>NZ_CP046446.1:0-4719331 GCF_009734465.1 Leclercia sp. J807
CGGGGTCGCTTCGCCAGGATCGTTTACACTTACCCCGTTTCGATCCTCCTGTGGATAAATCGGGAAGAAACTGTGAGAAACAGAAGATCTCTGGCTCAGTTTAGGCTATGATCCGCGGTCCTGATCGCGATCCCAGGATCCAGAGCAGGTAAAAAAAACCGCAGATAGCGGTTCGCACGTCCCCCTAAACGCCGGGTTCTTTCGACGTGTGTCAACAATCACGACTATTCAATAGCTTTCTTTTTATGTTCGAGTGGAGTCCGCCGTGTCACTTTCGCTTTGGCAGCAGTGTCTTGCCCGATTGCAGGATGAGTTACCAGCCACAGAATTCAGTATGTGGATCCGCCCGTTGCAGGCGGAACTGAGCGATAACACGCTGGCTTTGTATGCGCCAAACCGTTTTGTGCTCGATTGGGTCAGGGACAAATACCTCAATAACATCAACGGACTGCTAAACGAATTTTGCGGTGCCGATGCCCCACAGCTGCGTTTTGAAGTGGGCACTAAACCGGTCACCCAAACCCTTAAAGAGACCGTTAACGTCGCCGCTGCGCCCGCGCAGACCGCGCAGGTTCAGATGCCGCGCGTCGCCCCTGCGCCGCGTGCGGGCTGGGATAACGTCCCGGCACCGGCAGAGCCGACCTACCGCTCTAACGTTAACGTCAAACACACCTTTGATAACTTCGTCGAAGGTAAATCGAACCAGCTGGCCCGCGCGGCGGCGCGCCAGGTGGCGGATAACCCGGGCGGCGCCTATAACCCGCTGTTCCTTTATGGCGGTACCGGCCTGGGTAAAACGCACCTGCTGCATGCGGTAGGCAATGGCATCATGGCGCGTAAGCCCAATGCCAAAGTGGTGTATATGCACTCCGAGCGCTTCGTTCAGGACATGGTAAAAGCCCTGCAAAACAACGCGATCGAAGAGTTTAAACGCTACTACCGTTCCGTTGATGCGCTGCTGATCGATGACATCCAGTTCTTTGCCAATAAAGAACGATCCCAGGAAGAGTTTTTCCACACCTTCAATGCGCTGCTGGAAGGCAATCAGCAGATCATTTTGACCTCGGATCGCTATCCAAAAGAGATCAACGGGGTTGAAGATCGTCTGAAATCGCGCTTCGGCTGGGGCCTGACCGTGGCGATCGAGCCGCCTGAGCTGGAAACCCGCGTGGCGATCCTGATGAAAAAGGCCGACGAGAACGACATTCGTCTGCCGGGCGAGGTGGCGTTCTTTATCGCCAAGCGTCTGCGTTCTAACGTTCGTGAGCTGGAAGGCGCACTGAACCGCGTGATCGCTAACGCCAACTTTACCGGACGGGCGATCACCATCGATTTCGTGCGTGAGGCGCTGCGCGATCTGCTGGCGCTGCAGGAAAAACTGGTCACCATCGACAATATTCAGAAGACGGTGGCGGAGTACTACAAAATTAAAGTGGCAGATTTGCTGTCTAAACGTCGTTCCCGCTCGGTGGCGAGACCGCGTCAGATGGCGATGGCGCTGGCAAAGGAATTAACCAACCACAGTCTGCCGGAGATCGGCGATGCGTTTGGTGGCCGTGACCATACCACCGTGCTGCACGCCTGCCGTAAGATCGAGCAGCTGCGTGAAGAAAGCCACGACATAAAAGAAGACTTCTCCAATTTAATCAGAACATTATCATCGTGATGCTATGAAATTTACCGTTGAACGTGAACATTTATTAAAACCGCTGCAACAGGTGAGTGGCCCATTAGGCGGCCGCCCGACGCTGCCTATTCTTGGTAACCTGCTGCTGCAGGTGGCAGACGGCACGCTGTCGCTGACCGGGACCGATCTCGAGATGGAAATGGTCGCACGTGTGACGCTTTCTCAGCCTCACGAAGCGGGCGCAACCACCGTTCCGGCGCGTAAGTTCTTTGATATCTGCCGCGGACTGCCTGAAGGGGCAGAGATTGCCGTGCAGCTGGAAGGCGACCGTATGCTGGTGCGCTCTGGCCGCAGCCGTTTCTCGCTCTCTACGCTGCCTGCTGCTGACTTCCCGAATCTGGACGACTGGCAGAGTGAAGTCGAATTCACCCTGCCACAGGCCACCATGAAGCGCCTGATTGAAGCCACCCAGTTCTCTATGGCGCATCAGGACGTTCGCTACTACTTAAACGGCATGCTGTTCGAAACCGAAGGGGAAGAGCTGCGTACCGTTGCCACCGACGGCCACCGCCTGGCGGTCTGCTCCATGCCGGTTGGCGTGACGCTGCCGAACCATTCGGTGATCGTACCGCGTAAAGGCGTGATTGAGCTGATGCGTATGCTCGACGGCGGCGAAACCCCGCTGCGCGTGCAGATTGGCAGCAACAACATCCGCGCCCACGTGGGCGACTTCATCTTTACCTCCAAGCTGGTGGATGGCCGCTTCCCGGATTATCGCCGCGTATTGCCGAAGAACCCGGACAAAACGCTGGAAGCGGGCTGCGATATCCTCAAGCAGGCCTTTGCCCGCGCGGCAATCCTCTCCAACGAGAAATTCCGCGGCGTGCGTCTGTACGTGAGCGAAAACCAGCTGAAGATCACGGCCAACAACCCGGAACAGGAAGAGGCCGAAGAGATTCTGGATGTCACCTATGCCGCAGGCACCGAGATGGAAATCGGCTTTAACGTCAGTTACGTGCTGGATGTGCTGAACGCGCTGAAGTGCGAGAACGTGCGTATTCTGCTGACCGACTCCGTGTCGAGCGTACAAATTGAAGATGCCGCATCACAGTCGGCTGCTTATGTTGTCATGCCAATGAGACTGTAATGTCGCTCACCCGCCTGTTGATCCGCGACTTTCGCAATATCGAAAGCGCGGATCTTGCTTTATCCCCCGGCTTTAACTTCCTGGTTGGCGCCAACGGCAGCGGCAAAACCAGCGTGCTGGAAGCCATCTATACGCTCGGCCATGGCCGGGCGTTTCGCAGTTTGCAGATTGGCCGCGTCATTCGCCACGAGCAGGAAGCGTTTGTGCTTCATGGCCGTTTACGGGGCGAAGAACACGAGACCGCCATCGGCCTGACCAAAGACAAGCACGGTGACAGCAAGGTACGCATCGACGGCACCGACGGGCACAAAGTGGCTGAGCTGGCGCTGCTGATGCCCATGCAGCTAATCACCCCCGAGGGGTTTACTTTACTCAATGGCGGCCCCAAATACAGAAGAGCCTTCCTCGACTGGGGATGCTTCCATAACGAAGCGGGCTTCTTTACCGCCTGGAGCAACCTCAAGCGGCTGCTGAAACAGCGCAATGCCGCGCTGCGCCAGGTGACCCGCTACGCCCAACTGCGGGCGTGGGATAAAGAGCTGATCCCGCTGGCGGAGCAGATTAGCCGCTGGCGTGCGGAGTACAGCGCCGGGATCGCGGAAGACATGGCGGACACTTGCCAGCAGTTTTTACCCGAGTTCTCCCTGAGCTTCTCCTTCCAGCGTGGCTGGGAGAAAGAGACAGATTATGCCGAGGTGCTGGAGCGAAGCTTCGAGCGCGATCGCATGCTGACCTACACCGCGCATGGCCCGCACAAGGCGGATTTCCGCATTCGTGCCGATGGCGCGCCGGTGGAAGACACCTTATCACGCGGGCAGCTTAAACTTCTGATGTGCGCCCTGCGCCTGGCGCAGGGCGAGTACTTAACCCGTGAGAGCGGGCGACGCTGTCTGTATCTGATTGATGATTTTGCCTCGGAACTTGACGACGCGCGGCGCGGGCTGCTTGCCAGCCGCTTAAAAGCCACACAGTCGCAGGTTTTCGTCAGTGCGATTAGCGCTGAACACGTAATAGACATGTCGGACGAAAATTCGAAGATGTTTAACGTGGAAAAGGGTAAAATAACGGATTAACCCAAGAATAAATGAGCGAGAAACGTTGATGTCGAATTCTTATGACTCCTCCAGTATCAAAGTCCTGAAAGGGCTGGATGCGGTGCGTAAGCGCCCGGGTATGTATATCGGCGACACGGATGACGGCACCGGTCTGCACCACATGGTATTCGAGGTGGTAGATAACGCTATCGACGAAGCGCTCGCGGGTCACTGTAAAGACATTATTGTCACCATCCACGCCGATAACTCTGTTTCCGTACAGGATGACGGACGCGGCATCCCAACCGGCATCCACCCGGAAGAGGGCGTCTCTGCGGCGGAAGTGATCATGACCGTTCTGCACGCGGGCGGTAAGTTCGATGATAACTCCTATAAAGTGTCCGGCGGTCTGCACGGCGTGGGCGTCTCTGTAGTTAACGCCCTGTCGCAGAAGCTGGAGCTGGTGATCAACCGCGAAGGTAAAATTCACCGTCAGGTCTATACCCACGGCGTGCCGCAGGCACCGCTGGCGGTAACGGGCGATACGGAGAAAACCGGTACCACGGTCCGTTTCTGGCCGAGCCTCGAAACCTTCTCCAACGTGACCGAGTTCGAATATGACATCCTGGCGAAGCGTCTGCGCGAGCTGTCATTCCTGAACTCCGGCGTCTCGATTCGCCTGCGCGACAAGCGCGACGGCAAAGAAGACCACTTCCATTACGAAGGCGGTATCAAGGCGTTCGTTGAGTATCTGAACAAGAACAAAACGCCAATTCACCCGAATATCTTCTATTTCTCCACCGAAAAAGATGGTATCGGCGTGGAAGTAGCGCTGCAGTGGAACGACGGTTTCCAGGAAAACATCTACTGCTTCACCAATAACATTCCGCAGCGCGACGGCGGTACGCACCTGGTCGGCTTCCGTACGGCGATGACCCGTACCCTGAACGCCTACATGGACAAAGAAGGCTACAGCAAAAAAGCGAAAGTCAGCGCCACCGGTGACGATGCCCGTGAAGGCCTGATCGCCGTTGTCTCCGTAAAAGTGCCGGATCCGAAGTTCTCCTCCCAGACTAAAGACAAGCTGGTCTCCTCTGAGGTGAAATCGGCGGTTGAACAGCAGATGAACGAGCTGCTGAGCGACTACCTGCAGGAAAACCCGTCCGACGCTAAAATCGTCGTCGGTAAAATCATCGATGCGGCGCGTGCCCGTGAAGCGGCGCGTAAAGCCCGTGAAATGACCCGTCGTAAAGGCGCGCTGGATTTAGCAGGCCTGCCAGGCAAACTGGCGGACTGCCAGGAACGCGACCCGGCGCTGTCTGAACTCTACCTCGTGGAAGGGGACTCCGCGGGCGGTTCTGCGAAGCAGGGCCGTAACCGTAAGAACCAGGCGATCCTGCCGCTGAAGGGTAAAATCCTCAACGTTGAGAAGGCGCGCTTCGACAAGATGCTCTCCTCTCAGGAAGTGGCAACCCTGATCACCGCCCTGGGCTGCGGCATTGGCCGCGACGAGTACAACCCGGACAAGCTGCGCTATCACAGCATCATCATCATGACCGATGCGGACGTCGACGGCTCGCACATTCGTACCCTGCTGCTGACCTTCTTCTACCGTCAGATGCCGGAGATCGTTGAGCGTGGCCACGTCTACATTGCCCAGCCGCCGCTCTACAAGGTGAAAAAAGGCAAGCAGGAGCAGTACATTAAAGATGACGAGGCGATGGATCAGTACCAGATCGCTATCGCTCTTGATGGCGCCACCCTGCACGCCAACTCAAGCGCCCCGGCGCTGGCGGGCGAGCCGCTGGAGCGTCTGGTCTCTGAGTACAACGCCACCCAGAAGATGATTGGCCGCATGGAGCGCCGTTATCCAAAAGCGCTGCTGAAGGCGTTGGTTTACCAGCCGACTCTGAACGAAGCCGATCTCGATAACGAGCAGGCGGTGACCCGCTGGGTCAATACCCTGGTCAGCGAGCTGAACGAGAACGAACAGCACGGTAGCCAGTGGAAGTTCGATATTCAGCAGAACGCCGCTCAGCAGTTCGAGCCGGTGATCCGTGTGCGTACCCACGGCGTGGATACCGACTATCCGCTGGAGCACGAGTTCGTGACCGGCGCGGAATACCGTCGTATCTGCACCCTCGGCGAAAAGCTGCGTGGCCTGATCGAAGACGACGCCTTCATCGAGCGTGGCGAACGCCGTCAGCCGGTTGCCAGCTTCGAGCAGGCGCTGGAGTGGCTGGTGAAAGAGTCCCGTCGTGGCCTCTCCATTCAGCGCTATAAAGGTCTGGGCGAAATGAACCCGGATCAGCTGTGGGAAACGACCATGGATCCGGAAAGCCGCCGCATGCTGCGCGTTACCGTTAAGGACGCGATTGCTGCCGATCAGCTGTTCACTACCCTGATGGGCGATGCGGTTGAACCCCGTCGCGCCTTCATCGAAGAGAACGCCCTCAAAGCGGCGAATATCGACATCTAAGCCGTTTGTTCCCCTGGTGGCGCTGCGCTTACCGGGGCTACAGGTTTCGTGGGCCCGGTACGCGTCAGCGCTACCGGGCTTTTCTTCAGATGCAAAAGAGGAATTTCCTCTCCAGACCCCATCCCCTTTCTTACCGTGTTTTTTGAGCGGAATCGCGTTAGCATGAAGCCAGACTCATTCCAACCGGGGATCCCATGGCTATCAAACTCATTGCAATCGATATGGACGGCACGCTGCTGCTGCCAGATCACACCATCTCTCCTGCCGTTAAAAATGCGATTGCCGCAGCCCGTGAGAAGGGCGTGAACGTGGTACTGTGCACCGGTCGCCCGTATGCGGGGGTACATAACTACCTGAAAGAACTGCACATGAATGAGCCGGGGGATTACTGCATTACCTACAACGGTGCGCTGGTGCAGAAAGCGGCCGATGGCAGCACGGTGGCGCAGACGGCGCTGAGCTATGACGATTATCGCTATCTGGAACAACTTTCCCGCGAGGTAGGCTCGCACTTCCACGCCCTCGACCGCACCACGCTGTACACCGCGAACCGCGATATCAGCTACTACACCGTGCATGAATCCTACGTCGCCACCATCCCGCTGGTGTTCTGCGAAGCGGAAAAAATGGATCCCGAAACCCAGTTCCTGAAGGTTATGATGATCGATGAACCCGCCATTCTCGACCAGGCCATCGCCCGCATTCCGGATGAAGTAAAAGAGAAGTACACCGTGCTGAAAAGTGCGCCGTACTTCCTCGAAATCCTCGATAAACGCGTCAATAAAGGCACCGGTGTGAAATCGCTGGCCGAAACGCTGGGGATCAAGCCGGAAGAGATCATGACGCTCGGCGATCAGGAAAACGACATTGCGATGCTGGAATATGCTGGCTTAGGCGTGGCGATGGAGAACGCGATCCCGTCGGTGAAAGAGGTGGCTAACTTCGTCACTAAATCTAACCTCGAAGACGGCGTGGCCTACGCGATTGAGAAGTTTGTGCTGAATTAAAGCCTGGCAAAACACGCGCTCCCGAACCCGCACTCGTTGCGGGTTTTTTTATCCCCTCAAGAACCTTTCTTTAACATTCCTTTCACTGATTGCTCTTTTTGTGATCTGGATTGTAGTACAACACAATGTGATTGTACTACATTACGACCACAGCAATGACGAATGGCATCACGTTTGTACTGCAAAATTGAGGCGAAATTCAGCGGTCGCGGTAAAGTAGGGGCGGACCTACAGAGCACAAGGACTCTCCATGACTCTCAATAAAACCGATCGCATCGTCATCACGCTGGGCACCCAAATCGTGGGTGGCAAGTACGTTCCTGGGTCACCGCTGCCCGCCGAGGCAGAGCTGTGTGAGGAGTTTGAAACCTCGCGCAACATCATCCGGGAAGTGTTCCGCTCGCTGATGGCGAAGCGGCTGATTGAAATGAAGCGTTATCGTGGCGCCTTTGTCGCTCCGCGTAACCAGTGGAACTACCTCGATACCGAGGTTCTGCAGTGGGTGCTGGAAAACGACTACGACCCACGACTGATTGGCGCGATGAGCGAGGTGCGAAACCTGGTGGAGCCGGCCATTGCCCGCTGGGCAGCGGAACGCGCAACTTCCGGTGACCTGGCGCAGATTGAGTCGGCCCTGAACGACATGATCGCCAACAACCAGAACCGGGACGCCTTTAACGAGGCGGACATTCGCTACCACGAGGCGGTGCTGCAGTCGGTACATAACCCGGTGCTACAGCAGCTTAGCGTGGCGATCAGCTCGCTACAGCGAGCAGTATTTGAACGAACCTGGATGGGTGATGAGGCCAACATGCCGAAGACGCTCCAGGAACATAAAGCGCTGTTCGATGCGATACGCCATCAGGACAGCGATGCGGCAGAGCAGGCGGCGCTCACCATGATCGCCAGCTCAACACGAAGGTTGAAGGAAATCACATGACATCACGCTACATCGCAATTGACTGGGGATCGACCAATCTGCGCGCCTGGCTCTACCAGGGCGAGCAGTGCCTGGAGAGCAGGCAATCAGAAGCAGGCGTCACGCGCCTGAACGGTAAATCTCCTGAAGCGGTGTTAGCAGAGGTGACACAAAACTGGCGCGACGGCGCCACGCCGGTGGTGATGGCGGGCATGGTTGGCAGCAACGTGGGCTGGAAGGTTGCACCATACCTGCCGGTTCCTGCCTTTTTCTCCGCTATTGGCGAACAGTTAACGTCCGTTGGCGAAAATATCTGGATCATTCCAGGGTTATGCGTCTCCCGCGACGATAATCACAACGTGATGCGCGGTGAAGAAACTCAACTCCTCGGCGCGCGCACGCTCTCTCCTTCTTCTGTCTATGTCATGCCCGGTACGCACTGCAAATGGGTGCAGACTGATGCTCAGCAGATCGCTGATTTTCGCACCGTGATGACCGGCGAATTACACCATTTGCTGCTGAAGCATTCGCTGGTGGGGGCGGGTCTGCCGGAGCAGACAGCCTCGCCGGAAGCATTTGCCGCCGGGCTTGAGCGCGGGATCGCTTCCCCCGCCGTTTTGCCGCAGCTTTTTGAGGTTCGCGCCTCGCACGTGCTGGGAACCCTTCCCCGCGAGCAGGTGAGCGAATTTTTATCGGGCCTGCTGATTGGCGCAGAAGTCGCCACCCTGAGCGAACAGTTCGCCGGGCAGCAGTCCATCACCCTCGTCGCGGGTTCATCGCTGACCGCGCGTTACCGCCAGGCGTTCCACGCTATCGGGCGTGACGTGGCGGCGGTGGAGGGCGACACGGCATTTCAGGCTGGAATAAGGAGCATCGCTCATGCAGTGGCAAACTAATCTTCCCCTTATCGCGATCCTGCGCGGCATCACCCCCGACGAGGCCATTGCCCACGTTGGCGCGGTGATCGACGCCGGATTCGACGCGGTGGAAATCCCGCTCAACTCCCCGGAGTGGGAAAAAAGCATTCCGGCAGTCGTGGATGCGTTTGGTGACAAAGCGCTGATCGGCGCGGGGACCGTGTTACAGCCGGAGCAGGTGGACCGCCTGGCGAAGATGGGCTGCAAGCTCATTGTGACGCCCAATATCAACCCTGAGGTGATCCGCCGCGCGGTGGGCTACGGCATGACGGTTTGTCCCGGATGCGCCACGGCGACAGAAGCCTTTACCGCTCTCGATGCGGGCGCACAGTCACTCAAAATTTTCCCGTCGTCGGCCTTTGGCCCGGATTACATCAAAGCGCTGAAAGCGGTGTTACCCGCCAGTGTACCGGTCTTTGCCGTGGGCGGCGTCACGCCAGAAAACCTGGCCCAGTGGATGAACGCGGGCTGTGTAGGGGCGGGTCTGGGTAGCGATCTCTATCGCGCCGGGCAGTCCGTTGAGCGTACCGCACAGCAGGCGGCAGCATTTGTAAAAGCGTATCGAGAGGCAATGCAATGAAAATAACCAAACTCACCACCTACCGTTTACCGCCGCGTTGGATGTTCCTGAAAATCGAAACCGACGAAGGGGTGGTTGGCTGGGGCGAGCCGGTGATTGAAGGCCGTGCGCGCACCGTTGAAGCGGCGGTGCATGAGCTGGGCGAATATCTGATTGGTCAGGATCCGGCGCGTATTAACGACCTGTGGCAGGTGATGTACCGTGCGGGCTTCTACCGCGGCGGCCCAATCCTGATGAGCGCCATCGCCGGTATCGACCAGGCACTGTGGGATATCAAAGGCAAAGTGCTGAACGCCCCGGTCTGGCAGCTGATGGGTGGCCTGGTACGCGACAAAATCAAAGCCTACAGCTGGGTGGGCGGTGACCGTCCGGCGGAAGTGATCGACGGCATTAGCAAGCTGCGCAGCATCGGTTTCGACACCTTCAAACTTAACGGCTGCGAAGAGATGGGCGTTATTGATAATTCGCGGGCGGTGGATCGCGCGGTAAATACCGTGGCGCAAATCCGCGAAGCCTTCGGCAACGAGATTGAGTTTGGTCTCGATTTCCACGGCCGCGTCAGCGCGCCGATGGCGAAACTGCTGATCAAAGAGCTGGAGCCGTACCGTCCGCTGTTTATCGAGGAGCCGGTGCTGGCCGAGCAGGCCGAGTACTACCCGAAACTGGCGGAGCAGACGCACATTCCGATCGCGGCGGGCGAACGCATGTTCTCGCGCTTCGAGTTTAAACGCGTGCTGGAAGCGGGCGGGATTGCGATCCTGCAACCGGACCTCTCCCACGCGGGCGGCATCACCGAATGCTACAAAATTGCCGGGATGGCAGAAGCCTATGACGTGGCCCTGGCGCCGCACTGCCCACTGGGCCCGATTGCGCTGGCAGCCTGTCTGCACGTGGACTTTGTCTCGCGCAATGCGGTATTCCAGGAGCAGAGCATGGGCATTCACTATAACAAGGGCGCAGAACTGCTCGATTTTGTGAAGAACAAAGAAGACTTCAGCATGGAAGGCGGTTTCTTCAAACCGTTAACGAAGCCGGGCCTTGGCGTGGAGATCGACGAAGCCAAAGTCATTGAGCTGAGTAAAAATGCGCCGGACTGGCGTAATCCACTGTGGCGTCATGAAGACGGCTCCGTAGCCGAGTGGTAAATGCGCGTCATACTTCGCGCTGGTGATGCGTTGGCTGCGTTTTCTTACCCCGGTCACATACTTTTGTATGCTCCCGGGGATGCGAAAACTTGCCGCCTTCCCCCAGCACGAATTATTTAGCGCATTGCGTTTACGTTTTTAATTAAAAAAACCAAATACACCCTCTGTAAATTACAGGGCATGGTGAGCGGCCTCGCTATGCCCAAAATCTGGAGACAGATTGCGATGGATATTCCAGTTACTGCTACCAAAACCGGGCGTCGCCGCTACCTGACGCTGATGATGATCTTTATTACCGTGGTCATCTGTTATGTCGACCGCGCCAACCTTGCTGTGGCTTCGGCCCATATTCAGGAGGAGTTTGGCATTACCAAAGCGGAGATGGGCTACGTCTTCTCGGCGTTCGCCTGGCTCTATACGCTGTGCCAGATCCCGGGCGGCTGGTTCCTCGACCGCGTCGGCTCGCGTCTGACCTACTTTATCGCTATTTTCGGCTGGTCCGTGGCGACCCTGTTCCAGGGTTTTGCTACCGGCTTAATGTCGCTGATTGGCCTGCGCGCCATCACCGGTATTTTCGAAGCGCCAGCGTTCCCGACCAATAACCGCATGGTCACCAGCTGGTTCCCGGAACATGAGCGCGCCTCTGCCGTCGGGTTCTATACCTCCGGGCAGTTTGTTGGTCTGGCATTCCTGACGCCGCTGCTGATCTGGATCCAGGAGCTGCTGAGCTGGCACTGGGTGTTCATCGTCACCGGCGGGATCGGCATCATCTGGTCGTTTATCTGGATTAAGGTCTATCAACCGCCGCGCCTGACCAAAAGCATCAGCAAAGCCGAGCTGGATTACATCCGCGACGGCGGCGGCCTGGTGGATGGCGATGCGCCAGTGAAAAAAGAGGCGCGCCAGCCGCTGACCAAAGCTGACTGGAAGCTGGTCTTCCACCGTAAGCTGGTGGGCGTGTACCTTGGCCAGTTTGCGGTGACCTCCACGCTGTGGTTCTTCCTGACCTGGTTCCCGAACTACCTGACCCAGGAGAAAGGCATCACCGCGCTGAAGGCAGGCTTTATGACCACCGTGCCGTTCCTGGCGGCCTTCTTTGGCGTGCTACTCTCCGGCTGGCTGGCGGATAAGCTGGTGAAAAAAGGATTCTCCCTCGGCGTGGCGCGTAAAACGCCGATCATCTGCGGGCTGCTGATCTCCACCTGCATCATGGGCGCCAACTACACCAACGATCCGGTATGGATTATGACCCTGATGGCGGTGGCGTTCTTTGGGAATGGCTTTGCCTCCATCACCTGGTCGCTGGTGTCGTCGCTGGCCCCGATGCGTCTGATTGGTCTGACCGGCGGGGTGTTTAACTTCGTTGGCGGCCTGGGCGGGATCACCGTTCCACTGGTGATTGGCTACCTGGCGCAGGACTACGGTTTTGGCCCGGCGCTGGTCTATATCTCCGCGGTGGCCCTGATTGGCGCGCTCTCCTACATCCTGCTGGTGGGCGACGTTAAACGGGTAGGCTAATCTCCTGCAATGCTATACCCTGATGCGACATCCGCGCATCAGGGTATCCTCATGAAACAAATCACTTTCGCTTCCCGTAACCATCAGCTCACCAACACCCGTACCTGGACCGCAGACAGCCAGTGGCTGGCCTTTGACGTCCGGCCTTCCGGGGCGTCGTTTACCGGCGAAACCATTGAAAGAGTGAATGTTAAAACCGGCGACGTCGAAGTGATCTATCGCGCAAGCAACGGCGCGCACGTAGGGGTGGTGACCGTTCATCCTGCGGAAACTAAATACGTCTTTATCCACGGCCCGCAACATCCCGATGCTCACTGGCAGTACGACTTCCATCACCGTCAGGGGGTGGTTGCAGAGCGCGGGCAGGTGAGCAATCTTGATGCGATGGATATCACCCCGCCTTTCACTCCCGGCGCGCTGCGCGGCGGCAGTCATGTTCATGTGTATAGTCCGGACGGGCAGTTCGTCAGCTTTACCTATAACGACCATGTGTTGCACACGCTCGATCCGACGCTGGATTTACGCAACGTGGGCGTGGCCGCGCCTTATGGCCCGGTGACGCCTGCGGGTCAACATCCGCGGGAGTATGCCGGTACGCACTGGAGCGTGCTGGTCAGCCGTACCACTCCCACGCCGCAGCCGGGCAGCGATGAGATCAACCGCGCCTACGAAGAGGGCTGGGTCGGTAATCACCAACTGGCTTTTATCGGCGATACCCTTTCCGCCAGCGGCGAGAAGGTGCCGGAGCTGTTTATCGTTGACCTGCCAAAAGATGAACAGGGCTGGAAACAGGCGGGCGATCTACCGCTTCAGGGCACGGCAGATCGCATGCCCGCCCCGCCTGCCGGGGTCATGCAGCGCCGGTTAACCTTTACCCACGGCAACCGCTATCCGGGGCTGGTGAACGTGCCGCGCCACTGGGTGCGCAGCAACCCCCAGGCGACACAAATCGCGTTCCTGATGCGGGATGATAACGGCGTGGTGCAGCTGTGGCTGATCGCCCCGGAAGGGGGAGAACCCCGTCAGCTCACCCATAATCAAAGCGATATTCAGTCGGCCTTTAACTGGCATCCGGCGGGCCATTCACTGGGATTTGTGCTGGAGGATCGCATTGCGACCTGTGATGCGGTGTCTGGTGCTGTGACGTTTTTGACGTCCGATCATGGCAATCCGCCGTCGGGCGATGCGGTGATTTACTCTCCGGATGGACACACCATTGCCTGGATGGAGGAGGTCGGTGGCTTCCGTCAGATCTGGGTAACAGAAACGGGGCGCTGATCAGCGAGAGGGCATCTGAGCGGGCGGGATGACGGCGTTAGTTGCCAGCGTCTTCTCCTCGCTTTGCTCCACGCGGGAGCGTACGGATTTATCGGTGCGGAAGAGATCCCACGGCAGCAGCAGCGTATCCACAACAGCAGTAAACGGCATATCCAGCACCACCAGGGATTTGGTGCCCCAGTTAGTGTCGTCATCCGCCAGCATATTCGCGCTGGCGCGTGTTCCGGGATAGGTTCCTTCTTTACCGCCGGTGTGAGACATCACGCTCGAACACCCGCAAAGCACAACCACCGCGCTGAATATCGTCAGCTTTATCAGAACATTTTTCATTATCAGTCAGTCATCATCAATGGCACGGCGCAGACCCGTAACCGGGTTTATAACGGGCCATTCTTAAAATGAATAGTTGAAAAGTACCGCTCTGTGGCACCTATCGCATTTTAACCTTACGTGCTGTAGTCCCAGTCTATGCCAGTACCCGCAAAGTGCAAAAAATTCTCGCTGCGCTGCTCTTGAAAAGATCGCAAACGGACCCATTTTAAGGATGTATCGATGAACAAACGTGCCTGAGGGGCGTTTGGGATACCCCAGCCTGTCCACGGTGGAAGGCGACAATTCTTGCTGATTTCAGGAGTTTTAACTGTATGCGTAACTTTGATCTTTCTCCGCTTTATCGTTCAGCCATTGGCTTCGATCGTCTGTTCAGCCATTTAGAAAACAACCAAAGCCAGAGCAATGGCTACCCTCCATACAATGTTGAACTGGTTGACGAAAACCACTATCGCATTGCGATTGCCGTGGCCGGTTTCGCTGAAAGCGAACTGGAGATCACCGCTCAGGATAACCTGCTGGTGGTGAAAGGCGCTCATGCAGGCGAGCAGAAAGAACGTACCTACCTTTATCAGGGCATCGCGGAACGTAACTTTGAACGTAAGTTCCAGTTAGCTGAGAACATCCACGTTCACGGCGCGAACCTGGTTAACGGCCTGCTCTATATCGATCTGGAACGTGTTATTCCGGAAGCGAAAAAACCGCGCCGTATCGAAATTAATTAATTGTCCGGGTCGCTTGCGCGGCCCAAATATGAATGCTTGCCGATATCGGGAGCATATGTGAATCCATAAGGATTTACAGGAATAACTGCGCACAAAATTCACCTGTGCCGAACTCGCTTCTCAGAAGGAGATTTACTATGCGTAATTACGATTTATCCCCGCTGCTGCGTCAGTGGATCGGTTTTGACAAACTGGCCTCCGCGCTGCAAAGCACCACCGAAAGCCAGACCTTCCCGCCGTATAACATCGAAAAGAGCGACGATAACCACTATCGCATTACGCTCGCGGTGGCCGGCTTCAGCCAGCAGAACCTCGATATTCAGCTGGAAGGCACGCGCCTGACGGTAAAAGGCACCCCGGAAAAACCGGCAGCTGAAACCAAATGGCTGCACCAGGGGCTGGTGACCCAGCCGTTCAGCCTGAGCTTTACCCTGGCTGAACATATGGAGGTGACAGGCGCCACCTTCACCAACGGGCTGCTGCATATCGACATAACCCGCAACGTGCCGGAGGCGATTGCTCCGCAGCGGATCGCCATCAGCGAACGCCCGGCGTTGAACAGTTAATCCAGCTGTGTCGGGTGGCGCTACGCTCACCCGACCTACAAGACCCGCAGGCCCGCGCAAGCGAAGCGCCGCCGGGCAAAATCAAAGCCCCGCCCCGGCGGGGCTTTTTTGTGCGCCATCGCCCATACAATCCGCCCGCGCTCTGCGAAAATCCCTGTTAATAATAATGTTATTCACAGGGATGCCGTCATGAGTGATATAGCGTTAACGGTCAGTATTCTGGCATTGGTTGCGGTGGTCGGGCTATGGATAGGCAATGTCAAAATCCGCGGCGTCGGGTTCGGCATTGGCGGCGTGCTCTTTGGCGGGATTTTTGTCGGCCATTTTGCCGACCAGCTTGGCATTACGCTCAGCGCGGAAATGCTGCACTTCATTCAGGAATTTGGCCTGATCCTCTTCGTTTACACTATCGGCATCCAGGTCGGGCCCGGTTTTTTCGCCTCGCTGCGCGTCTCTGGCCTGCGCCTTAATCTTTTTGCGATGGGGATTGTGGTGATGGGTGGGCTGGTCACCGCTCTGCTGCATAAACTCTTCGCCATTCCGCTGCCGGTGGTGCTGGGCATTTTCTCCGGTGCGGTAACCAATACTCCCGCGCTGGGTGCCGGGCAGCAAATCCTGCGCGATCTGGGCATCGCGCCCGACATCGTCGATCAGATGGGGATGAGCTACGCCATGGCCTACCCGTTCGGCATCTGTGGCATCCTGCTCACCATGTGGCTGATGCGTATCCTGTTTCGCGTTAACGTTGAACAGGAAGCCCGGGAGCATGAATCTACCCTTACGCAGGGACAGGCGCTGATTAAAACCATCAACATCCGCGTCGACAACCCCAATCTGAACAATCTGCCAATTCAGGACGTGCCGATCCTTAACAGCGCCAATATTATCTGTTCCCGTCTGAAGCGCGAGCAGACCTTGATGGTGCCGCTGCCCGGTACGGTGATCCAGATAGGCGACCTGCTGCATCTGGTGGGGCAACCGGCGGACCTGCATAATGCCCAACTGGTGATCGGCCAGGAGGTCGACACATCGCTCTCCACCCGCGGCACCGATATGCGCGTCGAGCGCGTGGTGGTGACCAACGAGAAGGTTTTAGGCAAGAAAATCCGCGAACTGCAGGTAAAAGAGCGCTACGACGTGGTGATCTCCCGCCTGAACCGCGCCGGGATCGAGCTGGTGGCCAGCCCGGACGCCAGCCTGCAATTTGGCGACATCCTCAACCTCGTCGGGCGCCCGGCCTCCATCGACGCCGTCGCCAATATGGTGGGCAACGCACAACAAAAACTGCAGCAGGTGCAGATGCTGCCGGTGTTTATCGGTATCGGGCTCGGCGTACTGCTCGGCTCTATTCCGCTGTATGTGCCGGGGTTCCCGGTGGCGCTCAAGCTGGGGCTGGCAGGCGGGCCGTTGATTATGGCGCTGATCCTTGGTCGTATCGGCTGTGTCGGTAAGCTCTACTGGTTTATGCCCCCGAGCGCTAACCTTGCCCTGCGCGAGCTGGGGATCGTGCTGTTTCTGGCGGTGGTGGGGCTGAAATCTGGCGGGGACTTCGTCGAGACGCTCGCCCGCGGCGACGGCGTGAGCTGGATTGGTTACGGCATCCTGATTACTGCCGTCCCGCTGATCACTATGGGCATTCTGGCGCGGCTTCTGGCGAAGATGAACTACCTGACCCTCTGCGGCATGTTGGCCGGTTCGATGACCGATCCCCCGGCGCTGGCCTTCGCCAACAACCTGCACCCCACCAGCGGGGCGGCGGCGCTCTCCTACGCCACGGTCTATCCGCTGGTGATGTTTATGCGCATTATCACACCGCAACTGCTGGCGGTGCTGTTCTGGGGGATAGGTTAAACCTCTAACCCTAACCTGGCGAACTGCTCTGCCGGGGCGTCGCTCTCACGCAGGAGACGCACCAGCAGGGCAATCATCCGCGCTTCGATGGCTTTATCTTCAATCGGGCATTGCTGGTGCGGGTCGGTGTGTAAATCGAACAGCAGATGACCGACGCGATTCACTCCTGGGTATTTTTCCTGAGCCGGAATACGCAGCGTTTTAACCCCTTTGGTAAAGCGGAAGGGGGGCGCCAGCGCGATCGCCTCCAGCTCCTCCGGAGTAAAACGGGTATTCATCTTGATGGGCATCAGGGTGTAGTTAGCGATGTCATTCTCACGCCCGGGCAGTGCGGCGCGCATATAGACATAGCGCCCGTCCGTGACGTTAACATGGCCGCTGAAGACCCCAAACAGCGCCGCGTCACGCACCGGGGTATCATCTTCAAGAATGCGGGCTAACGGACGGCCCTGAACGTCAGGTGGGATGGGCTGGTTGAAGAACTCCAGTAGCGTCGGCGCCCAGTCAATCATCTGCACCAGCGCATCTCGCTGCACCCCCTGATGGCCGCTGCGCGGATCCCAGATAAACAGCGGGTTATTCGCCACTTCGTTGTAATAGGGCATCTGGTTTTTCGCCCACCAGCCATGCTCTCCGAGCAAAAAGCCGTGATCGGTGCCGACGATGAGCATCGTATCGCGCCACAGATCGTGGCGGTCCATCAGGTCCAGAATGCGCCCCAGGTTGCGATCGCACATGGAGACCAGGGCGCGATAGCGGCAGCGAATATGCTCTACCGCCTCGGGGCTCTCTTCCACTTTGCCGCGGGGCCAGTCGTAGTGCGGGCCGTCCCAGGGATCCTGGTACAACGAGAGATACGCCTCGGTGGTATAAAACGGCTCGTGGGGGTCGAAGGTTTCCACCTGCAACAGCCAGCTATCCTGCTGATGGTTCTTGTCGATAAACTCGCACCCGGCGTTAAAGACCTGGGTTTGCGGGAAGTCCGCCTCCTGCTGAATGTAGTCGCGGTTGACCCAGTCGTGTCGCCAGAGCCCGGAGACGCCGCCCCCTGTTTGCTTCTGGGGCACGCGCAGCACCTGCGGGATGGCCGGGTCGGCGACGCTGGCCTTCCAGTGATCCCCCTCCTGTCCACGGATAATTTCCCATGAGCTGTAGCGGTTATGATAATTACCGCCGCCATCCTCCCAGTAATGCAGATGGTCGCTGATCAGGTGGGTATAGATGCCCGCTTTTTTCAGTAGCTCCGGCATGGAGTCGTCGAACGGCTCCAGCGGCCCCCATTCCCGGTGCAGAAAGTTATACCGGCCGGTGTGCAGCTCCCGGCGGGCGGGCATGCAGGGCATACTGCCAACATAGCTGTTGTTGAATGTGGCGCAGCGGGCCGCCAGACGCTGGAAATTTGGCGCCTGGGTGATCATATCCCCATAAGGCGGCAGATAGTGCTTATTCAGGCTGTCGAAGAGCAGAATGATCGCTTTCATCGTCGCTCCTTAACGGGCCTTTACCAGATGCGGGAAATGCTCTTCAACCACGGCGTAGATTTGCTTCCCGATGGTCTCTCCATCCATAATATTTTCGATGGGGATCAGATACTGCCCGTGCCGCGGATCGAGGCTTACTACATCAATCAGCTTTTTCGAAATGGCATAAATATCGGCCCATTCGGTAAATCCGCCGACTTCGCCGGCGGCGGTGTGCTCCATGGCGAAATTAATGTCATATTTGGCTAACGCTTTTTTTACCACCGTCTGCAACATCACGCTGCTGCCGACACCGTAGCCGCAAACAAACAGAATATTAATTTTGTCTTTCATAACGATATCCTTTTCACAATGAGATGAGTTAGCCCGCATAAGGGCCGAGGTGGAACGTTGAGGCAATAAACTTAAGCACTTCGCAAATCGCTGGCCATAAAGTCGCCCAGTCGAAAATACCGGTCCAGCCCACCCCTTCGGCGGCGAGGCCGGTTAAGGGAATGGCCCATACGGTGCCGAAGGTTTGAATAATCCCCAGCAGGAAAGTACAAATAATAACGGCGCGATAACCGCCCAGCCGGTTGGCTAATACGCCGATCGGGCCGCCTGCGAAAAATAGCGGCACAAAACCAGGCAATACCATAATCGGACTATGGGTCAGCAGCAGGATCCCCATCGAGAAAATCGTGCCGAAGGTACAGAAAATAAAACCAAGGGTGGCGGCATTTGGGGAGAAGGGAAGTAATGCTGCAACATCGACAGCGGGAATCGCGTCGGGAATTAAACGATCCTGCCAGCCTTTAAACGAGGCGTTAATTTCCCCGACCATCATACGAACGCCCTGGAGCAGGATCACCATATACATGGAGAACTGCAGGCCGAGGTTAATAATATAGATATACCAGGGCTTACCTTTTGCCATGACCTGAACGTTATCAATGCCGGTGGTCAACAGGAACCCGCCGACGAACACGGTCATGACAATAGCGATGGAGGTGACGTTATGGTTAAAAATCGCCAGCCAGCCGGGTAGCTTCATATTTTCAGCATCCTGCTTCTCGGCGTCGCCAAACAGGTGGGCGAATTTCGAGAAAAACCAGATCCCCAGCATCTGGTTATGGGCAATGGTAAAGCCGGCATTATTGGTGATTTTCGCAACCGGTTTGGCTATCAGGGTGGTGGCAAACGCCCAGAATACACCGGTTAAAATCCCGGCGATAATAATCGACGGTACCCAGCCAAAGTCCAGCCAGAAGACGATCAACCACAGCACTGCCTGAGAGTGAGACACCCCGGTATTGCCGGTAAGAAAAATGCCTTTCACCTTTGTGTAGCGGCCAAGTAAGACCAGCACCAGGTTGGTAAAAAAGGCCAGCACAAACACATACCCTACAAAACCGAAATTATCGCCAAGTGCAATCTGGGTTGCTGCTTTCATGGCATAGGAATCCATTAAATAACCATGAATGCCATAAGATTTACTGACCGCATCGGCAACGGGTTTAAATGTGGCTGAGAACTGAAATCCGCCAAAGAGCACCATCATTAATCCCACCATGGCGCTAACCATACCGGTAATAATTTTGATCGGCGATTTCTTATCGAGGGCATAACCCAGTCCCACCAGCAACCCGATTAAAATAGCGGGTTCGGTTAAAAAAGATTGTATTATTGAAATGAAGTCTGAAAACATAATGCAGTCAACCTCCGTGATATTCGCTTCCAGATTAATAAAATCCACATTTTTGTTGCTTCTTATTTAATAACGGAACGACTAGTAGTGATTAAGGCAAACATGTTTGGCAGCAAATGCACTGTAATAATCATATTTAGTCATTGGAAGATTAATTTTGATTTTTTGTGATTCTATTTGCAAAATTACTGATGTATTACTTTCAATTATTCAAATGCTTATTTGATAAGGCTTTTATATATAAAATCGCTTTGTGAATGATCGTGGATACGATTATTGGATGATTCAATATATAAATGGTCAATATTTTAATCTTAATTATTGAGGTGGGAACTGTTTTGAAAATATATTTAGTAAAATAACGGCGATGGTTTTATTTTGCGGGATCAGCCACAAAATTATATTAAACCGAAGTATAAGTTAGCTTTCGCACGGCTGAGCAATTTTTCAATCATTATTAAACAAAGGAATGAAAAAATGAACGCAACCTATACTGTTAAGCTGAATCCCTACGATAAAAACAAACTGTGCGCATTAATTTCTATTCATAGTACCGAGGCGGTACGCTTTGACTACACCGTCAAGGGTAAAACGGCGAACACCAGTTTTCATTACGGCACCGATCAATACAGCGTTAATCCAGAGATTGTCGTGGTGGGGTTGTATGCCAATTATTTAAATACCGTTACGTTGAATCTTTACACCGCTGACAATGCCGCAGAAACTCTCCTTATATCGATATCAACAGAGGGACAGGACTATGGCGAAGTGCCCCTGTCGCTGGCAATCAATGTTGCTGACGGCACGATGGCAGAGAATACCTTAGGGCAGGGTTGGTTTGTCACCAGTGCGTGGAATGGCTATGACATCAATGGCGATTTGCGTATTACCGGCCTGTTCCCCTGGATGTACGGCAACTTAAAAATTATTGAAAACTCGCTCTGGTCAGCCGAAGCCAGTGAAACCTGGGATCCCGACAAGCATGCTTTTGCGCCGACACTGTACCGCTTTAACCTTGCCGGTAAGGTCACGCAAACCTACTCTGCTCCAGCGGGTTACGGTTTTCATCACGACATCACTACTGACGGGCAAGGCAATCTCTGGGTGTTAGGCTCGCTGCTGGAGGGGTGGAGTGACGAGCAAAAACTGGAGTGCATCCTCTATAAATACGACATCAACAGCGGGGCGTTGCTCTGGCAGCGTGATTATTCCCGGGAATTCATGGGTGCCACGGTGCTGGATAATACCGACACCAACGATGTGCATTTCAATAGTCTGGAATATGTCGCAGAGACCGGGCAGCTTATGATTAATTCCCGCTCCAGCTGTACTGTGCTGGGCCTTAATAGTGCCTCTGGGGATCCGGAATGGATTATTGATAACCCAGCTTTTCCCGTGCTGAATAGCGCCCTGAATTTGCAGGTGATGGACGCGGATAACTTCAGCTATCCCAACGGCGAGCATGCTGTCTTTATCACACACAACAGCCGGTACCAGGCGTGGCGGGGTGAAAATAAGTTTGTTGTTTCCCTGTTCAATAACAACTCCTGCGCAGATGAACAGGGCAATGAACTGGTCCGGACAATTGAATCGGACCCGGTTACTTATACCGCTGCCGAACTGGATTCCTTACCTACCATTCTTGCCATTGATTTAACCGCCTCGACGGTTCAGCGCCTGGATCAGTTTCATTTCCCAGGCCAGCGCAGCGAACTCACGTCATCGGTATTTGATGTCGGGAACGAATATTACAATGTTTATTTTGGTGCCGAACAATCTTTCTTCGTTTTTGATACCGATAATAATATTGGTGTGTCGGTTTATAATATTGATACCGGCTTAGGCTATCGCGGCAGAATATTTACTTACGATGAGCTGCGTTCATTAATCTAAAATTAACCTCAGCGGCAAGATAAGGCCTCGTGTTACTTGCCGCTTTTACACCATCTGTAACCCGTTCCCCTGGCTGTGGTTATACGGCTGTTACCACCGGATCCTGCGGGTGGGAATGACTTCTCTGTATACGTTACTATTGCCTGAGTTTTATTCGATGAGCAGCCAGACAGGAGTAGTTATGAAAATTTCCCGCCTCGGCGAAGCGCCGGATTATCGCTTCTCGCTGGCAAACGAGCGCACCTTTCTGGCGTGGATCCGTACCGCGCTGGGCTTTCTGGCTGCGGGCGTCGGCCTCGACCAGCTGGCGCCCGATTTTGCCACGCCGGTGATCCGCCAGCTGCTGGCGCTGCTGCTGTGCCTCTTTTCCGGCGGGCTGGCGATCTACGGTTACCTGCGCTGGCTGCGTAATGAAAAGGCGATGCGCCTGAAAGAAGACCTGCCCTATACCCACAGCCTGCTGATTATCAGCCTGATCCTGATGGTGGTGGCGGTGATTGTCATGGGACTGGTGCTCTATGGCGGATAACCGCAAAGCCCGCCGCCTGGCCGATCCGGGACTGCAGCCGGAGCGGACCTCGCTCGCCTGGCTGCGCACCCTGCTGGGCTACGGCGCATTGATGGCGCTGGCGGTTAAACACAACTGGCAGCAGGCAGGGCCGCTGTTCTGGGTGGCGCTGGGCGTACTGGCAATCGCGGCGCTGATCCTCTGGTATTACACCCGCAGCCGGGCGCAAATGGATGTTTCTCTGTATGATTTTTCATCATCCCGACCGGTGCATATTAAATTTTTGATCGCCCTCGCAGTGTTATCCCTCGCATTACTGTTTGCTGCTAGTCATGTCCACCATCTCATTACTTTCATCAGGGGTATTACATGACAGGATGTCAGGTTATGGCCAAGCCAGCCAGCTCACGATGCAACCTGAATTGCCGCTACTGTTTTTATATCGATAAGCCTCAACAGGCGATCATGGATGACGCCACCCTGGAAACCTTTATTCAACAGCATATCGCCGCCCAGCCCGGGCCAGAGGTGCAGTTCGCCTGGCAGGGCGGGGAACCGACCCTGTGCGGGCTGGATTTTTTTCGTCGCGTCGTGGAACTGCAACAGCGGCATGGCGCAGGAAAACGTATCCACAACGCTTTTCAGACCAACGGCATCCTGCTCAATGACGCCTGGTGTATCTTTTTTCGCGAACAGGGCTGGCTGGTGGGTATCTCTCTCGATGGGCCTGCGACGCTGCATGATGCTTATCGCGTCAGCCGCAGCGGCAACCCTACCCATCATAAGGTGCTGGCGGCGATAGAGAAGCTGCGAGCGCATCAGGTGTCGTTTAATCTTCTGACGGTCATCAACCGGCAGAACAGCTGCCAGCCGGAGCGCATGTATCGCTATTTGCGCGCGCTAGGCACGCCGTATCTGCAGTTTCTTCCCCTGCAGGAGCACGACAACCCGGAATCGGTCAGCGATGCGCAGTGGGGAGCGTTCCTGTCGTCGGTGTTTGATATCTGGGTGCGGGAGGATATTGGTCGCATCTTTGTGCAGCTTTTCGACTCGACGTTAGGGGTCTGGTGCGGCTATCCGTCGCAGATCTGTTCCCTCGCCGTCACCTGCGGCCACGCCTTCGCGCTGGAGGCGCAGGGCGATCTCTATCAATGCGATCACTATGTCTACCCCGAGTACCGGCTGGGTAACATCCACCAGACGCCACTGGCAGAGCTTAATAACAGTGAGGCGGCCATCGCCTTTGGCCTGCGTAAAAAAACCACTTTATCCGGTGAGTGCCAGGCCTGCCCGGCGCTTCACCTGTGTAACGGCGACTGCCCAAAACACCGGGTGGAGGGCAAAAGCGCGCTGTGCGCGGGGTATCTGGCGTTCTTTCGCCATTGTGCACCGCATATGCGGGTGATGCGCGATCTTATCCGCCATCACCGTTCGCCCATCGAGTTAATGACCCTGTTACGCCAGAGCCAGTAAGTTATCGCCCTTTCGCCAGGTACTTCGCCATCTCCTCGTCCGGCACCATGCCGCCGCCGGTGGCCCACACCAGGTGGGTGGCGTTGTCCAGCGCATAGTGCCCGGCAGTGGCGAGACGTACCGGCCCGGCCATGCCCGCCAGCGCGGAGGGCTCAAGAAGAATCTGCTCCTCCTGCGCCAGCCAGCCCAGCATGTCATACATGCTCTGATCGGAGAGGGTATAGAACCCGTCGAGCAGGCGCTCCATGGCGCGGCCAACAAAACCGGACGCGCGGCCTACCGCCAGGCCATCAGCCGCAGTGAGGTTATCGATCCCCAGATCCTGCACCGCAATCTGGTCATGCAGCCCGGTATAAACCCCCAGCAGCATGCACGGCGAATGAGTAGGTTCGGCAAAGAAGCAGTGCACATGGTCGCCAAAGGCCAGCTTCAGCCCAAACGCCACGCCGCCAGGGCCGCCGCCGACACCGCATGGCAGGTAGACAAACAGGGGATGATCCCTGTCCACCACCCGGCCCTGTTCAGCAAACTGCGCTTTCAGTCGTGCGCCTGCCACGGCATAGCCTAAAAACAGGGTGCGGGAGTTTTCATCGTCGATAAAGAAGCAGTTTGGATCGCTTTCGGCCGCTTTGCGCCCTTGCTCCACCGCCACGCCGTAATCCTGCTCATATTCCACCACCGTCACGCCGTGGCTGCGCAGTTTCGCTTTTTTCCACTCACGGGCGTCGGCGGACATATGGACCGTCACCTTAAAGCCAATGCGGGCGCTCATGATGCCGATGGACATTCCCAGGTTGCCGGTCGAACCCACGGCGATGCTGTACTGGCTGAAGAAATCTTTAAAGCGCGGCTCCAGCAGGATGCTGTAATCCTCTTCCGGCGTTAACAGGCCCGCGGCGAGGGCCAGTTTTTCCGCGTGGGTCAGCACTTCATAGATGCCGCCGCGGGCTTTGATAGAGCCGGAGATCGGCAGATGGCTGTCTTTTTTCAACAGCAACGTTCCGGGAAGGGTGATATCGAACGCCGTCTCCAGCCGCTTATGCATCGCCGGTATGGCGACCAGATCCGATTCGATAATCCCGTTTGTAGCCGCCGTCTCCGGGAACGCTTTTGCCAGGTACGGCGCAAAGCGCGCCAGGCGCGCGTGGGCATCATCCACGTCGGCCTGGGTCAGGCCGACCCAGGGCAGCCCGTCGGCCAGCGTGGTGGCTTTGGGGTTAAGCCAGGTGGTCTCTTTCAGGGCGATCAGCGCATTGAGCAGGGGATATTGCGCGATTAATGTCTGGGTCTGTGGCGTCATAGGTTCCTCGCAGGCGTTATCCCCTTAAGAAAACAGGAAACGGACGCGAGGGCAAGTGAGCGCTACACCGCCTGCTGGTGATGCGAGGCGCGGGAGGCCAGCGGCAGCCAGCACAGCACAATCAGCAGCCCCATTAAGGTCATCAGCAGACCGAGGCTGGCCTGTCCGTTTTGCGGCATCATCGCCGAGAGCCAGGCCAGCGCGCCGGAGCCGATATTCTGCAACCCTCCTACCAGCGCCCCGGCGGTGCCCGCGAGGAACGGGAAGGGCTCCATCGCGCCGCTGGTCGCCAGCGGGAAGAGCATCCCCGCGCCAAAGAAGAAGAGCGCAGCCGGGATCAGCAGAGTCCAGACATTCATCACCCCGAACAACCCCGGGATCCACATCATCAGCCCCGCCAGCAGGCAGCTTGCGACCGACTGCCACATCAGGGTGGTAAAGCGTTTATTCGCGCGTCCGGCAAACCAGGCGCCGAAGAACGCTGCCGGGATCGGCAGAATAAACAGAATACTCACCACCATACTGCTGAGGCCCAGCCCGGCGCCCAACAGCACGCCCGAACTGGCTTCGAACACCGCAATCCCCGCCAGGCCGCCAATCAGCATCAGCACGTAGCAATTAAACGCCCCATTGCCGAAAAGGATTTTGTAGCTGGTGAGCAGTCTGGTGCGAGGCGCCTCAGTAGGCCGGGTTTCCGGCATCCAGCGCGCCATGCTGAAGGTGACGATGGCGCACAGCACCAGCAGGAAGCCATAGCAGGCCCGCCATGACCAGACGGTATCCAGCAGGCCGCCAATCAGCGGCGCCAGCAGCGGGCTCACCAGGATGCCCATGTTCAGCAGGCTGTTGGCGTGGCGCAGCTGGGTGCCCTGATACATATCCCGCGGCAGCGTGCGCGCCATCACCCCGCCGACGCCGGTGCCGACGCCCTGCAACGCGCTGGCGGCAATCAGCACGCTCAGGTTGTGGGTGGACATGGCGATGACCGTCGCGATCATAAAAATCGTCATGCCGACCAGGATCACCGGACGGCGACCCACGCGGTCCGAGAGTGGGCCGTAGAATAACTGCGATACGCCATAGGTCAGCAGATAGGCGCCCATCACGCTCTGGATTGCCCCTTCGCGTACCTGGAGTTCCTTCGCCATGTCCGCAATGGCCGGGATATAGATGGTTTGCGCCATCTGACCGACGGCGACCAGCAAGATCAACATCAAGAGTAAATTAACGTTCCGCTGTTTTTTCATGTCGCTGAATACTTTTGCCAAAAGTGAGAAATAAAGAATAAGTAACTACGCATTCCCATAAATGCGCGAGGAATCTACCACAGGAAAATGACAAGTTAAGTACCCGGCTGAAGAACGGAAAGGGGCAAGAAGGCAGGATTTTTAAACGACAGCGGCAACGAATGTTGCCAGCGTTAATTCATTTGCTTAAACCGCGCAAAAAAGCCGGTGCGTCACGCGCGGTTCATCGGCGACCAGCGTAAAGCCTGACCGCTGGTAGAAGGCCCAGGCGGTCTTCGGCGCATGGGTATTGAGAAAATCGAACCAGATGCTGGCATCGGCCATCACCACACCGAGCAATTGCCTGCCGATACCCTGCCCGCGACACTTTTCGCTGATATAAAGATGGCGAATGCGCCCGGCCCGCGGCTGCTGGCTGAACGGATCGCGGTTTAGTCCGCAGATTCCTACCAGCTTGCCATTGAGAAACGCACCCAGCAGCTTTTCGCCGGGGGCATTGAAGCGGTTTTCGCCGCGCTGCCAGTTCTCTTCCAGCCTGCGCAGCATGTTGAAATTGCGCGCAATGCTCTCGGCCTTAAGCGCGATATACCCCGGTTCGTCCGGCGTAACGGGTTCAATTAGCAAACGCGACATAGCATTCCCTCGTTATTATCGTTGTTAAAGAGGGGCGGTTTCCCGCCCCTCTTCGGTGCGACTTGAACCTGAATTACTTCACATACTTCAGGACAGCATCAAGCAGTTGCAGTGCTGCAACAATGAGTTTGAGGATAAGTACAACCATATCCACTACGCTCATACGCGTCTCCTCTGGTTAAGGAGCACGATGCTGGCGTACCTTTCCGCCGCCTGTGACCAGCACCTTTGTTGACGTAACACAGTGTGCTCAGTTGGGGAGTGGAGGCGCTGACGGCACCACCCGTTTCAGCCAGGACTTCGTTGCGCCGGTGTACTACGAGCGGCTCCCCTCACACCCTGTGAACACAACCAGTATAGATAAATACTGTATATATGAACAGTAATTTATGGACAAAACGTGAAGGGCGATCCATACTCAAATGCGTCAAAATCCGTGCCCAAAATTGCGCGTTCCTGTGCGATCGCGTATACTTCGGGCGTTGACGTAACACAGTGTGCTCTGCGGTCACCAGCCGCAAACGCTGTAAAAAAAACCTCGCTCCGGCGGGGTTTTTTGTTTTCATCACTCGACAAACGAAACGTGATCGTTGACGCATTTTTATGCAGATGAAAATAATTCCGTTGTCACGCCTCTCAACCTGTGCTTGTATAAATCCACTTAATGATTCCAGAGACAGGTCCCCCATGACTGCATCCATGAACACCGCGACCCTACTAAAAACTGCGCACCCAGCCGCAGTGGTCGTCGTGCGTGTGGTGGTCGTCGTCGGCAATGCGCCGTAGGGACTGGATCAACACACGATTCCAAACCCCGCCGGCGCAAACCGGCGGGGTTTTTCGTTTAAAGCCCCCCGGAAAGTCGGCTCAGAATAAAAGGACTGGAGCATGGCAAGTTCGGGCACAACATCACACAAGACGCGTTTCACTGGCGCGCAGTTAATCGTTCATCTGCTGGAACGTCAGGGCATTACCACGGTTGCAGGTATCCCAGGCGGGACGGTACTCCCGCTGTATGACGCCTTAAGTCAGAGCACGCAGATCCGCCACGTGCTGGCGCGTCACGAGCAGGGCGCAGGCTTTATCGCCCAGGGCATGGCGCGTACTCAGGGCAAACCAGCGGTGTGCATGGCCTGTAGCGGGCCGGGGGCCACCAACCTGGTGACCGCCATCGCCGATGCGCGTCTCGACTCCATTCCGTTAGTCTGCATTACCGGCCAGGTGCCTGCCTCAATGATCGGCACCGATGCGTTTCAGGAAGTGGACACCTACGGCATCTCTATCCCCATCACCAAGCACAACTATTTAGTGCGCGATATCAGCGAATTACCGCAGGTTATCAGCGATGCGTTTCGCATTGCCCAGTCCGGTCGTCCGGGTCCGGTGTGGATAGACATTCCTAAGGATGTGCAGACCGCTGAAATTGAGATCGACGTGCTGCCAGAGCCAGGCACCCGCGCGCCATCGCCGGAATTTAGCGTCGAGAGCGTACGCGAGGCGGCGGCGATGATTAACGCCGCCCAGCGCCCGGTGCTCTATCTGGGCGGCGGGGTGATCGACGCGCCTGATGCAGTGCGTGCACTGGCAGAAAAAGCCAACCTGCCGACCACCATGACCCTGATGGCGCTGGGCATGCTGCCCAAAGCACACCCGCTGTCGCTGGGGATGCTCGGAATGCATGGCGCGCGCAGCACTAACTTTATTCTGCAGGAAGCTGACCTGCTGATCGTTCTCGGGGCACGTTTTGATGACCGGGCGATTGGCAAAACCGAGCAGTTCTGCCCGAACGCCAAAATTATTCACGTGGATATCGACCGCGCGGAGCTGGGCAAAATCAAGCAGCCGCACGTGGCGATTCAGGGCGACGTTAACGAAGTGCTGGCGCAGCTGCTGCCGCACATTGAGGCCACTCCACGCACCGCGTGGCGTGAGCAGGTTACCGGTTTGCAGCAGGAGTTCCCGGGCGCTATCCCGACCGGCGGCGATCCGCTGAGCCACTACGGGCTGATTAACGCCGTGGCCGCTTGCGTGGACGACAGCGCCATTATCACCACCGACGTGGGACAGCATCAGATGTGGACCGCCCAGGCCTATCCACTGAACCGACCGCGTCAGTGGCTGACCTCCGGCGGGCTGGGGACCATGGGCTTTGGCCTGCCTGCGGCAGTGGGCGCGGCGCTGGCGAATCCGGACCGCAAGGTGCTCTGCTTCTCCGGCGACGGCAGCCTGATGATGAACATTCAGGAGATGGCCACCGCGGCGGAAAATCAGCTGGATGTGAAAATCATCCTGATGAACAACGAAGCGCTGGGGCTGGTGCATCAGCAGCAGAGCCTGTTCTACAAGCAGGGCGTCTTTGCCGCCACCTATCCGGGGATGATTAACTTTATGCAGATTGCTGCCGGTTTTGGCCTGCACACCTGCGATCTGAATGCCGAAGAGGATGCGCAGGCCGCACTTCAGGCGGCGATTTCGCGCCCGGGCCCGGCACTGATCCACGTGCGTATCGATCCACAACAAAAAGTTTATCCGATGGTACCGCCGGGTGCGGCCAATACAGAAATGGTGGGGGAATAAGCCATGCAGAAGCAAAATGATAACGTCATTCTGGAACTCACCGTCCGCAACCACCCAGGCGTCATGACCCACGTCTGCGGGCTGTTTGCCCGCCGCGCGTTCAACGTGGAAGGCATCCTCTGTTTGCCAATCCAGGGCAGCGAGCACAGCCGCATCTGGTTACTGGTGAATGATGACCAGCGTCTGGAGCAGATGATGGCCCAGATCGACAAGCTGGAAGATGTGGTGAAAGTGGTGCGTAACCAGTCCGATCCGACCATGTTTAACAAAATTGCGGTGTTCTTCGAATAAATCGCTCATTGCTTGAACACCCGCGCGCTTATCGTTAAGGTAAGCGCGTTTTTTTATCCGCCCGCCAGGAACGCACCATGACCACCATCGCCCTTATCGACGATCACCTTATCGTCCGCTCCGGATTTGCCCAGCTGCTGAGCCTGGAGCCCGATTTTCAGGTGGTGGCCGAGTTCGGCTCCGGCCGCGAGGCGCTGGCCGGTCTGCCGGGACGTGGGGTGCAGGTCTGTATCTGCGATATCTCAATGCCGGACCTCTCCGGGCTGGAGCTGCTGAGCCAGCTGCCGAAGGGAATAACGACCATCATGCTCTCGGTTCACGACAGTCCGGCGTTGGTGGAGCAGGCGCTGAACGCGGGCGCGCGCGGCTTCCTCTCCAAACGCTGCAGTCCGGACGAGCTGATTGCCGCCGTGCGTACCGTCGCCACCGGCGGTTGTTACCTGACGCCAGATATCGCCCTCAAGCTGGCGGCCGGACGCCAGGACCCGCTTACCCGACGCGAACGCCAGGTGGCGGAAAAGCTGGCACAGGGGATGGCGGTGAAAGAGATCGCCCTTGAGCTCGGCCTGTCGCCAAAAACCGTACACGTTCACCGCGCCAACCTGATGGAAAAACTGGGCGTCAGCAATGACGTTGAGCTGGCGCGCCGCATGTTTGACGGCTGGTAATGCACGCCTTTTTCTCCCGGCTGGTGGCGGTGGTAGCCAGCTTCTTTATCTTCTCCGCCGCCTGGTTCTGCCTGTGGAGCATCAGCCTGCACCTGGTAGAACGCCCGGAGCTGGCGGTGCTGCTGTTTCCCTTTGGCCTGCGGCTGGGGCTGATGCTGCAATGCCCGCGCGGCTACTGGCCCGTTTTGCTCGGTGCTGAATGGCTGATGCTGGTCTGGCTGGCGCAGGAAGTTGCCCTCGCGCATCTGCCCTTATTGATGACCGGAAGCGTGCTGACGCTTATTCCCGTGGCGCTGATCTCCCGCTACCGCCACCAGCGCGACTGGCGCACCCTGCTGCGCCAGGGGGCCGCGCTGATCGCCGCCGCGCTGTTGCAGTCCCTGCCGTGGGTGGGCGAGAAGGAGATGCTTAACGCCCTGCTGCTGACTCTGACCGGCGGCCTGACCCTGGCCCCGACCTGCCTCGTTATCTGGCACTACCTCACCAGCACCGTCTGGCAGCCCCTTGGCCCGGCGCTGGTTTCGCAACCGGTGAACTGGCGCGCCCGGCATCTCATCTGGTATCTGCTGCTGTTTGTGGTGAGCCTGTGGTTGCAGCTTGGCCTGCCCGCAGAGCTATCGCGCTTTACGCCGTTTTGTCTGGCGCTGCCGATCATTGCTCTCGCCTGGCATTACGGCTGGCAGGGGGCGCTGATCGCCACGCTGATGAACGCCATCGCGCTGATTGCCAGCCAGACCTGGCACGATCACCCGGTCGATTTACTGCTCTCTCTGCTGGCGCAGAGCCTGACCGGGCTGCTGCTCGGCGCGGGCATTCAGCGTCTGCGTGAGCTGAACCAGTCCTTGCAAACCGAGCTGTCGCGCAATCGCCGCCTGGCAGAACGCCTGCTGGAGACCGAAGAGAGCGTGCGGCAGGAGGTGGCGCGCGAACTGCACGACGACATCGGCCAGACCATTACCGCCATTCGTACCCAGGCGGGTATCGTCCAGCGTCTGGCGGCGGACAACGCCGGGGTGAAGCAGGGCGGGGCGCATATCGAACAGCTCTCGCTGGGCGTATATGACTCGGTGCGTCGCCTGCTGGGCAGGCTGCGTCCGCGCCAGCTCGACGACCTGACCCTGGAACAGGCGGTGCGCTCCCTGATGCGCGAGATGGAGCTGGAGAGCCGCGGCATCGTCAGCCATCTCGACTGGGGCATTGACGAGACAACGCTGAGCGAAGGCCAGCGCGTCACCCTGTTCCGCGTCTGTCAGGAAGGGCTGAATAATATCGTTAAACACGCCAGCGCCAGCGCGGTCACGATACAGGGCTGGCAGCAGGACGAGCGCCTGATGCTGGTGATTGAAGATGACGGCTGCGGCCTGCCGCCGGGCTCCGGGCAACAGGGCTTTGGCCTGGCGGGGATGCGCGAGCGGGTGAAGGCGCTGGGCGGCACGCTGAACCTCTCCTGCACCCACGGGACGCGCGTCAGCGTCAGTTTACCGCTTCGGAGTCACCATGTTTAAACCCCCTGTCGATGCAGTCCCGATAAGCGATAAGGCGGAAATCGACGCCCGCTACCGCTACTGGCGACGCCATATTCTGATCACCCTCTGGCTCGGCTACGCGTTGTTCTACTTCACCCGCAAAAGCTTCAACGCCGCCGCGCCGGAGATCCTCGCCAGCGGGGTGATGGCCCGCACCGATATCGGCCTGCTGGCGACGCTGTTCTACATCACCTACGGCCTGTCGAAGTTCTTCTCCGGCATCGTCAGCGACCGCTCCAATGCCCGCTACTTTATGGGCGTCGGGCTGATCGCCACCGGGGTGGTGAATATTCTGTTTGGCTTCTCCACCTCGCTCTGGGCCTTTGCCCTGCTGTGGGCGCTGAACGCCTTTTTCCAGGGCTGGGGCGCACCGGTCTGCGCCCGTCTGCTCACCGCCTGGTACTCGCGCAACGAGCGCGGCGGCTGGTGGGCGATCTGGAACACCGCCCATAACGTCGGCGGGGCGCTGATCCCGATGGTGGTCGGCGCGGCGGCGCTGCACTACGGCTGGCGCGCCGGGATGATGATTGCCGGTAGCCTGGCGATTGTCGCCGGGCTGTTCCTCTGCTGGCGTCTGCGCGACAGGCCACAAACCGTAGGCCTTCCGGCGGTGGGCGACTGGCGGCACGATGAGATGGAGATTGCCCAGCAGCAGGAGGGGGCGGGGCTGTCCCGCCAGGCGATCCTCACCCGATATGTGCTGAAAAACCCCTATATCTGGCTGCTGTCGCTCTGCTACGTGCTGGTCTACGTGGTGCGCGCGGCGATCAACGACTGGGGCAACCTGTATATGTCCGAGACGCTGGGTGTGGATCTGGTCACCGCCAACTCGGCGGTGACGATGTTTGAGCTGGGCGGGTTTATCGGCGCGCTGGTGGCGGGCTGGGGCTCGGATAAGCTCTTCAACGGCAACCGTGGCCCAATGAACCTCATCTTCGCCGCCGGGATTTTGCTCTCGGTCGGCTCGCTGTGGCTGATGCCGTTTGCCAGTTACGTGATGCAGGCGGCGTGCTTCTTCACCATCGGTTTCTTTGTGTTTGGTCCGCAGATGCTGATCGGCATGGCGGCGGCGGAGTGCTCCCACAAAGACGCGGCAGGGGCGGCGACCGGTTTTGTCGGGCTCTTCGCCTATCTCGGGGCATCGCTCTCCGGCTGGCCGCTGGCCCGGGTGATCGATACCTGGCACTGGAGCGGGTTCTTCGCGGTGATCGCCATCGCGGCGGGGATTTCGGCCCTGCTGCTGCTGCCATTTTTGAACGCGCAGGCACCGCGCGAGGCTAGCGAAGCGTGATGCGCCTCACCTTTTCACCGCGAGTGGGGCAAAACTAAGAAATTTTCCCGGTTCCGCCTGGACGCTATCTCAGGCTTTACGCCCGGCTGATTTTTACAATGCGGCAAAAATCAGCTCGGGAGACATTGATACATGCTGGCCTTCTTAAATCAGGTGCGCAAGCCGACCCTGGATCTGCCGCTCGATGTGCGGCGCAAAATGTGGTTCAAACCCTTCATGCAGTCCTACCTGGTGGTCTTTATCGGCTACCTGACCATGTACCTGATCCGCAAAAACTTTAACATCGCCCAGAACGACATGATCTCGACCTACGGGCTGAGCATGACCCAGCTGGGGATGATTGGCCTCGGCTTCTCCATCACCTACGGGGTGGGGAAAACCGTTGTCTCTTACTATGCGGACGGCAAAAACACCAAGCAGTTCCTGCCGTTTATGCTGATCCTCTCCGCCATCTGTATGCTCGGCTTCAGCGCCAGCATGGGCGCGGGCTCCGTCAGCCTGTTCCTGATGATCGCCTTCTACGCCCTGAGCGGTTTCTTCCAGAGTACCGGCGGGTCGTGCAGCTATTCCACCATCACCAAATGGACCCCGCGCCGCAAGCGTGGCTCCTACCTCGGCATGTGGAACATCTCCCACAACCTCGGCGGGGCCGGTGCGGCAGGGGTGGCGCTGTTCGGTGCTAACTATTTGTTCGACGGCCATGTCATCGGCATGTTTATCTTCCCGTCCATTATCGCCCTGATCGTCGGCTTTATCGGCCTGCGCTTCGGCAGCGACTCCCCGGAATCATACGGTCTGGGTAAAGCCGAAGAGCTGTTTAACGAAGAGATCAGCGAAGAGGACAAAGAGACCGAAGAGAACGAGATGACCAAATGGCAGATCTTTGTTGAGTACGTGCTAAAAAACAAAGTGATCTGGCTGCTCTGCTTCTCCAATATCTTCCTCTACGTGGTGCGCATCGGTATCGACCAGTGGTCAACCGTGTATGCCTTCCAGGAGCTAAAGCTCTCCAAAGAGGTAGCGATCCAGGGCTTCACCCTGTTTGAAGTGGGCGCGCTGGTTGGCACCCTGCTGTGGGGCTGGCTCTCGGATCTCGCCAACGGGCGTCGTGCGCTGGTGGCCTGCGTCGCGCTGGCGCTGATTATCGCCACGCTGGGCATTTATCAGCATGCCAGCAACCAGTACGTCTATCTCGCCTCCCTGTTCGCGCTCGGCTTCCTGGTGTTTGGCCCGCAGCTGTTGATCGGCGTGGCGGCGGTCGGCTTCGTGCCGAAAAAAGCGATCGGCGCTGCCGATGGGATTAAGGGCACCTTCGCCTACCTGATCGGCGACAGCTTCGCCAAGCTGGGTCTGGGGATGATTGCCGACGGCACGCCGATCTTCGGCCTTACCGGCTGGGCAGGCACCTTTGCGGCGCTGGATGCGGCAGCCATCGGCTGTATCGTCCTGATGGCGATGGTCGCGGTGCTGGAAGAGCGCAAGATCCGCCGTGAAAAACGCGTGCAACGTTTGAAAGCAGCCTGAGTGTGCAGGTAACTTTTTGCCCGGCGTGATGCCGGGCTTTTTTACATTCTCACCCCGATTACCTTACCCCGCTTTACACACCCGCTCCGCCCTATGCTCTACAGTTTTAGTTTGCTGCCGCCTTTCGCGCAGCCTTAGCCCCTTTGCTAACGGAGAGCTTGCATGTTGACCCGACGATTATCCTGCCTTGCGCTGCTGGTGGCGCTGGCCTCACCCGCGATGGCGGCCGATACCCCCACCTACGGCGAAAAACTGGAAGGTTTTGACTACGCCTGGCCGGTAAAACACTTCACCTTCACCTCGCAAAATCAGGCGCTTGATATGGCTTATCTGGACGTAAAGCCGGAAAAAGCCAACGGCCGCACCGTGGTGCTGATGCACGGTAAAAACTTCTGCGCGGGCACCTGGGACGGCACCATCCGCGCCCTCACTGCCAGCGGCTACCGCGTGGTAGCTCCCGATCAGGTCGGTTTCTGCAAATCCACCAAGCCGGAGCGCTATCAATACACCTTCCAGCAGCTGGCGGATAACACCCATGCGCTGCTGAAAGCACTGGGGATCGATCGCGTTACCGTTATTGGACACTCCACCGGCGGCATGCTGGCGACCCGCTACGCGCTGATGTGGCCCCAGGAGGTGGAACAGCTGGTGATGGTCAACCCGATTGGTCTGGAGGACTGGAAAGCGCGCGGCGTGCCGCATATTACGGTCGATCAGTGGTATCAGCGCGAGCTGAAAACCAGCGCCGACGGCATCCGTCAGTACGAGAAAAACACCTACTACGCCGGGGAGTGGAAGCCCGAATACGAGCGCTGGGTCACCATGCTCGCCGGGCTGAATAACGGGCCGGGCAAAGAGCGTGTCGCCTGGAACTCGGCGCTGCTCTACGACATGATCTACACCCAGCCGGTGATGTATGAATTCAGCGAGCTGAAGATGCCGGTATTATTGATGATCGGTACGAAGGACAATACCGCCATCGGCAAAGATCTTGCCCCGCCGGAAATACGTAAGACGCTGGGCAACTACGCGGTGCTGGGTAAGGAGACGGCGAAGCGTATCCCTCACGCCACGCTTGTGGAGTTTGACGATATGGGTCATGCCCCGCAGATGCAGGATCCCGAACGTTTCCATGAGGCGCTGTTGAAGGGGTTACAGACGCAGTAACGCTTCATGCGGCAGGTAGCGGTTTTCCCCGGCCCGATCCACTGTTTGTTGCTTTATTAATACGACGTTACCTGCTGTTGACGCGCCACGTTTCCCGATATCATGCATGGCTAACCGTAAGGAGAGTGCATGGTCTGGATAATGCTGGCTACGCTGGCCGTGGTATTTGTGGTGGGCTTTCGCGTCATGACGTCGGGTTCCCGGCGCGCCATTCGTCGTCTCAGTGAACGGCTGGGGATCACCCCTGTGCCGCTGGAGTCGATGATCGACCAGTTTGGCAAAAGCGCCGGCAACGAGTTTATCCGCTACCTTGAACGTCCCGACGAGGCGCATCTGCTCAATGCCGCGCAGGTGCTGTTGATCTGGCAGGTGTGCATCGTCGACAGCAGTGAAAACAACCTGCAGAGCTGGTATCGCCTGCTGCGCAAGGCGCGTCTCGCCGCGCCGATCACCGATGCGCAGGTTCGCCTGGCGCTCGGTTTTATGCGCGACATGGAGCCCGATCCCTACGAGCTTAACGCCTTCCAGCTGCGCTATAACCAGCTCTTCCTGCCGGAAGAGGGCGTTTTCTTCCTGCACTGATCGAACATCGCCCGGTGGCGCTACGCTTACCGGGCCTACAAGACCCGTAAGCCGGTGCAAGCGCAGCGCCGCGCGGCAAAAAAGCCGCAGGAATATTGCTCTGATATCACACCTCTAAACCTTCGCCCGGTGGCGCTACGCTTACCGGGCCTGGAAAACCCGTAGGCCGGTGCAAGCGCAGCGCCGCCCGGCAAAAAGTGCCAAAAGTTGTCAAAACGTTAAATGGATCACATTTAAACTGTTAAACTGCGCGGCTTTCCCGCTCGTTTTCTCTTCAGGTGATGCCATGACAGAACAGATCCAATCCGCCCCTTCGCCCCATGCCGACGCGGTTTCTCGCCCGAACTGGTCGGCGGTTTTTTCCGTGGCGTTTTGCGTCGCCTGCCTGATTACCGTGGAGTTTTTGCCAGTCAGCCTGCTGACGCCGATGGCGCAGGATCTGGGCATCTCTGAAGGGCTGGCGGGCCAGTCGGTTACCGTTACCGCGTTTGTGGCGATGTTTGCCAGCCTGTTTATTACCCAGGCGATTGGCACCATTGACCGTCGTAAGGTGGTGATCCTGTTCAGCGTGCTGCTGACCCTCTCCTGCCTGCTGGTCTCCTTCGCTGAAAGTTTCACCCTGCTGCTGTTAGGGCGCGCCTGCCTCGGGCTGGGGCTCGGCGGGTTCTGGGCGATGTCCGCTTCGCTCACCATGCGGCTGGTGCCGGCGCGTACCGTGCCGAAAGCGCTCTCGGTGATCTTCGGGGCGGTCTCTATCGCGCTGGTGATTGCCGCGCCGCTGGGCAGCTTCCTCGGGGGGATCATTGGCTGGCGCAACGTCTTTAACGGTGCTGCGGTGATGGGCGTGCTCTGTATTCTGTGGGTCTGGAAGGCGCTGCCGTCGCTGCCGGGCGAAGCCGCGCACCACAAGCAGAACATGTTCAGCCTGCTGAAACGCCCGGGCGTGCTGGCGGGGATGACCGCCATCTTTATGGCCTTCGCCGGACAGTTTGCCTTCTTTACCTATATCCGCCCGGTGTTTATGACCATGGCCGGGTTTGACGTCGATGGCCTGACGCTGGTGCTTTTAAGCTTCGGTATCGCCAGCTTTGTCGGCACCTCGCTGTCGGCGCAGTTCCTGAAACGCTCCCTGAAGGTGGCGCTGGCGGGGGCGCCGCTGGTGCTGGCGGTCAGCGCGCTTGTACTGATTCTGTGGGGCAGCGACAAGTGGGTCGCCTCGACGATTGCGATTATCTGGGGCTTTGCCTTTGCGCTGATCCCGGTGGGCTGGTCGACCTGGATCACCCGCTCGCTGGCCGATCAGGCGGAAAAAGCCGGGTCCATTCAGGTGGCGGTGATCCAGCTGGCGAATACCTGCGGTGCGGCGTTGGGTGGCCTGGCGCTGGATAATTTAGGGCTCACCTCACCGGTGGTGATTTCCGGCACCCTGATGCTACTGACGGCGCTGCTGGTGGCGGGGAAAGTGAAGGCGCAGTAAGTTTTTGGCCCTCTCCCCGCCGGGAGAGGGCATCAGGCTACGACGATGTCTGAGCCCTTCTTCTCGAATCCATCGAAATCAGCACCACCGACGACACAATCAGCAGCGTGCCCAGCCAGTCCGGCAGGGTAAACGCCACTCTCAGTAAAATCACCGACAGCAGGGCGCTGCTCAGCGGCTCGGCGCAGCTCAGAATGCTCGCCTTTGGTCCGCCAATCATCTGCGCGCCTTTCAGATAGAGGCTGAAAGTCACCGACGTGCCAATCACCACCAGGTAGAAGAAGGCCAGCAGCAGGCTGCCGTCGATAACGAAGGTAGTGCCACGCCCGGCATAGAACGGCGTCAGCATTAACCCGGCCAGCAGCATACTCCAGCCGACGATCGGCAGAGTGCCGTAGCGGGCAATCAGCGCCGAGGGGTAGGTGGTATAGAACGCCGCGGCGAAGGCGGAGGCGATGCCCCAGCAGAGCGCAGCAGGGGAGATGGTCAGCGAAGTCGGATCCCCGTGAGTGACCAGTAAAAAGGTGCCGATGAGCGAGGTCATGATCGCCGCCAGCACGAAAATCCCCGGACGCTTTTTACGCGCCAGCGCGAACCACGCCACGATAATGGTCGGGGAGAGGAACTGCAGCACGGTGGCGGTGGCGGCGTTGGATTTTTCAATCGTCACCAGGAAGGTGAGCTGGACGATCAGCGCCCCGAAGAGAGAGAAAATCAGCAGGCTGAGGGCATCTTTGCGATTTTTGATGACCGAGAAAATCTTGTCGCCGTGGACGAATGAGAGTGTCAGCAGGATCACGCCGGCAAACAGCAGGCGAACCATGGTGAGGTAAGGCGAGGAAATATGACTTTTCTCCATGATGTACTGCGCGCAAACCCCTGAGCTACCCCATAAAATGGCGGCGATCAGGACGTTCAGCATCCCTTTACGTGTGGAACCCATGTTCTCCCCTGCGATATTGGCTTTCAAAGGCCAGCAGCATAACACGGGGCCTGCCGGGTGGCGCTACGCTTACCCGGCCTACAAAACTTTGTAGGCCCGTGCAAGCGCAGCGCCGCCGGGCGCAGCTGGGGTTAGAACCAGGCTTCCCACATCGCGCCGACGTTGAAGTCGTCGAGCGTTTCGTCTTTGGTGTTGTTCACGCGGGCAGTGCGTTCGTTATCCACCTTGCCGCCGGTGACGTAGAAGCGCAGCATCGGACGGAATTCCGGGCCCATAGCGATAGACATGTTCTGCGACAGGGTCAGCTTCCAGCCTTTGTTATCGCCGCCGTTGTCGTAATCAACATGCTGCCAGCCCGCTTCCAGCCAGGTGGAGTGAACGTCGTTCCACCAGTGCATTGGACGCACGATGGCGTTGTAGTTCTTACGGTTGTCGGTGTTGTCACGGCTGTTGTCATAGTCGTGGAAGGCCAGGATGTACTCCACCTGGGTCGCCGGGGTGAACTTGTGCAGCCCTTCGAAGCTGGCGTACACCGTGGTCAGATCCTCGGTTTTGTTGAACACGCTGTTGTCAGAGTTATCAGAGTAACGGGCGATCACTTTGTTCACGCCGCTGTCGTTGGTGTGGCTCAGCACCACGCCACCCTGCCAGGCGTTGGTGCGCTCTTCGGTGTCGATGGCTTTGGAGTCAAAGCCGTAGTTGGCGTACAGCTCCAGATCGATCGGGCCGAGCTTCATGCCATGAATTTTAGAGGTGGCCGCGTAGTTGCCCTTGTCGCCGGTGCCGGAGCCGCCGGTACAGGTGATGCGCGACGGGTTGGCTTCATCGTCCATCACTTCCGGGCTACAGGATTCCACTGCCGCCACGGTGGCTACGTCAAACTGCACGCCGCCGATGTCGAAGTTCTTCACCCCGGCACCCTGGCCATCGTGGTTCATCCAGAAGTAGTCGTTGATGCCCTGTTGCGGACGCTGGTGGAAGTCACGACCGGCCCAGATATAGGCGTTCGGGTTGGATGCCAGGATATTGGTCACCCCGGCGTAGGCTTTTTTCAGGTTAACTTCGTCGCCCCAGTGGTCAATCATCACGTTGACGTCCCAGATGACGCCGTTCTCGCCCTTGAAGGCTTTGGAAAGCTGGAACTCGCCGCCGTTACCTTCGTTACCCAGACGACCAATCGCCGAGGCGCCGTTATAGGAGCCATCTACGGCAACGTATTTCTGATCGGCGGCCTGGAAGTGGGCGCCGTAGCGGGCATAACCGGTAAATTTAATGCCGAACGGGATCGCCATATCTGGAGACTGGGCGGCGCTTTGCGGTTCGTTGATGACGTCGGCTTTTTTCGCTACCGCGGCATCCATTTTTGCCTGGCGTTCTGCCAGGGCTTTATCCACCGCTTTGGCCACAATGGCGTCGATTTGCTCCTGCGTAAATTCTTGTGCGAGTACAGAAATTGGGCAAAGCGCGGCGATAACCGCCATTGTTAATGGAAGTTTTTTAATCATATTCATGGTTATCTCAATATATATTTAAATTTTATTCAGACAATAACCATCCCGTTCCGCATTGACAAAATATGTCGCTATCATCAGAACAAGTTGATTTTATTTTTTCGGGCACAGAGGGTTTACACTATTATCGTAAAGCTATCTCCATCACTGATATTTAAATATTAGCGCTGGTATAAATGAATAATCTCTTCGGATAATTCACGGGCCAGCAGCGAGTTCATTAAATGATCCTGAGCATGCACCATAATTAAGGTCATCGGCTGACGGGCTTCGCCTGCGTCCTGTTCGATGAGTTTGGTCTGCATATGGTGCGCCTGGCGCGCGTAGCCATCGGCTTCGCGCAGCAGGCTTTTCGCTTCGTCAAAGTTGCCCTGCCGCGCAGCATGCAGTGCTTCAAAGCACAGGCTGCGCGACTGACCAGCATTGACGATGATTTCCATTACTGCTTCTTCTAAGGCAATCATCATCTTCCACTCTATTTATCGAAACTATTATTCAGAGAGGTTTCGGCAAACCATTCTCCGCTCTTTTTAATGGTGCGTTGCTGCGTTTCTAAATCGAGCTGGACAAAGCCATATCGGTTTTTATACGCATTACACCACGACCAGTTATCAATAAATGTCCACATATGGTAGCCAAGGCAATTACAGCCTTCGCTAATACCTTTATGCAGCCATTTAAGATGTTCAGAAATAAATTCGATACGATATTGGTCGTTAATTTGACCGTTCTCAATAAAACGCTGCTCGTTTTCAACGCCCATACCATTTTCAGAAATAAAACAGCGTGGGTTGCCGTAATTATCGCGCAGGTTAATAAGAATATCGTAAATACCTGGCTCGTAGATTTCCCAGCCGCGATGCGGGTTCATTTTGCGGCCCGGCATCTCGTAGCTGTCGAAGAACCACTCTGGCATAAACGGCGCGTTGGGATTGATGGCCGTATCACGGCACTTCACCCGACGCGGCTGGTAGTAGTTAATGCCCAGCAGGTCGATTTTACCGTCGGCAATCAGCGCGCTGTCCTCTGGCAGACAGGCTGGCAGCTGATCGTGCGCTTTCAGCATCGCCACCAGATCCGCCGGGTATTCACCACACAGCACCGGGTCGAGGAAGCTGCGGTTAAACAGCAGATCGCAGTGGTGCGCGGCTTTCACGTCCGCCGGGTTCTGCGAACGCGGATAGGACGGCGTCAGGTTCAGTACGATACCAATCTCACCGGCATAATGCCCGGCGCGGAAGGCGCGAACCGCCTGCGCATGAGCCAGCACGGTGTGATAAGCCACGGTGGCGGCGCGACGGAAATCGACCACGTTCGGGTAGTGGAAGTCATACAGATACCCGCCCTCTACCGGCACAATCGGCTCGTTAAAGGTAAACCAGTGCATTACCCGATCACCAAAAAGCTCAAAGCAGGTTTCTGCGTAGCGGGCATAGGCTGCGACCACATCGCGGTTTTCCCAGCCGCCAATCTCCTGCATCGCCATCGGCATGTCGAAGTGGAACAGGGTGATGAATGGCGTAATGCCCTGGGCGATCAGTTCGTCGATCACCTGGTTGTAAAACGCCACCGCTTCCTGGTTCACTTCACCGATACCTTCCGGGATCAGGCGCGCCCAGCTTATCGAGGTGCGAAAGCTATTGTGGTTCAGCTGCTTTAACAGCTGAATGTCAGCTTTCCAGTTCTGATAAAACGTGGAGGTATTCTGCGGCCCCACCCCGTTGTGAAAGCGATTTGGCTGTGTGGCGAACCAGTGATCCCAGGTGGTTAATCCCTTGCCGCCGCCCTGGCTTTCCCCTTCGGTTTGCAGTGCAGAACAGGCGCTACCCCACCAGAAGTTTTCGGGAAATGCATATTTCATAAAACGTCCTCTTTGACTTAATTGCCGGCGGTCTCTGCTGCACCTACAGACGCCTGCGCTTTCTGCTCTTCGGTTTTCACCAGGGAGCGCTCATAAGCACGCAGGAACGGTAAATACATCAGCGCCGACATCACCATACAAATGACGCACATCACCACCGGACTCAGGGCCCAGTTTGCCGCCCAGGAGGCGCCAATCGGAGCCGGCGTCGTCCACGGCGTCAGCGACACAACCTGTGCCAGCCAGCCGAGTTTGGTGGCGGTATACGCCAGACAAGCGTTGATCATCGGAACGAACACGAACGGAATAAACAGCATCGGGTTCATGATGATCGGCGCACCGAACAGAATCGGTTCGTTGATATTAAAGAAGCTTGGCACGATGCCCATTTTGCCGATAGTGCGCAGGTGCGTTGCACGGCTACGTAGCAGCAGGAAGGCCAGCGGCAGGGTAGAGCCCACGCCGCCAATCAGCAGGTAGTGATCCCAGAAGCCCTGCAGATAGACGTGCGGCAGCGCAGCGCCGGCAGCCAGTGCGGCCTGGTTGGCAGAAAGGTTAGCCATCCAGAACGGGTTCATGATGCCGGTTACGATCAGCGCACCGTGGATGCCGGCAAACCAGAAGATCTGGCACAGCAGTACGGAGAGCAGAATGGCAGGCAGGGAGTCAGAGGCGGAAACCAGCGGCTCCAGCAGGTGCATAATCGCCTGCGGGATAATCATCCCGGTTTGCGCTTCGATAAACAGGTTCAGCGGGTGCAGCGTACCGATTATCACCACCACCGGGATCAGGATCTCAAACGAGCGCGCCACGCCGGTTGGCACTTCCTTCGGCAGGCGGATCGTGACGTTATGATCTTTCAGCCAGGCGTAGACGCGGGTGGCATAAATAGAGGTGATCAGCGCGGTGAAGATCCCCTGGCCCGACAGATACTGGGTGGAGATTTTACCGTCGGCATAGGGCGCGGCGACCAGCAGGAATGCCATAAAGGCCAGCAGGCCGGACATTACCGGATCGAGATTAAACTGGCGGCCCAGACTGGCGCCAATCCCTACCGCGATGAAGAAGGTCATCACGCCCATGCTGAGGTTAAATGGCAACATCAGCTGGTCGCGGTAGGTTTCAGAGAAATCGAGCCAGCCGCGGGCAAAGCTGTTGGTGGTGTCCGCGGAGAACGGTGGGAAGATGAACACCAGCATAAACGAGCCGATGATCATAAACGGCAGCGCGGCGGTAAAGCCGTCGCGGATGGCAATCACGTACTTCTGCTGGCCCAGCTTGCCTGCCAGCGGCGCGATGGACTGCTCAATGACGGCAACCATAGATTGATATAACGAACTCATGAGAACACCTTCTTAGTGTGCCGCTTCGATGAGCGACAGAGCATAGTCCAGCACTTTATCGCCACGTTGCATACCGTAATCCATTGTATCGATGGACTGAACGGGTATGCCCTGGGTGGCAGCCTTGTCTGAGAGCGTTTTTAGCATGTATTTGACTTGCGGTCCGAGAAGCACGACCTGATATTGCGGAAACTGTGTATCAAATTCTGAAACACCGTACGCATCGATTTTGACGGGGATTCCGCGTTCTTCCGCGGCTTCGACCATTTTCCGTACCAGCAGACTGGTAGACATCCCGGCAGAACAGCACAGCATAATCTTGAACATCGACAACCATCCTCAAAATGTAAATAGTTATTGCGGAGATGATTGGATAACACATGGAAACCGGTTTCCATGCATATAAGACAGAAGTGTGACAGCCATCAAGATCCATTACTTATAGGGGCTGTTTATCGGATTTGGGTCACATATTTTGGCTGCTTTTGCATCACTTAGAGTGGAAACGGAAAATCGGTTTCCATAGAAAACGGAAACAGATATACTCCTGAGTGGCTATAATATGAGCCGAAGTGGAATCAGGAATTACAGGGGCCTGGAGAGACCTGTCAGGGGATAAAGATGTCTACAATCAACGATGTATCACGTCTGGCCGGGGTGTCCAAAGCCACGGTATCACGGGTGTTGAGCGGGTCGCGCGGCGTGAAGGAAGCCAGCCGTCAGGCCGTACTGAAAGCAGTTGAAGAGCTGAACTACCGGCCAAACGTGATTGCCCAATCGCTGCTGAGCCAGACAACCGGTTGTATCGGCGTCATTTGTGCGCAGGACAACATTAACCAGACTACGGGTTACCTTTACGCGCTGGAAAAACACCTCAGCCAGCACCAGAAGCACCTGCTGCTTCGCTTCGCCAATACCAAAGCCGAAGTCATGAGCGCGCTGGATGAACTCTCCTGCGGGCTATGCGATGACATTCTGATTATTGGCGCCCGTTTCCCGTTGCAGATCGATCAGGAGAACGTCATCCTGGTGGATTGCATGGAAACCAATAACGTCAACAGTATCCAGTATGACCACGCTTTTGCCGCGGAAACCGCCTGTAATTTCCTCGCCAGCCAGGGGCGACGCCAGATTGCGCTGATCCACCCGTACGGCAGTGGTTTTGCCGATCAGGTGCTGCTGGGCTACAAGCATGGGCTGGAAAAGAACTTCCTGCCGTTTAATCGCAACCTGGTCTTTATGGAAGCCACCTCATCCTCCGTGGCCCTGCAGGAGCTGCTCAACAACGCCTCCACGCTCAATTTCAACGCCTTGCTGGTGGCCGACGAGCAGGAAGCGCAGCGGGTGATCCCCCAGCTCCAGGCGTTCAACCGATCGGTGCCGGGCGACATCATGGTCTTCAGTCTGGCGGGTTCACTGCATCTGCCGGGCATTCCGAACATTCCAGCGATTGAGTACTCAATGGATGCCATGGCGGCACGGATCGTCAGCTGGCTGAATGAGAAGACCCAGATGCTGGGTTCGTATGTGCTGCGCGGGGATTTAATTATTCCGGATGTGCGTCGCTAAAATATTAAGGGGGCTGTATGGCCCCTTTATGCGTAATCAGTAATCCTCCATGCAGTCCACCTGACTGACAGCATCCCAGTAACCCTCCTGGTTGTTCCGCTCCATCGCCACCACCGCGTTTTTGACCAGCATCTGATTCGCCTCAGACGCCATAATCATCGCCTGCCATTCTTTATCGGTTTGCTTGCGTTGTGGGGCACAGGCTTTCTTCACATCCTTTAAAACCGCCTGTTTCATCTGTTCTAATTTAACCGGGTCGTTCAGTTCCTGAGCATGAACGAAGGCGGCAAAAAGCAGGCAGACGATGAGGCAAAACAGGTGCGCTGACTTCATGGAAACCTCCGAAAAAAACACACACGTTTATGAAATATATCGTTACATCCGCCTTTGCGACCCAAGCCGAAAGTATTAATTTTGCCAATAGTTGCGCAGGGGTACGACTAAGCGTAGCCGCAGAATTTGCCGGAGAGGGAAGCGCAGAAAAAAATTGTGTGACGGCTGGCGGGTGACAGGTAATAAAGGGTGATACGACTCGCAAAGGTACTTTTCCGTTGATTGCACTTACATTTTTAACCCGCACGGAGCCAGAATTTGGCGTTTGTATCCCGGGCGGAGTATGCGATAGTCGATCTGCAACGTAACGGGGGATTGATATGCAACTGAGTATTACCGACACCATTACTGAACACGAACAGGAAGAGTTACTTCAGCTACTGCGGATCTATAACAGCCAGTTTATTGATTTTTCCCGCGTGGGGAGCGATCTCGCCGTCTATGCCCGCGATGACAGCGGCAACATGCGCGGCGGACTCATCGGCAACCGCCAGGGCGAGTGGCTGAACATCAAGTACCTGTGGGTATCCGATGAATTGCGTGGTAGCGGGCTTGGCAGCCAGCTGATGCAAGCCGCCGAAGCCGAGGCCCGGAAGCAGGGGTGCCGGCATGCGCTGGTGGACACTTTCAGTTTCCAGGCGCGTCCGTTTTATGAAAAGCAGGGCTATAAGCTGGAAATGACGCTCAACGATTTCCCCTATCCGGGAATACAACGACACTACCTGTCGAAGGCGCTTTAAGCGCCAATACCGCCGCCCATCACCGCCAGAGCATGGCGCACAATACGTTCCGGCGAGAGGGCGCTTAACCTCTCGTCATTGCGCATACGCGAAAAGGGCACCAGCACCAGACTCAACAGGGTGGTGAATAAAAGCTCCGGCGCCAGATCGCGGTTCAGTTTACCTTCCTGCTGCCAGCGGGCGACGGTATCCAGCGTCCCCTGATATTTCTCATCGCCAAAGCGGGCCTGCAGATGCGCACGCAGCACCGGCATTTCCCCAATCACCTCCTGCATCCATAGCGGCGCGAACCAGTGATGCTCTCCGGCCAGTTCGGCCAGCTTTTCCACCATCAACGTCAGGGCGGTGACCGGATCGTCCGGGTGAGCGCTGAAAAGCGTCGCGATGGCGCTGCGAAGCGGTAGAAAACGCTCTTCGATCATCGCATCAAGCAGCTGCTCCCGGGAGTTGAAGTAGTAGTGCAGCATCGCTGGCGTCACGCCTGCTTCTTTGGCAATGGCGTTAAGGGAGGTCCGGGCAATCCCCTGGCGCGCAAAGAGATCGAGGGCGATATCCAGCAGCTGCTCCCGGCTGGTGGCGGTGGGTTTGCTTCCGCGTGGGCGTCCGGGGCGGCGAGCCTGTGGCGTAGGGTCGGAATTATCTTTATGTGCTGACATGCGCGGGGGATCCCTTGACCTGATTCATAACTTAGATAAATATTAATTATACGATTAATTAATTTCAAGCGGTGTTTATGGTCTCCGATTCAACAACGCAAACCAAAAACGCGCCCCCGGTGCGGCTGCTCTTCAGCGCGCTCCTGCTGGTGATGCTGCTCTCGGCTCTCGATCAGACCATCGTCTCCACGGCGCTGCCCACCATTGTGGGCGAGCTGGGCGGCCTGGATAAACTCTCCTGGGTCGTGACGGCCTATATCCTGAGCTCCACGATTGTGGTGCCGCTGTACGGTAAGTTTGGCGATCTTTTTGGCCGCAAAATCGTCCTGCAAATCGCGATTGTCCTGTTTCTGGTGGGCTCCGCCCTGTGCGGGCTGGCGCAGAACATGACCCAGCTGGTGCTGATGCGCGCCCTGCAGGGGCTGGGCGGCGGGGGGCTGATGGTGATCAGCATGGCGGCGGTGGCCGACGTTATCCCCCCTGCGGAACGTGGTCGCTATCAGGGCTTATTCGGCGGGGTCTTTGGGCTCGCGACGGTGATCGGTCCGCTGGTCGGTGGCTTTCTGGTGCAGCACGCCTCCTGGCGCTGGATTTTCTACATCAACCTGCCGCTGGGGCTGTTTGCCCTGCTGGTCATCGGCGCGGTCTTCCGCGGCAGCACGAAGCGCAACAAACATGAGATCGACTATCTGGGGGCGATTTACCTCAGCATGGCGCTGCTGTGCATCATCCTGTTTACCAGCGAAGGGGGCACGGTACGTGAGTGGAGCGATCCGCAGCTGTGGTGCATTCTGGCCTTTGGCCTGACGGGCATCGCCGGGTTTATCTACGAGGAGCGTCTGGCGTGGGAGCCGATTATTCCCCTGTCGCTCTTCCGGGATCGCAGCTTTCTGCTGTGTAGTCTGATTGGCTTTATTATCGGCATGTCGCTGTTTGGCTCGGTCACCTTCCTGCCGCTCTATCTGCAGATTGTCAAAGAGGCGACCCCGACCCAGGCCGGTTTACAGCTGATCCCGCTGATGGGCGGACTGCTACTGACCTCGATTATTAGCGGTCGCATTATCAGCCGCACCGGGAAATATCGCCTATTCCCAATCCTCGGCACCCTGCTGGGTGTGGTCGGCATGGGCCTGCTCACGCGGATCACCATCGAATCACCGGTCTGGCAGCTTTATCTGTTTACCGGCGTGCTGGGGGCGGGGCTGGGTCTGGTGATGCAGGTGCTGGTGCTGGCAGTACAGAACAGCGTCTCATCCAGCCAGTACGGTGTGGCCACTTCGGGCGTGACCCTGTTCCGCTCCATCGGCGGGGCCATTGGCGTGGCGCTGTTTGGCGCGGTCTTCACCCACGTATTGCAGTCGGGCCTGATGGCGCGGATCCCCGAGGGGACCGAACTGCCGCGGGAGATGAACCCCACCGCCATTCATCACCTGCCGGATGCCCTGCGCCTGGACTACCTGGACGCCTTTGGTTCGGCCATTCATGCAGTGTTTTTGATGGCTGCCGGGATCATGGTGCTGGCCTTTGTGCTGTCGTGGTTCCTGCGCGAGGCGCCGCTGCGCAAGCGGGAGGCGTAAGGTTAGTGGGTCTGCTATTTGTTGCGAGTCGCTTTCCGAATTTTGACGCTCTGACTTGTCATTCCCGACGGTGCTGGCGCATGCTTTGGCCTGGTCAATAAACCAGCAGAGGTTGCGATGGAACGTAAAGCAAAACTGTTCAAAAAAGGGCTAAACCAGGCGGTGTTACTGCCTGCTGAGTTCGCGTTTGATGCGGAGAGTGTCTTGATCCGGCGGGATGAAGAGGGGAATGTGGTTTTGGCTGCAAAACCTGCCAAGGAAAAAAGCTGGGATGAATTTTTCAGGATGTTGGAAAACACCACCGTACCGGATTCATTTTTAAGTCCGGAGGAAAGAAATCAGAGTATTACAAAGAGGGATCCGCTGGATGGAGTTCAGGTATGAAACATATGCTGGATACGAATATTGTGAGCCATTTATTTAAAAGGCATCCCGGTGTTGTAAATAGAATGGCTAACCTGAAGCCAGCGGACGTATGTATCTCAAGTATCACAGAAGCGGAGCTGCTTTATGGGGCGGATAAAAAACAAAGCACCAGGTTAAAAGAGACCATAAAGACGTTTCTGAGCACTATCACTATCTATGACTGGGACAGTGACGCCGCAGCCGCTTACGGCAAACTCCGTGCTGAGATGGAAACTCGAGGTAAAGTGATGGCAGATCTTGATCAGTTGATCGCAGCCCATGCCATCAGCCGGGGCACAACGATTGTGACTAACGATCATGCTTTCGGAATGGTACAGGAGTTGACTATCGAGGACTGGACTACAGCGGCGTGAGCCCCAACGCCCGGTGGCGCGACGCTTACCGAGCCTGTGACACCGGTGCTGGCCTATGTACTGTCATGGTTTTTGCGCGAGGCACCGCTGCAGAAGGGGGAGGAATGAAAGTGCATAGAGAGTCGCATCAGATTTTTAAAACCCATTAAGATATCTGAGAAAACAACACTCTTTAGTATTACTAAAGTCATAACATTAGAGTGTTGTCAGAAAATGAAGAGTATGTCTCTCAGATTTTTATATAGTACTGCCTTCTTAACTTACGATTCACCTCTGGCTTCGATTCTGACTTCACCGATAGTAAATATAATTTCTGCAGGAGATACTCTCATCGATTTTTCATCTGCTATAGCGCGTGCTTTAGTTATTGCTTTATCACCGCCGATAACTGGAATGCCTTCACACCATGTCAACCTGAGTTGGCCTCTTTTGGGATTGTTTGATGGTGTTGTAATACTGTAACCCTGTTCGCCGTTTGAAACGACTTTTAATCGCCAGGTTGTCCCATCGTCCGTGAAGCCAATATCAACACGGTCGCCTTTTTTGAATCGTGCCTTGGACATAATATCTTCAGGGATCCTGATCGTCATATGCCGAACTAATTGTTTGTTATTATTACGACAAATCTGGGTAATGCTAAGAGTGTTTGTTACAGGAAGGCGCCCGGCTTTACCACCTCTGTTTTTAATCACTTCACTGACTGATATAAACTCAATTGGTTTATAGTCTTTCATTCCAGTTTCCTTAAGCCAGTTTAATTGTTCCATAGAGGAATACCTAACAGTTATCTCATGGAAAAAGATTAGTGTTATAAGATTTTAAATTATTGAGTTACATCAAATAAATTACCATGGACTGAGGTTTTTATTTGTGTGATTTGATTTTCAATAATGCTCTAAAATATGCGTTCTTTATTATATTAATGAGATTTATTATTTGATGTTGTGTTTTGAGTGTTTCCAGTTTTTGCTGTGTTTTAGCCTTCGTTTGCGTTATATAACTTATTATTCTAATTGATTCCTTTTCGTTTTTTAACCTGCCGCTGGGTTGCCGATATAGTCGATAAAACAGTTATCAAAAGGATATGACCGGTGAAACTTCGATTGGGTGCGCTTCTTCTTGCTGGCCTGCTGCTGGCGGGCTGTGACCAAAGCGGCAGCGATGCTAAACACATTAAAGTCGGCGTGATCAACGGCGCCGAGCAGGACGTGGCGGAAGTCGCCAAAAAAGTGGCGAAAGAGAAGTTCGGCCTCGACGTTGAGCTGGTGGGCTTTAGCGGCTCGCTGCTGCCAAACGATGCCACTGACCACGGCGAGCTGGACGCCAATGTCTTCCAGCATCGCCCATTCCTGGCGGAAGATAACAAAGCGCACGGCTACAAGCTGGTGGCGGTGGGCAACACCTTTGTCTTCCCGATGGCGGGTTATTCCCGCAAGATCAAATCGGTCTCTGAACTCAAAGATGGCGCAACCATCGCCATCCCGAACGACCCCACCAACCTGGGCCGTGCCCTGTTGCTGCTGCAAAACGAAAAGCTGATCGCCCTGAAACCGGACGTCGGTTTGCTGCCGACGGCGCTGGATATCACCGCCAACCCAAAAAACCTGAAAATCATGGAGCTGGAGGGGGCGCAACTGCCGCGTGTGCTGGACGATCCGAAAGTGGATGTGGCGATTATCAGCACCACCTATCTCCAGCAAACCGGGCTGTCGCCGGTGCATGACAGCGTCTTTATCGAAGATAAAAACTCGCCTTACGTGAACATTGTGGTCACGCGAGAAGATAATAAAGATGCGCAGAAGGTGAAGGAGTTTATCCAGGCCTACCAGTCACCAGAGGTCGCGAAAGCAGCAGAGACCATCTTTAACGGCGGGGCAGTGCCGGGCTGGGAATAAAACTTCATGCCGCTCACTGCGGCATGAAAATAAGTTGGCCCAATCCCATCGTTGAATGCCCTTTAGCCCACATTCTGCCGCTCCTCCTCCGGCTATCCTTTCTGCAATACAGACCGGAGGAGAGCTCATGAACATCACCCACATTCGTAACGCGACACAGCTTATCACCTATGCCGGAAAGCGCTTTCTGGTTGACCCGATGCTGGCACCTAAAGAGGCCTACCCCGGCTTTCCGGGCACCGCCCGGGAGGCGATCCGCAACCCGATGGTGGAACTGCCCTTTCCGATTGAAACCCTGCTGGATGTCGATGCCGTTATCGTAACCCATACCCACCCCGATCACTGGGATCAGTACGCCATCGAGCGGATCGCCAAAGACAAACCGATCTTCGTGCAGAACGAAGATGACGCGCAGCTGCTGCGCAGCCAGGGCTTCACCCATCTTAACGTGCTGACGGACAACAGCCCGTTTGGCGATATCCAGCTAAGTAAAACCGACGGCGGCCAGCACGGTACCGATCGTGCCTATGCGGTGCCGGAGCTGGCGGAGCGGCTGGGCGAAGCCTGCGGCGTGGTGTTTCGTCATCCTGATGAAAAGACGCTCTGCATTGTTGGGGATACGATCTGGCGCGAGGCGGTAGCAACCGACCTGCAAAAACATCAGCCGGATGTGGTGGTCATCAACGCCGGTTATGCCCACGTGATCGGGTTTGGGCCGATCATCATGGGCCAGGAGGATGTGCTGAATATCCACTTCCTGCTACCGCAGGCGAAAATTGTGGCGGTCCATATGGAGGCCATCAACCACTGCCTGCTGACCCGCAGCGCGTTGCGCCAGTATGCAGAGGATAATCAGGTCAGCGACGTGCTGAGCATTCCTCAGGATGGTGAATCCGTTATATTCTGAGGCAATCAGGGGAAAGGAGAGATCAATGCCGCTTACTCACGTTGCCATTGTCGCCGTGGACGGGTTTAGCCCGTTCCACTACTCCGTTCCCTGCATTCTTTTTGGCGATACCGTTTCCGGTAAAAAGCGTTTTAATGTGACGATCTGCGCCGAAAATCCAGGGTTACTCACCTCCCGTGACGGCTTTGCGCTCAATGCCACCCACGATTTTTCGGCCATCACAGAGGCCGATATCGTCGTGGTGCCCTACTGGGCACATGTGCTTGAACGCCCACCGCAGGCGCTGCTCGACAGCTTGGTGCAGGCCAAAGACCGCGGGGCGGAGATCGTCGGGTTGTGCCTGGGGTCGTTTGTTCTCGGCTATGCTGGCATTCTCGACGGCAAACGCGCGGCAACGCACTGGGAGTTCGAACGCCAGTTTCAGACGCTCTTCCCGAACGTGCAGCTCGATATCAACGCGCTGTACGTTGATGACGACCGCATCATCACCTCTGCCGGTACCGCCGCCGCGCTGGACTGCTGCCTGTACATTATCCGTCAGCGCTTTGGCAGTGAGGTCGCCAACCAGATTGCCCGACGGATGATCGTGCCGCCGCACCGCGAGGGCGGGCAGGCGCAGTTTATCGCCCAGCCGGTGCCGGAAACCACCCGCGATGCGCGAATCAATAATCTGATCGATTATCTCCAGCGTAATATCAGCCAGCCGCTCAACCTGGATACGCTGGCAGAGAGCGTGGCGATGAGTCGCCGCACCCTGACCCGCCATTTTATGAAAGCCACCGGGATGAGTGTGGTCTCGTGGATCACCGCCGAACGCCTGCGGCGTAGCCAACTGTTGCTGGAGAGCAGCAATCTGCCGATCGAGGCGGTGGCAGAGCAAGTGGGCTATCTCTCAGCCGTGACCTGGCGCCAGCAGTTTAAGGCCCGCTTTGGCGTCAGCCCGGCGGAATGGCGCAAAACCTTCCGCACGCAGGCCCAGGCCGGATAAGCGTAGCGCCATCCGGCATTTACCCCAGCCGCGCCATTCTCGTCTCGCCTTCCACCATCGACAGCTGATACAGCGAAAACGATCGATGCTTCTCAATCAGGTTCGCCAGCTCCGGCGAGTGGCTGGTGAGCCAGATCTGCGAATAGCGGCTGGCCTCGGCAATCAGGCTCGCCAGGGCAGGCAGCATCTGCGGATGCAGGCTGTTTTCCGGTTCGTTGAGGGCGATAAAGGCGGGCGGACGCGGGCTGAGCAGGGCCACCGCCAGACAGAGAAAACGCAGCGTGCCGTCGGAAAACTCTGCGGGCTCCAGCGGCCGGCTTAAGCCTTCGCGCTGCATCATCATCCGGAAACGTCCGCCCGTATTGTCGCTGTAAAACACGCAGCCCGGGAAAGCCTGGTCGAGAATACGCATCAGCAGCATTTCGTCGCCAATCTCGACGATGGTCTGAAACGCGGCCGCCAGGTTTGCGCCGTCGCTGGCCAGCATCGGCGAACGGAACCCCACCTGCGGGGCGCGCATCGCCGAACCGGATGAGACAGAAAACTCATGATAAAAACGCCAGTTACGCAGGGATTCGCGCATCTGCGACACCTCGGGGTAGAGGTGCGGCTCGCCGAGCTGGCCGAAGACAGATTCGTTCTCATACAGGGTGCCGCTGTGGGTCACCTTTTCGTGGTGAACGTTATTCAGAAATACGGTCTGGTTTTTGCGCTGCATCAGGCGTGCGGAGGGGCGCCGCTGATGGCCGCTCAGCCAGATGGACTCCTCTTTGATGACCGGATCGAGCTGAAACTGCGAGGGATAAGGCAGCTTTTCAACAAAGCCCACCTGCAGTTCATACTCGTAGGTTTCGGTTTCCACCGCCAGATTCATCCGCCGCAGCTGGTCGCTGCGGGTTTTGCCTGCCCAGAACACCTTCAGAATGCCGCCTTCATTTGCCAGCGCCTGGGAAAACTGCCCCTGCGCCGCGCTGTGCATCAGGTGGATGGCCTTGTAAATATTGGATTTACCGGTGCCGTTCGGGCCGAAAACGATATTGAGCTGCTGTAGATCCAGCGACAGCTCGCGAATCGAGCGGTAGTTTTGAATGTGCAGGGTGTTGATCATCGGCGGACCCATTTTGCGGACTAGACCTGTACAGAGTTACAGTGTTTCACGCAAAGTGCAAAAAAAAGACGACAGTGAGGTGTCGTCTAAGCGGGGTACTACTTCGGGCCTTTCAGGGTCAATGGGGCCTCGCATTTGATAGTCAGATCACGGCCAGACGCAAACCCAAATCATCCGGATAGGGATCAAAATAGTTTTGCGTCATCAGATACCGGTCGGGATATTCGGCCAGATAGTGCTTCAGCAGCGTGAGCGGGGCGAGAATAGGCAGTAATCCGTCACGGTAATGCAGGATCACGTCGCGCAATTCACCGCGCTGGCGGCTGTTCAGCTGGTTACGGAAATAGCCCTGGATATGCATCAGGACGTTGGTGTGGTTTTTCCGCGAAGCGGGTTTTTTGAGGATCGTCATCAGCTTTTCGCGGTACGCCTCGAAGAAGGCTTCCAGGTCTTCCCACTCGTGCAGCGAAGCGACAAAGGGACCAATTTCACGGTAGCCCGCCTGATGGTGCGCCAGCAGCTGAAGTTTGTAGCGGCTGTGGAAATCGAGCAGCGCACGGCGCGTCAGGCCATTGGCGCGCAGGGTGTTCAGTTCGTGAAGGGCAAAGACGCGCTCAACAAAATTCTCCCGCAGTACCGGATCGTGCAGGCGTCCATCTTCCTCCACCGGTAGCCACGGCCAGGTTTCAAGGAGCGCAGCGGTGAACAGCCCGACACCCTCCTTGCGGCCCCGGTTGCCGTTTTCATCATAAAGCCGCACGCGTTCCATGCCGCAGCTAGGGGATTTTGCACAGACGATAAAGCCAGCAAGATCGCCGATTTTTGGCAGATAACCCGCCGCAAAATCGGCCATCTTCTGCGTAACGTCTTCGTGAGGCGCTTTGCTGAACCGCATCTGCGTCTCACCGCTGTCGGTCAGGACCAGACGCAGCGCCGGACGAGGCGTCGGCAGACCAATAGCCATTTCCGGACAGACGGGCCTGAAGTTGACCCACTGGGCCAGCTCATCCATGACAAAGCCCATACGCTTATGCCCGCCGTCGAAGCGAACGGCGGAACCGGTTAAACATCCGCTAATACCCAGCACAGGTTTTGTTGTCATGGTGTGTACCTCCAGAGCCTATATCTAAAAGTTACACAACTTGACTATTTTGTCCAAGTATTGGCGAAACTATTTTTTAATATCTATAAATATCAATAGTTTTTAGCTGCCCTTGTAGGTCGAGTAACCGTACTGGCTGAGCAGCAGAGGGATGTGCAGCTTCTCGTTGGTGCGGGTCACGGTAAACAGCACCGGGATCTCCGGGAAGAATGACTGCAGCTTATTCGCCTGGAAGTACTCTGCGGTTTTAAACGTCACTTTATAGACGCCAGGCTGCATATCCTGATCGTCTGGATAGAGCGACTTGATGCGGCCATCCTGGTCGGTTTTGCCGCTGGCAACAGGGGTCCATTTGTCCTGCTGCTGTTTTTCCAGCGTAACGCTGACGCCCGGCGGTGGCGTACCGGTTTGCTGGTCAAGGATATGCACACTCAGCGTACCGACAGGGGCGCTAAAGGCGACAGGAGCAAAGGCCATAGAGGCCAGGATCAGCAGAGGGGCACTTTTTTTCATTGGGTTTTCCTGTGGAGTAGTAAGTCACAGGAAAACGTTAGCATTTGCCGCGCGGGAAAATATTCAACTTTTCGTGACAATTCCCGCAGGAGAAAATCATCGGAGGATAATCACCTCAAGGGAAACCTGCTGCTGCCACTGCTCAACCTGGCTTTTGCGCGCGGCATTGAGCTTACCGCTGGTGACCAACAGCCACTTGCGGTCCGGGAAGATCTCCGGTGCCAGTGCGGCAGGCGGAATAGGCAGGATGGTGATCCGATGGCCCTGGCCGGTGCGTGCCAGAGCTTCAAGCCAGATTTCACAGGGGTCGTTCAGGTGCCAGCCGCTGAGCAGAAGGTTGTCGCCCGGCGCTTTCTTATCGCCCTCAAGGCAAAACGAGGTATAGGCGATGATAATGCCATCGAGGATCTCGCGCAGGGTCATGGCGGCGGGAACGTTCGCCGAGACCTGGCTGCGCAGCGGGCGTAACACCTTCGCGACCAGCTCTGGCCGGGGATACTCGCGGCCGGCATCGTAAATCATCTGGCGCAGGGATTCGATTTTGCCCGCCTGCAGACGGTCCAGCATGTTCTGTTGCAGCGTTTGCCAGTTATTGGTACGGCTCGGTGCAGGGCGCTCCAGCAGTGGCTTCACCTGGCCAATCGGGACGCCTTTTTTCACCCAGTCGAGGATTTTCAGCGCCTGTTGGACATCTTCCTCGCTGTACAGGCGATGGCCACCCTCCGTACGCTGCGGCTTGAGTAAACCGTAGCGGCGCTGCCACGCCCGCAGGGTGGTGGCGGTGATCCCGCTGAGTCTGGCGAATTCGCCGATGGAGTAGGCCATGTCTGCGTCCGAAGGAAAGGATTAATCTCAATATACTACGAATATTTGCCTGCGGGATGAAGCACCACAGCGGTGCACTACACTTTACATCCAGACGCGCAAATGAAAGGAGTTCTCATGAAACTATGGCCTGTTGTGACCGGTGTCGCCATTGCGCTGACCCTGGTTGCCTGTAAATCCCCTACGCCGCCGAAAGGTGTGCAGCCCATCACTAACTTTGACGCCAGCCGCTATCTCGGCAAGTGGTACGAAGTCGCCCGTCTGGAAAACCGCTTCGAACGCGGTCTGGAGCAGGTTACCGCCACCTACGGCAAGCGCAGCGACGGGCAGATCAGCGTTATCAACCGCGGATACGATCCGGTGAAACGCAAGTGGAACGAGAGCGAGGGGAGAGCCTCCTTCACCGGCGCGCCGACCACCGCCGCGCTGAAGGTCTCGTTCTTCGGCCCGTTCTATGGCGGGTATAACGTCATCAAGCTGGACGATAACTACCAGTACGCGCTGGTCAGCGGCCCGAACCGCGACTACCTGTGGCTCCTGTCACGTACCCCGACCATTCCGGATGCGGTGAAAGAGGATTATCTCAATACCGCGCGCAGCCTGGGCTTCCGGGTCGATCAGCTGGTATGGGTGAAGCAATAAATATCGTGCTTTCTTCCTGGGGCGGCGTGCGGGCAGACGGACAACCGGATGGACAGCAACAGCTGCCACTGGTTTATCCACGCTAACGACGCCATAGGCATCCGTTCCCAGGCATTACAGTACGATCTGAAAGCGTGCCTGATCCGCAGCGACAAACAGGTGAATGTGCTGGGGATCTTCGAATATTTCAACGACACCGATGTGGTGGCCTTTTTGCAACATATCCTACGGCTGGTGAAACCCGGAGGAAAACGTCATGACCCTTGTGCCGAAAGATGAAGTGAAATCAGGAAGTAAAGTTGCCATATTTATTGGGCTACGACAGAGGGATGAAATTGCAGTTTTTATATCCGCTTGATATTGTTTACGGCGCAGTGGGATATATCTGGATCAGAAAATTAATTTTTAATTTATCTAGTGAATAATATAAGGAAATATTAATGGACGATTTGAAGGACCTGATACACGCCCTGAAAAACAGTATCCCGGAATTAGATCCCGATTCACTTTATGCCTCTGTTCCCACCACCCTTGAGCCTGAAACTGTTCTGGATTGGTTATATGACAACCTCAGTGCGCAACATCTGATGGTATATGAAGAATGGACGGAATATACCGGTTATCTTCCGGCGTTAAAAACACTGGCTAGTGTTTCTCTTCCCGTTGATCCCTCTGAGTATCTTTTTACGTTCATTGAGAAAATTAACTGGTCAGAGGCTGAAATTGAGCCCTGGGATCTTCCCTACATGATGCCTTGGCTCGAACATATCAACCACTACCTGAGCCCACAAGGTATAAGGCTTGTTGATATTTTACCTTTTGAAAATGCCTATATTATCTGTTTGAAGAATGATGACGCATTAATCCAAAATCTCCACGCATGTCTGCAAAAGCTGGGAATGGGCATCAATATGCGGTCGCCAATGAATCAACAACAGGTTCTCACGTACATTGAATCCACTCTTTCAGGAAACGTTCAATAATATAGCGAATTGATTGTCCTATATCTTGCCGGGGCAGGCTGCGATGGATACATGTATAAGGAAAATTACACCGGCTGCAAAAGTATTTAATGGCAAAAAAAATGTCATACGGTCGTGCAGAAAGACGGGGTGGGTGCGGTGATGGGAGTATCTGTTTAAGCGCGGTCGGTTCCCTCTCCTGTTGGGAGAGGGACAAAACTGGAATTTCCTAAATGTGAAACGCCACGCGCTTCCCGGTCGGGAGTTCAACATCCAGACTCAGTTTACCGCCCATTGCCTCAGCGACATGCTTTTGCGACAGCTTTAGCTCTTCTCGCATCATTTGCAGACCCGTTTCCAGGATCATTTCGTCGGCCATTTCTTTGATGCGTTTTTGGCTTTCAGGGGAACGCGAAGCGATCGCTTCATTCAGGGTTTTCAATTTCTTGTTTCCATTACATGATGTCATCCTTGATAAGTTATTAATTGTATAAGCTACAGCTTATAAATACACCTGCTCAGGCTTGATGTAGATTCGTTTCCCGACCATGATCGCATTATGAAAATCGAAACCGCAGTCCCCTCACAATTTGAATGTCTCGTCGCGATCTGGGAGTCCTCCGTTCGCGCTACGCACCATTTTTTACAGGAGAGCGATATTGCGGCATTGCGTCCGCTGTTGCTCAATGCCTATTTACCGAACTTAAAGGTTGTGATCGCCCGCGATGAAAGCGGCGTTATTCATGGCTTTTTGGGCGTGGATGAGAACCGCATTGAAATGCTGTTTGTAGATGATGCGAGCCGGGGGAAAGGCGTCGGCACGCTGCTGCTGAGACACGCTATTGACCATTTCGGTGCTAACGAGGTGGACGTCAACGAGCAGAATCCGCAGGGGGTTGGGTTTTATCAGCATATGGGGTTTGTGCAGGTTGGGCGATCGGAGCGGGACGGGCAGGGGAATGCGTTTCCGTTGTTGCATATGCGGCTCTCTGTTTCCTGAGCAGGAGGCGGTTGCGGTTACCCGGAATCGTAGGCCCGGTAAGCGTAGCGCCACCGGGCTTCAGGTTTGTGCTGGGAGGGGAATATGCCGCATGAGTGGTGGTTCCGTTCACCTTACGTTCGCTGCTGCTCTGTAAACTACGTCACCTGTGAACGTGTTAAGGGGCTTGCCGCCGCCCCTTAACAATCCCGGCTCCCGGCAAAGAAAATCGCCGCTTCGCGGATTGTTCGCCCCATCCCTGGGGCTCACCCCTTCGGGGCCAGCGCAAGCGCTGTCCAAAATTGCTCCCGGCAATTTTGTCCTCGGCTTATTCCCTCCGGCTTTCGGGTCGGGCGTGATCCTACATCCATGTAGGTCACGCCCTCTCGGCGCATCCATGCGCCTCGCCCCGGCCTGCGGTCAACGCCTCAGCGATTTTCAGCCGGACCAGGGAGCCGCTGTAAGCTATTTACTTTCTGATGATTTGTTCATTGCTGTAGGTTTGCTCTCTGATCACGACGCCAGAGCCAGCGCTCCTTCAATGCCTTTCAGCTTCTGCTGCGCCAGCTTTAATTTGTCTAACAGCTTCTTCTCATGCGGGTTGTGCACCATTACCACGATGCAGCCATCCATGACTTTTACCGTGACTTTATCTCCGGTATCAAACCCCGCCGCGCGCAGCCATTTACCGGAAAGGATAAGGTTTGGCGTACTGCGATCGCGACCTTGCGGGCGATATCCCACAATTAATGTACGCTCAGTTCCGGTTGCGGTGGTGTCTGGGGTAGAATGCGAATCAGCCATAATCAACTCCTTGATAGTTGGTGAGGTTAGACGCACCGGTGTGTTCCTGCACACTGGTGCGTTGATAAAACCGGAGGTTTAGGTGGCCTCCTATATGGTTCAGATTAGATGGATAGGTGGCCCCATGTCAATCATAGCGCGTGAAAAAAAACCAAAAGGCGGCGGGCAATCTCCGCAGTTTAAAATGCGTATTGATCCGGCATTGAAGGAACAGTTGGATGCTGTGGCTGCGGAAGAAGGGGTGAGTCTCGCCAGCTGGTTGAAGGAACTGGCGAGAGGGGCTTTGCGGCAGAAAAATATTGAACCGAGGGGATAAAATATTGCTAATAGAGCCTTCTATTAAATAGCTCCTTCATTTGAAAATCTAAATATCTGTATGATTGTGGGGGCGTAAAATTAACTAACTCAGATTTTATCTCGGTTAATGATAATGGATGAAGCAGAGTAACTTTCTTAATTTTTATACCAAATACTTTTTTATCTTGAATATAATGAAGCATTTCTTCTTTTGTTAAGCATGATTGACTGAGAAGATCTTCAGTAATTTCATTTTTATCAAAATGGATTAGAGACTCTATTTGGAATTTTCCAATTATTTTTTGATCGGGAAATGATGAATAGATATATACATCTTCGTCCTTGGAGAATTTTTTGCCAATTTTTTTTCTTATTTCAATTGTCTTTTTTTGTGTTATAATCTGATGGGAATATAACGGCTTAATACTCATTAGGATAGGGTTCGACATGGCCAAAAGTTTCGCTGTTTGGGTTGAGGGGAAGCCAGATAATAACCAAGCCTCAAAGATATGTATAGATGAGTTGCATATAAATTTTTGGTGCACAAGAAAACCACTAATAAATTGTATTGATTTAGGTGTAAAGTTTACATTTAATAATAGTGATGCCCAAAAAATTCAAGAAGATGATGAAAAATTCTTAAACATCTTCATACCGTTTCCTATAACTAAGGATAGAATACATGACTTAAGCGGGAAAATGGATGCTAACAAGGATCTTGTATCAGCTATATTTAATGACTATGTATCCGTTACTCGTAATGTTAAAACAAAGCATGTTGTTTATAACCTTGCTTCGAATCCAAATAGTTTCTTGGCATTAAATACGAGTTTAGATTTTAAAGATGTAGATGGCAGATATGATAATAGAGTCAGAGTTGTTGTAAATGATGAGTATACAAAGATTTCGTTTAAGCTATCAAAATGTGTTATTGATAGTGAAGATTTAAGCTTCATTAATAATAAAGAAGATTTGAAATATTATATTCGTTTGCGTTTAGAGGATTTGAAACCCAATGAAATTAATGCGTTAATTCATAAAACTGAAAATTCTGATAAGTTTTTAAAGCCTTTTAAAGATGAATTGGTAGTTATTGATTTCAGGATTAATGAACTACGTGTTTTGCCTATGGATGTTAGGGTTAGCTTAGCTAATGCATGTGCATGCCCTCATAAATACCATCTTTTTGTCATACGTGACGAGACGGATGAATACCAACTGTCTCATTCAGGACAAAGTTTTAAAAAATGTAGAATACTTGAGGGTGAAACATGGCAAAAATATTTTGAAGAGGATATTTTCAAAAAAGAGCAATCATCTATGATCTATCATTGGGAAAAAGACTGTCGCCCTAAAAAAGATGCGAGTTGCAATATTGATTCCGAAGAGATGTCATCGCGAGTAGAACATAATAAAAAAATAAAAAGCATCAATATGCATAAAATGACAGACTTTATTGCCGTTGCTAAATTCAAGCAAACAGAATCACCAATATTGACGATAATTATATATGTACTTGTAATAGTGTTTTTAAGCATTTTCAGTAATTATATTTACGATCTAATTAAAGCATGGTTTGATTCGTTCAAAAGTTGAAGAAACGTGTTTTTTATAATATAATTGTTAAGTTAAATTTATATATGTTTCGGGAGGGTAAAATGCACGTACTTAAAAACATTGATAAAAATAGCTTTTACAGTATGCATTTGGATGCACCACCTTCAATCGAAAAAATTAAATTATTAATCTTAGATGATTACTCTGATTTTCAAAATCATGAAGTGAAAAATCTTTTTGTTAAGGCCAATGATTACTATCCGTGTTTTCATAAGTGGTATGAAACAAAATTGATTAATGATGTTATAGAAAACAAAATTAAGTATCGGGACTATTTCAGTAGTTATCAATTAGATAATACAAACATTGATTTTCTCAAAAATAGAATTTTACCTAATGGCAGATTTGTTCTGGCTGCTTCAGTAGATGAGCAATTGGCTGGGTTGTCGGTATTAAAGATACATCCTAGTGAATATAAGATTTCTACATTCTTTATTGAAGAGAAATTTAGTGGGATTGGTTTAGGTTCTCTATTATTGAATTGTTCGCTTTCTTTGTTGAAAGGTAAAAACGTTAATATAACAGTTAGTGAAGATGCATTAGATAAAATGGTTCCATTTCTTACTAAAAATGGTTTTCATGAGTATAAATCTATAGCTGGGGAATATCTGAAAAACAAAAAAGAAACCCATTTCATTAAAAAATAGTAGTTATAACTATTTCTTCACTATTTATAGGTTTTGTACTAAATGCAAATTAGAAGGATAAGAAATTTTGGCGGAAGATCACAGGAGTCGAACCTGCCCAGGACCGCTGGCGGCCCCAACTGGATTTGAAGTCCAGCCACCTCACCGGAGATGACGATCTTCCGCGCCTCGATTGCTACATGGAGGCGGGGCGCATTATAGCTACTTTCAATCATTTACCCCATCATTTCCCTCACTTATTTCACCCCTTTTTTGACCTGCGTTATGCCCCCAGCGTAAACCCTAAGAAAATCCTCAGCTTACATTTCCCGCCTCCACACTTTTATCGCGATCACAAAAAACAAGAAACGTAAAAAAGTAACCAGAAAACGCAATACCTGCCCGTGGGTGAATGGTTTACAAAAAATGTAACCGGTCTCAGCGCCCTACGCGTGAAGGAAAAACAATGAAAAGCGAAGTCTTATCCGTCAAAGAGAAAATTGGTTACGGCATGGGTGACGCCGCAAGTCACATCATTTTCGACAACGTTATGCTCTACATGATGTTTTTCTATACCGATATCTTCGGCATCCCCGCCGGGTTCGTCGGCACCATGTTCCTGCTGGCGCGTGCGCTGGATGCTGTCTCCGACCCCTGCATGGGGCTGATAGCCGACCGCACCCGCAGCCGGTGGGGTAAGTTCCGCCCGTGGATACTGTTCGGGGCGATCCCGTTTGGCGTGGTCTGCGTGCTGGCCTATACCACGCCGGATCTCAGCCTGAACGGCAAAATGATCTACGCTGCTGTCACCTACACCCTGCTGACCCTGCTCTATACCGTGGTCAACATCCCTTACTGCGCCCTGGGAGGGGTGATCACCAACGACCCGACACAGCGTATCTCCCTTCAGTCCTGGCGCTTTGTGCTGGCGACGGCGGGCGGCATGCTCTCCACGGTGCTGATGATGCCGCTGGTGAATATGATTGGTGGCGAGAATAAAGCGCTCGGCTTCCAGGGCGGTATCGCGGTGCTGTCGGTGGTGGCGTTCCTGATGCTGGCGTTCTGCTTCTTAACCACTAAAGAGCGCATCCAGGTGCCGCCGAGCACCACCTCCATGCGTGAAGATCTGCGCGACATCTGGAAGAACGACCAGTGGCGCATCGTCGGGCTGCTCACCATCCTCAACATTCTGGCGGTCTGCGTGCGCGGCGGGGCGATGATGTACTACGTCACCTGGATCATGGGCTCGCCAGAACTGTTCGTCGCCTTCCTTACCACCTACTGCGTCGGCAACCTGATTGGCTCCGCGCTGGCGAAACCGCTCACCGACTGGAAATGCAAAGTCAGCGTCTTCTGGTGGACCAATGCCCTGCTGGCGGTGGCGAGCGTGGCGATGTTCTTCGTGCCGATGCAGGCCAGCATCACTATGTTCGGCTTTATCTTCGTGATTGGCGTGCTGCACCAGTTGGTGACGCCGATCCAGTGGGTAATGATGTCCGACACCGTCGATTACGGTGAGTGGACCAACGGCAAACGCCTCACCGGCATCAGCTTTGCGGGCACGCTGTTCGTGCTCAAGCTGGGTCTGGCGCTGGGCGGGGCATTAATCGGCTGGATGCTGGCTGGCGGCGGCTACGATGCCGCAGCAAAAACCCAGAACAGCGCCACCATCAGCATTATCATCGCCCTGTTTACCCTGGTACCCGCCGCTTGCTACCTGCTGAGCGCGGTGATCGCCAAACGCTACTACAGCCTGAAGACGCCATTCCTGGTCAAAATCATGAACGATCTGGCGCAGGGCGCGCGACGTAACCAGCAGGAATTTAACACCCTGCCGGTCAGCAAAGAATTGCAGAACTAAGAGGACGAAAGCATGAAAATCAGTGATGGAAACTGGCTAATTCAACCGGGTCTGAACGTGACCTATCCGGTTCAGGTATTCGATGTGGAGCAGCAGGGCAACGACCTGGTGGTCTATGTCGCCCCGCGCGACGTGCGCGAGCGCACCTGGCAGCTCGACACCCTGATGTTCACCGTGCGCCTGTTTGCGCCGCAGGAGGGGATTGTCGGGGTGCGTATCGAGCACTTCCAGGGGGCGCTGAATAACGGCCCACACTATCCGCTCAACGTCCTGAAAGACGTTAACGTGCAGATTGAAAACAACGCGGAGTTTGCCGAGCTGAAAAGCGGCAACATCAGCGTGCGCGTCACTAAAGGCGAGTTCTGGTCGCTGGATTTCTTCCGCGACGGCCAGCGCATCACCGGCAGCCAGTTGAAAAACAATGGCTACGTGCAGGACGGTAATACCGATCGCAACTACATGTTTGAGCGTCTGGATCTGGGCGTGGGTGAAACCGTCTACGGCCTGGGCGAGCGCTTTACCGCCCTGGTGCGCAACGGCCAGACGGTCGAGACCTGGAACCGCGACGGCGGTACCAGCACCGAACAGTCGTACAAAAATATCCCGTTCTACCTCACCAACCGCGGCTACGGCGTGCTGGTGAACCACCCGGAAAACGTCTCCTTTGAAATCGGCTCCGAGAAGGTGTCGAAGGTGCAGTTTAGCGTCGAGGGTGAATATCTGGAGTACTTCGTCATCGACGGCCCGACGCCGAAAGAGGTGCTCAACCGCTATACGCAGTTCACCGGGCGTCCGGCGCTGCCGCCAGCGTGGTCGTTCGGCCTGTGGCTCACCACCTCGTTCACCACCAACTACGACGAAGCCACGGTGAACAGCTTTATCGACGGCATGGCGGAGCGCGACCTGCCGCTGCACGTCTTCCACTTCGACTGCTTCTGGATGAAGGCCTTCCAGTGGTGCGACTTCGAGTGGGACCCGGTCACCTTCCCGGACCCGGAAGGGATGATCCGCCGCCTGAAGGAGAAAGGGCTCAAGGTCTGCGTGTGGATCAATCCGTACATCGGGCAGAAATCCCCGGTATTTAAAGAACTGAAAGAGAAGGGCTATCTGCTGAAACGTCCGGATGGCTCCCTGTGGCAGTGGGATAAATGGCAGCCGGGGCTGGCGATCTACGACTTCACCAATCCGGAGGCTTGTGCCTGGTACGCCGACAAGCTGAAAGGCCTGGTGGAGATCGGCGTCGACTGCTTTAAAACCGACTTTGGCGAGCGCATCCCGACCGACGTGCAGTGGTTCGACGGTTCCGATCCACAGAAAATGCACAACCATTATGCCTACATCTACAACGAGCTGGTGTGGAACGTGCTGAAAGAGACGGTGGGCGAGGAAGAGGCGGTGCTGTTTGCTCGCTCGGCCTCGGTGGGTGCGCAACAGTTCCCGGTTCACTGGGGCGGCGACTGCTACGCCAACTATGAATCGATGGCCGAAAGTCTGCGCGGCGGGCTGTCGATCGGGCTCTCCGGATTTGGGTTCTGGAGCCACGATATCGGCGGGTTCGAAAACACCGCCCCGGCGCACGTCTACAAACGCTGGTGCGCGTTCGGGCTGCTCTCCAGCCACAGCCGCCTGCATGGCAGCAAATCCTACCGGGTGCCGTGGGCGTATGATGACGAGTCCTGCGATGTGGTGCGCCACTTCACTCAGCTGAAATGCCGGATGATGCCATACCTCTATCGCCAGGCGGCGCTGGCCCGCGAGTTCGGCACGCCGATGCTGCGGGCGATGATGCTCGAGTTCCCGGACGATCCGGCCTGCGACTATCTCGACCGTCAGTATATGCTGGGCGATGCGGTGATGGTTGCGCCGGTATTCAGCGAGGCGGGCGACGTGCAGTTTTACCTGCCGGAAGGGCGCTGGACGCATCTGTGGCATAACGACGAATTGCAGGGCAGCCGCTGGCACAAACAGCAGCACGATTTCCAGAGCCTGCCGGTCTACGTGCGCGACAACACCCTGCTGGCGCTGGGTAACAACGACCAGAAGCCAGACTACGCCTGGAACGAAGGTACCGCCTTCCAGCTGTTTAACCTGGACGATGGCGCCACGGCGATAAGCGAAGTGCCTGCGGCTAACGGTGATGTGGCCTTTACCCTGACCGCGACGCGCAGCGGGGATACGCTCACCCTGAAAGGGAACGGCGAGGCGAGGGGCTGGTCGGTCTGTTTGCGCAATGTGCAGCGGATTAGCAGCGTGAAAGGCGCATCCAACATCGGCAGCGAGTGGGGCGTGGTGGTGAAAGCCGAAGGGGATGAGGTGGTGGTTCACCTCTGAGTCGTCTGGAAAAGCCCGGCGGCGCGTTGCTTGCCGGGCCTACGGGTCGTGCATGCTGTGGGTTTTGTAGGCCGGGTAAGGCAAAGCCGCCACCCGGCAATGCAGTACGGTCTGATGCCCGGCGGCGCTGTGCTTGCCGGGCCTACGGGTCGTGCATGCTGTGGGTTTTGTAGGCCGGGTAAGGCGAAGCCGCCACCCGGCAATGCAGCGTGGTCTGATGCCCGGTGGCGCTGCGCTTACCGGGCCTACGGGTCGTGCATGCTGTGGGTTTTGTAGGCCGGGTAAGGCGAAGCCGCCACCCGGCAATGCAGTGCGGTCTGATGCCCGGCGGCGCGTAGCTTGCCGGGCCTACGGATTGTGCATGCTGTGGGTTTTGTAGGCCGGGTAAGGCGAAGCCGCCACCCGGCAATGCCGTGCGGTCTGATGCCCGGTGGCGCTGCGCTTACCGGGCCTACGGGTCGTGCAGGCTGTGGGTTTTGTAGGCCGGGTAAGGCGAAGCCGCCACCCGGCAATGCAGTACGGTCTGATGCCCGGTAACGCTACGCTTACCGGGCCCACATTATGGTGCGGGTGGTGGTGCCACCGTATTCACCGCCCCGCCCGTCATCGTCTGGGTCACCTGTTGCTTATCCATATTTACCGCATTCAGCCTGCCGTTAACCGTCGGTTTTAACGGGGAATCTTTCTGCACGTTGCCGCTGGCGGTGAGCTGAAGATTGCCGTCGCCGGACACCGGCAGCGCTGGCCAGCCCCACTGCTGGATGATGTTCAACGGCACGCCGCGCCCGGTCAGATTAACGGTAGTCTGGCGCACCGGGGTCTGCGACACGCTGGCTTTCGCTTCCAGGATACCTTTCTCGGTAAAGGCGCTCAGTTCATTGATGGCAATCGTCGAGGCGTTGGCGGTAAGCGTCAGCGACGGACGGCGCACGTCCACACGGTTAAAGGTGGCGGCCGCGCCGTTCAGGGTGGCAGTGCCTGACCAGACCCCCCACTCGCGATCTTTCGCCAGTTGCAGGTTGGTGCCATAACCGTCGAGCGCGGTGATCTGCCACGGGAAGGTGGCGTCGACATCGATCACCAGGTTCCGGCTCAGGCCGAATTTGCGCAGCGTGACGCTGTGCAGCCATTCCGGCAGGGTCGTCATCCACTGCGTTTTCCAGTTCTCCGGCAGGGTGTATTCCAGCCCGGCGACGGCGACATCATCCAGCACCAGCGCTTTACCGCTGCGCAACCAGTTGCCGGAGGTGCGCACCATCCCACCTTCCCAGCGTGAGGTGAACTGGCGCAGGGCGATCCCCTGCGGGGAGAATTCGGCGTTCAGGATCGGGTCGAACAGATGCAGTGAACCGTAGATAAATTCACTGGCGTTCATCGACAGGCGGCCATCCTCGCTCTGCCAGTCGCCCTGGCTGAGGGTCAGGTTGCGCAGGTTTAAATCGAGATCGGTGACCGCCCAGTCCGGCCCCTGCAGGCGGGCATCGGTCACGTCGAGGCGGCCAATCTGCAACGATGGCAGGGTAGTAATCGGGGCAAAAAAGTCGGACAGCGATTTATCGCTCTGCAGGCGGATCTCATTCAGGCGCATGTTGTCCACCTTCCAGCCGCCGTTGGCGTCGCGTCGCGCGGTGCCGGTGAGCGAGCCCCGGGCCATGTCTGCGCCGATGGTGGTCAGCACCACCTCTTTACCGTTCAGTTCACCTTCAATCAGCACGTTGCTGGCCGGTACGCCGTTCAGCGTTAGCGACCCGGCGCTGATCTGAATCTGCGCTTTTTTACCCAACACGTTGCCCGCTTCAGGGTCCCAGGGGCGCACGCCGCCGGTTACCTTCTGGGCGCTCAGATCCCATTCAGTGTTCGGGCTGTTAAACGCCATGTTGTTCAGCAGCAGGCGATCGGCCTGGAAGGGAAGAGGAGCGGTCTGCGGCGAGAGGTTCAGCGTGCCGTCAAACAGGGTGATGGTATCCATGTGCAGCGGATCGGTGAGCTGACGGCTGCTCACGCCGATATCCACCATCTTCGCGACCAGCGTCGCGGGTTGGCCATCGCGCCCGAAGGTGACGTTTTTCAGCACCAGGTGCGTGGGCGACGAGAAACGGTGATCCATCAGGTCGAAATTGAGTTCGTAATCGGTGTTTACCGTGATCCAGCTGCTGACCTGCGCCGCTCCCCAGCGGGTTTGTACAAGGATATAGAGCGCGAGGATCGCAATAAGCAGAACGGCCAGAATACCGACGAGAAGCTTTCCAATAAATTTCATGGTCTTCCATCACGTAAAACGAACATAAAGGAGTTATGCACGATTTATACGCAATGCTCAAGGCGGGAATGGTGTAATTACGTGTCACGGCAGCAGTTGCCTGCTGCCGTGAAAGGCGATCAGTTCTTTTCTGGCGGGAAAATCAGGTTCAGGACGATAGCGGTGATCCCACCGGCGGCGATGCCGGAAGAGAGCAGGTTCTTCACCCAGTCCGGGGCAAACTGCAGGATCAGCGGCTGCTGAGAAACACCCAGACCCACTGCCAGCGACAGGGCGATGATCATGATAGCGCGGCGGTTCAGCGGCTCGCGGGAGACGATACGCACGCCCGATGCCGCGATGGTGCCAAACATCACCAGCGTTGCGCCGCCCAGGACCGGCTCAGGAATGTGCTGCACAAAGCCGCTCACCGCCGGGAATAGGCCCAGTAAAACCAGCATCAGCGCCACGACAAAGCCCACGTAGCGGCTGGCAACGCCGGTCAGCTGGATTACGCCGTTGTTCTGGCCGAAGCAGGAGTTCGGGAAGGTGTTGAACACGGCGGAGACAAACGAGTTCAGACCGTTGGCCAGGACGCCGCCTTTCAGGCGCTTCATGTACAGCGGGCCAGAGACCGGCTGTTCAGAGACGTCAGAAGTCGCGGTAATGTCGCCGATGGTTTCCAGTGAGGTGATCATAAATACCAGCATCAGCGGCAGCAGCAGGCTCCAGTCAATGCCCAGGCCGTAGTAGAGCGGCGTCGGCACCATGATCAGCGGGCTGTCGGTCGGCGCGGCAGACTGCGGCAGCATACCCATCGCCCAGGCGGCCAGGTAGCCAGCCGCCATGGCGATCACCAGCGAGGCGACGCGCAGGTACGGGTTACGCTGACGGTTAAGCAGAATAATGATTGCCAGTACGATGCCCGCCAGCAGCAGGTTTTTCGGGGCGCCGAAGGTGTGGTCGTTCATCGCCGCGTAGCCGCCGCCGATGGAGGTCAGACCCACCTGAATCAGCGACAGGCCGATAATCATTACCACTACGCCGGAGACCAGCGGGGTAATAATGCGGCGCGCCAGGTGCAGAACGCGGGAGATCACCATCTCGGTGCAGCTTGCCAGCATCAGGGTGCCGAACAGCGCCGCCATCATGGTAGGTACATCCGCGCCGCCGGTTTTCAGCGCCGTACCGCCCATGATCAGCGGGGCAACAAAGTTAAAGCTGGTGCCCTGAATCGACAGCAGACCGGAGCCCACCGGCCCCCAGGCTTTAATCTGAATAATGGAGGCCACGCCCGAAGCAAACAGTGACATGCTGATAATGTGCTGGGTGTCCTGCGCCGGTAAACCGAGAGCCTGACAGATCAGCAGGGCTGGGGTAATAACGGCCACAAACATCGCCAGCAGATGCTGGCAGGCGGCAAACAAGGTCTGCGCCAGCGGCGGACGGTCTTCAAGACGGTAAATCAGTTCACTGTTTTGCGGCTGCGCAATCGGTTGCGCATCTTGCTGTTCAATGGCGTTAACGGACATCTGCTGCGAACCCCTGGAGGAAAAGCGGGCATTTTAGCCGAGTGGATGAGAAAAGCAAACGATTGCCAACAAAAAGCGTAGATAAATTCACCCGTCCAGAACGGCTTTTTCTGTCCTGATGCGGCAAAGTTCATTACACTCCTGCTCCCGGTTGCGCTTAAAACACGCAAACGTCAAAGGAAAACGCGCATGTTGATGGAGCACGTGCCTTAAAAGGAGCCCACTATGATTCATCTCGATACGTTGTCGACCCTCGTTGCGGCAACTCTCGTTTTACTGCTTGGCCGTAAACTGGTTCACAGCGTCCCCTTCCTCAGAAAATACACCATCCCGGAGCCCGTTGCGGGCGGATTGCTGGCCGCTCTTGCGCTGCTGGTGCTGAAAAAAAGCATGGGTTGGGAAATCAACTTCGATATGACCTTAAAAGACCCGCTGATGCTGGCCTTTTTCGCCACTATCGGCCTGAACGCCAATCTCTCCAGCCTGCGGGCAGGCGGGAAGGTGCTTGGGGTGTTTTTAATTGTGGTGGTCGGCCTGCTGGTGATGCAGAACGCCATCGGCATCGGCATGGCGTCGCTGCTGGGGCTGGACCCACTGATGGGTCTGCTGGCCGGTTCGATTACCCTGTCGGGCGGTCACGGTACCGGCGCGGCCTGGAGCAAGCTGTTTGTTGAACGCTATGGCTTCCAGAATGCCACCGAAGTGGCAATGGCCTGCGCCACCTTCGGGCTGGTGTTGGGTGGCCTGATCGGCGGGCCGGTCGCGCGCTATCTGGTGAAGCGCTCCACCAACCCGAACGGCTGCCCGGACGATGAGATGACGCCGTCGGCGTTTGAAAAGCCGGACGTCGGACGCATGATCACCTCTCTGGTGCTGATCGAAACCATCGCTCTGATCGCCATCTGCCTGACGGTGGGTAAAGTGATTGCGCAACTGCTGGCAGGTTCCGTGCTGGAGCTGCCAACCTTTGTCTGCGTGCTGTTTGTGGGGGTGATCCTCAGCAACGGCCTGGCGCTGATGGGCTTTTATCGTGTCTTTGAGCGGGCGGTCTCGGTACTGGGCAACGTCTGCCTGTCGCTGTTCCTGGCGATGGCGCTGATGAGCCTTAAACTGTGGGAGCTGGCCTCGCTGGCGCTGCCGATGCTGGCCATTCTGGCCGTGCAGACCCTGTTTATGGCCCTGTATGCCATGTTTGTTACCTGGCGGATGATGGGTAAAAACTACGATGCGGCGGTGCTGGCGGCCGGACATTGCGGCTTTGGTCTGGGGGCCACGCCGACGGCGATCGCCAACATGCAGGCCATTACCGAGCGCTTCGGTCCGTCGCATATGGCGTTTCTGGTGGTGCCGATGGTGGGGGCGTTCTTTATTGATATCGTCAACGCGCTGGTGATCAAACTCTACCTGATGCTGCCGATGTTTGGCTGATCAGGCGTTAGAGTAGCGCTCGGTCTCGGGCATCCAGCGCTCGATTAACGCTGCCGCCTGTTCGGGGTAGCGTTCATGAATATGGCGTGCCAGACGCTGAACTTCGGGGATCATGCCCTGATCGCGCAGTAAATCTGCCACTTTAAACTCGGCGTTACCGGTCTGACGGGTGCCGAGCAACTCTCCCGGCCCACGGATCTCCAGATCCTGTTGCGCAATCACAAAGCCGTCATTGCTGTCGCGTAATACCTGCAGGCGCTTCTGCGCCGTTTTCGACAGCGGGGCTTTATAGAGCAATACGCAGTGCGAAGCCACCGCGCCACGTCCGACGCGGCCACGCAGCTGGTGCAGCTGCGCCAGACCCAGACGTTCCGGGTTTTCGATGATCATCAGGCTGGCGTTAGGCACGTCCACCCCCACTTCAATCACCGTGGTGGCAATCAGCAGATGCAGTTCGCCCTGCTTGAAGGCCTGCATGACCGCCTGTTTTTCCGCAGGTTTCATCCGGCCATGTACCAGCCCGACGTTCAGCTCCGGCAGGGCCAGCTTTAACTCTTCCCAGGTGGCTTCTGCCGCCTGGGCTTCCAGCAGGTCGGACTCTTCAATCAGCGTACAGACCCAGTAGGCCTGACGCCCTTCCTGCAGGCAGGCGTTGCGCACGCGATCGATGATGTCGCTGCGGCGTGTATCCGGGATGGCGACGGTGGTCACCGGCGTGCGGCTCGGGGGCAGCTCGTCGATAACAGAGGTGTCGAGATCGGCATAGGCGGTCATCGCCAGGGTGCGGGGGATGGGCGTGGCGGTCATGATCAGCTGGTGCGGATGATAACCCTGCTGAAGCCCTTTCTCCCACAGCGCCAGACGCTGATGCACGCCGAAGCGGTGCTGCTCATCAATGATCACCAGCGCCAGACCGTGGAACTGCACCTGCTCCTGAAAGATGGCATGGGTGCCGACAATCATCTGCACCTGACCGCTGGCAATCGCCTCCTGCTGCGCCTGTCGCGCTTTACCTTTTTGTTTACCGGCAAGCCAGCCCACCTCCACGCCCAGCGGCGCAAACCAGCTGCGGAAATTGTTGGCGTGCTGCTCGGCCAGCAGCTCGGTCGGCGCCATCAGGGCGACCTGTCTGCCGTGGGCAATGGCGCGTAATGCTGCCAGGGCGGCCACCAGCGTTTTGCCGGAGCCGACATCACCCTGCACCAGGCGCATCATCGGCACGTCCAGCGCCATATCATGCTCGATCTCGGCGGTTACGCGGGCCTGCGCCCCGGTAGGTTTAAACGGCAGCGAGGCCAGAAGCCTCTCTTTTAATTCGTTACGGGCCGGGAGCGGCAGGGCGTGAAAACGCTGTGCCCCGGCGCGCAGGGCCAGCATGCTCAGGTTGTGCGCCAGTAACTCTTCGAGAATAAGACGGCGTTGCGCCGGGTGTTGCCCGCTCTCTAAATCGCTCAACAGCAGTGAGGGCGGCGGGCGATGCAGGGTGCGCAACGCATCCGGCAGGCTCATCATCCCCTGCGCCAGCTCCGGCGGCAGAAGTTCGGCAATGGCGCAGGTGTCCAGCAGCTCCAGCGCCTGATCGGTCAGCTTGCGCAGCGTCGCCTGCTTAACGCCTTCGGTCGTCGGGTAGACCGGCGTCAGCGTCTCCTGCATCTCCGGCGTGCTGAGATCGCCCTGCACGCGGTACTCCGGGTGGATCATCTCTGCGCCATATTTCCCGCGTTTGGCTTCGCCATAGGCCAGCACCCGTCGTCCGGTGGCGAGGCTGTTTTTCATTGCCGCATTGAAGTTAAAAAAGCGCATCGTCAGGATGCCGGAGCCGTCGCTGATCTGGCAGGTCATCATCCGGCGACCGCCGAAGGTGATGTTGCAGTTCAGGACTTCGCCTTCAACGGTGGCGTAAATGCCAGGCAGGAGTTCACCAATCTGGTAAAGCTGAGTGCGGTCTTCGTAACGCAGGGGGAGGTGCAGAAGGAGATCCTGCACAGTATGCAGGCCGATTTTCGCCAGTTTACTGCTCTGGGCCGCGCCAACGCCCGTCAGGGAATTGAGCGGCACAGCATCCAGCAGACGGCCTTGCATGATTTACTTCGCCGCCTGCATCGTCGCCCACCACGTCGCATCGGCTTCAATCTCGCCCTGCAGATTCACGTGGGGGTACGGTAATTTTTTCTGCTTCGCCACTCTGGCCAACACCGGATAACCGCCTTCAAACAGCAGGCGCTGCTGCTCATCGTCCGGCAGCATGCTGTTCTCGCGTTTGTACATCCCGGCATTTTGTCGCTGGCGCTGGGCTTCATACAGAATGAGGGCGGAGGCCACGGAGACGTTCAACGACTGCACCATGCCGATCATCGGAATGATGATGTCCTGATCCGCCAGATCTAAGGCTTCCTGGGTGATCCCCGTCTTCTCCTGGCCCATCAGAATGCAGGTCGGGCGGGTGTAATCAATTTCACGGAAATCGACGGCTTTGTCGGAAAGGTGGGTCGCCAGAATCTGCATGCCGCGCCCTTTCAGATGCGAAATGGCTTCGCCAATAGTGTTGTGGGCTTTGACCTGTACCCAGCTGTTGCTGCCTGCGGCAGCCGAGGCCATAGGACGCATCCGCGTCCCCTTCCAGACGGCGTGTACTTCATGCACGCCGACGGCATCAGCGGTACGGACGATAGCAGCAACGTTATGAGGTTTATGCACCTGCTCCATGCACACCGTCAGATCGGGCTGACGCCTGGCGAGCATTTCGCAGATCCGGGCATAACGCGTTGAGTTCATAAAACTAGTTTCGGTTACGGGTGACTTTAATGACGTCAGCCATCACGCGGATTTTACGCATGATATTCGCCAGATGCACACGGTCCCGCGCGGTCAGACGAATAAAGGCGCTGTAGACACGGCCATCCTTCTCTTCGGTATTCAGGCTATGAATATTGGAAGAGGCGGTATTGATCGCCGCGGTCAGGTTCGCCAGCGCGCCCTGGTGGTTGAACATATCTACCTTGATCTCGGTGATAAATTCTTGCTCGGTCTCTTTATCCCACTCGACCGCCATAAACTTCTCTGGCTCTTTCTGATAGCCGCGGATGTTACGACAGGATTCGTGATGGATTACCAGACCTTTACCCGGGCTGACGTGGGCGATAATCGGATCGCCAGGGATAGGGCGGCAGCACTTGGCAAAGGTGATCAGTACGCCGTCGGCACCCTTGATCGGCAGATGACCGTGGCTGGTTGATGACGGCTGCGGCACAGAGGTTTCACCCTGCTGCAGGTTCTTCGCCACCACCACGCTCATCGCGTTACCCAGACCGATCTCTGCCAGCAGGTCATCAAGCGAGGCGAGCTTCATACGCTCCAGCTCGTGCTGAATGCTCTCTTTCGGGATCTCAGCCAGCTTGCGGCTACCCCCCAACGCATGGTTGAGCAGACGACGACCCAGGCTGACGGAGTCATCGCGTTTGAGGTTCTTCAGCAGCTGACGGATCTTGGCGCGCGCTTTCGAGCTCACGACAAAGTTGAGCCACGCCGCGTTCGGACGCGCGCCTGGGGCAGTAATGATTTCCACCGTCTGGCCACTGGTCAATGGCTGTGACAGCGGGTAAGGCTGCCTGTCGACACGTGCCCCCACGCAGGCATGACCGATATCGGTATGCACGGCGTAGGCGAAGTCGACCGGCGTGGCACCAGCAGGTAGCTCGACAATGCGCCCTTCTGGTGTGAAAACGTAAATCTCATCCGGGAAGAGATCGGATTTAACGCTCTCGATAAATTCAAACGAGCTACCGGCGCTCTGTTGCAGCTCCAGCAGGCTCTGCATCCAGCGCTGGGCACGGATTTGCGCGGTAGTGCTGGTTTCGCCGTGCTCTTTATAGGCCCAGTGTGCGGCAACACCCATCTCCGCCATCTGATCCATATCTTCGGTACGAATTTGCACCTCAACCGGCACGCCGTGCGGGCCAATCATCGAGGTGTGCAGAGACTGATATCCGTTCGCTTTTGGAATGGCGATATAGTCTTTCATTCGGCCAGGACGCGGCTTGTACAGGCTGTGCATCTGACCGAGCACGCGATAACAGGTGTCGGCGTCATGTACGATCACGCGGAAGGCGTAGATATCCATGATCGAGTGAAAACGCTGCTCTTTGAGCACCATTTTGCAGTAGATGGAGTACAAATGCTTTTCGCGACCGCTGACGCGGCAGGGAATACCGGCTTCCTGCAAACGCCCTTCGATTTCCGAGAGGATCTTCTGAATCATCTCTTTACGGTTGCCACGCGCGGCTTTCACCACCTCTTTAATCACGCGGAAGCGGTTCGGGTACAACGCTTCAAAACCCAGCTCTTCCAGCTCGGTTTTAATGTGATGAATACCTAAACGGTGCGCCAGCGGGCTGTAGATTTCGAGGGTTTCACGGGCAATACGGCGACGTTTGTCCGGGCGAAGCGAGCCCAGCGTGCGCATATTGTGGGTACGGTCAGCGAGTTTGATCAGAATGACGCGGATATCCTGCACCATCGCCATGATCATCTTGCGGAAGTTTTCGGCCTGCGCCTCTTTCTTGTCGCGGAAATTCAGCTTATCAAGCTTAGAGACCCCTTCCACCAGTTCGGCAACGCTTTTGCCAAACAGCTGTTCCATATCCTGGTAGGTGGCAGGGGTATCTTCGATCACGTCATGCAGCAGGGCGGCCATCAGTGTTTCATAGTCGAGTTTCATCTCGGCCAGAATACAGGCCACCGCTACCGGGTGCGTGATATAGGGTTCACCGCTTGAACGTGTCTGACCCTCGTGAGCGTCACGTGCAACGAGATACGCCTGCTGGAGACGTTTAATCTGATCTACCGGCAGGTAGGTTTGAATCAGTTGATTCAGGCTTTCAAACAGATACAAGGGCGACCCGCAGGTTTAATTAACGACGACCTTCAGCAATGGCGGTAACGGCCTGCAGTTCTGCGGCTTCCTGCTCTTGCTGCTCCTGGCGCTCACGAACATCGAGGATCTGGCTGTTGATCAGACCTTCTTCGATTTCGCGCAGTGCGATAACGGTAGTTTTATCGTTTTCTTCCGGTACCAGTGGATCTTTACCGCCTGACTGCATCTGACGAGCGCGACGCGCGGCGACCAGCACCAGGTCAAAACGGTTACCAATTTTCTCTACAGCGTCCTGAACAGTTACGCGTGCCATACTTAAAATGCTCCACAGATGAAGAAATGACTGGGCATGATACTGAATGTGGGTTCAGTCTGCCAACAGTTTGGTGATTAATGCGTCATGTCGCTGCTTCTGGCGGCTCATACGCAGACGTTCGGCGCGAAGGATAGTTTTGAGATCGCTCAGGGCGGCGTCAAAATCATCATTCACAATCAGGTAATCATATTCGGCGTAATGGCTCATTTCCGCAACTGCCTGGGCCATACGTTTTGCGATAACCTCTTCGCTATCCTGGCCGCGACCACGGAGACGGCGATCCAGCTCATCTTTCGATGGCGGCAAAATAAAAATGCTGCGTGAATCGGGCATTTTCTGGCGAATCTGCTGCGCGCCCTGCCAGTCGATATCCAGGAATACGTTTACGCCGGTCGACAGCACTTGCTCGATGGTTTCACGCGAGGTGCCGTAATAGTTACCGAAGACCTCAGCGTGTTCAAGAAACGCATCTCTGCCAATCATCGTTCTGAATTCGTCGTGATCGACAAAGAAATAGTGTTCACCGTGTACTTCACCCGGACGCGGCGCGCGTGTGGTGTGAGAAACAGAAACCTGCGTATCGTACAACGGTTGGGTTTTTAACAGCGCCTGAATCAGGCTGGATTTACCCGCGCCACTTGGGGCAGAAACAATATAAAGCGTGCCTTGAGCCATGAGAGTCTTTTGTATGTGTTAGCGAAGAAAGTCCTACATACGGGCTTATTATACACGTCGCCGCTTCGTGACGTAGCCTTTGTCACACTTTTTCCGCATTCCGGTTGATTTTTGCGTATCTTTTTCCGGTTTTAACTTCTTTCTGCTGCAACAAAAACAACGTGCTGAAGCACGCTCGTAAAATGCCTTTTTGCTGCTGGTCTGCGGTATCCGGGCAGGGTATACCCTTCGCAAAACAGGGAGGGATACTAATGGTGAGATGGATAAGCATACTGATGTTCTTCTTAAGCAGCGGGGCGATAGCAATCTGCCCTGTCTGGTCACCGTCGAAGGCCGGGCAGGAGATCGCGGCCTTGAAGGCGCAGCTGACCCGCTGGAATGATGCTTACTGGAAGCAGGGCAGCAGCGAGGTGAGCGACGATGTTTACGACAGGCTTAACGCCCGATTAAAACAGTGGCAGCGCTGTTTTCACGATGAGCTGCTGCACAACGATCTCCCTGCCACCAGCGGGACGGTGAAGCACCCCTTCGCCCATACCGGCGTGCATAAGGTAGAAAGCCAGCAGGCGCTTAGCCGCTGGATGGCGGCGCAGCAGGATCTCTGGGTGCAGCCAAAGGTGGATGGTGTAGCGGTCACCTTGGTCTACAAATACGGCAAGCTGGCGCAGGCGATCAGCCGGGGCGACGGACTACAGGGAGAAGATTGGACGGCACAGGCGCGAATGATCCCCGCTATCCCGCAAACGCTGGGCGGGCCGCTTGCCAACAGCGTGTTGCAGGGTGAACTTTTTCTGCTGCGCGAGGGGCATATCCAACAGCAGATGGGTGGTATGAATGCGCGTGCGAAGGTGGCGGGAGCGATGATGCGCGCGACCGATCCCGCAGCGCTGAAGCAGACAGGTATTTTTATCTGGGCCTGGCCGAACGGCCCAAAAATGATGAAAGCACGCCTTTCCGCGCTGGCGGAGGCAGGTTTTACCCTGACTGCGCGCTATACCCTGCCGGTTAAAAACGCGGCTGACGTGGAGGCGCAGCGGGCGGTCTGGTTTAAGGCTTCGTTACCCTTCGCCACGGATGGCATCGTGGTTCGCGCCTCGGCAGAGCCGCCGGGTGAGCAGTGGCTGCCGGGAGAAGGGAACTGGGTTATCGCGTGGAAATATCCTCCTGTGGCCCAGGTGACGGAAGTCAAAGCCATTCACTTTACCGTTGGCCGTACCGGACGGATCAGCGCGATTGCGCAGCTTGAGCCGCTTATGCTCGATGATAAACGTGTACAGCGCGTTAGCCTGGGGTCGGTCAACCGCTGGCAGATGCTGGATATTGCCCCCGGAGATCAGGTGCTGATAAGCCTGGCGGGACAAGGTATTCCCCGGCTGGATAAGGTGGTGTGGCGCAATGTGGATCGCCGTAAACCGCAGCCGCCCTCATCGCGCTACAACAGCTTAACCTGTTTCTACGCCTCCCCGGAATGCATGGAGCAATTTTTTGCCCGGCTGATGTGGCTAAGCTCTAGCCAGGCATTAGATATCAAAGGAATGGGCGAGTCGGGATGGCGTACCCTCTATCAGACGCATCGGTTTGAGCATCTCTTCTCCTGGCTACAGCTCACACAAGCTCAGCTCACTGCGACGCCGGGGATATCGGCAACGCATGGCGCTGCGCTATGGCATCAGTTTAACCTGGCGCGGGAGCGTCCTTTTATCCGCTGGATCGCTGCAATGGGAATACCGTTGGCCCGGTCGACGCTGAAGGCGGCAGGGGATCGCTCCTGGCAGGCGCTAATTCAGCGAAACGAAGCGGAGTGGCGGTTGCTGCCTGGTACCGGGGAGGAGAAGGCCCGCCAGATCGTAAACTGGCTGCATCAGCCCCAGATTGAAGCGCTGGCGAGGTGGCTGGCCGCACAGCACATCGGTGGATTTTAATCTGCGTGCGCTCCTGAACAGACTAGCAAGGGTGCACTATTCCGCAGTTGTTAAAACGCGTATTTATGATAAGGGGTTTAATATACATAATAGATATGAATATGAATAAACTATTCACAGTAAATATATTTTGAGGAAATCTTATTCCTGCACCCTCTTTCAGAAATTAGATTATTTGATCTCAATCATTGTTAATCAATAATAATAGCCTGAAATGAAGATAATATTGGGCGGGTGCCTTGGTATTAAGCCGGTTATTGTTTATTATTTCATTGACTTAATCATTTCATTATTAATATGTAGAGAGTTTTCTAAATTAACAATTAGTCATATTTATTCTGCCGGAAATCATTGCGTCAAATTATCATAAGAATTATCTTATCTGAAATTATTAAGGTGGTTACCGCTGGGGTGAAATTTGTATCACCTCTGCGTTTTTCTTTATTTTGGCGCCCCGTGAGGGAGTTAACTATCTGAACTCCAATTGAAGCAATTAAGGGTATCTAAATATACCCTGACGGTTTATGTGCGCTGGTATTCAGAGCTCAGGGCTTTTGCATGGATGATTTCCCGTCCCTGTCGGGCCGGGATTCAGCCCCGGGCTTTATGCCCGTCAACTGAGGCCTGGTTTCCAGGCGCTCATCTTTTCCTTCATTGGAATGAGGAACAAAAATGAAAAAGACACTTTGTACAGTGCTGACGGCACTCACGCTGGCGGCTGCGCTACCTGCTATGGGGGCAACCACCGAAGCTGGTAGCGCCAGCGCAGCAACAGGCGGAACGCCGACCGGAACAACAATTGGTACAGCGACTGGAACGACAACCGGTACAGCGACCGGGACAACAACCGGAGCGACGACCGGGACAATGGTGGGAACTACCGCTGGCACCACGGGGGGGCTGGCAGCAGGTGCGATTGGAACGACCGCTGTTGTCACCACCGCTGCGATTGCCGGTGTAGCGACGTTAGCCGTTGTTGCGGCAAGCGATAGTGGCGATGACTCAGGCAACGGTACTTCCACGACGACAGTTACCCGCTAAGGCTGGTGCGCAAGGCGATATAGCCTTCCGCTGAACAGCGCAACTACTTGACCCGGTGGCGACATCAAAGCCGGGTATTTAATTGATTCTGATGTTATTCAATAAAGGATTTCTGGTGAGACTGCTTATTCTGCTCATCATGATTCTGCCGATCCAGGGATGTACGCCGAGTCAGCAGAGCATCATCGAGACCTTTAACACCAGCCTGGCCGGGCGTCAGGATGTGACGGTAACGGACGGGCAGATTCAGGCGCTCCCTTACTCAACCATGTACCTGCGTCTTGATAATGGTCCGAGGATCCTGGTGGTTCTCGGATATATCGAACAGGGAAACAGTAAATGGTTATCGCAGGATAGGGCGATGATCGTCACGCATAACGGTCGCCTTATCCACACGCTGAAGCTCTCTTATAACCTGCTTGAGGTGTCCAACCTCGGGCAAGATCCGCTGCGCCACGCGCAGCAACTCCACGACGGCAGCGAGTGGTCGCGGGATGTGCGCTGGCAGGAAGAGGAGCGTTATCGCTCCGCACATCTGACCTCGCGCTTCTCCCTGAGCGGGACAGAAAACCTGACCATTGCCGGAAACACGCTACGTTGTCAGGTCTGGCAGGAGACGGTGCAGGCCGACGGCCTCGATCGTCGCTGGCATAACACCTTCTGGATTGATTCCGCTACCGGTCAGGTACGCCAGAGTGTACAGATGCTCGGCGCTGGCGTATTACCTGTTGCCATGACGATGTTGAAGCCCGCCCCATGAACAGTCTTAGAAAATGGTTACCTGGCGTAGGGCTATCACTCTTCAGCCTGTCCGCCTTATGTGCAAGCGTCGTTACCGTGCATCAGCCGGGAAAAACGTGGTCTGCCGGACAGGCCGACACGCTCTTGCAACTGGTTACCCAGCCGCAGCTGAACAACGTCTGGTGGCAAGGCGCTGCGATCGCAACCCCTTCCGCCACGCTGCGCGCGCAACAGACGCAACAGCAGGTTCTGGCGTCGCTTTCAGCCTGGCAGAATCGTGCCGATGACGAGCGGAGCGCGACCGTTCGCGCTGTCGCTGCACAGATTCAATCCCTGCGGATCGTCGGGCGGCAGTTTGTCAGCCTCGATCCAGACGCAGTGCGTACCGACGCCCACGGCGATCGTCCCCTGATAGGCCGTTACGATTTGTGGCTCTCGCCTGCACCCCGCACCGTCACGCTGATGGGGGCGGTCGCAACACCAGGAAAACTGGCCTGGCGACCGGGCGCAAGCATTCGGGATTACTTACAGGGGCAGCCCCGGCTGGCCGGAGCCGACAGGAATAACGTGACCGTTATCGATCCTGACGGCAGTACGGTTGTTGCGCCAGTGGCGTACTGGAACGCACGCCATATTGAAGCAGAGCCGGGCGCTGTTTTGTGGGTGGGTTTTGAACCCCGGGCGGTACCGGACGATTTTACCGGGCTGAATGAGCAAATCGTTGCGCTCCTGACGCGGCGGATACCTGACTAATGAACAAACTTTTTTTACTGAGCGGCCTTGCTCTGGCGATCTCTTCTGCCTGCCACGCGGAGCTGCGTACCTGGCCCGATCCCACTGGACCTTCGCAGTCTGACTTTGGCGGCACCGGCCTGATGCAAATGCCCGATGCGCGCTTTGGCAGAGAGGGAGAATTTAGCGTCAACTACCGCGATAACGATCAGTATCGTTTTTACTCCTCTTCTGTCGTGCTCTTCCCGTGGCTGGAGGGGACGATTCGTTATACCGACGTCCGCACCCGCAAATACAGCAGCGACGAGGATTTCAGCGGCGATCAAAGCTACAAGGATAAGTCGTTCGACTTTAAGGTTCGTCTGTGGGAAGAGGGCTACAGCCTGCCGCAGGTGGCGCTCGGCAAGCGCGATATTGCGGGCACCGGCCTGTTCGACGGTGAATATTGGGTTGCCAGCAAAATGGCCGGCCCGGTCGATTTTACCTTTGGAATAGCCTGGGGATATCCCGGTAATAGCGACAACGTGGGCAACCCGCTTTGCCACGACAACAATAAGTATTGCACCCGCGGCGAGTCGCATGATGCCGGGGATATCAGCTTTAGCGATATGTTTCGTGGTCCAGCGTCGCTGTTTGGCGGCCTACAGTATCAGACACCCTGGCAGCCTCTGCGCCTGAAGCTGGAGTATGACGGCAACAACTATGCCGATGATTTTGCTGGCTCCCTTAAGCAGTCGAGCCATATCAACGTGGGGGCAGTCTATCGCGTTGCCGACTGGGCCGAGCTCAATCTCAGCTATGAACGTGGCAATACGCTGATGTTTGGTTTTACCCTACGGACCAACTTCAACGACCTGCGCCCCGCGCTACGTGATAACCCAAAACCGGCCTGGCAACCGGCACCGGCAGGCGAGACGCTCAACTATACCTCGGCGGCAAACCAGCTCACCGCGCTTAAGTACAACGCAGGCTTTGATGCGCCGGAGATCCTTCAGCACGGCAACACTTTATACATGACCGGCGAGCAGTATCGCTATCGCGATCCGCGCGAAGCGGTGGACCGCGCCAACCGTATTCTGATCAATAACCTGCCCGAAGGGGTCGACACGATCAGTATCACCCAGCAGCATGACCATCTGCCGCTGGTCACGACGCAAACCGATGTCGCTAGCCTGCGCAAACGGCTGGCGGGGCAGCCGCTCGGCCAGGAGGAGATGCTCAAGCAGCAGCGCGTCGAGCCTGTTGATACCACAGCATTCGGGCGAGGCTACCGTATTCGCGCCGATCGCTTTAGCTACAGCTTCAAACCGACGCTGGCGCAGTCGCTGGGTGGTCCAGAAGATTTCTATATGTTCCAGGTGGGGGTGATGGCCAGCGCCAACTACTGGCTGACCGATCATCTGCTGCTCGACGGCGGCGTGTTCGCCAACCTCTATAACAACTACGACAAGTTCAAATCCTCGCTACTTCCTGCGGACTCCAGCCTGCCGCGCGTCAGAACCCATATTCGCGATTATGTCAGCAATGATATCTACATCAATAACTTGCAGACCAACTATGTCGATGCGTTGGGGCACGGCTTATATGCCCAAATTTATGGCGGCTACCTCGAAACCATGTACGGCGGCGTGGGGGCAGAGGCGCTTTGGCGCCCGCTGGATAGTGACTGGGCGCTGGGCATTGATGCGAACTACGTCAAACAGCGCGACTGGGACGACATGATGCGCTTTACCGATTACAGCGTGCCTACAGGATTTATCACCGCCTACTGGAACCCGGCAAAGCTCAACAGCGTGCTGATGAAGCTGAGCGTCGGGCAATACCTGGCGAAGGATAAAGGTACCACCCTCGACGTCGCGAAGCGATTCGACAGCGGCGTGACGGTAGGCGTCTGGGCGGCACTGACGAACGTCTCGAAAGACGATTATGGCGAAGGTGGCTTTAGCAAAGGCTTCTATATCTCGATCCCGCTCGATCTGATGACGATCGGCCCAAATCGCAACCGGGCAGTAGTCTCGTGGACGCCCCTCACGCGTGATGGCGGCCAGATGTTAGGCCGTAAATATCGGCTCTATGACATGACGTCAGAACGCGAAACCCCGGTAGGGCAGTAGTACCGGATGAAACATGCATTACTTAACCAGATGATTTTCCTGAATGAAAAACTTTAAATTTTCCGTGCTCGCGTTGTCCATGGTGGCGTTAAGCGGTTGTACTATCTTGCCGGGCCAAGGACTCAGCACCCACGGCAAAGATATTATCGATCTGCCTGACAGCAATTACGACCTGGATAAGATGGTCAACGTCTATCCGCTCACGCCGGGGCTGGTCGAGCAGTTGCTGCCTGGTAAAGTCGACTCCCGCGCCAATCCTGGACTGGATCGCCAGCTCCAGAGTTATCAATACCACATCGGCGTTGGCGACGTGCTGATGGTTACCGTCTGGGATCACCCGGAGCTGACCACTCCTGCAGGCCAGTACCGTAGCGCCAGCGATACGGGCAACTGGGTGAATGCCGATGGTACGATCTTCTATCCCTATATCGGCAAAATCTACGTTGTCGGCAAAACGCTGGCCCAGGTGCGCGATGAGATCGCCGCCCGGCTGGACTCGGTGATTGAGAGCCCGCAGGTGGATGTCAGCGTGGCGGCGTTCCGCTCGCAAAAAGCCTACGTGACGGGCGAAGTGGCTAAGTCGGGCCAGCAGCCCATCACCAACATTCCGCTGACGATAATGGATGCGATCAATGCGGCAGGAGGCCTGACGTCGGAGGCGGACTGGCGTCACGTGGTGCTGACCCACAACGGCAAGGATACGCACATTTCTCTCTACGCGCTGATGCAGCGCGGTGATCTCACCCAGAACAAACTCCTCTATCCGGGCGATATTCTCTTCATTCCGCGTAATGACGACCTGAAAGTGTTTGTCATGGGCGAGGTGGGTAAACAGAGCACCCTGAAGATGGACCGTAGCGGCATGACGCTGGCAGAAGCGCTGGGTAATGTACAGGGTGTGAATCAGGAAATGGCCGACGCCACGGGTATCTTTGTGATTCGTCCGTTGCAGGGCAAGCAGAACGGTAAAATCGCCAACGTCTACCAGTTGAACGCCAGGGATGCCACCGCGATGGTACTGAGCACCGAATTTCAGCTGGAGCCTTACGACATCGTTTATGTCACCACCACGCCGCTGGTGCGCTGGAACCGTGTGATCTCTCAACTTGTACCGACCATTACCGGCGTACATGACCTGACTGAAACAGGGAGATATATCAGAACATGGCCAAATTAACCTTTAACGCCATCCTGGTGATCTGTACCGGCAATATCTGCCGCTCCCCCATCGGAGAACGGTTGCTGCGTCGGCTGCTGCCCGCCACCCGGGTCGATTCAGCGGGAATTTGTGGCCTGGAAGGGCACACTGCCGATTCGCAGGCGACAGAGATTGCCGCCGAACGCGGCACTCTGCTGGAGGGCCACGTTGCGCGCAGGCTCACCCCCGCCATGGTGCGCGACTACGATCTAATTCTGGCGATGGAGCTGGAACATATTGAGCAGGTCACGGCTATCGCACCGGAGGCGCGCGGCAAAATGATGCTCTTCGGTCACTGGACAGGCAGAAAAGAGATCCCGGACCCCTACCGTAAAAACCGGGACGCATTTGAACATGTTTATGGGCTGCTGGAGCAGGCCAGTCAGGAATGGGCAAAACGGCTCAGTTAATCACACGGGATAGTCACGTTTTATGTCAACAAATACTCTTCACACCCATGATGCGTCTGCCGCGAATAACGAGATCGATCTGGTGCGTCTGTTTGGTGAGTTGTTCGACCATCGAAAGTTTATTCTCACCCTTACCGCGCTGTTCACGCTGGCAGCGCTGCTTTATGTGCTCTTTGCCACGCCGGTTTATCAGGCCGATGCGCTGATACAGGTGGAACAGAAACAGGGCAACGCGCTACTCAGTAATCTTAGTGAGCTTATCCCTGACTCCTCGCCGGAGTCGGCGCCGGAGCTTCAGCTTCTACAGTCGCGAATGATCCTCGGTAAAACGATTGATGACCTGAACCTGCGCACGAAGGTGAGCGAAAACTATTTTCCCGTTGTCGGACGCGGCTGGGCGCGGCTCACCGGCCAGCAGCCTGGCATCGTCGATATCAGCATGCTCAATCTCCCTCCTGTCGCTGGCCGGGCGCAAAAGCTGAAGTTGACCGTCGGCGAGAAGGGCCACTATCAGCTGGAAGGGGATAACGTGACGTTACAGGGCGTCGTGGGACAGCAGCTGAGCGCGGCGAATATCGCCATTAAAATTGCCGATATCCAGGCGAAGCCGGGTACCCAATTTACGATTACACGGTTGAGTGAGCTGGAAGCTATTGACGCGCTACAGCTGCGCTTTACCGTGGGCGAGCGCAGCAAGGATAGTGGGATGCTTGGCCTGACCATCACGGGGGAAGATCCCGATGAGATGGCCCGCGTGCTTAACTGCATCGCCGACAATTATTTGCACCAGAACGTGGCTCGCCAGGCGGCGCAGGATGCGAAAAGCCTGCAATTTCTGAAGCAGCAGCTTCCACAGGTGCGCGGCGAGTTGGATCAGGCCGAGGAGAAGCTCAACCGCTATCGTCAGCAAAACGACTCCGTTGACCTTAACCTGGAGGCAAAAGCGGTGCTGGAGCAGATTGTGAATGCAGACAATCAGCTCAATGAACTGACCTTCCGGGAAGCGGAAATTTCTCAGCTCTACAAAAAAGATCACCCCACTTACCGGGCGCTGATTGAGAAACGCCAGACGCTGGAGCAGGAAAAGAATCGCCTGAATAAACGGGTATCGTCCATGCCGGCCACCCAGCAGGAGGTATTGCGCCTGAGCCGCGATGTGGAGTCGGGACGCGTCATCTACCAGCAGCTGCTTAACCGCGAGCAGGAGCTGAGTATCGCCCAATCGAGCGCGATTGGTAACGTACGCATTATCGATCCGGCTGTGACCCGGCCGCAGCCGATCAAGCCGAAAAAAGCAATGATCGTCTTTCTGGGAGTTATTCTGGGTTTAATGGTCTCCACAGGCTGGATCCTGGCGCGCAGTATGCTGCGTATGGGCATTGAAACGCCAGAGCAGTTGGAGGAGCACGGGATTAACGTTTATGCCACCGTGCCGCTGTCGGAATGGCTGGCTAAAAAGATACGTTTGCGCAAAAAAGGCTTTATATCCCCGGCCCTGCGCCATAAGAAAAAAAATATCCCCTTCCTGGCGACGGATAACCCTGTTGATCTCTCGGTAGAGGCGATTCGCGGCCTGCGCACCAGCCTACATTTCGCAATGATGGAGTCAGCGAACAATATACTGATGATCTCTGGTGCCACGCCGGACAGCGGGAAAACGTTTGTCAGCAGTACCCTGGCGGCAGTCGTGGCGCAGGCGGGCCAGAAAGTGCTCTATATTGATGCGGATATGCGCCGCGGGTATGCCCATGATCTGTTTAAGCTCGACAATACCTGCGGCTTGTCGGAGATGTTGTCCGGCAAAGCAGAGTATACGCAGGGCGTTCAGAGCTTCGATCAAGGCGGATTCGATATCATCGTGCGCGGGCAGATCCCGCCTAATCCGGCGGAGCTTCTAATGCACGCGCGTTTCCAGCAGCTGCTGGATTGGGCGAACGAACGCTACGATCTGGTGATTATTGATACTCCGCCGATCCTGGCGGTCACCGACGCAGCGGTAGTCGGCCGTCGCGCAGGCACCACGCTGCTGGTCGCCCGCTTTGGGATGAACAGCGTGAAGGAGATGCAGGTCTGTGTACAACGTCTGGAGCAGAGCGGCGTCAATACCAAAGGGGTGATTCTGAACGGCGTTATTAAGCGGGCAAGCAACGCTTACGGCTATGGCTATCATCACTACGGTTACAACTATTCTAGTAACTGATAATCCGGCTCCTGCCCGGCGGGAGCATGATAAGGACATGGAACGCGTATAACCGTTCTGACTATATCGCTCAGCGCATTAACAGGTTCAGATATTAATGCGCATTGTGTTTGTAATGAAAAACGGGCAGGCCAAGCTTCAGGCGCAATGCGAGCATGCGCGCCGTGAAACCAAACAGCAGCGTGGAGATAACCACCACATCGTGGTTAGTGACATAGTGCTGCAAGGCAACATAAAGCACTGCGGCGGCAAAGGAGATGCCGGCATACAGTTCCTTTTGGAAAACCAGCGGGATACGTTTGCAAAACATATCGCGCAGTACCCCGCCAAACACACCCGTGATCACGGCAGCAATGATGGCGATAACCGGGCCTTCACCCATATCGAGAGCAATTTGTGCACCAATGATGGAGAAAACAATCAGTCCAAGCGCATCAAGCACCAGGAACAAGCGGCGCAGATGAGGCATCACCGGAGCCACAATCGTAGTTAGCACGGCTGCCGTTGCCACAATAATGACGTACTCAGGGTTTTTGACCCAGCCGAGCGGATAGTGGCCCAGCAGGATATCCCGGACGGAGCCGCCACCCAGCGCCGTGGCAGTGGCAATAATAATGACGCCGAAGGTGTCCATACGACGACGTCCGGCGGCGAGGGCGCCGGTCATGGCTTCAGCGGTGATACCGATCAGATACAGGATATGCAGCAGCATGTTACCCCCAGAAATAAGAGCGTCAGGGTAACGCTTTGTGCTCTGGCTCACGATTTAGATTTTCTTGTGCGAGTAAATATGCCTTAGATTATCTAATGGCACTTTAGCTTAAAGAGGGCGATGTACTGTTTTTGGAGCAAATATCGCATTAGATAAATTTGGCCTTTAACGCTACTGGGGGCTAAAAATCTGCCGGAACATTGGCACCAGCATCTTATTCCCGGTTTCGCTAAGGTGGTTATCGTCGAAATACCACGGTTGTAAATTCTTACTGCCCATGCAGCGGCCCGCGGTACAGAGCCAGGCGGTGGGATCGAGCACCTGAACGCCACACTGTTTTGCCGCCCGCGCCTGCGCCTGCAAAATAACGGCGTTTTGTTTGGCGTAAGTCGCGACGGGTATGGATAAGTCGTGCGTGGTTTTGCCGGTCATCAGGCGATGAGATAACGTGCGGGGAACATTTTGCGTCATCTCGGGGATCGGATTCACCAGATAAACAGGACGCGTACTGTTGAGCGAGCATGCCATATCAACGATGGCATCAGAGTACTGACGCAGGTAGTCCTGCTTGTTTTGCTGCCCGGCCCCGAAGGTGACAAGCTGCTTTTCGGCATAGTGCGTCAGGCGGTTCACGATCACCACCGGTACGTCCGGCGCGTAATCCTTCAGCCTTGAAGGGAGAGAGCGGTTAAATTCCCCGCATCGATTGCGCGCCCCCAGCTCGCCCCTCGCCAGCGTCGGACAGCCAGAGTAGGTGATCCCGACAACAGAGCCTTTACCTTGCGCTGCTTCTGCCAGCGCGGTTGCGGTGGCTTCCGCATGGCTGTCGCCAATGATGATGGCTGCAGGCTCACCTGTGCCATAAGTGCTCAGGTGCGTTTTAGGATTGGCAGCATAGTTTTTGTTGGTGGCTTCCAGCGCGATTTTGTTGACGAGCGGGTCGGGCTGGCTGACTACGATCTGGTTTTTCACCAGATAGCTGAACAGCCAGGCGACACCTACGCAAGCAAAGAGGATCAACCAGAAAGCGCGGCTTGAACGCTGGCTAAGGTAATTTTTGCCGGGTTGCTCAATCAGCACCCACGACAGCCAGCCGACGGCGAAAGAGAGCGCAATCGCGCTCATGACCCACAGCCCGTTATGCTGCTTTCCGCAGTAGAGCAGAACCACCGCCACAGGCCAGTGCCATAAGTAGACGGAGTACGAGCTCAGCCCCGCCCAGCGAAAATTACGGTCGAACAGGCTCACCAGCGGCTGGTAGTCGCTATAAATCGCCAGCATCGCGCCCACGACGGGCAGTAAGGTCAGCGGTCCTGGCCAGGCATGCTCAGCGGTGATGAAAAAGAGAGAAAGCAGGATCAGCGCGTAACCCGCAATTGCCGCAACCGGGCGAAGCATCAACGGCATCACAAAGCGCTGCGAGGCATACCACACCAGCCCACCGCACAACATCTCCCAGGCGCGATAAGGCATCAGGTAGAAGCTGGTGGCCGCAGCGTTGGGCGTGTGGGTGACACTCACGATAAACGACGCAACGGTGAGTATGGCCAGGCATAAGCCGGTGTTCAGTTTTTTCCTGAGGGGATAGAGCCCCATCATAATGAAGGGTAATACCAGGTAAAATTGCCATTCGACGGACAATGACCAGGTATGTAAAAACCAGTTTTCATGGGAGTCGAGGGAAAAATAGTCCCCGGACTCTTTGTTAAGTTTCAGATTGGATATAAATAAGGCAGCATAGCCAATATAATTTCCGAGTTTTTGGTACTCATTTGTTGGCAACCAGAAAAAGGTCGTCGCGGCGACAATCAGACACATCGCCAGCAGCGCGGGAATTATTCTTTTACAGCGCGCGGCATAAAACTGAATAAGGTTGAAGCTATTTCGCTCAAGGCCTGTGGCGATGATTTTGGTCATCAAGAAGCCGGAGATAACGAAAAACACATCCACGCCAGCGAAACCGCCGGGCAGCAGGGTGGCAGTAAAGTGATAAAACACTACAGAAAGAATGGCTATTCCGCGCAGCAGGTTAATGTCCTGCCGGAAATCGCGGTCAATTGATAGGCTGGAGGTTTCCTCTAAGGATAAGTTGATGTTTGCCATTATGTTTCCTGAGAGGAAAGATAAGAATATTGAGTGCGGCGTGCATTCTAACAAAAATAGGAAAGGAGTTCTTATATTCTGATGCGCAGGTGGGATTCAGGACATACTTAAAGCCGTTAATTGACAATGGTCCCTTAGCGGGACCATTAATAGCGAAAAACGCGCGCTAATGTTTATTCGATATTCTGAATCTGTTCGCGCATCTGCTCAATAAGCACCTTCAGTTCAATCGCAGAGTTAGTGACTTCGGCGTTGATAGACTTGGATGCCAGCGTGTTCGACTCGCGGTTGAATTCCTGCATCATAAAGTCGAGACGACGGCCCACGGCCTCTTTCTTCTTCAGGATGTTGTAGGTCTCTTTGACGTGCGCTTCCAGACGATCCAGTTCTTCCGCCACGTCAATACGCTGGGCCATCAGCACCAGTTCCTGTTCGAGACGGTTGTTTTCCAGCTGGACTTCGGCATCTTCCAGTTTGGCGACCAGACGCTCACGCTGCCACTGCAGGATCTCCGGCATATGGGCGCGGACTTTCGCCACCTCGCCGCTTACGCCTTCCAGGCGTTGCTCGATCAGCGCTTTCAACGCCTGACCTTCGGTTTCACGGGCTAAAATGAAGTCGTCCAGCGTGCTGTCCAGCGCGGTAAGGATCTCAGCGGTAATGGCGTCCAGATCCTGTTCGCCTGCCGCCATCACGCCAGGCCAGCGCAGAATATCTACCGGGTTGATTTCGCCTTCGTCGCTCTGCATTTTGACCCAGTTAGCGGCGTTCACCAGCTGTTTAGCCAGTTTCTCGTTCAGGATCAGCTCACCTTGCGCGCTCGCATCGGGCTCAAAACGCAGGTTGCATTCAATCTTTCCGCGGGTCAGGCGAGCGCGGATACGCTCACGCACGACAGGCTCAAGGCTGCGGAACTGTTCTGGCATACGGAAATAGGTTTCAAGATAGCGTTGGTTTACCGAGCGCATTTCCCAGGTAGCGCTGCCCCAGCTACCCTTGATTTCACGGCGGGCGTAGGCGGTCATACTGCGGATCATAGACTTTTCCGTTTTCAGAGGAGAGATGGGGGGATTATAGCTTTCGGGGCTTTCTCAGGATAGGAATAAGCGCGTTTAATCCGTATAATGCGCAGCCACATTCGTTTCAAGCCGGAGATATCATCATGCGTCCATCAGGTCGTAGCGCCAACCAGGTGCGCCCCGTCACCCTGACCCGTAACTATACAAAACACGCTGAAGGTTCCGTGCTTGTTGAATTTGGTGACACCAAAGTCCTGTGCACCGCCTCCATTGAAGAGGGCGTACCGCGCTTTCTGAAAGGCCAGGGTCAGGGCTGGATCACTGCTGAGTACGGCATGCTGCCACGCTCCACCCACACCCGTAACGCCCGCGAAGCGGCGAAAGGTAAACAGGGTGGCCGTACCATGGAAATTCAGCGTCTGATTGCCCGTGCGCTGCGCGCGGCTGTTGATCTGAAAACCCTGGGCGAGTTCACCATCACCCTGGACTGCGACGTGATCCAGGCGGACGGCGGCACCCGTACTGCCTCTATTACCGGAGCCTGTGTGGCGCTGGCCGATGCCCTGAACAAACTGGTTGCGGCCGGTAAACTGAAAGCGAACCCGCTGAAAGGCATGGTGGCAGCGGTATCAGTAGGTATCGTCAATGGTGAAGCACTGTGCGATCTGGAGTACGTTGAAGACTCCGCGGCAGAGACCGACATGAACGTGGTGATGACCGAAGACGGTCGCATCATCGAGGTTCAGGGCACGGCAGAAGGCGAGCCGTTTACCCACGAAGAGTTGCTCTCTCTGCTGGCGTTGGCCCGAGAGGGGATCGAATCTATCGTAACGACGCAGAAGGCGGCGTTAGAAAATTAATTTTAAAGGCGACTGAAGAGTCGCCTTTTTTTTGCCTGTAAGACAGAAAAGAGAAAGGAGCGAATCCATGAAACCGTATCAGCGCCAGTTTATTGAGTTTGCGCTTAGCAAGCAGGTACTTAAGTTTGGCGAATTTACGCTGAAATCCGGGCGCAAAAGCCCCTATTTCTTTAACGCCGGGCTGTTTAATACCGGGCGCGATCTGGCACTGTTAGGCCGCTTCTATGCTGAAGCGCTGGTGGATTCCGGGATCGAATTCGACCTGCTGTTTGGCCCGGCGTACAAAGGTATTCCGATTGCCACCACCACCGCCGTGGCGCTGGCGGAGCATCACGATCGCGACGTGCCGTACTGCTTTAACCGCAAAGAGGCCAAAACCCACGGCGAAGGCGGTAATCTGGTTGGTAGCGCGTTGCAGGGCCGGGTGATGCTGGTGGACGATGTGATCACCGCAGGCACCGCCATCCGTGAATCGATGGAGATTATCCAGGCGAATAATGCCACGCTTGCGGGCGTGCTGATCTCGCTGGACCGCCAGGAGCGTGGACGTGGCGATATCTCGGCCATTCAGGAAGTGGAGCGTGACTACAACTGCAAAGTGACCTCAATCATCACCCTGAAAGATCTGATTGCCTATCTGGAAGAGAAGCCGGAGATGGCAGAGAGCCTGGCGGCGGTGCGCGCCTATCGCGAAGCGTACGGCGTTTAATGTAAAAGCCCGGTGGCGCTTTGCTTACCGGGCCTACGTAAACCGTAGGCCGGATAAGGCGGCAACAGGGTTACTGCAACTGCGCGGCCACGAGCGGCCAGCGGGCATCAAAATCGTCCGTCGGACGATATTTGAATTCACTGCGCACAAAGCGAGAGAGCATCCCTTCACAGAAGGCCAGAACTTGCCCGGCAAGCAGCGATTCATCCATGGTGAAGCCTTCGCCTTCACGCATTTTCTTTTCGCGTAATACCTGGCGCAGCTGCGCCTCAATACGCTCGAAAAGCTGGTTAATACGCCCCTGCAATCTGTCCTGTTCAAACATCAGCGCGTGGCCGGTCAGGATACGGGTTAACCCCGGATTGCGCTCGCCGAAACCGAGGATCAGCAGAACAATCAGACGCAGCCGTGCGGTGGTGTCTTTTTCATCCTTAAGAATCAGGTTGATACGCGTGATCAGGCTATCTTCGATAAACTCGATCAGGCTGTCGAACATCCGCGTTTTGCTGGGAAAATGACGGTACAGCGCCGCTTCCGACACGCCCACAGAGGCGGCCAGTTTTGCGGTGGTGATGCGTTGACTGCCATCGCTGGATTCAAGCATCAGAGCCAGAGATTGAAGTATTTCTTCGCGACGATTCCTTTTCGCTGTTTGTTTTTCTGCCATGTTACAAAATACCCCTGAAAATAATCACTTGTCAGGCTGACGTCCACACAACGACCGCAAACGGATGTTTGCGGTTTGTTATTACGTTATGCGTTGTGGGATGCGTATAGCCGGGTTTATTTACGCCCGGAATGGCCGAAGCCGCCTTCGCCGCGATCGGTCGCGTCGAAATCTTCTACCAGATTAAATTCAGCCTGTACCACCGGGACGAACACCATCTGGGCGATACGCTCGCCGGGTTGAATGGTGAAGCTCTCCTGGCCACGGTTCCAGACAGAAACCATCAGTTGACCCTGATAGTCAGAATCGATAAGACCCACCAGATTGCCCAGCACGATACCATGCTTATGGCCCAGGCCGGAACGCGGCAGGATCACCGCCGCCAGAGAGGCGTCGGCAATGTGGATCGCAAGGCCGGTCGGCAGCAGCGTGGTAGCGCCGGGTGCCAGTTCTACGGCGTCGTCGAGGCAGGCACGCAGGTCAAGACCGGCAGAGCCGGAAGTGGCATAGGTCGGCAGTGGAAATTGCTGACCAACACGCGGGTCCAGAATCTTAACGTCGATTTTTTTCATCATAACGGGTAACGATCTCGTCCAGTAATTGTTGGCCCAGGAGTTCCTTGCGCTCAAGCGGTAAGACTTTATCTCCATCCTGCCAGAAAAGGTGCAATGCGTTGCTGTCGCTGTTGAATCCTTGTGAGGCCAGCGATACGTCGTTCGCGCAAATCAAATCGAGGTTTTTGCGGGTACGTTTTTGCCGGGCATATTCTTCCACATTATTCGTTTCAGCGGCAAACCCAACGACATAAGGGCGGCGATCTTTTAATGCCGCGACCCCGGCTACGATATCGGGGTTTTTCACCATTTTTATCGTGATTTCATCGCCTTGCTTTTTGATTTTCTCATCGGCTATGGCTGCAGCACGATAGTCCGCCACGGCAGCACAGCCGACAAAAATCTGCTGCTGCTGCGCATGGGTCTGAACCGCGGCGTCCATTTCCAGCGCGGTAGTGACGTCGATGCGCTGCACCCCAGGAGGCGTTGGCAGCGAAACCGGGCCGCTCACCAGCGTCACCTTTGCCCCGCGCGACGCGGCGGCGGCGGCAATCGCAAAGCCCATCTTGCCGGAGCTTTGGTTGGTGATATAGCGCACCGGATCCAGCGGTTCACGCGTCGGACCCGCGGTAATCATGATGTTGAGATGTTGCAGATCGTTGACAGGTGAAAAATAGCTCGCGGCCAGATCCACAATCGCCAGCGGATCCAGCATACGGCCCGGACCCACATCGCCACAGGCCTGGCTGCCGCTGTCCGGCCCCCAAATTAACAGCCCGCGAGAGGCGAGGGTTGTCAGGTTATGCTGCGTTGCCGCATTGCGGTACATCTGCTGGTTCATGGCCGGGACCACGGCGACGGGCGCTGGCGTGGCAAGGCAGATAGTGGTAACCAGATCGTTAGCCATGCCGGCGGCCACGCGGGCGATGAGATCGGCGGTGGCGGGGGCGAGGATAACTAAATCGGCCCATTTACCCAGCTCGATATGGCCCATCGCGGCTTCTGCCGCCGGATCGAGCAGGCTGTCCGACACCGGGTAGCCTGAAACGGCCTGCAGGCTCAGCGGCGTAATGAACGCTTTGCCCCCTTCGGTTATTGCCACCCGCACGTCCGCTCCGCGCTCGCGTAAACGGCGCACCAGTTCCGGCGTTTTATAGGCTGCAATGCCGCCGCTCACGCCAAGAACGATTTTTTTACCGGCCAGGCTCATCATGATTCTTTCCTGTTGGGTTCAGCTGAGAGGCGGGCATTTTATCACAATCCGAAAAGCATCGTGCTGTTGTCCATCCGCCACTTTGCGAGGCGTTACGCAATACGAAAAACAGAGCCTCGTGAGGCGTCAGGCGCTGTGGCAGCATAGCGTGGTGATGGAGAAGGAGAGGGTATGAAGACACTATCCCCGCTGCTGCCGCGGGAGAAAATGCTACGGGATGGCGCGACGTTACTGACGGACGAAGAGCTGCTGGCGCTGTTCCTGCGTACCGGGACGCGGAGTAAAAACGTGTTCGTGCTTGCCAGAGATCTGTTGCAGCATTTCGGCTCGCTGCATGGTTTGTTATCCGCAGAGATGAAGGATTTCAGGCAGGTCGAGGGAATTGGCCTGGCGACATTCGCCCAGCTGAAAGGGATTGCTGAGCTCGCCCGCCGCTACTACTGCTCGGGGATTCAGGGCATCAACCCGCTGAAAGATCCGCAGATGACCCAGGAGTTTGTGCGTAGCCAGCTGGCGGAAGAGGAGCGCGAGATCTTTATGGTCATCTTCCTCGATAACCAAAACCGGGTGCTGAGCCACAGCCGGTTATTTTCGGGAACCCTGCGTCACGTTGAGGTGCATCCCCGGGAAATTGTGCGCGAAGCGATAAAAGTGAATGCCGCGGGCGTGATCCTCGCGCATAATCACCCCTCAGGGCGCGCCGAACCGAGCAAAGCCGACAGAGACGTGACCGCACGCATCATGAAATGCTGTCAATTCATGGACATTCGTGTTCTTGATCATCTGGTGATAGGCCGCGGAGAGTACGTTTCGTTTGCTGAACGTGGGTGGATTTAAGCCATTTCTCGCGATCCATCGGGATCTTTGTCTGTTCGGGACTTGAGCACATCCGCGAGTCAGCGTATACTACGCCACCTTTGAGAATCTCGGGTTTGGCATTTGGGCCTGGCAATCGATGGTTCACTTAGAATCGCGATGACCGGGCTGTAAAGCCTGACGAGGCGCCGATACCCCATACGAAGCTCGAGCTAATTTGATTTTTGGAGAATAGACATGTCCCGAGTCTGCCAAGTTACTGGCAAGCGTCCGGTGACCGGTAACAACCGTTCCCACGCACTGAACGCGACTAAACGCCGTTTCCTGCCGAACCTGCACTCTCACCGTTTCTGGGTTGAGAGCGAGAAGCGTTTTGTCACCCTGCGCGTATCTGCTAAAGGTATGCGTGTAATTGATAAGAAAGGCATCGATACAGTTCTGTCTGAACTGCGTGCCCGTGGCGAAAAGTACTAAGTACTTAAAGAGGAAATAAATCATGGCTAAAGGTATTCGCGAGAAAATCAAGCTGGTTTCTTCTGCTGGTACAGGTCACTTCTACACCACCACGAAGAACAAACGTACTAAGCCGGAAAAACTGGAACTGAAAAAGTTCGATCCAGTTGTACGCCAGCACGTTATGTACAAAGAAGCTAAAATCAAATAATTTTAGATTCCTTGTATTGAAAAACCCCGCATCTGCGGGGTTTTTTGCATTCTGCATCTCAACGGAGGAACCATGCCTGAATTACCTGAGGTAGAGACCAGCCGCCGTGGCATTGAGCCTCATCTGGTCGGTGCGACCATTCTTCACGCTGTTGTCCGTAACGGTCGTCTTCGCTGGCCGGTCTCTGACGAGATCCATGCGCTGAGCGATAAACCGGTTCTTAGCGTACAGCGCCGTGCAAAGTACCTGCTGCTTGAGTTGCCTGACGGCTGGATCATCATCCATCTGGGCATGTCCGGGAGCCTGCGCATCCTCAGCGAAGAGCTGCCCCCAGAAAAACACGACCACGTTGACCTGGTGATGAGCAACGGCAAAGTGCTGCGCTATACCGATCCGCGTCGTTTTGGCGCCTGGCTGTGGACCAAAGAGCTGGAAGGGCATAACGTGCTGGCGCACCTGGGGCCGGAGCCGCTCTCAGACGCGTTTAATGCGGAGTACCTGAAGGCGAAGTGCGCGAAGAAGAAAACCGCCATTAAACCCTGGCTGATGGATAACAAGCTGGTGGTCGGCGTGGGCAATATCTACGCCAGCGAATCGCTGTTTGCCGCCGGGATCCATCCCGATCGGTTAGCCTCATCGCTGTCGGCGCAGGAGTGCGAGCTGCTGGTGCGGGTGATCAAAGCCGTATTGCTGCGTTCGATTGAGCAGGGCGGAACCACCCTGAAAGACTTCCTGCAAAGCGACGGCAAGCCCGGCTACTTTGCTCAGGAGCTGCAGGTCTATGGCCGTAAAGACGAGCCGTGTCGGGTCTGTGGCACACCGATTGTGGCAACGAAGCATGCCCAGCGGGCAACGTTCTATTGCCGTCAGTGCCAGAAATGATGCGGAGGCCCGGTAAGCGCAGCGCCACCGGGCAAAACATTTATTTCAGCTTGTCCATCAGCGCCTGATGCACGCTGGCGGGTAAGAAATGGGTAACGTCACCTGCATGGCGCGCCACCTCTTTCACCAGAGTAGAAGAGATAAACGACCACTCTTTGGATGGCATCAGGAAGACACTTTCCAGCTCGGGCATCAGATGGCGGTTCATGTGCGCCAGCTGCATCTCATATTCAAAATCGGCCACCGCGCGCAGCCCCCGAATTAAGATATTGGCCTGCTGAGCGCGGGCAAAATTCGCCATCAGATCGCTAAAGCCCACCACGTCAACATTGGGCAGATGCGCCGTTGCGGCTTTTGCCAGCGCAACCCGCTCATCAAGATCGAACAGAGGTTTTTTGCTGGGGCTGGCGGCAATCGCCAGAATCACCGTGTCAAACATGCTTGCGGCACGCGTGACGATATCGATATGGCCGTTGGTGACAGGATCAAAGGTACCCGGATAAATCGCTTTTGTGCTCATGGCTCACGCTTTCTCAGAGTAGCCGCGGCTCAGCGCCCACAGCTCGGTGTATTTATTAAAAGTATACTGGGCGTTAACCACCGCCAGTAACCAGCCCTGCTTACCGTCCAGCACGCCACCACGTAGCAGCAGTGTCTTCAGGAACGCCCCTGCGGTGTGGCTAAAGATACCCGCCAGCGAAGCGGTCTTGCCACGCTGATGCCGCTCCTGAGCCCATGCCGTCGCGTAGTTAAGCTGTTTGCGCTGGAAGCTGGCGAAATCACGGCAGGTGAGGTGCAACAGATCGCCCGTCAGGGGAATCACCTGGGCGCTGTCGCAGGCCAGGGATTCATGGACCAGGTTGTCGTTGTACTGATACCGCTCGCGCTCGTAGAGGCGCATCACGCGGTCCGGATACCAGCCGCTGTGGCGCATAAAACGGCCGAGGAAGTAGTTGCGGCGCGCAATGCTGTATACCGCACCAGGCTGAGGCGAGGAAAGCACCGCCTGAATGGCCTGCTGAAGTTCTGGCGTGACGCGCTCGTCGGTATCAAGCATCAGGACATAATCGCCTGTGGCGTATCCCTGCGCGCGCTGGCGCTGGATGCCATAGCCTTGCCAGTCGGCGTTGATAAAGACCTTTGCGCCTGCTGCGCGGGCAACGTCCACCGTATTGTCCGTACTGCCGGAATCGAGCAGGATGATCTCATCAGCCCAGGCAACGGAGGCAAGACAGTCCGGCAACAGGTCGGCGGCGTTTTTGGCGATCATCACGACCGACAGACGCGTTGACATTAGTGGCTCCGCTGAGGCAAATAAGGTTGCAGAAGTTGCAGCAGACGGGTCAGTGCGCCCTGGTTCTGATGCAGCACTTCGACAGCGTGACGGCCATACCACAGACGATAATCTTCGTCGGTCAGCAGGTTTGAAACCTCTTTTTCGATGGCGTTCGCATCGGTGACGGTAATCAGCCCGTCCGCCTGCTGCAGTTTGGCGCAGATATCTTTGAAGTTAAAGGTATGTGGCCCCATCAGTACCGGGATGGCGTGCGCTGCGGGCTCCAGCGGGTTATGCCCGCCGCGCTCCACGAGGCTGCCACCAACAAAGGCCAGATCGGCAATACCGTAAAGCAGCATCAGCTCACCCATGGTATCGCCAATCACCACCTGGGTACTGGCGGATGGGATTTCACCGCTGCTGCGCATCGTGAAGCTGAATCCGCCCTTTTGCACCATCTCGCGGGCGTCTTTAAACCGTTCAGGATGACGAGGCACGAGGATCAGCAGCAGGTCCGGGAAGCGTTCAAGAAGCTGGCGGTGCGCCTGCAGGATAATCTCTTCTTCACCGTCGTGGGTGCTGGTGGCGATCCACACTTTGCGGCGCGGCGCCCACTGGCGACGCAATGTGACTGCCCGGGCAGCAAGCTCCGGGGTAACAGAAATATCAAACTTCAGGCTGCCGGTGACTGCCAGCTGGTTGCGCTTCAGGCCCAGCGACAGGAATCGCGCGCCATCTTCTTCATTCTGGGCCGCAATCAGGGTGATCTTACTCAGCAGGCGGCGCATAAAGTTGCCCAGCTTGCCGTAGCCCTTCGCGGAGCGTTCTGACAGGCGGGCGTTAGCCACCACCAGGGGAATTTTGCGGGCGTGCAGGGCAGAAATCATGTTCGGCCACAGTTCGGTTTCCATTACGATCACCAGCTTAGGGCGCACGGTGTTAAGGAAACGGTTCATGGCACAGGGTAAATCGTACGGCAGATAGACGTGATGCACATCTTTGCCAAAAGCGGACATGGCGCGTTCGGAACCGGTAGGCGTCATGGTGGTAACGGTGATCGGCAGCGACGGATAGCGGTGGCGCAGGGCGCGGACCAGCGGAATGGCGGCCAGCGTTTCACCCACCGAAACGGAGTGGAGCAGGATACCGTCCGGCGCAACTTTGTTGCGGCAATAACCATAGCGTTCAGCCCAGCGTTGACGGTAGGCAGGCGCTTTACGGCTACGCAGCAGCAGTCGTAGCCACACCAGTGGCTGAATAATATAGAGCAGAGCGGTATACAACAATTCCAAGCGATTATCCGTTTTTTCAGTTTCGGCGGGCAAATTCTAAGCATTTAGACCGTTTAAAGCTATCCCTTATGCCAGATACCTTTTCAGACGGAAGTATCGGCGACCAAGGCGCCAGCGCTGGCGCAGGCCACGGGCGTTTTTCCAGATAAGCGACCATACCCCACGCTCAAACAACTCACGGATGATTTCGCGCTTTTTGGTTAAATCGGTAATGTTATTGATCGCATGTAAAATGCCCAACCCTTCTTTAGCAATCTGCCACTGACAGGCTGGAACCTTGCGTACCTGCTCTGGATAACGCTGGTTAATGGCATCCAGCATTTCCAGGATTTTCATATAATGCCGTGCGTTACGCATCCGTGTGTCATCCGTACCCGGGGTGTGTGAAACGGATGCGGAATGGATGAGATAATCATAAAATGTTTCATCGACATACTGGACACGCTGTGCCGTCAACAGAACTTCTGTTGTCCATGGAATATCCTGATGACGAAGCCCATGCTCAAAGGTAAAACCCTGCTCTTTGATAAAAGCATGACGGTAGATATTGAGCCAGGTCACGTGTAAAAACTTTCTCGATGCAAGCGCGCGTTGCAGCCATGTTGGCCCATCCAACACCTCTGTGGAGCGTAGCTTATCGGATGGGAAGATTTTTTTAGACGGTCTGCCGTCGTCGTAAACGTAGGTGCCGTTGCAGGTCGCTACATCCAGTCGGTTTTGAGTCGCCATCTCAAGAAGGCGTGGGTACATACCCGGATAAATCACGTCATCAATATCCGGGAAGGCAATATATTCGCCAGTCGCTACGGCAAGACCTGAATTGCGTGCCGCGGAAACCCCTTGGTTTTCCTGATTAATCACATGAAACATGGAAAATTCGCTGGCATATTGCTGAATAATATCAGAAGAGTTATCACGCGAACCGTCGTTAACAACAATGAGTTCGAGGCTGTCCAAATGTTGAGCTTTAATGCTGTCAAAAAAAGTGGTCAGAAATTGCTCGCCATTATATACGGCAATTACAAGGCTCAATAAAGGTTTGTCGGACATGCGTTCTCCGTTGTATTCGGGGCAGATCGGCTGAGATGGTGATAACATTCAGCGATCTATTATATCTACCGAGCACTAAAAGCCTATCGTTGAAGGTACAAAGTTCCGGGCGAATGATAAATAAGTGCCATGTTAGCAAGCTAACTCACAGGATAAGTATGCATATTGTTCACACTGAAGCAGACGGGGGTAAGGGCGGCCAGCCATTACGCATTATTAATGAATCCCTTGGGATGATTCAGCGTGGCCATCAGGTGACCATACTTTGCCCGGAGAGTGCGCCGCTGCACGGCCTGGCGCGTGATGCCGGGTTAACGGTGGTCACCATGCCGCTTCGGCGCAAGAATCTTCAGAACCTGCAGCAGCTGCGCGGCTGGCTGAAAGAGAACCGTTCATCCATTGATGTCATAAATAGTCATAATTCCGCCGATACCTGGCTGGTGGCGCTGGCCAATCTTACCCTCTCAAACCCGGTGCCGCTGGTGCGTACCCGCCATGCTTCGGGCGTCCCGCGCAAAAACTGGACTACCCGCTGGCTGTTTCGTAAAGCCTGTTCGCATATCGTGACTACCGGGGAAGCCCTGCGCCAGCAGATGGCGGATATCGGCGTACCGATGGCCCAGAGCACCTCTGTGCCTAGCGGCGTGGATACGCAGCGTTTTCATCCAGCGGATAAACAACAGGCTCGCGCATACTGCGGCCTGTCGCAGACCGATTTCTGGCTGGGGGTGGTGTCACATCTGCGGCCTAATAAAGGCCATAGCGTGCTGCTACGCGCCCTGGCCGCCATTGATCATCCGCAGATCAAACTGGCGATAGTGGGTGAAGGGCCGCATAAAGCGACGCTGGAGCAGGAGATTATCGACCTGGGATTGCAGCAGCGGGTAGTGATGGCGGGGCATCGCAGCGATCCTGAGCGCTGGTTCCCGGCCTTTGATGTTGCGCTCAGCCCGTCGCACGATATGGAAGGTGTCCCGCAGGGAGTGCTGCAGTCGCTGGCCTCGCGGATCGCCACCATCGCCACCGATGCGGGCGGCACGGCAGATGCCGTGATCGACGGCAAAACCGGTATTTTGATCGCGCAGCGCGATGAAACGGCGCTGCGCGAGGCGATTGTAAAACTGTATGAGGATGCTTTACTGCGCGAAACACTGGCGCAGCAGGGCTATGATTACTTGTGCAGCCATTTCACTCGTGAATGCATGCTCGAGTCGATGGAAAAGGTCTTTTCCAACGCGGCTCAACGCAGCAGTTCGCGATAGAGCGCCTGCAGCTCTTTCGCCATCCGTTCCAGGGTATATGGCTCAGCAGTGGCGCGTGCCGCTGCTGAGTAATCCACGCCCCGTTCACGGCCATTCAGCCATTCGCCGATCGCCTGCTGATAGCCAGCGTCGTCGAGCGCGTCGCGCACCCAGCCATTAACACCCTCTTCAATCCACTCCGCCGCGCCGCAGCCATGGCTGGTGAGCAGCGGCAGGCCGCAGGCCAGCGCTTCAACGCAGACATTCGGGAAGGGATCGTAAAGCGTCGGCAGGATCAGTGCGTCGGCGGTGCCGTAGACCTGGCGCACATCGGCGACCGGCCCCAGAAAACGCACCCGGGAAGCGACGCCGAGCGTCTGCGCTAGCTTTTCGAATTTGCGGGCGTGCTTGTCCCGCCCGGCCACCAGCAGCCAGACATCAGAATGAGGCACAATGGCGCGCAGCGCCGTCGCCACCCCTTTACGGCTGAAGCCGGAGCCGACATAGGCCAGAACCGGCGCATGCTGCGGGATACCCAGCGCATCCCGCCGGGAGAGCGAGCGCACGTCCGGGCTGAAGTGGGCAGTATCCACACCGTTGTAGATCACCGTCAGCTTGTCATCCCCCAGGCCAAAACGGCGGGCGATATCATCCCGGACCATTTTCGAGTTGCAGATCACTTTGCGCAGCGCAGGATGGGTAAACATCTGCGCTTCCGCCCGCAAAATATAGCGATGGTAGCGGCTCAGGGACTGCGCCCAGCGCGCCAGCGGCGACTGGATGCGATTGTACTGCTCAAGCCAGGTGGCGTGTACGCCATCCCCGGCCCGGAAGATCGTTGCTCCCGGAATACGTTCGTGGCTCTGCACAATATCGAACTGCGTAAACTGCGCTGCCGCGGCCTCAGCAAAACCCGACTCGCGATCGAGACGGTTACGGAATGATGGATTAACCGTCAGCGTTTTCCAGCCGGCGGCATCCTCCCACTGGCGGGCGATCAGCGTGACGTCGAGAGCCGTATCCTGCGCCAGCACGTTCAGCGCGCGAGAGACGAAGCGCTCCGCGCCGCCGTTGGGGTTATAGGTCTGTCGGACGATAGCCAGCTTCATGCCGGGTTTTCCAGCAGCAGTGTATCGATGGCGCTCAGTACCATTTGCGGGGTGATCGCCGTAATGCAGTCGGAGACGCCGCTGTCGCCACAGCCCGCTTTACCGCAGGGCTGGCAGGTAAAGCCAGCCACAATCACGCGGTAGTTCACTCCCCACGGCGCCCACTTAATCGCTCCGGTCGGGCCGAAGATGGCGACGGTCGGCGTGCCCACCGCGCTGGCGAGGTGCATCGGCATGGAGTCAACGCCGAAGTAGACCCGCGCGTGCTTCATCAGCGCACCCAGCTCTTTCAGGTTCAGCTGGCCGCTCAAATCAAACACCGGCTGGGTGAGCGCCGCACGCAGCGCATCCATATAGTCGGTCTCTTCTTTTGACGGCGCGGCGGAGAGGATAATTGGCAGGCCGCGGGCCGCCAGGTTATCAATGGTCGCCGCCAGCTTTTGGATATCCCATGCCTTAAACATCCAGCGCGACGTGGGGTGGACCAGAATGTAAGAGCCACTGCTCAGCCCAAAGCCGGCCAGTTTTTCGGCAATCGACGCTTCCGCCGCATCCCCCGGTACAAACAGGGTGTGCTTGTCTGCATCGGTCTGGGGATGGATGCCGATCCGCCGGAGTGCATCGAGATTCACCTCCACCATATGGCGGCTGTTATCCTGGATCGCCGGATAGAGGGTGGTGAAAGATTTCACCCAGCGGCGACGCGCCAGCCCGCCGCGTTTATCGGGCTTAAAGCCGACGGAAACGCGCGGTTTCAGACGACGCGCCAGACGCGCGCCGTGCCAGTGTTCGGTGAGGTTGATCAGCACGTCATACTGACGCGCTTTCAGGGTGTTCAGCAACGCACGGTACAGACGGAACTGCGCGAACCAGCCCTTTTTACGCCAGTTACGCCCGATGGTATGCACCTGGTCGATAAACGGATGGCTGGTGAGCATCGCCTGGGTGTCGTCATACACCAGGGCATCCACTTCCACATCGGGATAGTTCGTTTTCAGTACCGTAAAGACCGGCGAGGTCAGCAGAACGTCGCCGTGGTGACGTAGCTTAACAATCAGCACGCGCTTCGGTGGGCGCTCCGCTGAGAAAAAATCAGACATAGGCTCTCTCTGCTGTCAGCAACGGCTCTAATTGCGCAAATACCGCAGCGGCGCTGAGGTCGCTCAGCTGCGATGAATGTTCCGGGCGGCAGATATATTGATTTTTGCCATAGCCGCCAATCAGACCCGGGTCCGTCGGGCCGTAAAGCGTAATATTAGGACGATCCAGCGCCGCCGTCAGGTGGCTGAGACCGGTATCCACCGACACCACCGCCGTCGCGCCCGCCAGCTGCTGCGCCACGCCATCCAGCTTCATCCGGGGCAGCACGTCCACGTAATCAAAGCCTTCCGCCAGACGCTTCGCCCGCGCCTCTTCGTGCGGGGCGCCCCACGGCAGCCTGATGCGCAGGCCCGCATGGCTCAGCAGGCCGATAAGCTCGCGCCAGTGGGCTTCCGGCCAGTGTTTGTCATCGCGGGTAGTGGCGTGCAGGAAGATGAGATAAGGCGCGTGTGGCTTTGCATCGTGCAGGAAATGCTGTGAAATAGCGTAATCCCCCTGCCGTTGCGGTTTAGCATAGCCAAGGCTCTTCGCGAACAGCTCCCGGGTGCGCTCCACGGCATGCTGCTGCTTCGCGATCGCGTGGCGACGATTGTAGAACAGGCTCGCCAGCGGTTCGCGGGCGCTCTGCCAGTCCATACCGTGCTTTACGCCGTGGGCCAATCGGGTGACCAGCGCCGCGCTTTTTACCAGCCCCTGGGCGTCGATGATCGCATCGTAATGCTGGGCCTGCAGCGCGTCGTGAAAGGCCTTACGTTCGGCCTTAATCGGTGCGGAAAACCACGCCTTGCGCCAGCGGCGGATCGCCACCGGAATAACGCGGTCTACGGCAGCATGCCAGGTGGGGATCTGGGCGAAGCCCTCTTCCACCACCCAGTCGAAACGGATACCCGGAATAGCCTGCATGGCATCAGTGAGCGAGGGCAGGGTATGCAGCACATCGCCCATTGAGGAGGTTTTAACGATCAATACCCGCATCCGTTATCCTTCTTCGCTCAACAGCAGTTCGTTAAGCTCGTCGAGGACACGCTGCGGAGTGATGTCGATCAGGCTCTGGTGATAGCCTTCAGCGGCGTCACCTTTACGGACTTTATGGTAGCCGGTGATCAGGCGGATCACGCGCGCTTTATGTGACAGCGGCGGCGTGAAGTCCGGGCTGCTCGGGCCGTACAGCGCCACCAGCGGGCGGTTCAGCGCCGCGGCAACGTGCATCAGGCCGGAGTCATTCGTCACGACCGCCTTACAGGCGGCCAGCAGAATCACCGCCTGCTCCAGCTGGGTCTCCCCGGCCAGATTGCGGCACCAGGCCTGCTGCTCGACGCTCAGTGCGGCGAGGATTTCATTGCCCGCCTCGTGATCTTTTGCCGAGCCGAACAGCACAATTTGATAGCCTTCGTCGATCAGCTGCTTCGCCAGCTCAGCGTAGTGATAGTGCGGCCAGCGCTTCGCCGGGCCGAACTCCGCGCCGGGGCAGAAGCCGATGATCGGGCGTTCGGCCAACAGACCAAAGGTATTGCAGATCTGGGATTTCTCACCCTCGTTCACCTGAAGCTGCGGCCACAGCAGCGGCTGCGGCAGGTCCTTCGCGCTGCGCATCACCCCTTTGTCGTAGGCCAGCGCCACGTAGCGCTCTACCATCAGCGGCCAGGCCTCTTTATCCAGCACGCGCGCGTCATTCAGCAGGCCGTAGCGCATCTCGCCGCGCCAGCCGGTACGGTGCGGTACGCCAGCAAAGAAGGGAACCAGGGCAGATTTAAAGGAATTCGGCAGTACATAAGCGCGATCGTAGCGCTTATCGCGAAGGCTATGGCCGAGCTTGCGGCGTTCGCCAATTTCCAACGCCCCGTGGCCGAGCGGCATCGGGATCGCTTCGTTCACTTCCGGCATCCGCGATAATAGCGGACGACACCACGCGGGTGCCATCACGTCAATTATCGCCTGGGGATAGCGCGCCTTGAGCGTGCGATAGAGACTTTGCGACATCATCATGTCGCCCACCCATGACGGGCCGATCACCAGAATTCTCATACTTACGCGTCGCGGTTCAGCCAGGCCATATATTCCGTTACCCCTTCGGCAACGGTCTTGAACGGCTTGTCATAGCCAGCGGCACGCAGGTTGGTCAGATCCGCCTGGGTGAATGCCTGATAGCGGCCTTTCAGCTTGTCCGGGAACGGGATGTACTCAATGGTGCCTTTCTGGTGATACGCCAGCGCTGCGTCAGCCACCGCCTGGAAGGATTCCGCCCGGCCGGTGCCCAGGTTGAAGATCCCGGAGACGCCGTTTTCCCAGAACCACAGGTTTACCGCCGCCACGTCGCCCACGTAGACGAAGTCACGCTTGAAGCCATCGCTGCCTTCAAACAGTTTCGGGCTTTCGCCGTTGTTCAGCTGGGTGTTGAGGTGGAAGGCCACGCTTGCCATGCTGCCTTTATGGCCTTCGCGCGGTCCGTAGACGTTGAAGTAGCGGAAGCCGACAATCTGGGAGTTCGCTTCTGGCAGTACCTGGCGTACATATTCGTCAAACAGGAACTTGGAGTAGCCGTAGACGTTCAGCGGCTGCTCGTACTCGCGGGACTCGATAAAGTCGGAGGTACGCCCGCCGTAGGTTGCTGCGGAAGAGGCGTACAGGAACGGAATTTCGCGCTCCAGGCAGTAGTGCAGGATCTCTTTAGAGTACTGATAGTTGTTATCCATCATATACTTGCCGTCCCACTCGGTGGTGGAGGAGCAGGCACCTTCATGGAAGATTGCGTCGATATCGCCGAACTCTTCGCCCGCCATAATCTGGATGAGAAAATCTTCCTTATCCATGTAGTCGGCAATGTTCAGATCCACCAGGTTTACAAACTTGGTGCCGTCTTTCAGGTTATCCACCACCAGAATGTCAGTGATGCCTTTGTCATTGAGAGCCTTAACAATATTGCTGCCGATAAAGCCCGCGCCGCCGGTAACGATAATCATAACTGTAACCTTTGAAGTGTGGAGCCCGGGGACAATCCCGGGCACTGATATTCATATCATATCATTAGTATGACCACCCTTCAGCCATTCACCGACTTAGCGCAGGGGTACACGTGATTTATGCTGCAAAAACGATAACTGTTAAAGCGTCATCTCGTATAGAGGTATAGCTTTGGGTAATATGTGCCGAAATTTGCCGAGTCTGGAGAATTGCAATGCGTGGTGATTTTTACAAACAGTTAAACAGTGACCTGGAAACCGCGCGGGCGGAAGGGTTGTTCAAAGAAGAGCGAATCATTACCTCCGCTCAGCAGGCAGATATCACCGTTGCCGACGGCAGCCAGGTGATTAACTTCTGCGCCAACAACTATTTAGGTCTTGCGAATCACCCTGAGCTGATTGCCGCGGCGAAGGCGGGCATGGACACCCACGGTTTTGGCATGGCCTCCGTGCGTTTCATCTGCGGTACCCAGGACAGCCATAAGGCGCTGGAGAGCAAGCTGGCCGCCTTCCTCGGAATGGAAGATGCCATTCTGTACTCCTCCTGCTTCGACGCCAACGGCGGTCTGTTTGAGACCCTGCTCGGCGCGGAAGATGCCATTATCTCCGACGCCCTGAACCACGCTTCCATCATCGACGGCGTGCGTCTGTGCAAAGCGAAGCGTTTCCGCTACGCCAACAACGACATGGTTGAGCTGGAAGCCCGTCTGAAAGAGGCCCGCGAGGCTGGTGCGCGTCATGTGCTGATCGCCACCGACGGCGTCTTCTCGATGGACGGCGTGATCGCCAACCTGAAAGGCGTCTGCGACCTGGCGGATAAATACGATGCGCTGGTGATGGTCGATGACTCCCACGCCGTCGGCTTTGTCGGCGAAAATGGTCGCGGCTCCCACGAATATTGCGACGTCATGGGCCGCGTGGATATCATCACCGGTACGCTGGGTAAAGCGCTGGGTGGTGCCTCCGGCGGCTACACCGCCGCGCGTAAAGAGGTGGTGGAGTGGCTGCGTCAGCGTTCCCGCCCTTACCTGTTCTCTAACTCCCTGGCGCCGGCCATCGTTTCCGCCTCCATTAAAGTGCTGGAGATGGTGGAGTCCGGCGCCGATCTGCGCGACAAACTGTGGGCCAACGCTCGTCTGTTCCGCGAAAAAATGACCGCCGCAGGCTTTACCCTGGCCGGTGCCGATCACGCCATTATCCCGGTGATGTTGGGCGATGCTGTCGTGGCGCAGAACTTTGCCCGTGAGCTGCAGAAAGAGGGGATTTACGTCACCGGTTTCTTCTTCCCGGTGGTGCCAAAAGGTCAGGCGCGTATCCGCACCCAGATGTCTGCGGCGCATTCCCCTGAACAAATTGAGCGTGCGGTGGAAGCCTTTACCCGCATCGGCAAACAACTGGGCGTGATTGCCTGAGGACGCATAATGAAAGCACTATCCAAACTGAAAGCGGAAGAAGGCATCTGGATGACCGACGTTCCAGAGCCGGAAGTCGGTCATAACGATCTGCTGATTAAAATCCGTAAAACCGCCATCTGCGGTACTGACGTGCATATCTACAACTGGGACCAATGGTCGCAGAAAACTATCCCCGTGCCGATGGTAGTGGGCCACGAATATGTTGGCGAAGTGGTAGGCATTGGCCAGGAAGTAAAAGGCTTCAAAATTGGCGATCGCGTCTCTGGCGAAGGCCATATCACCTGCGGCCACTGCCGTAACTGCCGCGGTGGCCGTACCCACCTGTGCCGCAACACCGTGGGTGTGGGCGTCAACCGCCCGGGCTGCTTCGCTGAATACCTGGTGATCCCGGCGTTCAACGCCTTCAAAATCCCGGACAATATCTCTGACGATCTCGCCTCCATCTTCGACCCGTTCGGTAATGCGGTACACACCGCGCTCTCCTTCGACCTGGTGGGCGAAGATGTGCTGGTGTCTGGTGCAGGCCCAATCGGCATCATGGCAGCAGCCGTGGCGAAGCACGTCGGTGCGCGTAACGTGGTGATCACCGACGTGAACGAATACCGTCTGTCGCTGGCGCGTAAAATGGGCGTTACCCGTGCGGTGGATGTCTCTAAAGAGAGCCTGAACGACGTGATGGAAGAGCTGGGTATGACCGAAGGCTTTGACGTCGGTCTGGAGATGTCCGGTGCGCCACCGGCGTTCCGCACCATGCTCGACACCATGAACCACGGTGGCCGAATCGCGATGCTGGGTATTCCGCCGTCGGATATGTCCATCGACTGGAACAAAGTGATCTTCAAGGGGCTGTTCATCAAGGGCATTTATGGCCGTGAGATGTTCGAAACCTGGTATAAGATGGCGGCACTGATCCAGTCGGGTCTGGATCTCTCTCCGATTATTACCCATCGTTTCTCCATCGATGAGTTCCAGCAGGGCTTTGACGCGATGCGTTCAGGTCAGTCCGGGAAAGTTATCCTGAGCTGGGATTAAAACACCCTTCTGGCACCCGGGATATCGGGTGCCAATATATTTCATGATGGTTTGACTTTGCTGGGGTTACTTGTTAACTTCTGCCCACTTTTTCGACATCCTGTCTTTCTGTTTACTTAATTTAAACGTTGTACGGAAAGCTATTGAAGATATTATTCAGGGTCCTATGTCTATATTTTTCCCACAAAAATCGACGCATTCGCAATCGCGGATATTTGATGGCCTGTTGTTAGCTGTTTGTCTGTTAATCGTCGTTGGCGTTAATTTATTAAATGCAAAATATAACGCTGTTATTAACAGAGCGTTGGTTTTTTTATTGATAATGCTGACACTGAAATGTATAGAAAATAGCCTTATTAGAAATGTTTTGGCTGCTATTTTATTGATTCCTGTCGCGGCAGATCTAAGTTTACAATTATATGCATTAAATAATTTCAATTCAGAGTTTAGCTATGGATTTGCGTTAAGTATCCTCAATACTACGCCAGGCGAAGCAGGGGCTATGTTGGGCTTATACTGGCGTGAATGTCTACTTTTTGCGGTCGTCTCTTTACTGTTTATTTATACTGCTAATACCGGGCCTTGGCCTGTATCGTATCGACTGCGGCGCGTGCCGTGCATTGTTCTTTGCCTGACTATCATTGGTTTTTTTGCTCAAGCTTATTTACATCAAATTAGAAAAAGTAACGTTGAGAGCCTCGTTCAGCGTGTTGTTCAGGCTACACCCTTCAGTACAGCAAAAGTGTTTATGCAAGCCATTGAGGATAACTCGGTCATCGCTGATATTGGTAAAAATATTCCTGACTATCACATTACATTGTCGGAAACGGGTATCGATAATTATGTGCTTATCATCGGTGAATCCGAGCGTACAGCGAACATGGGCATCTATGGTTATACAAGAAATACGACGCCAGAGCTTATTAAACAAAAGCCACAGCTTTTACTTTTCCGAAATGCAGTCGCTGCTGCCCCTGTAACAATCATGGCTGTTCCTTTAGCGATGACCGCCGATACGGTGACGAAGCGAGACCCCCATAAATACAGAGATAACATCATTAATATTGCCAATAAAGCTGGCTATGACACGCACTGGTATAGTCGCCAGGGCAAAGGCGGGGCGCATAACAACGTTATCGCTGGCATCGCAATGAATGCTCATCAGCATGAATGGATCGATCAAGGTTATGACGAGGCGCTGCTTCCACGGCTGAATGACGCGCTGAAAAAGCCAGGGAAAAAACTTATCGTCCTGCATTTGTATGGCAGCCATGAGCCTGCATGCCAGCGTTTCCCATCAGATCAGAACGTGTTGACCGGCGGAAGTAAGGCCGATGATTGCTATGACAACTCTGTGCGCTACACCGATACGCTGATGGGCAAAATATTCCGTACCCTGGAAAATTCTCGTTCTTCAGTGATGTATTTTTCGGATCATGCCCTGGTGCGTGACCCGGGTCGTGCTGTCGTATACTCACATGGCGGGGTAAATCCACCCAAAGAGGCGTTGAGTATTCCTATGTTCATTTGGTACGGAAGCCGTGTTGATTCTAAGTTTAAAGTGACAGGGGATTACGGCACAGCCTGGTCCGCAGATGACGTTAACGTTCTAGCGGAGCTGTGGTTAGGCATCCATCGGCAGGGCGAGTCAGTAAAAACTGTACAGTCGTGGTTAGCAGACTACCATAAGAATGTGTCAGTACTGGATACCACCGGGAAAAACTATGACTGGCGTAATATTCGTTAACATCGGTATGTTCAACTTATTATTACCGATGTGTTAGCCTCTTCGGCGTTTTAGTGAATGGAACGATGATGACTAAAGTGAAAAGAGAACAGGTCCAGTTTGTATTAATGCAGTTATTATTCGGACTATGTGCCATTGCTTTTTTCTGTGTGATTGTATCACCGGGCTTATCTGTTAAGATCCTCAGTCTTGCAAGTGGTGTAGCACTTACCGTTTTTGTACTGGATATTAAAAAATTTAAAACGCATGATGCTTTCTGGCTCTGCCTGGTGCTTTTTACTATCGGGGTCTGCGATCTCATATGGTATAAACTCTATAAATTTGATAATAGTCCAGCAATTAACTCATATCGTGCTTATCTCGAAGTCGGTAAAATTTGTTTATATGGTGCTTTTTCCATTTGCGTATTTGCAAGTAAAAGATCATTAAAGGTGGGTAGCAATAAGCTGCATGTGCTACTCGCTATTGCGCTACAAGTAATGATATTTATTTATAGCGGTTATCAGCATTTCTTCCTTGATACTCAAAGAGTCACACTCTCACTTGCTGGCGGAGCGGATGCAACCGGAGCGGCTTACACAATCGTATTTATCTCCTTTTACACTATTTTGGTGGCGCAGCACAGTTCAAGTAAATGGAAGGAATTATTGATTTTAGGACATTTCTTTCTGACATTTTTGATTTTGATCGCAACGGAAACGCGCGCTGCTATTTTGGCTTACCCTATTATTTTTTTTGGCCTTCTGGTAATTAAATTATATAAAGAGAAGCATGTTCCGTGGAAAGGTGTGGGCGTTTTTCTGCTCGCGTTGCTGGCAGGTGCATTCATGATGAAAGATAGCCTGATTCAGCGTTATCACGAGCTTAACAGCGATATCATCGCTTACGATAATGCTAACAGCGTTACGTCTGTCGGGGCTCGTTTTGCCATGTGGGAAACGGGTCTCGCTGCAGCAAAAGAAAATTATCTTTGGCAGTCAACTGATAAGCGAAATGAAATCATCACCGCTGTGGTCACTAAAGATGAAAGCTTACAAGGTGCATTATTATTTATGCGTGGCCATTTGCATAATGAAATAGTAGAAACCCTGTCCTTAAAAGGGCCGTCAGGTTTACTTCTTTATATTCTTTTTGTCGTTACTCTCGCCAGGTATGCACTGCGTAAGCTTAACAGTGTGATCCTCGTTGCGTTTTTGGTATCGCTGATTATGTTTGGCATCAGTGGCGTAATGTTTTATTCCAAAACAACACCCATTGCATGGATGTTAACACTTATTATGTCTATCGTTTTTTTGGAACAAAACAGGCATAAAGATATAGTCAGGTAAGGGTTTTGATTATCCTTAGGGAACACGGTATTCTCGCCCAAGGGCGAAAGGTAATTCACTGGATGGGCAAGCTATGAATGAACTAATTTCTGTAATCATCACTACCTACAACAGAGAAGTGTTGCTAGAGCGTGCTATTCGGTCTGTTATTGCACAGAGCTACGCTAATATAGAATTGATCATTATTGACGATTTTTCGAACGAGAAGACAGCGCAGCTTATAGAAACGCTGCGTTCGGAATGTGAATCTCGTTTTGCCAGATTCATCTATAAGCGTAATGAAAAAAATAGCGGCTCCAATTTTAGCCGTAACCGGGGTTATGCGCTCTCCCAAGGGGTGTTTGTCACAGGCTTGGATGATGATGACTATTTCCTGCCTGAACGCCTGTCAAAACTCATCTCGCGCTACGATGAAAATTATGCTTTTGTAACAGACACCATTACTCGTCTGGATAAAACTGACCGTACTTGTCCGGATAACAATAATAAGAGAATTATTGGGTTACAGGATATCCTATGTGAAAACGTCGTGGGAAATCAGGTTCTAACGACTAAAGAAAAATTGTTGGGCGTCGGTGGTTTTTCCCCAGAAATTAAACAGCAACAGGATCGTGATGTATGGATTAAGTTGATCCTGAAATATGGTCCAGGAATCAAATATAGCTTCAGCACTGCAATGGTTGATGCCGAGCACGGCAGCAACCGAATTACCTCTCAGGTGAAAAAATATAACGCGTACCGTAAGCTTTATTTTAAATACCGTGAATATATGTCTGAAGTTACTCGCAGTAATAACCTGTTCCAGCTAATGTCATTCCGTGGCTTTAACTCTAAACGTATGTATTGTCTTTTGCGCGGACACAAAAAAGACAGCAAATTAAGGATGAAACTGCTTCGCCGCACGTTAAAAGAACTATTTTAAAGGCTAATGGTGAAATGATGAATCTTAAAGTATTAAATAGACTTATTAAGAAAAGTCGATACTGGCACAAAAGGACAAGCTATTCTCTGTTCCAACGTTTGGCTAATCATTTTGAAAGAAAGAAACAAGAAATTATTTTTGACGTTATCGATGAATTAAAAGTTCATTCAGATTCCGTAGCGCACGACGCGAATTCAGGACAATCAGAGGTTATTTGGATCTGCTGGTTTCAAGGGCTGGATAGCGCACCTGAATTGGTAAGACGATGCATTGACTCGGTTCATACAAATTCTGATGGCTTAAACGTTACAATTATTACTGATAATAATTTTTCTGATTATGTCACACTGCCGGCAGATATTATCCGAAAATACAACTCTGGATTGATCGGAAAAGCTCATTTCTCAGATATATTACGTTGTTGTTTACTTTATGAGTATGGTGGAGTATGGCTTGATGCAACTATATTTCTGACACGGGGTTTATCTCCCAGCTTTCTTAACGGTTCGTTTTGCTCACTACGTTTTAAATTTTCGGAAGGATATGGCTCAATTAGTAATGGGTTCTGGGCAACATATTTTTTGGCGTCCGAAAAAAAAGGTTATCTGATAGGTTGTGTAAAGAATGTGCTTATAAACTATTGGCAAGAATATGATATGGCCATTGATTATTTCCTTATGGATTATATATTTAGCTTTCTCTTTGAAAAAGATCCTCTTGCCCGAAAAATTATCTTGTCTCAGCCCGAGCTTGGGGAAGAGCGTTTCTTACTAAAGAAAAATATGAGCAACACGTATACCAGTGAGCTATTGGATAAATTTAAGCAGGATTCGGTTGGAGTTTATAAATTGTCTTATAAAGAACAATATCGCATTACGAATAATGGCCAACCCACCTTTTACAGCAAAATTTTGGACGGTTCTTTCCGCCTGCTCTAAAAAACAGCCACCGTACATGTGGCTTTTAATCTATCAGCTTTTCTTACCCCAGCCCTGCCACTGCAGCTGAACATATTTCACCAGCGTACTCTGGCTGATGCTTTCGCCAATCACTGAGAAGTAGCGGGTGACGTAAACAGGCTCAGGCGGCTGCTTAGGCGCACAGAGCGTCACGCCCCGGAAAGGGTTACGCGGTTTTGTGCCAGGCGCAGCGCCAGCGGGCGGCGTACTGACCGGTCGGGAGGTATCCACCTGCGGCTCATTGAGCAGGCTGCTCGCCGGTACCAGGGTAATATCCGCAGGCAGGTTGGGCAGCATCTGCTGCAACACGCGAACGGTGGAGGGGTGAGGGTGTCCGATGGCGATCGCCGAACCCGATCGGCGGGCCACCTGCACGGCACGGTTAAACTGGAAGCGGATATCGGCTTCGTTTTGCGTGTCATCGAGGAACACTTTGCGCTTAATCACCTTCACGCCGGTGCCCTGCGCGGCGCGCATCGCCTGGCTGTTGCCAATGGTCATGCTGTCCAGGAAATAGAGGTTATAGCGCGCCAGCGACTGCATCACTTTCTGCATGCCAAACAGGCTGGAGGTCATGGCGCTGCCCATATGATTATTCAGCCCTACGGCGTAGGGGACTTTGCCATAGGCTTCGCGGATGATGCGCTCGATCTCGTCGCTGGTCATCTCCGGGCGCAGCGTATCTTTTTCCAACGGCTGTTTACTGAGCGGCGCCATCGGCAGGTGGATCAGCACTTCATGCCCGCTGTTATGGGCTTTGGTGGCCATTTCATGCGCGTGAGGCGCGTTCGGCAGGACGGCGACAGAGATGGCGGAGGGCATCGCCAGGACCTGATTTTCTGTGTGTGGACGATAACCGAAGTCATCGATAACGATAGCGAGTTTACCTGCGTAAACCGGCATCGCCAGCGCCAGTGCGCTGACGAGGGGAAAAACCATACGACGAAATTGAAGCAAAACTTATCTTCCCAACCACGGCTGTGGATTGACCGCCTGACCCTGGCGACGAATCTCGAAATAGAGTGACGGGCGGCCCTGACCGCCACTGCTGCCCACAAGGGCGATAGCCTGTCCGGCCCGCACCTGGGTACCAACGCTGACCAGCGCGCTCTGGTTGTAGCCGTAAAGACTCATGTCGCCTTTACCGTGCTCTACCACCACCACCAGGCCGTAGCCCTGTAGCCAGTCGGCGAGGATCACCCGGCCATCGGCGATAGCTTTGACTTCGCTGCCTTCCGATGCACCGATCACAATCCCCTTCCAACGTAGCTCACCCTGCAGCTGTTCGCCATAGCGATGCAGAATAGAACCGCGTACCGGCCAGTAGGCCTGGCCGCGCGGTGAGCCTAAGCCGCCGGTGCGGGACATCAGCGAACGTTCGTTTTCGGTCGGTTTATAGGTGGTGCCTTTGCGGGAGGCTTCCTGCTGTTTGTCACGCACGGCCTGCGCTTCGCGGGCCTCTCTTTCGGCGCGCGCTTTCGCTGCCGCCTCTGCACGGGCGATGCTGTTGCGCAATTTCGATTCGTTAGCGCGCATTTCGCTCAGCTGGCTCTGACCTTCCTGAATGGAAGATTCGAGACCGGCAAGGGTTTTCTTACGTTCGTTGCGCGCCTGCTCCAGCTTGGCTTGCTGCGCCTGCTGATCGTAGAGCAAGGTCTGCTGCTGGCTCTGTTTCTCTTCCAGCTCTGCTTTTTGCGTGGTGACCTCTTCGCGCGTCTGCTTCAGCTGGGCGATGGTCTCCTGGCGGGACTGGTTGAGGTAACCGAAATAGGCCTGCAGACGCTGCCCGCGCTGGCTCTCTTCGCCGCTGAGGATCAGCTGAACGCCGGTGTGTTCGCCCTGGCGAAAGGCTGCGTCTAACTGCGCGGCAAGGTTGCGCTCCTGAGCCGCGCGCTGGCGCTCAAGTTTGGCGATAGACGCATTCATCTCGTCTATTTGTTTATTGAGCTGGGCGAGGGTGTTCTGGGTTTCACGTAGCTGACGTGCGGCCGCGGAGATGGCCTCTTCCTGCTTTTTGAGTTGCGCAAGCAGCGATGAGCGTTGCTGCTGCTGCTGGCGTACCGCCCGCTCTTTAGCGGCGATATCCGCCTGAATGCTTTTGAGCTGATCGCGCTCGTCCGCCTGGGCGGATGCCGCGCACAACAATACGCCAGCGCTGAGTGCGCTGGCGTACAGTAAAGGCCTGACTGATAACCGTAACGGCTTCACGACCCATGTGAATGAAACAATCGCCTTTCCCCTCATGGGGAGGGATTATTCCACGATGAACAGCGGCTTGCCAGTCATCTCTTGCGGGATTTCCATGCCCATCAGGGTCAGCATGGTTGGGGCGATGTCCGAAAGCTTACCGCCATCAACGGATTTCACGGTTTTATCACCGACATAAATCAGTGGTACCGGCAGGTTAGTATGCGCGGTATGCGCCTGACCGGTGGCCGGATCGCGCATCTGCTCGGCGTTACCGTGGTCAGCGGTGATCAGCATCTGGCCGCCTGCGGCTTCCACCGCTTTGGTAACCTGTTCAATGCACACATCCAGCGCTTCAATGGCTTTAATTGCCGCTTCCATTACGCCGGTATGGCCCACCATGTCGCCGTTCGGGTAGTTACAGATGATGGCGTCGTATTTGCCGCTTTCGATAGCAGCAACCAGCTTCTCGGTCAGCTCGGCGGAGCTCATCTCTGGCTGCAGGTCGTAGGTCGCCACTTTCGGGGAGTTGATCAGAATGCGGTCCTCGCCTTTGAAGGACTCTTCCACGCCGCCGTTAAAGAAGAAGGTAACGTGGGCATATTTTTCGGTTTCGGAGATGCGCAGCTGGGTCTTGTCGTGCTTCGCCATCCACTCACCGAAGGTGTTCGCCAGAGATGACGGCGGATAGGCGCATGGCGCTTTGATGTCGGCGGCATATTCGGTCAGCATCACGAAATCGCCGAGCTTAACCTCTTTTTTACGGGCGAAGCCGTCGAAATCGGCGTTGACGAAAGCACGGGTGATTTCGCGGGCACGGTCAGCACGGAAGTTCATGAAAATCAGCGCATCGCCATCTTCCATTGCGGCATCGGCCTGGCCTTCAGCACGGATCACGGTCGCTTTTACGAACTCGTCGTTTTCATCGCGGGCATATGCGGCTGCCAGCGCGGCAACAGCGGTATCTGCCTGGAACTCACCTTTGGCTTCAACCAGCAGATTGTAGGCCTGCTCTACGCGATCCCAACGGTTGTCGCGGTCCATGGCGTAGTAGCGGCCAATGATAGAGGCTACGCGGCCTTTGCCCAGTGCGGCAAACTTCTCTTCAAAGGCTTTCAGGGAGGATTCAGCGCTGCGTGGTGGGGTATCGCGGCCATCCAGGAAGGCGTGCAGATAGATTTTGTCTGCTCCTTTCTCTGCTGCCAGCTCCACCATCGCCATGATGTGATCTTCATGGCTGTGAACACCGCCCGCGGAGAGCAGACCCATAATATGCACCGCTTTGCCTGCGGCGGCAGCTTTCTCAACCGCGCCGGTCAGCACCGGGTTTGCAAAGAAGGTACGTTCTTTAATTTCAACATCCAGACGGGTCAGGTCCTGATAAACAATGCGGCCTGCGCCCAGGTTGACGTGTCCAACTTCGGAGTTGCCCATCTGGCGATCGGGCAGACCCACTTCCAGGCCGGACGCATCAATCAGGGTGTGCGGACGTTTTGCCCACAGCGCATCCATGACCGGGGTTTTAGCGTTGAAAATGGCGTTATCCTGCTGATCTTCGCGATAGCCATAGCCGTCAAGAATCACCAGTACCATAGGTTTTTTAGAAACCGACATTGCGACAACCTCTTTGCTCAAAAGACAAAAAATTTGCGTAATTTTACTACAGCTGAATCGATCAAATAGCCGCAGAAGATCAAAGAAACCGCAGGGGTAGGGCTAAGGTTAGGCCATTTTTGGTCTTTTTTTTCGTGGCAGTACGCAGAAAATGGATTAGCTTATTGTCGCTGGCTGTATTTGCCACAACGCACAGGTATACTCCTGTCCTGGTTTTTTATTCACTCAGTCGGGAGTCGTTACCCCCCATGCAAGAAATTATGCAATTTGTCAGCCGCCACCCCATACTTTGTATCGCGTGGATTGGTCTACTGGCGGCAGTACTTTTCACCACGTTCAAAGGCCTCACCTCGAAAGTGAAGGTGATCAACCGCGGCGAAGCAACGCGTCTTATCAACAAAGAAGATGCAGTGGTTGTCGATCTGCGTCAGCGCGATGATTTCCGCAAAGGCCATATTGCAGGGGCGATTAACCTGCTGCCGACCGACATCAAAGCTAATAACCTTGGCGAACTGGAAAAGCATAAAGATAAACCGATTATCGTCGTTGACGGCACCGGTATGCAGGCTCAGGAGCCCGCAAACACGCTCGTCAAAGCTGGCTTTGAGAAAGTCACTGTCCTGAAGGACGGTATCTCTGGCTGGAGCGGCGAGAATCTGCCTCTGGTTCGCGGTAAGTAAACAGGAGTCTGAACATGGCCAATATCGAGATCTACACCAAAGCGACCTGTCCGTTCTGCCATCGTGCAAAAGCGCTGCTGGACAGCAAAGGCGTTACCTTCCAGGAACTGCCGATTGATGGCGACGCTGCAAAGCGTGAAGAGATGATTAAACGTAGTGGCCGTACGACGGTTCCGCAGATTTTTATCGATGCGCAGCACATTGGTGGCTGTGATGACTTGTATGCGCTTGACGCGCGTGGTGGACTCGATCCGCTGCTGCGCTAAGGCGTTTTAGGACAATTAAAAAGGGCTTTTCCATGTCAGAACAAAATAATACCGAGATGACTTTCCAGATCCAGCGCATCTACACCAAAGATGTCTCCTACGAAGCACCTAATGCGCCGCACGTTTTCCAGAAAGACTGGCAGCCAGAGGTTAAACTTGATCTGGATACCGCTTCCACCCAGCTGGCGGAAGATGTGTATGAAGTCGTGCTGCGTGTTACCGTAACCGCCTCTCTGGGCGAAGAGACTGCATTCCTGTGCGAAGTACAGCAGGGTGGCATCTTCTCCATCGGCGGCATCGAAGGTAATCAGATGGCGCATTGCCTGGGTGCATACTGCCCGAACATCCTGTTCCCGTATGCCCGTGAATGCATCACCAGCCTGGTTTCCCGTGGTACGTTCCCGCAACTGAACCTTGCGCCGGTGAACTTCGATGCGCTGTTCATGAACTATCTGCAGCAGCAAGCTGGCGAAGGTACTGAACAACATCAGGATGCCTGATGAGTACTGTCAATGCGTCAATGACTGTGATCGGTGCCGGCTCTTACGGCACCGCTCTTGCTATTACTCTGGCAAGAAATGGACACGAAGTGGTCCTCTGGGGCCACGATCCCAAACATATCGCGACGTTAGAAGCCGATCGCTGCAACGTTGCGTTCCTCCCCGATGTGCCTTTCCCTGACTCACTGCATCTTGAAAGCGATCTGGCGACGGCGCTTGCCGCCAGCCGTAATATTCTGATCGTGGTGCCGAGCCACGTGTTTGGCCAGGTGCTGCGACAGATTAAACCGCTAATGCGTGACGATGCGCGCGTGGTCTGGGCGACTAAAGGGCTGGAAGCCGAAACCGGACGCCTGTTACAGGATGTCGCCCGCGAAGCGCTGGGCGATGCCATTCCGCTGGCGGTGATCTCCGGCCCGACCTTTGCGAAAGAGCTGGCGGCAGGGCTGCCGACGGCCATCTCACTGGCCTCGACCGATGAGACCTTCGCTGACGATCTGCAGCAGCTGCTGCACTGCGGTAAGAGCTTCCGCGTTTACAGCAACCCCGATTTTATCGGCGTACAGCTGGGCGGCGCGGTGAAGAACGTTATCGCTATCGGCGCGGGCATGTCCGACGGCATCGGCTTTGGCGCCAACGCACGTACCGCTCTGATCACCCGTGGTTTAACTGAAATGTCCCGTCTTGGCGCGGCGCTCGGTGCCGATCCGGCCACCTTTATGGGGATGGCAGGGTTAGGCGATCTGGTGCTGACCTGTACCGACAACCAGTCCCGTAACCGTCGTTTTGGCATGATGCTCGGCCAGGGCATGGATGTGATCGGCGCGCAGGAGAAGATCGGCCAGGTGGTGGAAGGCTACCGCAATACCAAAGAAGTCCGCGAGCTGGCACACCGCTTTGGTGTCGAAATGCCAATAACCGAGGAAATTTATCAGGTATTGTATTGCGGAAAAAATGCGCGCGAGGCAGCATTGACCTTATTAGGTCGCGCACGCAAGGACGAGCGTAGCAGCCGTTAACCGCAGGAAAGCGTTATCACCTGAATGACCCGGCCAGCAAAGAACTGGCCGGTCATTATTATTACGTCTGGAGTAAGCAATGCCGTGTGAAGAACTGGATATCGTCTGGAACAATATTAAAGCCGAAGCCCGGGCTCTGGCTGACTGTGAGCCCATGCTGGCCAGTTTCTACCACGCGACGCTACTCAAGCACGAAAATCTCGGCAGCGCCCTGAGCTATATGCTCGCCAACAAACTGGCTTCACCGATCATGCCGGCTATCGCCATCCGTGAAGTGGTGGAAGAGGCCTATGCGGCCGACCCGGAGATGATCGCCTCCGCCGCCTGCGATATTCAGGCGGTACGCAACCGCGACCCGGCGGTGGATAAATACTCCACGCCATTGCTCTATCTGAAAGGTTTCCACGCCCTGCAGTCCTACCGTATCGGCCACTGGCTGTGGAACGAAGGTCGCCGCGCGCTGGCCATCTTCCTGCAAAATCAGGTTTCGGTGAGCTTCCAGGTGGATATTCACCCGGCGGCGAAGATTGGTCGCGGCATCATGCTTGACCACGCGACGGGTATCGTGGTGGGTGAAACGGCGGTGATTGAAAACGACGTCTCGATCCTGCAGTCCGTGACCCTGGGCGGGACCGGGAAAACCAGCGGCGACCGTCACCCGAAAATCCGTGAAGGGGTGATGATTGGCGCAGGCGCGAAGATCCTCGGCAATATCGAAGTCGGGCGCGGCGCGAAAATTGGCGCCGGTTCCGTAGTGCTGCAACCTGTGCCTCCGCATACCACCGCGGCTGGCGTTCCGGCGCGTATCGTCGGCAAGCCAGACAGCGACAAGCCAGCGATGGATATGGATCAGTTCTTCAACGGCATCCACCATACCTTTGAGTATGGCGACGGGATTTAACCTGTAGGCCCGGTGGCGCTGCGCTTACCGGGCATTACCGGTTGGCAACGCAAGCCTCTTATCCGGGCTACCGTAATATCGCGCCAGGGTATCCCAGCTGGCGCCAGGCCTCATACACCACGACCGACACCGCGTTCGACAGGTTCATGCTGCGGCTGTCTGGCATCATCGGAATACGAATTTTTTGTTCAGCAGGCAGGGCATCGAGAATGGTAGCCGGCAGGCCGCGCGTTTCCGGGCCAAACAGCAGATAATCCCCTTTCTGATAGCTCACGGCGCTGTGGGCAGGCGTGCCTTTCGTCGTCAGGGCAAAGATCCGCTCCGGCTTTTCCGCGTCCATAAATGCGGTCAGATCCTTATGGCGCACCACGGCGGTGAATTCGTGGTAATCCAGCCCGGCGCGGCGCAGGCGCTTGTCGTCCCACGTAAAGCCCATCGGCTCAATGATGTGCAGACGGAACCCGGTATTGGCGCAAAGGCGGATGATGTTGCCGGTGTTGGGTGGAATTTCTGGTTCGAATAAAACGATGTTAAGCATGCTGCCCCCTTGAATAGCGGGGGCAGGATACCATCCCCTCTCCCCTTTGGGGAGAGGATGAGGGGTTAAGCCGCGTTCCCCTGCGCCAGCGGCGCCAGCCCGGCAGGGAGCTTACTCAACTCCTGCACCAGCATCTCCTTGCTGATTTCCGGGATGGTTTTCGCGCCGGTCAGCGTCATTGCCACCTTCATCTCTTTCTCGATCAGGTTGAGCAGATTGGCGACGCCTGCCTGGCCGTGGGTCGCCAGCGCATACAGATAGGCGCGACCCAGCAGGACGGTATCGGCGCCGAGGGCAATCATACGCACCACGTCCAGGCCGTTGCGGATCCCGGAGTCCGCCAGAATCGCGATATCGCCCTTAACCGCATCGGCAATGGCGGGCAGGGCGCGAGCTGAGGAGAGCACGCCGTCGAGCTGGCGGCCGCCGTGGTTCGACACCACAATCCCGTCGGCGCCGAAACGCACCGCATCCCGGGCATCTTCCGGATCGAGGATCCCTTTGATCACCATCGGGCCATCCCAGAACTCGCGGATCCACTCCAGGTCTTTCCACGAGATGGACGGATCGAAGTTATTCGCCAGCCAGCCTATATAATCTTCCAGCCCCGTCGGTTTGCCCAGATAGGTGGAGATATTCCCCAGATCGTGCGGGCGGCCGTTAAGCCCCACATCCCACGCCCATTGCGGATGCGTTACCGCCTGCCAGTAGCGGCGCATCGCCGCATTCGCGCCGCTCATCCCGGAATGGGCATCGCGATAGCGTGCGCCGGGGGTCGGCATATCTACGGTAAAGACCAGCGTGGAACAGCCTGCCGCCTTCGCCCGCTCCAGGGCATTGCGCATAAAGCCGCGGTCGCGCAGGACGTACAGCTGGAACCACATCGGGCGCTTGATAGTCGGAGCCACCTCTTCAATCGGGCAGACCGAGACGGTTGAAAGCGTAAACGGAATACCTTTCGCATCGGCGGCGGCGGCGGCCTGCACTTCACCCCGGCGGGCGTACATGCCACACAGCCCGACCGGGGCGAGGGCGACCGGCATGGAGAGCGTTTCATTGAACAGCTTCGTCTCAAGACTCAGGTCGGACATATTCTTCAGCACGCGCTGGCGCAGGGCCACTTCCGACAGGTCTTCCACGTTGCGACGCAGGGTGTACTCGGAATAGGCCCCTCCATCAATATAGTGAAACAGGAACGGTGGCAGGATGCGCTGGGCGGCGGCGCGATAGTCACTGGCTGCGGAAATGATCATCAGTTCTTCTCCCTGGAAATAACGGTATCGCCCGGCAGACGGGTGATACGCGCCTGCCGGGCCTGATCTTCATCAAATTGTTTAATGGTGGTGTGGACGAAGCCCAGATGCGCCATCATCGCGGCGCGTGCGGCTTCGGCATCACCTGCCAGAATGGCGTTGAGGACCGCTTCGTGCTGCTCGGTCAGCCGGGCAAAAACCGGCGGCACCAGATACATGCGCTGGCGGCTCTGCTTTACGGACGATTGCAGCAGGTCGAAGAAGCCGCGCATGGTCTGGAGCAACACGACGTTGTGTGAGGCCTCGGCAATGGCCAGATGAAACCGGACGTCTGCCTGCGAGGCGATATCCGGATCGCTGCTTTGCGTGGCCTCGAAACAGGCTTTGAGCTTCTCTTTATCCGCTTCGGTTGCCCGCATAGCCGCATGCCAGGCGGTGCTGGTTTCTATGGCGTGGCGGGCTTCGAGGATGTCAAAGCTGTAGTCCGGGTCGTTCTCCATCAGAGTTTTCAATGGCTGAACAATGTTCTGCCCGGACCAGTCATCGTCCTGCCAGCGCACAAAGGTGCCGCCACCGCGACGGCTCACCAGCACCCCTTCGCTGACCAGGGTCGCCAGGGCTTCGCGCAGCGAGTTACGCGATACGCCAAGCCGGGCAGCAAGCTGGCGTTCGGCGGGCAACTTCATGCCCGCTTCCAGCTGCATCTCTTCAATCAGCGCCCGCACGCGAGTAGCAATCTCGTCGGACAGGCGTCTGGGCATCACTATCATGGGATCATCCAGGTTAAGACATAGGCCTGCAGGGTGGTGATGACCCCGACCATGCAGGTAAATATCAGGCTGTGTTTAACGGTAAAGCGGAACAGATCCGACTCTTTCCCCACCAGGCCTACCGCCGCACAGGCAATGGCAATGGACTGCGGGGAGATCATCTTGCCGGTGACGCCACCGGTGGTGTTGGCCGCCACCAGCAGAACATCCGACACGCCAATCTGCTGCGCGGCGGTCGCCTGCAGGGCCGCGAACAGGGCGTTCGATGAAGTATCTGACCCGGTCAGGAACACTCCCAGCCAGCCGAGGAACGGCGAGAAGAAGGTGAAGGCTGAACCGGTATGGGCCAGCGCCAGGGCCAGCGTTGATGACAGGCCGGAGTAGTTCGAGATAAAGGCGAACGCCAGCACCATGCCGATGGAGTAGATCGGCAGCATCAGCTCTTTGATGGTTGCGGCAAAAGTCTGCACCGCGGCAACAGGCTTCATGCGCAGCCACACCACGGAAAGGAGGGCGGCAAACAGAATGGCGGTACCGGTGGCCGAGAACCAGTCGAACTTGAACACCGCGGCATACGGCGTGGCGTCATGTACCACCGGCGGCATACGGGCAACCATCTTGTCGAGGAACGGCACGGAGATATTGACCACCATGTCATACAGCGCGCCGTTCGGAGCGAACAGGGCTTTAAACGGTGGGATACTCCACAGCGTCACGGTCGCGGTCAGGAACAGGAACGGCGACCACGCGCGGACGATTTGTCCTGCGGTATAGCCCGTGCGGGCCAGGGTCTGATCCACGTGCGATGCGCCCATGTCGGCAAAGCGGAAGATACGCACCGGCTGCCAGCGTTTCAGGAACAGCGTCAGACAGACGAGAGAGACCAGGGAAGAGATAATGTCCGGCAGTTCCGGGCCAAGGAAGTTAGAGCTCAGGTACTGGGCGATGGCGAACGAGCCACCCGCGACCATCACCGCAGGCCAGGTCTCTTTAATGCCGCGCCAGCCGTCCATAATCGCCATGATCCAGAACAGCACGATAATGGTCAGGAACGGCAGCTGACGGCCCACCATCTGACCGATCTCGAAGCTGTCCAGCCCGGTTACCTGCCCGGCCACCAGAATTGGAATGCCCATCGCACCAAACGCCACCGGCGCGGTGTTGACGATCAGGCACAGGCCCGCGGCATAGAGCGGATTGAAGCCCAGCCCAACCAGCAGCGCGGCGGTAATCGCCACCGGCGCACCAAACCCGGCAGCCCCTTCCAGGAACGCGCCGAAGGAGAAGCCGACAATCAGCATCTGCAGGCGCTGGTCCGGGGTGATGGAGAGGATTGACGAGCGGATAATGTCGAACTGCCCGGTCTTCACCGAGATTTTATAGACGAAGACCGCGGCAATGATGATCCACGCAATCGGCCACAGGCCGTAGAAGAAGCCATACACCACTGAGGCCAGGGCGCGATCGACCGGCATTTTGTAGAAGAACAGCGCTACCAAAAGGGCGATGACAACGGTGTACGTCGCCGCAAGATAGCCCTTCAGCTTGAGCTTAATCAGCGCAAAGAAGAAGAACAGAATAGGTAGCGAGGCGATCAGGCTTGATAGCCAGATATTTCCTGCCGGATCGTAGTTTTGTTGCCAGAGGCTCATTGCAGGTCTCCTGAGGACCACACCTTCTGTGAGGCGGTGAGTCTGTGCTCATCTCTGCGTCACATTATGTGTAAAAGTGGTCCTGCCAATAGTGTGATGTAGGGTTAATGACAACAAATGGTTAACCAAATGTTATTGGTCGGCAATGTGTTTGTGAGTGAAGATTATGGAAATGTGAACCGAAGAAGGGTTGTTTAGCGAATTGGTAGGGCCAATATGGAGAGGGAGAAAGCGGTAGGCCGGGTCAGCATATCGCGCCACCCGGCAAAAAATCAGAATTCGGTCTTACTGAACCCCGTCATCTCTTTCAGACCCATTTCACGACCCAGCTCGGTCATCGGATGGACAACCACCAGGCCGCGCACGCTTTTCTTCAGCTTGCCCATATCGGCCTGTTCTTTCTTGGTGATCGCACGGCGGAACGGCAGCTTAGTGAGCTTTTGCGCCTCTTTGCTCAGCTTCTGGCTGTGCACGCTGCGCAGACGTTCGATCTCAGTTTCCAGCGTCGCTTTCTCTTTTTCCAGTTCGGCGTACTTCTCTGCGGCATCAACCAGAGAGAGGCTGGCCTGCTGGTGGCGGATCAGATCCAGACGATCGCTCAGACGTTTAATTTCACTCTTTTCGACTTCTTTCATAACAAATGGCTCTAAAAACAGGGGGAATTACCACAAAGGATACACGAATGTGCGCAGGCTTACTTCTGAAACGCTTTTTTTAAGCTGATTCGGGAAATCAGCTCGGTCAGGGAGAGTACCATGGTAGAGCGAACAATCTGCTGATAACGCTGTTTCTGCATGGCGTAAAGCTCAGGATCGCTGGTATCAAAATGCGGGGCCGGGGGCAGGGCGGTAACGCAATGCAGCTCGCCCAGCGGGCCGAGGATCTCGTCGTCGGTAAACGAATAGTCGTTGCCGTCGTGATTGAGCTCCTCGCGCAACGCCATCAGCAGTTCCGCATCTTCATACTCGTGACGGCTGATGACGCCCAGGCCATAGATCAGTTTCAGACGTACAGATAAATCGCCCAAGGGGCCGTCACCGTCGAGCAACGGTTCAACTGCGTATTTCACTGCGTAGTCGTCTTTGCGAAACACCTGAAGCACCAGGATATTCACCGCCTCGGTTAATAACTCGACGGCGGATATCAGGAAACTTCGAACGGTTTTGCCAGCATTCAGACGCTCCAGCACACGGTTTTCAAAGGCCTGGGTTTGTTCCATTATTGCCTGCATATCTGACAATCTATATTCCGGGCGCAGGATGACCTGCGCCAGTTCCTGCATCATTTGGTTGCGTTATAGTCGTTCACCGCCTCCACAACCACGTCGCTGTTGGCATCCAGACCGGATACCTGCGCCAGCGCGGCCTGTGGACCTTTCTCAGCAATCAACTGCGCCAGTTCCTGCGCCTGCGGATCTTCTTCGCTGCGGTAGTGCATCGCGGCAGCAATGCCTTTGACCAGGTTGGCGTGCGGCAGACCATATTCCAGGGTACCGAGCAGCGGCTTAATCAGGCGATCGCCCGCACTCAGTTTGCGCAGCGGCTGACGGCCAACGCGCTCAACGTCATCTTTCAGATACGGGTTTTCAAAACGACCGAGGATTTTCTGAATGTATGCCGCATGCTTATCGGCATCAAAACCGTAGCGTTTAATCAATACCGCGCCGCTCTCATCCATTGCACCTTTTACCACGGCGCGGACCTTCTCATCGAGAATGGCGTCACGAATGGTCTGATGACCGGCTAATTTACCGAGGTAGGCGGTTATAGCATGCCCGGTGTTCAGCGTGAAGAGCTTACGTTCGACAAATGCCATCAGGTTATCAGTTAATTCCATGCCAGCAATGTCAGGCAGTGGGCCTTTAAACTGAGTTTTATCGACAATCCATTCACTGAAGGTTTCAACGGTCACTTCCAGCGGATCGTGAGTGGCAGAGGCGGACGGTGGCACAATACGGTCTACAGCAGAATCAACAAAGCCAACGTGCTCTTCAACCCAGGCTTTGTCTTCATCGGCTACCGCGGCCATCACGTGGCCTTTCAGCTGGCTGGTACCGCGCACCATGTTTTCACAGGCGATGATGTTCAGCGGGGCGTCGTTACCCTGGGCCTTACGTTTGGCCAGACCTTTCGCCACCGCTGGCGCGATGCGCTCCAGCACCACCGGACCGACGGCGGTCGTCACCAGGTCAACCCCGGCAATCAGGTCGATAACGTCGTCGCCAATGCTGCTGACCGCGTTGACGCCGGTCACGGTTTCAACCTGCTCGTTTTCGCCAACCACATGCACCTGATAGCTATGACGTGCATTCAGGGCATCAAGTACCGTCTGATTGACATCGGCGAATGTCAGCGTAATGCCCGCATCTGCCAGCAGTTTGCCGATAAAGCCACGACCGATGTTACCTGCGCCAAAATGTAATGCTTTCATAGTATTAACCTTCATCAATGTTTTTACCCGAGAGGGCTGGGGTGAGGAACCACGCGAATTTCCCCTCACCCTAGCCCTCTCCCCAACGGGGAGAGGGAGGTTTGCTTAACTTACTTGTTCAGCAGCGCCAGAACTTCTTCTACGCTGGTGGTGTTAGCCAGACGTTCGATAACACTCTCATCGTCCAGGGCATTGGTCAGGCTGGTAATCACCTGAATGTGCTCGTTGTTACGGGCCGCGATACCAATTACCAGACGGGCGATATCATCTTCTTCTTCACCGAAGCGCACGCCTGCCGGGTACTGACAAAACACCACGCCGGTTTTCAGAACGCGATCTTTCGCCTCAACCGTACCGTGTGGTACCGCAATGGATTCGCCCAGGTAGGTCGGGGTCAGTTTTTCACGTTCCAGCATTGCCTGAACATATTCCGGCTGCACGTAGCCGCCTTTCACCAGCTGCTCACCGGCAAAGCGAATCGCTTCTTCTTTATTGCTCGCAGTACGGCCAAGGAAGATGTTCTCAGCACCCAGACGGAACAGGTGGCTGTTGCTCTCATCAAAGCTGTCCTGCAGGCTGGTACGCACTTTCACTTCGTTTTCTTCGTGACGCTGTGCCGCCACCAGGCGTTCGGTCAGGCTGGTATACAGGCCGCTGTCGAGGAAGTTGGTCAGTGAAATGTGCTGCGCCTGCGGTACCTGGCGCATCGCACGCTCGGTCAGGTCGCGGTGGGTGATAACCAGGTCAACATCCGGCGGCAGGCTGTTAATGGCGCTGTTGGTGACGGAGATCTGAGACAGACCGGCATCCGCCACTTTCTTACGCAGTACGCCTGCACCCATGGCACTGGAACCCATACCGGCGTCGCAGGCAACGATGATTTTACGTACGTGGCTCAGGTCGTTAGAAACATCGCCCGCAGCCAGCGGCGTTGCGCCTTTAGACAGGGCTTTCATGTCCTGCATACGACGGGTTGCCGCTTCGATATCGTCCTCTTCTTTCACCTTGCTGGTTTTCAGCAGGATAGACGCCACGATGAAGGAGACCGCCATTGCTGCAAAAATTGCCGCGAGGTTAGCGAAGTAAGCACCTTTCGGGGTCATCGCCAGTACTGCCAGGATAGAACCCGGAGAAGCCGGAGAAACCAGACCGCCACCCAGCACGCTCAGGGTGAACACACCGGTCATACCGCCGAGGATAACGGCGAGGATCAGACGTGGGTTCATCAGCACGTACGGGAAGTAAATTTCGTGGATACCACCCAGGAAGTGGATGATTGCCGCACCGCCCGCAGACTGTTTCGCACTGCCACGACCGAAGAAGATGTACGCCAGCAGGATACCCATACCTGGACCCGGGTTCGCTTCAATCAGGAAGAAGATAGACTTGCCGAGGTCGTGAGACTGCTGAATACCCAGCGGTGAGAAGATACCGTGGTTGATGGCGTTGTTAAGGAACAGGATTTTCGCCGGTTCAACAAAGATGGACGCCAGCGGCAGCATGTCGTGGGCAACCATGAAGTTAACGCCCGCCGCCAGCAGTTTGGAAAGCACTTCAACTGCCGGGCCAATGCCGAGGAACGCCAGAATCGCCAGGATCATACCGATGATGCCGGCAGAGAAGTTGTTCACCAGCATTTCGAAGCCGGATTTGATCTTGCCATCAACCCAGACGTCGAACTTCTTAATTGCCCAGCCGCCCAGAGGACCGGCAATCATCGCGCCGAGGAACATCGGCATATCCGCACCGACGATCACACCCATAGTTGTAATCGCACCGACCACGCCACCGCGGTCACCACCCACCAGACGACCGCCGGTATAGCCGATAAGCAGCGGCAGCAGATAGGTGATCATTGGGCCAACAAGTTTCGCCAGCGTTTCGTTAGGCAACCACCCTGTCGGAATAAATAACGCGGTGATGATACCCCACGCGATAAACGCGCCGATATTTGGCATCACCATGTTGCTGAGGAAACGACCAAAGCTTTGAACTTTGATCTTGAAATCGGATGACATAAAACACCCCTTCTTTTTGTTTACGCAGGCCTTCGGCCCGAGGTTTGTTGTTAATGCGGTGGCAGAGGTTGCCCAGCCCTGTTCTGATGTCGTGAAATTTGGCACTTAATACTTTAACTGTCCAGACAGGCAAAAATAGTGTGATCTGAGTCACGTAAATGTAGGGGGTGTGCCAATGAATGGAGTGATGTACATCACAAAATTGAAGTGTAAAAAAAATACAATGGACGTAAAAGCGGCAGTTTGACCCGTGAAATGTGAAATAAATCACATTTTGCTATCGTCTGTTTGTTTCTGGAGTGTGATCAAATCCACAAAAAATTTTTATACGGAATACTCTGGATGTGATCGCCGGCAACATCTGTTTTACCGATCAACGCCAGGATGTAAGTCAGCAACACGTATTGTTAAAAAAATAGTGCCATAATGGTCTATGGCGAAAAGCACTAAGCTGGATTAAGCTCATAATGTAAACTTAGGTTTATTATTATTCAGGATATATTTTGACACGCTTATAAACTTGCGTGGAGATATAAGAGAAAATCATACTCCCCGGCTCTGAAATATTAAGTTCACGATCGTGTACTTAACAGTGAATTAATATGCTTGCTTACCATTTAATTATTTAAATGAGTTGTTGATTTATTTAGCGAGGCAAATATGTTTCTCAACTATTTTGCGCTGGGTGTGTTGATTTTCGTATTCCTGGTTCTTTTTTATGGAATCATCGCTATCCATGACATCCCCTATAACATAGCCAAAAAGCGCAACCATCCCCATGCCGATGCGATCCATACGGCGGGGTGGATAAGCCTGTTTACGCTCCATGCCATCTGGCCATTTCTGTGGATTTGGGCCACGCTCTACCAGCCAGAGCGTGGCTGGGGGATGCAGAACCACATTCAGCCGCCAGAACGTAGCCCCGACGTAGATGCGCTGGCGAAGCGCGTAGCCGAGCTGGAACAAAAACTGGCCGCCGTGCCGCCCGTTGCTGACAAGAATACGCCGGAGCAATAATCATGGATCTGTTAATCATATTGACCTATGTCGCGTTTGCATGGGCCATCTTTAAAATATTCCGTATCCCGGTAAACCAGTGGACGCTGGCGACCGCAACATTAGGCGGCGTATTTATCGTGGCCGGCCTTATTTTATTAATGAACTATAACCACCCCTATACGTTTACGGCGCAGAAAGCGGTAATCTCAATTCCGATTACGCCGCAGGTTACAGGGGTGGTAACTGAAGTGACCGATAAAAATAACCAGCTCATTAAAAAGGGCGAAGTGTTATTTAAAATCGATCCGGTCAGGTATAAAGCGCGCGTCGATCGTCTGCAGGCCGACCTGGTGACGGCGACACACAATATTGATGTCCTGAAAGCTCAGCTTGCAGAAGCACAATCGAATACCACCCGCGTCTCCGCCGAGCGTGACCGTCTGTTCAAAGACTATCAGCGTTATGTAAAAGGCAGCCAGGCGAAGGTGAATCCGTTCTCTGAAAGCGACATCGACAACGCGCGGCAAAACTACCTGGCGCAGGACGCCATGGTGAAAGCGTCGGTGGCGGAACAGGTGCAGATCCAGAGCCAGTTAGAGAGCATGTCTAACGGTGAGCAGTCGCAGATCGCCTCCCTGCGTGCACAGCTGGCCGAAGCCACCTACAACCTGGATCAGACAATCGTTCGCGCGCCAAGCAATGGCTATGTCACCCAAGTGCTGATTCGTCCGGGAACCTACGCGGCCTCGCTGCCGCTGCGTCCGGTGATGGTGTTTATCCCTGAGCAGAAACGCCAGATCGTGGCGCAGTTCCGCCAGAACTCATTGTTGCGTTTGAAACCGGGCGATGAAGCGGAAGTGGTGTTCAATGCCCTGCCAGGCCAGGTCTTCTCCGGTAAACTCACCAGCATTCTGCCGGTGGTGCCGGGCGGTTCCTACCAGGCGCAAGGGGCGCTACAGGCGCTGACGGTGGTCCCGGGTACGGATGGCGTGCTGGGCACCATCGAGCTGGAGCCGAACGCCGACGTGGATTCCTTGCCTGACGGTATCTACGCGCAGGTTGCGGTCTATTCCGACCACTTCTCGCATGTTTCCGTGATGCGTAAGGTCCTGCTGCGTATGACCAGCTGGATGCACTACCTCTATCTCGACCATTAATCCCCTGAAAGGCAGGCATGCGCGACGCATCGCCTGCCTTTTTTCTTTGCCTGAGCCATACTTATGCTTTTGTTGGCGGATAAGGAGCAGGCAATGAAACTCATCGGCAGTTATACCAGTCCCTTTGTACGTAAAATCTCCATTCTCCTGCTGGAGAAAGGCATCACTTTTGAATTTGTTAATGAGCAGCCCTATCAGGCTGAAAGCGGTGTCGCGCAGTACAATCCCCTGGGCAAAGTCCCGGCGCTGGTAACCGATGACGGTGAACACTGGTTCGATTCCCCCATCATTGCCAGCTATATCGAACTGCTGGATATCGCCCCGGCGATGATCCCCCGTGAACCGAAAGCAGCGCTGGCTATCCGGCAAATCGAGGCGCTGGCGGACGGGATCATGGATGCGGCGTTAGCCTCCGTGCGTGAACAGGCCCGCCCGGCGGCGCAGCAATCTGAGACCGAGCTGCTGCGCCAGCGGGAGAAAATCACTCGCAGTCTCGATCATTGTGAGCAGCTGATCCGCGAGGGGAAAATTGCCACCGACAGCGTCAATCTGGCGACCATCGCCATTGCCTGCGCCATCGGCTACCTCAATTTCCGCCGGGTTTCACCGGGCTGGTGCGTCGATCGTCCGCTGCTGGTTAAGCTGGCGGAAACCCTCTTCCAGCGTGAAAGTTTCGCCCGTACCGAACCGCCAAAGGCTTGATGTCGTCGATAACACTTCCTTGCCGGACGCGGTACAATCGCCCTGACATTGACTCCCTCTCCCGTCGGGAGGGGGGAAAATACCTAACCGTCAGGCATATTCATGACTACTCAGCACGCTCTCTACAGCCAACTCCCCGCGACCGATCGTCTGCTTCGCGATGCCCGTCTTACTGCCATTATTGCCCGATTTGGTCACAGCCGAACGGTGGAAACCTTGCGTCTGTTGCAGGACGAAGCCCGCGCCGGGATCCGCGCCGACAACCGCCTGCCAGCGTGGTGCGGCGACTGGGCCCAGGAGACCGAAAAGCGGCTGACGCAGGATGACGAACAGGGGCTGCGGCAGGTGCTGAACCTGACGGGCACCGTGCTGCATACCAATCTGGGACGCGCGCTGCTGGCAGAGGAGGCGGTTGCCGCGGTCACCCAGGCGATGCAGGTGCCAGTGACCCTGGAGTACGATCTCGACGGTGCCGGACGCGGCCACCGAGACCGCGCGCTGGCGGCGCTGCTGTGCCAGCTCACCGGGGCGGAAGATGCCTGCATTGTGAATAACAACGCTGCGGCGGTGCTGCTGATGCTGGCCGCGACGGCGAGCGGCAAAGAGGTGCTGGTCTCCCGTGGTGAGCTGGTGGAGATTGGCGGCGCGTTTCGCATCCCGGATGTGATGACCCAGGCCGGGTGCCAGCTTCGCGAAGTGGGCACCACCAACCGTACCCACGACCGGGATTACGCCGCAGCCATCAATGAAAACACCGCTCTGCTGATGAAGGTGCATACCAGTAACTACCACATCGAAGGCTTTACCCATGCCGTCGACGAAGCCGAATTGGTGCGCATCGGGCAGGAGAAAGAGGTGCCGGTGGTCGTCGATCTGGGCAGCGGTTCGCTGGTGGATCTCAGCCGCTATGGCCTGCCGAAAGAGCCGATGCCCCAGGCGCTGATTACCGCCGGTGTCAGCCTGGTGAGCTTCTCGGGGGATAAGCTGTTAGGCGGTCCGCAGGCGGGGATTATTGTCGGCAAGCGCGATCTGATTGCCAGATTGCAACAGCATCCACTGAAACGCGCCCTGCGGGCGGATAAAATGACCCTCGCCGCGCTGGAGGCGACTTTGCGACTCTATCTTCACCCGGAGACGCTGGCCGAACGGCTGCCGACGCTACGCCTGTTGAGCCGCGATGCCGCCTCCATTCATCGTCAGGGAGAGCGGCTGCTGACACACATTGCTGCACACTATCCTGACTTCGAGGTGCGGGTGGAAGATTGCCTGTCGCAGCCGGGCAGCGGGTCGTTGCCGGTGGATCGTCTGCCCGGCGCGGCACTGACCTTCACCCCGCGCGACGGGCGCGGCGGCCAGCTGGATGCGCTGGCATTGCGCTGGCGCTCGCTGCCCGTGCCGGTGCTTGGACGGATCAAGGACGGGCGCCTGTGGCTGGATTTACGTTGCCTGGAAGATGAAGCACTGTTTCTGGAGATGTTGTTGAAATGATTATTGCCACTGCCGGTCATGTTGACCATGGCAAAACGACGTTGTTGCAGGCGATCACCGGCGTCAACGCCGACCGACTGCCGGAAGAGAAAAAGCGCGGCATGACCATCGATCTGGGTTATGCCTACTGGCCGCAGCCGGATGGCCGGGTGCTGGGGTTTATCGACGTGCCGGGGCACGAAAAGTTTTTATCCAACATGCTGGCAGGGGTGGGCGGTATCGATCACGCCCTGCTGGTGGTGGCCTGTGATGACGGGGTGATGGCGCAGACGCGGGAGCATCTGCAGATCCTCAGTCTGACCGGCAACCCGCAGCTGACGGTGGCGCTGACCAAAGCCGACCGCGTTGACGACGCCCGGGTGGAGGCGGTGCGTGACGAAGTGCTCGCCACCCTGCGGGAGTATGGTTTTGCCGACGCGACGCTGTTTGTCACCGTCGCCACCGAAGGGCGGGGAATTGATGCCCTGCGCGATCATCTGCAACAGCTCCCTGAGCGCGCCCATGCTGACCATCACCGTTTTCGGCTGGCTATCGACCGCGCCTTTACCGTGAAAGGGGCGGGGCTGGTGGTGACCGGCACGGCGCTGTCTGGCGAAGTGCGCGTGGGTGACAACCTGTGGCTGACCGGGATCAACAAGCCGGTACGTATTCGCGGGTTGCACGCACAGAATCAGCCTGTCGAACAGGCGCACGCCGGACAGCGTATTGCCCTGAACCTGGTGGGTGATACGGAAAAAGCCGAGCTGAACCGCGGCGACTGGCTGCTGGCCGAAGCGCCGCCGGAGCCTGCCACGCGGGTGATTGTCTCCCTGCAGGGCGACGTACCGCTCGCGCAGTGGCAACCGCTGCATATTCACCATGCCGCCAGCCACGTGACGGGGCGTGTCTCGCTGCTGGAGGGAGCGCTGGCGGAGCTGGTCTTTGACACCCCTCTGTGGCTCGCCGACAACGATCGGCTGGTGCTGCGCGATATTTCTGCCCGCGTCACCCTGGCCGGGGCGCGGGTCGTGACGCTTAACCCCCCGCGTCGCGGTAAGCGTAAGCCGGAGTACCTGCACTGGCTGGCGACGCTGGAGACGGCGACGGATGACCGCAGCGCCCTGCTGGCGCACCTGGAGCGTGGGGCGGTGAATCTGGATGACTTTGGCTGGGCACGCCAGCTCAGCGGAGAAGGGCTGCGTCAGTTGACGCAGCAGCCGACGTTCATCCAGGCCGGAAACGGTCTGTTAAACACCCCGGTTGCCGCCCGCTGGCAGCGTAAAATTCTCGATGTGCTGGCAACCTATCATCAGCAGCATCAGGATGAACCTGGCCCCGGGCGCGAGCGCCTGCGCCGTATGGCGCTACCGATGGAGGATGAAGCTCTGGTGCTGCTGCTGATCGGGCGGATGCGCGAGAGCGGAGAGCTACACAGCTACCACGGCTGGCTGCATCTGCCGGATCATAAAGCGGGCTTTACCCCGGAGCAGCAGGCCGTCTGGCAAAAAGCGCAGGCGCTGTTCGGCGACGACCCTTGGTGGGTACGCGACCTGGCGCGCGAAACCGCCACTGAGGAACAGACCATGCGTCAGGTGCTGAAGCATGCGGCGCAGCAGGGGCTGATCACCGCGATCGTCAAAGACCGTTACTACCGCCACGATCGCATCGTCACCTTTGCGAATCTGATCCGGGCGCTGGATAGCGAGCGCGGCTCGACCTGCGCGGCAGATTTCCGCGATCGGCTGAACGTCGGGCGTAAACTGGCGATCCAGATCCTGGAGTATTTCAACCGCATTGGCTTTACCCGCCGCCGCGGTAACGATCATCTCCTGCGTGACGCGCAGCTCTTTACCGGCGAGTCGCCGCAGCCTTAAGCCTCGCTTCTGGCAAGTTTCTGTTTTGCCAGCCATACGGCGCCCAGCCTGCCCGCCTGGTTACCCAACTGGCAGGGCAGGATGGGCACCTGCAACGATTCCCACTCTTCAAAGGTCTGCAGGTGCCTGTCGAGCAGCTTATAAATTTTCTCCTGCTCGCTGATGCCGCCGCCAATCAGCACCACCTGCGGATCAAACATGGAGATGACGCTGTAGACCCCGCGGGCCAGAAACAGCGCCCACTCTTCGACGGCTTCGCGCAGGTGCAGGTCGTTCTCCATACGCTCGAATAGCTCTTCGCCTTTCGGCATCTCCTCTTCGGAGACCGCCAGCGCCCGGCGGCAGGTCTCCATCAGCCCTTTGGCCGAGGCGACTTCATGCATCCCTTCGCCGTTCTTGCCGACCGGGATCACCCCGAACTCCCCGGCGCGGTGGTGCGAGCCGCGCCAGAGATCGCCCTCCACCACAATACCGCCGCCGATGCCGGTGCCGAGCGTAATGCAGACAAAATTTTCATATTCACGCCCCGCGCCGCGCCAGCGTTCGCCCAGTGCAGCACAGTTAGCGTCATTCTCGGCGATAACCGGCAGGTCCGTCAGCTCTGAGAAAAGCGCATACAGGTTGACGTTGTCCAGATAGTCGAGCGCGCCCGCCTTTGCGGCTTCGCCGGTATGGGTATTGATGTGGCCAGGAAAACTCACGCCGATAGCCGCGATCTCGTGTTCATTCTGGTAAGCCTCGACCACCTCGCGCCATTGTTGCTTAAAGCTCTCCTCATCCTCTGGGGTATCAAACTGATCGGTGGCGATTTCGTTGCCGTTCTCGTCGATCACGCCGTGTTTAATGTGGGTTCCGCCCACGTCAAAGCCGATAAAAAGCCGCATTTATCCTTACCTCCGCCCGGGTTGTGCGCTTTAAGTATGGCTCAGCGCCGGAAACCAAACGTAAAGTAAGGTAATGCGTGAAGGGGCTCGCAAAGCAGGCGACGACTGGCGATATTTTCACCGCCGCGGTCTACCTTTGAAAGACACTACACACAAGGAGACAGTCATGACGAATAACCCTCCATCAGCACGTATCCTGCCTGGCGAATATGGTTTTCCTCTCAAACTTAAAGCCCGTTATGACAACTTTATCGGCGGCGACTGGGTTCCTCCGGCCGACGGCGACTATTATCAGAACCTCACCCCGGTGACCGGCCAGCCGCTGTGCGAGATCGCTAGCTCCGGGAAGCGCGATATCGATCTGGCGCTGGATGCCGCCCATAAAGCGAAAGAGAAGTGGGCGCATACCTCGGTGCAGGATCGCGCGGCGATCCTGTTCAAAATCGCGGATCGCATGGAGCAGAATCTGGAGCTTTTAGCCACGGCGGAGACCTGGGACAACGGTAAACCGATCCGCGAAACCATGGCCGCCGACGTGCCGCTGGCTATCGACCATTTCCGCTACTTCGCCTCCTGTATTCGTGCGCAGGAAGGGGGGATCAGCGAGGTGGACAAAGATACCGTGGCTTATCACTTCCATGAGCCGCTGGGCGTGGTCGGACAGATCATTCCGTGGAACTTCCCGCTGCTGATGGCCGCCTGGAAAATGGCGCCCGCACTGGCGGCAGGCAACTGTGTGGTGTTGAAACCGGCGCGCTTAACCCCGCTGTCGATCCTGCTGCTGATGGAAGTAGTGGGCGACCTGCTCCCGCCGGGCGTTGTGAACGTGGTCAACGGTGCGGGCGGGGAGATTGGTGAATATCTGGCGACCTCCAAACGGATCGCCAAGGTAGCCTTTACCGGCTCCACCGAAGTGGGCCAGCAGATCATGCAGTACGCCACCCAGAACATCATCCCGGTCACGCTGGAGCTGGGCGGAAAATCCCCGAACATCTTCTTCGCCGATGTGATGGACGAAGAGGATGCCTTCTTTGACAAGGCGCTGGAAGGATTTGCGCTTTTTGCCTTCAACCAGGGTGAAGTCTGTACCTGTCCAAGCCGGGCGCTGGTGCAGGAGTCCATTTACGAACGCTTTATGGAGCGCGCCATCCGCCGCGTGGAGTCGATCCGCAGCGGCAACCCGCTGGACAACGGTACCCAGATGGGGGCTCAGGTTTCCCACGGGCAACTGGAGACGATCCTCAACTACATTGATATCGGTAAGAAAGAGGGGGCGGACATCTTAACCGGCGGACGGCGCAAGATGCTGGACGGGGAGCTGAAAGAGGGTTACTACCTTGAGCCGACCATCCTGTCCGGTAAAAACAACATGCGCGTCTTCCAGGAGGAGATCTTTGGCCCGGTGCTGGCGGTGACCACCTTCAAAACCATGGAGGAGGCGCTGGAGCTGGCCAACGATACACAGTATGGCCTGGGCGCAGGCGTCTGGAGCCGCAACGGCAATCTGGCCTATCAGATGGGACGCGGGATCCAGGCAGGACGCGTATGGACCAACTGCTATCACGCTTATCCGGCCCATGCCGCGTTTGGCGGATATAAACAGTCGGGTATTGGCCGCGAAACGCACAAGATGATGCTGGAACATTACCAGCAGACGAAATGCCTGCTGGTCAGCTACTCCGACAAGCCGCTCGGGCTGTTCTGACCCTTCAGCGCAGGCCGCCCCAGGGAGGCCTGCGCAATCTGTTTACGCAGGGTATTCAGCACGCCGTCGAGCACATACTGCACCCGCCATGGTTGATAGTCACGTTTACGGAAGATAGCGACCAGATCCAGCCACCACTCCTCTTGATGCGCGAAGCAGGGCACCAGAACCCCCTGTTCGATCTCTTTCTGCAGGCTCTGTTTGGGCGCAAAAACGATCCCCAGATGATTGCGCGCCAGCTCCAGCGCCGTCTGGGTATTGTCGCAAATATAGTTCCCGGTGACTTTATAGTCATGTATCTGATTGCTGTGATTCGAGCGGAAACGCCAGATATTGGCATCGTCGATAACCATTGAATCAATAAGAATACAGGAGTGGTTAATTAAATCTTCAGGATAACTAATAGGGTGCTTTTTAATATATTCCGGGGTGGCGAAAGCGGTAACCGAATATTTGGTTAAGGTCGTGGCGACCAGACTTTCATCTTTGGGTAGGGCATAGGTAATTAAAATATCACAATCGTCGGGGAACACGACGCCTTCGAGAAACTCGCTGCCACTCAGGTTATAGGTTTTCAGGCTAATGCGAATATCGCCAATATTGTCGATCTCATGAATCACGTGGCGGGCCAGCCAGGTAATGATACCCGTTGGTCCGTAAATAGTCACTTTACCGCGTTTTTCATGCTTATAATCTGCAATAAAATTAACCAGTTGTTCGTTCTTTTCCAGCGAGGCGTTGATAAAGGGCAGCAGCGACTGGCCAAACTGGGTCAGCGCCAGGTGGCGGGTGGTGCGCTCAAAAATCTTCAGCCCGACGCGAGTTTCGAAATCCGAGAGATATTTACTGACGTTGGCCTGGGCCATACCCAACAACGCGGCAGCATCACCAATGCTGTGAGTGGCGGCAATGACGGAAATAATTTTTAATTCGCGCGGTTTGATTTGCAGCTTGTTCATTGCCTGATGCTCATCTATATGAATTTATATATAATATTATACAAATATCAAAATTGCATTGCGATTTTTGTAACCATTATTATGCGCCGGGTCGCAGGAAATTTAATGGATTACAAACAATGACGTTTAAAAAGAGTTTACTCATCGCCACGGTTTTATTTGCGGCTGCTCCCGCAATGGCCGATGAATTTTCAATTGGCGCGGGCGCCGTTTTTAATGAATCACCGTATAAAGGTTATAACGAGAATGTTTTTGCTGTTCCATTAATGCACTACGAAGGGGAACACTTTTACGTGCGTCAGGCTACTGGCGGCTGGATTGTCTGGAAAGATGCCAAAAACGAACTTAGCCTGACCGCCTCCTGGATGCCGCTGCATTTCGATCCGGACGATAACGACGACTCTGCGATGAAGCAGCTGGACGAGCGCAAAGCCTCCGCGATGCTGGGCGGGGCATACTATCGCCACGAAAGCTGGGGTAGCCTGAAGTTGGCGATTGCCGCCGATGCGATGGATGAGAGCGGCGGCGTGATGGGTGAAATCTCTTATTTCCGCCCGTTCCGCATGGCGCGCCTGACCCTGACGCCATCGGTAGGGGTCTTTTACTACGATGAAAGCTTCAACGATTACTACTACGGCGTGTCGCAGAAAGAGTCCCGTCGCAGCGGTTTAGAGCAGTACAACGCAGGCGAAACCGTGACTCCTTATGTGGGTGTGGCAGCTAAATACCCGCTGACACAAAATCTCTCTCTGAATGCCAGCGCCGTCTATACCGTGCTGCCTGACGATGTGAAAAACAGCCCGATGATCGACCGTGACGACAGCTTCGCGCTGATGACCGGCCTCTCCTGGAGGTTTTAAGGAAGTAAAAATCAGCCCTCAGAGATGAGGGCTGATTCTGTTTTCCGGCTTTAGCGTGCGGCGTTCGCCTCATCCACCCAGATCCGCATCTCCCCTTCGCCCCGGTTAGCCCAGCTAAACCACGGAATAAAGGTCAGCGTCTGCGCCTGTTGCGTGGCGGGCGCACGATCGTATTGCCACAGCGGTTGGTGTTCAGCGTCCGCGGCGTGGCGGGCATACCCTTGCGTCTGGATCAGTATTTTATGAGCAAAAATCCCTTTGCCTTCAACGAGCCTGAATTCGCTGTCGGCTGGCAGGGAAAGGTTGTGCAGCCCCGCACCGTTATCCGCCTCTTCAAGACAGTAGACCAGTGGCCCGCGCTGCAAAGCCACTTTTCCGGCCTGCTGGCGCACCTGCGGATTACCGTAAACCCGGCGGACCGGCATCGGCAGGGTTAACACCAGCTTATCGCCTTTCTGCCAGCGGCGGGTCAGGTAGATATAGCCCTGACGCATCTCACCCGTGATGGGTTTGCCATTCAGCGTGAGCTGTGGATTGTCACACCAGTCCGGCACACGTAAGGCCAGGGTATAGTCGACGTCCACCGAGGAGGCGATCTCAATGACGACCTGCTCCTGCCACGGGTAGTTGCCGCTGATCCGCAGCTGCAACTCCTGCTCACCCACCGGGAAAGCCATGCTGTTGCCGATGTAGAGGTTGATAAAGAGGGCATCGTCGCGAACGGTATAAATGTAGTGACCAATCGAGGCCAGAACGCGGGCGATGTTCGGCGGGCAGCAGGCGCAGCCGAACCAGCGCTGGCGAACCGGCTTCACGTGATCGTAGATATGGTTAAATTTCAGCGTCTTCGGATGTACTTCCAGCGGGTTGACGTAGAAGAAGTGTTTTCCGTCCAGCGCCATGCCGCCAAGCACGGTGTTGTACAGCGCCCGCTCCATGACGTCGGCGTACTGGCTGTTGGCTTCCATTTCCAGCATGCGACGGGCAAACATCATCAGGCCGATGGAGGCGCAGCTCTCGGCATAGACGGTGTCGTTCGGCAGATCGTAATCGCTGCTGAAGGCTTCACCGCTGCTCTGGGAGCCGATCCCGCCGGTGATATAAAGCTGGCGCTGCGCCATGTTGTTCCACAGCCGCAGGCAGTCCTGGCGCTTACTCTCGTCCTGGCTCAGGCGGGCCAGGTGCGCGACGCCGGTCATCAGATAGACGAACCGCACCGCATGGCCGATGGCGGTTTGCTGTTCCGCCAGCGGCTGATGCGCCTGGCTGTAGGCTTTATCCTGCACCATCCACGCCGGGCCGTAGGTGTTCCAGTACGAGGTTTTGCCCCGCTTTTCATATTCGATGTCGTAGAAGTGCGGCTGGGTGCCACGCTCTTCAACAAAATATTTCGCCAGCGCCAGGTAGCGCGGCTCCTGGGTGACATCAAACAGGCGCATCAGCGCCAGCTCGATCTCCGGGTGGCCAGGATAGCCATGTAGCTGCTGCTCGCCCGGACCAAAAACGCTGTCGATATGGTCGGCCAGCTTACAGACCACCTCCAGCAGACGGCGTTTGCCGGTGCCCTGGAACCAGGCCACGCCCGCTTCAATCATATGTCCGGCGCAGTAAAGCTCGTGGCACTCCGCCAGGTTTGTCCAGCGCTCCTCCGGCGCTTTCACCGTGAACCAGGTGTTGAGATAGCCATCGTCGCACTGCGCGGCGGCTACCAGCTCAATCACCTCATCGGCGGTTTTTTCCAGTTCCGCGTCGGGCTTCTGGCACAGCGACCAGGCGACCGCCTCGAGCCATTTCGCCACGTCGCTGTCCTGAAAGACCATCCCGTAGAATTCACCATTTTGCTGACCCGCCGCGATGCGAAAGTTGCTGATGGCATGGCTCGGTTCCGCCTCCTCAATGCGATCGTTCAGGGCATCCCACTGGTAGGGGATAACCACATCGCGCACCAGCTGTTGATACTGACCCAGAAACGGGTCGCTGATTTTCAGTTTATGCAGGTCGGGTTCCATTATGGACATTATGTTCTCCTCAGGCGTGAGCGTGACGCTGGCGCAGGTCGGTGGCAATGCGCGTCATCATCGGGTTATTGAGTCGGCACTTGCGGATCGCCAGCGCCAGCAGCAGATGGAAAAGGGCGGGCAGCAGGGTCTCCATGGCGGTAATGCCCTGTAATGAGGCGGGCGTCTGGTTGCCCGCGCCCGGCTGGTAGGCGACGAAAATAAACACCAGGCTGATGATCCCGGCGCTGGAAGCCCAGGCCAGCTTGATGAAAAAGAGGTTAAAGGCGAAGTTCATGCCGGAGGAGCGTACGCGAGTTTTCCACTCGCCGTAGTCGTCGGCAAAGGCCATCAGCGCGAAGTGCAGCGGCAGGGTAAAACCGAGGATCACGCCGTTCGCCAGAATGACCACCAGCCACAGGGTCTGGTAAACCGGGCCGCCGGGCAGGAACCACATCCCCACCGCCAGGGCTGCCAGCACCAGGTTGGTGTAGTAGTAAAGTTTGACGGTGTCGCTGCGACGCGACAGCAGGTTAACGATCACCGCGCCCAGAATAGAGGCAAAGGTCACCATGGTGAAGAAGAGCGAGGTGTAGGCGGTGCTCCCTTCCAGCACGTAAGTGATGAAATACATGTAGCCGCCGCCACGAATGTTGAAGACGTTAATCAGCAGGAAAGACATCACCAGCATCAGCAGCAGCTGGTCGTTTTTACGCAGACCGGCGAGGTGCTCCTTAAGGGTAAATTTTCCCATCATCGCCAGCGGTACGCGCTCGCGAACCCAGAAGAAGCAGCACAGGAACATCACCACCGCAATGGCGCACAGCACACCCACGCCGAACTGATATCCCTGCGCCACGTTGCCCTGGCCGAGAAGTTCAACCAGCCAAGGCAGGCCAACGGAGACCAGAAAACCGGCCACGCCGCACAGCACAAAACGCCATGACTGGCAGGAGATCACTTCGCTGTGGCGGGTGGTCATGGTGTTGATCAGCGCGCAGTAGGGCACGTTGATGGCGGTATAGCCCACCGAGAGCAGCAGATAGGTGCCGAAGGCCCAGGCGATTTTGACTCCCATGCCCGCGTCCGGCACGGTGAAGGTCAGCACGCCGATAATGCCAATCGGCAGGGCGACCCACAGCTGCCAGGGGCGAAAGCGTCCCCAGCGGCTCTGGGTACGGTCGGCGATGATCCCCATCACCGGGTCGGATATCGCGTCGAAGATGCGCAGGGCGATAAACAGCGTGCCGACCAGCGCCGGGGTTAAACCAAAGACATCGGTATAGAAAAAAGTGAGAAAGTTCATGATCAAACAGGTGATCACCGTGCCGCCGGCATCACCCAGGCCGTAGCCTATTTTTTCTCGCACCGTCAGGCGATCGTTGATGGCCTGCTGGGCGATCTCTGTCTGTGTAATCGGGGTGGAAGTCATGAGGTAACTCCTCGGGTTATTGGATTTTTTATGTTGTTTTGCAGAGTACCTGACTAATTTTGCACTGTTCCCTGGGGGCAACAAGGGAAGGGAAAAGTATAAAAAGGTGAGGATTCCGACCTTGTTCGTAAAATGTGATTTTGATCGGGACGAATAACAAATAGCTGTTAATAATCAGTGATAAAGAGAAAGAATCTGCTCATAAATAGCGAGAAATTGAATAACCATGCTCGAATTATCCATAGCGCTTCCGATCAGGGTGCAGAATGGCGGCTATTTTATCTCCCGGGGCGTCGGGCGACATCCGGCGCGCAGGCTCGACTCCTGGGAGGTCATCTTTGTGGAAAAGGGGACATTAACGATCCAGGAGGATACGACGCTGTTTGAGGTCCATGCCGGAGAAAGTCTGCTCCTCTGGCCCCACCGCCGACACAAGGGGATTGAAGATTTTCCTGCCGATTTACGCTTTTACTGGCTGCATTTTGAAGTTCACGAGCAGGCCGCGCCGTCATCCCTGAGTACACTGCTGTCGGTGCAGCAGCACGGCAAAACCGGCGATCCGCAGGCGATGATTGCCCTGTTCCGGCAATTTCTGACCGAACAGGAGAAGCTCCAGCGCAGCCCGGCGCTGGAATTTATTCTGCTGCTGATTTTGCAACAGCTCTCAGTCATGCCCGGGCAGGAGCTCGCCCCGGACGAAGCGGGCGTCAGCCTGGCGTGGAAGGCGCGGCAGCTGATCAGCACGCAGTTTCACCGGCCACTCTCCACGTCGCAGCTTGCCCGGGAGCTGCACTGCAACGCAGATTATCTGGGGCGGGTGTTTCGTCGGGTCTTTCATCTGACGCTCACTGAGGCTATCCACCGTCAGCGCGTCCGGGCCGCGGAGAAGTTACTGCTTAATGATGCCGTGTCGCTCAAGGAGGTGGCGGTGCGCTGCGGGTTTAACGACACCGGATATTTCCGGCAAATTTTTCGTAAGCATACCGGGTTAACGCCCGGCGTCTGGAAACGCCGCTACTGCAAGGAGCACATCAATTCCGCCTGAGCGCTGTGGCAAATGGCCAGTATTCGCGGCAGGGTGCACAAAAGTGACTTTTTGCCCCGTCTGATCAAAGCGCGTGCCCTGAACACTCTGGCAACCTGACTTTTTCAACAAGGATGGAGCAGGCGATGAACCCGTTTATTGTTGCGGACCCGGCGAAATGTATTGGCTGTCGCACCTGCGAAGTGGCCTGCGTGGTCTCGCACCAGGAGAATCAGAATTGTGCCGCTGTGACGGCAAAGACCTTTACCTCCCGCATCCGGGTGGTGAAAGGCGGGACGTTCACTACGGCGGTTACTTGCCACCAGTGTGAAGATGCCCCCTGCGCCAACGTCTGCCCGACGCAGGCGATCCAGCGTGAGCAGGGGGTCTGGCGGGTGGAGCAACAGCGCTGTATCGGCTGTAAAAGCTGCATGATTGCCTGCCCGTTCGGGGCGATGCAGGTGACGGGAGAGGCGGAAGCGGTGCAGGCGCTGAAGTGCGACCGTTGCGCGCACCGCGAAGGTGGACCCGCCTGCGTGGAGGCCTGTCCAACCCGCGCATTAAGTTGTGTCGATCCTGCCAGATTACGTGCCGAACGGCTGCGTTATCTGGCATAGATCATTACTGATCGTTTTCCCGCCAGGCGAGGTCGATTTCCTCGGCGAGGATCTTCACGCCCGCTTCGATTTTTTCCGGGTCCGGGACATAGTTCATGCGCATGCACTGGTGGGTATGCGGCCACGGCTTGTCCAGCCCCGGGAAGAAGTAATCCCCTGGCACCATCAACACTCCGCGCTTTTTCAGACGCTGATAGAGCAGCTCGGTGGTGATCGGTAGATCCTTAAACCACAGCCAGAGGAAAATTGCCCCTTCGGGTTTGTGGATCAGACAGCGCTCTTCCGAGAGATAACGGCGGATAGTCGCAATGGTCTCCTGGACGCGCTGATAGTAGAAGGGCTTAATCACCTCGTTGGACAGGCGCAGCAGATCGTTGCGCTTAATCATCTCGCACATCATTGCCGGGCCGATCCCGCCAGGGGAGAGGCTGATGATGCCGTTCATGTTGGTGATGGCGGTGATGATTTTCTCATTGGCGATGATAATCCCGCAGCGGCTACCCGGCAGACCCAGCTTGGAGAGGCTCATGCACAGGACAATGTTCGGGTTCCACAGCGGACGCGCTTCGCTGAAGATAATGCCCGGGAAGGGCACCCCATAGGCATTATCAATCACCAGCGGAATGTCATGCTGGTTCGCCAGCGCATCCAGCTTAATCAGCTCTTCATCGGTGATGACGTTGCCGGTCGGGTTGGTGGGGCGCGAGACGCAGATCATCCCGGTCTCTTCGCCAATATGCAGATGCTCAAAATCGACGTGATATTTGAACTGGCCTTCCGGCAGTAGCTCGATGTTCGGGCGCGCGGCGACGAAAAGATCGTCCTCAAGGCCGGAGTCGGCATAACCGATGTACTCCGGCGTCAGCGGGAAGAGCACTTTTTTGGTGGTGCCGTCGGCACGTCGTCCCGCGAAGAGGTTAAATAAGTAGAAAAACGCGCTCTGGCTGCCATTTGTCAGAGCAATGTTCTGTGGATCAATCTCCCAGCCGAGGGTGTCGCGCAGCATCTCCGCGAGGGCAGCGAGCAGCTCGGTTTTGCCCTGCGGGCCGTCGTAATTGCACAGCGCATCTCTGGCTTTGCCATTTTCCAGCATGTCTGCGAGGAGCGTCTGAAAATAGGCGTTCATCTCGGGGATTTGTGCCGGGTTACCGCCGCCGAGCATGATGGCGCCCGGTGTGCGCAGCCCGTCGTTGAGATCCTCCATCAGGCGGGTAATGCCTGAATGGCGGGTGAATTTGTCGCCGAAAAGTGAAAAAGTCATAGCAGGTGATCTGTCGAGCGTGTTCTAAGTGTGGCTCACCATAACGCTACAGCTGCGCAGGTGCAAATCAGCGTCGAAACGAAGATGTGTGGCTTTATGTTGTTAGTTTGCCATCAGGCAGCAAGTTATCCTGCCTCCCTCTCCTGTGGGAGAGGGATTTTGCCCCTGCCGATCAGCGATTGCCTGCCCACACCACCATCACTTTGTCGTCCTGATGCTCGCGTACAAAGCCGTAGCCCTGAGGCAAGGTTAACGTGGTTTGTCTGCCTTCACCGATCGCCGGATGGCGGGCGCGGAACTGCCCGAGCCGCTGCCAGTGGGCGACGGTTGCAGCCTGCGCGCCGCTGATATCCTGCCAGTTCATGTCCGAGCGCGTGCCCTGTAAAGGATCGGAACCCGTCGGGCCGAACGGTCTTGCAGATTCATCGCCATAAAAGATCTGCACGCTGCCCGGCGCCAGCAACAGCAGCTCTGCCGCACGCTGGTCACCCTCGCGGAACAGACGGGTGTCATGGGAGGAGAGATAGCTCAGGACGTTAAAGCTCTGCAGCTTTTCCGCCATCTGCTGCCAGGTCAGGTCGATGTCGGCCAGGCAATCTACCGCTTTGGCCGCCTGCTCCTGGTAATCAAAATTGATCATCGCATCGAAGCCGTGACGGTAGTAATCGCTCTGCATCACCCCGTGTCCCCAGGATTCACCGGTCATCCAGAACGGCGCATCGTCGAGTTTTTTCTCCGGGTTGGCCGCTTTCCATGCTTTAAGGGCATCGCTGGCCTGATCTTTCAATTGCTGCCAGCCCGCCAGCTCAACGTGCTTGGCGGTATCGACCCGGAAACCGTCGATACCGTATTCACGCACCCACTGACTCAGCCAGTGGGTGAGGTAATCCCGGGGCGTGTAACCGTCAATGGCCTTCGCCCGGGTGTCGGGCTTGTGGCGATAAAAATTCGGTAAGCCTGATGGGGTGGTCGATTCCGTTTTCAGGTCCGGCAGGAAGGCCAGCGACATGGTCAGATCGTCGAAGCCGGGGTTGTCGTAGTCACCAATATCGGTGCGTATCCACTTCTTGCCCCACCAGTTTTCCCAGCCCGCTTTATCGCTGAAGTTGATGTAGTCATTAAAGCTGTGCCAGCTCTGTCCGGTGCCCGGTTTCCAGTCGGTCCAGCGTTCGCCCAGGGTTTTCTTCAGCTCTTCGCCCTGCAGATAGAGCGACCCGAACTGGTACTCCTGCATATCGGCCAGCGTCGCGTAACCGGTGTGGTTCATCACCACGTCAAAGAGGATGCGAATCCCCCGGCGATGGGCTTCATCCACCAGCTGACGTAAATCATCCTCCGTACCCATGTTGGCATCGAGCCGGGTCCAGTCCTGGGTGTAATAGCCGTGATAGGCGTAATGGGGGAAATCCCCCTTGGTGCCGCCGCCGACCCAGCCGTGGATCTGCTCCAGCGGGGAGCTGATCCACAGGGCGTTAACGCCAAGCTGTTGCAGATAATCCAGTTTGCTGGTGAGCCCTTTCAGGTCGCCGCCGTGGAAGGTGCCGATCTCCTGCATGCCATCTTTATGGCGCCCGTAGCTGTTGTCATTGGCCGGATCGCCATTCTCAAACCGGTCGGTGAGAACAAAATAGACGGTGGCGTTTTGCCAGCTGAACGGGGCGGGCTTGTCCGTTTCTGCCCGCTCAAGTAACAGCAGGCCGTTGCTCCCCGGTGCGGGTTGCAGGGTAATTTTACCCTGCTGCACCGTCGCGGTCTGTTTGCTGTAAAAATCACGCACCACGCTCCCTTCCGGGAAGGTATTGCTGACATCGAGCGTCAACGGTTTGCCGTCCCATTTGGGACACTGGCGCACTACCGATGCCACCGCCTTTTCGCTGGCGCTGGCAACGGTCAACATCAGCGTTGGCGTGCCGGAGCGGGTATCAATTCGTGCCTGATAATCCCCGTCGCGGAAGATACGCCACTGCGCCGGATCGCCTTCGCACGGCTTCAGTGACATCATCTCGTTGAGTTTTATGGCGTTAGTGGGTTGCCAGCACGCCTTGTCAAAACTCAACGTTAGCGGGCGGGTACCCTTCGTCAGCTTTGCCTGTGCCGTGAAGACGCCCGATCCTTCAGCGGTAAAGGCCGGAAAGCCGGGGGCGGACCAGTCGGCGCTGGCCAGTGCAGGCAAGAACAGAAGAGCGAGAGCAGAACGTTTCATACCATTTTCCTGTCACAGCATTTTGCTCAGTTTGCCATCTATTTTAGTGGGCAAACTCATCCCCTGGCGCTATCGCGCAGGGAGGAGCAAAGAGGGTGAGTGATCTCACGCTAAGTACGCTGTTTAACTGCGATATTGAGCACGTTTTCGCGAAAATGATGCTGAAACGCGCAGATTCCAGGTGACAGGGTTTCGGATTTGGACTATTTCTAAGGATGCTCTTCTCGTCTATTTTTGCTAGGATTTGAGATTCGCCTCTCAATTTTCGAAAAAAATAAGGTGTTGGAATGTTTCTATCCGACCAGGAGACCTAATGATATCGACTCCCATTCGACGATATGGGGCTGCGATACTCATGTTACTCACCACGGCATTTTCTGGTGGGGTGCTTGCAAAGACGCACACGGATACAACGAGTAAGAAAGCCCACGTCATAAAGACGACAACAAGTAGTAAGGTTAGCAGTAAACAAGAGTATTCTCGCAATAGTGCAAAGAGTAGTTCACTTCCTGATTTGCGAAAATACCCTTCCGGAACACCAAGGAAAAAAGCGTTTCTCCGGACGGTAATGCCTTACATCACAAGTCAAAATGCCGCGATTACGGCGGATCGTAACTGGCTTATTTCCAAGCAGTACGACAGCCGCTGGTCGCCGTCCGAGCGTGCGCGCCTGAAAGAGATAGCCAAAAACTATAAAGTGAGCTGGAACGGGAACACACGTCGTGTACCGTGGAACACCTTGCTTGAGCGTGTGGATATCATCCCAGGCAGCATGGTCGCAACGATGGCTGCAGCCGAAAGTGGCTGGGGCACCTCTAAGCTGGCCCGTAGCAATAACAACCTGTTCGGCATGAAATGTGCGAAAGGTCGTTGTACTAATGCGCCGGGCAAAGTGAAAGGCTACTCGCAGTTTGAATCGGTAAAAGATTCCGTGAATGCGTATGTTGTGAACCTGAACACGCATCCGGCCTATAAATCCTTTCGTAAGTCGCGCGCGCAGCTGCGTAAAGCAGACCAGGAAGTGACGGCGAGCAATATGATCCACAAGCTGAAAGGTTACTCAACCCAGGGCCAACGCTATAACAACTATCTGTTTGCAATGTACCAGGATAACCAGCGCTTAATTGCCGCTCATATGTAATCTTAAAAAAAGGCCTTCCATCCGGAAGGCCTTTTTTATTTATATCAGTACTTCACTGTAGCGATCGCGATACTCTTTCGGCGTGGTGTCATACTCTTTTTTAAAGACCGAATAGAAATACTGCAACGACGGATAACCGCACATCTGCGAAATCTCGTTAATGGAGAGCGAGGTCGAAATCAGCAGGCTGCGGGCTTTCTCCAGTTTCTCTGCATGGATAACCGCATGGATCGTCTCGCCCACCTCTTCTTTAAAGCGCTTCTCCAGATTTGAACGCGAAATCCCTACCGCATCCAGCACCTGATCCACTTTGATACCTTTGCAGGCGTGGTTACGAATGTAGTGCATGGCCTGAATGACGGCCGGGTCGTTCAGCGAGCGGTAATCCGTTGAGCGTCGCTCCACCACACGAACCGGTGGCACCAGCAGACGTTGCAGGGGAAGATTTTCATTATCCAGCAGCCGGTGCAGCAGCTTGGCCGCCTGATAGCCCATCTGACGTGTTCCCTGCGCCACGGACGACAGCGCCACGCGTGACAGGTAGCGGGTGAGCTCTTCATTATCGATCCCGATGACGCACAGCTTTTCCGGCACCGGAATATGCAGATGTTCGCACACCTGCAGCACGTGCCGGGCGCGGGCATCGGTCACGGCGATAATGCCGGTCTGCGGTGGCAGGGTTTGCAGCCAGTCGGCGAGCCGGTTCTGCGCGTGCTGCCAGTTTTCCGGGGCCGTTTCCAGCCCCTGATAAACCACGCCGCGATACTTCTCCTTTGCGACCAGCTGACAGAATGCGTATTCCCGTTCCGCCGCCCAACGTTTTCCGCTGGAGGTGGGCAGGCCATAAAAGGCGAAGCGGTGAACCCCTTTTTCTTTGAGATGGAGAAACGCGCTCTCTACCAGAGCGTGATTGTCGGTGGCGATATAGTGAACGGCAGGGTAGTGTTCCGGCTGGTGATAAGAGCCGCCGACGCCGACGATGGGCACATCGACATCGACCAGCAGTTGCTGGATAACGGCGTCGTCAAAATCCGCGATGACGCCGTCGCCCAGCCAGTCTTTGATATTTTCGATTCGCGTGCGGAAATCTTCTTCGATGAAAATATCCCACTCGGATTGCGACGCCTGCAAATATTCCCCAACGCCCTCGACGACCTGACGGTCATAAGCTTTGTTGGCATTGAATAACAACGTAATGCGGTGACGCTTCTCAAACATGGCGCTATTTTTCCAGTATCAGTGACAGATGAAAAGGCATCCTCAGGCGCGCCGTTTGGTAGCGGAATCCATCCATACCGCCAGCAACAAAATGGCACCCTTGACGATATACTGCCAGAATGTCGGGACGTCCATCATACTCATTCCGTTATCCAGCGACGCCATAATAAATGCCCCCATAACTGCCCCTGCGACGCTACCAACACCTCCGGCAAGGCTGGTTCCGCCGATGACACAGGCGGCGATGGCATCGAGTTCGGCAATATTCCCGGCAGACGGCGAGCCCGCACCCAGACGCGAGCTTAAGATCAGGCCCGCTACGGCAACCATCAGGCCGTTAATGGCAAAGACGGCAAGTTTGGTGCGTTCAACATTAATACCTGACAGACGTGCGGCCTCGAGGTTGCCGCCGATGGCATAAATACGCCGACCAAAGGCGGTGCGGGTCGCCATAAACATGCCTGCCAGTAATAACAGAACCAGTATCAGCACTGGCGTCGGCACGCCGCGATAGTCATTCAGCAGCCAGATTGCCCCCAGCACGATCACCGCCGTCAGCGCCTGACGCCCAACGACAGAGGTGGAGGGCATTGTGGCTAACCCTAACGCCTGACGGCGCATTCTGCCGCGCCATTGCCAGGCTACAAACGCCATCAGGCCAATCGCGCCGAGGGTAAAACCAACCCCGCCGGAGAGATAGCTCTGCCCAATCTGCGACATGGAGGCGCTGGTGGGGGAGACGGTGGTGCCGTTGGTGATGCCAATCAGAATGCCGCGGAAGGCCAGCATTCCCGCCAGCGTGACGATAAATGACGGTACTTTGCGGTAGGCCACCCACCAGCCGTTCCAGGTGCCGAGCAGCAAGCCGAGCAGCAGGGTGACCACGATAGTGAGCGGCAGCGGCCAGCCCAGCCAGACGTCGAAAATCGCCGCCACGCCCCCCAGCAGGCCCATCATTGAGCCCACGGAGAGGTCGATTTCCGCAGAGATAATCACAAACACCATCCCCACCGCCAGAATGCCGGTAATGGCGGTCTGACGCAGCAGGTTGGAGACGTTACGGGCGCTGAGATAGGAGCCGTCGGTCATCCAGGTGAAGAACAGCATGATCGCCACGATAGCTGCAATCATGACAAACACCTGCAGATTGAGCGCTTTTAGCCCGGAAAACAGACCCGGTGCGGGTGCCGTGGCTTTTAACTCAGTGGGGTTGCTTTTCGACATGGCGTTCGCTCCTTAGTGCGGCTTCCATCACCTGTTCCTGCGTCAGGTTCTGGTTTATCAGGTTGGCTTTCAGTTTTCCTTCGTGCATCACCAGTACCCGGTCACTCAGACCCAGCACTTCGGGAAGCTCCGAGGAGATCACAATCACGGCGATACCCTGCTGGACCAGCTGGTTGATCAGCTTGTAGATTTCATATTTCGCACCGATATCAATTCCGCGGGTGGGTTCATCGAGGATCAGGATGCGCGGGTTGAGCAACAGGCAGCGGGCGAGGATCGCCTTCTGCTGATTGCCCCCGCTCAGGCGGCCAATCGCCAGTTCCGGGGAGGAGGTTTTGACTTTCAGCTGCTGTAAAGAGTGAAGAATGCAGTGCTGTTCCGCGGCGTCGTCCAGGCTGCTCAGCGTGCCGCTGAACTGATCTAACGCGGCAAGGGTGATATTTTTGCCCACCGCCATCACCGGTACGATGCCATCTTTCTTGCGATCTTCCGGCACCATCGCGATACCCTGGGCAATGGCCTGCTGACAGTTTTTGATCTCTACCTGCTGCCCATCAATAAAGATGCTGCCCTCCCAGCGGCCAGGCCAGACGCCGAACAGACACTGCACGGCCTCGGTGCGCCCGGCGCCAACCAGCCCGGCCACCCCCAGGATCTCACCGCGATGCAGCGAAAAAGAGACGTCATTGACCCGTTTAATATGGCGATTCACCGGATGCCAGGCGGTAAGATGCTCCACGCGCAGCACCTCTTCCCCCAGGGTGTGCGGCTCATTCGGGTAGAGCGCGGTGAGCTCACGGCCCACCATCATGGTAATGATGTCATCCTCGCTCATCCCCTGCGCTTCCCGGGTGCCGATATGCTGTCCGTCGCGAATTACGCATACCGTGTCCGAAATGGCTTTCACTTCGTTGAGCTTGTGGGAGATATAAATGCAGGCAATCCCGTGGTTTTGCAGGTCACGAATGATGTCCAGCAATACCGCGGTTTCCTGTTCCGTCAGCGATGCTGTTGGTTCATCGAGGATCAGCAGACGCACCTGTTTGTTCAGGGCCTTGGCGATCTCCACGAGTTGCTGCTGTCCCAGACCTAAATCACCCACCCGGGTGTCGGGGGAGATCGTCAGACTGACCTGCGCCAGCAGCTTTTCGCAGCGCAAGGTCATGGTGTCGTAATCCAGGAAGCCGTGGCGGGTTACCTCGGCGCCGAGGAAGATGTTCTCCAGCACGGTCAGATGCTTCACCAGCGCCAGCTCCTGGTGAATGATGGCGATCCCTTTGCGCTCGGTGTCGCGGATATGTGTGGCCTGCAGCGTTTCGCCGGAAAAGACAATTTCACCCTCGTAGCTGCCGTGAGGATAGATGCCACACAGAACCTTCATTAAGGTGGATTTGCCCGAGCCATTTTCGCCGCATAACGACATGATCTCGCCGGGGTTTAAGCGCAGGCTGACGTTGTCGACGGCCTTCACCGCGCCAAACGCTTTGGTGATACTTTTCATTTCAAGTAAATAAGACATAACTGCTCCACATGACCCGAAGGAAAACAGTACAAGTCGATGTGCCCCCGCAAGCCGGGGGCGATGATGGATTACAGTTCGCTCTTTTTATGGAAACCGTCTTTCACAACGGTGGCGTCAATGTTCTCTTTATTGACTTCGATAGGGGTGAGCAGTCGGGAAGGCACATCTTTCAGGCCGTTGTTTAAGCTGGCATCCGCTTTAGGCTGTTGGCCATTGCCGAGCTCAACGGCAATTTCTGCGGCGGTGGTGGCAAGCTCAGTGATCGGCTTATATACCGTCATGGTCTGGGTACCTGCCACAATACGTTTCACCCCGGCAAGGTCCGCATCCTGCCCGGAGATCGCCACTTTTCCGGCCAGTCCCTGGGCGCTGAGTGCCTGAATAGCACCGCCTGCGGTCGCATCGTTAGAGGCCACTACGGCATCGATTTTGTTATTATTGGCGGTGAGGGCGTTTTCCATAATTTTTAACGCGTTTTCAGGTAACCAGCCGTCCGCCCACTGATCGCCAACGATCTTGATTTTGCCTTCATCAATATAGGGCTTCAGCACCTTCATCTGTCCGGCGCGGAAGAGTTTGGCGTTGTTATCCACCGGGGAGCCGCCCATCAGGAAGTAATTGCCCTGTGGGACTTTGGCGACCAGGCTTTGCGCCTGTAATTCGCCGACCTTTTCATTGTCGAAGGAAATATAATAATCAATGTCCGCATTATTAATCATGCGGTCGTAGGCCAGCACTTTAATCCCTTCGCGCTTGGCTTCTTTTACCACGTTACTTAAAACCTGACCGTTATAAGGAATAATAACCAGCACATCGACGCCGCGGTTTATCATATTTTCGATTTGCGACATTTGCGTTTCTTCATTGCCATTGGCAGACTGGACAAAAACTTTCGCACCTAATGCTTCTGCCTTATTGACAAAAATATCGCGATCTTTTTGCCAGCGCTCCAGACGGAGGTCATCAATCGCCATGCCGATTTTGACTTCTTTTGCATGACTCGCCGTACTCGCCAGCAGCAGCGATGCACAAAGAGTGAGGCACAGGTTCTTTATCTTCATAATTGTATTGCCTTTTGTAGGGTTAGGTTGCTGAGATAAAAGAAACAATCATTGCAAGAGACGTAGCAAATTCTTAACGGGGAATGGCAGGCTGGCAATTACAGATTTTTATCTTCTCGTTATGATATTTGGTTTATTTTCGAATTTATGATCGCGATCGAATTTTAAATTCTATAAGCTCTTAATTACACGTGATTATGGAATTTGTGCTGTGAAATTTGTTTGTCTGCAAATTGATTTTGCGAGCCAGCGCACGTTTGTGCATTCTCTCAATAGCAGTGTGAAATAACGTAATTGAGCAACCTGCGATCCCTATTCAGTATTACTCCAGTATCAACTCTTTGCTGTATCCCTGATTATGGAGCTCACTATGCAAGCTTATTTCGATCAACTCGATCGCGTTCGTTATGAAGGTCCGAAATCCTCAAATCCTTTAGCGTTTCGTCATTACAACCCGGACGAGCTGGTGCTGGGTAAGCGCATGGAAGATCACCTGCGTTTTGCTGCCTGCTACTGGCACACCTTCTGCTGGAACGGTGCCGATATGTTTGGCGTGGGCTCATTCGATCGTCCGTGGCAGCAGCCAGGCGAAGCGCTGGAGCTGGCAAAACGCAAAGCGGATGTCGCTTTTGAGTTCTTCCACAAGCTGAATGTCCCTTATTACTGCTTCCACGATGTGGACGTTTCACCGGAAGGCGCATCGCTGAAAGAGTATCTGAATAACTTTGCGCAGATGGTCGATGTGCTGGCCGAAAAACAGCAGCAGAGCGGCGTGAAGCTGCTGTGGGGCACCGCCAACTGCTTTACTCATCCGCGCTATGGCGCAGGCGCTGCCACCAACCCGGACCCGGAAGTCTTCAGCTGGGCGGCCACGCAGGTGGTGACGGCGATGAATGCTACCCATAAGCTGGGCGGGGAAAACTATGTGCTGTGGGGCGGGCGTGAAGGCTACGAAACGCTGCTCAATACTGACTTACGTCAGGAGCGCGAGCAGATTGGCCGCTTCATGCAGATGGTGGTCGAGCATAAACACAAAATCGGCTTCCAGGGTACGCTGCTGATTGAGCCAAAACCGCAGGAGCCGACCAAGCATCAGTACGACTACGACGTGGCGACGGTCTACGGCTTCCTGAAGCAGTTCGGGCTGGAAAAAGAGATCAAGGTGAATATCGAAGCCAACCACGCGACACTGGCGGGTCACTCGTTCCATCACGAGATCGCCTCCGCTATCGCGCTGGGCATTTTCGGCTCCGTAGATGCCAACCGCGGCGATCCGCAGCTCGGCTGGGATACCGACCAGTTCCCGGTCAGCGTGGAAGAAAACGCGCTGGTGATGTACGAAATTATCAAAGCGGGTGGGTTCACCACCGGCGGCCTGAACTTTGACGCCAAAGTGCGCCGTCAGAGCACCGATAAATACGATCTCTTCTATGGCCATATCGGGGCGATGGACACCATGGCGCTGTCATTGAAAGTGGCTGCCCGCATGATTGAAGATGGCGAGCTGGATAAGCGCGTGGCGAAACGCTACGGCGGCTGGAACAGTGAGCTGGGTCAGCAAATTTTGAAAGGCCAGTTATCACTGACCGAACTGGCGAAGTACGCTGAACAGCATAACCTGGCGCCGCAGCACCAGAGCGGCCATCAGGAATTGCTGGAAAATCTGGTGAATCATTATCTGTTTGATAAGTAACCGGGTATTGCCGGGCAGCGCGACGCTAGCCCGGCTTACGGTTAGCCCAGGCCCGGAACCGCTGCAAGCGTCCGGGCATTTCTGTTAAAGGAGTCACCGCAATGTATATCGGGATCGATCTTGGCACATCGGGTGTGAAAGCCATTCTGTTAAATGAACAGGGCGACGTGCTGGCAACGCAAACAGAAAAACTGCACGTTTCACGGCCACACCCGCTCTGGTCTGAACAGGATCCTGAAGCCTGGTGGCTGGCCACGGATCGCGCCCTGAAAGCGCTTGGCGAGCAACACTCTCTGCGCGAGGTAAAAGCGCTGGGCATTGCCGGACAGATGCATGGCGCCACGCTGCTGGATAAGGACAACCGCGTTCTGCGCCCGGCGATTTTATGGAACGATGGCCGCTGCGGTGAAGAGTGCGCCCTGCTGGAAGAGCGCGTCCCAACCTCGCGGGAGATCACCGGCAACCTGATGATGCCGGGCTTTACCGCGCCGAAACTGCTGTGGGTGCAGCGCCATGAACCCGAAATTTTTAGCCAGGTGGCGAAGGTATTGCTGCCGAAAGATTATCTGCGGTTGCGCATGACCGGAGAGTACGCCAGCGATATGTCCGATGCCGCTGGCACTATGTGGCTCGACGTGGCAAAGCGTGACTGGAGCGAGACGATGCTCGAAGCCTGCCATCTCACCCGCGACCATATGCCTGCGCTGTTTGAAGGCTGTGAGCAGACGGGTACGCTGCTGCCGTCGGTGGCGCAGCAGTGGAATATGCCGGCTGTTCCGGTCGTGGCGGGGGGCGGGGATAACGCCGCCGGCGCGGTTGGCGTCGGCATGGCCGATGCCGGGCAGGCGATGCTGTCGCTGGGCACCTCCGGCGTTTACTTCGCCGTGAGCGACGGCTATCGCAGTAATCCTGACAGCGCAGTGCACAGTTTCTGCCATGCGCTGCCCGGAAAATGGCATCTGATGTCGGTAATGCTCAGTGCGGCGTCTTGCCTGGACTGGGCGGCAAAACTGACAGGATTAGAGAGCGTGCCGGCCCTGCTCGATGCCGCGCAGCAGGCGGATGAAAACGCCGATACCGTCTGGTTCCTGCCCTATCTGTCCGGCGAGCGCACGCCGCATAACAACCCCCAGGCGAAAGGGGTGTTCTTTGGCTTAACCCATCAACACGGCCCGGCTGAACTGGCGCGTGCGGTGCTGGAAGGGGTGGGCTATGCGCTGGCCGATGGGATGGATGTGGTGCATGAGTGCGGACTCAAACCGACCAGCATTACGCTGATTGGCGGGGGAGCACGTAGCCCTTACTGGCGTCAGATGCTGGCGGATATCAGCGGGCAACAGCTCGATTACCGTACCGGTGGGGATGTCGGGCCTGCGCTGGGTGCGGCGCGGCTGGCGCAAATTGCAATGAATCCGGGCAAGCCGCTGGCGTCGCTGTTGCCACAGCTGGCGCTGGAACAGCAGCACACTCCGGACCCCGATCGTCATGCCCGCTATGCAGGGCGACGCGACGTGTTCCGCAAAATCTATCAGCAGCTTCTGCCACTGATGTCGTGAAACAGCGCCGGGTGGCGGCTTCGCCTAACCCGGCCTACCCATTTTTATATTTTAAATGATTGATTCTAAATAATTATTTATTTGTATGGTTTTTTTCCGAATTCGGACTTCTCCGCGCCCTTCATTACAGTGGATCGCAAGACTTCATCCATAATGCCTCGTTTAGTTCCCTGGTGAGGTTTACGTGAAAATGGAAAGAGACGTGACAAATAGCTCCCCTGCTTTTAATGCCGTATCCTGGCTTGCCCTTCTTGGTGGGATCATTAGCTATCTGGTTGGTTTATGGAATGCGGATATGCAGCTCAATGAGAAAGGGTATTACTTTGCGGTCATTATCCTTGGCTTGTTTTCTGCCGCCTCTTATCAGAAAACCGTTCGTGACAAATATGAAGGGATCCCGACGACGTCGCTCTACTATATGACGTGCCTGACGGCATTCATTATCGCCGTCGCGCTTTTAGTGGTGGGTTTGTGGAATGCCACTCTGTTGCTGAGCGAGAAGGGCTTTTATGGTCTTGCGTTCTTCTTAAGCTTATTTGGTGCGGTGGCTGTGCAAAAAAACGTGCGGGACAGTGCGGCGCACACTTCGTCTGATACGATCGCAGAACAGAAAGAGATCGTCTGAAAAAGCGCCCGGTGGCGCTTCGTTTGCACAGCCTTGTAGGCCCGTGCAAGCGAAGCGCCGCCGGGCAAACAAGCCGCACACTCAGCTCACAAACCTGCGCGTATCAACGCGCTGTAACAGCATCGACAGCAACAGGCTGACCGCTACCGTTATGGAGAAGATCCAGACGATATCCAGAAGCGGCCAGCTCTTTAACTCCACACCTCGCGTGCGCAGGGCGTGGATCACCAGCGCGTGAAAACCGTAGATCCCCAGCGAGTTCCGTGAAATTAACCCCAGCAGCGGCAGGGCGCGCGCATGGAGCGTGTTTTTCACCAGAGTAAATAACGAAACCGCGCAGATAAAGACCATCGGGCCACAGTAGAGATACCAGGTATCGGCGAAAGTGCCGCGCCACTGCAGCTCATGCAGCGTACCGCGGGAGATTATCGCCACCGCGGCAATAAACAGGGCGGCGCACAGGGCATTTAGCCAACGTTTGCGGGTATCCATCATTCCCAGGGCGCGGCCCAGCATGCCGTACAGCACGTAATAGAAGGTGTCGCCGTTGATATAGAGATTGATGGGCAGCCATTCAAACCCGCCCATTTTTTGCGAGACCGTATTGGGGTTCGCCACAATGCCAATCACGACCATCAGCGCCAGCAGCATTTTGCCGCTCGTGCTTTTCACCTGCACCAGCGGGGAGAGCAGATAAATCACGATAATGGCGAAGAAAAACCACAGGTGATAGAAGACCGGCTTTTGCAGCAGGTATTTCAGCGACAGCTCGCTGTTGATCGAGGTAAAAAGCACGATATAGAGGAACGCCACGGTGCTGTAAAACAGCAGGCACAGACCGATGCGTAAAAAGTGGCGCGGTTGCGCGCTGCGTTCGCCAAAAAAGAGATAGCCGGAGATCATGAAAAAGAGCGGCACGCTCACCCGCGATGCGGAGTTGAGCACGTTGGCGACATCCCAGTTTATAAGACTGACGGCGGGGGCGTTGGTGATATACCAGGTGGTGGTATGGATCATCACCACCATCAAACAGGCGATTCCCCGCAAATTATCGATCCAGTTAATTTTTTCCTGCATCCATCCCTCTGTTTACACATTAAAAAGAGTCTGACTGTGATATTGATTCAGACGCTCGTTGGAAAATTCTGAGTTTGCATCGTCCTGCTTGTGCCGGGGCGGTGAGATTCGCAGAATGCCGGGCCATAATCTATAAAGTTTAGAGTTTAAAATAACAGCCACAGCAGAGGGCGGTAATATAAATGATGATGCGTGCGATATGGCTCTTGCTACCCGCGCTACTGGCCAGCTGCGCGGCTCAGGAGACCTCCCCGGCGCAAAAAGCGCAAACCCAAAAGGTCAGCCCGGAGCGTTCCCTGGATATGGAACAGCTGTGTAAGGATCGGGCGGCCCAGCGCTACAATACCGGCGCGCAAAAAATCGACGTCACCGCCTTTGAGCAGTTTCAGGGTAGCTATGAGATGCAGGGCTTCACTGCCCGCAATGAGAGTTTCATCTGTTCTTTTGACGCAGATGGCCATTTTTTACACCTTTCGATGCGTTGAGATAGCCGCTTAATGCGATGGCTGCGCCTGCAGGGTGCTGTCAGCTATGCTTATTTCCCAATTTTCCCTAAACAACCCCGTTTCGTACTGTATATCTTGCACTCAGCGGGTATACTGAACCCTTCCATTTAAAACCACACGTATCCAGCACGAAATACTATGCAAAAGTTTGATACTAAGACCTTCCAGGGCCTGATCCTGACCTTACAGGATTACTGGGCTCGCCAGGGCTGCACCATTGTTCAACCTTTGGACATGGAAGTGGGCGCCGGCACTTCACACCCGATGACCAGCCTGCGTGCACTGGGGCCAGAGCCGATGGCTACCGCCTATGTACAGCCATCCCGCCGCCCGACCGATGGTCGCTACGGTGAAAACCCGAACCGTTTACAGCATTACTATCAGTTCCAGGTGGTGATTAAGCCATCGCCAGACAACATTCAGGAACTGTATCTCGGGTCGCTGAAAGAGCTGGGTATGGATCCGACCATTCATGACATTCGTTTCGTGGAAGATAACTGGGAAAACCCAACGCTGGGTGCCTGGGGTCTGGGTTGGGAAGTGTGGCTGAACGGAATGGAAGTGACGCAGTTCACCTACTTCCAGCAGGTTGGCGGTCTGGAATGTAAACCGATCACCGGTGAAATCACCTACGGTCTGGAACGTCTGGCCATGTATATTCAGGGCGTAGACAGCGTTTATGACCTGGTCTGGAGCGACGGCCCGCTGGGTAAAACCACCTACGGCGACGTGTTCCATCAGAACGAAGTGGAACAATCCACCTATAACTTTGAATACGCGGACGTGGACTTCCTGTTCACCTGCTTCGAGCAGTACGAGAAAGAAGCCCAGCAGCTGCTGGCGCTGGAGACTCCGCTGCCGCTGCCTGCCTACGAGCGTATTCTGAAGGCCGCCCACAGCTTCAACCTGCTGGACGCCCGTAAAGCGATCTCCGTGACTGAACGTCAGCGCTACATTCTGCGTATTCGTACCCTGACCAAAGCCGTTGCAGAAGCTTACTATGCGTCCCGTGAAGCCCTTGGCTTCCCGATGTGCAACCGAAACAAATAAGAGGCGGCCATGTCTGAGAAAACTTTCCTGGTGGAAATTGGCACCGAAGAGCTGCCACCAAAAGCCCTGCGCAGCCTGGCTGAATCTTTCGCTGCGAACGTGACTGCTGAGCTGGATAACGCTGGCCTGGCGCACGGTAAAATTGAGTGGTTTGCTGCTCCGCGTCGTCTGGCGCTGAAAGTGGCTAACCTGGCGGCGTCTCAGCCCGATCGCGAAGTTGAAAAGCGCGGCCCGGCGATTGCCCAGGCGTTCGACGCCGAAGGCAAACCGAGCAAAGCGGCAGAAGGCTGGGCGCGTGGTTGCGGTATCACCGTTGACCAGGCCGAGCGTCTGACCACCGACAAAGGCGAATGGCTGCTCTATCGCGCCCACGTGAAAGGCGAAAGCGCAGAAGCGCTGCTGCCAAACATGATTGCCACCTCGCTGGCGAAGCTGCCAATTCCTAAGCTGATGCGCTGGGGCGCAAGCGACGTGCACTTCGTGCGTCCGGTTCACACCGTGACTCTGCTGCTGGGCGATACCGTTATTCCTGCCACCATTCTGGGCGTCGCGTCCGATCGCGTGATCCGCGGCCACCGCTTCATGGGCGAGCCGGAGTTCACCATCGACAACGCCGATCAGTACCCTGAAATCCTGCTGGAACGCGGTAAAGTCATTGCTGACTACGAACAGCGTAAAGCCAAAATTAAAGCGGACGCGGAAGAAGCGGCCCGCCAGATTGGCGGTAAAGCCGATCTGAGCGACAGCCTGCTGGAAGAGGTGACCTCCCTGGTGGAATGGCCGGTTGTGCTGACCGCGAAGTTCGAAGAGAAGTTCCTCGCGGTTCCGGCGGAAGCGCTGGTTCACACCATGAAGGGCGACCAGAAGTACTTCCCGGTCTATGCCAACGACGGCAAGCTGCTGCCGAACTTCATCTTCGTGGCGAACATCGAATCGAAAGATCCGGTGCAGATCATCTCCGGTAACGAGAAAGTGGTTCGTCCACGTCTGGCGGATGCCGAGTTCTTCTTCAATACCGACTGTAAAAAACGTCTGGAAGATCACCTCCCGCGCCTGCAAACCGTGCTGTTCCAGCAGCAGCTGGGTACCCTGCGCGACAAGACCGACCGTATCGCAGAGCTGGCTGGCTGGATCGCCCGTGAAATCGGTGCCGACGTTAACCACGCTACCCGCGCAGGTCTGCTCTCCAAGTGCGACCTGATGACCAATATGGTGTTTGAATTTACCGACACCCAGGGCGTGATGGGCATGCACTATGCGCGTCACGATGGCGAAGCGGAAGATGTGGCCGTCGCCCTGAACGAGCAGTATCAGCCGCGTTTTGCCGGTGACGATCTGCCATCCAACCCGGTAGCCTGTGCCGTGGCGATTGCCGACAAGATGGACACCCTGGCGGGTATCTTCGGTATCGGCCAGCATCCGAAAGGGGATAAAGACCCGTTCGCACTGCGTCGTGCTGCGCTGGGCGTGCTGCGTATCATCGTTGAGAAGAACCTGAACCTCGATCTGCAGACCCTGACGGAAGAAGCGGTGCGTCTGTATGGCGACAAGCTGACCAACGCCAACGTAGTGGATGACGTGATCGATTTTATGCTGGGCCGTTTCCGCGCCTGGTATCAGGACGAAGGCTACAGCGTTGACACCATTCAGGCGGTGCTGGCGCGTCGTCCGACCCGTCCGGCCGATTTCGATGCCCGTATGAAGGCGGTCTCCCACTTCCGTACCCTGGAAGCGGCATCGGCGCTGGCTGCGGCCAACAAGCGTGTCTCCAACATCCTGGCGAAATCCGATGAGACGCTGAACGAGCGCGTAAATGCCGCGACGCTGAAAGAGCCGGAAGAGATCGCTCTTGCGATGCAGGTTGTGGTGCTGCGCGACAAGCTGGAGCCGGCCTTCGCTGAAGGTCGCTACCAGGAAGCGCTGGTGGAACTGGCTGAACTGCGCGACGTTATCGACGCCTTCTTCGAGAAAGTGATGGTGAACGTAGAGGATAAAGATCTGCGTATTAACCGCCTGACCATGCTCGAAAAACTGCGCGAGCTGTTCCTGCGTGTGGCGGATATTTCTCTGCTGCAGTAAGAGGCTTTTGCCCGGCGGCGCTACGCTTGCTAAAAAACCCGCTTCGGCGGGTTTTTTTATGGCATGCCGTTGAAAATTTAACCTTGAAACCCTGAACAAAAACCGGCTATCCTTTCTTCGGTTACTTTTCGCCCTCTGGAGCGCCCCCCAAAAATGAACAAACACGACTGATGAATTTCGATCCTTGCTAAACGCCACCGCGTCGGCAGGGGATGTTTTGATTTCATTCAGGAGTGCTTATGGCTCATTTTGCGCAATCCCCTTCTTTTATTTTGCATCAGGTCACCTGTCAGTTTCCGACAGGCGATACCCTTTTTGGCCCGCTGAATCTCTCGCTGGAGCCCTCGCTGTGCGCACTGGTTGGCCGTAACGGCAGCGGCAAGACCCGTCTCCTGCGCCTGCTGGCCGGGCTGGACTTGCCTGCCAGCGGCCATATCGAGCGTTTCGGCACGCACTGCTATGTGGCGCAACAGCACGATATTTCTCCCCACACCACGCTGGCCCAGCTGCTTGGCTATGAAAACCTTTTCGCAGCCCGCGAGCGTATCGACAGTGGTGATTATCTGCCTGAGGATCTGGAGCGTCTCGACGGTTACTGGGATTTAACGGAACGACTGAGCGAGGCGTTTATCGGCGCCGGGCTTGCGCCGTTTGATCCCAACAGGCTGGCCGCTGAACTGAGCGGCGGCGAGCGGGTTCGCGCTCTGCTGTGCGGCGCGTTTACGGCGAATGCGGACTCTCTGCTACTGGACGAACCCACCAACCACCTCGACAGGCAGGGGCGGGCGTGGTTTTACGAGCAACTTGCCCGACATGCCGGTTGCGTGCTGGTCGCTTCACACGATCGTGAGCTGCTGGCACAGGTGCCGCGCATTCTGGAACTCAGCGCGTCGGGGTTACACAGCTACGGTGGCAATTACGCGGACTATCAGCGCCAGCGGAATGCGGAGCAGCAGGCCGCCCGCGCGGCACTGGAGCATGCAACCACCGAGCGCAAACGCACCCGTGCCCGTCTGCAAAAGGAGCATGACGACAGCCTGCGCCGGTCAGCGAAAACCCTGCGCACGGTGGATAGTCTTAATATCGCCTCGTTTGAGCGCGTTAAGTATAAAGGGGCAGCAAAGGAGCGTCCGGGCGCGTGGCGCAAACAGCATCATGAGCAACAGGATGCGATGAACGCGGCGGTCAATCAGGCGCGGGAGCGGGTGGAAGAGGAAAATCCGGTGATGTTTACCCTGCCAGGCAGCCAGATTGCGGAGGGGAAACAGGTGCTGGTGCTGGAGGATCTGGTGCTGCCGCACGTCACGATGGCGCCGCTTAACTGGCGCATGGATGGGCCGATGCGGGTGGCGTTGCGGGGGCCGAATGGCTGTGGGAAATCCACCTTGCTGAAAGCCATCCTCGGCCAGTGCCTGCCTGTTTCGGGACATTGCCGGACGTCGGTCACGGTGGCGTATCTCGATCAGCACTTATCGCAGCTGGATTTGTCGCAATCCGTTATCTCCCACCTCAATTTGCATAACACGCCGCTGGAAGAGGGGATACTGCGCAGCCGTCTGGCCCAGCTGCAGCTGGGCGCCGATCGGGTGACGCTCCCGCTGTCAGCGCTCAGCGGCGGCGAACGCTTAAAAGCGGCGCTGGCCTGTGTGCTGTGGCGGGAAGAGGCGACGCAGCTCTTGCTGCTCGATGAACCGACTAACCATCTGGATCTGGCTTCGACACGTGCTATCGAGGCGGCGCTGGCTGGCTTTACAGGCGCACTGCTGGTGGTATCGCATGACGACGCTTTTCTGGATGGTCTGAAGCTGACCCATGAACTGGCATGGCTGGAGGGGGAGTGGCGCGGTGAAAGGCGGTAATAAAAACACAAACCCCCGCAAATGCGGGGGCTAAACATTACTACTCAGTCAACTGCTTGCGGAGTGCCGGGTTAGCCTGAATCAGGCTCATCAGCTTCAGCTCGGTCATGGAGGGCTTCACTCTTTTTGATTCCCACTCCTGAACCATCGCTACGCTGACACCCATTGCTCGTGCGAAATCATCGGTTTTCATCCCTGTCCCTTTGCGTAAGCGCTCAAATTCCGTAAAGGGGTTAGACTTTTGCGAACGGGTCACCGTCTGCGGTGCATCCTTAAAAACAATCTGTTCCAGACTGCTTAGCAGATCAAACATAGGATCTTTTAATTCCATTGAGAACTCCTCATAAATCACACTGCGGGATCGTGAACATTAGAGAGCAATTTAAGAATAGTCGCTAAAACTGAGAACAGATCGTAACGTGCGTGATTAATTGTTAGAGATACGTTTCGCTGGCTTGCTTTTCAAACCGACTGAGTATGCTAATGACTTGATTATTCAGTAGCGCCTTAGCACCAGGTATTTTTTTGTAAATAGTAAGAATTTATATGGCAATAATCGTTTTACATGAAAAGGGTATCTTGCGGGCCTGACCTGGACTATTCTGTCACCGTTGGGCACGCGTGTGCCGGTGTGCGCTTTTTTGGGTGAAAGGAGTAATAACAATGGCGACAGGAAAGCCCTGCTCTCGCTGGTTTGCGCCGCTTGCGGCGTTGTTAATGATAGTTAGCCTGAGTGGGTGTTTCGATAAGGAAGGGGATCAGCGCAAAGCGTTTATCGACTTCCTGCAAAATACTGCGATGCGTAGTGGCGAGCGTTTGCCAACGCTGACTGCGGATCAGAAAAAACAGTTTGGTCCCTTCGTTTCTGACTATGCCATTTTGTATGGTTATTCACAGCAGGTGAATCAGGCGATGGACGCCGGGCTGCGTCCGGTGGTGGATAGCGTGAATGCGATTCGCGTACCGCAGGATTACGTGACCCAGCGTGAACCGCTGAGCCAGTCAAACGGTGCACTGGGTGTGCTGGGCCAGCAGCTGCAGAACGCCAAAATGCAGGCCGATGGCGCGCGCTCTGCGCTGAAGCAGGGCGAAGATCTGAAGCCTGTGTTCGACAAAGTGTATGAAAAAGTGGTGACCAAACCTGCCGAGGCTCTGCAGCCGCTTATTCCAGCAGCCCAGATCTTTACACAGCAGCTGGTGCAGGTAGCGGATTATATTTCCCAGCAGGGTACCCAGGTGAGCTTTGTCTCCAACGGTATTCAGTTCCCGACCTCGCAGCAGGCCAGCCAGTACAATGCGCTGATTGGGCCGCTGGCCGCGCAGCATCAGGCGTTCAGCCAGGCGTGGAGCGCGGCGATGGCCGCAACGGAATAACGTCTGAAAGCGTACTCGCATTTTGCCGGGCAATGCTGCGTAAACCTGTAGGCCCGCGCAAGCGAAACGCTGCCGGGCACATTCCAGAATAAAAAACCCCGCTGCAAAGCGGGGTTTTTTATCTTCTCAGAAAATAAAGCTTGTCTTTGATCCGCGAACTATGTCTTAATACACCTCGTCGGTTTGTTACACAGACCTAGAGCAGTTTAGTTAAGCAGTCCAGATGCGTTATCTTAGATACCCTTCGTAGTGACCCTTCCTTCATCGCTTAAAAATCTGTAACACATTCCATCATCGCGCCGGAAGGCAAAACAAATTTTTAAAAGGTAATATCTATGTCTGGTAAAATGACTGGTCTGGTAAAATGGTTCAACGCTGATAAAGGTTTCGGCTTCATCACTCCTGACGATGGCTCTAAAGACGTGTTCGTACACTTCTCTGCTATCCAGAACGATGGCTACAAATCTCTGGACGAAGGTCAGAAAGTTTCCTTCACCATCGAAAGCGGCGCTAAAGGCCCAGCAGCTGGTAACGTTGTAAGCCTGTAAGCTTCCAACTCAGCGAAAGAATTTAAAAACCCGCCTCTGGCGGGTTTTTTTCGTTTAAGGCTTAACTTGCGGATTTACGCAGTTTTTATCCACCTTGCCCTGCAGGGCGTCGATCAGGTTTTCCACCGCACAGGCCGCCATGTTATAGCGCGTTTCGTGGGTGGCGGAGCCAATATGCGGCAGCGCGACCACGTTTGGCATTTTCAGCAGTTCTGAGCTGACCGGTAGCGGCTCCTGCTCAAATACGTCCAGCCCCGCGGCGTGGATCTCACCGTTTTTCAACGCTGCAATCAGCGCCTGTTCATCCACCACCGGCCCGCGTCCTGCATTAATAAAGATGGCGGTTTTCTTCATTTTCTCAAACTGCGCTTTGCCGAACATATGGTGAGTTTCATCGGTCAGCGGCAGGATCAGGCAGACGAAATCCGCTTCCTGCAACAGGGTATCCAGGTCACAGGGGCGGGCGTTAAAGCGTTCTTCAGCCTCTTTATGCTGGCGGCGCGCGTTATACAGAATCGGCATGTTGAAACCGAAGTGGGCGCGCTGGGCCAGGGCCATGCCGATGCGGCCCATCCCGACAATGCCCAGCGTTTTGCCATGCACATCGACACCAAACCAGTCCGGACCGATGCTTTTGGTCCACTCTCCGGCTTTAACGCGCTCGGCCACTTCCACCACGCGGCGCGCGCTGCTGAGCACCAGCGCCATCAGCGTATCGGCCACGGTTTCGGTGAGTACGGTTGGCGTGTGCATCAGCAGGATGTTGCGGGCATTCAGCGCATCGACGTCAAAGTTGTCATAGCCTACCGAGATGGTCGAGGTTGCACGCAGCGCAGGCATTTTTTCCAGCAGTGCGGCATCCACCTTTTCGCTGGAGCCCAGCAGCCCGACGGCACCGGCGAACGCCTCAGCATGCTGCTCCACCGTCTCCGGGCTCAGGTTGTTAACCCGGGTAACGGTGAAATGATCTTCAAGGCGCTGCTGCAGGGCATCAGGCAGGGCTTTATACAAAATGACGGACGGCTTCATGCTAATCTCCGTTGATTTTAAAAGGGTTCAGGCGTGGCGTGCGCCGACGGGAAGGTTCTGATTATTAGCAGGCTTAACAATTAAAGTAAGCCACACCGAGGCAAAAAGCGCCACCCCCATAAAGATGTACGAGGCTGACGGGCCGCCGGTCACACCGTTCAGATAGCCCACGAACCATGAACCAAAGAAGGAACCCAGCGCACCCATGCTGTTGATCAGCGCCATCGCGCCGCCCGCCACGTTACGCGGCAGCATTTCCGGGATAATGGCAAAGAACGGACCATACGGGGCATACATCGCCGCACCGGCAATCACCAGCAGCGTATAGGAAACCCAGAAGTGGTTCGCGCCCACTGCCCACGAGCCGATAAAGGCGCATGCAGCAATCAACAGCAGCGGCCAGACGAACAGCTTACGGTTTTGCAGTTTGTCCGACGCCCAGGAGACCACAATCATGGCGATGGTTGCTGCCAGATAAGGCACGGAGGAGAGCCAGCCCACTTCAACCATGCCGAGGTTATCGCCCGCGCTGCGGATGATAGACGGCAGCCACAGAACAAAACCGTAAACGCCGATACTCCAGGTGAAATATTGCATGCACAGCAGTACCACGTTGCGGGAGCGGAAGGCTTCGCCGTAGTTACGCACCGCTTTCAGTCCCTGCTGCTCTTTATCCAGCTGCGCCTGCAGGGCCGCTTTTTCATCTTCAGAGAGCCATTTGGCCTGGGCCGGTTTGTCTTTCACCAGCACCCACCAGCAGAAGGCCCAGATAATGGCCGGCACACCTTCAATAATGAACATCTCACGCCAGCCGAAGGACTGGATCAGATATCCGGAGACCACCGACATCCACAGTACCGTGACCGGGTTGCCGAGAATAAGGAAGGTATTGGCGCGCGAGCGTTCGGATTTGGTAAACCAGTTGCTGATGTAGATCAGCATCGCGGGCATGACCGCCGCTTCCACTACGCCGAGAATAAAACGAATGGCCGCCAGCGCCGGGATGTTATTCACCACCCCAGTGAGGGAGGCGCAGGCACCCCAGAGGATCAGGCAGATGAAGATCAGTTTGCGGACGCTGCGGCGTTCGGCATAGATGGCGCCAGGGATCTGGAAAAAGAAGTAACCGAGGAAGAAGAGGGCGCCCAGCAGCGAGGAGACGCCTTTGGTGATCCCCAGGTCTTCCGTAATGCCTGCGGCAGACGCGAAGCTAAAGTTCGCACGATCAAGGTACGCCAGGCTGTACGTGATAAACACGACAGGCATGATGTACCACCAGCGTTTTACTGCGTTTGTTGCATTGTTCATAGGCTTGCCTCTGTCGTTGAGGGGGTTACCGCCGTTGTCTGTAGGGTACACGGTGGTTTAATCGTTAGCCCACTCTCCCCTGTAGGGAGAGGGAATTTATGCGTCCAGTTGCGCCCGGGTGGGTAATCCTTCGCTGTCGCCCTGAACCTGGATCGCCAGCGAGCCGATAACATTGCCGCGCGTGACGGCCTGATGCAGCGTTTTGCCTTCCAGCAGGGCGCTGACCACGCCCACGGCAAAGCCGTCTCCCGCGCCGACGGTATCGACGACGTTCTCGACCTTCACTGCCGCCACGGCACCTTGCTCGCCATCGGCGGTTTTATACCAGGCGCCGTCGGCACCGGTTTTCAGGATCACGGCCTTCACGCCCCGGTTCAGGTAAAAATCGGCGATCCCTTCCGGGGTGTTTTCCCCGGTCAGGATGAGGCCCTCTTTCAGGCCGGGTAATACCCAGTCGGCCTGGAAGGCGAGGTGGTTCAGCTTCTCCACCATCTCCGCTTCGCTTTTCCACAGCACCGGGCGCAGATTGGGATCGAACGAAATGGTTTTCCCCGCGGCTTTCATGGCACCCGCCGCGTGATCGAGCAGGGCGTAAGAGCTGGCGGACAGCGCTGCTGCCACGCCGCTCAGGTGCAGATGCCTTGCTGCGGTAAACCCGATCGGATTGAAATCTTCAACGGAGAGGTGGCTGGCCGCCGAGCCTTTGCGGAAATACTCCACAATGGGATCGGTTCCATCAGTGACTTTTGATTTAAGCTGGAAGCCCGTCGGATAACGGTCGTCTATGGTCACGCCTGCGGTCTCGATCCCCTCTTTTTTCAGGGTGTCGAGTACAAACTGGCCGAAGCTGTCATTGCCGACGCGGCTCACCCAGCCCACCTTCAGGCCAAGGCGTGCCAGCCCGGTGGCGACGTTCAGCTCGGCACCCGCGACGCGCTTCATAAAGTGATCGACTTCGCTTAAGTCACCGGTGTGGGTAGCCACAAACATAGCCATCGCTTCACCAATGGTGATGACATCCAGAGTATTCGGCATCGCTTACGCCTCCCGCAGTAAATTGACGTAATGACGGGTGACCGCCGTCAGATCGGGCCCTTCAAGCGGAAACTCGATCCCGCGTGGGACATCGCCGGGCAGTTGCTCCAGCAGGGCCTGCCAGCGGGTACTGTCCTGGTCCGGCGGCACGGCGCGATACTGCTGCTGATGAGGAACGGCGGCCTTAACGTGGATATAGCTCACCGCGGGCGCCAGATGCTTCGCGGCTTCTTCCGGTGATTCACCCACCCACAGCCAGTTGCCCATATCGAATGTCAGCGTGACCGGCAGGCTCATTACCCGGCAGGCCGCCTTGAAACGCTGCATCGGCGCCAGCTGGCCGCAACGCGTCTGGTCGTTTTCCACCACCAGCGTCATGCCGGTTTCATCGAGCAGGGCGCGCAGCGCATCGAGCTGCTGCTTATCGCTGAAGTTGCCGAGGGAGACCTTCAGCCACAGGGCGTTGAGCGTCGCGGCCTCGGCAAGGTAGCGGGGCAGCAGTGGGTTGAGGGTGCCATCCGCGCTAAACAGCGCATCGGGAGCGGAGTAGCAGGCCAGCAGGCCGAGCAGTTCAATGGACTCGGCAAGGGTGGGTAAGGTTGCCAGTTCGGCATCGCTGAATAACTCCCGGCGGATCTCGACGCCATCCGCGCCTGCCCCGGCGATAACCGGCAGCATGGCACGCTGCCCACCCGCTTGCCGTACCTGGTCAGCGCCATACGCGGCGGTGACAACAATAATTTTTCTGCCCATCGGCGGACTCCATCACGTAGCTGATACTCTTTACGCTAGATGGAACCGGTTCCAAAGAAAAGTTCAGGATGCCGGATTTATGATCGCCATCACGAAGGGGGCTTAACGCGCCGTGGAACCGCGCACGATCAGCTCGCCGGAGAAGACCTGCTCCCGGACCGCTTCATCGGCGCCGTTGATTCGGCGAACCACCTGCTCGACGGCGGCGAAGCCAATCTGCCAGGTGGGCTGTTTGAGGGTGGTGATACCGACGCCGGCCAGCTCGGCCCACTCCAGCTCGTCAAAGCCCAGCAGACCGATATCGCTGCCCCAGTGCAGGCCGATGCGCTTAAGCGATCGGGCGACCTGTAGCGTTAAGGCGCCGTTAGCGGAGATGACCGCCTTGCGCATGCCGCGATGACGGGTATGGAACTGGCGCAGGGCATTATCCATCTGCCCGGCTTCATGAAGGGGGATTTCGACGTTCTCGGCGATCACGCCAGTATAACGGGCGAGGGTCGCGCGAAACGCGCTGAGGCGCTCGCGACGGGTGTTGACCATCCCCAGCGGTTCGCTCAGGAACAGAATCGCTTCAAAGCCTTGTTCTATCAGATGTTCCGTGGCGGTGGTGGCGGCCTGGGTGTTGTCCAGCCCTACCACATCACAGGCGAAATCCGGGATTTTGCGGTCAATCAGCACCATCGGCAGGGCGGACTGTTGCAGGCGGTTCAGCCCCTCTTCACGCATTCCCACGGCGTTAACCACAATGCCCTCTACCTGATAGCTGCGCAGCAGATCGAGGTAATGCAGCTCCTGGTCAAGTTCATTGTTGGTGTTACACACCAGCGGGGTGAAGCCTTTTTCCCGGCAGGCGGCTTCGATGCCGCTGAGGACGTTAACGGAGTAGGGGTTGGTGATATCGGCGAGGATAAGCCCGATCAGGCGGGTTCGCCCGCGCTTCAGTCCCCGGGCCATCAGGCTGGGGCGATAGTCGAGTTCGGCGATGGCCTGTTCAATGCGGGCTAACAGCGCGTCGGACAGCAGGTGTTTTTCGCCGTTGAGGTAACGGGAGATGCTGGTCTTACCGGTTTTTGCGGCTTTCGCCACATCGCTGATGGTGGGCCGTGTTGATTTGCTCATCGCTGGTTTCCTTGCCTTGGGTGAGCATACCTTAGCGCGAAAATGCCCGGTGGCGCTACGCTTACCGGGACGACTGGCCGGGCAGGGCGATGCCGCCACCCGGCACACCCCTTACTGAATCGGGCTTAAGGTGATCTCAACGCGACGGTTCTGGGCTTTGCCTTCCGCCGTGCTGTTGCTGGCGATCGGATTCGCCGGGCCCATACCGCTGGTGCGAATACGGGTCGCCGCTACGCCCTGGGTGATCAGCGAGCTGGCCACCGCGTCAGCACGTTGCTGGGAGAGACGCATGTTCAGATCCTGGCTGCCGGTGCTGTCGGTATAGCCCAGCACGTTCACCGCGGTTTTTTCGTACTCCTTGAGCACCATCGCCACGCCGGTCAGGGTATTAGCCCCCGCCGGTTTCAGCGTTGCGCTGTTACTGTCGAAGGTGACGTTGTTTGGCATGTTCAGAATGATGTTATCGCCGCTGCGGGTTACGCTCACGCCGGTGCCCTGCATTTTGTCGCGCAGCTTCGCTTCCTGCACGTCCATGTAATAACCGACACCGCCGCCCAGGGCTGCGCCTGCTGCGGCGCCAATCAGCGCGCCTTTGCCGCGATCTTTTTTCGAGGAGGAGAGTGCGCCAACACCTGCGCCTACCAGGGAGCCGAGGCCTGCGCCAATGCCTGATTTACCCGCTTCGCGTTCGCCGGTGTAAGGGTTGGTGGTGCAGCCTGAAACAACCAGTGCGCCGCTCACCACGGCGGCAATCATAAGTGCGCTTTTTTTCATCTTCTTTCCTTAAGCTTTTTTATTCTTTGCCACGACGGGCGTGGCGGTTGATTATGACGTGCAGTTACGGAGAAAATTCCGGGGATAACTCTTAAATTTGTGTCTAATCATAAACAGCCTCAATGAAGGCTGAGAAAACCTGCAACAGGCAATCCAGGAGCACACGCTGTGACCACTTCAACGAAAACCATTCTGACTGCAGCCCACTGGGGGCCGATGCTGGTCGAGACCGACGGCGAGACGGTGCTGTCATCCCGCGGCGCGTTGCCGACAACGTATCCCAACTCCTTGCAGACCGCGGTGCGCGACCAGGTGCACAGCAAAACGCGTGTGCGCTGGCCGATGGTGCGTAAGGGGTTTCTCGCCTCGCCGGATAATCCGCAGGGGGTGCGCGGGCAGGATGAGTTTGTGCGCGTAAGCTGGGATGAGGCGCTGACGCTTATCGATGCGCAGCATAAACGTATTCGCCAGAGCTATGGCCCATCGTCCATTTTCGCCGGTTCGTACGGCTGGCGTTCCAATGGCGTGCTGCACAAAGCCGCAACCCTGCTTCAGCGCTATATGAGCCTGGCGGGCGGCTATACCGGCCATCTGGGGGACTACTCCACCGGTGCGGCGCAGGCCATCATGCCGTATGTGGTGGGCGGCAACGAAGTGTATCAGCAGCAGACCAGCTGGCCGCTGGTGCTGGAGCACAGCGAGGTGGTGGTGCTCTGGAGCGCCAACCCGCTCAACACCCTTAAGATCGCCTGGAACGCCAGCGACGAGCAGGGCATCCCCTATTTCGACGCGCTGCGTAAAAGCGGCAAGCGCCTGATCTGCATCGATCCGATGCGCTCCGAAACCATGGATTTCTTTGGCGAGCGCGCCGAGTGGATCGCCCCGCATATGGGCACCGATGTGGCGATGATGCTCGGCATCGCCCATACGCTGGTTGAGAACGGCTGGCAGGATGAAGCGTTTCTTGCCCGCTGTACCTCCGGGTATGAAAAGTTTGCCGACTACCTGCTCGGAACGACGGACGGTATCGCCAAAACCGCCGAGTGGGCCGCCGACATTTGTGGCGTTCCGGCAGATAAAATTCGTGAGCTGGCGGCGTTGTTCCACAATAACACCACCATGCTGATGGCGGGGTGGGGGATGCAGCGCCAGCAGTTTGGTGAGCAAAAACACTGGATGCTGGTCACCCTCGCGGCGATGCTCGGCCAGATTGGTACGCCGGGTGGCGGCTTTGGCCTGTCGTATCACTTTGCCAATGGCGGTAACCCGACCCGTCGTGCGGCGGTGCTGGCCTCAATGCAGGGCTCGGTCAAGGGCGGTACCGACGCGGTGGATAAGATCCCGGTCGCCCGCATTGTGGAAGCCCTGGAAAACCCCGGCGGTTTTTATCAGCACAACGGCCTGGATCGCCATTTCCCGGATATTCGCTTTGTCTGGTGGGCAGGCGGGGCCAACTTTACCCATCATCAGGACACCAACCGCCTGATCCGCGCCTGGCAAAAACCGGAGCTGGTGGTGATCTCCGAGTGCTTCTGGACCGCGGCGGCGAAGCATGCCGATATCGTGCTGCCGGCGACCACCTCGTTTGAACGTAACGACATGACCATGACCGGCGACTACAGCAACCAGCATATGGTGCCGATGAAGCGGGTCGTACCGCCGCGCGATGAAGCGCGTGACGATCTTGATGTGTTTGCCGAGCTGAGCGAGCGCTGGGAGCAGGGCGGCGGCGAGCGTTTCACCGAAGGTAAAACCGATCTGGAATGGCTGGAGACGTTTTATGAGATTGCCGGGCAGCGTGGCGCGGCACAGGGAGTGACCCTGGCACCCTTTGCCGAGTTCTGGGAAGCCAATGCTATCGTTGAAATGCCGGAATCTGAGGAGAACGCCAGGTTCGTGCGCTTTGCGGATTTCCGTCGCGATCCCGAGGGCCATCCGCTTATAACCGAAAGCGGTAAAATTGTGATTTACTCAGAGCGCATCGCCAGCTTTGGCTATGCCGACTGTCCACCTCACCCGATGTGGCTGGCGCCGGACGAGTGGCATGGCAATGCTGAGCCGGGGCAGTTACAAATTCTCTCTGCCCATCCGGCGCATCGTCTGCACAGCCAGTTGAACTACTCTGCCCTGCGCGAGCAGTATGCGGTGGCCGGACGCGAGCCGGTGACGCTGCATCCGGATGATGCGAAAGCGCGCGGCATTGCCGATGGCGACGTGGTCCGCGTCTGGAACCATCGCGGTCAGGTGCTGGCAGGCGCCGTGGTCAGCGAGGGCATTAAGCCGGGGGTGATCTGCATTCATCAGGGGGCATGGCCGGATCTGGATCCTGATAACGACGGGATTTGTAAGAACGGGGCGGTCAACGTGCTGACCAAAGATCTCCCCAGCTCGAAGCTGGGGAATGGCTGCGCGGGAAATACCGCGCTGGCGTGGCTGGAAAAATATCAGGGGCCAGCGCTTACGCTGACGGCGTTTGATCCGCCTGCCAGCTCATAAGCCAGGTCGGGTGTTGAGTATCTTCCTGCCAGGCGCTGTCTTCAATGCGAAAGCCCTGAGCGTGGTAGAAATTCACCGCCCGATTGTTCTTCTGGTAGACCTCGAGACTTAAAGAGGGGTAGCGCTGCTGAACATGTTTTATCAGCGCATGCCCGATCCCTTTGCCCGCAAAGGCCGGAGCGACAAACAGCGCGCCGATAAACCGGGATTCCATCACGCTGATAAACCCGCGAAGCTGGCCTTTCTCTTCCCATACCCATGTCTCGGCCGACGGCAGGTAAACCTCTCGCACCACCGCTTTGCTCTCCAGCCAGTATTGCGCATCGATAAACGGATGGGCGACGGTGGTGCTCTCCAGCCAGAGTGCCAGCAGGGGCTCGACATCGTCATTGAGCCATTTGCGGATCATGTTGACCTCCGGGGTGACAGTGGCAGGCGGTGACGTGATCGTTGACCAGTCCGCAGGCCTGCATAAAGGAGTAACAGATGGTGGTGCCCACGAATTTAAAGCCGCGTTTTTTCAGCGCCTTCGACAGGGCATCTGAGGCTGGCGTAGAGGTGGGGATCTCTGCAAGCGTCGCCGCCTGGGTCACCTGCGGGGTGTTATCGACAAAAGACCAGACGAAATCGGAAAAGCGCTCGCCGTTCTCTTCCATCGCCAGATAGGCCCGGGCGTTACCGATAATGGCTTCGATTTTGCCGCGATGGCGGATAATCCCCGCGTCCAGTACTAACCTGTCGACATCGGCGGAAGTCATCCCGGCGACAAGGACCGGATCAAACTGGTGAAAGGCCTGACGATAGTTTTCCCGTTTTTTAAGCACGGTGATCCAGGATAAACCGGCCTGCTGACCTTCGAGACAGATCATCTCGAATAAATGCTTCCCGTCAGTTTCCGGTACACCCCACTCTTGATCGTGATACGCGATATAAAGCGGATCCTGGCTAACCCAGCCACAACGTTGCATCGTTTCTCTCCCTATTTGCTCCTGAAATTACAAAAATTTCAATCGACCCGGCTTGACGTGTCACCTAAAGAGACAATAGTTAATACAGGTTGATACGCAACATCCCTCATGTTGCAACCTGGCCTCAATTAAACAAACACAAATGTCGCCGAACTCGGCTCTTCTCTGGAGTCGCTTTGATGATGATAAAAAATATCAGTGGCCGCCATGCCGTGACAGGTATGGCGAGCTTGTTGGCCTGTCTGATTTCAGGCAACACAGCAAACGCCTGGCAACAGGAATATATCGTTTCGGATACAAAAAGTAATACCACCGAGCGTTATACATGGGACGACGATCACCAACCGCGTTATGAGGACATTCTCAAAGAGCGGATCCTCTCCTCGCAGAATACGCCCGGTTTAGCGCTGAATTTACCTGATTCCTCTCCTGTGGAGGCGACCAGCTCAATGAGTGTGGGCTGGAGTATTCCCGTGGCCCGCCGTTTCACGACCGGACCGGTTGCCGCCTGGCACTATGACGGCTCCACGCCCAATATGTACAACGAGTTTGGCGATAGCGTGAACACGCAGTCATTGATCGACCCGCTGTGGCACGCCAGCGTAAGTACGCTCGGCTGGCGCGTGGACACGCGCGTCGGCGATGTGCGACCGTGGGCGCAAATCAGCTATAACCAGCAGTTCGGTGATAACCAGTGGAAAATGCAGTCCGGCCTGGGACGCCTGATGCCGTCCACCCAATACGGTAACTGGATGGATGTCACCGTCGGGGCCGATATGCTGATCAATCCTTATATGGCGGCCTATGCCTCGATGTCGCAGGCTGAAAATATGACCGCCGGCGAGGATTATCTTTATACCCTCGGCGTCAGCGCCAGATTCTGAATTAGGCACGTAAATCGCCTGTGCAGCACCGGAAGTGAGCCTTCTCCGGTGCGGTTCAGACGGTTGTCCAGGCCATTCATTCCTGATTTTCGGCATTTCATTCCGCGCTCTCTGCATTTCATGCCGTTTTACCCCTGGTAAGGTAAGGTTTTGGATATCGTTGTCAGCAGTGAATTTCCCTTTTTTCTGCTGCAGGACAACTGCCATGAACACTTCAACTTACAACCGCACCCGCTGGCTGACCCTCTTCGGTACTATCGTGACCCAGTTCGCTCTGGGGTCGGTCTATACCTGGAGCCTGTTTAACAGCGCCCTTTCCGACAAACTCAATGCCCCGATAAGCCAGGTGGCTTTCTCCTTTGGTTTGCTGAGCCTGGGCCTGGCGCTCTCTTCATCCGTCGCCGGTAAATTGCAGGAACGCTTCGGCGTGAAGCGCGTCACGATGGCTTCCGGTGTGTTGCTGGGGCTGGGCTTCTTCCTGACTGCATATTCCAACAATCTGATGATGCTGTGGCTGAGCGCCGGGGTGCTGGTCGGGTTGGCAGATGGCGCAGGTTATCTCTTAACCCTGTCGAACTGTGTGAAATGGTTCCCGGAGCGTAAAGGGCTGATCTCCGCCTTTGCCATCGGTTCTTATGGCCTTGGCAGCCTGGGCTTCAAATTTATCGACAGCCAGTTACTCGCCACCGTCGGCCTTGAAAAGACCTTTATGATCTGGGGCGCAATCGTGCTGGTGATGATCCTGTTTGGCGCTACCCTGATGAAAGATGCGCCGCAGCAGGAGGTGCAGATGGTCAATGGCGTAGTCGAGAATGACTTTACGCTGGCTCAGTCGATGCGTAAGCCGCAGTACTGGATGCTGGCTGTGATGTTCCTGACGGCCTGCATGAGCGGTCTGTATGTGATTGGCGTGGCGAAAGATATCGCCCAAGGGATGGTGAAACTGGATGCGGCAACAGCGGCCAACGCGGTAACCATTATCTCTATTGCCAACCTTTCTGGTCGCCTGGTACTGGGGATCCTCTCCGATAAAATTGCCCGTATCCGTGTCATTACCCTCGGCCAGGTGGTTTCACTGGTGGGAATGGCGGCTCTGCTTTTCGCCCCGCTCAACGAAGTGACCTTCTTTGCGGCTATCGCCTGCGTCGCGTTTAACTTCGGCGGCACCATCACCGTCTTCCCGTCGCTGGTCAGTGAGTTCTTCGGCCTGAATAACCTGGCGAAAAACTACGGCGTTATTTATTTAGGTTTTGGTATCGGCAGTATTTGCGGTTCGCTTATTGCTTCGCTGTTCGGCGGTTTTTATGTGACTTTCTGCGTAATATTCGCCTTACTTATCATTTCGCTGGCCCTGTCCACCACTATTCGTCAGCCGCAGCGTGAAGCATTGCAACAAGCGCATGCTTGATTGAAACTCCCTCTAAGGGCCGGATATTCCGGCCTTTTTTGTTTTTGTAGAGTGTAAAGAACAGGCCGTTGGTATGCCATCGGACTTGTTTTTTTGTAAATATTTGCAGGGATCACATTCTCTGCTGCCACTTTTTCTTTTCCCTGTGGTCTACTTACCGCGCTTAAAGACGTTTCTGACAACGTACTCCCAGGCAATGAAATAACCTGTTCACTTTTTGACCAAGAGTGAAGCGGCTCTACTTTACCTTTTTCCAGGTTGCATTAATGAAATATATCAAAGCGATGACGCAACAAAAGCTCAGCTTTTTACTTGCGTTGTACATCGGCCTGTTTATGAATGGCGCAGTTTTTTTCCGTCGGTTTGATGGTTATGCGCAAGACTTTACCGCCTGGAAAGGAATCGCTGCGGTCGTTGAACTGGTTGCCACGGTACTGGTTACCTTCTTTTTACTGCGTTTGCTGTCGCTGTTTGGCCGCCGTGTCTGGCGGGTACTCGCCACGCTGGTGGTGCTGTGCTCGGCGGGTGCCAGCTATTACATGACCTTTATGAACGTGGTGATCGGCTACGGCATTATTGCCTCGGTGATGACCACAGATATCGACCTCTCGAAAGAGGTGGTCGGCTTACACTTTATTCTCTGGCTGGTTTGCGTGAGCATCCTGCCGCTGTTGCTTATCTGGAACAACCGCTGCCGCTATACGTTGTTGCGCCAGCTGCGTACTCCCGGACAGCGCACCAGAAGCGCCGCGGTGGTGGTGCTGGCAGGCTTAATGGTCTGGGGACCTATCCGCCTGCTGGATTTACAGCAGAAGAATGTTGAGCGTACCTCCGGCGTGGATATGCCGAGCTATGGCGGCGTGGTGGCGAACTCCTATCTGCCTTCCAACTGGATCTCCGCGCTGGGGTTATACGCCTGGGCGCAGGTGGATGAGTCTTCCGACAATAAATCGCTGATGAATCCGGCGAAGAAATTCACCTATCAGGCGCCTGCAGATCTTGATGACACCTACGTTGTCTTCATTATCGGTGAAACCACGCGCTGGGATCACATGGGCCTTCTGGGCTATGAGCGGGATACCACGCCGAAGCTGGCGCAGGAGAAAAACCTTGTCGCCTTCCGCGGTTACTCATGCGATACCGCGACCAAACTCTCGTTGCGCTGCATGTTTGTGCGTGAGGGCGGGGCGAGCGATAACCCACAGCGGACGCTGAAAGAGCAGAACGTCTTCTCAGTGCTGCGTCAGCTGGGCTTTACCTCCGATCTCTATGCGATGCAGAGCGAGATGTGGTTCTACAGCAACACCATGGCCAATAACATCGCCTACCGTGAGCAGATCGGCGCTGAGCCGCGTAACCGCGGTAAGAGCGTGGACGACATGCTGCTGATCGACGAGATGCAACGCTCGCTGGAGGGCAACCAGGACGGTAAGCATATGATCATCCTGCATACCAAAGGGTCGCACTTTAACTATACCCAGCGTTATCCACGCAGCTTTGCGAAATGGACGCCGGAGTGTAAAGGCGTGGATAAAGACTGCAGTAAACAGCAGTTGATCAACTCCTACGACAACTCGGTGACCTATGTGGATCACTTTATCGACAGCGTGATTGACCAGGTGCGCGATAAGAAAGCCATTGTTTTCTATGCCGCCGACCACGGTGAGTCGATTAACGAGAAAGAGCACCTGCACGGTACGCCGCGCAAGATGGCCCCGCCGGAGCAGTTCCGCGTACCGATGATGGTATGGATGTCTGATAAGTATCTGGAGAACCCGGAGAAAGCCAAAATGTTTGCGCATCTTAAAGCGCAGGCGGATATGAAAGTGGCGCGTCGTCATGTGGAGCTGTACGACACCATTCTGGGTTGCCTCGGTTATACCTCGCCGGACGGTGGAATTAACGAGAATAACAACTGGTGTAAAGTGCCGGACAGCACGGCGAAAGCCGCAAAGTAACAGGTCTGGCGACTTTATAGCCGATCGAAAGGCTTTTGCAAAATAAGGGATTGACGGAGGCAGAGCGTAGCAGTAAGATGCGCTCCGCATTCGGCGAGTAGCGCAGCTTGGTAGCGCAACTGGTTTGGGACCAGTGGGTCGGAGGTTCGAATCCTCTCTCGCCGACCACATTCGAAAACCCCGCTCTTTGAGCGGGGTTTTTTGCTTTTACGGGTTACAGTAACACGCCCCATCAGAACGTTATTATTCAAAAGTAATTAAAATAGCGGTTACCGCGCTTTCCCCCTGCCTGTTAACGATTATGTGACATATTCCATTGTATTTTTTTATATATGGAATGATCTTTTTTCGCGTTGCTTATACATAACCTCAGCATTTTCCCCTGTGCGTTTTAACGTTCACGGCATTTAGTGCGCAGATAATCGCCATTCCGTAAGAAAATTTACCCCGGTTGAATAAATGTTAATCACTGGTTGTAGCAGAATGCATAGAGAGTTGTGCTGCATCATGGCGGGTAGCATAAATTTCCCTGCTGAAAATAGGCCCCGGTGCTTTTTTTAATCTTTGTTTGCCAATTCTCACACTTAGCGTAAATCCCCGTCACCTGTATTGACGTTTTCACATTCTGTTGACAGATTGTAGGGCACGAGGGGCATTTCAGGGAGGATCTGCGCTGCAACTCAGTCGCTCTTCTGAAAGGAATCTCCATCCCTTATCACGCCTTAGGGCAACACCGACCAGACCGGGTAAAAAAAAATTAAAGGTCAGGCGGAGTAACACAACAAAAACATCACATTGGAGCAGAATAACAATGAGTATTTCCTTGAAGAAGTCAGGGATGCTGAAGCTTGGTCTGAGCCTGGTAGCCATGACTGTCGCAGCAAGCGTACAGGCAAAAACCCTGGTCTACTGTTCTGAAGGCTCGCCGGAAGGCTTTAACCCACAGCTCTTTACCTCTGGTACAACGTACGACGCAAGCTCTGTACCTATCTATAACCGTCTGGTTGAATTCAAAACCGGTACTACGGAAGTTATTCCGGGTCTGGCAGAGAAGTGGGACATCAGCGAAGACGGCAAGACCTACACCTTCCACCTGCGCCCGGGCGTGAAGTGGCAGGACAGCAAAGAATTTAAACCTACGCGCGACTTTAACGCCGACGACGTGGTGTTCTCCTTTGACCGTCAGAAAAATGCCCAGAACCCGTACCACAAAGTATCCGGCGGCAGCTATGAATACTTTGAAGGGATGGGTCTGCCGGATCTGATCAGCGAAATCAAAAAAGTGGACGACAACACCGTTCAGTTCGTGCTGACCCGTCCGGAAGCGCCATTCCTGGCTGACCTGGCTATGGACTTCGCCTCTATTCTCTCTAAAGAGTATGCGGACAACATGCTGAAAGCTGGCACCCCGGAGAAAGTTGACCTGAACCCAATCGGTACCGGTCCGTTCCAGCTGCTGCAGTATCAGAAAGACTCCCGCATCCTGTACAAAGCGTTTGAAGGTTACTGGGGCACCAAGCCGCAGATCGACCGTCTGGTCTTCTCCATCACGCCTGACGCCTCCGTGCGTTACGCCAAGCTGCAGAAGAACGAGTGCCAGGTTATGCCGTACCCGAACCCGGCTGACATCGCGCGCATGAAGCAGGATAAAAACATCAACCTGATGGAGCAGGCGGGTCTGAACGTCGGCTATCTCTCCTTCAACACCGAGAAGAAACCGTTTGATGACGTGAAAGTACGTCAGGCGCTGACCTACGCGGTGAACAAAGAAGCGATCATCAAGGCCGTTTATCAGGGCGCTGGCGTTGCTGCCAAGAACCTGATCCCACCAACCATGTGGGGCTACAACGACGACGTTAAGGATTACACCTATGACGTTGAGAAAGCGAAAGCACTGCTGAAAGAAGCGGGCCAGGATAAAGGCTTTACCGTTGAGCTGTGGGCGATGCCAGTACAGCGTCCTTACAACCCGAACGCGCGCCGTATGGCCGAAATGGTTCAGGCTGACTGGGCTAAGATTGGCGTTCAGGCCAAGATCGTGACCTACGAGTGGGGCGAGTACCTGAAGCGTGCTAAAGCGGGTGAGCACCAGGCTGTGATGATGGGCTGGACCGGCGACAACGGGGATCCAGATAACTTCTTCGCGACCCTGTTCAGCTGCGCCGCGGCGAAAGATGGTTCTAACTACTCTCGCTGGTGCTACAAGCCGTTTGAAGATCTGATCCAGCCGGCGCGTGCTGCAGAAGATCACAACAAGCGTATCGAACTGTACAAACAGGCTCAGGTTGTCATGCATGAGCAGGCGCCAGCGCTGATCGTGGCTCACTCAACCGTGTACGAACCAGTGCGTAAAGAAGTTAAAGGCTATGTGGTTGATCCACTGGGCAAACACCACTTCGAAAACGTCTCTGTTGAATAATTAAAAGCAACGCCAGGCGGCGCTGCGCTTGCACTGGCCTACGGTATGTAGGCCGGGTAAGCGTAGCGCCACCCGGCAGCAGTGCTTTATTCCCTCTCTGAAAGGGGAGGGAATAAGATTTGTGAGCAATACAGACGTCGCGCCTCCAGGCGTACGTCATTAGAGAGAATCCGGGTTATGTTGCAGTTCATCCTCCGACGTCTGGGACTTGTTATCCCCACGTTTATCGGTATCACCCTTCTCACCTTCGCTTTTGTCCATATGATCCCCGGTGACCCGGTAATGATTATGGCGGGCGAGCGTGGCATTTCTCCTGAACGTCATGCACAGCTGTTGGCCGAACTGGGGCTGGATAAGCCGATGTGGCAGCAGTATCTCCACTATATCTGGGGTGTGATGCATGGTGATTTGGGCATTTCGCTGAAAAGCCGTCTTCCGGTGTGGGAAGAGTTCGTACCACGTTTTAAAGCGACGCTGGAGCTCGGTGTCTGCGCCATGATTTTTGCCGTCGCCGTTGGTATTCCGGTGGGCGTGCTGGCTGCGGTGAAACGTGGCTCCATCTTTGATCATACTGCCGTTGGCCTGGCGCTGACCGGCTACTCCATGCCTATCTTCTGGTGGGGCATGATGCTGATTATGCTGGTTTCGGTGCAGCTGAACCTGACGCCTGTCTCAGGGCGCGTCAGCGATATGGTCTTCCTCGATGACACCAATCCGCTGACCGGCTTTATGCTGATCGACACGGCTATCTGGGGTGAAGAAGGCAACTTTATTGATGCGCTGGCGCACATGATCCTGCCTGCGATGGTGCTCGGGACAATCCCGCTGGCGGTCATCGTGCGTATGACCCGTTCGTCGATGCTGGAAGTGCTGGGCGAGGACTACATCCGTACTGCCCGCGCCAAAGGGCTGACCCGTATGCGGGTGATCATCATTCATGCCCTGCGCAACGCCATGCTGCCGGTGGTCACGGTTATCGGCCTGCAGGTGGGAACGCTGCTGGCAGGGGCGATTCTGACCGAAACCATCTTCTCCTGGCCGGGCCTGGGCCGCTGGTTGATTGACGCGCTGCAGCGCCGTGACTATCCGGTGGTGCAGGGCGGTGTGTTGCTGGTGGCGACGATGATTATCCTCGTCAACCTGCTGGTCGATTTGCTGTACGGCGTGGTGAACCCGCGTATTCGTCATAAGAAGTAAGGGGCCATCATGTCACAAGTTACTGTAAATAAAGCTGCACCGGTGCCAATGACGCCGATGCAGGAGTTCTGGCACTACTTCAAACGCAACAAAGGTGCGGTGGTAGGGCTGGTATACGTTTCCATCATGATCCTGATTGCCGTGTTTGCGAACGTGCTCGCGCCGCATAACCCGGCGGAGCAGTTCCGTGATGCGCTGCTTGCACCCCCGGTATGGCAGGACGGCGGTACCCTGACGCATCTGCTGGGTACCGATGACGTGGGCCGTGATGTGCTTTCCCGTCTGATGTACGGCGCACGTCTGTCGCTGCTGGTTGGCTGTCTGGTGGTGGTGCTGTCGCTGATCCTCGGCGTGGTGCTGGGCCTGATCGCCGGTTACTTTGGCGGCCTGATTGATAACACCATCATGCGTATCGTCGACATCATGCTGGCTCTGCCAAGCCTGCTGCTGGCGCTGGTGCTGGTGGCGATCTTCGGCCCGTCAATCGGCAACGCCGCGCTGGCCCTGACCTTTGTTGCCCTTCCTCACTACGTGCGATTAACCCGCGCGGCGGTGCTGGTGGAAGTGAACCGTGACTACGTTACCGCCTCTCGCGTGGCGGGCGCTGGCGCGATGCGTCAGATGTTCATCAACATTCTTCCAAACTGCCTTGCGCCGCTGATTGTTCAGGCGTCGCTCGGTTTCTCTAACGCCATTCTCGATATGGCCGCTCTTGGCTTCCTTGGCATGGGTGCGCAGCCGCCAACACCGGAGTGGGGCACCATGCTCTCCGACGTGTTGCAGTTCGCGCAAAGCGCCTGGTGGGTCGTGACCTTCCCGGGTCTGGCGATCCTGCTGACGGTGCTGGCATTTAACCTGATGGGTGATGGTCTGCGTGATGCACTTGATCCCAAACTGAAGCAGTAAGAGGCACGAGATGGCGTTATTAAATGTAGATAAATTATCGGTGCACTTCGGTGACGTAGGCTCCGAGTTTCGCGCCGTAGATCGGGTCAGCTACAGCGTAAATCAGGGTGAAGTGGTCGGCATCGTGGGCGAGTCCGGTTCCGGTAAATCGGTAAGCTCCCTGGCAATCATGGGACTGATTGATTTCCCTGGCCGCGTGATGGCGGAAAACCTGGAATTTAACGGACAGGATCTGAAGCGCATTTCCGAAAAAGAGCGCCGCAACCTGGTCGGTGCCGAAGTGGCGATGATCTTCCAGGATCCGATGACCAGCCTTAACCCGTGTTACACCGTGGGCTTCCAGATTATGGAAGCCATTAAGGTGCACCAGGGCGGGAACAAGAAAACCCGTCGTCAGCGGGCAATCGACCTGCTGACCCAAGTGGGTATTCCTGATCCGGCCTCGCGTCTGGATGTCTATCCGCACCAGCTCTCCGGTGGGATGAGCCAGCGCGTGATGATCGCCATGGCGATTGCCTGTCGGCCAAAACTGCTGATTGCCGATGAACCGACAACCGCGCTGGACGTGACCATTCAGGCACAGATCATCGAGCTGCTGCTGGAGTTACAGCAGAAAGAGAACATGGCGCTGATCCTGATCACCCATGACCTGGCGTTAGTGGCCGAAGCCGCGCATAAAATCATCGTGATGTACGCCGGGCAGGTGGTTGAAACCGGCAATTCGCACGATATCTTCCGTGCACCCCGTCACCCCTATACTCAGGCCCTGCTCCGCGCACTGCCGGAGTTTGCCCAGGACAAGGCGCGTCTGGCGTCATTGCCGGGCGTGGTACCGGGTAAATATGACCGCCCGACCGGCTGTCTGCTGAACCCGCGCTGCCCGTATGCCACGGACAAATGTCGCGTTGATGAGCCGGCGCTGAACACCGTGGACGGCGGCCGCCAGTCTAAATGTCACTACCCACTTGATGACGCCGGGAGGCCGAACTATGAGTACGCATGAGGCCACCATGCAACAGCCGCTGCTGCATGCTATCGATCTGAAAAAACACTACCCGGTGAAGAAGGGGCTGTTCGCCCCGGAACGTCTGGTTAAAGCACTGGATGGCGTCTCCTTTACCCTCGAGCGCGGTAAGACATTAGCGGTGGTGGGGGAGTCCGGCTGTGGGAAATCCACGCTGGGTCGCCTGCTGACGATGATTGAAACCCCGACCGGGGGCGAGCTGTATTATCAGGGTCAGGATCTGCTGAAGCACGATCCCGACGCGCAGAAACTGCGTCGCCAGAAAATCCAGATTGTCTTCCAGAACCCTTATGGTTCGTTGAACCCGCGTAAAAAAGTGGGGCAGATTCTGGAGGAGCCATTGCAGATCAACTCCACGCTGAGTAAAGAGCAGCGTCGCGAGAAGGCGCTGGCGATGATGGCGAAAGTGGGGCTCAAGACCGAGCACTACGATCGCTATCCGCATATGTTCTCCGGTGGTCAGCGTCAGCGTATCGCTATCGCCCGTGGTCTGATGCTCGACCCGGATGTGGTGATCGCCGATGAACCGGTCTCCGCGCTGGACGTTTCCGTCCGTGCGCAGGTGCTGAACCTGATGATGGATCTGCAGCAGGATTTAGGTCTGTCGTATGTCTTCATCTCGCACGATCTGTCGGTGGTAGAGCATATCGCGGATGAAGTGATGGTGATGTATCTGGGCCGTTGCGTCGAGAAGGGCACCAAGGATCAAATCTTTAATAACCCGCGCCATCCGTATACCCAGGCGTTGCTCTCTGCGACCCCGCGTCTGAACCCGGATGACCGCCGGGAGCGTATTAAGCTGACCGGTGAGCTGCCAAGCCCACTCAATCCGCCGCCGGGGTGTGCATTCAACGCCCGCTGCCGCCGTCGTTTTGGGCCGTGCACCCAGCTGCAACCGCAGTTAAAAGACTACGGCGGACAACTGGTGGCCTGCTTTGCGGTGGACCAGGACGAAAATGGTGAGAAGCCCCACGCATAAGTGAAAAAAAACCGGCGAATTCGCCGGTTTTTTATTGGTTTGCGCGACGCTATTTCCGTAAACGGATTTGATCGACAGCGTGCTTTTCGCTCTTGGTGAGGATCAGGCTGGCCCGCTCGCGCGTTGGCAGAATGTTCTCTTTTAGGTTCACATAGTTGATCTCATTCCACAGTGCGGTGGCCACGTTGACCGCCTCCTCTTTCGAGAGCTGGGCGTAGTTGTGGAAGTAGGAGTCAGGATCGGTAAACGCCCCTTCGCGGAACTTCAGGAAGCGGTTGATGTACCAGCTTTGCAGTAAATCTTCCGGGGCATCGACATAAATAGAGAAGTCGACAAAGTCGGAGACAAAGACATGATGCGGGTCATGAGGATAGTCCATCCCGCTTTGCAGAACGTTTAACCCTTCCAGAATCAGAATGTCCGGCTGAACCACGGTTTTGTCCCCGTCAGGGATACGGTCATAAATCAGGTGCGAATAGACCGGGGCCGTGACGTTCGGCACGCCGGATTTCAGATCCGACACGAATTTCACCAGACGGTGCATATCATAAGAGAGCGGGAAGCCTTTCTTCTTCATCAGACCGCGCTCCTTTAACACCTCGTTAGGGTGCAGGAAGCCGTCGGTGGTGATCAGCTCAACGCTACGATGCTCTGGCCAGCGGCTCAGCAGCGCCTGCAGTACGCGCGCGGTGGTGCTTTTACCCACGGCCACGCTGCCGGCAATACTGATGATATAAGGAATGCGCTGCCCGTTAGTCCCGAGGAACTGTTCCAGCACGGCCTGTCGACGAAGGTTGGAACTGATATAGAAATTCAGCAAACGTGACAGAGGCAAATAAATTTCAGCCACTTCTTCAAGCGACAGGTCTTCGTTTATCCCTTTTAACCGTGCGATTTCGCCTTCCGTTAAGGTCATCGGAACGGAGTCACGCAGAGCAGCCCACTGGCTGCGGCTAAACTGGAGATAAGGCGTCATTAACGTTTGCTCTTTTTTGCTCATAAGCATGCTTGAGTGAGCCATCGCATCCCACAACAGAGGCTGGGTAGGGGGGAGTGGCACATCATTGATTAGTTAATTTTGGACAATGGGCAGGAGGTTAACACCAGATGAGCCGAATAATAAGAAAAAAAGTGGCCCCGTGTTGCGTTAAGCGGGAATCGTCACAGACCGGGTTTGAGCTCATTATGGGACAGCATGTGGTGAATATTTGCGCGCGTCTGCCTGAAAATACAGCGTTATTCACTCTTCTAGCACAAAATGTGAGCGAAAGAACAATTTATGCAAATTTTTAGTTGCATGACCGCCCATGTCTCCATAGAATGCGCGCTACTTGATGCCGACTTAGCTCAGTAGGTAGAGCAACTGACTTGTAATCAGTAGGTCACCAGTTCGATTCCGGTAGTCGGCACCATCAAGTCCGGTGGGGTTCCCGAGCGGCCAAAGGGAGCAGACTGTAAATCTGCCGTCACAGACTTCGAAGGTTCGAATCCTTCCCCCACCACCACTTTCTGGCAGCGTTAACGCCGCCGGAGTTGGTTGAAAAAATTAACCAGCTCGAACTTAAAAAGAGAGAAATCTCTTTTTTTGTTACAGAAAGAACTGGGTAGCCGAGTTTCAGGATGCGGGCATCGTATAATGGCTATTACCTCAGCCTTCCAAGCTGATGATGCGGGTTCGATTCCCGCTGCCCGCTCCAATACGTGCTGATATGGCTCAGTTGGTAGAGCGCACCCTTGGTAAGGGTGAGGTCCCCAGTTCGACTCTGGGTATCAGCACCACTTCACTTCTCCCTCCCATTTCTCTCTGTTTCAATTTAAATGTATTCAACAGTTCAGGCATTTCGCCTGGTTGATGTGGTGATATCACCGATTTATCCGTGTCTTAGAGGGACAATCGATGTCTAAAGAAAAGTTTGAACGTACAAAACCGCACGTTAACGTCGGTACTATCGGCCACGTTGACCATGGTAAAACAACGCTGACCGCTGCAATCACTACCGTTCTGGCAAAAACCTACGGTGGTTCTGCTCGCGCATTCGACCAGATCGATAACGCACCAGAAGAAAAAGCTCGTGGTATCACCATCAACACTTCTCACGTTGAATACGACACCCCGACTCGCCACTACGCACACGTAGACTGCCCAGGCCACGCCGACTATGTTAAAAACATGATCACCGGTGCTGCGCAGATGGACGGCGCGATCCTGGTTGTTGCTGCGACTGACGGCCCAATGCCTCAGACCCGTGAGCACATCCTGCTGGGTCGTCAGGTAGGCGTTCCTTTCATCATCGTGTTCCTGAACAAATGCGACATGGTTGATGACGAAGAGCTGCTGGAACTGGTAGAGATGGAAGTTCGTGAACTGCTGTCTCAGTACGACTTCCCAGGCGACGATACCCCAATCGTTCGTGGTTCTGCTCTGAAAGCGCTGGAAGGCGAAGCTGAGTGGGAAGAGAAAATCATCGAACTGGCTGGCTACCTGGATTCTTACATCCCAGAACCAGAGCGTGCTATCGACAAGCCGTTCCTGCTGCCAATCGAAGACGTATTCTCCATCTCCGGTCGTGGTACCGTTGTTACCGGTCGTGTAGAGCGCGGTATCATCAAAGTTGGTGAAGAAGTTGAAATCGTTGGTATCAAAGATACTGCGAAATCTACCTGTACTGGCGTTGAAATGTTCCGCAAACTGCTGGACGAAGGCCGTGCTGGTGAGAACGTTGGTGTTCTGCTGCGTGGTATCAAGCGTGAAGAAATCGAACGTGGTCAGGTTCTGGCGAAGCCAGGCTCAATCAAGCCACACACCAAGTTCGAATCTGAAGTGTACATCCTGTCCAAAGACGAAGGCGGCCGTCATACTCCGTTCTTCAAAGGCTACCGTCCACAGTTCTACTTCCGTACTACTGACGTGACCGGTACCATCGAACTGCCAGAAGGCGTTGAGATGGTAATGCCAGGCGACAACATCAAAATGGTTGTTACCCTGATCCACCCAATCGCAATGGACGATGGTCTGCGTTTCGCAATCCGCGAAGGCGGCCGTACCGTTGGCGCGGGCGTGGTTGCTAAAGTTCTCGGCTAATTGCTGATAACATTTGACGCAATGCGCATGAAAAGGGCATCATTTGATGCCCTTTTTGCACGCTTTCACATCAGAACCTGGCTCATCAGTGATTATTTTTGTCATAATCATTGCTGAGACAGGCTCTGCAGAGAGCGTATAATCCGAAAAGCGAATTAGCATTTCGATTTGGTTTGCCTCGCGCTCGCGGGGTGAAAATGTTTGTAGAATACTTCTGACAGGTTGGTTTATGAGTGCGAATACCGAAGCTCAAGGGAGCGGGCGCGGCCTGGAAGCGATGAAATGGGTAGTAGTAGCCGTATTGTTGATCGTAGCAATCGTGGGCAACTACCTTTATCGTGACATGATGCTGCCGCTACGCGCGCTGGCAGTGGTAATTCTGATTGCTGCAGCGGGTGGTGTCGCGCTGTTGACGACCAAAGGTAAAGCGACCGTCGCTTTTGCCCGCGAAGCGAGAACGGAAGTCCGTAAGGTCATTTGGCCGACTCGCCAGGAAACATTGCACACCACGCTGATTGTAGCTGCGGTTACCGCTGTAATGTCACTGATCCTGTGGGGACTGGATGGTATTCTGGTTCGCCTGGTATCCTTTATCACTGGCCTGAGGTTCTGAGATGTCTGAAGCCCCTAAAAAGCGCTGGTACGTCGTTCAGGCGTTTTCCGGTTTTGAAGGCCGCGTAGCAACGTCGCTGCGTGAGCATATCAAATTACACAACATGGAAGAGTTGTTTGGTGAAGTTATGGTTCCGACCGAAGAAGTGGTCGAGATCCGTGGCGGCCAGCGTCGCAAAAGCGAGCGCAAATTCTTCCCGGGTTACGTGCTTGTTCAGATGGTGATGAACGACGCAAGCTGGCACTTAGTGCGCAGCGTACCGCGCGTAATGGGCTTTATCGGCGGCACGTCTGACCGTCCGGCGCCAATCAGCGATAAAGAAGTTGATGCGATTATGAACCGCCTGCAGCAGGTTGGTGATAAGCCGCGTCCGAAAACGCTGTTTGAACCGGGTGAAATGGTACGTGTTAATGACGGTCCGTTTGCTGACTTTAACGGTGTGGTTGAAGAAGTGGACTACGAGAAGTCCCGCCTGAAAGTTTCTGTTTCTATCTTCGGTCGTGCGACCCCGGTAGAGCTGGACTTCGCTCAGGTAGAAAAAGCCTAAGCAGCGATCAAAAAAGCGACGATTTAAACGTTGCACAGGGCGCGAGATTGGAATACAATTTCGCGCCTTTTGTTTTTATGGATGCAATCCGTAAAACGAATTTTATCACGGGGAGCCTCCTTGAGGCGCTATAACCCAATCAGAGGATTTTAGAATGGCTAAGAAAGTACAAGCCTACGTCAAGCTGCAGGTTGCAGCTGGTATGGCGAACCCAAGTCCACCAGTTGGTCCAGCTCTGGGTCAGCAGGGTGTGAACATCATGGAATTCTGTAAAGCGTTCAACGCAAAAACCGAATCCCTGGAAAAAGGTCTGCCAATCCCAGTCGTAATCACTGTTTACGCTGACCGTTCTTTCACTTTCGTTACCAAGACCCCGCCGGCAGCAGTTCTGCTGAAAAAAGCGGCTGGTATCAAGTCTGGTTCCGGCAAGCCGAACAAAGACAAAGTAGGTAAAATTTCCCGCGCTCAGCTGCAGGAAATCGCGCAGACCAAAGCTGCCGACATGACTGGTTCCGACATTGAAGCGATGACTCGCTCCATCGAAGGTACTGCACGTTCCATGGGCCTGGTAGTGGAGGACTAAGAAATGGCTAAACTGACCAAGCGCATGTCCGTGATCCGTGACAAAGTTGATGCGACCAAACAGTACGAAATCAACGAAGCTATCGCTCTGCTGAAAGAACTGGCTACCGCTAAGTTCGTTGAAAGCGTTGACGTTGCTGTAAACCTCGGTATCGACGCTCGTAAATCTGATCAGAACGTACGTGGTGCAACTGTACTGCCACACGGTACTGGCCGTTCCGTTCGCGTAGCCGTATTTGCCCAGGGCGCAAACGCTGAAGCTGCTAAAGCTGCAGGCGCTGAGCTGGTAGGTATGGAAGATCTGGCTGACCAGATCAAGAAAGGCGAAATGAACTTTGACGTTGTTATCGCATCTCCAGATGCAATGCGCGTTGTTGGCCAGCTGGGCCAGGTTCTGGGTCCACGTGGCCTGATGCCAAACCCGAAAGTGGGTACTGTAACCCCTAACGTTGCTGAAGCGGTTAAGAACGCTAAAGCAGGTCAGGTTCGTTATCGTAACGACAAAAACGGCATCATCCACACCACCATCGGTAAAGTGGACTTTGACGCTGACAAACTGAAAGAAAACCTGGAAGCTCTGCTGGTTGCGCTGAAAAAAGCAAAACCAACTCAGGCGAAAGGCGTATACATCAAGAAAGTTAGCATCTCCACCACCATGGGTGCAGGTGTTGCAGTTGACCAGGCTGGCCTGAGCGCTGCTGCAAACTAATACCTTTACGTGGGCGGCGAATTTGTCTACAATCTTCGCCCACGTTTGCTAACTCAGGTTAGCGGGTAACCGAATTGTTCGTTGGAGCCTGGCCTATCCAGGCCTCCGTCGAAGACCGCAGGTGTTTCGTAAGAGACTTAATCCCCTGCGTAGACGGTGACAGAACGCTAAGATTATTTTTTGATACTCTGGCTTGTTTCTGCTCACCGTATTTAGACGCTCTTCCCGTTGGGAAGAGTGAAGTGAGTTCCAGGGCATGAGCCCTGGCAAACATCCAGGAGCAAAGCTAATGGCTTTAAATCTTCAAGACAAACAAGCGATTGTTGCTGAAGTCAGCGAAGTAGCCAAAGGCGCGCTGTCTGCAGTAGTTGCGGATTCCCGTGGCGTTACTGTAGATAAAATGACTGAACTGCGTAAAGCAGGTCGTGAAGCTGGCGTTTACATGCGTGTTGTTCGTAACACCCTGCTGCGCCGCGTAGTTGAAGGTACTCCTTTCGAGTGCCTGAAAGACACGTTTGTTGGTCCAACCTTGATTGCATACTCTATGGAGCACCCGGGCGCTGCTGCTCGTCTGTTCAAAGAGTTCGCGAAAGCGAATGCAAAATTCGAGGTTAAAGCTGCAGCCTTTGAAGGTGAGTTGATCCCGGCATCGCAAATCGATCGCCTGGCAACCCTGCCGACCTACGAAGAAGCAATTGCACGCCTGATGGCAACCATGAAAGAAGCTTCGGCTGGCAAACTGGTTCGCACTCTGGCTGCTGTTCGCGATGCGAAAGAAGCTGCTTAATAGCAGTCCTCTTTATCAAGTATTCGCTTACGTATAAACTTATTCTGATTTTCAGGAACAATTTAAATGTCTATCACTAAAGATCAAATCATTGAAGCAGTATCCGCTATGTCCGTAATGGACGTTGTAGAACTGATCTCTGCAATGGAAGAAAAATTCGGTGTTTCCGCTGCTGCTGCTGTAGCTGTAGCTGCTGGCCCGGTTGAAGCTGCTGAAGAAAAAACTGAATTCGACGTAGTTCTGAAAGCTGCTGGCGCGAACAAAGTTGCTGTAATCAAAGCAGTACGTGCTGCAACTGGCCTGGGTCTGAAAGAAGCTAAAGACCTGGTAGAATCTGCTCCAGCTGCGCTGAAAGAAGGCGTGAGCAAAGACGACGCAGAAGCACTGAAAAAATCTCTGGAAGAAGCTGGCGCTGAAGTTGAAGTTAAATAAGCCAACCCTTCCGGTTGCAGCCTGAGAAATTAGGCTGATGGCTGGTGACTTTTTGGTCACCAGCCTTTTTGCGCTGTAAGGCGCCAGTAGCGTTTCACACTGTTTGACTGCTGGTTGTCCTGACAATGCTTGTTTCTATCGACGACTTAATATACTGCGACAGGGTGCTCGCTCTGGGTAAATCGCAATGAAATGGTTTAAGCGTGATAGCAACAGGCATTGCGGAAAGTGTTCGATTTTCCGATCAACAAAATGGTGTTGCACAAACTGTCCGCCAATGGACAGATGGGTCGACTTGTCAGCGAGCTGAGGAACCCTATGGTTTACTCCTATACCGAGAAAAAACGTATTCGTAAGGATTTTGGTAAACGTCCACAAGTTCTGGACATTCCATATCTCCTTTCTATCCAGCTTGACTCGTTCCAGAAGTTTATCGAGCAAGATCCTGAAGGGCAGTACGGCCTGGAAGCAGCCTTCCGTTCCGTATTCCCAATTAAGAGCTACAGCGGTAACTCCGAGCTGCAATACGTCAGCTACCGCCTTGGCGAACCGGTATTTGACGTTCAGGAATGTCAGATCCGTGGCGTGACCTACTCGGCACCGCTGCGCGTTAAACTGCGTCTGGTGATCTACGAGCGCGAAGCGCCGGAAGGCACCGTTAAAGACATCAAAGAACAAGAAGTCTACATGGGCGAAATTCCGCTCATGACCGACAACGGTACTTTCGTTATCAACGGTACTGAGCGTGTTATCGTTTCCCAGCTGCACCGTAGCCCGGGCGTCTTCTTCGACAGCGATAAAGGTAAAACGCACTCTTCCGGTAAAGTACTGTATAACGCGCGTATCATTCCTTACCGTGGTTCCTGGCTGGACTTCGAGTTCGATCCGAAAGACAACCTGTTTGTCCGTATCGACCGTCGTCGTAAACTGCCTGCGACCATCATTCTGCGTGCGCTGAACTACACCACTGAGCAGATTCTGGATCTGTTCTTTGAGAAAGTTGTCTTTGAAATTCGCGACAACAAGCTGCAAATGGAACTGGTGCCAGAGCGTCTGCGTGGTGATACCGCGTCGTTCGACATCGAAGCCAACGGCAAAGTGTATGTGGAAAAAGGCCGCCGTATTACTGCGCGCCACATCCGTCAGCTGGAAAAAGATGAAATCAAACACATCGAAGTTCCGGTTGAGTACATTGCTGGCAAAGTTGCAGCAAAAGACTACGTTGATGCATCTACTGGCGAGCTGATCTGCCCAGCGAACATGGAGCTGAGCCTGGATCTGCTGGCTAAGCTGAGCCAGTCTGGCCACAAGCGTATCGAAACGCTGTTCACCAACGATCTGGACCACGGTCCGTACATGTCCGAAACCGTACGTGTCGACCCAACCACCGATCGTCTGAGCGCGCTGGTAGAAATCTACCGCATGATGCGCCCTGGTGAGCCACCAACTCGCGAAGCGGCTGAAAGCCTGTTCGAGAACCTGTTCTTCTCCGAAGACCGCTACGATCTCTCCGCGGTTGGTCGTATGAAGTTCAACCGTTCTCTGCTGCGTGACACGATCGAAGGTTCCGGTATCCTGAGCAAAGAAGACATCATCGAAGTGATGAAGAAGCTCATCGATATCCGTAACGGTAAAGGCGAAGTGGACGATATCGACCACCTCGGCAACCGTCGTATCCGTTCCGTAGGCGAAATGGCGGAAAACCAGTTCCGCGTTGGCCTGGTACGTGTAGAGCGTGCGGTGAAAGAGCGTCTGTCTCTGGGCGATCTGGATACCCTGATGCCTCAGGATATGATCAACGCCAAGCCGATCTCCGCAGCAGTGAAAGAGTTCTTTGGTTCCAGCCAGCTGTCTCAGTTTATGGACCAGAACAACCCACTGTCTGAGATCACGCACAAACGTCGTATCTCTGCACTCGGCCCAGGCGGTCTGACTCGTGAGCGCGCAGGCTTCGAAGTTCGAGACGTACACCCGACCCACTACGGTCGCGTATGTCCAATCGAAACGCCTGAAGGTCCAAACATCGGTCTGATCAACTCCCTGTCCGTGTACGCACAGACGAACGAATACGGTTTCCTCGAGACCCCGTATCGTAAAGTGACTGACGGTGTTGTAACCGACGAAATTCACTACCTGTCTGCTATCGAAGAAGGTAACTACGTTATCGCCCAGGCGAACACCAACCTGGACGAAGAAGGTCGCTTTGTTGATGACCTCGTTACCTGCCGTAGCAAAGGTGAATCCAGCTTGTTCAGCAACGACCAGGTTGACTACATGGACGTTTCCACCCAGCAGGTGGTTTCCGTCGGTGCGTCCCTGATCCCGTTCCTGGAACACGATGACGCCAACCGTGCATTGATGGGTGCGAACATGCAACGTCAGGCGGTTCCGACTCTGCGCGCTGATAAGCCGCTGGTTGGTACCGGTATGGAACGTGCTGTTGCTGTTGACTCCGGTGTAACTGCAGTTGCTAAACGTGGCGGTACTGTTCAGTACGTGGATGCATCCCGTATCGTTATCAAAGTTAACGAAGACGAGATGTACCCAGGCGAAGCGGGTATCGACATCTACAACCTGACCAAATACACCCGTTCTAACCAGAACACCTGTATCAACCAGATGCCTTGCGTATCTCTGGGTGAGCCAGTTGAGCGCGGCGACGTGCTGGCAGACGGTCCGTCCACCGACCTTGGTGAACTGGCGCTCGGTCAGAACATGCGCGTAGCGTTCATGCCGTGGAACGGTTACAACTTCGAAGACTCCATCCTCGTCTCCGAGCGTGTGGTTCAGGAAGATCGTTTCACCACTATTCACATCCAGGAACTGGCCTGTGTCTCCCGTGACACCAAGCTGGGGCCAGAAGAGATCACCGCTGACATCCCTAACGTGGGTGAAGCTGCGCTCTCCAAACTGGATGAATCCGGTATCGTTTACATCGGTGCGGAAGTGACCGGCGGCGACATTCTGGTTGGTAAGGTAACGCCGAAAGGTGAAACCCAGCTGACGCCAGAAGAGAAACTGCTGCGCGCGATCTTCGGTGAGAAAGCGTCTGACGTTAAAGACTCTTCTCTGCGCGTACCGAACGGTGTTTCCGGTACGGTTATCGACGTACAGGTCTTTACTCGCGATGGCGTAGAAAAAGACAAACGTGCGCTGGAAATCGAAGAGATGCAGCTGAAGCAGGCTAAGAAAGACCTGTCTGAAGAGCTGCAGATCCTTGAAGCTGGCCTGTTTGGTCGTATCTACGCGGTGCTGGTTTCCGGTGGTGTTGAAGCTGAGAAGCTCGACAAGCTGCCGCGTGACCGCTGGCTGGAACTGGGCCTGGCCGACGAAGAGAAACAAAATCAGCTGGAACAGCTGGCTGAGCAGTATGACGAACTGAAACACGAGTTCGAGAAGAAACTCGAAGCGAAACGCCGCAAAATCACTCAGGGCGACGATCTGGCACCGGGCGTGCTGAAGATTGTTAAGGTTTATCTGGCCGTTAAACGTCAGATCCAGCCTGGTGATAAGATGGCGGGTCGTCACGGTAACAAGGGTGTTATCTCTAAGATCAACCCGATCGAAGATATGCCTTACGATGAAAACGGCACGCCGGTAGACATCGTACTGAACCCACTGGGCGTACCGTCTCGTATGAACATCGGTCAGATCCTTGAAACCCACCTGGGTATGGCTGCGAAAGGTATCGGCGACAAGATTAACGCCATGCTGAAACAGCAGCAGGAAGTCGCGAAACTGCGCGAATTCATCCAGCGTGCGTACGATCTGGGTACCGACGTTTGCCAGAAAGTCGACCTGAACACCTTCAGCGATGAAGAAGTGATGCGTCTGGCTGAAAACCTGCGTAAGGGTATGCCAATCGCAACGCCAGTCTTCGATGGTGCGAAAGAGTCTGAAATCAAGGAACTGTTACAGCTGGGTGGCCTGCCAAGTTCTGGCCAGATCACTCTGTTCGACGGTCGTACCGGTGAGCAGTTCGAGCGCCAGGTAACCGTTGGCTACATGTACATGCTGAAACTGAACCACCTGGTTGATGACAAGATGCACGCGCGTTCTACCGGTTCTTACAGCCTGGTTACTCAGCAGCCGCTGGGTGGTAAGGCGCAGTTCGGTGGTCAGCGCTTCGGGGAGATGGAAGTGTGGGCGCTTGAAGCATACGGCGCAGCATACACCCTGCAGGAAATGCTCACCGTTAAGTCTGATGACGTGAACGGTCGTACCAAGATGTATAAAAACATCGTGGACGGCAACCATCAGATGGAACCGGGCATGCCAGAGTCCTTCAACGTACTGTTGAAAGAGATTCGTTCGCTGGGTATCAACATCGAACTGGAAGACGAGTAACTCTCGCTCAAACAGGTCACTGGTGTCGGGGTAACTCCCGACACCAGATTGTGCTAACTCCGACGGGAGCAAATCCGTGAAAGACTTATTAAAGTTTCTGAAAGCGCAAACTAAAACCGAAGAGTTTGATGCGATCAAAATTGCTCTGGCCTCGCCAGACATGATCCGTTCATGGTCTTTCGGTGAAGTTAAAAAGCCGGAAACCATCAACTACCGTACGTTCAAACCTGAGCGTGACGGCCTTTTCTGTGCGCGTATTTTCGGGCCAGTAAAAGATTACGAGTGCCTGTGCGGTAAGTACAAGCGCCTGAAACACCGTGGTGTGATCTGTGAGAAGTGCGGCGTTGAAGTGACCCAGACTAAAGTGCGTCGTGAGCGCATGGGCCACATCGAGCTGGCGTCTCCGACTGCCCACATCTGGTTCCTGAAATCTCTGCCGTCCCGTATCGGCCTGCTGCTGGATATGCCGCTGCGCGATATCGAACGTGTTCTCTACTTCGAATCCTATGTGGTTATCGAAGGCGGCATGACCAATCTGGAACGTAACCAGATCCTGACCGAAGAGCAGTATCTGGACGCGCTGGAAGAGTTCGGTGACGAATTCGACGCGAAGATGGGTGCGGAAGCGATCCAGGCCCTGCTGAAGAGCATGGATCTGGAGCAGGAGTGCGAGCAGCTGCGTGAAGAGCTGAACGAAACCAACTCCGAAACCAAGCGTAAAAAGCTGACCAAGCGTATCAAACTGCTGGAAGCGTTCGTTCAGTCTGGTAACAAACCAGAGTGGATGATCCTGACCGTTCTGCCGGTTCTGCCGCCAGATCTGCGTCCGCTGGTTCCGCTGGATGGTGGTCGTTTCGCGACATCTGACCTGAACGATCTCTATCGTCGCGTCATTAACCGTAACAACCGTCTGAAACGTCTGCTGGATCTGGCTGCGCCGGATATCATCGTACGCAACGAAAAACGTATGCTGCAGGAAGCGGTAGATGCCCTGCTGGATAACGGTCGTCGCGGTCGTGCGATCACCGGTTCTAACAAACGTCCTCTGAAATCTTTGGCCGACATGATCAAAGGTAAGCAGGGTCGTTTCCGTCAGAACCTGCTCGGTAAGCGTGTTGACTACTCCGGTCGTTCTGTAATCACCGTTGGTCCATACCTGCGTCTGCATCAGTGCGGTCTGCCGAAGAAAATGGCACTGGAGCTGTTCAAACCGTTCATCTACGGCAAGCTGGAACTGCGTGGCCTCGCCACCACCATCAAAGCCGCTAAGAAAATGGTTGAGCGTGAAGAAGCTGTCGTTTGGGATATCCTGGACGAAGTGATCCGCGAACACCCGGTACTGCTGAACCGTGCACCAACCCTGCACCGTCTGGGTATCCAGGCATTTGAGCCAGTACTGATCGAAGGTAAAGCTATCCAGCTGCACCCGCTGGTTTGTGCGGCCTATAACGCCGACTTCGATGGTGACCAGATGGCTGTTCACGTACCGCTGACGCTGGAAGCCCAGCTCGAAGCGCGTGCGCTGATGATGTCTACTAACAACATCCTGTCTCCAGCGAACGGTGAACCAATCATCGTTCCTTCTCAGGACGTTGTACTGGGTCTGTACTACATGACCCGTGACTGTGTTAACGCCAAAGGCGAAGGCATGGTGCTGACTGGCCCGAAAGAAGCTGAGCGTATTTATCGCGCTGGCCTGGCCTCTCTGCATGCGCGCGTTAAAGTGCGTATCACCGAATATGAAAAAGATGAAAACGGTGAATTCGTTGCGAAAACCAGCCTGAAAGACACGACCATTGGCCGTGCCATTCTGTGGATGATCGTACCGAAAGGTCTGCCTTTCTCCATCGTCAACCAGGCGCTGGGTAAGAAAGCGATCTCCAAAATGCTGAACACCTGTTACCGCATTCTGGGTCTGAAGCCGACTGTTATCTTCGCTGACCAGACAATGTACACCGGCTTTGCATATGCAGCGCGTTCAGGTGCATCTGTTGGTATCGATGACATGGTCATCCCAGAGAAGAAACACGAGATCATCTCTGAAGCGGAAGCTGAAGTTGCTGAGATCCAGGAGCAGTTCCAGTCTGGTCTGGTAACCGCAGGCGAACGCTATAACAAAGTTATCGATATCTGGGCAGCGGCGAACGATCGTGTATCCAAAGCGATGATGGACAACCTGCAGACTGAAACGGTAATCAACCGTGAAGGTAAAGAAGAGCAGCAGGTCTCCTTCAACAGCATCTACATGATGGCCGACTCCGGTGCGCGTGGTTCTGCAGCACAGATTCGTCAGCTGGCAGGTATGCGTGGTCTGATGGCGAAGCCAGATGGCTCCATCATCGAAACGCCAATCACCGCGAACTTCCGTGAAGGTCTGAACGTACTCCAGTACTTCATCTCCACGCACGGTGCGCGTAAAGGTCTGGCGGATACCGCACTGAAAACAGCTAACTCCGGTTATCTGACGCGTCGTCTGGTAGACGTTGCGCAGGACCTGGTTGTTACCGAAGACGATTGTGGCACCCTCGAAGGTATCACCATGACCCCGGTTATCGAGGGTGGTGATGTTAAAGAGCCGCTGCGCGATCGCGTACTGGGTCGTGTGACCGCTGAAGACGTTCTGAAGCCGGGCACTGCAGACATTCTGGTTCCGCGTAACACTCTGCTGAACGAGCAGTGGTGTGATCTGCTGGAAGTGAACTCTGTTGACTCCGTGAAAGTACGTTCCGTTGTATCCTGTGACACCGACTTTGGTGTTTGTGCGCACTGCTATGGTCGTGACCTGGCGCGTGGCCACATCATCAACAAAGGTGAAGCAATCGGTGTTATCGCGGCACAGTCCATCGGTGAACCGGGTACACAGCTGACGATGCGTACGTTCCACATCGGTGGTGCGGCATCTCGTGCGGCTGCTGAATCCAGCATCCAGGTGAAAAACAAAGGTAGCATCAAGCTCAGCAACGCGAAGTCGGTTGTGAACTCCAGCGGTAAACTGGTTATCACTTCCCGTAACACCGAGCTGAAGCTGATCGACGAATTCGGTCGTACCAAAGAGAGCTATAAAGTGCCTTACGGTGCTGTGATGGCGAAAGGCGACGGCGAGCAGGTTGCAGGCGGCGAAACCGTAGCAAACTGGGATCCGCACACCATGCCGGTTATCACCGAAGTGGCGGGCTTCATTCGCTTTACCGATATGATCGACGGCCAGACGATTACTCGTCAGACCGACGAACTGACCGGTCTCTCTTCTCTGGTGGTTCTGGACTCTGCAGAACGTACCTCGGGTGGTAAAGATCTGCGTCCGGCCCTGAAAATCGTTGATGCTAACGGCAACGACGTTCTGATCCCAGGCACCGATATGCCGGCTCAGTACTTCCTGCCAGGTAAAGCGATTGTTCAGCTGGAAGATGGCGTACAGATCAGCTCTGGTGACACCCTGGCGCGTATTCCTCAGGAATCCGGCGGTACCAAGGATATTACCGGTGGTCTGCCACGCGTTGCGGACCTGTTCGAAGCACGTCGTCCGAAAGAGCCGGCAATCCTGGCTGAAATCAGCGGTATCATCTCCTTCGGTAAAGAGACCAAAGGGAAGCGCCGTCTGGTGATCACGCCGCTGGATGGCAGCGATCCGTACGAAGAGATGATTCCAAAATGGCGTCAGCTCAACGTGTTTGAAGGTGAACGTGTAGAACGTGGTGACGTGGTTTCCGACGGTCCGGAAGCGCCGCACGACATTCTGCGTCTTCGTGGCGTACACGCGGTAACGCGTTACATCACCAACGAAGTACAGGACGTTTACCGTCTGCAGGGCGTTAAGATCAACGATAAGCACATCGAAGTTATCGTTCGTCAGATGCTGCGTAAAGCCACCATCGTGAATGCCGGTAGCTCCGACTTCCTCGAAGGTGAGCAGGTTGAATACTCTCGCGTTAAGATTGCTAACCGCGATCTGGAAGCGAATGGCAAAATCGGTGCGTCCTTCGCGCGCGATCTGCTGGGTATCACCAAAGCGTCTCTGGCAACCGAGTCCTTCATCTCCGCGGCATCGTTCCAGGAGACCACTCGTGTGCTTACCGAAGCAGCCGTTGCGGGCAAACGCGACGAACTGCGCGGTCTGAAAGAGAACGTTATCGTGGGTCGTCTGATCCCGGCTGGTACTGGTTATGCCTACCACCAGGATCGTATGCGCCGTCGCGCAGCGGGCGAAATCCCTGCTGCGCCGCAGGTAACTGCTGAAGATGCCTCTGCCAGCCTGGCAGAGCTGCTGAACGCAGGCCTGGGCGGTTCTGACAACGAGTAATCGTTAAGTCAGCCCATTAAAAAACCCGCTTCGGCGGGTTTTTTTTTGTCTGATGTACGGCGAGTCTGGTGTGATTGTTGCCGGGTGGCGCTACGCTTACCCGGTCTACGGTTCGGTGTTAGTTCACCAGTGGCAAACGGCGATACAGCTCGATCATATCCCCGGCCAGATCCTGAATGACCATCGCGTTCATCAGGTGATCCTGCGAGTGAACGGTGATCAGATTTACCGGGAGCTTGCCGGTGCCTTCATCAAGACCAATCAATTTAGTCTGGATAGAATGCGCCTGTTTGACGAACTCCCGTGACTCTTCCATCGCTTTTTCAGCCTCGGCAAAATCACCTTTACGCGCCATCTGCAGCGCGGTTAATGCTGAGCTACGGGCTGCACCGGCATTCACCAGCAATTCCATAATGATCGTTTCTAAATCTTCCATGCTTCACTCCAGCAGTTTAAGGGCTTTTTCCAGTACGGCATCACCTTTCATCATGCCGTAATCCATCATGTCGATAACCGCGACCTTCTTACCCAGCGGTTCCGCCTGGGCCTGAAGATTATTCAGTTCGTATTTGACCTGCGGGCCAAGCAAAATAATGTCGGCTGCGGCGATTTCATCTTTAAACTCAGCAACCGGTACGGCTTTAATGGTTACGTCGACCCCTTTTTTCTGCGCGGCGTCTTTCATGCGTTGAACCAGCATGCTGGTGGACATTCCCGCTGCACAGCATAAAACGATGTTCTTCATAGTCAGCCCCAATGTACATGTGTTTATTGATAATTATCCCGCACTGTCCGTTACGACAACCGCGTTACCGCGATTGTGTGTGAAGCATCACAAAGAAACCTGCATTTTCTGAAACCGGTTACAACTGTTACAGAATGGGGAGGGCAGGGCGAAACGAGGAAGAAGCTTTCCGCCCTGGTCAGCATCCTCTGCTGACGAAACAAGCGTAAAAATTCGGGCGCGTTACAGCAACGGCCCGTTGATGAGGTTACGTGACGCCTCGTAATAACTTCACCGGATTACCGTTTTTTTCAGCCTGATTGCGAGGCGCGTCCCAGCCAGCTGTCCCAGTCTTTCCAGACGGGTTGTAATCCCTGCAGGCTGAGCGCCTCGGCGACAGCTTCCGGGCGACGGTTGTCGTGCGGCGCAAACTGCTCCAGCTCGGGATGATCATCGGCATAGCCGCCGGGCTGGGTTTTTGAAAAGGCGCTGACGTTATTGATCGCCAAGGGAATGACGCGATCGCGAAACGCGGGAGATTCCCGGGTGGAGAGCGACAGCTCCACCTCCGGTGCCAGCAGACGAAACGCGCAGATGGTCTGCACCAGCTGGCGTTCATCCATGATCGACGCGGGCTGGATCCCCCCGGCGCAGGGTCGCAGCCGGGGAAAAGAGATTGAATACCGGCTCTGCCAGTAGTGCTGCTGCAGCCACAGCAGATGTTCCGCCACCATAAAGTTGTCGACGCGCCAGCTGTCGGAAAGCCCGGTTAGCGCCCCGAGGCCGATCTTGTCGATCCCGGCGCGGCCCAGTCGATCCGGGGTCTCCAGCCGCCAGAAGAAATCCTGCTTTTTACCTTTCAGATGGTGCTGGGCATACACCGCCTCATGGTAGGTCTCCTGATAGACCAGCACGCCATCCAGCCCCAGCGTTTTCAGTTCGCCATATTCGGTCTCTGACAACGGTTGAACCTCCATCTGCAATGAGGCGAACTGGCGGCGAATCGCCGGGATATGGCGGCGAAAATAGTCCATTCCGACTTTGGTCTGGTGCTCACCGGTGACCAGGAGCAGGTGCTCAAACCCCATCTCGCGGATCGCGGCACACTCCCGGGCAATTTCGTTTTCATCCAGCGTTTTGCGCTTGATGTGGTTGCTCATGGAGAAGCCGCAGTAGGTGCAGTCGTTCGCGCAGAGGTTGGAGAGATAGAGCGGAACATAAAAGCTCACCGTGTTGCCAAAGCGCTGACGGGTCAGCCGCTGGGCTCGCTGCGCCATCGGCTCCAGATAGCCACTGGCGGCGGGGGAGAGCAGGGCCATCATATCTTCGCGGGTAAGCTGGCGGGCGTTTAATGCCCGCTCCACATCCGCAGGAGTTTTACTGTTGATACGCAGGCGAATATCGTCCCAGTCGAGCTGGCGCCAGCGATCGGTAAAAGTTTTCATGATAACGCCTCCAAAAAGCCGGTTAACGGGCTGGTGGCGTGGGCTTCAACGCTCCGGGCGCCAGGGCCAGACTGGCGTGCCAGCACGCCAGCCTCCACCGCCAGACGAAACGCCCGCGCCATCGTGACGGGGTCGTCCGCGACCGCAATGGCGGTGTTGACCAGTACGGCGTCGGCACCCATCTCAAGCGCCTGCGCGGCGTGGCTGGGTACGCCGATCCCGGCATCGACGATCACCGGCACGGTTGCCTGCTGAATAATAATCTCCAGCATCGCGCGGGTTTCCAGCCCCTGATTGGAGCCTATCGGCGCCCCGAGCGGCATCACCGCCGCGCAACCCGCCTCTTCGAGCCGCTTGCAGAGCACCGGATCGGCACCGCAATAGGGCAATACCGTGAACCCCTCTTTGACCAGCAGCTCCGCCGCTTTCAGTGTCTCGATGGGATCGGGCAGCAGCCAGCGAGCGTCGGGATGGATCTCCAGCTTGAGCCAGTGCGTTCCCAGCGCCTCACGCGCCAGCCGGGCCGCGAATAGCGCCTCTTCCGCGGTTTTGGCGCCAGAGGTATTGGGCAGCAGGCTGACCCCCGCCTCCAGCAGCGGCGCCAGAATGGCGTCGTTGTGATTACGCAGATCGACCCGCTTCATGGCCAGCGTCACCAGCTGGCTGCCGCTCTCCCGGATCGCGTCCACCATCAGCTGCGGCGAGGCGAATTTTCCCGTGCCGGTAAACAGATGTGAATCAAAGGTTTTATTAGCAATACGTAACATCTCAGCCTCCGGCAATCACCTGAAAGAGCAGGATCTGATCGCCTTCGCGCACCTGCTGTTTTTCCCACTGCTCGCGCGGCAGGATCTGTTGATTCAGGGCCAGCGCGACCCCGGGTTTTAACTGGCATAGCTGGGAGAGCAGGGTGGCGACGGTTAATCCCTCTACGCACTGCATCGGTTCGTCGTTAAACAGGATCCGCATGCCGCCCTCCACACACCTGGCATCCACTGGCGCGCTGTAAAGCCAGCTGCCGCCAGCTTCCCGCCCGGGCGTCGAACAGGCGTAGCGTATTGCGCGTGGCCTCAATGCCGCTGAGCAGCTTGATCGCCTCCAGCGCCTGCAGGGTTCCCATCACGCCAACCACCGGCCCGACAATACCCGCGGTGCGGCAGTTACGCTGCGGCTCGTCATCCTCCGGCCACAGGCAGCGGTAGCAGCCCTGCGTCCAGGGGGGCGTCAGCACCATCATCTGTCCGCCAAAGCCCACGGCGCTGGCGGTGATAAGCGGCGTATTGAGCATCACACAGGCGGCATTGATCGCCTGACGGGTAGCCATGTTATCGGTGCAGTCCAGCACCACGTCGGCGCGGGCAATCTCTTCCTCCAACGCGCTGCCTTCCAGGCGGATCTGCAGAGCGATCAGCCGGATGTCGGGATTGAGCTGCTGCAGGCGACGTTCTGTCACCTGCGCTTTTGGCTGGGCGATATCGTCGGTGGTAAAGAGGATTTGGCGCTGCAAATTACTCAGATGAACCTCATCATTGTCGGCCAGCACCAGCGTGCCGATCCCGGCGCCGGCCAGGTAGAGCGCCGCCGGAGCGCCTAATCCGCCCAGACCGACCACCAGCACCCGGCTGGCGAGTAGCTTTTGCTGCCCGTCAATGGCGATATCTTCCAGCAGGATCTGGCGGCTGTAGCGCATAAAGTCACGGTCATTCATCGCCCGCCCCCGCCAGTTGCAATAGCTGTGTTGTCGCCGCCTGCCAGTCGTCGGCCTGGGTAATGGCGCTCACCACCGCGATGCTCCCTACACCGGTCGCCAGGACCGCAGGCGCGCGTTCGAGACTGATACCGCCGATGGCGACGGTGGGGTAATCCCCGAGCCGGTCGATATGGCGGGCCAGCTGTTCCAGCCCCTGCGGGGCCGATGGCATCTGCTTGGTTTGGGTGGGGAAAACGTGCCCCAGCGCGATGTAGGAGGGACGCGCCGCCAGCGCCACGTCGATCTCCATATCGTCATGGGTCGACACGCCGAGACGCAAACCGGCGGCACGAATGGCCTCAAGCTCGGTGGTCTCCAGATCCTCCTGACCGAGATGCACACCGTACGCCTGATGCTTGATCGCCAGGCGCCAGTAGTCATTGATAAACAGGCGTGCATCGTAGCGACGCCCCAGAGCAATGGCCGCGACGACGTCGGCTTCTACCTCATCGTCCTGTTTATCTTTGATGCGCAGCTGGATCGTTTTTACGCCCGCAGCGAGCAGGCGTTCGATCCAGGCCACGCTGTCGACCACCGGATAGAGCCCCAGATGAAACGGGACCGGCGGGAAGTTGGGTTGATACATTACGCCTCCTCTTTTTTGAGGTAGATCTCGCCGCCCCGGGCGCGGAAGGTTTCCGACATGTCGGCCATGCCCACTTCGATGGTCTGCGCCGCGGCGTAGTCGCGCACCTCCTGGCTGATTTTCATCGAGCAGAATTTTGGCCCGCACATGGAGCAGAAGTGCGCCACTTTGCCGGACTCCTGCGGCAGGGTTTCGTCGTGGTAGGCGCGGGCGGTGAAGGGGTCGAGAGCGAGGTTGAACTGATCTTCCCAGCGGAACTCGAAGCGCGCTTTCGACATAGCGTTATCGCGGATCTGTGCCCCCGGATGGCCCTTCGCAAGGTCGGCGGCATGGGCGGCTATCTTGTAGGTAATCAGCCCTTGTTTTACGTCCTCTTTGTTCGGCAGGCCGAGGTGCTCTTTCGGTGTGACGTAGCAGAGCATGGCGCAGCCGAACCAGCCGATCATCGCCGCGCCAATCCCGGAGGTGAAGTGGTCATAACCCGGTGCGATATCGGTGGTCAACGGCCCCAGGGTATAGAACGGCGCTTCGTGGCAGTGCTCCAGCTCTTCGGTCATGTTGCGGCGGATCATCTGCATCGGCACGTGGCCCGGGCCTTCGATCATCACCTGCACGTCATACTCCCAGGCAATTTTGGTCAGCTCGCCGAGGGTGTGCAGCTCAGCAAACTGCGCCTCGTCGTTGGCATCGCGAATGGAGCCCGGACGCAGGCCATCGCCCAGCGACAGCGACACGTCGTACGCGGCGCAGATCTCGCAGATTTCGCGGAAGTGTTCATAGAGGAAGTTTTCCCGATGGTGGGAGAGGCACCATTTCGCCATGATTGAACCGCCGCGGGAGACGATACCGGTCAGGCGCTTAGCCGTCATCGGCACGTAGCGCAGCAGCACGCCGGCGTGGATGGTGAAGTAGTCGACGCCTTGCTCGGCCTGCTCCAGCAGGGTATCCCGGAAAGCCTCCCAGGTGAGATCTTCGGCGATGCCGTTCACCTTCTCCAGCGCCTGGTAGATGGGCACCGTACCAATAGGCACCGGGCTGTTACGCAGGATCCACTCGCGGGTTTCGTGAATATAGCGCCCGGTAGAGAGGTCCATCACCGTGTCCGCGCCCCAGCGGGTCGACCAGACCAGTTTCTCCACCTCCTCTTCGATAGACGAGGTGACCGCTGAGTTACCGATGTTGGCATTCACTTTCACTAGGAAGTTACGGCCGATAATCATCGGCTCCGACTCCGGGTGGTTGATGTTGGCCGGGATAATGGCGCGTCCGGCGGCAACTTCGTCACGGACAAACTCCGGGGTGATGTTCTCCGGCAGGCGGGCACCAAACCCTTCGCCTGGATGCTGGTGGCGCAGCACGTCGGTGCGGATGCGCTCGCGGCCCATGTTTTCGCGAATGGCGATAAATTCCATCTCCGGGGTCACGATCCCCTGGCGGGCATAGTGCAACTGGGTGACGCATTTGCCCGCCCTGGCACGTTTCGGCGTGAGAAGGCCGGAGAAGCGCAGCTCGTCCAGACCATCATCGGCCAGGCGCTCCCGGGTGTAAGCTGAGCTTTGTTCGGTTAGCGCTTCGCAGTCGTTACGTGCCTCAATCCAGGGTTGGCGCAGTTTCGCCAGCCCCTGCTGTACGTTGATGGTTATCGCCGGATCGCCGTACGGGCCGGACGTGTCGTAGACCGGCACTGCTTCGTTCTCTTCAAACTGCGGATCCTCTTTGCTGCCGCCGACGAGCGTCGGGCTGAGTTGGATCTCGCGCATGGGCACGCGAATATCGTCCTGCGAACCCGTCAGATAGATCCGTTTTGAGTTAGGGAAAGCGGTGCCTTCCAGGGTGTCGATAAAGTGTTGGGCTTGTGCGCGCTGTTCGCGGCGGGTCAATTTTGTGGCAGACATAGCTCGTTCCAGAAAGTGAGGAAGTGGCTTGTCAGACGACGGATGAAGCAAGAGAGGATCGCCCAGTGGCGATACATGACAGATTGACTCTTGTTCCCTTCGCAGGTTTTAACCTGATCAGGTTCCGCGGATCCCGAATTAACGGTCTCAGCCCGGCTTTCGCACTGGGCACTCCGACAAGAATGTGCTCCCCTACAGCGGGAGCAGTAAATGTAAATTACGCGTTAACGATAAATAACTCAAGCCGGTCTGGCGACGTTATCTTCGTTACTCGCTTTCAAATTGTGATCCAGCGCAAGGGCGATCAGGTTATCTTCCAGCGTAAATCGCTGCTCCAGCGCCTCGCCGATATCAGAGAGCGCCTGCTGAAATTCCAGATAATTATCTTGATCGATGGCATTCTCAAGCGTGGAGTCGTAATAATCCATGATTTGCTGGGTATTGGCTTCCAGCAGGGGATAGAGTTTGGTGGCCGCTAAAAACGGGCTGTTACCTTCCATTTCACCGATAATGCGCTCATAAATATTGAAATGGCCGTTAGAAAGGTAGTCGACCAGGCTCTGACAGAAATCGTCCAGCGCTTTTTCATTCAGACGCATATAGGACTCTTTGCCAGGCTTAATGCCAACGAGGTTGTAGTAGGCAACAAGCAGATGTTTGCGCACGTGCAGCCAGCGATCGACCAGGTTGTTACATCCGCCAACGCGCTCTGTCAGGTTTTCTAGCTGGTTTAGCATGTTTGACTCCGCAAGGTTAAGATTAAAAGCTGCCCACCCAAAATGTAATAGTATTGTTACCAACATGCCTGTGAAGCAAAGGTAGTGCAATAGATATGGATCGTATAATTGAAAAATCGGATCGCGGCTGGTGGTTCGTCAGCCATGAACAGAAATTATGGTTGCCCGGTGGTGAATTACCACATGGCGAGGCCGGAAATTTCGATCTTGCGGGTCAACCCGCACTCAATATCGGGGAGTGGCAGGGCGATCCTGTGTGGTTGATCCAACAAAATCGTCGTCACGATATGGGATCGGTACGCCAGGTGCTCGATCTCGATGTGGGTCTGTTCCAGTTGGCCGGGCGTGCTGTGCAGCTGGCCGAGTTTTATCGCTCGCATAAATACTGCGGCTACTGTGGTCACACCATGCACCCAAGCAAAACCGAGTGGGCCATGCTCTGCAGCCACTGCCGCGAACGCTACTACCCGCAAATCGCGCCGTGCATCATCGTCGCCATTCGTCGTGAAGATACTATCCTGCTGGCGCAGCACACGCGTCATCGTAACGGGGTGCATACCGTGTTGGCCGGGTTTGTCGAAGTGGGCGAAACCCTGGAGCAGGCCGTCGCCCGGGAAGTGATGGAAGAGAGCGGCATCAAGGTGAAGAACCTGCGCTATGTCACCTCCCAGCCCTGGCCGTTCCCACAGTCGCTGATGACCGCTTTTATGGCCGAGTACGACAGCGGCGAGATCGTCATCGACCCGAAAGAGCTGCTGTCAGCCGACTGGTATCGCTACGACGATTTACCGCTGCTCCCGCCGCCAGGCACTGTGGCGCGTCGCCTGATAGAAGATACCGTGGCAATGTGTCGGGCCGACTATGAATGACGTGATACACTGGGGACAAGACGCTTAAGGAACTGCAAAAATGACCGAACTGAAGAACGATCGTTATCTGCGTGCGCTGCTGCGCCAACCCGTTGATGTCACCCCGGTATGGATGATGCGCCAGGCGGGTCGCTATTTACCGGAATATAAAGCCACCCGGGCGCAGGCAGGCGATTTCATGTCCCTGTGCAAAAATGCGGAGCTGGCCTGTGAAGTCACGCTTCAGCCGCTGCGCCGCTACCCGCTGGACGCGGCGATCCTCTTCTCTGACATTCTGACCATCCCGGACGCGATGGGGCTTGGGCTCTATTTTGAAACCGGGGAAGGCCCGCGTTTTAGCTCGCCGATTAAGAGCAAAGCGGACATCGACAACCTGCCTGTCCCGGACCCGGAGCAGGAACTCGGTTATGTGATGAATGCGGTGCGCACCATTCGCCGCGAGCTGAAAGGCGAAGTGCCGCTGATTGGGTTCTCCGGCAGCCCGTGGACCCTGGCGACCTACATGGTTGAAGGGGGCAGCAGCAAAGCCTTTACCGTGATCAAAAAGATGATGTACGCCGATCCGCTGGCGCTCCATGCCCTGCTGGATAAGCTGGCGAAAAGCGTCACCCTGTACCTGAACGCGCAGATCAAAGCGGGCGCCCAGTCGGTGATGATCTTCGATACCTGGGGTGGGGTACTGACGGGTCGCGATTATCAGCAGTTCTCGCTCTATTACATGCATAAAATCGTTGATGGCCTGCTGCGTGAAAACGAAGGCCGTCGCGTGCCGGTAACGCTGTTCACCAAAGGCGGAGGCCAGTGGCTGGAGGCGATGGCAGAAACCGGCTGTGATGCGCTGGGTCTCGACTGGACCACCGATATTGCCGATGCGCGCCGCCGCGTGGGTGACAAAGTCGCCCTGCAAGGCAACATGGATCCGTCTATGCTGTATGCTCCGGCCGCCCGAATTGAAGAAGAAGTCGCGACCATTTTGGCGGGCTTCGGTCAGGGCGAGGGCCATGTCTTTAACCTGGGGCACGGTATTCATCAGGATGTACCGCCAGAGCATGCAGGCGTGTTTGTGGAGGCGGTGCACCGACTTTCTGCCCAGTATCATCTGTAAGGAGTCGTTATGGATCTTGCGTCACTTCGCGCTCAACAACTTAAACTCGCTGCGTCTGTATCCCGTGAGGATCGTCTGGATAAAGACCCACCCGCGCTGATTGCCGGGGCCGATGTGGGGTTTGAGCAGGGTGGAGAGGTGACGCGGGCGGCGATAGTGCTGCTGACGTACCCCGAACTGGAACTGGTTGAGTACCAGGTGGCGCGCATCGCCACCACCATGCCTTACATCCCCGGCTTCCTCTCTTTTCGTGAATATCCCGCGCTGCTGGCGGCGTGGGATCAGCTTTCGCAAAGACCCGATCTGCTGTTCGTTGACGGGCATGGCATCTCTCACCCGCGCCGTCTCGGCGTTGCCAGCCATTTTGGGCTGCTGGTGGATGTTCCGACCATCGGCGTGGCGAAAAAACGCCTCTGCGGTAAGTTTGATCCCCTGCCGCCCGAACCCGGCGCGCTGGCACCCTTAATGGATAAAGGCGAACAGCTGGCGTGGGTCTGGCGCAGCAAAGCCCGGTGTAATCCACTGTTCGTCGCCACCGGCCATCGCGTCAGTACCGACACCGCGCTGGCGTGGGTGCAGCGCTGTATGCGGGGCTACCGGCTACCGGAGCCGACCCGCTGGGCCGATGCGGTAGCTTCCGGGCGTCCGGCGTTTGTTCGTTGGCAGGAAATTCAGCGCTGAATCAGGTAAACTGCGGCCAATTTTCGATTCGAGACATCATCATGTTACAAAACCCGATTCACCTGCGCCTTGAGAAGCTGGAAAGCTGGCAGCACGTCACTTTTATGGCCTGTCTGTGCGAACGTATGTATCCGAACTATGCCATGTTCTGCAAGCAGACCGAATTTGGTGATGGTCAACTCTATCGTCGTATTCTCGATCTGGTGTGGGAAACGCTGACGGTTAAAGATGCGAAGGTGAACTTCGACACCCAGCTCGATAAGCTGGAAGAGGCGATCCCGGTTGCCGATGACTATGATGTCTATGGCGTCTACCCGGCGATTGATGCCTGTGTAGCGCTAAGTGAACTTATTCACTCGCGTCTGAGTGGTGAAACGCTGGAACATGCCATCGAAGTCAGTAAGGCCTCTATTACTACCGTAGCGATGCTGGAGATGACCCAGGAAGGGCGTGAAATGACCGATGAAGAGCTCCGTCTGAACCCGGCCATTGAGCAGGAATGGGACATCCAGTGGGAAATATTCCGTTTACTGGCAGACTGTGAAGAACGCGATATCGAGCTGATTAAAGGTCTGCGTGCAGACTTGCGTGAGGCAGGCGAGAGTAACATTGGTATAAATCTTAACCAGTGAGACAACAAAACGTGATTTAACGCCTGTTTTGTCATGCCTCTACTCTTCCCTTCTGCCCCCCGTCTGGTCTACATTTGGGGGGCGAAAAAAAGTGGCTATCGGTGCGTGTATGCAGGAGAGTGCTTTTTTGGCATTTTCGTCGCACTCGATGCTTAGCAAGCGATAAACACATTGAAAGGATAACTTATGAACAAGACTCAACTGATTGATGTAATTGCGGACAAAGCTGACCTGTCTAAAGTACAGGCTAAAGCTGCTCTGGAATCCACCCTGGCTGCAATTACTGAGTCTCTGAAAGAAGGCGATGCTGTACAACTGGTAGGTTTCGGTACCTTCAAAGTGAACCACCGCGCTGAGCGTACTGGCCGCAACCCGCAGACCGGTAACGAAATCAAAATCGCTGCAGCCAACGTGCCAGCATTTGTTTCTGGCAAAGCACTGAAAGACGCAGTTAAGTAAGCCGCGTAGCAGTGAACAGTTTTATCGAGGGGGCGGTTTCGCCCCTTTTGTCTGTCTGGCGCCAGGTGACGGTGCTGGCGGGCATATTTGTATTAACCGCCTGTAGCCATGACTCCTCCCTGCCGCCTTTTACCGCCAGCGGCTACGCTGACGATCAGGGCGCGGTACGCGTCTGGCGTAAAGATTCAGACAATGAAGTCCATCTCCTCTCCGCGTTTAGCCCCTGGCACAGCGGCAGTACCACCACCAGTGAATATCGCTGGCAGGGCGATACGCTCGTCTGGATTGACATAAACATCTACAGTAAAGTCCCCGAGCATGTGCGGGTACGCTTTGACGACCACGGTGAGCTGAGCTTTATGCAGCACGAAACCGGTGGCCTTAAACAGCAACTCTCTACCGATCAAATCGAGCTTTACCGCTACCGCGCCGCGCAGATTCGCCAGACCAGCGACGCGCTGCGACAGGGAAGGGTGGTGCTACATCAGGGGCGCTGGCATGTTGACGGCTCCGTGACAACGTGTGAAGGCCAGACCCTGAAGCCGGATCTCGATAGCTGGGCAACGGAACACATTGCACGCCGGCAGAGTCACTCCTCCATGGCAGTGAGCGTGGCGTGGCTGGAAGCGCCTGAAGGATCACAGCTGCTGCTGGTGGCGAACGAAGATTTTTGTACCTGGCAGCCGACAGAGAAGAGTTTCTGAAAATCCCCCTCCCTTGCGGGAGAGGGACTGGTGAAAGGGGTAATTACTTCCCTTGCTCGCGCGCAATGGCGCGGTAACCAATATCGTTACGGCTGAAGCTACCGTTCCAGTGAATATCCGCCATCAGGGCATAGGCGCGTTGCTGCGCTTCTGCGACGGTATTGCCCAGCGCCGTGGCGCACAGGACGCGGCCACCGTTAGTCAGCACGCGTTCGTCATCGGAGAGCTTAGTCCCCGCATGGAATACCTTCGCGCCTTCGATGGCTTCCAGCGGCAGGCCGTGGATCTCATCCCCGGTGTTGTAGTTGCCCGGATAACCGCCCGCCGCAATTACCACGCCCAGAGAAGCACGCTCATCCCACTCAGAGCTTTTTTCGTCTAGCTTGCCTTCGCAGGCCGCCAGGCACAGCTCTACCAGATCGGATTTCATGCGCAGCATGATTGGCTGCGTTTCTGGGTCGCCAAAGCGGCAGTTGAACTCGATAACCTTCGGGTTGCCCTGTTTGTCGATCATCAGGCCAGCATAGAGGAAACCAGTGTAGGTGTTGCCTTCCGCCGCCATTCCTTTCACGGTTGGCCAGATGATGCGATCCATGGTGCGCTGGTGAACTTCGTCCGTTACCACAGGGGCAGGGGAGTAAGCCCCCATCCCGCCGGTATTCGGGCCGGTATCGGCATCGCCAACGCGCTTATGATCCTGGCTGGTGGCCATCGGCAGCACATGCTCGCCGTCGACCATGACGATAAAGCTCGCCTCTTCGCCATCAAGAAACTCTTCGATAACGATACGGTGGCCTGCATCACCAAAGGCGTTACCTGCCAGCATATCCTGAACGGCAGCTTCTGCTTCTTCGAGCGTCATCGCCACGATAACGCCTTTACCCGCTGCCAGACCGTCGGCTTTGATCACAATCGGCGCGCCTTTTTCACGTAAGTAAGCCAGCGCGGGCTCCACTTCGGTGAAGTTCTGATATTCCGCGGTCGGAATGTTGTGACGCGCGAGGAAATCTTTGGTGAAGGCTTTAGAGCCTTCCAGCTGGGCGGCGCCTTCGGTTGGGCCGAAGATGGTCAGGCCCGCGGCACGGAATGCGTCTACCACGCCAATGACCAGCGGCGCTTCCGGGCCCACGATGGTCAGGTCAATCTTCTCATTCTGGGCAAAGCTCAGCAGCGCCGGGATATCGGTTACGCCGATAGCGACGTTCTGCAGGGTGGGCTCCAGGGCGGTACCGGCGTTACCCGGCGCCACAAAGACGGTTTCAACCTGCGCAGACTGCGCCGCTTTCCACGCCAGGGCGTGCTCGCGCCCGCCGTTACCAATCACTAATACTTTCATTCTCTGCTCCGGGAATTAATGGCGGAAATGACGCATGTCGGTGAAGATCATCGCGATGCCATGTTCATCGGCGGCGGCAATGACTTCGTCGTCGCGGATAGAGCCGCCAGGCTGGATCACGCAGGTGATGCCCACTGCCGCAGCTGCATCGATACCGTCACGGAACGGGAAGAACGCGTCGGACGCCATGGCGGAGCCTTTAACTTCCAGGCCTTCGTCGCCCGCTTTAATCCCGGCGATTTTCGCAGAGTAAACGCGGCTCATCTGGCCCGCGCCTATACCGATGGTCATGTTCTCTTTCGCATAGACGATGGCGTTGGATTTCACGAACTTCGCCACTTTCCAGCAGAACAGCGCGTCACGCAGCTCCTGCTCAGTAGGCTGACGTTTGGTGACGACACGCAGATCTTTCTCGCTGACCATGCCCAGGTCACGATCCTGAACCAGCAGGCCACCGTTCACACGCTTGAAGTCGAGGCCCGGAACGCGTTCTGCCCACTGACCGCAGACCAGCACGCGCACGTTCTGTTTTGCCGCGGTGATTTTCAGGGCGTCTTCGGTGGCCGAAGGGGCGATGATCACCTCCACAAACTGGCGGGAGATAATCGCCTGGGCGGTTTCGGCATCCAGCTCGCGGTTAAACGCGATAATGCCGCCAAACGCTGAGGTCGGGTCAGTTTTGTACGCACGATCGTATGCATCCAGAATAGAGGTGCTGACCGCCACGCCGCATGGGTTCGCGTGCTTCACGATAACGCAGGCGGGCTCGCTGAACTCTTTCACGCACTCCAGCGCCGCGTCGGTATCCGCAATGTTGTTATAGGAGAGCGCTTTACCCTGCACCTGCTGCGCAGTAGCAACGGAGGCTTCTTTTACCTCTTCTTCTATATAGAAGGCAGCCTGCTGGTGGCTGTTTTCGCCGTAGCGCATATCCTGCTTCTTAATGAAGTTCAGGTTTAAGGTGCGGGAGAAGCGACCAGAGGGATCTTTGCTTTCGCCGTGGTAGGCAGGGACCAGACTACCGAAGTAGTTAGCGATCATGCTGTCGTAAGCGGCGGTATGTTCAAAGGCCTTAATGGCGAGGTCGAAACGGGTCTCGAGATTCAGTGAACCTTCGTTGGCATCCATCTCTTTAATAATGGCGTCGTAGTCGCTGCTCTTTACGACGATGGCCACATCCTTATGGTTCTTCGCGGCGGAGCGCACCATAGTTGGGCCGCCAATATCGATATTCTCTACCGCATCCTCCAGAGAGCAGCCTTCACGGGCGACGGTCTGGGCGAATGGATAAAGGTTAACAACTACCATGTCGATTGGCGCAATCCCGTGCTGATCCATAATGCCGTCATCCTGACCGCGACGACCCAGAATGCCGCCGTGGACTTTCGGGTGCAGAGTTTTGACGCGTCCATCCATCATTTCCGGGAAACCGGTGTAATCGGACACTTCGGTTACCGGCAGGCCTTTATCTGCTAACAGGCGAGCAGTACCGCCTGTGGACAGCAGCTCTACGCCACGTGCAGAAAGTGCCTGAGCGAATTCAACGATACCGGCTTTATCAGAAACACTGAGCAGAGCGCGGCGGACTGGACGACGTTGTTGCATGGTAAATCCCCTGGATTTGACGATTACAGAGAGCGTTAGGTGAATTTTCCCGATAAAAACTCAACTAACACACCTGGCGGGGCACTTTATTTAGCGCGAGCATTTTAACGAAAACGTTTGCGCAACGCTCGCACATTTTCACTTTTTCGTCACGTTGTGGATAAGTCTGTGTGTAATCAGGTATAAGGCGGGCTTTTGCTGGGGAATGCAGCAGTCAGTCATTTTTATGACATTTAAGGGTTGCGGGCGCCGGAGAACTCCCTATAATGCGCCTCCATCGACACGGCGGATGTGAATCACTTCACACTAACAGCCGGGCCGGTTGAGGAGAAAAGCGAAAATAATCGCTTGACTCTGAAAGAGGAAAGCGTAATATACGCCACCTCGCAACGGTGAGCGAAAGCCGCGTTGCACTGCTCTTTAACAATTTATCAGACAATCTGTGTGGGCACTCAAAGTGACATGGATTCTTAACGTCCTCGGACGAAAAATGAATACCAAGTCTCTGAGTGAACACGTAATTCATTACGAAGTTTAATTCACGAGCATCAAACTTAAATTGAAGAGTTTGATCATGGCTCAGATTGAACGCTGGCGGCAGGCCTAACACATGCAAGTCGAACGGTAGCACAGAGAGCTTGCTCTCGGGTGACGAGTGGCGGACGGGTGAGTAATGTCTGGGAAACTGCCTGATGGAGGGGGATAACTACTGGAAACGGTAGCTAATACCGCATAACGTCGCAAGACCAAAGAGGGGGACCTTCGGGCCTCTTGCCATCGGATGTGCCCAGATGGGATTAGCTAGTAGGTGGGGTAATGGCTCACCTAGGCGACGATCCCTAGCTGGTCTGAGAGGATGACCAGCCACACTGGAACTGAGACACGGTCCAGACTCCTACGGGAGGCAGCAGTGGGGAATATTGCACAATGGGCGCAAGCCTGATGCAGCCATGCCGCGTGTATGAAGAAGGCCTTCGGGTTGTAAAGTACTTTCAGCGAGGAGGAAGGTGTTGAGGTTAATAACCTCAGCAATTGACGTTACTCGCAGAAGAAGCACCGGCTAACTCCGTGCCAGCAGCCGCGGTAATACGGAGGGTGCAAGCGTTAATCGGAATTACTGGGCGTAAAGCGCACGCAGGCGGTCTGTTAAGTCAGATGTGAAATCCCCGGGCTCAACCTGGGAACTGCATTTGAAACTGGCAGGCTTGAGTCTTGTAGAGGGGGGTAGAATTCCAGGTGTAGCGGTGAAATGCGTAGAGATCTGGAGGAATACCGGTGGCGAAGGCGGCCCCCTGGACAAAGACTGACGCTCAGGTGCGAAAGCGTGGGGAGCAAACAGGATTAGATACCCTGGTAGTCCACGCCGTAAACGATGTCGACTTGGAGGTTGTGCCCTTGAGGCGTGGCTTCCGGAGCTAACGCGTTAAGTCGACCGCCTGGGGAGTACGGCCGCAAGGTTAAAACTCAAATGAATTGACGGGGGCCCGCACAAGCGGTGGAGCATGTGGTTTAATTCGATGCAACGCGAAGAACCTTACCTACTCTTGACATCCAGAGAACTTGCCAGAGATGGCTTGGTGCCTTCGGGAACTCTGAGACAGGTGCTGCATGGCTGTCGTCAGCTCGTGTTGTGAAATGTTGGGTTAAGTCCCGCAACGAGCGCAACCCTTATCCTTTGTTGCCAGCGGTCCGGCCGGGAACTCAAAGGAGACTGCCAGTGATAAACTGGAGGAAGGTGGGGATGACGTCAAGTCATCATGGCCCTTACGAGTAGGGCTACACACGTGCTACAATGGCGCATACAAAGAGAAGCGACCTCGCGAGAGCAAGCGGACCTCATAAAGTGCGTCGTAGTCCGGATTGGAGTCTGCAACTCGACTCCATGAAGTCGGAATCGCTAGTAATCGTAGATCAGAATGCTACGGTGAATACGTTCCCGGGCCTTGTACACACCGCCCGTCACACCATGGGAGTGGGTTGCAAAAGAAGTAGGTAGCTTAACCTTCGGGAGGGCGCTTACCACTTTGTGATTCATGACTGGGGTGAAGTCGTAACAAGGTAACCGTAGGGGAACCTGCGGTTGGATCACCTCCTTACCTTAAAGAACCTGCCTTTGTAGTGCTCACACAGATTGTCTGATGAATGATGAACTTCTGAATGTACTTTTGAGTGCATTAAGAAGTTTTGCTCTTTAAAAATCTGGATCAAGCTGAAAATTGAAACGACACACTGTGTCTGTTCTCCGTAATAAGAACAGATGAAGGTGTGTTCGAGTCTCTCAAATTTTCACAACGCGAAGTGAAACAGCTTCGGGTTGTGAGGTTAAGCGACTAAGCGTACACGGTGGATGCCCTGGCAGTCAGAGGCGATGAAGGACGTGCTAATCTGCGAAAAGCGCCGGCGAGGTGATATGAACCCTTGACCCGGCGATGTCCGAATGGGGAAACCCAGTGCAATCCGTTGCACTATCGTTAGCTGAATACATAGGCTAACGAGGCGAACCGGGGGAACTGAAACATCTAAGTACCCCGAGGAAAAGAAATCAACCGAGATTCCCCCAGTAGCGGCGAGCGAACGGGGAGCAGCCCGGAGTCTGAATCAGCTTGTGTGTTAGTGGAAGCGTCTGGAAAGTCGCAGGGTACAGGGTGATACTCCCGTACACGAAAGCACACATGCTGTGAACTCGAAGAGTAGGGCGGGACACGTGGTATCCTGTCTGAATATGGGGGGACCATCCTCCAAGGCTAAATACTCCTGACTGACCGATAGTGAACCAGTACCGTGAGGGAAAGGCGAAAAGAACCCCGGCGAGGGGAGTGAAAAAGAACCTGAAACCGTGTACGTACAAGCAGTGGGAGCATCCTTCGGGGTGTGACTGCGTACCTTTTGTATAATGGGTCAGCGACTTATATTCTGTAGCAAGGTTAACCGTATAGGGGAGCCGGAGGGAAACCGAGTCTTAACTGGGCGTTAAGTTGCAGGGTATAGACCCGAAACCCGGTGATCTAGCCATGGGCAGGTTGAAGGTTGGGTAACACTAACTGGAGGACCGAACCGACTAATGTTGAAAAATTAGCGGATGACCTGTGGCTGGGGGTGAAAGGCCAATCAAACCGGGAGATAGCTGGTTCTCCCCGAAAGCTATTTAGGTAGCGCCTCGTGAATTCATCCTCGGGGGTAGAGCACTGTTTCGGCTAGGGGGCCATCCCGGCTTACCAACCCGATGCAAACTGCGAATACCGAGGAATGTTATCACGGGAGACACACGGCGGGTGCTAACGTCCGTCGTGAAGAGGGAAACAACCCAGACCGCCAGCTAAGGTCCCAAAGTCATGGTTAAGTGGGAAACGATGTGGGAAGGCACAGACAGCCAGGATGTTGGCTTAGAAGCAGCCATCATTTAAAGAAAGCGTAATAGCTCACTGGTCGAGTCGGCCTGCGCGGAAGATGTAACGGGGCTAAACCATGCACCGAAGCTGCGGCAGCGACACTATGTGTTGTTGGGTAGGGGAGCGTTCTGTAAGCCTGCGAAGGTGTGCTGTGAGGCATGCTGGAGGTATCAGAAGTGCGAATGCTGACATAAGTAACGATAAAGCGGGTGAAAAGCCCGCTCGCCGGAAGACCAAGGGTTCCTGTCCAACGTTAATCGGGGCAGGGTGAGTCGACCCCTAAGGCGAGGCCGAAAGGCGTAGTCGATGGGAAACAGGTTAATATTCCTGTACTCGGTGTTACTGCGAAGGGGGGACGGAGAAGGCTATGTTGGCCGGGCGACGGTTGTCCCGGTTTAAGCATGTAGGCGGAGGTTCCAGGTAAATCCGGTACCTTTTAACGCTGAGGTGTGATGACGAGGCACTACGGTGCTGAAGCAACAAATGCCCTGCTTCCAGGAAAAGCCTCTAAGCATCAGGTAACATCAAATCGTACCCCAAACCGACACAGGTGGTCAGGTAGAGAATACCAAGGCGCTTGAGAGAACTCGGGTGAAGGAACTAGGCAAAATGGTGCCGTAACTTCGGGAGAAGGCACGCTGATATGTAGGTGAAGCCCCTGCGGGTGGAGCTGAAATCAGTCGAAGATACCAGCTGGCTGCAACTGTTTATTAAAAACACAGCACTGTGCAAACACGAAAGTGGACGTATACGGTGTGACGCCTGCCCGGTGCCGGAAGGTTAATTGATGGGGTTAGCTGTAAGGCGAAGCTCTTGATCGAAGCCCCGGTAAACGGCGGCCGTAACTATAACGGTCCTAAGGTAGCGAAATTCCTTGTCGGGTAAGTTCCGACCTGCACGAATGGCGTAATGATGGCCAGGCTGTCTCCACCCGAGACTCAGTGAAATTGAAATCGCTGTGAAGATGCAGTGTACCCGCGGCAAGACGGAAAGACCCCGTGAACCTTTACTATAGCTTGACACTGAACACTGGTCCTTGATGTGTAGGATAGGTGGGAGGCTTTGAAGTGTGGACGCCAGTCTGCATGGAGCCGTCCTTGAAATACCACCCTTTAATGGCTGGTGTTCTAACGTGGACCCGTTACCCGGGTTGCGGACAGTGTCTGGTGGGTAGTTTGACTGGGGCGGTCTCCTCCTAAAGAGTAACGGAGGAGCACGAAGGTCAGCTAATCCTGGTCGGACATCAGGAGGTTAGTGCAATGGCATAAGCTGGCTTGACTGCGAGAGTGACGGCTCGAGCAGGTGCGAAAGCAGGTCATAGTGATCCGGTGGTTCTGAATGGAAGGGCCATCGCTCAACGGATAAAAGGTACTCCGGGGATAACAGGCTGATACCGCCCAAGAGTTCATATCGACGGCGGTGTTTGGCACCTCGATGTCGGCTCATCACATCCTGGGGCTGAAGTAGGTCCCAAGGGTATGGCTGTTCGCCATTTAAAGTGGTACGCGAGCTGGGTTTAGAACGTCGTGAGACAGTTCGGTCCCTATCTGCCGTGGGCGCTGGAGAATTGAGGGGGGCTGCTCCTAGTACGAGAGGACCGGAGTGGACGCATCACTGGTGTTCGGGTTGTCATGCCAATGGCACTGCCCGGTAGCTAAATGCGGAAGAGATAAGTGCTGAAAGCATCTAAGCACGAAACTTGCCCCGAGATGAGTTCTCCCTGACCCTTTAAGGGTCCTGAAGGAACGTTGAAGACGACGACGTTGATAGGCCGGGTGTGTAAGCGCAGCGATGCGTTGAGCTAACCGGTACTAATGAACCGTGAGGCTTAACCTTACAACGCCGAAGCTGTTTCGGTGGGTTTGAGAAGATTTTCAGCTGATACAGATTACAGAATTTGCCTGGCGGCTGTAGCGCGGTGGTCCCACCTGACCCCATGCCGAACTCAGAAGTGAAACGCCGTAGCGCCGATGGTAGTGTGGGGCCTCCCCATGCGAGAGTAGGGAACTGCCAGGCATCAATTAAAGAAACCCCGTACCGCAAGGTACGGGGTTTTTTGCCGTCTGTGGTAAACCGCCGGATGACGGCCTCGCCTTACCCGGCCTACGGCTATCCCTTTCTTGAAACTTTCTCACCTTTCACATGCAGACTCGACATTTAGGTTATTCCTGGTTATTGTCAGCTATCTGGATGTCTAAACGTTTATACGTATGCTTTGAGGATTTTAGGTTATGCCGATTCGGGTGCAGGACGAGCTACCAGCCGTCAATTTCTTGCGTGAAGAGAATGTCTTTGTCATGACGGCTTCGCGCGCTACAGGTCAGGAAATTCGTCCTCTGAAGGTGCTTATCCTGAACCTGATGCCAAAGAAGATTGAGACGGAAAACCAGTTCCTCCGCTTGCTCTCAAACTCCCCGCTGCAGGTCGATATTCAGCTGCTGCGTATTGATGCGCGCGAGTCCCGTAATACGCCTTCTGAGCATCTCAATAACTTCTACTGCAACTTTGAAGATATCCGTAACGAGAACTTTGATGGCTTGATCGTTACCGGTGCGCCGCTTGGTCTGGTTGAATTCAACGACGTTGCCTACTGGCCGCAAATCAAGCAGGTGCTGGAGTGGGCCAAAGATCATGTCACGTCAACCCTGTTCGTCTGCTGGGCGGTCCAGGCGGCGCTCAACATTCTGTACGGCATCCCTAAACAAACCCGTACTGAAAAGCTCTCTGGTGTCTACGAGCATCATATTCTGCACCCTCATGCGCTGCTGACTCGCGGGTTTGATGACTCCTTCCTGGCGCCGCATTCGCGCTATGCCGATTTCCCGGCTGCATTGATTCGTGACTACACCGATCTTGAGATCCTCGCGGAAACCGAAGAGGGCGATGCCTATCTGTTTGCCAGCAAAGACAAGCGTATTGCCTTTGTCACTGGCCATCCGGAATACGATCCAGATACCCTGGCGAGCGAATATTTCCGCGATGTGGAAGCGGGTTTGAATCCGGACGTACCGTACAACTATTTCCCGCAAAACGATCCGCAGAACAAACCACGTGCCACCTGGCGCAGCCACGGCAATCTGCTGTTTACCAACTGGCTTAACTACTACGTCTACCAGATCACGCCGTACGATCTGCGCCACATGAATCCGACGCTGGATTAATCCTCTGACGATCCTCATCCTGTAGCGTTTCAGCTCTCCAGTTAAGGCACCTTCGGGTGCCTTTTTTATTTCCGAAATTCACTCCGCCTATAGAAAAATTTTTAAATTCATTTTTATCAGCAAGTTACCAAGCATTTAAATTAAAAATGGAAATTGTTTTTGATTTTATTGTAGAGCGAGATAGTCTTAATTCTGCTGAACGAAAACTACACAAGGATCTTTCGTTCGCGTGGGGGAAATAAATTCGGATCAATGAAGAGGAGCAGCGCAATGAATCAACAGGCAACCATTATCGATGAACTGTCCTTCACTCAACCGCATGGTGAGCAGGAGAAGCAGATCCTGACCGCCGATGCCGTAGAGTTCCTTACCGAGCTGGTGACTCGCTTCACGCCAAAGCGCAATAAATTACTGGCGGCACGTATCCAGCAGCAGCAAGACATTGATAATGGAAAGCTGCCTGACTTTATTTCGGAAACTGCTTCCATTCGAGAAGGAAGCTGGACGATCCGCGGTATCCCGCAGGATCTGCAGGACCGACGCGTTGAAATCACCGGCCCGGTTGAGCGCAAGATGGTGATCAACGCGCTGAACGCCAATGTGAAGGTCTTTATGGCCGATTTTGAAGATTCACTGGCACCCGACTGGAATAAAGTGATTGATGGGCAGATCAACCTGCGTGATGCGGTTGATGGCACCATCAGCCACACCAACGAAGCGGGCAAAATCTACCAGCTTAAGCCCAACCCGGCGGTACTGGTTTGCCGCGTACGTGGCCTGCATTTACCGGAAAAGCATGTCACCTGGAACAATGAGGCGATCCCCGGCAGCCTGTTCGATTTTGCGCTCTACTTCTTCCATAACCATAAAAACCTGCTGGCAAAAGGCAGCGGGCCTTACTTCTATCTGCCAAAAACGCAGTCATGGCAGGAAGCGGCCTGGTGGAGTGAGGTCTTTAGTTACACTGAAGACCGTTTTGAACTGCCGCGCGGCACCATCAAGGCCACGCTGCTGATTGAAACGTTGCCTGCGGTCTTCCAGATGGATGAGATTCTGCATGCCCTGCGTGACCACATTGTTGGCCTGAACTGCGGCCGCTGGGATTACATCTTCAGCTACATCAAGACTCTGAAGAACCACCCGGATCGCGTTCTGCCCGATCGTCAGGTGGTGACGATGGATAAATCCTTCCTGAATGCCTATTCGCGTCTGCTGATCAAAACCTGCCACAAGCGCGGCGCCTTCGCGATGGGCGGCATGGCAGCCTTTATTCCCAGCAAAGACAACGAACGTAATACCCAGGTGCTGAACAAAGTGAAGGCCGATAAAGAGCTGGAAGCCAGCAACGGCCATGACGGCACCTGGGTGGCGCACCCCGGCCTGGCAGATACCGCCATGGAGGTGTTCAACCGCATCCTGGGCGATAACAAAAACCAGCTGCACGTGACCCGCGAAGAGGATGCGCCCGTTACCGCTGCACAGCTTCTCGAACCGTGCGAGGGCGAGCGCACCGAAGAGGGGATGCGCGCCAACATCCGCGTGGCCGTGCAGTACATCGAAGCGTGGATCTCCGGTAACGGCTGTGTACCGATTTACGGTCTGATGGAGGATGCCGCCACCGCCGAGATCTCCCGCACCTCTATCTGGCAGTGGATCCATCATCAGAAAACGCTCAGCAACGGCAAGCCCGTCACCAAAGCCCTGTTCCGCCAGATGCTGTCGGAAGAGATGCTGAACATTCAGGAAGAGCTGGGCGAGCACCGCTTCAGCAGCGGTCGCTTCGACGCCGCCGCGCGCCTGATGGAACAGATCACCACCTCAGATGACTTAATCGACTTCCTGACGCTGCCGGGCTACCGCCTGCTGGCCTGATTTCACCACATAACAATATGGAGCATCTGCACATGAAAACCCGTACCCAACAGATCGAAGCATTACAGAATGAGTGGACTCAGCCGCGCTGGGAAGGCATTGAACGCCCTTATAGCGCTGAGGATGTGGTGAAGTTACGCGGCTCGGTAAACCCGGAATGCACCCTGGCGCAGCTGGGTGCCGCCAAAATGTGGCGTCTGCTGCACGGCGAGTCGAAGAAAGGCTACATCAACAGCCTCGGCGCGCTGACCGGTGGCCAGGCGTTGCAGCAGGCGAAAGCGGGCATTGAAGCGGTCTATCTGTCAGGCTGGCAGGTGGCGGCAGATGCCAACCTTGCATCCAGCATGTACCCGGATCAGTCCCTCTATCCGGCGAATTCCGTCCCGGCCGTGGTGGAGCGAATCAACAACACTTTCCGTCGTGCGGATCAGATCCAGTGGGCATCCGGTATTGAGCCAAACGATCCGCGCTTCGTCGATTACTTCCTGCCGATTGTGGCCGACGCCGAGGCGGGCTTTGGTGGGGTGCTGAATGCCTTTGAGCTGATGAAATCGATGATTGAAGCCGGTGCAGCGGCTGTCCACTTCGAAGATCAGCTGGCCTCCGTGAAGAAGTGCGGACACATGGGCGGCAAAGTGCTGGTTCCGACTCAGGAGGCGATCCAGAAACTGGTGGCTGCCCGTCTGGCCGCTGACGTCATGGGCGTCCCGACGCTGGTGATTGCCCGTACCGATGCCGATGCCGCAGATCTGATCACCTCCGACTGCGACCCTTACGACAGTCAGTTTATTACCGGCGAACGCACCAGCGAAGGGTTCTACCGTACCCATGCCGGCATTGAGCAGGCGATCAGCCGTGGCCTGGCGTATGCACCGTATGCGGATCTGGTGTGGTGCGAAACCTCCACCCCGGATCTGGCGCTGGCGAAACGCTTTGCCGATGCCATCCATGCGAAGTATCCGGGCAAGCTGCTGGCCTACAACTGCTCGCCCTCCTTTAACTGGCAGAAAAATCTGGATGATAAAACGATCGCCAGCTTCCAGCAGGAACTGTCGGACATGGGCTACAAATACCAGTTCATCACCCTGGCGGGCATTCACAGCATGTGGTTTAACATGTTCGACCTGGCGCACGCTTACGCTCAGGGCGAGGGCATGAAGCACTACGTCGAGAAGGTCCAGCAGCCGGAGTTCGCGGCAAGTCAAAAGGGCTATACCTTCGTCTCGCACCAGCAGGAAGTGGGAACAGGCTACTTCGACAGAGTGACCACCATCATCCAGGGCGGCGCCTCCTCCGTCACCGCCCTGACCGGGTCGACCGAAGAAGCGCAGTTCTGATAACGGAAACGCCCGGTGGCATTGCGCTTACCGGGCCTACGGTTCTGTTTCCTGGGGTGAGGGACATCTATGTCGCGTGGCCTGGAATTACTGATTGCGCAGACCATTTTGCAGGGCTTTGATGCTCAGTATGGCCGTTTTCTGGAAGTGACGGGCGGGGCGCAGCAGCGCTTCGAGCAGGCAGACTGGCACGCCGTGCAGCAGGCCATGAAACAGCGTATTCATCTCTACGATCATCATGTGGGTCTGGTGGTAGAGCAGCTGCGCTGCATCACCGGCAGCATCGATATCAATGCCGCTTTTTTGCTGCGGGTGAAAAGCCATTACACCCAGCTGCTGCCGGATTATCCGCGTTATGAGATTGCGGAAAGCTTTTTCAACTCTGTCTACTGTCGGCTGTTTGATCACCGCTCGCTGTCACCGGAGCGGCTTTTTATTTTCAGCTCTCAGCCGGGGCAACGTTTTCGTGCCTTGCCGCGTCCGCTGGCGAAAGATTTCTATCCTGAACAGGGGTGGGAGGCGTTGTTAACCAAAGTGTTGGCCGATCTCCCTCTGCGTCTGCCGTGGCAAAATCGCCCGCGTGATGTCGGGTATATCATCGCCCATCTGTCGGAAACGCTCGGCGCGGACACTCTGCCAGACTCTCATTTACAGGTGGCGAATGAACTGTTCTACCGCAACAAAGCCGCCTGGCTGGTGGGGAAACTGATTACCCCGGACGCCACGCTGCCGTTTTTACTGCCCATTCACCGCAGCGACGAAGGTGAACTGGTGGTGGATACCTGCCTGACCACCAGCGCCGAAGCGAGCATTGTTTTCGGCTTCGCCCGTTCCTACTTTATGGTTTACGCCCCCCTGCCAGGCGCGCTGGTGGAGTGGCTGCGTGAGATCCTGCCCGGTAAAACCACCGCTGAGTTGTATATGGCGATAGGGTGTCAGAAACATGCGAAAACCGAGAGCTACCGGGAATACCTGCACTATATCACCCATGCGGATGAGCAGTTTATCGAGGCGCCAGGCATTCGCGGCATGGTGATGCTGGTCTTTACCCTGCCGGGTTTTGACCGGGTGTTTAAGGTGATAAAGGATAAATTCGCCCCGCAGAAAGAGATGTCTGCCGCCCATGTGCGCGCCTGCTACCAGCTGGTTAAGGAGCACGATCGCGTCGGGCGCATGGCGGATACCCAGGAGTTTGAGAATTTTGTTCTCGATAAGCGACAGATTGCGCCGCAGCTGATGGCGTTGTTGTTCCAGGAAGCGCCAGAAAAAATCAGCGATCTGGGGGATAAAATCGTCATCAGTCATCTCTACATTGAACGGCGGATGGTGCCGCTCAATATCTGGCTGGAGCAGTCAGAGGGGCAGGCGCTGCACGATGCGATTGAAGAGTACGGCAATGCCATCCGGCAGCTGGCGGCAGCCAATATCTTCCCGGGCGACATGCTATTTAAAAACTTTGGCGTCACCCGTCACGGGCGGGTCGTGTTCTATGACTACGACGAAATCTGCTACATGACGGAAGTGAATTTTCGTGAAATCCCGCCGCCGCGCTACCTGGAAGATGAGCTCGCCAGCGAGCCCTGGTACAGCGTCTCGCCGGGAGATGTCTTCCCGGAGGAGTTTCGCCACTGGTTATGCGCTGACCCGCGTATTGGAGCACTGTTTGAAGAGATGCATGCCGATCTGTTTCGCGCCGATTACTGGCGTGGCCTGCAAACCCGCATTAAGAACGGGCATGTGGAAGATGTTTATGCTTACCGGCGTAAGCAGCGGTTTAGCGTGAAGTATGCGGCTTAACGCCGGGTGGCGGCTGCGCCTTACCCGGCCTACAGAATTTTGTAGGCCCGTGCAAGCATAGCGCCGCCGGGCATTGAAGACTTAACGAATCCCACCATACGCCAGCGTCACCTCTTTCGCCGCCTTAATTACCAGCGCCCCCAGCTCAGTCACCCGGTCGTCGGTCATCCGTGAGATCGGCCCGGAGATGGAGATAGCGGCAAACGGCTCGCGGTGCTCATCATAAATGCAGGCGGCAATACAGCGCAGGCCGAGAGCATGCTCTTCATCATCGAAGGAGTAGCCGCGCTTGCGCGTCAGGGCTAAATCCTCTTTCAGATGCACCGGTGATACCAACGTCGCATGGGTATAGGCGTGTAAGCCTTTGCGGTGCAGCAGACCCGTCACCTGCTCCTCGCTGAGCTGGGACAAAAACGCCTTTCCTGCCCCGGAGGCGTGCATCGGCAGCTTGCCGCCAATCGGGGCCGACATGCGCATCAGTTGGGTACACTGCACCTGGTCGATAATAATCGCCTGGTGATCGCTCTGATCGAGCACCGCCAGGTTGACCGTCTCGCCGGAGTCTTCCATCAGCTTGCGCAGGATCGGATGGACAATGGCGAGCAGATTACGGCTCTGCAAAAAGCTGCTGCCGACAATAAACGCGTGGGCACCCACGGACCAGTGCCCGAGCTCACCCACCTGACGGACAAAGCCCAGCTGCTGCATGGTGGTCAGCAGGCGATGGGTGGTGGAATTTGGCAGGCCAGCCTGCTGGGCCAGCTCCGTTAGCGCCACGCTGCTGTGCGACTCGGCTATCCATTCGAGGAGCTTTAACCCCCGGGTCAGGGACTGGACTTGACCGCCCGCCTGGGCGGTCGCGGCGGCGGGTTTTCTGCCGCGTTTAGCGGGAACGGTGGCGACCATGGCAGGCTCCTTTTTTCTGTATCGTGGAAATCATTTTCGTTTTATTTGGGTATTTTGCAACCGTTATCCTGACTGATCGGATGAGTCATGCTGAACATGTCTCATGTTACCGCGGTGTGACTTTTCCCCTTAGCAAGATTATGCCAGTATGGACTGCTGGCCTTTTGGCCTGGTTGAGCGTTGTCGGGAGCAAGTGTGAGCAGCAAAGTAGATCAACTGCGTGCGCAGTTAAATGAACGCATTCTGGTACTGGATGGCGGTATGGGCACCATGATCCAGAGCTATCGTCTGAGTGAAGACGACTTTCGCGGCGACCGTTTCGCCGACTGGCCCTGCGATCTGAAAGGTAACAATGACCTGCTGGTACTCAGCAAGCCAGAGATTATCGCCGCCATTCACTACGCCTATTTCGAGGCGGGTGCGGATATCGTTGAGACCAACACCTTTAACTCGACAACCATCGCCATGGCGGATTACGAGATGGAATCCCTGTCGGCGGAGATCAACTACGAGGCAGCGAAGCTGGCCCGCGCCTGCGCCGATGAGTGGACGGCCCGCACGCCAGAGAAACCGCGCTATGTGGCGGGCGTGCTTGGCCCGACCAACCGCACCGCCTCTATCTCGCCGGATGTGAACGATCCAGCTTTTCGTAATATCACCTTTGACCAGCTGGTGACCGCGTACCGCGAGTCCACCAAAGCGCTGGTGGAAGGCGGTGTCGATCTGATCATGATTGAAACGGTCTTCGATACGCTCAACGCCAAAGCCGCCATCTACGCGGTGAAAGAGGAGTTCGAAGCCCTGGGTGTCGACCTGCCGATTATGATCTCCGGCACCATCACCGATGCCTCTGGCCGTACCCTCTCCGGGCAGACCACCGAAGCCTTTTACAACTCCCTGCGCCACGCCGATGCCCTGACCTTTGGCCTGAACTGTGCCCTGGGGCCGGACGAACTGCGCCAGTATGTGCAGGAGCTGTCGCGCATCGCGGAGTGCTACGTCACTGCCCACCCGAATGCCGGCCTGCCGAACGCCTTTGGTGAGTACGATCTCGATGCCGCCACCATGGCGGCGCAGATCCGCGAGTGGGCCGAATCCGGGTTCCTGAATATCGTCGGCGGCTGCTGCGGCACCACGCCAGAGCACATTGCCGCCATGAGCAACGCGGTGGCGGGCCTGGCACCACGTAAGCTCCCCGACCTGCCGGTGGCCTGTCGACTATCTGGTCTTGAGCCGCTGAACATTGGCGATGAGAGCCTGTTTGTGAACGTTGGCGAACGTACCAACGTGACCGGCTCCGCGAAGTTCAAACGCCTGATCAAAGAAGAGAAGTACAGCGAAGCGCTGGACGTTGCCCGCCAGCAGGTTGAGAGCGGGGCGCAGATCATTGATATCAACATGGATGAGGGGATGCTCGACGCCGAAGCGGCGATGGTGCGTTTCCTCAACCTGATCGCCGGTGAGCCGGACATTGCCCGCGTGCCGATTATGATCGACTCCTCGAAGTGGGAAGTGATCGAAAAAGGGCTGAAGTGCATTCAGGGCAAGGGGATCGTTAACTCCATCTCAATGAAAGAGGGGGTTGAGCCCTTTATCCACCACGCGAAGATGGTGCGCCGCTATGGTGCCGCCGTGGTGGTGATGGCCTTTGACGAAGTGGGCCAGGCGGATACCCGGGAGCGCAAAATTGAAATTTGCCGCCGCGCATACCAGATTTTGACCGAAGAGGTCGGCTTCCCACCGGAAGACATTATCTTTGACCCGAACATCTTTGCCGTCGCCACCGGGATCGAAGAGCACAACAACTACGCCCAGGACTTTATTGGCGCCTGCGAAGACATCAAGCGCGAGCTGCCGCATGCCCTGATCTCTGGCGGCGTCTCCAACGTTTCGTTCTCGTTCCGCGGTAACGATCCGGTGCGTGAGGCGATCCACGCGGTGTTCCTCTATTACGCCATCCGTAATGGGATGGATATGGGGATCGTCAACGCCGGCCAGCTGGCGATTTATGACGACCTGCCACTGGAGCTGCGCGACGCGGTTGAGGATGTGATCCTGAATCGCCGCGACGACGCCACCGAGCGCATGCTGGAGCTGGCCGAAAAGTATCGCGGCAGCAAAGCTGATGATAGCGCCAACGTTCAGCAGGCGGAGTGGCGTACCTGGGATGTGAAAAAACGCCTCGAATATTCGCTGGTAAAAGGGATCACCGAGTTTATCGAACAAGATACCGAAGAGGCCCGCCAGCAGGCCGCGCGCCCGATTGAAGTGATCGAAGGGCCGCTGATGGACGGCATGAACGTGGTCGGCGATCTGTTCGGCGAGGGCAAAATGTTCCTGCCGCAGGTGGTGAAATCCGCCCGCGTGATGAAGCAGGCCGTGGCCTATCTGGAGCCGTTTATCGAAGCCAGCAAAGAGAAAGGTTCCAGTAACGGCAAGATGGTCATCGCCACCGTAAAAGGCGACGTGCATGACATCGGCAAAAACATCGTCGGCGTGGTGCTGCAGTGTAATAACTACGAGATTATCGATCTGGGCGTGATGGTGCCAGCGGAGAAAATCCTCAAAACCGCACGCGAAGTGAATGCCGATCTGATTGGCCTCTCCGGGCTGATCACCCCGTCGCTGGATGAGATGGTCAACGTGGCGAAAGAGATGGAGCGCCAGGGCTTTACCATTCCGCTACTGATTGGCGGCGCGACCACCTCCAAAGCGCACACTGCCGTGAAGATCGAGCAGAACTACAGCGGGCCGACGGTCTACGTACAGAACGCCTCGCGCACGGTTGGCGTGGTTTCGGCGCTGCTTTCAGCGACCCAGCGAGACGACTTTGTTGCCAGAACCCGCAAAGAGTATGAAACGGTGCGCATTCAGCACGGGCGTAAAAAGCCGCGCACCCCGCCGGTAACGCTGGCGGCGGCGCGGGATAACGACCTGGCCTTTGACTGGTCGAGCTATACGCCGCCAGTTGCCCATCGTCTGGGCGTGCAGGAGGTAACGGCCAGCATCGAGACCCTGCGCAACTACATCGACTGGACGCCGTTCTTTATGACCTGGTCGCTGGCCGGGAAGTATCCGCGCATTCTGGAAGATGAGGTGGTGGGCGAGGAGGCGAAGCGCCTGTTTAAAGATGCCAACGACCTGCTCGACAAGCTCAGCGCCGAGAAAACCCTTAACCCGCGCGGCGTGGTGGGGCTGTTCCCCGCTAACCGCGTAGGTGACGACATCGAAATTTATCGCGATGAGACGCGTACTCACGTGCTGACCGTAAGCCATCATCTGCGTCAGCAGACCGAGAAGGTGGGTTTTGCTAACTACTGTCTGGCTGATTTTGTCGCGCCGAAGCTGAGCGGCAAAGCGGACTACATCGGTGCCTTTGCCGTGACCGGCGGGCTGGAGGAGGACGCACTGGCGGATGCCTACGAAGCGCAGCATGATGATTACAACAAAATCATGATTAAAGCGATTGCCGACCGTCTGGCCGAGGCGTTTGCGGAATACCTGCACGAGCGGGTGCGTAAGGTGCACTGGGGTTACGCGCCTACTGAGAATCTCAGCAATGAGGATCTGATCCGTGAGAACTACCAGGGGATCCGTCCGGCGCCAGGCTACCCGGCCTGCCCGGAGCATACCGAGAAAGGCACTATCTGGCGGCTTCTGGATGTCGAAGCCCATACCGGCATGAAGCTCACCGAGTCCTTCGCCATGTGGCCGGGTGCATCGGTTTCCGGCTGGTACTTCAGTCACCCTGACAGCAAATACTTCGCCGTGGCGCAGATCCAGCGTGACCAGGTGGAAGATTATGCCCTGCGTAAAGGGATGAGCGTGGCGGAGGTGGAGCGCTGGTTAGCGCCAAACCTCGGCTACGACGCCGACTGACCTGGCTTACTTGCCAGCTTGCACCAGGGCTGTCCTCACTGCGGGCAGTCTGTGTGCAATCTGACTGCGCCGCCGACGGTCAGGGTCCGGCTCACGTCACGTTTCCTTACAACAAACAGGGCACCCAATGGGTGCCCTGTCTCTTTCTTACGTTTGACCCCTTATACTTGAGAAGAGCTCAGGCCAGGCGTAGGCCGGATAAGCGAAGCGCCATCCGGCGTTTCTGGCATGGGCTTAAGGAACCGATAACGAAAAGGAGAACCTGTATCCGTGCTGACTCTGCTACATCTGCTTTCTGCCGTGGCGTTGCTGGTCTGGGGCACCCATATTGTTCGTACCGGCGTAATGCGCGTTTTTGGCGCCCGCTTACGTACCGTTCTCAGTCGCAGCGTTGAGAAAAAGCCGCTCGCGTTCTGTGCAGGCATTGGCGTCACCGCGCTGGTGCAAAGCAGCAATGCCACCACCATGCTGGTCACCTCGTTTGTGGCCCAGGATCTGGTGGCGCTGACGCCTGCGCTGGTGATTGTTCTCGGTGCCGATGTAGGGACCGCGCTGATGGCGCGAGTATTGACCTTTGATCTCTCCTGGCTGTCGCCGCTGTTGATCTTTATCGGCGTGATATTTTTCCTTGGCCGTAAGCAGACCCGGGCCGGACAGCTGGGGCGCGTGGGGATCGGCCTTGGGCTGATTCTGCTGGCCCTGGAGCTGATCGTTCAGGCCGTCACCCCCATTACGCAGGCCAGCGGCGTCCAGGTTATCTTCGCTTCGCTGACCGGCGATATCATGCTGGATGCGTTGATTGGAGCGGTGTTTGCGCTTATCAGCTATTCCAGCCTGGCGGCGGTACTGTTAACCGCGACCCTGACCGCGGCGGGGATCATCTCCTTCCCGGTCGCCCTCTGTCTGGTGATTGGTGCGAACCTTGGCTCCGGCCTGCTGGCGGTACTTAATAACAGCGCCGCCAATGCCGCAGCGCGCCGCGTAGCGCTTGGCAGCCTGCTGTTTAAGCTGGTGGGAAGCCTGATTATTCTGCCGTTCGTTAAGCCGCTGGCGGACCTGATGGATAACCTGTCGCTGCCGGAATCGGAGATGGTCATCTACTTCCACGTCTTCTATAACCTGGTGCGCTGCGTGGCGATGGTGCCCTTTGCTGGGCCAATGGCGCGCTTCTGTGAACGTATCATCCGCGATGAACCGGAGCTCGATGCCCGTCTGAAACCGAAACATCTCGATACCACCGCGCTGGATACCCCGGCGCTGGCGCTGGCCAATGCCGCCCGTGAAACGCTGCGCATGGGCGATGCGATGGAGTTAATGCTGGAGGGGCTGAAAAAGGTGGTACATGGCGAGCCGCGGGAAGAGAAAGCGCTGCGTAAACTCGCCGACGATATCAACGTGCTCTATACCGCCATCAAACTCTACCTGGCGCGGATGCCAAAAGATGAGCTGGCGGAAGAGGAGTCCCGCCGCTGGGCGGAGATCATCGAAATGTCGCTTAACCTTGAGCAGGCCTCCGACATCGTCGAGCGCATGGGGAGCGAAATCGCCGATAAATCGCTGGCGGCCCGCCGGGCATTCTCCCTGGAAGGGGTTAAAGAGCTGGACGCGCTGCACGATCAGCTCCTCGCCAACCTTAAGCTGGCGATGTCGGTCTTTTTCTCCGGCGATGTGCCCAGCGCCCGCCGTCTGCGCCGTAATAAACACCGGTTCCGTATTCTCAACCGTCGCTATTCCCACGCACACGTTGACCGGCTGCACCAGCAGAACGTGCAAAGCATTGAGACCAGCTCCCTGCACCTGGGGCTGCTTGGCGACATGAAGCGCCTTAACTCCCTGTTCTGCGCGGTGGCTTACAGCGTAATGGAGCAGCCGGATGAAGACGATGGGCGGGATGAGTATTGATCTGGAAAGCGCCTCGCAGAACGGAGCGGCGAGGCGTGAGTAAACACATCGCCTGGTTTAATGTTATGCCATGGATGATATGTATAAAATTTTATACAGGGATGTGTTATGCTGCCAGAAAGACCGACCCTGCGCCCGATAGCTTGGGTAGGGAGTGCGTTCGATGATTTGCTCTGTTTTCCCGAGGAGGTCCGCCGGGAGGCTGGCTATCAGTTGCACCGCCTGCAGGCAGGGTTAGAGGCGGCAGACTGGAAGCCAATGGCAGAGATTGGCAGAGGCGTGGAAGAAGTCAGATTGCGCAGTAGTTCTGGGGCTTACCGTATCCTCTACCTGGCCCGTTTTGAAGAGGCTGTTTATATCCTGCACTGTTTTATAAAAAAAAGCCGACGTACATCAGAGCACGATAAGCGTATCGCGAAAGCGCGTTTTCAGAGCGTAATGGAGGAGCTAAGGAGTGGAAAATGAGTCAGGCCATTGATTGTAAAATTCGCCATATCACCCCTACAGAGGCAAATATTTTTGCCGAACTCGGCTTTAACGAGCATGAAGCTAAACATCTGCAGGAGGATGCCCAGAAAGAAGTCGAACAACTGTTGCTGCTTAAACGACAGCTGATGCAAGAAATTTCAGCATGGATTGCTGAGCATAACCTTCGTCAGGCGGACGTCGCGGAGAAGCTCAATGTCTCACGACCGCGTGTGTCAGATGTCGTGAATCTTAAAACCAGCAAGTTTACTCTTGATACCCTGGTGATGATGCTCAGCAAACTTGGGAAACCTGTCTCAGTGACGGTAGGCTGATCTTTTTACCAGCCGAAACCTAAGGTATATTTCGCCTCTACAGGAGAAATTATGCTGCCAACTCAATCTACCCGATTAAACAAATACATTAGCGAGAGCGGGATCTGCTCGCGCCGCGAGGCTGACCGTTACATCGAACAGGGCAACGTTTTTATCAACGGTAAACGCGCCACCATTGGCGATCAGGTTGTTCCTGGCGATGTGGTCAAAGTGAATGGTCAAACGATCGAGCCCCGTAACGCAGAAGACCTGGTGTTTATCGCGCTGAATAAACCGGTTGGCATTGTCAGTACCACGGAAGATGGCGAGCGTGACAACATCGTGGATTTCGTCAACCACAGCAGCCGTATCTTCCCGATTGGCCGCCTGGACAAAGACTCCCAAGGGTTGATTTTCCTCACCAACCACGGCGATCTGGTGAACAAGATCCTGCGTGCCGGTAACGACCACGAAAAAGAGTACATCGTCACGGTTAACAAACCGGTGACGGACGACTTTATCCGCGGCATGGGCGCAGGCGTTCCGATCCTCGGCACGGTGACGAAAAAGTGCAAGGTGAAGAAAGAGGCGCCGTTCGCGTTCCGCATTACCCTGGTTCAGGGGTTAAACCGGCAGATCCGCCGCATGTGCGAATATTTCGGTTACGAAGTGACGAAGCTGGAACGTACGCGCATTATGAACGTCAGCCTCTCCGGCATCCCGCTGGGCGAGTGGCGCGATCTGACCGATGATGAACTGATTGAGCTCTTTAAGCTGATTGAGAATTCATCCTCGGAAGCGAAACCAAAAGCGAAAGCCAAACCGAAAACCCAGGGCATCAAACGCCCGGTGGTTAAGGCTCCGCAATCGGAAGAGAAAAGCCGGGCGAAGCCTGCCGGAAACGGAAAGCGCTTTACGTCGCCAGGCCGTAAAAAGAAAGGGCGCTAATCAGCGCCTTCCACGGGTTGGGGTATTCGCTGACCAGGAAAATGTCGCCTCTTTATCTACTTTATAAGCCTGCTCTTTTCGAAGTTTGCGGGCTTTTTTGGCGTCCAGCTCACGCTGCGCCATCAGTTTGTCGATGTACTCTTTTTTGAGGTGATTGGTTTCGGCGTTGGTCAGCAGACGGCCATGGGCGATACGCGCGCGGTCGAGCAGAGTTTTCAGTTCGCGCTGCTCGCTTTCCGTCATCTCTTTCTGGGTCAATCTTGGTGTGGACATACCTGAAGCCTCCTGTGAAAGAGGCTTCAGTGTAAAGCATGCCTTCGCTGCGGCGAAGTGAATTAACCTTCCTTCACCACATCGCTTTTCTTTTGCCCCTCGAGCGGCTTACCCGACCAGTAACCCGCCAGCAGCGAGCCGGAAAGGTTATGCCATACCGAGAAGAGCGCGCCCGGCAGTGCCGCCAGCGGCGAGAAGTAGATTTTGCCGAGGGCCGCGGCGAGCCCGGAGTTCTGCATCCCCACTTCAATCGCCAGCGTGCGGCAGGTGGATTCGTCAAAGCCGAACAGCTTCCCGCCCCAGTACCCGCCCAGCAGGCCGATGGTGTTATGCAGGACCACGGCGATAATCACCACAAAACCGACAGAGGCGATATGGGCCGCAGAACCGGCCACCACGGCGCTGATGATCGCCAGAATGCAGACCATCGAAAATGCCGGTAAATAGGGCTCTACGGCTTTCACCAGACGCGGGAACAGGTGATGAATCACCAGCCCCAGCGCAATCGGGATCACCACGATTTGCAGAATGCTCAGCAACATTCCCATCACATCCACCTGAATGTGGGCATCCACATACAGACGGGTCAGTAGCGGAGTGGCGACTACGCCAACCAGGGTGGAGACAGAGGAGATGGTCACCGACAGCGCCACATCTCCTTTCGCCAGATAGATCATCACGTTGGAGGCGGTACCGCTGGCCACGCTGCCCACCAGCACCATCCCGGCGGAGAGGTCCGGCGGCATCTTAAAGGCGATAGCGAGCGCCCATGCTGCCAGGGGCATCACCAGATAGTGCAGAAAGATCCCCGCCGCAACCGGGGCGGGACGCGACAGGACGCGTTTAAAATCGTCGATTTTCAGATGCACGCCCATGCCGAACATGATCAGCATCAGCAGCGTGGTGACCCACGGGCCGACAGGGGTAAACGTGGCGGGCGTATAATAGGCTATAACAGAGAGCAGCAGCGCCCATAACGGGAACAGCCGGGTGATGGCGGATAACATACGGATTCCTTGCGATTTGTTGTGTTGTGTCGTTATTAAAAAAGCCGGGATCGAGCCCGGCTTAGAGGTATTGTTTATCGTGCTAAGTAATTTTGTTCAATCAAATAATATTCATGATCGCCGGTAGAAGGGGATATCTGCCGTCTGATGAACGCGCTCCTGCGTGTCGGTAACGAATAGTGCAAACTGAAGCAGGAAGCACCGCTTGCTTTCTGCTTCACTCTGGATCAGGTTTGAACCGCCAGACCCGCTGTATGTGCAAATATTTTGGTTTTGAAGTGACGAAGCCATCATGGAGATCAAAGACAAAAGCCAATATTATTTGTCTGGTTAAGCCGTAAAAAAAGAATAGGCGTTATCCCTTTATTAACTTTAGGAAACAATCTTATAACCTGTCTGTCGATAAACTATATATCTTTATTATTTATAGCGAAAGTTTATTCATTCTCTTTAAATATGTTTATTTTATGCTGAATCGATTTAATTAAAAAACAATTAAAATCTGTTTGTCTTGTATTCTCAGAGCATGCTATAAAAGTTTTGTTGCATGAATTTGCTGCAGCGTGAAATATTAATAGATAGTATCGCGTCTATTAATAATATATTTGCTCTCACTATCTTCCCTACGTCATATAATAAGGATTTAATATGAAAGAAATGCCATTGGAACTTCTTTATCGGCTCTACAAGGCGGACATGGGTGATATTATTGATGATACGTATGTTCGTTTAACTGGAGCATGGCTCACTGATGATATACGGAGTACTGATCCGCATAATGGGCTTTTAACCCGATCGGAAGCATATCAATTCATTTTTAAGGATCGTTCTGATGGAAATTATTACCTAGCAAGTAATGGCGCTAGTAAGGCTCATGACCCGGTATATACTAGCCAAAACTGGTTCCATGAACCTTTTACCATAAATACCATTGATCCATTCCCTGTATTTCGTTGTAAATATTGGGCCGAAGCATCGAGTACAGTAATTATGCTTGAAGATGTGCCTGGTTAAATACTTCAAGAGTAATTTATGACTATTTTATATTTTATCGAGATAATGTATAAGCGCTCGTGAATATAGGAAATCATCTAACCCCTGTTAGAGAAAAATGGGAAACTCATTTTTAGTAGTTCGTAATTTTACGCGTTGAGCCGCTTATACGGGCATCACGCCTTCCTTGCGACCGTGTTTTACAGTGATAAAAAAGCCGGGTCTGTACCCGGCTTTTTAATTATTTCTTTTGCTGAATAATTCTATTCAAACAGATTGCGATGTAGTTTCTGCACAACCTGCTCCGCTTCAGCGCCCGGGACCAGGAAGCAGAGGTTGTAGCTGGATGCACCGTAACAAATCATGCGGATGTTAAACGGCTCCAGCACACCAAACACCTCTTTGCCCACGCCGCTGGCGCGGGACAGCTCGTTACCAATGATCGCCACCAGGCGAGCTCTTCCTCCGCCTCAACGCGGAAGCGTTCCCAGTTCCTCAATTACTACCCATCGCTTTTTTATGTTTATCCTGCAAGATAAAGGCTAATACTAAAAGATAAAAATATTCTATCGGTTTAGCAATGTGCTGTGATTTCCAGTAAAAAATCAACTTAAATCAAAAGGATATTTTTGTGTGCAGCAGGAATAGCCTGGCTCGCTCCTGGCAATACTTCCCGGTAACAGACAACGTTAAAAGGGTGGTCACGACGGTTCAGACAGCCCTGAGGATGAGCACTATGAAACAGACTGATTTTGACGTTTTAACGGCGCAGCACAGCGCACCGGTAAAAATGTGGACGCACGGGGTGCCCGTTGAGCCAGAAGCGCGCGAGCAGCTGCTGAATACCGCGAAGATGCCGTTTATTTTCAAACATCTGGCGGTGATGCCGGATGTGCATCTCGGAAAAGGCTCTACCATTGGCAGCGTGATCCCCACCAAAGGGGCCATCATTCCGGCGGCGGTGGGGGTGGATATCGGCTGCGGGATGATTGCCGTGCGGACATCTCTGCTGGCAGGCGACCTGCCGGATAACCTTCACGGGCTGCGCAGCGCCATTGAACAGGCGGTGCCGCACGGGCGGACCAATACCCGCTCCCATCGCGATAAGGGAGCATGGGCAAAGACGCCGGATGAAGTGGATAACCACTGGGCCCGGCTGGCACCGCGCTTCAAACGGCTGACGGATAAATATCCGCAACTGCTGAAAACCAATAACCATCAGCATCTGGGGACGCTGGGCACCGGGAACCACTTTATCGAGATCTGCCTGGATGAGCAGCAACGCGTTTGGGTCATGCTGCACAGCGGTTCGCGTGGTGTGGGCAATGCTATCGGCAATGTGTTTATCACGCTGGCGCAGAAGGATATGCAGCAGCATATTGCCAACCTGCCTGACAGAAACCTGGCCTATTTCCAGGAGGGGAGCCGGCACTATAACGACTACATCGAAGCCGTGGAGTGGGCACAGGATTTTGCGCGCCATAACCGCGAGGTGATGATGTCCCGCGTGCTGGCCGCGCTCTCGCGCATTGTGCCAAAGCCTTTCCTCACGCAGCAGGAGGCGGTGAATTGCCATCACAACTATGTCCAGAAAGAGCGTCATTTTGGTGAAGAGGTCCTGGTGACGCGCAAAGGGGCGGTGTCGGCGCAGAAGGGCGAGATGGGGATCATCCCCGGGTCGATGGGGGCGAAGAGCTTTATCGTGCGCGGCCTGGGCAATGAAGAGAGCTTCTGCTCCTGCAGCCACGGGGCAGGGCGGGTGATGAGCCGCACGGCGGCCAAAAAACGCTTCACCGTCGCCGATCAGGTTCGCGCCACGGCTCACGTCGAGTGCAGAAAAGACAGCGAGGTTATCGATGAGATACCGATGGCCTATAAAGACATCGATGCCGTCATGGCGGCGCAGGCCTCGCTGGTCGAGATCGTCCATACCTTGCGCCAGGTGGTATGTGTAAAAGGATAAAAGAGATGGCTGATAACGGTGCTGGCAGGATAAAAAAAGGGCCCGGTTTACCGGGCCTTTTTTTGTTATTCAAACAAGTTATGATGCAGTTTCTGCACAACCTGCTCGGCTTCATGGCCTGGTACCAGGAAGCAGAGGTTGTAGCTGGATGCGCCATAGCAAATCATGCGGATGTTAAACGGATCCAGCACGCCAAATACCTCTTTGCCCACGCCGCTGGCGCGGGACAGCTCGTTACCGATGATCGCCACCAGGGCGAGATCTTCTTCCACCTCAACGCGGCACAGTTCGGAGAGCTCCATCAGCAGGGACTGCGTCAGCAGGGTATCCCCGGTGGAGGTTGAGCCGGTGGTGTCCAGCGTCAGGGCGATGTTCACCTCTGAGGTGGTGACCAGATCAACCGAGATGCTGTGGCGCGCCAGAATGCTGAACACCTCGGCCAGGAAGCCGCGGGAGTGCAGCATGCTCAGGCTGTGCAGGGTCAACAGGGTCTGTTTGCGACGCAGGGCGATGGCGCGGAACAGCGGTGGGTTTTCGGTGGTGTTGCACACCATGGTGCCGCCCGCTTTTGGATCCTTGCTGGAGCCGACGAACACAGGAATGTCGCTGCGCACTGCCGGCAGTAGTGTCGCCGGGTGCAGTACTTTCGCGCCGAAGGTCGCCATCTCGGCGGCCTCTTCAAAGGCGATCTCGTCAATACGTTTTGCCGCCGGTACCACGCGCGGGTCGGTGGTGTAGATGCCCGGCACGTCCGTCCAGATATCCACACGGGAGGCGCGCAGCGCCTCGCCCAGCAGGGCTGCGGTGTAGTCGCTGCCGCCACGGCCCAGCGTGGTGGTGCGGCCTTTGGCTTCGCTACCGATAAAGCCCTGGGTGATGACAATCCCTTCCGCCAGACGCGGTGCCAGCTGTTGGGTGGTCAGTTCGGCAATGGCTTCAATATCCGGCTCGGCACGACCGAAACGGTCGCTGGTGCGCAGCACTTTACGCACGTCAAACCACTGCGACTGAACGTTACGCTCGCGCAGAACTTCGACAAACAGCAGGGTCGACATCAGCTCACCGTGGCTGACCAGCTCGTCGGTCAGGGCGGTGGAGGTGGCCAGAGAGGCGGCTTCGGCCAGGGTGATGATATTTTCCAGCAGGCGCTCAATCTCTTCGCTGATGACGCTGGGATCGCGCAGGCGGCTAAGGATATCGAACTGAATTTTGTGCAGCGCTTCCAGCTTCGCCTGGCGCTCGCTCGCTTCCAGCCCTTCTGCCAGGGCTACCAACAGATTAGTGACGCCCGCCGAAGCAGACAACACCACCAGCCGGGTATTCGGATCGGCCAGCACCACATCGGCGCTGCGGTTCATGGCATCAAAATCGGCCACGCTGGTACCGCCAAATTTGGCGACAACAAAACTCGTCATAACAACCTCGTGTCAGGGAAGGAAAAGAGCGACCATGGCACAAGGACAAAATAGTTTTATCGGTGCAGGCGCAAATACCGTGTGTATAAATAAAATGTGCAGAGGATCCTGTCAACGCCGGGATTATGCGGATTTTTCATGCTGCCTTCCATATGAGAAACAGGACTTATAACAGCTATACTTTTGGGGCTTTTGCACTGCACTTGATACAGGCCAGGCCAATGGCATAAAAACCATCACAATTTTTGGCGACAGAGGCTACAATCGACCGAGGTCACAATTCTCAATTCAGAAGAGTATTGCTATGAAAAATATCAATCCAACGCAGACTGCAGCCTGGCAGGCATTACAGAAACACTTTGATGAGATGAAAGACGTCACCATCGCGGAGCTGTTCGCGAAAGACGGCGATCGTTTTAATAAGTTCTCCGCGACCTTCGACGATCAGATGCTGGTCGATTTTTCCAAAAATCGCATCACCGAAGAGACACTGGCAAAACTGCAGGATCTGGCGAAAGAGACCGATCTGAGCGGTGCCATCAAGTCCATGTTCTCTGGCGAGAAGATCAACCGCACCGAAGATCGCGCCGTACTGCATGTTGCACTGCGTAACCGTAGCAATACTCCAATCATCGTTGACGGCAAAGATGTGATGCCGGAAGTGAACGCCGTGCTGGAAAAGATGAAAACCTTCTCGGAAGCAATCATCTCAGGTCAGTGGAAAGGCTACACCGGCAAACCAATCACCGACGTGGTGAACATCGGTATCGGCGGCTCTGACCTCGGCCCATTCATGGTGACCGAAGCGCTGCGTCCGTACAAAAACCACCTCAACATGCACTTTGTCTCTAACGTCGATGGCACCCACATCGCGGAAGTGCTGAAAAACGTGAACCCGGAAAGCACCCTGTTCCTGGTGGCGTCCAAAACCTTCACCACCCAGGAAACCATGACCAACGCCCACAGCGCGCGCGACTGGTTCCTGAAAACGGCCGGTGATGAGCAGCACGTGGCGAAACACTTTGCGGCGCTCTCCACCAACGCCAAAGCGGTGGGCGAGTTCGGCATCGACACCGCCAATATGTTTGAATTCTGGGACTGGGTTGGCGGTCGTTACTCCCTGTGGTCCGCGATCGGTCTGTCCATCATCCTCTCCGTGGGCTACGACAACTTTGTTGAGCTGCTCTCCGGCGCGCATGCGATGGACAAACACTTCTCTACCACTCCGGCAGAGAAAAACCTGCCGGTGCTGCTGGCGCTGATCGGCATCTGGTACAACAACTTCTTTGGTGCCGAAACCGAAGCGATCCTGCCGTACGACCAGTACATGCACCGTTTCGCAGCTTACTTCCAGCAGGGCAACATGGAATCCAACGGTAAATACGTTGACCGTAACGGCAACGCCGTGGATTACCAGACCGGCCCAATCATCTGGGGTGAGCCAGGCACCAACGGCCAGCACGCGTTCTACCAGCTGATCCACCAGGGCACCAAAATGGTTCCTTGTGATTTCATCGCCCCGGCCATTACGCACAACCCGCTGTCTGACCACCATCCGAAGCTGCTGTCGAACTTCTTCGCGCAGACTGAAGCGCTGGCGTTCGGTAAAGCGCGTGATGTGGTTGAGCAGGAGTATCGCGATCAGGGTAAAGATCCGGCGACCCTGGATCACGTGGTGCCGTTCAAAGTGTTCGAAGGCAACCGCCCAACCAACTCCATCCTGCTGCGTGAGATCACCCCGTTCAGCCTGGGCGCGCTGATTGCCCTGTATGAGCACAAAATCTTCACCCAGGGCGCAATCCTGAACATCTTCACCTTTGACCAGTGGGGCGTTGAGCTGGGCAAACAGCTGGCTAACCGCATCCTGCCAGAGCTGGGTGATAACCAGGACATTAGCAGCCACGACAGCTCCACCAACGGCCTGATTAACCGTTATAAAGCCTGGCGCGCATAATTCCGCTGTTCTGAACAACGCCGGGCGGCACTGCGTTGGCCCGGCCTACGTGTTTTGTAGGCCCGGTAAGCGCAGCGCCACCGGGCGTTTTGCACAAAATATAAACAAAAAATATAGATCCCCGTCACATTTTTGCGTTATACAGGAATCTCGCCCCGGAGAATGAGGTGCTGTATGACATCCCTGACTCGCCCACGCGTTGAGTTTATCTCAACCATTCTGCAGACCGTGCTGAACCTGGGTCTGCTGAGCCTTGGCCTGATCCTGGTCGTCTTCCTCGGTAAAGAGACAGTGCATCTGGCTGATGTGCTTTTCGCCCCTGAGCAAACCAGCAAATACGAGCTGGTTGAAGGGCTGGTGGTTTACTTTCTCTACTTCGAATTTATCGCCCTGATCGTCAAGTACTTTCAGTCTGGCTTTCACTTCCCGCTGCGCTACTTTGTCTACATTGGCATCACCGCGATTGTGCGACTGATTATCGTCGATCATAAATCGCCCCTCGACGTGCTGCTCTACTCGGCGGCTATTCTGCTGCTGGTGGTCACCCTCTGGCTGTGCAACTCGAAGCGACTGAAGCGGGAATAAAAAAAGGGCGGCCCGAGGGCCGCCGAATACAGTCACAAGTTTGGATCAAGACATCAAGGCAAAGTTGAGGGTTGCAGTGGAATAACAATGAAACTTAACCTTTCACGCCTCCCGCGGTCAGGCCGTTCACCAGCCAGCGCTGGGCCAGCAGGAAGACGACGGTGATCGGGATAGCGGAAAGCACAGCGGCTGCGGCAAAGTCGCCCCACAGGTAGTTTTGCGGGTTGAGGTATTGCTGCATCCCTACCGCCAGGGTGTAGCTGTTCACATCACGCAGCAGCAGTGAAGCGACCGGCACTTCGGTGATGGCAGCGATAAACGACAGAATAAAGACCACCGCCAGAATCGGTACGGAGAGCGGCAGCAGCACCAGACGGAAAGCCTGCCACGGGGTGGCGCCATCCAGCGACGCGGCCTCTTCCAGCGAGTTGTCTATGGTTTCGAAATAGCCCTTGATGGTCCAGACGTGCAGCGCGATCCCGCCGAGGTAGGCGAAAATCACCCCGCCGTGAGTGTTCAGACCGATAAAAGGCACATACTGGCCGAGGCGGTCAAACAAGGCGTACAGCGCCACCAGGGACAGGACCGCCGGGAACATCTGGAAAATCAGCATCCCTTTCAGCAGCGTCGCTTTCCCTTTGAAGCGCATACGGGCAAAGGCGTAGGCGCAGGTGGTGGAGAGCGTCACGATACCGATCGCGGTGATGGTCGCGACTTTCACCGAGTTCCACAGCCACAGCAGCACCGGGAACGGCGGCGGGGTGACGCGGCCATCGGCATGCTCCACGCTGAAGCCCAGCGCTAACTTCCAGTGCTCCCAGGAGATTTGCTCCGGGATAAGGCTACCGGTGGCGAAGTTACCCGAACGCAGGGAGATGGCGATAACCATCAGCAGCGGGAACATGATTGCCGCGATAAAAATCAGCAGACCCAGGTGGGTGATCAGTAAACGTAACTTTTGTGATTTGGGTTGGACCATAGCCATTTTCAGTACCCTCCTTAGTCAAACTTCATGCGGGTTGCTTTCAGGTTCACGATTGCCAGCGCGCCCACCAGCAGGAAGATCAGGGTGGCGATAGCCGCCGCCAGACCAAAGTCCTGGCCGCCGCCGCCTTCGAAGGCGATACGGTAGGTGTAGCTCACGAGCAGGTCGGTATAGCCGGCTGGCGTAGTGGTGCCGAGACGGTCCGGGCCACCGTTGGTCAACAGCTGAATCAGCACGAAGTTGTTAAAGTTAAAGGCGAAGCTGGCAATCATCAGCGGCGTCAGCGGCTTGATCAGCAGCGGGAGCGTAATCTTAAAGAAGTTCTGGAACGGGGTAGCTCCGTCCATGGCAGACGCTTCATACAGGTCATCCGGGATCGCCTTCAGCAGCCCCATGCACAGGATCATCATGTACGGATAGCCGAGCCAGGTATTGACGATGATGATCATGCTGCGGGCGGTAGTCGGGTCGCTGAACCACGCCGGTTTGATACCAAACAGGCTGCTCAGCATCATGTTGATTTCACCAAAGCTCTGGTTGAACAGCCCTTTGAAAATCAGAATCGAAATGAACGACGGTACGGCATACGGCAGGATCAGCAGGACGCGGTAAATCGCTTTGCCTTTCAGGGCTTCCCACTGCACCAGGCAGGCCAGCACCATGCCAACGGCCACGGTCAGGATCACGGTCAGTACCGAGAAGACCACGGTCCAGACAAAGATAGCGAAGAACGGTTTCTGGATGCCTTCGTCGGTAAAGACGCGGGTAAAGTTGTCCCAGCCGATGGTGACGGTATAGCCCGGGCTGAGCTTATCATCGCCCCAGGTGCCGTCAGCATTCACGGACTGGTAGAAGCCGATGTCGTTATTCGGGCGGTACTTCACGCCGGTCTGGTTGTTGGTGAGCGTGCTGTCATCGCCCAGCGTGTAGAGCGGGCGGGTGCCGGAGAACTGGCGCAGCGAGCTCATAATGACTTTGCTTTCGTCCGGCAGCTCAGCGGTAATCTGGGTCAGCGCCTGACGGTTCTGGGTGATGACGCGCAGGTTGGCGCGTTCCCCTTCCGGCAGGGCGTCTGCCTCTTTCAGGGCCAGTTTCTGCTCGCCGCCAAATGTAAAGGCGTCGGAGACGTAATATTTGCCTGCGGCATCGTCGGTCAGCGCCAGCTTCCACTCGTCACCTGCGGGATAGAGACCAAAGTTAAAGGTCTTGCCGGCCTGATAGGAACGATCCATCAGCACCTGCTGGGCGCGCTCTTGCGCGAGCTGGTTGGTGCTACTGTAGTTGGTGAAAGCGATGGCGATGGTGCAAATAAGAGGGAACAGGACAAACAGCCCCATCCCGGCAACGCCTGGATAGACATAGCGCCAGGCATAGGCTTTGCGGTTAGCAAAAATATAGAGGCCGACCGAGCTTAAAATCAGCGTCATGGCGGCAAACAGGTACTCCCCCTGGGCGTACATCAAAACAATAAGGTAACCCACCAGCAAACCCAGCAGACCAATCACTGACCATTTCAGCGTGTCGCTTTGCCACCAGTGTTTCTTTTTAACGACATCCATGGGGATCTTCCTCTACAACTGTGAAAACTTATTGTCAGGTGGCGCTCCGCTTACCTGACCTACGGCTCGAACCGTAGTTGTAGGGCGGGTAAGCGAAGCGCCACCCGCCGCTTTTACTTACTTGGTGATACGACCCTGAGCATCTTTCAGCGCAGCATCCACAGTCTGACGACCGCTTGCGGCGTTGATCACCGCAGTACGGGTGGCATACCAGAAGGCAGCCATCTGCGGGATGTTAGGCATGATTTCGCCTTTCTCGGCGTTGCTCATGGTGGCGGCGATGCGTGGATCTTTCGCCAGGGTTTCCTGGAAGGATTTCAGCGCGACGGCACCCAGCGGTTTATCCTTGTTCACTTCTTCCAGACCCTGATCGGTCAGCAGGTAGTTTTCCAGGAACTCTTTCGCCAGCTCTTTGTTCGGGCTGGCGGCGTTGATACCGGCACTCAGCACGCCAACGAACGGTTTAGACGGCTTGCCATTGAAGGTTGGCAGCACCGCAACGCCGTAGTTGATCTTGCTCTTGTCGATGTTGGACCACGCCCACGGACCGTTGATGGTCATCGCGGTTTCGCCCTTGTTGAAGGCCGCTTCGGCGATGGAGTAGTCGGTGTCCGCGTTCATCTGTTTGTTCTTAATCAGGTCAACCAGGAAGGTCAGACCCGCTTTCGCGCCTGCGTTGTCCACGCCGACATCTTTCACGTCGTATTTGCCGTTTTCAAACTTGAACGCGTAACCGCCATCGGCAGCAATCAGCGGCCAGGTGAAGTACGGCTCTTGCAGGTTGAACATCAGCGCGCTCTTACCTTTCGCCTTCAGCTCTTTATCCAGCGCCGGGATCTCTTCCCAGGTTTTCGGCGGGTTCGGTACGAGATCTTTGTTGTAGATCAGGGAGAGCGATTCAACCGCAACCGGGTAAGCGATCAGCTTGCCGTTGTAGCGCACGGCGTCCCAGGTGAACGGGAACAGCTTTTCCTGGAAGGCTTTATCCGGGGAGATCTCGGCCAGCAGGCCAGACTGAGCATAGCCGCCGAAACGGTCATGGGCCCAGAAGATAATGTCCGGGCCGTCGCCGGTTGCAGCAACCTGTGGGAATTTCTCTTCCAGCTTGTCCGGGTGTTCAACGGTGACTTTAATGCCGGTATCTTTCTCGAATTTTTTACCCACTTCAGCCAGGCCGTTATAGCCTTTGTCGCCGTTAATCCAGATTACCAGCTTACCTTCTTCAATTTTGGCGAGCGCAGGTGCGGAAATCATCATTGCTGCAAGGGCGGACAATGCGAAAACGCGTGCGCCAGTCTTGATATTCATATCTGCCATCCTTTTTGGTGATGTGCTGTGGATACATTGAGGTGGTTCAACGTCGCTCAGTCTCCTTATTTGACATCCTCTTTCCATCCTCCTGGCCCCTACGCCCCACCCCCTCTTTATGTGATCTGCGTTGCATAAATTTCAGTTATGTGTCCTGGCGCACACAAAAGAGCGATGAATTTTGCCGGTGACATCACGAATTTTGCCTCCGCCCCCGGGGGGCGCTGGCGGAGTCCACTCTCTCATCCTCCCGCCTCCTCCCCCATAAAAAAGGCTGGGGGTGGAGGATTCGCGAAACGCCCCGATACCGCATAGTCAGCCCATATTGAATGTTTCTGTTGATGACAGGCTGTAACGAAGGGAGTAGGGCATGGCGAGCGTAGAACTGCGTAACGTAACGAAAGCCTGGGGTGACGTGGTGGTATCGAAAGATATCAATCTCGATATCCAGGAAGGTGAATTCGTGGTTTTTGTTGGCCCGTCAGGCTGCGGTAAATCTACGCTGCTGCGTATGATTGCCGGTCTGGAAACCATCACCAGCGGCGATCTGATGATTGGCGATACCCGCATGAACGATATTCCGCCTGCGGAGCGCGGTGTCGGGATGGTCTTCCAGTCCTATGCACTTTATCCCCACCTCTCCGTTGCCGAGAACATGTCGTTCGGCCTCAAGCTGGCGGGCGCCAAAAAAGAGACTATCAACCAGCGCGTGACCCAGGTTGCTGAAGTGTTGCAGCTGGCGCATCTGTTGGACCGTAAGCCGAAGGCCCTGTCCGGTGGGCAGCGTCAGCGCGTGGCGATTGGCCGTACGCTGGTGGCAGAGCCGCGCGTGTTCCTGCTCGATGAACCGCTGTCGAACCTCGACGCCGCGCTGCGCGTGCAGATGCGTATTGAGATTTCCCGTCTGCACAAGCGTCTTGGTCGCACCATGATTTACGTCACCCACGATCAGGTCGAAGCGATGACCCTCGCCGACAAGATTGTGGTGCTGGATGCCGGTCGCGTGGCGCAGGTGGGTAAACCGCTGGAGCTCTATCACTACCCGGCAGACCGCTTTGTTGCGGGCTTTATTGGCTCGCCAAAGATGAACTTCCTGCCGGTAAAAGTCACCGCCACTGCCATCGATCAGGTTCAGGTTGAGCTGCCGAACCGCCAGCAGGTGTGGCTGCCGGTAGACAGCGTAAACGTCAACGTGGGGGCCAACATGTCCCTCGGGATCCGTCCTGAACATCTGCTGCCAAGTCACATCGCTGATGTGACCCTGGAGGGCGAGGTTCAGGTGGTTGAGCAGTTAGGTCACGAAACACAGATTCATATCCAGATCCCAGCCATTCGTCAGAACCTGGTCTACCGCCAGAACGACGTGGTGTTGGTAAAAGAGGGTGCCACATTCGCTATCGGCTTGCCGCCAGAGCGCTGCCATCTGTTCCGTGAGGATGGCACCGCATGTCGTCGGCTGCATCAAGAGCCCGGCGTTTAAGCAATCCCAATAATAAGCACGAAACCATCAGGTGAAGTGTTCAAAGAAAAGCAATGATCTCAGGAGATAGAATAATGATTACTCTGCGCAAAGTCCCTCTGGCACTCGCCATTGCGGCAGGCATCATGTCTGCCCAGGCCGGCGCTGTAGACTTCAAAGGTTATGCTCGTTCTGGCATTGGCTGGACCGGGAGTGGTGGCGAACAACAGTGTTTCCAGGCAACAGGTGCACAGAGCAAATACCGTCTTGGTAACGAATGTGAAACCTATGCCGAACTGAAACTGGGTCAGGAAGTGTGGAAAGAGGGCGACAAGAGCTTCTACTTCGACACCAACGTAGCCTACTCAGTTTCTCAGCAGAACGACTGGGAATCTACCAGCCCTGCCTTCCGTGAAGCTAACGTGCAGGGTAAAAACCTGATCGAATGGCTGCCAGGCTCCACCATCTGGGCCGGTAAGCGCTTCTATCAGCGTCATGACGTTCACATGATCGACTTCTACTACTGGGATATCTCCGGTCCTGGTGCAGGTATCGAAAACATCGATCTGGGCTTCGGTAAACTCTCTCTGGCAGCGACCCGTTCTTCTGAATCCGGCGGCTCTTCTGCATTTGCCGACTTCGATGCAAATGGCGACCGTATTTACGACAATATCGTACCAAACGATGTCTTCGACGTTCGTTTAGCCGGTATGGAAATCAACCCAGGCGGTACTCTGGAGCTGGGCGTTGACTACGGTCACACCAACATTCCTGACGACTACTACCTGCAGCCTGGCGCCTCTAAAGATGGCTGGATGTTCACCGCTGAACACACCCAGAGCATGCTGAAAGGCTTTAACAAGTTTGTTGTTCAGTACGCCACGGACTCCATGACTTCTAACGGTAAAGGTATTCCGCAGGGTGCGAGCCTGAACAACGACGGCTCCATGATCCGCGTTCTTGACCACGGTGCTGTCACCCTGGCTGACCAGTGGGATCTGATGTACGTCGGTATGTACCAGAACATCGACCTGGACAACAACAACGGTACCGAGTGGTGGACCGTCGGTGTTCGTCCGATGTTCAAATGGACGCCAATCATGTCCACCTTGCTGGAAGTGGGCTACGACAACGTCAAATCTCAGAAAACTGACGACACCAACAGCCAGTACAAAATCACCCTGGCCCAACAGTGGCAGGCTGGCGACAGCATCTGGTCCCGTCCGGCTATCCGCGTCTTCGCAACCTACGCCAAGTGGGATGAGAAATGGGGTTACGCGAACAACGACTCTGGTGCAGGTTACACCTCTGGCGTAGCGTACAACGACACCTCCGCGAAAACCTTCAGCCGTGGCGACAACGATGAGTGGACCTTCGGTGCCCAGATGGAAATCTGGTGGTAAGTCGTAACACCTGATGTATTGACCTAAAAGAGGGGCGCAAGCCCCTCTCTTCATAGGGTGCTGCGCGCTATTGCCTGGCCACCGCAGTGCTAACGCAATCTGAGGTAAACATAATGAAAATGAAAAAAAGTCTCGTCGCGCTGTGCCTCTCCGCAGGTCTGCTGGCAGGAGCTCCAGCCATCACGCTTGCGAACGTCAATTTCGTCCCACAAAACACCAGCGCTGCGCCTGCGGTTCCGGCAGCCGCGCTGCAACAGCTGGTCTGGACGCCTGTCGATCAGTCCAAAGCCCAGACCACCCAGCTTTCTGCCGGCGGCCAGACCTTAAACGTGGCGGGGATCGCCGGCCCGGTGGCGGCGTACAGTGTGCCGGCTAATATCGGCGAAATCACCCTGACGCTGACAAGCGTGGTAGATAAACAGACCAGCGTATTTGCACCGAACGTGCTGATTCTGGATCAGAACCTGACGCCATCTGCCTACTTCCCAAGCGAATACTTCACCTACCAGGAGCCGGGCGTGATGAGCGCCGATCGTCTGGAAGGGGTTATGCGCCTGACGCCAGCCCTGGGTCAGCAGAAACTGTACGTCCTGGTCTTTACGACCGACAAAGATCTACAGCAAACCACCAAACTGATTGATCCGGCGAAAGCCTATGCCAAAGGCACCGGCAACGCCGTACCGGACATTCCGGACCCGATTGCCCGTCACGTGACGGATGGGCAACTGAAGCTGAAAGTCTCCACCAACAGCACCTCCAGCGTGCTGGTCGGCCCGCTGTTTGGCTCCTCCGGCCCTGGCCCGGTCACCGTAGGCAATACCGCGGCACCGGTCTATGCTGCGCCAGCGGTTGCACCTGCTGCGGCTCCGGCTGCTGCGCCAGCCGTTGCCCCGGCCCCGGCGAAGAAGAGCGAGCCGGTACTGACCGATACCGAAGCCTACTTTAATCAGGCCATTAAGCAGGCAGTCGCAAAAGGTGACGTCGACAAAGCGCTGAAACTGCTGGATGAAGCAGAGCGTTTAGGCTCGACCACTGCCCGTTCCACCTTTATCAGCAGTGTAAAAGGCAAGGGGTGACCGTCTCCCCACAATGCTGATTTTGTCAGTAGTTTGGTGCGCCCCTACGGGCGCACTTTTTTTGTGATTTACACCGCTGTTGCATCTCTGTTGCGATAATGTTCGCTAACTCACGTTTGCCCGCCCGCATTGCGCGTTTCTGCGATACAATAGCTTTACGTTATGTATCGGAGAGTCTGGCATGTCACACCCCGCGCTAACGCAACTGCGTGCGCTGCGCTATTTTGACGAAATCCCTGCCCTGGAACCGGAGCAGCTCGACTGGCTGCTGCTGGAAGATTCCATGACTAAACGTTTTGAGCAGCAGGGCAAAAAGGTCACCGTCACCCTCATTCAGGAGGGGTTTGTCACGCCTGACGCAATAGCGGATGAACTGCCGCTGCTGCCGAAAGAGGCGCGCTACTGGCTGCGGGAGATCCTGCTCTGCGCCGACGGCGAGCCGTGGCTGGCCGGGCGCACGGTGGTGCCAGAATCCACCCTTACCGGGCCGGAGATGGCGCTGCAGCAGATGGGCAAAACCCCACTGGGGCGCTATCTGTTCACCTCCTCCGAGCTGACCCGCGATTTTATTGAAATTGGACGCGATGCCGGATTATGGGGACGCCGTTCCCGCTTGCGCTTGAGCGGCAAACCCTTACTGCTGACCGAGCTGTTTTTACCGGCGTCACCGTTGTACTAAGAGGAAGAGAAAATGGAGAGGAGTCTGACGCAGAACAAGCTGCTGGCGTACCACCGGCTGATGCGAACGGATAAGCCGATCGGTGCGCTACTGCTGCTGTGGCCGACCCTGTGGGCGCTGTGGGTTGCTACCCCCGGGCTGCCGCCGCTGTGGATCCTGGCGGTATTTGTGGCAGGTGTCTGGCTGATGCGAGCCGCGGGCTGTGTGGTTAACGATTATGCCGATCGCAAATTTGACGGCCACGTGAAACGCACCGCGAATCGTCCGCTGCCGAGCGGCGATGTCACGGAGAAAGAGGCGCGGACGCTGTTTGTGGTGCTGATCCTGCTCTCGTTCCTGCTGGTGTTGACTCTCAACACCATGACCATCCTGCTCTCCGTGGCAGCGCTGGCCCTGGCCTGGGTCTACCCGTTTATGAAGCGCTACACCCATCTGCCGCAGGTGGTACTGGGCGCCGCGTTTGGCTGGTCGATCCCCATGGCCTTTGCCGCCGTCAGCGAAAGCGTGCCGCTGAGCTGCTGGCTGATGTTCCTGGCCAATATCCTCTGGGCGGTGGCCTACGATACCCAGTACGCGATGGTTGACCGCGACGATGATCTGAAGATTGGCATTAAATCGACGGCCATTCTGTTTGGTCGTCAGGACAAGCTGATCATTGGGATTTTGCAGATCGCGGTGCTGGCGCTGATGGTGGCAATTGGTTACCTGAACCAGCTGAACGGTGCATTTTACGGGGCAGTCGCGGCGGCGGGTGTGCTCTTTATCTACCAGCAAAAGCTCATTGCCAACCGTGAGCGCGAGGCCTGTTTTAAAGCGTTTCTGAACAATAACTATGTTGGTCTGGTGTTGTTTGTCGGGTTAGCGATTAGCTATTGGGCATAAAAAAAGCCGGGTGGCGGCTTCGCCTTACCCGGCCTACGATTTGGCAGAACATGCAGGCCGGGTAAGCGTTAGCGCCACCCGGCTTTTTTACGCATTACTCGCCCTGCGTCGCGCTCTCAATCGTTAAGCGCACGTCAGAGGTGATCAGCTCTGCCAGCATCTGGTAAATCTTTATCGTCTCTTCCGGCTCGGCATCACCGCTGTCGCTGATATAACCCTCATCACGCAGCGTCAATACCAGCGAACTGAAGACCGCCTTGTCGAAGAACTCCGGCGCGTTGATGCCGTGCAGCATCGACAGACGCTGGGCCAGGGTACGGCTCTCTTTCTCCAGCGTACCGCGGTTGATCGACGGGTTGGCGCTCAGCAGCCAGAAGGTGATGGCGTAGCGCTGTACGGTCTCGCGCGCACCCGCCGCCAGCAGCTGTAGCGTGCGTGAGCGGGACGGGTTGATCACCAGAAGGTCATCTTTCTGCGTCATCAGCCCCTGGCGGACCAGCTCTTCAGTATGCTTATCCAGCACCTCTGCCAGCTCGTCGCTGTTCCAGCGCAGGAACAGCTCGGCTTTCAGCATCGGGTAGAGGGCAGTGACATGCTCCAGCAGCGCCTGACGGCTGATCTGGCGATGCTGGGTCACGATGGCGGCCATCAGTGACGGCAGCATCAGCATATGCGCGATGTTGTTGCGGTAGTAGGTCATCAGCACCGCCTGCTCGCGCGGTAGAATGATGATATCGCCAATTGTGTCTTTCTCGACCTCGAACTTATTCATCTGCAATGCGTGATCGATGAGCTCGCTGGCGCTGGCCGTCGGCACCGTAGCATCGGCGGCGTAGGGCACGTTGCGCATCAGGTTCAGATAGCAGTCGATCTGCTCGGTCAACTGCTCACGGGTGAGCGAGCGCTGGCGCGAGGCAAGCAGGGCGGTACAGCACAGGTTCATGGCGTTCGCCGCCCCGGCGTTGTTAATGCGCACCATCAGATCGGCAGCAATGGCGTTCACCGTCGGCGTCAGCCAGGCCGGACGCACCGCTTCGATCGGATCGATGGACTCACGCCACTCCGGTACACGGTGGTTGAGGTAGGTCATCAGCGGCATCGGCTCGCCGAAGTTAACATACCCCTGGCCGAGGTTGCGCAGCTTGCTCAGACCACGCAGCATCTGCAGCAGGCTCTCTTTCTCTTTGGTGGCGCCGCGCAGCTCTTTGGCGTAGGTCCCCACTTCCATCACGTGCTCGTAACCGATGTAGATCGGCACCAGGGTGATAGGACGCGTACCGCCGCGAAGCATCGCCTGGATGGTCATCGACAGGGTGCCGGTCTTCGGATCGAGAAGACGCCCGGTACGGGAACGGCCACCCTCCACAAAGTACTCGACGGAATAGCCGCGGCTGAACAGCTCGCCGAGGTATTCACGGAACACGGTGGAGTAGAGCTTGTTGCCTTTGAAGGTACGGCGAATAAAGAACGCACCCAGACGGCGGAAAATCGGGCCTGCCGGCCAGAAGTTGAGGTTAATGCCCGCCGCAATGTGCGGTGGCACCAGCCCCTGGTGATAGAGCACGTACGAGAGCAGCAGATAGTCCATGTGGCTACGGTGGCAGGGCACGTAGACAATTTCATGGCCGTCATGGGCCAGCTGGCGCACACGCTCGGCGTTGTGCACGTTAATTCCCTGATAGAGACGGTTCCAGGTGAAGCTCAGGATACGGTCGCTAAGGCGGATCATCTCGTAGGAGAAGTTGGCCGCAATCTCTTCCATCAGGGCGATGGCGTTTTGCTGCGCCTTCTCATGGGAGATCTTTTTGCTGCGCGCTTCGTCTTCGACGGCACGGGCAATGGCTTTCGACGCCAGCAGCTTATTGAACAGATCCTGGCGAGCAGGCAGGCGCGGGCCTACCGCAGCCAGACGCTGGCGGGCAAAGTGCATGCGCGCCACGCGGGCCAGCTTCTGGGCGATGGTTTTATCCGTGCCGTGCTCATCGGCCATGCGGCGCAGGGAGACGGACGGTGAAAAACGGACGAAGCTGTCGCGGCCCAGCCAGTTTACGGCAAAAAACTTCTGCACCCCGTTGAGCATGCGCAACGGCGGGTTCTCTTCGCCTTTATCGCGCCCCGGACGACGGCCAAACATCACCGATACCGGCACCATCTGCACATCCAGCAGCGGGTTGCTGCGGTGCAGGTCGAGGTAATCATGGAACAGCTTAATGGACTCTTCTTTCGGCGTGTACCAGGTGAATACGCGAGGTCCGCCGTGGATAAAGATGTAGCGTGGCAGTTGGGTGCCGTCGATCTCCAGCGGCTCCAGCGGATCCGGGAGATCGTGCGCCAGGCACTGGGCGCGCAGCGTCAGCAAGTCGGCCTTCGAGTTATAAGGCAAAACGTACATAATAGGACGCGAGGTATCGAGTCCCAATTCCAGCGTGGGAACCGCCGGAATAGACTTGCTTTTTACCAGGACGCTTAATGGTAAATTAAGTAATTTGTAGTAAATTCGTGGCCAGCCAGACATAAACGATGTAAAGCCTCTGGTTAAAAATGCAATTGCGGCGCAAGGATAACAGAAAGCGCGCAAAATTTCTGTTGTTACCCGTCATACTTCCGGCGGCAGCGCAGTGCGCTTAAGCCACCGTTTCTGACGCTATTTTCGAAGAAAGGTTTCTTTTAATGGCCAACAATACCACTGGGTTAACCCGAATCATTAAAGCTGCCGGCTATTCCTGGAAAGGCATTCGTGCTGCCTGGATCAATGAAGCCGCTTTTCGCCAGGAGGGGGTAGCAGTCATCGCGGCGATTATTATTGCCTGCTGGCTGGATGTTGATCCCATCACCCGTGTACTCCTGATTGGATCGGTAATGTTGGTGATGATAGTCGAAATTCTGAACAGTGCGATCGAGGCGGTGGTCGACCGCATTGGTAGCGACTTCCATGAGCTTTCGGGCCGGGCAAAAGATATGGGCTCTGCCGCTGTGCTGATGGCGATTATCGTTGCCCTGTTTACCTGGGTCACGCTGCTTTGGGGACATTTGCGATAAGCCTTCAGAAACCGAACAAGTCTCTGGTTTTTTATGCGGTTTGTGGTTCCAAAATCGCCTTTAGCTGTATATACTCACAGCATAACTGTATATACACCCAGGGGGCGGAATGAAAGCGTTAACGACCAGGCAGCAAGAGGTGTTTGATCTCATTCGGGATCATATCGGCCAGACGGGTATGCCGCCGACGCGTGCAGAAATCGCGCAGCGTCTGGGCTTCCGTTCTCCAAACGCCGCTGAAGAGCACCTTAAAGCCCTGGCGCGTAAGGGTGTGCTTGAGATTGTCTCCGGCGCGTCTCGTGGTATTCGTCTGCTGGTTGAAGCAGAAGAGGGCCTTCCGCTTGTCGGTCGTGTTGCCGCCGGGGAACCGCTGCTGGCGCAACAGCATATTGAAGGCCACTATCAGGTCGATCCGGGCATGTTCAAACCGAGTGCGGATTTCTTGCTGCGCGTCAGCGGGATGTCCATGAAGGATATCGGCATTCTCGACGGCGATCTGCTGGCGGTACATAAAACGCAGGATGTGCGCAACGGCCAGGTCGTTGTGGCGCGAATAGATGACGAAGTGACCGTTAAACGCCTGAAGAAACAGGGCAATACGGTACAGCTGCTGCCGGAAAACAGCGAGTTTTCCCCGATTGTTGTCGATCTGCGTGAACATAACTTTTCCATCGAAGGGCTGGCGGTAGGCGTCATCCGCAACGGTGAATGGTTATAACCTCTTTCTGACAGACTGCGGCAACGCCGCAGTCTGCTTTTCTTTTTTCTCCCGGTCATACACATGTCTCTGCTGACTGCTTCAGACAAGGCGTTGTGGCGTCTTGCCCTCCCGATGATCGTCTCCAATATCAGCGTCCCGCTACTGGGGCTGGTGGATACCGCCGTTATCGGCCATCTCGACTCTCCGGTCTATCTGGGCGGTGTCGCCATCGGCGCCACGGCAACCAGTTTCCTGTTTATGCTGCTGCTCTTTTTGCGTATGAGCACCACCGGTCTCACCGCTCAAGCCTATGGTGCGAAAGATCCGCTGCGTCTGGCCCGGGCGCTGGTGCAGCCGCTGATCCTCGCGCTCGGCGCCGGGTTACTGATTGTGCTGCTGCGCACACCGCTTATCGATCTGGCGCTGCATATCGTGGGCGGCAGCGAGGATGTCCTGCATCAGGCGCGGCGCTTCCTCGAGATCCGCTGGCTTAGCGCCCCGGCATCGCTGGCTAACCTGGTGCTGCTCGGCTGGCTGCTGGGGGTGCAGTATGCCCGGGCACCGGTGATCCTGCTGGTGGTGGGTAACTTGCTCAATATCGTGCTGGATCTGTGGCTGGTAATCGGGCTGAAAATGAACGTGCAGGGGGCCGCTCTCGCGACCGCTGTCGCCGAATACGCCACCCTGTTGCTTGGCTTGTGGATGGTCTGGCGGGTGCTGGCTCTGCGCGGCATTTCCCTGGCGCTGCTGAAAGCGAGCTGGCGGGGCAATATCCGCAAGCTGCTGGCCCTGAACCGGGACATTATGCTGCGCTCGCTGCTGCTGCAACTCTGTTTCGGCGCGCTGACGGTGCTGGGCGCGCGTTTGGGGCCCGAGATTATCGCGGTTAACGCCGTGCTGATGACGCTACTCACCTTTACCGCCTACGCGCTGGATGGGTTTGCCTACGCGGTTGAGGCGCACTCCGGGCAGGCCTATGGCGCCCGGGAAAGCGGCCAGCTGCGTGAAGTATGGCGGGCAGCCTGCCGTCAGTCTGGCATGGTGGCGCTGGCCTTCGCGCTTGTCTATGCCCTGGCGGGCAACCCGATCGTGGCGCTGCTGACTTCGCTGCCAGAGCTGCGCGCGCTGGCGAGCCATTATCTTGTCTGGCAGGTGATTTTGCCGGTGGTGGGGGTCTGGTGCTATTTGCTCGACGGCATGTTTATCGGCGCAACCCGTGGCGCAGAGATGCGCAACAGTATGGCCGTCGCGGCCGCCGGGTTTGGTCTGACGCTGTTCACCTTGCCCTGGCTGGGGAATCATGGCCTGTGGCTGGCCCTGAGCGTGTTCCTGGCCCTGCGGGGGCTCTCTCTGGGCTGGATCTGGCACCGGCATTGGCGCAACGGCACCTGGTTTCAATAACGGCTTCACCTCACTGAATGGTAAAAGATTCCGAATAACAAACCCAACGCCGCACGCTTATCTATAATTATTATCACGTCCAGCACGAAATCTATTTCAGGACGAACTTATCCTTAACGACCGAGCGAAGAGGAATCGATGATGAATAAAGACCAAGTCGGCGGTAACTGGAAGCAGATCAAAGGTAAAGTAAAAGAACAGTGGGGCGACCTGACTGACGATGACATGACCGTTATCGAAGGTAAACGTGACCAGCTGGTGGGGAAAATTCAGGAACGCTATGGTTATGAGAAAGACCAGGCGGAGAAAGAAGTTGGTGACTGGGAAACCCGTAACAACTATCGCTGGTAATTCAGCGCTACCCGCAGGTACACGGATGTACGCCCAGGGCGACCCTCAGGTCGCCCCTTTTTTTGTGCTCAGCGCGGCTTCTTTTTCAGCTGGATAGAGTGGTCATGCTGGCAATTTTCCTGATGGCGGCAGGCCTCGACTTCCACGCAGTTGCGGCACAGGCCGTGCGCTTCAATCACATTGTGACGCAGGGCAAATCCCATTTTCGCCGCCAGAGTATGCATGATGTCTTCTACCCCTTCCGCGCCTTCTTCCTTCACGCTGCCGCAGCGATCGCAGATAAACATCGCTGAGGTATGGGTAGGCTGATCGAACAGGTGGCACAGCACATAGCTGTTGGTCGATTCCACTTTATGCACAAAACCCTGCTCAAGCAGAAAATCGAGCGCCCGGTATACGGTAGGGGGCTTCGCCTGCGGCTCGCTTTCGCGCAGCAGATCGAGCAGGTCGTAAGCGCTGATGGCCCCATTTTGCAGGCTCAGCAGGCGCAACACTTCAAGGCGCTGCGGAGTCAGGCGCACATTGCGTTGCGCACAGAGCTTTTCGGCTTGCGCTAACAGTGCCTGCATTGTGGTCGTTTCCATTTTGCACCTCGAATAACGTGGAATAACAAACCGCCAGTTTACCATGTTCTGGCCTAAACGCCGAGATCCAGCAGGTGTGCTACCCTGACGAAAAACCACGGGGGAGCAAAAGATGAAAAGACCGGACTGTATTCGACACTGGCGTGAGGTAGAAGGCGCCGACGACTCTACCTATCCCGACAGCACAGAGCGTTTCTCTATTGGCGCACCTCTGGCTCGTGCGCTTGGTTTAGGCCGCCTCGGTATTCACCATGAACGCCTGCCGCCTGGGCGTCGTACCTCTTATCCACATGCCGAAAGCGATGAAGAGGAATTTATCTATGTGCTGGAGGGCTATCCCGAAGCCTGGATCAACGGGTATTTATGGAAGCTGGAGCCGGGAGACAGCGTAGGATTTCCGGCCGGGACGGGGGTTTGCCACACCTTTATTAATAACACCACTGAAGAGGTGCGGTTATTAGTGGTGGGTGAAGCGAATAAAAAACATAACCGAATTTATTATCCGCTAAATGCAGTATATGCCGCCACCCGTGAAGATCGCTGGATCGATCACCCGCCACAATTTTTTGGTCCGCATGATGGAAAACCCGGGCGAAAATAAATTCTTGTTCTATACCTATTTAAAGCAATAAGGAAATCAATAGCTTATCTAATACTAAAGTTTAAGACATATTTAGCTTCTAATACTTTTTTCACGGAGGACGTATTTCCCTGCGCGGCGTATAGCCGCCGGGGTTAATTTACCCAAAATAAGTCAGGTGTCCTGTGAAAATAAAACTCAAACTTTCTGTGGCTGGAATTGCCACCGGTATTCTTTTGTCTCATCAGGCTGGAGCCGCAAATACCTGGACGGAAGCACGCGGAGATGCAATGGGCGGAACAGGCGTTGCATCGGCCCATTATGGCAGCGGGGTATTCATTAACCCGGCGCTGTTGGCAAAATCAAAAGAAGAGGATGATGTCGCCATCATTTTCCCCTCCGTGGGAGCGCAAATTAGCGATAAAGACAATTTGCAGGATAAGATCGATGAAATCAGCGATGAGATCACCGACGATCGGCAGATGATCGACGATCTGACCGTGGCGCAGATCGCCGCCGATCCGCAAGGCACGCTCAGTGAGCTGCAGAGAGCCGCCGGCAACCTTGCCGATCAGCTGGAATTTCTTGATGGCAAAACGGCGCATGCCAACGCCGGCGGTGGGATAGCCGTGAGCATCCCGGGTTCCGGCTTGTCGCTGGCGTTTGTCGCCAAAGCTAATGCTCATGCCCGCGTCAGCTCAGAAATCGATCCTCAGGACATCGATTTTTTACGCCGATTGCAGGGTAGCCCAGGAATGACCAACCAGATGGCGCTGAGCGCGGCGCGCAACGGCTGCGACGTGATTACCCGCAATCTTAACTCTGTTGCCATGGGCAGAGGGGCTATCGTCTCCGACTATGGCTTGGCGATTGCCCGTCAGTTTACGGTAAGCGACCTGCCGGTTTCGGTGGGCGTCACGCCGAAATTACAGCAAACCTGGCTCTATAACTACACCACCTCCATTTATACCTACGACAGCGGCGACTTTAACAGCAGCCGCTACCGTAACGACGATACCAGTTTTAACGTTGATGTCGGCGTCGCGGTGGACTTTGGTGAGAACTGGACGGTGGGCTTGAGCGGGCAGAACCTCTTATCACGTGATATTGATACCAACGACATCCGCATTCTCAACGGGCGTACCGGGCAAGTGGTGAGCTATCAGGACACATACCAGATCCGCCCGCTGGTCACGGCAGGTGTGGCCTGGCATACCGGCCTGCTTACCCTCAGCGCCGATGGCGATCTGACCGAAACCCGCGGCTTTAAGAGCGAAGAAGACGCGCAGTATGTCGGCGTGGGGGCAGAAGTGACCCCGCTGAGCTGGCTGGCGGTGCGCGCAGGCTTTCGCGGTGACGTGAGGGGCAACGACAGCAATGTCTTCACGGGCGGGTTAGGCTTTGCGCCGTTTAATATCGTGCGTATCGATTTGACCGGTATTTACGGGGAAGATGAAACCTGGGGGGCCGGGGCCCAGTTGAGCCTGACCTTCTGAAGGCATCCGGAGGCGCTCGGCCTCCGGCGAATATGTGCTATAGTAGCGCCCCATTTTCACCAGATGCTTAAAACTTCGCCATGTCGTCAGAAAACTCGTCCCGTTATCCTGCCCACCGTTTTTCCATCGCGCCGATGCTCGACTGGACAGACAGACATTGCCGCTACTTCCTGCGTCTGCTGTCGCGCCACACCCTGCTCTATACCGAGATGGTGACCACCGGGGCGATCATTCACGGCAAGGGTGACTATCTCGCCTACAGCGAAGAGGAGCATCCGGTGGCGTTGCAGCTGGGCGGCAGCGATCCGGCGGCGCTGGCGCACTGCGCCAAGCTGGCTGAGGCGCGTGGCTACGACGAGATTAACCTCAACGTCGGCTGTCCTTCCGATCGCGTGCAGAACGGCATGTTTGGCGCCTGCCTGATGGGTAATGCGCAGCTAGTGGCCGACTGCGTGAAAGCGATGCGCGATGTGGTCTCCATTCCGGTGACGGTAAAAACCCGCATCGGCATTGACGATCAGGATAGCTACGAATTTCTCTGTGATTTCATCGGTACGGTGTCCGGTAAGGGGGAGTGCGAGATGTTTATCATCCATGCCCGCAAAGCCTGGCTCTCTGGCCTGAGCCCGAAAGAGAACCGTGAGATCCCGCCGCTGGATTACCCGCGCGTGTATCAGCTGAAGCGCGATTTTCCGCAGCTGACCATGTCCATTAACGGCGGCATTAAGTCCCTTGAAGAGGCGAAAGGGCATCTGCAGCATATGGACGGCGTTATGGTGGGCCGTGAGGCGTACCAGAACCCTGGCGTGCTGGCGGCCGTAGATCGCGAAATCTTTGGTGTGGACGTTGCCGATCGTGACCCGGTGGCGGTGGTGCGGGCGATGTACCCTTACATTGAGCGCGAGCTGAGCAACGGCACCTATCTGGGCCATATCACCCGTCATATGCTGGGGCTGTTCCAGGGTATCCCGGGGGCGCGGCAGTGGCGTCGTTACCTGAGTGAAAACGCCCATAAAGCGGGTGCCGATATCGAGGTGCTGGAGCAGGCGCTGCGTCTGGTGGCAGACAAACGATAATTTTCACCAAAACTTCGTCAAATTCACCACGCCCGGCACCGCATTGCCGGGCGTTTTGTTTCAATATCAATAGGTTATTTTTGGCACGGATCTTGTAAATATCACATCAGCGTATCGTTGTGATGCATTTGGGAGAGAGCCATGCTGGAACTACTTTTTGTGATTGGATTTTTTGTCATGCTGTTGGCAACCGGCGTCTCGTTGCTGGGGATCATCGCCGCACTGGTGGTTGCGACAGTCGTGATGTTTATCGGGGGACTGTTTGCCCTGATGTTGAAACTGTTGCCGTGGTTGCTGTTAGCCGTGGCGGTGGTGTGGGCAATTCGGGCGATTAAATCGCCAAAACTCCCACGCTATCAGCGCAATAACCGTTTTCGTTACTAAGGTATTGAGCGGTTCGTCACATCCTTGCAACTTTTACGGCATCATCACTTAGAACAGAATAGGATTTAGTTATCGAATCTGTCACTATGACCGCCGTTAAAGAATTCATCGCGCTGTACCCTACATACAGCCGAACTAAAAAAAAGCAAAGAAAGAAAAGGGCTTCCCACGGGAAGCCCAATTTTTTATCAAGGGATAAGCAAACTCGACCCCTGCGTCGCCCGACTTTCCAGCACTTCATGCGCGCGTTGCGCATCACTCAGCGGATACTTCTGCGCCTCGGCTACATCCACCTTAATCACGCCGCTGGCAATCAACGAGAACAGCTCGTTGCTGGCCTCGACCAGTTCGTCATGGTTGGTGATATAGCCCTGCAGCGAAGGACGGGTGGCAAACAGCGACCCTTTCTGGTTAAGAATGCCGAGGTTAACGCCGGTCACCGGGCCGGAAGCATTGCCGAAGCTAACCATCAAACCGCGACGTTGCAGGCAGTCCAGCGAGGCTTCCCAGGTATCTTTCCCCACCGAGTCATACACTACACGCACCTTTTTGCCGCCGGTGATCTCTTTCACCCGCTCAACAATGCTCTCTTCACGGTAGTTAATCACCTGCCAGGCACCCGCCTGCAGCGCGCGCTGCGCCTTTTGCGCATTACCCACCGTGCCGATGAGTTTAGCCCCCAGCGCTTTTGCCCACTGGCAGGCGATCAGGCCCACACCGCCGGCGGCAGCGTGAAACAGAAACTGTTCGTCAGGTTTGATTTCGTAGGTTTTGCGCAACAGGTAGAAGACCGTCAGCCCCTTCAGGAAGGAGGCGGCTGCCTGCTCATAGGAGATGGCGCCGGGCAGAATCGCTGCTTTATCTGCCGGGACGTTGTGGACCGAGCTGTAGGCCCCGAGAGCCGATTGCGCATACACCACGCGATCGCCCTCTTTAATATGTTTTACCGCACTACCGACTTTCACCACCACGCCCGCCGCCTCGGTACCCAGACCGCTCGGCAGAGCAGGGGGCGGATAGAGCCCGCTGCGGATGTAGGTGTCGATGTAGTTAATACCAATGGCTTTGTTTTCGACCTGGACTTCGTTCTCCCCAGGCGCGGTGGGAGTGAACTCTACCGCCCTGAGAACGTCCGGGCCGCCGTGTTTATGAAATTCAATACGCGTTGCCATGCTCCCTCCATTAGAATTAGAAAATATGGTAATCTTTCGACCCACTCTCTATCTCGGTAACTCCATTCACTATGGCAGGAAACAAACCCTTCAACAAACAGACTGAACCCCGGGAACGCGATCCCCAGTTAGCCGGATTAAAGGTTCCGCCTCACTCGATCGAAGCGGAACAGTCGGTGTTGGGCGGTTTAATGCTGGATAACGAACGCTGGGACGACGTCGCCGAACGCGTGGTCACTGACGATTTCTACACCCGACCGCACCGCCATATCTTTACCGAAATGGCGCGGTTGCAGGAGTCCGGCAGCCCTATCGACCTGATCACGCTCGCGGAATCGCTGGAGCGTCAGGGGCAGCTGGAGTCGGTAGGCGGCTTCGCTTATCTGGCTGAACTGTCGAAAAACACCCCAAGTGCGGCGAACATCAGCGCCTATGCTGACATCGTGCGTGAACGTGCGGTGGTACGCGACATGATTTCCGTTGCCAATGAAATCGCCGAAGCCGGTTTCGATCCGCAGGGGCGTAACAGCGATGAACTGCTCGACCTGGCCGAATCCCGGGTATTTAAAATCGCCGAAAGCCGGGCCAATAAAGACGAAGGGCCGAAGAACATCGCCGACGTGCTGGACGCCACCGTCTCGCGTATTGAGCAGCTGTTCCAGCAGCCGCACGACGGGGTTACGGGCGTTAATACAGGCTATGACGATCTGAATAAAAAGACCGCCGGTTTGCAGCCGTCGGATCTGATTATCGTCGCCGCCCGTCCGTCGATGGGTAAGACGACATTTGCGATGAACCTCGTCGAAAACGCGGCGATGTTGCAGGATAAACCGGTTTTAATCTTCAGTCTGGAGATGCCCTCCGAGCAGATCATGATGCGTTCTCTGGCCTCGCTGTCCCGCGTGGACCAGACCCGTATTCGTACCGGGCAGCTGGACGATGAGGACTGGGCGCGGATCTCCGGCACCATGGGCATCCTGCTGGAAAAACGTAATATCTATATTGATGACTCTTCCGGTCTGACGCCAACGGAAGTGCGCTCCCGCGCGCGCCGTATCGCCCGCGAGCACGGCGGCATTGGTCTGATCATGATCGACTACCTCCAGCTGATGCGCGTCCCGTCGCTCTCTGATAACCGAACGCTTGAGATCGCCGAAATCTCCCGCTCGCTGAAAGCGCTGGCGAAAGAGTTGCAGGTGCCAGTGGTTGCGCTGTCGCAGCTTAACCGCTCCCTGGAGCAGCGTGCCGACAAACGTCCGGTTAACTCCGACCTGCGTGAATCCGGCTCTATCGAGCAGGATGCCGACTTAATCATGTTCATCTATCGTGACGAGGTTTATCACGAGAACAGCGACCTGAAAGGGATCGCGGAAATTATTATCGGTAAGCAACGTAACGGCCCCATCGGTACGGTGCGGCTTACCTTTAACGGCCAGTGGTCGCGTTTCGACAACTATGCTGGCCCGCAATACGATGACGAATAACTCTCCGACCTTCTTTTAACAAGGATTTGCAATGCAAGCGGCAACAGTAGTCATTAACCGCCGCGCTCTGCGACACAACCTGCAACGCCTGCGTGAACTGGCGCCCGCCAGCAAGCTCGTTGCAGTCGTGAAAGCGAACGCTTACGGACACGGTCTCATTGAGACCGCGCGAACGCTCCCTGATGCCGACGCCTTTGGCGTCGCCCGTCTCGAAGAAGCCCTGCGCCTGCGCGAAGGGGGGATCACCCAGCCGATTCTGCTGCTCGAAGGCTTCTTTAACGCCGCCGATCTCCCGACTATCGCCACGCAACGGCTGCATACCGCCGTACACAATCTGGAGCAGCTCGAAGCACTGGAAAATACGGTGCTCAGCGAGCCCGTCACCGTGTGGATGAAGCTCGACACTGGCATGCACCGTCTGGGCGTGCGCCCGGAGCAGGCGGAGGCGTTTTACCAGCGCTTAAGCCGGTGCAGGAATGTACGTCAGCCAGTCAATATCGTCAGCCATTTTGCCCGCGCCGATGAACCGGACTGTGGCGCCACCGAGCAGCAGCTCGATATCTTTAACACCTTCTGCGAAGGCAAGCCGGGCATGCGCTCGATTGCGGCATCCGGCGGTATTTTGCTCTGGCCGCAGTCCCATTTTGACTGGGCGCGTCCAGGCATAATCCTGTACGGCGTCTCGCCGCTGGAGGGTAAGCCCTGGGGACCGGACCTCGGTTTTCAGCCGGTAATGTCACTCACCTCCAGCCTAATTGCGGTGCGCGAGCACAAAGCCGGGGAGCCGGTCGGCTACGGCGGGACCTGGATCAGCGAGCGCGACACCCGTTTAGGCGTGGTGGCGATGGGCTACGGCGACGGCTATCCGCGCGCGGCGCCATCCGGGACGCCAGTGCTGGTGAATGGCCGGGAAGTGACCATTGTTGGCCGCGTGGCGATGGATATGATCTGCGTCGACCTTGGGCCAGAGGCCGAGGAGAAAGCAGGTGATCCGGTGACGCTGTGGGGCGAAGGTTTGCCCGTTGAGCGAATCGCGGAAATCACAAAAGTAAGTGCTTACGAACTTATCACGCGGCTGACGTCGCGCCTGGCGATGAGGTATCTCGATTGATATTAACTTTCCCTCTCCCTGGAGGGATGAGATATCCGCACGGCCGTTTCCCTCTCAGAAAGGGCTGGGGTAAGGGGGAACATACGACTGAAGTGGTTGTTCCGTTCACCTTACGTTCGCTGCTTCTCTGTAAACCACGTCACCCGTGAACGTGCTAAGGGGGCTCGCCGCCGCCCCCTTAGCAATCCCGGCTCCCGGCAAAGAAAATCGCCGCTTCGCGGTGCCCTCAGCTTATTCCTTCAGGCTTTCGGGTCGGGCACCAGCCTGCATCCCTGCAGGCTATGCCCTCTCGGCGCGTCCCTGCGCCTCGCCCCGGCCTTCCGGAAACGCTTCGGCGATTTTCAGCCGGACCAGGGAGCCGCTGTAAGTTATTTATCTCCTTAGGATTCCGGCATGGCTTTAAGGGCAATAAAATTACTGGTGATTCCAGGGCCCTGCAGGACCAAGGTGAGGAGAAACAGGCCGCGCCGCAGGTTCTGTCGCCCACACCCCATCTTCATTAACATCCTCTCGATCTTCTGCCACTTCCGGTTTATTGTTGAATTCCCTGCCTCATTATTATCCGGAGAACCATCGCGTGTTCCAGAAAGTCGACGCCTATGCTGGCGACCCCATCCTCTCCTTAATGGAGCGTTTCAAAGACGATCCGCGTGGCGATAAAGTTAACCTCAGTATCGGTCTTTACTACAACGAAGCGGGCATCATCCCGCAGCTGCAGGCCGTTGCCAAAGCCGAAGCGTGTCTCAATGCTACACCGCACGGCGCGTCGCTCTATCTGCCGATGGAAGGGCTTAACAGCTACCGTCACACCATCGCCCCGCTGCTGTTTGGCGCAGACCATCCGGTGCTGACGGAGAAGCGTGTCGCAACCATCCAGACGCTGGGCGGCTCCGGCGCGCTGAAGGTCGGCGCCGACTTCCTGCACAAATATTTCCCCGAATCCGGTGTCTGGGTGAGCGACCCGACCTGGGAAAACCACGTCGCCATCTTTGAAGGCGCGGGTTTTACGGTGAATACCTATCCGTGGTTCGACGACCAGACTAACGGCGTACGCGTTGGCGCCTTGCTGGAAAAACTGAGTACCCTGCCGGAACGCAGCATCGTGCTGCTGCATCCGTGCTGCCATAACCCGACCGGTGCCGATCTGACGAATGCGCAGTGGGATGCAGTTATCGAGGTGCTGAAGGCCCGCAACCTAATCCCGTTCCTCGACATCGCCTACCAGGGCTTTGGCGCCGGGATGGAAGAGGATGCCTACGCCATCCGCGCTATCGCCAGCGCAGGCCTGCCGGCGCTGGTCAGCAACTCCTTCTCCAAAATCTTCTCGCTGTATGGCGAGCGTGTCGGCGGCCTGTCGGTGGTCTGCGAAGATCAGGACGCTGCCGGACGCGTGCTGGGTCAGCTGAAAGCCACTGTGCGTCGTATCTACTCCAGCCCGCCAAACTTCGGTGCGCAGGTGGTGGCAACTGTGCTGGGTGATGACGAACTCAAAGCCGAGTGGCTGGCAGAAGTGGAAGCGATGCGCACCCGCATTCTCGCCATGCGTCAGACGCTGGTGGATGTGCTGAAGGATGCCGTTCCGGGGCACAACTTCGACTATCTGCTACAGCAGCGCGGCATGTTCAGCTATACCGGCTTCAGCGCACAGCAGGTAGACCGCCTGCGCGACGAGTTCGGCGTCTATCTGATTGCCAGCGGACGCATGTGCGTTGCAGGCCTGAATAGCGGCAACGTTCAGCGCGTAGCGAAGGCCTTCGCTGCTGTCATGTAAGCACTTACTCACGGCCTCCTTCTTTTGGCGAAGGGGGCCGTAAAGAGATAATCCCTCACTGGCTCCTGGCGCAGACAGGAACACTTTTTAAGCAGATTTACCCGCTGCGGGTTTTACCTTTCGTCGTATTGCTGCACACTTAGAGGGATCAACCTGTAAAACGGAGCAGCACATGTGGTATCAGCAAACCCTGACCCTGCGCGCCAGGTCTCGCGGTTTTCACCTGGTGACAGACGAGGTCATCGGTCAGATTCGCGATCTTCCCCGCATCAACGTGGGTTTACTTCATCTGTTGCTGCAACACACGTCAGCCTCTCTCACTCTTAATGAAAACTGCGATCCCACCGTCCGTTCCGATATGGAGCAGCATTTTCTCAAATCCATTCCCGACAGTGCCCGCTGGGAACATGATGACGAGGGGCCAGACGACATGCCTTCCCATATTAAATCCTCCACGCTAGGCGTCTCTTTGCTGCTGCCGGTCAATCACGGCCGCGTACAGCTGGGCACCTGGCAGGGGATCTGGCTGGGAGAACATCGTATCCACGGCGGTTCGCGCAAAATCATCGCCACGCTACAAGGGGAATAAAGATGACAATTTCGGAGATACTTCAGTACTGCATGAATAAGCCGGGTGCGGAGCAAAGTGTGCACAGCGACTGGAAGGCAACTCAAATCAAAGTCGCCGACGTGCTGTTTGCGATGGTGAAAGATGTGGAGGGGCGTCCGGCGGCCTCGTTAAAAACCAGCCCTGAACTGGCGGAACTGTTGCGCCAGCAGCACAACGACGTGCGTCCCAGCAAGCACCTGAATAAAGCGCACTGGAGTACGGTCTATCTGGACGGGTCGATTCCGGATTCGCAGATTTATTATCTGGTGGATGCCTCTTACAAGCAGGCGGTGGAACTGCTGCCGGAGATGACCCGGCAGCAGCTGTCAGTGTAACTACTTCAGAAGTGGTTTAAGGAAGCGGGCGGTGTGCGAGGCTTCGCACTCCGCGACGGTTTCCGGGGTGCCGGAAACCAGTATTTCACCGCCGCCGCTGCCGCCTTCCGGACCGAGATCGACAATCCAGTCCGCGGTTTTAATCACGTCCAGGTTGTGCTCAATCACCACGATGGTGTTGCCCTGATCTCTGAGCTGGTGCAGCACGTCGAGAAGCTGCTGGATATCGGCAAAGTGCAGACCAGTGGTCGGCTCATCCAGAATGTACAGCGTCTGCCCGGTGCCGCGTTTGGAGAGCTCACGCGCCAGCTTCACGCGCTGCGCCTCCCCGCCCGAGAGGGTGGTAGCCGACTGGCCCAGACGAATGTAGGTCAGACCGACATCCATCAGGGTCTGGAGCTTACGCGCCAGCGCCGGAACGGCATCAAAGAACTCGCGCGCCTCTTCGATGGTCATATCCAGCACTTCGTGGATGGTCTTGCCTTTATATTTGATCTCCAGCGTTTCGCGGTTATAGCGCTTGCCTTTGCACTGATCGCACGGCACGTAGATATCCGGCAGGAAGTGCATCTCAACCTTGATCACACCATCGCCCTGACAGGCTTCGCAGCGCCCGCCGCGCACGTTAAAGCTGAAGCGGCCCGGCGTGTAGCCGCGTGAGCGCGATTCCGGCACGCCGGCAAAGAGTTCACGTACCGGCGTGAAGACACCGGTATAGGTCGCCGGGTTAGAGCGCGGAGTACGACCAATCGGGCTCTGGTCGATATCGATTACCTTGTCGAAGTGCTCCAGACCGTGGATCTCGCGATACGGCGCCGGTTCAGCCAGCGTCGCCCCGTTCAACTGGGTCTGGGCAATCGGGAACAGCGTGTCGTTAATCAGCGTCGATTTACCGGAACCCGACACCCCGGTAATGCAGGTGAACAGGCCGACCGGCAGGGTGAGCGTCACGTCTTTCAGGTTGTTGCCGCGGGCGCCAGTGAGTTTCAGCACTTTTTCCGGGTTGGCAGGCACGCGCTGTTTCGGCACCTCAATCTTGCGTTGACCGCTCATGTACTGGCCGGTCAGGGACTCCGGCACCGCCATGATGGCGTCCAGCGGCCCTTCCGCCACTACCTGGCCGCCGTGGACACCCGCACCCGGCCCGATGTCGATCACATGGTCGGCGGCGCGGATGGCATCTTCATCGTGCTCAACCACAATCACCGTGTTACCGAGGTTACGTAGGTGGATCAGGGTCCCAAGCAGACGCTCGTTGTCACGCTGATGCAGGCCAATGGACGGTTCATCCAGCACGTACATGACACCCACTAAGCCAGCACCAATCTGGCTCGCCAGACGGATACGCTGGGCCTCGCCGCCGGAGAGCGTCTCTGCGGAGCGGGAAAGTGTCAGGTAGTTCAGGCCAACGTTCACCAGGAATTTCAGACGATCGCCAATCTCTTTCAGCACTTTTTCGGCGATTTTCGCCCGCTGGCCAGAGAGCTTCAGGTTGGTGAAGAAGTCCATCGCATGACCGATGCTCATGTCTGAGATAGCTGGCAGCGGCGTGTTTTCCACATATACGTGGCGCGCTTCACGACGCAGACGGGTACCGTCACAGGTGGCGCAGGAGCGGTTGCTGATGAACTTCGCCAGCTCTTCACGCACGGCGCTGGACTCGGTCTCTTTGTAGCGGCGCTCCATATTGTGCAGCACGCCTTCAAAAGGATGGCGACGCACCGAGGTATCGCCGCGATCGTTCATGTATTTGAACTCGATGTTCTCTTTGCCGGAACCGAACAGGATCATTTTGTGCACGGTTGGGCTCAGGCTGCCCCACGGCGCTTCAACGTCAAATTTATAGTGCTCTGCCAGCGACTTCAGCATCTGGAAATAGTAGAAGTTACGCTTATCCCAGCCGCGGATGGCACCGCCCGCCAGCGACAGTTCCGGGTTCTGGATCACCCGGTCGGGATCGAAGTACTGCTGTACGCCCAGGCCATCACAGGTCGGGCAGGCGCCCGCCGGGTTGTTGAACGAGAACAGGCGCGGTTCCAGCTCGCGCATGCTGTAGCCGCACACCGGGCAGGCGAAGTTGGCGGAGAAGAGCAGCTCCTCCGCTTTCGGGTCGTCCATATCGGCAACCACCGCCGTACCGCCGGAGAGATCCAGCGCGGTCTCGAACGACTCCGCCAGGCGCTGGGTCATGTCGTCACGCACCTTAAAGCGGTCGATCACCACCTCAATGGTGTGTTTCTTTTGCAGCTCCAGCTTCGGTGGATCGGAGAGATCGCACACTTCCCCGTCGATACGGGCGCGGATATAGCCCTGGCTTGCCAGGTTTTCCAGCGTTTTGGTGTGCTCGCCCTTACGCTCTTTAATGATTGGCGCCAGCAGCATCAGGCGTCTGCCTTCCGGCTGCGCCAGCACGTTGTCCACCATCTGGCTGACGGTCTGGGCCGCCAGCGGGACATCGTGGTCCGGGCAGCGCGGCTCGCCTACGCGGGCATAGAGCAGACGCAGGTAGTCATGGATTTCGGTGATGGTCCCGACGGTGGAGCGCGGGTTGTGGGAGGTCGACTTCTGCTCAATGGAGATGGCAGGCGACAACCCTTCGATATGGTCGACGTCCGGTTTTTCCATCAGCGACAGGAACTGACGCGCATAAGCAGAGAGCGACTCAACGTAACGACGCTGTCCTTCGGCATAGAGGGTGTCGAAAGCCAGAGAGGATTTGCCTGAGCCTGAAAGCCCGGTGACGACAATCAGCTTGTCGCGAGGGATGACGAGGTTGATATTCTTGAGATTGTGGGTGCGGGCGCCCCGAACTTCGATCTTATCCATTCACCTTTCCCGGTAGGTAGATACACGGAATGCCTGGTTTGTTTGAAGGACAACCGGCATAAACGATTAATTATGACACAAATTGACCTGTCTGGATATACAGTATTGAGATGCAAATTCAGATTCGTTGTGCAAAAATAGACCACGAAAAGAGTTGGGTGGAATCCGCCTCGCAGCTATGAACATGCGGCATGGAAATGGTACACTCGCGCGTTTACACTATTTAGAAATTGTTTTCAGGAGACACGATCATGGCCAGCAGAGGCGTAAACAAGGTGATTCTCGTCGGTAATCTGGGCCAGGACCCGGAAGTACGCTATATGCCGAGTGGTGGTGCAGTGGCCAACATTACGCTGGCTACCTCCGAATCCTGGCGTGATAAAGCGACCGGTGAGATGAAAGAGCAGACCGAATGGCACCGCGTCGTGCTGTTTGGCAAACTGGCTGAGGTGGCCGGTGAGTATCTGCGTAAAGGTTCTCAGGTCTATATTGAAGGCCAGCTGCGTACCCGCAAATGGACCGATCAATCCGGTCAGGAAAAATACACCACTGAAGTGGTGGTGAACGTTGGCGGCACCATGCAGATGCTGGGCGGTCGTCAGGGCGGCGGCGCGCCAGCAGGTGGCGGCCAGCAGCAGGGCGGTTGGGGTCAGCCTCAGCAGCCGCAGGGCGGCAACCAGTTCAGCGGCGGCGCGCAGTCCCGTCCGCAGCAGCCGTCTGCGCCAGCGCAGTCCAACGAACCGCCAATGGATTTCGACGACGACATCCCGTTCTGATAGCCAGAACCTGCGATTCGCAAAAACAAAAAAACCCAGACGCATGTCTGGGTTTTTTTGTATTCAGCCTTTATGCCCGCGGGCATCAGGTGTACATCATCGGCCAGTCCGGCGGCGTATGGCTCATTGCCTCAACCATGATCGTTTTAACGTTATTCCAGACCGCGGCCATATCCAGCAGGGTGATGCCCAACAGGCCGGTGGCAAACCAGCAGGCCGCCGCCAGTCCCAGACAGGTGCTGATCACCGCCAGCACCGCGTAATCCGATTTCTTAAACTGTATATTCAGCGTACTGGCCAGAAACATCAGCACCGCGCTCAACAACTCCCAGCGTGCAAAGACAACACCGGTGGTAATAGCTGCCATAAGACCGATCCTCAAAGATAACCGCCGCCGGGTGTAGCGCGACGTTGCCCGGACGTGGCAAACTGGCTACCGGCAAGCTCAGACTGACAAAATGAAACGATGTTTTTTGTTACATCAGATGTGTGAACTATATCACACTTGTTCTTTTATTCGCCAGTGGGCAAATGCATGAAAATGGCGTTTTTTAACCCGGCTTTTGTTGTATAAATAGCCCGAAGAAATATTTCTTTAGTCTGCTAAGTGCCCGTTTGCGACAACTTTATTGAAAATTCATTGGGATAAGAAAACATGTACAGGCAGCATGTCGATGTACAATATTTACAGCCTCAGGGCTATGGATTATGCTTCATCCGGTTACGTGACTAGCCCGTAATAAATAAATCAGGCTTTTACTGGTTATTATTTGCTGTACTTTTAATTTTACACACACTTTCTTTTTCGACAGGGTCAGACAGCCGCAATAATAGATGCTGGCTGCGTATCCTTTCACTCCTGATTTATTCGTTGCGACATTTTTTATCTCGTTAAATGAGCGACGAATAAAACGATGAAGCAAGCAAATCGAGAGAATATAAATGACAGCACGCGGGCTCTGCACGCATTAGCTAAATTAATGCCAAAATTATCGTCGCAGCAAACCTTAACGGATCTTCTCCAGACGATTAATCATACCTTTGGCGCCCAGACCAGCTGGGTGATGATGGAGGACGATGTGGGCCAGCCGCAGTTTGTCAGCGTCGGCGAATTAACCTGCCATTCTCCAGAAATTAAAGCCTTTCTTTCCAGTGCGTTATTGCAGCGTCACCACCGGGCATGGCGGGTCATCTGTTGGAAAGAGAAGATCGGTACGCTTTTATTTCCTGCCATCCATCCGGGCCATACGCATTTGCAGTGTGGGGTGCTGTATAAATTGTCGCTGCAACAGGATCGCTGCAACGGCTACTTCTTCCTCGGCTTTACGCAACCGCAAAGCAGCATCACTGTGCTGAAAGAGGTGGTGGTGATCCTGGTCGAAAAACTGAAGGACTATTTGACCGGCCTCGTTGCCCGTGAGCGCACGGCAAAAGAGATGCAGCGGATGATCACCCAGTATAAAACCCTGTTTGAGCGGGCGCCGGTACTGATGAACTCCTTTGATCGGCATAGCCGCTGCGTATTGTGGAATGCCGAGTGCGAAAAGGTGTTTGGCTGGACGATGGCGGAGATTAACACCCATGCCGATCCGCTGGCGCTCTTTTATCCTGACCCGGAGGAGCGCCGCCGGGTGCGCGAGTCGGTCAATACCACCCCGCTGAACGATATGTACGAATGGCATCCGCTGCGGCGGGACGGCGTTCAGCTGACGATCCTGTGGTCAAACATCTCTCTGCCGGACGGCTCTATCCTTAATATCGGGCTCGATATTACCGCGCGTAAAAAAGCGGAGCAGCAGCTGGAGGTGAAGGCGACCACCGACGATCTGACGCGCTGTCTGAACCGCTCTGCCATCCTGCAGCAGATTGGCGCTGCGCTGGAGACCTGCCAGCGCGAAGAGGCCGACAGCCACTTCTCTGTCATGATGCTCGACCTGGATTTCTTTAAACAGATTAATGATAAGTGGGGGCATCTGGTGGGCGATGCCGCGCTGGTGCATTTTTGCGACTGCCTGCGGACGGTGATCCCCTCGGGGGCGGCGCTGGGCCGGGTAGGGGGAGAGGAGTTTTTACTGCTGCTGCCCAAAACTCGCAGCGACGCGGCAGTGCAGCTCTCCACGGTGCTCCGTCAGGCGCTCTCCCTCACGCCGCTTAAGGTCGGCAGCCGCACCTTAACGCTCTCTTTCAGTGCGGGCGTGGTGGAGGTGAGCGGGAAACCACGCGATACCTCATCGCTACTCATTAGCGCAGATAAGGCACTTTACGATGCCAAGCGCGGTGGAAGAGGTAAAACAATCGTCGCGGTTGATTATTTATAAATCACTTCAATCACCCTGAAGGGTGAAATAGCACAAAATTTCAGGATGAAGTTGCGCTTTTTTCATTCTGTAGGTAGTTTGGCTTAATCGACGATTTTCTGTTGAGTTATCCGGGAGCCTAGCTTCCTGGATCGGTAATTATTTAACTTAATAAACACGAAACGAATACTTTCAGTTTGGCTTACGGACAAATATTATCGGCATAACTCAATATTAGGTTATTGGCGTTAAAAGTCAGTTGCTAACTTCGCATGATTCATGCAACGTAATCACCTGTTTAGCAAAGCATCCGGCCTTCATGACTACAGGCACATAAAAAGCAGGGATAATAGGGCGGAAATGAATCGTAACGCACGGGACAAGGTGCTGAGGATAGTCGGGGTTATCATGGTAGTTTTGCTACCTGTGATGCTTGCGCTATGGTTTGCTCAGCAACGCGCGGTCAACGAAACAAGCAGTCAACTTCGCTCATTTGCTGCTCTTGCTTTAGACAAAACTGAACTGGTTATTCAGCAGGTTGAGCTGGCACGTCATGCGGCTGAAAAATACTCGGGTAATATTTGCACACCGGAACACCGGCAATATATGTTAAATATCGTCCGGGGCCGACTCTACATTGCCGACCTGCTGTACGCCGAAGGTAAAGCGTTTCTCTGCTCAACCACCAGCACGCCTGAAAACCCCTATTTAATCTCTGCGGCCAATTACCAACGCGCCCCTGACGTCTCTATCTATTATTACCGCGATACGCCCTTTTATGCGGGATATAAAATGACCTATATGCAGGTCGGTAATTATGTGGTGGTAGTTAATCCCCTGACCTATAGCGAAGTCATGTCAGCCGACCGCTCCCTGGCGTGGGGGGTATTTGATACGGTGAACAACGACTTTTTCTCTATCAGTGAACAGGCAAAAGAAAAGGCATTAAAAAAGCTGATTGGCGATAACGAAGCTATATTCCAGAACGAAGGCCGCTTTTACACTATTGTTCATTCGGACAAACGCCCGATTGCCGCTATTGTTTCCACGACTAATCAGCGCTTTTACGAAGTGCTCTATCATCAGGCGACATTAACCCTGCCGCTGGGCATGATCAGCAGTATTATCATTTTATTGATGTGGTCTCGGACGCGACGCGAATTTAATTCTCCGGGTCGCTTATTGCACCGGGCATTAAATAAAAGACAACTTTGCCTGCATTACCAGCCCATTATCGACATTAAAACAAATGCGTGTGTCGGCGCAGAAGCGCTGTTGCGTTGGCCTGGCTTTAACGGCCCGGTAATGAGCCCGGTAGAATTTATCCCGCTGGCAGAAAAAGAGGGGATGAGCGAACGCATTACCGATTACGTGGTAGAGGAAGTCTTCAGCGATCTGGGCCATTTCTTGGCCTGTAACCCGCATCTTTATATCTCCATTAACCTCTCGGCAACGGACTTCCACTCTTCACGCCTGATTGCGATGATCACCGATAAAGCCCGGCACTATAATGTGCGGGCCCAGCAGATCAAAATTGAAGTGACGGAGCGCGGTTTCATTGATGTCCCCAGGACCACGCCGGTAATTCAGGCATTCCGCCAGGCGGGATATGAGGTGGCGATTGACGATTTTGGTACCGGCTATTCCAACCTGCACAACCTCTACTCGCTGAACGTGGATATCCTGAAAATCGACAAGACCTTCATCGATACGCTGACCACCAACAGCACCAGCCATCTTATCGTTGAGCACATTATCGAAATGGCTCAAAGCCTGCGCCTGAAAACCATCGCGGAAGGGGTAGAAACCGTGGAGCAGGTGATGTGGTTGAACAAGCGCGGCGTTCAGTATTGCCAGGGCTGGCACTTTGCCAAGGCGATGTCACCGCAGGATTTCATGACCTGGCAACATCAGCCCGTCGCGACAGCCCTTGCTCATAGCCACTAATTGAGCTGATGGCGATAGTCGCTGGGGGTGCGATCAAATTCGCGGCGGAAGACGCGGGAGAAGGTCTGCTGGGAGACATATCCCAGATCCATGGCGATATCAAAAATGGGCCGCTGGGTGGTGCGTAACGCCTGGGCAGCCAGCAATAATCTGCGTTGACGAATGTATTCGCCCAGCGTCTGGTGCGTGACGGCGCGGAACATCCTCTGCAAGTACCACTTCGAGTAACCCGACTTCTTCGCCACCACATCAATACTCAAAGGTTGATCGATATGGTCATCCATCCATTCAATAAGTGTCTGAATAATTTGTTGATGTGACATAGAGCAGCCTCTCTCTGGATACACCTGTATCGGTTGATTCGTCGTTTTGTCTGCGGGCGAGTATAATTCCTCAAGTTAACTTGAGGTAAAGAGGTTTTATGGAAAAGAAATTACCGCGGATTAAACCGCTGCTGTCTCCGGGCGAGGTGGCAAGGCGTAGCGGTGTGGCGGTCTCTGCACTGCACTTCTATGAAAGCAAAGGGTTAATTAAAAGCATCCGCAACGCCGGCAACCAGCGCCGCTATACCCGTGACGTGCTGCGCTATGTGGCGATCATTAAGATTGCCCAGCGTATTGGTATCCCGCTGGCCACCATTGGCGAGGCGTTTGGTATCCTGCCGGAAGGGCATACCCTGAGCGCAAAGGAGTGGAAGGCCCTCTCTTCCCAGTGGCGTGATGAGCTGGACCGGCGCATTCACACCCTGGTGGCGCTGCGGGATGAGCTGGATGGATGCATTGGCTGCGGATGCCTGTCGCGCAGTGACTGTCCGCTGCGAAACCCTGGCGATAAGCTGGGCGAACAGGGAACCGGCGCGCGGCTGCTGGAAGAGGACTAGCCTGATGCAGAAAAAACTAAAGCGCCACAACAGGGCGCTTTAGTTTGTTCCCGGTCTTTGTCTTTCTCTCTATCCCGCTGGTTCACAGGAGGGTTTCCCCCGACATCAGCACCCCTCAGTCGAGCATCTGGTGGAGGTTCCGGCTTGTGCTGACACTTTAAGTCTAGGCCGCGGCCTTAGCTTTACCAGCCTCATCGCGCAAAAACTCGGCAAAATTTTTTTGTCAGGTTGTGCAATTTTCTATAGTTAGTGGATAAGCCCAACTGGAGATGACGATGATTAAGGTCCACCACCTCAACCAGTCCCGATCGCAGCGCGTGCTCTGGGCGCTGGAAGAGCTCTCTCTACCGTACCAGATCGTTCGTTATCAGCGGGATAAGACCATGATGGCCCCCGCCACGCTGCGTAAAATCCACCCGCTGGGAAAATCCCCGGTGCTGGAGGACAACGGCCTGATCCTGGCGGAATCGGGCGCTATCCTCGAATATTTGCAGGAAACTTACGATCCCGGGTCGCAGATGAAGCCGCAGGATCGTGAGCTAAAGCTGCAATACCGTTTCTGGCTCCATTACGCAGAAGGATCGTTAATGCCGCTGCTGCTGATGAAGCTGGTCTTCGCCAGCCTCGGTAAACCGCCCGTCCCGTTTGGCCTGCGGACACTCGGCAAGGTGCTGGGGCAGGGGGTTGAGAAGGCCTATCTTAACCGCCAGCTGGAAACGCACGCCCGCTTTCTGGAGTCCTCGCTGGAGAAGCATCGCTGGTTCGCCGGGGATCATCTCAGCATGGCGGACGTGCAGATGAGCTTTCCGGTCTTCGCCCTGCTGGAACGCGGCGGCATAGACAATCTTCCCCGCCTGCAAAGCTGGAAGAAAAACGTCGAAATGCGTCCGGCCTGGCAGCGGGCGATCCAGCAGGGCGGGCCGTTCGAAATCCCCGGCGGGTCCTGAAATTGTTATCAAATTGCGCATTCACGATAACGTTTGCGCATACTCTGTTCACTTCTTCACCGCCTCGCACGCATTTTGGCGAAAAACGTCAAAGTTAAGTTGAAAATGCCCGCATTGAGGACGGATAATCGTTTGCCTTCATTTCGACACCCGTTTTGTCAGCGCAAAGCTAAACGTTTGCTTTTTTTATGGCTCCCCTTTTTGTCATAAACGCAGCACAAGGATATGACGTTTAGCGGGTCGTGGAGTGTCCGTCACGCTGACAGACGACAATTATAATTTTCAGGGGATGTTTTCTATGTCTACGCCATCTGCGCGTACCGGCGGTTCACTCGACGCCTTTTTTAAAATTTCTGCCCGCGGCAGCACCGCGCGTCAGGAGATCGTTGCCGGTCTGACGACCTTCCTGGCGATGGTCTACTCGGTGATCGTGGTGCCGGGCATGCTGGGTAAAGCCGGTTTCCCACCGGCGGCGGTATTCGTCGCTACCTGTCTGGTGGCCGGTGTCGGCTCCATCGTGATGGGCCTGTGGGCTAACCTGCCGCTGGCGATCGGCTGCGCCATCTCGCTGACCGCCTTCACCGCGTTCAGCCTGGTGCTGGGTCAGCAGATCAGCGTGCCGGTTGCGCTGGGCGCCGTGTTCCTGATGGGAGTGCTGTTTACCATCATCTCCGCCACCGGCATCCGTAGCTGGATCCTCCGCAACCTGCCGCAGGGCGTTGCGCACGGCACCGGGATTGGTATCGGTCTGTTCCTGTTGTTGATTGCCGCCAACGGCGTTGGCCTGGTGATCAAAAACCCGCTGGACGGTCTGCCGGTTGCGCTGGGTGATTTCGCCAGCTTCCCGGTGATCATGTCGCTGATTGGCCTGGCGGTGATCATTGGTCTGGAAAAACTGAAAGTGCCGGGCGGCATCCTGCTGACCATCATCGGCGTCTCCATTGTCGGACTGATTTTTGACCCTGCCGTTCACTTCTCCGGCGTATTCGCCATGCCATCCCTGAGTGACGAAAACGGCAACTCGCTGATTGGCAGCCTGGATATCATGGGCGCGCTCAACCCTGTCGTGCTGCCAAGCGTGCTGGCGCTGGTGATGACCGCGGTCTTTGATGCCACCGGCACCATCCGCGCGGTAGCCGGTCAGGCGAACCTGCTGGATAAAGATGGCCAGATTATCGACGGCGGCAAAGCGCTGACCACCGACTCCCTGAGCAGCGTCTTCTCGGGTCTGGTCGGGGCGGCACCTGCTGCGGTGTATATCGAATCGGCGGCGGGTACGGCGGCAGGCGGTAAAACCGGTCTGACGGCGATTACCATCGGCGTGCTGTTCCTGCTGATCCTGTTCCTCGCGCCGCTGTCCTATCTGGTTCCGGCGTACGCAACCGCACCTGCGCTGATGTACGTTGGCCTGCTGATGCTGAGCAACGTGGCGAAAATTGATTTTGCCGACTTCGTTGACGCAATGGCCGGTCTGATCACCGCGGTATTTATCGTGCTGACCTGTAACATCGTTACCGGCATCATGATCGGTTTCGCGTCGCTGGTGATCGGGCGTATCGTCTCCGGTGAATGGCGTAAGCTGAACATCGGTACGGTGGTGATTGCCGTGGCGCTGGTGGCGTTCTACGCGGGCGGCTGGGCTATCTAAGCTGTCAACTGCGCAAAAAGACGGGTGGCTCAGGCCGCCCGTTTTCATTTTCGGAACACATCTCGTTGTCTTATGCGTTACTCTGGGGAAGGTAGACTACGGCAAGATGCCAATGGCTTAAACGAACAGATTTATCGCAAACAGGGATCGCATGGAAATTTTCTTCACAATACTCATCATGACCCTTCTGGTCTCACTTTCCGGGGTAGTCACCCGCGTACTGCCCTTTCAGTTACCGCTGCCGCTGATGCAGATCGCCATCGGTGCTCTGCTGGCGTGGCCGACGTTCGGATTGCATGTCGAGTTTGATCCCGAACTGTTTCTGGTGCTGTTTATTCCTCCTTTGCTGTTTGCCGACGGCTGGAAAACGCCAACCCGTGAGTTCCTCGAACACGGGCGCGAGATCCTGGGCCTGGCGCTGGCGCTGGTGGTGGTCACCGTGGTGGGGATTGGCTTTCTCATCTACTGGGTGGTGCCGGGGATCCCGCTGATACCGGCCTTCGCGCTGGCGGCAGTGCTATCGCCAACCGATGCCGTGGCGCTCTCCGGGATCGTGGGCGAAGGACGCATTCCGAAGAAAATCATGGGCATCCTGCAAGGTGAGGCGCTGATGAACGACGCCTCCGGCCTGGTGGCGCTGAAGTTTGCCGTCGCCGTGGCGATGGGCACCATGGTCTTCACCATCGGCGGAGCGTCCGTTGAATTCTTTAAAGTGGCGATTGGCGGTATCCTCGCCGGGTTTGTGGTGAGCTGGCTGTATGGCCGTTCGCTGCGCTTCCTCAGCCGCTGGGGCGGCGACGAGCCTGCCACGCAAATCGTGCTGCTATTCCTGCTGCCGTTCGCGTCGTACCTGATTGCGGAACACCTTGGTGTATCGGGCATTCTGGCCGCGGTGGCGGCGGGGATGACCATCACCCGTGCTGGTGTCATGCGCCGCGCGCCGCTGGCGATGCGCCTGCGCGCCAACAGCACCTGGTCGATGCTGGAGTTTGTCTTTAACGGCATGGTCTTCCTGCTGTTGGGCCTGCAGTTGCCGGGCATCCTGGAGTCCTCCCTGGTGGCGGCTGAGGCCGACCCGAATGTCGAAACCTGGATGCTGTTTACCGATATTGTGCTGATTTACGCCGCGCTGATGCTGGTGCGTTTCGGCTGGCTGTGGACGATGAAAAAGTTCAGCATGCGTTTCCTGAAAAAGAAACCGATGGAGTTTGGCTCCTGGTCCACTCGTGAGCTGCTGATTTCCACCTTCGCCGGGGTGCGCGGGGCGATCACTCTGGCCGGTGTGCTCTCCATTCCGCTGCTGTTGCCGACCGGCGACGTCTTCCCGGCCCGCTATGAGCTGGTGTTCCTGGCGGCGGGTGTGATCTTGTTCTCGCTGTTTGTCGGCGTGGTGATGCTGCCCATCCTGCTGCAACATATGGAAGTGGGCGATCACGTTCAACAGCATAAAGAGGCGCGTATCGCCCGGGCGGCCACCGCTGAAGTGGCGATTGTCACCATCCAGAAGATGGAAGAGCGAATGGCCGCAGATACCGAAGAGAACCTCGATACGCAGCTGCTGAAAGAGGTGAGCTCGCGGGTCATTGGTAACCTGCGCCGCCGCGCGGATGGCCGAAATGACGTAGAGAGCTCGCTGCAGGAAGAGAACCTGGAGCGTCGCTTCCGCCTGGCCGCCCTGCGCGCCGAACGTGCGGAGCTGTATCATCTGCGCGCCACCCGGGAGATCAGCAACGAGACGCTGCAAAAACTGCTGCACGATCTCGATCTGATGGAAGCGCTGCTGGTTGAGAAGCCGTAGTGGTTGATTGCCCGGTGGCGCTGCGCTTACCGGGCCTGCTAAACCGTAGGCCGGGTAAGGCGACGCCGCCACCCGGCGCTACTCTCCCACCCAAAACCCTTCACAGCATTTCAACCACGCCTGAGCGCTGTGCGACAGATAAACCCCTTCCCGCCAGATCATCCCCAACTGCCAGTGCAGGTCGCTCTGGAGCGGGATCCAGCGCAGGGTCTTTTTATCCAGCCGTTCGCAGATGGGCTGCGGCAGGATGGCAATTCCCACCCCTGCCTGCACCATTGCGGCAAGGAAATCCCACTGCCCGCTGCGCACCGCGATGCGCGGCTTAACGCCGTGCTGGTTAAACAGCTGCATCAGCTGGCGGCTGAGGGCAAAATCTTCGTTGTAGATCAGCAGCGGATGCTCGGCGAGGAGTTCAGGATTGATGACATCGAGCGACAACCAGCTGCCGGAGCGCGGCACCAGCACACAGAGCGGATGGCTGAACAGCGGCAGCGCCGTCAGACCGCTATCCTCTTCCACCGGCAGGGCAGTCATGGCCAGATCCAGCTCGCCGTTGATCACCGCCTGCTGGACGGTTAAGCCGCCAAATTCAGAAATTTTTAGCTCTACGCCGGGGTAACGCTGGCGAAACAGGCCGATAGGCCCGGCCATCATCATTCCCACCATTGGCGGGATGCCGAGGCGCAGTATGCCCTTGTTCAGCTGGTTGATGTCGCCAAGCTCGGCCTCCAGCTGGCGAAACTCCGCCAGGATCGCCAGCCCGCGTTCAAACACCACGCGGCCTGTGTCGGTCAGCAGCAGCTTGCGCCCGTCACGGATCAGCAGGGTACAGTTGAGTTCATCTTCGAGGTTTTTCAGCATTTTGCTGATGGTGGGCTGGGTGACAAAGAGCTTCTCCGCGGCGCGGGTAAAACTCTGCTGGCGGACCACTTCGACAAAGTAACGCAGCGTGCGTATGTCCATGACTATTCCTCGAAACTATACCTTTGATGATTTTAATTCATTTCAGTCAATTACGGGCGCTGACTATACTGGCGCTCCGTCTCATTTTGAGGAAATCCCCCATGACCGTGGCGTTAGGTCGCGTTACGCCTGCCGTCGTGCAACGACTCCAGGTACCGGTTCAGGTCCTGCTCTATGCCGCTCTTTTTGTCTTCGCTGAATACCTTGTTCGCTGGCTCCATCTGCCGCTGCCAGCCAATCTGGTCGGCATGGTGCTGATGTTCAGCCTGATCCTCTGTCGCGTTATTCCTCTCAGCTGGGTGCGGGCGGGGTCGCGCTGGCTGCTGGCGGAGATGCTGCTCTTTTTCGTTCCGGCAGTGGTGGCGGTGGTCAATTACGTCCAGCTGCTGATGGTGGACGGCTGGCGTATCTTTGCGGTGATCGCACTCAGTACCCTGATGGTGTTGGGCGCGACCGCGTGGGTGGTGGATAAAGTCTACCGCTTTGAAATCAGCAGGCAGAAACATGACTAACTTTCAGGTCAGCGTCCTCTGCCTGGTGGTGACGCTGATTATCTATTTTGCTAACAAGCGCCTCTACCGCCGCTTTCGTAAACTGCCCCTGATGCCGCTGGTTTTCACCCCGATCCTGCTGGTGATGATGCTGGTGTGGGGGCATATCTCGTGGCAGAACTATATCGGCGAAGCGCACTGGCTGCTGTGGCTGCTGGGTCCGGCGACCATCGCCTTTGCGGTGCCGGTTTACGATAACCTCGCGGTGATAAAACGCCACTGGATGTCGCTCTCCGCCGGGGTGATCACCGCCACGGTGGTGGCCGTCACCAGCTCGGTCTGGCTGGCGCGGTTGTTTACCCTGTCGGACGAGATCCAGCGCAGCCTGGCGGTACGCTCCGTCACCACGCCTTTTGCCCTGGCGGCGGCGAAACCACTCGGTGGACAGCCGGATCTGGTGGCGCTGTTCGTGGTGGTCACCGGGGTATTTGGCATGGCGGTAGGGGATATGCTGTTTTTGCGGCTCTCGATCCGCGAAGGGATGGCGAAAGGGGCCGGGTTTGGCGCGGCCTCCCACGGAGCGGGCACCGCCCGTTCCTACGAGCTGGGCCAGCAGGAGGGCGTGGTGGCAAGCCTGGTGATGATGCTCTCCGGCGTGTTGATGGTGCTGGTGGCCCCGCTGGTGGGCTGGTTGATGTTCTGAGCCGTTTTCTGCCGGGTGGCGCTGCGCTTACCCGGCCTACAAAGACCGTAGGCCCGTACAAGCGCAGCGCCGCCGGGCAATACTCTAACGGTTAAGTCTGCGCACAATCCGCTCCACCTTCTGGCGGAAATCCGCCGCGACCTGAGCGGGTGCCTGGCCCTGTTCCAGTTTTTCCCGCGCCGAGGTGAACTGGTCGATCACCTGTAAATCCTCAATATAGGGCGTGGCGACGACCGTGGTATGCAGCGACTGCGCCTGGCGTAGCCCGGCAATTACCGGATCCTGCGGATCAATCACCCCTTTCTCCGTCAGCTGCGCCTCCGCCGCCTTGTTGAGCGGAATGCCGCGCTCCAGCCCAAGAGCCTCCACCGACTGCGGATCGTTAAGCAGGTAATTCACCAGAATCGCCGCCTCTTTCGGATGTTGAGTGGATTTTGCCACCGACAGCATCTGCGCCGTTTTGAAGTAGACCCCGGACTCCTGTGTGCCGGGCTGCATCACGTAGTCGCCCAGCACCAGCTTCGCCGGTGGCGTCATGTTGTTGGCAAACATGCGAATGGTGATGTTCCAGGTGAAGAGCCCGCCCCACTCACCGTTAATCCACGGCTTCATCTCATAGAGGTTGCCTTTGCCGTAGGAGGAGAGGGTCTTTGGCGACGGCAGAACGTGGTCATCGCTCAGACGTTTCACAAAATCGAAGGCCTCGACCCACTGCGCGTCGTTCCAGGCAAAGGTGCCATCGCTGTTGAACATCGACTTCTGGTGGATCTGCATCATGTACGCATTGAGCAGCAGAATGACATCCTGATCGACCATGGCGTAGGGGTAGTAGTTGTTGCCCAGCGTCTGCTGGAACACTTTTCCGGCGGCAAAAAAGTCGTCCCAGGTTTTCGGATACGCCAGCCCGGCTTTCTGCCAGGTGACGTCGTTGTAGTAAAAGACCGGGGCGTTGACCGAAATCGGCAGGCCGTTGAGCTTGCCTTTCACCGTGGTCGATTGCAGATCCTGCGCCTGGTACTGGCTTAAATCGAGCTCCGCTTTCAGCTTATTCAGGTCGTAATACCCCTCGCCGTTTTTGGAAAAGATGATCAGCCAGGGCCAGTTGGTCTGCATTACATCCGGCTCGGTGCCGCTCGCCATCTGGGTGGTCAGGCGCGAAAGATGCCCGTCCCAGCCGGTGTATTCGGGCTTCACCTTAATCTCCGGATGCGCTTTTTCGAAGGCTTCCAGCGCCTTAAGTGTGGCCTGGTGGCGGCTGTTGCCACCCCACCACGACATGCGTAATTCAACGGGCGCTTGCGCCCAGACAGAGGTACAGGAAAATAACAGCGATGCGATAACACCTGAAACGAGTTTTTTCATTATTGTCTCCGGAACAGAGGCATAAATATTGTTATTAAACAGGTGAGTAACTGCACAATACTACCGGCGGTTCCGGCGCGGCAGCGGGCCGCGCCGGGGTGAGACGCTTAGCGTTTCGTCAGACGGGATACCAGCTCAAACTCCTTAAAGTTGACCGGACGCTGCTGCTGCATGGAGATGTTGCCCGCAATGCCGGTGAGGATAGACATGGCCCCGGCACGGTGGTCCGCTGCGCGCTGCAGCGGATCGTGGCGTGGCTCGCCGAACAGGTCGGCCAGCATCGCGTTGTCGCCGCCGCCGTGGCCCCCTTCGCCGAGGCTGAATTCCGCTTTCCAGGGTTCGGCAAACATCGGGAAGACGGTGAGGTCGCACTGCTCCAGGCTGCCCTCATGTTCCCGCTCCCCCCCGGCATTGACGTAGGACTTCTCGACGATCTTCATCTCCAGACGCCCTTCGGTGCCGTTAAAGACCACATTCAGCCCTTCCCACGGCAGGTAGGCATTGAGGGAGTAGGTGAGTTGGACCTGGTTCTGGTATTTCACCAGCACCGACATCGTATCTTCGATGGTGATCCCGTCGCTGAAGACGCTCTGGTCGCGGAAGTAGTGATCTTCGTGTTCGGCGTCCAGATAGAGCGCCTTAAGTTGCGCATTCTCTTCCATATGCAGCGCAAACGGGTCGTCTTTCGCGTCGGCAAAGCCGTGGGCGCGCGGGTAGAACCGGGTCACGCCGCGCTTCTCCGCATTTTCTCTGCCGTAGAACTGCAGGCTGCCTTCGGCGTAAACCCGTTCCGGGTAGCTGCCCAGCCAGAAGTTCATCAGGTCGAAGTGGTGGGTGGATTTATGCACCAGCAGGCCGCCGCTGTTGCGCTTTTCCCGGTGCCAGCGGCGGAAGTAGTCCGCACCGTGTTCGGTGTTAAGCAGCCACTCGAAATGGACCGAGGTGACCTTGCCGATCGTCCCCTGCATCAGCAGCTCACGCACTTTACTGTGGTGCGGCGCGTAGCGGTAGTTGAAGGCCACGCGCACGCTGCGGCCCGTCTCTTCAATGGTGTCGAGTATGCGCAAGGCGCGCTGCTCGTCGATGGTCATCGGTTTTTCGGTGATCACATCGCAGCCGGCGTGCAGGGCGCGCACGATGTAGTCATCATGGGTGCGGTCCATGGTGGTGACAATGACGATATCGGGCTGCGTCTCGCGGATCATCTCTTCAAACTGCGCCGCCTGCCAGGTAGAAACCGGATCCGCCCCTTCGTTTTTTAATAACTGATTGGCGTACTGCATGCGCGTCTTGTTAGTATCACAGAGCGCGACCAGTCTGGCATTTTCCCGCCAGGCGCCACCGATGGCGGAAATATATAAACCCGCGCGACCGCCGGTTCCGACCAGAGCATATTTTTTCATGGCATCCTCGATTAAATAACAGAATTAATATCAGCAGGTGACGCAATGAAACGTATTCCCCATCAACTGATGGAGCTGAACAGCACGTTTATCTGGCACTGGCCCTGGTTTATTCAGGGGGTGAAAAGCGCGAAACAGCACGGTTTCACTGGCATCATCCTGCACCAACAGGAACTGCTTTCAATACTTGCGACGCCCTCGCCGTTAAGCCAGAAACTCAACGTCGAGAACCTTATTCATCAGCAAAATTACGCCCTGCACTATTTAAAACGCGTCGACAGTTACCTGGCGGAAAATAATTTATCGTTCTGGCTTCAGGGTGAGGCCGCGCCCAATGACGACATTATTAAGCGTAAATTTCCGGAACTGACGTTCGACGAAAAGCACGCGCCCGATTTCTGGCACCCTTTTTATGCCGCGATATTGCATCCCCTTTTACAGGCGCTGCCCCATCTCGGCGGGCTTATTCTCAGCCTGACGACGCCAGACTTTCAGACCAGCCGCTGGCAGCAAAGCCTGTATGATGTCTGGAGCCTGCTGCGCGCCCAGGGAAAAAAGCTCATCCTGCGCGACTTCATTGACAACAGCTGGCCGCGACAGCAGCTCTCCGGCATTCTGGCGACGCTCCCGGACGACGTGCGCGCCTCGGTAAAAGCCACCGAGCTGGATTACCACCCCGGCTTTGCCAACCATCCCAACATCGCCACCCTGCCGGGGCATAAAAAGTGGATCGAGTACGATCTCTTCGGTATCGGCTACGGCTGGACCGCACTGCCGTGCTATCTGGCCGATGAGATTGGCGGCCGCTTAAGCTGGGCGCTCAGCGCCACAGAAAACGAAATCGAAGCGATTACCTCCCGCGTGAGCTGGCAGTGGTTGCCCGACAGCCGGGTGATGGACTCCGTCAACGCCATCAACCTGTTTGGCCTCTCTGCCGCCAACCATGCCGCCGATGCCGCGCTGCCCGCTACCTTCGAGCGCTGGGCGGAACACCATCAGTTCGGCTTTCGCGCTTTGGCGGACAAACATCAGCTTTCGGCCATCCTCCACGCCAGCTACGACTGGCTGTGCAAAACGCCAAACTTCCTCGGACGGCGGCTGCACTACCAGAGCCAGATCCCGGAGAGCATTGCCCAGGCGCAGCAATTGCTCCATACGGACACCCGCAGCGCCAACTGGCTGCACGCCTGGAAGCCGCTGATGCCCGCCGACGATCCTGTTCTTGGCAAAGAGCAGCGTGAACGGGTGGCGCTGGAAAAAGAGGCCGCCTGCTTCCTGGCGTCACGTACGCTGCACAACCTGCGTGAACTGATGCCGCGTATGACCTGCCCGGACGATACCCTGGCGATCCTGCTGGCCGCCTGGCGCAGCGCGGAGATCTACAGCCAGATGTTCTCTCACGTCGCCGCCGCCGTGACCGACGTCGTGTGGCTGGATCACTACGGTCCGCAAAGTCTGCCTGCCGATACCCTGAAGCAGCATCAGCAGCGGTTGCTGCACTTCAGCGACACCCTGGATCGCTGGCTGACAGATCCACCCGCCAGCAGCCCGCTCTTCCTGCCGCTGTTGCTGAGCCCGGCGCGGCTGGAGTGCTTTGCCAGAAGCCTCGGCGAGTCGCTGTAACTAAAGAATAAAAACTGCGGTCGGGGTTGTCTGTATGCCGCGGGTAGGGAATGCGGGGGATCGGCGTGGAATCGGGAAAAGTGTGATGGACGTTGCGGATTGCAGATAAAGCCTGTGATCCGCATCGGCTTTTTCTGTTCTGGCGACGTGATAAACGTCACCAGAAGGGGAAAAAAATGTGATCCCCGACCAGCGGCCGGGGAGGGGATTTTAGTGCGCGCGGCCCTGTTCAACACCCAGGCCGGTTTGGGAGCGGATAAACTGGGCGCGGAACTTCTCGCGCTCCAGGTTGCCTTCCGGCGAGTTATCGGTTGCCGAGAAGACCCAGATGCCGATAAAGGCCACGGCGATGGAGAAGAGCGCCGGGTACTCATACGGGAAGATGGCGCTTTCGTGGCCGAGGATCTGCACCCAGATGGTCGGGCCGAGGATCATCAGGATCACCGCCGTCAGCAGGCCGAGCCAGCCGCCAATCATCGCTCCGCGGGTGGTCAGCTTCGACCAGTACATAGAGAGCAGAATGATCGGGAAGTTGCAGCTTGCCGCAATGGAGAAGGCCAGCCCCACCATAAAGGCGATGTTCTGATTCTCGAACAGGATCCCCAGCAGAATGGCGACGACCCCCAGTACCAGAACGGTGATTTTGGAGACCTTCAGTTCGTCGCGTTCAGAGGCGCCTTTACGCCAGACGTTGGCATAGAGGTCGTGGGAGACCGCAGAAGCACCCGCGAGGGTCAGGCCAGCCACCACCGCCAGAATCGTGGCGAAGGCCACGGCGGAGATAAAGCCGAGGAACAGGTTGCCGCCCACCGCGTCAGCCAGATGGACTGCCGCCATGTTGTTGCCGCCAATCAGCGCGCCCGCCGCATCCTTGAAGGCCGGGTTTGCACCCACCAGCATGATGGCGCCGAAACCGATGATAAAGGTCAGGATGTAGAAGTAACCCATAAAGCCGGTGGCGTAGAAGACGCTTTTACGCGCTTCCCGCGCATCTGACACCGTGAAGAAACGCATCAGAATGTGCGGCAGGCCCGCGGTACCAAACATCAGGCCCAGCCCTAACGACAGCGCCGAGATCGGATCTTTCACCAGCCCGCCGGGGCTCATGATCGCTTCCCCTTTCGGGTGTACCGCCATCGCTTCGGTAAAGAGGTTATTAAAGCTGAAGCCGACGTGCTTCATAACCATAAAGGCCATAAAGCTGGCGCCGAACAGCAGCAGCACGGCTTTGATGATCTGCACCCAGGTGGTGGCGAGCATGCCGCCAAACAGGACATACATCACCATCAGCACACCCACCAGCACCACCGCGACATGGTAGTTCAGGCCGAACAGCAGCTGGATCAGCTTGCCGGCTCCCACCATCTGGGCGATCAGGTAGAGGGCCACCACCACCAGCGAGCCGCAGGCGGAAAGGGTACGAATCGGCCCCTGTTTCAGGCGATAAGATGCCACGTCGGCAAAGGTATAACGTCCCAGGTTACGCAGGCGTTCGGCGATCAGGAACAGAATAATCGGCCAGCCGACGAGGAAGCCCAGAGAGTAGATCAGCCCGTCGTAGCCGGAGGTATAGACCAGCGCGGAGATGCCGAGGAAGGAGGCCGCCGACATAAAGTCACCGGCGATGGCCAGCCCGTTCTGAAAACCGGTAATGTTGCCGCCCGCGGTGTAGTAATCGTTACGGGAGCGTACGCGTTTCGACGCCCAGTAAGTGATGTACAGCGTCAGCACCACGAAGATCAGGAACATCACAATCGCCTGCCAGTTGGTCGGCTGGCGTTCAACCGCGCCGCCAATGGCATCGGCGGCATTTGCCGCGAGGGGGAGGGCGGCGGCAAGCGCCGTCAGGACTCTCTTCATGATGCTTTTACCTCGCGCAGAACCGCTTTGTTCAGACGGTCGAACTCACCGTTAGCGCGCCAGACGTAGACGCCAGTCAGCACAAACGAAACGACAATCACACCGATGCCGATAGGGATGCCGCGCGTGACGCTGGTGCCCGCATGCAGCGGCGTGCCCAGCCAGTGCGGCGCAAAGGCGATCAGCAGGATAAAGCCCACGTAGATGATCAGCATGATAATAGAGAGAATGAAGGCAAACCGTTGCCGTTTATCCACCAGTTCCCTGTAGTGCGCACTGTTCTCTATCTGCTGACAAATATTGTCATTCATCACAGAATCTCCAGAGGTATCCCCCTTCGGTTTTCACGCAGCCTGAGCAGTCACGTGCCTGCAACGCGAAATCCTTTGGGGTGGTTTTTATATTCCCCTCTCCCTTTAAAGGAGAGGGCTAAGGTGAGGGTATTATGATGGCATTGCGATGGCCTGCTTCTCTTCGAGCAGTTTGTCCACCACGCCAGGATCGGCGAGCGTAGAGGTGTCGCCTAAATTGCTGGTATCCCCCGCCGCAATCTTGCGCAGAATACGGCGCATGATTTTGCCGGAGCGGGTTTTCGGCAGCGAGTCGGTCCAGTGCAGCACGTCCGGGGTGGCAAGCGGGCCAATCTCTTTCCGCACCCAGTTACGTACTTCGGTATAGAGCTCGGGTGACGGCTCTTCGCCGTGGTTTAAGGTGACGTAGGCATAGATCGCCTGGCCTTTGATGTTGTGTGGAATACCGACCACCGCCGCTTCGGCGATTTTCGGATGCGACACGAGGGCAGATTCGATCTCGGCGGTCCCCAGACGGTGGCCTGAGACGTTCAGCACGTCGTCCACGCGCCCGGTGATCCAGTAGTACCCGTCTTCATCACGACGCGCGCCGTCGCCGCTGAAGTACATATTTTTGAAGGTGGAGAAGTAGGTCTGCTCAAAGCGATCGTGATCGCCAAACAGGGTGCGCGCCTGACCCGGCCAGGAGTCGGTGATGACCAGGTTGCCCTCAGTGGCGCCTTCCAGCGGCGTGCCTTCGTTGTCCACCAGCGCAGGCTGAACGCCAAAGAACGGACGGGTCGCGGAACCGGCTTTCAGCTGGGTGGCGCCCGGCAGCGGGGTGATCATGAACCCACCGGTTTCGGTCTGCCACCAGGTGTCGACCACCGGACATTTCTCGTTGCCGATCTTCTTCCAGTACCACTCCCAGGCTTCCGGGTTGATCGGCTCACCCACGGAACCGAGGATACGCAGGGAGGAGCGGTCGGTGCCTTCAATCGCCTTATCGCCTTCTGCCATCAGGGCGCGGATCGCGGTCGGGGCGGTGTAAAGAATATTGACCTGGTGTTTGTCCACCACCTGGCTCATGCGCGCCGGGGTTGGCCAGTTTGGCACCCCTTCAAACATCAGGGTGGTGGCGCCGCAGGCCAGCGGGCCGTACAGCAGGTAGCTGTGGCCGGTCACCCAGCCCACGTCGGCAGTACACCAGTAGATATCGCCCTGATGATAATCAAAGACATACTTGAAGGTAGTGGCCGCATAGACCAGATAGCCGCCGGTGGTGTGCAGGACGCCCTTCGGCTTGCCGGTTGAGCCAGAGGTATAAAGGATAAACAGCGGATCTTCTGCGTTCATCGCTTCCGGCTGGTGCTGGTCGCTGGCCTGCTCAATCAGGTCGCTCCACCAGAGGTCGCGCCCCTCATGCCATTCAATGGCGTTGCCGGTGCGCTTGAGCACAATCACGCTGTTGACGCTGTTTACATTGGGGTTTTTCAGCGCGTCATCGACGTTCTTTTTCAGCGGAACGGCGCGGCCAGCACGCACGCCTTCGTCGGCGGTGATCACCAGTTTGGAGCTGGAGTCGATAATGCGCCCGGCCACCGCTTCCGGCGAGAAGCCGCCAAAGATCACAGAGTGCACGGCGCCGATGCGGGCGCAGGCCAGCATCGCCACGGCCGCTTCTGGCACCATCGGCATATAGATGGCAACCACGTCGCCTTTCTTAATGCCCTGAGCCAGCAGCACGTTAGCGAAGCGGCAGACATCGCGGTGCAGTTCGCGGTAGGTGATATTTTTGCTCTGGGTGGCGTCGTCGCCTTCCCAGATGATCGCCGTCTGGTCGCCGCGCTCGGCGAGGTGGCGATCCAGACAGTTGGCGGCCAGGTTCAGCGTACCGTCTTCATACCATTTAATAGAGACGTTACCTGGGGCAAAAGAGGTGTTCTTGACCGTCTGATAGGGCGTGATCCAGTCAAGGATTTTGCCCTGTTCGCCCCAGAAAGCGTCAGGGTTGGTGATGGAGTGTTGATACTTCTCCTGGTACTGCTCAGGGTTAATCAGGCAGCGGTCCGCAATATTTGCGGGAATGTCGTGTTTATGGACTTGGCTCATGGCTTTTATTCTCCTTGTAGGATGTTAATAATATGTCGCAAAAACGTTAATTGTAGGGGCTTTGGCAGCTTTGTTTACTATTTGGGCGACAGATCACGCAAATGTTAAAGCGTATAAAAAATGCGCGAATGACACTTAGAAGGAAAATAATTGCTCTTGAGGATTATTTGCTTTTGTGGATAAAAAAGCGTTTTTATAACAAAAGGTTATTTATCATCATCGATACAAATTAGCGTAACCACCTCTTTTGTCAGTCAAATGCCTCGTTCTTAAAGGCTTGCGCAGCATGCCGTGCAAATGGTACTGATACCGCGCGTTAAAAAACCCCATAAATGAACGCAACACAATTCATACCCTTTCAGTATGTGTCGTCCCCTTCGTTTTACGAGTACGAACACTTCATTGAGGAAGTTTCTTGTTATGAAAAATTTGAAAGTCAGCCTGGCCTGGCAAATTTTGCTGGCCCTTGTGCTGGGTATCTTGCTGGGTAGTTATCTGCATTATCACAGTGACAGCCGCGAATGGCTGATCGCCAATTTACTGTCGCCTGCTGGCGATATCTTTATTCATCTGATCAAGATGATTGTGGTGCCGATTGTTATCTCGACGCTGGTGGTGGGGATTGCCGGGGTGGGTGACGCGAAACAACTGGGCCGCATCGGCGCGAAAACTATCCTTTATTTCGAAGTGATCACTACGGTGGCCATCGTTCTCGGCATCACGCTGGCAAATGTGTTCCAGCCGGGCGCGGGCATTGATATGTCGCAGCTGGCGACGGTGGATATTTCGAAATACCAGAGCACAACCGCCGATGTGCAGAGCCACTCCCATGGCCTGATGGGAACGATCCTGTCGCTGGTGCCGACCAATATCGTGGCGTCGATGGCGAAGGGCGAAATGCTGCCGATTATCTTCTTCTCGGTGCTGTTTGGTCTGGGGCTGGCGTCGCTGCCCTCTGCCCATCGCGAGCCGCTGGTGACCGTGTTCCGCTCCATCTCTGAAACCATGTTTAAAGTGACCCACATGGTGATGCGTTATGCGCCGGTAGGGGTGTTTGCGCTGATCTCCGTGACGGTGGCGAACTTCGGTTTTGCTTCCCTGTGGCCGCTGGCGAAGCTGGTGCTGCTGGTGCATTTTGCCATCATCTTCTTCGCGCTGGTGGTGCTGGGTTTAGTGGCGCGCATGTGCGGGCTGAGCATCTGGATCCTGATCCGCATTCTGAAGGACGAGCTGATTCTGGCGTACTCCACCGCCAGCTCTGAAAGCGTGCTGCCGCGCATCATCCAGAAGATGGAGGCTTACGGCGCGCCGGCGTCGATCACCAGCTTCGTGGTGCCGACCGGCTACTCCTTTAACCTTGATGGCTCCACGCTGTACCAGAGTATCGCCGCGATCTTTATTGCCCAGCTGTACGGCATTGACCTCTCTCTGTGGCAGGAGATCGTGCTGGTGCTGACGCTGATGGTGACCTCGAAAGGCATTGCCGGTGTGCCGGGCGTGTCGTTTGTAGTGCTGCTGGCGACCCTGGGTAGCGTGGGCATTCCGCTGGAAGGACTGGCATTTATCGCCGGTGTTGACCGTATCCTCGACATGGCGCGTACCGCGCTGAACGTGGTGGGTAACGCGCTGGCGGTGCTGGTGATTGCCAAGTGGGAACACAAGTTTGACCGTAAAAAAGCGCTGGCCTATGAGCGCGAGGTGCTGGGGCGGTTTGATAAGACGGCTGACCAGTAAAGTGAAAAGCCGGGTGGCGCTTCGCTTACCCGGCCTACATGACCGTAGGCCCGGCAAACGTAGTGCCGCCGGGCATTTATTCCCCGCTTAACGCATCAAACTCCTCACATCCGGTATCAAACCCTTCGCTACAGCTCAGATTCAACCAGTAGAGCGCCTTCTGTTTATTGGGGGTGATAAACCCTTCCTCGCCCTGCTTAAAGACCTGGCCCGCCCAGTATTCCGCATAGCCTGTGCGCGAGAGGGTGGAGCTCTGCTTAAACCACCGCGCGGCCTGCACATCATCCTGCGCCACTTCCACGCCATTGGCGTAGATCAGCCCCAGCAGCTGCTGGGCATCAACGGCGGCATCGTCTTCGGTATTCTCAGCGACCTTGTGCAGTAAGCTCAGCGCCTGCGGATAGTCGGTCTTCCCGGCCCGGGTGTTTACCAGCAGCCGCGCCAGCATCACGGCCCCCGGCGAGCTCCCGGCGACGGTCGCCTGCTGCGCAAGTCCTTTGGCCTGGGCTAAATCGCCGTGCTTTAACTTGATTTGGGACAGCAGGGCCATGGCATCGATATCGCCGTTTTTCGCTGCTTTTTCGGCCCAGATTTCGGCCTGCTTATCATCACCCGAGCTGTACCAGGTTTCGGCAAGATAGTACTGGGCCCGGCTGTCGCCCGCCTCGGCCTGCTTCCGGTACTGGCCGCCAATCTCCTCGGCGCTCGCCAGAGAAGTAAAAAGGATCAACAACAGATAAAGAGGTTTCATGCGTTATTTTCGTAGGGGTAGATAGCGGGCAGTATAAGCGGGCGATGTGAAGAAAAAAATGGGTGCGTTAAGACCTCCACTACCTACAAGCCGGGCGGGTCTCCCCGCCCGCTGAAGTTAGCCTGCTGCGCAGGCTAATTAGCCGCCACTTCGTGTTGTTCACTCTTTATACCCGTCATACTTCAAGTATTACATCACCCCATCGCGGTATCCCGTAAACGCTTTTTCAACGCATTATATTCATCGATAACATAGCGCTCGGCGGCAGCTTGATCCGCTATCGGCTCGACGCGCACGGCACAATATTTATATTCCGGCGTTTTGGTTATCGGGCTCAGGTTTTCCGTTACCAGCTCGTTGCAGGCACCAATCCACCACTGGTAGGTCATGTATACCGCACCTTTGTTTGGCCGATCGCTCACCTGGGCCCGGGTGATGACCCGGCCTTTACGGGAGGTGACCCACACCAGGGCGTCATCCTCGATGCCCAGCTGTTTGGCATCCCCGGTGTTGATTTGCACATAGCCGGGCTCATCCGCCAGCGCCGACAGCGCCGCACAGTTGCCGGTCATGGAGCGGCAGGAGTAGTGACCCACTTCGCGCACGGTGGAGAGCACCATCGCATAGTCATCATCCAGCTTATCCACTGGCGGCCTCCAGTCGCAGGTGAAGAACTGCGCCAGCCCGTTCGGGGTATCGAATTTTTCCTTGAACAGGTACGAGGTTCCCCGATCCTCTGGCGACTCATCCCGGCACGGCCACTGGATGTAGCCCAGCTCACCCATCTTTTCGTAGGTCGCCCCCTTAAAGGCCGGGCAGAGCTGGCGCAGCTCGTCCCAGATTTGCTGGGTATTATCGTAGTGCATCGGATAACCCATCCGGGTGGCAATCTCGCTGATAATCTGCCAGTCGGTTTTCAGATCCCACTTTGGCTCCACGGCTTTGAAGAAGCGCTGGAAGCCGCGATCGGCTGCGGTGTAGACCCCTTCATGCTCGCCCCAGGAGGTGGAGGGCAGGATGACGTCCGCTGCTGCCGCGGTTTTGGTCATAAAGATATCCTGGACAATCACCAGCTCCAGATCGTCAAAAGCTTTACGCACCGCCGAGAGCTCAGCATCGGTCTGCAGCGGATCTTCGCCCATGATGTACGCCGCCCGCACCTCGCCGTGGGCCGCGCGGTGCGGCAGCTCGCTGATACGGTAGCCGGGGTTCGCCGGCAGGCTCTCCACGCCCCAGGCTTTGGCAAATTTCTCGCGGTTTTCCGGAAACTTAACGTACTGGTAGCCCGGAAAGGTATCCGGCAGTGCCCCCATATCGCAGGCCCCCTGCACGTTATTCTGCCCGCGCACCGGGTTGACCCCCACGTGGGCTTTGCCGAGATTGCCGGTAAGCATGGCAAGGCTGGTCAGCGCGCGCACGGTTTCCACCCCCTGCCAGAACTGGGTGACGCCCATGCCCCACAGCAGGGTAGCGGTGTTGGCCCCGGCATACAGGCGTGCCGCCTGACGGATCTCTCCCGCACTCACGCCGGTGATGGTCTCCACCGACTCGGGCGTATAGCGTTCAACGATTTTACGGTACTCATCAAAGCCCTCCGTGCGGCTGGCAACGAAGGCCCGATCGTAGAGCTGCTCGGCAATAATCACGTGGCCGATGGCATTGAGCAGGGCGATATTCGAGCCGTTTCGCAATGCGATATGCATATCGGCAATGCGGGCGGTTTCGATGCGCCGCGGATCGCAGACGATGATTTTTGCCCCGTTCTGTTTCGCGCGCAGAATATGGTTGGCGACAATCGGGTGCGAATCCGCCGGGTTATAGCCAAAAATAAAGACTAACGCAGTGTTATCAATCTCGTTGATGGCATTGCTCATGGCGCCATTGCCGACCGACTGGTGCAGACCTGCAACCGAGGGGCCGTGTCAGACGCGGGCGCAGCAGTCGACGTTATTGGTGCCGATAACGGCGCGCGCAAACTTCTGCATCAGATAGTTGGTTTCATTCCCGGTGCCGCGTGACGATCCGGTGGTCTGGATCGCGTCCGGGCCGTGCTTTTCCTTGATGGCGGTGAGGCGGCTGGCGACGTAATCCAGCGCCGCTTCCCACGAAACGGGCATCAGCTTGCCGCCGCGTGTTCTGCGGATCATCGGGCTTTTCAGCCGCGGGGTGAGGATTTGGGTATCGTTAATAAAATCCCAGCCGAAGTAGCCCTTCAGGCACAGCGTGCCCTGGTTGGTTTTGCCGTTGGCCGCCTCCGCCCGGACGATTGTGCCGTTATCGACCACCAGGTTGATCTTGCAACCTGATGCGCAATAGGGGCAAACCGTGATGACGTTTTTCATCGATCTCGCTCCAGTTTCACATGATGCTGATATGTCGGTTGAGTATGCCGCCTCTAAGCCGCATTCTTGTTGTGGTTTTCCCCTGACTTTACGGGTGAATCCTGGGCAATACCCTGACGAAAAACAGGCCTGCGGCAAAAATTGCGACGGCGGAAGTGATGGGGGATGTGACGACGGTTGAAGATTCGTGATGGAAAAGGCGTTTGGGCTGGAGCCTTGCACAGAATGGGCCAGACTGATCTTTATCTTCTCTATAGGATCCCGTAATGAAACCAGCAATTCTGGTGGTCGATGACGACACCGCAGTCTGCGAACTGTTGCAGGACGTTCTCAACGAGCACGTCTTTACCGTCCATGTCTGCCACAACGGGCAGGATGCGCTGCGTCTGGCCAGCCAGATGCCGGATATTGCGCTGGTTTTGCTCGATATGATGCTACCGGATATCAACGGCCTGCAGGTATTACAGCAGCTGCAAAAGCAGCGTCCTGAGCTGCCGGTCATTATGCTCACGGGTCTTGGCAGCGAGTCGGATGTGGTGGTGGGGCTGGAGATGGGGGCGGACGATTATATCGGCAAACCCTTTAACCCCCGGGTGGTGGTGGCGCGCGTCAAGGCCGTACTCCGCCGCACCGGCGCGCTGGCGGCAGAGCCTGCGGCGGTCCCACGGGCAGGCGGGATCGGCTTTAACGGCTGGACGCTGGATACCGCCCGCTGCGAGCTGATTGACGCCGCGCGCAACGTGGTCTCCCTGACCCAGGGCGAATACGGTCTGCTGCTGGCGCTCACCCAGAATGCCCGGCGGGTGCTGAGCCGGGAGCAACTGCTGGAGCTGACCCACAGCGAAAGCGCGGAGGTGTTTGACCGCACCATCGACGTGCTGATCATGCGCCTGCGACGCAAAATCGAAATCAATCCTCATCAGCCACTGCTGATTAAAACCATCCGCGGGCTGGGCTACGTCTTTGCCGCCGACGTGCAGCATGGCGACAGGGCGGCCTAGACCAGGCGGTTCTCCTCAATAAACAGCTGCAGCTCCTGCAACGTTTTCGCCCCGTCGATGGCGTTGGCGGCCAGCAGGCTGGCCCGGGCGCAGGCGTGCGCCATCTGAATACTCTCCGTCAGCGACAGCGATTCGTGGCAGCCATACAAAAATCCGGCGCAGAAGGCATCGCCAGCCCCGACGCTGCCGACAATCTCCTCCTGCGTAAGCCGCCACGAGGGGATCCAGCTTCCCGCCTGGCCCGGCTCCTCTCCCCACGCCCCCTCCGGGCAATGGATCACTACCCGTGACTTCACCCCCGCCGCCAGCAGATCTGCCGCCGCCGCCGCAATATTCGCGATCACCGGCGCATCCTGATCATCGCGCATCGGCAGGCCGCTGAACTCGCCCGCCTCCAGCTCGTTAATCACCAGATAGTCGAGATGGCGCAGGGCAGGGAGCACCAGCGGCTGATAGCGCGGATCGCCCTTACGCGACACCAGATCAAGGGACGTTTTAAACCCCAGATCGCGCATCTGCGCCAGCAGCCGCGCGCTGCGGGTGCCATATTCGTCGTCCGGCATATCCAGGCTGTCGAGCAGCAGGAGGTAACCCAGATGGAAGATCTTCATGCTGTAATCGAGCCGGTCAAAGGCGGGCAGATCCAGCAGGCGGTTCGCCCCTGGTGAGTGGAAAAAGGTGCGCTGGCCGCTGGGGTCGGTCATCACCTGCGACATGGAGGTGGGGGCAAAAGTGGTGCGCTGTACCCGCTGGCGGTTGACGTGATACTGGTCGAGCATGGCGAGAATGTAATCCCCGTCGTTATCCTCCCCCACCAGCCCGACCGCCTGCAGCGGGAGCCCGGCATGCATTTTTGCCACGGTTAACAGCACGTTGAGCGGTGCGCCGCCGGTGGCGCGCTCGCTGTGGGTGATCTCCGCCAGCCAGCCGCGCTCCGGCCACTGCACAATCTGGTGGACATGGTCCACCAGCATATTACCCGCCGCGATAATGCCCCGGCGTTCCATTATGCTTGCCCCGCGCTGCCGAAGATGCGCATCTGCGCGGCGACGGTGTCGGTAATCGCCTCTTCGATGCCCAGCAGCAGCTCAGCAAACTCGTCATACAGCGGCTGCCGGTTGGCCATGCGCTGCTCCACGGCCCCCAGCGCCGCCTGGGACATGCCGGTATAGAAGTTAATTTTGTGGATCCCAAGCTCAATGGCCCGGCGAAAATCGGCGTCACCGATCCCGGAGCCGCCGTGCAGCACCAGCGGCAGGCCGGTTTGCTGGCGGATGGCGTCAAGACGGGCAAAATCGAGCTTCGGCTCCCCCTTGTACTTGCCGTGGGCATTGCCGATCGCCACCGCCAGGGCATCAATGCCGGTCTGGTCGACAAATTCCCGCGCCAGGGCCGGATCGGTGAAAAAGGCTTCGTCGGCGTGACCGTACAGGGCGCCGCCCTCATCGCCCCCCACCGCGCCCAGCTCCGCCTCCACCGACACGCCCACCGCGTGGCACATCTTCACCACTTCCCGCGTCTGGCGGATGTTCTCCTCGTAGCTCAGCGTTGAGCCGTCGAACATCACCGAGCTGAACCCCAGGCGCAGCGCCCGCACCACCGCCTCGAAATGCAGACCGTGATCCAGATTCAGCACCACCGGGATGTCATGCCGGGCGGCTTCGAACTTCACCGCCTCCACCAGTGAATCGAGCGACACGTACTTAAAGTGCACTTCGGCAATGTTGATGATAAAGGGCGAGCTCTCCTGGCGGGCCGCGGCAAAGAGCGCCCGCAGGAAGTGAGAGTCGAGGACGTTAAACGCCCCCAGCGCGTAACGCTGTTCCCGGGCGTGCGCCAGCCCGTCGGCGAGAGAGATAAGCGGCATGTTCACTCCTTACAGACGAAACAGGCTGTACTCGTTACACAGCACCAGCACGGCCGGTTCGTCTTCATCAATGTTGTTATAGCGGGCGGTGGGGTGCAGGAAGTGGTTGTCGGTGTCGTCATCATTCACCGAGGAGACCTCGCCCACCAGCACATCCCCAAAGCCCGCTTCACCCCAGAAGCTGTGGTACAAACCGGGCGGCAGACAGATACTCTCTCCCGGTGCGAGACGGATATGGCTGCCTGCCGCGTGAGTCTGCTGGCACCCGTCGATGGAGACCGTAATATCGCCATCCTCTTTCTGCTCATTTTCATCGGCGTTCCACAGCTCCAGAATCAGATTGCCGCCGCCGCGGTTAATGATGTCCTCGCGTTTGCGCCAGTGGAAATGCAGCGGCGTGACCTGGCCGTCGCGCACATGCATGATCTTTTCCGCGTAACATCTGGCCCACGGCTTGCCGCCGGGCGAGCCGTTGCGCAGGGTAAAAAGGGTCAGCCCTTGCGCGGCGAAGTTATCCCCGCCGAAGGCGGTCACGTCCCAGCCGAGGCGAAGATCGAACACTTCGCGCCAGGCCTGTGCGTCGAGCTGCTGCCAGCGGGCAGGGGGGAAGCTGGCAAAGGGGGGCAAATGCACATCGTGCATGGAGAAAAACTGCCGCGTGTGGCCGAGGATTTCGTTAATTTCGGAGCGTTTCATGGTAACTCCTTACGTGATATGCAGAGCCCCTGTTGAAGAGGCTCCGCACCGATCTCACTTAACCGTCCAGCCCTTATAGGTGCCGACGTTGTTCTTATCGATCATCGTCACCGGGATCAGCACCGGCTCTTTCGGCGCCGGTTTGCCCTGCAGAATGCCATAGCCAATCTCCACTGCTTTCGCCGCCATCACCTGCGGGTCCTGCGCCGGGGTGGCGATAAACAGGGAGTTTTCGCGCTTCAGCGCCTCTTCCGCATCCGGGGAACCATCCACGCCAACGATAAAGAATTCATTACGTTGCGCCTGCTTCGCCGCCAGATCGGCCCCGATCGCCGTCGGATCGTTGATGGCGAACACGCCGTCGATCTTCGGATTGGCGGCCAGCAGCGAGGTCATCACCTCCAGCCCGCCTTCACGGCTGCCCTTGGCGTTCTGGTTATCCGAGAGCACCTTGATATCCGGATGTTTTTTAAATTCGGTCTGGCACCCTTCCACGCGGTTCTGTACCGCAGAGACCGGCGGTCCGTTGATGATCACCACGTTGCCTTTGCCTTTCAGACGGTCGGTAATCAACTTACAGGCCATCTCGCCCGCCTGGGTGTTGTTGGAGGTGATGGTCGCATCGGCGCCTTCTGCCGCCACGTCAACCGCCACCACCACGATCCCGGCATCTTTCGCGCGCTTCACCGCCGGGCCGATCCCCTTCGAGTCTGCGGCGTTAAGAATGATCATATCGACCTTAGCGGCGATGAAGTTATCAATCTGCGACACCTGCTGGCCGAGATCGTAACCGCTGGAGACCAGCGTCACTTTCACATTATCTCCCGCCAGTTTGCGTGCTTCCAGCTCCGCCCCTTTGGTGATCTGCACAAAGAACGGGTTCGCCAGGTCACCCACCGTCACGCCGATGGACTTCAGCTCTTTGGCCTGGACAAACGGGGTTGCTGCAAGCAGTGCGCCAGCACAGAGCGCGGTAACAAGAGGTTTTAAACGCATATTTTTCGTCCTCGTTATGTAGGGTATTGTTGTTATGCACTTTGATGGTGTCGGGTACGGTATTTGTCGATCAGTACCGCAATGATGATCACCGCCCCTTTGATCACCAGTTGCCAGAAATAGGAGACGCCCATCAGCGTCATGCCGTTGTTAAGGGTGGCGATAATCAGCGCCCCCACCAGCGTGCCGGTGATGGTGCCGATGCCGCCGACAAAGCTGGTACCGCCGAGGATCACCGCGGCGATGGCGTCCAGCTCATAGCCGGTGCCGAGGTTGCCGTTGGCGCTGTAGAGCCGCGAGGCGCTCATCACTCCGCCCAGACCCGAGAGCAGGCCGCTCATGCCGTAGACAAACAGCAGTACCATCCAGACCTTGATGCCTGTTAAGCGCGCCGCCTGCATGTTGCCGCCCACCGCGTAAATGTGTACCCCGAGGGTGGTGCGGCGCAGGATGAACCAGCAGATGACGATGACCGCGAGGGCGATCACTACCAGCCACGGCACCGGCCCAAGGTAGTTATTGCCGATCCACTCAAAGCTGATGCTGGAGTTAATCACCGTGGTGCCGTCCGCCAGCAGGTAGGCCGCCCCGCGCAGCGCCGTGTAGGTGCCGAGCGTGACGATAAAGGGGGGCAATCCGGCAAAGGCCACCAGCGCCCCGTTGATGGTGCCCAGCACCAGCCCGAGCATCAGGGCCGCCGGGACCGAGAGCATGGAGAGCTCCGGCATCAGCGACACCACCATCGCCGCCACCGCGGTGGTGCCCAGAATCGAGCCCACCGAGAGGTCGATGCCGCCGGTCAGAATGATGAAGGTCATCCCCGCCGCCAGCACGATATTGATGGAGGCCTGACGGGTAATGTTCAGCAAGTTGCTTTCGGTAAAAAAGTTAGGGGCGATAAAGCCAAAGACGGCGACAATCAGGATCAATATCGGCAGGATCCCGATGGTTTGCATCAGATCGCCCATCAGCATTTTTTTGGCGGAGGCCGCTTTGGCCACCTGTTGCGGACTATTTTGTTGGCTCATGATTTTACCGCCTGGTGATGAGAGTCGTTGACGCCGGTTGCCAGCGTCATGATGTTTTCTTGGGTGATATCGGCCCGATGGAGTTCGCCGGCAATGCTCCCTTCGCGCATCACATAGACGCGATCGCTCATGCCCACCACTTCCGGCAGTTCGCTGGAGATCATCAGGATCGCCACCCCTTTACGCGCCATCTGGTTCATGATCCGGTAGATCTCGCTTTTGGCGCCGACATCCACGCCGCGGGTCGGCTCGTCGAGGATCAGAATGCGCGGGCCAATCGCCACCCAGCGGGAGATGAGCAGCTTCTGCTGATTGCCGCCGGAGAGACCGCCCGCCCGCACCTGCGAATGCGGCACGCGAATGTTGAGCAGGGCGATGGCGTCATCGGAGATCGACTGCGCTTTTTTGCGGTTCAGCATGCCGAAGGTGGCGTCGCGCTCCAGCGTCGCCATGGTGATGTTCTCCTGCGCCGCCAGCTCAAGGAACAGCCCTTGCTCCTTGCGGTTCTCGGTTAAAAAACCGATGCCGTGCTCAATGGCAGCACGCGGAGAGTGGATCACCACCGGCTCGCCATCCACCTCAATCATGCCGCCGGTGGCCTTGCGCACGCCAAAAATCAGCTGGGCCAACTCCGAGCGCCCGGCCCCCACCAGCCCGGCGAGCCCGACGATTTCACCGGAGCGCACCAGCAGGCTACAGGGCTGCACTTTGCTACCGTCGGTGAGATGGTGGACATTCAGGCGCGGGCTGCCGAGAGGGATATCGCGCTCTTTATTGAACAGATCGCTCAACGGACGACCGACCATCATCCGCACCAGTTCAGCAGCGTTGAGCTTGTCCCGGGTCAGGCTGCCGACGTACTGGCCGTCACGCAGCACGCTGACGCGATCCGACAGCTCATATACCTCCGCCATGCGGTGGCTGATGTAGATGATCGCCATCCCTTCATCGCGCAGGCGCAAAATCAGTTCAAACAGACGATGGGTTTCGCGAGAGGAGAGGGCGGCGGTGGGTTCATCCATCACCAGAATGCGGCTGTTGCGGTGCAGCGCGCGGGCGATCTCCACCTGCTGCTGCTCGGCGATGGTCAGCTTCATCACCAGATCGGTGGCCTTAAACTGGGCGCCGAGCCGGTCAATTACCGCCTGGGCCTGGGCCGCCATCTCTTTACGCTGCACCAGCCCGCCGCGCGACAGCTCGCTGCCGAGGAAGATGTTTTCGGCCACGGTCAGGTTTGGTGCCAGCTGCATCTCCTGATAAATCAGGGTGATGCCTGCCGCCAGGGCATCTTTCGGGCCTTTGATGTGAAACGGCTTGCCGTCGATCAGGATCTCGCCGCTGGTGGCGATGTAAGCCCCGGCGAGAATTTTCATCAACGTACTTTTTCCGGCGCCGTTTTCACCCATTAGCGCGTGGATCTCACCGGGGAAGACCGTCAGATCCACACCCTTCAGCGCGTGAAAGCTGCCAAAGGTTTTGGCAATGTTGCGCATCTCTAAAACCGGGGTCCTGCTCATGGCGGATCTCCTGTGACGTTCGATATCCGCACTTCATCACAGCCTGGTAAATGCAAAATGTCAGAAGTCGTTCATATTTGTCATAGTTATGAATAGTTAATGTGGATCACAGTTACGCCACGGAGCCAACATGCCCTCACGCCGTCCCCCCTTCTTCGCCAGCGCCCGTGGCCGCCTGCTGATCTTCAATCTGCTGGTGGTGGCGGTGACGTTAATGGTCAGCGGCGTGGCGGTGCTGGGCTTTCGCCACGCCAGCCATATTCAGGAGCAGGTGCAGCGCCAGACGCTGGACGACATGACCGGCAGCATGAATTTGTCGCGGGAAACCGCCAACGTGGCGACGGCGGCGGTACGTTTGTCGCAGGTGGTAGGGGCGCTGGAATATAAAGACGAAGCCAACCGGCTAAAGCAGACCCAGACGGCGCTGGGCCATTCACTGGCGCAGCTTGCCGATGCGCCGCTGGCGCAGCAGGAGCCCGCGCTGGTGGCGCGGATCATCCGGCGCAGCAACGAACTGCAACAAAGCGTGACCGGGATGCTGGAGCGCGGGCAGCGACGCCACCTGGAGCGTAATGCCCTGCTCAGCGCGCTCTACCAGAGCCAGAGCTATCTCCGCCATCTCCAGGAGATCAACCGGCGCTACGCCAGCAACGTACCCGATGCCCGCCTGCTCAGCGAGATGGACCGGCTGATCGTCGCCGCCATCGAAACTCCTTCGCCGCGAGCGACCATCCAGCAGCTTGATACGGTGACGGCGATGCTGCCCCCTCGGGCCACCCAGCCGGTGGTGGGCTTTGTGCTGCCCGATTTTAACGCCGAGCTGAACAAGCTCGGCCCGCTCTCCCGGCAGCTGGAAGAGAGCGATCTGTCGATCAGCTGGTATATGTTTCACATCAAAGCGCTGGTGGCGATCCTCAACCGCGATATCAATCAGTATGTGGAGCAGGTAGCGCAGGCCTCGCAGCTGCGTACCGCCCAGAGCCATCAGGAGCTGCGCTCCATCAGCGTCTTTATTACCCTTTCCGCCGTGCTGGCGCTGATCATTACCGCCTTTGCCTGCTGGTATATCTACCGCAACCTGGGCACCAACCTGACCGCCATCTCCCGGGCGATGTCGCGGCTGGCCCACGGGGAACAGGATGTCTCGGTGCCTGCGCTGCAACGCCGGGATGAGCTGGGCGAGCTGGCGCGGGCATTCAACGTCTTTGCCCGCAATACCGCCTCGCTGGAGCACACCACCCGGCTGCTGAAAGAGAAAACCTCCCAGATGGAGGTGGATCGCATTGAACGTCAGGGGCTGGAGGAGGCGCTGCTCCACAGCCAGAAGATGAAGGCGGTGGGTCAGCTGACGGGCGGGCTGGCGCATGATTTCAATAACCTGCTGGCGGTGATCATCGGCAGTCTGGAGCTGGCCGATCCCCATTCGCCGGATGCGCCGCGCATTAGCCGCGCGCTGAAGGCCGCCGAGCGCGGGGCGCTGTTAACCCAGCGCCTGCTGGCCTTCTCCCGCAAACAGTCCCTGAACCCGCACGCGGTGGAGATGAAACCCCTGCTGGAAAACCTGGCCGAGCTGATGCGTCACTCCCTGCCCGCCACCCTTTCGCTGGAGATCGAAGCGCAGACCCCGGCCTGGCCGGCGTGGATTGACATCAGCCAGCTGGAAAACGCCATTATCAACCTGGTGATGAACGCCCGGGATGCGATGGAAGGGCAAAGTGGAGTGATAAAAATCCGCACCTGGAACCAGCGCGTCACCCGCAGCGACGGACGCAGGCAGGATATGGTGGCGCTGGAGGTGATCGACCACGGCTGCGGGATGTCGCAGGCCATCAAATCCCGGGTCTTCGAACCCTTCTTCACCACCAAGCAGACCGGCAGCGGCAGCGGGCTGGGGCTGTCGATGGTGTATGGCTTTGTGCGCCAGTCCGGCGGGCGGGTGGAGATCGAAAGTGCGCCCGGACAGGGCACCACCGTACGGCTGCATCTGCCCCGCGCCACCCAGCAGGCACTTCCCCAGCCAGAGACGCTGGCGGCCGCCGCAGCGGTACGAAGCGACCGGCTGGTACTGGTGCTGGACGACCAGAGCGATGTCCGCCAGACTCTGTGCGAACAGCTGCACCAGCTGGGCTACCTGACGCTGGAGGCGGAAACCGGCGAGCAGGCGCTGCAAATGCTGAGCGCATCGTCGGATATTGAGATCTTTATCAGCGACTTAATGCTTCCCGGCACCCTGAGCGGCGCGGAGGTGATCCAGCAGGTCCGCCAGCAGTTCCCGCATCTCCCCGTGCTATTGATGAGCGGCCAGGATCTGCGCCCGGCACATAATCCACAACTGCCGGACGTGGAGCTGCTGCGCAAGCCTTTTACCCGTGCGCAGCTGGCACAGGCGCTGCAAAAAATCGGTGCCATGTTTAAGAATTAATCAATCGTAACCGCTGCATTAGTGATGTTAATTTGCGCAAAAATGAGCGGATTAGGATATAAAAGGACTTATGCCGGTACTGTGACGAGAGGGGACTCACATATGATCGTGATGCCTACAACCTATAGCCCGATGACAGTCGCGCGCGCCTTTACGCGGGTGGAAGAGATTGAACTCTCAGGGCGATTGCTGCATGTCATCTATGATCCCCAGACGCCTCGCGCGGCAATCATTGAAGCGGATATCGAAATCTTTGAGGGCATACCGCGACATCGGGTTGTGGCAGCGCTGGATTTACAGCGCAAACCTGCACTCGGTAAAGATATCGTTGCCGTTGAACGCTGCTGGGAAGATGCCCACGTCCTTCAGGTTGAAGGCGTCTGTGTTGATCCTGGCGAGCGGGATAAAGGGCTGGCAACCCGACTTTATGAGGCATTAATCCTCCAGTGCGGTATTACGCTAATAAGCGATTTTGATCAGTACGAAGGCGGTAAAATGCTTTGGCAAAAGATTGCCCGTGAATCGGATCAAATCGCTGTGTTCGTACTGGATGCCGAGCAAGGCGCATTTTGGCCTTATGATGGCAGTAAAGTGATTTACGATGGCGGCTGTATTCCTGAGGAGCGTATCTGGAGTGTTTCGCCTGACCAAAAATGCCATCGCGTTGTTTTAGTGGCCGAGAACAGGCAACGTGCGAATCACCTTATGGAAGAAACTTCCCCCTACAGCATTTGAGATTCCTCCGCTACTCGCTCCACCCGCTGTTTATTACTGTAAAGCCAGCTCACCTGCGAGACTGGCTTTATGAAACAATACTCTACCGCCCTGTTATTGGGTTTGCTCTCTTTAACCAGTCATCTGGCTCACGCTGATATTGTTGACGACACCATCGGCAATATTCAGCAGGCCATTAACGACGCCTACAACCCCAACAGCGACCGCAATAACGATGACGATGACCGTTACGATCGGCGTCGTAGCAGCGATAACCGGCAGTATGAAGAGCGCCAGCGCCAGCTGGACGATCGCCGTCGTCGTCTGGATGAGCGTCAGCGCCAGCTGGATGAGGATCGGCGTCGCTTAGAAGATGACGAGCGCAGGCTGGAAGAGGATTACGATCGGCGGTAATGCCAGTGTCCGGCGGCGCTTCGCTTGCACGGGCCTACGGTTTCCCAGGCCGGGTAAGGCGTAGCCGCCACCCGGCAATGCTTCAGTCCAGCGCCAGCACCATCCCGTCATACCCCGCCTCAAACCCCACAGGGAGCGGGTTGTCCATCATCCACACGTCAAACTCATGGCTGATATGGGTCAGGATCACCTGCGGGCAGCCAATCACCTGATTGAGCGCGATAACCGTATTCAGATCGCAGTGGTTGCGCGGCGTCTCATCCTGCGGCGCATGGCTACAGTCAATCACGATCGCCTGCGGCTGGTTGTTGAGCAGAAACTTCACCGTTTTCTCCGGCAGCCCGGCGGTATCGGAGAGCCAGGCCACGCGGCTGTGGGCGCTCTCCAGCAGATAGCCAAAAGTCAGCTTCGAATGGTTGAGCGGCAGCGGCGTCACCCGCAGGCCCTGGAGTTCAAAGACCACAAACGGCTCGAGAGTATGGCTAAAGTCGAGAAGGCCGGGATGTTTAAAGAGATCGTCGCACCCGGCTTCATCTGGCGGGCCGTAGACCGGAATGGTCGCCCCCATCCCCCAGCGCAGCGGAAACAGCCCCTGGACATGATCCATATGGTAATGGGTGAGTAAAATCTGCTGAAAACTGCCCGCAGTCCAGTCGTCCATCAGGTGTGGGATCCCGGCATCCAGCAGCGTCACCGCATCATTGAATTTGACCACCGCGCTACAGGGGCGACGGCGATAATCTTCCTGCAAACGCGCCCGGCGGCAGGCCGGACAGTCGCAGCCAAAAGCGGGCACCAGCTGGGCGCCACCGGTTCCCGTTAACGTAATGGTCAGACTCATGATGCCTCCTTACAGAGGTTTGGTGAAGCGGAAGTGGCTCTGGGTATACCCTTCACGAAGATAAAAGCGGTGCGCATCGAGACGCTTTACGCTGGTGGAGAGCTCGGTCATCTCCGCCCCGGCGTGGCGGGCCTCTTCTTCCGCCCAGGCCAGCAACTGGCTGCCGACCTTCAGACCACGCGCCTGCGGCATCACCACCAGCTCCTGGATCTCGCCGATCCAGTTGGCGTGATGCAGGTGAAACTGCATGTGCAGGCCGATCATTCCGATGATGTGTCCATCCTGTTCGGCCAGCTGGTAACGCATATTGTGATCCTGCAGATTGGCCGTGAACCCCGCATGGAACGCCGAACGGTCAAGCTCCGCCTGTTTTAACTCACAGATCAGGCCATAGACCGCGTCAACGTCCTCCGCGGTGGCGGGACGCAACTCGCACTCAGGCATGGTTTTTCTCCTTCTGGCTAATGAGTGAAAGGAAGTTGTCGACAGACTGGTGCAAACTGCCGTCATTGTTAAGGATCGGGCAGTCGGACGGCGTATAACGGGCGGCGCGCGCCAGCCGCTGGTCGATCTCTTTAGCGCTCTCCCGCCCACGCGCCTGCAGTCGGCTACGTAGGATCTCCGGCGACACCTGCAGGCAGATCGGCAGCAACGCCCCGGCATAGCGCGCCTGCGCCTGGGGCAGATGGGCGCGCGAACCATTCACCACCACGTCAAATCCGGCGTGCAGCCAGAGATCGATCTCCAGGCCCACCCCATAATAATAGCCGTTAGCGTGCCAGCTCAGGGCAAACAGGTGCTGCCCCGCGCGGGTAAAAAACTCCGACTCGCTGAGGGCGATGTGGTTTTCGCTCCCGGCAGTAGCGGTGCGCGTGATGTAGCGGTGCGCCACCAGCAGTTGTGGATGGGGCTGCTCGCGCAACGCCGCCAGCAGGCTGTCTTTTCCGGAGCCGGAAGGCCCCATTAACCAGATCACTCTTCCCATCAGAACACCCTTTTTCCCTGACGCCAGACGTGGTCGATATGAATGTGCTCGCCTTTACGGTGCGCCAGCACCAGGTCCGCCCGCTTGCCTTCGCCAATCACCCCGCGATCGTGCAGGTTGAGCGCCTGCGCCGGGTTCTTCGTCACCAGGCGGATCGCCTGCGGCAGGGTAAAACGATTCTCCTCGTTGTCCGCCACCCGGAACGCCGCATCCAGCAGGCTGGCGGGGTAGTAATCGGAAGACAGAATATCCAGCAGCCCGAGCGATGCCAGCTGGCTTGCCGCCACGTTGCCGGAGTGCGACCCGCCGCGCACGATGTTCGGCGCACCCATCAGCACGTTCATTCCGTGCTGGCGGGAGGCCTCTGCGGCCTCGAACGTAGTAGGAAATTCGGCGATCACGCTGCCAAGCTGCCGGGATTCAAGCACGTGTTCCGCGGTGGCGTCATCATGGCTGGCGAGGGCGATATTGCGCGCCCGGCAGAGGGCGGCGATGGCCTGGCGGTTGGGCTGCGACCAGCGGGCAGCAAGCTGAAGCTGTTCCTCTTCGTAACGCGCCATCTGCGCGTCGTTGAGGGCATATTTGCCCTGATAATATTCGCGATACTTTTCGATGTTAGCGAACTGGCGCTGGCCCGGAGAGTGATCCATCAGCGACACCAGGGTCACCGGCTCACGGTTCACCAGCTTTTCGAACAGCGGCAGGGTGGTGTGATGAGGCAGCTCGCAGCGCAGGTGCAGGCGGTGCTCGGCGCGGTTAAGGCCGCGCTTCTGCGTCTCCTCCACGGCGTTGATCATCTTCTCCAGATTCTCCAGACGATCGCCGCCGTCGCGCACGTCGCCAATCGCCACCGCATCCAGCACCGTGGTGATGCCGCTGGCGACCATCATCCCGTCGTGGCTGCTCATCGCCGAATGGGCGGGCCAGTCGACTTTGGGTCGCGGGGTGAAGAACTTGTCCATGTTGTCGGTGTGCAGCTCAATCAGCCCTGGCAGCAGCCAGCCGCCTTCACCGTCCATCGCTTCCGGCAGGTGGCTTTGGGTTTCGGCAAAGGCGCGAATGATGCCGTCCTGAATGTCGATGGAGCCGTCAACGACCTCGTTTTCCAGCACCAGTTTTACGTTATTGACGATCATGCGGTGATCCCCATCGGGTGCAGACGATCCGCCACGCGATCCCGCACCGCGTCGTCGTGGAAGATCCCGACGATCGCCGCGCCACGCGCTTTGGCCTCTTCGATCAGTTCAATAACCGCTGCGCTGTTTTTGGCATCCAGCGAGGCGGTCGGTTCATCGAGCAGTAAAATCGGGTAATCGACGATAAAGCCGCGGGCGATGTTGACCCGCTGCTGCTCGCCGCCGGAAAAAGTGGAGGGGGCGAGATGCCACAGACGTTCCGGCACGTTCAGGCGCGTCAGCAGGCTGGCGGCTTTGGCGGCGCAGGTGTCCCGCGGCACGCCGAGATCCAGCAGCGGCTGCATCACCACCTCCAGCGCCGGAACGCGCGGGATCACCCGTAAAAACTGGCTGACCCAGCCAATGGTGGTGCGCCTGACATCCCGCACCTTACGCGCCGGAGCCTGCACCAGATCGACCCATTCGTCGCCGTGGCGCACATGGATATGGCCTTCGTCCGGCAGGTAGTTGGCATACAGCGAGCGCAGCAGGGTCGATTTGCCGCTGCCGGAGTGGCCATGCAGCACCACACATTCGCCGCTGTTCACTTTCAGAGAGGCATTCTGCAGCACCGGCAGGCGCACGCCGTTTTGCTGGTGGAGCACAAAGGTCTTACTTACGTTTTGTACGTGGATCATCTTGGCCTCGTGGCGTTTTCTTGCCGGGTGGCGCTTCGCTTACCCGGCCTACAAAGAGCGCGGTCCGTAGGCCGGGTCAGGCGAAGCCGCCACCCGGCAACAGCAAAATCAGTTCTGCAATACCGATGACACCAGCAGCTGGGTGTAGGGATGATGGGGATCGTCGAGCACCCGGTCGGTCAGCCCACTTTCCACCACCTCGCCGCTCTTCATCACCAGCAGACGGTCCGCTAGCAGGCGGGCGACGCCTAAATCATGGGTGACAATCACCACTGCCAGGTTCAGCTCCACCACCAGACCGCGGAGCAGATCCAGCAGGCGGGCCTGCACCGACACGTCCAGCCCGCCGGTGGGTTCATCCATAAAGACCAGCTTCGGATGGGTAACCAGGTTGCGGGCGATCTGCAGGCGCTGCTGCATCCCGCCGGAGAAGGTGGTGGGCAGGTCGTCGATACGCGACGCCGGGATCTCTACCTCCTCCAGCCACTGTTTCGCCGTCGCGCGGATGTCGCCGTAATGGCGCGCGCCGGTCGCCATCAGCCGTTCGCCGATGTTGCCCCCCGCCGACACCTGGCGGCGCAGGCCATCCATCGGATGCTGATGCACCACGCCCCACTCGGTGCGCAGCAGGCGACGGCGCTCGGCCTCGCTCAGGCCATACAGCGAGTGGCCGTCATAGAGAATGTCGCCGTTCTGCGGCGTCAGGCGCGCCGAGAGGGATTTCAGCAGGGTGGTTTTACCGGAGCCGGACTCGCCGACAATCCCCAGCACTTCCCCCGGCCACAGGTCAAACGACACGTCGCTGAAGCCTTTGCCTGGCGCATAAAGGTGGGTCAGGTTATTGACCGAAAGCAGCGGTTTCATTGGCTGTTGGCCTCGCTCTGTTGGCGGCAAAAATCGGTATCGGAGCAGACAAACATCCGTTTGCCGGTGTCATCCAGCACCACTTCGTCGAGATAGCTGTGCTTCGACCCGCAGATGGCGCACGGCTCATCCCACTCCTGCACCGTAAACGGGTGATCGTCAAAGTCGAGGCTCTCAACCCGCGTGTAGGGCGGCACGGCGTAGATGCGTTTTTCGCGCCCGGCGCCAAAGAGTTGCAGGGCGGGCATCATGTCCATCTTCGGGTTATCGAACTTCGGGATTGGCGACGGGTCCATCACGTAGCGCCCGTTGACCTTCACCGGGTAGGCGTAGGTGGTGGCGATATGGCCGAAGCGGGCGATATCCTCATACAGCTTCACCTGCATTACGCCGTACTCTTCCAGGGCGTGCATGGTGCGGGTTTCGGTTTCGCGCGGCTCGATAAAGCGCAGCGGTTCGGGGATCGGCACCTGGAAAATCAAAATCTGATCTTCAACGAGCGGGGTCTCCGGGATGCGGTGGCGGGTCTGGATCAGCGTGGCGTCTTCGGTGCGCTCGGTGGTGTTCACCCCCGTCACGCGCGTAAAGAACTGGCGGATCGAGACGGCGTTGGTAGTGTCGTCCGCCCCCTGGTCAATCACCTTCAGCACATCCGCTTCGCCAATCACGCTGGCGGTGATCTGAATCCCGCCGGTGCCCCAGCCGTAGGGCATGGGCATTTCACGGCCACCGAACGGCACCTGATAGCCGGGGATGGCCACCGCTTTTAAAATGGCGCGGCGGATCATGCGTTTGGTTTGCTCATCCAGATAAGCAAAGTTGTAGCCGCTGAGGTTAGCCATTGTCGCGCTCCTGTTGCAGACGTTTAAGCAGCTCCAGTTCAGCCTGGAAATCGACGTAGTGCGGCAGCTTGAGGTGCGAGACAAAGCCTGCGGCCTCAACGTTATCCGCGTGGGCCAGCACAAACTCCTCGTCCTGCGCCGGGCCTGTAATGTTCTCGTCGTAGTCGGGGGCCTGAAGGGCGCGGTCAACCAGCGCCATCGCCATCGCCTTGCGCTCGCCCATGCCGAACACCAGACCGTAGCCGCGGGTGAAGTGCGGCGCGTCGTTATCCGGGGTAACGAAGCCGTTTACCATTTCGCACTCGGTCATCAGCATTTCACCGACGTTTACCGCAAATCCCAGCTCTTCCGGCACAATATTGATGTCGATATAGCCGCTGCGGATCTCTCCGGCAAAGGGGTGGTTACGGCCATAGCCACGCTGGGTGGAGTAGGCCAGCGCCAGCAGATAGCCCTCATCGCCACGCATCAGCTGCTGCAGGCGCGATGAGCGTGAACAGGGGTAAACCGGCGGCGTGCGGGTGATGTCGTCTGGCTCATCGCCGCAATCCTCTTCCGCTTTCGCCAGCCCCTGGTTGGCCAGCAGGCTAAAAACGTGCGGCGCGGCGTCCTGCTCGGTGTTTGAGGGGGTAAGGCGAGGGGTTTCGCCATTTGCCAGCAGGGTGAAATCGAGCAGGCGGTGAGTGTAGTCGTAGGTCGGGCCAAGCAGCTGGCCGCCGGGAATGTCTTTATAGACCGCCGAAATACGGCGCTCCAGGCGCATCTCCGCGGTGTTGATCGGCTCGCTCACCGCCAGCTTCGCCAGCGTAGTACGGTAAGCGCGCAGCAGGAAGATGGCCTCGACGTTATCACCGCTGGCCTGCTTCAGCGCCAGGGCTGCCAGCTCGCGATCGGCGATGCCGCCTTCGGTCATTACCCGGTCAACGGCCAGGTTCAACTGCTGTTCAATCTGGGCGACGCTCAGCTCGGGGATCTGCTCATCGCCCCGGCGTCTGTGTTCCTGCAACGCGTGGGCGGCGGCGATCGCCTTCTCGCCCCCTTTGACGGCAACGTACATCAGCACACCTCCACGTGGGTGGTTCGCGGGATCGCCAGCAGGCGCTCGCCGCAGGTCAGCAGCAGGTCGATCCCCAGCGGGAACGGGTGCGGGCGCTCGGTCAGCTCGTGAATGATGCACTCCGGCAACTGCGGGGCGACCATCCGCTCCTCGGCGATGCCGGCCCCGGTCAGGCGCAGCATGCGTCCGCCGCTCAGGCTGGAGACCTGCAAAATCAGGGTCGCGCTGGTCTCCGGCGCCACAGCGCTGCCCTCGCTCAGGGCGTTGAGCTGCTCGTGGCCGATCTGCTCGTCGGCGACGGCGAACACCGCCTGCTGCGGCTGCTCCACCAGCGGGGCGCTGGTATGAAAACGCAGGTTGCTGCTGACGATATCGTTGCTGACGGAGCCCGACAGCCAGACCGGGGTGTCGTTATCGGCCAGGGTCAGCAGCACGCTGGTGGTGGCGAGGTTCAGCGGCTGCCAGCCATGCTTAAGCTGATGCAGCGAGACGATGACGCCCGGCTCGCTCATCGCTTTCAGCAGACGACGAAAACTGTGCTGGGCATCCTGCACGGCAAGGGTAAAAGCGGGGTGAAGTGTCATGCGTTGTCTCCGCGAACGAGCGTAAAGAAGTCGACCCGGCTGGTGTTCACTTCGGCCTGACGGGCGGCAAGGCGTGCGGCGCGGTCGGCATCCAGCGGGGCAATAACGGTTTCCATCAGGGCCTGAAAATGGGGGGCTTCCTGCAGCAGGGCATCCACAACGGCGCACTGCTCGGCGTGGGGTTTGTTACGCCCGAGCAGGTAGCTGTAGCCGAGGGTGCCGCTGGCAAGACGCACCACGGCGCGGGTCAGGGTGGCATCGCCGGCAAAGTAGCGGGCCCCGGTGCCGCCCATCCGCGCCTGGATCTGCACCAGTCCGGTTTCCGGGGCGCGGATCAGTTCATAAGCGGGCGACAGGCTCAGCGCCGACATCCGCGCGGCAAGCGCCGCAGGCTGGCTGTGGGCGAGCACGGCCATCCAGTGCTGGCGGGTGGAGGTATCGAAATGCATTCAGTGCTCCATGGTGAATTCAATCATGTCGGCGCGGGTCAGGCTGACGGAGTACTCCGTCGCATTCACCTCGCCGTCACGGTGGTTAAGGGTGCGCACGCAGAGCAGGGGCGCCATGTTGGGGATCTCCAGCACCTTGCTCTCTTTGGCCTGGGCGCGACGGGCGCTGATGCGCGTCTGGGTGCGTTTGAGCGCAATGCCCGTGGCATCCTGCAGAAAGTCATGCAGCGAGCCGCTGGTGAAATGTTGCAGCACCGGCCAGAGGGCCAGATCCGCGAAGTAGTGGTCGATCTGGCAGAGGGGGATACCGTTAACCCGGCGCAGGGTGCGCAGGTGGATGACGTTGTCTCCCTCCTGGATCCCCAGCGCATCCGCCACGTGACTGGAGGCCGGACGCAGCACCGAGAGCAGCTTTTCGCTGGTGGGGTGGCTGCCCTGATCCAGCAGGTTCTGGCTGAAACGCGCCTGGGCGTTGAGCGGGTAGTCGAACGGGCGCATCAGCACCAGCACGCCGACGCCCTGGCGGCGCTGTACCCAACCGCGCTCCACCAGCTGGTCAATGGCCCGCCGCAGGGTGTGACGGTTGACTTCATAGCGATCGGCAAGCTGCTGTTCCGCAGGCAGATAATCCCCGCAGCGGTAGTGCGTGCGCAGCTCCACTTCGAGCTTTGCCGCAATCTCTTGCCAGCGGGTGGGGTAACTGGTCGGATGTCTGGATAAGTGCATACAAATCAAAGCCTCGCTTCTCAGATGAAGTGCTTACGCAAACGTTGAGAGAGGAAGTCCAGCAGGCTGACGGTGATGATGATGAGCACCATCAGGGCGCAGGTTTGCTGGAACTGGAAACCGCGAATCGCTTCCCACAAAGTGACGCCAATCCCGCCTGCGCCCACCATGCCGACAACGGTGGCGGAGCGGACGTTGGACTCAAAGCGGTAGAGGGAGTAGGAGATGAGTAGCGGCATCACCTGGGGCAGCACGCCGTAAAGAATTTCTTCAATTTTGTTGGCACCGGTGGCGCGAATGCCTTCGACCGGGCCGGGCTCAATGGCTTCTACCGCTTCCGAAAGCAGCTTGGAGAGCACGCCGGTGGTGTGAATAAAAAGCGCCAGCACCCCGGCGAAGGGACCGAGACCGACGGCGACCACGAACAGCATCGCAAAGACCATTTCGTTGATGGCGCGGCAGGCGTCCATCAGGCGGCGCACCGGCTGGTAAATCCACCACGGCACAATGTTGTCGGCGCTCATCAGGCCAAACGGAATGGAGAGCACCACGGCCAGGGCGGTGCCCCAGACGGCGATTTGCAGCGTGACGGCCATCTCGCCGAGGTAGTCCTGCCACTGGCTGAAGTCCGGCGGGAAGAAGTCGGCGGCGAAGGTCGCCATGTTGCCGGAGTCCTGGATCAGCGTCAGCGGGGCCATTTCCGCGCCCTTCCAGGAGACAACCAGCACCGCCAGCAGGATGGCCCAGCTGATCAGCGAGAACCAGCTGCGCTTTGGCGGTGGGAGAGTGATGGTTTGCATGTGTGCTCCTTAATCTGTTCTCCCTCTCCCTCAAGGGAGAGGGAACGTAATCACTGCACCGCTTTGGTCACGCTGGTCATCGCGCCCAGCGCGGCGGTCAGGCGGTCGAGATCGTCCAGCTGCGCCTGAATTTCAGACAGCTTGCTGTTCTTCTCTTCCTCTTTCAGCGTCTTGTTGTCCTTCACGCCCTGGATCTGTTTGAACAGCGCCAGCTGGCGAATCGGCACCAGCTGCAGGTCGCTGGAGGCGCGGAACGGCGCCCAGCCCAGGCGTTCCAGCACGGTTTTCTCTTCCGCGGTTTTGCCGTAGTTCATAAAGAAGTCGTACACCTTCTCCTTGGTGCTTTCGGAGAGGTTTTTACGCCACACAATCGGGTCCCCCGGGATCAGCGGAGATTTCCAGATCACCTTCAGTTCTTTCAGCTTGTCCGGCGCGGAGGTCTTCAGCTTGTCGAGGTTTTCGGTGTTGTTGGTGGCAACATCCACCTGTTTGTTGGCGACGGCCAGGGCGTTGGTTTCGTGCCCGGCGTTGACCGTGCGTTTGAATTCGCTGGTGGAGACATTGTTTTTGGCGAAGACGTAATAGCCCGGCACCAGGAAGCCCGACGTGGAGTTGGGATCGCCGTTGCCAAAGGTGAGCTCTTTACGTTTGGCGAGCATGTCGTTGAGGTTGTTGATCGGGCTCTCTTTGTTGACGATCAGCACGCTCCAGTAACCCGGGGAGCCGTCGGCGGCCACGGTTTGCGCAAAGACCTGACCGTTGGCACGATCCACCGCTTCCATCGCCGAGAGGTTGCCGTACCAGGCGATATCCACTTTGTTAAAGCGCATCCCCTGGATGATGCCCGCGTAGTCCGGGGCGAAGAAGGCGTTCACTTTGATCCCCAGCTTGCTTTCCATGTCCTTCAGGAAGGGTTCCCACTGTGGCTTCAGGTTTTGCTGTGATTCCGTCGAAATAATGCCGAAATTCAGCGCCTTTTCCTGCTCCTCTGCAAACGCCGGGCTGAACAGGGTGCTGATGCTGAACATGCTGGTGAAGGCCAGCGCGGCAACCGTCTTATAGCTCATTTCCATTCCTCATTGTGGGGACGTTAAGCAGCCTGCGCGCTCTCTTCGACGCGGTTAATGCTGCGGTAGAGATGATCAAAACGTTCGTTATCAAACTGGTGGCTGGCGCCATCGAAGAAGACGTGCCCCTGACGCAGGGCGACGATGCGCTCGCAGTAGCGCAGGGCGTAATCCACCTGGTGCAGCGTGACCACCACGGTGATGCCGTCCTTGCGGTTAATGTCGCGCAGGGTTTCCATGACGATGCGGGCCGACTCCGGGTCCAGCGAGGCAATCGGCTCATCGGCGAGAATGATTTTGGCTTTCTGCATCAGCGCCCGGGCAATCGCCACGCGCTGCTGCTGTCCACCGGACAGGGTGGAGACGCGCTGGTGGGCGAAATGGGCCATGCCGACGCGGGTGAGTGCCTGCAGAGCTTCTTGCTTCTGGGACGGGGAGAACCAGCGCAGACAGGTGCGCCAGAACGGGGTGCTGCCGAGCGCGCCAATCAGCACGTTCTCCAGCACCGTCAGGCGGTTCACCAGGTTGAACTGCTGGAAGATGTAGCCGGTCTGGGCGCGGCTTTTGCGAATATCACTCGCCAGACGGCCCGCGCGCTGCACGGTATTGCCCAGCAGCTCAACGTGGCTTTCTGAGGTTTTGTCGCAGGTGATGAGGCCGCTTAAGTGGCGCAGAAGGGTGGATTTACCTGAACCGGACGGCCCCAGCAGCGCTACCATTTCGCCCTGCTGGACGGTCAGATCAACGGCATGCAGAGCCTTGTTGTGATGAAAGGTTTTGCTCAGCTTCTCGACGCGGATGACAGTGTGCATGGGTAAGGCCTCAATTCAAATGTGGCCTCATGCTGGCGGATCAATGTGACATTTAGGTTAAGTGTTGGTTGCGGGAGTTTGAAGAGTTGAGGTGAAAGCGATGACAGTGACGGCAGGCCCGGCGGCGCTTCGCTTGCCGGGCCTATAAAAGACAAATCAGTTCTTCTTAACGAACTCGGATTTGAGCTTCATCGGGCCGAAGCCGTCAATTTTGCAGTCGATGTTGTGGTCGCCCTCGACCAGACGGATGCCCTTCACTTTGGTGCCGATCTTCAGCATAGAAGAGCTGCCTTTGACCTTCAGGTCTTTAATGACGGTGACGTTATCGCCATCCGCCAGCAGGTTGCCGTTGGCATCTTTAACGATCAGCTCATCGCTCTCGGCTACGGGTTCTGCGTTGTTCCATTCGTGAGCGCATTCCGGGCAGATGAACATACCGTTATCTTCATAGGTATATTCAGAGTTGCATTTCGGGCAGTGTGGCAGTGACATGGTGTTCTCCTCAAAATAGTGCGAACCGGCGGCAATGAGGCCCGCCAAAAATCGACAGGTTGTCGAAAAAGGCGGCAAGTATAGCGCATGTCCTTACTTTTGTCGGTGATATTATTTTTCGCTTTTGGCTAAAAAAAGCGTTTCTGATGACAGAGTCTGTCAGTGACTCAGGTAATGATAAGTACCCGGCGCGAGAATGAAATGCTTGCGAATGAAAGCAATAATATTTTATTGCGGCAAATTGATACGCCGTGTCATTTCGGATAAGGTTAAGGTGCTAATGATATTCACCGTAAATGTTTTTATAGCCATCCCCGGGCTTGCAGGGATGATTACCCCCTCATTTTTGGTGGGCGATTAAAGATGGTTTATCCTGAAATTTATTAAATTTGAGCTACGCTCTTAGTCTTTCGGTTTCCCTGACCGAAGGAGCGCGCTCCGCTGTTTTATGCGCTTAAAGAATATATTTGATTGTCATCAGACAATTATTTTGCGTCGAACATATTTGCTACACGGAATCATATAAGCCGATCCTTCATTCTTAAAATAATTCGGTTATATAAAATTTGTGTTAAGGGAAGGCTTTTTACTATGCATACACAAACAATATTTGAGTTAAGCCAGGAAGCTGAAAGACTGCTGCAACTCTCATTGCAGAATCTCGAGTCACTAAGCGCCATGCCTGCTGCGATGCTGGACAATGCAACGTCGGCCCTTACCGGCGAAACCAGCAACGTTTTACCTCTACATTTTAGTGCCCGTGGTTTAGAAGCGCAGCAGTCCATGCTGAATAATGAACTGCGCAAAATTACCCGTCTGGAGATGGTGCTGGCGATTGTGGGCACCATGAAAGCCGGTAAATCGACGACGATTAACGCCATTGTGGGAACGGAGGTGTTGCCCAATCGCAACCGTCCGATGACCGCGTTGCCGACGCTGATCCGTCATACGCCTGGTCAGAAGGAGCCGGTGCTGCATTTTTCTCACGTGGCGCCGATCGATACATTAATAAAACAAATGCAAAAGAAGCTGGCCAATTACGATCGCGGCAAGCTGGCCCAGCAACTTGAAATTGATAAAGATATGAATGCGTTGCTGGGGCGCATTGAAACCGGCGAAGCGTTTGAAAAACATTATTTAGGCGCGCAGCCGATATTTAATTGTTTAAAAAACCTGAATGATTTAGTGCGACTTTCTCAGGCGCTGGGAACAGATTTTCCTTTCTCTGCCTATGCAGCGATTGAGAATATCCCGGTTATTGAGGTGGAGTTTGTCCATCTGGCCGGGCTGGATGGCCATTTGGGGCAATTAACTCTGCTGGATACCCCCGGGCCGAATGAGGCCGGGCAACCACATCTGCAAAAAATGCTTACCGAGCAGCTCGCCCGCGCTTCGGCGGTGCTGGCGGTAATGGACTATACGCAACTGAAGTCGATTTCCGATGCCGAAGTGCGGCTGGCTATTTCTGCCGTCAGCAAATCGGTACCGCTCTACGCGCTGGTCAACAAATTCGATCAGAAAGACCGCAACAGCGATGATGAAGAGCAGGTGCGGGCGATGATCTCCGGCACCCTGATGAAAGGTCATATTTCTCCAGGGCAGATCTTCCCGGTCTCCTCGATGTGGGGGTACCTGGCGAATCGGGCGCGTCATGAGCTGAATCAGCACGGCAAGCTGCCGGATCACCAGGAGCAGCGCTGGGTGCAGGATTTTGCCGAAGCTGCGCTGGGCCGCCGCTGGCGGACTGCCGATCTGGACGATATTGAACACGTTCGCCATTCTGCCGATCTGCTGTGGGAAGATTCCCTCTTTGAGCAGCCGATCCGTAAGCTGATTTATGCTGCCTACGCCAATGCCTCGCTGTATGCGTTACGCTCGGCGTCGCATAAGTTGTTGAACTATGCCCAGAACGCCCGGGAATACCTGGATTTCCGCTATCAGGGGCTCACGGTCGCCTTCGACGAGCTGGAGCTGAATATCGCCCGCCTGGAAGAGGATATGGCGCTGTTGCAGTCCCGTCAGGTGTCGGTAAGCAATGAGGTACGGCATGAAGTCGGACAGGCGCTGGCGGCGACCGACCTGTTTATCAGCACCCAGCAAAACGATATCAAACTTGCGGTAGCGCACATTTTCAATCCGGATAATTTGCTCGATCTGGCCGGGTTTAAGCCGCACACGCTCCATGCCGAGGCGTTAGCTACGCCGGGGCACCTGGTGCTGGACGATGAAGGTCAGGCGCAGATCCTGCTGAGCAAAATCCGCTCCTCCTGTGAAATGATCCTGCTGGATGCACAGGCCAAAATCGGTCGCGAGCTGGCGCTGCGGTTTGACCAACTGGAAACCACGCTGGCCCGCTCCCTGAACGACGCCATGCGACCCATTGAAACGCGGATTAAAGAGGAGCTAAGCCATGCCGGATTCCGCGCGCGGATCAGCTTCCCGGCGTTTCAGGCAAACCAGCTTAACTTCAATACCCGGGGGCTGTTCAGCGATGCTATCGCTCAGGAGAGCCTACCGGCTGGCCAGGGGCAGGGAACCAGCAGTGCGCTGCGCGACACGGTCTCCCGTTGGTTGAACAATCCGGGCTGGGGCTGGGAAGATTATGTGATGACGCGGACGCGCTATGTTATTAACGTGTCAGAGCTTCATGAAAAATTTAAACAGCATATAGATCACTTTTGTGAACAAATTCGTAAAGCTTTGGCTGCGCAGGTCGATGTCTCTGTTACAGCGGGTATGGCGACATTCTTTGCGGAATTCTCGTTATGCCTTGCAGGATTACAGGAAAGCTTGCGTGATAGCCTCGCAGTGCGTCAGCAAAATGAGCATGCCACACGGGCGCTCAGCCAGCTGTTGCAGCAATGCATTACGACTGCGACGTGGATTCAGGAAGATACCCGACTGTTACGCGATGATATTCAAACGTTATTCGCGGCAGAGCAACCATGACAAAACAACTACTGGACGGTCCCGGACGGACGCTGGAATGTATCCATCCTAAATTTATGGTCGACCTGGTGCAGGGGGCTGACGCGCAGCGTCACACCTCTGTGGTGTCGCAACAGCAGCACTTTCGTGAACGTTTAACCCAGGAGATCATGGCGCAGTCTCAGCTTCGTCAGTGGGCCATGGGGGGAATGTTCAGCGAAAATGCTGTGCTGCGGCTCGGGCTGGCGGAGAAGCTGGCGGGCATGTTTGACCCCGGCCATCTGGCGCTGACCCGGATGACGCACATTCTCTCCACGCTGCGCCAGCAGGCCAGCCTGCGCAATCAGCCGCCGATTGGTGTGGTGCATCAATACGAAACCCTCTCCGCCCATTTTCAGCAACGTGCGCAGTTCAAAGAGAAGGCGTTAACCCAGCGCGGATTAACGGTGCAGGCAGGCGTTCACAGCGAGCAGATTTTTACCCGCTGGCGCGCCGGGCACTACGACGGCTGGTCGCTGGCCGGTCGCGGTTATGTGGTGCTGGAGGAGCTGCGCTGGGGGGCGTTCGGTGATGCCTGTCGACTGGCAAATGCAGACGTCAGCGCCATGTTGAAAGATAACCTGTGCAGTATGGTGGCTAACTATCTGGCGCAGGGGATCAACGCTGCACCTAATACCCGCCATTTTTATCACCAGTGGCTCACCACGCCCAGTACGCCGGGGATTATCGACCATAAAGATATGCTGGGCTGGCTGGGTGACTGGTGTGATGCGGACAGGCATCCGGTGTGCTGGTCGGTGACGCAAAGCTGGCAAAATGTGGCGCTGGGGATGCCGAGGTTGTGTTCGGCGGCGAGGCTGGCGAAAGCGATGGTGGAGGAGGTGTTTGGGGAGTAGGGGGAATATGTGGCTCAGGTGGTGGTTCCGTTCACCTCACGTTCCTTGCTTCTCTGATACATCCGAACCGGTGAACGTGCCAGGGTGGCTCAATCGCCACCACCCTGGCAACCCGGGCTTCCGGCAAGAAAATCGCCGCTTCGCGGATTGTTCGCCCCATCCCTGGGGCTCACCCCTCCGGGGCCAGCGCAAGCGCTGTCCAAAATTGCTCCCGGCAATTTTGTCCTCAGCTTATTCCTTCAGGCTTTCGGGTCGGGCACCAGCCTGCATCCCTGCAGGCTATGCCCTCTCGGCGCGTCCCTGCGCCTCGCCCCGGCCTTCCGGAAACGCTTCGGCGATTTTCAGCCGGACCTGGGAGCCGCTGTAAGCTATTAATTATTCTGTTACTACTTTGTAGCTTTAAATGAAAAACCCTCCCGGGAGGGAGGGTCAGGTATTAGTGGTGCAGTGATTCAACCGGGCGCTGTTCTTCGGTCGTGGTTGGAACGTTGCCAAAGCGTTTGGCGTACAGCGCGGTAATAATCGGCACCAGAATTGCGGTGACGATGACGCTTGCTGCAACCAGCGCGGTAGCGGAGGCGGCAACCGGTTCGAACGCCGGGTTAATCTGGGCGATAATCACTGGGTTTGCCACCGCAGCGCCTGCTGCGGAAGAGGCGGCGACACCCGCGGTACCATTCCCGCCGCCGATAACGCGGTCGGCAATAATCAGTGGGATACCGGTGATGATGATAACCGCCACACCCAGCACGATACCCAGCAGGCCGGTATCCAGAATCACGTTCAGGTTGATGGTGTTACCCAGCGCGAAGCCGAAGAACGGGATCAGAACCGGGGTTGCTTTACTGAAAAAGTCGCGCAGATCGTGGTCGAGGTTGCCGAGGGCAAAACCGATCAGGAACGGCAGCACGGCGCCGACAAAGTGATGAAGTTCAAAGGAGGCCAGGCCGGCGGAGCCGAGGATCAGCATGGTCATCAGCGGGCCAGATTCCAGAGACATCAGAACGAAGGCGCCGGACTCTTCTTTAGTGCCGTACTGGTTCATCAGGCTGGCATACAGGCCACCGTTGGTCATGTCCATTGCAGAGACAATCGCCAGCACCGAGAGGCCTGCGAAGAAGCCGGTCTGAATACCGTTTTCCGGAATAAACATGGCGCAAACCATCGCCACAATCCACGCTACGGCAATTTTGGTAATTACCAGCGTACCGGATTTACGTAATACCGTGCCCGTTGCACGTAAATTAATGGAAGCGCCAATACAGAAGAACCAGACCGCAAGGATCGGTACTGTGCCGGTAATCATGCCTTTGGTGAATCCACCAAAATAGGCTCCAGTATTAGGTGCTAAGGTATTTAAAATTGCACCCAATACCAGCGGAACCAGCATCATCCCTCCGGGGATGCGTTCAATCGCGGCTTTAATCTTCATCATCAACCCTCACATCTCATCGCGCATCGCCAGCGGACAAGTCATATTTAATAATCTAATGAATTCAACGAATTGTGACGCAGTGGCGTCAGCGGACTCGTCATTCATACAGCAGATATAACCAGTTTGGTTTTTTTAAGCCTTCACTCAAAGGCCACCAGACTCGTTGTGACGGGCTTATGATGCGATCGTTGGAATGATGATTCAATGAAAATAAAACAGTGTTTTAGTTATCTGCGTCACATATTTTGAGGAAACACGATATTTGCCTCTTGATTATTAAAACCGCTGTAAATGCATTGTAAAATAATGTCGTTCTTTTTTGATTTCACAGCAAATAATAACGGCTGAAAAGATATCTACCGAGCCAGACATAAGAAACAACTGATTGGCATGTATTTACAGTTTTGACTCTTCCGGTAAAAACCCTAATAAATGTGTGAAGTTGATCACAAATATAAACGCTGGTAGGGTAAGGGCATCATTAACAGCCCAGACAGGCGTCACAGGTTCGGTTGTACCGCTCCGAAAGGTCAGTGTAAGTAAACCTGCTACGCTTGAGAAAGGAGAATGCGCATGAGGCGCTTCCCGGGTTCCACAGAGCGCACTTTTTAAGTGCTGTGGTGAGCACTGGGCCCAGTCTACGAGGATAGCAATGCTGAAAAGGAAAAAAGTTAAACCGATCACCCTGCGCGACGTCACCATTATTGACGACGGCAAACTGCGCAAAGCGATCACCGCCGCCTCGCTCGGTAATGCGATGGAATGGTTCGATTTTGGTGTGTATGGCTTCGTGGCCTATGCGCTGGGTAAAGTCTTCTTCCCCGATGCCGATCCCAGCGTGCAGATGATTGCTGCCCTCGGGACCTTCTCTGTTCCCTTCCTTATCCGCCCGTTAGGGGGGTTGTTCTTCGGCATGCTGGGGGACAAGTATGGTCGTCAGAAAATCCTCGCCATCACGATTGTGATTATGTCGGTCAGTACCTTCTGTATTGGTCTGATCCCGTCGTACGCCAGTATTGGTATCTGGGCGCCGATCCTGCTGCTGCTCTGTAAGATGGCACAGGGCTTCTCGGTCGGGGGCGAATATACCGGTGCGTCGATCTTCGTTGCCGAGTACTCCCCGGACCGTAAGCGCGGCTTTATGGGCAGCTGGCTCGACTTTGGCTCCATTGCCGGGTTCGTGCTGGGCGCGGGCGTGGTGGTGCTGCTCTCCACCGTAGTGGGCGAAGAGAACTTCCTCTCCTGGGGCTGGCGTATTCCGTTCTTCCTGGCGCTACCGTTGGGCATTATCGGCCTCTACTTGCGTCACGCGTTAGAAGAGACCCCGGCGTTCCAGCAGCATGTTGATAAGCTGGAGCAGGGCGATCGCGAAGGCCTGCAGGATGGACCGAAAGTCTCGTTCAAAGAAATTGCCACCAAACACTGGCGCAGCCTGCTGACCTGTATCGGTATGGTGATCTCCACCAACGTGACCTATTACATGCTGCTGACCTATATGCCGAGCTATCTGTCGCATAACCTGCACTACTCGGAAGATCACGGCGTATTGATTATCATCGCCATTATGGTGGGGATGCTGTTTGTCCAGCCGATCATGGGTCTGCTGAGCGACCGCTTTGGCCGTCGTCCCTTCATTATTTTCGGCAGTGTCGCGCTGTTCTTGTTGGCTATCCCGGCCTTCATTATGATCAACAGCAATGTGATCGGGCTGATTTTTGCCGGCCTGCTGATGCTGGCGGTAATCCTTAACTGCTTTATCGGCGTGATGGCTTCAACCCTGCCGGCGATGTTCCCGACCCACATTCGTTACAGCGCGCTGGCGGCGGCGTTTAATATCTCGGTGCTGATCGCCGGTCTGACCCCTACGCTGGCGGCTTCGCTGGTGGAGAGTACCCAGAACCTGATGATGCCAGCGTATTACCTGATGGTGATTGCGGTCGTCGGTCTGGTAACCGGCATTTATATGAAAGAGACGGCGAACCTGCCGCTGAAAGGGGCGACGCCTGCTGCGTCTGACCTTCAGGAAGCGAAAGAGATCCTGCGTGAGCACCACGACAACATTGAGCAGAAGATAGAAGATATCGATGCTGAAATTGCCGCGCTGCAGGCGAAGCGTTCCCGACTGGTCGATCAACATCCCCGCATCAATGAGTAAATAACAAAACCCGGCTTCGGCCGGGTTTTGCGTCTTTCGTCACCATAACGTCACAGCATATAAGGTAGATCATATTTTCTATGGTTTTCCTGATTTTGCCTGCGTAATCGTTTTTTTTCATACCTAAAAGGAATACGACTAAAGTTTATTGGCGCTTTGATTGAATAGTGCTTACGCTGTATATAAGCAGATGCCTCTAAAAAATCGACGCTTTGAGCGCTATGAGAGATGTGTATGCCGGGTTTTACACCAACATAGTTATGAATGCAGACAGACCCTGAGATGCTGAATCTTTTCGGTAACGTATTCTTGCGCGAAACAGCATTTTATTATTTTTAATACGCTTACTGGTGCAATTAGCACAAAAAAATAATACCGATGCTTAATTATAAGTAGGTCAGGACATGCTGAGAAATTCGCAGAAGATCACCCATGGAGGTTACTCAGTATTCATTAAATTAATTGATTTCTTCTCAATTAATTTAATTCTGATACTCAGCGGTTGGTGGTTGAAAATGGAGTCTTTCGACACTGTGATTTTGATCAGCTTGTTGTACTCCATCACCTTTTTACTGTTTGGTGAGTACACTGAGTGTTATCTGTATCGGCCTAAAAACAATAAATTACGTAACCAGCGGCGTCTTTTTCTGACGGCGTTTTTAGCCATCCTGTTTATCGGCATGGTGCGCATTTTAGTCGCGAAATTATATTCTTTAGGTTACCTGAGCTTTATTGATGTCCGAAATATCCCGGCAATGCCGCTCTGGTATGCCTCGCCGATCCCTTTTCTTTATGTGATTCGGCTGATTATTTTTAAGCTGTCGGCTAAAAAGCGTATCAGAGTGGCGATTATCGGGATTACCGATAACGGCCTGGCGGCGGAAAAGGCCCTGCGCCTCGAATATGCGGACGTGCAGCTGGAGCTGGCCTTCTACGATGAACGTGGCCCGGAGCGGCTGGGTGAACTGGCGAAAAGAATTACCAGCCCGTATAACGGGCCGGTGATCAAGCTGGTGGAGGAGGCGAAGGCGGGCAGAGTGGATGAAATCTACATTGCCTTGCCGATGGTGGCGCTGCAACGTATACGCCATTTTTTAGCCATGATGTCCGACACTACTGTCAATACGTACATCGTGCCAGATTTTTACGCTTACAGTACCAATACGTCGCAGATACGCTCTATCCATAACTTACAAACGATCGGTATTTTCACTTCGCCGCTGGATGGCGGAGGTTCGTTTATTAAACGCGCAGAAGATCTGGTGCTGGGCAGCGCGATTATGGTAATGATTGTCTCGTTAATGATCGTCATTGCCATCGGCATCAAGCTCACCTCGCGCGGCCCGGTTTTCTTTAAACAGGATCGTTATGGTCTGAGCGGGCAGAAGATCAAAGTCTGGAAGTTCCGGACCATGAAAGTCATGGAAAATACCGACACGGTGATACAGGCGACACGAGATGACCCCCGGGTCACGCGCTTTGGAGCATTCTTACGTCGGACGTCTCTGGATGAACTACCGCAGTTCATCAATGTTATTCAAGGAAATATGTCGATTGTCGGCCCGCGGCCTCATGCTGTGGCGCACAACGAGCTTTACCGTAAGCAGGTCGAAAACTACATGATTCGCCATAAAGTAAAGCCTGGGATCACAGGTTTAGCGCAAATTAATGGCTATCGTGGCGAAATTGATGCGCTATATAAAATGGAAAAGCGAGTCCAGTACGACATTGAATATATTCAGAACTGGTCCTTTTGGTTAGATATAAAAATCATCATTAAAACCATTTTTAAGGGATTTGTCGGTAAGAATGCATACTAAAATTATTATTATCGCTGGGATGATAGCGTCTCCGGTCGCGTTAGCAGAATTAACGCCAAAATCACATATCGGCTGGGCGGGCATCGACTTTCAGAGCAACGTTGGGGTGGAGTATGGACACAACGATAACGTGACTTTCCAGCCTCACGACAGCGATGAAAAAGGCTCTGACTTCCAGGGGCTCAAGCCCGTCCTGAGCATGAACGGGGAGCGAGGCCAGGATAAGTACCTGCTGATGTACTCCGGAGATTATCGCCACTACTCGAGCGATTCTGCGGATGATTATGACGATCACTTTTTCCGCTTTAAAGGCGACTGGCGTTTTGGGCTGATGCATGGCCTGACCCTGAATCTGGAAGATTCTCTCGGCCATGAGGAGCGCGGGCGCGGCGTGACGGAAGGCTTCCTGCCTGAACAGTTCCGGCAATTTGGCGTGAGGTCACCGTTAACTACCAATTTGTTCAACAGTGAGCTGCGCTATAGTTACGGTGCGCCAGATGGCCGTGGAAGGGCAGACCTGGCGTTGATGCACCGCAAGTGGACCTTTGGCAATACCGGCCAGGTTGAGAGCAAGGATGAGGATTTCGCACAATATATCCGCGAACAGGAGTGGGACGAAAATACGCTGATTGCAGAAATTTTCGATCAATACACCTCTAAGACGCGTTTTCGCTATAGTTTTATTACTAACCAGTTTCATTATGGTCATGCGTCGGAAAAAGATAGTAATGAATACTATTTGCGTTACGGCATTCAGTCGCAGCTGACGGGCAAAACGAACGTTGATATGAACGTGTCGTGGCTCTATAAAACGTTTGAAAATAACCCTGGGTCGAAAGATTTTAACGGGATTAACTGGGATATTTTGGGGGAATGGAGACCACTCGAGCAGTCACTTTTTACGTTAAGAACATCCCAAAGTATTAAAGACCCTTCCGAAGCGGGAGGATATAATTTAGTCACGGAGTACGGCGTTTCATACAAACATTTTTGGATGAACAACCGGTTAACGACGTTGCTTGATTATGCATACATAACAGAAGACTACAAAGATCAGGACAAGGACCGTCACGATAAGAATGGCGTGTTTTCATTTATTGTAGGTTATGACCTCACACCATCGATTAACTTTGGTGTGGAATATCATCTAGATACGCTTAAGTCTAATAAAGATACCGATACCTTTACTATCGGCCCTAACGACGATCGCGTGGTGACTGAAACGTTGGGCTACGATCAATCTTTGATTATGCTTACAGCTAAGGTTCAGATTTAAAATGAAAATAATGAAACTGTGCGCGTTTTTACTTCTCAGTGTCCTTTTTGCTGGCTGCAAATCACCGCAGCCGACGTTAAAGGACAATAGTGTGGTCGATACAGCAAATTATTTACTGGGCTCCGGGGATATCGTCAACATTAACGTTGCCGGTCAACCTGACCTGACCATGAAAGTAGTACTTGATAATAGTGGGGCTATTAATTACCCCTATATTGGCAAGCTGGAATTAAAGGGCAAAACCGCCAGTCAGGTCGATGCGGAGATTACGCAACGCCTGCGTAATGGCTTTGTGCTTAATCCCATGGTGACCGTAAATATCGCCGAATTCCGTAAGTTCTATATCTCTGGTGAAGTTGAGAACCCGAATGGCTATTCCTATGAGCCGGGTATGACCGTGGAAAAAGCCATCGCCCTTGCGGGGGGTTATACCGACCGGGCAGACCGTACGGATCTCAGCATTCGTCAATCATCCTCCGGTGAGTTACTTGAAAATGTTGATGTTACCCACTCCGTTCTCCCGGGCGATCTCGTAATTATTGGCATAGGGTTCTTCTGACCATGAAACTATCAATAGTGGAAAATGGCAAAAAGCGAGAAAGCGCTATCGATATCGCCAGATTTGCCAGAGAAATTAAAAAGAACTCCTGGAAAATCGTTCTCTCCGGCGTGATTGCCGGGGCGATTGCCTGGCCATTAATGAGTTTGATGTCATCGAAGTATGTTTCCACTGCCACGGTACTGATTAAAGCTCAGCCGGACAATGTTTCACCTTTCCAGAAAGTGGAAGGCTATGACTCCACCCGTAACGGGTACTACGAAACGCAAAACGCGCTGATGCAATCGCGCGTGGTGCTTGAGCAAGCCATTCGCACGCTGAAACTCGATCAAAACCCGGCGTTTAACGGCGAGGGGGCTGGCAGCAGCGCAACCCCGGCGAACGAACAGCAGCGGGTTGATCATGCCCTGAAAACGCTACAGAAGGATCTGACGATCAGCAACGTGCGTACGACCCATTTGTCTACCGTCTCCTATGAATCCACCTCGCCACAGCTGGCGGCGGATATCGCCAATGGCGTGGCGGAGTCGTTTATTAATTACACCCTTGCGCTCAAGCAGCAAAAAACGGCGAAGGCGAGGGAAGATAACCAGCAGAAGCTGCAGGAACTCCAGCAGCAAATGGTGCAGCAAAAGACCGCGCTGGATAGCTATCTGGCAAAAGAGGGGCTGCTGACCTTCCGTGGCGTTGATGGCTTTGAAACGGAGCAGATGGGCATTATCACCAACCGCCTGGCGAATGCGACCGAGCGTCGGGTAGCGGCGGAATCTGTTTATAACGAAATCCGCTCCGGTGGCTCGCGGGGGCAAGTCATTTCGCTGCCATCCATCTCAAATCACGCCCAGATTCAGGATTTACGCATTGCCCTGATCCAGGCCAACAGCGAGCTTTCCCAACTGGAGAAATCCTACGGTCCCCAGCATGACAAAGTGATCCAGGCCCGGGCGCGTATCAGTGCCATTCAGGCGCAAACGGCGATGACGCTCAGAGAGCAGGAGGCTGGAATACGCCAGACCTACGAGGCGGCGCTGGCGGACGAAAAAAATTACCAGAAGCAGCTGGAAGAGCAGAAAGCGAACTTCCAGAAGCTCTCCCTGAAGCGTGACGGCTACAACGATCTCAAGCTGGCGCTGGATAAAACCGAAGAGATGTACAAGATGGCCTATCAGCGCACGCAGGAGCTGGCACTACCCGGCTCTTATTCCGATGCGGATGCGGAGATCTACGATCCTGCCGTGCCCGCAGCGCAGCCGGCTAAACCGAACAAGCCGCTGCTGATGCTGATGATTGTGCTGCTGGTGATGCTCTTCTACGTGATGTACATCATGGTGAAAACGGCCACGGACAAGTCGGTGAACACCCTCAGCCAGATGCAAAAACGACTGAATCTGATGCCGCTGGGTGAGATCCGCCGCTTTAAAGGCGTGGGCGGACGCAGCAAAATCCGCGATCTGATTATGAGCGATCCGCTGAACGCGGACGTTATTCACAGCATGCGCACGCAGATCATGCTCAGCAGCCATCCGCTGCAGGTGATTACCGTGACGTCGGCGGAAGGCGGCGAGGGGCGGACGCTGCTGGCGAATCTGCTGGCGAGCTCCTTCAGCTTCGACCAGAAAACGCTGCTAATCGATATGGACTTCTTTAACAGCGACGGGCTGTCGGGCGAGCTGGGTTCACCGAAGGCGCCTGGCGTGGCAGAAGTGCTGCGCGGCGACAACGCGACCGACAACGTGCTGGTGAAGATAAACGATAATCTCGATTTTCTGCCGCGCGGCAATACGCCGGTCTCTGCGCTGCTGCTGCTGTCGCCTGAACGGTTAAAACCGCTGATTGATTCGCTGCGTAGCCGCTACCAGCGCATCATTGTCGATGTCGCCGCCGTGAATCAGAGCCAGGAAGTGCAGCTGGTTAACCAGGTAACGGACGGCCTGATCTTTGTCCTCAAAGCGGGTCTGAACACCGCCGACACCACTGGACCGGCGATTGAGAAAGCGGCCCACCACCACAATGTGATTATCGGCGGCGTGCTGAACCAGGTCGTGGATAAAAATCTGGAGAGTAAAGAGGGACTGCGTTCACTTAACTACCATACGCATGAACTGATGAATAACACAGGCCGGGCATGAGTCTTCTCAAGAGCGCCTCCACGATCGCAGGGTCATCAGTTATTTCACAGCTGATTGGAGCCCTGTCGATCTGGCTCATTTCGCATAAGTACGATCTTGGCGAAGTGGGGCTCTACGCGCTCAACTACAGTATTGCCCTGATTGGGGCTCAGGTCTGCACCTTTGCCTCGCAGCTGTTGATCCCCAGACAACAGGATGACGAGCTGGCCCAGAATGTGGTGTTTTGTCTTCTGCAGAGCCTGACCATCGCCATTCCTTATGCGGTGCTGACGGGCTGGCTGTTTCACCAGAATATGCTTTTTCTTTACCTGCTCACGCTCTCGAATACCTGGGTGCTGATAGCCGAGAACCTGTCGCTGCGTACGGCAAACTTTCGCTTTCTGGTGGTACAACGCATCTCCGTCTCGGTGGTGGTGGTGGTCTCCGTGCTGCTCACCCACCAGGTGATGGCCTTTTACTGGATGTGGGCGATCCTGATGATGGCGCTGACCAGCGCCTGCATCTTGCGGGCGTTTGATATTCGCACCGTCACCCTGCATCACCTGTGGCCCTCCAGTAACCTGGCGTTCCTGAAAAAAAATATCCACCACATTACCAAAGTGGGCAGTGCCGAAGTGCTGGCGATGGCTAATAACAACCTGCCGATTATGCTCATCAACTTCTGGTTCTCGGCCTTAACGGCGGGCTACTTCTCGGTGGTGAGCCGCTTCTGCCTGGCCCCGGTGGTGATTGTCGGCAATGCGGTGCGGAACACCATTTTCTCGAAATGGTCGATAGATTTCAGAAACAACGTTTTCAACTACGAAGAGTATACGAAGGTCCGCCTGCTGCTGTTGGTGCTGGGTGTGATCTGCACGCTGGGGGTCTTCATCTTCTATCCGATTGTGATGAATCTGGGCTTCAGCGAGGAGTGGATCGCCTCCGTGCCGACCTCGCGCTATATGCTGCCGTACCTCTTCCCGGCGCTGGCGGTCTGTCCGCTGACGGTGATTGAGCTGATTTTCGGCTCCCATCGCTATTTCCTGCGGATCCAGCTGGAGCAACTGGCGATCGTGGTCATCGCGTTTGTCATCGTGCCGTATGTCTACAATGACTATGCGACCTCCATCATCTTATTTTCGATTCTGACGTTCATTCGCTACGCCTTCATCTACCTGAAGGTGAATAAGCGCGCCGACATTCTGAAAAACGGGTCAGTGGCATCATGAATCTTAATACCGGACATTACTTACAAACCTTCACCCTGCTGACCCTCATCTTCATCGGGCTGGTGCAGTACTTCACCGGTGAGTTGGCGGTGCTGTGGCTCCCCTTCTTTATGACGATGCTGATGGCCGGTTTCCTCGTGCTGCAGACCCGTTATGAACCCGTGCGGCTGGATGCTCAGGAAGCGATTGTTCTGACGCTCTATCTCTCCTTTGTCGTGCTGGCGGGAATTTCGACCCTGTTTCAGGGCGGGGCGTTGATCACCCTGATCGGATTCAAGAATGAGATTGCGCTCTCGCTGGTGATGCTCTGCCTGCTGCTGGGGTTCTGCCGGGAATCGCAGATTTATCAGGTGACGCGCGGCCTGTACTGGATTTTTTATATTCAGTTCCCGGTTGCGCTCTACCAGCTCCTCTTTGTAGTGCCGCAGCGCGTGGCGTTACACGGCGAAGAGGAAAAATGGGACTCGGTGGTGGGGACGTTCGGTGGCGACCCGATGGGCGGCGGCAACACCGCGGCGATGGGGTTGTTCTGTCTGCTGATCATGCTGCTGAAGGTCTCGGAGTATAAGCATGGGCTGACCAGCTTTAAAAACATGGCGTTGCATATCGCGCTGGGGTTTGTGATGTGCATTATTGGTGAAGTGAAATTCGTGATCCTGCTGTCGCCGTTGCTGCTGGGCTGGGTGTGGCTTATGCCCTCCTGGGTCAAAGAGGCGAGTAAGGTGAATTTAGCCGTGCTGCTCTCCATTCTGGCGGCGATGGTGCTGTTAATCGGGCTGGCCATTGTCATTCTCGCCTACAGCTATACCGCCGCTTATGGCATCGACATGTCGGAGAACCCATTCACGGTTTTCTTTGGTTCACTCAGCTATATTTTCGATCCGAATTTCATCTTGCCAGGCGGGGAGATTGGGCGTTTTACCACCCTGACGTTCTGGCTCCAGCATAACGACCTGTCGGGGCTGCCGGGCACGCTGTTCGGCTATGGGCTGAATGCCACCAACAGCGGCAGCTTCCTCTCGCCAGGTTTCCTGAATCAGGTCTATAACCTGATCCTCGACAGTACCGCCATGAGTATGCTGCTCTGGGAAGTGGGCGTGGTGGGCACACTTATATTTATTGGGCTATTTATTTATATACTGAAAGTGGTTCAGCCTGAACCTCTGCTGTCCGTTGACCAAATTGATAAACAGGATCTCCAGCTTCTGAGCTTTGCACCGGCATTTAATGTTTTTGCCATCGCCTGTCTGCTTAGTCTGCCCTACAGTCAGATACTGATGATCGTGCCAATGCTGCAATTCTTATTCTATTTATCTTTAGGTTCCAGCTTGATTATCCGCCGGACCGTACGCCGTTATACGGGGCTCTATTGATGTACAAACCGTTTATTACCGTAAGTATTAAAACGTTTAACGAAGCTGAATGTATTGAGAAGACCATCGACAGTATTCGCAGCCAGATTGTGGAGTATCCGCATAAAATTATCGTTGCCGACAGTCTTTCTACGGATAACACCCAGCAGCTGGCCAGCAATAAAGGGGTGATGGTGGTGTCGTTAACCGAACCGGCAGACCGCTGTTGCGGTGTCGGGCATCAGCTGGGCTACCTTCACAGCGAAGGGGAGTTCATTCTGCTGATGGATGGCGATATGGAGCTGGAGGCGGGCTTTATCGATCGGGCGGTGGCGTTTCTGCAGGAAAACCCTGAGTATGCTGGCGTGGCCGGCACGGTGGAGATGGACGACGCCTCAAACTATGAATTTACCTCCCGCAAACAGCGCATCAATAAGATCTATCCGCTGGGCGACTGCGACCATTTAGGCGGTGGTGGCCTGTATCGCCTGTCGGCAATTGCTGACATCGGTTATCTGACCAACCGCAGCCTGCACGCCTATGAAGAGGCGGAGCTGGGCATTCGCCTGCTGACCGCGGGCTATAAACTGCATCGCCTGAACGTGCCCTATTTCCGCCATACCTCCTACACCATGCCGACCTTTAAAATGCTGCGCTATCGCTGGAAGAGCGGGTTTCATCAGGCGCCGGGAGAACTGCTGCGCAGCGCATGGGGCAAGCCCTGGTTTCGCGATGCGCTGATACTGGTGAAAAACGAAGTGATTTTCGCAAGTTACATCTTTATCGTTCTGATTGTGTTCTTCACTTTCGACGTCAGCCTGATCGACATTGCGTTGCTGCCGCTTCTGGCCTTCATCCTGCTGAAAACCATTCGCAACCGCTCATTAAAAAACGGCCTCAACAGCGTGATCAATCTGGCGGTGCTCTCTGCCGGGCTGGTCAAAGGCCTTTTCCACCCCCTTCGCGATCCCAGGGTGCCACCGGGCAATAAAGTTATTCATGAGCAGGTAGAGTAATGAAAGTCTTACTGGTGAATAAGTTCTTCTTTATTAAAGGAGGAGCTGAAACGGTCTATTTTCAGGAACGTAACATGCTGAAAGAGGCCGGGATGGAGGTGATTGATTTCTCAATGCAGCACGAGAAAAATTTTCCCTCTGACTATGCGGACTACTTCGTCACTAATGTGGATTACCACAAAGAGGGCGGCCTGCTGGCGGGAGCAAAAACCGCCATCAGCTTTATTCACAACCGGGAGGCGTGCAAAAAAATGCTGGCGCTGCTGGAGCAGACGCGCCCGGAGATCGTCCATTTCCACAATATTTATCATCAGCTGACGCCTGCGCTGATTAAAGTCGCCCGGGATTTCGGCTGTAAGACGGTGCTAACCGCTCACGACTATAAAATTATGTGTCCCTCCTACTCCATGCTGCGTGACGGCAAGGTGTGTGATGCCTGCGTGACCGGCAGCGTGTTTAATGCGTTTCGCTATCGCTGCCAGGAGGGCTCGGCGGCGAAGAGTCTGCTGCTGTCGTTAGAAGCGACCTGGCAGTACATCGCGCAAAATTATCAGGCGCTGGACGTGATTGTCTCCCCGAGCGAGTTTCTGCGTAACGAGCTGAGGCGCTCGCTGCCGGACTCCCGTATCGATGTCATCGTGAACGGTATTGACGATAGTCAGCAGCCGGAAGAGGGCCCGGACGAAGGTTATCTGCTCTACGTTGGCCGCCTGAGCCGTGAAAAAGGGGTGCCGACGCTGACCCAAGCGCATCAGCTGATGCGGAATAAAATGCCGTTAAAGGTGGTTGGCCACGGGCCGCTGTATGACGACATGGTAAAAACCTTTCCCCATGCGGAGTTCCTCGGCTATGTGCAACAGGGACCGGAGCTGGATGCGCTGATTAAACATGCCCGGGCGGTGGTGCTGCCCTCTGAATGTTATGAGAACTGCTCCATGGCGGTGCTGGAGGCGATGTCGTTCGCCCGCCCGGTGGTGGGGGCCCGCATTGGCGGCATCCCGGAGCAGATACGACACGGTATTGAAGGATTGCTGTTTGAACCTGGCAACGCTCAGGATCTGGCCGATGCGCTGGACGTGATAGCGGAAAATCCGCAGCAGGCCCGGGAGATGGGGCAGAAAGGCCGCGAACGACTTTGCCAGAAATACTCACTGCGTAAGCACATGGAGACGTTGCAGGCGCTCTACCGCGAGCTGCTCGACGGGCGATAACATGGCAAAAAAAATCACGGTGTTGGGTACCCGCGGCATCCCGGATGTCTTAGGCGGCGTTGAAACCCATTGTCAGAATCTCTACCCGGCTATCCGCCAGCAGTATGAGGTGGAGATTTGCGTCATCGCCCGGTCACCTTATGTACCCTACCGGCGCTCACGCTACAAAAACGTGGAGACCCTGGCACTGTGGGCGCCCAAAAAACGCAGTTTCGAGGCCATTGTGCACTCTATTATTGCTGCGTTGAGGACATTCGTCGATCGATCCGATATTGTGCATGTTCACGCCATCGGACCGGGCCTCGTGGTGCCGCTGTTACGCCTGCTGGGTAAACGCGTGGTCTTTACCCATCACGGGCCGGATTACGATCGCCAGAAGTGGGGCAAGACGGCGAAAAAAATCCTCATGCTCGGCGAGAAAGTGGCGGTGAAGTATGCCAACGAAGTGATTGTGATCTCCGAGGTGATCAACCAGCTGATCCAGCAGAAATACCACCGTTATGATGCGCATCTGGTTTATAACGGGGTTAACGTGCCGGGCCCGCTGGATAAAGAGACAATCGATAAGATCCTCGGACGGTATGATTTGCAGCCAGGGCGCTACATTGTGATGGTCGGGCGTTTTGTTGAAGAGAAGGGGATGCATGATGCCATCGCCGCATATCAACAGTCGGGGCTGACGCTGCCGCTGGTGCTGGTGGGGGATGCGGATCATCCCTCGGAGTACAGTTTGCGTTTGAAACAGCTCGCGTTTGACACGCCTGGCGTGGTGATGACGGGATTTTTAAAGGGCGAGGCGTTGCAGGTGGTCTTCTCTCAGGCGTCGCTCTTTGTGATGCCGTCGTACCATGAGGGTTTACCCATTGCGCTGCTTGAGGCGATGTCCTATTCCCTGCCAGTGGTGGTGAGCGATATTCTGCCGAACCTCGAGGTCGGTTTGCCGGATGAGACCAGTTTTAAGCTGGGAAACGTTGCTGATTTAGCAGCAAAAATGGCAAGTCAGGCGCATTTGCCCCGCGTTGATTACGGCGATTTTCTGAAGCGTTACAACTGGGATGAAATCGCCAGGAAAACCGTCTCCATTTACCACAGATTAGACAAATCAATAGGTTAAAATTGACCAGTAAGCCCAGAAACCCGATCGTTATCGATCGTTTTTACGAAGTGCTTGATAAGAACGTTACCGCTCAGCTGACGCCTGAGCAAAAAGAGGAGATCGAGAGCGCGATCGTCTCAATCACTCTGGCGTCGCGGCACCGGATCGATATCCGTAAAAGTTTCCCTTTCTTCGGCAAACGCCTCTATATGGTGTTTTTACTGGGGCGGGATCTCCGCACGCGTACGCGCCCGGAGTCAAGACTGTCGCGTATCGTGGTCACTTTTCTCATTCTGTTCGCCACGCTTTTCCTGCTGTGTTGCGTGCTGCTGACGCTCTATATGATCAAATCGGCATTGGGGATAGATCTGTTCCAGCACTTTCACGTCGGGATCTGGGACTGGTGGCTTAACCTGAAGTATCAGTAATTAACAGGTGCCTCATGGCACCTGTTACCCTGCTGGTAATCAGGCGTTATACCCGCCGGGATTGTTCTTCTGCCAGTTCCATGCGTCGCGCATCATCTCATCTAGATTGCGCGTCGCATGCCATCCGAGGAGCTGGAGCGCCAGCGATGAATCCGACCAGCACTCTGCCACATCGCCGGATCGCCTGCCGACGATGCGGTAATTAATTCTGGTCTGCGCCGCTTTTTCGAATGCTTTGATCAGGTCAATTACCGAATAACCGACGCCGGTACCAAGGTTGATGACCTTGAAGGCGTCCCCTTCGTCTTTATGATCCAACGCCGCCAGGTGGCCGTGGGCCAGGTCCATCACATGAATATAATCACGGATGCCCGTTCCATCAGGCGTGGGATAATCATCGCCAAAGACGGTCAGACACGGCAGCTTGCCGATAGCGACCTGAGAAATATAGGGTACAAGATTATTGGGGATCCCGTTTGGATCTTCTCCCAGGCGTCCGGAAGGATGCGCCCCCACCGGATTAAAATAGCGCAGGCAAGTGATCCTGAATTGCGGTTGCGCCGCCGCGAAATCTCGCAAAATCTGCTCCACCATCAGCTTGGAAGTGCCGTATGGGTTAGTTGTACCGCCGGTAGGGGACTTTTCGCTTAAGGGAACGGTATCGGGATTGCCATAAACCGTGGCCGAGGAGCTGAAAATAAGGCTGGACACACCTGCCTGCTGCATTTCCTGTAGAAGCACCATCGTCCCGGCCACATTATTTTCATAATAGGCGAGAGGGTGTGCAATAGATTCAGAAACCGATTTAAGACCAGCGAAGTGAATGACGTCGGTGATGCTGTGTTGAGTGAAAAGGGTTTTTAAAGCGTCGCGATCCAGAATGTCAGCAATACAGACCATTGGCCGTTTGCCCGTTAATTCTGCGACCCGGATTAATGACTCCTGCGAGGCATTTGAAAGGTTATCAATGACAACGACCTCTTCTCCCCGCTCGAGTAATGCCAGTACCGTATGTGAACCAATATAGCCTGCACCGCCCGTAACCAGAATCGCCATATTAACGCCCTCAAAAAGCCAGCAGTGGCCCGCGCACTGACGTGGCGGAGCAGGGGAGCTCTTTTACAGTGTTTTATCCTGTCACTCTGGTTAGATTAGTTCTGAATACCGATATTGTCACTTAGCTAAAAAGACGCTTGCGGTGATTCACCATCACTTTATAGGCCAGCTTTTTAAGGGTGGAAAGTAGGCTGAAAGTCAGGTGCTTTGTATCGTAGACAATATAGTTATCGGTAAAGTTTAACGTGTGGATACCGTCACTGTTATTAATCGACGGGCTTATTTTACCGACCAACTTTTCTTCATATTTATGCGGCGTCAGATTGGTCAATTCCTTGATGAATATGGATTTCCCATAAAATCCAGCACTGCACTCCTGGGTAAAGAGGTAGGTTTTATCGTTGACCGAGTAGGGCTTTCCGGCGCCTCTGGCATGCATATTACAGATATCCAGGTCAGGAGAAATTTGCTGCCAGTCACCGAGAATAGCGTCTGAGGTGTGGATCACCAGCTCATTGTCCATGGTGGTGGAGGCCATGAAATTCACGCCATTCAGCTCAAAGATCACGTTATCCGTCACGGCCATATCGGAAACCAGGACTTTCACCTTTTCCCAGCGCGTGGGAAAATCAACCGACTGGAACAAAATGACCTCTTTCCGCTCAGCAGATTCCGGGATCATAAACAGTTTGCCGTCGAGTTCGAACAGAAAGGGAAAGGAGAGGTGGCATTTTAAATCGTCAAACCCCTCGAGCTTAACGTCCTCTATCTCCTCCAGGTCTTTATTAAGGACACGGCAGCGCAGTACCCCCTTTGAGGTGAGGAAGGAGAAAGCTTCATAAAAAACATACAGCCGCTCACCTTTATCGATAATAAAAGGATCGGCCTGGAAAATATATTTTTTATCAAGCTGCCGTGCTTTCGCATTACAGAGAATATCCAGCGTGTTTTCCGGGAAAACATGCTGGCCGTGGCTGTTGATGACCATAATGTCCCAGGACTCATGGAAGAACAGCTTTTTGATTATTCTGTTATTTTTATTGAACATTTTACCATGGTACTCATGAGTAAATATGAATAAACTCAGAAATAAGCGGTGTCTTTAGTCCCAGAAGTATGAAAGGTGAATCATAACACTCGCTCTTCCCGCGCAGTAACATATCAACATTAGCCCAGCGTTTACGCATGGAAATAGTAATATTGGGTGAGTCCGGGAATATATCGTGTGAAATAAAATCTTCTCTGTTGGACGTAACACTCTGGGGAAAGGAGTATTTAATGTGCATTAACAAACTGCCACGCTGTAAAAAGCGGTTGTTACTTCTTGTCGCCGGAGCAGTGCTACTCCTTTCAGGTGGCGCCTGGGCGGAGAGCGCAGACAGGTTACAAACGGTGAATCCGCCTGCCCTTAACGGCCCTCTGGCAAACCCGGGAAACGGTGTTGCCCGTTTTCACGATCAGGACTTAAGCATTGCCGACTATCCGGCGACGGGTCTTGAGTATCGACGCTATTACTGGCGCGAAGTGGAGCCGCGAGAAGGGCAGTACAATTTTGCGCTGGTAGACGAGGGGTTTGCTGCTGCGGCCGCGCATCAGCCAGCCATGAATGTCGGTCTGCGGTTTATGATCCTCGATGGGCCGGAGTCTGGCTCAGAGATCCCCCAGTGGCTTATCGATAAAGGGATCAAAGGCACCTGGACACCGGATCACAAAACCTTTGCCCCCGATCTGGACGATCCCACCTATATGGCTTATGCCCGGCGCCTGCTGCAGGCATTTGGCGCGCGCTATAACAATAACCCGGAACTGGCGTTCATCGATATCGGGATGGTCGGCGCATGGGGAGAGTGGCACAACAGTAACTTCCCGAACCTGCCGCCGTTACAGGAGCGCTATCCGCCTGCGCTGCTCAACCAATACGTTGATATGCATTTCAGCGCTTTTCCTGACACACCCAAAATCATGCTGATTAACGGCTATGATTCCGTGGCCTATGCGGCAAAAAAAGGGGCTGGCTGGCGGGCGGACTGCTGGGGAGACTGGCGCAACTTCAGCCCCACCTGGAGCCACATGGCCAAAGATTACCCGGAACGTATCGCGGCGGCGCAGTCAGCCTGGCCGGGGTTCAACGAGGCATGGAAAAAAGCGCCTGTCAGCTTGGAGATTTGCGGTCATATGGCGGAATGGCTGACCGAGCAGAAGTATACGCGCCAAGAGGTACAGGCCACCTTTGACTGGGCGCTGGCGCAGCATGCCAGCACCCTGAATATTAAATCTACCGAAATACCGAAGGTCTATCGCGATATCGTCGACAAGGCGCTGGCCAAAATAGGCTACCGCTTCCGGGTGGTATCGCTGACCCATCCGGCGAGCGTGCATGCAGGAGAGGCCCTGACGCTCAATAGCCAATGGTCAAATGATGGCGTGGCGCCCGTTTATCTGCGTTATACCCTGGCCTGGCGGCTGCAGGACAATGGCGGGAGCACGGTTGCCCAGGGCAGCGCCGGGGATGACATCCGCCAGTGGCTGCCAGGCAGGCACAGTTCGGCTTATCAACTTGCTACTCCGCGTAACCTTGCGGCGGGGCGCTATCAACTGGACGTGGCGCTGGTGGATAAACACAACAAAGCGCGTATTCAGCTGGCTAACGAGGGGAAACTCAATGATGGCTGGTACAGGCTGTCGTCGATCGTGATTAACTGACCAGTTTCTTTCTATATAGATAAAGCTTCTTCTATATAGAAAGCTTCTCCCGATGCGCTCAGGAAGCCCTTTCCTGGGCTTCCTGATGAAGAATATCGTTCTCTTTGTGGATAAGTCTGTGTGTAATCAGGTATAAGGCGGGCTTTTGCTGGGGAATGCAGCAGTCAGTCATTTTTATGACATTTAAGGGTTGCGGGCGCCGGAGAACTCCCTATAATGCGCCTCCATCGACACGGCAGATGTGAATCACTTCACACTAACAGCCGGGCCGGTTGAGGAGAAAAGCGAAAATAATCGCTTGACTCTGAAAGAGGAAAGCGTAATATACGCCACCTCGCAACGGTGAGCGAAAGCCGCGTTGCACTGCTCTTTAACAATTTATCAGACAATCTGTGTGGGCACTCAAAGTGACATGGATTCTTAATGTCCTCGGACAATAAATGAATACCAAGTCTCTGAGTGAACACGTAATTCATTACGAAGTTTAATTCACGAGCATCAAACTTAAATTGAAGAGTTTGATCATGGCTCAGATTGAACGCTGGCGGCAGGCCTAACACATGCAAGTCGAACGGTAGCACAGAGAGCTTGCTCTCGGGTGACGAGTGGCGGACGGGTGAGTAATGTCTGGGAAACTGCCTGATGGAGGGGGATAACTACTGGAAACGGTAGCTAATACCGCATAACGTCGCAAGACCAAAGAGGGGGACCTTCGGGCCTCTTGCCATCGGATGTGCCCAGATGGGATTAGCTAGTAGGTGGGGTAATGGCTCACCTAGGCGACGATCCCTAGCTGGTCTGAGAGGATGACCAGCCACACTGGAACTGAGACACGGTCCAGACTCCTACGGGAGGCAGCAGTGGGGAATATTGCACAATGGGCGCAAGCCTGATGCAGCCATGCCGCGTGTATGAAGAAGGCCTTCGGGTTGTAAAGTACTTTCAGCGAGGAGGAAGGCATTGTGGTTAATAACCGCAGTGATTGACGTTACTCGCAGAAGAAGCACCGGCTAACTCCGTGCCAGCAGCCGCGGTAATACGGAGGGTGCAAGCGTTAATCGGAATTACTGGGCGTAAAGCGCACGCAGGCGGTCTGTTAAGTCAGATGTGAAATCCCCGGGCTCAACCTGGGAACTGCATTTGAAACTGGCAGGCTTGAGTCTTGTAGAGGGGGGTAGAATTCCAGGTGTAGCGGTGAAATGCGTAGAGATCTGGAGGAATACCGGTGGCGAAGGCGGCCCCCTGGACAAAGACTGACGCTCAGGTGCGAAAGCGTGGGGAGCAAACAGGATTAGATACCCTGGTAGTCCACGCCGTAAACGATGTCGACTTGGAGGTTGTGCCCTTGAGGCGTGGCTTCCGGAGCTAACGCGTTAAGTCGACCGCCTGGGGAGTACGGCCGCAAGGTTAAAACTCAAATGAATTGACGGGGGCCCGCACAAGCGGTGGAGCATGTGGTTTAATTCGATGCAACGCGAAGAACCTTACCTACTCTTGACATCCAGAGAACTTGGCAGAGATGCCTTGGTGCCTTCGGGAACTCTGAGACAGGTGCTGCATGGCTGTCGTCAGCTCGTGTTGTGAAATGTTGGGTTAAGTCCCGCAACGAGCGCAACCCTTATCCTTTGTTGCCAGCGGTTAGGCCGGGAACTCAAAGGAGACTGCCAGTGATAAACTGGAGGAAGGTGGGGATGACGTCAAGTCATCATGGCCCTTACGAGTAGGGCTACACACGTGCTACAATGGCGCATACAAAGAGAAGCGACCTCGCGAGAGCAAGCGGACCTCATAAAGTGCGTCGTAGTCCGGATTGGAGTCTGCAACTCGACTCCATGAAGTCGGAATCGCTAGTAATCGTAGATCAGAATGCTACGGTGAATACGTTCCCGGGCCTTGTACACACCGCCCGTCACACCATGGGAGTGGGTTGCAAAAGAAGTAGGTAGCTTAACCTTCGGGAGGGCGCTTACCACTTTGTGATTCATGACTGGGGTGAAGTCGTAACAAGGTAACCGTAGGGGAACCTGCGGTTGGATCACCTCCTTACCTTAAAGAACCTGCCTTTGTAGTGCTCACACAGATTGTCTGATGAAAAGTAAATAGCAAGGCGTCTTGCGATTGAGACTTCAGTGTCCCCTTCGTCTAGAGGCCCAGGACACCGCCCTTTCACGGCGGTAACAGGGGTTCGAATCCCCTAGGGGACGCCACTTGCTGGTTTGTGAGTGAAAGTCACCTGCCTTTATATCTCAAAACTAACTCATCGAGTTACGTTTGAGATATTTGCTCTTTAAAAATCTGGATCAAGCTGAAAATTGAAACGACACACGTCAAGTGTGTTCGAGTCTCTCAAATTTTCACAACACGAAGTGAAACAGCTTCGGGTTGTGAGGTTAAGCGACTAAGCGTACACGGTGGATGCCCTGGCAGTCAGAGGCGATGAAGGACGTGCTAATCTGCGAAAAGCGCCGGCGAGGTGATATGAACCCTTGACCCGGCGATGTCCGAATGGGGAAACCCAGTGTGATTCGTCACACTATCGTTAGCTGAATACATAGGCTAACGAGGCGAACCGGGGGAACTGAAACATCTAAGTACCCCGAGGAAAAGAAATCAACCGAGATTCCCCCAGTAGCGGCGAGCGAACGGGGAGCAGCCCGGAGTCTGAATCAGCTTGTGTGTTAGTGGAAGCGTCTGGAAAGTCGCAGGGTACAGGGTGATACTCCCGTACACGAAAGCACACATGCTGTGAACTCGAAGAGTAGGGCGGGACACGTGGTATCCTGTCTGAATATGGGGGGACCATCCTCCAAGGCTAAATACTCCTGACTGACCGATAGTGAACCAGTACCGTGAGGGAAAGGCGAAAAGAACCCCGGCGAGGGGAGTGAAAAAGAACCTGAAACCGTGTACGTACAAGCAGTGGGAGCATCCTTCGGGGTGTGACTGCGTACCTTTTGTATAATGGGTCAGCGACTTATATTCTGTAGCAAGGTTAACCGTATAGGGGAGCCGGAGGGAAACCGAGTCTTAACTGGGCGTTAAGTTGCAGGGTATAGACCCGAAACCCGGTGATCTAGCCATGGGCAGGTTGAAGGTTGGGTAACACTAACTGGAGGACCGAACCGACTAATGTTGAAAAATTAGCGGATGACCTGTGGCTGGGGGTGAAAGGCCAATCAAACCGGGAGATAGCTGGTTCTCCCCGAAAGCTATTTAGGTAGCGCCTCGTGAATTCATCCTCGGGGGTAGAGCACTGTTTCGGCTAGGGGGCCATCCCGGCTTACCAACCCGATGCAAACTGCGAATACCGAGGAATGTTATCACGGGAGACACACGGCGGGTGCTAACGTCCGTCGTGAAGAGGGAAACAACCCAGACCGCCAGCTAAGGTCCCAAAGTCATGGTTAAGTGGGAAACGATGTGGGAAGGCACAGACAGCCAGGATGTTGGCTTAGAAGCAGCCATCATTTAAAGAAAGCGTAATAGCTCACTGGTCGAGTCGGCCTGCGCGGAAGATGTAACGGGGCTAAACCATGCACCGAAGCTGCGGCAGCGACACTATGTGTTGTTGGGTAGGGGAGCGTTCTGTAAGCCTGCGAAGGTGTGCTGTGAGGCATGCTGGAGGTATCAGAAGTGCGAATGCTGACATAAGTAACGATAAAGCGGGTGAAAAGCCCGCTCGCCGGAAGACCAAGGGTTCCTGTCCAACGTTAATCGGGGCAGGGTGAGTCGACCCCTAAGGCGAGGCCGAAAGGCGTAGTCGATGGGAAACAGGTTAATATTCCTGTACTCGGTGTTACTGCGAAGGGGGACGGAGAAGGCTATGTTGGCCGGGCGACGGTTGTCCCGGTTTAAGCATGTAGGCGGAGGTTCCAGGTAAATCCGGTACCTTATTAACGCTGAGGTGTGATGACGAGGCACTACGGTGCTGAAGCAACAAATGCCCTGCTTCCAGGAAAAGCCTCTAAGCATCAGGTAACATCAAATCGTACCCCAAACCGACACAGGTGGTCAGGTAGAGAATACCAAGGCGCTTGAGAGAACTCGGGTGAAGGAACTAGGCAAAATGGTGCCGTAACTTCGGGAGAAGGCACGCTGATATGTAGGTGAAGCCCCTGCGGGTGGAGCTGAAATCAGTCGAAGATACCAGCTGGCTGCAACTGTTTATTAAAAACACAGCACTGTGCAAACACGAAAGTGGACGTATACGGTGTGACGCCTGCCCGGTGCCGGAAGGTTAATTGATGGGGTTAGCTGTAAGGCGAAGCTCTTGATCGAAGCCCCGGTAAACGGCGGCCGTAACTATAACGGTCCTAAGGTAGCGAAATTCCTTGTCGGGTAAGTTCCGACCTGCACGAATGGCGTAATGATGGCCAGGCTGTCTCCACCCGAGACTCAGTGAAATTGAAATCGCTGTGAAGATGCAGTGTACCCGCGGCAAGACGGAAAGACCCCGTGAACCTTTACTATAGCTTGACACTGAACACTGGTCCTTGATGTGTAGGATAGGTGGGAGGCTTTGAAGTGTGGACGCCAGTCTGCATGGAGCCGTCCTTGAAATACCACCCTTTAATGGCTGGTGTTCTAACGTGGACCCGTTACCCGGGTTGCGGACAGTGTCTGGTGGGTAGTTTGACTGGGGCGGTCTCCTCCTAAAGAGTAACGGAGGAGCACGAAGGTCAGCTAATCCTGGTCGGACATCAGGAGGTTAGTGCAATGGCATAAGCTGGCTTGACTGCGAGAGTGACGGCTCGAGCAGGTGCGAAAGCAGGTCATAGTGATCCGGTGGTTCTGTATGGAAGGGCCATCGCTCAACGGATAAAAGGTACTCCGGGGATAACAGGCTGATACCGCCCAAGAGTTCATATCGACGGCGGTGTTTGGCACCTCGATGTCGGCTCATCACATCCTGGGGCTGAAGTAGGTCCCAAGGGTATGGCTGTTCGCCATTTAAAGTGGTACGCGAGCTGGGTTTAGAACGTCGTGAGACAGTTCGGTCCCTATCTGCCGTGGGCGCTGGAGAATTGAGGGGGGCTGCTCCTAGTACGAGAGGACCGGAGTGGACGCATCACTGGTGTTCGGGTTGTCATGCCAATGGCACTGCCCGGTAGCTAAATGCGGAAGAGATAAGTGCTGAAAGCATCTAAGCACGAAACTTGCCCCGAGATGAGTTCTCCCTGACCCTTTGAGGGTCCTGAAGGAACGTTGAAGACGACGACGTTGATAGGCCGGGTGTGTAAGCGCAGCGATGCGTTGAGCTAACCGGTACTAATGAACCGTGAGGCTTAACCTTACAACGCCGAAGCTGTTTCGGTGGGTTTGAGAAGATTTTCAGCTGATACAGATTACAGAATTTGCCTGGCGGCTGTAGCGCGGTGGTCCCACCTGACCCCATGCCGAACTCAGAAGTGAAACGCCGTAGCGCCGATGGTAGTGTGGGGTCTCCCCATGCGAGAGTAGGGAACTGCCAGGCATCAATTAAAGCCGAAAGCCCATCCTCACGGATGGGCTTTTTGCGTTGGGGCACCGGAAAAGCCGGGTGGCGGCTTCGCCTTACCCGGCCTGAATGTATTTCTTCCTTCGTTTATTTCCCCTTTTCAACAGGATCGCGCATGTACCAGCAGTCGATCTTTTGATGGATGCATGTCTGGCGCACTGAGTCGCGTTACGAGGCCCTTTTTAAGCAATGTTGTACTCAAAGATGTCGGTGGGGTGAACCGCTGTCTGCGGCACGCCGATGAACGTTACGTGAGAGATGCAATAGGCGATAAGCAGGCTTGAAGGAGGGGGAGCTGACAGAACCCTGAAAAGCAAAAACCCGCCTTTTGGGCGGGTTCTTTAAATAGTGGTGCCCGGACTCGGACTAACGCCGCAGGCGTTGAACAGCGCGCTTGTCGCGCTGGCCCCGGAGGGGTGAGCCGCTTGCGGCGAATAATCGAACATCGTTCGATGAAGAGTCCGGCTCTCAGAAAGCAAAAACCCGCCTTTTGGGCGGGTTCTTTAAATAGTGGTGCCCGGACTCGGAATCGAACCAAGGACACGGGGATTTTCAATCCCCTGCTCTACCGACTGAGCTATCCGGGCAACGAGGCGCATTAAACCGTAATCACGTACAATCGTCAACCTTATTTCGGGAATTGCTGTTCAACTGCTTAAGTTTGCGGCAATCTGTCAGTTTGTGCGTCGATTTTGCACAAATCTTCCAGACAGAAAGGTCATCTCGGGCAATGCTGACAGCCAAAAAGGGGGCGCGACAGTGAAAGACTGGCTTGAGCTGCGACAGCATGCAGATACGGGAATAGAAACGATCAAGGCGCACTTTGAAGGGCATGCCTTTGATCCTCACTGGCACGACAGTTATCTGGTTGGCATCACCCTCAGCGGTACCCAGCAGTTTCATTGCCGTCGTGAACGTCATCGTAGCCATCCGGGTGATGCGTTTCTGCTTGAGCCGGGTGAGATCCACGACGGTGATGCCCCTGTTGCGGGGGGCTTCACCTATCTGACGTTCTATCTTGATGAGCGCTGGTTGACCCAGACCCTGCATGGCCTGTATGACTCGACGCCCGGCAGCTATTCGCTGCATTTCACGCAGACCCTGACCCGCGAGCCGCAACTGGTACGCGCCATTGGCGACACCTTTGCGACGCTGCACACTGACGAGATGAAGATCGTCCAGCAAAGCACGATGGATAATCTGCTCTCTCAACTGACCTCCCATTGCCACTGGCGCAGAAAATTGCCCTCACAGTTGCAGAGCGCGGCGGTGGCGCACCGGGCGCGGGACTATCTCTATGCCCACCTGGGCGACAATATTGGCCTCTCCGATCTGGCCCGGGAGACGGGCACCGATCGCTTCACGCTCACCCGCTGCTTTAAGCGTGAGTTTCACCTGGCCCCTCATGCGTGGCTGATTCAGTTGCGGCTGGCAAAAGCACGGCAGTTTCTGGCGCGTGGGGATCAGCCCGTCGATGTAGCGGCAGCGCTGGGGTTTGCCGATCAAAGCCATCTAGGGCGCTGGTTCCAGCGCGCCTATCGCATTACGCCTGCCCACTACCGGAGGTTGTGCACAAACCTTCCAGACGTTTCTAGAAAATAACGGCAATGTCAGGGCTCTTATAAAAAGGAGCCACCTGTGAATATGTTGCCGTTTCTGTTGTTTGCTTTTGTCGCCTCGATAACCCCAGGCCCCACCAATATCCTTATTCTGACCAATAGCCAGCATTACGGCGTGAAGGCGACCCTGCCTGCGCTGGTGAGCGCCTGCGCGGCAGCCAGCGCCATTGTGCTGATTTCGGGAGCCGGAGCGGGCGAGATGCTGCGGCAGTATCCGCTGGTGCGCCAGGTAATGAGCTGGGCCGGGGTATTGTGGTTAAGCTGGATGAGCTGGCAGCTTTTTTGCGCGCCTGCGGCCAATTTATCCGGGGATAACTATACCCGCTTCACCGCGCGTGCCGCAGCGCTATTGCAGATTATCAATCCCAAAACCTGGATGATGGCGTTGGCGGTTGTCAGCCTGTTTGCACCGGCGGGAGAGGGGGCATTGCGGGAGATCGCGCTGATGGCGCTCTGCTTTTTACTGATTTCGGTGGCCTGCCTGCTGGGCTGGGCATGGCTAGGGCAGGCGGTAAACAGGCTGTTTCGCACCCCTGCCGCCATGGTGCGTTTTCAGCGCCTGATGGCGCTCTGTCTCTTTATTTCCGCCTGGGCGGGGATGCTGGCTTAAGTCAGCGCCCCACCTTTACGACATTGCGCGAAATGCAGAATATCTTCCGCCAGCCGCTGGGCAGTATCGACATCGGCCTGGCTTCGATTCACCAGCATCCGGCTAAGACAGCCTTCTATGATCAGATCCATCTGCTTGGCCACCATCGCCGGGTCGTCCACTTCAAGGGTGGTCAGCAGTTCATGCGTAAAGTCATGAGAGGCGCGTTTTTGCTGATCGGCCAGTTGATGGATCGGATGGTCGGGATCCGGGTAAAAGGTGCAGGCGGCAATAAACAGGCAGCCCGGATAGCGGTGATTACGCACGCATTCGGTGAGCGCGGAATAGCGCGCCATGAGTTTTTGCTCCGCCGAGAGCTCGGTGTTAAGCATCAGTTGCCTGCGCCAGGTATCCACCTGCTGGCTCAGGTAGCGCAGGGCATCGTACAGCAGCGCCTCTTTATCGGGCCAGAAACGACGTAGTTCATCCAGAGGATAATTAACACGTTCAGCGACCCTTTCCAGCGAGGTGCTGGCTATCCCTTGTATTTCAAGCAACTGCAGGGTTGCGCCCAGAACATCTTCACGTTGCACGGTTTATTCCTCCGTCTACTTTCGTACTTTCCCGCTTAAAGTGTCGTTTACGGTTGGCGATTGCGCAAATGCGCACTGAACGCGGCGGCATTCATAAAGCCCGTTACCCGTTGAGCGGGCTGCTCCTTACCCTGAGCGTTGAAAAACAGGATGGTGGGCAGACCGAGCACGTTCAGCGCCTTCAACAGAGCCTTGTCCTCTGGATTGTTTGCCGTGACGTTAGCCTGCAAAAGAACGGTATCAGTCAGAGCGTTTTGTACCTGCGGGTCGCTGAAGGTGTATTTTTCAAACTCCTTGCAGGCGACGCACCAGTCGGCGTAGAGGTCGAGCATCACCGGCTTACCTTGCGCCTGAGCCAGCGCGCGATGTAAGTCATCGACGTTCTTAACCGGCATAAAATTCAGGTGGGCCTGGCTTTGCGCGGCCGGTGCGCCAAATGCCCAGTCCTGTAGCGGACGCACGCTGACCAGCGCGGCGGCCAGCAGCAGGATTTGCACAATGCGGACCCAGGGCTTGCGGGCACTGAGGCTGCTGATAAAGGCCCAGCTAAAGAAGGCCACGCCCAGCATCGCCCACAGACGCAGGCCCCAGACATCACCGATCACGCGCTCGAGCAGGAAGACCGGCAGGGCCAGGATGACAAAGCCAAACGCGGTTTTGACCGTCTCCATCCACGGGCCACTTTTCGGCAGCAGACGGTTACCGAACACCGTCACCAGAATCAGCGGCAGACCCATTCCCAGCGCGTAAAGATAGAGCGTGCCACCGCCGAGCCACATATTGCCGCTCTGGGCGATGTAGAGCAGGATCGCGCTGAGTGGCGCCGTGGTGCAGGGCGAGCAGATCAGCCCGGCGATGGCGCCCATGGCAAACACGCCCCCCACGGAGCCGCCCTGCTGACGGTTGCTCATCAGCGTTAAGCGGGTTTGCAGGGAGGAAGGCAACTGCAGGCTGAAGAGACCAAACATTGAAAGCGCCAGAAGGACAAAGACGATCGACAGTCCGATCAGCACCCATGGATGCTGGAGCGCCGCCTGAAACTGGAGCCCGGCCGCCGCGACCACCAGACCGAGGGCGGTATAGGTGAGCGCCATCCCCTGCACGTAGATAAACGCCAGCAACAGCGCGCGGGTGGTAGAGAGGCGCTGCTTACCGCCGAGCACGATGCCGGAGATGAGCGGGTACATGGGCAGCACACACGGCGTGAAGGCGATGCCAATGCCGATCAGCAAGGCCCAGAGGGCGGAGAAGGGCAGTTCACTGCCGGTTTTTTCTGGGGCCGTTTCTCTCTTTTCAGGAGTGACGGGAACCAGTGCAGCAGCCGCTTTGACTTCGCTCAGCGGCACCACTTTCGTCTCTGGCGGATAGCATAGCCCGGCGTCGGCACAGCCCTGATAAGTGACCGTCAGGGTGGCGCCTTTAGCGGCCTGATCCACCGTCACGGGAACAGACAGCTGGCCCCGGTAGATTTCGCTTTTGCCGTAGAATTCGTCTTCGTGGGCGACGCCAGCAGGCAGCTGGAGTTTGCCGACCTGCGCCTGAGCGGGCGTAATGCTGATCTGCTTGCGATAGAGGTAATAGCCCTCCTTCACATTCCAGTTGAGATTTAGTTCATGCTGGTTTTGCTGAAAATCGAAGACGAAAGCCTGATCGGCAGGGGTGAAGTTCGAGCGGCCGGGTGCATCAAACAACCCGGCAAAGACGGATGTGCTGCACAGCAGCAGGATTAGCGTAAGGAAGCGTTGAGCCATGAGAGATAGTCGTTATCGCCGTGGAGCACTGGCAGCACCAGCAGCTCCGGAGTCTGGTAAGGGTGATGCAATTTGAGGCAGTCGAGGAGCGCTTGCTGTTTCGCCACGCTCGATTTGAGCAGCATCTGCACTTCATACTCCTGTTCCAGTTTGCCTTCCCAGTAGTAAAGGGAGGTGGCGCCGGGGAGGATGGTCACGCAGGCGGCGAGCTTATCTGCCAGGACTTTGGCAGCCAAATCCTGAGCGGTAGCTTCATCGGGGGCGGTACAGAGTACAACAACAGTGTCAGGCGTGTTCACAGGTCGACCTCGTTATCGCAAAAAAATCACTATACCACGACGGGACGCTGCTCATTAATGAATCGGGCCGCTAAGCGGCCCGACTTTAACTCTTTTTACAACCAAAAAGGATTTACAGCACAATCCCGCCGATGATGAAGCCGAGGATCACGCACAGGGTAATGGCGATCACACCCGGGATCAGGAAGGCGTGGTTGAAGACGTATTTACCGATGCGGGTTGAGCCGGTGTCATCCATCTCGACCGCGGCCAGCAGGGTCGGGTAGGTTGGCAGCACAAACAGCGCGGAGACGGCAGCGAAAGAGGCAATGGCGGTGAGCGGTGAGACGCCCAGCATCAGTGCGGCTGGCATCAGCGCCTTGGTGGTGGCCGCCTGAGAGTAGAGCAGGGTCGCGGCAAAGAACAGCACCACCGCCAGCAACCACGGGTAGTTATGCAGCAGGTCGCCCGCCACGGTCTGGATATCGGTAATGTGCGCTTTTACAAAGGTATCGCCCAGCCAGGCCACGCCCAGTACACACACGCAGGCGCTCATACCGGATTTGAAGGTGCTGGCGTTGAGCACTTCGCTGGTGTCGATTTTACAGGTAATGCTAATCAGCGTGGCGATGGTCAGCATAAACACCACGATCGCTTCGTTACGCGGCAGGACCGGGTTCTTGATCAACCCAACGGTATCGCTGATGGCGGTGGCGTAGAACATCACCGCGACAATGCCGATCAGGAACAGCAGCACGGAGCGCTTAGCGTGTGGCTTCAGGATAAACGCCTGGCTGCCGCGCAGCTTCACTTCGCCTTTTGCCAGACGCTCCTGATAGACCGGATCGTCTTTCAGCTCGGCGCCGAGGAAGTTACAGAACACCGCGGTGATCATCACGGCAATCAGAGTCACCGGAATACAGATCGCCAGCAGCGTCAGGTAGCTCACGCCCAGCGGCTCAAGGATACCGGCAAAGAACACCACTGCCGCCGAGATGGGCGAGGCGGTGATGGCAATCTGCGATGCGACAACGGCAATAGAGAGCGGACGGGAGGGGCGGATGCCCTGCTCTTTCGCCACTTCGGTGATCACCGGCAGGGTGGAGAATGCGGTATGGCCGGTACCGGCCAGAATGGTCATAAACCAGGTAACCAGCGGAGCAAGGAAGGTAATGTATTTTGGATGACGGCGCAGCATACGCTCCGCCAGACTCACCAGATAGTCCATACCGCCTGCAACCTGCATGGCTGCGATAGCGGCGATAACCGCCATGATGATTTCAATAACGTCAAACGGGATAGCACCTGGTTTAATCTGGAGAAAGAGAGTGAGGACAAGCACGCCGAGACCCCCGGCGAAACCGATGCCGATCCCCCCGAGTCTTGCGCCTAAGTATATCGCCAACAGGACGATGACGAGTTCTGCTCCGAACATAAGTTCCTACCTTGCTTATTAACAAGTTGATATTAAATTGTTGTGTTTTGGTAACGCCTAAAAACAAAAAAGGCACGTCAATTGACGTGCCTTCATGAAGTTTAACCTGAACTGTTATTGTTCACTTTCATCCGTATATCTTTTTGCTTTATAGGCCGGGTGCATTAAGTTTTGCGCGGAGAAGATATCATCCAGCTCGGCTTCTGTCAGCAAGCCACGCTCAAGTACGACCTCTCGTACGCTCTTACCGGTTTCCGCACAGATCTTACCGACGATATCGCCGTTATGGTGACCGATGAACGGGTTGAGGTAAGTGACGATACCGATGGAGTTATAGACGTAGCTTTCACATACCGCTTTGTTGGCGGTGATGCCGTTAATGCATTTTTCCAGCAGGTTGTAGCAGGCGTTGGTCAGGATATGAATGGATTCAAACATCGCCTGGCCAATCACAGGTTCCATAACGTTCAGCTGCAGCTGACCCGCCTCGGAAGCCATGGTAACGGTAATGTCGTTACCGATGACCTTGAAGCACACCTGGTTAACCACCTCTGGCACCACCGGGTTCACTTTGGCTGGCATGATGGAGGAGCCCGCCTGCAATTCCGGCAGGTTGATTTCGTTCAGACCGGCACGTGGCCCGGAAGAGAGCAGGCGCAGGTCGTTACAGATCTTGGAGAGTTTCACCGCCAGGCGTTTCAGCGCACTGTGCACCATCACGTAGGCGCCGCAGTCGGAGGTGGCTTCAATCAGGTCTTCTGCTGGCACCACCGCCAGGTTGGAGACTTCGGCCAGCTTCTGCACCGCCAGCTGCTGATAGCCGTCCGGGGTATTCAGACGCGTACCAATCGCCGTTGCACCCAGGTTCACCTCAAGCAGCAGCTCAGAGGTGCGCATCAGGTTTTTGGTCTCTTCATTCAGCAGCACGTTAAATGCGTGGAACTCCTGACCGAGAGTCATTGGCACCGCGTCCTGCAGCTGGGTACGACCCATTTTCAGGATGTCCTGGAATTCGACGGCCTTGTTCTGGAAACCTTCGCCCAGCTGGTTAATGGCATCAACCAGCTTCACGATGGAAGCGTATACGGCGATACGGAAACCGGTCGGATAGGCGTCGTTGGTAGACTGGCATTTATTGACGTGATCGTTCGGGTTCAGGTACTGGTACTCACCTTTCTGGTGGCCCATCAGCTCGAGGCCGATGTTTGCCAGTACCTCATTGGTATTCATGTTCACTGACGTGCCCGCGCCGCCCTGATAGACGTCTACCGGGAATTGATCCATGCACTTGCCGTTGTTCAGCACTTCATCGCAGGCGGCGATGATGGTATTGGCGATGCTTTTTGGAATGGTTTGCAGCTCTTTGTTTGCCATAGCTGCCGCTTTTTTCACCATCACCATGCCACGCACAAACTCAGGGATGTCGCTGATTTTGCTGTTGCTGATGTAGAAGTTTTCAATCGCTCTCAGAGTGTGAATACCATAATAGGCATCCGCTGGAACTTCCCTGGTACCCAACAAATCTTCTTCGATACGAATGTTGTTTAACATGTGAACCTTCTTTTCAAGCTGCCGATTGATGTACTAAACACACAGTACATATGTGGTTATGTCTATTTTCTGACCGACGATTATCCCCTGAATCGACCAGATACCCGGAATGATATGCTGATGATAGCGAATTGCCGTAACCTGGATCACTTATTATGGACCCGGCGACATGATATTTATCAATCTGTGAAATGAATCACCGCTTTAATATTTCCAGAAAAAATATCCGTGCAAACCGATTGAATTTTGACTAAACGCCTCCATTTCTGACAGACGCGAATCGCAAATTGTTACCGACAGGGGCCGTAACGGCGACTGCCACACAGGAGAAGCCAGTGCGCTGGATACCGTTAGCTGCAATCTTTCTTTATGTTTATATAGAGATTTCTATTTTTATTCAGGTCGCCCACGTGTTTGGCGTCCTGCTGACCCTGATTCTGGTCATTTTTACATCGGTGATTGGCATGTCACTGGTGCGCAACCAGGGTTTCAAAAATTTCCTGTTAATGCAGCAGAAGATGGCCGCCGGGGAGAGCCCGGCAGCGGAGATGGTCAAAAGCGTGTCGCTGATTATTGGTGGGATCCTGCTGATTATTCCCGGCTTTTTCACCGACTTCCTTGGCCTGTTGCTGCTCGTTCCGCCAGTGCAAAAGCTCCTGACGCTGAAGCTGATGCCGCATCTGCGTTTTAACCGCATGCCGGGTGGTGGATTCAGCGCCGGAACGGGCGGTGGCGAGACCTTTGACGGGGAGTATCACCGTAAGGATGATCAGCACGATCGCCTGGATCATAAAGACGACCGTTGATGTCAGTAGCCCGGCGGCGCTGCGCTTGCACGGGCCTACGATTTTGTAGGCCGGATAAGCGAAGCGCCATCCGGCGTTTACACCGCACTCCGTTTCGGTAAAAAGAGCCACAATCCCGCCAGCATCACAATGGCGTAGAGACTTTTCCATCCCACCATCGCCAGCAGCAGTAAGCAGAGTATCCCACCGATTATCGCCAGCGCTTTATAGCGGCCTTTCAACAGGCGACATCCCGCCAGCATGCACAACAGATAGATCATGATGAAGATGCCGTTGGCATAGACGATAAGCGCGTCGAGGTTGATATCCAGCCAGTAGATTGCCAGCGTGCTTATCACACAGCAGCCCAGCACCGCGTTCAGGGCGTTGAGCGGTAGCTGGCGTCTGGACAGGCGGGCGAGGGGGCTTTCGGGTTTGTACAGCGCCTGGGACCACACCAGCCGGGCAAAGCTCTGGATGTAGATATTCAGACTGGCGAAGCAGGCGAGGTAACCAATCACGCAGGCAACCCACAGCGCTTTTACGCCAAATAGCTGGACCACGATGGCGGGCAGCGAGGCCGCCGCAGCCATATCGGCACCATAGGCAGTGAAATGAAGCACCAGCACCGTACAGGCCCAGTAGACCGTACCTGCCAGCAGCAGCCCTATCATCAGCGCCCGCGGGAAATCACGTTCTGGCTGTTTAAACTCGGAGGCCAGGTGTGCAAAGGCTTCAAGGCCGACAAAACACCAGAACATAACGGAAAGGGCTGCGAAGAGCTGCGAATGATCGATATCGGTTAAGGCAGGGAAGGGGATCTGTGTCACCTCAAGATCCCCTGCCCACCAGATAGCGGCAATCAGCGCCACAATCAGCACTGCCACCAGGGTTTGTAGATTGGCGCTGGAACTGGCGCCGCGTGAACCGACCCACCAGACGATGGCCAACGTACCTAGTTCAGCCAGCAAGAGCTGCGCGTCATGCCAGTCAAACAGCGCCTGGCCAAACCCCGTCGCAATATGCAGGGCAGCAGGCAAACCCACGGGGATAACAGAGAGAAACAGCCAGCCGGTGACGCGCTCCAGACGCGGGCCAAATGCCATACCGACAAAGTGCGCCACGCCACCGGCGCTCGGGAAGTGTCGCCCGAGAAGGGCAAATACAATCGCTACCGGGAAGACCAGTACAATAAGCACCGGCCAGGCCCACAGACTGTTATCACCCGCCACCAGGGCCGCCAGCGCCGGTACGGCAAACACCCCCGTACCTAATAAAGAGGTTGAAAGTAAGCCAACACCCTGCGCGAGTCCCAGCTCCTGTTTGAGTCCACTCATTCCATTGTCCTGCCGCCATCAAAAGAGAGGCGATGGTAACACTTTCACAAATTTTTTTTCGACTACCCCTTGAAGGGGTAAAACCCCATCCCCATCTCTCAGGGCACTAGCCGGAAAACCGCTTACGGCCCGGCGTCACCCATAACTGATAATGACTTTCTCAAAGGAGAGCTATCAATGAGTATTCGTCCGTTACATGATCGTGTGATCGTCAAACGTAAAGAAGTTGAAACCAAATCTGCGGGCGGCATCGTTCTGACCGGTTCTGCAGCAGCAAAATCAACGCGTGGCGAAATCATCGCTGTCGGTAAAGGTCGCATTCTGGAAAACGGAAATGTGCAGCCGCTGGACGTTAAAGTTGGTGACATCGTCATTTTCAACGATGGCTACGGTGTGAAATCCGAGAAGATCGACAATGAAGAAGTGCTGATCATGTCCGAAAGCGACATTCTGGCAATTGTTGAAGCGTAATCCGCGAACGACACTGAACATACGAATTTAAGGGAAAGATTAAAATGGCAGCTAAAGACGTAAAATTCGGTAACGACGCTCGTGTGAAAATGCTGCGCGGCGTAAACGTACTGGCAGACGCAGTTAAAGTGACCCTGGGCCCGAAAGGCCGTAACGTGGTTCTGGATAAATCCTTCGGCGCACCAACCATCACCAAAGATGGTGTTTCCGTAGCGCGTGAGATCGAGCTGGAAGACAAGTTCGAAAACATGGGTGCCCAGATGGTGAAAGAAGTTGCCTCTAAAGCGAACGACGCTGCAGGCGACGGCACCACCACCGCAACTGTACTGGCGCAGGCTATCATCACTGAAGGTCTGAAAGCCGTTGCTGCGGGTATGAACCCGATGGATCTGAAACGTGGTATCGACAAAGCTGTCGCGTCCGCTGTTGAAGAACTGAAAGCGCTGTCCGTACCGTGCTCTGACTCTAAAGCTATTGCTCAGGTTGGTACCATCTCCGCTAACTCCGACGAAACCGTAGGTAAACTGATCGCTGAAGCGATGGATAAAGTCGGTAAAGAAGGCGTGATCACCGTTGAAGACGGTACCGGTCTGGAAGACGAACTGGACGTGGTTGAAGGTATGCAGTTCGACCGCGGTTACCTCTCTCCATACTTCATCAACAAGCCAGAAACTGGCGCTGTTGAGCTGGAAAGCCCGTTCATCCTGCTGGCTGACAAGAAAATCTCCAACATCCGCGAAATGCTGCCAGTTCTGGAAGCCGTTGCGAAAGCAGGCAAGCCGCTGGTTATCATCGCTGAAGACGTTGAAGGCGAAGCGCTGGCAACGCTGGTGGTTAACACCATGCGTGGCATCGTGAAAGTGGCAGCGGTTAAAGCACCTGGCTTCGGCGATCGCCGTAAAGCGATGCTGCAGGATATCGCTACCCTGACTGGCGGTACCGTCATCTCCGAAGAGATCGGTATGGAGCTGGAAAAAGCGACGCTGGAAGACCTGGGTCAGGCGAAACGCGTTGTTATCAACAAAGACACCACCACCATCATCGATGGCGTGGGTGAAGAAGATGCCATCCAGGGCCGTGTTGCTCAGATCCGTAAGCAGATCGAAGAAGCGACTTCTGACTACGACCGTGAAAAACTGCAGGAGCGCGTTGCTAAACTGGCAGGCGGCGTAGCCGTTATCAAAGTCGGTGCCGCTACCGAAGTTGAGATGAAAGAGAAGAAAGCCCGCGTTGACGATGCCCTGCACGCGACCCGTGCTGCGGTAGAAGAAGGCGTGGTTGCTGGTGGTGGTGTTGCTCTGGTTCGCGTTGCAGCGAAACTGGCTGGCCTGACCGCTCAGAACGAAGATCAGAACGTAGGTATCAAAGTTGCGCTGCGCGCAATGGAAGCGCCACTGCGTCAGATCGTTTCCAACGCCGGTGAAGAGCCGTCTGTTGTGGCGAACATGGTGAAAGCGGGCGAAGGTAACTACGGTTACAACGCCGCTACCGAAGAGTACGGCAACATGATCGACTTCGGTATCCTGGACCCAACTAAAGTGACCCGTTCTGCTCTGCAGTACGCGGCCTCTGTTGCTGGCCTGATGATCACCACCGAGTGCATGGTCACTGACCTGCCAAAAGGCGATGCGCCTGATTTAGGTGCTGCTGGTGGTATGGGCGGCATGGGTGGTATGGGCGGCATGATGTAATCATGTTGTTCTGCACCTCGCAGAAATGAATAAACCCCCGGTCAGAAATGATCGGGGGTTTTTCTTTTGGTCATCTTTTAGGTATAAGGTTTAGACGCGGGCAGCACGTGCCCAGCTTATTGAAAACGAGGAATAACATGCGCGTTAAAGTGGGTGCAGGGATCGTAGCGGCAGCGTTGCTGCTGGCGGGGTGTAGTTCCGGTAACGAACTCTCTTCTGGTGGGCAGAGCGTTCGCTTTGTAGAAGATAAGCCGGGCAGTGAATGTCAGCTGGTCGGTACCGCAACCGGTAAACAAAGTAACTGGCTTTCTGGGCAGCATGGCGAAGAGGGCGGTTCAATGCGCGGCGCGGCAAACGCTCTGCGTAATCATGCAGCGGAGATGGGCGGGAACGTGATTTATGGCGTGAGCAGCCCAACCCAGGGCTTGCTGTCGAGTTTTGTCCCGACCGCCAGCGAAATGCAGGGCCAGGTTTATAAGTGCCCGAACTGATTCAATGTCGGATTATCCCTCTCCATCAGGAGAGGGCAACCCGTACAAGCCGTTAATGGAACCTGTTTTTCAGCCCGACGCAACTTACTGAGACAGTGTTCCCTGCGTCTCAAGACAGAAGTTCTGAAGCGCTTTAAGGCAGTTTGCTTTCGCCAGGGGTTTTTCAGGCTGTGATGGAATAATTCTGCTAAAGGTCTGACACAGGGTATATTTCCCCTGAATCTCTTTAATAGACGGGGTTAAAAAGGCCACTCGCTGAATAATATTGTCAGCTTCAGGCGTGTTCGGCTGAGCATTAGATTTAATTACCGTGCCGGCAAGGATTTTTTTTCCGTTTTCGGTATTAAAGCAATACAAGACCGCCAGATAATGCGCAAAAAGGCTCTCTTTCCACGGCTCGTGCTTAATCTCGAGATAGCGCAAATTATCGACATTCGCTAAGTCAACGTTATAAAGCAGGATGAAATCCAGAATCGATCCCATCATCTGGAACGCTTCTTTATCATTAGAGGCTTCAATCGCTTTGACGATCGCCATCATAATAAATTCAGCCTCTAAGTCACCAATATCGAGAGTAACAACATGCTGATTATTGAGTGACATAATCAGCGTGAATCCTTCATCGGCAAATTTGGGTGCCATAGACATGACCAGTTTGCCGGTATCGGGTTGCATAACCTCTTGCGCAGTAATTTGAGGGATATTTTTAGTCAACGATTCAATAGTAGTCATCAACTCTGCTTTGTAACTTTCCCCTCGTTCTTTTATGCGCTGAGAAACCTTATACATACGGTTATTAAGAATGGTAAGGAAATCAACCAGGGTAGACATTTGCATGAAGAGTATATGCTCGTTGTCAGTGTTATCCCTTACCTTTAAGGTCATAACGGACAGGCGTTCACCCTGTTTGATTGGTACAGTATTTATGCCTTTGATTTCCATTTTGGCGTTTTCCCTTTGAGTGATTAAACGGACTGGAAGGTCGTTTTATGGGTAGATAAATCGATAACCCGATCTGCAGAGGCAATCGTTGAAGGACGATGTGCAACAATCACGCGTGTAATGCTTAGATTCGAGATCGCCTGGTTAATGTATGATTCATTATCAAGGTCGAGGTGACTTGTCGCCTCATCCATAAATAAGATACTTGGCTTGCGATAAAGCGCCCGGGCAATCAGTATGCGTTGCTTCTGCCCACCAGAAATCCCTAATCCTAACTCACCGATTATCGTTTCATAACCCATCGGCATTTTCATGATTTCATTGTGGATGTTGCTGTTACGGGCGCATTGCTCAATAAATGCTTGATCTGCATTGTCTTCAAAGCAGCTGATGTTTTCAGCTATAGAGCCAGAAAACAGGCGATCCTCCTGCAACACGCAGTATGTACTCAGGCGATAGTTATTCAGGCCAATCTTGTTAATATCGAGATTGTTAGCCAGGACATCACCCGTTGTCGGCGCAAGAAGACCGCACATAACTTTCAGTAAAGTCGTTTTGCCTACACCTGATGGGCCCACTAAAGCGACTGACTCCCCGGGGGAGATGGTGAGATCCAACTGGGAAAATATAGGTTGTGAAAAAGGATCGTACTGATAGCTGAGATTTTTAATCTCAAGTTTCACGCCTGTGTTTTCTTCAAATACGCGGCGGGTAGGCATCTCCGCTTCCGGCTCGCTAAAGGCAATTTCTGACAGTCGCTCGTTATGCAAAGATAACATGCGAACCTGCATAAAGAGATCGACGAGGCTTGAGGCTCGCTGAGAGAATTGGCCGCGGTAGGCGTTAAACGCCATAAACATACCGAGGGTCATATTATTATCGATGACCATCAAGGCGCCCAGCCATAAAATTACCACCTGATCGATGGTCGATATGAACGTATTAATGCCGCTAAACATCATGTCAAACCGGGTCTGCTTAATGCCAGCGTTACAGGCATCCACGTTGATATTAAGCCAGTATTTAGAGCGTCTCTCTCTTAAATTAAGCGCTTTGATTGTAGATATGCCGTACAGGGATTCCATGAAATGGGAACTTGAACGCGCCCCTTTAATGACCTGCTCTTCAGAAACACGGCGATAAAAACGATAAGTGCCTAAACGCATAATGGCATAGCAGGCTGTAAAACCTACCACCACCCATACCAGCCAGCCACCGTATAGCGTAAGCATGATGAGCAGGCCGATAGTCATGATTGAATCAATAACCCCGGTGACGATACTGTTCGTAAAGGTAGAACGAATCACATCCAGCGAGGAGAATCGAGACTGGATATCCCCCAAATGCCGCTTTTCAAAAAATGAGAGCGGCAGGCTGGTGAGGTGATCAAACAGCGTCGTTTTCCACTGAATATTGGTTAAGGTGTTTAGCGTGAGCGACGTCCACGCGCGCAACATGCTAATGAAGGTACGAAATAACGTAAAGGATACCAGTCCAATACAAATGACGGATAATAAGCTCTGGTCATGCGCCATAATCACATGGTCGGTAACCAGTTGTGTACCGACAGGTAATAAAAGACCGATAGCTTCAATAACAACAGAAAAGGCAAACAGCTTAAGTAAGGTGCTTTTGAGACCAACAATATTTCTCATCAAATCCAGCAAGCGTAATTGCGTTTTCGCTTTTTCTTGCCGGAAAGAGTGATCGGGCCACAGTTCGAGGGCCACGCCGGTAAAATAGTTGGACATCTCCTGCATGCCGATGACGCGTTTGCCCAGCGCGGGATCGTGAACAACGAAACTCGATTTTTTTACTTGCGTCAAAACGACAAAGTGATTCATTCCCCAGTGGAGAATACAGGGTAACTTCAGTTGCCGAATTTCATCCAGATCGAGGGAAAGCGCACGGTTTTTCAGACCTGCACGTTCCGCTGTGTGGCTTAAGGATAGCAGCGTCGTGCCCTGGCTCGGGCTGCCGAAGCGCTGGCGAAAATTAAACAAATCGATATTCAGGCCATAAAAACCGGCGACCATTGCCAGGCATGCGATACCGCATTCTGACGCTTCTGCCTGCAAAATAACGGGGGTTTTATTTCGCAAAGAAAAGTTCAGCTGTTCTGTAATCGTTTTAAATAAGGCCTTAGTCATTGATTGGTCCACTTACGCTCTGGGCAATTTTATAAAATGGAGTAAACATCCACATGTAAAGCGGACGCTCTTCAAGGAAAACAATCGCCTGTGCTTTTAAGCCATTGGACAATTCAAGTTTCTTTCCGTTGTAGATGAAGCTCGTATGTTTTATTTTTACTATTGCTTTATAAAGCGCGAACTCCTGTTGATTGGCCCCTGTTGTAACGTTAGTGTACTCAGCCATTTCCTGACGAGAAGCGGGTACAGAGGAGATAGACATAATTTCTCCCGGAAACTGACCAAACTTATCGGAAGGAAATGCATCATAGCGAATATTAACCGTATCCCCGGGTTTGACGTAGGGGATACTGTTATTAGGCAACCACAGTATTAAATAATACTCGATATTTCCGGTGGGTTTAATTTGTGCAAGGCTACTGCCTTTATCAACCATCTGACCCACCGTTACGGCTACGGATTCAATCTTGCCTGCTGCTGTGGCTTTAATAACCGCATTACCGTTGGCGTTTGATTCCACGGCTTGATTTTTGAAATCATTTATCTGGTTTTTTTGACTGGAGATCTGATTATCAAAATCGGCAGCTTTAATCACAATATCACTCTTTAATTGGGTGAGTTGCGATTCGAGATGCATTTTCTGGCTAATAAGGGATTGATAGGTACCCTGTTGCTGAAAATAGAGAGAGTGCTGGTAGTTATATTGATCTTTGGTAATCAACCCTTGCTTAAGATAGGAGTCATAGCTGGACAGGTTATCCTTCATCTTTTTCAGGCCTGTGCCAGCGTTGGCAAGCATCACTTTCGTCTCTTTGAGCGAGCTCTCATATTGCTTAACTTGGGTATCAAGGGCTTCGAGCGTCTCTTTTTTATTAATTAAGGTCTTATTAATGATCTCTTCGGCATTAAGGATTTTTTCTGAGATGGCGGCATTCATCGCATCGGTTACATTGCCAATAACCGTCGTACGTGAAACATCCAGTTCGTAAAGCGGTGTGCCTTTAGCGACAATGTCTCCGGCTTCCACATGCTTTTTAACGACAAATCCTTGTTGGGGAGCGTAAACGTTTATTGAGTGAGGATGCGTAATCACTTCTCCGCGGACGTCAATACGCTGGGTATAGCTGCAAAAAGTGAGCGTTGAGATCAGTATGACTAAAAATGCAAAGGCCAGCAGGCTTATAAGCCATGCAGGCATTCCTGCCAACAATAATGCTTTTCCTTTCCAGTGATTTTTCTTATATTCAATCGCTTCCTTGCGATACAAACTATTTCCCATGTATTTTCACTTGTTATTAGCGTGGACGGTCCCGGCAGAGGATTCTGCATGATGTTAAACAAAAGTAAAGTGAAATTGAATACAATAGTTTATAAGAAAACATACAGATAATCTTCTGTATTTTCTGTTATAATAACAAGAATTATTCGTAGTATTTATATTTACCTAATCTACTAACATTAATATGTATCTATATTACGACGGGCATAGCTCAAAAATTAAAATCGAATTTGCCTGCTTCCTGTGAAACAGGCAATTTAATTAATGCTGCTTTAATCCCAGATCCAGCGGCGTCTTGCTCGGTTCACCGCCAATCTCACGCGCCAGTTTAGGCACCATATAACCTGACACCAGGGTAAGCAATTCACGCATTATGGCGCGCGCTTCCTCATCATCGACCATAAAGTGCGCAGCACCCTGCACTTTATCCAGCACATGGATGTAATAGGGCATCACCCCGGCATCAAACAGAGCATTACTCAGATCGGCTAACGTCGCAGCACTGTTATTCACGCCACGCAGCAGAACGCTTTGATTGAGTAATGTCACGCCTGCCCGACGCAACCTGGACATGGCATCCCGAAACGCATCGTCAATCTCGTTGGCATGGTTGATATGGTTCACTAACAGGATCTGGAGTGAGGAGCGCCCCAGCCGGTGAGTCAGCTCATCGGTAATACGTGCCGGGATAACAATCGGTAAACGACTATGAATGCGTAGCCGTTTAATGTGCGGGATCGCTTCCAGTTGTGTAATTAACCAGTCCAGCTCGTGATCCTTCGCCATCAAAGGGTCGCCGCCGGAGAAGATGATCTCATCCAGTTCCGGATGAGAGACGATGTAATCAAGCGCCGTCTGCCAGTTACGCTTGTTCCCCTGGTTATCGGCATAGGGGAAGTGGCGACGGAAACAGTACCGGCAATTTACCGCGCAACCGCCCTTAACCAGCAATAGTGCGCGATTACGGTACTTGTGCAGCAAACCGGGCACCACGCTGTTCTGCTCTTCAAGGGGATCGGTGCTAAAACCGGGGGCGGTGATAAACTCATCCTGCGCAGTAAGCACCTGTTTTAAGAGCGGATCGCCAGGGTTGCCTTTTTCCATGCGTGCAACAAAAGCGCGAGGAACACGCAGCGCAAACAGGCGCTTCGCTTCCCGTCCGGCAAGGAGTTTTTCGTTAGCGTCTACATTTAAAAGACGTAGCAGTTCATCAGGACTGGTGATTACATCGGCAAGTTGCAATAACCAATCTTCTCTGGATGGGGTGTTTAGGGTTACAATATGCGCCATTTTGTGGCTTAGCTACCAGTTAACAATTTCAGAGGGCCTTATGGCGACTTACTATAGCAACGATTTTCGTGCCGGTCTTAAAATCATGATGGATGGCGAACCGTACGCGGTTGAAGCCAGTGAATTCGTGAAACCAGGTAAAGGCCAGGCATTCGCACGCGTTAAGCTGCGCCGCCTGCTGACCGGTACCCGTATCGAGAAAACCTTCAAATCCACCGACTCTGCTGAAGGCGCAGACGTTGTTGATATGAACCTCACCTACCTGTACAACGACGGTGAATTCTATCACTTCATGAACAACTCTACTTTCGAACAGCTCTCTGCTGATGAGAAAGCTGTCGGTGACAGCGCTAAATGGCTGCTGGATCAGGCTGAGTGCATCGTGACCCTGTGGAACGGTCAGCCTATCGCTGTGACCCCACCAAACTTCGTTGAGCTGGAAATCGTTGAAACCGATCCAGGTCTGAAGGGTGACACCGCAGGTACTGGCGGCAAGCCAGCTAAGCTGTCTACCGGCGCTGTGGTTAAAGTTCCACTGTTCGTCCAGACTGGCGAAGTGATCAAAGTTGACACTCGCTCTGGTGAATACGTTTCTCGCGTGAAGTAATTCATTCCGGGATGCTGGGCGCAGCGGTCTGCTGCGCCTTACCATTCTAAAGAAGGGTCATGGAAGATGTCGCGTACACTCAAAATTATCCTGATGACAATGATTGCCAGCGCTCTGCTTTCCGGCTGCAACACCGCTCGTGGTGTCGGGGAAGATATCAGAAGCCTGGGTAATGCTATTTCGCACGCCGCCTCCTGATACTTTCTACTTTTCCTAAAAATTCTTCCTTTTCCGGCACTCGTCGGGATCCTGGCTATGCTTATGTAGCTGTACAAAATAACTTTGCCTAAAAAAGGAAGACATTATGCTTAAGAAAACATGTGTAGCGATCTTTTCTGTCCTGGTGCTTTCATCTGTATTAACCGCCTGTAATACCACTCGCGGCGTCGGTGAGGATATCTCCTCTGGCGGCAGCGCGATTTCTGGTGCGGCAACTAAAGCACAGAACTAAAGCACAGGCGTAATTTTGGGCGGTACGGTGTTGAAAATTGAATCGCCGTACCCTCAGTTTACCGCTCAGGGCAGTGACAGAAACGGCGAGTACCGGGTATCCATGTGCAATTTCATGCGAATATTGCGCTTGTAGGTATAAACCGTTTTTCCATGAATCCTCAGTTTGCTGGCAATGATGTGGTTGCTGGCGCCATCCATCCACAGCATCAACACCTTCTCCTCCTGGCGCGTCAATAATGGCGTCGCGGCAGGCCCTGGCTCACTGACGTCCTGTGCGGCTAATGCGGCGTTAATCGTCTGGGCCAGTACGTCCAGCGGGGCCGTTTTAGACAACGACGCCCACAAAGGAAAAGTATCCATAAAGGCTGACATTTCAGGGTGTTCATCGGAATGAAGCGAAATGAAAGGCACAGTTTTACTGGCGTTTATCACCGAAGAGAGCTGCTGGATATGCTGAATGTCTGACGTAAATCCTTGAAAATCGGCGATAACCAGCGTCGGCTTCCACTGCAGGATATGCTCTCTGGCAAGAAAGAGATTGTTAAGGCCCGTCACCAGCACGGGTGAAGGAAATAGCCCTGAATGATTGATCCACATTTCCAGGCCCTTACGGGTGTAATGACACCGGTCAATCAAGAGAATTTTGAACATTTTATTTCGCAATCGGCAAAGTATAGTCGCTTCCTGCTATCAGGAAGTGCCCCATCATAAAGAAGTCGGATGAGTAATAAATGACTGAATTTCGCTGCGAATTGCGTCTATTTCCTGGCTTTAATGTCTCAACTATTGAATAAAACAAACGAGTTGAAAAAAGAATTCAAGCTCTTCACAATAGGAAATTCCTATCCCTTACAGGACGACCTGTAAGTGTTTCTTTCATCGGGGACGGCCCCAGACTGTTATTTAAGTTAAGGAGCCTGAAATGTCCTGGATCATCCTTTTTATTGCCGGTTTACTCGAAGTCGTATGGGCCATCGGCCTGAAATATACCCACGGCTTTACGCGTCTCACCCCCAGCGTGATTACCGTCTCTGCCATGATTGTAAGCATCGTGCTGCTCTCCTGGGCGATGCGTTCGCTGCCTGTGGGAACGGCTTATGCCGTATGGACGGGGATCGGTGCGGTAGGGGCGGCCATTACCGGGATTTTACTGCTGGGCGAGTCTGCGAGCCTGGCGCGTATTGCCAGTCTCGCATTGATTGTTGCCGGTATTATCGGGCTGAAGCTCAGCACCCATTAATGGGTCTGCTCAACCCAGATAAGCTTACTGACATCAAATCCCTGACGCGTTGCGGAATCCAGTAACGCTTGTTTCATCTCATCTGAAATCGTCGGTGTGCGGGAGAGGAGCCACAGGTAATCGCGATCTGGCCCGCACACCAGCGCATGCCGGTAATCTTTATCCAGCGCAATCACGTTATAACCGCCATAAAAAGGGCCTATGAAGGAGACTTTCAGCGCTGCGGTATCAGACGCGCCGGTAAAGTACGCCTTGCCCGTCACCTTCTGCCACATGCCGCGTGCAGGATTGTAGCCCCGGTTGATCACCTGGATTCCCCCGTCTTGCATCAGGCTGTAATTCGCTGTCACTTTTTCCAGTCCACGTTCAAAACGGTGGTCAAAGCGGGCAATTTCATACCAGGTGCCAAGGAATCGCTGGACTTCAAAAGGACGAACAACCGTCACGCCCCGGGGTGGGGTAGGGGAGCTACAGGCAACAACCAGAAACGCAACGGTAACTGCGGCGATGACAGGCAGGATGCGCATAAGAATATCCTTACAGGATTTTTGTTAAGTGTAGAACCTGTCAGGAATTTTGCTCTCCCACCGGCAGGCGGGAGAGCGGGGGAGAGATCACATAAAGACCACGGCAACCAGCGTGACGACGCTCAGAATAGCCGCCAGACCGTAGAACACCCATTTACCGTTAGGCACGTGGATCTTCAGGTCATGCATGGCGTGATGAATACGGTGCAAACCGCACCACAGCGGCAGAACAATCATCAGGAAGATGAATACCCGACCAATAAAGCTGTGGGCAAAGGCCAGCACCCGCTCGTAGCTCAGCGCATCGCCAGGATAGAGCCCCAGCGGCAGCATAATGCCCACCAGCAGAACAATGACTGGCGCGATAATGGCGCACCACATGCCGCCTGCTCCAAAAAGACCCCAGAAGACGGGTTCATCAGAGCGTTTTGGATTTGGATTAATCACGATGGTCTCCTTACCAGAACAGGGCTACGCCAAGAATCACCACGGTTACCACCGCAGTCACCACCCAGAGTCCCTTAATGACTGGCTCTGGCCCAAGTTTTTCGTTTTTCACGATAATATTTGCCGCTTTTGGCGCCAGTTCAAACCAGGTTTTGGTATGCAACAGCGCCGCCGCCAGCACGATGATATTCAGGATCACCACAATCGGATTCTGCAGGAACCCGACGAAACCGGCCCAGGTTTCCGGACCGTGTTTAAGAGCAAACAGGCCGTACATCAACTCAATGCTGAACCACACCGCCGGTACTGCTGTGCCTTCACGCAGCATATAGAAGCGATAAAACGGCAGATTTTTCCACCAGGTGGACGGCATTGGCCGTACATAGGCTTTGCGTTTAGTCGTCATCATGCACTCCTTAGCGTGGTTTCAGGGTGGCGATAAGAAAGTCTTTCGAACTTTCCACCTTACCCTGTTGGATCGCGGCGGCCGGATCGACATGCTTCGGACAGACTTCCGAGCAGTAGCCGACAAAGGTACAGGTCCATACGCCGTTCTGGCCGTTCAGCTGCGTCATACGTTCTTTCTTACCGTGATCGCGGCTGTCTTCGTTGTAGCGATGCGCCAGGGTAATGGCTGCTGGCCCGATAAACTCCGGATTCAGGCCAAACTGCGGACAGGCGGCATAGCACAGACCGCAGTTGATACAGCCGGAGAACTGATGGTATTTGGCCATCTGCGCCGGGGTCTGTTTGTTAGGCCCTTGATCCGGTGTGCGCGGGTTACCAATGATGTATGGCTTAATGGCTTCCAGGCTTTCGATAAAGTGGGTCATGTCGACCACCAGATCGCGCTCAATCGGGAAGTTCCCCAGAGCCTCGACTTTCATGCCCTTCGGGTATTCACGCAGGAAGGTTTTACAGGCCAGCTTAGGCACCTTGTTGACCATCATGCCGCAGGAGCCGCAAATGGCCATACGGCAGGACCAGCGATAGCTCAGGTCCGGCGCCAGATTGTCTTTGATATAACCCAGCGCATCCAGCAGGGAGGTCTGTTCATCGTAAGGGACTTCATAGAAAGCACTGTGCGGGGCGCTATCCACTTCCGGGTTATAGCGCACCACTTCTACTTTCAGGGTTTGCATCTCAGCCATTCGCCGTCTCCTTCTTATCGGCTGCTTCCGCTTCTGCACCGTAAACGCGTTTCGCTGGTGGCAGCGTGGTGATTTTCACGTCGCTGTAGTCCAGACGGGTCGTGCCGTCCGCATCGCGATAAGCGAGGGTGTGCTTGAGGAAGTTCACGTCGTCACGCTCGGTGCAGCCTTCGTCCAGACGCTGATGCGCGCCGCGCGACTCTTTACGCGCCATGGCGGAGTGCGCCATACATTCGGCAACATTCAGCCCGTGGCCCAGCTCAATGGTGTAGAGCAGATCGGTATTGAAGACGCTGGAGGTATCCGTCACCCGCACGCGTTTGAAGCGCTCCTGCAGCTCAGCCAGCTTATCGATGGTTTTCTGCATCAGCTCCGGCGTACGGTAAATACCACAGCCCTCTTCCATAGAGAGCCCCATCTCATCGCGGATCTTCGCCCAGTTTTCGCTGCCTTCCTGATTCACCAGATTTTTCAGGCGCTGCTCGACATCGGCTGCCTGCGCATCGAGCGCGGCGTCGTTCGCCTCACCAGCGGCAGCGGCGCGCGCAACGGCCTGCTCACCGGCCAGACGGCCAAACACCACCAGTTCCGCCAGCGAGTTTGAACCGAGACGGTTAGCCCCGTGCAGGCCAACGGAGGAGCATTCGCCCACTGCAAACAGGCCCTGAATGCGGGTTTCACACTGCTGATCGGTTTCGATACCGCCCATGGTGTAGTGCGCGGTTGGACGCACAGGAATCGGATCTTTAACCGGGTCGACGCCGACATAGGCTTTGGACAGTTCACAGATGAACGGCAGACGTTCCAGCAGTTTTTTCTCACCCAGGTGACGCAGATCGAGGTAGACCACATCGCCGCGCGGGGTAGGGATGGTGTTGCCTTTACGCCACTCATGCCAGAAAGCCTGGGACACTTTATCGCGCGGGCCGAGCTCCATATATTTGTTCTTCGGCTCGCCCAGCGGCGTTTCCGGGCCCATGCCGTAATCCTGCAGATAGCGATAGCCGTCTTTATTGACCAGAATACCGCCTTCACCGCGGCAGCCTTCAGTCATCAGAATACCGGAACCCGGCAGGCCGGTTGGGTGATACTGCACGAACTCCATATCGCGCAGCGGAACGCCGTGCTGTAGCGCCATGCCCATCCCGTCGCCGGTCACGATGCCGCCGTTGGTGTTATAGCGGTAGACACGTCCGGCCCCGCCGGTCGCCATCACCACAGCATTGGCGCGGATCTGGACCAGCGTACCTTCCATCATATTCATCGCCACCAGGCCGCGAGCCTGGCCGTCATCGACCAGAATGTCGAGGACGAAATGTTCGTCGAAGCGCTGGATCTGGGGAAACTGGAGTGATGTCTGGAACAGGGTGTGGAGCATATGGAAGCCCGTTTTATCGGCGGCAAACCAGGTACGCTCAATTTTCATGCCGCCAAAGCGACGCACGTTGACGCTGCCGTCATCCCGGCGGCTCCACGGACAACCCCACTGCTCAAGCTGGGTCATTTCCGTCGGGCAATGATGGACGAAATAATCAACGACATCCTGCTCGCATAGCCAGTCGCCGCCGGCCACCGTGTCGTGGAAGTGATAATCAAAGCTGTCATGATCCTGCGCGACGGCGGCGGATCCCCCTTCGGCGGCAACCGTATGGCTGCGCATTGGGTATACTTTTGAAATCAGGGCGATTTTAGCGTTCGGATTAGCCTGGGCTGCAGCTATCGCTGCGCGTAATCCTGCTCCGCCAGCGCCTATAATGGCAAGATCGGCTTGAAAGGTATGCACGACATTCCTCCAGATTTTTGATATTCGCATCATGACTACCCTAGGGTAGGGCAGGGCCCCGGAGGGCGAATGCGAAAGCGATTCCACTGCTCCTTTATGGGTAACGCAGTATAGCCGCAGGGAAAGAAGGGAAATTTGACGTGTTCGATTTTTTTGCGGTTATTTCCCTTCATTTATCACTGCAATTGATGAATTGCGTCACGTAATTATTGGAAGTTATGAAAATCCTAAAATTCACTGGGCAAAATTTGTCTCCGCCCTGGGTTGCGAGTAGACTTCGTCCCCTTGTCTGAAATCGGAGAAATTCTCATGAGCGAAACGGCCACCTGGCAGCCGAGCGCATCCATCCCCAATCTGTTAAAACGCGCAGCGATTATGGCGGAGATCCGCCGCTTCTTTGCCGACCGCGGAGTGCTGGAGGTGGAAACGCCCTGCATGAGTCAGGCGACGGTCACGGATATTCATCTGGTGCCGTTTGAAACCCGTTTTGTTGGCCCTGGTCACTCTCAGGGGATGAATCTCTATCTGATGACCAGCCCGGAATACCACATGAAACGCCTGCTGGCAGCCGGATGTGGCCCGGTGTACCAACTGTGCCGCAGTTTCCGCAATGAAGAGATGGGGCGTCATCACAATCCGGAATTCACCATGCTGGAGTGGTACCGTCCGCACTATGACATGTACCGCCTGATGAACGAGGTGGACGACCTGCTGCAACAGGTGCTGGAGTGCCCGGAAGCCGAAACGCTCTCTTATCAGCAGGCTTTCCAGCGTCATCTGGAGATTGATCCGCTCTCGGCTGACAAAACGCAACTGCGTGAAGCTGCAGCAAAACTGGATCTCAGCAACATTGCCGATACCGAAGAAGATCGCGATACGCTGCTGCAGATGCTCTTTACCTTTGGTGTTGAGCCGCAGATTGGTAAAGATCGCCCGACCTTCGTCTATCACTTCCCGGCAAGCCAGGCGTCACTGGCGCAAATCAGCACGGAAGACCACCGTGTGGCGGAGCGCTTCGAGGTTTACTTTAAAGGTATTGAACTGGCGAATGGTTTCCATGAGCTGACCGATGCCCGGGAGCAGCAACAGCGTTTCGAACAGGATAACCGCAAGCGTGCCGCACGCGGCCTGCCGCAACAGCCTATCGACCACAACTTACTGGGTGCGTTAAAAGCGGGCCTGCCGGACTGCTCCGGCGTGGCGCTGGGCGTTGATCGTCTGGTGATGCTGGCGCTGGGCGCCGAGCAACTGGGTGATGTGATTGCGTTTACCGTAGATCGCGCCTGACATTTTGTTTGCCCGGCGGCGCTGCGCTTGCAAGGGCCTACGGATTTTGTAGGCCGGGTAAGCGTAGCGCCACCCGGCATTTGCACTACAAACTCCCCGCCGGGCGCTGCTTCGCAGCCGACGTCAACGTTCTTCCCGTCTTACGTCCGTCCAGCGTTTCCAGACGCATCTGGAACGGTGGGAACGGCATATCGATACCGTGTTCACGGAAGCCCGCCAGTATCAGCTGGTGGATCTCATGACGCAGCGGCATACGATGGCCCATTTCCGCTGCGTAAATACGCAGTTCGAAAATCTGGATCCCCTGCTGTAAATCCACCAGGAACACTTCCGGCTCCGGGGTGCTGATCACCAGCGAGCAGCGCTCGGCCGCCGTGTAGAGGATCTGCGTTACCTCTTCGCTGTTGGCATCCGACGGTGCCGGCACGGTCAGGACCACACGCGTGACGGAGTCAGAGAGCGACCAGTTAATAAACTGCTCGGTGATAAACGCCTTGTTTGGCACGATGATCTCTTTGCGGTCCCAGTCGCTGATGGTGGTAGCGCGGGTGTTGATTTTGGTGATGCTCCCGGTCAGATCGCGGATCGTCACGGTATCGCCAATACGAATCGGCTTTTCAAACAGGATGATCAGGCCGGAGATAAAGTTGGCGAAGATCTCCTGCAAACCAAACCCGAGCCCCACCCCGAGCGCAGCAACCAGCCACTGCAACTTCGACCACTCAATGCCGATCATCGAGAAGCCCACCAGCCCGCCAAAGAGCATTAGCAGGTATTTGGTGATGGTGGTGATGGCGTATCCGGTTCCTGGGGTCAAATCCAGATGCTGCAACAGGGCCAGCTCCAGCAGCGCCGGGAAGTTCCGGATCAGCTGGGTGGTGATGATGAAGACCAGAATGGCAATCAGGACTGCGCCGAGCGTAATCGGCTCCAGACTCTCCACGCCCTGTACCGTCGAGGTCACATCCCAGAGGGTGATGTTCTCCAGGAAGCCAAACGCCGAATGAATTTCCGACCACAGGAAGATAACGGAGAGCAGGGCGATCAGCATCAGGATGGATCGTACCAGCCGCAGGGACTGGGTACTGATGGCATCCAGATCCAGCTCCGTTTCATCCACTTCCACTACTCCTTCGGTGCTGAGCATATGGGCTGGCTCTTCTTCGCCGCGCGCCCGCTGGGCAAGGATTTCAGCCCGGCGGTTTTTCGCCCGGTCGAAGGCCAGGCGACGGCGCTGGATCAGCATCCAGCGGCGGATCACGTGGTAGACCACCAGCAGCAGGAACCAGATCGCTACCGACGTCTCAAGACGGGCCAGCAGCGCCTGAGCGGTGGCCAGATAGCCGACGGCAGCCGCGAGGATCGCCGCCAGCGGGGCGCCGAGCAGCAGATTCCACAGCATATGGTTGACCATGTTATCGCCGCTACCCTCTTTGTCGAGATAGAGCGGGATCCCGGCTTTCTTCAGGCTCAGTGTCACCACCGCCAGCGCACCGCAAATCAGCATAAAGCAGAGGCGACCCAGCGAGCCGGAAAACTCCCGATCGTTGAGGTTATCAAACATGATCAGCGCCATAATCAGCGGCACGATAAGCCCAATGCTCATCAGGTAGTAGCGCATGGCCCGCGCCACGCGATTACGCGGCCAGCCAAAGTGGGCGACAAACAGCCCGTTCGGGCGCGCGAAGGTGGCGCAGATCATCACCACCCACAGCAGCGGCACGGTAGCCGTCACCCCGAAACCTATCGCCACCGCCAGCGGGTAAGGCCAGGCTTCGCGCAGGCCATAACCCAGGGTCATCCACAGCACCGGCAGCGGTGAGGCAACCAGAATCGACCAGAAAACCGTGCGCAGCGTGAGCCAGAAATGATCCTGCGTCACTTTGCCTACACGGGCGCTGGAGCGGTCAAGGAAGCGGGTGAAATGGCGACGCGAATAAATGCTGAATCCGACCAGGATCAGCGCCCCCAGCAGCGGGAAAATCGTCTCCTTGCTGGTGAGCATCATAATGCTGGCTTTGCCAAGCTGGCTGAAGGTATCCAGCGAAATTAAGCGGCGCAGGTCCTGAACAATATCAATCGGCCAGGAGAAGGAGACAGGGCGCACGTCCGAGGTCCAGAACAGATAGCGGTGGGTCGCCTCGTTGACCTCTTTTAACGCATCTTCCAGCTGGCTGTTCGACACTTTCAGTTTGGTCAGTTCGAGCAGCAGCGTATCGCCGCCCTGCAACAGAGAGTTCAGCAGCTCGCGCTGGGTTCTCAGCTGGGCTTCCAGAATCCGGTTTTGTTCGGCGGTCAGCGGCTTGCCATCCGGCTGGTGGATCTGGCGCAACTGGGGCTGCTTATTCAGTTGATCCTCAAAGCGCAGACGCTGTACGCGCAGCTGTGCCATTTCGGTATCCAGCTGCTGCGGTTTTGGCATCTCGGGCAGACGGGCAACCTGAGCGCGCAGCGCCTCGCCCAGCAGATTCGACGACCCCAGCCACTGGGACTGTTCGCGAAGGGTATTCAGCGCCTGGCGCACCTGCAGGGTCTGACTGGTTGCCTGACGTTGCTGCGAGGCCACCAGATCCATACGCTGCGCCTGTTGGTTAAGCGCGGCCGAAAGCTCCCGGTTGACTTTGAATTGCTCAACGATGCCGGAGGGCAGGTTCTCGCTGTTCTCCGCCAGCATCTCGGTGCTTTCCAGCGCCCGCTCAGCTTCACGCTGGCGCTGGCTGTTCAGCTGATTGCGCAGCGCCTGAAGATAAGCGTCCAGCTGCTCACCCTGCTTTTTCGCCAGCTCAGAGCGCATACGCGCCAGCTCCTGACGGTTGTTAGCCGAGAGTTGCGCCAGCTCCAGTTCATCCACCAGGGCTTTTAATCTGGCTGATTCCGCCTGCATGCCGAGATTCTGTGCCTGGTTAAGGGCGGTATTGCCGGTTTGCGTTCCGGCCCGGCGTTCAACCTCATTGAGCTGGCGGCGGGCGTCGGTTTGCTGCTGTGGCAGCTGGTTCAGCGAGTCGGCGATATCCCGGGCACGCTCCTGCTCCTGCTGCGCCTGGCGGGTTTTTTCCAGTAGCTGGCTGCTGACCTGCAGGATCTCCTGGTTGAGCGCGTCAGAGGTTAAGCCCGCGGGCACCTGACGCGGCTCTTCACGGATATCGCTCAGCTGTGCGCGGAGGGTTTGCGAAAGTTTGGGGAAATTATCGATAACCTGCTGATACTGCGTGGCACGCTCAAGGGAGCCTTTACGCTCCTCAAGGGCGTTCAGCGCAGCCTGGAGCACCTCTACGGCTTCTGGCTGGGCGGGTTTCGCCGCCTTTGCCTGCTCCAGTTCTTGCGTGATTTGTTTGGTATCGGGAGCCGTCGCTGCGTAGGCCCCCATACTGAGGCACCAGGCCATCAGAAAAGTGATAATCAGGCGCACGTCAGTTTACCTTTTGCTTAGCTTACGTCTTTTTTATCGTCGACCAGTGGGCTGGCTTCGTGTTCGGCGGCAATCTCTTCTGCTGGCAGTGGCGCAGGCTCTGCATCCGTGGTGACGAAGGGCTCTGTTGATACCGCCAGCGGCTGGCCGAGCTTGGTCACGGACAGACTTTCAAGCTGCTCTACCAGCTTCACTTTACCCGGCGCAAACAGGTTGATAACGGTGGAGCCGAGCTTGAAGCGGCCCATCTCCTGGCCTTTAAGCAGCGCCACGGAACCTTCGCTTTCGCCCGCAGGCCACGTCCAGCGTTTGATGATCCCTTCACGCGGCGGCGTAATGGTGCCCGCCCAGACCGTTTCGATGCTGCCGACAATGGTCGCACCCACCAGAATCTGCGCCATCGGGCCGAACTCGGTGTCGAACAGGCAGATAACGCGCTCGTTACGGGCAAACAGGTTCGGTACGTTTTGCGCGGTGAGGTGGTTAACCGAGAAGAGATCGCCCGGCACGTAGATCATCTCGCGCAGGATACCGTTGCACGGCATATGCACGCGGTGGTAGTCGCGTGGCGACAGGTAGGTGGTAGCAAACGTACCGTTGCGGAACAGATCCGCCATCAGGTAGTTACCGGCCAGCAGGGCTTCCAGGCTGTAGTTATGGCCTTTAGCCTGCAAAATTTTGTCGTTTTCGATAGCACCCAACTGGCTGATCACGCCGTCGGCAGGCATTACCAGCACGTTTGGGTCAGTGTTCAGAGGGCGTACTTCATCGCGCAGCGGACGCACGAAAAAATCGTTGAAGGTGCGGTAGCTGGCGGTGTCCGGCTTCTGCGCTTCACGCATATCGACCTTGTAATATTTCACGAACAGATCGATTACCAGCTTAGTCAGCCAGCCCGCTCGTTTGCTTGCGCCCCAGCCCGCCAGGCGAGTGAGCCACAGTTTCGGCAGAATGTATTGAAGCGAAAGTTTAAATGAGTTTAACAAGGTAGCCTCCAGGCCATTGTTTTGTCGTTCCTGAGCCGGCTGTTAAACAGCCGGAACCTGAAAAAAGGGGACGATTTTAGCGACGCTTAGCTTAGTTGTCAGTCATCAGATTCAGAAAAGCTTTTACGCGTTTTTACCTGAGCCATGCTTTCGAGAATGCGGTGGTAGTTTTCAAAACGGGTTTCCGCAATTTCACCGTTTTCGACCGCTTCACGAATGGCGCAGCCCGGGTCGTTGTCATGCTTACAGTCGCGATATTTACACGCGCCTAAGTAGTCGTGGAATTCGACAAAACCGTTAAAGATTTGTTCCGGTTCAAGATGCCAAAGACCAAATTCACGCACGCCGGGGGAGTCGATCACATCGCCGCCGTGCGGGAAGTGATAGAGGCGCGAAGCGGTAGTCGTGTGCTGGCCAAGACCGGAGGTGTCGGAGACATCGTTAGTCAGGATCTCTTGCGGCAAGCCAAGCAGATTATTCAGCAGGCTGGATTTGCCCACCCCGGACTGGCCCGCAAAGATGCTGATACGGTCGGTCAACGCCTCTTCAAGCGGCTTCAGGCCATCCTGAGTACGGCTTGAAACCATCAGTACGCGATAGCCAATCTTGCGATAGATATCCATCTGCTCGTTAACAAATGCGGTGCCTTCGGCATCGAGCAGATCAATCTTATTCAGGACGATCAGCGGCTCAACCTGCAGGGTTTCACACGCAACGAGATAACGGTCGATAATGTTCAGCGACAGTTCGGGCAGAATGGCCGAGACAATGACAATCTGATCGATATTGGCGGCAATCGGTTTTACGCCGTCGTAAAAGTCGGGGCGGGTTAATACCGACGAGCGCTCGTGCACGGCTTCGACGATACCTTTCACCGTCACGCCTTCAGCAGCGGCTTTACCGGGGCGCCACACCACGCGGTCACCCGTTACCAGCGAGCGGATGGTGCGACGAATGTTGCAGCGGTGAACGTCGCCGTCGGCAGACTCCACATCAGCATGCATACCGAAGCGGCTAATCACGATGCCTTCCGCGGGCTCGCCAAACAGGTTGTCGTCGTAGTCGACCTTCTCTGAAGTGGTTTTAAGGCGGCGCTGATGGTTGGCTTTAACGCGGCGCTGCTGCCCTTTGGAGAGTTTATTTTTACTCAATCGTGCTGGCTCCTGGTCGCCCATATTGGGCAAAACCTCTATGATACACACTAATTAATAGTAGTTAACCTGCCACGGCCGGTTATGCGAGAAGGGTGGAAAATAACATGAGTGCAGATGAAAACAATCTGATTTGGATCGATCTGGAGATGACCGGGCTCGATCCCGAGCGCGATCGCATTATTGAGATCGCCACGCTGGTCACTGACGCGAACCTGAATATCCTGGCGGAAGGGCCGACCATTGCCGTGCACCAGTCCGACGAACAGCTGGCGCTGATGGATGACTGGAACGTGCGCACCCACACCGGCAGCGGGCTGGTGGATCGCGTGAAAGCCAGCACCCAGGGCGACCGCGAAGCCGAGCTGGCGACAATCGAATTTCTGAAGCAGTGGGTACCGCAGGGAAAATCACCGATTTGTGGCAACAGCATCGGCCAGGATCGCCGCTTCCTGTTTAAGTACATGCCGGAGCTCGAAGCGTATTTCCACTACCGTTATCTGGATGTCAGCACCCTGAAAGAGCTGGCGCGTCGCTGGAAGCCGGAAATTCTCGACGGCTTTAAGAAGCAGGGCACCCACCAGGCCATGGATGACATCCGTGAGTCGGTGGCGGAGCTGGCCTACTACCGCGAACATTTTATTAATTTATAAGCGATCTTTCCGGCAGGCGTGCGCCTGCCGGGGCATAACGCTTTAAATCTGCACAATGTGACGAATATTGCAGCACTTGAACTAAATTTATAAAAAAACGCTTTTTGGGGGGTTGCAGCAGAAAGGATTTCTCGTATAATGCGCCTCCCGTAACGACAGAGAATTCATCGTTACGACAGCACAGATTTTGCGGGAATAGCTCAGTTGGTAGAGCACGACCTTGCCAAGGTCGGGGTCGCGAGTTCGAGTCTCGTTTCCCGCTCCAAATCTGTTCGCTGAGAAGTAAGACCACCAATCGCAGGATTTCAGGTTGCAACAAGGCGGCAACTGAACGAATCCTTAAGAGCTTACTAAAGTAAGTGACTAAGGTGAGTGAAGGCAGCCAACGCAGTGGCGGCTTGAAAGACGAAGATTAAGCGGGAATAGCTCAGTTGGTAGAGCACGACCTTGCCAAGGTCGGGGTCGCGAGTTCGAGTCTCGTTTCCCGCTCCAAAATTTGTTCGCAAAGAAGTAACACCACCCAAGCGGGAATAGCTCAGTTGGTAGAGCACGACCTTGCCAAGGTCGGGGTCGCGAGTTCGAGTCTCGTTTCCCGCTCCAAATTTTTTCTCCTCCTCCAGATATCCACCGCGGAAAGCCCCGCCGGGGACGACTTGTTTCATTTCTGACAAACTCTTCTTAACAGACTTATCCACAGGTTAATCTCTTTTTACCGAATATTCGGAAACTTCGCCTGATGAATAGTAACGTTTTAACACCTTGAAATTTATAAAGAAAATTTCATTTCAAAATGTTAGCTCGATCACTTGACCAATAGCCAGAACCAGTCTCTCTCTGCCTTTTAATTTTTATTCACAGGCTGTGGAAACATCATGCATCTCTCGGAAGCCCCTTTTCGACGACCCTTACCAGCCTGAGTTTCTGCGGAGATTGCACCTCAACCACGCAGGCATTTCGTTTGGCGATTTGCTGCGCAACCGCCCACTCTATGTGTTCATCGAGAAGTGGGTGCTCACCTCGGCGACTTTCCAGCGCCCGGAGATTGGCTTCATCCCAGGGAGCATTTCCCAGCGCAACGGCGATATTACGCAGCCAGCGGATGTGACCAATACGGCGAATCGCCGATCCTTCCGTCACTTTCAGGAACCAGGCTTCGCTCCAGGCAAACAGCTCTGTCAGCGGCGGCGCGTGCAACGCCTTGCGCGGGCTGAAGTCGTCCTCTTCCGTTAGCTGTGAATAACGGTTCCATGGGCAGATCAGCTGACAATCATCGCAGCCGTAAATGCGATTGCCGATTAACGGCCGAAACTCTTCCGGGATCGCCCCTTCCAGTTCAATGGTCAGGTAGGAGATGCAGCGGCGGGCATCGACGGTGTAAGGCTCGACAATGGCGCCGGTAGGGCAGATGGTCATACAGGCCACACAGCGGCCGCAGCCTTCTTCGACCGGCTTATCCACCGGCAACGGAATATCCACCAGCAGTTCCCCCAGGAAGAAGAACGAGCCGGCATCGCGGCTGAGGATAAGTGAGTGCTTACCTGTCCAGCCGAGCCCCGCTTTTTCCGCCAGCGGGCGCTCAAGAACAGGCGCAGAATCGACAAAAGGTCTAAAATTCAGCGTGGCGCACTGCTCCTGAATCCTTTCCCCAAGCTTTTTGAGCCGGTTACGCAACAGTTTATGATAGTCACGCCCCAGGGCATAACGGCTGACATACCCCAGAGAGGGGTTCTTCAGCGTACTGGCAAAAGCGGCTCCGGTGGGAAGGTAGTTCATACGCACGCTGATCACGCGCAGGGTTCCCGGCAACAGTTCATGCGGGCGGGCGCGCATCATGCCGTGACGCGCCATCCACTCCATCTCGCCGTGGTATTGATTATCCAGCCATGCCTGCAGTTTGGGCTCGCTGGCAGAGAGATCGGTATCGGTGATACCCACGTGTTGAAAACCAAGCTCAGCGCCCCACTGTTTAATGTTTTGCGCTAACTGATTGAGATCGAGGGGCTGTGACATGACGGACCATACTGTGAAGAAAAACCCCGCAAGTATACCACACTCTGTCTGGCCTGCGGACGACCTGCGGCGCGCCGAAAAAGAGGCGGCAGACAGTCTGGGCATAACCCTTTATGAACTGATGCGACGTGCGGGTGAGGCAGCGTTCACCATTGCCCGTACCGCTTATCCGCAATCCCGCCACTGGCTCATCCTGTGCGGTCATGGCAATAACGGCGGTGATGGCTATGTCGTCGCCCGACTGGCGCTTGCCGCGGGCATTACCGTCACGCTGCTGGCGACAGAGAGTGACAAACCGCTTCCGGAAGAAGCCACAAACGCGCGGCAAGCCTGGCTGGATGCGGCGGGGATTATCCACGCTGCGGATACCCCCTGGCCGGAAGGCATCGACCTGATTGTTGACGGTCTTCTGGGAACAGGTTTACGCAGCGCGCCTCGCGACGAGGTTGCCGGATTGATCGCCCACGCTAACCAGCATGCGGCCCCCATCGTTGCGCTGGATATTCCCTCCGGGCTGGTTGCTCAGACGGGCACCACGCCAGGCGCGGTCATAAATGCCGACCATACGGTGACGTTTATTGCTCTTAAACCGGGCCTGTTGACAGGTAAAGCGCGCGATGTGGTGGGCTCGCTGCATTATCACGCGCTTGGCCTGGAGGGCTGGCTCGCCGGGCAGGAGACCGCCATCACCCGCTTTGATGCCTCGCATCTGGCGCAGTGGTTGCCGCCACGCCGTTCAACCTCCCATAAGGGCGATCATGGCCGGCTGGTGATTATCGGCGGCGACCATGGCACAGCGGGCGCTATTCGCATGACCGGCGAAGCAGCACTGCGCACGGGGGCTGGGCTGGTGCGCGTCCTCACCCGCCGCGAAAATATTGCCCCGATCGTTACCGCCCGGCCTGAGCTGATGGTGCATGAACTGACGCCGAAGGCGCTGGATGACAGTCTGCAATGGGCCGATGTGGTGGTGATTGGCCCCGGTCTCGGTCAGGAGCCGTGGGGGAAAGAGGCACTACGCAAGGTCGAAAACTTTCGCCATGCGATGCTATGGGACGCTGACGCGCTGAACCTTCTGGCAATCAACCCGGATAAACGTCACAATCGCATCCTGACGCCGCACCCCGGCGAGGCCGCGCGGCTGCTTAACTGTAGCGTTGCAGAAATTGAAAGCGATCGCTTACATTCTGCCCAGCGTCTGGTAAAACGTTACGGTGGTGTTGTCGTCCTGAAAGGCGCCGGTACCGTCGTCGCCAGCGAGAGCGGAGAGACAGGCATCGTGGATGTCGGCAATGCCGGAATGGCGAGCGGCGGCATGGGCGACGTGCTTTCCGGTATGATTGGCGCGTTGCTTGGACAGAAACTGGCGCTTTATGATGCCGCCTGCGCAGGCTGCGTCGCGCATGGTGCAGCAGCCGATCGGCTGGCTGACCACTATGGCACGCGCGGCATGCTGGCAACCGATCTTTTTGACACGCTGAGGCGTGTCGTTAACCCGAAAATAACTGACGTAGAAAATGATTAATCGCGTGATCCCTTTACCCGACGAACAAGCAACTTTAGATCTCGGCCAGCGCGTGGCGCAGGCCTGCGAAGGCGCAACCGTCATCTATCTGTATGGCGACCTTGGCGCGGGTAAGACAACCTTTAGCCGGGGCTTCTTACAGGCGCTGGGGCATCAGGGTAATGTGAAAAGCCCGACCTACACGCTGGTCGAGCCCTACACCCTGGAAAACCTGATGGTCTACCACTTCGATCTCTATCGCCTTGCCGATCCTGAAGAGCTGGAATTTATGGGGATCCGTGACTACTTTGCCAACGATGCCATTTGCCTGGTCGAGTGGCCGCAGCAGGGGACCGGTGTTTTACCTGAACCCGATGTTGAAATTCACCTGGAGTATCAGGCGCAAGGGCGTGAGGCCCGCGTGACTGCTCTCTCCGCATCAGGAAATTCGATACTGGCGCGTTTAGCCGGTTAAGTTAAGAGATAACGGGATGATTAATCGCGTTAAAAGTTGGCTGATAGCTGCAACGGTGCTGTTTTGCGCGCAGGCCGGGGCGGCAACGTTGTCCGATATTCAGGTTTCCAACGGAGACACTCAGGCCCGGATCACCTTCAGCTTTATGGGCGATCCTGAGTATGCGTTTTCCCAGGACGATAAGCGCAGCGTCGCGCTGGATATTAAACAGACCGGCGTTATCAAGGGGCTGCCTTTACAGTTCAGTGGCAACAACCTGGTGCGCAGCATTCGTTCCGGTACGCCAAAAGACGCGCAGTCCCTGCGTCTGGTGGTTGATTTAACGCAAAACGGCAAGACCCGGGCGGTAAAGCAACAAAACGGCGCGAGCTATATGGTGGTCTTTACCATCAACGCCGATGCACCACCGCCACCTCCGCCGCCACCGGTCGTGGTGAAGCGGGTGGAAGAGCCTGTCGTTGCGCCGCGCCCTTCGGAGCCCGCACGAAATCCGTTTAAATCCGGCAGCGATCGTATTACCAGCGTCACCAGCAGCAACACGGTGACCCGTCCCGCGATGCAGGCGCGCCCGGCAAGCGGCGATAAAGTTATTATCGCCATCGATGCTGGACACGGTGGTGATGACCCTGGCGCCATCGGGCCGGGTGGGACGCGTGAGAAAAACGTGACCATCGCCATTGCGCGTAAGCTGCGGACGCTGCTGAACGACGATCCGATGTTTAAAGGCGTCTTAACCCGTGACGGTGACTATTTTATCTCGGTCATGGGCCGTTCTGACGTGGCGCGTCAGCAGAATGCCAATTTCCTGGTCTCTGTGCATGCCGATGCGGCTCCAAATCGCAACGCGACGGGGGCATCCGTATGGGTACTTTCCAACCGTCGCGCGAACAGCGAAATGGCAAACTGGCTTGAGGAACATGAAAAGCAATCCGAGCTGTTAGGCGGGGCGGGCGACGTGCTGGCAAACAGCCAGTCGGATCCCTACCTGAGCCAGGCGGTACTGGATTTACAGTTCGGCCATTCCCAGCGTGTCGGGTATGATGTAGCGACTAACGTCCTGAATCAGCTGCAAAGTGTCGGTTCCCTGCATAAACGCCGCCCGGAACATGCCAGCCTCGGCGTGCTGCGTTCGCCTGATATTCCGTCCATTCTTGTGGAGACGGGCTTCATCAGCAATAACGGTGAAGAGCGCCTGCTGGCCAGCGACAGCTACCAGCAGCAGATTGCCGAAGCGATTTATAAAGGCCTGCGTAAGTACTTTGATGCGCATCCGCTCCAGTCTGCCCCACAGGGTGGCGCGGGGCAGACCGCCAGCGCCATTTTACCGGGCGAGTCAACCTCGACCAATTAAGGAGCTATCATGCCGATTCAGGTTCTGCCGCCGCAGCTTGCGAACCAAATCGCCGCCGGTGAGGTGGTAGAACGACCTGCGTCGGTAGTGAAAGAGCTGGTGGAAAACAGCCTCGATGCGGGCGCCACCCGCATCGATATCGATATTGAACGCGGCGGAGCGAAGCTCATTCGGATCCGTGATAACGGCTGCGGCATCAAAAAAGAGGAGCTGGCGCTGGCGCTGGCTCGTCACGCAACCAGCAAAATCGCCTCCCTCGACGATCTCGAAGCCATTATCAGCCTCGGTTTCCGCGGCGAAGCGCTGGCCAGTATCAGCTCCGTCTCCCGCTTAACGCTCACCTCCCGCACGGCGGAACAGCCGGAAGCCTGGCAGGCATATGCCGAAGGCCGGGATATGGACGTGACGGTCAAACCTGCCGCGCATCCGGTGGGAACGACGCTGGAGGTACTGGATCTCTTCTACAACACCCCCGCGCGGCGCAAGTTTATGCGCACCGAGAAAACCGAATTCGGTCATATCGACGAGATTATTCGCCGCATCGCGCTGGCGCGCTTCGATGTCACCATCAATCTGAGCCATAACGGTAAGATGATGCGCCAGTACCGCGCCGTGGCGCAGGGCGGGCAGAAAGAGCGCCGGCTGGGTGCCATCTGCGGCACGCCGTTTCTTGAAAAGGCGCTGGCCATTGAGTGGCAGCATGGCGATCTGACTCTGCGCGGCTGGGTGGCCGATCCGAAAGCGAGCAGTGCGGCTTTTGCCGAGATCCAGTATTGCTACGTGAACGGACGCATGATGCGTGACCGTCTCATCAACCATGCGATCCGCCAGGCGTGTGAAGATAAACTCGGCGCCGGCGAACAACCTGCATTTGTGCTCTATCTGGAGATCGACCCGCATCAGGTGGATGTCAATGTCCATCCGGCGAAGCATGAGGTGCGTTTTCACCAGTCCCGGCTGGTGCATGACTTCATCTACCAGGGGGTGCTGAGCGTATTGCAGCAGCAGGCCGAGCCAAACCTGCCGCTGAGTAACGTGGAGCCTGCGCCGCGTCCCATCCCGGAAAACCGTATTGCGGCGGGCAAAAACCAGTTTGCTGAACCCGCTGTCGCGCGGGAACCTGCCGCACCGCGTTTCTCATCTGGCGGCTCAGCTCCCCGGACGTCCGGGGCGAATTATCCACATGCCCAGCCAGGCTACCAGAAGCAGGCGGGCGCGGTGTATCGCACCTTGCTGGACACCCCGGCTCCGGCACAAAAAACGGCTGAGGCCGCTCCCGCAGCCCCCACCCTGATGGGCCATAACCAGAGTTTTGGTCGGGTACTGACCATCATAGCACCCGATGCCGCGCTGCTTGAGCAGGACGGTCATCTGGCGCTGTTATCCCTGCCGGTCGCCGAACGCTGGCTGAAACAGGCGCAGCTGGCACCCGGTCCTCATCAGGCCTGCGCCCAGCCGCTGTTGATCCCGGTGCGGATAAAAATCTCGCCGCAAGAGACGCAGGTGGTGCAGCGTCATCAGGCTGCCCTTGCTGAAATGGGGATCGAAATGGTGCTGGAATCGCATCATGTGACGCTTCGGGCCGTGCCTTTACCCTTACGCCAACAAAATTTACAAAACTTGATTCCTGAACTGATAGGCTACCTGGCGCAGCAGACAACGTTTGATGCCGCCAATACTGCACAGTGGATCGCCCGCCAGCTGGCCAGCGATCACCCGACGTGGAGTATGGCGCAGGCTATCACCGTGCTGGCGGAGGTCGAGCGCCTCTGCCCGCAGCTGGTGAAAGCGCCGCCGGGTGGTTTATTACAACCTGTTGATCTACAAACGGCTAAGGCCGCCCTGAAAAATGAGTGATGTAAGCCATACCCGCCTGCCTAAGGCGATATTTTTGATGGGGCCAACGGCCTCGGGTAAAACCGCGTTAGCCATTGAGTTACGTAAAGTTTTGCCAGTAGAGTTGATTAGCGTTGATTCCGCCCTTATTTATCAGGGGATGGATATTGGTACGGCAAAGCCTAACGCAGACGAGTTACGCGCGGCGCCGCACCGATTGCTGGATATCCTTGACCCGGCGCAGGCCTATTCGGCGGCTGATTTTCGTCGCGATGCGCTGGCGCATATGGCTGAGATCACAGCAGCAGGACGTATCCCGCTGCTGGTGGGCGGAACAATGCTCTATTTCAAAGCGTTACTGGAAGGGTTGTCGCCGTTACCTTCGGCAGATCCGGCCATTAGAGCAAAAATTGAGCATCAGGCAGCAGAGCAGGGATGGGGTGTACTGCATGCGCAGCTGGCAGAAATTGATCCGGTTGCGGCAGCACGTATTCATCCAAATGATCCGCAAAGGCTTTCCCGGGCACTGGAAGTTTTTTTCATTTCGGGTAAAACTTTAACGGAACTGACGCAAACGTCAGGAGAGGCTCTGCCGTATCAGGTGCATCAGTTCGCCATCGCCCCGGCGAGCCGTGAACTGCTCCATCAGCGAATTGAGCAGCGTTTTCATCAGATGTTAGCTTCAGATTTTGAAGCAGAAGTGCGGGCGCTATTTGCCCGTGGAGATTTGCATACGGATATGCCTTCCATTCGTTGTGTGGGTTATCGCCAGATGTGGTCATACATTGAAGGTGAGATTTCGCATGATGAAATGGTTTATCGAGGTATTTGCGCCACGAGACAGTTAGCGAAGCGCCAGATTACCTGGTTGCGCGGTTGGGAGGGAGTTCACTGGTTAGACAGTGAAAAACCGCAACAGGCGTTACACGATGTATTACAGGTTGTTGGTGATATCGCAGACTGAATGTGTACAATTAAGCCGTATCGTGCGCAATTTTTCAGAATCGCAAGGTTCTAAGTACAAAACAAGCATATAAGGAAAAGATAGAATGGCTAAGGGGCAATCTTTACAAGATCCGTTCTTGAACGCACTGCGTCGGGAACGTGTTCCAGTTTCTATTTATTTGGTGAATGGTATTAAGCTGCAAGGTCAGATTGAGTCTTTCGATCAGTTCGTGATCCTGTTGAAAAACACGGTCAGCCAGATGGTTTATAAGCACGCGATTTCTACTGTTGTTCCGTCTCGCCCGGTATCTCATCACAGCAATAACGCTGGCGGCGGTTCCAGTAACTACCATCATGGCAGCAACGCGCAGGGTTCTTCTGCGCCTGCGCAGGACAGCGAAGAGACCGAATAAGGTTACTGGCTGTTATTTCCATATCGGGGAGCCAGGTTTTCTGCGTTCCCCGCTGATCTTTTTTGAGAGGTTTACGCTTGTTTGACCGTTACGATGCCGGTGAGCAGGCGGTGCTGGTACACATCTATTTTTCGCAAGACAAAGATATGGAAGATCTCCAGGAGTTTGAATCTCTGGTCTCTTCCGCCGGTGTCGAAGCAATGCAGGTGATTACCGGTAGCCGTAAAGCGCCGCACCCAAAGTTTTTTGTTGGTGAAGGTAAAGCAGTAGAGATTGCGGATGCCGTTAAAGCGACTGGCGCATCGGTCGTGCTGTTTGATCACGCCCTGACACCGGCCCAGGAACGCAACCTGGAACGTCTGTGCGAATGTCGTGTTATCGATCGGACGGGTTTGATTTTAGACATTTTTGCCCAACGTGCACGTACCCATGAAGGGAAATTGCAGGTTGAGCTGGCGCAGTTGCGCCATCTGGCGACGCGCCTGGTGCGTGGCTGGACACACCTTGAACGACAAAAGGGCGGGATTGGTTTGCGCGGCCCGGGTGAAACCCAGCTCGAAACCGACCGTCGCTTGCTGCGTGGCCGTATTACCCAGATCCTCTCACGGCTGGAAAAAGTTGAGAAGCAACGTGAGCAGGGGCGCCGCTCCCGACAGAAAGCAGACATCCCGACGGTGTCGCTGGTCGGTTATACCAACGCCGGTAAATCCACCCTGTTTAACCAGATTACTGAGGCCCAGGTTTACGCTGCAGACCAGCTGTTTGCGACCCTGGATCCGACGCTGCGCCGCATTGATGTGACGGACGTCGGTGAAACCGTGCTGGCGGATACCGTTGGGTTTATCCGTCATCTGCCGCACGATCTGGTGGCCGCGTTTAAAGCCACCCTGCAGGAGACCCGTCAGGCGACGTTGCTGTTGCACGTTATCGATGCTGCGGATGTACGCGTACAGGAAAATATTGATGCAGTGAATATCGTGCTGGAAGAGATTGATGCCCACGAGATCCCGACGCTGCTGGTGATGAACAAGATCGATATGCTGGACAATTTCGAACCGCGTATCGACAGGGATGAAGAGAACATACCGATTCGGGTCTGGCTTTCTGCGCAGACCGGTGTCGGTGTACCACTGCTTTTCCAGGCTTTAACAGAACGTCTTTCCGGTGAAGTGGCTCAGCACACGCTGCGTCTGCCACCCGAGGAAGGCCGACTGCGCAGCCGTTTTTATCAGCTTCAGGCGATAGAAAAAGAGTGGATGGAGGATGACGGCAGCGTGGGGTTGCAGGTGCGTATGCCAATCGTCGACTGGCGTCGCCTCTGTAAACAAGAACCTGCGCTGGTCGACTACGTCGTCTGACCGGAAAGGAGATGCCTGAAGGATTTTGCCCTTTGGGATACCCGAACCGCTGCGAATGCTCCGGCATGCCAGGCGTTTGAGGGTATATCACCGCATAACAAATATGGAGCACATACATGGCGTGGAATCAGCCCGGTAATAACGGACAAGACCGCGACCCGTGGGGGAGCAGCAATAATCAAGGCGGCAACTCCGGGGGAAATGGCAACAAAGGTGGTCGCGAGCAGGGGCCACCCGATCTGGATGATATCTTCCGCAAGCTGAGCAAAAAGCTGGGCGGACTCGGCGGTGGTAAAGGCACTGGCGGCGGTACTGGCCAGGGGCCGCGTCCTCATATGGGCGGTCGTGTGGTGGGCATTGTTGCCGCAGCGGCGGTGATTATCTGGGCTGCCAGCGGGTTCTACACAATCAAAGAAGCAGAGCGCGGTGTTGTCACCCGTTTCGGCAAATTCAGCCATCTGGTTGAGCCGGGCCTGAACTGGAAGCCGACCTTTATCGATGACGTCACGGCGGTGAACGTTGAATCGGTACGCGAACTGGCGGCATCCGGCGTGATGCTGACGTCAGACGAAAACGTGGTGCGCGTTGAGATGAACGTGCAGTATCGCGTGACCGATCCTGAACGTTACCTCTTTAGCGTGACCAGCGCCGATGACAGCCTGCGTCAGGCGACCGACAGCGCCCTGCGTGGCGTGATCGGTAAATACACCATGGACCGCATTCTGACCGAAGGTCGTACCGTTATTCGTAGCGATACCCAGCGTGAGCTGGAAGAGACCATTCGTCCGTATAACATGGGTATCACCCTGCTGGACGTCAACTTCCAGGCTGCTCGTCCGCCGGAAGAGGTCAAAGCGGCGTTTGACGATGCGATTGCTGCCCGTGAAAACGAACAGCAGTACATCCGTGAGGCAGAAGCCTACACCAACGAAGTTCAGCCGCGTGCGAACGGTCAGGCACAGCGTATTCTGGAAGAGGCGCGAGCCTATAAGACCCAGACCGTGCTGGAAGCCCAGGGTGAGGTGGCTCGCTTTGCGAAAATCCTGCCGGAATATAAAGCTGCGCCGGAAATTACCCGTGAACGTCTCTATATCGAAACCATGGAGAAAGTGCTGAGCCACACCCGTAAGGTATTGGTCAATGACAGCAAAGGTGGCAACCTGATGGTTCTGCCGCTGGATCAGATGCTGAAAGGCACCAGTGCTGCGGGCGCAAAGAACGACAGCGGGGCGAATAACCTGCTGCGTCTGCCACCTGCGTCTACCGGTAACGCCAGCGCAAACACCCGCTCTTCTTCAAGCGATGGTGACATCATGGACCAACGCCGCGCCAACGCGCAGCGTAACGACTACCAGCGTCAGGGGGAATAACGATGCGTAAGTCAGTAATTGCGATCATTATTATCGTGCTGGTTGTGCTTTACACCTCAATTTTTGTGGTTAAAGAGGGCGAGCGTGGGATTAAATTCCAGTTCAGCAGCGTCGTGCGTGACAGCGACAAGCGTCCGGTCATTTATGAGCCGGGCCTGCACTTCAAAGTGCCGTTTATTCAGTCAGTGAAAACGCTTGATGCGCGTATCCAGACGATGGATAACCAGGCCGACCGTTTCGTGACCAAAGAGAAAAAAGACCTGATCGTTGACTCCTATATCAAGTGGCGTATCAGCGACTTCAGCCGTTACTTCCTGGCAACCGGCGGCGGCGACGTCTCTCAGGCCGAAGTGCTGCTGAAACGTAAGTTCTCTGACCGTCTGCGTTCTGAAATTGGTCGTCTGGATGTACGCGACATCGTAACCGACTCCCGCGGTCGTCTGACCTCCGAAGTACGCGATGCGCTGAACTCCGGTTCCGCCGGCACGGAAGATGAAGTGACAACCCCGGCGGCTGACGATGCCATCGCCAAAGCGGCTGAACGCGTTCAGGCTGAAACCAACGGTAAAGTGGCGGTTATCAACCCGAACAGTATGGCGGCATTGGGTATCGAAGTGGTTGACGTGCGTATCAAGCAGATCAACCTGCCGACAGAAGTCTCTGAGGCGATCTACAACCGTATGCGTGCCGAGCGTGAAGCGGTAGCCCGTCGTCATCGTTCACAGGGTCAGGAAGAGGCTGAAAAGCTGCGTGCAACCGCAGACTATGAAGTGACCAAAACCCTGGCAGAAGCGGAGCGTCAGGGCCGTATCCTGCGCGGTGAAGGCGATGCCGAAGCGGCGAAGCTGTTTGCGGATGCCTTCAGCCAGGATCCAGACTTCTATGCCTTTATCCGTAGCCTGCGTGCCTATGAGAGCAGCTTCCAGAGCAATCAGGACGTTATGGTTCTCAGCCCGGACAGCGATTTCTTCCGCTATATGAAGTCACCGGAAGCCAGTCGCTGATTTCACGGCTTCAAAAAGCGAATGGCGTCCCTCAGGGGCGCCATTTTTTTTGCTCGTTAAAGCCGATTTACTGGAGATGAACGAAAAGCGCCAATCCCTTCGGTATAGCGGTAAATGAAATTGCCGCACCGCTTGTGATGAGAATAGGCCCATCACACAAGATATTGAGGTAATCGTTTAACTGGCGAGGAAGGCATCAATTTCGCCGAAATTTGTATACAAAAAAAGCTGAACATCATCAAAACCGATGGTAGAATCCATTTTTAAGCAATCGGTGATTTTGAAAATGGGTAACAACGTCGTCGTACTGGGCACCCAATGGGGTGACGAAGGTAAAGGGAAGATCGTCGATCTTCTGACTGAGCGTGCTAAATTTGTTGTACGCTATCAGGGTGGTCACAACGCAGGCCATACTCTCGTAATCAACGGTGAAAAAACCGTCCTCCATCTTATTCCATCAGGCATTCTTCGTGACAATGTGACCAGCATCATCGGTAACGGTGTTGTGCTGTCTCCTGCTGCGCTGATGAAAGAGATGAAAGGCCTGGAAGACCGTGGCATCCCGGTTCGCGAGCGTCTGCTGCTCTCCGAAGCCTGTCCGCTGATCCTCGACTACCACGTTGCGCTGGATCTGGCGCGTGAAAAAGCACGCGGCGCGAAAGCAATCGGCACCACCGGCCGTGGTATCGGCCCGGCTTACGAAGATAAAGTCGCTCGTCGCGGTCTGCGCGTTGGCGACCTGTTTGATAAAGCCACCTTTGCTGAAAAACTGAAAGAAGTGATGGAATATCACAACTTCCAGCTGGTGAATTTCTACAAAGTTGACGCCGTTGACTACCAGAAAGTGCTGGATGACGTCATGGCGATCGCTGACATCCTGACCGGTATGGTTGTTGATGTCTCCGATCTGCTGGACCAGGCGCGCAAGCGTGGCGATTTCGTCATGTTCGAAGGTGCGCAGGGTACACTGCTGGATATCGACCACGGTACCTATCCGTACGTAACCTCTTCCAACACCACCGCAGGTGGCGTGGCAACTGGCTCTGGCCTGGGTCCACGTTATGTGGATTACGTTCTGGGTATCATCAAGGCTTACTCCACTCGTGTGGGTGCGGGTCCGTTCCCGACCGAACTGTTTGATGAAACCGGCGAGTTCCTGTGCAAGCAAGGTAACGAGTTTGGCGCGACCACCGGCCGTCGTCGTCGTACCGGCTGGCTGGATGCGGTTGCTGTGCGCCGTGCGGTGCAGATCAACTCCCTGTCTGGCTTCTGCCTGACCAAGCTGGACGTCCTGGACGGCCTGAAAGAAGTGAAAATCTGTGTTGCCTACCGTATGCCGGATGGCCGTGAAGTGACCACCACTCCGCTGGCTGCTGACGACTGGCAGGGCATCGAGCCGATCTACGAAACCATGCCAGGCTGGTCTGAAACCACCTTTGGCGTGAAAGAACGTAGCGGCCTGCCACAGGCAGCGCTGGATTACATCCAGCGTATTGAAGAGCTGACCGGCGTACCGATTGATATCATCTCTACCGGCCCGGATCGTTCTGAAACCATGATCCTGCGCGACCCGTTCGACGCATAATGATGGTTTCGCCCGGCGGCGCTACGCTTGCCGGGCCTACAACACCCATCACAGGCCGGAAAGCGATGCGCATCCGGCTTTTTCGTTCTCCTTTCCCCCTTTCAGTTTAAATAAATTCGCCGTTGACTATCTGGCTGGTTTATCATCATTAATGAATATCTCTGCGGATATACCGCGTTTTACCCTTTTCCTGAGGTTGATGTGCAGTTAACAAGTTTCACCGATTACGGATTGCGTGCGCTGATTTACATGGCGTCGTTACCCGCTGGACAGATGACCAGTATCTCTGAGGTGACAGAGGTCTACGGCGTGTCCCGTAATCATATGGTCAAAATAATCAATCAACTTAGCCGAGCCGGATACGTTGCTGCCGTCCGCGGGAAAAATGGCGGCATCCGCCTCGGTAAACCGGCACAGAGTATTCGTGTTGGTGATGTGGTGCGCGAACTGGAGCCATTGTCTCTGGTGAACTGCAGCAGCGAGTTCTGCCACATTACCCCCGCCTGTCGACTGAAACAGGCGCTTTCAAAGGCTGTGCAAAGTTTTCTCATGGAGCTGGATAACTACACGCTGGCCGATTTGGTTGAAGAGAATCAACCGCTGTATAAATTATTGCTGGTGGAATGAAGAAAACGTCCACCGGAGATGACAACGGAGGAACCGCTATGTCACAAGATCCTTTCCAGGAACGCGAAGCCGAAAAATACGCGAACCCTATCCCCAGCCGCGAGTTCATCATTGAACACCTCACAAAACGCGAAAAACCTGCCAACCGTGAAGAACTTGCCGTTGAACTGAACATTGAAGGCGAAGAGCAAATTGAAGCCCTTCGCCGCCGCCTTCGCGCGATGGAGCGCGACGGACAACTCGTCTTTACCCGCCGTCAATGCTATGCCCTACCGGAGCGTCTCGATCTGCTGAAAGGCATGGTGATTGGCCACCGTGATGGTTACGGCTTCTTGCGCGTCGAAGGCCGCAAAGATGACCTCTACCTCTCATCTGAACAGATGAAAATGTGCATTCACGGCGACCAGATCCTGGCCCAGCCGCTGGGTGCAGACCGCAAAGGGCGTCGTGAAGCGCGCGTTGTGCGTGTGCTGGTGCCAAAAACCAGCCAGATCGTGGGCCGCTACTTCACCGATGCTGGTGTGGGTTTTGTGGTGCCGGATGACAGTCGCCTGAGCTTTGACATCCTCATTCCGCCTGAAGAGGTAATGGGCGCGCGGATGGGCTTTGTGGTGGTGGTTGAGCTGACTCAGCGTCCAACCCGTCGTACCAAAGCGGTCGGGAAGATTGTGGAAGTGCTGGGCGATAACATGGGCACCGGCATGGCCGTGGATATGGCACTGCGCACCCATGAAATCCCCCACGTCTGGCCAAAAGCCGTTGAAGAGCAGGTTGAAGGGCTGAAAGAGCAGGTGCCGGAGTCGGCAAAAGCGGGCCGCGTGGATCTGCGCAGCCTGCCGCTGGTCACCATTGATGGCGAAGACGCCCGTGACTTTGATGACGCCGTCTACTGTGAGAAAAAACGCGGCGGCGGCTGGCGTCTGTGGGTGGCGATTGCCGATGTGAGCTATTACGTTCGTACTGGCACCCCACTGGATGGCGAAGCGCGTAACCGTGGCACCTCGGTCTACTTCCCGTCCCAGGTTGTACCGATGTTGCCGGAAGTGCTCTCCAACGGCCTGTGTTCGCTTAACCCGCAGGTTGACCGTCTCTGCATGGTTTGTGAAATGACCATCTCCAGTAAGGGGCGTTTAACCGGCTACAAATTCTATGAAGCGGTGATGAGTTCACATGCGCGCCTGACCTATACCAAAGTGTGGCATATGCTGCAGGGTGATCGGGATCTGCGTGAACAGTACGCCCCGCTGGTGAAGCACATCGAAGAGCTGCATAACCTCTATAAGGTGCTGGAGCAGGCGCGTGAAGAGCGCGGCGGCATCTCATTTGAGAGTGAAGAGGCGAAGTTCATCTTTAACGCTGAGCGTCGCATTGAGCGTATCGAACAGACCCAGCGTAACGATGCCCACAAGCTGATTGAAGAGTGCATGATCCTGGCGAACATCTCTGCGGCACGCTTCGTTGAGAAAGCCAAAGAGCCCGCGCTGTTCCGTATCCACGATAAACCGACCACCGAGGCCATCACCTCTTTCCGTACCGTACTGGCGGAGCTGGGTCTGGAGCTGCCGGGGGGCAACAAGCCGGAGCCGCGCGATTACGCCGAGCTGCTGGAATCGATTAGCGATCGCCCTGACGCGGAAATGCTGCAAACCATGCTGCTGCGTTCCATGAAGCAGGCGATTTACGATCCTGAGAACCGCGGCCACTTTGGTCTGGCGTTGCAGTCTTATGCGCACTTTACCTCGCCGATCCGCCGTTATCCGGATCTGTCACTGCACCGTGCCATTAAGTATCTGCTGGCACATGAGCAGGGCCACAAAGGCAACACGACCGAAACCGGGGGTTATCACTACTCCATGGAAGAGGTGCTGCAGCTGGGCCAACACTGTTCCATGACCGAACGCCGCGCCGATGAAGCGACGCGTGACGTGGCGGACTGGCTGAAGTGCGACTTCATGCTGGATCAGGTCGGGAACATCTTTAAAGGTGTGATTGCCAGCGTCACCGGCTTTGGCTTCTTTGTACGCCTTGATGAACTGTTTATCGATGGTCTGGTGCATGTCTCATCCCTGGACAACGACTACTACCGTTACGATCAGGTTGGGCAGCGTCTGACCGGCGAGTCCAGCGGCCAGACCTACCGTCTGGGCGATCGCGTGGAAGTGAAGGTTGAAGCCGTCAACATGGACGAGCGTAAGATCGATTTCAGCCTGATCTCCAGCGAGCGTGCACCGCGCAACGTGGGTAAAACCGCGCGCGAAAATGCGAAGAAAGGGGCTGCCGGTAAAACCAGCGGCAAACGTCGTCAGGCCGGTAAGCGGGTCAACTTCGAGCCAGACAGCGCCTTCCGTGGCGAGAAAAAACAGAAGTCGAAGGCCGCGAAGAAAGAGGCCAGAGCAGCCAAAAAACCGTCGGCCAAAACCCAAAAAATAGCTGCGGCGACCAAAGCGAAGCGTGCGGCAAAGAAAAAAGTGGCGGAGTAATTCTCCCCTGACCTTGATCCTCTCCCGAAAGGGAGAGGTGAACAGTAATTAATGAGAACCATCAATGAGTGAAATGATTTACGGCATCCACGCGGTGCAGGCCCTGCTGGAGCGCGCACCGGAGCGTTTTCAGGAAGTCTTTATTCTGAAAGGGCGTGAAGATAAACGCCTGATGCCGCTGATCCATGCCCTGGAAGCGCAGGGCGTGGTGATCCAGCTGGCGAACCGTCAGTATCTGGATGAGAAAAGCGAAGGTGCGGTGCACCAGGGGATTATCGCCCGCGTGAAGCCGGGACGCCAGTATCAGGAGAACGATCTGCCGGATCTCATCGCTTCTCTGGAAAATCCGTTCTTCCTAATCCTCGACGGCGTGACCGATCCGCACAACCTCGGTGCCTGCCTGCGTAGCGCCGATGCGGCGGGCGTCCATGCGGTGATCGTGCCGAAAGATCGCTCCGCGCAACTCAACGCGACGGCCAAAAAAGTGGCCTGCGGCGCGGCGGAGAACGTGCCGCTGATCCGTGTGACCAACCTGGCGCGCACCATGCGTCAGTTACAGGAAGAGAACATCTGGATCGTCGGTACTGCAGGTGAAGCAGACCACACCCTGTTCCAGAGCAAAATGACCGGTCGTCTGGCGCTGGTGATGGGTGCCGAAGGTGAAGGCATGCGTCGTCTGACGCGGGAGCATTGCGACGAGCTGATCAGCATTCCGATGGCGGGCAGCGTCTCGTCCCTGAACGTTTCTGTAGCAACCGGCATCTGCCTGTTCGAAGCGGTACGCCAGCGCGGGTAGTCTGTTGTGCCCGGTGGCGCTGCGCTTACCGGGCCTACGGTCCGTGCTTTTGTAGGCCGGGTAAGGCGAAGCCGCCACCCGGCAGTATCACTCACTCCTCCAGCGACCGTAAATGGTCATCCTTCTTAAGCGTCATCAGCGCCCCAATACTCACCACCGCCGTGACCATCACGTAATACGCCGGAATATCCAGGTTCCCCGTCTCTTTTATCAGCCCGGTAATGATTAGCCCCGCACAGCCCGAGAAGATGGCGTTCGACAGCGAATAGGCCAGCCCCAGTCCGGTATAGCGCACCCTTGTCGGGAACATCTCTGACAGCATGGCCGGACCTGGCCCTGCCAGCATCCCCACCAGGCCACCGGCAATCAGCACCACTATCGCTTTCACCGCCAGGGTGCTGGACTCCGCCTGCAAAATTTTCAGCAACGGCAGGGCGAGGATCAGCAGCAGCGCGGCGGCGATAACCATCACCGTCCGGCGTCCGATGCGGTCGCTGAGGATCCCCGATGGGATAATGGTCAGCGCAAAACCGATATTGGAGATCACCGCAATCAGCAGCGCCTGGTTAAAGCCGGTATGCAGAGCCGATTGCAGGTAAGCGGGCATGATCACCAGATAGGTATAGCCCGCGGCAGACCACACCATCACCCGGCCAATTCCCATCCCAATGGCTTTCAGCGTGTCGCTGGTGCGCGCCTTCACGGCCACCGGTTTGGTTTGTTGCTTCACGAAGCTGGGCGTCTCTTCCATGCTCACCCGCAGCCACAGGGCGACCGCCCCCAGCGGCAGGGCGATAAAGAAAGGAATGCGCCAGCCCCAGTCGTGCAGGGCTTCTGGCGTCAGCAGCGCGGAGAGCAGCGCCACAATGCCCGCGCCGGCCAGCAGGCCCAGCGCTACGGTAAAGGACTGCCAGGCGCCGTAGAGCCCGCGTTTACCGCGCGGGGCGAACTCGGTCATCAGCGACACCGCGCCGCCATACTCTCCCCCGGCGAAAAGTCCTTGCAGGATCCGCAGGCCGGTAATGATGAGCGGCGCGGCAATGCCGATGCTGGCATAGACCGGCACGATGCCGATTGCGGCGGTTGCCAGGGTCATCATCACCAGCACGATAATCAGTGTGGGTTTGCGGCCGATGCGATCGCCAATCCGGCCAAAGACGATGGCCCCCAGCGGACGAAAGAAGAAGGCGATAGCGAAAGAGGCGTAGGTGAGGATCAGGCTGGTCAGTCCCGCTTCACCGCTGAGCTGAAAGAAGTTTTTCGCAATCACGGTGGCGAGAAAACCGTATACCGCAAATTCGTACCATTCGATGAAATTACCAATTGAGCCAGCAATTAAAGCGCGCTTATGGGCATCCGGCGCCCGTTGAGTAGTTTGCATCGTCATCTCTCCATGAGGGTAAGAATAAATTATTCACCATAACAAACGATAAGAAATTTATTATTCGTTCATTGTGTGACCAGATTCACGCTTGAGCGTGGCGATATTGTGCGCCCGCTGTTGTGCAGTGCCTGCCCGGTTTGTCCATACTTATTCCATTGCCATAGAAGGAGGGATACGTTATGCACTGGCAGACGCACACTGTTTTTAATCAGCCTGCGCCACTCACCAACAGCAACCTGTTTCTTTCCGATCGCGCACTGTGTGAAGCGGTCAATCGTGAAGGTGCCGACTGGGACGCTGAGCTGCTCGCCAGCATCGGTCAACAGCTGGGTACGGCAGAATCCCTGGAGCTTGGCCGCCTGGCCAACGCCAATCCCCCTGAACTGCTGCGCTATGATGCCAGCGGAACCCGGCTGGATGACGTGCGCTTCCATCCCGCCTGGCACCTGCTGATGCAGGGGCTTTGTGCCAACCGGGTCCATAACCTGGCGTGGGAAGAGGAGGCGCGAAAAGGGGCATTCGTGGCCCGGGCGGCACGGTTTATCCTCCATGCGCAGGTTGAAGCCGGCACGCTTTGCCCCATCACCATGACCCACGCCGCCACGCCGCTTTTGCAGCAGGCGCTACCGCGCGCGTTTCACGACTGGCTGACGCCGTTACTGAGCGACCGGTATGACTCCCATCTGGCGCCGGGCAATCAGAAGCGGGGTCTGTTAATTGGCATGGGGATGACGGAGAAGCAGGGCGGCTCGGATGTTCTGAGCAACACCACCCGGGCAGAACGCTGCGGCGACGGGAGTTATCGGCTGGTGGGGCATAAGTGGTTTTTCTCGGTGCCGCAAAGCGATGCCCATCTGGTGCTGGCGCAGGCCAAAGGCGGCCTGTCGTGCTTCTTTGTTCCCCGTTTTCTGCCTGATGGCCTGCGCAACGCCGTGCATCTGGAGCGTCTGAAAGACAAGCTGGGCAACCGCTCGAACGCCAGCAGCGAAGCCGAGTTTCTCGATGCTACCGGCTGGCTGCTGGGCGAAGAGGGGGAAGGGGTGCGCCAGATCCTGAAGATGGGCGGCCTCACCCGTTTCGACTGCGCGCTCGGCAGCCACGGCCTGATGCGCCGCGCCTTCTCGGTGGCGTTGTACCATGCCCACCAGCGGCAGACCTTTGGCAAAAACCTGATCGACCAGCCGCTAATGCGCGATGTGTTAAGCCGCATGGCGCTCCAGTTGGAGGGGCAGACGGCGCTGCTGTTCCGCCTGGCGCGGGCTTGGGATCGCCGGGGTAACGAGCAGGAGGCGCTCTGGGCGCGGCTGTTTACCCCGGCGACGAAGCTGGCGATCTGTAAAGCGGGGATCCCGTTTGTCGCCGAAGCGATGGAGGTTCTCGGAGGGATCGGTTATTGCGAAGAGAGCGAGCTGCCGCGCCTGTACCGCGAGATGCCGGTTAACAGCATCTGGGAAGGTTCGGGCAATATCATGGGGCTGGACGTGCTGCGGGTGCTGGCGAAACAGCCTGGCGTAGTCGATCTGCTTGCGGCGGATTTTGCCGAGGTTAAAGGTCAGGATCGTCATTTCGATCGCAGCTGGCGCCAGCTCCAGCAAAAACTGCGTAAACCGCAGGAGGCGCAGGGCAGGGAGATCGCCCGGCAGATTTACCTGCTGGGCGCGGGGGCGCAAATGCTGCGCCATGCTTCTCCGCCGCTGGCGCAGGCCTGGTGTCGTGAAATGCTCGACGCCCGTGGCCGATCGTTGCTCAGCGAACAGGTGCAGGACGACCTGCTGCTGCGCGCCACGGGCGGCGTGGCCTGATCCTTACAGGCGGAACAGGCTGACCAGCTCGGTCAGGTGCGAACCCTTCTCCCGCAGGGTTTGCGCCGTCTGTTCGCTGCGTGAGACGCGGTCGGCGTTGATATGCGACGCTTCGCCGATATGGGTCATCGCCAGGTTCACCTGACCAATACCCGCCGACTGCTCGTGAGAGGCATGGTTAATCTCGGTTACCAGCGCCTTGATGTTATCGATGTGCGCGATGATGCTCTCCATCGCCTGGCGGGTCTGCTCCGACAGGGCGTGGCCTTCGCTCACCTTGCTGAGCGTATCGCCAATCAGCTGCTCAATCTCCTTCACCGCGTTGGCGCTGCGCGCTGCGAGGGCGCGGACCTCCTGGGCTACCACGGCGAAGCCTTTACCATGCTCGCCCGCCCGGGCGGCTTCGACGGCGGCGTTGAGCGCCAGAATATTGGTCTGGAAGGCGATACCTTCAATCACCCGGGTGATGGCTTCGATACGTTTTGATGCTTCGCGAATATCATCCATGGTGGAGACAGCATTGCTGACGGTCTCCCCACCCTGATGCACCGCCCGGGAGGTTTCGCCGACCAGCTGCTGGGTCTGCTCCATATTGGCGGCGTTCTGCTGCACGGTGGCCGCCAGCTGCTCCATACTGGCGGACGTCTCCTCCACGCTGCTGGCCTGCTTGTTGATCTGCTCGGAGATCTCGCCGGTATCCGCTGCCAGGGCGTTGGTCCCGAGATGAATATCGCCCGCAGCTTCCCGCACCTGCAGCACGATTTTTTGCAGCCCGCCGCCAATGCCGTTGATGGCACCGATCAGCTGACCCACCTCATCCTGACGGGTGGCAGGCAGGGTGGCGCGCAGATCGCCTGCGGCATACTGTTCGGCCAGGCCAATCACATCACGCAGCGGGCGCGTGAGCCAGCGGCGGATAATAAACACGAACAGCATGGCAAAGAGCGCGGAAAGCGCCACGCCCGCCAGCAGGAAGCGGTCGCGCATACTGGTCACATCAGCCAGCAGTACGGTTTTATCCACCTCGCCCACAATCGTCCAGTTCCAGCCCGGTAGCGGTGTCCAGGCCATGATCAACGTGCGACCATCAGCGCTCTGGCGTTCCAGAGTGCCGGATTTATCCCCCAGCAGCTGTTGTTGAACGGTGTTATCCCACTTCGGCAGCTCTCCCTCTTCTGCGCTATGGAACAGGTACTGGCCGTAGTTCTTGCCGTTACTGCGGTTCAGCACAAAGAAGTGACCGCTCTCGCCCAGACGGCGGCTAAGAATCTTCTCGCGCATGACGTTCCAGGAGTGGGTGATGTCGACGCCGACGAAGATAATGGCAATCACCTGACCGCCTGCATCTTTTACCGGCTGGTACTGGGTGATATAGCGTTTACCGAATAGCAGGGCGAGGCCGCGATACACCTCACCTTTGTTGACCACTTCCCATGCCGGGCTGGCATGATCGAGTACCGTACCGATGGCCCGGTCGCCGTTCTCTTTACGCAGCGAGGTCGCCACGCGGACAAAATCGTCGCCGCTACGGACAAAGAGCGTAGAGATCGCGCTGGTGCGATTCAGAAAATCATCGGGGGTAGTGTTGTTCTCATGGAGTTCCGTATCGCCGCCTTTCAGCAGGGGGACGCTCTGGCCGTTGATGACGCGGGTCTGGCTGGCATCAATACTCAGCGGCTGCGGCAAAAAGGTGGTGAACAGGCGGGTGTAGCTCTCTACCTCTTCGGTGAGGCTGGTATTGAACATCTGCACCATATCCACCACGCCGGTGGACTGGTTATGAAGGTCTTCTACGGCCAGCGATTCAAGTTTTTGACTGGCGTTGTAGCTCAGGAGAAAAGTGAAAAGTAAAAAGAGAGTGGCGACACTCAAGCCGGTAAGCAGCGATAGCTTTGTGCCCAGACCTGCACGGCGGAAAAAGTTGATCATAAATTGCTCATTGTTAAAAAGGTATCGCTTTTCAACGGCAGAGCGGGGATAACATTTATTGGCTTTATGTAACAAAATGTTACAAAGATATCTCAGAGGAGTTATGGCAAGGATAATAGAATTGTAAAGATTAAAAAGCCACTCTTTTTTAGTGGCTTTTATTGACGATTTTCAGACGTAAAGGATGGCCTGCGCCCGCCAGCGATCGACATGGCTCTCTTCCTGCATTTTTATGATGCGATACCACGAGGCACCCTGCTCATCGGCTTTCAGCGCAATCATGCGCTCTACGTCCTGCGGGCTCCCTGAGATATCACTCACGGAGATCAATCCAATTTCATTTAAACCCGTCACACAATCAGCGCTGGCAAATTCAGCTGACTGTGCTGCCGTACTCACCAGACCGGCTGAGAGTAACAGTGTGGTCAAAGCAAGAGATCGTTTCATCGTCAGCTCCATTTTACGTGTCCCCGGTATCCGCCGGGCAATCCTTCGCTAATAAACTCATTTCCATTGTCACTGGCTGGAGTTTATTGTGGACAGGAAAACGTCTATGGACGCAAAGCAGTGTAAATGTCGTTTAAATACCGCGCGTTATTTACGGTATAAAATGGCTTGCGAATACCATTGTCCCGTCACGATGGTTTCATCGATAAGGACGATGACGTAATAATCTGCTTTCGCGGCGACAGCTTTTGCTTTAATGGCCTCTGCCGCATCATCGGGAGAGCCTCGCTCGAGTGCGGTCACGGTACCCATTCGCTGTAATCCTTCCGTTTGATTACGACGTATCTCCTGGGGGTGATCGGCGACCGGTGGCGCAGGCTGCGGCGTACCTTGCAATACGCTACATCCGCCCAACAACACCATCAGCGTTAAAGCAGCAACCTTTCGCATAAACCTGTCTCGTTTCCTGATAGCCATAGTGTAGATCTCTGTTGATTTGACATTGGGGGAATGTTCCCAAATTGTTAGCTATAGCGTAAATTTCGAATGAAAATTGTGTGAAAGCGTAAGCCAGTTCTCAACATTATGATTCACCCATAAGTATGAGGCCCAATTATGATTGAACTTGAAGTACGGCAGCTTGGCGACCATGAGATTGTACATGCCGTTCCCGCAGGAAAGGGGGCTAAGCCGTTGCCAGTTGTTATTTTTTATCATGGTTTTACCTCATCAAAACTGGTCTACAGCTATTTTGCGGTGGCGCTGGCGCAGGCAGGTTTTCGGGTGGTGATGCCGGATGCGCCCGATCACGGGGCCCGTTTTAGCGGTGATGAGCAGGCCCGCCTGGGACAGTTCTGGCCGATCCTGCATGGCAACCTCACCGAATTTGCCCCGTTGCGGGATGCGCTGTATCAGGCCGGGCTGGTGGCCGATGAACGGCTCGCGGTGGCCGGGGCCTCAATGGGGGGAATGACCGCGCTGGGCATTATGGCGCGCTATCCGGAGGTCAAATGTGTGGCAAGCCTGATGGGCTCGGGCTACTTTACCTCGCTGGCCCGTACGCTGTTTCCGCCGCAGCAACCCGAGTCATTCGCGTCGATGGTCGCACCGCTTGCTGACTGGGAGGTAACGACCGCGCTACCGCGTCTGGCTGACCGCCCGCTGCTGCTGTGGCACGGTGAGGAGGATGATGTGGTGCCCGCCGGGGAGACATTCCGCCTGCAACAGGCGTTGCAGCAGGAAGGGCTGGATAAAAATCTGACCTGTCTGTGGGAGGCGGGAGTAAAACACCGTATTACGCCGGGCGCGCTCGACGCCACGGTCGCGTTTTTCCGCCAGCACCTTTAAACGCGCAGGATCTTCACGCCCTGATCTTCCAGTTTCTGGAGGATCTGTGGGTTAGCGTTTTTACCGGTGATCACCATGTCTATCTGCTCGGCACGGCTGAAGAGCATGCCCGCACGTTCCCCGACCTTGCTGCTGTCGACCAGGACCACCAGCTTGCCGACCACGTTCAGCATCTTCTGCTCCGCCATCGCCGTCAGCATGTCGGTTTTATACAGCCCTTCGGCGGTGAGCCCCTTGCCGCTGGTAAACATCCAGTGGCCAGCATAGAGCGTGTTCTCGCTGTCCTGCGGGCTTAGGGTGATGGACTGGCTCTTGTTGTACTGCCCACCCATGATCACCACGCTTTCGTGCTCCTGGTCAATCAGGTAGTTGGCCAGCGGCAGGTAGTTGGTGATGATCTGCACCGGTTTGCCGCACATCTCGCGGCCCAACAGAAAGGCGGTGGAACCGCAGTTAATCACCACGCTTTCGCCAGGATTAACCAGCTGGGAGGCGGCTCTGGCAATACGTACTTTCTCGTCGTGGTTCTGTGCCTGATGAATATTCATTGGCGACCAGCGTGGGCGCTGCTGGCTGATCCCTTCCGCGCCGTTACGCACCTTTTTCAGCTTACCGCTCTCATCAAGTTTGTTGATGTCCCGGCGTGCCGTCGCCGGAGAAACGCCCAGCCGGGCAATCACCTGTTCAACGGTGACAAACCCCGTTTGCGCCAGGAGTTCCAGTAAGATTTGATGACGTTGTGCTTCTGTCATGAGCTATTCCGAAATAAATTGATTTTAAAAGATGATATTTGAAATAGCCTGAAATTACTAAGCAAAAGTTGGAATCGCCAGGCGCAGCGCCTGGCGATGAGGGGCCAATTACAGGAAAGATTTGAACGGCAGATCCGGCTCAATGGTAAAGCAGTCGTCAAAGCCGCGCGGGTAGTGATACTCGAAATTATCCTTATCCAGCGGCCAGGTAAACTTGCCGCCCACCTGCCAGATAAAGGGCTTAAAGCCATATTTCAGCCGATCTTTTTTCATCTCCCACAGCACGCGGATCTCCTGCGGATCGGCCTGGAAGTTTGACCAGATATCATGGTGGAACGGAATCACCACCTGGGTATTCAACGCTTCAGCCATGCGCAGAATGTCAGCGCTGGTCATCTTATCGGTGATGCCGCGCGGGTTTTCGCCATAGGAGCCCAGCGCCACGTCGATATGGTGCTCATTACCGTGTTTGGCATAGTAGTTAGAGTAGTGTGAGTCACCGCTGTGGTACAGCGTACCGCCCGGGGTTTTGAACAGGTAGTTCACCGCACGTTGGTCCATGCCGTCCGGTAACACACCCGCTGCCTTTTGATCGGCTGGCAGAGTAATCAGCGCTGTACGGTCAAACGCATCGAGGGCATGAATTTCAATGTCTTTGATTTTCACTACATCGCCCGGTTTCACTACGATGCAGCGCTCTTTTGGCACGCCCCAACCGATCCACAAATCGACGCAGGTCTGCGGTCCAATGAAAGGCACGTCATCCGCACAGTTCTGCATGACTGCCGCCGCGACGTTAACGTCGATGTGATCGTTGTGATCGTGGGTCGAGAGGACGGCATCTATCTGACGAATCGCAAAAGGATCAAGGACAAATGGCGTGGTACGCAGGTTTGGCTGCAGCTTCTCGACGCCCGCCATACGCTGCATCTGATGACCTTTTTTCATCAGTGGGTTGCCGTGGCTCTGTTTGCCAGTGCCGCACCAGAAATCGACGCAAACATTAGCCCCGTCCTGAGATTTTAGCCAGATACCGGTACAACCCAGCCACCACATCGCAAATGTGCCCGGCGCGACCTGCTCTTGCTCGATCTCCTCATTCAGCCAACTTCCCCATTCCGGGAAGGTGCTGAGGATCCATGATTCGCGGGTAATAGTGTTCACTTTACTCATAGTCAGACTCCCTCTCTATCACAAGTAATCATTTGGTGACGTGTTTTGATTGATATTGGCACCAATGAATCAGCATTGCAATGGCGATTTGCGAGCGTTACGGCAATCTAAAGCTGCTCTCATTAAAAATCCTATACGTGATTTTTATGCTTTGTCTTTGTTAACTTATTGAAATAAATATTTTTTATTGATATCGCATAGGTGCGGATAAAGACATCGCACTTAGGGTGGAAATAATTTGCGTGATACGTCACAAATAATCAAATTCAATCTTGTGGTGATTATTTGTGATTACTAGAGTGGAGGCCTGTTGTACGAACACTAGGCATCGTACCGCCTTTACCGGAGAGTGTTATGGAGATCCTCTACAGCGTCTTTACCGTCTTTTTTAATCAGGTCATGACCAACGCCCCGCTGCTGTTGGGTATTGTGACGTGTCTGGGTTATATCCTGCTGCGTAAAAGCGTGAGCGTGATAATCAAAGGCACCATTAAAACCATCATCGGTTTTATGCTGCTTCAGGCGGGTTCAGGCATTTTAACCAGCACCTTTAAACCCGTTGTCGCCAAAATGTCGGAAGTGTATGGCATCAACGGCGCTATATCAGACACCTACGCCTCAATGATGGCCACTATCGAACGTATGGGAGATGCCTATAGCTGGGTGGGATACGCCGTCCTGCTCGCACTGGCGCTGAACATCATTTACGTTCTGCTGCGTCGGATTACCGGCATCCGCACCATCATGCTCACCGGCCACATCATGTTCCAGCAGGCCGGATTGATTGCGGTTTCCCTCTATATCTTCGGCTACCCGATGTGGACCACCATTATCTGCACGGCGATCCTGGTCTCGCTCTATTGGGGCATCACCTCCAATATGATGTACAAGCCGACGCAGGAAGTGACCGACGGCTGCGGTTTCTCTATCGGCCATCAGCAGCAGTTTGCCTCATGGATTGCCTATAAAGTCGCCCCGTATCTGGGGAAAAAAGAGGAGAGCGTAGAAGATCTGAAGCTGCCCGGCTGGCTGAATATCTTCCACGACAATATTGTCTCTACCGCCATCGTGATGACCATTTTCTTCGGCGCGATCCTGCTCTCATTCGGTATTGATACGGTGCAGGCGATGGCCGGTAAAACGCACTGGTCTATCTATATCCTGCAAACCGGCTTCTCCTTCGCGGTAGCGATTTTCATCATCACCCAGGGCGTACGCATGTTCGTGGCTGAACTGTCTGAGGCCTTCAACGGTATTTCTCAACGCCTGATCCCTGGCGCCGTACTGGCAATTGACTGCGCGGCAATTTATAGCTTCGCGCCGAACGCCGTCGTCTGGGGCTTTATGTGGGGCACCATCGGCCAACTGATTGCGGTGGGCATCCTGGTGGGCTGCGGCTCCTCCATCCTGATCATTCCTGGCTTTATCCCGATGTTCTTCTCCAACGCCACTATCGGCGTGTTCGCTAACCACTTTGGCGGCTGGCGCGCGGCGCTCAAGATCTGCCTGGTGATGGGCATGGTTGAAATCTTCGGCTGCGTGTGGGCGGTCAAACTGACCGGTATGAGCGCCTGGATGGGCATGGCGGACTGGTCAATCCTGGCGCCGCCAATGATGCAGGGCTTCGCCTCTGTCGGTCTTATTTTTATGGGCGTCATCATTCTGATTGCACTGGCTTATATGTTCTTCGCTGGCCGTACGCTGCGGGCGGAAGAAGATGCGGAAAAACAAACAGCAGAAGTTACTGCTCACTAAGGAGTTTTGATTATGACCGTACGTATCCTGGCTGTGTGTGGCAATGGGCAAGGGAGCTCCATGATCATGAAGATGAAAGTGGACCAGTTTTTAACCCAGTCAAACATTGACCACACGGTAAACAGCTGCGCGGTGGGTGAATACAAAAGTGAACTGAACGGCGCGGACATCATCATCGCCTCTACCCACATCGCCGGTGAGATTAGCGTCGCAGGCAATAAATATGTGGTGGGTGTACGCAACATGCTGTCGCCTGCAGACTTCGGCCCAAAACTGCTGGAAGTGATCAAAGAGCACTTTCCGCAAGATGTGAAGTAAGGAGAGGCATATGAAACTACGTGATTCGCTGGCGGAGAATAATTCCATCCTTCTCCAGGCCGAGGCCAATACCTGGCAGGAGGCGGTAAAGCTGGGCGTTGATTTGCTGGTTAAGGCGGATGTCGTTGAGCCGCGTTATTACCAGGCCATTCTTGATGGCGTTGAGCAGTTCGGGCCCTATTTTGTGATTGCGCCAGGGCTGGCGATGCCGCATGGTCGCCCGGAAGAGGGGGTCAAAAAAACGGGTTTCGCCCTGGTCACCCTGAAAACGCCGCTGGTGTTTAACCACGAAGATAACGATCCGGTGGACATCCTGATCACCATGGCGGCCGTTGATGCCAATACCCACCAGGAGGTGGGCATTATGCAGATCGTCAACCTGTTTGAAGATGAAGCCAATTTTGACCGTTTACGCGCCTGCCGTACCGCGCAGGACGTGCTGGATTTAATCGACAATGCCACTGCGGCGGCAGCTTAAGAGGGAGTTGAACATGTCATTACCAATGTTGCAGGTTGCGCTGGATAACCAGACTCTGGCCCACGCTTACGAAACCACGCGTCTGATTGCGGAAGAGGTGGACATTATCGAAGTGGGCACCATTCTGTGCGTCGGGGAGGGGGTCCGTGCCGTCCGCGATCTGAAAGCCCTCTATCCGCATAAGATTGTGCTGGCCGATGCCAAAATTGCCGATGCGGGCAAAATCCTGTCGCGGATGTGTTTCGAAGCCAATGCCGACTGGGTGACGGTCATCTGCTGCGCAGATATCAACACCGCGAAAGGCGCGCTGGAAGTCGCGAAAGAATTTAACGGTGACGTGCAGATCGAACTCACGGGCTTCTGGACCTGGGAGCAGGCAGAAGCGTGGCGCGCTGCGGGTATTCAGCAGGTGGTCTATCACCGCAGCCGCGATGCGCAGGCCGCGGGGGTCGCGTGGGGCGAGGCGGATATCAGCGCCGTTAAACGCCTGGCGGATATGGGCTTTAAGGTTACGGTGACGGGCGGGCTGGCGCTCGAAGATTTGCCGCTGTTTGCCGGCATTCCTATCCACGTCTTTATCGCCGGTCGCAGCATTCGCGATGCCGCCTCGCCGGTGGAAGCGGCGCGTCAGTTTAAACGTTCCATCGCCCAGCTGTGGGGATAAGGAGCGGTTATGTTAAGCAAACAGGTTCCGCTTGGCATCTATGAAAAGGCGCTCCCCACCGGGGAGTGCTGGCTTGAGCGGCTGCGGCTGGCGAAACGGCTGGGATTCGATTTCGTTGAAATGTCGGTGGATGAGACGGATGCGCGTCTCTCCCGACTCGACTGGAGCCGCGAGCAGCGTCTGGCGCTGGTGGACGCCGTCGCCGAAACTGGCGTAAGAGTTCCCTCGATGTGCCTGAGCGCCCACCGTCGTTTTCCGCTCGGCAGTGAAGATGACGCGGTGCGGGCGCAGGGCCTTGAGATCATGCGTAAAGCAATTCGCTTTGCGCAGGATGTCGGGATTCGCGTAATCCAGCTTGCCGGTTACGACGTTTACTATCAGGAAGCCAATGATGAGACGCGCCGTCGTTTCCGTGATGGCCTGAAAGAGAGCGTTGAAATGGCCAGTCGCGCGCAGGTCACCCTGGCGATGGAGATCATGGATTACCCGCTGATGAACTCCATCAGCAAGGCATTGGGTTATGCCCATTACCTGAATAATCCGTGGTTCCAGCTCTATCCCGACATCGGCAATCTCTCTGCGTGGGATAACGACGTGCAGATGGAGCTGCAGGCCGGCATCGGACATATCGTGGCGGTACATGTGAAAGATACCCGTCCCGGCGTCTTCAAAAACGTACCGTTTGGCAGCGGAGTCGTCGATTTTGAACGCTGTTTCCAGACGTTAAAACAGAGTGGCTATTGTGGGCCTTACCTGATCGAGATGTGGAGTGAAACGTCGGACGATCCCGAGCGCGAAGTGGTGCAGGCGCGTGACTGGGTACTTGAGCGTATGGCGCGAGCCGGGCTTGGGGAGGAAGATCATGCAGCAGCTTAAACAGCAGGTATTCGAGGCAAACATGGATTTGCCGCGTTACGGTCTGGTGACCTTTACCTGGGGAAACGTCAGCGCCATTGACCGTCAGCGCGGTCTGGTGGCGATCAAACCCAGCGGGGTGGCCTACGAGACCATGCGCGTGGAAGATATGGTCGTCGTGGATCTTGACGGAAAGGTCGTCGAAGGGCAATGGCGACCTTCGTCTGATACCGCGACCCACCTGGCGCTCTACCGGCGTTATCCCTCTCTTGGCGGGGTAGTGCATACCCACTCGACCCATGCGACCGCCTGGGCGCAGGCTGGGTTGGCGATCCCCGCGCTCGGCACCACCCATGCAGACTATTTCTTTGGCGATATCCCCTGCACGCGCGCACTCACCGAAGAGGAGGTGCTCGGCGAGTACGAGCTCAATACCGGCAAAGTGATTATTGAAACGCTGGGTGACGGCGAACCGCTGCACACGCCGGGAATTGTGGTCTATCAACATGGCCCCTTCGCCTGGGGTAAAGATGCCCATGATGCCGTGCACAATGCCGTGGTAATGGAAGAGGTGGCGAGAATGGCGTGGATTGCGCGCGGTATTAATCCATGCCTGAAACCTATAGACAGCTATCTGATGGACAAGCACTTTATGCGTAAACATGGCCCGAATGCTTATTACGGGCAAAAATAAAAAAAGCCCCCGGGCAGGGGGCTAATAAGACTATGAAAATTTTTTCGTTGTTGGCTTTCCTGGTGCTAGCGTCAAAGCGTTACCGATAGATATCTGCGCTGACGTGCATATTGCCGTTGCTGCCCGGTTCACGGGTGAGCATGACGTGATAGTAGCGGGCATCCCGCGCATCGGCTTCTGCATTAATGGCTTCAGTCGCTTCACTTTCCGTGGCGAAGTTATGGTTGATATAAATGACGCCCAGACTTTGTACATCATCCATATTTCTGGCCTGTCGGCCATCAACCTGAATGGCTGCTGTCGCGTTTGCACTCAGCAAAAGCGCAGCCAGAACGGCAAGGGTGGATTTTTTCATGATATGCGCTCCACGACTAACTACGGTGCGACGATATTCACGGCTGTCTTTTGTCCAGAGACAGGGTCTGATTAAAGTGTAAGCACGAATCTCGCAGGCTATGGCGACCATTTCTGATGCAGTTGTTCAAAAAATCGCCGCGATCGCCCGTGAGTAATGGTAAATCACCCACTTAGACCCGCTTTGCGCTTTGTGCGAATTATTTGCGCAATCAGCTTGAGTTTCGAAGGGTGCGCAAGTATTATGACGCGTCAATTTTTCAGCCGACCTTTAACACGTTCCTTGCCTCCCCGGGCCTCGGCTGACCCAGACAGGAGGCTGAATAATCCGTAAGGAGCAATTCGATGCGTCATTACGAAATCGTTTTTATGGTCCATCCTGACCAGAGCGAACAGGTTCCGGGTATGATCGAGCGCTACACTGGTGCAATCACTGCAGCAGAAGGCACGATCCACCGTCTGGAAGACTGGGGCCGTCGTCAGCTGGCTTATCCGATCAACAAACTGCACAAAGCTCACTACGTTCTGATGAACGTTGAAGCTCCGCAGGAAGCGATCGATGAGCTGGAAACTAACTTCCGCTTCAACGATGCCGTTATCCGCAGCATGGTTATGCGTACCAAAAACGCAGTGACCGAAGCATCTCCGATGGTTAAAGCGAAAGACGAGCGCCGTGAGCGTCGCGATGATTTCGCAAACGAAACCGCAGATGATTCTGATGCTGGGGATTCTGAAGAGTAATTTCTGATGACCAACCGTCTGGTGTTGTCCGGTACCGTGTGCAGGACCCCACTTCGCAAGGTCAGCCCATCAGGAATTCCTCACTGCCAGTTCGTGCTTGAGCATCGTTCAGTGCAGGAGGAAGCCGGGTTTAACCGGCAGGCGTGGTGCCAAATGCCCGTTATTATTAGCGGTCACGAAAACCAGGCCATTACTCACAGTATAACGGTCGGTAGCGCAGTAACGGTTCAGGGGTTCATCTCTTGCCACAAGGCAAAGAACGGCCTGAGCAAACTTGTTCTGCATGCCGAGCAGATTGATTTGATAGATTCTGGAGACTAGCCAAATGGCACGTTATTTCCGTCGTCGCAAGTTCTGCCGTTTCACCGCGGAAGGCGTTCAAGAGATCGACTATAAAGATATCGCAACGCTGAAAAACTACATCACCGAAAGCGGTAAGATTGTCCCAAGCCGTATCACCGGTACTCGTGCAAAATACCAGCGTCAGCTGGCTCGCGCTATCAAACGCGCTCGCTACCTGTCTCTGCTGCCGTACACTGATCGTCATCAGTAATCGGGCACGGTCCATTAATACGACTTTAAGAGGATAAGGTAATGCAAGTTATTCTGCTTGATAAAGTAGCAAACCTGGGCAGCCTGGGTGATCAGGTAAACGTTAAAGCGGGCTACGCTCGTAACTTCCTGGTTCCACAGGGTAAAGCTGTTCCTGCTACCAAGAAAAACGTAGAGTTTTTCGAAGCACGTCGTGCTGAACTGGAAGCCAAACTGGCTGACGTTCTGGCGGCTGCTAACGCTCGCGCTGAGAAAATCAACGCACTGGGCACCGTTACCATCGCGTCTAAATCTGGCGACGAAGGTAAACTGTTCGGTTCCATCGGTACTCGCGACATCGCTGACGCTGTAACTGCAGCTGGCGTTGACGTTGCTAAGAGCGAAGTTCGTCTGCCGAACGGCGTTCTGCGTACCACCGGTGAGCACGAAGTGGACTTCCAGGTTCACAGCGAAGTCTTCGCGAAACTGGTTGTTAACGTTGTTGCTGAGTAAGTAATTACTCTCACCACGTCGAAGCGCCGGCCTTGTGCCGGCGTTTTGCTTTTTAACGCGTCCTGTTCCCTTCTTTGTGACTTGTATGGTGGCTATTCCTTGCGCATTCCCTGATAATAAAATGAAACACTATTTTATCTTTGGGATTTTTCATGGATACCGCTCTGCCTGCACCGCTTTTCTCCCGTAAAAACATTGTGTTCGCCAGCGCTACGCTGTGCTGTCTGCTATGGGGTAGCTCCTATCCCGCGATCAAGAGTGGCTACGAACTCTTTCATATCGCCACCAACGATATTCCATCGAAAGTAGTCTTTGCGGGGTATCGCTTTGTTTTTGCTGGCCTGCTATTGCTGCTGCTCGCTTTGGCCCAGCGCAAGCCGATTGGTCGGCTCAGCCCGCGCCAGTTCGGGCAACTGACGATACTGGGCCTGACGCAGACCACAATCCAGTACACGTTCTTTTATATTGGTCTGGCATACACAACGGGCGCCAAAGGGTCGATCATGAACGCGACCGCTACCTTCTTCAGCGTTATGCTGGCGCACTTTATCTATCAGAACGACAAGATCAGCTACAACAAAGCCCTCGGTTGTATTCTCGGGTTTGCCGGGGTGATGATCGTGAACTTTAACAGCGGTTTGCAGGACTTCCACTTCGTCTGGAACGGGGATGGTTTTGTGGTGCTGGCGGCGTTTATTCTCTCTGCCGCCACGTTGTACGGTAAACGCATCTCTCAGACGGTGGATCCGATGGTGATGACGGGCTGGCAGCTGGCGATAGGTGGGGTGATGCTGGTGGTGGGAGGCTATATCACCGGCGGAACGCTGGCCGTTCCCAGCGTCAAAGCGGCGGCCATCCTGGGCTACCTGACTCTGCTCTCCTCGGTGGCGTTTGCACTGTGGAGTTTGCTACTGAAATATAACCGCGTCAGTATGATCGCCCCGTTCAACTTCTTAGTACCGGTGGCCGGAACCGTCCTTTCGGCCATTTTCCTCGGCGAAAATATCCTGGAGATCAAATACGTTGTGGCGCTGGTGCTGGTCTGCTCGGGGATCTGGTGGGTTAACAAAGTCAGTGAAAAGCAGGCCCGGTAAGCGTTACGCCACCGGGCGAACTGCTATCTGGCGCGGATGAAGCTGCCGTCAGACTGTCGGGTAAACAGCACCTGCTGGCCGTTGCCGCTGTCAATGGTCAGCCCTGTCACCACGCCGCTCGCATTCTGGCGGATCTGCACCATCTGGCCGTTTTGCAGGTTGCTTAACGGCTTGCCTGGTCCCTCAACCTGCGCCATGGCATAGACGTCGGTCGGCGGCAGGTTGTGATCGCGGAACAGCTGCGCCATCGTTTTGCCCGACTCTACACGGTAGGAACGCCACTGCTGTTCAATACCGGGAGGGGATTGCTGGGATTGTACCGGCGCGGCGGCCTGCTCCTGGGGCTGCTCTTCCTGAATCGGCTCCGGCTCAACAGGCGCGACCTGGCCGGGATCGTTAGAGGGTGACACCAGCTGCGTTTGCATCGGCTGTGAATCTGGCTGCGGCTGCGTCTGCGAACGGAAATCCAGTTCGGCATCACGACGCACGGGCGCTGTGGCGCTGTCGTCCGCGCCGCCTGGCAGCAGAAAACCGACAATCACCATCAGCGCACCGATAATAATGCCTCTGCGGTGCAGCGGCGGCAGCGGGTCCATGATGCGAAAGTTATCTGGCGCATGCCAGATTTTCGTCAGGGTAGGTTTTAGTTCAAATGGCCCGGGCATGGCTCTCCTCCTGCTCCGCGTCTTTTTTCCTGTCCCAAGAAGTATAGTTTGCTAACTGCCTGATGAGCGTAACAAAGCCAGCTTCCGTGACACGCATTCGGGAAAAATCCAGATAGCCTCTATTGTTTCCGTTTCGTCGTAATTTGTCATCTTTCCATAAGACAAAGTTTTACCGGATGGAAGGTGGCTGTTATGCTGCCCGCTACTTTAAATGTGATGGAAGGAAATCCCATGACCACCCCGACTTTTGACACAATCGAAGCGCAGGCAAGCTACGGCATTGGTTTGCAGGTAGGACAGCAGCTGAGCGAATCAGGTCTGCAGGGTCTGTTACCTGAAGCGCTGGTGGCGGGTATCGCCGATGCGCTGGAAGGTAAACAGCCAGCGGTTCCGGTAGATGTGGTTCACCGCGCGCTGCGTGAAATCCACGAACGTGCAGACGCTGTGCGTCGTGCCCGTTTCGAAGAGATGGCTGCGGCAGGCGAGAAATTCCTTGAAGAGAACCGTGAGCGCGAAGGCGTGAACAGCACCGAAACCGGTCTGCAGTTCCGCGTTATCACCCAGGGCGAAGGTCCAATCCCGGCGCGTACCGACCACGTTCGCGTGCACTACACCGGTAAACTGATTGACGGCACCGTATTCGACAGCTCTGTTGCCCGCGGCGAACCGGCAGAATTCCCGGTAAACGGCGTGATCCCAGGCTGGATCGAAGCCCTGACCCTGATGCCGGTTGGTTCTAAATGGGAGCTGACTATCCCACAGAACCTGGCCTACGGCGAGCGTGGCGCTGGCGCCTCTATTCCGCCATTCAGCACACTGGTCTTTGAAGTTGAGCTGCTGGAAATCCTGTAAGCGACCTCTCCTCTTCCTCTCCCCACCAGGGGAGAGGAAATTAGTTTAAAAACCTATAGTTACGCCCTAATCAACAGATTATCTTGCAAAAGGTCACAGTAAGTGTATTTTTGTGAGCTGTTTTGCGTGGCTTAAGTGATACGTCACTCAGTTTCAACATATTGTTAACATAATATTTAAATCAAAGTATTCATCCCGCCGATTCTTACCTAATATCGATGAGTCCTTAACCGGGCCGTCGCTTTTCGACGTAATAAAGGGCCAGAAGAGCCTAAACAACACAGGCAGTAACAACAGGAAAACATCACATGGTAGATCAGGTAAAAGTCGTTGCCGACGAAGAGGCACCGTCTGAACAATCGCTACGGCGAAATCTCACAAACCGTCATATTCAGCTTATCGCCATCGGCGGCGCTATCGGTACCGGGCTGTTTATGGGGTCAGGCAAAACCATCAGTCTTGCCGGGCCGTCGATCATTTTTGTCTATATGATCATCGGCTTTATGCTCTTTTTCGTGATGCGGGCAATGGGCGAGCTGCTGCTCTCGAATCTCGAATACAAATCCTTTAGCGACTTTGCCTCCGACCTTCTCGGGCCGTGGGCGGGCTACTTCACCGGCTGGACCTACTGGTTCTGCTGGGTGGTGACCGGGATGGCCGACGTCGTCGCCATTACGGCTTACGCGCAGTTCTGGTTCCCGGGCCTGTCGGACTGGGTGGCCTCGCTGGCGGTGATTATCCTGCTGCTGACCCTTAACCTCGCCACCGTAAAAATGTTCGGTGAGATGGAGTTCTGGTTCGCGATGATCAAAATCGTCGCCATTGTCGGCCTGATTGTGGTCGGCCTGGTGATGATCATGACCCACTTTACCTCTCCGAGCGGCGTGCAGGCCTCGTTCACCCATCTGTGGAATGACGGGGGCTGGTTCCCGAAAGGGCTGAGCGGATTCTTTGCCGGCTTCCAGATTGCGGTCTTCGCCTTTGTGGGGATTGAGCTGGTGGGCACCACCGCCGCCGAAACCAAAGACCCGGAGAAATCGCTGCCGCGCGCGATCAACTCTATTCCGATTCGTATCATCATGTTCTACGTCTTCGCGCTGATCGTGATTATGTCAGTGACGCCGTGGAGCTCCGTGGTACCCAGCAAGAGCCCGTTCGTTGAGCTGTTTGTGCTGGTCGGTTTACCGGCGGCGGCAAGCCTGATTAACTTCGTGGTGCTGACCTCTGCGGCCTCGTCTGCCAACAGCGGCGTGTTCTCCACCAGCCGTATGCTGTTTGGTCTGGCGCAGGAAGGGGTGGCACCGAGCGCATTCGCGAAGCTCTCTAAACGTGCGGTACCGGCGAAAGGGCTGACCTTCTCCTGTATCTGTCTGCTGGGCGGCGTGGTGATGCTCTACGTGAACCCAAGCGTGATTGGCGCGTTCACCATGATCACCACGGTTTCGGCGATCCTGTTCATGTTCGTCTGGACCATCATCCTCTGCTCGTACCTGGTGTACCGCAAACAGCGTCCGCACCTGCATGAAAAATCTATCTATAAGATGCCGTGGGGCAAGCTGATGTGCTGGGTCTGCATGGCCTTCTTCGTGTTTGTGCTGGTACTGCTGACGCTGGAAGAGGATACCCGTCAGGCGCTGATGGTCACGCCGCTGTGGTTTATCGCGCTGGGGCTGGGCTGGCTGTTTATCGGTAAAAAACGTATGGCTGGCATGCGTTAATTGTGTTGTGCCGGGTGGCGGCTGCGCCTTACCCGGCCTACGGTTCGTTGCTTTTGTAAGCCCGGTAAGCGCTAACGCTACCGGGCTTTTTTATTCCCCGGCCAGCGCCCGAGGGAACAGCACGTTATTCTCCAGACTGATGTGCTCCATCAGGTCGTCGATCATCTCGTTAATGCCATTGTACATCGCGCGCCAGGTGGTGCAGGCATCCGCAGGTGGGGTCACGTTATGGGTGATGTGCTTGATCACTTCAACCAGCTCACCGGCGTCGTCGTGCTCGCTTTCCATCACGCTAATCGGCCCCATCGCCTGGCTGCCCATTCCCTGTTTGATCATCGGGAACAGGATCTGCTCCTCTTTCATCATGTGGCTGGAGAGCTCCTCGTGCAGCAGGGTCAGGTTTTTCGCCAGGCCGCGCGGTACAGAGGCTTTTTCGGCATGAACGCGCTCAACTTTGGTGGCCTGCAGGATCAGCTCCGGCAGCTGTTCGCGGTGGCGATCGTGAAAGCGCACGATGATGTGATCGATGATTTCGGCCAGCGCCACGCTGCGCCAGTCTTTTTCCAGCGGCTGCTCGGCCAGCTTCGCCAGTTCTGCTTCGATGAGGTCCAGATCCAGTTCCTTACGCGACGCGGCACGCGCCAGGGTTTGTTTACCGCCGCAGCAGTAATCCATATCGTATTTACGAAACAGCGCCGAAGCGCGTGGGATGGAGAGCGCCAGCTCGCCTAAAGGTTGGTCGCGGAAGGCCATGGTCGTTACCTCATCGTTATTTGATAAGATGTATTTTAAATGCATCTTTTAGGCGAAGCTATAACCCTTTATAGGCAGGGTTAAAAAAGCGATACAGATCACAAAAAAATGCCGATTTAACTCTATGAATGGATTTAAAAAACGGGTTTCGAAACTTTTTAAAGGCACAGAGACGGTAAACAACCCGCTGCGCCTGCCGATAGATACAGGTCAGACAATACCTGCATATAAAAAAGGCAACGCATGTTTAAACGTATAAAAGTGATAACCCTTCTGATTTCGGTGCTGCTGGCGCTCGGGATCATGCAACTGATCTCCGCCGGCATTTTCATCAACGCGCTTAATAACGACAAAGAGAACTTCACCGTTTCCCAGGTCTCCAGCCAGAATGTGGCCGAGTTCACTGACGCGTGGATCAGCCTTAACCAGGCGCGCGTCACCCTCAACCGCGGCATGCTGCGCCTGCAAAGCAGCGTGGCTTCGCAGATTAACGGCGGGCAGTTGAATGAGCTGGTCAACACGGCAAAAAACCTGCTGGCAGACGCCCAGTCCCATTACGACAAATACTACGCGCTGCCGGAAACGCCGGGCCTGGATGAAAAACTCTCCAGCCAGCTGGAAGAGCAGTACCGCATCTACTCGGCCACCCTGACCCAGATGAACCTTCTGCTCTCCCAGGGCAACCTCGAAGATATGTTTAAGCAGAACGCCGAACAGAAGCAGACCGCAATGCAGAAAGTCTATCGTGAATGGCGCCAGGCTCAGGCAGCCCTTACCGATAAAGGCATCGAAGATAACGAAAGCGACTACAAACGCATCCTGTGGATCCTTTCAGGGATGATGCTTCTGGTGATCGCCGTGATTGTCTCCAGTTGGATCGCCATGCGCCGTGTGCTGCTGCTGCCGCTGCAGGAGGTCATCGATCATATTCGCGCTATCGCCGCGGGTGACCTGACACAGCCTGTTGACGTTCAGGGCAAAAACGAAATGGCGATGCTGGCCTATAACGTTCACGAGATGCAGAAGGCGCTGGCGAACACCGTAGGTGTGGTGCGCGAGGGCTCCGACACCATTTATACCGGCGCGGGCGAAATCTCCGCAGGCAGCAACGACCTCTCTTCCCGTACCGAGCAGCAGGCGGCCTCGCTGGAAGAGACCGCCGCCAGTATGGAACAGCTGACCGCCACCGTGAAGCAGAACGCCGATAACGCCCGTCAGGCGTCACGCCTGGCGCTGGATGCCTCAAGCACCGCGAAAAAAGGCGGAAACGTGGTGGAAGGGGTGGTGCGCACCATGGACGAAATCGCCAACAGTTCCAGCAAAATCGCCCAGATCACCAACGTGATTGACGGCATCGCCTTCCAGACCAACATCCTGGCGCTGAACGCGGCGGTAGAAGCGGCGCGTGCCGGGGAGCAGGGACGCGGATTTGCGGTGGTGGCAGGGGAAGTACGCACCCTGGCCCAGCGTAGCGCCCAGGCGGCGAAAGAGATCAAAGGGCTGATTGACGACTCGGGTGCCCGGGTCAGCGCCGGTTCTGCGCTGGTCAATGAGGCCGGGGAGACGATGGCAGAGATCGTCAGCGCCGTAACCCGCGTCACCGACATTATGGGCGAAATTGCGTCCGCCTCAGATGAGCAAAGCCGGGGTATCGATCAGGTCGGCCAGGCGGTTGCCGAGATGGATCGCGTGACCCAACAGAACGCCTCGCTGGTGGAGGAGTCTGCGGCGGCGGCGGCAGCGCTGGAAGAGCAGGCGGCACGCCTGAACGAGGCGGTGGCGGTATTTAAGATTGCGAAGGGCCCGGTGGCTAAGGCTGCGCCGGTGAAAACCTATGCTGCAAAAGCCAAACCGGTACAGGCGACGACCGACGCCAACTGGGAAACCTTCTGACAGAGGCCGGGTGGCGCTAACGCTTACCCGGCCTACGAAACGCATGACTTTGTAGGCCCGGCAAGCGCAACGCCGCCGGGCTTTTTCACGGCTGTGAAACCGGAATTACCCTCGGTTTTTCCGGTTTCGCACTCACCGCAATCACCACCCCCACCACCAGCAACACAATTCCCGTGCTGGTTAACAGCGGCGGCAGGCTCTGGCGCATCAGGAAGGTATAGAGCAGACCGGCCAGGGTTTCGAAGACAATCAGCGGCCCTAAGATCACCGTCGGTAATTTCTGGCTGGCGACGTTCCAGCACAGGGCGCCCACCCACGAGCAGCAGACGGCAATCGCCAGCATCAGCCCGAGAAAGACCCACGGGCGTGGCCCCAGTGGCAGGGCAAAGTCCGGCTGTTGCACGTTCAGCCATGCGCAGGCGGCAAGGTAGCCCAGTAACGAGACCGGCAGTGTCACCAGCGCCTGGGCGGTAGCCCACATCATCGGATGTTTGTCGGGGTTTTCCCGCAGCCAGCGGGCGTTACGCAGGGCGTACCATGCCCAGCAGACCACCGACACCGACGCCAGCAGGATCCCCGAAACATAGCGCCAGCCACTGCCTCCGGCCACGCCGTGACGCAGCTCGGCGATATTCACGCACACCAGCCCCAGCGCAATGGCAAACAGCCCCGGGAGCATCTTCGACCACGCCAGCTTACCATCGCGCTGGCTGTAGAGCAGGTTGGCGAACACCGGGATCACCACCGGCAGCGTGCCGATGATCATGGTCGACACCGGGGCCCCGGTACGCTGGATCGCGCTTGCCAGGCAGACGTAATAGATCAGGTTGCCCATCATCGTCAGCGACAGGGCGGTGAGCCAGTCCCGGCCTTTCAGCTGGCGTAACCGTGCCCGGCCGAGCCAGGCGATCGGCAGGGCGATCAGCCCAAGCGCCAGATAGCGCCCCATCGACTGTAGCGCCGCCGGGTATTCCGGGACGATCAGCGGCCCGACAAAAATCAGTCCCCACATTAACCCTGCAAGCAGGGCATACAACACGCCGCTAATCATTTTTCCCTTCCTCTGCTCTGAACCTGCTAGCAGTGTAGAAAGGCAACAGAGGGCGGTATTGTATGAGATTGCGCATTAGCGCTGCGTTACCTGTTTCTGGTAGCGCACCGGGGTAATGCCATAGCGACGGGTAAACGCCCGGGTCAGGTGCGACTGATCGGTCAGGCCCGTCGCGGCGGCCACCTCTGCCGCCGGGAGCCCCTGGGTGAGAAAGGCTTTGGCGCGCCACAGGCGGATCGCCATCAGCATCTGATGCGGTGTGACGTGAAAATGGGCTTTGAACTGGCGCTGGAAATGGTACGGGCTGAGCGACACCACCTGCGCCAGCTCATCGAGGGTCAGAGAGTGCATGTAGTTGTCATGCAGATAGTCGCGCACGCGCTCGAAGCGATGCGCCCCTTCTTTTGCGACCGGCGCATGACGCGCCAGCGGCTGGAAGGTATCAATCAGATCCAGCAGCAGGCCCTTTTGCGCCAGCGGATCGTCGGTGTGCCACAGGCCGTAGATCAGCTGACAGATCTGCTGCGAACGGCGGGGATCGTGGCGGGTGACGTCGCTGAACCACCAGTGGCGGATGCCTGTCACCTCCTCCAGCAGATCCGGCTCGAGATAGATCATCCGGTAGCGCCAGCCGTCGGCGGTTTCGGCCTCGCCGGTGTGCAGCTCGTCGGGATTCATCGTGACGACGGAGTGAACGGGGGCGACGTACTGCGTGCCGCGATAGCGGAAGCGTTCGGCACCGGCTTCTATGGCACCGATGCCGAAGGCCTCGTGAGTGTGGGGTTCAAAGGCGTAGCGGGAGATATGGGCATGATACAGCTCCACGCCCGGCACCTGCGCCAGATGGCGAAAGCGCGCGCTGTCTCTCTCATCGAAAAACTGTTCAGGTACGCCTTGCACGGTGAGCCTCCTCGCGGGTCAGAATGTCATTATCAGAGATGACCCGCAGGGATGCCACACTAATTAACCATGTTTTAACAATTACAGGATGTGCTTCACGCTCTCCGCAAGCGTGGTGGTCGGGCGGCCCAGCAGGGCGCTCAGGGTGCGGCTGTCATCAAACAGACCGCCTTTCGAGGCACCAATATCGGAGTCCGCCAGCATCTCCGCCAGACCTGCCGGTAGACCCACTCCCTTCAGCGCGGCGGCAAAATCGGCTTCGCTCAGGTTCTGATAGACCACGTTTTTACCGCTCTGGCGACTCAGCTCGGCAGCAAGCTCGCTTAATGTCCACGCCTGGTCGCCTGCCAGCTCATAAACTTTACCGGCATGACCCTCTTCGCTGATAACGCGGGCCGCAGCGGTGGCATAGTCGGCGCGGGTGGCGGAGGCGATTTTGCCTTCACCGGCCGCACCAATAAACACGCCGTGTTCCAGCGCAGGCGGGGCGCTGGCGAGGTAGTTTTCGGTGTACCAGCCGTTACGCAGCAGGGCATAAGGAATACCGGATTCTGCCAGCGCTTTTTCGGTGGCAACGTGCTCCACATGCAGGCCCAGCGGGGAGGTGTCGGCATGCAGCAGGCTGGTGTAGGCGATAAATTTCACGCCCGCCGCCTTCGCCGCGTTAATCACATTCTGATGCTGCGGCGCGCGCTGGCCCACTTCGCTGGAGGAGATCAGCAGCAGTTTATCCACGCCCGCGAGTGCAGCGGTGAAAGCAGCCTGGTCGGTATAATCGGCCTGACGCACGCTCACGCCCTGCCGGCTTAGCGCTTCGGCCTTCGCCGGGTTACGTACAATGGCGACCAGCTGGCTGGCCGGAACGGTTTTCAGCAGCTGTTCAATAACGAGTTGGCCAAGCTGGCCGGTAGCGCCTGTAATCGCGATCATGATGAATATCCTTCGTCTCGGGTGAATGTTGTGGCACACTATCACTCAAACTAACTTTTAGTAAGTACGTACAAAAAGGTAAGTATCTCATGGCAAACCCAACCCTCAGCGAGCAAATGCGCGACGGCAATCTCTTTGCCGAGCAGTGCCCCTCCCGGGATGTACTCAAGCATGTGACCAGCCGCTGGGGCGTGCTGATCCTGGTGGCGTTACGTCAGGGGACGCATCGCTTTAGCGATCTGCGCCGCAAGATGGGCGGGGTGAGCGAGAAGATGCTGGCCCAGTCGCTACAGGCGCTGGAGCAGGATGGCTTTGTCAATCGTGTGTCGTATCCGGTAGTGCCCCCGCACGTGGAGTACAGCCTGACCCCATTGGGGGAAGAGGTGAGTGAAAAGGTAGCGGCGCTGGCCGACTGGATCGAGCTGAATTTGCCCCAGGTGATGAGTAACCGGGATGAACGTGCGGCCTGATGCCGGGTGGCGGTTACGGGTTTTGTAGGCCCGGCAAGCGCAGCGCCGCCGGGCATTGTGCGGTCTGCTTGCCGGGTGGCGGCTGCGCCTTACCCGGCCTACGAAACGGCAACGTGCTTTTACCTGCTTAAATCTAACTGATAAATCGCAAATCCAATCTCATCGGTCGCGACCTGCTGTATCGGGTACTGCGCTTTCTCTTTGATAAACGCCGCCGCTTTTTCCGTTGGCGCGGTCTCAAAGCGGATATCCAGCTTCACATCGCTGTGAACAGGGGCCAGACGCCAGTTGTTGTCCGCTGCCGGATGGATTTCGCCGCTCTTCTTCGACTGCTCGCCAATCCACGTTGCCAGCACCGAACGGTTCTCATCCGGTGAAGCGAAGGCGATATGGCTGTCGCCGGTCCCGGCAAACTTACCGCCGTAAGCGCGGTAGTTGTTGGTCGCCACCAGGAAGGTCGCTTTCGGATCAATTGGCTTACCGTTAAAGGTCAGGTTTTTAATGCGTTCGGCCTGGGCATTCACCACCTGACACTCGCCGTCATATTTCGCCGGCTGGGAGACATCAATCTGGTACTCCACCCCGTCGATCACATCGAAGTTATAGGTGCGGAAACCGTCCCAGTTAATCAGCGACTGCGGTTTGGTGCTGGTCGGGTCGATCTGGTTAAACTGGCCCGCTGAGCACTCCAGCCACTCCTTCACCTCCTGGCCCGTGGCTTTGACCACCACCAGGGTATTGGGATAAAGATAGAGATCGGCGGCGTTCCGGAAGGTCAGCTGGCCTTTTTCGACTTCAACATAGCTGGCCGGATCGTTCTTGCGTCCACCCACTTTAAACGGCGCCGCAGCGGAGAGGACCGGCAGTTTCGCCAGATCCGGATCGCCCTGAATATAGCGCTCCACGTAGGCTTTCTGCGCCATATTCACCACCTGCACGGTAGGATCGTCCTGCACCAGCGCCAGGTAACTGTACATGTTGTCGGCGGATTTGCCGATGGGTTTGCTGACAAACTCGCGGGTGGCGTCGTGATCGTGCTTCAGCACCTCGACGATCTTTTTATCCTCGCCCACCAGCGCTTTTTTGGCGGCAAGATCGTAGATCGGGCGGGCTTCGGCTTTCGACTGGGTGACCTGCCATTTACCGCCGTCATTATTCAGCACCAGATCGACCACCCCAAGGTGATCCCCCCACATGCCCGGCATCACCGCGGGCACGCCGTTCAGGGTGCCTTTGGCAATGTCTGCCCCTTTAATGCTGGCGAAATCTTTGCCCGGGAAGACCGCATGGGCGTGGCCGAAGAGAATGGCGTCCACCCCTTTGACTTCGCTGAGGTAGTAGACCGAGTTTTCCGCCATCGCCTGGTATGGGTCGGCAGAGAGACCGGAGTGGGCTACCACCACCACCAGATCGGCGCCTTTCTCGCGCATCTCCGGCACATACTTGCGGGCGGTTTCGGTGATGTCGTTAACCGTCACTTTGCCGCTCAGGTTGGCCTTATCCCAGGTCATGATCTGCGGCGGGACAAAACCGATATAACCGATCTTCAGGGTCTGCGGTTTCCCGTCCTGATCGACCACGGTGGTCTCTTTGATCAGATAAGGGGTAAACAGCGGCTTCTGGGTCTTAACGTCGATGATATTGGCGTTAACGTACGGGAATTTGGCCCCTGAAAGCGCCATATGCAGATAGTCCAGCCCGTAGTTAAACTCATGGTTACCCAGGTTACCCACCGCGTAATCCAGGGTGTTCAGCGCCTTGTAGACCGGATGCACATCACCCTTTTTCAGACCTTTCGCCGCCATGTAATCCCCAAGCGGGCTACCCTGAATTAAGTCCCCGTTATCGACCAGGACGCTGTTTTTCACTTCGCTACGGGCTGCGTTAATCAGGCTTGCGGTACGCACCAGACCAAATTTTTCCGTCGGGGCGTCTTTGTAGTAGTCGAAGTCCATCATATTGCTGTGCAGGTCGGTGGTTTCCAGAATGCGGAGATCAACCGTCGCTGCCTGTACGCTCGCCGCAATCAGCGTCGCCAGGAGCGTTGCGCTAAACTTAATCATCAGAGGAGTCCTTTTATTCGATCCAGGCCACAAAAGAATATGTATCTATATTTTTTTGCTTACAGAATTGTGAATCCTGCCAGAAAAAAGGGCCCTGAAACCGGAATTGCTTCACAGATAGCGGATTTATTCACAATGCGATATAAATAAAACAAAGAGTTATACCCACTGTGATAACAAAGAGGTGGAGAATGTTAGATAAAATTTGTCAGCTCGCACGGGAAGCGGGCGAGGCCATTATGCAGGTCTACGATGGCAAGATCCCAATGGACACGATCCGTAAAATCGACGACTCCCCGGTGACCGCAGCCGATCTCGCGGCGCACGGGGTGATCCTGAAAGGCTTGCAGGCGTTAACGCCCGATATCCCTGTGCTTTCCGAAGAAGATCCCCAGCCCTGGGAGGAGCGTCAGCACTGGCAGCGTTACTGGCTGGTTGATCCGCTGGACGGCACCAAAGAGTTCCTCAAGCGTAACGGTGAATTCACGGTAAATATTGCCCTGATTGATAAAGGCAAAGCAGTGCTGGGGGTGGTCTACGCCCCGGTGCTGAAGGTAATGTACAGCGCCGCCGACGGCAAAGCGTGGAAAGAGGAGTGCGGCGTGCGCAACCCGATCCAGGTGCGTGACGCCCGGCCACCGCTGGTGGTGATCAGCCGCTCTCACTCGGATAACGAACTTGAGGAGTATCTGCATCAGCTGGGTGAGCACCAGACAACGTCGATCGGGTCATCGCTGAAGTTCTGCCTGGTGGCAGAAGGGCAGGCGCAGCTCTATCCCCGCTTTGGGCCAACCAACGTCTGGGATACGGCGGCAGGCCATGCCGTTGCCGCCGCCGCGGGGGCCCATGTTCACGACTGGCAGGGCAAGCCGCTCGACTATACCCCGCGGGAATCCTTCCTTAATCCAGGCTTCCGGGTCTCGCTTTACTGACCGACCAACTTATGCAGCAGGGCGACCACCTGCTGCACCTCCTCCTGGGTCAGCGCCCCGTCTTTCGCCCACTGCACTTTACCTTGCTTGTCCAGCACGACGACGGCTGAGCTCTCTTCTTCCAGCTGCCAGGCGCCGCGTGCCGCGCCGTTGCTGTCGACGATGAACTGTGACCATGGGTAGAGCTTTTTATTACTCTCCAGGCTGCTGCGCACGAACATGCCGGACCCCGGTATCGCATCATCGGTGTTTACTATGGTAGTGGTCTGATAAGTATCTTTTGGTAAATGTGCCGACTTGATCGCTTCAATCAGGGTTGCGTTTTTCTCTTTTGCCGAGGTGCGACCGGCAATATGTAGCACCACTCGCACTTTGCCAGGAAGCTGCGCGCTATTCCAGGTTTTGTAGCTAAACTCATTATTGTCGAGGATCAATTCTCCCCGGTCGGCAATGCCCACCGGTGGCACACGTTGTCCCTTCTCAAAATTATGTGCGGAAGCCATCAGTGGCAGCATCAGGCAGGCAGTTGCCAGGATGTTACGTAAGATCATAGTGTTTTCCTTTTTGTTTTATTAGCAGGTGATCCGACCACTTGGTCTGATGATTTAATCATAAGTGCGATCGCGGCGCTTTACCCGCAATCCCGGTGCCAGAGTGAGGGGGAACGCACATATCTGCACAAAAACGATGGCTTATACTGCCCGAAAGTTACGATTGCAAAGAATATTCTGATTATTTGTCATCAAAAGGTAAATAAACTTATGCAGACTGGGTATCACCATTTTTCTCGTCTATAGTCATTGGGCAACAAAATTTGCGCTCCAGAGGGTCGGCCCGATTGTGGTGCCGCAAGAGCGTATGATTCGCAGGAGATAATAGAATGAAAATTTTTCAACGCTACAATCCGCTTCAGGTAGCTAAATACGTAAAAATCCTGTTCCGTGGACGGTTGTATATCAAGGACGTTGGCGCTTTTGAGTTTGATAAGGGCAAGATCCTTGTCCCAAAAGTGAAGGATAAACAGCACTTTTCTGTGATGTCCGAAGTCAACCGTCAGGTTATGCGTCTGCAAACTGAGATGGCTTAACCAACGTGCTATGCAGTAAAAGAAACGGCTCCCGATGGGAGCCGTTGATGTTTCTGGTTTAGGCCGAGGCGTTCTCTTCAGCATCCGGCATTTTTGGCACGAGCACCGTCGGTTTGTTGTCGATGCGCGTCACCAGCAGCTGGTCGATGCGGTAGTTGTCGATATCCACCACCTCGAACTTATATCCCGAGAACTTCACCGAGTCGGTGCGTTTCGGGATTTTACGCAGCATAAACATCATAAAGCCGCCAATGGTCTCGTAGTTGCCCGACTGCGGGAACTCGTCGATGTCCAGCACGCGCATCACGTCGTCGATAGGCGTACCGCCGTCCACCAGCCATGAGTTCTCATCGCGCGCCACAATCTGCTCTTCCAGACCCTGACCCACCAGATCGCCCATCAGGGTGGTCATGACATCGTTCAGGGTGATGATCCCCACCACCAGCGCATATTCGTTCATGATCACCGCGAAATCTTCCCCGGCGGTTTTGAAACTTTCCAGCGCTTCGGAGAGCGTCAGGGTGTCCGGGACAATCAGGGTATTGCGGATCTGCACCCCGCTGTTCAGCGTCAGGCTCTGGTTCGCCAGCACGCGGTTCAGCAGATCTTTGGAGTCGACATAGCCGATGATGTGATCGATATCTTCATTACAGACCAGGAACTTGGAGTGCGGATGTTCCGCCACCTTTTTCTTCAGGCTCTGCTCATCTTCGTGCAGATCAAACCAGATCACGTTCTCACGTCCGGTCATGGATGACGGCACGGTACGGGATTCCAGCTCAAACACGTTCTCGATCAGCTCATGCTCCTGCTTACGCAGTACCCCCGCCAGCGCGCCGGCTTCGAATACCGCGTAGACATCGTCAGAGGTGATGTCATCTTTACGCACCATCGGCAGCTTAAACAGACGGAAAATGGTATTGGCCAGGCCGTTAAAGAACCACACCAGCGGGCGGAACACGAAGAGACAGAAGCGCATCGGGTTGATGATGCGCAAAGCCACAGCTTCTGGCGCAATCATACCGATGCGTTTCGGGGTCAAATCGGCAAAGAGAATGAACAGGCCAGTCACCAGCGAGAAGGAGAGAATGAAGCTCAGCTGCTCGGAAAGCTCAGGGGAGAAGTATCGGGAGAAAACGCTATGGAATGCGGGCGAGAATGCAGCATCACCCACAATACCGCCAAGAATGGCGACCGCATTGAGGCCGATTTGCACCACGGTAAAGAACATCCCCGGGTTTTCTTGCATTTTCAGGACGCGTTGGGCATTGAGATCGCCATCATCGGCGAGCAGTTTAAGTTTAATTTTACGGGATGCAGCCAGAGAGATTTCTGAAATAGAGAAAAATGCACTGACAGCGATGAGACAAAGTATTACTAAAATACTGTTTAACATATCTTATCCGGCTTCTCGCCAGATCCTCGGAGGGAAGTTGGTCATACAGGTGTGTAGATATTTTGAACACCGGTCCGAAGCGGTAGGCCGGTTATTTCGAGGGGTAGTATAGCGTAAACGGCTGTAAAGTCGCCAGAGATCGCATTTTGAGCCGGTTTTGCTCGTCAACAGGCAAAACCGGCTTACTGTTATGCCAGCTGCGGCGGCAGGCAGACACCAATGCCACCGATACCGCAGTAGCCGTACGGATTTTTATGCAGATACTGCTGGTGGTCATCTTCCGCATAATAGAACGGTAAGGCGTTGGTGATTTCGGTCGTCACCGGGCGATCGTCACCGGCGGCGTGCATCGCCTGCTGGAAGCGCGCCAGACTGTCGCGGGCGGCGGCATCCTGTTCCGGCGTGAGCGGGTAGATCGCCGAGCGGTACTGGGTGCCGTGGTCATTGCCCTGACGCATACCCTGCGCAGGATCGTGGTTTTCCCAGAATACCTGCAGCAGCTGTTCGTAGCTGACGACGTTCGGATCATATACTACGCGTACCGCCTCGGCGTGACCGGTCTGGCCGGAGCAGACTTCGCGGTAGGTTGGGTTCGGGGTATAGCCCCCGGTATAGCCTGCCGCGGTGCTGTAGACGCCCGGCAGTTGCCAGAAGAGGCGCTCCACGCCCCAGAAACAACCCATTGCGAACAGGGCAATTTCCATCCCTTCCGGAACGTTGGTCATAGAGTGGCCGTTGACGGCATGGAGAGTCGCGACAGGCATAGGGGTGTTACGTCCCGGTAATGCGTCCGCCTGAGCAACCAGGTGCTTTTTATCAAATAAACTCACGGTGTGGCCTCCGGGTGGGTGATGTTTGGGTTAAGGTTGTCACGACGCGTTTAATTGAACACAATAAATGCGGTGAATGAGTCTAGATTTAAACATAAGAAATATTAGGGTGTTTAACCATTTTTCAACCCGCGTATTGGGTTTTGGGCTTTTGCCGTGATTTGCTGCGGAGCGGCACTTCATATGCTTCCAGGGGTGGAAACAAGGATATTCAGGAGAAAACGTGCCAAAAATCCGCCAGTTATGTTTAGCCAGTCTCTTGCTGACAAGCGGAATCGCCAGCGCGGCGAACGTTCGTTTACAGGTTGAGGGGCTATCCGGGGCGCTGGAAAAAAACGTACGCGCACAGCTCTCCACTATTGAGAGCGACGAAGTGACGCCCGATCGTCGCTTTCGCGCCCGCGTGGACGACGCCATCCGCGGCGGTTTAAAAGCGCTCGGCTATTATGAGCCGACCATCGACTTCGAGCTGCGTCCACCGCCGGCCAAAGGGCGGCAGGTGTTGATTGCCCGCGTCAAGCCTGGGGTTCCGGTGCTCATCGGCGGCACGGACGTGGTGCTGCGCGGCGGCGCGCGTACCGATCAGGACTATCTTGAACTGCTTAAAACGCGGCCAAAGAACGGCACCGTGCTCAATCACAGCGACTATGACGGCTTCAAAAAAGATCTGACGAAGGTGGCGCTGCGCAAAGGCTACTTCGACAGCCAGTTCAATAAAAGTCAGCTCGGCATCGCCCTCGACCGCCATCAGGCGTTCTGGGATATCGACTACGACAGCGGGGAACGCTACCGCTTTGGTGATGTGACCTTCGAAGGGTCGCAGATCCGTGATGAGTATTTGCAGAATCTGATCCCTTTTAAAGAGGGCGACTATTACCAGTCGAAAGATCTGGCCGAGCTCAACCGCCGTCTGTCAGCCACCGGCTGGTTTAACTCCGTGGTGGTGGCCCCGGAGTTTGATAAAGCGCGACAGACCAAAGTGCTGCCGTTGCACGGCGTGGTATCGCCACGCACCGAGAACACCATTGAGACCGGGGTGGGCTACTCCACCGACGTCGGCCCGCGCGTAAAAGCGACGTGGAAAAAGCCGTGGATGAACTCCTACGGCCACAGCCTGACCAGCAACGTCACTCTCTCAGCCCCGGAACAGCAGCTCGATTTCAGCTATAAAATGCCGCTGCTGAAAAATCCGCTTGAGCAATATTACCTGGTGCAGGGCGGCTTTAAGCGTACCGATCTGAACGACACCGAAGCGGATTCCACGACCCTCGCCGTGTCGCGTTACTGGGATCTCTCCAGCGGCTGGCAGCGCGCCATCAACCTGCGCTGGAGCCTCGACCACTTTACCCAGGCCAATGTCACCAACACCACCATGCTGCTCTATCCGGGGGTGATGATCAGCCGGACCCGTTCCCGCGGTGGCCTGATGCCGGACTGGGGGGATTCCCAGCGCTATTCGATAGACTACTCCAATACCGCCTGGGGCTCGGATGTGGATTTCTCCGTGGTACAGGCGCAAAACGTCTGGATCCGCACCTTTTATGACCGCCATCGCTTTGTAGTGCGTGGCAACCTGGGCTGGATTGAAACCGGCGACTTTGAAAAAGTGCCGCCGGATCTGCGCTTCTTCGCCGGGGGCGATCGCAGCATTCGTGGCTACAAATACAAATCCATCGCGCCAAAAGATGACGACGGCAAGCTGATCGGGGCCTCGAAGCTGGCTACCGGCTCGCTGGAGTATCAGTACAACGTCACCGGAAAATGGTGGGGCGCGACCTTTATCGACAGCGGAGAAGCGGTGAGCGATATCCGCCGCAGCGACTTTAAAACCGGCGCAGGCGTCGGGGTGCGCTGGGAGTCACCGGTCGGGCCGATCAAGCTCGATTTCGCCGTGCCGGTGGGCGATAAAGATGAACACGGTTTACAGTTTTACATCGGTCTGGGGCCGGAATTATGAGTTTATGGAAGAAAATCAGCCTCGGCGTGTTGCTGTTTATCCTGCTGCTGCTGGCTGCGGTGGCCTTTCTGGTGGGCACCACCAGCGGGCTGCATCTGCTGTTTAAGGCGGCAGACCGCTGGGTACCGGGGCTGGAGATTGGTCAGGTCACCGGCGGCTGGCGCGACCTGCATCTGAAAAACGTTCGCTACGACCAGCCGGGCGTGGCGGTCAACGCCGGGGATCTGCATCTGGCGGTGAAGCTCGGCTGTCTGCGCGACAGCAGCCTGTGCATTAACGATCTGTCGTTAAAAGATGTCTTCGTGACGATAGATTCCAAAAAAATGCCGCAGTCGGAGCCCGTTGCCGAAGAGGAGAGCGGGCCGCTGGATCTCTCCACGCCATACCCGATATCGCTTAACCGGGTGGCGCTGAATAACATCAACGTCAAAATCGACGACACCACCGTGTCGGTGATGGATTTCACCTCCGGCCTGCGCTGGCAGGAGAAAAACCTGACCCTGACCCCGACTTCTCTGCAAGGGCTGCTGATTGCCCTGCCGAAAGTGGCGGAGGTGGCCCAGGAAGAGATTGTTGAGCCTAAAATTCAGAACCCGCAGCCGGAAGAGAAGCCGCTGGGCGAAACCCTGAAGGATCTCTTCTCGAAACCGGTCCTGCCGGAGATGACCGACGTTCACCTGCCGCTGAACCTTAATATTGAAGAGTTTAAGGGCGAGCAGCTGCGCCTCACCGGCGATACCGATCTGACGGTCTTCAACATGCTGCTGAAGGTGAGCAGCATCGACGGCAACATGAAGCTCGACGCGCTGGATATCGACACCAACCAGGGGAGCGTCAACGCCACCGGCAACGCCCTGTTGCGGGATAACTGGCCGGTGGATATCACTCTCAACAGCACCCTGAACATCGACCCGATCAAAGGCGAGAAGGTGAAGCTGAAGGTGGGCGGCGCCATGCGCGAACAGCTGGAGTTTGGCGTCAACCTCTCCGGCCCGGTAGATATGGTGCTGCGCGGCCAGACCCGGCTTGCAGAGGCGGGCCTGCCGCTCAACCTTGAGGTGGTGAGTGAGCAGCTCTACTGGCCATTTACCGGTGAGAAGCAGTACCAGGCCGATGACGTGAAGCTGAAGCTCACCGGCAAAATGACCGATTACACCCTGTCGTTCCGCACTGCGGTGAAAGGGGAGGGGCTACCTCCCGCAGGCATCACTCTGGATGCGAAGGGCAACGAACAGCAGATCAACCTCGACAAGCTGACGGTGGCCGCGCTGGAGGGCAAAACCGAGCTGAAGGCGCTGCTGGACTGGCAGAAGGCGATCAGCTGGCGCGGGGAGCTGAAGCTCACCGGGATCAACACCGCCAAAGAGGTGCCGGACTGGCCCTCGAAGCTCGACGGGCTGATTAAAACCCGCGGCAGTCTCTACGGCGGTAGCTGGCAGATGCAGGTGCCGGAGCTGAAAATCACCGGCAACGTGAAGCAGAACAAAGTGGATGTAAACGGCTCGCTGAAGGGCAACAGCTACCTGCAGTGGGTCATCCCGGGCCTGCACGTCGCGCTGGGGCGCAACACCGCCGATATTAAGGGCGAGCTGGGGGTGAAAGATCTCGATCTGGATGCCACCATCGACGCGCCGAATCTGGATAATGCCCTGCCGGGACTGGGCGGAACCGCGAAAGGGCTGCTGAAGGTGCGCGGCACGGTAGAAGCCCCGCAGCTGCTGGCTGATATCACCGCCAACGGCCTGCGCTGGCAGGATCTCACCATTGTCCGGGTGCGGGTGGATGGCGACGTGAAATCCACCGATCAGATCGCCGGGCACCTGAACCTGCGGGTCGATCGCATTTCCCAGCCGGGCCTCAACCTTAATCAGGTGACCCTGGAAGCCAAAGGCAGCGAGAAGCAGCACGATCTCCAGCTGCGCATTCAGGGTGAGCCGGTCTCCGGCCAGCTGCACCTGGCGGGCAGTTTTGACCGTCAGGAGACCCGCTGGAAAGGCACCCTGGATAACACCCGCTTCGCCACCCCGGTGGGACCGTGGTCGTTATCGCGCGCTATTGCCCTGGATTACCGCAACGCAGAACAGAAGATCAGTATCGGGCCGCACTGCTGGACCAACCCGAATGCCGAACTGTGCGTGCCGCAGACCATTGACGCAGGCGCAGAAGGGCGGGCGGTGGTCAACCTTAACCGCTTCGATCTGGCGATGCTTAAGCCGTTCATGCCAGACACTACGCAAGCAAGCGGCGTATTCAGCGGCAAGGCGGATGTCTCCTGGGATACCACCAAACCGGGGCTGCCGGAGGGCAACGTCACGCTCGCCGGGCGTAACGTGAAGGTGACGCAGGTGGTGAACGATGCGCCGCTGCCGCTGGCCTTCAGCACTCTTAATCTCACCGCCGATCTGCATAACAACCGCGCCGAGCTGGGCTGGCTGATCCGCCTCACCAACAACGGGCAGTTGGACGGCCAGATCCAGGTGACCGATCCGCAAGGACGGCGCAACCTGGGGGGCAACGTCAATATCCGCAACCTTAACCTGGCGATGGCGAATGCCATCTTCTCCCGCGGCGAGAAGGCGGCAGGCATGCTGAATGCCAACCTGCGGCTGGCGGGCAGCGCCCAGAGCCCGCAGCTGTTTGGTCAGATGCAGCTGAACGGGGTGGATATCGACGGCAACTTTATGCCGTTCGATATGCTGCCGAGCCAGCTGGCGATGAACTTTAACGGTATGAGCTCGACGCTTACGGGCACCGTGCGTACCCAGCAGGGGCAGATCAACCTCAGCGGCGATGCGGACTGGAGCCAGCTCGATAACTGGCGCGCCCGCGTGGCGGCCAAAGGCAGCAAGGTGCGGATCACCGTGCCGCCGATGGTGCGTTTAGACGTCTCGCCGGATGTGGTCTTTGAGGCCACGCCGCAGCTATTCACCCTTGATGGCCGCGTCGATGTACCGTGGGCTCGTATCGTGGTGCATGAACTGCCGGAAAGCGCGGTGGGCGTCTCCAGCGATGAGGTGATGCTCAACAACAACCTCCAGCCGGAGGAGCCACAGACCGCCTCTATCCCGATCAACAGCAACCTGATCGTACACGTGGGCAACAACGTGCGCCTGGATGCGTTTGGGCTGAAGGCCAGACTGACCGGCGATCTGAAAGTCGCGCAGGATAAACAGGGGCTGGGCCTGAATGGGCAGATCAACATTCCGGAAGGGCGTTTCCACGCCTACGGCCAGGATTTGATGGTGCGTAAAGGCGAACTGCTCTTCTCCGGCCCGCCGGATCAGCCGCTGCTGAATATCGAAGCGATCCGTAATCCGGAGGCCACCGAAAATGACGTGATCGCCGGGGTGCGCGTGACGGGCACCGCGGACGAACCGAAAGCGGAAATTTTCTCTGACCCGGCCATGTCCCAGCAGGAAGCGCTCTCATACCTGCTGCGCGGGCAGGGGCTGGACAGCAATCAGAGCGACAGCGCGGCGATGACCTCAATGTTAGTCGGTCTGGGGGTTGCACAAAGTGGTCAGGTTGTGGGTAAAATCGGCGAGACGTTTGGCGTAAGCAATCTGGCGCTGGATACCCAGGGGGTCGGCGACTCCTCTCAGGTGGTGGTCAGCGGCTATGTACTGCCGGGTCTGCAGGTGAAATATGGTGTGGGGATCTTTGACTCATTAGCAACTCTCACGTTACGCTATCGCCTGATGCCTAAGCTATATCTGGAAGCGGTGTCTGGCGTAGACCAGGCACTCGATCTGCTCTATCAGTTTGAGTTTTAGCAATGCGAATATTTGTCTACGGCAGTTTAAGAACCAAGCAAGGCAACAGCCACTGGATGACTAACGCCCAGTTGCTGGGGGATTACAGTATCGAGAACTACCAGCTGTACAGCCTGGGCCACTATCCAGGCGCCGTTCCGGGAGAAGGAGCAGTACACGGTGAGGTTTATCGTATTGATAATGCCACGCTGGCCGAACTTGATGCCTTGCGCACCAAAGGCGGGGAATACGCTCGCCGGTTAATCCAGACACCCTACGGCAGTGCATGGATGTACGTGTACCAACGTTCGGTGGAAGGTCTGACGCTGATTGAAAGCGGTAACTGGTTAGACAGAGACCAGTACTGATATGAATAACGCCACCTTTGGGTGGCGTTGTTTTTTCAGGCCGTACAGATTATGTAGGCCGGGTAAGGCGCAGCCGCCACCCGGCAACAGACCGCACAGATAAAAAAAGCCCCGACAAGTCGGGGCTTTTTTTCACACGTTAAGCATTACTTCTTAGCGCGTTCGAAGGAGGCAACGATTTCCGCTTTAGCGGCTTCTGCGTTGTCCCAGCCTTCCACTTTCACCCATTTGCCTTTCTCGAGATCTTTGTAGTGCTCGAAGAAGTGGGCGATCTGCGCTTTCAGCAGCTCTGGCAGGTCGTTCACATCTTTGATGTGATCGTACTCTTTGCTCAGCTTGGTGTGCGGTACCGCAACCAGCTTCGCATCTTCACCCGCTTCGTCGGTCATTTTCAGCACGCCAACCGGACGGCAGCGGATCACGGAGCCCGGCTGCAGGGGGTATGGCGTTGGGACCAGCACGTCTACCGGGTCACCGTCCAGAGACAGGGTGTGGTTGATGTAACCGTAGTTGCACGGATAGAACATCGCGGTAGACATGAAACGGTCAACGAACAGTGCGCCGGTGTCTTTGTCGATTTCGTATTTGATAGGATCAGCGTTCGCCGGGATTTCGATAACTACGTAGATGTCTTCCGGCAGTTCTTTACCCGCTGGGACGTTGAGTAAGCTCATGTCTGTGTCCTTTAAATGATTGGTAATCAAGTGGCGAGTATTATAGCCAACTGGCGCGGAATGTCTCCGCCTGTTTTCGCCGATCCCTGTTCCTCAAAACCATTATCAGCACTTTCTCATGACAAGATAATCCATAAACTCAGCCGCATTTTTAATGGCTCAGTGAAAGCGATTACAAACTTGTGATTAACGTTTTATTCACTTTTCCGAAGTGTGATGTAACACACTCCGTTACATCTCGCATTGTCTATAGTCTCTTCGCAGAACATTTTTTACCCAACAATAAACTCCCCTACGAGGACGCACTTATGTGGAAGCGCTTACTTCTTGTCACAGCAGTTTCGGCAGCCATGTCGTCTATGGCGATGGCCGCCCCCTTAACCGTAGGATTTGCCCAGGTCGGCTCAGAGTCCGGCTGGCGCGCCGCTGAGACCAACGTCGCGAAGAGTGAGGCCGAAAAACGCGGCATCACGCTGAAGATCGCCGATGGTCAGCAAAAACAGGAAAACCAGATCAAAGCGGTACGCTCTTTTATCGCTCAGGGCGTTGACGCCATTTTCATTGCCCCGGTCGTGGCGACGGGTTGGGAACCGGTTCTGAAAGAAGCGAAAGATGCCGAAATTCCGGTCTTCCTGCTCGATCGTTCCATCGATGTAAAAGACAAATCTCTCTATATGACCACCGTCACCGCCGACAACGTGCTGGAAGGCAAATTGATTGGTGAATGGCTGGTGAAACAGGTGGATGGTAAGCCATGTAACGTGGTAGAGCTGCAGGGCACCGTCGGCGCCAGCGTGGCCATCGACCGTAAGAAAGGCTTTGCTGATGCCATCTCAAAAGCGTCAAACATCAAGATTATCCGTTCTCAGTCCGGCGACTTCACCCGCAGTAAAGGGAAAGAGGTCATGGAGAGCTTTATCAAAGCTGAGAACAACGGCAAGAACATCTGCATGGTTTACGCCCATAACGATGACATGGTGATCGGCGCTATCCAGGCGATTAAAGAGGCGGGCCTGAAGCCGGGTACCGACATCCTGACCGGCTCTATCGACGGCGTACCGGATATCTATAAAGCGATGATCGACAAAGAGGCCAACGCCAGCGTGGAGCTGACGCCAAACATGGCAGGTCCGGCCTTTGACGCGCTGGAGAAATTCAAGAAAGACGGCACCATGCCAGAGAAAGTCACTATAACCAAGTCCACGCTCTATCTGCCTGATACCGCTGCAGAAGAGTTAGAGAAGAAGAAAAATATGGGCTACTAAGCTCGACTGAAAATGCCGGGCGACGCTGCGCTTGCCCGGCCTGCGGCTCGCTTTTTGTAGGCCGGATAAGCGTAGCGCCATCCGACATGATGCAGGGGGAACCATGATCACAGACCAGCACCAGGAAATCCTCCGCACAGAGGGCTTGAGCAAATATTTTCCCGGCGTAAAAGCGCTGGATAACGTCGATTTCACCCTGCGGCGTGGCGAGATCATGGCCCTGCTGGGCGAAAACGGCGCCGGAAAATCGACCCTGATTAAAGCCCTGACCGGTGTCTATCACGCCGATCGCGGCACCATCTGGCTGGAAGGCCACGCCATATCGCCCAAAAATACCGCCCATGCCCAGCAGCTGGGTATCGGGACGGTCTATCAGGAAGTGAACCTGCTGCCGAATATGTCGGTGGCGGATAATCTGTTTATCGGCCGCGAGCCACGACGCTTTGGCCTGCTGCGCCGTAAAGAGATGGAAGAGCGCGCCACAAAACTGATGGCATCATACGGTTTCTCTCTCGACGTGCGCGAGCCGCTCAACCGCTTCTCGGTGGCGATGCAGCAGATCGTCGCCATCTGCCGGGCTATCGATCTCTCGGCAAAAGTGCTGATCCTCGATGAACCTACCGCCAGCCTGGATACCCAGGAGGTCGAAATGCTCTTCACCCTGATGCGCCAGCTGCGCGATCAGGGGGTGAGCCTGATTTTCGTCACCCACTTCCTCGATCAGGTGTATGAGGTGAGCGACCGCATTACCGTCCTGCGTAACGGCGGCTTCGTCGGCTGTCGCGAAACCCGGGAGCTGCCGCAAATCGAGCTGGTGAAAATGATGCTGGGCCGCGAGCTGGAGAGCAATGCCCTGCAGCGTGCGGGCCGGACGCTGCTCAGCGAGAAGCCGGTGGCGGCGTTTAAAGGGTACGGCAAGAAAGGCACTATCGCGCCCTTTGATCTTGAGGTGCGCCCGGGTGAGATCGTCGGACTGGCGGGGCTGTTAGGGTCGGGACGTACCGAAACGGCAGAGGTGATCTTCGGGATTAAACCTGCCGACAGCGGCACTGCGCTGATCAAAGGTAAACCGCAGACGCTGCGCTCTCCGCATCAGGCCTCCAGCCTCGGGATCGGTTTCTGCCCGGAAGATCGCAAGACCGACGGCATCATCGCCGCCGCCTCGGTGCGTGAGAACATTATTCTGGCCCTGCAGGCCCAGCGCGGCTGGCTGCGCCCCATTCCCCGTAAAGAGCAAAATGTGATTGCCGAGCGCTTTATTCGCCAGCTGGGCATCCGCACCCCGAGTGCGGAGCAGCCGATCGAATTTCTCTCCGGCGGTAACCAGCAGAAGGTGCTGCTGTCACGCTGGCTGCTGACCAAGCCGCAGTTCCTGATCCTCGACGAGCCGACCCGCGGTATCGACGTAGGAGCGCACGCGGAAATTATCCGCCTGATCGAAACCCTCTGCGCCGACGGTCTGGCGCTGCTGGTGATCTCCTCGGAGCTGGAGGAGCTGGTGGGGTATGCGGATCGGGTGATCATCATGCGCGACCGTCAGCAGGTGGCCGAGATCCCGCTGGATGCGCTCTCCGTTCCGGCAATCATGAACGCCATTGCGGCATAAGGAGTAGATCGTGATGTCACGTTCACTTTCTCAGACCGGCGAGACGAAGCGCCGCTTCAGCTGGCCCACCGGCACGCCGCAAATCATTGCGCTGATCCTGGTGTTGCTGGTGGACAGCCTCGTTTCGCCGCATTTTTATCAGATTATCCTCCAGGATGGCCGCCTGTTCGGCAGTCCGATTGATATCTTAAACCGTGCCGCGCCGGTCGCCCTGCTGGCGATCGGCATGACGCTGGTGATTGCCACCGGCGGTATCGACCTGTCGGTCGGGGCGGTGATGGCGATTGCCGGGGCGACGGCGGCCTCAATGACCGTGGCCGGACACAGCCTGCCGGTGGTGCTGCTGGCGACGCTGGGCACCGGCGTGCTCGCGGGATTGTGGAACGGCATCCTGGTGGCGATCCTCAAAATCCAGCCCTTTGTCGCCACCCTCATTTTAATGGTGGCCGGACGCGGGGTGGCGCAGCTGATCACCTCCGGGCAGATCGTCACCTTCAACGCCCCGAATCTGGCGTGGATTGGCAGCGGATCGCTGTTCTTCTTCCCGACGCCGGTGATTATTGTGGTGGTCACCCTGATCGCCTTCTGGCTGTTCACCCGCAAAACCGCCCTCGGGATGTTTATCGAAGCGGTGGGGATTAACATTCGCGCGGCGAAAAACGCCGGGGTCAGCACCCGTCTGATGGTGATGCTCACCTACGTATTGAGCGGGGTCTGTGCCGCCATTGCCGGGATTATCGTCGCGGCGGATATTCGCGGGGCCGATGCTAATAACGCCGGGCTCTGGCTGGAACTGGATGCGATCCTCGCGGTGGTGATTGGCGGCGGCTCGCTGATGGGCGGGCGCTTCAACCTGCTGCTGTCGGTGATTGGCGCGCTGATTATCCAGGGGATGAACACCGGGATCCTGCTGTCGGGTTTCCCGCCGGAACTCAACCAGGTGGTGAAAGCGGTGGTGGTGCTCTGCGTGCTCATCGTGCAGTCGCCGCGCTTTATCAGTCTCATTAAGGGGATGCGTGGTCATGATAAAACGTAATTTACCGCTCATGATTACCCTGGGCGTGTTTGTGCTGGGGTATCTCTACTGCCTGACGCAGTTTCCCGGTTTTGCTTCGACGCGGGTGATCTGCAACATCCTGACCGACAACGCCTTCCTCGGGATCATCGCCGTCGGCATGACCTTCGTGATCCTCTCCGGCGGGATCGACCTCTCCGTCGGGTCGGTGATCGCCTTTACCGGCGTCTTTCTGGCTAAGGCGATTGGCTACTGGGGGATCTCCCCGCTGCTGGCCTTCCCGCTGGTGCTGGTGATGGGCTGCGCCTTTGGCGCTTTTATGGGACTGCTGATCGACGCCCTGAAGATCCCGGCGTTTATTATCACCCTCGCCGGGATGTTCTTCCTGCGCGGCGTCAGCTATCTGGTGTCGGAGGAGTCGATCCCGATTAACCATCCGGTCTACGACACCCTCTCAAGCCTGGCGTGGAAAATCCCCGGCGGCGGCCGTCTGAGTATTCTCGGGCTGGTGATGCTGGGCGTGGTAGTGATCGGCATTTTCCTCGCCCACCGCACCCGCTTTGGCAACGAAGTGTATGCCATCGGCGGCAGCGCGACCTCCGCCAACCTGATGGGCATCTCTACCCGCAGCACCACCATTCGTATCTACATGCTCTCCACCGGGCTGGCGACGCTGGCGGGGATCGTCTTCTCCATCTACACCCAGGCGGGCTATGCGCTGGCGGGGGTAGGGGTGGAGCTGGACGCGATTGCCTCGGTGGTGATTGGCGGCACGCTGCTCAGCGGCGGCGTCGGCACGGTGCTGGGCACGCTGTTTGGGGTGGCGATCCAGGGGCTGATCCAGACCTATATTAACTTCGACGGCACCCTCAGCTCGTGGTGGACCAAGATTGCGATTGGCATTCTGCTGTTCATCTTTATCGCCCTGCAGCGCGGCCTGACGGTGCTCTGGGAGAACCGCCAGAACTCGCCTGTCACACGGGTGAGCACAACCAGCAAGCTATAAGCGCCTGAATTTACTTCAAGTCTAAATCTTTTCCGGTAGCGGCCGATAACCCTTAATTCTGTCCAGATTTATCTCGCTACCGGAAATTACATCATGCTTAAAACGCTATCGATTCGTACCGGCTTGCTTTCGTTACTGGCCGTTATGACCCTTCTGCTGCTGCTTGTCAGCGGCATCGGCATTTATGCCCTCACCCAGAGCTCCTCCTCTTTGCAACGCATTAACCATCTTCAGGGCGAACAGCTGGTGCAGCTTAATTCGGGCTACACCCTGATCCTGCGTGCGCGCAACGAGGCGGGGCAGGCCGTCCGCATGATGGAGGTGGGGCTGCTGGATGACGCCAAAAAATCGGTGAAAAACATCAATGACGAACTCAAACAGGCGCAAACCACGCTGAAAAGCGTGATCGATAGCGGGGTAAACGATCCCGAAGGTGAGGCGCTGCTGAAGAAAGTTGCCGCGAGCCTCGCCGCCTATAATGCTGAGGGGATCGTGCCAATGCAGAACGCCCTCAATGCGCAGAATGCGGATGACTATTACGATCTGCTGGAGAACCGTCTGGTGCCGGTAGCGCGTCAGTTTGATAACGATATGCAGGCCTTCCAGGCCTGGAGCGACAGCCGCGGCAAAGCTGAAGTCGCCGCGGTGCAGGCGAGTAAAAGTCGGGTGATGCTGCTGATCATCGTCGCCGCGCTGCTGACCGCGGGCATTATCGTGCTGGCGTGGCTGGCGCTTCGTCATATGCTGCTGAAGCCGCTCTCCTCCTCTATTGCCCAGCTTGAGCACGTGGCCGCTGGGGATCTGACCCACGCCCTGACCACCCCCGCAAGTCAGGAGTTTAACCGCCTCAACGCCGCCATTGAGGAGATGCGTCAGTCGCTGATGGGCTCGGTACTGCGGGTGCGTGACGCCAGCTCGCAGATCGATACCGGCAGCCGGGAGCTGACCGCAGGCAATATGCACCTTGCCCAGCGTACAGAATCCACCGCCACCTCGCTGGAGCAGACCGCGGCCAGCATGGAAGAGATCACCGCCACGGTGAAGCAGAACGCCCACAACGCCGAGCAGGCGCATCAGGTGGCGAAGACGATGTCAGATACTGCTGACCGCGGCAGCGAGATGGTCTGTTATGTCATTGAGAAGATGCGCGATATCTCCGGCAGCGCTGATCGTATCGCCGATATTCTCAGCGTGATCGACGGTATCGCCTTCCAGACCAATATTCTGGCGCTGAATGCCTCGGTGGAAGCCGCCCGCGCGGGTGAGCAGGGGCGCGGCTTTGCGGTGGTGGCCGGCGAGGTACGTAACCTCGCCAGCCGTAGCGCCGATGCGGCGAAAGAGATCCGCACGCTCATCAGCGATTCTCAATCACACGTCAGCGAAGGCAGCGAGCTGGCGCAGCAGGCGGGTGAAACCATGGACGAGATCGCCAACGAGGTGATGCGCATGACCCGCCTGATGCGTGAGATCGCCAATGCGTCGCACGAGCAGAGCCGTGGTATTGAGCAGGTGAATATTGCGGTCAACCAGATGGACGAAACCGCGCAGCAAAACGCGGCGCTGGTCCAGCAATCGTCCGCCGCGACGCGCTCGCTGGAAGAGCAGTCCCGCGAGCTCATCGAGGCGATGTCACTGTTTAAGCTGTCGTCGCAACAGGCGTAGCCTTATCGTCTTCCGGCGCCGGGAGGCTTTCCGCGCCAGCCGGGGTGCTGGCGATATGGTCATGAATGGCGCCCAGCAGCTTTTCCATCTCGGCGGTCAAGCGCAACGCATAAGGCGTTGGCTCAAGAAACAGACCCTTGCGGGTAAACAGCGGCTCATTAAACAGCATGCCAAAGCGTTTCAGGGCCAGGCTGACTGCTGGCCTGGACATCACAAGACGTGAAGAGGCTTTGGCCATGCTCCCGCACCTGACGACTTCAATAAATACCGGAATCAGATTGAGATCGATGCCAGTGGATGAGCGAGAGAGGTTTTTCATATCGGCTGATTTCCATTGAACGCTATTTGGACGCCGTAATGATGACGCATTGATTCAGCGGGTTACAGCAGCATTTTTATATAGTTTTATACCAACAAAGATATAAATGTTTGGAAAAACAAAAGGGGCCGAGCGGCCCCTTTTGGTCAAACTCAACAATCAGGCATCCGGAAATTCACGGATAAAGCGTTCCACGTCGTCAACCATATGATCGTTGCCAACGAAGAAGGAACGGCGCTGGTGCAGGCTTTCAGGAATGATATCCATAATCCGCTCTTTGCCGTCGCTGGCTTTACCGCCCGCCTGTTCGGCGAGGAAGGCCATTGGGTTGCACTCATACAGCAGGCGCAGCTTGCCTTCCGGGTGGCTGGCGGTGCTTGGGTAGAGGTAGATACCGCCCTTCAGCAGGTTACGGTGGAAATCCGCCACCAGGGAGCCGATATAACGCGAGGTATAAGGGCGCTGGGTCGATTTATCCTCTTCCTGGCAGAATTTAATGTACTTCTTCACCCCCGCCGGGAATTTAATGTAGTTCCCTTCGTTGATGGAGTAAGTGCTGCCTTTCTGCGGGAAGCGCATGCGCTCCTGGCACAGGCAGAATACACCCAGCGACGGATCGTAGGTAAAGGCATGGACGCCGCAGCCGGTGGTGTAGACCAGCATGGTGGAGGAGCCATATACCACATAACCCGCAGCAACCTGCTTATTGCCCGGCTGCAGGAAATCTTCTTCGGTTACCGGCGTGCCGACAGGGGTGACGCGACGGTAAATGGAGAAAATAGTGCCGACAGAGACGTTAACGTCGATGTTGGAGGAGCCATCCAGCGGATCCATCAGGACGACATACTTGGCGTGTTCACACCCTTCAAAGACGACGATTTCATCTTCTTCCTCGGAGGCGATCCCCGCAACGATGTCGCGCGCGCGCAGTGCAGCTTTCAGTTTTTCATTCGCGAACAGATCGAGTTTCTGTTGAACTTCGCCCTGCACGTTTTCAGCACCGCTGGCACCCAGGATATCGACCAGACCGGCCTTGTTGATATCGCGGTGGATGATCTTGGCGCCCAGCTTTATTGCCGACAACAAAGCAGTGAGCTCACCGGTAGCATGCGAGAACTCGTGCTGCTTTTCGACAATAAATTCACCTAACGTTTTCATAACACTTTCCCTGCATTGGATGTTGAGTAAAGTTGTTGATGCCCAACAATCTTAACAAACTTTCAAATTGTCGCGCAGAGGTGAATCGCGCCAGCTTGCTACAGATTTTCCTGAAATGCATTTCTCTGCTGCTGACATATGCGTAAAATGTGCGCCACATTGAAGAAGGATAGTGACGTATGCGCATTCATATATTGGGGATTTGTGGCACTTTCATGGGCGGCCTGGCTATGCTGGCGCGCGCTCTTGGCCATGAGGTGACAGGTTCGGACGCCAATGTGTATCCGCCGATGAGCACGCTGCTGGAAAACCAGGGCATCGATCTGATTCAGGGCTACGACGCCAGCCAGCTGGAGCCGCAGCCGGATCTGGTGATCATCGGAAACGCCATGACCCGGGGTAATCCCTGCGTAGAAGCCGTGCTGGAAAGGAATATTCCCTACATGTCAGGGCCGCAGTGGCTGCATGATTTTGTTCTGCGCGATCGCTGGGTGCTGGCGGTGGCGGGTACCCACGGCAAAACCACCACCGCCGGTATGGCGACGTGGATCCTCGAAGCCTGCGGCTACAAACCGGGCTTTGTGATTGGTGGCGTGCCGGGGAACTTTGACGTTTCTGCCCGTCTGGGCGAGAGCCCGTTCTTTGTTATTGAGGCGGACGAATATGACTGCGCGTTTTTTGATAAACGCTCCAAGTTCGTTCATTACTGCCCGCGTACGCTGATCCTCAACAACCTTGAGTTTGACCACGCGGACATTTTCGACGACCTGAAAGCGATTCAGAAGCAGTTCCACCACCTGGTGCGCATCGTACCGGGCCAGGGACGGATCATCCTGCCGGAGAACGACATTAACCTGAAGCAGACCCTGGCGATGGGGTGCTGGAGCGAGCAGGAGCTGGTGGGCGAGCAGGGCCACTGGCAGGCGAAAAAGCTCACCAACGACGCCTCCCGCTGGGAAGTGTTGCTGGATGGCGAAAAAGTCGGGGAAGTGCAGTGGGCGCTGGTGGGCGAGCACAACATGCATAACGGCCTGATGGCGATCGCCGCGGCCCGTCATGTGGGCGTGCTGCCTGCCGATGCGGCCAACGCGCTGGGATCGTTCATCAACGCCCGTCGCCGTCTTGAACTGCGCGGCGAAGCCAATGGCGTGACGGTGTATGACGATTTTGCCCATCACCCGACCGCGATCCTCGCGACGCTGGCTGCCCTGCGCGGCAAAGTGGGCGGCACGGCACGCATTCTGGCCGTACTGGAACCGCGCTCCAACACCATGAAGATGGGGATTTGCAAAGACGATTTAGCCCCTTCTTTAGGTCGCGCGGACGAGGTCTTCCTCCTGCAACCGCAGCACATTCCGTGGCAGGTGGCGGAAGTGGCCGAAGCCTGCGTCCAGCCGGCGCACTGGAGTGCAGACGTGGATACGCTGGCGGAGATGGTGGTGAAAACCGCGCAGCCGGGCGATCACATTCTGGTGATGAGCAACGGCGGGTTTGGTGGGATCCATCAGAAACTGCTGGACGGTCTGGCGAAGAAAGCAGAAGCAGTGGCGTAAAAAAAAGCCCGGTAGCGTTAACGCTGACCGGGCTTTTTTTGTAGGCCGGAGAAGGCGTTTACGCCGCCATCCGGCAAACAGCAAGTAAGATATTAACCTTCGGCTTCCGCCAGCTCGCGCAGATACTGGAAAATCAGACGTGCAGACTTCGGCGGCTTGTTCGCCTCTTTCTCTTTTTTCGCGTTACGGATCAGAGAGCGCAGCTGCTGGCGATCGGCGTCCGGCCACAGGTTCAGCACTTCCGGTACGGCGTCATCGCCCTGTTCAATCAGACGATCGCGGATCTGCTCCAGCTTATGGAACAGCGCAACCTGTTGGTTGTGGCGGTTTTTCAGCTTATCCAGCGCCTGGCGAATCGGCTCTACGTCGCGCTGGCGCAATAATTTACCAATCAACTGAAGCTGGCGGCGACGGCCCTCTTTCTTGATGCGCTGTGCCAGTTCGATGGCGGCACGCAGATCCGGGTCGAGCGGGATTTTATCCAGCGCGTTTTTACCCAGCTCTACCATCTCCGCACCAAGCTGTTTTAACTCTTCGGCGTCGCGTTTAATTTCACTTTTACTGACCCAGATGATCTCATCATCTTCGTCTTCGATGTCATCACCGGGAACGTCGTCGAGCCAGTCTTCGGGCTGCTTAGTCATGTCAGGCTCCTTAAAAAAAGAGGCTAATGTTACCAGTTTAGACGCGTACTGAGAAACGGTTCTCTGTTAGACTTCAGCTAACTACACCTTACATTATGGCATTTACGATGAAAGTGATCTCACAAGTTGCAGCGCAGCGTAAAGCACTGGAAGAGGCCGTCTCCATGGCCCTGGAGCTGGCGTCAGCGAAATCGGACGGGGCAGAAGTCGCCGTCAGCAAAACCACTGGCCTGAGCGTCAGCACCCGCTATGGCGAAGTGGAAACCGTTGAATTTAATAGCGATGGCGCATTAGGGATTACTGTTTATCACCAGAACCGTAAAGGCAGCGCCTCCTCTACCGATTTAAGCCCTGACGCCATTGCGCGGACCGTGCAGGCGGCGCTGGATATCGCCTCCTACACCTCTCCAGACCCCTATGCCGGGGTGGCTGACAAAGAGCTGCTGGCCTTTGAGGCCCCGGATCTGGATCTCTTCCATCCGGCGGAAGTAACCCCGGACGAAGCCATTGAGTTCGCCGCTCGCGCGGAGCAGGCCTCCCTTAATGCCGATAAGCGCATCACCAATACCGAAGGCGGCAGCTTTAATAGCCACTACGGCATTAAAGTCTTTGGCAACAGCCACGGCATGTTGCAGGGCTATTGCTCCACCCGTCACTCTCTTTCCAGCTGCGTGATTGCCGAAGAGAACGGCGACATGGAGCGCGATTACGCCTATACCATTGGCCGCGCGATGGGCGATCTGCAGTCGCCAGAGTGGGTCGGGGCGGAGTGTGCAAAACGCACCTTATCCCGCCTGGCTCCGCGTAAACTCTCTACCATGAAAGCACCGGTTATCTTTGCCAATGAAGTGGCGACCGGGCTGTTTGGGCATCTGGTCGGCGCGATTGCCGGCGGCGCGGTCTACCGTAAATCCACCTTCCTGCTCGATGCGCTGGGCACGCAAATCCTGCCGGAGTGGCTGACCATTGAAGAGCACCCGCACCTGCTGAAAGGGCTGGCCTCCACGCCGTTCGACAGCGAGGGCGTGCGCACCGAGCGTCGCGACATCGTCAAAGAGGGCATTCTGACCCAGTGGCTGCTGACCAACTACTCCGCACGCAAACTGGGGCTTAAGAGCACCGGCCATGCGGGCGGTATCCACAACTGGCGCATTCCGGGCCGCGGCCTGAGCTTTGAGCAGATGCTGAAAGAGATGGGCACCGGGCTGGTGGTCACCGAGCTGATGGGGCAGGGCGTGAGCGGCGTCACCGGCGACTACTCGCGCGGGGCGTCTGGCTTCTGGGTGGAAAACGGTGAGATTCAGTATCCGGTGAGTGAAATTACCATCGCCGGTAACCTGAAAGATATGTGGCGTAATATCGTGACGGTGGGAAACGATATTGAAACGCGCAGTAATATCCAGTGCGGTTCCGTTCTTCTGCCGGAAATGAAAATCGCCGGTCAATAATACCAGGCGCACTTCGGTGCGCTTTTTTTAATAATAAAAAAGGAAGTGAGCAATGCGTAAAACCCTGTTAGCTATCCTCGCAGCGTCATCGCTGGTCATGAGCACCTCGGTCTTTGCCGACCTGGAAGACAATATGGACACCCTCAGCGAAAACCTGAAAGTGGTGCAAAAAACCGATAACGCGGCTGAGATGAAAGAGGCGTTAACCAAAATGCGCACCGCCGCGGTAGACGCGCAAAAAGAGACCCCGCCAAAGCTGGAAGGCAAAGCGGAAGATAGCCCGGAGATGAAAGATTTCCGCCACGGCCTTGAGACGCTGGTGGGCCAGATTGACGGCGCGCTGAAGCTGGCGAACGAAGGCAAAGTAAAAGAGGCCCAGGCGGCAGCCGATGGCTTTGTTACCACGCGCAATACCTATCACAAAAAATACCGTTAATGGGTGCCTGAGCCTTACGTCCTTGATACACTCATGAAATGCAGGGGGATTGTACTCCCCCCGCATACTCGCTCTACTCCTTGCCAGAGTTGCAATCCAGTCGGGCAGTCACCTCCAGTGAACCTTTGCGATAGCTAATTTCGCACAGGTTTCGCCGGGTTATCAGTGTGAGCAGGATTGCTGTTATTGCGGCAATCGTTGTTACTCTGATAATAAGTTTTGTGCTTTTCATGGATGCCTCCTTGCTTTTAAAGCGGGCGAGGTAGCGAACTCCACGTGTTCGGACGTGTCGTTTCGAGCCCCCGCCCTGATTTTTCGTCAGGCGGGGCTTTCCACTTCCCGTCCCATGCATGAGACGGTCAGTCTCAAGCACCCACGGCCACTCTAACGAATCCTCATAAGAAAACCTTATCCAGCTCACACTTCTACGAGTCTGCTCGTAAACTTTTTCACTTCCACAACGTGGCTTTTGCCGTTCAGGAGCGTGATATTCATCACGTTAGGCCAGCGAAAAATCGTTATTCAGCGCAATTATGTGGCACAGATCACTGGTGCCGCTCTCCTTTCCACTTCGAAGTGGAAAACAACTCGCTACAAACCCCTGACACCCGGCGTTAGTTTTATCCCAGAGCCAATAACGGGGTAAGACGAGTGATTAACGGAACGGTAATAAACGACACTGGAGACCAGGCGGCGCAAACTGAACAGCTGGCCGACACCATGCTCAGGCAGATTTTCGCCCTGCTTAGTCATCACCACATTATCCCCAATGCCGTTCAGGAGCAGATGCTGACCTCCCACGTTCACGCCATGGCGCACCGGTCGGTAACCCGCGAGCCGTTGCCGGAGGTCGAGGCTGACCTGTTTGACGAAATTTCACCAGAATCCATGCGACTTGCCCGTGAAGTGGTGGCGCAGTTTGGCAATCTTCCTGATGAAGAAGCCTGGCTGCTCTCCGTTCACTTCGAAGTCGCCAAAGACAACCTTTAAGGAGCACATCATGGAACAAATTACAGTCGTCATCGGCGATCGCCTGGGTAAAGGCCAGAAGGTTGCAGCAGGCGTTGAAAAAGCGGGTGGCCGTGCGGTCGTGGTGCCAGGCATGGCGGCAGATATGAAGCTGGGCGACGTGATGAAGGCGGAGAATGCCACCTTCGGTATCTCCTTCTGCGGCAGCGGCGGCGCGGGTGCTATCACCGCCCAGACCAAATATGGCTACAAAGCGAAGTATGGCATGCGCTCGGTCGATGAAGGCGTCACCGCCATCAACGAAGGCTGCAACGTGCTCGGCTTTGGCTTTATGGATAAAGAAGAGCTGGGCGAGCGTCTGGTCCAGGCGTGGCAGAAGAAGCACGGCGCATAAGCATGAAAGAACAGTTCACCACCACGGTGAGAGTGAAGGGCAAGGGCGACGCCAAAGCGCGCGCCTTTGCCGACGCGCTGAACCATGTTCAGGCCGCGGTGATGAAAGCATCGCCGCATATCTTACTGCGTATTGAGCCACAGGATGTGCAGGTTGTTCAGGCGCAAGAAGCGGTGCGTAAAGAGGCGTTTCTGTTCTTCTTTTTGCGCCGGGAAAGACGCACCTACAGCGTGGAGCTGGACGTGACCGTCAACGTGACTGCCATCAATCTGGACCAGGTGGACTTTGTCACGCAACGCTGATTCTTACTAATAGGGCAGACGAATGTTCCTGATAATTTTAATAAAATCGCTCATCATCGGCGGCCTGGTTGGCGTCGGCGTTGGGGCCGGGGCTGCACGCATGTTTCATGCGCCTACCACACAGGGTATGGGCGCGTTTCGTACGTTGGGGGAGCTGAACTCCTGCGAGGGGGATCCGGCGTCCCACTTCTCCTTTGGGTTAGGCTTCTTCTTTAACGCCTGGGCCTCGTCGGTTGCGGCGGGTTCCTTCACCCAGGACGTTGACCACCGCATCATCCCGAACTGGGGTGCCGCGGCGCTGATGATCAAAAACCGCAACGTCGGCGAGACACTGCACGATCCCCGCAAAATGGCGATCGCCTGCGGCGTGATCGGCATGATTGTCGTCACCTTCCTGAACCTCACCGCCTCCTCCGTTCCGGCTGCGTTGCAGGTCACCGCCGTTAAGGTGCTGGTGCCGGCGGCAAACCTGCTGGTTAACACCGTGATGCCGGTGATCTTCTGGCTGGCGGCCATCGATGCGGGTAAAAAATCGGGCTTCTGGGCCACCGTCTTTGGCGGCGCGGCGCAGCTGATTATGGGTAACGCCGTACCGGGTCTGGTACTGGGTATTCTGATCGGTAAAGGGGTGGAAGAGAGCGGCTGGAACCACGTCACCAAAGTGATGATGGCGGCCATCGTTCTGCTCTTCGTGCTGAGCGGCTTCTTCCGCGGCTTCGACATGAAGATGATCGAATCCTTCCATCTGACCGTGCCGAACTGGCTCGACATGATCCACAACTCGCTCAGCGGCAAGTAACAGGAGCCTCTAAATGGAACAGAATAAAGGTTTTTGGTATGCCGACTGGTCGTTCCCGATCTTTGTTGGCCTGCTCTCCTCCGGCGTCTTCGCCGGGACACACATGTATTACCTCTACGGCATCGGCGCCTTTAACGAAGTGGCCTTCGTGGCGATGCTGAAAGCGGGCATCGATACCGGTGCCTACGGCGCGGTGGCGGCGTTCGGCGCCAGCTTCCTGTTCGCCCGTATTATCGAAGGCTCCCTGGTGGGGATTCTGGATATCGGCGGGGCGATCCAGACCGGCGTCGGCTTAGGCGTGCCGGCGCTGCTGCTGGGCGCGGGCATCATGTTCCCGGTGACCAACTTTATCGCCTCGCTGGCAACCGGCCTGGTGATTGGCCTGGCGATTGGTTACGTCATCATCCTGGCGCGTAAGTTCACCATCAATCAGAGCAACTCCACCTATGGGGCGGACGTGATGATGGGCGCCGGTAACGCCTCCGGCCGCTTCCTCGGGCCGTTAATTATCCTCAGCGCGATGACCGCCTCGATCCCAATCGGCATCGGTTCCCTGTTGGGCGCGCTGCTGTTCTATATCTGGCAGAAGCCGATTACCGGTGGCGCCATCCTCGGCGCAATGCTTTTGGGCTGGCTGTTCCCGGTCGCTCTTTAATACCTGCGGGCGCTCCGGCGCCCGTCTTCTCAGGAGAACCCCATGTTTGATTTACTCCTGCGCCGTGCGCGCCTCACCGACGATACCCTGACCGATATCGCCATTCAGGACGGGAAGATCGCGGCGGTTGGCGACATCACCGATCCCGCACAGCATACCGTTGAGCTCAACGGTGACACTTGGGTCAGCGCGGGCTGGATTGATTCCCACGTTCACTGCTACCCGAACTCGCCGATTTATCACGACGAGCCGGACAGCGTCGGTATCGCCACCGGCGTCACTTCCGTGGTGGATGCGGGCAGCACCGGGGCGGATGACGTGGATGATTTTTACGCCATCACCCGCAACGCCTCTACCGAGGTATTTGCCCTGCTGAACATCTCCCGCGTGGGGCTGATTGCCCAGAACGAGCTGGCCAATATGGCCAATATCGACGCCGATGCGGTAAAGCAGGCGGTAAAGCGCCACCCTGATTTTATCGTCGGCCTGAAAGCGCGCATGAGCAGCAGCGTGGTGGGCGAGAATGGCATTACGCCGCTGGAACGTGCGAAGGCCATCCAGAAAGAGAACGGCGATCTGCCGCTGATGGTGCACATTGGCAACAACCCGCCAAACCTCGACGAAATCGCCGAGCTGCTGAGTTCAGGCGACATCATTACCCACTGCTACAACGGCAAACCGAACCGCATTCTGACCCCCTCCGGCGAGCTGCGCGCCTCCATCACCTCCGCCCTGAAGCGCGGCGTGCGGCTGGACGTGGGCCACGGCACGGCGAGCTTCAGCTTTGAGGTGGCGAAACGCGCCATCGCGATGGGCATTCTGCCGCACACCATCAGCTCGGATATCTACTGCCGCAACCGCATTAACGGCCCGGTGGGCTCGCTGGCGAGCGTGATGTCGAAATTCCTCGCTATCGGCATGTCGCTGCCGCAGGTGATTGAGTGTGTCACCGCCAACGCCGCCGACGGCCTGCGCCTGACGCGCAAAGGGCGCATTCAGCCGGGTCTCGACGCCGACCTGACGCTCTTCACCCTTAAACGCCAGCCGACGCTTCTGGTGGATGCTGAAAACGACAGCCTGCAGGCTGAACATATTCTGGTGCCGCTTGCCGCGATCCGCGCGGGCAAGGGCTACATGACCGAACAAGGGAGCACGGAACATGCCTTCAATTTTTGAGAAATACAATTTAAAACAGGTGATTAACACCTCCGGGCGCATGACGGCGCTCGGCGTCTCCACCCCGCGCCCGGAGGTAGTGCAGGCGGCAATGGAGGGCATGAACCAGTACTTCGAGATGAAGGATCTGGTCAACAAAACCGGTGAATACATCGCAAAACTGCTGGATGTGGAAGGGGCAACCGTCGTCTCCTGCGCCTCGGCGGGCATCGCCCAGTCGGTGGCGGCGGTGCTGGTGAAGGATAGCGACTGGCTGCTGGAAAACCTCCACGTCACCCCGATTGAGAACAATGAGATCGTCCTGCCGAAAGGCCACAACGTCAACTTCGGCGCCCCGGTGGGCACCATGGTGGCGCTGGGCGGCGGCAGGCTGGTGGAAGCGGGCTACGCCAACGAATGTTCCGCCGATCAGCTGGCGGCGGCGATCACCCCACGCACCGCGGCGATCATGTACATCAAATCTCACCACTGTGTGCAGAAGAGCATGCTCAGCGTCGAACAGGCGGCGGTAGTCGCGCGTAAACACGATCTGCCGCTGATCGTCGACGCGGCAGCGGAAGAAGATCTGCATACCTACTACCGAGCCGGCGCCGATCTGGTGATCTACAGCGGCGCGAAGGCGATCGAAGGGCCCACCAGTGGGCTGGTGATTGGCAGAACCCAGTACGTTGAGTGGGTTAAACGCCAGACGGCGGGCATTGGCCGGGCGATGAAGGTGGGTAAAGAGGGCATTCTGGGCCTCACCTGCGCCATCGAACATTACCTGACGGCGACCAAAGAGAGCGGGGCGGAGATGGTGGCGAAGATGACGCCGTTTATCGACGCGCTCAACACCCTGAACGGCGTCACCGCCCGCGTGGTGTGGGACAGCGCGGGCCGTGACATCGCCCGCACCGAGATTAAGTTCGACGAAGCCACCACCGGCGTGGGCACCGGCGATCTGGTGCACGCGCTGAAGCAGGGTGAATACGCCATCTACTTCCGCGGCTATAAAGCGAACGAAGGGATTATCGAAGCCGACGTGCGCAGCGTCACCGCTGACCAACTGAACATTGTCTACCGCCGCATCAGCGAAGTATTAGGCCAGGAGAAAACCGCATGAAACTGACCCCCAATTTTTACCGTGACCGCGTCTGCCTGAACGTGCTGGCCGGCTCGAAAGCCAACGCCAGCGCCATTTACGAGGCGGCGGAAGGTCATGTGCTGGTGGGCGTGCTCTCCAAAAATTACCCGGACGTGGACAGCGCCGTCGCCGATATGCGCGAATACGCCGCCCTGATCGATAATGCGCTCTCTGTGGGCCTGGGCGCGGGCGATCCGAACCAGTCGGCGATGGTGAGCGAAATCTCCCGCCAGGTGCAGCCGCAGCACGTCAACCAGGTCTTCACTGGCGTGGCGACCAGCCGCGCGCTGCTGGGGCAGAGCGAGTCCGTGGTCAACGGTCTGGTCTCCCCGACCGACACCGTCGGGATGGTGAAAATCTCCACCGGCCCGCTGAGCAGCGCGGCACCGGACGGCATCGTACCGGTTGAAACCGCTATTGCCCTGCTGAAAGATTTCGGCGGCAGCTCAATCAAATACTTCCCGATGGGCGGCCTGAAATGCCGTGACGAGTATAAAGCGGTGGCGGAAGCCTGCGCCCGTCACGACTTCTGGCTGGAGCCGACCGGGGGTATCGATCTGGAAAACTTTGAGGAAATCCTGCAGATCGCCCTCGATGCAGGCGTGAGCAAGATCATCCCGCATATCTACAGCTCGATTATCGACAAAGCCAGCGGCGATACGCGTCCGGAGGATGTGCGTACGCTGCTGGAGATGACGAAAAAACAGGTTAAGTAGTCCCTCACCCTAACCCTCTCCCGCCGGGGGAGGGAAACACGATCAGGAGCCACCATGCACACCCGTAACCTGCTTGTCGCTTCACTTTCTATGCTTGCCACCGCCGCTGTCGCCCAGACGCAGTATGCCTGGGTGGGAACCTACAACCCCAACGGTGAAGGGCTCTACCGCTTTACCGTCGATCCGCAATCCGGTGCGCTCGCCAACAAAACGCTGGTGAGCAAACTGCCGAACGCCGCGCAGTTAACCGTCTCACACGACGGCAAAACGCTCTATCTGGCAAGCGAAGTGGAGCAGGGGGTGGTGCAGGCGCTGCGGGTGGGTGATAACGGCGAGCTGAGCGAACTGAATCAGGTGGCCTCCGGCGGTGCGGGCCCGGTCTATCTCTCGCTGACGCCGAACGGCCAGCACCTGCTGGTGGCAAACTACGTCAGTGGATCGATCGCAGTGCTGCCGATCAAAACTGATGGCAGCCTGGGTGAGGCGACTGATCGGCATCAGGATCAGGGTGAGCCGGGCGCAGCAAAACCGGAAGCGGCGGTTGAAGGCAGCTTTGCCATCAGCGATCACAACGGCCCCCACGCGCACATGATCGCCGCCGATCCGAGCGGGAAATATGTTTTTTCCACCGATCTGGGGCTGGATCGTATCTATCAGTACCGTTTTGACGATCGCACCGGGAAGCTCACCCCGAACGATCCGCCGTTTATCAGCGCCTCCTCGAAAGGGGCCGGGCCGCGCCATTTCGTCTTTACGCCAAAAGGTGACGCCTTGTGGCTGATAAACGAAGAGGCGTCTACGCTGACCCATTATGCCGTAGAGGCCAACGGCACGCTGAAAGAGGGCAAGAGTGTCTCTGCGCTGCCAGCCGGCTACAAGGGCACCAGTTTTGCCGCCGGGCTGGCGTTAAGTGGTGATGGTAAACAGTTGTATGTTGCTAACCGTTTGCATAACAGCATCGGCCACTTTACCGTAACGGCGGAAGGAACGCTGACGCATCAGGACGATGTCTGGACGCGTGGCGATTACCCGCGCACCCTGACGCTGGATAAACAGGGGCGCTGGCTCTATGTCATGAACCAGCGCAGCGACAACATCACCCGGTTTCGCGTGGCGCAGGACGGCAAGCTGAGCGTCGAGCCAGACTATACCCCGGTCGGCAGTCCATCCCAGATGGTCATTTCACCCTAAGCTGTAAGAGGACAACCCCGTGCGATTTCCCAACCAACGTTTAGCGCAACTGTTCGAGATGTTGCAAAACGAGACGCTGCCGCAGGACGAACTGGCGCAACGGTTGTCGGTCTCCACGCGTACCGTCCGGGCTGACATTACCGCGCTGAACGCGCTGCTGGCGGGGAACGGGGCGCAGTTTATCCTCAGCCGCGGTAACGGCTATCAACTGAAAATTGACGATCCGGCGCGCTATCAGCTGTTGCAGGCTTCGCATCCGCGGACGTTGCGTATTCCGCGCACAGGCCCCGAGCGGGTGCACTACCTGGTGGTGCGCTTTCTCACCTCGGCATTCTCCCTCAAGCTGGAGGATCTGGCTGACGAGTGGTTTGTCAGCCGCGCCACGCTGCAAAGCGATATGGCGGAGGTGCGCGAGTGGTTTCATCGCTATCGCCTGACCCTGGAGACCCGCCCGCGTCACGGCATGAAGCTGTTTGGCAGCGAGATGGCGATCCGCGCCTGCCTGACCGATCTGCTGTGGCAGCTGGCGCAGCAGGACAACCTTAATCCGCTGGTGACGGAAGTGGCACTCAATGCGGGCGTGCCGGAGGAGCTCGCCGCCGTGCTGCATGAGACCTTCACCCGCCACCATATTCGCCTGACTGATGAGGGCGAGCTGTTTTTACGGCTCTACGGCGCGGTCACGGTGCGTCGCATCAGCGAAGGCTATCCGCTGCCAGAGTTTAACGCTGAAGAGGTGGCCGAGAATGTGCGCGACGCTGCGCGGGATATCGCCAGCGCCATCGCCCGGCTGGCAGATAAAACGCTGTCGCCCTCGGAGGTGACCTGGCTGGGAGTGCATATCGCCGCGCGTCAGGTGCAGGAGATCTCCCCCAGCGCCATCAATGCCGATGATGAAGAGGCGCTGGTGAACTACATCCTGCGCTATATCAACACCCACTATAACTACAACCTCCTCGACGACGCCCAGCTCCACGCGGATCTGCTGACCCACATAAAGACCATGATCACCCGGGTGCGCTATCAGATTATGATCCCCAATCCGCTGCTGGATAACATCAAGCAGCACTATCCGATGGCGTGGGATATGACCCTCGCGGCGGTGTCGAGCTGGGGCAAGTACACCCCGTATGCGATCAGCGAAAACGAGATTGGCTTCCTGGTGCTGCATATCGGCGTCGGGCTGGAGCGCCACTACAACATTGGCTATCAGCGCCAGCCGCGGGTGATGCTGGTGTGCGACGCGGGCAACGCGATGGTGCGGATGATCGAGGCGGTATTGCAGCGCAAGTATCCGCAAATCGAGGTGACGCGCGTGCTGACGCTGCGGGAGTACGAGCAGTGCGAGAACATCAGCGAAGATTTTGTCATCTCTACCGCGCGGATCGGCGAAAAAGCCAAGCCGGTGGTGATGATCGCCCCGTTCCCGACCGACTATCAGCTCGAGCAGATCGGCAAGCTGGTGCTGGTGGACAGAACGCGCCCCTGGATGCTGGAAAAGTACTTTGACGCCAGCCACTTCCGCGTGATTAATCAGCCCATCGACCAGCAGACGCTGTTCCGTGAGCTGTGCGGTCAGCTACAGGAGGAGGCGTTTGTGGATGCGGAGTTTCTCGACTCGGTGGTGGAGCGCGAGGCCATCGTCAGCACCCTGCTCGGCGACGGCATCGCCCTGCCGCACTCCCTCGGTTTGCTGGCGCAAAAAACCGTGGTCTACACCGTGCTGGCCCCGCAGGGGATTCAGTGGGGGGATGAAACCGCGCACGTGATCTTCCTGCTGGCGATCAGTAAAAGCGAGTATGAAGAGGCGATGGCCATCTACGATATCTTCGTCACCTTCCTGCGCGAGCGGGCGATGACGCGGCTCTGTCAATGTCACGACTTTGCGGAGTTTAAAACTGTGGCGATGGAGAGTTTGAGCCGGTTTTGAGAGGCGCTATCCAGAATTCGATGTAATGCGAATGTAATGCTAAACTGCATTACACATTCGTTTTTACCGGAGGCATAATGGCCACGCTTAACGTCCGTCTGGATGACAAACTCAAAAACGAGGCATATGCCGTGCTGGAAAAACTGAACATTACCCCGACGGAAGCCGTTCGGCTTCTGTTCCAGTATGTCGCGGAAAATGGCCGCATGCCGGTCAAAACCGTGACGGTAAGTGACAGCGAAGATGAACTGATCAGGACGGTCAGGGAACGGCTGGCGAATCCGCAAAAAGGGATCAAGGTTAGTCTGGATGACCTATGAGCTGGAATTCGATCCACGTGCGCTAAAGGAGTGGCAGAAGCTGGGTGATACGGTTAAGAGTCAGTTTAAGAAGAAGCTGGCAGTCGTCCTGTCAAACCCGCGGAGAGAGTCTGCCAGGTTACATGGCTTGCCGGACTGCTATAAAATTAAACTCAGTTCGTCCGGTTATCGGCTGGTATATCAGGTCAGGGATAAGGTCATTACGGTATTTGTGGTCGCAGTGGGAAAACGCGAAAAATCAGCCGTCTATCACGACGCGAATCAACGGCTTTAAGACTCAACGCAGGTGATGCACCACCTGGTTACTGCTGCCGCGCCAGATAAGCATCGGATCTTTCAGATCCTGCACAAATTTGCCGTCGATCAGCACGTTAATCAGATCCACCACCTGCATTTGCTCATCGTTCAGTTCGTCCAGCTTATAGCCCGTCCACACCCAGATATCTTTGCCCGGGCACTCGGCGCGAATGCGCTGCACCAGCTTCAGGATATCCGGCACGTTTTGCGGGTGCAGCGGATCGCCGCCGGAGAGCGAAATCCCCTGGCGTTTGATGCGCGTGTCGTTGAGATCGTCGATGATCTGCTGTTCCATCTCCGCGGTAAACGGCATGCCGGAATTCAGTCGCCAGGTGCTTTTGTTGTAGCAGCCGGGGCATTCATGAACGCAGCCGGAGACAAACAGGGTGCAGCGGGTGCCGGGGCCGTTGACGATGTCGACAGGATAATATTGATGATACTTCATAGCGTATAACCACGCCGGGTGTCGCGTAGCGATCCCGGCCTACATAAGAGTGCGGTCCGTAGGCCCGGTAAGCGTAGCGCCACCGGGCATAAATGTGGCAGCGGATTAACCGAGCTGCCCATTCCCCAGGTGTTTAACCCGGCGCTTCACCTCTTCCTGCTTACCGGCGTTGAACGGACGGGCGTCCGGGCTGCCGAGGTAGCCGCACACGCGGCGGGTCACGGAGACGCGGGCGGCGTCGTGGTTACCGCATTTCGGACAGGTGAAGCCTTTGCTGGTGCACTCGAACTCACCGGTAAAGCCGCACTCGTAGCACTCGTCGATAGGCGTGTTGGTGCCGTAGTAGGGCACGTGCTGATAGCTGTAATCCCACACGTCTTCCAGCGCCTTCAGGTTGTGCTGAATGTTCGGGTACTCGCCGTAACAGATAAACCCGCCGCTGGCTAATGGTGGGTAGGCCGCTTCAAAATCGATCTTGTCGTACGGGTTCACCTTCTTCTCCACGTCGAGGTGGAAGCTGTTGGTGTAGTAGCCCTTATCGGTGACACCTTCCACCACGCCAAACTCGGCGGTATCCAGGCGGCAGAAGCGGTCGCACAGGTTTTCGCTTGGGGTGCTGTAGAGGCTAAAGCCGTAGCCGGTTTCCTCTTTCCATTGGTCAACCGCGTCGCGCAGACGCTGGACAATCGCGATGCCTTTTGCGCGCAGGGCCTCGCTGTCGTAGATGTGCTTGTCGCCAAACAGGGCGTTAATGGTTTCGTGGATGCCGATATAGCCCAGCGAAATGGAGGCCCGTCCATTTTTGAAGATCTCCGACACATCATCGTCGGCCTTCAGGCGTACCCCGCAGGCCCCTTCCATATAGAGGATCGGGGCGACGCGGGCTTTGACCCCTTCCAGACGGGCGATACGGGTCATCAGCGCCTTACGCGCCAGCACCAGGCGCTCGTCCAGCAGTTTCCAGAATGTTGCTTCATTGCCTTTGGCTTCCAGCGCGATGCGCGGCAGGTTCAGGCTGATCACGCCCAGGTTGTTACGCCCATCGTGGATCTGCTCGCCATTTTCATCTTCGTACACGCCGAGGAAGCTGCGGCAGCCCATGGGGGTTTTGAACGAGCCGGTGACTTTCACCACCTGGTCATAATTCAGAATGTCCGGATACATGCGCTTGCTCGCGCACTCCAGCGCCAGCTGTTTGATGTCGTAGTTCGGATCGCCGAACTTGTGGTTCAAACCGTCGCGGATGGCGAACACCAGCTTCGGGAACACCGCGGTTTTGCGGTTTTTGCCGAGGCCGGAAATCCGGTTGCGCAGGATGGACTGCTGGATCAGGCGTGATTCCCAGCTGGTGCCCAGCCCAAAGCCAAAGGTGACAAACGGCGTCTGACCGTTGGCGGTGTGCAGGGTGTTCACCTCATATTCCAGCGACTGGAAGGCGTCGTAGCACTCTTTCTCGGTGCGGGAGCGGGCATATCCATCCGCATCCGGGATCTGCCACTCTTCCGCCACCTGGCGATGCTTGTTGAAGCTGGCGGTCACAAACGGGGCCAGCACTTCGTCGATCCGGTTGATGGTGGTGCCGCCGTAAATATGGCTGGCGACCTGGGCGATAATCTGCGCCGTCACCGCGGTGGCGGTGGAGATCGATTTTGGCGGTTCAATCTCGGCGTTGCCCATCTTGAAGCCGTGCGTCAGCATGCCCTTCAGATCGATCAGCATGCAGTTGAACATCGGGAAGAACGGCGAATAGTCGAGATCGTGATAATGAATATCCCCGCGCTCATGGGCCTGCACTACGTCGCGTGGCAGCAGGTGCTGACGGGCGTAGTGTTTAGCCACAATACCGGCCAGCAGGTCGCGCTGGGTGGGGATCACTTTGCTGTCTTTGTTGGCATTTTCGTTGAGCAGCGCGGAGTTGGTCTGTTCCACCAGGCCGCGGATCTCCTGATTCAGGCGACCGCGTTTTTCACGTTCAATATCCCGGTCGTGACGGTATTCAATGTAGGCGCGCGCCAGTTGCTTATACGGGCCGGACATCAGCTGGTTTTCCACCGCGGTCTGGATCTCGTTAATGTCGACCTTGCTGCGGCCCATCATCTGGTTGCTGACCACCTCTGCGACGGTGGCGCAGTAATCTGCGTCATCGACTCCCGCTGCTTTAGCTGCACGCAGAATCGCTTCCTGAATGCGCTCTGATTTGAAAGGCACGTTACAGCCATCTCGTTTCATCACATGCGGTGTCATGATCACTCCATTTAAGAACAGGTTATCCACAGAGGCAGGAAAAAGGCGCGGGAGCGTAACTCTCGACGCGCGCGCGGTTTCTCCTGATTTCGACCCTTTTTATCCACAAATTTATGTTGTGTGGTGTCCGTCGTCTTGTGGAAATAATAGACCATGGATACAACATCTTGGGTCGGCGAGCATTCTAAGTTCTATATGTAGTGATTTGCATCAAACAAGTTTGCAATTTATTTGATTCAGAACAAGGTAAAAAACGAAGTGTACAGATGACGCGCGATAGAGGATTTGTAAATTTTGCAAGCCGAAATCGGGGTGATTTTCCACCCAAAAAGCGTGTGCCGGGCAACCGCGCGGTGCCCGGCGCAGGGGATTATGCCTGTAGCCACCAGACCGCTTCAAACGGCCTCAGGGTCATGGTGCCCGGCTGCGGCGAGACCTCGGCATAGTTGCTCATCATCACCTGCCAGTTGCCCTCCACCGAATGCGATTGCCACGGCTGGCAGTCGCGGCTCAGGTTAGCCACTACCATCAGCGTCTGGCCCTGCCACTGACGGCGGTAGCACCACAGCGACGGATGATCCGCAAGCAGATCCTGATAATCCCCCCAGGTCAGCACCGGCAGGGTTTTACGCAGCTTAATCAGCCCCTGGTAGGTGTAAAACACCGAGTCGGGATCGGCCAGCGCCGCGGCGACGTTGATCGTCTCTGCGTTATCGCCCAGGGCAATCCACGGCTCGCCGGTGGTGAAGCCAGCGTTGGGGGAGGCGTCCCACTGCATCGGCGTGCGGCTGTTGTCGCGGGATTTACTCGCGAGGATCGCCAGCAGCTCATCGGCGTCCCGCCCCTGCGTGCGCAGTTCGGCGAACATGTTGTGGCTCTCCACGTCCCGGTAGTCGGTGATGCGGGTGAAGTGTGGGTTGGTCATGCCAATCTCTTCACCCTGATAGATGTAAGGGGTGCCCTGCATGCCGTGCAGCACCATCGCCAGCATCTTCGCCGCCGGGACGCGGTACTCTCCCTCATCGCCAAAGCGCGAGACGATGCGCGGCTGATCGTGGTTACACCAGAACAGCGCGTTCCAGGCTTTATTGTGCATCCCCTGCTGCCAGTGGCTGAACAGCGCCTTCAGCGCCACGAAATCGGGCTTCGCCAGCGTCCACTTTTCGCCGTTGGGATAATCCACCTTCAGGTGGTGGAAGTTAAAGGTCATCGACAGCTCACGCCCATCGAGCGCCGCGTACTGCTGGCAGTGCGCCAGACTGGTGGAGGACATCTCGCCCACCGTCATCAGGTTGCGCGGGGTAAAGACTTCCCGGCTCATCTCCTGCAAAAACGCGTGTATGCGCGGGCCATCGGTGTAGAAGCGGCGGCCATCACCGATCGCATCGTCGGGGAAGTCCTGGTCTTTCGACACCAGGTTAATCACGTCGAGACGCAGGCCGTCCACGCCGCGATCGGCCCAGAACTCGCACACCTTTTTCAGCTCGGCGCGCACCTGCGGGTTCTCCCAGTTGAGATCGGCCTGCTCCGGGGCAAAGAGGTGCAGATAGTACTGCTCGCTTTCGGCGTGCCAGCGCCAGGCGTTGCCGCCAAACTTGGAGCGCCAGTTGTTGGGCGCCTGCTCCGGGGTGCCGTCGCGCCAGATATAGAACTCCCGGTACGGGCTGGCTTTATTGAGCGACTCGCGGAACCAGGGGTGCTGGGTGGAGGTATGGTTAAACACCATATCCAGCACGATGCGTATTCCGCGCTCATGAGCCTGGGCCACCAGCGCGTCGAAATCATCCAGCGTGCCGTAGGCCGGATCGATGCTGAGGTAGTTTGCCACGTCATAGCCGTTATCCACCTGGGGGGAGATGTAGAACGGCGTCAGCCAGAGGGCGTCAACGCCGAGGGTTTTGAGGTAGTCGAGACGCGACGTGACGCCGCGGAGATCGCCGGTGCCGCGCCCGGTGGTGTCCTGGAAGCTCTTCGGGTAGATCTGATAGATGACGCCGTTCTGCCACCAGTGAGGAAGGGTATTCATAATGCGTTCCTGCAAATGCGAAGGGGCGCAACTGCGCCCCGAAGAAGATTAAACCGCCTGCAACGTGCCCTGACGATACTTGCGCTGATAGACAACGGTCGTGAGCGCCATCGGCACGACGATCGCCACGGCCATCGCCAGCGCGAAGACCTGCCAGAAGGCGGTTTGGATGGAGAGGATGCCCGGCAGACCGCCGACGCCGATGCCGTTGGCCATCACGCCGTTCAGGCCACACAGCAGACCCGCCAGCCCGGAGCCGATCATCGCGCAGAGCATCGGGAAGCGGTATTTCAGGTTGATGCCGTACATCGCCGGTTCGGTGACGCCGAGATAGGCGGAGATGGCCGCCGGAACCGAGATCTCACGTTCGTTATGCTTACGGCTGACGATGATGATGCCGGTTACCGCCGAGGCCTGAGCAATGTTCGACAGGGCGATCAGCGGCCACACCGGGGTGCCGCCGAGGCTCTGGATCATCTGCATATCAATCGCCAGGGTGGTCTGATGCACGCCGGTGATCACCAGTGGAGCATAGAGGAAGCCAAACAGCGCGGCGCCAATCGGGGCGAAGCTGCCGGTCATCAGATGACGCACCGCGTACGCCACGCCGTCGCCAATCATGCGGCCAAACGGACCGATAAAGGCGTGGGCGAGGAACACCGCGAGGATCAGGGAGCAGACCGGCACCACCACCAGGTAGAGGTAGTCTGGCACCATACGCTTAAGACGGGTTTCAATCATCCCCAGCGCCAGGCCCGCGAGCAGGGCCGGGATCACCTGCGCCTGATAGCCCACTTTGGCGATGGTGAACAGGCCGAAGTTCCACACCTCAGGTACCTGCTGACCAAGTAAGTAAGCGTTCATTAACTGCGGAGAGACCAGCGTTACGCCCAGTACGATGCCGAGGATTGGCGTACCGCCCATTTTGCGCACCGCCGACCAGCAGATCCCTACCGGCAGATAGAAGAAGATCGCCTCGCCAATCAGCCACAAGAAGTCATAGATGCTCTGCAACGCCGGGTAGATCTGCGCCAGGGTTTTGCCGCCGCTCATTGGCACATCGCCAATCAGGTTACGGAAGCCGAGGATCAAGCCGCCGCTGATCAGCGCCGGCAGCAGCGGGAAGAAAATTTCCGCGAAATGTGAAATGAGCTGTTCATGCCACTTCATATTCTGGCGCGCGGCCTTTTTGGCCTGCTCTTTATCCGCCGATGAATGACCGGTGGTGGCCAGCAGCGCCTTGTAGTAGTCGCCCACCTCGGTGCCGATCACCACCTGGAACTGTCCGGCGTTGGTGAAGCAGCCTTTCACCATCGATAGCTCTTCGATCGCTTTCGGGTTGGCTTTGGCCGGGTCGTTCAGCACAAAACGCAGGCGGGTAATGCAGTGGCTGACTGTGGCGATATTGTCACGTCCGCCAACCAGCACGATCAGCTGGTCGATATCCGTTTGTTTTACTTTGCTCATCATGAAACCTCATGACAGATGGTAGGGGTTATGGACTGGGGGCAAGCCTACTCTTTCAGCATAATTCGGAAAATGGGAACGTTCCCGAAATCGGGCGAGGATCACAATAAAGCGTCTTATGACGCTCAGGAGAGGGCGACGGGAATGACGATCTTGCGGGGTTCGCTACGGCCGTTAATCTGCTCAATCAATTGCCTGGCGGCCTGACGACCGGAGTCGGCGTAGCCGGGATCGACGGTGATGATCTCCGGGTGCAGGAACTTCATCAGCGGCGTATTGCCCACGCTCGCCAGCTGCAGGTTATCGATTCGCTGTTCTTGTAAGTACTTACTTGCGCCCAGAGCCAGAGTATCCGTGGCACAGAGCAGGGCGGTGGTCTGCGGGGTCAGCACGTCGGCCACCTTTTCATAACCCTGCTTCATGCCAAGGCCGGGTAACGCGGCTACGGCGGGGAGCGCGTGCTGTTTACAAAACGCGAGGTAGGCAGCATGACGGCGCTGACCGGTGGTAACATCGCTGTGCGGCACGCCGAGATAGCTGATATGGCGATGGCCGCTCTCATACAGGCGCTGCATCAGGGTGAGAATCGCCCCTTCGTCGTCATAGCATACTGAGGCAAACCCGCGGGCATCCCGCGCCATCAGCACCAGCGACGGCTTCCAGGGGATGAGCATCTCTTCATTGATGCCGGTAAAGCCAAACAGCACCACGCCATCAATGTTGCGGCGTTTCAGCATGCCGAGGTGCTCTTCCACCATCTGCGGCGAGAACTTGCTCTCCATCATGATCGGATCGTAGCCCTGCTCATAGAAGGCGGGCAGCATGGTCTGTACGGCCAGGTTCTCTGAAAGCGAATCCAGACGGGTGACGATGATCGCCACCACTTTATCGCTCTGCCCACGCATGGCGCGCGCCGAGCGGGAAGGGGAAAAACCGTGCTGGTTCATAACCGCCTCGACCCGTTCGCGCGTGCGCTGGCTGACACCACTTTCGTTGTTCAGCACCCGTGAGACGGTGGACTTACCCACGCCGCTCAGACGCGCAATATCTTTAATGGTGAGGCGGTTCTGCATGCTTTATATCCTGTTATGCATCAATGAAATAATCATTAATCCTAAGTCGGGTCCCGGGTTGTGCAATGGGCAATGTCTGGTTTACGTTTGGTTTAATACCCGGCCGTTATCATACCGCCCGAATTGCCGTACGCGGTATGGCTAAAACGCTATAGTGCGCACCGACTTACCTTTTTTTCTTACCGGAGGCTGTATGGATCCCGATCCCACCCCTCTCCCGACAGGGAGAACCCGTTCACTCCGGTAAGCCTTTTCACTGCCTTACCGGATGCGTAGGGCAGTGACGTATTCCCGCGTCCCTGCATAACTGATATCGCCGCTCAGATATGGCTCTGTCACGTCTGAAGGCAAAACTGCGCCCGTTTTTTGCGGGTGCGGGGGACTTGTTATGTTCAAAAATTTCACACAGCAGCTGTTTGCCCGGCTGAGCCGTCACCTGCCGCGCCGTCTGGTGCAGCGCACCCCTATGGCAACCGGCAAAAGCGATGCCGCTATCCCCGCCACCCTTGCCGCCCACTGCCTGCAGATTGCCGCCATGGATGAGCCCGCCCTGTGGCGGACGTTTGGCAGCCACCCGGAAGGGCTCACCGCCACCGAGGTTCAGGCTACCCGCGCTCTTCACGGCGAAAACACCATCCCGGCGCAACAACCGGCCCGCTGGTGGGTGCATCTGTGGGCCTGCTACCGCAACCCTTTTAACCTGCTGCTGACGGTGCTTGGTCTTATCTCTTATGCCACCGAAGACCTGTTTGCCGCCGGGGTGATCGCCCTGATGGTGGGCATCTCCACGCTGCTGAACTTTATTCAGGAGGCCCGCTCCACCCGCGCGGCGGATGCCCTGAAGGCGATGGTCAGCAACACCGCCACCGTCCTGCGTACCCTCAACGACAAAGGGGAAAGCGGCTGGCAGGAGATCCCCATTGACCAGCTGGTGCCGGGGGATCTGGTGAAGCTGGCGGCCGGGGACATGATCCCGGCAGATTTACGTATTATCCAGGCCCGCGACCTGTTCGTGGCCCAGGCGTCGTTGACCGGCGAATCCCTGCCGGTAGAGAAAGTCGCCCACAGCCGCGATCCGCAGCAGAAAAACCCGCTGGAGTGCGACACCCTCTGCTTTATGGGCACCACGGTGGTCAGCGGCACGGCGCAGGCGATGGTCATTGCCACCGGGGGCAACACCTGGTTTGGGCAGCTGGCCGGGCGCGTCAGCGAGCAGGAGAGCGAACCCAACGCCTTCCAGCAGGGAATTGGCCGCGTCAGCATGCTGCTGATCCGCTTTATGCTGGCGATGACCCCCATCGTGCTGCTGATTAACGGCTACACCAAAGGCGACTGGTGGGAGGCCGCGCTATTCGCCCTCTCGGTGGCGGTGGGGCTCACCCCGGAGATGTTGCCGATGATTGTCACCTCGACCCTGGCGCGTGGGGCGGTGAAGCTCTCGAAGCAGAAGGTGATCGTCAAGCACCTGGACGCCATCCAGAACTTTGGCGCCATGGATATCCTCTGCACCGATAAAACCGGCACCCTGACCCAGGACAAGATCGTGCTGGAGCACCACACCGACATCGCAGGCAAGATCTGCGAGCGGGTGCTGGAAACAGCCTGGCTGAACAGCCACTACCAGACCGGGTTGAAAAACCTGCTCGACGTGGCGGTGCTGGAAGGGGTGGATGAGGCCACCGCCCGTGCCCTTTCATCCCGCTGGCAGAAGGTGGATGAGATCCCCTTTGATTTCGAACGCCGCCGCATGTCGGTGGTGGTGAGTGAAGAGCAGGGCGTGCATCAGCTGATCTGCAAAGGGGCATTACAGGAGATCCTGAATGTGTCGACCCAGGTGCGGCATCACGGTGAAATTGTTCCCCTGGATGAGACCATGCTGCGACGCATCAAACGCGTCACCGACAACCTGAACCGCCAGGGGCTGCGGGTGGTGGCGGTCGCCAGCAAGTTCCTGCCCGCGCGGGAAGGTGACTATCAGCGTATCGACGAATCCGATTTAATCCTCGAAGGGTATATCGCCTTCCTCGATCCGCCGAAAGAGACCACCGCACCGGCGTTAAAGGCGCTGAAAGAGAGCGGCATCACGGTGAAAATCCTCACCGGCGACAGCGAGCTGGTGGCGGCGAAAGTGTGCCGCGACGTGGGGCTGGATGCAGGCGAAGTAGTGACAGGCAGCGAGATAGAAGCCCTCTCTGACGACGCGCTGGCTCTGCTTGCCCAACGCACCACGCTCTTTGCCCGCCTGACCCCGATGCACAAGGAGCGCATTGTCACCCTGCTGAAGCGCGAGGGGCACGTGGTGGGCTTTATGGGCGACGGCATTAACGACGCCCCCGCGCTGCGTGCGGCGGATATCGGGATCTCGGTCGACGGGGCGGTGGATATCGCCCGGGAGGCGGCGGATATCATTCTGCTGGAGAAGAGCCTGATGGTGCTGGAGGAGGGAGTGATCGAAGGCCGCCGCACCTTCGCCAATATGCTCAAGTACATCAAAATGACCGCCAGCTCCAACTTCGGCAACGTCTTCAGCGTCCTGGTGGCGAGCGCGTTTCTGCCGTTCCTGCCGATGCTGCCGCTGCATCTGCTGATCCAGAACCTGATGTACGACATCTCGCAGGTGGCGATCCCGTTTGATAACGTCGACGACGATCAGATCCAGAAGCCGCAGCGCTGGGAGCCAGCAGAACTGGGCCGTTTTATGCTCTTTTTCGGCCCGATCAGCTCCATCTTCGACATTCTGACCTTCTGCCTGATGTGGTTTGTGTTCCACGCCAACACCCCAGAACAGCAGACCCTGTTCCAGTCCGGCTGGTTCGTGGTGGGGCTGCTGTCGCAAACGCTGATTGTGCATATGATCCGCACCCGGCGCATTCCGTTCCTCCAGAGCCGCGCCGCCTGGCCGCTGATTGTGATGACGGGGCTGGTGATGGTGCTCGGTATCGCGCTGCCGTTCTCGGGGCTTGCGGGCTATCTGCAACTGCAGGCGCTGCCGCTCAGCTACTTCCCGTGGCTGGTGGCGATCCTCGCCGGGTATATGACGCTGACGCAGCTGGTGAAAGGGTTTTATAGCCGCCGGTACGGGTGGCAGTGATTTTTGCCGGGTGGCGCTGCGCTTACCCGGCTACTGGCTTTCTTCCCAAATTCAACAACCTGTGATCGCCATCATCCGCCGCGCTTGACGCAAATTTGCGCACATGTTAACAGAATGTTTTGCCTTTTTCGGCCCGTCAAATAAGGAACATTCATGTTACGGTACAGCCTCTTAACCGCCGGGCTTATGCTCGGCTTTTCTGCGTTTGCGGCTCCCGCAGGCGATCTTCCCCTGATGCCCTGGCCTGCAAAGGTCGAACGTCCCGCCACCCAGGGCGCACTGGTCATTAACAATAACTTCCAGGTGAGCGTCTCCGGGGACGATCTTGGCGACGCGGTGGCACGTTTGCGCCAGCGGGTGGCGCTGCAAACCGGCTGGACGCTCCAGCCGCAGGCCGATAAGCCGGAAAAACCGACGGTGACCATCGCCATCGCCCGCAAGGTGGCACCACTGCCGAAACCGGACAGCGATGAAAGCTACAAACTCACCGTCGATGCCAGCGGGGTGAACATTACCGCCAACACCCGCTTCGGCGCGCTGCGGGCAATGGAGACCCTGCTTCAGCTGGTGCAGAACGGCCCGGAAAATACCTCTGTACCGTGGGTGACCATTGAAGATGCCCCGCGCTTCTCGTGGCGCGGCCTGCTGCTTGATTCGGCCCGCCACTTTATTCCGCTGGAGGACATCAAACGCCAGATCGACGGCATGGCGGCGGCGAAACTCAACGTGCTGCACTGGCACTTAACCGACGATCAGGGCTGGCGGTTTGCCTCGAAGCGCTACCCGAAACTGACCGAGCTCGCCAGTGACGGGCTGTTCTATACCCAGGATCAGATGCGTGACGTGGTGCGCTACGCCACCGCGCGTGGTATTCGCGTGGTGCCAGAGATTGACATGCCCGGCCATGCGTCGGCCATCGCAGTGGCCTATCCGGAGCTGATGAGCGCCCCGGGTCCGTACGAGATGGAGCGCCAGTGGGGCGTGCTCAAGCCGGTGATGGATCCCACCAAGGAGGCAACTTACACTTTCGCTGGCGCGATGATCGCTGAACTGGCGGCGATCTTCCCGGATCCCTATCTGCATATCGGCGGCGATGAGGTGGACGACACCCAGTGGAAAGCGAATCCCGCCATCCAGCAATTTATGCGCGACAACAAGCTGGCCGACAGTCATGCGTTGCAGGCGTACTTCAACCGCAAGCTGGAGACGATCCTCGAGAAAAATCAGCGCCAGATGGTGGGCTGGGATGAGATCTTCCACCCGGATCTGCCCAAAAGCATTCTGATCCAGTCCTGGCAGGGGCAGGACGCACTGGGGGAGGTGGCGAAGCAGGGCTACAAAGGGATCCTCTCTACCGGGTTCTATCTCGATCAGCCCCAGTACGCTGCCTATCACTACCGCAATGAGATCGTGCCCCAGGGGCTGAACAATGTGGATGTCATTACCGACAGCGACAGCGCCCAGAGCTGGTCCTTCACCCTGCCGCGCCTGAAGGGCAAGCCGCTGGAGGGCAGTTTTACCCTGATAAAAGGCGATGCGGGCTGGCGCGGCTTTATCGATTTCAGCGGCAAATCGCGGCGGGCGGTGCAGGATATCGTCTGGCGCAGCGACAATCAGGTGAGCTTCACCGTCGATACCTGGATGGGGGAGACCCGCCCGGTAGTGACGGTGAAAGAGGACAAGATTGACGGCTATTTCCTGTTGGGTAACAGCCGTTATCCGGTGACAGGCCAGCGGCTGGATGCGGTGCCGGAAGGGATCGCCCCGGCGGTGCCGGATGCCAGCCAGCAGGCTAATCTGCTGGGCGGCGAGGCGGCGCTATGGGCGGAAAACGTCGCGGCGCCGGTGCTGGATATCAAACTGTGGCCGCGGACATTTGCAGTGGCGGAACGCCTGTGGTCGGCGCAGGAGGTGAAGGATATCGACAACATGTATACCCGCCTGCAGGCGATGGATAGCTGGTCGACGGTGTCGGTAGGTTTGCAGCAGCATGCCCGCCAGCAGGTACAGTTCACGCGTCTGGGGAACACCACCGACACGCTGCCGCTGACGATCCTCGCCCAGGCGCTGGAGCCTGCGCACTATTACACCCGTAACCATCTGAAGTTCCAGGCCGGGAACTACGATCTGTTTGAGCCGCTAAATCGTCTGGCCGACGCGCTCGCGCCGGAGAGCAACCAGGTGCGGCAGATGAACCGCTGGGTGGAGCGGCTGGTGAGCGATGCTGAGGATAGCGAAAGCGCGGAGTCGCTGCGCCATCTCTTTAACCGCTGGCAGAACAATACGCCGGACGTGCTGGCGCTGGCCGAAAACAGTTATCAGCTGAAGGCGATAACGCCGGTGATCCAGACGGTGGACAAGCTGGCGGCGATTGGGTTGCGCTTAACGGATCTGGTGGCGCGTCAGGGGACGCTGGATGATACGGAGATTGCGTCGATTCAGGGCGAGCTGGATAAGGCGGCGCAGATTCAGGATGAAGTAGTGATTGCGGCGGTCTATCCGCTGGAGAAACTGCTGCGCGCGACGCGCAATCAGTAAAAAAACGCCCGGTGGCGCTACGCTTACCGGGCTGACTAAAATTCGGATCCGTAGGCCGGGTAAGGCGAAGCCGCAACCCGGCAAACAGACCACGGACCCCTGTGCCCGGCCTGTTCACCGGGCATCAGGAGAGCCTATTACTTCAGGGTCCACGCCATCTGCCAGTGAGAACCTACACCCGGTTCGAACTGGTTAGCAGTTGGAGCGTACTGCACGCAGTAGCCGCTGTAAGGTGCTTTCTTACACTGGTAGGTTTTGCCGTCTTTCGGCTGCAGTACCACGGTGCCCGCTTTGTAGGAAGCGATGTTCTGCGGGAAGGTATAGTCATATTTACCTGTAGTACCGGATGACGCTTCGTTCTCCAGCATCATGTCGATCACGTCCTGCGCGAACATTACGCCATCTTTGTTGGTGGCGAAGTATTTCAGCATGTGGTGACCAGCAGTCACGTCAGTCAGGTTCATGGTCACGTCCTGGTTGGCGTTATTCATCTCCTGCTTCAGGTAACCTTTTTCCGCACCCGCGTGGTTCATCGCACGCGCTTCCAGGCTCACATCGCCCTGGGTATTCACGTGGAAGGTCACGGTTGCTGCGCCGTTCTTGATTTTGGAGAACCGCACGTTGGTGACGGCGATATCTTCACTCACCTGAGCCTGCTGCTCTTCATAGGAGATCGCGACAGATTTCAGGTTGCTGCCATCTTTCACATAGACGTTGTTCGCGCCGTGAACCGGGTTCACCACACCGCTCTCATCTTTAACACCTACGCGAACATCGCTGTGCGCGGCGTTGATTGCCTGCGCCAGGTCATAAGACCACTGGCTTGCCTGACCCTGGGAAGCGGAGGAGATGGTCAGTTCGGTGCGCATGGAGACCACTTCGCCATTAGCATCGAAGAAGCGGGCAATCACTTTATCGCCTGCATTGACGTTATTACCGGCGATCTGGCCGTTCAGGGTTTTCGTCCACTCGGATACCTGAGCCGGGGTTTCGTCAGGGATCACGTTGCCGCCGTTACCGAAATCAACGTCGATAGCCTGGTAGAAGCTGTTAGTGGTATCGGCAATTTCCCATACCGCGTAAATAACCTGGTAGCCGGTACGCTGTGGCACATTACAGGTCATTTCCTGACGCTGAGCTGGTGCCTGGCCATTACCATTTACAGTACAGAATGGCGTGGATTCAAATTGATCGCGGGTCAGCGGTTTATTTGGATTCCAGTCTTGTTTAGTAATATACCAACGCCAGTTGGTGGTTTTATGTGGAGCAGTATGATACCAGGTAAAGGTATTTTTACCGGCAGTAATCGGAGTTTTGGTCCATGCGTTCAGGCTCTGACGATCGAGCTGAGAATACTGCGTAATACCGGCGCTGGCCAGCTGTCCATCCGGCGGCAGCGCGCCAGTTGGGAAGCCAGAGGTGCGTTCAACGCTCTGCGGTTCCCACTGAACAGAACCACAATCAATATTTTTACCAAGCTTACACATATAAGCGCGGCTGGCTGGAGATTCTACATAGCCATGTGCTAAAGCCGATGAAGCAACCGTGAGTGTGGCAAGTGCCAACGCAATTTTAGACAGTTTCATTTTTTATTCCATTAAAAGGGACTAATAATTTTTTGGGCAGGGTCAGTTTCCCCTGGAATAAAAAATTGATCATTTCAATCGGTGATGAAAAATAATGATGAAAATGCTTGAAGTCTATTTATGGCTGTGTATTAACAAAATAAAAAAGGCAGCCCGGGCTGCCTTTTGCATATTAAAATCAACTATTAGCGACGCACGGCAATCGCTTCGATTTCGATCTTCACATCTTTTGGCAGACGCGCCACTTCCACGCAGGAGCGCGCCGGAAAGCTGGCGTTATGCTCGGCGAAGAAGGCTTCATAGGTGGCGTTAACGGTAGCAAAGTCGTTGAGATCTTTTACGAATACGGTTGTCTTAACGATATCGCCCACTTTCAGGCCAGCGGATTCAACGATCGCTTTGACGTTTTCCAGCGACTGACGCGCCTGAGCGGAGACATCTTCTGGCACATCACCGGTTTTTGGGTTCACCGGGATCTGGCCGGAGGTGATGATCATGCTGCCAAGATCAACGCCCTGAACGTAAGGGCCGATAGCTGCAGGTGCATTTTCCGTCGCGAGTACTTTGGTCATGATTTCTCCTGAATGAATACGAAAAGTCCCGGCCATTATAGAAAGCCAGGCATGCATTGCCACCTCAATTAGTTGGCCAGCACCACATTATGTGAAAACTCTTTTTCACAGTATTTGCATTTAAGTGCGATATCATTCGCGCGTTTTTTCACTGCAAAACTGGAGTTTACTGGCTCAGCATGGCTGATGCAGTTGCTGTTCGGGCACACCAGCACGCTCTCGATGCGCTCCGGCAGGCTCGGGCGGGATTTGCCCACCACTTCGTAGTCGTCGATGCGGTTAACGGTCGCTTCCGGAGCATACAGGGAGAGCTGGTTAACCTGCTCATCGGTCAGGAAGGTGTTCTCGATTTTAATCAGGTCCTTGCGGCCCATCTCGCCGGAGGGCAGGTTCAGGCCAATGGTGATGCGCTGGTCGGTTTCGGTCAGTTTGAACAGGGTCAGCAGCTTAAAGCCCACCTGCGCAGGGATGTGGTCAATTACGGTGCCGCGCTTGATGGCTTCGACCTGGAGTTTGTTATCGTGTGTCATTGTCATTTCCCTTACAGAGCTAAATCGCGATTCAGAACCAGTGCCAGTAACGCCTGACGGGCGAAGATGCCGTTTCCGGCCTGCTGGAAGTACCAGGCGTGCGGCGTTTTATCCACGTCGGTGGTGATCTCATCGATACGCGGCAGCGGGTGCAGCACCTTCATATTGTCGCGTGCGCCTTCAAGGTCGCTGGCGCGCAGGACGAACTGCGCCTTCACGTTGGCGTACTCCGATGGATCCAGACGCTCTTTCTGCACGCGGGTCATATAGAGAATATCCACTTCACCCATCACCTCTTCGATGCTGGCGTGCAGGCTCCACTGAATGTTTTTCTCATCGAGCATATCGAGGATGTACTGCGGCATCGCCAGCGCGTCCGGGGCGATAAAGTAGAAGCGGTTGCCATTGAATTTTGCCAGCGCCTGGGTCAGGGAGTGGACGGTACGGCCATATTTCAGGTCGCCGACCATGGCGATATTCAGGTTCTCCAGGCGGCCCTGGGTCTCCTGAATGGTGAACAGATCCAGCAGGGTTTGGGTTGGATGTTGGTTGGCGCCGTCACCGGCGTTCAACACCGGAACACCGCCGGAAAACTCGGTCGCCAGGCGGGCTGCACCCTCCTGCGGGTGACGCATGACGATGGCGTCAACGTAGGTGCTGATGACCGAGATGGTGTCCGCCAGGGTTTCGCCTTTTTTACCGAGCGAGGTGTTGCTGCTGTCGGAGAAGCCCACCACGCTCGCCCCAAGGCGGTGGATAGAGGTCTCAAACGACAGGCGAGTACGGGTGGAGGCTTCGAAGAAGCAGCTGGCGATCACCTTGTGCTTCAGCAGCTCCGGTTGTGGATTGGCTTTCAGTTTTGCCGCGGTTGCCAGAACCAGCTCCAGCTCTTCACGGCTGAGGTCGTTGATGGAAATGATGTGTTTTTGATAAAGCGGATTCATTTTTATCTCCTGACGCCGGGCAAAAAAAAGCCCCTCAAATGAGGGGCTTCTGGAATAGGGATCGCAACGGGAAGAAAAACAGCAGGCCAGCGTCTGCTTTAAGACGCGCTGGGGCACTCTGTCGAACATGTTTGAGCATGCTTCCTCCTGGCAAATTGTGGGGCATTATACGCAGCCTGACCCGCGGATCAAGCGAATAATGCACACTTTACGCAGCGAAAACGGTTGGGCGTGCATGGTTATGCGCAAGTGCAAATCCCGGTCAAAAAGTGGTGGTATGGCAGCTGAAATTCTCGTATAAAAGTTTAAAATGAAACGGTGTTTTATATTGAGGGTTTAAACATGATCGTTGGTAATATTCATAATCTCCAGGCCTGGCTGCCACAAGAGCTGCGTCAGGCGATCGAACACGTTAAAACGCACGTGACCGATGCTACCCCGACCGGTAAACACGACATCGACGGCAACAACCTGTTCTATCTGGTTTCCGAAGATATGACCCAGCCGTTCGCCGAGCGTCGCGCGGAGTACCACGCCCGTTATCTGGACATTCAGATCGTCCTGAAAGGCCAGGAAGGGATGACCTTCAGCACCCTGCCAAACGGCACGCCGGACACCGACTGGCTGGCGGATAAAGACATCGCTTTCCTGCCGGAAGGCGAGCAGGAGAAAACCGTGGTGCTGAGCGAAGGTGATTTCGTGGTCTTCTATCCCGGCGAAGTCCACAAGCCGCTGTGCGCGGTGGGCAACCCGGCGCAGGTGCGCAAAGTGGTTGTGAAGATGCTGGTGGCCTGACGCCTTTCCCCTCTCCCGTCGGGAGAGGGAGTTTCATCCTTTCATTCCGTTCTGTGATCAAGCTTAAAAAACCGACACACCCTCGTGTTACCTGATTGTCCTTCGCTTTCTTCGCGTTCTAGTATAAAAGTTAAATAAACGAACGATGTTCTATAATGTAGAACAAAATGAGTCAGCAAGGAGTTCTCATGCAGCAGACCGTGCAGTTCTCGGGCATTATTCCCCCTGTCTCCACCCTCTTCACCGCCGACGGCAAGCTGGATGAGCAGGGCAGCGCCGCGCTTATCGACCATATGATCGACGCCGGTGTCGATGGCCTGTTCTTTTTAGGCAGCGGCGGGGAGTTTTCCCAGCTCAACACCGCGGAGCGCAAAGCGATCGCCGAATTTGCCATCGCGCACGTGAAGGGTCGTGTGCCGGTACTTATCGGTACCGGAGGCACTAACGCCCGGGAAACCATCGAGCTGAGCCAGCACGCCCAGCAGGCCGGTGCCGACGGCATCGTGGTGATCAATCCCTATTACTGGAAAGTGTCGGAAGCGAACCTGATCCGCTACTTCGAACAGGTGGCCGACAGCGTCACCCTGCCGGTGATCCTCTATAACTTCCCGGCCCTGACCGGGCAGGATCTGACCCCGCAGTTGGTTAAAACCCTGGTGGACTCCCGGGCCAATATCGTGGGCATTAAAGACACCATCGACTCGGTGGCCCATCTGCGCAGCATGGTCCTCACCGTCAAAGCGGCGCACCCGCAGTTTGTGGTGCTGTGCGGTTACGACGATCACCTGTTCAACACCCTGCTGCTGGGGGGCGACGGGGCAATCTCCGCCAGCGGTAACTTTGCCCCGCAGGTGTCAGTCAACCTGTTGCAGGCTTTCCGCGACGGCGACCTGGCCCGGGCGGCGCAGTATCATCAGACCCTGCTGCAAATCCCGCAGATGTATCAGCTGGATACGCCGTTTGTGAACGTGATCAAAGAGGCGATTTCCCTGTGCGTGCGCCCGGTCTCCACCCACGTGCTGCCGCCTGCCGGGCCGCTGGATGACACGCGCAAGGCGCAGCTGAAAACGCTGCTGCAACAGCTCAAGCTCTGCTGAACCGGAAGGTTACGATGTCGATAGAAACCATTTTTACCCCGCAGGATGACGCCTTCTATTCGGTGATCACCCACGCGGCGGGGCCGCAGGGGGCGCTGCCCCTGACCCCGCAGATGCTGATGGAATCCCCCAGCGGCAATCTGTTTGGCATGACGCAGAACGCCGGGATGGGCTGGGATGCCAACAAACTCACCGGCAAAGAGGTGCTGATTATCGGCACTCAGGGCGGGATCCGCGCGGGAGATGGCCGCCCGGTGGCGCTGGGTTACCACACCGGTCACTGGGAGATTGGCCTGCAGATGCAGGCGGCGGCAAAAGAGATCACCCGCAACGGCGGGATCCCGTTCGCCGCGTTTGTCAGCGACCCGTGTGATGGCCGCTCCCAGGGCACCCACGGCATGTTTGACTCCCTGCCGTACCGCAACGATGCGGCCATCGTGTTTCGTCGTCTGATCCGCTCCCTACCCACGCGCCGGGCGGTGATTGGCGTCGCTACCTGCGACAAAGGGCTGCCTGCCACCATGATCGCCCTGGCCGCGATGCATACTCTGCCGACCATTCTGGTGCCGGGCGGGGCCACGCTGCCGCCAACCTTCGGCGAAGATGCCGGCAAGGTGCAGACCATCGGGGCGCGTTACGCCAACCATGAACTCTCGTTGCAGGAGGCCGCCGAGCTGGGCTGCCGCGCCTGCGCCACACCGGGCGGCGGCTGCCAGTTTCTCGGCACCGCAGGCACCTCGCAGGTGGTGGCGGAAGCCTTAGGTCTCGCGCTGCCCCATTCGGCGCTGGCCCCGTCAGGGCAGGACGTATGGCTGGAGATCTCCCGTCAGTCCGCGCGGGCGGTGATTGAGCTGGATAACCGCGGCATCACCACCCGCGATATCCTCACCGATAAAGCGATTGAAAACGCGATGGTGATCCATGCCGCCTTTGGCGGCTCCACTAACCTGCTGCTGCATATCCCCGCCATTGCCCACGCAGCGGGTTGCACTATTCCGGACGTGGAGCACTGGACGCGCATCAACCGCAAGGTGCCGCGGCTGGTGAGCGTATTACCGAACGGGCCGGATTACCACCCGACGGTGCGGGCCTTCCTCGCGGGCGGCGTGCCGGAAGTGATGCTCCATCTGCGCGATCTCGGTCTGCTGCATCTGGATGCCATGACCGTTACCGGCCAGACGGTAGGGGAAAACCTCGACTGGTGGCAGGGCTCTGAGCGGCGGGAACGCTTCCGCCAGTGCCTGCGCGAGCAGGACGGCGTCGATCCGGATGATGTGATCCTGCCGCCGGAGCGCGCAAACGCCCGCGGGCTCACCTCCACAGTAGCCTTCCCGGTGGGCAACATCGCGCCGGAGGGATCGGTGATCAAAGCCACGGCCATCGACCCGTCGGTGGTGGGTGAGGATGGCGTTTACCGTCATACCGGCCGGGCGCGGGTGTTCGTCTCGGAAGCCCGGGCGATCAAGGCAATCAAAAACGGCGAGATCGCCCAGGGCGACATCATGGTGGTGATCGGCGGCGGGCCGTCCGGCACCGGCATGGAGGAGACCTACCAGCTCACCTCGGCGCTGAAGCATGTTTCCTGGGGTAAAACGGTCTCGCTGATCACCGATGCCCGCTTCTCTGGCGTCTCCACCGGGGCCTGTTTTGGCCATGTGGCCCCCGAGGCGCTGGCCGGTGGGCCGATTGGTAAGCTGCGCGATAACGACATCATCGAGATTGTGGTGGACCGTCTTACCCTGACCGGCAGCGTGAACTTTATCGGCACGCCACTGACGCCGCTCACTCCGGAAGAGGGCGCCATTGAACTGGCACGTCGCCAGCCGCATCCTGAACTGCATGCCCATGAATTTTTACCCGACGATACGCGTCTGTGGGCGGCATTACAGTCGGTGAGCGGCGGCACCTGGAAAGGGTGTATTTACGACACGGATAAAATCATCGAGGTTATTAACGCCGGTAAAAAAGCGCTCGGTATTTAATTATATTTATCGCTCTTGTCGTCTACGGAAAATATTCCGTGGACGGCTTTTTCATGCCTGCAATTTATTTATTTTTACGCTTTTAAAACAGTCATTTGATATATATCGAGCAGTGTCACAAAAGCAAAATAACGTAATTAAGAAATAAGATATGGCCATTGCTGATAAATTAATCAGCTTATTACACTCTATTAACACGTTATTGTGAATTCAGCACACTAAATAAGGGTGTATTTCTGATGATGCCATTAACCATGAAAGATAAAATTGGCTACGGGCTGGGTGACACTGCCTGCGGCTTTGTCTGGCAGGCGACCATGTTTCTGCTGGCCTATTTCTACACCGATGTGTTTGGTTTATCCGCCGGGATTATGGGCACGCTGTTTTTAGTCTCCCGCGTGCTGGATGCGGTAACCGACCCGCTGATGGGGCTGCTGGTGGACCGTACCCGCACCCGTTACGGCCAGTTCCGTCCGTTCCTGCTGTGGGGCGCTATCCCGTTTGGCCTCGTCTGCATGCTCACCTTCTACACGCCGGACTTCTCTGCCAATGGCAAAGTGATTTACGCCTGCGTCACCTACATCCTGTTGACCTTGGTCTATACCTTCGTGAACGTACCCTATTGCGCCATGCCGGGGGTGATCACCGCCGATCCGAAGGAGCGTCATGCCATGCAGTCCTGGCGTTTCTTCCTTGCTGCGGCGGGATCGCTGGCGATCAGCGGCATTGCCCTGCCGCTGGTGGGGATCATCGGGAAAGGCAACGAGCAGCTGGGTTACTTCGGCGCGATGTGTGTGCTGGGGCTTTGCGGCGTGGTGCTGCTGTTCGTCTGCTTCTTCACCACCAAAGAGCGCTACACCTTTGAGGTGCAGCCGGGATCGTCGGTGGCGAAAGATCTGAAGCTGCTGCTCGGCAACAGCCAGTGGCGGATCATGTGCGCCTTCAAAATGATGGCGACCTGCTCTAACGTGGTGCGCGGCGGGGCAACGCTCTACTTTGTGAAATATGTGATGGATCATCCGGAGCTGGCGACCCAGTTCCTGCTCTACGGCAGCATCGCCACCATGTTTGGCTCGCTCTGTTCTTCCCGTCTGCTGGGCCGTTTCGACCGGGTTAAGGCCTTCAAGTGGATCATCGTCGCTTACTCCCTGATCAGCCTGCTGATCTTCTTCACCCCGGCCGAGCATATCGCTTTGATCTTTGCCCTCAACATCGTGTTCCTGTTTGTCTTTAACACCACCACGCCGCTGCAATGGCTGATGGCCTCCGACGTGGTGGATTACGAAGAGAGCCGCAGCGGCCGTCGTCTGGACGGGCTGGTGTTCTCCACCTACCTGTTCAGCCTGAAGATCGGCCTGGCGATTGGCGGCGCGGTGGTGGGCTGGATCCTGGCATACGTGAACTACTCCGCCAGCAGCAGCGTGCAGCCGGTAGAGGTGCTCACCACCATCAAAATTCTGTTCTGCGTGGTGCCAGTGGCGCTCTACGTGGGCATGTTCATCATGCTGTCGTTTTACAAACTCACCGATGCGCGGGTGGAAGCCATCAGCCAGCAGTTACTCAAACATCGCGCAGCGCAGGGCGAAGCCATTCCCGCCGCGGCAACGGCAGCATCTCATTAAGGAGGAGGCACTATGTACACCATTACCAACCCGATTCTGACCGGCTTTAACCCCGACCCGTCGATGTGTCGCCAGGGCGAGGATTACTACATCGCTACCTCTACCTTCGAGTGGTTCCCGGGCGTACGCATCTACCACTCCCGGGATCTGAAGAACTGGCGGCTGGTAAGCACTCCGCTGGATCGCGTGTCGATGCTGGACATGAAGGGCAACCCGGACTCCGGCGGCATCTGGGCGCCGTGCCTGAGCTACGCCGATGGGCAGTTCTGGCTGCTCTATACCGATGTGAAGATTGTCGACTCCCCGTGGAAAAACGGGCGCAACTTCCTGGTCACCGCCCCCTCCATCGAGGGGCCGTGGAGCGAGCCGATCCCGATGGGCAATGGCGGGTTCGATCCCTCCCTGTTCCACGATGACGATGGCCGAAAATACTATATCTACCGCCCGTGGGGGCCGCGCCACCACAGCAACCCGCATAACACCATCGTGATGCAGGAGTACGATCCGCAGACCTGCACGCTGTCGCCGGAGCGCAAAACCCTCTTCACCGGCACGCCGCTCTGCTACACCGAAGGGGCGCATATCTACCGTAAGGATGGCTGGTACTATCTGCTGGTCGCCGAAGGCGGCACCAGCTATGAGCACGCGGTGGTAGTGCTGCGCTCAAAAACCATCGACGGGCCCTACGAGCTACACCCGGAAGTGACGATGATGACCAGCTGGCACCTGCCGGAGAACCCGCTGCAAAAAAGCGGCCACGGCTCGCTGCTTCAGACCCACACCGGAGAGTGGTACATGGCTTATCTCACCAGCCGCCCGCAGCGGCTGCCGGGTATTCCGCTGCTGGGCTCCGGCGGGCGCGGATACTGCTCCCTGGGGCGTGAGACGGGGATCGCGCGCATTGAATGGCGCGACGGCTGGCCGTACGTGGAAGGCGGTAAGCATGCCCAACTGACGGTGCCTGGCCCGCAGATGACCGAGAGCCCCGCCGTGGCGCAGACCAACTGGCGTGACGACTTCGACGGCGAGCGCCTCGACCCGGAGCTGCAGACCCTGCGCATTCCGTTCGACGACTCCCTCGGCTCCCTGCGGGCCCGTAAAGGCTTTTTACGCCTGTACGGCAACGACTCGCTGAACTCGACCTTCACCCAGTCCACCGTGGCGCGCCGCTGGCAGCACTTCACCTTCCGGGCGGAAACGCGGATGGAGTTTGCCCCGCGTCACTTCCAGCAGAGTGCGGGGCTGGCCTGCTACTACAACAGCAAAAACTGGAGCTACTGCTTTGTGGACTATGAGGAGGGGCAGGGCAGAACCCTCAAGGTGATCCAGCTTGACCACAACGTGCCGTCATGGCCGCTGCACGAGCAGCCCATCCCGGTGCCGGAGAGCGCAGAGAGCATCTGGCTGCGGGTGGATGTCGATCGCCTGGTCTACCGCTACAGCTACTCCTTTGACGGGGAGCAGTGGCACACCGTGCCGGTCACGTACGAGGCGTGGAAGCTGTCGGATGACTATATCGGCGGGCGAGGCTTCTTTACCGGCGCGTTTGTGGGGCTGCACTGCGAGGATATCAGCGGTGACGGCTGTCACGCCGACTTCGACTACTTCACTTACGAGCCGGTATAACGGCTCAGGCCGGGTAGCCCAGCGCGCGTGAGAGCTGGCGCCCGGCCTCCTGCAACTGCTCGCGGAAGCGGGCCAGCTCCTCGTCGTCCACCCGGGAGGTTAAGGTGGAGAGGCTCAGGGCGGCAATGACGCGGGATTCATGGTTACGCACCGGGACCGACACGCAGCGCACCCCTTGCTCGTTCTCTTCGCTGTCGAGGGCATAACCCTGCTCGCGGGTCTGCGCCAGCGCGGCCAGCAGCGCCTCGCGGGAGGCCAGGGTCGCCGGGGTAAAGGTTGTGTACTGATAACCCTCAAGCAGCGTGTTCAGCTCGGCCTCGCCCAGCCAGGCGATCAGCACTTTGCCGATAGCGGTAGCATGCACCGGCAGGCGACGGCCAATGCGCGAGTAGGCGATGGCCGCCAGCTTGCCTTCAATCTTCTCGATATAGACCCCTTCGCGCCCGTCCAGAATGCCCAGATGGGTGGTCTGCCCGGTACGTTCCGACAGCGCCGTCAGGAAGTGCTTCGCTTTCTGACGGATATCCATGGTGCTCACCACAAAGTGACCGCGCTCGACCAGCTTCATGCCGGGGCGATATTTACCGTTCTCCGGGTTCTGATCGATATAGCCGTGCAGTTGCAGGGTTTTGAGGAGCGAGTGGAGCGTACTTTTACTCAGGCCCATCTGTTTACTGATGTCGGTGATTTTGAGTTCCGTCGCCTGTTCGTTAAACAGATCGAGGATCTGTAAGGCACGTTCAACAGATTGAATAATAGGCATAAGATCGGGACATCCGCGCTGGAATCAGGGCCAAAACGTACCCTGTTTACGCTGAAAAATCAATCGATGCGGGAGGCAGGTTCTTTACGCCGGGTCATATTCATGCTGCTGTAATTTGACTTAAGTAAACTTTGAGGCTTATTACCCTTGATTGAAAGGATAGGCTGTACCTATTACCACATTTTGATTGTTCTTTTACACTTATTTACCGTATGGCTTTCCGCTTTCTGCATGCTCGTTTAAAAGGTATTTTGATGACCGCTTCTAAAACATGGATCACTTTAGGTACTATTGCCAGTCCGGCCACAGGAACGTTATTTTCAAAAGTTCTTACTCAGCATAATCATAAATATATTCTGTGGTATAACAGCGAGCAGCTTTTTAAACCGGGCGATGAAATAAAGGTGATTTATAACCGTTTATTCGTGAACGACGAGCTACGCGATATCAATATCCTGCAAATCGATAAATACAGCCACACCCTGTGGCGCGTGATGCACAACATGTCCAGATGCCCTGGCCATCGCGATCCGGAGAGCAAACAGTGCGATGCCCCGGTTAAATGTATTTTTAAAAAGTGCCCCTACGGTAAGGTGCGGGTAACAGCAAATTAATAATATCCCGAACGGATAGTTTGAAAAGCAGGAGGGCCAGAACCCTCCCGTTATTTAAACGCAACCGTTATTCACCCAGGGTCGCGACCATTACCGCTTTAATGGTGTGCATCCGGTTTTCTGCCTGGTCAAATACAATACTTGCCGCCGATTCAAATACCTCGTCCGTCACTTCCATCCCGCCGTGCAGATCGAACTCTTTCGCCATCTGCTGACCCAGCGTGGTCTGGTCGTCGTGGAACGCCGGCAGACAGTGCAGGAACTTCACATTCGGGTTACCCGTCAGCGCCATCATCTGCGCATTCACCTGATAGCCACGCAGCAGGGCGATACGCTCGGCCCACTTCTCTTTGGCTTCGCCCATCGACACCCAGACGTCGGTGTAGATAAAGTCCGCGCCCTTCACGCCCGCCGCGACATCTTCGGTGAGGGTGATTTTGCCGCCGTTCTTTTCTGCCAGCGCGCTGCACTCCGCCACCAGGCTCTCTTCCGGCCAGCAGGCTTTGGGTGCCACCAGACGCAGATCCAGCCCGGTCAGCGCGGCTGCTTCCAGCATCGAGTTACCCATGTTGTTACGCGCATCGCCGGTATAGACCAGCACCATCTCGTTGAACGCCTTGCCCGGCAGATGCTCCTGCATGGTGAGCAGGTCCGCCAGCAGCTGGGTGGGATGGAACTCGTTGGTCAGCCCGTTCCACACCGGCACCCCGGCAAATTCCGCGAGGGTTTCGACAACTTCCTGGCCGTGGCCGCGATACTGAATGCCGTCGTACATCCGGCCCAGCACGCGAGCGGTATCTTTAATTGATTCTTTATGCCCAATCTGGCTGCCGCTCGGCCCGAGATAGGTAACGCGAGCGCCCTGGTCAAATGCGGCAACTTCGAAAGAGCATCGTGTGCGGGTTGAGTCTTTTTCGAAGATGAGCGCGATGTTTTTGCCAGTAAGTTTCTGTACTTCTGTCCCTTTTTTCTTATCGGACTTCAGCTTTGCTGACAGGGCAAGCAGAGAGGTGAGCTGTGCAGGGGTAAAATCGAGCAATTTCAGGAAATGTTTTTTATACAGTTCAGACATTTTATCCTCACATGGCAAAGGCCACTTATTGAATTAAAATTCACTTTATCTGTATCAATATGCACATGCAACCCCGTTGCACAAATCTTTCTTACAAAGGTGGAGGCAAACACATCCGTGTGTGAAAATAGAAGTATCTGCCGCACTTTAAAGAGGAACGAGCCATGGCAAACCCAGAACTGCTGGAAGAACAGCGCGAAGAGACGCGACTGATTATTGAAGAACTGCTGGAAGACGGCAGCGATCCGGATGCGCTCTACACCATCGAGCACCATTTCTCTGCGGATGATTTCGAGGCGCTGGAGAAACTGGCGGTGGAAGCGTTCCGTCTGGGTTATGAAGTGACCGAGCCGGAAGAGCTGGAAGTGGAAGAGGGCGACACCGTCATCTGCTGCGACATCCTGAGCGAAGGCGCGCTGAAGGCAGAGCTGATCGACGCCCAGGTAGAACAGCTGATGAACCTGGCCGAGAAGTTTGAAGTGGAATACGACGGCTGGGGCACCTACTTCGAAGATCCGAACGGCGAAGAGGGTGACGAAGACGACGAAGATTTCATCGACGAAGATGACGACGGCGTGCGTCACTAATTGATTCAATACACGAGTCATTCGCGTTGCATCGAGGCGGCAACTGAGTAAATCCCCAGGAGCTTACATAAGTAAGTGACTGGGGTGAACGAAGGCAGCCAACGAAGAGGCAGCGTGAAGGGCGACGTGTATTTGCGGCAGCTTCGGCTGTCGCTTCAGGAAAAATAATGGACTACCCGCAGATACTCGCCCCTGTTTTACACTTCCTCCAGTGCCCGACCCCGCAAGCATGGATTGATCAAGCCCGCGACCCGGCGAACCTGCCGCTGCTGCTCACCGACCATATGGTGTGCGAGCTCAAAGCCGCCCAGACCGCGCTGTTATTAGTGCGTAAATACGTCGCCGACGAGAGCGGGGCCGACGCGCTGCTCGAGTGGCTCAAGCCCTACGAAGCCTTTACCTTCCGCGAAGGCCCGGAACCGGACTTCGTCGCCCTGCATAAGCAGATTGGCAAAAGCGTGATGCCGAAAACCGACGACCCCTGGGGCCAGGCGCTCATCGACAGCATGGTGCTGCTGATTAAAGAGGAGTTGCACCACTTCTGGCAGGTGCGGGAGGCGATGCTGACCCGCAACATCCCCTACGTCAAAATCACCGCCAGTCGCTACGCTAAAGGGATGCTGAAAGCCGTGCGCACCCACGAGCCGCTGACGCTGATCGACAAGCTCATCTGCGGCGCCTATATCGAAGCCCGCTCCTGCGAACGCTTCGCCGCGCTGGCACCGTTCCTCGACGACGATCTGCAGAAGTTTTACCTGTCGCTGCTGCGCTCCGAGGCGCGGCATTATCAGGACTATCTGACGCTTGCCCAACAGGTCAGCGACGAGGATATCTCTTCCCGGATACAGCTTTTTGGTGAAATTGAAGCCACACTTATCTCAACACCGGATAACGAGTTTCGCTTCCATAGCGGCGTGCCGGTGTAAATCGGCATAGCTAAAGGATTAAGGATGCGTAACGATGAGAAGAGCGTGGACACCTATAGTCGCAGTGGCAGTTATCTCCGCAGCAGTAGCCTTCTGGGTTTATTACGACAAGCAACGCCTGCAAAACACGCCCGAACACCGGCTTGATACCACGCTTAATGCCATGCCCTCCTGGCAGGTGCTGAAAGAGCAGGACCCCAGGTTTGTGGCACGTATTCGCGAGCAGATCCTCACTATGCAAAAAGCGGGCGATTCTGAGCAGGACATTATCGACGTGGCCCAGCCGCAGATCCTTAGCCTGCAGATGTCGCGCCTGCAATATGCCCCCGACGCGAATGCGGTGGCGTATATGAAGATCAACATGGAGCAGACGGCCGCCATTCAGAAGGTGAGTGACGACGCCTGTTTTCGTTTCCTGTTCCCGGGCGTGAAGGGGGGCATCAACCCGATGCGGGTGCTGGATAAAGATCTGATGCAGCGCCGCATGCAGGCCGACGCCGAAATGATGCGCGCGGGCTGGAGTAAAGCTCGCCACACCGTGACCCCGGAAGAACACGCCGCCGCGGTGGAGGATGTGCGGCCGATTATGCAGGAACTCACTGTTCAGTACGGCAAGGATATCCAGCTGCTGGTGATGCCGGAGAACGCGGTGGGCAAAGAGAAGCTTACCTGCGAGATGGTACAGGCGATGTGGGGTAAGGTGCTGAAGCTGCCGGAGCAGAAGGCGGCGAGGGTGATTCGGATGGCGGTGACGGAACTGGATTGACGGGAGCGCTGGTTTTTTGGGCACTTAACGCGGTTTAGCGCGTCGCCGCTTGCATGGCGGCGCGCGACAGGTATAATCCACAACGTTTCCGCATCCCCTTCAGTGCCGAAGTGGCGAAATCGGTAGACGCAGTTGATTCAAAATCAACCGTAGAAATACGTGCCGGTTCGAGTCCGGCCTTCGGCACCATAAGATGCAAGATTAAGTCGCTTAAGGGCGGCTTTTTTGTATCCATTTCCGTCCAGATTCGTCCATATCCGTTTGTAATTAAAGATAATTTATCTTTTTAATAGCCATTTTATTTTGTGGTCTTTGCGTGTTGGTCTTTTTTCATCCATTGACATCCACACGATTTGGGGGCTTAACGCATTGATCGGGAACGGCGGCTCGCCATCCCGCCACGGGCGGATCCACGGCACATTACCGTTTTCCAGCTCAGTAATAATCTGGTCGGTCACTTTCTGGTAGATATCGTTGCTTCTGTCCATTGTGCGATCCTCATGGAAGAAGCCAGAGCTGCCTCCATCCGGAAGCGACTCCGGCGGGGAGAGGTTATGCCTGTTCAGCCATCGAGACCTGCACATAGTGGCCGTGATAGTTGAGCGACAACAGTAACGCGACAGGGACTTTCATATCGCCCTGCGGCGGCTGGCAGTAGATCGTAAAAGTGACTTTCTTGCGGGATGTCCCGGCGGTGCGCAGGGTCAGCAGTACGGCGAGCAACAGATTGCCCAGCCGTTCTTCCACCTGCTGCGGGTCGGCGGGAAATTCCACAGCGGATTGCCAGACATCAGGGGCGATAACCACCAGCATTAACGACGGTTTTTTATCGAAAAGCGACATGGTGTTTCTCCTGTAAATGAGCAGGGAACACCCTTCGCAGGGCATTTCCCTGCGGGATGGAATGGTACGGGTATCCTGCGCATTTACGCCGTTCGCACCTTCCGGATACATGGCGAACTTACTGCATGGCTGGCGGTAGTATTTTCTGAGCGGGTGATAAAAGGGAGGGAAAATCATTACCGGGACTGAAGAGTTTTGTCGTTCCTGAAATGTGAACGCAGGCAGATTGATGCGCACGCATCGCTCAAAAAATGATCTTTTTCAGGCGGATAATGAAATCAGAAAAGCATATGACCTTGAACAGTAATCACAATGACTGGAGGGATATGCTAATGAACCAACAAGATATAAACGCATTAAAGAATTTTGATTTTCTGGCACGCAGTTTTGCCCGTATGCACGCCCTGGGCCAGCCAGTGGATATCGATGCCGTGACCGGCAATATGAGTGATGAACAGCAAGCATGGTTCCGGGAGCGATACGACCACTACCGAAAGCAGGCTGAGCGGGCGAGAGTGATAGAACTGCGGTGATGTAACGAACAACGGGCTTAACGGCCGTTGCGTATTTTCAGGCTTTGAAAATCTGTTTACGGTGCCAGCCAACATACTGTTCAGCAGGCCACTGCGTTTTGTCATAAGGGAGGAATAACTGCTGGCCGTCCCGGTGCCAGAATAGATGGTCTACCACCGGACTACGACTGACGCCGCCGGAGATGCGGATGGTCATACTCTCGTCCAGCCCGAATGCCCCCATATCAAACGCGTCATGGTGTAATGTACAGAGCGCCAGGCCATTATTTACCACGCACGGACCACCATATGCTTTCCAGTGAATATGCGCCGCTTCAATACCAACCAGCGCACCATCCAGCCGGAGATCGTAACCGCAGAACGCGCACCGTGAGTGGTAAGCGCGAAGAACGATATCCCTGAAACGCGGATCGCGGTTCCTGGAGCGATCGATAAAATCGAATCCCAGTTGGTTGGCAAGGATCCGCTGAATACTTTCCGGGAAGCGATCGGTGAGGATCTTCTGAGCCAACTGGTCGATCATCTCAGGGTGTGCCAGCAATTGTTGATAAGCCGCTTCATCAAAACCGCCCGCGACCTGATTATCTATTAACTCTTTCTTTGTCGGCTGAGTATTTCCCTTACGCGGTTTGCAGCCTTCCGCATGAGTGATCTCCCAGAAACCGTCAGTTCGCAGTCGCCAGAACGGCATATTGGGATAGTCGGTGCGTCGCTTGGGGCCAAACTCTTTCAGCAGGCGAGTAAGCGGTTCGTGGATTTCCAGGCCGTAGTTAAACAGGCGTGGATGGCCTGCTTTGTACTGCGACAGTACATACAACAGCAGTAGCGGTTTATGCGGCGCGCATACGTCACCCTGACGCCAGACAGAGACGTTGGAGATGGCTGATTGCAGCGTTGCAAGAGAAATCACAGGGATGAACCGTTGGCTGGATGATCTTATTGCGATCATGCCCGCAAAAGCTGTGAAGTTCAATCGTTGCAAATCACGGGAATTAGATGGAAATCGATGCTTTATGTCTGTAACACTGGAAGGTAAACTGCGTTTATTTACAGGAGTTTTCAGTCACGCATCGTAGAGCAGGCGCTGCTTGCAAGGTGATGCATATAACCGCAGGCGTACATATGACCAGCCGTCCCCAGATGATAATCAACGTGTTACAAGCGAATCCCGGCAAGCAGTTCACGGCCCGCCAGCTGGCGCAGAAAATAATTGATCACTATAGCGCTGAACTGGCTGAAAAACGTAAAAATCCACGTTTTGCCAGCGATGAGGCTTTTTTAAGCCAAATTACCGCTGAAGTTGGTGGCAGTCGGACTGTTAAAGCGAAAGCTATGTGTCCGCAGGTGATGACGCGTGATAAGCCAAGACCAAGATTGTTTTATTGGGGGGAATCTGTGGTTGAACAGGCGGATGCTAATATAGCCCCCGAACCAACGGTTGATACTGTTAGCTTTACCGAGCATTCGTTGTATCCGATCCTGATTGATTATCTCTCTCAGGAAGAAGGGCTATTGTGCCGTCGTATTGACGAAAAGCGCTCAAGCAACAACAAAGGGTTAGGTGGCAACCATTGGCTTTATCCCGATATTGTCGCATTGGAGCCTCTTGATAAAGAGTGGGACGATGTGGTTCAAAACTGTGTTCGCCACAGCGAAGGGCGTTTGACACGGCTGTGGTCTTTTGAAGTGAAGAAGCAACTTAACCGCAGCAATGTGCGTGAATGCTTTTTCCAGGCTGTCAGCAACTCCAGCTGGGCGCATTTTGGCTACCTGGTGGCGACTGAAATTAATGAAGATAAGCAGCGTAGCGTGGAGCGCGAGCTCCAGATGCTCTGTGCGTTGCATGGCATTGGAGTGATCCTACTCGATCCGCATGACTTCACTAACAGCCAGACGCTGATCCCGGCGCGTGAACGTACCAGCGTTGACTGGCAGTCTGTGAACCGTCTGGTGGAAGAGAATCGTGATTTTAAAGAGTTTATTGAGCTGGTGGGGGAGTACCACCAGACCGGGAAAATCCATAAGTCGTTGTGGAACAAATAACCATAAACGACAACTTCATTGATTAATAAAACTATGGCCCATTGTCTAATGAGGCCGTGGTTAACGAGGCAGTATTCTGAGAAACACATGAAATTAACCCTTACCCAGCTTGAAACATTGCTGCTCCGCGCTTGTGATGACCTGCGTGGCAGCATGGATGCCAGTGAATACAAAGAATATATTTTTGGCATGTTGTTCCTTAAACGTGCCAGCGACCTGTTCGATCAACGTCAGGCTGAGCTACGTAAGCAGTTTGAAGCTCAAGGGATGTCCAAACTGGACATCGAGCTGGCTCTTGAAGATCCCGACAACTACTCAGGTAAGTATTTCTATGTTCCTCCGCGTGCACGCTGGAACGAAGAGTGGGAAGAGATTGTAGAAGAGAAGGATGGCACTAAAAAAGCGGTCATCCGACCGGCCCTGAAGCATGTGAAAGTTGGGGTTGGCAGCGCGTTGAATAAAGCGTTGGAAGCGATCGAAGAAGCCAATATCGATGTTTTACAGGATGTACTGAAAGGTATTAACTTTAACCGTAAGATTGGCCAGCGTACTCTGGACGACGATACCTTGGCTGATTTTGTACAGAACTTCGAGAAAATTCCGCTTAAAGATGAGGACTTTGAGTTCCCCGATCTGCTTGGTGCGGCATATGAATGGTTGATTAAATTCTTTGCTGACTCTGCGGGTAAAAAGGCTGGAGAGTTTTATACCCCGGCGGAAGTTGTGCGGATCTGTGTTGAGATCTGCGATCCTGAAGAGGGCATGAGTGTTTATGACCCGACCGTTGGCTCGGGAGGCATGTTGATTCAGATGCGTGACTACCTGCGTGAAAAAGGCGGTGATGCGGATGAGATCGCGCTCTATGGTCAGGAAAAAATCGGCACCACTTGGTCTATCTGCAAAATGAACATGCTGCTGCATGGAATTTCGCATGCCGATATTCGTCAAGAAGATACTCTGCGTGAACCACAGCATTACGATGAAAAGAATGATTTAAGACGTTTTGATCGTGTGGTGGCTAACCCGCCGTTCAGCCAGAACTATATCAAGAAGGATATTAAACACCCCGGGCGTTTTGCAGTTTGGCTGCCAGAGAAAGGCAAGAAAGCGGACCTGATGTTTGTTCAGCATATGTTGTCTGTGCTCAAACATGATGGGCGTATGGCGACCGTTATGCCTCATGGTGTGTTGTTCCGTAGCGGTGATGAACGCGAAGCGCGTAAATACTTTATCGATCACGGTTATCTGCAGGCCATCATTGGCTTACCTAGCAACCTGTTTTACGGTACGGGTATACCGGCCTGTATTTTAGTGATGAATAAAGAAGGTGCTTCAAAGCGTAAGTCAGTTCTGTTTATCAACGCCGATCGTGAATACAGCGAAGACAAAGCACAGAATCATCTGCGTCCGGAGGATATTGATAAAATTATCAACGCATATCGCAAGGGAAAAACGATCCCGGGCTATGCGCGCGTTGTTCCAACTGATGAGATTATCAAAGAAGATTACAACTGTAATATTCGTCGCTACGTGGACAATGCGCCGCCGCCGGAACCCCACGATGTTCGTGCGCATTTACATGGTGGTATTCCGCTGGCGGAAATCGAAAGTCTTGGCCATTTCTGGCAAAACTATGCCGGGTTACGTGCAGATATTTTTGCACCCCGTGATGCTGAGTATATGAATTTCGGCCCCACTTTGACTGAAGAGCGTGATATTGCTGAGTTTGTTACCCGAAATGCGGGTGTACTACAAGCGAATCAGACGTTCATGACGCAACTTGAGGCGTGGTGGGAGCAGAATCTCCCGATTGTGGAAGCGTTAGCCCCTGACGCTGCCAATCAGCAGGCCCGGCCACGTAATGTTTATGTAATGCGCAGCCAGTTGATGGACAGCATTCATGACGCATTTGCGCAGCAAAACTTGTTAACTTCCTTCCAGGTGCGTGGTGCTTTTGCCAGCTATGTGAATTACTTGAAGGCGGATTTCAAATCTATTGCTGCCAGTGGTTGGGGAGCTGAACTGATCCCCGATGAGGATATTCTTCAAAGTCAGTTCCCTGAGGTACTGGAAGAGCAGGCAAATGCACTGGCCCGTTTAGCCGAGCTGCAGGCGTTATTTGCCGCGGCGGATGATGAGGACTTTGAAGACACCGATGATACTGGTGTGATGACCTCTGAGCAGGTGAAAGAGCTAAAAGCAAAGTTGAAAGATGCTAAAGGCATGGTGAAACTGTGCAAACGCGATCCGGGATTGGGAAGTGCTGAAGAGTATCAGGAAAAGGTTTCCCAAATCGAAGCCCAGTTGAAACGCCATAAAGAACTGGAAGATGAAGCCAAAGAACTGAAGAAAGTGATTAAGGCAATAGAGAATAAGCGTGATGAGCTGGTTTTAAGCGCTCGTGAGAAAATATCACAGGATGAGGCTCGTGTGGTTATTCTTGCGCGATTAAAACAGTTATTGTTAACTACTTATAATCGTTATCTACGGGCAGAACAGCGAGCTTGTATTACTGCAATTGAAAATTTGTGGTTTAAATATGCGGTAACTGCTAAAGAAATCGAGGAGAAGAGGGATAAGGCTTCTCAGCAATTGCGTAGAATCTTAGCGGAGCTGGGATATGAGTAAATGGATTCATGGGTTTTTGGATGATGTAACCTCTTACCAAAAGGCAGGAGGTACGCCGAGTGTATCTAATCCAGCTTTTTATGATGGCTATATTCCTTTTGTCCTTATTGAGGATATGACAAATTCTTATCGGTTTTTAACAAAAACAGGGAAGACATTAACATTAGAGGGCTTAAATAATAGTTCTGCGTGGTTGGTACCTAAAGAACATATATTGTATTCAATGTATGCCACTGTAGGAAAACCTGTAATAAACAAAATAGATTGTGCGACCAATCAAGCTATCATAGCTTTAAAAGCAAATGATAAAGTTCATGATAATTATTTGTTCTATTGGCTGGAATATATTAAACCGTCGGTCTGGCGGTATACTACTCAAACCACACAGTCGAACCTCAATGCAGGTATTGTTCGACGCCTACCTATTTCTTACCCCGAGAATAAAAGTATTCAGGAAAGAATATCACAGATATTAACTTTAGTTGATGATGCCATTGAGAAAACTCAATGCTTAATACGGAAATATAAGAAAATAAAAAATGGTATGATGCTTGACTTATTAACGCGGGGCGTTAATGCTTCTGGTGAATTACGGGGGAGTTATAGGAGTGCACCGCATTTATATAAAATGTCATCCCTTGGGTATATTCCAAAAAACTGGTCTGTTGTCAAACTTGAAGAATTGCTGTCACCAATAGCAAACAACTTCAGAAGTGGCCCTTTTGGAAGTGCTTTATTAAAATCAGAGTTGGTTGAAAAGGGGATTCCTTTTTTAGGAATTGATAATATTCATGTTGAGTATTTTGATAATACGTTCAGGCGCTTTGTTTCGGAAAGGAAATTTAATGAATTGCTAAAATATGCTGTTCGACCCAGAGATGTGGTTATAACTATCATGGGAACAGTAGGAAGAGCAGCTGTAATACCTAGTGACATTGAGCGAGCATTATCATCTAAACATTTATGGACAATGACCTTCAATGAATCTCTGATTGTCCCTGAGCTAGTATGCTGGCAATTGAATCATGCTCCATGGGTTAAAGCTTGGTTTAGAAAAGAAACACAAGGAGGAATAATGGATGCGATACAATCAAAAACATTACGTTCGCTAGAACTTCCTCTGCCTGGAAAAGAAGAACAATTACAATTGTATGAAAAATATTCCTTAGTTACAAAAAAATTAAAGACAGAAGAAATTAGCTTGAAAAAACTAATAAAAGAAAAAAATGGTTTAATGCACGATCTCCTCACTGGTAAAGTTCCTGTACATTCAAAAGACACAGAGGCCCCCCATGTCTGAATACACGGAAGTTGAACAGCCCTTTTTGCAGCAATTGCAATCACTGGGCTGGACGATTATTGACCAGGGACAGGACATTCCCTCCGATCCGGCTAAAAGTATGCGTAGCAGCTTCCGACAGTGGCTGCTGCCGCAGATTTTTACTAACGCAGTAGCGCACTTAAATGCCGGATCAGACGGAAAAACATGGTTAACTGACAAACAGTTACAGGATCTGCAAGACCAGATCCTGCGCCAACCCAACCGTACTTTACTGGAAGCTAATGAGGCGATCCAAAAGCTACTGTTTAAAACACAGGTGGATATTAATAATGCCACCGGTGAGTCTGACCCTATAGTTAAATTAATCGATTTCGAACACCCGGAAAATAACCACTTCCTGGCGATAAATCAGTTCCGGATTGATACCCCAGGTTGCGTAAAACAATTTATCATTCCCGATGTTGTTTTATTTATTAATGGTGTTCCGCTGATTGTTGTGGAGTGTAAAAAGGGTGGTCCAACCTGTTCTAATCCTATGGCTGAGGCATATATTCAGCTCCAGCGTTATATGAACAATCGTAAAGCAACAGCGCTGCAGGGATTAAAAGAGGGGGAACCACGTTTATTTCACAGTAATTTATTTGCGGTCAGAACAACAGGCGTTGAAGCGGATTACGGCACGATTACTTCCGGGGAAGAGCATTTTTATCCCTGGAAGACACAATGGCCGCAGGACGACAGTGTTGCCAGTGATATGAACGCACAGCAACAGCTTATCAATGGCATGTTAAATAAAGCGAATCTGTTATCCATCCTGCGTACATGCTCTTTATTTATGGATACCGATGCTGGCCCGCGCATCAAGGTTGTCTGCCGTTATCAGCAATTTCGCGCTGCTAATAAGATCTTACAGCGTTTACGTGAAGGTAAAACCACAGAAGAAAAAAGTGGTGTTGTCTGGCACACTCAGGGGTCGGGAAAAAGCCTGACGATGGTTTTTGTTGCCAGAATGCTGCGTGTTTCAAACGATCTTCACGATTATAAAATCATACTGATCAATGATCGTCTCGATCTGGAGGAGCAGCTAACAGCGACGGCACAACTGATCGGTGGGCGAGTCAATGTTATTGAAAGCAATAATACGCTTCGAAAAGAGTTATCCACCAACACTTCCGATATCAATATGGTGATGGCGCATAAGTTCTTGGTCGCGCAGGAAAGCCTCCCCATATCCGTTGCTAAAGCGCTGGGAACCTACCAGGCTATTCCAACGGGCAAAACATTTGGCGTAGTGAATACCTCTTCGCGAATTGTGTTAATGATCGATGAAGCACACCGTACCCAGAGCTCCGATCTGGGAAGTAATATTTTTGAGGCCTTCCCCAACGCTGCCCGCATTGCCTTCACCGGAACGCCACTGATTACAGAACGCCACGGTGAGAAACGTACCGTCAAACGCTTTGGCGAATATATCGATAAGTACAAATTGATGGATGCCGTTGAAGATGGCACCACATTGCAGATCCTTTACGAAGGCAGGACTGCTGATGCCGCGCTGAACGATAAACATGGTTTTGAAACGCAGTTTGAAAATCTCTTTAAAGATCGAACGGAAGAAGAATTAGACGCTATTAAGAAAAAGTATGGCGCCACCGGCGACATTCTGGAAGCGGAGCAACGTATTGCCGCTATCGCGCGCGATATGGTGAAACACTATCTGGAGCATATTTTTCCTAATGGCTTTAAAGCTCAGGTTGTATGTCACTCCAAACTGGCGGCAGTCCGTTACCAGAAGGCGATCCATCAGGCATTAAAAGATAAAGTGGATGAGCTTGAATCTGCAGACTTACCTGACCACGCATTAATTAATCGGATCAAGTTCCTCAAAGCTGCGGTCGTGATATCCAGTGATGGCACCAACGAAGCGGCATTTATTACCGAAACACGTAAACAAGCCCGTGCCTGGAATGCGGTAGAAAATTTCTGTAGGCCATTTGCGTTTGACGATCCTGATAAACCTTATACAGGAATCGCCTTCTTGGTAGTCTGTGACATGTTATTAACCGGTTTTGATGCACCGATTGAGCAGGTCATGTATCTGGATAAAAAAATCCGCGAGCATACGTTATTACAGGCAATTGCCCGTACAAACCGGGTGAAAAAAGGGAAACAACGTGGTTTTGTTGTGGATTATATCGGCCTTACTCACCATCTTACCGAGGCATTAACTCTTTATGCAGCCAGCGATGAGCACCAAGAGCTGGCCGAAGGATTAAAAAATATCAATTCAGAAGTTCCGGTGCTGCAGGAGCGCTATCAGCGCTTGTTGAGTTTGTTCTCGTACCATCAGATTAATGGCATCCATGATTTCCTTGAGGGACGATTACCCGACATAGCAGCAGAAGCAGCCGCGGTAAACGACGCTGTTCGTTTGCTGAAAGACGAGAAACTGCGGGCGGATTTTGATGTGTACCTGAAAAAATTCCTTAGCAGTCTGGATATCATCCTGCCACACAGTGCCGGCCAAGTTTATCGTATTCCTGCAAAGCGTCTGGGATATATCCAGCGAGTAACCAAAGAGCGTTATAAAGACGATTCGCTGGATTTGGGAGATGCCGGCCAGAAGGTACGCGATCTGATTAATCAGCACCTCATCAGTCTGGGGATTAACCCTACGGTTCCTCCCGTTGAATTGCTCTCAGATAACTTCATTGAACAGCTAAACCAGCATACCAACGGCAATGATGAGGCGAAAGCCAGCGAAATGGAGCATGCAATTCGTAAGCATTGCACTGTTCACCATGATGAAGATCCAGCTTTTTATAAGAGTCTTTCGGAAAAAGTGGAACAATTAATCGACCTGTATCAGGATCAATGGAAGAAGCTGGCGGAAGAGTTAGAGAAACTGCGTAACGTTGCGATTACCGGGCGCCAGGAGGGGGAAGAAGGGATGAGCCGGGAGGCCACTACGTTTTATGAACATATTGCTCATGAAGCGTTCCCGGGCGGAGAAATACCCGTTTCAGTAAAACCCAAAATTAAAGCGCTGATGGAAGCAATTGTTGAACTTCTGCAACAAAGCATCGGCAGCATCGACTACTGGCACAACAGTAGCAAACAAAAGAAAACGCGCAGTGAGATCAAAACGGCTCTGACGCTAACCGGGGTTCCTGAATTAAAACAGGCAAGAGAACGAATTGCGGTAGAAATTATGAAACTGGCAAAAAACCGACATAGTGCGTTACTTCAGAACTCAGTGGAGATCAAAAAACCATGATGCACCGACGGGTGAAGGACATCGACTATCATCTCGCGCCAGGTACCACCCGGCGTACAACGGACATCGTCATCGAAAGAGACGGTCAGGTTATCGTTCGCCCGCCAGTACACTTTACTCCTGAACAGGCGGATACCGTTGTTTTTCAGAAACGCATGTGGATTTATCGTAACCTGGCGGAGTGGAAAGATCTTAATGCCACTACGGTGGCGCGCGAATGGGTAAACGGCGAGACCTTTCTCTATCTTGGGAGCATGTATCGCTTATCTCTGGTTTCCGAACAGCATCTGCCGTTACTCCTGAAAGATGGACGCTTTTGCCTTAATCGGCAGCTTATTGAAAAAGGCGGTATAGCCGCAGCGAAAGGCGCGTTTGAAGACTTTTATATAACTAAAGGTCAGCAGCGCATCAGAGAACGCACTCTGTTTTTTGCGCCTAAAGTCGGAGTGAAGGCAGATATAATCCGGGTGAAGGAAATGGGGTATCGCTGGGCCAGCTGCGGCCATAACGGTAGACTGAATTTCCACTGGAAATGTATCATGGCCCCAGCGAAGATCATAGATTACATCGTGGTACACGAACTATGTCATTTTCACCATCGTAATCATACAGACGCTTTCTGGAATGAAGTTGACAAGGTGATGCCTGACTGGAGTGAGCGAAAAGAGTGGCTGCGTAAACATGGTGCTAGTTTAGACCTGTAGTTTTCATTAATAGGTGGGAACCGCCGCTCCCGCCTCCCTTAACATCTCCACTCCCCACAGACATCACCCCAGCCACGGCACCGCCAACCCGCCCGCCTAGACCAGCACCGCGAGCCAGAACGCGGGAAGCACTACAAACGTTGTCCCCATTATCAGATTAACGAGCAAATCATTAAAAGTGTTCTGTAAGGCGTACAGGTTGAAATGTAAGGCTCCGTTCTCAGTATAAATTTGAATCACCCCGCGCCAGTAGTTCTCCAGCGTAGGGTCAGCTTGGTAAAATTCCATCAATGCAGTCCTGTTACGGTGGGGGAGGTAGCGAACTACCGAAACCTGTAACAGGATCACATAACAAATGAAAGGTGATGTAAACCGTGAATCAATGGATTTGATGAATTTGTGACCGGGTGCAGTGGAAAAGTGGTGCACCAAACGAGTAGTACTCTAAAAAGGCTAATATCGGCGACTTACGCGACGTCAGTTGCATGCAGCTTTCACTCATGCTGTTGTAAATGGTTGAAGCAGTAAGAATGCATAGCAACAATTAATATTTACAAAGCGTTTTCATCCTAATCAAACGCACGACTAAATTAACGCTTTAACGCCAAACCACTAATCACCTCACATCCATTCCAACGCATTTATCTACGCAACCCCCCCACATTCCCCCCAACTCCGTTTATTAGTAGTTGCCTGATGTATGCAAAACCCTATCATTCTGCCGATAACCAAATTCAATTCAGGTAATAAAGATGAAAGACGCGTGGCTGGATACGTGCTCTACCACCATTCAAAACTTCGTGGAGCGTTCTACGAGGCTACAGCCAGATAATCTTGACCTGGAACTGGTCGAAAAAATTGATTTCGACTACCAGATTAACTTAAGTCTCCATTTTCGCATTGAGACGACAGATCACACTCAGGTAGGAAGAGTCAGCGCCGGGAGCGGCACCCGCGTTTTTACCAGTAATTTCCAGTACGCCGAGGCGCTTCAGGCTGAATCCAGCGCGGTCTTGTCCCGTGCAGAAACACTGCGTGAAGCTCAGGCGCTGGTGCTTTCCCAGCCGTACGGGGCACTTGAAAAAGAGCAAGAGATCTATTCCCACCCAACGCGCCTCTGTTTAACTGAAAACTGCACTAACTGTCATGGTCGCGGGCAGGTCAACTGCTCCTGGTGCTATGGTACTGGACGCGTGAGCTGCACCACCTGTGGCGGAAGTGGGCAGGTACTGGAACAGCGTAGCCATTTCGATCACTACACCAATCAGTATCGTACGGAGAGCCATTACCGGATGTGCTCGACCTGCACAGGCGGCAGGGTGAACTGCAACCACTGTAGCGGCTCTGGAAACCAGCGCTGTTCACCCTGTGAGGGAACAGGTGAAACAACCCGCATTACCCGGCTTTCCAGCGTTGCCGTGCCCCAATACCAGCTGATCTACCATCGTGAGGATGTGCCGAGGTTCATCAAAGATGGTCTCTACAAAGCGGGCATCCCGGAACTGGCCAGTTATGGTGCCGTTGCACTGGCAGATTCCAGTATTGATGAGGGTTTGCGTAACGTTAATTTTATCTACAACGCTAGCGTACCCTTTGCCCGATTTACGAGCCAGCTACGACAGGCTCAGCTTGCCGCGCAGCCTGTTAACTGGATCGTTTACGGTCGTCGTCCGCAGATACTGGATGCGGGACATGTCGTTGAGTTGATGCTGAAAAACGATCTTAATGAGCTTGTCTATCGAACCACCAGAGGGAAACTGCTGAATCCGCTTGTTGCGACGTGCAGCCGTAAAACAGTGGCCACCTTTATGGAATCGGAAGCCCATCAGGAGATGCTGGATGCGAACCGCAAGGGTAAATCCGGGGAGATGCTCCGCGAAGCGATGAATCGTGGGGTCACGACGACCTATATTGATGAAGCCCTGACCAGCCTGCAAGCCATTACGAAGGCTGTGCAAAACTGGTCGGTGGTGAAGTGGGCAATCTTCAGCGCTGTCATTATCTATCTGTTTATGCCGCTTTATACCGCTTATGGCGATATCTGGTTTAGCGACATTGCGACAGGACGGGTCTATCTTACGCCGTTCCTCCGCTGGGATAATCAGCATAATTTACTCGCATCCCTGGAGGTACTGGCGCGTTACTGTGGCCTGTTTATTGCCATCGCTGCCGTTGTTATCTCTTTCCTGGGGTATTTATGGCGCAGGGGCTGGGTCCGCTGGCGAATGGGCCAGCATCTGGCTAAGTGGGCGGTTAATCAGAAGATTTTACGTAGCGGTTGGTTTATGAGCCTTCTTCTCACCAGCCTGCTTACTGTTTGCCTGCTGCTGTTTTTCCCTATCTGGGTGACGAATGAGGGAGAACTTTTCGGGCAGTATTCCTTAATTGAATTACTTCGCTGGGTTGCTCAGTTCTTAAGATAATACATCCAGGGCTCCCGGTATGTTTTCAGGGAGCCTGTCGTTTTACCTGGCAGCCTTTCGCAACCAATAAAAAAGGCGCCCACCGGCGCCTTTTTTATTCAATCGCTTATTGAGCCTTTCGAAGCTTCCCGGATATTACCCCAACAAAGTCCATCACCTGCTTTTGCTTCTGGTCCGACAGTTGACTCACCTCACGCATCAGCGTCTCTATCTCTGGCTCTCCCTGCCGGGAGGTCAGAATCATGCAGCCCTTCATCACCTTCACATCTACTTTCGTTCCGGTACTGAACCCCGCTTCATTGAGCCACAGGCCTTTCATGGTAAACGCCGGGATGCGGGTGTAATCTCCATACCGCGTCGCATAACTTACGGTAAATACCCGGTCGTCAGCGGCAAAGACTTCTGGTTGCAGTGATTCTGCAATACAATCGATATCAGTCATGATTACTATTCTCTCTTAATAGTGATTGTGATGAGCGATACGGGCATGTTGGCGCATGCCCGTATTGCGTTAAATAACCCTGTAAATCTAACCAGTAAACAAAAATAAGTCCAGATTAATATAAAACGTAATAAGCGTTATTCGGCTGCTTTCGAATATCCATTAAATATATAAATTCGCTGTGATTTATAATTTTACGCATAAGGAAATGATAAGTTATGACCGGGAATATCGAACAACGTATCTATGCGCTTGCCAGACGTTATAACGGCGTGTACCTCATCAATAACGAGAAAAACCAGGAATTACTCAATGCCAGTACAGACCTCGATACGGATATGTTGCTGGATGTCGACGAAGCAGAAGAACTCATGGATGAATTTTTTAGAGAATTTAACGTTAATAGGGGAAGCTTTAATATAAAGATCTATTATCCCGACGAGCCTTTTTCCTGGAATCCATTCAAGAAAACTGCCCCTGTTCCTGTTCCCGATTTTACGATTAGTATGTTGATCGAATCAGCCAGGGCTGGGAAATGGTTGTTTGATTAATCACAACCCAAAGGTGCAGCGAAGCAAAGAAGTTTTATTGTTCCATAAAGGGATTATAATTGCCTTATATGACCTGTTAATGGAACAAAGAGGCCTGTGATGGCAAAACCCTCTACCCGAACTTATTCCCGCCATAGCCGCGACGCTGCACGACTGCTGGGGTTAATGCTTCGTACGGCGCGTATTGAACGTCAGCTCACCGTTGAAGAGCTGGCCGAACGTGCCGGGGTATCACGGGGACTGGTTTATCGCGCTGAAGAAGGGGATATGGGATGTGCAATTGGCGCGGTATTCGAACTGGCGACCATTTTAGGCGTTCCCCTTTTTACCCCTGACCCGGCATCGATGGCATTACATACGGCAAACGCAGAGAAAACCTTATCGCTGATGCCACGTTCAGTGCATCGCTCAAGGAAGGTGATAAACGATGACTTCTGATAACCATCATGACCGGGCATACGTGTGGGCCTGGTTGCCTGGCGCAACAGAGCCAGTTGTTGCAGGCGTGCTAAACCGGGATGGTAAGCGGTATATATTCAACTACGGGCGCAGTTATCTGGAGCGGGAAGATGCGATCCCTCTTTATGAACCGGAACTTCCGCTGATCCGGGGCGCGATTTTCCCGGCACCGGGTCTGCAACAGGCGAGTGCATTACGTGATGCTGCGCCGGATGCCTGGGGGCGTCGGGTGATCCTGAACAGGTTGATGGGCGCTCAGGGAAGGGATGTTGATCCGGACAGGCTGGATGAGCTGACCTATTTGCTGGAATCTGGCTCAGACAGAATTGGAGGGCTCGACTTCCAGCTATCAGCAACGGAGTACGTGCCGCGAGCGTCCCAAAGTGCCTCTCTTGAAGAGTTGATGCAGGCGGCATCAATGGTTGAAAGTGGCAGGCCTTTAACTCCGGAGCTGGAACAAGCCTTATTCCACGGGAGTTCCCTGGGGGGAGCGCGGCCAAAGGCAATGATAGAAGCCGGGGAGCGTAAATTTATCGCAAAGTTCTCCTCCTCCACTGATACCTATAACGTTGTTAAAGCTGAATATGTCGCTATGCGCCTGGCTGCTTGTGCCGGGCTGAATGTTGCGCCTGTTCTTCTCCGCCATACGGCGGGTAAAGACGTCATACTGATTGAACGCTTCGATCGTATACGAAGTCATACAGGCTGGCAGCGCCGCCTGATGGTCTCAGCGCTGACCATTTTTGGTCTTGATGAGATGATGGCACGATACGCGAGTTATGAGGATTTGACGGATATTATTCGTCAGCGCTTCGATGCACCAAAAGAGACGTTACGGGAATTATTTGGTCGTCTGGTTTTTAATATTATTTGCGGTAACACTGACGATCATGCCCGAAATCATGCCGCTTTTTGGGACGGTAAAACGCTAAGCCTGACGCCTGCTTATGATATTTGCCCACAGGGTCGTTCTGGTAATGAAGCAACCCAGGCAATGCTGATTAGCGGTGAAAATCGAATGAGCAATCTGGCGGTTTGTCTGTCGGCGGCGGCTAAATTTCTGCTGAGTGAGCAGGAAGCTGTTGAACTGATCACACACTGTATCAGGGCGGTTCGCGAGAACTGGGAAGCGATATGTAAGGAGGCCTCATTGAGTGAAGTGGATCGCAGGTTTTTGTGGGGGCGAGCGTTCCTCAACCCATTTATATTTGAAGGGGCTCCAGAAGCGATCATGGAGATGCGTTGATTCATGTTTTCTGTTGTTGATAGAAAAAGGCCGACATATGGGGCCAGGGCCAATGTTGTAACCCACTAGCCCATCGCCCCCCGAATAATCGGAATCGGCGTCAGCAAATGCTGATACATCAGTTCCCCCGCCTTATCCGCATCCCGCGCCAGCACCGCGTCCATCAGCTTCTGATGCTCCACATGCTTCTCTTCTAACATCGCCACCGACAAAACAGTCTTCCTCAACCACACATACCGGTACCGCGCCGCTAAATCAAAAAGCCGCTCCCGCATCTGCATCAAATACCGCGAACCACACCCCGCCACAATCGCCGTATGAAACGCCTGATGGCGCTGGTCCCACTCGTCCAGCATCGTCTCGCTGGCGTCGCGGGATTCCAGCTTGTTCAGCAGGTGTGCCCGGGCGAGCAGCTCCGCTTCCCACTCTTCGCCACCGCGCTCGATGGCGAGGCGGACCAGCATCGCCTCCATATTGGCGCGGGCATCAAAGATATCGAGCAGCTCCTGTTCGGACATGGGCGCCACCCGGTAGCCTTTCTGGTTAATGACCGTCACCAGCCCCTCGGCAACCAGCTGCGACAGCGCTTCGCGCAGCGGGCCGACGCCCAGCTCATAGCGGGAGGTCAGCAGGCTCATACGCAGCTTCTCATCTGGCTGATAAACGCCGCGGATAATGTCGTTCTTCAGCCAGCGGTAGCCGTCGATGGCCGTCGCCTGGGAAATGATGGTCATGGTCCTGCTCCTTGAATACGGCCCGGCCTGCACCGGGCATAAAGATTAACCCTGTTTCGCCTCGTCAAAACACTCGGCGATAATCGCCAGCCCCTGCTGAAGCTGCGCCTCTTCCACGGTCAGCGGCACCAGGATGCGCAGCACGTTATGGTACGGGCCGCAGGAGAGCAGGATCAACCCTTTGTCCCGCGCCCGGGCCACAATCTGCGCCGTCAGGGCGGCGTCCGGTTTATGGTGGTCGCCCTCCTCAAACAGCTCGATGGCGATCATCGCCCCCAGGCCGCGAACGTCGCCGATCTCGCGGTGTTTTTCAGCGATAGCCAGCAGGCCTTCACGCAGAGTGTTGCCCAGTGTGTTGGCTTTGCCCAGCAGATCCTCCTGCTCGAAGACCTTCATCACCGCCAGCGCGGCGGCGCAGGCAATCGGGCTTCCGGCGTAGGTGCCGCCCAGCCCGCCCGGGGCGATGGCATCCATCACGTCGGCGCGACCGGTGACGCCCGCCAGCGGGAAGCCACCGGCAATGGATTTGGCGAAGGTGGTGATATCCGCCGCCACGCCCATCTGCTCCATGGCGAAAAAGGTGCCGGTGCGGCCCGCGCCGCTCTGCACTTCATCGGCAATCAGCATGATGCCGTGCTCGTCGCACAGGTCACGCAGGCGCTGCATAAAGGCCGGGGAGGTGGCGTAGAAGCCGCCTTCACCCTGGACGGGCTCGATCACGATGGCGGCGATATCTTCCGGGGCGGCATCGTTCTTGAAGATGCGATGGATGCTGGCGATGGCGTCATCATCGCTCACGCCGTGTAGGGCGCAGGGATAGAGGGCGCGATAGACGTGGCCCGGCATCAGCCCCATTCCCGCCGAGTAAGGGTTCACTTTCCCGGTGAGCGACAGGGTGTAGTGGGTGCGGCCATGATAGGCCCCGGTAAAGGCGATGGTGCCGTTGCGCTTCGTGGCGGCGCGGGCGATTTTCACCGCGTTCTCCACCGCTTCGGAGCCGGTGGTCACCAGCAGGGTCTTTTTCGGGAAATCCCCCGGCACTTTCTGGTTCAGGGTTTCGCAAAGCTCCAGATAGGGTTCATAGGCCAGCACCTGGAAGCAGGTGTGCGACAGCTTTTTCAGCTGCGCTTCTACGGCGCTGACCACCTCCGGGTGCAGATGCCCGGTGTTCAGCACCGCAATCCCCCCGGCGAAATCAAGATACTCACGGCCTTCGACGTCCCACACCCGGCAGTTCTCGGCGCGGGCGGCAAAGATGGGGTGGATCTGGCCCACGCCGCGGGGGATGGCATTGCTGCGACGCTGCATTAACGCTTTATTGCTGCTCATTGAAATCTCCTGAAAGATTAAAGGCCGATGCACATATATTTGATTTCTAAGTAATCTTCGATGCCGTATTTAGAACCTTCCCGACCCAGGCCGGAGGCTTTGATGCCGCCGAACGGGGCCACTTCGTTAGAGATAATGCCGGTGTTGATCCCGACGATGCCGTACTCCAGCGCCTCGCCGACGCGGAACACGCGGCTTAAATCGCGGGCGTAGAAATAGGCGGCGAGGCCGAACTCGGTGTCGTTCGCCATCGCGATCACGTCTGCTTCATCCTTAAAGCGGAACAGCGGCGCCAGCGGGCCGAAGGTCTCCTCTTTCGCCACTTTCGCATCACCGGGTACATCTACCAGAATAGTCGGCTGGAAGAAGTTGCCGCCTAATTTATGCAGCGATCCGCCGGTAACCACGCGGGCACCTTTCTCCACCGCGTCGGCAATGTGTTCTTCGACTTTATCGACCGCCTTGCCGTCAATCAGGGGCCCGATGGTGACGCCCTGGGTCAGGCCGTCGCCAATCTGCATTTTTTCCACCGCCTGCTGGAGTTTTTCGGCAAAGCGGTCGTAAACGCCCTCCTGCACGTACAGGCGATTGGCGCAGACGCAGGTCTGCCCGGCGTTGCGGAACTTGGAGGCCAGCGCTCCTTCCACGGCTTTATCGAGGTCGGCATCGTCAAAGACAATAAAGGGCGCGTTACCGCCCAGCTCCAGCGAGACCTTTTTGATGTCCTTTGCGCACTGGGCCATCAGCTGGCGGCCAATCTCGGTCGAGCCGGTAAAGGAGAGCTTGCGCACCAGCGGGTTGCCGGTCAGCTCGTTGCCGATGTCGGATGCGGAACCGGTGACCACGTTAAACACGCCTGCCGGGATCCCGGCGCGGTGCGCCAGTTCGGCCAGCGCCAGCGCGGAGTAGGGGGTCTGGCTGGCGGGTTTGAGGACCATGGTGCAGCCTGCCGCCAGGGCCGGGCCCGCCTTGCGGGTGATCATCGCCGCCGGGAAGTTCCACGGGGTGATGGCGGCGGTGACGCCAATCGGCTGCTTAATCACAATCAACCGCTTGTCCGCCTGATGGCCCGGAATGGTGTCACCGTAGACGCGTTTCCCCTCTTCGGCGAACCACTCTATAAAGGAGGCGGCATAGCTAATCTCGCCTTTCGCTTCGGCCAGCGGTTTGCCCTGCTCGAGGGTCATCAACTGAGCCAGATCGTCCTGGTTCGCCATCATCAAATCGAACCAGCGGCGCAGAATGTTGGCGCGCTCTTTGGCGGTGAGCGCGCGCCAGGCGGGCAGGGCGCGGTTCGCCGCCTCAATCGCCTCGCGGGTCTCACCGGCACCCATTTTCGGCACGCTGCCCAGGGTCTGGCCGTTCGCCGGGTTGGTCACGGCAATCGTCTCGCCGCTGTGGGCGTCGCACCACTCTCCTTCTATATATGCCTGCTGGCGGAATAAGCTGGGATCGTTGAGTTGCATGATGGCTTCCTGTCTCAGAATGATTAACGGGTAAACGCGGCATGTAATGACTCCACATTACAGGCTGCACGCAATGCACGCCCCGGGTTGTGCTGGCTGGCGAGCAGGGTTTGCACCTTGCTGACAATATGCGCCCCGATGGGGATCGCCGAGGTCGCAGCCGGTGAGGGCGCATTACAGGTATGGATGGTGCGCGGCGTGGTGACAAATAAAAAGTCGTCGATGAGCTTCCCTTCTGGCGAAACTGCCTGCGCCCTCACACCCGCAGGCCAGGGTTGCAGATCCTTCAGGGTCAGGCTCGGGCAATATTTTTGCACCTGGCGCAGGTAGCCGCTTCTGCACAGGGAGTTTTTCATCTCGCTTAAACCCGAGAGAAGGTTGTTTTGCAGCACCCGGCGGATGCCCGTTGAACCCAGAATTTCCAGCATATCGGTGAGGGAGAGATCGCTCTTGCGATAGCCCTCGCGCTTAAAGGCGAGCACCGCGTTGGGCCCCACCGTGACGCTGCCGTCGATCATCCGGGTGAGATGCACGCCCAGGAACGGCATGGCCGGATCGGGGATCGGGTAGATAAGGTGGTTCACGATCTGATTGTGCTCCGGCGCCAGGCGGAAATACTCCCCGCGGAACGGACAGATAATAAAGCCGGGGTCGATGCCGAGCATTTTCACCAGCCGGTCGGCCATCAGCCCGGCGCAGGCAATCAGGGTAAGGGCTTCAAACTCGCGCCCGTCACGGGTGTGGATGACAACGCCGCTGGCGTGCTCCTTCAGGGCGCTGACCTCGGCGTTGAAAATCACCTCCCCGCCTTTTTGCTGGAAGCGTTTCGCCATCGCCGCTGCCACCTCGCGATAGCTGACGATCCCGCTGGAGGGGACAAAAATCCCGCCCAGCCCGGTGATGTTGGGCTCGCGCTCACGCAGTTCGGCACCGCTCAGCCACTCGCGCTCGATCCCGTTGGCGGCGGTGCGATCCCACAGGGCCTGCATCCGTTCCATCTCCAGCGGGGAGGTGGCTACCAGCATCTTGCCGCAGGTGTCATAGCGAATAGCGTTCTCATCGCAGAAGGCTTTGGTGGCCCGGTTCCCCGCCAGGCAGAACTGCGCCTTCAGGCTGCCGGGGGTGTAATAGACCCCGGCGTGGATCACCCCGCTGTTGCGTCCGGTCTGGTGGCAGGCCGGGCCCGCCTCCTTCTCCAGCAGGGCGATGCGGGCATCCGGGTAGAGCGCAATCAGCTGCATGGCGGTCGACATGCCGATAATGCCGCCGCCGGTAATCACGAAGTCATACATCCGCGCCATCCCTACTGATGAGTCTGATAGTGGGTGGTGGCGTAGCTGATATACCCGCGCTGGCGCATCAGCTCCCGGCGCAGATCCGGGTGCGGAGTAAAACGATCCCGGCCATGCAGCCAGAACATATTGTTAATCAGCAGGAATTTACCCACCGGTACCGGAATCGAGACGATGTTTTTGCTGCTCTCCAGCGCGTCAGAAAGTTCGCTCAGCCAGACGCCCTCTTCAAAATCTTTCGGCTGTACGAACTGGTCGATATAGCGCATCACCGGGCGACCCTGCTGGTCGACGTCAAACACCGGGTGGAACACATCCTGGGTGACGTTTTTGCTCGGCGGTGCCGTCCAGCGCAGCGGGCGACGGGCCAGCGGATGGCTGAAGAATTTATCCAGCGCTTCCCAGTCGTCGAGATGCAGCAGCAGGGAGTTGCCGCCCTGCATGTTCTGCTCGTCGATCTTCATCATCAGCACGTAGTCGGTCACTTCGTCGACGAAGGTGCCGTCATTGTGCAGCTCCAGCACGCGGTGGGGCTGGCGCAGGTAGCTGTCTGAGTTATCGACGTTTTTCACCGTAAAGCGGGCGTAGTACTGGCCGCTCATGGCGTCGTAATTGGAGCGTCCGATCAGGTGCGCCACCGCGGTGGCGATCTTTACCATCTCGTCCGCCTGGGTGACGTTATCCACCCCGTCGGCAGAAATCAGCAGGGCACCCTGGTCACGGCTGAGCATGGTGTTCAGCAGCAGGGGCTGAAGCTGGTTGCCGCACAGGTCATCGAGGATCTTCGCCACCCGAAAGCGCAGGAAGGATTTATATTCCAGCGCCTGAATGGGCCACTGCTCCACCTCCCGCAGGAACTGCTGCGTGACCTCCGCGGAGAACGTCAGCTCCAGCAGGCGCGGAGACTGCGCGGAGGGCGCAATGCTAAAACCGGTGATGGTTCGGGCTAACGCCTCGTCGGGCTGTTGTACGGCGGTCAGTGCATTCATCAGAATCAATCCTCTCAGAAAGTATTCAGGGAACGGGTTGTTTCGTAGCCATAAATTAAAAATATCTACGTTTTTGCAAAATGGATTTATTCAGGGGAGATTGTTTGAATTCTGTGATACAGGCAGGAAAAAAGGCGAAATGGTCGGGAAAAAGCGCGCTCAGGTCGCTATCTAATCACACTGACGTGATGCGTCTCACGGAAAATGCTGGTTAACCATAACAAAAGCGTGACATATCCATACAAATCTTAACAAATCGCACGGGCGACGCTGTACGGCCTTCAGGGGCTCTTCTATACCTTGATTCGTGTTACCTGCGACTCAACCACAACACAGAGAATAAACGTATGGAACAGACTTCTGGCAAGAAAAGTGAAGCAATTCATAGCGATAATACACAGCAATTTCACCGCTCCATCGGCCTTATCTCTAACTTTTCACTCGGGTTCACCTACCTCTCACCGCTGACGGCGGTCTACTCCCTGTTTGCCCTGGCGGTAACGCTGGCGGGGCCACCGGCGATCTGGTGGATCCCGATTGTGGCCTGCGGACAACTGCTGGTGGCGCTGGTGTTTAGCGAAGTGGCGTCGCAGTATCCGATCACCGGCGGGCTGTACCCGTGGGCGCGCCGTCTGTGGGGGCGAAAATATGCGTGGATCGCCGCCTGGATCTACCTCTGGGCGCTGGTGGTGACCATCACCTCGGTGGCGGAATATACCGCCACCTTCGTCGGGTCACTTTTCGGCTTTGAGACCTCGGCAGGCAACATGCTGATCACCTCGGTGGTGCTGCTGCTGATGATGATGGCCATCAACATGTCGGGCACCAAAAACCTCGCCCGGGTGGCCCGAATTGGCTTCTGGTGCGAGATCGTCAGCGTGATTGCGCTGGGGATCTACCTGCTGATTTTCCACCGCGCGCAGCCCTTCTCGGTGGTCTTCGACTCGATGGGGGTACTGGCGAAAGATGGCAGCTACCAGCCGGCGTTTATGGCGGCAGCGCTGATCGGCCTGTTCATGTTCTTCGGCTTTGAAGCCTGCGGCAACGTGGCGGAAGAGGTGAAAAACCCGAGCAAGAAGATCCCGGTGGCGATGATCCTGAGCATCGTCTTTGGCGCCATCTCGGCACTGATCTCGATCCTCGGCTATCTACTGGCCTCCCCAAATCTGATGAACATCGTCAACGGCCAGATTGCCGATCCGATCCCGGCGATCCTCAACGAAGCCCTGGGAGAAACCGGCGCCACGGTGTTTATCATCATCGCGGTGATCGCCATGTTGTCGTGCATCCTCTCCCTGCAGGCCGCGCTGAGCCGCCTGATCTTCTCCTTCTCCCGCGACCAGATGCTACCGGGTAGCGCCTGGATGGCAAAGCTGTCGAAAAACAGCGTCCCGGACAACGCGATGATCGTCAGCTGCCTGCTGCCGGTGCTCATCTGCGTGTGGGTTTACTTCCAGCCGGATAACCTGGCGCGCATCACCGCCTTTGCGGTTATCGGTATCTACATTTCGTTCCAGATGGTGGTGCTGGCGGCGCTGCGCCAGCGTTTGAAAGGCTGGAGACCCGCCGGGGAGTGGAGCGTCGGCGGGTGGGGCATGCTGGTCAATATCCTGGCGCTGGCCTACGGGCTTTGTGGCATCTGGCTGCTGGCGCAACCCGCCGAGAGCGCGAGCTTTATCGACCGCTGGACGGTGCTGGTGGGGCTGTCGGTGGTGGTGATTTCGGGGCTGATTTACATGGCGCTGGCCCGACCGTTTGGGCGCTCAAACGCGCCGGAAAACGACGCGATCGAGCATGCAAAACGCCTTAACGCGGGACAATCTCTGTAATTCACTCAGACCATAAAAACAATGGAGTCGGCTATGCAACACAACTTACTGATTAATGGCGAACTGGTTGCGGGTTCAGGTGAGATGCAACCCGTGTACAACCCGGCCACCGGCGAGGTCCTGCTGGAGATAGCCGAAGCCAGCCCGGAGCAGGTGGATGCCGCCGTGCAGGCGGCCGATCGCGCCTTCCGAACCTGGGGACAGACCACGCCAAAAACGCGCGCCGAATGTTTGCTGAAGCTGGCGGAGGTGATTGAGCAGAACGCCGACACCTTCGCCCGACTGGAGTCGCTGAATTGCGGCAAGCCGCTGCACTGCGTGCTGAACGACGAAATCCCGGCCATTGTCGACGTGTTCCGCTTCTTTGCGGGTGCCACCCGCTGCCTGAACGGTCTCGCTGCCGGGGAGTATATGGAGGGGCACACCTCGATGATCCGCCGCGATCCGGTGGGCGTTGTCGCCTCCATCGCCCCCTGGAACTACCCCCTGATGATGGCGGCGTGGAAGCTGGGCCCGGCGCTGGCGGCGGGCAACTGCGTGGTGCTCAAACCCTCTGAGATCACCCCGCTTACCGCCCTGAAGCTGGCCGAGCTGGCGAAAGATATCTTCCCAGCAGGGGTGATTAACGTCCTGTTTGGCCGCGGGAAAACCGTGGGCGACCCGCTGACTGGCCACGATAAGGTGCGCATGGTCTCCCTGACCGGCTCCATCGCCACCGGGGAGCACATTATTTCCCATACCGCGCCGTCGATTAAGCGCACCCATATGGAGCTCGGCGGCAAAGCACCGGTCATCGTCTTTAACGACGCCGATATCGATGCGGTGGTCGAGGGCGTGCGCACCTTTGGATTCTACAACGCCGGGCAGGACTGCACCGCTGCCTGCCGTATCTATGCGCAAAAAGAGGTTTATAACACGCTGGTGGAAAAACTGGGTGTCGCCGTCGCCAGCCTGAAAATGGGCGCACCGGACGATGAAACCACCGAGCTGGGACCGGTCAGCTCCGCCGCCCATCTGACCCGCGTCAGCGAGGCGGTAGAGCGCGCCAAAGCCCTGCCGCACATCCACGTGGTCGCCGGCGGCAATGTGGCAGGCGGCAGCGGGTATTACTATCAGCCCACCCTGCTGGCCGGGGCGAAACAGGAAGATGAGATCGTCCAGCGCGAGGTCTTCGGCCCGGTGGTGAGCGTGAGCATGTTTGACGACGAAGAGCAGGTGCTGGAGTGGGCTAATGACTCCCGGTACGGGCTGGCCTCGTCGGTCTGGACCCGGGACGTGGGGCGCGCGCACCGCATGAGCGCCCGTCTGCAATATGGCTGCACCTGGGTGAACACCCACTTTATGCTGGTAAGCGAAATGCCGCACGGCGGGCAGAAGCTCTCCGGCTACGGCAAGGATATGTCGATGTACGGGCTGGAGGACTACGCCGTGGTGCGGCACGTGATGGTGAAGCACTAACGGCATTGCCCGGCGGCGCTCCGCTTGCACGGGCCTACAACACCGTAGGCCGGGTAAGCGCAGCGCCACCCGGCGTAAAGGTTGATGAGTAGGGAAAATATATTTCACCTCATTCTTAATTCCAGAACAATTAAATAATACATTACAACAATAAATTCCGAATAATTAAGTATGATATAGACAACGGTAAAATAGATTACTTACCATCAGAGTTTTACTTATATAAGGATATATATTGTGAGCTCAAGACAAGATATCAGGGATGGTGCTGACTTCGAACATTCATTAAGAGGGCTTATTTATACCGATGTGCTGGGTTGGATAGATATGGGTCATGCCCGTGGCGATGATGTTGAAGAGCTCAGAAGACAGTTCATTCAGGGTGAGGGAAGCGGGCGGGATTATTACGTTGTGATGTATCGACAGGATATGCGCGCAGCAAAATTTGGCTCTTTACTGAGTATTGGAAGGTTTGCCAGATGGGAAATCAAACGTGGCCGTGATATGCATGATATCAATAGTATGATGTTGGCAATGATGATGAGTACCGCGTTAAATTTCGAAGATTTACAAAGCTTTCGGCTATTTACCTGGTATACAGATAGCGGCTTTAGCGGAGAGGATTTAGTCTCTGACTTGTTTGGATTCTATCGTGCTATCAGACCCGGATTCTATGCCGACCAGGTGAAGCCTGTAAGCTATGAATCTGCGTTACGGCGATGGGATTATTATGGAGCTATTGGCTCTTTTAAAAATTGTGGCTTTAAACCCATCATTTTTCCTGATCCAGACGACCCTTGTGTTAAGCATGAGCCTTACATCGCTGAGCTTCCCATGTTTATGAGATGGTTGTATCCCTGGGATGATTTTACTTCTGGCATCGTTAATGTTCTTACCGAAAATGGCACAGCATTTGGATATACAGGGGCTAGATGATGCGCTTTACCTTTATCAGATACCTCATTGTTTTTTCCCTCACAGTCTTAATTCTCTGCTTTCTGTTCATCTACTTCATTGCATCTGACATAAACGAGATGACGGTCTACAAAGAAACCGATCGCTATCGTTATTACACTCTCACCTATAATGAAATTCAAAACGCGCCGAGAATTTCCCGAAGTTACTATTTTGAATCTCAACCCGGTGACGGATATCCTCCTTCGAATGCCATCATTTTCAAAGATACGACTAATGCCGAACCGCTTCGTGTCTACTTCGCCGATTTAGGCTATATCAAAGAAAAGCGAACACAGCGTGGAATGGAAATGTGGTGCCAGCCCAAAAAAGCGTGCAAGGATCGCTTCTATTTATACGTCGACAAACATGCTAAAGAAGTGAGGTTAACCTCTATCCAGGAGTGAACCTCATGCTCAACGCCCTCAACCACCTCACCCTCGCCGTCAGCAATCTGCCCGTCAGCATCACCTTCTGGCGCGATCTCCTCGGCCTGCGCCTGCACGCCGAATGGCACACCGGAGCGTATCTCACCTGCGGCGATCTCTGGCTCTGTCTGTCGTATGACGACTCGCGCAAATTCATTCCGCCACAGGAGAGCGATTACACCCATTACGCGTTCTCTATCGCACCAGAACACTTCCAAACCTTCACGCAAAAGCTTAAAGACGCAGGCGTTACCGTCTGGAAAGAGAACAAAAGCGAAGGGGAGTCGTTCTATTTTCTCGACCCGGACGGGCACAAGCTGGAACTGCACGTGGGGGATTTGGCCGCCCGGCTGGCGGCATGTCGGGAGAAGCCTTACGCGGGGATGATTTTTACCTCAGAAGAAACGTAATTTGCCCGGCGGCGCTGCGCTTGCACGGGCCTGGGGTTTTATTTCGTAGGCCGGGTAAGCGCAGCGCCACCCGGCGTTTAAACACTTACAGCGACTTCACAAACGTCAGCAGATCTTCGTTCAGCTGGTCCTGATGCGTCAGCGCAAAGCCGTGCGGTGCATTGTCATACACCTTCAGTTCCGCATTGCTAATCAGCTCCGCCGCCACTTTGCCGGTGGTTTCGAACGGTACGATCTGGTCGTTGCTGCCGTGGATCACCAGCGTCGGCACGTCGACTTTTGCCATATCCGGGCGGAAGTCGGTCTCGGCGAAGGCGGTCACGCAGTCCAGGGTCCCTTTTAGCGAGGCCAGCAGGGCGATGTTCAGGGTCTGGGTCAGGGCGCCCTCAGAGACGGTCTGCCCGGCGTTGGTACCGTAGAACGGGGTGGCGAAATCGCTGATGAACTGGGCGCGATCTTTCAGCAGGCCGTCACGAATGCCGGCGAAGACTGACTGATCCACACCCTGCGGATAAGAGTCGGATTTACCGAAGATCGGCGTTACCGCCCCCAGCAACGCCAGGCCAGCCACGCGATCGGTGCCGTAGGTGCCGATATAGCGGCTCACGTCGCCGCCGCCCATGGAGAAGCCCACCAGCGTCACGTCACGCAGATCCAGCGCGGTGATCAGGTCGTTGATGTCGGAGGCAAAGGTGTCGTAGTCGTAGCCATTCCACGGCTGATCCGAACGGCCAAAGCCGCGGCGGTCAAAGGCGATGGCGCGGAAACCGCGCTCGGCCAGATAGTTAAGCTGGCTGTCCCACATGTCGGCATCCAGCGGCCAGCCGTGGCTGAACAGCACCGGTTTACCTGCACCCCAGTCTTTGTAGTAAATCTGCGTGCCGTCTTTCGCTTTGATCGTAGCCATAGTCTCTTCCTCAAAAGGTTGTTTTAGGTTTTAAACCGGCGCCACCAGATAGCGGGTCGCCGGGGGTGCATCGCCATGATGAAAAGCCAGGACGCGGCTTTGCAGCAGGTGGTCATTCATGGTGTGCCGCTCCTGCAGGCGCAGGTGTTCCACCCACGATCCCAGCAGGAAGGTCTCGATATAAAGGCCCGGCTGGTCGATATCTTCATAAACCGCCCAGCTGATGGCGCCCGCACGGCGGCGCACCCGGCGCAGCTCGTGGACGGCCTGCAGGAAATCGCTGACCGCTTCAGGATCGATCCGGTACTCACAGGAGACCAGCACCGGGCCGCGCTCGTTGGGGATGTTCTCCCGGGCGTCGTCGGCAATAAGCCCGCTGGTGTCGAGGTTCAGGTTAGGATCTTTCTCCAGCTTCCAGCGCAGCACCGTGGCGCTCGCCAGCAGCATCCCCACCGTTGCCACGCAGAGCGATGTGGCGGTGTTGACGTGCGAGGCGATCTGTCCCCAGAGGGCGCTGCCCGCGGTCATCGAGCCGAAGAAGACCGTCAGATAGACCGCCAGCGCCCGAGCCTTTACCCAGCGTGCGGCACTGCGTTGCGCCCCCAGGTTGAGGGTGGAGAGCACCGCGATCCACGCAAAGCCGGTGAAGAACTCAAACAGGTTCAGCAGCCAGAAGTGACGCACAAAGGCCAGGGCCAGCATGGTGATGGCGAAGACCAGGCTTGCCGCCACCATCAGTTGGTCGGCATTGAGGCGCTGGCGCAGACGCGGCAGCAGCACCGCCCCGGCAATCGCCCCCAGCCCGATACAGGCCAGCATAATGCCGTACCCCGCCGGGCCGAGGCCCAGCTCCCGGCGTGCCACCAGCGGCAGCAGCGCCCAGCCCGCGCTGGCGAAGACAAAGAACGCCACGGTACGAATTAAGACGTTACGCAGCACCGGGGCCGCGTGAACGTAGCGCACCCCGGCGCGTACCGCCGAGAAAAAGTGCTCCGGCGGCAGGCGCTGCACCGATGCCGCAGGCTTCCAGCGCCACAGCACCCAGGCTACGCCCAGCACCGACAGGGCGTTGAGCAGGAATACCATCCACGGCCCCGCCAGCGAGAGCAAAAAGCCCCCCAGCGCCGGGCCGATGGCGCGGCTGATGTTCACCCCCAGCGAGTTCAGCGCAATCGCCGGGCCCAGCTCCGCCTTGCTCACCAGATCCGGCACCACCGCCTGGAACGGCGGCGAGCTCATGGCGCTGCCGACGCTCAGCAGAAAGGCCGCTACCAGCAGCACCGTCGGGGTCACCTGGCCGGTAAACGACAGCACCGTCAGTCCCGCCGCGGCGATAAATACCCACAGCTGGGAAAAGAGCAGGTACTTACGCCGGTCGACGATATCCGCCATCACCCCGGAGGGCAGGGCGAAGAGGAACATCGGCAGGCTGCTCGCTGCCTGCACCAGGGCGATATCCAGCGGATCGGCGCTGAGGGTCAGCATGCTCCAGTTGACCCCCACATCGCTCATCCATGAGCCGACATTCGACACCACCGTGGCGATCCACAGCATGCGGAATACCCGCTGGTGCAGCGGCTGCCAGGTAGACATCGTCGGGGCAGGTGGATGCTCCACGTGCGCGTCGGTGATCTGGGTCATGCGAATCTCTCCGTAGCACGTGTACGCAGCCGCCAGCCACCGGGGCCGGTGATGGCCAGGGTGGTGAAGATGATCAGCAGCAGCCAGCCAAACTGACCTTCCGCAATCGACCAGCCCGGATGCACTACCAGCATCGCCACCAGCAGCACGGCGATGATTGGCACGCAGGCCAGCCGGGTCGCCACGCCGAACAGGATCAGGATCGGGCAGATCACCTCGGCGACGATCGCCGGGATCAGGCTAAAGTACGGCCCGAAGCCAAAGGGATCTTCGATCCGCGTCAGTTCTTCGCTGAAGTGCAGCACTTTCGGCAGACCATGCACGTAGAGCAACAGCAGGCTGCCGGTGATGCGCAGGAAGAACAGCCCCAGGTCGATCCAGGGCAGGTTGGGTTGAGTTGATTTCATCATGATCAGAACGCGAAGCAGCTGCAGCCCAGCGCTCCCCAGAAGGCGTTATCGTCGGCCACCGGCATCTCTGCCGTGCGGGCAAAATCGTGCGAATGGTTGTGCACCCCGCACGGACCGCTACAGTGGTGCGCAGGCTGCATCCCCACGCGGGCAGCCTGCGGTGGCGCGCTGCGGTAGTGACCCGGCACCTTGACTACCGGGGACCACTCCGGCAGGACCGGGATAGCAGGCGGTGCCAGCGGGCCGAAGCTGCCTGCGGCATAGACGATGTTGCCATCCACCACCGTCAGCACCGACTCGATGCCCTTGATCTCCTCTTCCGGCACGCGGAAGAAATCTTTGCTCAGCACCGCGAGATCCGCCAGCTGGCCCTTTTTGATCTGCCCTTTCTGGTTCTGCTCGTTGGAGAACCACGCGCTGCCCTGGGTCCAGAGCATCAGGGCGGTGTCGCGATCCAGACGGGCGCTGTGATCGTACATCTGCATTCCGCCGACGGTACGGCCAGAGACCAGCCAGTAGAGCGCGGTCCAGGGGTTGTAGCTCGCCACGCGGGTGGCGTCGGTGCCGAGTCCTACCGGCACGCCGGTCTCGAGCATACGGGTGACCGGCGGAGTGTGGCGCACCGCTTCCATGCCGTAACGCTCGGCGAAGTACTCGCCCTGGAAGGCCATGCGGTGCTGCACGGCGATGCCGCCGCCCAGCGCCTTGATGCGGTCGATGTTGCGCTGGGTGACGGTCTCGGCGTGGTCGAAGAACCAGTGCAGGCCGTCGAACGGGATCTCACGGTTGACCTTCTCGAAGACGTCCAGCATCCGGCTGATGGACTCATCGTAGGTAGCATGCAGGCGGAACGGCCAGCGGTGCTCCACCAGATGGCGCACCACGCGCTCCAGTTCGTCCTCCATACCGGGGGCCAGATCCGGGCGCGGCTCGAGGAAATCTTCGAAGTCAGCCGCAGAGAAGACCAGCATTTCGCCCGCGCCGTTATGGCGGAAGAAGTCGGTGCCCTGGCCTGGCTTAAGCATGTCGGTCCACTTCTCGAAATCTTCCAGCTCGTGGCCAGGGCGCTGGGTGAAGAGGTTGTAGGCGATGCGGATGGTCATCTGCTTTTTCTCGTGCAGTTCGGCGATCACCTCATAGTCTTCCGGGTAGTTCTGGAAACCGCCGCCGGCGTCGATGGCGCTGGTTAAGCCCAGACGGTTCAGCTCGCGCATAAACTGGCGGGTGGAGTTCACCTGCTGCTCCAGCGGCAGCTTCGGCCCTTTGGCGAGTGTGGCGTAGAGGATCATGGCGTTCGGACGGGCGATCAGCATCCCGGTCGGGTTACCGTTGGCGTCGCGCTGGATCTCACCGCCCGGCGGGTTCGGCGTCTCTTTGGTGTAGCCCACCACCTTCAGCGCCGCGCGGTTGAGCAGGGCGCGGTCATACAGGTGCAGGATAAAGACCGGGGTGTCCGGCGCGGCCTCGTTGATCTCGTCCAGGGTCGGCATCCGGCGCTCGGCGAACTGGAACTCGCTCCAGCCGCCCACCACGCGCACCCACTGCGGTGACGGGGTGCGCAGGGCCTGCTCTTTCAGCATCCGCAGGGCGTCAGCCAGCGAGGGCACTCCTTCCCAGCGCAGCTCGAGGTTGTAGTTCAGCCCGCCGCGGATCAGGTGCAGGTGCGAGTCGTTGAGGCCCGGGATGGCGGTGTGGCCTTTCAGATCCACCACTTTGGTGGCGTCGTCGTGGTACTGCATCACCTCGGCAGCGGTGCCCACCGCAAGGAATTTACCGTCACGCACGGCCACCGCTTCGGCGAGGGGATTTTCACGATCGACGGTGTGAAACTGGCCATTTACCAGAATCAGATCGGCTTTGGCAGAGGAAGTCATAATTGCTCCTGACTGAGAGGGGGAATGGTCAGGATTATTGGAACCGGTTACTGAAAAAAACCAGTTATACAAAGGGATAGGTATACCAAAGTATAACTATACCTGCGTATAACTATACGAAAGGTTAATTATACAAAGAGATAATTACCGCCGGGGCCAGAGAGGCATAGGATGCACTCAACGCATCGTCAACGCGTGGTGCGATTTCACCTGTTAACCTCACTGGATACCATTATGTCTAACTCAAAGCTCGAAGTGTTAACCCCGGATAACTGTCAGATTATCTTCATCGACCAACAGCCGCAGATGGCGTTTGGCGTGCAGTCTATCGACCGTCAGGTGCTGAAAAACAACGTGGTAGCGCTGGCGAAATCGGCCAAAGTGTTCAACATCCCGACCACCATCACCACCGTTGAAACCGAAAGCTTCTCCGGCAACACCTTCCCGGAACTGCTGGATGTCTTCCCGGGCAAAGAGATCCTTGAGCGTACCTCCATGAACTCCTGGGATGACCAGAAAGTGCGTGACGCGCTGGAAGCCAACGGCAAGAAGAAAGTGGTGGTCTCCGGTCTGTGGACCGAAGTGTGCAACAACACCTTCGCCCTGTGCGCGATGCTGGAAGGCGACTACGAGATCTACATGGTGGCGGACGCTTCCGGCGGCACCTCAAAAGAGGCCCACGACTTCGCCATGCAGCGCATGATCCAGGCGGGCGTGATCCCGGTAACCTGGCAGCAGGTGATGCTGGAGTGGCAGCGTGACTGGGCGCGCAAAGAGACCTACAACGCGGTAATGGATATCGTGCGTGAGCACTCCGGTGCCTACGGCATGGGCGTGGATTACGCCTACACCATGGTGCACAAAGCACCATCTCGCCAGAAGAGCGAGCACGAAACCCTGGCGCCGGTTCCGGCCCCGGTCCGCTAAGTTAACAGCGGCAGGCTGGGCCCTCATACGGCCTGCCGCTGACCTCTCTGGAGTGCATCATGAGTACTGGGTTAATTTCCCTCGCGGCAGGCGTGCTTATCGGCCTGCTCTACGCGCTGTTGAAAGTCCGCTCTCCGGCGCCGCCCGCGCTGGCGCTGATTGGTCTGCTGGGCATGCTGGCAGGCGAACAGGCCACCCGCCATTTTTTGCATGCTGACGACACCGCGCAAAAGGCGCCTGTCACCCTCTCCACAGGAGCCTCCTCATGAAAGCCTGGGTCGTTTCGCTGAGCTGCGGAATTCTGGCAGGGGTTATTTATGCCGCAATTGATGTACACTCGCCCGCGCCGCCCGTTGTTGCGCTGATGGGGCTATTTGGCATGCTGGTGGGGGAGCAGTTGATCCCGATTGGCCGCCGCCTGTTCAGCCGTCAGCTGACGATGACCTGGTTTCGCCACGAATGCGTACCCAAAATCAGCGGTACTCCGCCTCCACCCCGTCCCGGCGACGGCAGCGAGGGTTAATCACGTCCATATTGAGGAAAGAGAGCATGCCGCAGCGCATAGCCATCATTGATGATGAACGGTCTGTTCGCAGCGGGTTAAGCAACCTGCTGCAGTCGGAGGGGTATGCCACAGAAGCCTTCGACTCGGCGGAGGGGTTTCTCAGCCACCCCACCGCGCTGACAGACGCGGCGCTGGTGATTGCCGACATCCGCCTGCGGGGGATGAACGGTCTGGAGATGCTCGACAGGCTGCACCTTATCGCCAGTTCACCGCCGCCGCTCATTTTTATCTCAGGTCATGCGGATGACAACATAGAGCGCTACGCTGTTGATAATGGCGCCGTTGCTTTTTTGCGCAAGCCGATAAACGTCGATGTGCTGCTGGCGCACATTCAGCGCGCGCTCGCCACCTGACACCACCTGCACCGTTATCCCACGAGAACCATTAATGAAGAAAAATAAGGAAACGTGGATGAACACCCCATCGCTGCCTGCACTCTGGCCCGCCCCCGGAAATTTATCCGAAGGGCGGGCTTTTGTGCTTAAAGAAGATGTCATTTTTACCCCGCTGGGCCAGGAGGGTAGCCTCTGCTGGCTGAATGCCCGCCTGCCCAGCTCCGGCGGGTCGTTTATTATCGCCACCGCCGTGAGCGATGAAGAAGAGGCCAGCGCAACGCGCCTGCTGCGTAATGAGTTTGCCCTGCGGGAGTACCTGAGCGACGACTGGGCTATCCGTCCGGTCGCCACCACGCAGTACCACGGGCGCTTTGCACTGGTTTACGCCCCTTTTTCCTTTGTGCTGCTGACGCGCATCGTTGGTGCGCCGATGGCCTGTATCCAGAGCTTCCTGGAGCTGGCGATCCGTATCAGCCTGCCTCTGCGTCTGATGCATCTGCGCAACCTGGTACACGGGGATATCAAGCCCGGCAATATCTTTATTCATGACGACAACAGCTGTCGGCTGGGGGGCTTTGGCCTGTCGTCCGGCGCCTCGGAAGAGCTACAGCAGTCGCGACTGGCCATCGTCGGCGGCACACCCGCTTACATGTCGCCGGAGCACACCACCCGCACCCACCGCTCGGTGGACAGCCGCAGCGATCTCTACAGCCTCGGGGTGGTGCTCTACGAGCTGCTCACCGGCAGCCTGCCGTTTGAGCTGGGCGGCCAGGATCAGGGCAAGTGGGCGCACTACCACATCGCCTCGGAGCCGCGCTCCCCGGGAGCGGTCTGCCCCGGCGTGCCCGCTATGATCTCGGCCATCATCCTTAAGATGCTGGCGAAAAAACCGGAGAACCGTTACCAGACCATCGACGGCCTGATCGCCGACCTGCGCCGCTGCCAGGCTACCCTGAGCGACGAGGGCGATATTGCCGCCTTTACCCCCGGCTTGCAGGATCGCTCCCCGGCGTTTCATCTTACCGATACCCTCTACACCGCCCATCCCCAGGCAACGGATCTGATCCACGCCTTTGACCGGGTATGCCGCGACAACCTTGCCGGGTTTGTGGCGATCAGCGGCCCGTCGGGGATCGGCAAATCGTCCCTTATCGCCTCGGCGTTAAAGGCGCTACAACACCGCAACGTGCTGCTGGCGGTAGGCAAGGTGGATCAGTTTTCCCCCACGCTGCCCTATGCCGCCCTGAGCTCAGCCTTTCGCACCCTGGTGCTGCACCTGCTGGGGCTGTCGGCAACGGAGGTGGCGCAGTGGAAGATCCGCCTGTCGCGGGAGCTGGAGGGGTATGAAGAGCTGGCCGTCAGCCTGGTGCCGGAGCTGCGGCTGCTGCTGGAGAACAAGCCGCGCTTCTCCAGCGACAGCTTCTCCCTTGACGCCCGGGCGCGCTTCAGCCATATGGTGCTGGCGCTGGTGAAAACCTTCGCCAGCGCGGGCTGCCCGCTGGTGTTGCTGCTGGATGATATCCACTGGATCGACGCCGCCAGCCTGCAAATTCTGGAGTACCTGTTGACCAACGCCAGTAACGTGCCGCTGCTGCTGGTGGTGGCGCACCGGGATGTCTGCCCGGTGCCGGACGCAACCCTGAATCAGCAGCTGGCGAACCTGCACCGGGCCTCGCGCAATACCACCGAGCTGCGCCCGGAGCCGCTGTCGGTGAAGGCGGTGTCGCGCTGGCTGGCGAGCATCTTCCATACCCGCTCCGCCAGCACCGCGGATCTGGCCGGGCTGATCCACGAGAAAACCGGCGGCAATCCGCTGTTTGTCCATGAGTTCTTCCGCCGCATCGTCGATGACGGGCTGGTGACGCACAACAAATATCAGGATAAGTGGCACTACGATCTGCACGCTATCCGCACCCGGCACTACACCGAAAACGTGGTCACGCTGGTGCTCCAGCAGCTGGAGGAGATGCCCGAAGAGACCCGTCGGCTGCTGGGCAGCATCGCCTGTCTGGGTGGCAGCGGCGAGCTGGAGATGGTCTGCCGGGTGGTGTCGATGTCGGTGGCGGAGATCAGCTACGCCCTGCATCCGGCGGTGACGGCGCAGCTGATCACCCTCAGCGACGAAGGCTATGCCTTTACCCACGACCGGGTTCAGGAGGCGGCCTTCGCCCTGCTGGATAACGCCGAGCGCAGCCGCCTGCACCTTACTACCGCCAGCCTGCTGGCGGAGTCGGCCCGTCAGGCGGCGGGTAACGAGATCCTGTTCCGCGCCGTCCACCACGTGACGGCGGCGCTGGACAGCATTCAGCCTGCGCCCCAGCGCCAGATGTTCCGCGAGCTGAGCCTGCTGGCCGCCCGCCGCGCCCGCCGCTCGGGGGATTATCTGTCGGCCCTGAGCTATATCCAGACCGCCCGGGCGCTGGGCAACGCCGGATCGGCGCCCGAGAGCGCCAGCGACTTTATTCTCGACAGCGAAGAGGCGGGCTGCGAGTTTGCGCTGGGCAATCTCGAGGCCACCCGCAGGCTGTGCGACCGCATTCTCGGCTCCCCCGGCGGGCTGGCGGAGAAAGCGCTGGCGGCCAACCTGCTGGCCGAAGTCTACATGCGCCAGTCCGACAACCGGCTGGCGCTGGAGGCGGCCCTCTGCTGGCTGGCGGTGTTTGGCATTCACGTCAGCCGCTTCCCGGAGACCGCCGAGTGCGACGAGGCCTGGCAGAGCCTGTGCAACCGCGTTGGCGAGAACCCGCAGGACCATTTTAGCCGCCTGCCGCTGATGAAAGATGGCGACACCGAGGCGGTGATGAACCTGCTCAACAGCGCCAGCCTGTTCGCCAGCTTCACCAGCTCGCGCCTGCATTTCATACTGCTGTGCCGGATGATGCACCTGACGCTGGATCACGGCATCACCGGCGCCTCCACCACCGCGATGGCGTGGTTCGGGGTGCTGATTGGCCACCGCTACGCTGAGTATCGCCTCGGCTTCCAGTACGGCACCCTGGCCCGGGAGCTGGTCAACCGCCACGGCTACGACGCCTTTGAAGCCAAAACCCTGCTGGCGCTGGATCAGCTTAGCGTCTGGACCCAGCCGCTGGGCTACACCATTGAGTGCGCCAAGGCCTGCTTCACCTCCGCCGTGACGCACGGCGATATGACGGTGGCCTGCTTCGCCGCCTGTCACCAGGTGATCAATTTCCTCACCCGGGGCGATCACCTCGACGCGGTGCTGATGAGCATTGAGCGCGGACTGGCCTTCGTGCGCAAAACCCATTTCCAGGACGTGGAGGCGATCCTGCTGATGCAGCGCCACTATGTGGAGCACCTGCGTACCCCGGTGAACGGGCAGTGGAGCGCCAGCGAGGCGCTGCCGCAATCCCTGCTGCCCGGAGCTACAGAGCAGGCGCCGGAGCAGACCTCCACCATGCTGTTCTGGTTCTGGCTCTACCGCGGCATGGCCCACTTCGCCTGCGGCGAGTTCCCGCAGGCGGCAGATAATCTGGCCCAGGCCGGGCGCTTTGCCTGGTCCGCCCCGGGCCATATCCACCTGCTGGACTACCACCTTTACAGCGCGCTCACCCTCTCGCAGCAGCTGACCCCGGAGACCTTTTCCGCCGATCTGCGCCGTCAGATCCACCTTCATTACGACAAGATCGCCCTCTGGGCGCGGATTAACCCCGGCACCTTCGCCGATAAAGAGGCGTTGATCTACGCCGAGATCGTGCGCCTCGACGGCATGAACAGCATCGCTCTCGAACAGTACGAGAAGGCGGTGCGCCTGTCGCGCGAAGGGGGCTTCAACCCCTTCAACGCCCTGGCCCACGAGCTGGCGGGCCGCTTCGCCCACGCCTGCGGCTACACCACCGCTGCCGAGGCCCATTTCCGCGGGGCGATGACCGCCTGGGGACGGGCCGGGGCGCAGTCCAAAATACGCCAGCTGGAGCGGGATTTCCCCTATCTGCTGGCCCCCGGCCAGGCCAACGCCTGGGACACCGTGGCCTTTGCCCGTAACGAGGAGATCCGCGACTTACAGAGCGTGATCAAGGCGTCGCGCGCCCTGTCGGAAGAGATCAACCTCGAACGGCTGATCGAAACCCTGATGACCATCCTGCTGGAGCGGGCCGGGGCGCAGCGCGGCTTTTTGATCCGGGTGAATGACAACAACATCCCGGAGATCGAGGCCAGCGCCAGCACCACCACCGACGGGGTGCAGGTGCAGATCCGCAAAGAGGTGCCGACGGCCACCGAGATGCCGCTGACGGTACTGGCGGCGGTGATCCGCACCGGGCAGGAGATCCACACCGGCAAACCGGAAGAGTTCCACCCCTTCAGCCAGGACCCGTATCTGGTCACCTCCGGCGCGGCGGTGATGTGCGTGCCGATGTTCAAGCAGGCGCGGCTGGTGGGGGTGCTCTACCTGGAGAATCGCCTGATGCCGGAGGTCTTTACCGTCGAGCACTCCCGGGTGGTGAGCCTGCTGGGGGCACACGCCGCCATCTCGCTGGAGACCGCCCGGCTCTATGCCGAACTGCTGGAGGAGAACCAGCAGCGGCGTCGGGTGGAGAAAGAGCTGCGGGCCAGCCAGACCTCGCTGATGCTGGGGGAGCAGATCAGCCATACCGGCAGCTGGCGCTGGGAGCTGCAACAGGATCTGATGTTTATGTCGGAGGAGTATGCCCGCATTCTGGGCCTGCCGGAGAAGCAGAAGATGATCTCGATGGCGGAGTTTCTCACCTTCGTGCATCAGGATGACTATCCGCGCATCAGCACCCTGGTGACCGAGAGCGTGCGCGACGGCCTGACCATGCGCGCCGAGTTCCGTATTATTCGTGGCGACGGCGCCGTGCGCACCATTCTGGGGATTGGCGATCCGGTCGGCGTGGGCAGCGAGGTGAATGAGTATTACGGCATCATCACCGACATCACTACCCAGCGGACGGCGGAAGACGCCATGCGGGTGGCGCAGGCGGAGCTGGCCCGCGTCTCCCGGGCGACCACCGTCGGACAGTTAACCTCATCCATCGCCCACGAGATCAACCAGCCGCTGATGTCGATCGTCGCCAACGCTGGCGCGAGCCTGCGCTGGCTGAACCGCGATCCGGCCCGGCTGGATAAGGCCAGGCTCGGACTGGAGGAGATTGTCTCCGAGGGGGAGCGGGCAGGGGAGATCATCCGCAGCCTGCAGTCCCTCACCCGCAAACAGGATCCGGCCTTTGCCCGCATCGATCTGCACTATCTGGTGCGGCACATCATCACTCTTTCGCGCAGCGAGCTGGAGCGGCGGAGCATCAGCGTCAGCTATGCCCTGGCGGCGGCGAACAGTTTTATTGTGGCTGACAGCGTACAGATCCAGCAGGTGCTGCTGAATCTGGTGATGAACGCGGTGGAGGCGATGGCCGAGATCAACACGCGGCCCGGTACGCTGCTGCTCTCCACCTCGAACCCGGAAGGGGGCGGGATCACATTTGAAATCGCCGACAGCGGTACCGGCATCGCGCCGGGGCAGACCGAGCGTATCTTTGACTCGTTCTACTCCACCAAAGCCCAGGGGATGGGGGTGGGGCTGACCATCAGCTACAGCATTATCGAGCGCCATCGCGGCAAGCTGACGGCCCGCAACCGCGAGCCGTACGGCTCTGTCTTTGCCTTTACCCTGCCGCTGGCGGAGGGCGAGACGTCACTCTGAGGGCTGGCTTCTGGTCAGGCGCTCCGCGGCCCTGACCAGATCCGCCAGCGAGCGGGCCTGCATCTTCTCCATCACCCGTCGGCGGTGGACTTTGACGGTGATTTCACTCACCCCCAGCTCGGCGGCGATCTGCTTGTTCAGCATCCCGCTGATCGCCAGTTGCAACACCTCTTGTTCCCGCGGCGTTAGCGAGAGATGGCGCTGCTTGAGAGAGTACTGCTCCCGCAACTGCAGAGCATTCTCTTCCGCCAGCTTCAGCGCGTCGCCAATGGAGTTCAGCAGATCGTTCGACGCCACCGGCTTGGTGAGAAACTCATACGCGCCGCCCTTCATCGCCTTCACCGTCATCGGAATGGTGCCGTGACCGGTAAGATAGATTATCGGGATCTCGCGCCCGCTGGCCTTCAGGGAGTCCGCCACTTCAAACCCGCTGATGGTGGGCATCTGCATATCAAGGATCACGCAGGAGGGCACATCTTCAAAGGTGTGTTGCAGAAAGGATTCTGCCGAGGAGAAGTCGAGGGCGTTCAGCCCCGCGGATTCCAGCAGCCCGACCACGGATCGCCTGACAGCGTGATCATCATCAACGACATAGACAATGTGTTCCATTAATAGCCCCAATGTTTCAGCCTGACAGAGATGAGAGGATTTTCGCTCAGCGTGAAAACCGCCCCCTCTGTTCATGCGTTTCAGGTGGCAGTTTTATGAACATGTCAATTTTAACACATTAATTATCATTATCATTTAACAATATGATAACTATATGAAAGGCGAATTATTGCAGGCTCAGCGCATCGGGTAGCCGCAGCTCAGACGCTTGCAGGGTTTCGCCAATATAAAAGGGTACAATCCATAAGCGTATACCTGTATTGCAAAATTCGTAGGGCATTTGCAGCGGCTGATTAAAATGATCGTGTGCAGGGTAAATAAGTAACATATCCCCGTTGCCCTGTAGGTAGTTCACCCCGTATGCCAGCATCTGAAAGAGATCGTCCCGGGACTGATCGAGCTGAGCCTTACGATCGTCCGCAATTTTCCATTTAATATCGCAAACGATTGTCGCTCCAGCGCTTCCCTCTCGCGGCCTTAATTTGATGTCGGGCCAAAGACCAAAGAGTTCATCGCTGTTGAATCGCACCAGTTTATGTTCATAGACTTGTGGCTCCACATGCCAGCTGTGGCGATAGTGATGACGCATCCATGCCGTGACAAAAGACTCAAATACCGCCTCCATCGGGAAAAGCAGAGAGATCGCGCTGGATTCCCCCTGCATACAGTGAGGCGACTGACCCAGCAGGATCAACCGGGCCCAGGCGAGTGCATGTTCGTAATGGTGCATATGACGATCCAGCCGCACCTGGTCGAAGGCAACGCGAACATCGTTGATGGACGGGATATCTTCAAAGTGTGCCTGCAATGGGCGAAGTTGCTGCAAAAGTTGTGGATGGCGCGTCTGGCGATAGACCTTAGCAAGCGCGGTTTTCAGGATGCGGTTTTCCGGGCGTTCAACGTTGTACTCATCAAACTCAACCTGAAAACGATCCTTTCTTATACAATTTTTGGTGAGCTGGGCGGAGATCTGCAATTTTCCCTTCATCCAGGGCAAATTATCCTGAAGACGCAAATAGTCTCGTTTCAGGCCCTGACGCACAATTTGCTGTACGCTATCGATAAATTGCTGAATAAACACATCCAACAGCGGCATTTTTGAGGTCCTGATGCTGGAAGTGGAGGTAGCAATATGGCGAAAGGATTTTAGCGTACGCAGCATCATCAGGAGCTGTTGACGTGCGATGTCGACATTCTCTTCGCTGTGTCCGGTTTTTGGCAGCACTTCAATAAAGCTATTGCCGGGCAGGGCGATCACCCCGGCATAATTCTTTACCTGAAGGGTCTTTACACCACCCCGGCTACGTAAAGTAAGCAGGCGATGCGTGTTCTCCGCATCATCCCTCAGAGCGCGCTGCTCAAGCCACTCAAACAGGCGTTCGGGCAAGGCGACCGCATGAGCTACGCGGTCGCTATCTTTTTCACTTACCAGGTGTCCGTATTCGAAGACGGTAAAATGTTGCCGGGAGCTCATTCCCCGTTACCTTTGCGTAAGGCATAAATTTGCTGCCAGGCGAGTGGGTTATTCCAGATGTCGTCATCTTCGTCAGCCAGCAAGAAACGGGAGCCGATCTCTTGCAGGTCGTTAGTGCCACCCATGCCGAAGAGGTCAGCGAACTGTTTCTGATCTTTTACCTCGCGGATAAATTGCAGTTGTTCGTCTTTCTGGTTATCGCCCAGCACCATGCGGATCTTTTGCCAGTCATTATAGAAGTACTCTTCCAGCAGCGGCAGAACCTTATTTCTCATGATCCGCTTGAGTCTTGCAAAGGCCAGTTCTTCGTCTTCTCTGGCCTGCACAACCGGGATGAAAAAGGCGTGACCCAGCGTATGTTCGCTGTCATACAGTACCTGGATGCGGTCATTTAGGGTTTGCAGCAGGCGCGGCAGATTTATGCCCTTAACGATGGTATTAGCCAGAACATCAATATCTGGCAGCATGGCTTCAAATTCGAACCGGCGTCGCAGGGCTGTGTCCAGCGCAGTGAGAGAGCGGTCGGCGGTATTCATAGTACCAATCAGATAGAGATTATTTGGCACGCTGAATGAGGTGGCGGAGTAAGGCAGCATAGCACTAAGCGCTTCAGGCTCTCCGGCGCGTTTAGAAGTTTCAATCAGCGTGATCAGCTCGCCGAAAATTTTAGAGATATTGCCACGGTTAATTTCGTCAATAATCAGGACGTAGTTTTGTCGTTTTTCAGGCGTCTCCTCAGGGTTTAAGGATATTTCGCCCTGATCAACCAGATAGTTAATAATGCTGCGTACATATGAAGGATTATGTACTTCAGCCTTCGGGTTTTGGTAAACCAGACGGATGTCTTTGAGGTAGGCATTATAGCCCTGGCCTAAATCATCTTTTTTCGATTGCGACGGGAAGATCCCAAAGGTAGTCTGGCTCTTATAAGTCAGCTGGAAAGGTTTTCCTCGCTGCGTTTCAAGGGTAATGCTCTCGCCTTCTGCCAGACGCCCTTGCAGACGGGCAAGAGCTTTATCAAGTTTTAGCTGAACGCCTGCGTGACCGAATGCGGCATCCTCACAGATTTGTTTAAAAATACCCGGTTTGATTTCATAGCGAATATTACCGTCGTCAGTGGTCTCCGCTCTTAACCCCTCAATAAACTCCTCGTAGCCGAAGCTCTGATGGAAAGTAATAAAACGCACCCGTTTTTCAGCAATCAGACGGTCGTAGATTTTTTTTAGCTCGCGGCGTTTTTCGGTTTCATCTTTACCAAACTGCTGCAAGTACGCTTCGGGTTCGCAGGCACGTACGGCCAGGGCAATAGTGCGATAGGTTTTACCGGTACCAGGCGGGCCATAAAGGATGGTATTTTTCGGCAGTTGCGGAGTGCTCACTTTTTCGTCCTGCTCCTCCTCTGAGGAGGTCATGTCACTGCCGAGTGTCGTGATATCATTTTTTTTCTCAATCACCTGGTTATAGAGATGCCAGAGTGACATGTTAAGTTCGATAGGATCGACCTCATCACCCAATGCTCTATGCAGCGCTTTTTTGAGATCCAGATTACGTGCAAACCATTCCTGCTCCTTTGGAAGTCCGAGTTGAAAATGGTTATTACAGTAGTTATAGCTACTGAAAAAATAACTGACATTAACGACATTAGTGATTTGCTGAGGATAAAAGGCTGCAAAGGCGCGATGGCACAATGCCCAGTAAACTTTGTTCAGCACGCCGTCAGCTTTCAGCTTGATCAGGCGTTTAATTACCTGTTCGTAATTCTCCAGAGAACACTCTTTAGCTATCTGACGGGTAAGAGCGAGAAGCTGTTTTTGCGCAGATTCGAATTCAAACTGGGACATGCCGCCCTGTTTCAGGCTTGAGATACCATTGCTGCGTTCATACCAGATCTGTCGGATCGTATCCGCGCTAAAATTGGGGTTTTCTGCCTGAATCTTGTCAACAAGTTTGCGGTAGCGCTTACCCCAATCCGGGCTATACCGATCGTTTTTTGCAATGTGGGCATTGAAGAAAGGGGCTAACGCAGATGAATCCTGAACCATGACGCACTCCATGTGGAGGATAAAGAAATTAAGATAATCCGTATCTTATAGGATTTATCTGAATTGCGTCACTGCCTGTTCAGGGGAGGCAGTGACGAATTATCCGGATGTGTTTCAGTCCTGAATGTGCTGTCTCACTCCCCCACCAGCTCAATACGGTTCCCATCTGGGTCCGCAATGACCGCTTCATAATAGCCATCGCCCGTCATCCTTGGGGCGCTCAGCAGCGTGTTATTCAGCCGCGCCTGCTCCGCCATCCGATCCACATCCGCCTTGCTGCCCACGTTCAGGGCGATATGCGCCCAGCCGACAAACTCCGGGTGCGACGGGCGATCGGGCAGATCCGGCACCGTCATTAGCTCGATGGTCGGTCCGTCGGACAGCGTGATAAAGTGCGATTCAAAACCGGGACGGTTTTTACTGAGGTAGCGTTCGTTACGCTGGCCGCCAAAAACCGTCTCCCAGAAGTGGACCTGCGCGTCCAGGTTACGGGTCCAGAGTGCCACGTGTGCAATATTCATCTTATCCCTCGCTGCGGGCGGGTTGAGAGGCGGTGACGGTCACGGAGAGCAGGGCGACGACCAGCATCAGCACCATAATGACCATAAACGCCTGGGTTAAAGAGGTGGCATGCGCCACGAAACCGATAATCGCGGGCCCGGCGAGCACGCCGAGATAGCCCAGGGTGGTGATGGCCGGGACGGCAACCGCCTGCGGCATGCGGGTCTGACGGCCAACGGCGGAGAACATCACCGGCACGATATTGGCGCAACCGGCCCCCACCAGCACGTAGCCCAGCAGTGACAGCTGCCACTGCGGGACAAAGGTCACCAGCGCAAACCCTGCGGCGGCCACGATGGCACCCCCCACCACGGCGCGCAGCGCACCGGTGCGGGCGATCAATTTATCGCCGGTTAAGCGGAAAAAGGTCATCGCCACCGAGAAGCAGGTGAAGCCCAGCCCACCCAGGGATTCAGGCACGCCGCGCACCTCGGTCAGGAACACCGCGCTCTAGTCCAGCACCGTGCCTTCGGCGAGAAACACGGCAAAGCAGATGAGGCCGATCAGCAGCACCACGCCGCGCGGCACCGCAAAGGCCGGGCCAGAAGCGGGATTGGCCCAGGGCAGCAGCCCCTTCAGGCTGAAAGCGAGCATCAGGATAACGCTCAGGATGATGATCAGGCAGGCGATAAAAGCGCTGGCCCCGAGGGTCAACAGCAGGGTCATCGCCCCCGCACCCGCGATGCCGCCCACGCTGTACATGCCGTGAAAACCAGACATCACCGGCCCGGGGGCGTCGCGCTCAACGATGATCGCCTGAATATTCATGGCGCAGTCCGTCACGCCGACCCCCACGCCAAACAACAGCAATGTGGCGGCGAGCAGGCGTGGATCCGGGATGATAGCAAGCAGCGGGGTAGTGAGCAGGACGATCGCCATCGCGGTGATAATCACCCGGCGGCAGCCGTAGCGGCTGGTCAGCATCCCGGTGAGCGGCATCGCAATTAACGCCCCCATCCCCAGACAGAGCAGGAGCGAGCCAAGCGTGGCCTCGTTAACGCCGGTATTGGCTTTGGCGAAAGGCACCAGCACCGCCCAGGTGGCGGTCACGTAACCGGCAATAAAAAAGACGATCCGGGTGGCAAGCCGGTGGACGGCTCTGGTGGTCTGAGAGGTCATTTCACATCCTTATACGGTTTCAGTAACGGGGAGGCAGGCGTCTTGCGCTGCACCGTCTCCCCGGCGCGCGCATCTGCGTTCACAGGTTCAAACAGGAAGCCGTCATAGGGCTGAGTGGCGGGCACCTGTTGATGGTAATCATCATCGCGCTTCATTGTGACGCTCCGGTTGTGATGGCATGGATTGACAGAGCAGGCGTTCATGCAACATTATGCGCATTGTTGCTCGATTCAAATCCAGAGAAGATAATTTATGCTCGATTATGCAGCTTTCCCGGAACAACGACAAGATCGGATCCGCCAGATCCTGCAAGAAAATGGCCGGGTGGTCTGCGCCGACCTGGCGATCCGCATGCAGGTGTCGGAACACACGATTCGCCGTGATTTACATGAGCTTAGCAAAGAAGGGTTCTGTAAGAAGGTCTATGGCGGCGCGGTGTTACAGCTGGCCGATGCCGGGAACTTCTACAGCCGTGAGCAACAAAACCATGCAAAAAAAGCCACGATCGCGCAGAAAGCGGCAACCCTGATCAACGCGGGCAGCTGCATTTTTATCGATACCGGCACCACCAACCTCGCGCTGGCGAGGGCTCTGCCACCGGATCTGGCCGTTACCGTGGTGACTAACTCCCCGGCCATCGCCGCGGAACTGCTCCGTCACCCCCTGTGCGAGGTGATCATCACCGGTGGGCAGATCCAGCGCAGCTCCGGCGGGGCCGTGGGGGCGACGGCGGCGAGCCAGATCCAGGGGATGATTTTCGATCAGGCGTTTATCGGCGGCTGCGCGATGGATCCCGGCATGGGGCTGACCGGGTTCGACTTTGCTGACTGCGAGTTCAAGAAAGCGGTAATTAGCCAGAGCAGCCAGAGCATCGTGGCGCTCACCACCGACAAAATCCCCGGCGTGGCGCGCTTTGTAGTGGCGAAGAGCAGTGATATCGACGTGCTGGTGGTGGAGGCGAGCCTGGATCAGGAGGCGATCGCGGCGTTTACGGCAGAGGATGTGCGGGTTATCAGCGCCTAACGCACCGCAAACACCACCGCCGTCCAGTTAACGCGCGTAGCAGGGGGAAATTCGGGACGGGGCTGGATCGGCGTGCAGGCGCCCGCCCAGATAAAGGTCTCTTCATCAATCCGGTACCAGTGCGGATTGCCCTGCACCGCATCACCCACCACCGCCGCCTGAATGCGAACCACGCTTCCTTCAGGCAGCTCACCGGCCACAGGTGCGAAAACGGACGGGTTCTCCTTACGGGTATAAACCCCCATCAGGGTCTTTACGCTGGCGGAAACCGGCAGTTCAATAAACGGGCTCATGGCAGGCCTCATGTCAATACGCTCTTAGTGATTAACGATATAAGTCGCTCCGTAACTCGCGCTCACGATAAAGCGTGAAACTGTCACCCTGTGTCATGCGAATGGCTGAATGCGGCAGGTTTTCATTCCCCCTTGACCCACGACAAGGCAGCGCGGTCCCACCTCTTCCTATAATCACACCCGTTTGTCTTTTTAACTGGTGCTAACCATGGCGTATCAACTCAACCTGAACTGGCCGGAATTTTTAGAAAAATACTGGCAAAAGAAACCCGTTGTCCTCAAAAACGCACTGCCAAATTTTGTCGATCCTATCAGCCCCGATGAGCTGGCAGGGCTGGCGATGGAGCCGGAGGTGGACAGTCGCCTGGTGAGCCATAAAGAGGGCAAATGGCACGCCAGCAACGGTCCGTTCGAGCACTTCGATGGCTTAGGCGAAACCGGCTGGTCGCTGCTGGCGCAGGCGGTAAACCACTGGCACGCCCCTTCTGCCGAACTGGTGCGCCCGTTCCGCGTGCTGCCGGACTGGCGTCTGGACGATCTGATGATCTCCTTCTCGGTGCCGGGCGGCGGCGTAGGCCCGCATATCGATCAGTACGATGTGTTTATCATCCAAGGGATGGGTAGCCGTCGCTGGCGCGTGGGTGACAAGCTGCCGATGCGTCAGTTCTGCCCGCATCCGGCGCTGCTGCATGTCGATCCTTTTGAGCCGATCATCGATGAAGATCTGGCCCCGGGCGACATTCTCTATATTCCGCCTGGATTCCCGCACGACGGCTTCACCCACGAGACGGCGCTCAACTACTCCGTAGGCTTCCGCGGGCCGAATGGCCGGGATCTGATCAGCAGCTTTGCCGATTACGCGCTGGAAAACGATCTGGGCGGGGAGCACTACAGCGATCCGGATCTCACCTGCCGCGACCATCCGGGCCGGGTTGAGGCCTATGAGCTTGAGCGCCTGCGCAAGATGATGATCGACATGATCAGCAAGCCAGACGATTTTACGCAGTGGTTTGGCAGTTTCATCTCCACGCCGCGCCATGAGCTGGATATTGCCCCGGCGGAACCGGAGTACACGCCGGAAGAGGTGCTCGACGCGCTGACGGGCGGCGAAACGCTGACTCGCCTGAGCGGGTTGCGGGTGCTGAATGTCGGGGGCAGCTTCTTTATCAACAGCGAGCGGCTGGAGGTGTCGGATGCAAACGCAGCGGATGCGCTGTGCCGCTACACCGAGCTTAGCCGTGCGGAGCTGGGCGCTGCCCTGCAAAATCCGGCGTTTGTGATAGAGCTGACCGGACTGATTAACCAGGGTTACTGGTACTTCGACGAATGATCACAAAGGCGGCGCGGGGCACAGGCCCCACGCCGCCACCTTTAAGCGGCGAGGATATGACAGGCTTTCCAGTAATCAAGAAGGCGCTCGTCATCAGGTTCTCGCTCCGCTTTACTTTTCATGGCCCGTGCCAGATTCTCTCTCGACACCTCCTGGCCTTTTTGAACGATATCTAAAACCGCTTCACCAAGAGCCAGGGATATTTCGGTACGATGCGTTTCTACCATATATGCCTCCGTGTTGAGTGCGTGAAGATAATTATGCGACATAATCACGTGCCTGGAATATTTCTCAGTTGATTCTTATATATTCCGTGCGAACCTTAAACGCGGCGGGAAATAATGTTTCGAAATGCTAATGAGGCGGTAGAAACGTTATTTATGGACTACAGTTAGTTTCGTGTCACACCCGTAGAAACCAAATGAGGAGAATTAATTATGGTAAACCAGAGTGAAATCAAGGACCATGCTCAGGTAATGGCAAGCTGCGGTACCCACGTTGGCACCGTTGACCATCTTGACGGCAACCGCATTAAGCTGGCAAAAAATGACTCCGAGTCCGGCGGTAAACACCATTATATTCCGCTGGAGTGGGTCGATAAAATCGACGGGAATAATGTGGTTCTGACCAAAGACCATAAAGAAGTGTTTGCTGGCTGGCAAGAAGCGTAATAATCGTCAGCACCAGGCGGATATATTTGAGCTCCGGCATCTTGTCGGAGCTTAATATTTATTAAATTTGCCTGCATTGCCGCCGCGTTAAAGGAGTGATACTGTTTTATTTTTAATATGCTTTTCCAGGCGCAGGTATGTCCGACACAATGCTCCCTCACCCGGCCCCCACAGCGAAAAAAACCTTTTCCGTTGCTGACTTTAAGGTCTTTGGCGAGCGCTACGGCATTGACTACCGTTTTCCGCTGCTCACTGATACATGTGCCAGCAGCAGCCCGGTTCTGCACGGCGATGTCGAAGAGATGATCCTGCCGTCCGGCATCTCATTAACCCACTCCGATGTCCGCGTTCTGCAACCCTATGAAACCACCTCCCGCCACAGCAGCCCGCTCTATGTGCTGGTGGTGCTGGAAGGGTGCGTGACCCTGACCCTGAGCGGCAAGGTTTACTCGGTGCGCCCGGGCATGGCTTTCAGCGCCAGGCTCAGCGAGCAGCAGGCGATGTCTGCCCGTCATGATGCGGATATCGCCCTGAAAACCCTCTCTTTTGGTGTTTACCCCGACGATGCCCGCCGGGAAAACCTGCTTGCCTCACTGCTGGCGCAGTGGGAGAGGCTGAATGCCCCCACCTTTGTCTGGCAGGTGCCAGATTTTGTGCTGGCCGGGATCCAGCATGCCCGCCAGCGCGAGCGCAGCAGCCTGTCGCGCCAGCTATTGCTGGAAGGGGTGATGTACCAGCTCCTCGGCCATGGCCTGCACCTGCGGGAGCAGCAGGGCACGGCGCTTGCTGGCGCATCAAGCGGTGAACAGGCCCGGCTGGAGCAGATCCGCCATCTGCTGGAACAGGCCCCGGAGCAGGAGTACACCCTCGCCCAGCTGGCCGCTCAGGCAGCGATGAGCCCGAGCAGCCTGCGCAGTAAGTTCCGTCAGGCCTATGGCTGCACGGTATTCGACTATTTGCGCGACTGCCGCCTCGCGCTGGCGCGCCGCTATCTGCTGGAAGGCCACAGCGTACAGCAGGCGGCGTGGATGTCGGGCTACCAGCACGCCACCAACTTTGCCACCGCCTTTCACCGTCGCTACGGTATCTGCCCCGGCGCGGTCCGTAACGGCTGCTAATCCCTTTTTTCCTCTATCGCCAACGCCATTCGTGCGGTTTGGCATTGCGCATACGTACTCTGGCAGCGCGCATAGCTATCTTCTAAATGAAAAAGGTAATAATTCTCATTAATAATTAGAAATGGCTCTGGAGATATTCATGTTCGCTAAATCGCGGCTGGCACTGCTGGTGGGATGGGTTACCGGGAGCGTCGCGCTCCCCCTGATGGCGCAGGAGACGCCAAAAACCGAAACGGTTGTTGTCACCTCGCAGATGCAGAGCGGCGCCACCAAGCTGGCGACGCCGGATATCGAGACCCCGCAGGCGGTGTCGATTGTTACCCGTGAGCAGTTTGAGGAGCAGGGCGCCACCAGCGTCCGCCAGGCGGTGAGCTACACCCCGGGCGTCTACAGCAACCAGATCGGCGCCTCAAACCGCTTTGACTACATCGTGCTGCGCGGCTTCTCCGACGGCAGCCTGGATAATGTCTACCTCGACGGCCTGAAGATGATGGGCGACACCAACTCCCACAGCTCGCTGGTGGTCGATCCCTGGTTCCTGGAAAATATCGAAGTGGTGCGCGGCCCGGCCTCGGTGTTGTATGGCCGCTCATCGCCGGGCGGGATCGTGGCGCTCACTTCGCGCAAACCCTCGTTCGATCCAGGCGGCGAGATCAAGCTGTTCGCCGGGAACAACGATCAGCGCGGGGCGATGTTTGACGTCACCGGCGCGCTGGACGATAACGACCGCGTGGCGGCCCGTCTGAGCGGCATGACCCGCTATGCCGATTCCCAGTTCGATCCGCTGAAAGAGGAGCGTTATGCCCTGATGCCGAGCCTGACCTGGCGCATCACCGATAACACCCGCCTGGATCTGATGGCCTACCTGCACCGCGATCCCGAAGGCGGGAGCCACTCCGGCCTGCCGTACGACGGCACCGTGGTGCCGCACAACGGGAAGATGATCTCTAACACTTTCTTCGAAGGCGAGGACGATTATGACAAGTACGATCGCCGCGAGGATATGGTCGGCTATAACATCGAGCACATGTTCGACAGCGGCTGGTCGGTGCGCCAGAAGCTGCGCTATCTGCACACCAAAGTGGAGCTGAACCAGGTCTATGCCGCGGGGTGGCTGAACGACACCGAACTCAACCGCGGTTACTCCGGCTCGGACGAGAAGATGAACGCCATCACCCTGGACAACCAGATCGACGGCAGCTTCGATACCTGGGCGGTTAACCACCGGGTGCTGATTGGCCTCGACTACCAGGATCGCAGCAACCACACCACCGGCTACTACGGCAGCTTCCGCCGATCAACGCCTTCCACCCGGTCTACGGTGCCGGGCCGGAGAGCATCACGATGTACAGCAAGGAGAAGCATAAGCTGCGCCAGACCGGCTACTACCTGCAGGATCAGCTCTCGCTGGACCGCTGGCGCCTGACCCTGGGCGGGCGCTATGACCAGGTGAGCGTCTCCAATGTCGACAAGCTCAACGATACCCGCAGCGATCTGGACAAGAATAACTTCAGCAGCCGCGCGGCGCTGCTCTACCTGTTCGATAACGGCATCGCGCCGTATATCAGCTACTCCACCGCTTTTACCCCGACCAGCTTTGCTGATGAGAACGGCGATCTGCTGGACCCGATGAAAGGCAAGCAGTGGGAAGCGGGGGTGAAGTTTGAGCCGGAGGGGATGAACAGCCAGTTCAGCGCCTCGGTGTTCCGCATCAACCAGAAAAACATCGCCACCAAAGAGGAGCCGACCGATCCATACCGCTCCATCGGCGAAATCGAATCGGAAGGGGTGGAGCTGGAAGCGGTAGGGCAGTTGACCGACAGCCTGCGCCTGCAGGCGGCCTACACCTATACCGACATTCGCTACAAGAAGAGCAGCCCGGAGGAAGAGGGCAAGCGTGCGGTCTATGCCCCGCGTAATATGGCCAGCGGCTGGCTCAGCTATGACGTCAAAACCGGGCCGCTGGATGGCCTGACGGTGGGCTCCGGTGTGCGTTACGTCAACGGCGTGACCAGCGATCGCATGAATACCCATACGCTGCCGTCGTACACACTGGTGGATCTGGCGGTGGGCTATGACCTGTCGAAGGTGGGATTGACCGGGGTAAGCGCCCAGTTGAACGTCAACAACCTGACAGACGAAAGCTACGTGGCGGCCTGTAACTCGCTCTCCTACTGCTACTTTGGTGCCGAGCGCAGCATCGTCGGCAGCGTGTCGTGGACGTTCTGATGTGAAAATGCCCGGTGGCGCTGCGCTTACCGGGCCTACAAAAGAGTCGAACCGTAGGCCGGGTCAGGCGTAGCCGCCACCCGGCGAACAGACCGCACCGCGCTACTCCGCCATCGCAATATTCACCGCTTCCCCCATCTGCTCTACCGCCGCACGGTGCTTCTCGTTTGGCGGCAGGGCGCAGTTGATCCGCAAACAGTTCCGGTACTTGCCGGAAGCCGAGAAGAGCGATCCGGCGGCGATCTGGATGTTAAACCGCGTCAGCTCCCGCGACACGCAGACCATATCCACATGTTCCGGCAGCTCCACCCACAGCATGTAGCCGCCCATCGGGCGGGTCACACAGATGCCACAGGGGAAGAACTGCCTGACCCAGCAGGTGTAGGTCTCGATATTCTGCTGGTAGATCTGGCGCATCCGCCGCACGTGGCGGTGGTAATACCCTTCCCGGATAAAGGTAGCCAGTGCCAGCTGGCTGGCGGGCACGTTGGTGCCGCTGGCGGCATACTTCATGTGCATAATCCGGTCGTGATAGCGGCCCGGGGCAATCCACCCCACCCGCAGCCCGGGGGCGACAGTTTTGGTAAAGGAGTTGCACAGCAGCACCCGGCCATCGATGTCCAGCGAGTGAATGGTGGAGGGGCGGGGATATTCGAACGCCAGCTCGCCATAAATATCGTCTTCAAAAATGACGATATCGTGCCGCTGGGCCAGCGCCAGCAGCTGACGTTTGCGGGACTCGGGCATGATAAACCCCAGCGGGTTATTGCAGTTGGGCACCACAATCACCCCTTTGATCGGCCACTGCTCCAGCGCCAGCTCCAGGGCTTCGACGCTGATCCCTGTTACCGGATCGGTGGGGATCTCGATCGCCTTGATCCCCAGACCGCGCAGCATCTGCATGGTGCCGTAGAAAGAGGGGGATTCCAGCGCCACGATGTCGCCGGGCTTACAGATGGTCAGCAGCGCCAGGGAGAGGGCGCTGTGGCAGCCGCTGGTGACGATCAGATCGTCGGCGGTGACCACCGATCCGGCGTCCAGCATCAGGCGGGCGATCTGCTCGCGCAGTTCACGTCGCCCGGCGTGTTCGTCATAGCTGAGCACCTCTTTAACGCTGTGCTGCACCACCCGGCTCAGCTCTTTCCACAGGGGCTTGAGGCTTGGCTGGGTCAGGTCGGGCTGGCCGCCGCCAAACGCCGTAATGTCGGTTTTGTTGCGCCCTTCCATCAGGGTCAGCACCTCATCCCACTGGGTTACCTCCACCGGACGCTGCACCGGGCGCGACATCGCCGGCACCGGCGGCTGCGCCTTTCGCGGCGCGACAAAATAGCCCGAGCGCGGCTGGGGGGCGATCAGCTGTAAGTTTTCGAGGATCTGATAGGCCTGCTGTATGGTGCTGATGCTGACGCCGTGCTCCTGGCTCAGGGCGCGCACCGAGGGTAAACGCTCCCCGCTGCGATAGAGCCCTTGTTCAATGCGTTCCGCCAGAAGATTGGCCAGATGTTGGTAGCGCGTCATGCTGTATCCCTTATTCTCACCATACAGAAAAGCAAACCGGTACAGATGGCGGTAAAAACTGCCATGCAGTTCCTGTTTTAGACGATCTGTATGTTAAAAAAAAGTAATTTTTGAATCTGTATTGAAAGGTGTGGGATCCGTGATGATAACTCCTCAGACACCCCGAGGAGAGCATCATGGAATTCCACGAAAATCGAGCCAAACGCCCCTTTGCGATCTTTATCTGGATGGGAAAAGCCCTTGCCCGCTGGTATCGCATCAACCGCACGCGCCGGATTTTGAGCGAGTTAAGTGATGAGGATTTAAAGGACATCGGGTTGTCACGGTATGATTTGTAGCTTGCGCAGTTATCGCCTGGTGGCGCTGCGCTTACCGGGCCTACAAGGGCACGAACCGTAGGCCCGGTAAGGCGTAGCCGCCACCCGGCGCTTGTCAGCGCAACAGTGCCAGCGTCTGCTGTTTCGGTTTTTCCAGTAGCGCCACCGCCTCCTGATACGAACGCACGTTGTTATACCCCATCACCAGCCCGTAGCGTTTGCCCGACCCGCTGTACCACGCCGACAGCGCGTTGACCTGTAACTGCTGCTGTTGCCAGCAGTGGGCGATCTCCTGGTCACAGCTGCCTTTGGTTAAAAACGCCACGATATGCATTCCGCCGTCGTTCTGTTCGGTGAAGAAGCGATCCCCATAGACCGCGTGCAGGGCGGCAATCATCCAGTCGCGTCGCTGTTGATAGAGCGCGCGCATCTTTTTCAGATGGCGGAAGAAGTGGCCGTCGTTGATAAAGGCGGTGAGGATCTTTTGCGTCAGCACCGGCTGGCCGCTGGCGAGCAGATCGGCGCAGTCGTTAAAAGCCGTTACCGTGCTGGCGGGCATCACCACATAGCCGAGACGTAGGGACGGCATCACGGTTTTGCTGAAGGTGCCCATGTAGATCACCCGATCCTGGCGATCGAGGCTTTTCAGCGACGGCAGCACCTTGCGGGTGTAGTGAAACTCGCCGTCATAGTCATCCTCAATGATCCACGCCTCGTTGCGGGTGGCCCAGTCGAGCAGTTGCTGACGGCGCGGCAGCGAGAGGGTGACCGCCAGCGGGCTCTGGTGCGACGGGGTGACGATGGCAAATCGGGCGTCGGCGTGGTGATGCAGCAGGTAGTCTGTGTCCATCCCGGCGCGATCTACCGGCACCGTATAGAGCCGGGGCACGATGCGCCGCAGCAGCTGCTGGCCCATAAAATAGCCCGGATCTTCAAACACCACCTTGTCGTTGCGGCTGGCGAGGGTATCGAGGATCAGGCGCAGGCTGCCGCTGTAGCCGCTGGTGATCAGCACCTGATCCGGCGTGCAGGTCAGCCCGCGGGAGATGTTCAGGTAGCGGGCAATCGCCTGGCGCAGGGGAGCCCAGCCCATCACCGGCGGGTTGAGCATCTCCTCCTGGCGCATGGCGCGCACCGCCTGGCCCGCCAGCAGCAGCCATTTTTTGTAGGGGAAGCTGTCCAGCGCCGGAATGCCGGGGCGTAAAAAGCCAGCCCGTTCGCGCTGGCTGACCAGGGACTCCGATAACGTGCCGGTGACGGGATCGTCGGGCGGCGGTGGCGCGGCGGGGAGGTTTAAGTCCGGGTTTACCCGGGTACCGCGCGCCCCCTGGCTCACCAGATACCCCTCGCCGATGAGAATGGCGTAGGCGGTTTCCACCGTTTTGCGCGCGACCTTCAGCTCCTCCGCCAGCACACGAATGGCGGGCACTTTGTCGCCGGGCTTCAGTATGCCGCGGGTGATATTGTCCCGGTAGCGGGTATAGATCTGGTGATAACCCGGTTTCATGTCCTACCTCGTTTCGCGGTTTTTGTATCTTTTTACTATGTCATGAACGGCGTAAATTTGCCCCATCGCATGACCTGTACCGCACAAAAGAGGAAAGACCATGAGCACGCGCGTTAACCACCATAAAGCCACACCTGCCCTCGCTAAAGCGCTCTCCGACCTGAGCATGGCGGTGAGCCAGACCTCCCTCGACCCGGCGCTGAAGCACCTGATCGACATTCGTGTCTCCCAGCTCAACGGCTGTACCTTCTGTCTGGATATGCACGCGAAAGAGGCGAAAATTGCTGGCGAGCGCGAGCTGCGCCTCTATCATCTGGCCGCATGGCGTGAATCCCCGCTGTTCAGCGCCCGGGAAAAAGCGGCGCTGGCCTTCGCCGAAGCGCTGACGCAGATCGGCCCGCACGGGATCAGCGACGTCCTCTACCGCAGCGTGGCGGAACACTACTCAGAAAAGGAGATTTCAGAGCTGAACTTTGCCATTGTGGCGATCAACGCCTGGAACCGCTTAGGCATCACCTCCCGTATGGAACCGGGCTCCCTCGACGGTGCCTACGGCCTCAACAAGGCTAACCTCGAGTAAGGCCCCGCTCGCGGATCATCGCCACCAGCGCCTGCAACCCAGGCGGGACGTGACGATGGCCAGGGTAATAGAGACGCAGTCCGGCAAAGGGCTGCGTCCACTCCTCCAGCACGCTCACCAGTTCCCCGCTTTGCAGCTCCTGTTGAATATAGAGTTCCGGTAAAAATCCCACCCCCAGCCCGGCTTTTACCGCCCGGATCGAAGCAAACAGATCCGAGGTGGCAAAACGGGGCACCACCGCCAGAGCAATCTGCTCTCCGCGCCGCTCCAGCTCCCAGCGGTAGATCCCGCCGTGCGCCATCCGCATGCCGATCCCCTGATGTTGCAGCAGATCGTCCGGCGTACGCGGAATGCCGTGACGGGCAAAATAGTCTGGCGTGGCGGTGATGAGCTGGCGGATATCGGGGGTCAGCGGCACGGCGATCATATCCTGCGGGACTGATTCCGCGAGGCGGATCCCGGCGTCGTACCCTTCCGCCACGATATCGATCATCCGCGCTTCGCTTACCGCTTCGACGCGCATTTTCGGGTAGCGGATCATGTAGTCGATCAGCAGCGCGTCCAGGAACAGAGCGCCGACGTTGTTCGGCACGTTCAGGCGCAGGATGCCGGCAGGCTCGTCGGCATCGCTGTGGATCTCCAGGCTGGCCTGGCGGATCTCCTGCAAAGCCGGCCCCACGCGCGCGACAAAGCGTTGCCCCGCCTCGGTGAGGGCCACACTGCGGGTGGTGCGATTGAACAGGCGCGTTTGCAGGCGGCTTTCGAGCCCGGCAATGGCATTACTCGCGGCGGTGGCCGACATCCCCAGCTCCTGGGCGGCGGCGCGAAAGCTGCCGCGACGCACCACGGCCATGACCACTTCCAGCTCTGTCAGTCCTGAACGGTGCATAGATTATCCTGAAAATCGAAACAACCTTTGCAGCATAGCGTGGATTATCGTAACGGAGAAGGCGTGTCAGACTCGCTTTATCCAGTCTGAGGAGGTCGCTATGCATCACATCGAACAGGTTTATATCAACGGTGAGTTTGTCACCCCACACGGCACGGAGCGCTTCGATTTGTATAACCCGGCGACGGCGCGCGTCATCGGTCAGGTGCGTCTGGCCGACGCGGTGGATGGCGAACGTGCCATTGCCGCGGCCAGCGCCGCGTTTTCGGCGTGGTCGCAAACCACAAAGCAAACGCGCATTGCTGCCCTGCAACGAATGCACGCGGCGGTGGCCGCCCGCCACGACGATCTGCTGGCGGCGGTGGTTGAGGAGTATGGTGCCCCCGCATCACGCTCGGCCTGGATGGCGAGCTATCCGGCAGAGGTGATTGCCCAGGCCATTGAGGCGCTGGAGGCGTTCGAATTTACGACCGTCGCGGGTGCGGCGACAGTAGAGATGACCCCGCTCGGCGTCGCCGGGCTTATCACCCCGTGGAACAGCGATGCGGGCTTTATCTGCGGCAAACTGGCGGCGGCGCTGGCCGCAGGCTGCACCGCGGTGATCAAGCCCAGCGAGATGAGCGCCCTGCAGACGCAGATTGTGACCGAGGCGCTGCACGCCGCCGACCTGCCGCCGGGAGTGTTTAACATCGTTACCGGGCGCGGCGATACGGTGGGGGAGACGATTAGCCGTCACCCGCATGTGGCAAAAATCTCCTTTACCGGATCGACCCGCACCGGCAAAGCGATCCTGCGCAACGCGGCGGAGAACTTTACCCGCGTTACCCTTGAGCTGGGCGGTAAATCCCCGACGCTCATTCTTGAGGATGCCGATATTAGACAGGCGGTTCCGCTGGCGATCCAGGCCGGGCTGATGAACAGCGGGCAGGCGTGTGTGGCCGGTACGCGTATTCTGGTGCCGCAGTCGCGGAAAGCGGAATTCGAGCAGGCGCTGGCCCAGGCTGTCGCGGCGGTGGTGTCGGGCGATCCGCGCGATGCGAAGACCGTGGTCGGCCCGATGGTGAGCGAGAGACAGTGGCAGCGGGTGCAGGGGTATATTCAGAAAGGGCTGGCAGAGGGGGCGCGTATGCTGGCGGGCGGGGTAGGGCGGCCGGAGGGTACCCGGGACGGCTGGTTTGTCCGGCCAACGCTGTTCACCGATGTGCATAACCAGATGGCTATCGCCCGGGAAGAGATTTTTGGTCCGGTGCTGTGCGTGATCGCCTACCGCGATGAGGCGGAGGCCATCGCCATTGCCAACGACACCGACTATGGCCTGAGCGCGCTGGTGCTCGGTGGCGATAGCGGGCGTGCCCGGCGCGTGGCGCAGCAGATCCACGCGGGTCGCGTGCTGGTCAATACCCTCACACACGAGCCCAAAGCGCCGTTCGGCGGATTTAAGCACTCCGGCGTGGGACGTGAGATGGGGGCATGGGGGATCAGCGCGTTTATGGAGCCGAAGTCAATCCTCAGCTAAAAAACGCCCGGCGGCGCAAGCTTGCCGGGCCTACGGTTCGTGCCTGGGTAGGCCGGGATCGCTACGCGCCACCCGGTGATTCGCAACTTACTCAACAAACAGCTTCTCGATTGATTTTGTAGGATAAAAAAGAGAGTTGGCATTGCTGCCGGTTAGCGAAATAAAGCCGAGCTTGAGATAAAACGCTTTCGCTTTATCGTTGAGTGCATCCACAAACATGCCGTGAATGCCAACGGCCTGTGAGGCCAGGTAGACCACTTTCATGGCATGGGTCACCAGCGTCATCCCCCAGCCCTGGCCCTGGAAATCCTGATGTATGGCGAGACGTCCTAACGTGACGCTGGGCACATTGACGTACGGCACTTTGTGCTGCTGCGTTTTTGAGGGCAGTGTCTCTTTCTCAAAGCAACTGCCGGACAACGTATAGTAACCCAGCACTTTTGGCTCAGGGTCATCGGTGACAAGAAGATAGGCGCGTAGCAGGCGCCCGCTGTGTTGGCGTGCAAGGTGATCGAACAGAAAACGGTTCAGGGTGCTATCCCCGCAATTGAAGTCTGTTAAATCATAGCGTGCCTCATGCGAAAACATCCTTATCGTCAGTTTAGTCACGCCTTACTCCATGTTTTGTAAGCGTTTCGCTGCGCGTTTCAGCTGGTCGTTCGGCTCTGGCGGATTGTCGAGCGCATCCATCACCCGGTTCCACGAATTTTCATTGAGGATGAGACGACGATGCTGCTCAATGACTTCTGCAGCACGTTCAGAGGCACTGTTAACCATAAACTGGGTAATTGTCTGGTTAGTCATCGCCGCAGCCTCTTCGATCAGATCCTTGTCTTCTTCCGTTAACCTGAGGTCGATGCGCTGTTTTTTCAGTGCTGACATTTTTACTCCAAAAGTGATCTTTAATGTACGGAATTTTTCCGTACATTGACTATAAATCGGAAAGGCGGGATTTTCAATCAACGTGTATGCTTTCACGGCGTATACTTCGGCGCCCTTACGAATAGATATTATTTGTGCTATGAATGAATTTAGCTAAATTCATATCTATTCATTATATTGTTTATTAGAATTGTCTTATATCAATAATTAATATTATTACGATTGCCAAACCTCACGCTTTATGAAAAGTTGATACTCATAATTGCAGCTTGGATATTAAGTTGCTCGCATAATGGAATATATTAACAAGGACGTGTATAAATTATGTCAACATTAAAAAGTTATGCTGAAAGCGTGTTATTTCAAAGCGTTATTTCTCTCGCGAGCGGGGAGTGTACGCCGGATAGTCTGGCCGCCCTTTCCGAGAATTATATTTCCCGTCTCAGCAGCCACGATCTGCCGGTTACGCTACGTAACACCCTGAAAGAGATAAAATCTCTGGTCTCATTATTGAGCGATAAAAATAAAGCCACGTTATTTAAACATGAAGTCTGGATGAATAAACACCACGAACTGGTGACGCTGATCGCGGAGCTTTATACCGAAGTCGTGGCATGGAATGCCGTGGAACAATACCTTTCAGCATCCGAGTTTCTCTTATTTTCCCAGGAGCACAAGCCCTTCCAGAACACGTTGCATAAGGTGATCAACTAGCCTGACCGTTTCGCAATTCCTGCTCTTAACATCCTCGTTTCTTGATACTTACCCTGATAACTATTATCTTCTCAGCGTGTGAAACGAGGATCCCCCATGCGTGAAGAAGATCTGTTCTGCCGCAGGCCGATGGGCATGCGGATGGCAATGATTGTGCGTCAGTGGCGCGCAGTGATTGACGAAGCCATTCTCGACACCGGGTTAACCCAGTCGAGCTGGACGGTGATGATGCAGCTAAAGCAGTTGGGGGATAACGTCTCGGTGAGCGAACTGGCGGAGGTGCAGGGCATTGAACTGCCGCCGCTGATGCGCACCCTTTCACAGCTGGAAAAGCAGGGCTACCTGCTGCGTACTACATCGCCTTATGACAAGCGTATCCGGCTGCTGACGCTCACACCCAAGGGTAACGCGGTGCTGAAAACCCTGACCCAGATTATCGAGACGTTCCAGGAGCGGGTATCGCAGAATATCGCCCCGGAACATCTGGAGATTTTCAGCGCCACACTCAATCAAATCGCCTGCAACTTGCGGACTATCCGCGAAGAAGATAACAAGACCGAATAATCATGACCCCTGAACAAAAGTTTGCCCGCTGGGTAAGGGTAAGTATTGCCTCTTTCCTGCTGATGTTTGTCTATTTCATTATCGCTGATATCTGGATCCCGCTGACGCCGGACTCCACGGTGATGCGTGTGGTGACGCCCGTTTCCGCGCGCGTCTCCGGCTATGTAGCGGCGGTGCACGTGCATAATAACAGCCAAGTGAAGCGGGGCGATCTGCTGTTTGAACTCGATCCGACGCCATTCCGTAATAAAGTGGAAGCGGCGCAGATCGCGCTGGAGCAGGCGCGTCTCGCCAATCAGCAGCTGGACGCGCAAATTGTGGCGACCCAGGCGAGCCTGAAAACCGCCCAGCTCACCGCCCGTAACGATAAAGTTACCTTCGATCGCTATCAGAAACTCAGCACGTTGCAGAACGTCTCCCAGGCGGATCTGGATAAAGTCCGCACCACCTGGCAGGGCAGCGAGCAGGCGGTGGCGAATCTGGAAGCCACCATCCATCAGCTGCGCATTGAGCGCGGCGAGCGCGACGAAAAGCGTAACGTGACCCTGCAAAAATACCGCAACGCGCTGGACGAGGCGGAACTCAATCTCCGCTGGACGAAAATCTACGCCGAGGCGGACGGTACCGTCAGTAACGTGCAGCTGAGCCCCGGTTTTTATGCTACCTCCGGCTCGGCGGCGCTGGCGCTGGTGAATAACCAGAGCGATATCGTCGCCGATTTCCGGGAAAAGAGCCTGCGCCATACCCGTCAGGGAACCGATGCCGCCGTGGTGTTTGACGCCTTCCCGGGCCACGTTTTCCGCGCCCACGTCACCAGCAGCGACGCCGGTATTCTGGCCGGGCAGGAGGCCGTCAACGGCCAGCTCTCTGAGCCGGAAACCTCCAACCGCTGGGTGCGTGACGCGCAGCGCATGCGCATTCACGTGGCGCTGGACGAGCCGCTGCCAAAGCACCTGCCGACCGGGGCGCGCGCCACCGTGCAGCTCTATAACAGCGAAGGTCCGTTTGCCCGCTTCTTCTCCGGGATGCAGATCCACCTCGTCAGCCTGCTGCACTATGTGTACTGATTATGTCTATTAATACCCTGGCGCGGGTCTTTACCCCGCACGGCAATATCGTCTACACCGCCAACGACTTTCGCCAGACGCTGCGCATCGTCTTTGCCGGGATGATCGCCCTGAGCGTGTCGAGCTTCTACAACACCAGCTACGGCGTCTTCTTCGTGATCTACCCGATCATGCTGCTGTCGTTGGTGCCGGTGTTTAACCGCCACGTGGCAAAACAGTTTGTATTCAGTTCGGCGCTGAACTGCATTGAAATGGTATTTATCATCGGTTATCTGGCGCAATGGCCAGTGATCATGACCCTGGTAGTGTTTGGCCTCTACGTGATGCGTTTTCGCTTTATGAGCCAGGGGCCGCTGTTCCTCTTTGGCTCGATGGGGGTGGTGTGCCAGAGCACCATGCTCAACTTTATGAGCTATCCCACCACCAACTGGCACACGCTGCTCTTTTCCAACCTCGAAGCCAGCGTGATGGCGGTTTGCTTAAGCGCGCTGATGCACTATCTGCTGCCGGATGTCGAGCCGCGCACGCCACCGCCGCGGCTGGAGAAAGATGCCGCCCGCGTGCGCCATGAATCGCTGCTCTCCGGGACCGTGGCGACGCTGATCTTTGTGGTGTTCCAGATAAGCGATCTCAGCGATTCGCTGTCGGCGCTGATGGCGGGTATCCTGATCCTCTTCCCGATGCACTATCGCGGCGCGGTAATGAGTTCGCTGTGGCGCGTGGTGGGGGTGGTGCTCGGCTGCCTCTATATTCTGCTGGTGCAGATGGTGCTCTACGATCACAGCAGCCACATGCTGCTGATGATGCCGCTGATTGGGCTCGGGCTGGCGTTTGGCGCCCGCCTGCACGTGATGGAGAAGGTGGGGGCCGGGGTCGGTTTTGCCAGCATCACCACCATCGGCATTATGTTCGGCCAGAACATGCACCCGGATGGCGACCTGGTGTTCAGCGATCTCTACCGCATCGTCTCGGTGACGGTGGCGCTGGTGGCGACCCTGACGATTGTGTTCCTTATGCATCTGTTTCTTAACTGTTTCGCGCCGACGCGCTATATCATCACGCCTCCCGCCGGGGATAAATGATAATGTGCGGTAGTCTGCACATTAATTCATCCTTCTATGGTAGTAATGCCGGTTGGCTAATCGGATGACAAAGGGAAGGGATCTATGTGGCAGACGCGGGCGCTGGAGCTGAATAATCAGGCTTACTGGAACTGGGAAAAGGCTTGCGAACTGGTGGACTGGGCCGTCGCGCATGACTTTAACACCGTGGTTGTCGGGCAGGTGGATCTGTTCGACAAACTGGTCTCCCCGAAAGGCTACACGCCGCATCTCGACAACGACCGCCTCTCCAGCCAGCAGCGTGCCCGCTGCGTCTACCTCAACCGGCTGGGCCAACTCTGCCAGCAAAAGGGGCTGCGTTTTTACCTGCAGGCCAAAGAGTTCAGCTTCCCTACCGAACTGCTGCTGGCGCACCCGCATCTGTTTGAGCCGGGCCACGGCGTGCGCCTCGACGTTGATTTCTGGTGCGGGTTCCTGACCCGTAAAATCGCCCTGATCTGCCAGCGGATTCCTGCCATTAGCGGCCTGCTGGTCGCGATCTCCAGCACCGACGGCCTGCTGCCCGTGTCGCGCCCTAACTGGGAGTTACAGGCAGAGGGCGAAGTCAATCAGGTCCAGCGCGACGCCCGAAGCCTGGCCATCTACAGCCGCTGCTTTAATGCCATGTCCCGCACCATGCAGGCCGAAAATAAACATCTGGTGCTGCGGGTATTTCCGGCGGGCAATCACGATCTGCACAACGTGCTGGAGGCAATCCGCCCGCTGCCCGAGAGCGTCAGCGTCTCCATTAAACTCACTCCGGAACGTTTCTGGCCGTCGTTTCCCAATAACCCGGCCCTGCTGGCGGTGGAGGAGCGCGAAGTGTGGGCGGATATCGATCTGGTGGGCGAAGAGGTGGGCTGGGGCGTCTTTCCCTGGCTGCGCATCGACGAACTGCAGGGGCGTCTGCTGTGGTGCCGCTCGAATCCGGCGATCCGCGGCGTGGTGTGCAAAGCCAGCTGGGAAGGGGTGGATAACCACTGGGTGATGGGCACCCTGAGCGAGTGCAATCTGGTGGCCTGTAGCCGGATGTTAGCCAGCGATGGCAGCCACCTTAGCGTGGCGCAACTGCTGCATAGCTGGCTGGATGAGCGCTATGGCTGGCAACCGGATGCCGACACTTTTGCCACCTTCCACGCGCTGCTTGAGCAGGCCGGGCAGGTGCTCTATGGCGCCATCTACGTGCGCGATCACGTTTTTCATCGTCACAGTCAGGTGCCGGAAAGCTATGGCCAGGCAGTGTGGAGCCTCTACGGGCAGCTCAACCGCAACCACTGGCTGCCGGGTTCGGAGCGCGATATTTTCTTCAGCGCCAGCGACGTGGAAGCCTCTGCCGCGTCGCTGGCACGCATTGCCCGCGAAAAAGACGAGGCCCGGGACGCCTCGCAGACGTTACAGGAAGCGGCCCTGCGCTTTACCGACACCGCCGCGTTCCCGTATGCGCTGAAACGCCGCTGGCTTGAGGAGTGGCAGGGCTTTGCCCTCTACTGCCATCTGTTTGTCCATGCCCAGAAGGCGTTCTTTACCCTGCGCTTTGCCCGCGAGGTGGAGAACAGCTGGAGCATGCGCGAAATCTGCCAGATCAACATCCAGGAGCTCTATCGCAGCGCCGCCGAACTGGACGACTTCTGCTTAAAGCATGCCGATGCTTCTCCCGGCATGCACGTGCTGTTCGATGCCTCCCGCGTACGCGCGCTGGCGGACAGCCTGAGCGAAGAGCTGAAAGCGCTGAAGTCTTAGTGTGATCAACATCACGTCAGGTGGAGAGGGCTAAAAACCTGACGTGATCGTCCTCATCATTCTTCTTCCTTGCCGGTTGCGTGGTGTGATCGGCATCACGCTGCATCGCTGCCTGTCGTCCGGTTTGTGAGTTGTCAGGCATATCCCGCCAATCCCTCTCCTGGGCTGCTCGCCCCGCAAGGCCAATCTGCTGATGATAGCGGCGTAATGGACGGGTTGATGAGGAAGATATGTCACAAGGTGACTGGCAGTTAGCACAGAGCGACGCACTCACGCGTTTTCTGGGGTCAGCGGCAAAAGCAGAGCGCTTTGCCGAGTTCTATACCGGCGAAACGACAGAGCCTACCATTGAGGTGGGGCCGGATGCGCCGTCGTTTTGCCGTCGGGTGTTCCTGAAGACCCACGCCCGGCGGCGGGTGGATCCCGCCCAGGCTCTGCCGTGCCGGGAAGGGGTTTTTAGCGGCGACAACAACATTCTCTCTTTTTCGGGCTTTTATCCGCTGGCGTACCATCTGCAGCGCTGGCTGCGGGTGGATCTTTTTGTGCCCCATAGCGGCACTTTTACCTTTCGTCTGACGACCTGCGGCGGCGTGCGGATCTGGCGTGACGACGAGCCGCTGGCCTGCTTTACACCCTTTACCCGCAACCGCATGCAGCACACCGAGGTCGCGCTGGCGTTGAGCGCCGGTAAGAACCGCCTGCTGATCCATCTGGATGAACTGTTTGAACGCGATACGACATTTGCCCTGCAAATGGTCTACCTCGACGCGACCCCGCTTGGCTATGGGCTGCCGGACGCGTGCCCGCAGCTCATCGCCCCACGGCAGTACACGCCGCCTGCGCACAGCACGACGGCCCACGACGATAGCGGTCAACGCCTGTTAACGCTGATGGCGCAGCGGGAATATGGCCCGGAACTCGACGCGCTGCTGTACAGCACCCTGAAGCGCGTCAGCGCCCGGGAGGCGGGCTCGGTGTTTTCACTCCTGTCGCTGCTCGTTCTCTGGCATCGCCATCGGGGAGAGCACTTCCCGGCGGTGCTGTGGCGGCGGATAAAATCCACGCTGCTGGGCTATCGCTACTGGCACGATGAGCGGGGCTGCGACGTGATGGCGTTCTGGGGCGAGGAGAACGTGCTCGCCTTCCAGACGGCGCAGTATCTGGCGGGGAAATTGTTCCCGGATGCGCTGTTTATCGCTTCTGGCCACCTGGGGCATCAACAGCAACACCTGGCGCTCACGCGTGCCGCCGATACCGGGGCATTACTGGCCCATGCAGAAACATTCTTAAAAGGGGCGACAGCATGAACAGCGCACAGCAGAGGAAAATACTGGATCGCGTGGTGCGCGGTTTCTGCCGACTGAAAAATCTTGATGAAGTAGGGTCTGGAGACGGGTTCTCCATCAACTTCGAAGAGTGGGAGTGGGAGATTGGCGTCGGGCTGTATGGCTTCTGGCGCTTTGCGGAACACCAGCAGGATGCGGCGCTGCAGCAGTCGATTCTGGCGTGGTACGAAACGCAGATTGCGAAAGGGCTGCCGGAGATGCAGATCAACACCACCGCGCCGATGATCGCCCTGGCGCTGGTGGCCGGGCATCATCAGCGCCAGGATCTGCTTAAGACGGTCAACGACTGGGCCGATGCCCTGCTGCGCGACCTGCCAAAAACCGAAGAGGGCGGATTCCAGCACGTAGTGAAAGAGCAGGCGAACACCGGCCAGTTGTGGGATGACACGCTATTTATGACCTGTCTGTTCCTTGGCGTGGCGGGGATCGTGCTCAAACGCCGGGATCTGATCGACGAGGCGAGCTATCAGTTCCTGCTCCACACCCGCTATCTCAGCGATCCGGTGAGCGGGCTGTGGTATCACGGCTGGACCTTTGTCGATAAGCACCATTTCGCCGGGGCGTTCTGGGCGCGCGGCAACGCGTGGATCACCGTCGCCATTCCGGAATTTATCGCGCTGATGGGCGAGCATCTGGACGCCAGCGTACGTCGCTACCTGGCGCAGGTGGTGGCGCGTCAGGTGCGCACGCTGTGCGATCTGCAGGCGGAGAACGGCATGTGGCATACGGTGCTGGACGATCCCCTCTCGCCGCAGGAGTCCTCCGCCACGGCGGGTATTGCCTGGGGGATGCTGCGCGGCGTGCGGATGGGGATTCTGGATGCGTCGGTGAGCAGGCATGCCCTGCGGGCGTTCGAGGCGGTGATGGCGCGCATTGACGAGGAGGGGATTGTACTGGAAGCCTCCCGCGGCACCATGCTGGGCTGGGATATTCAGTACTACTGCGATATCGCGATGGCCCCGGTGCCCTACGCCCAGGCGTTAACCATCCTGCTGCTGCTGGAGATCGATCAGGGCGGCTGGCTGGCGTAATGCGCAGAAGGCCGGCGATCCGGCCTTTTTTTAGCGGCCCAGTAGCGGCAGGAGTTCCGGCAGTTGCGAGAGTAAAAACAGGATCAGCCCAATCGTGCCGCCCACCAGCGTGCCGTTGACGCGGATAAACTGCAAGTCTTTGCCGATGTTCAGCTCAATCTGGCGGGACATATCTTTGGCATCCCAACCTTTTACCGTGTCGCTGATATGACGGGTGAGGAAGCGGGCAAAATCGGGCGCCACGCGGTGCGCGGCCTGCTCCAGATGTTCGTTCAGCGAGGCGCGCAGGTTGCTGTCCGCCACCAGGGTTTCACCAAACCACAGCCCGGCGTTAGCAAGGCGCTGCTTCACGCGGGAGTCGTCGCGCTGCATATCGGCCTTCAGCCACTGGCGCAGGTCGGCCCACATTTCGCCCAGATAGCGGTTAAAGGCCTCGTCGTTCTTCAGATACGTTTTGATGTTCTCGGCTTTGGCCGCGGTTTCCGGGTCGTTTTTCAGGTTATCAACCAGCTTAAGTACCGCGCGGTCGAAGGCCTGACGGATCTGATGGGTACGATCGTGGCTGACGTCATCCAGGATGGCGTTCACCGCGTTTGAAACCACCTCCGCGCTCTGATCCCCCAGCCACTCGGTGGGCAGCACCATCGATTTGCGCGGATGTTCGGTCTTCAGCCAGTGGACGATTTGCGCGGCGATAAAATCGCGTGTGCTGTCGCGCTGCAGCAGGGTAATCAGGCGATTAATCACCGCGTCCAGCAGCACCTGATGACGCCCGTTTTTCGTCATGCTCTCCAGCATGGCGGCGCTGGTTTCGCTGAAATCGACCTTATCCAGCGCTTTATGCACCGCCCGCTTCAGCATCCGTTGAATGCGCCCGTCGTCGGTCAGTTCCAGAAAACCGCTCATCACCTGCATGATGTGCTGCCCGACGCGCTCGGCGTTGTCCGGCTTGCTGAACCAGTTACCGATAAGCAGCGCCGGTTCATGCTTGCGGATGAGGGCCACCAGCGACTGGGTATCAAGAAACTTCTCCTGCACAAACTGGCCGAGATTGTCGCCAATCCGGTCCTTATTGCGTGGGATAATCGCCGTATGCTTCGAAATAAAGGGGATCGGCACCCGACGAAACAGGGCCACCACGGCAAACCAGTCCGCCAGCGCGCCAACCATCGCCGCTTCGGCAATGGCTTTTACACCGCGCACCCAGAAGGTTTGTGGCAGAAAGAGGGTGGCGATAAAGGTCGCGGCGGCAATCAGCAGCAGCGACAGCGCCAGTAGCTTGGCGCGTTTGAGTTCAGCGAGTTTTTCCATAGGGTTAAGGATAGAGGGAAGCGGCAAGAAGGTAAAAAAATTGCCACAGGATCCCGCCGCCAAACACCATCAGCACCATCCCCGCCACGCGCTCCATCTTCCAGAGGTGGTTGCTCAGCCGACGTTGAACGGCGGGCAGGGCGATGAACGACACCACCGCCAGATCCCACACCAGCACCACCGTGACCATCCAGATGCCGCTCACCGACTGCTGGAGCAGCGTCACATTCGGCCCGAGCAGGGCGGTCATCAGCGCCAGATAAAAGAGGGCATTTTTCGGATTTAATACTGCCGAGCCCAGACCGAGCAGAAGCTGCCTGCGTAAGCCTGGGCGTTCCGGCTCCGCATTATCCAGCTTCAGGGTGCGGGCGCGGCTGTGGAGCAGATGCCAGCCTATCCACAGCAGATACAGCCCGCCCAGGAGTTCAATGGCGTTAAACAGTAGCGTGTACTGGCGCAGCGCGCTGGCGCCAATGATCACCAGCAGGATATAGAGCCCGTTGCCCAGGGCTATCCCCACGCACAGCCCGGCGCTGCCGCGCAGACGATGACGGGCGGCGAAACCCATCAGCAAAAAGAAATCCGGGCCAGGGCTGAGCAGGGCGACGAAGTGCGCCAGCGCGAGCGCCAGAAAAGCGGGCGGAAAGAGAGCGGTAGTCAGTTCCATAGTGACCTCATCAATAAAACTGAGGTCAGGCTACGCCGGTGCGAGCGCTAATTATTGTCGGATATTGATCGCCCGGTTGCGTACTGACGCGGCGTGGCGGCGGTGTAGCTGACGAAGGTTTTATGGAAGTGGCTCTGATCGGCAAAGCCGCTCTGGTAGCTAACGTCGGCGATGTTGTCCCCGGCGCGCAGCCGGGCTTTGGCGAACTCTACCCTTGAGATGGCAAGGAAGGTGCCGGGCGTCAGGCCGGTATCCTGCTTAAAGGTTCTGATTAGCGTCTCTTTGCGCAGGGAAAAGCGTCGGGCTAAAACATCGAGTGAGGGCGGTTCCTGCAGGCTTTGGCGCAGGGTCTGTAACAGTGCAAGGCTGGAAGGACGAAGAGGCTCAGGCGTGGCGCTGCTTTCAGCCAGAGCAGATAGCAGGGCGTTGATCGCCCCGGGCGACAGCGTGTCAACCACAGCCAGATACTGGCGGAAAAGTGCTTCGCTGCGGATCACCTGCATGGCGGGCTGAAGGTCAGTCTCCAGATAGAGCATGTGGTAGCTGCGGGGTTGTCCCGCAACGGGGTTACAGCTGTGCGGCAGATGCGCGGGGATCACAATCAGATCGCCTGGATGGAGGATGAACGGCTCGCCGTTGCAGGTGCAGCAGGTTTGCCCCTCGAGAATGGCGCCAATAGAAAGCTGGGCATGGCTATGACGCTTATAGGCCTGAGAGCTCTGCCAGGTGCTGCGCAGCTCCACGCCGGGCTGGCGTATGAAGGTCTGATTGACTTGGCGAGTATGGGGCATGGCGATTACCGGTGTGAAGGGTAAAGGGGTTTAGGTGCTTATAGCATGAGCGGACAAAGGTGTCGCCTGGAATAATTTGGGAGAGGTCGTTATGTGATAAGAATAGTGGTATAAAATTCAGGGTTAAATAAAATAGCGACGAGGCATCATGGACTTATAGGCGAAATTATCAAAGGAATGAATATATGGCCGTTATACCATTATTACCCAAAGAGGGTTTGGATCTTATTCATAAGAATATGCGCGAGGCGCGTATAAATGGAATGTCGAGAAATATGGCCTTGCCGCAAACTTATTACTGGTTCTATCAAAAAGTCCGGAATCGAGGGCCCTGGGATTACAAACAGCAAGACAGAAAACTGGCAAATTTTGGCAATTTTAATTATGGTGCAACAGGATTTGCCGAGGGTATACCTGAGAAAACGCTCTATATGGGAGCGGGTTTTGCGCAGTCACATGCTAAGACGTCGCGTCCACAATGGGGTGCATGGCATGGCGAATTTCCCTATGGTGACGACCCGCGCGATCAGTTTTGGATTAAACAGGGAATAAACTATGCACGTCAGCACGGCTATTAAATGGTTACATCGGCTGATCACCATCCTGTTACTTATTATCGTTGCAGGCTATTTTTCTTATGAATACTTCATGAAGAGTCGAAGCGACGATCGTTTAGTGATGCAAAAGGAGATTTCAGAAAACGTGACGCTTTACGTCACGCAGTATGGGGGGGGCAACCGTGCCTGATGTCTATCGTTATTACCTGGATAATAAAAATCAGACGATAGAGCAGCTCAGGGAAAGTGAGCCTTTTCTTGTTTCAGATAATGGCAGTGCCATAATTAGCGGCTACGGAAATACTATCAATGTTAAGTTATCAGGGCGTATCTACTCTTTCAGTAATCTTACAATGTTCTACGCTCAGGAAAATCTGGTTATCCCTGTGATTAATCTTACTGCCACAGGAGTACGTTAATTCATATGGACATGAAAAAGCATGAAGTGGTGAGACTCAAACGCGATGATATGCCACTACATATTATGCTGCATACTAATGAACTGTTAGCATTGGCAGAAAAGTCTGATAAGGAAATCGATTATAGCGATATTCCAGAAACTACCGATGAACAGTGGGGTAATGCGGTTTGCGGGAAATTTTAGTGATCTAAAACAACAGATGCCACCTGAAGGTGGCGCGCTCGATATAATTGACTTCACCCTCGTAAAACCCTTTTTGGAAGCGGTTTTTATAGCAAGCCAACGATGGTGGCCCTATTTAGACAAATAGAAATCGTGACAGTAAGTTAAATGCAAAATAGCAATTTTTTCTCCTGTATGTATAAGCATATTTTAAAGGCTTTGATATTCTTGACGGTTCAGATCTGGAGTTTGTTTGAAGCCGTATTATTTGTAGGCGGCTTTATAGTTTGCCTTATGTTGCCTGTCGTGTGGCCAATGAAGTTCTTTTATGCCGCGTTATGGTTTGTTGTATTCTACGTATGTTTAAACGTTATTGGTGTATTAGAAAAATCTCTTGCCAGAAAAAATAGCGAATAGGAAAAGATTGTCTTCAAGATAGCTGGAACGAACGCTGCGTCGCCTGAATGGAGCAATTATATCTCACGCCACCCGCCGGGTGGCACACCCTGTATACCTAACTTTACCTGCGAAACCAGCCATTTTGACTACCCTTAATACCCCAAGCGGTAAAAAAGGAGGCAACAATGGCCTATCAGACAGTGAATCCTGCCAACAACAAACTCATCAAAGAATATCCTTCTCATACTGATGCTGACGTCGAAGCGGCGCTGAATACGGCTGATGCGCTCTACCATTCCGACTGGTCAAAGGGCAGTATCGACAAGCGCCTGGCGGTGCTGCATAAGCTGGCGGATCTGATTGATTCCCGTACTGAAGAGCTGGCTAAAATCGCCAGCGAGGAGATGGGGAAACTCATAGCCCAGAGCCGTGGCGAGGTAAAACTCTGCGCGCAGATCGCCCGCTACTACGCCGACAATGCGAAGCAGTTCCTTGCGCCGGTGAAATATCCCTCGGAGCTCGGCGAGGCGTGGGTGGAGCATCACCCCATCGGCGTGGTGATGGCCGTAGAGCCGTGGAACTTCCCTTACTACCAACTGATGCGCGTGCTGGCCCCGAACCTGGCGGCGGGTAACCCGGTTATCGCCAAACATGCCAGCATCGTGCCGCACTGTGCCGAGGCTTTCGCCCATCTGGTGCGTGAAGCCGGTGCCCCGGATGGGGCGTGGACCAACCTGTTTATCTCTTCAGATCAGGTGGCAAATATCATCGCTGACGATCGTGTGCAGGGCGCGGCGCTGACCGGGTCTGAGAAGGCCGGTAGCGTTGTGGCGGCCCAGGCGGCGAAGCACATCAAAAAATCGACCCTTGAGCTGGGCGGTAACGACGTCTTCGTGGTGCTGGACGATGCCGATCTGGAGAAGGCGGTAAAAATTGGCGTCAATGCGCGCCTGGCCAATGCCGGACAGGTCTGTACCGCAGCCAAACGCTTTATTATCCACGAGAAAGTGGCGGAGGAGTTCCTGGCGAAGTACACCGAAGCCTTTAAGCAGGTGAAGATTGGCGATCCGCTGGACGAGAGCACCACGCTTGGGCCGCTCTCCTCTAAAGACGCGCTGGAAACCCTGACAAAGCAGGTCGATGAGGCGGTGAAAAATGGCGCCACGCTGCATTACGGCGGCAAACCGGTGCAGCGCGAGGGCAGCTTCTTTGAGCCGACCATCCTGACCAATATCACCCGCGATAACCCGGCGTACTTCGAAGAGTTCTTCGGCCCGGTGGCGCAGATTTATGTGGTGAAAAATGATGAGGAGGCGGTGAAGCTCGCCAACGACTCCCACTACGGTCTGGGCGGCGCGATCTTCAGTAAAGATACCGATCGTGCCAGAAAGATGGCCTCGAAGATCGAAACCGGGATGGTGTGGATCAACTGGCTCACCGATACCGCGGCAGAGCTGCCGTTTGGCGGGGTGAAGCGTTCCGGTTACGGGCGTGAGCTGTCGGATCTGGGGATTAAAGAGTTTGTGAACCAGAAGCTGGTGGTGATCCGCCGGTAAAAGTCTTACCGGTACAAAGGCGGCAGCGGATGCCGCCTTTTTTATGTTTTGGTCTGGAGCAATATCCGCATGGCGGCGCGGCTACAGACCTGGCTTTATCAGAAGGTGACGCCGCCGCCAACGTAGGCGCCGTCAATCAGGGTGTGGCCCGGACGGCCATCTTTGCCATCAACGCTGACGTGACGGTAACCCACCTTCAGGGTAACGGGGGTAACCGGCGTCCAGCTCACGCCGCCGTTGGCTTCAACGTAGTTTTTCACGCTGTTGTTCAGTCCTTCCGGCGCGACATAGCCTTCACCGTAAACGTGGATGCTGTCGGTCAGGGCCAGGTTGACGCCGCCACCGATAGGGAATGCCACGCCGTTATCGCCTTTTTTCGGCCCGAGATAGATGGCTTTCGCACCGGCATTGAGCATCACTGGCCCCACTTCCAGGTTATAACCCGCACCAACACCACCGGTCTGGGTGCCGTCATCGGTGTTTTTCAGCCAGTTGCTTTCGGCATACAGGCCAGAAGAGGACTTGCCCATTTCCAGATTCAGGTTGGTGAAGTTTTTGCCCTGTTCGATGCTGCCGCCCATGGCCATTGCGGAGCCTGAAATCGCGGTCAGTGCAGCAAGGATGAAGATATTAAGCTTTTTCATGTTTTATGCCTCGTCATCTAATTTGTCTGCGCACACCCTAACAGGCGAGGTTTACGGCTGCAAATGTACTCAGGCGCGCGGTTTTATGCTGTTTTTGTGTGGATTTTGTTCAGATGATGTGAGCGAAAGGTGTAAATGGTACCGGGTCAATCGTTAAATTTTTCATGTTGAGAGGAGGTTTAGATTAGCGCCTAAACAGAAACTGAACGGGGCGGGAAAAGTAATTAGTTAAGTATTAATTGAGTTTCTTATAATTTCCGAAAATGTTTCTGATGTAACAGATAAAAACGCGGATTTACATTTTCAACGGTAAGCTACTGCATTTCCCATTCCCACCAACATTAATTCCATTTCTGCCAGACGCTCAGAAAAAGTGCAAACCATCGTTTTTGTGGCTACAATGTAGCTACGAAAATTAGGAGGAGCTATGGATTCCGTTATTCGATCACGTATTGACAGTGAACTAAAAGCTCGCGCGGGCGATGTGCTTGAAAGCTGTGGCCTTAACTGGAGCACGGCGATACGCCTGTTTGCAGAACAGATTGTTAAAAATGAAGGGATTCCTTTTGAGGTAACCCGCAAACCTACTACACGGTTACGCAATGCGATGCGCGAAGCCGAAGAGATTTCCACACACCAGAATGGACGCTTCGATGGTGTTGAACAGCTCATGGAGAGCTTAAAAAATGGGAAAGAGTAAACGCGCCCCGCTACCGTTCCGATCTGATTACACCAAAACCTTTGTTAAGGCATGGGAACGCTACAACAAAGCAGGCCGGAGAGATATGCACGATACAGCAGCGATCATGTCGTTAGTGCTTTCCGGCAATCCCATTCCCGCCGAGTACAGCGACCACGCCCTGACTGGTGATATGCAAGGATTTCGGGAACTGCATATTGGGGGTGATTATCTTCTCATTTATCGCGTCGATGATAAAAAGCATTTGGTGGTGTTTACCGACCTGGGGACACATGCGGAGCTGTTTGAGTAGCCACCTCCCCGGCGGCGCTGCGCTTGCCGGGGCTACCTGTTCCGTAGGCCTGTAAGCGAAGCGCCATCAGGCGTTACTTCCGTAATCCCGCAAACCCTGCCCGAATCTCCTCTTCTGGCAGTTCAATGCCAATAAACACCATGACGCTGTGCGGCTGCTCGTCGCCCCAGGGGCGATCCCAGTCGGCGCTGTAGAGGCGCTGTACGCCCTGGAACAGCAGGCGGTTCGGTTCGCCATCGATCCACAGCATCCCTTTGTAGCGCAGCAGTTTGTCGGCAAACGACAGCAGCAGGTTCTCCATTACCCGGGAGACTTCGCTGATATCCACTGGGTAATCCAGCTCCACCACAATCGACGCCACGTCGTTCTGCTTGTCCGCCATAAAGTGGAAGCGCGGTTTTGAGGTGACGTTCTCTTCCAGCATAAAGCCGTTGGTGTTGAACAGCTGAGACAGGTCGATATCGCCATGGGTGACGGTATAGATAGGGGCTCGGGAGTTGATGCGCATCAGGCGTTCGCGTAGTTTGGCGCTGTCGCCTGCGACGTCGGTTTTGGTCAGCAGGATGCGGTCGGCGTAGCCCACCTGCGACTGGGCGATGGTGAACTGGTTCATCTGGTCGTCGGCGTGTACCGCGTCGACCAGGGCGATCACGCCGTCCAGCAGATAGCGCTGGCAGAGGATCTCATGGGAGAAAAAGGTCTGAATAATCGGGCCGGGGTCGGCCATGCCGGTGCACTCAATCACCAGGCGGTCGAAGTCGATCTCACCGCGATCGCGGCTGTCGAGCAGGTCGAGCAGGGCATCTTCGAGTTCGTTGGAGCGGGTGCAGCAGATGCAGCCGTTGGTCAGGGTTTTGATCTGGGTGGCGCGATCGCCAATCAGCTGATCGTCCACCGAGACTTCACCGAACTCGTTTTCGATGACGGCGATTTTAAAGCCGTGTTGTTCGTTAAGGATGTGACGCAACAGGGTGGTTTTGCCCGCGCCGAGAAAGCCGGTGAGTAGGGTAACTGCAATCGGTGTCATGGTTTCTCCTTCAGCAGCAGCGTACGCCGCCTTCTCCTCCTCCGCCATAGCGCGCTTCCTGACGCTCGCGGAAGAATTCGTTGTAGGTCATGTACGGCTTATCCGGATGGTTGGTCTTCATATGCTCAACGTAGTTGTCATAGTCCGGAATGCCAATCAGCATCTTCGCCGCCTGACCGAGGTATTTTTTTGCTTCGCCTAAGTTACCAAACATTGTGCCATCCAGATAGAAAAAGCCCGGTAGCGCGCAGCGATCCGGGCCTATATAGAGGTTACTGACTTAATGGTGTGAAGAGGTCTTCACGCCGCCTTCCGGCACCGGTACGTACGGCGACTCTTTATCGGTACGACCCTCGGCGTTACGCACTTTCATCCAGGTTTTGATGCCGTAGAAGATGATGCTGTAGACCACCACCAGGAACAGAATGCTCAGACCCGCGTTGGTGTAGTTGTTCACCACGATATGGTTCATGTTGGCAATCTGCTGGGCAGTCAGCTCACTGCCGCCTGCGGCAATCTTCTCTTTGTACTGGTTAGCCATAAAGAAGAAGCCTTCCAGCTGCGGGTTGGAGCTGAACAGTTTCAGACCCAGCGCCCAGGTGGTGCAGAGCAGCAGCCACAGAGCAGGAACCACGGTCACCCAGATGTATTTGGTGCGCTTCATCTTCACCAGTACCACGGTGCCGAGCACCAGGGCGACAGCCGCCAGCATCTGGTTAGAGATACCGAACAGCGGCCACAGGCTCTTCACGCCGCCCAGTGGGTCAACAACGCCCTGATACAGCAGATAACCCCACAGACCTACGCAGCCCGCGGTTCCCAGTACGCCCGCTACCAGCGAGTCGGTTTTCTTCAGGAACGGCACGAAGTTGCCCAGCAGATCCTGGAGCATAAAGCGGCCTGCACGGGTACCGGCGTCCAGCGCGGTGAGGATGAACAGCGCTTCGAACAGAATACCGAAGTGGTACCAGAAGCCCATGTCTGCCCATGGCAGCACTTTGTGGAACACGTGGGCGATACCTACCGCCAGGGTTGGTGCGCCACCGGCACGGTTCAGAACCGACGGTTCGCCGATGTCTTTGGCCGTCTGCATGATCTGCTCAGGGGAGATCACAAAGCCCCAGGAGCTGACGGTCGCCGCCGCGTGGGCGCTCACGTCTTTCAGCTGCGCCATGATCAGCGCCGCGTTGTCACCGCCCATCTCATGCAGGTTCGGCATGGTAATGCCCAGGCCCGCTGGTGGGGTGTTCATCGCGAAGTAGAGACCCGGCTCGATGATGGAGGCCGCCACCAGGGCCATGACCGCCACGAAAGATTCCATTAGCATCGCGCCGTAACCGATAAAGCGCGCGTCGGTTTCGTTCGCCAGCAGTTTTGGCGTAGTGCCGGAGGCGATCAGGGCGTGGAAGCCAGAGACCGCACCACAGGCAATGGTGATAAACAGGAACGGGAACAGTGCGCCTTTCCACAGTGGACCGGTACCGTCGATGTACTGGGTCACCGCAGGCATTTTCAGCTCTGGGTTGATGATCACAATGCCGATCGCCAGACCGACGATTACGCCGATTTTCAGGAAGGTCGCCAGGTAATCGCGCGGTGCCAGAATCAGCCATACCGGTAGCAGGGCGGAGATAAAGGCGTAACCAATCAGCGCAAAGGTGATGGTGGTGTCTTTAAAGGTCAGCGCCGGGCCCCAGTACGGGTCGTGGGCAATCACGCCGCCGAAGTAGATGGAGGCCACCAGCAGCACAATACCGATCACTGACACTTCGCCCACGCGGCCCGGACGCAGGAATCGCATGTAGATCCCCATGAACAGCGCAATCGGCACGGTAGAGCAGACAGTGAAGACGCCCCACGGACTTTCCGCCAGCGCTTTTACCACGATCAGCGCCAGCACCGCAAGGATGATGATCATGATCAGGAAGCAGCCGAACAGAGCGATGGTACCTGGGACGCGGCCCATCTCTTCTTTAATCATCTCACCCAGAGAGGCGCCGTTACGGCGAGAAGAGATAAACAGCACCATAAAGTCCTGCACCGCACCCGCCAGCACCACGCCCGCCAGCAGCCACAGGGTACCCGGCAGGTAGCCCATCTGCGCCGCCAGGACCGGCCCAACCAGCGGACCCGCGCCTGCGATAGCCGCAAAGTGGTGGCCAAACAGCACATAGCGGTTGGTTGGTACGTAGTTAAGGCCGTCATTGTTAATGACTGCCGGAGTGGCGCGCGTCGGGTCGAGCTTCATGACCTTTTGCGCGATGTAGAGGCTGTAGTAGCGGTACGCCACCAGATAGACCGACACGGAGGCCACGACGATCCACAGGGCGCTGATGTGCTCGCCGCGACGCAGGGCGACGACGGCAAGGCAACATGCCCCGAGTATCCCAAGCAGCAGCCAGGGGACGTGCTTAAGTAGTTTTTTGATATCCATAATAAGACCTGGTTTTTAGATGAAAAAAGCGTCAGGGTTCGCTGTAGAGAGAGTGATTAATGCTGCGGCGATCTTGCCAGAGCCTTGCGCGTGTAAAGGAAGGTAAATCGGTGAGTGGTTGTATGGCGGGATGAGCGGTCAACTGCGAGGGCGAGTGGTTCAGGCTCGCCGTCAGAGGAGGGGATTGTGTGAAGGGGATCACGATGTTAGAAGCGGATCACTCCACGTCCGCCAGATAGTTCTCCAGAGTGGCAACGAATTTCTGCTTCAGCCATGCCGGTTCCAGCACCTCGATGTTAGGCAGCCAGTAGAAGAGCAGCGGCAGGATCTGGTTTTCATGTGCGGCATGGCAGCGCAGGGTGATGCCGTTTTTATCTTCCGCCAGAATTTCCTGGCCGGGCAGCAGATCGCGGCGTTTAAAATAGTGCGCAATAGTGGTGGGAATAAGCACATCCACTTCGAATGTCTCTTCGCTGACCCACGGGTCGGGATTTTTTTCCAGTAATTCGAGGGTGTCGTTATCTGGCGTGAAGGTTTCGCTGCGAATATCCAGCCACTGAATAAGGCTTAAAGAAAACGATTTCAATCTGCCGTCTTCGGTGGCTTGTAAATACCATATATTTTTTTTGTTAATTACTTTATAAGGGTTAACCTGCCGCGATTTTCCTTTATAGAGGATCTGGCAAATCTGCTGGCCCTTAATCGCTTTCTCAAAGGCTGCAAGCTGCGCGTGAATATCCCATTTTTCTTTTCGCTCGGCCTCGTTACCGAGGATCATAATATGGTTTTCCTCCACCCGTGACTCCAGTTTCTGCCAGAATTCACGGCCTTTGTCGGGAAAATAGTCATCCACATTCAGGAAGTTAGCAATGACGTGATGCAGCCCCGGGCCGGTGTGTGCCTGCGGGGAATGAATAAGCCGGTACAGCCCGTTTCCGGTGTACTCCACAATCGGCGAGAGTGCATTCAGATCGCGATAGACGGTGCGCTCAGTAATATTAAATTTATGCATCAATGCCTGGCGGTTAACCACGCCGTGTAAATGAAGCTCCAGCAGAATATCTACCAACCTTTCAGCCGAGCGACTCCTGGTCGGAATTGTCATATAGCTTTCCCGTGATTTAAAACATTGCTGTGAATTACGCCGGTGCGGGCTGACAAAATATGTCAGTGCAAAAAACGGCGTGAAAATTTGTCTTAGGTTATAACGGCCAGATTAGGGATAAACATTAGTTATTTTTACAACGAGGGGATAAAAGCGAGGGGCAGATCGGATCCGCCGGGGCAATCCCCCCGGCAGAGTGGTGAATTAGCGTTCGAGTTCGGAATCGGTAATAGAATCCGGCAGGGGGAGTTCGGTCGGGACGTTAAGCCAGTCTGACTTACCGTAAAACACGGCGTTAATCTGCGTGTTATAGAGCAGGTGGGTACGAAAACGCTGGAACAGCTGTTTGTCAGGCGCGAAATCCGTTTGCCAGAACTGGTTCAACGGCCCCTGCCAGGTTAAGCCTTCGATGTCATACAGCGCTTTGCCCATCACCTTGAGCGGCTTGTTGTGGATAAGCGCCGACAGCCCCGCAGTGCTGTTAACGGTGATCACTCCCCGGGTGTGGGTCAGCAGGGCGGGCAGGGAGAGATCGTGGATATAGATCACCCGGTCAGTCGTAATGCCGTACTTCTCGCACAGCGTATTAATCAGCACGCCATAATAGCGGTGACCACGATCCATCGGGTGATGCTTGAACACCAGATGGTGTTCTTTCGGCGCATGGCGGGCAAAGGAGCGGATCACGGTTTCGATATAGTCACGCACATCTTTATACGGGCTGTGGTGAACAATCTGGCTATCGTTGTAGACCTGCAAAATCGCCAGGTAGTATGCGTTGTCCAGCGTTTCGGTGATATGGCTCAGCATGTGGCGCTGCTTCCAGCGATACCACAGCTTACGACGGCCGGCACGGACCCAGCAGCGCATTTCATACCACGGGGAGAATGACTTGTGGTGGCGGTAGCCGCGATAGCGATGGCGACCAAACCAGCCCGCCGCGTAATAAAGCATGGCGTGGGCGGCACGGTTAAAGGCGCTGGGCTTCCACGGCGTCGGGGTTTTCAGCTCCGGCAGCGGCTGTTCGCGATAGTATTTCGCATCGATGGGCATCGAGGAGAAGGCGTTCACGCCGCCTTTTTCCAGGGTGATATAAAATGGCCGGAAATACCCCTCCTCAAAGGCGAGAAAGTCGATGGCTTTACCGCGCGCCCACTTCTTCGCTTCGACATGCATCGGGCGGCAATCCCCGAAACAGACGATGGTGTCGAAGGCGTACTCTTTGTGCAGATCGCGCAGCCAGAAGGCAAAATTTTTCACCGGGCCGGTGTAGTGCAGCGACGTCTCTTTTGCGGCATACCAGGCGTCTCCGGCATTAAAGCAGACCTGCTTCACTTCGCGGTGGCTGTGCTGCAGCCAGGTCGCCAGACGTGCAAAGCAGGGGCCCATCGGTCCTTGTAATAAAAGATATCGGCGGCCATTTAATAAATGGCGTATGGCTTGCTCTTCCATTTCTTTTCCCAGATCCGTTCCGTTGATGAGACAGGTGATTAACGGCTTGATGACCGCTTTTCTTTAATACATCAGGATAAATCGTTCGCTAGCGAAGCGTCTGCGCGAGATAGCTCAGTTTTAACTGCCAGCGCTGCCAGCGGCTGGCTTTTTGCGATGAGGAGTTGCCCTGCGCGGCCAACTGGCGGATCAACTGCTCCGGGCTCATCCACAGCCCGCTCTGCCAGTCGATATAGCGCGGATAGGCCACCAGGGTCAGGTAGACCAGCGCCGCCAGTGGCAGAGGGCGCTGACGACGCGGGGCAGGATGTCTGTCTTCGGTCAGTCCCCAGCCGCTGTAGAACGGCTGGCCCCAGGTGGTGACGCTCACCCCCTGCACCAGTGCTTCAAAGCCGCTCAGCGACGTCATGGTGTGCAGCTCATCCACATGGGGATAGAGACTGGTGAGGCCGAGATCCAGCACCTGGCTGTCGACGCAGTGGGCCAGACATTCGGCAGAGATAGCTCCGGCCCGGTTGCCCGCCACCACGTCCGGGTGCGGTTTAAAGAGGATGTGCGCCTCCGGTCTGGCGTCCCGTACCGCCCACAGCAGCGCTTCGTTGCTGCGGATAACCGGACTGCCGGTGAGGATCGAGGCATCGCCATCCACCTGGCCCACCACAAGCACCAGCGAACGGCCATCAGCAGGCGGGGTGAACGGTTTGATGGTGCCGACGTTGTATTTGCTCACCCCGTGCTGGCGGAGCAGATCCACCAGCGTCTCGCCGCGAGCCAGCTCCTGGTCGGTAAGCTCATGCTGATTTAGCAACTGCTCCAGCCCGCTTGGACGGCGACTGTCGAAGTAGATCCCCACCGGGTCGATGGAGAGCGACGAAGGGCGGCACAGATTCGAGCCCAGCCCCCGGGAGCGGATAAAACCATCTTCCACCCGGATGGCGCTTTTAAGTTCAGGATGACGGCTGCCCCACACCAGCACCTGCTCGTCGGCGGCCAGCGTTTCAGGCAGCTTGCGCACAAAGCGCAGCTCTTCGGCCAACGGCTGGCAGAAGGCGCGCATAAAGGCGCGCTTCCACAGCGAGAAGCCCACCATATAGAGACGGCGATAGCGCGGGGCGGGATTCTGCTGACCGGCAATAATGTCGAGTACCTGCTCCACTTCGCAGCGCTGGCCCAGGATCGGGTCCAGATAGCGCGGGTAGAGGATCAGCGCCGCCGCCACCAGCTGGGGCAGGGCGATCGGCCCCTGACGGCGCGGGCAGGTTTTGCTGTCGTGGGTCAGCCCCCAGCCCGCGTAAAACGGCATGCCGAAGCAGTAAACAACTTTCCCGAGCAGCAGCGCTTCAAAGCCCATCTGGGAGGAGACGGTGTAGACCGCCTCTACGTCGTTGAGCAGGGCATGGGGATGGCAGTGTTCGGCCACTACCTCCACGTCGTCCAGCGCCAGCCGCGCCAGCACGCCGCTTTTTTTACCCAGCCGGGTATCCGGATGAGTGCGCAGCAACAGGCGGGCCTCGGGGTGGTTACGTCGGGCCGCCGCTACCATTGCGACAAAATCCTCTTCGCTTGCCAGCGCACCAGGAATGGAGAGATCCCCCGCCACCTGGTCAATCAGCAGCACTTTAGGGCGCGGGTCGCTATGCAGGCGGGCCGCCAGCGTATCCGGCAGGCCGCTGCCTGCGGTATAGCAGTTGTATTTAGTGATGCCGAGACGCAGTAGTTCAGCTATGAGCGCTTCGGCACGCGCCAGCATGCTGTCATCGCAGGGGGTCGCGATCAGCTCTTCAAGGCGGCTCGGCTGGCGGGCATCGTAGTAAATTCCCACAGGATCGGCGATCAGGGAGACGGCTTTGCCTCCCCTGGCGGGATGACCAATATACCCGATAAAGCCATCCTCAAGCTGCCAGTACGGCAGGCCGAGATCGTGGGCTTTTTGTTTGATTTGGCGGGTATTGGCTTTTTGGCCCCAGCCGACCAGGACATCGTCTTGCGCCAGTTCTGTGTTGGTTTTAAAGGCGTGTAACGGGTGGCCCAGCATCGGCTCAAGCTGCGCTTTTCGCGCCAGAATCCCGGCTGAACCTGTATAGAATGTCATGTGCGCTCTGTGCATCAGAAACGCCCCGCGTCACTGCGGGGCGTGGGACTCAGAAGTATTCTGCGTCAGGGAAGGATTTGGCAACGCTGTCTTTGGCGGAGGTGAGGATCTCGCTGTCGATCTCTGGCCAGGTAATACCAATGGTCTCATCGTTCCAGCGGATGCCACGGTCGCTCTCCGGCGCGTAGTAGTTGGTGGTTTTATACAGGAATTCCGCGGTGTCGCTCAGGGTCATAAAGCCGTGGGCGAAACCTTCCGGGATCCACAGTTGGCGCTTGTTCTCGCCAGACAGATGCACGCCCACCCACTGACCAAAGGTCGGGGAGCTTTTACGGATATCCACCGCCACGTCGAATACTTCACCGGCCACACAGCGCACCAGTTTGCCCTGCGCATGCGGTGCCAGCTGGTAGTGCAGGCCACGCAGAACGCCTTTTGAGGATTTGGAGTGGTTGTCCTGCACGAAGTTTACGCTGCGGCCAATGGCGGCTTCGAACTGCTTGTGGTTAAAGCTTTCGAAGAAGAAGCCACGGTCATCGCCAAACACTTTTGGCTCAAAGATAAAGACGTCGGGGATTGCGGTCTGAATTACGTTCATGATTACGGCCTGATTGATAAATGGGGCATGACGCCCCAGGTGTTAATGGTGACTACTTGAGCATTTTCAGCAGATATTGCCCGTAAGCATTCTTCGCCAGTGGCGCGGCTAACTTGCGCACCTGGTCGGCATCGATAAACTTCAGACGGTAAGCAATCTCTTCAGGACAGGCCACTTTCAGCCCCTGACGGGTTTCGATGGTCTGGATGAAGTTGCTGGCCTCAATCAGGCTCTCATGGGTGCCGGTATCAAGCCAGGCATAACCACGGCCCATCATGGCGACCGACAGATCGCCCTGCTCAAGGTAGATGCGGTTCACGTCAGTGATTTCCAGCTCGCCGCGCGGGGACGGTTTCAGGCTTTTGGCAATCTCAACCACGCGGTTGTCATAGAAGTAGAGACCAGTTACCGCATAGTTGCTCTTCGGTTGCAGCGGTTTCTCTTCCAGGGAGATCGCGGTGCCTTCACGGTCGAACTCCACCACGCCATAACGCTCAGGATCGTGTACATGATAGGCAAAGACGGTAGCGCCCGCAGGTTTGGCTGCGGCGGCTTCCAGCTGTTTTTGCAGGTCGTGGCCGTAGAAGATGTTGTCGCCCAGCACCAGCGCACAGTCGTCGTCGCCGATAAACTCTTCGCCGAGGATAAAGGCCTGCGCCAGGCCGTCCGGGCTTGGCTGCACTTTATACTGCAGGTTCAGGCCCCACTGGCTGCCGTCGCCCAGCAGTTGCTCAAAGCGCGGCGTATCCTGCGGGGTGCTGATGATCAGGATGTCGCGGATACCGGCCAGCATCAGGGTGCTCAGCGGGTAGTAGATCATCGGCTTGTCGTAGATTGGCAGCAGCTGTTTGCTCACCGCCATGGTGACCGGATAGAGACGAGTCCCTGACCCACCGGCCAGAATAATACCTTTACGCTTGTTCATAATCCTTCATTTCTTCTGTTTTGCTCCGGATGACGGCGAACCGCCACCCGGCATCTGTTTGATTGCTGTAGAGGGAGCTAAACGCGCCACTCCCTGACAAAGGTCCGTGTCGATAAAACAAGGCATGCATAGCATACCCTGATGCATTTACTTTCCAAGGATTTCGGCAAGCATGCGATCGACGCCGAGGGTCCAGTCTGGCAGCGTCAGCCCGAAGGTGCGCTGGAACTTGCTGGTATCGAGGCGTGAGTTATGCGGACGTTTCGCCGGCGTTGGGAACGCGCTGGTCGGCACTGCATTCACCTGGGTGACCGCCAGCTCAACGCCTGCCGCCCGTGCAGTCGCGAACACCCGCTGGGCATACTCGAACCAGGTGGTGGTGCCGGAGGCGATCAGGTGATAAAGGCCGGCGACTTCCGGCTTATCCTGGGCGATACGGATCGCATGTGCCGTGCAGTCGGCCAGCAGCTCTGCTCCGGTCGGCGCGCCAAACTGATCGTTGATCACCGACATTTCGCTGCGCTCTTTGCCAAAGCGCAGCATGGTTTTGGCGAAGTTAGCGCCACGGGCGGCATAGACCCAGCTGGTGCGGAACACCAGATGACGGGAGCAGAGCGCGGCAGCCTGCTCGCCCGCCAGCTTGGTTTCGCCGTAGACGTTCAGCGGTGCAGTCTGGTCTGTCTCGACCCAGGGTTTTTCACCGCTGCCATCGAAGACGTAGTCGGTGGAGTAGTGCACCAGCCAGGCGCCCAGCGCCTCGGCTTCTTTAGCGATGGCGGCTACGCTGGTGGCGTTGAGCAGCTCGGCAAAGTCGCGCTCGCTCTCAGCTTTATCCACCGCGGTATGGGCGGCGGCATTGACGATCACGTCCGGCTTTAGCAGACGCACGGTCTCAGCCACGCCTTCCGGGTTACTGAAATCACCGCAGTAGTCGGTGGAGTCAAAATCCACCGCCGTAATACGACCCAGCGGCAACAGCGCGCGCTGCAGCTCCCAGCCCACCTGGCCATTTTTGCCGAACAGCAGAATATGCATCAGTTACGCTCCTGATAGTTCTTCGCGATCCAGTCCTGATAACTGCCGCTTTTTACGTTGTTGACCCACTGCTGGTTATCCAGATACCACTGCACGGTTTTGCGGATACCGGACTCGAAGGTCTCCTGCGGCTGCCAGTTCAGCTCGTGGCTCATTTTGCTGGCATCGATAGCGTAGCGACGGTCGTGGCCCGGGCGGTCAGACACGTAGGTGATCTGGTCGCGGTAGGAACCGGCCTTCGGCACCATCTCGTCGAGCAGTTCGCAGATGGTGTGGACCACCTCCAGGTTCTGCTTCTCGTTATGGCCGCCGATGTTGTAAGTCTCGCCCACCACGCCGGTGGTTACCACGGTGTAGAGCGCACGGGCGTGATCTTCCACATACAGCCAGTCGCGGATCTGATCGCCTTTGCCGTAGATGGGCAGCGCTTTGCCGTCCAACGCATTGAGGATCACCAGTGGGATCAGCTTCTCAGGGAAGTGATACGGGCCGTAGTTGTTGGAGCAGTTGGTGACGATGGTCGGCAGACCATAGGTACGACGCCACGCGCGCACCAGGTGGTCGCTGGAGGCTTTCGACGCCGAGTACGGGCTGCTTGGCGCGTACGGCGTGGTCTCGGTAAAGAGCGGCAGCTCACTACCCGCACTCACTTCATCCGGGTGCGGCAGGTCGCCATAGACTTCGTCGGTGGAGATGTGGTGGAAGCGGAACGCCTGCTTGCGGGATTCATCCAGCTCGCTCCAGTAAGCGCGAGCCGCTTCCAGCAGCGTGTAGGTGCCGACGATATTGGTTTCGATAAAATCGGCCGGGCCGGTAATGGAGCGATCCACATGGCTCTCGGCGGCCAGATGCATCACCGCATCCGGCTGATGGGTGGCAAAGACCCGATCCAGCTCCGTACGGTTGCAGATGTCCACCTGCTCAAAGGCGTAGCGGTCGCTCGCTGCGACCTCGGCCAGCGATTCCAGATTGCCCGCGTAGGTAAGCTTATCAAGGTTGATCACCGCATCCTGCGTATCCCGGATGATATGGCGAACAACAGCAGAACCGATAAAACCGGCTCCACCGGTTACAAGGATTTTCATAAGCGATTTTTACTTTTTCTATTGGATGAAATGGTCACCAGAACACAGTCTCTGCTATCCGTTCAGACCGTGTTTTAGCGGCAGGCCGTCTGAAATACAACGCCTGTTACAGGGTGGAAATGATTATTTCCCTTGTCGTCCCGTTTTTAACTGATTAACGAGTACGAGTATTCCTTTGCATTATTCGCCAGAGTCTGACGTTTTTGCCCGGCATTCACCAGTAGCGCTAGGGTATCGATCCATTTCTGCGGATCGTTATTCAGCAGCACGCCGTTGATATTTTGTTCAATAAAGTCACTGTAGGGCGCGCAGTTGCTGTAAACCCCCACCGCGCCCATGCGGACGAAATCATAAAATTTTACCGGCCCGCGCGCCATATTAAACTCTGACGCCAGTAGCGGCGCCAGACCGATATCGATGCGGTGATGCTGGGTGTAATCCAGATAGTTCTGCCAGCTCATAGGATGCAGTACCGTCACGCGCGGCAGGTCGCGATAGAGCTTATAGATTTCGTGTTCGCCAAAGATTTCGAAGCTGGCCTGCGGACACTGTGCCAGCACGTTTTCTACTATTTCACGCAGCCAGTACTTTTCGGCCTGATGTGAACTTGAACCGTGGTAGGCAATTTTTACCGGCTGTTTAACCGCCAGCAGCCGCGGCGTGGGCTGAGCAGACACCACATCGGGGTTGAGGTGGGCATATTTACTGGCCAGGTAGGGCGTCGACACCCAGATGCTGTCACAGTGCGAAGTGATCCAGCGGTGCTGGGCCGCAGAACGACGAATGATCTTCGTCCGGTAGGCTTTGGGTAGCGCCCCTAACGCGGATGGATCAAACAGATCGTCATCCATGAAGTAAACCACCTGGGAGAGATCGTCGATGTTGCGCGCAATCTCGCGCTGCCACTCGGCGGAGATAAAGCGGATGACCACAATGGCCGTTCCTTTATCCACTTCGATAGCGGGCGTGGTTAAGGTATCCATCAGCTGACAGGCCGCGCCGGGAAAGCGACTCCGGATGGCCGCTTCAAAATAGGCCAGCGTCGGTGAATTCCCTTCATGCAGAATCAACAGGGAGCGGCACTCCCAACTGCAAGCATGCGTCTCGCTGCTTTGCTTATTCAACTTCAGATACGGTTTAAAGAGTGCCTTTCTGATTAGTTCGTCCATGGCAGCACCACATTAGGAGCATGACTTAATGAGAAATCGGGTCGGTCATAGCTCAGGTTGGGATTGTATGCAGGATCGTGAGTGAGCCGCTGCGCCCAGCGTTTTTTCATATAGCGCAGCTCACCCTGGGAGCGCGCCAGCTGTTCTGGCGTGACATCTTTGCCGCGGGATACCGATTCGTGGTGGTACAGCTCGGCAAACGGCGTCCAGACGATCCGCCAGCCTGCCTCGCCGACCCGCAGACAGTAATCCACATCATTAAAGGCCACCGGCAGATTGACTTCATCTAAGCCGTTCAGGGACAAAAAGAGCTGGCGATGGGTGAGCAGACAGGCCGCCGTCACGGCGGACAGCTCCTGAGCACTCACCGCCCTGCGCTGATAGCCGGGTTCATCGGCGGCCAACCCACTGTGAAAATGATCGGCGCAGCCACCCGGCCCGACAGCATCGCCCGCATGCTGGACCCGGCCATCGCCGTAGAAGAGCCTTGCCCCCACAATGCCGACGCCCGGGCGCAGTAGGTGGGAGACCATCTCATCCAGCCACTGCGGGTTAATCACCTCGGTGTCGTTGTTGAGCAGGCAGATAAGCTCGCCCGTGGCCTCGCGCACCCCCGCATTGTTGATCGCTGAGTAATTAAACGGATGATCCCAGGCGATAACCCGCACCCCGTACTCCTGGGTAATGTAGCCAAAATAAGCAAGCGTGTCGGGATCGTCGCTCTGGTTATCCATCACCATGATTTCGATATTCGGGTAGCGGGTGTGCTGCACCAGGCTTTCAATGCACGGTTTGAGATGCGCCAGTCCGTTGCGGGTGGGGATGATCACCGACACCCGGGGAAGCTGTTCCGGCAGCGGCCAGCGCCAGCGGCAGATGCCGTGTGGAGCCGACTCCAGCGTCACTCCGACGGGTAGCTCTTGCAGCAGGCTTGCCAGCGTTTCATACCCGTCCTGCTGCGGGAGCGTGTCCGGGACGTGCATCAGCAGGGCGGGGATGTGCGCGATATCCTTCGGCGCAAGCTGCCGGGCCAGCTGCAACCAGCCGCGGTAGTTTTCGGCTCCGTCCTGCGGGATGGCGAAGGTGCCCTCTTCCCGCCAGAGGCCACTCCAACCGATATAGTTCTGGCTGTACAGCAGGGTTTCGTTCCAGTCCGGTTTGAAGTCCGGCGAGTGGCGTTTTCCTTTTTCATCCAGCAGATCGTGATCGCCGTAGATCCATTTTGCCTCTGGCGTCTGGCGCAGCTGGTGCGCCAGCCACACTAATGCGGCCGGAGCGAGTTCCGCCCCCACCGGAATGGCCCACTGCCATTCGCCTTCTGGCCTGACAGTAACAGAGGGGTGCTCCAGCACGGTGATATGCGTGGCCGGGTAACAGAGTGTCGCGATGCTGTCGAGCGTGCGCTGGCGTGATGACTCATCGCCGCCGTTCACCAGATGCAGGCAGACGTGGGGCAGGTTGCCCCAGCGGGCCAGCAGTCGATCGATCAGACGGCGTTCACCGGGCTGCACGATATCGAAATTTGCCAGCCAGTGTTCATAGGCGTGCAGCGGCCTGTCGTCGCGGATCTTGCCCACCAGGTCGTAAGCCTGCTGTAAATCGGTAAACCACAGATGCCACGACAGCCCCAGGCGTTTGCGCTTTTGCGCATTCAGGCGCTGATAAAAAGGCCACACCCGGCGCAGACGGCGCCAGAGGCTATTGCCCGCTGAGACCTGTGCAAAGCGGGTAATATTCAGCTCACATTCCGCCCCTTCGCTGCTGGCGAGCAGCCCCACCTGAGTGGCGCCCACCGGCAACCAGACTAGCTCCTGCAGGGTACCGCGGCGGGTGATAGGCAGGATCTGCTCATGCCAGATGCCCTGACACTGCCAGCGCAGGCGGGTTTCACCCCGAGGCTGACGGGCACGCAGGGTGCCCTGGATCAGGAACCAGCCCGCACGGGATAAAGAAGAATCTGGCAGCGCCAGAGGGTGCCAATGGTAATCGCTTTGCATGAGTGGATTCACTACCCGGAAGCGGGTAAAGCCCGCTTCTGACTCCTGTCGAAATAAAAAACGTAGATTAGCTGATTAACTTTTTAACGCGGGTCGCCAGCCAAGAGTCGCTTTTCTGTGGGCTCTCTTCTGTTGGCAAAGCATCCAGCTGCGCCTGTATTGCAGCCATTTCGGCTTTGACTTTTGGGGCCAGTGCCGCCGCCAGCAGGCAGGTTTCGTCGTTGCGATCGTGGGCTTTGAAGTAGGCTTTATGTTTTACGCGGTTTGCTGTGGCAGCACTGCCACGTAGGTGCTTGCCGAGCAGAAACTCTTCCAAAGATTTTACAGCGTAATGGTTGACCCGGACGCCGTTCCAGACCACTTCGGCACTTACGCCAGGACCATGTTTTGGGTGTAAAACCATGTCATTGCCCAGCGCATCGATATAGCGGCCATAGCGCAAATCTGCAAAATGTGGATTGTGAAAATGATTCACGCGCTCAGGTTTCACCACGCTTTTCACGTTGTGGTGAACGTTAAATTTTATCGGTGCGCGATGAGTAAAACGCTCCGTTACCAGGCCATCTTCAGCAAAGAGCTCGCCACTGGAACCAAAAATGGCCCAGTTAAGCGCAATGGCGCTAACGCTTTCGTCACTAAAATGTGAAGTAAGGAAATCGACCAGACTCACTTCAGCTGATAGGGGCAATAAAAACTCATCGGCATCGATAAAGGCAAGCAGATCAATATCGCGGGAACAGCTACGTAAAATGCGCTCGTATGCCGGGAGCTGCGGTTTTTGATTAATCACATCCGGTTGATCGAGAACTTTTACTATCCCCAGACGCGCCAGGGAAGAGAGCAGCTCGCGGCTTCCGTCACGACTGCCATTGTCGGCAATCATAAATCCGGTTACGCCCAAAACCCGGTGATACGCTATCCATTCAAGCAGGCCTGCAAATTCATCTTTAACGATGGCGGCAATATAAAGGTTCACATTGTTATCCAATTGCGAATGAAAGTCATGTGTAATGCACAGCTAATTTTATATTGATATTACACTTAGAGGTGAATTTTAAATGCGACCATTAAGAAGTTATCACTAACAGTGAAATATAATCTTGATTTATGCTATAACACTGTTGCCAGCTAGAATCGCAATTCAATCTTAATCGTATACAATATTGTGCATGGCTCATTTATAGATGCATTGGTTGTTTTTAAATATAAACTATACAGAGTATAGTCAATATTTAAACTAGCTTGTAGTATATAAGATGAGAATGTGTTTTTTACCAAAAGATAATTGCCAACGTGCATGCTAATTTGGAGCAGTAAATCCTTAAATGCTTTTTTAATATATCAATTATACCATTATAGTTCTTGAAATTCTATGGTTACTATTGGATATAAAAATGTCAATATAATCTAACGTATTCAGTTTTTTATTCGATTTAATTATGAAGCCTGCCAGTGGGTTTATTCCTTTACTTTGTAAGTCGCTTCGTGGGATACGGTCTAAAGTAACATTACCTTGGTGGCTAATCACTTGCATATCAATCATATTAGTTGGATAATTTCTATCGTACATCCATCCATAAATATTACCATCTATTATTTTTTCGACATTAAGATGAATAAATGGAGGGAGCGCCGGTATTCCAGAATTACTTACAATTTCTTTAGTTGATGTTTCAATAACATTCACAGCGAAACTGTTTTTTAATACTGGGTTATAGGCGCTAAATGGTAGACTAAAGGAACAATTACCATCATTTTTACCGGCAGTTTTTAAATCTTTCCTAAAATTATTGCATCTTAATTTTTGTTTTGGCTCAGGATCTTCGCCAAAATATATATCAACTTCTACTGCTTCCAGACTGTTTCTTTCAAGGCACCAACCAAATAAAATTTCACCATTGTATTTATCAATATAACCTTCGGTTAGTTTATTAGAGGCATTTTTTTTTATATATACTTTTTTGTTGAGTTCATCATAAATTGTTTGAAGAGATATTATTTCTGATATGTCCAGCTGTTCGATGCCAAGGTTGAAAACGCCATCTTCAATTTTACTCATAAGTCGTTTATATTCAGAGGAATCAACTAATAAATCATAACATCGTTTGGCTGAACGATAATGAAGCTGTTTGTCGAGGGCAAGGAAAAAACATGATTTTGCAAGGTTTGAATTATTAACTATATTTGACACTGCAACGCAGTAGAGAACTGTATGATGTAATGAATCAATATTGTCTATAATAATTGGCGAGCGTGCTATCCCATCTAAATTGTTAGGGTTAAATAAATCTTGCAATATTTGATATTGTTCATCGGGTAAATTAAAAGAGGGGAATATATTGTCAATATGGGCAAGAGCTGCATCAACATCTTCAATTAATTGTTTAATATCCATTTTACCGGCTAGAATAGTAATCAAAGCATGCGTACATCCATGTAAATGTTTGCTAACAGTATTATTTGAAAATCGTAGCCGCTGATGGGTGAGAATGTCGCTAATTGTGCTGTCACCGTGCAACACTAATTTTTCTACATCCGAATCAATAATTTTACTCTCAAGGCTTTTATAAATGTCAACATGTTCAGAGCGTTCTTTCTTTCCTAAAAGCGATTCAGAAAATTCTGGAATACTGGCACCTAGCGCTAAGATTTTATTGACTTTTAATAAGGCCCCGTAAAGAAGAGCTCCATAGCCTCCCATAGAACATCCGAGAGTGATAATCCTTATATTATCTCCGGGTAGGTCCTCAATGATTTCATTTAGAGCTTTCAGCGTGGCCTCTAAATTACCACCTAGCCCTTGAATACCCTTATGGTAATAATCATCACTAGTTGTATTAAGATAAATTTGGTGATAATTGCTGTTTGAGAATGTTTTTATATAATTGAATTTACCTTTAGGCGTATTAAACCCTGAAAAGCAAATGACGCAAATATTGCTCCAATTACATGCTTTAACTTTGCAATAATCACCAATGTCAAACTCATTTACTAAAAACTCCATTATCCAACCTCAATATTATAATAATCGTTGATGATTGATGGGTATTCTACGCCAATTTGTCTTTGCTCAGTGACTGGTTCAGATAAATATTCGCTGATGGTATTAAATATCGAGTGATTACTACTACCTAGTGGTATTCTCAAAACCGAGCGCATATCTCTGGATCGTTCAACTACAGCACCGATATCAAAGATGGCAATTGGAAGATTGCTGGATATTGCTTCTGTGAATGTATAACTGAAAGTCTCTGGCCATATGCTCGTAATGAAAATAATATCCACCTCATTTTCTTCGAATAATTGAAGGAAGTTTTCACGGGAGTATCTTCCGGTAATCTTAACAAAATCATAGGTGCTGAAGAAGTCGTCATCGCTTGTATATCCAATAATAGTTAAATTCGCTTGAATATCTTTATTTTTAATATATTCAGCAAGACCCTTAATTACATTGATACCTTTATGGGGACCAATGGCGCCAATGAAGCCAATGTTAATTTTTTTGTCTGCATGATGGTTAACATATGATTTGATAATTCCTTCTGGATGATATCTATAATCAATATTATCTAGTGGAATGAAGTTTTTTATTCTTAACATTGTATCTTTTGATGGCGTATAAACTTTCCGAGCCTTTGATAACTGCATTTCGTGAAATTGACGCCAGCTTTCTATACTACCACCGACATCTTCGATTTTTAATTTTGATGAGTCGTGAACGCCCATATCACGAATACAGTTATTACATACATCATTTGTTGGCTGATTACAGTATTTATCGCTGTAGCTGACCATATTTGCTCGTGGACAGACTGTATAATAATCATGCAAGGTAACATCATATTTACATTGAAGATCAGTTGGTAGATCCCAAATGCGAGTAGAGAACTGAAGGGTATGATGATAATGAATGTGCCATACCCCTAACTCTATTAATAAGGATACGAAATCATTATATTCATTATAAATATCATAATCACAGAAGACCCCCACCTTTTCTAAAGATAAACGCCACATGCCATTTTCGCGGCACGTTAACATAATTACCGGATACTGTTCTTTATTCAGTAAACGTTCCATCTCATCAGTAGCTACCTTAGTGCCACCGCCGATTACTAACGAAACAAAAAGAATAGGTTTTTTAGAGAATTCAGACAGTTCATTTCTGATAATTTTAGCTGCGAGTTCTTTGCGTAGTAATCGAACCGGATCTTCCTTTACAAATTTTGCAACTAATTCAGGATAGTCAGGATAAATTGCATTAAGTTTCTCAAGATTCTTAGATATAAATTCTTCAGCATTGTTAGCAAATGAAACCGAGCCTAAATGATGCACAAAGGTTTTATTAGTGACGACATGTTTCCAACCCAATTTTGATGCCCTTAAAGAAAAATCGTTTTCTTCAGCATAACCTTTTCCCCATTTTTGCTGGTCAAAATATCCAACATCATTTATCACTGCTCTTTTGATAAACATACAATATCCGTGCGCAGTAGGTAACTCTTGTGCCGGCATAATGTTTGTTGAACAAAGCGAAGCTAATTTATGTACATCGTAATTAATAGGTAATTCGTTATCTATACAGAATTCAGGGAAACTACAAATAGTGGCATTATTAGATATAGGTGTAACTGTACCAATAATCTCTGAGTTATTAGAGGAATATGCTTCTTGTAAAATGGCGTCAAGCCAACCATCAGCTACTATAGTATCTGAATTTAATAGAATGACATCATGTGCTTCTGCTACTAGCATACCTCTATTTACAGTTCCTACGAAACCTAAGTTTGCTTCATTATTTAAAATCTCAATATTTACATAATCTTTGAATTTAGAAAGCTCATTCTTCATCTCTAAGTCTGGGCTACAATCATTTATTACTATAACCCGAAAAGGTGCTTGGTTTTTAGCGTGAATTACGCTAGATATACAATTGATAGTTTCTTGAACCCCTTTGTATACAGGTATTATTACAGCAATGCTTTCATTTTTGTTTTTGCTTTTGATATCAATAGGTTTAATCGTAGGTACATCAATGTTCATTCGACAGTGATCAATAATCGCTGGGATGATAGAGTGAACTAATTGATGTGAATTCGTTGATTTTAAATAATATTTCTCGTTGCGGAGAAATGATTGTAATTCAGTTAACGCTTTAATTTTTGAAGAGAAAGATGTGAAATTCTTTTGAGAAGCTATAACGTATTCTTTGTCATATTTTAATTTTATCGATATATCACATTCATCTGTCCCAGATAGCTCAAATGCATTAATATAAAAACCATGGTTGCAATTTTTAATGCCAATTGAGTTTAAGTCGCTTCTTAATAAATTTGCTGGGATTTGGTGGTTTTTATTATTAATAGTGACGTCTAGCGATAAAGCGACTTCTTCATTATTTCTATCAACTACCCAACCTGCAGCCACCCCATTGTTATAAATATCTAATGAAAATATAATTTCTGGAGGTGATAGTTTTTTTGGTGAGTTTTTTAACTCGTAATACCCGAATTCAGATTTAATTGAAATTGAACAATCAAAACCATATTCTGTTACTATTTTTTGTAAGTTTAATGGTTCTGAAAAAGCAGCGAATCCCTCATTTATACCAGCAATTGAAAGATCTTTCCTGTGTAAACCACTAGAGAATTTTTTAATTTCGATATCATTTATGTATAAAGAGAGAGTAACTGGTGAATTTTTAATTTTTTCAACGGCCCACCCATGCACAAAATTCCCATCAAACACGTCAAAATGTCCTTTTATTTCATCTTCTTTTGAAATGATTGAATTAAATATTTTTTTAATTTTGTTTTTTGTTTTTTTCATTTTTGTGTGAGCCATTCGTCAGTTTTCCTTCTGATTTAAACAAGCATAAGGAAAGTGTTAATAGTTACTTGCTTTATGCTTTTTCTCTGAACTACATTGCTTTCTACAATGTAATAATATGAAATGAATAAGCCGAGCTATATTCGATACTGATAAAATTACTAAAACAAGTTTGTTGATTGTCTTAATCTTGATGTTCCCGGAGAGTTGCTAAACCCATTATGATTAGACCATATATTAGACACAGCAATACACCAATGGTTGCCAGATTATAAAGGCGTCGGGGATATTCTGCATCTTCAGCCAGAGTAGGTTGGCTAACAACTAATAGATGTTTCAGTTTACGGTATGCTTCGACTCTTGCTTGTTCTAGGCTTATAAGGCCCGACTTATAGAGATCTACTGCTAAAGTTGCTTGAGTCTGTACATCCATATAGCGGGCAGTAACTTCGTTCATCGCATCTTTATCCACGCCAGTAAGTCGACTTTGCTCTTGGGCTAATTGCTGTGTTAATGCATCCACCTTGGCTTGCACAGAAACTACAGCAGGCGCAGAACTTTTCATATAACTTTGCAGTTGTTTCAATTGAGCTTGTTGCTGCGCCAGTTGAGCTTCAATTTGACTTACCACTCCCAAGCGCGCACTACTGGTTGATTCAGGGCTAATTAAGTGGTGATTGTTTTGAAATTCTAAAACTTTAGCTTTTTCCGATTGTACCCGCAGATAAGCACGGTCAACTTCTTTCTCGACAAAGGCCAACTGTTCCAACGCAACCTGATGCCCTAACTTATTTATAAAACGTTCGGATTCTTTCAACATTAGACTAACCACCCGTTGACCATATGCTGGGTCAAATGCTTGTAACTCAATTGTCAGTACACCAGAGACATCATCCATACGTAATGTAAGGTGATCACGGTAATACTTAATAAAATCTTCATTACTCACATCATCTGGTAATCGAGAAAAGTAATCTACTTTAGGGTTTTGGTAATGGGCTTTCAAACCTAGTTCGTTATCAAGTTTATTAAGCAGATCTGGAGATTTGAGATAGTCTTGTATTATGAGTACATCCTCATGATTACTACCGCCAATTCCTAACATAGATAAGGTGTCAGGCAACATTTTAATTTGATCGGCTTGTTTAACTACTAATTCTGCCCGACTAACATACCGATCTGAAGCAATAAAACCAAAATAGAGTACAGCAAGAGAAAAACATATTATTACCCATGAAAAACTGCCTAGTCTAAGACTTTGTTTCCAGGAACGGTGCGCAAGTTTATAACCGCTTGAATCGATAAAAAAGCGCTTGGGTTTAGTTTTGAATTTTTTAAGCTTACGCATTAAACCTGATGATTTATTTAGGCGAGTTAGTTGCGTCATTATTTTTTACTTGCTATAGGTTCTGATAAATACGGATGGCATCGTCGATGTTGTCAAATATTTCTAAAGTACCGTTGCGCAGAACAATACCCATATCACATTGTTGACGTAAGTTTTTCATATCGTGCGAAACCATGATTAGGCTTGCGGTCTCACGTTTATGGTTAAAAACATCAATGCATTTTTGTTTAAATCGTGCATCCCCTACTGACATTATTTCATCAGTAAGGTAAATTTCGAAATCAAAGGCCATACTCACCGCGAACGAAAATTTTGATTTCATACCGCTTGAATATCCTTTGATTGGCAGTTCGAAATGCTGGCCGATTTCTGAGAATTCCTTCACCCATTCCTCAATAGCTCGGGTATCGTGTACTCCATGGATACGGCAAACGAAGCGTGTATTTTCTCGCCCCGTCATGCTTCCCTGAAATCCACCGCCTAGGGCAAGTGGCCATGAGACACGACAATGTCGAGTAACTTTTCCTTTGCTAGGCATATCCATACCGCCAAGTAGGCGTAGCAAAGTTGATTTCCCCGCACCATTAGTACCTAAGATACCGATATTACGATTGCTTGGGAGCGTTATGCTTACATCGCGTAGTACATAGTTTCGGCCAAATTTGGTAGGGTAATACTTCGATACATTATCAAGAATAATCATGCATTTTCACTTTAACTTGCAATTAGGCGACGCTGACTTAAGCGGTAACAACTCATTGCGAACGTAAGTAGAACAAGCGTTACTCCGAGTAAATATGCCCAACTAACATTCGGGCTAACATAGCCAGCAAGCCAGCCTGATCGTATTAGTTCAACGGCATGCACCAACGGATTCCACAAAAACCAGTGTTGGTAATGCGCTGGTATAGTCGCTAATGGATACATAACGCAGGAAACGAACATCAATGGCATCATTATGAGACTGAGAAATTTATTTGCCTCTTGAAATAAATTGCTAACTACACAAAAAACCATACCTAATGAAAACGAAAAAAGCATTAAAATCAAGTACAGAACAACTACTTGTAAAGGGTTGTTAGGAATAGCATCAAAACCAAACCATAATAATCCTAAGACTAAAATACACCATACAACCATGCCAATAATGGCCTCAAGAATGAAACGGGCAATAAAAGTAGCAAAGGGAGTGACTTGCCTATAGCAAAACAATCCCTTGTTTGCGTTTACCGCCGATTGCAGTTTACTCACAACATTTTTAAAAAAGATAAATGGCAAATAGCCAGCAGTAATAAACAACGGTGCAGGCGCGCCGCCAAAACCGCTGTGGTTGCGCATCCCAAATATCAAACTAAAAGCACCAATCATCAACAACGGATCCAACAGCGCCCAGGCATACCCCAGCCGGTAACTGCCAAATCTCGTTTTCAGTTCACGAATAAGCAGGCCAAACGTCACATCCCTCAGCACCTGGAAAGAGCTGCGGGGCGTCTGGTTGAGAACAGGTTTAAGCATAAGAAGGCCGATATCACAGAACGGGCCCGCGATGGTGCGAGCCCGCATTGAGGGTTAGTTCAGGACCACGTTGGCCGCCACGGCAACCTGATAGATGACCTGGGTGATGTCTTTGATGGACTGCATCATTTTGCTGTCCACTTTCGGCATGACCAGAATCTGATCGCCTGGCATCACATCACCGCCGTCTTTAAACTCCATCAGCCCGTTGGCATGTACCACAGCAATGCGCTTGTCGTTCGCACGGTCGGTATAGCCGCCCGCCCAGGCTACGTAGTCTTCCAGACTGGCGTTTTTGTTGTAGACCACCGCCTGGGGCATCATCACTTCGCCACCCACCTGAATCAGGTCGGTTTTGTTCGGGATCACAATCTGGTCGCCCTGTTCCAGCAGGATGTTGGCGATCACGCCCTTATCCGCCACCACCACTTTACCCAGCGGCTGAACCTTGCGGGCTTTTTCCACAAAGCGCATCACCAGCTCGGCTTCTTTGGTTCGGATGGAGGCTTCACCGTCAGAATTAGCTGGCGCGGTAAACACGCTGCGCTCCAGACGGTTAAGGGAGTCTTCCAGCATCTCTTTCTGCCGCGCGGCCACGCTCTTACGCATAATGTAGATCGAGCCGTAATCCGCCATGTTCGGATCAATCGGGATATGGTTCAGCAGATCGTGCAGACGGGTCTCTTTACGCACGGTGAAGTAAGATGGCCCGCGATAGCTGCCCATCACCTGCACGTCGTACACCTGCGCATGCATGTCGTCGTTGAACAGCACCTTGTCGCCGTCGCTCAGCTGAACGCGGTCGAAATCTTTATATGGCATATAGACCGAGAACGGGCCGTTGGAGCGATCGCCAATCACGCCCACGTGGCTCACTTTGGCGAGGGGCAGGGCGTAATCGATCAGTTCCGAGCCGAGCGCAGTGCTGTTCTTCAGCTCAAAGCGGAACGGGTTACGCACTTTACCGGCCACGTTGATCATCGGCCCCTGCGGTTCCACCAGGATCACGTCCTGATCTTTGAGGGACAGCTTCGGCATTTTGCCCTGCTGCATAAACTCATACAGGTCGATCTGCTGGATCACACGGTTCTGGCGTAACACCTTAATGTGACGATAGCTTCCGCGATCGGAGTCGATGCCGCCAGCGCGTTTCAGGAAATATAAAACGCTGTCGGAAGATTGTCCGGCATATTGCCCAGGGCGGATTACTGGCCCGGTGACATATACGCTGACCGGCGTCGCGGTAAGTAAATTAACGTAAACATTTACGTTATTGGTGAATACTTCGCTGATATGGCTGGTGACTAAGTTATTGACTTTACTCGCTGCCACATTTTTGACATTTATTGGCCCGACATCAGGAATGAAAATATTGCCCTGATTATCAACAGTTACCACGTTGGAGAAATTAACCGCGCCCCAGATCCAGATATTCAGCTTATCGCCGGGAGCGATCAGATAATTATCGTTTAAGCCGTCGCTGCGCTCGGTTTCATAACCACCGGCAAACAGGTTAGCTCCGTACGGAGGGGGGAGGCCGGACTCGGACTGCGGCAGTAATTTACGCACGTCGGACTCGCCCGGCAGTAACATGCCCTGGCGGTTTTGCTGCGCGAAAGTACCGGTCGTGGAGGAGGTATTGGCCTGGCCGCTCATCGCTTGCTCACCGCCAAGCTGCAGTCGACCATCGCCGTTATCTGCCGGGGCGTTCATCCCAAAAGCCTGGGCTTCTTGCTGGGTGGGAGCGGCTAAAGATGCGCAGGAGACGCAGGCCAGCAACAGGACGGCACTCAATTGCCGAAAATTCGTTATCTTCACAACATTTCTCTTCAAAATTATTGCACGGCAAGCAGGTTACTGGCGGAAGCCTGTTCCAGCTGCGGTACCAGATACCAGGTATCACCGTTCTTGCAGGTCACACCGCGCTGGGACTGGTTGTAGTTGCGGTTACGCAGCAGTTCAATGCATTCCAGCCCAAGGGCAGAGACATAGCGCTGGCCTAACGTGTACGTATTGCCATTGGCGCTGAGCGATGCGCCCTGCGGCAGCGTGTTCAGAGGTTGTTGCAGGTTAGCTGCCATAGCATGCAGGTCGGTAGAAGCGGTCTGATTCACAAGCGGTCGGGATGCTTCAACCTGCTTCGGAGAATATGCGCAGCCACTCAGCATGAGGGCGAGCGAAATCACCACAAGGCGAGTTACGTTCTTCATAAATCAATATTTTCCAACAAATCAATAACTGGCATGTGAAATAAAATGTTGATGGCATACAACCGCTTCTAATAGCTAAGCAGTTGATAAATCTTGCAGGTGCAGGAGCAGCAAAAAAACGCAGGCGTTAAGTCAGAACAGCCAAAAAAAGGGTAGGCTACCGCACGGAAAAGTACCATTCCGGTTAAAAAACGTGCAGATTTTGTTGTGGTGACGCAGGTGTACTATTCAGTAAACAACTAATTTGAACTTTATTATTCACGAAAATGTTTCCGTGTCGGAGATTACATAATTAGGAACATTCTGTCATTTGAATTTCATTCAAACTGGACACGAGACACGCAAAAATAGCAAAAGACTATTAACTCTGGTGGGGGCAGGAAAATTATTTATCGACTATATGAATGTATTGCGGTGAACTATTTCTAAGGTAAATCAAATTGACTAAAAAACAGCCAGTCACGGAGGCGGCTGGCTGTTGAAAAGAGTGTTAAATTGTTACTTCTTGTTCAATTAACACCGGATGAAATCTGCGTTTAAAGTAAATCAGCCCGTGTCCCTCCTGGCTCAGGTGGATGTTTTTGATCTCCACCAGGTAGACCAGATGGGTGCCGATGGTCTGCACCTGGCTAATCTCACCTTCCAGGCTTGCCAGCGCCCCCTTTAATACCGGCTGGGCCAGCACGCCTTTCTGCCAGCAGGAGAGGGTGAACCGCTCCTCCATGGCCATGCCGGTCATTCCGGCAAAATGGCGCGCCATCAGCTCCTGTTCATGGTTGAGTACATTGATGCACAGCTTGCCGTTACCCTGAAAAACCGGGTTCATGGCGCTACTGGCATTCAGGCACACCATCACCGAGGGAGGCGTATCCGTTACCGAGCAGACGGCGGTAGCGGTGATGCCGCAGCGTCCGGCTTCACCATCGGTGGTAATCACATTGACCGCCGCAGAGAGGCTGGCCATCGCGTCACGAAAACGCAGACGTTGTTCATCATGTTGCATCTTGAGCTCCCGCTGCCCTATTTCAGCAGCTTGTCCAGCAGGTTGATATCGGTGTTGTTGTGCAGGTGCGGAACCGTCCAGCCGTTCTGGTCATATTCAGACAGGCAGCGGTCGACCATCGCCATCATTTTGTCCATGTTGCCGGAGGTCTGCGCCTGGCGCAGGCACTGCAGGCGGATTTCATCCTGGCTACCGGAGTAGTTGATCTCGTACAGCTCATGACGTCCGCCAAACTCGCTGCCGATGGCATCCCACATCAGTTTTAAAATCTTGATGCGTTCCACGTGGTCCATGCCGTTGGAGCCACGCACATATTTCGCGAGGTATTTGTCGATCTGCGGATTGTTCAGATCCCGGGCACTGGACGGCAGGTAGATCAGGCCGCTGGTGACGTTGCGCTCGATGATGTTTTTGATCTTCGCGTAGGCCATTGGCGCCATCACGCGGTAGGTTTGCAGCGCCGCGTGGTCTGGCAGGTAAGCGCCGTTTACCCACGGTGTGGCTTCTGAGCACATGGAGTCGCTGAGCGCCCAGAACATGTTGCGCCAGGCCACTACTTCGCCGAGGTCGGCCTGCACGCCGCGGAACTCGGCGGTACCGGTACACTCCAGCGATTTTTTCAGCAGCCCGGTGATGAAGTCGAGCTTCACCGCCAGACGCACGCACGCCTGCAGCGGATACATGCGGGCGAAACCGCCTTCCATGGTCCAGCGACGGCAGCGGTCAAAATCGCGGTAGATCAGTACGTTCTCCCATGGGATCAGCACATTATCCATCACCAGGATCGCATCGTTCTCGTCGAAGCGGCTGGTGAGCGGGTAGTCGTAAGGGGAGCCGGTCGCGCCTGCTACCAGCTCGTAGGAGGCGCGGGAGATCAGCTTCACCCCTTCGGCATCCATCGGGGCGACAAACATCAGGGCGAAGTCGGGGTTATCCCCCATCACCTGTGCCGAGCCAAAACCGATCATGTTGTAGTGGGTCAGCGCCGAGTTGGTGGCAACCACCTTCGCGCCGCTGACGATGATCCCGGCGTCGGTCTCTTTCTCCAGCTTGATGTAGACATCTTTCACTTCGTCAGCCGGTTTGTGGCGATCGATCGGCGGGTTGACGATGGCGTGGTTAAAGTACAGGCCGGTTTCCTGGATACGGGTGTACCAGTTGCGGGCGTTCTGCTCGAACTGACCATAAAAGGCCGGGTTCGCCCCCAGCGCACAGCCAAAGGCCGCTTTGTAATCCGGGGTGCGCCCCATCCAGCCGTAGCTCAGACGTGACCACTCGGCGATGGCATCGCGCTGCTGACGCAGATCGTCGGCACTTTTCGCCACGCGGAAAAACTTATGGGTGTATCCGCCGTTGCCGGTATCGGTGTTCCAGCAGAGCGCGTCCTGCATGTCAGGTTTGTGCAGCGCATCGTACAGCTGTGCGACCGAGGCCGCCGCATTGCGAAACGCCGGATGGGTGGTCACATCTTTCACGCGCTCGCCGTAGATATAGATCTCACGGCCATCCTGCAGGCTTTTCAGATACTCTTCGCCGGTTAACGGGCGGGTGGTGCTCGCGCGGAAATCTTCAGGTTTCATAGGGACCTCGTATCGGAAGATAGTTGTTAAATTTATGTGTTCTTTTTGTTGTTTAATTGAAGCGTGAGAGAGGCGGGTCGTGAAGGGACGAATGAGTCAACGACGGGTACTTTTCAGGCGGGTGCAAGATTTGTGATCGGGGTGGATTTTGCCGGGTGGTGCTGCGCTTACCCGGCCTACGGTTCGTCGCTCGGGTAAGCACAGCGCCACCGGGGGAAAGCGTGCACTGGACTAGTGAACGGACAGTGACATTACAAAAAATTCGGAAATTAACTATACGATTTAGCATGATATTTTTCGCAGGAAGATTAATAAAGATTAACCATAAAATATATAAGGAAATTATTATGGCAGTTCCTGCTTATCTCTGGCTTTATAATCAGTCCGGTACGCTTATATCCGGCGGAAGCGATGTTATAAACCGTGAAGGTGCAATTGAAATGCAGAGCTTTAATCACGGCGTACATATTCCCTACGATTACAACATGGGCCGGCTTACCGGCACCCGCGTCCATGACCAGTTAAGTATCACTAAGGAGTTCGACAAAGCTACGCCGTTTCTTTACCGTGCCGTATCGACAGGTGAACCCCTTCAAAAGGCGATAATTAAATGGTATCGCATCAGTGATGCAGGCGTAGAGGAGGAGTTTATGCACTTCATCCTTGAAAATGTGAAAATTGTGGCGGTAACGCCGGTAATGCATAATTTCAAGAGTGCATCAGGTTTAAGCAGTAACCCTACTGAATCAATATCCCTGGCATACGAGAGAATTACCTGGCTTTATCTCGATGGTAATATCAAATTCACCGATTCGTGGAACCAGAGGATGACGGCATGATCCACTGTCGGCTGGATTTTAATAATCTTTATGACGATGGCCGGGTTGCACGTCTCGATGTAGGCGGCGTGGGTTCATTCCCCGTTTTTAGCGGTCTTGGGGAGTTAGCGAATAAACCTAAGTGCTCTTATCTGTCGAATGCAGCTGTTCCGCCTGGCAGTTACTGGATTGTTGACCGGCCAACGGGCGGGATGCGTTCACGCGCAGAAACCTGGTTAAAACATGCTTTCACCGGCAATAATTATTACGACTGGTTTGCTCTCTTTCGCAAAGATGGCGTGATTGATGACGTTATGCGTTTTGATGTCGGTACATTCCATTACAACCGAAAACATTTCCGGCTACATCCGCCTCGCCCGGACGGCTCAGGAATTAGTGAGGGTTGTGTTACGTTCTTTCGTAACGTGGATTTTTACACAGTAAGGGCCGCGCTTCTGCGTGCGCATAAGCATAAAGTTCTGGGGGGAAATGAGTTATGGGCTTACGGCGACATTACCGTGATTGGCAATACTCATGGGGTCTGTAATGTTAAGGTTCCTTAAATGGTCGCTGCGCATTACCCTGTTTCTGGCAATCACGTTTTTGTTCCTCATAAGCGGCATTTTTGACCCACTGTCTGAAAGCCTGAGAATTCCGATCGCCAGGTTTATGACTAGGTTTAATTATGATGATTTCACTCTGTATGCGGATGACTACTCTGACAACCTAGAAAATGCCTGGTTATATGTTTATGTACTCCTCAATGTCATTGTCGGCATAGTTTCTGTCGTTGCATTCGGCTTTCTGGCTAAATTAGCCAAAAAGAATAAGTAGCTTCTTGCAAACGTCCCGCATAACACGGACTTTTTTATTCGACTTTATCGGGCGTCCACCGTGGCGGTCTGACTGCCAGAACAGTGCGGTCTGGTTGCCGGGTGGCGCTACGCTTACCCGGCCTACCATACTGGCGCCGCTGGGGAGATTCACGACACTGGCACTTTCTGTGCCCGATACTTGCTTGGCGAACACCCTACTAAGCGGTTAAAAAACCGCGCGAAATAGGCCGGGTCTTTGAATCCCAACTGCCAGGCAATCTCATTCACGGCGCTGTCGGAGAAGACCAGCAGCCGCCTGGCTTCGCGCAACTGACGGTCGAAGATGAGCCGTTTCGGCGGCCGATTGGCGAAGCGGCGGCAGATGTCAGTCAGCCGCGATTCGGTGAGGTGCAGTTCGCTGGCATATTCCGGCACCGTCCAGTGCTGGTGGAAGTGTGCGTCAACCAGCTGAGTAAAGCGCTGGAACAGTTTCAGTTCGCCGCGCATGCCGTAGGCCTCGTGATCGTCGAGCTTTGCGTTGCGCAGCAGCAGGGTGAATACCGCCTGCGCCAGCAGCGCCAGGGTGTGCTCCCGCCCGGGAAGCTGGGCGGTGGATTCGCGTTCAATCAGACGCCAGTAATGAGAAAGCGCTGCCAGCTCATCGGGTTTATCGGCCAGCGACAGGCAGATGCCCGGCAGCCCGAAGGTCTCCCGGGTGCCGGGGTAGAGCACTTCCAGCAGCGGCCAGATCAGATCTTCATGCACCGTCAGCACGTGTCCGTCGCTGTCCGATTCGGTGAAAAACGCGTGCGGCACCGAGGGCGGGGTGAGGACAAACAGCGGGGCCTGCACCGAGTAGCGGTGATCGTCCAGCTGCAGCTCAATCTGCCCGGTATCAAGAAAGTGCATCTGAAAATAGCGGTCGTGGCGATGGGCCTGCATATCGCGGCCAAAGAAGGCCGCCATACGCGCAAAGGACTGGTAATGCACATCGTCCGTCCCAAGGCTCTCGTCGTACTCTTTGCTGATGTCGATATTGGCAATTGGGCTCTGGCACATAACCGCTCCTCAATGGATCTTCTGCGTCGCCATGTCCGGCACGTTTGCACGGCTCTCCTGCCGGGTCATCGGAATACGCGTCAGCACCAGCGCACCCACCACCAGCAACCCAGCCACGAACCACAGCCCGGAGCTGAAGCTGCCGGTGGCATCGCGCAGAATGCCAATCAGCAGCGGGCTGACGGCGGAGCCGACGTTGCCGATGGCGTTGATCACCGCCAGCGCTACCGCCCGGGATTGCAGGCTAATAACCTGATCTGGCGTGGTCCAGAAGATCGCCATGGCGGTAAACGATCCGGTTGAGGCCATGATGATGCCAAGCAGCTGGATCAGGCTGTGATCGGTTGCGGATGCCAGCAGCCATCCCGCCGCCGCAAAAAGGTACGGCAGGATGGTGTGCTTTTTTCGCTCTTTCAGCCTGTCGGAGCGACGGCTCCACCAGATCATCCCGAGGATGGTGCAAAACTGCGGGATCGCCGCCAGCAGGCCGATCACGATATTGCTGCTGCCGGTGTTGAAGCTTTGCAGGATCTGCGGCGTCCAGATGTTGATGGCGCTGAGCGTGTTGGTCAGGCAGAAGTAGGCCAGGGTGTAGAGCAGCACCGCCGGGGTCAGCACTTCACGCAGCGTCGAGCGCGGCGTGGCGGCATGTGCCACGGCGTTCTCCTGCTCGCGGGCGATCATCGTTTTCAGGGTCTGCTTCTCTTCGTCGTCCAGCCAGGTGGCCTGATCCGGCGTGTCGTTCAGGAAGAACCAGGTCACCACCCCAAGCACCACCGACGACAGACCTTCCAGCAGGAACAGCCACTGCCAGCCCTTCAGGTTCCACAGGCCGTCCAGCGCCAGAATGTAGCCGGAGAGGATCGAGCCCAGCATCATGGTCACCGGCATGGCGATCATAAAGAGCGCGTTGGCGCGGGCGCGGTGATAGGCGGGGAACCAACAGGTGAGATAGACCAGAATGCCCGGCAGGAAACCGGCTTCGGCAATGCCCACCAGCATACGCAGCACGTAGAGCGTCTGCGGGCTGGTGGCGAACATGGTGCAGGTCGAGGCGATCCCCCACACCACCATGATCCCGGCGATCCAGCGGCGCGCGCCAATCTTCGCCAGCATGATATTGCTGGGGATCCCGCACAGCACGTAGGTGACGTAAAAGAGCGTTGCGGCCAGGCCAAACATGGTGGAGGTGAGGCCCAGATCTTTGCCCATCGTCAGCCCGGCAAAGCCGATATTGATGCGGTCAAGGAACGAGAAGACAAAGAGAATAAAGAGAAACACGATCAAACGACGAAACAGCTTATTAATGACGCGATGTTCAACGGCTTTTTTATTATCAGGGTGCAGGGTAGAGGTCGTCATGTTGCGCTCCACAGTGTCCGTTCAATAGACGGATTTATTGTTATTAACTGACGTAACCGGTTTATCGATAAAACGTGCCGCCAGCGCTTCGGCGCCGCGGGCGAGCAGGGTGGTGTCGACACCGACGGCGACAAACAGCGCCCCGAGTTCGAGATAGCGTTTCGCCAGCTGCTCGTTCGCCATCAGGATGCCGGGCGCTTTGCCCGCAGCACGGATCTGCGCGATGGCCTGTTCGATAGCGGCCTGCACCTCCGGATGCTGCGGATTGCCGGCAAAACCCATGTCGGCGCTAAGATCCGCCGGGCCGATAAACACCCCGTCCACCCCTTCCACGTCCAGAATTTGCGGCAGGTTTTTCAGCGCCTCGCGGGTTTCGATCTGCACCAGCACGCACATGGCGTCGTTGGCCTGATGCAGGTAATCGGGGATACGATTCCAGCGTGACGCACGCGCCAGCGCGCTGCCGACGCCGCGAATACCCGCCGGCGGGTAGCGGGTTGCGCGTACCGCCAGCCGCGCCTCGTCGGCGTTCTGCACCATCGGCACCAGCAAGGTTTGCGCGCCCACGTCCAGCAGCTGTTTGATCTGCACCGGATCGTTCCACGACGGGCGCACCACCGGCTGGCTGGGGTAGGGGGCGATGGCCTGGAGTTGGGTCAGAACGGTCTGCACGCTGTTGGGGGCGTGCTCCCCGTCGATCAGCAGCCAGTCGAAGCCTGCCCCCGCCAGCAGTTCGGCGCTGTAGCTGCTGGTGAGTCCCAGCCATAAGCCGATTTGCGGGGTTCCGGCTTTCAGCGCCGCTTTAAATGCGTTTTGCATGGCGAACTCCTTATACAAAGCGGCAACTGATGGAGCCCATGTTGCCGTAGTCCACGTGGAAGGTGTCGCCCTTGCTCGCCGCGACCGGGCGGGTAAAGGAGCCGCCGAGAATGATCTGGCCGGGTTCCAGCTGCACGTCGTAGGGCGCCAGCTTGTTCGCCAGCCACGCCACGCCGTTGGCCGGGTGGTTGAGCACGCCAGCGGCAACGCCGGTCTCTTCGATCACGCCGTTGCGGTAGAGCAGGGCAGAGATCCAGCGCAGATCCAGCTCGTCCGGGCGGATCGGGCGGCCACCGAGGATTACCCCGGCGTTGGCGGCGTTATCGGAGATGGTGTCGAACACTTTGCGCGGGCGCTGGGTTTCCGGATCGATGTTGTGGCAGCGGGCGTCGATCAGCTCCAGCGCGGGGATAACATAATCCGTGGCGTTGTAGACGTCGAACATCGTGCAGTTCGGGCCGCGCAGCGGTTTTGCCAGCACGAAGGCCAGCTCCACCTCAATGCGTGGGACGATAAAGCGGTCGGTAGGGATATCGCTGCCGTCGTGGAAGAACATGTCATCCAGCAGGGCGCCGTAGTCTGGCTCGCTGATCTGCGAGCTGGCCTGCATCGCTTTCGAGGTGAGGCCGATCTTGTGGCCTTTCAGGGTGCGGCCTTCGGCGATTTTCAGGCTCACCCATTCGCGCTGGACGGCGTAGGCGTCGTCGATGGTGATCTGCGGGTAATCCAGCGAGATCGCACGGATCTGCTCCCGGGTCTGTTCCGCCTGATGCAGGCGATGGGCAATCAGGGTATGGGTCTGTTTGTCGAGCATGGCGATATCCTGTTTTGCCGGGTGGCGCTACGCTTACCCGGCCTACGGTTGATGCTGCTGTTTGCCGGGTGGCGCAGCGCCACCGGGCATGAGGGCGCGCTACTTAAACAAGGCGTGCACGTTGTTCTGTTTGAAGTTGAGCGTCGGGTGCAGCTCGTCGATTTCAAACGACAGCGCCAGGTAACGGGCGTCCATCAGCCCGGCGAAGTGGTCTTTAATCAACGTAAACAGCATCTCCCCCACTTGCTGACGGCTCTCCAGGCTGCGACCCGCGCCGATCTTCAGCGTCATATGCACAAAGGCGTAGTCGTGCTTGCCGTCGGCCATCTGCCAGGTATCCAGCCAGTGGGCGCGGCTGCGGATACCGCCGAGGGGGAAGATGCCCGTGGCGGCCAGCGCCTCGTTGACTTTGGCGAACAGGCCTGGCAGGTCGGCCTGGTCGCGGATGTTGTCGGTGCATTCAGCAATAAAGTGCGGCATAGGGCGTCCTTATGCGGGCAGAGGGAAAACGGCGTTAACCTGGCCGGTGCCGGAGCTGGGGAACAGCTCGGTGAGAAACTCCACCTTACCGTCGTATTTGTCCCAGCCGAGCATGCCCAGCAGCATCACCGTGTCGTGCATGTTGCCTTCGCCGTAGCAGTAGTCGGCGTACTCCGGCAGCATGCTGCAGAATTCTTTAAACTGGCCTTCGCGCCACAGCTTCACCACCCGCTCGTCCATCTGGCGATCAAACTCGCGGGTGTAGCTGTTCATACCCTCTTCGGCGCGCTGGTCGTCAATAAAGCGGTGCGAGAGCGAGCCGCTGGCGAGCACCGCCACGGTGCCGTCATATTTCTCGATGGCGCTCAGGATGGCCTCGCCCAGCCTTCGGCTGTCGGCAAAGTCATGCACGGTGCAGAAGGCCGAGATGGAGACCACCTTGAAGTGCTTGTCGGCGTTCATGTAGCGCATCGGCACCAGGGTGCCGTACTCCAGCTTCAGGCTCGGAATGTTGTGCGCTTTGGCGCGCACGCCGAGCTTCACCGCTTCGTCGGCAATCAGCTGGCCCAGCGCCGGGTTGCCGTTGTAGTCGTAGGTCATGTCGCGGATAAAGTGCGGCAGCTCGTTGCTGGTGTAGACGCCCGAAAAATGGTCCGCACAGTTGATGTGATAGGCGCTGTTCACCAGCCAGTGGGTATCGAAGACGATAATGGTATCGACGCCCATCTCGCGGCAGCGTCTGCCGATCTCTTTATGCCCGTCGATGGCCCCCTGACGGCAGCCAAAGTTTTTACCCGGGATCTCAGAGAGATACATCGACGGAACGTGGGTGATTTTTGCTGCTAACGCTAACTTGCCCATTTCATACCCCCCACTTCGGGATCGGATGGTCGCCCATGGAGATGCAGACGTTCTTCATCTCGGCGAAGACTTCAAAGCTGTACTCGCCGCCTTCGCGTCCGGTGCCGGAGGCCTTCACGCCGCCAAACGGCTGGCGCAGATCGCGCACGTTCTGGGTGTTCACAAACACCATGCCCGCCTCGATATTGCGCGCCAGACGCAGCACCTTGCTGACATCCTGGGTCCAGATGTAGGACGCGAGACCGTACTCCACGTCGTTCGCCAGACGCAGCCCTTCCGCTTCGTCCTTAAACGGCAGCAGGCAGGCCACCGGGCCGAAGATCTCCTCCTGCGCCACGCGCATGCGGTTGTCGACATCCGCCAGCACCGTTGGACGCAGGAAGTTGCCGCCTTTCAGGTGGGCAGGCAGGTCAGTTGGTTTGTCCGGGCCGCCCGCCAGCAGGGTTGCACCCTCTTCAATGCCGAGGCGGATATAGCCGGAGACTTTTTCCCAGTGCTGCTGGCTGATGAGCGCCCCGATCTGGGTATTCGGATCGGTCGGGTCGCCCACCCGCAGGCGGTTGGCGCGTTCGGCGAAGCGCTTCACGAATTCCGGGTAGATGCTCTGCTGGATGAAGATGCGCGAGCCGGCGGTGCAGCGCTCGCCGTTGATAGAGAAGATGGTGAACAGGGCGGCGTCCAGGGCGCGTTCGATATCGGCATCTTCAAACACCAGCACCGGCGATTTGCCCCCCAGCTCCATCGAGTATTTTTTCAGCCCGGCGCTCTGCATGATGCGCCGTCCGGTGGCGGTACCGCCGGTGAACGACACGGCCCGCACGTCCTGATGACGTACCAGCGCATCGCCCGCCGTGGCGCCGTAGCCCTGCACCACGTTCAGCACCCCCGCCGGAATACCCGCCTCCAGCGCCAGCTCGCCTAAGCGGTCAGCGGTGAGCGGCGACAGCTCGGACATCTTCAGCACCGCGGTGTTACCCAGCGCCAGGCAGGGGGCGACCTTCCAGGTGGCGGTCATAAAGGGTACGTTCCACGGCGAGACCAGGGCGCAAACCCCCACCGGCTGCACCAGGGTGTAGTTGAGCATCTTGTCATCGACCGGATAGGTCTTGCCGTTCATCTGCTGGCACACTTCGGCGAAGAACTCGAAGTTGTGCGAGGCGCGCGGGATCAGCACGTTTTTAGTCTGGTGGATGGGCAGGCCGGTGTCGGCGGTCTCCATCGCGGCGATCTCCGGCACATTCTGGTCGATCAGATCGCCCAGGCGGCGCATCAGGCGCGCGCGCTCTTTCATCGGCAGGTTGGCCCATTTCGGGAACGCCGCTTTGGCTGCTTCGACGGCCTGGTTGATCTCGTCTGCACCGCCGGAGGCCACCTCCGCCAGCACCTCGCCGGAGGCCGGATTGGTGGTGTGGAAGTAGTCGCTACCCGCGACGTTTTTACCGTTGATCCAGTGGTTAATCTTTTTCATTATTTGGCCTCCTCGCTGACAATCCGGTTGACCAGACGGCCAACGCCTTCCACTTCCACCACCACTTCATCCCCCGGGCGCACGTCGGCGAGCCCTTTCGGCGTGCCGGTGGCGATCATGTCCCCCGGCTGCAGGGTCATAAATTCACTCAGGTACGCAATCAGGAACGGAATGCTGAAGATCAGATCCGCCGTGGTTCCTTCCTGACTTAATTCACCGTTGACGAAAGTGCGCAGCGTGAGGTTATGCGGATCAGGGATCGCCGCTTTTGGCACGATGTTGGGGCTGATGGGGGTTAACCCGTCGCGGCTTTTGACCCGCAGGTTGGGGCGATAGTAGTTTTCCAGGTAGTCGCGGATGGCGTAGTCGTTGCAGACCGTATAGCCCGCGACATAGGCCATCGCCTCGGCTTCGCTGACCTTACGCGCGGTTTTGCCGATCACCACCACCAGCTCCGCTTCGTAGTGCATGTACTCAACGTTGTCCGGACGCACCGAAGTCTGGTTGTCACCGTTAAAGGTGTTCGGCGCTTTGATAAACACCAGTGGCTCGGTGGGGGGCTTGAAGTCCAGCTCGCTGGCGTGATCGGCGTAGTTCAGGCCGAGGGCAAACAGCGTGGGGTGAGGGTTTGCACCCTGAGCGATGGCGACGTCGCGTTCATTGACAACCGGGTTTTCCAGCGTCGGGAAGCCTTCCGCCAGAATGCGCACGCGGTCGCCTGGCTGGAGCGGCACGCGCGAGTGCGGAGTGCCGAGCAGAATCGCGTCGCCGGGGTTGAGCGTTGCAAACTCACTCAGGGCGCTCAGCAGTTCAGCGGCGTTACGCTGCAAATCGGCGGTGTTCCAGTGGTCTGCTTCGCGGCCGTTGATCTCGGTGATGATGGTCAGGTTATCCACGTTGTCGACGGCGGCGAGTTCACCCAGCGGGCAAAAGCCGTCCCGGCATTTGGCTTTGATCGCCGGGCGGTAGAAGCTCTCTTCCGGCAGGCTTACCTCGTTTGCCAGCGCGTACCCGGCAATGTAGTCGGCGGCCTCTTCCGGGCTGACTTTGCTCGCGGTCTTGCCGACAATCAGCGCCACCGTGGCACCGCTCAGTACCTGTTCCCCTTCAGGATGCGGGATGGCATCACCGGCGCGGATCAGGGTATTGCGCGGTTTAATAAACCAGACGGCGGTTTTCGGTGGCGTGTTGTATGGGGGCTGGTTAAATGCGTCACGCCAGGCGTCAAGCTGGCTACGGTGATTGAGTGCCACCGCGAAAACAGTACCTTTCATCACTTTCTCCTCTGGCCCGGGTTACGGGTTTTGAGTTCATTAATATGTTAATGATTAGGTTTTAGCCCCTCATTGTGTGTTTGGCAAACAGAAGTGAATATTTTGTGATAGTGATAACAATAAATTTACATTTACGGTATATTAATGATATATATCAGTAAGTTAATATTTTAATGTGATATCTGTTAGACTTTTCAGTCGCGCCGCTGGCGCGCAGAGAGAGCGTTATGCATTGATTGTTTCGTTATTAATGATGTTGAGGTGGGGGCGCCATGCACGATTCGTTAACTATCGCACTACTCCAGACGCGGGAAACCGCGATGACCTTTTTTCGCCCGATTATCAAGCAGCAGAATCTGACGGAGCAGCAGTGGCGGATCGTGCGCGTGCTGGCGGAACATCCGTCGATGGATTTTCATGACCTGGCCTTCCGCACCTGTATTCTGCGCCCAAGCCTGACCGGGATCCTGACGCGTATGGAGCGTGACGGGCTGGTGCTGCGCTTAAAGCCGCTCAACGACCAGCGCAAGCTCTATGTTTCGCTCACCAAAGAGGGGAACGCCCTGTATGAACGCGCCCAGGCGCAGGTGGAAGAGGCCTATCAGCAGATTGAGGCGCGGTACACGCCGGAGAAAATGCAGCAGCTGACGGCCCTGCTACAGGAGTTTATTGCGCTGGGCGATGGGCAGGTTAACAGCCAGGAAGAGGAGTAGATCGCTGCGGTCATCAACACAATTTCCGTAAAGTTTTCCCATTCCAGGCCGAAAATTCTGTACCTGTCTGGTGGAATGAGAAATCATGTTAAATCGTATCAAGATTGTTACTAGCTTATTGCTGGTATTAGTTATTTTTGGCTTATTACAGCTCACATCCGGTGGCCTTTTCTTTAATGCCCTGAAGCATGACAAAGAAAACTTCACCGTTCTGCAAACCATTCGTCAGCAACAATCCACGCTTAACAGCAGCTGGGTAGCGTTGCTGCAAACCCGTAACACCCTGAACCGCGCGGGCATCCGCTACATGATGGATCAGAACAACATCGGTAGCGGTGCCACCGTGAACGATCTGATGCAGATTGCTGCTGCTTCACTGAAGCAGGCGGAAAAAAGCTGGGCGGAGTACGAAGCCCTGCCGCGTGACCCGCGTCAGAGTGAAGGTGCCGCGCTGGAAATCAAACGTAACTACGATATCTATCATGGTGCGCTGGCCGAACTGATCCAGCTGCTGGGCGCAGGCAAGATCAATGAGTTCTTCGATCAGCCGACCCAGAGCTACCAGGATGGCTTTGAGAAGCAGTACGTTAACTATCTGCAGCAGAACGATCATCTGTATCAGACCGCCGTGGACGACAGCAACAGCTCTTACAGCCAGGCCCTCTGGATCCTGCTTAGCGTGCTGATCCTGGTGCTGGTGGTAATTGTCGGCGTGTGGCTGGGTATCCGTCACGCCCTGATCTCTCCGCTGAACCGTCTGACTGACAGCATTCGTCATATCGCCAGCGGCGATCTGGTGAAACGCATCGAAGTGGACGGTTCTAACGAGATGGGCCAGCTGGCCGATACGCTGCGTCACATGCAGGCTGAACTGATGCGTACCGTCGGCGACGTGCGTAATGGCGCTAACGCCATCTACAGCGGCGCGAGCGAAATCTCCATGGGTAACAACGATCTCTCCTCCCGTACCGAGCAGCAGGCAGCCTCGCTGGAAGAGACCGCAGCCAGCATGGAAGAGTTGACCGCCACCGTGAAGCAGAACGCCGAGAACGCCCGTCAGGCGAGCCATCTGGCGCTGAGCGCATCCGAAACCGCGCAGAAAGGCGGCAAAGTGGTGGATAACGTGGTGCAAACCATGCGTGACATCGCCGGAAGTTCCCAGAAGATTGCTGACATCATCAGCGTGATCGACGGTATTGCCTTCCAGACCAACATCCTGGCGCTGAACGCGGCGGTAGAAGCGGCGCGTGCCGGTGAGCAGGGTCGTGGTTTTGCGGTGGTAGCGGGTGAAGTCCGTAACCTGGCCCAGCGCAGCGCCCAGGCGGCACGTGAGATCAAGAGCCTGATTGAAGACTCCGTGGGCCGCGTCGAAGTGGGTTCCACGCTGGTAGAAAGCGCCGGTGAGACCATGGGTGAAATCGTCAGCGCGGTGACCCGCGTGACCGACATCATGGGTGAGATCGCCTCTGCCTCTGACGAGCAGAGCCGCGGGATCGACCAGGTGGGTCTGGCGGTCGCCGAGATGGATCGCGTCACCCAGCAGAACGCCTCCCTGGTGCAGGAATCTGCGGCGGCAGCGGCGGCACTGGAAGAGCAGGCGAGCCGTCTGACTCAAGCAGTGGCGGTGTTCCGCATTCAGCAGGAGCAGCAGAAAGCCCATTCACACGCGGCGGTGAAAACCGTGATGTCGCCGGTGACGACGCGCAAAGCGGCCGCTGCCGACAGCGGTGACAACTGGGAAACCTTCTGATGTAAAAAAGCGCCCTGTTCAGGCAGGGCGCTTTTTATGCCCGGCGGCGCCTGGCTTGCACGGGCCTACGGTTTCCCATGCCGGGTAAGCGCAGCGCTACCCGGCACTCTCCTTCGATTACCCTTCCGCGTTCACCACTTTGATCTCCACCATGCCTATCCCCAGCTGGCGCGGAGAGTGGCCGAGGATATTCCCCTCGTTAGTGGACTCCGGTGCAGGCGGAACAATCACCAACGTGCTGCTGTGCGACGGGTTGTCGAAATGCAGCGTCGTGGTAGTAACTTCATTCCCCAGCGTCAGGGTCTGCTCTTTATCACCAATGCGTACCGGAATCGGTTTGTTAGCGTTCGGCCCCCAGGCTTTGGCGGTGATCACCAGATCGAATTTCGCCGGCAGCGGCTGGTTATATTCGATCTTCACTTCATCACCCAGTTGGGCGTTGGACCAGCGTCCCCAGGATTCCGGACGCGAGATCCCGCTGAACTGCTTCACCTCTTCGGGCGCCCCGGCCACGTTAAAGACAAAGCTGTCAGCCTTGTAGCGGATGTCGTTGTCGGACACCTTGAGCATGTCGACGTTGCGCTGATAGCGATCGGTGCTGATCACTGTATCTTTAAAGGCCGTTTTGCCCTTCCACTGCGCTTTATCGACATGCTGCACGGTCTGCTCGCCGCCTAACTGGCCCTGAGAAACACACCAGTCGGTAGAGAGCGCCAGCGGCTGCGACCAGAGCTGACCCATCTTGTAGCAGCGGTCAACCCAGACGAAGTTATCCCGTGGGGCAAAGTCCGCCAGCTGGTAGCGCAGCGGAGCCGAGTATTCGCTTTCCGGCAACGGTTCGACCCGCTTATCGGAAACGCGCAGCAGCAGCGGCAGGCGGAAGTGGCTGCCGGAGAAGGCCATCATGTTTTTCTGGCTGTCGATGGTGAACTCTTTCAACTCTTTCGGGAAGTTCCACAGGCGAATGACGTCCGGTTTCCACGCCAGCACCTTTTCCTTCATGTTGAGGAACACCTCAGACAGCGACTGCCCGGAGAGGCTGCTGCGACCCAGGCCGATAAAGTTATCCCCGCCGAGAATATCCAGCACCGTTGCGCCGTTATCCATGGTGTTGCGCTTCACGGCCATCACCTCCTGCTGCGGCTTATCGCCACGCAGGATAAAGAACAGGTTGCTGCGGTCGTGTTTGTTCAGCGCATCCCAGGCGGTGTTTTTCATCGCCAGATGGTCGGAAGAGACCACGATCACCGTGTTTTTGAAGTACGGCGAGGCTTTGATTTTTTCGATCAGCGCCGCAATGTGCTCCTGGCTACAGCCCACCGCGCTGAAGGACTGATTGGGTTTGCCTTCAAGGGCATAGCTTTTGCGCTGGCAGGTACGGGAGATAAAGCCATCCGGGTGGTGCGTATCCACCGTCAGGGCAAACAGCGAGAAGCGTTTGCCGGACTGTGACAGCGCCTCGAATTTTTTCCAGGTTTCATCCAGCACCGTATCGTCATAGAAACCCCAGTCGTTACGGTAGGTCGGATCCGCGACGGTGGTTTTTAACTCTTCTGCACCGTACAGATGGTCAAAACCGTGGGACTTCAGGAACACATCTTTCCCGGCGAAACGCAGGTTGGCACCCTGCATGAAATAGTTCTCGTACCCGGAGTTTTTCAGGATATCGCCGAGACAGATATTCTGCGGGAAGAAGCTCGAGACCGAGGCCGAGGCGTTGCCTTCAAACGGGGCGAACAGCGGGATGCCACACTGGGAGGCGACCATGCCTGCGATGGTGTAATCGGTGCCGGGCAGCTGCGCGGTGTGGCTAAAATCGATCCCCTCATTTTTGATAGCACCCAGCTCCGGCGCGAGATCCGGGAAGGCGTCATTATCAAAGTAGGTGCGCTCCAGGCTCTCGCCATAGATATAGACCAGGTTGAGTTTCGGGTTCGGAATGGTTTTACCCGGCTCTTTGTAATAGGCCGCAAAGTCGGGATCGCCATCGCGGGATTGCGATTTCACCAGCTCGGTGATCTGGTGAAACGCCGGGCTGGCATCCACCGAGGCGAGGGCCAACACCAGCGCCAGCAGGCTGTAGCCGAGGTGATGCGGATGATGGCGACGGCGGCGCAGGATCCAGCCCAGCAGGCCAAATACCGCCACCAGCGCAACCACCACGCCAATACCAGGAAGTATGTACTTACTAACCCCGGCACCGGTCAGACTGTTGGTCAGGGTATAGAGGACGGCATCGTTAATGCCATCGCCGGTAAAGTAGTCACTGGCGTAGAGAGTAATGTTCAGTACGACAAACAGCCCCAGCACCAGAAGGGTGACGGCAAACCACCACGTGTTACGACCCGCTTTGCGGGAATAGATAACAACCGAGGCGATAAACAGGGCAATAGAAATGAACTCTGACAACAGCTTATCCTCAACAAAGGCATCCGCCGATTGGCGGATTAACTGTTTAATTTTTGGGTGATCCAATGTAATGGCGATGCCATCAAGCTGCAATTGTAGTGTCACGCAATTGTGCTGTTGTTAGGATTTGGTTTAGAAAATCGAATGTTTGACGGGCGTCGCTTTCTGCGGGGAAGGGGAGAAACGCCGCGGCAGTCGTCGCGGCGTATCGGGGATTAAGAGATAAAGCTCATGCCCTGTTTCAGGACAAAATCACAGGCCTGGGCTTTGACCTTCTTCGCCAGCGGCGAGTTGCCGATGGTTTCCAGATTCAGTTGCTCACCGTTATTGGCATTCAGCAGACCCTGGATCCCTTCCAGATAGTTGGTGTCCTGCTGCTGCTCTTCCTGGGTGTCGAGACCCAGCTTACCCAGCACCTGATTTTTAATGTTGGTGGCATCGGTCATCGAAGCCAGCTTCTCTTTCGCGCAGTACTCGAGGATCCCGGCCGCGTTATTCATGTTGCTGGCAGAGAGCGACTGGCCGCCATTGTTGAGCAGACCGGTGAGCGAGGAGAGGGAGAGGCCACCGTTCTGGGACGTTGTGGTGGTGCTGTTGCTGCTACTGCCCGCGCTGAGCTGGCTGGCGGCACTGTTAAGCGTATCCTGCCAGGAGGAGGCCGCCTGGGCTGCACCCGTCATCAGGAGGGCGCTGACTGCGGCGCTAAGAAGAAAATGTGTTTTCATAAGACCTACTCTGTCGATTGCCCGCCGGGGCGGAGTGGCAGCCAGTATAAACCTCGCGACAGCGCAGAACTTGGGTAAATATCCTAATACTCTTTACCGGTAACGCGGCTGCGATAGCTTTCCCAGTCAAAAATCACATACAGGCTGTTACCGAGTTTCATGCGATCCATCACCCGCTCGCCCAGCAGACGGGTCATCTCTTCAACGTTATGGTTGGTCAGCATGCCGGTCGGGCGCTTAGAGGAGGAGCGACGATCGACAATCTGGTTGATGATCACTTTTTCATAGCGCGATTCGGTCTGCACGCCGATTTCGTCGATCACCAGCAGATCGACGTTACTCAGATCGTTCAACAGCTGTTCTTCGCTGGTTTCCCGGTTGCTGAAGGTATCTTTCATGGCGGACATGATGTCAGCCACGGTGATGATCAGCACCGATTTACCGCGCAGCAGCAGCTCGTTGCAGATGGCCGCCGCGAGATGGTTTTTGCCGGTGCCGGGCTTGCCGCTGAAGATAAAGCTGGCGATGTTGCCGTCGAACTCTTCTACGTACTGGCGCGCCTGTTGCAGCGCCTGAAGTTGTCCCTGGGTCTCGACGTTGTAATTGTCGAAGGAGCAGTTCTGATGCAGAGGACGAATGCCGGAGCGGTTAAAGGTGCGCTGCATCTTCATGGCGCGGTTCTCCCGTGCCAGCGCTGCCGCGCGGATCTTACCCTGCTCTTTTTGCCACGCCAGCAGCTCTTCACCGGTGGTAAAGGCCGGTTTGACGTTAGCGGGCATGATCTTCTGCAGACGTTTCATCAGTTCGCCGAACTCTTTCATTTGGCACCTCGGAATCCGTGGGGGATCTGTTTATCCGGTTCTGAAAAGGTATTCACATCGCGTCTGGCCTGGTTGCCGCTGCTGGCCCGGTTGATCTGCACGCTGCGCGCCAGCTTCTGCTGCCACTGAATATGGTGAAAGACTTTCCCTTCCGCCTGCCAGTACGCGGTAAAGGCGGCCAGCTCTTCCGGGGCGACAGGCTGGGTGAGGGCAATGCCCCACAGCGCCGCCTGACGCTGGAAGTCGGGATCCGGCTGCCAGCCGTTATACATGGCGAATTTGCCCATCGGCACCGCCACCGGCGCGTTGGTGGGTTCCTCGAAGAATTGGGTATCCAGAGTGACGTCACTGGCCGGGCGCGACAGGCGCGCTTCCAGCTCCAGCAGCTCGGCCAGACGCTGCGGCGTGATGGCGTAAAAAGCCGGTGCATTGTCGGCGAAAACGGCGACAGTACCGCCTTGCGCCCTGGACAGCACGCCGCGGGGATCGTGCATAAAGGCATCAATGCCAGTGACGCTGGTGGTCAGGATTCTGGAGGACATAATACTTCTCTACTGAGTTACTGCGGACGAGATATGGGCTTATGGTAGCACAGAGAGGAGGGGGCAGGCAGGGGTCTGAAACCCACTCCCTGACCCCCTGAAAAATCAGGAGATAATATTCAGCGTCACATCGATATTGTTGCGGGTGGCGTTAGAGTACGGGCAGACAATGTGCGCCGCATCCACCAGCTTTTTCGCCTCATCGGCGTCCATTCCCGGCAGGTGAATATTCAGTTTCGCTTCGATGCCAAACCCGGTTGGCAGCGGCCCGATCCCCACTTCGCCCTCAATAAAGGCCTCCTGCGGCATAGTGATTTTGTCGCGGTTAGCCACAAATTTCATGGCGCCGAGAAAACAGGCTGAGTAGCCCGCCGCGAACAGTTGTTCCGGGTTGGTGACTTCACCGCCCGCGCCGCCCATCTCTTTGGGGACGCCCAGTTTGACATCCAGCACGCCGTCGGACGAAGTGGCGCGGCCATCACGGCCTCCGGTAGCTTTGGCTTTGGCGGTATAGACAACTTTTTCTAAAGACATGGTGGGTTCCTTATCTCAGGGTTGTTTGCGCTAAGGACAGGTATAACGCAAGGCAACCTGAACCGCCATTTTTCGATAGTGTTGCCGCTGGGCCTGCTCATCGGCGCCATCCTCAAACAGCAGGGTGAAGGTGTAGCTGTTAGCCACATAGTGAAAGCTGAAACTGCTGATGAGGCGGTGCAGATCCCGGGCGTTCACCGTCTGGTTAAAGAGTTGCTTCTCTTTGCCGCGTTTGAGGATGGTTTCCAGCAGATCCAGCGCGCTGCGGTTCACCTGGCGCAGCAAGGCCGACTGCTGCATAAACCGGCCCCGCTGCATGTTCTCCATACAGATAATGCGAATGTAGTCCGGGTGGTCGGCATGATAGTCAAAGGTGGTTTCCACCAACTGCACCAGCGCTTCTACGGGCGGCATCGCATCCAGACTGAGCTGCTTTTCACTGGCGCGGATCTGGGTGTAGACATATTCCAGCACCAGCAGATAGAGGTTCTCTTTGGTCTTAAAGTGATACACCACCATCCGTTTGGTGGTGCCCGCTTTCTCGGCGATCTGCTCCATGCGTGCGCCGTTAAGCCCGTACTCGGCAAACAGCGAGAGGGCGCTGAGGAAGATTTTGTCTTTCAGGCGGGAGCCGTCGCCGTTTTCCGCGTTTTCGCTGCCGGGGTTAGACACATCTGCTCCTTACTTAGCCACATGAGAGCAGAGGATTATCACCACGGCAGCGGGAGAACACAACTCTCAAACCCGGGGGCGTTTGCGGTAGAGCCACAGTCCGGGGATCGACAGCCCGATTGAGAGGGCGCCGACGATGGACGAGGCTTTCAGGAAGTTGGTCAGCAGCATAATCATCTGCGCTTCGCTGTAGCCAAAGTGGCTAATTTTCACCGCTGAAATCATTGCGGTATAGGCAGAGATGCCCGGGAACATCGGAATCACCGCCGCAACGGTAAAGACCTTTGGATGGGCCAGATACCAGCGCGACCACTGGATCCCAATGCTGCCCACCAGCATCGAGGCCATAAAGGTCGACCATTCGATATTCAGCCCGGCGGTCATCATCGTCATGCGCGAGCCGTGGCCAATAGCCCCCAGCAGCGCGCACCACGGCAGGGCGCGATGGGGAACGTTAAATACCATGGCAAAGCCCACTGCCGGAATGGCCGACAGCATCATGTCTTGGGCCAGCGCCCAGAGAAAATCGATTACGCCCATCCGCGAAGCCCCCATAACGTCATGGCCATCACCACCCCAATACAGGTGGCGAGGGTGAGTAAACTGGCTATCGCCCAGCGGGCAAGGCCGGTATTGATGTGACCTTTGAACATATCGGCCACGGCATTAATCAGCGGAAAGCCCGGCACCAGTAGCAGCACGCTGGCGGCCATGGCGATGGTCGGGGTGGTGGCAAAGCCCGGCAGCCGCAGCAGCAGGCCGGAGACCGTGGTGGCGACAAAGGCGGTGATGCAGAAGTTAATTTGTGGGTGCAGATGCCGGCCTGTCAGCACCTGACGCACGTACATGGCGAGGGTGCTGGCGATAAAGGTCACCATCGCGCCGTCCCAGCCACCGTTGTTAAGTTTGCAGAAGCAGGCGCAGGAGAGACCCACCATCAGCGCCACCAGCCAGCGTGGATAGCGCAGCGGCTTGATCTGGCTGAAGCGTTTTTCGACGCCCTGCGCATCCAGCAGCTTGTGTTCCGCCATGATCACAATGTGTTGCACCTCGGTGACGACGTGCATGTTGATCCCACGATCGTGGTTTTTACGCGTTGAGGTCAGACACTGGCCCGCTTTAATGGTGGTCAGCACAATCGCGTTAGAGGAGATGGAGCTCTCTACGCTGTCCATCCCCAGGGCCAGCCCCAGTCGGGTAGAGAGCTCCTCGACCAGGGCGCTTTCGGCACCGTGTTGCAATAAAAAAAGGCCGCACTGAATACACAGTCGCGTAACGGCGCGTTGTGAGGATTGATCTGCCTGCATCTGTTGCCCTGAGGAGAGAGTGACGAGTGGATAGCCGGAATGTCTACTTTTAGCACACAACCCGGTGGCGTTTGCTCTGGGCCAGATCAAGGTTTAAGCAGATTAGTACTGTAAACAGGTATTACGTTCAGCTGATTAATTATTAATTTCTATGCATTTTATATTTACATATTTATTTAATTTATATTTAGAATATCTAATTTGCTCTTTTTAAAAATATCGCGCGCCAGGGGTTAACATTGCGGCGTTATTTTGCGATATTAATGCCGTTTTGGCGGTGTATACATTTGTGATGCTGATTCTTATCGCAATCTCATTTCGTTCAGCTAATAGAAAAGGAAAGACATTACATTTTTACGTCGCCCTGTTAGACAAACAGGTATTTCAATTGGATGAAAGACGTGGAATGAACGTATGAATGGATTCGGAGCGAAAATGCCGTCATTGATCTGTAAGAGTGTAATAATAATTGGAAAGTCACCCATAATGCAGACCGGCCTCGGCAGCATTATGTCTCGCTATTTCCCGGACTACGATCGTTCATACTGTCGGACCCATGAAGAGCTGACGCTTCTTCAATTGCGTCGTGCAGGCGTGGTCATCGTTGATATTTCAGATGAACAGCGTAATTCGCGTAATATTTGCAATCAGTATCACGTATTACAAAATCAGTATCGGGATATTCACTGGATATTTTTGGTTTCTCGGGCAATTTACCCCCTCGCTGTTGAGCACTTAATGCGTCCAGAAAGCACGTTGCTATCCAACATGGAGCCCATCGAAAGCGTGGTTAAGGCTATCCGGGCGGGTAGTGAAAACGCTGAACGTATTAGCCAGACGCTATTAATCCCCGATCCAGATGATTTATATGACAATCAGGACGAAGTCATGTTGACCTTCTCAGAGCGTAAAGTATTACGCTTACTGGGAAAAGGTTGGGGTATTAATCAAATCGCCGCATTGCTGAAAAAGAGTAATAAAACGGTAAGCGCGCAAAAAAACAGTGCCATGAGAAGACTTGCTTTAACGAGTAATGCCGAAATGTACGCGTGGATTAACAGCACTAAGGGAATGAAAGAGCTGAGTTTATTCTCTGCCTATGGAGAGCAAGACGAATGGAAAAGAGCGCGCCAAAAAGACATATCGCTATCGTCGAAAAGTGCATGATGAGTGCTATGGGGCTGAAGCATCTTTTTGCCAGTCCCTCACTTAAAGGTTATGAAGTCCACCTTTTTAATAATATTAATAGTTTCCAGTCATCACTTAGTTTTATTCCATACACGTCGTTAATTTATTCACTCTCGGATGAGCGGGAAGAACGGCGTAATTGCCTGGTCTGTATTAAGGAAGTGGCCACCACGTACGGCATGATTCAGCGAATTGTGCTCGCATCAGATGAGGCAGAAGCGAGCCTGATTAATCAGCTTTCGCCGTCACGCCTGCATGGCGTCATTCTCAAATCTGAGCCACTCGCCGAACTGCAGGAGCAACTCAGCAAAATATTGAGTGAGAACCGACGGGTCAATGACAGTCATAATAACCACTGGAATATCCATCGTGGGAGACTGCTGAGCCCAACCGAGCGCGCCATTTTGCAGTTTATGTCGTGCGGCTTCTCCATCCCGGAAATCGCCACCCGGCTCGATCGCAACATCAAAACCATTCGTGCGCATAAATTTAATGCCATGATTAAGCTCGGTGTGCGTTCCGACGTGGGATTACTGCACGCGGCGGACATCCTGACGCATTTTCCCGTCCCGGATCCCCGCAACTCGCGCTTCATGTCCCAGCACTTTTCATAGCCCATGCGAAAGTCTGCGCCAGAACGATTTCTGGCGCGGGACTTACAGGCAAACGTCTACCCATGTTGCCTGAGTAAGTTCGGCCATTCTTTCCGGAGAAATACGGACCGCGCTGTGGATCGCACCGGCAGCGGGCAGCACTTCCGCATACTGTTTTAGCGAGATGTCACAATAGACCGCCAGCGGCGTTTCCAGTCCGAAAGGGCAGACGCCACCCACAGGGTGCCCTGTGATTGTCACCACCTCGTCACTGCTCAGCATCCTGGCCTTTGCGCCAAACGTCTGCTTCAGCTTTTTGTTATCAAGACGCGCATCGCCTTTAGCGACCACGAGGATCACCTCATCTTTGATTTTTAGCGACAGCGTTTTCGCTATCTGACCCGGCGCGACGTTGTGGGCCTCGGCAGCCAGCGCAACGGTAGCGGTACTCTGACCCAGTTCGATGACTTCAACATCCGGGGCGTGGTCAGCAAAAAACTGGCGCACAGACTGCAAACTCATTGTTTCCTCCAGAAAATACTCTGTGTAGTCGGTCATAAGAAATTATGCTCTGTAAATATTTACCAGGTCACACACTTCTTATATCAGCGATTTCTGGATCCTCTTCACAATCACGGAAACCGGTTACAGTAACCGGTTGCAGACCATGATATGGAGATTAATACTGATTACGTCACTTCCCCTGTATCCAATAATAAGAGTCGATTATGAAACCTATCCGTTTGAGCAGTACCGCTGGTAAGCGAGCCAGCAAGGTGGTGAAAGTGGTATATGGAACACCGTGCGGCGTCACAGCGCCCGAAACGATCGTCTGACAGGAGAGCCGTTATGTCTGCCAACCATGCTGCGTTTAACCTGATATTCCGATTTGTTGAAAACTATGTCAGCCCCATTGCCGGACGCATCTCCTCTCAGCGTCACGTGATGGCGATCCGCGACGGCTTTATCTCCGCGATGCCGTTTATGATTGTTGGCTCGTTCTTATTAGTGTTTGCTTACCCGCCGTTTTCGCCGGACACCACATGGGGCTTTGCCCGCGCCTGGCTGGATATGGCAAAACAGTTTGAAGGCCAGATCCTCACCCCCTTCGATATGACGATGGGCGTGATGTCCCTCTATATCTGTGCCGCTATCGCCTACAACCTCGGCAAGCACTACGTTAAGTCGCATCAGCTCGACCCCTTCATGTGCGCCATGCTGTCGCTGATGGCCTTCCTGCTGATCGCCGCGCCAAAAACTAAAGGCGCATTGCCGGTGGATAGCCTCGGTGGGACGGGGATCTTCACCGCCATTCTGGTGGCAATCTACTGTGTGGAGATGATGCGTTTTCTGAAGGCGCACAACATCGGTATTCGCCTGCCCGACCAGGTGCCGCCGATGATCAAGAACTCCTTCGATCTGCTGATCCCGGTGCTGGTGGTGGTGTTAACCCTCTATCCGCTGAGCCTGTTCATTCAGTCTGAGTTTGGCATGCTGATCCCGCAGGCGATCATGGCTATCTTTAAGCCGCTGGTCTCCGCGGCGGACTCGCTGCCGGCGATCCTGTTGGCGGTGCTGATTGGTCATTTGCTGTGGTTTGCGGGCATCCACGGGGCGGCGATTGTCTCCGGTATGCTGCAGATGTTCTGGCTCACCAACCTGGGGATGAACCAGACCGCGCTGGCGCAAAGCGCGCCGCTGCCACACATCTTTATGGAGGCGTTCTGGACCTTCTTCATTGTGATTGGCGGCTCCGGGGCGACGATGGGGCTGGTGTTCTGCTATCTGCGTAGCCGTTCGGCGCACCTGCGTTCTATTGGACGGCTGAGCGTGGTGCCGAGTATTTTCAACATCAACGAACCGGTCATCTTCGGGACGCCTATCGTGATGAACCCGGTGTTCTTTATCCCGTTCCTGCTGGCGCCAATGGTCAACGCGGTACTGGCGTGGGCGGCGATGAAGCTGGATCTGATTGGTCGCGTGATTTCGGTGGTTCCCTGGACCGCTCCTGCGCCGGTGGGGGCTGCCTGGGCGCTGGGCTGGGATTTCCGTGCGGCGATCCTGGTCCTGCTGTTAGCGATGGTCTCCGCCATCATCTACTACCCGTTCTTTAAGGTCTACGAGAAGCAGCTGCTGGCGCAGGAGGCCGAAGAGGCCCAGCGTGCAGAAGAAGAAAGTCAGCAGGTCGCGTAATAGAAGCAAAACGGCAACCCTCGGGTTGCCGTTTTCATCTATTGGACCTGACAAACTACTTCAGCGTGCAATCGCCGCACTGCTGAACGTCCGGCAGGCGATAGCGCTGACAGCAGGTACGACGCACCAGCAGGCCGTCGCGTGGAACGACGGTGCGATAAAGCGGGTTGTCACGCCCATCGGAGAGCTGGCGGGCAAAGAAAATCGCCTGACGCAGCGCGTCCACTTTCTCATCCCCCAGCAGGGGTTTCATTTCGGTCAGATACCAGTGAATTAAATAGCCGGTATTGCTCCAGATAAGTTTACCGTTGATCTCACCCGTCGCTTCCAGCACGTCAACCACCGGGACCAGGGCGCGCGTCACCAGTATTTCCATACGCTGCTGGGGCGAAAGCGAGGTTGCCTGGCTGTCTTCCTGAACGTCAATCCAGAAGCAGGCTGCGCGTCCGGTTTCGTGAAACTCAACGTGGAAATGTTCCGGGGAAATATCCAGCGCCACATCCTGGGTCAGCAGGGCCAGCATCATTGGTGGAACCATCAGCCCGATATACCACTGTGCCCACAGCGACAGCAGCGGCTTGTTTTCCCGCGCCATCGTGGGCTGGTTGCGGTAGATATGATCGGAGTAGGTTGCCAGCAAAGACTGCAGTTCGGCAGGACGCTGCCACTGCGCCAGCGTCATGGCGTGATGAGGATGGGGTTCGTCCAGCTTGATGACATCCAGCAGATAGGCACGCGTCTGACCGATAGCGTCACGCATCGCGTCCGCAAGCCCTGAAGGCCTGGTCGTCAGCGGCGTTTGCCAGATAATATTCTCAACAGCGTGTGCGGAACGTGTGGCCATAAGTTAGCTGGATAAAAATCTAAATGATAATGATTGCCAATCCTAACTATAGATAAAACCGTGCGCAAGGCTTTTTACACATCCGGCCTTAACGCTGACAAATGAGAAAATCTATCATATGATATTGGTTATCATTATCGATTTGAGAGACGAATCATGTTGAGCAGAGCGTTGGGGAGTGGATGGGGCGTGATACTGCCGGGGATGGTCATGGCCGGGCTGGCGTGTACCGATCTGTCGTTAGCGGTCTGGAAAGTGATTATCGCGTCGGGCTTGCTGATTTCATCCGCCATGATCTGGCATAAACAACTGCGGCATTTCGTGCTGCTGCCATCATGTGTTGCGCTGATTGCGGGAATGTGGGTGCTGGTAATGAATCTGAACTAACAGGAAAAGAAGAGAGAAAAGCAGGAGAGATAAGATAATTGGTGCGAGGGGGGGGACTCGAACCCCCACATCCTAAGGACACTAACACCTGAAGCTAGCGCGTCTACCAATTCCGCCACCTTCGCACAGTCATCTTATTTTTTGATATCGCCTCGTTGGTGCGAGGGGGGGGACTCGAACCCCCACATCCGTAAGGACACTAACACCTGAAGCTAGCGCGTCTACCAATTCCGCCACCTTCGCCCAGTGCGAGCAATATCAATCATGGTTATTGGTGCGAGGGGGGGGACTCGAACCCCCACATCCGTAAGGACACTAACACCTGAAGCTAGCGCGTCTACCAATTCCGCCACCTTCGCAGACCATCGATACAGTAAAAGTATCGTAACCACGGAGGCGCATTCTAGATGTTTTCAGCTTTTCGTCAACAGATAATTGTGCGGGAGATATTATTTGCTGCAAAAATGGCCTGAACGGGCGGCTCAGGCCAGCGGGAGACGTTACTTCTTCGCCTGGCGGGTCATGATGGCGCGGTAGATCTTAAAGCGGCCCGTTTGCGCCAGTACTTCGTGGAAGCCGAAGACTTCATCCAGCACTTTCGGGTACGGCAGGAAGGCGTTCGCCACGATGCGCAGCTCACCGCCGCTGTTCAGATGGCGTACCGCGGTACGAATCAAGGTCTGCGCGGCTTCGAGGCTGGTTTCCACACCGTCATGGAATGGCGGGTTGGAGATAATCATATCGAAACGGCCGGTCACGTCGGATAAGACGTTAGAGGCAAAAACCTCGCCCTCAATGCCGTTGGCCGCAAGGGTCGCGCGGCTGGCTTCGATGGCGGATGCGCCCACATCGGTGAGGGTTAAACGCACTTTCGGCGAGTGGCTGGCGAGTACGGCGGAGAGCACGCCTGCGCCACAGCCGACATCCAGCACTTTACCTTTGGTGTGCGGCGTAAAGGTGGAGAGCAGCAGCTGGCTGCCCACGTCCAGACCGTCGCGGCTGAAGACGCCCGGCAGGGTTTTGATGGTCAGGCCATCCAGCTGATATTCATCCCAGTATTTTTCCGCATCGAAGGTCGGTTTTTTGTCCAGACGGCCATGGTAGAGGCCGCAGCGACGGGCGCTGTCGACTTTATTCAGCGTGACGTAATCTGCCAGCATCTGCTCAGCGCTGCGCACGCCGCTGCGGTTTTCTCCGATCACGAAGATATCGCAACCCACCGGCAGGAGGGAGAGCAGGTTCATCAGCTGGAACTGGGCTTCGGGTTTGTTCTTCGGCCAGTAGTAGATCAGCGTATCGCAGTCGGCCACGTCGCTCTGCTCAGCCACCAGGCTGAAACGGACGCGCTCGCCCATCTGGCGGCTCAGCACCTGCCAGTGGTGATACTGCTGGGTGTGCGCACGGCTGTCGGCGCACTCGAAACGGGCAGGCAGGTCATCCTGCATATCTCCGGCAAACAGAATACGGCTTTGTTCGAAATCATCACTGTGACGCAGCAAGACTTCACTTGCCGGGGTAAATGCAGACATGAATTGTTCCTCAATAAACACAGGCGGGGATTATAGTAGGTAGATGGCGCAGATTCGACACATTTGCTATATTTGCGCGCCTGACAGACAGGAGTTTTCGCAATGGCATCCCGACGAGACAGGCAACTACAGCAACTGGGCATCACCCAGTGGGCGCTGCGCCGCCCGGCGGCATTGCAGGGCGAAATCGCCATCTCGCTACCGGCGCATATTCGTCTGGTGATGGTGGCGCAAAGCCTGCCCGCCCTCAGCGAGCCGGTGATCGCCGACGTACTGCGGGCGCTGAGGCTGAGTGCCGATCAGGTGCTGCAGCTGACGCCCGATCGCGTGGCCATGCTGCCCGAGGGCAGCCGCTGCAACAGCTGGCAGCTTGGCGTAAGAGAAGAGATTGCTCTGGAGGGGGCGAGTATGGCCTCTCCGGCGCTGGACGAACTTAACGTAAACCCGGCGGCACGTCGCGCGCTGTGGCAACAAATCTGCGAACATGAACACAATTTCTTCCCTCACGACGACTGATTTAGCGCAGGCTTTTGAGATCGAAAAACGCGCCCACGCCTTTCCGTGGAGTGAAAAAACCTTTGCCAGCAACCAGGGTGAGCGTTACCTCAACTATCGGCTGGATGTCGATAACCAGCTGGCGGCATTTGCCATCACGCAGGTCGTTCTGGATGAAGCGACGCTGTTTAACATCGCTGTGGATCCTGCTTTCCAGCGCCGTGGGCTGGGCAGAGAACTGCTGGAACATTTAATTCGCGAGCTGGAAGCCCGAGACGTGTTCACGCTGTGGCTGGAAGTACGGGCCTCGAACGTCGCCGCCATCGCACTCTATGAAAGCCTGGGCTTTAACGAGGCGACGATCCGCCGTAACTATTACCCCACCGCAGAAGGACGTGAAGACGCCATCATCATGGCTCTGCCGCTTGGATAACTAAAAAGGTTGTAACAATGAACTGGGACTGGATTTTCTTTGACGCCGATGAAACGCTGTTTACCTTCGATTCGTACGGCGGCTTACAGCGGATGTTTCTCGACTACAGCGTGACCTTTACTGCTGAAGATTTCCAGGCTTACCAGATGGTGAATAAACCGTTGTGGGTGGATTACCAGAACGGCGCGATCACCGCGTTACAGCTTCAGCACCAGCGTTTTCAGGGGTGGTCCGAGCGCCTGAACGTTCCGCCAGGCGATCTGAACGACGCCTTCCTTAATGCAATGGCTGAAATCTGCGCCCCGCTGCCGGGCGCCGCGTCGCTGCTGGCCTCCCTGAAAGGCAAGGCGAAGCTCGGGATCATTACCAACGGCTTTACCGCGCTCCAGCAGATCCGCCTTGAGCGGACCGGTTTCCGTGACTACTTTGATTTATTAGTGATTTCAGAACAGGTGGGCGTGGCAAAACCGGCCCCGCAAATCTTTGATTATGCGCTGGCCCAGGCCGGAAACCCTGACCGGGCGAAAGTGCTGATGGTGGGGGACACGGCGGAGTCGGATATCCTTGGTGGGATGAACGCCGGGCTCTCCACCTGCTGGCTGAACGCGCACAACCGCACCCTGCCGGAGGGGATCACACCGACCTGGACCGTGACCTCCCTGAGCGAACTGGAGCAACTCCTGTGTAAACATTGATTGCCTGCCCCCCATTGATGGGTAAAATAGCCGCATTTTCGTATTCATGATGCGCGGCTTGCTGCCGCGCTTTTTAAAGAAGATTGAATTATGACGTTGTCTCCTTATCTGCAAGAGGTGGCGAAACGCCGTACTTTTGCCATTATCTCTCACCCGGATGCCGGTAAAACCACCATCACCGAAAAGGTGCTGCTGTTCGGACAGGCGATCCAGACCGCCGGTACGGTAAAAGGCCGTGGCTCCAGCCAGCATGCAAAATCGGACTGGATGGAGATGGAAAAGCAGCGTGGGATCTCGATTACCACCTCCGTAATGCAGTTCCCGTATCACGACTGCCTGGTGAACCTGCTGGACACCCCGGGGCACGAAGACTTCTCCGAAGATACTTACCGTACCCTGACGGCGGTGGACTGCTGTCTGATGGTGATCGATGCCGCAAAAGGCGTTGAGGATCGTACCCGTAAACTGATGGAAGTTACCCGTCTGCGCGACACGCCGATCCTGACCTTCATGAACAAACTCGACCGTGACATCCGCGATCCGATGGAGGTGATGGATGAGGTGGAGCGTGAGCTGAAGATCGCCTGTGCGCCAATCACCTGGCCAATTGGCTGCGGTAAGCTGTTTAAAGGCGTTTACCATCTCTACAAAGACGAAACCTACCTGTATCAGAGCGGTAAAGGTCACACCATTCAGGAAGTGCGCGTCGTTAAAGGGCTGGATAACCCGGATCTGGACGCGGCTGTCGGCGAAGAGCTGGCAGAACAGCTGCGTGAAGAGCTGGAGCTGGTCAAAGGCGCTTCCCACGAATTTGATAAAGAGCTGTTCCTGAGCGGTGAAATCACGCCGGTCTTCTTTGGTACCGCGCTGGGTAACTTTGGCGTGGACCATATGCTGGACGGTCTGGTGGAGTGGGCGCCGCAGCCGATGCCGCGTAATACCGACTCCCGTGAAGTGGTTGCCAGCGAAGAGAAGTTCACCGGCTTTGTCTTTAAGATTCAGGCCAACATGGACCCGAAACACCGCGACCGCGTAGCGTTTATGCGTGTGGTATCCGGCAAATATGAAAAAGGCATGAAGCTGCGCCAGGTGCGTACCGGTAAAGATGTGGTGATCTCCGACGCGCTGACCTTTATGGCCGGTGACCGTTCCCACGTGGAAGAGGCGTATCCGGGCGACATCATTGGCCTGCATAACCACGGCACCATCCAGATTGGCGACACCTTTACTCAGGGTGAGATGATGAAGTTCACCGGTATTCCGAACTTCGCACCGGAGCTGTTCCGTCGTATCCGCCTGAAAGATCCGCTGAAGCAGAAACAGCTGCTGAAAGGGCTGGTTCAGCTGTCGGAAGAGGGGGCAGTGCAGGTATTCCGTCCTATCGCCAATAACGATCTGATTGTCGGCGCCGTGGGCGTGCTGCAGTTTGACGTGGTGGTTGCCCGTCTGAAGAGCGAGTACAACGTTGAAGCGATTTACGAATCGGTCAACGTGGCGACGGCGCGCTGGGTAGAGTGTTCTGACGTGAAGAAATTCGAAGAGTTCAAGCGTAAGAACGAGGTTCAGTTGGCGCTCGATGGCGGTGATAACCTCACCTATATCGCCCCAACCATGGTTAACCTGAACCTGGCGCACGAACGTTATCCGGATATTCAGTTCCGCAAAACCCGCGAGCATTAATCCCTTCCCGGAGCACGGCAGCCGCCGTGCTCTGCTTAAATCCCTGCCTTATTAATCCCTTGCGGAATGTTCTTAATTCAACGACTTTTGCTGCTTATTGCTCATTTTTTGCCCAATTCTGAAAGCGGACCTGTGAGAGTGATCTATATTTAACTCAGTGTTTAACACCGGGCGCAGATGAAAGTTTCATTCAATGCGTGTTGATAAGATTCTCATCTCGCCCGAGTGTTGATTGGTAGTACTAAAGACTACTTGCACGTGATGTTTGACGCTCGAATTCGGAGCAAACCACAGGAATACATCGATGAATACTAAAAAATTGAAGATTTCGAAAACTCTGCTGGCGGTAATGATGGGTAGTGCTCTGGTATGCGGTTCTGCAATGGCAGAGACCACCGCAACGGATAAAGCGCAATCCACTGCGAACACCGCAGGGGAAAAAATCGATAACTCTATGAATAAAGTCGGTAACTTCATGGATGACAGCTCTATCACAGCTAAAGTAAAAGCTGCGCTGGTAGACGCTGATGACATTAAAAGCACCGATATCTCTGTAGAAACCGATAAAAACGTCGTCACGCTGAGTGGCTTCGTTGAAAGCCAGGCTCAGGCTGAAAAAGCGGTCTCCGTGGCGAAAGGCATTGAAGGCGTAAAATCTGTCAGCGACAAACTGCATGTTCGTGACGGCAAGGAACAGTCTGCTAAAGGCTATGCCGGTGACGCTGCGACTACCAGCGAAATCAAAGCGAAACTGCTTGCCGATGACATCGTTCCTTCACGTAATGTGAAAGTGGAAACCACCGACGGTGTGGTACAGCTCAGCGGTGAAGTAGAGTCTAAGGCACAGAGCGACCGTGCTGAAAGTATCGCTAAAGCCATTGATGGCGTGAAAAGCGTTAAAAATGATCTGAAAGTGAAATAAAACTCCAAAATTCGTCCTTCTGGCTGAGGCCAGAAGGCGAGATAAGAATTACACATGTAGATATCGCCGTGAGCAACCTGAGCGCTCACCATGCGGTCGACATTAACTATGGTAAAGGAGAGTCATATGTTTCGTTGGGGCATCATTTTTCTGGTTATCGCGTTAATTGCCGCCGCTCTGGGTTTTGGTGGACTGGCGGGTACCGCGGCGGGTGCGGCGAAAATTGTCTTCGTCGTCGGTATTATCCTGTTCCTGGTAAGCCTGTTCACCGGACGTCGTCGTCCATAGCTCAGGTAACCGTATGTTGATGAAAAGGCCCATGTTAAGCATGGGCCTTTTTCTTTGGCTGACCTTTTCGCAAACATCCTGTTTGGGAAACCCGCCGGTGTAGGCTACTGTGTAGTGACATAACAAATAAAAAACAGGAAAGCAGAGGTGGGGCAGCGAATTCCGGTTACGCTCGGCAATATTGCGCCGTTAGCACTGAAACCCTTTCGGCCAGGCCAGATTGCGCTGGTTTGCGAAGGCGGGGGGCAACGAGGGATCTTCACGGCTGGCGTGCTGGATGAGTTTATGCGTGCGCAATTTAACCCGTTCGATCTCTATTTTGGTACCTCCGCCGGGGCGCAAAACCTCTCGGCGTATGTCTGTAACCAGCCGGGCTACGCCCGCAAAGTGATTATGCGTTACACCACCTCCCGCGACTTCTTCGATCCGTTGCGCTTTGTGCGCGGGGGAAATCTTATCGATCTCGACTGGCTGCTGGATGCTACCGCAAGCAAAATGCCGCTGGCGATGGACAACGCCTCGCGCCTGTTCGATACCGGCAAAGCCTTCTGGATGTGCGCCTGCCGCGGAGATGACTACTCGGCAAGCTATTTTTCGCCGCAAAAAGAGAACTGGCTCGACATTCTTCGCGCCACCAGCGCCATCCCCGGTTTCTACCGGACGGGAGCGCTACTGGATGGGATCAGCTATCTCGATGGTGGTGTCAGCGATGCGGTTCCGGTGCAGGAAGCGGCCCGACGCGGGGCGAACACCATTGTGGTGATCCGCACCGTGCCCTCGCAGATGTACTATACGCCGCAGTGGTTTAAACGAATGGAACGCTGGCTGGGTGAAAGCAGTCTGCAACCGATGCTGAATCTGGTGTCGCACCATGAGGCGAGCTATCACGCCATCCAGCAGTTTATTGAAAAGCCACCGGGTAAACTCAGGATCTTTGAAATCTATCCGCCAAAGCCGCTCAACAGCATGGCGCTGGGCAGCCGCGTACCGGCCCTGCGGGACGATTACAAAACCGGGCGTCTGTGCGGACGCTATTTCCTGGCGACGGTGGGCAAAATGCTGGCCGAGCGTCCACCGCTGCGCCGCCATCAGCGGATCATCGCCCCTGCTACGGTGGTGGTTCCCCCGGCAAGCGTGGCCAACGATGTTGTTGCCACACCGCTGATCGATGCCCCGCAGGCGAACGACACCCTGTTTGATAATGAGGATCTGGCGTGACTTATCGTTTTATTGATACCCATTGCCACTTTGATTTTTCACCCTTCACCGGCGATGAGCCCGCCAGCATCCAGCGTGCCGCCGATGCGGGGGTTATGGCGATCGTGGTGCCGGCCATTGATGCGGCGAGTATCGATCGCGTGCTGGATCTCGGCGCGCGCTACCCGGCGCTCTATATGGCGCTGGGTCTTCATCCGATTGTGATCGAAAACCATCAGGATGCCGATCTGGAAAAGCTGAAGACGGCGCTCGCGGCACGCCCGGAAAGGCTGGTGGCGGTGGGGGAGATCGGCCTCGATCTCTATCGCGAGGATCCTCACTTCGAGCGGCAGGAGGCGATCCTCGATGCGCAGCTCAAGCTGGCGAAACGCTACGATCTGCCAGTGATCCTCCACTCCCGACGCACCCATGACAAGCTGGCGATGCACCTTAAGCGCCACAATCTGCCGCGTACCGGGGTGGTACACGGCTTTGCCGGCAGCCTGCAGCAGGCGCAGCGCTTTGTGGCGTTGGGCTATAACATTGGCGTCGGCGGCACCATTACCTATCCCCGCGCAAACAAAACCCGTGAGGTGATGGCGCAGCTTCCCCTCTCCGCGCTGGTGCTGGAAACCGATGCCCCGGATATGCCGCTTAACGGTTTTCAGGGGCAGCCGAACCGCCCGGAGCAGGCGGCAAGGGTCTTTACCACCCTGTGTGAACTGCGCCCGGAGCCCGCGGATGAGATCGCCCAGGCGCTGCTGGACAATACCCGCGCGCTGTTCGGCCTGTCGCTATAGATAGAGCGCCGGGCGGATCACGCTGATCTGCTCGCGCTCCAGCAGCTGCGCCAGGAGCTCAACATCCTCAGCCGTTGCGCTGCGCCAGTGCCGGGCTTCGCCATAGACGCCATGCGCGTGAAAAGCATTGATCCTGACAGGAACATCCCCCAACTGGCGGATAAATTTGATCAGTTCGCGACGGTGCGTCAGGTAATCACACCGATCCGGGATCACCAGCAGGCGCAGCTCGCTCAGCCTGTTGTGCGCCGCCAGCCAGCGGATGCTGTGCTTGATGAGAAGGTTTTCGCGTCCGGTCAGATAGCGGTGGTGTTCATTACCCCATGCCTTGAGATCCACCATCGCGCCATCAAACACCGGGAGCAGTTTTTGCCAGCCGGTTTCGCTTAGGAGGCCGTTGCTGTCCACAAGGCAGGTCAGATGCTGTAGCTGCGGATCGGTTTTTAGCGTCGAAAACAGCGCCACCAGAAACGGCAGTTGAGTGGTGGCTTCCCCGCCGCTAACGGTAATGCCGGAGATAAACGGCGCGACCTTGCGGATCTGCGCCACCATCTCCTCCACACTATAGCGCTGCGCCATAGGCGTCGCCTGCTGCGGGCACATTTGCAGGCAGGTGTCGCACTGCTGGCAATGCGCATCATCCCACCAGACGCGCCCGGCCTGAACGTTCAGCGCCTCATGCGGGCAATGCGGCACACAGGCGGCGCAGTCGTTGCACCGTCCTATTGTCCACGGGTTGTGGCAGGTTTTGCAGCGCAGGTTACAGCCCTGCAGAAACAGAGCCAGGCGGCTGCCGGGCCCGTCGACGCAGGAGAACGGGATAACCTTACTGACTAAAGCGCATCTGTTGTTCATGACTTATCACGCGCGGCTGGCGCTCCAGAATGCGGGTGTTGCGGGCGGCCTCTTCTCCCAGCCAGGTGGTGTTGGTGCGGGAACCTTCGGCGCGATATTTTTCCAGATCGGACAGCCGCACCATATAGCCCGTCACACGAACCAGATCGTTGCCCGACACGTTGGCGGTGAATTCACGCATTCCGGCGCGGAAGGCACCCAGACAGAGTTCCACCACCGCCTGCGGATTGCGTTTTACGGTTTCATCCAGCGTCAGGATGTCGCTGATCCCGGCGTGATAATGCCGGTGATGCGGGGCCACCGCCAGCAGGTGGCTGATAGGATCGGGCTCGTCCCCATACGGCAGGCGCGCGCCCGGCGTGGTGTCGACGTCAGAGCTGATCCCCGACTGGGCATGCAGCATGGCGCGTTTTTTCCAGCCATGTTTAACCGGGGTCGTTTCCACGAACGCCGCCAGCTGTTCGCTGATGCGATATCCCAGCGCATTGGCCTGGTCATCCTGGCCGTAGCGCCCGTTGATTCCGGCCTTTTCACACAGCACGTTCACCGCCTCAGCCAGGCCATACATACCGAACATCGGCACAAAGTTGTCGGGATCGATCAGCCCTTCTTTAACCAGGAAGCTATTCTCAAAGAAGCCGGAACGCTGGTACAGGAAGTCGCAGCGCGCATCGATAATGGCTATCTGCTGCTGGCAGTAGTGCGGCAGGGTGCGGGTAAAGAACGCCTCCACCGTCTCGCTCTGTTCGGCGATGGCTTTCAGATTGAGGCGCACCAGGGTGCTGCCTCCGCCCGCCAGCGGCAGCGAGTTGTAACAGCTGACCACGCCGTAGCCCTTTTTTGTGAAAATTTTATCATTTACCGGACCGTTGGCAATGTGCGGCTTGCTGCATTCGCAGATGTTCTTCGCCACCTCCAGCAGCAGCGAATCCGGTGTGATGTCAGGATCATAAATAAAGGTGAGGTTGGGTGAAACCTGCTTAAGCTCTGCATCGGCACGTAAAATGGCGCGCGTGATCGGTCCCTCTGCCGGGCCGATATTGGCATGGACGAAGGCATCCGGCAGGGTGCGATCGAGGTAGCGCCAGAAACGTTTTATTCGAATATCGATTTCTTCTTGTGTTAGAATTTTAACATACGGCTGCAACAGCGTATCGAGATGGCCGAGAAAGACCGGCATGCCGGTGACGGAGGGGACATGGTGATAAAGGATGGTCAGCAGCGACAGGGCATCATCCAGATCCTGAGCGCCCTCCAGCTCCAGCCACGCCGAACCCTGTTTCAGGAACAGCGCATAGTCGGGCAACACGTAGCGCGGTTTGTAAGGCGCATGGCCTTCAAACATATCGCAGATAAATCCCCCGGCCAGCGCCAGGCGCGCATCGTTATCCAGCGCGGGATAGGGCAGGTTGTTTTCCGCTTCCAGCGCCAGAAAATGGCGTTTTTGTTCGGGGCTTAACATTGGGCTTGTCACAATTTTCTGGCAACGTTGTTGCAGGGCGGCGGGTGTGGAGAGGGACATTGTCGCTTCCTTATTGTTCGGCATGGACAGAAGGAGAGTGTAAAAAGAGTCCCACCGGCTGCCTTTGATCCTGCGCGGGTGCCTGACGCTTTAATCCGCAGTTGCAGCTTAATTATTTGAAGTTGATCGCATTACGGTAATGCAAATTTGTATGCATTTTTCATTAACTGTGATGAATGTCGAAGTGAGAATGCGGGTGAATGTTAGAATACTCACAGACCCGCAAGGTGAAATTTTACGGCTATACGCCCGGAGAATGTTATGACCGATTTAACCGCCAGCAGCCTGCGCGCACTGAAACTGATGGATCTGACCACCCTGAATGATGACGACACCAACGAAAAAGTGATCGCGCTGTGTCATCAGGCGAAAACCCCGGTGGGCACCACCGCGGCTGTCTGTATCTACCCGCGTTTCATTCCTATCGCGCGTAAAACCCTGAAAGAGCAGGGCACGCCGGAGGTGCGTATTGCCACCGTGACGAACTTCCCGCACGGCAACGACGACATCGAGATCGCGCTGGCAGAAACCCGCGCAGCCATTGCCTACGGTGCTGACGAAGTGGACGTGGTCTTCCCGTACCGCGCGCTGATCGCGGGTAACGAGCAGGTCGGTTTCGATCTGGTGAAAGCCTGTAAAGAGGCCTGCGCCGCGGCAAACGTACTGTTGAAAGTGATCATCGAAACTGGCGAACTGAAAGAAGAGGCGCTGATTCGCAAAGCGTCTGAAATCTCCATCAAAGCCGGGGCAGACTTCATTAAAACCTCCACCGGTAAAGTCCCGGTAAACGCCACCCCGGAAAGCGCACGCATCATGATGGAAGTGATCCGCGATATGGGCGTGGAAAAAACCGTGGGCTTCAAACCGGCGGGCGGCGTGCGTACCGCAGAAGATGCGCAGCAGTTCCTGGCGATCGCCGATGAGCTGTTCGGTGCCGACTGGGCCGATGCCCGTCACTACCGTTTTGGCGCATCCAGCCTGCTGGCGAGCTTGCTGAAAGCGCTGGGTCACGGCGACGGTAAGAGCGCAAGCAGCTACTAATAGCACTACTCGTTGTAAGCCGGATAAGGCGTAGCCGCCCTCCGGCGTTATTCCGCTTCGCCGGGTGGCGCTACGCTTACCCGGCCTACGGTTAGCCTTCGACTCACTTCCTCAGGGGGTTATTTTGTTTCTCGCACAAGAAATTATTCGTAAAAAACGTGATGGTCATGCGTTAAGCGACGAAGAGATCCGCTTTTTTATCAACGGCATTCGCGACAATACCATCTCTGAAGGGCAGATTGCCGCCCTGGCGATGACCATTTTCTTCCACGATATGGCGATGCCGGAGCGCGTATCGCTGACCATGGCGATGCGGGATTCAGGAACCGTTCTGGACTGGAAGAGCCTTAACCTCAATGGCCCAATCGTGGATAAACACTCCACCGGCGGCGTGGGTGACGTCACCTCGTTGATGCTGGGGCCAATGGTCGCTGCCTGCGGCGGCTACATTCCTATGATTTCCGGGCGCGGCCTCGGTCATACCGGCGGCACGCTCGACAAACTGGAAGCCATCCCGGGCTTCGATATCTTCCCGGATGACAACCGCTTCCGCGACATTATTAAAGACGTTGGCGTGGCGATTATCGGCCAGACCAGCTCTCTTGCTCCGGCGGATAAGCGTTTTTACGCCACGCGTGACATTACCGCGACCGTCGATTCCATCCCGCTGATCACCGCCTCGATCCTCGCCAAGAAGTTGGCCGAAGGGCTGGATGCACTGGTGATGGACGTCAAAGTGGGCAGCGGCGCCTTTATGCCGACTTATGAACTCTCTGCCCAGCTTGCCGAAGCGATTGTGGGCGTGGCTAACGGCGCAGGCGTGCGCACCACCGCGCTGCTCACCGACATGAACCAGGTGCTGGCCTCCAGCGCCGGTAACGCGGTCGAAGTCCGCGAAGCGGTGCAGTTCCTGACCGGCGAATACCGGAACCCGCGTCTGTTTGACGTCACCATGGCGCTCTGCGTCGAGATGCTGATCTCCGGTAACCTGGCGAAAGATGACGCCGAAGCCCGCACGAAATTGCAGGCGGTGCTGGACAACGGTAAAGCGGCGGAGATCTTTGGCCGCATGGTTGCCGCTCAGAAAGGCCCGACCGACTTCGTGGAGAATTACGCCAAATACCTGCCTACTGCGATGCTCAGCAAAGCGGTCTACGCGGATACCGAAGGCTTTGTCTCGGCGATGGATACCCGTGCGCTGGGTATGGCGGTGGTCTCGATGGGTGGCGGTCGTCGTCAGGCCTCGGACAGCATTGATTACAGCGTCGGCTTCACCGATATGGCCCGTCTGGGCGACAGCGTTGACGGTCAACGTCCGCTGGCGGTGATCCATGCGAAAGATGAAAACAGCTGGCAGGAGGCGGCGAAAGCGGTGAAAGCGGCCATTACCCTGGCAGATAATGCCCCAGAAAGCTCGCCTTCGGTCTATCGTCGTATTACCGAATAGCGGTATACTGATCTGATCGCTTTTTTATGAAGCACTGAGTACGGAGAACATATGAAACGTGCATTTATTATGGTGCTGGACTCTTTCGGCATCGGCGCTACAGAAGATGCTGGTCGCTTTGGTGACACAGGTGCAGACACCATGGGTCACATTGCTGAAGCCTGTGCAAAAGGCGAAGCGAACAACGGGCGTCAGGGCCCGCTGAATTTGCCAAACCTCACCCGTCTGGGTCTGGTTAAGGCTCACGAAGGCTCTACCGGCAAAGTTGCCGCCGGTATGGACGCTAACGCGGAAGTGGTGGGCGCGTACGCCTGGGCGCACGAGCTCTCTTCCGGGAAAGACACCCCGTCAGGTCACTGGGAAATCGCCGGTGTGCCGGTTCTGTTTGACTGGGGCTATTTCTCCGATCACGAAAACAGCTTCCCTCAGGAGCTGCTGGATAAACTGGTTGAGCGTGCGAACCTGCCGGGTTACCTCGGCAACTGCCACTCTTCCGGTACCGTGATCCTGGATCAGCTCGGCGAAGAGCACATGAAAACCGGGAAGCCGATTTTCTACACCTCCGCTGACTCCGTGTTCCAGATTGCCTGCCACGAAGAGACCTTTGGTCTGGATCGCCTGTACGAGCTGTGCGAAATCGCCCGTGAAGAGCTGACCGAAGGCGGCTACAACATTGGCCGTGTGATCGCGCGTCCGTTTGTGGGCGACAAAGCGGGCAATTTCCAGCGTACCGGTAACCGTCACGACCTGGCCGTTGAACCGCCAGCGCCGACCGTGCTGCAGAAACTGGTTGATGAGAAAGGGGGCCAGGTGGTCTCTGTCGGTAAGATCGCCGATATCTACGCTAACTGCGGCATCACCAAAAAAGTGAAAGCCACCGGTCTGGATGCGCTGTTTGACGCCACCGTCAAAGAGATGAAAGAGGCGGGTGATAACACCATCGTCTTTACCAACTTCGTGGACTTCGACTCCTCCTGGGGTCACCGTCGCGACGTGGCGGGTTATGCTGCCGGTCTGGAGCTGTTCGACCGCCGTCTGCCGGAGCTGATGGAGCTGGTGGGTGAAGATGACATTCTGATCCTGACCGCCGATCACGGCTGCGACCCAACCTGGACCGGTACCGACCACACCCGCGAGCACATTCCGGTGCTGGTGTACGGCCCGAAAGTGAAACCTGGCTCTCTGGGCCATCGTGAAACTTTCGCGGATATCGGCCAGACCATTGCGAAATACTTTGGTACGTCTGACATGGAATATGGCAAAGCCATGTTCTGATGACGTTGCCCGGCGGCGCGTGGCTTGCCGGGCCTACGGTTTTGTAGGCCGGGTAAGGCGCAGCCGCCGCCCGGCAAAACAATATACTAATAAGGGAACTGAAGATGGCAACTCCTCACATTAATGCAGAGATGGGTGATTTCGCTGACGTCGTATTGATGCCGGGCGACCCGCTGCGCGCGAAGCACATCGCCGAAACCTTCCTCGAAGAGGTGCGTGAAGTGAACAACATTCGCGGCATGCTGGGCTTCACCGGTACCTACAAAGGCCGCAAAATTTCCGTCATGGGGCACGGCATGGGTATCCCATCCTGCTCCATCTACACCAAAGAGCTGATCACCGATTTCGGCGTGAAGAAAATCATCCGCGTCGGCTCCTGCGGCGCCGTGCGTATGGACGTTAAGCTGCGTGACATCGTGATCGGCATGGGCGCCTGCACCGACTCCAAAGTTAACCGCATGCGTTTCAAAGATCATGACTTCGCGGCCATCGCCGACTTTGACATGGTGCGCAACGCCGTTGACGCCGCCAAAGCGCTGGGCGTGGACGCGCGCGTGGGTAACATCTTCTCTGCGGACCTCTTCTACGCGCCAGACGGCGGCGAGATGTTCGACGTGATGGAGAAATATGGCATCCTGGGCGTGGAGATGGAAGCGGCGGGTATCTACGGTGTGGCGGCTGAGTTCGGTGCGAAAGCCCTGACCATCTGCACCGTGTCTGACCACATCCGTACTCACGAGCAGACCACTGCCGCTGAGCGTCAGACCACCTTCAACGACATGATCAAGATCGCGCTGGAATCCGTTCTGCTGGGCGATAAAGAGTAAGATTTCCTGCGGGGGCGTTCTGCCCCCTTTTTTATCTATTCACCTTTTACATCCTGCTTCCCCATTTTTCTTTACATTTCATCTGAATATGTTATGAAGTTTATTCAAGTATCTATTCATAAAACCATTCACTGATGACGACGATAAGTGATTTGCTGCTACAGGGCCCAAGCGGAGCGCCTGAGCTTCGCCAGCATCTGGGCATCAGCCAGGCGACATTTTCGCGTCTGGTGGCTACCCAGCAACAAGTGATCCAGTTTGGGAAAGCGCGCGCCACGCGCTACGCCCTGCTGCGACCTGTGCGGGGTATCAGCGTATTTCCTTTCTGGCAAGTGAATGCTCAGGGCCGGGCCATTAAAGGCGGGGAGATTTACCCCACCTGGCCGCAGGGAAGCTGCCTTGTGCTTCAGGCTGATGGGCAATGGCAATGGTTTGATAGTCTTCCCTGGTACCTGACCGACCTTCGCCCGCAAGGTTTTTTAGGACGGGCGTGGGGTCGCCGCCTGGCACAGCAATTCTCGCTGCCGGAAGATATTCGCCTGTGGCAGGAAAGCGACGTGCTGTATGCGCTGAGCCAGTTTTCAGGTGAGCATGCTGGCGGCTGGCTGGTGGGGGAAGAAAACTATCAACGCTGGCTCTGTGCAACCCCTCCGCAGGCTATCACCAACGATCAAAAGCCCGGGATCTATGCGCAATTATCCCGGGAGGCGCTGGCAGGGGAGATCGTGGGATCCTCGGCGGGCGGGGAACAGCCCAAGTTCTCCTGTTTTTCCCGGACGGCATCAGGTGATGCGCATGTGCTGGTCAAATTTGCCGCCCCACAGCGAAGCGCGATTTCGGTTCGCTGGGGCGATCTGTTGTTTGCGGAGGCTGTCGCCCTTAGCACGCTTGCACAGGCGGGGATCGCGGCCAGCGACGCCATCGCGCTACAAGGGGAAAGCGGCCAGGTTTTTCTTGAGGCTAAACGCTTTGACTGCGAAGGCGTAACGGGCAGACGCGCCATCGTCTCCCTTGAGGCGGTACAAAGTGAATTTGTCACCGCGAGCGGAGCATGGCCGCACACGGTTGAGAAGCTCGTGCAGGCTGGCATCGTAGAGGCAACCGCTGCGGGACAGGTCGAAAAGATATGGGCGTTTGGGCGCCTTATCGCTAACAGCGATATGCACGCGGGGAACCTCTCATTTTACTATTCCGCGTTCCCGTTATCCCTTGCCCCGGTTTATGACATGTTGCCCATGGCGTTTGCGCCTTCCAGCGCGGGTATGATGCGGGAAGAAGCGTGCGAGTTGCGTTTCGATAGCACAATATCGCGTCAGGCATGGGAATTTGCCCTGCCACTGGCGGAACAATTCTGGCAGCAGGTGATGGATGAAAAACGGATAAGTGAAAATTTCCGCACGATCGCCGCGGGGATGAAAACGCGGTTAAGCGATATTGCGGTAATGGTCCAGAGAATGGCGTGAATGTTCTGCCGGGTGGTGGCTTCGCCTTACCCGGCCTACGGTTACAGGCCCGCGCAAGCGGGCTTTTTTATTAGCGTACCGCCCGCGCAATCCAGGCTGACAACTCCCGCAGCTCTTTTTCCTGTTCCGGGAAATCGCCGATCAGGGCATCGCACTCTTGTTGCAGTATATCCGCACGGTACAAACAGTCCTGCAGACGTGCCGCCAGCGCCTCTAACGGGGCTGGATTCAGGCTGTCGGTAAAGACCTGCGTGCGCGTAATGTGGCCCTTCTCGACGTCGAAGTGCAGCTCCACGCCGCCCCAGGTGAAACGCTCATCCAGCAGGTGCGAGAAGGCGGGCGCCTGGCCGAAGTTCCACTCCCAACTGCTCTGACGGGCAAAGGTTTCAGCAAAGTTCGGCAGATCTGGCGTCTTATCCGGCGAGATCACTTCGGCCTCCACGCGTTCGCCATAGTGGGCAAAAAATGCCTCACGGATCGCGTCGCAGATCCGCTCATGGGTGATGCCCGGCAGCAGATCCACCAGATTGGCAACCCGCCCGCGCACGGAGGTGATGCCCTTGGCCTGCAACTTTTTCTGGTCGGGATTGAGGTAGTTCGCCAGGCGGCTGAGATCGGCATTTAATAACAGGGTGCCGTGATGGAAACCCCGGTCCATCGTTTCGCGATAGGCCGAGCCGGAGACTTTCCGGTCACCTTCATCTGTTTTTACCACCAGGTCGTTGCGCCCGGAGGCTTCCGCCGTGGCCCCCAGCGCCTGCAGCGCGTTCAGCACGATGTTGGTAGAGATGATTTTGTCGTACTCCGGCTTTCCGGCCATAAAGGTAAAGCAGGTGTTGCCGAGGTCGTGGAATACCGCGCCACCGCCGCTGCTGCGACGGGCCAGACGCACATTGTCCTCTTCCATGCGTCGCGTGTTGCACTCTTTCCACGGGTTTTGCGCCCGGCCAATGACCACCGTGTCGGCGTTGCGCCACAGGAACAACACGCGCTGCGTGGCGGGCATCTGGCGGAAGATGCACTCTTCTACCGCAAGGTTAAACCAGGGATCGTATGAATCTGAGATAAGCAGACGCAATGTAGACATGCAGATTTCCTTTCCTGAAACGGTTATCGACTCAATCACTCGCTTTTCTTTTCGCTCTCTTCCTCTTCAGGCACCGATTTACTGGCGGTGAGCAGGAATGGCGACTGCTGCCAGCGGGTGCGTTTGCCCTGCAGCAGCGTGCGGGTCAGCACCACGCCGATCGCCAGCGACAACAGCAGCATCAGGCGCAGAATATTGGTGGTGTTATCCACCTGCTTGGCCTCGGTGGCCAGTGTATGGGTGTCGAGCGTCAGACGCAGATAGCCGAGCGGGCCGTTTTTACCCTGAATCGGCTCCACCAGCTGCTGGTTAAAGTAGCCGCCCGCTTTTTTACCATCCAGCGCCAGCCTGTCGCGCACGTCGACATGCTCGCCGGAGCGGGCAATCAGGGCCCCTTCTTCATCGTAAACGCTGGCATCCAGGATGCGGCTCTCTTCCGTCAGAAGATGCAGCACCTGGGTGATGCGCTTTTCATCCGGCGTTTCGGTGCGCATCAGCGGGGCGATGTTGAGCGACACCTGACGCGCAAGGGTGTGCGCCAGCTCTTCAAGCTGCGGATTACGCTGCCGTTGATGATTCTGGCTGAACCACGATGCGCCCTGCATCAGCGCCACTAACAGGGCGAGACAGGAGAGGACAATCACGGCACGATGAAGCCGGAATTTCAGTTTTGCACGAGCCATATTCCACCTGCTGAAAATTTTCGGGGTTAATGTTGCCAGAAGTGATGGTTACAAGGTAGCCTCATGCGTTATTTTCCCTCCCCTGGATGATTCCCGGCGCGAACGATTTTACAGGAGCTTTAATGCCAAACATTACCTGGTGCGACCTGCCCAATGATGTCTCTCTCTGGCCAGGATTGCCGCTCTCATTAAGTGGTGATGAGGTAATGCCACTGGATTACCATGCTGGTCGTAGCGGCTGGCTGCTGTATGGACGCGGCCTGGATAAACAGCAGTTAACGACGTATCAGCGCAAGCTGGGCGCGGCAATGGTGATCGTGGCGGCCTGGTGTGTGGAAGATTATCAGGTGATTCGTCTGGCCGGTTCCCTGACCCAGCGTGCCACCCGACTGGCGCATGATGCGGGTCTCGATGTCGCGCCATTGGGTAAAATCCCGCACCTGAAAACGCCGGGCTTGCTGGTGATGGACATGGATTCAACCGCCATCCAGATCGAGTGCATCGACGAAATTGCTAAACTGGCGGGTACCGGCGAGATGGTGGCCGAAGTGACCGAACGCGCCATGCGTGGCGAACTGGACTTCACCGCCAGCCTGAAACAGCGCGTGGCGACCCTGAAAGATGCCGACGCAAATATCCTGATGCAGGTCCGGGAAAAGCTCCCCCTGATGCCGGGGCTGGTGCAGCTGGTGCTGAAGCTGGAAACCCTGGGCTGGAAAGTGGCCATCGCGTCTGGCGGGTTCACCTTCTTTGCTGAGTATCTGCGTGACAAGCTGCGCCTGGACGCGGTGGTTGCCAACGAGCTGGAGATCCGCGACGGCAAACTGACCGGAAACGTGGTTGGCGATATCGTTGATGCCCAGTTCAAGGCCAACACCCTGACGCGTCTGGCGGAAAAATATGAGATCCCGGTTGCCCAGACGGTGGCCATTGGCGACGGGGCGAACGATCTGCCGATGATTAAAGTGGCCGGGCTTGGCATCGCCTACCATGCCAAACCGACCGTGAACGAAAAGACGGAAGTCACTATCCGTCATGCTGACCTGATGGGGGTGTTCTGCATTCTCTCTGGCAGCGTAAACCAGAAATAAAGAGGTAAAACGTGGCGAAAGCTCCAAAACGCGCATTTGTCTGTAATGAATGTGGTGCGGATTATCCGCGCTGGCAGGGGCAGTGCAGCGCCTGTCATGCCTGGAACACCATCACCGAAGTGCGCGGAGTTGCCGCTTCACCCACCGTTGCCCGTAACGAGCGTCTGAGCGGCTATGCGGGCAACGCAGGCGTATCGAAAGTCCAGAAGCTCTCCGACATCAGTCTTGAAGCCCTGCCGCGCTTCTCTACCGGTTTTAAAGAGTTTGACCGGGTGCTGGGCGGCGGCGTGGTGCCGGGCAGCGCCATTCTGATTGGCGGGAACCCGGGTGCCGGGAAATCGACCCTGCTGCTGCAAACCCTCTGCAAGCTGGCGGCGCAGATGAAAACACTCTACGTCACCGGGGAAGAGTCGCTGCAGCAGGTGGCGATGCGTGCCCACCGGCTGGGGCTGCCCACCAGCGAGCTGAATATGCTCTCCGAAACCAGCATCGAGCAGATCTGCATGATTGCTGAAGAAGAGCAGCCGAAGCTGATGGTGATCGACTCCATTCAGGTGATGCACATGGCCGATATCCAGTCGTCGCCGGGGAGCGTCGCCCAGGTGCGCGAAACTGCCGCCTACCTGACGCGCTTTGCCAAAACGCGCGGTGTGGCGATCATCATGGTCGGCCACGTCACCAAAGATGGCGCCCTGGCGGGGCCAAAAGTGCTTGAACACTGTATCGACTGCTCCGTGATGCTGGATGGTGATGCCGATACCCGTTTCCGTACCCTGCGCAGCCATAAGAACCGCTTTGGTGCGGTGAATGAGCTGGGCGTCTTTGCCATGACCGAGCAGGGGCTGCGTGAAGTGAGCAACCCGTCTGCCATCTTCCTGAGCCGTGGCGACGAAGTCACCTCCGGTAGCTCGGTAATGGTGGTCTGGGAAGGGACGCGCCCGCTGCTGGTGGAGATCCAGGCTCTGGTCGATCACTCGATGATGGGCAATCCCCGTCGCGTGGCGGTGGGGCTGGAGCAAAACCGTCTGGCAATTTTGCTGGCGGTGCTGCACCGTCACGGCGGCCTGCAGATGGCGGATCAGGATGTGTTTGTGAACGTGGTCGGCGGCGTGAAGGTCACCGAAACCAGCGCCGACCTGGCACTGCTGCTGGCGATGGTCTCCAGCCTGCGCGACCGTCCGTTGCCGCAGGATCTGGTGGTCTTTGGCGAGGTCGGTCTGGCCGGCGAAATCCGCCCGGTACCGAGTGGTCAGGAGCGCATTTCCGAGGCGGCAAAACATGGCTTCCGCCGGGCGATTGTGCCCGCCGCCAACGTGCCGAAAAAAGTGCCGGAAGGGATGAAGGTCTTTGGGGTTAAAAAACTTGCTGATGCGTTAAATGTCTTTGACGACTTATAATTATCTATTCGATGTTGCAGGAGGCACCGTAATTTATGTCGTCATTTGACTATATCAAGACCGCGATCCGCCAGAAAGGCTGCACCTTGCAGCAGGTGGCGGAAGCCAGCGGTATGACCAAGGGCTATTTAAGCCAGCTGCTGAATGCCAAAATCAAAAGCCCCAGCGCGCAGAAGCTGGAAGCGCTGCACCGCTTTCTGGGGCTTGAGTTTCCACGTATGCAGAAGAACATCGGCGTGGTGTTCGGCAAGTTTTATCCGCTGCATACCGGGCATATCTATCTCATCCAGCGCGCCTGTAGCCAGGTGGACGAGCTGCACATCATCATGGGCTACGACGACAAGCGCGACCGCGAGCTGTTTGAAGCGAGCGCCATGTCCCAGCAGCCCACCGTTCCGGACCGCCTGCGCTGGCTGTTACAGACCTTCAAGTACCAGAAAAATATCCGCATTCATGCCTTTAACGAAGAGGGGATGGAGCCCTATCCCCACGGCTGGGATGTCTGGAGCAACGGCATAAAAGCCTTTATGGAAGAGAAAGGGATCCAGCCGAACTGGATCTACACCTCTGAAGAATCTGACGCTTCGCAATATCCCGAACATCTGGGCACGGAAACGGTGCTGATCGACCCTAAACGCACCTTTATGAATATCAGTGGCGCCCAGATCCGCGAAAACCCGTTCCGCTACTGGGAATACATCCCGACGGAAGTGAAGCCGTTCTTCGTGCGCACCGTGGCCATCCTCGGCGGCGAGTCCAGCGGCAAGTCCACGCTGGTCAACAAGCTGGCGAACATTTTCAACACCACCAGCGCCTGGGAGTATGGCCGGGATTACGTCTTCTCGCACCTCGGCGGCGATGAGATGGCGCTGCAATATTCCGACTACGACAAGATTGCGTTGGGGCATGCCCAGTACATTGATTTTGCAGTGAAATACGCCAATAAAGTGGCGTTTGTCGATACCGATTTCGTCACTACCCAGGCGTTCTGTAAAAAATATGAAGGGCGCGAGCACCCGTTTGTGCAGGCGCTGATCGACGAGTACCGCTTCGACTTAGTGATCCTGCTGGAAAACAACACCCCCTGGGTCGCGGACGGGATGCGCAGCCTGGGCAGTTCGGTGGACAGGAGAGAGTTCCAGACCATGCTGGTGGAAATGCTTGAAGCGAACAATATCGACTTTGTGCATGTGGAAGAGGCGGACTATGACAACCGATTCCTGCGCTGCGTGGAGCTGGTGAAAGAGATGATGGGCGAGAAGGGATAAGCCCTCTGCCGCTCTGCTTGCCCGGCCTACGTTTTTGTAGGCCGGGTAAGGCGAAGCCGCCACCCGGCACACATAAAAACGGCAACCAGTGGGTTGCCGTTTTGCCTTTACTTGGCGATACGCTTGTACTTGATACGCTTCGGCTCCAGCGCGTCGGCGCCCAGCGTGCGTTTCTTGTACTCTTCGTATTCGGTGAAGTTACCTTCGAAGAACTCCACTTTACCCTCATCCTGGTAATCCAGAATGTGGGTCGCGATACGGTCGAGGAACCAACGGTCGTGGGAGATCACCATGGCGCAGCCCGGGAACTCCAGCAGGGCGTTTTCCAGCGCGCGCAGGGTTTCGATATCCAGGTCGTTGGTCGGTTCATCGAGCAGCAGCATGTTACCGCCAACCTGCAGCAGTTTGGCCAGATGCAGACGACCACGCTCACCGCCGGACAGCTCGCCCACGCGTTTACCCTGATCAACCCCTTTAAAGTTAAAGCGGCCTACATAGGCACGGCTTGGCATTTCGGTGTTGCCGATACGCATGATATCCAGGCCGCCGGAAACTTCTTCCCAGACGGTTTTGCTGTTATCCATTGCGTCGCGGAACTGATCCACGGAGGCCAGCTTCACGGTTTCGCCGAGGGTGATGGTGCCGCTGTCAGGCTGTTCCTGACCGGACATCATGCGGAACAGGGTCGATTTACCCGCGCCGTTCGGGCCGATGATGCCCACGATCGCGCCTTTCGGTACCGAGAAGCTCAGATCGTCGATCAGCACGCGGTCGCCGTAGGATTTACGCAGGTTGCTGACTTCAACCACTTTGTCACCCAGACGGGCTCCAGGTGGAATAAACAGTTCGTTGGTTTCGTTACGTTTCTGGTATTCGGTGTTGTTCAGCTCTTCGAAGCGCGCCAGACGGGCTTTGCCCTTAGACTGACGGCCTTTAGTGCCCTGACGAACCCACTCCAGCTCTTTCTCAATGGATTTGCGACGGGCCGCTTCCTGAGAGGCTTCCTGCGCCAGACGCTGATCTTTCTGCTCCAGCCAGGAGGAGTAGTTACCTTCCCACGGAATACCTTCCCCGCGGTCCAGCTCCAGGATCCAGCCGGCAACGTTATCGAGGAAGTAACGGTCGTGGGTGATCGCCACAACGGTCCCTTCGAAGTCGTGCAGGAAGCGTTCCAGCCAGGCGACAGATTCCGCATCCAGGTGGTTGGTTGGTTCGTCGAGCAGCAGCATGTCTGGCTTTTCCAGCAGCAGACGGCACAGTGCGACGCGGCGGCGCTCACCACCGGAGAGGTTGGCGATTTTTGCATCCCAGTCTGGCAGGCGCAGGGCATCGGCCGCACGCTCCAGTTGCACGTTCAGGTTATGACCGTCGTGTGCCTGGATGATCTCTTCATATTTACCCTGCTGGGCCGCGAGCTTATCGAAGTCTGCATCCGGCTCTGCGTACTTCGCGTACACCTCGTCCAGACCTTTCAGCGCGTTAACCACTTCGGAAACGGCTTCTTCAACAGATTCGCGAACGGTGTGCTCCGGGTTCAGCTGCGGTTCCTGCGGCAGGTAACCGATTTTGAGGCCAGGCTGCGGACGGGCTTCACCTTCGATCTCTGTATCGATGCCCGCCATGATGCGCAGCAAGGTGGACTTACCGGCACCGTTGAGACCCAGCACACCAATTTTTGCGCCCGGGAAGAAGCTCAGCGAGATATTTTTAAGAATATGACGTTTCGGCGGTACCACTTTGCCGACACGATGCATGGTATAAACGAATTGAGCCACGTTGGACTTCGCCTCTTTTATCGTGATGAGAATAGTGGCGAAGTGTAGCCTTTTTCCCCGCCTAATCCCAGCCATCGACGGCAGGAGTGTTAAAACGCGCAAGAAAGGTAAAAATGTGTCGGTAACGTGGCGCGTTGCGGGATGCCTGGTTAGCATAAGTTAATTACGTTTTTGCGCGGCACGATGCTGCATTTTATGACGATTAACAGAGGATGAGCGTGTGGTAAAAGCCAAACAAGTGGGCTGGCGACTGTTGGCTGCCAGCGTCTGCGTGCTGACTATCAGCAGCGCGGCGCGAGCCGATTCACTGGATGAACAACGTAACCGCTATGCCCAGATCAAACAGGCATGGGATCAGCGACAGATGGAGACGGTGCAGGCCCTGATGCCGACGCTGAAAGATTACCCGCTGTACCCCTATCTGGAATACCGCCAGCTCACCGACGACCTGATGAACCAGCCGACGATCACCGTCAAAAACTTTATCCAGGCCAACCCGACGCTGCCTCCGGCGCGGACCCTGCAGTCGCGCTTTGTCAACGAGCTGGCGCGTCGTGAAGACTGGCGCGGCCTGCTGGCCTTTAGCCCGGAGAAGCCGGGCACTACCGAAGCGCAGTGTAACTACTATTATGCAAAATGGGCGACAGGCCAGCAGGAAGAGGCCTGGAACGGCGCCAAAGAGCTATGGCTCACCGGTAAAAGCCAGCCTAACGCCTGCGACTCGCTGTTCGGCGCCTGGCGTGCCTCCGGCAAGCAGGATCCTTTAGCGTATCTGGAGCGCATCCGTCTGGCGATGAAAGCGGGCAACACCCGTCTGGTGACCGCGCTCGCCGGACAGATGCCACCGGAGTATCAGACCATCTCCAGCGCGCTGATCCAGCTGGCGAACGATCCGAAGACGGTGATGGACTTTGCCCGAAACACGGGTGCTACCGATTTTACCCGCCAGATGGCGGCAGTGGCGTTCACCAGCGTGGCGCGTGACGACGTAGAAAACGCCCGGCTGATGATCCCATCCCTTGCCCAGGCGCAGCAGCTCAATGAGGATCAGACCCAGGAGCTGCGCGATATTGTTGCGTGGCGACTGATGGGCAGCGATGTCACCGATGAACAGGCGCGCTGGCGCGATGACGCCATCATGCGTTCCCAGTCCACCTCGCTGGTGGAACGCCGTGTGCGCATGGCGTTGGGGAATGGCGATCGCCGCGGCCTGAACACCTGGCTGGCGCGCTTGCCGATGGAAGCGAAAGAGAAGGACGAGTGGCGCTACTGGCAGGCGGATCTTCTGCTGGAGCGGGGGCGTGAGGAGGAGGCGAAATCGATTCTGCACAGCCTGATGCAGCAGCGCGGTTTCTATCCGATGGTCGCGGCCCAGCGGCTCGGCGAGGAGTACACCTTAAAGATTGATAAAGCGCCGTCCGGCGTCAACGCGGCGCTGGTAAATGGGCCGGAGATGGCGCGGGTGCGCGAGCTGATGTACTGGAATCTGGACAACACCGCCCGCAGCGAATGGGCGAATCTGGTCACCAGCCGTACCGTTGACGAAAAAGCGCAGCTGGCGCGCTATGCCTTTGATAACCGCTGGTGGGATCTTAGCGTGCAGGCGACGATCGCCGGTAAGCTGTGGGATCATCTCGAGGAGCGTTTCCCGCTGGCCTATAACGATCTGTTCGAACGCTATACCCGCGGCAAAACTATCCCGCAGAGCTATGCGATGGCGATTGCCCGCCAGGAGAGCGCCTGGAACCCGAAAGTGCGCTCGCCGGTGGGGGCCAGCGGTCTGATGCAGGTGATGCCTGCTACCGCCGCCCATACGGTGAAGAAGTTTAATCTACCGGGCTATAGCAGCCCGTCGCAGCTGCTGGATCCGGAGACCAATATCAATATCGGCACCACCTATCTGCAGAGCGTCTACGACCAGTTCGGCGATAACCGCATCTTTGCCTCGGCGGCCTATAACGCCGGTCCGGGACGCGTGCGCACCTGGCTTGGCAACAGCGCCGGACGCATTGACGCGGTGGCGTTTGTCGAGAGCATTCCGTTCTCGGAAACCCGCGGCTATGTGAAAAACGTCCTGGCGTATGATGCTTACTATCGCTACTTCATGGGAGAGAAAGATACCCTGATGAGCGACAGTGAGTGGCAGCGACGTTACTGATCGGTGGGGTTATGTTATGCTTGTACTCGTTTAAGAGTACGAAAGGCGGCATAACATGACCCAGCATTCCCCTTATTCATCGGCGATGGCCGAGCAACGTCATCAGGAGTGGCTTCGTTTTGTGGAGCTGCTTCGTCAGTCTTATGAACAGGATCTGCATCTGCCGCTGCTGCAGCTGATGCTCACCCCCGACGAGCGCGAGGCGCTGGGCACGCGGGTGCGGATTATCGAAGAGTTACTGCGCGGTGAGATGAGCCAGCGCGAACTGAAAAGCGAGCTGGGGGCGGGGATCGCCACCATCACCCGCGGATCGAACAGCCTGAAATCGGCACCGGTTGAATTGCGCCAGTGGCTGGAGCAGGTGCTGCTGAAAAACGCCTGATGGCGCTGCGCTTATCAGGCCTACACAAGACGTGTGTACCGTAGGCCGGATAAGGCGTAATTACCTGTATATCGCGTTATGAAACGGGCTCAACGCCAGGATCACCGCCTGATGATAAACGCTTGAGCGCGTCAGCGCCCCGGCGGTAAAGACCCCAATCGCCCCCTCTTTGCGCCCAATCTCATCAATGCCGGTGTATTTCGACATCACCGGCCCAAGCGCTTCCCCTTCGCGCACTTTATCCAGGATGATCTCCGGAAGGGGCAGGGTAGCGGAACGGGCTTCGCCGCGCTGCTCCCGGCTCTCGATAACCACCCAGCTAAAGGTTGCGCCTTCGTCAATGCCCGCTTCAATCGCCACCCAAAAGTCCGCATCTGGACAGGCGGCCTTCGCATTGGCTACGCGGTTCCGTGCGCCAGCGCGCGTTTCCTCGCTGCCGAATGGCTGTTCCGGGACGCCGCTCTCGACGCTGACGGATGTAATGTGGCAGGATCCTTCGCCGAAGATCTCGTCAAATGCCCTTAGAATTGCCTGAATTTTGGCAGGATTAGTGGTAGCAGAGACAACCTGGTGCATAATTAAGCCTAACTCTAAAAATATCATCGCAGTATAACGGAAAAAAAGCATGTTACAGGTATACCTTGTTCGCCACGGTGAAACGCAGTGGAACGCCGAGCGACGTATTCAAGGCCAGTCAGACAGTCCACTTACTGCCAAGGGTGAGGAACAGGCCCGGCAGGTTGGCGAACGCGCCAGAACGCTGGGCATTACCCATATCATCGCCAGCGATTTAGGTCGCACGCGACGCACAGCGGAGATTATCGCGCAAGCCTGCGGCTGCGATGTCACCGTGGATGCCCGCCTGCGTGAGCTGGATATGGGGGTGCTGGAACAACGTCTTATCGATACCCTGACGGAAGAAGAAGAGTCCTGGCGTCGTACGCTGGTTAACGGCAGCGAAGATGGCCGTATTCCACAAGGCGAATCGATGCTGGAACTGAGCGAGCGTATGCATGCGGCACTGGCAGCCTGCCTGGACCTTCCCGAGGGCAGTCGGCCATTGCTGGTGAGTCACGGAATGGCGTTGGGTTGTCTGGTCAGCACCATCCTTGGGCTTCCGGCCTGGGCTGAACGTCGCCTGCGTCTGCGTAACTGCTCGCTTTCCCGCATCGACTATCAGCAAAGTCCGTGGCTGGCATCAGGATGGATTGTGGAGATGGCAGGGGATATCTCGCATCTTGATGCCCCTGCGTTAGATGAGCTGCAGCGTTAACGGCGGATAGGAATCAGGTATTCGCAGCGCAGATCGATTGGGCGTTCGTCCGGTTTAACATCCGTTGACGGATAGTAACGCTCAATATCCTGCCCCTTTCTGCGGTTCAGGTTCAGCATCGGCATACAGGTGCCATAGACCGTCATGATAAAGTCCTGCACGCCAGTTCCCAGCCCTTCATAGGTGAACATCACATATTCACCGCCTTCCAGCACCACCGGTTTCGACCCCTGAATATAGCCATTGGCCATTTCCGGCGTTAATGCCGTGGTGTAGAACACTTCCTGCTCGTCATCTTTTTCCAGACTTGGACGCGTCTCGTTCAGGCCATATAGCAGCGGCGGAATGGCCGGCGCATGGCTGAGGAAATCACGCCAGAACTGAACGCGCATCTGATGACGGAATTCGGAGATCTGCTCCAGCGAGCAGGAGTAGCTTTGCGTCGTACCGACCAGGTGCGTCTCTGGCAGAGTGACGAACTCATGCTGAGGCAGGGTGAATTCGCCGAGGCGCAGCGGCGGGCACATCCCGAACGAACTCCAGTCCGGCGAGCGGCGGTAGAGCGCAGGGGTCAACGAGAACTGTTTTTTGAACGCGCGGGTAAAGGTCTGCTGTGAATCAAAGCGGTACTGTAAAGCGATATCCAGAATCGGACGCGCAGTCAGGCGAAGCGCCACGGCGGACTTGGACAGGCGACGTGCGCGGATATAAGCACCAATGGCATGACCGGTGACATCCTTAAACATCCGCTGTAAGTGCCACTTAGAATATCCCGCTTTTGCCGCCACATTATCGAGTGACAAAGGCTGATCCAGATGGCCTTCCAGCCAGGTAAGAAGATCGCGAATAATTCCAGCCTGATCCATATACTATCCTCATCCTTAATACAGCAGGTACCCTGTTAACAGGTTAGCGGATAATAGCATTTTTTGATGTTTTAGCATTCAGTGTTTTTTTTGCGCTTAAATGCGGTTTTGCTGGTGATCCAGGAGAATATTTTCTAATGCTGTGATCTTGCTGCTTTTTTTATATGATTGTTGAATAATTACGCAGTTCAATTTTCAAATATGGTAACAATATGAAATACAAGACATTGATCGTCACGACGCTGCTGTTATTAATGGCGCGCGCCGTGCAGGCAGAGGAGATTGGCTCTGTCGATACCGTGTTCAAAGTTTTCGGGCCGGACCATAAAATTGTTGTCGAAGCCTTTGACGATCCCGATGTAAAAAACGTGACCTGCTATATCAGCCGGGCAAAAACGGGCGGGATAAAAGGGGGCCTTGGGCTGGCTGAAGACACCTCCGACGCGGCAATCTCCTGTCAGCAGGTGGGGCCGGTTGAGCTGAGCGAGAAGATCAAAAACGGTAAGGCGCAGGGCGACGTGGTGTTCCAGAAACGCACCTCGCTGGTGTTCAAAAAACTGCAGGTGGTGCGTTTCTATGATGCGAAACGTAACGCGCTGGCTTATCTGGCCTACTCGGACAAGGTCGTTGAAGGCTCACCGAAAAACGCGCTCAGCGCGGTGCCCATTATGCCGTGGCATTAACTCAGGGACACGCCATGCAGCAACCTGTGGTCTGGCTGGTTGAAGACGAAATCAGCATCGCCGATACGCTGATCTACATGCTCCAGCAGGAGGGATTTGCGGTAAAGGCCTTTGAACGTGGCCTGCCGGTGCTGGAGGAAGCGCGCCGACAAAGCCCGGCGCTCGCCATCCTGGACGTGGGGCTGCCGGATATCAGCGGTTTTGAGCTCTGCCGTCAGCTGCTGGCCCGGCATCCTTCGCTACCGGTGCTGTTCCTGACGGCCCGCAGCGATGAAGTGGATAAGCTGCTCGGTCTGGAGATCGGCGCCGATGATTACGTTGCCAAACCCTTCTCGCCCCGGGAGGTATGCGCCCGGGTGCGGACCATTTTACGGCGCATGCAAAAATCCGCTGCGCCTTCAGAGATTGTCCGTATCGGCGAGTTTGAACTGAATGAACCTGCCGCCAGAATCAGCTGGTTTGGTGAGCCATTACCCCTGACACGCTACGAGTTCCTGCTGCTTAAAACGCTGCTGAACGCGCCGGGCCGTGTCTATTCTCGCCAGCAACTGATGGATAAAGTCTGGGGAGAGGAGGGCGACAGCTTCGATCGCACCGTGGATACCCATATTAAAACCCTGCGCGCCAAGCTGCGGGCAGTGAATGACCAGCTTTCCCCTATCAGCACCCATCGCGGCATGGGCTATAGCCTGGGATTATATTAATGCGCATAGGCATGCGGCTGTTGCTGGGATACTTCCTGATTGTGGCCATCGCCGCGTGGTTTGTGCTGTCGATCTTTGTTCAGGAGATCAAGCCCGGCGTGCGCAGGGCAACCGAAGGCACGCTGATTGACACCGCGACGCTGCTGGCGGAAGTGGGACGAGACGATCTGCTGGCAGGCAACCCACAGGAGGGCAAGCTGGCGCAGGCCTTTTCCCGGCTCCACCAGCGCCCGTTTCGCGCCAATATTGGTGGCATTCATAAGGTGCGTAACGAGTATCACGTCTACATGACCGATGCCCGCGGCCGGGTGGTATTTGACTCCGCCGGTCTGGCCGTGGGGAAGGATTACGCGCGCTGGAACGACGTCTGGCTGACGCTGCGCGGGGAGTATGGCGCCCGCAGTACGCCGAGCGATCCGCAGGATCCGGAGAGCACGGTCATGTACGTTGCCGCGCCGGTGGTCGATCGGGGCAAGATTATCGGCGTGTTGTCGGTTGGCAAGCCCAATAGCGCGATGGCGCCGGTGATCCAGCGCAGCGAGCGACGGATCCTGTGGGCCGGCGGGGCGCTGCTGGGGATTGCGTTGCTCATTGGTCTGGCGGTGGCATGGTGGATCAACCGCTCGATTAACACCCTGTCGCGCTATGCCGACTCGGTGACCAATGATACCCCGCTGCCGTTGCCCGATCCGGGCAGCAGTGAATTGCGCAAACTGGCGCAGGCGCTGGAGAACATGCGTGTTCGTCTGGAGGGAAAAAATGATATCGAAAATTATGTGCATGCGCTCACCCACGAACTGAAGAGCCCGCTGGCCGCGATCCGCGGTGCGGCGGAGATCCTGGCAGAGCAGCCCCCGCCGCAGGTGGCGGCGCGGTTTATTGATAATATCCTGGCGCAGAACGCGCGTATGCAGTCGCTGGTTGAAAAACTTCTCGCTCAGGCCAGACTGGAAAACAGGGTCGAGATCGTTCCGGTCAGTGTCAGCATTGATGAGCTGTTTACACGCCTTGCCGATGCGCGCGCGGCGACGCTGGCCTCCCGAAACATCACCCTGAACTGGCAAAGGAGCGGGTGCTGCGTGGAGGGCGATGCCGATCTGCTTGAGCAGGCGCTGGGCAATTTACTGGATAACGCTATCGACTTTACCCCGCCGGGTGGGGCGATCCAGCTTGCCGCTACGCAGGCGTTCAGGCAGGTCACCATCACCGTGACGGATAACGGAAGCGGCATCCCGGATTATGCGCAGGCGCGAATCTTTGAGCGCTTCTACTCCCTCCCGCGCGAGAACGGATTAAAAAGCAGCGGGCTGGGGCTGGCCTTTGTGCTGGAGGTGGCGCGTCTGCATCAGGGGAGCATCGATCTGCGCAACCGGACTGACGGCGGCGTGACGGCCACCCTGATACTTCACCGTCCCTTCACATAACTTCAAACTGGCCCCACATAGCCTGGTTAGGCTCTCCTCATCACAAAGGAGACCTGATATGAAATCCCCCCTGTTCTGGAAAGTCAGCACCCTGTTGGGGTGCATTCTGCTGTTACTCGTCCCACTGATGCTGGTGGGTAATCTGATTTCGGAGCGCGAGAGCTATCGCAACGAGGTCGAAAACACCCTTCGCCAGAGTACCAGCGGCCCACAGCAGCTGGTGGGCCCGCTCATCGCCATTCCGGTAACGGAGGTCTATTACAAACAGGAAGAGGCGAAAAAGGTGGAGTATAAGAAGCGTTATATGCACTTTATCCTGCCGGAGACGCTACTGGTTGAGGGCAATCAGCACGTGCAGACGCGCAATATCGGCATCTATGACGGGCAAATCTGGAATACCGATCTCAACATTAAAGCGCAGTTTACGACGGAAAAACTGGCGGAGTTGCAGGGTGAGACGATGACGCTCGGCAAGCCGTTTATCGTGGTCGGCGTCGGGGATGCGCGCGGGATAGGGGCAGTGAGCATCTCAAAAATCAATGGTGAGACGTTAAGCATCGAGCCTGGCGCCGGGGTGTACGGGGCGTTATCCGGCATTCACATCCCACTGACCGACAACGCGCTGGCGGCAAAAACCGTCTCGCTGGAGATGTCGCTCAATCTGGCTGGTACCGGCAGCTTTGCCGTGGTTCCGGTGGGGCGTAACAGCGAAATGACCCTGAACAGTAACTGGCCGCACCCGAGCTTTATGGGCAATTACCTGCCGGTTAAGCACGAGATTAGCGCGTCTGGTTTCCAGGCAAACTGGAAAAGCAGCTGGTTTGCGAACAACCTGGCGGGCTGGTTCAACGACAACGAGGTCCCTGAATGGAGTGCGATCCCGGCGTTTAGCGTCACGGTGGCGACCCCCGCGGATCAGTATCAGCTGACCGACCGCGCGATTAAGTACGCCATTTTACTGATTGCTTTGACGTTTATGGCCTTCTTCGTCTTTGAAACTTTAACCGGATTGCGGCTGCACCCGATGCAGTACCTGCTGGTGGGGCTGGCGCTGGTGCTGTTCTATCTGGTGCTGCTGGCGTTGTCTGAGCATGTGGGCTTTACTCCCGCATGGATTATCGCCAGCCTGGTGGGGGCGCTAATGAACGGCGTCTATCTGCAGGCAGTGCTGAAAAGCTGGAAACGCAGTGGCCTGTTTGTACTGGCGCTGCTGGGGCTGGACGTGGTGATGTGGTTCCTGCTGCGTTCAGAAGAGAGTGCGTTGCTGCTGGGCTCTGCGGTGCTGGCGCTGGCCCTGTTTACGGTAATGTATCTCACGCGCCACTTTGACTGGTACTCGCTCTCCCAGCCGAAGCGCACGGTGCCATCCGGGTCAACGGATAAAGATACGATGCGGTTATGGAAATAAAAAAACGGCGCCAGGGCGCCGTTTTTTATGACTTATGTGCAGAATTATTCCTGCAGGTCGCCGCAGAAACGATAGCCTTCACCATGAATGGTGGCGATGATTTCTGGTGTATCCGGCGTGGATTCGAAGTGTTTACGAATACGGCGGATAGTCACGTCAACGGTACGGTCGTGCGGCTTCAGCTCACGGCCGGTCATTTTTTTCAGCAGTTCTGCACGGGACTGGATCTTGCCCGGGTTTTCGCAGAAGTGCAGCATGGCGCGGAATTCGCTGCGCGGCAGTTTGTACTGGTCGCCCTGCGGGCTCACCAGAGAACGGCTATTAATATCAAGTTCCCAGCCGTTGAATTTGTAGCTTTCTACGCTACGACGCTCTTCGCTGACCGTGCCCAGGTTCATGGTGCGGGACAGCAGGTTGCGTGCACGAATGGTTAACTCGCGTGGGTTAAACGGTTTGGTGATATAGTCATCCGCGCCGATTTCCAGGCCAAGAATTTTATCAACTTCGTTATCGCGGCCAGTCAGGAACATTAACGCAACGTTCGCCTGTTCACGCAGTTCACGTGCCAGCAGAAGGCCGTTTTTACCCGGCAGGTTGATGTCCATGATAACCAGGTTGATATCATTTTCAGAAAGGATCTGATGCATCTCTGCGCCATCGGTCGCTTCAAAGACATCGTAGCCTTCTGCTTCGAAAATGCTCTTTAACGTGTTGCGTGTTACCAACTCGTCTTCAACGATAAGAATGTGCGGGGTCTGCATGTTTGCTACCTAAATTGCCAACTAAATCGAAACAGGAAGTACAAAAGTCCCTGACCTGCCTGATACATGCCACAAATTAACATGACCGGCGTAACGTGACTAAAGTACGTAATTGCGTTCTTGATGCACTTTCCATCAACGTCAACAACATCATTAGCTTGGTCGTGGGTACTTTCCCTCTGGACCCGACAGTGTCAAAAACGGCTGTCATCCTAACCATTTTAACAGCAACATAACAGGCTAAGTGACACCAGACACCCAATAAAACTACGCTTCGTTGACATATATCAAGTTCAATTGTAGCACGTTAACAGTTTGATGAAATCATCGTAGCGGATCGCTAGCCTTTGTCACAAATTTTCAACAAACCAACTAGTTGCGACCGTTAATTAATAAACAAGGTGAATCCAATGTCAACATTGAACCTGAGAAATCATTATCATTATTAAACATAGGGATAAGCGTTATTCATTAACATTATCCCTTAAAGTTCATTCATGAAATAGTTTAGTATTTTTAATTTGTAGTGAAACGCTATTTCGGTGATTTCTGTTGCGAATTTGTAAATTCGTGATGCGTAATATGATGATGCGTATCACATTTTTATCGGCTAACTGCCTAAAAAGAGAGCATAAATGCATTTGTCTATCGTACTGGTATCCCCAGCAAGAGCAGAAAATATCGGCGCCGCCGCACGGGCAATGAAGACCATGGGGTTTACCGATTTACGTATTGTCGCCAGCGATGCGCACAACGAACCTGCGGCACGTTGGGTTGCCCATGGGGCGGGAGATATCCTTGATAATTTAACTACTTACGAAACTCTGGCCGACGCGCTGCACGATATCTCTTTTACCGTCGCTACCACCGCCCGCAGCCGATCTAAGTTTCATTACTACGCCACGCCCGCTGAACTGGTGCCTTTACTGGCAGAAAAAAGCCAGTGGCTGCCCAACATGGCGCTGGTTTTTGGCCGGGAAGATTCCGGCCTGACGAACGAGGAACTGGCACTTGCGGACGTGCTGACCGGCGTGCCGATGGTGGCAGATTATCCGTCGCTAAATTTAGGTCAGGCCGTGATGGTGTATTGCTATCAATTAGCATCCTTGATGCAAAATCCTGCTTCACCTCCGGCTGAGGTGGATGAAAACCAGCTTTCTGCTTTGCGTACGCGTACCGAACGCCTGCTGACCTCGCTGAATGTCGCCGACGATCAGAAAATGGCGGAGTGGCTACAGCAGCGGTTAGGTCTGTTAGGTCAGCGAGACACGGCAATGTTGCACCGATTACTGCACGATATCGAAAAAAAACTGGCAGAGTAAAACGCTGTCATACTTTTTTGTTATGGTTGAATGCTCCAAAAAGTGTGCAGTGCACGGTCCGATCCGGACGGAAATAAAAACTCAGGTAGAGATACGTGAAAGGGCCGGAAAATGTGATCAAATTAGAAATTCGTTGACTTACCGGCACGTATGCTTTAACCAATAGAGTCAGACAGCACAGACAGATAATAATGACAGAGTACACAACATCCATGAAACACATCAGCATCACCACCATTACCACCACCATCATCATTACCACAGGTAACGGTGCGGGCTGACGCGTACAGGAAAGAAAAGAAAAAGCCCGCACCTGAACAGTGCGGGCTTTTTTTTCGGCTAAAGATCACGAGGTAACAACCATGCGAGTGTTGAAGTTCGGCGGTACATCAGTGGCAAATGCAGAACGATTTCTGCGTGTTGCCGACATCCTGGAGAGTAATGCCAGGCAGGGGCAGGTGGCGACGGTTCTCTCTGCCCCGGCTAAAATTACCAATCACCTGGTGGCGATGATTGAAAAAACCATCGGGGGTCAGGATGCACTGGTGAACATCAGCGACGCTGAGCAGATCTTTGCCAGCCTGCTACAGGGCCTGGCGGATGCACAGCCTGGCTTTCCCCACGCCCAACTGAAAGCCTTCGTTGAGCAAGAGTTCGCTCAGATTAAACACGTTCTGCATGGTATCAGCCTGTTGGGGCAGTGCCCGGACAGCATCAACGCGGCGCTGATCTGCCGTGGTGAAAAACTCTCTATCGCCATTATGGCGGGTCTGCTGGAAGCCCGTGGTCATAACGTCACGGTGATCGATCCCGTCGAAAAACTGCTCGCTGTTGGCCATTACCTCGAATCTACCGTAGATATTGCCGAATCTACCCGTCGCATTGCGGCAGGCAAAATTCCTGCTGACCATATGATCCTGATGGCGGGCTTCACCGCCGGGAATGAAAAAGGGGAGCTGGTGGTGCTGGGCCGTAACGGTTCCGACTACTCCGCCGCCGTGCTGGCTGCCTGCCTGCGGGCCGACTGTTGTGAGATCTGGACTGACGTCGACGGCGTGTATACTTGCGACCCCCGGCAGGTGCCCGATGCCCGCCTGCTGAAGTCGATGTCTTATCAGGAGGCGATGGAGCTCTCCTACTTTGGCGCCAAAGTGCTTCACCCTCGTACTATCGCCCCTATCGCCCAGTTCCAGATCCCCTGCCTGATTAAAAACACCGGTAATCCACAGGCGCCAGGCACGCTGATTGGCGCCAGCAGCAATGAAGATGGTCTGCCGGTAAAAGGTATCTCCAACCTCAATAATATGGCGATGTTCAGCGTCTCCGGGCCAGGCATGAAAGGGATGGTTGGCATGGCGGCGCGCGTGTTTGCGGCCATGTCGCGCAACGGCATCTCGGTGGTGTTAATCACCCAGTCCTCCTCGGAATACAGCATCAGCTTCTGCGTACACCAGGCCGACTGCCTGCGTGCGCGCCGGGCGCTGGAAGAGGAATTTTACCTGGAGCTGAAAGAGGAGCTGCTGGAGCCGCTCTCCATACAGGAACGCCTGGCCGTTATCTCGGTGGTGGGCGACGGTATGCGCACCCTGCGCGGCATCTCCGCGAAGTTCTTTGCGGCGCTGGCGCGGGCAAACATCAATATTGTTGCCATTGCCCAGGGCTCCTCAGAGCGCTCCATCTCCGTGGTGGTGAATAACGACGATGCGACCACCGGCGTGCGCGTTACCCATCAGATGCTGTTTAACACCGATCAGGTAATCGAGGTGTTCCTGATTGGCGTCGGCGGTGTCGGCGGTGCGTTACTGGCGCAGCTGAAGCGCCAGCAGGAGTGGCTGAAGAAAAAGCATATCGATCTGCGCGTCTGCGGCATTGCGAACTCCAAAGCGTTGCTGACCAACGTTCACGGGCTGAACCTCGAGAACTGGCAGGCTGAGCTGGCGGAGGCGAAAGAGCCGTTTAATCTGGGCCGCCTGATCCGTCTGGTGAAGGAGTATCATCTGCTGAACCCGGTGATTGTCGACTGTACCTCCCACCAGGCGGTGGCCGATCAGTATGCCGACTTCCTGCGCGAAGGTTTCCACGTGGTGACGCCAAACAAAAAGGCCAACACCTCGTCGATGGATTACTACCATCAGATGCGTCACGCGGCGGCGAAATCCCGTCGTAAGTTCCTCTACGACACCAACGTCGGCGCCGGGCTGCCGGTTATCGAAAACCTGCAAAACCTGCTCAATGCCGGGGATGAACTGCAGCGTTTCTCCGGCATTCTGTCGGGCTCGCTCTCCTTTATCTTTGGCAAGCTGGATGAAGGCATGAGCCTGTCGGAAGCGACCAAAATGGCGCGTGAGCTGGGCTACACCGAGCCCGATCCGCGTGACGATCTCTCCGGCATGGATGTGGCGCGCAAGCTGCTGATCCTCGCCCGCGAAACGGGACGTGAGCTGGAGCTGTCGGATATCGTCATTGAACCGGTTCTGCCGGAGAGTTTTGACCACTCTGGCGATGTCGCCACCTTTATGGCGAATCTGCCGCAGCTGGATGACGCTTTCGCCTCCCGGGTCGCAAAAGCCCGTGATGAAGGCAAGGTATTGCGCTATGTTGGCAACATTGAAGAAGATGGCGTCTGCCGTGTCAAAGTGGCGGCGGTCGACGGTAACGATCCGCTGTTCAAAGTGAAAAACGGCGAAAACGCCCTCGCGTTTTACAGCCACTATTATCAGCCACTGCCGTTGGTCCTTCGCGGCTATGGCGCGGGGAATGATGTGACGGCGGCGGGCGTGTTTGCCGATCTGCTGCGTACCCTGTCATGGAAGTTAGGAGTTTAACATGGTCAAAGTTTATGCCCCGGCTTCCAGCGCCAATATGAGCGTCGGATTTGATGTGCTGGGCGCGGCGGTGACGCCGGTGAATGGCGCATTGCTGGGTGATACGGTTACGGTAGAAGCGGCGGACAGCTTCAGTCTGAATAACGTCGGGCGTTTCGCCAGCAAGCTGCCGAGCGAACCGCGGGAAAATATTGTCTATCAGTGCTGGGAGCGTTTTTGTCAGGAGATCGGTAAAAACGTCCCTGTTGCCATGACGCTGGAAAAAAGCATGCCGATTGGCTCCGGGCTGGGCTCCAGCGCCTGTTCTGTCGTCGCTGCGCTGGTGGCGATGAACGAACATTGCGGCAAGCCGCTGAATAACACCCGCCTGCTGGCCCTGATGGGCGAGCTGGAAGGGCGCATCTCCGGCAGCATTCATTATGATAATGTTGCCCCCTGTTTCCTGGGCGGCATGCAGTTGATGATCGAAGAGAACGGCATCATCAGCCAGCAGGTGCCAGGCTTTGATGAGTGGCTGTGGGTGCTGGCCTATCCGGGCATCAAAGTGTCGACCGCGGAAGCGCGCGCTATTCTGCCGGCGCAGTATCGCCGTCAGGACTGCATCGCTCATGGCCGTCATCTGGCGGGCTTTATTCATGCCTGCTATACCCGTCAGCCAGGGCTTGCAGCAAAACTGATGAAGGATGTTATTGCCGAGCCGTACCGCACTAAGCTGCTGCCTGGCTTTGACGAGGCACGCAGCGCCGCACTGGATATTGGCGCGCTGGCCTGCGGCATCTCCGGTTCCGGACCGACCCTGTTTGCGCTGTGCGACAAACCGGATACGGCTGAGCGGGTAGCAGGTTGGCTGGAGAAAAATTACCTGCAAAATCAGGAAGGCTTTGTTCATATTTGCCGTCTGGATACGGCGGGCGCACGAGTACTGGGATAAACGATGAAACTCTACAATCTTAAAGATCATAACGAGCAGGTAAGTTTTGCACAGGCAGTAACGCAGGGGCTGGGCAAAAACCAGGGGCTGTTCTTCCCGCACGATCTGCCAGAATTCGGTCTGACGGAAATTGACGAGATGCTGAAGGAGGATTTCGTCACCCGCAGCACCAAAATTCTTTCCGCCTTTATTGGCGACGAAATCCCGAAGGAGCTGCTGGAAGAGCGCGTTCGCGCGGCCTTTGCCTTCCCGGCACCGGTAAGCCAGGTCGAGCCGGACGTCGGCTGCCTTGAGCTGTTCCACGGCCCGACGCTGGCATTTAAAGATTTTGGCGGCCGCTTTATGGCGCAGATGCTGACTCACATCAGCGGTGATAAGCCAGTAACCATCCTGACCGCCACCTCCGGCGATACCGGGGCGGCGGTGGCGCATGCCTTCTACGGCCTGAAAAACGTTCGCGTCGTGATCCTCTACCCGCAGGGTAAAATCAGCCCGCTGCAGGAAAAACTCTTCTGTACGCTCGGCGGCAACATTGAAACCGTCGCTATCGACGGGGATTTCGATGCCTGTCAGGCGCTGGTTAAGCAGGCCTTCGATGATGAAGAGCTGAAAGTGGCATTGGGTCTGAACTCCGCCAACTCCATCAACATCAGCCGCCTGCTGGCGCAGATCTGCTATTACTTCGAGGCGGTGGCGCAACTGCCGCAGGAAGCGCGTAATCAGCTGGTGATCTCGGTGCCGAGCGGCAACTTTGGCGATCTGACAGCCGGCCTGCTGGCGAAGTCTCTGGGCCTGCCGGTGAAACGCTTTATCGCGGCCACCAACGCCAACGACACCGTTCCCCGTTTCCTGAAAGAGGGCAAGTGGACGCCAAACGCGACGCAGGCCACCCTGTCTAACGCGATGGATGTGTCACAGCCTAATAACTGGCCGCGTGTGGAGGAGCTGTTCCGCCGTAAAATCTGGCGTCTGAATGAGCTGGGCTACGCTGCGGTGACTGACGAAACCACCAAAGAGACAATGCGTGAGCTGAAGCAGCTGGGCTACGTCTCTGAACCGCATGCCGCGGTGGCGTATCGCGCCCTGCGCGATCAGCTGAACCCGGGCGAGTACGGCCTGTTCCTCGGCACCGCGCACCCGGCGAAGTTCAAAGAGAGCGTGGACGCGATCCTGGGCGATTCCCTGCCGCTGCCGAAAGAGCTGGCCGAACGTGCCGATCTGCCGCTGCTGTCGCACAACCTGCCGGCCGATTTTGCGGCGCTGCGTAAGTTGATGATGACGCGCGGGTGATTGTTTGTTGCCGGGTGGCGCTTCGCTTACCCGGCCTACACGAGCTCGAATTGTAGGCCCGGCAAGCACAGCGCCGCCGGGCACCATGTCGCATAATCCAGCCGGGGACGCCTCTGCGTTACCCGGCTTTTTTATGGAGAAATTAAGGAGAGAAATAGCAGGGAAAAAGTAGAAATTCCCAATAAATGCGGACACTTACAGAATAGGATTGCAGAGAATAACAACCTCCATGCCTCTCGCGTAATCTCCTTACATCGGCCCACATCGGGCAAGATCAATAAGGAGTAACCTATGTCGAAACTGAAACCTGTGCTGATCGCGCTTTCTCTGATGCTGGTGGCTCCGATGGCGGCTCAGGCCTCTGAAATTACCCTGGTACCGGCGGTCAAACTGCAAATTGGCGATCAGGATAATCGTGGACACTACTGGGATGGCGGCCACTGGCGTGACCATGACTGGTGGAAATCTCACTACGAGTGGCGGGACAATCGCTGGCATCCGCATGGCGAGCATCACGATAATCGCCATCACGATCGTCATGACGATCACCGTCCGGGACCGGACCGGAAACACCATTAAAATTACCCCGCCAACCGGCGGGGTTTTGCTTTACTGCTCGTGGCGCTTAAACACCAGCTCACCTTTCCCTGATGCTTCCTCATCAAAGAAATAGCCTTCGCTGTCGAATGCTTTCAGTTGCTCTGGCTGGGTCAGACGGTTTTCAATGATGTAGCGGCTCATCAGCCCGCGCGCTTTTTTGGCGTAGAAGCTGATCACTTTGAATTTGCCATTCTTCTCGTCCAGGAAGACAGGCTTGACGATCTCCGCGTTCAGCTTTTTCGGTTTGACCGATTTGTAGTATTCATCGGATGCCAGGTTGATCAGGACGTTGTCGCCCTGCGCCTTCAGCGCCGCGTTCAGCGTGTCGGTGATGGTCTCGCCCCAGAACTGATAGAGATCCTTCCCTCTCGCGTTTTCCAGGCGGATCCCCATCTCCAGACGGTAAGGTTGCATAAGATCCAGCGGGCGCAGCACGCCATACAGGCCGGAGAGCATACGTAAATGCTGCTGGGCAAAATCAAAATCCGCTTCGCTGAAGGTTTCTGCCTGCAGACCGGTATAAACATCGCCTTTAAAGGCCAGAATCGCCTGACGCGCGTTGGATGGGGTGAAATCGGGCTGCCATTCGTGGAAACGGGTGGCATTGAGATCCGCCAGCTTGTCGCTGATGCTCATCAGGGTCGCAATTTGCGGAGCCGAAAGTTTACGCGCTTCGTGGATCAGCTGTTGCGAGTGATCCAGCAGTTCCGGCTGGGTATAGCGCTCGGTGGCAAGTGGGCTCTGGTAGTCGAGCGTTTTGGCAGGTGAAATCAGAATCAGCATATCCAGTCCTTGCAGGAGATTTGGTGCGATTTTAACAAAAAAACCGCCTCGATTGATCGATGGCTGTTATTGACGCGGCAAATCATCCCAGGCGCCGGGGGCGAGCTGTTCTTCAATCTCGGGATAACGCGAGGCATCAAAGACCGGCTGGACGCCCAGCTTGCGCTGACGCAGATAGTCCCGGGCAATCAGGGTCACCACCGGGGAGAGCAGCAGGATAGCTGTCAGGTTGGCGATGGCCATCAGGGCCATGATGATATCCGCCAGCTGCCAGACCATCGGCAGGCTTAACAGCGATCCGAGCAGCACCATCAGCACAACGCCGCCCCGTAATACCCAGCGCGATCGCCGGGCATCGGGATGCAGAAAGATCAGATTATTTTCGGCATAGATGTAATTCACCACGATGGAGCTGAACGCGAACAGGATAAGGATAAACCCTACAAATCCGGCTCCCCAGCCCCCGGTCAGGTTTATCAGCGCCTGTTGCAGCAGCTGTATGCCTGCGGTATCTGCCGGCAGATCCATCGGCCCTGCCAGCAGCACGATCATGGCGCTGGCGGTGCAGATAATGATGGTATCGACGAAGACGCCGATCATCTGCACCAGCCCCTGAGAGGCCGGGTGAGGGGGGCAGGAGGCGGCGGCGGCTGCGGCATTCGGGGTTGAGCCCATGCCCGCTTCGTTGGAAAACATGCCGCGCTGGAAACCCGCCGTCAGGGCCTGACTCAGGGTGTAGCCCAGCGCCCCGGCGGCTGCTTCGCGCCAGCCAAAGGCGCTTTTGACGATCAGGCTGAAGACGGCAGGTAACTGTTCGGCATGCCAGGCGCAGATGATCAGGCTGGTCATGAGCCACAGCAGCGCCATCGCCGGCACCATCCACTGCATCAGCCGGGCGACGCCTTTGATGCCGGTGACGATCACCAGCAGCGTGAACGCGGCCAGCATGCCGCCGGTGATGATTTCCGGGCAGTCAAAGGCGAAGCGCAGCGCATGGGCCACCGAGTGGGCCTGGACAGTGTTAAAAATAAGACCGTAAGCGACGAGCAAAAAGAGTGAAAAGAGCACGCCCATCCAGCGCATGCCGAGACCCCGGGCCATGTACCAGGCTGGGCCACCGCGAAATTGCCCCTGTTTATCCGCTTCCTTATATAGCTGTGCCAGCGAGCACTCTGCGAAGGAGGTCGCCATACCGATAATGGCGGTCATCCACATCCAGAATATCGCCCCTGGGCCGCCAGCGGAGATGGCCAGCGCGACCCCGGCCAGGTTACCGCTGCCGAGCCGGGCCGCCAGGCTGGTGCAGAGCGCCTGGAACGAGGTTAAGCCTCCCGGCTGCGGGCTCAGGCTATTTTTCAGATTAATGCGCAGTTGAGGAAGGGCGCTAAATTGAATAAACCCGCTGCGAACAGTGAACCAAAGACCTGCCGCAAAAAGCAGGTATATCATCACTGAACCCCACAGGATTTCATTAATAAACGACAGATAATCAGGCACTAACGTCCCTCTTGTTGATGCCAAAGTGCATAGGTAATCGCTTCGAGCGATTGAACAAACAGTGAATGGGTAATCTGTTATTTTGCCGAGTTTATCACAGTATCCTTCAGCGCATTGTCTGCGGTTGCGCTGACCTTCCGTCGTGTTATCATCAGGGCAGACCGGTTACATCCCCCTAACAAGTAAACCTGTCATTTTTCCGTTTCTGGCATCTTGCTGGTAACGCGAATTATCCAGGGCAAGTTAAAGAGAAACACTATCATGACGGATAAATTAACCTCCCTTCGTCAGTTCACGACTGTTGTCGCTGACACCGGAGATATCGCGGCAATGAAGTTGTACCAGCCGCAGGATGCCACAACGAACCCTTCTCTGATCCTTAACGCTGCACAGATCCCTGAATACCGTAAACTGATCGACGATGCTGTTGCCTGGGCGAAAAGCCAGAGCAGCGATCGCGCACAGCAGGTAGTGGATGCTACCGACAAACTGGCTGTGAACATCGGTCTGGAGATCCTGAAACTGGTTCCGGGCCGTATCTCCACTGAAGTGGATGCGCGTCTGTCTTACGACACCGAAGCCTCCATCGCGAAAGCCAAACGCCTGATCAAACTGTACAACGATGCGGGTATCAGCAACGACCGTATCCTGATCAAACTGGCTTCCACCTGGCAGGGCATCCGCGCTGCTGAGCAGCTGGAAAAAGAGGGCATCAACTGTAACCTGACCCTGCTGTTCTCCTTCGCGCAGGCGCGTGCGTGCGCAGAAGCGGGCGTCTACCTGATCTCGCCATTCGTGGGCCGTATTCTGGACTGGTACAAAGCCAACACCGATAAGAAAGAGTACGCGGCAGCGGAAGATCCGGGTGTGGTTTCCGTTACCGAGATTTACGAGTACTACAAACATCACGGTTATGAAACCGTGGTGATGGGCGCAAGCTTCCGTAACGTGGGTGAGATCCTGGAACTGGCTGGCTGTGACCGCCTGACCATCGCACCTGCGCTGCTGAAAGAGCTGGCAGAAAGCGAAGGTACCATCGAGCGTAAGCTGAGCTTCAGCGGTGAAGTGAAAGCCCGTCCAGAGCGCATCACTGAATCTGAGTTCCTGTGGCAGCACAACCAGGATCCAATGGCGGTAGACAAACTGGCGGACGGTATCCGTAAGTTTGCCATCGACCAGGAAAAACTGGAAAAAATGATCGGCGACCTGCTGTAATCATTCCAGCGTGACCGGGCTCCCGGTCACGCTACCTCTCTCATACCCTGTCTGAATCGCCTTCCTGCGTGTATCATTCCCCTCAATCTGTATTGTTTGAATGGAATGGATATGAATACCTTACGCATTGGCTTAGTTTCCGTCTCAGATCGCGCCTCCAGCGGTGTCTATGAAGATAAAGGCATCCCCGCGCTGGAAGCCTGGCTGGCGTCTGCCCTGACTACGCCGTTTGAAGTACAAACCCGTCTGATCCCGGACGAGCAGGCCGTCATTGAGCAAACCCTGTGTGAACTGGTGGATGAAATGAGCTGTCATCTGGTGCTGACAACCGGCGGCACCGGTCCGGCACGACGCGATGTGACCCCGGACGCAACGCTTGCCATTGCCGACCGCGAAATGCCGGGCTTTGGCGAACAGATGCGCCAGATAAGTCTACACTTTGTGCCAACGGCAATCCTGTCACGCCAGGTCGGGGTGATCCGCAAGCAGGCGCTGATCCTCAATTTACCAGGCCAGCCGAAATCGATTAAAGAGACGCTGGAAGGCGTTAAAGAGGCTGACGGCAAAGTGGTGGTGGCGGGGATCTTTGCCAGTGTACCGTATTGTGTACAGCTTCTTGAAGGGCCTTATGTCGAAACCGATCCGCAGGTGGTAGCAGCTTTTCGCCCGAAAAGCGCGAGGCGTGAAACAATCTCCTGAAATTAACAATAATGTGACATAAGCTGTAACGATGGTAGCGTGCTGATTGATTTACGGTATAGTAATTTTTTCTTTACGATCGCTGTAAATATAATCCAATAATTCAGCCCAGAATGGTTCGCTATGCCACATTACAACCGGACTCTCAATCGTCAGGATTATAAAACCCTCACGCTTGCCGCACTCGGCGGCGCGCTGGAGTTTTATGACTTCATCATTTTCGTCTTCTTTGCCGCTGTCGTCGGGGAGCTGTTCTTCCCGCCTGACATTCCCGAATGGCTGCGTCAGGTTCAGACCTTTGGCATTTTCGCCGCCGGTTATCTGGCGCGTCCGCTGGGCGGCATCGTAATGGCCCACTTCGGCGATCTGGTCGGGCGTAAGAAGATGTTCACCCTTAGCATCCTGCTGATGGCGGTACCCACCCTGGCGATTGGCCTGTTGCCAACCTATGCCTCCATGGGCATTCTCGCGCCGATCCTGCTGTTACTGATGCGCATCCTGCAGGGTGCGGCGATCGGTGGTGAAGTGCCTGGGGCATGGGTATTTGTGGCGGAACATGTTCCGGCCCGGCGGATCGGCATTGCCTGCGGCACGCTGACCGCAGGGCTGACCGTCGGCATTCTGCTGGGCTCGGTGGTGGCGACGCTGGTGAATACCAGCATGACCCAACAGGCGGTACACGACTGGGGCTGGCGTATTCCATTCCTGCTGGGCGGCGCGTTTGGCCTGGTCGCCATGTATCTGCGCCGCTGGCTGCAGGAGACACCGGTATTCCTTGAGATGCAGCAGCGTAAGGCGCTGGCGCAGGAGCTGCCGGTGAAAGCGGTGGTGGTGCGGCACAGAAAGGCGGTGGTGGTGTCAATGCTGCTCACCTGGCTGCTCTCGGCGGGTATCGTGGTGGTGATTTTGATGTCGCCGGTCTGGCTGCAAAAACAGTACGGCTTTGCGCCGGCGGTGACGTTGCAGGCTAATAGCATTGCAACCATCATGCTCTGCTTTGGCTGCCTGATTGCCGGGCTGGCGGTGGATCGTATCGGCTCCAGCCTGACCTTTATTATTGGCAGCCTGCTGCTGGCCGGGTCGAGCTGGGCGTTTTACCATCTTGCGGGCAGCCATCCTGAACAGCTGTTCCTACTGTATGGCACGGTAGGGCTTTGCGTGGGTGTGGTGGGCGCTGTGCCGTACGTGATGGTCCGCGCCTTCCCGCCAGAGGTGCGCTTCACCGGTATTTCGTTCTCCTATAACGTTTCGTACGCCATCTTCGGCGGCCTGACGCCGGTTGCCGTAACCCTACTGATGGGCGTGTCGCCAATGGCACCCGCCTGGTATGTGCTGGCGCTCTCGTTGATGGGGCTGGCGCTGGGAATTTGGCTACGGCAGGGGATGATAGAGAAAGAGGTGCCGGAACTGGCTAGCTCCGTTCGCGGATAAACGCCGGAGAGATTTCGTGCCCGCGGAGCGGGCACGAAGGGGATCAGTGTTTTTCACCAATCGGCAGAACGGTGCGACCGAACTGCTCGTTCAGGACTTCACCCATTGCCAGGTAGATGGCGCTGGCGCCGCAGACCAGGCCAACCCAGCCCGCCACGTGGATAATGGCTTCGCCGTTATCCACCAGGTGACCCACTGCCAGCAGGGCGAACAGCACGGTCAGGCTCAGGAAGACGAACTGCAGCGCGCGGTTACCTACCAGCGTGCCGAAGAACATGAACAGCGTGAAGACGCCCCACAGGCCCAGGTAGACACCCAGGAACGGTGTATTAGCCGCATCGGCCAGGCCCATTTTCGGCATCAACAGAATGGCGACCAGGGTCAGCCAGAATGAACCGTAAGAGGTAAATGCGGTTAAACCGAAGGTATTGCCTTTCTTATATTCCAGCAGGCCCGCGAAGATCTGTGCGATACCGCCATAAAAAATGCCCATCGCCAGGATAACGCCATCCATCGGGAACATCCCGATATTATGCAGGTTCAGCAGAATGGTGGTCATGCCAAAACCCATCAGGCCCAGCGGAGCCGGATTAGCCAACTTAGTGTTGCCCATAAGTCCTCAAAAAAATCATCATTAATATGGTGAAATAGTGGTTCCCACGCCAATACTCCCTGGCGGGGCGCGGCATCATAATGGGCGCCATCGATGCCGTCTATGATCTAATCAGGGTGAAATTAAAAAATTTTTTATCCATCCCCCTTGATGGATGCCGTTGCGACCCCATCTTGTAGTCAACCGCAGTGTGTGGACCTGAAAAAATTCAAATCTGGGCAGTTGAAAAAGCACCTTTTGCCCTTATTACAGGTACACAACCACATGTTGACCGAATTTATAGTGGAGACGTTTAGATGGGTAAAATTATTGGTATCGACCTGGGTACTACCAACTCTTGTGTAGCGATTATGGACGGCACTACTGCACGTGTGCTGGAGAATGCCGAGGGCGATCGCACCACGCCTTCTATCATTGCCTATACCCAGGATGGTGAAACTCTGGTTGGTCAGCCGGCTAAACGTCAGGCAGTGACAAACCCGCAAAACACGCTGTTTGCGATTAAGCGCCTGATTGGCCGTCGCTTCCAGGACGAAGAAGTTCAGCGTGATGAAGCTATCATGCCGTACAAAATCATCGGCGCTGAAAACGGCGACGCCTGGATTGATGTTAAAGGTCAGAAAATGGCACCGCCGCAGATCTCTGCTGAAGTGCTGAAAAAAATGAAGAAAACGGCGGAAGATTACCTGGGTGAGCCGGTAACTGAAGCGGTTATCACTGTACCAGCCTACTTCAACGATGCACAGCGTCAGGCGACCAAAGACGCGGGCCGTATCGCGGGTCTGGAAGTCAAACGTATCATCAACGAACCAACCGCAGCGGCACTGGCTTACGGTCTGGATAAAGAAGTTGGCAACCGCACCATCGCGGTATACGACCTGGGTGGTGGTACTTTCGATATCTCTATTATCGAAATCGACGAAGTTGACGGCGAAAAAACCTTCGAAGTTCTGGCAACCAACGGTGATACCCACCTGGGTGGTGAAGACTTCGACAGCCGTATGATCAACTACCTCGTTGACGAATTTAAGAAAGATCAGGGCATTGACCTGCGTAACGATCCGCTGGCGATGCAGCGCCTGAAAGAAGCCGCAGAAAAAGCGAAAATCGAGCTCTCTTCTGCGCAGCAGACCGACGTGAACCTGCCGTACATCACTGCAGACGCCACCGGTCCAAAACACATGAACATCAAAGTGACTCGCGCGAAACTGGAAAGCCTGGTAGAAGACCTGGTTAACCGTTCCATCGAACCGCTGAAAGTTGCGCTGCAGGATGCGGGACTGTCCGTATCTGAAATCCAGGACGTTATCCTGGTAGGTGGTCAGACTCGTATGCCAATGGTTCAGAAGAAAGTCGCTGAATTCTTTGGTAAAGAGCCGCGTAAAGACGTTAACCCGGACGAAGCCGTTGCTATCGGTGCTGCTGTTCAGGGCGGCGTACTGACCGGTGATGTTAAAGACGTACTGCTGCTGGACGTTACCCCGCTGTCTCTGGGTATCGAAACCATGGGCGGTGTGATGACTCCACTGATCGCCAAAAACACCACCATCCCGACCAAGCACAGCCAGGTGTTCTCTACCGCTGAAGACAACCAGTCTGCGGTAACCATCCATGTGCTGCAGGGTGAGCGTAAACGTGCCGCAGATAACAAAGATCTGGGCCAGTTTAACCTCGACGGTATCAGCCCGGCGCCGCGCGGTATGCCTCAGATCGAAGTCACCTTCGACATCGATGCTGACGGTATCCTGCACGTTTCCGCGAAGGACAAAAACAGCGGTAAAGAGCAGAAGATCACCATCAAGGCCTCTTCTGGTCTGAACGAAGAAGAAATCCAGAAAATGGTTCGCGAAGCAGAAGCGAACGCCGAGTCTGACCGTAAGTTCGAAGAGCTGGTTCAGACCCGCAACCAGGGTGACCATCTGCTGCACAGCACCCGTAAGCAGGTTGAAGAAGCGGGCGATAAACTGCCAGCTGACGACAAAACGGCTATCGAGTCTGCACTGAGCGCGCTGGAAGCTTCCCTGAAGGGCGAAGACAAAGCTGATATCGAAGCGAAAATGCAGGCACTGGCGCAGGTTTCCGGGAAGCTGATGGAGATCGCACAGCAGCAGCACGCACAGCAGCAGGCTGGTGCAGGCGCTGACGCTTCTGCGAACAACGCGAAAGATGACGATGTTGTCGACGCAGAGTTTGAAGAAGTGAAAGACAAAAAATAATCGCCCTTTGAACGGGTAATACACTGGCACGGGCGAAGAGGTTTCCTCTCCGCCCGTGCACGCATGTTAGGGGCAGATAAAACAAGATGGCAAAGCAAGACTATTACGAGATTTTAGGCGTTTCCAAAACAGCGGAAGAGCGTGAAATCAAAAAGGCGTACAAGCGCCTGGCCATGAAATATCACCCGGACCGCAACCAGGGTGACAAAGAGGCCGAAGCCAAATTTAAAGAGATCAAAGAAGCCTACGAAGTCCTGACCGATGCGCAGAAACGTGCGGCTTACGATCAGTACGGTCATGCCGCGTTTGAACAGGGCGGTATGGGCGGCGGCGGATTTGGCGGCGGCGGCGCAGATTTCAGCGATATCTTTGGTGACGTGTTCGGCGATATCTTCGGCGGCGGCCGCGGTCGCCAGCGTGCAGCCCGTGGCGCAGACCTGCGTTACAACATGGAGCTGACGCTGGAAGAGGCGGTCCGTGGCGTGACGAAAGAGATCCGCATCCCGACGCTGGAAGAGTGTGACGTTTGCCACGGCAGCGGCGCGAAGGTGGGCACCAAGCCGCAGACCTGTCCAACCTGTCACGGCTCCGGTCAGGTGCAGATGCGTCAGGGCTTCTTCGCGGTGCAGCAGAGCTGTCCGCACTGTCAGGGTCGCGGTACGCTGATCAAGGATCCGTGCAACAAATGTCACGGTCACGGTCGCGTCGAGAAGACCAAAACCCTCTCCGTTAAAATCCCGGCGGGCGTGGATACCGGCGATCGTATTCGTCTCTCTGGCGAAGGCGAAGCAGGCGAGCATGGCGCACCGGCAGGCGATCTGTACGTTCAGGTACAGGTGAAGCAGCACGCGATTTTTGAGCGTGAAGGTAACAACCTGTACTGCGAAGTGCCGATCAACTTTGCGATGGCGGCGATGGGCGGTGAGATTGAAGTGCCAACGCTGGATGGCCGTGTAAACCTGAAAGTGCCTGGCGAAACCCAGACCGGCAAGCTGTTCCGTATGCGCGGCAAAGGCGTGAAATCTGTCCGTGGCGGCGCGCAGGGCGACCTGCTTTGCCGCGTGGTGGTAGAAACCCCGGTTGGCCTGAACGAAAAACAGAAGCAGCTGCTGAGAGAACTGCAGGATAGCTTTGGTGGTCCAACGGGTGAAAACAATAGCCCGCGCTCCAAAAGCTTCTTTGATGGCGTGAAAAAATTCTTTGACGATTTGACTCGCTAACGTTGTGCCCGAAGCCCGGAAGCGATTCCGGGCTTTTTTATCCCTGAAATAATCAGATCGAAAAAACTGAGTCTATAGTTAACATTAACCTGCTTTTGCCGATGAATATCCGTGCGTATAATGGTTTTAACGAAGGATTGTCGTAAAAAGAGAGAGTAATAGTGAAACTTTTGAATCGTTTTTTCCGCAATGAGGCCTCTGGGGGCATCATACTCATGCTGGCCGCAGCCATCGCTATGCTGCTGGCAAACCTGGGCTCAACCCGCGGCCTGTATCACGCTTTTCTGGAAACACCCGTTGAGTTACGCGTCGGCGTGCTGGAAATCAACAAGAACATGCTGCTGTGGATCAACGATGCACTGATGGCGGTCTTTTTCCTGCTGGTGGGGCTGGAGGTCAAGCGTGAGCTGGTTCAGGGCTCCCTGGCAAGCCGTCAGCGCGCGGCGTTTCCGGTGATTGCCGCCATCGGTGGGATGGTGGTTCCGGCCCTCATCTTTCTGGCCTTTAACTATCAGGATCCCATTGCCCGGGATGGCTGGGCGATCCCGGCAGCAACGGACATCGCCTTTGCGTTGGGCGTTCTGGCGCTGTTAGGTAAACGCGTGCCGATGGCGTTAAAAATCTTCCTGATGGCTCTGGCGATCATCGATGACCTGGGCGCAATCGTCATTATTGCCCTGTTCTATACCAGTGAGCTGTCGGTGCTGTCGCTGGCGGTTGCGGCGGCGGCCATCGCGGTGCTGGCGCTGCTCAATATCTGCAATGTCCGTCGCATTGGTATCTATCTCCTGGTGGGCATGGTGCTGTGGACGGCTGTACTGAAATCGGGCGTGCATGCCACTCTGGCCGGCGTGATTATCGGTTTCTTCATGCCGCTGAAGGCGCAAGAGGGTAAATCGCCGGCGAAGCAGCTTGAGCACGTGCTGCATCCGTGGGTCGCCTTTATGATCCTGCCGCTCTTCGCCTTCGCAAACGCGGGTGTTTCCCTTGAGGGCGTCACGCTGGATGGATTGATGTCGATGCTGCCGCTGGGGATCATCGCCGGGCTGTTTATCGGTAAGCCGCTGGGGATTGGCCTCTTCTGCTGGATGGCGCTGAAACTGAAGCTTGCTACCTTGCCGCACGGAACCACCTGCCGGCAGATCATGGCCGTTGGTGTGCTGTGCGGGATCGGCTTTACAATGTCGATCTTTATCTCAACACTGGCGTTTGGCGCGAATGCCCCTGAGCTTATCATCTGGGCTAAGCTGGCTATCTTAACCGGATCGCTGTTGGCTGCGTTTGTAGGTTATATGTTGCTGAAGACGAAATTGCCATCGCAGGCGCATCCGGCGTAACGGGACTCCGGGAGGGACAGGCAGCCCTCCCGTTAACACAATCAGGGAGCGAGGATCGTATGTCTCATCTTAACTACAACCATCTTTACTACTTCTGGCATGTCTATAAAGAGGGGTCGGTTGTCGGCGCTGCAGAGGCGCTCTACCTGACGCCGCAGACGATTACCGGGCAGATCAAAGCGCTGGAGGAGCGCCTGCAGGGCAAGCTCTTCAAGCGTAAGGGGCGCGGTATTGAGCCAAGCGAACTGGGTGAACTGGTGTTTCGCTACGCCGACAAAATGTTCACCCTGAGCCAGGAGATGCTGGATATTGTGAATTACCGTAAGGAGTCGAACCTGCTCTTTGATGTGGGCATTGCGGATGCGCTGTCAAAGCGGCTGGTCAGCGGGGTGCTGGATGCGGCAGTCGTGAAGGATGAGCAGATCCACCTGCGCTGTTTTGAATCGACGCATGAGATGCTGCTGGAGCAGTTGAGCCAGCATAAGCTGGATATGATTATCTCTGACTGCCCCATCGACTCCACGCAGCAGGAAGGCCTTTTTTCGGTGAAGATTGGTGAATGCGGCGTCAGCTTCTGGTGCAGTAATCCGCCGCCAGAAAAACCGTTCCCCGCCTGTCTGGAAGAGCGCCGTTTACTGGTTCCCGGGCGTCGTTCGATGCTGGGACGCAAGCTGCTGAACTGGTTTAACTCCCAGGGGCTTAACGTTGAAATTCTGGGTGAGTTTGATGATGCCGCATTGATGAAAGCGTTCGGGGAAGCGCATAACGCCATTTTTGTCGCCCCCACGCTCTATGCGCAGGATCTCTATGCGGATGAGAAGATTACCGAGATTGGCCGGGTGGACAACGTGATGGAAGAGTATCACGCCATTTTTGCCGAAAGGATGATCCAGCATCCGGCGGTACAGCGTATCTGTAATCAGGATTACGCTGCGCTGTTTACGCCACCGGTACTCTGAAGGCATAAAAAAACCCGCGTTAAGCGGGTTCTTTTAAAACAAGCAACAACAAATAGCGATTAAGCCAGTTTGTTGATCTGCGCGGTCAGGTTAGCCTTATGACGCGCTGCTTTGTTTTTGTGGATCAGACCTTTAGCAGCCTGACGATCCACGATTGGTTGCATTTCGTTAAATGCGTTCTGCGCAGCAGCTTTGTCGCCAGCTTCGATAGCTGCGTATACTTTCTTGATGAAAGTACGCATCATAGAGCGACGGCTTGCATTGTGCTTACGAGCCTTTTCAGACTGGATAGCACGTTTCTTAGCTGATTTGATATTAGCCAAGGTCCAACTCCCAAATATGATCTATGTGGACAATTCAAAGGCCGAGGAATATGCCCTCTATACCTTCTTTTGTCAATGGATTTGTGCAAATAAGCGCCGTTAATGTGGCGACGCTACGTTACGTAGTGATGGCGCAGGATTCTACCAGCTTGTCGTGTCTGAATACAGCTTTTCGGCACAAAAAACGTTATCTGCCGACAGTTTTTTTCGCTCTGAAAGGTCAGCATGATGAAATCATTACAGCTTTCTGTTTTGCGGCAACAATCGCCGGTTAACCTTAACCGCTGTACAAGGTATACTCTGGCGATTTTCACTGTTTTGAGCCAGTCATGAAGCTGATACGCGGCATACATAATCTCAGTCAGGCCCCGCACGGGTGTGTGCTGACTATTGGTAATTTCGACGGCGTGCATCGTGGGCATCAGGTGCTGTTGCAGGGATTGCGTGAAGAGGGACGGGCACGGGGTCTGCCGGTCGTCGTAATGATTTTTGAACCGCAGCCGCTGGAGCTCTTCGCCAGCGAAAAGGCGCCTGCGCGACTGACCCGTCTGCGTGAAAAACTACGCTATCTGGCGCAGTGTGGCGTGGACTATGTCCTGTGCGTCCGGTTCGACCGACGCTTTGCCGCCCTGACGGCACAAAATTTTGTTGGCGACCTGCTGGTCGATCGCCTCGGGGTACAGTTTTTGGCGGTGGGTGATGATTTCCGCTTTGGCGCTGGTCGTCAGGGGGATTTCTTGCTATTACAGAAGGCTGGTCTGGAGTATGGCTTTGACGTCACCAGCACCCAGACCTTTTGCGAAGGCGGCGTGCGCATCAGCAGCACGGCGGTTCGCCAGGCTCTAGCCGATGACGATCTGGATACCGCCGCAAAACTGCTCGGACGCCCGTTCTCCATTTCCGGACGGGTCGTGCATGGCGATGAACTGGGTCGCACCATTGGTTTCCCTACGGCGAATGTACCGCTGCGCCGTCAGGTTTCCCCGGTCAAAGGGGTTTATGCGGTAGAAGTGACGGGACTGGGTGATAAGCCTTTACCGGGTGTTGCCAATATTGGTACCCGTCCGACAGTTGCTGGCGTGCGCCAGCAGCTCGAAGTGCATTTGCTGGACGTTGTAATGGACCTCTACGGTCGCCATATAGATGTAATCCTGCGTAAAAAAATACGCAATGAGCAGCGATTCGCCTCGCTTGATGAGCTGAAAGCGCAAATCGCGAGAGATGAATTAACAGCCCGCGAAATATTTGGGCTATCGAACCCGGCTTAATGCCTGAGATATAAATACGGAACCGAGAATCTGATGAGTGACTATAAATCAACCCTGAATTTGCCGGAAACAGGGTTCCCGATGCGCGGCGATCTCGCCAAGCGCGAACCGGGAATGCTGGCGCGTTGGACCGATGATGACCTGTACGGCATCATCCGTGCAGCCAAAAAAGGTAAAAAAACTTTCATTCTGCATGATGGCCCTCCCTATGCGAATGGCAGCATTCATATTGGTCACTCTGTAAACAAGATTCTGAAAGACATTATCGTTAAGTCCAAAGGCTTAATGGGCTATGACTCGCCTTACGTTCCAGGCTGGGACTGCCACGGTCTGCCGATCGAGCTGAAAGTGGAGCAGGAGTTTGGCAAGCCGGGTGAGAAATTCACCGCTGCTGAATTCCGTGCTAAATGCCGCGAATATGCCGCCACGCAGGTTGATGGTCAGCGTAAAGACTTTATCCGTCTGGGCGTACTGGGCGACTGGTCGCATCCGTACCTGACCATGGACTTCAAAACCGAAGCCAACATCATCCGTGCGCTGGGTAAAATCATCGGCAACGGCCACCTGCACAAAGGCGCCAAGCCGGTGCACTGGTGCGTGGACTGCCGCTCTGCGCTGGCTGAAGCGGAAGTTGAGTATTACGACAAAACCTCTCCGTCCATCGACGTAGCCTTTGAAGGCGTCGATCAGGATGCGCTGCAGGGCAAATTTGGTCTGCCGGGCGTCAACGGCCCAATCTCGCTGGTCATCTGGACCACCACACCGTGGACCCTGCCTGCCAACCGCGCGATCTCCCTCTCTGCGGAGTTCGAATACGCGCTGGTACAGGTTGAAGGCCGCGCGCTGATTCTGGCGAAAGATCTGGTTGAGAGCGTGCTGAAGCGCGCGAACATCACTGATTACCAGGTACTCGGCACCGTGAAGGGCGCTGAGCTGGAGCTGATGCGCTTTAAGCATCCGTTCCTCGATTTCGATGTGCCGGCGATCCTGGGCGAGCACGTTACCCTGGAAGCGGGTACCGGTGCGGTACATACCGCCGGTGGCCACGGCCCGGACGACTACAACATCAGCCTGCAGTACGGGCTGGAAATCGCTAACCCGGTTGGCCCGGATGGTGCTTACCTGCCTGGCACATACCCGACGCTGGACGGTGTTAACGTCTTTAAAGCCAACGATATCATCGTCAATATGCTGCGCGACAACGGCTCGCTGCTGCACGTTGAAAAAATGCAGCACAGCTATCCATGCTGCTGGCGCCACAAAACGCCAATCATCTTCCGTGCGACCCCGCAGTGGTTTGTGAGCATGGATCAGAAAGGGCTGCGCGCGCAGTCACTGAAAGAGATCAAAGGTGTGCAGTGGATCCCGGACTGGGGCCAGGCGCGTATCGAGTCCATGGTGGCGAACCGTCCTGACTGGTGTATCTCCCGTCAGCGTACCTGGGGCGTACCGATGTCTCTGTTCGTGCATAAAGAGACCCAGGAGCTGCACCCACGCACGCTGGAGCTGATGGAAGAAGTCGCTAAGCGCGTTGAAGTGGACGGCATTCAGGCGTGGTGGGATCTTGATTCCCGCGACATCCTGGGCGCAGATGCGGATAACTACGAGAAGGTGCCGGATACGCTGGACGTCTGGTTCGACTCCGGATCCACCCACGCCTCCGTGGTTGACGTGCGTCCTGAGTTTGCCGGTCACGCTGCCGACATGTATCTGGAAGGTTCTGACCAACACCGCGGCTGGTTCATGTCATCTCTGATGATCTCCACCGCCATGAAGGGCAAAGCGCCTTACCGTCAGGTACTGACCCACGGTTTCACCGTAGATGGTCAGGGCCGCAAGATGTCCAAATCTATCGGTAACACCGTTTCTCCGCAGGACGTGATGAACAAGCTGGGCGCGGATATTCTGCGTCTCTGGGTGGCATCCACCGACTACACCGGCGAAATGGCGGTTTCTGACGAGATCCTGAAGCGTGCTGCCGACAGCTATCGTCGTATCCGTAACACCGCGCGCTTCCTGCTGGCGAACCTCAACGGTTTCGATCCGGCAAAAGACATGGTGAAACCGGAAGAGATGGTGGTGCTGGATCGCTGGGCGGTAGGCTGTGCCCAGGCGGCGCAGGAAGATATCGTCAAGGCGTATGACTCCTACGACTTCCACGAAGTGGTGCAGCGCCTGATGCGCTTCTGCTCCATCGAGATGGGCTCGTTCTACCTCGACATCATCAAAGACCGTCAGTACACCGCCAAAGCGGACAGCGTGGCGCGTCGTAGCTGCCAGACTGCGCTGTACCACATCGCAGAAGCGCTGGTGCGCTGGATGGCGCCGATCATGTCCTTCACCGCAGATGAGATCTGGGGCTACCTGCCAGGCGACCGTGAGAAGTATGTCTTCACCGGAGAGTGGTATGAAGGTCTGTTTGGCCTGGGCGAAACCGAAGCCATGAACGATGCCTTCTGGGACGAGCTGCTGAAAGTGCGCGGCGAAGTGAACAAAGTTATCGAGCAGGCGCGTACCGACAAGAAAGTGGGCGGCTCTCTGGAAGCGGCAGTAACCCTGTACGCTGAACCAGAGCTGGCGGCGAAGCTGACGGCGCTGGGCGATGAATTACGATTTGTCCTGTTGACCTCCGGTGCAAAAGTTGCGGATTATGCCGATGCGAGCGCTGATGCCCAGCAGAGCGAACTGCTCAAAGGGCTGAAAGTGGCGCTGGCGAAAGCCGACGGCGAGAAGTGCCCGCGCTGCTGGCACTACACGACCGATATCGGCAAGGTGGCGGAACACGCAGAGATCTGCGGACGCTGTGTCAGCAACGTCGCCGGTGATGGCGAAAAACGTAAGTTTGCCTGATGAGTAAATCACTCTCTTCAACAGGGCTGCGCTGGCTGTGGCTGGTGGTAGTCGTGCTGATTATTGATTTGGGCAGCAAATACCTGATCCTCCAGAATTTTGCTCTGGGGGATACGGTTCCGCTGTTCCCGTCGCTTAATCTGCACTATGCGCGTAACTATGGCGCGGCGTTTAGCTTCCTGGCGGATAGCGGCGGCTGGCAGCGCTGGTTCTTTGCAGGTATCGCACTCGGTATCTGCGTGGTACTGGCCGTGCTGATGTACCGTTCGAAAGCCACGCAAAAGCTGAACAACATCGCCTACGCGCTGATCATTGGCGGCGCGCTGGGTAACCTGTTCGACCGTCTGTGGCACGGCTTTGTGGTCGATATGATCGACTTCTATGTCGGCAACTGGCACTTCGCCACCTTCAATCTGGCCGATACGGCGATTTGTATCGGTGCGGCGCTGATTGTGCTGGAAGGCTTCTTGCCGAAGCCCGCAGCGAAAGAGCAGGCGTAACAAACCCGCCGGGCGGCGCTGCGCTTGCACCGGCCTACGATGAGTAGGCCCGGTAAGCGCAGCGCTACCGGGCAAAATGAGTGAGCACTCTGCATGTCTAAATCCGTACAGTCCAACAGCGCGATGCTGGTTCATTTCACGCTGAAACTCGATGATGGCTCCACGGCGGAGTCCACCCGCAATAACGGCAAACCGGCGCTGTTCCGTATGGGTGACACCTCTCTGTCTGAAGGTCTTGAGCAACAGCTGCTGGGGCTGAAAGAGGGGGATAAAAAAAGCTTTTCACTGGAGCCGGATGCGGCGTTTGGCGTGCCGTCCCCGGACCTGATCCAGTACTTCTCGCGTCGTGAATTTATGGATGCAGGAGAGCCTGAGATCGGGGCGATTATGCTCTTTACCGCTATGGATGGCAGCGAAATGCCAGGTGTGATCCGTGAAATCAATGGCGACTCGATTACCGTTGACTTCAACCATCCGCTTGCCGGGCGTACCGTTCATTTTGATGTAGAAGTGCTGGAAATCGATCCGGCACTGGAGGCCTGAAATGCAGATCCTGTTGGCTAACCCGCGCGGCTTCTGCGCCGGTGTAGACCGCGCTATCAGCATTGTTGAAAACGCGCTGGAGATCTACGGCGCGCCGATTTACGTGCGTCATGAAGTGGTACACAACCGCTACGTGGTGGATAGCCTGCGCGAGCGTGGGGCGATCTTCATCGAGCAAATCAGCGAAGTGCCGGACGGCGCTATTCTGATCTTCTCCGCGCACGGCGTTTCCCAGGCCGTGCGTAACGAAGCCAAAAGCCGCGATCTGACCGTCTTCGACGCTACCTGTCCGCTGGTAACGAAAGTGCATATGGAAGTGGCCCGCGCCAGCCGCCGTGGTGAAGAGTCGATCCTGATTGGCCACGCCGGTCACCCGGAAGTCGAAGGCACCATGGGGCAGTACAGCAACCCGGAAGGGGGGATGTATCTGGTTGAGTCCCCGGAAGATGTCCTGACGCTGAACGTGAAAAACGAAGCCCGTCTGTCGTTTATGACGCAGACCACGCTTTCGGTTGATGATACGTCGGATGTGATTGATGCTTTGCGCCAGCGCTTCCCGAAAATCGTCGGGCCGCGTAAAGATGATATCTGCTACGCAACCACTAACCGTCAGGAAGCGGTGCGCGCTCTGGCAGAACAGGCGGACGTGGTGCTGGTGGTCGGCTCGAAAAACTCCTCTAACTCCAACCGCCTGGCCGAACTGGCACAGCGAATGGGCAAGGCGGCGTTCCTGATCGACGACGCGACGGACATCCAGGAAGCGTGGGTTAAAAACGCGGCCTGTGTCGGTGTCACCGCAGGGGCTTCCGCGCCGGATATCCTGGTGCAGAACGTGATTGCCCGCCTTCAGGAGTTGGGTGGGGGGGAAGCCGTTCCGCTGGAAGGGCGCGAAGAGAACATCGTCTTCGAAGTCCCGAAAGAGCTGCGTATCGACGCCCGCGAAGTAGAATAAGATTTAAAAATGCCAGTCATCAGATGACTGGCATTTTTTCATTCAGATAGTTGATCATGGCTCGCATTCTGGCTGGCATATGCTTGTTACGCGTCCAGAGCAGCCATAAATCGCCGGAATAGCTGCTGATAAACGTCCACTCCGGCAGAACCTGTACAATTTCCCCTTTTTCAAGCGCCTCACGCGCCGTAAACAGCGGTAAACTCCCGATGCCTACATGATGTTTGACCGAATCCAGCCGCACGCCCGTGTGGTTGGCCGCGTAGCGGCCGTGCGTCTGGACAATCTCCGTTTTTCCCTGCGAGGTAAATTTCCAGCGTGAATCGGCCGGGGTTTCACCGAGCGAAATACAGCTATGCCCCCGGAGATCGTGCGGATGCTGAGGCGTGCCTGCGCGACGAAGGTATTCTGGCGTCGCGCAAATAATATGGGTTACCGGCATCAGCGGTTTTCCGTACAGGCCTGGCGAAGGGGTATCGGTGATCCGTAATGCCAGATCGACACCGTCATCGATCAGATCCATGTAGCGATCTTCCAGGCGCAGGCAGACATCTATTTGCGGATAGCGCGCCAGGAATGCCGGCATTAGCGGATGGATCACGAACCGTCCTACGGCTTTCGGTACGCTTATCGTGAGCTTTCCCTGCGCAATGGTTTGCAGACTGCTGCCGGAATCCATTGCCTGTTGGGCCGCGTCCAGCATATCCAGGGCATGTTCATAAACCGATTTTCCGGTTTCGGTAAGTGCCAGCTTGCGCGTGGTACGGTTCAGTAATTTACACCCCATCTCCTTCTCCAGGCGTGAAACACAACGGCTGATCGCTGAGGGGGTCGCGCCCGTAATACGGGCTACGGTGGAAAAATTGCCGTGTTCAACGATGGTCACGAAGGTTGCGAGATCGGGAAGCAGTGTAGGTTTCATTTGTGCATACCAGGCAAGAGTGCATTGTTTGAAAGGCCAATTATCGATGCTTAAGTGATGAATATACTGTCAGGGTACAGAGGAGAACAACCATGACAGAACGACTTTATTACACCAGTGAAGCGACAGAAGGCCGCGCGAAAGTGATCCGTTGCACTGAAGAGGCGGATGGCTGTTACGCCGTCGAGCTGGATCAAACCCTTTTCCATCCGCAGGGCGGCGGACAACCAGCAGATCGGGGCTACATCGCCGGGATCGCGGTGGAGAGCGTGAACCTGCGTGGAGAGCAGGTCATTCACATTCTGGCCCGGCCGCTTGTGCCAGGCGAGGTGGACATTCAGGTGGATAAAAGTGCGCGGGTGCGACATTCCCGCTGGCACAGCGCAGGCCATTTGATCGGTTATGCCGGTGAGCGATGCGGTTGGGAACCGGTAAAAGCCCACCACTGGCCCGGTGAAGGACGAATTACCTTTACGGCCCGGGACCTTAAGAGCGTAATGCCTGATGCCAGCGCGCTAATCGCCCTTATCAACGGCTGGAAAGCGGATAATCTGCCCCGTCATACAGAAATGGAAGCGGGCAGACGCAAGGTTCGCTTTGGCGATCTTCCGGCTTATTCGTGTGGCGGAACGCATGTTAGCCAACTGGCGGAAATAGGTGAAATGGAGATCCTGGGGATGAAAATAAAAAAAGGGCAGCTGGTGGTCACTTATGCCCTTCACGAGCAGGCGTAACTGGAGTGTGATTAACCCGACAGAGCGCAAGGCTTGAAAGGAGGTGGGGCTGTTAATCTTTAGGCTTGCTATGTTGTCCTGCCCGGGCAGGAGATAACCTCCTGCCCCCTACGCTGGCGGTGCATGAATCGTGCGGTTTTCGCTGACACCTATGTTTTTTACTGATATCTGACCCGTTTTATCATTAAATTCTAATTATCGGTGTTTTCAGATGGCGGCAATCTTGCTGGCTGGTTACTCTGGAAGCGATTTACATCATTTTAACGTAAGAGAATAACTATGCATGATGCACAGGTCCGTGTCGCAATTGCGGGCGCGGGTGGCCGTATGGGCCGTCAGTTAATTCAGGCTACGCTGCAGATGGACGGCGTTGCGCTTGGCGCCGCGCTGGAGCGCGAAGGTTCTTCTTTATTAGGCGCGGATGCCGGTGAACTGGCAGGCGTGGCTAAGACGGGCGTCACCGTGCAGAGCAGCCTTGATGCAGTAAAAGATGACTTTGACGTGTTTATCGATTTTACGCGCCCGGAAGGCACGCTGCATCACCTGGCGTTTTGCCGCCAGCACGGCAAGGGCATGGTGATCGGCACCACCGGTTTTGACGACGCGGGCAAACAGGCGATTCAGGATGCGGCGAAAGTCATCCCCGTCGTATTTGCGGCCAACTTCAGCGTGGGCGTGAACGTGATGCTCAAGCTGCTGGAGAAAGCGGCGAAGGTGATGGGCGACTATACCGATATTGAGATCGTTGAAGCTCACCACCGCTACAAAGTGGACGCACCGTCAGGTACGGCCCTGGCGATGGGCGAGGCGATTGCCCAGGCGATGGATAAGGATCTGAAAGCGTGTGCCGTCTACACCCGTGAAGGCCATACCGGTGAACGCGTCCCGGGCACCATTGGTTTTGCCACGGTGCGTGCCGGTGACATTGTAGGCGAACATACCGCAATGTTTGCCGATATTGGTGAGCGCGTTGAAATCACCCATAAGGCTTCCAGTCGTATGACTTTTGCAAATGGGGCTGTTCGTTCTGCTGTTTGGTTGAAAGGCAAAAAAGATGGTCTTTTTGACATGCGAGATGTGCTCGATCTTAACAATTTATAATCATAGTTACCCTTCGTGATGTGGTTATTGCAGTCGTAATTACTTGATTGCAGAGGGCAATATTTTATTGCCCTTTAATTTTAAGATTCTTAGCGTAATTACTAATCTAAACCTCTATAATTCTTCTTTTTGTCCTCTGTTTTTGTTTCATTCTTGTGAATTTTGACCAAATGGTCCACTTTTTTGGACCGCAACGGCAGTTCTAACAATAAAATGGGTTCGCAAGCGTTTTCCCAAGTGATTTAGTTGATCTTTTTGCCCGTTAACAACTCTCTTTCCCACCAGTGGCATAAAAACGACAGACAAAACCCACTTTTTAAGTTGACTTTCCCCTGCTAAATCTCCAGAATGCCGCCGTTTGCCGAAAATCCACTGGCAGCAGATTTGCATTGATTTGAACCTTGGTTATGAATTAATATGCAAATAAAGTGAGTGAATATTCTCTGGAGGGTGTTTTGATTAAGTCAGCGCTATTGGTTCTGGAAGACGGAACCCAGTTTATCGGTCGGGCCATTGGGGCAACAGGTTCGGCGGTTGGGGAAGTCGTTTTCAATACTTCAATGACCGGTTATCAAGAAATCCTCACTGATCCTTCCTATTCCCGCCAAATCGTCACTTTAACTTATCCCCATATTGGTAATGTCGGCTCTAACGCCGCTGATGAAGAGTCCTCCCAGGTACATGCACAAGGTTTGATCATTCGTGACCTGCCGCTGATTGCCAGCAACTACCGCAATACCGAAGACCTCTCTTCCTACCTGAAACGCCATAACATCGTGGCGATTGCCGATATCGATACCCGTAAGCTGACGCGTCTGCTGCGTGAAAAAGGTGCCCAGAACGGCTGCATCATCGCTGGCGACAATCTGGATGCGGCTCTGGCGCAGGAAAAAGCCAAAGCCTTCCCGGGTCTGAACGGTATGGATCTGGCAAAAGAAGTGACCACTGCTGAGTCCTACAGCTGGACGCAGGGGAGCTGGACGCTGGCTGGTGAACTGCCGGAAGCGAAAAAAGAAGAGGAGCTGCCTTTCCACGTGGTGGCCTACGACTACGGCGCCAAGCGCAACATCCTGCGTATGCTGGTGGATCGCGGCTGCCGCCTGACCGTTGTGCCGGCCAAAACCCCGGCAGACGAAGTACTGAAGATGAACCCGGACGGGATCTTCCTCTCTAACGGCCCGGGTGACCCGGCACCGTGCGACTACGCTATCGACGCGATTAAAACTTTCCTTGAAACCGACATTCCGGTATTCGGCATCTGCCTCGGCCATCAGCTGCTGGCGCTGGCGAGCGGTGCGAAAACCGTGAAGATGAAGTTCGGTCACCACGGTGGTAACCACCCGGTGAAAGATATCGACAACAACACGGTAATGATTACCGCACAGAACCACGGTTTTGCCGTCGATGAAGCCTCCATGCCTGCCAACCTGCGCGTCACGCACAAGTCGCTGTTCGATGGCACTCTGCAGGGCATTCATCGTACCGACAAACCGGCGTTCAGCTTCCAGGGACACCCGGAGGCAAGCCCAGGCCCGCACGATGCCGCGCCGCTGTTCGATCACTTCATCGAACTTATCGAGCAATACCGTAAGACCGCTAAATAATCAGGAGCCGAGAAGACCATGCCAAAACGTACAGACATAAAAAGCATCCTGATCCTTGGCGCTGGCCCGATTGTAATCGGCCAGGCCTGTGAATTTGACTACTCTGGCGCCCAGGCGTGTAAAGCCCTGCGCGAAGAGGGTTATCGCGTTATCCTGGTGAACTCCAACCCGGCCACCATCATGACCGACCCGGAAATGGCCGATGCGACCTACATCGAGCCGATTCACTGGGAAGTGGTACGCAAAATCATCGAAAAAGAGCGCCCGGATGCGGTACTGCCAACCATGGGCGGCCAGACGGCGCTGAACTGTGCGCTGGAGCTGGAGCGTCAGGGCGTGCTGGCTGAGTTCGGCGTGACCATGATTGGTGCCACCGCCGACGCGATTGATAAAGCAGAAGACCGCCGTCGCTTCGACGTGGCAATGAAAAAAATCGGCCTCGACACCGCGCGTTCCGGCATTGCACACAATATGGAAGAGGCGCTGGCGGTTGCCGCTGACGTGGGTTATCCGTGCATCATCCGTCCTTCCTTCACCATGGGCGGCACCGGCGGCGGTATCGCTTACAACCGTGAAGAGTTCGAAGAGATTTGCGCCCGTGGTCTGGATCTTTCTCCAACCAACGAGCTGCTGATTGATGAATCATTGATCGGCTGGAAAGAGTACGAGATGGAAGTGGTGCGTGATAAAAACGACAACTGCATCATCGTCTGCTCCATCGAAAACTTCGATGCCATGGGCATCCACACCGGTGACTCCATCACCGTGGCACCCGCCCAGACTCTGACCGACAAAGAGTACCAAATCATGCGTAACGCCTCGATGGCGGTACTGCGTGAGATTGGCGTCGAAACCGGCGGCTCTAACGTGCAGTTCTCGGTTAACCCGAAGAACGGTCGTCTGATTGTTATCGAGATGAACCCGCGCGTGTCCCGCTCCTCTGCGCTGGCATCGAAAGCCACCGGCTTCCCGATTGCCAAAGTGGCGGCGAAACTGGCGGTGGGTTACACCCTCGACGAGCTGATGAACGACATCACCGGCGGTCGTACTCCGGCCTCGTTCGAGCCGTCTATCGACTACGTTGTGACCAAAATTCCTCGCTTCAACTTCGAGAAATTTGCTGGTGCGAACGACCGTCTGACCACCCAGATGAAATCTGTCGGCGAAGTGATGGCCATTGGCCGCACCCAGCAGGAATCCCTGCAGAAAGCGCTGCGCGGTCTGGAAGTGGGCGCCACCGGTTTCGACCCGAAAGTGAGCCTGGATGACCCGGAAGCGCTGACCAAAATCCGTCGCGAGCTGAAAGATGCGGGCGCCGAGCGTATCTGGTATATCGCCGACGCTTTCCGTGCGGGCATGTCCGTCGATGGCGTCTTCAACCTGACCAACATCGACCGTTGGTTCCTGGTGCAGATTGAAGAGCTGGTGCGTCTGGAAGAGAAGGTGGCAGAGCTGGGCATCAACGGCCTCGACGCCGACTTCCTGCGCATGCTGAAGCGTAAGGGCTTTGCCGATGCGCGTCTGGCTAAACTGGCGGGCGTACGCGAAGCGGAGATCCGCAAGCTGCGTGACCAGTACGACCTGCACCCGGTCTACAAGCGCGTGGATACCTGTGCGGCAGAATTTGCGACCGATACCGCCTACATGTACTCCACCTATGAAGACGAGTGCGAAGCGAACCCGTCTGTTGACCGCGACAAAATCATGGTGCTGGGCGGCGGTCCAAACCGTATCGGTCAGGGCATCGAGTTCGACTACTGTTGCGTACATGCCTCCCTGGCGCTGCGCGAAGACGGTTACGAGACCATCATGGTCAACTGTAACCCGGAAACCGTCTCGACCGACTACGACACCTCTGACCGCCTCTACTTCGAGCCGGTAACGCTGGAAGATGTGCTGGAAATCGTGCGTATCGAGAAGCCAAAAGGCGTTATCGTGCAATACGGCGGCCAGACTCCGCTGAAGCTGGCCCGTGCGCTGGAAGCGGCAGGTGTACCGGTCATCGGTACCAGCCCGGACGCGATTGACCGTGCAGAAGACCGCGAACGTTTCCAGCACGCCGTTGACCGTCTGAAGCTGAAACAGCCGGCTAACGCCACCGTCACCACCATTGAGCAGGCGGTTGAAAAGGCCAAAGAGATCACCTACCCGCTGGTGGTGCGTCCCTCCTACGTGCTGGGTGGCCGCGCAATGGAAATCGTCTACGACGAAGCCGACCTGCGCCGTTACTTCCAGACGGCGGTCAGCGTCTCTAACGATGCGCCAGTCCTGCTGGACCGCTTCCTGGACGATGCGGTAGAAGTGGACGTGGATGCCATCTGCGACGGCGAAAGGGTGCTGATTGGCGGCATCATGGAGCACATCGAGCAGGCGGGCGTACACTCCGGCGACTCCGCATGTTCTCTGCCAGCCTATACGCTGAGCAAAGAGATTCAGGACGTAATGCGCGAGCAGGTGCAGAAGTTGGCCTTCGAGCTGCAGGTGCGCGGTCTGATGAACGTGCAGTTTGCGGTGAAAGACAACGAAGTCTACCTGATTGAAGTCAACCCACGTGCGGCACGTACCGTCCCGTTCGTCTCCAAAGCCACCGGTATCCCGCTGGCGAAAGTGGCGGCGCGCGTGATGGCTGGCCAGACGCTGGCGCAGCAGGGCGTAACCAAAGAGATCATCCCGCCGTATTACTCGGTAAAAGAGGTGGTGCTGCCGTTCAACAAGTTCCCGGGCGTTGACCCGCTGTTAGGGCCAGAGATGCGCTCTACCGGTGAAGTGATGGGCGTGGGCCGTACCTTCGCGGAAGCGTTCGCCAAGGCGCAGTTGGGCAGTAACTCCACCATGAAGAAACAGGGCCGTGCGCTGCTCTCCGTGCGCGAAGGCGACAAAGAGCGCGTGGTGGACCTGGCGGCGAAGCTGCTGAAGTATGGCTTTGAGCTGGATGCGACCCACGGCACCGCGATTGTGCTGGGTGAAGCGGGTATCAACCCGCGTCTGGTGAACAAGGTGCATGAAGGTCGTCCGCACATTCAGGACCGTATCAAGAATGGCGAATATACCTACATCATCAACACCACCGAAGGGCGTCAGGCGATTGAAGACTCCAAGCTGATTCGCCGCAGTGCGCTGCAGTACAAAGTGCACTATGACACTACCCTGAACGGCGGTTTTGCAACAGCGATGGCGCTGAACGCGGATGCCACCGAGAAGGTGATTTCTGTGCAAGAGATGCACGCGCAGATTAACAAGTAACAAGCCTGTTATCGTAGGCCCGGTAAGCGAAAGCGACGCCGGGCAAACGGCGGGTGGCGCTTCGCTTACCCGGCCTACGATGGCTGTCTCCCTCTTCAGAACCTTCTGCTTTCCCATCTCCCATCAGTCAGTTAGCCTAAAATTATCAGGTCGATAATTAAATCCAACTGAAAGCAGGGAGAACACCATGCGCAAGAATCTTTTGCTGACTTCAATTTTTACTGCCGCAGCACTGTTCACCGTTGCAGGTTGTTCGTCTAACCAGGCGGTGAAAACTACTGACGGTAAAACTATCGTCACCGACGGAAAACCGCAGGTAGATGACGATACTGGAATGATGTCTATTGATAATGCCGAAACCGGTCAGACGGAACAGATTAACCGCGATCAGGTGAAATCCATGGGTGAGCTGGATAACTGATAAAAAAATGCAGTGGCCTGCGCCACTGCATCGGTTATTGCGGTAACAGGATTACCAGCGGTGATTTAACAGGATATGACCGCCATAGGCGTCGTAGCTGTTTTCACCCCATTCGCCGCTGGCACGCAGTGAAATCAGAGTGGTTTCATTCAGCTTGCCTGTTACGCCCAGCTCCAGCTGCGCCCGATCGTCCGGCGTATCGTTGCTGAACGCTTCGCCGTTAAAGGCGATGTCGTTCTGTCCGGCGCCTTTCAGCCAGTTGACCGCGACGTAAGGCTGCCACGCCTGCACATCTTTCTGGTCAAAGTAGCTGGTTTTCACCCCTACGCGGCCAAGTACGCCGTCATTATCAAGGGTGGAGATCCGTACGCCATCGGCATCCTTATGATTTTCCTGATCCAGATAGCTATAGATAGCCTGGATTTGCGGCTCGATTTTCCAGGTTCTTTCGTTCTCAGAGGCAACCACCCAGGCATGGCCCATTTCGATTGACGCGGCGAAACCGTTGCTGTCATAGGATTCGCTGCTGCGCTTATCGCCATTCACCGTATTGTGATACCAGCTAAACGCGGTCCAGGTATCGATATAGTTGCCTGTGCGTAATGCCGGATCTTCCTGCCAGGTAGCGTACAGCCCGACGTTCACACCATCGACTTTACCCTGCGCGCTACGGGAGTTGTAGCGTGCTGTGGAGTCGGTTTTCGCCTGACCTGCACCGAACATCATCCCGGCGTGCAGCACCCCTTGATCCATCTGCTTACTGATAAAATCACTACCGACCTGCATAACGAGTTCGGTCGTGTCGTAGTTCACTTTGCCGCCAGCGATATCGTTATCGTGATAACGGCCTTTGACATACATCCAGGTATTCAGATCCTCGCCATTGCGCAGGGTCAGCTGATCGCGGTCGTCACGTTTATGCAGGAACATATTCTGAGCGGCAAGATAGTTACATAGGTAAGCACCGACTTCCGGCGCCATCACCTCTGGAACGTCAGGCGTATTATCCCCGCCATTATCGTTGTTGCCGCCATTGCCGCCGTTGTCGCCGTTGTCGCCGTTGTCACCGTTGTCGCCGTTGCCGCCGTTATCACCGCCGTTGTCATTGTTGTCGTCTCCACCGTCCTGGTTGTCGTCGGAAGGTGGGGTTTTGGATTCCAGATACCAGTTGCCATCACTCTTCTGGTTCAGGTTATATTCCCAGGCGCCTACAACGGCAGGTTTAGCTAAGGTAAATGTCGCCTCGGAATTGCCTCCCACGCTGATAATCTCGATTCCGTTAACGGTTTGCGCGCCGAGGCCACCAATGTTGCTGAGTTGAATGCCGGATGCGCCAGCGCTATTGCCAGTGATAGTCAGGTGATCGGTACTTGAACTGTCATCACCGAGGATGCTATTCATTACGAGCTTGCTGCCGCTCACGCCGGTGTAATCGCCGTTGATGGTGAAGTTATTACCCACGTAATTGTTGAGGCCGCTAATTTGCAGCGTGCCGCTGTTGGTAACGTTGCCGTTGATGGTGTTAGCCGTCGGGGAACTGGTCGCGTTGTTACCGGCTACGGCATTCCATGAGGCCAGCACGCCGCCGCTCAGGATATCGATATTGTTATTAACAATGCCTGCGCTGGCGAAAGTTGCGCCGTCGTCAACGGTAATGGTGGCCGTGTTGCCTGCACTGCCCAGGGTTGCGCCCTCGGCCACCAGCGTGGTGCCGCTGCTCAGTAGCGTATTGCCGGTGTAGCTGTTGTTGCCGGTCAGGGTCAGGATGTTAGCATCAGTTTTGATGACACTGCCTGTGCCGGTAATATCAGTTGCAAAGGTGAAGTCAGCAGCCTGGTTGAATTCCAGCGCCCCGTTGTTAGTCAGCGTTCCGCTTAACGTGCCGGTTTTTTCGCCGTTACCTAATTGCAGAGTGGCACCATCAGCGATAAGGGTATTACCGGCGATGTTGACATCTCCTGCAAGAATAAGCTTACCGGTATCAACTTGAATTGAATCATTTGTACCGATGATATCCAGATTACCGGTCAATTCCCATGCGGTACCAGACATGGTGAGAGAGGCGAAGCCATCATCTTTATTAACACCAATGAAATTGCTGTCCTCCTTACCTTCACCGTTCAAAACAAGCGTGTTGCCTTTTGACGCAGTTGAAAATACATCTCCGATAAGCTCTGAGCCGGTATCGAGAATCAAGGTATTATTTTTTGTACTACCGAAATAGACAGCGCTTTCCTGACCCCCCAGGATACCACTGTTGTTAATAACCGCTTTTGCATTTTCGGTTACAAAGATGCCATTGGCTGAGCCTTCAATAGTTCCACGGTTTGTTAGAAAACTATTCCCGGCACTCCATAACTTGATGCCGCTGCCCTGGTTACCTTTGAATGTGCCTTCATTTGTTAAAGTAATAGTTACGCCAGAGGAAAGAGCATTGTCGCCTTCAATGAGACCATCGTTGTTCATGATGAAAGTTGATGCTTCATCGCTGACTAAGATGCCATTATTTTTACCGATAATACTGCCTGAGTTGTTAAAAGTTCCGCCCATGAGATTAACGGTGACAGCGTTGCCCTCACTGGAAGTAATGCTTGCACCTGCTTTATTTTCCAGTAGAGAACCCTGTTTCATTGATTCGATTAAAATGCCGTCTCCGAGGCCGGCAATCGTTCCATAATTTTCAATACTTGAGGTGTCACCGCCACTTATCGTTACTGCTGGGGTAGACGTAAGTGACGAAATAGTGACACCTTGGTTGATAGTATAAGAAGGGTCTTTTGAAAAAAACTGGTTTTCTGTGGTCGATTCACTAATGACTGAAGCAGATACCATTAATGGGGAGAGAATAAAAAAAACAGGAAATATTCGATATATTGATTTTGTTATGGGATTTAATTTGCCAACTCTATTGTTCATTGCCACATCCTTTTGGGATTAAAAAGAAAGAATATCTTAATAGCGAGTGCATTTAATGTAAATAATTGATTTTAAAGAAAAAAAATAAACTTAAAACCGAAATTATTAATTCTAAAGACTTTTCTGTACATCAATTCATTTTAAATATTGAATTAAAAACGACTTAATTATTATTTTTTATTTATTCTTTGTGTTTACTGAATGTGTTTTCTGAATATTATTGTTTTGTGTGATTTATTTGCTGGAATCTATAATGAGTTGAAGCACGGTTTGCCAATCCTTGCTGTTAAGCCTGGCGGCGGGACTGAGCCCTTCAAACGCTTCGCTTTCCTGACTACACTGACAGTCACAACAAGAAAGGAGTTTGCCCAGGTTAATCATGATACTCATTATTTACGCCCATCCTTATCCACATCATTCGCATGCGAATAAGCGAATGCTTGAACAAATAAAGACGCTGGAGGGTATAGAGATCCGCTCGCTCTATCAACTCTATCCTGACTTTAATATTGATATCGCTGCAGAGCAGGAGGCTATCTCCAGGGCCGATCTCATCGTCTGGCAGCATCCGATGCAGTGGTACAGCACACCTCCGTTGTTGAAACTGTGGATCGATAAAGTCTTCTCGCACGGCTGGGCGTACGGTCATAACGGCAGAGCGCTCAAGGGTAAAAGCCTGCTGTGGGCGGTGACCACCGGTGGCGGCGAAAGCCATTTTGATATCGGTTCTTTCCCCGGTTTTGAGGTACTGGCGCAGCCGCTGCAGGCGACAGCGCTCTATTGTGGACTCAACTGGCTTCCCCCATTTGCTATGCACTGCACCTTCGTTTGCGACGACGAAACCCTTCAGGCGCAGGCGCGCCACTACAAACAACGTTTACTCGACTGGCAGGAGGCGCACCATGGATAGCCATACGCTGATTCAGGCGCTGATCTATTTGGGCGCCGCGGCGCTGATTGTGCCGGTTGCGGTACGTCTGGGGCTGGGGTCGGTGCTGGGCTATCTGATTGCCGGCTGCGTCATTGGCCCGTGGGGATTCCGGCTGGTCACCGATGCCGAGTCGATTCTGCACTTTGCGGAAATTGGCGTGGTGCTGATGCTCTTTGTCATCGGCCTCGAACTGGATCCGCGTCGCCTGTGGAAATTGCGCGCCTCGGTATTTGGCGGCGGGGCATTGCAGATGCTGGCCTGCGGTCTGCTGCTGGGCGGGTTCTGCATCCTGCTGGGCATGGACTGGAAAGTGGCGGAGCTGATCGGCATGACGCTGGCGCTCTCATCCACGGCGATCGCCATGCAGGCCATGAATGAACGCAACCTGACGGTTTCACAGATGGGACGCAGCGCCTTCTCGGTGCTGCTGTTTCAGGATATCGCTGCCATTCCGTTGGTGGCGATGATCCCGCTGCTGGCCGCTTCCGGAGCGTCAACTACCCTGGGCGCCTTTGCTCTTTCGGCCTTGAAAGTGGTCGGGGCGCTGGCGCTGGTAGTGCTGCTTGGGCGTTACGTCAGTCGACCGTTGCTGCGTTTTGTTGCCCGCTCCGGCCTGCGCGAAGTGTTCAGCGCCGTAGCCCTGTTTCTGGTTTTCGGCTTTGGCCTGATGCTGGAAGAGGCCGGGCTCTCCATGGCGATGGGGGCATTTCTGGCGGGTGTTCTGCTGGCGAGCTCTGAGTACCGCCACGCCCTGGAAAGCGATATCGAGCCCTTTAAGGGGCTGCTGCTGGGGCTGTTCTTTATTGGCGTAGGGATGTCCGTTGATTTCGGGACGTTAGTCACCCATCCGCTGCGTATCGCGATCCTGCTGGTGGGCTTCCTGGCCATTAAAATGCTCATGCTCTGGCTGGTGGCTCGCCCGCTGAAGGTTCCTGCGAAACAGCGGCGCTGGTTTGCAGTGCTGCTGGGGCAGGGGAGTGAGTTTGCGTTTGTGGTGTTTGGCGCGGCAAACATGGCGAACGTGCTCGATCCCGAATGGGCGAAGGCGCTGACGCTGGCTGTGGCGCTGTCAATGGCGGTGACTCCGTTGCTGCTGGTGGTGTTGACCCGTCTCGACGCTGCCAACAGTGGTCAACAGCACGAGGCTGATGAAATTGATGAAGAGCAACCGCGGGTCATTATCGCCGGGTTTGGTCGCTTCGGTCAGATTGCGGGCCGTTTGTTGCTCTCCAGTGGGGTAAAAATGGTCATCCTCGATCATGATCCCGATCATATTGAAACCTTGCGTAAGTTTGATATGAAGGTCTTTTACGGCGACGCCACTCGCGTGGACCTGCTGGAATCCGCCGGGGCGCACAAGGCCGAAGTGTTGATCAACGCGATAGACGATCCGAAGAACAGCCTGCAGCTGGTTGAGCTGGCTAAGACCCATTTCCCGCATCTGAAAATCATCTCCCGCGCACGCGATATCGATCACTACATCAAGCTGCGTCAGACGGGTGTCGATGCCCCGGAGCGTGAAACCTTTGAAGGGGCGCTCAAATCCGGACGGCTGGCGCTGGAGAGTCTCGGGCTCGGGGCATATGAAGCCCGGGAGCGGGCCGATCTGTTCCGTCGCTTTAATATTGAGATGCTGGAGGAGATGGCTGAAATGGCGGAAAACGATGCCACATCACGTGCGGCGGTCGTTAAACGCACCAGTGCCATGCTGACCGAGATCATCAATGAGGATCGTAATCACCTCTCGCTGACCCAGCGTCATGGCTGGCAGGGAACGGAAGAGGGTAAGCATACCGGCGATCCGCAGGATGAGCCGGAGAGTAAACCTGTGGCGTGAAGAGGGGTTGCCAGCAAATATAAAAAATTTCCTGTTCTTTACTCTGCCGCCAGTCGACGAAAGATTAAGCTTTCCGTATAGTGGCGGCAATTTTTTGCATCCGGGAAATAATCAATGATCAGTCTGATTGCGGCGCTTGCGGTAGATCGCGTGATTGGTATGGAAAATGCCATGCCGTGGAATCTGCCTGCCGATCTCGCGTGGTTTAAACGTACAACGTTGAACAAGCCGGTAGTAATGGGTCGCCTGACTTGGGAGTCAATCGGGCGCCCGTTGCCGGGCCGTAAAAACATCGTAATAAGCAGCCAGCCCGGCACGGACGATCGTGTTGAGTGGGTTAAATCCATTGACGAAGCCATTGCTGCCTGCGGCGATGCTGAAGAGATTATGGTGATTGGCGGGGGTCGTATCTATGAGCAATTCCTGCCGAAAGCGCAGAAATTATATCTGACCCACATTGATGCTGAAGTGGAAGGGGATACCCATTTCCCGGACTACGATCCTGACGAGTGGGAATCGGTGTTCAGCGAATTCCACGATGCGGATGCGCAAAACTCCCATAGCTACTGCTTCGAGATCCTTGAACGCCGCTAATGTGGTTACTGCACCTTTCCCGCCGGGAGAGGTGCAGTGCTCTTTTACGATGCGACTGCTTCGTTTTCATCTAAATCCAGGTGCCGGTTCGAAGGCTGCATAAACCAGGCTTTATCTTCCCAGCGCAAACAGGTGAGTTCTCCCCCCCAGCAGCACCCCGTATCCAGCCCATAAATGCCTTCAGGCGTGCCTTTCCCTTCCAGCGATGCCCAGTGGCCAAAGACGACACTGTACTGCTCCGTTACCGGGCCAGGGATCGCAAACCACGGCTTGAGCGGCGTCGGCGCGTTTTCTGGCACATCCTTGCAGTACATATCCAGCTGACCATTCGGGAAACAGTAGCGCATGCGGGTGAAGGCGTTCGTGATAAAACGCAGACGCGCAACGCCGCTGAGCTCCATGCTCCAGTTGTTGGGCATGTCGCCATACATCGCATCGAGGAAAAATGGGTAAGAGTCGCTGGCGAGCACCGCTTCGACGTCCCGGGCACACTCTTTGGCGGTTTGCAGATCCCACTGCGGGGTAATGCCCGCGTGCGCCATCACCAGTTTTTTCTCTTCGTCGATCTGCAGCAGCGGCTGGCGACGCAGCCAGTTAATCAGCTCATCGGCGTCGGGCGCATCCAGCAACGGGGTGATCCTGTCTTTCGGTTTATTGCGGCTGATCCCGGCGTAGACCGCCAGCAGATGCAGGTCGTGGTTGCCGAGGACGATCCGCACGCTGTCGCCCAGCGATTTGACATAGCGCAGGACTTCCAGCGAGCCAGGGCCGCGGGCAACGAGATCGCCCGTGAGCCACAGCGTGTCTGTACCTGGGGTAAAATCCACCTGCTTTAGCAAGGCGATCAGTTCATCGTAGCAACCGTGAACGTCGCCAATGAGATATGTAGACATGTTTAGTGAATGAGTGTTGGTACAGCCAGACGGAAAACAGGAATGGCAACGCGGAATGCATTGCCCTCGGTATCGACCATTTCATAATGGCCCTGCATGGTTCCCAGCGGCGTCTCGATCACCGCGCCGCTGGTATACTGATACTCTTCGCCGGGCGCAATGTGCGGCTGTTCACCCACCACACCTTCGCCCTGCACTTCAATTTCACGGCCATTGCCGTTAGTGATAAGCCAGTAACGCCCCAGCAGCTGGACAGGGGTTCGCCCGAGATTGCGAATGGTCACGGTGTAAGCAAAAACAAAACGTTCTTCATCCGGTGTGGATTGAGACTCGATGTAAAGGCTTTGCACCTGAACACATACGCGGGGCGAATTAATCATGGCTTAGCTCTCCTTCGGCGGCGCATTTTCGCTGATGTAGTTAGCCAGCTTGCAGTACTGCTCTACGGAAATGTTCTCCGCGCGCATCGCCGGGTCGATACCCAACTGAGCTAACACTTCAACAGTAAACAGATTGCCAAGGCTGTTACGAATCGTTTTACGACGCTGGTTAAAGGCTTCGGTGGTGATGCGGCTCAGCACGCGCAGATCGTTGACCGGATACGGCTTCGTTTTATGCGGCACCAGGCGCACAACCGCTGAGTCAACTTTTGGCGGCGGCGTAAACGCCGATGGCGGTACTTCGAGTACCGGGATCACGTTACAGTAGTACTGTGCCATCACGCTTAAACGACCATACGCTTTACTGTTCGGCCCTGCAACCAGTCGATTAACGACCTCTTTTTGCAACATGAAGTGCATGTCAGCAATGGCATCAGTATAGCTAAACAGGTGGAACATCAGCGGCGTGGAGATGTTATACGGCAGGTTGCCGAAGACGCGCAGCGGCTGGCCCATTTTCTCCGACAGTTCGCCAAAGTTCATGGTCATAGCATCCTGCTGATAAATAGTCAGTTTCGGCCCGAGGAACGGGTGCGTCTGCAGGCGTGCTGCCAGATCGCGATCCAGTTCGATAACGGTCAGTTGATCCAGACGCTCGCCAACCGGCTCGGTCAATGCAGCCAGACCCGGCCCGATCTCGACCATCGCCTGGCCTTTCTGTGGGTTGATAGCCGAAACAATACTTTCGATCACAAACTGATCGTTTAGGAAGTTTTGCCCGAAACGTTTACGGGCTAAATGGCCCTGGTGGACGCGATTATTCATTGAGTATTAACAATCATTTTGATGGCGAGATTAAGCGCCGTAATAAAACTGCCGACATCTGCTTTTCCCTGGCCTGCTAAATCGAGCGCAGTACCGTGGTCAACAGAAGTGCGAATAAAGGGTAAACCGAGGGTAATATTCACCCCGCGGCCAAATCCCTGGTATTTTAGCACGGGAAGGCCCTGATCGTGGTACATCGCCAGCACGGCGTCTGCATGATCGAGGTATTTCGGTTGAAACAGGGTATCGGCAGGCAGCGGCCCGCTGAGATTCATGCCTTTCGCGCGCATCTCTTCCAGCACCGGAATGATGGTGTCGATCTCTTCCATACCCATATGGCCGCCTTCACCCGCGTGGGGATTCAGGCCGCATACCAGCACGTGCGGATCGGCAATACCGAACTTGGTGCGTAAATCGTGGTGCAGGATGGTAATGACGTCGTGCAGCAGATCCGGCGTAATGGCGTCAGAAATGGCTTTGATGGGCAGGTGCGTGGTCGCCAGCGCAACGCGCAGCTCCTCGGTTGCCAGCATCATCACCACTTTTGCGCTGTGCGAGCGCTCTTCAAAAAACTCGGTATGACCGGTAAAGGCCACGCCGGCATCGTTGATCACCCCTTTATGGACCGGGCCGGTGATCAGCGCGGCAAACTCCCCGCTCAGACAGCCATCGCAGGCGCGCGCCAGCGTCTCCACCACGTAATGGCCATTTTCGGTGCTCAACTGGCTAGGGATAACCGGTGTGCGTAGCGGGACAGGTAGCAGCGTTAAGGTGCCTGCTTGCTGGGGAAGGGGAGCGTTTTCTGCCTGATACGGCAGAAGCGTGAGCGGGAGATTAAGCTGTTTCGCCCGCGCTTCGAGCACGCTGGCATCGGCGCAGATCACCAGTTCGACCGGCCAGCTACGCTGGGCAAGCTGAACGACCAGGTCGGGACCAATCCCGGCGGGTTCGCCGGGAGTGATGACAACACGATGTTGTTTCATTAGTTGCTCAGGACTTTGACGTAGGCGCTGGCGCGTTGTTCCTGCATCCAGGTCGCGGCTTCTTCAGAGAACTTACGGTTGAACAGCATACGGTACGCACGATCTTTTTGCGCCGCATCGGTTTTATCCACATTGCGGGTATCCAGCAGCTCAATGAGGTGCCAGCCGAAGGTGGAATGAACCGGTTCGCTCATCTGACCTTTGTTCATTCTCATCAGCGCATCGCGGAAGGCCGGATCGTAAATATCCGCAGCCGCCCAGCCCAGATCGCCGCCCTGATTCGCGGAACCTGGATCCTGAGAGAACTCTTTCGCGGCGTTGGCGAAGGAGGTTTTACCGCTGCGAATATCGGCGGCGATTTGCTCCAGTTTGGTCCGCGCCTGCGTATCAGACATGATCGGGGAGGTTTTCAGCAGAATGTGACGGGCATGAACTTCCGTCACGGAGATGCTCTTGCTCTGACCGCGCAGATCGTTCACTTTCAGAATATGGAAGCCCACGCCGGAACGGATTGGCCCCACAATATCGCCTTTCTTCGCCGTACTCAGCGCCTGGGCAAAGATAGAAGGCAGCTCCTGAATACGACCCCAGCCCATCTGGCCGCCTTTCAGCGCCTGCTGGTCAGCGGAATAGGTGATCGCCAGTTTACCGAAATCACCACCGTTACGTGCCTGATCGACGATGGAACGTGCCTGGCTTTCCGCCTCGGCCACCTGGTCAGAGGATGGGTTTTCTGACAGTGGGATCAGGATGTGGCTCAGGTTCAGTTCGGTGCTGGCATCGTTCTGATTGCCGACCTGTTTGGCCAGGGCGTCTACTTCCTGCGGCAGGATGGTGACACGGCGACGCACTTCGTTATTGCGCACTTCTGAAATCAGCATCTCTCTACGGATCTGATTACGGTAGGTCGAATAGTTGATGCCGTCATAGGCCAGACGGCTGCGCATCTGGTCCGGGGTCATATTGTTCTGCTTCGCAATGTTGGCGATAGCCTGATCGAGCTGCTCATCAGAGATCTTCACACCCATCTTCTGACCCATCTGCAGAACGATTTGATCCATGATCAAACGCTCCAGGATCTGATGACGCAGCGTGGAATCATCCGGAAGTTGCTGACCTGCCTGACCCGCGTTGAGCTTCACAGACTGCATTAAACCATCAACGTCGCTCTCAAGTACCACACCGTTGTTCACAACGGCAGCGACTTTGTCGACAACCTGTGGGGCCGCGAAGCTGGTATTCGCGACCATAGCGATACCGAGCAGCAGCGTTTTCCAGTTCTTCATACTTTTTCCATATCAATTAACCGCAAAGCGGATTACGTGTTAAATCAAGTACATCACAATGAACTACGGTACGGCAGAATCGGTGAGCGCAGCATCTGCTGAGTACCCAGACCATAGTTGGAACTCAGACCGCGCAGTTCGATGTTAAAGCCGATGACATTATCGTACTCGCTCTGATTTTTGTCTGGATCCCAGCCGTTAAGCTTACGTTCGTATCCAACGCGAATCGCGTAGCAGCAGGAGTTGTACTGCACACCCAGCATCTGATCTGCAGACTTATTCTGGTTGGTATCGAAGTAGTAGGCTCCCACCACCGACCAACGATCGGCAATTGGCCAGCTTGCGATGCCTCCCACCTGCGAAATGCCCTCTTTCGTTTGTTCGGACGTGGCAAAGTTAGGTAACGTCGCCTGGATATATTCCGGGCTGGCGTAACGATAGCTAAGCTGTACCATTCGGTCCGCATCACGACGGTATTCGATTGAACCGCTACCGGTGGCAACATTGTTCAGTCGCGTATCATATTGCACGCCGCTGCGCAGACCCCAACGATCGGTTATGCGCCAGTAAGTATCTCCGGCCCATACCAGCGATCCTTTTTTGTCGTCCTTTTCCCACTGGATATTGTCATCACCGGTACGTGCTTCGGTGAAGTAGTAGATTTGACCCACAGAAGCATTAAAACGTTCAACTGCAGCATCATCATAAATACGCGTTGTGACCCCAGTAGTCACCTGGTTGGCCGATGCAATACGGTCCAGGCCACCGTAAGTACGGTCGCGGAACAGGCCGCTGTAATCAGATTGCAGGAATGAAGAGTCATAGTTCTGGATATTGCTCTGATCGCGGTAAGGCACATAGAGATACTGGGCGCGCGGCTCCAGCGTCTGGGTATAGCCCTCGCTCCAGTTCATGTCGCGCTCGAAGACGAGCTTGCCGTCCACTTTAAACTGCGGCAGCACGCGGTTAACGGAATCTTCCAGACGCGTGCCATGGTTGGCATTGTACGTTTCCAGATTATCCTGCTGATAGTGGGTCGCCATCAGCTTCACTTCGGTATCGAGGCTGGCCCAGTCGTTTGAAACGGGCAGGTTAATCGTTGGCTCAAGGTGCAGACGCGTCGCTTCAGGCATGTCAGAGTCGGTATTGACGAAATGCACCGCCTGGGCGTAGACCCGGGTGTCAAAAGGACCCACATTATTCTGGTACCAGTTAACATCAAGCTGTGGCTCTGCAGCATAGGTGCTTTGCGTTTGGTCGCTAAAGACCTGGAACTGTTTGGTTGAAACGGTCGCGTCAAAATTCCGTACTACATAGCCTGCGCTGAATTTCTGCGTGGCGTAGCCATCGGTACTTGAGCCGTATTTAGACGTAAAGTCGTTAAAATAGCTCGAGTCGCTGACTTTGGTGTAGTCGACATTGAAACGCCACACCTGATCCATTACGCCCGAGTGCTGCCAGTAGTACAACCAGCGATGGCGATTATCCCCGGAGGTATTTCTTGGATCATCCTCATACACTTTATCCGATGGCAGATAGTCCAGCTCCATCAGACCCGAACCCGCCTGCGTCAGGTAGCGGAACTCGTTCTCCCACATGATGTTGCCGCGCTTGTGGATATAGTGCGGCGTGATCGTGGCGTCCATGTTGGGCGCGATGTTCCAGTAGTACGGCAGGTAAAACTCAAAGTAGTTTGAGGTGCTGTACTGGGCGTTCGGGATCAGGAAGCCGGAGCGACGTTTATCGCCCACGGGCAGTTGCAGATAGGGGCTATAGAAGACCGGCACCGGGCCGAGCTTAAAGCGGGCGTTCCAGATCTCCGCAACCTGCTCTTCGCGGTCGTGGATCACTTCGCTACCTACCACGCTCCAGGTATCCGAGCCTGGCAGACAGGAGGTAAAGGTCCCGTTTTCCAGAATGGTGTAGCGGTTTTCACCGCGCTGTTTCATCAGGTCCGCTTTACCGCGACCCTGGCGGCCAACCATCTGGTAATCACCTTCCCAGACGTTAGTGTCTTTGGTATTCAGGTTCGACCAGGCTTTCGGACCTTTCAGGATGACCTGATTATCGTCATAGTGCACATTACCCAGCGCATCGACCGTACGTACCGGTTCGGCTGCGCCTTCTGGCTGTTTCTGGTGCAACTGCACTTCATCGGCCTGCAAGCGGCTGTTGCCCTGGTTAATATCCACATTCCCGCTAAACAGGGCGTCGTCAGGATAATTCCCTTTTGCGTTGTCAGCGGTGATGGTAACCGGTAGCGTGTTCGTATCACCCTGTACCAGCGGGCGATCATAGCTGGGGATACCCAGCATACATTGCGAGGCGAGATCGGCTGCCAGACCCTGTTGACTGTACAGAGCCGTAGCTATCATCGTGGCCAGAAGGGTGGGGATACGTTTTTTCATACGTTTTATTTATTGTTCCGTCATCAGTGGCTTATCGCTGGCAAACGGTCAGAGACTATCTTACTCATCATCACAGTGCCAGCGTTAATCCTGCCCGTAAACGAGCCATGGTGATAGGCTCGTTATTGAATGACGAGTATGATAATGCAAATTATAGGCGATGTCCTTCACTTGACCGTGGCCAGGCCACCGGAATGATGGCGTTGCGCTGGATCAAATCGATCACCATTTGGGGAGTATATGCAGTATTGGGGAAAAATTATCGGCGTAGCGTTCGCTTTACTGATGGGCGCGGGCTTCTGGGGTATCGTTCTGGGGCTGCTTATCGGCCATATGTTTGATAAAGCGCGCAGTCGCAAGATGGCCTGGTTCGCTAACCAGCGTGAACGCCAGGCGCTTTTTTTTGCGACCACCTTCGAGGTAATGGGCCATCTGACCAAGTCGAAAGGGCGTGTCACCGAGGCCGACATCCATGTCGCCAGCCAGTTTATGGATCGCATGAACCTGCACGGTGACTCCCGGGCGGCCGCACAAAACGCATTTCGTATCGGTAAGGCGGATAACTATCCTCTGCGCGAAAAAATGCGTCAGTTTCGCAGCATCTGCTTCGGGCGCTTCGACTTAATTCGGATGTTTCTGGAGATTCAGATCCAGGCGGCGTTTGCCGATGGGTCGCTCCACCCGAACGAACGTGAGGTGCTGTATGTTATCGCCGAAGAGCTGGGCATTTCCCGCACTCAGTTCGATCAGTTCCTGCGCATGATGCAGGGCGGCGCACAGTTTGGCGGCGGCTATCAGCAACAGCAGGCGGGTGGAGGCGGCTGGCAGCAGGCGCAGCGCGGGCCAACCCTGGAAGATGCCTGTAACGTGCTGGGTGTGAAGCCAACCGATGAGCCGACAACCATTAAGCGCGCCTACCGTAAGCTGATGAGCGAGCATCACCCGGATAAGCTGGTGGCGAAAGGTTTACCGCCAGAGATGATGGAGATGGCGAAGCAAAAAGCGCAGGAGATTCAGAAAGCCTACGAGCTTATCAAAGAGCAGAAGGGCTTTAAGTAAGGAAGCGGTTGGCCCGGCGGCAAGGTGCTGCCGGGCAACGGATCAAAAGTCTGCCGGTGCCTTAAAGGTCATCGGCGTACCGTATTCCGGGTGGGTGATGGTGAGCATTTCCGCATGCAGTTGCAGACGCGGCGCCATCGCCCGGGCTTCCGGCGTGGCATAAAAGCGATCCCCCAGAATCGGGTGACCCAGCGCCAGCATATGCACACGCAGCTGGTGCGAGCGACCGGTAATCGGTTTTAACAGCACGCGGGCGCTGTTGTCCTCCGCGTACTCCAGCACTTCATACTCGGTTTGCGCCGCCTTGCCGGTCTCGTAGCAGACCTTCTGCTTCGGGCGGTTAGGCCAGTCGCAGATCAGCGGCAGGTCAACCAGCCCTTCAGCCGGTTGTGGATGTCCCCAGACGCGCGCCAGGTACTGCTTCTTCGGCTCACGCTCACGAAACTGACGTTTCAGCTCGCGCTCTGCCGCCTTGGTCAGCGCCACTACAATCACTCCGCTGGTGGCCATGTCCAGACGGTGGACGGACTCCGCCTGCGGATAATCGCGCTGAACGCGCGTCATCACACTGTCTTTGTGCTCATCCAGCCTGCCCGGCACGGACAACAGGCCGCTTGGCTTGTTGACCACCATAATATGCTCATCCTGATAGAGAATGACCAGCCACGGATCCTGCGGCGGATTGTAGGGTTCCATCAACATGTTTCGCTCCGCTTACTGATGCGTCACAACGATAAGGCGCAGCGCATCCAGACGCCATCCCGCCTGGTTCAGGCTCTCAAGCACCTGCTGACGATTGGTTTCAATCGCCGCCAGTTCATCGTCACGAATATTCGGGTTCACCGCACGCAGGGCCTCGAGACGAGAGAGCTCCGCAGACAGTTTTTCATCCGCCTCGCTGCGCGCCGCGTCAATCAGGGCGCGCGCTGCTTTCTCAACCTGAGACTCACCCTGCTGGAGGATGGCGTAGACATCCTGCTGCACCGCATTCACCAGCTTGCTGCCGGTATGGCGATTCACCGCGCTCAGCTGGCGGTTAAAGCTCTCAAACTCGACCTGCGCCGCCAGATTGGTGCCATTTTTATCCAGCAATAGACGCACCGGCGTGGCCGGCAGGAAGCGGTTGAGTTGCAGCTGTTTCGGTGCCTGGGCCTCCACCACGTAGATCAGCTCCAGCAGCAGGGTACCCACCGGCAGCGCCTTATTCTTCAGCAGCGAGATGGTGCTGCTGCCGGTGTCGCCGGAGAGGATCAGATCCAGACCGTTGCGGATCAGCGGGTGTTCCCAGGTGATGAACTGCGCATCCTCGCGGGACAGCGCCACATCACGCTCGAAGGTGATGGTGCAGCCATCTTCCGGCAGGCCCGGGAAGTCCGGCACCAGCATGTGATCGGACGGGGTCAGCACAATCAGGTTCTCGCCGCGATCGTCCTGATTGATACCGACGATATCAAACAGGTTCATGGCGAAGCTGATCAGGCTGGTATCGTCATCCTGCTCTTCAATGCTCTCTGCCAGCCGCTGGGCTTTCTCGCCGCCGTTGGAGTGGATCTCCAGCAGGCGGTCGCGGCCCTGCTCCAGCTGCGCTTTCAGGGCGTCATGCTGTTCACGGCAGGTTTTGATCAGCTCGTCAAAGCCCTCGGTGTTTTCCGGCGCCGCCAGATAGCCCGTCAGCTCGTTATGCACGCTATCGTAAATGGTACGACCGGTCGGGCAGGTATGTTCAAACGCATCCAGCCCTTCGTGGAACCAGCGCACCAGCACAGACTGGGCGGTTTTTTCCAGATACGGAACGTGGATCTGAATGTCGTGCGCCTGACCAATACGGTCCAGACGACCAATACGCTGCTCCAGCAGGTCCGGGTTGAACGGCAGATCGAACATCACCAGACGGCTGGCGAACTGGAAGTTACGCCCCTCGGAGCCGATCTCAGAGCAGAGCAGCACCTGGGCGCCGCTGTCCTCTTCGGAGAACCACGCCGCGGCGCGGTCGCGCTCGATAATGGACATGCCTTCATGAAACACCGCCGCGCGAATACCTTCCCGCTCGCGCAGAACCTGCTCAAGCTGCAGCGCGGTGGTGGCTTTGGCGCAGATGACCAGCACTTTCTGGGAACGGTTGGCGGTCAGATAACCCATCAGCCATTCAACGCGCGGGTCGAAGTTCCACCAGGTGCCAGTATCGCCTTCAAACTCCTGATAAATCTGTTCCGGATAGAGCATGTCCCGGGCGCGCTCTTCCGCTGTTTTGCGTGCGCCCATGATGCCGGAGACCTTGATCGCCGTCTGATACTGGGTGGGCAGCGGCAGACGAACGGTATGCAGCTCGCGTTTCGGGAAGCCTTTCACCCCGTTACGGGTGTTACGGAACAGCACGCGGCTGGTGCCGTGCCTGTCCATCAGCATGGAGACCAGCTCCTGGCGTGCGGCGTCGGCGCCTTCACGATCGCTGTTGGCCGCCTGGAGTAACGGCTCGATATCCTGTTCGCCAATCAGATCGCTCAGGGTGTTGAGCTCGTCGTTGGAGAGGTGCTTGCCCGCCAGCAGCAGGGCAACAGCATCCGCCACCGGGCGATAATTTTTCTGCTCTTCGACAAAGAGGTCAAAGTCATGGAAACGGTTTGGATCCAGCAGGCGCAGACGCGCAAAGTGGCTCTCCAGACCCAGCTGTTCCGGCGTAGCGGTGAGCAGCAGTACGCCAGGTACGCGCTCGGCCAGCTGTTCAATCGCCATATATTCACGGCTCGGCGCGTCGACATTCCACACCAGATGGTGCGCTTCATCAACCACCATGATGTCCCACTCGGCATCACAGAGGTGTTCAAGACGCTGCTTGCTGCGGCGCACGAAGTCCAGGGAGCAGATCACCAGCTGTTCGGTTTCGAACGGGTTATCGGCGTCGTGCTGGGCTTCGGCGTAGCGCTCGTCGTCAAACAGGGAGAAACGCAGGTTGAAGCGACGCAGCATCTCCACCAGCCACTGGTGCTGCAGGGTTTCTGGCACCACAATCAGCACGCGCTCGGCCGCGCCGGAGAGCAGCTGCTGGTGCAGGATCATGCCCGCTTCGATGGTTTTACCTAAACCGACTTCATCCGCCAGCAGGACGCGCGGCGCATGGCGGCGGCCAACGTCATGGGCGATGTTGAGCTGATGGGGAATCAGGCTGGTGCGCTGGCCGCGCAGACCGCTCCACGGCATGCGGTACTGCTCGCTCTGGAACTTGCGCGCACGGTAGCGCAGCGAGAAGCGATCCATGCGGTCGATCTGACCGGCGAACAGGCGATCCTGCGGCTTGCTGAAGACCAGTTTGCTGTCGAGCAGCACTTCGCGCAGCATGACGCCCGTCTCTTCGGTATCCAGTCGGGTTCCGATATAGGCGAGCAGTCCATTCTCTTCTTTTACGTCTTCAATCTTCAGCTGCCAGCCTTCATGGCTGGTAACGGTGTCGCCCGGGTTAAACATCACGCGGGTAACAGGGGAATCATTGCGAGCATACAGACGGTTTTCACCGGTGGCGGGGAAGAGGAGAGTGACCATACGCGCATCCAGCGCCACTACCGTTCCTAATCCAAGTTCGCTTTCTGTGTCGCTGATCCAGCGTTGACCAAGTGTAAAAGGCATATTTGTTCGGCTCTAATCTTTAATTGCAGGCAATAGTTCAACCACCGATCAGAAATGACGGTAATCGAATAATGGGTCCGGGAATGGAAAGGGCGCTATGGTACTGGATGGCAGCGATTTCGTCACCTGTCAAAATAGCCCCAACTGACCTGTCATCAGTGTAGCAAAGTCGTCGTCCATGAACGGTAAAATTCCCTCGGCGACGGGCTGTAGCTGGCGGGTGAGGTAGTGCTCATAGTCAAGGGGCGAACGCTGATAATCCACCGGCTCCGGGCCGCTGATGGTCCAGACATACTTGATGGTGCCTCGGTTCTGGTACTGCGGCGCGCGCCCAAGACGGACGTTCTCTTCATCGGCAAGCCGGGCGGCACGAACGTGGGGTGGCACGTTGCGCTGATACTCCGCCAGCGGGCGACGCAGGCGCTTGCGGTAGACCAGCTGATCATCCAGCTCGCCCGCCATCAGGCTGGCGATGGTCTCGCGCACAAATTCCTGATAGGGTTCGCGCCGAAAAATTTTCAGATAAAGCTCCTGCTGGAAACGCTGCGCCAGCGGGGTCCAGTCGGTACGGACGGTTTCCAGCCCTTTAAATACCATCCGCTGCTTTTCCCCCTCCTGGATAAGCCCGGCATAGCGTTTCTTGCTGCCCTGATCGGTTCCCCGGATGGTGGGCATTAAAAAGCGGCAGAAGTGGGTCTCATACTCCAGCTCCAGGGCGCTGGTTAAGCCAGCCTGTTGCAGATGCGTTCGCCACCAGTCGTTCACGTAAGCCACCAGCGCCTGGCCGATGGCGGTCGCCTCTGCTTCGCTTTTCGCCCCCCTGAGCCAGACGAAGGTCGAGTCGGTATCGCCATAGATCACGTCATAGCCCTGGGATTCCACCAGCACTTTGGTCTGGCGCATGATCTCGTGGCCGCGCATGGTAATGGACGAGGCCAGGCGCGGGTCGAAGAAACGGCAGGCGCTGGTGCCGAGTACGCCATAAAAGGCATTCATGATGATCTTCAGCGCCTGGGAAAGCGGCTTATTGCCGTGGCGCTTGGCCTCTTCGCGCCCGTACCAGATCTGGCTGACAATCTCCGGCAGGCAGTGTTTTTCCCGGGAGAAACGCGCCCCGAGGAAGCCCTCGGTGCTGTGCTGCTCATCCGGCTGGGCGAGCCCTTCCACCAGTCCAACCGGATCGATCAGAAAGGTGCGAATGATTGACGGATAGAGGCTTTTGTAATCCAGCACCAGCACCGAGTCGTACAGGCCGGGGCGGGAGTCCATCACATAGCCGCCGGGGCTGGCCTGGGGCGGCACGTCACCGAGATTGGGGGCTACATAGCCCGCCCGGTGCATGCGCGGAAAATAGAGATGGCTAAAGGCGGCCACGGAGCCGCCGTGCCGGTCGGCCGCCAGGCCATTGACCGTGGCGCGCTCCAGCAGAAACGGCATGATCTCGGTTTTGTGGAAAATCCGCGTCACCAGCTCGCAATCTTTCAGGTTATAGGTCGCCAGGGCCGGTTTATCTTCGGCGAAGCGGCGGTCAATTTCGTCCATCCTGTCCCAGGGATTGTCGATGGATTTACCTTCCCCGAGCAGCTCCTGCGACACCGATTCCAGCGAAAATGATGAGAAACTCCAGAAGGCGGATTTCAGCGCCTCGATGCCGTCGATGATTAAGCGCCCGTTCGCCTGGGCAAAGAAGACGCCGTTTTTAAAGCCGTGCTCGCGCCACTCCAGCTCGCTGTTGCCGCGGCCGAGCAGCAGGGGGATGCGGTAACGCTCGGCATGTTTTTGCAGAATGCGCAAATCAAACTGCACTACGTTCCAGCCGATGATGACGTCTGGGTCGTGCCGGGCGAACCAGGCATTCAGTTTCTCGATCAGCTGCGGGCGACTGTTCACATACTCCAGCTGGAAATCGAGCCCCGAGGCGTCGCCGTTGGCCGGGCCCAGCATATAGACAACTCGCTGGCCGCAGCCTTCGATGCCGATGCAGTACAGCTCCCCGTGACGGGTGGTTTCAATGTCCACCGACGCCCATTTCAGGGGCGGACGATAGTGCGGGTTAGGTTTGAGGCGGGCATTGATCAGCCGTTCGCCCTGGGGCGTACCGTCCACCCAGACCGGCGCGGTGATAAAGCGCTCCATCAGAAAGCGCTCCGGGGGGCGAACATCGGCCTCAAAGAGGGTCACGCCCGCCTCGCGCAACAGTTTTTCATAAAGCATCAGCTGACGGTGGGCACGGCAGTAAAGGCCGTAAACCGGACGACGGTGGAAATCTTTCAGCTCAAGGGGCGTCAGCCGCCAGCCATTTTCACCCTGCAGCAGCTGGCGGGCTTTTTCGACGTCAGGCTCGGGAATAAAGGCAACGGACTCCTGGACAGGCAGGGTGACGTTTAGCGGGCCGGTATCTGTCGCCAGCCAGAATTCAACTTCGGTACCCTGGGGCGTATCCCGCCAGTGCCGGGTGAGTAAAAAGCCTTGTTGCGCCTGCGCCACGCCGTTCTCTCATAAAACAAAACCAGGCCTGATTATAGCCTGGTTAAGGTTGTTTTGCTGGGGTTTTATACAGGTGTGCTTTGCCGGATGGCGCTGCGCTTATCCGGCCTGGGAGACCTGTAGGCCCGGTAAGCGTAGCGCCACCGGGCGGGTTTTACTGCCCGTAATAGGCTTTCGCGCCGTGCTTACGCAGATAGTGTTTATCCAGCAACGTCTGCTGCATATCCGGCAGCTGCGGCGCCAGCTGGCGGCAGAAGATGCCCATATAGGCCACCTCTTCCAGCACAATAGCGTTATGCACCGCATCTTCGGCATTTTTACCCCACGCAAACGGGCCGTGAGAGTGAACCAGCACCCCCGGCATCTGTGCGGCGTCGATACCCTGTTTCTCGAAGGTTTCAACAATCACGTTGCCGGTCTCCCACTCATACTCGCCGTTGATCTCGGCATCGGTCATCTTGCGGGTGCAGGGGATGGTGCCATAGAAATAGTCGGCGTGGGTGGTGCCGGTCGCCGGGATCGGCTGGCCTGCCTGCGCCCAGATAGTGGCGTGACGGGAGTGGGTGTGGACGATGCCGCCGATAGACGGGAAGGCCTGATAGAGCAGGCGATGCGTTGGCGTATCGGAAGAAGGCTTTTTCTTCCCTTCAACCACTTCACCGGTGGCGATGCTCACTACCACCATATCCTCGGCGGTCATCACCCGGTAGTCGACGCCGGACGGTTTAATGACGAACACGCCTGTTTCGCGGTCCACGGCACTGACGTTGCCCCAGGTCAGGGTAACGAGATTATGTTCCGGCAGGGCGAGGTTGGCTTCAAGCACCTGACGTTTGAGATCTTCCAGCATGTATCCTCCAGGAAAAAAGGCCCGCCCTGCGGCAGGCCAAAGGTTCCCCTGTTAACGTTTTGAACCGTAGTAGACTTCGTTCCAGCGCAGCGCATCTTTAAAGGCTGGCAGACGGGTGTCGTTATCAATGACCGTCAGTTCGATGTCGTGCAGTTCCGCGAACTGACGCATGTCGTTGAGATCCAGCGCATGGCTGAAGACGGTATGGTGCGCGCCACCTGCTACGATCCAGGCTTCGGAAGCAGTTGCCAGATCCGGCTGGGCTTTCCACAGGGCATTCGCCACCGGCAGTTTTGGCAGGGCGTGAGGCGTTTCAACGGCGTCGACGCAGTTCACCAGCAGGCGGAAACGATCGCCCAGATCGATCAGGCTGGCGTTAATGGCCGGGCCGGTACGGGTGTTGAAGATCAGACGCGCTGGATCGGCTTTGCCGCCGATGCCGAGATGCTGAACGTCGAGGATCGGTTTTTCATCCACGGCGATAGACGGGCAGACTTCCAGCATGTGCGAACCCAGCACCAGATCGTTACCGTTCTCGAAGTGGTAGGTGTAATCCTCCATAAAGGAGGTGCCGCCCTGCAGACCGGTCGACATCACTTTCATGATGCGTAGCAGAGCGGCAGTTTTCCAGTCGCCTTCACCGGCAAAGCCGTAGCCCTGCTGCATCAGACGTTGTACCGCCAGGCCCGGAAGCTGCTTCAGGCCGTGAAGATCTTCAAAGGTGGTGGTAAAGGCATGGAAGCCGCCCTGTTCCAGGAAGCGTTTCATGCCCAGCTCGATACGGGCTGCATCCAGCACGTTCTGGCGCTTATCACCATTCACCTGTGCCGCCGCCGTCAGGCGATAGCTGCTTTCGTACTCATCCACCAGCGCATTGACGTCGCCATCGCTGATTTCATTGACGACCTGCACCAGATCGCCCACCGCCCAGGTGTTGACGGAAAAACCAAACTTGATCTGCGCGGCCACTTTATCGCCGTCCGTTACCGCCACTTCACGCATGTTGTCACCGAAGCGCACCACTTTCAGCTGACGGGTATCCTGCTTCGATACGGCCTGGCGCATCCAGGAACCAATCCGCTGGTGCGCCTGCTTGTCCTGCCAGTGGCCAGTGACGACAGCATGCTGCTGGCGCATACGCGCGCCGATGAAGCCGAACTCACGGCCGCCGTGCGCGGTCTGGTTCAGGTTCATAAAGTCCATATCAATGCTGTCCCATGGCAGCGCCGCGTTGAACTGCGTATGGAACTGCAACAGCGGTTTGTTGAGGATGGAGAGGCCGTTGATCCACATCTTGGCCGGAGAGAAGGTGTGCAGCCACACCACCAGACCCGCGCATTTATCGTCGTAGTTAGCATCGCGACAGATATGGGTAATTTCATCCGGGGAGGTGCCCAGCGGCTTCAGCACCAGCTTGCACGGCAATTTTGCTTCCGCATTCAGGGCGTTTACGACATGTTCTGCGTGTTGAGTCACCTGGCGCAGGGCTTCCGGCCCATAAAGATGCTGGCTACCAATCACAAACCACACTTCATAATTATTAAAAATCGTCATTATCGTGTCCTTAATGTGTCAGGGTTGCCGTAGATTCCGGGATGTTCTTAACCGGGGCGGCGACAGGGAGATAGTGCTGCTCAGCGCTCTTCGCCCACTGCTGGTAGCGCTGATAAAGCTGTTCAAAACGTTGCGCCTGCTGCGTGCGCGGCTGCAGGGTGCTTTCCACCTTGCTCGCCATATGCTGCTGCGCTGTCGGGATGTCGGTGTGTACGCCCGCCGCCACCGCCGCGAAGATCGCCGCGCCCAGGGCACAGCACTGATCCGAGGCGACAATTTGCAGCGGACGGTTCAGCACGTCGCAGCAGGCCTGCATGATCACCGGGTTCTTACGGGCGATACCGCCCAGCGCCATCACCTCATTGACGGCGATCCCCTGTTCGGTAAAGCACTCCATAATGGCGCGCGCGCCAAAGGCGGTAGCCGCTACCAGCCCGCCAAACAGCGCCGGGGCGTCGGTGGCGAGATTCAGATCGGTAATCACCCCTTTCAGACGCTGGTTGGCATTTGGCGTACGGCGGCCGTTAAACCAGTCGAGAACGACCGGAAGATGATCGAGGGAAGGATTCTTCGCCCAGGCGTCGGTCAACTGCGGCAGCAGCTGTTTTTTGCTCTCTGTGATCTGGGTTTTCAGTTCCGGATGGGCGGCGGCCAGCTGATCCAGCGGCCAGCCCAGCACGCGGCCAAACCAGGCGTAGATGTCGCCAAAGGCGGACTGACCCGCTTCCAGCCCGATAAAGTCAGGTACCACGCTGCCGTCAACCTGGCCGCAGATGCCTTTCACGGCGCGATCGCCGACGCTGGCTTTATCCGCGGTCAGGATGTCGCAGGTGGAGGTGCCGATCACTTTCACCAGCGTGTTGGGCTGTGCGCCCGCGCCGACCGCGCCCATATGGCAGTCAAAAGCGCCGCCGGAAATGGCCACCGTCTGAGGCAGGCCCAGGCGTTCCGCCCACTCGGCGCAGAGCGTGCCGACCGGGATATCAGCGGTCCAGGTATCGGTAAAGAGCGGGTAGTCGAGGTTCTGGTTGATGATGGGGTCGAGTTCGTCAAAGAAGGCGGCAGGCGGCAGGCCACCCCAGCTTTCATGCCAGAGGGATTTGTGCCCGGCGCTACAGCGACCGCGACGGATATCCTGCGGACGAGTGGTGCCGGAGAGCAGGGCCGGAACCCAGTCACACAGCTCAATCCAGGAGACTGCCGCTTTTGCCACCTGCGGATCCTGACGGGTAACGTGCAGGATCTTCGCCCAGAACCACTCGCTGGAGTAAATGCCGCCGATGTAGCGGGAGTAGTCGTTTTTGCCTGGCTGATGGCACAAACGGGTGATGGCTTCGGCTTCTTCCACCGCGGTATGGTCTTTCCACAGCACAAACATGGCGTTCGGGTTATCGGCGAACGCCGGATGCAGCGCCAGAACGTGACCATCGGCGTCAATTGGCGCCGGGGTAGAGCCGGTGCTGTCCACGCCAATCCCGACGATCTGAGCGCGCTGCGCCTCGCTTAACTCCGCCAGTACGGTTTTGATTGCCGCTTCCATCGACTCGATATAGTCACGTGGATGATGGCGGAACTGATTGTTTGGCGCATCGCAATAGCGCCCCTCTTGCCAGCGCGGATACCACTCGACGCTGGTTGCTATCTCCTGACCCGTAGTGCATTCCACTGCCAGGGCGCGTACTGAGTCACTGCCAAAATCGAGGCCAATCGCAATTGCCATGGTGTTGCTCCATCAAAAAACAGATATGAATGAACATTAGAGAGTGAGGGGGAAAATCGTCAGGCGGGATCCGCTAATCTTATGGATGATTTTGCTGTGACATGGGAAAGTGTGACGCCGAGCAAATAATCCATGTGGACATTTCTGCCGTGGTTATAGACACTTTTGTTACCGCCGACCCGCTCGATGTTACGGATAAATCGCAACGGAAGCGTTATGATGGCGGATCTGAAAGCGGGCTGATACCTTTTCGATCTTTGTGTAGCCCGTTTTTATGCCGCTTTTGATGATATGGACAAATGGTTTCCTTCAGGACTGCCAGGAGGACTGAAAATATGGCTGAAACGCAAAGCGATCCGCTGCTGCCGGGCTACTCGTTTAACGCGCATCTGGTGGCGGGACTGACGCCCATTGAGGCTGACGGCTATCTCGATTTTTACGTTGATCGACCGCTGGGGATGAAGGGCTATATCCTCAACCTGACCGTGCGCGGAGAGGGGGTGATCAAGAATGGCGATCAGACCTTCGTCTGCCGTCCGGGCGATATTCTGCTCTTCCCGCCGGGTGAAATTCATCACTATGGCCGTCATCCCGATGCCCGGGAGTGGTATCACCAGTGGGTCTACTTCCGTCCGCGCGCTTACTGGCAGGAGTGGCTGGCCTGGCCGTCGATGTTTGCCCATACCGGCTTTTATCGCCCGGATGAAGCGCATCAGCCGCAGTTTCGGGAACTGTTTGCCCAGATCATCGAGGCCGGACAGGGCGGGGGACGCTATGCCGAGCTGCTGGCTATCAACCTGCTGGAACAGCTGCTGCTGCGCCGGATGGAGGCGATCAATGAATCGCTCAACCCGCCGCTGGATCACCGGGTGCGCGAAGCCTGTCAGTACATCAGCGACCATCTGGCGGACAGCCAGTTTGATATCGCCAGCGTCGCCCAGCATGTCTGCCTGTCGCCGTCGCGTCTGTCGCACCTGTTCCGCCAGCAGCTGGGGGTGAGCGTGCTGAGCTGGCGCGAGGATCAGCGCATCAGCCAGGCCAAGCTGCTGCTCAGCACCACCCGCATGCCGATTGCCACCGTCGGGCGCAACGTCGGCTTTGAGGATCAGCTCTACTTTTCCCGGGTCTTTAAAAAATGCACTGGCGCCAGCCCCAGCGAATTTCGCGCAGGGTGTGAATAGAAAGTAAATAAAACTAAACAAGTTCGCTGAATGTCGTTCACACCCGGTAAACTATTCAGACAATTGTTGTCTTGACGCAGCAGGGCGCTCTTCGCAGAATCCCTGCTTCGCCACCTGACCGGAACTGTTATGCAGGCATTGCTGGAACATTTTATTACCCAGTCCGTTACCTATTCGCTCGTCGCCGTCGCGCTCGTGGCCTTCCTGGAATCTCTGGCGCTGGTTGGACTGATCCTGCCCGGCACGGTGATGATGACCGGGCTCGGCGCGCTGATTGGCAGTGGCGAGGTTAACTTCTGGCAGGCGTGGCTGGCGGGGATCGTCGGCTGTCTGCTGGGCGACTGGATCTCATTCTGGCTGGGCTGGCGCTTTAAAAAGCCGCTGCACCGCTGGTCATTCATGAAAAAGAACAAAGCCCTGCTCGATAAAACCAAGCATGCCCTGCATCAACACAGCATGTTTACCATTCTGGTGGGACGCTTTGTTGGCCCGACGCGCCCGCTGGTGCCGATGGTGGCGGGGATGCTGGATCTGCCGGTGGCGAAATTTATCGTGCCGAACCTGATTGGCTGCCTGTTCTGGCCGCCCATCTACTTCCTGCCGGGTATCCTGGCCGGCGCGGCAATCGATATCCCTGCTGGTGTGCAGAGCGGCGGCTTCCGTTGGCTGCTGCTGGCGACCGCGCTGCTGCTGTGGCTGGCGGCCTGGCTCTGCTGGCGGCTGTGGCGCAGCGGGAAAGCCTCCTCGGATCGCCTCAGCCGCTATCTGCCGCGTGGACGCTTATTCTGGCTGGCCCCCGTCACCCTGGGCGTGGCGCTGGTGGCACTGGTGATGCTGGTACGTCACCCGCTGATGCCGGTGTATGGTGAGATCCTGCTTAAGGTTGTCAGCCGCTGATCGGCGTCAGTGGATCCCCAGCAGGCGCGACGCGCTCGCGTTTCCGCTTGCCAGCTGTTCCGTATCGCCATCCCAGGCGATACGGCCATCGGCAATTACCACCGACCGGGGGGCGATTCTGAGCGCATCTTCCACGCTGTGCGACACCATCAGCATCGTCAGGTTCTGACGTTCACATACCTCTTTAACCAGCAGCAACATCTCCTGACGTAAGGCGGGATCGAGTGCCGAAAAGGGCTCGTCCAGCAGCAGGACAGGCTGTTCACGCACCAGACAGCGCGCCAGCGCGACGCGCTGGCGCTGACCGCCCGACAGCTCACCCGGCAGCCGTTCCAGCAGATCGCCGATCCCCATCTGCAGCGCGATGTCGCTTAGCTTCTGCTGTTGCACAGCATTCAGTCTGAGACCGGGATGCATGCCCAGACCAATGTTCTGGCGCACGTTCAGGTGAGTGAAGAGATTGTTTTCCTGAAACAGCATCGACACCGGGCGCGCAGCAGGCGGCGTACGGGTGTGATCGTGACCGTTAAGGGTGATGCTGCCGTTTGCCGGTTGCAGAAAACCGGCGATCAGATTGAGAAGGGTGCTTTTCCCGGCGCCGCTGGGGCCGAGTACGGCGATAAGTTCGCCCCGGCGCACGGACAAGGTGAAGCGCATCGGCAGGTGCTGATAAAGCCAGGTTACATCAGTCAGTTTTAACATCACGCCCCGGTAGTTTTTCGATAACGGTAAATAACGCAAAGCAGAGCAGCAGCAGCAGCAGCGCCGTGACGGCCCCGTCCTGGCTGCGATACGAGCCGATCTGCTGATAGAGCCAGAACGGCAGGGTGCGGAAATCATCATTGCCAAACAGCGCCACCACCCCGAAATCGCCGATCGACAGTACGCAGGCAAAGGCCAGCGCCTGGGCCAGCGGGCGCTTCAGGGCGCGCAGCTCTACCACCTTCAGCCGCTGCCAGCCGTGCATTCCCAGCGAGTCGCAAAGCAGGGTATAGCGGGCGCTGAGGTCGCGCATCGGATTTTCCAGCACTTTCAGCGCATACGGAATCGCCATCAGGGCGTTGGTGAAGATGACAATGCCATCGGCCGATTCGGGCAGGCCAACGGTGCTGTTGAACAGCAGGAAAAAGCCGCTCGCCAGCACGATACCGGGCATCGCCAGGATCAGCATGCCGCTGAGATCCAGCGCCTGCGCGGCCACCGTCGCCTGCCGGGCATAGAGCTCCCGGCTGCTCCACAGCAGCATCATGGTCAGCAGAACGCAGAGCAGCCCGGCGCCCAGCGCAATGCGCAGCGAAGTGCCCAGCGCCTGCCACAGTACCGGCTGTTGCAGCACCGACAGCAAATTCAGGTTCAGGCCATCGACCACGACCGCCAGCAGCGGTGGGATCAACAGCAGCAGCGCCAGGGTAATAAGCAGGCCATCGGTCAGGCGGCTGCGCAGGCTATCCTGCGGATCGCGCCAGCCAGCAAGCTGGCTGGTGCCGACGGGGATAGCTTTCCCCAGCCGCTGGCTCAGCATCACCAGCCCCAGGCAGCAGACCATCTGCACCATCGCCAGCAGGGCTGCCCGGCCCGGATCGTAGTCGTAGCTCAGGGCCTGATAGATAGCGAGCTCGATGGTGGTGGCCTGCGGCCCGCCGCCGAGCGAGAGCACGGTGGCGAAGCTGGCAAAGCAGAGCATAAAGATCAGCGCGGCGACGGGCGGGATCTGGCGGCGCAGCCACGGCCACTCGACGAAGCGGAAAAATGACCCGCCGCGCATCCCGAGCTGGGCGGCAAGCTGACGCTGTTCGCCGGGGATATTCTCCAGCGCCTGTAAGAGCAGGCGCGTTGCCATCGGCATGTTGAAAAAAACGTGCGCCAGCAGGATCCCCTGCAGGCCATAGGGCGAGAAGCTCCACTCCAGCCCGAGCGCCTGGAATAGCGCGGCCAGCCACCCCTGACGCCCGTAAACGCTGAGAATGCCAAATACCGCCACCAGCACCGGCAGGATCAGGGTCATGGCGCACAGGCGCAGCAGCGCCTGCCTGCCCGGGAAGCGACGCCGGTAGAGCGCGCGGGCAAGAAATATCGCGGGCACGACGGAGAGCAGGGCGGAGAGAAACGCCTGCCAGAACGAGAAGCGGATGACGTGCCACAGATAGCTGTCGTGCAGCAGCGCCGCGACATCGGTGGCTGGCGCGTTAAACCACAGCGCCAGAAATGCGCCCAGGGCGACCGCCACCATCAGCGTGGCGGCCAGCAGCCCCGGCAGCAACCAGCCGGCGATTAACGGCTGACGGCGCGTTGCCATTCATTGATCCATGCTGCACGTTTCCCGGCCACTTCTTGCGGGGTAAATTCCAGCGTGGTTTGCGGTTTCACCAGAGTGTCAAAACCTGCCGGTAACGTCACATTGGTCACCGGGTACATCCAGTTGCCAGTCGGGATGGCATTCTGGAACGACGGCGAGACCATAAATTTCAGGAACTTCTCAGCCAGCTCCGGCTGTTTGCTGGCTGCGGTCCGGGCGGCGACCTCAACCTGCAGATAGTGGCCTTCAGCAAAGTCAGCGGCGGCGTAGTTCTCTTTTTTCTCGGCAATGATGTGGTACGCCGGGGAGGTGGTGTAGCTCAGCACCAGATCGCTCTCCCCTTTCAGGAACAGGCCATAGGCTTCGCTCCAGCCTTTGGTCACGGTGACCGTTTTGGCGGCCAGTTTCTGCCAGGCTTCCGGGGTCTTGTCGCCGTAGACCTTTTGCATCCACAGCAGCAGACCCAGCCCCGGGGTGCTGGTGCGCGGATCTTCGTAGATCACACGCCATTTCTGGTCGCTTTCAACCAGCTCTTTCAGGCTCTTTGGCGGATTTTTCAGCTTGTTTTTGTCGTAGACGAAGGCGAAATAGCCGTAATCGAAAGGCACAAAGGTGTCGTTCTTCCAGCCGCCTGGGACGTTAACCGCATCGGTCGGCACGCCGCTTTTAGCGAACAACCCGGTCTGGGTGGCCGCTTCCAGCAGATTGTTATCCAGCCCCAGCACCACGTCGGCTTTGCTGTTTTTGCCTTCCATGCGCAGGCGGTTCAGCAGCGAGACGCCATCCTCCAGCGCCACGAACTTCAGCTCGCACTTGCAGTCGGCTTCAAAGGCTTTTTTGACCGCCGGGCCCGGGCCCCAGTCGGCAGCGAAAGAGTCGTAGGTGTAGACCGTCAGGACAGGACTGGCCACGGCAGGCAGCGCAACCAGCGCCAACAGGGGAAGAACAGTTTTGAACACTTTGCACCTCATTGTTTGAGAGTGGCAAAGGATTTTGAGTAACAGCCTCAAATCCCTTCGCCGGCGTTATCCGGATCAGGTTCGACGGGTATTTTCTCAGCACACGCTTTCGCGCAGCACCCCGTTGAGAACGGCGGTATTGTAATGATTTGGTGAATATTACGAAAGTGTTATGGTTCCGGTGGCGCAAACCACGCCGATTTAAAATCAAACCACCCCAGCGTATTCATGCGCAAGCCGCGCATACTGCGCTGGCCCTGGATCATCAGCCAGTGGTGGATCAGCGGGACGATCGCCTGCTGGGCGAGCAACTGCTGGCACCAGACCGCAAGATTCATCTCACCCGCGCGCCACTCGGCGGCGTCCTGTTGCCAGTCGCGCTCAATACAGTTTTGCAGAAGCGGCACCTCATAGAGATGTGAGAACAGCGAGAAATCCAGCGGCAGGGTGAAGTTAACGCTGTTGAGCCAGATGTCGCTCACGATCTCTCCGCGATGCCACTCCTCATAGCTGACCTCCTGAATGTTCAGCGTTACCTGCTCGGCGGCCAGCAGTTCGCTCATCATCCTGGCGATCACCCGGTGTTCAATATGCTCGCGGTAGAAGGTCAGGGTGAGGCTCTCCAGCCCGGCTGGTTTATCGCCGCGTCCCGGACGGGCATGGTGCCAGCGCGGCAGCAGGCCATACGCCGGGAACCAGTAGGACTGATACACTTCCTCAGCCTGGTAGATCAGGTTCGCCGGGGAGAGGATCCGGCTTACCCACTGGCGGACCTCTGCGCTGGCCCCGCGGTGAGAGCGGGCGTCAAACAGCAGATAATAACAGCCCTCTTCAAGCCGACTTTCCACCGCCTTTTCTCCCTCGGTGGGCCCTTCCAGGGTCAGGCCGACGCTCAGCTCTTCGTTAATATCCGGCAACACCCAGACGTTCACCTCGTCAATCAGCGCCCGGTAGCCGAAGTAATCGTCGAAGGCGCGGATCTTCAGCTGGTTGTTGTTATTACGGGAAACGGCATATGGCCCGGTACCTACCGGCAGGCTGGCAAAGTTGTGCATCGTTTCCCACTCCCGCGGCAGGATCATCGACGGCACATACCCCAGCAGCCACGGCAGCCAGCGGTCGGGCTGCGTAAGCTGAATATCGAGCGTCCAGGCGGTGGGTGACTGGACCTGGCTGATGTGTGAATAGAGGGGCAATTCGCGGGCACGCTGCAGGGTGGCAATGACGTCGGCCATCTCCAGCTCGCGTCCATGGTGGAAATGGATGCCAGGCCGCAAGAAAAAGCGCCAGTGCAACGGGGAAAGTTGCTGCCAGTGGTGGGCAATGTCAGCTTCCAGTTCCCCATTTTCCTCATTTATGCGCGTCAGCCCGCTAAAGATCTGGCGCGCCATATGGGTTTCGGAGCGCCGTAATGCGCTGCCCGGCAACAGGTTTTTCATCGGGCGATAATAGAGTACCCGCAGGATGTGCTTGCCCTGGCGGAAGCTGCGGCCCAGGTGGGAAACCAGCATCTGACGCACCGCGGCTTTATCGCCGACCAGCTGCACCAGCTGTTCGATGCGGTCCTGTTCCAGCAGATCCTCCGCCCGCTGCTGCTGTAGCGCAAGGCCGGTATACAAAAAGGTGAGACGCGAGCGCTTGCCGCGCCCGGCCTCCGCTTCCCAGCTCAGCCAGCCCTGCTGCTGCATGGTATTAAGCAGGGTACGCATATGACGGCGCGAACAGTTGAGCAAGTCGGCCAGTTCGCTGAGCGTGGTCTCCCGGGTCTGGCCGTCACAGCACTGCCACAGGCGGATAAATTGTTGTTGCAGACGACCAGAGGGCATAAAAGGGGAACTCCTGACAAAAAATCAGCAATTTATTAATCCCTATATTAAGCCAATAATTCACTTCGATGAAGCGAGGAGGTAAATATGAAGAGGTCTGCCACAAATCAGTTTTACCAACAGTACTTCTCAGCGACAAAGGGAGTGTCCTGGCTGGCCCGCCGGTGTGCAGAGCAGCGGCTGAAAATACTGGAAGAGCTGATGCAGTGGGAGGTGACAACGTCGACCTCGGAACGCTGAATTGCTTCGATCATGTGTGACTGAGTATTGGTGCGAATCACCACGCCAGCAGGTATCATCTGCTGGCTTTTTTCGTTTTCTCGTGCGCTAAAGGAACAGTGAATGCTCTGGTTAATGACGATGGGACGCCGTCTAAACGGTGTGTATGCCGCTTTTTTGATGGTGGCTTTTATGATGGGCGTAGCCGGAGCACTGCAGGCGCCGACCCTGAGTCTGTTCCTGAGCCGCGAGGTGGGCGCCCAACCGTTCTGGGTGGGGCTGTTCTATACCGTCAACGCCGTCGCCGGGATCCTGGTCAGCCTGGGGCTGGCGAAGCGTTCGGACAGCCAGGGCGATCGCCGCAAGCTGATCCTTTTTTGCTGCGCGATGGCGATTGGCAACGCGCTGCTGTTTGCCTTTAACCGCCACTACCTGACCTTATTAACCTGCGGTGTGCTGTTGGCCTCAATTGCCAACACCGCCATGCCGCAGCTGTTTGCTCTGGCGCGGGAATATGCCGACAGCTCTGCGCGTGAGGTGGTGATGTTTAGCTCGGTGATGCGTGCGCAGCTTTCGCTGGCATGGGTCATCGGTCCGCCGCTGGCGTTTATGCTGGCGCTTAACTACGGCTTTACCACCATGTTCTCTATTGCGGCGGCCATTTTTGCCATCAGCCTGGCGCTGATCGCCTTCGCGCTGCCTTCTGTGGCCAGGGTGGAATCGGTGACCGCTGTTCCGGTGACGGAGGTAAGCGGCTGGAAAGACAAAAATGTCCGCAGGCTGTTTATCGCGTCCACGCTAATGTGGACCTGTAACACCATGTATATCATCGACATGCCGTTGTGGATCAGCAGCGATCTGGGGCTGCCAGACAAGCTGGCCGGGATCTTAATGGGGACTGCCGCCGGGCTGGAAATTCCGGCAATGATCCTTGCAGGTTATTACGTCAAACACGTCGGTAAACGGCGGATGATGGTGATCGCGGTGGCGGCGGGCGTGCTCTTTTATCTGGGCCTGATCCTCTTTCACAGCCGCGAGGCCTTGCTTGGCCTGCAACTCTTTAACGCGATCTTTATTGGCATCATCGCCGGGATTGGCATGCTCTGGTTCCAGGATCTGATGCCGGGCAGGGCGGGGTCGGCAACCACGCTGTTTACCAACAGTATCTCTACCGGCGTGATTCTGGCGGGGGTGATTCAGGGCGCGCTGGCGCAAAGCTACGGCCACTCTGTGGTTTACATGGTTATAGCAGGGATTTCGCTGGTGACGCTGGTGCTCACCTGGCGGGTAAAAGATGTCTGAATAAAAAAGAGTCCATTGACTGTGCAATGGACTCTTTAGCGTGAGGGCTAAGCGATTAGCCCATAAATGCTGGCTGCTTACTCTCGTAGGCAGCGATGGCCTCTTCGTGTTGCAGGGTCAGTCCGATGCTGTCCAGACCGTTAATCATGCAGTGACGGCGGAACGCGTCGATATTAAAGCTGTAGGTTTTATCCCCGGCTTTTACGACCTGCGCTTCCAGATCCACTTCAAAGGTCATGCCCGGGTTGCCCTGCACCAGCGTAAACAGTTCGTCGACCTGTTCATCACTCAACGTGACCGGCAGCAGCTGGTTGTTGAAGCTGTTGCCGTAGAAGATGTCGGCAAAGCTCGGGGCAATTACCACTTTGAAACCGTAATCGGTCAGCGCCCACGGCGCATGCTCGCGCGATGAGCCACAGCCGAAGTTTTCCCGCGCCAGCAGGATAGATGCGCCTTTGTACTCAGGAAAGTTCAGCACGAACTCCGGATTTGGCACTTCGCCTTTGTCGTCCAGAAAACGCCAGTCGTTAAACAGGTGCGCGCCAAAACCGGTGCGGGTTACCTTCTGCAAAAACTGCTTTGGAATGATGGCGTCGGTATCGACGTTAGCCGCGTCCAGAGGGACCACCAGGCCAGTATGTTGGGTAAATTTCTCTGCCATGATGGTCTCCTTATTTCAGGCTGCGAATATCGGCGAAGTGGCCAGTCACTGCGGCTGCCGCGGCCATCGCCGGGCTGACCAGATGCGTGCGCCCACCGCGCCCCTGACGACCTTCAAAGTTACGGTTGCTGGTGGAAGCGCAGCGCTCGCCAGGGTTCAGGCGGTCGTTATTCATCGCCAGACACATGGAGCAACCCGGCAGACGCCATTCAAAGCCTGCTTCAATGAAAATCTTATCCAGACCTTCAGCTTCCGCCTGCGCTTTGACCGGGCCGGAGCCTGGAACCACCAGCGCCTGCACGCCCGGCGCCACTTTACGGCCTTTCGCCACTTCTGCCGCGGCGCGCAGATCTTCGATGCGCGAGTTGGTGCAGGAGCCAATAAACACTTTATCAATGCTCACGTCGGTCAGCGGTACGCCCGGTTTCAGCCCCATATAGGCCAGCGCTTTCTCTGCGCTGGCGCGCTCAACCGGATCGGCGAACGAGGCCGGATCGGGAACGCTGTCGTTAACAGAGATAACCTGCCCCGGATTAGTGCCCCAGGTGACCTGCGGCGCAATCGCTTCGGCCTGCAGAGTGACCACGGTGTCGAATACCGCACCCTCGTCGGTTTTCAGGGTTTTCCAGTACGCGACCGCGTCGTCAAAATCCTGGCCTTTCGGCGCGTGCAAACGCCCCTTCACATAGTTAAAGGTCGTTTCGTCAGGCGCAACCAGACCGGCTTTCGCACCCATCTCAATGGCCATGTTGCACAGGGTCATACGGCCTTCCATGCTCAGGGCCTGGATTGCGCTGCCGCAGAACTCCACCACATGTCCGGTGCCGCCTGCGCTACCGGTTTTACCGATGATTGCCAGCACGATGTCTTTGGCAGTGATGCCCGGTGCGGCCTCGCCGGTGACCTCAATTTTCATGGTCTTCGCGCGACCCTGTTTCAGGGTCTGGGTCGCCAGCACATGTTCCACTTCGGAGGTGCCGATACCGAAGGCCAGCGCACCAAACGCGCCGTGGGTCGCGGTATGGGAGTCGCCGCAAACGATGGTCATGCCCGGCAGGGTGATACCTTGCTCAGGGCCCATCACGTGGACGATGCCCTGGTAAGGGTGGTTCAGATCGTACAGCTCAACGCCAAACTCGTTGCAGTTCTTGATCAGCTCCTGCATCTGAATGCGCGCCATCTCACCGGAGGCGTTGATGTCTTTAGTCTGGGTTGAAACGTTATGGTCCATCGTGGCGAAGGTTTTGCCCGGCTGACGCACCGGACGCTTGTGCGCGCGCAGGCCATCGAACGCCTGTGGCGAGGTCACTTCGTGCACCAGATGGCGATCGATATAGAGCAGCGGGGTTTCGTTCTGCGCTTCATAGACCACGTGAGCATCATAAATTTTTTCGTACAACGTCTTCGCCATGATTACACCCCTTCAGCGACATAGCGGGCAATGATATCGCCCATTTCTTCAGTACTGACCGCCGCGTTGCCGCGGGCTAAATCGCCGGTGCGCACACCCTCTTCCAGGGCGCGGTTGATGGCGTTTTCGATCGCGGTAGCCGCCTCGTTAGCATCCAGGCTGTAGCGCAAAAGCAGCGCCAGAGAGAGGATCTGCGCGATCGGGTTGGCGATGTTTTTACCCGCGATATCCGGTGCGGATCCGCCAGCCGGTTCGTACAGACCAAAACCTTCTTCGTTCAGGCTGGCGGATGGCAGCATTCCCATGGAGCCGGTGATCATCGCGCACTCGTCAGAGAGAATGTCCCCGAACAGGTTGGAACAGAGCAGGACGTCAAACTGGGACGGATCTTTAATCAGCTGCATGGTGGCATTGTCGATGTACATATGTGCCAGCTGAACGTCCGGGTACTCCTGAGCAATCTCGTTAACGATTTCGCGCCACAGGATGGAGGATTGCAGCACGTTAGCTTTATCAATAGAGGTCACTTTATGGCCGCGTTTGCGGGCAGATTCGAACGCGATACGGGCGATACGTTCGATCTCAAAACGGTGATACACCTCAGTATCAAACGCTTTTTCGTGCTGACCGCTGCCTTCGCGGCCTTTCGGCTGACCAAAGTAGATGCCGCCGGTCAACTCACGGACGCACAGAATGTCGAAGCCGTTGGCGGCGATATCGGCGCGCAGCGGGCAAAATTCTTCCAGCCCCTGGTACAGTTTGGCCGGGCGCAGGTTGCTGAAGAGCTTGAAATGTTTACGCAGTGGCAGCAGCGCCCCGCGCTCTGGCTGCTCGGCTGGTGGCAGGTGTTCCCATTTCGGGCCACCTACGGATCCGAACAGAACCGCGTCGGCATTCTCACAGCCGGTCACGGTTGCCTGCGGCAACGGCGTACCGTGGTTATCGATCGCGATACCGCCCACATCGTAGTGGCTGGTGGTAATTTTCATCGCAAAACGGGTGCGAACAGCGTCCAGCACCTTCAGCGCCTGTGCCATAACTTCGGGACCAATTCCGTCGCCCGGTAACACAGCAATATGGTAATTCTTCGACATTACACGGTTTCCTTATTGTTCTCTTTATTCTGAGCTTTGCGTTGCAACTCTTTTTCTACTTCTGCGGCGCGCCAGATATTGTTCAGGACGTGAACCATGGCTTTGGCGGAGGATTCGACGATATCGGTCGCCAGGCCCACGCCATGGAAGCGGCGGCCGTTATAGTTGACCACGATGTCTACCTGGCCCAGCGCGTTTTTGCCCTGGCCTTTCGCCGTCAGGTCATATTTGACCAGCTCAACGTCATATTCAGTGACGCGGTTAATGGCCTGGTAGATGGCATCGACCGGACCGTTGCCGTTGGCGGCTTCGGCTTTAACTTCTTCACCGCAGGCCAGCTTGACGGAGGCGGTCGCGATGTCGCTTGAACCCGACTGCACGCTGAAGTAGTCCAGACGGAAATGCTCTGGCTCTTCCTGCTGCTTGTTGATAAACGCCAGCGCTTCCAGGTCGTAGTCAAATACCTGGCCTTTTTTATCGGCCAGCTTCAGGAAGGCGTCGTACAGATGATCCATGTTGTAGTCGGTCTCTTTATAGCCCATCTCTTCCATGCGGTGTTTAACCGCCGCACGGCCAGAGCGGGAGGTCAGGTTCAGCTGCACCTGATTCAGACCGATCGATTCCGGCGTCATGATCTCGTAGTTTTCGCGGTTCTTCAGCACGCCGTCCTGGTGAATACCGGAGGAGTGAGCGAAGGCGCCAGTGCCCACAATCGCTTTGTTCGCCGGGATCGGCATGTTGCAGATCTGGCTGACGGTCTGGCTGGTGCGCCAGATCTCCTGGTGATTGATGCGGGTATGCACATTCATGATGTCCTTGCGCACCTTGATCGCCATGATCACCTCTTCCAGCGAACAGTTGCCCGCGCGCTCACCGATACCGTTCATGGCACCTTCAACCTGACGCGCCCCGGCGTGGACCGCGGCAATGGCATTGCCGACAGCCAGGCCTAAATCGTCGTGGGTGTGAACGGAGATAATCGCTTTATCAATATTCGGCACACGCTCATACAGCCCGGTAATGATATTGGAGAACTCAAACGGCATGGTGTAGCCGACGGTGTCCGGGATGTTGATGGTGGTGGCACCGGCACGGATGGCCGCTTCAACCACACGAGCCAAATCTTCAATTGGCGTACGGCCTGCGTCCTCACAGGAGAATTCAACGTCGTCGGTATAGTTGCGGGCGCGTTTCACCATATAGATGGAGCGCTCGATCACCTCATCCAGGGTGCTGCGCAGCTTGGTGGCGATATGCATCGGCGAGGTAGCAATAAAGGTGTGAATACGGAAGGCTTCGGCGACCTTCAGCGACTCGGCGGCCACGTCGATATCTTTCTCAACGCAGCGCGCCAGGGCGCACACACGGCTGTTTTTGACGGTGCGGGCGATAGTCTGAACAGATTCAAAATCACCTGGAGAAGAGACCGGGAAGCCCACTTCCATGACGTCTACGCCCATACGTTCAAGGGCCAGAGCAATCTGCAATTTCTCTTTAACGCTCAGGCTTGCCTGTAATGCCTGTTCACCGTCACGTAAGGTCGTATCGAAAATAATGACTTGCTGGCTCATGGGTTAGGTCCTTGTCTGAATTTGGGCGCCTTGCTACGAGCATAAAAAAACCCGCGCAGTGGCGCGGGTTTTTTGTCTTAACCAGAGAACGATTCAACGCTGAATTTCGCCCGCCAGTCTACCGCGCACAGTGGATGCGTTTAGTAGTAGTAGACCGGTGAAACGAATGCTGCGAATCATGAATCAGCTCCAGATAAATAAGATATGCTTTTAGTGGTACTGGATACGCGGATTGATGTCAACCCCTGCCAGGCGAAAACCCCCATTCACCCGCAAGACCCGGGTGGAAACAATTAGCTTATTGTGCTGGTTTTTCCCTTTTCTGCCATTTTCTTATTCTGAATTATGTGTGCGAATTTATCAGTTGAATCGTTTGCATATACTTTATTGCAATTGCTTAAAATCCAGGAACAATAAGTCATCATTTTGAATCCTTTAACTTTCATTAAGTTATCATGATAATTGCGTTGTTACAGGTTGTAAGGTGATTGGCCTGATAATGAATTGTTAAATAATTTAATTAAGTTGCTGTTAATATTTCATTAAAACTTAAATGAGCCTTAACGAGAAGCCATATTGTTTATTTGCGTGATCTATGGTTTCATTCGCAACATAAACTAATTAGTATGTTTTATTGTTTTTTAAACATGTTTTCTTATCTTATGTCTGAGTCCTGTCACGGCTGGCGGGTATTTATATATTCCTAATTTGTAACATTTCTCTTTAGCTTGTTTTATATGCGTGATAAATCATATTTTCAAAATTTATTGTTACACACGAGGAAAGGAGTTCAGCGTGACAATGGAGCAGGATATGTGTGAAGAAAGTAGCGAAAAATCGCCTGTATCAGAGGGGGCAAAACCACAGCTCCGTACGGTGGACCTGAATCTTTTAACGGTTTTCGATGCGGTCATGCAGGAACAAAATATTACGCGTGCCGCCCAGTCGCTGGGGATGTCTCAGCCGGCTGTCAGCAATGCCGTTGCAAGACTCAAGGTTATGTTTAATGACGAATTATTCGTTCGTTATGGCCGTGGCATTCAGCCTACAGCCCGTGCCTATCAGTTGTTTGCATCGGTACGGCAGGCGCTTCAGCTTGTGCAGAATGAACTACCGGGTTCCGGGTTCGACTCGCGCAGCAGCGAGCGTGTTTTCCATCTGTGCGTTTGCAGCCCTCTGGATAATTATCTGACCTCACTTATTTACAATAAGGTGGAGGAAGTTGCACCCAATATTCAGCTGGTTTTTAAGTCATCCCTTAACCAGAATACGGAACATCAGCTGCGGTATCAGGAAACGGAGTTTGTTATTGGCTACGAAGAATTTCGTCGCCCCGAATTTTCTTGCGTACCGTTATTCAAGGATGAAATGGTACTGGTTACCAGCAAAACGCATCCGCGCCTTAATGGTATGCTGCAGGAGAGCGATATTTATCGCGAACAGCATGCGGTTGTTGCGCTCGATCGCTACGCCTCTTTTAGCCAGCCATGGTATGACACGCCAGATAAGCAGGCCTGTGTAGCTTACCAGGGGATGGCGATGGTCAGCGTATTAAATATCGTCTCGCAAACTCACCTGGTTGCCATCGCCCCGCGCTGGCTGGCTGAAGAGTTTGCCGAGCCGCTGAGCCTGCGGATTATGCCGTTGCCGCTGAACCTTAACTCACGCACCTGCTATCTCTCATGGCATGAAGCGGCCGGTCGCGATAAAGGTCATCAGTGGATGGAAGAGCTGTTGGTTAGCGTCTGCCGTCGATAAATGTGGTCAGGATAAATTTCAGTATTATTGTTATTTATCCTGACTTTTTTTTCGTTTCTGAAATTTTATTCTGTTGAGGATATTTTCACTGCCCTTTGCTGGCCGTAAAAATGCATGAATTACTGTGCCGCCCCCATTTTAAATGATGAACGCTCACTCACCTTCGTTCTCGTAGTCGATTTATCCATAACAAATATTAATACCTCGTTTTTCTTCTTTTGTGATCCTGCGCCAGCCGGGGTTTGCTAATTGCCTGCCTTCCGGCGAGCGGTTATGGTAACTGTCACTCTGCACAATAAAAATCGCCAGGGGTAACCCTGACAAAAAAGACGGCGCAGTGCATATTTCTCCTGTCCGTCTGAAACGATAAGCCTGGAGGCAAATCATGGAGATGTTGTCTGGCGCCGAAATGGTCGTCCGATCGTTAATCGATCAGGGCGTGAAGCAAGTGTTCGGTTACCCTGGAGGCGCGGTCCTCGATATTTACGACGCACTACATACCGTTGGCGGTATCGATCACGTCCTGGTGCGTCATGAGCAAGCCGCCGTACATATGGCTGATGGACTGGCACGTGCGACAGGTGAAGTGGGGGTCGTGCTGGTGACATCGGGTCCTGGCGCGACGAACGCCATTACGGGTATCGCTACCGCCTATATGGATTCCATTCCGATGGTGGTGCTCTCCGGTCAGGTTGCAACCTCGCTGATTGGCTATGATGCCTTTCAGGAGTGCGACATGGTCGGCATCTCCCGTCCGGTGGTGAAACACAGTTTCCTGGTCAAGCAGACGGAAGATATTCCGGGCGTGCTGAAAAAGGCCTTCTGGCTGGCGGCCAGCGGGCGTCCGGGGCCGGTGGTGGTGGACCTTCCGAAAGATATTCTCAACCCGGCCAATAAATTGCCTTATGTCTGGCCGGAGTCGGTCAGCATGCGTTCGTATAACCCTACTACCCAGGGTCATAAGGGGCAGATTAAGCGTGCCCTGCAAACCCTGATAGCGGCCAAAAAGCCGGTGGTCTATGTTGGCGGCGGGGCGGTGAACGCCCAGTGCGAAACGCAGCTGCGTGCGCTTATCGAAAAGCTGAACCTGCCGGTGGCCTCCTCATTAATGGGGCTCGGGGCGTTCCCGGCTTCCCATCGTCAGGCGCTCGGCATGCTCGGTATGCACGGCACTTACGAAGCCAATATGACGATGCACAACTCCGACGTTATTTTTGCCGTTGGGGTGCGCTTTGACGATCGCACCACCAATAACCTGGCGAAATATTGTCCTGATGCCACGGTGCTGCACATTGACATCGATCCCACCTCGATTTCCAAAACCGTGCCGGCGGATGTGCCAATTGTGGGCGATGCGCGTCAGGTGCTGGATCAGATGCTGGAGCTGCTGGCGCAGGAAAATTATGCCCAGCCGCTCGACGATATTCGTGACTGGTGGCTGCAGATTGAGCAGTGGCGTGCGCGTCAGTGCCTGAAATACGATACCCAAAGCGAGAACATCAAGCCGCAGGCGGTGATTGAAACTATCTGGCGTCTGACCAAAGGCGACGCTTACGTGACCTCGGACGTCGGCCAGCACCAGATGTTTGCCGCCCTCTATTACCCGTTTGATAAGCCACGTCGTTGGATCAACTCCGGCGGTCTGGGCACCATGGGCTTTGGCCTGCCCGCCGCGCTGGGCGTAAAGCTGGCATTACCGGAAGAGACGGTGGTCTGCGTGACCGGTGATGGCAGTATCCAGATGAACATTCAGGAGCTCTCCACCGCGCTGCAGTACGAGCTGCCGGTGCTGGTGCTCAATCTGAACAACGGCTATCTGGGGATGGTGAAGCAGTGGCAGGATATGATCTATTCCGGTCGCCATTCGCAGTCCTATATGAATTCATTGCCGGATTTTGTTCGTCTGGCAGAGGCTTACGGCCACATTGGTATGCGTATCAGTCATCCGACAGAGCTGGAAGCGAAGCTCAGTGAAGCCCTTGAGCACGTTAAAAATAACCGTCTGGTCTTTGTCGATGTGGTTGTGGATGGCACCGAGCATGTTTATCCGATGCATATTCGCGGCGGCGGTATGGATGAAATGTGGTTAAGCAAAACGGAGAGAACCTGATGCGCCGGATATTATCTGTATTACTGGAAAACGAGTCCGGTGCGCTGTCGCGCGTGATTGGGCTCTTTGCACAGCGTGGCTACAATATTGAAAGCCTGACGGTAGCGCCGACAGACGATCCCACGCTTTCCCGCATGACCATCCAGACGGTGGGCGATGCCAAGGTGCTGGAGCAGATCGAAAAGCAGCTGCACAAACTGGTGGATGTGTTACGCGTCAGCGAGTTGGGGCAGGGGGCCTACGTTGAACGTGAAATCATGCTGGTGAAAATTCAGGCCACCGGTTACGGACGTGAAGAGGTGAAACGCAATGCGGATATCTTCCGCGGGCAGATCATCGATGTCACACCGTCTATCTACACCGTTCAGCTTGCCGGCACCAGCGATAAGCTGGATGCTTTTCTCGCTTCGGTGCGGGATGTGGCAAAAATTGTCGAAGTGGCGCGTTCAGGCGTTGTGGGACTTTCCCGCGGCGACAAAGTGATGCGTTAAGGATAAAAAGTTCGCCTCTCTATTGCCCGGTGCGATTAACCGGGCTTTTTTTTGCGCACCGATGCCGGTGTCGCGACAAAAGCGGTTGCCGCACAGACTATTCTGCGTTTAGATGTTACAAGATTTAGCCATAACCCTGACGAGGTCATGGACTCTTTTCTTTTTTTTAAGGGGTAATTGTGAAACTGGATGAAATCGCCAGGCTCGCCGGTGTGTCGCGAACGACGGCAAGCTATGTGATTAACGGTAAAGCGAAGCAGTATCGTGTCAGCGACAAGACCGTTGAGAAAGTCATGGCAGTGGTTCGTGAACATAACTACCATCCGAATGCTGTCGCAGCAGGTCTGCGTGCCGGGCGTACCCGTTCGATCGGCCTGGTGATCCCGGATCTGGAGAACACCAGTTACACCCGGATCGCCAACTATCTTGAGCGTCAGGCGCGTCAGCGCGGCTATCAACTGTTGATCGCCTGCTCAGAAGATCAGCCCGATAACGAAATGCGTTGCATCGAGCATCTCCTCCAGCGCCAGGTCGATGCCATTATCGTTTCAACCTCGTTACCTCCGGAGCATCCTTTCTATCAGCGTTGGGCTAATGATTCCTTCCCGATTGTCGCCCTCGACCGTGCATTAGATCGCGAACATTTCACCAGCGTGGTGGGTGCCGATCAGGACGATGCTGAAATGCTGGCGGCAGAGCTGCGTACCTTCCCGGCGGAAAATGTCCTCTACCTGGGGGCGTTGCCGGAACTCTCCGTGAGCTTTCTGCGCGAGCAGGGTTTCCGCACCGCCTGGAAAGACGATCCCCGTAAAGTGGATTTCCTCTATGCCAACAGTTACGAGCGCGAAGCCTCGGCGCAGCTGTTCGAGAAGTGGCTGGAAACCCATCCGATGCCACAGGCGCTGTTCACCACCTCTTTTGCCCTGTTGCAAGGGGTGATGGACGTGACGCTGCGCCGCGAAGGTAAGCTGCCGTCCGATCTGGCGATTGCGACCTTTGGCGATCACGAACTGCTCGATTTCCTGCAGTGCCCGGTGCTGGCAGTCGCCCAGCGTCATCGTGACGTGGCAGAACGGGTGCTGGAGATTGTGCTGGCGAGTCTCGATGAGCCGCGTAAGCCTAAACCGGGCCTGACGCGCATCCGTCGTAACCTCTATCGTCGCGGCATATTGAGCCGGTCATAAGAGATACAGGGCAGTGGAAACTGCCCTGAATTTATTGCTATTAATCCGTTCAGGAATGCCCTTATTCTTTTTAAGATAATTCTATAAAAAACATCGGCTCACAGCCTTTTTATTTCACTTTGCTATTTAAAACTTCTTTTCATGTTTATTTAAAAGCCATTAATGACATTATTTGTATTATTTTGTTACACAACCGATCATCATTGCTGAATTATCAACCGTTTTTGCCCCCTGAATTTTCCGCCATCCGCTTATCAGCGTTCGACGCGGCGGCAGCGTTGAATCTGGCGCTGTTCACCCCTGACGATATGGCTTAAAATGCCGCCCGCGTCGCAAACTGACACTTTATATTTGGTTGCGACGAAATGAGTGATTTTTAACGCTGCTCTGCATATTGGAGTTTTTTCTCACAAATATTCATCACGTTAATTTTGCCTCGCCAGTTGTACGGTTAATAGCCTGATTAACTTCCGTTCGTAAATCAGTAACATTTAGACTGATGTCGCGGAAGTCCTGGCTTGACAAGCTTTTCCATCGCTCCGTAAACTCCCTTAAGTGGGAATTTGTGGGTAAAAGTGGTGAGGAGGGGTGAGACTGGCATGTTCCGTGGAGCGACGTTAGTCAATCTCGACAGCAAAGGGCGTTTGTCGGTACCAACCCGATATCGCGACCAGCTGAACGAGAGCGCTTCTGGTCAAATGGTCTGCACCATTGACATCAACCACGCCTGCCTGTTGCTTTACCCCTTGCCTGAATGGGAAATCATTGAGCAAAAGCTGTCTCGACTGTCGAGCATGAACCCGCAGGAACGCCGCGTGCAGCGGTTGTTATTGGGTCATGCCAGTGAATGTCAGATGGATAGTGCGGGGCGTTTATTGATTGCGCCAGTGCTGCGGCAGCATGCGGGTCTGACAAAAGAAGTGATGCTGGTCGGACAGTTCAATAAGTTTGAACTGTGGGATGAAACGGCCTGGTATCAACGGGTCAAGGAAGATATCGACGCTGAGCAGTCTGATTCCGCGACATTGTCGGAACGATTGCAGGATTTGTCTCTATAAATATGATGGAAAATTATAAACATACGACGGTGCTACTGGATGAGGCCGTCAATGGCCTGAATATTCGTCCTGATGGCATCTATATTGATGGCACTTTTGGCCGGGGTGGCCACTCACGTTTAATCCTCTCCCAACTGGGCGCGGAAGGCCGTTTGCTGGCGATCGATCGCGATCCGCAGGCCATTGCCGTGGCAAAAACCATTGATGATCCACGCTTTTCTATTGTTCATGGTCCTTTCTCTGCGCTGGCTGATTACGTCAGCGAGCGCGATTTAACCGGCAAGATCGACGGCATTCTTCTCGATCTTGGCGTCTCCTCACCGCAGCTTGATGACGCTGAACGTGGCTTCTCCTTTATGCGCGACGGTCCGCTGGACATGCGTATGGATCCAACGCGCGGCCAGTCCGCCGCCGAGTGGCTGCAAACGGCTGATGAAGCGGATATCGCCTGGGTGATCAAAACCTTTGGCGAAGAGCGTTTTGGCAAGCGTATCGCACGCGCCATCGTTGAGCGCAACCGCATTGAGCCGATGACCCGCACCAAAGAGCTGGCAGAAGTCATTGCGGCGGCAACGCCAGTGAAGGATAAGTACAAACATCCCGCCACCCGTACTTTCCAGGCGATTCGCATCTGGGTGAACAGCGAGCTCGAGGAGATCGAGCAGGCGCTGAAAAGTTCGCTTGGCGTACTCGCGCCGGGTGGTCGCCTGTCGATTATCAGCTTCCACTCGCTGGAAGATCGCATCGTGAAGCGTTTTATGCGCGAGCAAAGCCGCGGTCCGCAGGTGCCAGCCGGTTTACCGATGACGGAAGAGCAGCTTAAAAAGCTGGGTGGCCGTCAGCTGCGCGCATTGGGCAAGTTAATGCCGGGCGAGGCAGAAGTGGAAGAGAATCCACGCGCCCGTAGTTCAGTGCTGCGTATTGCAGAAAGGACGAGTGCATGATCGGCAAAGTGGCAGGCACCTTAAGCAAGGTCAAAGAGACGTTAGGCAGCAACGAGCGTCATGCGTTGCCGGGCGTGATCTGGGACGATCTGTTGCGTTTCGGCAAGCTGCCACTGTGCCTGTTTATTTGCATCATTGTGTCGGCGATCACCGTCGTGACCACCGCGCACCATACCCGTTTGTTAACGGCGCAGCGCGAACAGCTGGTGCTGGAGCGTGATGCGCTGGATATCGAGTGGCGAAATCTGATCCTTGAAGAAAATGCGCTCGGCGATCACAGCCGGGTGGAACGGATCGCAACGGAAAAGCTGCAGATGCAGCATGTTGATCCCTCTCAGGAAAATATCGTAGTACAAAAATAAGGAAAAACGCGACGCATGAAATCCGCGGCGAAGGCGCTAAAACCAAAACGTCAGGAAGAACAGGCCAGCTTTATCAGCTGGCGTTTTGCGTTGCTGTGCGGCTGCATTTTACTGGCGCTGGGTTTCCTGCTGGGACGCGTGGCGTGGCTGCAGATCATTGCCCCCGACATGCTGGTGCGCCAGGGCGATATGCGCTCCCTGCGCGTTCAGGAAGTCTCGACATCGCGTGGCCTGATCACCGACCGTTCTGGCCGCCCGCTGGCGGTCAGCGTACCGGTGAAAGCGATCTGGGCGGATCCAAAAGAGCTGCATGACGCTGGCGGGATCTCCCTGGATAACCGCTGGAAGGCACTCTCTGACGCGCTGAAAATGCCACTCGATCAGCTGGCTGCTCGCGTCAATGCTAACCCGAAAGGGCGCTTTATCTATCTGGCACGTCAGGTAAACCCTGACATGGCCGACTACATCAAAAAATTGAAGCTGCCCGGCATTCACCTGCGTGAAGAGTCGCGTCGCTACTACCCGTCCGGAGAAGTGACCGCCCACCTGATTGGCTTTACCAACGTCGACAGTCAGGGGATTGAAGGCGTTGAGAAGAGTTTCGATAAGTGGCTGACCGGTCAGCCGGGCGAGCGCGTGGTGCGTAAAGACCGCTATGGTCGCGTGATTGAAGATATTTCTTCCACGGACAGCCAGGCGGCGCACAACCTGGCGTTGAGTATTGACGAGCGTTTACAGGCGCTGGTCTACCGTGAGCTGAATAACGCCGTTGCCTTTAACAAAGCGGAATCCGGCAGCGCCGTGCTGGTGGATGTCAGCACCGGTGAAGTGCTGGCGATGGCCAACAGCCCCTCTTACAACCCGAACAATTTTACCGGCACGGCCAAAGACGCCATGCGTAACCGCGCCATTACCGACGTCTTCGAGCCGGGTTCAACGGTGAAACCGATGGTGGTGATGACCGCCCTGCAGCGCGGTATCGTCAATGAAAACACCGTGTTGAATACCGTGCCTTACCGCATCAACGGTCACGAGATCAAAGACGTGGCGCGTTACAGCGAATTGACCCTCACCGGGGTTTTACAGAAGTCGAGTAACGTTGGCGTTTCTAAGCTGGCGTTAGCGATGCCGTCCTCAGCGTTGGTAGAAACTTACTCACGTTTTGGGCTGGGAAAGGCGACCAATTTGGGGTTGGTCGGAGAACGCAGTGGCTTATATCCTCAAAAACAACGGTGGTCTGACATAGAGAGGGCCACCTTCTCTTTCGGCTACGGGCTAATGGTAACGCCGTTACAGTTGGCGCGTGTCTATGCAACGATTGGCAGCTATGGCGTCTATCGCCCGCTCTCAATTACCAAAGTTGATCCCCCGGTTCCCGGTGAGCGTATCTTCCCGGAATCGATCGTCCGTACCGTCGTTCACATGATGGAAAGCGTGGCGCTGCCCGGCGGCGGCGGCGTGAAGGCGGCGATCAAAGGCTATCGCATCGCGATCAAAACCGGTACGGCGAAAAAAGTCGGGCCAGATGGCCGCTACATCAATAAATACATTGCATATACCGCAGGCGTTGCGCCTGCGAGTAATCCGCGTTTTGCGCTGGTGGTCGTCATCAACGATCCACAGGCGGGTAAATACTACGGTGGCGCCGTTTCCGCGCCGGTCTTCGGTGCCATCATGGGCGGCGTACTGCGCACCATGAACATCGAGCCGGATGCGCTGGCAACGGGCGAGAAAAGTGAATTTGTAATTAATCAAGGCGAGGGAACAGGTGGCAGATCGTAATTTGCGCGACCTTCTTGCTCCGTGGGTAACAGGCTTACCTGCGAGAGAACTGCGAGAGATGGTACTCGACAGCCGTGTGGCTGCCTCGGGCGATCTTTTTGTGGCAGTCGTAGGTCATCAGGCGGACGGGCGTCGGTATATCCCGCAGGCGATAGCGCAAGGTGTTGCTGCCATTATTGCTGAGGCAAAAGATGAGGCCACTGACGGTGAAGTCCGTGAAATGCATGGCGTGCCGGTCATCTATCTCAGCCAGCTGAATGAACGTCTCTCTGCGCTGGCGGGACGTTTTTATAACGAACCCTCAGACCGGTTGCGTCTGGTTGGCGTAACCGGCACCAACGGTAAAACCACCACCACGCAGCTGATGGCGCAGTGGGCGCAACTGCTGGGTGAAACCAGCGCGGTGATGGGGACCGTGGGTAATGGTCTGTTGGGCAAAGTGAACCCAACGGAAAATACCACCGGCTCTGCCGTTGACGTACAGCACGTGCTCGCCGGTCTGGCAGGGCAGGGCGCGACCTTCGCGGCGATGGAAGTCTCTTCTCACGGGCTGGTACAGCACCGTGTCGCGGCGCTGAAATTTGCCGCCTCTGTGTTCACTAACCTGAGCCGGGATCACCTCGATTACCATGGCGACATGGAAAACTACGAAGCGGCGAAATGGCAGCTGTATGCCACGCATCACTGCGGTCAGGCGATCATCAACGCCGATGACGACGTCGGCCGCCGCTGGCTGGCTAAACTGCCGGATGCCGTTGCGGTCTCCATGGCCGATCATATCAATCCGAACTGCCACGGCCGCTGGCTGAAGGCCACCGACGTGACCTATCACGATAGCGGTGCGACCATTCGCTTTGCTTCGAGCTGGGGTGAGGGGGAAATCGAGAGTCGCCTGATGGGGGCATTCAACGTCAGCAACCTGCTGCTGGCTCTCGCGACCCTGCTGGCGCTGGGTTATCCGCTGGCGGAACTGCTCCGTACCTCCGCGCGCCTGCAGCCGGTTTGCGGACGCATGGAAGTCTTCACCGCCCCAGGCAAACCGACGGTGGTGGTGGATTATGCCCACACGCCGGATGCGCTGGAGAAAGCGCTGGAAGCCGCGCGCCTGCACTGTGCCGGTAAACTGTGGTGCGTCTTTGGCTGCGGCGGCGATCGTGATAAAGGCAAACGTCCGCTGATGGGTGCCATTGCTGAACAATTCGCGGATATCGCGGTCGTGACCGATGACAACCCGCGCACCGAAGAGCCGCGCGCCATCATCAACGACATTCTGGCCGGTATGCTGGATGCGGGCCGTGCCCGCGTGGTGGAAGGCCGCGCAGAAGCGGTGACTAACGCCATCATGCAGGCTAACGAGAACGATGTGGTGCTGCTGGCCGGTAAAGGCCACGAAGATTATCAGATTGTCGGCACCAACCGTCTGGATTACTCCGACCGTGTAACCGCGGCGCGTCTGCTGGGAGTAATGGCATGATCAGCGTAACGCTAAGCCAGCTTGCGACGATCCTGCGCGCAGACGTCAGCGGCGATGAGATGAGTTTCGATGCGGTGACCACCGACACGCGTAAAATCACCCCCGGCTGCCTGTTTGTGGCGCTTAAGGGTGAGCGTTTCGATGCGCACGATTTTGCTGAGCAGGCGAAAGCCGCGGGCGCAGGTGCGCTGCTGGTCAGCCGTAAACTGGATATCGACCTGCCGCAGGCGGTGGTAAAAGATACCCGTCTGGCGTTTGGTGAACTGGCGGCATGGGTTCGCCAGCAGGTTCCGACGCACGTTGTGGCGCTGACCGGCTCCTCTGGTAAAACGTCCGTTAAAGAGATGACGGCCGCCATCCTCACCCAGTGTGGCAATACTCTCTATACCGCAGGCAATCTGAACAACGATATTGGCGTACCGATGACGCTGCTGCGTCTGACCCGCGAGCATGAGTTTGCGGTAATCGAACTCGGTGCCAATCACCAGGGTGAAATCGCCTGGACCGTTAGCCTGACGCAACCGGAAGCGGCGCTGGTGAATAACCTGGCGGCGGCACATCTGGAAGGCTTCGGCTCGCTCGAAGGCGTGGCAAAAGCGAAGGGCGAGATCTATACCGGCCTGCCAGCCAACGGCATCGCCATTATGAATGCCGACAACAACGACTGGCTGAACTGGCAAAGCGTTATCGGGGATCGCAAAACCTGGCGCTTCTCGCCTAATGCTGCGAACAGCGACTTCACCGCCAACAACATTCATGTGACCTCTCACGGCACCGAATTTACGTTGCAGACCCCAACGGGGAATGTGGACGTACTGCTGCCGCTGCCGGGCCGCCACAACATCGCCAACGCTCTGGCGGCGAGTGCGCTGGCGATGGCCGTCGGCGCGCCGCTGTCTGCTATCAAAAGCGGGCTGGCAAACCTCAAAGCCGTTCCCGGACGCCTGTTCCCGATCCCGCTGGCGGAAAACAAACTGCTGCTGGATGACTCCTACAACGCCAACGTCGGCTCCATGACTGCCGCCGTACAGGTGCTGTCTGAGATGCCTGGCTATCGCGTGATGGTCGTCGGCGATATGGCCGAGCTGGGCGATGAAAGCGAAACCTGCCATCAGCAAGTGGGCGAGGCGGCAAAAGCCTCCGGTATCGATCGCGTATTAAGCGCCGGTCATCTCAGCAAATTTATCAGCCAGGCCAGCGGCGTCGGTGAGCACTTTGCCGATAAAGCGGCGTTGATCGCTCGCCTTAAGGCACTGGTTGCAGAACAACAAATTGTGACAGTTTTAGTGAAAGGTTCACGCAGTGCTGCCATGGAAGAGGTTGTGCACGCTTTACAGGAGAATGGGACATGTTAGTTTGGCTGGCCGAGCATTTGGTCAAATATTATTCCGGCTTTAACGTCTTTTCCTATCTGACGTTTCGCGCCATCGTCAGCCTGCTGACTGCGCTGTTCATCTCATTGTGGATGGGTCCGCGCATGATTGCCCGTCTGCAAAAACTCTCTTTCGGCCAGGTAGTACGTAACGACGGCCCGGAATCACACTTCAGTAAACGCGGTACGCCGACCATGGGCGGCATTATGATCCTCACCGCGATTGTGGTGTCGGTGCTGCTGTGGGCTTACCCGTCAAACCCGTACGTCTGGTGCGTGCTGGTGGTGCTGATCGGATACGGGATTATCGGTTTTGTCGATGACTACCGCAAAGTAGTACGTAAAGACACCAAAGGTCTGATCGCCCGCTGGAAGTATTTCTGGATGTCGGTGATTGCCCTGGGCGTGGCCTTCGCGCTCTATCTGGCAGGAAAAGACACCCCCGCTACCGAGCTGGTGGTGCCGTTCTTTAAAGATGTGATGCCGCAGCTGGGCCTGTTCTACATTCTGCTGGCCTACTTTGTGATTGTCGGTACCGGCAACGCGGTAAACCTGACCGACGGTCTTGATGGCCTGGCCATTATGCCAACGGTCTTCGTCGCGGCGGGCTTTGCCCTGGTGGCGTGGGCGAGCGGCAACATGAACTTCGCCAGCTATCTGCATATTCCTTATCTGCGCCACGCCGGTGAGCTGGTGATCGTCTGCACGGCGATTGTCGGCGCAGGTTTAGGCTTCCTGTGGTTCAACACCTACCCGGCGCAGGTCTTTATGGGCGACGTCGGTTCTCTGGCACTGGGCGGCGCGCTGGGCATTATTGCCGTGCTGCTGCGCCAGGAGTTCCTGCTGGTGATCATGGGCGGTGTGTTCGTGGTTGAAACCCTGTCGGTGATCCTGCAGGTAGGCTCTTTCAAGCTGCGCGGTCAGCGCATCTTCCGGATGGCGCCTATCCATCACCACTATGAACTGAAAGGCTGGCCGGAACCGCGCGTCATTGTGCGCTTCTGGATTATTTCGCTGATGCTGGTGCTGATTGGCCTGGCAACGCTGAAGGTACGTTAATCATGGCAGATTACCAGGGTAAAAAAGTCGTTATCATCGGGTTAGGCTTAACCGGCCTCTCCTGCGTGGACTTTTTCCTCGCGCGGGGCGTCACGCCGCGCGTGATGGATACGCGTGTCTCTCCGCCTGGTCTGGATAAACTGCCGGAACAGGTTGAACGCCACCTTGGTGGTCTGAATGATGACTGGCTGCTGGCAGCCGATCTGATTGTGGCCAGCCCCGGTATGGCGCTGGCGCACCCTTCACTGAGCGCCGCGGCCGATGCAGGCGTTGAGATTGTCGGTGATATCGAGTTGTTCTGCCGCGAAGCGCAGGCGCCAGTTATCGCCATTACCGGTTCTAACGGAAAAAGCACCGTCACCACCCTGGTGGGGGAGATGGCGAAAGCGGCGGGCAAAAATGTCGGCGTTGGCGGCAATATTGGTTTGCCGGCGCTGATGCTGCTGGACAAAGGCTGTGACTTGTACGTGCTGGAACTCTCCAGCTTCCAGCTGGAAACCACCTCCAGCCTGCATGCGGCCGCGGCCACGATCCTGAACGTGACGGAAGATCATATGGACAGGTATCCGTTTGGTCTGCAGCAGTATCGCGCTGCCAAACTGCGTATTTATGAAAATGCGAAAGTCTGCGTCGTTAACGCCGATGATGCCCTGACCATGCCAGTACGCGGCGCTGATGACCGCTGCATCAGCTTTGGTATCACCATGGGTGATTATCATCTGAACCGTCAACTGGGTGAAACCTGGCTGCGGGTGAAAGGTGAGAAAGTGCTGAACGTGAAGGAGATGAAGCTTTCCGGTCAGCATAACTACACCAATGCGCTGGCGGCGCTGGCGCTGGCGGATGCCATCGGTCTTCCACGTTCCTCCAGCTTGCAGGCGTTAACCACCTTTACCGGACTGGCGCACCGTTTCCAGCTGGCGCTGGAGCATAACGGCGTGCGCTGGATCAATGATTCAAAAGCCACCAACGTCGGCAGCACCGAAGCGGCGCTGAACGGCCTGCACGTCGACGGCACTCTGCATCTGCTGCTGGGGGGTGACGGTAAATCCGCCGATTTCACCTCTCTGAAGCAGTATCTCTCCGGCGATAACATCCGTCTCTACTGCTTTGGTCGTGACGGCAGTGAACTGGCTGAACTGCGTCCTGAGATTGCCGAGCAGACCGAAACCATGGAACAGGCAATGCGCCTGATTGCCCCTCGCGTGAAGCCGGGCGATATGGTGCTGCTCTCTCCGGCCTGCGCCAGCCTCGATCAGTTTAAGAATTTCGAACAGCGGGGGGATCTCTTTACCCGCCTGGCGAAGGAGTTAGGCTGATGCGTTTCTCTCTCCCTCGCCCAAAAATGCCGCGCCTGCCAGGATTTGGCATCCTGGTCTGGATCTCGTCGGCATTAAAAGGCTGGGTCATGGGCTCCCGGGATAAAGACTCCGATAGCCTGGTGATGTACGACCGCATGCTGCTCTGGCTCACGCTGGGGCTGGCGGCGATTGGTTTTATTATGGTGACCTCGGCATCGATGCCTGTTGGGCAACGACTGGCGAACGATCCTTTCCTGTTTGCCAAGCGTGACGGGCTCTACATCATCCTGGCGTTCTGTCTGGCGATGGTGACGTTACGCCTGCCGATGGCATTCTGGCAGCGCCACAGTACCGCCATGCTCATCGCCTCGATCGTGATGCTGCTGATTGTGCTGGTGGTCGGGAGCTCGGTGAACGGGGCATCGCGCTGGATTGCTTTTGGCCCGCTGCGTATTCAGCCGGCGGAATTTACTAAGCTCTCGCTCTTCTGCTATCTCGCCAACTACCTGGTGCGTAAAGTGGATGAGGTGCGTAACAACCTGCGCGGTTTCTTAAAACCGATGGGCGTGATTCTGGTGCTGGCGGTACTGCTGCTGGCCCAGCCGGACCTCGGGACCGTGGTGGTACTGTTCGTCACCACGCTGGCGATGCTGTTCCTGGCGGGGGCGAAACTCTGGCAGTTCATCGCCATCATCGGGATGGGGATCTCCGCGGTCGTGCTGCTGATCCTCGCCGAGCCGTATCGTATCCGCCGCGTGACCTCTTTCTGGAATCCCTGGGAAGATCCGTTCGGCAGCGGTTATCAGCTGACCCAGTCGTTGATGGCCTTTGGCCGCGGTGAAATGTGGGGCCAGGGGCTGGGGAACTCGGTCCAGAAACTGGAATATTTACCCGAGGCGCATACCGACTTCATCTTCTCCATTATTGGGGAAGAACTGGGTTATATCGGTGTGGTATTGGCGCTATTAATGGTATTCTTCGTCGCTTTCCGTGCGATGTCGATTGGCCGAAAAGCGCTGGTTATCGATCACCGTTTTTCAGGCTTTTTAGCCTGCTCAATCGGGATCTGGTTTAGCTTCCAGGCGTTGGTTAACGTAGGTGCTGCAGCAGGTATGCTGCCAACCAAAGGTCTGACATTGCCGTTAATCAGTTATGGTGGTTCGAGTCTGTTGATCATGTCGACCGCCATTATGTTCTTGTTACGCATAGATTATGAAACGCGTCTGGAAAATGCCCAGGCGTTTACACGAGGTTCACGATGAATCAACCGAAGCGGTTAATGGTGATGGCGGGCGGTACTGGCGGACATGTGTTCCCCGGGCTCGCGGTTGCGCACCATTTAATGGATCAGGGCTGGCAGGTACGCTGGCTGGGAACCGCCGACCGCATGGAGGCCGATCTGGTGCCGAAGCACGGGATTGAGATCGACTTTATTCGTATCTCCGGGCTGCGCGGCAAGGGGATCAAAGCGTTGCTGCTGGCGCCTGTGCGTATTTTCAACGCCTGGCGTCAGGCGCGGGCGATCATGAAGCGTTTTAAGCCGGACGTAGTGCTGGGGATGGGCGGTTATGTCTCCGGTCCTGGCGGACTGGCGGCGTGGTCGCTGGGTATTCCGGTTGTGCTCCACGAGCAGAACGGTATCGCGGGCCTCACCAATAAATGGCTGGCGAAAATTGCCAGCAAAGTGATGCAGGCTTTTCCAGGGGCATTCCCGAAAGCCGACGTGGTAGGCAACCCGGTGCGTGTTGACGTGCTGGCCCTGCCGTTGCCGCAGGAGCGACTCGTTGGCCGTGAAGGGCCGGTGCGGGTGCTGGTTGTGGGCGGCTCTCAGGGCGCGCGGGTGCTGAACCAGACGCTGCCGCAGGTGGCGGCGAAGCTCGGCAGCGCTGTGACCATCTGGCATCAAAGCGGAAAAGGCGCGCAGCAAACGGTAGAGCAAGCCTATGCCGAAGCCGGACAGCCGCAGCATAAAGTGACTGAATTTATCGACGACATGGCGGCGGCATATGCCTGGGCCGATGTCGTGGTCTGCCGCTCCGGCGCGCTGACGGTGAGCGAGATCGCCGCCGCTGGTCTGCCGGCGCTGTTTGTGCCGTTCCAGCACAAAGACCGTCAGCAGTACTGGAATGCGCTGCCGCTTGAGAAAGCCGGCGCCGCGAAAATTTTTGAACAGCCGCAGTTTACCGCCGACGCGGTCGCCACCACCCTGGCGGGCTGGGACCGGGAGACATTACTGGCGATGGCGCAGCACGCACGTGCCGCCGCGATCCCGGATGCAACGGAGCGGGTGGCGAAAGAAGTGAGCCTGGCAGCCCAGGCGTAACCCTCGCAGCGCGTGTTGCGCTGCACGATTTTTTTGAAGTAGTCGATGGCGTTTAGAGAATGAATACACAACAACTGGCGAAACTGCGTTCAATCGTGCCCGAGATGCGTCGCGTCCGGCACATTCACTTTGTTGGCATCGGCGGCGCCGGTATGGGCGGTATTGCCGAGGTGCTGGCAAATGAAGGCTACCAGATCAGCGGGTCCGATCTGGCGCCGAACCCTGTTACGCAACAGTTGGCGTCGCTGGGTGCGACCATCTATTTTAATCACCGCCCGGAAAACGTGCTTGATGCGAGCGTGGTCGTGGTCTCCAGCGCCATTCCCGCCGATAACCCGGAAATCGTTGCCGCACATGAAGCGCGTATCCCGGTGATCCGCCGCGCGGAAATGCTGGCCGAGCTGATGCGTTTTCGTCACGGCATCGCCATTGCCGGTACGCACGGTAAAACCACCACTACGGCGATGGTCTCCAGTATTTATGCCGAAGCGGGTCTCGATCCGACCTTCGTTAACGGCGGCCTGGTCAAAGCGGCGGGCGTACATGCTCGCTTGGGGCACAGCCGTTATCTCATCGCGGAAGCGGATGAGAGCGACGCCTCGTTCCTGCATTTGCAGCCGATGGTGGCGATTGTGACCAACATCGAAGCCGACCATATGGATACCTACCAGGGCGACTTCGAAAATTTAAAGCAAACCTTTATAAACTTTTTGCACAACCTGCCGTTTTATGGACGTGCGGTCATGTGCGTTGATGATCCGGTGATCCGCGAGCTGCTTCCGCGTGTCGGACGTCAGATCACCACATACGGTTTCAGCGAAGATGCTGATGTCCGCATAGAGAGTTTCAAACAGATTGGTGCGCAGGGGCATTTCACCCTGGCGCGTCAGGATAAAGAGCTGCTGCAGGTGACGCTTAACGCGCCAGGGCGCCATAACGCCCTTAACGCTGCGGCAGCCGTTGCGGTCGCCACAGAGGAAGGCATTGACGACGAGGCGATTCTGCGGGCGCTGGAAAGCTTCCAGGGAACCGGGCGCCGTTTTGATTTCCTCGGCGAGTTTCCGCTGGATGGGGTTAACGGCAAAAGCGGCACCGCAATGCTGGTGGATGACTACGGACACCACCCGACAGAAGTGGATGCCACGATCAAAGCGGCGCGCGCGGGCTGGCCGGACAAAAATCTGGTTATGCTGTTCCAGCCACACCGTTACACCCGTACCCGTGACTTATACGACGATTTCGCTAATGTGCTCTCACAGGTTGATACGTTGCTGATGCTGGAAGTGTACTCAGCGGGTGAGACGGCCATTCCGGGTGCCGACAGCCGTTCGCTGTGCCGTACCATTCGTGGGCGCGGCAAGGTCGACCCGATTCTGGTCTCCGATCATGCCCAGGCGGCAGCCATGCTTGCCCCGGTATTGACCGGCAATGATTTGATTCTGGTGCAGGGGGCAGGAAATATCGGCAAAATCGCCCGTACACTGGCCGAAATCAAACTTAAGCCGCAAATTTCGGAGGAAGAGCGCCATGGCTGATAAGATTGCGGTCCTCGCTGGCGGCACCTCGGCTGAGCGCGAGGTCTCCCTGAATTCTGGTGCCGCGGTGCTGGCAGGGCTGCGGGAAGGTGACGTTGATGCGCACCTGGTCGATCCGAAAGAGACTGACGTGACGCGCCTGAAAGAGATGGGTTTTGACAAAGTGTTTATCGCGCTGCACGGTCGCGGCGGGGAAGATGGCACGTTGCAGGGCTTGCTGGATATCATCGGCCTGCCTTATACCGGCAGCGGCGTGATGGCGTCGGCCATCTCTATGGACAAACTGCGCAGCAAACTGCTCTGGCAGGGCGCTGGCTTACCGGTTGCGCCGTGGGTGGCATTGACCCGTCGTGAATTTGAGCAGGGCCTTGCCGAAAGCGTGAGCGAGCGTATTGCTGCCTTGGGTTTACCGGTGATCGTTAAGCCCAGCCGTGAAGGCTCAAGCGTAGGAATGTCTAAAGTAGACAAAGCTGACGATATATCATCTGCATTAGCGCTGGCATTTCAACATGATGAAGAAGTTCTGGTGGAAAAATGGCTAAGCGGACCGGAATTTACCGTTGCGATGCTTGGTGAAGAAATTTTACCGTCAATTCGTATCCAACCTGCCGGAACCTTCTATGATTATGAGGCGAAGTATCTCTCTGATGAGACGCAATATTTCTGCCCAAGTGGTCTGGAAGCGGAGCGTGAAGCCATTTTAAATGCTCTGGTGCTGAAAGCCTGGCATGTACTTGGCTGTCGTGGCTGGGGACGAATTGACGTGATGCAGGATAGCGACGGGCAGTTTTATCTGCTGGAAGCCAATACCTCACCGGGTATGACAAGCCACAGTCTGGTGCCGATGGCGGCTCGCCAGGCGGGAATGAGCTTCTCGCAGCTGGTGGTTCGCATTCTGGATCAGGCGGGCTGATATGTCTCAGGCTGCGCTGAACACGCGAAACCGCGACGAGGAAGAAGAATATACTTCCCGGCGGAGTAATGGAACGCGTCTTGCAGGGATCACCTTCCTGCTCGCCGTGCTGTGTACTGTGTTTGTTAGCGGCTGGATGGTGCTCGGCTGGATGGAGGATGCACAACGTCTGCCTCTGTCGAAACTGGTAGTAACGGGTGACCGTCACTACACGCGTAATGATGATATTCGTCAGTCGATCCTGGCATTAGGATCGCCCGGCACCTTCATGACGCAGGATGTAAACATTATTCAGAGTCAGATTGAGCGCCTGCCATGGATTAAACAGGCAAGCGTCAGAAAGCAATGGCCTGATGAATTGAAGATTCATCTGGTTGAATATGTACCCATTGCGCGTTGGAATGATCAGCATATGGTTGACGTAGAGGGAGTTTCTTTCAGCGTCCCGGCCGATCGTGTCAGCAAGCAAAATTTACCTATGTTGTATGGGCCGGAAGGCAGCGAAAATGAAGTGCTGGAAGGTTTTCGTAGCATGGGGAAAGTGCTGGCTAAGGATCGTTTTACCCTGAAACAGGCTGCAATGACAGCGCGTCGTTCCTGGCAGTTGACGCTGACGAACGATATTAAGCTGAACCTGGGGCGGGGTGACACGATGAAGCGTCTGGAACGTTTTGTAGAACTCTATCCCGTTCTGCAGCAGCAGGCGCAGGCTGAAGGCAAAAGGATTAGCTACGTTGATTTGCGCTATGACTCAGGCGCATCGGTCGGGTGGACCCCGGCCCCGGTTGAGGAACCTAATCAGCAACAGAATCAGGCTCAGGTACAGGCAGAATAACAATGATCAAGGCGACGGACAGAAAACTGGTAGTAGGACTGGAGATTGGCACTGCGAAGGTTGCTGCTTTAGTAGGGGAAGTTCTGCCCGACGGTATGGTCAATATCATTGGCGTGGGCAGCTGCCCCTCCCGTGGTATGGATAAAGGTGGGGTAAACGACCTCGAGTCGGTGGTGAAATGCGTACAGCGCGCTATCGATCAGGCCGAACTGATGGCAGATTGCCAGATTTCCTCCGTGTATCTGGCACTCTCTGGCAAACATATCAGCTGCCAGAACGAGATCGGTATGGTGCCGATCTCAGAAGAAGAAGTCTCGCAGGAAGACGTCGAGAACGTAGTGCATACTGCGAAGTCGGTGCGTGTCCGCGATGAGCATCGCGTACTGCATGTGATCCCGCAGGAATACGCCATCGACTATCAGGAAGGCATTAAAAATCCGGTAGGACTTTCAGGCGTGCGTATGCAGGCAAAAGTGCACTTGATCACATGTCACAACGATATGGCGAAGAACATTGTTAAAGCCGTGGAACGTTGTGGCCTGAAAGTTGACCAACTTATTTTCGCCGGTCTGGCGGCAAGTTATTCGGTGCTGACCGAAGACGAACGTGAGCTGGGCGTCTGTGTCGTCGATATCGGCGGTGGTACTATGGACATGGCCGTCTATACCGGCGGTGCGCTGCGCCACACTAAAGTTATCCCTTATGCAGGGAATGTGGTCACCAGCGATATCGCGTATGCCTTTGGTACGCCACCGAGCGATGCTGAGGCGATTAAAGTGCGCCACGGGTGTGCGCTGGGCTCTATCGTTGGCAAAGATGAGAGCGTCGAAGTGCCGAGCGTCGGTGGTCGTCCGCCGCGCAGCCTGCAGCGCCAGACGTTGGCCGAGGTCATTGAGCCGCGTTATACCGAGCTGCTCAACCTCGTGAACGAAGAGATTTTGCAATTACAGGAACAGCTTCGCCAGCAGGGGGTTAAACATCATCTTGCGGCGGGGATTGTATTAACCGGCGGCGCGGCGCAAATTGAAGGTCTTGCGGCTTGCGCTCAGCGCGTGTTCCATACGCAGGTGCGCATTGGGGCACCGCTGAACATCACCGGTCTGACGGATTATGCTCAGGAGCCGTATTACTCAACGGCAGTGGGCTTGCTTCATTACGGGAAGGAAACCCATCTTAGTGGCGAAGCAGAAGTAGAAAAACGCACGTCGGTGGGTTCGTGGTTTAAACGAATCAACACCTGGCTGCGAAAAGAGTTTTAATTTTTGTAAGAGACCGGAGAGAATTAACGGTTTCAGGCGACAGGCACAAAACGGAGAGAAACTATGTTTGAACCTATGGAACTGACCAACGACGCGGTGATTAAAGTCATCGGCGTCGGTGGTGGCGGCGGTAATGCTGTAGAGCACATGGTGCGCGAGCGCATCGAAGGTGTTGAATTCTTCGCGGTGAACACCGATGCGCAGGCACTGCGTAAAACGGCTGTTGGCCAGACAATTCAGATCGGCGGCGGCATCACCAAAGGGCTGGGCGCTGGGGCAAACCCGGAAGTCGGCCGTAACGCTGCAGAAGAAGATCGTGAAGCACTGCGTGCGGCACTGGATGGTGCAGACATGGTGTTTATTGCCGCAGGCATGGGCGGTGGTACCGGAACCGGTGCTGCGCCAGTTGTTGCGGAAGTGGCTAAAGATTTAGGTATCCTGACTGTTGCCGTTGTGACCAAGCCTTTTAACTTTGAAGGCAAGAAGCGTATGGCGTTTGCAGAGCAGGGTATCACCGAGCTGTCCAAGCATGTGGACTCGCTGATCACTATTCCAAACGACAAACTGCTGAAAGTGCTGGGTCGTGGCATCTCTCTGCTGGACGCTTTTGGCGCGGCGAACGATGTCCTGAAAGGCGCAGTCCAGGGTATTGCCGAGCTGATCACCCGTCCAGGCCTGATGAACGTCGACTTTGCTGACGTGCGCACCGTGATGTCCGAAATGGGCTACGCGATGATGGGCTCCGGCGTGGCGAAAGGTGAAGACCGTGCAGAAGAAGCCGCTGAAATGGCGATCTCTTCTCCGCTGCTGGAAGATATCGATCTCTCTGGCGCGCGCGGCGTGCTGGTTAACATCACTGCGGGCTTCGACCTGCGTCTGGATGAGTTCGAAACCGTGGGTAACACCATCCGTGCGTTCGCGTCTGACAACGCAACCGTGGTAATCGGTACTTCCCTTGATCCGGAAATGAACGATGAGCTGCGCGTAACGGTTGTTGCGACCGGTATCGGCATGGACAAACGTCCTGAGATCACTCTGGTGACCAACAAAACTGCACAGCAGCCGGTGATGGATCGCTACCAGCCGCACGGCATGGCACCATTGACCCAGGAGCAGAAACCTGCCGCTAAGGTGGTGAATGACAATACGCCACAAACGCAGAAAGAGCCGGATTATCTGGACATTCCAGCATTCCTGCGTAAACAAGCTGATTAAGAATTAGCTGGAATTAGGGAATTTACGCTCTTTGTGCTAAACTGGCCGCCCGATAGTGATGTACACTCTCGGTTGGATAAGTAACTTGGCGAGATTATACGATGATCAAACAAAGGACATTAAAACGTATCGTTCAGGCGACAGGTGTCGGTTTACATACCGGCAAGAAAGTCACCCTGACGTTGCGCCCTGCGCCGGCCAATACCGGGGTCATCTATCGTCGCACCGACTTGAATCCACCGGTAGATTTCCCGGCTGATGCCAAATCTGTGCGTGATACCATGCTCTGTACTTGCCTGGTGAATGAGCATGACGTGCGGATCTCTACCGTAGAGCACCTGAATGCCGCCCTGGCGGGTCTGGGTATCGACAACATTATTGTTGAAGTCGATGCGCCGGAAATCCCGATTATGGATGGCAGTGCTGCACCGTTCGTCTACCTGTTGTTGGACGCCGGCATCGAAGAATTGAACAGTGCGAAGAAATTCGTACGTATCAAAGAGACCGTTCGTGTCCAGGATGGCGACAAATGGGCTGAATTCAAGCCGTTTAATGGTTTTTCGTTGGATTTCACCATCGACTTCAACCATCCGGCGATTGATTCCAGCACCCAGCGCTATGCGATGAACTTCTCTGCTGATGCGTTTATGCGTCAGATCAGTCGAGCGCGTACGTTTGGTTTCATGCGTGATATCGAATATCTGCAGTCCCGCGGCCTGTGCCTGGGCGGCAGCTTCGATTGTGCCATCGTTGTTGACGATTATCGCGTACTGAACGAAGACGGCCTGCGTTTTGAAGACGAATTCGTTCGTCACAAAATGCTGGATGCAATCGGCGACCTGTTCATGTGTGGTCACAACATCATTGGTGCGTTTACCGCGTATAAATCCGGTCACGCGCTGAACAACAAATTGTTGCAGGCTGTTCTGGCAAAACAGGAAGCCTGGGAATATGTGACCTTCGAAGACGAAGCTGAACTGCCATTGGCATTCAAAGCACCGAGCACGGTTCTGGCGTAACGGTAAATTCCGTTATGTAAATTCGACTGGTTGACCTGGCACTCTCTCCGGCCAGGGAGACCAGTCGTTTTTGTTTTTATCTTCCCCGTATCGCTGTAGTCAATGGCGCGTTTGCTGATTTCATCACCATTTTTAACCTCCTCTGTGGCGCAATACTGCTGCTGCAACCCGGCTTTAGTGTTACTATCTTTGCGCGAAAATATAAAAATCATACGGTGAGCCGAAGGTTCATTTACTTGTGGTGGGGCAATTGAGCGGAATTCTGACGCGCTGGCGACAATTTGGCAGACGTTACTTCTGGCCGCATCTCCTTCTGGGGATGGTCGCGGCGAGTCTTGGCCTGCCCGCGCTCAGCAGTAACACCGAAACCGCAAATCCGGCAAAGACCACTACCACCCGCCACGATCTGAGCTCGCGGGTCAATTTCACGAATCTCGCCCTGCTGGAAGCGAACCGCCGACCCAACTTCACGGTAGATTACTGGCATCAGCATGCGATTCGTACCGTCATCCGGCATCTCTCCTTTGCCATGGCGCCACAGGCGTTACCCGTAGTTGATGAGCCTCTCCCGGTACAGGCGCATCATCTGGCGCTGCTCGATACACTCACAACGCTGCTTACGCAGCAAAGCAAGCCGCCGGTTATTGTCCGTCAGGTCGCGCTTGCCGCATTTTATCCACAGACCGCTTTCTCCGTCTCCGCCTGGATTAGCCAGGTGCAGGGCATCCGCGCCGGACCTCAACGCCTCAGCTAAATTAACCCTTGTTCACTATCTTAATTTAACTGCCCATCATGGGGTGTTTGAGAATTTATTATGTTAATCAAATTACTAACTAAAGTTTTCGGTAGTCGTAACGATCGTACCCTGCGCCGCATGCGCAAAGCCGTCGGTGTTATCAATGGCCTTGAGCCAGCGATGGAAAAACTCTCTGATGAAGAGCTGAAAGCCAAAACCGCTGAATTCCGTGCCCGCCTTGCAAAAGGTGAAACCGTTGAAAGCCTGATCCCGGAAGCGTTCGCCGTTGTGCGTGAAGCGAGTAAGCGCGTGTTTGGCATGCGTCATTTCGACGTGCAGCTGCTGGGCGGGATGGTGCTGAACGACCGCTGCATCGCCGAGATGCGTACCGGTGAAGGTAAAACCCTGACCGCGACACTGCCTGCCTACGTCAACGCCCTGTCGGGTAAAGGCGTGCACGTGGTGACCGTCAACGACTATCTGGCGCAGCGTGACGCCGAAAACAACCGTCCACTGTTCGAATTCCTCGGTATGACCGTCGGGATCAACATGTCTGGTTTGCCGGCGCCTGCGAAACGCGAAGCCTATAACGCCGACATCACCTACGGTACCAACAACGAATACGGCTTTGACTACCTGCGTGACAACATGGCCTTCAGCCCGGAAGAGCGCGTCCAGCGTAAGCTGCACTATGCGCTGGTGGATGAGGTGGACTCCATTCTGATCGACGAAGCGCGTACGCCGCTGATCATCTCTGGCCCGGCTGAAGACAGCTCCGAGATGTATCGTAAAGTCGATAAAATCATTCCGCACCTGATCCGTCAGGAGAAAGAGGACTCCGACACCTTCCAGGGTGAAGGTCACTTCTCCGTTGACGAAAAAGCCCGTCAGGTGAACCTGACCGAGCGCGGTCTGGTGCAGATCGAAGAGTTGCTGGTTGCCCAGGGCATTATGGAAGAGGGCGAGTCACTCTACTCCCCAGGCAACATCATGCTGATGCACCACGTGACCGCGGCGCTGCGTGCGCACGTGCTCTTTACCCGTGACGTGGACTACATCGTTAAAGATGGCGAAGTCATTATCGTCGATGAACACACCGGTCGTACCATGCAGGGTCGCCGCTGGTCCGACGGTCTGCATCAGGCCGTTGAAGCCAAAGAAGGTGTCGATATCCAGAACGAAAACCAGACCCTGGCATCCATTACCTTCCAGAACTACTTCCGTCTGTACGAGAAGCTGGCAGGGATGACCGGTACGGCGGATACCGAAGCCTTTGAATTCAGCTCCATCTATAAGCTGGATACCGTAGTCGTTCCAACCAACCGTCCAATGATCCGTAAGGATATGCCGGACCTGGTCTACATGACCGAAGCGGAAAAAATTCAGGCCATCATTGAAGATATCCGCGATCGCACCGCTGCAGGCCAGCCGGTGCTGGTGGGGACTATCTCCATTGAAAAATCGGAAGTGGTCTCCAATGAGCTGACCAAAGCCGGTATCAAACACAACGTGCTGAACGCCAAGTTCCACGCTAAAGAGGCCGATATCGTTGCCCAGGCGGGCTATCCGGCAGCTGTGACCATCGCCACCAACATGGCGGGTCGTGGTACCGACATTATGCTGGGCGGTAGCTGGCAGGCTGAAGTGGCTGCGCTGGAAAACCCAACCCCGGAACAGATTGCGCAGATCAAAGCCGACTGGCAGGTTCGTCACGATGCGGTTCTGGCTGCGGGCGGTCTGCACATCATCGGTACTGAGCGTCACGAATCTCGTCGTATTGACAACCAGCTGCGTGGCCGTGCGGGTCGTCAGGGTGATGCCGGTTCTTCACGCTTCTATCTGTCGATGGAAGATGCGTTGATGCGTATCTTCGCCTCTGACCGTGTGTCGGGCATGATGCGTAAACTGGGTATGAAGCCGGGCGAAGCGATTGAACACCCGTGGGTGACCAAAGCCATCGCCAACGCCCAGCGTAAAGTGGAAAGCCGTAACTTCGATATTCGTAAGCAGCTGCTTGAGTACGATGATGTGGCCAACGACCAGCGTCGCGCTATCTACACCCAGCGTAACGAACTGCTGGACGTTTCCGACGTGAGTGAAACCATCAACAGCATTCGCGAAGATGTCTTCAAAGCGACTATCGATAACCATATTCCACCGCAATCTCTGGAAGAGATGTGGGATGTTGAAGGTCTGCAGGCGCGTCTGAAAAACGACTTCGACCTGGATCTGCCGATTCAGGAGTGGCTGGATAAAGAGCCGGAGCTGCATGAAGAGACCCTGCGCGAGCGTATTTTCGCTAACGCCCTGGAAGTCTATAAGCGTAAAGAAGAAGTGGTTGGCGCCGAGATGATGCGTCATTTCGAAAAAGGCGTGATGCTGCAAACCCTGGACTCCCTGTGGAAAGAGCACCTGGCGGCGATGGATTATCTGCGTCAGGGTATTCACCTGCGTGGCTATGCGCAAAAAGATCCGAAGCAGGAGTACAAGCGCGAATCCTTTGCCATGTTTGCCTCTATGCTTGAATCCCTGAAGTACGAAGTGATCAGCACCCTGAGCAAGGTCCAGGTGCGCATGCCGGAAGAAGTGGAAGAGATGGAACAGCAGCGTCGTGAAGAAGCCGAACGTCTGGCTCAGATGCAGCAGCTCAGCCATCAGGACGACGAAGAAGCCGCCGCTGCCGCGATTGCCGCGCAGTCCGGTGAGCGTAAGGTCGGTCGTAACGATCCGTGCCCGTGCGGTTCCGGTAAAAAATACAAACAGTGCCATGGCCGTCTGAGCTAAGCATTAAACCAACTGAAAAGGCGCAGATATCTGCGCCTTTTTTATGGATGTAAGCCAATGAAAATACTGCAAATCGCTGTCGGGATCATTCGTAATTCCGATAACCAAATTTTTATTACCCAGCGTGCGGCCGATGCGCATATGGCGAATAAGTGGGAGTTTCCTGGCGGTAAGATTGAGTCCGGCGAGACCCCCGAACAGGCGCTGATCCGCGAACTTCAGGAAGAGGTGGGCATCACGCCGCGCGGTGCGACCCTGTTCGACAAACTGGAATATACCTTTCCCGATCGCCATATCACGCTGTGGTTCTGGCTGGTGGAAAACTGGGAAGGCGAACCCTGGGGCAAAGAGGGACAGCCTGGAAACTGGGTGACGCTGAACGCGCTGGATGCCGATAAATTCCCACCGGCAAATGCGCCTGTCATCGCGCGTTTAGTGGCGGACTGACTGGCCTGCGAGCGAGGTGCCGGCAGGCCATGGTGATGTTACTGCTGCTCTTCGCTCCAGTCATCGCTGTCAGACATATCGCCTGAGCTGGGAATACGTTTCTCTTCCGCAGCCCACTCGCCCAGATCGATTAGCTGGCAGCGCTTGCTGCAAAAAGGGCGGAACGGACTCTGTTCGCCCCAGACAACGGGCTTGCCACAGGTGGGGCAGTTCACGGTGGTGACATCAGACATCTTAACTCCTTAGCAGCACGCCAGTTCAAAGTCGAGGCGTTCCGGCACCAGACCATGTTCACTGTCGAGCGGCATGAAACGGATCGCAAAGCGGCTCTTATGGCCTGAAATTTGCGGGTAAAGCTGATCGGCAAGGGAGAGCTGCAGGCGCAGGAGATCCGCATCTTCCCCGTTATCCTGATAAAAACCATTCAGGCTGGTTTGCTTGCGGAATGGCGCTGAATTGCGGATCAAATCCAGGATCAGCGACAGCGCCTGGTTTAACGGCTCAAGGCTGTTCAGCCAGCTTTGCACCTGGATGTCGCGCTGCTCCTGGGGCATATGCAGCCAGATGTGCAAGGTCGGTAAATCGAAACTGCAGCAGCCGCCGGGAATGCTCAGACGCTGACGCACCAGTGCGACCAGGCGGTCTTCACGCAAAAACTGGCCGATACGCGGCGCTGCCATTAATATGCCGCTGCTGTTTTTCAGCTGCTGGCGCAGGCTGTCGATACGGCTGTTATCCACCCCCGGCACTTCCGCCCAGGCCTGCAGTTTACGCTGCTGACGTTCCAGCTCTTTCAGCAATTCTGTGCGGACTTCGCCACGCTCTAACACGTCCAGCAGATCGCTCACGTTGCGGAAAAAGTGCAGTGCCGAGGTGTGGTCATGAATCGGAAGCAGGCCAGAAAGCTGCTGGATCAAAAATTCGATACGCAACCAGGTGCGCATTTTTTCGTTGAGGGGATGCTCGAAAAGAACATGGGTGTGCATTAGGCTTTTTCCTGTAAAACGGCCTGCGCCAGATATTGCTGATGCAGGCGAGCCACATCCGATGCAATGGCATCCGGTGAGCCGTTATTATCAATCACATCATCCGCGACGGCCAGGCGCGCTTCACGCGTGGCCTGCGCGGCAAGAATTTTTTCCGCATGTTCACGCCCGACGTTATCACGGGCGATGGTGCGCTGAATTTGTGTTGCCGGAGAGACGTCAACAACCAGTACCCGATCCGCTTTGTCATGGAGATTATTTTCCACAAGAAGCGGGACAACCCAGAGCACGTAGGGGGAAGTGGCGCGTGCTATCTGTTTCTGCGTCTCCTGCTGGATAAGCGGATGAAGCAGGGCGTTAAGCCAGGCTTTCTCTTCAGGATGCGTGAAAATGCGTTCGCGCAGCATTCGACGATTAAGGGTGCCGTCAGGCTCGATAATGTCGCTGCCAAAATGGTCTGCAATAGCGCGTAGTGCGGGTGTACCTGGCTCTACCACCTGGCGGGCAAGAATGTCGGCATCAATTATCGTGATACCCAGACGAGAGAAGGCTTCAGCCACAGTGCTTTTGCCACTGCCAATGCCTCCCGTTAATGCAACGATGTACCCCATTAAATAAAATCCTGGGAAATATTCATTATTGATATCAATTGCTTAAGATTTAATCTTTTATCAGCAAAGAGTAAGCTCTGCTTACGTACTTTTTACCAGGTAAATTTATAGGATTGTAGCGTAAAAAAAGTGATTTTCGCAGTCTTGCGCAACAGGTATTAGTGCGTATGATAGCGTCACTGGAGTTGTGTGTTACGTTTTTCGACATTTACCCCAGTACCCCAGGAATCCGCAAATGCGTATCGAAGAAGATTTGAAGTTAGGTTTCAAAGACGTTCTTATCCGCCCTAAACGTTCTACTCTGAAAAGTCGCTCCGACGTTGAACTTGAACGTCAATTCACCTTTAAGCATTCCGGTCAGACCTGGTCTGGCGTACCCGTTATCGCCGCTAACATGGATACCGTTGGGACGTTTGCGATGGCAAAAGCGCTGGCTTCCTTCGATATTCTGACCGCTGTACACAAGCACTACAGCGTGGAAGAGTGGAATGCGTTTGCAGGCTCCGTATCTGAAAACGTGCTGAAGCATGTGATGGTATCTACCGGCACCTCTGATGCCGATTTCGAAAAAACGAAACAGATCCTGATTGCTAACCCAAACCTGAACTTCGTCTGTATTGATGTTGCGAATGGCTATTCTGAGCACTTCGTTCAGTTCGTCAGCAAGGCGCGCCAGGCCTGGCCGACCAAAACCATTATCGCGGGTAACGTGGTTACCGGTGAAATGTGTGAAGAGCTGATCCTCTCCGGGGCAGATATCGTGAAAGTGGGCATTGGCCCCGGTTCTGTCTGCACAACCCGTGTGAAAACCGGCGTTGGCTATCCGCAGCTGTCAGCAGTCATCGAGTGTGCTGACGCAGCCCACGGTCTGGGTGGCCAGATCATCAGTGACGGTGGATGCACCATGCCGGGCGACGTGGCAAAAGCATTCGGCGGCGGCGCAGACTTCGTGATGCTGGGCGGTATGCTGGCGGGCCACGACGAGAGCGGCGGTACCGTTGTTGAAGAAAACGGTGAAAAGTTCATGCTGTTCTACGGCATGAGCTCAGAATCGGCCATGAACCGCCACGTAGGTGGTGTTGCGCAGTATCGTGCCGCGGAAGGTAAAACCGTTAAGCTGCCTCTGCGCGGCCCGGTTGAGAATACCGCGCGTGATATCCTGGGTGGCCTGCGTTCAGCATGTACCTACGTGGGGGCATCCCGCCTGAAAGAGCTGACCAAGCGCACGACCTTTATCCGCGTTCAGGAGCAGGAAAACCGCGTTTTCAACAGCCTGTAATGCTTCTCGCTGGCGCGTTTTCGCGCCAGCGTTATCCCGCACTCATCGCATCCCCCAGATGGAAAATCGGCAGATACATCGCGACCACCAGCATGCCGATAATCAACCCCGTCACAATTAACAGTACTGGCTCCAGCAGTGAGGCTAAATTGTCCGCCTGCTGAAAGGTCTGCTCATTATGATGCTGCGCCAGATTGCTCAGCATGGTATCCAGCGCGCCCGATGCTTCGCCTGTGCGTACCAATTGAATGCAGAGTGGCGTAAAAATTTCTGCCTCATTCAGGGCTGACCAGATGGGCATCCCCTGCATGATGCGATGCCGTATCGCCTGTAATTTCTCCTGCCAGAAGGGGCACTCCAGCGTCTCCTCCGTACTTTCCAGCCCTTGTATAAAGGCGATGCCCGCCTGCTGCGTGAGCGAGAGAACGGTGAATATCTGGCTGAGCTTTTGCCCCCGTACCAGCGGGCCAATTACCGGGCTGTTCAGCAGCAGACGCTGGGTGACGTATCGCCACCGTCGTTTGCGGCGAAGAAACAGCAGGCCGGATGTTATCGCCAACAGGCTGCACAGCAGCGCCACCCCCTGTCGCTGGAGCACGTTTGCCAGCCCCATCACTGCCCGGGTCAGGGCAGGTAATGGGGTGTTAAAGGTTTTATAGATAGCGGCAAACTCCGGCAGCACCAGCGTGACCATCGCCAGCACTACGGCGAAAGCCAGGCCGAGAATGATCACCGGATAACGCAGCGCTTTTTTTACCTTTGCGCTGAGTTGCTGCTGGGTTTTTTGCTGCTGCGCGAGCTGGCGACAACATTCATCCAGCTTGCCGGTCAGCTCCCCGGTTTTGATCATCGAAACATAAAGCGGCGGAAAAACATGCGGCCATTTTTTCAGGGCGTCAGAGAAGGCGCACCCGGCACTGAGGTCGTCGGCGACGCTTTGCAACAACGCCTGCCATTGCCTGGCCGGGTGCTGCTGCGCCAGAAGCGCCAGCCCTGCCGACAGGGTTAACCCCGCCTGCAGCAGTGTCGCCAGCTGGTGGATAATGTCGTAGCGATGCTGCGCCTGCCACCGTGTCTGTTGCGCGCATCGCCTGAGTTCCAGGGGAACGAGCGCTTTGCCATGCAGGATAGCCCATGCCGTTTGTTTGTCGGGTGCCCAAAGCGCGCCCGCCTGCTGCTCCCCCTGCGGGCTGAGTGCCCGCCAGCGCCAGAGCTGATTACCTGCCATCCGGCGCACCCAGCATCTGCACCAGCTCTTCGAGGGTGGTGTGCCCCTGTTCTACCGCCATGCAGCCATGCTCAAACAGCGTGGTCATGCCCGTCTGGCGGGCCAGCTTTTCGATCTCTTCCACCGGCGCTCCGTTGGCAATGGCGGTGCGCAGCTCGCGGGTGATCACCATCACCTCGAAGATTGCCACCCGGCCATAAAAACCGTGGTAGCAGCGGTCGCAACCCACCGGCTGCCAGTGTGGCAACGGGCGAGGCCACAACGCCTGGGGCAGAGGGGTATCCCGGCGGGCCTCCTGACGACAGTGCGGGCACAGCCGACGTACCAGCCGCTGGGCGATCACCAGAGACAATGCCGAAGAGATCATCCAGCGCGCCACCCCCATTTGCTGCAGGCGAACCAGCGTTTCGGCGGTAGAGTTGGTATGCAGCGTCGACAGCACCAGATGGCCGGTCTGGGCGGCATTGATGGCGATCTCGGCCGTTTCGCCATCGCGTATTTCGCCCACCATGATGATGTCTGGATCCTGGCGTAAAAATGCGCGCAATACGCTCTGGAAGGTTAACCCCGCCCGGGGGTTTATGGGGGTCTGGTTTAGCCCCTCGAGCGGGATTTCAACAGGATCTTCTACGCTGCAGATGTTCACAGCGGGCGTGTTCCGGGCCTGTAAGGCGCTGTAAAGGGTAACGGTTTTACCACTGCCGGTGGGGCCGGTCACCAGAATCAGCCCCTGGGATTTATGCAGCGCTTCGGCGAATAATCGCTGCTGGATGGTGCTCATGCCCAGCTGATCCAGCAGGAGCGCCTGTTGCTCCTGCTGCAAAAGCCGCAGCACGATTTTTTCCCCGTTGCGACAGGGGAGGGTGGCAATACGAAACGAGACGGGGGCGCCGGATAGCTCAACCGTAAATTGTCCATCCTGGGGTAAGCGCCGCTCGGCGATATCCAGATTGCCCAGCACCTTCAGCCTGGCGATAAGCGTAGTGCCCAACTCGGACGAAAGAGGCTGTTGCGGATACAACACGCCGTCGATGCGTAACCGGATCTGCCAGCTCTCGTCGGCGGGCTCGATGTGAATATCCGATGCCCGCTGGCTCATCGCCTGCATCAGGGTGCGGTTAAGGATCTCAATGGCGGAGCGGGTGGAGATGGCGGCCACAGGCAGATGCGAGTCTGACGCGGTTTGCCGGTGCTTTTCCATTCTCTCGCTGGTCCAGCATTCGATATCTATCCTTTTCTGCGTCGCGAAACGTAACGCCTCCAGCAGCTCAGCAGGCGGGTTACCGACCACTGCAATCGTGACTCTGTCCGGGGCGCTGGTCAGCAACAAGGCGTTGTGACGCTGACACAGCGCGGTGAGCTGGTCAGAATTCATTGCACGTTCTCCTCGCCAGCCGTAAACCGGAACACCTCTTCACAGGCCTGCTTCAGCGCGCTGTCGTTGGCAATGGTGCAAACGCGCGTCCAGCCGGTGATGCCGTTGCCATTATTCCATTGCGGCGTCATCACGACCTCCAGACCGTTCAGGCTCTCCTGACCCGTCAGGGTAACGGTACCCTTGGCAATGCTCATGGCTGAGACATAGCGGGAGGTGGCAGGGGAGGGAACGCCGTTGACGCCCGCGTCGCAGCTTTCTGTCCCGCCATGATCGAGCGCGCAAAGTTCAACGGCGGTACGGTAGGGCAGGAAGGTTTGCAGCATATCGGTGAGAGCGGCTTTTCGCAGGTAGTTCTGATAGGCCGGAATGCCGATGGCGCTGAGTATGGCGACAATGCCGATGACGACCATTAGCTCGATGAGGGTAAATCCTTTTTGTCTTTCCATGAGTCTCTCCTTATGTGAACTAGCACTACTGTGGCAGTACGGCAAAACAGGAGCGAGCGGCAAAAATCATTTCGGGAAGCAGGATTCAGCGAGGAGTGTTGACGTTACAGCGTGGTGCAGCGGGTTTGCGAGAGGGGTCGTAAATCGGGCGAGCCCGGCCCTGGCAGACCGGGCAGAAGTCAGCTAGCGAAAGCGCATCGACAGATCGAGGGCGCGAATGTGTTTAGTCAGTGCGCCAACGGAGATGAAGTCGACGCCGGTTTCGGCAAATTCACGTAAGGTTTCACGCGTCACGTTGCCAGAGACCTCCAGGCGGGCCTGACCATTGGTACGCTTCACGGCTTCACGCATCTGCTCAGTTTCGAAGTTATCCAGCATGATGATGTCGGCACCCGCTTTCAGCGCGTCTTCCAGCTCCTGCAGGCTTTCCACTTCCACTTCGACCGGCACATCCGGATGCAGCCAGAAGGCTTTTTCCACCGCCTGGCGAACGGAGCCGGAGGCGATAATGTGGTTCTCTTTAATCAGGAAGGCATCGGACAACCCCAGGCGGTGGTTGGCGCCGCCGCCGCACAGCACGGCATATTTCAGCGCGGTACGCAGGCCGGGCAGGGTTTTGCGCGTATCCAGCAGTTGGGTATTTGTGCCTTCCAGCAGGTTGACGTAGCTGCGCACTTCGCTTGCCACGCCCGAGAGCGTCTGGACAAAGTTCAGCGCGGTGCGTTCACCGGTGAGCAGGACGCGCGACGGCCCTTCAAGTTCAAAGAGCGGCTGGTTAGCCACAATGCTGTCGCCATCTTCGACATGCCACGTCACCTGAACGCCGTCCCCGGCCAGTTGCGTAAAGACCTCTTCCACCCAACGTTTGCCACAGAAAACGCCATCTTCACGGGTGATGACAACCGCATGGGAACGGGCATCTTCCGCCAGCAGCTGGGCGGTAATGTCGTTGTCAGCATTGACGTCTCCACCCAGATCTTCGCGCAGCGCATTGGCGACGCTTGCTGGAATATCCATATTTATACGTTCCAGCAGTACGTTACGTCTGTGGTCGGGGTTGTAGCGGCGTGGCGGCATGTTAAAACTCCAAATTGGTAACGAATCATAAGATTGAAACATGCTACTCTGAACCGGGAATCAGCACCATATATAAGGAGATCCTGCATGCACTCAGAACATGGCTGGCTGGTGGAGGCTCGGCGTGTTCCTTCGCCACACCACGATTGCCGCCCAGAGGATGAAATTCCGTCGCTGCTGGTTGTACATAACATCAGCCTGCCGCCCGGCGAGTTCGGCGGCCCGTGGATTGACGCGTTATTCACCGGGACAATCGATCCCGATGCTCACCCCTTTTTCGCAGAAATTGCCCACCTGCGCGTTTCTGCCCATTGTCTGATTCGTCGTGACGGCGAGATCGTCCAGTATGTTCCTTTCGATAAACGCGCCTGGCATGCGGGCGTTTCTCAGTATCAGGGGCGTGAACGCTGCAACGATTTTTCCATCGGTATTGAGCTCGAAGGGACAGATACGCTGCCCTACACCGATGTCCAATATCAGCAACTGGCTGCGGTAACGCGCACGCTGATTTCACTCTACCCGGCTATCGCCCACAACGTGACCGGACACAGCGATATTGCGCCGCAGCGCAAGACCGATCCCGGCCCGGCGTTTGACTGGGAACGATTCAAAACCCTGCTTACCGCCCTGTCAGAAAAGGAGATGACATGACGTTATTTACCATGCTGCTGGTGTTGATTGCCGAGCGTTTGTTTAAGCTGGGCGAGCACTGGCATCTGGACCATCGGATGGAAGTGCTGTTTCGTCGCATCCGCCACTTTTCCATGCTTCGCACACTGCTGATGACGGCGGGCGTGATGGTGGTGGTATTCCTGCTGCTGCGGTCGCTATATGGCCTCTTCTTCAACGTGCCGCTGCTGGTGATGTGGATCCTGCTCGGCGTGCTCTGTATTGGCGCAGGTAAGGTTCGTCTGCACTACCATGCCTACCTGAAGGCGGCCACTAACGGTGACGTGCATGCTCGTGGGGCGATGGCCAGCGAGCTGACCTTAATCCACGGCGTACCGCCGGAGTGCGATGAGCGCGAGTTTTTACGCGAACTGCAGAATGCGCTGCTGTGGATTAACTTCCGCTTCTATCTGGCGCCATTGTTCTGGTTTGTGGTGGGCGGCGCGTGGGGCCCGGTTCTGCTGATGGGCTATGCGTTTTTACGCGCCTGGCAGAGCTGGCTGGCACGTTATCTGACCCCGCACGAGCGGTTGCAGTCCGGTATCGATGCGATCCTTCACGTGGTGGACTGGCTGCCGGTGCGGCTGTTCGGCGTGGTGTATGCCCTGATCGGCCACGGCGAGAAAGCCCTGCCGGCATGGTTCGCCTCGCTGGGCGATCGCCACACCTCGCAATATCTGGTGTTAACACGTCTGGCTCAGTTCTCCCTGGCCCGCGAGCCGCACACGGATAAGATCGCAACGCCGAAAGCGGCCGTTTCGATGGCCAAGAAAACCTCTTTTGTGGTGGTGGTGATTGTGGCGCTGCTGACCATTTACGGCACGCTGATCTAAACCAGCGCGCCGCAGGCTTCAGACTGTATCAGCTGACGGGATGCCGAAATCGGGCATCCCGTTTTCGTTCCAGCGTACGGTTTTCAGGCGGGTGTGGCGGTTTGGATCGTACAGCGGATCGCCTTCGATTTCGGTGTAGTTGCGTGCATGGTAAACCAGCACGTCTTCCCCCTCCGGCGTTTGGGTAAAGCTGTTGTGTCCCGGTCCATACTGGCGATTCTCGTAGCTGGTGGTGAACACCGGCTGCGGGGATTTATGCCAGTTCGCCGGGTTACGTGGGTCAGCATTGAGGTCGATCCAGAGCAGTCCCATGCAGTAGTTTTCATCGGTGGCGCTGGCGGAGTAGCTGATAAACAGCCGATCGCCGTGGAACAGCACCGCCGGACCTTCGTTGACCCAAAAACCGCGGCACTCCCAGTCATATTCCGGTTTGCTGAGCATCACCGGATCGCCTTTGAGCGTCCATGGGTTTTCCATTTCGCACAGATAAAGGTTCGAGTTACCGGTGATATCCGGGGCTTTTTGCGCCCAGAGATACCAGCGTTTACCCTGATGGACAAAGGTGGTGGCATCCAGCGCAAAAGTGTCAAAGTGCGTTTTGATCTGCCCCTTCTCTACCCACTTGCCGGTGAGCGGGTCGCTGTCGGTGCACTCCAGGGCATACATCCGGTGCTGGAACATGCCCAGCTCGTCCAGCGCCTGGGTGTGGGCAGCCGCGAAGTAGATGTACCATTTGCCGTCGATAGCGTGCAGTTCCGGTGCCCAGATCAGATTACCCATCGGGCCGCTGTCGGGTTTGCGCCAGACCACGACCTCTTCCGCGCTGCGCAGGCCTTCCAGCGAGTCGGCGCGGCGGATCGCCAGCCTGTCATACTCCGGAACCGAGGCGATAAAGTAGTACTGTCCTTCATGATGAAGAATGTACGGGTCAGCGCGTTGTTCAATAAACGGGTTTGGCCAGGTTTGCATTCGGCTTTCCTTATTCAGCGGCTTTGAGTTCCTGATAGTCATTCAGCTCGCGGTAGTTATTGCGACGCTTCTCCAAATCTTCCTGGATCCGCTTCATCGTCTCACGGTCAACTTTCAGCAGACGCACCACGCCTGCGGTAATGAGGTATCCGATGCCAGGGATAACGGTGAAGAGCAGGACGATACCATTGATGGCGTCAGCGCTTTGCGCTTTTGCGCCGGCATCATAACCGTACCAGGAGAGCAGGAAGCCCACCATGGCACCGGCAATGGCCAGCCCCAGCTTGAGGAAGAAGATGTTGCCGGAGAAGCTGATCCCGGTGATGCGTTTACCGGTTTTCCATTCGCCGTAGTCATCCACGTCGGCCATCAGGGACCAGTGCAGCGGGGACGGGATCTGGTGCAGGATGTTCAGCAGGAAGTAGAGCACCACAATGGTCACGGTGGCTTTTGGATCGAAGAAATAGAAGGCGCAGGAGAAGATCGCCAGCGCGATGTTGGTCCAGAAGAAGACCTTCAGTTTACACCAGCGGTCGGTCAGCACTTTTGCCATAACGCTGCCAAGCATCATGCCCACCACACCCAGGCTGATAAACAGGGTCGCGAAGTGGGTGCTTTGGCCCATCACCCAGGTGACGTAATACATGGTGGCCGCCATGCGGATAAAGCCAGGGCAGACGTTACATAGGGTCAGCAGCAGGATGCGCACCCACTGGTCGTTCTTCCAGACATCTTTCAGATCGTTTTTCAGTTCGTCATGGGTCTGTACCGCCGGGCGCACACGCTCGCGCACCGTGGCGAAGCAGAACAGGAACATGCAGGTGCCAATCAGCGCCAGCACGGTCATGGCCATCTGATAACCTTTGGCTTTGTCCTCGCCGCCGAACCAGTCGGCCATCGGCAGCAGCGTCAGCGACAGCAGCAGCGTGGCAATACCTACCAGCACAAAGCGGTAGGACTGGCAGGCAACACGCTCTTTAGGATCGTTGGTGATCACCCCGCCCAACGAGCAGTAGGGAATATTAATCGCCGTATAGGTCAGAGAGAGCAGGAAGTAGGTAACGAAGGCATAGATAACTTTGCTGTTGTAGGTCCAGTCCGGGGTGGTGAACATCAGGATGCTGAAGAGCGCATAGGGGAAGGCGATCCACAGCAGCCATGGACGAAATCGCCCATACTTACTGCGGGTACGGTCGGCAATAGCACCCATAATCGGGTCGGTAACGGCATCAATGACGCGTACCGAGAGCAGCAGTACGCCCACCAGGGCGGGTGCCAGGCCAAAGATATCCGTATAAAAATAATTCACAAACAACATGATGGCGCCAAAGATGATGTTGCACCCGGCATCACCCATCCCATAGCCGATCTTTTCTTTCACTGATAATTTATTGTTATCCATCGACGTTTCTCCGAGTAGCGGTATGGAGAGAATTATTCGCTGGCAAAGGAAAATATGCGTTGCAGTATAACGTCGCTGATATGGATAAAATTGCTGTTGACGGGAAAGTGTGAGGAAGGTAACAACCCTCTGCGTCCGGGAGGACACAGAAGGAAGAGGATTAGTGCGCTTTTACCGTTTTAGCATTTTTCTGCTTACACATGTAGCCCACCCCGAGGATCACAATCCATACCGGGATTAGGTAGACCGAAATGGCCATGCCTGGGGTCATCAGCATGATAACCAGTACGGCGGCCATGAACAGCAGGCAAATCCAGTTACCCAGCGGGTAGAGCAGGGCAGGGAAACGCGTTTTCACGCCTTGCTGCTGCTTGGTACGACGGAACTTCATGTGCGCCAGGCTAATCATCGCCCAGTTGATCACCAGGGCAGAGACCACCAGCGCCATCAGCAGGCCGAAGGCCGATTCCGGTGCCAGGTAGTTAATCAGCACACACAGGGCCGTCACAATAGCCGACACGATAATGGTGTTTACCGGTACGCCACGTTTATCAACAGAAAGCAGCGCTTTCGGAGCGTTACCCTGCTGGGCCAGGCCGAACAGCATACGGCTGTTGCAGTAGACGCAGCTGTTGTAAACCGACAGCGCCGCGGTCAGTACTACTACGTTCAGCGCGTTCGCCACGAAAGTGTCGCCCAGCTCGTGGAAGATGAGGACAAACGGGCTGGTATCTGCGGTGACGCGGGTCCATGGCAGCAGGGAGAGCAGTACGGCCAGCGAGCCCACATAGAAGATCAGGATACGGTAGATAACCTGGTTGGTCGCTTTCGGGATGCTCTGCTCCGGGTTGTCTGCTTCCGCGGCGGTGATACCCACCAGCTCCAGCCCCCCGAAGGAGAACATGATGATCGCCATCATCATCACCAGCCCGGTCATGCCGTGCGGCAGGAAGCCGCCCTGATCCCACAGGTTGCTGACGCTTGCCTGCGGGCCGCCATTGCCGCTGAAGAGCAGCCAGCCGCCGAACAGAATCATCGCCACAACGGCGATAACTTTAATAATGGCGAACCAGAACTCCATCTCGCCGAACACTTTCACGTTGGTCAGGTTAATGGCGTTGATCACCACAAAGAAGACCGCCGCTGAGGCCCAGGTTGGGATTTCAGGCCACCAGAACTGGATATATTTACCGACCGCAGTCAGTTCCGCCATCGCGACAAGAACATAGAGTACCCAGTAGTTCCAGCCGGAGGCGAAGCCGGCAAAACTGCCCCAGTATTTGTAGGCAAAATGGCTGAAGGAACCGGCTACCGGCTCTTCGACCACCATCTCACCTAACTGACGCATAATAAGGAATGCGATAAAACCGGCAATGGCGTAGCCCAGAATAATACCCGGCCCGGCAGACTGAATAACCGATGCGCTACCCAGAAACAGGCCGGTACCGATCGCACCACCGAGGGCAATAAGCTGGATATGGCGGTTTTTAAGGCCGCGCTTTAGCTGATCGCCGTGCTGTTGACCTTCCATTATAAAACCTCGTGTGTGGTTGTTATGTTCACGCTCTGGCGTGTGTAATTATGAAATTCCATTTCATGTATTTATTAGTTTACGGTTCAATTGGCTGAAATAACCGGCTGTGTCTTCCGTATTCGGAAGAATAGTGGTAAGCGACGGCGAATGCACCTGCTTTATGCGAGGAGAAAGCGAGTTCGAATAAAAAGAAAGCATTTGTAAATCGTCCCGTTTAAGTCCCTTTATCAACCTATAGAATAAAAATGCGCCATAAGCGGGCAGATTTTCATTTTTTACTCCGCTAAATCGGTTCAGATCGCACTTTTCACCGTTTCAATAAAGTTAAAACTGCCTCTTTCGGGGTAATCAATTCATTTGTGCAGAGTTACACTTTTGAAACGTTATTTCTGTAAGGTTGTTAAAATAAGCAGGGTTTAATGATTTCAATCAAAACCAATATGGACACAAGGTGAATACTTTGTTACTTTAGCGATACGAACATGAAATTGGTAAGACCAATTGACTCCGGGCAAAAAGGCGTAAGACAGGGAATATGGCCTACAGCAAAATTCGCCAACCAAAATTATCCGATGTGATTGAGCAGCAGCTGGAGTTTTTGATCCTTGAGGGGACCCTGCGCCCCGGTGAAAAACTACCACCTGAACGCGAACTGGCTAAACAGTTCGACGTTTCCCGTCCCTCGCTGCGTGAGGCGATCCAACGCCTTGAAGCCAAGGGCCTGCTGCTTCGTCGCCAGGGTGGCGGAACCTTTGTGCAAAACAGCCTGTGGCAGAGTTTCAGCGACCCGTTAGTGGAGCTGCTCTCCGACCACCCAGAATCCCAGTTTGATCTGCTTGAGACCCGTCACGCGCTTGAAGGCATCGCGGCTTATTACGCGGCGCTGCGCAGCAATGATGCCGATCGCGAGCGCATCCGCGAACTGCATCAGGCCATCGAACGGGCTCAGGAATCCGGCGATCTCGACGCCGAGTCCGACGCCGTCGTCCAGTATCAAATCGCCGTCACTGAAGCGGCCCACAACGTGGTGCTCCTCCATCTGCTACGCTGCATGGAGCCAATGCTTGCCCAGAACGTTCGTCAGAATTTTGAATTGTTGTATGCCCGCCGGGAGATGCTTCCGCTGGTCAGCAACCATCGCACCCGAATATTCGAGGCGATAATGGCCGGGGAGCCGGAGCAGGCGCGTGAAGCGTCGCACCGTCACCTGGCTTTCATTGAGGAAATCTTGCTGGACCGCAGCCGTGAACAGTCGCGTCGCGAACGTTCATTACGCCGCATACAGCAACGAAAGGATTAAGCGCCAGTTTTTTAGAGCGCGGCAACTAAACGCAGAACCTGTCTTATTGCGTTTTCTGGCGAAAATGCAATGGGACAGGTTCCAGACAAATCAACGTATTAGATAGATAAGGAATACCCCCATGTCAGAACGTCTCCAAAATGACGTGGATCCGATCGAAACCCGCGACTGGCAACAGGCGATCGAATCGGTCATCCGTGAAGAAGGTGTTGAGCGCGCTCAGTATCTGATTGAACAGATGCTTTCTGAAGCCCGCAAAGGCGGCGTGAAAGTAGCTGCAGGTGCAGGGGCTAACAACTACGTAAACACGATTGCCGTTGAAGACGAACCGGAATACCCGGGCAATCTGGATCTGGAACGCCGTATCCGTTCTGCAATCCGCTGGAACGCCATCATGACCGTTCTGCGCGCATCCAAAAAAGATCTGGAGCTGGGTGGCCACATGGCATCCTTCCAGTCCTCTGCAACCGTTTATGAAGTGTGCTTTAACCACTTCTTCCGCGCGCGCACTGAAAAAGATGGCGGCGACCTGGTTTACTTCCAGGGTCACATCTCTCCGGGCGTCTACGCACGTGCGTTCCTGGAAGGTCGTCTGACTGAAGAGCAGATGAACAACTTCCGTCAGGAAGTTCACGGTAAAGGTCTCTCTTCTTATCCGCACCCGAAACTGATGCCAGAATTCTGGCAGTTCCCGACCGTTTCCATGGGTCTGGGCCCAATCGGTGCGATCTACCAGGCTAAATTCCTGAAATATCTGGAACACCGTGGCCTGAAAGATACCTCTCAGCAGACCGTTTACGCCTTCCTGGGCGACGGCGAGATGGATGAGCCAGAATCCAAAGGCGCGATCACCATCGCGACCCGTGAGAAGCTGGACAACCTCTGCTTCATCATCAACTGTAACCTGCAGCGTCTGGATGGTCCGGTAACCGGTAACGGCAAGATCATCAACGAACTGGAAGGCATCTTCGCAGGTGCTGGCTGGAACGTTATCAAAGTGATGTGGGGCGGTCGTTGGGACGAGCTGCTGCGTAAAGATACCAGCGGTAAGCTGATCCAGCTGATGAACGAAACCGTTGACGGTGACTACCAGACCTTCAAATCCAAAGATGGTGCCTATGTTCGTGAGCACTTCTTCGGTAAATATCCTGAGACCGCGGCTCTGGTTGCAGACTGGACTGACGAGCAGATCTGGGCCCTGAACCGTGGTGGTCACGATCCGAAGAAAGTCTACGCTGCACTGAAAAAAGCGCAGGAAACCAAAGGCAAAGCAACCGTAATCCTGGCTCATACCGTTAAAGGTTATGGCATGGGTGACACTGCCGAAGGTAAAAACATCGCGCACCAGGTTAAGAAAATGAACATGGACGGCGTGCGTTATATCCGCGACCGTTTCAACGTTCCAGTGACCGACGAGCAGGTTGAAAACCTCTCCTACATCACCTTCCCGGAAGGTTCTGAAGAGCACACCTATCTGCACGCGCAGCGTCAGAAACTGAACGGCTACCTGCCGTCCCGTCAGGTGAACTTCACTGAGAAACTGGAACTGCCAGCGCTGGAAGACTTCTCTCAGCTGCTGGAAGAGCAGAACAAAGAGATCTCTACCACTATCGCCTTCGTGCGTGCCCTGAACGTGATGCTGAAGAACAAGTCGATCAAAGATCGTCTGGTGCCAATCATCGCGGACGAAGCGCGTACCTTCGGTATGGAAGGTCTGTTCCGTCAGATCGGTATCTACAGCCCGAACGGCCAGCAGTACACCCCGCAGGACCGTGAGCAGGTTGCATACTACAAAGAAGACGAGAAAGGCCAGATCCTGCAGGAAGGTATCAACGAGCTGGGCGCAGGCGCATCCTGGCTGGCTGCTGCGACCTCTTACAGCACCAACAACCTGCCGATGATCCCGTTCTACATCTACTACTCCATGTTCGGGTTCCAGCGTATCGGCGACCTGTGCTGGCAGGCAGGCGACCAGCAGGCTCGCGGCTTCCTGATCGGTGGTACTTCCGGTCGTACGACCCTGAACGGCGAAGGTCTGCAGCACGAAGATGGTCACAGCCACATTCAGTCTCTGACTATCCCGAACTGTATCTCTTACGATCCGTCTTACGCGTACGAAGTGGCAGTCATCATGCATGACGGTCTGCAGCGCATGTACGGTGAAGCGCAAGAGAACATTTACTACTACATCACCACCCTGAACGAAAACTACCACATGCCGGCCATGCCGGAAGGCGCCGAGGAAGGTATCCGTAAAGGTATCTACAAACTCGAAACCGTTGAAGGTAGCAAAGGTAAAGTTCAGCTGCTGGGCTCCGGTTCTATCCTGCGTCACGTTCGTGAAGCAGCGCAGATCCTGGCGAAAGACTACGGTGTGGGCTCCGACGTGTACAGCGTGACCTCCTTCACTGAACTGGCGCGTGATGGCCAGGATTGTGAGCGCTGGAACATGCTGCACCCGCTGGAAACTCCGCGCGTTCCGTACATCGCTCAGGTGATGAACGACGCTCCGGCCGTAGCATCTACTGACTACATGAAACTGTTCGCAGAGCAGGTTCGTACTTACGTACCAGCTGATGATTATCGCGTTCTGGGTACTGACGGCTTCGGTCGTTCTGACAGCCGCGAAAACCTGCGCCACCACTTCGAAGTTGATGCTTCTTACGTGGTTGTAGCAGCCCTGGGCGAACTGGCTAAACGTGGCGAAATCGATAAGAAAGTGGTTGCGGACGCAATCACCAAATTCAACATCGATGCAGAAAAAGTTAACCCGCGTCTGGCGTAAGAGGTAAAAGAATAATGGCTATCGAAATCAATGTACCGGACATCGGGGCTGATGAAGTTGAAATCACCGAGATCCTGGTCAAAGTGGGCGACAAAGTTGAAGCTGAACAGTCGCTGATCACCGTAGAAGGCGACAAAGCCTCTATGGAAGTTCCGTCTCCTCAGGCTGGCATCGTTAAAGAGATCAAAGTCTCTGTTGGCGATAAAACCGAGACGGGCAAACTGATCATGATTTTCGATTCCGCCGACGGTGCAGCAGCAGCTGCACCTGCGCAGGAAGAGAAGAAAGAAGCCGCTCCGGCCGCCGCTGCTCCAGCAGCTGCCGCGGCAGCGAAAGAAGTGAACGTGCCTGACATCGGCGGTGACGAAGTTGAAGTCACTGAGATCCTGGTGAAAGTGGGCGATACCGTTGCGGCTGAGCAGTCCCTGATCACCGTAGAAGGCGACAAAGCCTCTATGGAAGTTCCGGCGCCGTTCGCCGGTACCGTTAAAGAAATCAAGATCAACACCGGTGACAAAGTCTCTACTGGCTCCCTGATCATGGTCTTCGAAGTGGCAGGCGCCGCGCCTGCTGCCGCACCAGCTCAGGCTGCTGCTCCGGCACCTGCGGCTGCTCCAGCTGCGGCTGGCGGTGCGAAAGAGGTTAACGTACCGGACATCGGTGGTGACGAAGTTGAAGTCACCGAAGTGATGGTGAAAGTGGGCGACAAAGTTGCCGCTGAACAGTCACTGATCACCGTTGAAGGCGACAAGGCTTCTATGGAAGTGCCTGCGCCGTTCGCCGGTACCGTTAAAGAGATCAAAATCAGCACCGGCGACAAAGTTTCTACCGGTTCCCTGATCATGGTCTTCGAAGTGGAAGGCGCTGCGCCTGCTGCTGCTCCGGCTGCCGCTGCTGCGCCAGTACCTGCTGCTGCTCCGGCTCAGGCGGCTAAACCGGCTGCGGCTCCGGCTGCTAAAGCGGAAGGCAAATCTGAGTTCGCTGAGAACGACGCTTATGTCCACGCGACTCCGCTGATTCGTCGCCTGGCGCGCGAATTCGGTGTGAACCTGGCGAAAGTGAAAGGAACTGGCCGTAAAGGTCGTATCCTGCGCGAAGACGTTCAGGCTTACGTGAAAGAGGCGGTTAAACGCGCTGAAGCGGCACCTGCTGCTGCCACCGGTGGCGGTATCCCGGGCATGCTGCCTTGGCCGAAAGTGGACTTCAGCAAGTTCGGCGAAATCGAAGAAGTGGAACTGGGCCGTATCCAGAAAATCTCTGGTGCTAACCTGAGCCGTAACTGGGTGATGATCCCGCACGTTACCCACTTCGACAAAACCGATATCACCGATCTGGAAGCGTTCCGTAAACAGCAGAACGCCGAAGCTGAGAAGCGTAAACTGGACGTGAAATTCACCCCAGTGGTCTTCATCATGAAGGCGGTTGCTGCGGCTCTGGAACAGATGCCACGCTTCAACAGCTCCCTGTCCGAAGATGGCCAGAAGCTGACGCTGAAGAAATACATCAACATCGGTGTTGCGGTTGATACGCCAAACGGCCTGGTTGTTCCGGTCTTTAAAGACGTGAACAAGAAGAGCGTTACCGAGCTGTCCCGTGAACTGACCACCATCTCCAAGAAAGCGCGTGATGGTAAGCTGACTGCTGGCGAAATGCAGGGCGGCTGCTTCACCATCTCCAGCATCGGCGGCCTGGGTACCACCCACTTCGCGCCGATCGTGAACGCGCCGGAAGTGGCGATCCTGGGTGTCTCCAAGTCCGCAATGGAGCCGGTGTGGAATGGCAAAGAGTTTGTGCCGCGTCTGATGATGCCAATCTCTCTCTCCTTCGACCACCGCGTGATCGACGGTGCTGATGGTGCGCGCTTTATCACCATCATCAACAACATGCTGAGCGACATTCGCCGCCTGGTGATGTAAGTAAAAAAGCCGGCCTGACGGCCGGCTTTTTTCTGTTAATCTCATGCAGTTCGTGAGGTTATTGGCGAAAGCGGAAATTCGTGAGCCGTTTGTTGTTTCAAAATTGTTAACAATTTTGTAAACTGCGGGCGGATAGAACGTCCCGGTGGATGAAGGGCGACAAAGTACCTGGACCGCCGGAAATCAATAAGAGGTCATGATGAGTACTGAAATCAAAACTCAGGTCGTGGTACTTGGGGCAGGCCCGGCAGGTTATTCTGCTGCCTTCCGTTGCGCTGATTTAGGTCTGGAAACCGTCATCGTAGAACGCTACAACACCCTGGGTGGTGTTTGTCTGAACGTCGGCTGTATCCCTTCTAAAGCGCTGCTGCACGTAGCGAAAGTTATCGAAGAAGCTAAAGCGCTGGCTGAACACGGTATCGTCTTCGGCGAGCCGAAAACCGATATCGACAAAATCCGTACCTGGAAAGAGAAAGTCATCAATCAGCTGACCGGCGGTCTGGCGGGTATGGCTAAAGGCCGTAAAGTGAAAGTGGTTAACGGTCTGGGTAAATTCACCGGGGCCAACACCCTGGAAGTGGAAGGCGAGAACGGCAAAACCGTGATCAACTTCGACAACGCGATCATCGCGGCGGGCTCCCGTCCGATCGAACTGCCATTCATTCCACATGAAGATCCGCGCGTGTGGGACTCCACCGATGCGCTGGAGCTGAAAGAAGTACCAAAACGCCTGCTGGTTATGGGCGGTGGTATCATCGGTCTGGAAATGGGTACCGTTTACCATGCGCTGGGTTCAGATATTGACGTGGTTGAAATGTTCGACCAGGTTATCCCGGCTGCTGACAAAGACATCGTTAAAGTCTTCACCAAACGCATCAGCAAGAAATTCAACCTGATGCTGGAAACCAAAGTGACTGCCGTTGAAGCGAAAGAAGACGGTATTTACGTTTCCATGGAAGGCAAAAAAGCCCCTGCTGAAGCGCAGCGTTACGACGCGGTGCTGGTGGCGATCGGTCGTGTGCCGAACGGTAAAAACCTCAATGCAGGTGCAGCGGGCGTAGAAGTTGACGACCGTGGTTTCATCCGCGTTGACAAGCAGCTGCGCACTAACGTGCCGCACATCTTTGCTATCGGCGATATCGTCGGTCAGCCAATGCTGGCGCACAAAGGTGTTCACGAAGGTCACGTTGCCGCAGAAGTTATCGCCGGTATGAAGCACTACTTCGACCCGAAAGTGATCCCATCTATCGCCTACACCGAGCCAGAAGTGGCATGGGTCGGTCTGACCGAGAAAGAAGCGAAAGAGAAAGGCATCAGCTACGAAACCGCCACCTTCCCGTGGGCTGCTTCTGGCCGTGCTATCGCTTCCGACTGCGCAGACGGTATGACCAAACTGATCTTCGACAAAGAGACTCACCGTGTGATCGGTGGTGCGATTGTTGGCACCAACGGCGGCGAGCTGCTGGGTGAGATCGGTCTGGCGATCGAGATGGGCTGTGACGCTGAAGACATCGCGCTGACCATCCACGCTCACCCGACTCTGCACGAGTCTGTTGGCCTGGCGGCAGAAGTGTTTGAAGGCAGCATCACCGACCTGCCAAACGCGAAAGCGAAGAAGAAATAATTTTCTTCCGGCATGAAAAAAGCGGCTCCTGAGCCGCTTTTTTTTATTCTGAAAACTTACTGCGCGATCTGCTGCCAGCGATCGTCCGGGTTATACGTCGGGATCGCTTTCGCTTCCTCCGCTGACTTCTCGCCCAGATTCGCCTGCCAGACCCGATCGTCGCCGTTGATCATAAAGCTCATTACCCCGGTCTCGCCGTAGCTCACTGGCCAGGCGATCATCGCAAAGCCTGATTGACTGTCCGGCAGAATGCGGAAGCGATAGCCGTGATACCCCTGACCAGGCTCTTTCGGGCTGAAGGCCGGGCCGAGCGGGCTGGGCGCTTCGCCAGGCTGCACAGGCCAGTAGAGGCCATCTTTTTTGCCCTCGCTGCTGGCAATCTTCTGCGCATAGTGCGTGGTAAGGGCGTAATAGCGCTCCTGCGCATCCACATAGGCATGCAGCGCTTCGATGGCGGCCAACTCGTTGCGTCCAATCTCACGGGTCAGGATCGCTTCGGCCCCCTCCTTGATGTCGAATTGCCAGCCAGCAGCGGTTTTGACAACCGGGATCGGCAGCTGCCAGTCGCTGTTTCCGACCACAAGATGTGCCGTATCGCCCTCGATGATCGTATTGTGCCGGACTTTCCAGTCACGCAGGAAGCGATCGACGGCATCAGGCTCGACCCCTTCAGGTGGCAGAAAATCGCGCCAGTTATCCCCCAGCAGATTATTCATTGCGCTTTCATTTTGCTCCCGGATGGCGCTTGCCAGGGCATCGGTCGCCAGGTCTGGCGTGTTGAAGGATTGCTGCGCCATCGTTGTGGCTGAAACCATGAACAACACCATTCCACAGAGTAGTTTGCTTTTCATGTCGGCTCCCTTAACGATGACGGAATTCACGGTGTTCAACCCGCCCGGCAGGCATCTGCCGTAGCTGCTGATGTTGGGCTGCTATCTGTCTGCTCTGCGCCCCGCGCTGCTGTTGCGCTTGCCAGCTGGCGGAACGGCTGTCGTTGCCGCTTAGCGCATTTGCGCGGGTGGGCAGGGCATGTACGCTGCGCTGTTGCGCAGGGTGCGTTACCCGTTTCTCTTGTCCCTGGGTTGTTATCTGATGCCGCATGGTTGCTCTGTGTGTGGTGTGCGGCTGGGTATCGTAGCCACGGAAATTGTTGCGTTGAGATAGCTGTTTTAACTGTTGATTCGAGACCTGACGCTGCGTATCTCTGTTTCCGGAATGGACTGTCTGTGGGAAGGTTTTGCCCGTCGACTTCTCCATTTGGCTCAGGGCAGCCTGACGCTGGCTATCGCGATTGACCGGTTTTTGTTGTGTGGAACTGAGCCCCGTTACCGTATTTGTGGCGTGAAAACGGTTGTTAAGCGGGTTCGTCGGATAGGGCACGTTCTCACGGTAGGCCGGGTTATGCTGCCAGGTGCGGTTAGCGTCAGTCAGATGCTCGCCACTTATCTTATTGAAATTATTTACATTGATATTGATATTATTATCACCGTTACGGTTATAGCCGCCGTGATGATCCCAGTCATCATCGTGGTGATGGTGATCCCAGTCGTCGTCGTCCCAGTCAATATTGCTGAAGATGGCGTAGGTTGTTGCTACCCCCAGGCTAAAGCCTAACCCTTTAACCAGGCTGTTGGTAAATTGCTCGCCGGGAGAAGGAGGCAAATAGACTGGCGGATAGGCGGTGTTCGGCCAGGTGCCGTACACGGTATTAGGGTTATAGGTGGGGACGTAAACCACCTGCGGATCGGCCGATTCTATCTTGATCACCGTTGGGTTTGCCGGGGGTGTATATGTGTCCGACTCGCGGCTGGTGGTTTTAGCGGGCGCAGGTTTTGTCACGGTGGTGACAGTCTGCTGGGGCGTCGATTGTAATGCCCCGGTTTGCTGCGCCAGCAAGCGCAGACGTTGAACGGAGTCCATCACATCCTTCGGCTGAGCGAGGAACGCATCGCCCAGGTTTTGTACCCACGGCGGATTTTCGCCCATCAGCGACATCAACTGCGGGAAGGCGACCAGCGATTTTACGCTGGGATCCCAGGGTTGCCCTGCAACGGCCTGTATCGCGGCATCTCCCTGCATACGTGGGTTGTCACGGGACCACTGGGCCGCCTGTATCACGTTCGTCGGATAGGTCGCCGCCATTAGAATCTGCGACAGCAGGGTGTCGGGATAGAGGGCGATGGGCGCCACCCACTGGTCGATTTGCGCGGCGGTATAGACCACCGGGGCTGGCTGCGCGGAAGCAGGCACCGGTGCAGCTTGCGCTGTCGGCGCGGGCTGTGGTGGCTGAGTGACAGTCTCCGGCGCGCGGCTATTTACGTAGACGACGCCAGATGCGGCTAACAGCCCGGCGCTACACAGGAGAACAAGCAGATGTGGCTTAAAGGGCAACTTCATAATAAGACTCCGACGAAAGCGAGGCCGTGAGGCATTTACGTTGTCGCGAGTATATGCACCCGGGGATGACTTTTTTGACTTAAACTGGGAACCGCGCCGAATGACCGGATAAAGAGTGTGAGCAGTTATTACACAGATTATACCGGATAGCGAAAAACGCGCCGGGGTTTCAAATGGCCGCTCTTGCGAGCGGCCAGCAGCTAGTTGCCGAGGTTAATGACAAACAGCACTGTGATGTCGGATATGCTCCAGCCACCGTGCAGCGCGGTAAGCAGTAAACCGGTCACAACGATCAGCGCATAGATTCGCATCTCCATTGCGTGCGTTCCTTTGCAGGCTACGCGGGTTCATTCTCCACCGGGAAAGGCAGAACCAGGCAAATTGAGGTTTTGCCGCGTAGGTTATGGAACTGCTCCCGGGCCCGGTGACTGGTTGCTACACCAGCGAAGCAGGCCAGTGAAAAGATTAATAAAATCAGGTCAAATAAATAAGTGAAAAGACGGGCTTACATAGGTTTTCATCCGAAACAGGAAAACGCTACGCAAAATCAGAATATTGGCTTGCAAGGCAGAGGGGCGTGATGCAAAATTCGACTCGTTGGGGTTTTGCCGCAAATCTGCCAACCCGGTGTGCTACCACCGCAAGGCAACAAACTAACCGCCTCAGGGCGGTTTTTTTGTGCCCGAAATTCGTCCCGCCTCGCTGCTATACCATGCTTAACGATTCAGCAAACAATTTAATGTTGCTTTTTTGTAAACAGATTAACACTGTCTGAAAATCCTGCTATGCTGCCCGACGCGGTATCGGGCATATACCCTACAAACTGCTGTCTCACAGGAGCGTGAAGAGAACGCCCGCCGCATATGACAATGAGAGCGAGGAGAACCGTCGTGCTAGAAGAATACCGTAAGCACGTAGCAGAACGTGCCGCCGAGGGGATTGTACCCAAACCGTTAGATGCAACCCAAATGGCCGCGCTCGTCGAGCTGCTGAAGAATCCGCCAAAAGGCGAAGAAGAATTCCTGTTAGATCTGTTGATCAACCGCGTACCGCCAGGCGTAGATGAAGCTGCCTACGTAAAAGCCGGTTTCCTTGCTGCGATTGCCAAAGGCGAAGCAACGTCCCCACTGGTTACTCCTGAAAAAGCCATTGAACTGCTCGGCACCATGCAGGGTGGTTATAACATTCATCCGCTGATTGATGCCCTGGACAGCGACACGCTGGCGCCTGGCGCCGCCAAAGCCCTGTCCCACACGCTGCTGATGTTCGATAACTTCTACGACGTAGAAGAGAAAGCCAAAGCGGGCAACAGCTACGCGAAGCAGGTGATGCAGTCCTGGGCCGATGCCGAGTGGTTCCTGAGCCGCCCTGCGCTGGCGGAAAAAATGACCGTTACCGTCTTCAAGGTGACTGGCGAAACCAACACCGATGACCTCTCTCCGGCGCCGGATGCGTGGTCACGCCCGGATATCCCACTGCACGCTTTGGCGATGCTGAAAAACGCCCGCGAAGGCATTGAGCCGGATCAGCCAGGCGTTGTCGGCCCGATCAAACAGATCGAAGCCCTGCAGAAAAAAGGCTTCCCGCTGGCGTACGTGGGTGACGTAGTCGGTACCGGCTCTTCCCGTAAGTCCGCGACCAACTCCGTGCTGTGGTTCATGGGTGATGATATCCCACACGTGCCGAACAAGCGCGGTGGTGGCCTGTGTCTCGGCGGCAAAATTGCGCCAATCTTCTTCAACACCATGGAAGATGCGGGCGCACTGCCAATTGAAGTGGATGTCTCTAACCTGAACATGGGCGACGTGATTGACGTTTACCCGTTCAAAGGCGAAGTGCGTAACCACGAAACCAACGAGCTGCTGGCGAGCTTCGAGCTGAAAACCGACGTGCTGATCGACGAAGTGCGTGCTGGTGGCCGTATCCCGCTGATCATCGGTCGTGGCCTGACCACCAAAGCGCGTGAAGCGCTGGGTCTGCCGCACTCAGACGTGTTCCGTCAGGCGAAAGACGTGGCGGAAAGCAACCGTGGTTACTCTCTGGCGCAGAAAATGGTTGGTCGCGCGTGCGGCGTAGCCGGTATCCGTCCGGGTGCGTACTGCGAGCCGAAGATGACCTCCGTGGGCTCTCAGGACACCACCGGTCCAATGACCCGTGACGAACTGAAAGACCTGGCGTGCCTGGGCTTCTCGTCTGACCTGGTGATGCAGTCCTTCTGCCACACCGCGGCCTATCCGAAGCCGGTTGACGTGACCACCCACCACACGCTGCCAGACTTCATCATGAACCGTGGCGGTGTCTCCCTGCGTCCGGGTGACGGCGTGATCCACTCCTGGCTGAACCGTATGCTGCTGCCGGATACCGTCGGTACCGGTGGTGACTCCCACACCCGCTTCCCGATTGGGATCTCCTTCCCGGCGGGCTCCGGTCTGGTGGCCTTTGCTGCCGCGACCGGCGTGATGCCGCTGGATATGCCGGAATCCGTTCTGGTGCGTTTCAAAGGCAAAATGCAGCCGGGCATCACCCTGCGCGACCTGGTGCATGCGATCCCGCTGTACGCCATCAAACAGGGCCTGCTGACCGTTGAGAAGAAAGGCAAAAAGAACATCTTCTCTGGCCGCATTCTGGAGATCGAAGGTCTGCCGGATCTGAAAGTGGAGCAGGCGTTCGAGCTGACCGATGCTTCCGCCGAGCGTTCCGCTGCGGGCTGTACCATCAAGCTCAACAAAGAGCCGATTATCGAGTACCTGACCTCCAACATCGTGCTGCTCAAGTGGATGATTGCTGAAGGCTACGGTGACCGCCGTACCCTGGAGCGTCGTATTCAGGGCATGGAGAAATGGCTGGCAGATCCACAGCTGCTGGAAGCCGACGCCGATGCAGAATATGCCGCGGTGATCGAGATCGACCTGGCTGACATCAAAGAGCCAATCCTCTGTGCGCCGAACGACCCGGACGATGCACGTCTGCTCTCTGACGTTCAGGGCGACAAGATCGACGAAGTGTTCATCGGCTCCTGCATGACCAACATCGGTCACTTCCGTGCTGCCGGTAAACTGCTGGATACCCATAAAGGCCAGCTGCCAACCCGTCTGTGGGTGGCGCCGCCAACCCGTATGGATGCGGCTCAGCTGACGGAAGAGGGCTACTACAGCGTGTTTGGTAAGAGCGGGGCGCGTATCGAAATCCCTGGCTGTTCCCTCTGTATGGGTAACCAGGCGCGTGTGGCTGACGGCGCGACGGTGGTTTCCACCTCTACCCGTAACTTCCCGAACCGTTTAGGTACCGGTGCAAACGTCTACCTGGCCTCTGCGGAGCTGGCGGCGGTTGCAGCGCTGATTGGTAAACTGCCAACGCCGGAAGAGTACCAGACCTTCGTGTCGCAGGTAGATAAGACCGCGGTGGATACCTATCGCTATCTGAACTTCGACCAGCTCTCTCAGTACACCGAGAAAGCGGACGGGGTGATCTTCCAGACGGCGGTGTAATCAACGCCTCATTGCCCGGTGGCTCGACGCTTACCGGGCCTGTCAAACCCATCGCCCACGCGGTGGGTTTTTTATTTTCATTCCTTCCACCCGTTCGGCTTTTTTTCTTCCCCGCTGCTGCGATAATTACTGCAAGAGCTTTGCAGAGGAAAATACTATGGATTACGAATTTCTGCGTGATATCACCGGCGTGGTGAAAGTGCGGATGTCGATGGGCCACGAGGTGGTCGGTCACTGGTTCAACGAAGAAGTGAAAGAGAATCTGGGCCTGCTCGATGAAGTCGAACAGGCTGCGCGCACGGTCAAAGGCAGTGAACGATCCTGGCAACGCGCCGGGCATGAATACACGCTGTGGATGGATGGCGAAGAGGTCATGGTTCGCGCCAATCAGCTGGAGTTTTCCGGTGACGAGATGGAAGAGGGGATGAGCTACTACGATGAAGAGAGTCTGTCGCTGTGCGGCGTAGAGGATTTCTTGCAGGTGGTGGCGGCCTACCGCGAGTTTGTGAAGCAGAAATAGTATCAGGAGCATCCCTGCTCCTGACGCATCTTATACGGTCGCGATATTGCGGCCGTAGTAAATTTCGCGCATCTCTTTCCACAGCAGGTCAGTAATGACCTTGCGCTCATCTTCGCTTAAATCTTCCGGCCGGGTATGGAACATGTAGTGCTTCAGGTCGAACTCCTTCAGCAGCATCTTGGTATGGAAGATATTCTCCTGATAAACATTCACATCCATCATGTCATACAGCGCTTTCATGTCTTCGGACATGAAGTTCTGTATGGAATTAATTTCATGGTCGATAAAGTGCTTCATGCCGTTGATATCACGGGTAAAACCGCGCACGCGGTAGTCAATGGTCACGATATCGGACTCAAGCTGATGAATTAAATAATTCAGCGCGTTAAGCGGGGAGATCACGCCGCAGGTCGACACTTCAATATCGGCGCGGAAAGTACACAGCCCGCCTTCAGGGTGGCTCTCCGGGTAGGTATGTACGCAGATATGGCTTTTATCGAGATGGGCAACCACCGCTTCCGGCAGCGGACCGGGATGCTCCGTATGGTCGATAAGGGTGGGATCGACAGGCTCCTCGCTGACCAGAATGGTGACGCTGGCGCCCTGGGGTTCATAATCCTGACGCGCAATGTTCAGGATATTGGCGCCAATGATAGAGCAGGTTTCTGACAGGATCTCGGTCAGTCGGTTGGCGTTATAGAGTTCATCGATATAGGCGATATAACCATCGCGCTCTTCCGCCGTTTTTACATAGCAGATATCGTAAATACAAAAACTCAGGCTTTTGGTCAGGTTGTTAAAGCCATGCAGTTTCAGCTTTTTCAATTCGTTCACCCCCTCAGAGCATCGTGCAAATATTGCGGTAAGGCAAAGGCTGCGGTATGGACGGCCGGATTGTAATAGCGGCAGGTCAGATTCGCCTGCTGGAAGCGCGCCTGAATGATGCCGGTGGAGAGATGGCGCAGGGCATCGTTGTCCGTCGCCCAGGCAAAGGTCATGACACCGCCGTAATAGGTCGGGATCGCCGCCTGGTAGAAGCTGACGTCGGTAAAGTAGTGGCTCAGCTTGCGGTGGCTGTCGATGGCCTCGTCCTGCTGCAGGAAGCAGACGCCGTTCTGGGCAACGAAGATACCGCCAGGGTTCAGGCAGCGTTTGCAGCCTTCATAGAACGCCGAGGTAAAGAGGCTCTCGCCGGGACCAATCGGATCGGTGCAATCGGAGATGATCACATCGAAGGTCTGCGTCGTCTGGTTAACAAAATTGACGCCGTCGTCGATCACAAGCGTAAAGCGCGGATCGTCGTAGCTGCCAGCATTGTGGTTCGGCAGGTACTGGCGGCAGAAACTGACCACGCCCGCGTCAATCTCGACCATGGTGATGCTTTCAATGGATTTATGGCGGGAGACTTCGCGCAGCATAGCGCCGTCGCCGCCGCCGATGATCAGCACATGTTTCGCATTGCCGTGTGCCAGCAGCGGGACGTGGGTCATCATTTCATGATAGATAAACTCGTCACGCTCGGTGGTTTGCACCACGCCATCCAGCGCCATCACCCGGCCAAAGGCCGCGTTTTCGAAAATGATCAGATCCTGATGATCGGTTTTCTCATGATAGAGCACGTTATCAATGGCAAAGTACTGTCCAAAATGGTCATGCAGCGTTTCATGCCACATATTTTTTTCGGCCATGGGATGATACCTCCTTTGTTAACACCCGCATAAAACGGGGGCAACATCATAGCTAACTATGACCGTGGTTGCACGGTCATAAATTCAGCAAAGGGGCATCGGGTAGGGATTTACTTAACGTAGGCAAGGAGGCTCAGCGAGTCGCGAGCCAGGGCTTTACATTTCTTTGCTGTGGGAATGCCGATGCCGCTGAGATCGCGGTAGCTGTCTTCACCGAGGGTTTTCATGTCAAAACTGTCGTAGTTGCTCAGATCCCACTGGTTCTGTTGAGCAAAAAAGACCAGGGCGCGGCGAATCTGACCGTTGGGTAAATTCTGGTAGCCGCAGTCGTTTTTCAGGAATACGAACACCGCCGTTAAATCCGCCATATCTTCGGCTTCATTTTCACTCAGCGCATAGCTGTTTGCGCAACTAATCATCAGGGTGCTGAACAGAATTGTTCGGAAAAACGTCTTCATTGCTTCTACCAATACGTCACGGAAATTCAACGTTAGCACACTTCCCGTCGGCACGACGATCTTTATTATTGCGGCTTTTCTTGACCTTCCGGCAAGGGGAGGGTTTATGCTCAGGCGATTGACTGCTGCGAATAAGGAGATGAACATGCAACGCCGTGATTTTTTAAAATATTCTGCCGCACTGGGCGTCGCCAGTGCGCTGCCCCTCTGGAGCCGCGCGGCCTTTGCCGCCGAGCGGCCCGTTTTGCCGATCCCGAATTTACTCGCTCCCGATGCACGCAATCAGGTGAATCTGGTGGTGCAGGCGGGGAAAACCGCCTTTGGTGGGCACAACGCCACCACCTGGGGTTACAACGGCAACCTGCTCGGCCCGGCCATTCAGCTACGCAAGGGAAAAGCGCTGACCGTTAACATCCACAATACCCTGAACGAAGAGACCACCGTCCACTGGCACGGTCTGGAAGTGCCGGGCGAGGTAGACGGCGGACCGCACGGCATCATTAAGCCCGGCGGCCAGCGGACGGTGACCTTTACTCCGGATCAGCGAGCGGCGACCTGCTGGTTTCATCCCCATCAGCACGGCAAAACCGGCCATCAGGTGGCGATGGGGTTAGCCGGTCTGGTACTGATTGAGGATGATGAGAGTCGTCTGCTGCGCCTGCCAAAGCAGTGGGGCATCGACGATGTTCCGGTGATTGTGCAGGACAAGAAATTTACCGCCGACGGGCAAATTGATTATCAGCTGGATGTGATGAGCGCCGCGGTGGGCTGGTTTGGCGACACGCTGCTGACCAACGGGGCCATCTACCCGCAGCACAATGCCCCGAAAGGGTGGCTACGCCTGCGCCTGCTCAACGGCTGTAACGCCCGCTCGCTCAATTTCGCCGCCAGCGATAAGCGTCCACTCTATGTCGTCGCCAGCGACGGCGGGCTGCTGGCTGAACCGGTAAAAGTGACCGAGCTGCCAATGCTGATGGGGGAGCGTTTTGAGGTGCTGGTGGACATCAGCGACGGCAAGCCCTTTGACCTGATAACCCTGCCGGTAAGCCAGATGGGGATGGCGGTGGCGCCGTTCGATAAACCGCAGCCGGTGCTGCGCATTCAGCCGCTGCTGGTGACCGCGTCGGGCGTATTGCCGGACACCCTGACCACGCTGCCCGCTCTGCCGTCGCTGGAGGGGCTGACCCAGCGCAAACTCCAGCTCTCCATGGACCCGATGCTCGACATGATGGGCATGCAGGCGTTAATGAAGAAGTATGGCGACCAGGCGATGGCGGGGATGCATCACGGCCAGATGAAGGGCCATATGAATCATGGTCAGATGGGGGGAATGGATCACGGCATGCATGGGTTCGATTTCCATAACGGCAACCGGATCAACGGCAAAGCCTTCGATATGCACACGCCACAGTTTGCCGCCGCGAAAGGGCAGTATGAACGTTGGACGATCTCCGGGGAAGGGGACATGATGCTGCATCCGTTCCATATTCACGGCACCCAGTTCCGCATCCTCACGGAAAACGGCAAAGCGCCAGCGGTGCATCGCGCGGGCTGGAAGGATACGGTGCGCGTCGAGGGCGGGGTAAGCGAGGTGCTAGTGAAGTTCGATCATGACGCGCCGAAAGAGTATGCCTATATGGCGCACTGCCATCTGTTAGAGCATGAAGATACCGGGATGATGCTCGGATTCACGGTATAAAAAAGCCGGGTGGCGGCGTCGCCTTACCCGGCCTGGATAGCGTACCCATAGGCCCGGTAAGCGCAGCGCCACCGGGCTTTTTAGTTACTTACTTTCGTCAGGTAACGCATACGCGACAATATAGTCGCCCATCTTCGTCCCAAACGAACCATGACCCCCCGCAGAGATGACAACGTACTGCTTGCCATTCACTTCATAGGTCATCGGTGTGGCCTGTCCACCCGCAGGCAGACGGCCCTGCCACAGTTTTTCACCGTTGCTCATGTTGTAAGCGCGCAGATAGTTATCGGCGGTGGCCGCGATAAAGAGCACGTTACCGGCGGTGGAGATTGGACCACCCAGCATCGGCATACCCATATTGAACGGCACCGGGATCGGCATCGGGAACGGCATGCTGTCCTGTGGCGTACCAATACGTTTTTTCCAGACGACCTGGTTGGTTTTCAGATCCAGCGCAGAGATATAACCCCATGCAGGCTGTTTACACGGCAGGCCAAACGGAGAGAGGAACGGATTCAGCGTCACGCCATACGGCACGCCGTACTGCGGCTGAATACCGGATTCCGTACCGGTGCCCTGGGCATCTTTCGGCTGCTCCATCGGGTTGCCCGGGCCGCGTGGGATCAGTTTAGAGACAAACGGCAGCGCCATCGGGTTGGCAATCGCCACCTGACGGTTCGGGTCAACGGAGATACCGCCCCATTCGAACATCCCCAGGTTACCCGGGAACACCAGCGTGCCCTGCTCGGATGGTGGGGTAAAGATGCCTTCATAGCGCAGCTGGTGGAACATCACGCGGCACACCAGCTGGTCGAACATGGTGGCGCCCCACATGTCCGCGCCGCTGAGATCTTTCTTCGGACGGAAGCTCAGATCGGAGAACGGCTGGGTTTTGGTGACATAATCGCCTTTCGCCGCGCCCTGCGGAACCGGTTTTTCCGGTGCCGGCACGACCAGCTCGCCGTTACGACGATCCAGCACAAAGATATTACCTGTCTTCGCCGGGGCGTAGATCACCGGTACGGTTTTACCGTTGACGGTAATGTCTGCCAGCGTCGGCTGGGACGGCATGTCCATATCCCACAGATCGTGGTGGACGGTCTGGTAGCTCCAGGCCAGTTTACCGGTGGTCGCATTCAGCGCCAGGACAGAGCTGGCATAACGCTCCTGCTCTGGCGTGCGGTTGCCACCCCAGATATCTGGCGTGGTCACGCCCATCGGCAGGTAAACCAGGTCCAGCTTCGCGTCATAGGCGGCTGGCGCCCAGGAGTTTGGTGAGTTAAAGGTAAAGGTGTGTTCATCCGACGGGATAGCGTTTGGATCTTTCGCACCCGGATCGAAGGCCCACAGCAGTTTACCGGTGTTAACGTCAAAACCGCGGATCACGCCGGAGGTTTCGCGAACGGAGAAGTTATCCGTTACCGAACCGGCAATCACGATGGTTTTATCGGTGATGATTGGCGGTGAAGTAGGTTCATACAGACCCGGAGTCTGATCCGGCATGTTGGTCTGCAGGTTCAGCACACCTTTGTTGGCAAAGGTTTCGCACAGCTTGCCGGTTTCGGCGTTAATGGCGAACAGACGACCGTCGTTTACTGGCAGCATGATGCGGCGCGGACAGTCGGCAATCACCTCCGGGCTGGCGTTATCGGCACGCGCTTCGTGGTAAGAGACGCCACGGCAGGTCACGTGCTGGAACTGGTTGTTGGTTTTAAGCTGCGGATCGAAGTGCCATTTCTCTTTACCGGTGGCCGCGTCAAGCGCGAACAGACGCTGGTGCGCCGTACACAGGTAGAGCATGTTGCCCACTTTAATTGGGGTCACTTCGTTGGTCAGTTCACCCGGATCGTTCGGCATCTTGAGATCGCCGGTACGGAATACCCAGGCTTCTTTCAGGTTTTTCACGTTGTCCGCGTTGATCTGCTTCAGCGGGGAGTAACGCTGACCTTCCTGGTTACGGCCATAGGCAGGCCAGTCACCATCTGCCACGTCGGAGATCGCCGCCACAGGCGTAGATTCCGCATTCAGGGTACCTTTCACCTCCTGCGGATCGTTAAAGCCAGCCCAGGTCAGAATGCCACCGCTAATCAGCAGCGCCACGACCAGAGCGGCAACCGCACCGCTGGAGCGCACAAGCAGGCGACGCCAGACGAAAGGCAGGATCAGCCAGATACCGAAGAAGACCAGGATATCGCTACGCGGGGTCAGGGCCCAGAAGTCGAAGCCGACCTCCCATACGCCCCAGATCATCGTAGCCAGCAGCAGGGCCGCGTAGAGCCACAGTGCCGATTGTTTACTGCGCCAGAGAAGCAGGGTGACGCCGAGCATAACCACACCTGCTACCGGGTAGTACCAGGAGCCGCCAATGGCTACCAGCCAGACCCCGCCGATTAACAGATACAGTCCGCAAAATGCAGCGAACAGGGCTGTTAGCCTCACGAGTAAACGTGAATGTTGATTTTTTGTTTCCGCCATAAAAGACACTCGATAAGTTTGTTAATTATTTAGTAGCAATTAATTATAGGACTTAACAAGTGTGATCGGAATCACAAATATGGCTTTTGTGAACTCATGCGCCAGGAGGATCCATTTGCTGGTATACTTCAGGGCTTATGAAGCGATGCCGGACGCGAATCCAAAGGCATTGAGAAATTCGTTATAAAAACATACGGTTAGTAAAATGAAACATACTGTTGAAGTGATGATCCCTGAAGCGGAGATCAAAACGCGTATCGCCGAACTTGGTCGTCAGATCACCGAACATTATAAAGACAGCGGCAGTGAGATGGTGCTGGTGGGTCTGTTACGCGGTTCCTTCATGTTTATGGCCGATCTCTGCCGCGAAGTGCAGGTCTCCCATGAAGTCGATTTTATGACCGCCTCCAGCTATGGCAGCGGCATGTCGACCACCCGTGATGTTAAAATTCTCAAAGATCTGGATGAAGACATTCGCGGCAAAGATGTTCTGATTGTGGAAGACATCATCGATTCCGGTAACACCCTGTCAAAAGTACGCGAAATTCTCAGCCTGCGCGGCCCTAAATCGCTGGCGATTTGTACCCTGCTGGATAAACCGACCCGCCGCGAAGTGGATGTTCCCGTAGAGTTTGTCGGTTTCTCGATCCCGGACGAATTTGTGGTGGGCTACGGGATTGACTACGCGCAGCGCTATCGCCATCTGCCGTATGTCGGCAAAGTGGTGCTGCTGGACGAGTAAGGCGGGTATTGCCCGGTGGCGCTACGCTTAACGGGCCTACGGACTAAAAACGGCAACTTGCGTTGCCGTTTTGCGTTTACTTGTGGTTAACGTGCTTCTGGGTCAGGTTAGAGACACCCTGACGGTAGCGTTGCTCCAGAGTTTCCCGGTTGGTGGCGGTCACTTCCAGATCGCGCAGCAGGCCATCATGAATGCCATACGCCCAGCCGTGGATCGTCACTTTTTGCCCGCGTTTCCACGCCGACTGCATAATGGTGGAGTGGCCGAGGTTGTAGACCTGTTCCATCACGTTCAGCTCGCACAGGGTGTCCAGGCGGCGCTCCTGCGGCATTTGCCCCAGCAGTGAGCTATGTTTGAACCAGATATCACGAATGTGCAGTAGCCAGTTGTCGATAAGGCCTAGCTCCGGATTTTCAACCGCCGCCTGCACGCCGCCGCAGCCGTAGTGACCACAAATGATGATGTGTTCGACTTCCAGAACATCCACCGCATACTGCACCACGGAGAGACAGTTCAGGTCGGTGTGGATCACCAGGTTCGCAACGTTGCGGTGAACGAAGAGTTCGCCAGGTTCAAGGCCGGTAAGACGTTCAGCCGGAACGCGGCTGTCGGAGCATCCAATCCAGAGAAAGCGTGGTTTCTGCGACTGAGACAGTTTCTCAAAAAATCCGGAATCTTCTTCCAGCAGCATCTTTGACCATAGTGCGTTATTGCTGATGAGTGTATCTATGTCATTCATGGAGGCTAACGGCCTGTAACCGAGTGATTGCGTTGCGCTACTATAGGGTAACCCGACTTTTAATGAAACCACACAACGTGTGTCAGAACTATAGGTAAGTTTATTTCATGGCGATTGCACTTGAGCTTGAGCAACTTAAAAAAACCTATCCGGGCGGCGTCCAGGCGCTGCGCGGGATAGATCTCAAAGTAGAAGCCGGTGATTTTTATGCGCTTCTGGGGCCTAACGGGGCAGGTAAATCCACCACCATTGGTATCATCAGCTCGCTGGTGAACAAATCCTCCGGCCGGGTGAGCGTGTTTGGCTATGACCTGGAGAAAGATGTGGTCAACGCCAAACGCCAGCTGGGGCTGGTGCCGCAGGAGTTTAACTTCAATCCGTTTGAGACCGTACAACAGATTGTGGTGAACCAGGCGGGTTACTATGGCGTGGAGCGCAAAGAGGCGGTCGCGCGCAGCGAAAAGTATCTTAAGCAGCTCGATCTGTGGGAGAAACGCAACGAACGTGCGCGGATGTTGTCTGGCGGCATGAAGCGTCGTCTGATGATTGCCCGCGCCCTGATGCACGAGCCAAAGCTGCTGATCCTCGATGAGCCCACCGCCGGGGTGGATATCGAGCTTCGCCGCTCAATGTGGAGCTTTTTGAAGGATTTAAACGACAAAGGCACCACCATTATCCTCACCACCCACTATCTGGAAGAGGCTGAGATGCTCTGTCGCAATATCGGCATCATTCAGCACGGCGAGCTGGTGGAAAACACCTCAATGAAAGATCTGCTCTCCAAGCTGAAATCAGAGACGTTCATTCTCGACCTGGCGGCAAAAAGTCCGCTGCCGAAGCTGGTAGGCTATCAGTACCGTCTGGTGGATACCTCCACGCTTGAAGTGGAAGTGCTGCGCGAGCAGGGGATCAACAGCGTCTTCAGCCAGCTGAGCGAGCAGGGGATTCAGGTATTAAGTATGCGTAACAAAGCAAACCGACTGGAAGAGCTGTTCGTCTCGCTGGTCCATGAGAAACAAGGAGATCGCGCATGATGCAGCTTTACTGGGTGGCGCTGAAAAGTATCTGGGCCAAAGAGATCAACCGTTTCATGCGTATCTGGATCCAGACCCTGGTTCCGCCGGTGATCACCATGACCCTCTACTTTATTATCTTCGGCAACCTGATTGGCTCGCGCATCGGCGAGATGCACGGCTTTACCTATATGCAGTTTATCGTGCCGGGCCTGATCATGATGGCGGTCATCACCAACGCCTACGCCAACGTGGCGTCGTCGTTCTTCAGCGCCAAGTTCCAGCGCAACATTGAAGAGCTGCTGGTGGCGCCGGTGCCTACCCACGTCATCATCGCCGGTTACGTCGGGGGCGGGGTAGCGCGCGGCCTGTGCGTGGGCATTCTGGTCACCGCCGTTTCGCTGTTCTTTGTGCCGTTCCAGGTGCACTCCTGGCTGTTTGTCGGCCTGACGTTGCTGCTGACGGCGATACTGTTCTCCCTGGCGGGGCTGCTGAACGCGGTATTCGCCAAAACCTTTGACGATATCAGCCTGATCCCGACCTTCGTCCTGACGCCGCTCACCTACCTCGGCGGGGTCTTCTACTCCCTGACGCTGCTGCCGCCGTTCTGGCAGGGGCTGTCACACCTGAACCCCATCGTCTATATGATCAGCGGCTTCCGCTTTGGTTTCCTCGGCATTTCCGACGTGCCGCTGGTGACCACCGTTGGCGTGCTGGTGATCTTTATCGTTGCCTTCTATCTGCTGTGCTGGAACTTGATCCAGCGTGGACGCGGGCTGCGTAGCTAACCATCAGGCCCGGCGGCGTTCTGCTGCCGGGCCGCTTTATTGACCACCGTCACCCCCATACCTTATCTCTCCCGCTACACTACCCCTTTCTGATGAGAGGTGACGATGCTGGGTTGGGTAATCACGTGCCATGACGAACATGCACAGGAGATAGCGGAGAAGCTCGCCGTCCGGTTTGGGCCGCTGGTGCAGTGCCAGGTGGTCAATTTCTGGCGCGGCTTAAGCTGCAATATGCTCAGCCGTATGTTATGTGATGCCCAGCACCATGCCGACAGCGGTGATGGGGTGATCTTCCTGACCGACATCTCCGGCGCTGCGCCCTATCGCGCAGCAGCGCTGCTCAGCCATAAGCATGAGAATTGCGAAGTGATCTCCGGGATAAGCTATCCGCTGCTGGAGATGATGTACCCCCTGCGTGAAACGACCGACAGCGCCAGCTTTCGTAACACCATCGTGGCCCACGGCGCGCCGGACGTCAGCAGCCTTTGGCACCAGCAGCAGAAAAACCCGCCCTTCGTTCTGCTGCATGGATCGGAGAAATATTAAGCATTGGTATTGCTGGCGCTTTTGCTACAATGTCGTCCGATTTTCGTACTGAATAACTCTCTATGTTCTCGCGTATTTTTCTTCTGCTTCTGCTGCTGGTTTCCGGCGGCGCTTCTGCCAGTCTGCTAAGCCAGCAAGGGGCTCCGGCCCGTTATATGCAAACCACCGAAGATGCCACCATCTGGGCGCAGGTAGGTAACCGCGTCGTGACCGTCGGCAATGTGCGCGCCGGGCAGATCATCGCCGTTTCTCCCACCCCGGCCGATTACTATGAATTCCGGTTTGGCTTTGGCACCGGTTTTATCGACAAAGGGCATCTGGGCGAAGTGCAGGGCAAACAGCGGGTGGAGGATAGCCTGGGCGATCTGAACAAGCCGCTCAGCAACCAGAATTTAATTACGTGGAAGGATACGCCGGTCTACAACGCCCCCAGCGCCGGTAGCGCCCCGTTCGGTACGCTGGCAGATAATCTGCGCTATCCGATCCTCAATAAACTCAAGGATCGCCTGAATCAGACGTGGTATCAGATCCGCATCGCTAACCGCCTGGCCTGGGTCAGCAGCCTGGATGCGCAGGAGGATAATGGCCTGCCGGTGTTAACCTATCACCATATCCTGCGCGATGAAGAGAACACCCGTTTCCGCCATACCTCAACCACCACCAGCGTACGCGCCTTCAATAACCAGATGACCTGGCTGCGCGACCAGGGCTACACCACGCTGACGATGTATCAGCTCGAAGGTTATGTGCGTAACAAAATGAACCTGCCCGCCAGGGCAGTGGTGATCACCTTTGACGACGGCCTGAAATCGGTCAGCCGCTACGCCTGGCCAATCCTCAGGCAGTACGGCTTTCACGCCACGGCGTTTATCATCTCCTCGCGGATCAAAGCGCATCCGCTGAAGTGGGATCCAAAGACGCTGCAGTTTATGAGCATTTCCGAGCTGCGGGAGATACAGGATGTTTTTGACGTGCAGTCGCATACCCATTTCCTGCACCGGGTGGACAATAACCGCCATCCGATCCTGCTCAGCCGCAGTTACCATAATATCCTGATGGATTTCAAACACTCCCGCCGCGCGCTGGCGCAGTTTAACCCGCACGTACTGTATCTCTCCTACCCGTTTGGCGGTTACAACGATAACGCGGTGAAAGCGGCGAATGATGCAGGATTTCACCTGGCGGTGACAACGGTGAAAGGGAAGGTAAAACCGGGGGATAATCCATTCCTGCTGAAGCGTTTATACGTTCTCAGAACGGACTCTTTAGAGACCATGTCGCGGCTGATCAGTAATCAGCCGCAAGGATAACGATCAGGCGACCTGAACCGGGATCGCTTTCGCGGTGCGTTTCATGTCGTTGTCGCCCTCGAAGTAGGCCACTTTTGGCTGCCAGCGGCGGGCTTCCTCGTCGGACATCATAACGAAGCTGGCGATAATGACGATATCACCCACGTTGGCACAGTGCGCGGCCGCACCGTTCACGGAGATGATTTTAGAACCCCGTTCAGCCGCGATAGCATAGGTTGAGAAACGATTGCCGTTACTCACGTTCCAGATATCAATGGCTTCGTTTTCAAGAATACCCGCCGCGTCGAGAAAATCCTGATCGATCGCGCAGGAGCCTTCATAGTGCAGATCGGCCTGAGTGACCTTCACACGGTGAAGCTTACCTTGCAACATTTTGCGAATCATGGTGTTACCTTTACTCTTCTTCGTAACCCACTTGCCTGCAAGTGGGAAGGGAAACTAATCCATTAGCTATCTATCAGCCCAGTCATTACTGAGCCAGTTCAACGACACTGTTGTCAATGAGGCGTGCCTGACCGAGCCATGCAGCAACCAGGATCACCGCGCGTTTGCTGGTGGCAGAGAGTTCCAGCAGCGTATCGGCATCGCGGATCTGAATATCATCAGCCCGGAAACCTTTGTCATTCAGCTCCTGTTCGGCAATGGCGATAATCTCTTCGCTGCTCAGCGCTTTCTGCTGCAGCTTTTCAACCATCGCGCTCATCACCTTATACAGGCCCGGCGCGATTTTGCGCTGGTCAGCAGTGAGGTAGCCGTTGCGGGAACTCAGCGCCAGGCCATCTTTGGCACGCACAATCGGCACGCCAACGATGTCGATATCGTAGCCCATGTCGTCCACCATCTTGCGGATCAGTGCCAGCTGCTGGAAATCTTTCTCGCCGAAGCAGGCGATATCTGGCTGCACAAGGTTAAAGAGCTTGCTGACGATGGTGGAGACGCCGCGGAAATGACCCGGACGGCTGGCGCCCTCCAGCATGGTGGAGATGCCCGGTACGTCCACATAGGTCGTCTCTTCCGTACCCTTCGGATAGACATCATTCGGTGCCGGGGCGAAGACGAAATCGACCTGATGCTTTTTCAGCTTCTCGCAGTCTTCCTGCAGCGTGCGCGGGTAGCGGGCCAGGTCGTCGGCGCGGTCAAACTGCATCGGGTTAACGAAAATGCTCACCACCACCACATCGGCGCGGGCTTTGGCTTCGTCCACCAGCTTCATGTGGCCTTCATGCAGATTGCCCATGGTGGGAACCAGCGCGATACGTTTACCTTCCTGGCGCAGGCGACGAATGTGCTGGCGCAGCAGCGGCAGAGTTTCAATGATTAGCACAACAAGACTCCTTACTGGAAACTGTGTTCTTCACCCGGGTAAACACCCGATTCAACGTCGGCAATATACTGCCTGACTGCGCCGCGCATGTCGCCTGCGTCGATAAGGAAATTCTTCGCAAATTTCGGGATATGCCCGCCGGTAATGCCAAAGGCATCGTGCATTACCAGGATCTGGCCGTCGGTGACATTACCGGCACCAATGCCAATCACCGGAATAGAGAGCGCCTCGGTAATACGTTTCGCCAGTGCAACCGGCATGCACTCCAGCACCAACAGCTGTGCGCCCGCTGCTTCAATTGCCAGCGCATCATCAAACAGCGTCTGGGCGGCGTCACCGCGCCCTTGCACCTTATAGCCGCCAAAGATATTGACCGACTGCGGGGTTAATCCCAGATGGCCGCAGACCGGTACCGCGCGCTCGGTGAGCATACGCACGGTCTCAACCAGCCAGGCACCGCCTTCTACTTTGACCATGTTGGCGCCGGCGCGCATCACCGTGGCGGCACTTTCAAACGCCTGCTCAGGCGTGGCGTAGGCCATAAACGGCAGATCGGCGAGCAGCAGACAGGCTGGCGCACCGCGGCGAACTGCCCGGGTATGATAAGCAATATCCTCGACCGTTACCGGCAGAGTGGAGTCATGTCCCTGGACCGTCATCCCTAACGAGTCGCCGACCAGCATGACGTTAATGCCCTCTTCGGCAAAGAGTTTGGCGAAGCTGTAGTCATAGGCGGTAATGGTGGCGAAGCGCTGCTTGTCCTGTTTGCATTTCTGCAGGGTGGCGATGGTGGTTGGTTTCATACTGTTTCCTGATAGCCCAAAGCGAATCTTTGCGCATTCTAACAGTAACATTCGGGGGAACAATGATTTTAGGCAACCGATTAACCACAAATATTTCGTGGTTAATCAACTAAAATTTGCTGTTACCAGTTGGCCGGTTTTTCGGCGTTAAGCTGCGTCAGCAGGGCGCTGAGACTTTCGCCGTCAGGGAAGATCAGATCGGGGGCGATTTCGAACAGTGGCCAGAGCATAAAGCCGCGGCGTTTCATGTCGTAATGCGGCACGGTCAGGCGTTCGGTGTTAATCACCGCATCACCAAACAGCATGATATCTAAATCGAGGGTGCGCGGTCCCCAGCGCTCTTCTTTACGCACGCGCCCCTGCTGCAACTCAATACGCTGGGTGTTGTCCAACAGCGCCTCAGCGCTAAGGGCGGTTTCCAGCGCAATGGCGGCGTTAAGGTAGTCGGGCTGATCCTGCGGGCCCAGGGGAGGCGTACGATAGAAAGAGGAGAGGGCGACAACGCGGGTCTGCGGAATGTCGCCCAGCGCCTGGACGGCAGCATTGACCTGCTCCAGCGGAGAGGCCAGATTACTGCCGATGGCGATATAGGCCAGCGTCATGCGGCGCCTTCGCGGCGTGGAGCACGCTTACGTGGACGACGATGGCGGCGACGCGGCGCCGGCTCTTCATCGAGACCGGTCAGCATGTCCTTCTGTGCCGGTGGCGCAGAAACCTGGAACTCACCCCACCACTGCACCAGCGCCTGCAGCTCGCGGTTGTTCTCCGCTTCGGCACGCAGGGCCATCAGATCGTAAGCCGCACGGAATTTTGGATGCTCCATTAGCTTCCATGCGCGTTTACCCTGACGACGGGACATCCGTAGCTGAAGCTGCCAGATATCACGCACCAGCGTGGTGATGCGTTTCGGGATCGCCAGCGAACGGCAGGCTTCATCCAGCACATCGTTGGCAGCCAGGGCGAAGGCATCGTAGTAGGCCAGACCGCTCTCCTGAGCAATCTTCTGCGCCGTCTCCAGCAGCGGATACCAGAACATTGCCGCAAAGAGGAATGCCGGGTTAACGCGCATATCGTTCTGAATGCGGTTATCGGTATTCTTCAGCACCTGGTCGATGATACGTTCCATCGCGCTGTCACCTTTTTCGGTGAAGTTGCGCGTAATGGTTGGGAACAGGGGCTGGAACAGGCTGTATTCACGCAGCAGCTGATAGGTGGCAAAACCGTGACCAGCCTGCAGCAGCTTCAGCGCCTCTTCAAACAGACGCGCCGGGGGCACATCGTTGATCAGCGTCGCCAGGCGCGGGATCGGCTCGGCGGTTTCCGGGCTGATGCGCATACCCAGCTTGGCGGCAAAACGCACGGCACGCAGCATCCGCACCGGATCTTCGCGGTATCGGGTTTCCGGGTTGCCGATCAGGCGAATCAGACCCGCTTTCAGGTCCGGCACCCCACCCACAAAATCGCGGACGGTAAAGTCAGCCACGCTGTAATAAAGGCTGTTAATCGTGAAATCGCGACGCTGGGCATCTTCTTCGATAGAGCCGAAGATATTGTCACGCAGCAGCATACCGTTCTGGCCGCGCTGGGACGTGGTGCGATCGGTTGGCGTGCCTTCGTGATGACCACGGAAGGTGGCCACTTCGATGATCTCCGGCCCAAACATCACGTGAGCAAGACGGAAGCGGCGGCCAACCAGACGGCAGTTGCGGAATAATTTACGCACCTGCTCAGGCGTGGCGCTGGTGGTCACGTCAAAATCTTTCGGCTTTTTGCCCAGCAACAGGTCACGCACCCCGCCACCAACGAGATACGCCTCATAGCCAGCTTTATTCAGGCGATAAAGCACCTTAAGGGCGTTTTCACTGATATCTTTGCGGGAAATAGCATGCTGTTCGCGCGGAATAACCGACATCGTATTTTGAACAATGACGTCATCCGCCATGCTCTCATCGCGGCTCAGCACCTTACGGCAAAAATTAGCGACTCGGGTAAAAATAGTACACCTCGGTAGTGTGTGTTTCAGAATTCAGGACAAAAAATAGCGGCTAATCATAGCTCAGCGAGACGCATTTGAGAATGCTGGATTTTCGGCACGCGAATGAGCGACCAGTTGGCCACCGCTTTTTCCAGCAATTCTTCGGTGCGCAGATCCTGCCATTCATTTGTTACATCCTGGTTTAGAAATTGTAAAGCATTGATAAGAACAGGGCGAGGATCGCCGGTTGGTAATGCGGGGGCATGATTCTGTTTCGAGAGTTTCATCCCTTTTTCATTCACCACCAGCGGCAGGTGAATGTAGTCCGGAACCGGCCAGCCAAACAGCCGGTAGAGCGAAATCTGCCGGACGGTAGGTTCAATCAGGTCGGCCCCGCGCACAATTTCGCTCACGCCCTGGAAATGGTCATCCACCACCACCGCCAGGTTATAAGCAAACAGTCCGTCCCGCCGATGGATAATGAAATCCTCGCCCGCCAGGCGCGCATCGGCGTGGAGCTCTCCCTGTAACCGGTCGGTAAAGCAGGTGACGGGATGCTGTTGCATCACGCGCACCGCCGCATTTTCCGGGCCGTGATGCAGGGTGCGGCAGTGGCCGTCATAGACGCCGCCGACGCTCTGAATGCGGGCGCGGGTGCAGGTGCAGTAATAGGAAAGGCCCTGGGCGTGCAGCCAGGCCAGGCGTTCGCGGTAGGCCTCGTGGCGTTGGGATTGCCAGAGAACGTCGCCGTCCCAGTGCAGGCCGTAATGTTCCAGCTGTCGCAGAATGGACTCTGCTGCACCGGGAACTTCACGCGGAGGGTCGATATCTTCAATCCGCACGCGCCAGATACCCTGTCGGGCACGGGCTTGCAGATAGCTGCCAAGGGCGGCAATAAGCGAGCCGAAATGCAGTTCGCCAGAGGGGGATGGCGCGAAGCGCCCAATATAGTCAGCAGGCATAATTACACGGCGCAGAAAGTAATCAGGCGGGAGAGAACTCCCGCCTGTGGTAGCGTCATAACAGGGCTGGCATTAACCGGCCATCTGTTTTTCGCGGATTTCTGCCAGCGTTTTACAGTCGATGCACAGGTCGGCTGTCGGACGGGCTTCCAGACGACGAATGCCGATTTCGACACCGCAGGACTCGCAGAAGCCGAAATCTTCGTCTTCGACTTTTTTCAGCGTTTTCTCAATCTTTTTGATCAGCTTACGCTCGCGGTCACGGTTACGCAGTTCGAGGCTGAACTCTTCTTCCTGGGCGGCACGGTCTACCGGATCCGGGAAGTTAGCCGCTTCGTCCTGCATATGTGTAACGGTGCGATCCACTTCATCCCGGAGTTGATTACGCCATGCTTCAAGGATTCGCTTGAAGTGTGATAGCTGGGCTTCATTCATATACTCTTCGCCCGGCTTCTCTTGATACGGCTCCACCCCAGCGATGGCGAGAATACTCAGGGACGATGTTTTACGGTTTTGCCCTTCTTGCATGTTGCTTCTCCTTAACACGCACTATCGATCCCCGTGTTGGGGGAAAAATCAGGCCGCTATAAATAGCAGATGCTTTTCCGTATGGCAATTATCTAAACGTAACACTTGACAAGCCTGTGAGGAAAAGCGTATTTGCGCACACGACCAGAATACTTATTAGCCAACGCTCAACCCTTTCATAACGTGGCGGGGAGAGCGGATCTCAGAGTGATATTATCGGCAGAAAGTTCAGCTTTATACACCAAAACCTCTACCCCCTGCTTTTGTGCCTCATTCAACAGTTGCGCGTACTTAAGGTCAATATGGCGAGCAGGTGAAAATCGCCCAATTGCGCTGTGCAATACCGCAAATAACAGCACGGCGCGTTTGCCCGCCGCCGCTACACTCATGAGCTCCCGGAGGTGCTTCTGCCCTCGCAGCGTCACCGCATCCGGGAAATAACCGTTATCTTTCTCAGCTAACGTCACTGATTTCACTTCAATATAGCACTCAGGGCGATCATCTGCCTGCAACATAAAGTCGATTCTGCTGCTTTCGCTGCCATATTTTACTTCGCTTTTTAAGAGGTTATAGCCGCGCAGTTCCGGAATAAAATCCAGACTAATCGCCTCTTTGACCAGCTGGTTCGCTCGCAGCGTATTGACGCAAATATATTCTCCGTCCGCGGTCTGGGTTATTTCCCAGGTGTGAGGATATTTACGTTTGATATTACTGGAGGTGGAGTACCAGACGGTATCCCCCGGCGTGGCGCAGCCGGTCATCGCCCCGGTATTGGGGCAGTGCAGGGTCAGGGTTTCACCGTTGGGCGTTACCACGTCGGCAAGAAAACGTTTATAGCGTTGTATCAGCGTGGCGGGCTGTAGGGGAGGGGTAAACTGCATGCAAATTCCTTGTTATTCGGTAAGCGTCCAGCGCTGGAGCGGCGTGTAGCGCGTGCGCCCGTCTGCGAAACGGCTCTCGTAGAGGACAAAATCTTTCACCGCAAACGACCAGTGAAAACCCGGTGGCGGAATGGCGACGGCGTGGCTGGCATCGCGCAGTAGGGTGATATGCGGATGAAACGGCTGTGGGCTTTGATAGCAGCCGCTGCGCGCTGCCTGGGCCCGCAACATATTGGCTAGCTGTAATAACCCCCGCGGCGGCTGACGGGTACCCAGCCAGACCACGCGAGAGCGCAGCCACTGTCCGGCATCGTCCAGCGTCAGGGTAAACTCCGGCTGGCGGATGCGTCCGGCCATTGCCGCCAGCGCCTGCTGCTTCTCGGGGCTGACATCCCCTAAAAACGCCAGCGTCAGGTGCAGGTTGCCGCCCGCCACCGGACGGCCCGCTTCCGGCGCAAAGTGGTCGGCGCGCCAGCGGACGATCTGCCGCTGGAGCGGGGCAGGCATTTCAATGGCAAAAAACAACCTTTTTGACTCGGACATACGGCGCACTCGGTAATGAATTGTGGCGATGCTACAATGTACGCCGTCTAAAGTTAACCCTCTGGAGCCATTCGTGTCCTTGTTGCCGGTCGCCGCTGTCCTTCCCGATCTCCTTCTCGCCTTACAACACGCCCCCCAGGTGCTGCTGAACGCGCCAACCGGTGCGGGTAAATCGACCTGGCTGCCGCTGCAGATCCTGGCGCAGGGGGCGATCAACGGCAAAATCATCCTGCTCGAACCGCGCAGGCTCGCTGCCCGCAACGTGGCGCAGCGCCTGGCGGAGCTGCTGGGGGAAAAGCCCGGCGAGACGGTCGGCTACCGGATGCGCGCCGAAACCTGCGTGGGGGCCAACACCCGGCTGGAGGTGGTCACCGAGGGGATCCTCACCCGGATGCTGCAGCAGGATCCCGAGCTTAACGGCGTAGGGCTGGTGATCCTCGATGAGTTCCACGAGCGCAGTTTGCAGGCGGATCTGGCGCTGGCGCTGCTGCTGGATGTCCAGCAGGGGCTGCGGGACGATCTCAAACTGCTGATCATGTCTGCGACGCTGGATAACGAGCGGCTCCAGCGCCTGCTGCCGGAGGCACCCACCATTGTGTCTGAGGGCCGGACGTTTCCGGTGGAGCGGCGCTATCAGTCGCTCTCCGCCCAGCTGCGTTTCGACGAAGCGGTGGCGGTGGCAACCGCCGAACTGTTGCGCCAGGAGCCGGGCTCGCTGCTGCTGTTCTTACCCGGCGTGATTGAGATCCAGCGGGTACAGGAGCAGCTGTCACGTCGCGTAAGTGATGACGTGGTGCTCTGCCCGCTGTATGGCGCGCTGCCGCTGGCCGAGCAGCGTAAAGCGATCCTGCCAGCCCCGCCGGGGCAGCGCAAAGTGGTGCTGGCGACCAATATTGCCGAAACCAGCCTGACCATCGAGGGCATCCGGCTGGTGGTGGACTCCGCCCAGGAGCGGGTGGCGAATTTCGACCCGCGCACCGGCCTGACCCGTCTGTTGACCCAGCGCGTGAGCCAGGCCTCCATGACCCAGCGCGCCGGGCGCGCCGGGCGACTGGAGCCGGGTATCTGCCTGCATCTTACGCCGTTTGAGCAGGCAGAACGCGCCGCGGCGCAGGGCACGCCCGAAATTATGCAAAGCGATCTCAGCGGCCTGCTGATGGAGCTGTTGCAGTGGGGCTGCCGGGAGCCCTCGCAATTAAACTGGCTGGATCTGCCGCCTGCGACTAACCTTGCGGCGGCCCGGCGCTTATTAACGCAGCTTGGGGCGCTGGCGGGAGAGCAGCTCACCGCCTTTGGTCAGAAGATGGCGACGCTTGGCAACGATCCGCGGCTAGCGGCCATGCTGGCCAGCGCGACGGATGACGACGATATTGCGACGGCGGCAAAGCTGGCCGCTATTCTTGAACAGCCGCCGCGTGGCGCCAGTAGCGATCTGGCTCAGGCCTTCTCCCGCAATCAGCCGGAGTGGCAGCAGCGCGCCCGACAGCTGAGTGCGCGCCTGAACAGCCGGGGCGGGGCGCCGGAGAGCGACCGGGTGCCCGCGCTGCTGGCGAAGGCGTTTCCTGACCGGATCGCCCGCCGCCGTGGGCTTGATGGACGCTATCAACTGGCGAACGGCATGGGCGCGATGCTACAGAGCGACGACGCCATGACCCGCCACGAGTGGCTGATTGCCCCGCTGCTGTTGCAGGGCAGCCAGTCGCCAGATGCCCGTATTCTGCAGGCCATAGCAGTGGATATTGATACTCTGATCGCCGCTTCTCCGGGCCTGGTGGCACAGTCTGACACCGTAGAGTGGGATGAAGCGCAAGGCACGCTGAAGGCGCTGCGGCGTTCCCAGATTGGCCGCCTGACGGTGAGCATTAAGCCGCTGGCAAAGCCCTCGGAAGAGGAGCTGCATCAGGCGATGCTTAACGGCATCCGCGATAAAGGGCTCAGCGTACTGAACTGGACCCCGGAGGCGGAGCAGTACCGGCTCCGCCTGCACTGCGCGGCCCAGTGGTTGCCGGAGTATGCGTGGCCCGCGGTAGATGAAGCCTCGCTGCTGGCAAATCTGGAAAACTGGTTACTGCCGCAAATGAGTGGCGTACACTCCCTGCGCGCGTTGAAAGCGCTGGATGTTAAGGCGGCGTTACAGAACTTAACCGACTGGTCGTTACGCCAACGTCTGGATACCGAGCTTCCGGGGCATTACACTGTGCCCACCGGCAGCCGGATAGCCATTCGTTATCATGAAGATAATCCTCCGGCGCTGGCAGTACGCATGCAGGAGATGTTTGGCGAGGCGAACACGCCTGCCATTGCGCAGGGGCGGGTGCCGCTGGTGCTGGAGCTGTTGTCACCGGCCCAGCGTCCGCTACAGATCACCCGGGATTTGGGTGCATTCTGGGCTGGCAGCTACCGCGAGGTGCAAAAAGAGATGAAAGGGCGTTATCCCAAACATGTCTGGCCGGACGACCCGGCAAATACCGCGCCGACCCGGCGTACGAAGAAGTATTCGTAGCGCCACCCGGCAATACCCTCTGAGAGGGTAAATTTGAGAGATTTCTTCTTCCTCCATCAGGGGGAAGACCAGAGAATCGGGCCTTTGCGCCTGATAGTTGCGGAGAGAAAGCATGGCGGGGAATGACCGCGAGCCAATTGGACGTAAAGGAAGACCTGCCCGTCCGGCAAAAGAAAAGGCAGGCCGTCGACGCCTCAGAGATGAAGAGTACGACGATGTTGATAATGAGTATGACGATGACGCACCTGCGCCACGTAAAGGAAAAGGCAAAAAAGGTAAACCTCGTGGCAAGCGCGGCTGGTTCTGGCTGCTGCTGAAGCTGTTTATTGTTTTCCTCATCCTGCTGGCGATCTATGGCGTCTATCTGGATCAGAAGATCCGCAGCCGTATTGACGGCAAAGTCTGGCAGCTGCCGGCGGCGGTCTATGGCCGGATGGTTAACCTTGAGCCGGATATGTCCATCAGCAAGAACGAGATGGTCAAGCTGCTGGAGGCGACCCAGTACCGCCAGGTGACGAAGATGACCCGTCCCGGCGAGTTTACGGTGCAGGCGAAGAGCATTGAGATGATCCGCCGTCCGTTTGACTTCCCGGATAGCAAAGAGGGGCAGGTGCGCGCGCGTCTGACCTTCGACGGCGATCATCTGGAAGCCATTGAGAACATGGAGAACAACCGCCAGTTCGGTTTCTTCCGTCTCGATCCGCGGCTGATCACCATGCTCTCCTCGCCAAACGGCGAGCAGCGCCTCTTTGTTGCGCGTAATGGCTTCCCGGATCTGCTGGTGGATACCCTGCTGGCGACCGAGGACCGTCACTTCTATGAGCACGATGGCGTCAGCCTCTACTCCATTGGTCGTGCGGTGCTGGCGAACCTGACCGCAGGACGCACGGTGCAGGGGGCAAGTACTCTGACCCAGCAGCTGGTGAAGAACCTGTTCCTCTCCAGCGAACGCTCCTACTGGCGTAAGGCCAACGAAGCCTACATGGCCGTGCTGATGGATGCGCGCTACAGCAAAGACCGCATTCTTGAGCTCTATATGAACGAGGTCTATCTCGGTCAGAGCGGCGACAATGAAATTCGCGGCTTCCCGCTGGCGAGTCTTTATTACTTTGGCCGTCCGGTGGAAGAGCTGAGCCTCGACCAGCAGGCGTTGCTGGTGGGCATGGTTAAGGGTGCCTCCATCTACAACCCGTGGCGTAACCCGAAACTGGCCCTGGAGCGGCGTAATCTGGTGCTGCGTCTGCTGCAACAGCAGCAGGTGATCGACCAGGAGCTGTATGACATGCTCAGCGCGCGTCCGTTAGGCGTACAGCCGCGCGGCGGCGTCATCTCCCCGCAGCCTGCATTTATGCAGATGGTGCGTCAGGAGCTGCAGGCCAAACTGGGCGATAAGGTTAAAGATCTCTCCGGCGTGAAGATCTTCACCACCTTTGACTCCGTGGCGCAGGATGCCGCAGAGAAAGCGGCGGTAGAAGGCATTCCGGCGCTGAAAAAACAGCGTAAGCTGAGCGATCTGGAGACCGCGATGGTGGTGGTCGATCGCACCACCGGCGAAGTGCGGGCGATGGTCGGCGGGGCAGAGCCGCAGTTTGCGGGCTATAACCGCGCCATGCAGGCACGCCGTTCGATCGGCTCTCTGGCTAAACCGGCGACCTATCTCACCGCTTTGAGCCAGCCGAACCAGTATCGTCTCAACACCTGGATCGCCGATGCCCCGATTGCCCTGCGCCAGCCAAATGGCCAGGTCTGGTCGCCGCAGAACGACGATAAGCAGTACAGCGGCCAGGTGATGCTGGTGGATGCCCTGACGCGTTCCATGAACGTGCCGACGGTTAACCTCGGGATGGCGCTTGGCCTGCCAGCAGTCACCGATACCTGGTTGAAGCTGGGCGTGCCGAAAGATCAGCTGCATCCGGTTCCGGCCATGCTGCTGGGGGCCCTGAACCTGACGCCAATTGAAGTGGCGCAGGCGTTCCAGACCATCGCCAGCGGCGGGAACCGTGCTCCGCTCTCTGCGCTACGTTCAGTGATTGCCGAAGACGGCACTCCGCTGTACCAGAGCTTCCCGCAGGCGGAGCGTGCCGTACCGGCGCAGGCTGCCTATATGACCCTCTGGACCATGCAGCAGGTTGTGCAGCGCGGTACCGGGCGTCAGCTGGGAGCGAAGTACCCTGGCCTGCATCTGGCGGGTAAAACCGGGACCACCAATAACAACGTCGACACCTGGTTTGCGGGTATCGACGGACGTGAAGTGGTAATCACCTGGGTTGGCCGCGATAACAACCAGCCGACGAAGCTGTACGGCGCCAGCGGGGCGATGTCTATCTACCAGCGCTATCTGGCTAACCAGTCGCCGGTGCCGTTAACCCTGACGCCACCGGAAGATATCGTCGATATGGGCGTGGATGAGTCGGGCAACTTTGTGTGTGGCGGCGGTATGCGCCGTGTGCCGGTCTGGACCAGCAACCCGGACTCCCTGTGTCAGCAGGCTGCCCCGGAACCATCGGGTAACCCGTTTGACCAGTCTTCTCAGCCGCAGTCGCAGCCGCAACAACAGCAGCCGCAGCAGCAGCCTGAGAAGAAGGAGAGCGACGGTGTCGCGGGCTGGATCAAGGATATGTTCGGCGGTTAACTCACCACTATTCCCTCTCCTGCGGGAGAGGGAATTTTCACCTTAATTAAACATCCCTCCAACACTCAAATCTCCATTTATTAACCCTCTATTTTCCATTGTTTAATTCTTATACCCTCATTTCCTGTAGGGGCGCATATCACTTGCTATGCCGTGAATGTTTCGCATAATATGCTGCGGTCATAATAATAATTCTCGTTTACGTTATCATTCACGCTTTCATCAGAGATATACCAATGGCGCTTTCAAAAACTGCTCAGCCAATGCAATCTTCACTGCGTAAAATCGCAGTTGTTGTAGCCACAGCGGTTAGCGGCATGTCTGCTTACGCTCACGCTGCCGAAACCCCTAAAAAAGAAGAAACGATCACCGTCACCGCAGCGCCTGCTCCGCAGGAGAGTGCCTGGGGACCGGCGGCGACCATTGCGGCACGCCAGTCCGCTACCGGCACCAAGACGGATACCTCCATTGAGAAGGTGCCGCAGTCGATTTCCGTCGTGACCGCGGAAGAGATGGCGCTGCACCAGCCGCGCTCGGTGAAAGAAGCACTGAGCTACACGCCAGGGGTGGCCGTCGGTACGCGTGGCGCGTCAAATACATACGACTACCTGATTATTCGTGGCTTTGCTGCCGATGGCCAAAGCCAGAACAACTACCTCGACGGCATGAAGATGCAGGGCAACTTCTATAACGACGCGGTAATTGACCCTTATATGATTGAGCGCGCGGAAGTGATGCGCGGCCCAACCTCCGTTCTCTACGGCAAAAGCAGCCCGGGTGGTTTGCTGAACATGGTCAGCAAACGTCCACTGACCGAGCCGCTGAAAGAGGTTCAGTTTAAGGTCGGGACGGACAGCCTGTTCCAGACCGGGTTTGACTTCAGCGATGCGCTGGACGACGACGACGTGTACTCTTATCGCCTGACCGGTCTGGCGCGTTCTAACAACGCTCAGCAGGAGCGCGCGGAAGAGCAGCGTTACACCATTGCGCCATCCTTCTCCTGGCGTCCGTCTGATAAAACTAACTTCACCTTCCTCTCCTATTTCCAGAACGAACCGGAGACCGGTTACTACGGTTGGTTGCCGAAAGAGGGCACGGTTGATCCGCTGCCAAACGGCGATCGCCTGCCGACCGACTTCAACGAAGGGGCGAAAAACAATACCTACTCCCGTAACCAGAAGATGGTCGGGTATAGCTTCGATCACGAATTCAACGACACCTTCACCGTGCGTCAGAACCTGCGTTTTGCCGAGAATAAAACCTCGCAGAACAGCGTCTATGGTTACGGCGTCTGCTCCGATGCGGCGAACAGTGGCAACGCTCTCTGTAACGCCTTATCCCCTGCGGACAAAGGCCATTACCTGGCGCGTAAATATGTGGTTGACGATGAGAAGCTGCAAAACTTCACCGTTGATACCCAGCTGCAGAGCAAATTCGCCACCGGCGATGTTGACCATATCCTGCTGACCGGCGTTGACTATATGCGCATGCGTAACGACATCAACGCCTGGTTCGGCTATGACGGTTCCGTCCCGCTGCTGGATCTCTACAACCCGGTGTATAGCAATTTCGATTTCGGCTCGAAAAACCCGGACAACTCCGGCCCGTATCAGCTCCTGAACAAACAGCAGCAGACCGGTCTCTACGTGCAGGATCAGGCGCAGTGGAATAAGGTGCTGGTCACTCTGGGTGGCCGTTACGACTGGGCAGAGCAGGATTCGTTTAACCGCGTCACAGGCACGACGGCATCACGTGATGACAATCAGTTCACCTGGCGTGGCGGCGTGAACTACCTGTTTGATAATGGCGTCACCCCGTACTTCAGCTACAGCGAATCCTTCGAGCCGTCTTCCCAGTCCGACGCACAAGGTAAGCCGTTTGCGCCTTCTAAAGGCAAGCAGTACGAAGTGGGCGTGAAGTACGTGCCGAGCGATCGTCCGATCGTTCTGACCGGTGCCCTGTATCAGCTGACCAAAACCAACAATTTGATGGCCGATCCTGCGGGTTCGTTCTTCTCAGTTGAAGGCGGCGAGATCCGCGCCCGCGGCGTGGAGATCGAAGCCAAAGCGGCGCTGTCTGCCAGCGTGAACGTGGTGGGGTCTTACACCTACACCGACGTGGAGTACACCACCGACACCAACTACAAAGGCAACACCCCGGCGCAGGTGCCTGAGCATATGGCTTCCCTGTGGGGGGATTACACCTTCTATGATGGCGCACTCTCTGGCCTGACCCTGGGCACCGGCGGTCGCTTCTCTAGCTCCAGCTATGGCGATCCGGCAAACTCCTTCAAGGTGGGCAGTTACGCGGTGATGGATGCGCTGGTGCGCTACGATCTGGCGCGCTTTGGCATGGCGGGCTCGAACGTTGCGCTGCACGTGAACAACCTGCTGGATCGTGAATACGTCGCCAGCTGCTTCAACACCTATGGCTGCTTCTGGGGAGCAGAACGCCAGGTTGTTGCGACTGCGACCTTCCGCTTCTAACCTTTAAATTTGGGCACGTTTTTCGTGCCCTTTTCTTTACTTAAGTTGGCTGACATGCAGGAAAACAACCCGCAATCCGATACCACTTTTGCGCTCGATGGCGTCTCCTTTCGTGTTCCCGGACGCACGCTGCTGCATCCCCTTTCGCTGACCTTCCCCGCAGGCCAGGTGACCGGCCTTATCGGCCATAACGGCTCCGGCAAATCCACCTTACTGAAAATGCTTGGCCGCCATCAGCCGCCGTCTGAGGGCGATATCCTGCTGGATGGACAGCCGCTGGAGAGCTGGAACAGCAAAGCCTTTGCCCGCAAGGTGGCCTATCTGCCGCAGCAACTGCCGCAGGCGGAGGGTATGACCGTTCGCGAACTGGTGGCGATCGGCCGTTATCCGTGGCATGGCGCGCTGGGGCGTTTTGGCGTGGCCGACCGAGAGAAAGTGGAAGAGGCGATTGCGCTGGTGGGGTTAAAACCGTTGGCCCATCGTCTGGTGGATAGCCTCTCCGGCGGCGAGCGCCAGCGCGCCTGGATCGCCATGCTGGTGGCTCAGGATAGCCGTTGTTTACTGCTGGATGAGCCGACATCGGCCCTCGATATCGCCCATCAGGTGGATGTGCTGGCACTGGTGCATCGCTTAAGCCAGCAGCGCGGGCTGACGGTGATTGCGGTGCTGCACGACATCAACATGGCGGCGCGTTACTGCGATTACCTGGTGGCGCTGCGCTGCGGGGAGATGATCGCCCAGGGCACGCCTGCCGAGCTGATGCGCAGCGAGACGCTGGAAAACATTTACGGCATTCCTATGGGTATTCTGCCGCATCCTGCGGGAGCGGCACCGGTGAGCTTTGTCTACTGATGCCTGATTTTATGATTAGCCGTCGCCGCCTGCTGACGGTCATGGCCCTCTCGCCGCTGCTGTGGAAAATGAACACGGCGCAGGCTGCCGCTATCGATCCGCAGCGCATTGTGGCCCTGGAGTGGCTCCCCGTTGAGCTGCTGCTGGCGCTTGGCGTGACCCCTTACGGCGTGGCTGATATTCCTAACTACACCCTGTGGGTGAACGAGCCCCGGCTGCCGGCGTCGGTTATCGACATCGGCCTGCGTACCGAGCCCAACCTCGAACTGCTCACCCAGATGAAACCCTCGTACCTGGTCTGGTCGGCCGGGTATGGCCCGTCAGAAGAGAAGCTGGCGCGCATTGCGCCGGGACGGGGTTTTGCCTTCAGCGACGGGAAAAAGCCGCTGACCAATGCTCGGAAATCATTAACCGAGATGGCACAGCTCCTGAATCTGGAGAGTGCGGCCCGCCAGCATCTCGACCATTTCGACAGCGTGATTGACAGTTTCAAGCCGCGCTTCGCCGGTCGTGGAGATCGTCCGCTGCTGATGGTGACGCTGCTCGATGCCCGTCATATGCTGGTGTTTGGCAATAACTGCCTGTTCCAGGAAGTGCTGGATCGCTATGGGATTAAAAACGCCTGGGAAGGGGAGATGACCTTCTGGGGCAGTACCGCCGTCGGGATCGACCGTCTGGCGGCGTTTAAGGATGTGGATGTGCTCTGCTTCGATCACGGCAATGAACGGGAAATGCAGGCCTTAATGGCGACGCCGCTATGGCAGGCGATGCCGTTTGTCCGCCAGCAGCGCGTGAAGCGCGTTCCCGCGGTGTGGTTCTACGGCGCAACGCTGTCGGCGATGCACTTTGCCCGCGTGCTGGATAGCGCCCTGGGAGGCCAAGCATGAGGTCACGGATTGCCCTTTTCCCGGCGCTCTTTATGGCGCTGCTGCTGGCCGTTGCGCTGGGCTTAACCTGGTGGAACCTGAGCATTGCGCTGCCGCGCAGCCAGTGGGGCAGCGCGCTGGCCGCCCCGGATATCGACAATATTCAACAGATGCTGTTCCACTACAGCCTGCTGCCGCGGCTGGCGATCTCGCTGCTGGTGGGGGCAGGGCTCGGGCTGGTGGGCGTACTGTTCCAGCAGGTGCTGCGTAACCCACTGGCGGAGCCAACCACCCTGGGGGTGGCGACCGGCGCCCAGCTGGGGATGACTATTATCACCCTGTGGGCGCTGCCGGGCGTACTGGCGGCGCAGTTCGCCGCGCTGGTGGGCGCTTGCGCCGTCGGGGCGATTGTCTTTGGCGTGGCCTGGGGCAAACGCCTCTCGCCGGTCACCCTGATCCTGGCAGGCCTGGTGGTGAGCCTTTACTGTGGCGCGATCAACCAGCTGCTGGTGATTTTCCATCATGACCAACTGCAAAGCATGTTCCTCTGGAGCACCGGGACGCTGACGCAAACCGACTGGAGCATCGTTCAACGCCTCTGGCCGCAGCTGCTCGGCGGCGTGGTGCTGACTCTGCTGCTGCTGCGCCCGCTCACCTTGATGGGGCTGGATGATGGCGTGGCACGCAACCTCGGGTTGGCGCTCTCGCTGGCGCGTCTGGCAGCGCTGACGCTGGCGATTGTTATCAGTGCTCTGCTGGTGAATGCCGTGGGCATCATCGGCTTTATCGGCCTGTTCGCACCGCTGCTGGCGAAAATGCTGGGGGCGCGGCGCTTGCTCTCCCGATTGATACTGGCCCCGCTGATTGGGGCGTTGATCCTCTGGCTCTCTGACCAGGTGATCCTCTGGCTGACCCGGGTGTGGATGGAGGTCTCCACCGGTTCTGTAACCGCCCTGATCGGCGCGCCGCTGCTGCTGTGGCTGCTGCCGCGTCTGCGCAGCATGAGCGCCCCGGCGATGAACGCGGGCGATAAAGTGCAGGCCGAGCGCCACCACGTGGTGTGGTTTGCCCTGGCTGGCGGCGCGGTTCTGCTGCTGGCGGTGATAGCGGCGATGGCGTTTGGCCGGGATGCGCAGGGATGGCACTGGGCGAGCGGAGCGATGCTTGACGAACTGTTGCCGTGGCGCGCGCCGCGTATTTTTGCCGCCCTGATGGCAGGGGTGATGCTGGCGGTGGCGGGCTGCATTATTCAGCGTCTCACCGGTAACCCGATGGCGAGCCCGGAAGTGTTGGGGATCAGCTCCGGTGCGGCGTTCGGCGTGGTGCTGATGCTCTTCTTTGTGCCGGGTAATGCCTTCGGCTGGCTGATGCCTGCGGGTAGCCTTGGTGCCGCAGCGACGCTGCTGATTATCCTGGTCTCCGCCGGACGCGGCGGCTTCTCGCCGCACCGGATGCTGCTGGCGGGGATGGCGCTGAGTACCGCCTTCACCATGCTGCTGATGATGCTGCAGGCCAGCGGCGATCCGCGTATGGCGCAGATCCTGACCTGGATTTCCGGCTCAACCTATAATGCGACGACCGAACAGGTCATGAGCACCGGGATGGCAATGATCGTCCTGCTGGCGCTGGTGCCGCTCTGCCGTCGCTGGCTGACGGTGCTGCCGCTGGGGGGCGACACGGCCCGTTCGGTGGGCATGGCGTTGAACCGCTCGCGAATCGGCCTGCTGCTGCTGGCGGCGGCGCTGACGGCGACGGCGACCCTGACGATTGGCCCGCTGAGTTTTATCGGGCTGATGGCGCCGCACATCGCGCGGATGATGGGCTTCCGCCGGACGATGCCGCACATTGTGATGTCGGCGTTAATCGGAGGGATAGTGTTGGTGTTCGCCGACTGGTGCGGCCGGATGGTGCTGTTCCCGTATCAGATCCCGGCGGGGCTGCTCTCCACCTTTATCGGTGCGCCGTATTTTATCTATCTGCTGCGCAAGCAGAGCCGGTAAAAAAATGCCGGGTGGCGGCTTCGCCTTACCCGGCCTACGGTTCGAGGGTTTTGTAGGCCGGGTAAGCGTTAGCGCCACCCGGCAAACAACATCATCAGAGCTTCGCAAACACCCGGCGCGCCGCGTCGATGGTGTTATTGATATCCTCTTCGCTGTGCGCGACCGACATAAAGCCTGCCTCAAAGGCTGACGGTGCCAGGTAGACACCTTCCTCCAGCATCAGATGGAAGAAGCGCTTGAAGCGCTCAACGTCGCACTTCACCACATCCTGGTAACGGGTGACGGTTTTCGCTTCGGTGAAGAAGATCCCGAACATGCCGCCGACGTGGTTTACCACCAGCGGAATACCGGCGTCTTCCGCCGCCTCCAGCAGGCCGTTTGCCAGCTGGGTGGTGCGCTCGGTCAGGGTGGCATGAATGCCCGGCTGCGCCACTTCGTTTAAGCAAGCGAAACCGGCGGCCATGGCAATCGGGTTCCCGGAGAGGGTGCCCGCCTGGTAGACCGGACCGGTTGGGGCCAGCGCATCCATCACCTCTTTGCGGCCGCCAAAAGCGCCCACCGGCATGCCGCCGCCGATGATTTTGCCCAGACAGGTGAGATCCGGCACCACGTCGTAATAAGACTGGGCGCCCGCCAGCGCCACGCGGAAGCCGGTCATCACTTCGTCGATAATCAGCAGCGAGCCGAACTCATCGCACAGCGCACGCAGGCCCTGCAGGAAGCCCGGCTGCGGTGGAATGCAGTTCATGTTGCCCGCCACTGGCTCAACGATAATGCAGGCGATCTCCTGCGGATACTGCTCAAAGGCGGCACGCACCGAATCGAGGTCGTTATAGGTGCAGGTCAGGGTATGCTTCGCGAAGTCCGCCGGCACGCCCGGAGAGTTCGGCTGGCCGAGGGTCAGGGCGCCGGAACCGGCTTTCACCAGCAGACAGTCGGCATGACCGTGGTAGCAACCTTCAAATTTGATGATTTTGTCACGACCGGTAAAACCACGAGCCAGACGGATGGCGCTCATGGTCGCTTCGGTACCGGAATTCACCATGCGTACCATATCCATGGTCGGGACCAGTTCAGTTACCAGCGCCGCCATTTTGACTTCCATCTCGGTTGGCGCGCCGAAACTCAAACCGCGCTCCGCCGCTTCGATGACCGCGTTACGGATAGCCGGGTGGTTATGTCCCAATACCATCGGGCCCCATGAGCCGACATAGTCGATATAGGCTTTGCCATCCACATCATACAGATAGGCGCCATCGGCACGTTCAATAAACAGCGGTGTACCGCCCACGCCGGTAAAGGCACGGACCGGGGAGTTAACACCGCCAGGGATTAGCTCGCGGGCAGCGCTGTAAAGCGTTTCAGACTTACTCATGGCGTGATTCCTGGCTCGTATAAAATGGTTAAGCGCACTATTCTAAGTGATTCGTGGAAGGTTATGAAATTTTTACCCTGGTAATGCATTAACAATTGTTAAGCAATTTTCAGAAGACGGCTGGACGGTCTCTGGTAAAATCCCTGCGGCGATTTGTATGACGAAAATTAACAGGCAATGAAATCAGACTCCCCCTCATTTGAAGAACAACAATTTGCGCGCGCGCAATACCGTATCAGCATTCGTCGGCTGCTCAACCGTGACAAGACGCCGCTGGCAATTTTGCTGGGCGCAGCCGTTGTCGGCACGCTGGCAGGGCTGGTGGGCGTCGCGTTCGAAAGGGCCGTCAATGGCGTACTGAACTGGCGCATTGGCACCGTTGCGGGTTATGCCGATCGTGAAGGGGTAGTCTGGATCCTGGCGTTCGGCTTATCTGCCCTGCTTGCGATGGTCGGTTATTTTCTGGTGCGTAAATTCGCCCCGGAAGCGGGCGGCTCGGGGATCCCTGAGATAGAAGGGGCGCTCGAAGAGCTGCGTCCGGTCCGCTGGTGGCGTGTAGTGCCCGTTAAGTTTATCGGCGGAATGGGGACGCTTGGAGCGGGGATGGTGCTCGGGCGGGAAGGGCCGACCGTACAGCTGGGCGGTAATGTTGGCCGTATGGTCAGCGATCTGTTCAGGATGCGCAGTGCTGAAGCACGCCATACGTTGCTGGCAACCGGTGCCGCCGCGGGGCTTTCCGCTGCGTTTAATGCCCCGCTGGCGGGAATACTCTTTATCATCGAAGAGATGCGCGCTCAGTTTCGCTATAACCTGATCTCGATTAAAGCGGTCTTTACCGGCGTGATTATGTCGAGCATTGTTTTTCGGCTTTTCAATGGCGAAGGGGCGGTCATTGAGGTCGGTAAGTTGACCAACGCCCCGGTCAATACGCTCTGGCTCTATCTGATCCTCGGCATGATTTTTGGCATTGTTGGCCCGCTGTTTAATGCCCTTATTATTCATGCTCAGGATATGTTCCAGCGGATCCACGGCGGCAATACAACCCGATGGGTGCTGGTGGGTGGCCTGCTGGGGGGCGTGTGCGGCGTGCTGGGCTTTATCGAACCCAACGCGGCTGGGGGTGGCTTTGGGCTGATCCCCATTGCGGCTGCGGGTAACTTCAGCATTGGCCTGCTGCTGTTTATGTTTATCTCGCGGGTCATCACCACCGTACTCTGCTTCTCTTCCGGCGCCCCTGGCGGCATTTTTGCCCCGATGCTGGCGTTGGGGACGTTGCTGGGTACGGCCTTTGGCATGGCCGCCGCCGCAGGCTTCCCGGCGTATCATCTTGAGGCCGGTACCTTTGCCATCGCCGGAATGGGGGCGCTGCTGGCGGCTTCGTTGCGCGCGCCGCTGACCGGCATTGTGCTGGTGCTGGAGATGACCGACAATTACCAGCTCATTTTGCCAATGATCATTACCTGCCTGGGGGCCACACTATTAGCCCAGTTCCTCGGCGGACAACCGCTATACTCCACCATTCTTGCCCGTACCCTGGCGAAGCAGAATACTTGAATGAATTACCAGGGTATTAGATAATGACAACAAGAATTGGGTGATTTTTACCCACTAGCAGTATTCATGGGAGCATAAGATGAGTGATGACGTAGCGCTGCCGTTGCAGTTTACCGAAGCAGCAGCCAAAAAAGTAAAAGACCTGATTTCCGATGAAGACAACCCGGAGCTGAAATTGCGTGTGTACATTACCGGCGGCGGCTGCAGCGGCTTCCAGTATGGATTCACCTTTGACGATCAGGTTAACGATGGCGACATGACCATTGAGAAGCAGGGCGTCGCGCTGGTTGTTGACCCGATGAGCCTGCAGTATCTGGTCGGTGGTTCTGTTGACTATACCGAAGGTCTGGAAGGTTCACGCTTTGTGGTAACCAACCCGAACGCAACCAGCACCTGCGGGTGTGGTTCTTCGTTCAGCATCTGACGGTAATGCCCGGTGGCGCTTCGCTTACCGGGCCTACTCGTTATCTTACATTATCATCCAGCGCAAAGGTTGGCAGCTTCAGATGCCAGCGGATTGCCGCCAGTCTGATTGCCAGCGTCACCCCCATCCCCAGCATCGCCGCCTGTTCCAGCGGAACATGAAAGGTATACCAGGCCGTGGCGTGAACGATCCCGCCCAGAATACAGGCCGTAGCGTAGATTTCCGTTCGCAGGATCATCGGCACTTCGCGCGCCAGAATATCGCGGATAATCCCACCGCCCACGCCGGTCACCACCCCCATACAGATAGCCACCAACGGGCCGGTGCCAGCCATAAAGGCTTTGTTTACGCCAATGCCGACGAACACCGCGAGGCCAACTGCATCCAGCACCGGCAGCAGCCATTTCGGCAGGCGACGCGGCTGGCGGACGAGAATGATGGTTAACAGGCAGGTGACCATGGCCACCACCAGATCGGTAGGATCCTTGACCCAGAATACCGGGCCATGATCCAGCGCCATGTCGCGGATCGTTCCGCCGCCGACGGCCGTGACCACACCTAATACCAGCACGCCAAACGGATCCATACGTAACTTACCGGCCAGCAGAACGCCGGAAATCGCAAAAACGGCTGTGCCAAGAATATCCAGCCAGTAAACGAGCATCGTAATCCTCGAGAAATTAGTGACTCTGCGACAGCGCAGAGCAGAGTTGTTTTGCGGCGAGGATAATACGCGGGCTCGCGCGCTCAAACCAGTCACTGTTCAGCGGAATCACGGGTATTTTTAGCTGACCTTGCCAGTACTGTTCTATTTTAGGAATATCGCCCGCCGAACCACCCACCACGATCGCCTGAGGCTGGCGCGCCAGTACCTGCTCACGGCTCACCTGGGGCCAGGGAACCCGGCTGGCCGCGAAGATATTTTCCCCGCCACACAGCTCAACAACCTGATGTTGCAGGGAGCCCTGGCTGGTGGTGAACAGCGGCTGTTGCCCGAACTGAATGAATACCCGCTTTTTCGGCAGTGCGCCGTAGGTGGCCTTGAGGGCGGCAAAATCAGCCATCATCTGCTGCGCGGCCTGTTGCGCCTGCGCCGGATTGGAGCTCCAGCGGGCGAGATCGCGCAAGGCCTGGGCAATCTGCTCTATGCGGGTGGCATCGATCCACTGCACTTTTATGCCGAGCGAGGTGAGCTGGTTGACCTGACGCTCGGCATTGCCGCCGCGCCAGGCCAGCACCAGATCGGGCTTCAGCGCGACGATGCGTTCGACATTAATGCCTTGCCAGGTGGCGACCTGTTCAATGTTAGCGGCTTCGGGAGGATAGTCGGAATAACTGCTGACCCCGACGGGGGTGATCCCGGCGGCAAACGCCAGTTCGGTATTGGCAGGGGAGAGGGTAATTACACGCGGCGCGGCCAGAAGCCACGCCGGTGTCAGCAGAAGCAGCGCAAGCAGCGCCCTTTTGAGCGGCTTAGCCACGCGCCAGTTTCTGCACCAGCGTCTCAACCATCAGGCTGGACTGTTTGGCAGCAACCACGAGGAACTCGTCGAAGCTCAGGTGAGACTGCTGATCGGCAACGTCAGAGATGGCGCGAACCACGACGAACGGCACGCTGAAGTTATGGCAAACGTGCGCGATGGCGGTCGCTTCCATTTCCACGGCGATCGCCTGCGGGAAGTTGTGGCGGATTTTTGCCAGGTTCACGGAGCCGTTGATAAAGGCGTCGCCGCTGACAATCAGGCCGCGCACGGCGTTCAGGTTCAGCTCTGCAATGCAATTTTCCGCAGCAGCAACCAGTTTTTCATCGGCCTTGAAGCCTGCCGGGCAGCCCGGAAGCTGGCCATACTCGTAACCAAAGGCGGTCACATCGGCGTCGTGGTAGCGCGCTTCGTCAGAGACCACGATGTCGCCCACTTTCAGGGTTGGCGCAAGACCGCCCGCAGAGCCGGTGTTGATGATCACGTCTGGCTTGCAGCGTTCCAGCAGCAGGGTGGCGCCCAGCGCGGCGGAAACTTTACCGATACCCGATTTCAGCAGAGCAACTTCAGTTCCGTTCAGCGTGCCAGTGTAAATTTCGCAACCGCCCAGGGAGAGGGTCTGACGGTTCTCAATTTTGTCACGCAGCAGCGTAACTTCTTCTTCCATTGCTCCAATAATACCGATTTTCATAGATTTACTCGCGATGTGCCTTGTTAAGATGCATAGTCTATCATGCGGTTAAGGGGAAACGCATTCTCACGCGGGGGAGCACATGGCACCAATCGATTTTCGCACCAAGATTAACTGGCAGCGTCGCTACCGCTCTCCGCAGGGGAACAAGAGCGAACACGAGATCCTGCGCATCTTTGAAAGCGACCGCGGGCGCATCATTAACTCTCCGGCGATCCGTCGGTTACAGCAAAAAACGCAGGTCTTCCCGCTCGAACGCAACGCCGCTGTGCGTACCCGGCTCACCCACTCGCTGGAGGTTCAACAGGTGGGGCGCTATATCGCCAAAGAGATCCTGAGCCGCCTTAAAGAGCAGCGCCTGCTGGCAACCTACGGCCTGGACGAGCTGACGGGGCCGTTCGAAAGCATCGTTGAGATGGCGTGCCTGATGCACGATATCGGTAATCCCCCCTTTGGTCATTTTGGCGAAGCGGCGATCAATGACTGGTTCCGCCAGCGTCTGTACCCTGCCGATGCGGCAAGCCAGCCGCTGAGCGACGATCGCTGCGTGGTGCAGGATTTGCGGCTGCGTGAAGGCGAGGAGGCGCTGAACGCGCTTCGTCGCAAGGTGCGCCAGGATTTGTGTCACTTTGAGGGGAATGCGCAGGGCATCCGGATGGTGCACTCCCTGATGCGCATGAATCTTACCTGGGCACAGGTGGGATGCATTCTGAAATATACCCGTCCCGCCTGGTGGCAGGGCGATCCCCCCGAGACGCACAATTATTTGATGAAAAAGCCGGGCTATTATTTCTCTGAAGAGGCGTATATAGAGCGGCTGCGTCAGGAGCTCTCCCTTCCGCAGTATGGCCGTTTTCCATTAACCTGGATTATGGAAGCGGCAGACGATATCTCCTATTGCGTTGCCGATCTGGAAGATGCTGTCGAAAAAAGAATATTCAGCGTCGAGGGGCTTTATCAGCATCTTTATGATGCCTGGGGTAATCATGAAAAAGGTTCATTGTTTTCGCAGGTTGTCGAAAACGCCTGGGAGAAGTCACGTTCGAACACCCTCAGCCGCAGCACCGAAGATCAGTTCTTTATGTATTTACGCGTCAATACCCTTAATAAACTGGTGCCCTATGCGGCTGAGCGTTTTATAGACAATATTGAGCAGATCTACCGCGGGGAATTTAACCATGCGCTGCTTGAGGATGACAGTGGATTCAGTCAACTCCTTGAGCTCTATAAGAATGTGGCGATGCGGCACGTGTTCAGCCATCCGGATGTCGAGCAGCTGGAATTACAGGGCTATCGCGTGATAACCGGCCTGCTGGAGATCTATCGCCCGCTGCTGCAATTATCCGTGGACGACTTTAGTGAGCTGGTTGAAAAGGAACGGGTACGCCGTTTTCCGATTGAGACCCGGCTATTTCATAAACTTTCGACGCGCCATCGGCTGGCATATGTGGAATCTATTGGTAAATTAAATCGCCAGCAGGCGGACTGGCCGGTGCTGGAGTTTTATTATCGCTGCCGGCTGATCCAGGACTATATTAGCGGAATGACGGACTTATATGCATGGGATGAATACCGCAAGTTGATGGCGGTGGAATAAAGAGGAGTTTTGTAAAGACGGACAATAAATTTTTACTTTTTCCAGAAACTTAATACCGGAACTAAGCCCAGCAAAACGAATCTGATGTACACAGCAATTGTGCGTGACCTGTAAATCGAGATTAAGAAACATGAAAAAAACCACTTTAGCAATGAGTGCACTGGCTCTGAGTTTAGGATTAGCGTTGTCTCCACTGTCTGCTAGCGCAGCGGAGACCGTATCGTCGGCCGCCACTGCACAGCAGATGCCAAGCCTGGCGCCGATGCTGGAAAAAGTGATGCCATCGGTGGTCAGTATCAATGTCGAGGGCAGCACCACCGTCAACACGCCACGCATGCCACGTAACTTCCAGCAGTTCTTCGGCGATAACTCGCCGTTCTGCCAGGACGGTTCCCCGTTCCAGAGCTCTCCATTCTGTCAGGGCGATGGCGGCGGTAACGGCGGCGGCCAGCAGCAGAAGTTTATGGCGCTGGGCTCCGGTGTCATCATCGATGCCGCCAAAGGCTACGTCGTCACCAACAACCACGTGGTGGATAACGCCACCAGCATTAAGGTTCAACTGAGCGATGGGCGTAAGCTCGACGCCAAAATCGTCGGGAAAGATCCTCGCTCTGATATCGCCCTGATTCAGATTCAGGATCCGAAAAACCTGACCGCGATTAAGCTCGCTGACTCTGACGCGCTGCGTGTAGGGGATTATACCGTGGCTATCGGTAACCCGTTCGGTCTGGGTGAGACGGTCACCTCCGGTATTGTTTCTGCCCTTGGCCGTAGCGGTCTGAACGCAGAAAACTACGAAAACTTTATCCAGACGGATGCGGCGATTAACCGCGGTAACTCCGGTGGCGCGCTGGTCAACCTGAACGGTGAGCTGATCGGGATTAACACCGCAATCCTCGCCCCGGACGGCGGCAACATCGGGATTGGCTTCGCGATCCCAAGTAACATGGTGAAAAACCTGACGGCGCAAATGGTTGAGTTTGGCCAGGTTAAACGCGGTGAGCTGGGGATTTTGGGCACCGAGCTGAACTCCGAGCTGGCGAAAGCGATGAAGGTTGATGCCCAGCGCGGTGCGTTTGTCAGCCAGGTCATGCCGAACTCCTCCGCAGCGAAAGCGGGGATCAAGGCAGGGGATGTCATCACCACCCTGAACGGCAAACCGGTGAGCAGCTTCGCGGCACTGCGTGCGGAAGTGGGCTCCATGCCGGTGGGCAGCAAAGTGACCCTGGGCCTGCTACGTGAAGGTAAACCGGTTAACGTGAATCTGGAACTGCAGCAGAGCAGCCAGAATCAGGTGGATGCCGGCACCATCTTCAGCGGCATCGAAGGTGCGGATATGAGCAACAAAGGCCAGGATAAAGGCGTGTCGGTGGACAACGTTAAAGCCAACAGCCCGGCGGCCCGTATCGGCCTGAAGAAAGGGGATGTGATTATCGGTGCCAACCAGCAGCCGGTTAAGAACATCGCTGAACTGCGCAAAATCCTCGACAGCAAACCGTCGGTACTGGCGCTGAATATCCAGCGTGGCGACACCTCTCTCTATCTGCTGATGCAGTAATCCGTTCAGCCCCTGTTTCCGCCCGGAAACAGGGGCTTTTTACTGCCGTTCTGTGAACCCTTCCACAAGTCCATACTTCTCCCTGTGAGTTTGTGCATCTGCACAATGCAGCACTGATTAATCTTCCTTATGCTTGAGCTCTGCTCAGAGGAGGGCGACATGGCTGGCTGGCATCTTGATACCAAAATGGCGCAGGATATTGTGGCGCGAACAATGCGCATCATCGACACCAATATCAACGTGATGGACGCACGTGGCCGGATCATCGGCAGTGGCGACCGCGAGCGTATTGGGGAATTGCACGAAGGCGCACTGCTGGTACTCTCCCAGGGGCGCGTGGTGGACATTGATGACGCGGTGGCGCGACATCTGCACGGTGTGCGGCAGGGGATCAACCTGCCGCTGCGTCTTGAGGGCGAAATTGTCGGGGTTATCGGGCTTACCGGTGAGCCGGAATCTTTGCGCAAATATGGCGAGCTGGTCTGCATGACGGCGGAGATGATGCTGGAGCAATCCCGCCTGATGCACCTGCTGGCGCAGGACAGCCGCCTGCGTGAAGAGCTGGTCATGAACCTGATCCAGGCGGAAGAGCATACCCCGGCATTAACGGAGTGGGCTCAACGCCTGGGTATCGACCTTAACCAGCCCCGCGTTGTGGCGGTGATTGAGGTGGACAGCGGGCAGTTGGGCGTCGACAGCGCCATGGTGGAGTTACAACAGCTGCAGAACGCGCTGGCCACGCCGGAGCGTAACAATCTGGTGGCGATCGTCTCGTTGACCGAAATGGTGGTGCTGAAACCGGCGTTAAACCAGTTTGGCCGCTGGGATGCAGAAGATCATCGTCGCCGCGTGGAGCAGCTGATTGCGCGGATGAAAGAGAACGGGCAGCTGCGTTTTCGCGTGGCATTAGGTAACTATTTTACCGGCCCGGGAAGCATCGCCCGCTCCTGGCGCACGGCCCGAACCACGATGATGGTCGGCAAGCAGCGTATGCCGGAAAGCCGCAGCTATTTTTACCAGGATTTGATGTTGCCGGTGCTGCTCGACAGCCTGCGCGGCGGCTGGCAGGCCAACGAACTGGCGCGTCCGCTGGTGCGTCTGAAAGCGATGGATAACAACGGCCTGCTGCGGCGCACCTTACAGGCGTGGTTCCGTCATAACGTGCAGCCACTGGCGACCTCAAAGGCGCTCTTTATTCATCGTAATACGCTGGAGTACCGCCTGAACCGGATATCGGAGTTAACGGGGCTGGATCTGGGGAATTTTGACGACCGTCTGTTGCTGTATGTGGCCTTGCAGTTGGACGAGCAGCGGTGATTTTTGCCCGGTGGGCTGCGCTTACCGGGCCTGCAATACCCGGGAGTAGGCCGGGTAAGGCGAAGCCGCCACCCGGCACACAGGAACGGCTTATTTGTTACGGGTCAGCTTCTCAAGATCCGCTTCGATTTCCGTGATCTTGTGGGCAACCACGCTTTCCAGATGACGCAGGTCATCCAGGATCTTCCGCTTCAGATCCACTTCAGTGCGATCGCGCTGGCAAATCTGATCCAGCTCATCGATCACATAGCGCAGATTTGGGCTGATCTCCTGCACCTCTTTGTAACCCTGGCCGATGCCATCGGCAACGACAGTTTTACGCTGACGCGGGTACTTGAACTTTACACTTTTGGCGAAGAACTCGCCCTTATCCTTGTGAAAATAGATTTTCAGGATATCGTTATTGGCTTCCTGACGGAGGCTGTAACGGTCAATTTCATCAGGATTAGTAATGCCCAGACTTTTCAGATTATCGTACATAGCGGTACCCTTGATCTCAACATAACCCATGAATAATTCACGAAAAAATCTATTTTCGCCACCCTCAGATATAAAAAAAGCGGGGTCGCCCCCGCTTTTTTTTATACCCGATTAATCGATGGTGCGCAGTAGTTCGTTGATACCAACTTTGCCGCGGGTTTTTGCATCGACTTTTTTAACGATTACCGCACAGTACAGGCTGTATTTGCCATCTTTAGAAGGCAGGTTGCCGGATACCACCACGGAGCCCGCCGGAACGCGACCGTAATGCACTTCACCGGTTTCACGATCGTAAATACGGGTGCTCTGGCCGATGTAGACGCCCATGGAGATCACGGAACCTTCTTCTACGATCACGCCTTCAACCACTTCGGAGCGTGCGCCGATGAAGCAGTTGTCTTCGATAATGGTCGGGTTAGCCTGCAGCGGCTCAAGAACCCCACCGATACCCACGCCGCCAGAGAGGTGGACGTTTTTACCGATCTGCGCACAGGAGCCAACGGTCGCCCAGGTATCTACCATGGTACCTTCGTCAACGTAAGCACCGATGTTAACGTAAGAAGGCATCAACACGGTGTTGCGGGCAATGAATGCACCCTGACGAACGGCTGCCGGTGGCACCACGCGGAAGCCTTCTTTCTGGAAACGCGCTTCGTCGTAATCGGCGAATTTCATCGGGACTTTATCGAAGTAGCGGCTTTCCGCACCGTCGATAACCTGGTTATCGTTAATACGGAAAGAGAGCAGTACCGCTTTCTTCAGCCACTGGTGAGTGACCCACTGACCGTCGATCTTTTCGGCTACACGCAGCGCGCCGGAATCAAGCAAAGAAATAACCTGATTAACCGCCTCGCGGGTCACGGTATCCACATTTGCCGGAGTAATTTCGGCGCGACGCTCAAAAGCGGACTCAATAACGTTCTGTAACTGCTGCATAGTTCAACTCTTTCCAGGTAAAAAAAAACATCACCCTTTATCGTTTGGATTGAGGGCTGCTGTCAACCGTTGTTGCACTTCCTGTTGCAGGGCATTATTAAGCCCACGACGGTCGGCGGTGGCGATTATAAATAAATCTTCTACTCGCTCGCCAATGGTTGTAATTCTGGCGCCATGCAGCGAAATTCCCAGATCCGCAAAAACCTGCCCGACCCGGGCCAGCAGCCCCGGCTGGTCGAGGGCGATCAGCTCGAGGAACGATTTCCGGTCGGTATGCGTCGGCAGGAAATTGACCTCCGTATCGACGGTAAAGTGGCGCAGTTTGGCCGGCTGTCGACGGGGCTGCGGTGGCTGCCAGCTATGCTGGGTGATCGCCTGCTCCAGCCCGAAGCGGATCGGCTCGTGACGATCCGCCGACAGCGGACTGCCGTCCGGCTCCAGCACAATAAAGGTATCCATTGCCATCCCGTCGCGGGTGGTGAAAATCTGCGCGTCATGCACGCTGAGATTACGCCTGTCGAGCTCGGCGCAGACCGCGGCAAACAGGTAAGGGCGGTCGGGGCTCCAGATGAAGATCTCTGTTCCCCCGCGGGTCGCCTGTGGACTGAGCAGGATCAGGGGCTTAGTCAGATCGTGCTGCAGCAGATGGCGGGCGTGCCAGGCCAGCTGGTTTGGGCTGTGGCGCACAAAATAGTTGGCGCGACAGCGGGCCCAAATCTGATGCAGTGCCTCTTCATTGATATTCTCCATCCGCAGCAGCGCCAGGGCCTGCATCTGGTGATGGCGCACGCGTTCGCGCATGTCCGGGGTACTCTGCATGCCGCGGCGCAGCTGTTTCTCGGTGGCGAAATAGAGCTCGCGCAGCAGACTCTGCTTCCAGCTGTTCCACAGCGTCTCGTTGGTGGCGCAGATATCGGCCACCGTCAGACAGACCAGGAAACGCAGGCGGTTTTCCGTCTGTACCTCTTCGGCAAACTGTTTGATCACCTCGGGATCCTGAATATCGCGCCGCTGGGCGGTGACCGACATCAGCAGATGATGGCGGACCAGCCAGGCGACCAGCTGGGTTTCGCGCGAATTGAGCCCGTGCAGCTCGGCGAATTTCAGCACGTCTTCTGCACCGAGGATCGAGTGGTCGCCGCCGCGCCCTTTGGCGATATCGTGGAACAGGGCGGCAATCAGGATCAGCTCCGGGTTGGTGAGGCGCGGCCAGAGTTCAACGCAGAGCGGGTGACGGCTGCGCACCTCCTCCTGGGCGAAGCTCTCCAGCTTCAGCATCACGCGGATAGTGTGTTCATCAACGGTGTAGGCATGGAACAGGTCAAACTGCATCTGGCCGACGATATGCGACCACTGCGGCATATAGGCCCAGAGCACGCTGTGACGGTGCATCGGCAGCAGTCCGCGGCTTACCGCGCCCGGATGACGCAACATGCTCAGAAAAAGCGACCGCGCTTCGGGGATATAGCACAAAGGCTGAGTGAGATGGCGGCGGGCATGGCGCAAGTGGCGCAACGTGGTGGAGTAGATCCCGGTGATGGTGCTGTTACGCACCATGGCGTAAAACATCCGCAGGATCGCTTCCGGCTTGCGGATAAACAGCGTCTCGTCACGCAGGTCGATCAGCGTGCCGCGCAGCTGAAACTCATCGTCGATCGGGCGCGGTTTTTCATCGGCGGTCAGGGCAAGGATCGCCTCGTCAAACAGCTGCAGCAGCATCTGGTTGAGTTCGCCGACCCGGCGGGTGACGCGGAAGAAGTCCTTCATCATCTGCTCGACCGGCTCGTTGCCTTCGCCGCTGTAGTGCAGGCGCTGGGCGACGCTTAACTGACGATCGAACAGCAGGCGGTTGTCGTAGCGGGTCACTTCGAGATGCAGAGCAAAACGGATGCGCCACAGCAGATGCAGGCACTCATTCAGCTCGTTACGCTCCGCTTCGGTGAGAAAGCCAAAGCCGACCATCTCATCGAGCGAAGTGGCGCCGAAATGGCGACGGGCCACCCACTGCAGGGTGTGGATATCGCGCAGGCCGCCGGGGCTGCTTTTGATGTCCGGCTCCAGGTTGTAGCTGGTACCGTGGTAGCGCTGGTGGCGCACCTGCTGTTCATCGACTTTGGCGGCGAAGAACTTCTCTGACGGCCAGAAGCCGTCGCTGAATATGTGCTTTTGCAGCTCCAGGAACAGCGCCACGTCGCCAATCAGCAGCCGCGTTTCAATCAGGTTGGTGGCGACGGTGAGATCGGATAATCCTTCCAGCAGACACTCTTCCAGGGTACGAACACTGTGGCCGACTTCCAGCTTGACGTCCCACAGCAGGGTCAACAGTTCGCCCACTTTTTGCGCCTGCTCGTCAGGCAGCTTTTTGCGGCTCAGGATCAGCAGATCGATATCCGACAGCGGGTGCAGCTCGCCACGGCCATAGCCGCCGACGGCCACCAGCGCGACGTCGGCCAGCTGGCCAAAACCGTAATCAATCCACAAACGCTGCAGAAGCTGATCGATAAACTCCGTGCGCGCCTCAATCAGCGCTTCGGCGGAGATGCCGCTGTCAAAGGCTTCGCCCAGCCAGCGCTGGAAGGTATCAATGTGCGCTTTGATGCCGGCGCAGGTCAGCTCGGCCGTGGGCCAGACGCCGGGGTTATCCGGCTGACCAGGAAGGGTGGGGAGTGCCGTATTGGCATACTGTTCGGGTAAAAGGTTACTCATTGCGCGCCACCCATAAGAAAAAACGATAGCCATTAAAAAAGCCGGCATTTGCCGGCTTCTTATCATGCGTCTTGCGAGAGTATCGCCGGGATGGTGTCATCCTTGCGTAACGTCAGAATTTCGCAGCCGTTGTCTGTCACCACAATAGTATGCTCGTACTGGGCAGACAAGCTCCGGTCTTTGGTTTTCACCGTCCAGCCATCCTTCATGGTACGGATGCGGTAATCGCCGGAGTTGACCATCGGCTCGATGGTGAAGGTCATGCCCGCCTGCAGCACCACGCCGCCGTCATCAGCATCATAGTGCAGAACCTGCGGCTCTTCGTGGAACACACGGCCAATACCGTGACCGCAGTATTCGCGCACCACAGAGAAACCCTGGGCTTCAACGAATTTCTGAATCGCCGCACCGAGAGTACGCAGGCGAATGCCCGGCTTAACCATCTTCAGCGCCAGATAAAGGCTCTCCTGGGTCACCTTGCACAGGCGCTCACCCAGAATGGTGGGTTTGCCGACGATGAACATCTTAGAGGTGTCACCGTGGTAGTCATCTTTAATGACGGTCACGTCGATGTTAACGATGTCGCCATCTTTCAGCAGTTTTTCGTCATCCGGAATGCCGTGGCACACCACTTCATTAATAGAGATGCAGACGGATTTCGGAAAGCCGTGATAGCCGAGGCAGGCGGAGACCGCGTGCTGCTCGTTCACGATATAGTCGTTACAGATGCGATCCAGTTCGCCCGTGCTAACGCCCGGCTTAACGAACGGCTCGATCATTTCCAGCACTTCAGCGGCCAGACGACCGGCGACGCGCATCTTTTCAATTTCTTCAGGTGTCTTAATAGAGATAGCCATGTAATCTGTCCATCAGTGTCGTTTTTTTCGACAATACTAGTCTAAGTGTTGTCAATGGTAACAGTCAGGCGCACATGCTGCCAAACTGAGATTCCTTTACCGCACACACCGCTAACAATTGTTGGTTTCGGGTAGCGATTTGTGATATAAAGCGCGCCGGACTTCCGATCCATTTCAGATACACAGGATGGACGGGAGCGACAAATCTCACTTTGTGTAACAACACACACGTATCGGCACATATTCCGGGGTGCCCTTTGGGGTCGGTAATATGGGATACGTGGAGGCATAACCCCAACTTTTAAATAGAGGTTTTAAAACATGGCAACTGTTTCCATGCGCGACATGCTCAAGGCTGGTGTTCACTTCGGTCACCAGACCCGTTACTGGAACCCGAAAATGAAGCCTTTCATCTTCGGCGCACGTAACAAAGTTCACATCATCAACCTTGAGAAAACTGTACCAATGTTCAACGAAGCCCTGGCTGAGCTGAACAAGATCTCTTCCCGTAAAGGTAAGATTCTGTTCGTTGGTACTAAGCGCGCTGCAAGCGAAGCTGTGAAAGAAGCTGCTAACAGCTGCGACCAGTTCTTCGTGAACCATCGCTGGCTGGGCGGTATGCTGACTAACTGGAAAACCGTTCGTCAGTCCATCAAGCGCCTGAAAGATCTGGAAACCCAGTCTCAGGACGGTACTTTCGAAAAGCTGACCAAAAAAGAAGCGCTGATGCGCACTCGTGAGCTGGACAAGCTGGAAAACAGCCTGGGCGGTATCAAAGACATGGGCGGCCTGCCGGACGCACTGTTCGTTATCGATGCTGACCACGAGCACATCGCAATCAAAGAAGCTAACAACCTGGGTATCCCAGTATTCGCAATCGTTGATACCAACTCCGATCCGGACGGTGTTGACTTCGTTATCCCGGGTAACGACGATGCAATCCGTGCTGTTAGCCTGTACCTGAGCGCTGTAGCTACTACCGTTCGTGAAGGCCGTTCCCAGGATCTGGCTTCTCAGGCGGAAGAAAGCTTCGTAGAAGCTGAATAATAAGGTTCTACCCCTTATTAGTACCGTGTATGAATAGGGGCCCATTACCGGCCCCTTTTTTCAATTTATACTGTTTGGCCGCAGGCCGGGCAGTTCACATCTCCCGAGGATTTTAGAATGGCTGAAATTACCGCATCCCTGGTAAAAGAGCTGCGTGAACGTACTAGCGCAGGCATGATGGAGTGTAAGAAAGCGCTGGTTGAAGCTAACGGCGACATCGAGCTGGCTATCGAAAACATGCGTAAATCCGGTGCGATCAAAGCAGCTAAGAAAGCAGGCAACGTTGCTGCTGACGGCGTGATCAAAACCAAAATCGAAGGCAACTTCGGCGTGATTCTGGAAGTTAACTGCCAGACTGACTTCGTTGCTAAAGATGGTGGTTTCCAGGCATTCGCTGACAAAGTACTGGACGCAGCTGTTGCAGGTAAAGTGACTGATGTTGAAGTCCTGAAAGCACAGTTCGAAGAAGAGCGCGTTGCGCTGGTAGCGAAAATCGGTGAGAACATTAACATCCGCCGTGTTGCTATCCTCGAAGGTGACGTACTGAACAGCTACCAGCACGGTGCACGTATCGGTGTTCTGGTTGCGGCTAAAGGCGCTGACGAAGAGCTGGTTAAACAGCTGGCAATGCACGTTGCTGCAAGCAAGCCAGAATTCGTTAAGCCAGAAGACGTCTCTGCTGAAGTGGTAGAAAAAGAGTACCAGGTTCAGCTGGACATCGCCATGCAGTCTGGCAAGCCAAAAGAGATCGCAGAGAAAATGGTTGAAGGCCGCATGAAGAAATTCACCGGCGAAGTTTCTCTGACTGGTCAGCCATTCGTTATGGATCCAAGCAAATCTGTTGCGCAGCTGCTGAAAGAGCACAACGCTGACGTAACTGGCTTCATCCGCTTCGAAGTGGGCGAAGGCATCGAGAAAGTTGAGACTGACTTCGCAGCAGAAGTTGCTGCAATGTCCAAGCAGTCTTAATCAGCGAAAAGAAGCCGCCTGAGGGCGGCTTCTTTTTGTGTACGGCAGTGTAATTCAGCCAGACGCCTATAGAGTCTGTGTTGAGATGCGATATATCATGTCGCCAGAATTAACCTCATCTTAATCGTTGACAGTCCCAGGAAAGAAATATGGCTACCAATGCAAAACCTGTTTACAAACGTATTCTGCTTAAGCTGAGTGGCGAAGCGCTGCAGGGGTCGGAAGGCTTCGGTATTGACGCAAGCATCCTTGACCGCATGGCGCAGGAGATCAAAGAACTGGTTGAACTGGGCATCCAGGTTGGCGTAGTCATTGGCGGTGGTAACCTTTTCCGTGGTGCAGGGCTGGCAAAAGCTGGCATGAACCGTGTTGTGGGCGATCACATGGGTATGTTGGCAACGGTCATGAATGGCCTGGCAATGCGTGATGCCCTGCATCGTGCCTATGTGAATGCGCGCCTGATGTCCGCTATTCCGTTGAATGGCGTCTGTGATAACTACAGCTGGGCCGAAGCGATCAGCCTGCTGCGCAATAACCGCGTGGTGATCCTCTCCGCCGGTACGGGTAACCCGTTCTTTACGACCGATTCCGCAGCCTGTCTGCGCGGTATCGAAATCGAAGCCGATGTGGTGCTGAAAGCCACTAAAGTGGATGGCGTGTTTACTGCCGATCCGGCAAAAGATCCTGCAGCGACCATGTACGATCAGCTGACCTATAGCGAAGTACTGGATAAAGAGCTGAAAGTGATGGATCTTGCCGCCTTCACGCTGGCTCGCGACCACAAATTGCCGATTCGTGTCTTCAACATGAATAAGCCTGGCGCGCTGCGTCGCGTTGTAATGGGCGAAAAAGAAGGCACTTTGATCACGGAATAATTTCCGTCGACGATAAATACAGGTAAGATTCCGCTCTACTTTCTATGGGTCTCTTACCTGGACACGCCCCGGGCGTTGTCATGAATTAAACGGGACTATACTTAGCTCATCATTAACGGTGGTGCTGGCGGATAGTCTGCCTGAGACAAGTTTTCAAGGATTCGTAACGTGATTAACGACATCAGAAAAGATGCTGAAGTACGCATGGATAAATGCGTCGAAGCGTTCAAAAACCAAATCAGCAAGATTCGTACAGGCCGTGCTTCCCCAAGCCTGCTGGACGGCATCGTGGTGGAGTACTACGGTACGCCAACACCACTGCGTCAGCTGGCTAACGTGACGGTCGAAGATACCCGTACGCTGAAAATCAACGTGTTTGACCGCTCTATGGGCCCGGCCGTTGAGAAAGCGATCATGGCTTCCGATCTGGGTCTGAACCCAAGCTCAGCCGGTACCGACATTCGCGTTCCACTGCCACCGCTGACTGAAGAGCGTCGTAAAGACCTGATCAAAGTGGTGCGTGGCGAAGCCGAGCAGGGCCGTGTCTCCGTACGTAACGTTCGCCGTGACGCGAACGATAAAGTGAAGGCGCTGCTGAAAGAGAAAGAGATCAGCGAAGACGACGATCGCCGTTCCCAGGACGACGTTCAGAAACTGACCGACGCCGCTATCAAGAAAATTGACGCGGCGCTGGCAGAAAAAGAAGCAGAGCTGATGCAGTTCTGATTTCTGTCGTAATCTGATAAAACGCCGTACAGAAGGCCTTTGGGCTTTGCTGGCGGCGTTTTGCTTTTCTGGTTCACTTTTCCGGGCATCTCATGAAGCAATTAACTCTCCTTGGCTCGACCGGCTCAATCGGTTGCAGCACTCTCGATGTTGTTCGCCATAATCCAGACCACTACGCGGTGGCCGCCCTTGTCGCAGGCAAAAACGTTCATCGTATGGTGGAACAGTGCCTGGAGTTCACCCCGCGCTACGCGGTGATGGATGATGAAGCGAGCGCCCGGCAGGTTAAGGCGCTGCTGGCGGAGAAGGGCAGCCGTACCGAGGTGCTGAGCGGGCCAGAGGCCGCCTGTGAAATGGCCGCGCTGGATGACGTCGACCAGGTCATGGCCGCTATCGTTGGCGCGGCGGGGTTACTGCCTACGCTTGCCGCGATCGATGCCGGAAAATCCGTTTTGCTGGCCAATAAAGAGTCGCTGGTGACCTGTGGTCGCCTGTTTATGGACGCCGTGAAGCGCAATGGCGCGCGCCTTTTGCCGGTAGATAGCGAACATAACGCGATTTTTCAGAGTTTACCGCAACCCTTTCAGGAGAACCTGGGGTACGCTGATCTCGAGCAGAATGGCGTCTCTTCTATCCTGCTTACCGGGTCTGGTGGCCCGTTCCGTGACACGCCGCTGTCTGAACTGGTCTCAATGACCCCGGATCAGGCATGCCGTCACCCGAACTGGTCGATGGGGCGTAAAATCTCCGTTGATTCGGCCACCATGATGAATAAAGGTCTGGAATATATTGAAGCCCGCTGGTTATTCAACGCCTCGGCAGCGCAGATGGAAGTGTTGATTCATCCCCAGTCGGTGATCCACTCCATGGTGCGTTATCGTGATGGCAGCGTGATGGCGCAATTAGGTGAACCTGATATGCGCACGCCTATCGCCCATACGATGGCCTGGCCAAACCGCGTAAGCTCAGGCGTTAAGCCACTCGATTTTTGCAAGCTGAGTGCGCTGACGTTTAGCGCGCCTGATTATCAGCGTTATCCGTGTCTGAAGCTGGCGATGGAGGCCTTCGAGCAGGGGCAAGCAGCGACGACCGCACTTAACGCGGCGAATGAAATCGCTGTCGCCGCCTTCCTCGAAAAGCAGATCCGCTTTACGGATATCGCTGCGCTGAACCTGTCTGTGCTTGAGGCGATGGATCTACGCGAACCGCAAAGTGTGGATGACGTATTGACCGTCGACGCAAAAGCGAGGCTCACGGCGCAAAAAGCGGTGACGCACCTCGCAAGCTGGTGATAATCCACCCGCAGGTGGTCTTGCTATTTGTTAGCGTTGGGCTTCAGTGATATAGTCTGCGCCACCTGATTGCGGGTAGTTGACGTTCTGTGGTCAGGTAAGCCGTGGTATGACACGGCTTTTTTACGTAAAGGCTTCAGTATTCCTGAGTACCGTTAAATCCTTTCAGGGACCAAAAACGCGTTATGTTGTCTGCGAACCAACCAATAAGCGAAAACTTGCCGGCTCATGGCTGTCGTCATGTAGCAATCATCATGGATGGCAATGGCCGCTGGGCGAAAAGACAAGGGAAGATCCGAGCCTTTGGGCATAAAGCTGGGGCGAAATCTGTGCGCCGCGCGGTTTCTTTTGCCGCCAATAACGGCATTGACGCGTTAACGCTCTATGCTTTCAGCAGTGAAAACTGGAATCGACCTGCGCAGGAAGTTAGCGCGTTGATGGAATTGTTCGTGTGGGCGCTAGACAGCGAAGTAAAAAGCCTGCACCGCCACAACGTTCGCCTGCGTATTATCGGCGATACCAGTCGTTTTAACTCACGTCTGCAGGAACGCATTCGTAAAGCGGAGGCGTTGACCGGGCAAAATACCGGCTTAACGCTCAATATCGCTGCGAATTATGGCGGACGTTGGGATATTGTCCAGGGTGTGCGGCATTTGGCTGAACAGGTTCAGGAAGGGCTCTTAAGGCCGGACCAGATTGATGAAGAGGCGCTGAGCAAGCAAATCTGCATGAGTGAACTGACACCCGTGGATTTAGTAATTAGGACAGGGGGAGAACATCGCATCAGTAACTTTTTGCTGTGGCAAATTGCCTATGCCGAACTTTACTTTACAGATGTTCTTTGGCCCGATTTTGATGAACAAGACTTTGAAGGTGCGCTGCATGCCTTTGCCAATCGAGAGCGTCGTTTCGGTGGTACCGAGCCTGGTGGCGAAAACGCCTGATGGGGGTAGCTTTTGCTGAAGTATCGCCTGATTTCTGCGTTTGTTTTAATACCTGTTGTCATCGCGGCGCTGTTTTTACTGCCTCCGGTGGGATTTGCGATTGTCACACTGGTCGTTTGCATGCTGGCAGCGTGGGAATGGGGACAGCTTAGCGGCTTTACCTCGCGTTCCCAGCGGGTATGGCTGGCGGTGCTGTGCGGCCTGATGCTGGCGCTGATGCTCTTCATGCTGCCAGAGTACCATCACAATATCCATCAACCGATCATTGCAGGTTCGCTCTGGCTTTCGCTGGGATGGTGGCTGGCAGCGTTGCTGCTGGTGCTCTTCTATCCGGGCTCTGCCTCGCTGTGGCGTAACTCGAAAGTGCTGCGCCTCTGCTTTGGGCTGTTTACCATCGTTCCTTTCTTCTGGGGAATGCTTGCCCTCCGCACCTGGCACTATGACGATAACCCATACAGCGGCGCGTTATGGCTGCTTTATGTCATGATTCTCGTCTGGGGGGCTGACTCTGGCGCCTATATGTTTGGTAAACTGTTTGGCAAACATAAGCTGGCCCCGAAAGTCTCTCCGGGTAAAACCTGGCAGGGCTTTATCGGCGGTCTGTTTACGGCGGCGATTATCTCCTGGGGTTACGGCATATGGGCCAACCTCGAGGTCGCACCGGCAACATTATTGGTCTGTTCAATTGTCGCAGCGCTGGCTTCTGTGCTGGGTGATTTGACCGAGAGTATGTTTAAGCGTGAAGCAGGGATCAAAGACAGTGGCAATCTCATTCCAGGGCACGGTGGTATCCTGGATCGCATAGACAGCCTGACGGCGGCAGTACCCGTGTTTGCCTGCCTGTTTTTGCTGGTGTTTGGGACGATTTAACGGAAGGTTTTATGCTTAGCATTCTCTGGAATCTGGCGGCATTCATTGTTGCACTGGGTGTACTTATCACGGTGCATGAATTTGGCCATTTCTGGGTTGCTCGGCGCTGTGGCGTGCGTGTTGAGCGCTTTTCCATTGGCTTTGGTAAAGCGCTTTGGCGTCGTACCGATCGCCACGGCACAGAATTTGTTATTGCCCTCATCCCTTTAGGCGGCTACGTCAAGATGCTGGATGAACGCGTAGAGTCGGTTGCTCCTGAAATGCGCCACTACGCGTTCAACAACAAAACTGTTGGTCAGCGCGCCGCTATCATTGCTGCCGGTCCGGTTGCAAATTTCATCTTTGCTGTCTTTGCTTACTGGCTGGTGTTTATCATCGGTGTCCCTGGTGTTCGTCCGGTTGTTGGTGAAATTACACCCAACTCCATCGCGGCAAGCGCGCAAATTAATCCGGGGATGGAACTTAAAGCAATTGATGGCATCGAAACCCCTGACTGGGATGCCGTTCGGTTGCAACTGGTCGCCAAAATTGGCGATGAGAGAACCACCGTTAGCGTGTCATCTTTCGGTTCAGAGCAACGTCAGAATAAAATTTTGGATTTGCGCCACTGGACCTTTGAGCCGGATAAAGAAGATCCTGTTGCGGCATTAGGTATCCGGCCGCGCAGCGCGCAGATTGAACCGGTACTGGCTGAAGTCCAGGCTGATTCAGCAGCGCGTAAAGCAGGTTTGCAAGCTGGCGACAGGATCGTTAAAGTCGATGGTCAGCCTTTAACGCAATGGATGACCTTTGTTACTCTGGTGCGTGATAATCCAGGAACGCCGCTGGCGCTGGAGATAGAAAGGCAGGGGAGTCCGCTCTCCTTAACGTTGATTCCGGATACCAAGCCGGGCGGCGGAAAGGCTGAAGGGTTCGCAGGCGTGGTGCCTAAAGTGATCCCGCTGCCTGATGAGTACAAGACAATACGCCAGTATGGGCCGTTCAGCGCCATCCTTGAAGCCACGGATAAAACATGGCAACTGATGAAGCTGACCGTGCAGATGCTGGGGAAATTGATTACCGGTGATGTAAAACTGAACAACCTCAGTGGGCCGATCTCGATCGCTCAGGGGGCTGGGATGTCAGCAGAGTTCGGGGTGATTTACTATCTGATGTTTCTTGCGCTCATTAGCGTGAACCTCGGGATAATCAACCTGTTCCCACTTCCCGTTTTAGACGGGGGCCATCTGCTGTTTTTAGCGATAGAGAAGCTAAAAGGCGGGCCGGTATCCGAGCGAGTTCAAGACTTTAGTTATCGCATTGGTTCGATTTTACTGGTGCTGTTAATGGGGCTTGCACTTTTCAATGATTTCTCTCGGTTGTAAGAGAGTGTTAGGAAGAACGCATAATAACGATGGCGATGAAAAAGTTGCTCATAGCGTCGCTGCTGTTTAGCAGCGCGACCGTATACGGTGCTGACGGGTTCGTAGTGAGAGATATTCATTTCGAAGGCCTTCAGCGAGTCGCCGTTGGTGCGGCCCTCCTCAGTATGCCAGTGCGCCCAGGCGACACGGTTAATGATGAAGACATTAGTAATACCATTCGCGCCCTGTTTGCCACTGGCAACTTTGAGGACGTTCGCGTTCTGCGCGATGGTGATACGCTACTGGTTCAGGTGAAAGAGCGCCCGACAATTGCGAGCATCACCTTCTCCGGCAACAAGTCGGTGAAAGACGATATGCTCAAGCAGAACCTTGAGGCCTCTGGCGTTCGCGTTGGCGAATCCCTGGATCGCACCACCCTCTCTGATATCGAGAAAGGGTTGGAAGATTTCTACTACAGCGTCGGTAAATACAGCGCCAGCGTGAAAGCGGTTGTCACGCCGCTGCCGCGTAACCGTGTCGATCTGAAACTGGTCTTCCAGGAAGGTGTTTCCGCGAAGATTCAGCAGATCAACATCGTTGGTAACCATGCATTCAGCACCGATGAACTGATCTCAACGTTCCAGCTGCGTGATGAAGTGCCGTGGTGGAACGTTGTTGGCGATCGCAAATACCAGAAACAGAAACTGGCGGGTGACCTCGAAACCCTGCGCAGCTACTATCTGGATCGCGGTTACGCCCGTTTCAACATTGACTCGACTCAGGTCAGTCTGACTCCGGACAAGAAAGGCATCTACATTACCGTTAACATCACTGAAGGCGATAAATATACGCTTTCGGGCGTTGAAGTAAGCGGTAACCTCGCGGGCCATTCTGCGGAGATTGAGAGCCTGACCAAACTGCAGCCGGGTGAACTCTATAGCGGTTCCAAAGTCACTAAAATGGAAGACGGCATTAAGAAGCTGCTCGGCCGTTATGGTTACGCTTACCCGCGCGTTCAGACCCAGCCTGAAATCAACGATACGGATAAAACCGTTAAGCTACACGTAAACGTCGATGCGGGTAACCGTTTCTACGTGCGTAAGATCCGCTTTGAGGGTAACGATACCTCCAAAGATTCTGTCCTGCGCCGCGAAATGCGCCAGATGGAAGGGGCGTGGCTGGGCAGCGACCTGGTTGATCAGGGTAAAGAGCGTCTGAACCGTCTGGGTTACTTCGAAACGGTGGATACCGACACCCAGCGTGTGCCAGGTAAACCGGATCAGGTTGATGTCGTTTACAAGGTTAAAGAGCGTAACACCGGTAGCTTTAACTTTGGTGTCGGTTACGGCACAGAAAGTGGCGTTAGCTTCCAGGTGGGTGTACAGCAGGATAACTGGTTAGGTACGGGTTACTCCGTGGGTATCAACGGTACCAAGAACGACTACCAGACTTACTCTGAGCTCTCTGTGACTAACCCTTACTTCACCGTTGATGGTGTGAGTCTGGGCGGGCGTATCTTCTATAACGACTTTAAAGCGGATGATGCGGACCTGTCTTCGTATACCAACAAAAGCTACGGCGTTGATGGTACGCTCGGCTTCCCGGTTAACGAATATAACACCCTGCGTGCGGGCTTAGGTTACGTCCATAACGACCTGTCCAACATGCAACCGCAGGTGGCAATGTGGCGTTATCTGGACTCTATCGGACAGTCTGCCAGCACCTCGAATGATGATAACGGTTTTGCCGCAGATGACTTCACCTTCAACTATGGCTGGACGTACAACCGCCTCGACCGTGGTTTCTTCCCGACTGAAGGTTCTCGCGTCAACCTGAACGGTAAAGTGACCATTCCGGGCTCGGATAACGAGTTCTACAAGGTTACGCTGGATACCGCGTCCTACTTCCCGATCGATGAAGACCATAAATGGGTGGTTCTGGGTCGTACGCGCTGGGGTTACGGCGATGGTTTAGGTGGCAAAGAGCTGCCATTCTATGAAAACTTCTACGCCGGTGGCTCAAGTACCGTACGTGGCTTCCAGTCCAACAACATTGGTCCGAAAGCAGCTTACTATGGCGGTAACGACGAAGATAACTGCGACAAACCAGCCACAGATGGTTCTGGCAATACAAACGTTTGTAGCTCTGATGATGCAGTTGGTGGTAACGCCATGGGTGTTGCCAGCCTGGAGTTTATTACCCCTACGCCGTTTATCAGCGATAAGTATGCCAACTCCGTTCGTACCTCCTTCTTCCTGGATGCGGGTACCGTATGGGATACTAACTGGGAAAATACCAGTGCGACCAGGGCTGCAGGTATTCCGGACTACAGCGATCCGAGCAATATTCGTATGTCTGCGGGTCTCGCACTACAATGGATGTCACCGCTGGGGCCGTTGGTCTTCTCTTACGCCCAGCCGTTTAAGAAATATGATGGAGACAAGGCGGAGCAGTTCCAGTTTAACATTGGTAAAACCTGGTAATTGTCCGTCGCAAAGGAATGCGTTGGCAGTGTAGCGCTGACAACTGGCGATCGCAGGATCGCCTTGCCACGCAAAGAACGGTACCTTCGGGTGCCAATGGGATGGTAAGGAGTTAATTGTGAAAAAGTGGTTATTAGCTGCAGGTCTCGGTTTAGCGATGGCAACTTCTGCTCAGGCAGCGGACAAAATTGCAATCGTCAATATGGGTAACTTGTTCCAGCAGGTTGCGCAGAAAACAGGTGTTTCTGCCAAGCTGGAGAGCGAGTTCAAAGGCCGTGCAAGCGAACTGCAGGGTATGGAAAACGATCTGCAATCCAAAATGCAGCGTCTGCAGCGCGATGGTTCTACCATGAAAGCGAGCGAACGTAGCAAACTGGAAAAAGACGTAATGGCTCAGCGTCAGACTTTCTCTCAGAAAGCGCAAGCTTTTGAGCAGGATCGTCAACGTCGTTCTAACGAAGAGCGCGGCAAGCTGGTTACCCGTATCCAGTCCGCTGTGAAAGCTGTAGCTGCCGATCAGAGCATCGATCTGGTTGTTGATGCCAACGCCGTTGCATTCAACAGCAGCGATGTTAAAGACATCACCGCTGATGTCCTGAAACAGGTTAAATAAGTAATGCCTTCAATTCGACTCGCTGATTTAGCTCAGCAGTTGGATGCAGAATTACACGGTGATGGCGATATCGTCATCACCGCTGTTGCGTCCATGCAATCTGCTAAAGCAGGCAATATCACCTTCATGGTAAGCCCTAAGTACCGTGAACATCTGGCGCTTTGCCAGGCGTCTGCTGTCGTCATGACGCAGGACGATTTGCCGTTTGCCGCAGGTGCTGCGCTGGTAGTGAAGAACCCCTACCTCACGTATGCCCGTATGGCACAAATTCTGGATACCACGCCGCAGCCGGCACAAAACATCGCACCCAGTGCGGTGATTGACCCGACGGCGCAGCTGGGTAACAACGTATCAATTGGTGCAAATGCGGTTATCGAATCAGACGTCGTGCTGGGCGATAACGTGGTCATCGGTGCCGGTTGCTTCGTCGGTAAAAAAACAAAAATTGGTGCAGGCTCTCGCCTGTGGGCCAATGTCTCTGTTTATCATGAGATCGAAATTGGCGAAAACTGCCTGATCCAGTCCAGTACCGTTATCGGTTCGGATGGTTTCGGTTATGCCAACGATCGTGGTAACTGGGTTAAGATCCCGCAGCTTGGCCGGGTGATCATCGGCGATCGCGTCGAAATCGGTGCATGCACGACTATTGACCGTGGTGCGCTTGATGACACGATCATCGGTAATGGTGTTATCATCGATAACCAGTGCCAGATTGCACATAACGTTGTGATTGGCGACAATACTGCCGTTGCCGGTGGCGTTATTATGGCGGGCAGCCTGAAGATTGGCCGTTACTGCATGATTGGCGGCGCCAGCGTCATTAACGGGCATATGGAAATATGCGATAAGGTTACGGTTACCGGTATGGGCATGGTTATGCGTCCAATCACCGAACCGGGCGTCTACTCTTCAGGCATTCCGTTGCAGCCTAACAAGGTGTGGCGTAAGACTGCAGCCCTGGTGATGAATATTGATGATATGAGCAAGCGCCTCAAGGCCATTGAGCGCAAAATCGATCAACAAGACTAAGCGTTCATCCGTTTAACGCACACTTCCCGGCCTGTCGGCTTTCTTATAAACCGGCAGGCCGTGTTATTATTGCCATTCAGATATTTTGACAGGAAGAGTATTTTGACTACTGACACTCATACTCTGCATATTGAAGAGATTTTAGAACTTCTGCCGCACCGCTACCCGTTTTTGTTGGTAGACCGTGTGCTGGATTTTGAAGAAGGTCGTTTTCTGCGCGCAGTGAAAAATGTTTCTGTAAACGAGCCATTCTTCCAGGGGCATTTCCCTGGGAAGCCTATCTTCCCGGGCGTATTGATCCTGGAAGCGATGGCTCAGGCTACCGGTATTCTGGCGTTTAAAAGCGTTGGGAAACTGGAGCCGGGTGAGCTCTATTACTTCGCAGGTATCGACGAAGCGCGCTTCAAGCGCCCGGTTGTGCCTGGTGATCAGATGATCATGGAAGTGACTTTTGAAAAAACGCGTCGCGGCCTGACTCGCTTCAAAGGCGTAGCTCTGGTTGACGGCAAGGTTGTTTGCGAAGCTACCATGATGTGTGCGCGTAGCCGGGAGGCCTGATACGTGATTGATAAAACCGCCTTTATTCATCCAACCGCCATTGTGGAAGAGGGTGCCGTTATCGGTGCTAACGTCCACATTGGTCCATTCTGTATTGTTGGACCCCATGTCGAAATTGGTGAGGGTACCGTACTGAAATCTCACGTCGTTGTGAATGGTCATACGACTATTGGCCGCGATAACGTGATCTATCAGTTCGCCTCCATCGGCGAAGTTAACCAGGATCTGAAATATGCTGGCGAACCAACCCGTGTGGAAATTGGCGATCGTAACCGCATTCGCGAAAGCGTCACCATTCATCGTGGCACAGTACAGGGCGGTGAGTTGACGAAGGTGGGCAGCGATAACCTGTTTATGGTCAACGCGCATATCGCGCATGACTGTACCGTGGGTGACCGCTGCATTCTCGCCAACAACGCAACGCTGGCGGGACACGTATCAGTTGATGATTTTGCAATCATTGGCGGCATGACCGCTGTCCATCAGTTCTGCATCATTGGTGCGCACGTGATGGTTGGCGGCTGCTCCGGCGTGGCGCAGGACGTTCCGCCGTATGTGATTGCGCAGGGTAACCATGCGACGCCGTTTGGCGTCAACATCGAAGGCCTTAAGCGTCGCGGTTTTAGCCGTGAAGCGATTATGGCTATCCGCAACGCTTACAAGCAGTTGTACCGTAACGGTAAAACGCTGGAAGAGGCTAAGCCGGAAATTGCCGAACTGGCGAAGCAGCATCCTGAGGTGAACGCGTTTGTGGAGTTCTTCGCACGCTCAACCCGTGGTCTGATTCGTTAATGGTCGATAGTCGCCCGCTTACGATCGCCCTCGTCGCCGGAGAAACCTCCGGCGATATTCTTGGTGCAGGTCTGATTCGAGCGCTCAAAGCGCGCGTTCCCAACGCGCGCTTTGTCGGCGTTGCTGGCCCATTGATGCAGGCTGAAGGCTGCGAAGCCTGGTACGAAATGGAAGAGCTGGCGGTGATGGGCATCGTCGAGGTACTGGGTCGCCTGCGCCGGTTGCTGCATATTCGCGCCGATCTGACGCGTCGTTTTACCGAACTTAAGCCCGATGTGTTCGTGGGCATTGATGCGCCTGACTTCAACATTACCCTCGAAGGTAATCTGAAAAAACAGGGGATCAAAACCATCCATTACGTCAGTCCGTCCGTCTGGGCGTGGCGACAGAAACGCGTTTTCAAAATAGGCAGATCGACGAATCTGGTATTGGCCTTCCTGCCTTTCGAAAAAGCGTTTTACGATAAATTCAACGTTCCGTGCCGCTTTATCGGCCATACTATGGCCGACGCCATGCCGCTGGATCCCGATAAAAATGGTGCACGTGACCTGCTGGGTATTTCACATGATGCCCACTGCCTGGCGTTGTTGCCGGGGAGCCGCGGCGCAGAAGTCGAAATGCTCAGCGCTGATTTTCTGAAAACTGCGCAAATTCTGCGTCAGACTTACCCTGACCTGGAAGTGGTCGTGCCCTTGGTGAATGCCAAACGCCGGGAGCAGTTCGAGCGTATTAAGGCGGAAGTCGCCCCCGATCTGCATGTCCATCTGTTGGATGGCAAAGGCCGTGAGGCGATGGTCGCCAGCGATGCCGCGTTGCTGGCATCAGGTACCGCTGCGCTGGAGTGCATGCTGGCGAAATGCCCGATGGTGGTGGGTTATCGTATGAAGCCGTTTACCTTCTGGCTGGCAAAACGGCTGGTGAAAACGGATTACGTCTCCCTGCCGAACCTGCTTGCCCGACGTGAGCTGGTGAAAGAGCTACTGCAGGATGAGTGTCAGCCGCAGGCATTAGCCGCTGCGCTGCTGCCGCTGCTGGCTAACGGCAAAACCAGCCATGAAATGCATGACACCTTCCGGGAACTGCATCAGCAAATCCGCTGTAATGCCGATGAGCAGGCGGCTGACGCGGTGCTGGAGCTAGCAAAATGATGGAATTTGTTTACCCTCACGCCCATCTGGTGGCGGGAGTGGATGAAGTAGGGCGTGGGCCGCTGGTGGGTGCAGTGGTGACTGCCGCAGTGATCCTCGATCCTGCTCGCCCAATTATCGGTCTGAATGACTCGAAGAAATTATCCGAGAAGCGCCGCCTGGCGTTATACGATGAAATTAAAGAGAAAGCGCTGGCCTGGAGTGTCGGGCGGGCGGAACCGCATGAGATCGACGAGCTGAATATTCTGCATGCCACCATGCTGGCGATGCAGCGTGCCGTCGCCGGGCTGAGCGTGGTGCCAGAGTATGTGCTGATCGACGGTAATCGTTGTCCGGCGCTGCCCATGCCGTCGCTGGCAGTGGTAAAAGGCGACAGCCGGGTGGCGGAAATTAGCGCCGCTTCGATCATTGCTAAAGTCACGCGCGATGCTGAAATGGCCGCGCTGGATCTCACATTTCCCCAGTATGGTTTTGCCCAGCATAAGGGGTATCCTACCGCTTTCCATCTGGAAAGACTGGCTGAACACGGCGCAACTGAACATCATCGCCGCAGTTTTGGACCGGTGAAACGCGCACTGGGACTGATGTCCTGAATCAAGACGCCAATAAGTAACGCGGAATCTGAAGATGGCTGAACCACGTTTCGTACACCTGCGGGTGCACAGCGACTATTCCATGATTGATGGGCTGGCGAAGACCGGGCCGCTGGTGAAAAAGGCGGCCTCGCTTGGCATGCCTGCGCTGGCGATCACCGACTTCACCAACCTGTGCGGTCTGGTGAAGTTCTACGGAACGGCGCACGGTGCCGGGATGAAGCCGGTAATTGGTGCTGATTTTCACGTACAGAGCGAGCTCCTCGCCGATGAAATGACGCAAATTACCGTCCTGGCGCTGAACAATACCGGCTATCAGAACCTGACGCTGTTGATCTCCCGTGCCTATCAGCGCGGCTACGGCCCGCAGGGTCCGTGGATCGATCGCGCGTGGCTGGCGGAGCTGAATGAGGGGCTGCTGCTGATCTCCGGCGGGCGTATGGGCGACGTAGGCCGATGCCTGCTGCGCGGCAACACCGCCCTGGTGGAGCAGTGCGTCGATTTTTATAAAGAGTATTTCCCGGATCGCTTCTACCTGGAGCTGATCCGCACCGGTCGTCCTGATGAAGAGAGCTATCTGCACGCCGCAGTCGCCCTGGCGGAAGAGCAGGGCCTGCCGGTGGTTGCCACCAACGATGTGCGCTTCATCAACGCCGATGATTTTGACGCCCATGAAATTCGCGTCGCTATTCACGATGGTTTTACCCTCGACGATCCGAAACGGCCGCGTAACTATTCGCCGCAGCAGTACATGCGCAGCGAAGAGGAGATGTGCGAGCTGTTTTCCGATATCCCGGAAGCGCTGGAGAACAGCGTAGAGATCGCCAAGCGCTGTAACGTCACCGTCCGTCTGGGTGAATACTTCCTGCCGCAGTTCCCGACCGGCGACATGACCACCGAAGACTTCCTGGTCATGAAATCGAAAGAAGGTCTGGAAGAGCGCCTTGAGTTTCTCTTCCCGGATCCGGCTGTTCGCGCCGAAAAGCGCCCGGAGTATGACGAGCGTCTGGACGTTGAGCTCCAGGTTATTAACCAGATGGGGTTCCCCGGCTACTTCCTGATCGTTATGGAGTTTATCCAGTGGTCGAAAGACAACGGCGTACCGGTAGGGCCGGGCCGTGGTTCGGGTGCCGGATCGCTGGTGGCCTATGCGCTGAAAATTACCGATCTCGATCCGCTGGAATTTGACCTGCTGTTCGAACGCTTCCTCAACCCGGAACGTGTCTCGATGCCCGACTTTGACGTCGATTTCTGCATGGAGAAACGCGACCAGGTCATTGAACACGTGGCAGACATGTACGGTCGTGATGCGGTATCGCAGATCATTACCTTCGGTACCATGGCGGCAAAAGCAGTTATCCGCGACGTGGGCCGCGTGCTGGGGCATCCGTACGGCTTTGTTGACCGCATCTCGAAGCTGGTGCCGCCTGACCCGGGCATGACCCTGGCGAAAGCGTTCGAAGCGGAGCCGCAGCTGCCGGAAATCTACGAGGCGGATGAAGAGGTTAAAGCGCTGATCGACATGGCGCGTAAGCTGGAAGGGGTCACCCGAAACGCCGGTAAACACGCCGGTGGGGTGGTCATTGCCCCGACCAAAATTACCGACTTTGCGCCGCTCTACTGCGATGAATCGGGCCTGCATCCGGTCACCCAGTTTGACAAGAATGACGTGGAATATGCCGGGCTGGTGAAGTTTGACTTCCTCGGCTTGCGTACGCTCACCATCATCGACTGGGCGTTGAAGATGATCAACCCGCGCCGGGCCAAGCAGGGCCTGGAGCCGATTGATATTGCCGCGATCCCGCTCGATGACAAGAAAAGTTTCGACATGCTGCAACGTTCGGAGACCACGGCGGTCTTCCAGCTTGAATCCCGCGGCATGAAAGATTTGATCAAGCGTCTGCAGCCTGACTGCTTCGAAGATATGATCGCGCTGGTGGCGCTGTTCCGTCCGGGGCCGCTGCAGTCCGGGATGGTAGATAACTTTATCGACCGTAAGCATGGCCGCGAGGAGCTCTCTTATCCGGATGTTCAGTGGCAGCATGAAAGCCTGAAGCCGGTGCTGGAGCCAACCTACGGCATCATCCTGTATCAGGAACAGGTCATGCAGATCGCCCAGGTGCTCTCCGGCTACACCCTCGGCGGCGCGGATATGCTGCGTCGTGCGATGGGTAAGAAAAAGCCGGAAGAGATGGCCAAGCAGCGCTCGATCTTTGAAGATGGGGCGAAGAAAAACGGCATCGACGGTGAACTGGCGATGAAAATCTTCGATCTGGTAGAGAAATTTGCCGGATACGGATTTAACAAATCGCACTCTGCGGCCTACGCGCTGGTCTCCTATCAGACGCTGTGGCTGAAGGCGCACTACCCGGCCGAGTTTATGGCCGCGGTAATGACCGCCGATATGGACAACACCGAGAAGGTGGTCGGTCTGGTAGATGAGTGCTGGCGCATGGGGCTGAAAATCCTGCCGCCGGACATCAACTCCGGTCAGTACCATTTCCACGTCAATGACGACGGAGAGATTGTCTACGGCATCGGCGCGATTAAAGGGGTGGGTGAAGGCCCTATCGAAGCGATCATCGAAGCCCGTAACCAGGGCGGCTATTTCCGCGAGCTGTTTGACCTCTGCGCGCGAACCGATATTAAAAAGCTCAACCGCCGGGTGCTGGAAAAGCTGATTATGTCCGGGGCGTTTGACCGTCTCGGGCCGCATCGCGCCGCGCTGATGAACTCGCTGGCCGACGCCCTGAAGGCCGCCGATCAGCACTCGAAAGCCGAAGCCATTGGTCAGGCGGATATGTTCGGCGTGCTGGCAGAAGAGCCGGAGCAGATTGAACAATCCTATGCCAGCTGTCAGCCGTGGCCGGAACAGACGGTACTGGATGGCGAGCGTGAAACGCTGGGCCTGTACCTGACCGGGCACCCGATCAACCAGTATCTTAAAGAAATTGAGCGCTATGTCGGAGGCTACCGGCTGAAAGACATGCATCCGACAGAACGTGGTAAGATTACCACGGCTGCGGGGCTCGTCATTGCCGCGAGGGTTATGGTCACCAAACGCGGCAATCGTATCGGCATCTGTACGCTGGATGACCGTTCCGGGCGGCTGGAGGTGATGTTATTCACCGACGCGCTGGATAAATACCAGCAGCTGCTGGAAAAAGACCGCATACTTATCGTCAGCGGACAGGTCAGCTTTGATGACTTCAGCGGGGGACTTAAAATGACCGCCCGCGAAGTGATGGACATTGACGAAGCCCGGGAAAAATATGCTCGCGGGCTTGCTATCTCGCTGACGGACAGGCAAATTGATGACCAGCTTTTAAACCGACTCCGTCAGTCTCTGGAACCCCACCGCTCGGGGACCATTCCAGTACATCTCTACTATCAGAGGGCGGATGCGCGTGCACGGTTGCGCTTTGGTGCGTCGTGGCGTGTCTCTCCGAGCGATCGTTTACTGAACGATCTACGTGGCCTCATTGGTTCGGAGCAGGTGGAACTGGAGTTTGACTAATACAGGAATACTATGAGTCTGAATTTCCTTGATTTCGAACAGCCGATTGCAGAGCTGGAAGCGAAAATCGATTCTCTGACTGCCGTGGGCCGTCAGGATGAAAAACTGGATATTAACATCGACGAAGAAGTGCATCGTCTGCGTGAAAAAAGCGTAGAACTGACGCGTAAAATCTTTGCCGATCTCGGCGCATGGCAGGTTGCTCAACTGGCTCGCCATCCTCAGCGTCCGTACACCCTGGATTATGTCCGCCTGGCGTTTGATGAATTCGACGAACTGGCTGGTGATCGTGCATACGCTGACGATAAAGCTATCGTTGGCGGGATTGCGCGTCTTGACGGCCGTCCGGTGATGATTATTGGCCACCAGAAAGGGCGCGAAACCAAAGAAAAAATTCGCCGCAATTTCGGGATGCCAGCACCAGAAGGTTATCGTAAAGCCCTGCGTCTGATGGAGATGGCCGAGCGTTTTAACATGCCGATCATCACCTTCATCGACACCCCGGGAGCCTATCCTGGTGTGGGCGCGGAAGAGCGTGGTCAGTCTGAAGCGATTGCCCGTAACCTGCGTGAAATGTCGCGTTTAAGCGTGCCGGTTATCTGCACCGTTATCGGTGAAGGTGGTTCCGGTGGCGCGCTGGCCATTGGTGTGGGCGATAAAGTGAATATGCTGCAGTACAGCACCTATTCCGTTATCTCCCCGGAAGGGTGTGCCTCCATTCTGTGGAAAAGCGCCGATAAAGCCCCGATGGCTGCGGAAGCGATGGGCATTATCGCTCCTCGCCTGAAAGAGCTGAAGCTGATCGATACCGTTATCCCGGAACCGCTGGGTGGCGCGCATCGTAAGCCAGAAGTGATGGCCGCCTCCCTGAAGGCGCAGCTGCTGGCTGACCTCGCTGATCTCGACGTGCTGAGCAAAGAAGATCTGCTGAACCGTCGTTACCAGCGTCTGATGAGCTACGGCTACGCGTAAGCTACGCAATAATCTTAAAAGCCGCACCCTGTTGCGGCTTTTTTTATGTCCATGGTTTACCTCAACTATGCTTAGCTAATGTTTTTTAAGGAGGTAAACCGTGAACATCATTGCCATTATGGGGCCGCACGGCGTCTTTTATAAAGACGAACCCATCAAGGAGCTGGAGCAGGCGCTGGCATCGCGCGGGTTTCAACTTATCTGGCCGCAAAACAGCGCCGATCTACTGAAGTTTATTGAACATAACCCCCGTATCTGCGGCGTCATCTTCGACTGGGACGAGTACGATATGGAGTTGTGCAGCGACATCAACCAACTCAATGAATACCTGCCGCTTTACGCCTTTATCAATACTCACTCCACGATGGATATCAGCGCCCAGGATATGCGCATGGCACTGTGGTTCTTCGAGTACTCACTGGGCGTGGCCGAGGATATTGCGACCCGCATTCAGCAATATACCGGCGAGTACCTCGATACCATTACTCCGCCGTTTACCCGCGCCCTTTTCACCTACGTAAAAGAGGGGAAGTACACCTTCTGTACCCCCGGTCATATGGCGGGAACCGCGTATCAGAAAAGCCCGGTGGGCTGTCTGTTCTATGACTTCTTTGGCGGGAACACGCTGAAGGCAGATGTGTCGATCTCGGTGACGGAACTGGGATCGCTGCTGGATCATACCGGCCCACATCTCGAAGCCGAAGAGTATATCGCTCGCACTTTTGGTGCCGAGCAGAGCTATATGGTGACCAACGGTACCTCGACGTCGAACAAGATCGTTGGCATGTACGCCGCGCCGGGCGGCAGCACTTTACTGATCGACCGCAACTGCCATAAATCTCTGGCGCACCTGCTGATGATGAGTGACGTGGTGCCGCTCTGGCTGTCGCCGACCCGCAACGCGCTGGGCATTCTGGGCGGGATCCCGCGCCGGGAATTTTCTCATGCGGCAATAGAGCGCAAAGTGGCAGCCGTGCCGGGCGCAAGCTGGCCGGTTCACGCGGTGATCACCAACTCCACCTACGACGGCCTGCTGTACAACACCAACTGGGTGAAACAGACTCTCGATGTGCCTTCCATCCATTTTGATTCTGCCTGGGTCCCCTATACCAATTTCCATCCGATCTATGCCGGAAAGAGCGGGATGAGCGGTGAACGCCTGCCGGGTAAAGTGTTCTTCGAAACCCAGTCCACGCACAAAATGCTGGCTGCGTTTTCTCAGGCCTCGCTGATCCACATTAAGGGCGAATACGATGAAGATACCTTCAATGAAGCCTTTATGATGCACACCACCACCTCGCCCAGCTATCCGCTGGTGGCTTCCATTGAAACTGCGGCGGCGATGCTGCGCGGTAATCCCGGTAAGCGCCTGATCAACCGCTCCGTTGAGCGCGCCCTGCATTTTCGCAAAGAGGTTCAGCGCCTTAAAGATGAAGCCGACGGCTGGTTCTTCGATATCTGGCAGCCGGACGACATTGACGAAGCTGAATGCTGGCCGGTGGCGCCGGGCGAGAGCTGGCATGGTTTCCGCGATGCCGATGAGGATCATATGTTCCTCGATCCGGTCAAAGTCACCATTCTCACGCCGGGTATGGACGAGCAGGGAGTGATGAGTGAAGAGGGGATCCCCGCGGCGCTGGTGGCGAAATTCCTTGATGAGCGCGGCGTGGTGGTCGAAAAAACCGGGCCGTACAACCTGCTTTTCCTGTTCAGTATCGGTATCGACAAAACCCGGGCGATGGGTTTGCTGCGCGGGTTGATGGAGTTTAAGCGCGCCTACGATCTGAATTTGCGGGTCAAGAACATGCTGCCGGATCTCTATGCTGAAGATCCCGATTTCTACCGCAACATGCGTATTCAGGATCTGGCTAAAGGCATTCACAAGCTCATTCGTCAACACGACTTGCCGCGACTGATGCTGCAGGCGTTTGATGTCCTGCCAGAAATGAAGCTCACCCCGCATCACGCCTGGCAGCGTCAGGTGAAGGGAGAGGTAGAGACGGTCGATCTGGAGGATCTGGTTGGCCGGGTGTCAGCCAATATGATCCTCCCTTATCCTCCTGGTGTGCCGCTGCTTATGCCCGGCGAGATGATCACCGAGAAGAGCAGGGCGGTTCTCGATTTCCTGTTAATGCTCTGCTCGATTGGCCGTCACTATCCCGGTTTTGAAACCGACATCCACGGTGCCAAACGGGATGAAAACGGCATCTACCGGGTACGGGTCTTAAAAGCGTCATGACCCCTTGCACGGCAAGGGGGTTCGGATATAACGTTCAGGCACACCAATAAGGAGAGGCTATGCTGGGTTTAAAGCAGGTTCATCACATTGCAATCATTGCCACCGACTATGCCGCCAGTAAGGCGTTTTACTGCGATACGCTGGGTTTTACCCTGCAAAGTGAGTTTTATCGCGAAGAGCGTGATTCCTGGAAAGGCGACCTGGCGCTGAATGGTCAGTATGTCATTGAGCTCTTTTCGTTCCCTTTCCCGCCGGCGCGTCCGTCCCGGCCCGAAGCCTGCGGTTTACGTCATCTGGCGTTCAGTGTGGATGACATTGACCAGGCGGTAGAGCATCTTGAATCCCACGGTGTTAAGTGCGAAGCCATCCGTATCGATCCCTTCACCGGAAAGCGCTTCACCTTTTTTAACGATCCTGATGGCCTGCCGCTGGAGCTCTACCAGCAGTAACGCTTGCCTCGCCAGGGAATGCCCGGTAACGTGCCGGGCACCTTTCTGGATAAATGACGACGATGACCACAGCCGACCTTCAGCAAGCTCTTCACCCGTACCGCCGACTGCTGGTGGGCTTTAGCGGTGGCCTGGATTCCACCGTATTGCTGCATCAGCTTATGCTGTGGCGGAAACAGGAGCCTGACCTCGAACTGCGTGCTATCCATATCCACCACGGCCTGAGCCCTCACGCCGACAGCTGGGTCGCCCATTGCCAGCACCTGTGCCAGCAGTGGAATATCCCGCTGATCGTGGCGCGGGTAACGCTGGCGGAGGAGGGGCTGGGGCTGGAGGCGCAGGCGCGTAAAGCGCGTTATGCCGCCTTTCGTGAGGCCCTGTTGCCGGATGAAGCGCTGGTCACGGCGCAACATCTGGACGATCAGTGTGAAACCTTTCTGCTGGCGCTAAAGCGCGGCAGCGGCCCGGCAGGGCTGTCGGCCATGCCCGCACGGGCGCGTTTTGCCGGTACTGAACAAATCCGTCCCCTTCTTGGTGAAACGCGAGACTCGCTACTGGTCTGGGCCCAGCGTTGGGATCTGCGCTGGATTGAGGATGAAAGCAACCTGGACGACAGCTATGACCGCAATTTTTTGCGTCTGCGCGTCCTGCCGCTGCTGGCAGAGCGCTGGCCGCATTTTGCTCAGGCCACCTCCCGCAGTGCCACGTTGTGCGCGGAGCAGGAGCACCTGCTGGATGAACTGTTGGCAGATGAGCTTTCAACCTTAGTGTCTCCGGACGGGGCGCTGGCTATCGCGCCGCTGCAGGCGATGAGTACGGTACGCCGGGCCGCGTTGCTGCGCCGATGGCTGGCGCTGCACGGGGCGTTAATGCCGTCACGCGCCATGCTTAATCGCATCTGGGATGAGGTGGTGCTGGCCCGGGAAGATGCGGCACCGCGGCTGCGTTCCGGCGAAGGGGAGATCCGTCGCTTTCGCGGTCAGCTGTGGTGGGTGAAAGTCCACGCCCCGCTGGCCGATCGGGTTATCGACTGGCCGTTGCTGGATCGGCCCCTCTCTCTGCCAGAAGGGCTGGGTACGCTTCATCTCAAGGCGGGGGGCGCTCTTCGACTGCCGCGGGCAGATGAGCCCGTGACGGTGCGCTTTCGCGCCAGCGGTACGCTGCACATTGTCGGGCGAAACGGCGGACGCAAGATCAAAAAAATCTGGCAGGAACTCAACGTTGCGCCCTGGCGTCGGGACAGCACGCCGCTTCTATTCTACGGAGATACGTTGGCGGCGGCGGCGGGGGCGTTTGTAACGCATGAAGGGGCGGCTGAAGCGGATCGGGGTGTAGAGCTGGAGTGGAAAACGTAACGGGCAGCAGACTGCCCGTTACACAGGATCAGGACTCGCTCACCACAACGGTGCCGATTTCGGGATGACTGAAGCTGGCTATTTTATCGAGACGCAGTTCGCGCGTTGCGCCGCCGTCTTCCACAACCAGATACTCCACGTTCTTACGGGAAACCAGATCGTTCGCCTTGGCCTTCAGCACTTCGCCATCTTTTAACGCCAGCGTAAGAAGCAGGTGATGCTGGCAGGCGAGTTCGAGGTTGTCGTAGTCATCGCAGTTAATAGGTTGATAGGTATCATTCATTGACATAATCGCTCACCAGTAAATTCGCAGCAGCATATGCTGCTTTTTCTCTGACCGATTCTGAAAGCGTGTCATCCGACGCCATTTCATTCAGAACTTTCAATACACAGCCCAACGCATCGGGGATATACCCCAGATCGCCGCTGGCAATCTCCGCATACCGTTTGCGAATTAGCTCACAATAATTATCCACATCCCCTCCTGCCAGCGCACTGACTTTACTGTGAGATACCATTAAGCCTACGAAGATAAACTCGGTTTAGCAAGGTGACTATACCATACTCATTTAAGCAATATCAGCAGGTTGATGTCGCAGACATTCTCAAGCCTGTAACAGCCTTTTGGCGGAGATTTCGCTACAATGCGCACCTGATTCGAAAGGAGTTCTCTCATGGCGCTTAAAGCGACAATTTACAAAGCCGCGGTCAATGTGGCGGATTTAGACCGCAATCAGTTTCTGGATGCGACCTTGACGCTGGCGCGTCATCCCTCCGAAACGCAAGAGCGCATGATGCTGCGCCTGCTGGCATGGATTAAGTACGCCAATGAGCGCCTGCAATTTACCCGCGGGTTAAGTGCGGAAGACGAGCCGGAAGCCTGGCTGCTTAACGATCATCTGGGTATCGATCTCTGGATTGAGCTGGGCCTGCCGGATGAGCGTCGCATTAAGAAAGCCTGCACGCAATCTGCTGAAGTGGCGCTCTTTACCTACAACAGCCGCGCAGCGGAGATCTGGTGGCAGCAGAACAAGAATAAGTGCGCCCAGTTTGCCAACCTGTCTGTCTGGTATCTGGATGATGATCAACTGGCTAGGCTGAGCGCATTTGCCGGTCGAACCATGATTCTGCAGGCAACCATTCAGGATGGCGCCATCTGGCTGTCGGATGCTGAGAATAATCTGGAAATTCATCCGGAAGCCTGGCAGTCCCGTTCATGATCGTAGTGTCCCGAACCGTCGCCCTGCCCGATCATGAAGTGGAGATCACCGCGATCCGCGCCCAGGGAGCAGGGGGCCAGCATGTGAACAAAACCTCAACGGCGATTCATCTGCGCTTTGACATTCGGGCATCCAGCCTGCCAGAGTATTATAAAGAGCGCCTGCTCGCCGCCAGCCATCATCTGATCACCTCTGACGGCATCATTATTATCAAGGCGCAGGAATACCGCAGCCAGGAGATGAACCGGGAAGCCGCGCTTGCCCGGCTGGTGGCGGTAATACAAGAGTTAACGGCAGTGCAAAAAAGCCGGCGGGCAACCCGCCCGACACGCGCATCGAAAGAGCGCCGTCTGGCTTCTAAATCACAAAAATCGACCGTCAAAGCACTGCGTGGCAAAGTTCGAGGTCCCCAGGATTAACGGGGAGCAGGCGGGTTGAGAAAAGGAATCTGATGTGAAAACAGCAATATTTTCAGTGGTGGCTGCAGGTGCGCTGGTCATCCTGATGGGATGTCATAACCGGGCAGAAGTACAGGCGCTGGAGCCAGCCCATGAAGAGGCGCTAAAACCGATGCAGCAGAGCTGGCGGGGAGTTTTACCCTGCGCCGATTGCGAAGGTATCGAAACCTCACTGTTTCTGGAAAAAGATGGCACCTGGGTAATGAATCAACATTATCAGGGGGCAAAAGCGCCTTCCTCTTTCGCCAGCTACGGCAGCTGGGCGCGAACAGCGGATAAGCTGGTGCTGACGGATACGCAGGGCGAAAAGCACTATTTCCGGGCGAAAGGCGAAGGGCTGGAGATGCTCGATCGGGAAGGGAATCCGATTGAGTCGCAGTTTAACTACACGCTGGCGCCCGTTAACGCAGCCCTGCCATCAACGCCAATGGCGATGCGCGGCATGTATTTCTATATGGCCGATGCGGCGAGCTTCACCGACTGTGCCACCGGCAAAAAGGTGAGCGTGGCGAATAACGCGCAGCTGGAGCGAGATTACGCGGCGGCGCGCGGAAATGATACGAAACCGGTGCTGCTCACCGTGAACGGACATTTTACTCTTGAGGCCAATCCGGACAGTGTTGAAAAAGTCAAAATGCTGGTACCGGACAGAGACGCCCGCTTTGAAGCGGGCAAAAACTGCGACAGCAAATAGCGACAATAAAAAACCCCGTATCAGCGGGGTTTTTTTATGGCTTACGCCTTGATGGCTTTCACCAGATAATCAAGCACGTCACCGGTTTTGATCATCTGCTTCTCACCGTTACGACGATACTTATACTCGATCTCGTCATTGTCGAGGTTACGATCGCCGATCACGATGGTGTGCGGAATGCCGATCAGCTCCATATCCGCAAACATCACGCCTGGGCGCTCTTTACGATCGTCCATCAGCACTTCGATACCCTGCGCACGCAGCTCGCTGTAGAGTTTTTCCGCCAGCTCCTGCACACGGTAGGACTTATGCATGTTCATCGGCAGGATCGCCACCTGGAACGGAGCGATGTTGTCCGGCCAGACAATGCCACGCTCGTCGTAGTTCTGCTCAATAGCAGCAGCAACCACACGGGTCACCCCAATACCGTAGCAGCCCATGGTCAGGATCTGGTTACGGCCATCTTCACCCTGAACGGCGGCGTTCAGCGCGCGGGAGTATTTATCACCCAACTGGAAGATATGCCCGACTTCGATACCGCGTTTGATCATCAGGGTGCCGTTGCCGTCCGGGCTTGGATCGCCTGCCACCACGTTACGAATATCCGCCACTTCTGGCGTCTCGACGTCGCGATCCCAGTTAATGCCGAAATAGTGTTTGCCGTCGATGTTCGCGCCAGCAGAGAAGTCGCTCATCGCGGCAACCGTGCGGTCAACCACAACAGGAACAGGCATATTCACCGGACCCAGGGAACCCGGGCCGGCGTTGACGACAGCGCGGATTTCCGCTTCCGTTGCGAAGGTTAACGGGCTTGCAACCTGTGGCAGCTTCTCGGCTTTCACTTCGTTCAACTCGTGATCGCCACGGACCAGCAGAGCAACCAGCGGGTAGGCGCTGCCTTCGGTGGATTTCACCAGCAGGGTTTTAACCGTTTTTTCGATCGGCAGATTGAACTGCTCAACCAACTCGGCGATGGTTTTCGCGTTTGGTGTATCAACCAGCTTCATCTCTTCGGTTGCCGCAGCACGCGGTGCTTTTGGCGCCAGAGCTTCTGCAAACTCAATGTTCGCGGCGTAATCAGAGGAGTCAGAGAAGATCACATCGTCTTCACCGCTCTGTGCCAGCACCTGGAACTCATGGGATGCGCTACCGCCGATAGAACCGGTATCAGCCTGAACGGCGCGGAAATCCAGCCCCATGCGGGAGAAGATTTTGCTGTACGCTTCGTACATCTTGTCATAGGTCTCCTGCAGCGATTCCTGAGAAGTGTGGAAAGAGTAAGCATCTTTCATCAGGAATTCGCGAGAGCGCATGACGCCAAAACGTGGACGCACTTCATCACGGAATTTGGTCTGGATCTGGAAGAAGTTCAGCGGCAGCTGCTTGTATGAGCTCAGCTCGTTGCGGATCAGATCGGTAATGACCTCTTCATGCGTTGGGCCGAGAACGAATGGACGATCGCCACGATCGGCAATACGCAGCAGTTCCGGACCATACTGCTCCCAGCGACCACTCTCCTGCCACAGTTCAGAGGGCTGAACTACCGGCATTAACACCTCGATAGCACCGGCGTTATTCATCTCTTCACGCACGATGTTTTCGACTTTTTTCAGGACGCGCACGCCGGTCGGCAACCAGGTGTATAACCCGGAGGCCAGCTTGCGGATCATCCCGGCGCGCAGCATCAGCTGGTGGCTGATCACCTCGGCGTCGGCAGGTGTCTCCTTCAGAGTGGAGAGCAGATATTGGCTAGTACGCATGTTGTTACGGTTCCATTTCGAAGAGTGGAACAGGCTGACCGGCAGCCTGACACAAAAAAAGTGGTTTAGTTTACCAGTGTGGCAAAGATGCCAAAAGAGAAGAGGATAAAATTACTGAGGCTCGAGGGCAAACACTTCGAAGCCGGCCGCGGTAACGCGCCAGCGAACGTTAAAATCCAGCAGCAGGACGGCGTAGGTTTTCCCTGCCTCTTCCTCTTTGCGATAGGCTGGACGGGGATCCTGGGCCAGCACGTCGATGATAAATTCCTGCAGGCGAGGATAGCGCTTTTCCAGCTGGATCAACTGGGGGGTGAGCGCATCGGTAAACCAGACCGGCGTATCTGCCTGGGGGGCCTGCTGGGCGTAGCTGGCACGCGCATCCGGCAAGGCTTCGGCAAAGGGCAGATAAGGTTTGATATCCACTACGGGTGTACCGTCCACCAGATCCAGGCTGCCAAGCTCCAGAATCACCTGATCTTTCTGGCAGCGAATGCCTTTCAGTTCGATGAGCGACATACCGACAGGGTTTGGACGAAAGGTCGAGCGTGTGGCAAACACTCCCATTCGGGCGTTACCGCCGAGACGAGGTGGGCGCACAGTAGGGCGCCAGCCGCCAGCCATGGTCTGATGAAAGATAAACAGCACCCACAGGTGGCTGAACGCTTCCAGTCCGCGCACGGCATCGGCCTGATTATACGGCGCGAGCAAGTGAAGTTCGCCGCTACAGCTTTTCACCAGACCAGGCTGGCGTGGCACGGCAAACTTCTCTTTATAGGGTGAGCGAATAACGCCTATCTGCTCGAACTGGAATGCACTCATTTCGCCGAGACGTTAAGGGCTGAACCTACGCAAACGGCCTGACGATAGCAGCCAGGTGTGCCGCTGGTGACCTCGCAGCTGTGCAGCAGAACCGCATTGGCCTTCATTTTAGAGGCATTGATCTGCATGCGTTTACGCGCAGTAGGAATATTTGGAGGAGAATCCTGGTTGGTAGCCTGGCAAGATTCGCCGGAGACTTCACCCAGATCGCGGAACGGTTTACCCACTAAATCTTCAGCCTTGGTATAGATTCTGACCGGCGCAGGACGTGGTGCTTTTGGCTTTTCAGGCTCCACTTTCGGCGGGGTTGCTGTGCTTTTAACAGGTTCAACAGGAGATCTGCTTAGCATAGAACAACCGCTCAGCATCAGTGCTAAAAGACAGATCGGTAAAGCACGCATATTATTTCCTCAATGAATAATCAAATCGTCAGATATTGAATCAGTTGCCTGCATAAATGACAAGACGGGCTTACGCCCGTCCTGAATGATATTACACAAAGGTAAGATTACCAGCCTTTAACTGCACCACCGTTAAAGACTTTGTTTGCTTCCTGGTAAACTTCATCAGACTGGTAAGCCTGCACGAACTTCTTCACGTTTTCCGCATCTTTGTTATCTTCGCGGGTAACGATCAGGTTAACGTACGGAGAGTCTTTGTCTTCCACGAAGATACCGTCTTTCGCTGGCGTCAGGTTAATCTGGCTGGCGTAAGTGGTGTTGATAACCGCCAGGGCGATCTGCGCATCATCCAGAGAACGTGGCAGCTGTGGCGCTTCCAGTTCAACAATTTTCAGGTTTTTTGGGTTCTCGGTCACATCCAGAACGGTCGGCAGCAGGCCAACACCATCTTTCAGTTTAATCAGACCTACTTTCTGCAGCAGCAGCAGGGAACGACCAAGGTTGGTTGGATCGTTAGGTACTGCTACCTGAGAACCGTCCTGCAGTTCTTCTAATGATTTGATTTTTTTGGAGTAGCCCGCGATTGGGTAAACGAAAGTATTGCCTACCGCAACCAGCTTGTAGCCACGATCTTTGATCTGCTGATCCAGGTACGGTTTGTGCTGGAAGGCGTTAGCATCGATATCGCCTTTGCTCAGCGCTTCGTTAGGCAGAACATAATCGTTGAAAGTCACCAGCTCCACGTCCAGGCCATACTTCTCTTTCGCCACCTTCGCTGCCGTCTCTGCAACCTGCTGCTCCGCACCGACGATAACGCCCACTTTGATGTGGTTTGGATCTTTTTCGTCCTGGCCACAACCTACCAGTGCCAGAGAGCCGATCAGCGCGCCTACCGCAGCAAAGGTCTTAAATTTAAACGCCATGTTTTTATCCTTAACTCGTCGAGTTTGTGTTGTGTAACGTTATTTGTGCGTAACAGCCCGGACGATGCGATCGCCAGAGAATTGAATGAGATAAACCAGTACAACCAGCAGAACCAGCACGGTATTCATAACGGTAGCATTGTAGCCAATGTAACCATACTGATAGCCGATCTGTCCCAGACCGCCGGCGCCTACCGCACCACCCATCGCTGAGTAACCCACCAGAGTAATCAGCGTGATGGTGGCCGCGTTGACCAGACCTGGCAGGGCTTCTGGCAGTAAGACTTTGCGTACAATCTGCATCGGCGTCGCACCCATCGCGCGGGACGCTTCAATCAGCCCCGACGGGATCTCTAACAGCGCGTTCTCAACCATACGGGCGATAAACGGCGCAGCACCCACGGTCAGGGGGACGATGGCAGCCTGCAGGCCAATGGACGTGCCCACAATAACGCGGGTGAAGGGGATCATCCATACCAACAGAATGATGAAGGGAATGGAACGGAAGATGTTCACCAGCGCGGAGAGCGTGCGGTAAAGTTTTGCGTTCTCAATAATCTGACCCGGACGGGTGACGTACAGCAGCACGCCCACCGGCAGGCCAATAACAAAACCGAAGAAGCCGGATACGAAGGTCATCGCCAGCGTTTCCCAAACGCCACGTGCCAGCAACCACATCATTGCCTCAGACATAACCCAGTACCTCAACTTTTACATGATGCTCTTGCAGCCAGGCGATCGCCGCCTGCGTATCTTCTTGCGTACCGTGCATTTCAGTCAGCATGATGCCGAACTTCACGCCACCGGCGTAATCCATCTGCGCGCTAATAATGTTGTTATTCACATTGAAGCGGCGGGCGGTTTCAGACAGCAGCGGGGCATCAACTGACTTGCCGGTAAACTCCATCCGCAGCATCGGAACGCTGTTTGCTTCTGGTTGCGCCTTTAAACGTGCCAGATAGTCTTCCGGAATATCCAGATGCAGCGTGGCCTGAATAAACTGCTGCGCCAGTGGGGTTTTCGGATGCGAGAACACTTCGCTGACGGTGTCTTGTTCAATCAGTTCACCCTGGCTTATCACCGCCACACAGTCGCAGATGCGCTTAACCACATCCATCTCGTGCGTAATAAGGAGAATGGTCAGCCCCAGTCGACGGTTAATGTCCTTTAACAGCTCCAGAATCGAGCGGGTTGTTGCCGGATCCAGGGCGCTGGTGGCTTCGTCACAGAGCAATACTTTTGGGTTGCTGGCCAGCGCACGCGCAATCGCCACGCGCTGTTTTTGTCCGCCGGACAAGTTGGCCGGGAAGGTGTCGTGCTTCTCGCTCAGACCGACCAGATCCAGCAGTTCGGTAACGCGACGTTTAATTTCGTCTTTGGGCGTGTTATCCAGCTCCAGCGGCAGGGCAACGTTGCCAAACACGGTGCGCGAAGAGAGCAGGTTAAAGTGCTGGAAGATCATGCCAATCTGGCGGCGGGCTTTAGTCAGTTCTGCTTCTGAAAGCGTGGTCAGTTCCGTACCATCAACCTGAACGTGACCTTCGGTCGGGCGTTCAAGCAAGTTAACGCAACGAATGAGCGTACTTTTACCTGCACCTGAGGCGCCAATGACGCCATAAATCTGTCCAGCCGGAACATGCAGGCTAACGTTGTTCAACGCCTGAATGGTACGGTTCCCTTGCTGGAACACTTTGGTGATATTCGAAAGTTTAATCATTAGATTATTTTTATCGTATGTAAGTTAGCCGTGGCATTTTCTGCTGCCTGATACGGGCGATGACCGTCAACAAAACGGATGTTAAGGCATCCAGACGTCTAAATCAATCCAACTCTGCGCGATGAGCACTTTCTTGCGCAGTGAAACATGAGATACTACGCAGACATCCCTATTCAGGAGCAAACCGGTGGCAAAATCAGTACCCGCAATTTTTCTCGATCGTGACGGCACAATTAATGTCGATCATGGTTATGTGCATGAGATAGACGAATTTGAATTCATTGATGGCGTTATTGAAGCCATGCGTGAATTAAAAGAGATGGGATTTGCGCTGGTGGTCGTCACCAACCAGTCAGGCATCGCGCGCGGTAAATTCACCGAAGCACAATTTGAGACCTTAACGGAATGGATGGACTGGTCACTGGCGGATCGCGGCGTTGATCTGGACGGTATCTATTATTGTCCACATCACCCACAGGGAACCGTAGACGAGTATCGCCAGACCTGTGATTGCCGAAAACCACACCCGGGTATGCTCACTTCCGCACAAGAGTTCCTTCATATAGATATGAACGCTTCATATATGGTGGGCGATAAACTGGAAGATATGCAGGCAGCTGCCGCGGCAGGCGTGGGTCATAAAATTCTTGTGCGTACTGGTAAGCCTGTCACGCCTGAAGCGGAAAATGCAGCGGATTGCGTGATTAATAGTCTGGCAGTGCTGCCGGCAACCATCAAAAAGCAGCAAAACCAGGCATAATGGCGAAAAGGTGAGCGGTTGAAATAAAATTGTCGTTTTCCGCTTGTCAGCGCCGGAGAACTCCCTATAATGCGCCTCCATCGACACGGCGGATGTGAATCACTTCACACTAACAGCCGGGCCGGTTGAAGAGAAAAGCGAAAATAATCGCTTGACTCTGAAAGAGGAAAGCGTAATATACGCCACCTTGCAACGGTGAGCGAAAGCCGCGTTGCACTGCTCTTTAACAATTTATCAGACAATCTGTGTGGGCACTCAAAGTGACATGGATTCTTAACGTCCTCGGACGAAAAATGAATACCAAGTCTCTGAGTGAACACGTAATTCATTACGAAGTTTAATTCACGAGCATCAAACTTAAATTGAAGAGTTTGATCATGGCTCAGATTGAACGCTGGCGGCAGGCCTAACACATGCAAGTCGAACGGTAGCACAGAGAGCTTGCTCTCGGGTGACGAGTGGCGGACGGGTGAGTAATGTCTGGGAAACTGCCTGATGGAGGGGGATAACTACTGGAAACGGTAGCTAATACCGCATAACGTCGCAAGACCAAAGAGGGGGACCTTCGGGCCTCTTGCCATCGGATGTGCCCAGATGGGATTAGCTAGTAGGTGGGGTAATGGCTCACCTAGGCGACGATCCCTAGCTGGTCTGAGAGGATGACCAGCCACACTGGAACTGAGACACGGTCCAGACTCCTACGGGAGGCAGCAGTGGGGAATATTGCACAATGGGCGCAAGCCTGATGCAGCCATGCCGCGTGTATGAAGAAGGCCTTCGGGTTGTAAAGTACTTTCAGCGAGGAGGAAGGCATTGTGGTTAATAACCGCAGTGATTGACGTTACTCGCAGAAGAAGCACCGGCTAACTCCGTGCCAGCAGCCGCGGTAATACGGAGGGTGCAAGCGTTAATCGGAATTACTGGGCGTAAAGCGCACGCAGGCGGTCTGTTAAGTCAGATGTGAAATCCCCGGGCTCAACCTGGGAACTGCATTTGAAACTGGCAGGCTTGAGTCTTGTAGAGGGGGGTAGAATTCCAGGTGTAGCGGTGAAATGCGTAGAGATCTGGAGGAATACCGGTGGCGAAGGCGGCCCCCTGGACAAAGACTGACGCTCAGGTGCGAAAGCGTGGGGAGCAAACAGGATTAGATACCCTGGTAGTCCACGCCGTAAACGATGTCGACTTGGAGGTTGTGCCCTTGAGGCGTGGCTTCCGGAGCTAACGCGTTAAGTCGACCGCCTGGGGAGTACGGCCGCAAGGTTAAAACTCAAATGAATTGACGGGGGCCCGCACAAGCGGTGGAGCATGTGGTTTAATTCGATGCAACGCGAAGAACCTTACCTACTCTTGACATCCAGAGAACTTGCCAGAGATGGCTTGGTGCCTTCGGGAACTCTGAGACAGGTGCTGCATGGCTGTCGTCAGCTCGTGTTGTGAAATGTTGGGTTAAGTCCCGCAACGAGCGCAACCCTTATCCTTTGTTGCCAGCGGCTAGGCCGGGAACTCAAAGGAGACTGCCAGTGATAAACTGGAGGAAGGTGGGGATGACGTCAAGTCATCATGGCCCTTACGAGTAGGGCTACACACGTGCTACAATGGCGCATACAAAGAGAAGCGACCTCGCGAGAGCAAGCGGACCTCATAAAGTGCGTCGTAGTCCGGATTGGAGTCTGCAACTCGACTCCATGAAGTCGGAATCGCTAGTAATCGTAGATCAGAATGCTACGGTGAATACGTTCCCGGGCCTTGTACACACCGCCCGTCACACCATGGGAGTGGGTTGCAAAAGAAGTAGGTAGCTTAACCTTCGGGAGGGCGCTTACCACTTTGTGATTCATGACTGGGGTGAAGTCGTAACAAGGTAACCGTAGGGGAACCTGCGGTTGGATCACCTCCTTACCTTAAAGAACCTGCCTTTGCAGTGCTCACACAGATTGTCTGATGAAAATTAGCAGTAAAAAATCTCTGCAGGCTTGTAGCTCAGGTGGTTAGAGCGCACCCCTGATAAGGGTGAGGTCGGTGGTTCAAGTCCACTCAGGCCTACCAAATTTGCGATGCAAATTTGAAGAGATTGACCACGATGGGGCTATAGCTCAGCTGGGAGAGCGCCTGCCTTGCACGCAGGAGGTCTGCGGTTCGATCCCGCATAGCTCCACCATCTTTACTGCACAACCTGAAAACTTCAGAGTGTACCTGCGAAGGTGCGCTGCGAAGTTTTGCTCTTTAAAAATCTGGATCAAGCTGAAAATTGAAACGACACACGTTAAGTGTGTTCGAGTCTCTCAAATTTTCACAACGCGAAGTGAAACAGCTTCGGGTTGTGAGGTTAAGCGACTAAGCGTACACGGTGGATGCCCTGGCAGTCAGAGGCGATGAAGGACGTGCTAATCTGCGAAAAGCGCCGGCGAGGTGATATGAACCCTTGACCCGGCGATGTCCGAATGGGGAAACCCAGTGTGATTCGTCACACTATCGTTAGCTGAATACATAGGCTAACGAGGCGAACCGGGGGAACTGAAACATCTAAGTACCCCGAGGAAAAGAAATCAACCGAGATTCCCCCAGTAGCGGCGAGCGAACGGGGAGCAGCCCGGAGTCTGAATCAGCTTGTGTGTTAGTGGAAGCGTCTGGAAAGTCGCAGGGTACAGGGTGATACTCCCGTACACGAAAGCACACATGCTGTGAACTCGAAGAGTAGGGCGGGACACGTGGTATCCTGTCTGAATATGGGGGGACCATCCTCCAAGGCTAAATACTCCTGACTGACCGATAGTGAACCAGTACCGTGAGGGAAAGGCGAAAAGAACCCCGGCGAGGGGAGTGAAAAAGAACCTGAAACCGTGTACGTACAAGCAGTGGGAGCACCTTCGGGTGTGACTGCGTACCTTTTGTATAATGGGTCAGCGACTTATATTCTGTAGCAAGGTTAACCGTATAGGGGAGCCGAAGGGAAACCGAGTCTTAACTGGGCGTTAAGTTGCAGGGTATAGACCCGAAACCCGGTGATCTAGCCATGGGCAGGTTGAAGGTTGGGTAACACTAACTGGAGGACCGAACCGACTAATGTTGAAAAATTAGCGGATGACCTGTGGCTGGGGGTGAAAGGCCAATCAAACCGGGAGATAGCTGGTTCTCCCCGAAAGCTATTTAGGTAGCGCCTCGTGAATTCATCCTCGGGGGTAGAGCACTGTTTCGGCTAGGGGGCCATCCCGGCTTACCAACCCGATGCAAACTGCGAATACCGAGGAATGTTATCACGGGAGACACACGGCGGGTGCTAACGTCCGTCGTGAAGAGGGAAACAACCCAGACCGCCAGCTAAGGTCCCAAAGTCATGGTTAAGTGGGAAACGATGTGGGAAGGCACAGACAGCCAGGATGTTGGCTTAGAAGCAGCCATCATTTAAAGAAAGCGTAATAGCTCACTGGTCGAGTCGGCCTGCGCGGAAGATGTAACGGGGCTAAACCATGCACCGAAGCTGCGGCAGCGACACTATGTGTTGTTGGGTAGGGGAGCGTTCTGTAAGCCTGCGAAGGTGTGCTGTGAGGCATGCTGGAGGTATCAGAAGTGCGAATGCTGACATAAGTAACGATAAAGCGGGTGAAAAGCCCGCTCGCCGGAAGACCAAGGGTTCCTGTCCAACGTTAATCGGGGCAGGGTGAGTCGACCCCTAAGGCGAGGCCGAAAGGCGTAGTCGATGGGAAACAGGTTAATATTCCTGTACTCGGTGTTACTGCGAAGGGGGGACGGAGAAGGCTATGTTGGCCGGGCGACGGTTGTCCCGGTTTAAGCATGTAGGCGGAGGTTCCAGGTAAATCCGGTACCTTTTAACGCTGAGGTGTGATGACGAGGCACTACGGTGCTGAAGCAACAAATGCCCTGCTTCCAGGAAAAGCCTCTAAGCATCAGGTAACATCAAATCGTACCCCAAACCGACACAGGTGGTCAGGTAGAGAATACCAAGGCGCTTGAGAGAACTCGGGTGAAGGAACTAGGCAAAATGGTGCCGTAACTTCGGGAGAAGGCACGCTGATATGTAGGTGAAGCCCCTGCGGGTGGAGCTGAAATCAGTCGAAGATACCAGCTGGCTGCAACTGTTTATTAAAAACACAGCACTGTGCAAACACGAAAGTGGACGTATACGGTGTGACGCCTGCCCGGTGCCGGAAGGTTAATTGATGGGGTTAGCGGCAACGCGAAGCTCTTGATCGAAGCCCCGGTAAACGGCGGCCGTAACTATAACGGTCCTAAGGTAGCGAAATTCCTTGTCGGGTAAGTTCCGACCTGCACGAATGGCGTAATGATGGCCAGGCTGTCTCCACCCGAGACTCAGTGAAATTGAAATCGCTGTGAAGATGCAGTGTACCCGCGGCAAGACGGAAAGACCCCGTGAACCTTTACTATAGCTTGACACTGAACACTGGTCCTTGATGTGTAGGATAGGTGGGAGGCTTTGAAGTGTGGACGCCAGTCTGCATGGAGCCGTCCTTGAAATACCACCCTTTAATGGCTGGTGTTCTAACGTGGACCCGTAATCCGGGTTGCGGACAGTGTCTGGTGGGTAGTTTGACTGGGGCGGTCTCCTCCTAAAGAGTAACGGAGGAGCACGAAGGTCAGCTAATCCTGGTCGGACATCAGGAGGTTAGTGCAATGGCATAAGCTGGCTTGACTGCGAGAGTGACGGCTCGAGCAGGTGCGAAAGCAGGTCATAGTGATCCGGTGGTTCTGTATGGAAGGGCCATCGCTCAACGGATAAAAGGTACTCCGGGGATAACAGGCTGATACCGCCCAAGAGTTCATATCGACGGCGGTGTTTGGCACCTCGATGTCGGCTCATCACATCCTGGGGCTGAAGTAGGTCCCAAGGGTATGGCTGTTCGCCATTTAAAGTGGTACGCGAGCTGGGTTTAGAACGTCGTGAGACAGTTCGGTCCCTATCTGCCGTGGGCGCTGGAGAATTGAGGGGGGCTGCTCCTAGTACGAGAGGACCGGAGTGGACGCATCACTGGTGTTCGGGTTGTCATGCCAATGGCACTGCCCGGTAGCTAAATGCGGAAGAGATAAGTGCTGAAAGCATCTAAGCACGAAACTTGCCCCGAGATGAGTTCTCCCTGACCCTTTGAGGGTCCTGAAGGAACGTTGAAGACGACGACGTTGATAGGCCGGGTGTGTAAGCGCAGCGATGCGTTGAGCTAACCGGTACTAATGAACCGTGAGGCTTAACCTTACAACGCCGAAGCTGTTTCGGTGGGTTTGAGAGATTTTCAGCTGATACAGATTACAGAATTTGCCTGGCGGCTGTAGCGCGGTGGTCCCACCTGACCCCATGCCGAACTCAGAAGTGAAACGCCGTAGCGCCGATGGTAGTGTGGGGCCTCCCCATGCGAGAGTAGGGAACTGCCAGGCATCAAATTACGTAATAAACCAGAACAATATCTGGTAATTACAAAAAATACGGTGGAGCGGTAGTTCAGTCGGTTAGAATACCTGCCTGTCACGCAGGGGGTCGCGGGTTCGAGTCCCGTCCGTTCCGCCACTTATTAAGAAGCCCTGAGCTCACGCTCAGGGCTTTTTTCTTGCCTGTTGTTTGATTATTGCTGTAAACGCAAAAATCCTCTGCTTAATACGATCTTTTTTCACATATCCCCGCCAGAGATAATCCTCTTCATTAACAAACATGATGAAGAAAAGAGGAATTTCATGTCTATCCCTGCATTCGGTCTTGGCACTTTCCGCCTGAAAGACGACGTGGTTATTGCATCCGTTAAAACTGCCCTCGAACTGGGCTATCGGACGATTGATACTGCCCAAATCTACGACAACGAATCCGCTGTGGGGCAGGCGATCGCAGAGAGCGGCGTACCACGCGACGCGCTTTTTATTACCACCAAGATCTGGATTGAGAACCTCAGCAAAGAGAAATTAATCCCAAGCCTGAAAGAGAGCCTGAAAAAGCTGCGCACCGATTATGTGGATCTGACCCTGATCCACTGGCCATCACCAAACGACGCCGTGTCAGTTGAAGAGTTTATGCAGGCATTACTGGAAGCCAAAGCCCAGGGGCTGACGCGTGAAATTGGCATTTCTAACTTCACTATCCCGTTGATGGAAAAAGCGATTGCCGCAGTTGGCGCAGAAAATATCGCCACCAACCAGATCGAACTATCTCCTTACCTGCAAAACCGTGAGGTGGTAGAGTGGGCGCAGCAGCATGGCATCCATATTACCTCTTACATGACGCTGGCTTACGGTAAGGTGCTGAAAGACGAAACCATTCTGCGTATTGCTGCCAAACATAATGCCACCGCAGCACAGGTTATCCTGGCGTGGGCGATGGGGGAGGGTTATGCAGTGATCCCTTCTTCAACCAAGCGTGAAAACCTGGCGAGCAATCTGCTGGCACAGGATCTGAAGCTGGATCTGGATGACAAAAAAGCGATCGCGGCACTCGACTGCAACGATCGTCTGGTTAGCCCGGAAGGCCTGGCACCGAAGTGGGACTAATCTAGCCCGCCCTCTGTACCCTGAACCCTCTCACAGCTCCTTCGGGAGCTGTTTTACATGCTCGCTCAGAAAATCAATAAAGGCCCGGATGCGGGTGCTTACCGCTCTGTCACTATAATAAACCGCGCTGAAAGGCATCTCTACCGGCAGGCGCTTGTCTGCCATCAGCTCGACTAACTCCCCCCGCGCAATCTCTTTATCAATCATATAATCCGACAGGCAGGCAATCCCATTTCCTTCAAGGCATAACTGTTTGAGCGTCTCGCCGCTGTTGGATGATAAACCGCAAACCACTTCATGCAGCTGGCCGTCATGGCAGGCGAGAGGCCATGTATTAAGGGATACCGGCTCCGTAAAGCCCAGGCAGAGATGCTGCTTCAGTTCTTCTATCGTCTCAGGCCTGCCGAAACGGGCAATATAGGCCGGGGAGGCGATGATTTTGCGATAACTGGTGAACAGAGGGCGTGCCCGCAGGCTGGAATCGGTCAGCGTCCCCGCGCGGATCGCCACATCCACCTTGCGCTCAATCAGGTTGATAAATGTTTCTGAAGAGACCAGAGAGAGCGTCATTTCCGGATAACGTTCGCGGAAAGGTTTAATTAAAGGCATCAGGAAATGCAGCACCACGGGGGTCGCCGCATCGATACGCAGAAGCCCGCGTGGCGTGCTGCGCGTCTCCATGATCTCTGTCTCTGCGGCGGCCATCTCCTGCAGAATAGACTGCACGCGGCGAAAATAGCGTTCGCCTTCTTCGGTCAGGCTCAGTTGCCGGGTCGTCCGGTTAAGCAGGCTGACGCCCAGCTTCATCTCCAGCTTTTTCACCGATCGGCTGACGGCTGAATTAGCCTGTCCCAGCTGTTCCGCGGCACGGCTAAAACTGCCGCTCTCAACGACGGCGACAAATATCGCCAGCTCCTCAGACGTTGCTTTCATTATTGCTTTATCCGCAAAATTATATTGATATTTTGAGCATTTTTGTTATTTAAACACTGGAGCATACTCCGTGTCATCTTAATCCTGATGAGACGGAGTTATTTATGCCTCTGGCGCTACTTGCCCTGACGATCAGTGCCTTTGCAATCGGCACGACTGAATTTGTTATTGTAGGTCTGGTTCCTACGATTGCTGACCAACTTGCCATCTCGCTGCCTTCGGCGGGTTTACTGGTTTCTATCTATGCCCTCGGTGTGGCTATCGGCGCACCGGTACTGACCGCACTCACAGGCCGTCTGCCGCGTAAACAGCTGCTGATGGCGTTGATGGTGCTGTTTACCGCAGGCAACATCCTTGCCTGGCAGGCACCTGATTACACAACCCTGGTCATTGCCCGCCTCCTGACGGGGCTGGCTCATGGCGTCTTCTTCTCCATCGGCTCGACAATTGCGACGAGCCTGGTGCCGAAAGAGAAAGCGGCCTCTGCTATTGCCATTATGTTTGGCGGTTTAACCGTAGCCCTGGTGACGGGTGTACCGCTGGGCACCTTTATTGGGCAACATTTTGGCTGGCGTGAAACCTTCCTGGCGGTCTCTCTGCTGGGCGTGATTGCGCTGATTAGCAGTCTGGTGCTGATCCCGTCCACTATTCCGGGACGCGCGGCAGCGACGCTGCGCGACCAACTAAAAGTGCTGACTCATCCTCGTTTACTGATGATCTATGCCATTACGGCGCTGGGCTATGGCGGCGTGTTTACCGCATTTACCTTCCTGGCGCCAATGATGCAGGATCTGGCTGGCTTTTCACCGGGCGCAGTAAGCTGGATCCTGCTGGGCTATGGCGTTTCAGTAGCGATAGGCAATATCTGGGGCGGAAAGCTGGCCGATAAGCATGGTGCTGTCCCGGCGCTGAAAATTATCTTTGCTGCCCTGGTTGTGCTTTTACTGGTCTTCCAGTTCACTGCTTCCATACAGTATGCCGCGCTGGGTACGGTACTGGTAATGGGGATCTTCGCCTTCGGCAACGTACCGGGTTTGCAGGTCTACGTCGTGCAGAAAGCCGAACTCTATACACCCAACGCCGTGGATGTCGCTTCCGGTCTTAATATCGCCGCGTTTAATGTCGGTATCGCACTGGGTTCCATTATTGGTGGGCAGACGGTTGAGCACTTTGGTCTGTCGCAAACGCCGTGGATTGGAGCAGTCATCGTTCTCGTGGCGTTTCTGTTGATCGGCCTGAGCGGCCGCCTGGATAAGCCCACGCGCGTTGCTCTCGGATAATTGTATGTAAGTACTTACCGATAAAACAGCTCAGCAGATTCTTAGTTACTCAGTAGTTTCTTAGTAATAGCGTTGAAAGTGTGAGCTGAAAACCCTATAACATTAGAACCCGCTCCTGTTTCTGGACGGGTTCTAGTTGATAGGGGTCGTTTCACACCGTGCGAAAAAATACCTATGCCATGCGTTATGTTGCCGGACAGCCAGCGGAGCGAATTTTACCTCCGGGGTCGTTTGCGAGCATTGGCCAGGCATTGCCTGCGGGTGCGCCTTTAAGCAGCGACGAAAAAATTCGGGTGCTGGTATGGAATATCTTTAAACAGCAACGCGCCGAATGGTTATCCGTCCTGCAGAATTTTGGTAAAGATGCTCATCTGGTGCTGCTGCAGGAGGCGCAAACCACACCTGAACTGGTCAGGTTTGCGACCACTAACTATCTCGCTGCTGACCAGGTGCCGGCATTTGTCTTACCTCAGCATCCGTCAGGGGTGATGACGCTCTCTGCCGCTCATCCCGTCTATTGCTGCCCACTGCGCGAACGCGAGCCGCTCCTGCGCCTGGCGAAATCCGCTCTGGTCACCGTCTACCCGCTGCCGGATACCCGGCTACTGATGGTGGTCAATATCCACGCGGTTAACTTCAGCCTTGGCGTCGATGTCTACAGCAAGCAGCTGCTGCCTATCGGCGATCAGATTGCCCATCACAGCGGCCCGGTGGTTATGGCTGGCGATTTCAATGCCTGGAGCCGTCCGCGAATGAATGCGCTTTATCGCTTTGCGCGTGAGATGTCGCTGCGCGAAGTACGTTTTACCGATGACCAGCGGCGCAAGGCCTTTGGTCGTCCGCTCGATTTTGTCTTCTATCGTGGTCTGAACGTGAGTGAAGCCTCTGTGCTGGTTACTCGCGCATCCGATCACAATCCGCTACTCGTTGAATTCAGTCCCGGCAAACCTGAAAGATAGAGGTGCGTCAGGTCTGCCGTGGGGCAGGCCTGTACGGGTGCTGCCCTTTATTTTTCATCAACCGAAGGACAGCAAAATGACAACACAGTCCCATCATGACAACGTAGAAAAACAGTTTGGCTCTCAGGCTAAGGCCTACCTCACCAGTGCGGTTCACGCATCGGGGCGCGATTTGCAGCGTCTGGCTGAACGTCTGGCCGATTTTCCGAAAGCCAGCGTCCTGGATTTAGGCTGCGGGGCAGGTCATGCCAGCTTTGTGGCAGCGCAGCAGGTGGCTCAGGTGACGGCATATGACTTATCCAGCCAGATGCTGGAGGTGGTTGCCGCCGCAGCCAGCGAGAAGGGGCTGAGTAATATTGCCACCCGTCAGGGCTATGCAGAATCGTTACCCTTTGACGATGAAATGTTTGATATTGTGATCAGTCGCTACTCGGCGCACCACTGGCACGATGTCGGTCAGGCGTTGCGCGAAGTTAAGCGGGTGCTGAAGCCGGGTGGGCTGGTTATCATCATGGATATTATGTCGCCGGGGCATCCGGTACGTGATATCTGGTTACAGACGGTAGAAGCGTTGCGGGATACCTCGCATGTCCGCAACTATTCCAGCGGCGAGTGGTTGTCCATGTTCACCGATGCCGGGCTGATCTCACGGTCGCTGCAGACAGACAGATTAAGGCTGGAGTTTTCTTCGTGGATTGCGCGTATGCGCACGCCAGAGGCGTTGAGCCAGGCGATCCGGCTGTATCAGGAGAGTGCCTCGGCCGAGGTCAAAACCTACTTTGAGCTGCAGGAAGAGGGCTCCTTTACCAGCGATATCCTCCTGGCTGAAGCCCAAAAGGCGGGATAAACAAAAAAGGCACCGAGGGGAATCGGTGCCTTTTTACATCAGGTCTCTGAAATCAGGAATCCGGTGTGGCGTTGTTTTTCACAAACAACGTTATCCGGTCACCAGGCTGCAGATTGTCCGTATCGCTGTTCCAGCGCATCACATCTTTGATGTTCACGCCGTGACGCTTGGCAATACTGGAAAGCGAATCGCCTTTTTGTACGCGATAGGTAATGCTATCGCTATTATTGGCGAGACGCTGTGCGCTGTTACCCGCACCAATCGTCAGGTTCTGACCCACTTTCAGGGTAGAGCCACGCAGCTTGTTCCACTGCTGCAGATCTTTCGTGCTCACGCCAAGACGTGAAGCAATGCCTGAAAGCGTATCGCCTGTACGTACCCGATAGCTACGGCTATTTAGCGGTGTGTTATCCGCAATCAGCGTAGACTGAACCGCTGCAATCTCACCCGACGCTAACGATACCCGTAACTGTTCAGCGTGTTTCTGCGGCACCAGAACGTATTTTGGTCCGCTGGTACCTAACGTAGAGCCCTTCACACCTGCGTTGAAGGCTTTCAGTTTGGTCACCGAGATACCTGCCATATCCGCAACCTGTTTCAGTTCAACAGGATTGTTGATACGCACTCTCGCCAGCGCACGACTTTCGTCCGAGGTCGGCAGCTGCACGCCGTACTGTTTGCTGTTTTTGAAGATTTCACTCAAAGCCAGCATTTTAGGTACGTATAATTTGGTTTCCCGTGGCAGTGGAAGCGACCAAAAGTCGGTAGGTTTACCCCGTGCTTTATTCGCTTTCATTGCCTTCAGTACACGACCCTCACCGCTGTTGTACGCAGCGACAGTCAGCAGCCAGTCACCGTCGAACATCTTGTTCAGACGTTGCATCATATCGAGAGCGGCAGTCGTCGAGGCGACCACATCACGACGCGCATCGTAGTTGCGGGTCTGTTTTAAACCATAATTGCGCCCTGTGCTCGGTATGATCTGCCAAAGACCTGCGGCCTTGGCGCCAGACGTTGCGTGTGGGTCAAAAGCGCTCTCCACTATGGGTAGTAGTACCAGTTCCATAGGCATGTTACGTTTCTTAACTTGCCCTGCTATCCAGTACATATACGGCTCTGCCCGTAAAGTTACATCGTGGAGATAGCTCTTATTGCTTAAATACTTCTGTTTCTGTTCGCGAATCCGGCTGTTTTCCGGAATTCCCATCTTTAGCTCGTCACCAATAGAGACCCACAAGTCTTGATCCTGTGCGAAGGACGTCCCATCGTCTGCCCATCGCGATTGACTTGTGAACTTCCCTGCTTCCCCTTGACCAGCTGCAGAAAGGCTCTGTGCGTGCTGTTGTACGTTGCCAGTGTTCTGTGACGACTGGCAACCCACAAGCAGGACAGAGGCGAGTAATATCGCTTTTGCCTTCATGTGTGTGTCAATAGTTGCTTAAAAGACGAGCGATGATAACGACGAATAGTTAAAAAGGCAACATGCAATTGTCAGAAGTCATCTTTCTTTGCCCTTAACCACGCGAAACAATCCTCAGGTTGTAACATATTTGTTTCTTCTTTAATTTTATTAACTAAATCAATGTCATTTGTTCTAAGAAATAAATTAATTTTACGTTCATTTTTCAGAATTACGGGCAGTGTTTTTTGGTTTTTTGCACGTAACTCATTCACTTTGCGGTAATAATCCTGAATCGCGCTATCCTCAGGCAGAACATGCATCGCAAACTTCATATTCGCTAAAGTGTATTCGTGTGCGCAACAAATAAGGGTGTCGTCGGGGAGAGCGTTAATTTTCTGGAAGGACTGGTACATCTGGGCTGGAGTGCCTTCGAAGAGCCGTCCGCAGCCGCCAGAAAACATTGTGTCTCCACAGAAAAGATAAGGGAAGCTAAAGTACGAAATATGTCCAGAAGTGTGACCCGGTGTGGCAATAACAGAAAATTCCAACGCAAGAATGAGGATCTTTTCGCCATCTTTTACTACGCGCGTAGCCCCCTTATCTTGTGTCTCAGCAGGACCGTATACCACAAGATGAGGAAATTTTGCGCAGAGTGCCGCCACGCCGCCCACATGGTCATGATGATGGTGCGTGAGCAGAATGGCTTCCGGCTGCCACTGGTTTTGCTCTATGGCGTTTAACACTGGCTCCGCCTCGCCAGGATCGACAATTACGCAACGACCCTCATCATTGCTTAAAACCCAGATGTAATTGTCCTGAAAAGCAGAAATACTGTTAAGATTCATACATTACCTCTCATAGCGTGGCGGGTGTTTTGATGAAACCGGCAAGGATACCTCAGATTGTTACCGCACCGAAACACTGGGCGGAGTTGCCCTGGGGTGAATACTATCGTGAAGCGCTCGAGTTACAGCTTAAGCCCTGGTTTGCGAAAATGTATGGTTTTCACCTGCTTAAGATTGGCAATCTGAGCGCGGAAATCAACTCTGAAAGCTGCGCCATCTCGCATCAGGTCAATGTTTCGCTGGGCGGTGAACCCGTTCAGGTGAAGGCCAATCCGCTGCAGCTTCCTTTTGCCGAGAAGTCCGTTGACGCGTGCCTGCTGGCACATTCGCTGCCCTGGTGCGATGACCCGCACCGTTTACTGCGGGAAGCCGATCGGGTTTTGATTGATGATGGCTGGCTGATTATCAGTGGCTTTAATCCGATGAGTCTGATGGGGCTCAGAAAGCTGGTGCCGGTGCTGCGTCGCACCCCGCCGTATAACAGCCGCATGTTCACCCTGATGCGCCAGCTGGACTGGCTCTCGCTGCTCAATTTTGAGGTGATGCACCAGAGCGGTTTTCAGGTGATACCCTGGACGCGGCAGGGCGGGAAAATGCTCAGCACCCATTTTCCGGCGCTGGGCTGCATGCAGCTGATTGTGGCGCGCAAAAGAACCATCCCCCTGACGCTCAATCCAATGAAGCCAGGCAAAGCCAAGACCCAGTTGCGCCCCGCTGTAGGTGCCACGCGGCAGTACCGAAAGCCCTGATCAGGCTTCCGGTTTATACCCCACATCGTCATGCTGCGGATTGAGCGCAGCAGCGCGCGCCAGTTCGTCGCAGCGTTCGTTTTCAGGATGTCCGGCGTGGCCTTTCACCCATTCCCACTGGATTTTATGCTGGCTGAGCGCCGCATCCAGGCGTTGCCAGAGATCGACATTCTTTACCGGTTTTTTGTCCGCGGTTTTCCAGCCGCGTTTTTTCCAGTTGTGGATCCACTGGGTGATCCCCTGGCGGACATACTGGCTGTCGGTACTCAGCACAATATCGCAATGCTCTTTCAGTGCCTCAAGGGCCACAATCGCGGCCATCAACTCCATGCGGTTGTTGGTGGTCAGGCGAAAGCCTTCATTGAAGGTTTTTTCGTGCTGTCGATACCGCAAAATGGCGCCGTAACCCCCTGGGCCCGGATTGCCGAGGCACGAGCCATCAGTGTAAATCTCTACCTGTTTACGCATCCTGGCAGACATCCTGTAATCAAAACGGTAAGTCTGACATAAACGGTCTCCGGCAGCACGGCAAAAAAGTCCGTGTGAATTAGCCTTTGAACGCCAGGTCAGGTTGATTACAATGTCGTCGTTAATAAGAACAGGCTGACAGAATGAGTATTGCAGACACACATAACGCCGACAGGATCATCGTTCTCGATACCGAAACGACGGGTATGAACCAGATCGGTGCTCACTATGAAGGGCATAAGATCATCGAGATCGGTGCGGTAGAGGTGGTTAACCGCCGTCTTACCGGCAATAACTTTCACGTTTACCTGAAGCCAGATCGGCTGGTGGACCCGGAAGCCTTTGGCGTTCACGGGATTGCCGATGAATTCTTGCTGGATAAACCCACCTTTGCCGACGTCGCTGATGAGTTCATCGACTACATCAAAGGCGCCGAGCTTGTCATTCATAACGCCTCGTTCGATATCGGCTTTATGGATTACGAATTCAGCAAGCTCAACCGCGGCCTGCCGAAAACAGACGCCTTCTGCAAGGTCACTGATAGCCTGGCGATGGCAAGGAAGATGTTCCCCGGCAAGCGGAACAGCCTTGATGCGTTGTGCTCGCGCTATGAAATAGATAACAGCAAACGAACGCTGCACGGGGCGCTGCTCGATGCCCAGATCCTAGCGGATGTTTATCTGATCATGACGGGCGGCCAGACCGCCCTGGCATTTAACGCCGATAACGAGACGCAGCAAGAGTCCGGCGAGAGTGAAATCCAGCGCATTATTCGCAAGTCCAGCGCGCTGCGCGTTATACTTGCCAGTGATGAAGAGTTAATGGCGCATGAATCCCGTCTGGATCTGGTGCAGAAGAAGGGCGGAAGCTGCCTCTGGCGAGGCTAAAAGCGGCGGAAATGCTGGTAAAATAACCTTTTGGATCGTTTTTGCAGCAAACGATTCAAAAGGTGAGAAAAAGCATTGACGGGATCGAGGGTAAACCGTAATATCTGCCTCGTTCCCAAGGGAACACAGCGGAGCGGTAGTTCAGTCGGTTAGAATACCTGCCTGTCACGCAGGGGGTCGCGGGTTCGAGTCCCGTCCGTTCCGCCACATTCAGGCCCATGTTAGCAATAACATGGGCCTTTTTTCGATCTCTTTTCTTGTGCAACTTCTTCCAGCATCATCTTCCGTCTGGTTTACGCCGTTGAGCCTGAAAATGCCCAGGTTCCGTTACCCTCATCCCGTACATTCGCACCAATAACTTCCCCCGTATCCGTATTCCGGCCCGCATAAATAATAAATTCAACAACGCTCCAGTCGCTCAACCGGTTAACGGGAAAAAAGAAGAGGTTAAAAATGGTCTGCGTTCTTCTATTAAGGGGCAGGGCAATATCCTATTTTGCGGGGCAGAATTTCATTGTTAAACCCGGCGCAGGATTAAAGCGGGGCAGGACGAATGATTTCTGGACGCATGGCTTCAAAGGACGCCAGGTTATTACGTTTTAGAGGACAAGGATTATGCAAACTTCTTCCGTTATTCCCGCACGTTACGATCGCTTTTCACGCCTTTTGCACTGGGTGGTTGCAGTCGTCATTATCTACGCCATGTGCATGGGCTACATTCTTCACGCGCTGGAAGGGACCCGTTGGTTTACCTTTTTTTCTGTGTTGAATATGTCGCTTGGCACCATTGCAACGCCAATCATGCTGGTGCGTTTTGTCTGGCGCTTCTTTCGTCCTTCAGTGCCTTATCCGGCAACGGTGGCGGGGCGGAAAAAGCAGATGGTGGTTTTCATCCATGAGCTGTTTTATCTGACCATTATGGTGGTGCTGGTCAGCGGTTTCCTGATGCTGCACAAAGATTACAGCCTGTTTGGGCTGCTGCCGATTACTCATCCGATTAACACGATTGAAGTTAATGAATTCTTCTTTAAAGTGCATCGCGTTAGCTGCATTTTACTGGGCCTGATTCTGCTTGGGCATGTCGCGGCGGTAATCAAATATACCTTCAAGGGACAGCGCGAAATCCTGCAACGCATGCTGTAAGAAAAAGGCTGACGCCTTTCATTAGATGAAGTGACAAACAGCAGAGCCGCACCGCTCCTGTCCCTTTATGTCGATGAGGTGAGGGGACAGGGACAGTGCGGCTTTACCCTTCAGCCAATACTAAACGGATCCGCATCCTGCCAGGCAGGAAACTTCTCCCGATATTCTCTCAGCGCTGTCAGTGACAGCTCGGCATCAATCCGGGTTGCGTGATGCGGCTCAGCGGTGGCAATAATCTCACCCTGCGGGTTGATCACCCGGCTGTCGCCCCGGTAGTGATGTCCGTTGCCGTCAGTACCGACCCGGTTGCAGCCAGCGACATAGGCCTGGTTCTCAATCGCACGTGCCGTCAGCAGCGCCTGCCAGTGGAGAGAGCGGGGCGCCGGCCAATTGGCGACGTAGATCGCCAGGTCGTAATCATCGCGGTTGCGCGACCAGACCGGGAAGCGCAGGTCGTAACAGACCAACGGCAGAATGCGCCAGCCACGCCACTCAAAGACAACCCGCTCGTTACCCGCTTCATAATGCTGGTGCTCGTCCGCCATGCGGAACAGATGGCGCTTATCGTAGAAGTGCACCTTGCCTTCTGGCTCCACCAGTAGAAAACGGTTAACCGGTCCGCGTTCGGTCTGCAACGCTGCACTGCCAGCGATTAGCGCCTGGGTTTGTTGCGCTCTGGCCTGCATCCAGACAACCAGCTCGTCCTGCGGCAGGGACTGTTTAGCCGCCTCCATGGCGAAGCCAGTGGTGAACATTTCGGGCAGGATAATAATATCTCGTCCGGCGATCCCTTCTAGCTGACGATCAAAATGACGCAGGTTGGCCGGACCATCCATCCACACCAGCGGTTGTTGCAAAAGCGTAATCTTCAAACCAGGCACAGTTAAGACTCCTCGAGTAACCCCATTTTGACACTGTAGCACGACAAGCAGAGAAACGGGTGGCAATAAAAAACCCCGCACGAGGCGGGGTTTTGGCGGGTTGAAACGGCTTATGCAGCTTCAGGTTTACGTACGATCTCGTTCAGCTTTACCGGCTGTGTCGCCAGCTCTTCTGCGTCAAAATCATCAACGTTAATACTACGCAGACGACTCTCTTCCGCTTTAATCAGCAGATCCGCTTCATCTTTGGTGATGATGCCGCCCGCCAGCGCCTCTTTAGCCAGCTCGTTCAGGCGGGTGAAGGGCAGGTTTTTACCCAACTGCTTGCAGATTTTCTGGTGAATCGGGTCGGCCGCCATCACATCCAGCAGCGCCTCTTCCAGCAGACCGACCGGGTTATGCTCGCTTGGGGTCAGATACTGACCGCGGCCGATACGTGAGCGGGTTGCGCTCGGTATCTGCAGGATCTTCGCCACTTTATGATCCAGCTTATCGGACGGCGCCAGATAGTGGCGACCGGTCGGGAAGATCACCACACGCATAGCGCCAGCCACAAAGCGGTTCGGGAAGTTCACCAGCAGATCGTCGATGGCCTGTTCCGCCTGATACAGCGCATCCTGAACGCCCCAGTGGACCAGCGGCAGGTCGGCTTCATGACGGCCTTCATCGTCGTAGCGTTTTAGTACCGCCGAGGCGAGGAAAATCTGGCTCAGCACATCACCCAGACGGGCGGAGATGCGTTCCCGGCGTTTCAGGCTACCGCCCAGCACCGCCATTGACACGTCAGAGAGCAGCGCAAGGTTGGCACTCAGACGGTTCAGGTGCTGGTAGTAACGACGGGTCGCGTCGCCGGTTGGCGTGGCGCTGGTCAGGCCGCGGGTCAGACCCAGCCACAGGCTGCGCATTTTATTGCTACCGACATGGCCGATGTGTTTAAACAGCAGTTTATCGAAGGCATCCACGTCGTTGTTCTGCGCGGCGGCCATCTCTTCCAGCACGTATGGATGGCAGCGGATTGCCCCCTGACCGAAGATCATCATGCTGCGGGTCAGAATATTCGCCCCTTCAACGGTGATGGCAATCGGTGCGCCCTGATAGCCACGCGCCAGGAAGTTACCTTCACCCAGCATAATGCCTTTACCGCCGGCAATATCCATCGCATCAATGATGGACTGCTGCGCACGGTGGGTACAGTGGTACTTCACGATGGCGGACAGCACGGCCGGTTTTTCACCCAGCATGATGCCATAGGTGATTAAGGAAGCGGCGGCATCCATCACGTAGGCATTACCTGCGATACGTGCCAGCGGCTCCTCAATTCCTTCCATCTTACCGATAGAGATTTTGAACTGACGGCGGATGTGGGCGTAAGCGCCAATCCCCATTGCCACCGATTTCAGACCGCCGGTTGAGTTCGACGGCAGGGTAATACCACGCCCAACAGACAGACACTCAACCAGCATGCGCCAGCCCTGACCGGCCATTTTCGGGCCGCCGATGATGTAATCGATCGGCACAAAGATATCCTGACCGCGGGTCGGACCGTTCTGGAACGGTACGTTCAGCGGGAAGTGGCGACGACCAATCTCCACGCCAGGCGTGGTGGTAGGGATCAGCGCACAGGTGATACCCAGATCCTCCTCGCCGCCTAACAGCTTGTCCGGGTCGGAGAGTTTAAAGGCCAGGCCCAGCACGGTGGCGATTGGCGCCAGCGTAATGTAGCGTTTGTTCCAGGTCAGACGCATACCCAGAACCTGCTCACCCTGCCAATCGCCCATACAGACTACGCCGGTGTCCGGGATAGCGCCCGCATCGGAACCCGCTTCCGGGCTGGTGAGTGCGAAGCAAGGGATTTCCAGACCACGGGCCAGGCGCGGCAGGTAGTGATTTTTTTGCTCTTCAGTACCGTAATGTTGCAGCAGTTCGCCCGGGCCTAATGAGTTAGGTACGCCGACGGTGATCGCCAGGATCCCGGAGACGCCGGACAGTTTTTGCAGCACCCGAGCCTGGGCATATGCAGAGAACTCCAGCCCGCCGTACTCTTTCTTGATGATCATCGCGAAGAAGCGATGCTCTTTTAAAAACGCCCACAGTTCCGGCGGCAGATCGGCCATCTCATGGGTGATCTGGAAATCGTTCGCCATCCGGCAGGCTTCTTCAACCGGACCGTCAATAAACGCCTGCTCTTCAGCAGTCAGGCGCGGCTGCGGATAGTTATGCAGCTTTTTCCAGTCAGGGTTGCCCTGAAACAGCTCGCCTTCCCACCAGGTGGTGCCCGCGTCGATCGCCTCTTTTTCGGTACGCGACATCGGCGGCATCACCTTGCGGAAACCACGAAAGACCGGTGCAGAAATCAGGGATTTACGCATTGAGCGCACGTTGAACGGCACCAGGATAATTGCCAGCGGAACCAGCACCCAGATGTTCCAGATGCCAGTCACGCCAAGGGCAGCGGTCCAGGCCAGTAAGATAAGACTGCTCAGCATTAAGCTGACCCGGTGATAGAACAACACCCCGAGCAGAACAACGGTTAACAGAATACTTAAAATCATCATAAAGAATTGCTCCCTGTCTTGTAGGAGGTCTGACCACTTGTGATGATATGGTTGTAGTGGATGTTATTTCTTTTAGCAATGCATTCACAAAATAATTACAACCTGGTTCACATTGTTCAGGTTTTACCCGGCACAAAAACGCAAAACGCCCGACGATTCCCATGGCTTTAGCTTCTCGCTTTTACCGCTATCCGGTAAACTTGCTCTGTTATTTCATCAATACTGAAGGATTATCCTCATGTACCAGGATCTTATTCGTAACGAACTGAACGAAGCGGCGGAAACGCTGGCCAACTTTTTGAAAGATGAAGCCAATATCCACGCTATTCAGCGCGCGGCGGTCCTGCTGGCCGACAGCTTTAAAGCGGGCGGTAAAGTGCTCTCCTGCGGCAATGGTGGTTCACATTGTGATGCCATGCACTTTGCCGAAGAGCTGACGGGGCGTTATCGTGAAAACCGTCCGGGCTACCCGGCGATTGCGATCTCTGACGTCAGCCACATCTCCTGCGTGAGCAACGATTTTGGTTACGATTATGTCTTCTCCCGCTATGTTGAAGCGGTAGGGCGTGAAGGGGATGTCCTGCTGGGGATCTCCACCTCCGGCAACTCCGGCAACGTCATCAAAGCCATTGAAGCGGCGCGTGAGAAGGGGATGAAAGTCATCACCCTCACCGGCAAAGATGGCGGCAAAATGGCAGGCACCGCAGATATCGAAATTCGAGTGCCTCACTTCGGTTACGCTGACCGTATTCAGGAAATTCACATCAAAGTGATCCACATCCTGATCCAGCTGATTGAAAAAGAGATGGTTAAGTAAGACTTCGCTGGGGGGTGAATGCCCCCCGCTGTTGTGGAGGTGAGATATGTGCGAACTGCTCGGGATGAGCGCCAATGTGCCAACCGATATCTGCTTTAGTTTCACCGGGCTGGTACAGCGCGGTGGAGGAACCGGGCCGCATAAAGACGGCTGGGGTATCACCTTCTATGAAGGAAAAGGCTGTCGCACGTTCAAGGACCCACAACCCAGCTTCAATTCTCCTATTGCCAAACTGGTGCAGGACTATCCGATTAAATCCTGCTCGGTGGTGGCGCATATTCGCCAGGCCAACCGCGGTGAAGTGGCGCTGGAAAATACCCACCCGTTTACCCGTGAGCTGTGGGGACGCAACTGGACTTACGCCCACAACGGCCAGCTGAGCGGCTATAAGTCGCTGGAGACCGGCAACTTTCGCCCGGTGGGCGAAACAGACAGCGAAAAGGCCTTCTGCTGGCTGCTGCATAAGCTGACTGAACGCTACCCGCGTACGCCAGGCAACATGACTGCGGTCTTTAAATACGTGGCCTCGCTGGCGACGGAGCTGCGGGAGAAAGGGGTCTTTAATATGCTGCTGTCGGACGGGCGTTATGTGATGGCATTCTGTTCGACGAACCTGTTCTGGATCACCCGGCGGGCGCCGTTCGGCGTGGCAAAACTGCTGGATCAGGATGTGGAAATCGATTTTCAGACCGAAACCACACCCAACGATGTGGTCACGGTCATCGCCACTCAGCCGCTGACGGGCAATGAAGCCTGGCAAAGAATCATGCCAGGCGAGTGGATCTTATTTTGTCTGGGGGAGCGCGTAGTTTGACGCCAGCTGTGGCTGGACGACTTCGTGGCTCAGCGGCTTGCTGACCACGTAACGTCCATCTACCACCGAAACGGTCGGCGGCTTGTGCGTCTGCTGGAAGTAGTCATAACCCGGCTTCAGCTGTTTCCAGAAATCGGCGTAGTATGAGCTCTTGTGACGCTGCATATTGGCATCGGTCATGCGGAACGGATAGATGCTAACCTGTACCGCAGACTGGCCAAAGACCAACGCGCCGGTTACAAACTGGAAGATCTCATCAATACCGCTGTCGGTCATGGCGTAGCAACCCACTGACACACAGGCACCATGAATCATCAGATATTTACCGTCATAGCCGTGCGCACGGTCAAAGGCATTGGGGAAACCAATGTTGATCGCTTTATAGAAGCGGCTGTCAGGTTTTAGCTGGTTACGCTGAACGCTGTAGAACCCCTCCGGGCTTTTGAAATCGCCCTGACGCTGTTTCGGGCCAAGGCCGCCGGAGTAGTTGCAGATTTTATAGCTGTCGAGCAGCTGATACGTCTCACCCATCTTCACGAACAGGTCTAACGTGCGCTCTTCCTTATAAATCTGGATATAGACCGGAGAGCCCATCAACTGCTGTTTGTATTCTTTGCTAATCGGCGTTGTTGAGCTGTTGCTGCTGAGCAGCCCGGCAAACGAAACGCACGGAATAAGAAGCATCGCAATGAACAATGCGATTTTACGCATACTACATGTTCCTTGATAAAACCTAACCAACTTGCCAGGACGGCAAAAGAGACCCGAAATCAGATTAATCTGCATTAGGAGCGCTCACATTAGCACCACTGCATTTTTTCGCAAGCGTCAGCGCGTCGGTTTACAAAATAGTTTTCCTTATAACCTGGATTGGCCGTGCTGGCATTGAGAACTTTGCGTAATCGGTCGCATTTTAGCACCCGCCGCTGCGTTATCGCTGCCGCCTGATTGGCAGAAATGGTACACTCCCCGCGTCTTACGACCGAAGGTGAAGAAAGGATACTTTTCTCAGGGTCAGCCACGATCCTGCAAGTAATATGAGTGAGCATTCACCGCCTTTCTTCTCCTGTGAAACGACTTCTGACTCGTCCGGCTACCTGGCCGGAACGATTTTTCATGGATAACAACTAACACTATGATTAGAATCAGAAAAGGACTTGATTTGCCGATTTCTGGCATTCCCGATCAGCAGATTTCGCCCGGTCCGATGCCTCGCCATGTTGCGCTTCTGGGGGACGATTACGTGGGCATGCGCCCCACGATGCTGGTACAGGAAGGCGACAGCGTCATCAAGGGGCAGCCGCTATTCGAGGACAAAAAAAATCCTGGGGTCTTCTTTACCGCACCCGCCAGCGGGACGGTGGTCGCCATCAATCGTGGCGAACGCCGGGTATTACAATCGGTGGTAATCCGCATCGAAGGGGAGGGTGAGCGCGAATTTACCCGTCACGATGCGACGGCGCTCGCCACCCTCACCCGTGAGGCTGTGCAATCTCAACTGCTGGAGTCGGGACTGTGGACGGCATTTCGTACCCGCCCCTTCAGCAAAACCCCGGTGCCCGGCACCGTCCCGGCAGCCATTTTTGTCACCGCCATGGACACCAACCCGCTCTGCGCCGACCCGCAGCCGCTCATTCTGGCGCAGCGTCAGGCATTTGATGCCGGGCTGACCCTGCTCACGCGTCTGACGGAGGGCAAGGTGCATGTCTGCCAGGCAAGCGGCGGCAAACTGGGCGGACACCCGCAGGGGCAAGTCACCTTTAATACCTTTGCCGGGCCGCATCCGGCAGGGCTTGTGGGTACGCACATCCATTTCCTGGAGGCGGTCAGCCTGACCAAACAGGTCTGGCATCTGAACTACCAGGACGTTATCGCTATCGGCAAGCTGTTTACTACCGGCCAGCTTTGCACCGAGCGGGTTATCGCCCTGGGCGGCCCGCAGATGCGCAATCCGCGTCTGGTACGTACCTGCCTGGGCGCAGATATCAACGAGCTGCTGGTGGACGAAACCCTGGAAGGTGAAAACCGTCATATTTCGGGTTCTGTGCTGAGCGGCAGACATGCCGTCGGGGTGCAGGCGTACCTCGGGCGCTTCCATTTGCAGGTCAGCGTGGTGAAGGAAGGGCGTGAGAAAGAGCTCTTTGGCTGGGTGATGCCGGGCAAAGAGAAGTTCTCCATTACCCGTACGACGCTGGGCCATTTCCTGCGTAACAAGCTGTTCAACTTCTCCACCGATACCAACGGCGGCGAACGGGCGATGGTGCCTATCGGCAACTACGAACGGGTGATGCCGCTCGACATCCTGCCGACCGTGCTGCTGCGCGATCTGCTGGCGGGTGATACTGACGGAGCTCAGGCGTTGGGCTGCCTGGAGCTGGATGAAGAAGATCTGGCGCTCTGCACCTACGTTTGCCCCGGCAAATATGAATACGGACCGGTGTTGCGCGAGGTGTTAACCCGCATTGAGCAGGAAGGATAACTGATGGGCCTGAAACATCTCATTGAAAAACTGGAGCCGCATTTTACCCACGGCGGCAAGCTGGAAAAGTACTACCCGCTGTTTGAAGCGACCGCGACGCTCCTGTATACGCAAGGGCAGGTGACGAAAGGGGCCGCGCACGTGCGCGACGCCATCGATCTCAAACGTATGATGATCCTCGTCTGGTTCGCTGTGTTCCCGGCGATGTTCTGGGGCATGTACAACGTCGGTCTGCAAACCATTCCCGCACTTAACCATCTGTACGATGCGCAGCAGCTTCAGCAGGTCATCGCTGGCGACTGGCACTACCGGGTGGCGCAGATGCTGGGCGTGAGCTTTGCGCCTGATGCCGGCTGGATCAGCATGATGACGCTGGGGGCGGTCTACTTCCTGCCCATTTACATGACGGTCTTTCTGGTCGGCGGCTTCTGGGAAGTACTGTTTGCCATCGTGCGTAAGCACGAAATCAACGAAGGTTTTTTTGTCACCTCCATTCTGTTTGCCCTGATTGTGCCGCCGACGTTGCCACTGTGGCAGGCGGCGCTGGGGATCACCTTTGGTGTGGTGATGGCGAAGGAGATCTTCGGCGGTACCGGGCGCAACTTCCTTAACCCGGCCCTCGCCGGGCGCGCGTTCCTGTTCTTTGCTTATCCGGCGCAAATCTCCGGCGATCTGGTCTGGACCGCGGCGGACGGCTTTTCCGGCGCAACGCCACTCTCCCAGTGGGCCGCTCGCGGCGGTGAGGCGCTGGTCAACAACGCCACCGGACAGCCGGTTAGCTGGTTCGATGCCTTTATCGGTACCATTCCGGGATCAGTCGGCGAAGTCTCCACGCTGATGATCCTGATTGGCGGGGCCATCATTCTCTTTGGCCGTGTCGCCTCCTGGCGCATCGTGGCAGGCGTCATGCTTGGCATGATCCTCACCGCGACGCTGTTCAACCTGATCGGTTCGGCGACGAACCCGATGTTCGCCATGCCATGGTACTGGCATCTGGTGCTGGGCGGGTTCGCCTTCGGCATGATGTTTATGGCGACAGACCCGGTTTCGGCGTCTTTTACCAATAAAGGAAAGTGGTATTACGGGGCGCTTATTGGTGCGATGTGCGTCCTTATCCGCGTGGTGAACCCGGCCTATCCGGAAGGGATGATGCTGGCGATCCTGTTCGCCAACCTGTTTGCGCCGCTGTTCGATTACCTGGTGGTGCGTGCCAACATCAAACGGAGGAAGGCGCGTGGCTGAGATTAAAAATAATGACACTATCGGCAAGACGCTGATGGTGGTGGTGGTGCTTTGCCTGGTCTGCTCCATTGTGGTTGCAGGATCTGCGGTGGGCCTTAAGTCCCGTCAGCAGGAGCAACGTGCCCTGGATAAACAACGTAACATTCTGGCCGTCGCCGGGCTGATGAACGGCGAAATGAGCGCTGAGGATGTGGCGCAGACCTTTGCTTCACGCATCACGCCACGTCTGGTGGATCTCAATACTGGCGAGCTGCTGGAGACCGATCCGTCCACTTACAATCAGGCCCAGGCGCTGAAAGATCCGCAGCGCAGCACCGAACTGGACGCCAGCCAGGACCCGGCAGGCATTAAACGCCGCAGCAATACGGCGGAAATTTACCTGGTGCGCGATGAACAAAACCGTGTTCAGGAGCTGGTTCTGCCGGTCTATGGCAATGGTCTGTGGTCGATGATGTATGCCTTCGTGGCTCTCAACACCGATGGACGCACCGTCAAGGGCATCACTTACTACGATCAGGGCGAAACCCCGGGGCTGGGCGGCGAAGTCGAAAACCCAGCCTGGCGGGCGCAGTTTGTCGGCAAAAAAGTGCTGGATGATAACGGCCAGCCAGCGCTGAAAGTGATGAAAGGGGGCGCGCGTCCGGGTGATGAGTACGCCGTCGATGGCCTGTCGGGTGCCACGCTGACTTCAAACGGTGTGCAGCATAGCTTTGATTTCTGGATGGGCGAGATGGGTTTTGGTCCTTTTCTTAAAAAGGTACGTGAAGGAGAGCTGAACAATGGCTGATGTGGGCGAACTGAAAGAAGTTAAACGGGTGCTTATTGGGCCGCTCATCGCCAACAACCCGATTACCCTGCAGGTGCTGGGAGTCTGTTCGGCGCTGGCGGTTACCACAAAACTGGAGACCGCCGTGGTGATGACCCTGGCCGTGACGCTGGTGACGGCGTTTTCCAGCATGTTCATCTCAATGATCCGCCACCACATCCCCAACAGCGTGCGCATCATCGTGCAGATGGCGATCATCGCCTCGCTGGTAATTGTAGTGGATCAGCTGCTGCGGGCATTTGCCTACGAAATCTCAAAACAGCTGTCGGTCTTTGTTGGCCTGATCATCACCAACTGCATCGTGATGGGGCGTGCAGAAGCCTATGCGATGAAAATGCCGCCGCTGGCCAGCTTTATGGACGGTATCGGTAACGGTCTTGGCTATGGCGTGATCCTGCTGACGGTCGGTTTCCTGCGCGAGCTGATCGGCAGCGGCAAACTGTTTGGTATCCCGGTCCTTGAGACGGTTCAAAACGGTGGCTGGTATCTGCCAAACGGCCTGTTCCTGCTGGCCCCCAGCGCGTTCTTCATTATCGGTTTGCTGATCTGGGCGGTGAGAACCTGGCGTCCTGAGCAGCAGGAAAAGGAGTAACCGACAATGGCTCATTACATTAGCTTGTTTGTGCGCGCGGTGTTTGTCGAAAACATGGCGCTCGCATTTTTCCTCGGGATGTGTACTTTCCTCGCGGTCTCCAAAAAGGTATCGACCGCCTTCGGGCTGGGCATTGCCGTCACGGTGGTGCTGGGGCTGTCGGTCCCGATCAACAACCTGGTATTTAACCTGGTGCTACGCGATGGGGCGCTGGTTGAGGGCGTTGATCTGAGCTTCCTCAACTTCATCACCTTCATAGGTGTGATTGCGGCGTTAGTGCAGATCCTCGAGATGATCCTCGATAAATACTTCCCATCACTTTACACGGCGCTGGGCATCTTCCTGCCGCTGATTGCGGTGAACTGCGCCATCTTCGGGGGTGTGTCGTTCATGGTTCAGCGTGATTACAACTTCAGCGAGTCGGTGGTCTACGGCTTTGGCTCTGGTATTGGCTGGATGCTGGCTATCGTGACGATGGCGGGCCTGCGCGAAAAAATGAAGTATGCCAACGTGCCGGCTGGTTTGCGCGGCTTAGGGATCACCTTTATCACCACCGGTCTGATGGCGCTGGGCTTTATGTCCTTCTCCGGTGTGCAGCTGTAAGGGCAAAATCTATGGAAATTATTCTTGGCGTAGTGATGTTCACGCTGATCGTGCTGGTGCTCTCGGGGCTGATTCTGGTGGCGCGCTCAAAGCTGGTCAATTCCGGCGATGTGATCATTGAGATTAACGATGAGGCAGATAAGCAGATCCTGACGCCTGCGGGCGACAAGCTGCTGAACACCCTCTCTGGCAATGACATTTTTATCTCCTCTGCCTGCGGTGGCGGCGGTTCATGCGGACAATGCCGCGTGACCGTCAAAGAGGGCGGCGGCGATATTCTGCCAACCGAGCTGTCGCACATCAGCAAGCGTGAGGCGAAAGAGGGCTGTCGTCTGGCTTGCCAGGTGGCGGTTCGCCAGAACATGAAGATTGAGCTGCCGGAGGAGATCTTCGGCATTAAGAAGTGGCAGTGTGAAGTTATCTCTAACGATAACAAAGCCACCTTCATTAAAGAGCTGAAACTACGGGTTCCCGACGGGGAAGACGTGCCGTTCCGTGCGGGCGGCTACATTCAGATTGAGTGCCCGGAACATACTGTCGCGTATAAAGATTTTGATGTGCCTGAGAAGTACCGCGGTGACTGGGATAAGTTCAACCTGTTCCGCTTTGTCTCTGAGGTCAAAGAGCCGACGCTGCGCGCCTATTCAATGGCCAACTACCCGGAAGAGAAGGGCATCATCATGCTCAACGTGCGTATTGCCACGCCGCCACCAAACGTGCCGGACGCACCACCGGGGATCATGTCTTCTTATATCTGGTCGCTGAAAGCGGGAGATAAGGTCACTATCTCCGGTCCGTTTGGTGAGTTCTTTGCTAAAGATACCGACGCCGAAATGGTCTTTATCGGCGGGGGCGCTGGCATGGCGCCGATGCGCTCGCACATTTTCGACCAGCTTAAGCGCCTCGGCAGTAAGCGTAAGATCAGCTTCTGGTATGGCGCCCGTTCGCTGCGCGAAATGTTCTATCAGGATGAGTTTGAACAGCTTGCGCGGGATAACCCGAACTTTACCTTCCACATTGCGCTTTCCGATCCGCAGCCGGAAGACAACTGGACCGGCTATACCGGCTTTATTCATAACGTCCTGTATGAAAACTATCTGAAGCATCATGCCGCGCCGGAAGACTGTGAGTTCTACATGTGTGGTCCGCCGATGATGAACGCCGCAGTCATTAAAATGCTGCAGGAGCTGGGCGTGGAAGATGAGAACATCATGCTGGATGATTTTGGAGGCTGATGATGATGACCTTCGTGCTGACCTTTGCCGTTTTTGTGCTGGTGATCTTCGGCATGTCCCTCGGCTGGTTGATTAAGCGCAAAAGCATTCAGGGCAGCTGTGGTGGCATCTCTTCCCTGGGTATGGAGAAAGTTTGCGATTGCCCTGAGCCGTGCGATGCGCGTAAAAAGCGTATGGCGCGTGAGGCGCAGCGCCAGCAAAACCGGATCCTCTAATAAACAGGCCGCATAAAGCGGCCTGATTTTTTACTTAAGCCACCCCCGCGCCTGGGCTGGGGAATCGACCATTACCCCATCGGCCCCCAGCGCTTTTGCTTTCTGGTAATCCTCGGCGGAATTTACCCCCAGCAAGATAATGTGACCATTACCCTGCGAGCGGAAACAGTCCATCGCCTCTTTGTCCCATGTCAGGGTTGCCGGAGAGATCCCCTCGCCCAGGGTAAATTTCTCCACCACCTCGACCTTGCGGTTCAGCTCCAGCCCATACCAGTATGCATCCATTGTCTTTGCTGGGGCCTGGCACACGTGGTTCAGCGAGATGTTTGCCAGCCGGGTACGCGTTTCACTGCGGGTGACAAAACGCGGTATTTCTGCAGGCAGCGCATCCAGATAGCGATCTTCGGTAGAGTACACGCGCACGCGGTTCAGGCTGTTGGTCTCTTTCAGCACGGTCAACAATTGCTTGCCCATCTCGGCCGCATCGGCATCCGGGGATTTGATATCAATATAGAAGCGGGTCTCAGGCCAGCGTTCAAGCACGGCTTTCAGCGTTGGAATAGTGGTGCCGGTAACATTCTCTTTCCATTTCGCACCTGCGTTAAATGTCGCCAGCTCTGCCTGAGTATACTGGGACACTTTTCCCTTCGCGGGGGTTAACGCGCTTAAATCGCTGGGACGATACAGAACGGGAACGCCGTCACGGCTGATCTGCACGGTTATCCAGATAGCCTGAGCATGATTGTCCAGCGCCAGCGCGATGGCCGGAAGCGTATTCTCCGGCGCGTCGGCGGTTCCGCCGCGGTGAGCAATAATCTGCGGGTCAGCCCAGGCGTTAGAGGCGATCAGCAGTGAAGCGATAATCATCTTTTTCATGAATAAATTTCCATTTTAAATGCATTAACTTGATGAATTTAAAGCGTTTATTGGCTCTATCTTGTACCACGGTTTAATGACAGAAGTGAGACAGTAAAACTGCTGACGCATTTTTTGTACTTTGTTATACTGGATGTAATTACAGGTGTGGTGAAGACGATGCGCAAAATCATCCATGTCGATATGGACTGTTTTTTTGCTGCGGTGGAGATGCGGGATAACCCGGCGCTGCGGGATATCCCCATTGCCATTGGCGGCAGTCGCGAGCGGCGTGGCGTGATCAGTACCGCTAACTATCCGGCGCGTAAGTTTGGCGTGCGCAGCGCCATGCCAACCGCTATGGCGTTAAAACTCTGCCCTCATCTCACCTTATTACCGGGACGCTTCGATGCCTACAAAGAAGCCTCCAGCCATATCCGCGACATCTTTTCCCGCTACACCTCCCTGATTGAACCGCTGTCGCTGGATGAAGCCTATCTGGATGTCACCGACAGCCTGCACTGTCACGGCTCCGCCACGCTGATGGCGCAGGAGATCCGCCAGACGATTTTCAATGAACTGCAGCTCACCGCCTCGGCGGGCGTCGCCCCGGTAAAATTTCTCGCCAAAATTGCCTCAGATCTCAATAAGCCCAACGGTCAGTATGTGATTACCCCTGACGAGGTCCCGGCGTTTATCAAAACGCTACCGCTCAGCAAGATCCCCGGCGTGGGTAAAGTCTCTGCGGCAAAGCTGGAGAAGATGGGACTGCGCACCTGCGAGGATGTGCAGAACAGCGATCTGGGCATGTTACTTAAGCGCTTTGGTAAGTTTGGCCGGGTGCTTTGGGAGAGAAGCCAGGGCATTGACGAGCGCAACGTTAACAGCGAGCGGCTGCGTAAATCGGTCGGTGTGGAACGCACCCTGGCGGAGGATATCCACGAGTGGGCAGCCTGTGAAACCATCATTGTCGAACAGCTTTATCCGGAACTGGAACGGCGGCTGGCGAAGGTCAAACCGGATCTGCTGATTGCCCGGCAGGGGGTAAAACTGAAGTTCAACGACTTTCAGCAAACCACGCAGGAGCACGTCTGGCCGCGGCTCAATAAGGACGATCTGATCGCCACCGCGAAGAAAACCTGGGAAGAGCGTCGGGCAGGGCGCGGGGTGCGACTGGTGGGATTACATGTCACGCTGCTGGATCCGCAGCTGGAGCGGCAGCTGGTGCTGGGGCTGTAAAAAAGCCCGGTGGCGCTCGCGCTTACCGGGCCTACAAACTACTGCCTGGTGGCGCTTTGCTTACCGGGCCTACAAATGACAAACGACGTTGACCTTGTAGGCCCGGCAAACGCAGTGCCGCCGGGCATCAGTTGGCTGATTACTTCGCCGGGATCGCTTTCAGCAGTTCCGTCAGCAGGGTCCAGTAATGGCCCACGCTTTCGATATGAACCTGCTCATCCGGAGAGTGCGGACCGGTAATGGTTGGTCCGATGGACACCATATCCATATCCGGGTACGGTTTTTTGAACAGACCGCACTCCAGACCTGCGTGGATCACCTGAATGTTCGGCGTGCTGTTGAACAGACGCTGATAGGTTTCACGCACCAGCGCCATCACCGGCGAGCTCGCATCTGGCTGCCAGCCCGGGTAGCTGCCCTTGGCGACGGTCTGCGCGCCAGAGAGTTTGCCCAGAGATTCCAGCATGCTCACCACGTAATCTTTCCCACTGTCGATCAGGGAGCGGATCAGGCAGATGATCTCTGCGCTGTCGTCAGCCATGGTCACCACACCGACGTTCAGGGAGGTTTCCACCACGCCTTTCGCCACGTCAGAGTTGCGGATCACGCCGTTTGGCGTGGCGTTCAGCAGCTGAACAAAGCGGTCGCGGGACTGTTCAGTCAGCGCGGCTTTATCGCTGGTGCTCGCTTCCAGAACCACGGTCAGGTTCTTCTCTTTGGCGTCCAGTTCGTTTTTCAGGATGTCCAGATAAACGGCGGAGAGCTTTTTCAGCGCATCGGCTTTGTCTGCGGCAACCGCCACGGTCGCGAACGCTTCACGTGGGATAGCGTTACGCAGCGTACCGCCGTTGAAATCCACCAGACGCAGATCCAGCTCGGCAGCATGACCGGCCAGGAAACGGGCCAGCAGTTTGTTGGCGTTGCCTAAACCTAAGTGGATGTCACCGCCGGAGTGGCCGCCTTTCAGCCCTTTCAGCGTCAGCTTAAAGGTCTGGAACCCTGCCGGGATCGCTTCACGGGTCAGTGGCAGCGTGGAGATAAAATCGATACCGCCTGCGCAACCCATATAGATTTCGCCCTCCTCTTCGGAGTCGGTATTGATCAGGATATCCGCCTGCAGCCAGTTCGGTTGCAGACCAAACGCGCCATCCATACCGGCTTCTTCGGTCATGGTCAGCAGCACTTCCAGCGGACCATGCTCAACGCTATCGTCGGCCAGCACCGCCAGCGCAGAGGCCATACCGATGCCGTTATCCGCTCCCAGGGTGGTGCCGCGGGCTTTAACCCACTCGCCGTCGATGTAAGGCTGAATCGGATCTTTGGTGAAGTCGTGAACGGTGTCGTTGTTCTTCTGTGGCACCATGTCCAGGTGCGCCTGCAGCACAACCGGTTTACGGTTTTCCATGCCTGCGGTGGCAGGTTTGCGGATCAGAATGTTGCCAACCTGGTCGCGTTCGGCGTGCAGCCCTTTTTCCTTCGCCCAGCCCATGATGTGTTCGGCAAGCTGTTCTTCGTGATAGGAAGGGTGAGGAATGGAGCAAATTTTGGCAAAAATATCCCACAGCGGTTGTGGCGATAGTTGAGACAGTTCAGACACAGTAAGTCTCCTTGTCGATCTCCTGCAGACAATCTTGCAGGTCACGGGGTTAGCAGGTTTAGAGTTACCACAAGTCAGACTTGCGAGGTGGGTTTGAGAATACCACTTTCTCTGTCGGCTGGTAGGGGTAAGCAAGTAAAAACTCCCGCTGTAACCGCTTAGCACTGGTTTTTAGTGCTTCAGATCTCTATAATCTCGCGCAACCATTTTCCCCCTCGAACACTTTTTAAGCCGTATAAACACAGGCTGGGACAATTCACATGAGCGAAAAATACATCGTCACCTGGGACATGTTGCAGATTCATGCACGTAAACTGGCTGCACGCCTGATGCCATCCGAACAGTGGAAAGGCATCATCGCTGTCAGCCGCGGCGGCCTGGTACCAGGGGCACTGCTGGCACGTGAGCTGGGTATTCGTCATGTCGATACCGTGTGCATCTCCAGCTATGACCATGACAACCAGCGTGAGCTGAAAGTGCTGAAACGCGCTGAAGGTGATGGTGAAGGTTTCATCGTGATTGACGATCTGGTTGATACCGGCGGTACGGCAGTGGCTATCCGCGAAATGTATCCAAAAGCGCATTTCGTCACTATCTTCGCGAAACCGGCCGGTAAGCCGCTGGTTGACGATTATGTCATTGATATCCCTCAGGATACCTGGATCGAACAGCCATGGGATATGGGCGTCGTATTCGTCCCACCTATTTCTGGCCGCTAATCCAGATTTTTTAACGCCCGGTGATGCCGGGCGTTATTGTTTTCGCCACTGGCGCGTTACAATGACCCTCTCTGACGTATTTATAGAGGCAGCGCGCAATGTCCCAGGCGAATCTCAGCGAAATTCTCTTCAAGCCCAAATTCAAGCACCCGGAAACGTCGACGCTGGTTCGTCGTTTTAACAGCGGTGTACAGCCGTCAGTGCAGTCGGCGCTGGATGGCAAAAATGTCCCGCACTGGTATCGCATGGTTAACCGCCTGATGTGGATCTGGCGCGGTGTCGATCCCCGCGAAATTCTCGACGTGCAGGCGCGTATCGTCATGAGCCAGGCCGAGCGCACCGACAGCGAACTGTACGACACGGTGGTGGGCTATCGCGGCGGCAACTGGATCTACGAATGGGCAAAACAGGCGATGATCTGGCAGCAAAAGGCGAGCCAGGAGGAGGATCCTCTGTTAAGCGGCCAGCACTGGCTGCACGCCTCTAATCTCTACAGCATTGCGGCTTACCCGCACCTGAAAGGCGATGAACTGGCAGAGCAGGCCCAGGCGCTGGCAAACCGCGCCTATCAGGAGGCGGCCCAGCACCTGCCAGGCCGGATGCGCGAAATCAGCTTTACCATCCCCGGAGGCCCGGCGGTCACCGGCTTCCTGCATATGCCCGCGGGCGACGGTCCCTTCCCGACGGTGATGATGTGCGGCGGCCTCGACTCCCTGCAGACCGATTACTACAGCCTGTATGAGCGCTACTTTGCACCAAAAGGGCTGGCGATGTTGACCCTCGACATGCCTTCTATTGGCTTCTCGTCAAAATGGAAACTGACCCAGGATTCCAGTTTGCTCCACCAGCATGCCCTGAAAGCGCTGGAGCAAAACCCATGGGTGGATCACACCCGCGTAGCGGCGTTTGGCTTCCGCTTTGGCGCCAATGTCGCTGTCCGTCTGGCTTATCTCGAATCTTCACGTCTGAAGGCGGTGGCCTGTCTGGGTCCAGTGGTTCACGCCCTGTTAAGTGAACCTGCCCGCCAGGGCAGCGTGCCGGAAATGTACCTTGATGTGCTGGCCAGCCGGCTGGGTATGCACGATGCCTCGGACGAGGCGCTGCGCGTAGAGCTCAACCGCTACTCTTTGAAAATGCAGGGGCTGCTGGGACGCCGTTGCCCTACGCCAATGCTCTCTGGCTTCTGGAAAAACGATCCCTTCAGCCCGGAAGAGGAGTCCCGCTTAATCACCTCGTCATCTGTGGATGGCAAGCTGCTGGAGGTGCCGTTCAGCCCGGTGTATGAGAATTTTGACAAAGCACTGCAGCAGATCACGCGCTGGATCCATCAGAGATTGAGTTAAGAGATTGCTAATTTTTTTGGGTTTGGTAAAACAGTGGCTTCACAAAAGGAGATCGCAATGACGTTACCGAGTGGACATCCGAAAAGTAGGATGATCAAGAAGTTTATGGCTCTTGGCCCCTACATCCGCGAAGAGCAGTGCGAAGAGAATCGCTTCTTTTTCGATTGCCTGGCTGTTTGCGTTAACGTAAAGCCAGCGCCGGAGAAGCGCGAATTCTGGGGATGGTGGATGGAAATGGAAGCAGAAGAGTCACGCTTTACCTACAACTATCAGTTTGGCCTGTTCAATAAAGAGGGTCACTGGCAGGCGATGGCCATTAAGGATCCGGAAGTGATCCAGCGCCTTGAGCACACCTTGCGTGAATTCCACGAAAAAGCCCGTACGCTGCTGGCAACGTTCGAACTGAAACTCGAGCCTGCTGATGATTTCACCAATGAACCGGTGAAGCTGACGGCATAAGCCCGGCGTAAAAAAGACAATAAAAAAACCCGGCGCTTAGCCGGGTTTTTTATCGGAATAAATCAGAACTGGTAGGTCATGCCCAGCGCGACGATATCATCGCTGCTCACGCCCAGTTTATTATCGTCATCAATCTGGTTGATTTTATAATCAACAAACGCGGACATATTTTTGTTGAAATAATAGGTCGCGCCGACGTCGATATATTTCACGATATCTTCATCACCGATGCCTTCAATATCCTTGCCTTTTGACTGGACATAACCCAGGGATGGACGCAGACCAAAGTCAAACTGATATTGCGCAACGGCTTCGAAGTTTTGCGCTTTATTGGCAAAGCCACCGGAGATTGGCGTCATATTACGCGTTTCGGTGTACATGGTTGCCAGATAAATATTGTTCGCGTCATATTTCAGACCGGTACCCCAGGCTTCAGCTTTTTTACCTTCGCCGCGCGCCAGCAGGTTCTGGGCATTAGTACGATCAGAGTTGGTGTAGGCGCCGCTGATGGCGAAATCACTGCCGCCGAAATCATAGGTCAGAGCGGTACCGAAACCATCGCCGTTCTGTTTTTTGGCTTCGCGGCCTTCGTTTTTACCCTGATATTGCAGGGTCAGATCCAGGCCATCGATGGCGCCGAAGAAGTCGGTATTACGGTAAGTTGCCAGGCCGCTGGAGCGCTTGGTCATGAAGTTGTCGGTCTGCGCAGAAGAGTCGCCGCCGAATTCCGGGAACATATCGGTCCAGGCTTCAACGTCATACAGCGCACCGAGGTTACGACCGTAATCGAATGAGCCGAAATCCTTCAGCTTAATACCGGCAAAGGCCAGACGGGTTTTCTGCGTAGCGTCGCTTTCAGCTTTATTGCCGGAGAACTCAGCTTCCCAGCGGCCATAACCAGTGAGCTGATCGTTAATCTGAGTTTCGCCCTTAAAGCCGAAACGCACATAAGTCTGGTCGCCATCTTTAGCATCATCATCACTGATATAACGCATCGCTTTCACTTTACCGTACACGTCCAGTTTATTGCCGTTTTTATTAAACACTTCGGCTGCCTGTACAGATGAAGTTGCTACAACGCCCATTACCACTAATGCCAGAGTACTCTTTTTCATTTTCAATCCTGGTTTCTTATAAACGCGCTAATATTCGCTGAACAGTAAGCTCATGCTTTTGTTCCGTGAAAAAACAGGAAGGGTTTTAACGTGATGAAATGAACGTTTTATGACAAATACAGAATAAGTTTAAAAAAGCGTATTTTTTTATTTCAGTAATAAAACCGTCAAATTCTGCCGCTACGCTTCCTGATCCCGCGCAACAAAGTGGTTACCTCTGCGTTATGGCGGTTGGCAACGGGCCCCAGTCCTGATAAAAAGTCTGATTGATATCATTTCCCTTATTGTTGAACGGCAGAGAATCATGAGTGACAGCCAGACGCTGGTGGTAAAACTCGGTACCAGTGTGTTAACAGGCGGATCGCGCCGCCTTAATCGCGCCCATATCGTTGAGCTGGTGCGCCAGTGCGCGCAGTTGCACGCCGCAGGGCACCGTATTGTGATTGTCACCTCCGGGGCGATTGCCGCCGGGCGTGAGCACCTGGGTTACCCCGAACTCCCGGCCACTATTGCCTCCAAGCAGTTGCTGGCGGCGGTAGGACAAAGCCGTCTGATTCAGCTCTGGGAACAGCTGTTCTCCATCTATGGCATTCACGTCGGGCAGATGCTGTTGACCCGCGCCGATATGGAAGACCGGGAGCGTTTCCTGAACGCCCGCGACACCCTGCGCGCCCTGCTGGATAACAACATCGTGCCGGTCATTAACGAGAACGATGCGGTCGCCACCGCAGAAATCAAAGTCGGCGATAACGATAACCTTTCGGCGCTGGCCGCCATTCTGGCGGGCGCAGACAAGCTGCTGCTGCTCACCGACCAGCAGGGGCTCTTTACCGCCGATCCGCGTACCAACCCGCAGGCGGAACTGATCACCGATGTAAAAGGTATCGACGATGCGCTGCGCGCCATCGCGGGCGACAGCGTCTCTGGCCTCGGCACCGGCGGCATGGGGACCAAACTGCAGGCCGCCGATGTGGCCTGCCGCGCGGGCATCGACACCATCATCGCCGCGGGCAGCCGTCCGGGCGTGATTGGCGATGTGATGGAAGGCATTTCGGTGGGCACCCGTTTCCATGCTGAAGCCACGCCGCTGGAAAACCGCAAACGCTGGATCTTCGGCGCGCCACCCGCCGGGGAGCTCACCGTGGATGAGGGCGCCACCGCCGCTATTCTGGAAAGAGGCAGCTCATTGCTTCCAAAAGGAATTAAAAGCGTGACAGGCAACTTCTCCCGTGGTGAAGTGATTCGTATCTGCAATCTGGAAGGGCGCGACATTGCCCACGGCGTATGCCGCTACAACAGCGACGCGCTGCGCCGTATTGCAGGCCACCATTCACAGCAGATCGATGCCATTCTCGGCTATGAGTACGGCCCGGTTGCTGTCCATCGCGACGATATGATCACCCGTTAAGGAGCAGGACATGCTGGAACAAATGGGCGCCGCCGCCAAAGCCGCCTCGTACAAACTGGCGCTCCTTTCCAGCCGCGAGAAAAACCGCGTGCTGGAAAAAATCGCAGAGTATCTGGAAGCCCAGTCCCACGAGATTTTGCTCGCCAATGAACAGGATCTTTTAGAAGCCCGCCGTAACGGCCTGAGCGAGGCGATGCTCGATCGCCTGGCATTAAACCCCGCGCGTCTGAAAAGCATTGCTGACGATGTGCGTCAGGTATGCAGTCTGGCCGATCCGGTAGGGCAGGTGATTGACGGCGGACTGCTGGACAGCGGCCTGCGCATCGAACGTCGCCGCGTGCCGCTGGGGGTGATCGGTGTGATCTACGAAGCCCGCCCGAACGTCACCGTAGATGTCGCCTCGCTGTGCCTGAAAACCGGCAATGCCGCCATCCTGCGCGGCGGGAAAGAGACCTGGCGCACCAACGCCGCCACGGTAAAGGTGATCCAGCAGGCGCTGGAAGAGTGCGGCCTGCCAGCCGGGGCGGTACAGGCGATTGAAAGCCCGGATCGTGCCCTGGTCAACGAGATGCTGCGCATGGACAAATACATCGACATGCTGATCCCCCGCGGTGGCGCAGGTTTGCATAAGCTGTGCCGTGAGCAGTCGACGATCCCGGTGATCACCGGTGGTATCGGCGTGTGCCATATTTTTGTGGATGACACTGCCGAGTTCGATCCGGCCCTGAAGATCATCGTCAACGCCAAAACCCAGCGCCCAAGTACCTGTAACACGGTGGAGACGCTGCTGGTACACCAGGGCATCGCCGATACCTTCCTGCCGGCACTGAGCAAGCAGATGGCGGAAAGCGGCGTGACTTTGCATGCCGATGCCAACGCGCTGACGCAACTGCAGAACGGCCCGGCGAAGGTTGAACCGGTGAAAGCGGAGCAGTACGACGACGAGTTTCTGTCGCTGGACCTGAACGTGAAGGTGGTGGCCGATCTCGACGATGCTATCGCGCACATCCGTGAACACGGCACCCAGCATTCAGATGCGATCCTTACCCGCACCCTGAGCAATGCCAGTCGCTTTATCAACGAGGTGGATTCGTCTGCGGTTTACGTCAACGCCTCCACCCGCTTCACCGACGGCGGTCAGTTTGGTCTGGGCGCCGAAGTGGCAGTCAGCACCCAGAAGCTGCATGCCCGCGGCCCGATGGGTCTTGAAGCGCTCACCACCTACAAATGGATTGGCTTCGGCGACGATACCGTTCGCGCCTGATTGCCCTCGCGGGCAGCCTCAGCTGCTGCCCGCGCTACTCCTGGTGTTATGACCTGCCCGTTCCTGTGCCGCCGAGTCCAGCGCGGCGATTTGCTGTTGTAGCGCTGTCAGACTGAGCGGCCTGCTGATTAAATAGCCCTGCGTTTCATCGCACTCCATCATCATCAGTTTTTGCAGTTGTCCTTCGGTCTCCACTCCTTCCGCCGTAATACTCAGCGAGAACGCTTTACCCAGACCGATAATATTTTCGACGATGGTATTGGCGCTGTCGCTCTCTGGCATGCCGTCGATAAACGATTTATCCAGCTTGATGCCATCGAACGGGAAATTGCGCAGGTAGCTCAGGGAGGAGTAGCCGGTGCCGAAATCGTCCATCAGCAGCTTCACGCCCAGTTTCTTCAGTGCCAGCATGATTTCAAGGCTGTTTTCCGGATTCCACAGGGTGGCGTTTTCGGTGATTTCAATCTCCAGCCGGGAAGGATCTAACTGCGACATCTGGAGCGCGTCTTTGATGCGCTCCACGACCTGCCAGGACTGGAACTCGACGGCAGAGATATTCACCGACACGGAGAGGCCGTGCAGTGACTGCTGTGCGTCCCGACAGGCGGTTTTCAGCACCCAGTCGCTCAGCGGAATGATCAGCCCGGTCTCTTCGGCCAGGGAGATAAACTGATCCGGCATGATAAGGCCAAGCTCAGGGTGATCCCAGCGGACCAGCGCCTCCACGGCAATGATGCGCGAGGAGTCGTGACCATAGCGCGGCTGATAGACCAGACGGAACTGCTCTTTTTTAATCCCTTCGCGCAGACTCTCTTCCATCTCGCGACGCTGTACCATCTGTTCGGCCATTTCGGGCGTATAAAACATCCACTTGCTACGCCCGGTGCTTTTCGCTTTGTACAATGCGATGTCTGAGAAGCGCAGAAGCTCGCTCGCGTCGACAGCATCGTGCGGTGCGATAGCCACGCCAATACTGGCGCCGATGACAATCTCATGCCCGTTGATCAGGAAGGGGCGCGTAATCTCGGCAATGATACGTTCGCACAGGGTATCAATGTACTTCCTGTCACGAATGTCGGAGATAATGAGGATAAACTCGTCTCCGCCCTGGCGCGCCACCAGATCGTAATCGCGGATACAGGCCCGTAGCCTGGTCGAGACTTCATGCAGTACGCTATCGCCGGCACTGTGACCAAACAGATCGTTGACCGGTTTGAACTTATCGAGATCGAGGCTGAGCATCGCCAGCGGATGCATCTGCGTAGGCTGCGCCCGCAGCTTGCCCTCCAGGAACTCGCGCATCCGCACCCGGTTGGGCAGTCCGGTGAGATCGTCGTGCCGGGAGAGGTACTCCACGCGCGCCTGGGCCTCCACTTCGAGAGTGACATCCGTGGCGGTGCCGCGGTAGCCGGTGATCCCCTCCGGCGCGATAACCGGTTTAATGGCAATATGGCAGTAGCGCTGGTGGCCCATCGCCGAAAGATAACGGCAGTGCAGCAGGCGGCGATGGCCCGTCTGGCCGGGAAGGGTGATCCAATCCGCCAGCGACTGGTTTTCGGCCTCCATCAGCTCGCTGAGCGGGCGGCCAATCCAGGCCGATATGCTGTGCCCGGTGATCCCCGGAAAACGCTCCGAAAGCCAGGTAAAGCGCAGCTCGGTGTCCGTCTCCCAGATCCAGTCCGTGGTCGCCTCGGCAACATCACGAAAACGCCGTTCGCTGGCAGTGAGCGCCAGACGGTTCTGCGCCAGCAGATAGGTATTTTCATCATACATGCGCGCCTTTTTGAGCGCGTTACGTCCCAGCATCACGCCGGGAATCACGGTACAAAGTGCCAGCAGGATCAGCAGCGGCAGAATATAGCGCAGCAGTTCCCGCCCCGGATTTTCGCTTTTCCATTCAAACGTAACCTGCTGACCATCAACAGGAAGGGTGGCTACCCCGCGTCGTCCTTCCAGCTTTGGGGCGCCCGTATGCTGCACGCGAGTCTGGGCGATACCGTACTCTTCACCCAGCGCGGCGAGCTTGTGCTCATCCAGCACGTCCACAAACACCAGCACCGAGGCCGGACCAGGGGCAGCAGAGATGCTTGAGTCATCACCCGTAGTGATGTTTGCCGCCGCCACCAGCGCCGGATAGCCTCCTTTCATCACCACCGTACTGGACACGGGCATAGCGTCCGGCTTGTTTATTTTCTGCATCAGCTCGGGCAGGGGATCGTCGCCCAGCCAGGCTTGCAGAGAGCGGGTCACCAGCTTGCCGTTGATGACGCTGTAGCGGGTCTGCCCATGGCTATCCAGCACAAACACCCCTTCGTACTCAAAATCGCGCCAGAGGGTCGCGCCCATATTCTGACGGGTGTACGCCCAGTCGGTATCCACCTTCGGGTGCAGATGCTGGTAGGCTTCGCCCCACCAGGCGTAATCTTTGATGTGGGTCGTGAGGGTATCGACGCGGTTATGGATGGCCTTTTGCAGCAGCATGGCGCTGTGCTTATCGCTGTCTTCATTGATATTTCGCACGATCGTCAGCAACGCGATGATGGCGATAATAAACAGCATTGCCAGCAGGGAAAACATCAGCAGCAGGGCGCGCTTGATAAAGCTGGCGGTTCTTCTCGGCTCAAGGTCCGTGCCGCCTATGTCATCGGTGACAAAAAATTTATTCATTATGTACCCACTCTCTCAGGCATTTCTGTGTTCCGATTAGAATTAGTATCGACCTGTTCTGGCGGGGCTTGATGTCAAAATGTAAAACTCAAGATAGCCGATTCTGAAGGGAAACGGGGAAAGATGGCATTCCCGATGGGGGCAAATAGCCGCAAAATGTGAAGAAAGGCGAAAATGGCCCTTTAAATTGAATGGTTTTTGCGCGGGTTGGTGTAAAAATCAACGACTAAAAGAGGAGGGGTTGACGAGGTGGGCTCTTTTTCTTACCCTTTTACACCGCAGTACCTCTCCTGAAAGCCGATATAGCTCAGTTGGTAGAGCAGCGCATTCGTAATGCGAAGGTCGTAGGTTCGACTCCTATTATCGGCACCATTTTAAACTCTTCTCAAGTCTACCGAAATCAACTTAAAGCCCGTATACTGCGGTTTCTGGCCCGTATTTTATCTCCTATTATCAACTGGACTCAACCGGAATCAAGTTATAGTTGGGGGCACAAGTGGGGGCATTCTGTGTTCGGTCCAAGGAGATGCCCCCAATGAAGCTAAATGCACGACAGGTAGACGCCGCTAAACCCAGAGAGAAGGCCTACAAGCTGGCAGATGGTGCAGGTTTGTATCTTGAGGTTGTTCCCTCTGGTTCCAGATACTGGCGGATGAAGTATCGCTTCAATGGAAAAGAGAAGCGTATGGCTTTTGGTGTCTATCCAGCAGTGTCCCTTGCACAAGCGAGGGCACTACGTGATGAAGCCAAGAAAAAGCTGGCTGAGGGCATCGATCCGTCTTTCGCTAAGAAAGAAGAAAAGCTGGTTCGCGATGTGCAACTTAACAACACGTTTCAGGCTGTGGCGCTTGAATGGCACGGAACGAAGGTGAGCCGGTGGTCAGAAGGTTATGCCTCCGATATTATCGAAGCTTTCAATAAAGATATTTTCCCCTATATCGGCCAGCAGCCGGTGAATGAAATCAAACCGCTAGTTCTGCTGAATGTGTTGCGTCGAATGGAGAACCGTGGCGCGACAGAGAAGGCCAAAAAGGTTCGCCAGCGCTGCAGTGAAGTCTTTCGTTACGCCATCGTTACCGGTCGTGCGGAATACAATCCTGCAGCGGATCTAACCAGTGCGATGTCAGGGCATGAATCGAAGCATTATCCCTTCCTTACTGTTGAGGAGTTACCAGACTTCTTTAAAGCTCTCGCAGGCTACACAGGAAGCCCGTTAGTTGTTCTTGCAGCACGTCTGCTGATCCTTACGGGAGTTCGCACCGGCGAGCTTCGAGGTGCTTTCTGGAGTGAGTTTGATCTTGAGAAAGCGGTATGGGAAATTCCTGCCGACCGAATGAAGATGAAACGGCCTCACCTTGTCCCCCTATCTACCCAAGCACTAAAGATCATACAGCAGCTTAAAGTGATGTCTGGGCAACATCCTCTGATGTTTCCAGGGAGGAATGATCCCCGCAAAACGATGAGCGAAGCGAGTATAAATCAGGTGTTCAAGCGGATTGGATATACGGGGAAGGTAACGGGGCATGGTTTCCGCCACACGATGAGTACGATTTTGCATGAGGAAGGGTTCAATACGGCGTGGATTGAAACCCAGCTGGCTCACGTTGATAAGAATACGATGCGTGGAACGTACAACCATGCTCAGTACCTTGAAGGGCGTAGGGAGATGATGCAGTGGTATGCGGATCATCTCAGTCAGTTAGGAAAGGGTGGACTCATACTTGCCTCATGACAGTGATTTTTTAGAGGGGTACGATAAAAACTCAAATTGAACTCCGCCTTAATGGCGGAGTTCAATTCTAGGACATTTATTTTTTGCTTAGGGCTGGATTAATACCTTGTGAGCTGCTCCCCGTTGATTATCCGGCTACGATAAGAACCGATCAGGGACCGGTATTCACCTGCCGGGCACTGGATCAATGGGCCTTTGAGCATGGAGTGGAACTGCATCTCATCCAGCCGGGCAAGCCGACTCAGAACGGATTTATTGATAGTTTTAACGGACGATTCAGAGATGAGTGCCTGAACGAGCACTGGTTCAGCGATATTGTTCATGCCAGGAAAACGATCAATAACTGGCGGCAGGATTATAACGAGTCCAGGCCTCATTCATTACTGAATTACCAGACGCCGGCTGAATTTGCAGCGAACTGGAGAAATGGAAAATTAGTAGGTAAACAAACCGACATTACTAATTGACGGTTGTATCGAATACTGGGGGCAGGTCACGCCACGGGTTTAACAGACCGGTAATCCTATGAGCAGCCTGGTACGTATCAGGCTGCTTAAAGTAAACATGTTAAATTATCAAACCGCGCATTACCTTTCCATAAGCCACGTTTATTTGGACTCATTCCATGTGTGGCCAGCACGAGAAATCAATGCTTCCGAAGACAAAGGTCCCCATGTACCCGCCTGATATAATCTCGGCGAATCACCGTCACGTTTCCATGCCTCTGTTATTGAATCTATCCACTCCCAGGCAGCCTCAACTTCATCACGGCGAAGGAAGAGAGCCTGTATACCACGCATCGTCTCGAGCAGGAGCCTTTCATAGGCATCAGCAATGTGAGTCTGATGGAATTGTTCGGAGTAATTCAGGTCGAGTTTGGTTTGCTGAAGTTGATGTTTGTGATCGAGGCCGGGTGTTTTATTGAGGATCTCAATATCCACTCCCTCATCCGGCTGTAGTCGTATAGTGAGTTTATTTGGTGGAAGATCCTGATATGAATTCTGGAACAAATTGATGGCAGGTTTTTTGAAATATATAACCACTTCCGTGCATTTTGTAGGCAATCGTTTTCCGGTACGGAGATAAAATGGCACACCAGCCCATCGCCAGTTATCGATATCGACACGTAAGGCAACAAACGTTTCTGTGCTGCTTTTTTGATTCGCGCCTGCTTCCCCCAGATACGCGGGTACTTTTTGGCCCTGAACAAATCCAGCTTTATACTGGCCCCGAACGGTCATTTCGCGAGCATTTGTATGGTCAATGCGTCTAAGGGACCGTAGGATTTTAACTTTCTCGTTACGTATAGAGTCTGCATTCAGATTGGCTGGAGCAGACATTGTTATCATGGCCAGAATCTGCAAAAGATGGCTTTGTACCATATCCCGTAGCTGGCCAGCTTTGTCAAAGTAACCCCATCGACCCTCTATGCCTACTTCCTCTGCGACAGTAATCTGGACATGGTCGATAGAGCGGTTGTCCCAATTATTTATGAAGAGTGAATTAGCAAAACGCAGAGCCAGAAGGTTAAGTACTGTTTCTTTTCCAAGGTAGTGGTCGATACGGAATATTTGAGTTTCATCGAAATACTGTTTTACCGCGTCGTCTATCTTTCTAAACGCAGCCAATGAATCACCCAACGGTTTCTCAATAACAACGCGTGCGGGCAGTTTGTTAAGACCAGCGCAACCTAAACCACGTGAAATTGCACTAAAGGTTGACGGTGGCATTGCAAAGTAATTAATAGTCGTTCTTTTTGCCTGATCGAGCATTCGACCAAGACGTGAAAATTGTGTTGTTTCATTAACATCAAGATTGCAAAAATCAATACGGTTACTCAGTTTACCCCAGACCCCCGGATCAACTTTATCGGGCATAAAAGTATTCAGAGAATCTTCAACTACTCTGAGAAACTGTGTCTTGTCCCAGTCCGCACGTCCAACGCCAATGATACATGTGTCATTATGGAGCAGGCCCGCTTTTTCCAGTTGATACAAGGAAGGTAGTAATTTGCGTCGTGCCAGATCGCCCTTTGCGCCGAATATCACCAGGTCGCATGGATTCGTTGTTTGTTCCTTAGCCATATAAATACCTCTAAAATTTTGCAAAGCGTGATGAAACCGCTGCGCAATAAAACAATCCTTTACGCTCACAACAACTGCCCCGATGATGAGTAGTTAACCCATGGGCATGTATCATTCATATGTCTGATCTGGCATAAAAGGTCATGAACACCTTGATACCGTGCTCGACTCTGTTTTCAATTTCTGATGCGGTGAGTTCAGGTCTGACGCCAAGTTTTACCTCAAGGTTCGTAAAACCGAGCCATAAGCCGGCCAGATCATCAGCGGCTATTGATGGATCGCACTGTTTCAGTTCTTTCCTTGTAATTGCCTGCTCGATGAGTGAAATCAACATGCTTTGTCCTCTGCCAGGACCAGCAGTAAAAAAGCGTTCAGGTAGATTTGGCGAACTAACAGCGGCGGCTGCAATCAGTCGATCCCAGCCCAGAATTTCTCTTCTGTGAATAAAGCTAACGTAGCGCATACCATACGATTTAAGGACTGCCTTAACAGGCATGTCCTGACTTTGCTCAAACTGTTTGTCGCTTATGGTAAGGTCTGATTCACGGCGTATTACGGCCTCAAGAAGGTTTTCTTTATCGGCAAAGTAGGCGTAGATGGTCGCTTTTGCTACACCAGCTTTCGATGCAATATCCTCAGTGGTCACATCAGGACCCTGTGCCAAAAACAGTTCGCGAGCAGTATCCAGAATAGAAATTTTTTTAGTTAAATCTTTTGGACGTCCCCGGGTGCGAGCGTTTTCTGTCATTTACGCACCGCCAGTATTGCTGCCATCATCATTCCGCCTGTCAGACTGATATGCTCAAGAAAAATATGAAATTCTGCTGTCCGCATTGGTTCTTCAAAGCGCCAGAAGGCATGACCCAATGGAATAGTTAACAGAGTGAAGATGATTAAGGCGCCAGCCCCCAGCCATCCGTAACCTTTTGGATTGAGTATGATGACAGCGGGGGCGGCGAGCTGACAAAGTATCGTGAGAATGGCAAAAAAAGCTGGCAAGGGAAGACCTACTCCGGCCATTTCCTGGGCAATTTCACCGAAGTTAAACAGGCCGAACAAGCCAGCCATCCAAAAAAAGCTGGTCAGGACAATGCGTGCAATGATTAAAGCAGCGGCACTTCTTAGAAAAACAGTCATTTCAATACCAATATGATTTAACATACCATTGAGTATATTAAATCAGAACCAGGCGTGCCTCACGATAAATGCCATGATTTGAATATGGCTATTATGTCCGGTACGCCTGATTGGGATAAGGCGGAACAGCTGAACCTCGGCTGTCATGTGCTGCATTCAAGGGTGATAAAAATTATCATCTTTTGTTTCGCGATAAGACGCCTATACACTTTCTTTTCATCACTATCTATATCCGGACAAATGTTTCCTCATACTTTTCAAGATGACTAATTAATCTGCCCAGATTCGCCCTGAATTGATTATCCTGGGGCTGCACTGCCTCCGCCATAAGGTAGAGCTTTAGTTCTTCGCGAAGAGCCTTGAAGTGCTTTAACCTGTTATAATCCTTACCGGAAGAAACTAGCTTTGTAGCAGCTGTGCGAATTTTTTTGCGTCGATCATAAAGCTCAAGGCTATGTGAAATGGCACTTTTCCTGAATTTCTGATGACTGATAATAAGCATCAGAGCAATACGGTATTTGTTTATGTCGCCAGGAAACAGGTTAAGCAGCATGAAAAGCTGCTGATACAGTGCCGGAAGATGATTTTTATGGCTGTGTTTTTTTTCCGCGGTTACGGCAGAGATTGTCGAAAACATCAATCTGTTCATAATTTTTCTGCCTGTTCGGGCTTTGGATTTGTCCGGGATAAGCAGGATAACCGCCATAGCAAGACAGCTGCCGATTATTTGTCCCAGCACATTATCAAGGAAAGTGGTGAAATGAAACACCATGGGGTTTTCAATGGTCACCGCATTCAGGATGCCAGCAAATGCCCCCATTGTACCGAGCTGGCGTTTCTGCAGTAGGAATCCACACACTAATGCTACGCTGCCAACCGTTATGCACAGCAACAGCATACTTTGCTGAGTCGCAGGGAGGATAAACACATAAAGGAAGTAGGAAACCGGTGCAGCGACAATCATGCCGTAAACAAAATCTTTCGCGACGGCAAGAGGATTAGGTGACCGCATTGCAAGGGCTGTAACTACACCCAGTAGGATCATACAACTACTTCCTGAAGTCCAGCCGGTATAAAGCCAAAACATTGCTGCAACACTTGTGGCGACAAAGGTTCGTATTCCATTGATCATCGCATGATGCGTTTCTGCCGATCGTACTGCTATTCGTGATTCCTGCTGAAGAATGCTCTTCTCAATAGATGTGATTCGCACATTTGTTTTCACGCCCTTCAGCATAAGCAAATATTCCGTCGCTGCTCCCACCCACCGAACTAATGCGTCAGATTTGCTTTGGCGAGCATCTGCCGTGAGCACATAGCGCATCATTTTCATGCGATTATGTACTTCATGGATGTTATCTGCTTCTTTCTCCAGCAATAAATGATATTGCGGCGGGATATTGTCTGGTGTATCACGCAAACTCAGAAATATCTCCATCGCATGCGTAATCATAGCTAAAGACCGGTCATGGATCGCAACAAGTCGGATACAGGCATTATTCCAACGAGAAGATTCAACTTTTAGCTGGTCGGTCATGCTTCTTAAGGTACTGGAACGACGAACAAGCTCCTTCCACACGTTGTCAACTTCCTCACGTGTTGTCTGAGCAATACAAAGCCTGAGCAGTTTATACTGTAAAACAAGAAGCGATTCGACCTCATGTTCTATGGTTTTCTTGATGGACCGTGGTGAAAAAATAAAATCGGCCAGGATGGTACAGAGGATACCCAGAACTATTTCACTACATCGCTCGATGGCATAGACCGGTGCCAGTGTCAGGTGGCCGCTGGCTTCTATGGTCACGATTACGGTAAGGGCAGTATAACTTGCCGTAGCCATCGCACTGGCATTTTCGATTTTCGCAAGCGATGACAGCCACACACAAAAACCAGCCCAGGTACAGGCTAATAGCATTAACAGGACCGGAGCTTGTACGGTGGTCATAATGAGAAACAGGGCAGCCGCACTACCAAAAAATGTCCCGATAATACGTAAAATTCCTCTATAGCGTAGAGCTCCTGAAAAAGGATCACCCCCGGCGGCAAACGCAGTCCCCCCCGCCACGATGCCTGCAGTCATAATCGCCCATCGCGGCATCTCCAGATTAAGAGTAAAACCTATGATCATCGCGGAAAGCAGGGCAAAGGTTAGCTTCAATGGAAATCTGATAAATTCGATCATTTCATCTCTCAGCCAAACTCACGCAGGCGCTTAAAAAATGCAGTCAGAGAAATACTCTGGTTAGCTATAATTTGATCACCTTGATTGAAGACGACCGTGGCAGTGGTACCTGCAGGATACTGATTGCCTGGTTCCTCGTTGAGCCGAATTCTGACAGGAATACGTTGCGCTAGTCGGACCCATTCGAGATTAGAATCAACGGCAGCGATCCCTTTTATATCTGCGAGATGATTCAAATTTGATACGCCGGCAGCGAAGCTTTCAACTTCTCCGTAAAGGCTGTGCTCGCTACCAAGAGGCGTAATCAAAGCCTGCATGCCGGGTTTGATGCCTTGGAACTTCGTTTCTTCAAGATAAGCAATGACGTAAAATGATTGCTGTTTCACAAGAGCAACGCTCACTGAACCCCGGTTGATAAACTCCCCTTTATAAACCCTAAGGTTTGTTATCCAACCGTCTGCTGGCGCTCTAATCACGGTCCTTTCAAGGTCGATTTCAGCGAGATATTGTGCTGCAAGAGATTTTGCCAACTGATGTTCACTGGTCAGGGAGTCATTCAGCGCCTGTTCCACCATTTCATGAGATAGTGCAGTTCCGCCAAGTTTGGTTCTACGGGCTGCTTCCCGTCTTTTTTCTGCAGTAATGGCTGCGTAGTAGGCAGCCTCCGCTTTTGCCTGTTTAACTGCCTGCTTATAGCGGTGGTTATCAACGGCATAAAGTGGATCTCCCTTATGGACCAACTGATTGTCATGCACGAAAACGTCTGTAATCAGGCCATTAACGTCAGGAGAAATGGCGACGATGTCAGCGGAAAAACGTGCGTCCCGGGTCCACGGTGATTTTGTATAAAATTCCCAGACTTTATAGACAGAGACTGCAGCCGCTAATACGAGCGTAACCGTTAAAACAAGTCGCAGAATTTTTTGTTGTAGAGACTTCACCTCAACCTCAAATTACATAACAGAAAAAAAGAAATAAATTAAGAAAAACAATGATGTATCCAGTGCCATTGGGAATGCGACATATCTATGTAAGGCATAAAAAGTAATGATTTTTTTAAGGCTAAACCACAGCAATAATGAACAAACAACTGTGGTTACCAGTGGTGGAAAGGAAAGGCCACCGACGACGATAGGGTAAAGCATTATTTAATTTCCTTAACAAAAAAATCAGCCCAGAACAATGTGTCTGTGCCTGCGCGGTGAAGATGGGGATTGAACCAGATAAGATGCTGACTGTTACAGATTCAGAGTAAAATTCGTCTTATACTTGCTTGTAGCCAACGAAATCAGGGTCCTGGTACTATGTAAAATATAAATAAAAACTGGGCATGACGCCGACTTAGGTATAATAGTCTGTACAAACACAGATATTAATTGAAAGTTAACAAATAGACTTTTTACTCAGGATAAATAATGGAAAGGCTGCGCAGCATGGCTATTTTTGTTAAGGTAGTGGAATCCGGTTCGTTCACAGAAGCTGCACGCCAGATTGCACTGAGTGTTTCTTCTGTTAGCGTTATCATGGCCAGATTAGAAGATGATCTGCAGGTCAAACTCCTCAATAGGACAACAAGAAAGCTGTCTTTAACCGAGGCTGGCAGGGTTTTTTATCAGGGATGTAGGCGGACGCTCGACGAAGCTAGGCAGGCGCAGGAGGATATGTTTGCATTTCATAACAATCCTGTAGGGATCTTGCGTGTTGGTTGCTCCTCAACAATGGCTCAGTATGTATTAACGCAAGTTAGCACTGATTTTATCAAGGAATTCCCAGGGTTGAGCCTGAATCTGACAACAGGATCACCTGCGCCTGATCTCGTTTCGCATGGACTTGATCTTATCATCCGGTTTGGTGAACTTGCTGATTCAGGCCTTTACAGTAGAAGAATTGGAACTATGTCAATGGTGGTATGTGCTGCCAGTAGTTATTTGAAAGAAAACGGTAGACCTTCACATCCATCTGATATTGGAAGATTTGAGTGGCTGGAATACTCTATACAGCCTGATAATATAGTTAGCCTTGCTTCGTCCGATGGAAGCAGCATCACTCTTTCTCCAAAAGGTCGCTTATCGACAAATGACTCTATAGTACTCGTAAACTGGTTAAAGATAGGAAATGGCATTGCATACCTGCCATTACTTTGGGTGATGCAGGATGTCATTGACGGAAAAATAGAGTTACTTTTCCAGGATTATAATTCTGAATCCAGACCAGTTTACGCGCTTCATTCTGCGAGGGATAAACTCCCCGTAAAGGTGAAATCATATATTGATTATTTGTCTAATCACTTTAGTGAATCGGAAGTAAAATGTAGAGATCTTATATCGGGATGAATATTGTACGGAATAATTAATCCTGGCCCCCAAAGATTTAAAAATGAGAGACAGGCTAATGCGGAAAAAAAATATTTTTAGAGATCCAGAATCAATAAGTAAAAAAAATACAAGCACCCGCTCCGGTAGTGTCAGGAAAAATATAAGGTTCGAAAAGGAGTTGCTCAAAGAAATTAATGCGGTTGCTGGGTTTGGTGAGTTTAGTGCCTGGGTTAAGGAAGCTTGCGAGCAACGCCTCGTAAGAGAAAAGCCCTAAGGAAGGGCTTTGATGATAATCCGGGGGTTAGCCTGCCTTAATTAAGTAGAGAAGTGCACGGAAACGTTCTACTTCTGAAGCCACGTTTGATGCCTTTACTACATCGTTAGAGATGAAGGTTGGCAAAGGTTTCATTCCTAAAAACTGATTTGCCTTGTGGAAATGTAAATAGACGCCATCAACACCATATCCTTCGAAAAACTGGTCAGGTTCTGTAAATGCTTCTTCAGGGGCATTCCAGGTTAACGAAAGCATATATTTTTTGCTATGCAGCAGACCGCCCGAACCATACTTTTTCGTAGGGTCGGTACGGGTGCGCCCATCATTTTCATACAGAACACCCTGACCTGCAGTGAATACTTCATCCATCCATTTTTTTACCGTCCATGGTTCGCCCATCCACCAGCCAGGCATCTGATAAATCAAAATATCATTATCCAGGATTTTTTTTACTTCACTTTCAACATCATAGTCGCTGTCAGCATGGGTAATGGTGACGTTATATCCCATATCAATCAAGGTTTCTTTGGCTGTATGAACATAGAGTTCGTTGAGTTCGCCTTTAGCAAATTTAAAGCTTTTTGCACCATTGATAATAAGTATATTGCTCATAAGGGCCTTCCTTTCCGGTTTAAGTTTTAATACAGATGATAATTCTTACAGTTAAGTAAAAAAAATCAGGGCCTAACATGATTACACGGGGTATAGTTTAAAATTAACATACTGCTCAGTATATTAATTGGGGAGGCGAAAGGCATTCGCATTTCATGCTGCATTCGGAACATAGATACCTGCCGTATGATTTCATTGGGCCGTTATGCTTGTAGAAGCCAGGTCTGGAGAAGGCGCGGTTTGTCTAGCTATGTAACAGCCATCCAGTATGGGGAGTTTTTTTATCCAGTAATCATCTGATAATTTTGAGAAACCTTCAGCGTTAAATACAACCCCACCAGTTTTTAACTGTTCATCATTACAGAAGGCAATTTAAGCGTCTAGCGTATCGGTTCTAAAGGCAAGATCAGTTGATCGAATGTTATGCCCATCAACTCTTTCAGGAAGAATAATCTGAATAATTGTTATCGCATTTTGTTAAATACAATCAAGAGGCCTTGACCGTGCAATAAAATATAACGATTTTCGTATTATTATCTTTCATTGAATCTGCTGTAATACCATTGAATTTATAGGCGACATTTTGACCTAATGGATGAATATGGGGACATCTTGAATAATTAGTCGATGTAAAACGCCAGCAGAGATTCGGCCACCCAGAGGTTTTTTCCATTAGATAAGAGTGCAATGCCATTGCCGCCGGTACCGTGCGGGTGAGGAGGAACTAATTTTCTAAATGTTTTAAATATTAACCAAATTTGGTTGTATGGCACGAGTTGTCAGTTTGGTAAGCAGTGGCTTGAAATGATTACACGCCACGTGACGGGAAATCCGTTTGATCCGGCTGATACTATCAAAAAGAACGCAACACGGATTGAGTTTGGCCAGTTAACGCGTCAGCAGCAAATTATGGGTATCGCCTGGCTGTATGTTGAAGAAAGCCTCGCCGCTTTCCGGGCTTGTTAAGGATGGGCATACAGAACCAGACGGAGCATAACAGAGACTCTAGCGGTACTACCGACCGGTAGCCCGCCAGAATGTGCGTCAGGCTTTACTCATCTCAGCGCTGATTTGTTCCAGTGATTTGTCTTTTGTCTCTGCGACGCAAAAGAGATTCAGCAAAAACCACAAAAAGCAGCACAGGCCATACAAAAAGAACGGGAAGCTGCCGTTAAATAACCTGTTCAGCGTTTCGCTATGCGTCAACATGGGAAAGGTTTGCGAGACAATAAAACTGCCGGTCCAGATAAGCAGCGTGGCCCACGACATCAGCTTATCGCGAATCATGTTGGGGGCCAGTTCGGGAATAATAATCCATAAAATGGGGCCAATGGTGCCACCGAAGAACAGGATATAAACGATCATGATGACCAGCATAAATATGCTGGTCACCCCCATCCAGATTAATATTCCCAGCAACGTGATCGAAAGAAAGCACATTAACGATCCCACAATGAGCAGCTTACGACGACCATACTTTTCGACCCGATAAACGGCCCAGACTGCAGCGGCAAAGAAGGCAATACCGATGATGACCTGTTGGTAATAGGCCGTTTTTTCGCTGGCGATGCCGATATTTTCCAACAGCACGTTACCGTAATATAAAACGGCATTGATACCGCATAAATTTGCCAGCAATGCCATTGCCAGTATGGTCAGCGATACTCGCCTGTATTTCTTTGACAAAATACTTTCGCGAGGGGCGAGATCGGCGTGTTGATGAAAGGTTCTTTTTATCTCCTGAATGGCCGTCTGGCTGTCAAAATTCTGGCCATACAGGGTTTTCATAATGTCGCCAGCCTGCGCTTCACGATGATTTTTTATTAACCAGCGTGGTGATTCGGGTAACCAGAAGGCCAGAATCATAAACAGGCAGCCGGGCACCGACATGGCGCCCAGCATATAGCGCCAGGCATATTGTGTGGCCCATTGCGGATCGCTGCCCCAGCTGGCGACCAGGGCGTTCACCATATAAACCAAAAGGATGCCAAAAGCGATCATCATCTGGTAAAAGCCCAGCGTCTTGCCACGAATTTTTTGTGCGGCAATTTCACCAATATAAACAGGTGCCGTCGCTGAACCCAGCCCTACGCCAATACCGCCGACGATCCGGAAAAAGATAAACATCGTAAAATTGTAAGGGAAGGCGGTGAAGATCCCGGCGAGAAACACCAGTACGCCGGTAAGGATTAGCGCTTTTTTTCTGCCCAGAGCGTTGGTGATAAACTGGCCGCTAAAGGCGCCAATCATAAAGCCCAGCACCACCGATGACACGGCCCAGCCGGTGCCCATCGCGTCGAGAGAAAAATAGTGGCTCAGATGCGTTATTGCACCCGCAATGACCGCTGAATCAAAGCCATATAATAAACCCGCGACTGACGCTATGAGCGACAACTTATAACTCATGCTATACGTTGTATTCATTTTGTCACCGTTGAGTATTTTTTAATGACAGGTATGGCTCCATTTTTTATCTTCGCTGAGCGTTCAACGTATTCAGGAATAATTTTCATGGAATCGTCGAACCATGCATCAGGATCGGTACTGGCAACCAGTGCAAAATTCCCCCACGGCATTAACGAACCGGAGCGAATAATCACCCTGGCGCTGTGGTAGATTTCTGCCACAAGCTTCTGATGTGGTATGAGCAAAAAGTCAGCGCCGGAACCGGTAAATATGTCAGTTACGCGCTGTAAGAGGTTAGGATTATTCTCCGGTACTTCCTCAGCAAAGATAACGTTTTCAATAAAAATTTCGCTTCTTAGTACGCGCAAGATTTCAATTAGATCGACGCTGCCCGCACAAAACGCCAGGTCGATTCTTTTTATGCCGGGAGGAATAGGTGCGCCGGCATCAGTGACTAAAATAATATCGCCATGCCCTAAACTGGCTAAGGCTTCGGCAACCTGCGGATGTAGGATTTTACCAGGTCTCATTATGTTCTCCGGTTATATTATTTTGTTAACAGAGGAATAATTAAAAATGGTACTACGCTAGTTAGGGCCGCCTTATTTAGCATGCAGCTCCGCTTCAATCTCCTCCAGCGTTTTTCCTTTCGTTTCCGGTACCATTGCCACAACGAAAATAAAAGCAATGATTGAGATGCCAGCGAAAATAAAAAAGGTGTTCGCTGCGCTAATATTTTCCACCAGTACCGGAAAGAAGCGGGAAACAAAAAAGTTACCGCCCCAGAGGGCAAAGGTTGCAATCGAGACCGCAATACCGCGCACGTGAATAGGGAAGATCTCGGAAATAATGACGTAGGCTACGGTGCCATAAGAGACGGCGAAGATAGCGACATAGGCCAGGATGCAAATCAGTAACAGCGTCGTCTGAGGTTCACTAGCGCGAAAAAGCATCCCCGTACAGCTAAGGGTGAGGGCCATTCCTGCCGAACCAAAAATAAGCAACGAACGCCGTCCGACTTTATCAATGATCCACATGGAGACCAGCGTTGCGATCACCAGCGTCATACCGATAAGAACGGTAAACGACATTGCGCCGCTGATATCCATGCCTGCCGTTTTAAATATTTCCGGCGCGTAGTAAAAAATGGCGTTAATACCGGTAATTTGCTGGAAGAGAGCAACGCAGAAACCGATAATCAGCGCCCGGCGCAGGCGAGGGGAAAAAAGTTCGCGCAGTCGGGAGGTACCTTCATTTTGCAGGGTATGTTTAATCGCTTCAAGTTGTTCTCTGGCTGTCGCTTCGTCAGGATTTATTTTACGCAGAATATCAAGACCCTGTTCTGTGCGCCCCTTGCGCACCAGCCAGCGCGGGCTTTCTGGTACCCAGACCAGCAGCATCAGAAAAAGAATGGCAGGCAAAATGCCGCTTGCGAAAATCACCCGCCAGCCATATTCGATATTCCACATTTCACTGGCGTAACTGGCGATAATGGCGGAAACGGAAAATATCGCCAGGTTGCCAATGCAGTTAAAAAGCTGGTTCAGCGAGACCAGCCGTCCACGAATATGCGCTGGTGAAACCTCGGCAATATAGAGCGGGGCGATGGTCGTCTCTACCCCAATACCTATGCCCACGATGATGCGAAACCAGACCAGCATCTCCGGCGAGGTAGCGAGCGCCTCGCCCAGCACGCCAAAGATAAAAATCAGCGCGGTCAGCAGCAGGACCTTTTTTCTTCCTATTGCATCAGAAAGTGGGCCAGCCAGCGCCACACCGATAATACAGCCGACAATGATGGACGATGTAACCCAGCCGATACCATCTGCATCCAGTTCAAATTTACTCTGTAAAAACCCTACCGAACCTGAAATGCTGCCGTTATCAAAACCAAACAGAAAGCCCCCGACGGCGGTAACGACTGCGATTAACAGAACATTACGCATCCAGGTGTTTCTGGCTGTGACTTGTGAATGACTAACCATAATACTCTCCGTTATCAGGCGGGTGAGCGTGGCGACGTCGAAACAGCGCGTACCGCGCAACGTTGTTGTAATTCGGTCAAATTCAGACCGGCGGCGAGGCCGGCCGTCGGGCTGGCGGCATTGGCTGCGCCACAGGCTGCAGCCAGCGTGAGATGTTCTGTCCATCGGGCCTGCGGACGGGCCAGAAGGCTGGTGACCAGACCGGCGCAATAGGCATCCCCTGAGCCGACGGAGCTGACAGTCGTCACTTCCGGAGAGGAGACCTCATAATCACCGTCAGGCGTCAGCGCAAGGGTAGGGCGATGACCATCGGTGATAATCACGCAGCGCACGCCCTGGTCCAGCCACGCCTGCGGCAAAGCCCGGGAGGAGGCCGCACTGGCCTGACGCAGTTCATCGCGGTTGATTTTGATGATATCCGGCAGTGAACCGGCAGACTGCAACAGCGCCGTGCCGTGGGTGTCAAGCAACGACAGCACGCCAGCGGCGCGGGCGAGGGTTATCCAGTGACCGTACTCGTCCGGCAGCAGGTTTTTGGCCAGTGAACCGGTACAGACAAGCGCGCTGGCATGAGGCAACTCCTTTTCCAGCATGCGGTGCAGCGCCTGGTGCTCGTCCGGGGTGATGGCCGGGCCGACGGCGTTATAGACGCTTGCTCTTTCCGGCGCTTGTACCTCGGTGACGACTTCACAAATACGCGTGCTGCCCGCGATGTCACACCAGCATCCTTCCAGCGCCTCTTCCGCCAGCAGTTCGCGGCACAGCCGCCCCGTTGCGCCGCCGAGAAACCCCAGCAGCCGCGGCGTCGGCGCGTCCGGCAGAAGAGTACCCAACTGGCGCATAACGCGCGCGACATTGACCCCTTTTCCCCCCGCCAGCGTTTTATCATCCAGCAGACGGTGAACCTCGCCGGGCTGCTGTTTATCCACCAGCAGCAGCCGTTCAATAGCCGTATTAAGTGAGGCGATGATGACGTTCATAGTTGACCCTCCTGATGGGTTGCAATCAGCCAGCTTTCACGGGCGATCATGGCGGCGCCCGTTGCGACAGGCTCAGCCAGTTGACTGACAAAAAGTGGCATGTTCCAGCGCTGTTTACGGTGCTGCAGCATCTCCTGGCGTTGGAACAAAGATCCCATCAGCACCGCATCCTGCGGGCGTATCCCGCCAATTTCTCCCATATGAGTCAGCAGACGAAACGCGCGATCGGCGATATGGTTCAGCGTGGCCTGCACTATGTCGGCTGACCGGACGCCGGCATGCAGTTGCGTCAGGGAAAACAGCCCCTGTGTTTCATCCTCGTTAACAGAAACCGAGACGGCTGTCGGAACCGCTTCGGCAAGAAGATCCTGAAACAGCTGATCGTAATTCCCCTGATAAAGCAGTTCCGCAAGCGTCTGGATAATTTTGCCGGAAGGGGTGGCGCAGCCCATGACAAACTCTCCGGCTTTCCATGTGCGTTCGATATCCACGCCGAGTCGCCATGCGGCGGCCGTATCGGGGAAATGCGGCGTTAATACCATGAGATATTCGGACGTACCTATCGAGTCGAATACGTTGGTCGGCTGGTGATTTTGCACCGCCCAGGCGCCGACGATCTGATCGTGTCCGCCCACAAAGACGCTGGCGCCCTGGCAGAGTGCCACGCCCGGTAGCGATTCCGGGCGGATCTCCCCGCAGCATTCGCCAGTGTCCGCCAGCTGCGGGAAAAGCGTTGCAGGGAAACCCAGCCGCTCTAACGTTGGCTGGTGAGGCCGCATGCTTTTAAGATCGAAGCATTGTGAATGGGTGATCTGCGAGGTTGCCGCGCGCCATTCGCCGGTCAGTTGCCACATAACGTAGCTGCCGAAATCCACCCAGCGATCGATCTGCCGCCAGATATCCGGGTGGTGTGTACGTATCCAGTTCAGACGAGTGGGGCTCTGATTAGGCCGCGACCGCATACCTGAAATGGCGTAATGCTCATGGCTGTCCAGCCACTGATGGAGGTCTGTGTCCAGCGCCGCGACGGGGTAATTTTCCCACCACGCCAGGGAAGGATAGATAATTTCCCCACTGGAGTTTACCGCGACGGACTCCTCCTGGCCGAACGTGCCCACCGACACTGCGGCCAGGGGGCCGCAGTGTCGTGCTTCTTCGCGCGAGTAATTTTCGATAAGTGCACTCAGACTCTGCCAGAACACGGATGCATCGTGAAATGTCAGTCCGTCATGCTGCATCACCGGCGTGCGGCATTTTTTCACCGGCAAAAACGTTCCTTCCTCGCTGATGCCGATGATTTTTATATGCGTGGTGCCGATATCTATACCGAGAAACCACATAGTGATTACCCTCAATTATCAGTTTATAACCCCAGTTTGCCTGGATTAAGAACGCCGTTCGGATCGAGCGCCTGTTTTAATCGGCGCAGCAGCAGATGCGCCGATCCCAGCGATTCGCGGGCATACGGCGAGCGAACCAGTCCGCCGCCATGATGGTGCGACAGTTCCGCATTGTGTTCCAGGCAGACGCGCATGGTTTCGCGCCAGATGGTACGTAATTTCTCCACTGCTGCGGCATCGGACTCTTCCCGCCCGAGCAGGATCATGTACATGGAGGTGCCCTGGGGATAGACGTGGGAGAAATGCGACAAGACCTCTCCCGCCAGCGGCGTCAGCATTTTATTCAGGTCGTGATAAAGGCTGGCGATGCCGTCCCAGGTGTGCGCAATTTCGATGGTTTCGGCAAAGCCGCCGGTGGAGTCAAGCAGGTTCTCGACGGTGGAAAAGTCAAAACGGCGATCCATCCATTTCAGTACCCCTTCGCTGCCAATGGATTTGCCTCCGTGACGGTGGACAATCGCCATAAAGGCGTCCATTTCTGCGCGGGCAACAGTCTCAACGCCCTGGGTGCCTAGGAACATTACCGGTTTATCCTGCTGCGGATTTTGCATGGCGTGGCGGGCTTCGTTTGTATCATACAGACGCAGCAGGAAGGGACGAAGCCCGGCCATCGCCTGTTCGCGCATAATGGTCAGGCCCGCTTCGACGGAGGGGAGCTCAAGTGAATCGAAAAGTCGCGTTTGCGGCAGGGGGAACATTTTTAACTGTACCGAGGTGACGATACCCAGCGTACCTTCCGCGCCGATGAAAAGCTGGCGGAGATCGGGGCCCATGGCGGCGCGCGGGGAAGCCTTAAGGCGTATCTTTTCACCCGTGGCGAGGATGACCGTATAGGCGGTAATCAGATCCTCAATACCGCCGTAATAAGAGGAAAATTGACCGGTCGCAAGGGTAGAAAGCCAGCCGCCAACGCTGGACTGGTATAACGACTGCGGCGAATGGCCGAGCGTCCATCCCATCTGCTGCAGTTCATCTTCCAGCTGACCGCCGTTATAGCCTGCGGACACTTCCACGGTCAGGTTCGTGGTATTGATATCCCGGTGATGCGTCATGCCGGTTAAATCCAGTACGATCCCACCACGCGTCGGTAGCGGCTGCCCCGTCACGGAGGAGGCCAGCGCCCGTGGCGTGACCGGCGTGTCATGTGCCGTCGCCAGCGCCAGTACCTGCTGGATCTGCTGCTCGTCAGTGACTTTTACCACAACATCGGCCTGATAATCATGGCATCCTAAGCGCCTGAGTTTGGTGGACAGGGGCCAGGTATCATGGCTGGACGCCTGCAGTGTATCGCGGTCGGTCAGAATCTGCGCTTCAGGTACAGCAGTTTTCAGGGCGGTGATGAGATGAGAAATGTCAGACATACAAACTCCTGCATTGACAATTTAAGGGATATCCTGGTGCCGTGACGAAGGTCAAATGCCCAGGGTTTAATTCATTGACAGCGGATTTGCGACTAATATACGATCAATTTGCAGAAAGCTGCAAATTGCATTTTTCGCTTTTTCTCAACTTTGTGAAGGAGATCTAGATGGATAGTCGAACCGGTAAAGCAGTACGCTTAGGACGCATTTTACGCCCGGAAACGGGGCGCGCGGTGGTGGTGGCCGCCTCCCACGGCGTTATGGCTGGCCCGCCATCAGGGCTAAAAACACGCGGTGAAATCGAAAGCGTGTTTGCGCAGCTGCGCGGGGCTGACGGGGTCATGGTCTCCCCAGGGATGATCCCGCTGGTGGAGAAGACGTTCATTGGCCGCGACCGCCCCGGTTTTGTACTGCACCTTGACTGGAAAAACCATGCGCGCTCCATCTATACGCCGGGGAAAGACGGCAGGAGCGAAGGGGTTCTGGCGCAGCTGGCTGAGATCGGCGATGTTGCCGCCTGTGGTATCGATGCGGTCATGACCTATATGTATCTTGGCCAGAAAGATACGGCCCTTGAACAGGCGGAAATTATTCGCAATACGCGCATCGTGCGTGAATGCGAACGCCACGGTATTGCGGTAATTATTGAGCCGCGGTCCGCGCTGGAAGGCATTGATCCTGACGCGCTCAGTGCGAAGGTGATGAGTATGTACTGCCGTATAGCGGCGGATATCGGTGCGGACCTGGTAAAAGCGCTGTGGCCCGGCTCGGTGGATGATTTTGCTGCGGTAACAAGCACCTGTTATACTCCAGTGCTGCTTGCGGGCGGCGCCGGTGGCGAAGATCCACGCTCCACGCTGCAACTGGCGGCTGACGCCATGCGTGCAGGCGCCAAAGGAGTAATGTTTGGTCGACGTATTTTCAGGGCGCAGCAGCCAGCCGACGTGCTTCGCGCGCTCAATGCCGTCGTGCATGAGGAACAAAGCGTCGAACAGGCGTTGCGGTTTCTGGAACAGTAAGATCGGCGGAAACAATGACGGTTATTGCGCGTGATGTGAAGCAACTCTCTCCGGTAGCATTTATTGCCCGTACGATTATCTCGCTCGGTTTATCCGGGCGTCTTCCCACTACCTCCTGGTTTCAGGAGGTACTGGAGATTGGCTCCGGTACGGTACAGAAGGCGCTACAGGAGTTAAAAAAATCCGGCGCAGTGAAGCTTGTTTCCCGCGGTCACCAGGGGACTTTTGTGGTCTCCTGGAACTTTCCCCTGCTATGGAGCGCCGCGCGTATCCCCCCGGTTCATATGTTATTACCCCCCAGAGGCTCCCTTGAGGCAACGCAGGTGGCTTCCGCGCTGGTTGAGCAGTGTGGTCACTGGGGGGCAGTAACCACCGTTGGTTATCTGCGCGGTGCGCGTTCGCGTCTGCAGGCCTTTGATGAAGATGAGGCTGATATTGTTCTTTTATCGTCAGGATCAGCGCAGGTGCTGATGGCAAACGCCGCTGAAGAGGGGTTTGAGCTCTTTGAAGTGGGTAATGGCAGCTATTACCGGCCTGGCAGCCTTGTAGTGGTTGAAAAATCAGAAGGAGCCGCCACAACGCGCCCGCGCGTCGGTATTGACTTTCATTCCAGCGATCATCAAAGGCTGACCCATGCTCAGTTTCCTGAAGCGCAGTATGATTATGTCGAGGTGGATTTCACCCTTTTGCCCCGCGCGGTATTTCTGGGCGAGATTGACACTGGCGTCTGGCATCAGGAACCTTCTCTTATCCCCCTGGACAAAATTGGCCTGACTGTCAGGCCACTGGATAAGCCTGCTGCGCTCAGCATGGCGGAAACTATTTCCACTGCGGTTCTGGTGGTGCGTGCCTCCTCGACAGTTGCGCAGCTTCTGCGACAAATTGATTTTCAGGAAATCAAAAAGCAGGCCGTACTGCCGTTAAATGTCTCTGAAGCGAGTTTAGGCCGGCTTCCTGATATCTTGCGTTTTCGATAATGCCCTAAGGCTTTGTAGCTACCTGTTTTTGCCGGGTGAAATTCGTCCTGCTTAAAACTCAGGTTTATGGATACAACGATAAGGTGGATGCTCGTAGTATTATCTCTTCCAGCATATGGCTAAAGGTCGTTAATGTCGTGGCGATAATCGCCGCCCCGGATGTTAATATCACAAAACCCATAATGGTTTTGAGGGTTCCGGAAATAACATCGGAAAACGCTTTTTTCTGCAATAATAAGCCGATCAGGGAAAACAGACCGACCAGTATTGCTGGTGTGCCCAACACATCATGAATAATAAACTGCAGCATAGAATAACTCCGTAAGGCCGCAAATAATTAATCAGAGATTTTCGGAAAGAATTTCTTTGATTTTATTGTTATCCAGCAGGTTAGATAAGCCAAAGACCTGGGCAGAATGGCTGGAAAGATGTTCGGCAATATCCCTGGCGCTAAGAATAATATCGGCAATTTCACTTTTTGCCGAAGTCAGGTCGGTATGAGAAACCTCTGCTTCTTTATTCAGCTCTTTAATTATTTTTTTTACGTTCATTTCGACGATAAAACTGCTGCCTAAACCGTTACCGCAAACAATCAGAACCTTTTTCATCTTCACCTCTTTATCCGTTGATAACAGTTTGAATTGTTTCCATTGTTGATGCTTTCAGCAGTGCTGAGAGTCGTTCATCATCGCTAAAAATCTCCGCCAGGGCAGTAATCATATTGATATGCTCATCTCCTGAAAGCGCGCACAACATAATCACAACGTAAATAGGGTCATTTTCTTCGGCGTTAAAAGAAACCCCTTGTTTAATATGTAAAAGCGACAGCCCGTTTTTAATTGCCCCTTGCTCCGGGCGAGCATGTGGCATCGCCAGGCCGGGAGCTAATACATAATAAGGACCCAGCTCCTGATGGCTGTTAAAAATGGCTTCAATATACTCTTCAGTAATCGTCTCTTTCGCTAATAAGGGCTGAGCCGATAACCTAATGGCCTGTTTCCAGTCGCTGACTGAATCCACAATCTGGATATTTTCTGCAGGTAGCCAGGTCGTAATCATAAATACCCCGATAGCGTTGAAAGTGAACTTACTATAGTGGAATGAATTCGCGGCTTACCGTGATCTGTATCGCAAAGTTAGCGCTAACACGGCAATAATGTTAAAATCCTTGTTACCGCTAACTTTATTATCGATACTTGTAATTACTTTGCAGTTGGGCAATGCGAAAAACGCTAAACATCATTTACAATGGTTGCCCAGTCAGGCGAAAGGAGGAGATCAGTGCAGACGTTAGAAGCGGACGATAGCGCGAGAGAAAAACGCAGGAAAAATACCGGTAAAATTACGCTCGCTGAAGTTGCAAAACTGGTCGGCGTTAGCACGATGACCGTGTCGCGCGCGTTACGTATGCCTGAAAAAGTGAATCCTGAACTACGTAACCGCATCGAAGCGGCAGTGAGTGAGCTGGGCTATGTACCCAATCTTCAGGCACGTAGCCTCGCCTCTGCTGACTCCAGCCTGGTGATGGGCGTGGTGCCCACATTTTCTTCTCCGGGCTTTCTTGCCGTCTCCGAAACCCTGCAGACCGTGCTTGCGACTCAGGGCTACAGCATGATGTTTATTGAGTCCGGTCAGGGAGGGCAGAGCGAAGAGCGCGCTTTTGCGCAAATGCTCGCCTACAACCCGGCGGCGATTGTTCAGTTCAACATTGATAACATCAGCAGTTGTTCGCAAATGATCAGTAACACCGGGGTACCGGTGGTTGAGATTGGCGCTATCAATCGCGATGCAGGCTGGGTCAGTATTGGCGTTGACTACGCTGCCGCCATCAAAAAGTTGGTCACATCGCTTGTCCAGGGCGGATATAAAAATATCGGCCTGCTTTGCACGGCGTCTAATAACATTATGTTTCGCCAGGTACTGAGCGGCTGGAACAGCGCCATGCTCTCCGTTAACCACTCTCCCCATCGCGTGGTGACCTCTCATCTGCCCGCAGGTATTACGACCGGTTTAAACCTGCTGGGCGATATTCGTATTACCTGGCCAGAGCTGGATGCGCTGATTTGCACCTCTGATGAAATTGCCTGCGGCTGCATTATGGCCTGCAACGGTGCGGGGCAAAAAGTGCCCGACGCACTGGCACTGGCAAGTTTGAGTGGAGGAACCCTTGCGGCAGTTTGCTCCCCAGCGCTGACGGCGGTCGAATTCCCCTGGAGTGAGACGGGAACGGTCGCAGGAAAAACGCTGCTTGATCTGCTGGCGGATAAATCGACAGATAAAGTCATTGAATTACCCTCAACGTTACAAGTTCGCGCCAGCACCAGAAAGCATTAGGGTCGGCACAGTATTGATTATGCCGCCGCATACGGCAGGGTCACTGACATTCCCGCCATGCTTACTCGCCACTCACGAACATTGCCAGGCTTACACGCCAGCAGCATCTGACGCCAGATGCCCGTAGAGGATCAACCTGCGTGGGCCCTTACCGCCGCTACGTCCGCTACCACCGACAGCGCCAGCGTGTTGGCATCCCGGGCCTGGGGGAAGATCCCAATCGGGGCCTTAATCCGCGCGATATCCGCATCCTTCCAGCCCAGCTCACGCAGTTTGTCCACCCGCCGCTGGTGGGTGCGCTGGCTGCCGAGGGCACCGATATAAAACGGCGCCGCTTCCAGCGCAGCCTGTAACACCGGCAGCTCCTTGTGCTGATCGTGCCAGAGCAAAATCACCGCCGTGTCCGCATCCATCAGCTCAACCGTGGGGAGATTACAATGCACCTCGTATCCTGCCGCCTGCGCCACATTGGCTGTGGCCTGCGCCTCCACCGACCCGCCATAGATCAGTAGCCGCGGGCAGGGACGATAGCCCTGCTCGAAGCGATCGTTCTTCCAGCCTGTCCTGGGTGTCCAGGGCGCCGACTGCAAGGATTGGGAAGAGGAGTGATAACGCAGTCCCACCGGTTTGCGCTGGGCGAGGCTGTTCAGCACCGCCAGCAGCGGCTGTACCGTGCGCACTTTATGGATGTTCAGCGTAATCCCGCCGCCGCAGGGGAGGACAATATCGAACCACGGCGATCCCTCGCCATACTTCACCTGACGGTCTGTGCCGCAGGCGAGGGTCTCCAGCGCCTCGTACGCGGCAGCGGCCTCCACGCAGCCGCCGGAGACATAGCCGCAATAGAGCCCGTCCTCGCGAACGGCCATCTGCGCCCCCAGCGGCCTGGCGGCCCCGCCGCGGATCTCCACCAGGGTCACCAGCGCTACCGCCATGCCTGCCGTAAATGCCTCTGCCGCGAAGCGCAGCACCGCCACGCTGTCGTCGGTAGCAAAAGCCTGCTCGGGGATAATCTGTTCACTCAGCGCAGCGCCTTGCAGCATGCTCTCTCCTTACACCACATCGGGTAGCGCATCGATCAGTTTATCCAGGGTGATGGGATACTCCCGCACCCGCACCCCCGTGGCGTTATAGATCGCATTGGCGATGGCCGCCCCGACGCCGCACAGCCCCAGTTCACCCACCCCTTTGGCCTTCATCGGCGAGGAGATGGGGTCGGTATCGTCGAGGAAAATCACCTTCTGTTCCGGGATATCAGCATGAACCGGCACTTCATACGCCGCCATATCATGATTGACGAAGTAGCCCAGGCGGGTATCCACCGCCAGCTCTTCCATCAGCGCCGCACCGAGTCCCATAGTCATCGCGCCGATTACCTGGCTGCGGGCGGTTTTCGGGTTCAGGATCCGGCCTGCGGCACAGACCGCCAACATGCGGCGGACCCGGACTTCACCTGTCGCCCTATCTACCGCCACTTCGATAAAGTGACCGGCAAAGGTCGACTGCTGATACTGCTTATCCAGATCGCCAAACTCGATATTGTCTTCGGCGGTCAGCGTGCCGTTGGCTGCGGCCTCGCGAATGTCCGCGCTGCGGGTATCAAGGGTGATCTTCCCGTCGCTAAACTGCGCCTGGTCCGGATCAAAACCGAGGTTCGTGGCAATGGTCTGGCGTAACTTCACGCAGGCGGCGTAAACCCCCGAAGTGGAGGTGTTCGCACCCCACTGGCCGCCTGAACCGGCCGACACCGGGAAGTTCGAATCACCGAGATGCACCGTCACCTTGTCCAGCGGCACGCCCAGCATCTCCGCCGCCGTCTGGGCAATGATGGTATAGCTCCCGGTGCCGATGTCCGTCATGTCGGTTTCTACCGTCACGTTTCCGTCCGCGTCCAGATGCACCCGGGCACCCGATTTTTCTAACAGGTTATTGCGAAAACCGGCCGCCATGCCGTAGCCCACCAGCCAGCGTCCGTCGCGAACCTGGCCGGGCGTTGCGTTGCGCTGCTTCCAGCCGAACGTCTCGGCGCCGGTACGCAGGCACTCGATAAGCTGACGGCGGGAGAAAGGGCGTTTGGGATCGGCCGGATCGACCTGAGTATCATTGAGAATGCGAAATTCGACAGGATCGATGCCCGCTTTCTCCGCCATCTCATCAATGGCGATCTCAAGCGCCATCATGCCCGGTGCTTCGCCAGGGGCGCGCATGGCGTTGCCCTCGGGCAGATCCAGTTTTGCCAGCCGCAGGCCGGTATGACGATTGGCGCCCGCATAAAGCAGTTCGGTCTGCTGCACCGCCGTCTCCGGCGTGCCGCCGGGCAGATTGCCGGACCAGCTGTCATGGGCGATGGCGGTAATTTTGCCCGCCTTGTCGGTTCCGATGCGGATATGCTGAATGGTAGCCGGGCGGTGGGTGGTGTTGTTGGGGATTGTCGGGCGCGACAGCATGACCTTTACAGGGCGCTTCAGGGTTCGGGCCGCCAATGCGGCCAGCAGCGCATCGCTCCTAAGGAACAGCTTGCCGCCAAAGCCTCCGCCGATATACGGGGAGATGATGCGCACGTTCTCCTCGGGGATCTTCAGCGTCGCCGCCAGATCGGTGCGGCACCAGGCGACCATCTGATTGGAGGTCCAGACGGTCACCTTGTCGCCGTCCCAGACCGCCATAGAGGCATGCGGCTCCATCGCCATATGGCTCTGATCGGGGGTGGTATAGGTCACATCTATCTTCACCTCGGCGGCGGCAAAGGCCGCGTCAAAATCGCCGACGTTTTTGTCAGGGGTCTTCTCCGGGGGCTGGTTGACGGCGGGTTTTTCCTCCGCCAGCGACCAGGCACCCTTTTCACGCCGGTACTGGACCTGCACCAGCGACGCCGCGGCCCGGGCCTGTTCGAACGTCTCTGCCACCACCAGCGCAACGGCCTGATGGTAGTGCTCTATTTTCGGGCCGCCCAGCAGGGTGGCCGCGTTTCGCTCGCCTTTGCCGAGTTCGCCGGCACTGCTGGCCGTCACGACCGTTAGCACGCCCGGCGCGTTTTTCGCGGCCTGGGTGTCGATGGCGGCAATCTCGCCTTTGGCAATCGCCGAACCGACCACATAGCCATAGGCCGCGTTGGGTGCGGTGTCGTGCCATTCGTAGGCATAGTGCGCCTTGCCGGTGGTTTTTAACGGGCCGTCGATACGGTCATGGGGCTGTCCAACCACCTTTAACCGATCGATTGGGTTTTCCCCTGCCGGTTTCTCAAATTTCATACCTGAGCCCTCGCTTCTGTCAGCACGGAGGCAAGCGTTCGCTTCGCCAGGGTGAGTTTGAACCTGTTTTCAGCCGTCGGGTGAGCGTCGGCAAACAGCGCGTCATATACCGCCTGTGCGCCCTGGGGCAGTTGCGCATCGGCCTGCGCCATCCGCCAGGGTTTATGGGCGACGCCGCCCAGCGCGACGCGTCCGGTGCCATCTGGCTGGACAATCGCCGCCACCGACACCAGCGCAAAGGCGTAGGAGGCGCGATCGCGAACCTTACGGTAGATGTGTTGCCCGCCCACGGGCGGCGGCAGGGTGACGGCGGTAATCAATTCGCCGGGCGTCAGGACGGTCTCGATATGGGGCGTTTTTCCCGGCGCACGATAGAAGTCGGCGAGGGGGATGTTGCGCGTCTTTCCGTCCGCGGCGATGGTTTCTACCACTGCGTCCAGCAGCTGCATCGCGACGGGCATGTCGCCCGGGTGAGTGGCAATACAGGCTTCGCTCCCCCCGACGACCGCATGCTGACGACTAAAACCTTCCAGCGCCGCGCAACCGCTGCCGGGAAGGCGTTTATTGCAGGGCTGGTTCGTATCGTAAAAATAGGGGCATCGCGTGCGCTGCAGAAGATTGCCCGCTGTGGTGGCCTGGTTGCGCAACTGACCAGACGCTCCGGCCAGCAGTGCTCTGGAAAGCACGGCATAGTCACGGCGCACGCGCTCATCTGCGGCCAGATCGGTGTTACGCACCAGGGCGCCGATGCGCAGCCCGCCTTCGTCAGTGGCGTCAATCTTATCCAGCCCCAGGCCGTTCACGTCGATCAGATGCCCAGGGGTCTCAATTTCCAGCTTCATGAGATCCAGCAGATTGGTGCCGCCCGCGATAAATTTGGCGCCAGGCGTACGCTGGGCGCTGGCGGCGGCTTCAGCCGGGGTTTTTACCCGCTCATAGGTGAAGGCTTTCATGATTTTTGCCCTCCGGCGACATCCTCAATGGCAGCGAGAATATTGGCGTACGCGCCGCAGCGGCAGATGTTGCCGCTCATGCGCTCGCGGATCTCCTGCGCATTCATTTCGGGAGGGGAGACCAGATCGAGGGTCACATGGCTGGGGATACCCTCTTCAATCTCTTTCAGCACCGCCACCGAGGAGCAAATTTGCCCCGGCGTACAGTAGCCGCACTGATAGCTATCGTGTTTAACAAACGCGGCCTGCATAGGGTGCAGATTGTCAGGGGTGCCCAGACCCTCAATGGTAGTGATATCGGCGTTCTGGTGCATCACGGCCAGGGTGAGGCAGGAATTGATCCTGCGCCCGTCAACGATGACGGTGCAGGCGCCGCACTGTCCGTGGTCGCAGCCTTTCTTGGTGCCGGTCAGGTGCAGGTTCTCGCGCAGGGCATCCAGCAGGGTGGTGCGGGTATCCACCTCCAGCTGCTGCTCCTCGCCGTTGACGCGAAACGTTACCGGCATCTTCTCCGGTGCAGGGGTGACGGCGGGTTCGCCCTCTGCCAGGGCGGAACAGGGATAGACCGCCGCGGTCGCCGCCGCTGCGGCGCTGGCTTTTAAAAGGGCCCGTCGGGACAGGCTAAAATCGTGTTGTTCGTGCTTCCCGAACTCACCATCTTCGGGGTATTCGCCTTGGTTGCTCATGCCAGGCCTCCGGTATGCAAAGGGGGGAAATAACGTTCAAAGAGGGCGCGACGTTGTCGTCTGTTTTTAAACGTTAAGCATAGACGGCGATGTCGGTGGGATTATTCTCAAAAGGTGAATGCAGTTATGAGGCGGTTTAATAAGTGATTTTGCGAACAGAGGGATCGTCTCTGACCTGGCCGTATGCCCTTACAAACCGTAAAGCTACCTGGCCATATTCAAAAATTTTTTTAACTTCAAAACTACTTTTTAATTTGATTTATGGAGCGTAATATCCATAACAATTAAGTTGATTAGGATGATTCTCAAGGATGAGCCGTTCAAATACACTCTTTATCGACGGACATAAAGCCCGGGTGACCTACGATCCGGTGGTTGATATGTTCCGTGGCGTATTTCTGAATACCAAAAGTGAAGCCCGCTTTATGGCGAGCAATGTCAAAGAGCTGAAAGTTGCCGCCCGGGATGCGCTGGATAGCTATCTGAACGCCTGCTCCATTACCGGCGTTAAACCCTTCCAGCAGCGAACCCTGCGGCCTTTAATGGCGCTGCAACGGCTGAAAGCCATTCTGCATTGATTCTGCTTGCCTTCATGCCTGCCTGATAGTCCGTCAGGCAGGCAATATTGCTTTGCGCTTCGTCGGCCCGCGCTATTTATCCTGCCGGTGATCGCTAATGGCTTGTGCCGCGCAGATCAGCGCCAGATGGCTTAACCCCTGGGGCATATTGCCGACCCATTCGCCGGTACGGGTATCGAACATCTCATTGAAGGTTTCGACATTGCCGCGGTGGAACAGGGTGTTGAGAATTTCATCCATGTTCGCTTCTGCCTGCGCTGGTTCGCCCATGGAGGCCCAGGCCTCAGCCAGCCAGAAGGCGCAGGCGATAAAGGTGCTCTCCTCCTGCTCAACGCCGCTGTAGCGGTAGATCATTGCGCTGTTATGGCCCAGCTCGCGATAGATTGCCTGATAGGTGAGCTTCATGCGCTTCGGGTTCACCTTCACACCGTAGCGCGACACCAGGGTGAGTGAGGCATCCAGCAGCCCGCCATCGCCGCTGTAAAAGCAGTAGGCCTGATGGGTTTCGGACCAGCAGTGCTCTTCAATCCAGTCGCGGATCCTGTCCCGCTCCCGCGCCCAGCGAGCTTTCCATGTGGGTTCGATATGGCTGCCCTCCGCCAGTACCACGGCGCAGTCCAGCGCCAGCCAGCAGGACATTTTTGAGTGGGTATAGTGCCGCTCTTCCGGCAGCTCCCAGATGCCGGAATCCTTCATGCGCCAGCGGTCGGCGCACTGATTGGCAAGATGGCCTAAAAAGCGCGACGTGCCCGTATCCAGAATATGGCCCGCCTCGACGAACAGTTTTGCCACCCCCAGCATATCGCCATACATGCTCAGCTGGCGCTGGGTGCGGGCATTATTACCCAGGCGTACCGGCTGCGAATCCCGGTAGCCCTGGAGCTCCGCGTACTTCTCTTCCGGCACCAGCTCACCGTCGAGGGTATAGCAGGCCCGCATCTCCGGGCCGTGTTTGATGATGGTTTTCGACAGCCAGGAGAAGGCCGCCTTACACTCTTCAAGGGTGCCAAGATAGGTAAAGGCTTTGATAATCAGGCAGGCATCGCGCACCCAGGCAAATCGGTAATCATAGTTTTTGCTGCCACCGGGCCCCTCCGGCAGAGAGGTGGTGGCCGCCGCCGCCAGCGCGCCAGTAGGCGAATACCAGAGGAACTTCAGCGCCAGCGCGGAGCGGATAACGTGATCTTTATACAGGCCATCATATTTCAGTCCCTTCACCCAGTCCTGCCACGCGGTGTGGCTGGTCTCAATGCGGTTATCAATCGCCTCGATATCGGGCACCGCCAGCGGCTCACTCTGCGTCACCAGCAGAGCAACCACCTCCCGGCTCCCTTTCTTCAGGACGATCTCCGCCTCGACCTCTTCATCATCGGCATGGGTAATGACCACGTTTTCGCTGGTGTGCAGCATCGCCATCAGATCGCCAATATGATAAACGCTGCCCTTGAAGGTATCTGAACGCCAGGGCGAGCGCGTTTCGATCATCGTTCCGAACCGCAGATGAAGCCTGAACGTCACGGTGCCGCGCAGGCCCTCCAGACGGCGTGCCAGCTCACTCCAGGGCAGGCGGCCTGCCAGGGTACTGTTAATGGATTCGGTTAACAGAACGGTGCCAGCTTTTGTCTCATAGCGGGTTTCCAGAATGTTGCTGTCATCGCGATAGGCGCGCGAGACGGTGTATTCATCCGCAGGTGTCAGGCTGAAAAAACCGCCGATGTTGGGATCCAGTAGCCGATCGAAGAGGGGCGGGGAATCGAGATTGGGCGCGCCCCACCAGTCGATTGAGCCATCCGGGGCGATGAGCGCTACCGAGCGTCCTTCACCGATAGCAGCATAGTCCCCGAGGCCAACGAACCCGTTATCACGCATCGGCATATCGTATTTCGCATTTTTCAAATGAGCGATCCCTTTTCTTTGATGAACATAAAGCCTGGCATAATGCGATGAATATCGCGCTTTCACCGATGCTGTATGTCTCTCTTCGCGTACACCTCTTTTACAAAGGCACTCTGCCATGATTGATGGCCGCCAGGATCAGCACCACGAGGTTAAGGATCACGCTGACCATAAAATACGTTTTAAAAGGCTGTTTTTGGGTTTTATGGCGAAACAGCTGCTGGCCGAAGATGGCGCCCGGCCACCCGCCGACTACCCCGCAGACCAGCAAGGTCGACTCCGGAACCCGGCGCCAGGCTTTGCGGGCCGCCATTTTGTCGGCGCCGTAGATCATAAACGTCAGCGCGCTGGCGAGCAGAAACCACATCGCAAAAGGGTGAGGGGACAAGGCGCTGCCCGCAGCGGCCAGGGCCAGAAGGGAGTAACAGATGAGCGTCAGGTTCATGGAGGCAGTATCAGTAATCAAACCGGACGAGGGATGATACGTGATTCTTCCAGCATCCCAAAGCTGACGATCCTTGAACGCCCCAGCTCTTTCGCCCGGTAGAGCGCCACGTCGGCGGCGCGCAGCAGGTTATCGCCCTGAGCATGCTGCGGATAGCTGGCAATGCCGATCGATACATCAACCGGGCCGATCTCCGAGAGCTCATAACGCAGCGTCAGGTTATGCACAGCGGCATGAATTTCACTGGCGCAGGTAAACGCCGTCTCTTCATCCGCGCCCGGCAGCAGGGCCAGAAACTCCTCGCCGCCATAGCGGAACGCCATGCCCTTGTCGCTTACTGCACGCTGGACAATAGCCGCCACGCTTTTAATCACTTGGTCGCCCGCATCGTGACCCAGTCTGTCGTTGATAGCTTTAAAGTAATCGATATCGATCATCAGGCAGCTTAACGGCGTACCGCTGTGCATCGCCTGGTTCATCTGGGTGCGCAGAGCATCTTCCAGATGATGGCGGTTGCGCAGGCCGGTCAGCGGATCGAACAGCGCTTTTTCCAGCAGGGCATCGCGCAGCCGCTGGTTAGCCAGCGCCAGACCGAGCGCCTCGGCCATCAGCTCCAGATAGGCGCGGGACGGCGCCATCTCCGGGGTCAGGTTCTGGAACGAGAGCAGACCGATGGCTTCACCCTGGGCAATCAATGGCACACAGAGCGCGTGAGGAGCGCTGCTGTCCGGCAGATGGTAGCAGGCGATATCCGGCTCGCCGTTGACCGGCGGATGGCTCTGGCCGCGGCGCACCGCCCAGCACTGGTCCGGATGGAAGGGATCGGCGTCCCCCTGCGGATCGAGCCACTCGGCGACACAGCGCATCTGCCACGGATCGTGCTCAAGCAGCCAGATCCGCCCGGCGATACCCGGCGCAATGCTGGGGGCGAACAGCCGCGCCACGTTCAGCACATCCTCAATGGACTCGCACCCCTGCAGCCGCTGCGTCATTCGCGCCAGCAGCTCGCGGATCGCCCAGTCGGCATCACGCTCTTTTTCCAGCCGCTGCCGTGCCAGGCCGTTCTCTCGGAAGATCCGAATCGCCTGGGCCATATCGCCAATCTCATCGATCTGGCGATAGTCCGGGGCTTCGACCCCATAATCCTGCGAGGCCAGCCGGTTGACTACGTCGCTCAGGCGCACCACCGGGCGCAGCACCCGGCGTTTGAGGATAAAACCGAGCACAAATAAAAACATCAGCGCAGTCAGGCCGACCATCACTTCGGAGAGGGTACGCAGCCCGCGGGATTTTACCGTGGCATCGTCAATGGCCGCGTCGGTACGCCTGTCCAGCATCTGACGAAAATGGTCAAGCTGGTTCTGGACCTGCTCCAGCTCATTTTCATAACGCTCGCCATAAAGCAGCTCAATGGCCTGAGGCTGCTGCCCGCGCCCGGCGCTGGCGATGGCGCTCTGTTGCTCATCCTGCAGCGCATCGGCCACCTGCAAACCTTCGTGCAGCAGCGCCAGCTCTTCCTCACTGGCACCCGAGTCTTTCAGCTTTTGCAGGCGATGCTCAATTCTGACCATCGTTTCCGCTTTCTGGCGGTACTCCTCTGCCACCGCGGGATCCTGTTTAATGACGTACAACCGCGCCAGGTCGGAGAGCGCCCAGGCGTCAACTTCCACCTCTTCGGTGAGCTGATCGAAGACGTAGCGCTGTTCAACGGCCTGCCGCTCAACGCTTTCGGCGCTGGAGGCCATCAACATAGCCACGCCGGAAGCGATAGTCAGACAAACCGTGGCACCGTATGCCCAGTTAGTAATAGTGGCGATGCGCACGGTTTATTCCTTCTTCATAGATCAGGCGAATTTTTCCCTTCCTCGATAATCGCATCGTCAATCTCTTCGGCATTACCGGCATGATCGCGACCCGAAAGCAGATTCCAGCAGGCGATAAACAGGGCGGCGATCAACGGACCAATCACAAAGCCGTTGATACCGTAAATCTCCATCCCGCCGAGAGTGGTGATGAGGATAAGATAATCGGGCATTTTGGTGTCTTTACCCACCAGCAGCGGACGCAGCAGGTTATCCACCAGCCCCACCACCAGCACAAAGAAGCCGACGATAAACAGCCCCTGCCATAGCTGATGGGTGGCGAAGAGGAAAATGGCTGCCGGTACCCAGACGATGGCCGAGCCGACCGCCGGGATCAGCGACAGGAACGCAATCAGCGCGCCCCACAAGATGCTGCCATTAATATCGACTATCCAAAAGGCGATACCGCCCAGCACACCCTGGACCAGGGCCACCACGGCCGTGCCTTTTACCGTTGCTCGGGCGACGCCGGCAAATTTGGCAAACAGATGCTGTTTGGCGAAATTCGACAGCGGCAGGCTGTCGAGGATCTGGCGCACCAGCCACGGGCCATCTTTCAACAGGAAAAACAGCAGATAGACCATCACGCCAAAGCTGATGGCGAAGCCAAAGGTGCCTTTACCAATCAGGAAGGCGCTGCCGGCAAGGTATTGCCCGCCGCGTAACGCCGCTTCAGAGAGCTTCTGCTGGATCTGCGCGGCGGTATCCAGATCGTGTTCGATCATCAGCGCGCGTAGCCAGTCGGGCAGATGAGAGAAGAGACCAGCGAACACCCCGGAAAATTGGGTGTCGTTCTGCTGCAGGCGGGTATAAACAATATTGAGTTCAAAGGCTAACGAGGAAAAGATCACCATCAGCGGAATAAAGACGATAAGGCAAATAAGCAGCACGCTCAGCAGCGCCGCCAGCCCGTTGCGATCCCCCAGCTTGATACGCAGGGTGTTTTTGACCGGATAGAAAATCACCGCCAGGATAGCAGCCCACAGAATGGCCGAGAAGTAGGGCGACAGCACATCAAAAAACGCCCATGAGACCATCAGCAGTATCAGTATGAAGAAACCTTTGGTCAGTCCGTTAAATCGCATCAGCTCATCCTTTTTTAATGAAACACTACGACTATAGAGTGTTTTGCGTAATTTAACATATTGCGGTCTGCTGCCGGGTGGCGGCTGCGCCTTACCTGGCCTACGTGGATAAGTAGGCCCGCGCAAGCGCAGCGCCGACGGGCAGCCGCACCACCCGTCAGTCCGTAGGCCCGCGCAAGCGTAGCGCCGCCGGGCAACAGGCCGCACCACCCGCCAGTCCGTAGGCCCGTGCAAGCGCAGCGCCGCCGGGCATCAGGCCGCACCACTCGCCAGTTTAGCGGCTAATAAACAGATCCCACTTTCGCCTGACCGACGCGGGGCCTGGCGCGGTACATGCTGTAAGTACCGGTTTGCAGGAGGTGTCCTATGGCATGGCGACCCTATCTCTACGTGATTTACACGGTGCGGCCCCGGCTGAGCGCCCGTCGCGCGCGTCTTCGTCTGGTGCATGGCTAGCAATTTGTTAACAATCGCGGTATAAACACACCTTCTTTTGGATGTTTAGATGTCCATACGTATAGAAGGTGATATGCAAACAGAACAAAACGGGCAGCTACAGCGCACCATGAAGACCCGCCACCTGATCATGCTCTCCCTCGGCGGCGTGATTGGCACAGGGCTCTTTTTTAATACGGGTTACATTATTTCCACCACCGGGGCGGCGGGCACGCTGCTGGCCTATCTGATTGGCGCGCTGGTGGTCTGGCTGGTGATGCAGTGCCTCGGCGAACTCTCTGTGGCGATGCCGGAGACCGGCGCCTTTCACGTCTATGCCGCACGCTATCTCGGCCCGGCAACCGGCTATACCGTGGCGTGGCTCTACTGGCTCACCTGGACGGTAGCGCTGGGATCGAGCTTTACCGCCGCCGGATTCTGCATGCAGTACTGGTTCCCGCAGGTGCCGGTCTGGGTGTGGTGCGTGGTCTTCTGCGCGGTCATTTTTGCCCTCAACGTCATCTCAACCCGCTTCTTTGCCGAAGGGGAGTTCTGGTTCTCGCTGGTGAAGGTCATCACCATCATCGCCTTTATTGTTCTGGGCGGCGCGGCCATCTTTGGCTTTATCCCGATGCAGGACGGTTCTCCCGCGCCGGGGCTGTCGAACATCACCGCCGAAGGCTGGTTCCCGCATGGCGGGCTGCCGATCCTGATGACCATGGTGGCGGTTAACTTCGCCTTCTCCGGCACCGAGCTGATCGGCATTGCGGCGGGTGAAACCGAAAATCCGCACAAGGTGATTCCTGTCGCCATTCGCACCACCATTGCGCGGCTGATCATCTTCTTTATCGGCACCGTTTTTGTGCTGGCGGCGCTGATCCCGATGCAGCAGGCCGGGGTGGAAAAAAGCCCGTTCGTGCTGGTGTTTGAGAAGGTGGGCATTCCGTATGCTGCGGATATCGTTAACTTTGTCATCCTGACGGCGATCCTCTCGGCGGCCAACTCCGGACTCTACGCTTCCGGACGGATGCTGTGGTCCCTGTCGAATGAAAATACCCTGCCGCGCTGCTTTGCCCGGGTGAACAAAAACGGTGTGCCGCTGACGGCGCTGTCGGTGTCGATGCTGGGCGGCGTGCTGGCGCTCTTCTCAAGCGTGGTGGCCCCGGATACGGTATTTGTCGCCCTGTCGGCGATTTCCGGTTTTGCGGTGGTGGCGGTGTGGATCAGCATCTGCGCCTCGCACTTTGTCTTCCGCCGCCGTCATCTGCAGGCCGGTAAACCGCTCGGCGATCTGCACTACCGCGCCCCGTGGTATCCGCTGGTGCCGGTTCTGGGCTTTATCCTCTGCCTGGTGGCCTGCGTCGGCCTGGCCTTTGACCCGAGCCAGCGCATTGCCCTTGACTGTGGTTTGCCGTTTGTGGCGCTCTGCTATGGCGCGTACTACCTTACTCAAAATCTGAAAACCCAGGAGCCTGAACATGTCGCAGAATAATCCGCTTACCGCCCTCCTTGAAACCCAGCCGTTTGTGGTGCTGGACGGGGCGATGGCAACGGAGCTGGAAGCGCGCGGCTGTAACCTGGCCGACAGCCTGTGGTCGGCGAAAGTATTAATGGAGAACCCGGAGCTGATCCGCGACGTGCACCTCGACTACTTCCGCGCCGGGGCGCAGGTGGCGATCACCGCCAGTTATCAGGCCACGCCGGACGGGTTTGCCGCTCGCGGGCTGGATGAGACACAGTCCCGGGCGCTAATTAGCAAAAGCGTTGAGCTGGCGCGCAAGGCGCGGGAAGCGTATCTGGCGGAAAATCCGCAGGCCGGTACGCTGCTGGTGGCCGGTTCGGTGGGGCCCTATGGCGCGTATCTGGCGGACGGGTCGGAATACCGCGGCGACTATCTGCGCAGCGCAGAGGTGTTTACCGCCTTTCATCGTCCGCGGGTAGAGGCGTTGCTGGATGCCGGGGCGGATCTGCTGGCCTGCGAAACCCTGCCATCGTTTGCTGAAATTAAAGCCCTGGCGGATCTGCTGACAACATACCCGCGCGCCCGGGCGTGGTTCTCGTTTACGCTGCGCGACAGCGAGCACCTGAGCGACGGCACGCCGCTGCGCGAGGTGGTGTCGGTGCTGGCGACTTATCCGCAGGTGATTGCGCTGGGGATTAACTGTATCGCGCTGGAGAAGACCACCGCCGCGCTGCAGTATTTGCAAAGCCTGACGGCGCTGCCGCTGGTGGTCTACCCGAACTCGGGCGAGCATTATGATGCGGTGAGTAAGACCTGGCACCATCATGGGGAAGCGTGCGAGACGCTGGCGGGGTATCTGCCGCAGTGGTTAGCGGCAGGGGCGAAGCTGATTGGGGGATGTTGTCGCACCACGCCGAAAGACATTGCAGATTTAAACGCGCAGCGCTAAGTTTTTGCCGGGTGGCGGCTACGCCTTACCCGGCCTACGGTTCATGCGGTTTGTAGGCCCGGCAAGCGTAGCGCCGCCGGGCATCAATCAGGCCACCTCAGCCAGCACAAACATCCCGTACGGATGGATCTCCAGGAAATACTCTTCCCCCACGTCCGGCTGCAGCCGCGTGGCGTTCACCTGCAGTAAAATCTCCTGCCCGTGCCACTCCACAATCACCTCGTACTGCGGCCCCATATAGGCGACGTGGCGGATCACGCAGCGCTGGCTCGTCTCGCCGTGCTGGCTTAGGGTGATCGCCTCCGGGCGCACCCCAACGGTGCCAGCCCCCTGGGCGGCAAAGTGCAGCGGGCGCGGCAGGCGATAGCCGTGGATCGCCACGTAATCCTGGGTGAAGGTAGCCGGGAACAGGTTGGCATCGCCCATAAAGCTCGCCATAAAGCGCGACGCGGGCTGGCGATAGAGATCCTGCGGGGAGCCAATCTGCATGATGTTGCCCTTGTTCATCACCAGCACGGTGTCCGACACCGCAAAGGCCTCGCTCTGGTCGTGGGTCACATACAGCGAGGTGATGTTGAACTGCTTTTGCAGCTCGCGGATCTTGTCGCGCATGCTGCGGCGCAGGTTGGCGTCGAGGTTACTTAAAGGCTCATCAAACAGCAGCACTTTCGGTTTGAGGATCAGGGCGCGGGCCAGCGCCACGCGCTGCTGCTGGCCGCCGGAGATCTGATCCACATAGCGGTCCTCGAAGCCCTCCAGATCCACCATCGCCAGCGCCTCTTTGACGCGGGATTTGATCTCTGCGCGCGACACGCCGAGCATCTTCAGGCCGTAGCCGACGTTCTCCCCCAGCGACATGTGCGGGAAGAGGGCGTAGGACTGGAACACCATGCAGATATCACGCTGCTGAATGGAGCGGTGGGTCACGTCTTCGCCGTCGATGAGGATCTGCCCGTCGGTGGGCTTTTCCAGCCCGGCCACCAGACGCAGCACCGTGGTTTTGCCGCAGCCGGAGGGGCCGAGCAGGGTCACCATCTGCCCCTGGGGGATCGCCAGGTTGATGTTTTCAATCACCGTGTTGGCGCCAAAGCGCTTGGTCACGTTACGCAGTTCAACGAAATGTTTCTGAGTCATAGTGTTACGCCTGGTTTTTGGCTTTTGAACGGGAGATACGCGCCTCACCGATGAGCCAGTCAAAGAGGAAAATGATCGCCAGCATGACCACAATCAGGATCGAGCCGTAGGCAATCGCCACGCCGTATTCGCCGTCTTCCACGCGGTTCAGGATGTAGGCCGTTGCCACCCGGGTATCCGGCGTGACGAGGAACACAATGGCGCTGACGGTGGTAATGGCGCGCACAAAGCTGTAGATCAGCGCCGACAGAATGGCCGGGCGCAGCAGCGGCAGCAGAATGTGCGTAATGGTGCGCAGGCTTCCGGCGCGCAGGCTCAGCGAGGCTTCGTCCAGCGATTTGTCGATCTGGCCCAGCCCCGCGATCCCGGCGCGAATGCCCACCGGCACGTTACGCATCACCATCGAGATAATGACGATGGCGGCGGTGCCGGTGAGGTACACTGGGGCGCTGTTAAAGGCCAGGATGTACGACACCCCCGCCACGGTGCCAGGTACCGCAAAGCAGAGCATGGTGGTGAACTCGATGGTCTTTTTGCCCCTGAACTGCTGGCGCACCACTACCCAGGCGATCAGCAGCCCGAAGGCGGCGGTGATCGGCGCCGCGATCCCGGCGTAGAGCAGGGTATCGAGCAGTGAAGGCCATGCCCCGTCGCTCATCCCCTGGCCGAAGAGCTTGATAAAGTTACCCAGCGTCAGGGTGTAATCCACCCCCCAGTTGACGGTAAAGCTGCCGTAGAAAATGCTGCCGTAGAGCAGGGCGTTAAAGGCGATCCACACCGCCAGCAGGGCAACCACGCTCCACACCAGGGTGACGGGCAGGGGCTGGACGTCGCCGCGGTAGGACTTGCCGGAGACGGTGACGTAGGAGCGCTTGCCGATCCACATGTACTGGATGCAGAACACCAGCAGGGAGAAGAGCAGCAGGAAGGCGCCGAGGGTGCTGGCCGCCTGGTAGTCCAGCTGGGAGCCGGTGATGTAGAAGTAGATCTGCGTCGCCAGCACGTCGAAGTTGCCCCCCAGCACCAGCGGGTTACTGAAGTCGGCCAGCGACTGCACGATGACGATCAGGAAGGCGTTAGCCAGCGCCGGTTTCAGCAGCGGGACAAAGACGCCGTTAAAGGTCTGCCAGCGGCTGGCGCGCAGGGTGTAGGATGCCTCTTCCAGTGACGGATGAATGGTCTTGATCGCCCCGTCGAGGATCATAAAGGCCATCGGCGTAAAGGCCAGCACCTGCGCCAGCCAGATACCGGTGAAGCCATACAGCCAGTTGGTATTGGTCAGCCCAAACCAGTCCACCATCAGCTCGGTGATGTAGCCGGAGCGACCCATCATCAGCGTCACGCCGAGACCCACCACGAACGGCGGGGTAACAATCGGCAGGATGGAGAAAATACGGCCAATAATGGCGCTGCGTCTGGCGATGCGGGTAGTGTAGATCGCCAGCACCAGGCCGAAGAAGGTGCAGCCGATGCCGACGGCGATCGAGAGCAGGATCGAGTTGATGATCACCTGGATGATATGCGCCTGCGACAGCACATTCATAAACGCCAGCGGGGCGAACTCCCCGGCGTCGTTGGTGAACATCGGAATAAAGATGGCGATGCTCGGCCAGACGATAAAGATGCCGATCAGGGCGACAATGGTAATCAGCGAGCCGATGACAAAGCGGTCGCCGCCCAGCCACTCGAGGCGGGTCAGGGCCAGGGTCATGATCGCCCCCAGCGCCATAAACAGCACGATGGTGGCGTAGCCCAGGCCGCGTCCTTCGAGGGTGGCGCTGATGACCACAAAGGCCATGCACAGCAACGCCCAGCCGGCGTCGAGGTAGTGGCGGCTGCGCTGTTCGCGCTTCGCCTCGGTGAACGGGCGCACCAGCAGCAGGGTGGGGAGCAGATACCACAGCCAGCTAATGTTGAAGTGTGACCAACTGTAGGCGTCGAGGATCTCGTCGCCGGTGGACTCCAGCAGGCCGTAATCCAGGCTCCAGCTCGGCAGCAGGGCAAACGCCAGCCAGCTAACAAAAACCCAAAGGAAGACCGCATCCCGTTTTTCCACGGGATGGAGAGCGAGTGTCTGTGACATAGGTATTCCGGTGTTGTAGGCCGGGTAAGCGTAGCGCCACCCGGCAAAGGAGCAATAGCGGGCTTATTTACCCATCTTCACGTCGCTGACCCACTTGTTGATCAACGCCTTACGCACATCCGTGGAGCCGTACTTATCCATGTCGTAGCTGATGAGCTTCAGGTCATCGAGCTTCAGCGAGTTCGGAGAGGTCTCTGCGGTGGTGTTGGTCAGGATCTGATAGGACTTGCCCTGCTTCCACGCCAGCTCCTGGGCCTCTTTCGACAGCACCCAGTCCACGAACAGCTTCGCGTTCTCTTCATTGCGTGCCCCCTTCAGGATGCTAACGCCGCCGATTTCATACCCGGTGCCTTCGCAAGGCGAGATCAACTCCAGCGGCGCGCCCTGTTCTTTTTCCAGCGAGTAGTCGTGCAGGAAGCCGATGCCGATGGCTGTTTCACCGCGGGCAGCGTTACGCGCCGGGGCGATGCCCGATTTGGTGTACTGGGAGACGTTGCCGTTCAACTGTTTGAGATAGTCGAAAGCCTGATCTTCTCCCCAGAGCTGGACGAAGGTCGCCAGCGCGGTGTAGGCGGTGCCGGAGCTTTGCGGATCGGCAATCTGGATCTCGCCCTTGTATTCCGGTTTGGTCAGATCTTTCCAGCACTGCGGCACCGGCAGGTTCTTCTCTTTCAGGCGCTGGGTATTAACGCCAAAACCCAGAATGCCCACGTAAACCGCAGAGGAGAGGTTGCCTTTCACCTTGGCCGGATCGCGGAATTTCTCCATGATCTGCTCCAGGTTTTTCGATTTATATGGTTGCAGCAGCCCCATCTCACCGGCCTGAGACTGCGGGTCCAGGGTGCCGCCGTACCAGACGTCAGCCTGCGGGTTTTTCTTCTCGGCATCCACTTTCGCCAGCGTACTGCCGGAGCCGTTGCGGATAAACGAGGTTTTGACGTCGTACTTGTCGCCAAACGCTTTGGTTTCGGCCTCGCACATTTCGTTGGTGGCGCTGCAGTAGACCACCAGGCGGCCTTTGGCCTGTGCGGCACCGGTTAAGGTTGCCAGCGCGATCCCGGAAGCAATGAGGGTAGAGAGAAGCGTTGTTTTCATTATTCAGCCCTTTTTATGACGTTATGTGACTGCGAGAAGCGGTGATGCCCGCCATCAGCAGCGGCATCAGGAGTAAACCCATCAGTACGGCGGCGATGGAGAGCAAACTGAACATCCCCGACCAGCCGTAGCGTTCGATAACCTGCGACAGCGGCCATCCGGCCAGCGCCGCCCCCAGATAGGCAAACACACCAAGAAAACCGGTAATCGAGCCTGCTGCCTGCTTGTGTCCGCACTCCACGGCGGCAAGGCCGATGAGCATTTGCGGACCAAAGACAAAAAATCCCACCGTAAAAAAGCACATCGCCAGCAGGGCATAGTGGTGAACCGGGGCCAGCCACAGGGCGGCAACCGACACCATCAGCCCCAGCGTGAACAGCAAAATCATCGGCGCCCGCTGGCCGCTGAACAGCAGATCCGATCCCCATCCGGCGAAGAGGGCGCCGAGCAGACCGCCCACCTCGAACAGCATCACCGTGGCGTTGGCGCTTAGCAGGTTTACCCCGTGGCTCTCCGCCAGCCAGATGTTGCCCCAGTCGTTCAGGGCGATGCGGATCAGATAGACCAGCACATAGGAGGCCCCGAGCAGCCAGATCATCGGGTTTTGCAGCATGGTGGTGCGTAACATCTGCCACAGCCCCATCGGCGGACTCTGCTGCTCCTGGCGCAACTCCAGCGGATCGTTGCGCCACTCCCCGACCGACGGCAGACCCTCTTCCTGCGGTGTGCCCCGCAGTTGTGTGGTCAGCCACAGGCCGAGCACGATACTGATGATCCCCGGTGTCAGCATCGCCGCCTGCCAGCCCCAGCGATGGGCGGCGAAGGCGCAGATCAGCGGAATAATTGCCCCGCCGATGTTAATAGAGGTGTTCCAGCATCCCCACCAGAAGCCGCGCTCGTTACGCGAATACCAGTGGGTGAGCAACCTGGCGCAGGGCGGCCATCCCCATCCCTGAAAGAAGCCGTTCAGCGTCCAGATAAACAGCAGCAAGGGCAGGGAGTCGCCGAAGGCGAACAGCACGTTCAGCACCCCGGTCGCCATCAGGCCGATGCCCATAAACGCCCGCTGGCCTTTACTGTCATGCCACAGTCCGGCGGCAAATTTCGACAGGCCGTAGCTGAGGTAGAACAGTGACCCGATCAGGCCGATATCGCTCTTGCTTAACCCCAGATCCAACTGCAATGCGGGCAGCACGTAGTTGAGGCTTTTACGCGTCAGGTAAAACGCGGCGTAGCCCGTCGCCATGCAGAGCAGCAGTCGCGGGCGCAGCCTGCGGTAGCGTTGAGTAACCTGTTCAGCTGACAGTGCGGGCATGGCGTTCTCCATTTGCAATGACTGTATGAAAGCGCGAGGAAAAAGGGATGAGAGAAAGTCTGGCGTGACTAAGACTTTTTCCTGGTTAGCGGTGTGTTTGTTGCAAAACTGTGGGCAGGTTAACAATTACGCGCGTGCCGCCCTGCGACTCCAGGGTAAACTCGCCGCCCAGGGCATGCACCCGCTCGCGCATCCCCTGGATGCCGAAGCCGGGGATCTGCTGCGTGCTGAGACCGTTGCCGTTATCCTTAACCTCCAGGCGCAGCTGGTTATCCTGCTCACAGAGCAGGACGCTGACCTCGCTGGCGTTGGCGTGTTTGCTGACGTTATTCAGCAGTTCCTGGAGTAATCGATAGAGGGTGAAGACCAGGGTTTCACTCTGCGGCGGGGCGGTGAGCCGGTAGTCAAACCGACACTGAATGCCGCGCTCGGCAAAGGCGAACTCGTTCACCAGGTGGTGCAGGGCCTCGTTCAGGGAGAGCTCGTCCAGTACCGGGGGGCGAAGCTGGCGCAGCAGCTGGCGGGTGGAGTGGTGAATGCGGCGGGCCAGCTCGTTGATCTGCCCGGCGGCTTCCAGCGCCTGCGGATTATCTCCCGCCCGTTTCACCAACTGGGACTGGATCTGAATGGCGGTAATGTTCTGCCCAATCTCGTCGTGCAGCTCCCGGGCCAGGTGCTTGCGGGTATCTTCTTCGGTATGGATCAGCTTTTCCGTCAGCTCGCGTCGGGCCTGTAACTCGGCCTCCAGCCGACGTCGATAGTGATCGAGGTTCATCGCCAGATGCTGCTGGCGGCTGATGGCGATCCCCAGCCCAATCCCCAGCAGCGACTGGGTGGCGAGAAAAATTTCCAGCTCCAGCAGATCGCTGAACCCTACGCCGACCTGACGGGCAATGGTGATCATCATGCTGCCCAGCAGCCCGGAGAGCACGCCGCCCTGCCAGCCGAACTTCCACGCCATCACCACGTTGGGCAGAAACACCACAATCAGCAGCAGCCGCTCCAGGGACGGGGAGAGCACCATCTGGGTGCCGATGCCGATGATAAAAAACAGGCTGCACCAGATGATAAGCGAGGTGCGCAGCGGCGGGTTGCTGGTATCGAGCCCCAGCAGATGGTAGCGATGCTGCTGGCGCAAAAACTCAAACACAAGGTAGACGAACGGCGTCAGTAGCACCCCGCCAGTAAAGGAGGCCAGCACCAGCAGCGTGGCCGGGCTTTCAAGGAACGGCGCCAGGATCAGGGTCTGGAGCAGGGCATTGAGGGTCACTGCCGCGATCAGCAGCGACAAACGCTGCCAGTAGAGGGGATAGCGGTGCCAGTAGTGCTGCGCCAGCCACGCACTGACGGTGCCCACCAGCGGCACCACCAGCATCAGGTGATGGGTCAGCAGCTGTTCCTCGTGCAGCCAGAACATCGCCGCCAGCGGAGGGAGGATCAGCGCTGGCCAGAAGCGGCGCGAGAGCACGATCAGCAGCGCCAGATAGACGCCCTGAGGCAAAAACAGCGCCGCCTGCTGCCCGTTGCGGGTGAGGTAAAAACTCAGCGTCCACAGCATCAGCCAGCCGGTGCCCCAGGCCAGCATGATAAACAGCGAGAGGATGAGGTGCCGCAGGGAGCGCCGCATCAGTGGCCAGTCAGCAGCTGGTGATCGAGGGCAAAGTGCACCAGCTCGATGGTGCTGTTGCACTGCAGTTTGCCCAACACGTTGGCGCGATGGACATGGACGGTTTTGTGGCTGAGCTCAAGCTGGAAGGCAATCTCCTTCACGCTTTTGCCCTGGACCAGCAGCTCGAACACCTCTTTCTCGCGCGGGGTCAGCACCGCCAGCGCCTGTGATACCGGCTCGCCGCCACGCAGGGCTTTGACCGCATCGGCGCACAGATAGTGGCCGCCCATGCCCACGGAGCGTACCGCCTGGACCAGCTCTTCCGGGCCGCAGCGCTTGGTGAGATACCCGCTGGCCCCGGCGTCCAGCGCGCTCTGCACAAAGGCGGGAGTGTCGTAGATGCTGAGGATAATGGCGCGAAAGCCCGGGCGCTGCTGGCGCAGGCGCTTGAGCAGGCTCAGGCCGTTCTCATCGGGCATGGCAACGTCGAGCACCGCCACGTCAATGGCCTCGCGGCTGAGGGTGGGCCAGGCCTCTGCGGCGCTGCTGTACTGGCCTTCCACCACCAGATCGTCTTCCAGATTTAACAGCTGGGCGAACCCGGAACGCACCACCACGTGATCGTCCACCAGCACCACTTTGATCATCTCAGATACCTTTGCGAAGTTATCCGCCTATGATGCCTGTCAATGGGTGGCTGGCAATTGTGCGGCTGCGGTTATGTAACGGATGTAACAAAATTGCAATAATGCCGGGTAGCGTTGCCCCTTACCCGGCCTACAAAACCAACAGCAAACCGTCTTACTGCGCCGCCCGGCATAAACCGTGATTATTAATTTGGGCAAAGATTATTTTAAATATATATTAATATGCTCATGTTTATTATTTGGGTGAATATTGAATTGCCTTTCAATCGTTAAATCCTATTCCAGTAATAGCATTCGCCAATAATCTATCTTGACTGCTGTCAACAAACCCGCTCGCCACCCTTTTATGATGATCCCGCTAAAAATATAAAACGAATTCTTCTTATGGATGCTTTTTTCCCGAGGATGGAAAATGAAGAAATTAACCCGTATTGCCTCTCTATGCATTGCAGGCGCGGCGGCCTGTTATCTGGGGTTATCAGGCTACGTCTGGTATCACGATAAAGCCCGTATTCAGGAAAGCGATGTTCAGCTCTCTGCGATAAAAGAAAATAATCAGATTCTGAGTCTGTTCCGTGAAAAAGGATGTGATTATTGCCATACTCCCTCCGCCGCATTACCTTTTTACGCCTCATTTCCGGTAGCGAAACAGCTGATGGAATATGACACCCGCCTTGGTTATAACTCTTTTAATCTGGAAGCGGTGCGCAGCGCATTAATTAATGACCGTGCCGTATCGCAAAGCGATCTGAATAAAATCGAATGGGTGATGCAGCATCAGACCATGCCGCCGACACGCTATGTCGCGCTGCACTGGGCCGGACAAATGAATGACGATGAGCGCCTGCTGATCCTGGACTGGATTAAAAAGCAGCGTGAAAGCCATTATGCCCGCCTGGACGTGGCGGCTGCCCATCGTAATGAACCGGTGCAGCCGGTGCCGCGGGCGTTACCGGTTGACGCAGCCAAAGTCGCGCTCGGCTTCCGCCTGTATCACGACACCCGTCTCTCCGGGGACAGCACGCTCTCCTGTGCCAGTTGCCATTCCCTGAACGCAGGCGGCGTGGATGGGCGCCAGACCTCCATTGGCGTTAATGGCGCGGTGGGACCGATCAACGCGCCAACGGTCTTTAACGCCACCTTTAACGTAGAGCAGTTCTGGGATGGTCGCGCCGCCGATCTGCAAAAACAGGCCGGTGGTCCGCCGCTGAACCCCATTGAAATGGCCTCGAAATCCTGGGATGACATTATCGCCAAACTGGATGCCGATCCGGCGCTTAAAACAGCCTTTGAAGCGGTCTACCCGCAGGGCTTTAGCGGCGACACCATCACCGATGCCATCGCCGAATATGAAAAAACGCTCATCACCCCGGACGCGCCATTTGATAAGTGGCTGCGCGGGGATGAAAACGCCCTGACGGCACAGCAAAAGCATGGCTACCAGCTTTTCAAGGAGAACAAATGCGCCACCTGCCACGGCGGGGTGATCCTCGGCGGACGCTCGTTTGAACCGCTGGGGCTGAAAAAAGAGTATGACTTTGGCGAGGTGACGGCAGCGGATATCGGACGCATGAACGTCACTAATGAGGTGCGTGACCGCCTGCGCCAGAAAGTGCCGGGTCTGCGCAACGTGGCCTTAACCGCGCCGTACTTCCACCGCGGGGATGTGCCCTCCCTCGACGAGGCGGTGAAGCTGATGCTGCGCCATCAGGTGGGCACCAGCCTGCCGCAAAACGAGGTGGATGATATTGTCGCCTTCCTCGACAGCCTGACCGGCGTTTATACCCCCTGGCAGCCTCAGGGCCATTAAAGGATGCCATATGCTTGAGGCCCGGAATCTCCGCTGTGAACGCAACGACAGAATGCTATTTAGCGGCCTGTCGTTTGCCGTGCAACCCGGCGACCTGATGCAGGTGACGGGGGAAAACGGTGCGGGGAAAACCACGCTGCTGCGTCTGCTGGCCGGGCTCTCATCGCCGGACAGCGGCGAGGTGCGCTGGCAGGGGAAGCCGCTTGCCGCCGTGCGCGACACCTTTCATTCACAGCTGCTGTGGCTGGGGCACCAGCCGGGGATCAAGGCCCGGCTGACGGCGCGGGAGAATTTACGCTTTTACCATCCGGCGTGCCCCGATGCGGCGCTGCGCCTGGTGGGGCTTAACGGCTATGAAGAGCGTCCCGTCGGCCAGCTCTCTGCCGGACAAGAGCGGCGCGTGGCGCTGGCGCGTTTATGGCTAAGTCCCGCCCGGCTGTGGATCCTTGACGAGCCCTTTACGGCGATCGATGCCGCAGGCGTCGCGCTACTGTCTCAGCGTCTGGAGCAGCATGCCCGGGCGGGCGGGGCGGCGATCTTTACCAGTCACCAGCCTCCGTGCGGGTTAACCCTGCCGCTGCGGCGGCTTTCGCTCAAGGATGACGCGCCATGTTCCTGAAAATCTGCCGGATGGAGCTGTGTGCGGCGTTCCGTCACCGGGGGGAGCTACTCAACCCGCTGTGGTTTTTTCTGATTGTCATTACCCTGTTTCCGCTCGGGATGGGCCCGGAGCCGCAGATGCTGGCGCGCATCGCCCCCGGCGTGGTGTGGGTGGCGGCGCTGCTGGCCTCGTTGCTGGCGCTGGAGCGTCTGTTCCGGGATGACCTGCAGGATGGCAGTCTTGAGCAATTGATGCTGCTGCCGGTGGCGCTGCCCCTGGCGGTGCTGGCGAAAATCCTCGCCCACTGGCTGGTTGCCGGGCTTCCGCTGCTCCTGCTCTCGCCGCTGGCGGCGCTGCTGTTGGGCATAGATTTCAGCGGATGGCAGGTGATGGCCGCCACCCTGCTGCCCGGCACCCTGACGCTGAGCTTTATCGGTGCCCCCGCCGTGGCCCTCACGGTTGGGCTCCGGCGGGGCGGGGTGCTGCTGAGCCTGCTGATGCTGCCCCTGACCATTCCGCTGCTTATTTTTGCGACCGCGGCGATGGACGCCGCCGCGCTGCACCTGCCCGTTACCGGCTATCTGGCCCTTCTCGGGGCGCTGCTGGCAGCCAGCGCCACCCTGAGCCCGTTTGTCACTGCCGCTGCGCTGAGGATCAGCCTGCATTAATCCATTGAGGGATCGCACTATGTGGAAAATGTTTCATCAACTGGCCATGCCGCCCACGCTCTACCGGCTGTGCGGTTATGGTCTCCCCTGGCTTGCCGTCACCAGCGTTGTGGTGCTGGCGGCGGGTCTGAGTTGGGGGCTGGCCTTTGCCCCGGCGGATTATCAGCAGGGGGATGGGTATCGCATTATTTATCTCCATGTTCCCTCGGCGATGGGGTCGATGGGGATCTACGCCGCGATGGCGGGAGCGGCCTTTATCGGTCTGGTCTGGCAGCTGAAAATGGCAAACCTGGCGGTGGCCGCCATGGCGCCGGTAGGCGCGGTATGCACCTTTATCGCGCTGGTGACCGGGGCCGCATGGGGAAAACCGATGTGGGGCGCATGGTGGGTATGGGATGCCCGGCTCACCTCCGAGCTGGTGCTGCTGTTTCTCTATATGGGGGCAATTGCCCTGTGGTCAGCGATTGACGATCGCCGGCAGGCCGGGCGGGCGATGGGCATTCTGGTGCTGATCGGCGTGGTGAACCTGCCGATCATCCACTTCTCGGTTGAGTGGTGGAACACCCTGCATCAGGGCTCAACCCGCATGCAGCAAAGCGTCGCCCCGGCAATGCGCTCCCCGCTGCGCTGGTCGATAGTGGGTTTTCTGCTGCTGTGCGCCACCCTGACGCTGATGCGTCTGCGGACCCTGATTTTGCAGCAGGAGCGCCGCCGCCCCTGGGTCAGGGAGATGATCGCCAGGGGAGGTGCCCAATGAACAGCGCTTTTGCCTCATGGGCAGACTTTTTCGCCATGGGCGGCTACGCCCTCTACGTCTGGCTGTCGGTGGTCTTCACTTTGGGGCCGCTGGCGCTTCTGGCGCTGGAGAGCTGGCGACAGCACCGGCGGCTGATACGCGCTATCGCCCGGGAGCAGCGGAGGGAAGCTCATGAATCCACGTCGTAAAAACCGACTGCTGGTGGCCGGGGCGGTGCTGTGCGGCATGGGCCTGGCCGCCGGGCTGGTGCTCTATGCCCTGAGCGCCAGCATCGATCTGTTCTACACCCCGGAGGAGATCCACTTTGGGAAACGGGAGACCGGCCAACGCCCGGTTGTGGGGCAGCGGCTGCGGGTCGGGGGGATGGTAAAAGCGGGCAGCGTGAAGCGCTCAACCGAGACGCTGGCGATCGCCTTTAACCTCTACGACGCCCGGAGCGAAATTACGGTGCACTACACCGGGATCCTGCCCGATCTGTTCCGTGAGGAGCAGGGGGTTGTTGTGCAGGGCGAACTGCTGCCGGGCAACGTGGTGCTGGCGAAAGAGGTGCTGGCGAAGCATGACGAAAACTACACCCCGCCGGAGGTGAAGAAGGCGATGCAGGACAACCATTACCGTGCCGGAAGGGAGGCGTTATGATCCCGGAGGTGGGCAATATCCTGCTCTGTCTGGCGCTGGCGGCGGCGTTGCTGCTGTCGGCCTCTCCGCTGAGCAAAGACAGGCGAATGGCGACGCTGGCGAAAGGGCTGGCGTGGCTGCTTTTTCTCTGCCTGGTGGGTGCCCAGGGGGCGCTGATGTACGCCCTGGCCGTCAATGATTTCAGCGTGATCTACGTGGCGGCGAACTCAGGCAACCAGCTGCCGGTCTGGTACCGGCTGGCCGCGGCATGGGGAGCGCATGAGGGCTCCCTGCTGCTGTGGGTCACGCTGATGAGCGGCTGGACGCTGGCCGTCGCGCTCGCTAGCCACCGGGTGCCGGGGCGTACCGTGACGCGGGTGCTGGCGGTGATGGGGATGATCGGCGCGGGCTTTCTGCTGTTTATCCTCTTTACCTCCAATCCCTTCGCCCGATCCCTGGACTTTGCTCTGGAAGGGCGCGATCTCAACCCGATGTTGCAGGATCCGGGGCTGATCCTGCACCCGCCTCTGCTGTATATGGGCTACGTTGGCTTCTCGGTCTCTTTTGCGTTCGCTATCGCGGCGCTGATCGACGGGCGCTTTGAGCGCGACAGCGCCCGTTTTGCCCGGCCCTGGACGCTGGCGGCGTGGATCTTTCTGACCCTCGGCATTGTGCTGGGGTCGGCGTGGGCCTATTACGAGCTGGGCTGGGGCGGCTGGTGGTTCTGGGATCCGGTGGAAAACGCCTCGCTGATGCCCTGGCTGGTGGGCACCGCGCTGCTGCATTCCCTGCTGGTTACTGACAGGCGCGCCGGTTTTAAAGCCTGGTCGCTGCTGCTGTCGATCTGCGCCTTTTCCCTCTGTCTCCTGGGCACCTTTCTGGTGCGCTCCGGGGTGCTGGTGTCGGTGCATGCCTTTGCCTCCGATCCGGCGCGGGGGCTCTTTATCCTCGCCTTTATCGCCCTGGTGACGGGAGGCGCGCTGCTGCTGTTCGCCCTGCGCGGGCACCGGCTGCGCTCGCGGGTCAACAATGCGCTCTGGTCACGGGAGTCCCTGCTTTCAGGCAACAACGTGCTGTTGATGGCCGCCATGCTGGTGGTGCTGCTGGGCACGCTCTTCCCGCTGGTGCATAAACAGCTCGGGCTGGGCTCGATCTCCGTCGGGGAGCCCTTTTTTAATACGCTTTTTGTGGCGTTAATGGTCCCCTTTGCCCTGCTGATGGGGCTGGGCCCGCTGGTGCGCTGGGGCCGGGATCGCCCCGGTAATCTGGCGCGCCTGCTGGCAGGTATTGCGGTAGCCACGTTATGCGTCAGCCTGCTGTTACCCTGGCTATTGCAGGGGCGGGTGGTGTGGCTGGCAGCACTGGGGGTGGCTATCGCCTTTCTGATTACCAGTCTGACCCTGGCGGCAGTGCTGCGCTGGCGGGCGGCGGGTCGCCCTCTGTCACCCCGCCAGTGGGGCATGGTGCTGGCGCACCTCGGCGTGGCGGTCACGGTGGTCGGGATCGCCTTCAGCCAGAATTACAGCGTCCAGCGCGATGTCAGAATGCAGGCCGGGGAGAGCGTTCACATCGGCGATTACCGCTTTACCTTCAACGGGGTGAAAGCCACCGTCGGGCCGAACTGGCGCGGTACGGCAGGGGGGATTGCCGTCTCCCGTGACGGAGAACCGGTCACCGTCCTGCTGGCAGAAAAACGCTATTACGGTGAGCGGATGGTGATGACCGAGGCGGCGATCGATGGCGGTTTTACGCGGGATCTCTATGCCGCGCTGGGCGAAGAGCTTGACGACGGGGCGTGGGCGCTGCGCCTGTATATCAAACCCTTTGTGCGCTGGATCTGGGCCGGTGGCCTGCTGATGGCCCTTGGTGGCGGGCTATGCCTGCTGCGTGGCCGTTCACGGGAGGGCGCATGATGCGCAAACTCTATATTCTGCCGCTGGCGCTGTTCCTGTTATTAGCGCTCGCCCTGTTCTGGCAGCTGGCGCGCAATGCCCGGGGAGACGATCCCACCGCGCTGGAGTCGGTGCGGATAGGGAAGCCGCTGCCCGCGTTCAGCCTGCCGGCGTTGAGGGCACCCGAGGAACGGGTTTCATCGACAACCCTGGCGCAGCGTGGCCCGCTGCTGCTCAACGTCTGGGCCACCTGGTGCCCGACCTGTCGCGCCGAACATCAGTTTCTTAACCGGCTGGCCGGGCAGGGGGTGCGGATTGTCGGCCTGAACTACAAGGACGATCGACAGCAGGCGATCGACTGGCTGCGCGATCTGGCCGATCCCTATGCCCAGAGTCTGTTTGACGGCGACGGCATGGCCGGGCTGGAGCTTGGGGTATACGGCGCGCCGGAAACCTTTCTGATTGATGGGCAGGGGATCGTGCGCTATCGCCACATTGGAGCGCTGGATGCGCATGTATGGCAGGAGAAGCTGCAACCCCTGTGGTTACAGGCTGTCCGGGAGACGACACCATGAGAATCGTTCTGTTTATGCTGCTGCTGGCGGCCTCAGCGCTTGCCAGCGCCAGCGTTGACGTGATGACCTTTCGCGATGCGGAGCAGGAGCAGGCGTATCGCCAGCTGACGGCGCAGCTGCGCTGCCCGAAATGTCAGAACAACAGCATTGCCGACTCCAGCGCGATGATTGCCGTCGACATGCGCCAGAAAGTGTATGACCTGCTGCAGGCGGGGAACAGTCCGCAGCAGGTGGTCGATTATATGGTGGCGCGATATGGCAACTTTGTAACCTACGATCCGCCGCTCACCCCCTTCACCGCGCTGCTGTGGCTGCTGCCTGCGGCAGTGGTGGTGGCCGGATGCGGGGCGATTTACGCCCGCTCGCGCAAGCGCGTGTCGCCCGCAACACAGCCACCGCAGCCGGAAACGTCGGGCGCGCCGCGCAATCTCTGGTGGCTGACGCCCGTCGTGGCGCTGGCGCTGGGGATCGGCGTCTACAGCTATCTGCATACCGGCGGCTACCGGCAGGTGATGCAGATGCAGGCGGCGGCAGCCGCTAAGCCCGCTCTGCTGGCCCGGCTGGAAAACCCGCGCGCCGCGCCGCTGGATCTGGCCGAGCTGCGCCAGCTGGAGCTGGGATTGCGCACCCGGTTGCTGCAGGGAGAGGGAAACCGCCAACAGTCGATAGTGCTGTCGCACATTACCGCCCTGCTGGCGACAGAGGAGTCTCACTAAGCCAGATTTGGTATTTGCAATGCCGAATTTTTTCTAAAAACGATTCGGCATTAACGATGCTTTTTAATTCCTTTATCAAAATTCTCGCCGCGGAAATACTGCCTCCATAACAACAGAGGGGAGCAGACACCATGGCAATTTCATCGCGTTTTTCAGTACTCGGCGCCCTGGCGCTGTGGGTATTCCAGGCGCAGGCGGTAGATGTCACCGTCGCGTATCAAACCTCCGCTGAGCCCGCAAAAGTGGCCCAGGCGGATAAAACCTTTGAGAAAACGAGCGGCGCTAACGTGGACTGGCGTAAGTTCGACAGCGGCGCGGCCATCGTGCGGGCGCTGGCCTCCGGCGACGTGCAGATTGGCAATCTCGGCTCCAGCCCGCTGGCGGTGGCCGCCAGTCAGCAGGTGCCGATTGAAGTCTTTCTGCTGGCCTCGCAGCTCGGTAATTCCGAAGCGCTGGTGGTGAAGAAAAACATCACGAAGCCAGACGATTTGATCGGCAAACGCATCGCGGTGCCCTTTATCTCCACTACCCATTACAGTCTGCTCGCGGCCCTGAAACACTGGGGGATCAAGCCGGGGCAGGTGGAGATCATCAACCTGCAACCCCCGGCGATCATCGCCGCCTGGCAGCGTGGCGATATTGACGGAGCTTATGTCTGGTCCCCGGCGGTAAACGAACTGCAAAAGGACGGCAGCGTGCTGACCGACTCCGCCCAGGTGGGCCAGTGGGGATCGCCAACCCTCGACGTGTGGGTGGTGCGTAAAGACTTCGCCGAGAAACACCCGGAGGTGGTGAAAGCCTTCGCCAGAAGCGCCATCGACGCTCAGCAGCCCTACATTGCCAACCCGGATGAATGGCTGAAACAGCCCGCTAACCTCGAAAAACTGGCCCGCCTGAGCGGGGTGCCGGAAGCCGACGTGCCGGGTCTGGTAAAAGGCAATACCTACCTGACGCCTGCCCAGCAGCTGCAGCAGCTGTCAGGCCCGGTGAATAAAGCGATTGTTGATACCGCAGGCTTCCTGAAAGAGCAGGGCAAAGTGCCCGCGGTGGCGGCGGACTATAGCCAGTACGTGACCGATCGCTTTGTGAAGTAAGGGGGACCGGATGCTGAATATTACAAATCTCCACGCCGATTACGCTGGCAAGCCTGCGCTGGAGGATATCAACCTGACGCTGGACAGCGGCGAGCTGCTGGTGGTGCTCGGCCCGTCCGGCTGCGGGAAGACCACGCTGCTGAATCTGATCGCCGGGTTTGTACCTTATCAGCATGGCGCTATCCAGCTGGCAGGGAAAAAGGTAGTGGGACCCGGTGCCGAGCGCGGTGTGGTCTTTCAGAACGAAGGGTTGCTGCCCTGGCGTAACGTGCAGGAGAACGTCGCCTTCGGCCTGCAGCTGGCGGGCGAATCACGGGAAGCACGGCTGGCGATTGCCCGCGACATGCTGAAAAAGGTGGGGTTGGAGGGGGCGGAAAAACGCTTTATCTGGCAGCTCTCCGGCGGACAACGCCAGCGCGTCGGCATCGCCCGGGCGCTGGCGGCCAATCCGCAACTGTTGCTGCTGGATGAACCCTTCGGCGCGCTGGACGCCTTTACCCGCGAGCAGATGCAAACCCTGCTGCTGCGCCTGTGGCATGAGACCGGCAAGCAGGTGCTACTCATCACTCACGACATCGAAGAAGCGGTGTTTATGGCCACCGAACTGGTGCTGCTCTCGCCGGGGCCGGGACGGGTGCTGGAGCGTCTGCCGCTCAACTTTGCCCGCCGCTTCGTGGCGGGCGAGCCGGTGCGCAGTATCAAGTCGGACCCCGATTTTATTGCCCGGCGCGAATATGTGCTGAGCCGCGTGTTTGAACAGCGGGAGGCCTTCTCATGAGCATTGTGGTGAATGACAAAACCGCGCGCAAACGGCTGATCCTGCGCTGGCCCTTTTCCCGTTCGTTGACGCTCAGCGTCACCACCTTGCTGGTGTTGCTTGCGGTGTGGTGGGCAGTGGCGGCGGCACAGTGGATAAGCCCGCTGTTCCTGCCGCCGCCGGGCCAGGTGCTGGTGAAACTCTTTACCATCGCCGGTCCGCAGGGGTTTATGGATGCCACCCTGTGGCAGCATCTGGCGGCCAGCCTGGGACGCATTCTGGTGGCCCTGCTGGCGGCGACGATCGTCGGGATCCCGGTGGGCATCGCGATGGGGTTAAGCCCGACGGTGCGGGGCATTCTCGATCCGCTGATTGAGCTTTATCGCCCGGTGCCGCCGCTGGCGTATTTACCGCTGATGGTGATCTGGTTTGGCATCGGCGAGACCTCAAAGATCCTGCTGATCTACCTGGCGATTTTCGCCCCGGTGGCGATGTCGGCAATGGCGGGGGTCAAAAGCGCCCAGCAGGTGCGGATCCGCGCGGCGCAGTCGCTGGGGGCCAGCCGTGCCCAGGTGCTGTGGTTTGTGATTTTGCCCGGCGCGCTGCCGGAGATCCTGACCGGGCTGCGCATCGGCCTCGGCGTCGGCTGGTCAACGCTGGTGGCGGCTGAGCTGATCGCCGCCACGCGCGGATTAGGCTTTATGGTCCAGTCGGCGGGGGAGTTCCTGGCGACGGACGTGGTGCTGGCAGGGATCGCGGTGATCGCCGTGATCGCCTTCGGATTAGAACTGGGGCTGCGCGCGCTACAGCGTCGCCTGACGCCCTGGCATGGAGAGATACAATGAGTGAACGTCTGACCATTACCCCGCTGGGGCCGTACATTGGCGCGCAGATTTCCGGCCTGGATGTGACCCGCCCATTAAGCGATAACCAGTTTGAGCAGCTCTATCACGCGGTGCTGCGCCATCAGGTGGTGTTCCTGCGCGAGCAGGCGGTGACGCCCCAGCAGCAGCGCGCCCTGGCGCTGCGGTTTGGCGATCTGCATATTCACCCGGTCTATCCCCATGCCGAGGGCGTGGAGGAGATCATCGTGCTGGATACCCATAACGATAATCCACCGGATAACGACAACTGGCACACCGATGTCACCTTTATTGAGACCCCGCCCGCCGGGGCGATCCTCGCGGCGAAACAGCTGCCGGAGAGCGGAGGGGATACGCTGTGGGCCAGCGGAATTGCCGCCTTCGAGGCGTTATCCGCGCCGTTCCAGCAGCTGCTGAGCGGCCTGCGGGCGGAGCATGATTTCAAAAAATCGTTCCCGGAGTATAAGTACCGTAAAACGGAAGAGGAGCATCAGCGCTGGCGGGAGGCGGTGGCAAAGCATCCGCCGCTGCTGCACCCGGTGGTGCGCACCCATCCGGTGAGCGGCAAGCAGGCGCTGTTTGTCAACGAAGGCTTCACCACGCGGATTGTTGACCTGAGCGAGAAAGAGAGCGAGGCGCTGCTGGGGTTCCTGTTTGCGCATATCACTAAGCCTGAGTTCCAGGTGCGCTGGCGCTGGCAGGAGAACGATCTGGCGATCTGGGATAACCGGGTGACCCAGCATTACGCCAATGCCGATTACCTGCCGCAGCGGCGGATAATGCATCGGGCAACGATTTTAGGGGATAAACCATTTTATCGTGCCCCATGACAGAGGCACCCGTAGGCCCGGTAAGGCGAAGCCGCCACCGGGCGCTACAAATGGGCTTCGATATACCGCTGATAACGGCTGGCTTTCAGATAACACAAATCCACCAGCACCAGCCCGTCCACGCAGTTGTTAAACGCCGGGTCGCTGCCAAAATCGATAAACTGCACGCCGCCGGGCTCGCACAGCTCGGAATATTGCTTGTACAGCGGCGGGATGCCGCACCCCAGATTGCCAAGCAGTGACTTGAGCCGGGTCAGATCCTCCACGTAATCTTCGCCACTAAACTGTGCCAGCACGTCGGGCAATGAGGCGGGATACGGTCGGCGCGAGGTCGCCAGCGGATGAGTGGCCGGGAACCAGAGCCGGTAAAAGGCCACCAGCAGATCCCGCGCCGCAGGCGGTAATCCGCCGGAGATGGAGACCGGCCCGAACAGGTAGCGGTAGTGCGGATAGCGTGCCAGATAAGCGCCAATGCCGGACCACAGGTAGTCGAGCCCGCGGCGTCCCCAGTAGCGCGGCTGAATAAAGCTGCGTCCCAGTTCAATCCCGTGCTCCAGGATCTCATCCATGTCGTCGCCGTAGTGAAACAGACTGTGGCTGTAGAGCGCATCCCGTCCCTGCAAGGCGGTCGGCATAAAGCGGTAGGCGCCGACAATCTCCAGATCGTCGTCATCCCATAAAATCAGGTGCAGATAGTCATCGTCATAGCGATCGGTATCGCGTCGTTTACCGCTGCCTTCGGCCACGGCGCGAAAAGCAATTTCCCGCAGGCGGCCCAGCTCGCGCAGGATCGGCGCCTCTTCCTGGCCGTTGCGCTGCCACAGATAGATGCTTTTGCCATCGGCGGTGGTGCCCAGACACTCCGCCTGCGCCAGCTCGCGCTTCAGGGTCGCCCGATCTTCCGGGCGGGCAATGGCGGACTCACTTTTGAACACGCCCGGCAGCCCTTTGCCGAGACGCAGCACGTGCTGGCGGCACTGCTCGGCCATCTCCCGGGCGGAGAGCGTAGGGCTGTACCAGTGGTGCCAGCCGATCTGCTGACCGATTTTCACCGGCAGGCGGCTGTGGCGACGGCGAAACATCTGCTGCATCAGCAGCAGCATCGACAGGTCTGGAGAGAGCAGGGTGCTCGCATAAAACAGCAGGCTGTTGCGGGCGTGGATATGGACCGGCAGCAGCGGGGCGCGGAATTTGCCCGCCAGCTTGATAAAGCCGGGTTGCCACTTTTTATCGCGGATCCCGGTGCGCGTGGGGCGGGAGACTTCCCCTGCCGGGAAGAAAATCAGCACCCCACCATTTTGCAGGTGCTGCTCCATCAGGGTGAACGAGGATTTTGCCGTCCGCCCGCCCATATTATCCACAGGGATAAACAGCGAGCTTAACGGCGCCAGATGCGTCAGCATCCGGTTGGTTACCACTTTCACATCCCGGCGCACCCGGGAAACGGCGTACAGCAGCGCCAGCCCGTCCAGCGTACCGGTGGGGTGGTTCGCGATAACAATCAGCGGGCCGTGGGCGGGTATCTGTTCGAGGTCGTGAGCCGGAATGGTACAGAGGATATCAAGATGGTCCAGAACCTGTTCCACCATATCGAGCCCTTTCAGGTGACGGTGGTCGGCGGCAAACTGCTGAAACTCCTCTTCGTGTAAGAGCTTCTTTAACAGGCTTTTTTGCCAGGGTGCAGGTTTTGCCTGCGGCCAAAGGTCATCGAGAACGCTGTCGAGACTAAACATGGTGGCTCCTCCTCCTGTTCTGCTGAGACAGTAGAAGCGCCAGATGTCGATTGTATTGCAGAGGAGTGAAGCTTGTGTTGTGGGCCCGTAGGCCGGGTAAGGCGAAGCCGCCACCCGGCAATACGGATTAACGCAGAATTTTCTTCTCGGCCAGATCCAGCGCGAAGTAGCTGAAGATCAGATCCGCGCCGGCGCGCTTGATCGCCCCCAGACTTTCGAGGATCACTTTCTCTTCGTCGATCGCCCCCGCCTGGGCGGCGAATTTGATCATCGCGTACTCGCCGCTCACCTGATAGGCGCCCAGCGGCAGCTCGGTGCGCTCGCGAATATCGCGCAGGATATCCAGATATGCGCCAGCCGGTTTCACCATCAGGCAGTCAGCACCCTGCGCTTCGTCGAGCAGCGATTCACGGATCGCTTCGCGGCGGTTCAGCGGGTTCATCTGGTAGGTTTTGCGATCGCCCTTCAGCGCGGTGCCCGCCGCTTCACGGAACGGACCGTAGAAGGAGGAGGCAAACTTGGTGGAGTAGGACATGATTGCGGTATCGGTGAAGCCCGCGGCGTCCAGCGCCTGACGAATGGCCTGCACCTGGCCGTCCATTGCGGCAGACGGCGCGATAAAGTCCGCGCCTGCGGCGGCAGCCACTACGGCCTGTTTGCCCAGGTTCTCCAGGGTGGCATCGTTATCCACGCCGTGATCGCACAGCACGCCGCAGTGACCGTGGGAGGTATATTCGCAGAAGCAGGTGTCGGACATGACGATCATCTCTGGCACCGCCTGTTTGGCGATGCGCGACATACGCGCCACCAGACCGTCCTCTTTCCAGGCATCGCTGCCGGTGGCATCAGTATGGTGGGAGATGCCGAAGGTCATGATTGAGCGGATGCCTGCGTTGGCAATGCGTTCGATTTCGCGCGCCAGATGCTTCTCAGGAATGCGCATCACGCCCGGCATGGCGTCGATGGCTTTGTAGTCGTCGATCTCTTCTTCAACAAAAATCGGCAACACCAGATCGTTCAGGGACAGGGTTGTCTCTTCAAATAATGCGCGCAACGCCGAGGTTTTGCGCAGGCGACGGGGACGAGCAATTAAATCGGTCATGATATGCCTGAGGTAGTGAATCGAAGAGGAACAGTGTACCTGAAATGCAGCCGGACTGTTTTACTAAAGTTGTCGTTTAGGTAGAGAATGCAGGGTGGTGGGAGCGGTATTATTTATGGCTTTATATTTTACACCTTGAAATAAGTTTACATTATAAAATCTCGCGATAATTACTGGAACCTGGATATAGGTATCCCTGGTAATATCCTAATCCTTCTCATTGTTTTTTATAAACGCTCTTATTATTTATATATTATATTTCTTATTCCCTTTTATTTAATAATTCCCGATGATCTTTCGCCTTGTGTTTCTTTTCTTTCGATTGAATTTAAGTTTCTGTTATTTATAGTTTTTATTATTATTTTTTATATTTTAAAAAGTGCCTGGCTTATATTGTCTGTTTTCGGACATAATTGCTGCATTCATTGAACTATTTTCTTCAGGGACTGCATAATTCTCCTCGCAATATATTTGCACTGTATTTACGGACAAACTTGCTTACGTCCCTGAGGAGGGATGACCCAATGCAAACATGGAAAAAGAAATTTGTTGTATCTCAACTTGCATTAGCCTGCACGCTGGCTATCGCTTCTCAGGCCAATGCAAAATATATTTCTGGTAGCACTTATAACACCTTTGGATATGATAATACGTCTACCTCCGCCTGGTATAACGGCTACACCGACTGGAATTACTCCAGTGCGACACATGACAACGATATCTATCCTGTCATTAACAAGTCGACAGTAAACGGCGTTATCTCAACGTATTACCTTGATGATGGTGCGGGCGGGCATGCCAATTCGCTGTCAATTTCCAACAGCACAGTCAACGGTATGATCACCTCCGGTTGCATGACCACCGAATGTGCTGGCGGTTTGAATGCAGATGGTACAACGCATAACCAGTACGATCGTTTTAGTCTGAATGTCGACAATTCAACCATCAATGATACCTACGAGCACTACGCGTATGACGTCGTTGACGGTACCAACACAACCACCCGTTACTGGGATACTTACGCGCTGGGCAATGCCATTACCCTCGACGTAGAATCTGACATCGTTATTCAAAACAACTCCCGCGTGGCCGGTATCACCCTGACTCAGGGCTATCACCAGCTGGATAACACGCCGTATGATTCTGTGACCGGCATTGAAGACAACGGCCATGTCTTTACCAACACCCTGCAGGTTAAAGATTCGGTTGTCACCTCCGGCGCATACAGCGATCTGGGCACCAACGGTTTTTACGGTCAGTCGGCGAAACCAAGCGATTACGGCGAGAGCAACGCTACGGCTGCGGATGATGCAGCGCTGATCGTCAGTGCCAGCAGTGCAGATAACGCCATGCAGACTACGGCTAACTTCGATCATTCCACGCTGACCGGCGATGTGTTGTTCACCAGCACCTTCGACAACAACTTCTATCCAGATGGCGATCCGGCTACCGACACCACTGCTGACAACGTCTACAACCCGACCACTAACGGCTGGGATGGTACTGACAAACTGGATCTGACCCTTACTAACGGCAGCAAGTGGGTCGGCGCAGCCGTCTCCAGCGTCGAGGCGATTGGACCTTCTCAGATGTATGGTCTGGGCTACAGCAGCGTTGACTGGCGTAGCCTGGAGCCAAACAGCATCTGGCCTGGCTCCACCTTCAACAGCAATGGCCATCTGGTGGGCAATCAGGTTTATCAGAGCGGTCTGTTCAACGTCGCACTGGATAACGGTTCCGAATGGGATACCCGTAAGCAATCCAACATTGACAAGCTGACCGTCAACAACCGTTCACAGGTCAATGTAGAAAACTCCGGCTTACTGGCTGACAGCATCACTCTGACCAACGCGTCGACCATGAACATCGGCGATTCCGGTGCTGTGGCAACCGACAGCCTGTATCTCGACAGCGCAAGCCGGACCACCCTGACTCAGGAAACCGCGGAGCTGTATGCCAACACCATTACCGTGGATAACCATGCTGAACTGGCGCTGGGTCTGGGCCAGGTCGACACTCATAAAATGGTGCTGACCGATGGCGGTGTGCTGAATGTTGCCAGCCGTGATTATGTGTTCAATTCCGATCTGAACAATGCTCGCTATATCACCAATGATATCCACCAGGCCGATTACGATTACGGGGTGATCGCCCTGAACTCTGACGGTCATCTGGCGGTGAACGGTGAAGTGTCCGGTAACTATAAAGTGCGTCTGGATGACGCAACCGGCGCGGGTTCTGTCGCTGACTACAAGAATAAGGAAATTATTCGCGTCTACGATAATAACGCCGATACGCAGGCCAGCTTCACCGCAGCCAATAAAGCGGATCTTGGTGCTTACACCTATCAGGCACAGCAGCAGGGCGATACCGTAGTGCTCCGTCAGGAACGTCTGACTGATTACGCCAACATGGCGCTGAGCATTCCATCTGCCAACACCAACATCTGGCACCTGCAGCAGGATGCGCTCGCTAACCGTCTGACCAACAGCCGTCATGGCCTGGCAGACAACGGTGGCGCATGGGTGAACGTCTTCGGCGGTAATTTTGACGGCGATAACGGCACTATCCATTACGATCAGGACGTTAGCGGCATCATGGTGGGCCTCGATACCCATATTGATGGCAATAACGCTGACTGGATCTTCGGTGCGGCAGCAGGCTTTGCGAAAGGCGATATGAGCGACCGCAGCGGTCAGGTGGATCAGGACAGCCAGACTGCAATGCTCTATTCCGCCGCGCGCTTTGCTAACGATGTCTTCATCGATAGCTCTCTGAGCTACTCGCGCTTCAATAACGATCTCTCAGCGAACATGAGCAATGGTGAATATGTCGATGGCAATACCACGAATGACGCCTGGGGCTTTGGGCTGAAACTGGGTTACGACTGGAAACCGAACACTGCCGGTTACCTGACCCCATATGCAGCCATCTCCGGTCTGTTCCAGTCTGGGGATGACTATCGCCTGAGCAACGACCTGCGTATGGGAAGCCAGTCTTACGACAGCATGCGTTATGAAGCCGGTATCGATGCAGGTTATACCTTCGGTTATGGCGGCGATCAGGCGCTGACGCCGTTCTTCAAACTGGCCTACGTGTATGACGATGCCGGTGAAGATGCCAAAGTTAACGGCGACAACATCGATAATGGTGTGAAAGGCTCTGCGGTACGCGTAGGCCTGGGAACCCAGTTCAGCTTCACCAAAAACTTCAGTGCATACACTGATGCTACCTATCTGGGTGGTGGTGATGTCGATCAAAACTGGGGCGCAAATCTGGGTGTGAAATACACCTGGTAATATGTCTGATACGGGGAGGCTTGCCTCCCCGTTGTTATAGCGTCAGTTAAGGATGACTTGAGATCTCATGAACCGTTATGCAAAACCCATTTCTGAGTTCTCCCGACTTGAACAGTGCCTGGTGGCGCACAGCACGCCATTTACGCTTCCTGCAATGCATCCTGTCTTTGAGGATTGCGATAAAGAAAATGAAAACGCAGTAGTGCTGCAGTCGGGCACGCTCAGTATCCACCGTCAGCAGGACGATCTGCTGATAGAGATTGTCACCGCACCTTATATCTTCGGGCTTAATGCCGGCATGATGGGCTGCAGCACCGAATACCTGCTGGTGGCACAATCCCCCTGTACTGGTTTCTGGCTACCCGCATCCGGGGCCCGTCATCTGATCCAGCAGGCCGGTTTATGGTCAGATGCCTTCTGCTGGCTCTCCTGGCACCACCGGGTAATGGAGATCCGCGACAAACAGCTGGTGGGCAACAATTCGTACAGTCAAATCCGTTCCACGTTGCTGGATATGGCCCAGTGGGATGAGACGCTGCGTATGCGGGTGGGCGTAATGAATTATATCCAGCGCCGCACACGTATTTCGCGTTCCGTGGTGGCAGAAGTGCTTGCAGCGTTACGCCAGGGAAACTACATCACCATGGACAGGGGCAAACTGGTCAGAATCAACCACTTGCCCGCTGAATATTAGCGTCAGGATGCCGGGATAACTCGCGGTTTATTCTCGCTCAGCTCCACCACCAGTTGGTTAACGCCGTCGCTCATGTTGACGAAACGCGTGAGCGGCGAGCGCGTCACCACCACAAATACCCCCACGTTAGATTGCGGGATCATCGCCATATAGGTGATAAATCCGCCGCCACCGCCGGTTTTCTGAATGATGCCAGGACGCCCATTTTTAGGCGCCATATAGACCCAGCCAAGACCCAGCGCGTCCGCGCGGCCTGGTACATCCATCCCGATCACCCGGCTTAACTGGCTGCGTTGATAGATCAGGGTCTGCATTCTGTCGGCCTGGTTGCTGCGCGCGTAGAAATCAGAGGAGAGGAACTGCTGCATCCAGCGCATCATGTCGCCAGGGGTGGAGTAAACCCCGCCGCTACCGACCGCCGCCAGCGTGTTATTACACGGGCTGGCCCCTTTTTCCGCCACCATCAGGCGTTTGCATTGATCGGGAGAAGGGGTAAAGGTGGTATCTTTCATCCCCAGCGGGCGGGTAATCTGCTCTTCGAACAGCTGCGCATAGGGCTTGCCCGCGGCGTTGCCCAGCGCATCGGCCAGCAGATCGAACGCCAGGTTCGAGTAGGCGGCCTGCGAGCCCGGGGACGATTTCAGGGTGGCCGTCGACAGCCAGTTCCAGCGCTGCTCGCGGGTTGGCCAGACGAAGACCGGACGATGGGCCGCGCCGCCAGGCTGTTCGCGTGGCAGGGCGCTGGTGTGGGTAGCCAGGTTGACGAGCGTAATCGGCGCGCCCTGATATGTCGGCACCCGGGCGCCCGGTGGCGCATATTTACTTAACGGATCGTTGAGCTTGACCACGCCCTGATCGAGCAGTTTCACCAGCATCTCACTGGTCATTAACTTGGTCAGGGAGGCGATGCGCACCACAGAGTCGAGCTGCGGATGGATATTATTGCCCGGGCGCGTTTCGCCAAAGCTGCGGAATACGCGCTGGTTGCCATCAATCGCCACCAGAGCCATCCCCGTTGCGCCACTGCCGTAAAAAATATGATTCGCGTAGCGATCAACCACATCGGAGGCAAAAGCCGGGTCGGCGATCGGCTCGACAGCCTGCGCGCTGGTGAGGCTGGCCGTAAACAGCGCGGCGGAGAGGAACAGACAACGTTTCAACGAAAGTATCCATGAAGTGAATGAAAAAGTATGCGTATTTATACTACTAAACACCATAATGCAAAGGCCATAACAGCATAACGATAGCGTGAAAAACGTAACCGCGGGTAAATACAAACAATTTCGTTATTACCCATCTCCTGTTTTGTGACATTGCGCTTATGATACCTGCCAGGTTCATTGGCTTTTCCGCTCGGGTGGCGGTTGACGGCGAACTAATACAGGGCCCACAGGTCTGATAATCCGTCGTCCACAGCAGTAGCGATAACTACAAGAAGGAAGCGTTATGTTTAAGTCGTTTTTCCCAAAACCGGGACCCTTTTTTCTCTCGGCCTTTATTTGGGCTCTGATCGCGGTCATTTTCTGGCAGGCGGGTGGCGGAGCCTGGTTTGAGCGTCTGGTTGGCGCTACGGGTGATGTGCCGATCAGCGCGGCACGTTTCTGGTCACGCAGCTATCTGATTTTCTACGCCTATTATGCGTTCTGCGTCGGGGTGTTTGCCCTGTTCTGGTTTATCTACTCGCCGCACCGCTGGCAGTATTGGTCGATTCTCGGCACCGCGCTGATTATCTTCGTCACCTGGTTTCTGGTGGAGGTGGGCGTGGCGGTCAACGCCTGGTATGCCCCGTTCTATGACCTGATCCAGACCGCGCTCAGCGCGCCGCACAAAGTCTCTATCAATCAGTTTTACCATGAAGTTGGCGTGTTCCTCGGTATCGCGCTTATCGCCGTTGTTATCGGCGTGATGAATAACTTCTTCGTCAGCCACTACGTCTTCCGCTGGCGTACCGCGATGAACGAACACTATATGGCCCACTGGCAGCAGTTGCGCCATATTGAAGGTGCCGCCCAGCGTGTGCAGGAAGACACCATGCGCTTTGCCTCCACGCTTGAGGATATGGGGGTCAGCTTTATCAATGCCATTATGACCCTGATCGCCTTCCTGCCGGTGCTGGTCACGCTGTCGGCGCACGTGCCGGACCTGCCGATTGTGGGGCATCTGCCCTATGGCCTGGTGATCGCCGCGATTGTCTGGTCGCTGATGGGCACCGGTCTGCTGGCGGTGGTGGGGATCAAACTGCCGGGGCTGGAATTCAAAAACCAGCGCGTCGAGGCCGCCTACCGTAAAGAGCTGGTTTACGGCGAAGACGATGCCAGCCGCGCCTCGCCGCCGACGGTGCGTGAGCTGTTTGGCGCGGTACGCCGGAACTACTTCCGCCTCTATTTCCACTACATGTATTTCAACATTGCTCGCATTCTGTATCTGCAGGTAGATAACGTTTTCGGTTTGTTCCTGCTGTTCCCGTCGATTGTAGCCGGTACGATTACGCTGGGTCTGATGACGCAAATTACTAACGTGTTTGGTCAGGTACGCGGGTCGTTCCAGTATCTGATCAGTTCATGGACCACGCTGGTGGAGCTGATGTCCATCTATAAACGTTTACGCAGTTTTGAACGTGAGCTGGATGGTCAGGATCTTCAGGAAGTTACCCATACGTTGAGCTGATACAGGGAGCTGTTATGTCTTTTACCGTACCGCGCGTATTACCTTTTTCCCTGCTTGCCGCCCTGGTGCTGGCCGGGTGTGCTGAGCAAGGGGCTGCGCCGCTGAAAAAGGGCGAAAAGCCCGTCGACGTGGCAAGCGTGGTGCGGCAAAAAATGCCCGCCACGGTAAAAGACCGGGACCAGTGGGCCTCGGCGCTGGCGAAAACCTTTGAGAGCCAGAAGATAGCCCCTACCGAGGAGAACATCTGCTCGGTGCTGGCGGTGGCACAGCAGGAGTCGCTGTATCAGTCCGATCCGGCGGTGCCGGGGCTGAATAAAATCGCCTGGAAGGAGATTGACCGTCGCGCCGAAAAGCTGCACATCCCGGTGTTTCTGGTCCACACGGCACTGAAGATCAAATCGCCAAACGGCAAGAGCTACAGCGAGCGGCTGGATACGGTGAAAACCGAGAAGCAGCTCAGCGCCATCTTCGATGACTTTATCAATATGGTGCCTATGGGGCAGACGCTGTTTGGCTCTCTCAATCCGGTGCATACCGGTGGCCCGATGCAGGTCAGTATCGCCTTTGCCGAAAAGCATACCGATGGCTATCCGTGGAAAATCGAGAGCACGGTTCGCCAGGAGGTCTTCTCCCTGCGCGGCGGACTCTGGTTTGGCACCTACCATCTGCTGAACTACCCCGCCAGCTATACGGTGCCGCTCTACCGCTTTGCTGACTTTAACGCGGGCTGGTATGCGAGCCGCAATGCGGCGTTCCAGAATGCCGTCAGCCGCGCGAGCGGGGTGAAGCTGGCCCTGGATGGCGATCTGATCGCCTATGGCAGCAGTAACGCAGGGAAGACAGAGCTGGCGGTGCGCAAGCTTTCAGGCAAGCTGGACATGAGCGACAGTGAGATCCGTCGGCAGCTGGAAAAGGGCGACAGCTTTGCGTTTGAGAAAACCGAGCTCTATCAGCAGGTATTTAAACTGGCGGAGCAGAAGAGCGGTAAGGCGCTACCGAGAGCGATGCTGCCGGGGATCCAGCTTGAGAGCCCGAAAATCACCCGCAATCTGACGACAGCCTGGTTTGCCCAGCGCGTTGACGATCGCCGGGCAAAATGCATGGCGCTCAACTAGCGATAACGGCGCCAGCGCACGTAGAGGGCAACGGCGCCCAACACCATGAGCCCGACAAGGAAGGGGATCAACCCGAAGACGGTGCTGACGCCGAGCCCAATCTCAACGCGCGGGCGACCGCTCTCTTCAACCTGCATCAGATGCTCATAAACGCCGGGAGCATGCACAAGAATATTCAGCAGCTGTGAGCCAGCCCAGAAGCAGAACAGCACAAACAGCGCGTATGCAATATTTCCTGCCGTGGAGGTTTTTGGTTGCCTGGTGTTGAAGATGGGCTTTGACATCGTAAAATCTGCCATACATACCTCCGAGTGTTCTGACTGGCTATGTGCCTGTTGTACACGTCAAGTTTGACAGCTCATGACCGTTGTCAATATCGGAATGATGGTAATTTAGCCCGGAGAATTCTCCTGGTTTGCCGAATTCTGTCGCGCATCACAGATTTTTTACTTAAATGAAATCCTGCTCACTTTTCAGATTTTCCGCATAGGCCGCAGACCTGGGGACAAATCTGTGCGAGGATAGATTTTTTCTTCTGGAGCGACCATGAAACTGCCTGCCAAAATTCGCCGTGACTGGCATTTCTACGCCTTTGCTATTGGGCTTATCTTTATTCTGAATGGGGTGGTGGGGCTGCTGGGCTTCGAAGCGAAGGGCTGGCAGACTTATGCGGTGGGGCTGGTAACCTGGGTTGTCAGCTTCTGGCTGGCGGGGTTTATTATTCGCCGTCGCCCGGAAGAGACGACGGCGAACGACGCGGATTAACCGTTTACTGAAATCTGCAGGGCGTTGTCAGCGGCATGTCGCTCCAGCGCCAGTTCAATCAGGCGGGTGATCAGATCCGGGTAGCTGAGGCCACTGGCCTGCCACAGTTTCGGGTACATGCTGATGTTGGTGAAGCCGGGCAGGGTGTTGATCTCATTGATCACCACGCGGTTGTCCGCCGTTAAGAAGACGTCGACGCGTGCCATACCGCGACAGCCCAGCGCCTGATAGGCTTCGATGGCAATTGCGCGGATCGCGTCGTTAACGTCAGCATCCAGCGCCGCGGGTACCACCACCTGCGCGCCCTTGTCATCAATGTACTTGGTGTCGTAGGAATAGAAGTCGCTGTTCAGCACCACTTCGCCACAGGTACTGGCCTGCGGAAAATCATTGCCCAGCACCGCGCACTCAATCTCACGCCCTTTAATTCCCTGCTCAACCACCACTTTATGATCGAAGGTGAACGCCAGACGTACCGCTTCGCTGAACTGCGCTTCGCTGTTCACCTTGCTCACACCCACGGAGGAGCCCTGGTTCGCCGGTTTGACAAACAGCGGCAGGCCAAAGCGGGCACTCAGATCGGCAAAGGTGTGTTGCTCGCGGTTGGCGCGGGTCAGGGTAACAAAGGGCGCCACGTTCAGGCCGGCGTCACGCAGCAGGCGTTTAGTAACATCTTTATCCATGCAGGCGGCAGAACCAAGGACATCGGAACCGACGAACGGCAGGTTCGCCATGCGCAGCATCCCCTGCAGGGAGCCATCTTCACCCAGCGTGCCGTGGACAATCGGGAAAATGACATCGAGCTGTGAAAGCGACTGCCCGGTACCGGCATCGATAAGCTGGCCCTGCGTCACGCCCGGCACGGTGGCAACGCTGATCTCAGACGGATTCAGCGCAATATGCGCCGGATCGTCGGCGTTAAGCAGATAGCCCTGCTCGTCGTTAATGTGCCATTGACCCTGTTTATCAATGCCCAGCAGCACGACCTCAAAGCGGCTCTTATCAATCGCGTTAACGATATTTTTGGCCGATTGCAGCGACACTTCGTGCTCTGCTGATTTTCCCCCAAAGACAATACCTACCCGCAACTTCGCCATCACGTACACTCATCCACTCTGACTCAAAACCCCTACCATATCACGATGCCCGGCGGGATTCGCCGCCTTCTGCCATAATGTTTTGACACATTGCGAAGGGGGGTGAGTGAAAGGAAAAAGCCTGATTATCTGTCTAATCCTCATTGCTGCGGCTATTGCGGGCTACCGCTGGCTGCCGTCTTATTACAACCCGTTTGCACCGCTCACGCTTGACGATCCCCCCGGCACCCTGACTCAGTTTAAGCTCCGTCGCCTGACGCCTGAGCATTGTGATGTGCTGCTGGCGCAGGCCAATGCGCGTCAGCTGATCCGCACCCAGGCGGTGGCCGACAGTACGGGAGAGTGTCCGCTGAGTAATGTGGTGCGCGTACGCAGTTTTGGCCCCGTCAGTCTTAGCAGCAGTTTTCTTGCCAGCTGCCCGCTGGCACTCAGCTCGGCGCTCTTCGTCAACCAGCAGGCCCGGCCCATCACCGAAACCATGATGGGCAGTAGTCTGTCGCGCATCGAGCATTTCGGCAGCTTTGCCTGCCGCAATATCTATCACCGCGCCAACGCCCGACGCAGCGAACATGCCACCGCCGAGGCGCTGGATATCAGCGGCTTTACCCTGGAAAACGGCCAACGAATTTCGGTCTTGCGCGGCTGGAAGAGTGCCTCCACCGAACCCTGGCTGCGTGCGCTACTGAGTGCCAGCTGCGGCTATTTTGGTAACGCCCTCGGCCCGGACTATAACGCCGCCCATGCTAACCACTTTCACTTAGGGATGCGGGGATTTGGCTACTGCCCGCAAAGCATAAATCACCAGCAAAAAGGCGAAAATATGTGACATATTTCACAAATATGATGACTGGGAAGATAAAACCCCAAAGAGACGCGGGGCGCATCTCTGACAACGTCTGGTGAAAGGTAACTTGCTAATCTGATAACGAATTTACGTAATATGAAGACAGTGCTCGCCTATGGAATCGTGGAAGGTTAACCTTATTTCGGTCTGGTTTGGTTGTTTTTTCACCGGCCTTGCCATCAGCCAGATTTTGCCGTTTTTGCCGCTGTATGTCTCCCAGCTTGGCGTCTCTTCGCACGAGGCGTTGTCGATGTGGTCAGGGCTCACCTTCAGCGTCACGTTTCTGGTTTCGGCCATCGTCTCGCCCATGTGGGGCAGTCTTGCAGACCGTAAAGGGCGCAAGCTGATGCTGTTGCGCGCCTCGCTCGGCATGGCGATTGCGATCCTGCTCCAGGCATTTGCCACCAACGTCTGGCAGCTGTTCCTGCTGCGCGCGCTGATGGGGCTGACTTCCGGCTATATTCCTAACGCGATGGCGCTGGTGGCGTCCCAGGTGCCCCGGGATCGCAGCGGCTGGGCCATCAGTACCCTGTCGACGGCGCAAATCAGCGGCGTGATCGGCGGCCCGCTGATGGGCGGTTTTCTGGCAGACCATGTGGGTCTGCGCGCGGTGTTCCTGATCACGGCGGTCCTGCTGATGGTAAGTTTTCTGGTAACGCTGTTTCTGATTAAAGAGGGGGCTCGCCCCACCGTCAGCAAGGCGGAGCGGCTGAGCGGCAAGGCGGTATTTGCCTCGCTCCCTTATCCGGGGCTGATGATCAGCCTGTTCATCACTACCATGGTTATCCAGCTTTGCAACGGCTCGGTGGGGCCGATCCTCGCGCTCTTTATTCAGTCGATGGCACCCGAGAGCAATAACATCGCCTTCCTCAGCGGGATGATTGCTGCGGTGCCGGGCATCTCTGCGTTGATGTCCGCCCCACGTCTGGGCAAGCTCGGGGACCGCATCGGCACCGGGCGTATTTTGATGGCGACGCTTATCGTGGCGGTGGTGCTCTTTTTCGCCATGTCCTTTGTCACTACTCCGTTGCAGTTGGGCGTGCTGCGCTTTTTACTTGGCTTTGCGGATGGCGCCATGCTGCCCGCCGTGCAGACCCTGCTGATTAAGTACTCCAGCGATCGGGTCACCGGACGGATCTTCGGTTATAACCAGTCGTTTATGTATCTGGGGAATGTTGCAGGTCCGTTGATGGGTGCCGCGGTCTCGGCGATGGCCGGTTTCCGCTGGGTGTTTGCCGCCACCGCCGTGGTGGTGCTGGTAAACATCCTGCAGCTGGCGTGGGCAATGCGCCAGCGCCGCCTGCAGGAAGTCCGCCGTTCTTAAGTTAGCTATATAATATATTGTGATCTGGCCGCCATTATCATTTATGTGAAATGGCGGTTCTTGTTTTTAATTCAGGCTTCACAGGAAAAGCAAAATTTAATTTAAGTCGCATTTTTCCCGGTCGTATGGAAACTAATTTATGCGCGGTGTGGGGTTTGCTTAAAAATAGTACTTTTACCCACTTTGCAAGTCTCAATCATAATGATAACGTCGGAAAAAACTTGATAAGGAAATAGCACTGTGAAAAATCTTATTGCAGAGTTGTTAGTTAAGCTGGCAGAAAAGGAAGAAGAGTCAAAAGAGCTTGTGGTTCAGGTTGAGGCGCTGGAAATAGTGGTTACCGCCCTGCTAAGGCAGATGGCGCAAAGCGATCAACAGGCGCTGATTGCAAGCGTTGAAGGCGCGCTGGACGAGGCGAGGCCAGATGCTCAGGTTCCGGCCGAGGACAGCGAGATGCTGCAGCAATACGTAAAAAAGCTGCTACGGCACCCGCGCAGTTGACCGGTTATTTGATCTGAGTTGCTGTCAAAGAACCGTCACCCCGGTTGCCTGTCATCGCTCTGTTTTATTTTTATCTATTCCGGCTGGAAAAAATAAGTGAAACAGAGCGTACTTTATATTGCATGACTTCCCGCCTGCTGTTTATCCCCACAATCTATGCTGAAAATGGCGCATCGACCGCGCTACCGGGATATCACCCAGCCACCGGTCCAACATATTATTCTGCCTATTAGTGACGGAATGGGCGACGCCGAAATAAACGCCGTGCGAAATTATCCCAAAGGTGCGGGTGGTTTTTTTAGCAGTACGAACCAGACTTAAGGAGATCATTCACAGAAGGAAAGTGCTATGAAAATCACACTACTGGCGACCCTGCTCCTTGGCCTGTTCTCACTTGCTCCGGCGGGGGCGCAAGATCAGCCGCTCACACCGCAACAGCAACGTATGACCACCTGCAATCAGCAGGCGACCGCCCAGGACCTGAAGGGCGACTCCCGTAAGACCTACATGAGCGATTGCCTGAAAAACGCCTCCTCTAAACCCAACGAAAAAAGCCTGACGCCGCAACAACAAAGGATGCGTGAATGCAACTCCCAGGCGACCCAACAATCCCTCAAAGGGGACGATCGGAGTAAGTTCATGAGCGCCTGCCTGAAGAAAACCGGCTAGTTCAAAAGGGTGAGCGTTCCGTTTGGCTCACCCGAAATATCATACTTAGCGCCAGATAAGCCTTTCTATAATTTGGGAAAATGCTTTTGAGTGTTCCCAATAACCATGAATGATGAAAACATTTACAGCAAAGTCTATGCCCGGGAAGGAATAAATCTGGCGCTTTCGGCGGATGAGCATCATCGCTCAGGAATCCGTCTGGCTCGTCGTTTACGACTCCCGCGTGCGGCGGGTCTGGCTTTTCTGTTTTTCCCTGTTGCCAGCGTGCTGACCACGCAATCGGTCAACGGCGTCTGGTGGCTTTTGCTGGTTGGCTGGGTCTTTGTCTGGCCGCATCTGGCCTGGCAACTGGCGATGCGTTCTGCCGATCCCTACCACAATGAGATGTTTAACCTCAAAGTCGATGCCATTATGGCCGGGGTGTGGATTGGGCTGATGGGCGTTAATGCCATGCCCACCGCGGCATTGGTTATGATGATGAGCATGAACCTGATGGGCGTGGGGGGGCTGAGGCTCTATGGCACAGGGGCATTGATGACTGCGCTGGCGGCGCTGGTCACCCTGCAACTGATGCACATTCCGGCAGGCTTCCTCAGCACCCCGCTTGAGATTTGGCTCGCGCTGCCAGGGATCATTGGCTATCCGATGCTGTTTGCCTGGGTCAGTTTCCGTACAACCAGCCGTCTGGTGGAACATAAGCGTCGTCTTGAATTGATGAGTACCCTGGATGGGATGACAGGGGTATATAACCGCCGTCACTGGGAAGTGTTGCTGCGTACGGAATTTGAAAACTGTCGTCGCTATCACCGGAGCGCCACGATCCTGCTGATCGATATCGATCACTTCAAAGGCATTAATGACACCTGGGGCCATGATGTAGGCGATCAGGCGATTATCGCCGTGACCCGCCAGCTACAGTTGACGTTACGCGCCAGCGATATGATTGGCCGCTTTGGCGGCGATGAGTTCGCGGTGATCATGAGCGGGACGCCTGCGGAAAACGCCATTGCGGCGATGTCGCGGGTCCATGAACGGCTGGCGGAACTGCACCTGCCGGGTGCTCCGCAGGTAAAGCTCCGCATCAGCGTCGGTGTTGCGCCGCTCACGACGTCAATGGTGCATTATCAGGAATGGCTGAAAGCGGCGGATATTGCGCTCTATAAGGCAAAAAATGCCGGACGTAACCGTACCGAAGTGGCCGCCTGACGTCCGGCTGTCGATCAGGATTTACTCAGCAGCTCTGACTTTTCCATGCACTTGTTCATGGCTTCAATGACCGCTGCCCGGAAACCGCGCTCCTCCAGCACCCGCACCGCTTCAATGGTTGTGCCGCCCGGAGAGCAGACCATATCTTTCAGCTCGCCCGGATGTTTGCCGGTTTCCAGCACCATTTTGGCGGAGCCCATTACCGCCTGCGCTGCAAATTTATAGGCCTGCGCGCGCGGCATCCCGCCCAGCACTGCGGCATCTGCCATCGCTTCGATAAACATAAACACGTAGGCGGGTGCTGAACCGCTGACGCCCACCACCGGGTGGATCATCGCCTCGGCAATCACTTCCGCTTCGCCGAAACAACGGAAAATATTGACGACATCGGCAACCTCTTCGGCGGTCACCAGCGCGTTAGGGGTGATGGAGGTCATGCCCGCTTTTACCAGCGACGGCGTGTTAGGCATGGCGCGGACGATTTTACGATCATGGCCCAGTGCGCGCGCCAGCTGATCGAGGGTGATGCCTGCCGCGATAGAGACCACCAGCGTCTCTTTATTGAGGCTGGAGGTGATGTCGCTCAGGACTTTCACCATCATGTTCGGCTTCACTGCGCCGAAGACGATATCGGCTACCTGGGCCACTTCCTGGGCGCTTTGCGCGGCGTTGATCCCGTACTGGTCGTGCAGGGCGGCTACCTTATCTGGTGATGGGGTGTAGACCCAAATCTGGCCAGGCTGCACCTGACCGCTGGCAATCAGACCGCCGAGAATGGCTTTGCCCATATTACCGCAGCCGATAAAACCGATTTTCTTCTCCATCACGTCCCTCTCTTAGGCTTTGTTATGATTGTGGAACTTTAGCCTATCGCGGTTTTTTACGCAGCATTAAAGCGTCGGTACCATCTGCAACTTTGCCTGGGGCGAAAAGCAGGCGACAATAGCCGCCTGTTCTATGCCGGAGAGAGAAGATGGCGATTTGGGTGGATGCCGATGCGTGTCCGAATGTGATTAAAGAGATCCTGTTTCGTGCTGCCGAGCGCGTACAGATGCCGCTAACGCTGGTGGCGAATCAGAACCTGCGCGTGCCGCCGTCCCGTTTTATCCGTTCCTTGCGCGTACCGGCCGGCTTTGATGTGGCCGATAATGAGATCGTACGCCTGTGCAGCGCGGACGATCTGGTGATCACCGCCGATATTCCGCTGGCGGCGGAGGTGCTGGAGAAAGGGGCCGCCGCGCTCAATCCGCGCGGCGAGCGTTATTCACCAGCCACTATCCGTGAAAAGCTGACGATGCGTGATTTTATGGACACGATGCGCGCCAGCGGCGTGCAGACCGGCGGGCCGGACAGCCTCTCCCAGCGCGACAGGCAGCAGTTCGCCGCTGAGCTGGATAAATGGCTGTTGGAAGTGAAGCGCCGCCAGGGGTAATCATCACTGCATTAGTGGTTTTGGCCATTATTACCGCAATCCGGGGTTGTCAACGGCAGGTGGGTTCAGGTAAGGTGAGCGCACCGTTTAGTGCAATGATTTCTTTACAGAGTTTCCCCTTTTATCTCTGGGGTTGCCGGAAATGTCAGTTAAAAGTCACGCCTTGTGTAATAATTTTTTTACAGTAACGCGTGTACTAGCTTAATGGTATCATTGCACTCTTTTCGACTTCACGCACCGCATGCGCGCGGCATCAAAGGGAACACCTGGTCATGACCCAGCCTATTTTTTTAATTGGCCCCCGCGGCTGTGGCAAAACCACCGTCGGTCTTGAACTGGCTCGTCTGTGTCAGAGTGAATTTGTCGATACCGATCACTGGCTACAGACCCATGCCGGGCAAAGCATCGCCGAGATTGTTGAGCAGGAAGGGTGGGAGAGTTTTCGCGCCCGTGAAACAGCGACCCTCGAGGCGGTGACCGCAGGCTCCGGCATTATCGCCACCGGCGGCGGCATTATTTTGTCCGCTTACAACCGTCAGTTTATGCGTGAAAAGGGCCGGGTGATCTATCTTTGTGCCCCGGTTCCGGTGCTGGTCGGGCGTCTCGAAGCCTCTCCGGAAGAGGGACAGCGCCCAACCCTTACCGGCAAACCAATCAGCGAAGAGGTGAGCGCAGTGCTGGCGGAGCGTGACGCGCTCTATCGCGAGGCCGCTCACCACGTGGTGGATGCCTCCCTTCCCCCCGCGCAGGTGGTGCAAAATATCGTCGCTGCGCTTCATCTGGCATGCGCCAGCTAACTGATGTCTATACTGATAGTTCAGCCAACCTAATAAAATAAAGGATGAACTATGCCAACCAGACCTCCCTATCCGCGTGAAGCCCGTATTGTTGCCGTTGAGAAAGGCGCAACGGGCAAGACTGTCACCTGGTATCAGCTGCGTGCTGACCACCCTAAACCGGATTCACTGATCAGTGAGCATGAAACGGAGCAGGAAGCGAAGGACGCGAAAGTGCGTTACGAAGATCCCGACAAAGCCTGAATTAAATCCGAATACGCTCAAAACCGTACCGTAATCACACTATTTAAAAAGCGTAAACATTAAACGGAGGGTAATGTTCAAGATTAACAGACACATTCTGTCAGGCACGTGAATCTTTACATTCCAGCCGTTGAATCTGCTGCTACGCTTTTCAGCACTTTTTTCTGAACAGCGTAGTGTGCCTGTATCTGTGTCACGGTAGTGAGTGTATAGAAAGGCGAGAACGATGAAGGCGACATTGGCGATCCTCACGATTGGGGTAGTCCCGGTAAGCGAAGTACTACCGCTCTTAACGGAGCATATTTCTGCGCAACAAATTACGCATCACAGTTTGCTCGGTACGCTGAGCCGGGAAGAGGTCATGGAAGACTACGCCCCTGAACCGGGCGAGGCGCAGTTGCCTACCCTGCTCAGTGACGGCGAGCTGGGAAACGTCTCGTTGCCGAAGATCGCGTGCGCCCTGCAAGGCGTGATCGAAGTGCTCGATAACCAGGGCTATGAGGTGATCCTGCTGATGAGCACAGCGCCCATCACTGGCCTCGTCGCCCGTAATGCGATTTTGCTTGAGCCGACGCGGATCATCCCGCCGCTGGTCGGATCGATTGTCGATGGCCATCAGGTGGGGGTGATCGTGCCGATCCCTGAGCTCATGGAGAACCAATCCCGCAAATGGCAGTGCCTGGCTAAGGCGCCGCTGCTTGCTGTAGCCAATCCTTTCTGGGACAGCGAAGAGAAACTGATCGACGCCGGACGCGATCTGCTGGCCCGCGGCGCAGATGTCCTGATGCTTGATTGTCTTGGTTTTCATCAACATCACCGTGATTTACTGCAAAAACACCTGGACGTGCCGGTGCTGCTATCAAACGTGCTGGTGGCCCGGCTGGCCTCGGAATTGCTGGTCTGATGATTTTGCGTGACAGGTACGGAGTGTCACCCCTATATTGGATTGACAACCAACGACAATAAGGACCAGTCCATGCTTCAGACTAATGAATACTTTTCCGGTAAAGTGAAGTCCATCGGTTTTACCAGCAGCATTACTGGCCGCGCCAGTGTTGGCGTAATGGAAGAGGGGGAGTACGCCTTCGGTACCGCGCAGCCAGAAGAGATGACCGTGGTGAGCGGCTCGCTCAAAGTGTTACTGCCGGGGGAGACGGAGTGGAAAGTCTATAACCCGGGCGATGTTTTCAACGTGCCAGGCCACAGCGAATTCCATCTGCAGGTTGCTGAACCTGCCTCTTATCTGTGTCGTTATCTGTAAAAAAAGAGCCGGGTTAACCCGGCTCCTGTTTTTGGCATAAAGCCTGGCATGAAGCATTAACGCTGTGCTTCGCCGCCCAATCCTTCCACTACGCTCTTAATCAACGTCGCCAGTTCACCCGTCATCAGAATGAAGTCAGCATCAAAACGCTGGGCATAGTCGTCCCGGTCGATATCGTCGTTCTGATCGCGCAGTTCGTCGGAAAACTTCAGGCGCTTGATCGAGCCATCGTCACACATCATGAACTGAATGCGCTGCTGCCAGTCGAGGGCCAGTTTGGTCACCAGCTTGCCGGCTTCGATATGCACGGCGATTTCATCGCTGACCAGCTCCTGCTTCTTGGCGCGGATCACGCCCCCATCTTCCAGGATCGCTTTCAGCTCGGCTTCGTCGAGCAGCTGGAAGCCCTGCGGGACGTTGTTGCCCCGTACCCACTCGGTGAGGGTCAGCTCGATCGGGTTTTCCATCGTCAGCGGCACCACCGGCAGCGAACCGAGGCTTTTACGCAGCAACGCCAGAGTATCTTCTGCTTTTTTGGCGCTGGCGCAGTCGACCATAATCAGGCCGTTAACGGTGTCGATCCACATCATTGTCTGGCTGAAGCGGCTAAAGGCGCGCGGCAGCAGGGAGTGCAGCACTTCATCTTTCAGCGAATCTTTCTCGGTTTTTTTCAGCTTACGGCCCTGTTCGGCTTCCAGCTTAAAAATTTTGGCTTCCAGCGCCTGCTTCACTACTGGCGTCGGCAGGATCTTCTCTTCCTTACGCGCGCAGATGATGATTTGACCATTGGTGGTGTGGGTCAGCGCATCGCTCTGTGATCCCATAGGCGGAACCCATCCGGTTTTGGCCATATCCTGGCTGCCACACGGGGTAAATGCGTAAAGGTCTAACTGTTTTTCCATCTCGTCTGCACGCAGTTCGATATCGCGGCTGAGACGGTAAACCATCAAATTTTTGAACCACAGCATGATAATTTCCACGGTCTTGTCGTTTAATTCAGCGGGCATGATAGCGAATTGTCGCATCGCTTGCATTGCTAATCGGGTAGCAGGCTTCTACTCTGTTGATAATCAAAATAATGAGGAACGTTCTGTGCGAATTGGTATTGATCTCGGCGGCACGAAAACAGAAGTCATTGCCCTGGGCGAGCAGGGGGAGCAGCTGTTCCGCCATCGCCTGCCTACCCCGCGTGACGACTACCGGCAGACCATTGAAACCATCGCTACTCTGGTGGAGATGGCCGAAAAGGCCACCGGCCAGACCGGCACGGTCGGTATGGGGATCCCGGGGTCGATTTCGCCCTATACCGGGGTGGTGAAAAACGCGAACTCAACCTGGCTCAACGGCCAGCCCTTCGACCGCGATTTAAGCCAGCGCCTGAACCGTGAAGTCCGGCTGGCGAACGACGCCAACTGCCTGGCGGTGTCAGAGGCTATCGACGGCGCCGCGGCGGGGGCACAGACAGTATTTGCGGTGATCATCGGTACCGGCTGCGGCGCAGGCGTGGCCTTTGGCGGCCGCGCCCATATTGGCGGCAACGGCACGGCTGGCGAGTGGGGGCACAATCCGCTGCCGTGGATGGATGAAGACGAACTGAAGTACCGCGCTGAAGTGCCGTGCTACTGCGGCAAACAGGGCTGTATCGAGACCTTTATCTCCGGCACCGGCTTCGCCACCGATTACCGTCGTCTGAGTGGGCATCCGCTAAAAGGCAACGAGATCATGCGGCTGGTGGAAGAGCAGGACGCCGTCGCGGAGCTGGCGCTCAGCCGCTATGAAATGCGGCTGGCGAAGTCGCTGGCGCACGTGGTGAACATTCTCGACCCGGATGTGATCGTCCTGGGCGGCGGCATGAGCAACGTTGACCGTCTCTATAGCACCGTTCCCCAGCTGGTGAAGCAGTGGGTGTTTGGCGGCGAATGCGAAACCCCGATCCGTAAAGCGGTGCACGGCGACTCCAGCGGCGTACGCGGCGCGGCCTGGCTGTGGCCAAACTGACAGGGCAAAAGCCGGGTGACGCGTAGCGAGCCCGGCTTATAAAACAGCAAACTCTTTATCCAGCCTGCTGTACCCCAGCCCGTTAATCTTCTTCACTTTGATCTGCACCGGGATGCGCTCCTTCATCGCCTCGACGTGGCTGATGACGCCAATGGTTTTGCCGCTGGCATTCAGCGCATCCAGCGCATCCAGGGCGGTATCCAGCGTTTCGCTGTCCAGGGTGCCGAAGCCCTCATCGAGGAACAGCGAGTCAATTTGCGTTTTGTGGCTCACCAGGTCGGAAAGCGCCAGCGCCAGTGCCAGGCTTACCAGGAAACTTTCGCCGCCGGAGAGGGTGCGGGTATCGCGCACGGCATCCGCCTGCCAGGTATCCATCACCTCCAGCTCCAGCGCATCGCTGGCCTTGCGTTGTAGCAGATAGCGGCCATGCAGACGCATCAGCTGCTGGTTGGCGAGCCATACCAGATTGTCGAGGGTTAAGCCCTGGGCAAACTTACGGAAGCGATCCCCCTCTTTGGAACCGATCAGCGCGTTAAGATAACCCCAGTCATCCGCCAGACGGGACGCCTCCTCAATTTGCTGCATCAGTGCCTGCTGGTGCTGGCGATTATCGCTGTCCTGTTTAAGCTGCTGGCGGATCTCTCCCTGGCGGGTGGTATTTTCCCGCAGTTTCAGGCCGAGCTGCTGAAGCTGTTCCTGCAGAGCCGGCGCATCCGTCGTCAGGCCCGCCGGACGTTGTTCCAGATGTTCGTTCAGTCGTTGTCCGGCCTGCTGAAGCAGGGCCGTGGTCTGCTGGATCTGACTTTCCAGAGTCTGTTTCAACTGCTCCAGACGCCGAACCGTATCGCCATCCAGCAGGGCCGCCAGAAACGCCTCCCGATCGCTAAAGATGCTGGCAGCCAGCGCGGCGGCAAACTGCGCCTGCGATTGTTGTAAACGTTCGCTTTCCAGCGTGTACTGCTGCTGTAGCGTGGCGAGCTGGCTTTGCAGGGAGACGCACTCGGTATGGATTTCGCGCCAGTTATCCGGGATCGCACTTTCCGCCTGGGTGGAATCCGTTGCCGGAAGGGTCTCCAGCAGCGGTGCCAGGGCGGTAATGCGCTCCCGCAGGGCGCTGTGCTGAGACTGCCGCTCCTGCCAGGCCTGCGACTCTTTTTCCCGTTCCGCAAGCCAGGCCGACTCGGTACCGTCCTCCGGCGCCGCCAGCGACAGGGCATGAAGCGTTTGCGCCATAGCCGTGCGCGTCGCCAGAAGCTGCTGCTGATAAAGCTGGAGCTGGGCTTCCTCTTCGCTCAGTTGGCTTTGCAGGGTCAGGCGCTGGCTCAGCTGGTAAAGCTGCTGTTCGTACTGCTCCTGTTTAGCCAGCCACGGGGCGATGTCGTCCTGAATGCTCAACTGCACAGAAAGAGTTTCACACACCGCATTCCACTCTTTAGTGAGCGCTTGCTCATCCTGATAGAGCGTCTGCGCTTCGCTTGTTTCGCGCTGAAGCTGGCTGTTTAGCGCATTCACTTGCCCCAGAACCAGCAGGCCTTCTTCTTTGAGTGCGGCGACCTCTTTTTCCATCGCATCCCGGCGGCGCTGGTTTCCGGTGAGCGCCAGGGCCTGATACTGGGCAATGGCCGGATGTTCGGTAGAGCCGCAGAGCAGGCAGGGCTTTCCGGCCTCCAGTTCCGCCCGATAGCTCTCCAGCTTCTTAATCTTCTCTTCCTGCTCACATAAGGTTTTGAGATCGAGATAGTGCTGGTTTTTCTCTTTGTACTGCTGGCGGCGCAACGTCAGGGTTTCGTTCAGTTTTGCCAGCTCGGCCTGGGCCTTTTGCACGCTTTCGCTATTCTGCCGCAATCGCTGTTGCAGAGGCTGATAGCGGGCATGCAGGGTGGTCAGGCGCTGACGCGCCGCGCGGGACTGCGACTGCTGTGCCATCTCGGTGGCGGTCTGCTCTGCGGTAAGCGTCAGGGCGCTCTCCGGTAATCCCGCCAGCTTATGGCGTAACGCCGTGATACGGCCGGTCAGCGTCGCGATCTGGGTTTTATCGCGATTAAGCTGGGTGAAGTGGGCGCGCCAGCCTGCAATCTCCTGGCCCCACTGGCGGAAACGGTCGTGGTCGGTAAGCCACTGGGTAAGTGCAGTCAGCTCGGTTTGCAGCCTGTCGTGCGTGCGTAGCGCCCCGTTACGAATACCTGAACGCAGCGCCGTCCTGGACTGTAAGCGAGTATTCACATCCAGCATCTGCTGTTCCGTCTGCGAAAGCTGGGCAAGCTGCTCCTGCTGCCGCTCCCAGTGCGGGCGCAGCAGGGCCGCAGGCTGGGCCAGATGCAGTTTTTCCAGCTCGGGCGTGGCGTCCGTCAGGGCCTGCTGCGCCTGCTGCTGCGCGGCCTTCGACCGCAGTTGCTCCTGCACCAGCTCATCGTGGCGGGTAAGCCATTGATAATCTTTCTGGAGTTCCTGCTGCTGTGCCAGCAGTTGCGCTTCTTCGTCAGTAAGTACCTGCAAACCTTGCTGAAGCTGCTGTAGCTGCTCTTCGCTGAGTAACACCACGCCGGCAGCCTGGGCCTGGCGCTTCTCCAGCTCGCTGCGCGCCGCCTTATGTTTTTCAAACACCATGGCGGAGATCTGGCCGTAGATTTCCGTGCCGGTCAGTTCCTCCAGCAGTTCGGCGCGCTCTTTCGGTTTGGCGTTCAGAAAGGCGGCGAATTGCCCCTGGGATAAGAGCATCGAGCGGGTAAAGCGGTCATAGTCCAGCCCGGTCAGAGAGGCAACCAGCTCCAGCTTGTCCTTCACTTTATCTGCGAGGATCTTACCGTCCTTGCACTGGGCGAGCTCCACGCGGGGCACCTGCAGGTTGCCGTCCGGCTGGTTGCGCGCCCGGTTCTGGCTCCAGAATGCACGGTAAGCTACTCCTTTGACTTCAAATTCCACCTCGGCAAGGCACTCAGCGGTGTCGCGGGTCATCAGATCGTTTTGCGATTGCGAGACGGTATTCAGGCGCGGCGTCTCATGGTACAGCGCCAGGCAGATGGCATCCAGCAGGGTGGTTTTACCCGCGCCGGTCGGGCCGGTAATGGCAAACAGGCCATTGCTGAGGAAGGGCTCGGCGGTAAAGTCGATTTTCCATTCGCCCTTGAGCGAGTTAAGGTTTTTCAGGCGCAGGCTGAGAATTTTCATGCCTCATCCTCCTCATTGCTGAGGGCGTGGATCGTGTGGCTGAACAGCTCGTTTAGCCGGGCCCGCTGGGTCTCATCCAGGGTTTCCTGGGCGAGTCGGCGCTCAAAAACCTCCTCAACCCGCAGCTCGCTGAGGGTTTCACGCAGGTTGCTGGCAAGGCTTCTCTCGCGCTGCTCGCGACTGCGCCGCACCAGCAGGACCTCTACCGGCAGATCGTCCGTCAGCTGCTGGATCTTACGCTGCATATCGTGCAGGTACTCCTCGGTGGTGAGTTCGATATCCAGCCAGACGGGAGGCGTCTGCTCCACGCCGCGCCACTGCTCAAGCTGGGCGGTGATCGCCGCCAGATCGCCCTTCAGCACCGCCAGCGGCTGGGTAATGGGCACCTCAAGCGATTCGACGCTGCTGAGCTTGCCCTGGTCGAAACTCACCAGATGGACGCATTTGCTTTTGCCGGTTTCATCAAAGCTGAGGGGAATAGGGGAGCCGCAGTAGCGGATATGTTCGCAACCGCCAATCATCTGCGCCCGGTGGATATGGCCCAGCGCTATATAGTCAGCGGCCGGGAAGTGCTGCGCGGGAAACGCATCCAGCGTACCGATATAGATGTCACGTACCGCGTCACTTTTACTGGCGCCGACGGTGGTGAGATGCCCCGTGGCGATAATCGGCAGTACGCTGTCGCCGCGAAGCGCGCAGGCCTGGGTATATTGCTCGGCATAATAGTGGGTAATGGCCTGCAACAGCTGCTGCTGTTTCTCAAGCCCGGAGAGGCCTGCCTGGCTTCGCACCACGTCCCGGGGGCGTAAAAACGGGATCGGGCAGAGTACCGCGCCGGGGGTGCCGTCGCGTCGGGTCAGAATTTGCGGCCCATGTCCGGCGCTGGCGACCACGGTGGTGTTGAGAAACGCCAGGATCTCGCGGGACTCATTCAGCGTGGCGACGGAATCATGGTTGCCGGCCACAATCACCAGATGGCAGCCGGTTTTTTGCAGATTGACTACGAAACGGTTATAGAGCTCGCGCGCGTAGCTGGGCGGCGAGCCGGTATCGAAAATATCCCCGGCCACGAGGATGGCATCCACGTCATGCGATTGCGCCATCTCAAGCAGCCAGTTGAGAAATGCTTCATGTTCGGCGGCGCGGCTTTTGCTGTAAAAATTTTGTCCCAGATGCCAGTCCGAGGTGTGAAGTATGCGCATAACAGATCCGTGGCAAAAAATGGTTAGCGGGATTATAAACTTTCAGGGGGAGGAAGATAACCGCTACAATCGGGGCTGCCATAAAACAACGGCTTGCCTTTATGAGCGGGCGCGTTTTTCATAAATCTGTCATAAATCTGACGCATAATGACGCCGTATTACAAACATGTAACCTTAATAAGACAGGGCTAAGTATGGCGAGACGTATTCTGGTCGTAGAAGATGAAGCACCCATTCGCGAAATGGTCTGTTTCGTGCTCGAACAAAATGGCTTTCAACCGATAGAGGCCGAAGATTACGACAGCGCGGTGAACCAGCTCAACGAACCCTGGCCCGATCTGATCCTGCTCGACTGGATGCTGCCTGGTGGCTCTGGTCTGCAATTCATCAAACATATTAAACGTGAAGCGTTAACCCGCGATATTCCGGTGATGATGTTAACGGCCCGCGGCGAAGAGGAAGATCGCGTTCGCGGTCTGGAGACCGGCGCGGATGACTACATTACCAAACCGTTTTCCCCGAAAGAGCTGGTGGCGCGCATTAAAGCCGTGATGCGCCGTATTTCACCGATGGCGGTGGAAGAGGTGATTGAGATGCAGGGGCTGAGTCTGGACCCTACCTCGCACCGCGTAATGACCGGTGAAAATCCCCTCGATATGGGACCAACGGAATTCAAACTGTTGCACTTTTTCATGACCCACCCGGAACGCGTCTATAGCCGCGAGCAGTTGCTCAACAATGTCTGGGGCACTAACGTCTATGTTGAAGATCGCACGGTTGATGTTCATATCCGCCGTTTGCGCAAGGCACTTGAAACCAGCGGTCACGATCGCATGGTGCAAACCGTCCGCGGCACGGGTTATCGTTTCTCAACCCGTTTCTGAACAATGACAGGAGTGTGACGCGTGCTGGAACGGCTGTCATGGAAAAGGCTCTGTTTTGAACTGATACTCTGCTGTATTCCGGCCCTGATCCTCGGGGCCGTAATCGGTTATTTACCCTGGTTTTTACTGGCGGCAGTCACCGGACTGCTCATCTGGCATTTCTGGAATTTGCTCCGCCTCTCATGGTGGCTATGGGTTGACAGAAGTATGACCCCGCCGCCAGGAAGCGGCAGCTGGGAACCCCTCCTGTATGGCCTGCACCAGATGCAGATGCGTAATAAAAAACGCCGACGCGAGCTGGGCAGCCTGATCAAACGCTTTCGCAGCGGCGCCGAATCGCTGCCGGATGCGGTGGTATTGACCACCGAAGAGGGGGCGATGTTCTGGTGTAACGGACTGGCGCAGCAGTTGCTGGGCCTGCGCTGGCCGGATGATAACGGGCAGAATATCCTCAACCTCCTGCGTTATCCGGAGTTCGCCCAGTATCTGAAAAAACGCGATTTTACCCGCCCGCACAATCTGGTCATGAACAACGGTCGCCATCTGGAGATCCGCGTGATGCCCTACAGCGACCAGCAGTGGCTGATGGTGGCGCGGGATGTGACGCAAATGCACCAGCTTGAAGGGGCGCGGCGCAATTTCTTCGCCAACGTCAGCCACGAGCTGCGCACCCCGCTGACGGTATTGCAGGGCTATCTGGAGATGATGCAGGAGCAGACGCTGGAAGGCGCGCCGCGGGAAAAAGCGCTGCACACCATGCGTGAGCAGACGCAGCGCATGGAAGGGCTGGTGAAGCAGCTGCTGACCCTCTCCCGCATTGAGGCGGCACCAACCCTGGCGCTGAATGAAACCATCGACGTGCCGATGATGCTGCGAATGCTGGAGCGCGAAGCGCAGACCTTAAGCCAGCAGCAGCATCAGCTCACCTTTGAGGTGGATAACAACCTGAAAGTACGCGGCAGTACCGACGAGCTGCGCAGCGCCATCTCTAATCTGGTCTATAACGCGGTGAATCATACCCCGCCAGGCACCCACATCACCGTGCGCTGGCAGCATGCGCCAACGGGAGCGGAGTTCAGCGTGGAAGACGATGGTCCCGGTATCGGCCCGGAGCATATTCCGCGTCTTACCGAGCGTTTTTATCGGGTGGATAAGGCGCGCTCCCGGCAGACGGGGGGCAGTGGCCTGGGGCTGGCGATCGTGAAACACGCCATTAATCACCACGACAGCCGCCTGGATATCGTCAGTACGCCGGGGAAAAGTACGCGTTTTAGCTTTGTGATCCCGGAACGTTTGATTGCCAGTAACAGCGCCTGACGGCGTCACTGTAATCAGAAATTGCCACAGGCCAGCCAATGCTGGCCTGTTTGCTTTGCAGTTCAGCGAAGCGCGAATAAATATTATACGCCTGTTGCTTTTTTGTTCGCATGATTAGCCATGAGTTTTTCTTATAAATGGTTTATTATCCCACTTCTAACTTTCGAGTTGGCATATTGTTCTGGTTTTGAGATCCCATATTGCCTTTAAACGTTATAAGCGTTTAAATTGCCACCCTGATATCGTCGGACAGACTGTATTTGCGTGGTAAATCGAAAAACTATTCTTCTCCACGCCGGTAGGGAAGCATTTCCCGCTGAGGTTGCACATTTTTTCCGCTGTTTTGTTCCGCAACGGATAGCGAAAAATTCAACGTTTTCAACACCACATCCACAGGCAGTAAGGTTTTATGACCCATCAATTGAAATCGCGCGACATCATCGCGCTGGGCTTTATGACATTTGCGCTGTTCGTTGGCGCTGGCAACATCATCTTTCCTCCAATGGTTGGCTTACAGGCGGGTGAACACGTCTGGACCGCTGCGATTGGCTTTTTAATTACCGCGGTTGGCCTGCCGGTGCTGACCGTCGTTGCGCTGGCGAAAGTTGGCGGCGGCGTGGATAGCCTGAGCACCCCTATCGGGAAAGTCGCAGGTATTCTGCTGGCAACCGTCTGCTATCTGGCCGTCGGCCCGCTGTTTGCCACCCCGCGCACCGCGACCGTCTCCTTTGAAGTGGGTATTGCTCCGCTGACCGGCGACGGCGCTATGCCGCTGTTGATCTACAGCCTGATCTACTTTGCTCTGGTGATTCTGGTCTCCCTCTATCCGGGCAAGCTGCTGGATACCGTGGGTAACTTCCTCGCGCCGCTGAAAATCGTGGCCCTGATTGTCCTGGCCGTGGCTGCCGTTATCTGGCCTGCTGGCCCGATCAGCGATGCAATGGACGCCTACAAAAATGCCGCGTTCTCTAACGGCTTTGTCAATGGCTACCTGACCATGGATACTTTGGGCGCGATGGTGTTTGGTATCGTCATTGTGAACGCCGCCCGTTCCCGCGGTGTGACCGAAGCGCGTCTGCTGACCCGCTACACCATCTGGGCGGGTCTGATTGCGGGCGTAGGCCTGACATTGCTCTATCTGGCGTTGTTCCGTCTGGGTTCTGACAGCGCGGCCCTGGTAGACCAGAGCGCAAACGGCGCGGCTATCCTGCATGCCTATGTTCAGAACACCTTCGGTGGTTCGGGGAGTTTCCTGCTGGCGATCCTGATCTTCCTGGCCTGTCTGGTGACGGCGGTGGGTCTGACCTGCGCCTGCGCCGAGTTCTTTGCCCAGTATCTGCCGCTCTCTTACCGTACGCTGGTGTTCATCCTCGGTATCTTCTCCATGGCGGTCTCTAACCTCGGTCTGAGCCACCTGATCCAGGTCTCCATTCCGGTGCTGACGGCCATCTACCCGCCGTGTATCGTGTTGGTGGTGCTGAGCTTCACCCGCGGTTGGTGGAATAATTCTTCCCGAATTATTGCCCCGGCCATGTTTATTAGCCTGCTTTTTGGTATCCTTGACGGCATCAAAGCATCGGCTATCGGCGATACGCTCCCTGCCTGGACACAGCGTCTGCCGCTGTCCGAACAGGGCCTGGCCTGGTTGATGCCTACCGTTGTTGCACTGGTTCTGGCCGTAATCTGGGATCGTGCTGCGGGGCGTCGGGTAACGTCGAACGCGCACTAATCAACGGATAAATGTTCAACCACGGGGCTTATGGCCCCGTGGTTTTTTGTTTTTTTTGTGTTGAATGGCAAGACGTAAATGGAAAGCTCTAACAAACTGAAGCGGGGCCTTACCGCCCGCCACATCCGCTTTATGGCGCTGGGTTCTGCGATAGGTACTGGTCTTTTTTATGGCTCGGCAGATGCCATCAAAATGGCCGGTCCCAGCGTTTTGCTGGCGTATCTTATCGGCGGTGTTGCCGCTTATATCATCATGCGCGCGCTGGGGGAGATGTCCGTTCATAACCCCTCAGCCAGCTCCTTCTCCCGCTATGCCCAGGAAAACTTAGGCCCACTGGCGGGCTATATCACCGGCTGGACCTACTGCTTCGAAATCCTGATTGTGGCCATTGCCGACGTAACGGCCTTCGGCATCTATATGGGGGTCTGGTTCCCGGCGGTGCCGCACTGGATCTGGGTGCTCAGCGTGGTGCTGATCATCTGCGCCATCAACCTGATGAGCGTGAAGGTGTTTGGCGAACTGGAGTTCTGGTTCTCCTTCTTTAAAGTGGCCACCATCATCATCATGATTGCCGCCGGTATTGGCATCATTATCTGGGGTATCGGCAATGGCGGCGAACCAACCGGCATCCATAACCTGTGGAGTAACGGCGGCTTCTTCAGTAACGGCTGGATAGGCATGGTGATGTCGCTGCAGATGGTGATGTTTGCCTACGGCGGGATCGAAATTATCGGTATCACCGCCGGGGAAGCGAAAGATCCGGAGAAGTCTATTCCGCGCGCCATTAACTCGGTGCCGATGCGTATCCTGGTCTTCTACGTGGGCACGCTGTTTGTGATCATGTCCATCTATCCGTGGAACCAGGTGGGCACGAACGGTAGCCCGTTTGTGCTGACGTTCCAGCATCTGGGGATCACCTTCGCCGCCAGTATTCTGAACTTCGTGGTGCTCACCGCGTCGCTCTCCGCCATCAATGCCGACGTATTCGGCGTGGGGCGTATGCTGCACGGCATGGCCGAGCAGGGCAGTGCGCCGAAGGCTTTCGCCAAAACCTCCAGCCGCGGCACGCCGTGGGTGACGGTGCTGGTGATGACCGTGGCGCTGCTGCTGTCGGTCTATCTCAACTACATCATGCCGGAGAATGTCTTCCTGGTGATCGCATCGCTGGCGACCTTTGCCACCGTCTGGGTCTGGATGATGATTCTGATGTCGCAGATTGGCTTCCGTCGCCGTCTGTCGCCTGAAGAGGTCAAAGCGCTGAAGTTTAAAGTGCCGGGCGGCGTGGCAACTACCGTTGCTGGCCTGATCTTCCTGGTCTTTATTATCGGCCTGATTGGTTACCACCCGGAAACCCGTATCTCGCTGTATGTCGGCTTTGCGTGGATTGCGCTGTTGCTGGTGGGATGGGTGTTCAAACGCCGTCGCGAACGCCAGTTAGCAGAAGCTCAGTAACCGAAATGCCCGGCAAACGCCGGGCATTTTTCTCCTCCCCCTTCCTCCTCCCCCAATAAATCTCTCCATGAGGAGGGAACATCAACTACCCTGTGGCAAGGTGGCCTCATTTCTGGGAAAGGGGATAAAAGATGTTGAATGCATGGCACCTGCCGGTTGCCCCATTTGTTAAACAAAACAACGACAAACTTGTCATCACCCTGTGGCTGACAGGGGAAAACCTGCCTGAGCGGGTGACGCTTCGCGCTGAATTCGATAATGAAGAGACCTCGCTGCCGATGCATAAGCAGCGCAGCCAGCCGCAGCCCGGCGTCACTGCCTGGCGGGCGACCATTGACACGACGAAAGGGCAGCCGCGGCACCGCTACAGCTTTAAAATGCTCTGGCATAACCGCCAGCTGTGGTTCACCCCGCAGGGCTTCAGCCGCTTTCCGCCAGCGCGGCTGGAGCAGTTCGCCATTGATTACCCGGATGCCGGGCCGCAGTGGGTGGTCGAGCAGGTTTTCTATCAGATCTTCCCGGACCGCTTTGCCCGCAGCCAGCGGCGCAACCCTGAGCTGGACAAAACGTATTATCACCATGCCGCAGGCCATGAGACGATTTTCCGCGCGTGGGACGAACCGGTCACCGCCCATGCGGGGGGCTCCACCTTTTACGGCGGGGATCTCGACGGCATCAGTGAAAAGCTGCCTTATCTGAAAAAACTCGGCGTCACGGCACTCTACCTCAATCCGGTGTTTGTCGCCCCCAGCGTGCATAAATACGACACCGAAGATTACCGCCACGTGGATGAGCGGTTTGGCGGCGATGAGGCCCTGTTACGCTTGCGGGAGAATACCCAACGGGAGGGAATGCGCCTGATCCTGGACGGGGTGTTTAACCACAGCGGGGACTCCCACGCCTGGTTTGATCGCCACAACCGCGGAACCGGCGGCGCCTGTCATAACCCGGACTCGCCCCAGCGCGACTGGTACAGCTTTGACGACGAGGGCCGCGCCCTCGACTGGCTGGGCTATGCCAGCCTGCCGAAGCTGGATTATCAGTCGTCAGGCGTGGTGAACGAGATCTACGGCGGCGAGGAGAGTATTGTTCGTCACTGGCTGAAAGCGCCGTGGAATATGGATGGCTGGCGGCTGGATGTGGTGCATATGCTCGGAGAAGAGGGTGGGGCGCGCCATAATCTACAGCATGTTACCGGGATCACCCGTTCGGCGAAGCAGGCCAATCCGGAGGCCTTCGTCTTTGGCGAGCACTTTGGCGACGCCCGCCAGTGGCTGCAGGCCGATGCAGAAGATTCGGCGATGAACTACCGCGGCTTCACCTTCCCACTGTGGGGTTTCCTTGCCAACACCGATATCTCCTACGATCCGCAGCACATCGACGCGGAAACCTGCGTGAAATGGATGGATAACTACCGCGCCAGCCTGTCGCATCAGCAGCAGCTACGCATGTTTAACCAGCTCGACAGCCATGACACCGCCCGCTTTAAGTCGCTGCTCGGTAAGGATGTCGCCCGCCTGCCGCTGGCGGTCACCTGGCTGTTTACCTGGCCTGGGGTGCCATGCATTTACTACGGGGACGAGGTAGGGCTGGACGGCAATAACGATCCGTTCTGTCGTAAGACTTTCCCGTGGGAGACTGATAGGCAGGATTCAGTGCTGTTCACGCTTTATCAGCGGCTGATTAAACTGCGCAAACAGAGTCAGGCGCTGCGCTACGGCGGCTGCCAGGTGGTCTACGCCCACGATAACGTGGTGGTGTTTGTTCGCGTCTATAATCAGCAGCGTGTGCTGGTGGCGATTAACCGGGGCGAGGCCTGCGAAGTGGTGCTGGAAGATTCACCCCTGCTGGCGGGGAAAACGTGGAAGAGCAAAGAGGGTAAAGCGACGTTCCAGGACGGCGTGCTCACGCTTCAGGCAATCTCCGCTGCGGTCTGGTTCGGTAGTTAATATCGGGCGGAACGGTTCCCACCTTTTAAGATGGCGTAAATGCAACGATTTGTGTCAATCTTAACGGATCGTTAACGGTGAAGGTGGAAACATGGACGAGCTTTACATCCTTGGCTGTCTGTTCCTGATTTTTGCGCTGGTGGTTGCGCCCGTGCTTGCGGTTATCGGATTTAATCGAAGCACGGCGGCGAAACAGGAGATCGCCCGGCTTCGCCAGCGCATTGAGGCTCTTGAGCAGCGCGGCGTGGCGGAGAAAGCGCCGGAGCTTGAACAGGTCGCTGTTCCGTTGGCCGTGGCTGAGCCGGTAGTTGACGACGCGCCCGCGCCTGTCGACCCCTGGCGCCCGGATATTCCCGCTGCCGCGGCAGAACCCGCAACCGCTCCGGCTCCCGCGCCCGCGGCAAAACAGCCTTCTGCTTTTGGCGGCATACTGACGTCGCTGGTGCGCTGGTTCATGCAGGGCAATCCGCTGGCGAAGCTTGGGATCCTGCTGCTTTTTCTCGGTCTTTCATTCCTCCTGCGCTATACCGTCGAGCACGCCCTTTTCCCGCTTGAGCTGCGCCTGGCCGCGACGGCGCTGCTTGCTATGGTTCTGCTGGCCCTCGGGTGGCGGCTGCGGCACAGACAGCGCGTCTATTCGCTGATCCTCCAGGGTGGAGCGGCAGGCATCCTCTATCTGACCGTCTTTGGTGCTTTCCGGCTCTGGCAGATGTTGCCGATGACGCTGGCCTTTGCGCTGCTGGTGGTCATTTGCGCGGCGAGCGTCGGGCTGGCGGTGCTGCAGAGGGCCCTGAGCCTCGCTATGCTTGCGAGTCTCGGTGGGTATCTTGCGCCGCTGCTGTTGTCTACCGGAGGCGGCAGCTTTGTGGCGCTGTTCTCTTTCTACCTCCTGCTTTCCATCGGCATTCTCGCTATCAGTATCTGGCAACACTGGCGCGAGCTGAATCTGCTCGGGCTGCTGTTTACATTCGGCGTGGGTGGCCTTTGGGGACTGAACGACTACCGACCTGAAGACTATGGGGTCTGCCAGCTGTTCCTGATTGCCAATACGCTGATATTCGGTGTGCTGAGCGTGGCGCTGTCGCTGCGGGCGCAGGAGAAAGGGAAGCAGATTATCGACGGCGTGCTGCTGTTTTCCCCGCCGCTGGTTGGTTTTGGAATGCAGTACGGCATGACTCAGCACTGGACCTACGGCCCGGCGCTCAGCGCGCTGGGGTACGGTGCGTTTTACCTCTCGCTGGCGTTCCTCGCGCTGCGGCGCTATCCCTCCCTCGGACGGCCGCTGGTCATGGCGGCGCTGGCGATCGGCGGCGGATTTGCCACGCTCGCCATTCCGCTGGCGCTGTCGGCGCGCTGGACGGCAATGGCCTGGGCGCTGGAGGGGCTGGGTATCCTCTGGCTGGGCTTGCAACAGCAGCAGCGGCGCATGAGCTATAGCGGGACGGCGCTGCTGGTGCTAGCGCTGGGTAGCGCGCTGTGGGCGCAAACGAACGGTGTTACGTCGCTGAGCCTGCTGCTTATCTTCGCCGTCCTCAGCCTTTGCTGGCTGGCTGCGGCCTGGCTGTGGCGGGAAATTGTTCTGCCCGTCAGCTGGGTACTGCTGGCCGGCGGGCTACTGTTCTGGATAGTGGCGCTGCTGGGGGCGTCACAGCTGATGCTGAAGCAGGAATTATCCGTTCTGGCAGGCGTGCTGGCGCTCTCGGCCGCGTCGGTCTGGGGCTGGCGGCAGGCTGCCGCTCGTCTGGCGTGGCGGGAGCTGGATGCCAGCAAATGGCTGCTCTGGCCGCTGATGCTGCTGATGGTGGCTTATCAGCTCTGGCATCAGCTGGTCTTTGCTGCTGGCTGGTCAAATCTGGCCTGGTGCGTTGCGCTTCCTGCCGCACTGATGCTGCTGCGGCGCGACGGTGAAAGGCTCCAGCCGCGCATCGCGATGGGGCTGCATCTGTCCCTGTTCTGGATGATTTTACTGGCGCTGGCCGCCGAGCTTTACTGGTTTGCCCGTTCGCTACCGTGGGGAATGGCGGCCTGGGGGAGTGGACTGGCGATGGCCGCGGGTGGCGGTTTGATTATGGCGCTCTCTGCGGCGGTACGGCGTCGCGGGTGGCCGTTCCGGGAATGGCCTGCGCTTTACGCCTGCCAGGCACCGATCCCTGTTGTCGTGGCGTTGCTGGTGTTGTTGGTCGTGACCAATTTCCAGGACGGCGTGGTCTATCGCCAGACCTGGCTGCCGCTGGTGAACCCGCTTGAGGAAGGTGCCGCGTTCGCGTTGCTGGGGCTGGTGGTCTTTTATCGGGCGGTGGATCGTTACTACCCCGCGTTGCTTTCGCAAGCCCGCCCGTGGCCTGCCGTCGCGCTTATGGCGTTTGGCTTCTGGTGGCTTAACGGGGCGCTAATGCGCGCGCTGGCCTGGTATGGCGACGTGGCCTGGAATATGGCCTCGCTGTGGGATTCCCGGCTTGTCCAGACCTGTTTTGCCCTGTTCTGGATGCTGAGCGCGCTGGTGGTCATGATCCATGCCACCCGTCGGGCTTCCCGGCAGGAGTGGCTCTGCGGCGCTGCGCTGCTGGGTGTCGTGATGGTTAAATTGATGCTGGTAGACAGCGCGGGCGGAGGCGGTCTGTCGCGTGCGGTGGCGTTTATCGGCGTGGCGATCCTGGTACTGATCGTAGGTTACTTCTCACCGCTGCCGCCCAAAACAGGAGATGAAAAATGAAATGGATGAAAGCGGTAGCGTGTAGCGCGCTGCTGGCGCTTTCCGGCCCGGCGTTTTGCGACGAGGGACAAACGGAATCGCCCCGGGACTATGCCTTTGGACGTTCACTGGATACGTCCGTCCCTTCCCAGTGGTATCGGGTGATGCTGCCGCTTGCCGTCTATGAGCAGAGCACGTCACCCGATCTGCATGATGTCCGTGTCTTTAATCAATCGGGCGAGCCGGTTCCCTTCAGCCTGGTCACCGCGACGCGTCCGCAGGCGTCAGTGCAATCCACACCACTTCGCCTCTTTCCTCTGAACGCCTCGCCGCTTGCACCTGCGCGCGGGGATGCGGATAGCGATAAAATCCTGCTCCGCTCCCGAAACGGCGTAGAGATTGTGCTCGAGGGGCAAAAAGCCGCCGCAGCCGGGCAACATTATCTGCTGACCTTGCCGGAGCAGACGACGGGCGAGATGGCCCTGTCCCAGTTGCAGCTGCTCTGGAATAGTCCTCAGACGCCGTGGCAGGGAACGGCGTCGGTCTATTACAGCGAGGATCTTAAGCAGTGGTATACCCTGCGCGAGGGTATGCCCCTGCTGGACGTCGTCAGCGGCCAGGATCGCCTTAAGCTCGATCGGATCGATACCGATATGGTTTTATCTCCCGATGCGAATCGCTATCTTATGGTGGTGCTGAATACGCAGAGCCAGGAGATAACCCTGACCGGCGTAAACGCAATTAGCGCACCTGCGCAGGCGGCCCCGGAAGAGATCAGCCTGGAGGGGGAAGGAGAACAGTTATCAACAAGTGAAGTTCAGTGGCACTGGACGCGGCCGCAGCCGCTAAGTGCTGTCAGCATCTCACTGAATGGCGATGGCGTGCTTCCCGTGGAGATAGCGTGGCGGAGTAGCGAAAAAGAGGCATGGCACCCGCTGAAAAAAGAGGTCCTTTACCGTCTGGAAGGGAAAATGTCTGCACCGGTTTCGCTTAACGGGGGCCTGGTGCAGGCGGTGAAAATCACGACGCTGAATGCGCGTTTGCCAGAATACCTGCCGAGCGTCACGGGGCATCGCGACCGTTATGACCTGGTGTTCAACGCGCAGGGGAAAGCGCCGTACGTGCTTGCCTGGGGCAACGGAGCGGCAAAGCCTGCCAGCGTGCAGCCCGACATGCTGATCCCTGCCGATCTGCGCAAAACCTATGATATGGCAAACCTGCCGCAGGCTGACATTCAGGATAATGTCGCCTTAGGCGGCGAGGGGCGTCTGACCGCCACCTCCGCGGCCGAGCGGGAGAGCAGGATGACCACGCTGCTGGTGTGGGGCGTGCTGATTGCGGGCGTGATTTTGCTGGCCGGTATGGCCTGGCGTATCTGGCGGGAGACGCAGCGTAAGGCATAAAAAAAGGCCCGCATAAGCGGGCCTTTTTCGTAAACCGTGCCAATTACAGGCTGGATACGTTCTCAGACAGGTATTTAGCAACGCCGTCTGGAGACGCGTTCATACCTTCTTTCCCTTTTTCCCACTGAGCCGGGCACACTTCACCGTGCTCTTCGTGGAACTGGAGTGCGTCAACCATACGCAGCATTTCGTCGATGTTACGACCCAGCGGCAGATCGTTCACTACCTGGTGACGCACGATGCCGTTCGCGTCGATCAGGAAGGAGCCACGCAGGGCAACGCCCGCGTCCGGATGCTCGATACCGTAAGCCTGCTGGATTTCGCGTTTGATGTCCGCAACCATCGCGTATTTCACTGGACCGATGCCGCCATTGTCGACAGGGGTGTTACGCCATGCGTTGTGTACAAACTCAGAGTCGAAGGAGACGCCAACCACTTCCACGCCACGCTTCTGGAACTCTTCGTAACGCTTGTCGAACGCGATCAGCTCAGACGGGCAAACGAAGGTGAAGTCCATCGGCCAGAAGAACAGAACGGTGGCTTTACCGTTGGTGTGCTGTTTGAAGTTGAAGTTTTCAACGATTTCACCATTGCCCAGAACAGCGGCAGCTGTAAAATCCGGAGCCGGACGAGTTACCAGAACCATATGATTCTCCTGTAATTACTAAGGTTATTTAGAACGCAACGCGGGCCAGTATAGAGAGTGTTCACCTGAAAGACAAAGAGGCGTTGACAATCGTTAACCCAGCTTTTACCTATCAATCACATTTATATTAAAGCTGCTTATGTTTCGCCTGTTCCATCATCCGCGGATAAAACTGCCAGAAACGGGTCTCCAGGGCGTCGTAATGGGCATCCAGATCCTGCCAGGAGTCGCGCAGGGCATCGAGACGCGGACGGCGGCTGGCCATGCCGTTAAGCACCCGCTGTATAAAATCCATCTCGCTATAGCGCTCCAGCCAGCGCTCCGACCACAGATAGCTATTCAGATTCACAAAGCGCGGCGGTGAATCGGGCAAAATGATCGCCACCTGCGCATGGGCGTAGCGGACAAACTCCGGCAGCGGCATCTCCGGGGAGAGCTGAGCCCAGTGGCGGGAGACAAAGTGATCCCACATCACATCCAGCGTAATGGGCGCTACGCGCCGGGTCTCCGGGCGGAACCACTCCTTTGCCTCTTTGACCTCGGGCAGGTTGTCGGTGAGGACATCAATCCGGCGGTGCATGAAGATGCCTTCCACCACGTCGGCGGGATACGCCTCAGCGGGGTTGCCGCGCACGAAGTCGGCCAGCAAGTTGCCGGAAAGGGAGCTGTCAGCGAGATGAGCGAGGTGCAGGTGAGCGAGAAAATTCATGCGATTCGTTATCCGAAGCGAGGCTAGTTGTTGCAGCAAAGAGGTGTGAGCACTAGACTAAGCCGCCTGTTTTTAAGTCACGAGTATATGCCATGCGCGTCGCCGATTTCTCTTTTGATTTACCCGAGTCCCTGATTGCCCACTATCCTATGCCGGAGCGCAGTAGCTGTCGCTTATTGTCGCTGGATGGGCCGACGGGTGCGCTGACGCACGGTACCTTCACCGATCTGCTCGACAAGCTCAACCCGGGCGACCTGCTGGTGTTCAATAACACCCGTGTGATCCCGGCCCGTCTGTTTGGCCGTAAAGCCAGCGGCGGCAAAATTGAAGTGCTGGTCGAAAGAATGCTCGATGATAAACGTATTCTGGCACATATTCGCGCTTCCAAAGCACCGAAGCCGGGCGCGGAGCTGCTACTGGGGGATGACGAGAGCATCAATGCCACCATGGTGGCGCGCCACGATGCGCTCTTTGAAGTGCAGTTCAACGATGAGCGTCCGGTACTGGATATCCTCAACAGCATCGGCCACATGCCGCTGCCGCCGTACATTGAGCGTCCGGATGAAGAGGCCGACCGCGAGCTGTATCAGACCGTCTATAGCCAGAAGCCTGGCGCGGTAGCAGCGCCGACCGCAGGCCTGCACTTTGATGAACCGCTGCTGGAAAAACTGCGCGCAAAAGGCATTGAGATGGCATTCGTCACGCTGCACGTCGGCGCGGGGACCTTCCAGCCGGTGCGCGTGGACAGCATCGAAGATCACATCATGCACTCCGAATATGCCGAAGTGCCGCAGGAGGTTGTGGATGCGGTACTGGCAGCGAAAGCGCGCGGTAATCGCGTGATTGCCGTCGGCACCACCTCGGTTCGCTCACTGGAAAGCGCAGCCCAGGCCGCCAAAAACGATCTGATCGAACCCTTCTTTGGCGACACACAAATCTTCATCTATCCAGGTTATCAATATCAGGTGATCGACGCGCTGGTAACGAATTTCCATTTGCCGGAATCGACCCTGATCATGCTGGTATCGGCATTTGCGGGTTATCAAAACACCATGAATGCTTACAAGGCTGCGGTAGAACAAAAATATCGGTTTTTTAGCTACGGTGACGCGATGTTTATCACGTACAATCCGCAGGCTTTGAATGAACGTGTCGGGGAATAAGTCCGCGGCACTGGTTTAACGCGCCGGACTGTTTTTCTGGTGCAGGAGAAAAAATGAAATTTGAACTCGATACCACCGATGGTCGCGCTCGCCGTGGCCGCCTGGTGTTTGATCGTGGCGTAGTAGAAACGCCCGCTTTTATGCCTGTGGGTACTTACGGCACCGTAAAAGGGATGACGCCGGAAGAAGTTGAAGCCACTGGCGCGCAAATTATCCTCGGTAACACCTTCCACCTGTGGCTGCGTCCTGGTCAGGAGATCATGAAGCTGCACGGGGATCTGCATGACTTTATGCAGTGGAAAGGACCGATTCTGACCGACTCCGGCGGCTTCCAGGTCTTCAGCCTGGGTGATATCCGCAAGATCACCGAAAAGGGTGTACATTTCCGCAACCCGATTAACGGCGACCCGATTTTCCTCGATCCTGAAAAATCAATGGAGATTCAGTACGATCTCGGCTCCGATATCGTGATGATCTTCGACGAATGTACGCCATACCCGGCGGACTGGGACTATGCCAAGCGCTCGATGGAGATGTCGCTGCGTTGGGCGAAGCGCAGCCGCGACCGTTTTGATAGCCTCGGCAATAAAAATGCGCTGTTTGGCATTATTCAGGGCAGCGTTTACGAAGATTTACGCGATATCTCTGTTAAAGGTCTGGTAGAGATAGGTTTTGATGGCTACGCTGTCGGCGGTCTGGCTGTAGGGGAGCCGAAGGAAGATATGCACCGTATTCTGGAGCATGTTTGCCCGCAAATTCCAACAGATAAACCTCGATACCTGATGGGCGTCGGTAAACCAGAAGATCTGGTTGAAGGCGTACGTCGCGGCATTGATATGTTCGACTGCGTTATGCCGACCCGCAACGCCCGTAATGGTCACCTTTTCGTGACCGATGGCGTGGTAAAAATCCGTAATGCGAAGCATAAAAGCGACACCAGCCCACTCGATGCCGAGTGCGATTGCTATACCTGTCGCAATTATTCTCGTGCCTATTTGCATCATCTTGATCGTTGTAATGAAATACTGGGCGCGCGTCTCAACACGATTCATAACCTTCGCTATTACCAGCGCTTAATGGCTGGTTTACGCAAGGCTATTGAAGAGGGTAAATTAGAGAGCTTCGTGACCGATTTTTACCAACGACAGGGTCGGGATGTTCCACCTTTGAACGTTGATTAATTTATTTAATGAGGGAAATTTAATGAGCTTTTTTATTTCTGATGCGGTAGCGGCAACAGGTGCACCGGCGCAGGGCAGCCCGATGTCTCTGATTCTGATGCTGGTGGTGTTCGGTCTGATCTTCTATTTCATGATCCTGCGTCCACAGCAGAAGCGCACCAAAGAGCACAAAAAGCTGATGGACTCCATCGCGAAAGGCGATGAAGTGCTGACTAACGGTGGTCTGGTAGGTCGTGTAAGCAAAGTCGCTGATAACGGCTATATCGTTATCGCACTGAACGATACCACTGAAGTGGTTATCAAACGTGACTTCGTTGCTGCCGTTCTGCCGAAAGGCACCATGAAAGCGCTGTAATTAACTTTTCCCAAAGGGAACTGCCGTGTTAAACCGTTATCCTTTGTGGAAGTACGTCATGCTGGTCGTCGTCATTGTCGTCGGCCTGCTGTATGCGCTTCCCAACCTGTATGGTGAGGATCCGGCTGTTCAAATCACTGGCGCGCGCGGCGTCGCCGCCAGTGAGCAAACGCTGATCCAGGTCCAGAAAACTTTACAAGAAGAAAAAATTACCGCTAAGTCTGTGGCACTGGAAGAGGGCGCAATTCTTGCTCGCTTCGACTCCACCGACACGCAGCTCCGCGCTCGTGAAGCGCTGATGGGCGTGATGGGTGATAAATATGTCGTGGCGTTGAACCTTGCTCCTGCAACGCCGCGTTGGTTAGCTGCTATCAACGCTGAGCCGATGAAACTCGGTCTCGACCTGCGTGGCGGCGTTCACTTCCTGATGGAAGTGGATATGGAAACCGCACTGGGCAAACTCCAGGAACAAAATATCGACAGCCTGCGTAGCGATCTGCGCGAAAAAGGCATCCCTTACACCACCGTGCGTAAGGAAGATAATTACGGGATGAGCATCGCGTTTCGCGACAGCAATGCCCGCGACCAGGCGATGGATTATCTGACCCAGCGTCATCGTGACCTGGTGCTCTCTTCTCAGGGCAGCAACCAGTTGCGTGCGGTAATGACCGATGAGCGTCTGAAAGAAGCGCGTGAATACGCGGTTCAGCAGAACATCAACATCCTGCGTAACCGTGTAAACCAGCTCGGCGTTGCTGAACCGCTGGTACAGCGTCAGGGTGCTGACCGTATCGTGGTTGAACTGCCAGGTATCCAGGATACCGCGCGTGCCAAAGAGATTCTCGGCGCAACCGCGACCCTGGAATTCCGTCTGGTTAACACCAACGTCGATCAGTCTGCTGTCGCATCTGGCCGCGTTCCGGGCGACTCTGAAGTGAAACAGACCCGTGAAGGCCAGCCGGTTGTGATGTACAAGCGTGTGATCCTGACCGGTGACCACATCACTGACTCCACCTCCAGCCAGGATGAGTACAACCAGCCGCAGGTTAACATCTCGCTTGATAGCGCGGGTGGTAACATCATGTCTAACTTCACCAAGGACAATATCGGTAAGCCGATGGCGACCCTGTTCGTGGAGTACAAAGACAGCGGTAAAAAAGATGCCAACGGTCGTGCGGTTCTGGTGAAAGAGGAAGAGGTGATTAACATCGCCAATATCCAGTCTCGCCTGGGTAACAGCTTCCGTATCACCGGTATCAACAACCCGAACGAAGCCCGTCAGCTGTCGCTGCTGCTGCGTGCCGGTGCGCTGATTGCGCCAATTCAGATTGTTGAAGAGCGTACCATCGGTCCAACCCTTGGGATGCAGAACATCACTCAGGGTCTGGAAGCGTGTCTGGCGGGTCTGGCAATCTCCATCATCTTCATGGTCTTCTTCTACAAGAAGTTTGGTCTGATTGCGACCTCTGCGCTGATTGCAAACCTGGTGCTGATTGTCGGCATTATGTCCCTGCTGCCGGGGGCAACGCTGACCATGCCAGGCATTGCGGGTATCGTTCTGACCCTTGCGGTGGCGGTCGACGCCAACGTACTGATAAACGAACGTATTAAAGAGGAACTGAGCAACGGTCGCTCAGTCCAACAGGCGATTGACGAAGGTTACCGTGGCGCTTTCAGCTCCATCTTTGATGCGAACGTAACCACACTGATTAAGGTTATTATCCTGTATGCAGTGGGTACCGGCGCGATCAAGGGCTTTGCTATCACCACCGGTATTGGTGTGGCAACGTCAATGTTTACCGCTATCGTCGGCACCCGTGCCATCGTGAACCTGCTGTACGGCGGCAAGCGCGTTAAAAAGCTGTCTATCTGAGGAGTGCGTTGTGGCACAGGAATATACTGTTGAACAATTGAACTACGGCCGTAAAGTCTGGGACTTTATGCGCTGGGACTACTGGGCCTTTGGCATATCAGGTTTTCTGCTGATTCTGTCCATCGCCATCATCGGCGTGAAGGGCTTTAACTGGGGTCTCGATTTTACCGGTGGTACGGTAATTGAGATCACCCTGGAAAAACCGGTCGATATGGACCAGATGCGCGAGTCGCTGCAAAAAGCGGGCTTTGAAGAGCCGCTGCTGCAGAACTTCGGCAGCAGCCGTGACATCATGGTGCGTATGCCGCCGGTGAAGGATGCCAACGGCAGCCAGGAGCTGGGCAGCAAGGTCGTGACCGTGATTAACGAAACGACCAGCCAGAATGCGACGGTAAAACGTATCGAATTCGTTGGCCCGAGCGTGGGTGCTGATCTGGCCCAGACCGGTGCGATGGCGCTGCTGGTGGCGCTGCTCTGTATCCTGGCGTATGTCGGCTTCCGCTTCGAATGGCGTCTGGCTGCCGGGGTGGTTATCGCTCTGGCGCACGACGTGGTGATCACCATGGGCGTTCTGTCGCTGTTCCATATCGAGATCGACCTGACCATTGTGGCCTCGTTGATGTCGGTTATCGGGTACTCGCTGAACGACAGTATCGTGGTATCGGACCGTATCCGTGAAAACTTCCGTAAGATCCGTCGCGGTACGCCGTACGAAATCTTTAACGTGTCGTTGACCCAGACGCTGCACCGTACCTTGATCACCTCCGGGACTACGTTGATGGTGATCCTGATGCTGTATCTCTTCGGCGGTCCGATTCTGGAAGGCTTCTCGCTGACCATGCTGATCGGTGTCTCCATTGGTACGGCCTCATCCATCTACGTGGCGTCCGCACTGGCACTGAAACTCGGCATGAAGCGCGAGCACCTGCTCCAGCAGAAAGTCGAAAAAGAAGGGGCGGATCAGCCGTCTATTCTGCCGTAACCCGGCCTCTGCTTAAAAAAACCGTAGCCTCAGTGCTGCGGTTTTTTTTATCATTAATAAAACAGGGCAACGTACAACGGGGTTTGCTCCAGCGTTTGATACACCTCTGGCTATTACTCCCCAAAATTCTACGCGGCTGGAAAGCGGCTATCGCGACAAAGCGTTAAAACAATTTTCTGTGGGTGATGCTGCGTCGGAACCTGTTAGTGATGCGATAGCTTCGCCATACGACTTAAAATCATGGATGCTTTTTGCACGTTTAACACGGATGTTAGTTAATGAAAAATACGCACTATTTCACTTTGCAGTTTCACGGTTTTACTGCGGTCAACCATCCCAAAAGCAGCTATCTGCGCCTGATAACACCTCAGCATACTTTTTATACTGATAAGTCTTTTTTTGATGAAAATGTCAACTTTGACCTGTTAAAGCCGGGCAGCCAGATCTTTATGGGTACCCATCGTTTAAACGATGGAAGTTACTGGATTGACTGGATTACAGACGGCGCTGTAACGTTAAATACGGCGGGTGCACGCCCAGCCTTACCTCTTCCTCTTATCCGTCTATTTACCAGCGTCACAGTATTTTTTGTTTCCGCCTCGATGATGTTTACATCAGGTTATTTGATGATGCTGCTGTTTTTCGTTGTCACGATGATCTTGCTCACCTATGGTCTGGAGGATCTCCATGCCGTGTGTTTGAGAACTTCACCGCGCGTTAGAGAACTACTGAAAAGGCTGGAACAGGCAAAACGCGGTGATACGGCATTTTGCAAAGATATTGGCTGTTCGTTGTTAACGCTGCCGTTTCCTGATGCGATGCCAAAAGGTTTCTCTGATTTTGGCCCGCAGTTGAGTGAGATAAAACATCAGGTCACTGCGGTCAGAGGGGGGGAGTGGACATCATACATTTCTGATAACTCCGGCATAGCGCTCGTGTATGTTTGTCAGGGAAGGCCGTTATCACTGAACTGGCGAATGGGCGATCCGACATGGCGTAGCCAGATGAATAAAATTTTGCCCTTTTTCTATAAAGTGCATGCGCCTTTTATCGGCGTTGGCGACCACCTGTTAACTATTTTTAACCACCACAGTAATCAAGCAGTCGGTATCTATAACTATACTGACGGCAGCTGTTATATCACTAACGGAAACTGGTATCGCAGCGATCAAAGCGTCGCGGCATTTTATCATTCTGTTCTGTTCATTTTCGCCCCTTGCATGCTGGTGATTGCATTGCTGTTTGGGGCTGGCTTTGCCTTGAGCGCGGGTGAATTCCACTGGAACTGGCATGCTATCGGCAGGGCGATTGAGACGCTGATTTCAGTCATCTTCATGTGCTGTGGCGCACTTCTCGGGGCAAGTGACCTGGCGATTCAACTTACCCGCTTGTGCTCAAAACGCGTGTCTTACTGGCTACGTCTGCGTAAGCAGCTTGAAAAATTACGCAAAGAACGACAGCGTTCCGGTTACGTGCAGGAGATCTGGTAATGTTCTCAACCTTCCCCCGACGCTGTCTGTGTGTGGCGATTTTACTGGCGATTAGCTATTGGCTCAGTCCATTTACTTTTTAGCAGACCGGTATTGTCATAAAAAAGCACCGAACGAGCATTTCGTCCGGTGCTTTGTTTTCAAGCTAGTCTTCTGGAACAGATCAGAAGTTGTAACCCACAACCAGGTAACCACCCCAGCCGGTAGAACGAACACTGAAGTCACCGTCGCCGAAGTTCAGGCTTGCGTCGTCGTTCCACTGACCACCGTTGTGCCAGTAACGGGCAACAACAGAGTAGTGCCAGTGATCGTAGTTCAGCGCCAGAATGTGGCTGGAGGCGATAGAGTCTTTGGTGCGCGCTTTCTTACCGTTCAGGTCACGGAAATCGTTGTCGCCCAGATCTGAACCCCAGTCAAAGTTGGTGAAGCCGATATAGCTCAGGTTACCGCCCCACAACTGGGTGATTGGCACGAAGTATTTCACTTTGAAACGGTAGCCATCCCACTCGTTTTCGTTCGCCGCGCCATAGTTCTGCCACTGGTACTTCGCATAGACGTTCATGGACAGGCTCATCGGCAGACCGGTGTCAATGTCAGTACCCAGACCCATGTACCAGGTGCTCTGGCGACCGGACTTGTTACGACCCATGTCATAGATGTAGTTGTTCGCGAAGTACCACTCTTTGAACGGACCAAACGCCAGGCTGGTGCCGGTCAGCTTGTCGATAGAGAAGCGTGGTTCGATCTCCATGAACAGTGGGGAACCGTGGTTCCAGATACCTTTGGCGTCAGTGTTACCGCCGAAGAAGACCGGCGCATCCATGTAACCATAGAAATCAAACCAGTCTTTCTTGGCAAACGCTTCGTATTCCAGGTAGGTATCGTTGCGGATCTGCGGTCCAAAACGGGTGTGATAGCTGCCGACGACGTTAACGCTCTGGTGCCACCAGTCGGAGAGGTATTCTGGTTTATCGTTTTCCGCTGCCTGCACAGAGAACGTAGAAGAGAGCGCCAGGACTGCACCGGCTGCGAGTAATGTTTTTTTCATAATAATGCCACTGATTTGAAATCCCTGACGGGAGTGAAAAAGGCGCGAATTGCGTTTCTAAATATTTCGTGTTTCTGGGAGCCTATTATAGGAATCCTTGCTCACAAAAATATGTGTTGTTTCACAGTTCTCTCACATACGTAATCGATTGCGTTCACGTTTGCGTATTTTTGACGGAGCGGATTGTAATAGCAAACATTTCTGTTGCCAATGTTTGTAACCAAAGAAGGGAGCGGAACGCGAACACGTTCCGCAGGGGGATTATCGCGCGACGGGCTGAATATCGTGGATGCGGATAAAGCCGAGCTGATCGGGCGTCATGCCGTTAAGCTGCAGTGGAATATCAACATCGCTGGGTGCCAGCACACTGGCCGGAGCATTAATGAGCTGGGTCTGAACGTTCAGCTCCTGGAAGCTGTCGGTCGTGCCCTGGATCTGGCCCCACTCTACGGTGGCGCTAAATGCTGGCAGCGGATCGTTGGATTCGCCCTGGATGCGCAGCGTGGCCCGGGTGCCATCGGCATTAGGCGCAACATTCATCAGCGACATACGCAGCGTGCCTATCTGGCTGTTCAGTCGGGCAGGGGTGTTTGACCCTGGCAGCAGATAGACGCCGCTGGTCGATTTAGCGTTCAGCGCATTCTGCTGGGTGATTTTGACGGTTTCCTGGTTGAGCTTGTTCATGGTCGTATTCAGCGAACTGATGCTCTGGTTCATCTGACGAACTTCGCTTTGCTGCGCGCAGGCGCTGAGGCTAAAGAGGCTTCCCACCAGCAGGATCCTCAGGTAACGTCTTGTCATGGCAATTATTTCCCTGAAATATCGGATTCTGCTAAGGGTAGTCAACGACGCAGACGTTCGTATAGATCCTTTATCTCAAAAACGCTCCTTCTTTGTTGTGAGGCCAGTTCGGGGTAAAATAGAGTTCAGTCAACCCGATAGTCAGGACACCGTATGCATTGCCCATTCTGTCTCGCCGTGGATACCAAAGTAATCGACTCCCGACTCGTGGGAGAGGGCTCGTCCGTGCGCCGCCGTCGGCAGTGCCTGGTGTGTAACGAACGTTTCACCACCTTTGAGGTGGCAGAGCTGGTGATGCCGCGTGTGGTGAAAAGTAACGACATCCGCGAACCGTTCAACGAAGAAAAACTGCGCAGCGGGATGCTTAAGGCACTGGAAAAACGGCCAGTGAGCGCAGATGACGTTGAAATGGCGCTTAATCACATCAAAACCCAGCTGCGCGCCACCGGCGAACGCGAAGTGCCGAGTAAAATGATCGGCAACCTGGTGATGGAGCAGCTCAAAAAGCTCGATAAAGTTGCCTATATCCGCTTTGCTTCCGTGTATCGCAGTTTCGAAGATATCAAAGAGTTCGGCGAAGAGATCGCCCGCCTACAGGATTAAGCCCATGCTGGATGAGATTTACATGGCGCGAGCGCTCAAGCTGGCGCAACGCGGGCGTTTTACCACCCATCCCAATCCAAATGTCGGCTGCGTCATTGTGAAGGATGGCGAGATCGTCGGGGAAGGTTTTCACTACCGTGCCGGTGAGCCGCATGCCGAAGTCCATGCCCTGCGCATGGCCGGCGAGAAGGCGCGGGGCGCAACCGCCTACGTCACGCTGGAGCCTTGTAGCCATCATGGCCGAACCCCGCCTTGCTGCGATGCCCTGATTGCCGCTGGCGTTTCACGGGTTGTGGCGGCGATGCAGGATCCTAATCCGCAGGTAGCCGGGCGCGGTCTGTACCGCCTTCAGGAGGCTGGGATCGAGGTCAGCCACGGCCTGATGATGAGTGAAGCCGAACGCCTGAATAAAGGTTTTCTCAAGCGGATGCGGACCGGTTTCCCTTACGTGCAGTTAAAACTTGGCGCGTCGCTGGATGGCCGCACGGCAATGGCCAGCGGTGAAAGCCAGTGGATCACCTCCCCACAGGCAAGGCGCGATGTGCAACGTCTGCGCGCGCAAAGCCATGCTATCCTCACCACGCATGCCACCGTGCTGGCCGACGATCCTGCGCTGACCGTGCGCTGGGATGAGCTAAACGCGGATACTCAGGCACTCTATCCGCAAGAGAATTTACGCCAGCCGCTGCGGATTGTGGTCGACCGACAGAATCTTGTTACCCCTGAGCACCGCATTGCGCAGCAGCCAGGCGAGACCTGGTTTGCCCGCACTCAGGAAGATGCGCGCAGCTGGCCGGAAGGCGTGCGCAGCATTCTGGTGCCGGAGCATAAAGGACATCTCGATTTAGTGGTGCTGATGATGCTGCTGGGCAAACAGCAGATCAACAGTATCTGGGTCGAAGCTGGCCCGACGCTCGCCGGGGCGCTGTTGCAGGCGGGGCTGGTGGATGAGCTGATCGTCTATCTTGCGCCTAAACTGTTAGGCAGCGACGCGCGCGGCCTGTGCGCCTTGCCAGGGCTGGAAAAACTGGCGGATGCACCGGCATTTAGCTTCAGCGAAATACGTCCGGTTGGGCCGGATGTCTGTCTTCACCTGACCACCGCGTAAGGCTTGCCTAAATAGGGAAGCAGTGCGCAAAATATTATGATAAAATCCGCCCCCCTGCGGGGCCACCAAATGAACCCGTTAAGGAAGAGTATGAACATTATTGAAGCAGCCGTTGCTACCCCGGACGCTCGCGTCGCCATCACCATTGCGCGTTTCAACAACTTCATCAACGACAGCCTGCTGGATGGCGCGATTGACGCCCTGAAACGTATCGGCCAGGTGAAAGACGAAAACATTACCGTTGTCTGGGTTCCGGGTGCTTACGAACTGCCACTGGCAGCGGGCGCACTGGCGAAAACCGGCAAATACGATGCGGTAATCGCACTGGGTACGGTGATTCGTGGCGGTACCGCGCACTTTGAATATGTTGCGGGTGGCGCAAGCAACGGTCTGGCGCACGTGGCGCAGGATGCAGAAATTCCTGTCGCGTTCGGCGTACTCACCACTGAAAGTATTGAACAAGCCATCGAACGTGCTGGCACCAAAGCCGGTAACAAAGGTGCAGAAGCTGCACTGACCGCGCTTGAAATGATCAATGTATTGAAAGCCATCAAGGCCTGATTTTTTTGTAAGGGGAATTCCGTGAAACCTGCTGCTCGTCGCCGCGCCCGTGAATGTGCCGTTCAGGCACTTTACTCCTGGCAGTTGTCCCAGAACGACATCGCTGATGTTGAATACCAGTTCCTGGCGGAACAAGACGTCAAAGACGTTGACGTCGTGTACTTCCGTGAACTGCTGTCGGGAGTGGCGACTAATAGCGCGTATCTCGACGGTCTGATGAAGCCGTACCTGTCCCGTCTGCTCGAAGAGCTGGGCCAGGTTGAAAAAGCGGTGCTGCGTATCGCACTGTTTGAGTTGTCTAAACGTGACGATGTGCCTTACAAAGTGGCCATCAACGAAGCGATCGAACTGGCGAAAACCTTCGGTGCTGAAGACAGCCACAAATTTGTGAATGGCGTGCTGGATAAAGCTGCACCTGCGATCCGTCCCCGTAAAAAGTGATCCGCAAGCCGGAGTGTCGTACTGCCTTTGGGTGGTGCGGGCTCCGGTTTTTTTATTTTCTTTGCTGAGGCATAACGTATGGCATGTGGCGAATTTTCCCTGATTGCCCGTTATTTTGACCGAGTCAGAAGCTCGCGTCGCGATGTGGAAACCGGCATCGGCGACGACTGTGCACTTCTCAATATTCCCGAAAAACAGACGCTGGCGATCAGCACCGACACCCTGGTGTGCGGTAACCATTTCCTGCCGGATATTGATCCTGCCGATCTGGCGTACAAAGCGCTGGCGGTAAACGTGAGCGATCTGGCGGCAATGGGGGCCGATCCGGCGTGGTTAACCCTGGCGCTGACCCTGCCAGAGGTCGATGAAAGCTGGCTTGAAGCCTTCAGCGACGCGCTGTTTGAACAGCTTAACTACTACGATATGCAGCTGATCGGCGGCGACACGACCGCCGGGCCGCTGTCGATGACCCTGGCGATCCACGGTTACGTACCAGCAGGCCGCGCGCTGAAACGCGCTGGCGCGAAGCCGGGCGACTGGATTTATGTCACCGGTACGCCGGGTGACAGCGCGGCAGGGCTGGCGATTTTGCAGAAGCGCCTGATGGTAGAAAACGTCGATGACGCGGCCTATTTCGTGCAACGCCATCTGCGCCCGACGCCGCGTATTCTGCACGGTCAGGCGCTGCGCGATCGCGCCAGTTCAGCTATCGATCTCTCCGATGGCCTGATCTCCGATCTGGGGCATATCCTGAAAGCCAGCGGCGTGGGCGCGCGGATCGACCTCGATCTCTTCCCGCTCTCTGAGGCGATGCGCAGGCATGTGGAGCCAGAGCAGGCGCTGCGTTGGGCGCTCTCCGGCGGGGAAGATTATGAGCTGTGCTTTACCGTACCCGAGCTGAACCGCGGCACGCTGGATGTGGCGTTAGCCAATCTGGGGGCAGGGTTTACCTGTATCGGCCAGATTATGCCGGAAAGTGAAGGACTGCAATTTGTGCAGAACGGCGAGCCGGTGACGCTCGACTGGAAAGGGTACGATCACTTCGCTTAGTTTTGTGCGGTCTGCTGCGCCGGGTGGCGGCTTCGCCTTACCCGGCCTACGAACACACATGTAGGCCCGGTAAGCGCAGCGCCACCGGGCTTTTTTATTTAAACCCCACCACCGGATGCTCCTTGTATGGCGTCTCCAGCTCGGCAATCTGCTCCGGCGTCAGGGTGATATCCACGGCGTTGATCAGCTCATCCAGCTGCTCTTCCCGCGAGGCACCGATAATCGGTGCGGCTACGCCCCGTTTGCTCAGCACCCATGCCAACGCCACCTGGGCGCGCGTTACACCAAGATCCTCGGCAACGCCCGTTAAGCGCTCAGCGATTTGCGCATTGTTGGCCTCGGTTTCGTCATACAGCGTTTTGCCAAATTCATCGGATACCGAGCGGGCAGTGGTTTCGCCCCACGGACGGGTTAAACGCCCGCGCGCCAACGGACTCCATGGAATCACCGCCACGCCATGCTGGTAGCAGAGGGGCAGCATCTCCCGCTCTTCTTCGCGATAAATAAGATTGTAGTGATCCTGCATGGTGACGAACGGTGCCCAGCCGTGTTGTTCCTGTAGTGCCAGCGCTTCGGCAAACTGCGCGGCATGCATTGACGACGCGCCGATATAGCGCGCTTTGCCTGCCCTGACCACGTCGTTCAACGCTTCCAGCGTCTCTTCGATCGGGGTGTTGTAATCCCAGCGGTGGATCTGCAGGAGATCGACATACTCCATATTCAGGCGGCGCAGGCTGTCATCAATGGAGCGCAGGATCTGCGCCCGGGAGAGGCCTTCCGGTAGATCGCCTACCTGATGGTAAACTTTGGTGGCAACCACCACCTCCTCGCGGCGGGCAAAATCGCGCAGCGCCCGGCCAACGATCTCTTCGCTGCTGCCGTCGGAGTAGCTGTTGGCGGTATCAAAGAAGTTAATGCCGCCTTCGAGGGCGTGTTTGATGATCGGACGGCTGCTCTCTTCCGGCAACGTCCAGGCGTGTTTACCCCGGTCCGGTTCACCAAAGGTCATGCAGCCCAGGCAAAGACGGGAAACCTTAAGATCCGTTTTTCCTAATGTATTGTATTGCATGGTTCCACTCCTGCTGTTTGCTTAAAACGTACCGTTAAGCATAGCAGGAGCGGAAAGGGGAGGGATTATGCCAGCCAGGCGGCGATGCGCGCTTCGATACCTGCGGCATCCAGGCCGATTTCGGCCCGTGCTTCGTCCTGGGTGCCCTGCGGAATAAAGTGATCCGGCAGGCCGAGGTTCAGAACAGGCACAACTTTACGCTTCGCCATTAGCACTTCGTTCACGCCACTGCCCGCGCCGCCCATAATCGCATTCTCTTCGAGTGTGATCAGTGCTTCGTGCTCAGATGCCATCTTCAGGATCAGCGCCTCATCGAGCGGTTTCACAAAGCGCATATCCACCAGCGTCGCGTTAAGGGATTCCGCCACTTTTGCCGCTTCCGGCATCAGCGTACCGAAGTTGAGGATCGCCAGCTTTTCACCGCGACGCTTAACCACGCCTTTACCAATCGGCAGTTTTGCCAGCGGCTCGAGAGTAACGCCAACCGCGTTACCGCGCGGATAACGCACGGCCGTTGGGCCATCCTGATAGTGATAGCCGGTGAACAGCATCTGACGACATTCGTTCTCGTCGCTCGGGGTCATCACCACCATATCCGGGATACAGCGCAAGAAGGAGAGATCGAACGCCCCCTGGTGCGTCTGGCCGTCGGCACCGACAATGCCCGCCCGGTCAATGGCGAACAGCACCGGCAGTTTCTGGATCGCAACATCGTGGATCACCTGATCGTAGGCGCGCTGCAGGAAGGTGGAGTAGATCGCCACGACCGGCTTATAACCGCCAATTGCCAGGCCCGCGGCAAAGGTCACCGCATGTTGCTCGGCAATGGCGACATCAAAATACTGGGTCGGGTATTTGCGGGAAAACTCGACCATGCCGGAGCCTTCGCGCATCGCCGGGGTCACAGCCATCAGCTTGCTGTCTTTGGCGGCGGTTTCGCACAGCCAGTCACCGAAGATTTTCGAATAGCTCGGCATGCCGCCGCTGCTTTTTGGCAGGCAGCCGCTGGTATGATCGAACTTAGGTACTGCGTGGAAAGTGATCGGATCTTTTTCCGCCGGTTCATAACCACGACCTTTTTTGGTCATGATATGCAGGAATTGCGGGCCTTTCAGGTCGCGCATGTTTTTCAGCGTGGAGACCAGCCCCAGTACGTCATGCCCGTCTACCGGGCCGATGTAGTTAAAGCCCAGCTCCTCAAACAACGTGCCGGGAACCACCATGCCTTTGATGTGCTCTTCGGTGCGCTTCAGCAGCTCTTTAATGGGTGGCACGCCGGAGAGCACTTTTTTGCCGCCTTCACGCAGGGTGGAGTAGAGCTTGCCGGAGAGCAGATTCGCCAGGTGGTTGTTCAGCGCCCCGACGTTTTCAGAAATCGACATCTCGTTGTCATTGAGGATGACCAGCATGTCTGGTTTGATATCACCCGCGTGGTTCATCGCCTCAAAGGCCATCCCGGCGGTGATCGCGCCATCGCCAATGACGCAGACGGTGCGGCGCTGTTTGCCCTCTTTAGCCGCCGCGACCGCTACCCCGATCCCGGCAGAAATCGAGGTGGAGGAGTGGCCGACGCTCAGCACGTCGTACTCGCTTTCGCCCCGCCACGGGAACGGATGCAGGCCGCCTTTCTGGCGAATCGTGCCAATTTTATCGCGGCGGCCGGTAAGAATTTTGTGCGGATAAGCCTGATGACCTACGTCCCAGATCAGCTGATCGAACGGGGTGTTGTAGACATAATGCAGCGCCACGGTGAGCTCCACCGTGCCAAGCCCGGAGGCGAAATGGCCGCTGGAGCGGCTTACGCTGTCGAGCAGATAGCGACGCAGCTCGTCGCACAGCTTCGGCAGGCTCTCTTTCGGCAACAGACGTAACTCCTGGGTGGAGTCAACCAACGCCAGTGTCGGGTATTTGGCAATATCAAAACTCATCAGAGACTCATCGTGGTTTTTTCGTTATTTATCACGCTGGATTATATAGTCCGCTAGCGCTTCCAGTGCCGAGGTATCCAGCGACTGCGCAGCCAGTTGCTCAAGCGACTGACGGGCATCCGCAATCAGGTCCCGGGCTTTTTGTCGGGCTTGCTCAAGGCCCAGAAGGGCGGGATAGGTACTTTTGCCAAGCTGCTGATCGGCACCCTGACGTTTACCCAATGTTGCAGTATCGCCCACGACATCCAGAATGTCATCCTGAACCTGGAACGCTAAACCGATACTTTCTGCGTAGCGATCCAGAATCGGCAAGGCTTCGCGTCCTCGCTCACCCGCGCTCAGCGCCCCCAGACGAACGGCGGCGCGAATCAGGGCGCCGGTCTTGTGACGATGAATGCGCTCCAGCTGTTCCAGATTAACCTGACGGCCTTCCGCCTCCAGATCCAACGCCTGACCGCCGCACATGCCGGCAACGCCGCTGGCCATCGCCAGCTCCGAAACCATCGCCAGACGGTCGCGATCCGCCACTTCCACCATCGGTGCATCGCTCAGGATCGAAAACGCCAGCGTTTGCAGGGCATCGCCTGCCAGAATGGCATTCGCTTCGCCAAACTTAATATGGCAGGTTGGTTGGCCGCGGCGCAGATCGTCGTCGTCCATCGCCGGGAGATCGTCATGGATCAGCGAATAGGCATGAACACACTCCACCGCAGCGGCCGGGGCATCCAGCGTATCCAGACTGATCCCGAACATTCTGCCGGTGGCATAGACCAGAAAAGGACGCAGGCGCTTACCGCCTAACAGTGCGCCATAATGCATGGCCTCAACCAGTGGAGTGTTCTGAAAAGGCTGTGGTTCTATAAAACGGCGCAGTGCGTCGTTAGCTCGCTCGACACACGCCTGAAGCTGGTTCGAAAAATCCATCTACTCGGCATCCGGGGTGAAGGGTGTGGTGGCAGCGTTTTCATTGTCGGAGAGCAGGATCTGCACGCGCTGTTCCGCCTGTTGCAGCTTTACCTGGCCCTGGCGCGCCAGCTGCACGCCGCGTTCGAATTCATTAAGCGCCTCTTCTAACGGCAGGTCGCCGCTTTCCAGACGGGTAACGATTTGCTCCAGTTCACTCAGCGCAGTTTCGAAACTGGCGGGTGCATCGTTTTTCTTCGGCATAGTGAATGTCTGACTCTCAGTTTTTTATCCCTGATATGGTATCGGACTCAGGGTAATTATCAAATAACGCGCAATGTGCACAGGAGGCGCCTGATGGTGGTATACTTGCGCGCCTGGAAGCAGCCTTCGGTTAAAGGGGCTGCTGTACTTTTCCATTACAAGCTTAAATGCTTGCCAAAGAAACATTGCCGCCATGAAGTTTATCATTAAATTGTTCCCGGAAATCACCATCAAAAGCCAATCTGTGCGTTTGCGCTTTATTAAAATTTTAACCGGGAACATTCGTAACGTTCTGAAGCACTACGACGAGACCCTTGCCGTCGTGCGTCACTGGGATCATGTTGAAGTCCGCGCTAAAGATGAAAATAAGCGCCTGGACATTCGTGATGCCTTAACCCGCATCCCGGGGATCCACCATATTCTGGAAGTGGAAGATGTTCCGTTCACTTCCCTGCACGACATCTTCGAAAAAGCGCTGGCGCAGTATCGCGATCAGATCGAAGGCAAAACTTTCTGCGTGCGCGCCAAGCGTCGCGGTAAACATGAGTTTAGCTCGATTGAAGTAGAACGTTACGTGGGCGGTGGTCTGAATCAGCACGTTGAATCTGCGCGCGTACGTCTGACCAACCCGGAAGTGACCGTTCACCTTGAAATCGAAAACGACCGTCTGCTGCTGATTAAAGGGCGCTATGAAGGGATTGGCGGTTTCCCGATTGGTACTCAGGAAGATGTGCTGTCGCTGATCTCCGGCGGTTTCGACTCCGGTGTCTCCAGCTATATGCTGATGCGTCGCGGCTGCCGCGTACACTACTGCTTCTTTAACCTTGGCGGCGCCGCCCATGAAATTGGCGTGCGTCAGGTTGCGCACTATCTCTGGAACCGTTTCGGCAGCTCCCACCGCGTGCGTTTTGTCGCGATTAACTTTGAACCTGTGGTGGGTGAAATCCTCGAAAAAGTGGACGACGGCCAGATGGGCGTGGTGCTGAAGCGCATGATGGTGCGTGCGGCCTCGAAAGTCGCTGAGCGTTACGGCGTACAGGCGCTGGTGACCGGCGAAGCGCTGGGCCAGGTCTCCAGCCAGACCCTGACCAACCTGCGTCTGATCGACAACGTGTCGGATACGCTGATCCTGCGTCCGCTGATCTCTCACGATAAAGAGCACATCATCGATCTGGCGCGTGAGATCGGTACCGAAGACTTTGCCCGCACCATGCCAGAATACTGCGGCGTGATCTCGAAAAGCCCAACCGTAAAAGCGGTGAAGGCGAAGATCGAAGCGGAAGAAGAGAACTTCGATTTCTCCATTCTTGATAGAGTGGTGGAGGAAGCCTCTAACATCGATATCCGCGAAATCGCCCAGCAGACCGAGCAGGAAGTCGTCGAAGTGGAGACCGTTAACGGTTTCGGCCCGGATGACGTGCTGCTGGATATCCGCTCCGTTGATGAGCAGGATGCGAAGCCGTTTGAGCCGGAGGGAGTAGAAGTGGCCTCGCTGCCGTTCTACAAGCTGAGCACCAAATTTGGCGATCTCGATAAGAGCAAAACCTATCTGCTGTGGTGCGAGCGCGGGGTGATGAGCCGTCTGCAGGCGCTCTATCTGCGCGAGCAGGGCTTTACCAATGTGAAGGTGTATCGCCCGTAGTGGTTGTGCCGGGTGGCGGCTACGCCTTACCCGGCCTACTCGTGCTGTGTAGGCCCGGCAAGCGTAGCGCCGCCGGGCAATTTCTACGCTTCGTAATAATTATAAATTCCCGCCGCCATCACCAGCGATGAGGCCACTTCATACGCTTTTTCGCGCCCGACCAGCAGCTCAATAATCTTCAGCGCAAAATCAATCGCCGTACCTGGCCCCTGGCTGGTGAGCAGGTTGACGCGCGGATCCCAGACCATACGTTTGTCCACCCATTGCTCTTCGGGAATGCGATCTTTCAGCGTCGGGAAACCGGTCATGTTGCCAATCGGGAAGATATTGTGCGGAACCAGCACCGTAGCCGCCGCCGCGCAAATGGCCGCGACGATCCGCCCGGAATGGTGAAACTGCCTGACCGTCTCGACCAGCAGCGGGCTGTCGCGGAAACACTCGGCGCCCTTCAGGCCACCCGGCAGGACAATAACGTCGTAATCACCGTCGGCGACTTCCACCAGCGGGGCATCTGCCACAATCTTCACCCCACGAGAGCAGGTAATAACCAGGTTGCCATCGCTGGCGACGCTTGCCGTTGTGACGCTAATCCCGGCGCGAACCAGCAGATCGATGGTGGTGACCGCTTCGGTCTCTTCGCTACCAGGGGCGAGGCATACCAGTGCCGACGCGCTCATACTCACTCTCCTTACGTTTAACCTGTTCATACAGACGGACATTTTCTGGCACGCTGATACCGTGCGCCCGGGCGCGTTTTAGCAGGTAACCGGTGATGTAGTCAATTTCAGTATGGCGCAGGGCGCGGATATCCTGCAGCATCGAGGAGATATTCTGCGCGGTACTTTCAATGACCTCTTCGACGTAATAGCGAATGTCCTCTTCCGAGGTGTGAATGCCTTCCCGCTCTACCACCGCGGCCACCTCGGCGCACAGCGTTGCCACCTCCTCAGGGTGATGTTTAAGCTCACCGTTCGGGCAATTCAGCAGGGCAGTCAGCGGATTGATCACGCAGTTTACCGCCAGCTTGCGCCACATCTGTGGGCGAATGTTATCGTGCCAGGCGACATCCGGCAGCACCTGTTGAAAGCGATCCGCCAGATAACTGTAGTCGCCCGCCTGGTCTCGGGCAGGGCCGATATGCGTCATGCCGCTGGCGACATGAACAATCACATTGCCATCCCGGCGGGCAGCATGGGTGGTGATTGCCATCAGCAGCGGCTGGTGAATGTGTCTGAGCTCTTCAATGGTGCCCATGCCATTGTGTAACAACATGATCGGGGAGGTGCGGGGGAGGGTGGTTGCCAGCGCCCGGACCGCATCGGAAACCTGCCAGGCTTTCAGGGTGACCAGCAGCAGATCGCTTTGCGCCAGAAAATCAGGATCGTTAGCGATAAGAGATTCGTTAAAGATACTCCCATCTTCTTCAATCACGTTTACACTGCAATAGGGCTGTGGCACGCGCAGCCAGCCCTGTACTTCATGCCCATGTTTGCAAAGTGCGGTGAGCCAAAGTTGTCCCAATGCCCCGCATCCGAGCACGGTAATTTTCATCGTTCCTCCTCACCTGCAACTGCGCCAGGTGTTACAGCATTTAGTATAGCGTCGACAACTAAGCTTCTGTTGAGTTATGCCTCGTAGCGGGTATTATGCAACGCAACAAAAGTGAAGGGAGAAGAAAAGATGCCATCTTTCGATATTGTTTCCGAAGTTGATATCCAGGAAGTACGTAACGGCGTGGACAACGCCAGCCGCGAGGTTGAGTCTCGCTTCGATTTTCGTGGCGTTGAGGCTTCATTTGAGCTGAATGACGCAAATAAGACGATTAAAGTGCTGAGTGAGTCTGATTTCCAGGTGAATCAGCTGCTGGATATCCTGCGTGCCAAGCTGCTGAAGCGCGGCATTGAGGGGACGTCTCTGGATGTACCGGAAGATTTTGTCCACAGCGGTAAAACCTGGTTTGTTGAAGCCAAACTGAAGCAGGGCATTGAGAGCGCGGTTCAGAAGAAGATCGTTAAGCTCATCAAAGACAGCAAGCTGAAGGTGCAGGCGCAGATCCAGGGCGAAGAGATTCGTGTAACCGGGAAATCCCGCGACGATCTGCAGAGCGTGATGGCGCTGGTACGCGGCGGCGATCTCGGCCAGCCGTTCCAGTTCAAGAACTTCCGCGATTAAGAAAATGCCCGGCTTAGCCGGGCATTTTTTCAGGCTCTCAGTGCCTGTTCAACTTCGAAGCGGTTTGTCACTTTACTGTCGATTTTGACATACAAACTGCGCTCCTCAGGCACCAGTAATACCTCACTGACACCCTCTTTGGCTTCAAGTCGCTGTTTTAAGGTATCGCTGATATTCACATCAGACGGAATTTCCACCCGCAGGCTGCTGACATACTTCGGTTCTTTCATGGTGCTGGCGACCAGCAGCCAGAGTGTTGCCAGCAGCGCGCCCGCCAGGAAAACGGTTTGTGAATCAAACAGGCCGTCAACCCAGCCGCCTAATGATCCGCCGATTGCCACACCGATAAACTGGCTGGTGGAGTAGATCCCCATTGCCGTGCCTTTATAGCCTGCCGGGGATTCTTTACTGATCAGGGACGGCAGCAGGGCTTCCATCAGGTTGAACGCAAGGAAGAACAGCTGCACACCCGCAACCAGCTCCCAGAAGTGCGGGCCTGAGCCCCACAACACAATTTCCGCAATCAACAACAGGGCGACGCAGGTGATAAAGACGCGCTTCATCCGGCGCTTCACTTCGGCATAAATAATAAACGGCACCACGGAGACAAACGAGATGAGCATGGTCACCAGGTAGATTTTCCAGTGCTCGGCTGCGGGGAAACCCGCTGCGGCAAGCTGGCCGGGCAAGGCGACGAAGGTGGACATCAGCAAAATATGCAGGCACATAATGCCGAAGTTGAGCTTCAGCAGGCGCGGCTCAACCAGCACTTTGCTGAAGCAGCCCTTAACCATTCCCGATTCGCGGTTCAGCACATGGTTTTTGCTGTCCGGCACTACCCATATCGTCAGGGCGATACCCAGCGTCGCCAGTACGGCAATCATCCAGAACAAGGCATGTAGCCCAAGAGCATGAGTGATGATCGGGCCCAGCACCATGGCGATGGCAAAGGTCACGCCGAAGCTCACGCCAATAAAGGCCATCGCTTTGGTGCGGTTCTGTTCACGGGTCAGATCGGACAGGAGCGCCATCACGGCGGCGGCGATGGCACCGGAGCCCTGCAACGCGCGACCGAGAATAATGCCCCAGATAGAGTGGGAGAGGGCGGCAATCACACTACCGGCGACAAATACCAGCAGCCCGCCGACGATTAACGGTTTACGGCCGACGCGATCGGAGAGCAGGCCAAAGGGGATCTGAAATATTGCCTGCGCAAGGCCGTAAATGCCGATGGCAAGGCCAATCAGCGCCTCGCTTGCGCCCTGTAACGCCATGCCGTATGTCGTCAGGACCGGCAGAACCATAAACATGCCGAGCATGCGCAGTGAAAAAACCGTCCCCAAACCCCAGGTAGCGCGTAGCTCGCCCGGCGTCATTTTATAGTCGTTCATTACCACCTCTGTCTAAAAAGCGCGTCCAGTGTAGTCTGAGAGCGGGACGGGGTAAACAGAGCGATGATAAACAATTATTTCTGGAGTTAATGATTCGTGCGATTAAACCGGGGGCAGGGTGATTAATTTTTTTCTATCACGTTAATAGAGAGAGGAACGGTAGTTCACGACAAAAAGAGCAGTAATAATTATAAAAAATAAAAGGGGATTTAATAAATTTAAAAGTATAGAGTCAGGGGCAAAGCCCCTGACTCTATATTCATAGCGAATTACGCGTTGGCGCCATCCAGGAAGCTGTTCCAGCTAGAGGAAGCATTATCCTTAAATTCGGACCAGTTTTTACCAGCAGTGTCGGTAAATTTATTCCAGCTGTTAGCACCATTGGTAAGGAAACCATTCCAGTTTGAATCACCCTTCAGGAAATCACCAAACGCAGTGGCGCTTTCAGCGACGAAGTCAGCGAATGCTGCACCGGAGTTCAGGGCGAAGGTACCAAAGCTCTGAGACGCATTAGCCAGGAAGCTGTTGAAACCGCTTAACGCGCCGAACAGGTTAAAACCGCCGGATACGAACTGAATTTCTTGAACTGATAATTCTTTCATTTTGTATTTCCTTATGGAATGAAATTAATGGGTGGGCTAATTACCCACGGCGAAGATTACCATTGGTCCATATCGTTGGGTAGTTAATATTATTTGCAGCGGTTTATATGTTCTCTTTTTGGCTTGATCGATATTTTGTTTATATTTATATGTCGTGAATTATTTGTCTTTAATATAAAAATAGCCCGCGACCGTTAAGGTGGCGGGCTATTTTATGCTTACGTCTGGCGGGCAGACGTAAGGTTATTAAAACTTACCAGACGTAAGTCAGCAGGTTATGTGAATCTGGCACCATAAAATCTACAGACATCATGACGCTCAGTGCGGTAATGGCGATGATGGAGAAGCCGAACAGCTTACGCGCCCAGACTTTATCATCTTCCACTTTATAACCGCGCAACGCCATGCCGAGCCACCAGACGCTCACCGCTGCAGCAACAACCAGATATTTATATCCGGCGTAACCGCCCAGGGAGAGCATCAGCGTAGCCACCGCAAAAGCGATGATATAGAGCGTGATATGGTTCTTGGCGACGGAGATGCCTTTCACCACCGGCAGAACCGGGATGTTCGCTGCCTGATAATCCTTAAAGCGGAAAATCGCAATGGCGTAGGAGTGGGGCATCTGCCACAGGCTAAAGATAGCCAGCAGGATGAGCGCACCGCTGTCGAACTCGTTGGTGACTGCGCAGTAGCCAATCACCGGCGGCGCAGCGCCGGAGAGAGAACCAATCAACGTACCGTAGACGGAGTGACGTTTCATATACAGGCTATAGATGCCCACATAAACCACGAAACCCATCACCCCCAGCCAGCAGGCCAGAGGATTGGCGCCGAACCACAGCAGCATAAAGCCAGCAATACCCAGCAAGGTGGCGTACACCAGCGAGACGGCAGGAGACATCAGGCCTTTTACCAGCACCCGATTTTTCGTCCTTTCCATCTTCCTGTCGATATCCATGTCGATGTAGTTGTTAAATACACAACCGGACGCAACCACCAGTGACACCCCAATCAGCGTGGAGATAAAGAGGGTGTAATCGATGCTGCCTTTAGAAGCCAGCAGGAACCCTCCGATCACCGAGATCAGGTTGCCAAAGATGATGCCTGGTTTTGTTACTTGCAGGTATTGCTTAAACATACTCGCCGCTCTTAGTGAACCATCATGTTGTAGTTGAGGTTCCACATAATCCAGATGGATCCGACTACCAGGATTGCGATGATAATCACGGTAAAGATGAATGCTGTCATATTCCAGCCTTCATCAGACTTGGTGTTCATGTGCAGGAAGCAAACCAGATGCACCAGAATCTGCACTACCGCGGTAACCAGGATGGTGCCCAGAATTGCCGCGTGAGAAGCAGTACCGCTCATCACCATCCAGAACGGAATGACCGTCAGGATGATCGACAGGATAAACCCTGTCATGTAGGTCTTTACGCTGCCGTGGGAAGCGCCATGATCGTTAGAATGACTCATTACATCGCCCCCATCAGATAGACTACAGAGAACACACAGATCCAAACCACATCCAGGAAGTGCCAGAACAGGCTCAGGCACATAATACGGGTGCGGTTAGTGCTGGTCAGGCCGCGACGGGAAATCTGGAACATCAGAACAGCCATCCAGATCAGACCGGAAGTCACGTGCAGACCGTGGGTACCGACCAGCGCGAAGAACGCTGACAGGAAGCCACTGCGATCCGGGCCGAAGCCTTCCATGATCAGGTGATGGAATTCATAGATTTCCATCCCGATGAAGCCAGCACCAAACAACCAGGTCAACGCCAGCCAGGAGACGACCTGGCTCTTGTTGTTTTTGTACATGGCGATAGCCGCCATGCCGTAGGTGATGGAGCTGAACAGCAGCAGGGCAGTTTCAACCAGAACGAACGGCAGCTCAAAAATGTCCTTACCGGTCGGGCCGCCCGCTGTGCCGTTCACCAGAACGGCATAGGTCGCGAACAGACAGCAGAACAGAATGCAGTCGCTCATCAGGTAGATCCAGAAGCCGAAAACTTTCGTCGGCCCTGTATCGTGGTGCGCGTGGTCATGCGCGTGGGCAGTTGAGTGCGTCAAAGTATCAGTTGCCATTTTTCAGCCCCGCTTTAGAAATCTCATCGAAATGCTGGTTTTCCAGTTTTTCGACTTCACGGACTGGTACGTAGTAGTCCACGTCCTCGTCAAAGCTCTTCACAATCCAGCTAATTACGACGCCGGCAAAGCCAACAATCGCCAACCACCAGATGTGCCAGATCATTGCGAAACCAAATACCGTAGTGAAGGCGGCGATGACAATGCCCGCACCGCTGTTTTTCGGCATGTGGATCTCTTCGTAATGCGTAGGTTGCTTGTACGCTTCGCCTTTTTCTTTCATTTCCCAGAATGCGTCACGCTCATGAATGTGCGGCACAACGGCAAAGTTATAGAACGGCGGTGGAGAAGAGGTCGCCCACTCCAGCGTACGGCCACCCCATGGGTCACCGGTCAGGTCGCGGTTCAGGTTACGGTCACGGATAGAGACGTAGTACTGAATCAGCTGACATGCGATACCGCAGGCAATCAGCGCCGCGCCGCCCGCTGCAATCAGCAGCATTGGGTGGAACTGCGGATCGATCTGCTGGCTCAGACGACGGGTCATACCCATGAAGCCCAGCACGTACAGCGGCATAAATGCCACGAAGAAGCCGATAATCCAGAACCAGAACGCGCGTTTACCCCAGGTTTCGTTCAGCGTGAAGCCGAACGCTTTTGGCCACCAGTAGGTTACGCCAGCGAAGCAGCCGAAGACGACGCCGCCGATGATAACGTTGTGGAAGTGCGCGATTAGGAACAGGCTGTTGTGCAGAACGAAGTCAGCACCTGGAACAGCCAGCAGTACACCGGTCATCCCACCGACGGAGAAGGTCACGATGAAGCCGATGGTCCACAGCATTGCTGAGTGGAACTGGATACGGCCCTGGTACATGGTGAACAGCCAGTTGAAGATCTTAACCCCGGTAGGGATTGCGATAATCATGGTCGTAATACCGAAGAAGGCGTTTACGTTCGCGCCCGCACCCATGGTGAAGAAGTGGTGCAGCCAAACGATGAACGACAGAACGGTAATACATACGGTTGCCCACACCAGCGAGGTGTAACCAAACAGACGTTTACGCGAGAAGGTCGCCGCGATTTCGGAGAAGACACCGAACACCGGCAGAACCAGGATGTACACTTCCGGGTGACCCCAGGCCCAAATCAGGTTGATGTACATCATCATGTTGCCACCCATATCGTTGGTAAAGAAATGGGTACCCAGATAGCGATCCAGGGTCAGCAGCGCGATGGTGACGGTCAGAATTGGGAAAGAGGCGATAATCAGGACGTTGGCGCACAGAGATGCCCAGGTAAATACTGGCATCTTGAACATCGTCATGCCTGGGGCACGCATCTTCAGGATGGTCACGAAGAAGTTAATACCGGTCAGGGTAGTACCGATACCGGAGAGCTGCAGCGCCCAAATCCAGTAGTCAACACCTACACCAGGACTGTATTCAATTCCCGATAGCGGCGGATAGGCCAGCCAACCGGTCTGCGCGAACTCACCGACGCCCAGAGAGAGGTTAACCAGAATCACACCGACAACCGTGAACCAGAAGCTCAGGTTGTTCAGGAACGGGAACGCAACGTCACGCGCACCGATTTGCAGCGGCACGACCACGTTCATCAGACCGATAACCAGCGGCATCGCCACGAAGAAGATCATGATAACGCCGTGGGCGGTAAAGATCTGATCGTAGTGGTGCGGTGGCAGGAAGCCTGCTTCGCCTGCGGAGGCAAGCGCCTGCTGGCTACGCATCATGATCGCATCCGCAAAGCCACGAATTAACATGACGATACCGACGAGGCAGTACATGATGCCGAGTTTTTTGTGGTCGACCGAAGTCAGCCACTCATTCCACAGGTAGCTCCACTTACCGAAGTAAGTGATCAGGCCAACTAAGGCCGCGCCACCAATGATAATTGCAGCAATCGTAACCATGATAATAGGTTCATGGTACGGCACTGCATCCAGTGTCAATTTTCCGAACATTTTCTTCCTCGGCCCCTTAGTGAGCGGTTTCCGCGTGGCTCATGTCCATGCCTTCCATACCTTCGTGCGAGTTGTGCTCGCCTTCAGGCTGGGTCACGTCCATGCTCTTGCCATGTCCCATAAATTTGCCAATGACATCTTTGAACAAATTCGGTTTCACGTTAGAGAAGTACTCCACTTTGTTGTATTCGCTAGGCGTTGCCACTTTTTCGAACGTAGCCATGTCAGACATGGTGTTCGGGGACTGTTTCGCTTTAGCGACCCACTGGTCGAAAGCGGCACGGTCAGGTGTGGCAATGGCTTTGAACTTCATACCAGAGAAGCCCGGACCACTGTAGCTGGCGGAGATACCGTCATAGGTGCCTGCTTCGTTGGCAATCAGGTGCAGGTTAGTCTGCATACCGGCCATCGCGTAAATCTGGCTGCCCAGACGCGGAATAAAGAAGGAATTCATCACGGAGTTAGAGGTCACTTTGAACTCTACCGGAGTGTTCGCCGGGAAGGCGATTTCATTCACGGTAGCAATGCCCTGTTCCGGGTAGATGAAGAACCATTTCCAGTCCATGGAGACCACTTCGATGGTGATAGGTTTCTCATCGTGAACCAGCGGTTTGCTCGGCTCGAGCGAGTGAGTGGTTTTCCATGTCAGCACGGCAAGGAACAGGATGATCAGGATAGGCACCGTCCAGACCACAGCTTCCACTTTATTGGAGTGTGACCAGTTAGGGCTGTACTTCGCATCTTTGTTGCTCGCACGGTACTTCCAGGCGAAACCAATAGCCATCAAAATGGCAGGAATAACGACGATCATCATCAAGCCGAAAGCCGTCAGAATCAGGGAACGTTGTTCCAGTCCAATCTGTCCTTTGGGGTCCAGAAGCGCAGAATCACAGCCACTGAGTAATACAGTGCCTGCAATTAACGACAACCAGCCCAAACCTTTATTGTATTTCCTAAGTGTCATTTAACGACCTCAATTCCACGGGGACCTTGGTGGCGTTTAAAGTGTGGGGGCATTTTACGGGAAGGTTACATTACTGTAAACATCATTAGGACTGTGTCAGTAACGTGTTACCGGGTTCTGCCGGATAAGTCACACATGTTGCAAAGTATAGCCAATCCCGGACAGGAGTCCCGTCATACGCGGCTTATAACGAATCCAGTCCTGTCGGGAGGGGAAAGGGGTTAATTGGTATAACCATTGTGAAAAAGACACAAATAATTAACAAATAATTTGCAATAAAAAGACAATTAAAAAACGGAAAATTAATCTTTCGGTTGCTGAATCGGTTAAAGGAAAATAGGGTTTATTACCGCTTCCAATAATTTCCGGAATTCTAAGACGCACGAAACAACAAATATTATTTTGAACTGGACAGATTTATTTACCGTTATAATTTCACAAGGTGATTACAACGGCAAATAACCGTTTTTTATCATTTTACGCCGTTTGGGTTTTACGCATGGCCAGATAATCGAGAAGCGCACCGGTCACGATCCCGACCATCGCCAGCAGCGCACCCACATCAAGCAGCAGCAGGGTAAACGGCAGATCGAGGGTGGTCGTGGCATTCATAATCGCCACGACAAGCCACAGCGCCAGCATCAGACAGCCCGCCAGCAAGATTCTTAAGGCGAAGCGATAGGCGGACGGATAGAGCGTCCTTTCCATAAAGTGTTCGGTTTGCTGGGTATATTCCAGCGAACGGCGGCATATTAATAACAGGAGCAGCCCAGGAATGGCCGCAAACACAGAGAACAGATAGAACTCCGCCCAGCCGTGCGTTTCAACGAACCAGCCCGCGATAGGGCCAACGTAGACGCGACCTACCGCAGAGAGCGCCGAGAGCAGGGCGAACTGCGTGGCGGAAAACGATTTATTGCACAGGGTCATCAGCAGTGCGACAAACGCGGCTGTCCCCATCCCACCACACAAGTTTTCGAAGAACACCGCCGTCGCCATGCTGAGCATATGCTTATCGGTGATGGAGAGCAGCCAGTATCCGGCGTTCGAAATCCCCTGCAGAATGCCGAAAATCAGCAGGGCACGAAACAGGCTTAAGCGCTGCATCAGCACGCCGCCGTAGAGCGCGCCGATAATCGTGGCAATCAGCCCCAGCGTTTTGTTAACGACCCCCACTTCACCAGCATCGAAGCCCACTCCGCGTATCAGGAAGGTCGTGGTCAGGCTCATCGCAAACGCATCGCCAAGTTTGTACAACACAATCAACAGCAGAATGAGCCAGGCGTTGTTACGGCCAAAAAAGTCACGCAACGGTTCAGCCACAGCCTGCTCAAGGGAGCGGGGGACCGGGATCACATCGCTCGGTTCCGGGGCAAGAATTGTGGCGATCATGCAGGGAATAAGCAGGATGGCCATCAGCCAGTACATCCCCTGCCAGCCGAGGTATCTGTCCGCCAGCCACAGGGCCAGCCCGCCTGAGACCAGCATGCCCAGACGGTAACCCAGAACGCTGATGGCGGCACCGGCGCCGCGCTCTTCGGCTGAAAGCACGTCCGTTTTCCAGGCATCAAATACGATATCCTGCGACGCAGAGCAAAACGCGATCACCACCGCCAGCGCAGCCATCCAGCGCAGCTGCGACGCAGGCTCAAGGAAGCCCATGGCGGCAATCGCCAGCAGCAGCATCGCCTGGGTCATCAGCAACCAGCCACGACGCCTGCCGAGGAAAGGCGGCGTGTAGCGGTCCATCATTGGTGACCATAAAAACTTAAAGACATAGGCCTGACCGACCAGCGAGAAGAAGCCGATAGTTTTAAGATCGATATTTTCGACGGTCATCCACGCCTGGAGCGTGCCGGATGTCAGGGCAAGGGGTAAACCGGAGGCAAAACCGAGGATCAGCAAGATAGCTGATTTAGGCTGCTGGAAAATGCGTAAGTAATGACTGGACATGAGGTAATACTGACCCGACCGGTGGCCGGGTCAGCAGGCAGACTTAACGTGCGTTCTGCTTGATGAATTCGTGAATGCTGGTGTCCTGCGCCATATCGGCGATGGTGTCGGTCAGCACGCTGTTAACCGCGTTAGCAATGTTCTGGTTAGAGGCCTGGAACGCACCTTCAACAGAGTAGCTTGCACGGTAGTTTTTGTTCATTTTGTTGCCGTTCTTCGCGGTAGCGATGATAGCGATATCGGCTTTGGTGGCGATGTTATAGCGCACGTTGCCCTGAGAGACGTCAGCGTACAGGTTGTTCACGATGATCTGCAGATCCACCGCGCCGCTTGGGCCAACCATATAACCGCGAGCGGTCATCTGCTTCTCAAGCACTTCCTGCAGCAGGAAACGCAGATCGCGGGAAGCGGTCAGGGTGACAACCTGGTTGTCGCGGGTGACTTTCGCCAGCGCCTGGTCGCGACGCTGGTCTGCGCCGTTAATGCTTACGGTCACGCCCATCAGGCTTGGATCCTGCTGTGGCAGGGTGATCTTTGGCGAAACATCAATGGTGGTTGGCGGGGTCGCGCAGCCAGCCAGCATAAACAGGGCGACTAAAGGGAAAAAGAGTTTTTTTAACATGTTCAGGCTCTCAACGAATCGTAAGCATATAGAGATAAAAATTGCCGCCATCATAACATCGCCAACGGCAAGGGGAAGTGGTCAACGCATGTAAATTCATCGCCTTGTCTGAAAACTGACCACCTGAAACGCTTTTCCGTTATTCGAACGACAAAACGACGCTTCCCTTATAGGACTTCATACGGTTGAATGAGAAAATCAGACGAAAGCTAAATTTTTGTTGTCTTGTTGTTATGCAAGCGGTAAAAGCGGCTAACATTTAAAGGGATGGGTGACATCTCAGCGTTGTCGGAGGAGTAATTTCATGATGATACGTGAACAGATTGAAGATAAGTTAAGGGCGGCGTTTGAACCTGTGTTCCTTGAAGTCGTCGACGAAAGCTATCGTCATAACGTACCGGCAGGCTCTGAGAGCCACTTTAAAGTGGTGCTGGTCAGTGACCGTTTCGCTGGCGAGCGTTTTCTCAACCGTCACCGTATGATTTACGGAACCTTGACGGAAGAGCTCTCGACCACGGTCCATGCGCTGGCGCTCCACACTTATACAATCAAAGAGTGGAAGGGGTTACAGGATACGATTTTCGCATCGCCACCGTGCCGGGGAGCCGGAACGATCGCGTAATAAATCCTGTTTGCAACAGCAGGAGCTTTTCCAGTATGTTGCATAAAGATTACGTCAAAGCGGCCTGCGGGCCGTTTTGTTTTGTCCGGGTTTTGAGCCGGTGGCGCGATTTTAAGGCTAAAAATAGCCTTAATTTGTGAAAAAAGCCGCAGCAACATACGCCAACCGTTCTCGACTCACTAAAGTGATGCCGCTATAATGCCGCGTCTTAATGAATGTCTTCGGGATGATTCTGGCGACAGGGAATGTGAATCTGCTACAAGAGAGCATCCCGGTATTGCGAGGCAAATTCAGAGTTGACCGAGCACTGTGATTTTTTTGAGGTAACAAGATGCAAGTTTCAGTTGAAACCACTCAAGGCCTTGGCCGCCGTGTAACGATTACAATCGCTGCTGACAGCATCGAAAACGCTGTAAAAAGCGAGCTGGTCAACGTAGCGAAGAAAGTCCGTATTGACGGCTTCCGTAAGGGCAAAGTACCGATGAATGTCGTTGCTCAGCGTTATGGCGCTTCTGTTCGCCAGGACGTGCTGGGTGACCTGATGAGCCGCAACTTTGTTGACGCGATCATCAAAGAAAAAATCAACCCAGCCGGTTCCCCGACCTATGTTCCGGGTGAATACAAACTGGGCGAAGACTTCACCTACGCGGTAGAGTTCGAAGTCTATCCAGAAGTTGAGCTGAAAGGCCTGGAAACGATTGAAGTTGAAAAACCTGTCGTTGAAGTGACTGAAGCTGACGTTGACGGCATGCTGGACACCCTGCGTAAGCAGCAGGCGACCTGGAAAGACAAAGACGGCGCTGCTGACGCAGAAGACCGTGTCACCATCGACTTCACCGGCTCTGTAGACGGCGAAGAGTTCGAAGGCGGTAAAGCATCTGACTTCGTACTGGCGATGGGCCAGGGTCGTATGATCCCAGGCTTCGAAGAGGGTATCAAAGGCCACAGCGCTGGCGAAGAGTTCACCATCGATGTGACCTTCCCGGAAGAGTACCACGCTGAAAACCTGAAAGGTAAAGCGGCTAAGTTCGCCATTACCCTGAAGAAAGTTGAAGACCGCGAGCTGCCAGAACTGACTGAAGATTTCATCAAACGTTTCGGCGTTGAAGATGGTTCTGTTGAAGGTCTGCGTGCAGAAGTGCGTAAAAACATGGAACGCGAGCTGAAAGGCGCCGTGCGTAACCGCGTGAAGTCTCAGGCTATCGAAGGTCTGGTTAAAGCTAACGAGATCGAGATCCCGTCTGCGCTGATCGACAGCGAAATCGACGTTCTGCGCCGTCAGGCTGCACAGCGTTTCGGTGGTAACGAGAAGCAAGCGCTGGAACTGCCACGCGAGCTGTTCGAAGAGCAGGCTAAACGCCGCGTTGTCGTTGGTCTGCTGCTGGGCGAAGTGATTCGTACCCACGAGCTGAAAGCTGACGAAGAGCGCGTTAAAGGCCTGATCGAAGAGATGGCTTCTGCCTATGAAGATCCGTCAGAAGTTGTTGCTTTCTATGGCAGCAACAAAGAGCTGATGGAAAACATGCGCAATGTCGCCCTGGAAGAGCAGGCTGTTGAAGCGGTTCTGGCCAAAGCGAAAGTGTCCGAAAAAGCCACTTCTTTCAACGAACTGATGAACCAGCAGGCGTAATTCTGCCCGCTTTGTTTAAAGTTTGAGCAAAAAACCCGTTGCCTTTCGGCGGCGGGTTTTTTTTATCACAGTTATAAATCACGAAGCGTGATAAAACGCCTTTTCAGTGTTAGCGTTACAACAAAAGATTGTTATGCTTGAAATAGGGCTGAGCCATCCCCATTAGTGGGGAAGCAGTATTAAAGAGACTGGCTGATAATCCGTCCGCAAGGTTACAATCAGTACAGCAGGTATTTTCATTTTTTATCCAGGAGACGGAAATGTCATACAGTGGCGAACGAGATAACTTTGCACCCCATATGGCGCTGGTGCCAATGGTTATTGAACAGACCTCTCGCGGTGAACGTTCTTTTGATATCTACTCCCGTCTGCTTAAAGAACGCGTTATCTTCATGACCGGCCAGGTGGAAGACCACATGGCGAACCTGATCGTGGCGCAGATGCTGTTTCTGGAAGCGGAAAACCCGGAAAAAGACATTTACCTGTACATTAACTCCCCGGGTGGCGTTATCACCGCCGGGATGTCCATTTACGATACCATGCAGTTCATCAAGCCTGATGTGAGCACCATTTGTATGGGCCAGGCGGCATCGATGGGCGCATTCCTGCTGACCGCAGGGGCGAAAGGCAAGCGTTTCTGCCTGCCTAACTCGCGCGTTATGATCCACCAGCCGCTGGGCGGATACCAGGGCCAGGCGACAGACATTGAGATTCACGCCCGTGAAATTCTGAAAGTTAAAGGGCGCATGAATGAACTTATGGCTCACCACACGGGTCAATCACTTGAGCAGATCGAGCGTGATACCGAGCGCGATCGCTTCCTGTCCGCACCAGAGGCAGTTGAGTACGGCTTAGTCGACTCCATTTTGACCCATCGTAATTGATGCCCACGACGCGGGTGTGCCGCTATACTATGGTAGGGCGGCACTTTGCTTACGAGCAGCTTGCGTCTGAGAATGGCATTTGCGTCGTCATGTGCGGCACAAAGAACTTAAAAAGAGGTTTTGACTCATGACAGATAAACGCAAAGATGGATCGGGCAAACTGCTTTACTGCTCTTTTTGCGGCAAAAGCCAGCATGAAGTGCGCAAACTGATTGCCGGGCCATCCGTGTATATCTGCGACGAATGTGTCGACTTATGTAACGACATCATCCGCGAAGAGATTAAAGAAGTCGCACCACACCGTGAGCGCAGCGCGTTACCGACCCCGCATGAGATTCGTCATCATCTTGACGACTATGTCATCGGTCAGGAACAGGCGAAAAAAGTGCTGGCAGTGGCGGTGTACAACCACTACAAACGTCTGCGTAACGGGGATAACAGCAACGGCGTTGAGCTGGGCAAAAGTAACATTTTGCTGATCGGCCCAACCGGTTCCGGTAAAACCCTGCTGGCAGAAACCCTGGCACGTCTGCTGGATGTTCCATTTACTATGGCGGATGCCACCACCCTGACCGAAGCCGGTTATGTGGGTGAAGATGTGGAAAACATCATCCAGAAACTGCTGCAGAAATGTGATTACGATGTGCAGAAGGCACAGCGCGGTATCGTGTATATCGATGAGATCGATAAAATCTCGCGTAAATCCGATAACCCATCGATCACCCGTGACGTGTCCGGTGAAGGTGTGCAGCAGGCATTGCTGAAACTGATCGAAGGGACGGTTGCCGCGGTTCCACCGCAGGGCGGTCGTAAGCATCCTCAGCAGGAGTTCCTGCAGGTTGATACCTCCAAGATCCTGTTTATCTGTGGCGGCGCGTTTGCCGGTCTGGATAAAGTCATCGCTAACCGTGTTGAAACCGGCTCGGGTATTGGCTTTGGCGCCACCGTAAAAGCGAAGTCTGAAAAAGCGAAAGAGGGCGAGCTGCTGATGCAGGTTGAGCCAGAAGATCTGATCAAGTTTGGTCTGATCCCTGAGTTCATTGGCCGTCTGCCGGTTGTCGCCACGCTGACAGAACTGAGCGAAGATGCGCTGATTCAAATTCTGAAAGAGCCGAAAAATGCCCTGACCAAGCAGTATCAGGCGTTGTTCAATCTGGAAGGCGTTGAGCTGGAGTTCCGCGACGAAGCGCTGGACGCGATTGCCAAGAAAGCGATGGCGCGTAAAACCGGTGCGCGTGGCCTGCGTTCTATTGTTGAAGCAGCCCTGCTCGATACCATGTACGACCTGCCTTCTCTGGAAGAGGTTGAGAAAGTGGTTATCGACGAGTCCGTGATTGCCGGTCAAAGCAAGCCGCTGCTGATTTACGGTACGCCGGAAGCGCAGCAGGCATCTGGCGAATAATTCACCAGAGCATACAAGTAGTTAATCAAAAAGGGGGGATTTAATCCCCCCTTTTATTTTTCCGTAAACATGGCGTTGAATGTGTGGGAAACATCCCCATATACTGGATTACATGTTAATGGTTATGTGAAGCACAGTCTCATGACCAGCTTACCAGGCGGACACTAAACTAAGAGAGAGCTCTATGAATCCTGAGCGTTCTGAACGCATTGAAATCCCCGTATTGCCGTTGCGCGATGTGGTGGTTTATCCGCACATGGTCATACCCTTATTTGTAGGGCGGGAAAAATCTATCCGTTGCCTTGAAGCCGCCATGGATCATGATAAAAAAATCATGCTGGTTGCGCAGAAAGAAGCATCAACGGATGAGCCGGGTGTAAACGATCTTTTCACCGTCGGGACCGTGGCCTCTATTTTACAAATGCTGAAGCTGCCTGATGGCACCGTCAAGGTGCTGGTCGAGGGGCTGCAGCGTGCGCGTATTACCACGCTATCTGATGATGGCGAACACTTCGCAGCAAAAGCCGAATACCTTGACTCACCTCAGCTGGACGAGCGTGAGCAGGAGGTGCTGGTTCGCACCGCGATCAGTCAGTTTGAAGGCTACATCAAGCTGAACAAAAAAATCCCACCAGAAGTGCTGACGTCGCTGAACAGCATCGACGATCCTGCACGTCTGGCTGACACCATCGCTGCGCACATGCCGCTGAAGCTGGCGGATAAACAGTCCGTGCTGGAAATGTCCGACGTCAATGAGCGTCTGGAATACCTGATGGCGATGATGGAGTCTGAAATCGATCTGCTGCAGGTTGAGAAACGCATTCGCAACCGCGTGAAGAAGCAGATGGAGAAATCGCAGCGCGAGTACTATCTGAACGAGCAGATGAAGGCTATTCAGAAAGAGCTCGGCGAGATGGACGACGCGCCGGACGAAAACGAAGCGCTGAAGCGTAAGATCGACGCGGCGAAGATGCCAAAAGAGGCGAAAGAGAAAGCGGAAGCAGAGCTGCAGAAGCTGAAAATGATGTCTCCGATGTCGGCTGAAGCGACCGTTGTACGCGGCTATATCGAGTGGATGGTTCAGGTTCCGTGGAACGCCCGCAGCAAGGTCAAAAAAGACCTGCGTCAGGCCCAGGAGATCCTGGATACCGACCACTACGGTCTTGAGCGTGTCAAAGACCGCATCCTTGAGTATCTTGCGGTTCAGAGCCGTGTGAATAAGCTCAAGGGGCCAATTCTCTGCCTGGTCGGGCCGCCGGGGGTAGGTAAAACCTCTCTGGGGCAGTCCATTGCCAAAGCCACCGGTCGTAAATACATCCGTATGGCGCTGGGCGGCGTGCGTGACGAGGCGGAAATCCGCGGTCACCGGCGGACCTATATCGGCTCAATGCCGGGCAAACTGATCCAGAAGATGGCGAAAGTGGGCGTTAAAAACCCGCTGTTCCTGCTGGATGAGATCGACAAAATGTCGTCCGATATGCGTGGCGATCCGGCTTCAGCCCTGCTTGAAGTGCTGGATCCAGAGCAGAACGTGGCGTTTAGCGATCACTACCTGGAAGTGGACTACGACCTGAGCGATGTGATGTTCGTGGCGACCTCTAACTCCATGAACATCCCGGCACCGCTGCTGGATCGTATGGAAGTGATCCGTCTTTCTGGCTACACCGAAGACGAAAAGCTGAACATTGCCCGTCGTCACCTGCTGTCGAAGCAGATTGAACGTAACGCCCTGAAAGAGAGCGAACTGACCGTTGATGACAGCGCGATTATCGGCATTATTCGTTACTACACCCGTGAAGCGGGCGTGCGTAGCCTGGAGCGTGAAATCTCCAAGCTGTGTCGTAAGGCGGTTAAACAGCTGCTGCTCGATAAATCGCTGAAGCACATTGAAATCACTGGCGACAACCTGCACGAATACCTCGGTGTTCAGCGCTACGACTATGGCCGTGCGGACAGCGAAAACCGCGTCGGACAGGTAACGGGTCTGGCATGGACGGAAGTGGGCGGCGATCTGCTGACCATTGAAACCGCCTGCGTACCGGGTAAAGGTAAGCTGACCTACACCGGCTCGCTGGGTGAAGTGATGCAGGAGTCCATTCAGGCTGCGCTGACCGTGGTGCGCGCGCGTGCGGAAAAACTGGGTATTAATCCGGACTTCTACGAAAAACGCGATATTCACGTTCACGTGCCGGAAGGGGCAACGCCGAAAGATGGCCCAAGCGCAGGTATCGCTATGTGTACCGCGCTGGTTTCTTGCCTGACCGGTAACCCGGTTCGTGCCGATGTGGCAATGACCGGTGAAATCACCCTGCGTGGCCAGGTATTGCCGATTGGTGGTTTGAAAGAGAAACTGCTGGCGGCACACCGCGGTGGCATTAAAACGGTCCTCATCCCGTATGAGAATAAGCGCGATCTGGAAGAGATTCCGGATAACGTTATCGCCGATCTGGAGATTCATCCGGTGAAACGTATTGAGGAAGTTCTGACACTTGCGTTGCAGAATGAGCCTTCAGGAATGCAGGTTGTGACCGCAAAATAGTGACCTCGCGCAAAGAGCGTCAATAAAATAAAGGTTGGTAAGCTATTTCGGGCTTGCCAGCCTTTTTTTGTATAGCTAATTTAGATTGCTGATTGGGCTAGCCATCAACAACGGGTGTTGTAAGGTCATGGCAGGCCTGATATAACTGCTGCGCGGTCGCGTTGTGAAGGATTCAGACGCGATATAAATTATAAAGAGAGGAAGAGAAGAGTGAATAAATCTCAACTGATTGACAAAATTGCTGCGGGTGCTGACATCTCCAAAGCTGCGGCTGGACGTGCGTTAGATGCTTTGATTGCTTCTGTTACCGAATCTCTGCAGGCTGGGGACGACGTAGCGCTGGTAGGTTTTGGTACTTTTGCTGTTAAAGAGCGTGCTGCCCGTACTGGCCGCAACCCTCAGACCGGTAAAGAGATCACCATCGCTGCTGCTAAAGTGCCTGGCTTCCGTGCCGGCAAAGCGCTGAAAGACGCGGTAAACTGATCGCTTTCTTACTTCAGGGAAGTTGAAAAGTACAAGGGCGCATCATTTGATGTGCCTTTTTTGTTTGTCCAGACCTGATTTATGTGAGTTTATGCGAGTTGTGGGCTGACAATAGCCCCGGTTTCTTGTCACAATACGCCTTTACGCGCTGCGGTCAGGATTCCGCCAGCGTCAGGTCACCAGTCACCTACAGCGGAGTGTGGTTACACCATGATGGACAGCTTACGCACGGCTGCTAACAGTCTCGTGCTCAAGATTATTTTCGGTATCATTATCGTGTCGTTCATATTGACCGGCGTGAGCGGATACCTGATTGGCGGTAGTGCAAACTACGCCGCAAAAGTGAACGACCAGGAAATTAGCCGTGGGCAGTTTGAAAATGCATTTGCCGGTGAACGTAACCGCATGCAGCAACAACTGGGCGACCGGTTCTCTGAACTGGCGGCGAACGAAGGGTACATGAAGAACCTGCGTCAGCAGACGCTGAACCGTCTTATCGATGAAGCGCTGCTGGATCAGTATGCCCGTGAACTGGGTCTGAGCATCAGCGATGACCAGGTGAAGAGTGCGATTTTCGCGACCCCTGCTTTCCAGAATAACGGCAAATTCGATAACACCCGTTATACCGCCATCGTTAATCAGATGGGGATGACGCCGGATCAATACGCTCAGGCACTGCGCAATCAGCTCACCACTCAGCAGCTTATTAACGCTGTTGTGGGCACCGACTTCATGCTTAAGGGCGAAGCGGACGAGCTGGCGACGCTGGTTGCTCAGCAGCGCGTCGTGCGCGAAGCCACTTTCGACGTTAATGCCCTGGCAGCTAAGCAGCAGGCGAGCGACGAAGAGGTGAAAAGCTACTACGAGCAGAATAAAAACAACTTCACCGCCCCGGAACAGTTCCGCGTGAGCTACATCAAGCTGGATGCAGCTGCGATGCAGGAAAACGCCACCGATGCGGAGATCCAGTCTTACTACGATCAGCATCAGGATCAGTTCACTCAGCCACAGCGTAACCGTTACAGCGTGATCCAGTCCAAAACGGAAGCTGACGCTAAAGCGGCGCTGGATGAGCTGAATAAAGGCACCGACTTTGCAACGGTCGCAAAAGAGAAGTCCACCGATATCATCTCTGCGAAAAACGGCGGTGACATGGGTTGGCTGGAAGAGGCGACCACTCCGGACGAGCTGAAAAATGCCGGCCTGAAAGAGAAAGGTCAACTTTCTGGCGTGATTAAATCTTCCGTCGGTTTCCTGGTGGCACGTCTGGATGATATCACCCCTGCGACAACCAAACCGCTGGCTGACGTCCATGATGAGATCGCGGCGAAAGTGAAGCAGGAGAAAGCGCTGGATGGCTTCTATGCGTTGCAGCAGAAAGTGAGCGATGCGGCCAGCAACGACAACGAATCCCTGGCGGGTGCTGAGCAGGCTGCGGGCGCGAAAGCGGTCACCACCGGTTGGTTTGATCGTGACAACCTGCCGGAAGAGCTGAACTTCAAGCCAGTAGCGGATGCCATCTTCAGTGGCGGTCTGGTGGGCGAAAACGGCACCCCGGGCAGCAACTCCGACATCATCACCGTGGACGGCGACCGCGCCTTTGTTCTGCGTGTGAGTGAGCACAAGCCGGAGGCTGTTAAGCCGCTGGACGAGGTGAAAGATCAGATTACTGCGCTGGTGAAGCATAACAAAGCCGTTCAGCAGGCGAAGCTGGATGCTGAAAAGCTGCTGGCTGAGCTGAAAGCCGGTAAAGGTGATGAAGCGCTGAAAGCGGCTGGCCTGAGCTTTGGTGAGGCGAAGACCCTGAGCCGTACCGGTCAGGATCCGATCAGCCAGGCGGCATTTACCCTGAGCCAGCCTGCGAAAGACAAACCGAGCTTTGGTATCGCCAACGATATGCAGGGCAACGTGGTGATTCTGGCGCTGGACGAAGTCAAAGCGGGCACCATGCCGGAAGCGCAGAAGAAAGCGATGGTTCAGGGTATCACCCAGAACAACGCGCAAATCGCTTTCGAAGCGTTGATGAGCAATCTGCGTAAAGAAGCCAAAATTAAGCTGGGCGATATCATCACTCAGCAGTAATTACGGCGCTGCTCGCAAACTTAAGCAACATACTGCAATACCAAAAGGCCGCTTTCGCGGCCTTTTCCATTTCTGCAATCTGCTGTTTGTTCCTGAAAAGCGGCCCGAATAAGGTAAGGGGGCTGTCAACAAACAAGGAGAAAACAGCATGAAACATGGAATCAAAGCCCTTTTTGTCACGCTTGCCATCGTAACGGCGGGGTTGAGCCACAGCGCGCTGGCGGCACCCTCGGTCGCGAAAACGCAGGTCACACAAAGCAAATCTGAGCCGTCGGCTTCCGCTACATCGTCACCGCAGTCGAAAGCCATCGCGAGCAGCAATAATGGCGAAGAGGAAGGGGTGCGGGTCAGCATTAATTCTGCATCGGCAGAGGAGCTGGCAAAGGTGATGAATGGCGTAGGGATAAAGAAAGCCCAGGCGATCGTCAGTTACCGCGAAGAGTACGGTCCGTTTAAAACCCTGGACGATCTCCGGCAGGTTCCGGGTATGGGTGGGGCGCTGGTGGAACGTAATCTTGCGCATCTGATGCTGTAATAACTTGCACAGTGGCAAAAATTTGCCAGGATAAAGAGGTCATACCAGTTGTGACCTCTGAATCTTATAATTAACTACCCTGAAGGCTATTGCGCTATGCAGACCCAAATCAAAGTTCGCGGCTACCACCTGGATGTTTACCAACATGTTAATAATGCCCGTTATCTGGAGTTCCTCGAAGAGGCGCGCTGGGATGGACTGGAAAACAGCGACAGTTTTCAATGGATGACCGCACACCGTATCGCTTTTGTGGTGGTGAACATCAATATCAACTATCGCCGTCCCGCAGTGCTCAGCGATCTACTCACCGTGACCAGCCAGCTACAGCAGTTAAACGGAAAAAGTGGAGTACTGAGTCAGGTGATTACCCTGGAGCCGGAAGGACAGGTGGTGGCAGATGCGTTAATTACCTTTGTCTGCATCGATCTGAAAACGCAGAAAGCGCTGCCGCTGGAGGGGGAGTTACGTGAGAAGCTGGAGCTGTTAATCAAATAACCCCGCTTCTGATGCCGGGCGAAGCGGAGCCTTCACCCGGCAGACTGGCCCGAATTAGTTAAGACCGGTTTTCTTTTTCAGGGCCGCCATCACCCCGGCTTTATCCGCCAGATAGTGATTCAGGCCATTAGCGCGCAGATTACACGCCGCACACTGGCCGCAGCCATCGCCTTTGATGCCGTTGTAGCAGGTCAGCGTTTCGTTACGCACCAGATCCAGCTTGCCCCAGTAGTCGGCCAGCGCCCAGGTTTCGGCTTTATCGAGCCACATCAGCGGCGTTTCAAAGCGGATATCTTTGGCCATGCCGAGGTTCACGGCGTGGTTGAGGGCTTTAACAAACTCGTCGCGGCAGTCCGGGTAGCCGGAAAAATCGGTTTCGCACACGCCGGTAATGATTGCCTCGGCTTTCACCTGGTAAGCATAGATGGCCGTCAGGGTCAGGAAGAGGATATTACGCCCCGGTACGAAGGTATTCGGGATCCCCTCGGCATCCGGTTCGTAGTCCGGCACCGGAATGCTGTCCCGGGTGAGGCTGCTCACCGCCAGTTCGTTGAGCAGGGTGACATCCAGCACCTTATGCGCCCGTGCGCCGAGTTTCACCGCCAGTTTCTGCGCGACCTCAATCTCTTCGCTATGGCGCTGACCATAGTCAAAAGTCACACAATGGACTTCATCATATTGCTGCAGAGCCTGAACCAGACAGGTCGTGGAGTCCTGACCTCCACTGAACACGACAACGGCACGTTTCATTAATCTTCCCAACTTTGACGGTTAAAAACCTATGGTAACGTCTGCCCGTGACGGCGACCAGCTTCTTCACGTTTTCGGCGCAGGCAGCCAGGCCTCGGTAAAATCAAACCAGCCGCGCGGATTCAGGCGGATGCCGTTTACCCCCGGCGGGGCGCTGATTTGGTACTGATAGTTGAACAGGGGCGTCAGCACGCCACGCGCCATCAGGCGAGAGTAAACCTCTTTCAGCGCCAGATGGCGGGCAGATGGGTCGGGCTGGGTCTGAACGGCATCCAGGGTCGCCATCAGGTGGGCAAATTCCGGCGCGCTGAGCAGATAAGGCCATAGGGCATCGCAGCGCAACCACTGCTCCAGGGTGTACTCTGGCGCCTCGCCAATTAACCTGTCCCCCATCATGATATCCGCCTCCGCCAGAGCGGTGCAGCCGTCCCAGGTTTTAGCGTCATGAAAAATTACCCGGAGCTGACACCCTTCCTGCGCCAGATAGCGTTTCAGCTGTTCCGCCATGGTATGCAACTCCACCGGCAGGTGATAAAGCAGGGTAAGCGTTTCCGGCAGAACGGTCTCCTGTTCCTGCGTCCACTGCGGGATTGACCAGCCTGGCAGCAATTCCTGAGTCGGTGTGATGAGGTTTTCGTCCAGCGGCAGGGTATGCAGCAGCGACGTGTGATGAATAATGTCGATCAGTCTGCGGGCCTGCGCCTCGCTTAAACGGTCGCTCTGTTTCAGCGTGAGGTAGCAAAAACCGAGGCTGATGCTGTTACTGACCGGCCGCAGGCTGGCAAGCTCCTCCGGCTCACCGATGGCTATCTGCGCCGGATGGCGAAAGCTGGTGCCTGAATCTTGGTCAAAAAGCTGAGGAGTGATCCAGTATTCAATCGCTTTCAGTAGAGGATGTCCGAGATGGTACTGCTCGTGGCTTTCCAGCCGGACCAGATCCGCGTCGAAGATCGCCAGCCGAAACGGCCCGCTCCCCGTCAGAGGCTCTTCTGGGTGGGCGAGACGGCTACAGTAGCTTGCCAGGCGGTGCGCCAGCCAGTAATCCGGCTGATGTAGTACGAAGGTCAGACACTGAGGATGGGTGACCTCAATTTGCCTCACGCTGTTAAACAGCTTGCGCAGCGCGGGCAGGGTAAGCAGCTTCGCCAGCTGGTTCTGGAGCTGAGTTGCCTCGACTTTATCCCCGTTGTGCCAGTGCAGCGTGGAGCGAATGTAGAAATGCCAGCGCAGCCCGTCGGCCGAGATCTCCCAGTGATGCGCCAGATCGCCCACGGGTTCGCTGCGGGTATCGTCGAACCGGGTCAGTCCGGAAAAGATCTGTCCTACAAGATGCTGTTCAGCGCGACCCGGCAGAAAACCAGGCTGGAGCGGATCGAGTGGACGGTAATAGGGAATGCGCAGCGTCGGCGTGTCATTCTGCCACTGCCCGCCGAGAAAAGGATGCAGCAGCGCCCGCAGCGCCTGGGGTGCCAGCTGTGCCAGCGCCAGGGCGTTCTGCTGATGTCCGCTTTCCAGCGCCTCTTCCATCATCGCGTTACGTAACGATTCCGGCGAGACGTGGAAGCGCAGCTCGCCGCGCTTTCCGCGTCCGGACTGCGCATGCCAGCTGAGCCAGCCCGCCTCCTGGGCCTGGCGCAGCAGGGTGCGGACGTGCCGTTCACTGCAAAAACAGCGGCTCGCCAGCTCTGCCACGCTGACCTGCTGGGGCGCACCGGCAGAGGGCTGCCACAGTCTCTGGTACTGATTAAGTCGATTAAGCTGGCGCATCGTAAACCCGGAACAATAATTTCCATCTATTCAGTATTACTTCCGTATATACCAGGCAATACTGTTGCACAAGTTACCCCTTCACATTTTTGGAGTTCCCATGGCGCGGCTGGCGGCATTTGATATGGACGGCACCTTGTTAATGCCGGATCACCGTTTAGGTGATAAGACGCTAAGCGTGCTTAAGCGGCTGCGTGAGCGCGATATCACGCTCACCTTCGCCACGGGCCGTCATGTGCTGGAGATGCGTCATTTAATGGGGGCGCTCTCCCTCGACGCCTTTTTGATTACCGGCAACGGCACGCGCATTCACTCTCTGGAAGGGGATGTGCTTTATCGTCAGGATCTCGCCCCGGATGTAGCAGAACAGGTGCTGCACAGCACATGGGATACGCAGGCCAGCATTCACGTTTTTAACGATACCGGCTGGCTGACAGGCAAGGAAATCCCGGCGCTGCTCGAAGCGCACGTCTATAGCGGCTTCCAGTATCAGCTGACCGATCTGCGCCGTATCCCGGCCCATGCGGTGACGAAAATCTGTTTCTGCGGCGATCATGACGATCTGTGCCGCCTGCGCATTCAGCTCAACGAGGCGCTGGGCAGCCGCGCGCATCTCACCTTCTCGGCCATCGATTGTCTGGAGGTGCTGCCGGTAGGGTGCAACAAAGGCTCCGCGCTAGCGGTGCTGAGCGAACATCTGGGCCTGAGCCTGCAGGAGTGTATGGCGTTTGGCGATGCGATGAACGATCGCGAGATGCTGGGCAGCGTGGGGCGCGGCCTGATTATGGGCAATGCGATGCCACAGCTGATCGCCGAGCTGGCGCATTTACCGGTTATTGGACACTGCCGCAACGAGGCCGTGTCCCACTTCTTAACCCATTGGCTGGATACACCTGATCTTCCTTATTCCCCCGAATAGTGAGACCCTTCCAGCAAGCCAGACGAACGTCTGGCTTTTTTTTATTTTACCAGCCGGGTGATTTCCGCAAGCCATGGCGCCACATCGCCAATATTCGCTTTCACCCATTCGGCGTTGTAATAGGTCTCCAGATAGCGCTCACCGCTGTCGCACAGCAGCGTCACGACAGAGCCGGTTTGCCCAGCCTCACGCATCCGCGCGGCCAGCTGTAACGCGCCCCACATGTTGGTGCCGGTTGAGGCCCCCACCTTGCGGCCCAGCTGTGTTTCCAGCCAGAGGGCGGTGGCGACGCTCGCGGCATCCGGCACGCGGAGCATCTCGTCCACCACGTCCGGGATAAACGACGGTTCGACGCGCGGGCGGCCAATCCCTTCGATTTTGCTCCCCACCGGGCTGCGCAGAGCAGGATCGCGCTGCTGCCAGTAATCCAGGAATACAGAGTTCTGCGGATCCACGACCATAAGACGGGTATCGTAACCCTGGCAGCGAATATAGCGGCCAATAGTGGCCGAGGTGCCGCCGGTGCCCGCGCTCATCACGATATGGGCCGGTACCGGGTGGGGCTCATTCTGCATCTGGCGGAAGATACTGTCGGCAATGTTATTATTGCCGCGCCAGTCGGTGGCCCGCTCTGCGAAGGTAAACTGGTCCATATAGTGGCCGTTCAGCTCCCGGGCCAGCATCTCTGAGGCGGCATAAATTTCACAGGCGCTTTCCACAAAGTGACAGCGACCACCGTAAAATTCGATCTGTTCGATTTTGCGCTTTGCCGTGCACGACGGCATAACGGCGATAAATGGCAGGCCGAGCAGGCGGGCGAAATAGGCCTCAGAGACGGCGGTAGAACCGGAGGAGGATTCAATAATGGTGGTGCCTTCATTGATCCAGCCGTTACACAGCCCGTACAGGAACAGCGAGCGCGCCAGACGGTGTTTCAGGCTGCCGGTGGGGTGGGTACTTTCGTCTTTCAGATAAAGCTGGATACCCGGAAAACCGGGCAGGGCAAGGCGAATAAGGTGAGTGTCCGCCGAGCGCTGATAATCAGCGTTAATTTCACTGATGGCGTTTTTGACCCAGGTGCTATTCATCGAAATTATCCATTTGTCATTTTGTGCCCAGCATAGCGAAAAGCACAGAAAAAATTGTTGCTATCTGGCCTTTAAAATAGAATGTAAGGAGAAAAATTTTCTCTGCGGGGTGGTTATGCTAGATAAAATTGACCGTAAGCTGCTCTCCTTACTGCAAAGCGACTGCACCCTCTCTTTGCAGGCGCTGGCGGATGCCGTTAATCTGACCACCACGCCCTGCTGGAAACGCCTGAAACGGCTCGAAGACGAAGGCATATTGCTGGGGCGTGTGGCGCTGCTCGATCCCGAAAAACTGGGGCTTGGCCTGACCGCGTTTGTGCTGATAAAAACGCAGCACCACAGTAGCGACTGGTACTGCGGATTCGTCAGCGTGGTCTCACAGATGCCGGAAGTGCTGGGCTTCTGGCGCATGGCGGGCGAATATGACTACCTGATGCGCGTACAGGTAGCAGACATGAAGCGCTATGATGACTTCTATAAACGGCTGGTCAACAGCGTGCCGGGTCTGTCGGATGTCACCTCCAGCTTTGCGATGGAACAGATAAAATACACCACCGCCTTACCCATTGAATAACCCGGAATACAATCCTCAGGAAAAGACCGCGTGCGATTATTTGCTCAGTTAAGCTGGTACTTTCGCCGGGAGTGGCAACGCTATCTCGGTGCAGTCGCCCTGCTTATTATTATTGCCATTCTGCAGCTCATCCCGCCAAAAGTGGTGGGCTACGTTGTGGATGGCGTTACGGAACAGCATTACACCACCGCACGGGTGATGATGTGGATCGGCACGCTGGTCCTGACGGCGGTGGTGGTCTACCTGCTGCGCTATGTCTGGCGCGTGCTGTTATTCGGTGCGTCATACCAGCTTGCCGTCGAGCTGCGGGAAGATTTTTACCGCCAGCTTAGCCGCCAGCATCCGGAATTTTATCTGCGTCACCGCACCGGCGACCTGATTGCCCGCGCCACCAATGACGTGGATCGCGTAGTCTTTGCCGCCGGGGAAGGGGTATTAACCCTGGTGGACTCGCTGGTGATGGGCTGCGCGGTGCTGATCGTCATGTCGACCCAAATCAGCTGGCAGTTAACTCTGCTGGCGCTGCTGCCGATGCCGCTGATGGCCCTGGCGATCAAACGCTACGGCGACCAGCTTCACCAGCGTTTCAAGCTGGCGCAGGCGGCCTTCTCCTCTCTTAACGACCGTACTCAGGAGAGCCTGACCAGTATCCGGATGATCAAAGCCTTTGGCCTGGAGGATCGTCAGTCGGCGCTGTTTGCCGCCGACGCGGCGGATACCGGGGCTAAAAACCTGCGCGTCGCCCGGATTGACGCCCGTTTTGATCCCACGATTTATATCGCCATCGGCACCGCTAACCTGCTGGCCATTGGCGGCGGGAGCTGGATGGTGATTAACGGCTCGCTGACCCTCGGGCAGCTGACCAGCTTTGCCATGTATCTGGGGCTGATGATCTGGCCGATGCTGGCCCTGGCCTGGATGTTCAACATTGTCGAGCGCGGCAGCGCGGCCTACAGCCGGATCCGCGCCATGCTCGCCGAAGCGCCGGTGGTCAACGACGGTAGCGAGACAGTACCAAACGGACGCGGCGAGCTGAATGTCGCCGTCCGCGCCTTTAGCTATCCGCAGACGGAACAGGTGACGCTCGAAAACGTCCACTTTACGCTGCAACCGGGGCAGATGCTGGGCATCTGCGGCCCAACAGGCGCCGGAAAGAGCACAATTTTGTCGCTGATCCAGCGTCACTTCGATATCCCTCAGGGTGAGATCCGCTTCCACGATATTCCGCTGCCGCAGCTGCGGCTGGATAGCTGGCGCAGCCGCCTTGCGGTGGTGAGCCAGACGCCGTTCCTCTTCTCCGATACCGTCGCGAATAATATTGCGCTGGGTTGTCCGCACGCCACACGCGAGGAGATCGAGCATGTCGCCCGTCTCGCCAGCGTCCATGACGATATCCTGCGCCTGCCGCAGGGCTATGAAACCGAAGTGGGCGAACGCGGCGTGATGCTGTCGGGCGGGCAGAAACAACGTATTTCCATCGCCCGCGCGCTGCTGCTTAACGCCGAGATCCTGATCCTCGACGATGCCCTTTCCGCCGTCGATGGCCGTACTGAACATCAGATCCTGCATAACCTGCGACAGTGGGGGGAGGGGCGCACGGTGATCATCAGCGCCCATCGTCTCTCGGCCCTGACCGAGGCGAGCGAAATTCTGGTGATGCAGCACGGGCACATTGCCCAGCGCGGGCAGCATGAACAACTGGCGGAACAGCCGGGCTGGTATCGCGATATGTACCGTTATCAACAACTGGAAGCGGCGCTGGATGAGGTGCCGGAAACGGACGAGGAGGCCGCCGATGCGTAGTTTTTCCCAGCTGTGGCCTACCCTGAAGCGCCTGCTGGCGTATGGCTCGCCGTGGCGTAAGCCGCTGACGCTGGCGGTGGTGCTATTGTGGGTTGCGGCGATAGCCGAAGTGACCGGGCCGCTACTGATCAGCTATTTCATCGACAACATGGTGGCGAAAAACTATCTGCCGCTCGGTTTAGTTACCGGGCTGGCGGTGGCCTATGTCGGGCTACAGTTGCTGGCGGCGGGGCTGCACTATGCCCAGTCGCTGCTCTTTAACCAGGCTGCCGTCGGGGTGGTGCAGCAGTTGCGCACCGACGTGATGGACGCCGCGCTGCGCCAGCCGCTGAGCGCATTCGATACCCAGCCTGTCGGGCAGATTATCTCCCGCGTGACTAACGATACGGAAGTGATCCGCGATCTCTATGTCACGGTGGTGGCGACGGTGCTACGCAGCGCGGCGCTGGTGGGTGCCATGCTGGTGGCGATGTTCAGCCTGGAGTGGCGCATGGCGCTGGTGGCGATGGCGATTTTCCCGGCGGTGATGATTGTGATGATCATCTACCAGCGCTACAGCACACCGATTGTGCGCCGGGTGCGGACCTATCTGGCGGATATCAACGATGGCTTTAACGAGGTCATCAATGGCATGAGCGTGATTCAGCAGTTCCGTCAGCAGGCGCGCTTTGGCGAGCGGATGGGCGAGGCCAGCCGCTCACACTACATGGCCCGCATGCAGACCCTGCGTCTGGACGGTTTCCTGCTGCGCCCGCTGTTAAGCCTCTTTTCGGCGCTGGTACTGTGCGGACTGCTGATGCAGTTTGGCTTTGCCGCCCGTGGCACCATCGAAGTGGGGGTGCTGTATGCCTTTATCAGCTATCTGGGCCGTCTTAATGAGCCGCTGATTGAACTCACTACCCAGCAGTCGATGTTGCAGCAGGCGGTTGTCGCCGGTGAGCGCGTCTTTGAGCTGATGGATCGCCCGCGCCAGGCCTATGGCGATGACGAGCGCGAGCTGCAAAGCGGGGCGATTGAATTTGATCAGGTCTCCTTTGCCTATCGCGACGATCGTCTGGTATTGCAGGATATCAACCTGACGGTGCCGTCCCGCAGCTTTGTCGCGCTGGTGGGGCATACCGGCAGCGGTAAAAGTACCCTCGCCAGCCTGCTGATGGGCTACTACCCGCTCACCGAAGGTGAAATTCGTCTGGATGGGCGCCCGCTGTCGACCCTGAGCCACGCCGTGTTGCGTAAAGGGGTGGCGATGGTGCAGCAGGATCCGGTGGTCCTGGCCGACACCTTCTATGCCAACGTGACGCTGGGGCGGCCCTTTAGCGAAGAGCAGGTGTGGGACGTGCTGGAGAAAGTACAGCTGGCGGAGCTGGCCCGCGGCCTGCACGACGGTATCCATACCCGGCTGGGCGAGCAGGGTAACAATCTGTCAGTCGGACAAAAGCAGCTATTAGCGCTGGCCCGGGTGTTGATCGATACACCGCAGGTGCTCATCCTCGATGAAGCCACCGCCAGCATCGATTCCGGCACCGAGCAGGCTATCCAGCAGGCGCTGGCGGCGGTACGCGAGCACACCACCCTGGTGGTGATTGCCCACCGTCTGTCGACCATTGTTGAGGCAGATACCATTCTGGTGCTTCATCGCGGCCAGGCGGTTGAGCGCGGCACCCATAAGCAACTGCTTGAGGCGAAAGGGCGTTACTGGCAAATGTATCAACTGCAGCTCGCTGGCGAAGAGCTGGCCGCCAGCGCGCGGGAGGAGTCCCTCAGCGCCTGATGCACTAAAATTAAGCAACCTGCCAGCCGCTGAATCGGTTGGTGCAAAAATGAAACGCACCCTGCACTGTCATGGTGCGTTTTTTTTCGCCATCTATCGTTATGCCTCGTATTCACGCCCTTTTCACTTTTGGCACACCCCTTGCAATACCTCCTTCGTTAGCTCGCCAAAACCGAATTCTGACTGGAGGGGATATATGAAGCTGGTTACCGTGGTAATCAAACCATTTAAGCTCGAAGACGTGCGTGAAGCACTCTCTTCAATGGGTATTCAAGGGCTGACCGTCACCGAGGTGAAAGGCTTTGGTCGACAGAAGGGGCATGCGGAGCTCTACCGTGGCGCGGAATACAGCGTTAACTTCCTGCCAAAGGTGAAGATTGACGTGGCGATTGCCGACGATCAGCTGGATGAAGTCATCGACGTGATTAGCAAAGCAGCTTACACCGGCAAAATTGGCGACGGCAAAATTTTCGTTGCTGAGCTGCAACGCGTTATTCGCATTCGTACAGGCGAAGCCGACGAAGCGGCACTGTAAAACAGCAGGCACACAGTGATAGGGATCGAGAAAATGAACACAACAACACTTAAAGCAGGTCTGGGGTCTCTGGCGTTGTTGCCGGGGCTGGCAATGGCTGCACCCGCGGTAGCAGACAAAGCCGATAACGCCTTTATGATGATTTGCACCGCGCTAGTGCTGTTTATGACCATTCCGGGGATCGCGCTCTTCTACGGCGGCCTGATCCGCGGCAAAAACGTCCTCTCCATGCTCACCCAGGTGACGGTGACCTTTGCGCTGGTTTGTGTGCTGTGGGTGGTTTACGGCTACTCGCTGGCCTTCGGGGAAGGCAACGCCTTCTTCGGCAGCTTTAACTGGGCGATGCTGAAAAATATCGAGCTGACCGCGGTCATGGGCAGCTTCTATCAGTACATCCATGTGGCGTTCCAGGGCTCGTTCGCCTGTATCACCGTCGGGCTGATTGTCGGGGCGCTGGCGGAACGTATCCGCTTCTCCGCCGTGCTGATCTTCGTGGTGGTGTGGCTCACGCTCTCCTACGTGCCGGTGGCGCATATGGTCTGGGGCGGCGGCTTGCTGGCTTCTCATGGCGCACTGGACTTTGCGGGCGGTACCGTTGTGCATATCAACGCCGCGGTAGCGGGGCTGGTGGGGGCTTACCTGATTGGCAAACGCGTCGGTTTCGGCAAAGAAGCGTTCAAACCGCACAACCTGCCGATGGTCTTTACTGGCACAGCTATCCTCTACTTCGGTTGGTTTGGCTTTAACGCTGGCTCAGCAAGCGCAGCAAATGAAATCGCGGCGCTGGCCTTCGTGAATACCGTTGTGGCGACGGCGGGCGCTATCCTCTCCTGGATCTTTGGCGAGTGGGCGGTACGCGGTAAGCCTTCGCTGCTGGGTGCTTGTTCCGGTGCCATTGCCGGTCTGGTGGGCATCACCCCGGCCTGTGGCTTCGTCGGTGTCGGTGGCGCGCTGATCATCGGTATCGTGGCGGGTCTGGCCGGCCTGTGGGGCGTAACGGCGCTGAAACGTGTTCTGCGTGTGGACGACCCGTGTGATGTCTTTGGCGTGCATGGCGTGTGCGGCATTATCGGCTGCATCATGACCGGCTTCTTCGCCTCAACGTCCCTTGGCGGCGTGGGTTATGCGGAAGGCGTGACCATGGGCCATCAGGTTCTGGTTCAGCTGGAAAGTATCGCCATCACGGTGGTCTGGTCGGGTGTGGTGGCCTTTATCGGCTACAAACTGGCGGACATGACGGTGGGGCTGCGCGTACCGGAAGAGCAGGAGCGCGAAGGTCTGGACGTCAACAGCCACGGCGAGAACGCATACAACGCGTAAAGTTAAAGTATTGCCCGGTGGCGCTACGCTTACCGGGCTTACGGATTGTGCTTTTGTAGGCCGGGTAAGGCGAAGCCGCCACCCGGCTTTTTCATATCAGCCGCGGTTGCGCATCACTCCTTCCTGCACGGTGGAGGCCACCAGCACGCCATCCTGGGTATAAAACTCACCACGAACAAACCCGCGGGCGCTCGACGCCGAGGTACTCTCCACGCTGTACAGCAGCCACTCATTCATATTAAACGGACGGTGGAACCACATTGAATGGTCAATGGTGGCAACCTGCATCCCTTTCTCAAGGAAGCCCACACCGTGCGGTTGCAGGGCAACCGGTAGAAAGTTGAAGTCGGAGGCATAACCCAGCAGATATTGATGGACGCGGAAATCTTCCGGCATCGCGCCGTTCGCGCGGATCCAGACCTGACGGGCAGGCTCGGCGATATGACCCTTCATTGGGTTATGGAACTCAACCGGGCGGATCTCCAGTGGTTTATCGCAAAGAAACTTCTCTTTAACCTGCGGGGGCAGCAGATGCGCCAGCGCGCGGGCAATGTCCGTCTCCGAACGCAACGCGTCTGGCGCGGGGGCAGGGGGCATCGCTTTCTGATGCTCATAGCCCGGCTCCGGTGCCTGGAATGAGGCGGTCATGTAAAAAATTGGCTTGCCGTTTTGCACCGCCGCCACGCGGCGAGCGCTGAAACTGGTGCCGTCGCGCAGGACTTCAACGTCATACACGATGGGCTTCTGGCTGTCGCCAGGGCGCAGAAAATAGCTGTGAAAGGAGTGCACAAAGCGCTCCTGGGGTACGGTCTCTTTTGCAGCGTAGAGGGCTTGTCCCACAACCTGGCCGCCGAAAACCTGGCGTAACCCCAGATCTTCGCTTTGTCCCCGAAAGAGTCCTTCTTCAATTTTTTCCAGGTTTAATAATGTCAGCAGATTGCTTAGTGCCTGACTCATAGTCGTCCTCAATTAATACGCCGTGGCGAAAGATACGCAGAGTATAACGCAGAAATGCAAGTGGTCCGATGGGTGCAATAATCTGAATAACAGGGGGATTCCAGGCATAAATAATTGATCTGTGCCACACTTAGTCTCGTTATCTTTATGTTAACCACTCATCTGGCGGTATCGATCCCGCTGGTGCATTGATGATAAGGAGAACTCAATGAAACTCGTGCACATGTTAAGTGGTTTAGCGGTAGCGGTTGCTCTCTCTGCCTGCGCGGACAAAAGCGCAGACATTCAGACGCCAGCGCCGAACCCTAACACTGCTGGCGTAGCGACGCAGCCGACCATTCAGCAGCCAAATGTCTCAGGTACAATCTGGATCCGCCAGAAGGTGGCTTTACCGCCGGATGCAGTGTTAACCGTTACCGTGTCTGATGCCTCGCTGGCGGATTCGCCATCGAAGGTTCTGGCGCAGCGGGCGACGCGTACCGAGGGTAAACAGGCGCCATTTAAATTTGAACTGCCGTTTAACCCGGCGGATGTTCAGCCTAACGCCCGCATCCTGCTGAGCGCAGCTATCACCATCGACGATAAGGTTGTCCTGATGACCGATATCGTTAAACCGGTGATCAACCAGGGCGGTACCAAAGCCGATCTGGTCCTGGTGCCGGTACAGCAGACCTCGCTGCCGCTGCAGCCTGGCGGCGGTGCGCCGACAACGGTGCCGTCAACGTCACCAACTCAGGTTAGCCCCTCTACGGCTACCCCGGCACCAACCCAGCTTTAATGCCTCATGCCCCTCTCGTCTGAGAGGGGCAGTTCAATACCGCCAGCGATAACGCTGCATATCAATTTGCCCACTTCCCGACACCTGCACACCTTCGCTGAGTAAGGCCTGACGCTGGCGCTGTAAATCTGGCCCGGTTAAAGAGATCGCTCCGTGGCGGTTGACCACCCGATGCCAGGGCAGGGTGCTGCCTTCAGGCAGCCTTCTCAGCACGCCGCCTACCTGCCGCGCTGCACGGGGAGAACCCGCCAGCTGCGCCACCTCGCCATAGGTGGTGACCGTGCCTTCGGGAATCGAGGCCACTATCTGCCATACCCGCTGGGGAAAAGAGTCGTGCTCGTCCATTTTGTGCTCCTGTGTTAAGGGCATGATAAAGATTTACGGACAAGACAGGAAGAAAACGCCCACTCTGTAAACGCTTTGCGCAATAAAACATCACCCGGACGCGGTTAACTTGCAATTGCTATCCCGTACAGTGATAATGCGCCAGCGCGTTGGTTAACAACGCTCTCAATGGGGGCTCTGTTGGTTCTCCCGCAACGCTACTCTGTTCACCAGGTCAGGTCCGGAAGGAAGCAGCCAGGGCAGACGACGTGTGTGCCGGGATGTAGCTGGCAGGGCCCCCACCCATTTCTGCTCTCCTCAGCATCGCTTCAAAGCCCATCAGCGCCATTATCCTCAACAACAGTACGCATATTATATATTTTTAAACCGACCTGTATATTTCGCAAATTGTCATCATACTGAAACATGGTTGTCATTATTCTGTCATAAATTTTCTGCAGGGTAAGTGTGACATTTTTATGATGTATAAGCAGAGAATATATATCTGGATAATAATGTTAACTTCGTGTATTAATTTAAGAAAAAATAGCCAGGGATGTAAAAACGATGACGACTGCAGTCCTGAATGTAAAAATTGACGAAGCGCTGAAAGAGAAACTTCGTCATTATGCCGAAGTGAATAATGAGAATCTCAGCGTTACCACTGAGAAGCTGCTGCAGATGGCATTTGCTGTAGCAGATGAGGCGGGAGTGACGGAGGAGGATATCGACAATCAGCATACGGAAGAAGAGAGTGTAGCTCCATTTACTCCTAAAGAAATCAAAGCACTAAGAAAAATTCTGAAGAAGAAAAAATGAAACAACATCAACAATCAACCGCCAGCAGCTACTCCGAAGCCTGCACGCTTCTGCGCTCTGGCTATGTCAAACATGTCCGCCTGGGCTGGGATGTTGGCAGTGATGAATTCTTTCGAATTGCGTCTGACTGGTGTGATACCGGCGCAAAAATAAAGAAAGAAGGCGATAGTTTTGTTATTTCCCTGAAAGGTTTTCCTATTCCTGCTCAGCACTGACCTCCCATGCTGAAAATGTCTGACTGTAACAACTACAGTCAGACATTTTTAAATTGCCCGTTATGCGCGATTATTTGTGCGCCCGCTCACTTTTTTCCCGTAATTAATATCAACGTTGCACTCGCCCACGGCGAAAAGGCGATTACACCAGCGTACGTTTTACGTTTTGCCCACCGTTAATCAGCGCCAACCACAGCGGCTTGATCCGCACCAGGGCGTTTTCCAGCGCCATTGGCTCCAGAGAGAAGGGCATGCGCAGGTAGCGGTCAAACGCCCCGGAAAGCCCGAACCGCGTCCCCGTCCCCAGATGAATACCCGCCGCTTCGGCGCGGGTGGCGAGCTGAGTGGCCAGCATATCCGGCAGTTCCACCCAGTAGGATAAGCCCCCTTCCGGTACCTGGAAGCGCCAGTCGGGAAAATGCTCCCGCAGTAGCGCGGCACAGCCATCTCGTCGCTCACGCAGCATCTGCCGTCGGGCAGGTAAAAAGGTTTCGCCCTGCTCAATCAACCACAGGGTCGCCAGCTGTTCCAGCAGCGGCGAGCCGAGATCGAGCGTATCGCGCGTTTGCGCCAGCGTGGCGATGGTGCGCGCCGGAGCGCGAACCCAGCCCAGACGCAGGCCGCCCCAGAAACTTTTTCCCGCCGAGCCGAGGGTAATGACATTGCCGTTCGGGCAGAAGGCAGCCAGCGGCGGAGGGGGAGGCGCATCGAACCAGAGATCAACCATGGTTTCATCGACAACCAGCAGGGTACGGGCCCGGGCAGCCACCGCGGCGATAGCTTGCCGGCTCGTCGCATCCATGCAGCGGCCCGTGGGATTGTGGAAATCCGGCATCAGATAAGCCAGGCGCGGCGCGGTCTGGGCGAGGGTGGCGGCAAAGCCGTCAATATCCCAGCCGGTCTCCGGCAAAGACACCCCGACAGGGCGGCAGGATGCCCCCTGAATCGCCGCGATAGCCAGCGGGTAAGTGGGGTGATCCACCACTACCCGATCGCCTGGCCCGGTGAACATGCGCAGTACCAGCGCCAACCCGCTGACGGCGCCGTTAACCACCATCACCTCTTCCGCCCGGGTCGGCAGGCCGCGCGCCGTATAGCGTGCGGCAATAGCTTCGCGCAGGGCCAGCAATCCCAGCTGGTCATAGCCGGTTTGCGTCAGATGCTGCGTCATGGCGGTCAGGGCGTGGGTATAGGCCTGATGGATCTCCGGCCCGGCGCCCAGTGCGGCGGTGGAGAGATCCAGCGCCGCACTGGCGTTGGCGCGGGTAGGAGGCGTGCGGCTGTCGGGCAGGATCACCCGCGATCCGCTGCCGTGTCGGCTTTCGAGGTAGCCCTCATCCCGCAGATGGGCAAGGGCGCTGCTGACGGTGGTCCGGCTGACTTCCAGCGTTAAAGCCAGCTCCCGCTCTCCCGGCAGGCGCGTATCCAGCGCCAGCCTGCCGTCCAGGATCAGCAGGCGCAGGGCATCGGCCAGCTGTCGCCACAGCGGGGTACGGGAAGGGCTCTCCTGCCAGTGACCCAGCAGACGCACTAATGACTGACTTCCAAATCGACGTGATGACACAGGCAGTCCACTTTTTGAAAACTGGTCATTAATCATAGGGCCATTTCAGGCAATGATAAAAGCAGAAACCACCGGAGAGCGATCATGTTACGTCGATTACTTCAGCTTTACGTCGGATTAAGCCTCTATGGCCTGTCAACGGCGATGTTTGTACGCGCGGATCTGGGGGCCGATCCCTGGAATGTTTTCCATCTGGGAGTGGCAAAACTGCTGGGAATGGATATTGGCACAGTCATCATTCTGACCGGCGTGTTGGTGCTCCTGCTGTGGATCCCGCTGCGCCAGCGCCCGGGGCTCGGCACTATCAGTAACGTGATTGCCATTGGCCTGGCTGCCGATGTCGCGCTGGCGTTTATTCCTGCTATCGATTCGCTGATGGCCCGCTGCGTATTGCTGGTCAGCGCGGTCATCGTTAATGCGCTGGCGACCGGCATGTATATCGGGGCCGGATTTGGCGCCGGGCCGCGTGATGGCCTGATGACCGGCATTAACGCCCGCACCGGCTGGTCGGTTCGCAGCGTGCGTACGGCGATTGAGATTTCAGTTCTGCTGACTGGCTGTCTGCTGGGGGGCACTTTTGGTGTCGGTACCGTGCTCTATGCGTTAAGCATCGGCCCGCTGATCCAGATCTGTCTGCCGTGGTTTCGTCAGAGGCCGCGCCCGCTAGCCCCGCAGCCTGAGCGCGTTGTCTGAATTTGCGAAGCGCTCACATGCTTTACGCCAGGCGTTATGACAGAATAGGTACCTCTGTCACTGCAACGCGAAGCGCATGAAAGCCATAACGCTCTATGATGTTGCCCGCCTCGCGGGCGTCTCTTATCAAACCGTCTCACGGGTCATTAATGATGCGGCCTACGTCTCGGCCCGGACCCGGGAGAAAGTGCTGCAGGCGATGGCCGAGCTGCACTATGTTCCCAATCGCGGCGCCCAGCAGTTGGCCGGTAAACGCACCCGTACCCTGGGGCTGATTACCACCGATCTGGCCCTGCATGCTCCTTCGCAAATTGCCTCGGCGGTGAAGACCCGAGCAGGCGAGCGCGGGGCGAGCGTGCTGATCTCGATGGTGGAAAATCCCCAGCAATGCATGGCGGCGCTGCAGGAGCTGCTGGCCCAGCGCGTGGAAGGACTGCTGGTCAACGTGCCGCTTGAAGACGTGCAGGCAGAAAGCCTGCAGGCGCAGGCCCTTCCGGTCCCGGTACTGTTTCTTGATGTCTCCCCTGACGCCCGGGTACACAGCCTGGTGTTTGATGCCGGGCAGGGGGCCACTCTGGGGGCGCAACATCTGCTGGCGCTGGGCCATCAGCGGATCGCCCTGCTTGGCGGGCCACAAAGTTCCGTCTCTGCCCGGGCGCGTCTTGCCGGCTGGTTGTCTGCCTTAGGCGAGGCGGGGCTGGAACCGTGTGCGGTTGCGGAAGGGGACTGGAGCGCGGCTTCAGGTTACGAAAAAGGCCATCAGCTGCTCGCCGGGGCGACTCTCCCGCAGGGGATCCTGGTGGCGAACGATCAGATGGCCCTTGGCGTGATGCGCGCCTGTGCCGAAAAGGGCATTGCTGTGCCGGGCCAGATCTCGGTGGTCGGTTTTGACGATACCACCGACAGCGCGTGGTTTACCCCGCCGCTGACCACGGTTCGTCAGGCGTTTCGTGAGGCGGGGCTGCGCAGCGTGGAGTGGCTGCTGGCGCAACAGGGCACTACCGATGCGGCCCCGACGCAAACCCGCCTGCCGGTGACGCTTATCGAGCGCCACTCCACCGCCCGGGAAGGGATCCCGCAGGGAAGTGACGATCTGGCCCGCCAGCTTAAATCGCTGGCGCTGCTGGCCGAACAGCTGGCGCGTCGTTAACACTTTTGTGATCGCCATCGCTTCATGACGCTCTCCCGCTTTACCCTGTCACCCTGACAGGGCATTGTAGCCATAAATTGTGAGCGCTTCGCAAAGAGGTAACTATGTCCCATCGTGCTTCGCTGACCCTCAGCACACTACTTGCCCGTCGTGACTGGGAGAATCCCGGTGTCACCCAATGGAACCGACTTCCTGCCCACGTCCCGCTGAGCGGTTGGCGTGATGAGCACGCCGCGCGGGATGAGGAGCCAACCCCGGCCATCCGCTCGCTGAACGGCGACTGGCAGTTCAGCTTTTTTTCTGCGCCAGAGCAGGTTCCCGACAGCTGGACGCAGGAGGATTGCGCGGATGCGGTGGCGATGCCCGTTCCCTCCAACTGGCAGATGCAGGGCTTTGATACGCCGATCTACACCAACGTCACTTATCCTATTGCGGTGAATCCGCCCTTTGTCCCGGCCGAGAATCCGACCGGTTGTTACTCGCTCACATTCGATATGGACGCCAGCTGGCTGGAAAGTGGCCAGACGCGGCTGGTCTTTGACGGCGTTAATTCCGCCTTTCACCTCTGGTGCAACGGGCAGTGGGTGGGCTACTCCCAGGACAGCCGTCTGCCTGCGGAGTTTGACGTGTCTGCGTTTCTGCGGGCAGGCAGCAACCGGCTGGCGGTCATGGTGCTGCGCTGGTGCGATGGCAGCTATCTCGAAGATCAGGACATGTGGCGGATGAGCGGTATCTTCCGCGACGTTACCCTGCTGCATAAACCGGATACCCATATCGCCGACTATCACGTTGTGACGGAGCTGAACGCTGATTATGACCGCGCGCAGCTCCAGCTGGGGCTGACTCTTGGCGGGAACGTCTACGCAGAGTGCGAGGTGAGCGTAAACCTGTGGCGGGACGGAGAGCGTATCGCCAGCGCCATCGGCAAGCCGGGCTCTGCGGTTGTCGATGAGCGCGGTAGCTGGCAGGAGAGGGTAAATGTTTCTCTGAAGGTGGAACACCCGGCGCTGTGGAGTGCGGAAATCCCCGCTCTTTACCGGCTGACCCTCGTGTTGCGTGACGCGCAGGGCCAGATCCTGGACGTTGAAGCCTGCGATGTGGGATTCCGTCGTGTCGAGATCGCAAACGGGCTGTTGAAGCTCAACGGCAAGCCGCTGCTGATCCGTGGCGTAAACCGTCACGAACATCACCCTGAGCGCGGACAGGTAATGGACGAAGCCACCATGCGCCGCGACATTGAGCTGATGAAGCAGCACAATTTTAACGCCGTGCGCTGCTCGCATTACCCTAACCACCCGCTCTGGTATCGCCTGTGCGATCGCTATGGGCTCTATGTGGTGGATGAGGCCAACATCGAAACTCACGGCATGGTGCCGATGAGCCGCCTGGCTGACGATCCGCGCTGGCTGCCTGCTATGAGCGAACGCGTCACCCGCATGGTGCAGCGCGATCGTAACCACCCGTCGATCATCATCTGGTCTCTGGGCAACGAATCCGGTCATGGCGCCAACCATGACGCCCTTTACCGCTGGGTGAAAACCACCGATCCTGGCCGTCCGGTGCAGTATGAGGGCGGCGGGGCGAATACGGCGGCGACCGACATCGTCTGTCCGATGTATGCCCGCGTCGATCAGGACCAATCTTTCCCGGCGGTCCCGAAATGGTCCATTAAAAAGTGGATCGGTATGCCGGATGAGACGCGTCCGCTGATCCTCTGCGAATACGCTCACGCGATGGGCAACAGCTTTGGCGGGTTCGCTAAATACTGGGAAGCCTTCCGCAAACATCCTCGTCTGCAGGGCGGCTTCGTCTGGGACTGGGTGGATCAGGCGCTGACGAAGCATGACGAACAGGGCAACCCTTTCTGGGCCTACGGTGGCGATTTTGGTGATAAACCGAATGACAGACAGTTCTGTCTGAACGGGCTGGTCTTCCCCGATCGCACGCCGCATCCGGCCCTCTATGAGGCCCAGCGCGCGCAGCAGTTCTTCACCTTTACCCTCGTCAGCCATTCGCCGCTGGTGTTGGAGGTGCAGAGCGATTATCTCTTCCGCACCACGGACAACGAGCAGTTACGCTGGTCGGTGATCCGTGATGGCGACGTGCTGGCCACCGACGTTGTGGCGCTGGACATTCCGCCACAAGGGACGCAACGGCTGGAGCTCGCTCTGCCACAGTGGGCATCTGCGCCGGGCGACCTGTGGCTGAACGTTGAGGTTATTCAGCCAGCCGCCACGCCGTGGTCCGCTGAAAACCACCTTTGCGCCTGGGAACAATGGCCATTACCAGCGCCGTTATGCATCGCGACGCCGAAGGCTAACGGGCCCATTCCACAGCTGATCCGTGAGGATGATGCGTTGGTCATAACCCATCAACAGCAGCGCTGGCAGTTTGATCGCACCAGCGGCAACCTGATGCAATGGTGGCGCGACGGCGTGCCGACGTTGCTTTCGCCGCTGACCGATAACTTTACCCGCGCCCCGCTGGATAACGATATCGGCGTCAGCGAAGTGACCCGCATCGATCCGAATGCCTGGGTGGAACGCTGGAAGGCGGCAGGGATGTACAGCCTGACGCCGCGTTTGCTGCAGTGCGAGGGGGAGCAGCTGGCGCAGGGGGTAACGATCGCCACGCTCCAGGCCTGGGAGCACAACAATCAGGTGCTGTTCCTGAGCCGTAAATGCTGGCGCATCGATAGCCAGGGCGTGCTGCACGGCGACGTTGAGGTGCAGGTGGCAAGTGATATACCAGAGCCTGCCCGAATCGGGTTGAGCTGTCAGCTGGCGCAGACGCCGCAGACCGTAAGCTGGCAAGGTCTCGGGCCGCATGAGAACTACCCGGATCGCAAGCTCGCTGCCCGTCAGGGACGCTGGGAACTGCCGCTTGCTGAGCTGCACACTCCTTACATTTTTCCGACCGACAACGGCCTGCGCTGCGATACGCGTCAACTGAATGTAGGGCAGCATCAGCTGGAGGGTGATTTTCACTTCTCGGTAAGCCGCTACAGTCAGACGCAGCTGCGCGAGACCTCGCATCACCATCTGTTACGTGAGGAGCCCGGCTGCTGGCTGAACCTTGACGCGTTCCATATGGGCGTTGGGGGCGATGATTCCTGGAGCCCAAGCGTCTCTCCGGAGTTTATCCTGCAGGTGAAAAAGGTGCGTTACGCCTTTAGCTGGCAACAGAACTAAACTTAATCGCTGATGCGGCCACACCGCGTGGCCGCACATTCACTTCGGAGGTTTATCTGATGAAGTATGTCGACGGTTTTGTGGTTGCCGTGCCCGCAGATAATAAGGAGGCTTATCGCGAGCTGGCGGCGAAGGCCGCGCCGCTGTTTAAAGAGTTTGGCGCGCTGCGTATTGTAGAGTGTTGGGCAGATGACGTACCCGACGGCAAATTAACGGACTTTCGCCTGGCGGTGAAGGCGGAAGAGAACGAAGAGGTGGTTTTCAGCTGGATCGAATATCCTTCCAGAGAGGTGCGCGACGAAGCGAACCGGAGGATGATGAACGATCCCCGAATGAAAGAATTTGGCGAAGCCATGCCTTTTGATGGTAAGCGCATGATTTATGGCGGCTTCTCGCCGCTTCTGGACGAATAAGCGTGACGCCCGGCGGCGCTTCCCGCCGGGCGCTAAGCGTGGCTCTCGGGATCGAGATTCGTTTCCGCCCACTGGATAAACGCCTCTTTTGGCAGCGCCTTGCTGTAAAACCAGCCCTGGCCGTACTGCACACCGTGGCGTCGAAGCCATGCCAGCTGGCCTTCGGTTTCAATACCTTCTGCCACCATGTCCAGATCGAGCGACTTGGCCATTTCTATGATGTGCGAGGTGACATTTTTATATTCCAGCGCATCCACAAACGATTTATCAATTTTTAGCGTATCGACATCCAGATCCTGCAGGTAACTGAGGCTGGAGTAACCCGTTCCGAAATCATCAATATAGACAGAGTGTCCGGCACGTCGGAATGCGGCAATGGCCGGTGCGCTGACCGCGGGATCGGCGAACCCGCGCTCGGTGAGCTCCAGCGCAATCTGCGAAGGGTGCAGTTGCCACTGATTCAGCAGGTGGCTCAGCAGCGGGAGCACGGTACCCGAGATCAAATCCTCCGGCGCCAGGTTTATCGAGATATGGTGGCCCGGATGCTGGCGTAACCATTCGCCCATATCCTCAAACACTTTTTCAATAATAAGTGTCGTCAGCTGGTTGGTCAGGCCCGTCTGTTCCGCCAGAGAGACAAAAATATCGGGTGACAGATAGCTGCCGTCCGGTTGCGGCCAGCGCGCAAGGGCTTCCGCACCGGTGAGTCTGCCGCTGTTCAGATTCACAATCGGCTGGAAATGAACCTGGAATTCCCGGGCATTAATCGCATCCATTAAACGATACCGGGGCGATTGCAGACGGCGTAACACGCGCAATATAAACCAGGCCGTCAGCAGACTGATCAGGATGCCAAAAGGCAGCCAGAAAATAAGCTGGTGATGCCAGCTCTTTTTTAAAGGTGTCAGGGAGGACCACGCCACAATGGTGAAGCCCAGGTCAGATACATCGTGCCGGTTGTACATCACGCCGTTATGCTGGAAATTCTTGCTGCCATTGCGCTGCATTTCCTGGAACACCTGCATATCCAGCTTGTTGCTGCTGGCAAAAACGATATTGCGGCGAAGCCCCACCAGGGCGACGTCGATCGGCCATGAGCCAAAGGGGATCACATCGATCAGCGAGGCCGGATCGATCATGACAATGTAGTGCTCTGTGCCAATCGCGGCCATATAGCGGTCGAGGCCCAGATCGTTATGTGAGGTGACCCAGGCCCGGTAGCCATCGGAGGTGATGCGCAATGCTGGCGGAAACGGGGCGGCATGGCTCACTTGTTCCAGCGACGAGCAGCGCGGTTTCAGATCCTCAACGTAAAGGACTTCCTGAATATAGCGCCAGGAAAAGGAGGCGCGGCGCATCGCCATCGCATGTTCGTAAGTACAGGGAGTTCCGTTAAAAGAGTGCATCTCCTTCAGAGCGGATTCCGCCTGGCTAATCACTCTGTCGGTACGTATCTGTACGCGTGAAGAGTAATTATTCAGATCATCGACAAACTTATCTTCTGCCTGGCGGTGCGCCAGCCAGATGCTCAGGCAGACAGGAACAAGGACAGCAATGATGAGTACACAGGTAACCACACTGACCAGGTGTCGGGTTGTCATGCTCCTGTTTCCTTTTATAACGCCGGTATAGGGCGCCCAAGCCGATGACATTAAAACGAAAAAGCCGTTGAAGTGTAGTGTTATAGCACGCTATTGAGAGTGAATTCATTCAGCAATTGAGACACTGAATTAAATACCATTTTAAGTGACTTTTTCACAGAGCGAAAACCCGACGATCGCTACAGGTGCAGGTTGTTTTTGCACCTCTACTCGGATATGCTAATTGTTATGTTATAACAAATCATATTGAGGTAGACATGCAGGTTCTGAATTCATTGCGCAGCGCTAAACAACGCCATCCTGATTGTCAGATTGTGAAGCGTAAAGGGCGGCTATATGTCATTTGTAAATCTAATCCGCGCTTTAAGGCGGTACAGGGGCGTAAGAAGAGACGTTAAGCGGGATAAAGATGCCTGCCGCTGATGTCGGCGGCAGGCCAGAGTCGGGGTCAGGCGGCTACGCGGGAGAGGGTGAAGACATCGTAGAAAGAGAGCTCGCCTTTCGTGGCGATCATCTTCTGCAGTTTCTCTTTTTGCTGCGACTCGACGTTAGGGGAATGCAGAATATTTTCGATCAGCTGAGGAGGCACAAAGCGCGTGTTGTACCACTCACCGTTGTAGCAGACCCGGAAATCAAGCACATCAATATCTTCATAGCGATAACGCGGATTAACGTCAAAGAAGAAGAAGGCGTTAAAGACGATGAATAAAACAACCAGCAACCAGACGGAACCAATCAGCGTTTCGGATTGCAGCATCACCACCAGCGTAGCAAGCCACGCCGCATACATGGCGACAAACAGACCAGGATGTTTGCGAATAAAGCTGATGCTGAAGCGCGGCTTGTTGTCACGCTTTTCGCGAACATTGAGATCATTAATGGTTTCGGTAAGCAGGCGTTGTATCTCGGTCATCTTCTGCCCTTTCTGAATTCAACTTAATACGAAGGATCCGTATATTTTAAGTGACCACAATGTTTGTGGACAGTAACAGTTATGCTAAGAAATATCATAACAGTTACCAGGAAAGGGCGGGTGGAATGAGATGGCTGGCTGTTCATTACAACGCAATGTTTCCCCCGCCGATGGCGCTAGCCCAGCAATGGAGAACGGCCTGTTACGCAAAGGATGAAGCATCTGAAAGTAGAATCTTTATCTCTGACAGTTGTGAGAGACAATCAGCGTACAAACTTCCATACAGCGGTTGGGATTTTATCGTACAGCTTATTCATCGTAAGTTCAGCCAGACGATGATCGGCTGCTGAATAGAATACCGCAAGCTCATTATCAGAAAGCTCGTATTTATTTTTTTCAATGACGCGTTCCAGGGTGTCAATGGACTGACAGCGTCGCAAACGCATCAAATAATCAGTCTTGGTTAATGGTTTATCAGACATAAATTCACCTAATTGTTTGTAATAATTTTAACCGGAGAAACTAACGGATTAGCTCTACTCGCATTGACAAAACAACGAAAAAGCCGATTGCCCGATTTACGCCATTTTTGTAAATCCTGTGCGTTAATGCCGTAGCTGCTGAATAACATAAAAGTGTCATCCAGGTATTCGTCAATCTGCTCAATCAACTTATTATCTTCGTTATACTTAATTTTATAATTAAGCGCGAAGGTAGCAATATGCTCAATCAACTCGTTTAACTGCAAATTAATGGCAGAAGTAGGGTCATTTACCCAGCCATGGTTGCTTTCATCGAGATTGGTCAGGCAGTCATGGTACAGGGATTCACAAAGGAATTTCAACTGTGCAATATCTTGCCTTTTGGGCGAGTATTCGTCCATAGCGCATCCCCTTTTTGAGTGATTTTTTACTCACCGACATCGTTGTCGGGAAGGGTACAACTGACTCAGTGTCAATGACTACTGTTATGCCTCTTGCTTTAACTATAATCTACTCTAATCAGGATTTCACCGCGCTATTACGAAAAATTACAATTACGCAGCATTTTACAGGCTCTGGCGGTCGCTATGTTATATATTGTTTTATCCTGATACAGCTCTTTACTTATCCCCTGTGTGATTTTCCGGCCACACTTAAAATCATAGGCCCGAGCGTTTAAAATCAAAAAAAACCAGGAATACTCTTAATACCTAAGACGTGACGCAAAAAATTGAGAATTTCTGTAATAGAACCAGGTTAAATATGATAAGCCGTTTAAGGGTTACATTAAATATATAAACCCTCAATAAGCTAATTTTATGATTTTTAATTGCTGAAAAAAAGGCCGCATATGCGGCCTTTTTAAGGTTTAAACCCGAATCGGGGTCATCAAACCGGATGATTGTGTTCGGTTTCGTCGTTCTTACGGCTGAAACGACGACGTACGACCACGAAGAAGACCGGCACGAAGAAGATGGCCAGGATGGTTGCGGTCACCATCCCGCCCATTACACCGGTACCTACGGCGTTCTGTGCACCGGAGCCTGCACCCGAGCTAATAACCAGCGGCATAACGCCGAGGATAAAGGCTAGCGAGGTCATCAGAATAGGACGCAGACGCATACGTACCGCCTCCAGCGTCGCTTCAATCAGGCCTTTCCCTTCTTTATCCATCAGATCTTTGGCGAATTCGACGATTAATATCGCGTTCTTCGCCGACAAGCCAATGGTTGTCAGCAGGCCCACCTGGAAGTAAACGTCGTTATTCAGGCTACGGAACGTGGCGGCCAGCAGGGCGCCGATAACGCCGAGCGGAACGACCAGCATAACGGAGAACGGAATCGACCAGCTCTCATACAGCGCCGCCAGACAGAGGAACACCACAATCAGGGAGATAGCATACAGGGCAGGGGCCTGGTTGCCGGACAGACGTTCCTGATAGGACATCCCCGTCCAGTCGTAGCCGATGCCTGCTGGCAGTTTACCGGCCAGTTCTTCCATCAGGTTCATGGCCTCACCGGTACTTCTGCCCGGTGCCGCCTGACCCAGGATCTCCATGGATGGCAGACCGTTGTAACGTTCCAGACGTGGCGAGCCGTATTCCCAGCGTGAGGTGGAGAAGGCTGAGAATGGCACCATCTGTCCGTTGCTGCCGCGCACATACCAGTTGTTGATATCGCTCGGCAACATACGGTACTGCGCTTCAGACATCACGTAGACCTTCTTCACGCGACCGCGGTCGATGAAGTCGTTGACGTAGCTACCGCCCCAGGCTGCGCCCAGTGTGGTATTGATGTCACTGATAGAGACGCCCAGCGCCTGGGCTTTTTCCTGATCGATATCCACTTTGAACTGCGGCGTATCTTCCAGGCCGTTCGGACGAACGCCAACCAGCAGGTCAGGGTGCTTCGCAACTTCGCCAAAGAGCTGGTTACGCGCCTGAGTCAGTTTCTCATGGCCCAGACCACCCTGGTCGATAAGCTGGAAGTCAAAGCCGGTTGCCGTACCCAGTTCAACAATCGCTGGCAGGTTAAAGGCGAAGACCATTGCATCTTTAATCTGCGAGAAAGTGCCCATCGCACGACCCGTAATGGCCTCAACTTTGTTCTCGTCGCCTGGACGCTCAGCCCAGTCTTTCAGAGAGACGAAGGCGATCCCGGTGTTCTGACCACGACCCGCAAAGCCAAAGCCGTTAACCGCAAACACCGATTCAACGTTGGCTTTCTCTTTGTTCAGGTAGTAATCCGTCACCTCATCCAGCACTTTCTGGGTACGTTCCTGGGAAGCACCTGCTGGCAGCTGGGCCATGGTCAGGAATACGCCCTGGTCTTCGTCCGGCAGGAAGGAGCTTGGCAGACGAACGAAGAGGTAGGCCATGCCGACCACGATGATGATGTAGAGCAGCAGATAACGACCGGTGCTGCGCAGGATATTGCCTACGCTGTCGGTGTAGTGGTGCGTGCTCTTATCGAACATGCGGTTAAACCAGCCGAAGAAGCCTTTTTTGTTCTCGCCGTGGTCGCCTTTTGCCACCGGTTTCAGCATGGTGGCGCACAGTGCCGGGGTCAGGATCAGTGCCACCAGTACCGACAGGGCCATCGCAGAAACGATAGTGATCGAGAACTGACGATAGATCGCACCGGTAGAACCACCGAAGAAGGCCATCGGGATAAATACCGCTGACAGCACCATGGCGATACCGACCAGGGCGCCCTGGATTTGGCCCATCGATTTACGGGTCGCCTCTTTCGGCGGGAGTCCCTCTTCGGACATCACACGCTCGACGTTTTCGACCACCACGATGGCGTCATCCACGAGCAGACCGATCGCCAGCACCATCCCGAACATCGTCAGGGTGTTTATCGAGAAGCCAAAGGCCGCCAGGATAGCAAAGGTCCCGAGCAGAACCACCGGTACGGCGATGGTTGGAATCAACGTCGCACGGAAGTTTTGCAGGAACAGATACATGACCAGGAAGACCAGAATGATCGCTTCTACCAGCGTTTTCACAACCTCGTGGATGGAGATTTTCACGAATGGCGTTGTGTCATACGGGTAGACGATTTTCAGGCCTGACGGGAAGAACGGTTCCATTTTCTTCAGTTCGGCACGGATCGCCGTCGCGGTATCCAGGGCGTTGGCGCCAGTCGCTAGTTTAATCCCCAGACCGGATGCCGGCTGGCCGTTAAACTTCGCGATCACGTCGTAGTTTTCACCACCCAGTTCCACCTTCGCCACGTCGCGCAGGCGCACCTGAGAACCGTCCGGATTCACCTTCAACAGGATCTTACTGAACTCATCCGCAGAGGTCAGACGGGTCTGGGCGATGATCGAGGCGTTCAGCTGCTGGCCTTTAACCGGCGGCGTACCGCCTAACTGACCGGCTGCAACCTGGGCGTTCTGCGCTTTAATGGCGTTGATCACGTCTACCGGCGTCAGCTGGAAGTTGTTCAGTTTGTTCGGATCCATCCAGATACGCATCGCGTACTGAGAACCGAACAACTGAACGTCACCGACACCAGAAGTACGGCTGATGGCGTCCTTCATGTTAGCGCCCACGTAGTCGGAAATATCCTCCTGCGTCATGGTGCCGTTGGTGTTGATAACGCCGACAACCATCAGGAAGCTACTGGAGGATTTCTCCACGCTCACACCCTGCTGTTGTACTTCCTGCGGCAGCAGTGGCATCGCCAGCTGCAGTTTGTTCTGTACCTGAACCTGGGCAATGTCCGCATCCGTACCTGACTCGAAAGTCAGGGTGATCTGAACAGTACCGGTTGAGTCACTGTTGGAGGACATGTACATCAGGTTATCGATACCGTTCATGTTCTGTTCGATAACCTGCGTGACGGTGTCCTGCACCGTTTTTGCATCAGCCCCTGGGTAGGTTGCGGCGATTGAAATTGCTGGCGGCGCAATGGTTGGATATTGCGCGACAGGCAGCTTCAGGATCGCAAGTCCCCCGGCTAGCATGATGATAATGGCGATCACCCACGCGAAAATGGGGCGATCGATAAAGAAATTAGGCATGTCTTAACGGCTCCTGTTTAAGTTAAGACTTAGGTTGTTCTGACTGACCGCCTGCTGAGGCTTGTTGTTGATTGTCAGACGTGACCTCTTGCGCTTTTACCTTGGCGCCTGGGCGAACTTTTTGTAATCCGGTAATGATGACGCGATCGCCATCTTTCAGACCGTCAGTCACCAGCCATTTATCACCAATCGCCTGGGTTGCTTTAATCTGACGAACTTCGACTTTGTCTTCAGCGCCAATCACCATCGCACTGGCATCGCCGCGCGGAGTACGGGTCACGCCCTGCTGTGGTACCAGCAGTGCGGTTGGGTTGATCCCTTCTTCCAGGCTGGCGCGAACGAACATACCCGGTAACAGCGTATGGTTCGGGTTCGGGAAGATGGCGCGCAGGGTGATTGAACCGGTAGTCTGATCAACCGTCACGTCAGAGAACTCGAGGCTGCCGGTCTCCGGGAACTTGATGCCGTCGCTGGTAACCAGTTCAACTTTTGCTTTGCCGTTTTCCTGCTTCAGGGTGCCGTTTTCCAGCTCCTGTTTCAGACGCAGGAAATCGTTGCTCGACTGGGTGACATCGACATAGATCGGGTCAAGTTGCTGCACGGTTGCCAGCGCAGTGGTCTGGCCGTTCTGTACCAGCGCACCCTCGGTCACAGCGGATTTGCCAATACGGCCGCTGATAGGGGAGGTCACTTTGGTATAGGCCAGGTTGATACGCGCGGTTTCAACGGCAGCTTTCGCAGCGACGACCGCAGCGTTAGCCTGCTGGGCATCCGCCTGCGCACTGTCATATTCCTGTTGGCTGATGTACTGGGTACCCAACAGTTTCTGATAACGGTTGACGGTCAGCTGGGCAATTTTTGCAGCAGCCTGCGCTTTGGCCAGATCGCCTTTCGCGCTTTCGTAGTTCGCCTGATAAGTTGCAGGATCAATCTGATACAGAGACTCGCCCGCTTTAACATCGCCGCCTTCAGTAAAATTACGTTTCAGGATGATGCCACTTACCTGTGGACGCACTTCAGCAATACGGTAAGCGCTGGTTCGGCCGGGTAATTCTGTTGTCATCTGGAGAGGTTCGGTTTTGAGCGTCACGACACCAACTTCTGGCACCTGCTGCGCTCCTTGTTGAGCCTGTTTTTCGTCACATCCTGTAAGCGCTAAGCTGCCTGAGAGCATCAGAACGATCGCCAGAGGCGTTAACCCTCTGTTTTTGTTCATATGTAAACCTCGAGTTTCCGATTTCAAATTGATCAATGGATCAAGCGTCCACAAACCCATTGCTGCGTTTATATTATCGTCGTGCTATGGTACATACATTCATAAATGTATGTAAATCTGGCTCCTGTAAATTCACCTGCGCATGGCACGAAAAACCAAACAACAAGCACTTGCAACACGCCAACACATCCTTGATGTCGCTTTACGCTTGTTTTCGCAACAGGGGGTTTCCTCCACCTCTCTGGCACAGATTGCTCAGGCTGCTGGGGTTACCCGGGGAGCGATTTACTGGCATTTCAAAAATAAGTCAGATTTATTTGGTGAAATTTGGGAGCTTTCAGAATCCAGTATTGGAGATCTTGAGACTGAGTATCGGGCAAAATTCCCTGACGATCCACTCTCAGTTTTAAGAGAGATTCTGGTCTATATCCTTGAGGCGACAGTTATTGAAGAACGACGTCGTCTTATGATGGAGATCATCTTCCATAAATGTGAATTTGTTGGGGAGATGGCGGTGGTGCAGCAGGCGCAGCGCAGTCTCTGTCTGGCCAGTTACGACCGGATCGAACAAACCCTGACGCACTGTATTAAAGCCAATATGCTCCCGGCTAATCTTTTGACCCGTCGCGCCGCCATTCTGATGCGCAGCTATATTTCCGGCATTATGGAAAACTGGCTGTTTGCTCCCCAGACTTTTGATCTGCAACGTGAAGCCCGTGATTATGTCGCGATCCTGCTGGAGATGTACCAGCTCTGTCCCACGCTACGGGCGCAGCCTGAGCCGCTTATGGCCTGACTCCCAGGAATTATCCAGGAGCCAACAGTTCACGCTATTTTGCTTTCGACTGCCGTGATATTCTTCACGCCGGTCATCCCGGTCATTCATCACACAAATTACACATTACTATGTCGCACTACACACGCCAATCGCATCCTGTTTTTGCCTTTATTTTGCTTCTCTTTTTTGCCTTATTGGCCTCCCCGGTTGCGTTTGCACGTGGTGATAACACCAGCGACACGCCAACCCGGGCAGATATTCAGAGCCAGCTTGATGCCCTGAGCAAACAAAAAGAGCTCAATCCGCAGGACAAGCTGGTGCAAAAGGACCTGACGGAAACCCTTGAGACTATTGATAAGCTTGAGCGGATCAAGGCCGAAACCACACAATTACGCCAGAAAGTGGCCCAGGCGCCGGAAGCGATGCGTAAGGCGACCGAAAGTCTGAATGCGCTGAGCGATGTGGACAATGATGACGAAACCCGCAAAACGCTGGCCACGCTCTCATTACGCCAGCTGGAACTGCGCGTATCGCAATTGCTCGACGACTTACAAACCGCCCAGAGCGATCTCTCAACCTACAACAGCCAGCTGGTTTCCCTGCAAACTCAGCCGGAGCGCGTACAGAACGCGATGTATACCGCCTCTCAGGAGCTGCAGCAGATCCGCAATCGGCTGAACGGCACCGCGGTGGGCGAGGCGGCGTTACGCCCCACGCAGCAAACGTTGCTCATGACGCAGCAGCTTCTGCTGAATGCCCAGATCGAACAGCAGCGCAAGAGCCTGGAAGGCAATACCGTCCTGCAGGATACCCTGCAAAAACAGCGCGACTACGTCACCGCGAATATCAACCGTCTGGAGCACCAGCTGCAACTGCTGCAGGAAGCGGTTAACAGCAAGCGACTGACCCTGACAGAGAAAACCGCTCAGGAAGCCGTCAATCCGGACGAAACCGCGCGTATCCAGGAAAACCCGCTGGTGAAGCAGGAGCTGGATGTTAACCATCAGCTCAGCCAGCGTTTGATAGCCGCCACCGAAAACGGCAACTCGCTGGTTCAGCAGAACATCAAAGTCAAAAACTGGCTGGATCGCGCCCTGCAGTCAGAACGCAATATCAAGGAGCAGATCGCCGTTCTGAAAGGCAGCCTGCTGCTGTCGCGTATCCTTTATCAGCAACAGCAGACCTTACCCTCTGCCGATGAGCTGGAGGACATGACCAACCGCATTGCGGATCTGCGTCTTGAACAGTTTGAAGTCAACCAGCAGCGTGATGCCCTGTTCCAGAGCGATGCCTTTGTGGCGAAACTGGAAGAGGGACACAGCAGCGAGGTCAATGGAGAGGTTCACGACGCGCTGCTGCAGGTGGTGGATATGCGCCGCGAGCTGCTGGACCAGATGAACAAACAGCTGGGTAATCAGCTGATGATGGCCATTAACCTGCAGATCAACCAGCAACAGCTGGTGAGCGTATCCAAAAGCCTGCAGGAGATCCTCACCCAGCAAATCTTCTGGGTAAACAGCAACAAACCGATGGACTGGGACTGGATCAAATCCTTCCCGGGCATGCTAAAAGACCAGATTAATGGGATGAAAATCACCGTTAACTGGGAAAAAGCCGGCCCGGCGGTGGCCTTTGCCTTCCTGGCGGGTCTGCCGCTGTTGCTGATTGCCGGTTTAATCCGCTGGCGTCTTGGCTGGCTGAAAAAGTACCAGGCGAAGCTGGCGAATGAAGTCGGGCAGTTGCGTAATGACAGCCAGCTTCATACTCCGAAAGCCATTTTTATCGATCTGATCCGCGCCCTGCCGGTCTGCCTGTTAATTCTGGCGGCGGGGCTGATCCTGCTCACCATGCAGCTCAATATCAGCGATCTGCTGTGGGCCTTCAGCAAAAAGCTGGCGCTGTTCTGGCTGGTCTTTGGCCTGTGCTGGAAAGTGCTGGAGAAGGACGGCGTGGCGGTGAGCCACTTCAATATGCCTGCGCAGCTGACCAGTCACTGGCGCCGCCAGATTGTGCGCATCAGCCTGGCGCTGTTGCCGCTGCACTTCTGGTCGGTGGTGGCGGAACTCTCTCCGCTCCATCTGATGGATGATGTGCTGGGGCAGTTCGTGATCCTGCTTAACCTGCTACTGATAAGCGTCCTGATGTGGCCGATATTCCGTGACAGCTGGCGTGACAAAGAGTCGCATACCATTCGTCTGGTGACGGTAACCGTACTCTCTATTATCCCTGTCGCGCTGATGGTGCTGACGGCCACCGGCTATTTCTATACCACTCTGCGTCTGTCAGGGCGCTGGATTGAAACCGTCTATCTGGTGATCTTCTGGAACCTGCTCTATCAGACCGTGCTGCGCGGGCTGAGCGTTGCCGCCCGCCGTATTGCCTATCGCCGTGCGCTGGCGCGTCGGCAGAATATGGTGAAAGAGGGGGCCGAAGGCGCTGAACCGCAGGAAGAGCCGACCATCGCCCTGGAGCAGGTCAACCAGCAGACGCTGCGTATCACCATGCTGGTGATGATTGCTCTGTTCGGCGTGATGTTCTGGGCGATCTGGTCTGATTTAATCACCGTCTTTGCCTATCTCGATAGCATTACGCTATGGCACTACAGCGGCACCGAAGCGGGGGCCGCAGTGGTGAAAAACGTCACCATGGGCAGCCTGTTGTTCGCGCTGGTCTCGTCGGTGGTGGCATGGGCCTTGATCCGCAACTTACCCGGCCTGCTGGAGGTGCTGATCCTCTCGCGCCTGAATATGCGCCAGGGGGCCTCCTACGCCATTACCACCATCCTGAACTATGTGATTCTGGTGGTGGGTGCCATGACCGTCTTCGGTTCGCTCGGGGTGTCGTGGGACAAACTGCAGTGGCTGGCGGCAGCATTGTCGGTGGGCCTTGGTTTCGGTTTGCAGGAGATCTTCGGGAACTTCGTCTCTGGCCTGATTATTCTGTTCGAACGTCCGGTGCGTATCGGCGATACCGTTACCATCGGCACCTTCTCGGGCACCGTCAGCAAGATCCGTATCCGTGCGACCACCATCACTGACTTCGATCGCAAAGAGGTGATCATCCCGAACAAAGCGTTCGTCACCGAGCGGTTGATCAACTGGTCGCTGTCGGACACCATCACCCGCGTGGTGATCCGCCTCGGCGTGGCCTACGGTTCCGATCTGGAGACGGTGAAAAATGTCCTGTTGAAAGCGGCGATGGATCATCCAAAAGTGATGCATGATCCGGAGCCAGCCGTCTTCTTTACGACCTTTGGGCCGAGTACGTTAGATCATGAGCTGCGTCTGTACGTGCGTGAACTGCGCGATCGCAGTTATACGGTGGATGAACTGAACCGCACTATCGAACGTATGTGTCGCGAGAACAACATCAATATCGCGTTTAACCAGCTGGAAGTGCATCTGCGCAATGAGAAGGGCGACGAGCACACTGAAGTGAAACGTGACATTAAGGGTGACGATCCGACCCCAGCGTGATGCGCCCCCTCGCTCTCGCCTTCTCCCTTTCAGGGAGAGGGCAGGGGGGAGGGTAATTTCCCTTCAAAATCCCGCTTCACAATCTCCAGCGCTTTCAGCACTGTTTCAGTGGGGATAGCATGGTTCTCCAGCAACATGATCAGGTCGACGGCCAGCTTGACTTCGTCGGGGGCGTTTTCCAGTGACACACACTACTCCTGTTAACGGGTCAGACGCGCGATAACGCGTTCAATGTCATCCAGTGCCTTGCGGCAACGTTCAAGCCGTCCTTCCAGGGCGGTGATTTCACGCATCAGCATCTGCTGTTCTTCCAGCGTTTCGGCCTGATTCAGCCGCGCCGTGCGTTCATTTTTCATTTCACAGAGCCGACGTTCAAACTCCTGGTGTTCCAGACGCTTGCGCTGCCATTTTGTGGTGCCGGCAGAGGAGCTGTCCCAGACGCGTAGCGGCCAGGCGGCAATCTCCCGATGCAGGGCGGCAATCTGTTCCGCCAGATGACCGGCAAGCCAGGCCACCTGCTCAGATTGCCCCTTTTCCACGGCGTGACGCAGCTCATCCAGGTTGTGCTGGGCTTCATCCAGATAGGCATTCATCACCGTGCTGCGGGTGCGGAACAGCTGCCGGTCAAAGCGCGGCTTCAGCGTGGCGTGCTGCATCAGCGGGGAGGCCTGCGTGCGCAGGGCCGACAGCTGATTTTGCAGTGTCTGTAAAAGCAAGGCTGTTTTCAATCCGCACTCCAGTGGTACAGTAGCCGTTCAGTTTGATACCGATTCGCATTATGCAGCGTACTATTCTAATCATCATTGGCTGGCTTGCGGTAGTGCTCGGCACGCTGGGTGTCGTTTTACCCCTTCTGCCGACTACCCCTTTTATATTGCTTGCGGCGTGGTGCTTTGCCCGCTCCTCGCCACGTTTTCACTACTGGCTGCTGTACCGCTCATGGTTTGGCGGCTATCTGCGCCACTGGCAACAGTACCGTGCGATGCCGCCCGGGGCTAAGCCGCGGGCCATTGCGCTGATCCTGGTGACCTTCGCCATTTCATTATGGCTGGTCAAAATGATGTGGGTACGGATCCTGCTGCTGGCGATCCTCACTTGCCTGCTCATTTTCATGTGGCGGATCCCCGTTGTTGATGAAAAGCAACAAAAGCAATAATCCTCAGACTGGCTGTTGCATTTCTTGTGCGCAGCCAGTAAATTCGACCGTTTTCGAGCACGGGCGGGCCTGGTTAAAGGTTAAACAATTGTTACTTTGACCAACCCTTTATCCGCTCCGTGAGTAACACCGTTTTCATCAGGCATCCATTTATGACCGCAACTGCGCAGCAGCTTGAATTTCTTAAAAACAGCATCAAAAGCATCCAGGATTATCCGAAGCCTGGCATTCTTTTCCGTGATGTCACCAGCTTGCTGGAAGACCCAAAAGCGTACGCGCTCAGCATTGAACTGCTGGTTGAGCGTTATAAGAACGCTGGGATCACCAAAGTTGTAGGCACCGAAGCCCGTGGTTTCCTGTTTGGCGCCCCGGTTGCGCTGGCAATGGGCGTGGGCTTTGTACCGGTGCGTAAACCGCGCAAACTGCCTCGCGAAACCATCGCCGAGAGCTACGAGCTGGAGTATGGCACCGACCAGCTTGAGATCCACGTTGATGCGATCAAGCCAGGCGATAAAGTGCTGGTGGTTGACGATCTGCTGGCCACCGGCGGCACCATTGAAGCGACCGTGAAGCTGATCCGTCGCCTGGGTGGTGAAGTAACCGATGCGGCCTTTATCATCAACCTGTTCGATCTGGGCGGTGAACAGCGCCTCGAAAAACAGGGCATCACCAGCTACAGCCTCGTGCCATTCCCGGGACATTAATCCTCCCGCCCGCAACCTCGCCCAACGGGTGAGGTTGTGTTAGCATTACCCCCCTGAATATCCACCTTCCAGCGTTGCAGAGCCTGCCCATGAGTTATCAGGTGTTAGCCCGTAAATGGCGACCCCAAACCTTTGCTGACGTTGTCGGCCAGGAACATGTGCTGACCGCCCTGGCGAACAGCTTATCGCTAGGCCGTATCCATCACGCCTGGCTTTTTTCCGGCACCCGTGGCGTCGGTAAAACCTCTATTGCCCGTTTGCTGGCGAAAGGCCTTAACTGCGAAACCGGGATCACCGCCACGCCGTGCGGCGTGTGCGATAACTGCCGTGAAATTGAGCAGGGGCGCTTTGTCGATCTGATTGAGATCGATGCCGCATCGCGCACCAAAGTCGAAGATACCCGCGATCTGCTGGATAACGTCCAGTACGCCCCGGCGCGTGGCCGCTTCAAGGTCTATCTGATCGATGAAGTGCACATGCTGTCGCGCCACAGCTTTAACGCCCTGCTGAAAACGCTGGAAGAACCGCCTGCACACGTTAAATTCCTGCTGGCGACCACCGATCCGCAAAAGCTGCCGGTCACTATCTTATCCCGTTGTCTGCAGTTCCACCTGAAGGCGCTGGACGTCACGCAGATCCGCGATCGGCTCGAATACATCCTGAACGAAGAGCAGGTTGCCCATGAACCGCGGGCGCTGCAGCTGCTGGCGCGTGCCGCCGATGGCAGCCTGCGCGATGCGCTCAGCCTCACCGATCAGGCGATTGCCAGCGGCGAAGGCAAGCTGACGACCCAGGCGGTAAGCACCATGCTCGGTACGCTGGATGACGATCAGGCGCTGTCGCTGATTGAAGCGGTTGTCGAGGCCAACGGCGAGCGGGTGATGGAGCTGGTCAACGCCTCAGCTTCACGCGGCGTGGAGTGGGAAGCCCTACTGGTTGAGATGCTTAGCCTGCTGCACCGTATTGCGATGGTGCAGCTCTCCCCGGCGGCGCTAGGCCCGGATATGGCCGCGATTGAACAGCGGATGCGCGAGCTGGCGCGAACCATTCCGCCAACGGATGTACAGCTTTACTATCAAACCCTGTTAATTGGCCGCAAAGAGCTGCCGTTCGCGCCCGACAGACGTATGGGGGTTGAGATGACCCTGCTGCGCGCGCTGGCGTTCCATCCGCGCATGCCGTTGCCGGAACCCGAGGTGCAGCCGCAGTCGTTCGCACCGGCCGCGCCGACGGCGGTTATGTCACCGCAGCAGGTACCAGTACAGCCGGCAGCGCCATCGCCGCAAAATGTGCCGCTGTCGGACGCCACCAGTTCGGTGCTTGCTGCCCGCAGCCAGCTACAGCGCGCGCAGGGAGCACCCAGACCAAAAAAGAGTGAACCGGCAGCGCCTGCAAGAGCGCGGCCGGTAAATAACGCCGCGCTTGAACGTCTGGCTTCGGTCACGGATCGTGTCCAGTCGCGTTCGGCATCGGTCACTTCTGAGCCGAAGGCGCCGGTGAAGCAAGAAGCCTATCGCTGGAAAGCCACCACCGTCACCGAAGAGGTGAAGGTGGAGATTGCCACGCCGAAGGCGCTGAAAAAGGCGCTGGAGCATGAGAAAACGCCGGAGCTCTCCGCGAAGCTGGCGGAAGAGTCGCTTGCGCGCGATGCCTGGGCGGCAGAGGTCAGTAAACTGAAGCTGCCGAAGCTGGTGGAGCAGGTCGCGCTCAACGCCTGGCGTGAGCAGGAGGGCAACCGCATCTGCCTGCATCTGCGTCCGGGCCAGCGTCACCTGAACTCGGCGAGCGCGCAGCAGGTGCTGACTGAGGCGCTCTCCACATTACAGGGCGCGCCGGTTGAATTGACTATCATTGAAGATGATAATCCGGCGGTCCGTACCCCGCTGGAGTGGCGTCAGGCCATTTATGAAGAGAAGCTCGCGCAGGCGCGCGAGGCAATTATCGCGGATAATAACATTCAGACCCTGCAGCGTTACTTCGATGCAGAACTGGATGAAGAGAGTATTCGACCCATTTGATCGTGAGTCTGACTTACGGTTGTTATCTTTAACGTGAAAGAAGAGAGAAGCCTATGTTTGGTGGTAAAGGCGGTCTGGGTGGTCTGATGAAGCAGGCCCAGCAGATGCAGGAAAAAATGCAGAAGATGCAGGAAGAGATCGCGCAGATGGAAGTGACTGGCGAATCGGGCGCAGGTCTGGTCAAAGTGACCATCAACGGCGCACACAACTGCCGTCGCGTGGAGATCGACCCAAGCCTGCTCGAAGACGACAAAGAGATGCTGGAAGATCTGGTTGCCGCTGCGTTTAACGATGCTGCGCGCCGTATCGACGAAACTCAGAAAGAAAAAATGGCCTCTGTATCCTCCGGAATGCAGCTGCCACCGGGCTTTAAGATGCCATTCTGATGCAAACCAGTCCGCTGCTTACGCAGTTAATGGAAGCGCTACGCTGCCTGCCGGGCGTAGGCCCGAAGTCGGCGCAGCGCATGGCGTTTACCCTGCTGCAACGCGATCGTAGCGGCGGCATGCGTCTGGCGCAGGCCCTGACCCGCGCCATGTCAGAAATTGGCCATTGTGCCGACTGCCGCACCTTTACCGAGCAGGAGGTGTGTAATATCTGCGCCAACCCGCGTCGTCAGGAAAATGGTCAGATCTGCGTGGTGGAGAGTCCTGCGGACATCTATGCCATTGAGCAGACCGGGCAGTTTTCCGGCCGCTATTTTGTGCTGATGGGGCACCTGTCGCCGCTGGACGGTATTGGTCCGGATGATATCGGCCTGGACCGCCTTGAACAGCGCCTGAAATCGGAAACGATTAACGAGGTGATCCTCGCCACCAACCCAACGGTGGAAGGGGAGGCAACAGCCAACTATATCGCCGAGCTGTGCGCGGAGTCGGGCGTCGATGCCAGTCGAATCGCCCACGGCGTGCCGGTGGGCGGCGAGCTGGAAATGGTCGATGGCACTACGCTGTCCCACTCTCTGGCAGGTCGTCACAAGATTAATTTCTGACCAAACGGAGGCTGCAGTCGTGGCCTCCGCTTGAAAAAATTCCTCCGTATCCCCATCTCTCCCTCAACGCTTTTAAACCCCATTAAATGGCATTGTTGAGGTCGACTTAGTATGAAAGGACAAGAAACCCGTGGTTTCCAGTCAGAGGTAAAACAGCTTCTGCACCTGATGATCCATTCTCTTTATTCCAATAAAGAAATTTTCCTGCGCGAGCTTATCTCTAACGCCTCTGATGCGGCAGACAAGCTGCGTTTTCGTGCGCTCTCGAAGCCAGAGCTGTATGAAGGTGACGGCGAACTGCGCGTGCGTGTCTCATTTGATAAAGAGAACCGCACCCTGACCATCGCCGACAACGGCATCGGTATGACCCGTGATGAAGCCATTGACCATCTCGGCACCATCGCCAAATCCGGCACCAAAGCGTTCCTGCAGTCGATGGGTTCCGATCAGGCCAAAGACAGCCAACTGATTGGTCAGTTCGGCGTGGGCTTCTACTCCGCCTTCATCGTGGCGGATAAAGTTACCGTACGCACCCGTGCGGCAGGCGAAAGCGCCGAAAACGGCGTATTCTGGGAATCCCACGGTGAAGGTGAATACACCGTTGCCGACATCACCAAAGCCGATCGCGGCACCGAGATCACCCTACACCTGCGCGAAGGGGAAGACGATTTCCTCAACGACTGGCGCGTACGCTCCATCATCAGCAAATATTCTGACCATATCGCCCTGCCGGTAGAGATCGAAAAACAGGAAGAGAAAGACGGCGAAACCGTCATCTCCTGGGAGAAGATCAACAAGGCGCAGGCGCTGTGGACGCGTAACAAGTCTGAAATCAAAGACGACGAATACAACGAGTTCTACAAGCACATCGCCCATGACTTTACCGATCCGCTGACCTGGAGCCACAACCGTGTGGAAGGGAAGCAGGAGTACACCAGCCTGCTTTACATCCCGGCGCAGGCACCGTGGGATATGTGGAACCGCGATCACAAGCACGGCCTGAAGCTGTACGTGCAGCGCGTGTTCATCATGGACGAAGCCGAACAGTTCATGCCGAACTACCTGCGCTTTGTGCGCGGCCTGATTGATTCCAACGATCTGCCGCTGAACGTCTCCCGTGAGATCCTGCAGGACAGCACCGTAACCCGTAATCTGCGCACCGCGCTGAGCAAACGTGCGCTGCAGATGCTGGATAAGCTGGCGAAAGACGACGCCGAAAAATACCAGACCTTCTGGAAACAGTTCGGCCTGGTGCTGAAAGAGGGCCCGGCGGAAGATCCGTCCAACGTTGAAGCCATTGCCAAACTGCTGCGCTTCGCCTCCACGCACACCGACTCTTCCGAGCAGAACGTGTCGCTGGAAGAGTACATCTCCCGCATGAAAGAAGGGCAGGAGAAGATCTACTACATCACCGCCGACAGCTATGCCGCGGCGAAGAGCAGCCCGCACCTGGAGCTGCTGCGTAAGAAAGGCATCGAAGTATTGCTGCTTTCCGATCGCATCGATGAGTGGATGATGAACTACCTGACCGAGTTCAGCGGCAAAGCGTTCCAGTCCGTGGCCAAAGCCGATGAGTCCATCGACAAGCTGGCGGATGAAGTGGACGATACCGCGAAAGAGGCAGAAAAAGCGCTGGAGCCGTTTGTTGAGCGCGTGAAAACCCATCTGGGCGATCGCGTGAAAGAGGTGCGTTTCACTCACCGTCTGACCGATACCCCTGCCATCGTCACCACTGATGCTGACGAGATGAGCACCCAGATGGCGAAGCTGTTCGCCGCCGCGGGCCAGGCAGTGCCGGAAGTGAAATACATCTTTGAACTCAACCCGGATCACGCGCTGGTGAAACGTGCAGCCGAGACCCAGGACGAAGCCCGCTTCGCCGAGTGGGTTGAACTGCTGCTGGATCAGTCCCTGCTGGCCGAACGCGGCACGCTGGAAGATCCTAACCAGTTCATCAAACGCGTGAATGCGTTGCTGCTGGCGTAAATCACTTCCCTCTCTTCGCTGAAGAGAGGATAAGGGTGCAGGTTATCTGCCTGCACCCACTAATAAATTCCCCTCATTAACCGTTTCAGCCTTCCCGCCTTTCTTGAGCGATACCCGTTCTGGTGGTATTGTTTAGCGCTTTTTGAAAAATTGAATCGACTTTTGAGGGGATTTTCGCAATGCGTATTATTCTGCTTGGCGCTCCGGGCGCGGGTAAAGGAACTCAGGCTCAGTTCATCATGGAGAAATACGGTATTCCGCAAATCTCTACGGGTGACATGCTGCGTGCCGCTGTTAAATCTGGCTCCGAGCTGGGTAAACAGGCGAAAGACATTATGGACGCCGGCAAACTGGTGACCGACGAGCTGGTTATCGCTCTGGTTAAAGAACGCATTTCTCAGGAAGATTGCCGTAACGGTTTCCTGCTGGACGGCTTCCCACGTACCATTCCGCAGGCGGATGCCATGAAAGACGCGGGCATCAACGTAGATTACGTGCTGGAGTTCGACGTACCGGACGAGCTGATCGTTGACCGTATCATCGGTCGTCGCGTACACGCCGCTTCCGGCCGCGTTTACCACGTTAAGTTCAATCCGCCGCAGGTGGAAGGCAAAGACGACGTGACCGGCGAAGAGCTGACCACCCGTAAAGACGATCAGGAAGAGACCGTGCGTAAGCGCCTGGTGGAATACCATCAGATGACCGCGCCGCTGATCGGCTACTACAGCAAAGAAGCGCAGGCGGGTAATACCAAATACGCAAAAGTTGACGGCACTAAGCCTGTCGCTGACGTTCGTGCAGAGCTGGAAAAGATCCTCGGCTAATCACGCCCCCACTAAATCATTCGGGCTGCATCGCGGCGGCAAGCACGCGAATCCCCAGGAACATAGATTACTATGTGACTGGGGTGAGAGTGCGCAGCCAACAAAGAGGCAGCCTGAAGGATGACGTGGGTTCTCACCCGGGTCCCCGGGTGAGAAAAATTCTCATTCTACCTTTTACTGCAATTGGTTCCGTTTACGCACTTTTCAGATACACTTATCAGCCTGTTAAAAGGTTATGAGGCGTGAATGAGTCAGGCGAAAACCGGCATCCTGCTTGCCAATCTGGGAACCCCCGAAGCACCTACTCCAGCGGCGGTAAAACGCTACCTGCGACAATTTTTAAGCGATACGCGCGTTGTGGATACCCCACGTCTGCTGTGGTGGCCTTTGCTGCGTGGCGTGATTCTGCCGATCCGTTCGCCGCGCGTGGCAAAGCTCTATCAGTCCGTCTGGATGGAAGAGGGTTCGCCGCTGATGGTCTACAGCCGTCGTCAGGAGAAGGCGCTGGCTGCCCGTCTGCCGGATATGCCGGTAGCGCTGGGCATGAGTTACGGCAAACCTTCCCTGAAAAGCGCCGTCGATGAACTGCTGACGCAGGGCGTTGATCACATTGTGGTGCTGACGCTCTATCCACAGTACTCCTGCTCCACCGTGGCAGCCGTCTGGGATGAGCTGGCGCGCATTCTGGCAACCCGTCGTCGCATTCCTGGCGTGACCTTTATTCGCGACTACGCGGATAACGAGCTCTATATCAACGCCCTTGCCAGCAGTGCCCGCGCGTCGTTTGAGAAACACGGCGAGCCGGATCTGCTGCTGCTCTCCTATCACGGCATCCCGCAGCGATTCGCCAACGAAGGGGACGACTATCCGCAGCGCTGCCGCGATACCACCCGTGAGCTGGTGTCCGCCCTCGGCCTGCCGCCCGAGAAGGTGATGATGACCTTCCAGTCGCGCTTTGGCCGCGAGCCCTGGCTGACCCCCTACACCGATGAAACCCTCAAAATGCTGGGTGAGAAGGGCGTGAAGCATATCCAGGTAATGTCGCCAGGCTTTGCGGCAGACTGTCTGGAAACCCTGGAAGAGATCGCGGTGCAAAACCGGGAGTTCTTCCTCGAAGCGGGCGGGACAAAGTATGAGTATATTCCGGCGCTTAACGACAATCCTGAGCACATCGAGATGATGGCGTCATTGGTGACCCGCAGCCGCTGATCGCACTCTGCGCCGGGTTTGTGCTACCATTCCCGGCCCATCCGTCACTCATAGCTCAGAACATGAAATTTCCCGGTAAACGTAAATCCAAACACTACTTTCCCGTTAACGCCCGCGATCCGCTGCTGCAGCAAATTCAGCCGGAAAATGAGTCCAGTGCCGCCTGGGTGGTGGGTATCGACCAGACGCTGGTGGATATTGAAGCTAAAGTGGACGATGCGTTTGTCGAACGTTACGGCCTGAGCGCCGGGCACTCTTTGGTAATTGAAGATGATGTAGCGGAAGCGCTCTATCAGGAGCTGGTGCGGGATAACCTGATCACCCATCAGTTTGCCGGGGGGACCATCGGCAACACCATGCACAACTACTCTGTGCTGGCGGACGACCGCTCCGTGCTGCTGGGCGTGATGTGCAGCAATGTCGAAATCGGCAGTTACGCCTACCGTTATCTTTGCAACACCTCCAGTCGTACCGATCTGAACTACCTCCAGGGCGTGGACGGGGCGATTGGCCGCTGCTTTACGCTAATCGGTGAATCCGGCGAGCGGACCTTCGCCATCAGCCCTGGCCATATGAACCAGCTGCGCGCCGAGAGCATTCCTGAAGAGGTGATTGCCGGGGCATCTGCACTGGTGCTGACCTCCTATCTGGTGCGCTGCAAGCCCGGCGAGCCGATGCCGGAAGCGACCATGAAGGCGGTGGAATATGCGAAGAAATACAACGTGCCGGTGGTCCTTACCCTGGGCACCAAATTTGTCATCGCCGATAACCCGGAGTGGTGGCAGGCGTTCCTGAAGGAGCACGTCTCGATTCTGGCGATGAACGAAGAAGAGGCCGAAGCCCTGACCGGGGAGAGCGATCCGCTGCTGGCATCTGATAAGGCGCTGGACTGGGTCGATCTGGTGCTCTGCACTGCCGGGCCGGTAGGGTTGTATATGGCCGGTTTCACCGAAGAAGAGGCGAAGCGCAAGACCCAGCATCCGCTGCTGCCAGGGGCGATTGCCGAGTTCAACCAGTTTGAATTCAGCCGCGCCATGCGCCACAAAGACTGTGTTAATCCGCTGCGTATCTTCTCGCATATCGCCCCGTACATGGGCGGCCCGGAGAAGATCATGAACACCAACGGCGCAGGCGACGGCGCGCTGGCGGCGCTGCTGCACGATATCACTGCCAACGCGTTCCACCGTACTAACGTGCCGAACTCCAGCAAACACAAGTTTAACTGGCTGACCTATTCGTCGCTGGCCCAGGTGTGTAAGTACGCAAACCGCGTGAGCTATCAGGTGCTGAACCAGCACTCACCGCGCTTAACGCGCGGCCTGCCGGAGCGGGAAGACAGTCTGGAAGAGTCCTACTGGGACAGATAAGCCCATCCCCCGGCGGCGCTGCGCTTGCCGGGGCGACGTGTGAGCCTGCTAAGCGAAGCGCCAGCAGGCTTTTTTTTACCCCATCACCGCCTTTTTCTCCAGCAGCGCCAGCATCGTATTCGCAATTTCGCGCTCACCCATCACCACCTGATTCGCGCCACGCTCGGTGATGTAATCCACCTCGTCGTCGTAATGGGCGCGGGCAATGATTTCAATATCCGGACACTTTTCTCGCGCCGAGGCGACAATTTCACCCGCTTCATAGCCGTTGGGAATGGTCAGCAGCAGCCAGCGCGCGCAGTCCAGATGCGCCAGATTCATGATCTCTTCGTTCGCCGCATTCCCCAGCACCGCCCGGATCCCACGCGCGCGCAGCTCATCCACGCGGGTACGGGAGTTTTCAATCACCACCAGTGGAATGCCCTGGGCCATCAGCTTCTCACCCAGCAGGCTGCCGACGCGGCCAAAACCCACCAGCAGGGCGTGGTTACAGATATCCACCGGGATCTGTTTCTCTTCTTCCGTCGCCTCTTCCAGGGTCTGCTCTTCGAGGGTTTCGGTTTTATCGAGATATTTTTCCAGCAGCGCGAACAGCACCGGGTTGAGCATAATTGAGAGGATCGCCCCCGCCAGCACCAGGTTTTGCCCAGCCTGCGGCAGCAGATCCAGCGCCATGCCCAGCCCGGCGAGAATAAAGGCAAATTCACCAATCTGGGCGAGACTGGCGGCAATAGTCAGCGCGGTACGCGGCGAGTGGCCGAACATACGCACCAGGAAGAAAGCGGCGAGTGACTTACCGAAGATAATGATGGCCAGCGTGCCGAGCACCGCCAGCGGCTGTTCAATCAACACCAGCGGGTCGAACAGCATCCCCACGGAGACGAAAAACAGCACCGCAAACGCGTCGCGCAGCGGCAGGGTATCGTGGGCGGCGCGGTGGCTCAGTTCCGATTCATTGAGCACCATCCCGGCAAAGAACGCGCCGAGGGCGAAGGAGACATCAAACAGCTCAACGGCGCCAAAGGCGATACCCAGCGCCAGGGCGAGTACGGCAAGAGTAAACAGCTCGCGCGAACCGGTGGCGGCACTGCGGGAGAGGATCCAAGGCACCAGGCGACGGCCCACCAGCATCATAATGGCGATAAAGGCCACTACCTTACCAATGGTGATACTCATATCCAGCGCCAGCGAGGCAAAGCCCACGTTCTCTTTTTCCAGCATTCCGGCGACCGCTGGCAGCAGCACCAGGGTTAAGACCATCACCAGATCTTCAACAATCAGCCAGCCAATGGCGATCTGCCCCCGCTGACTGTCAATGAGCTGCCTCTCTTCAAGCGCACGCAGCAGCACCACGGTGCTGGCGGTGGAAAGGCAGAGACCAAATACAATGCCGGTCATCAGCGGCCAGCCCAGCATCGCTGAAAGCGCCATACCCAGTAACGTCGCCACGGCTATCTGGGCGATCGCGCCGGGAATGGCGATCGACTTTACCGCCATCAGATCCTTCAGGGAGAAATGCAAACCCACACCGAACATCAGCAGGATCACGCCAAGCTCCGCCAGCTCCGGGGCAAGTTTAGTATCAGCAACAAAACCCGGGGTAAAAGGCCCGGCTAACACGCCCGCTAATAAATAGCCCACCAGAGGCGAAATGCGAAGTTTGTTGGCAAGCATGCCGAGTATAAATGCGAGTACAAGTCCACCAACAATGGTGGTGATAAGCGGTGTGGCGTGGTGCATTCCGTCTCCTTTCGTTGCTGAGTTAATCCATTTTTGGTCCAAAAACCAAAAAGCCGAGTAATAGTTTATGACAAATTTAATGATTATGTTTATGAATAATTATTGAAATTTGAGTAAAACAGCAATAAGGGTTAAACAAAAACAGAACATGACGATTTTTAAGAGGCTGTGCTAAGAAAGGCTTATGGCAGTAGGGAAGGGCGCGGCCAAACCTGGAGTTTGGCCGCAGATAAATCAGGCTTTATGCCGGTTATCAGGCAGGAATATAGTCAACATCCCGAGAAGAGGCAGGAAAGCGCAGATTTTGTAGACCAAAAAGATGCTGGTATGGTCTGCAATCAGCCCTAACACTGCCGCTCCCAGGCCGCCCATTCCGAAGGCGAAACCAAAAAACAGCCCGGAAACCATGCCGATACGGCCCGGAAGCAGCTCCTGGGCATAGACCAGGATGGCAGAAAACGCAGAGGCAAGAATAAAACCAATGATCACGGTTAAAACACCCGTCCACCACAGTGTTGCGTAGGGCAAAATAAGCGTAAACGGCGCAACGCCAAGGATAGAGCCCCAAATCACATATTTGCGTCCGATTTTGTCACCCAGTGGCCCACCAATAAAGGTCCCGGCGGCGACGGCAAACAGGAAGGCGAAGAGATGAAATTGGGCGTTTTGTACCGATAATCCGAATTTTTCCATCAGGTAAAAGGTGTAATAGCTGCTGATGCTCGCCATATAGAAATATTTGGAGAAAATCAGCATCAGCAGGATGCTGACCGCCAGAATAACCTTGTTACGCGGAAGGGGATTGATAACTGGCGCTTTTGGTTTGCCCTTATTAACCCGGTGCTGGGCGGCGTACCAGCGGCTGATTTGCGCCAGCACCACAATCGCCAGCAGCGCGGCCAGCACAAACCAGGCCACGTTGCCTTTGCCATAGGGGGCAATAATTACCGCCGCCAGCAGCGGGCCGAGGGAGCTGCCGAAGTTACCACCTACCTGGAACAGCGACTGCGCCAGCCCGTGACGGCCACCGGAGGCCATACGCGCCACGCGGGACGACTCCGGGTGGAAGACCGATGAGCCGGTTCCCACCAGCGCGGCCGCGACCAGTACGCCCTCGAAACTGCCCGCCATCGCCAGCAGGATCAGGCCGCTCAGGGTAAAGCACATGCCAATGGGCAGCGACCACGGCATCGGATATTTATCCGTCCAGTAGCCCACCACCGGTTGCAGTAGCGACGAGGCCAGCTGGAAGGTGAGGGTGATCATGCCGATCTGCACGAAGGTAAGAGAGAACTCGGACTGCAATAAGGGATAAATCGCCAGAATAAGCGACTGGATCATATCGTTCAGCAGATGCGAAAGACTGATTGCGCCGAGAATACCAAATGAGGTGCGAGCCTTAGCAGCCGACACCGGTGGAGTAGATTCACTGATTGCCATAAATACCACGTCGATTGTTATAGGAAGTGCAGGATGTAATTATTATTCGCCTAACATACCTTTCCCCGACATTTGAGGAAAGTCGCAATTCTGAAAACATATTTGTCTATTCTGATTACTCATTGTAATTTTTGCGTTTGTCTATGCATCAGGGAGTGAAGAAATGAAGTTAATGAAGCGAGGCGTCGCGCTGGCAATCATTGCGGCGTGTGGGCTGCTCAGCCTGCCGGCCCAGGCCTGGGAAAAAGATAAAACCTATAACATCACCATTCTGCATACCAACGATCACCACGGCCACTTCTGGCGCAGCGAATATGGCGAATACGGCCTTTCGGCACAGAAAACGCTGGTGGATGGGATCCGTAAAGAGGTGGCGGCAAAAGGCGGTAGCGTGCTGCTCCTCTCCGGCGGCGACATTAATACCGGCGTGCCGGAATCAGATTTACAGGACGCGGAACCCGATTTCCGCGGCATGAATTTGATTGGCTACGATGCGATGGCCGTGGGCAACCATGAGTTTGATAATCCCATCGAAGTATTACGCCAGCAGGAGAAGTGGGCCAAATTTCCGTTCCTCTCCGCCAATATTTATCAGAAAAGCACCGGCGAGCGCTTATTTAAACCCTGGGCCATTTTCAAACGCCAGGATATTAAAATTGCGGTGGTGGGGCTGACCACCGACGACACGGCGAAAATCGGCAACCCGGAATATTTCACCGATATCGAATTCCGTAAACCGGCTGACGAAGCGAAGCTGGTGATCCAGGAGTTACAGCAGAACGAAAAGCCGGACGTGATTATCGCTACCACCCATATGGGCCATTACGATAATGGCGAGCATGGCTCGAATGCGCCAGGGGATGTCGAGATGGCGCGCAGCCTGCCGGCGGGCTCCCTGGCGATGATCGTGGGCGGTCACTCCCAGGATCCTGTCTGCATGGCTTCGGAAAATAAAAAGCAGGTGGACTATGTGCCAGGCACGCCGTGCGCGCCCGATAAGCAGAACGGGATCTGGATTGTGCAGGCGCACGAGTGGGGCAAATATGTGGGCCGGGCCGATTTCGAATTCCGTAACGGCGAGATGAAGCTGGTCCACTACCAGCTCATCCCGGTCAACCTGAAGAAGAAGGTGACCTACGATAACGGCCAGAGCGAACGCGTCCTCTATACCCCGGAAATTGCGGAAAACCCACAGATGCTCTCCCTGCTGACGCCGTTCCAGAATAAAGGTAAAGCGCAGCTGGATGTGAAGATCGGCACGCTCAATGGCAGACTGGAAGGCGATCGCAGCAAGGTGCGCTTCGTGCAGACCAATATGGGCCATCTGATCCTGGCCGCGCAAATGGCGCGCACCAATGCCGATTTTGCGGTGATGAGCGGCGGCGGCATCCGCGACTCCATTGAGGGCGGCGATATCACCTATAAAGATGTCCTCAAGGTGCAGCCGTTCGGCAACGTGCTGGTCTATGTCGATATGAGCGGTAAAGAAGTCACTGACTATCTCACCGCGGTAGCGCAGATGAAACCGGACTCCGGCGCCTATCCGCAGTTTGCCAACGTGAGCTTTGTGGCGAAGGGTGGGGTGCTCAACGACCTGAAGATCAAGGGTGAACCGGTTGATCCGGCAAAAACCTACCGTATGGCGACCTTGAGCTTCAACGCCACCGGCGGCGATGGTTATCCGCACATTGATGATAAACCAGGCTATGTGAATACCGGCTTTATTGATGCCGAGGTGCTGAAGCAGTACATCCAGCAGAACTCACCGCTGGATGTGAACGCCTATGAACCGCAGGGTGAAGTGAGCTGGCAGTAAGCGCCATCAGTGCCGGGTGGCGGCTTCGCCTTACCCGGCCTACGGTTCGAACGGTTATGGGGTTTGGAACCGTACGGCCTGATGCCCGGTGGCGCTGCGCTTACCGGGCCTACGGTTCGAACGGTTTTGTAGGCCGGGTAAGCGCAGCGCCACCCGGCGTTTTTTAATCCCGACGCGCAATGTCCGCAAACTGCGCATCCAGCATTTTCGCCAGATCGCTCGCCGCCAGTTCAATATCCATCCCGCGCTTGCCGCCGGAAATATAGATCGTTTCAAACGCCTGTGAAGGCGCATCAATCAGCGTCGGCAGGCGCTTCTTCTGCCCCAATGGGCTGATCCCGCCCACCAAATACCCCGTGGTGCGTTGCGCCACCATCGGGTCGGCCATATCCACTTTTTTGGCGCCCAGCGCTTTGGCCACTTTCTTCAGATCCAGTTGGCTGGCAACCGGCGTCACCGCCACGGCGAGATGTTTCATATCGCCATTGACCGCAACCAGCAATGTTTTATAGACCTGATCCGCATTCAGACCTAGTTTACGCACCACTTCATCACCAAAATTGGTTTCAGCCGGATCGTGGTCATAGCTGTGGATCCGAAACGAAATCTTGTTTTTTTCGAGTAATTTAACGGCGGGAGTCATAGCAATCCTTCTTAGCCCGGACAATAAACGCCTTAAGAATACGCCTGAAAAGCGGCTAAAAAATAGCACCATCTTGCGCAATAGTGTTGGCAGTGATGGTCACTTTGAGCGACAATCTGCTGAACCGGGGGTCTCCTCCGGCATAATAACAATGATGAAATTCCTCTTTGACGGGCCAATAGAAATATTGGCCACTTTTTTATCTCAGCAGCGACGGCAAATTCCCCTCGCCGTACAGATGCAACGCCCCTACCGCCACCACATACCGCCCGGCCGGCAATGCGTGCAGCTTTTCGCACCACGCCTGATTACGCTCATGCATCAGCACATCATACAGCGATTCGCTGAAGGTCGCCGGAAGCGCCAGCTTGTCGACGACAGGGGGGGAATCCAGCCACCAGCTCACCATGGTTTGCAGCAGGCGGGCATTGGTGTGCCAGTGAGTCAGGGTATCTTCCAGCAGCAGCAAACCGTCGTCTGGCATCTGGCGCAGCAGGGCGATCTGGCTGGCCGCCCCTTCCAGCTCAATGACCGGTAGGTTCTGCGTACGCGCGGCATTCAGCAATTGGTAATCGATGCCGTAATCTCCCCGCAACCCCAACCGCTGCGCCTGGGTAGCCTGCAATACCATGGCGATCTGCCACAGCGGCTGGCTCTCAAGCTGATTAAGCGATAATCCAAGCTCCTCGGCGACCCGTTGCAGTTCCGTAAGCTGCGTCGGGCTGAGACGCTCCGCCAGCGGAGGCGGGATCGCAAGTCCTGCGAAGGGCGACTCATCCCCGGAGATATCCGCTTCGACGATCAGCGCGTCGGCGTGATGCAAACGGGTAACAAGGCCATCGGGCAGGGGAGACATATCCCGCGTCCCCATATGGATACTGCCGACCAGATGCAGATGCTGTCCGCCGGGAAGGGTGATATCAAGACCAGGCCAGCGATAGCGGCGGGGGAAGAGGGCGCGAAACGATGCTTTCAGACGTTGAAACAGACCCATACGCGCTCCCTGATGAAAAATTCATGCTAGCGCGTGGGGAGGAGTGGCGCAAGACGTCCTTGTCCTGCAGCAACGTTACGCTTTAGGTTTAAAGCGCAACAGGCGGTTGGCGTTACTGACCACCGTAATCGAGGAGAGGGCCATAGCGGCACCCGCCACCACCGGGTTCAGTAGCGTCCCGGTCAGCGGCCATAAGATCCCGGCGGCGATAGGAATACCGAAGGCGTTGTAGATAAAGGCCCCCAGCAAATTCTGCTTCATGTTGCGCAGGGTCGCTTTCGAGATGGCGAGCGCGTCGGCCACGCCGGTCAGACTGTGGCGCATCAGGGTTATCGCCGCCGTTTCGATAGCGACATCGCTGCCACCGCCCATCGCAATCCCGACATCGGCCTGTGCCAGCGCCGGAGCATCATTGATGCCGTCGCCAACCATCGCCACCCGGCGCCCCTGCTTCTGCAGTTTGATAATCGCGTCCGCTTTGCCATCCGGCAGTACGCCCGCAATCACCTCATCAATGCCAGCTTCCCTGGCGATAGCCTGTGCGGTAGTGGCGTTATCGCCGGTCAACATCACCAGACGATAACCCTCCCGGTGCAGGCGTTGCAGTGCGGTCACGCTGTCTGCGCGCAGCGGATCGCGGATGGCAAACAGCGCCGCGGCCCGCCCGTCAATCGCCAGCAACACCGGCGTTGCGCCCCTGGTGGCCCAGGAGTGCAGATGTTCATCCAGCGCGCTGGTATCAATACCATTTTCCGCAAGCAGCGCCTGATTACCGAGTAGCAGGGTGCGGTTATCCACCTCGCCGCTGACGCCAAGGCCACGCAGGGTGCGGAAGTTATTTACCTGTGGCAGGACGGTATCTGCTTTCTCCAGAATCGCCCGGGCCAGCGGGTGGCTGGAACCCTGTTCGAGCGCGGCGGCCAGGTGCAGAGCATCGCCTTCGCTTATCCCGTTCAGGGTATGGACGGCAACCACCTGCGGTTTACCTTCGGTGAGGGTACCGGTTTTATCAAAGACCAGCGTATCCAGAGTGCTGGCGCGTTGCAGGGCGTCGGCGTCGCGAACCAACACGCCCGACTCCGCGGCACGCCCGACGCCGGAGATAATCGACATCGGCGTCGCCAGCCCCAGGGCGCAAGGGCAGGCGATGATCAGCACCGTGGTGGCGATCACCAGGGTGTAAACAATCTGCGGCGCGGGGCCAAAAAAGTACCAGATAGCGGCGCTGAACAGGGCGATACCCACCACCACCGGCACGAAGATGGCAGAGATTTTATCCGCCAGCTTGCCGATCTCCGGTTTGCTGCTTTGGGCCTGGCGCACCATTCGAATAATGCGCGACAGCGTGGTGTGACTGCCGACGGCGCTGGCGCGGAACAGCACGCTGCCATCCTGCACGACAGTACCGGCATGAACGCTCTCCCCGTCGCTTTTCTGCTGTGGTACCGGCTCGCCGGTGAGCATCGCCTCGTCAAACCAGGCTTCGCCCTGGGTGATCTCCCCGTCCACCGGGACGCGCTCCCCGGTGGTCAGGCGCAGGATCATGCCTGCCTCAACCTCTGCCAGCGGCACGCTCTGTTCGCCGCTCTCCGTCACCACCCGGGCGGTCGGCGGGGTTAAATCGAGCAATCTCTCCAGCGCTTTTGAGGAGCGCTGGCGGGCCCGCGCCTCCAGCATATGGCCGAGGTTAATCAGGCCGATAATCATCGCGCTGGCTTCATAGTAGAGATGGCGGGCTTCCATCGGGAACCACTGCGGCCAGAGGTTTACGCTCATCGAGTAGAGCCACGCCGCGCCGGTACCCAGCGCCACCAGGGTGTCCATGGTGGCGGTGCGGTTTTTCAGGCTCTTCCAGGCGCTGGTATAAAAGTGGCCACCCGCGACGATCATCACGCCGAGGGTGAGCACGCCAATCGCCAGCCACAGCGTGCGGTTATCGTCGGTAACCATCATGTTGTCGCCGAGCATACCCCAGCCCATCACCGGGATACCTACCAGCAGGGCAACAATCGCCTGCCAGCGAAAACGTTTCATGGTGGCGATGGCCGTCTCCTGCTGGCGCGCCCGCCGTTCGACGTCATCCTCAATCGCCTCGGCGCCGTAGCCCGCTTTTTCAACAGCCTGCACTAAATCAGCGGCGGAAGCACTGCCCATCACCAGCGCAGTGCGTTCCGCCAGATTGACCCGTGCCTGTGCCACACCCGGAACCGCCTGCAGGGCATCCTGCACCCGGGTGACGCAGCTGGCGCAGCTCATGCCGTTGATCAACAGCTGTTGGCTGTCATCACTGTCGTGAGCTGCCGGAAGCTCAGAGGGGTCCGCTGTCAGGGCTTCCGACGGAGTTGTTGACGCTGTCAGCGGATCAGCCTTTGGGTGGCTTAACGCCGCACCGTACCCGGCCTGTTTGATGGTGTCGATCAGGGCATCGGCGCTGGCGCTGCCGGTGACGACCGCGTGCTCGATGGTCACCTCTGCATGCTCAACGTCCGGGCGTTGCTCCAGACTCTCTTTAACGCGTTTGACACAGTGGCCGCAGGAGAGGCCATCCAGTGTCAGATCGATGGTTTGAGACATAATTAGCTCCTTATAAATCTCCAGCCAGATATTGACCGGAGGGACACTTTCATCTAACTGTTATGAAGGTTAAACCTTCCATCAAGGGGAAGGTCAAGGGGGAAACGTGAATATCAGTGATGTTGCCAAAAAAACCGGCTTAACCAGCAAAGCGATTCGTTTTTACGAAGAGAAAGGGCTGGTGACACCGCCGCTGCGCAGTGAGAACGGCTACCGGAGCTATACGCAAAAGCACCTTGATGAACTCACGCTGCTGCGCCAGGCGCGTCAGGTGGGGTTCAATCTGGATGAGTGCGGCGATCTGGTGACGCTGTTTAACGATCCTGCCCGCCACAGCGCCGACGTTAAAAGCCGGACGCTGGATAAGGTTGCCGAAATTGAGCGGCATATTGTAGAGCTACAGGCGATGCGCGATCGGCTGCTGGCCCTCGCCGAGAGCTGTCCGGGGGATGAGAGCGCCGACTGCCCGATCATCGATAATCTCTCCGGCTGCTGTCACCGCAAAGCGAAGGCTTAACGCCGGGCGGGGTTGAGCATAAACACCACCGTACCGCGATACCAGGGGGATTTTCGCAGTTGCGCTTCGGCCTGCACATCCCGCTGACCGTTTTGTACCAGCCCGAGCTTAAAGGGAATGCGCAGCCGGGCAAGCGCGGGGAGATAGGCCTGATAGTTGTCTACCGTGTGGCGGCCCTGATAGCTCTGGATCACCAGTTCATCCACCGCCAGTGCGTTCAGCGTGGCGACATCGCCGGTTTTCGCCCAGTCCAGTAGCCCGGTCACCCCCAGCGCAAACTCCGGCGGCAGCTGCTGGCGAAGTGTGCGCAAAAAGCGCGCGTAGTCCGCCAGCTGGTGGGTAGCGGCATCAAAATCGACCTGCAAACCCACCACCTGATTTCCTGCGGCCTGCCAGCGCTGCATCAGGCGGACAATTCTCGGCACGATGGTCGGCGGCACCTCAAGGGTGGTAAAGCGCACGGTCAGCCAGATGGAGGGAAAGGTCAGGCGACTGACCGGCAGGCCGAGGCGCTGAAACACCACCTCATTGGGCCGGGCCAGCACTTCGCCCTGATGGAGATAGACCGTTTGCGCCTCTTTCAGTGCGTCGCTGGCCTTCACCCCTGACCAGAGCCAGAAGGCCGGATGCTCGTGGGCGGTAACGATTTCTGCCGCCTGCGCCTCTCCGGCCAGCAGCGCGGCTACCAGTAGTATTTGAGTTTTTGCGCCCACGGACTGCCCGGATACTGCGTTTTTAACTGCGAGAACCAGCCTTTGCGCTGGGCTTTGTCCACATCGGTTCCGCCACATTCGTTATAGCCGGACGGGGCGTAGCACATGATGGCCCGATAGAGCGCATAGCTCTTATCTTCATGTTCCGCCTTCGGTGAGGTAATGACCTGCTGGTAGTAAGCCTGTCTGTCGAACTGTCCGTAAGGTTCTTTGCGGTGGATGGCCGCCTCCAGCACACCGTTGCCCGCACTCTCTTTCCACAGATCGACACGGGTATTGGTTGTGCGGAAAAATTCGCCCAGACAGTTCAGGGCATGGGCATCTTCGGCGTTCTGGCTGAGCACCTGCACGGTTTTATCCAGACTACGACACACATAACCGGCTTCGGCGGCATCACCGTTCCAGTCGAATACGCTCAGGTTAACATCGTCAAACGCTTTGCCAATAACTGGCGACGTTATCGCGCTGGCGAGCTTTCTGTCATTTAACCAGTCGCTAAAGCGGTTCTCCGTTAAGTCGCGCACCAGCAGGGTATGCAGCGCAATGGTCCGCTCTTCATTGTTGGGTCCCTGACTGACCTGCTGACGTAACCGCTCAGGCGAGGCTACCGCTTTCAGTACCCGGGAGCGATAACGCAGGCTGGTGATGGCGCTATCCGCGGCAAATATCGCCTCTGTATTGCCGCTATAGACCAGGGTGGCCGCCAGTCTGGACTGCACGTACTGCTGCTGTTCAGCATCCTGGCTGAGGTTGAGCAGCTTAAGCCAGAAATCACGCGCCGCAGGCCACTGCTTTTGCGCCATCAGCGCGTCGCCGTACAGTACCTGCTCGCTGAAGGCGACAATGTCGTGCGCCGGGAGTGTTTCTGCCGGTTTAACGGCCTGAAGGATGGCGGCAGGGTTATTCGTCGCCTGCCACAGGTTCAACTGTAAATTGCGCCACAGCGCCAGCTTGCCGCTCTGTTCAAACGCCGGTTTACTACTGTTGAGATCCTCCTGCGTCAGGGTCGGTTTCTCGTCGCTGTTCAGGCGAAGGGCGCGCAGGAGCTCGATATAGCTGACCTGCGGTGCGTCGGGGAAGGCCTCTTTCACGGCGGTCATAAAAAAGTGCATGCCAAAGACATTATCGTATTCGGTTACCAGCCCGCGTAACGTCTGAGCATCAATAGCCTGCTGAAAACTCTGCTCATACAGTACTGCCAGCTGAGGCCATGCCTGCAAATACCAGTTGATGCGCCGCAGCATGCCCTGCGCTGAACGGGCATACTGCCCTTGCGGCCAGCGTTGAAGATAGGCTCGCGCCTCTTTTTGCGCCTGCTCAGCGGCTGGCCGCCTAATATCCTCGAGAAGAAAATCGCCATACTCTCCGTGGCTGAACTCGCTGCTTTTATTCAGCGCCGTGCGCATCAGCATATACTGCGCGGTTTCTGCCAGCCATGGACTGTCGCGTTTAACCAAAATAGTGAAGTCTCGTTCTGCGCTGTCATAATCCCCGTCATAGAAATGGGCTGCACCTGTCAGATAAAATTTATACAGCAGAGAAAACGAATTTGCCGGAAGATTCTCCAGAGTACTGGCAATGTAGTTCTGGCTTGCACCAGAGTAAATCGCTATGCGCGCCTGTGCCAGAGCATGTCGCTGTTCCGCCGTCAGCGCATTGTCAGCCAGCAGCGCGGCAAAAAACTGGCTGAGGCTGTCGGCAGTGTTCGAGACGAAGCGGTTTTCTTGCTCGGTGTCCTTCTGGGTATCAATGGCCTCGAGCTGCAATGCGGCCAACTGCTGGCTAAGAACGCTATTTTCAGCCGGTTTATCCGCCGCTGTGGTGGTCGGGGCCACCCGTTCACCCCACTCCGGGTGGTAAGCAAAATAGACGTCACGGGAGCGGGTAATATCTGCAGGCATCGACTGCACGGGCAGGGCAAAGGATTTGGCTTCGCTCAGCAGGCGCAGCAGGTTGTCGCGGGAGTCGTTGCCGGGCGTCAGCACCGGGTCGCCTTTCAGCAGACAGTGCTCATCGCTCCAGTTGCAGTCTTCCATATCAAATGAGGCAAATGCCGGCGCGGCGCTCGCCAGTAAGGCGCTAACGCTGAGTGCCAGCGTTGTCTTCCTGACCATCATGCTATTCCTGTTTTTATCGGGAAAGGGCCCGGACGCGAAGGGTAATACCCTCTACGGCCACCACCTCAACTTTGGTGCCGACGCTTAAATCCTCGTCGGCCACAACCGGCCATGAACTGTCGCCGACGCGCATATGACCGCGCCCGTTAACCAGGGCGGTGTCCAGGGTAAACTGCATCCCCACCAGCTGTTTACCTCGCTGGTTGAGCCGGGCATCGGCGGGCTTCTGGGCGCGCACCTGCCTTGAAAGCCAGCGCCACCAGAGCCAGGCGGCAATCAGGGTCAACAGGGCAAACAGCACGCCCTGCCATGCCCAGTCGAACGGTAAGATCCACACCAGCAGCCCGGTGATAACGGCTGCCACGCCGCTCCACAGCAGATAGCCGTTGCCGCCGAGCATCTCTGCCGCCAGCAGGAGGCCGCCGAGGCTCAGCCAGAAAACGTGCGGATGCGCAGCAATCATCTCGATCATCATTTGCGCTCGTTGCCGCTGTTTTTGATCAGCTCCGCGATGCCACCGATCGAGCCCATCAGGCTGCTGGCATCCAGCGGCATCATCACCACCTTGCTGTTATCCGCCGAGCCAATGGCCTGTAGCGCCTCGGTGTATTTCTGCGCCACAAAGTAGTTAACCGCCTGGATATCCCCGGCTGCGATGGCTTCCGAAACCATTTTCGTGGCGCGGGCTTCGGCTTCCGCCGAACGTTCACGGGCTTCAGCCTGTAAGAAGGCCGACTGGCGTTCGCCCTCGGCTTTGAGGATCTGCGACTGTTTTTCCCCTTCAGCCTTCAGGATCTCCGCCTGACGCACCCCTTCGGCCTCCAGAATGTAGGCGCGCTTGGTTCGCTCGGCCTTCATCTGGGCGTTCATGGAGGTGATCAACTCTGCTGGTGGGCGCACGTCGCGGATCTCAATACGCGTGACTTTAATACCCCAGGGATTAGTGGCTTCATCGACGATGTGCAGCAGGCGGGTGTTGATGCTGTCGCGCTGGGAGAGCATTTCGTCCAGCTCCATTGAACCCAGCACGGTTCGAATATTCGTCATCGTGAGGTTTATGATGGCTAGCTCAAGGTTGCTGACCTCGTAAGCCGCTTTCGGCGCGTCAATCACCTGAATAAAGCAGACCGCATCGATGGTGACATTGGCGTTATCCCTGGAGATAACCTCCTGAGACGGGATATCGAGGACCTGCTCCATCATGTTGATTTTGCGGCCAATGCGGTCCATAAACGGCACGACCAGACTTAAGCCCGGCTGCAGTGTCGTGGTATATCGACCAAAACGCTCAACCGTCCACTGGTAGCCCTGCGGAACGATTTTGACACCGGCGGCGACGATCACCAGCGCCACGAAGATCAAAATAGGGATGACGATGAACATGTAAAACCTCCTGTTTTGTATTCCATGTTGCGATAAAAACTGTTCGTTTGTTGCGCATAAGTATACCGGCAAACAGGGGTAAATTCCCGCCAAATCAACGAGCCGGGCTGGATTCAGACATAAAAAAGCCCCGCTAAAAATAGCAGGGCAACGCGTGTTTTCCGTCAACGGAGAAGCTCAGGCTTCGGGGTGAGTGTAAGAGAAGTCAGCGATATACTGCTCGCCCGCATCAACGATCGCCCGCGACAGTCCTGCATAATATTTTTCCAGCCCCATCGCTTCTATCTGCTGCAGCTGCTCGCGCACCGGGGCACAGAACAGACCGGCGTTACCCGCTTCGACGCGCTTATTATTCGGTGGCAGATCGCCGGTGATTGCTTTAAACCAGGTGCGGATACCCTGTTTAAGGTTATTTGGCGCTTTCGACAGATCGTCGATCCCCGTCAGCACCTGCAGGGTCGGGAAGCGATCTTCCGCCACGGCGCTTTTCAGGCGGTCAAAGAACTGGCTGAACAGTTCAAAGGAGCCCAGTTCGATAATTTTCGGTTTTGTGGTTTTACCGTTTTTATTGCCGATTTTGCTTGCCGCAGGCGTACTGGACGGCACGATACCTGTCTTATGCAAGTCTAAACCAAACAGCAGATTGCAGTGGGCACGGCGCTCTTTCAGCGGGTAGGACATCAGCACATCGATAAACGTTGTCGCCATCACATCCGAAAGCTTATGGTTGATCAGCCACTGAGAGCGGGAGAAATCTGCCGGGGAGACAAACCAGTGCGGAACCTCGTTGTAACGCTTAGATTTACCTTTGCCATCAAATTCAATGAAATGCGTGCCGTTGTCGAAAGCAAATTTGCAGTTTTTAAAGCTGACGATGGTGGTGTTGACGATCAGCGCTTTTTTGACGAAATCAACGACTTCCGGGCCAATAACGAAGCTGGTCTCTGCCGATGAGCGGATGACTTGCATTAATGTTTCTACATCAGGAACACCCGGCTTAAGAGAGGTGAACTCATAAAAGATATGTGTCATGCCGCATACTTCCTATAGTTATTAGCGTGGCCTTTTCATAACGAAAAAGTTTAACACCATCCTGCCAGAGGAGGCTAATGGCAACGTGTGCGGGAGTTTTGCGACGATCACAAATGGAAGATAAACGTTACTCCAGGCGGGCTAATCGTCCAGAAACGTGGACATGCCAAAGGCTATATTTTACATCGTTAAAGTCTGATTAACATTTGTTTAAAATTAAACATCAGGAAGACTAAACAAACGCTACCAGCAGAGATAAAAAAGCCGCCATAACGGCGGCTGACAGAGTATTTAAGGCGGCACTGACCGGCCAGCTGGCAGAATCAGTACAGCAGAGCGTAAAGTTTACGGCGATAAGTCGAAGCCAGTGAATCACCCGTCCCGAGGGCGGCCAGAATTTCCTGGAACATTTTGCGCGCCTGGCCGTCCGCCGCAGCCAGATCCTTTTTAAGATGGCTAAACAGCAGTTCCAGCGCCTCTTCGTTACGGCCCACCTGATGGAGCTGCAGCGCCAGCTGGCTCGCCAGTACCGCGTCGTCAGGGTTGTCGGCAACCTGCTGTTGCAGCTGCTGAATTTCCGGCGTATCCGCCGCCTGCTTCAGCAGTTCAATTTGCGCCACCAGCCCCTGATAACGGGTATCCTGATCCTGCAATGGGATCGTTTTGAGCACCACTTCGGCCTCTTCAGAACGCTTTAAGATAATCAGCGTTTCCGCCAGCAGCAGGCCAATTTCACCATTCTGACCGGAGAGCTGCCACGCCTCTTTGAGCAACGGCAGGGCTTCGTCATGTTTGCCTTCGGCCATCAACGCTGCCGCCTGCTGCGCTTTCAGTTCCTCTTCGCGCGGTAGCACTTTATCCAGCAGGGCGCGGATCGCCTCTTCCGGCTGCGGGCCCTGGAAGCCATCCACCGGCTGACCGTTCTGGAACAGATAAACCGTAGGAATGGCGCGCAGGCCAAACTGGGAGGCAATCATCTGCTCGGCGTCGCAGTCCAGCTTCGCCAGGATAAACTGACCGTTATACTGGGCTGCCAGCTTCTCGAGCACCGGGGTCAGCTCCAGACAGTGCTGGCTCCGTTCAGACCAGAAGTAGAACAGCACCGGTTTGGTCATCGACTGTTCAAGGGTCTGGTGCAGGTTGGCTTCGGTAATGTTGACAATATTCTGTACGGACATGCGGCTATCCCAATTATGAGTTTCTGTTTACATGGGGGCGTGGCGCGTGGCTTCAACTCAACCCTGTAAAAATTTGTCCATCAACCGGCCAGGCAGCAGGCGCTTCAGCAGGCTGACGGCATGGGTCACCAGCGTGACCGGATAACGCAGTTTGGGGTTTTTGCTCTCAAAAGCATGGCGCACTTTGGCGACCACCGCCTCCGGCCCCAGGGTAAAACGGGCGGCGATACCGGGATTTTCCACCGGTTTGTCAGCCTGGGTTTGATTGACGTTGTCGGTAAAGCGGGTGCGGATAGGGCCCGGTTCAATCAGGCTCACCTTGATGCCGCTGTGACGGAGCTCCATGCGCAGGGCATCTGACCAGGCTTCCAGCGCATATTTGCTGGCGGCGTAAGCCCCGCGGCCAGGGGTAGAGATAAGCCCCATCACTGAGGAGGTCATCACAATCCGGCCTTCGCCGTGCGGCAGCATGGCTGGCAGCAGGCGCATAGTCAGCTGATGAACGCCAAAAAAATTGGCGGAGAATTGTGCTTCAAGCTGCTGGCGGGTGACGCTCTGCAGCGGGCCGTAAACGCCGAAACCGGCATTGTTAAACAGCCCGTACAGACGATTATTGGTGAGAGCGATCACCTCATCGGCGGCGCGCTCAATGCTGTCGGTACAATCCAGATCCAGCTGTACGCCGGTTAAGCCCATGCCGTTCATCCGTTCAACATCTTCCGGTTTACGGCAGGCGGCCAGCACCCAGAACCCCTGACGCTTCAGCTCAAGGGCGCTTTCCAGGCCAATTCCACTGGAACATCCTGTAATTAAGACCGATTTTTGCATAACTTTACCTGTCAGGATCTCCGTTGAATTACGAGTCATGTTTAACTAATGGAGCCAACCGGGTTGCCATCCAGTCGGCGATAAACGGTTGGGCGTCCCGATTGGGGTGAATGCCGTCGTCCTGCATCCACTGCGGTTTCAGGTAAACCTCTTCCATAAAAAAGGGCAGCAGCGGAATATCGAACTCTTTAGCAAGCTTCGGATATATCGCGCTAAAGGCTTCATTATACCGACGACCATAGTTGGCAGGCAGTCGAATTTGCATCAGCAACGGCTGGGCGTTCGCGGCGCGGATATCCTGCAAAATTTTGCGCAGGGTTTGCTCTGTCTGCTGTGGCTGGAAACCGCGCAGGCCGTCATTGCCGCCAAGCTCCACCAGCACCCAGCGCGGCTGGTGCTGTTTCAGCAGGGCTGGCAGACGGGAGAGCCCTTGCTGGGAGGTATCCCCGCTAATGCTGCCGTTAACAACCGATGTTTTGCTCTGCCATTTATCATTCAGCAGCGCAGGCCAGGCGGCACTGGCCGCCATCCGGTAGCCAGCACTCAGACTGTCACCCAGAATTAATAGCGTGTCCGCAGCTGCGGCGCGAAATGAGAACAGCATCAAAAACAGGAAGGGCAAATGCCAGCGGAAAACATTGTTGAAGTTCATCATCTTAAGAAGTCCGTGGGTCAGGGTGAGCACGAGCTTTCCATCCTCACCGGAGTTGAACTCATTGTCAAACGCGGGCAGAGCATCGCCCTGATTGGTGAATCGGGCTCCGGCAAATCCACGCTGCTGGCGATCCTCGCCGGTCTGGATGACGGCAGCAGCGGCGAGGTCAACCTGGTCGGGCAACCCTTGCATAAGCTCGATGAAGAGGCGCGCGCCGCCCTGCGGGCAAAGCACATTGGCTTTGTGTTCCAGTCGTTTATGTTGATCCCAACCCTCAACGCGCTGGAGAATGTCGAGCTGCCGGGACTGCTGCGCGGTGAGAACACCGCCCAGAGCCGGGAGAGCGCCAGCGCGCTGCTGCAACAGCTGGGGCTGGGTAAACGCCTCGATCACCTTCCTGCACAGCTCTCCGGCGGCGAGCAGCAGCGCGTGGCGCTGGCCAGGGCGTTTAACGGTCGCCCGGACGTGCTCTTTGCCGACGAACCCACCGGCAACCTCGATCGCCAGACCGGGGATAAAATTGCCGATCTGCTCTTTTCCCTGAACCGTGAACACGGCACCACGCTGATTCTCGTCACCCACGATCCGCAGTTGGCCGCCCGCTGCGATCGCCGCCTGCGTCTGGTCAATGGCGAACTGCAGGAGGAAGCATGATTGCCCGCTGGTTCTGGCGCGAATGGCGCTCCCCCTCGCTGCTGATTGTCTGGCTGGCGCTAAGCCTGGCGGTGGCCTGCGTACTGGCGCTTGGCAGCGTCAGCGATCGGATGGAAAAGGGGCTCAGCCAGCAAAGCCGCGAGTTTATGGCTGGCGACCGGACGCTACGCAGCTCCCGCGAGGTGCCGCAGGCGTGGATTGCAGAGGCGAGAAAAGAGGGGCTGAAGGTCAGCGAGCAGATCAGTTTCCAGACCATGACCTTTGCCGCCGAGACGCCGCAGCTGGCGAGCGTGAAGGCGGTCGATGATATCTATCCGCTCTACGGCGAGCTCCAGACCAACCCGCCGGGGCTGAAGCCTGCGCCGGGCACGGTGCTGCTGGCGTCGCGTCTGATGGCGCTGCTGAATTTAAAAACCGGCGACAGCATTGATGTCGGCGATGCCACCCTGAAAATCGCCGGGGAGGTGGTTCAAGAACCTGATTCCGGTTTTAACCCCTTCCAGATGGCGCCGCGTCTGCTGATGAACACCGCCGATGTCGCCAAAACCGCGGCGGTACAGCCCGGCAGCCGCGTCACCTGGCGCTTTAAGTTTGGCGGCACGCCCGCGCAACTGGAACGTTACGAAAAATGGCTCCTGCCGCAGCTGAAGGTAGAGCACCGCTGGTCCGGGATGGAACAAGAGGAGGGCGCGCTCGGCAAATCGCTGGAGCGTTCTCAGCAGTTCCTGCTGCTCTCGGCGTTGCTCACGCTGCTGCTGGCGGTGGCGGCGGTGGCAGTCGCCATGGGCCACTACTGCCGCAGCCGCTACGATCTGGTGGCGATCCTCAAAACGCTGGGGGCGGGCAGGGCGCAGCTGCGCAAACTGATTATCGGTCAGTGGCTGATGGTGCTGACGCTCTCGGCTGTCACCGGCGGGATGATGGGGCTACTGTTTGAAAAAGTGCTGATGGTACTCCTCAAGCCGGTACTGCCCGTTGCGCTGCCCCCTGCCAGCCTGTGGCCGTGGCTCTGGGCGATCGGGGCGATGACCGTCATTTCGCTGCTGGTGGGGCTGCGTCCTTACCGCCTGCTGCTGGCGACACAGCCCCTGCGCGTTCTGCGTCGCGACGTGGTGGCTAGCGTCTGGCCGCTGAAATATTACATTCCGGCTATCGTGGCGGTGGTGGTGATGCTCCTCGCCTGGCTGATGGGTGGGAGCATGCTGCTGTGGGCCGTGCTGGCTGGCGCCGTCGTGCTGGCGCTGCTCTGCGGCGTGCTGGGCTGGATGCTGCTCAGTGTGCTGAAAGGATTGACGGTAAAATCGCTGCCGGTGCGTCTGGCGGTAAACCGCCTGCTGCGCCAGCCGTGGTCGACCCTCAGCCAGCTGTCGGCATTTTCGCTCTCGTTTATGCTGCTGGCGCTGCTGCTGGTGCTGCGCGGCGACCTGCTCGATCGCTGGCAACAGCAACTCCCGCCAGAAAGTCCGAACTACTTTTTGATCAACATTGCCCCGGAGCAGGTAACGCCCCTGAAAGCGTTTCTCGCTGAACACCAGATTATCCCGGAGTCTTACTACCCCATTGTGCGGGCGCGCCTGACCCAGATTAACGGACAGTCCACCGAGGGCAATAAAGATGAATCCCTCAACCGCGAGCTGAACCTCACCTGGCAGGATAAGCGCCCGGATCACAACCCCATTGTGGCCGGAAGCTGGCCGCCAAAAGCGGGTGAAGTCTCCATGGAGGAGGGGCTGGCAAAACGCCTTAACGTCGCCCTGGGGGATACGGTGACCTTTACCGGCGATACCCAGGATTTCAGCGCGAAAGTGACCAGCCTGCGCAAGGTTGACTGGGAGAGCCTGCGGCCTAACTTCTTCTTTATCTTCCCCGCCGGGGCGCTGGACGGACAGCCCCAGAGCTGGCTCACCAGCTTCCGCTGGGAGAATGGCAACGGCATGCTGACCCAGCTTAACCGCGAGTTCCCGACCATCAGCCTGCTGGATATCGGCGCGATCCTTAAACAGGTCGGGCAGGTGCTGGAGCAGGTGAGCCGGGCGCTGGAGGTGATGGTGGTGCTGGTCACAATTTGCGGCGTGCTGCTGCTGCTGGCCCAGGTGCAGGTCGGGATGCGCCAGCGTCATCAGGAGCTGGTGGTCTACCGTACCCTGGGGGCAGGTAAAAAGCTGCTGCGCACCACGCTGTGGAGCGAGTTCGCCCTGCTGGGGCTGGTGGCTGGCCTGGTGGCGGCCATTGGGGCAGAAACCGCGCTGGCGGTGCTGCAAACCCGGGTATTTGACTTCCCGTGGGAGCCGGACTGGCGGCTGTGGGTGATCCTGCCGCTCAGCGGAGCGGTACTGCTTTCGCTGTGTGGCGGCTGGCTGGGGGCGCGTTTACTGAAAGGCAAAGCCCTGTTCCGTCAGTTCTCTGGTTAATTCCCCTCTGCAATCATTGCGCGCCGGTTAATATACCGGCGTGTTCCACTTAAGTAGCATAAAAAAATAAATCATTGAATTTTAGTGGCACAAATCATTAAAAACTGGGCAACACGGACAGATAAATCCTGGTTAATATTCACCTGCTAAATAAATGGCAGTGTGTCTATCAAGGAAAAATAATGACCATAACTAAAAAAGCGCTGGCGGTAACGATCGGCGCAGCAGTGGCATTGGCGTCTTTTGCATCCCAGGCTGAAATCACCGTTCTTAAACAAGATCCGCAGGCGGGCAACCCGCTGAGCCGTCTAAATTTCACCGTTGGCGGCAGTATTCGTCCTCAGTTCCAGAACATGACCGGCGACGACGGCAAAAACAGCTACAAGCGTAACGGCTTTGACGGCGGTACCCGCTTCCGTTTCGCGGCGGATTACTACCTGTTTGATGACATCAGCTGGGTCAGCTACTACGAGCTGGGTGTGAACATTCCGGCGCAGTTTAACTGGGACAACCACCATGCGGACGGCGCGCACGACACCTCCCGTCGTATGCTCTACACCGGCCTGAAGAGCGACACCTGGGGCACCCTGACCTTCGGTCAGCAGAACAGCGTCTATTACGATGTAGTAGGCGCGAAAACCGATATCTGGGACTACGACATGATCGGCCAGGCCCCGGGTAATGGCATCAACGGCGACTACGACGGTTCTTACCGTTCACGCCAGATGTTGAAATACAAGAAAACCCTCGGCGATGCCGATATCTACGCCTCGTACCTGTTCGAAGACAGCGAATATCTGCCGGGCAACGGCCTGCGTTACAAACGTAAAGGCGGCGGTTCACTGGGTCTGGATTATCGTCTGACCACCGATCTGACCTGGGGCGCGGCCTGGAACTACACCCGCGCCGACATGCGTAACCCGGATAACGGCGACAGCAAAACCTGGGATCAAAACATCCTCGGTACCGCGCTGAGCTGGACTCCAGACAACTGGACCTTCTCCGCAGGCGGCGGCTGGTATCAGAACTTTATGACCAGCAAAAAAGTGTCGGTTAACGACTACTTTGCGGGCGATGCGTGGGGTATTGAGTACTTTGCCGGTTATAAATTCCCGATTGGTCAGTATGCGGTGAAATCGATCCAGCCTTACTTCATGGGTGACCGTATCGAGACCATGAATGGCCGCAATTACCAGCGCATCGACAATGGCTTAGGCGTCAGCTTCCAGCTGGACTACGGCTTCCGCGTCGATTACGAGCACGTATTCACCTCCAGCACCGACGATCTGGGCGATATGAACCTGGTGCGTCTGCGCTACGATTTCTGAGTCGTCTGTTCCCCCGGTAGCGCGCAGCGATCCGGGGCTACGTGCGGTGCGGTTTGTTTCCGGTTGCACTGCGCGTACTGGAACGGTGTAGGCCGGGTAAGCGCAGCGCCACCCGGCGTTCTGTCAGCGGCTCAGCCACTCCGCCACGTCCCCATACGTCCCGCGATAGACAATCTTCTCTGCCTTCTTCTCCAGCTGATAGCGATACATCGGGTCGTAATAGTCATTGAGCAGCGGCGCCAGCCAGCTGAGATGCGCCTCCGTACTGCCGGTACGCTGCTGTTCATCCAGAGCGCTGTCCAGCAGGGCGGTCAATTCGGCATAACGCTGTAACCCAAGGCGGCGGCGAATGGCAAACAGGCCGTGGTGCAGATACTCGCCGTACTCCAGCCAGCCCGCCTCTTCCCCCCGCGCTTCGCGAAAGGCCTGCCACATCTGCTCGAAATACTCTTCGCGCAGGCGCTCAAGGCGCACCTCAAACGGGTCCTCAACCACCACAATGGGCGATTGCGCCATGCGGTCGCGCAGGCACTCCGGCAGATGGTTAGAGCCAATCATCCGCCCCTCATCTTCCAGCACCCAACGCGCGGCGTCCTTTTTCAGCAACTCGACGGCGAGATGGTTTTCAAAACTGGCCTGCGAAAGCTGCGGGGCCAGCGTGCGGCCAAAGGAGGAGCCGCGGTGGTGCGCCAGTCCTTCGAGATCGACGCCCTCAGGATGCGCCTTCACCAGCAGCGTTTTGCCGCTCCCGGTGCAGCCGCCAATCAGCACGCTGGGTTTTTGTGCCTGCTCAACGGTCGCCTGGATAGCCGCCTGGCGTAGCGCTTTGTAGCCGCCGACGATTAGCGGATAATCCACCCCGGCCTCTTTCAGCCACGCCTGCGCGATATGCGAGCGCTGTCCGCCCCGGGCGCAGCAGAGATAGCCCTGCGGGTGGGCAAGGCAGGCGGCGCGCCAGGCCTCCAGCCGCTCTTCACGCGTCTCACCGCTTACCAGACGGTGGCCGAGCGCCAGTGCCGCCTCCGGTCCCTGCCGCTTGTAGCAGGTCCCCACGGCGGCGCGTTCGTCGTCGTTCATCAAAGGCAGGTTGTGTGCCGCAGGCATGGCGCCCTGAGCAAATTCCACGGGCGCGCGCACGTCAATTAATGGCGTGTCGGTAGCAAGTATGGCGCGGTAGTCCGTCCCATCGTTCATAAGGATCCCTCAAAACAACAATGGGCAGGATTTTACGCCGGGGAAGGGGAAGGTCAACTCCCCGGCGGTGAGGCTTAGCTGAGCGTTGACTGCGCCCAGGCAATCCCGCTGGCGTACTCCGGCGGCAGCAGCGGGACAATCGCTTCAAGCGTTGCGCAAAGGCGAGGGATATCGCTGTCATTCAGGTTGAGATGACCGACTTTACGACCTGGGCGCACCTCTTTATCGTACCAGTGCAGATGCACCAGCGGCAGCTTCAGCCAGTCGTAGTTCAGATCGGTGCCGATCAGGTTGATCATCACCGACGGGCTGTTGACCACCGGCTGCGGCAGCGGCAGGCCGGTAATGGCGCGCAGATGCAGTTCAAACTGGCTAATGGAGGCACCGTTTTGCGTCCAGTGGCCGCTGTTGTGGACGCGGGGTGCCAGCTCGTTGATCAGCAGACCTTCTGGGGTGACGAAGCACTCCATCGCCATTACGCCGACGTAGCCCAGCGCCTGCATGATGGCAGAGAGCATGCTTTCTGCCTGCGCTTGTTGCGCTGCGTTGGCCTGCGGGAAGACCACGCTGGTGCGCAGGATCCCGTCCTGATGCAGGTTGTGGGTCAGGGGATAAAAGACCGTGCTACCGTCGTGGGCACGAGCTCCTACCAGCGACACTTCCCCGCTGAAATTAATGCCCTGCTCAACGATGCACTCCCCGTAGCACTCGTCCGGCAGCTGGTCGGTTTCACCGGCGCGCAGACGCCACTGGCCGCGGCCATCGTAGCCACCCACGCGGCGCTTAACGATCGCCAGTTCGCCCAGAGAGTCAAACACACCCGGCCACTGGCTTTTTTCACTCAGCAGCTGCCACGGCGCGGTAGCGAGATGCAGATCGTCGAACAGCTGCTTTTGCGTCAGACGGTCGGCAATGATCGGGAAGATATCGCGATTAACAAAGGCGTTGTGACGAGCCAGCTCGCGGGTTAACGGCGTTTCTGGCCAGCGTTCGATTTCTGCGGTGATGACGCTCTGCTGAAACGGCACGGCTTCGGGTTCATCGTCCAGCCCGACCGGCCAGACGGCGATCCCCAGGGGTTCACCAGCCTGGCGCAGCATACGGCCTAACTGGCCGTTACCAAGGACGCAAACCTGCTTCATGCCGCACCTCGCGGGTCCGGGTTCTCCAGTACCTCGTCGGTCTGGGTGGTACGCCACGCGACCAGGCGCTGATGCAGTTCTTTATCATGAGTTGCCAGGATCTGAGCGGCCAGCAGCGCGGCGTTAGCTGCGCCTGCTTTGCCAATCGCCAGCGTCCCTACCGGAATGCCGCGTGGCATCTGCACGATGGAGTAGAGGCTGTCGACACCGCTCAAGGCAGCGCTTTGTACCGGGACGCCGAGCACCGGCACCAGGGTTTTGGCGGCAATCATGCCGGGCAGATGCGCGGCGCCGCCGGCACCGGCAATAATCACCTCATAACCGTTCTCTTCCGCGCTTTCGGCGAAGCTGAACAGTTTATCGGGGGTGCGGTGCGCGGAGACCACTTCAACGTGGTGAGGAACGTTCAGGATGTCAAAGATTTCGGCGGCGAACTGCATGGTAGCCCAGTCGCTTTTGGACCCCATCACGATGGCGACACGCGCCGGATTATTGCTGGAAGACATGCGTCTTAAAACTCCTGTGGTGCACAACTCTCGGCTTTTGAGGTGAGAGAGAATAGCACGATACACAGGCAAGGAAAACGGTTGCGCGGCTAAAACTTCCGGCAAAATCCCGCGCTTTCTGCCACAAAAAAACCGCCGAAAGGCGGTCTTTTCACAGGTTGCTTTGACAATTTACAGGAGATTGCCTGCAGTCAGGCTCTCTTTATCAAAGGCGTGGCTTACATCAATATGATTTTGATGCACAGCCGTGTCGATATTCGAACCCGCCTCCGGGGTGGAGACATGATGCTCTGCAGCCATTGCGCCAGATGACAGTGAGGCGGCCAGCAGCAGGGCGCTGACGATACTGATATTTTTCATTCTCTTTTCCTTCTTCATCTTATTGTCGCTGTCGCTGGTCTTTTATCTGGCGGCACGGCAATGCGTTAAATTATTTAGTCAGTTCAGCGGTCATGTACACGCGGTTGTCGAACTGGGCGCTGGTGATTTTGTAGGCGGCACCCTCTTTAGCGGCCTGAGCGGCAATTTTGGCTTCGGCGCGGTCAATGGTAGAGGCGGTGGCGCTTACACTCTGGGCGAAAGAACCGAAAGAGATCAGAGAAAGTGCGGCAACTGCAACGAAAGTTTTGATGGATTTCATGGTCGTATTCCTTAAGCTGATTTGTCTCGAGTAGGGCGTTGTTGCCCTGATGTGAGTAATCATAGGCCGACCAAAGTGTGATTAAAATCAAAACAATTTGCGGGAAGAGTTCAAAAAAATTGAATAATTTTCAGGCGGGGATTTCAGAAAGGGAAAGCGATCAGTTCCACACCTTCGGGCGTGACCTTAATCATCGATCCTTCGCTATGCCAGGCGCCTAACACCACGCGGTGGGCTTGCTCGCCGTTGGCGGTCAGGTCGTGCATGGCCGGGCGATGGGTATGGCCGTGGATCAGCCACTGGACCTGGTGTTTCTCCATCACGCTGACTACTGCCTGCGGGTTCACGTCCATGATGGTCATCGATTTGCTGCTGTTGGCAGCTTTACTGCCGGCGCGCATCTTCGCGGCGATACGGCTGCGGATAAATAGTGGCAGGGCGAGAAACAGGGTCTGGATCCAGGGGGTATGCACTTTGGCGCGAAACGCCAGATAGCCGGTATCGTCGGTGCAGAGTGTGTCGCCATGCATAATCAGCACGCGGCGGCCATACAGGTCGAGGACGGTCTCTTCCGCCAGCAGGATCATGCCGCTTTCCCGGGCGAAGCGTTTACCCAGCAGAAAGTCGCGGTTGCCGTGGATAAAGAAGCAGGGGACGCCAGAGTCGACCAGCGCTTTAAGCGCACCCGCTATCTCGCGGTGCAGCGGGTTCGGGTCGTCGTCGCCAATCCAGGCTTCGAACAGATCCCCCAGGATGTAAAGCGCATCGGCGTGGCGGGCTTCACCCTTTAAAAAACGCAGAAAACCGGCGGTGATCGCCGGTTCTTCTGTTTGCAGATGCAGATCTGCAATAAAGAGTGTCGCCACGAATTATTCGCTGACGGTCACGCTTGTGATTACAACGTCTTCTTTTGGAACGTCCTGGTGCATGCCGCTGCGGCCGGTAGAAACGGCTTTGATCTTGTCAACCACGTCCATACCTTCTACCACTTCTGCAAACACGCAGTAGCCCCAACCCTGCAGGCTTTCGCCAGAGAAGTTCAGGAAGTCGTTGTCTGCTACGTTAATGAAGAACTGCGCGGTGGCAGAGTGTGGCGCCTGAGTACGTGCCATCGCCAGGGTACCGCGGGTGTTTTTCAGACCGTTATTAGCTTCGTTTTTGATAGCCTCTTTGGTCTCTTTCTGTTTCATGCCAGGTTCAAAACCGCCGCCCTGGATCATAAAGCCGTTAATGACACGGTGGAAAATGGTGTTGTTGTAGAAACCTTCGCGACAGTAGTCCAGGAAGTTTTTAACTGTTTCAGGCGCTTTGTCATCAAAGGTTTTGATTACGATATCGCCATGATTAGTGTGGAAAGTAACCATTTTTGCATCCTGTTCCGTTATAGTGGTGCTTCGACCCCGCCTGGGGCCACAATAAGCGCTTGTTATAGCATAACCTCACGACGCGATCACCTTGCATTGCGTGCTGCTTCGGGTTTGAATTACCATTAGAATATGCTGTTTTCACCCACACACGTCTCACATGGAATCTTCGATGTTAAAAATCTTCAACACACTGACGCGCCAAAAAGAGGAATTCAAACCTATTCATGCCGGAGAAGTCGGCATGTACGTGTGTGGTATTACCGTTTACGATCTCTGTCATATCGGCCATGGCCGTACTTTTGTTGCCTTCGACGTGGTGTCGCGCTATCTGCGCTTCCTTGGGTACAACCTTAAGTATGTACGCAATATCACCGATATCGACGACAAAATTATCAAACGCGCGAACGAAAATGGGGAAAACTTCGTCGATTTAGTCGATCGTATGATTGGCGAAATGCACAAGGATTTCGACGCGCTGAATATTCTGCGCCCGGACATGGAGCCGCGCGCGACGCACCATATCCCTGAGATCATTGAGATCACCGAACAGCTGATTGCTAAAGGCCACGCCTACGTGGCGGACAACGGCGACGTGATGTTCGACGTGCCGACCGATCCGCACTACGGTCAGCTCTCCCGCCAGGATCTGGATCAGCTCCAGGCCGGGGCGCGCGTGGACGTGGTTGAGGTTAAACGCAACCCGATGGACTTCGTGCTGTGGAAGATGTCTAAAGAGGGGGAGCCAAGCTGGCCGTCCCCGTGGGGCGCGGGCCGTCCGGGCTGGCACATTGAGTGTTCGGCCATGAACTGCAAACAGCTGGGTAACCATTTCGATATTCACGGCGGCGGTTCTGACCTGATGTTCCCGCACCATGAAAACGAAATCGCCCAGTCCACCTGCGCCCATGACGGCGAATATGTGAATTACTGGATGCACTCCGGGATGGTGATGATTGACCGCGAGAAGATGTCCAAATCGCTGGGCAACTTCTTCACCGTGCGCGACGTGCTGAAGTATTACGATGCCGAAACCATCCGTTACTTCCTGATGTCCGGCCACTATCGCAGCCAGCTGAACTACAGCGAAGAGAACCTCAAGCAGGCGCGTTCTGCCCTGGAGCGTCTCTACACCGCCCTGCGCGGGACCGACACCTCCGTGGCGGCTGCGGGCGGCGAGGCGTTTGAAGCCCGCTTTATCGAGGCGATGAATGACGACTTCAACACGCCGGAAGCCTACTCTGTGCTGTTCGATATGGCCCGTGAAGTGAACCGTCTGAAAGGGGAAGATGCGCATGCGGCTAATGCGCTGGCCTCTCATATGCGTAAACTGTCTGGCGTACTGGGTCTGCTGGAGCAGGCGCCGGAAGCGTTCCTGCAGAGCGGTGCGCAGACGGATGACGGCGAAGTGGCTGAAATTGAAGCGTTAATCAAGGCGCGTCTGGAAGCGCGTCAGGCGAAAGACTGGGCCGCGGCCGATGCCGCGCGTAACCGTCTCACCGAGATGGGCATCATCCTGGAAGATGGCCCGCAGGGCACCACCTGGCGCCGTAAGTAAGTCCATCATGTCCGGCGGCGCATCGCTTGCCGGACATGGGTTTTTGTAGGCCGGGTAAGGCGCAGCCGCCACCCGGCTTTTTTAACGCCGCTTCCACCACAATAATCCCATCACGATAACCCCCGGCAGCCACACCCACAGCAGTTCCGAGATAATCACCTGATGCCCGTACGGCGTGGTGTAGCGCGACAGCGCAAAAGGCGCGACCTTGATCACCTGCCACGGTGCAAAGAAACGTTCATCCGACCATGGCCACAGCCAGCCGACCCCTTTCCCGCCCGTCGTCACCGAGTCCAGCAGGCTGTGCGACAGCAGCGACACGGTTAAAAACAGCCAGCAGCGCACCAGCCCCGCCCGGAACCCTCGTCGCCCGACCAGCACGCAGAGTAATGGCACCACAAAGGCAAAGAGCAGCGAGTGGGTAAACCCGCGATGGCCAAAAATATTGCCGTAGGCGACGCCAAACTTAAACGCGAGCACGTCGGCATCCGGCAGCATGGCGAGAACGATCCCGGCGAACAGCAGGCGAGGGGGGATCACCCGGCTGCCCAGCCCTAAGCCGAGGCAAACCGGCACAGCAGCGTGGGTAATAATGGTTGGCATAAGGATTATCCATGGCAAATCATGGAAATATAGCAGAGCGCGGCTTAACGCAGAGCCGGGCGTAAATCTGAATTATGCCGATTCCCGGGCGACGAGCTGCCCGGAGAGAGTAATGCGCTGGGTTTGCAGCTCAGGCTCTTTCAGCTTGCGGATCATCAGCCCCGCCGCCTGACGCCCCGTCTCTTCGCTGGCGGAGGAGACATAGGTAAACGACGGGGAGGTGAGGTTGACGTGCAGCATATCCTCAAACCCCACCAGCGCCACCTGCTGGGTAAGAAAGACATCTTTCCCCACGGTGCGCCCGACATGATGAATGCCGGAGATGGAGCCGATCATCGCATCCGGGGAGTGGCAGAGCAGGGCGGTGATAGTGTTGTTCTTCTCCAGCAGCTGACGGGTGGCGAAACTTACCGCCTGAGTATCGTCGCTGCAGACGGGGGCGAATTCATCGCGGAACACCAGCCCGTTTTGCGTCATCGCGCTGCGAAAACCGAGCAGGCGCTGCTCGCGGATTAAGTCGCCTTCCCGGCCGCCGATATAGGCGATATTGCGATGGCCCCGCTCAATGAGATAGCGGGTCGCCAGATGCGCCGCCTGGCGGTTATCGCGCATCACCAGATTGCAGGTTTCGTTGAGCAGCGACTGGGAGACCGCCACCAGCGGCAGCGGGCACTGGCGGATCAGCGCGGGCAGGGTGGCCTGCCGGGCGCTGGAGGAGAGGTAGATCACCCCGGCGACGCCCTGCTGCTTAAAGGAGAGCAGGCAGCGCTCAAGATGCTCACCGTCGTTCAGCGGCTGGCCGAGAAAGACCATATACCCCTGCTTTTCCAGCTCCTGGACGATGCTTGCCATTACCTTAATGGAAAAGCTGTCGCTGAAATCACGCAGGATCAGGCCGATAAGGTTGGAGGTGTTGGCGCGAAGATTGGCGGCGGCCACATTATGCACGTAGCCCAGGGCGGTGATGGCGGCGTGGACTTTTTCGATCGTCGCCTCTGAGATCTTTCCTTTCTGACGCAGAACCAGCGAGACGGTAGAGACCGAAACCCCTGCCTCTCTGGCGACATCAATGATGCTGACCTTCTTCACATCTTCTCCCTGAAATGCCTGATAAGACAACGCCTCCCGTAAGAGTACAGGAGACGTGTCGGACAGGCAGCTTATTATTTACCGATTAGGGTGGTCATCGTCTGGGCGATAAACTGCGCCCGGGCGCCAAAGATAACCTGAATGCCTGAGTCACCGACGAAGACCACGCCGCGTGCGCCGAGGCCGTTCAGACCGTCTTTGTCCACCACATCGCTCTTCGCCACTTCCAGACGCAGGCGGGTGATGCAGGAGCCGACAGAGTTGATGTTCTGCGCGCCACCCAGCAGGCCAATGATTTCGTTAGCAATTTCGGTATCGGTTTTATCGTCCGCATTGGCCGTCACTTCGGTGCGGCCTGGCGTTTTCACGTCGAAACGACGGATCACGAAGCGGAAGGTGAAGTAGTAAATCAGCGCCATCGGGACACCGATGATAATGGCGTTGAGGAAGTTGGTCTGGTAGCCGTTGAACGACGGCAGGATCCCGAACGACAGGTAGTCGATAAAGCCCGCAGAGAAGGACTTGGCGATATGCGCATGCAGCAGGTACATGGTCATGTAGGCCAGGCCCGCCATGATGGCGTTAAAGACGTAGAGGATCGGCGCCACAAAGATAAAAGTGAACTCCACCGGCTCGGTGATCCCGGTCAGGAAGCAGGTCAGTGCCGCTGAGAAGAGAATACCGGCGGCAATCTTTTTGTTTTTGGTGTGCGCTTCGTGGTACATCGCCAGACAGGCCGCAGGCAGTGCGAACAGCATCAGCGGGAACTCGCCCTGCATGAATTTACCGGCGTTCTGGTAGGTATCGCTGCTGAAGGATTTCACCCCTTCTTCCAGCATCTTGAACCAGATGGTCTGGTCGCCGTGGATCACCTGGCCCGCCTGGGTGGTGTAATCCCCGAACGAGTACCAGAACGACGGATACCAGATATGGTGCAGACCCAGCGGGATCAGCGCACGTTCAACCAGACCAAAGATAAAGGTCGAGGCCGCCTGGTTATCACCGTTAACGATCACCGACAGCGCGTCGATACCGGCCTGGATATGCTGCCAGACGTACGGCAGCAGCAGCCCCATCACGAATGAGAGGAACGCCGTGGCGATTGCCACAAAACGCTTTCCGGAGAAGAAGCCGAGGAACTCCGGCAGCTGCATGGTGTGGAAGCGGTTATAGCACCACGCGGCGAGGATCCCGCACAGCAGGCCGCCAAAGACGCCCATCTGCAGGGTCGGGATGCCCACCACCATGGCGTACTTGCCGCCCTGGGAGGCCATCTCCGGCGTAATGCCGAGCACGGTGCCAATGGTGATGTTAGTGACAAACACCGCCACCGCTGCCGACAGCGCGGCGATACCCGATTCTGACGCCAGGCCGACGGCAGAGCCGATGGCAAACAGCATCGGCAGGTTATCAAAAATGACGCCGCCTGCGTTCATCATCAACGGCAGGTGGAATTTATCGCCGAAAGCCAACAGCAGGCCCGCAGCGGGAAGCAGCGAGATCGGCAGCATTAATGCGCGACCAATCATCGACAATTTTGACAGCGATTTAACAAACCCTGATATCAGACTCATGCTGATTTCCCCCGAGTGCGCTCTGTGAGCGCTGTTATAGTGAGTAGAACGTTTTAGTAGAACGTTCTACTTATCGTGATGAAAGGGTGAATTCCGCGCAACTAAATTTTCACATTCCAACAGATGAAATAGTGATTATTTGAAGTTGATCGATAATTAACCGCGATGGTAGTGAGGGAATGGTGAAGAGAATTGCCGGGTGGCGGCTGGCGCCTTACCCGGCCTACAGACAGAGCCCGTACGTAGGCCCGGCAAGCGCAGCGCCGCCGGGCATCAGACGGCTCAGGCCGTTACGGTCACGCTCTGACCTTCAAAGCTCACAGTCTGTCCGGCTACGATCTTGCAGCGCTTGCGGGTTTCCACCACGCCATCAACTTTGACCAGACCGTCAGCAATGACGATCTTCGCCTGGGCACCGCTCTCGCTCCAGCCTTCGAGCTTCAGCAGATCGCACAGCTCAACATGCGGGTGTTTACCTAATGAAAATGTCGCCATCTTACGCTTCCTCTACGTCGTGATACTCAACGCATGCTTGTAAAGTATTCTGAATCAGTGTTGCAACGGTCATCGGGCCTACGCCGCCCGGAACCGGGGTGATATAAGAGGCACGGGCGGCGGCATCGTCAAATACCACGTCGCCGACCACTTTGCCGCACTCCAGACGGTTAATCCCCACGTCCACCACAATGGCGCCTTCCTTGATCCACTCGCCCGGGATAAAGCCCGGTTTACCCACGGCCACGATCAGCAGATCGGCATTTTCGACGTGCTGGCGCAGATTTTTAGTAAAGCGGTGGGTGACGGTGGTGGTGCAGCCGGCCAGCAGCAGCTCCATGCTCATTGGGCGACCGACGATATTGGACGCGCCAATCACCACGGCGTTCAGGCCGTAGGTGTCGATGTTATAACGCTCCAGCAGGGTCACAATGCCGCGCGGCGTGCACGGACGCAGGCGAGGCGCGCGCTGGCACAGGCGGCCAACGTTGTACGGGTGGAAGCCGTCCACATCTTTGTCTGGCGCGATACGTTCCAGTACTTTCACGTTATCAATGCCCGCAGGCAGCGGCAGCTGGACCAGAATGCCGTCGATTGCTTTATCGGCGTTCAGGGTATCAATCAGCTCAAGCAGCTCTGCTTCCGTGGTAGTTTCCGGCAGATCGTAGGAGCGGGAGAGAAAGCCGACCTCTTCGCACGCTTTGCGTTTGCTGCCGACATAAATTTGTGAAGCCGGGTTGCTGCCGACCAGCACAACCGCCAGCCCAGGGGCGCGTTTTCCTGCGGCCAGACGTGCTGCCACTTTTTCCGCAACCTCAGAGCGCACCTGCTGCGCAATCGTTTTACCGTCAATAATCTTTGCTGCCATCAGAGAGAAGATTCCGTCTGTAAGGAGTGAAAGGGGGGATGAGCATATTTTGTCAGAAGCGCGCGCTGCTGTCAGTCACACTTTGCGGATTTTCCTGTTAAGCGGCGCTAAGGAGGGGCATGGGTATGAACTGAAAGAGGATTGTACTAAAATCAATTGACTCAACCGGAGTTGACCGTATAATTCCACGCGCTTCACCACTGCGAAGTTTCTTCTCTGTGCGCCCTTAGCTCAGTTGGATAGAGCAACGGCCTTCTAAGCCGTAGGTCAAAGGTTCGAATCCTTTAGGGCGTGCCATTCAAATACCTTTTAGTTCCCCAACGTCTCTTTTTATTGATCTCTCATCGCACGCATTTTCACGCAACTGCGTTAAACTATCTCAAATATGAGATATTTTGAGATAGTTTAAGTATGTCCATAAAACGTCCTCCCAGACTGATACCGTTAGAATCCCTGACGGGCGCAGATATTGTTGCCCACCAGCATTACGCGCGTACTACGGACAATAAAGGCCGCTATCTGCCCTTTGATGAATTCAGACACCGTTTATCCCATCGCGATAACGTCGCGCTTGCCTGGACATTGACCCGCCGCGCCAGGGATGCTGCGCTACAGCGGATCGCTTACCGTAATGAGGCTGGAGAGCAGGCCGGATTCATGCTGACTTCTGCCATCTCCGCCACCTGTGAACGGGTGGATAAACACGCCACCCGTCTGGCGCTGGATGACCTGATATACCGGTTACGTGGCGCGGGAGCGGCCCTCATCCAGCTTCAACTCGATGAACCGATCACCAGCTCGCAGCTGGAAGGGGCTAACACCACCACGCTGGTGGCCAGGAAGATGTTGGGTTCCGGTCGGGCACCGCGAACCGAAGGTGAGCATATGATCGCCGGAAATGCGCGGCTGATGGCAGAGATCCCCGACCTGCTGAATGAACCGCTGACACCCGATCTTATCCGCCGTTTTCATGCGACAGGCATGGAAGGGATTAATAACGCGAAATATCAGCCGGGCGAGTTCCGTACGACAAACGATATCGTGATCGCCGACTACGACGGCAATGTGATTCACCAGCCGCCCGCGGCAGATCACCTTCCTGCCCGCCTGCAGGGAATTTGTGACTGGGTGAACAGCACCGCGGAATATGTTCATCCGCTGGTAAAGGCCTGCATTTTGCATTTTATGATTGCCCATGAGCATCCCTTCCGGGACGGGAACGGGCGCACCAGCCGGGCGCTGTTCTACTGGTTTATGCTGAAATCGGGGTATGAGGCCTTTAAATACATCTCTATCAGCAGCCTGCTTCATGCCGCTCCGGTGAAATATGCGCAAAGCTATCAGTACACGGAAACGGACGGCATGGACCTGACCTATTTTCTGGAATACCAGTCCGGCATCATCCGCCGCGCCCTGGACCAGCTATTGCGGCATGTTGATGATTTGGTCACCAGAGCGGCAAACATTGAGCGGTTCCTGTTCGAGTCGCGCGCATTATCGCGTCTCACCTCCCGCCAGGTCACGCTGTTGAATATCATGCTGGCAACGTCGACAACAGATTATACCGCCGCTGACGTGAGTGAGGCTCTCGGGATTTCCGATAACACTGCCCGTAAGGATCTACGTGCGCTGGTACGCGAGGGGCTGGCTGAAGAAACCGCGGCGAATGATCAGAAAACGGTTTACAAAATCGCGCGAAACCTCGTTTAACCTTCGGTTCCATTCTGCGATATAGTAGCGACATTCTCGTCTCACCTTCTGACAGGTAACACCGGCAATGGCTCTGATCCCCAAAAACTACGCGCGGCTGGAAAGCGGCTACCGTGAGAAAGCCCTCAAAATCTATCCCTGGGTATGCGGACGCTGCTCGCGGGAGTTTGTCTATTCAAACCTGCGTGAACTGACGGTTCACCATATCGATCATGACCACACCAATAACCCGGAGGATGGCAGTAACTGGGAGCTGCTGTGCCTGTTCTGCCACGACCACGAGCATTCGAAGTACACCGAAGCCGACATGTACGGAACCACCGTGGTGGCGGGTGAGGATGCGCAAAAGGATGTGGGAGCAGCCACCTACAACCCCTTTGCCGATCTGAAATCGATGCTGAACAAAAAATAATTTATGTCGTGTCCAGGCCGGGCAAGCGACGCGCCCCCGGCAACGCCCGAACAGATAACGGGTGAGTATTCAGAGGAAATGATGTCCGGTATTGCGCATTACTATGTCCAGCAGCAGAGCATGAACACGCAGCAAGTGGCGACGCTATCGGCTCAGACCGCATCTTCAGGGGCGTCGCAGACCAGCGTCCCGGCCTCTTTTCAGCAGGTATCCCACGCATCGCAACCGATCGTTTCGCAGCCTGCTATCCCGACGCTCAATTCCGCTAATACCCGCCAGACCTCCGTTGCCGCAACGCCCGCCTCGTTTGGTCAGCTGGATCAGTACGCCCGTATCCAGGGCTGGAGTGAGAAGCAAATCGCGCTGATGAACCGCCTGTCTGAGTACAAAAATAGCCGCTCCGGTCCCGCCTGGAGGGCGCCAGGCGCAGGCGTTCGCGGTATTCGCAATAACAACCCCGGCAATCTGGAAGCCAGCTGGGCATTTAGCTGGCTGGGGCAGAATGGCACTGACGGGCGTTTCGCCACCTTTGCCACCCCCGAACACGGGATACGTGCGCTGGGGGTCAACCTGCTCTCCTACCAGCGACGCGGGCTGGATACCATCAGCAAAATTATCTCCCGCTGGGCGCCACCGCAGGATAACAACGATATCACCGCCTATATCCAGAATGTCAGCCAGGCGCTCGGCGTCTCGCCCACTACCCGGCTGGATGTGACCTCGCCTGACATATTACGCGCCCTCAGCAAGGCGATTATTCGTCAGGAAAACGGCAATGTGCCGTTTTCAGATGAGGTCATCAACAGCGGCGTCTTTTCGGCGCTGGGGATGACGGAGCTGTCTGGCGCCCAGCCTGCGGTGTTGAAAAGCATGCCGGTTGACGAACAGCACTCCCCCTTTGTGTTGCAGGCCCGCAAAGAGTAACCCGCGCTTATCTCCCTTTTTACTTTGTTGCCCCTGTTTACACTTGATCATATAAAGATAATGAGTATAGTTCTCATTCTCTTTAGTGTTTGCGGGTGCACAGGGACTTTTCCGCAAGAGCAGTGAGCGCAGATCTCACATGGAACACTGAGTGTTAATGGTGACTCTGCACGGGGCGTAAGCTCCGATATCACAACCATAATCGCAACACTTATGCGACGCAGACGTCCACCGCAAATTCGATTTGTACGGTAAAGGATGCTCCTGATGTCAAAGAAATTTTCTACCCTGGCGCTGCTGGTGGCTGTCTCTCTCAGCGGCTGTGCTGCACAGCACACTGCCACGACCCAACCTGCTGCTAATATCCCGAAACCTGCGGCCCCGGCGCAGACCAACCTCGTAAAACGCGATCTGGCTGACGGCCTGTACGAAATGGTCCTGAGCCCGAAAGAGGATGCGCTGTATGTTGCCAGCTCGGAGGGTTTCAAGGATGTGCAGGGCGGGGTGGTCTACAAGCTCGATCCGGCGACCCTGAAAACCCTCGGACGCAGTCATACCGACCTGAAAAACTTCGCCCTCGCTATCTCCCCGGATGGCAAAACCCTTTACACCACTAACTCGCTGGACGGCGGGATCAGCGCCATCAGCACTGAAGACGGCAAAGTGAAAAAACGTCTGCTGTTTACCGAGCGCAACAAAGAGGGCTATCCGTACGGCGCGCGTCAGGTGCTGCTGCATAACGACCTACTCTATATCGGCGGAGTGGGCGATCCCGCAGTGGTCTGGGTGGTGGATGCGAAGACCCTGACGCTGAAAAAAACCATCAAAAACGCGGGGCAGTGGGTGACCGGCCTGTTGTGGTCTGAACAAACCGGGCGTCTCTACGTGGCTAACGGCGGCGGCGAAATTCTGATTATTGACCCCCGCAGCAACCGCATCGAAAAACGCTGGAAGCCGCTTGGCGATAAACCGGCGCTGCTGCTCAACCTGGCGGAGGATCCCGCCACCGGTCGTCTGTTTGTCACCGACAACTCCAAAGCTAAAACCACACTGGTGCTGGATATCCGCAGCGGAGAACTCATCAAACAGCTCGACGTGGGCGATTCGCTGGCGGTGAAGTTCAACGCCAAACGCAACGAGCTCTACATCACCCAGCGCGAAAGCGGCAAGCTGCTGAGCCTGGATGCCACCACCTATGCAGTGAAGCAGAGCTGGGATCTGCCGCCAAACCCCAACAGCCTGCTGCTGTCGGCGGATGGTCAGACCCTGTACGTCACCGTTAAACAGCCGTTCAACAAAGATCACTCCACCAACGGGCCGGACAGCGTGGTGCGTATCGCCCTGAAATAGTCTTTTTTTATAACAATCAAGGCCCGGCGACGGGCCATTTTTGCGCGCACGTTGAAAGAGTTAATCATGAACCACACCAGAACAATGAATAAAACGCTGCTGGCCCTCGCCATCGGCACCATCGCCCATTCCGCCGTCGCGGCGGAGAACAAAAAAGAAGAGACCCTCGTGGTGCAGGCCGCTGCCAGCGATTTTAAACCCGGCGGCGACCAGCTGGTGCCAGCCTTCCTGGACGGACAGGTGGCAAACGGCGGGCGCATGGGGATGCTCGGGCAGCAAAATGCCATGGACGTGCCGTTTAACATCATCAGCTACACCTCCAAACTGGTGGAAGATCAGCAGGCGCGCACCATAGCCGACGTGGTGGCTAACGATGCGGGCGTCCAGTCCGTGCAGGGTTACGGCAACAGCGCGGAGAGCTATCGCATTCGCGGCCTGAAGTTCGACGGGGATGATATGACCTTCGGTGGACTCTCCGGGGTGCTGCCGCGTCAGGTGGTGGACGCGCAGATGGTGGAGCGGATTGAGATCTTCAAAGGTGCCAACTCCCTGATGAACGGCGCGGCCAGCTCCGGCGTGGGCGGGATGATCAACCTTGAGCCGAAACATGCAGGCGCCACGCCGCAGGCGAAAGTGGGCGTGGACTACACCTCCGATTCCCAGATTGGTACTACCCTGGATGCCGGACGTCGCTTCGGTGACAACGACCAGTTTGGTGCCCGCGTCAACGTGGTTCACCGGGAAGGTGAAGCCCCGGTCGCCAACGACCGCCGTCGCACCACGCTGCTCTCAACCGGCCTCGACTATGCGGGCGATAACTTCCGCAGTTCCGTGGATCTGGGTTATCAGAAGAAAACCTTCCACGGTTCAGAAACCGGGGTCAACGTCTCCGGCGTGGATTTTGTACCGGAGCCGCCGAAAAACGATCGCAACTACTCCCAGAAATGGGCCTACAGCAATATCGAAAACGAATTCGGCATGTGGCGCAGCGAGTATGACATCACCGATAACTGGACCGCCTATACCGGCCTGGGGGCACAGCACGCCCATGAAGAGGGGCTTTACAGCGGTGCGAAGCTGGTGGACAAGAGCGGCAAAGCCACCGCGTCCCGTCTGGATACCAACCGCCTCAGCGACAGCGTGAGCGGCATGGCGGGCATTCGCGGTAACTTCGATACCGGCTTTGTCTCGCACAAGGTGAACGTCGGCTATTCGGCGATGACCAAAAACGAAAAAATCGCCTGGAAGATGTCGGCCGCGAAGGATAACCCGGTCACCAACATCTACCACAACACCGGCGTGGATGCGCCGCCGAGCACCAACTTCAACGGCTCAGGCGGCAACTACAGCGATCCGCTGACCAGCGGCCGCACCCGCACTCAGGGCTGGCTGCTGAGCGACACCCTCGGCGTGCTGGACGATAAACTGCTGTTTACCGTCGGCGCCCGTCATCAGAAGGTGGTGATCCGCGGTTATAACAAAATCACCGGGATGGAAAATGCGGCTGACAGCTTCGATGGCGACCGCTGGATGCCTACCTATGGCGTGGTCTACAAGCCGTGGGAGACGGTGTCACTCTATGCTAACCACACCGAGGCGTTGCAGCCGGGTAAAACCGCGCCAAACACCGCCATCAACTACGGTCAGAGTACCGGTATCGTCCACTCGAAACAGAACGAAGTGGGGGTGAAGGCCGATTTCGGTCGCGTGGGCGGCTCGCTGGCGCTGTTTGAGATCAAAATGCCGTCCGCCATTCTCGACAGCCAGACCAAATACTACGGTCTGGATGCTGAGCAGCGTAACCGCGGTGTGGAGCTGAACATCTTTGGCGAGCCGATGCTGGGCCTGCGTCTGAACGCCAGCGCCACCTGGCTGCAGGCGGAGCTGACCAAAACCAACAACGGCGTTAACCAGGGCAACGACGCGATTGGCGTGCCGAACTTCTACGGCGTGCTGGGGGCCGAGTATGACATCAAACCCGTCGATGGCCTGACCGCCACCGCCCGGGTGAACCACTCTGGCTCACAGTATGCGGATCTCGCCAACAGCAAGAAGCTGGATAGCTACACCACGCTGGATCTGGGTGTGCGTTACCGCTTCGCGGTGAACAATGACCAGAACCAGATGACCGTTCGCGCCGGGATCGAAAACGTCACCGATGAGAACTACTGGGCAAGCGTGGATGACAGCGGCACCTACCTCTTCCAGGGTGAGCCGCGCACCTTTAAGGTCTCTGTCGGCTACGAATTCTGAGTTCATTCGTTATTATTGGGGCAGGGATGCCCCACCGTCCGACTGTTATAAAAATGTAATCAATTGTTCTTATAGTGTTCCCACTTTATCGTTTCTTAGCCAAAAGAAAGGAAGCCATCGTGGGTAAACCTCTTAAGTCCGTATTCAAAAAAGAACATCGTGACGATGTCAGCAATCCCAGCGCTAACCCGGTATTTTCCAGCGTGGCGGAGATGTTCCTCTCCCGCCGTCGCTTCTTGCAGATGGGCGCCGTAGCCGGTGCCGCCGCCTCTTTCCCATTCCTGCTCAAGCCTGAAAGCGCCCTTGCGGCGGTCTCACAGCCTTCCGCCCTGAGCAAGGCGGTTTCGCTCGGCTTTACCAGCATTCCGGTCTCCACCGACGACACGGTCAGGGTGCCGGAGGGCTATATCGCCCGGCCTTTCTACCGTTGGGGCGATGCCACTGGCATCAAAGGTGCCATGCCGGCGTTCAAATTTGACGCCAGCAACACCACCGATGAGCAGGCAGCCCAGGCGGGCATGCACCATGACGGTATGGCGTGGTTCAGCCTGCCGCAGGGGGAGGAGAATCCCGGCCACGGCCTGCTGGCGATGAACCATGAGTATATCGACAACGGCATGCTCTTTACCGACGGCACTGCCAACTGGAGCTTGGACAAAGCGCGTAAAGGCCAAAACGCGATGGGCGTGTCGGTTATCGAAGTGAAAAAGAACGGCAGTGACTGGGAAGTGGTGCGCCCCTCCAGCTTCGCCCGCCGCATCACGGTCAACACCCCGATGCAGATCACCGGCCCGGCGCGTCAGCAGGATTTAATGAAAACCGCCGCCGATCCGCAGGGCGAGCGGGTGCTCGGCACCATGCAAAACTGCGCCAACGGCCACACCCCGTGGGGGACTTATCTCACCTGCGAAGAGAACTGGTCAGATATTTTTGTTAAGAAAGGCGAGCGGAACGCGCTGGAGAAGCGCTACGGCATCAGCGACAGCGATGAGTCCTACCGCTGGAGCGAAGTGGACGACCGCTTCAACGTGGATAAAACCCCTAACGAGCCGAACCGCTTTGGCTGGGTGGTTGAGATCGACCCCTACAACCCGGACTCGACGCCGCGCAAGCACACCGCGTTGGGGCGCTTCAAGCATGAAGGCGCCGCTGTCACTCTGGCCGCCGATAAGCGCGTGGTCACCTACATGGGCGACGACCAGAAGTTTGAGTACATCTACAAATTTGTCTCCGACAATAAATATAACCCGGCGGATCGCGATGCCAACATGCAGCTGCTGACCACCGGCACGCTCTACGTCGCCCGCTTCAACGACGACGGCTCCGGCGAGTGGTTGCCCCTGGTCTTCGGCCAGAACGGGCTGGATAAGAGCAAAGGCTTCGAAAGTCAGGGCGATCTGCTGATCAAAACCCGTCTGGCGGCGGATGCGGTTGGCGCGACCAAAATGGATCGCCCGGAGTGGATCGCGGTCGATCCCCACAGCAGCGGCAGCGTCTACTGCACCCTGACCAACAACAGCGATCGCGGTAAAGAGGGCAAAGCGCCGGTGGATGCGGCCAACCCCCGGGCCAATAACACCTTCGGCCACATCATGCACTGGCTCGAAGAGGGGAGCGATCCCGCGGCCCTGCGTTTCAAATGGGATATCCTGGTGCTGGCCGGACGCACGGAGACGACGGATGAAAAGGCGAAGGGCAGCATGAAGGGGGCCGAATTTGGCAGCCCGGACGGCCTCTCTTTCGACCATCAGGGCGTGCTGTGGATCCAGACCGATGTCTCCTCCAGCACCATTAACAAAAAAGCCTATGAGGGGATGGGCAATAACCAGATGGTGGCGACCATTCCGGGCACCAACGAGTATCGCCGCTTCCTGACGGGCCCGCGCGGCTGCGAAATCACCGGCATTGCGTTCACCCCGGACAACCGTACGCTGTTTATCAATATTCAGCATCCGGGCGAGGGTGGGGATGACATTACCGACCCGGCAAACCCGCGCGCCGTTTCTAACTGGCCGGACAACAATCCGAACGGACGTCCCCGGGCGTCAACGGTCGTCATCACCAAAGCGGACGGCGGTATCATCGGCTCATAATCACCCCCAGCCGGGCAGCAACCGTTGCCCGGCGTTTAACTTGCTCCCGTCTGCCTGAAGTGTTAAAAGGTGCCCCTTCCATAAAAAGAGACAGGGCCAGGCCGTGAGAAACGCCTCATCCGCTTCAGACAAAAGTGCTGCTGAAGCCGCGTCGGAACAGACACCGACGCTCCATCGTGGTTTACAAAATCGACATATTCAACTTATCGCTCTCGGTGGCGCTATCGGCACCGGACTGTTCCTCGGCATCGGGCCCGCCATTCAGATGGCCGGCCCCGCCGTGCTGCTGGGGTATGCCATCGCGGGCATGATCGCCTTTCTGATCATGCGCCAGCTCGGTGAGATGGTGGTTGAAGAGCCGGTCTCCGGCTCCTTTGCCCATTTCGCCTACAAATACTGGGGCCCTTTTGCGGGCTTCCTGTCGGGCTGGAACTACTGGGTGATGTTCGTGCTGGTGGGCATGGCGGAGCTGACCGCCGCGGGCATCTATATGCAGTACTGGCTCCCGGACGTACCCACCTGGGTCTGGGCCGCGGCGTTCTTCATCATCATTAACGCCGTCAACCTGGTGAACGTGCGCCTGTACGGTGAGACGGAGTTCTGGTTTGCCCTGATCAAGGTGCTGGCGATTATCGGCATGATCGGCTTTGGCCTGTGGATGCTCTTCTCCGGGCACGGCGGTGAGCGGGCAACCATCGACAACCTGTGGCAGCACGGCGGCTTCCTCGCCACCGGCTGGAAAGGGCTGGTGCTGTCGCTGGCGGTGATCATGTTCTCCTTTGGCGGACTGGAGCTTATCGGCATTACCGCCGCCGAAGCCCGCGATCCGCACAAGAGCATCCCGAAAGCGGTCAACCAGGTGGTCTACCGTATTCTGCTGTTCTATATCGGCTCGCTGGTCGTCCTGCTGGCGCTCTACCCGTGGGTGGAAGTGAAGTCGGACAGCAGCCCGTTCGTGATGATTTTCCACGATCTGAACAGCAACCTGGTGGCATCGGCACTTAACTTCGTGATTCTGGTGGCCTCGCTGTCGGTCTATAACAGCGGCGTTTACTCCAACAGCCGGATGCTTTTTGGTCTCTCCGTGCAGGGTAACGCGCCGAAGTTCCTGACCCGCGTCAGCCGTCGCGGCGTGCCGGTCAATTCGCTGCTGCTCTCCGGGGGCATTACCTCCCTGGTGGTGCTGATCAACTACCTGCTGCCGCACGAAGCCTTTGGCCTGCTGATGGCACTGGTGGTGGCAACGCTGCTGCTGAACTGGATCATGATCTGTCTGGCCCACCTGCGTTTTCGCGCAGCGATGCGTCGCAAAGGGCGCGAGACGCAGTTCAAAGCGCTGCTCTACCCGGCGGGTAACTATCTCTGTATCGCCTTCCTGGCGATGATCCTGGTGCTGATGTGCACCATGGACGGCATGCGCACCTCGGCGATCCTGCTCCCGGTGTGGATTGTTTTCCTGTTTGCGGCGTTTAAACTCTCCCGCAAAAAGTAGTGCGGTTTCTGCCCGGCGGCGCTGCGCTTGCCGGGCAGAAATAATCAAATGTGGAACGCGACCCGCTTTCCGGTAGGCAGTATGACATCAATACTCACTTCGCCTCCTAAAGCTGTAACGTAGCGTTTCAGGGTAGAAAGGCGCGGATCATTATCCGGCTGCTCTATTTTCGCAACAGTAGGTTGTTTAACGCCCATCGCGGCGGCAAGCTCTGTTTGCGACATATTGAGCTCTTCACGCAGTTGGTTGAGCGCAACAATAATGCGTAATTCTTCAACCTTAGCGGCTATCCGCTCCTGGCTTTCTTCACTCTGCTGGGCCATCAGTTCTTTTAACGTTGCCATTTGGCCTCCTTACTCGCCAGATATTTGCTGAACTCAGCGTCAGCTATGTTAATCATACGCTTATAGAAATGCTTATCACCCGCGCCTGTCTTGTTGCCAGCGCATAAAATAATGGCCTGACGCCCGGGATCGAAGGCAAAAAAAGCGCGAATCGGATCGCCTGCATGCTGAATGCGTAGCTCTTTCATATTGGTGTATTGCGATGCCTTAACGGTATCAACCCAGGGCCGCCCCAGTTGAAGGCCATACTCAGAAAGAATATGCAACGCTGCCAGGACATCTTCTTTCAGGTCTTGTTTCTGCTGGTGAAACCATTCGTCAAACATATCCGTTGTTTCGACTTCCCACATAGTGATTTCCTTATAGCCTTTTGGCTATAAAATAATATAGCCAAAAGGCTATACCTGCAACTGCCCAGCCTCCATAAAACCGTAGGCCGGGTAAGGCGAAGCCGCCACCCGGCACCCCCGCGCACCCTACTTCACCTTTATCGTGACCCCTCTCGCACTTCTTAACCGATCCCCAGGATCTTTGTTTTGTAATCGATTACTTTTCATTTGATACGGTTTGTAATCGATTACTTTTTAAGGGTGGGGCTTATCATGGTGTCGACAACTGAAAGTAGTGGAAAGGTGACAGGGGAGTACCGGCTGCTGGTACCGCGCCTCTCCCTGATGATGTTCCTGCAATTTTTTATCTGGGGTAGCTGGTCAGTAACGCTCGGTCTGGTGATGACCCAGCACAACATGTCATTGCTGATTGGCGATGCCTTCTCTGCCGGGCCGATCGCCTCTATTTTATCGCCGTTTGTGCTCGGGATGCTGGTGGACCGCTTCTTCGCTTCGCAGAAGGTGATGGCGGTGATGCACCTGGCCGGGGCGGCGATCCTGTGGTTCGTGCCGGGGGCGTTGATCGCGGAGAACGGCGCGCTGCTGATCGGCCTGCTGTTTGGCTACACGCTTTGCTACATGCCGACCCTGGCGCTGACCAATAACATCGCCTTCCACAGCCTGGCGAACGTCGACAAGACCTTCCCGGTGGTCCGCGTGTTTGGCACCATCGGCTGGATTGTGGCGGGGATCTTTATCGGCGTCACCGGCGTGGCCGCAAGCATTACCATCTTCCACGTGGCGGCGGCCAGCTCCGTCCTGCTGGCGCTCTACAGCCTGACGCTGCCGCACACGCCTGCCCCGGCCAAAGGGATGCCGGTGAAGGTGCGCGATCTCTTCTGCGCCAACGCCTTCGCCCTGCTGAAAACCCGTCACTTCTTTATCTTCTGCCTGTGCGCGATGCTGATCTCCGTCCCGCTCGGCACCTACTACGCTTATACCGCCTCTTACCTGGCGGATGCCGGGATCGCGGATGTCAGTACCGCCATGTCCTTCGGCCAGATGTCCGAAATCTTCTTTATGCTGGTGATCCCGCTGCTGTTCCGCCGTCTGGGTGTTAAATACATGCTGCTGATCGGCATGCTGGCGTGGTTTGTCCGCTACGCGATGTTTGCCCTGGGGGTAAGTGAAGAGGGGCGCATTCTGCTCTATCTCGGCATCCTGCTGCATGGCGTCTGCTATGACTTCTTCTTTGTGGTGGGCTTTATCTATACCGACCGCGTGGCGGGCGAAAAGGTCAAAGGCCAGGCGCAGAGCATGATCGTGATGTTCACTTATGGTATCGGCATGCTGCTGGGCTCGCAAATTTCCGGCGCGCTCTACAACCGCCTGGTCGCGGGGCAGGCCGTGCCACAGGCGTGGGTAACATTCTGGTGGATCCCGGCGGTCGCGGCTGCTGTGATTGCACTCGTTTTCCTTGTCTCGTTCAAATATGACGATGACAAGGCGTAATTTCTGGAGGTGTTATGAGGACGATTAAAGGCCCGGGTATTTTTCTGTCGCAGTTTATCGGGGCACAACCCCCGTTCAACACCCTCGACGGGCTGGCCGGTTGGGCGGCGGAAAAGGGCTACAAAGCGCTGCAAATGCCCTGCAACCATAAAGCGATTTTTGACGTCGAGCAGGCGGCAGAAAGCCAGACTTACTGCGACGAGATAAGCGGCAGGCTGGCTGAGAAGGGGCTGGTCATCAGCGAGCTCTCCACCCATCTGGAGGGGCAGCTTATCGCGGTCAATCCGGTCTACGACGAGGCGTTCGATAACTTCGCTCCTCCGGCGGTGCGCGGTAACGCCAGCGCCCGCCAGGCCTGGGCGACCGACATTGTAAAAAAGGCGGCGGTGGCCTCGGCACGGCTCGGTTTAACCGCCCACGCCACTTTCTCCGGATCGCTGGCCTGGCCGTTTATCTATCCCTGGCCGCCGCATAATGAGGCACGTTTTGCGGAGGCGTTCAGCGAGCTGGCCCGCCGCTGGCGACCCATTCTGGATACGTTCGATGAGCAGGGGGTTAACGTCTGCTATGAAATTCATCCCGGGGAAGATCTGCACGACGGCGTCACCTTCGAGCGTTTTCTGGCGCTGGTAGACAACCATCCGCGCTGCAACATGCTTTACGATCCGAGCCACCTGCTGTTGCAGCAGATCGATTATCTGACCTGGATCGATCACTACCACACCCGCATCAAGGCGTTTCATGTTAAGGATGCCGAATTCCGTCCCAACGGGCGCAGCGGGGTGTATGGCGGCTATCAGAGCTGGATCAACCGCGCCGGACGCTTCCGCTCGCCGGGGGACGGGCAGATCGACTTTAAGGGCATCTTCAGCAAGCTGACCCAGTACGACTACGACGGCTGGGCGGTGCTGGAATGGGAGTGCTGCCTGAAAGATGGCGAAACCGGGGCGCGGGAAGGGCGCGAGTTTATCTCCCGCCATATTATCCCGGTATCCGATCGGGCATTTGATGATTTCGCCGCAGGAGAACTTCATGATTAACGTCGGCATTATCGGCAGCGGCTTTATCGGCCCGGCGCATATCGAAGCCCTGCGCCGCCTCGGGTTTGTGCAGGTGGTCGCCCTCTGCGATGGCTCGCTGGAACAGGCGCAAGAGAAAGCCCGGGCGCTGAATATTCCCCACGCTTACGGCAGCGTGGAGGCACTGCTGGCGCACCCGGAGCTGCACGTGGTGCACAATTGCACCCCTAACCATCTGCATGCGGCGATCAACCGCCAGATCCTGCGTGCCGGTAAACATGTTTTCTCTGAAAAGCCGCTGTGCATGACGCCAGACGAGGCCCGGGAGCTGGTCACGCTGGCGGAGCAGGCGGGGGTGATACACGGCGTGAGCTTTGTCTACCGTCAGTTTGCGATGGTGCGCCAGGCGGCGAGCATGGTGGAGCAGGGCAGCCTCGGACGGCTCTTTGCCGCCCACGGCAGCTACCTGCAGGACTGGATGCTGCTGGAAACCGACTACAACTGGCGGGTAGATGCCGCGCTCGGGGGCGCATCGCGGGCGGTGGCCGATATCGGTTCCCACTGGTGCGACACCATTCAGTTTCTGACCGGACGGCGCATCACCGAAGTGATGGCCGACCTCGCTATCGTCTGGCCGACCCGCAAGGCGAACGTCGCCGGAAACCAGACCTTCAGCCAGGCGGGCGACGCGGTGTATGAAGACAAACCCGTCACCACCGAGGATTTCGGCTCGGTGCTGTTCCGCTTTGACGATGGCAGTAAGGGCAGCTTTACCGTCTCGCAGGTGAGCGCCGGACGTAAAAATCGCCTGAGCCTGGAGGTAAACGGCAGCGAGGGCTCCGTGGCCTGGGATCAGGAGGTGCCCCAGCAGCTATGGGTGGGGCATCGGGCGCAGGCTAATCAGGTTCTGACGGACGATCCGGGCCTGATGAACCGGGATGTGGCGAACAGCGCCCACTTCCCCGGCGGCCATATCGAAGGCTGGCCGGATGCCTTTAAAAATATGATGGCGCACTTTTATCAGGCGGTACAGGCGGGCAGGATGCCGGAGAAGCCGGTGTTCGCCACCTTCCATGACGGGGCGAGCGTCATGTATATCATTGATGCGATAGTTAAAAGCCATCAGCAGCAGCGCTGGGTCGCTGTCGCGCAGTAACACGTTGCCCGGTGCGCCGGGCAACCCATTTATGGTAGCCTGCTGCAAACGCAAACTGCAGGATCACTCGTCGCTATGTCAATTCAGAAAATCGCCCAACTGGCGGGCGTCTCGGTGGCGACGGTATCGCGCGTGCTGAATAACAGCGATACCGTCAAAGCCAAAAACCGCGATCGCGTCTTGCAGGCGATTAAAGAGGCGAACTATCAGCCCAATCTTCTGGCCCGCCAGCTGCGCACGGCGCGCAGCTATATGGTGCTGGTGATGGTCTCCAACATTGCCAACCCGTTCTGCGCCGAGGTGGTGAAGGGCATTGAGGAGCAGGCGGAGAAAAACGGTTACCGCATTCTGCTGTGCAACTCCGGCTCCGATATTGAACGCTCCCGCTCGGGGCTCAGCCTGCTCTCCGGCAAAATGGTCGACGGCATTATCACGATGGATGCCTTCACCCGCCTTCCCGAACTGGCGGCACTCATTGGCGATGCCCCCTGGGTGCAGTGCGCCGAATACGCCGATGCGGGGGCGGTCTCCTGTGTGGGGATCAATGATGTCGACGCCTCCCAGCATGTGGTCAGCCGCCTGGCCGACGGCGGGCGACAGCGGATTGCGCTTATCAACCACGACCTGAGCTACAAATATGCCCGCCTGCGCGAGCGGGGCTATAAAAGCGTGCTGCATCTGCGTGACCTGGCGTATCAGGCGGTCGAGTATGCGAGCGATCTGAGCGCGGCGGCCGGGATGGCGGCGATGAGCAAACTGCTGGCAACAGAGCCGCGCCCGGATGCGGTGTTTGCGGTCTCCGATACCCTGGCCGCAGGAGCGTTACGTGCTATCGAAAAGGCCGGGCTGCGCGTGCCGGAAGATATCGCGGTGGTGGGTTTCGATGGCACCGAGCTGTCGGAGATGGTCTCGCTGACCACCATTGAACAGCCATCGCGGGATATCGGGCGCAAGGCGGTCGATCTGCTGCTGAACAAAATCGACAACCCCGATGCGCCCACGGAGCGGGTGATGATGAACTGGCGCTTTATTTCCCGCGCCAGCACCTGAGTTATTTTGCCAGCACGCCGGCCAGGGAGCGAATATCGTTTCCGGTCGGCGACTGGTGAATGCGCAGGCCAAATTCATCGATCACCGCGAAAATATGGTCGAAAATGTCGGCCTGCATCGCCTCATATTCCGCCCAGATGACGGTGTTGGTAAACGCATAGATTTCAATCGGCAGACCGTTGGCGTCCGGCGCTAACTGGCGAACCATTAACGTCATATCCTGGCGAATACGCGGATGGTTACGCAGATATTCATTCAGATAGGCGCGGAAGGTACCAATATTGGTCATCTTACGCAGGTTCAGCACCGATTCGCCTTCACCGTTTTGCTGATTCCACAGGGTGATTTCCTCATGGCGCGTGGCCATATAGGGCTTGAGCAGCTTCGCCTGAATCAGCCGCTGCTGTTCCTGCTCGTCGAGGAAATGAATGCTGGTGGTATCAATGTTCAGGCTGCGCTTAATCCGTCGTCCGCCGGAGGACGACATGCCGCTCCAGTTGATAAAGGCGTCGGAAACCAGCGCCCAGGTCGGAATGGTCGTAATGGTGTTATCAAAATTGCGCACCTTGACGGTGGTCAGGCCAATATCGGTCACCGTGCCGTTGGCGCCATATTTCGGCATCTCCAGCCAGTCGCCGAGCTTGAGCATATCGTTGGCCGAGAGCTGAATGCCCGCCACCAGCCCGAGAATCGGATCTTTAAACACCAGCATCAGCACCGCCGCCATCGCGCCCAGGCCGCTAATCAGAATGGCGGGAGACTGACCAATCAGCAGGGAGATAATCAGGATCCCCACCAGAATGGCGCTCACCAGCTTGATGCCCTGGAAGATACCCTTCAGCGGCAGCTGCGAGGCGGTGGCCATTTTTTGCGACAGATTGAAAATCACGTCCAGTAGCGAGAAGAACGCCAGCAGGGCGTAAACCATCACCCACAGCTTGGCGCAGGTTGAAAGTATTTCCGCCGCGTCGCTGCCTTTTTGCAGCCACAATACCGCCTGAACGTTGACGATGATCCCCTGCAGGGTAAAGGCCAGACGGTGAAATAATTTATTCTGGGTGATGATCTGCAGCCATAAATGGCTGCTGGCCCGGGCGCGTTTCTCAAAGGCCCGTAATACCACTTTGTGCAGAATAAAGTGAATAATCAGTGCAGTAAGAAAAATAATTCCAAAGATAATCACGAGGGAAGTGGTGTGATTAATTTCAATTCCTGACTCTTCGACCAGGGAAATAAACTCCTGCATAACATCTCCTGTATTAAAGCAGCCGCCATAATGGCGGCTGCGGATCGATTATGCAAACCCAGGGGCTTATCGGGACGCGTGGCAGGCTTTCGTGACCGGCAGGCTAAGACGATGGCGCAGCCGCAGGGTCGCCAGCGCCAGCACCACCATCATGCCCGTTTCCACCGCCAGGAAGAGGTTAATCGCCTCCGCGTAATCCCCGTGATGGTTTTGCAGGGCGTGGAGCAAAATCGCGCCAAATATCGCAGGCCCCAGGCCGAGCGCCGCCTGTTGCAGGGTGCTGAGAATGGCGCTGGCGGCCCCCGCGTCGTCGGGCTGAATATCGCGCATCCCGATACGGTAGAAGCTGTTCACAATCAGTGCCTGACCATAGCCCACCAGCCCGGTGGCCGGGGCGAGGGTCAGGGCGGTGTTTTCCAGCCCCCAGATGCGGAAGGTAGCGATCAGCGCCAGCAGGCCGGTTATCTGAATTGCCAGGCCGGTAAGCAGAATGGTGCTGGTGCTGTAGCGGGCAATGAGACGTGGGGCAAACCACGCCGAGACGAAATAGGTCACCCCGAGGGCGATAAAGCTGTTGCCGGATTGCCACGGGGCCATCCCCAGCTCGGTCTGCATGGTTAGCGCCATGCAGAACATAAACCCGGACCAGACGCTGAAAAAGAGCAGCGCAATCAGCACGCCAAAGCGAATGCTGCCGAGCTGCATCAGACGCGGTGGGATCAGTGGATGGGCGCCTTCACGCTCTTTTTTGCGCGCATTCAGCGCCATGAACCAGCCCAGCGGAATAATGGCGAGAAGCATCGCCTTCAGCGGCCAGGACCAGTGCCACTGCGGCCCCAGCGCCATCGGGAACAGCAGGCAGCAGAGGATCGCGGCCAGCAGCGCGGTGCCCGGCCAGTCGATGCGCGACGGCGTATCGCGACGGGTTTCCGGAACAAAACGACGGCTCAGGGCCAGCACCAGCAGGCAGATCGGCACGTTGATAAAGAAGGCGTTGCGCCAGCCCAGCCCGGCGATATCCGCCGACACCAGCCAGCCGCCGCCCATCTGCCCGACGATAAAGGCAATCCCGCCGATGCCGCCAAACAGGCTGATGGCTTTGGCGTGAGCGGTGCCTTTCAGGGTGACGTGAAGGGTGGCAAGAATTTGCGGCATGATCAGCGCAGCCCCCGCGCCCTGCACGATGCGCGCGGCCAGCAGTTGCTCGATATTGCCTGCCACGCCGCACAGCAGTGAGGCCAGACCAAAGCTCGCCACGCCCCACATAAACAGACGACGGCGGCCGAGGTTATCTCCCAGCTTGCTGCCGAGCGCCAGACAGACGGCAAAGGCCACGCCGTAGAGGGCGACAATCAGCTCCAGCTCGGTGGCGGTGGCATGCAGCGAATGGGTGATGGAATCCAGCGCCACGTTGGTGATCGAGGTATCGATCAGCGGCAGCATCTGGCCGGTTAACAGCAATATCAGGCCTGCCCGGCCCGGTGAAACAGCTGACCTATTCATGGTGACTCCATTGCGTCATTCATCAGATGGTCGTAGCATCAACCATCTGATAAACGGGTACCAGTTCTTACTTATACTGGTACTGGCACTACCATGCAGGGGGCACTATGGCGCTGATGTCTGAACCGGTCACCGCACTTCAGGATGACACCCGTAAACAGCTGGGCGCCTTTTTACGCGCCCGACGCGAAAGTCTCGACCCGCAGCGTCTTGGCCTGCCGCGCAGCGGTCGCCGCCGCACGCCGGGTCTGCGGCGTGAAGAGGTGGCCATGCTGGCGGATGTGGGCGTCACCTGGTACACCTGGCTCGAGCAGGGCAGGAATGTAAACCCGTCCAGCGCGGTGATGGCGGCGGTGGCGAAAGCGCTGCAATGTACCCCGACCGAAGCCCGCCACCTCTTTCTGCTGGCTGGCCTGCCGCCGGGCGAAGCGCCGCAGGCGGTCTGCTGCGAGGGGATCAGCGAAGGCACCCGCCGTCTGCTCGATACCCTGATGCCAAAACCCGCCAGCATCCAGAAACCGAATTTCGATATCGTGGCGTGGAATGACAGCTTCGGCCACCTGATGGGCGTCGACTTTAACGCCATTCCGCCGGAAGATCGCAACTGTATCTATCTCTTCCTCACCCATCCCGCGTGGCGCGCCCGGCTGGGCAAGCGTGATGACGTGTTGCCCATTTTTGTCTCCTATTTTCGCGCGGCGATGGCCGAGCACCGGGGCGACCCGCAGTGGGAGGCCAAACTGGCACGCTTCTTTGCGGTATCTGAGGAGTTTGAAACCCTGTGGCACCAGCGCAACGACGTGCGCGGCGTGGAAAACCAGCTCAAGCTCTTTACCCATCCCGACCTGGGCGATTTTCATCTCCAGCAGATGTACTGGTACTCCGCCCCGCGCAACGGCTCGCGGCTGCTGGTCTATCTGCCGGTGGATGATGAGGGCGAGCGCGCGCTGGCATGGCTGGCGGAGCAGGGTAAATAAGTTTTTTGCGAGACGCTTTCAGAGAATAAGTGCCGAATCTGCTAAGTGGAGAAGACAGGTGTAACGTGGGGTTTAACTTAAACTAATCGACTGAATCGACATTATTTCGATGAGGTGTTAAGTCATCTATACTCACGCCATGAGAAACCACCATGTCGCCACTGATGATTGATTCCGCAGATTTCAGCCAAAAATTAGGCCTTATCTCCCGAAACGTCGAACATACCGAAGCGTTTCTTGCTCGGGGCACGGTGGATTTTCATCTGCCCGGATTTATGCTGCCTGAGGGATATCGCCTGTTAAAATTGCGCTACGGCGATGAATACCGTCTCGTGACTACTGAGGACGGAAAACCTTATACGGCGTATGCGGTAAAGTTGACGTTTCATAAAGAAATTACGTTCCCCCACGGGGCTGCGACACAAGTCATGGTGTGGCGTACGCCACGCGCAGTTCATCAGCGTGTCATCAGTGGTTTACCACAATCCTTCTTTCAATGGGTACTAAGCGAATACGACATTGTTGTGTCTGACAGCGAACAAACCGGCGATGGACAGCGGTTTTGGTTACGCATGATCGACTGGGCGTTCAGCATGAATTATCGGATAAGCGTGGCGGACGGTACGGTAGGGGAAGAATGGCACTTAACGCCAGTGAATTCCTACGCCGAACTGGAAGAGCGTTGGATAGCGTTTGCCTGGGGATACGATCGTGACGTACATCCGCATCGCAGACTGGTTATCAGTAAAAAGTAACGGGCCGCAGATAGCGGCCCGTTTGTATTAGCACTCAGTCACAATCGTGCTCAGCGGCAGACGCGATTTCGGCAGCGTGGCGTTGAAATCTTCCACGCTGTGATGCCCGACCGGCACGACCACCAGGCTGGTGAAGCCTTTCTCTTTCAGACCAAACTCCTCGTCGAGGATGGCGGCATCGAAACCTTCAATTGGCACGGCGTCCAGGCCCATTGCGGCCACGCCCAGCAGGAAGTTGCCGACGTTCAGGTAAACCTGTTTTGCCATCCAGTGATGATCGTCTTTCAGATCGACACGGTGCATATCGGCGAAGAAGGTGCGGCCCTTGTGGTTAGCAGCTTTCGCTTCCGGGGTGGCGAAGCGGCCATCGGCCTCTTCCTGATCCACCACGCGGTTCAGCCAGGCATCGTCCATCGCGGTTTTGGCGCAGAACACCACCACGTGAGAGGCATCCAGCATTTTGCGTTCGTTGAAGACAAAGCCACCGGCTGCGGATTTCGCCACGCGCGCTTTGCCTTCTTCGGTGCTGGCGACGATAAAGTGCCACGGCTGCGAGTTGGTGCTCGATGGGCTGTACTGCAGCAGAGTTTTAATCTGTTCCGCCTGGTCGGCAGTCAATTTTTTGCTCGGATCAAAGGCCTTCGTCGAGTGACGCTTTAAGGCAACAGAGATGATATCCATAACGACTCCTGGGGTTTAATGCAAAAGGGAAAATGATACAAAGGGAAGGGAACAAAGGTAAGGGCATTCCGAGCGCTTAAGGGCCCGGACGCAGACGTTTTTGCTCTTTTTTCGGCAGCTTATCCACCACCAGATGCCACGAATCATTGACCAGATCGGCGATCAGCTCAGGGGTGATATCCTCCGCCGCGTAAACCGAGATCCAGTGCTTTTTATTCAGATGGTAGCCAGGCTCAATGCCCCGGTAGATCTGCTGGTTAAGCAGCGATTTTTGCGGGTCGGACTTCAGGCTGACGTGCAGACGCCCGCGCGCGACGCCAATCAGCATAAAAATCTTGCCGCCGACCTTAAACACATCGTAATCCGGGCCAAACGGCCAGCAGTGTTCGGTAAAGGGCAGCTCCAGCGCCACCTGTTTTGCGCAGGCGGCGAGCGTTTTACTGTCCATCGCTATCCTCTTCGGCCAGCGCTCGCCACATGGCTTCAAAACCCAGCGCCTTAAATTCGGCGGCGCGCGCCGGTTCGCGGGTGGCGAAGGCCATCGTCGTTTCTGCCAGCGACAAGAACAGGGCGTCGCCAAATAGACGAAATTCCTCTGACATAAACACCGGGCGGATATGGCGACGGCACAGCTCATGCAACTCCGGGAACATCTCATGCACCGCCTGCTCAGTTTCGGCGTTGATCTTCTCGCTCACCCCAAGCTGGCGGATGGCGCCGTGGGCCACCGGATTGCGGATCCCCCAGTCAACGTAGCTGTTCCAGATATTGCGGGTATGCTCTTTCGGCTGGGTCAGGGCGCGATCCATATTCGCCAGCATGGTCTGGCATAGATCCTGTTTCAGGTGCAGATAGAGGGCGTTAAGCAGGTCGTCTTTGGTAGCGAAATAGCGAAACAGGGTGCCTTCTGCCACGCCCGCGCTGCGGGCGATTAACGCGGTAGAAGCCGCAATGCCGGACTGGGCAAACGCGGTGGTTGCCGCGTCCAGCAACGCCAGTTTTTTATCTTCACTTTTCGGACGAGCCACTGCATTTCCTCCAGGTAATGTGCAAAAACCCCGATTGAATCATGTCCTTTGTGGGGCTGCAACGCGGAATGTCAAAGATCTTAAAACGTCTTGACGACTTTCGCATCACTTCTATAATGAGTGCTTACTCACTCATAATCAAGTTTTGCCCGCGCAGGCCATCGGATGGGGCGCGAATTCGGGTCGGGATATGAAAAAGCGTTTTATTGTTAGCGTGGTGGTAGTGATGATGATTGCATCCGCGGCGAGTTTGCCGTTTGTACTCAATGCCGGGTTCGGCCAGCCGCCACAGGGCGCGCAGCTGAGTGAGTTTGCCGCTTCGCCGCAGTATCGCGACGGCCAGTTCCATAACACCTTGCCGACACCCGGCTTTACCGGCAATAAGAACATGCTGGCGGCATGGTGGGATTTTCTGGTGACGAAGCGCGAGAACGCACGTCCGGCCCAGCCGTTGCCGCTGGTGAAAACCGATCTGGCGCAGCTGCCGCTGGATCAAGAGACGCTGGTCTGGCTTGGCCACTCCTCGTGGTATCTGCAGCTGGCAGGCAAACGCATTCTGATCGATCCGGTATTCAGCAACTATGCCGCACCTTTCTCTTTTCTCAATAAAGCCTTTGCTGGGGAGTACCCGTGGCGTGCCGAAGAGATGCCCGATATCGATCTGCTGATTATCTCGCACGATCACTACGATCATCTCGACTACGCCACCATTAAAGCCCTGTTGCCCAAAGTGAAGCGCGTGGTCACGCCGCTCGGGGTGGGATCGCACCTGCGCTACTGGGGGATGGAGCCCTCGATCATTGAGGAGCGGGACTGGGAGCAGTCGGTGCGGATCAGCGACGATCTCACCGTACATGTCCTGCCGGCGCGCCACTTCTCCGGGCGCGGGCTCAAGCGCAACCAGACGCTGTGGGGCAGCTTTATGTTTGTCACCCCAGAGAAGAAAGTGTTCTACAGCGGTGATTCTGGCTATGGCCCGCACTTTAGCGCCATTGGCGAGCGCTTCGGCGCCGTCGATCTGGCGATCATGGAGAACGGCCAGTATGACCAGGACTGGAAGTACATCCACATGCAGCCTGCCGAAACGGCGCAGGCGGCGGCGGATCTTAATGCCAGCGCGGTAGTACCGGGCCACTCCGGGCGTTTTGTGCTGGCAAAACACACCTGGAACGACCCACTGATCCAGCTTACGCAGGCCAGCAAGGATAAAAAATATCGCCTGCTGACTCCGGAGCTCGGTGAGCCGGTCAGGGTAGATGATGCCACGCAACAATTTCGTGCGTGGTGGGAATAATGTTAAATCGAAGAGCAGAGGGGGAGAGCAGCATGACTATTTCCGCTCAGGTTATCGACACCATTGTCGAGTGGATCGACGACAACCTTCATCAGCCGTTGCGTATCGAGGATATCGCCCGACATGCGGGCTACTCCAAATGGCACTTACAGCGGCTGTTTATGCAGTACAAAGGCGAGAGTCTGGGGCGCTATATTCGCGAACGTAAGCTGCGGCTGGCGGCGCGGGATCTGCGTGAATCGGATGAAAAGGTCTACGATATCTGCCTGCGTTACGGCTTTGACTCCCAGCAGACCTTTACCCGCGTCTTTACCCGCACCTTTAACCAGCCGCCTGGGGCGTATCGCAAGGATAACCACAGTCGCGCGCATTAACAGCAGACTTAACGCGCAAACCAGCGGCGCCAGATGAAACGCAGAATAAAGAATTCAATGGCGCCGAGCAGTAAAAACCACAGGCAAAAGATGATGGTGTAAAGCTGATTCAGATCCATCAGATGGAAGAGGGTCATCAGCTTTTGCGCCACCACCAGCCCCAGCGACGGCGCAGGCAGTAACAGAACGGAGAGAAAGGCCATCAACAAAATGCCGCCTGCCGTTAACAGCGATTCTAACGGGTGTCTCATGATTATGTTAATCGTCAGTTAAAAATAACATTGTCACGGATAGGGCTTCGTAAAGCAATATCAACCGTCAGACGCAGGCGCGATAAATAATGGTCCGCTAATTCGCTGATATTTCCCTGTCAGAAAAATCTCTATTCAATTAACCTGCATTAATGTCAATTATTGTCAGCCTCCGGCGAATAGTTTTACAAAGGTATAGGTGCTCATTCCAATTAACGTCGCAATAACAATGGCAACAAAAATATATAACGCCAGGCGTCGTCCGCGATAAATCCCAAACATGGTTCCCTCTCGTTTAGTTTCGGTTTAGAAATAATTTGTAAAAATCGCTCTGGTGAAATGAAACGTTACCGGTTTAATGCCGCCGACAACAATAATAGTGCGATAAATTAATTTTCCTGACAACCCAATATTGTCGACAGATTTATAAAAGCAGATATGGAATTCAGGCTTTTGCTCACCGCAATCTGAAGGAGCTGAAATATGACCAAAATGCACCACACCCAGACGCCGCCGCCCACCACGCCAGACATGGCCTATCAGCAGACCGTAGAGCAGACGCTTGCCGCGCAGCAGAGCACCGCGGCGGGTCTGAGCCGCACGCAAGCACAGGCGCGCCTGGACAAGCATGGCCGCAACGCGCTGCCGGAGAAGAAAGCCAGACCAGCCTGGCTGCGTTTTCTGGCCCATTTTAACGATGTGCTGATTTATGTATTGCTGGCCGCTGCACTATTAACGGCAATAATGGGCCACTGGATCGATACCCTGGTTATTCTGGGTGTGGCGGTCATTAACGCGTTAATTGGTCATATTCAGGAAAGTAACGCCGAAAAATCACTGAGCAGCATCCGGAATATGCTCGCCAGCGATGCTCGTGTTATTCGTGACGGCGATCATGAAACAATACCCACAACTGAAATAGTTCCCGGGGATATTATTGTTCTGCGTGCCGGGGATCGTATTCCGGCCGATATGCGTTTAATTGAGGCGCATAATTTACGCGTTGAGGAGGCTATTCTCACCGGCGAATCGACGGTGGTGGATAAACACACCCAGCCGCTGAACGGGGAATTACCGCTCGGCGATCGCACCAACCTGGTCTTCTCCGGTACCACGGTGAGCGCAGGCGGCGGCGTTGGGGTAGTCATTGCCACCGGCCAGGAGACCGAGCTGGGCCACATTAATCAGATGATGGCCGGGATTGAGAAGCACCGCACTCCGCTGCTGGTGCAGATGGACAAACTCGGCAAGGCCATCTTTGGGATCATCATGGCGATGATGGCCGCGCTGTTCGTCTTTAGCCTGCTGCTGCGCGACATGCCGCTCGGTGAGCTGCTGCTCTCTTTGATTAGCCTGGCCGTGGCGGCGGTTCCGGAAGGTCTGCCTGCCATTATCTCGATTATCCTGTCGCTGGGCGTGCAGGCGATGGCCCGCAAGCGCGCCATCATCCGTAAACTGCCGACCGTGGAAACCCTGGGAGCGATGACCGTGGTCTGCTCGGATAAAACCGGCACCCTGACCATGAACGAGATGACCGTCAAGGCGATCATCACCGCCGACAGCTGCTACCGCGTTGAGGGCGACAGCTATGCTCCGGAAGGCAACATCTCTCTGGAGGGCAGCGACGAGCCGGTGCAGATCCAGCCGGGTACGGTGCTGGAGCACTATCTGCGCACCATCGACCTGTGTAACGACAGCCAGATGACACAGGACGAGCGCGGCCTGTGGCGTATCACCGGCGGGCCGACCGAAGGTGCGCTGAAGGTACTGGCGGCCAAAGCGCGGCTGGCACCGGTCACCACCACGCTGATTAACAAGATCCCGTTTGACTCCCAGTACAAGTACATGAGCGCCCACTATCGGATAGGTGACGAGGAGCAGATCCTCATCACCGGCGCGCCGGACGTTATTTTCGCTCTCTGCGCGCAGCAGCAGACCCGCAATGGCGCCGAAGCCTTCAACCGCAGCTACTGGGAGGCCGAGATGGAGCGTTATGCGCGTCAGGGGTTGCGTATGGTGGCGGCGGCGTACAAACCGGCGAGCGGTGAGCAGACGTTAACCCACGACGACCTCAGCCACGGCCTGATCTTCCTCGGTATCGCCGGGATGATGGATCCGCCGCGTCCTGAAGCGATCGACGCCATTCATGCCTGCCAGCAGGCGGGGATCCGCGTCAAGATGATCACCGGGGATCACCCGCAGACGGCCATGAGCATCGGCCAGATGCTGGGGATCGCCAACAGTGGCCAGGCGGTGACCGGCTCCCGGCTGGAACAGATGGATGATAGCGAGCTGGCAAAAGCGGCGGTGGAGTACGACATCTTCGCCCGCACCAGCCCGGAACATAAGCTGCGTCTGGTGAAAGCCTTGCAGGAGAAAGGTGAAATCGTCGGTATGACCGGCGACGGCGTAAACGATGCCCCGGCGCTGCGCCAGGCGGACGTGGGTATCGCGATGGGCATTAAGGGCACGGAAGTGACCAAAGAGGCGGCGGATATGGTCCTGACGGATGACAACTTCGCCACCATCGCCAGCGCGGTGAAAGAGGGGCGTCGCGTCTACGACAACCTGAAGAAGACCATTCTGTTTATCATGCCGACCAACCTGGCGCAGGGGCTGCTGATTGTGATTGCCCTGCTGGCGGGGAACATCATTCCCCTGACGCCGGTGCTGATTTTGTGGATGAACATGGCGACCTCGGCCACGCTCTCCTTTGGGCTGGCGTTTGAGGCCGCCGAGCGCAACATCATGCGTCGCCCGCCGCGTCAGACCGGGCAGCATGTGATGGATGGTTATGCCGTCTGGCGGGTGGCCTTCGTCGGCACCCTGATCGCCGTCGCCGCCTTTGCGCTGGAAGCCTGGCTGGCTCCGCGCGGCCACAGCGCGGAGTTCATCCGCACCGTGCTGCTGCAGATGCTGGTCTGTGCCCAGTGGGTCTACATGATTAACTGCCGCAACACCGAAGGCTTCTCCCTGAACCGCGGCCTGCTGGCGAACAAAGGTATCTGGCTGGTGACGGGCGTGCTGTTGCTGCTGCAGCTGGCGATTATCTACCTGCCGTTTATGCAGATGCTGTTCGGCACCGAAGCGCTGCCGCTGCGCTACTGGGGTGTAACCCTGGCGACCGCGGGCGCGATGTTCTTCATCGTCGAATTCGAGAAGCGACTGACCCGCAGGTTCCGTAAGGCGGTATAACGTTTGCCCCTCTCCCAAAGGGAGAGGGGGAAGCTATCACACCTCAGAAGATCGCTTTGGAGGTTAAAACAGAGCGATTACGGGCTGGTCGCCCAAACCTCGCACTGTTTTTGCACTAACGAAATGAGCGAGCCGCCGTCTGCGATAAAGTCCCGCATGCGCTGAGCCTCGCTCTTCTCCTGTTTCAGGCTTCGGGCGATGTCTTCAATCGCACTCGACGCCCCAAGCTTCTGCGCAGAAGGGGCGACGCGCTCCAGCAGCCAGGCGAGATCTTCTGCAATGGTTTTTTGCTCCCCGGTGTGGACGTCCGTCAGGATCCCCTCCAGCCCGTAGCGGCAGGCCTGAAAACGGTTAAAGCGATAGAGTAGAAAATCCCGCTCCTGGTGCTTATAAGGCCGGGTGGTGAGCAGCCAGTGGGAGGTGGCCTGGATCAGCCCGGCGATATTAATGGCATGGGCGAGGGTCAGCGGCGTGTCCATCACCCGCACTTCCACGGTGCCAAAATGGGGGCTCGGGCGAATGTCCCAGTGTAGATCCTTGATGCTGTCAATCATGCTGGTGTGGCTCAGACGCCGGAACAGCCCTTCGAACTCCTGCCAGCTGTTAACCCACGGCATCAGGCCGTTATCCGGGAATCCGGAGAAGATATTGAGGCGCGAAGAGGAGAATTTGGTGTCGGTGCCCTGCATATAGGGCGACGTTGCCGCCAGGGCGATAAAGTGCGGCACAAAGCGCGACAGCCCGTGCAGCAGGTAAATGGCGTCATCCCCGGTTCGGCAGCCCACATGAACATGCTGACCAAACACCGTGGCCTGCAAAATCAGATAGCCAAAGCGTTCAAGCGTGGCGTTGTAGCGTTCGTCCTCGCACACCTCCTGACGCTGCCACTTCTGAAACGGATGCGTACCGCCGCCGCAAATCTGAATATGCTGCTCCGCCGCAGCCCGCAAAATGCTCTGCTGCAGGGCGGAAAACTGCGCCGCCGCCTGGTCGATGTTCTGGCAGACGCCGGTGGCGATCTCCAGCATGCTTTCGGTGATATCGTGCTTCACTTCCCCGGCTTTGATGTCGTTTTTCACGGCGGCGATCAGGGCGGATGAGTCCTGACTGAGATCGTAGCCCGGCGGGTTAACCACCTGCAGTTCCAGTTCGATGCCGAGGGTGTAGGGTTCAGAGGATTTAAAATCGGGTAAAGGCATGGCGCACTCCGTTGTCTGTGATGAGTTGAGTATAGACAACGGGTGAGCTTCTCCCTCAGTCCCCCACAAAGGCACTTACCGGCAAACCAAACCGCTTTGCCAGCGCCCGCATATGATCCAGCGTTAATGTGCGTTGTCCGTTCAGGATCCGACTCACCAGCGATTTCTTGCCAATCTCGTTCTCCAGATCGCTCTGAGTCAGGTCATACTGATCCATCAGAGTGCGCAGCAGCGCAACGCCAGAGGGCGTCCCGGCAATACGGGCATTAAACTCAGCAAATTCCGGTGACTCACTTTCATACTTATCGATCTTAGCGGTCAACATATCAATTAGTGGGCTATCGGGCTGGTGTTCGAGTAGGTACTCCACCAGCGCCAGCGCATCCTCATAATCCTTTCGCGATGGACGAGCGCCCAGAAAAGGCAGCACGTTTGTCAAATTGTTGGCTGCATTAATGGCCTCTGCATACTTCATTCTTTGGTTCTCCGGTAGATGTCCGTCAATTTGTCATATTCCGCATGGGTGGTGATGTGTTTGATAAAAATCCTTCCCCGCGCAAAATCAGCAAAAAACATCACTCGCAAATGCCCGCCACCGACATCAATGACCCACCATTTTTCCCGGTACTTCATTCTGTCCAGGCTGGGGAATCGCTTTCGCATCTGATTCGGTGAGGTGTAGTTTTCCTTTTTAAGCACCCGGTAAAGGTCATCCAGGGCTAGCGCCTGATTGGGAAAACGTCTGGTAGCCATCTCGAAAGGTGCTCTTGATACGACGTGCATCCATGCCCCTTATTTCCATCCTGGAAACATTATAGGAAGGTGATAGTGAGTTGACAATATGGAAACTAAAGACCCTTTTATAGACAGGCCCATAAGGTAAACGTGCCCATAGAACGCGCTTACTTTAGGAGGGACGACGAATAAAATGAAGGGGCAGGCATAACGTTACGCTGGTGATTTTTTTAATCTGCGAGGAGCATTCCGAAAATCCCTTTTTCACTTCGTTCTTGCAGACCAGCCCTGTCACTCTTCACGCCCCGGGAAGGCAAAACGCCGTGAGGATGCTAAAATCCTCGCAGCAACCGACACCCAGAGGAATCACTATGAGCAACGACGTACCGATTAAATATTATGACATCGTGGATGAGTACACGACGGAAGCCGCCGAACCGGTCAACGAGTCAGAGCGTGATTCGCTGGCGCTCTATTTCCAGCTGTTGATCACCCGCCTGATGAATAACGAAGAGATCAGCGAAGCGGCGCAGACCGAGATGGCGGTGGAAGCCGGCATCAACACCCAGCGCATTGATGATATCGCCAATTTCCTTAACCAGTGGGGCAATGAGTAGTTCCTGCATGAAAGACGTAGTCTGCGCAGGCGTTGTGCTTTACACTGCGCGCGGCAAAAACTGAGTTAGTAACGATTAATTAGGCGGTAACGGCAATGGCGATGAACGGAACAATCACAACCTGGTTTGCAGATAAGGGCTTTGGATTTATCAAAGATGAAAACGGCGATAACCGCTATTTTCATGTGATTAAGGTCGCCAATCCCGATCTGATTAAGAAAGATGCCGCGGTAACGTTTGAACCGACCACCAACAACAAGGGGTTGTCGGCGTATGCGGTGAAGGTGATCCCCGAGAGTAAATATATTTACCTCGATGGCGAGCGCCATAAAATCACCTCCATCAAATCTTACCTGGTCTACAGCGAAGAAGAGCCTGCCGAAACCCGGATTGATAAAGAGAACGGCGTGCTGTCGGTGAAGAGCCTGATGGGCAATATCGCGCCGAAATCAACGACCAAAGCGGGCGAAATGCGCACGGTAAGAAAACTGGCTATCACCACCTTCCAGGGCAAAACCTTTATCTTCTCCGAAGATGAGATTGACCTGGATGCCACGGTAAAAATGCTCAAGAACCTGAAGTAATCTGCATCCTGCCGGGTAGCGGCTGCGCCTTACCCGGCATGGAAAATCAAGGCGGTGCGAAACGCAGGCCCATGCAAGCGCAGCGCCGTCCTCTCATCGACCTTCTCTCCTGATACATCGCCAGCATAAAGAATTATTTACGCGATTAACGCGCCCGCAGTACTGTTATGCAGACAATCCTGTATTGTGAAATAACAAACCGTTAACAAAGAAAGGGGGGTAGCAGCGTGCCGGAGATGAATATCTGGGGACAGATGGTTAACGATCCTGTTCCCGGCTGGCAGGGGGCCAGTGTACTGGAGCGTGGGGTGCTGGAAGGGCGTTTTTGCCGCCTTGAGCCGCTGAATGCGCAACAGCATGCAAGCGATCTGTTCGAGGCCTACGCGCTAGGCGACGACAGCGACTGGACCTGGCTTGCCAGCAATCAACCTGACAGCGTGGAAGAGACCGCCAGCTGGGTGCAGGGTAAAGTGCAGGATAAGGCGCTGGTGCCTTTTGCAGTGATCGATCGCCAGAGCGAGCGCGCCGTCGGGCTGGTCTGTTATATGGCCATCGAGCAACAGCTGGGTTCGGTGGAGATAGGGCATGTCACCTGGTCGCGCAAAATGAAAAACAGCCCGCTCGGCACAGAGGCAATCTGGCTGCTGCTGAAATATGGTTTTGAGCGAGGCTATCGCCGTCTGGAGTGGAAGTGCGATTCGATGAACATCCCCTCGCGCAGGGCCGCAGAGCGGCTGGGCTTTACCTGGGAAGGGCGGCTGCGCCAGAAGCTGGTGCGTAAAGGCCGTAACCGCGACAGCGATATGCTCTCCATCATAGACAGCGAATGGCCGGAGCGGGACGCGGCTCTGCGTGGCTGGCTGGCCGCAGATAATTTTGATAACGATGGACGGCAGATCAAACGTCTCGAGGCGTTTCACGTTCGCCCCGAAACGGCATAACAGTGAATTTATTGCAGGCGCGCCTCTGAAGAGGGGCCCCTGCGCCGTTTATTTTCTTTTGCTATTAAGAGTATGCCGTCGCCGATCATCTGCACGTTGACCTGGGGGAGGTCATTCATACCAGCCTCAAATACAGCCCGTGGCTTTGGCTGGCGATGTTCCTGGGTTCGGGTGTGAAGGTCTTTTTCTGGCGCTGGCTGTTTGCGGGCGTGCGCCAGGAGAACAGATCAGAAGTTACCGCCTGAGGACAGGGCAGAAACAGGTGCGGGAATGCGAGCACGATCGTGAGGCGCGCTACAACCATCACCACGGATAAAAAGGTCCGCCCACCTCTTTGGTGGGCATGATATCGTCCGGTTACCTCTCTTTATGCGCCTTGACTCATTTGACTAAAGTCAAACTTTAGTGACTTATTTAATTGTCTTAATAATGTTATTTAGTGACGATTTTTAAAAAGTTGTTACTAGATAAAATAGTCTTTACCTGGTCTTTTGGGTTGATTGAGTTTGTCGGGGTTATCTAAAGCGTACAGCTCAAACGCATCGGGTATCGGGGCATCCTCTTTGAATATGATTTTCGTGAGGCGCATAACGCTCTGGTGCACCTGACATTTGCACCATCCCGGTAAAGATGACCATTTTATCAATCATGCAAGTCTTCTTGATGAAGTCTAATGGCAAACATAATGTTCTGCACTTATCTGTCTATTGTAAGACATATCATTTTCTTTCATTTGAAAATAATCTATCGATAAAGTCTTTTTGATTTAACATACCTTCAACAAAATGTGTCTCAGATTTAGAATGTTGACATGTTTTAAGCAGACTTTCATATTTCAGGACATGAAATAACTGCATGCTTAAGGCGGAGGGAGTGTGGACAAAATCAGAAGTTATCCATCAAAGCGCAGACCGCGAGGTGAAAGTAAAAATGCCCGGTTAACCATGCTGAGCGCACGCATCGATGAAGAGCTTTGTGAGTACGTGCAGGCCACCGCTTACGAAACGCGTAAAAGCAAACAGGACATCATCGCGGAAGCCCTGATGCTTCATCGCCAGCACCATCAGCCTAACCCCGATAACTGAAGCTCGTCTCAGCGTACAGGTTCGTCAAACAAAAAAGGTAGTACAGAATGACGTTTCTACGCCTCTGGCATTACTGCACTCTGCTCCGGTGATGACGTCGATTTAACGTACTTCACGCCAGCATCTAAACGTTTTCTGAAAAAGTAATTTACCTGGCTAAATAACCAGTGAAAAGGCGGTTTTTTCACCTGAGCGAGCGTAGTATTGCGGCGGGTGCCTGATGCTTTCTGAGCTCAGGCAGGTCTGGAGATGCAGAAAGCAAAAGCCCCGGAGATGTTTCCATCAACCGGGGCTACCTACCCAAACCTAAGCAATTTGGATGGTAGCCTCTTCTTAGCAAGGAGGCAATGACATGCTTAACAAGTACGCCTTTTGGGCGATCCTGGTGCTGGCTTTAACTGTGCTGGGCGTCACGTTTCTGGTTCACGAGCAGGTATGCGAGTTGAGCTTTAAGGAGCGTGATGTAGAAGTGAAAGCTGTTCTCGCTTACGAAACGAAGAAGTAGCGGTATGCGGGGAGCAATCCCCGCTTATCCAATTGTCGGTTTGGTTCGGGCACCCGTTTTTTTGCCCCGTCTGGTGATAAGCCGGACGGGGCATTTTTATTTCTGCCATCTGTCAAACAAGGGTCATGCTTTCTGCGCAATCTAAATGTTTTCTGAAAGAGATATTCCCATGGGTAAATTTGTGGTGAGGATTCGATATGGTTTACATAAAACAAATAATCACAATAAAAATATGGTTAATGAAGAGGGGAAGCGTTTAACTATCACCAGGTTCGTTAAAGCGCAGGGAAGCACGTCATTATGCTTATGCCATCCGATTTAAAAACCATACTTCATTCAAAACGAGCGAATATCTATTACTTGCAGCATTGCAGGGTGCTGGTGAATGGGGGACGGGTTGAGTATGTCACCGACGAGGGGAAAGAATCTCTCTACTGGAATATTCCCATCGCGAATACCACAGTCGTCATGTTAGGGACCGGAACCTCTATTACCCAGGCAGCGATGCGGGAGTTTGCGCGTGCAGGCGTTCTGGTTGGATTTTGTGGCGGAGGTGGCACCCCACTTTACGCAGGCACTGAGGTCGATATTGATATCTCATGGCTTACTCCACAAAGTGAATACCGTCCGACAGAATATTTACAAAGCTGGGTATCATTCTGGTTTGATGACCAGAAGCGGCTCGAGGCGGCAAAGCGTTTTCAGGCGATTCGATTGACGCAAATTGAACGCCACTGGGGTGGTTCAAAAATGCAGCGCGAGGAGCGATTTCGGCTTCCACTAACTCATCTGGCAGAGAAACTTGCCCGCTTTCAGGAAGGTATTCAGGCTGCAACTTCCCACACAGAGCTTATGTTGCAGGAAGCACAGCTCACCAAAGCGCTTTATAAGCTTGCCAGTAATGCCGTGCAATACGGTGAATTTACTCGCGCAAAACGAGGCGGCGGCACAGACAACGCGAACCGGTTTCTCGATCATGGTAACTATCTTGCTTATGGGCAAGCTGCTGTCGCAGCCTGGGTTACAGGCATTCCACATGGGCTGGCCGTACTGCATGGTAAGACTCGTCGGGGTGGTTTAGTTTTCGATCTTGCTGATTTAATCAAAGACGCGCTTGTATTGCCGCAGGCGTTTATTGCAGCAATGGCTGGAGAAGAGGAACAGACTTTTCGTCAACGCTGTATTACTGGATTTCAACAGGCTGAAGCGCTTGATGTAATGATTACTTCGCTGCAATCCACGGCAATCGAATTCGGGCAAAACAACGGATGAATGTTTTGCTTATTTCCCGGTGTAGTAAAAATGCGCGTGAACAAAGTTGTAAGATCCTCGACCAGTTTGCCGAACGGAAAGGTGATAGCGCGTGGCAAACTGCCATTACGCTTGAGGGACTAAATACGCTGCGTCGATTATTGCGTAAAACAGCTCGTCGAAATACGGCGGTGGCTTGTCACTGGATCAAGAAAAGTGGTCAGACGGAGCTGTTATGGATAGTCGGCAATCTGAAGCGTTTTAATGCGCAAGGTACAGTTCCTACTCACCGCACGTCACGCGATATTTTACGTAATCATCATGAATCTCATTGGCCTGCCACCGAAGCAATCGCTTTGCTGGCGGCTATCGCTGGGCTGTTTCATGACTTTGGTAAAGCGAGTGCCCTTTTCCAGGATGGACTAAAAGGCAAAAAAACCAAACACCGTTACCAGCCGTTTCGCCACGAGTGGATCTCCGTACGTTTGTTTCAGGCATTTGTTGATGAACAGACTGACAGGCAATGGCTTACATCGCTTGGCACATTATCTGCTACAGATGAGTTACTCTGGCTTGAACGAGTGCAACAAGATACTCGGGTCAGGCTTGGCAGCCCATTTACTTCGTTACCTCCTCTGGCTCAGGTCGTCGCCTGGCTTATCCTTTCTCATCATCGTTTACCGCAGTATCTGGGTGAAAACCCTCCCGACCTTTCAGGCAGCGAAACCTGGCTGACGAATCAACTGAACGTTGCCTGGAATGCCCTTAATCATGAAAGCAATGACTGGAGTGAGGCAGACTTTCAGCGATCCTGGACTTTCCCGGCAGGATTGCCGCTACGCAGCCATACCTGGCAAGAAAAAGCCCGACAGCTGGCAAAACGGGCGGCTAATGCGGTCTCTTTAGCGGAATTTGGCAAAATGGATCAGGCGTTTACGCTGCATCTGGCACGCCTGGCGCTGATGCTTGCGGATCACCATTACTCCTCACGTGATCCGGTTACCGCCTGGCAGGATACTGACTACTGTGCCTGGGCTAATACCGATCGTAAAACCGGTCAGTTGAAGCAAAAACTTGATGAGCATACGGCAGGCGTCAGCCATCACGCCTTACTGCTTGGCCGTTCATTACCTTCATTACGCCGTCAGCTACCTGCTATAACCCGGCATAAAGGATTTCGCGAGCGGGCAAAGGATGAGCGCTACCGCTGGCAAAATAAAGCCTGGGACGTAGCAGAGAATCTGCGTGAGCCTTCACGAAAACAGGGATTTTTCGGGATAAATATGGCCTCAACAGGCTGCGGAAAGACATTTGCCAATGCACGGATCATGTATGCGCTTGCAGAGGAAGACGAAGGGTGTCGTTTTACTGTTGCGCTGGGGTTACGCACCCTGACGCTGCAAACCGGGGAAGCATTGCGCAGCCGCCTTGGGTTAGGCGAAGACGACCTGGCGGTGATGGTGGGCTCCCGCGCGGTAAGGGAACTTCAGAAAAAAGCGCGCGAACCGGACGAAAGTAGCGCTTCTGAAGAAGGATTCTTCGAGTCGCATCAATATGTTCATTACGACGGGGTTCCGAATAACGGACCGTTGCGTCAGTGGCTGGAAAAAGAGACCAAACTACGCCAGCTCGTAGATGCGCCGGTGCTGGTTACCACTATCGATCATCTGATGCCAGCAACCGAAGGTGTGCGCGGTGGTAAGCAGATTGCAACGATGCTGCGATTATTGACCAGTGACCTTGTGCTGGATGAACCGGATGATTTCGATATTGCCGACCAGCATGCACTGTGTCGCCTGGTTAACTGGGCGGGTATGCTGGGGAGCCGGGTTTTACTTTCATCCGCAACGTTACCTCCGGCTTTGGTTCTGGCGCTGCATACGGCGTATTGTTCCGGACGCAAAGCCTGGCAGCAGGCATGCGGCGAGCCGGGGATGCCGCTTGAGGTATGTTGTGCATGGTTTGATGAAGACAATGCTCAGGAAAAGATCTGCACGACTCCGGAGGATTTCTATCATGCCCACTGCGCATTTGCTGAAAACCGCGCAAAGCGCCTTCCCAACAAATCCGTGTTACGTATCACTGATATTGTCAATGTGACGACCTCTTCAGTGCGGCCAGCAGAAGTGATATCCGGCCTTGCGGATACACTTCACGCTGAAATTCTGAAACTTCATCTTGCACACCATCAGCCCGCTGAAAAGGGTAAAACTGTGTCATTAGGGCTGGTGCGAATGGCGAATATTAACCCGTTGGTAGCCACTGCGCAGGCGCTGATGCGTATACCGTCTCCGGACGGGTTCTGCATCCATTATTGCGTTTACCATAGTCAGCATCCGCTTGCCGTCCGCTCGTATATCGAAACGCATCTCGACGGTGCTTTTACCCGAACTGCGACTCAACCACACCCGTTACATCCTCATATTCGCCAGGCGATACATGAACATGTTGCGCAGCACCATATATTCGTCGTGCTTGGCACATCGGTCATCGAAGTCGGTCGCGACTGGGATGCCGACTGGGGGATTATCGAGCCGAGTTCTATGCGCTCGCTGATTCAGTTTGCCGGACGTATCCAGCGTCATCGCCAGATTGCGCCTTCTACCGCCAATATGCTGATCCTCAATAAAAACGTTCGCGCGCTGTGCTCAACAGATGCCGATTCCCCGGCTTATTGCAGGCCTGGGTTTGAAACTCATGATTTTATGCTCAGCAGCCACGAAGTACGCGAACTGCTACAAGCTGATCAATATCGGTTCATTAATTCTGCGCCGCGTATCGTGGCGGCGACGTTTAAACATGCTAAAGGCAAGCGTTACGACAACCTCAGCACCCTGGAACATGGTCGTTCTGCCGAAGAACTGTTAGGGAAAAAACGCACACATTCGGTAGCAGCAGACTGGTGGCGGGCAAAAGTTACCTGGAGCGGTGAGATTCAGCGTCGTACACCGTTTCGGCGTGCACAGCCTGAAGCGCAGTTTTTTCTGCGGATGGAAGATGAATTCGACGCGCCCCGTTTTATGGCGCGAGACGATGGCGCAGCAGGCTGGAAGGACCCCGGATTATTCACCTGGCAGCAGACAGAGATGGCCGAAGGCGTTAAGGCATGGATAAACACCGATTACGCCGCTGTATTAATGGCGTTGGCAGAGTCTTTCGATCTGGAGTTAGCGCAGGTTTGCGAAAGGTTCGGAGAGATTAATTTACGGACCAGCAAGGATGAGGATGCCGAAGACTGGCTGTGGCATCCGTTGCTGGGAGTGTTTCGCGCTCTCAACTGAGGGCGCGAGCTACCTGTGCGGCAGTGTTAAGAGCAATTTCAGCAACAATATTTCTAAGCTACCTGTTCGGCAGTTGTTGGAGTTTAGGCGACATACATCATTAAGTAAACGTAGGATATTTGATGATGCTCTGCTTTATAAATTACAGAACCAATAGGTTGACTTGGATTGGCTGGCTGGTTAAATTTAGCTTATCCACAATAATAAAAAGGTTTTTTCGGTATGAACAATCATAAAAAGTTCCAGTATTGCACTTGTCTGATCGCTCTCAGCTTGTTGATAGTGAAACCAATCTCAAACCAGTACACCGTAGAGCAATTCTCATCAGGAATGCAGATTTCTAACTCAATATTTACCATTTATTTCAAATGATTATGTAGATAAAGGACATGTAAAAATGAATGGACTTAGTATCTTTATTGAGAGTTTTGTTTCGGGACGACGGCAAACAAAACTCGACGCATTTGATAAGGAAAAAGTGAAAAGACTCGCTGCTGGAGAGCAAGAGGCTGAGCTGCTAAACGAACGTCGGGAGCTTGAATTACGCTATGAAACGCGGGCGTGGTTAACAGATGCAGCCAGCCGCGCCGGGCAAATCAGCCTGGTTACCCATGCCGCGAAGTACACGCATGGCGATGTCAAAAGTAGCAGTATTTTCACGAAAACAACCGCATCTGAAGGCTACCTCTCCACGGCTACGTTAACAAAACCCGCCGCCGACGCCGTGGGTAACGCCGCGGCTCTCGATGTCGCCAAACTGCTACAAACCGAAACAGATGGCGATTCACTGCTTGCCTGCCTGCAACGCAATGACCATTCAGCGCTGGCGGCGCTGGCGGAAAGCGACGAACAGCTGACTACATGGGTGGAAGGGTTTTCCCGTGCTTTAACCACAAAGCAGCCCACCTCCCACAAACTGGCTAAGCAGGTCTATTTCCCTGTTGGCGAGGGTTATCACTTATTGAATCCTTTGTTCTCTTCCTCTCTTGCCCAGGAAATGCATCAGCGCATCGTAGACCATCGGTTTAGTGACGAGAGTAAAGCCGCCTGGAAAGCACGCCGTGAAAAGAGAGGGTATCCGCAGCCGCTGGTTATCTTTCCCAACACCGCAATAATGAATTTCGGCGGTACGAAGCCGCAGAATATTTCCTCACTTAACAGCAGTCGGGGAGGGCGCGTCTGGCTTCTGCCATCTTCTGCTCCACAGTGGGAAAGCCTTCCCAAACCGCCGCTGGGTTATAAGTCGATGTTTGCCAGGGGGCCCTTTGAATACGCCACCCATGGGACTCGTCGTCGTCTTATTAGCCTGCTTGTCGATTCAGGTAATGAGAATAACCTGCGCATTCGCCGGGCACGTGAACGCTATGTCGATGAAATCATTGATACGCTGTTCAACGTGGCGGCAGAAATTCAGCGTCAGGACTGGGCTGGCTGGACAACCCACGAAAAATGCGAACTTAAACCGCATCAACAGCTTTGGCTCGATCCGTGGCGCGCAAAAACCGATAAGGCATTTTTCAATGAGCGCGATAAAGACCAGTGGCAGGCAGCCGTAGCAGAGGATTTTGCCAAATGGTTAAACAGCCATCTTCGTCAGGCTGAACTGTCCGTGGGGCAAACGGAGCGGCGTGAGTGGCAGACAGCCCCGCTGTTCAGTCGCCGGCTGCGGGAAATGGAAAAAGCGATCAAGGGATATAGCCATGAGTAATTTAATCATTTTGCCGTGGTTGGAAGTCGAAAATGCCAACGCTGTCGCAGGGTTAACCTGGGGCTTTCCTGCCATTACGCATTTCCTGGGATATACACATGCCCTGTCACGCAAACTTCAGGTGGCCCATGGATTACGCCTGGAGGGGTGTGGCGTCATCTGCCATCGACATCAGGTTCATGCTTACTCTTCTGGTCGTGATTATCAGTTTGCCTTAACCCGCAATCCGCTCACAAAGGAAGGGAAAACAGCCTCCTTTAATGAAGAAGGGCGCATGCATATGACTGTTTCACTGCTGATGGAATGCCACGGAGAGATTGCAAACGGCGATGAGGGGATGCGTGACTTGGCTGAGTATCTGCAAACGCTTTGTCAGACGCAAAAGCTCGCGGGCGGCTCGATTACGGGGTTACGCAGGGTGCAGGTATTCAGTGCCGCTAATCTCAAAACAAAGCTTTATGGCTTGATGCCGGGTTTTGCCTTACATGACCGCTCATCCTGGCTCGAAGAACATTATCAAACGCTGAAACAGCACAATCCAGCCGCCGAAATGATAGATGCGTGGCTCGATTTCTCCGCCATGAAAATGGCAGCGGAAGCGCGCGAAGAATCTGCAGAAAACGTCACCTGGGGATACCTGAAAAAACCACAACCCGGCTATCTGGTGCCGTTAATGATCGGCTGGCAGCGAATATCGCCGCTGTATGAACCGGGTCAGGTGGCTAACGCGCGTGATGATGAATCACCATTTTGTTTTGCCGAAGCGGCATACGGCATTGGCGAATGGCGCGGCGTTCATCGCATACAAACGGCTGATGAACTGCTCTGGCGCTACCGCACTACTGATACCGGTTACTACTGCTGTGGGCAAACGGCTGATGACAACGAATACGACGACTATTTCGATACTGATTATTAAGGGATTATAAAATGGCTAAAAATACGGTTATCAAAACGGCATCTGTACTCGCCTTTGAACGCAAACTGGCAAATTCAGATGCAATACTGTTTTCCGGCAACTGGGAGGGCACCGAGTGGCAGCCCGTTCAAATCCAGGAAAAAGCTGTCCGCGGGACGATTTCCAACCGTTTGAAAAATGCTTTAGCAAGCGATCGTGCAAAGCTGGATGCCGAGATCCAGAAAGCCAACCTGCAGCGTGTTGACGTTGCCGCGCTGCCTGCGGATGCCGATACATTAAAAATGACGTTTTCGCTGCGCGTACTCGGCAATCTGGCCGTTCCTTCCGTATGTAACGACAAAATTTATCAGGATGCGCTCCAGGGTGTTATCGAAGGGTATATCGCTGAACAGGGTTTTGGTGAGCTGGCATTGCGCTACGCGACCAATCTCGCTAACGCTCGCTTCCTTTGGCGTAACCGCGTGGGGGCTGAACAGATTCGTGTTGTGGTGAAAGGCAGTAAAAACTGGACGTTCAACGCGCATGATTATTCTCTGCGGGACTTTACTCAGCGTGACAGCACTCTACAGGAACTGGCGGATGAAATTGAGCGTGGCCTGAAAGGGGATACTTTTGTTTTGCTCAACGTCGAGGCATTTGTCCGTCTTGGACAAGGACAAGAGGTGTTCCCTTCTCAGGAACTGGTGCTGGACAGCAACAGCACAAAAAGCAAGGTGCTCTATCAGGTGAACAATGTGGCGGCGCTGCACTCGCAAAAAGTGGGTAATGCGTTGCGCACTATTGATACCTGGCATCCACAGGTTGATGCCCTGGGCGCAATTGCCATTGAACCTTATGGTTCTGTTACCAGCCGAGGTATCGCCTGCCGTCAGCCAAAAGAGAAAATGGATTTTTATACGTTGCTGGATAGCTGGGTGACGAAGGGAGATAAGCCTGCATCTGACCAACAGCATTATGTGATGGCCGTACTCATTCGCGGTGGCGTATTTGGCGAAAAATCAGAATAAGGAGGCGCTGATGGAAAGCTATCAGGAAATCCGTGTACTGCCCGATCCTGAGTTTACCGAGGAGACGCTGATGGCTGCACTGTTTGCCAAACTGCATCGGGCGTTAGGGGCATATGGAAAGGGAGATATTGGTGTCAGCTTCCCGGAACATGCTCAAACACTGGGGGGCGTTATTCGCTTGCACGGTAGCCAGGCTGCGCTCAGCAAACTCGAGGAGAGCAGGTGGCGAGCAGGTTTGAATGACTACAGTACCGCGACGGCGATCCAGGCGATACCAGACGTGACCGGCTGGCGCGTGGTCAGCCGTGTGCAGGTAAAGAGTAGCGTCGAGCGTCTGGTTCGTCGTTCGTTACGTAAGGGGTGGATAACCGAGGAGCAGGCGCAGCAGCGAATAGCGGAAGGGAAAGACAAACGCTGTCATTTACCGTTCTTACATCTTAAAAGCTTATCTACTGGTCAGCGTTTTAGGTTATTTATCAGTCATAGTGAATTACAAACGGCACCTGTCAGCGGTTCGTTCAGTAGCTATGGCCTGAGTGACACGGCAACAGTCCCCTGGTTTTGACCCTTTTTTCTCGTAATATGCTAATGTACTGATTTTTAAAAGTTAATAGTAACGGCAATAAAAAAGGGTTAAACGGTGAGAAAGTAGTTTTATTTAGAGGTAACAAAAGGATAGCGGTTTTTTGTTCCAGATCACTGCCGTACAGGCAGCTTAGAAAGCTCACGCAGTTGCGCCACGACTTCCCGTCTGGATCACTGCCGTACAGGCAGCTTAGAAAATTATGCGCCGTCAGTCATTAGCAGCCCGTATGATCACTGCCGTACAGGCAGCTTAGAAACCGATGTGCATCGCCCGCGACGGGCTGGAGTAGATCACTGCCGTACAGGCAGCTTAGAAATGTCAGGACGTTCACCAGTGCCTGGCGTTCGTGATCACTGCCGTACAGGCAGCTTAGAAAAGCGCCAGCTGTATGCGATGCAGCGCGTTTTTGATCACTGCCGTACAGGCAGCTTAGAAAACAAAGTATTTGGCGCCAGCGGCGCTGTAAGGGATCACTGCCGTACAGGCAGCTTAGAAACGATCATCGCGGCCGCGTTCCCGTCGCCAGGGGATCACTGCCGTACAGGCAGCTTAGAAAGCGTACCCGGCGTATTTTCGTGCTGATGACATGATCACTGCCGTACAGGCAGCTTAGAAATTCGCCAGATAGTCCGCGCTCATGCCGATCATGATCACTGCCGTACAGGCAGCTTAGAAATGCGGCGTAGTCGCTACCCTCCATCACCTCTTGATCACTGCCGTACAGGCAGCTTAGAAACAGTAGCAATTACGACATCCTGCAGGTGCCCTTGATCACTGCCGTACAGGCAGCTTAGAAACGGCTAACGGCCCGCTCACGGAAGAGCGCCTGGATCACTGCCGTACAGGCAGCTTAGAAAATCAGCGTTACACCTGGTCTGTGCCGCTTACCGATCACTGCCGTACAGGCAGCTTAGAAATGGAGAGTCGGCGTGATGACGCGCGGCGCGAGGATCACTGCCGTACAGGCAGCTTAGAAAAAATAACAAAGGGCGGGTTAACAGACACTTCAGATCACTGCCGTACAGGCAGCTTAGAAACTTAAGCAAATCCTCAAGACCAGACACCCACACGATCACTGCCGTACAGGCAGCTTAGAAAGATAGCGCCCTCGGCGGCATCAGCAATGACAAGATCACTGCCGTACAGGCAGCTTAGAAATGTAACGATGGATATATCCACCACCGCCGGGAGATCACTGCCGTACAGGCAGCTTAGAAAAAGCGGGTAAAGTGCGGAACGTGGTTCTATGCGATCACTGCCGTACAGGCAGCTTAGAAATATGCGCGGCGGCGTCTTGGCCTGAATGAACCGATCACTGCCGTACAGGCAGCTTAGAAATGGAGCGGCATTACCGCAACGCGCAAAAAACAGATCACTGCCGTACAGGCAGCTTAGAAATTTTGCCACGGACTAAAGAGCTTACCGGCCTGGTTCACTGCCGTACAGGCAGCCTAGAAAAAATAAAAAAACCAGTGCCCGGACCAGACGAAGTTCACTGCCGTACAGGCAGCTTAGAAAACACGCTCTAGCACGGCACCGACGAATGCGGCGTTCACTGCCGTACAGGCAGCTTAGAAAATCAAACCATCAAGCCCAGCCTCCCAGCCAAAGTTCACTGCCGTACAGGCAGCTTAGAAATTGCACTTGCGGCGGGCTGGCCTACGCATGATGTTCACTGCCGTACAGGCAGCTTAGAAAAGCGAGCGCCAGCGGTGCCAGTCGCTTTTGGAGTTCACTGCCGTACAGGCAGCTTAGAAACCAAGGGAGAGACCCGGAGGCGGACGGCGACGGTTCACTGCCGTACAGGCAGCTTAGAAAGTTTGTAAGATTTCCTAGTGCGCACCGCTTCTATTCACTGCCGTACAGGCAGCTTAGAAATGAACTGGTAAGGGCATGGACGGATGGATGGTAGTTCACTGCCGTACAGGCAGCTTAGAAATGCGGCAGCGTCAACGGCATTTCCGGCGTTTCGTTCACTGCCGTACAGGCAGCTTAGAAACGTAAGCGCAAGCCGGAACTCAGCCATCTGAGTTCACTGCCGTACAGGCAGCTTAGAAATGCTATAGGTTTTCACATGCCACACACATCTAGTTCACTGCCGTACAGGCAGCTTAGAAATATATAATTCAGTATGTTACGCACATAAACCCGTTCACTGCCGTACAGGCAGCTTAGAAACGCAGCGTAATTGCGCCGGAAATCAGCATTAAGTTCACTGCCGTACAGGCAGCTTAGAAATGCTCTACCACTGAGAGGGGCAGCTGATTGTTGTTCACTGCCGTACAGGCAGCTTAGAAATACGTCGATGACCTGACAGCCAGAATGCTCTTGTTCACTGCCGTACAGGCAGCTTAGAAATGTGATGGCCGCGTGCTGGAACGTCAGCACATGTTCACTGCCGTACAGGCAGCTTAGAAATAAATTAGCTATTTGTGCGGGAGGATGTCAGGTGTTCACTGCCGTACAGGCAGCTTAGAAATTATGGGTGGGGCGCTGGTTATTGTGCTGTTAGTTCACTGCCGTACAGGCAGCTTAGAAATCTGGCGTCAGGTGGTCGGCGTCGTCCCACGTGTTCACTGCCGTACAGGCAGCTTAGAAAGAATGATGGGCCGCGCAGCATGGGCTGGTGCAGCTCACTGCCGTACAGGCAGCTTAGAAATGGGACCATAAGAGCTACGGCTCAAGCAATACGTTCACTGCCGTACAGGCAGCTCAGAAATCGGCTATCAAATAGCCTTGCATAACTGGCGTACACGAATATCAATCCCCGCTTAATCCGTGCCGGTCTGGTACAGGCACCCGTTTTTTTGCCCCGTCTGGTGATAAGCCGGACGGGGCATTTTTATTGGCGTACCAGCGCAACGGCCTGCTGCCAGGCCTGCCAACGAGACTGCAACCGGGCGTGGCGCGCCATATCCGGCGTAAAGGTGATATGCTCCGGCAGATACTGGCGCAGCTGGGCGGTGGTCAGGTTAAACAGCGCCTTACGCGCCAGCAGTGCCGCCCCCATCGCTGAGAGTTCCGCCACGTCGCTGCGCATCACCGGGCAGCCGAGCAGGTCCGCCTGGTACTGCATCAGCCAGTCGTTTTTTGTCGGCCCGCCGTCAACCATCAGCGCATTCAGGGCAAAGCCCGGATGGGCACGCATCGCCTGCACCACGTCGGCAATCTGATAGGCGATCGACTCCAGCGCCGCGCGGATCAGGTGCGCCCGCTTCACGCCGCGGCTCAGGCCGTGGATCATCCCGCGGGCATTCTCATTCCACCAGGGCGCGCCAAGGCCGGTCAGCGCCGGCACAAAGTAGACGCCGAGCGTGGAGTCTACCGAGCGGGGGAGAGTGTTAAGCTCATGGATAAGCTCCGCCTGCGACAGCTCGCTTAGCCCGGTGCTGTCCGCCATCCACGCCACCGCGTCGCCGGTATGGGGGATATTCCCCTCCAGCCCGTAGACCAGCGTCTCGCCGTCGTGCCAGGCCACGGTGGTGGCCAGTGCGCTCACCTCGCTGCGGGCGGAGGCCACCGGCGCCATCACCGACGAGCCGGTGCCGTAGGTCGCCTTCACGCAGCCTTCGGCACCCAGACCGTGGGCAAAGAGCGCGGCGTGAGAGTCACCGATCATCGCCATTACAGGCAGTCTGTCCGGAATGGAGGGGCCGCCGCGGGTGTAACCAAACAGACCGCTGGAGGGTTTAATCTCCGGCAGCGCCGCGCGGGGGATGCCAAACAGCGCCAGCATCTGCGGGTCCCAGTCGGCGCTGTGCAGGTTCATCAGCTGAGTACGGGCGGCGTTGGCGTAGTCGCAGCTAAACGCCTGCCCCTGGGTCAGGTTCCACAGCAGCCAGCTGTCAACGGTGCCGAGGCAGATCTCACCCCGGGCGGCACGCGCTGCGCCGTCGGGGGTATTCTCCAGCAGCCAGCGCATTTTGGAGGCAGAAAACAGCGGCGCGATGGGCAGGCCCGTGGCCGCTCTAATCTCCGGGCCATGGCCCTGCTCACGCAGCTGGTGGCAAAAGGCCGCGGTGCGGGAACATTGCCAGCTCAGCGCCGGGGCAATAGGTTTGCCCGTTGCCCGCTCCCAGCCCACCACGGTTTCACGTTGATTGCTGATCGCCAGCGCCGCCACTCTCTCTACCCCGACGGTGGCCAATGCGCGGGCCACCACCTCCAGAGAGGCCTCCACCAGCAGGTTGGCGGATTGTTCAACCCAGCCTTCGTGGGGCGTCTGGATCGCCAGCGCCCGGGAGAAGCTCGCCACCACATGCCCGCTGGCATCCAGCGCCACCGCTTTGGCATTGGTGGTGCCCTCGTCGAGGGCGATGATAATGTCCTTGTTCACCGACATAGCGGCCTCCAGCCTTAACGATGAAGGTAAGTTGAGACGCCGAGGTAGCGGGTAAAGGCTTCATGCAGGATCTCCGCGCTGGCGGAGTGGTTCATCGCCACGTGATGCTCAAAGCCGTTGCGGCAGATCCAGTTCAGCAGGTTCTCCAGATGTGGCACCTGGATCACCGCCCGGCAGCCCACCGTGTCGAGCGGATCGTCCACCGACTGGCCCTGGCCCACGTAGGCTTTAATTTCCCCGGTCAGATCGTCGGTGCTCAGGCGGAAGTAGGTCAGCGGGCCACTTTTCAGGCGACCATGCACCGCGCCGCAGGTGTTCTCTTTCCCGACCGTGGTGCCGATGATGTCGGCGGTGCCCATGTGTGGGGATTCCAGGCTTTCGGCAGCAAAGTTGCCGCAGTGGAACAGCACGCACTTGTCGCGCTCGTCGCCGAAGTTGTTGTTCCAGTCGGCAATGGAGGCCGGGTTCATATTGCTGCTGGCCAGGGCGTACATGGAGAGTGCCCCCATCACGTCCACCTCGCAGGCGCTCGGCATCAGCTGGCCGGACATGACGCTCATGATCGAGCAGACGTTAATGCCCAGGTTCTCCTGCAGCGAAGTCCAGCACTGGATGGCGGTGGTGTCGATATCGTTGGCGGCCACCCACTCGCTGATGACCACAAACAGCTTCGCCATGGTCACCAGCTTGTCGGCCGGAATGCGGCTGGCGTCGGCGTTGTCGATCAGGATCCGCCGTTTTTCATCCACGCGGATGTCATCGTCGCGTAGGGTTTTGATCCGGGTAAAGACTTCGGACAGATCGAGCGTCTCCACGGCGATGCCCAGTCTCTCCAGCAATTTTTCGCTGTAGCGTACGGTGTTAAAGCCCGCCGGACGCGCACCAATGGCCCCCACGCGCACGCCGCGCATGCTGCTTACCACGCGGCAGACCTGCTCGAAACGCTTTAGATCCTGCTCAAACACCTCCCCGTTGAGGGCGCAGACGTGCTGCGTGGTAAGGGTGAAAGGAATGCCGTACTGACGCAGGTTGTTGCACAGGGAGATTTTGCCGCAGAAGCTGTCGCGGCGGGTTGCCAGCCCCATTTTATCGAGGTTGTCCTCCTCGGCCTGCACCAGCACCGGCACGTTCAGGCCGGAGAGACGCAGGGTCTCGGCGATGGCTTTTTCATCGCCAAAGTTAGGCAGCAGCACCACCACGCCGTGAATGCTGTCGCGGTGGGCGCGAAACAGTTCGGCGCAGGCTTTCGCATCCTGACGGGTCTCCACGCCGCCGAGTTCGGTCTGGCTGGGATCGAGCATAATGGTGTTGATACCCAGACGGCCAAAGAGGGCGATCGCCTGCTCGCGCGCTTCCGCCACCAGATAGCTTGGGAAGAACCCCCGGTTGCCGATGACCACGCCCATTGTCAGTTGTTGAGGAATTCGGGACATTGCTTTTCTCTCCAGTAAGATGTTGTTGTTATTTTCAGCAAACCTGTCGCGTCAGCATTTCCCGGGCGTGCTTCACCACCCCAGCGACATCTATCTCGTGGCGTGCCCGCGTTGACGCTCTGTCGGCAGCAATCGCGTATTGTCCATCCGGGATCCCCAGCCGTTTCAGCGGCACGGCGCATCCCGCTTCGGCCAGCACTTCCGCCACCAGGCTACCGACGCCGCCGTTGACGTTATGCTCTTCGACGCTCACCACCGCCTTGCACGGGGCGAGGGCGGCCAGCAGCTGTTGGGTATCACACGGACGAATAGATGGAATGCTGATAACAGTGGCGTCAATACCTTCTTCCGCGAGTTGTGCAGCAGCTTCCACAATTTCATGTACCGTCGAGCCCATTGCCACCAGCGCCACGTCCTGGCCGCTACGCAGGACGTCAATCTTGCCCGGCGCAAAACGGTAGCTGTCGTCATGCAGTTCCGGCAGATTTTTCCCGTCGAGACGGATATAGACCGGGCCCACATGATCGAGGGCGTAGTCGATGATCTGGCGGCACTCGTTCGGGCTCGACGGGGCGTAAATTTCGATATTGCCGAAGCCGCGCATAATGGCGATATCGTCGATGCTGTGGTGGGTGCTGGCGAGCGGCCCGTAGCTGGCCCCCGCGTTCAGGCCGAACAGCTTGACGTTGGTGTTGTTGTAGCAAATGTCGACTTTGATCTGCTCGTTAGCCCGCGAGATCAAAAATGGCGCGGCGTTGCAGGTGACGGCGATCTTGCCGCCGATTGCCAGACCGGCAGCGGCACCCACCAGCGTCTGCTCAGCGATGCCGACGTTGACCAGGCGGCCCGGGAAGCGCTGCATAAAGGGGGCAATTTTCGCCGTGGAGGTGGAGTCCGCCACCACCGGCACCAGGTCCACGCCGCGTTCAACGGCGTCAATAAAGGCATTCACCATCACCGTGGCGAGGTGTTCGCTATTACTCATCTTTCAGTTCCTCCAGCGCCAGTTCAATCTCTTCCCCTTTCGGCACCCGGTGGTGCCATTCAGGCCGTCCCTGAATAAACGAAATTCCCGCGCCCTTGGTAGTGTGGGCGATCACCACATGGGGTTTACCGTTGGGCTTCAGCCCTTCCAGGGTGGCGACCACGTCCGCCATGTCGTTGCCGTTGCAGGCGGTCACCTCCAGGCCGAACGCTTTCCATTTCTCATCCAGCGGGTCGGTATTGAGGATCTCTTTGGTGGAGCCCGCCAGCTGGAGGTTGTTTTTGTCGTTGATAATGAACAGGTTATCCAGCTGATAGTGGGCAGCGACCAGCGCGGCCTCCCAGTTGCTGCCTTCCGCCAGCTCCCCGTCACCGGTCACTACAAACACCCGGCGCTTGCTGTTGTTGCGTTTAGCGGCCAGGGCGATCCCGACCGCTACCGGCAGACCATGCCCCAGCGCGCCGGTATTCAGTTCAATGCCCGGTGTTTTATGTTTCACCGGATGGCCCGGCAGGTGAGAGTCGGCATGCTGATAGGTGGCGAGCCACTCAACGGGGATAAACCCGGCTTCGGCCAGCACACAGTAGTAACCGCCCACCGCATGGCCCTTCGACTGGATATAGATATCGCGTTCATCGCTATCCTTCAGCTGCGGGGAGCAGTTCAGAATGCGGAAATAGAGGGCGGTGAGCAGTTCGACCTGCGAAAGATCGGCCCCGGTGTGGCCGCCCGCCGGGCTTTCGGCATTCAGCACGATGATCCGGCGACGAATCGAGCGCGCCCGGGTTTCGAGCTCCGCGATGGAGAGCGAAAACGGATTCATAACATACCTCCTGAATTTATAATCTGATGTGAATAATTATTCCAGCCGGGTAAGCTATTTCCCTGTTCTCTCTGTCAGAGCAGGGATTTATGATCGCTTTGAATATATATTCAATGCTGATTTATTATTCATGTAATGTAAGATATGCCCAGTCAGGAGGTTTGTCTACGGTTTGCGCAGGCAAATTTCGAAGAAAGGAGAAAAGGATCACATTTGCCCAGCGGATCGAGCGGGCGCTTGCTTGTTAAATATTCAGTGATGAATAAAAATAACGACAGCCGATTAAGGGGAACGTTATGTCGAAACAGGATGAACAGCGATTGCTGGTGAAGATCGCCACACTTTACTACAGCGAGAATAAAAAGCAGTCCGAGATTGCCTCCCTGTTGCACCTCTCGCAATCCTTCGTGTCGCGGGCGCTGACGCGCTGCCAGAAAGAGGGGCTGGTGAAAATTACCGTCGTTCAGCCTACCAATATTTTTGTCTCGCTGGAAAAGGCGCTGGAGGAGCAGTACGGCATTCGACAGGCCATCGTGGTGGACGTGGGCGAGAACCCGTCCAACGCCCAGATCAAGCACGCCATCGGCAGCGCGGCGGCGCACTATGTCGAAACCCGCCTGCGTCCGGAAGACCTGGTGGGGATCTCCTCCTGGAGCAGCACCATCCGCTGCATGGTGGATGAGATGCACCCGCAGAATATCCGCGCCGCGGGGGTGATCCAGCTCCTGGGCGGCGTGGGTCCCAACGGCAACGTACAGGCGACCATTCTTACCCAGCAGCTGGCGGCGCATCTTGGCTGCCCGGCGTGGCTGTTGCCGTCGCAAAGTATTGAGCACTCGGTAGAGGAGCGCGCCCGGCTGGTGAGCAGCCCGGACGTGGCGGCGGTAGTTAGCAAATTTGCCGAAGTGGATGTGGCGATCGTCGGCATTGGCGAGCTGGAGCCGTCGCAGCTGCTGAAAAACTCCGGCAACTACTACAACGAAGAGATGCTCAAACTGCTGGCCGAACGCGGGGCGGTAGGGGATATCTGCCTGCATTACTACGATGCGAAAGGCGAGCCGGTGCTGAGTGCGGAAGAAGATCCGGTAATTGGTATGGAGCTGGCGCAGATCCGCGCCTGCCCGCAGGTGATCGCCCTGGCGGGCGGGGAAGAGAAACGCAACGCCATTCGCGGGGCGCTGGAAGGGAAGTATATCGATGTGCTAATCACCGATTACCCCACGGCGCGGAGTTTATTGAAGGCATCGTAAGCAGTGCATTTTGCCCGGCGGCGGCTTCGCCTTGCACGGGCCTACATGTTGTGCCGTTGTAGGCCGGGTAAGCGTAGCGCCACCCGGCATAAACCCCGCACAATGTCGCTACTTCCCTTCCATCACCGCCTTCTGCGCCACCACCGCCGCTTTCTGCTGCATCCGGTTTTGCATCTGGTCGATAATCACCGCCACGATAATCACAATCCCTTTGATCACCATCTGCCAGAACTCGCTCACCCCCATCATCACCAGGCCGTCGGCCAAAAAGCCGATGACGAAGGCGCCGATCAGGGTGCCGAGAATGGTGCCGCGGCCGCCGGCAAGCGAGGTGCCGCCCAGCACCACCGCGGCGATGGCGTTCATCTCAAAGGCGGTGCCGTTGGCCGGATGGCTCGCCAGCAATTGCGCAGAGACCACAATCCCGGCGATGGCAGCGCAGAACCCCGACAGGGTATAGACCAGCACTTTCACCTGCTTGACCCGCACCCCGGAGAGTTCTGCCGCGCGCTCGTTATCGCCGATGGCGTAGACGTGGCGACCAAAGGGCAGGCGGCGGGCGATGTAGGCGATGACCAGCGCCAGCATGATCATCATCCAGATGGCCCACGGAATGCCGAGGAACGTGCCTGCGCCAATCTCATCAAAGCCGGTATTCCCCAGTTGCGGATTGCCGGAGAGCCCCGGGAAGGTCTGGCCGTCGGAGGTCAGCATCGACGCGCCACGCAGCACGTACATGGTGCCCAGCGTGCAGATAAAGGGCGCGACGTTATAGCGGGTGATGATCCAGCCGTTCACCGCCCCTATCAGCGCACCAATCAGCAGCACCACGGGCACAATCACCCACACGCTCGGGAAGATGGCGATGCCAAACATCGGCAGCACAATCCCTTTGGTGATCATCCACCCGGCAATCATCCCGCACAGCCCCAGAGTGGCGCCGATGGAGAGGTCGATCCCGGCGGTGATGATCACAAAGGTGATCCCCAGCGCCAGGAAGGCGTTGATGGCGATATGCTTAATCATAATCACCAGGCTGCCGGTGGAGAGAAAGCCGGGCACGGTCATGGTGAAGAAGCCGACAATCAAAAACAGCGCAATGAAGGTGCGCATTTTCAGCAACAGCAGCAGAACATTTTCCCGGGAAAGCGCGGCCCCTTTATGCGGCGCCAGCGCGACAGACTGTGTCGTTTTCATCTTAGAACCCCTGAGCACTTGCGGTTACCAGTGCCGACTCTTCGGCCCGATCGCGAACAATATCGTCTGTCAGTTTGCCGCCGGACATCACCAGAATGCGGTCAGATACCGCCATAATCTCTTTCAAATCCGAGGTGGAGAAGACCACCGCAATCCCCTGCTCAGAGAGCTGCACCATCATGCGGAACACGTCCGCTTTGGCTCCCACGTCGATGCCGCGGGTCGGCTCATCAAGGAAGAGCACCTTCGGGTTGGTCAGCAGCGAGCGGCCAATCACCACCTTTTGCTGGTTGCCGCCGCTGAGCGCCTGGATCTCTACTTCCGGGGTGGAGACCTTGATCGACAGATTGCCGATGGTGCTGGCGACGACCTGCTGCTCCGCCTTTTGCGCGATGGCAAAGCCGCGCTGCAACCGACGCCAGAGGCTGGCGATGGTCAGGTTGCTGGCCACCGACGAGCCGGGAAAAATGCCGGTGCGCTTGCGGTCTTCCGGCACCAGGCTCATCCCCATGCGGATACGCTCGGCGGTGGTTAAGCGCTGGGGCACCGGCTTACTGTCGAGCCACAGCTTGCCCAGATAGTTGCGCTCGGTGCCGAGCATGCACTCGAACAGCTCCGTGCGTCCGGCCCCCATCAGGCCGTAGATGCCGACGATCTCCCCGGCTTTGACCTGGAAGCTGACGTCGTTGACCACCGTATTGCCGGCAGCGTTGACGCAGGTGATGTGCTCCGCCTCCAGCACCGGCGCGCCGAAGGTGCGGCCCGGCTCAAGGAAGTTACTCACCGGGTCGCTGCCGAGCATCTCGCGCACGATCCACGGCACGTCGATATCCTGCACCTTCGCTTCGGCCTGGAACTTGCCGTCGCGCAAAATGGTGATCACATCGCCTATCGCCATCAGCTCTTCCAGCCGGTGGGAGATATAGATGATGGAGACCCCCTGACGGGTCAGCTCGCGGATCACCCGAAACAGGATCTCCACCTCGGTTTTACTCAGCGCCGAGGTGGGCTCGTCGAGGATCAGGATGTCGGCATCCTCGGCCAGCGCCTTGGCGATCTCGATCAACTGCTGCTGTCCCACCTTCAGATTGCCCACCAGCTCCCGCGGGGAGATTGGCTGATCGAGGCGCTTCAGCAGCTCCGCGGTGCGGGCCTCCTGTTCCGCCTCGTTGATCGGCGTTATCCCTTTTTGCAGCTCGCGGCCAAGGAAGACGTTCTCCGCCACGTTGAGGTTCTCAAACAGGTTCAGCTCCTGGTGCACCATGCCAATGCCGTGGGCGGCGGCATCCCGGGTACTGGCGAACGAGACCTGTTTGCCGTTGAGCCACATCTCGCCGAGGCTGGGCTGCTGGACGCCTGCGAGGATCTTCATCAGCGTCGATTTCCCGGCGCCGTTCTCGCCGATAATCACGTTCACTTTGCCGCGCCAGACGCGGTAATCGACCTTATCCAGCGCCACGGTGCCGGGAAAGAGCATCGAGATGCCGCGGGTGCTGAGGATAATGTCGTCTGCCGGGGTATCGCTCATCACGGCGTCTCCTGTTTCAGTTCCAGCGCTGCCGCCTCATTCGCCTTGCCGCCCGTCAGGGTGGTGGCGAACAGCACGGTGGCATTTTTGCCGCTCCAGCTGTCGTCGATTTTCGGCAGATGTTTCGCCGCCTCGCGGTTGAGAGCGCGGGAGAGCTGGGCATACTGAACCTGGTTGGTAAATTCATCGAAGCGGAACCCGGCGGCGTCGCGGATGGCGTTGCCGCGCATCACCGGCCCGCTCTGGATCTCCACCGGCTGGCCGTTCACCATCATCACCAGCTTCTGCTCACGCGCGTTGCTGGCATCCACGCGCTCCACCTTGCCGGTGAGGCGCACGAAGACGCTCTGCGGTGTGGCTGCGGGCGTGTTCAGCTGGGTGGAGAGGGCGCTGGCGTCCAGGGCATGATTTTTCGCGGCGTCGAGGATCCGCGGCTGCCAGGTTTGTTGCGCGATCTGCTGTGGGGTCTGGTTGTCAAAGCTCGCTTTGGCGTTGGGATCGGCAGGCATAATCGGCTTGCCGTTCTCATCCAGATCCACCACGGTGCAGGCCGTCAGCAACAGGGCGGCTGCGCCTGTCAGCGCGGCGCCCCATTGTGTTAATCGCATACTGCCTCCGCTTATTTGCTGAGGTTAAACAGGTTCAGCTTGCTGGCGTTGGATTCGTCGATGAGCACGCAGTCCATCAGCTGCTTCTCATCTTTTTGCGCTTTGCCGTTTTTCAGGTAGTAGTCGGCCTGCTCAACGGCCATCTGCGCCTGCTGCCAGCCTGGCTGCAGCACCGTGGCTTTAATGTTGCCGTTCTTCAGGATCGAGTCGCGGGTGTAGTCGCTGCCGTCAAAGCCGACCACAATCACGTTGTTCTTCCCGGCGGCCTTCAGGGCGGCTTCGGCGCCCAGCGCCATGGTGTCGTTACCGGAGATCACGCCCACGATATCGGGGTTGGTCTGCAGAATGGCCTCCATACGGGTAAAGGCTTCGGTCTGGCTCCAGTTGGCGGTCTGCTGCGCCACCATCTTCATGTCCGGGTAGTCGTCGATGACGTCGTGATAGCCCTGGGAGCGCACGTGGGCGTTGGTGTCCGACGGACGGCCCAGCAGCTCAACGTATTTCCCTTTGCCGTCCAGCAGCTTGACGAATTTCTCCGCACCGAGCTGCGCCCCCTGATAGTTGTTCGAGACAATCTGCGCTACCGCCACGCCGGTTTTGTTGATTTCACGATCAATCAGGAAAGCAGGGACGCCTGCCGCTTTGGCCTTCTCCAGCGGACCGACGGTGGCATCCGCCCCGGCGTTATCCAGGATGATCGCTTTCGCCTTACGGGCGATGGCGGTCTCAATCAGCTGGTTTTGTTTGTTCACGTCATCGTCGTGCGAGGCGACAAGGGTGGTATAGCCCAGCTCCTTTGCCTTCGCCGCCGCGCCGTCGGCTTCAGCCTTGAAGAACGGGTTGTCGTGTGAGGGGGTAATAATCGCAATGAGTCCGTTATCGGCGGCAAACAGGGAACCGGAAGCGGCGATCATTGAGGCCAGTAAAGCGGATTTTACAAAGGTCGTGTTCATTCTTTTTCTCCACACTGAATATTTATTCAATAATGATTTATTATTCAATGTAACGATAAGACTGCCTGATAAAACTGTCTACGGTTCAGGCAGCTAATTTGTTTAAAAGGAGAAAAGGATCACGATCCTGAGCAATTATTCATCACAGATCAGTGTCACGACCGTCGCATCTTTACGCAGCCAGTGCGCGGTAAATACCTGATTTTGTGTGAAGGGAGGAAGCGGGCGGGTCAGCGTTAAGGTCAGAGCATCGGCGGTCAGGGAGGTGACGCGCGCGCATTCAAACCCCATCCACGCCTGTACCTGAGGGAAGAGCGCTTTGAACAGGCTCTCTTTGGCGCTAAACACCAGGGTGAAGGCGAGCGCGAAGGGAAGACCGCAGTCGGCCAGCACCTGGGCTTCAGCAGGATCAATCACGCCATCCTGAATCTCACGCGCTTCGTTTTCCGCGATAATCGCTTCGCAATCGATCCCCACCAGGCCATTATCGCGGCAAATCGCTACCGCCTGCATGCCGCTGTGGGAGAGGCTGCCCCGCACTCCGGCAGGCCACAGCGGTTCGCCGCTGCTGCCGATGCCGGGAATGGCCTGCCGGTTCAGGGCGTGGAAGGCGGCGATGCGCCCGGCCAGGTGGTCGGCTTTGCGTTTGCGTCCGGCGTCAGAGAGCTGGTGATGGTGCGGAAGCCAGAGCAGATCGGCCTCGGTGAAGGTGGCGGGCTCGAAGGTGACGCGGTGCACGGTCTGTCCGGCGAGAAGAAATGTGGCGTGGGTGATCTGCATGTTCTTCTCGCGGTGGACAAAAGGAGCGCTATCTTAACCTGTTTGCGGCCCGGTTGCTCAAAGGAGGGCGTTTTTGTCGATCCCCAGGCGCTTCATGCGCGACAGCAGGGTGGTGCGTTTCAGCCCCAGACGCTGGGCTGCGCCTCGCGGTCCGGCGATCACCCCGTTGGTCTCTTTCAGCACCCGCACGATGTGCTGATACTCCTCCTCGCCTTCGCGGATATCGCTTACCACGGTCTCCGGCGCGGCACTGCTGGCGCGATGAAAATCGATATCCGGCATCGAAAGCTGCAGGACATTGCCGCGGGTGAGCAACACGGCACGCTCAATCACGTTTTCCAGCTCGCGCACGTTGCCCGGCCACTCCATCCTGCTGAGCTGGCGCAGGGTCTCTGCCGGAATGCTGTCGATGTTGCGCCCCAGCCGGTGGGCAATCTTAAAGGTGAAAGATTTCACCAGCAGGGGAATATCTTCCGGGCGTTCGCGCAGCGGCGGCAGGAAGATGGGGAAGACGTTAAGACGATAGTAGAGATCGCTGCGGAATTCGCGGTCAGCCACCATCTGCGTCAGGTCGCGGTTGGTGGCGGCAATCAGCCGCACGTCGGTGTGGATGATGCGGTTGCTGCCGAGGCGTTCAAACTCCTGCTCCTGGAGCACGCGCAGCAGCTTGGGCTGGAGCTCAATGGGCATATCGCCCACTTCATCCAGAAACAGGGTGCTTTTGTCCGCCAGCTCAAAGCGGCCAATGCGCTGGGCGCTGGCGCCGGTAAAGGCCCCGCGTTCGTGACCAAACAGATCGCTCTCCAGCAGCCCGGCAGGCATCGCCGCGCAGTTCATCTTCACCATCCGCCGATCGCGGCGCCCGCTCAGGTTGTGAATGGCGCGGGCAATCAGCTCCTTGCCGGTGCCGGTCTCGCCGAGGATCAGCACGGTGCTGTTACTCTGGGCGACCATCTCCACCTGCTTCATTACCGTCATCATGGCGCTGCTGCGGCCAATGATTTCGCCAAAATCGGTGGCAACGTTGTTGATCTGCTCGGTCAGGGCCAAGTTTTCGTCGATCAACCGCTCCTTGAGATGGCTGATTTCCCGGTAGGAGAGGGCGTTATCCACGGCGATGGCGACACGTTCAGCAATCTGGTTCAGCAGCTTCAGATTGGACGGGGTAAACACCTGGGCTTTGCACTGCGCCAGCTTCAGGGTGCCCAGCACCCGATCGCGGAACATCAGCGGGAACAGGCACAGGGTCTGATCCTGCTCCCCCCACATATCAAACAGCATGCGTTCGTAGGGGGCGTGCTGATCCCGGTGATGCAGGTTAAGCATCAGCATCTGCTTGTTGCGCATCACTTTTTCAGACAGCGTGCCTTTTTCGTCCACCTCGCTCTGGTCGTGCAGGGGCGCCTCTTTATCGAGGTAGTGGGTGGAATAGACAAGGAGCTTCCCTTTGCGATCGCTGCGCAGCACCATGCTGATGGAGTCAATGCCGAAGTTGCGCTGGATCTCCTGCGCTACCTCCGACACCAGCTCATCAAGGTCGAGCTTCGACAGTACGGCGTTGGTGATCGCCACCAGCAGGCGAAAATCGTTACGCTCCCGCCAGAGCAGGTCATAGTTGTCGCTGTTGTGCAGCCGCGCCTGGATCTGCTCCACGGCCAGTCCGGCCGCCTGGGTCAGGGTTTGCAGGCGGGAAAAATCGCTGTCGCTCCAGGGCTTCTCCTGGGTGCGCAAAAACTCGCAGCCGCCGAAGATACGGCCATCGGCAGCGATGGGCGTCAGGCAATAGTGAGCAAACGAGGGATAACGATCGAGGGCGGCAAGCTGCGGCCAGGTCTCGTTAAAGGTCGCCGCCGTGCAGTGCAGCACGTCCGGGCGGGAAAGCATGCGGCGAAAAGGGCCGCTCGCCAGCAGGGGCTCATCTTCGTAGCGGATATCACAGCCCTGTTCATCGGTGCTGTAGAGATAAACCCGGCGCGATTCAGACTGCCAGAGCAGAATATGGACGCTATCGGCGAGGTTTATCTGCCGGACATGCTGGGTCAGCGCCTGCGCCAGGGCGCAAAGATCGGTCTGTTGCAGCAAAGTACGGGTAATGTCGAACAATCCGTGATCGACAGGATCGTTGGTGGGTGTATACGACATGCGTTTTATCCAGAGTATCCAGAAAAATGAGAGACGAATGCGCCGCCCGGATCAGCAAATTCGCGGCAGTGGTTCGCTGTGGGGCAAATTCAGCGACCGTTTTACGCCGTAGAGTCCGGTAAGTCGTACCCCTTTGTGCTCAACCACCTCACCAATAATAGCGGCGTTCACGCCCAAAGGGTGTTCCCGCAGCCGGGCCAGCACCCGTTCGGCCGCCTGGCGTTCCACCACGATAGCCAGCTTGCCTTCGTTGGCGAAGTTGAGCGGATCAAGCCCCAGCAGCTCGCACGCGCCGCGCACGGCGGGTTTCACCGGCAGGCGGCCTTCTTCTATTTCAATCCCGCAGCCGCTGCTGGCGGCAAACTCATGGGCCACGGCATTCACGCCGCCGCGGGTGGCGTCGCGCAGGGCTTTGATGCCGGGCTCGCCACGCAGGGCCTGGATCAGCGGCGTCAGTACCGCGCAATCGCTCTGCAGATCGCCCTCCAGACCTAACCCTTCGCGCAGGTTAAGGATGGTGGCGCCGTGATCGCCGAGCGTGCCGCTCACCAGCAGCACATCCCCGGCCTCAATCTGGCGCATACCCCAGTTTACCCCCTCGGGCACCGAACCGATACCGGCGGTATTGATAAACACTTTGTCCGCCGCGCCGCGCGGTACCACCTTGGTATCGCCGGTGACGATGGTCATGCCCGCCGCCGCGGCGGTGGCGGCCATGCTGGTGACGATGCGCTCAAGGGTGGCCATCTCCAGCCCCTCTTCAAGGATAAAGCCGCAGGAGAGCCAGCGCGGGATCGCCCCGCTTACCGCGACATCGTTGGCGGTGCCGCAGATGGCCAGCTTGCCGATATCACCCCCCGGAAAGAAGAGCGGGTCAATCACGTAGCTGTCGGTGGAAAAGGCCAGCCGGTCGCCGTGGGCGGTCAGCTCGTGCAGCGGGATCCGGGCCTGGTCTTCCTGTTCGTCCAGCAGCGGGTTGGCGAAGGCGCGCATAAAAAGCTCGCCGATCAGCTGCTGCATCGCTTGTCCGCCGCTGCCGTGGGCGAGGGTTATCTGTTTCAACTTTCACACTCCTGAGAACGGTACTGATACCAGGCGCTGCACGCCCCTTCTGACGAGACCATCAGCGCGCCAAAGGCGCTTTGTGGCGTACATTTGCCGCCAAACAGCGGACACTGCGCCGGTTTACAACGCCCGGTGAGCACCTCGCCGCAGCGCGCCTCGGGAGCGTCGCAAATCTGTTGCGCCCGGGGGCGAAAGTGACGCTCAGCGTCAAACTGACGATACGCTTCGGTGAGATGCACGCCGGAGTGCGAAATCACCCCCAGCCCGCGCCACTCGCTGTCGCCTTCAATGCCGAACACCTCGGCGATGGCTGCCTGGGCCACGGCGTTGCCCGCTTCCGGGACGATACGGCGATACTGATTTTCGACCTGGCTTATGCCGGCGATCTTCTGCTCCACCAGCATCAGCACCCCCTGCAGCAGATCCACCGGTTCAAAACCGGCCACCGCCAGCGGGCGCTGATGTTCGGCGGCGATAAAGTCGTAAGCATGGGTGCCAATCACCATGCTGACGTGCCCCGGCGCCAGGAAGGCGTCGATGCCATTTTCCGGCTGCGCCAGCAGGCTTTTCAGCACCGGGATCAGCGTGATGTGCTGGCAGAAAAAGAAGAAGTTCTGCACGTTAAGCGCTTTTGCCTGGCGCAGGGTCAGGGCGGTGGCGGGCATAGTGGTTTCAAACCCCAGCCCGAAGAAGACCACCTTGCGATCCGGGTTCTGCCGGGCCAGCTTGAGCGCGTCGGCGGGGGAGTAGATGATCCGCACATCCGCGCCGCGCATGCGGGCGTCCAGCAGCGAGCCATTTTGCCCCGGCACCCGCATCGCATCGCCGAAGGTGCAGAAGATCACCTCCGGATGACTGGCGATTTCGATACAGGTATCGATCCGCCCCATCGGCAGGACGCAGACCGGACAGCCGGGGCCGTGAATAAACTCGATATTGTCGGGCAGGAGCTGATCCAGCCCGAACTTAAAGATGGCGTGGGTGTGACCGCCGCACACCTCCATAATGCGTAGCGGACGGGCAGCGGTGTAGGCCAGCAGCCCGGCCCGGGCCTTCAGGGCCTCGATCAGCTGCATTACCTTTTGCGGGTCGCGGTATTCATCAACAAAGCGCATCAGCGGGGCTCCTCGCCAAACAGCAGCGGGCCAACGTCCGGCTCCACCTCAAACATGTTTTGCAGGGCGGCGAGGGTATCCAGCGCCTCCTCTTCGTTAATCACGCTCATGGCAAAGCCGACATGCACCAGCACCCACTGGCCGAGACGGCTCTGGCCCTTTTCGTCGCAATCGCCAACAAGGGTTAGATCCACATCGCGCAGTACGCCGCACACCTCCACGCTGGCCTGCATGCCGTCATGAATGGCGCTGATTTTTCCAGGAATGCCTATGCACATCGCTGCGCCTCCAGCCAGTCGAGCCAGGCGTCCATCCCGTCGCCGCGGGTGGCGGAGACCAGCAGAATCGCAATCTCCGGGTTCACTTCCCGGGCGGCGGCGAGGCATTTCTCCACGTCAAAATTCAGATAGGGCAGCAGGTCGACCTTGTTCAGCAGCATCAGCGAGGCGGCGGCGAACATGTGCGGGTACTTCAGTGGCTTATCCTCGCCTTCGGTAACGGAGAGCACCGCCACCTTATGGCGCTCGCCAAGGTCGAAGCTGGCCGGGCAGACCAGATTGCCGACATTCTCAATAAACATAATGCCGCCATCCTCCAGCGGCAGGCGCGCCATCGCATCCGCGATCATCTGCGCGTCGAGATGGCAGCCCTTGCCGGTGTTGACCTGGATGGCGGGGGTGCCGGTGGCGCGGATCCGCTCGGCGTCGTTCACCGTCTGCTGATCGCCCTCGATCACCGCGCAGGGTACGCGCTGCTGCAAACGTTTTAAGGTCTCGGTCAGCAGGGTGGTTTTACCGGAGCCGGGGCTGGAGACCAGGTTCAGCGCCAGCTGGTTGCGGGCGCTGAACTGCGCGCGGTTGCGCCGGGCCAGGTCGTTGTTTTTGCCCAGCACGTCCATCTCGATCTCCACCATTTTGCGCTGGCTGAGGCCGGGGGCATGGGTGCCCGCCTCGCCGTGGCCATAATCCAGCTGGCCCGCCAGAGGTTCTTTCGGGGTAAAAGCCTGAGCGTCCACGCGGGTGATGCGCAGCGCCGGACGGTGTGCCGGCGCAAAGGGGGCGCTGCGAAAAGCGGAGTGAGGATTATGCTCATCGCCTTCAATATAGAGGTTGCCCTGATCGCAACCGCAGGTGGTACACATGGTTTACTCCTGTTCAATTTCCAGACGCGTGATATGCAGCCCGTCGTCGGCGACGATATTCAGGTTCGCCCCGCCGCACTGCGGGCAGCGTCGTACGCGGTGGGTCAACAGCTCGACATACGCTTTGCAATCCTGACACCAGCATTCCGCCTGCTGCTCTTCGAGATGCAGGGCGCAGCCTTCGGCGACCGTCTCGCGGCACACCAGCTCAAAGCAAAATTGCAGGGCGCTGCTCTCCACGCAGGAGAAGGCGCCGACGCGCAGCCAGACGCCCGTCACGCGTTTCGCCTGATGCTGGTGAGCCTGTTTTTCGATCAATTCCAGCGCCTGCTGGCAGAGGGTGATTTCGTGCATTGTGCTGTTCCCGGTAAAGTCTGGCCGGGTTAAGCAATATTGATGCCATCTTTTAGCAGTAGGGTGGCGAGAGCGGACAGGCCGCACGGTCAAAGATGACGAAATGACATGTCATTTTTTGTGATCCCAACGGCTTTAAAAATTATTTTCTTTAAAATTCAATAAATTAAAAAATGGCACGAAACGTGCTTAAGGGAGCGAACTCTTTACACATTACGCATCAGGTACGTCACATGACACTTTCCGAATTAAGTGAGAAGGCCACCATCATTGCCGGACAGCAGCGGGTGCTGCGATCCCACTGGAACCACTACGGCAATTCGTTGATTCAGGCTATCACCCTCTCTAAAGCCAGCCTGCACCTTACCGTGGGCTGCCACACCGACAGCGGGCTCGGCTTCTGGCTGTTCGACCACTTCCTTATCCGCGTCACGCCGGAGCAGGCGTTCAACGGGCATATCTTCAATTACACCGTTGAAGAGCGCGATAACCCCGAAAGCGTGCTGATTGGCCGCGCCCGCCTCGGTGACGACGGCATGCTGGACGGCGAGATCAACATCGACCAGCGTGAGGCGGTGCTGAACCATTTCCTGAACAAAATCAGCGGAGTTTACGCTGCGATCTGGCAGGCAACGCAGCGCGGCGAATCCCTGACCCTCGCCGTCCTCGCGCAGCACCACGCTGCGGTCTGAGCCGGGTGTCGACAGGTGTCGAAAATGACACTTCCGCCCGTTTTTCGTCAAAAATGACTATCACCAGAGGAAACCAGGTGAATCGTTTTGTAATTGCTGATCCCTCGCTCTGTATCGGCTGCCACACCTGTGAGGCGGCCTGTTCAGAAAACCATCGCCAGCATGGCCTGCAAAGCCAGCCGCGGCTGAAAGTGATGCGTAACAGTAAAGACTCTGCGCCGCAGCTCTGTCATCACTGCGAAGACGCCCCCTGCGCCCAGGTCTGCCCGGTCAACGCCATTACCCGCGTTGACGGCGCTATCCAGCTCAATGAAAGCCTGTGCGTCAGCTGCAAGCTGTGCGGCATCGCCTGTCCGTTTGGCGCTATTGAGTTTGCCGGCAGTCGCCCGCTGGCGATCCCCGCCAACAGCAACACCCCGAAAGCGCCGATGGCGCCCCCGGCTCCGGCCCGCGTCAGCCCGTTCCTCGACTGGGTGCCGGGCGTGCGTGCCATCGCGGTGAAATGCGACCTGTGCCACTTCGATCCGGACGGCCCGGCGTGTGTGCGCACCTGTCCGACCAAATCCCTGCGTCTGGTGAATAACCAGGACATCGCCCGCGCCAGCAAGCGTAAACGCGAGCTCACTATCAATACGGATCTGGGCGATCTGTCGTTGTTCCAGTCGCAACAAGGAGAGCGCTGATGACTGTTTTTTCGTTAATTAACCAGGCGCTGGGCTGGTACCTCGTCAGCGCCGTGCTGGCGTTGGTGTTCAGCGCCAACCGCACCCTCAGCGGCGCCATTACCGGCTTTGGCGGGGCGATTGCCAGCGCCCTGGCGGTGACGGCAGGGGGAGTTGCGCTGCTGGCCGCGCCGCACCTCCCACAGACGGGGGAGATCGCCTGGCTTCACGTCAACATCCAGATGAACGGCATCCGGGCGGTGTGGCTTATCGCCATCGGCCTGCCGGCGCTCCTCATCAGCCTGTTTACCGTCGCCTGGCATCGCCACCCGCAGGCCAAAAGTAACGGCCTGCTGACCAACCTGCTGATGGCCGCCGCCGTGGCCGCCATCATGGTCGATAACCTCGGCTGGCTGGTGGTGATGGCGGAGATCATGGCCCTGTGCGGCGCGTTTCTTACCGGCTGCGCCCAGTCCGGCAAGCTCTGGTTTGTGCTGGGGCGTCTGGGGACGCTGCTGCTGGCCTTCGCCTGCTGGCAGGCGTGGCGCTACTACGGCACCCTGGACTTCGCGGCGATGGGGGCGATGGCCTCAGACCAGGCGCCGGGAGCCAGCATCTGGCTGCCGGGTCTGGCGGGCTTTGGCCTGCTGGCGGGGGTGATCCCGCTGCACGGCTGGGCACCCCAGGCGCATGCGAACGCCAGCGCGCCTGCCGCGGCGCTCTTCTCCACGGTGGTGATGAAGGTGGGCCTCTACGGCATGCTGACCATCGCGCTTTGCGGGGCGCTGCCGCCGCTGTGGCTCGGGGTGCTGCTGCTGGTGATGGGCATGATCACCGCCTTTGTCGGCGGACTCTATGCCCTGATGGAGCACAACATCCAGCGCCTGCTGGCGTACCACACTCTGGAGAACATCGGCATTATCCTGCTCGGCCTGGGGGCAGGGGTGACCGGCATCGCGCTGCAAAGCCCGCTGCTGGTGGCGCTGGGCTTTACCGGCGGGCTCTATCACCTGGTGAACCACGGCCTGTTTAAAACCACGCTCTTCCTCGGCGCGGGGGCGGTGTGGTATCGCACCGGCCATCGCGACATCGAGAAGCTCGGCGGTATCGGCAAAAAAATGCCGCTCATCTCCCTTGCGATGCTGGTGGGGCTGATGGCGATGGCGGCGCTGCCGCCGCTGAACGGGTTTGCCGGGGAGTGGGTGATCTACCAGTCCTTCTTTAACCTCGGCACCCACGATGCCTTTGTTGCCCGCCTGCTGGGGCCACTGCTGGCGACCGGCCTGGCGATCACCGGCGCGCTGGCGGTGATGTGTATGGCGAAAGTCTACGGCGTCACCTTCCTCGGCGCACCGCGTACCCCGGAGGCGGAAAACGCCTGCTGCGCCCCGTGGCTGATGACCGCCAGCACCGTGCTGGCGGCGCTCTGCTGCGTGGCGGGCGGCGTGGCTGCGCCGTGGCTTCTGCCGATGATCGGCCATCTGTTCCCGGTGAACGGCGGGGCGGTGAACACCGTCTCCCAGCCGATGATCACCCTCCTGCTGCTGGCGGGGCTGCTGCTGCCGTTTATCGTGCTGGTGCTGTTCAAAGGCAACCGCCTGGCGAACCGCGCCCGCGGCTTTGCCTGGGTCTGCGGCTATGACCACGAGCAGTCGATGGTCATTACCGCCCACGGCTTTGCCATGCCGGTGAAAGAGTCCTTCGCGCCGGTGCTGAAGCTGCGCAAATGGCTTAACCCGGTTCGCTTTATCCCCGGCTGGCAGTGCGACTGCACCGCCGTGTTGTTCCACCGTATCGCCCTGATTGAGCTGGCGGTGCTGGTGGTTGTCGTTATTTCCCGAGGAGCCTGAACATGACTTTGATCTACGCACTGATTCAGGCGCTGGTGCTCTTTGCCGCAGCGCCGCTGCTGGCGGGCATCACCCGCGTGGCCCGCGCCCGTCTGCATACCCGTCGCGGGCCGGATATTTTCCAGGAGTATCGCGATCTCATCAAGCTGCTGGGCCGCCAGAGCGTGGCCCCGGCCGCCTCTGGCTGGGTCTTCCGCCTGATGCCGTTGGTGATGGTGGGGGTGATGTTCGCCATCGCCAGCGCACTGCCGGTGATTACGCTCGCCTCGCCGCTGCCCGCGCTGGGGGATCTCATCACCCTGATCTACCTCTTCGCCATCGCGCGTTTCTTCTTCGCCATCGCCGGGCTCGATACCGGCAGCCCGTTCACCGGGATTGGCGCCAGCCGCGAAGCGATGCTCGGCGTGCTGGTGGAGCCGATCCTGCTGCTCGGCCTGTGGGTCGCCGCCCAAGTGGCAGGCACCACCCACATCAGCGCGGTAACCGCCACCATCTACCACTGGCCGGCGGCGCACACCGTGACGCTATTCCTTGCTCTGTGCGCCTGTGCCTTCGCCACCTTCATCGAGATGGGCAAGCTGCCGTTTGACCTTGCCGAAGCGGAGCAGGAGCTGCAGGAAGGCCCGCTGTCGGAGTACAGCGGCGCGGGCTTTGCGCTGCTCAAGTGGGGCATCAGCCTAAAACAGCTGGTGGTGCTGCAGATGTTCGTCGGGGTGTTTATCCCCTGGGGGCAGATGAGCCACTTCTCCGCAGGCGGCCTGCTGCTGGCGGTGGTGGTGGCAGTGGTCAAGCTGGTCGTGGGCGTACTGGTGATCGCCCTGTTTGAGAACAGCATGGCGCGCCTGCGCTTTAACGCCACCTCACGGATTACCTGGACCGGTTTCGGTCTGGCATTTTTAGCTTTCGTCTCCTTGCTGGCGGCGTGACTGTAGAGAATACCCATGTCTGAAGAAAAAATTGGTCAACACTATCTCGCCGCACTGCATCAGGCCTTCCCGGGCGTAGTGCTGGATGAAGCCTGGCAGACGAAAGACCAGATCACCGTGACGGTGAAAATTAACTACCTGCCGGAAGTGGTCGAGTTCCTCTATTACAAACAGGGCGGCTGGCTGTCGGTGCTCTTTGGCAACGATGAACGCCAGCTCTGCGGCAGCTACGCCGTCTATTACGTGCTGTCGATGGAGCAGGGCACCCGCTGCTGGCTCACCGTGCGCGTGGAGGTGGATGCCGATAAGCCGGAGTTCCCCTCCGTCACCCCGCGCGTACCTGCCGCCGTCTGGGGCGAGCGCGAAGTGCGCGACATGTATGGCCTGATTCCGGTCGGGCTGCCGGACGAGCGTCGGCTGGTGCTGCCGGATGACTGGCCGGACGAACTCTATCCGCTGCGTAAAGACAGCATGGATTACCGGCAGCGTCCGGCGCCGACCACCGACAAAGAGACCTACGAGTTCATTAACGAACTCGGCGACAAGAAAAATAACGTGGTGCCGATTGGCCCGCTGCACGTCACCTCCGATGAGCCGGGCCACTTCCGCCTGTTCGTCGACGGCGAGAACATCATCGATGCCGACTACCGCCTGTTCTACGTCCATCGCGGCATGGAGAAGCTGGCCGAAACGCGGATGGGCTACAACGAAGTGACCTTCCTGTCGGATCGCGTCTGCGGTATCTGCGGTTTTGCCCACAGCACCGCCTACACCACCTCGGTGGAGAACGCGATGGGGATCGTGGTGCCGGAACGCGCCCAGATGATCCGCGCCATCCTGCTGGAGGTGGAGCGTCTGCACTCGCACCTGCTCAACCTCGGCCTGGCCTGCCACTTCGTCGGCTTTGACTCCGGCTTTATGCAGTTCTTCCGCGTGCGCGAGACCTCCATGAAGATGGCGGAGATCCTCACCGGGGCGCGTAAAACCTACGGCCTGAACCTGATCGGCGGCATCCGTCGCGATCTGCTGAAAGAGGACATGATCGCCACCCGCCAGCTGGCCCAGCAGATGCGCCGTGAGGTGCAGGATCTGGTGGATATTCTGCTGAGCACGCCGAACATCGAACAGCGCACCGTGGGCATTGGCCGCCTCGACCCGCAGATCGCCCGCGACTTCAGCAACGTCGGCCCAATGGTGCGCGCCAGCGGCCACGCCCGCGACACCCGCGCCGATCACCCGTTTGTCGGTTACGGCCTGCTGCCGATGGAAGTGCACAGCGAGCAGGGCTGCGACGTCATTTCCCGCCTGAAAGTGCGCATTAACGAGGTCTTTACCGCCCTGAATATGATCGATTACGGCCTGGACAACCTGCCGGGCGGCGCGCTGATGGTGGAGGGCTTCACCTACATCCCGAACCGCTTTGCGCTGGGCTTTAGCGAAGCGCCGCGCGGGGACGATATCCACTGGAGCATGACCGGCGACAACCAGAAGCTCTGGCGCTGGCGCTGCCGGGCGGCCACCTACGCCAACTGGCCGACCCTGCGCTACATGCTGCGCGGCAACACCGTCTCCGACGCGCCGCTGATTATCGGCAGCCTCGACCCGTGCTACTCCTGCACCGACCGCATGACGGTGGTGGATGTGCGCAAGAAGAAGAGCCAGGTGGTGCCGTACAAAGAGCTGGAGCGCTACAGCATTGAACGCAAAAATTCACCGCTGAAATAAGGACTTGCCATGTTTACCTTTATCAAAAAAGTGATCAAAACCGGCACGGTGACGGAGTCTTATCCCCTCCAGCCGATTGCGGTGGATAAAAATATGCGCGGCAAGCCGGAGCACGATCCTCAGCAGTGTATCGGCTGCGCGGCCTGCGTGAACGCCTGTCCGTCCAATGCCCTGACGGTGGAGACGGATCTGCAGTTCGGCCAGCTGGCCTGGCAGTTCAACCTGGGGCGCTGCATCTTCTGCGGACGTTGCGAAGAGGTCTGCCCGACCACCGCCATTAAGCTCTCCCAGGAGTATGAGCTGGCGGTGTGGAGCAAAGCGGATTTCCTGCAACAGTCGCGCTTTGACATCTGTCACTGCCGGGTCTGCAAGCGCCCGTATGCGGTGCAGAAAGAGATTGATTATGCGATCGCCCTGCTGCGCCACAACGGCGACCAGCGCGCCGAATCGCATCGCGAGAGTTTTGAAACCTGCCCGGACTGCAAGCGCCTGCAGGGGCTGACCCCGGCGGACAAAATCCAGCTGACCCGGGAAATGGAGGAAGCGACACGATGAGCGAACTGTTAGGGCCACGTAACGAGCAGGGGATCCCGGTCCCGGTCACGGTGGACGAGTCCATCGCCAGCATGAAGGCCTCGCTGCTGAAAAAAATCAAACGCTCCGCCTACGTCTACCGCGTGGACTGCGGCGGCTGCAACGGCTGCGAGATTGAGATCTTCGCCACCCTGTCGCCCATCTTCGACACCGAGCGCTTTGGCATCAAGGTGGTGCCATCTCCGCGTCACGCCGACATTCTGCTGTTCACCGGGGCGGTGACCCGCGCCATGCGTTCCCCGGCGCTGCGGGCGTGGGAGTCGGCCCCCGATCCGAAGATCTGCATCTCCTACGGCGCCTGCGGCAACTCCGGCGGCATCTTCCACGACCTGTACTGCGTCTGGGGCGGCACCGACAAAATCGTGCCGGTGGATGTCTACATTCCCGGCTGCCCGCCGTCGCCTGCCGCTACCCTGTACGGTTTTGCCATGGCGCTGGGGCTGCTGGAGCAAAAAATCCACGCCCGCGAGCCGGGCAGCCAGGACAACCAGCCCGCCGAACTGCTGCACCCGGAGATGGTCCAGCCCCTGCGGGTGCGCATCGACCGCGCCGCCCGCCGCCTGGCGGGCTACCGCTATGGCCGCCAGATCGCCGACGACTTTATGCGCCATCTGATCGAGGGCGATGAGAGCGTGGCCCGCTGGATGGCTCAGGAGAACGATCCGCGCCTGAACGAGATCGTGGGTAACCTCCTCGAGGTGGTCGGGCAGGAGCGTGTGTGATGAGTGAGACGGTGGTATTCAGCCAGCTCAGCCGCAAGTTCATTGACCAGAATGACAACACGCCTGCCGATGCCCAGCAGGTGATCTACTACGGGTTGGCTATTGGCCACCACCTGGGGGTGATCGACTGCCTGGAGGCGGCGCTCACCTGCCCGTGGGAGGCCTATCTGGAGTGGATCGCCACCCTCGAAGCGGGGAGCGAGGCGCGGCGCAAGATGGAGGGCGTGCCGCGCTACGGGGAGATTGTCATCGACAGTAACCATATTGCGATGCTGGCCAGCGCCTTCGACGCCGCGATAGCGCGCCAGACGGCGCAGCAGCAGGAATGGAGCGAAGCATTGCTTGGCATGTTCCACGCCATTCACCAGGAAAACGCCATCTACCTGATGGTGAGGAGGCAACGTGACTGATGTTTTACTCTGCGTCGGCAACAGCATGATGGGCGACGACGGCGCCGGTCCGCTGCTGGCCGAGATGTGCCGGGAAGCCCCGCGCGGCGACTGGGTGGTGTTTGATGGCGGCAGCGCCCCGGAAAACGACGTGGTCGCGATCCGCGAGCTGCGCCCGGCGCGCCTGCTGATTGTGGATGCGACGGATATGGGACTCAACCCGGGTGAGATCCGCCGTATCGACCCGGACGACATCGCCGAGATGTTTATGATGACGACGCACAATATGCCGCTCAACTATCTGGTGGATCAGCTGAAGGGGGATGTGGGGGAGGTGGTGTTTTTGGGGATTCAACCGGATATTGTGGGGTTTTATTATCCGATGACGGAGAAGGTGAAGGCGGCGGTGGAGACGGTTTACGAAAGTTTGGTGGACAGGGATGGGGTGCTGGGGTTTGGGGAGTTGTAGCGCGTAATCACGAAGGTACCTCTCTTGAAATGCCCGGTGGCGGCTGGCGCCTTACCGGGCCTGGGAAATATGCGTCATTTATTGATAGCGTGGGTTTTGTAGGCCGTGCAAGGCGTCAGCCGCCGCCCGGCATAAGCGAGCACAATGTTTAAACCAGACTGCTGACTGCGTAGCTCTCTCTGGAATTGCCCGGTGGCGACTTAAGTCTTACTGGACCTATACCTCTGTTTTTCATTAATTATGATTTTCGTGAAGTGGTAAACCGAAATTAATTTTAACGGGTATATGAGCACAGGAGTTTAAGGCGTGAGATCGCATGAAAGTTTAGGGAAGATGTTTATGCTTGCCGTTGTGGTTAGCCTGATAGCAGGTTGTGCACCGTTACAGCCGTCGGGATGCCACAAAACCTCGGCAACAGGGAGTTGCAGTTCTGGCCGCTGGGACGATCAGGATGAATGGGGTGCACAGGCGCGGGGTATTAAGGCGGCTATAGAAGATAAAATTGCTGAGCCACAACGCTGGAAGGGCAAAAAATGCCGGTTGCATTTGGAATTTGCGCAGGATGGTACGGCGTTGAAGGTATCAACCAGCAAGGGCAACAAAGCGTATTGTGAGGCGGTGAAGTTGGCAGCCCAAAAAGCGAAGTTCCCGGCGTTTAGTAATCCGGAGGTGTATAGGGATTTTCAAAAGGCTGGGTTTGATATGCAGGGGTAGGTGGCGGACTATTGTTGAAATGTCCGCTTTGTGCCAATAGCGGACGTTGTTAAGCTCATGCAGTATGGATTCACGAAGAACAGACGTTATATTTTGTCCTGATTGACACGGGATGAAAGCTCCTGATGGCTCTCTTTTCGCTCGCTGTAACGATCCGCAAGATAACCGGTTTGTCCCTTAAGCAGCAGTGTGATTTTAAACAGCTCCTCGGCTACATCGACGATGCGGTCATACCATGACGAAGGTTTCATTCGGCCGTTTTCGTCGAACTCTTGCCATGCCCTGGCTACGGAAGACTGGTTGGGGATCGTAAACATCCGCATCCAGCGGCCCAGAATACGCATCTGGTTCACTGCATTGAAGGACTGGGAACTACCGCAGACCTGCATTACCGCAAGTGTTTTGCCCTGTGAAGGACGAACCGCGCCTTCACTTAAGGGTATCCAGTCAATCTGCGCCTTCATAACTGCGCTCATAGCCCCGTGCCGTTCCGGAGAACTCCACACCATCCCGTCACACCATCTGACCAGACCGCGTAGCTCGGTGACTTTAGGGTGCGTGTCCGGCGCATCATCCGGCAGGGGTAAACCGGAGGGGTTAAAGAGTTTTACCTCCGCGCCCATTGCCGTCAGCAGGCGACCAGCTTCTTCCGCGGCAAAACGGCTGTAGGAGCGCTCTCTTACTGAGCCATACAGGATCAGAATCCGTGGCGGCTCCTGCAGGTGCAGGCGTTCCGTGATGTGTTGATCAAAGCATTCGGTGTTCAAGGCAGGAAATTGTTCCATTTTTCTCCTCCGGAGAGAACAGGTGATTTTAAAATTTATACATATGATTTAACATATATGTATTCTAAAGAGAACGGAGTGATAAATGCTACAACCTGTTCAGCTTTTCAAAATCCTGTCGGATGAAACACGGCTTGCCATCGTCATGCTTCTCCGGGAGTCCGGTGAACTGTGCGTCTGCGATATCTGCGCGGCCACCTCCGTATCGCAGCCAAAAATCTCGCGACATATGGCTATCCTTCGCGATGCTGGGCTGGTTCTTGACCGTCGTGAAGGCAAATGGATCCACTATCGTCTGTCACCCCACATACCGGCGTGGGCAGCTGAGACAATCACAACGTCCTGGCAGTGTATGCGGGAGGATGTGCGTGAATGGCTGGATAAATCAGCCTGCACCTCCTGCTGAGGCAGGAAAACATATTTACATAATCATATATGATGGAGTCTGAGATGCTTCTGGCAGGGAGTATATTTTTACTGACGCTGGTACTGGTTATCTGGCAACCCAGAGGCCTGAGTATTGGCTGGAGCGCGAGTATCGGGGCAGTGCTGGCGCTCGGAGCCGGTGTCATCCATGTCGCTGATATTCCCGTTGTCTGGAATATCGTCTGGAACGCGACAGCGGCATTTATTGCGGTCATCATCATCAGCCTGCTGCTCGATGAGTCCGGCTTCTTTGAATGGGCCGCACTGCACGTCTCCCGCTGGGGTAACGGACGTGGCCGCCTGCTGTTCACCTGGATAGTCTTGCTCGGTGCCGCTGTTGCTGCGTTGTTTGCCAATGACGGCGCCGCGCTGATCCTGACGCCGATTGTGATTGCGATGCTGCTCGCTCTGGGGTTCAGCCAGGGCACGACACTGGCCTTTGTCATGGCTGCAGGATTTATTGCAGATACGGCCAGCCTGCCGCTCATTGTTTCTAACCTGGTTAATATCGTCTCGGCGGACTTCTTCGGTCTGGGCTTTACGCAGTACGCTTCCGTTATGATCCCCGTGGATGCGGCAGCGATTGCGGCCACGCTGATCATGCTGCATTTCTTCTTCCGCAGGGATATTCCGGCAACGTATGACGTTTCGCTGCTGAAGAAGCCTGCCAGTGCAATCAAGGATCCGGCAACCTTCAGGGCGGGCTGGATTGTCCTGTTATTGCTGCTTGTCGGTTTCTTTGTTCTGGAGCCGCTGGGGATCCCGGTCAGTGCGATAGCGGCGGCTGGCGCAGCAGTGCTGTTTGTGGTGGCGAAACGAGGCCATGCCATCAATACCGGGAAAGTCCTGCGCGGTGCGCCATGGCAGATCGTTATTTTCTCGCTGGGCATGTACCTCGTGGTCTATGGCCTGCGCAATGCAGGGCTCACGGAGCACCTGTCTGGTGTGCTGAATCTGCTGGCAGACAAGGGGTTATGGGCAGCGACGTTCGGCACCGGCTTCCTGACGGCATTTCTCTCATCAGTGATGAACAATATGCCGACGGTGCTGATTGGCGCGCTGTCGATTGACGGTAGTACGGCGACTGGCGTCGTCAAAGAGGCAATGATTTATGCCAATGTGATTGGGTGTGATTTAGGCCCGAAAATCACCCCGATAGGCAGTCTGGCAACCTTGCTGTGGCTGCATGTGCTTGCCCGGAAAAATATGACGATCACCTGGGGATATTACTTCCGTACCGGCATTGTCATGACTGTGCCGGTGCTGTTTGTCACTCTGGCCGCTCTGGCGTGGCGGCTCTCTGTCACTTTGTAATGAGATACTGATATGAGCAACATTACCATCTATCACAACCCGGCCTGTGGCACCTCACGCAACACGCTGGAGATGATCCGTAACAGCGGCAACGAACCGATGATAATTCATTATCTCGATACGCCACCGACCCGTGATGAGCTGATTAAACTTATTTCAGATATGGGAATTACGGTGCGTGCATTACTGCGTAAGAATGTTGAGCCTTATGAACTCCTGGGTCTTGATGAAGAGAAATTTAGTGATGAGCAGTTGATTGATTTCATGCTTCAACATCCGATCCTGATTAATCGGCCGATTGTCGTTACGCCGCTTGGCACTCGTCTTTGCCGCCCTTCAGAAATAGTGCTGGATATTCTACCGGAAGGCCAGAAAGGAGCGTTTACCAAAGAGGATGGCGAGAAGGTCATTGACGAAACGGGGAAGCGGGTTAATTAATCTACCCACTTCAAAATATCGGACGCCTGTTTACGCTATGCGGGCGTCCGCTTTTCGCTCACAGCAGACCTTCAGTTCAGACAACTTGCCCGCTACATGCCAGGAATGGCCGTGGACGCATTTGGTAACCATAAAGATTCGATGTAAATCAATAACGTGAATTGCTGAAAGGATCATTAGCTAATTCCATATTTGCATAATCTTTTATCTCTTCCAGGCTTAATCAGTACCTTAGCTAAGGAGAAATCATGTTAGACGAATTCAAAAAATGCATCGAATCATGTTATCTGTGTGCAGCTGCCTGTGATCATTGTGCGGCTTCATGCCTCGAAGAAGGGAATCTGGATATGATGCGTGAGTGCATAAAACTGGACATGCAGTGTGCAAATATCTGCCGTCTTGCAGCTCAATTCATGACATTAAATAGCGATTCATCCCAGGCGCTCTGCCGTCTTTGCGCTGATGTTTGCCAGAAGTGCGGGGATGAATGTGGAAAGCATGAACATGACCATTGCCAGGAGTGCTCCAGAGCCTGTCATCACTGCGCCGAGCAGTGCAGAAAGATGGCCGCCTGAGAAAACTGACACTTTCTAAACCCGCCTCGGCGGGTTTTTATAGCTTGCGGTATACTGTTTTAGAATTAGACAGATAGCTTTAAGGGTACAGTTAAAATTAGAGCTATTCTTAAGTACTTATAGTTTCCCTGCCTAATAACGTTCCGGGCCACACCCGGCATTTATCAACTGCCTCAAAAAGCAGATAAGCCCCAACACAATTAGCAGCGCGGATAATGCTGTCAACATAGCAACCGTCATTAGAAAATCCATGCTCTCAGTAGTATTCAATCAGAATTGTAGAACGTATTTTTCTTTTGTCATTGCCCTTCGTTGACATTATTTCAGGTAACCCGATTAGTTGGATCGGATACAGCCAAACATATTAATAGTCGCTGCGGCATGCCCAGGGCAAAGATGCCCGCTTCCCGCTCAAAGCGGACATGTATAGCCGTTTTGCAAAGACTCAGTGCCAGCCAGTATTGCAGGCATCAGAAGCCGTACACTATTTCCCTTTCTGTCAGTAACAGCTTCTCAGGACCTGAGTTGCAGCGTATCGGCGAACTGAAGGTAATATTGCTCGATGAGTTTCTGTCCATTGTCCGGAGAGAACAGGTACAGACGCATCAGTCCCTCAAAAACGAGGGAAAGGCGCTCTGTAACGGCGTCCGGATTGAGCTCAGCAGATATCTGACCGCTGTTCTGGGCCGCGCGTATCTTGTTATGAACGCTGCTGATCAGGCCCGACTCAGAATCGCGAAGGAGTTCGGCGACATGTGTGTTACGCGCACCTTCACTGGCGATCTCAGCGCGTAAAACCGCCACCGCGTGTCCCTCGGATGTGAGGAATATCTCTGCCAGCAGCTCTTCAATCGCCTTGCGACTGAAATCCGTACTCCAGAAACGGCTTATCAGATTGTGATGCCGCTGCAGGTCGAGTTCGATAAGCGCAGTGATGAGGGCTTCCTTACTCGGGTAGTACTGGTAGATGTTCGCAACGCTGACACCTGCAGCTGCACCGATCTCGGAAATGGATGAGGCGTGAAACCCGCGTTGTATAAAGCAGTTTCGGGCCCCGTCGAGGATCTGGGTCATGCGTTCTTCACGCGCATGCTCATTCACGGGACGCCCGCGCAGGGGCTTGTCTGCATCAGTTTTCATTTTCACAATATATTCCATTCAGGTAACACAAGGACGGCACCGGGATGGTGTCGTCCTCAGTTTGCAGGTAAGGCTGACTGCAAAGCGATAAGCCTCAGAGTGAGGTCGGCGTTGCCTCAACGCTCGCATAGACCTTGATTTCCTGGAACTGCTCAATCGCACGTGGCCCGCAGAGGACGCCGATACCACTTTGCTTGAAGCCGCTCTGTTCAAAGTGCTCCGACATGACGCCCCAGCAGTTTAGCCAGATATGCCCGGCTTGAACAGCTTTGCCGACTCGCCGGCAGCGCGCCGTATCGCCCGAGAACACCGAAGCGGCGAGACCAAATTCCGTAGCGTTTGCGCGCATGATTGCATCGGCTTCTTCTTCAAAGATCTCGAAAGTCTGGACCGGCCCGAAGACCTCGGACTGGATGACACGGGTGTCCAGGTCCTGGACTTCGATCAGGGTGGGGCGATAGAACGCGCCTGCGGCCAGAGGGCCTTCCTCGACCGGGCCGCCGCGCACAAGAATGTTTGCATAGGATCCTGCTTCAGCGACCACGGCATCAACGCGCCGAACACTGGCTTTGTCGATCAGTGGACCAAGCTGCGCCTGCGGATCCTCGCTTTCGCCGAGCCGGACGTTCCGGTAAGCCTCGACCAGCGCTGCGCGCAACCGGTCGGCAATGCCACGCTGGACCAGTACACGCGAACCGGTGCAGCAGAACTGGCCGTTCATCGCGACCAGTGCCATGACGATCTGCGGTACCACCACATCAGGACTGGCATCATCGAATACAATCAGCGGCGCCTTGCCGCCCAGTTCGAGGTTCAGACGCTTGAGCGTTCTGGCTCCGTTGGCGGCAATGAGACGGCCAACCCTGGTGCTGCCGGTATAGCTGATCATGTTCACCAGAGGGGAGTCGACCAGCATGGAGGCACCCGTACTCCCGGTTTCGGTGATCACATTCAGTACACCCGGTGGCAGCGATTTGACGGCTGCTATTGCCCCGGAAAACAGGGCATTGGTAAGCGCGGTCTGATGTGGCAGCTTCAGTACCACCGTGCATCCGGCAGCCAGCGCGGGAGCGAGAGCGCGCACGGACAGGATGATGGGTGAGTTCCAGGGCGAGATAACTCCCACAACGCCAAGAGGTTCGGGATCGGAATGAAAGTGCATCCCCGGGGCGGCTTCAAGGGCGCGCCCACCGGTCTGTAACAGTGCGGTGGCGGCACCATAACGCAGCCACTCCACCGTTAATGCCAGTTCCCACTGAGTCTGCGCCAGCAGTTTGCCTCCTTCACGGGCGAGCTGAATTGCTATCTCGTCCACCCGTTTTGCGACCTCATCGGCCAGCTCAGACAGGGCACGCGAGCGCAGGGAGCGGTCTCTGGACCAGTTTGTTGTGTCGAAAGCAGTGCGGGCGGCTTCGATAGCATGGTGTGCTTCGTCAGCGCCGGCGTCCAGGTAACTTCCCAGCGGCTGGCCGGTCGAAGGACTGACCGCCTGTCTGATCGTGCCTCCGGTGTTCCAGCTACCGTTGATCCAGTTCTTTGCAGCTTCAGTCAGATTCGGGCGTTCCATGATATTTCCTTTCAGTGTGTCCCGCGGATGGGTTGACGCAGACAGGGTGCGGGGAGTCCCGGGTCTGAGCGGTTGACGCCGAAGCTAAAGGCTGCCCGTTTGCGTCGCGATAAATATAAAAGTAAGCGATCATTTATATAAATGCAATGCTATTTTACCGCGCTCAGAAATTATGGGGATCACGCCGCTGGCGTGGACGGGACTCGCCCTGATGAGGATACGATGGTCATGGAACGCACACGCATCACCCTGGGACGGTAACGCATGTCGTTTGCTGTCCGGTACAGGTGGGCTGTAGCTGTACCGGATGCGTGTCTTCAGTAAGCGAAATGTTTATTGTGTTCAGACGGAGTGATCGTACTCATACCCGGGCCGCGACACACCGGCACAACGCTTTACAGATCTTTCAGCAGATTAGCTGACAGCTGGCGAAGCAGATCTAACTCCTCATCTTTCATCTGCATGGTACATCTCATTTTACCAGGCAGTTCCAGCAGAGCCTCTTTCATCTCATGCGCCTTTTCAGTAAGGACGACATTTTTCATCCTTTCATCACCGACGACGGCCATCCTTTTCAGAAACCCCTTCCCCTCTAGTTTTTGCACAAGCGGCGTCAGCGTTCCCGAGTCAAATAATGTCTTCTGACCAAGCGCCCGTAACGGGATATCGTCCTGCTCATACAGTGCCATGAGCACGACAAACTGTGGGTAGGTCAGGTCAAATTCTTTCAGTAATGGCCGGTACTGGCGGATCAGCGCGTTTGTAACCGAGTACAAAGAGAAGCAGAGCTTTTCTTCCAGAATGCTGTTTTTTTTCATTTAATTAACCCCGGCAGGAAGATATAAAACAGTATAAATAATATTTGATATAAAGAATATTGCATGCAAGTTTAATTCGCAAAAGTTAGTTGCCGGTAACAGAACGATGAACATACTTTTAATAAGGCTCAGTCACAAAAGCCGGATCGGCTGTTCTGACTTCTGCCAGTTTTGCATTCGCGCCTGCTGTATTTTCTGAACAACCGGCCAGTCTTTCTGCTCCGCAGCGGGGCCCGGGCTTTTCTTAACGGCCCCTGCTCATTGAACCGCTTCTCATCCCTTACAGCGGGCCACCCACCTGACGTCTGTAAATTTCCTGTAAAATAACCGTTGTGTTTATATAAGTGATCATTTACTTTTATATTAATCATGACGCAAACGGGCAGCCTTTCGCTCCGGCGATAACCAGGCTGACAAGAGATGACCTGCCCCGGGTCCATCAAGCTGCGGGACACACTGAAAGGAAATATCGTGGAACGCCCGAATCTGACTGAAACGACCTGGAACTGGATCATCTGCGGCCAGCCGCCGGGCAAGGACCAGAACATGGGTCGTACCCGAGGCGGGTGACAGGGCGCAGGAGTAGCCGAATCTGAAGATCAGAATGGATCCTCTTCTAACGTAATGTTTTTAAATACTTAATTAACCAAATTTAAAAAATGAAGGAATAATATTTGACTCAAAGAATATTGCGTGCAAGCATTATGCATACAAGACAGATGCCGAAAACAACCGGCGCTCAACTGAATAATACAATCAACATACATCTAACGAGGCTTAATCATGAAAACCGTATCAGCTGTCCTGACTTCTGCTCTTTTCGCATCCGCCACCGCTGTAGCTTCCGAACAACCGGTCAACCTTCCTGCTCCTACGGCCGGAGTGCAGGCATTTCTCAACGTGCTGAACTCCGGTAACGGCAAGCCCATGGAACAACTGACTCCGCAGGAGGCCCGTCAGATACTGATCGGGGCACAGAAGGGCGTTACGCTGCCTTCTGCACAGGTTTCAGAAAAAATCATTACGGTGAACGGGCAATCCATAACACTGAAAATCGTGAAACCGGAAAATGCTACCGGTACACTTCCTGTGTTCATGTTCTTCCATGGTGGTGGCTGGGTGCTGGGAGATTTCCCGACTCATGAACGCCTTATCCGGGATCTGGTTCGCTCCTCCGGCGCTGCTGCAGTATATGTGGACTACACACCGTCACCGGAGGCCCACTTCCCTGTCGCGATTAACCAGGCGTATGAAGCAACTAAATGGGTAGCTGAACACGGTCAGGAAATTGGCGTGGATGGCAGCCGTCTGGGCCTTGTCGGTAACAGCGTCGGCGGGAATATGGTGGCCTCCGTTGCGCTGCAGGCCAGACAGTTTAACGGGCCGAAGATCCGTTATAACGTGATGCTGTGGCCGGTAACCGACGCGAATTTTAACAACGCATCCTATAACCAGTACGAAAATGGCTATTTCCTGACGAAAAACATGATGAAATGGTTCTGGGATAACTACACCACAAGCGCGTCCGACCGTAATAATATTCTGGCCTCGCCATTGCGTGCCACCACGGAACAGCTGAAAGGGTTCCCGCAGACCTTAATCCAGACGGCGGAACTTGATGTCCTGCGCGACGAAGGTGAAGCGTTCGGTCGCAAGCTGGATGCAGCTGGTGTACCAGTGACCGTGACACGCTATAACGGCATGATCCATGACTATGGGCTGCTGAACCCGTTAAGTCAGGAGCCCACCGTCAAAACTGCGCTGGAGCAGGCGGGTGCAGAACTGTATAAACATCTGAAATAATAACCTGATGGTATTCCAGCAGCGCGGCCAGAGGCCGCGCTGTTTTGTATGAGTCTGGTTCATACCTGTGCTAATGCCAGGCGAGAAAGCCTTTGTTGAGCAAATCAAATTATGCAGTGATGTTATTCTTTGCTGTAAGTCCTCGCATCAACCTTAATCTCTGAATGCTGCTTTTCGCTCATGGCAGACCTTCGCAGCTGCCTGTTAAGTGCCAGAAACGGTCGTACAGGGTTAACAGAAATATCCCGGAAAAGTATTACAGGCAGCCTCCTGTCATCAGGAGCCTAAACCACTTGTTCAGGCCAGCGCCTTTTGCGCGGCGCTGGAAGAGTGGAGCGCGTAGTAAGCCGGGTTCCGCATACGGAACATAACGCACCGTGTGGCAGGTTTAGCAAGGGACTGAAGGAAGTGAAAAAGAAGCGGTTGCTTTTACAGGCAGGACAGATGAATTTCATAACGGGTACAATGCCTCACGCCGTTGACTTAAATGACATCCTGCACCGTTTCGTTATAACTAAAGGAGCATTGGATAACATTTCCTGGTGTTCCTGTAGCCATCAGAAAATCTCGTCCTGTAACGACGACAACCTATCCCGCTTCATCTGCCACTGCTGTTGTATTCCCTGGGTTGCCTCCCGTTTGCGACTGCGCCATCGAGCCAGGCGACGACCTGAAAAGTTGCTCTCTTAAAGTAATTATTTATGCTGCCGATAGGTTATATACCTGCGTCCTGAGCGCGGGACTGATAACAAAACTAAGGGAGTTATGCCCGCTTCCGTGCGGGCTTTTTTTTCTCTCCGGCCCGTTCGGAAATGCGCCAGCGTGGAATTACTGCTGAATGTCAGGCTGTTCTTTCGACTTTGCTTCAGCCATAGCTGCCATGGTTCCCGGCTGGCGCCGAACCCGGAACTTGTCGTCGTTCACGCTGATGGATATCACCCGGAAAAAACCCGCTCAGGTTCCGGCCGGGGATTACGCCTGAACCCGGAAATTTGCGCTTGTTGTGCAGGGGCCCCGGGGAAGGGTTTCCTGTTCACAGCCTTCCTGCGGCTGTGAGCTCCACGCCAGTCCGGACATTAACGCAAAGTGAAAAGTATTTCCCGGCAGGCAAACCTTTTATCGCCCAGTCAGACTATAAACGCCATATTTTCCCTTAATAAGGTCGAATGCTCATTACCCTGACGGGTGCATGATTAGCGTAAACCCGTATCTGAACCATGACGTATCACTGCCGTATTTAATCATCACCCGCAGACAAGAGCAGTGTGATAACCATTGCAGAAAAGCCGTTGCATAATTTGTATGGCAGGTATCTGACTTCAGTATAGAACATGTTTCAGTGCCGCAGTATCGTACTGGGTGCAGAAAACACAATACAGTGACAATAATGAAAATATATTTTGCATACTATTACGGCGCTGCTTTCTTAATCTGAATCTTCAGGGCCTGATACCGCACAAAAAGCCTAAAGATAAGATGTATTTTATTTGCCATTTCCCCCCTGACTGTTAAGGTGTTCCCGTTATCAACCCGCGAAGCACACAAACATAAGAACAGTTTTGACTCAAAGTTGCCCCGCACCGGGGCTTTTTTTAAGCATTGGTTATCAGTACCGAAACTGACAGTTAATCCGGAACAGCATATTTACTGCTAAAGATGCCATCCTGCTGTGTCTGGCGCTGTTTATGTGTTCTGAAACATGCCCGTTACGCATGTTTCAGAACCAGCAAAACTATGTATATGTTTTTACTAAAGATATTAATCTTATGGAAAAGAAAAGAATCTGCAATCATCTCTCAATCAGCTGTCAGTACTCACCTTCCTCTCCTTTTTATCTGGTTTATCTTTTTGAATGGCGGAGCGGGAAATATATTTCTTCTGTTGCGTCTAACAGCAAGGAATCCTTGTTCAGACAAATTAAGGAATATGCTCATCTGAATGAGCAAGAACAAGCCGATCTCCGCAAATTTATCCTCTGAATATTGTCTGTTTCACCGCTCTCACGGAGTCATAAACCTGTCTGCGTTTCGCCTGCCACGATTGTTATGTGCCTGCCAGCCGGCAGTTATCCCGTGGCGATTTCAGACCTGCTTCTGTGAGCGGAATGGGCGCGCAGAAAATTTTTTGAGCCATACTTATAACAGCCGCATTTTTCTTTTTGTTCGTCTAACAGAGGAGGAATGTATGCAGTTAGTTAGTGAGAAGGGTGTCGTGTCTTCCCGGGATTTAGATTTTCTTGCCTGTAGCTTTGCCCGGATGCATTTGCATGGCCGGCATCTGTGCACGGATGCCATAACCGGCAACATGGATGAAGGCTGCCGGCTGTGGTTCCTTAACCGTTATGACTTTTATGTTGAACAGCTGAAAGATAAGGAACTGCAGGAGTAACCCCAGGCCGGGTGGCGATCGCTGCCCGGCATTCGCCTTAAAGTCATGCGTTATGCCAGCCCTGTCAGCAATACGCGTTGAGCCACAGCTGACGCAGGCACCCGGTACGCTCCGGAGACCGGACATATTTTTCCGCGTTGCGGGTAAGCGTCCGGTAAACCACTCTGGCTTCGGCAGTGTCTTTCGTTATAGCGCGTGAGCAGGGTTCAGGAATGATCAGCTCACCGGGGCAGCCACACAGGCCATCCCTGAACGGCTCTGCGGACGTGAGGCGGAAATAAAAAAGCCTGTCCGGACGGACAGGCTCAAAAAGCACTGACCAGGTTCTGAAACAGGTGCCGGGTGCCTCCCGGTGGCCCGTTACCGGTTATACGAGCCGCAAGCATTACATACATCAATCGGATTGCCCCGCCGCACAGGGGGATCCACCACCGTTAAATCTGGTCATGTTCACAGCGAAACGCCAGTTCCCGTGTCTGTCAAAGAGGCGGCGACAGCGGACCCTGTAATACCTCAGCCTCGCCGTCATCGCAGATATCGAAACCCCGCGTCAGGTACCATATCCCCCTGACGATCCGCCCCGTTTGCAGGTCTTCCGTTTCGCCATCGGTGTAGTAAGCTACCTGAACCCTGCCGTTGTGTCGTATCCAGTAGAAACCTTCCTGCATAAGCCCTGCCTTATCTGAATTCTGATAGCCACATAACACACCCTTAATATTAGCGGGTATGTGCTGATGAAAGCGGGGATCAGGATCACAGCGCGTGGTACCGGCCGGAAGATGCACCTGGGGTACGCGGAGCGGCAACAACAGGCCTCTGCCAGCCGGGCCATGAACCGGTGTTGCAGACACACTGTCATGGCGGTTCGCCCGGTCCGGTATTTATGCAGCGTAAGCTGAGGTCAGTGGGGTTTCCCGGCACGCACTGGATCCTTGTCAGAACACGCCATATCATCCCGGGCTTACCGGTGTAGTCCTGTCCGGAGAGCGAAGGAGACAGCCCGCAATACATGGCTGCTGTTATAACCCCTTTATCAGATCAGCCAGATAACCGTTACTGACGCAGGATAAAAGGTACCTGGCGTTGCTGTTGTGATTGAGGTGCCGGTAATAAAGCGACCGGATTTCATTATATTTGCCCTCTGACAAAAGGTTCTGCAGTTCCGCGTGCCGGGCCGCATGGTCAGCCACCCACCGGACATGCCCGGACAGGTTATGTTCACGATCGACACGGGATTCTATCTGGCTCATGACATCTGCCAGTTCGTTATCGGATGCAGCAGAGATAAGCGCTCCCGCAGCCTCATTATGCGCCAGCAGTTTCAGGCAGCTGTTCCGCAGAAGACTGACGTCCTTCCGCTGGCCCGGAACGCCATTATCATAAAGGCGTAAGCCCTCATGCCAGACACACCAGGCAACGTGCTTATAAAGCGACTGCATATCCACAGACATAGTGCCTCCGGTTGCGCTCATCAAAAGTAATATATAAGCCATGCGGGCGGGAAAATCCGTACTACGTAAGCCTGAAAAAGCCCGGGGGTGCCCGGTGATATCAGGCTGAATATTATCTTTCGCTTATTTCGGGTTAAAACATCTTCCTGTAGTTATGAACATTTTCGGAGGGAGGATTATATATCCTGTATTGACGCGGAGCATGAGGAACAATTTGTGACTCAGGCTGTCATTTCCTGTATGGCTATACGTTATGCTGTCAACGTAAGTTTGATATAATATATATTGTTTAGAGTGGTGACTATTAAAAATCACACGGAAATGTAGTCTTCCGTCCGGGTAAAACAGGAGAAAAATATGCCCTCCATACTTGTGTTTATCGGGGACAATGCGCCGCGACGTTTAGAGATAACCGAATTCAGATCATGTATAAGCTATTTGTACCCTGACAATGTGGCACGGGAAATTCCCGTAAAAGTGATTTTCGGCACATATTTAGACTGTAAAAGTCACGCCGTGATGGTGGCTGCCGACAGGCTGGTCACACGCGATGAAATAGCCAGGGCGCACAGGCATCTCATCGCCTGGCCGGATTTAGCGAAAGCAGGCTGATCCGGAACCAACAAGAACCGGGGCACCCTTCAGAATAAGGCATTTCACAGGGCAGTTCTGAAAGAGCCCTGCTCATGAAAGCCGACAATGAGGGCCACTTTTTTGCGGGTGGATACGGCCATATGGGTTTACCCTGACAAAAAATGAGCCTGCCTTTCAGCGGGACCTGAAGTACAACCGCCGGTCCGGCTGCAGAATATGCCAGTGTTCTGAAGAAAAAATTAAAGCCCTCCTGGTACGAATATCGCAGATACGTCATTCTGAAGGTTCTTCCTGTGAAACTCCGCTGATGAAGGTTCAGTCACAGTTCCGGAGAGGTTAACCCTGAATAAACTCCGGAAACATATATACTTATATCGGGCGAAGTATCTGTAAATTCTGACCCTCCATTCAGGATAAAAAATGGAAGATGAACTGAAATTATTAAACAGCACCCGCGGCTTGCGGGCCGCAGCCCGTGATTTACCCCTGGACTTTCTGGAAATGGTGCTGCAAAAATTCAGACGCGTTGTCAGCGAACGTCGGGAAAAGGAGCTGTCCCGGAAAAAAGTGCAGGATGAGCATAATGGGAGACTGGAAAAGCTACGTCTTCTGCTGCTCGAAAAAGGAATCGATCTTGCAGAACCGATGATCAGCTCAGCAGGCGATGAAAAGCCTGTAAAAGTGCGGCCTCCCCGTAAGGCCAGATATCAATATCAGAGTGAAAATGGCAAAACCAGAACCTGGACTGGTCAGGGACGTATGCCTAAGGCCATTGCGGAACAGCTGGCGGCAGGCAAGTCGCTGGATGATTTTTTGATTTGACCAGCAATTAATAAATCGAACTTCCCGGTGTCGCTGTAAAAGCGGCTGAGATATTCCCGCTTGTCCCGGGCCTGAATCAGTTAATCCCCTATTTCACTGAGGGACAAATCCTGCGGTCACCTCGCCTGTCCTGTCAGATATTCGCAATATATACCAGCGATATCAGGGGCCGGATAAGACAGGATTTTAAAATCCCTGTAAGAAGTACTTTAGCGCCATAGCAAACTTTTTACCTTACCCGGAGTGACAGGTGCAACGCCTTCAGGGCTCTTTGTTCCCTGCCTTAATAAATCTGACCAGCATCTTCAGTCTGGCTGACTTCACCGGTATGCTCAGCGGAAGCCGGAACGATAAGGATAATTAATTACGTAAGGAAAAGAACAGAAATAACTGGAGTACCAAAAAGTGCCAGTACCAGACATCTGGATGGTACTGGCCAAAATCTTACTTTTCTTGTTAGCAGAAAATAATAGCAATTTAAGTCAGGGGAAGGCCAGTCCCGTTTTTTACGCTGGCACTACATGACTGAAAATAAGCTACATTTCTCTGATTAAGAAATATCTTAAAATAATACCGGGACGTGCAGTGTCGATGAATCTCCTGGCAGGCAGATACGACGGAGGAATTCCGGATTACAGGGGGCCGGACCTGCGGCAGGCATTATGCCAGACATACTGTGTGCTGTATCCGTTAAGCGACAGTTTATTCACGGATATATAACCTCCCTTCCTGTCCAGCCCGGAATGCGCGACAACCAGGTCACCTGATCGGAATTCCGGGTGTTCTGGCATGTCATGTGGAGAAGCATCCGAAAAGAGCTCCCGGGCTGGCTGATGGAGCAGTACAGACACTTCTTATCCGCGTACATTTCCCCGTAACAGGAGCCATTCGATCCGCTATCGCTGTAGCACGCCTGCGTTCACCGCGCCCGGGCTGGCAGGAATACCGGGCGGCTGTATTGCCGGCCTTAGGCTGCTTAAGGTTGTTTTCCGGACTGTATGCGTATCTTTCCTGGTGACGGACTCCTCTGAAAATTAAACAGTTTTTCCACTGCACACTGGAGCATGTGTTTTTCATCCGTATATGAGGGGTAACATCCGTGCTGTGAATTGAAACCCTCATTAATCTCATTCTTCATTTTCACACGAACGCGGTCATCCAGCCGCGTGAGGAGGGCAGCTACAACAAGGCTCAGTGCTTCAGTCTGAATAATCACTTCCTTTTCAGCCTCATGTTGCTCCGCAATAATATTAACCAGCCCCGCCAGTAATGCCCTCATCTAAATTTCCCTGTTCATGACAACATGAAATCACTGTATACCATATTTTATTCATGCCGGTCGGACCACATAGCTTCACCATCAGTCCTGTAAAAATATATGCGTCCGGTTCCATTTCCTGGCAAAAAGAAAACAACGGCCGTACCGGGTTTATACGCCGGGTCACACTTCCCAGCATGGTTTATGCTTATCAGGACCATGACTGTTACTGAATTTAATCCCATGGAGAGACATATGTTAACTCAAGAGCAGAAACAACTGGTTAAAGATACCGTTCCGGTACTAAAGGAAAATGGCGTTGCGTTAACGGATTACTTCTATAAAAGGATGTTACGGAATAATCCTGATTTACAGGAAGTCTTTAATATGGGTCATCAGCGAAGCGGTGCGCAGGCAAAAGCGCTGGCAGGTGCAGTGCTGGCCTATGCAGAAAATATTGATGACCCCGGGGTGCTGGCGCCGGTCATTGAGCTGATTTGCCACAAACATGTCAGCCTGAATATTAAGGCCCCGGACTACAGTATTGTCGGTGAGAATTTACTCCATTCCATCAGCGAAGTACTTTCTGTCCCGATGGATAACCCGCTCATCGGGGCCTGGGGCGCCGCGTATCAGGATCTGGCCGATATATTCATCGGGGCCGAGAAACGGCTTTATGATGAGCGCCGTAACACGCCCGGCAGCTGGCTGGGCTGGCGCGACTTTACCGTCAGCAGGAAAGTAAAAGAAAGCGAGGAAATCACGTCTTTTTATCTGACGCCTGAAGACGGACAGGCCCTGCCTGATTACCGGCCGGGACAGTACGTAACGCTGCGCGTCTTTGTTCCTGAGCTGGGCCTGAAGCAGCCGCGACAGTACAGCTTATCCGCCAGGCCCGGGGCCGGTTACCTGCGTATTTCCGTGAAACGCGAAGATCCGCGTGCAGAAGGACAGGATCCGGGTTACGTCTCATCCACCCTCCACAATGCCGTCAGTGAAGGCGACACGGTGGAACTGAGCGCGCCGGCGGGCAACTTCTTTTTATTAAATCCCGAAGTGGACAATGTGCTTATCAGTGCCGGCGTCGGCCTGACGCCTATGATGTCCATGACCCACCATCTGCTGGCAGAAATAGCCGATCCGAATACCGTGCTTAAAGCGGATCACGCAGCACAGGCTCAGGACAGGAAGCAGATATTTTTCCTTCATGCGGCCCGCAGTTCCGATGTTCATGCCCTGCGTGAGGAACTCGCGGCGCTCTCTGAGCAGAACAGCAATCTGCAAATCTTTATCGCCTATGAGCAGGTGAAGGAAAATGAAGTGCACGGGGAAGATTATCATGTGCAGGGCCGGCTCGATCTCAGCGCTGTGCCGGCGGAATATCTGCCGGCAGACGCCGATTACTACCTGTGCGGTCCGGTACCGTTCATGCATGAGCAGTACCGTTCCCTGCTGGCGCTGGGTATTGGGAAAGAGCGCATCCACAGTGAAGCCTTTGGCACGGGTGGTGTGGGTATCTGAGCCCGTAAATGATAAACAGCGGGGCGCTTTCTGCGCCCTTCATGACCGGAAGAGATGCCTGCCAGAATGTTTGACAGGGCATGTTATCCGCGGCGGAACCGCCGCTTACAGCGATCTGTTAACTCCCCCTGTATCTGAACCCTTCTGTAACAAAGTATAAGCCCTTTCTGTCTTCTCCCGCTGCGGGCAAGGATCCGACTCTACCATTTTTCGGATCTCAGAAGTTGAGAAGAGGAATTATTGCAGCATGGACACAAAAAACGAGTAATTGTTGCGATGAGTGGACTATTGCACCATGAGCAAATATAAATGACTTTATGCGTCCTGCGGTTAAATATATTGTTCATGCCGTCCGGCTGAACCCCGGGTCAGGGGATCAGCCGGGAAGGAGAACGTCACGGTTCTGTTTTCCGGGAGAGGGTCTTTCGTTTTTTCTTCAGGTACATCACTTCGTCACATTTGCCGATCATCTCCGCCAGCGTCGTGTACTGGTCTGCGTTATTGATCAGTTCGCCAAAGGAATAATTGATGTTGTAGGGCTTGCCCGAGGTGTCATTGTAATGATCGAGACTGGCACTCAGCGCATGAAGATAAGAGCCGGTATTCCCGTTTCGCCGGATCAGGGCGGCAAACTCATCCCCGCCGAGGCGGCCTGCTATTTCGCCCGGTTCGAGGTGCTGATGTAAAAAGCCGGCAAAGATCTTCAGCACCTCGTCACCCTCAGCGTGTCCCCAGAGATCGTTAACCGGTTTGAACCTGTCCAGATCGAAATAGATGAGGCTGAACGACGCATCCTGCCGGTTCATTGCGCGGAAGAGTTTGTCGCCGGCGCGGTAAAACCCGCGCCGGTTGGGAATGCCCGTCAGGCTGTCCGTCATAGCCATGTTGATGGCCTCGAATTCGTCCTCCACGATACAGGCCAGGTCCCGGAGGGACGCAATGTCCTCATCCGTGAAGGCGCGGGGAACGGTGTGGATCAGGCACAGCGTGCCGGCCACCGTGCCGTCCGGCAGGCTCACCGGCTGGCCGGCGTAGAACCGGATGTGTGGCTCACCGGTAACCAGGGGATTATCGTGAAATCGCGCATCGGCAGCCGCATCGTGAATGATAAAAGGCCCTTCCTGCAGAATGGCGTGCCCGCAGAACGAAATATCACGTGGAGTTTCGCGCACGCCGACGCCCTGGCAGGCGAAGAGCCACTGGCGCTCGCGATCCAGCAGGCTTATCAGGGCCACCGGGACCTGAAAGGCTTTGCGGGCCAGCCGCGTCAGGCGTTCAAAACGCTCATCGTCACGGGTATCAAGAAGGCCGGTAATATACAGGGACTTCAGCCTCTGTTCTTCATTCTCCGGTATACCGGGTGCCTGCATGTAATCTCCTAGTATGTACAAAGTATATATGCAGATGAAAAGGTGTTTGGATCTGACTGAGTGTAATTATAGTTCACGACTTATCTGCCAGCGGCTGAACTTCAGGTACAGGAATTCACGTTTATCACTCGTACTAGACTCTCCGGAGGACCAGGGGAATGACCGGGTCTGTTACGGTGAGGGAATCTGTAAACCTCAGGATTTTTGCCGGGAAAGTACGTATAACTGCTATCTTGATTAGTAAATGTTAAAATTTGTAGGTATCCACCCGTTAAACAAAATGATTAATATTTAAAAATACTCGTTGAACACCCGTGCCGTAATAATGAAGTACATTAAAAACGTTATCCGGTCATGTGAAGCTGAGACCGTCTCTTCGTCATGTAAAATGCCGTACTTTCTTTGTCGTGAAGAATGACCGGGTTAAGTCCATAAGGTTGAGAGGAAGTCTGCTGATGTGATACGCTCAAGGCGATATTTATCTCAGTGAGAACTCACGGCAACAAAAAGTTTTTGGACAACAAAACACAAAGTTGTTTTGGACTGTAGGAGTCCAAGAGACAATGACATTACATACAACGCCGTGTAACGGATTTTACATTATTACAAAGCCTGTGTTACAAGAGAGTTATGGACATGATTGAAAAAATATGTGAAGTAATTGATGGTGAATACGTCTGTGATATAGATATTAGCGTTGAAGAATGGAAGATTTTATTAAGGGATAAAAAAGTTTTTGATGACAAAAGTATTGCAGCGTTAAAAAAATGGTTCATTGAGCCAGACCATTCCTGTACATGTTTCGATATCGGCAAGAAGTACGACCTGCACAGTATGAGTGCTAATGGTGTAATCAATGGGTTGGGTGGAAGAGTTCAGAAGCAGCTTGGCCGATTCGAGGTTAAAGGAGTCGGAAAGATTGCTTCCGGGACAAAATTCATTACAGTCATGAAAAGTAGAGAAATTAAAGGAAACCCAAAGCGAAATTTATGGACTATCCGTGAAGAACTTGTTCAGGCAATAAAAGAACTAGATTTTTTTAGTACGAACGAAAGCTCAAGCATTGATTTTTACTCAGATAATGATTTGATCACTGCTCTAGAAGAAAGTAATCACTTTGACGTTACTCAGACATTTGAGTATAGCGAAAAAGCGAAACCTAAGAAAGCTGCAATAGAAGTCAAAAATGGACTCTCATACCCAAGAAGTAAATCTGTATCAAAAAATGCGCTTAACAAAGCTGATTATAAATGTGAAATTAATTGCGACCATCCAACGTTCAGAAGGCGAAACTCTCCCCTAAATTACACAGAACCTCATCACATTGTCCCGATGTCAAAGCAAGACTATTTTGAGAATTCACTGGATGTGGAAGAGAATATCATATCACTATGTTGCAACTGCCATAAACAAATTCATCTTGGCAAGGGGTTTGAAGATATGTTGAGGAAAATATATGCCGAGCGGAAAGATGTATTAAAAAAAGCGGGAATCGAGATATTATTAGAGGATTTGATTCTTTTTTACAAGATGGAAGGTAATTAATCTTCGAGAAGATGCATGCTTATTTTTATTTTTAGCAATGATGTGAAATACTGCCTGACTATCAATCCTGTCATGTGGTTCAGATTTATGGGGGAGGATTTTAATATTTTACCAGCATGGCATGTCGATCAATCGGTTAAGTATAGCGCCAGGTAACCAGACGGATTTTCCCTCTCAGGCGGGAGTCGTTATCCATTGTCCAGTACCTGATTAAAAGTAGGAATAATTACAAAAAAATTAAATTGTATGACTATTATTTCCGTTCAGAAAAGAAAGTTACATTAAAAACCCGAAATTATTCGGGTTTTTAATTAGTTAAGTACTATATGTTTTCGTGTCCGGGGGTACCCTAAGAGGGTGCGCAAGACAACACTCCAGTGTTCATTATTTATGACTGTCAAGCCATTTATTCATCTGCTCAATTTCACCTTTTTGAGCTTTAATAATGTCCTGTGCGAGTTTTCTCATTTCGGGATCTTTTCCATACTTCAGCTCGGTTTCAGCCATTGCTATTGCCCCTTCATGGTGTGCAACCATGCCTTTTGCAAAGGCCTTGTCGGGATCTGGCTCATTAACGGCGGCCATCATTTTGTCATGCATATCTTTCATCCCCGCCATGTATTCCTGTGACGATGCTGATGAGGTCATATCTGACATGTTCATTTCAGAATGTTCAGCAGAAATTGCAGGCAGGGATAACATCAGTATTACAAAGAGGGAATTTTTGATTTTCATACAATAGTTCCTTGTAAGGTAGGTACCGGTTAATTGTAGCTGAGTCAGATAAAAAAGCCCCCTGATGGGGGCCAAAATGTAGCCACATATACGGTCAAGGAATAATCTATCAAGGAAAGGGTAAAAGCACGGATACTACAGTCGCATTCAGCCTGCATTGCTCATACGGCGGTGCGCTTCGGCCATGGCCTGATGTGGGCCGGACTGACCGTTATTCATGAATTCGTGGGCAACCGCTGCTCTTTCATGCTCATCCATCGCAGCGTAAGACGTTGACGAAACGGGCGTGGATACAGTGTTATTTCTCATCATCTTCTGATGACTTTCCACCATTTTCTGGTGCGCATCCGCCGATCCGTTCGTCATGGTTTCATGAACAATAATGGCCTGTTCATGCTGGTCCATACCGGCCATACGAGGAGCAGTCCCCTGGATCCCGACAGGAGCCGCAGCAGACAACATCTGGTGAGCAGGAGCCTGTGCATTGTTGACGCGTTCATGAATATTCACGGTTGCAGTGGCCCAGGCCGACGAAATTAAACCAAAGCCCAGCAAGGATGCTAATACGATATTTTTCATGATAAATCTCCATTTCTGAATTAGTGATGTCCGGGGAAGTACAACCGGTGTTTTCAGTTCCATAACTGAAACAGGTTCGGCAGTGTTTATTTCTCCGGGAGAGGACTGGATATTCATTTCCTGGCGTACTCTGACGCCGGGTATTGATGAAGCAATCCAGCCTTCCTGATAAGTTGCACTAATTATATCGAATGGCTTCTGTTTGCTGCATGACAGGCTAATGACATCTTTGTCATTTAAATCTTTATTCTTAGTATTGGGTTTCCGGAAGCATTTTCTCAAGTCTGGGCACGGATAAGATAAAACGAGTTGAGCGTACGTCCGATTCCACCTGCACTCTTCCGTGATGTGCTTCCACGATGGACTTCACAATCGCAAGGCCGATGCCGCTGCCTTCTCCTTTTCGTTGTCTGGACGGATCCACCCGATAAAAACGGTCAAACAGCCTTGATAAATGCTCTTCAGGGATTGGTTTCCCCGGATTTTCAATCACAAGGTCAAAAAAGCTCTCCTGCTCTATTATTGAGACGGTGATTGCCTGTCCCTCTGGGGTATAACGCAGGGCATTGGATAACAGATTATTGATCGCTCTTCTGAACATTTGTGGATCTCCCTCAACCAGGCAGGGCATCCCGTTAAATTTGAGCGTGATATTTCGTTCTTCGGCCCAGGCTTCGAAAAACTCGAAGACTTTCATGACTTCTGCTCTGAGGTCAAACCGAACCCTGTCAGGTATCAGCTGATTATTGTCCGCCTGCGCCAGGAACAGCATGTCGCTGACCATTTTTGTCATCCGGTTATACTCTTCAAGGCTGGAATAGAGGACATCCTCAAGTTCCTTCTGGGTTCGATCCTGACTCAGAGCGATTTCAGTCTGCGTCACCAGATTGGTGATGGGTGTTCTGATCTCGTGCGCGATATCGGCAGAGAAATTGGCCTGGCGGGTAAAAACATCCTCAATCTTTCCAATCATATGATTGAACGAGATAACCAGCTGCTCCAGCTCAATGGGAACGCGTGTCGGTTCCAGCCGCGCATCAAGATTCTCGGAGGTGATGTTTTTAATGGCATTGCTGACATTACGAAGTGGCAGGTGCCCCTGACGGACAGCAATGCGAATGATCAGAACAATTAGCAGACTTATCACGACAGCGATCGCAATCAGATTTTTTTTCAGCGCATCGAGGTAATGGAGATGGAAATTAATGGAGAGGCCAGTCAGCATGACATAGTTCTGCTGTTTGCCCTGAAATATCGCCTGACCAGAGGAGGCAATAATTCTGTATGTTTCCATCTTCATTCCGGACCCGGTATCCATCGGTCTCGCAGGATCCTCCACCGTCCAGAGAAAGACATCACGTGCACGGCTATGCTCGCTAAAATCGGCTGAACTCACAGCAGAGCGTAAAGCAGCCCCCTGCACAGAGCTGTACAGCACCTCTCCCCGGGGATTAAGTAGCAAAAGAGCAACGTTACGGTAGCTGGCGATCGATTCCTTTATTTTGCTTATTTTCTTTTCATCCGGATCAACCGGAGACTGCAGGATACGGTTTAGTGTGGTGCTGATTTGTTGCAGATCGCTGACATCCTGCTCGGCAAAATGCTTATCAACAGAATGCAGCATAAACCAGGTGAAGGCGATAAACGCCAGTATTGTGGACAGGCTGATAAAAAAGGTCAGCCGCAGAGCGAGTGAGAAAGGTCGTCTGGACGGTTTGCTATGCATCCGGGATCTCCAGCATGTAGCCCACGCCCCGCACTGTCTGGATCAGTTTTGTCTCGTAATCGTTGTCTATTTTAGCGCGGAGTCGCTTTACTGCGACATCAATCGCGTTAGTGTCGCTGTCAAAATTCATGTCCCAGACCTGAGAGGCAATCAGGGAGCGGGGAAGAACTTCTCCCTGATGGCGAATGAAGAATTCCAGCAGGCTGAACTCTTTACTGGTGAGCACAATGCGGTTCCCGGCGCGGCTGACTTTTCTGGATACGAGATCAATAGAGAGGTCAGCCACCTTAAACTGGCTTTCCGTGATCATCGTGTTTCCCCGCCTCAGAAGAGTTCTCACCCGGGCGAGCAGTTCGGCAAACGCAAAGGGTTTAACCAGATAATCGTCCGCACCCAGCTCCAGTCCTTTGACCCTGTGTTCGATCGTGCCCAGGGCCGTCAGCAGTAAGACCGGCGTACCCTTTCCGGCAGTGCGCAGCATACGGATGATATCCCAGCCGTTCACATCAGGTAGCATGATATCCAGAATGACTAAATCATACTCGGCGGTCATGGCGAGATGATATCCGGTAAGACCATTATCAGCGTGATCCACTACGAACCCTGCTTCTGTAAGCCCTTTGCTGAGATATTCACCTGTTTTAATTTCGTCTTCGACGATCAATATTTTCATCTTGCTCCCCGGCTGGCTGCTAATGTCATTCTATTGCGCCCACGATCGTTATCAACGGATTACAGCAAAAATGACAACATTGTCATTATCCTGTCACCCGGCAAACAGAGAGCGTTCGGTAAAGTATCCCTATCAATACTCTGGACTTCGATTGAACCATTTACCAGGTCTGCCTGTACGAGAAGCGTTATGTTCAAATTAAAATTACTTAGCATCAGTACCATATTCATCCTGGCAGGTTGTGTTTCTCTGGCACCTGAATATCAGCGTCCGCCAGCTCCGGTTCCCCAGCAGTTTTCATTGTCTAAAAACAGTCTGACGCCTGCGGTAAACAGCTATCAGGATACGGGCTGGCGAAACTTTTTTGTCGATCCCCAGGTCAGCAGGCTGATCGGTGAAGCCCTGAATAATAACCGTGATTTGAGAATGGCTGCCCTGAAGGTTGAAGAGGCCCGGGCCCAGTTCAACGTCACGGATGCAGATCGTTATCCCCAACTGAATGCCTCATCCGGGATTACATACAGCGGTGGTCTGAAAGGTGACAAGCCGACCACGCAGGAGTACGACGCGGGTCTGGAGCTCAGCTATGAGCTCGATTTTTTTGGCAAACTTAAGAACATGAGTGAGGCTGATCGCCAGAACTACTTTGCCAGCGAAGAAGCCCGTCGTGCCGTACACATCCTGCTGGTCTCCAACGTTTCACAGAGCTATTTCAGCCAGCAACTGGCGTACGAACAACTCCGTATTGCGCGGGAAACGCTGAAAAATTATGAACAGTCTTATGCATTCGTTGAGCAACAACTGGTGACCGGGAGTACGAACGTTCTGGCGCTTGAACAAGCCAGGGGGCAAATCGAAAGTACCCGCGCCGAAATAGCCAAACGAGAAGGCGATCTGGCTCAGGCAAACAATGCCCTGCAACTGGTGCTTGGAACGTACCGCGCAGTTCCGTCAGAAAAAGGGATGAAAGGTGGGGAGATCGCACCAGTAAAATTGCCACCAAATCTGTCGTCACAAATATTGCTGCAGCGTCCGGATATTATGGAAGCGGAATACCAGTTGAAAGCGGCTGATGCCAATATTGGCGCAGCGCGAGCGGCTTTTTTCCCGTCCATTACCCTGACCAGTGGTCTCTCCTCAAGCAGTACGGAGCTGTCCAGCCTCTTTACGTCAGGAAGTGGAATGTGGAATTTTATTCCTAAAATTGAAATTCCTATATTTAATGCTGGCAGGAACAAAGCCAATCTGAAGCTGGCTGAAATTCGCCAGCAACAGTCGGTGGTTAATTACGAACAAAAAATTCAGTCAGCCTTTAAAGATGTTTCCGACACGCTTGCGCTGCGCGACAGCCTTAGCCAGCAACTTGAGTCACAGCAGCGTTATCTTGATTCACTACAGATAACTCTACAGCGTGCCAGAGGATTGTATGCAAGTGGTGCTGTCAGTTACATCGAAGTGCTGGATGCAGAACGTTCCCTCTTCGCGACGCAGCAAACCATTCTCGATCTTACCTATTCCCGACAGGTTAACGAAATTAATCTGTTTACCGCGCTGGGTGGCGGTTGGGTAGAGTAAATTTATTCAATTAATCAGGAAATTAAAAATGCGTAATTCACTTAAAGCCGTTTTATTTGGTGCCTTCTCTGTCATGTTTTCTGCCGGTCTTAATGCTGAAACACATCAGCATGGCGATATGAATGCTGCCAGTGAAGCTTCGGTACAGCAGGTTATCAAGGGCACCGGTATCGTTAAAGAAATTGATATGAATAGTAAAAAGATCACCATTTCGCATGAAGCAATCCCGGCGGTGGGCTGGCCTGCAATGACCATGCGCTTCACTTTTGTTAATGCAGACGACGCTATCAATGCCCTGAAAACCGGCAACCATGTCGATTTCTCGTTTATTCAGCAGGGCAATATCTCCTTACTCAAAAGCATTAACGTTACGCAATCCTGATTGACACTCCGGAGCGAATACATCCAGTGCGCCTGAACATTCATTATGGGATTACTGTGAATTAATGATCGGGCGCATATGCCAGGTGTTTTGATTTTTCAGCGAGAAATTGTATGGCTTCTTTAAAGATAAAATATGCTGCAATAATTATCAGCAGCCTCATAGCAGGAGGGCTGATATCGGTTACTGCCTGGCAGTATTTAAACTCATCACAAAAAACAGTACAAACAGAACAAAAGGCACCGGAGAAAAAGGTACTTTTCTGGTATGACCCGATGAAACCGGATACTAAATTTGATAAACCCGGAAAATCTCCCTTTATGGATATGGACCTGGTGCCGAAATATGCTGATGAAAGTGGCGATAAAAGCAGTGGCGGGATCCGTATCGATCCAACTCAGGTTCAGAATCTGGGATTAAAAACGCAAAAAGTCACGCGAGGAATGCTGAATTATTCTCAGACAATCCCGGCTAATGTCAGTTACAACGAATATCAGTTTGTCATTGTGCAGGCGCGTTCTGATGGTTTCGTCGAAAAAGTGTATCCCCTGACGATTGGCGATCATGTGAAGAAAGGCACTCCGCTTATCGATATCACCATTCCTGAATGGGTTGAGGCACAAAGTGAGTTTCTGCTGTTATCCGGTACAGGCGGTACGCCAACCCAGATAAAAGGGGTTCTGGAGCGACTTCGTCTGGCTGGTATGCCGGAAGAAGATATTCAAAGGCTGCGTTCAACCCGCACAATTCAGACCCGTTTTACCATTAAAGCACCTATTGATGGTGTCATTACTGCATTTGACCTGCGCACCGGCATGAATATTTCCAAAGATAAGGTGGTGGCTCAGATTCAGGGGATGGACCCGGTCTGGATCAGCGCTGCAGTGCCAGAATCTATCGCCTATCTGCTGAAAGATACGTCGCAGTTTGAAATTTCGGTACCGGCTTATCCGGATAAAACATTCCATGTCGAAAAATGGAACATTCTTCCCAGCGTGGATCAGACAACCCGCACGCTTCAGGTCCGCCTCCAGGTTTCTAACAAGGATGAGTTTCTCAAGCCAGGCATGAATGCCTATCTCAAACTGAATACCCAAAGCCAGGAGATGCTGCTGATACCAAGCCAGGCCGTTATCGATACCGGCAAAGAACAGCGCGTGATTACTGTTGATGATGAAGGCAAGTTTGTGCCGAAACAGATCCACGTTCTGCATGAATCACAGCAACAGTCCGGCATTGGCTCCGGCCTGAATGAAGGCGATACCGTGGTGGTCAGTGGCCTGTTCCTCATTGACTCCGAAGCCAATATTACGGGCGCGCTGGAACGTATGCGCCACCCTGAAAAAACAGAAAACAGTATGCCAGCAATGTCTGAGCAGCCTGTAAATATGCATTCAGGGCACTGAGGAGACGACGATGATTGAATGGATTATCCGGCGCTCTGTCGCCAACCGTTTCCTGGTCATGATGGGCGCACTGTTTCTCAGCATCTGGGGCACATGGACGATAATTAACACGCCGGTCGATGCGCTGCCTGACCTGTCAGATGTGCAGGTCATTATTAAAACCAGCTATCCCGGACAGGCCCCGCAGATTGTAGAAAACCAGGTCACCTATCCGCTTACCACCACCATGCTGTCCGTACCTGGCGCAAAAACCGTGCGTGGCTTTTCACAGTTCGGTGATTCGTATGTGTATGTCATTTTTGAAGACGGCACCGATCTGTACTGGGCCCGTTCGCGCGTGCTGGAATACCTGAATCAGGTTCAGGGCAAACTGCCTGCGGGTGTGAGCTCTGAAATCGGCCCGGACGCCACGGGAGTGGGCTGGATATTTGAATATGCCCTGGTCGATCGCAGCGGAAAACACGACCTTTCAGAACTGCGTTCTTTGCAGGACTGGTTTCTGAAATTTGAACTGAAGACCATCCCGAACGTGGCTGAGGTAGCCTCGGTCGGTGGCGTGGTGAAGCAGTACCAGATTCAGGTCAATCCGGTAAAACTGTCCCAGTATGGGATCAGCCTGCCCGAAGTGAAACAGGCTCTTGAATCATCTAACCAGGAAGCCGGTGGTTCATCCGTTGAAATAGCCGAAGCGGAGTATATGGTCCGCGCCAGCGGCTATCTGCAGAGCATTGATGATTTTAATAACATCGTCCTGAAAACAGGCGAGAACGGCGTGCCGGTTTATTTGCGGGATGTTGCCCGCGTGCAGACCGGGCCTGAAATGCGGCGTGGTATTGCCGAACTGAACGGCCAGGGGGAAGTTGCTGGCGGCGTGGTGATCCTGCGGTCGGGTAAAAATGCGCGCGACGTTATCACAGCAGTCAAGGATAAACTGGACACGCTGAAGGCCAGTCTGCCGGAAGGCGTTGAAATCGTGACCACCTACGATCGCAGCCAGTTAATCGACCGGGCGATTGATAACCTCAGTTCCAAACTTCTGGAAGAGTTTTTCGTGGTGGCCATCGTCTGTGCCCTGTTCCTGTGGCACGTACGTTCTGCCCTGGTGGCGATTATCTCTCTGCCGCTTGGCCTATGTATCGCCTTTATCGTCATGCACTTCCAGGGACTAAACGCCAATATCATGTCGCTGGGAGGGATAGCTATTGCCGTCGGTGCGATGGTGGATGCCGCCATTGTGATGATTGAGAATGCGCATAAACGGCTTGAGGAGTGGGATCATCAGCATCCGGGTGAGCAGATTGACAATGCCACCCGCTGGAAGGTGATTACCGACGCCTCCGTGGAAGTGGGACCCGCACTGTTTATCAGCCTGCTGATCATCACCCTGTCCTTTATTCCTATCTTTACCCTGGAAGGTCAGGAAGGACGTCTGTTTGGCCCGCTGGCATTCACGAAAACGTACTCCATGGCGGGAGCGGCCGCGCTGGCCATCATTGTCATTCCGATCTTGATGGGATTCTGGATCCGGGGAAAAATTCCTGCCGAGACCAGTAACCCCCTGAACCGGGTGCTGATCAAAGCGTATCATCCATTGCTGCTGCGGGTCCTCCATTGGCCAAAAACAACCCTGCTGGTTGCGGCCTTGTCCATTTTCACCGTTATATGGCCATTGAGTCAGGTGGGGGGGGAGTTTCTGCCGAAGATCAATGAGGGCGACCTGCTGTATATGCCATCAACATTGCCTGGCGTCTCTCCGGCAGAAGCTGCAGCACTCCTGCAGACGACGGACAAGTTAATCAAAAGCGTTCCTGAAGTGGCCTCTGTATTTGGCAAGACCGGTAAAGCAGAGACCGCGACGGATTCCGCACCGCTTGAAATGGTGGAAACCACGATCCAGCTCAAACCTGAGGATCAGTGGCGTCCGGGTATGACGATTGACAAGATTATTGAAGAACTCGACAAGACCGTCCGTTTACCGGGTCTGGCAAACCTCTGGGTTCCGCCAATCCGTAACCGTATTGATATGCTCTCAACCGGGATCAAAAGCCCGATAGGTATCAAGGTCTCAGGGACTGTCCTGGCCGATATTGATGCGACTGCGCAGAGTATCGAGGCGGTAGCCAAAACCGTGCCGGGCGTGGTGTCTGCCCTGGCTGAGCGACTTGAAGGCGGGCGTTACATCGATATCGATATCAACCGGGAAAAAGCGTCCCGTTACGGTATGACTGTTGGTGATGTACAGCTGTTTGTCTCATCAGCCATCGGCGGCGCAACGGTAGGGGAAACGGTTGAAGGCGTGGCCCGCTACCCGATTAATATTCGCTATCCGCAGGATTATCGGAACAGTCCAAATGCATTGAAACAGATGCCGATCCTGACCCCGATGAAGCAGCAGATCACGCTGGGCGATGTCGCGGATATTAAGGTCGTTTCAGGGCCGACTATGCTGAAAACGGAAAATGCCCGTCCAGCCAGCTGGATTTACATTGACGCGCGCGGCAGGGATATGGTGTCGGTGGTTAATGATATTAAAACGGCTATCAGTCAGAAAGTGAAACTGAGACCGGGTACCAGCGTGTCATTCTCCGGACAATTTGAACTGCTTGAGCACGCCAACAAGAAACTTAAATTGATGGTGCCGATGACGGTGATGATCATTTTCATCCTGTTGTATCTGGCGTTCCGCCGGGTTGATGAAGCGTTGTTGATCCTGATGAGTCTGCCGTTCGCCCTGGTTGGCGGGATATGGTTCCTGTACTGGCAGGGCTTCCATATGTCAGTCGCAACCGGAACCGGGTTTATCGCCCTGGCCGGTGTGGCAGCAGAGTTTGGCGTGGTCATGCTGATGTATCTGCGTCATGCCATTGAAGCGCATCCGGAACTGTCAAACAAAGAAACGTTCACACCGGAAGGTCTTGATGAAGCCCTTTATCATGGTGCCGTGCTGCGTGTCCGGCCGAAAGCCATGACCGTGGCGGTGATCATCGCGGGTCTGCTGCCGATACTCTGGGGTACCGGCGCAGGTTCAGAAGTCATGAGCCGTATCGCGGCCCCCATGATTGGCGGGATGATCACAGCTCCGCTGCTGTCCCTGTTCATTATTCCTGCCGCCTATAAACTCATCTGGCTGCGCAGACATAAAAAGAGCGTGTCATAACCCTGAAAGGGCACCCCTGCGGGTGTCCTTTTGCATAAATTCACCCTGACGTCAGGGTTTATATCGATAACATACAGAGGTGAGTATGAAAAAAATAATTTTAATGACCCTGGCTTTTGGCCTTTCACTTCCTGCAATGGCAGGTGAAAAAGTAATAGATATGTACAAGTCTGAAAACTGTGGTTGCTGTTCCCTGTGGGGCAAGGCGATGGAAAAGGACGGGTTTGAGGTGCGGACCCACGTCATGAATGATCAGGCCCTGTCAGCCCTGAAAGAAAAATATGCTGTTCCTGCTGAGCTGAGAAGCTGTCATACCGCAGTTACTGGTAATTTGATCATTGAAGGCCATGTGCCTGCAGCCACGATACATAAGGCAATGCTGTCTGGTTCAGGGATTTATGGTCTTGCCACCCCGGGCATGCCTGCGGGGAGCCCGGGAATGGAGATGGGGGCCCGTAAAGAGGCTTACGATGTTATTTCATTCTCTCCGGAGGGCAGTAAAAAAGTCTTCCAGCGAATCGAATAGTCAGCGGAACGGCTGATAACGGGACGCCGGCAGCAGGCACTCCTGTGCCGGCGACATTCGTGGTAATCGCATCCATGACATACCCTGAAGACAGAAAATGCTTCAGGCATGCATAAGGAGAGTTACTGTGAAAAATGACAATGTAGTGCAACACAACAACCAGACTGCTTCTGAACAGACATTATCCCCGGACGAGAGCCACGTATTGCATAAGGTGAGAGATCCCGTGTGCGGGATGGCATTCCTGCCCGACAAGGCGCACAGCAGCATTCGATACCAGGACCATCAGCTTTATTTCTGCTCTGCCAGCTGTGAGAGTAAATTTACAGCCCATCCCGACCGTTATCTTACCGAAGATGCCAGTGAACATTCCCACCACCACCACGATCACCACGAAGTCAGCCCAGACCAGATAAAACAGCCTCACCATCAGGCGGAGAAAGATATTTCTGAAGGTGTGTGGACATGTCCGATGCACCCGGAGATACGCCGCAGTGGTCCCGGAAGCTGTCCTGTCTGTGGAATGGCACTGGAACCGCTCGTAGCCACGGCATCGACGGGGCCGAGTGATGAACTTCGCGACATGACAAGACGCTTCTGGCTGGGGTTGTTGCTGGCGTTTCCGGTTCTGATACTCGAAATGGGATCTCATCTGTTTCCCGCCTTGAGGAATACAGTACCGCCACAATACAACACATGGCTGCAGCTGCTTCTGGCCTCTCCAGTCGTGTTGTACTGTGGCTGGCCATTCTTCGCCCGGGCCGGAATGTCGTTGCGTAACCGCTCCCTGAATATGTTTACCCTTGTTGCAATGGGGACCGGCGCAGCCTGGGTTTACAGCGTCATTGCAACCGTCTTCCCCTCCTGGTTTCCTGCATCGTTCAGAAACATGGATGGCCTGGTGGCCGTTTATTTTGAAGCCGCAGCAGTAATTACGGTGCTTGTTCTGCTGGGACAGGTTCTTGAACTGCGGGCACGGGAACAAACCTCAGGTGCCATTACTGCGCTTCTGAACCTTGCCCCCAAAACAGCCAGGCGGCTGGATCATGACGGTCATGAAACGGATATTAATGCAGAAGATGTCCTGCCTGGCGATAAGCTCCGCATCAGACCTGGAGAGAGTATTCCGGTCGACGGTATCGTGGTCGAAGGCAAAACAACTGTTGATGAATCGATGGTGACCGGGGAGTCTATGCCGGTTACCAAAAAAGAGGGTGAACCTGTCATTGGGGGGACGATTAATCAGACAGGTAGTCTTATCATCCGAGCAGAGAAAGTCGGTGATGAAACGATGCTCTCACGAATTGTTCAGATGGTCGCTGATGCATAGCGTTCGCGTGCCCCCATCCAGAGAATGGCAGACAGCGTTTCAGGCTGGTTTGTTCCTCTGGTGATACTTATCGCGGTTGTTGCTTTCTTGATCTGGTCTGTCTGGGGGCCCGAGCCCAGGATGGCGCACGGTCTCATTGCGGCTGTGTCGGTCCTGATTATTGCCTGTCCCTGCGCGCTGGGACTGGCCACGCCGATGTCGATAATGGTGGGGGTGGGCAAAGGCGCCCAGGCCGGGGTGTTAATCAAGAATGCCGAAGCCCTTGAGCGTCTTGAAAAAGTGGACACGCTGGTTGTCGACAAAACAGGCACGCTCACGGAAGGTTCGCCTACGGTGACAGGGATTATCAGTCTCAGTCCGGGTGGGGAAATATCTCTTTTACGTGTAACAGCTGCAGTGGAAAAAGGTTCGCAGCATCCGTTGGGTATGGCTGTTGTCAGAGCCGCGCAGGAAAAGGGGATCGTGATACCTGCCGTCAGTAATTTCAATGCCCCGTCGGGGAAAGGTGTCTCAGGCGATGTCGAAGGTCAACGGGTTGTTATTGGTAATGAACTGGCTATGCAGGAAAACAGTATCGTTATTGATAATCAAAAGGCCGTTGCGGATACGTTGCGGATGGAAGGCGCTACCGTTATCTATGTGGCCACAGACGGGAACCTTGCAGGCCTGATAGCTATCTCGGATCCCGTGAAAGCAACCACGCCGGATGCGCTTAAAGCTTTGCGTCAGGCGGGGATCCGCATTGTTATGCTCACCGGGGATAACCAGCTTACTGCTGAAGCAGTCGCACGGAAACTGGGAATAGATGAGGTTGAAGCCGGGATTCTGCCGGATGGCAAAAAAGCAGTGATAACCCGACTGAAAGAGTCTGGCCATGTGGTTGCGATGGCCGGAGACGGTGTGAATGATGCCCCGGCGCTGGCAGCGGCTGACGTGGGTATAGCCATGGGAACGGGTACAGATGTGGCAATAGAAAGTGCTGGCGTTACCCTTCTCAAAGGCGATTTGATGATACTCAACAGGGCCCGTCATCTGTCAGAGATCACCATGAAAAATATCCGGCAGAATCTGTTTTTTGCGTTTATCTACAATGCTCTTGGGGTGCCTGTAGCTGCAGGTCTGCTTTATCCTGTGTATGGAATACTGCTGTCGCCAGTTATTGCGGCGGCGGCTATGGCCCTTTCCTCCGTTAGCGTCATTGCAAATGCGTTGCGTCTGAAAAGTGTCAGGCTCGGGAAATAACCCTGAATGAAGGGTCTGTTACTAACAGAAGGAGTCCGGTATGAAAAGTACAACCTATGCGCTTATTGCTGTCGCCGCGATTGCGGCATTTGCTCTCCTACGCGAACACTGGTCACATGTGGCAGGCTACTGGCCATATCTGTTACTGCTGCTTTGTCCGCTCATGCATCTTTTCCACGGTCACGGGGGGCATGGAGATCATCAACATCACGGAAGTGAAAACGATAAAAAAAATTAATCCGGCAGACGGGACCGCGTCGCGGTCCCGTTATCAGTCCAGGTATCGTTCGTAGTCTCTGGCATGCGCAAAGGCATGCTGTTCGAGTTTGTTATCAGCGGGTGCCGCCGTCCGGAACGCCAGTGAGTTAACAGGATTGTTATTGATGACCAGCTCGTAATGCAGATGAGGACCGGATGAACGTCCGCTGTTACCGGATAACGCAATAGCGTCTCCCCGGGTAACCCTGGCCCCTTTAGTAACGAGTATTTTATTGAGGTGGAGATAGCGAGTTATAACACCAGCTTTTCCCGTTACTTCAACAAAATACCCCATGGTACTGTTATATTCGGCCCGGGTGATTTTTCCGTCGATGACGCTGACTATTTTCGTGTTCATGGGCATGGAATAATCAATGCCATTATGGGGGCTCACTTTTCCCGATACCGGGTTAAGTCTTGCTGGATTGAAAGGCGAGCTGAGTCTTGCTGTGGCCGGTAACGGATAATCGAGACTGCCTTTCCCGGAAGTATCGGAAAGGTTATAGAACTTTTTGTCTGATATACGATACGCCGTGTAATTAAATGAACCGGACGTAAATTTATAGGCCACTACACGTGATTTTCCCGCTTTCTTTTGCAGTACGAGTTTTAATGATTCATTTTTTTTCAAATGCCGAAGATTAAACCGGGAAGGCAAAGATCGCTGAAGGATAGCGATCTCGTTCGATTCCAGCCCCGAGCGGGTGGCTGAAAGGTAGGCATTTTCTTTTACGACATCGGTAGAATACATTTACTGGAATTCGCCGTTAGCATGAACACTGCGGCGTATGCTAGGGGTTTTCAGGAGGCGTGTCATCTGTCAGTTAACCGGGAGCACCGTTGATGGTCGTCATTTTTGTAACATATCTTATTTCCCGTTTGCTCCTGAAGCTCTGGGAAGTGTATGACCAGCCCGACGGTGATGATTAACGGGTCTGAAACAGGTTACGGCAGAGCAATATGAGGCTCATGTCCTGCGACGTAACCCGTCAGTGAAGTCCTGCTGCGCACCTGACGCTAAGCACTAACCCACCTGTCTTTACCTGGACGAATACAGCCCGCGAAGCTTTCTTGCCTGCGTCTGATGAGCTTCCGCACCGGCATTATTGACCTGCTCATGCACGAGGGCGGCTTTCTCTCCGGCATTCAGTTCGTTAAAAGAAGAAGATGTCTCTGAATTTGCATCACTCCCGGATAGCATTTTTTTATGTTCCTCAATCATTTTTTGATGTGCATAGGACGCGCTGTTGTTCATAAATGAATGTGCAACAATGGCCCTTTCATGTTCATTCATTTCAGAGAATGATGGCGTGTTGTTTTTATTAATCCTGCCAGGCAAGTTTTCATGCGTCGAGGAATTAACATGGCTAACGGCTGAGGCATTATTCACGAATCGATGTGCTTCATGGGCAATATCACTGGACTTGGCAAAAACTGCCCCACAGAATAAAGTTGTAAACGCAGTGGTTGTGATTAATACATTCATGTGTAATTACCTTCTTAGGTAAATAAAAGATGTCATCACGATCATATATAAAAATAATCAACCTGTGGGGAAGATGACGTAAATGTAATACAGCTACGTACATTACACGATTGTAATGAATTTGTTTCTTAAGGTGTGCTAGCTTCATTTCATTGTAAGAGGATGAACCAGAAATTTGATTTAAATCGGTTCTCGAACTTTGTCAGTAACCATACTTTAAATAAGGGAATGCGCATGCTGTTGAAAACGTCTCGACGAACTTTCCTGAAGGGATTAACCCTCTCTGGCGTAGCCGGAAGTCTTGGCGTATGGAGTTTCAATGCGCGTTCCAGTCTGAGCCTGCCAGTTGCCGCATCCCTGCAGGGTACTCAGTTTGACCTGACCATTGGTGAAACGGCCGTCAATATCACGGGCAGTGAGCGTCAGGCCAAAACAATCAATGGAGGCCTGCCGGGGCCCGTTCTTCGCTGGAAAGAAGGTGACACCATTACCCTGAAGGTCAAGAACCGTCTTAATGAACAGACGTCCATTCACTGGCACGGCATTATTCTTCCAGCCAATATGGATGGTGTTCCGGGGCTGAGTTTTAAGGGCATAGAGCCTGATGATACCTACGTTTACACCTTTAAGGTTAAGCAGAACGGGACTTACTGGTACCACAGCCATTCCGGTCTGCAGGAACAGGAGGGGGTATACGGTGCCATTATCATCGATGCCAGGGAGCCGGAACCGTTTGCTTACGATCGTGAGCACGTGGTCATGTTGTCTGACTGGACCGATGAAAATCCTCACAGTCTTCTGAAAAAATTAAAAAAACAGTCGGATTACTACAATTTCAATAAACCAACCGTTGGCTCTTTTTTCCGCGACGTGAATACCAGGGGGCTGTCAGCCACTATTGCCGATCGGAAAATGTGGGCTGAAATGAAAATGAATCCGACTGACCTCGCGGATGTCAGTGGCTACACCTACACCTATCTCATGAACGGTCAGGCCCCGCTGAAAAACTGGACCGGGCTGTTCCGTCCCGGTGAAAAGATACGCTTACGGTTTATCAACGGTTCGGCAATGACCTATTTCGATATCCGCATCCCCGGGCTGAAAATGACGGTCGTGGCTGCAGATGGCCAGTATGTAAACCCGGTTACCGTTGACGAATTCAGGATTGCCGTTGCCGAAACCTATGATGTCATTGTGGAGCCTCAGGGTGAGGCCTATACCATCTTCGCACAATCCATGGACAGGTCCGGCTACGCTCGGGGGACACTGGCCACGAGAGAGGGGTTAAGTGCTGCCGTTCCCGCCCTCGATCCCCGTCCTCTGTTGACCATGGAAGATATGGGTATGGGAGGAATGGGACATGATATGGCAGGAATGGACCACAGCCAGATGGGAGGCATGGAAAACAGCGGAGAGATGATGTCTATGGACGGTGCTGACCTTGCGGATAGCGGGACATCCTCCGCGCCCATGGATCACAGCAGCATGACCGGTATGGATCATTCCCAGATGGCCGGAATGCCGGGTATGCAAAGTCATCCTGCGTCAGAAACGGGTAACCCACTGGTTGATATGCAGGCGATGAGCGTCTCTCCGAAATTAAACGATCCTGGTATTGGTCTTCGAAATAACGGAAGAAAGGTTCTCACGTACGCGGATTTGAAAAGCCGCTTTGGGGATCCTGACGGACGTGAACCTGGCCGCACCATAGAACTGCATTTAACCGGTCACATGGAAAAGTTTGCCTGGTCATTTAACGGAATCAAGTTTTCAGATGCCGCACCGGTGCTGCTGAAATACGGTGAGCGACTCAGGATCACGCTGGTCAACGATACCATGATGACTCACCCCATTCACCTGCATGGTATGTGGAGCGATCTGGAAGATGAAAACGGTAATTTCATGGTTCGTAAACACACAATAGATATTCCCCCTGGTACAAAACGCAGTTACAGAGTGACAGCAGATGCGCTTGGCCGCTGGGCGTATCACTGCCATTTGCTCTATCACATGGAAATGGGAATGTTTCGTGAAGTCCGGGTGGAGGAATGATGCGAATGAAGAGAAGTTTTAAGGCCATACCTGTTCTGGTCGCCGGTTTGTTTACCTCACAGCTTTCTATTGCGGCGAGCGCCGTCTCTGCAGATCACCACGCCGGGCACGACATGTCTTCCATGCAGATGCCGGTAGATGAGAATTTCACTGAGATGACGTCAATGGAGCCCATTTTAACTGAGAGCAGAACGCCAATTCCGCCTGTTACCGATGCCGACCGGAAGGCTGCATTCGGCAATTTACCGGGGCATGCGATTCACGACAATGCGATTAATTATCTGGTCTTGCTGGATCAACTGGAATGGCAACGGTCGGATAACTCCAACAATTTCAGCTGGAGTGTTAACAGCTGGATTGGAGGCGACACTGACCGGCTCTGGCTAAAGAGTGAAGGCGAACGAAGCGGGGGGGAAACGGAGACGGCAGAAGCCCAGCTACTCTGGGGGCACGCGGTTGGCCCCTGGTGGGATTTGGTTGCGGGTGTAAGACAGGATTTCAGACCTGCTTCAGCCCAGACCTGGGCTGCTGTCGGTTTTCAGGGGCTCGCGCTCTATAATTTTGAGTCTGAAATTACGGCTTTTGTCAGTAATGACGGAAAAGCAGCCCTCCGTCTGGGGGGAGAATACGATGTTTTACTGACTAACCGGCTCATACTCCAGCCATCCTATGAGGTAAATCTCTACAGTCAGGATGATGAATTGCGGGGGCGCGGCAGGGGATTAGCTGACACAGAGCTGGGCCTTCGGCTGCGCTACGAAATACGCCGTGAGTTTGCACCCTATATAGGCGTCTCCTGGAATCAGCTTTACGGGAAAACGTCCGATATGGCGAAAAGAGAGGGTGAGAAAGACCATCAGGTAGTATTCCTGGCGGGAGCCAGAATCTGGTTTTAATGCGTTGACTTAAAACACTAAACTAAACAGGTAAATAATATGTCGATTTTACATAAAGCCATTCTTACAGGTGGCCTGGTTATGGGCGTCGCTTTTTCTGCTATGGCCCATCCGGAATTAAAAAGCTCTGTGCCACAGGCTGATTCGGCCGTAGCGGCCCCGGATAAGATTCAGCTTAATTTCTCGGAAGATCTGACCGTGAAATTCTCAGGTGCAAAATTAACGATGACGGGTATGAAAGGTATGTCATCACATTCTCCGATGCCGGTCGCGGCAAAAGTGGCACCAGGCGCTGACCCTAAATCGATGATCATTATTCCGCGAGAACCTTTACCCGCTGGCACTTATCGTGTTGACTGGCGCGCAGTTTCTTCAGATACGCACCCTATTACCGGTAATTACACCTTTACAGTGAAGTAATATTATGAACGACCTGATTATGATTGTTATTCGTTTTCTTCTTTATCTTGATTTGATGGTAATATTTGGATTGCCATTTTTTCAGATATATGGATTAAGTGGTGTCAGACATGAAACGTATAACCTGACTAATTTCAGGTCGTTTATAACCTTTGCTGTTGTTGCAGGCATCATTCTTACTGGCATTAATATGCTCCTGGTATCTAATGCCATGAGCGGAGTAACTGATCTCAGGGAATTATCCATCCATATTATCGAGATGGTTATAGAAGAAACTGATGTAGGTATTAGCTGGATTGTCAGGCTCTGTGCCCTGTTTAGCACGCTCGGCGCCTTGTTCCTCTACACTAAAAAGAGAGTATTGTCCTGCCTGCTGATGACGATGAGTGGGGGCGTGGCGCTGGCCACACTTGCCTGGGGAGGACATGCCGTCATGCATGACGGTCTGCATTACTATCTCCATTTACTGAGCGATCTGACTCATCTCGGCGCTGCCGGAGCCTGGACAGGTGCTCTGGTTGCATTTGCTATCCTGCTTATGCGCAGAAACGCGCATAATGCACAGAGCGTCAGTGTGATATCGGACTCCCTGGCAAAATTTGCCACGGCAGGTACGGTGATTGTTGTCGCCCTTATCCTGAGTGCGCTGGTCAACTATCTGTATATTGCTGAAGGTAACTTAACCCCCTTATTCAACAGCTCCTGGGGAGGGATATTGCTTGCCAAGACGGCTCTGTTTGGTCTGATGCTTCTTCTGGCTGCAGCAAACCGGTTTCACCTTGGTCCCCGGCTTGAAGTTATGGTCAGGGAAGGGAATTATGATCGCAGCGTTGCCCTGATGCGAAACAGCATCCTGACTGAATTTATCGTTGCGATTATCATTCTGGGCGCCGTAGCGTGGCTCGGCATGCTTTCGCCGTCTTCGGTCAGCTAGGGGACAGCCAGCGCTCATGCGTGAGATTTTTAATTTTATATCAGCGAGTTGACCATGCAGCGTATTTTAATCGTTGAAGATGAACACAAAACAGGTCGTTACCTCCAGCAGGGGCTGGTTGAGGAAGGATACCAGGCCGATCTCTTCAATAATGGCCGTGATGGTCTCGGGGCCGCCTCGAAGGGACAGTATGATTTGATAATACTGGACGTAATGCTGCCTGTCCTCGACGGGTGGCAAATCATCAGCGCACTGAGGGAATCCGGGCACGAAGAACCGGTCCTGTTTTTAACCGCCAAGGACAATGTGCGGGACAAAGTGAAAGGACTGGAGCTTGGCGCAGATGACTACCTGATTAAGCCTTTCGATTTTACCGAGCTGGTTGCACGTGTAAAAACCTTGCTGCGTCGGGCTCGCTCGCAGGCCGCCACGGTGTGCACCATCGCCGATATGACTGTTGATATGGTGCGCCGGACCGTGACCCGGTCGGGGAAGAAGATCCATCTAACCGGTAAAGAATACGTACTGCTGGAGCTGCTGCTGCAACGCTCCGGAGAAGTGTTACCCAGAAGCCTTATTTCGTCCCTAGTCTGGAATATGAATTTTGACAGTGATACAAATGTGATTGATGTCGCCGTGAGACGTCTGAGAAGTAAAATTGATGATGACTTTGAGCCAAAACTGATCCATACCGTTCGCGGTGCCGGATATGTCCTGGAGATCAGAGAAGAGTGAGGTTAAAAATTTCCCTGACCACACGCCTGAGCCTGATTTTTTCGGCAGTGATGCTTACGGTATGGTGGTTATCAAGCTTTATCCTGATTAGCACCCTTAATGGCTACTTCGATAATCAGGACCGCGATTTTCTGACAGGGAAACTTCAGCTCACCGAAGAGTTTCTTAAAACAGAGACGTTCCGGAACAAAACGGATATTAAGTCATTATCAGAAAAAATAAACGATGCGATGGTGGGGCATAATGGTTTATTCATTTCTATAAAAAACATGGAAAATGAAAAAATCGTGGAACTGTATGCCAAAAATTCTGTTGTGCCAGCGAGCCTGCTTAATAAGTCGGGTGATATTCTCGACTATATGATCCAGACGGAAGAAAATAACACCGTGTACCGCAGTATCTCGCGGCGGGTTGCCGTGACGCCGGAACAGGGTAAAAGCAAACATTTCATTATTACGGTTGCCACGGATACAGGGTATCACACCTTGTTTATGGACAAACTCAGTACCTGGCTGTTCTGGTTCAATATCGGTCTGGTCTTTATTTCCATTTTTCTGGGCTGGCTAACCACACGTATTGGTCTGAAACCGTTACGGGAAATGACCAGTCTGGCTTCCTCCATGACCGTGCACAGCCTGGATCAGCGTCTTAATCCCGAACTGGCTCCGCCTGAAATCTCTGAGACCATGCAGGAGTTTAATAATATGTTCGATCGCCTGGAGGGGTCATTCCGGAAACTGTCAGATTTCTCGTCTGACATCGCACATGAGCTTCGCACCCCGGTCAGTAACCTGATGATGCAGACGCAGTTTGCCCTGGCCAAGGAAAGGGATGTTTCGCATTACCGCGAAATTTTGTTCGCGAACCTGGAAGAGCTGAAAAGGCTGTCACGAATGACCAGCGACATGCTTTTTCTGGCTCGTTCAGAACATGGTCTGCTGCAGCTGGATAAACATGATGTGGATCTGGCCGCCGAGCTGAATGAATTACGTGAGCTGTTCGAGCCCCTGGCAGACGAAACAGGAAAGACAATCACGGTGGAAGGAGAGGGGATTGTTGCCGGAGACAGCGATATGCTGCGCCGTGCTTTCAGTAATCTGCTTTCCAATGCCATCAAATATTCTCCCGATAACACCTGTACTGCGATACGTCTGGAGCGTGTCAGTGACGGGGTGAACGTGATGATTACGAATACGATGACTGGCCCGGTTCCCGCTAATCTGGATCGTTTGTTTGACCGTTTCTATCGCGCAGACTCATCACGGGTCCACAATACGGAAGGCGCGGGACTGGGATTATCAATCACGAGGTCGATCATTCATGCCCACGGCGGCGAACTGTCAGCAGCACAGCAGGGGCGGGAAATTGTATTCAGTGTGCATCTGTTAAGAGATTAATACCGTTATTCAGACGAAACAGGGAAGGTGACAAAAATGTCATCATTCAGTCACGCGATAAACAGAGGCGGTTTTTTATAATCATTCGTAAATCAGGAGCAGTGTGATAACGCAATCGCCTGGTTCCTGGAGTGATGATTAATCAGCCCTGAGATCAAATGCTTTCTCTGTTACAAGCCGTTGATTGCCTGGGTATGAAAACACCGGAGACCCAACCATGAAAAAGATCCTTGTATCATTTTTTGCCATTTTGGCTGTCACTTCATCCGCCATGGCTGCAGAGACAATGAACATGCATGACCAGGTAAATAATGCCCAGGCACCTGCCCATCAGATGCAGTCTTCTGCTGAAAAAAGCGCTGTTCAGGGAGACAGCATGACAATGATGGATATGAGCGGCCACGATCAGGCTGCAATGTCCCATGAAATGATGCAAAACGGTAATGCTTCTGCCCACCAGGACATGGCGGAAATGCATAAAAAAATGATGAATGGCAAATCAGGAGCCACCAACGAGACCGCAAAGTCATTTTCTGAAATGAACGAGCATGAAAAAGCCGCAGTTGTGCATGAGAAAGCGAATAATGGTCAGTCTTCCGTTATTCATCAGCAGCAGGCTGAAAAGCATCGCAGCCAGATCACCCCGAATTAACCCGCCGCTCCACTTGTCATACCCTCATTTGACGCCGAAGTCACTGGCTTACGCTCCCGTCCGGGAGCGTTTTTTTTCGTAATTCATGAGTGTCATTAAAAGCATCCATTACCATATTTGGCCCTGATCAAATAAAATTTAACATAAGATAGATTATGCGCACTTATAAATCAATGGGTTACGATTTTTTAGGTGCACTTTGCGCACTTGGTTATAGCTTACAAAGAGTACATATCGGCTACATACGGTTGCGAAAATCTGAAGATCTACTTTTGACCTTCAGAGGGTTTGTAGTCGGCGCAAATTAAGACAACTATTGATATTTCGTTGTTAAAATATTCCACGCTCGTGATATGCGTGAACGGAAAGACTGTGGAGATTTTCGTTTATCTAATACTAGTTGGTTATAATTATCCATCGGCCGGTACGCTGGTAATGGTTCCGATAATATTTTTCTTGCCTCATCCTGATTTTCGGGTTCTTGTATTGAAAATCCATTCAGCGCCGTTACAGCTTCAGCATTTACTTTAAGCAAACCATCCCAGCTACGGTTCAGCACAAGGAATTCTCCAGATTCGAGAGCACTATGTTGTATTTCGTTTTGTCTTGGAGCAATGGTTTCAGCTGATAATAAAATATCCTCAATAGCCACGTCCATATCAACACCAACCAGGTAGTCAGCATTGTAATTGCTGTTTTTACCCCATGAGGTAATCACATCATGAGGTATGTCAATAGTTCCTTTATCAACCATCTGTGCTGCGACAGCATGGTGATATACCGCTTTGGCATAATCGTCATTTTTTGTAATTACTTCATCAGAGCTTTTATACCCTCTGCCAAGCCTAATATGCGTTTTACCTGCATAGAATCTCTGCGTATGGGCGTAGATTTCAAGAAGCTCATTGCATGCTTCATCTACTACCTCTGGGTGCTCTTGTAAATATTTTAGAATAGGAATATATAATCTTTTTTCATACTTGAGAGTCGTAAATGAAAAGTCAGCCATCCACGGTAATCTTTCAATCTTTAAAGAGCGCATCGTTAACCAGGTAACGATACCTTTTACGATATAAAAACCATGGCCTGAACTCCAGCAAGCCTTGAGTTCTCCAACTCTTGCGCTGCCATCAGAGTATGTCAATAAATCGTGCAATAAAATATTATTTATTTCCCACCGACCGACTGAAGTTAGGCCCATTTAATTTGTTTCCTATATAATAACTTAACGTGATAGCCGTTTCTTAAAAACTAACAAATATGTTTAACGAAACATAATGATTCGCAACATGTCATGCAACATTAGCACTTGTGAACTATGTCTCGGCATAAAAGCCATTTCTGGTGAGACATGATTCTAATCTTGAGAAAGCTAAACTAAAGTGCCACATGTATCTAGCCCCAATTTTTGGGTAGTGCTTATGATTTCTTGCAGATGATTGTTGTTTTCAAGGATGTTTGGCGATAAAACGAAGTTATTAAACTTAATCAACATAGCAATAACCAACTTCAGAAGGATTTCCATTTGAGTGAATCGCCACGGATAATCTAGACACTTCCGAGCCGTTGATAATACTGGTTTTCATATTCTGTCGGTGACATCTGTTCGCTAGAACCATGCCGACGCTTACTGTTATAAAACATTTCGATGTAATCAAAAATATCACTGCGGGCTTCTTCCCGCGTTCCGTAGATCTTTTTCTTTATCCGTTCACGTTTCAACAACTGGAAAAAACTTTCTGCAACCGCATTATCATGGCAGTTACCGCGACGGCTCATGCTACCCTCCAGGCCGTGTGATTTCAGGAACGACTGCCACTCATGGCTTGTGTACTGACTGCCCTGATCCGAATGAACCAGCACCTGTTTTTCGGGATTACGCCGCCATACAGCCATCAGCAGTGCGTTCAGGACAATGTCCTTTGTCATCCGGGATTGCATGGACCAGCCGATAATTTTGCGTGAGAACAGATCAACAACAACGGCAAGATACAGCCAGCCTTCGTGGGTCCTGATGTAGGTTATGTCCGTTACCCAACGCTCATCAGGAGCATCCGGATTGAACTGTCGCTGGAGCCTGTTGGGTGACACGATACTGGCCTCGCCTTTACGTGCCCGCGGGCTTCGGTATCCGACCTGAGCCTTTATTCCGACACGTTTCATCAGTCTCCAGACTCTGTTTACTCCGCACTGTTGCCCGCTGTCACGCAGATCCAGATGGATTTTGCGATAACCATAGACGCATCCCGATTCCAGCCAGAACTGTTTAATCTGTCCTGTCAGTCTCAGGTCTGCCTGATGGCGTTGTGAATGCGGCTGCTGAAGCCAGGCGTAAAAACCACTGGGATGAACATCCAGCACCCGACAGAGCAGGCGAACAGGCCAGCAACAGGAGTTGTCACGGATAAAGACGTACCTCAGTCGGACAGCTTTGCGAAGTACGCCGCGGCTTTTTTTAATATGTCCCGTTCGTCGGTAACCCGTTTCAGCTCTTTCTGGAGACGGCGGATCTCGGCCTGAGCATCTGACTGTTCTTTATTAGTGGAAGAATCCGGACCGTACTTCTTTATCCAGGCATAAAGGCTGTGGGTGGTGATATCGAGACGTGTTGCAACGCTGGAAACAGAATAACCGCGATCAACAACCTGTTTGACTGCTTCAGTTTTAAACTCTTCGGGATAACGCTTACCGCTCATGGGCACCTCTCTTTAAGCCATCTTAAATGACTCTGAGGTGTCTGTTAAACCCGTGGCGATTCAAATGTCCGCTTTTCGCTCTTAGCAGACATTCATTGTTTCTCATATGCAACCGCCTATGTTGCTAGCTTATAAAATCGACCATCACAAACCCCAACACCAACCTCACCCTCAAACGCATTAAGGGGCCCACCACAGCCCCTTATCAAACCTGAAATCAGTCAGCCTTCACCACATTCCAGCCGCACTCAATGCACCGTAATATACGGCTCCTTCACAAACTCATTAACCAGCCAGACCAGATCATGCAGCAACCCCGCCAGTTCTTTCTCGACACATGCGGGCAACGTGCCACCCAGAATTACCTGCACCAAAGCCAGCGCATAATCCACCTGGGGAGCGGTTTCCTGCCAGCAGTCCGGCATACAGGAGGTAAGTGTTTCCCCCTGGATCAACTGCGCTATTAGGTGCGGTGGGAGTGCAGCATCACAGCGTTCACGCAGCTGGCGCAGGGCGTGCAGCAGACCTTCACAGAGCGCAGTGCGGGATGCACGGTCTTCAGTTTCGATCAATACGCTCACCAGCGCGGCGCAGCGATCGGCGACCTCAAAGAGATCCGCAGCAGCAGAAAGCGGCATAGTCAGGGAAGCGGGAATAACCTGTTCGTCAGATTGCGGGTAAGTCAGGGTTGGGATAGTAGTCATCATGACATCCTCTCTGTATTAATTGAATTAACCAGCCTAAGAGTTCCTACGCTCGAAGGAGGTAGCACTGACGGAGGTAGGAATGCCGCCTACAGAGAAAACGGCCAGTCTCGCGACTGCTCCGCCAGTGCCACCATGATTTTACGGGATATGCACTGTCGCGACATATAAATATCGCTCTGTAGAATACGGGTTCCTACGCCCGATTGCGGATGTGCCGCAACGCAGTCACTTTACGAGCCAAATTTCAGGATTAAAAGCCTTAACCCTGGATTACATAGGGTTACTTTAAGGTTTGCGAGGCTCCTTCCAGAAAGGCCATGCCGGGGGCGCTTCGCTTGCCCGGCCTACAAGGACTAAAGCAAATCCGCCAATACTGTCATCGTCACTTATGTCGATGACAGCCACTCCTGCAAAATAAATCCGTTAAATTTCAATAAATTAATATCTGGCCCAATTTATGCATACCTCCGGCGAGCTAACCATCATTCCCGGAGATTAAGGATGAACCGTTTCATCATTGCCGATGCCAGCAAATGCATCGGCTGTCGTACCTGTGAGGTAGCCTGCGTCGTTTCCCACCACGACACTCAGGACTGCGCCTCGCTGACCCCGCAGAACTTCCTGCCGCGTATTCACGTCATTAAAGGCGTCAACGTCTCCACCGCCACTATGTGCCGCCAGTGCGAAGATGCCCCCTGCGCCACCGTCTGCCCGAATGGGGCGATTACCCGCGATAACGATTTTGTTCACGTCCACCAGGAGCGCTGCATCGGCTGCAAAACCTGCGTGGTCGCCTGCCCATACGGCGCGATGGAAGTGGTCCTGCGTCCGGTTGTGCGCAGCATCGGTAGCGGGCTGAACGTGATGTCGGAGAAGGCTGAAGCCAACAAGTGCGACCTCTGCTACCACCAGCCGGACGGTCCGGCCTGCGTGCAGGCCTGCCCGACCAACGCCATTGTCTGCATCGACAGGCAAAAACTTGAGCAGCTGAGCCAGGAGAAACGCCGTCGGGCGGCGCTGGACACTGTCTCTTCCATGATGCTGTAAGCATTTTCTCTTTTCACTTTTAGCAGGTCTGTTACTGATGAAAAAAATCACCAGCGTTTGCCCTTACTGCGGTGCGGGCTGCAAATTAAAACTCGTCGTTGAGAACAATAAGATCGTCCGTGCCGAAGCGGCAGAAGGGGTGACCAACCAGAACCAGCTGTGCCTGAAGGGGTACTACGGCTGGGACTTTCTCAACGACACCCGAATCCTGACGCCGCGCCTCACGCAGCCGATGATCCGCTACCAGAAGGGCGGCAAGTTTGTGCCGGTCTCCTGGGAGGAGGCCATTCACTACACCGCGAAGCGGCTGGGAGAGATCAAGGCGAAGTATGGCCCACGGGCCATCATGACCACCGGCTCGTCCCGCGGAACGGGGAACGAAACCAACTACGTGATGCAGAAGTTTGCCCGCGGGGTGCTTAACACCAACAACGTCGACTGCTGCGCCCGGGTGTGTCACGGCCCGAGCGTGGCCGGGCTGCAGGAGACGCTCGGCAACGGGGCGATGAGTAACTCCATCAGCGATATCGAGCATTCAAAATGTCTGCTGATCTTCGGCTACAACTGCGCCGACTCGCACCCCATTGTCGCTCGGCGGGTGATCAAGGCGAAACAGCACGGCGCGAAGGTGATCGTCTGCGATCCGCGCAAAATCGAAACCGCGCGCATCGCCGACCGCCATCTGCAGATCAACAACGGCTGCAATATGGCGCTGGTGAATGCCTTCATCTACACCCTGTTGGAGGAGAACCTCTACAACAGCGACTACGTGGCGCGCTACACCGACGGGCTGGAGAGGCTGCGCGAGACGGTGCGCGAATACGCCCCGGAAAACGTCGAGGGCATTACCGGCGTCAGCGCCCGGCAGATCCGCGATGCGATGCGCATCTACGCCGCCGCGCCGTCCGCCACCGTGATGTGGGGGATGGGCGTCACCCAGTTCGGGCAGGCGGTGGACGTGGTGAAAGGGCTCTCAACCCTGGCGCTGCTCACCGGCAATCTCGGGCGCGAACACTGCGGCGTCGGCCCGGTGCGCGGGCAGAATAACGTCCAGGGGGCCTGCGACATGGGTGTCATCCCCAACCAGTTCCCCGGCTATCAGGACGTGACGGACCCGCAGGTGCGGGAGAAGTTCGCCCGGGCGTGGGGCGTTGATCCTGCACGGATGGATGACCAGGTGGGGGTGCGCATCACCGAGGTGCCGCACCTCGCCCTGGAGGGTAAGGTCAAAGCGTACTACATCATGGGCGAAGATCCGCTCCAGACCGAGGCGGACCTGGGCCTGGTGCGCAAAGGCTTTGCGGCCCTCGATTTTGTGGTGGTGCAGGACATCTTCATGACCAAAACCGCCGAGGCGGCGGACGTGCTGCTGCCCGCCACTTCCTGGGGCGAGCATGGCGGGGTCTTTACCTGTGCCGACCGCGGCTTCCAGCGCTTTGAAAAAGCCGTTGAGCCTAAAGGCAACGTCAAGCGCGACTGGGAGATCATCAGCCTCATCGCCACAGAGATGGGCTATCCGATGCACTATCGCGACAACCAGCAGATCTGGGACGAGATGCGCGAACTCTGCCCGCTCTTCTACGGCGTCACCTGGGAAAAAATGGGCGAGATGGGGCACGTCCAGTGGCCTTGCCCGACCCTCGACCATCCCGGCACGCCGTGGCTCTATGCGGATAACCGCTTCGACACCCCGAACGGCAAAGGCCAGCTTTTTGCCGCCCCGTGGCGCAAGCCGGCGGAAGTGCCAGACGATGAATACCCGCTGGTGCTCTGCACCGTGCGCGAGGTGGGGCACTACTCCTGCCGCTCCATGACCGGCAACTGCGCCGCGCTGCAGGCCCTGGCGGACGAGCCGGGCTTTGTGCAGATGAACCCGCAGGACGCCGCAAAACTTGGCGTTCAGGATCGCCAGCTGGTGTGGGTCAGCTCCCGCCGCGGGAAGGTGATCAGCCGGGCGGACGTCAACGAGCGCATCAATCAGGGGGCGGTGTATATGACCTATCAGTGGTGGATCGGGGCCTGTAACGAGCTGACCCAGGACAACCTCGACCCGGTCTCGAAAACGCCGGAAACCAAATACTGCGCCGTCAAAATCGACGCCATCGCCGATCAGCCCTGGGCGGAACGCTACGCCCAGACCACCTATCGCGACATGAAAACCCGCCTGCGTGAGGCGGTGGAGAGTTAAATGAGTACAAACGGCACGCGGGTGCGCATTCGCGGCAAAGTCCAGGGCGTCGGGTTCCGCCCCTGGGTCTGGCAGGTGGCCCAGCAACTGGGGCTTCAGGGCGACGTCTGCAACGACGGGGCAGGGGTGGAGGTGCGTCTCGTCGGTGGGGCGCAGGCCTTTATCCGCCAGCTTGCCGTCGGCTGTCCGCCGCTGGCGCGTATCGACGATATCCAGGAGCAGCCCTGGCGCTGGGCGCAGCCTCCGGTGGATTTTACCATTCGTGCCAGCACCCACAGCCAGATGACCACCCAGGTGGTGCCGGATGCCGCCACCTGCCCGGCCTGTCTGGCGGAGATGAACGACCCGCGCGAGCGCCGCTACCGCTACCCGTTTATCAACTGCACCCACTGCGGGCCGCGCTTCACCATTATCCGGGCGATGCCCTACGACCGCCCGGCCACCACCATGGCGGGGTTTGCGCTCTGTCCGGCCTGCGAGGCGGAGTACCGCAACCCGGCGGACCGGCGCTTTCACGCCCAGCCGGTGGCCTGCCCGGAATGTGGGCCGCAGGTCAGTTGGGTGTGCGGCGAGGCGCGAGAGGAGCGGGAAGCCGCCCTGGAGGCCGCCGTGTTGATGCTGAAACAGGGTGGGATCGTGGCGGTAAAAGGGCTGGGGGGCTTCCATCTGGCCTGCGATGCGCAAAACGTTGCGGCAGTAAACAGGCTGCGGGAACGTAAACGCCGCCCGACCAAGCCGCTGGCGGTGATGATCCCCGCGCGCCTGGCCGCGTGGCTGCCTGACGACGTGCAGGCGCTGCTGCGCTCCCCGGCCGCGCCGGTGGTGCTGGTGGCAAAACACACTCTGTTCTGCGAGGCCATCGCCCCCGGGCTTAATGAGGTGGGGGTGATGCTGGCCGCCAATCCGCTCCAACACCTGATGATGCAGGAGCTCGATCGCCCCCTGGTGATGACCTCCGGCAACCTGAATGGCTGCCCGCCTGCGCTCACCAACGCGCAGGCGCTGCGCGATCTCGCCGGGATCGCCGACGGCTGGCTGCTGCATAACCGCGATATCGTCCAGCGCATGGACGACTCGGTGATGCGCGCCAGCGGGGAAATGCTGCGCCGCGCCAGAGGCTTTGTGCCGGATGCGCTGCCTCTGCCGCCCGGTTTTGAACAGGCGCCGTCGCTGCTCTGCCTGGGGGCGGATCGCAAAAATACCTTCTGCCTGGTACGCGGCGGCCAGGCGGTGCTGAGCCAGCATCTGGGGGATCTGCATGATGACGATGCCGAACGTCAGTGGCAGCAGGCCCTGACCACCATTCAGGATATCTGGCAGTTTACCCCTGAGCGGGTGGTGACCGATGCCCACCCCGGCTACCGCGCCACGCAGCTCGGCCAGCAGATGCCCTATCCGCAGCATCAGGTGCTGCATCATCACGCCCACGCCGCGGCCTGCATGGCGGAACACGGCTGGCCGCGGGACGGCGGGGATCTCATCGCCCTTGTGCTGGACGGTATCGGTCAGGGGGAAAACGGCGCGCTGTGGGGTGGGGAGTGCCTGCGGGTGAACTACCGCACCTGCGAAAAGCTGGGTGGGCTACCGGCGGTGGCGCTGCCCGGCGGCGATCTGGCGGCGCGCCAGCCCTGGCGCAACCTGCTGGCCCAGTGGCAGGCATTTGTCCCCGAGTGGCGGACGCTGCCCCAGGCCGCCCACCTTCTGAACAAACCCTGGCAGCCGCTGGCCCGGGCGATTGAACGCGGGGTGAATGCGCCGCTGGCCTCCTCCGCCGGGCGGCTGTTTGACGCCGTGGCCGTGGCGCTCAACTGCGCCCCGGAACAGATCAGCTACGAAGGGGAGGCCGCCTGTCGGCTGGAAGCCCTGGCCCTGAGCGCCGCGCCGCAGCGCCACCCGGTCACGATGCCCGTGCGCGACGGCGAGCTGGATATGGCCACCTTCTGGCGCCAGTGGCTCGGCTGGCAGGCGCCGGACAACGCCCGGGCGTGGGCCTTTCACGACGCGCTGGCCCAAGGGCTGGCGACCCTTGCGGGCGAACATGCCCGGCGGCTGGCGCTCTCCACCGTTGTCTGCAGCGGCGGGGTGCTGCACAACCGCCTGCTGCGCGAGCGTCTGCAGTTCTGGCTGAGCGATTTTAACGTGCTGTTTCCCGGGCGGCTTCCCGCCGGTGACGGGGCGGTGGCTTTTGGGCAGGCAGTGATTGCCGCCACGACTTTTCTTTGAATCTGGATCTGACTATGTACATGAAATATTTCAATAACCATCCCAAAGCCCTGGCGCTGATGCTGGCGTTAATCGCAACCAATATTCTCGCCTGGGGACTGGCGTTCTACCTCTTTCACGCCACGCCGTCGCTGCTGGCGGCCAGCCTGCTGGCCTGGTGCTATGGCCTGCGCCACGCGGTGGATGCCGACCACATTGCCGCCATCGATAACGTCACCCGCAAGATGATGCAGCAGGGCAAGCGTCCCTGCGGCGTGGGGGCCTGGTTCTCGCTGGGGCATTCGACGATTGTGGTGCTGGCCTCCATTGCCATCGCCGCCACCGCTACGGCGTTCAGCCGCAATATGGAATGGTTCCACGAAACCGGCGGCACCATCGGCACGGCGGTCTCCGCCTTTTTCCTGCTGGCGATGGCGCTGGTGAACCTGGTTATTCTGCGCGACGTCTGGGGCAGCTTTAACAAAATGAAGCGCGGCGAAAGCGTGCCGGAAACGGTGTCGTTTGCCCACGGCGGGGTGATGAACTGGCTGTTCCGCTCGGCGTTTCGCCTGGTCACCCGCAGCTGGCACATGTATCTGGTGGGCTTCCTGTTTGGCCTTGGGTTTGATACTGCCACCGAGATCGGGGTGCTGGGGATCTCCGCGGCGGGTGCCTCCAGCGGCATGTCGGTGTGGGCGATCATGGTCTTCCCGCTGCTGTTTACCAGCGGCATGGCGCTGATCGACACCCTCGATAACCTGATTATGGTGGGCGCATACGGCTGGGCCTTCAACAAGCCCCAGCGCAAGCTCTATTACAATATGACCATCACCGGCACCTCGGTGGTGGTGGCGCTGTTTATCGGCGGGCTGGAAGCGCTGGGCCTGCTGGCAGATAAGCTGGGCCTTGAAGGTGGCCTGTGGAACGGCGTCGCGGCGCTGAACGATAATCTCGGCAATGCCGGGTTTATCGTGGTCGGGCTGTTTGTCGCCTGCTGGGTTATCTCGTTAATCAACTACCGCTTTAAAGGCTACGACGCCCTGGTCGTACGCTAACGTCATCGCTGTCCGTTCGTCATGACACTTTTGACGAACGGACCCCTTCCCGCCATTTATTCCTCTTATTTTCAATGACTTAATTTTATATTTCAGACTGGCATAGTTAATGCATACCGCTGGGGACATATTACCAACGGAGTAACACCGATGAAGAAAGTCGTCACGGTTTGCCCCTATTGCGCATCGGGTTGCAAAATCAACCTGGTGGTCAATAACGGCAAAGTCGTCAAGGCTGAAGCAGCACAGGGTAAAACCAACCAGGGCGATCTCTGCCTGAAGGGGTATTACGGCTGGGATTTTATCAACGACACCAAAATTCTCACCCCGCGCCTGAAGACGCCAATGATCCGTCGTGAGCGCGGCGGCAAGCTGGAAGCCGTCTCCTGGGACGAAGCGCTGGACTACGTTGCCAGCAAGCTCAGCGCCATTAAGGCTGAGCACGGCCCGGACGCGATCATGACCACCGGTTCATCCCGCGGTACCGGGAATGAAACCAACTACGTTATGCAAAAATTTGCCCGCGCGGCAGTCGGCACCAACAACGTCGACTGCTGCGCGCGCGTCTGACACGGCCCATCGGTTGCAGGTCTGCACCAGTCGGTCGGTAACGGCGCAATGAGCAACTCCATTGTCGGCATTGAAAAAGCGGACATGGTCTTTATTTTTGGCTACAACCCGGCGGATTCGCACCCTATCGTGGCGAACCGCGTCATCAAGGCTAAACGCAACGGGGCGAAGATTATCGTCTGCGATCCGCGCAAAATCGAAACCGCGCGCATCGCCGATATGCACCTGGCCCTGAAAAACGGCTCCAACATCGCGCTGCTCAACGCGATGGGGCATGTGATTATTGAAGAAGAACTCTACGACCGCGCCTTTGTGGCGGCGCGTACCGAGGGCTTCGAGGAGTATCGTAAGATCGTCGAAGGCTATACGCCGGAATCCGTTGAAGAGATCACCGGGGTCAGCGCGGCGGAGATCCGCCAGGCGGCGCGGATGTACGCGGCGGCTGAAAACGCGGCGATCCTCTGGGGCATGGGCGTGACCCAGTTCTACCAGGGCGTGGAAACCGTGCGGTCGCTCACCAGCCTGGCGCTGCTGACCGGCAACCTCGGCAAGCCGTACGCAGGGGTGAACCCGGTGCGCGGGCAGAACAACGTCCAGGGCGCGTGTGATATGGGTGCGCTGCCGGATACCTATCCGGGCTATCAGTACATCAATAACCCGGAAAACCGGGCCAAGTTTGCCAAAGCCTGGGGCGTGGATTCACTGCCGGCCCATACCGGGTATCGCATCAGCGAACTGCCTCACCGGGTGGCCCACGGGGAAGTACGCGCGGCGTACATCATGGGGGAAGATCCGCTCCAGACCGATGCCGAGCTCTCTGCGGTGCGTAAGGCGTTTGAGGGGCTGGAACTGGTTATTGTGCAGGATATCTTTATGACCAAGACCGCCGCCGCTGCGGATGTGATCCTGCCGTCCACCTCCTGGGGTGAGCACGAAGGGGTCTACACCGCCGCCGACCGCGGTTTCCAGCGCTTCTTTAAAGCGGTTGAGCCGAAGTGGGACCTGAAAACGGACTGGCAGATCATCAGCGAAATTGCCACGCGGATGGGCTACCCGATGCACTACAACAACACCCAGGAGATCTGGGATGAGCTGCGTCATCTGTGTCCGGATTTCTATGGTGCCACCTACGAGAAGATGGGCGAGCTGGGCTATATCCAGTGGCCGTGCCGCGACGAGTCCGAGGCCGATCAGGGGACCGATTACCTGTTCGAGAAGGAATTCTCCACCCCAAACGGGCTGGGGCAGCTCTATACCTGCGACTGGGTCGCGCCGATCGACAAGTTGACGGAGGAGTATCCGCTGGTGCTCTCAACCGTGCGTGAAGTGGGGCACTACTCGTGCCGCTCGATGACCGGGAACTGTGCGGCGCTGGCGGCGTTGGCCGATGAACCGGGCTATGCGCAGATCAACACGGCGGACGCCGCGCGTCTGGGCATCGAGGATGAAGCGCTGGTGTGGGTGACGTCGCGTAAAGGCAAAGTCATCACCCGTGCGCAGGTGAGCGATCGTCCGAACAAAGGGGCGGTCTATATGACCTACCAGTGGTGGATCGGGGCTTGTAATGAGCTGGTGACGGAGAACCTGAGCCCGATTACCAAAACGCCGGAGTATAAGTATTGCGCCGTGCGTGTGGAGGCGATTGCTGACCAGCAGGCTGCGGAACAGTATGTGATTGATGAGTATCATAAGCTGAAGAAGCATCTTAGGGAGATGGCAATGGGTTGAGGGGAACATGCGGATGCTGTGGTGGTTCCGTTCACCATACGTTCGCTGCTTCTCTGTTAACCGCGTCACCTGTGAACGTGCCAGGGGGGCTCGCCGCCTCCCCCCTGGCAACCCCGGCTCCCGGCCAGGAAAATCGCCGCTACGCGGTCCCTTCGGCTTATTCCCTTCGGCTTTCGGGTCGGGGGCGATCCTACATCCCTGTAGGTCGCCCCCTCTCGGCGCGTCCCTGCGCCTCGCCCCGGCCTGCGGTCAACGCCTCAGCGATTTTCAGCCGGACACGGGCATCGCTGTGAGTCATTTATTCTTTTTACGATTCTTCAGTGCTGTGATTTTGCTGATGCAGGTTTTGTGTTTTGTAGGCCCGTGCAAGCGTAGCGCCGCCGGGCGTGGGCGCAGCACGACATCAACGCCGGGTGGCGGCTTCGCCTTACCCGGCCTACAAAACCAAAAAACAGCGATGAAGAAATAACAAAAAACAAAGGCCTTACAGCGGCTTCCTGGTCCGGCTGAAAATCGCCGAAGCGTTTCCGGAAGGCCGGGACGAGGCGCATGGATGCGCCGAGAGGGCATAGCCTGCAGGGATGCAGGCTGGTGCCCGACCCGAAAGCCTGAAGGAATAAGCTGAGGGTCACCGCGTAGCGGCGATTTTCTTGCCGGGAGCCGGGATTGTTAAGGGGGCGGCGATAGCCCCCTTAACACGTTCACGGGTGACGTGGATTACAGAGAAGCAAGGAAAGTATGGTGAACGGAACCACCTCCACCGCCACATGTTCCCCCACCCGACAAACCATCAGAACCGCGTATTCACACTCATAAACCAGGTCCGCCCCGGTTCATTATAGGTATACGCCCCCGCACCATACATATACGCCCCCGTCGTCGCATTCCCCGTCGTCTGGGCATTCCCCGCACGCCACTGGCGTTTATCAAAGACGTTATCCACGCCGCCGGTCAGGCTCACGTATTTGGTCACATCCCAGGTCGCGCTCAGGCCGACGATGCTGTACGGGCTCACTTCGTCTTTCTCAGAGCCGCTCACCGGCTGGCCTTTGTAGTTGTACTTCTTCGGCTGCTGCTTGCCGTACCAGGTAAAGGTCGACTGCAACGACACATCCTGCTGCACCTGCCAGCTCAGGGTGGAGTTCAGCGTGTACTCCGGAATGATCGACAGACGGTCGCCGGTCTCCTTGTTCTTGCTTTGCAGCATATAGGTGATGTTGTTGGTCCAGTTGATGGCGTCGCTGACCGGCACGTTCAGGGTGCCTTCCAGCCCTTCAACTACCGCCTTCGGCACGTTTTCCCATTGATAAATATCGGTGCGGGTTCTCCCGGCAGAGGTCTGGCCGATCGGCGCATAGCCCGCTTCAATCTTGTCGCGGTAGTCGTTGCGGAACCAGGTCACGCCCGCCAGCCAGCCGTCGCGTTTCCACTCCAGGCCAATCTCTTTGTTGATGCTGGTTTCCGCTTTCAGATCTTCGTTACCCAGCATGTAGCAGCCCACGCCGTCGGCGCTGGCATAGCAGCCCTGGCCTTTGCTGTAGAGCAGGTAGTTCGGGTTGGTCTGGTAGAGACTCGGCGCTTTATAGGCACGGGCGATGCCCATCTTCAGGGTGAAATCATCTCCCAGCCCCTGGGAAAGGTTCAGGGACGGGCTCCAGTTGTTGCCGACGATGGAGTGATGATCGAAGCGCAGCGCCGGGGTCAGCATGGTGGTGTCGGTCAGCTCCATGTTGTTTTCAGCGAACAGGGAGAAAATTTCCGCATCGGAGTAAGGACTGCGATTATCGCTCATTCCCGCAATGGCGCCGCCCTGCAGGGCCTGGCCGTTGGAGGACATATCCTTCATCCGCTGCTGATCCCACTCGGCGCCCAGGGTCAGGTTCTGGTTGACGATAAAGTCGATCGGCAGGTTGATCTCACTGTGCAGCATCACGTCGGAGAGGTCGGTATCGGTGAACTTATCGCTGTTGAACAGCCCTTCCAGACCGCCCGCCAGCCCCTCGCCGAGACGGGAGTTGCGGGTGTGCTCATACTGCGCCCAGTTATTGGTGGTGATGCCATTATCCCAGCCGCCGGTCCAGGTCAGGGCGAAGTTCTGGCGATAGATCCGGTTGGTCTCTTTGCCGTAATTTTTCTTCACCAACCCGTTGCTGCTGTTGTCGTTGTTGGTGTTCTGGGTATCCCCGGCATAGAGGTTGTTCTGGCGGCTGTAGCCCGCTTCGAACTGCAGGGCCTGCATCGGGGCAAACTCCCAGCGCAGCACGCCGTTCACGTCTTTATTCTCCACGCCTTCACGTCCGGCGGGCAGCGTGTCGGCATAGGCGCCGGTACGTTCAGACTGATGACCCTGGTTGATATCCCAGGCGTCGGCCTGGGTTTTATCCAGGTTGCCATACAGACGGAAGCTGAAAGCGTCGCTCAGCGGGCCGCTCAGGCTAAAGTTGGTGCGTTTGGTGGAGCCTTCTTCGTTGTGCTCCGGGGCATTCAGATAGGTGTTCCAGGAGCCATGCCACTCGTTGCTGACCTTTTTGGTGATAATGTTCACCACGCCGCCTGCCGCGCCGTTACCGTAACGCGCCGCCGCCGGGCCTCGGATCACTTCGATACGCTCGATCATCTCTGGCGGCACCCAGCCGGTGTCGCCGCGGGTGTCACGCTCGCCGCGCCAGCCCAGACGGATGGAGTTGCGGCTGGTCACCGGCTTACCGTCAATCAGGATCAGGGTGTTTTCCGGGCCCATGCCGCGGATATCAATCTGACGGTTGTTGCCGCGCTGGCCGCTAGTGGAGTTACCGGTCAGGTTAACGCCCGGCATGGTGCGGATGATCTCCGACACATCGCGCGCCGACGGGTTTTTACGGATCTCATCCGCGGTAATGGTGGAGACGCCCGGTGCCTGCAGGTTCTGCTCGGCGGCGGTGATCACCATGGTATCTTCGTGCCCGGCGGTTTCGGCTGCCATCGCAGGCAGTGCCACACCGTAAATTCCCAGATTGACCAGTAAGGTCAGCGAGTGAAGCTTATTATTCATTGTATGTCCTGCTTTTCGATGCCGCATGCCTCATGGCTCCGTCCCGAATGGGTGAGGCGGCGGAAGGAGATCGCCCGCAGTCTGCGAAAACCCCTCGATCCTGAGTCAGTACGCAGCGCAGAGCATGGTTATTAACTGTTCGCGCTTCCCACAGCGCGTCCATACGCTATTGCAAATGCAAATAGTTATCAATAATATTATCGATATTGTTTATCTTTAATCAACAATTCAGAACAAATCATGGGGTTAAATCGGTGACGACGCTGGAAACGGGAAGTGATGCCTGGTGGCAGTCGAAACAGGGGCCCGACCGGGTGCGGGAGGGGGATCATTATCGGGTGACGTTCTGCTGGCGCGACCCGCAGGGCACGGAGCAGACCTCGCCGCTAAAAAGGGTGTGGCTCTATATCACCGGCGTGACCGATCACCACCATAACGCCCGCCCCCAGACGCTGGAGCGCATTAATGGCACCGACGTCTGGCAGTGGCAGGGTGAGTTCAGCCCCCACTGGCGCGGCAGCTACTGTTTTATCCCCTCTGAACGCGACGACGACTTTGCGGATGCGGTGTTTGCCAGCGATCCCCCGGACCGCATGGCCCTGCGCGAAGGCTGGCGCAGGCTGCTGCCAAAGGCCATCGCCGATCCGCGCAACCCGCAGCACTGGCGCGGCGGACGCGGCCATCCGGTCTCGGCTCTCGAAATGCCCGAGGCGCCATTACAGCCTGGCTGGGATCGCCCGGACACCCCGTATCAACCGGCGCAGTGCATCACCTGGCAGAGCGCAAGGCTCGGCAACACCCGCCGGGTATGGATCTTTACCACCGGCGAGGCATTCCCAGACGAACGTCCGCTGGCGGTGCTGCTGGACGGCCAGTTCTGGGCCGAGAGCATGCCGGTCTGGCCCGCGCTGACGGCGCTCACCCTCGATGGCCAGTTACCGCCTGCGGTCTACGTGCTGGTCGACGTCATCGACACCGACCATCGCAGCCGCGAGCTCCCCTGCAATCCCGATTTCTGGCTCGCCGTTCAGGAGGAGCTACTGCCGCAGGTGCAGGCGCGGGCGCCGTTCAGCGACCGCGCCGATCGCACCGTAGTCGCCGGGCAGAGCTTTGGCGGCCTCTCGGCGCTTTATGCCGGGCTGCACTGGCCCCAGCGCTTTGGCTGCGTGCTCAGCCAGTCGGGGTCGTTCTGGTGGCCACATCGCGGCGGCAAGCAGGAGGGCGTGATCATCGAACAAATTAAAAACCAACAACTTTCAGCCCAGGGGCTGCGCATTGTCCTGGAGGCGGGGCGACGTGAACCGCTGATTTTTCGCGCCTGTCAGGCGCTGTATGCCGAGCTACAGCAGACACAGCAGCCGGTTTTCTGGCGTCCGGTGGACGGCGGACATGATGCACTTTGCTGGCGGGGAGGGCTGACGCAGGGGCTGATGACTCTCTGGCAGCCGCTTATTTAATAATGGAGTCTGGTATGGAATTCAGTAACCCCTTCGACGATCCGCAGGGTCTGTTCACTATTGTGCAAAATGCCCAACAGCAGTACAGCCTCTGGCCCCAACAGTGCGCCTTGCCTGACGGCTGGCACGTGGTGTGTGAGGCGCAGTCGCAGGAAGCCTGTCAGCAGTGGCTGGCGGCCCACTGGCAAACCCTGATCCCGGCCCATTTTGCACAGGTGACTCCATGAGCGTAAAACACCCACTCGTGGCGGCCCAGCCGGGGATCTGGATGGCGGAACAGCTCTCCGACCTGCCCAATGTCTGGAGCGTGGCCCACTACGTCGAGCTGACCGGCCCGGTGGATGCGCCATTGCTGGCGAAAGCGGTGGTGGCGGGCATGATGCAGGCCGATACCCTGCGCATGCGGTTTACCGAAGATAACGGCGAGATCGGGCAGTGGGTGGACGAGAGTGCTACCCTGCCGGAACCGCAAATTATCGACCTGCGCCACCACGCCGACCCGCATGCCGCGGCGTTGGCAACCATGCAGGCCGACCTCAACCAGAATCTGCGCGTCGACAGCGGTCAGCCGCTGGCCTTCCACCTGCTGCTTCAGGTGGCGGATAAACGCTGGTACTGGTATCAGCGCTATCACCATTTAGTGGTGGATGGCTTCAGTTTCCCGGCCATTACCCGGCAGATCGCCGCCATTTACCGCGCCTGGTCTAAGGGGGAAGCCACGCCGGAATCGCCGTTTACCCCCTTTGCTGAGGTGGTGGAGGAGTATCAGCGCTACCAGCAGAGCGAGGCCTGGGCCCGCGACGGCGCCTTCTGGGCCGAGCAGCGCAGGCAGCTTCCGCCGCCGGTGTCGCTCTCCAGCGCGCCGCTGCCGGGGCGCGCCGCCACAACTGATATTCTGCGCCTGAAGCTGACCGCCGATCGCCACGTCTTCAGCCAGCTTGCGAATAACAGCCAGAGCCAGCGCACCGACCTGGCCCTGGCGCTGGTGGCCCTGTGGCTCGCCCGCCTGACCGGACGGATGAGCTACGCCGCCGGGTTTATCTTTATGCGCCGGATGGGCTCCGCGGCGCTGACCGCCACCGGCCCGGTGCTGAATGTGCTGCCCCTGGCGGTGAACATCAACCCGCAGGAGACGCTGCCGGAACTGGCCCAGCGCCTGGCGGGGCAGATGAAAAAGATGCGCCGCCATCAGCGTTACGACGCCGAGCAGATCGTCCGCGACAGCGGGCGTGCCGCCAGTGACGAGGCGCTGTTTGGCCCGGTGTTTAACGTCAAGGTCTTCGACTATCAGCTGGATATCGACGGCGTACAGGCGGTGACCCATACCCTCGCCACCGGCCCGGTCAACGATCTGGAGATGGCGCTCTTCCCGGACGAGCAGGGCGGCCTGAGCATTGAGATCCTCGCCAATAAACAGCGTTACGACGAGGCCACCCTGGCGCGCCACGTCGAGCGCCTTCATGGGCTGCTGGCGCAGTTTGCCGCTAACAGCGACCTGCGCTGCGGCGAGGCCGAAACGGTCTCTGATGTTGAATATCAGCAGCTGGAAAAGATTAACCAGACCGCGGTTCCGCTGCCGCGCACCACCCTGAGCGGGCTGGTGGCGGAGCAGGCGGCGAAAACCCCGGACGCCCCGGCGCTGGCCGATGCGCAATACGAGCTGACCTACCGCCAGATGCGCGAGCAGGTGGTGGCCCTGGCGCATCTCCTGCGCGAGCGCGGGGTGAAGCCCGGCGACAGCGTGGCGGTGGCGCTCCCGCGCTCGGTGTTCCTGACCCTGGCCCTGCATGCCATTGTCGAAGCGGGGGCCGCGTGGCTGCCGCTGGACACCGGCTATCCCGACGATCGCCTGCAGATGATGATCGAGGATGCGCAACCCTCGCTGCTGATCACTACCGACGACCAGCGCCCGCGCTTTGACCATCTGCCGGTGGCGATTTTTAGTTACAACATACTATTGCCTGCGGCGGATGCCACACCTCTGCACCTGAGCAGGCCGGAACAGACCGCTTATATCATCTTTACCTCTGGCTCAACAGGACGACCGAAAGGGGTGATGGTCGGGCAGACCGCCATCGTCAACCGCCTGCTGTGGATGCAAAACCACTACCCGCTCACAGCCGCAGACGTGGTGGCGCAAAAAACGCCGTGCAGCTTTGACGTCTCGGTATGGGAGTTCTGGTGGCCGTTTATCGCCGGGGCGAAGCTGGTGATGGCCGAGCCGGAGGCGCACCGCGATCCGCTGGCGATGCAGGAATTCTTCGGGAAATATGGCGTCACCACCACCCACTTTGTGCCGTCGATGTTAGCGGCCTTTGTCGCGTCGCTGACCCCGGAAAATGTTGCCTGCTGCGCCAGCCTGAAGCAGGTATTCTGCAGCGGCGAAGCCCTGCCCACCGCCCTGTGCAGGGAGTGGGAGCAGCTCACCCAGGTGCCGCTGCATAATCTCTATGGCCCCACCGAAGCGGCGGTGGATGTCAGCTGGTATCCGGCGTATGGCCCGGAGCTGGCGGCAGTAGAAGGTAACAGCGTGCCGATTGGTTTCCCGGTGTGGAATACCGGCCTGCGCATTCTGGATGGGATGATGCGCCCGGTGCCGTTCGGCGTGGCGGGGGATCTGTACCTCACCGGCATCCAGCTGGCGCAGGGCTACCTGGGCCGCCCGGAGCTGACCGCCAGCCGCTTTATCGCCGATCCCTTTGCCCCCGGCGAACGCATGTACCGCACCGGGGACGTGGCCCGCTGGCTGGATAACGGCGCGGTGGAGTATCTGGGCCGCAGCGACGATCAGCTGAAAATTCGCGGCCAGCGCATCGAGCTGGGTGAAATCGACCGGGCGATACTGACCCTGCCGGACGTGGCCCAGGCGGTGACCCACGCCTGCGTCATCAACCAGGCGGCAGATACCGGCGGCGATGCCCGGCAACTGGTGGGTTACGTGGTTTCGGAATCCGGCCTGCCGCTGGATCGCGATGCGCTTTTAACTGCGCTGAAAGCCCAACTGCCGCCGCACATGGTGCCGGTAGTGTTACTGCAACTCAGTGACCTGCCGCTCAGCGCCAACGGCAAGCTGGATCGTAAGGCGCTGCCGCTGCCGGAACTGACGGTTAAAGCCGAGGGGCGCCCGCCACAAACCGACGCCGAATGGACCATTGCCGCGGCGTTTTCCGCCCTGCTGGGCTGCGAGATCTACGACATCGAGGCGGATTTCTTTGCCCTTGGCGGCCACTCGCTGCTGGCGATGCGTCTTGCCGCCAGCCTCAGCCGCCACTTTGCCCGTCAGGTGACCCCCGGCCAGGTGATGGTGGCCCCGACGGTAGGCAAGCTGAGCGCCTTACTGGCATCCGACATCAGCGACGAGCAGGCTCAGCGTCTGGGCTACGAGACACTATTGCCTCTGCGCGAAAGCCACGGCCCGACGCTGTTCTGCTTCCATCCCGCCTCCGGGTTTGCCTGGCAGTTCAGCGTCCTGGCCCGCTACCTGAGTCCGCGCTGGTCGATCATTGGCATTCAGTCGCCGCGCCCGGGGCCGATGCAACACTGCGCTACCCTGGACGAGGTGATCGAGCACCACCTGGCGACGCTCCGGGCTCAACAGCCGCACGGGCCTTATTACCTGTTCGGCTATTCGCTGGGCGGCACCCTGGCCCAGGGGATCGCCGCCCGCCTGCGCGCGCAGGGAGAAGAGGTGGCGTTCCTGGGGCTGCTGGATACCTGGCCGCCGGAGACGCAAAACTGGTCCGAAAAAGAGGCCAACGGCCTGGATCCTGAGGTCTTAGCGGAGATCGAGCGTGAGCGACAGGCGTTCCTCGCCGCCCAGCAGGGGCAAACATCCGGGGAGCTGTTTAGCGCCATTGAGGGTAACTACGCCGATGCGGTGCGCCTGCTGACCACGGCGCACAGCTCAACCTTTGACGGCAAAGCGACGCTGTTTGTTGCCGAACGCACGCGAACGATGGATCCGCAGCAGGCCTGGGCGCCGTGGGTAGGGGAGTTAGAGGTCTACCATCAGGATTGCGCCCACGTGGATATCATCTCCCCGCAGGCGTTTGAGCAAATCGGTCCGGTGTTGAAGGAGATTCTGGGGTAGCAACAACGCCCGGCGGCGCTGCGCTTGCCGGGCCGACGGACCGTGCCATAAGGGTTTTGTAGGCCGGGTAAGGCGCAGCCGCCACCCGGCGTTTTTTTTACCGCCGTCCCAGCGGCACCACCAGCGGCGTGCCCGCCACCGGATCGTCAATAATCATGCAGCGCATGCCGTAGATCCGCTCGATCAGATCCGGGGTGACGATCGCTTTCGGTGCTCCCTCCGCCACAATCTTGCCGTCGCGCAGGGCTATCAAATGGGTGGCGTAGCGGCAGGCCTGGTTCAGGTCATGCAGCACCGCCGCCAGGGTAAAGCCCTGGGTGCGGTTGAGGTCGCTCAGCAGCTCCAGCAGATCGATCTGATGGCTGATATCCAGCCAGGTGGTCGGCTCATCCAGCAGCATGATCGACGTCTCCTGGGCCAGCACCATCGCAATCCACGCCCGCTGGCGCTGCCCGCCGGAGAGGGTATCCACGCTCTGCGCCGCCAGGTCGGTAATGCCGGTGGCCTGCATCGCTTTGGCTACCGCCACTTCATCCTCTTTACGCCAGCGGGTAAACAGCGGCTGGTGCGGATAGCGCCCGCGCGCCACCAGCTCCTGCACCGTGATATCCCCCGGCGTGGTGGCGTTTTGCGCCAGCAGCCCGACCCGGCGCGCCACCTCTTTGCTGGCAAAGCGCTGGATCTGCTCGCCATCGAGATAAACACTGCCGTGCAGCGGCGTCATCAGACGGCTCAGGGTACGTAAGAGCGTCGATTTCCCGCAGCCGTTGGGGCCGATAATGGCGGTAAAGTGGCCGTCGGGGATCGCCACCTGCAGATCCTCGGCCACGATTTTCTTACCGTAGCCAAGGGTCAGATTGTCGCCGCGCAAGCGGGTCAGATTGGCACTCATTTCTTGCGGGACTCCTGAACAAGCAAGACGATGAGGTAGATGCCGCCAAGACTGACGGTCACCACCCCCACCGGAAGTTGATAGGGCATAAACAGTCGCTGGGCGCAGAGATCCGCCGCCAGCAGCAAGAGCGATCCGCACAGCGCCGACTGGGTTAATCCCCAGCGGGCGGTGCCGCTCAGACGGCGGGCAATGTGCGGCGCCACCAGCGCAATAAAGGAGATCGGCCCGGCGATGGCGGTGGCCGCGGCGGTTAATACCACCGCCACCAGCATCAGCATCAGGCGCGAACGCTCGACGCTCACCCCCAGCGCACAGGCGCTGTCATCGCCCATCTCCAGCAGCCGCATGCGCTTCACCAGCAACATGGCGGAGATAAACATCAGCAGGATCAGCGGGGCGGCGGGCAGGGTTTTGGCCCACGTCAGACCATTGAGCGACCCGGCGAACCACAGCCCGGCAGAGAGCGAGGTCTCCAGCGACGCCTGCAGCAGCAGCCAGGTATTAAAGGCCATCAGCATGGCGCGCATGCCGATGCCGATGATGATCAGGCGGAAGGTCTCGATCCCATCGCGCCAGGCCAGCGCCCAGACCACCAGCGAAGTGAGAATGCCCCCCGCCATGGCCGCAAGCGTAATGGCCGTCAGGTGCTGACCAAACAGCACCATCGCCACCAGCACGCCGCTCCAGGCGCCAGTGTTAAAGCCCATCACGTCCGGGCTGCCCAGCGGGTTGCGCATCAGCGACTGGAATATCGCGCCGCTGATCCCCAGCGCCGCGCCCACCAGCAGCGCCATCGCCACCCTTGGCAGTCGCCATTCCGTCACCACCATGGTGATATTGCGCGGCGCGCTGCCGGTGAGGGCGTTAAAGACCTGAGAGAAATCGAGCGTCACCGCGCCGCTTTGCAGGCTGACGATCGCCACGGCGAGACTCACCAGCACCAGCAGCAGGCAGCTGAACACTAAACGACGAGAAGGGGCCATCACACTCCACCTCCGCGCTTGCGGCGCACCAGGAAGATCAGCACCGGCGCGCCGATAAAGGCGCTGACCACGGATACCCGCAGTTCACCCGGTACCAGCAGCCGTCCCAGGATATCGGCAAACAGCAGCAGGGCAGGGGTGGCAAGCAATGTCACCGGCAACGACCAGCGGTGATCGGCCCCCACCAGCCAGCGGGCCATGTGCGGCATCATCAGGCCGATAAAGGCGATGGGGCCCACCACCGCCGTGGCGCTCCCGCACAATACGGTGATGGTCAGTAATCCCAGAAGCTGAGTGCGTGCCACCCGGCTGCCGAGCGCGGTAGCGGTGTCGCTGCCAAGGCTCAGGCTGTTAAGCGCCCGGCTTAACAGCAGCGCCACGGCGGCGGCGATCAGTACCGGCACGCTCACCACCTGCAACGTTTGCAAGGTGCGGATATCCAGGGAGCCCGCCTGCCAGAAGCGCAGCTGGTCGTAAACGTCCGGGTTGAGCAGGGCGATGCCGTTGGAGAGCCCCTCCAGCACCGCGCCGAGCGCCACGCCCGCCAGCGTCAGGCGCACCGGGCTGAGCTGGCCGCCGCCCTGGCTGCCGGTAAAGGCTACCAGCAGGGAGGCGGCAAAGGCGCCGCACAGCGCCATCACCAGCTGTTCGCCGGGGGTGGAAAAGCCAAACAGCGCCGCGCCCAGCACGATGGCGAAGCTCGCTCCGGCGTTAACGCCAAGAATGCCGGGGTCGGCAAGTGGATTGCGGGTCAGGGTTTGCATCAACGCCCCGGCGAGACCGAGGGCGGCACCGGCCAGCAGGCCGGCCAGGGTGCGCGGCAGGCGGGCATCCCGCACGATGGTGCAGTCGGCGCTTTGACAGGTAGCGGAGAGGGCATCCACCACCACCGAAAAGGGCAGCGGTTTGGCGCCCACCAACAGGCTGAGGGCAATCGCCAGCGTGAGCAGTAACAGTAAGCCGGGCACGGCAACGGCGCGTGACGCGGAAAAGGAGTACGACATAGCTACGTCCATGATTTGATAATGATAGTAATTATCGTTATCTATCTTATTTAGCTATGTTAGCATGTGCGGCCATGGAATTGGTACAAAAGAAACCATTAAGGCTTTGTAATGACCCGACAATCCTGGCTGCTCAATCTGAGTTTGCTGAAGACCCATCCGGCGTTTCGTGCTGTTTTTATTGCCCGTTTTATCTCTATTTTATCCCTTGGCCTGCTCGGCGTGGCCGTCCCGGTACAAATCCAGATGATGACCCACTCCAGCTGGCTGGTGGGGCTCTCTGTTACCCTCACCGGCGGGGCGATGTTTATCGGCCTGATGGTGGGCGGAGTGCTGGCGGATCGCTACGAGCGTAAGAAGCTGATTCTGCTGGCGCGGGGCACCTGCGGGGTGGGCTTTGTCGGTCTCTGTCTGAACGCGCTGCTGCCGGAGCCGTCATTAATTGCCATCTATGCCCTCGGTCTGTGGGATGGCTTTTTTGCATCATTAGGGGTGACGGCGCTGCTGGCGGCGACGCCTGCGCTGGTGGGGCGCGAAAACCTGATGCAGGCGGGGGCCATCACCATGCTCACCGTGCGTCTGGGATCGGTGATCTCGCCGATGGTCGGCGGTCTGCTGCTCGGCACCGGAAATGTGGCCTGGAACTACGGCCTGGCGGCAGCGGGCACCTTTATCACCACCTTAACCCTGCTGCGGCTGCCGCTGCTGCCGCCTCCGCCCCAGCCGCGCGAGCATCCGCTTAAGTCGCTGCTGGCGGCGATCCGTTTTCTGTTCAGCAACCCGCTGATTGGTGGTATCGCTCTGCTGGGTGGGCTGCTGACGATGGCGAGCGCAGTGCGGGTGCTCTATCCGGCGCTGGCGATTGCGTGGCAGATGAGCGTGTCGCAGATTGGCCTGCTCTATGCCGCCATCCCGCTGGGTGCAGCCTTTGGCGCCCTCACCAGCGGCAATCTGGCGCAGAGTGCCCGTCCGGGATTAATTATGCTGCTGGCAACCCTGGCCTCGTTTATTGCGATTGGTTTCTTCAGCCTGATGCCGGTCTGGGCGCTGGGGGTGATCTGCCTGGCGCTGTTTGGCTGGCTGAGCGCGGTGAGTTCGCTGCTGCAATACACCCTGATCCAGACTCAGACCCCGGAGGCGATGCTCGGGCGGATCAACGGCTTGTGGACGGCGCAAAACGTTACCGGCGATGCGATTGGTGCCGCCATATTGGGTGGTCTGGGGGCAATCATGACCCCGGTGGCTTCGGCGAGCAGCAGCGGGTTTGTGCTGGCGATGGTGGGCGCGATATTGCTGGTGGTGCTGGCGGAGCTACGCCGGTTCCGGCAGGAAGTTGCCACGGCGTAACGCGGTGGAATGTGCCGGGTGGCGGCTACGCCTTACCCGGCCTACAAAACCTACACCGTCACGAACCGTAGGCCCGGTAAGCGAAGCGCCACCGGGCATCAACAGGCACGACTATTTAAACAAGGTCTCTAACCGCTCCAGCACGCGGGTGGCGCTGAAATAATCCAGACGGAAGGTTTCAGTCCCCAGCGCCCAGACGCGTTTGTTCTGCACTGCCGGCAGATGGGACAGCAGGGGGTTGGCGTAGATGGCATCCACATCCTTCTGATCCCCGGCAAACAGGAACAGCCCTTCGCCGTTCAGACCGGCGGCCAGGTTTTCCCCCCCTAACTGCACAATGTCGTGGCGCTTGCCCTGGCTCTGGGACGGATTCAGCCCGGCGGGCAGAGTGGCAAGAGAGAAGCCGAGCTGTTGCAACAGCTTGCCCTGCGCCGACTCGGCGGTCCAGAGGTTGGCGCTGTGAGCAGCAGCGGTGTAGACAATGGCATTCACCGGCTGCGGCGGCAGCGTCATCTGCGCTTTTACCCGGGCGAGCTGCTTATCAAACTCCGCAATCCGCGCCGCGGCCTGCTGCTCCTGGCCGGTAATCGTGCCCAACTGGGTCAGCAGCGCCTGCCAGCTTTTATCGTCGTAATTGATGATAAGGGTCGGGGCGATGGCGGAGAGCTGATCGTAGAGCGCGACGGCGGAATCGCCCCCGGTGGCGCTGATGAGGATCAGATCCGGCATCTGTGCGGCCACCGCTTCTGCGCTCGGCTCACCGATGTAGAGCCGGGCCAGCTTACGCTGTTTCGCGAGATCACCCCACTGACGCAAGAAACCCTGATCGTCCGCCACCCGGTTGTTCGGGGTGGTGGCGCCGCTGGCGACCACCGGGGCGTCAATGGCCAGCAGGGAGCCGGTGAGGGTCAAGCTGGTGGAGACAATCCGCGTCGGTTTGCTCTCAAGGGTATGCGTTCCGCGGCTGTCCGTCACCTGACGCGGCCAGTCGGCGGCGACGGCTGAGGTTAATCCTGAAAATAAAAGGCTGATAAAAAGCAGGGTGTTACGGCAAAAGGCGGGCAGTTTCACTAAGGGGCATCCTGTTTTTGTTGAAGTTAATGCTTCTCATTTTCATGAATGAGCCGCAGGGATGCAAGCGATAGTCGCATAAGTTACACGCTGGGCTGTTGACACCATTGCGCTCTGGGATTAGGTTAGCCAGCGAAAATATAAATGATAATAATTCTTACTGCTTTTATCATTTCAGGAGGATGATATGGATACGTCACTGGCTGAGGATGTTCAGCACACCGCGACCCGGCTGCAAAAAGAGAGCTTCTTCTTTATGTCGCCTTACCGCAGTTTCACCACGTCTGGCTGCTTTGCCCGTTTCACGACCCCTGCCGTCAATGGCGACGATCCGGCAAGCGCATTTCAGCAAAAGCTGACCCAGGCCTTTGCCGATGCCAAAGCCGCCGGGATTGCTAACCCGGTGATGGTGGGGGCCATCCCCTTTGATACCCGCCAGCCGTCGTCGCTGTTTATCCCGGAGCAGTGGCAATCTTTTGCCCGCCCGGCGCGCCAGCAGTCTGCCCGCTATGCCGCCCGGACCTCACCGCTGACGGTCAAATCCCGTACCGAGATCCCGGCCCAGTTAGCCTTTGAAGAGATGGTGGCTCGCGCCGCCGCGTTGACCGCCACTCCGCGCGTCAACAAGGTGGTGCTGTCGCGCCTGATCGATATCGCAACTGAAGAGAAACTCGACAGCGGCGCGCTGCTGGAAAAACTGATCGCCCAGAACCCGGCCAGCTTTAATTTCCACGTCCCACTGGAGGATGGCGGGGTGCTGCTCGGCGCCAGCCCGGAGCTGCTGCTGCGTAAAGAGGGGGCCCACTTCAGCTCCCTGCCGCTGGCAGGCTCGGCTCGTCGTCAGCCGGATGACATGCTCGATCGCGAGGCGGGAAACAAGCTGCTGGCCTCGGCAAAAGATCGTCACGAACATGAGCTGGTCACCCAGGCGATGAAGGCGGTGCTGGCCCCGCGCAGCCATCAGCTGACCATGCCTGCCTCGCCGCAGCTGGTCACTACCCCGACCCTGTGGCACCTCGCCACCCCGGTAGAAGGCGAAGCGCGTGAAGATGAGAATGCCCTGACCCTGGCCTGCCTGCTGCACCCGACCCCGGCATTGAGCGGCTTCCCGCACCAGGCGGCGAAGGAGCTGATTGCCGAGCTGGAGCCGTTCGACCGTGAGCTGTTCGGCGGCATCGTCGGCTGGTGCGACAGCGAAGGCAACGGTGAGTGGGTAGTGACCATCCGCTGCGCACGTATTCAGGCCAACAGCGTACGTCTGTTTGCCGGCGCTGGAATTGTTCCGGCCTCTTCCCCGGTGGCCGAATGGCGTGAAACCGGCGTGAAGCTGACCACCATGCTCAACGTTTTTGGTTTGCATTAAGGATTAATCATGACCCTTCCCTTTACCCGCTGGCCCGACGAATTTGCCCGCCGCTATCGTGAAAAAGGTTACTGGCAGGATCTGCCCCTGACGGACATTCTCACCCGCCACGGCGACAGCGACGCGATGGCGATTATCGACGGCGAACGCCGCTTTACCTACGGCCAGTTCCAGCAGTCCGTCAATAACCTGGCAGCTGCATTGCAGGCGCAGGGCGTTCAGCGGGGTGAAACCGCCCTGGTGCAGCTGGGCAACGTCGCCGAGTTTTACATTACCTTTTTCGCCCTGTTACAGGTGGGGGTGGCCCCGGTTAATGCGCTCTTCAGCCATCAGCGCAGCGAGCTGAACGCCTACGCCAGCCAGATTGAACCCGCGCTGCTGATTGCCGATCGCGCTCATGGTCTCTTTGCTGGCGACGACTTCCTCCACACCTTTATGGAGCAGCACCGTTCCGTGCGCGTGGTGCTGCTGCGCGGCGACGGGCTGGAGGCAACGATGGCCCGCCCGGCAGAAAATTTTATCGCCAGCCCAACCCCGGCGGACGAAGTGGCGTTTTTCCAGCTCTCCGGCGGCAGCACCGGCACGCCAAAGCTGATCCCGCGTACCCATAACGACTACTACTACAGCATTTGTCGCAGCAACGAGATCTGCGGCATTACCGCTGATACGCGTTACCTGAACGCGCTCCCGGCGGCGCATAACTTCGCGATGAGTTCCCCCGGCTCGCTGGGGGTCTTTATGGCCGGTGGCTGCGTGGTGCTGGCGAACGATCCAAGCGCCACGCTCTGCTTCCCGCTGATCGAACAACATCAGATCACCGTCACTTCGCTGGTGCCGCCTGCGGTCAGCCTGTGGTTGCAGGCCATTGCGGAAGGGGCGGGTAAGACTCAACTGGCGTCCCTGCAACTGTTGCAGGTGGGCGGGGCGCGACTCTCCGCCACCCTGGCCGCCCGTATTCCGGCTGAGATCGGCTGTCAGCTCCAGCAGGTATTTGGCATGGCCGAAGGGCTGGTGAACTACACCGCGCTGGACGATACGCCGGAGCGGATCACCAATACCCAGGGTCGCCCGATGTGTCCGGATGATGAAGTGTGGGTGGCCGATGAGCACGGTAATCCGCTGCCGCGCGGCGAGGTGGGACGCCTGATGACCCGCGGGCCGTACACCTTCCGCGGCTACTACAAGAGCTCGGAGCACAACGCCAGCGCCTTCGATAAGAACGGCTTTTACTGCTCCGGGGATCTGATCGCCATTGACGAGCAGGGCTACATCACTGTGCAGGGGCGTGAGAAAGATCAGATTAACCGCGGCGGTGAAAAAATTGCCGCCGAAGAGGTGGAAAACCTGCTCCTGCGCCACGAGGCGGTGATCCACGCCGCGCTGGTCAGCATGGAGGACAGCCTGCTGGGCGAGAAGAGCTGCGCGTATCTGGTGGTGAAACAGCCCCTGCGCGCGGTGGAGGTGCGCCGCTTCCTGCGCGAGCAGGGCGTGGCTGAATTCAAACTGCCGGATCGCGTCGAGTGCCTGGAGGCACTGCCGCTGACGCCGGTAGGGAAAGTCGATAAAAAACAATTACGCCTGTGGCTGGCCGAACGGGCCCGGGGCTGAGGAGCAAGACGATGGCAATTCCAAAATTAACCGGTTATGCGCTGCCAGGCGCGGCTGATCTGCCGACCAATAAGGTGAGCTGGACGCTGGAGCCCGCGCGCGCCGCGCTGCTGATCCACGATATGCAGGAGTATTTCCTCAACTTCTGGGGCGATAACTGCCCGATGATGGCGCAGGTGGTGGCGAACATTGCCCGGCTGCGCGACTACTGCAAACAGCAGGGGATCCCGGTTTACTACACCGCCCAGCCGAAAGAGCAGAGCGATGAGGACCGCGCCCTGCTGAATGATATGTGGGGGCCGGGCCTGACCCGCTCGCCGGAGCAGCAGCGCATCGTGGCTGAACTGACGCCGGACGAAGCCGACACCGTGCTGGTAAAGTGGCGCTACAGCGCGTTTCACCGCTCGCCGCTGGAGCAGATGCTTAAAGAGAGCGGCCGCGACCAGCTGATCATCACCGGCGTGTACGCCCATATCGGCTGCATGACCACCGCCACCGACGCCTTTATGCGCGACATTCAGCCATTCTTTGTCGCCGATGCGCTGGCAGACTTCACCCGGGACGAGCACCTGATGTCGCTCAAATATGTGGCCGGTCGTTCCGGGCGCGTGGTGACCACCGACGAGCTGCTGCCGTCGCTGCCGGCCAGCAAAGCGGCGCTGCGCGAGCTCATCCTGCCTCTGCTGGATGAGTCCGATGAGCCGATGGATGATGAAAACCTGATCGACTACGGGCTGGACTCCGTGCGGATGATGGCCCTGGCGGCGCGCTGGCGCAAAGTGCATGGCGATATCGACTTCGTGATGCTGGCGAAAAACCCGACCCTTGATGCCTGGTGGGCGCTGCTCTCCCGCGAGGTGAAATGATGCTGGATTTCACGGGTAAAACCGTCTGGGTGACCGGGGCCGGAAAGGGCATCGGTTACGCCACGGCCCGGGCGTTTGCGGCGGCGGGCGCGGAGGTGACGGGCTTTGATGTCGCCTTCCCGCAGGCGGAATATCCTTTTGTCACCGAAGTGCTGGATGTGGCGGATGCGCAGCAGGTCAACGCGGTTTGCGGGCGTCTGCTGGCGAACCTCGAGCGGCTTGATGTATTGGTGAACGCTGCCGGTATTTTACGGATGGGGGCGACTGACCAGCTGTCGCAGGACGACTGGCAGCAGACCTTTGCGGTCAACGTCGGTGGGGCGTTCAACCTGTTCCAGCAGACGATGGGCCAGTTCCGTCGTCAGCAGGGCGGGGCGATTGTCACCGTCGCCTCCGACGCGGCACATACGCCGCGTATCGGCATGAGCGCTTACGGCGCCTCGAAAGCGGCGCTGAAAAGCCTGGCGCTCACCGTCGGCCTGGAGCTGGCGGGGAGCGGCGTGCGCTCTAATCTGGTGTCGCCGGGCTCCACCGATACCGACATGCAGCGCACCCTGTGGAAAAGCGACGATGCCGAGCAGCAGCGCATTCGTGGGTTTGGCGAGCAGTTTAAGCTCGGCATTCCGCTGGGTAAAATTGCCCGTCCAGAGGAGATCGCCAGCACCGTGCTGTTCCTCGCCTCCGACCACGCCAGCCACATCACGTTGCAGGATATTGTGGTGGACGGCGGCTCCACGCTGGGGGCCTAGATGATCTGGAAACGTCATTTATCGCTGGAGGCGCTGAACGCCACCAGCCTGAACACGATGGTGGCGCATCTGGGGATCGTCTACACCCGGCTGGGAGACGACACCCTGGAAGCCGAAATGCCGGTAGATACGCGGACGCATCAGCCGTTTGGTTTACTGCACGGCGGCGCCTCGGCGGCGCTGGCGGAGACCCTGGGGTCGATGGCTGGCTTCCTGATGAGCCGTGACGGGCAGAGCGTGGTGGGCACGGAGCTGAATGCCACCCATCACCGGGCAGTGGCGCAGGGCAAGGTGCGCGGGGTGTGTCAGCCGCTACATCTCGGTCGCACCAGCCAGAGCTGGGAGATCGTGGTCTATGACGAACAGGGACGGCGCTGCTGTACCTGCCGGTTGAGTACGATGGTGCTAGGTTAATATCGGGGCGAGATTATTCTTGCCCTGAATCATTTGTATTTACCTTAACGACATTAACAGGACCTTTATCCTAAAAAACCTTTTTTTAATTGCGCCAGGATGGTCGCCGTTACGAATTTTCGCTATGCTGCGCGGCGGCATGAATATACAGGAAATGACAATGAAAAAAATGGGATATATTCCAGGGGCGCTCGCTGCATCATTATTATTATCAGGATGCGCTACCTACTGGGGAAAAGTACCTTATACGCCGCCGCCGGATTCCGAGCAAAATACGGCAAATGTTCGCATGATTGGTAATCCGCCAGGGTTTACCATCAGTCAGCACGGTAATAAAGATGGTGCGGTTGATTTTACCAGCATTGTTGTATTACGACCCACCCACGATCTGGGCTTCCCGAAAGCCAGCAACGATCCGGATCGCTATAAAGACACCTATTACGACACAAAGGTGTATGCCGGAACGCCGACCCGGGTTGGGTTCAGGTTTCTCTATGGCTGTAGCTTTGTAAGCTATACCTTTGTGCCGCAAAAAGGGGAAACCTATGAGTTCCGCCTTTCCGTTTCGGATAAGAGTGGCTACTGCGTCCTGTACGCGACCCATCTGAAGTATGACAGTGAAAATCAGATCTACCTGGACGAAAAGGTCGAACAATATGAAGGTTACACCAGTAAATAGGATCACCATAAAAACATCAGCCTTTATTCTGGCGGGGGTATTTTTTATGGGGATGCTCAGCGGTTGTATTGGCAATATCGATCGGACGCAACAGGGAAGCGTCAGTAAACTCCAGGAAAGCGAACTGGATAAAAAACTGGTGCCGGGTAAGACGACCAAAAAGGATGTATTACTTCTGCTGGGGCGACCAGATATTCCGCAGGATTACAACCACCAGAATACGTGGTTATATCACTCGAAAGTCAAGGGTCGCGCACTCTATGTTATCGTTCCGGTAAATTATGATGAATCCGTGACGCTGGTACTGACCTTTAATGAAAATAAAGTACTTACCCACCGTGAATATAAAAAGGTGTAATTAAGCGCCTTTGCTTTCTCTCGATCCCCGCCTCTGTGCGGGGATTTTTCGTTAGCCCCCAGGGGACCTGGTCGTGATCGGCTTAACACTGTGGTGTAAATCTCTGGTTTGACCACACATTATTGCGTTTTAAAGTTGTTAAATTTTAAGGGTTGTTCTAGAAACAAAATGTAACATCTCACTGTTTCACGACAACGGACAACGACTATGAACAACTCAGGGAAATACCTTTTATGGGCAGGGCTCTCCGTTGTGGGTGCCTTTGCCCTGGGCTATATCGCCCTTAACCGGGGGGAGCAGATCAATGCGCTGTGGATAGTCGTCGCGGCGGTCTGTATCTATCTGATTGCTTATCGCTTCTACGGCAAGTTTATTGCCCATAACGTCCTCTCGGTCGATTCGACGCGCATGACGCCTGCGGTGCGCCATAACGATGGGCTGGACTATGTGCCAACCGACAAAAAAGTGCTGTTCGGTCACCATTTTGCCGCTATCGCCGGGGCCGGGCCGCTGGTGGGGCCGGTACTGGCCGCGCAGATGGGCTACCTGCCGGGGATGATCTGGATCCTCGCCGGGGTGGTGCTGGCAGGCGCAGTGCAGGACTTTATGGTCCTGTTTGTCTCCACTCGCCGCGACGGGCGTTCCCTCGGTGAGCTGGTAAAAGAGGAGATGGGGCCGACCGCCGGGGTGATTGCGCTGGTGGCCTGCTTTATGATTATGGTGATCATCCTCGCGGTGCTGGCGATGATCGTGGTGAAAGCCCTGACCCACAGCCCGTGGGGGACATATACCGTCGCCTTTACCATTCCGCTGGCAATCTTTATGGGGATCTACATCCGCTATCTGCGGCCGGGGCGCATCGGCGAAGTGTCGGTGATTGGCCTGGTCTTCCTGGTCTTCGCCATTATCTCCGGTGGCTGGGTGGCAGAGAGCCCAACCTGGGCACCGTACTTTGACTATACCGGCGTGCAGCTGACCTGGATGCTGGTGGGCTATGGCTTTGTGGCGGCGGTGCTGCCGGTGTGGCTGCTGCTGGCCCCGCGCGATTACCTCTCCACCTTCCTGAAAATCGGCACCATTGTCGGCCTGGCGATTGGCATTCTGATCATGCGCCCGACCCTGACCATGCCTGCGGTAACAAAGTTTATTGATGGCACCGGTCCGGTCTGGTCCGGCAATATGTTCCCGTTCCTGTTTATCACCATCGCCTGTGGCGCGGTCTCTGGCTTCCATGCCCTGATCGCCTCCGGCACCACGCCGAAGATGCTGGCTAATGAAAATCAGGCCTGCTTTATCGGCTACGGCGGTATGCTGATGGAGTCCTTTGTTGCCATTATGGCGCTGGTCTCCGCCTGCATTATCGATCCGGGCGTCTACTTTGCAATGAACAGCCCGATTGCGGTGCTGGCGCCTGCCGGTACGGCGGACGTGGTGGCCTCTGCGGCGCAGGTGGTCAGCGGCTGGGGCTTTAGCATTACCCCGGATACCCTCTCCCAGATCGCCAACGAGGTGGGCGAGCAGTCGATTATCTCCCGCGCGGGCGGTGCGCCAACCCTGGCGGTGGGCATGGCCTACATTCTGCACGGCGCGCTGGGCGGTCTGATGGATGTGTCGTTCTGGTATCACTTCGCCATCCTCTTCGAAGCGCTCTTTATCCTGACGGCGGTGGATGCCGGGACACGTGCGGCGCGCTTTATGCTGCAGGATCTGCTGGGAGTCATTTCACCTAACCTGAAACGCACCGAATCGCTGCCTGCCAACCTGCTGGCGACGGCGCTCTGTGTCCTGGCCTGGGGGTACTTCCTGCATCAGGGGGTAGTCGATCCGCTGGGCGGCATCAACACCCTGTGGCCGCTGTTCGGTATCGCTAACCAGATGCTGGCCGGTATGGCGCTGATGCTCTGTGCGGTGGTGCTGTTCAAGATGAAACGCCAGCGTTACGCCTGGGTCGCTCTGGTGCCAACCGCCTGGCTGCTGATCTGTACCCTGACCGCAGGCTGGCAGAAAGCCTTCAGCAGCGATGCCAAAGTGGGCTTCCTGGCCATCGCCAACAAGTTCCAGGCGTTGATCGACAGCGGCAAGATCCCAGCGCAGTATACCGAGTCGCAGCTCTCCCAGCTGGTCTTTAACAACCGTCTGGATGCCGGACTGACCATCTTCTTTATGGTTGTGGTTGTGGTGCTGGCGCTCTATTCTCTGAAGACCGCGCTGGCCGCCCTGAATCAGGACAAACCTACGGCGAAAGAGACGCCGTATGAGCCGATGCCAGCCAACTATGAAGAGATTGTGACCCAGGCGAAAGGGGCGCATTAACCTGTGTGCCGGGTGGCGCTAGCGCTTACCCGGCCTACCTTTTTGTGAGAGAAACGTGATGTTCGATACCCTGTCAAAAGCCGGTAAATATTTAGGTCAGGCCGCAAAAATGATGATCGGCGTGCCGGATTACGACAACTACGTCGAGCATATGCGCGTCAATCATCCTGACCAGACGCCGATGACCTACGAAGCGTTTTTCCGCGATCGCCAGGATGCCCGCTACGGCGGTAAAGGCGGCGCGAAGTGCTGTTAACCCTCTTTCGGTAAGTAGAGGCTGATCTGCTCCTGCTTACAGCCATAGATGGCCGCCAGCTTTTCGCGGGTGCGTTTTTGCGGGCGGGAGTCCACGGCCTCAAGCTGTGATACGGCGGACTGGCTGATGCCCAGCTTGTCGGCCACCTCCTGCTGGGAAAGACCGCGGTAGATGCGCCAGGCCGCCTGCAGGCTGACGTTTTCGCTATGCATTACGTTGCAGACCTCTCCCGGCAAGCCAACATTATCGTAGATATCTGATTCGTATGGAATGTCTTCCCATTCGCTTTCATCGTCGTCATCCTGCTCCAGCATGGCTAAGCGCATGCGAAGATAGTCCCTGTACGGAATGACGGCATATTGCGTTTTTCCCTCTTCATCCTTAATCAACTGCACAGTCATATTCCATATGCTCCTCATGAAGATAGGTGGTTGTTGTTCGACGCTTAACGGATACCACATAACAGGTATCACTTTGCTGATTTTCAAGGGTGTAGATGACCCTGTAATCACCCACCCGCAATCGATGGTGGTTTTCGGGTGAGGACAATTTTTTAATATCTGCCACGGGAGCGGCATGGTCATCCAGACTCGCCAGCCTGCGTGCAATGCGCCAGCGATAGCGAGAATCGATTTTCGCTAACTGCTTCTCCGCGGTTTTTGACCAGACAATCTTCATCCGTACCTCCACTGTACGCCCACACAAAATATAAGGAAATAATAAGACTATTAGATAAATTCCGAATTACTTATGGGGGTACTGTAGGGCGAGGAGAAGAGCGGAAAAAGCGGCAAAAATGAGTTTGTCGAGGCGGGTCGAAAACGCCTCTGCCGGACGACAGAGGCATACATCAGTTCTGCGAGCAAGCGTCAGGCGTTCAGCCCGCCGTCCACATCCAGCCCGGTGCCGGAGATCTGCCCGGCAGCCGGGCTGGCAAGGAAGGTCACCGCGGCGGCGACATCCTCCGCCTGCCCGTAGTGCCCGAGGGCAATAAGCTGACGCTGGGCGGGCGCCTGCTCGCCATCTTCCGGGTTCATATCACTGTGTGTAGGGCCGGGGTGGACCAGGTTGACGGTGATCCCGCGTGGTCCGAGGTCGCGCGCCAGCCCGCGAGTCAGGGAGTTAAGTGCCGATTTGGTCATGGAGTAAACGGCGATGCCCGGCTGGGCGACGCGGTTCGCCAGACAGCTGCCGATGTTGATGATGCGCCCGCCGTCGGACATGTGAACCAGCGCCTCCTGAATGGCGATCACCACCCCGCGAATATTGACGTTGATAAGGGCATCAATGTCCGCCAGGGTCATCGTCTCCAGCGGACCACCGCGCGCAATCCCGGCGTTGTTCACCAGGATATCCAGCCCGCCGAGGCTTCGCGCCGCCTGGGTGACGGCATCCTGAATCGCCTGGGCGCTGGCGCTGTCGGCCTGGATCGCCTCGGCGTGCCGCCCCAGCGCGCGGATCTCATCCGCGACGGCCTGGGCTTTATCGGCGGATTTCTCATAGGTGATAACCACATCGGCGCCAGCACGTGCCAGGGAGAGCGCAATGGCACGGCCTATCCCACGACTGGCACCGGTAACCAGCGCCTTTTTACCTGTTAAATCGATCTGCATGATGACCTCGTTACGAGAGTGGTGATGATCATCATTAGGTATAGAGGGCCAGTTCCCGGCGTCAATGCGCCGGGCGGCTGAGGTTTTCTACTTTTTCAAACGCGGCGCGCAGAACCTCTGGCGTCAGGGCGATCGGCAGGGCGTGGATCGACTCTACCGGGCGCAGGGTATGGGCGATAACCCGGTCCAGCGCCTCGCGGTTATGGATGTCCACTTCCAGCTCACGCAAGGTGGTGGGCAGGTTAAAACGCTGGTACGCCGCGACCAGCTCGCGCAGCACATCATCCTGGCCGAGCAGGGCGCTCTGCACCAGAATCCCGTACGCCACTTTGGTGCCGTGGAGGAATGGCGCGGTCTGAGGCAGCACCGTTAAGCCGTTATGCACCGCATGCGCTGCCGCCACGCGGGTGTAGCGCTCCCCGAGCCCACCAACCATGCCGCCACCGGCGATGATGGCGTCCACCACGTCATGAAACTCGCGCGTCACCTCGCGCCGCGTCTGGTCGGCTAACGCCTGCTCGCTGTGCGCCAGCAGCACGTCGCGGATCGCCAGCGCCCCGTTAATGCCGAGCCTCACCGTCAGCGGCAGCTGTTCGGGCTCTGGCGCCAGCACCACCGCTTCATACCATTTCGCCAGCGTGTCGCCGATCCCCGCCAGCAGATACTCTGCCGGGGCATTGAGGACGATCTCGGGCTCGACGAGCACCAGATAGTTGGCATCGTCAAAGATCTCAAAATGGAGCGCCTGCCCGGCGTCGTTGTACCACACCGACAGCGGGGTCCAGGCGGCACAGGTGGCCGCGATGGTGGGAATAGCCACCAGCGGCAGACCCAGGCGGCGGGCCACCGCTTTGGCGGTATCCAGCAGCGCGCCGCCGCCGACGCCAATCACCACGCTGCGATCCGCGCCGGAGGCTTTTGCAAGCTGATTCACATCGCGCTCGCTACAGTGGCCTTTAAACAGCACCCGTTTTGCCCCAGCCGCGTCAAAACTTTCCGGCAGGAACGGTCGGGCCCCGGTCAGGGCGCGTTCACCGTAGATCCATACCGCCCGGGAGAGTTGCTCCGGGGTAAAAAAATCGTCCAGGCGAGCCAGAGCACCGCGGTGGGAGTAGTAGTTTGCCGGGCCGGGAACGACGCGGATGTCAGTGTTGCTCATGAGGGTTTCCTTTTTGCGAAGCGCTAACCTGATGTTATGTCTGGACATCCGGATGGCTAATACTATTTTGCTTTATCTTATGCTTTTTCCGTCGTTGCCAGCCAGCCAGTGCTGTGAAAAATTCTATAAATCAAAAGATTAATACAGGATTGCAGCGGATGATACTCAGTCGCCTCGAGATGCGCGGCATCAGCCTGGCTTTTTCTGGCTTTCAGGCGTTGTCGCAGGTGGATTTCACCCTGACGGGCGGATCGGTACACGCGCTCACGGGCGCGAACGGTGCCGGGAAGTCCACGCTGATGGCGGTGCTGTGCGGGACGCACGCCCACTATACGGGCGAAATCAGCATTAACAATCATCCCGTCGTCATTCGTGAGCCGGTGGATGCCAAACAGCTGGGTATCCACCTGGTGCAGCAGGAGGTGGACGTGGCGCTGATCCCCGGCCTCAGCATCGCAGAAAACATCATGCTCGACCATCTGGCGCAGCCGGGACACCGCTTTCGCTGGGGCGCGATGCGGGAGCAGGCCCGGCAGGCGCTGGCGCAGCTCGACGTCCCCCTCGACGTGCGACGTTCCATCGACAGTTGCACCCTGGCGGAGAAGCAGCAAATTTTGCTGGCGCGGGCGCTCTCCCATCACTGCCGCTTTCTTATTCTCGACGAACCTACCGCGCCGCTGGACGCCCACGAGAGCGAGCGGCTGTTCGCCGTGGTGCGTCGCCTGCAACAGCAGGGGATCGGGGTGGTGTTTATCTCCCACCGCATCCATGAGCTGAAGGCGATCTGTGACACCTTAACGGTGCTGCGCGACGGCAAGCTGATTGAGTCCGGCCCGATGGCGGATCTCAGCGGGGAGGCGATCGTCGAGAAGATGCTCGGCCATGAGCTGAGCGATATCTACCCGCCTGCGCGACCAAAGCACAGCAGCGAAACGCTGCTGCGGGTGGAAGGGCTGCACGACGAAGGGCTGCTGAAGGATATCTCCCTGCATCTGCGTAAAGGCGAGATCCTGGGCATCGCCGGGCTGGCGGGGGCCGGGAAAACCGAACTTTGCAAGGCGCTCTTTGGGGCGACCAAAAGCCAGGTGGCGAAGGGCGAGCTGAACCATCAGCCCTGGACGCCGCGCGACCCGGCAGACTCCGTGCTGCGCGGGCTGGCGCTGGTGCCGGAGGAGCGGCGTAAAGAGGGCATCTTTATCGATGAGCCGGTGAGCATGAACCTGGCTGTGTCAGCGGATAAGACCTTTTCACGCTGGAGTCTGTTTGGACATCGCCAGGCGTGGCGCTGGGCGGAAGAGGTGATCGCCCGGGTGGGGGTGCGCACCCGCGGGCCAGGGCAGATCCTGCGCCGCCTTTCCGGCGGCAATCAGCAAAAAGTGGCGATTGGCAAGTGGCTGCGCGGCAACGCCCAAGTGCTGATCTTCGACGAGCCCACTAAAGGGGTGGACGTGAAGGCCAAAACCGATCTGTTCCAGCTTATTGACGGCCTGGCGCGGGAAGGCAAAGGGGTGATTTACGCCTCGGGCGAGTTCGCTGAGCTGGTGGGGCTGTGCGACCGCATCTGCGTGCTGTGGGACGGGCGCATCGTGGCGGAAGTGGACGGGGCAAGCGCCCGTGAAGAGACATTACTTTATTATTCAACCGGAGGAACGGCGTCGTGAGCAAGGCCCTTTCAGTCAATGCGGCGGCGTCTGGCCGTCAGCACATTTTCGATTTTCTCTACAAATGGGGCATGTTGCTGACGGTGGTCGCGCTGGTGGCCATTTTCGGCCTGGCGTCGGAGAACTTCCTCGACCCCAATAACATCATCAACATTCTGCGCTCCATCGCCATTGTGACGGTGATTGCCGTCGGGGTCTCCATCTCGTTGACCATCGGCGGGTTTGATCTCTCGGTGGGGTCGACGGCGTCGCTGGCGAATGCGCTGGTGATCTCGCTCTTCGTCTGGCACGGCTTTGGCACCACCGAATCGATTCTGATCACCCTCGCGCTCTGTACTCTGGTGGGGCTGTTTAACGCCTTTTTGATTGTCATCCTGCGTATTCCCGACATGCTTGCCACTCTTGCCAGCCTGTTTGTGATTCAGGGGGTGGCGATGACCTACAGCTACGGCGGGTCGATCACCGAGAACATGGTCCTGCCGAGCGGCGACATGACGGAGGGGACCATCCCGGCGGCCTTTGGCGTGCTGGGGCAGGTGCCGACCATCGTCATCATCATGCTGGCGGTCACGCTGCTGGCGCAGCTGGGGCTGTCGCTCACCACCCACGGTCGTCGGATGTACGCCATTGGCGGTAACCCGGAAGCGGCGCGCTTATCCGGGATCCGCACCACACGCTACAAGGTGGCGGCCTATGTGATCGCTTCGCTGCTGGCGGGGCTGGGCGGGATTCTGCTCGCCTCGCGCATTGGCTCCTCGCAGGTGAATGCCGGCGGCGGCTATCTGATGGATGCGGTGGCGGCGGCGTGGATCGGCTTTTCGCTGGCGGGATCCGGTAAACCGAACGCGCTGGGCACCCTGGTGGGGGCGGTGATCCTCGGGGTACTCTCCAACGGGCTGGTGATGCTCTCGGTACCCTATTACGCCATGGACATTATAAAAGGGCTGGTGCTTGCAGTGGCACTGGCGATGACGTACGTACAAAAACGCTAACAACACAACGGGATAACAGAATGAAAAAAGTTGCACTCTCTTTGCTGACGCTGGGATTACTGAGTTCACTGCCGGGCTATGCGGCGACGCCTGCGCCGGTGCCAGCGGCCATTGCTAACCACGAGGGGCAGATCCGCATCGCGGTGATCCGTAACCTCGGCTCTGACGACAACACCACCCAGTTTGTGGCCGGGGCGATTCAGGAAGGGAAAAAGCTCGGCTTTAAGGTCAGCACCTTTTTAAGCAACGGCGACGATGCCAAATTCCAGGACTTCGTTAACCAGGCCATCAGCCAGAAGTATGACGGGATTATTCTCTCTCAGGGGCGTGACCCGTACTCCACCGCGCTGGTGAAAAAGGCGGTCGATGCCGGGATCAAGGTGGCGGTGTTTGATACTGCGGTAAACGGCGAGATCCCGGGCGTGACGGTGACCCAGCAGGATGACGCCTCCCTGACCAACCTCTCGTTCGGCCAGCTGGTGAAGGATTTTAACGGCAAGGCCAACATCATCAAGCTGTGGGTGGCGGGCTTCCCACCGATGGAGCGCCGTCAGACCGCTTACCAGGCGCTGCTGAAGGCGAACCCGGGCATTAAAGAGCTGGAGTCCATCGGGGCGGTATCGTCCGATGTGCAGGGCGACACCGCCAACAAGGTGGGCGCGGTGCTGGCGAAATACCCGAAAGGCAAGATCGACGCTATCTGGGGCACCTGGGATGCCTTCAGCCAGGGCGCTTATAAAGCGCTGAAAGAGAATGGCCGCACCGAGATCAAACTCTACAGCATCGATATCTCCAACCAGGATCTGCAGCTGATGCGTGAAGCGGGCAGCCCGTGGGTAGTGAGCGTGGCGGTCGATCCGAAGCTGATTGGCGCGACGAACGTGCGTCTGATCGCCAACAAAATTGCCGGGGAAGCGACGCCTGCAACCTATGACTTTAAAGCTGCGGCTATTCCGCAGGCGCTGCTGTCGGCGCAGCCGGGTGCGGTGAACGTGGCCTCTTTAGGCAAGATCATTCCAGGCTGGGGTCAGACCGACGACTTTATCGCCCCGTGGTTCGCGACGTTAGAAGCGAAGGCAAAATAAACTTTGCCGGGTGGCGGCTGCGCCTTACCCGGCCTACGGACTGTAGGCCCGGTAAGCGCAGCGCCACCGGGCAACAGGAGGTTGCGTGACCGCATTACCCACCCCCGAATACAGCCGTAATATGCGCTTAATCGGCCACAGCGACCAGGGCGGACGCCCGGACGGCGTACAGCTGATGGTGCATCGCGGCTTCGCCTATATTGGGCATATGGTGTCGCAGGGCTTTTCCATCGTCGACGTGCGCGATCCGAAGAACCCGAAGGCGGCGGGCTATGTGCCCGCACCGCCTGGCACCTGGAACGTGCATCTGCAGGCCCATGACGACCTGCTGCTGGTGATCAACGCCCGGGATCTGTTTGCCGATGCCCGCTTTGCTGACGAAAAGGTCTATTACACCCGCCAGGTGGGGGAGACGGTCAGTGACGTGCAGGACAAAGGCTGGAGCGCCGGGCTGCGCATCTTTGATATTTCGACCCCGGATAAGCCACGGGAAATCAGTTTCCTGTCGCTAAGTGGCATCGGCATTCACCGCATCTGGTACGTGGGCGGGCGCTGGGCCTACGTCTCGGCGCTGATCGACGGCTTTACCGATTACATTTTCCTGACCATCGATCTGGCGGACCCGCGCAAACCCGAAGTGGCGGGACGCTGGTGGCTACCGGGGATGAACCAGGCGGCAGGCGAAACCCCAAACTGGCCGGAAGGCAAACGCTACGCCCTGCATCATGCGATTATCGCCGGGGATACTGCCTACGGCAGCTGGCGCGACGGCGGCCTGACCTTGCTGGATGTAAAGGATCGCAGCCAGCCGAAATTGATCAGCCATCGCAACTGGAGCCCGCCGTTTGGCGGCGGCACCCACACCGCGCTGCCGCTGCCGGACCGGGATCTGCTGGTGGTGCTGGATGAAGCGGTGCTCGACAATCAGGAGGATGGAGAGAAGCTGATCTGGCTGTTTGATATTCGCGAGCCGTCGAATCCGGTCAGTATCTCCACCTTCCCGCAGCCAAACGAGCGGGATTATGTGGCGAAAGGGGCACACTTCGGGCCGCATAACCTGCACGAGAACCGCCCCGGGAGCTTTGTCAGCTCAACGCTGATTTTTGCCACCTACCAGAACGCCGGGGTGCGGGCGTACGATATCTCCGATCCCTATCGTCCGGTGGAAACCGGGGCGCTGGTGCCTGCCGCACCGGAGAGGATGATGGATACGCGACCCAACCGTCCGCAGGTGATCCAGTCCTGCGATCTGTTTGTCGATGCCCAGGGGATTATCTACAGCACCGATTACAACGGCGGGTTGTCGGTGATTGAGTATCTGGGGTGAGTTTTTGCCGGGTGGCGGCTTCGCCTTACCCGGCCTACATTCGAATCGTAGGCCCGGTAAGCGTTAGCGCCACCGGGCAAACAGACCGCACTTAACTGTACTGACGCACTCTTGCCACCAGCTCATCCACGCTGTCGATACGGTCGGCAATCACGATTAACGCTTTACCGAGGGTGATGGCGTGGCGCAGGCATTCGTGGCGCATCTCGTCATCACGGATGGTGTCGATATCCGCCACGTGCGACAGGCCCACGCTGCGGCGGATCAGCTCTGTACCGCAGAAGCCAATGGCGTCGTGCCAGACCTTTTTCAGAAACGCGCTGGCATAACCCGGCACGCTGAGCGCCGCATCGCGGGACTTCTCCGTTGCCAGCGCCTGGAAACGTTCCGCGAAGGTATTCCAGAGTTCCTGGATATCGATCAGGCGCTGTTCACGCCCGGCCGCTGCATCCCGGATGCCGAGGTGGCCCGGCAGGCCGCAGAAGTTCAGCAGCAGGTTGCCGATGGCGGTACCGATATCAAATCCAATCGGGCCGAAATAACCGAACTCGGCGTCAATGGCCTTCAGGCTGCCCTCGGCGACAAAAATTGAGCCGCTGTGAATGTCGCCATGCAGCAGCGCTTCGGCCTGGGAGAAGAAGCGGTGTTTCAGGGCGGCGACGGCAATTTTCAGCTGGGCGTCTTCGCGCAGGGCGGCGACATCACTTTCCAGAGCCGTCGGGTAGTTATTACGCGCGTGGATCTGGTACGGATCGTTGAAGAAGAGATCTTCGGTGATCTCGCACATTTCCGGGTTGAGGAACTTTGCCACCTGCGCTTTTTTGGTATGCGGATGCAGGTAAAAATCGCTGGTGTGGAACAGGGCATGAGCCAGGTATTCCCCCAGCTGACGTGCCGCCTGGGGGTAAAACACATTGTTAATCAGCTCCCCGCGCCAGATCTTATGGCTGGAGAGGTCTTCCATCACCATTACCGCCAGATCCGGGTCGAAGTGGTAGATTTTGACCGTGTGCTGCGGGCTGTGCTGATAGTGCTCCACCAGGGTTTGCGCTTCGAGACGGGCGCGATCCAGCGTTAGCGGCCAGGATTCCCCCACACAGCGTACGTAGGGCAGGGCCTGCTTAACGATGATGCGGCTGACGCCTGCGTTATCGAAAATTTTAAACACCAGATTGAGATTGCCGTCGCCTACCTCCTGCGCCTCCACCAGCGAGGTGGGATCGTCGAGGCCGCCAAACTGTTGGGCATACGCTACGGCGTCCTGAGCGGTAAAGGTATGGTATTGCGACATTGCCTGTTCCTCATCTGTTCCGGTAATAAAGACATTTAGACGTCTATACATCTGAATTTTATCCTGACACAATGTGCTACAACAACGCAACAGAGAATTAACGACATGCAGAGATTACAGACGACCAGCCTGCGGGTGACGGAAAATCAGCTATTTATTCTCGACCAACAGGCGCTTCCGCAGGAGAAACGCTGGCTGGATGCGACAACGGTAGAGGCACTGGTAGGGCATATTCACGCCCTGCGCGTGCGCGGTGCGCCGTTGATTGGCCTGTCTGCCAGCCTGCTGTTGGCGCTGCTGGCGGAAAACGGCCACAGCCGGGATGAACTGGCGGTGGCGCTGGAGACCCTGCGCGCCTCGCGTCCGACCGCGGTCAACCTGATGAACAATCTCGACCGCATGAAACAGGCGCTGTGGCAGGAGGATTTTGTCCCGGCGCTGGGGGCAGAGGCGCTGCGCCTGATTGAAGAAGACAGGCAGCTCTGTGACGCGATTGCCCATGGAGGCAGCGCGCTGGTGAAGCCCGGCAGCCGCCTGCTCACCCACTGCAATACCGGCGGGCTGGCGACGGCGGGCGTAGGCACGGCGCTGGGGGTGATTGCTCTGGCGCATCAGCAGGGCAAGGTCAGCAACGTCTGGGTGGATGAGACCCGTCCACTGTTGCAGGGCGGCAGGCTGACGGCCTGGGAGCTGGGTGAACTGGGCGTGCCGTATAGTCTTATCACCGATTCAATGGCCGCCAGCCTGATGGCTAAAGGCCAGGTGGACGCGGTGTGGGTGGGGGCGGATCGCATTGCCGCCAACGGCGACGTGGCGAATAAAATCGGCACTTACTCCCTGGCGGTGCTGGCGAAATTCCACGGTATTCCCTTCTATGTGGCCGCCCCGCAAACCACGCTCGATCCGAACTGCCCGAACGGTGAGGCGATCCCCATTGAACAGCGCGATGCCCGTGAAGTGACCGGCGTGGCGGGGAGCTTCGGTGCGGTGCAGTGGGCGCCTGAAGAGGCGCAGGTCTATAACCCGGCGTTCGACGTCACGCCTGCGGCGTTAATTAGCGGTTGGGTGCTGGATACGGGTGTGGTGCGGCCGGAAGATGTGGCGAAGGGATTTTTTGGCAAGGGTGCGGTCTGAATAATGCCGGGTGGCGCTAACGCTTACCCGGCCTACAACCGTTTGTAGGCCGGGGCAGGGCACCTTAAGGCAACCGCGGATACGCATCCGCTATCGCGTCACCCGTAAACTGCGCCACCCAACCTTCCGGGTTATCGAAAATCCGGATTGCGGTAAAGTTCGGCTCAGAGCCCATATCAAACCAGTGCGGCGTGCCGGCGGGGACGGAGATGAGGTCGTTCTTCTCGCATAAAACCTGATAGACCTGGTCGTCAATGTGCAGGCAGAACAGCCCGGCGCCTTCGACAAAGAAACGCACTTCATCTTCGCCATGGGTGTGTTCATTGAGAAACTTCGCCCGCAGGGCCTCTTTTTGCGGGTTATCCGCGCGCAGGCTGATGACATCCCAGCTCTGATAGCCCTTTTCCGCCACCAGCTTATCGATGGCGTGCTGGTAGGCATTAATGACCGTCTCCGGTGACGGATCGCTGCCTAAGTCGCGGTCGGCTTCCCAGCGCTCAAAGCGAACGCCGCGGGCGTTCAGCTGCTGCTGGATCGCCTCAGCGTCGGTGCTGTGCCACTGCGGCTGGCTGGGTTCTTTATCTGAATAAATGGTCAATGCGCTCATGAAGGGATCTGCTCCGGATTGATGTCGTCAAATTGATGCACCTGATGGTGGTGGCTGGCACCGTCCTCATCGCCGCGAATCAGCTGCAGGGTGCGAAAACCGGCCTGTTCCGCGGCGTCCAGCTCCTGATGAATATCCGACAGGAAGAGGATCTGCGAGGGGGTTGCGCCAATCTGGGCCGCAATATTCTGATAAGACGCTACCTCGCGCTTGGCACCGATGTGGGTATCAAAATAGCCGCTGAACAGATGAGTAATATCACCTTCGTCGCTGTAGCCAAATAACAGTTTCTGCGCCGCCACGGAGCCGGAGGAATAAACATAGAGATCAATGCCCTGCGCTTTCCATTTTTCGAGAGAGGGCAGAACGTCCGGATAGAGATGGCCGGTGAAGTCGCCGTTGACGTAACCCTCCCGCCAGATGATCCCCTGCAACGCCTTCAGCGCCGTTGATTTGCGGTCTTCGTCCATAAAGGCGAACAGGGTGTCGATCAGATCGCGGGTGCTGGCCTGCGGCTGAGCAATCTCTTCACGCAGATTGTCCAGAATGGTATTGACCGGTTCGGCATACTGCTGGGCGCTGACAAAGGCTGCCAGCCGCTCGCGCGCATAAGGGAACAGGACATTGTGGACAAAACGGATATCGCTGGTGGTGCCTTCAATATCCGTCACAATCGCGCGAATCATACTCTCTCCAGTTGTCGTAAACGCATCTCGCACTCGAACAGGAATTCGAGGCCTTCAAGGTGACGCCGGGCTTCGGCCACGTCGCGTCCCCAGCAGGTTAAGCCATGACCGCGCAGAAGAAAACCATAATTCAGCGGACATTCCTGGGCGTAATGGGCGATTCGCGAGGCCAGGGCGTCGATATCCTGGTCGTTATCAAACACGGCGATGGGCACCGTATCGAGGTGGCTGGTCTGGCCGCGGAGTGATTTCTGCATCTCAAAGCCGCTGAGGCGTAGCTCCGGCGTTTTAACCAGCCGGGAGAGCACCGTGGCGTTAACCGTATGCACATGCAGCACCGCGTTGGCCTCCGGGAAGAGGCGATAAATCAGAGTATGCAGGCCAGTTTCTGCGGAAGGTTTACGCCCGGAGGGGGCGCGGTTGGTGGCGATCTCAACCTGCAGGAAGTCAGCGGGCGTCAGGCTGCCTTTGTCTTTACCGGATTCGCTGAGCCAGCACCAGGTGTCATCCTGCCGCACGGACATGTTACCCCCGGTGGCGGGGGCCCAGCCCTTTGCGCCGATCCAGTGGCAGGCATCCACCAGGGCTGTGAGTTGCAGGTTGTCTGTCATCTTCCTTTATTACCTCTTCGGCCAGGAATATCATTATGATTTAGACGTCTAAGCGTCTTGATTGCCAAATACTAGCATCGTGTTATAGTGGCAGCAACATTTGTATTACATACAGGTCCGTCGACATGCGTAATAACTCCTTGATTCCGGAGAGTAAACTCCCAGCTCTCGGCACCACGATCTTCACGCAAATGAGTGCTCTGGCGCAGCAATGCAACGCCATTAATCTGTCGCAGGGTTTTCCTGATTTCGATGGCCCGGACTACCTTCAGCAACGTCTGGCTTATCATGTGGCGAACGGCGCAAACCAGTATGCGCCAATGACGGGGGCGCAACCGCTGCGCGAAGCGATTGCCGATAAAACCGCGGAACTGTATGGCTATCAACCGGATGCCAACAGCGATATCACCGTCACCGCCGGGGCGACCGAAGCCCTCTACGCCGCGATCACCGCCCTGGTGCGTACCGGCGACGAGGTGATCTGCTTTGACCCAAGCTACGACAGCTATGCCCCTGCGATTGCGTTATCGGGTGGCGTGGTGAAACGCGTGGCGCTCCAGCCGCCGCATTTTCGCCCGGACTGGCAGGCCTTCGCGGCGCTGCTGAGTGGCAAAACCCGGCTGGTGATTTTGAATACGCCGCACAATCCTTCTGCCACGGTATGGCAGCAGGCAGATTTCGCTGCGCTCTGGCAGGCCATTGCGGAACGCGAAATCTATGTGTTGAGCGATGAAGTGTACGAGCATATCTGCTTTGCAGAGGCGGGGCATGCCAGCGTGCTGGCGCATCCACAGCTGCGCGAGCGGGCCATTGCCGTCTCCTCGTTTGGTAAAACGTTCCATATGACCGGCTGGAAGGTAGGGTACTGCGTGGCGCCAGCGGCCATTAGCGCCGAACTGCGTAAGGTGCATCAGTTCCTGACTTTTGCGGTCAACACCCCGGCACAGCTGGCGATTGCCGATATGCTGCGTAACCAGCCAGAACATTACCGTGAGCTGCCGGATTTTTATCGTGCTCGTCGGGATCTGTTTATCGACGCGCTGCGAGACAGCCGGCTGGAAATTTTGCCCTGCGAAGGCACCTATTTCCTGCTGGCGGACTACAGTGCGATTTCCGATCTGGATGACGTCACTTTCTGCAAATGGTTGACGAAAGAGGCGGGGGTAGCAGCTATCCCTCTTTCGGTATTCTGCGCCGACCCATTCCCGCATAAATTAATTCGGCTCTGTTTTGCTAAACAGGAAAGCACTCTGCTGGCCGCCGCAAAACGTCTTTGCGCATTATAAGTCTGCGAACTAAATAACTGGATTCAATATGCCAGAATTATTAATCTGGCATATTTATAATGACGCAGGTGATCATTACCAGCATTAATCATACTTAAAGCCATCTGAGCTGAGTTGCTCAATAAAACTCGAAAAAACCTTACTTGTTACCGAAGTGCGGTTATACATCATATAAATGTTCAGATCGGGCAGCGCAAAAGGAGCGTTGACTTTTCTGAGCTTAAGGGTGTCGCGGTATTGGTTATAGGCAATTTCAGGGATGTAACCCAGCAAATTGGAAGAGCTGATCATGTTAATAAGCGAGAAGAAAGAGTCGCTACGGAAACCATATTTTCTATCCGGGAAATGTTGATGCGATTCTGCACGGAACTGGTTTATTCCAGATTCATTGGTCATGAAGTAGGTAAACTTCTCTTCGTTCAGCTGCTCTAAGGTTGCCGACTCGCCGATGCGGGGGTGCGTCTGCCGACAGACTAACACAACGGGAACAGTGACGAAGTGACTACAGATAACCGAACGATTGTTTATAGGGGAAAAGGAGAAGACCAGATCGGCTTTGCGATAGGCCAGCAGATCGTCAGCGCTCTCTTTACACAATAACAGATCGTGGTACTCAATCTCATAATTGTGTTCACGAATCAGCATCTTCATGGATCCGAACAGCCGGTCCGGCGTCAGCACTTGCGGTGCGTATACCGCCAGGCTCTTTTTGAGAGCGGAGGAGTGCATGATGTTGATGGTTTGCTCAATCTGGTTCAGGTTCTCTTCCAGATGTTTATGCAGGTTAATGCCAACGGTGGTAGGGGTGATGCCTTTTCCCGCCCGGATGAAGAGCGGATCGTTGAGCTGGTTTCTCAACCGCTGCAAGGACTGGCTGACGGCGGAAGGGGTAATAAAAAGCGTCTCCGCAGCCTTACTGATACTAAGATGTTGATATATACACTCAAAAATCACCAAAAGATTTAAGTCAAATTTTTTGAGGTCATAAAGATTAGCCATAACTCATCCTGATAAGCTGTTTTGCCATAAGTGGCATATATAATATAACTATAAAGGTTAGCCAGATATTCATTATCCATTAGAATAGCTGACTTAACGACGCTTGAATTTGTACTTAATATATCATGGTTGCAGATTAATTGAATAAACAAGCTAGCCCAGAAGTGAATAATTTTAGTCAAATAAAATGGGGGGGAATATTGATATTCCCCCTTGACTCTTTGTCAGGTGCTGGCACGCGTTAATTTGCGTTGCTTAGCATTCAGTAATCATGCGGCTCCCTGTCATTTATTCCATTATTCATGTAATAGATAGCTGAAGGAACTGCGGCATCCAGAGCATCCTTAATGGCTTCGTGACCTTTCAGCTTTTTTAAACGTAAGGATGTCGGGGCTGGGGGAGTGTTCAGGAACGTTTTACTGCTGGACTGTGCATAATCGCGCCAGGTTATGGCAGAGCCTTTGGCGGCGAAAAGCGTTAACGGTGCGGGTTACTCTCCAGCATGGGCGAAAAATGGCGAGAGCGTGATAGGCGCATTTTAAATGCTTATAAAATCAATAACAAAGAGATGATTAGATAAAACCTATCACAGCCATAGGTATTACAACGTCTATGCTAATTGCCCTTTGCTGGGGTGGGTGGTGTAATCCTCTTCGCTGTTACGGCCTTGCTAAAGGTCATGTAGAGCGCAACACATCGCCAGCGTGGCTGGCTCCGAAGAGCCCTCGGGTTAGTCGGGTATCAGGGCCGCCGTCAAGGCGGCCTTTTTACTTTTTTAGTTCACGCAGTTTCTTGTGCAGGGTTGTTAGGTATCGCTGATTGATTTGATAATGCAAACGCATTGGCTCGGATCGGCAAAGTTAGGTACCTTACACCTCAACGAAAACACGGAGGAAGTACAGATGTCTTTAATTAATACCAAAATCAAACCTTTCAAAAACCAGGCGTTCAAAAACGGTGAATTCATCGAAGTTACCGAGAAAGATACCGAAGGTCGCTGGAGCGTCTTCTTCTTCTATCCAGCTGACTTCACCTTCGTCTGCCCGACTGAACTGGGTGACGTTGCTGACCACTACAGCGAGTTCCAGAAGCTGGGCGTAGATATCTACTCTGTCTCTACTGACACCCACTTCACTCACAAAGCATGGCACAGCAGCTCTGAAACCATCGCGAAAATCAAATATGCGATGATCGGCGACCCAACTGGCGCCCTGACCCGTAACTTTGACAACATGCGTGAAGATCAGGGTCTGGCAGACCGTGGTACCTTCATCGTTGACCCGCAGGGCATCATCCAGGCGGTAGAAGTTACAGCTGAAGGCATCGGCCGTGACGCATCTGACCTGCTGCGTAAAGTGAAAGCTGCTCAGTACGTTGCTTCTCACCCAGGCGAAGTCTGCCCGGCGAAATGGAAAGAAGGCGACGCGACCCTCGCACCTTCTTTAGACCTGGTTGGTAAAATCTAAGTCTGCAACGCCCGGCGGCGCTGCGCTTGCACGGGCCTACAAAACGTAGGCCGGGTAAACGAAGTGCCACCCGGCATTCAATGGGCGCATCCGCGCCCATTTCATTCCAGCACCATGATGCAAGTTGCACTCAGGCAGCCAGGATTAGGCCGCTTGCATGATGATGTTTTTTAAGCAGGAGATAAAGAATGCTCGACACAAATATGAAAACCCAGCTCAAAGCCTACCTTGAGAAGCTGACCAAACCTGTTGAGCTGATTGCCACGCTGGATGACAGCGCTAAATCGGCAGAAATCAAGGAACTGCTGGCGGAGATCGCCGACCTGTCCGAAAAGGTCACTTTTAAGGAAGATAACGCGCTTGCGGTGCGTAAACCCTCTTTCCTGATCACCAACCCAGGTTCAACCCAGGGGCCGCGCTTTGCCGGTTCTCCGCTGGGACACGAATTTACCTCACTGGTGCTGGCCCTGCTGTGGACCGGCGGTCATCCGTCGAAAGAAGCGCAGGCATTGCTTGAGCAGATCCGCGATCTGGATGGTGATTTTGAGTTCGAAACCTACTACTCGCTCTCCTGCCATAACTGCCCGGACGTAGTGCAGGCGCTGAACCTGATGGCGGTGCTGAACCCGCGCATCAAACACACCGCCATCGACGGTGGGGTGTTCCAGAACGAAATCACCGATCGTAACGTGATGGGCGTCCCGGCGGTATTTGTGAACGGTAAAGAGTTTGGTCAGGGTCGTATGACGCTGGCTGAAATCGTCGCTAAAGTGGATACCGGCGCTGAAAAACGTGCGGCAGAAGAGCTGAACAAGCGTGATGCCTATGATGTGCTGATCGTCGGTTCCGGCCCTGCGGGTGCGGCGGCTGCGGTTTATTCTGCCCGTAAAGGTATTCGCACCGGTCTGATGGGCGAACGCTTTGGCGGCCAGGTACTGGATACAGTAGATATTGAAAACTACATCTCCGTACCTAAAACCGAAGGACAGAAACTGGCTGGCGCCCTGAAAGCGCACGTCAGCGAATATGAAGTGGATGTGATCGACAGCCAGAGCGCCAGCAAACTGGTGCCTGCGGCGCAGGAAGGCGGCTTCCACGAGATTGAGACAGCGTCTGGTGCGGTGCTGAAAGCACGCAGCGTCATCATTGCCACCGGTGCTAAATGGCGCAACATGAACGTGCCTGGCGAAGAGCAGTATCGCACCAAAGGGGTGACCTACTGCCCACACTGCGACGGCCCGCTGTTTAAAGGCAAGCGCGTGGCGGTAATTGGTGGCGGTAACTCCGGTGTGGAAGCGGCAATCGACCTCGCCGGTATCGTGGAGCACGTTACGCTGCTGGAGTTTGCGCCGGAGATGAAAGCCGATCAGGTTCTGCAGGATAAAGTGCGTAGCCTGAACAACGTCGACATCATCCTGAACGCCCAGACCACCGAAGTGAAAGGCGATGGCAGCAAAGTGACCGGTCTTGAGTACCGCGACCGCGTGAGCGGCGATGTGCACAGCGTAGCGTTGGCCGGGATCTTCGTTCAGATTGGTCTGCTGCCGAACACTACCTGGCTGGAAGGCGCCATTGAGCGTAACCGCATGGGCGAGATCATCATCGACGCCAAGTGTGAAACCAGCGTGAAGGGCGTATTTGCGGCGGGCGACTGCACCACCGTACCGTACAAGCAGATCATCATCGCCACCGGCGAAGGGGCGAAAGCGTCACTGAGCGCCTTTGATCATCTGATTCGTACCAAAACAGCATAAGAACGTAAGACAACACCTGCACTGTAAAGAGGCTACCCTGAGGTAGCCTCTTTTTTTTATCTCACGACCAGCACCGGCACAAAGGCGTGGCGAATCACGCTGGAGGCGTTCGACCCCAGCAGATGGGTGGAGATTGACGGGTTACGCGACCCGATCACCACGATATCGGCCTTCAGCTCGCTGGCCATCTCATTCACTACGTCACGCACATTCCCAAAACAGACATGGGTTCTGAGTCGTGATGAGTCGATGCTGAAATGGCCGATCATGGTTTTTAACCGGGCTTGTGCTTCTTTTTCGATATGCTCTTCAAAGCGGCGCATGTCCGCGGCGAAGCGATGCAATCCGAAGGTGGCAGATCCCGGTAAAACATGCAGTAAGTGAATAATACCATCCTGTTGCGCCAGGAATTCAGCATGGCGAATCGCCTTGTCGCTCAATTCCATCTCAAAAACATCTACCGGCATAATAATCGTCTGGTACATAACCGTTTCTCCCTGTTTATTTACGCTTAATCCATTCAAACACAAAATATAAGCAAATTCTGATAGCTGGCAGGCATTTTTTAATATCGTCCCGCTTGTTGTTGTTCTGCCGTCGCGCTTGCAGGCCAGGAATAATCCCAAAGCCGTGCAATTTCCCGGTATATCCCCGCTGATGGCTACCCTTTTAAGGTAAGCCCGCATTTTTTCTCTGAATCCGGAGGTCGAATGAAAGCATTGACGTATCATGGCCCACATAACGTTAAGGTTGAAACGGTACCCGATCCGGCCATCGAACAAGCTGACGATATTATCCTGCGCATTACCGCCACCGCGATCTGCGGTTCTGATCTGCACCTCTATCATGGGAAGATCCCTAAGGTGGAACATGGCGATATCTTCGGCCATGAGTTTATGGGGGAAGTGGTGGAGACCGGCCGAGAGGTGAAAAACCTCGCTAAGGGCGATCGCGTGGTGATCCCCTTTGTCATTGCCTGCGGCGACTGCTTTTTCTGCCGCATGCAGCATTATGCCGCCTGTGAAAATACCAACAGCGGGCGCGGCGCCTCCCTGAATAAAAAACAGATCCCACCTCCGGCTGCGCTTTTTGGCTATAGCCATCTTTACGGTGGCGTGCCCGGCGGCCAGGCGGAATATGTCCGCGTGCCAAAAGGCAACGTCGGCCCCTTTAAGGTGCCGCCGCTGCTGTCAGATGATAAGGCCCTGTTCATGTCGGACATCCTGCCCACCGCCTGGCAGGCCGCCAAAAATGCCCAGATTACTCAGGGCAGCAGCGTCGCGGTGTTTGGCGCCGGGCCAGTAGGCCTCCTGACCGTTGCCTGCGCACGTTATCTCGGGGCTGAACAGATTTTTATCGTCGATCATCACGACTACCGACTGCGCTTCGCCCAGGACCGGTACGGCGCTATCCCGATTAACTTTGATCGCGACGACGATGCCGCAGAAAAAATCATTGAGCAGACCCGGGGCCAGCGTGGGGTGGATGCTGTTATCGATGCGGTAGGTTTTGAGGCGAAAGGGAGCACCACCGAAACGGTGCTGACCAACCTCAAGCTCGAGGGCAGCAGCGGTAAAGCCCTGCGGCAGTGTATTGCTGCGGTACGGCGCGGTGGGATCGTCAGCGTGCCGGGCGTCTATGCCGGCTTTATTCATGGTTTCCTGTTTGGCGATGCCTTTGACAAAGGGCTCACCTTTAAAATGGGGCAGACTGACGTTCATGCCTGGCTGGGTGAACTGTTGCCGCTGATCGAGCAGGGGCTGCTCACGCCAGAAGAGATCGTCACCCACTATATGCCGTTTGAAGAGGCGGCTCGCGGGTATGAGATCTTTGATAAGCGTCAGGAAGATTGCCGGAAAATTATTCTGGTACCTGGTGCACAAAGCGCGGAAGTGGCAAAAGAGCGGGTCACGGGGCTGGTCAACCCTATGCCTGGCGGCGTGATCTGATCGCGGAAGGCCGGAAAGAGGATGCCCGGGCATCCTCTGGGTTAAGCGCGTAAACGCTTATTCAGATGGGCTTAGCGCAGGTATTCGCCTGCCGCTTCAGGCTGCCAGAGCAGTTCCAGCACCTCCAGATGCGTGGCAGTACCGCCTGGCAGTTCCCAGTGGATAGTGTCGCCGGTACGCAGGCCAATCAACGCGGCCCCCACCGGTGCCAGGACCGACAGTTGCGTGCTGCTGTCGGTCATCTGCGCCGGGTAGACCAGCGTGCGGGTACGCACTTCCCCGGTGGTCAGATCGCGGAATTTCACCTGGCTGTTCATGGTGACCACGTCGGACGGCATGTCCTGCGGGGCACACATCTGGGCACGATCCAGTTCAGCGTTCAGGGCATCTGCGACGGGCAGCGATGCAAAGGCCGGTTGCTCCAGCAGGCGGTCGATACGTTCAGCATCGAGTTCGTTAATGATAATGGTGGGTCTGGACATTATTTACTCCATGTCGTTAATGCTGCGACAACCGCAGAAGATGCCAAAAGAAAACCCTCGCCATCCGGTAGCGAGGGTTTAACGTTAACTGATAATACTGAGTCTGCGCCCGGGTTTGAAGTGATGGCTGTCACATTCATGGCGTGGATTGAGTTCCGGGCTATCATCTGCCTCGATAGTATGAATTTTGTACGAAAAACGTGATCGTTCGTCGATTTGGATTATCCTTTTTATGCGCCCTTACAAAGTGAGCGCTGCTGATAAGCGTCGATAAACGACAAATATTCATTCTTCATTTCATACGGATTGCGTTACGCTGATCCTCTTGGGGCAGGGGGATGAGCGAAGCGTAATCCGTGCCTGCCGGTTTACATTCCAAACCTGTTCAGAGAGCGCTATGTACTTTTATCAACCTTCCCAGGGACACGGCCTGCCGCACGATCCACTCAATGCCATTGTTGGCCCACGTCCGATTGGCTGGATTGCCTCGTGCGATCCTGAAGGACGCCCCAATCTGGCCCCCTACAGCTTCTTCAATTGTTTTAATTACCATCCGCCCATCATCGGTTTTGCCAGCACCGGCTGGAAGGACAGCGTGCGCAATATTGTCGAGACCGGGGAGTTTGTCTGGAATCTCACCACCCGTGAGCTGGCCAGCGCCATGAATGAGACCTCTGCCAGCCTTGCGCACGGGGAGGATGAATTTTTACGTGCCGGGCTGACCAAAGCGGAGAGCCAGGTGGTGAAGGTGCCGCGCGTCGCCGAAAGTCCGGTCAACTTTGAGTGCCGCCTGTCCCAGTGTATCCAGCTGACTGCCGCCAGCGGCGCTCCGGTCGATACCTGGCTCGTGCTGGGGGAAGTGGTGGGAGTCCACATTGACGAAAACCTGCTGCAGGACGGGATCTATCAGACGGCGAAAGCGCAGCCGGTGCTGCGCGCCGGTGGCCCGACGGCGTACTTCGCCATTAGCGAGGATCAACGCTTTGACCTGGTCCGCCCGGACGCACGAAAAGGGTAAGATCTCAGTAACCGATTTTGTCGATCACGAACTGTTTGCCACAGTTGCCCGGATGCGGCTGTGGCACAAATGAGGAGGTTGTCAGCGGGGCGTTGATGCTGGCCGCGGTGAGGGAAAGCTGTACTTCCGTGAGATAGGCCGGATTACCGCTGCAGCTGAGCTTGACAGCTTTCACCGTTGTCGGCCCCCAGCTTCTGGCGACGGCGGCGTCAAAGGCGCTGCGGGTGACGGTTTTGCCGTAGTTGGCCGCAAGGAACTGCCCCAGCGGGCTGGCTTTGACTTCCTGGTTCATGCGCACCATGGTGCCGAAATAGGCGTCGGGATCGAACCCAAAGCAGACGCCGTGTTTGGCATATTCGTAACGTTCGAGGCAGGAGTTGCCGCCTGCGCCGGGCATCACTTCGTTCAGCTTCGCGGCTCCGGTCAGCGACAGGCCGGTCTCGGCGGCGTCGCATTTACGGCTGGCTTTTGCTTCCGGCATATTGGGAATGGGGCGGGTGGCGCAGCCATAGCGCATCCAGCGGCGATCGTCGACGCCGCGGGCGGCGATAGATTTCGGCAAGCCCGGCCACAGGCCATGAACGGTGAGGATCGTCGTTTTGTCGTCACGCTCTTTTTGCAGGCGGCACTCATCTGGCGCTGCGCGGTTGCGGTCATGCAGGCTCTGGCAAAAACCAGATTGCCATGAGAGCGCCAGCACGTAGCGATCGAAATCCGCGTATTGCGTCGCCTGAAGCGGGGCGGCCTGCGCCGGGAAAGCGCACAGCGCAACTGCGGTGACGCTGACAGGCAAAACGAAATCCTTTCTGAACATGTCAATTCCTGATGGTTGAAGGCAAAATATTGCTGGTGCTTATTAAAGCACAAAAAGCGCCCGCAGGCGCTTTATGCTGTGGCGTGGCTTAGCCTACGGCGGTGCCAGGCACCAGCACTTCCGTGGCAATAATCACGATAATCAGTCCAACCAGCACCGGAACCGAGGTGCGTTTTACCACTTCGAACGGCGAAATCTTTGCCATCCCGGCAACGGCAACCACTACACCGGAAACCGGGGAGATGGTGCGGCCCAGGTTGGAGGCTTGCAGCATCGGAATAGTGAGATAGGCCGGGTTAATACCTGACGAGTGCGCCAGTTTCGGGATCATCTCCACGAAGGCGTAGAACGGCGCATTACCGGAGCCGGTGGTCATCGCCGCCAGCATGGTCAGAACGACCAGCACCATCATCAGGATGATACTCGCTGAACCAAACGAGGTAGCGATAGAGATCAGGCTCTGGATAAAGCCGATAGTGCTCAGCCCCTGGGCAAAGACCCCGGCTGCGACCAGCAGCATCACCACGCTGGCGAAGGCATCCGCCATGCCGCGGTACGCCACTTCCAGGCCGCTAAAGACCTTCTGCGTATTGAAGCCGCGAACAAATTCCAGCAGCGCGGCAATCAGCATGCAGAGCACCAGAATGGTGATGATATGCAGTTCCGGGCCCCACTTGCCGTCGAAAATCAGCACGCCGACGATGGGCGTAAACGGCAGAATGGCATAGAAGGAGGGGGCCGTGGTGGTGATTTCGCTGACGTCGAGGCGTTCGTGCGAGATGTTCTCTTTATTATCGAGGTAGCGCTGCCAGAAGAAGTGCGCAATTGCCATGCCGATAATGGCGGCAATAGAGATCGGCAGGGTGGTTTTAAAGGCGAAATCGATCAGCGGCATCTCGGCGGCTTTAGCGGCCAGCACCACGTCACCGGAGGTGGGGGAGAGAATAATCGCTGCCGGAGAGGCACAGATGGCCGCCGCCGCACCTCGGCTAATTCCCACGTTGACCATTACCGGGAACAAGGTTGCCATCAACAGTACGCCGAGGCCCGTCGCTGACGATACGGCCAGTGACATCAGGCAGGCGACAAAATAGGCGGCAATCATCAGCAGGTAAGGGGAGTTGATATAGCTCAGCGGCTTTGAGGCCAGCTTAACGACCATATCGTTGGCGCCGATGTGGGTCATATAGGCGGCAAACCCACAGAGCATCATGATCATCATCCCCAGATCGCCACCGCGGCTCATCAGCAGGATTTTGATGTATTCAATGATATCAGTTGCGGTGTAACCGGTGCTGGTGGCGCTGGATGGCAGCACCTTGTGACCCATCAGGGCACTGACAATCAGCAGAGTCAGACCACCGACAAACAGCACCCCGGTAGCGGAGTAACCCTTAATGATGTAGCGGGCGACGCCGACAATGACAACCACCCCGATCAGGAGCTCGATAAACGTTAGCATGGTTTCCTCTGTTTCCCGACGCCCCCAGAGCGAAGGATAAGTAGCAATGAAAATAAGGTGACAAAATGTGCCGAAATAATGGCCCGGTCTCGCTGACTAAAATCAATAAATCGGCTACTAGAGGGGCAATGTTTCCGATTTTGCTGTGGCCGGGCTCATTCTCTTCGCCGATGGTGCCTGCGCGTATGCGCAAACGCGATTGTGGTACGAATGTTAAACCGTTATGAGGCTTGCGTCTGCGCTTTTTAAAATCGCTTGTGTAAAAGGTTTCACTGCCGGTTGCGCATAATTCGTCTCTGCCGCTGGAGGAAAAGCAGCGGGTTCAGACTGTCGTAAAAATACCCTGGTTTAACGCGGGTAATAATATGTGTGCTCGTTAGCTGGGTCTTTAAAAATAATTAAATGTAATTGCAGAATTATTGTCTGTCGTGGCTTTTGGGTGTGACGGGAAATAGATCGCTCAGGAAAAGCAATAGCGGAAAAACGATATCAATGAAGGCCCTGCAGGAAGAGGCTGTTCTGCGTGTGTGCGCTGCTGCAACGCCCGCGGCTCCCCTGTTGCGCTGCGATGCCGGGGCCGCAGCGGCTTACCGTGCTGCATTACCGATTTTAATTATCTCGGCGGTAAATAACCTGTCGTCTCAGTATTAGTTTTGCTTAATTGCTGTTTAATTAATATCAGGTGCAAGCTATTTTCAGGGTTTTTTTATGCGGCGTTAATGATTAATAAAGTAAAAGGGCATACCTCGCGAATATCAATGAGCATATTCTGTGCGCAAACATGCAGTGAATATATAATTGGTAATAATATCGTGAGAGTTGTTAATAAATTTATTTTAATTTTTTCTGTTATTTTGGCTGAGGTTTCTTTTTCTACTGTAGCGACTGCACAAGACGTAACGTCCTCCGACAGTTGGGTGAGCACCTTCACGAATAATGTAAAACAAACCTGGCAAAAGCCGCAGCATTACGATCTCTATGTGCCTGCCATAACCTGGCATGCCCGCTTCGCTTATGACAAAGAGAAGACCGATCGCCACAATGAGCGCCCCTGGGGAGCAGGGTTCGGACAGTCACGCTGGGATGAAAAAGGTAACTGGCACGGCCTCTACATGATGGCGTTTAAGGATTCCTACAATAAGTGGGAGCCTGTAGCGGGTTACGGCTGGGAAAAAACCTGGCGACCGCTATCGAATGATAAGGTCCATCTGGGGCTTGGCTATACCACTGGCGTGACGGCCCGCGATAACTGGAATTACATTCCCATACCGGTGCTCTTGCCGCTGGCTTCTGTGGGATATGGCCCGGCAACCTTCCAGATGACCTACATCCCCGGCACCTATAACAACGGCAACGTTTACTTCGCCTGGATGCGGTTTCAGTTTTAACTGAAAAAACTTTACACGCTGGCGATTTAATAGCCAGTTATTGAATAGTAAAGGATAAAAATTGGGGAGGAAAAATTAACGCGACTTTTGTCACTTTTCTTCAAAAAGCCACTGGACAAAACCGCTAACAATTGTTGTACTGATACCCGACACAGCATTTGTGTCCAATTTTCATGTAAAGGTAATTTTGATGTCTAAGATTAAAGGTAACGTTAAGTGGTTTAATGAGTCCAAAGGATTCGGTTTCATTACTCCGGAAGATGGCAGCAAAGACGTGTTCGTACACTTCTCTGCAATCCAGAGCAATGGTTTCAAAACTCTGGCTGAAGGTCAGCGCGTTGAGTTTGAAATCACTAACGGTGCCAAAGGCCCTTCTGCTGCTAACGTAATCGCTCTGTAATTCAGACGAGACAGCAAGAATTCCAAAACCCGCTCATTGAGCGGGTTTTTTTCGTTTCAGCTCAGCTAAACATGTACAGTTTCAGAAAGCTGGCGATTATCAGTATGCTCAGCATCACCGCCCCTGCGCTTGCCATTTTCTCTTTCATTCTCACGCCCTCTCAGTCAACTGCCTCAAGGGTGCCTGAGAAAAATTAAGCCAACATTAAGGGCCGCCTTTTTAATGCGCGTTAATCGCAGAAACTAACCAAAATGCGAGCGCGGTCATCATTAGCGAGCCCAGCAGATTGACCGCAATGTTCAGCAGCGCCCACGCGGCGCGGCCATCCTGCAACAGAAACACCACTTCAGCCGAAAAGGTCGAGAACGTTGTGAGCCCGCCGCAGAAGCCGGTGGTGATCAATAATTTCCAGACCGGATCGATGTGGGTCATCCTGTTGAACCACGCCAGCCCCAGGCCAATGATAAAGGCACCCGTGAGATTCGCTGCCAGCGTGCCGAACGGGATTTGCTGATGCAGGGGGTTAAACCGCATGCTTAACAGCCAGCGCGCCACGCTTCCTGTGCCCCCACCGATAAAAACGGCTAAAAGTAGTTGAAACACGAACAATACCTGCTGTTTGATGTGTAGGGCTATGAGTGTAACGCCGTTTGATGCAGGGGGAAAATATGTACGTTGCGGTTGGACAATTTGCAGTAACAGCGGACTGGCAAAAAAATGCCGAAACCTGCGTGTCGCTAATGGCGCAGGCGGCAGAGCAGGGGGCATCGCTGCTGGTGCTGCCCGAAGCGCTGCTGGCGCGCGATGATAACGATCCCGACCTCTCCGTAAAGTCCGCTCAGCCGCTCGACGGTGGCTTTATGACCCGGCTGCTGGAGGAGAGCGCGCGTAATCACCTGACCACAGTACTGACCGTGCATGTTCCTTCAACCGCAGGCAGAGCGATTAATACCCTTGTCGCCCTGCGCGACGGCAGAATCATTGCCCAGTACGCCAAACTCCACCTTTATGATGCGTTCAGTATTCAGGAATCCCGTCTGGTTGATGCGGGCTCGGTTGTGCCGCCCCTGATTGAGATTGACGGCATCCATCTGGGGCTGATGACCTGCTACGATTTGCGCTTCCCGGAGATGGCATTGAATCTGGCGCTGGCGGGAGCAGAAGTATTAGTTTTACCTGCGGCATGGGTCAGAGGGTCGCTCAAGGAGCACCACTGGTCTACGCTGCTGGCGGCCCGGGCGCTGGACACAACCTGCTATGTGATCGCAGCAGGCGAGTGCGGCAATAAGAACATCGGTCAGAGCCGCATTATCGACCCTCTGGGCGTGACCATTGCGGCCGCGGCTGAAGGTCCGGCACTGTTGCTGGCTGAAATCAACCGTGAGCGTATCACCCATGCGCGTCAGCAGTTGCCGGTCCTGCGCAACCGACGTTTCGCGCCACCGCAATTATTGTGAGTTTTTTAAACAACGCTTGATTCACCTTGTTACAGATTGCTATTGTGTGCGGGCGCTAAATGACCGTTAATAAGGTCGGGTTTTTAAGGCGCGAAATGCAGCCTGTTTACGTCAAGAAGGTATCTATGGGTGAGATTAGTATTACCAAACTGCTGGTGGTAGCCGCACTGGTTGTCCTGCTGTTTGGTACCAAAAAATTACGTACGCTGGGCGGAGACCTGGGTGCTGCCATCAAAGGCTTTAAAAAGGCGATGAACGAGGATGATGCAACGGCGAAAAGAAGTGCCGATGCAGATATCGCTGCCGAAAAGCTCTCTCACAAAGAGTAACGGCAACACGTTAAAGCGTTTGATAAAAAAAACCGGCCTGTAAGCCGGTTTTTTTATGGATGAACTGTAAACTTTTGTGACGGGTTTACTTCACTTCTTCGCCTTTCGCCTGCATATCGGCGTGGTAAGAGGAACGGACGAACGGACCGCAGGCTGCATGGGTGAAGCCCATTGCCATCGCTTCGGCTTTCATCTCGTCAAACTCTTCCGGACTCACGTAACGCTGCACCGGCAGGTGGTGACGGCTTGGCTGCAGATACTGGCCCAGCGTCAGCATGGTGACGCCATGACGACGCAGATCGCGCATCACTTCAATGATCTCTTCGTTGGTTTCACCCAGACCGACCATCAGACCCGATTTTGTCGGGATATCCGGATGGGCTTCTTTAAAGCGCTCCAGCAACTTCAGTGACCAGTTGTAATCTGCACCCGGGCGCACCTGACGATAGAGGCGCGGTACGTTTTCCAGATTGTGGTTAAAGACATCTGGCGGGTTGGCATTGAGAATTTCCAGCGCGCGATCCATACGGCCACGGAAGTCCGGAACCAGGGTCTCAATCTTGATGGATGGGCTTTTTTCACGAATGGCGGTGATGCAATCAGCAAAGTGCTGAGCGCCGCCGTCGCGCAGATCGTCACGGTCGACGGAGGTGATGACCACATAGCGCAACGCCATATCGGCAATGGTCTGCGCCAGTTTCTGGGGTTCATTGGCGTCCGGGGCAACAGGACGTCCGTGGGCAACGTCGCAGAATGGGCAACGGCGGGTACAGATAGCGCCGAGGATCATGAAAGTCGCGGTGCCGTGGTTAAAACATTCAGCGAGGTTCGGGCAGGAGGCTTCTTCACAAACGGAGTGAAGGCCGTTTTTGCGCATCGCCGCTTTGATTCCCTGAATACGCGAAGAGTCCGCCGGAAGTTTGATTTTCATCCATGCCGGTTTTCTTAACAGCGCTTCGCGCTCCGTAGCCACGTTTTTAACCGGGATTAGGGCCATTTTATCGGCATCGCGGTATTTAACACCGCGTTCCATCACAATGGGTTTACTCATAGCGTGCGTCTTCCAGTTGCGAATATCGAAGGAAAGCGTTTCAATTCAAGGGAATGTTGTATTTATCAACTATTTTTGAACGAACGACAGGCAGTATATCATTGATACGGACGATAAAGCAGCCTGCCCGGTCGCCAAATTGTAAAATAGTTGTTGTTTTAAGCCTTTTGTGCGGCATAACCCGGTTTTACAGATTAGATTGAGGCTCAAAAAGCCTGGCGGATGATAGTAATCATATTTTCAAGGACCGGATCCCGCAGGCTCAGCTTGTTGTAATACAGCGAGATTTCAACGGATTCAGCATTGAGCGGGGCAAAGGGGATCTGGTCCACCGGCCAGCATTGACGAACCTGGTCAAACAGGCGCTCCGGGATGATGCCCAGCAGGTCGCTGCTGCCAATCAGTGCAGCAATGGTAAAAATATTGTAACTGCTAAAATTGACCAGACGTTCCGGGAAAATGTCATTAATGCGCTGGCGCAGCCCGTTGAGATTTTGACCCTCCATCAGCAGCAGCGTTTGCTCGTAGCGCTGGAGATTTTCAACCGTGGCAGGTTCGTGCAATGCCGGGTGATTTTTACGACAGACCAAAAGCAGCTTATCCGCAAAAAGCACATCACGGCTTAAGGCCCGGGCGTTGAGGGCGTTGCTGTCCACGATAAGGTCGGTCTGAAACTGGCTGAGCTGTGCCTCGGCGTCATTGACCGGGATATTACGCAGCATCAACTGTGGCGCGTGGGTCTTCACGGCATGGTAGATCATCGGCATCACCAGGGCACCCACGGAGGGGGTCGTACCAATAGTGATGATGCGCTGCTTATCGTAGCTGCCGGTTAAATCCAGCGCGCCGAGAATGGATTCCAGCCCCTGGCTAATGTACTCATGCAGGTGGGTGGCATAGGCGGTAGGCGTTACGCCCTGGCCTTTACGAATAAACAGGGGAGCGGGAAAAATTGTCCGTAATTTTTGAATGGATTGACTAATTGCCGAGGGAGTGAGGTTCAGAATTTTCGCAGCATTAACGATCCCCTTATGAACATATACCGCCTCAAAAATCGTCAATAAGTTGAGATCGATATTACGTAAAGTCCGAAAAATTTGCGGTTTTGCATCACTTCCGGTTTCACTCAAGCGCTTTTCTGGAAGTTTATTATTATCCACGCTATCCCTCCGTATTTATTCACGATATAAATAATAGTTGAATTTAAATAATGTGCTTATTGATATGGGTAAACTGCTTAAAATAATTGGAGTTTTTTAAATTAACTCCTTGAATTGTATGATTTTTGTTCGGGCGTAATTGCGCCAGTTTGCTGGCCATGCCGACGCTGGAAAACAGGTGAAACGCGAATATGCAGACGTGTTGCAGGCTTTTTGAAAATATAGAAATCAGGGATTGTTGTAAAGGATAAATGGTATGAAATAAGAATGGCTCATCCAATAAATGAGCCAGAAGGGGAAGAGAATTAAGCAGTAATATATTTGTGTGGTGGATTGTTTAGCAGTGCTAAAAAAGAGTTTACCAAATGTGGACGCGCAATCTCAGGCGTAATGTCCTCAACCCACTGGCGCATTTGCGCCATTTCCATTCCCGCATAACCACAAGGGTTAATGCGCTGGAAAGGCGAAAGATCCATATTGATGTTTAATGCCAGACCGTGAAAAGAGCACCCTTTACGAATGCGCAGACCGAGTGAACATATTTTTTTTTCACCGACATAGACGCCGGGGGCGTCTGGCCGCGGGTGGGCTTCAATGTCAAATTCAGCCAGCGTGTTAACCACCGTCTGTTCCAGCAGCGTTACCAGCTCGCGCACGCCGAGCTTCCTGCGTTTCAGGTTGAGCAGAACATACATCACCTGCTGACCCGGCCCGTGATAGGTGATCTGCCCGCCACGATCGCTCTGGATAACCGGAATATCGCCAGGCATCAACAGATGCTCAGCTTTGCCTGCCTGGCCCTGGGTAAAGACGGGGGGATGCTCTACCAGCCAGATCTCATCCGGCGTGTTCTCGTCACGTTTGTCAGTAAATTCATGCATAGCCTGGGAGACAGGCTCATAGGGCTGCAGCCCAAGCTGGCGAACGAGAAGGGTGTCCTGATACAAAACGATCTCTCCGAACGAAGGAACAAACTGTAGCGGGGAGTATATCACAGAGGGGAAGCAGGTTACCCGGCGATGCGGGTAACCGAAAGGCGTTACAGCACCATACGAACGATATCGATATTGCCGAGCTCTTCGTACAGGGTCTCGACTTGTTCAATATGCGTCGCCGTGATGGTGATAGACACGGAGTGGTAGTTACCTTTGCTGCTTGGTTTCACCGTCGGAGAGTAGTCACCTGGCGCATGGCGCTGTACCACCTCAACCACCTGATCAACCAGCTCAGGCAACGCCTGCCCCATTACTTTGTAAGTAAAAGGAGTAGGGAATTCAAGCAGTTCGTTAAGTTTGGTTTTCATGGGAGCTCCGGCAGTACGTCAAAAAAATAATAACTCCCACATCAGGTGGGAGTTATCAGGTTACATAGTATATGGGGACAGAAATCACACTTTCAAGTGTTCAATTCTTAACCAAACCAGTGATGGAACATCAATTTAATGTAATCAATGATTTTGCCGAAGAAATTGCCTTCAGGGATTTCATCCAGCACCACCAGTGGGCGCTGATCGATGGTTTTACCATCGAGCTGGAAGTTGATGGTGCCGACAACCTGGTTTTTCTTCAGCGGGGCGTGCAGCTCGCTGGCGTTCAGCACATAGCTGGCCTTCAGGTCTTTCATACGACCGCGTGGGATGGTCAGGTAGAGATCTTTATCAACACCCAGGGAGGCACGATCGTTATCCCCGAACCAGACCGGTTCAGAAGCAAACTCTTTACCTGCTTTCAGCGGATTCACGGTTTCGAAGAAGCGGAAGCCCCAGGTCAGCAGCTTCTTGCTCTCGGCCTCGCGTCCTTTAAAGGTACGACCGCCCATCACGGCAGAGATCAGGCGCATCTGGCCTTCAGTAGCAGAAGCGACCAGGTTGTAACCGGCTTTTTCAGTGTGGCCAGTTTTGATGCCGTCAACGTTCAGGCTGTTGTCCCACAGCAGGCCGTTACGGTTGGTCTGACGAATACCGTTAAAGGTGAACTCTTTCTCTTTATAGATGGTGTATTCGTTCGGAACGTCACGGATCAGCGCCTGACCAATCAGCGCCATATCGCGCGCAGAGCTGTACTGACCTTCAGCATCCAGGCCGTGAACCGTCTGGAAGTGGCTATTTTTCAGACCCAGTGCGCTCACGTAGCTGTTCATCAAGCCGACGAAGGCATCCTGGCTGCCAGCGGCAAAGTCTGCCATCGCCACGCAGGCGTCGTTACCGGACTGCAGGTTGATGCCGCGGATCAGCTGAGAGACAGGAACCTGCATACCCGGTTTCAGGAACATCAAAGATGAGCCCTTAAATACCGGGTTGCCAGTGGCCCACGCATCGTTACCGATGGTGACCAGGTCGGTCTCTTTGAATTTGCCTGCTTTCATGGCCTGACCGATGACATAGCTGGTCATCATTTTGGTCAGGCTGGCCGGATCGCGTCGTGCATCAGCGTTCTGTTCAGCCAACACTTTGCCGGAGTTGTAGTCGATCAGGATGTAGGATTCCGCGTCGATCTGCGGAACGCCCGGGATCATGGTCTTGATATTCAGGTCATCGGCGTGAGCAACGGAGAGCGTGGCTGCGCAAAGCGCCGTAGTGAGCGCCATGCGCTGCATAAAACGAGCGGAGAAAGTGGTCTTCATGGTCAGAACAACGACATCCGTGATGGAATTAAAAAAAGTGCCTTACTATAGCAAATGCTATACAGGCAGGCATCCGACTTTCAGCATGAGAATGTGTATCAACATGACAAATACTGACAATTCGGATACCGCCGATTATCATTTTGCAACAGCAATAAACGATTGTAACTGCGCCTCATTCTGCAGGCGCTGCTGCAACGCAGCGGCTTCAGATTTGCTGGCAAACGGGCCTAACTGGATACGCCAGACTGCGCCATTTTGCTCAACGCGACCCGGAACGCCAAACTGCTGGCCGAGACGCTGCTGATACTGCTGCGCACGTGCCTGATCGCTGACTGCGCCAACCTGCACGACAAAGCCACCGGCCTGGACAGGGGCGGAAACGGGGGCCGTAACCGGCGCCTGAGTCGGAGCGGAAACTGGCGCAGTAACCGGAGCTGTCTGGTTCACCGGCGCGGTGACGACCGGCTGTGGCGCTGGCGGTTCGCTGCCTTCCAGTACACCTGGCGCAAGCGTGGTGGGTGCGCCGAGGAAACCGCTGCTGCTGACCGGTGCGCCCATGGTGTCTTCGCTTTTCAGCGTATCGTTACTGATGGGGCGCACGTCACCCTGCGGCGCAGGTTCGGAAACGGACGACGCGCTACCCATACCGCCGCTCAGATCGGGACGCGCGGGCAGGGCATAAGTCTGTTTTGCCACGGTAGTACATGCCATACCCGGGCCGGAGAGCGAGCCGTCCTGGGCGACAATAATCGGGTCGATCCGCACTTTGGTGTTGTTTGACGTGTTCAGGCGGTCGGCCGCGGCGCGCGAAAGCGAGATGACGCGATCGTTGCCGTAAGGGCCCCGGTCATTAATACGCACCACGATCATCCGGCCATTCGCCAGGTTGGTAATACGCGCATAGCTCGGGATCGGCAGGGTCGGATGCGCAGCCGTAAGCTGCATTGGATCAAACACTTCACCGGATGCGGTCAGGTTGCTTCCTGGCTCGGCATCATAAATAGCCGCCAGGCCTGCCTGACTGAAGCGGGAAAGATCCTGGACGATTTTGTAGCTTTTACCGTCTCGCTCGTAATCCTGGTTCGCGGTAGCGCTGAGCGGTTCAAAACGCGGATCGGCTCCGCTGATCTCAACCACCGGACCATTACATACTGCCGGCTGCGGCGGTGCGACGGTCGCTTGCTGCTGACCATCGTCACTTGTACAGGCTGCCAGTAAACTCACTGCGATGCAGATCCCAGACCACTGCTTACGCATTGCGTGCCCCTTATACGCTTTTTGACAACATTTTTCTGTGTGTGTGGATCGACATGACGATCCCGAACCCGGCCATCAGAACAATCAGGGCCGAGCCTCCGTAACTCACCAGGGGAAGCGGTACGCCTACCACCGGCAGAATACCGCTCACCATACCAATATTTACGAAAACATAAACGAATAAAATCAACATCAAGCCACCGGCCATCACGCGGCCAAAGGTGGTTTGCGCCCGGGCGGCTATCCACAATCCACGCATGATCAACAGCAGGTAGAGTGCCAGCAGAATCAGAATCCCCACCAGCCCTAACTCTTCGGCCAGCACCGCAAAGATAAAGTCGGTGTGACGTTCAGGCAGGAACTCAAGCTGCGACTGTGTACCGTGCAGCCAGCCCTTACCGCGCAGGCCGCCAGAGCCGATTGCAATCTTCGACTGTATTATATGATAGCCTGCCCCGAGCGGGTCGCTCTCCGGATCCAGCAGCATCATGACGCGCTGGCGCTGATAATCGTGCATCAGGAAGAACCACAGAATCGGGATAAAGGCGGCGACCAGCACCACTGCAATGCCGATAAGCCGCCAGCTCAGGCCGGAAAGGAACAGCACAAACAGGCCAGAGAGGGCGATCAGAATTGAGGTACCGAGGTCTGGCTGCGCCGCAACCAGCAGCGTCGGCAGGAAAATCAGCACCAGCGCAATACCGGTATTTTTCAGCGACGGCGGGCAGACGTCACGGTTAATGAAGCGTGCCACCATCAACGGGACGGCGATTTTCGCAATCTCCGAGGGCTGGAAGCGCACGATACCGAGGTCGAGCCAGCGCTGCGCGCCTTTCGAAATCGCCCCGAACGCATCGACCGCAACCAGCAGAATAATACAGAAGATATAGAGATAGGGCGCCCAGCCTTCGTAGACGCGCGGCGGGATCTGCGCCATCACTACCATGATCACCAGGCCCATGGTGATCTGGCCGATCTTGCGTTCAGTCATCCCGAGGTCCTGGCCGCTGGCGCTCCAGATGACCAGGGCGCTATAAACCAGCAGCGCCAGCAGGATCAGCAGCATGGCCGGGTCGATGTGGATCTTGTCCCACAGCGATTTTTTATTCGGATTATCCGTCACGATTATTGGTCCTCCGCGCCGGCGGCAGCCGGGCTCTCGCTCGGCAGGTCAGTGTTGTTGTCACCCAGCATAATGTGGTCAAGGATCTGGCGCATAATGGTGCCGACCGCCGGGCCGGCACCGCCGTTTTCCAGAATGATCGACACGGCAACCTGTGGGTTCTCATAAGGGGCAAACGCAATCATCAGCTTATGGTCACGCAGACGTTCAGCAATTTTGTGTGCGTTATAGGTTTCGTTTGCCTTCAGGCCGAAGACCTGCGCGGTACCGGATTTCGCTGCAATTTTGTACGGTGCGCCGGCAAAATATTTATGCGCTGTACCGTTCGCGCGGTTGGCGACGCCGTACATCCCGTCTTTGGCAATTTCCCAGTAACCGGAGTGAATGTCTCCCACCGGCGGTTCATGGGGCTGCGCCCACGGCACTTTTTTGCCATCTTCGACGGTGCTCATCAGCAGGTGCGGCACTTTCACCACCCCGTCGTTGATAAGGATCATCAGCGCTTTATTCATCTGGATCGGGGTCGCGGTCCAGTAGCCCTGGCCGATGCCTACCGGAATGGTATCACCCTGATACCACGGCTTTTTAAAGCGTTTCAGCTTCCATTCGCGGGTTGGCATGTTACCGGAACGCTCTTCGGCCAGGTCGATACCGGTGTAATGGCCATAGCCAAATTTGCCCATCCATTCCGAGAGACGGTCGATGCCCATATCGTAGGCCACCTGGTAGAAGAAGGTATCTGCCGACTCCTCCAGCGATTTGGTGACGTTCAGATGCCCGTGACCCCACTTCTTCCAGTCACGGTAGCGTTTTTCAGAGCCCGGCAGCTGCCACCAGCCCGGGTCGAAGAGGCCGGTGTTGCGGGTGATTACCCCGGCGCTCAGGGCAGAGACCGCCACGTACGGTTTCACTGTTGAAGCAGGCGGATAAACCCCCTGGGTCGCGCGGTTGACCAGCGGCGTATTCGGGTCGTTGAGCAGGCCAGAATAGTCTTTGCTGGAGATGCCATCCACAAACAGGTTCGGGTCATAGCTTGGGGTTGAAACCAGCGACAGAATGCTGCCGGTGCGCGGATCGGTGACAATCACCGCCGCACGGCTGCCAGCCAGCAGGGTTTCGATATACTGCTGGAGTTTAAGATCCAGCGTCAGATAGATGTCATGTCCGGCCTGCGGCGGCACCTCTTTCAGCTGGCGGATCACTCTTCCCCGGTTGTTAACTTCAACTTCTTCGTAACCGGTCTGGCCGTGGAGAACGTCTTCGTAATAACGCTCAATACCCAGCTTGCCGATATCGTGCGTTGCCGCATAGTTGGCGAGCTTGCCATCTTTATCCAGCCTGTCGACATCTTTATCGTTGATTTTAGAGACATAGCCGATAACGTGGGTCAGGGCAGAGCCGTACGGATAGAAGCGGCGCTTGTAGCCTTTAACTTCCACGCCGGGGAAGCGGTACTGGTTCACGGCGAAGCGGGCCACCTGCACTTCGGTGAGGTTGGTTTTGACCGGGATCGACGTAAAGCGGTGCGAACGCGAGCGCTCTTTTTTGAAGGCGGCGATATCGTCATCAGTGAGATCAACCACGCTGCGCAGTGCATCAAGCGTCTGCTGCACGTTATCGACCTTCTCCGGCATCATTTCAATCTGGTAGATGGTGCGGTTCAGCGCCAGCGGCGTACCGTTGCGGTCATAGATGATGCCGCGACTGGGGGCGATAGGAACAAGTTTGATGCGGTTTTCGTTGGAGCGGGTCTGGTAATCGGTAAAACGGACAATCTGCAGATTATAGAGGTTGGCGATCAGCACGCCAGTCAGCAGCAAAATCCCCAAAAAGGCGACCAGCGCCCGGCGCACAAACAGCGCGGACTCAGCCGTATAGTCGCGAAAAGAATTCTGTAGTTTCATCCGCTGCTTAATTTATCCAGGACTTAATCATTACTCACGGTGATAAGGGTGGTTGGTTGTGATGCTCCACGCGCGATAGAGGCTTTCAGCAACCAGAACCCGAACCAGCGGGTGGGGGAGCGTCAGCGCGGAGAGAGACCAACTCTGTTCTGCTGCCGCTTTGCAAGCGGGGGATAATCCCTCCGGTCCGCCAATTAACAGGCTGACGTCGCGACCGTCCTGTTTCCAGCGTTCCAGCTCAACCGCCAGTTGCGGCGTATCCCAGGGTTTGCCCGGAATATCGAGAGTGACGATGCGGTTTTTACCGGCAGCAGCCAGCATCTGCTCACCCTCTTTATCGAGAATACGTTTGATATCCGCGTTTTTACCGCGTTTGCCAGCAGGGATCTCCACCAGCTCGAACGGCATGTCTTTTGGAAAACGACGCAGATATTCAGTAAACCCCGTTTGTACCCAGTCGGGCATTTTTGTACCGACGGCTACCAGTTGCAGCTTCACGCATTAACCCCAGAGTTTTTCCAGTTCATACAGGCGACGGCTCTCTTCCTGCATGACGTGGACAATCACATCGCCAAGGTCAACAACGACCCAGTCAGCGGTCGCTTCGCCTTCAACGCCGAGCGGCATCATGCCGGCAGCGCGAGACTCCTGAACCACATGATCGGCGATGGAGGCAACATGGCGCGTAGAAGTGCCGGTGCAGATAATCATGCAATCGGTGATGCTTGATTTGCCCTGAACGTCGATGGCAATGATGTCCTGACCTTTCAGATCATCAATTTTGTCGATAACAAAATCCTGGAGTGCTTTACCCTGCAAGTTTTCCCCCTGGGAGAGTGAGATTGAACAACTATAAATTCGTAGCCAGACAGTATACCTGAACTGGCTGCAGTGTCGGGACAAATGTCACCGGACGGGCATGAGAAGGCGGGTATCATCCCACCCTCAGCCGAAGATTGCATCGCCATTTTTGTAAAACAGTTTTTGTAAAACAGTGCTGGCGGGAAGTCTGGCAGCGGAGGATATCAGCCTTGACGGGGGTGTCAATGGCGAGAGCGCGAATGGCGCGCTTTTTCTCCCGGGCGCCAGTCAGTTGCTGCTTTTCTGATACAACCCCTGCTGTTGAATATAACGCAACACCGGCATCGGTAACATCTCATCGCAGGGGAGACCCTGCTGCAGGCGCTGGCGGATAAGCGTGGCTGAGATATCAAACCAGGGCGTCTCCGCGAGGTAAATTTTGCCGGCAGGCTGGTTGTGCAGATCTTCAGATTGATAAGTGAGATGCTGTTCCAGCCACAGCTGATGCTGCTCCTCTTTCATCGCCAGGGGATAGCCTGGCCGACGGCAGACGATTAAATGGCTGTTATCAAGGATTGTTTCGTACTGATACCAGCTCGGGAAATTGAGCAGCGAGTCCTGGCCGATAATAAAGGCCAGCGGCTTCTCCGGCCCCTGTTCGCGTCGCCACTCCTCTAGCGTCTGTGCCGTATAGGAAGGGCTATCCCGGCGCAGCTCGCGCTCATCAAGAACAAACAGCGGTTTATCGGCGATCGCCAGCTCCAGCATCTGTTTGCGCTGGGCGGGGGTGGCCTCGGGCTGCGGGCGATGCGGCGGCACATTGTTCGGCATAATAGTGACACGCTGCAGGCCAATCTGGTTGGCCAGGATCTCGACCGGTTTCAGATGCCCGTAATGTACCGGGTCAAAAGTGCCGCCATAGAGTGCCTGTAGAGAATGCATCTCTTACCCTTCTATAAAAATGTCCGCCAGCGCCTTGTGGCACAGCAGCAGCGAGAGACTTTCCAGCTCAGACCAGATCGACTGACCGTAATCCTGCTTCAGGGTCAGTTCGGTGCGCGTCAGAAGCTGAACGGCCTGGCGCAGCTGTTCCGGACTCAGCCGGTTCAGGGCTTCGGTGGTCATAACGCGGCGGTTCTGCCAGACCCGGTGTTTATCAAACAGCGCGCGCAAAGGCGTATGCGCTGACTGACGTTTAAGCGTCACCAGCAGCAGCAGTTCCCGCTGTAAGGTTCGCAGCAGAATCACCGGCTCGCTGCCTTCGAGACGCAACTGCTGCAGGATATGCAGAGCGCGTTTGCTCTTAGCGGACAGCAGGGCATCGACCCAGTGGAAAGGGGTAAAGTGCGCCGCGTCGTTAACTGCCTGCTCAACGCGCGGTAAGGTCAGTTTGCCATCGGGCCAGAGCAGCGCCAGCCGCTCCAGGGCCTGGGCCAGTGCCAGCAGATTGCCTTCGTAACAGTAACAAAGGAGCTGATTGGCCGCGTCATCCAGCTGCAGATTGCGCTGCTTTGCCCGGGCCGCCACCCATTTGGGCAGATGCGCCTGCTCCGGTGTCTGGCAGGTCACCAGCACCGAATGGTTTGCCAGTGCCGTAAACCAGGCGGCATTTTCCTGCGCTTTGGTCAGTTTGTTGCCGCGAACGATCAGCAGCAGATCGCTGTGCAGCAGGCTAACCAGCGTGGCAAGCTGTTCGTTGATAGCCGCGTTAGGGCCGTTTTCCGGGAGCTGGATAAGCAGCGTTTGCCGGGCAGCAAACAGGCTCATGGCCTGGCAAAGGGAGAAAATCTCCTGCCAGTCGGTGCTGTTATCCAGAGTGAAACTGTGGTGCTCCTCAAAGCCCTGAGAGGCCGCAAAGTGACGCACGGCGTCCTGGCTTTCCTGGAGCAGCAGCGGATCGTTTCCGAGAAGCAGATACGCCGCGCGCAGCCCTTCATTAAGCTGCGCGCGGAGTTGTTCAGGGTACAACCTGAGCATTACTGACCCAGCGTCGTGGAGACGCGCGAGGAGGATGCCGTTGGCTGAGCAGCAGGCTGAGCTTTCAGGTCATTCTCTTTTTCAGCAGTCTGGACGCTCGGCAGCTTACGGATCAGCTGTTCCGCCGCCTTGTCGTACATTTCGTTGATGATAATGGTCTGCTCTGCGTCTTTCGCCAGTGCCGTCTGCGGGTTATCGAAGAACGAACGGTAGACCTTGGTGCTGATAGGGTAAATATCGCTACCCGGGATCAGTACCGCAGCGTGCACTTCCATCACCATCTGGTATTCCGCAGTACGACCATCCTGGAAGATGGAGGCGGTATCCTGGCTCAGGGTAGAGCTCAGGATGCGGAACGATGGGATGTCCTGGCGCAGCGTACCTTTTTCGATCAGTTCAACGCCATTAAGACGCAGCTGGTTACGAATGGCACGGCTAAGCGGACCATTTGGATCGCCCGAATCGAAAATCATCGTTTTCATCTGCTCCGGCACCTGTGTGGTGTTACGCAGATGCCAGCCACATCCGGCGGTGACCAGCACCGCCAGCGATAACAGTAATGTTGCCAGTTGTCGCACGCTTCCTCCCGCGCTTAGCCAACGACCAGGTTCAGCAGTTTACCAGGCACGTAGATCACTTTACGTACGGTAACGCCATCAAGATACTTCGCCACCAGAGTTTCCTGGCCAGCACGCTCGCGGACCTGCTCTTCGGTTGCATCAACCGGAACAGTAATCTTACCGCGGACTTTACCGTTGACCTGCACGACGACCAGCGTGGTGTTTTCCACCATTGCGGATTCATCAGCCACTGGCCACGGCGCATTGTCGATATCGCCTTCGCCGTTCAGCTCCTGCCACAGGGTGAAGCTGACGTGTGGGGTGAACGGGTTCAACATACGTACCACTGCCAGCAGCGCTTCACGCATGATGGCGCGATCCTGCTCGCCCTCCTGCGGGGCTTTCGCCAGCTTGTTCATCAATTCCATAATAGCCGCAATTGCGGTATTGAAGGTCTGACGGCGACCAATATCATCAGTCACTTTGGCAATCGTTTTATGCACATCGCGACGCAGCGCCTGCTGATCTTCCGTCAGCGCCGCGGTGTTCAGTGCCGGTGCGTCACCCTGAGCGGTATGCTCGTAAACCAGTTTCCAGACACGTTTCAGGAAGCGGTTAGCCCCTTCCACGCCGGACTCCTGCCACTCCAGAGTCATATCTGCCGGAGAGGCGAACATCATAAACAGACGCACGGTATCCGCGCCGTAACGCTCTACCATCTCCTGCGGATCGATGCCGTTGTTTTTAGACTTGGACATCTTGCTCATGCCGGTGTACACCAGCTCATGACCTGCCGCGTCCTTCGCCTTCACGATACGGCCTTTCTCGTCGCGCTCAACGATCGCGTCTTTCGGCGAAACCCAGTTACGTTCGCCGTTTGCGCCCACGTAGTAGAAGGCATCTGCCAGCACCATGCCCTGACACAGCAGCTGTTTTGCTGGCTCGTCAGAGTTCACCAGGCCCGCGTCGCGCATCAGCTTGTGGAAGAAGCGGAAGTAGAGCAGGTGCATGATGGCGTGTTCGATACCGCCAATGTAGATATCTACCGGCAGCCAGTAGTTTGCGGCTTTGGAATCCAGCATCCCTTCCTGATGCTGCGGGCAGGTGTAACGCGCATAGTACCAGGAGGACTCCATAAAGGTGTCGAAGGTGTCGGTTTCACGCAGCGCAGGCATACCGTTTACGGTAGTCTTTGCCCACTCAGGGTCGGCTTTGATGGGGCTGGTGATGCCGTCCATGACCACATCTTCCGGCAGGATCACCGGGAGCTGATCTTCCGGCGTTGGCATAACGGTGCCATCTTCCAGCGTCACCATCGGGATTGGCGCACCCCAGTAACGCTGACGGGAAACGCCCCAGTCGCGCAGACGGTAGTTAACTTTACGCTCGCCGACGCCCAGCGCGGCCAGTTTGTCAGCAATGGCGTTAAAGCCCTCTTCAAAGCTCAGGCCGCTAAATTCACCGGAGTTAAACAGGGTGCCTTTTTCGGTCAATGCCTGTTCAGACAGGTCAGGCTCGCTGCCATCTGCTGCCAGGATAACCGGCTTAATCGCCAGGTTATATTTGGTGGCAAACTCATAGTCGCGCTGATCGTGACCCGGAACGGCCATCACCGCGCCAGTACCGTATTCCATCAGTACGAAGTTGGCGACCCAGACCGGGATCGCTTCGCCCGTCAGTGGGTGTTTGGCATAGAAACCGGTGGCAACGCCTTTTTTCTCCATCGTTGCCATGTCAGCTTCGGCGACTTTGGTGTTGCGGCATTCGTCGATAAAGGTCGCCAGTTCCGGGTTGTTCTCTGCCGCTTTCTGCGCCAGCGGGTGACCTGCGGCCACGGCCAGGTAGGTCGCACCCATGAAGGTGTCCGGACGGGTGGTGTAGACGGTCAGCGGCTGATCGTAGTTTTCAACGTTGAAGGTGATCTCTACCCCTTCAGAGCGACCGATCCAGTTACGCTGCATGGTCTTCACGGTATCTGGCCAGTGGTCCAGATTATCCAGATCGTTCAGCAGTTCGTCGGCGTAAGCGGTGATTTTGATAAACCACTGCGGGATCTCTTTGCGCTCAACTTTGGTGTCGCAGCGCCAGCAACAACCGTCGATAACCTGTTCGTTCGCCAGAACGGTCTGATCGTTCGGGCACCAGTTAACGGCGGAGGTTTTTTTGTAGACCAGCCCTTTTTTGTAGAGCTCGGTGAAGAATTTCTGCTCCCAGCGGTAATATTCCGGGGTGCAGGTCGCCAGCTCGCGGCTCCAGTCATAGCCAAAGCCCAGCATCTTGAGCTGGTTTTTCATGTAGGCGATGTTGTCGTAGGTCCATGGTGCTGGCGCAGTGTTGTTTTTCACCGCGGCACCTTCTGCAGGCAGACCAAACGCATCCCAGCCGATTGGCTGCAGGACGTTTTTGCCCAGCATGCGCTGATAACGGGCGATCACATCACCGATGGTGTAGTTACGCACGTGGCCCATGTGTAGTCGGCCAGAAGGATAGGGAAGCATCGACAGGCAGTAATACTTCTCTTTGCTCTCGTCTTCGGTGACTTCAAAAGTGCGCTTCTCGTCCCAGTGTTGCTGGACTTTCGATTCTATCTCTTCCGGGCGGTATTGCTCTTGCATGGCAGCCAGTGGTCCTGTGTTCAATACAGCTACAAACGTAGCCAATGGATGTGGTAATTCAGATCCGCATAGCATAGCCCAAACGCCCGCGTCAAAACAGCCTTTACCACTAAAAGCGCCTTGCAGGAATTTACGTAGAGTGTGGATGACCTGACAAAGCGGGGCGCAAATAAGGTCTATCATTAGAGAGGTTTACTTACCCGGGAGGCAAAATGATGAACAAGGTTGCTCAATTTTACCGTGAACTGGTCGCCACATTGACAGAACGTCTGCGGAATGGTGAGCGTGATATTGATGCGCTCGTCGAGCATGCACGCGTTAAGGTGATGCAGACGGGTGAGTTAACGCGCACCGAAGTGGAAGAGGTGACCCGCGCGGTTCGCCGCGATCTGGAAGAGTTCGCCCGTAGCTATGGCGAAAGCCAGGACGAGGCCACCGACAGTGTATTTATGCGGGTGATTAAAGAGAGCCTCTGGCAGGAGCTGGCGGACATTACCGATAAAACCCAGCTGGAGTGGCGTGAGGTCTTTCAGGATCTGAACCACCACGGGGTGTATCACAGCGGTGAGGTTGTCGGGCTGGGGAATCTGGTGTGCGAGAGCTGCCATTTCCACATGGCGATTTATACACCGGAGATGCTGCCGGTCTGTCCTAAATGCGGCCACGATCAGTTCCAGCGTCGGCCATTTGAACCCTAATGTTGTCGTAATATAAGCTGGCACAGTGATGCCAGCTTTTTCAGTTCAAAGGTGGTGCATGGCGTTAAGCGTAAAACGCCAGCCGTTCGGCTAATAAATCCACAAAGGCTTCGCGGTTAATATTTGTCATAACAGTGGTATTCGGCCTGTTACCCGTCAGGAAGTAATAGTCCACCACCGTCATTCCCTGAGTGTATTTCCCCTGCGTTTCTACGCCTACCCAGCGCTCCACGGTGGTAAATATCTCCGGTTTCAGTAGCCAGGCGATGGTACAAGGGTCATGCAAGGGTGCCCCCTGGAAACCCCACTTCTCGGTTTTATGGTACTCCATAAAGAAGTCGAGCAGCTCCGCCACGGTGGTTGCCACCGGGTTGCCGATCCGGCGAAAACGTTCGATATCTTCCGCCATAATTTGTGCCTGATGCGTCACATCCAGCCCGGCCATGACCACCGGAATGCCGGACTGAAAGACGATCTCGGCTGCCTCTGGGTCAACAAAGATGTTGAATTCCGCCGCAGGCGTCCAATTACCCAGCCCCATCGCACCGCCCATGATCACAATCCGGGCGATTTTCGCATGCAGCTCCGGGTGGCTGTTCAGCAGCAGGGCGACGTTGGTTTGCGGACCGGTAGAGACCAGCGTCACCGGCTCGGCGCTTTCGCGCAGTACGTTTGCCATCAGCTCCACTGCCGTGCAATCCTGCGGCGCAAAATCTGGCTCGGGCAGGGCAGGGCCGTCAAGGCCACTTTCTCCGTGTACATTGTCGGCAATGATCAGATCGCGCATCAGGGGCTTAATCGCGCCGCCTGCCACCGGAATATCGCTGCGTTTCAGCAGGGTCAGCATGCGCAGCACATTGCGCAGGGTTTTGTCAGGAGTCTGGTTACCGGCAGAAGAGGTTACAGCCTTGAGGTCAAGCTCAGGTGAGGCGAGGGCAAGGACGAGTGCTATCGCGTCATCATGACCCGGATCGCAATCGAGGATAATGGGCAGTGCCATAGAAATCTCCATTTCTTAGTGTTGTTTGGCGACAAGGCTAACGCTGAAGGCAGAGGCAGACGAGATAAAGAGATAAAAAGCGTGAAGCGGTGCGCAATCTGAGCGATTGCGCACCGGGAAGATTAATGCAGGATTTTGGCGAGGAAGTCTTTCGCGCGTTCAGACTGCGGGTTATTAAAGAACTCTTCTTTCGCGGAGTCCTCGACGATTTTACCCTCATCCATAAAGATCACGCGGTTTGCGACCTTACGCGCAAAGCCCATTTCGTGCGTGACCACCATCATGGTCATCCCTTCCTGCGCCAGTTGCACCATAACATCCAGCACTTCATTGATCATCTCCGGGTCAAGTGCGGATGTTGGCTCATCAAAGAGCATCGCGACGGGATCCATACAGAGCGCGCGGGCAATCGCCACGCGCTGCTGTTGGCCGCCGGATAGCTGCGCCGGGAATTTATCGGCATGGGCGGAGAGACCCACGCGCTCCAGCAGTTTCAGCCCTTTCTCACGTGCGGCCGCCTTATCGCGCTTGAGGACCTTCACCTGCGCCAGGGTCAGGTTCTCAATGATCGACAGATGCGGGAAGAGTTCAAAGTGCTGGAACACCATCCCGACGTTGGAACGCAGCTTCGCCAGATTGGTCTTCTTGTCATTCACCTTGGTGCCGTTGACGATGATCTCGCCCTGCTGCACCGGCTCAAGACCGTTCACGGTTTTGATCAGCGTGGATTTACCCGAGCCGGACGGCCCGCACACCACTACCACTTCGCCCTTTTTCACTTCCGTGGAGCAGTCGGTCAGCACCTGAAAGTGCCCATACCATTTAGAAACATTTTTCAGGGAAATCATTACACTGTCCTTTTCTTCAGCCAGCTGACCAACAGCGACGCGCTTAAACTAATTGCAAAATAGACCGCACCTGCGAACAGGATCATCTCAACCTGGGTACCATCGCGCTCGCCGATGGTGGAGGCGGTACGGAAGAAGTCTGCCAGGCTCAATACATAGACCAGCGAGGTATCCTGGAACAGCACGATGCCCTGGGTGAGCAGCAGCGGAACCATGGCGCGGAACGCCTGCGGCAGGATGATGAGCTTCATCGACTGCCAGTGGGTCATGCCTAACGCCAGGGCGGCGCTGGACTGCCCGCGGGAGATACTCTGGATCCCGGCACGAATAATTTCTGAATAGTAGGCCGCCTCAAACATCGAGAAGGCCACCATCGCCGAGATCAAACGGATATCGGATTTCGGCGACAGGCCTAAAACGTTCTGCAGGAATCCGGGCACGATCAGGTAGAACCACAGCAGCACCATCACCAGCGGGATGGAGCGGAACACGTTGACGTAGGCGGTAGCAAACCAGGCGACAGGCTTAAAGCTCGACAGGCGCATTACTGCCAGCAGAGTGCCCCAGACAATCCCGATAATCACCGCCGTCAGGGTGATCTTCAGCGTGATGATCAGGCCATCGATCAGGTAGGGCATGGAGGGAACAATAGAGCTCCAGTCAAATTCGTACATTACTTGCCCCCCAGGTTGCCCGGCAGGCGAACTTTACGTTCAACCAGGTTCATCACCAGCATAATCACAGCATTAATCAATACATAGGCCAGGGTAATGGCGGTGAAGGATTCCCACGCGTGCGCGGAGTAATCCAGTAGTTTGCCCGCCTGCGCGGCCATATCCACCAGACCGATGGTGGAGGCGATGGCCGAGTTTTTCACCAGGTTCATCATCTCCGAGGTCATCGGCGGCACAATTACGCGGTAGGCGTTTGGCAGCAGCACATAGCGGTAAGCCTGCGGTAGAGTCAGACCCATCGCCAGCGCCGCATTTTTTTGTCCCCGTGGCAGAGACTGGATAGCCGCACGCACCTGCTCGCAGACGCGGGCGGCGGTGAACAGACCCAGACAGAGCATCGAGGAGACAAAGAACTGCACGTTTGGATCCAGTTCCGATTTGAACCACATGCCGATATCTTCTGGCAACAGTTCCGGGATGACCAGATACCAGGTAAAGAACTGCACGATTAACGGAACGTTACGGAACAGTTCGACGTAGCAGGTGCCGATAGATGAGAGAAAACGGTTAGGGACGGTACGCAAAATACCGAACAACGAGCCGACAAGAAACGCAATAATCCAGGCGGTGATCGATAGTGCGACCGTGACCTGAAAACCGCTCCACAGCCAGCCAAGATAGGTGGTGTTGCCGAACGGGGCTTGCTGCAGGAAAATGCCCCAGTTCCAGTCAATTGACATAGTAAACTCCAGAAAAAAAAGGGTAGCAGCGCTACCCTCGAAGATTGGTGAGAAGCTTTAATATTCGCGCTGAGTGGGGAACGACCACTCAACGTTTAGTCTGTCCGCGCTTCCCGACAATCGAGAGGGCAGGAGGTCCCGCCCCTTAGTGGTTCTAATTAGTTAAGTGCTTTGTCATTCGGTTCTTTAAACAGTGCCTTCATGTCGTCAGACAGCTCAAAGTTCATGTTCAGATTTTTTGGTGGGATTGGGTTTTTAAACCACTTATCGAACCATTTCTCTGCTTCACCGGAGGTCTGAACCTGAGCGATGGTGTCATCGACCAGTTTCTTAAATTCCGCGTCATCTTTACGCATCATGCAGCCATAGGCCTCTTTGGATTGCGCGGTGCCCACGATTTCCCAGTTATCCGGTTTCTTCGCTTTAGCACGTTCACCCGCCAGCAGGGCATCATCCATCATAAACGCGACCGCACGACCGCTTTCCAGGGTACGGAAAGAGTCACCATGGTCTTTGGCGCTGATGATGCGCATGTCCATTTTCTTCTCTTCGTTCAGCTTGTGCAGCAGCACTTCAGAGGTCGTCCCGGAGGTCACAACCACCGCTTTGCCTTTCAGATTGTCGAAGTCTTTAATCTCGCCGCCTTTTTTGGTCAGCAGACGGGTACCGACGACGAAGATGGTGTCGGAGAAGGCAGCTTGTTTCTGACGCTCAAGGTTGTTGGTGGTGGAGCCACATTCAAAATCGAAGGTGCCGTTCTGCAGCAGCGGAATACGGTTTTGTGAAGTGATTGGGATCAGCTTCACTTCCAGATCCGGTTTGTTGAGCTTTTTCTTCACCGCGTCAACGATCGCGTTGGAGTAAGCCTGTGAGTAGCCCACGACTTTTTGCGTGTTGTCGTAGTACGAGAACGGAACAGACGATTCACGGTGGCCGACCACAATCACGCCATTTTTCGCGATTTTTTCCAGGGTACCGCCCGCTGCCGGAGCAGCATCTTCAGCGTGTACGACGCCTGCGGACAATCCCATCACCAGCATTGCTGTGGCCAGTTTACGTAATTGCATATCCAACTCCTTTATTATCAGCGCCAGAGACGCATTGATATTCGGTGTGATGTTGTTATAGCTCGCGCGATACGAGTGCAGTGTTATACCTGTTTGTTAACATTTAGTTTGGCTTAATGTAAAGATTTTGCTGCGTTATTGTTTATTTTTGCGAAGCGCGCCGCACCATTCAGAGGCATAAATCTTCCGTTGCACCGTTTCGGTGCTACTGATGAGCTACGCTGGTGCGACCGGGTTGCACAGTAAGCCAAATCGCGTTTACGTAAATAGATAAAGCAATAGCCGTGCCAGAATTGTGTCGCAGTGAGAATTGGCGGGTGTCGGCTTCGCCTTACCCGGCCTACAAGATCGTAGGCCCGGCAAGCGTAGCGCCGCCGGGCAAAGAGGGGAGGGAATTACTTGCGGCGCTGGCGCAGACTCATCAGCACTGCGCCAAAACCGAACAGTGCGGTGAGGATCCACAGCGGCCAGTTGCCGGTGCGGGCATAAGGCGTCAGCCCGGTCGTCGGCGTGACCTTCGCCGTCAGCACGTCGCGGGTGAATTGCGGCAGCATAGCCTGAATTTCACCCTGCGGACCAATCACGGCGGTAATGCCGTTGTTGGTGCTGCGCAGCAGAGGGCGCGCCAGCTCCAGGGAGCGCATCCGCGCCATCTGGAAATGCTGCCACGGACCAATCGACTTACCGAACCAGGCATCGTTGGAGATGGTCAGCAGATAGTCGGTGTCCGGACGGAAATTATCCCGCACCTGCTCACCGAGGATAATCTCGTAGCAAATGGCGGCGGTCAGCAGGAAGCCGTGGGCGCTCAGTTGAGGCTGAACGTAGGCGCCCCGGCTAAAGGAGGACATCGGCAGATCGAAGAACGGCGCCAGCGGGCGCAGTATCGACTCCAGCGGCACAAACTCACCAAACGGCACCAGGTGATTCTTGTTGTAGCGGTTCGCCGACTCGTAGCTGTACGGATTGTCTTTCCCCAGCGTGATAATGGTGTTGTAGGTATCGTAACGGTTCTGCTTGTTCAGCCGCGCGTCAACGATACCGGTGATCAGCGTGGAGTTTCGCGCCCGCAGCAGATCGTCCATCATGGTCAGAAAACGCTGCTGGTTGATCTCCAGATCCGGGATTGCCGACTCGGGCCAGATAATCAGCTGGGATTTGCCCATCTCTTTCTGGGTGGCATCCAGATAAATTTTCAGGGTGTTGATCAACTGACCTTCATCCCATTTCAGCGACTGGGGAATATTACCCTGTACCATCGACACCTGGGTGGCGCGTTCCGGCTCAAGGGTGAACCAATGGATATAACGCAGCGGGAAAGGCAGGGCAAAAAGGACCAGAGCGACTGCCAGCGCTCGCCCGTTGCGCTGCACCAGCGCCAACACCAGCAGGCCGCTGACCACCATCAGCAGGAAATTGATCGCCTCGACGCCCATCACCGGCGCCAGCCCCTTCAGCGGACCATCTATCTGGCTATAGCCGAACTGCAGCCACGGAAAGCCGGTCAGCACCCAGCCGCGCAGGAACTCGGTAATTTGCCAGACCACCGGGGCAGCAATCGCCACCCGCAGCCAGCTGGTTTTCGGCCACAGGCGCGACAAAATACCGGCAAACAGACCCGTGTAGAGCGAGAGGTAGGCCGCCAGCAGCACCACGAGGAAAACATTCACCGGGCCTGGCATGCCGCCAAACTGGGCAATACTGACGTAAACCCAGTTAATACCGGAGCCAAACAGGCCCAGCCCCCAGAAATAGCCAATCGCCGCCGCCTGAACAGGGCGTCGGTTAAGGGTCAGCCCCTGAAGTCCCATCAAGGAGACGAGGGCCGCTGGCCAGAAGTCATAAGGGGAAAAAGCCAGCGTACCGCTGGCTCCGAGGATCAGCGCCAGCAGCAGACGCATGCGCTGGCGTTCAAGCAAGGGGGCAAATGCCATTTAAATCAATCATCCAGTGTGGGTTGCGGAGCATCGTCCGGCATTCTGACATGAACCTGAATAATACGTCGACTGTCGGCCATCGCCACCTTGAACTGATAGCCGTCAATTTCCACGGTTTCGCCACGCGCCGGCAGGTGACCAAAGGCCTGCATCACCAGACCACCGATGGTATCCACCTCTTCATCGCTGAAATGCGTGCCGAAGGTGTCATTGAAATCTTCGATAGGGGCGAGCGCACGCACGGTCCAGGTGTGGCGGCTCAACTGACGGAAGTCGATGTCCTCTTCTTCGTCATATTCATCTTCAATTTCGCCGACAATCAGCTCAAGAATATCTTCGATGGTGACCAGGCCCGAAACACCGCCAAATTCATCGATAACAATCGCCATGTGGTAGCGCTGAGAGCGGAACTCTTTCAGCATGCGGTCTACCCGCTTGCTTTCCGGGACCACTACCGCCGGACGTAACACTTTTTCCATGCTGAAGGCTTCGGCATCGCTGCGCATAAACGGCAGCAGATCCTTGGCCATCAAAATTCCTTCGATGTGGTCTTTGTCTTCGCTGATCACCGGGAAACGTGAGTGAGCGGATTCGATGATGACATCGAGGCACTCATCCAGGGTCTGGTTACGTTTCAGGGTAATCATCTGCGAACGGGGGATCATGATATCGCGAACGCGCTGGTCGGCGATGTCCATTACCCCTTCAAGCATCTCGCGCGTATCTTCATCGATAAGCTCGTTCTGCCCGGAGTCACGGATAAGCTCCAGAAGGTCATCACGGTTTTTAGGTTCACCGTGGAACAGCTGGCTCAGAAGGAGGGAGAAAAATCCTTTTTTGCTGTTTGGTGTGTCGCTACTGTGTGAATTGTCGTCGCTCATGGCGTTTGTTAAGGGTTCTCATGTTGGTCTGTTGACTGCCGTCGCGGACTTTTGTCATACGCAACGGCACATTATGCCAGTAAGGCGCAAACGCGCCCTACAGACTACTCTTTCTCGGCAATGTACGGATCCTCATAGCCCAGAGCAAGCATTATCTCTGTCTCAAGGGATTCCATCTCTTCCGCTTCGTCATCTTCAATGTGGTCGTAGCCCAGCAGATGCAGGCTGCCGTGCACCACCATGTGCGCCCAGTGGGCCTCGAGGGGCTTCTGCTGCTCCTTCGCTTCCTGCTCAACCACCTGGCGGCAGATGATCAGATCGCCAAGCAGCGGCATTTCGATACCCGGTGGGGCTTCGAACGGGAAAGAGAGCACGTTGGTTGGCTTATCTTTCCCGCGATAGGTCAGGTTCAGGTCGTGGCTTTCTGCTTCATCCACCAGGCGAATCGTGACTTCTGACTCTTCCTGAAACTGCGGGATGACGGCATTCAGCCACGCCTGGAACTGGCTCTCTTCCGGCAGGCCGGAATTGTCTTCACAGGCCAGCTGTAAATCGAGGATCACCTGACTCATTTCTGCTCTTGCTCCTGGGCTTCGCGTTTACGTTCCGCGGCCTGTTCTGCTTTACGTTTTTGATCTGCGGCTTCCCACGCTTCATACGCCGTGACGATGCGGGCAACCACCGGGTGGCGCACCACGTCTTCACTGTGGAAGAAGTTGAAGCTGATTTCGTCCACTTCGGACAGGACTTCAATAGCGTGACGCAGACCCGACTTGGTGCTGCGTGGCAGGTCGACCTGGGTGATATCGCCGGTGATCACCGCTTTGGAGTTAAAGCCAATACGGGTCAGGAACATCTTCATCTGTTCGATGGTGGTGTTCTGGCTCTCATCCAGGATGATGAACGCGTCGTTCAGAGTACGGCCACGCATATAGGCCAGCGGAGCCACTTCGATGACGTTACGTTCAATCAGTTTTTCGACCTTCTCAAAGCCGAGCATCTCAAACAGCGCATCGTACAGCGGGCGCAGGTAAGGATCGACCTTCTGGCTCAGGTCACCAGGCAGGAAGCCCAGCTTCTCGCCCGCTTCAACGGCCGGACGGGTGAGCAGAATGCGGCGGATCTCCTGGCGCTCAAGGGCATCCACGGCAGCAGCCACCGCAAGGTAGGTTTTACCGGTACCTGCCGGGCCGACGCCGAAGGTGATGTCATGATCGAGGATATTGGCGATGTACTGCGCCTGGTTTGGCGTGCGCGGCTTAATGACGCCACGCTTGGTCTGAATGTGGATAGCTTTGCCGAATTCCGGCACGCTCTCCGCGCTCTGCTCCAGCACTCGTGATTCTTTGATCGCCAGATGGATCTGTTCCGGCTCAATATCCTGAGTTTCACCGCGCATCGGCGCGGTATCAACGTACAGACTACGGAGAATATCCGCAGCGGCATTAACGCAAATGGCGCGTCCGGTGAGTTTGAACTGGTTATCGCGACGATTAATCTCGATACCCAGACGTCGCTCCAGATGTTTGATGTTGTCATCAAACGGCCCGCACAGGCTCAGCAGGCGAGCGTTGTCTGCTGGCTCAAGGGTAATTTCACGTGTGTCTATATTCAAACCGTTCCTCTTAATGTCTCGGGTGTCATAGGGCAGTGGGTCTGTCTTATGAAAGTATTCACGCCACGGAATAAAGGCGCAAGCATTGCGAAGGATATGGGGGAGAGCAGGGGGAAATACAAGGCCTGCCAGAAACGACAGGCCCGAAGGATCACGGCTGATAAACGCTGACGCCGAGATCGTTTTCTTTACGGGTACGGGCAATCACCGATTCCGGCGATTGGGCGACGCGCAGGCCCATTTCATCTTCGGTGCGCACCAGTTTGCCACGCAGGGAGTTGGTCAGCACCTCGAGGATCTCAATATCGACGAACTTGCCCACCAGATCCGGCGTACCTTCGAAGTTCACCACGCGGTTGTTCTCCGTACGGCCAGAGAGCTCCATGATGCTCTTACGTGAAGTGCCTTCTACCAGTACACGCTGTACGGTACCGAGCATCCGGCGGCTCCAGGCGTTGGCCTGCTGGTTGATGCGATCCTGCAGAATATAGAGACGCTGCTTTTTCACCTCTTCCGGCACGTCGTCAACCATATCGGCGGCAGGCGTTCCCGGACGCGCCGAGAAGATGAAGCTGTAACTCACGTCGAAGTTCACATCACCAATCACCTTCATGGTGCGTTCAAAATCGTCGTCCGTTTCACCCGGGAAGCCGACGATAAAGTCAGAGCTAATCTGAATATCCGGGCGCGCTTCACGCAGCTTGCGGATAATCGATTTATATTCCAGCACCGTGTGGGTACGGCCCATCAGGTTCAGCACGCGGTCAGAACCACACTGAATCGGCAGATGCAGGAAGCTCACCAGCTCTGGCGTATCGCGGTAAACCTCGATGATGTCATCGGTAAATTCGATCGGGTGGCTGGTGGTAAAGCGGATGCGGTCGATACCGTCAATCGCCGCCACCAGACGCAGCAGTTCAGCAAACGAGCCGGTGCTGCCGTCATAGTTCTCGCCGCGCCAGGCATTAACGTTCTGCCCGAGCAGGTTCACTTCGCGGACACCCTGTGCCGCCAGTTGGGCGATCTCAAACAGGATATCGTCGCAAGGACGGCTGACTTCTTCGCCGCGGGTATAAGGCACTACGCAGTAGGTACAGTATTTATTGCAGCCTTCCATGATGGAGACGAAGGCGGTCGGGCCATCCGCGCGCGGTTCCGGCAGACGGTCAAATTTTTCGATTTCCGGGAAACTGACGTCGATGATCGCCTTGCGCTGGCCGGTTCCGCGCACGGCGTTGATCATCTCCGGCAGACGGTGCAGGGTCTGCGGACCAAAAATAATGTCGACGTAGTGGGCGCGCTGACGAATCAGCTTCCCTTCTTGCGAGGCAACACAGCCGCCGACGCCGATGATGATATCCGGGTTTTTCTGCTTGAGGAGCTTCCAGCGACCTAACTGGTGAAAGACTTTTTCCTGCGCCTTCTCACGGATTGAGCAGGTATTCAGCAGCAGCACATCTGCCTCTTCCGCCACGTCGGTGAGTTGATACCCATGGGTGGCATCCAGCAGATCGGCCATCTTGGATGAATCGTATTCGTTCATCTGACAGCCCCAGGTTTTAATATGGAGTTTTTTTGTCATCGACTTGCTCATGCTCAGGATTGCAGGGCGCGTATTGTAATGCTTTGGTGCGGTTGTGACCAGTATGAAGGTTGTCAGCCTCAAGGCCAAAAAAATCCGGTAAACTTAGGAGATTATCAAATAAGGACAAATGACCATGACTATCCAACAAGCCGGGATCGCCGTCGTCGGCGGCGGTATGGTCGGCGGGGCGCTGGCGCTGGGGCTGGCGCAACACGGGTTCGACGTAACGGTTATCGAACAGGCGCCACCTGCTGCTTTTGACGCGTCACAGCAGCCGGATGTACGCATTTCGGCGATCAGCGCCGCGTCAGTTGATCTGCTTCGCGGGCTGGGAGTATGGGACGCGGTGCTGGCCATGCGCGCGCATCCGTATCGTCGCCTGGAGACCTGGGAGTGGGAAAACGCCCACGTGGTGTTTGACGCCGCAGAGCTGAAACTCCCGCTGCTGGGTTACATGGTTGAAAATAGGGTGCTACAACAGGCGCTCTGGCAGGCGCTGGAGGCGCATCCGCAGGTGACGCTGCGCGTTCCTGCGTCGGTGAAGGCGCTCCACCGCCATAACGATCAGCATCTGATTGAGCTGGATAACGGCGAGCAGCTGGCGGTAAAACTGCTGGTTGGGGCCGACGGCGCAAATTCCCGGGTGCGCGAGCTGGCCGGGATCGGCATTCACGCCTGGCAATATCAGCAATCCTGCATGCTGATCACCGTCGCCTGTGAGAACGATCCGGGTGACAGCACCTGGCAGCATTTCACCCCGAACGGTCCGCACGCCTTTTTACCGCTGTTTGACCGTTGGGCATCCCTGGTGTGGTATGACACGCCAGCGCGGATCCGCCAGCTGCAGGGGCTCTCTATGGAACAGCTGCAGCGCGAAATCGCCCACCATTTCCCGTCGCGTCTGGGTAAGGTCACGCCGGTCGCCGCAGGGGCATTCCCGCTGACGCGTCGTCATGCGCTGAAGTATGCCCGCGAAGGGCTGGCGCTAGTCGGCGATGCGGCGCATACCATTCATCCGCTGGCGGGGCAGGGGGTCAACCTGGGCTATCGCGACGTAGAGGCGCTGCTGGACGTATTAAGCAACGCCCGCAGTCACGGCGAAGCCTGGGCCAGCCATCAGGTGCTTAAGCGTTATCAGACGCGACGGATGGCAGATAACTTTATTATGCAGTCAGGTATGGATCTCTTTTACGCCGGGTTCAGCAACGACCTCGGGCCGGTACGCATTTTGCGTAATATCGGACTGATCGCGGCACAGCGCGCCGGTGGACTGAAACGTCAGGCGCTGAAGTACGCCTTAGGACTCTAAACGTTCCGTAGGCCGGGTAAGGCGAAGCCGCCACCCGGCTTATTTAGTTCGGAAACGCAGAAAAGCAAAAAGCTCGCCGAAGCGAGCTTTTTTTATGTGGCTGGGGTGCAGGGATTCGAACCCCGGAATGCTGGTATCAGAAACCAGAGCCTTACCGCTTGGCGACACCCCAATTGCGTTAAACAAACTGCTTAACGACTTTTTAAATTGGCTGGGGTACGAGGATTCGAACCTCGGAATGCCGGAATCAGAATCCGGTGCCTTACCGCTTGGCGATACCCCAACAATTTTTTTGCTTTACCGACCGGAATCGATACAAGCTGATATGGTGGCTACGACGGGATTCGAACCTGTGACCCCATCATTATGAGTGATGTGCTCTAACCAACTGAGCTACGTAGCCAGACTGCATTCTTCGATGGCTGGGGTACCTGGATTCGAACCAGGGAATGCCGGTATCAAAAACCGGTGCCTTACCGCTTGGCGATACCCCAATAACCGCGGAGAACCGCAAAATCGAAGAAATATGGCTGGGGTACCTGGATTCGAACCAGGGAATGCCGGTATCAAAAACCGGTGCCTTACCGCTTGGCGATACCCCATCCGTGCAACGCTTACCTGGGAATGGTGCGGGAGGCGAGACTTGAACTCGCACACCTTGCGGCGCCAGAACCTAAATCTGGTGCGTCTACCAATTTCGCCACTCCCGCAAAAAAGATGGTGGCTACGACGGGATTCGAACCTGTGACCCCATCATTATGAGTGATGTGCTCTAACCAACTGAGCTACGTAGCCATCTTTTTTTCGCGTTACCTTATCGGCGTTGCGGGGCGCATTATGCGTATAGACCCTTGCAGCGTCAACACCTTTTTCAACGAAAATGTCTGGAATGTGACTGTTTGGTTAGGTTGCGAACAGCGTGGCCGATTATTCGGCAATTATTGGTTATTAATCGATTTTGTCCAGCGAAACGCGAGGCAAAAAAAGAGGCCCCGAAGGGCCTCATGACGATCTGGCTGATTACTTATAAGCGGACTGATGCACACCCACGGCACGACCTGATGGATCGTTCATGGTTTTGAAGGCTTCATCCCACTCAATGGCTTTCGCCGAGGAGCAGGCGACGGAGGGACCGCCAGGAACACACTCTGCTGCGCTTGGCAGCGGGAACAGCTCTTCGAAGATCTCACGGTACAGATAGGCTTCTTTCGAACCCGGCGTGTTGTACGGGAAGCGGAAGCTGGCGGTTTCCAGTTGCTGATCGGAAATCTGCTTCGCTGCCACTTCTTTCAGGGTGTCGATCCAGCTGTAACCTACGCCGTCAGAGAACTGCTCTTTCTGACGCCACGCCACGCTTGCAGGCAGGTAAGATTCGAAGCATTCGCGCAGAACATGTTTCTCCATCTTGCCGTTGCCGCACATTTTGTCCTGCGGGTTGATACGCATGGCCACGTCGAGGAATTTTTTATCCAGGAAGGGGACGCGCGCTTCAACACCCCATGCAGACATCGCTTTGTTGGCACGGGCGCAGTCAAACATGTGCAGGGCCTGCAGCTTACGCACGGTCTCTTCGTGCAGCTCTTTGGCATCCGGCGCTTTATGGAAGTAGAGGTAACCGCCGAACACTTCGTCAGAACCCTCGCCGGAAAGCACCATTTTAATGCCCATCGCTTTGATTTTACGGGACATCAGGTACATCGGCGTGGAGGCGCGGATGGTGGTCACATCATAGGTTTCAATGTGATAGATAACGTCGCGGATCGCATCCAGACCTTCCTGCACCGTAAAGTGAATTTCATGGTGCACGGTGCCCAGGTGATTTGCTACTTCCTGCGCGGCTTTCAGGTCCGGGGATCCTTCCAGGCCGACGGCGAAGGAGTGCAGCTGCGGCCACCAGGCTTCGGAGCGCTCCTGATCTTCCACGCGACGTGCGGCATACTTTTTGGTGATCGCCGAGATAACGGACGAGTCCAGACCGCCTGAGAGCAGCACACCGTAAGGCACGTCCGACATCAGGTGGCTTTTCACTGAATCTTCCAGCGCCTGACGCAGTTCGTTTTTATCGGTGACGTTGTCTTTAACGGCATCGTAATCGAACCAGTCGCGCTGATAGTACTGGCGAATTTCGCCATCCTGGCTCCACAGATAGCTGCCCGCCGGGAACTCTTTAATGGTGCGGCAAACCGGCACCAGGGCTTTCATTTCAGAGGCAACATAGAAGTTGCCGTGCTCATCATGGCCCATATAGAGCGGGATAATTCCGATGTGGTCACGGCCAATCAGGTACGCATCTTTTTCGCTGTCGTACAGCGCAAAGGCAAACATACCCTGCAGATCGTCGAGGAACTCGGGGCCTTTCTCCTGATAGAGGGCCAGGATCACTTCGCAGTCAGAACCGGTCTGGAAGGTATAGCGATCACCGTACTCCGCGCGCAGCGCCTGGTGGTTGTAGATTTCACCGTTGACCGCCAGCGCATGGGTTTTTTTCTCGTTATATAACGGCTGGGCACCGGCATTGACATCCACAATCGACAGACGCTCGTGCGCCAGGATGGCTTTATCGCTGGCGTAGACACCGGACCAGTCCGGGCCGCGATGGCGCATCAGACGGGACAGTTCCAGTGCTTTTTTACGCAGTTCGCCTGCGTCAGTTTTGATATCCAGTACGCCGAAAATTGAACACATAACCTTCTCCATTAACCCTGTTGCAGTGTGATGTTGCTTGCTTATGAAAATGCCGCAAAAGCGGAGGGGCGGCAAGCGATTTGCCGGGTAAAAAGAAAAAAGTGCAATACCTGTTGATGAATGTTGAAAAAAGCGTACGCCTTAAGCTGGATTATTGATGTTTATTCAGTAAAAGGCGTTTTTTATTAGATAGGTTTCTGTTTTTGATCAGCCAAAATGAAAAAACCACGTCCGGGGACGTGGTTTTGGGTTACAGGACATCAATTTCCGCGACCGAGGGGTAAATCCAGCTTGGTCGAAACGGCATCGAATCGATATCGTCCAGGGTGGATACCCCTGACAGCACCAGGATGGTTTCCAGCCCGGCCTGGAAGCCCGCCAGAATATCGGTGCGCAGGTTATCGCCCACAATCACCGTATCTTCCGAGTGGGCCTGCATTGTGTTGAGTGCCGCACGAATGATCCACGGGCTGGGCTTACCAACATAAAACGGCATGCGGCCGGTCATCTTCTCGATACCGGCACAGAGCGCGCCACAGGCCGGGTAAAAGCCGCGGCCATGGGTATCCGGGTTGGTGGCGATAAAGCGGGCGCCGTTGGCGACAAAGAAGGCCGCCTTGTGCATCATCTCCCAGTTATAGGAGCGCGTTTCGCCAACGATAACAAAGTCGGGGTTGACGTCGGTGATGGTAAAGCCCGCTTTGTACAGTTCATGGATCAGTGCGCCTTCACCGACCACGTACGCTTTTTTGCCCTCCTGACGCTTCAGGAAGTCTGCGGTGGCCATTGCCGAGGTATAGAACACGCTGGCGGGCACATCGATACCGGCGGTGGCAAAACGGTTCGCCAGATCCTGCCCGGTCTGTGACGGGAAGTTGGTGAGCAGCACCAGCGGCATGCCTTTTTCCATGATGCCGTTAAGAAACTCTGCTGCGCCCGGCACGGCAACGTTGTCGTGCATCAGCACGCCGTCGATATCACAAATTACATTCTTAATGGTCATGGACTTCCCGACATCAAAAAAAGAAGGCGTCACTATAAAGCGCTGTCAGCTTTCCAGCAAACGCTGCAACAGGATACCGTTAAGCATGGCGCGTTTTACCAGGGCAAAAGCGCCAATCGCGGAACGGTCGTTCAGCGCGGAGCGAACAACCGGCAGGTTCTGGCGAAACGCCTTCAGCGCCTGGGTATTGATGCACCCTTCGATGGCGGGCAACAGCACTTTTTCAGCCTCGGTAATTTCACCGGCGATCACCACTTTTTGTGGGTTAAACAGGTTGATGGCGATGGCAATGGTTTTACCCAGATGACGGCCAACCTGCTCAATCACTTCACTGGCTAACGCGTCGCCTTTATTGGCCGCCCGGCAGATGGCGTTGATTTTACAGTCATCGAGCGTGACGCGGCTCTGATAACCCTGCTCCAGCAGATGACGGACTCGTTGCTCAATGGCGGCATTGGCAGCGACGGTTTCCAGACAGCCAAAGTTGCCGCAGTGGCAGCGCTCACCCAGCGGGTCAACCTGAATGTGGCCAATCTCGCCCACGTTACCGTTACGGCCAATAAAAATGCGGCCATTAGAGATAATACCGGCGCCCGTACCGCGGTGAACGCGCACCAGAATTGAGTCTTCACAATCCTGACTTGCACCAAAGTAGTGCTCCGCCAGCGCCAGGCTGCGGATATCGTGACCCACAAAGCAGGTCACGGCGAAACGCTTCTCCAGCGCGTCGATCAGCGCCCAGTTTTCAACCTGAATATGCGGCATATAGCGGATCACACCGCTTTCCGGGTCGACAAGCCCGGGCAGGATCACCGAAATGGCAATCAGCTCGCGGATTTTGCGCTGGCAGGATTCGATAAACAGCTCGATGGCGTTAAGCAGGGCATGTTCGAGGGTCTCCTGAGTGCGTTCCGGCAGGGCATAGTGCTCTTCAGCAATGGCCTTACTGCTCAGATCGTACAGCGTCAGGGTGGCGTCATGACGACCAAGGCGCACGCCGATAGCGTGGAAATGACGGGTTTCGGTAACAATCGAGATAGCGCGACGGCCTCCGGTGGAGGCCTGCTGATCCACTTCTTTAATCAGCCCGCGCTCAATAAGCTGACGGGTAATTTTCGTCACGCTGGCGGGGGCAAGCTGGCTCTGTTCTGCAATCTGAATCCGCGAGATAGGTCCGTGCTGGTCAATCAGTCGATAAACCGCCGCACTGTTCAGCTGCTTTACCAGATCAACGTTGCCAATTTGAGCTTGTCCGCCAGGTGTCATACTTTCGCTTACTCTGTAACGACCTCGTTACCATTAACGATGGTCTTGATGATTTTATAATCGTGTGTGAATGCGGTGAGGTTAGCGACCATCCCCGGTGCAATACTGCCCAGCTGTTTGTCTACGCCAATCGCGCGTGCCGGATAGAGCGTTGCCATACGCAGCACTTCATCGAGGGCAATGCTGCAATGTTCAACCAGATTGCGCACGCCTTCGATCATGGTCAGAGCCGAACCGCTTAACGTTCCGTTCTCATCCACACAGAGTCCATTCCGGTAGTATATTGTTTTACCAGCAAAAATGAACTGTTCAATATTTGCCCCTGCCGGTGCCGTGGCGTCGGTAACCAGGCAGAGTTTGTCACCTTTCAGGCGTTTAGCGTTACGCACGTTGGCATAATCGACGTGTAAACCGTCGGCAATAATGCCGCAGTAAACGTCCGGTTCGTCAAAGATTGCCCCGGCGAGACCGGGTTCGCGTCCGGTAATATAAGGCATGGCGTTATAAAGATGGGTCGCGAAGGTGATACCGGCGCGGAAGCCCACTTTGGCCTCTTTCAGCGTGGCGTTGGAGTGCCCTGCAGAGACCACAATACCTGCGCCCGCCAGCTTGCGGATCACTTCAGGATCGACCATTTCTGGCGCCAGGGTCACTTTGGTGATCACATCCGCGTTGGCACAGAGGAAATCAACCAGTTCATCGTCAGGTTTACGGACGTAATCAGGATTATGGGTGCCTTTCTTGACGATATTCAGCCACGGTCCCTCAAGGTGCAGGCCCAGCGCCTGGTGTGGATATTTCGCCAGATATTCACGCATCACGCGAACGCCTTGCTTCATCAGGTCGTCGCTGGTGGTGATAAGCGTCGGCAGGTAGCTGGTGCAGCCCGATTTTTCATTAGCACGCTGCATAATTTCCAGCGTTTCAACGGTGACGGCGTCGGCGGTATCGTTGAACTGCACGCCGCCACAGCCGTTAAGCTGTACGTCGATAAAACCGGGGGAGATGATTGCTCCATTGAGCGAGCGTTGTTCAATGTCCGCTGGCAGTTCAGCCAGTGGGCAGACACGTTCAATCAGGCCATTGGCGATAACGATCGCATGGTCATCCAGAATTTCATGGCCGGTATAAATCCGACCGTGGGTTAAAGCGTACATAACGACCCCCGGTTTAAAAATAGCATGCCGTCTCTGCAGGCAGAGACGGCGTCACATTACAGACCTTTAATGTTTTCTGCTTCTAATTCGTTGAAATATTTCAACGTCTTCACTTTCAGTTCCATGGTAGACGGTTCATCGCATACCACAACCGCTTTCGGATGCAGCTGCAGGCAGCTGATGGTCCACATGTGGTTGACGTTGCCTTCTACCGCCGCCTGCAGCGCCTGCGCTTTCACGCTGCCCAGCACCAGAATCATCACTTCTTCCGCATCCAGCAGGGTACCTACGCCAACGGTCAGGGCATATTTTGGCACCTGGTTAACGTCGCCATCAAAGAAACGGGAGTTTGCCACACGGGTGTCATGTGTCAGGGTTTTGATACGGGTACGGGAGGCCAGAGAAGAGGCAGGTTCGTTGAAGGCGATATGGCCGTCGTTGCCGACGCCACCCATGAACAGGTGGATTTTACCGTACGCACGGATTTTTTCTTCGTAATGACGGCACTCTGCATCGATATCCGGTGCATTTCCATCCAGCAGATTAATATTTCCCGGTTTAATATCAATATGATCAAAGAAATTCCGGTGCATGAAGCTATGGTAGCTTTCCGGGTGATCTTTTGGCAGGCCAACGTATTCGTCCATGTTGAAGGTAACAACATGTTCAAAGCTAACCTGGCCCGCTTTATGCATCTCAACCAGTGCTTTATAGGCGGTAAGAGGTGTGCCACCAGTCGGCAGGCCGAGTACAAAAGGACGATCGGCTGTCGGTTTAAACGCGTTGATACGTTGTACGATATGGCGAGCAGCCCATATACCTACTTGTTCTGCGGTTGCCAGGGGGATCAGTCTCATTATTCACCTCTGAAGTTTTAGTAAAAGTTGGCGGATTGCTTGTCGGGGCATGCTATAAGCCTAACCTGGTTCACACCGAGAGGGGTCAATCCGTCTTGATTTTTCGTATCATAAAATAAGTTTTCCCTGTTTGCCAGTACAGGGGAGGGGGATAAACAATATTTGGTGACAAAACTCACAAAAAGTACGCGTTTAATTTGCGATACGAATTAATTTTCCACACACTCTCAAAGCCAGTGAATCATCAACTGTATTTACAAGTTAGTGACACAATAAAAACACAGCTGAGAACATACCGTTATAGGGGTCTCATAGGGGGAACAAATTGAGCATTTTAGGTTACTTACAAAAGGTTGGCCGCGCCTTAATGGTGCCGGTCGCCACGCTGCCAGCGGCGGCAATACTGATGGGTGTCGGTTACTGGATTGACCCGGTGGGTTGGGGTGGAGACAACGCGTTAGCGGCGTTCTTCATTAAATCCGGTTCTGCCATTATCGATAACATGTCCGTACTGTTCGCCATTGGTGTGGCTTATGGTATGTCCAAAGATAAAGATGGTGCTGCGGCGCTGACCGGCTTCGTGGGCTTCCTTGTGCTGACCACGCTCTGCTCCCCGGCTGCGGTTTCTATGATCCAGAAGATCCCCGCGGACCAGGTGCCGGCTGCGTTCGGTAAGATCAGCAACCAGTTCGTGGGGATCCTGGTGGGTATCATCTCCGCTGAACTCTACAACCGCTTCAGTGGTGTTGAGCTGCCAAAAGCGCTCTCCTTCTTCAGCGGCCGTCGTCTGGTGCCGATCCTGACCTCCTTTGTGATGATCGTTGTGGCCTTCATCCTGATGTACATCTGGCCGGTGATCTTCGACGGTCTGGTGAACTTCGGTGAACAGATCCAGAAACTGGGTTCTGTCGGTGCGGGCGTCTATGCGTTCTTCAACCGTCTGCTGATCCCGGTCGGTCTGCACCACGCGCTGAACTCCGTATTCTGGTTTGACGTTGCCGGTATCAACGATATCCCTAACTTCCTCGGCGGCGCACAGTCCATCGAAGCAGGTAAAGCGGTTATCGGTATCACCGGTCGCTACCAGGCGGGCTTCTTCCCAATCATGATGTTCGGTCTGCCGGGTGCTGCGCTGGCTATCTACCACTGCGCACGTCCTGAGAACAAAGCGAAGGTACTGGGTATTATGATGGCGGGCGCATTCGCGGCCTTCTTCACCGGTATCACCGAGCCGCTGGAATTCTCCTTCATGTTTGTGGCGCCTGTGCTGTATGTGATCCACGCCGTACTGACCGGTATCTCTGTATTCATTGCAGCAAGTATGCAGTGGATCGCGGGCTTCGGCTTCAGTGCTGGTCTGGTGGATATGGTGCTCTCTTCCCGTAACCCACTGGCGGTTCACTGGTACATGCTGATCCCACAAGGTCTGGTGTTCTTCGCTATCTACTACGTGGTGTTCCGCTTCACCATCACCAAATTCAACCTGATGACCCCGGGCCGTGAGCTGGCGGTTGCCGGTAGCGAAGCAGATGGTCAGGATGTGAATGTCAGTGCTGCAACCAATGAAGACGTTTCTGGTCTGGCGCGTCAGTACATCGCGGCAGTTGGCGGCTCCGATAACCTGACCGGTATCGATGCCTGCATCACCCGTCTGCGTCTGAACGTGAAAGACTCTTCTCTGGTCAACGAAGCGATGGCGAAGCGCCTGGGCGCATCTGGCGTCATTCGTCTGAACAAAACCAGCGTGCAGATTATCGTTGGCTTCGTGGCTGAGAAAATCGCCAATGCGATGAAAACTACCGGTCCTGTTGCCGCTGCTGAAGCGACATCTGCGCCAGCTGCCGCACCTGCGGCTGTTAAGCCACAGGCTGTTGCCAACGCGACCACCATCGCAGCACTGGTTTCACCAGTGACCGGCGACGTAGTGGCCCTGGAGCAGGTACCTGATGAAGCCTTCGCCAGCAAAGCCGTCGGTGATGGCGTGGCGGTGAAACCAACGGAGAAAACCGTTGTGTCTCCTGCGGCGGGCACCATCGTTAAAATCTTCAACACCAACCACGCGTTCTGCCTGGAAACCGAGAAAGGCGCGGAGATCGTTGTCCACATGGGTATCGATACCGTTGCGCTGGGTGGTCAGGGCTTCAAACGCCTGGTCGAAGAGGGTGCGGAAGTGGTTGCGGGTCAGCCGGTTCTGGAGATGGATCTCGACTACCTGAACGCCAACGCGCGCTCGATGATTAGCCCGGTTGTCTGCAGCAATATCGACGACTTCAGCGGCCTGGTCATTAAGGCGCAGGGTCAGGTTGTTGCTGGCCAGACACCACTGTATGAAATTAAAGGCAAATAAGTGCTCCTGAGTAAGCGTTAGTGCCTGAGCGGCGGGGATATCCCCGCCGCTTTTTTTTGCAGCAATCGCCCTCATAATTCTCTTCAGAGACCGTTTTTTGCGTAACTAAAGGTTGTCACTACGCCCGGCTTATAAGATCATATGCCGTTATACGTCGTTTACGCTTTGAGGAATCCACGATGAGTGAGGCTGAAGCCCGCCCGAGCAACTTTATCCGTCAGATCATTGATGAAGATCTGGCCACTGGTAAGCACACCACAGTTCATACCCGTTTCCCGCCGGAGCCGAACGGCTACCTGCACATTGGTCATGCGAAATCGATCTGCCTGAACTTCGGCATCGCGCAGGACTATCAGGGTCAATGCAACCTGCGTTTCGATGACACCAACCCGGTGAAAGAAGATATCGAATACGTAGAGTCCATTAAGAACGACGTGCAATGGTTGGGCTTCAACTGGTCTGGCGACATCTGCTACTCCTCCGACTATTTTGACCAGCTGTATGCTTACGCCGTAGAGCTGATCAACAAAGGTCTGGCCTACGTTGACGAGCTTTCCGCTGACGAAATCCGCGAATACCGCGGTACGCTGACCGCGCCGGGCAAAAACAGCCCGTACCGCGATCGCAGCGTGGAAGAGAACCTGGCGCTGTTTGAAAAAATGCGTGCCGGTGGCTTCGAAGAGGGTAAAGCCTGTCTGCGCGCTAAAATCGATATGGCCTCGCCGTTTATCGTGATGCGTGACCCGGTGCTGTACCGCATTAAGTTTGCCGATCACCATCAGACCGGCAGCAAATGGTGCATCTACCCGATGTACGACTTCACCCACTGCATCAGCGATGCGCTGGAAGGCATTACTCACTCCTTATGTACGCTGGAGTTCCAGGACAACCGTCGCCTGTACGACTGGGTGCTGGATAACATCTCCATTCCGGTACATCCGCGTCAGTACGAGTTCTCTCGTCTGAATCTGGAATACACCGTGATGTCCAAGCGTAAGCTGAACCTGCTGGTGACCGACAAGCATGTTGAAGGCTGGGATGACCCGCGTATGCCAACCATCTCCGGTCTGCGTCGTCGTGGCTACACCGCTGCCTCCATTCGTGAGTTCTGCAAACGCATCGGCGTGACCAAGCAGGACAACACCATCGAGATGGCGTCGCTTGAATCCTGCATTCGCGAAGATCTGAACGACAATGCGCCGCGCGCGATGGCGGTTATCGATCCGGTTAAGCTGGTTATCGAAAACTACCCGCAGGGCGAAAGCGAGCTGGTGACCATGCCTAACCATCCGAGCAAGCCGGAGATGGGTAGTCGTGAAGTGCCGTTCAGCGCAGAGATCTGGATCGATCGTGCCGACTTCCGCGAAGAAGCGAACAAGCAGTACAAACGTCTGGTGCTGGGCAAAGAAGTGCGCCTGCGCAACGCTTACGTGATCAAAGCTGAGCGCGTTGAAAAAGACGCTGAAGGCAATATCACCACCATCTTCTGCACCTACGATGCCGAGACCTTGAGCAAGGATCCGGCCGACGGTCGCAAGGTGAAAGGCGTTATCCACTGGGTCAGCGCGGCACATGCGCTGCCGGTTGAGATCCGTCTGTACGATCGCCTCTTCAGCGTGCCAAACCCGGGTGCTGCTGAAGACTTCCTGGAGGTGATTAACCCGGAGTCGCTGGTGATCAAGCAGGGCTTTGCGGAGCCATCCCTGAAAGAGGCTGTTGCCGGTCATGCGTACCAGTTTGAGCGCGAAGGTTACTTCTGCCTCGACAGCCGCTACGCCACTGCGGACAAACTGGTATTTAACCGTACCGTCGGTCTGCGTGATACCTGGACGAAAGTCGGTGAGTAACTGATTATTTTTTGATAAACGCCGCGTATAGCGGCGTTTTTTTTGCCCCGCAAGCAAGCCATTAACCAACAATATGTTCGCGTTGCGAATTAATCCCATTTCTTAAAACGATTCGCTTTCTCTTCCCTTTCACAAATTCACGATAATAGCTATCGAACTGGCCGTTAAATAGCTGTCTGTTAAAAATAACCCGCTAATTACGTGCATTATTTTAATTAAAAATTCTTTTCAGTTTTGATTGTTACAAATAGCAATCAAATATGTGCGCTTTGTCATAATCCTGACTTTTGATCGCTGAAAAGCATTGATAATTCGCGTCGCGAAAAATAGTCTACAGACAGGAGATGTAAGCGGGTATTTCTGGTTACCTCCATTTTTTTACTTTTTTGTTTTTCGCCGTTTAAGGCGCTTTAAATACGTCAAAGAGGATTAATTATGCGTACGTTCAGTGGCAAACGTAGTGCGCTTGCGCTGGCTATTGCCGGTGTAACAGCAATGTCAGGCTGGATGGTTTCTCCGAAAGCCCAGGCCGAAGGTTTTATTGATGATTCCACGCTCACGGGCGGTATTTATTACTGGCAGCGTGAACGTGACCGCAAAAATGTCGAAGCAGACAAATACGAAACTAACCTGGCTCACTCCACCTGGAACGCCAACCTTGATTTCCAGTCCGGCTATGCCGCCGACATGTTCGGTCTTGATCTCGCTGCGTTCACAGCCATCGAAATGGCGGAAAATGGCGACAGCGGCCACCCGAACGAAATTGCATTCTCCTCCAGCAACAAAGCCTATAAAGAGGACTGGTCCGGTGATAAGAGCGGGATCAGCCTGTATAAAGCGGCTGCTAAATTTAAATATGGCCCGGTCTGGGCGCGCGGCGGCTGGCTGCAGCCAACCGGTCAAACCCTGTTAGCGCCGCACTGGAGCTTTATGCCGGGTACCTATCAGGGTGCCGAAGCCGGGGCCAACTTTGACTACGGCGACAGCGGTGCGCTGAGTTTCTCGTACATGTGGACCAACGAGTACAAAGCGCCGTGGCACCTGGAGATGGACAAGTTCTATCAGAATGACAGAAAAACCCGCGTCGATTATCTCCACTCCTTTGGCGCGAAGTACGATTTCAAAAATAACCTGATTCTGGAAGCCGCCTTTGGTCAGGCCGAAGGTTACATCGATCAGTATTTTGCCAAAGCCAGCTACAAGTTAGATATCGTGGGCGGCCCGCTCTCGACCAGCTACCAGTTCTACGGCACGCGTGATAAAGCCGACAGCGGCACCGTGAATGATATCTACGACGGCACGGCATGGCTGCAGGCGCTGACCCTGGGTTATAAGGTCGGCCAGGTCGATTTACGTCTGGAAGGGACTTACGTTAAGGCGGAAGGGCAGCAAGGTTACTTCCTGCAGCGTATGACCCCAACCTACGCTTCGTCCAACGGTCGTCTGGACGTGTGGTGGGATAACCGCTCCGACTTCAACGCCAACGGCGAAAAAGCGGTCTTCTTCGGCGCGATGTATGACCTGAGCAACTGGAACCTCGCAGGCTGGAGCTTAGGTGCTTCTTATGTTTACGCCTGGGATGCAAAACCGGCAGACTGGCTGATCAACAGCGCGGGCCAGCGTGAAGATATCGCCTCTAACAAGATCAAAGAGTCTGCCTATAGTCTGGATGCGATCTACACCCTGCAGGACGGTCGCGCGAAAGGCACCATGTTCAAACTGCACTTCACGCAGTATGACAACCATTCCGATATCCCAAGCTACGGCGGCGGTTACGGCAACATCTTCCAGGATGAGCGAGACGTGAAGTTTATGGTTATCGCCCCGTTCACCATCTTCTGATGACACTTCCGGCGGGGGATAACCCCGCCGACCGGAGACTGCTATGCTGAAAAAAATCGTACTGGTCGCGCTGGTGGCATCAGGACTGACCGCCTGCGCGCAACCCCAGACCCAGAAAGAAGACACCCGTCTGAAAGAGGCCTACAGCGCCTGTATCAATACCGCTGAAGGGTCGCCAGAGAAGATCGAAGCCTGCCAGAGCGTGCTGGACGTGCTGCGCCAGGAGAAGGCGCACGAGCAATTTGCGACGCAAGAGACCGTTCGGGTTGCAGATTACCAGGCCTGTATCCAGGCGCGTAAAACGGGTAACAATCAGGACGTGACCAAAGACTGCGATAAAATCTGGCAGGAGATCCGCAATAACAACAGCAAGTAATCGGCTGTTTGCCACGCCCGGTGGCGCTACGCTGACACGGGCCTACAAATGTGTAGGTCTGTGTCAGTGAGGCGCCACCGGGCTTTTTACATAATGACAGGCAAAAAAAAGCCAACCGTCAGGTTGGCTCAGAGTATGCGGATGAATTATTTCGCGTCGTGCGCGTGGTCATCTTCGCGGCAGTCGCCTTCGGCACAGTGGCCATACAGGTAGAGACTGTGGTTGGTCAGACGAATGCCGTGACGTGCGGCAATTTCACGCTGACGTGATTCGATAGAGTCGTCGCTGAATTCGATCACTTTGCCGCAATCCAGGCAAATCAGGTGATCGTGGTGATGCTGCTGCGTCAGTTCAAATACGGATTTACCGCCTTCAAAATTGTGACGCGTCACGATGCCTGCATCGTCGAACTGGTTCAGTACACGGTAAACGGTCGCCAGACCAATCTCTTCGCCCATGTCGATCAGACGCTTGTATAAGTCTTCCGCACTGACATGATGGTTATCCGGACCCTGAAGCACTTCCAGGATTTTTAACCGTGGAAGCGTGACTTTCAGTCCGGCCTTCTTTAATGCGGTGTTGTTGTCAGTCATGCGGAATCTGTCCTGTTGCTAAACGATTCACTTCTAAAGAAGAAGTGACAGAAAATGCACCTGGGAAATGCGTCTCATTATAGAACTGCCATGACCTAATGAAAACTGCAAGTCTCAAGTAAAGTATGCTTATAAAAACGTGGTACCGCCAACAAACTTGTTACAGGGTGACCCGTTTGAACCTGGATCATTGTACAGGTATGGCAGGAAAAGTTAAAAATTTGTAGCAATTATTTTGATTGATATTACCTATCAATGCGGCGCAACTTTAACGTTGCGCCGCAGCATTTCAGGCGTTGAGGATATCGTCGAGATGCAGCTCTTCGCGAACCTGCTTAACCCATTTCTCTACGCGCTCAGCGGTCAGTTCAGGCTGGCGATCTTCGTCGATGGCGAGGCCCACGAAGTGATTATCATCGGCCAGACCTTTTGAGGCTTCGAAGTGGTATCCAGCAGTTGGCCAGTGACCAACGATCACGGCGCCGCGCGGCTCAATGATGTCGCGGATGGTGCCGAGAGCGTCGCAGAAGTACTCTGCGTAATCTTCCTGATCGCCACAGCCGAACAGGGCTACCAGTTTGCCGTTGAAATCGATCTCTTCCAGAGACGGGAAGAAGTCGTCCCAGTCGCACTGCGCTTCACCGTAGTACCAGGTAGGGATGCCCAGCAGCAGAATATCGTAACCTTCGATATCTTCTTTGCTGCTTTTCGCAATGTCATGCACATCGGCAACGTCTTTACCTAGCTGTTTTTGAATGTTTTTTGCGATATTTTCGGTATTACCCGTGTCGCTGCCAAAAAAAATGCCGATGATTGCCATGAGTAAAATAACCTCTTGAAACTTAATGGTATGGTGGCGCAATTTAGCCACGGATAAGGGCAATCATAGCAGAACAGAGAAGCCTGCGGAAACTGCAATCACCCAGGACTGCACTCTGTGCTACATGAAAGCAACAAGAAGGGGAGTTTTCTGACTTACGCTTTGCCGTGCCATTTCTCGAGCTGCGAAATCAGCATCTCTTCAATCAGCTCACTGCGGCTGATATCACGGGCATTCGCCAGCTCGTTCAGCGCATCGACGGCGTCAGCGTTCAGTTTCAGCTCGACGCGTTTAAGCCCGCGGCTTTTATCGCGTTTAAGCTGATTGCGCTTATTGATGCGCAGCTGTTCATCACGCGAAAGCGGATTGGTTTTCGGTCGTCCCGGGCGACGCTCATTCGCGAACAGATCTAATGTCGTGCGGTCCGTGTGTTCTTTGGCCATGATTTTGAGACTTCGGGGGAAACAAGACACCCTGCTAATGCCCGGGCGATAAGCGCGCCATCATACATCACCGAAAACGGCACGCCAACGACTGGAGGCCCGCAGGCGACCAGTCGCTCTCTTTTTAATCAATTTGACGTGTCAGCGAGGTAGCGGCGGATAGCGCGCAGCACCGCGTCCGGTTTTTCGGCATGTACCCAGTGTCCGGCCCCGGCAATGACATGCGCACGCGCCTGGGGGAATTGCGCCAGCAGCGCATCGCGATACGCTTCGGTCACGTACGGGGAGTTGCCGCCGGTAATAAACAGCGTCGGATGCGGCCACGCCGGTACCGGCTGCCAGCCGACGATCTGGTCATATTGATCCCAGAGCACCGGCACGTTAAAGCGCCACTCGCCGTCGACGAAGGATTTTAGCAGAAACTGCACCACGCCTTCTTCATCCAGATGTTCGCGCATGACCGCCGCGGCCTGCTGGCGGGTACTGACGCCAGCGTCCGTGACGGCGTTGATAGCGGCGAAGATCTCATCATGGCGGCGCACGTCGTAATCCACCGGCGCCACGTCGATCACCACCAGGCCCGCAATGCGCTCCGGCGCAAGCGCCGTCAGCGCCATCACCGTTTTGCCACCCATGGAGTGACCAATCAGGATCGCCTTTTCAATATTATGCTCATTCAGAGTATCCAGCAGATCCTGGGCCATATCGGCGTAGGTCATTTGCGGCGAGCGCGGCGACAGGCCGTGGTTGCGCATGTCCACCTGCAGCAGCGCGTGATCCTGCACCAGATCCCGTGCCAGTACGCCAAGATTATCCAGACTACCAAACAGACCATGCACCAGGACGATGGGAGAATTATTGTGCGGCGATTGTGCAGATTGCGCTCGGGTATTCAATTTCATGGCAAAGTTCTTTTTTTACGTATGTCAGGTTAGGGTATCATGTTGACCATTCTGCCGCCCGGCTGCAAGGAAACAGTTAATTCTGACTTTTGCCGCCATTCTGGCTTGACGCTATCCGCTGTTGGGTTTTGACCTTATACTCCCAACGACTTGTATTCAGATAAGATATCGCACTGGATTAAGATGAAAACAATCGAAGTTGATGACGAACTCTATCAGTATATCGCCAGCCAGACGCGGCATATCGGTGAGAGCGCGTCCGACATTTTACGGCGCATGCTCAAAATGGCCGCCGCCTCGCAGTCTGCCGCTCCGGCCCTCAAAGAGACGCGCCAGCCCGTTGCCGTCGCCCAGGAAAAGCCGCTGACGCAGGTAAAAGACAAAGTGCGTGCGATGCGCGAACTGCTGCTTTCTGACGAATACGCTGAGCAGAAGAAAGCAGTTAACCGCTTTATGCTAGTGCTGACTACACTCTATTCACTGGATAACAACGCGTTTGCCGATGCGACGGAGTCACTGCATGGTCGCACGCGTGTCTACTTCGCGGGTGACGAGCAAACGCTGTTACAGAATGGCAATCAAACTAAACCCAAGCACCTCCCTGGTACACCGTACTGGGTGATCACCAATACCAATACCGGACGTAAACGCAGCATGATCGAACACATCATGCAGTCGATGCAGTTCCCGGTGGAATTGATTGATAAGGTTTGCGGTACTATCTAACCCTTGCATCAGAAGGACCAGGCAATGGCAAATCACAATCGTGCGGGTCAACCTGCACAACAGAGCGATTTGATTAACGTCGCCCAGCTTACCGCACAGTATTACGTGCTGAAGCCGGAAGTGGGCAACGCAGAACACGCAGTTAAGTTTGGTACATCCGGGCACCGCGGCAGTGCGGTACGCCATAGCTTTAACGAGCCGCATATTCTGGCCATTGCTCAGGCCATCGCGGAAGAGCGTGCCAAAAACGGCGTCACCGGTCCGTGTTACGTGGGTAAGGATACACACGCTCTGTCAGAGCCAGCGTTTATCTCCGTACTGGAAGTGCTGGCGGCCAACGGCGTGGATGTCATCATTCAGGAAAACAACGGCTATACGCCGACCCCTGCCGTTTCTAACGCCATCCTGGTGCATAACCAGAAGGGCGGCGCGCAGGCTGACGGCATTGTGATCACGCCGTCCCACAACCCGCCGGAAGATGGCGGTATCAAATACAACCCACCCAACGGCGGCCCGGCTGACACCAACGTCACCAAAGTGGTGGAAGATCGCGCCAACGCGCTGCTGGCCGATGGCCTGAAAGGCGTGAAGCGCATCTCTCTGGACGAGGCGATGGCCTCCGGCCACGTGAAAGAGCAGGATCTGGTGCAGCCCTTCGTGGAAGGACTGGCAGATATCGTCGACATGGCGGCGATCCAGAAAGCGGGTCTGAAGCTGGGCGTCGACCCGCTGGGCGGTTCCGGTATTGAGTACTGGAAGCGTATTGCGGAGTACTACAAGCTGGATCTGACCATCGTTAACGATCATGTCGATCAGACCTTCCGCTTTATGCACCTCGACAAAGACGGCGCAATCCGTATGGACTGCTCATCCGAGTGTGCGATGGCTGGCCTGCTGGCGCTGCGCGACAAGTTCGACCTCGCATTTGCCAACGACCCGGATTACGACCGTCACGGTATCGTCACCCCTGCGGGCCTGATGAATCCAAACCACTATCTGGCGGTGGCGATCAACTACCTGTTCCAGCATCGTCCACAGTGGGGTGCAGAGGTTGCCGTGGGTAAAACTCTCGTCTCCTCCGCAATGATCGACCGTGTGGTTAACGACCTGGACCGTAAGCTGGTGGAAGTACCGGTGGGCTTTAAGTGGTTTGTTGACGGACTGTTCGACGGCAGCTTCGGCTTTGGCGGCGAAGAGAGCGCGGGCGCTTCCTTCCTGCGCTTCGACGGTACGCCGTGGTCTACCGACAAAGACGGTATCATCATGTGCCTGCTGGCGGCGGAGATCACTGCTGTCACCGGTAAGAACCCGCAGGAGCACTACGATGAGCTGGCCGCCCGTTTCGGTGCGCCGAGCTACAACCGTCTGCAGGCCTCAGCCACCTCCGCTCAGAAAGCGGCGCTCTCTAAGCTCTCACCTGACATGGTCAGTGCCAGCACCCTGGCAGGCGACCCGATCACCGCCCGTCTGACGGCGGCCCCGGGCAACGGTGCCTCAATCGGTGGTCTGAAGGTGATGACCGAGAACGGCTGGTTCGCGGCGCGTCCATCCGGTACGGAAGATGCGTACAAGATTTACTGCGAAAGCTTCCTCGGTGCGGAACACCGCCAGCAGATTGAGAAAGAAGCGGTAGAGATTGTCAGCGAAGTGCTGAAAAACGCATAACTGCGGTTTGTGCGCCGGGCGGCACTGCGTTTGCCCGGCCTACAACGGCTTCGATCTTATAGGCCCGGTAGGCGCTAGCGCCACCGGGCTTTTTTATGCTCAAAGCATAAAGCGGTAGCCAATCCCTGTTTCGGTTAACAGGTGCTGTGGGCGTGCGGGATCCGCTTCGAGTTTCTGGCGAAGGTGCCCCATATAGATGCGCAGGTAGTGACTATGCTCCACCGCATTCGGTCCCCAGACCTGACTTAACAGCTGGCGCTGGGTGAGCACTTTACCGTGATTGTTGAGCAACACCGCCAGCAGGCGAAACTCGATGGGGGTCAGGTGGATTTCAGCCTCACCGCGCTGAATACGCCGCGAGGCCAGATCGACACGAATATCTGAAAAGGTATACACCGGGTCGACGGGGGCGATGGTCGCGTGGCGGCGAAGGGCGACGCGCAGACGCGCCTGCAGTTCGCCAATACCAAACGGCTTGCTGAGATAATCATCGGCACCGGCATCGAGTGCGGCAATTTTGTCGGTCTCCTCCAGACGCGCCGAGAGAACAATGATCGGCATCTGGCTCCACTGGCGCACTTCGCGGATAAAGTCGAGGCCGTCGCCGTCCGGCAGGCCCAAATCGAGGATTACCAGGTCCGGCTTGCGGGTGGCGGCTTCTATCAGGCCTCGTTGCAGCGTCCCGGCATCGTGTACGCGCAGCCCTTCACCTTCCAGCGCGGCACGCAGAAAACGACTGATGGCGAGTTCATCTTCAACAATCAGGACGTTAATCACAAATCCTCTGGAAGTTCATTCAGCTCGGGTGGGGCATCAAGCGGCAGTGTAACACAAAACCCGGCCCCGCCTTCGGGGCGATTATGGGCGGTAATGGTGCCGCCGTGCACCTCAACAATCGCCTGGCAGATCGCCAGCCCCAGCCCGACGCCGGGAATGGCGGACTCCTTATTCCCGCGGGCAAACTTATCAAAGATAGCCTCCTCCTGACCCGCCGGAATGCCCGGGCCGGAGTCCCACACCTCCATCTGCAGCTGCTCGGGGGTGACGCTGGCGTCAATGCCGATTTGCGCTTTGCTGCCCGCATATTTCGCGGCATTCTCCAGCAGATTAATCAGCACCCGCTCGAACAGCGGGCCGTCAACGTGGATCAACGCCAGGGGATCGGACATCGCGAGCGCGATATGCCGACCACCCAGCCCCAGCTCCAGCGTTTTTAAGGCGCTGCCGATCACCTCTTCCAGCGTCAGCCACTCTTTTTTCAGGTTAAAGCCGCCGGACTGGATCCGCGCCATATCCAGCAGGTTGTTCACCAGCCGGGTGGTGTTCAGCACGTGCTGGCGGATCTCGCTGGCCTGGATAGCGTGGCGGGAGTCTTCTGCCGCCAGGTCGAGGGTCAGGATCTCCGACTGGCCGAACAGCACCGTCAGCGGCGTGCGCAGATCGTGGGAGAGGGCGGCCAGCAGCGAGTTACGAATGCTCTCCCGCTCGCTGGCTAGTCGCGCCTGTTCTTCGCTGGCGGTGAGCGCCAGCCGCTCCAGCGCGCTCGCCACCAGCAGGGTAAAGGTCTCCAGCAGCCGCTGCTGCTCGGGGATCATCAGCTGGCGCAGGTTAGCCGGCTCGACAATCACCACCCCCTGACGCTGCAACGGCAGGATCTGATAGGGCACACCCGGGAGCGTGTCGGTGCCCGCTCCCGCAGGCTGGCCTTTATCAAAGCTCCAGCGGACAATGGCCTCATCCCACGGGGTCATCCCCGAGACCGGGGTGAGCGGACACAGTTTGCCTTCGCGATCCGGGAGCAGGATCAGGCTGCGGGCGTTAAAAGTGGAGTGGATAAACTGCTGGCTGGTCTGGACGATATCCTGCGCCGTACGGCCCACCGCCAGCGCCTTCGACATCTCATACAGATGGCGGGTGCGCTGCTCGCGGTAACGGGCGATCCGCGCCTGATAGCGCACCCCCGCCGTCAGGTTACCGATAAGCAAACCTACTGCCAGCATCACGGCGAAGGTGAGGACGTACTGCACGTCCGACACCGCCAGGGTGCCGCGCGGGGCGATAAAAAAGAGATCGAAGCTGATGACGTTGATCACCGTCGCCAGCACCGAAGGCCAGCGGCCATAAAACAGGGATACGAGCACCACCCCCAGCAGGTAGATCATCACCAGGTTGGCGGCATCGAAGCCGGGTAACCATTGGCTGGCGACAAAGGTGATCAGCGCGCAGAGCAGCACCGCCACCAGACAGCCGCGCAGCTGGATCCGCCATTTGTCGCTGAATGCCCGGTTGTCCGGGGTTCTGGCGGGCAGGGCGGCCGGTTTGTCGTCCAGCGCGACGATCAGCAGATCGAGGTCGGGGGCGCGCTGTGCCAGCTTGTCGGCAAAGCTCTCCCGGCTGAACCCGCGGCGACGGGAACGTCGGCCGATAACAATTTTGCCGAGGTTATGCTCCCGGGCGTAGCGCAGGATGGCTTTCTCTTCCGCCTGCTCGGCCAGGGTGGCGGTTTCGGCCCCCAGTTCCTGCGCCAGACGCAGGGCACCAAGAATGGCGCGGCGCTGGTTCTCCGGCAGACGGTGCAGCTGCGGCGTCTCCACGTAGACGGCGTGCCAGACGCTGCCGAACTTCGCGGCCAGACGCGCGGCGGTGCGCACCAGCTTCTCGTTGCCGCTGCCGTGACCGATGCAGAGCAGGATTGCATCGCGGGTATGCCACACTTTCTCCTCGCCCTGACGGTCGCGCCAGGCCCGCATCTGATCGTCCACCCGGTCGGCGGTGCGGCGCAGAGCCAGCTCGCGCAGGGCGATCAAATTGCCTTTACGGAAGAAGTGCTCAATTGCCCGCTCTGCCTGCCCGGCGATATAGACTTTGCCCTCATGAAGACGCTGGCGCAGATCGTCCGGGGGAAGATCCACCAGCACCACCTCGTCCGCCGCGTCGAAGAAGGGATCCGGGACGGTCTCCCGCACCTGAATACCGGTCACGCCGCTGACCACGTCGTTGAGGCTCTCCAGATGCTGGACGTTGACGGTAGTGAAAACATCAATTCCGGCGTCCAGCAGCTCCTCGACATCCTGCCAGCGTTTGGGATGGCGCGAGCCTGGGGCATTGGTGTGCGCCAGCTCGTCCATCAGGATCAGCGCCGGACGGCGGGCGAGGGCAGCGTCGAGATCGAATTCCGTTACCAGACGCCCGCGATGATGAATGCGCCGGGGCGGCTGGGTTGCCAGCCCGGCCAGCAACGCCGCGGTCTCCTGACGACCGTGGGTCTCCACCACGCCGATCAGAATATCAAGCCCCTGGGCGCGCAGACGCTGGGCTTCACTGAGCATGGCGAAGGTCTTGCCGACGCCCGCGCAGGCGCCGAAGAAAATTTTCAGCTTACCGCGATGGGGAGTGGCAGCCTGCTCCAGCAGTTTGTCCGGGTCCGGGCGCAGAGGCTCGTCAATCATTTACTCTTTCCTTAGCGCGTCCAGCGCCAGATTCAATTCAACAATATTGACCACTGGATTGCCCATCGCGCTGAATAATGGCTTTTGCGTATGGGCGGCCACCAACTGGCTGAGCTGTTCGGTGCTGAGCTGACGCGCCAGCGCCACCCGTGGGATCTGCCAGGCGACGGCCTGCGGCGTCAGGCTGTAGTCCAGCCCGCTGCCTGAGGCGGTCACCAGTTCAACCGGCACTGCCGGGCTCGCCTGCGGGTTGGCTGCACGCAGAGCCGCCACGCGGGCGCGAACGGCGTCATCCAGCTCAGGATTGCTGCCCGCCAGATTGCTGCCGCCCGAGGCCATGGGATTATACGGGCTCTCAGCCGTAGCGGAAGGACGCCCGTGAAAGTAACCCGCCGCGGTAAAGTTCTGTCCAATCAGCCGGGAACCGCGGATCTCCCCCTGCTGGTAGATAAGCGATCCGTTCGCCTGGTCGGTAAACCACCACTGACCCAGCGCGGTGGTCACCAGCGGGTAGACGCCGCCGGTCATCAGGGCCAGCAGAATAAACAACAGTATAGCGGGACGTAACATAGCCATTTGATTTTCCTCTTAAACCAGCCCGAACAGGGTTAGCACCAGGTCGATGGCTTTAATGCCGATAAAGGGCACTACCAGCCCACCCAGACCATAAACCCACAGATTGCGACGCAGCATGGCAGCGGCGGTGAGCGGCTTGTAGCTCACCCCTTTCAGCGCCAGCGGGATGAGAAAGATAATGATCAGCGCGTTGAAGATCACCGCACTCAGGATGGCCGAGGCGGGGGAGTGCAGTTGCATCACGTTCAGGGCGTTGAGCTGCGGATAAGTTGCCGCAAACGCCGCCGGAATAATGGCGAAATATTTCGCCACGTCGTTGGCGATACTGAAGGTAGTCAGCGAGCCCCGGGTCATCAGCATCTGTTTACCGATATGCACCACTTCAATCAGCTTGGTCGGGTTGGAGTCGAGGTCGACCATATTACCCGCCTCTTTTGCCGCCTGGGTGCCGGAGTTCATTGCCACTGCGACATCTGCCTGGGCGAGGGCCGGGGCGTCGTTGGTGCCGTCACCGGTCATGGCTACCAGCCGTCCTTCTCCCTGGTACTGGCGGATCAGCGCCAGTTTGGCCTCCGGCGTCGCTTCGGAGAGAAAATCATCCACCCCCGCTTCGGCGGCAATGGCGGCAGCGGTCAGACGGTTATCCCCGGTGATCATCACCGTTTTGATGCCCATTTTGCGCAGCTGGGCAAAACGCTCCTTGATGCCGCCTTTAACGATGTCCTTCAGGGCGATCACCCCCAGTACGGTCGCCCCTTCCGCCACCACCAGCGGCGTGGCCCCCTGACGTGCGACGTTCTCCACCAGGGTATCGACCTGCGGCGGGAACTGGCCATTGTTGGCGGCGATATGGCGGCGAATGGCGTCCACCGAGCCCTTGCGTATCAGCCGGTCCTGAATGTTAATCCCGCTCATCCGCGTTTGCGCCGTAAAGGGCACAAAGGTGGCGTGCAGGCTCTGCACGTCGCGCTGGCGCAGGTTGAAGCGCTGTTTGGCGAGGATCACGATGCTTCGGCCTTCCGGGGTTTCATCCGCCAGCGAGGCGAGCTGGGCGGCATCGGCCAGCGTTTGTTCGTCCACGCCCGGGGCGGGCAGAAATTCGGAGGCCTGACGGTTGCCCAGGGTGATGGTGCCGGTTTTATCCAGCAGCAGCACGTCGACGTCGCCAGCCGCCTCGACCGCCCGACCGCTGGTGGCGATGACGTTGGCCGCCAGCATCCGGCTCATGCCCGCCACGCCGATGGCCGACAGCAGGCCGCCGATAGTGGTCGGGATCAGGCAGACCAGCAGGGCCACCAGCACGGTGACGCTCACTGCCGTCCCGCCATAGGACGAGAAGGGCCACAGGGTGGCGGTCGCCAGCAGGAAGACGATAGTCAGCGCCACCAGCAGAATGGTCAGGGCGATTTCGTTTGGGGTTTTACGCCGCTGGGCGCCTTCCACCATGGCGATCATCCGATCAAGGAAGGTTTCGCCCGGATTGACGCTGCACTGGATCACCAGCCAGTCGGAAAGAATGCGCGTTCCGCCAGTGACCGAGGCAAAATCGCCCCCGGACTCACGGATCACTGGCGCGGACTCCCCGGTGATGGCGCTCTCATCCACCGAGGCGCCCCCTTCGATCACCTCCCCGTCGCAGGGGATAATGTCTCCGGCCTCCACCAGGACGATGTCGCCTTTGCGCAGCGTATCCGCAGGCACTGTTTCGCTGGCCGCACCATATTTCGCTTCGCGCAGCTTGCGGGCGAATGCGGTTTTCTGCACCCCTTTGAGGCTGTTGGCCTGCGCTTTGCTGCGTCCTTCCGCCAGCGCTTCGGCGACGTTGGCAAACAGCACGGTGAACCACAGCCACAGGCTGATCGCCGCGGTAAAGGTGGCGCTGCCTGACAGCCATCCGCCCGCCATCGTAAGGGCAAGCAGGATGGTCAGTAGGCTCCCCAGCCAGACGATAAACATCACCGGATTGCGCCACTGCACGCGCGGATCTAATTTTTTTATCGCATCCATCAGCGCCTGGCGAACCAGAGCAGGTTCAAGCAGGGCCAGTTGCTTACGACTCATGAAGAATACTCCGTAAAATCAGCGTAAAGAGAGGTGTTCCGCAACCGGGCCTAATGCGAGGGCGGGAATAAAGGTGAGGGCGCCGACCAGCAGGACAGTGCCGATCAGCAGGCCGACAAATAGCGCGCCGTGGGTAGGCAGCGTGCCGCCAGAAACAGGCTGGCGGGTCTTGTTCACCAGCGATCCGGCGATGGCCATGACCGGAATAATCACCCCAAAGCGGCCGACCAACATGCAGAACGCCAGCAGGCAGTTCCAGAACGGCGAGTTGGCGCTCAGGCCCGCAAAGGCGCTGCCGTTGTTGTTGGCCGCCGACGACACCGCGTACAGCACCTCGCTGAAGCCGTGGATACCGGGGTTAAAGATGCCGCTGCGCCCGGCGTCGGTCATCAGCGCCAGCGCGGTGCCGAGCAGCACCAGCGCCGGGGTGACGAGGATCGCCAGCGCGGTCAGTTTCATCTCACGCACGTCGATTTTCTTACCCAGATATTCCGGGGTGCGGCCAATCATCAGCCCGGCGATAAAGACCGCCAGCAGCACAAACAGCAGCATGCCGTACAGGCCCGACCCGACACCGCCAAACACCACTTCACCAATCTGCATCAGCCACATCGGGATCATGCCGCCCAGCGCGGTGAAGGAGTCATGCATGGCGTTGACCGCTCCGCAGGAGGCGGCGGTAGTGATCACCGCATACAGGCTGCTGGCGAGAATGCCAAAGCGGCTCTCTTTACCTTCCATGTTGCTGTTGCTGTCCGCGCCGAGCAGCATAAAGTGGCTGTTACCCTGCCACTCCGCCCACATCACCAGCGCCGCGCAGACCACAAAGATGGCGGACATGGTCCACAGGATCGTATGCCCCTGGCGCCGCTCGCTGACCGACTCGCCAAAGGCAAAGCACAGTGCGGTGGGGATCAGGAAGATCGCCAGCATCTGCACGGCGTTGGTCAGCGCGGTCGGATTCTCAAACGGATGGGCAGAGTTGGCATTAAAGAAACCCCCTCCGTTGGTGCCCAGTATTTTGATCGCTTCCTGGGAGGCGACCGGCCCCATCGGCAGCAGTTGCCTGGCCCCCTCCAGCGAGGTGAAGGGCTGATAAGGCAGCAGGTTCTGCAATACGCCCTGCTGCATAAACAGCAGGGCGATAACCAGCGATAGCGGCAGCAACACCCACAGGGTGATGCGGGTCAGATCGACCCAGGCGTTGCCAAGCGTAGTGACATTCTGGCGGGAGAAGGCGCGGGTCAGGGCGAAGATCACCGCAATGCCGCTGGCTGCCGAGAGGAAGTTTTGCACCGTCAGCCCCGCCATCTGGCTGAAATAGCTCAGGGTGGTTTCACCGGCATAGGACTGCCAGTTGGTGTTGCTGACAAAGCTCACTGCGGTGTTCAGCGCCAGATGCCAGGAGAGCCCCGGGAGCTGCTGCGGATTGAGCGGCAGAGCGCCCTGAAGCATCAGCATGGCGAAAAGTACAACCAGGCCCACGCCATTCAACAGCAGAATAGCAAACAGGTAGTGACGCCAGTCCATCTCATCGGCGCGGATCCCGAGCAGGCGCAGTATCCCTGCGTCAATGGCCTGCACCCCGGGCAGCGGCAGGCCGTTAATCATGCGTGCCAGCCACATCCCCAGTGGCCGGGCGAGTATGAACAGCACCAGCAGAAAGCTGGCGATAAGCAGAAATCCCTGAGCGGCCATCAGAATGCCTCCGCGTTAAGCAGGGCATAAATCAGATACCCCAGTAACAGAAACACCAGCGCGATGCCCACAATTACACCTGCACTCACAATTCACCTCCGGGTGACATTAGTCATGGTGCAAACGGTAAATTTTCCGGCGCAAAGATTTCGCAAAAATCAGACGGGGAGGTGTAAAAAAAGTATAAAAATGGCTAAGACCATAATTTAACTAATGGTTAGTATTAATTTAACTTTTATGTAACTAAATTACGGGATGAAGTGTAAAGATCCTTTTTTGAGGGCAAAAAAGTGGTCGGATGAGTAGTAAAATTACAGCCAAAGCGTTACTATTTTCAGCAGATAATCAGTTTTACTTTTCCGGAGCAGGTTTCCGGCCAGAAAGAGGGGAGAAAATGATGGAATTTTACAAAGCGTATCCGGCACATATCGTTTTTATTCGCCGCACTTTCGCTGTGTTAGCGGGTGTTCTGGCGTTACCAGTTATGCTTTTCTGGAAAGATCGTGCACGTTTTTATAGCTATCTGCATCGCGTATGGGCGAAGACCAGCGATAAGCCGGTGTGGATGGATCAGGCTGAAAAAGCCATTTGTGATTTTTATTAAGAAAGACTACACACAGCAATTGCAGTAACAAAAAAACCGCCACAGCAATGTGGCGGTTTTTTTTATCCCCAGGGATTCGCGGTCCGTTGGGCGGCCTTTTTTATTTCAGTATGGCTACACTTGTTAAAGCAAAGTATCCTCGGTGACTTGTAGATGTTACAGACGATAATACTGGAGTGTTATGGCCACCCATCTGGTCTGGTTTCGCGCCGATCTGCGCATCCACGATAACCTTGCGCTTGCCGCCGCCTGCCGCGATAAACATGCCCGCGTGCTGGCGCTTTTCATCGCCACGCCGCAGCAGTGGCATGAGCACGCCATGGCGCCTCGCCAGGCCGCCTTTCTGCATGCTCATCTCAACGATCTGCAACAGCAGCTGGCCGACAGAGGTATTCCGCTGCTCTATGCTCAGGTGGCTGATTTTGCCGCCCAGGGCGAAAAAGTGGCGCAGCTTTGCGCAGAGCATGAGGTCACCCATCTCTTTTATAACTACCAGTACGAACTGAACGAGCAGCAGCGCGATCGTCAGCTGGAGCGCGCGTTGCAGAACGTGACCTGCCAGGGTTTTGATGACAGCGTGATCCTGCCGCCGGGTAGCGTCATGACCGGCGATCATAAGATGTACAAGGTCTTTACGCCGTTTAAAAATGCCTGGTTGCGGCGGCTGAAAGAGGGGCTGCCTGAGTGCGCGGCGGCACCTGCCGCCCGCGAGGGCGAAAAGGTGACCCCGTCGGCGCTGGATTTCGATTATCCGCAACAACCATTCGATACCGACCTCTTTCCGTCGAGCGAGAGAGAGGCGATTGCCCGTCTGCGTCAGTTCTGCCAACAGGGGGCAGGGGAGTATGAGGCGCAGCGCGATTTTCCGGCTATCGAAGGCACCAGCCGTCTCTCCGCCTGCCTGGCGCTGGGGGTGCTTTCTCCTCGCCAGTGCCTGCACCGCTTGCTGGCCGAGCAACCCCAGGCGCTGGAGGGGGGGCCGGGGGCGGTATGGCTCAACGAGCTTATCTGGCGGGAGTTTTATCGTCATCTGATGACGTATCACCCTGATTTATGTAAATATCGGCCATTCATCCGCTGGACTGATAACGTCGAATGGCAGTCTGACGATGTGCAGCTGAAAGCCTGGCAAGAGGGGCAAACCGGCTATCCGATTGTCGATGCAGCCATGCGTCAGCTGAATGAAACCGGCTGGATGCACAACCGCCTGCGGATGATCACCGCCAGCTTTCTGGTAAAGGATCTGCTTATCGACTGGCGTGCCGGGGAACGTTACTTTATTTCACAGCTGATCGATGGCGACCTGGCCGCCAATAACGGCGGCTGGCAGTGGGCGGCATCAACCGGAACCGACGCCGCCCCCTATTTTCGTATTTTTAACCCGACAACCCAGGGACAGAAGTTTGATTCCGACGGCGTGTTTATCCGCCGCTGGCTGCCGGAGCTGGCCACCGTGCCGGACAAGGCCATCCACGATCCCTGGATCTGGGCGGACAAGCAGGGCGTCACCCTCGCGTATCCCCGCCCGGTTGTCGACCATAAACAGGCGCGCGTTGCCACGCTGGCCGCGTATGAAGCCGCCCGTAAAGCATAAGGGAGTCATAATGAAAAACAGTGAACTGGAACGACTGATTAACGACAAACTGAACAGCGCCAGCTTCAGCGACTACGCACCGAATGGCCTGCAGGTGGAAGGGCGCGAAACTATTCAGAAGATTGTTACCGGCGTGACGGCAAGCCAGGCGCTGCTGGATGAAGCGGTACGCCAGAAGGCCGATGCCGTTATCGTTCACCACGGCTATTTCTGGAAGGGGGAATCTCCGGTTATCCGCGGCATGAAGCGCAACCGCCTGAAGACCTTGCTGGAAAACGACATCAACCTCTATGGCTGGCACCTGCCGCTGGATGCGCACCCGGAGCTGGGGAACAACGCCCAACTGGCGGCGCTGCTCGGTATTAACATCATGGGCGAAATCGAGCCGCTGGTGCCGTGGGGGGAACTCTCCATGCCGGTGCCGGGGCTGGAGCTGGCCTCGTGGATCGAAGCGCGGCTGGGACGTCGGCCACTGTGGAGCGGCGATACCGGGCCGGATGAGGTAAAACGCGTCGCCTGGTGTACCGGCGGCGGACAGAGCTTTATTGATAACGCGGCGCGTTTTGGCGTCGATGCATTTATCACCGGTGAAGTCTCTGAGCAAACCATTCACTCCGCCCGCGAGCAGGGGCTGCATTTTTATGCGGCAGGTCACCATGCCACGGAACGCGGCGGCATTCGCGCGCTCAGCGAATGGCTGACAGAAAACACCGACCTGGATGTCACCTTTGTCGATATTCCTAATCCAGCCTGATGAGAGGTATCTAAGTGCAGCGAGCACGTTGTTATCTGCTAGGCGAAACCGCCGTGGTACTGGAACTGGAGCCGCCAGTGACCCTGGCGACGCAAAAACGGATCTGGCGCTTGACCCAGCGACTGGGTGAAATCCCTGAAGTGGTGGAAGCCATTCCGGGGATGAATAACATCACCGTGGTGCTGCGCAATCCCCACTCGGTGGCGCTGGATGCCATCGAACGTCTGCAGCGCTGGTGGGAAGAGAGCGAGGCGCTGGAACCCGACTCCCGCGCTATCGAGATCCCCGTGGTGTACGGTACCGCCGCGGGCCCCGATCTGGGCGAGGTGGCGCGGCACGCGGGGCTGACCGAGAAACAGGTCGTGGAACTCCATTCCTCCGCGGATTATGTGGTCTGGTTTTTGGGCTTTCAGCCGGGCTTTCCTTACCTGGGCGGGCTGCCTGAGCAGTTGGCTACGCCGCGTCGCGCCGAACCCCGGTTGCAGGTGCCGGCAGGCTCGGTGGGGATTGGCGGGTCGCAGACCGGTATTTATCCCTTAGCCACACCCGGAGGCTGGCAGCTGATTGGGCACACCTCTCTGCCGCTGTTCGATCCCGCTCGTGACGAGCCGGTGCTGCTGCGACCGGGCGATACCGTGCGGTTTATCCCGCAGAAGGAGGGGGTATGTTAAAAATTATTCGGGCAGGGCTCTATACCTCGGTGCAGGACGGCGGGCGCATCGGTTTTCGCCAGTCAGGGATCAGCTACTGCGGCGCGCTGGATAAACCGGCCTTGCAGATTGGCAATATACTTGTGGGCAATGACCCGGATGATGCCGCGCTGGAGATCACCCTGGGGCAATGTATCTTCGAATTTGAACAGGATGGCTGGTTTGCCCTGACCGGTGCGGGCTGTGATGCCCGGCTTGACGGGGCCGCGGTCTGGACCGGTTGGCGCCTGCCGGTGAAAGCCGGGCAGCAACTCACCCTTAATCGTCCGCGGCGCGGCATGCGCAGCTATCTGGCCATTGCGGGCGGAATTGATGTGCCGTCGATAATGAACTCCCTCAGCACTGATCTGAAGGTGGGGCTGGGCGGTCACGAAGGGCGGCTGCTGAAAGATGGCGATCGCCTGCAGGTTCGGGCCGGTGGACGCGAATTCCGTGAAGCCCAGGGCGTGAAACAGCTTCTTTGGAGTAACCGCGTGCGGGCCTTGCCGGGACCGGAATACCATGAGTTCGATCAGGCCTCCCAGGATGCGCTCTGGCGCCTGCCCTGGCAGCTCAGCCCACAGAGTAACCGTATGGGCTATCGCCTGCAGGGGCAAAAACTGGCGCGCACCACCGATCGGGAGATGCTGTCGCACGGGCTACTCCCGGGCGTGATTCAGGTGCCGCACAACGGGCAGCCTATCATTCTGATGAACGATGCCCAGACCACCGGGGGTTATCCGCGGATCGCCTGCATCATCGAGGCCGATATGTACCATCTGGCGCAGGCCCCGCTCGGACAACCTATTCACTTTGTCCCCTGTACGCTGGAAGAGGCGCTGGAGGCGCGGCGCATCCAGAAGCAGTACATCGAACAGCTGGCGTGGAGGTTACATGATCGCGGTTGATTTAAATGCAGATTTAGGTGAAGGGTGCGGCAGCGATGCCGCACTGTTAAAGCTGGTGTCGTCAGCCAATATCGCCTGCGGATTCCATGCCGGCGATGCCGAAACCATGCTGGCCTGCGTGCGCGAGGCGCTAAAAAATGGGGTGGCCATCGGGGCGCATCCGAGCTTCCCGGACCGGGAAAACTTTGGCCGCACGGCCATGACCCTGCCGCCGGAGACGGTCTACGCCCAGATGCTCTACCAAATTGGTGCTCTGGCGGCGATCGTTCGCGCTGAAGGCGGGCAGCTGCGTCACGTAAAACCGCACGGCATGCTCTATAACCAGGCGGCAAAAGATCGCGACCTGGCGGATGCGATCGCCCGCGCTGTTTCGACCGTTGACCCGGATCTGATCCTGGTCGGGCTGGCGGGGAGCGAGTTGATCCGCGCGGGAACGCGCTATGGCCTGATCACCCGGGAAGAGGTATTTGCCGATCGCGGATATCAGGCCGATGGCAGCCTGGTGCCGCGTACCCAGGCCGGGGCGCTGATTGCCGATGAAGATCAGGCCCTGGCGCAAACCCTGGAGATGATCCAGCACGGGCGGGTGAAGAGTATTACCGGTGAATGGGCAACCGTGCACGCGCAGACGGTGTGTATCCACGGTGACGGAGAACACGCGCTGGCCTTTGCCCGTCGCCTGCGCACAGAATTTGAAGAAAACAATATAAAAATCAGTGCATAACGCACACCTGCAAACACCACAACAGGAAAACATCATGCCAGAGACGCTATCCCTCTGGCCACTCATCGGTATCGCGGTGATTGTGGTCGGGTTTCTTTTACGCTTTAACCCGGTGCTGGTGGTCATTGTCGCCGGGATCGTCACCGGCCTGGCGGCGCAAATGCCCATCGCCACTATTCTGGAAAAACTGGGGGAAGGGTTCCTCAATACCCGTAACCTGCCTTATATCCTGCTGATCCCGCTGGCGGTTATTGGTCTGCTGGAGCGCCACGGCCTGAAAGAACGGGCCCAGGCGTGGATCGCGAAGATCCACAGCGCTACGGCCGGACGGCTTTTGATCGTCTATCTCTTCGTCCGTGAAACGTCGGCGGCGATGGGGCTGACCAGCCTTGGCGGACATCCGCAGATGGTGCGCCCGCTGCTGGCGCCGATGGCGGAAGGGGCGGCGGAGAAAAAGTATGGCGAGCTACCGGGGGCGGTGCGCTATCGTCTGCGGGCGATGTCGGCAGCCACCGATAACGTCGGGCTCTTCTTTGGCGAAGATATCTTTGTCGCCTTTGGTGCCATCATCTTTATGCATAACTTTATGCTGGAATCCGGCGGGATCCAGACCGAACCGCTGCATATTGCCCTCTGGGGGATCCCGACCGCGCTCTGCGCCTTTGCGATCCACGCAACCCGCCTCTACCGCCTGGATAAGCATCTGGAGCGCGAGCTGGCCAAAGTTCAGGGGGAGGTAAAATGAACTTCCAGCAAAGCTATCTCTACTGGCTGGCAGGCCTGATCCTGCTCATCGTGGCGCTGATGTCGTTTCGTGATAAAGCCAACCCGCGACGTATTACCACCGGTCTGTTCTGGGGCATTTACGGCCTGCTGTTCCTGCTGGGGAACTGGACCTACGATCTGGTGGGCGACAAGCGCACCGTCCATATCGCGGTGGGTGTGGCAGTTGTGCTGCTGGCGCTGATTGCTGGTTTCGGCGGGGTGCGGCTGGGGAGTTACCATCAGCGCACGCCAGAAGAGCGTGAGAGCAGCGCGAAACGTCTGGGCAATCGCCTCTTTTTACCGGCGCTGGCCATTCCGGTGGTGACGGTGGTGGGCGTGCTGATGTTCAACCACATCCCGGGCCTGCAGGAGACGCTGTTCGGGCCGGGTAACCACTCGACCCTGGTGACGCTCTTCTCCATGACCGTCGGCTCGCTGATTGGCCTGGCGATGGCGGTTAAAATGACCCATGAGAAAGTGCATCAGCCTTTGCAGGAGGCGCGCCGTCTGCTCGACTCCATCGGCTGGGCCTTTATTCTGCCGCAGATCCTGGCGACCCTTGGCCTGCTGTTTACCGCCGCCGGCGTGGGGGAGGGGATCTCTTACCTCACCCAGACGTACCTGGCAGTCGACAGCCGGTTTATTGCGGTAGCGGTCTATGCCGTGGGCATGGCGTTGCTGACCATGGTAATGGGTAACGCCTTCGCCGCCTTCCCGATTGTTACCGCCGGGATCGGTATTCCCATTCTGGTGCTGCAACACGGCGGCAACCCGGCGGTGATGGCGGCGATTGGCATGTTCTCCGGCTACTGTGGCACCCTGATGACGCCGATGGCGGCCAACTTTAATATTGTGCCCGCCGCGCTGCTGGAGTTACCCGATAAAAACGCGGTCATTAAAGCGCAGGTCCCCACCGGGGTATTGCTGCTGATCGCTAACGTCTTCCTGCTCTACTTCCTGATGTTCCTGTAAGGAGAAATGATGCGAACCGTATTAATCACCGGCTTTGAGCCGTTTGGCGGCGAAACCGTTAACCCCTCATGGGAGGTGGTAAAGCAGCTTGATGGCGCAATTATTGACGACTGCCGCGTGGTGGCGCGGCAGTTGCCCTGCGTGTTTGGCGAGTCGTTATCGGTGCTGAACGCGGCCATTGACGCGCTACAGCCCTCCGTTGTACTGGCGGTAGGGCAGGCCGGGGGCCGGGTGGATGTCACCGTTGAGCGGGTGGCGATCAACGTTGATGATGCCCGTATCCCGGATAACCACGGACAACAGCCGGTGGATGTGGCCATCGTTGAGGGCGGCCCGGCGGCCTGGTTCAGCACGCTGCCCATTAAAGCGATAGTGGCGGCGCTGCGTGAATCAGGCATTCCTGCTTCGGTTTCGCAGACGGCGGGGACATTCGTCTGCAACCACGTGATGTATGGCGTGCTGCACAAGCTGGCCGACCGCCCGGAGGTGAAGGGCGGATTTATCCATATTCCTTACCTGCCCGAGCAGGCGGCGGCGCACCCTGGTGCCCCGAGCATGGCGACGCAAACCGTGAAGCAGGCGCTGGAGATCGCCATTACGGTGGCGCTGCGTCAGGAGGCGGATATTAAAGTGGTGGGCGGCGCGACGCACTAACAAGGAGTCATCATGCCAGAAGGACCAGAGATCCGCCGCGCGGCGGATAGCCTGGAGGCGGCGATAAAAGGCAAACCGCTCACCGACGTGTGGTTTGCTTTCCCTCAATTAAAACCGTTTGAATCCCGGCTTATCGGTGAGACGGTCACGCATCTGGAGACGCGCGGTAAAGCGCTGCTCACTCACTTTTCTAACCAGCTGACGCTCTACAGCCATAACCAGCTGTATGGCGTCTGGCGGGTGGTCGAGACCGGCCAGGAGCCGCAGACCACGCGGGTCCTGCGCGTTAAGTTACAGGCCGCGGATAAAACCATTCTGCTCTACAGCGCCTCGGATATTGAGATGCTGACGGCGGAGCAGCTCACCACCCATCCCTTCCTGCAACGGGTGGGGCCGGATGTGCTCGATTTACGCCTGACGGCAGAAGAGGTGAAAGCGCGGCTGTTGTCGGCAAAATTCCGCAACCGGCAGTTTTCCGGGCTGCTGCTGGACCAGGCGTTTCTGGCTGGTTTAGGCAACTATCTGCGGGTCGAAATTCTGTGGGAGGTGGGGCTGGCGCCGCAGCATAAAGCGTCACAGCTCACCGAAGAACAGCTCGACGCGCTGGCGCATGCGCTACTGGCGATCCCGCGTCTGTCGTACATCACCCGCGGGGTGGTGAATGACAAGAAGCATCACGGGGCGTTATTCCGCTTTAAGGTGTTTCATCGGGCGGGGAAAAAGTGCGAGCGGTGCGGCGGGGTGATTGAGAAAACGACGCTCTCTTCCAGACCGTTTTACTGCTGTCCTGCGTGCCAGATGTAAAAAAGCCGGGTGGCGCTAACGCTGACCCGGCCTGCTTAGGCCCGGCAAGCGTAACGCCGCCGGGCATCGCTTTTAGCGATTAGTCACGTCAGACTCGAAATTACGCTGCTCGTAGCCAGTATAGAGCTGACGAGGACGGGCAATTTTCATGCCTTCGGTGTGCATTTCGTTCCAGTGTGCAATCCAGCCCACGGTACGCGCCATCGCGAAGATAACGGTAAACATGGAAGATGGAATGCCCATCGCTTTCAGGATGATACCGGAGTAGAAATCGACGTTCGGGTAGAGTTTCTTCTCGATGAAGTACGGGTCGTTCAGCGCGATGTGTTCCAGCTCCATCGCCACCTGCAGCAGGTCATCTTTGGTGCCCAGCTCTTTCAGCACTTCGTGGCAGGTTTCACGCATCACGGTTGCGCGCGGGTCATAGTTTTTGTAAACACGGTGACCGAAGCCCATCAGACGGAAGGAGTCGTTCTTATCCTTCGCACGACGGACGAATTCAGGAATGTGCTCAACGGAGCTGATCTCTTCCAGCATCTTCAGTGCCGCTTCGTTCGCGCCGCCGTGTGCCGGTCCCCACAGGGAGGCAATACCTGCTGCGATACAGGCGAACGGGTTCGCGCCGGAGGAGCCAGCGGTACGTACGGTAGAGGTGGATGCGTTCTGCTCGTGGTCAGCGTGCAGGATCAGGATACGATCCATTGCGCGTTCCAGAACCGGGTTCACTTCGTACTCTTCACACGGCGTGGCGAACATCATACGCAGGAAGTTACCGGCGTAAGAGAGGTCGTTGCGTGGATAAACAAACGGCTGTCCGATGGAGTATTTGTAACACATCGCTGCCATGGTTGGCATTTTGGACAGCAGACGGAACGCGGCGATATCGCGGTGACGCTGGTTATTTACATCCAGGGAGTCATGGTAGAACGCAGCCAGCGCACCGGTGATCCCGCACATTACCGCCATTGGGTGTGAATCGCGACGGAAGGCGTGGAACAGACGGGTAATCTGCTCATGGATCATTGTGTGACGGGTGACGGTGGTTTTGAACTCATCGTACTGTTCCTGAGTCGGCTTTTCGCCGTTCAGCAGGATGTAGCACACTTCCAGATAGTTGGAGTCAGTCGCTAACTGGTCGATGGGGAAACCGCGGTGCAACAGGATACCTTCATCACCGTCGATGTAGGTGATTTTGGACTCGCAAGATGCGGTGGAGGTAAAACCAGGGTCAAAGGTAAACATACCTTTAGAACCAAGACTACGGATATCAATAACATCCTGACCGAGCGTGCCTTTTAGCACATCCAGTTCAATAGCAGCGTCACCATTTAGGGTGATTTTTGCCTTAGTATCAGCCATTTACGGTCTCCTTAGCGCCTTATTGCTTAAGACTGCCCATAACCGGATTTGCATTCAGCTGATTTATCATTGTTACCAGTTTGTTATTTGGCTCGCCGCTCAGCTCACGAGGAGAAACCAGGGTACAGAGCAATGGCGCTAGCAGGTAAACAAATGAGAAACCAGAGAAATAACAGCAAATCAGTGTTTGTTCAGTCCGAATTTTTCAAACCTGTATATCACTAATAACTGTCCTGATAACTTCGGTCAATACCATCACACTGTTACATAACTTATTCTCAGGTGAAAGAGAGACCTCATAACTTTTGCGCATTATATGCCTTTTCTGGTGATGTTTGTAACAATAATGTTTAACATTTGTCAAATCAGATGATTAAAAATTAAAAAGATGTTGTTATCGTGACCCTGATCACTGTTCCAGAGAAAACCCGACAAACTGTATGTAGGTTAATTGTAATGATTTTGTGAACGGCCTATACTGCCGCCAGGTCTCCGGAAAACCCTGCAATCCCGAGCCAACCAGCGTTGTAACGTGTCATTTGAGCATCTGGAAGCAATGTTTTGCATGACGCACAGTTATATAAAAGGCACGCTGTCTGACCCGCATCGCAGTCCGGAGGAAGGAAACTATAAGAAGAGCATGTGGGCGTTATTCATGATAAGAAATGTGAAAAAACAAAGACCTGTCAATCTGGATCTCAAAACGATCCGATTCCCCGTAACGGCAATAGCGTCCATCCTTCATCGTGTATCCGGTGTGATCACGTTTGTCGCGGTGGGTATCCTGTTATGGTTACTGGGTACCAGCCTCTCGTCTCCGGAAGGATTCCAGCAGGCCGCCAACATCATGAACGGTTTCTTTGTGAAATTTATCATGTGGGGCATCCTCACCGCGCTGGCCTATCACGTTGTTGGCGGCATCCGCCATATGCTGATGGATGTCGGCTATCTGGAAGAGACCTTCGAAACCGGCAAACGTACCGCTAACATCTCCTTTGTTATCACTGTCGTGCTTTCACTTCTCGCAGGAGTTCTCGTATGGTAAGCAACGCCTCCGCATTAGGACGCAACGGCGTACATGACTTCATTCTGGTCCGTGCTACCGCTATCGTTCTCACCCTCTACATCATCTACATGATCGGTTTCTTTGCCACCAGCGGCGATCTGACCTGGGAAATCTGGACTGGCTTCTTCGGGTCTGCTTTTACCAAAGTGTTTACCCTGCTGGCGCTCTTCTCCATTCTGATCCACGCGTGGATTGGCATGTGGCAGGTACTGACCGACTACGTTAAATCAATGGCGATTCGTCTCGCGCTGCAGCTGGCTATTGTCGTTGCACTGGTGGTTTACGTTATTTATGGATTTGTTGTGGTGTGGGGTGTGTGATGAAACTTCCAGTCAGAGAATTTGACGCTGTAGTGATTGGCGCCGGCGGCGCAGGTATGCGCGCGGCGCTGCAAATTTCCCAGAGCGGCCAGACCTGTGCGCTGCTCTCTAAAGTGTTCCCGACCCGTTCCCATACCGTATCTGCGCAGGGTGGCATCACCGTTGCGCTCGGTAATACCCATGATGATAACTGGGAATGGCATATGTACGACACGGTGAAAGGTTCCGACTATATCGGTGACCAGGACGCCATTGAATATATGTGTAAAACCGGCCCGGAAGCGATTCTGGAGCTTGACCACATGGGTCTGCCTTTCTCCCGCCTGGAGAATGGCACTATCTATCAACGTCCGTTTGGCGGCCAGTCGAAGAACTTCGGCGGCGAGCAGGCGGCACGTACAGCGGCAGCAGCCGACCGTACTGGTCACGCCCTGTTGCATACCCTGTACCAGCAGAACCTGAAGAACAAAACCACCATCTTCTCCGAGTGGTATGCGCTGGATCTGGTGAAAAACGAAGATGGCGCTATCGTCGGTTGTACCGCGCTGTGCATCGAAACCGGTGAAGTGGTTTACTTCAAAGCCCGCGCGACCGTGCTGGCGACCGGCGGCGCAGGCCGTATTTATCAGTCCACCACGAACGCACATATCAACACCGGTGACGGCGTCGGTATGGCTATCCGCGCTGGCGTGCCGGTGCAGGATATGGAGATGTGGCAGTTCCACCCAACCGGTATCGCCGGTGCAGGCGTGCTGGTAACAGAAGGCTGCCGTGGTGAAGGCGGCTACCTGCTGAACAAACACGGCGAGCGCTTCATGGAGCGTTATGCCCCGAATGCGAAAGACCTGGCGGGTCGTGACGTGGTGGCGCGTTCCATCATGATCGAAATCCGTGAAGGCCGCGGCTGTGACGGCCCGTGGGGCCCGCACGCGAAGCTGAAACTTGACCATCTGGGTAAAGAGGTTCTGGAATCCCGTCTGCCGGGCATCCTGGAACTCTCCCGTACCTTCGCTCACGTCGACCCGGTTAAAGAGCCGATCCCGGTAATCCCAACCTGCCACTACATGATGGGCGGTATTCCGACCAAAGTGACCGGCCAGGCGCTGACCGTGAACGAGCAGGGCGAAGATGTGGTGATCCCTGGCCTGTTCGCGGTAGGCGAAATTGCCTGCGTATCCGTACACGGCGCCAACCGTCTGGGCGGCAACTCCCTGCTCGACCTGGTGGTGTTTGGTCGTGCGGTCGGTCTGCATCTGCAGGAGTCCATTGCCGAGCAGGGGCCACTGCGTGATGCCACCGAAGCAAATATTGAAGCCTCGCTGGAGCGTCTGAACCGCTGGAACGGCAACCGTAACGGCGAAGATCCGGTGGAAATCCGTAAAGCGCTGCAGGAGTGCATGCAGCACAACTTCTCGGTATTCCGCGAAGGTGACGCGATGGCCAAAGGTCTTGAGCAGCTGAAAGCGATCCGCGAGCGTCTGAAAAATGCCCGTCTGGACGACACCTCCAGCGAGTTCAACACCCAGCGCGTTGAGTGCCTGGAGCTGGATAACCTGATGGAAACCGCATACGCAACGGCGGTCTCTGCAAACTTCCGTACCGAGAGCCGTGGCGCCCATAGCCGCTTCGACTTCCCGGATCGTGATGATGAAAACTGGCTGTGCCACTCCCTGTATCTGCCAGAGACGGAATCCATGACGCGACGCAGCGTCAATATGGAACCGAAACTGCGTCCGGCGTTCCCGCCGAAGATTCGTACTTACTAATGCGGAGACAGGACAATGAAACTCGAATTTTCAGTTTATCGTTATAACCCTGATGTTGATGACGCTCCGCGTATGCAGGATTACACCCTGGAAGCGGAAGAAGGCCGTGACATGATGCTGCTGGACGCCTTAATGCAGCTGAAAGAAAAGGATCCGACACTGTCATTCCGTCGTTCCTGCCGTGAAGGGGTGTGTGGCTCCGACGGTCTGAACATGAATGGCAAAAACGGTCTGGCCTGTATCACGCCTATCTCGGCGCTTAATCGTCCGGGACAGAAGATTGTCATCCGCCCTCTGCCAGGACTGCCGGTCGTGCGCGATTTGGTGGTGGACATGGGGCAATTCTATGCACAATATGAGAAGATTAAGCCTTACTTATTGAATAATGGGCAAAATCCACCCGCTCGCGAGCATTTACAGTCGCCAGAGCAGCGTGAAAAACTCGATGGCCTGTATGAGTGTATCCTCTGTGCATGTTGTTCGACCTCTTGCCCGTCGTTCTGGTGGAACCCGGACAAGTTTATCGGCCCGGCTGGCCTGCTGGCAGCGTACCGCTTCCTGATTGACAGCCGCGATACCGAAACCGACAACCGCCTGGAAGGGCTGAGTGATGCTTTCAGCGTATTCCGCTGCCACAGCATCATGAACTGCGTCAGTGTATGTCCTAAGGGGCTGAACCCGACGCGTGCTATCGGCCACATTAAGTCGATGTTGTTGCAGCGCAGTGCGTAAGTAACAACGCCGGATGGCGCTGCGCTTATCCGGCCTACGATTTTGTAGGCCCGGTCAGCGTAGCGCCACCGGGCAATTTGCAGAAACCTTTAAAAACTGCCAGTTAAGTAAATAATCGAGACGTTCAGCGCGAGACAAGGCGCGGTTGAACGAATCCCCGGAGCATAGTGAACTATGTGACTGGGGTGAGTGAAAGCCGCAACGCAGTCGCAGCCGGAACGACGAAGATTATTTAGACAGTTTCTAAAGGTTCCTTCGCGGGCCAAAGTAAAAGAGCTCGCAGGTGAACCCCGGCACGTACACGTGGTGTGCGTGGTAGTTTCTACGGCGAAAGTAAGCATAAAAATGCTTAAGGGATCACGATGCAGAACGGCGCAATGAAAGCCTGGCTGGACTCTTCATTCCTCTCTGGTGCAAACCAAAGCTGGATTGAACAGCTCTATGAAGACTTCTTAACCGACCCTGACTCAGTGGACGCTAACTGGCGTTCCATGTTCCAGGAGTTACCTGGAACGGGTGTCAAACCGGATCAATTTCATTCCAAAACACGTGATTATTTCCGTCGTCTGGCGAAGGATGCCTCACGTTACTCTTCCGCTATCTCCGACCCTGACACCAATGCGAAGCAGGTTAAAGTCCTGCAGCTGATTAACGCCTACCGCTTCCGCGGCCACCAGCACGCAAATCTGGATCCGCTGGGACTGTGGAAGCAGGAGCGCGTGGCTGATTTAGATCCGGCATATCACGATCTGACCGAAGCGGATTTCCAGGAAACCTTCAACGTTGGCTCTTTCGCTATCGGCAAAGACACGATGAAGCTGGGCGATCTGCTGGAAGCACTGAAGCAGACCTACTGCGGCTCCATCGGTGCAGAGTATATGCACATCACCTCTACCGAAGAGAAACGCTGGATCCAGCAGCGGATCGAATCCGTTGCCGGTAAATCCACCTTCAATGCCGACGAGAAAAAGCGTTTCCTGAACGAACTGACCGCAGCCGAAGGGCTGGAGCGTTATCTCGGTGCGAAATTCCCGGGCGCAAAACGCTTCTCGCTGGAAGGCGGCGATGCGCTGGTGCCGATGCTGAAAGAGCTGATCCGCCACGCGGGCAACAGCGGTACCCGCGAAGTGGTACTGGGCATGGCGCACCGTGGTCGTCTGAACGTGCTGATCAACGTGCTGGGTAAAAAGCCGCAGGATCTGTTCGACGAATTCGCGGGCAAACATAAAGAACACCTCGGTACCGGTGACGTGAAGTACCACATGGGCTTCTCATCGGATATCGAAACCCAGGGCGGCCTGGTTCACATGGCGCTGGCGTTTAACCCGTCGCACCTTGAGATCGTAAGCCCGGTGGTGATCGGCTCCGTACGCGCCCGTCTGGATCGTCTGGACGAGCCAAGCAGCAACAAAGTTCTGCCAATCACCATCCACGGCGATGCGGCAGTCACCGGGCAGGGCGTGGTTCAGGAGACCCTGAACATGTCGAAAGCGCGGGGTTACGAAGTGGGCGGTACCGTTCGCATCGTCATCAACAACCAGGTGGGCTTCACCACCTCTAACCCGCTGGATGCACGTTCCACCCCATACTGCACCGACATCGGTAAGATGGTTCAGGCACCAATTTTCCACGTGAACGCCGATGACCCGGAAGCGGTCGCGTTCGTGACCCGCCTGGCGCTGGATTTCCGTAACACCTTTAAGCGCGATGTGTTCATCGACCTGTTCTGCTATCGCCGTCATGGCCATAACGAAGCGGACGAGCCGAGTGCAACCCAGCCGCTGATGTACCAGAAAATCAAAAAACATCCGACCCCGCGTAAAATCTATGCTGACAAGCTGGAAGCGGAGAAGGTTGTCACCCTGGAAGATGCCACCGAGATGGTCAACCTTTACCGCGACGCGCTGGATGCCGGCGAATGCGTGGTAAAAGAGTTGCGTCCGATGAACATGCACTCCTTTACCTGGTCGCCATACCTCAACCACGAGTGGGATGAGAGCTACCCGAACAAGGTAGAGATGAAGCGTCTGCAGGAGCTGGCAAAACGCATCAGCACCGTACCTGAAGCGATCGAGATGCAGTCCCGCGTGCAGAAGATCTACGCTGACCGTCAGGCAATGGCCTCAGGCGAGAAGCTCTTTGACTGGGGCGGAGCAGAGAACCTGGCGTACGCCACCCTGGTTGATGAAGGTATTCCGGTCCGTCTGTCTGGTGAAGATGCGGGCCGCGGCACCTTCTTCCACCGTCATGCGGTGATCCATAACCAGACCAACGGTTCAACCTACACACCGCTGCAGCACGTGCACAACGGCCAGGGCCAGTTTAAGGTTTGGGACTCCGTGCTCTCTGAAGAAGCGGTCCTGGCATTCGAATACGGTTACGCCACCGCAGAACCGCGTACCCTGACCATCTGGGAAGCGCAGTTCGGCGACTTCGCCAACGGTGCGCAGGTGGTTATCGACCAGTTCATCTCTTCCGGCGAGCAGAAATGGGGCCGTATGTGTGGCCTGGTCATGCTGCTGCCGCACGGCTACGAAGGGCAGGGCCCGGAGCACTCCTCCGCACGTCTGGAGCGTTATCTGCAGCTCTGCGCCGAGCAGAACATGCAGGTTTGCGTACCGTCTACCCCGGCACAGGTTTATCACATGCTGCGTCGTCAGGCGCTGCGCGGGATGCGCCGTCCGCTGGTGGTGATGTCGCCGAAATCGCTGCTGCGTCACCCGCTGGCGGTCTCCAGCCTGGAAGAGCTGGCAAACGGCACCTTCCTGCCGGCCATCGGTGAAATTGACGAACTGGATCCGCAGGGCGTTAAGCGTGTCGTGATGTGTTCTGGTAAGGTTTATTACGACCTGCTGGAACAGCGCCGTAAGAACGATCAGAAAGATGTCGCCATCGTGCGTATCGAACAGCTTTATCCGTTCCCGCATCAGGCGATGCAGGAAGTGCTGAAACAGTACGCTCACGTACATGATTTTGTCTGGTGCCAGGAAGAGCCGCTCAACCAGGGCGCATGGTACTGCAGCCAGCATCATTTCCGTGAAGTGATTCCATTTGGGTCTGCTCTGCGTTATGCAGGTCGCCCGGCCTCCGCCTCTCCGGCGGTAGGGTATATGTCCGTTCACCAGAAGCAGCAACAAGATCTGGTCAATGACGCGCTGAACGTCGATTAATTAAAGGATACATAATGAGTAGCGTAGATATTCTTGTTCCCGACCTGCCTGAGTCCGTAGCAGATGCAACCGTCGCCACCTGGCACAAAAAACCAGGCGACGCGGTAACCCGCGACGAAGTGCTGGTAGAAATCGAAACTGACAAAGTGGTACTGGAAGTACCGGCTTCAGCGGATGGCATTCTGGATGCAGTCCTGGAAGATGAAGGTACGACGGTAACCTCTCGCCAGATCCTTGGTCGCCTGCGTGAAGGCAACAGCGCGGGCAAAGAGTCCAGCGCTAAGTCTGAAGAGAAAGCCTCTACGCCGGCCCAGCGCCAGCAGGCTTCTCTGGAAGAGCAGAGCAACGACGCGCTGAGCCCGGCGATCCGTCGCCTGCTGGCTGAGCACAGCCTCGACCCGGCGGCCATTAAAGGCACCGGCGTTGGCGGCCGCCTGACCCGCGAAGATATCGACAAACACCTGGCGAAAGCGCCGTCTGAAGCGAAAGCAGAAGCCAAAGCGCCTGAAGCTGCACCAGCAGCACAGCCTGCTCTGGGCGCACGTAGCGAAAAACGCGTACCGATGACCCGCCTGCGTAAGCGTGTGGCCGAGCGTCTGCTGGAAGCGAAAAACTCCACCGCGATGCTGACCACCTTCAACGAAGTGAACATGAAGCCAATCATGGACCTGCGTAAGCAGTACGGTGACGCCTTTGAAAAACGTCACGGTATCCGTCTGGGCTTTATGTCCTTCTACGTGAAAGCGGTTGTTGAAGCGCTGAAACGTTACCCGGAAGTGAACGCATCTATCGATGGCGATGATGTGGTTTATCACAACTACTTCGACGTGAGCATGGCCGTTTCTACCCCGCGCGGCCTGGTGACCCCGGTTCTGCGTGATGTGGATACCCTGGGCATGGCTGACATCGAGAAGAAAATTAAAGAGCTGGCAGTGAAAGGCCGTGACGGCAAGCTGACCGTAGACGACCTGACTGGCGGTAACTTCACCATTACCAACGGCGGCGTATTCGGTTCGCTGATGTCTACCCCGATCATCAACCCACCGCAGAGCGCGATCCTTGGCATGCACGCCATTAAAGACCGCCCGATGGCGGTAGACGGTAAAGTGGAGATCCTGCCAATGATGTATCTGGCGCTCTCCTACGATCACCGTCTGATCGATGGCCGCGAGTCCGTGGGCTTCCTGGTGGCGATTAAAGAGCTGCTGGAAGATCCGACCCGTCTGCTGCTGGACGTCTAGTTTTTCGCGGTACTGCCCGGCGGCACCTGGTCTGCCGGGCCTACAAAAGCATGACCTAACGATTACCCTGAAGGATGGATAGAACACATGAACTTACATGAATATCAGGCAAAACAGCTGTTTGCCCGGTATGGCTTACCGGCTCCGGTGGGTTATGCCTGCAATACCCCTCGTGAAGCAGAAGAAGCCGCCTCTAAAATCGGTGCGGGTCCATGGGTAGTGAAATGTCAGGTTCACGCTGGCGGCCGCGGTAAAGCGGGCGGTGTGAAAGTCGTTAACAGTAAAGAAGAGATCCGCGCTTTTGCTGAGCACTGGCTCGGCAAACGTCTGGTGACCTACCAGACAGACGCGGGCGGCCAGCCGGTTAACCAGATCCTGGTTGAAGCGGCAACCGATATTGCTAAAGAACTCTACCTTGGCGCAGTCGTAGACCGTAGCTCCCGTCGCGTGGTGTTCATGGCCTCTACCGAAGGCGGCGTGGAAATCGAAAAAGTGGCGGAAGAGACGCCGCATCTGATCCACAAAGTCGCTATCGATCCGCTGGCAGGCCCAATGCCTTACCAGGGTCGCGAGCTGGCATTCAAACTGGGTCTGGAAGGCAAACTGGTGCAGCAATTCACCAAGATCTTCATGGGCCTGGCAACTATCTTCCTGGAGCGCGATCTGGCGCTGATCGAAATCAACCCGCTGGTAATCACCAGGCAGGGCGATCTGATCTGCCTCGATGGCAAACTGGGCGCTGACGGCAACGCACTGTTCCGCCAGGCTGACCTGCGCGAAATGCGCGACCAGTCTCAGGAAGATCCACGTGAAGCGCAGGCTGCACAGTGGGAACTGAACTACGTGGCGCTCGATGGCAACATCGGTTGCATGGTTAACGGTGCGGGCCTGGCAATGGGCACCATGGACATCGTTAAGCTGCACGGCGGCGAGCCGGCAAACTTCCTGGATGTGGGCGGCGGCGCAACCAAAGAGCGCGTGACCGAAGCATTCAAAATTATTCTCTCCGATGACAACGTGAAAGCCGTTCTGGTTAACATCTTCGGCGGTATCGTACGTTGCGACCTGATCGCTGACGGTATCATCGGCGCGGTAGAAGAAGTGGGCGTGAACGTCCCGGTTGTCGTTCGTCTGGAAGGTAACAACGCTGAACTCGGCGCGAAAAAACTGGCTGACAGCGGCCTGAATATTATTGCAGCGAAAAGTCTGACGGATGCAGCTCAGCAGGTTGTTGCCGCAGTGGAGGGGAAATAATGTCCGTTTTAATTAATAAAGATACCAAGGTTATCTGCCAGGGCTTCACCGGTAGCCAGGGTTCATTCCACTCTGAGCAGGCGATTGCCTACGGTACGCAGATGGTTGGCGGCGTAACGCCAGGTAAAGGCGGCACCACCCATCTGGGCCTGCCGGTGTTCAACACCGTCCGTGAAGCGGTAGAAGCGACTGGCGCAACTGCCACCGTAATCTACGTTCCGGCGCCGTTCTGCAAAGACTCCATTCTGGAAGCGATCGACGCAGGCATCAAACTGATTATCACCATCACCGAAGGTATCCCGACCCTGGATATGCTGACCGTGAAGGTGAAGCTGGACGAAGCGGGCGTGCGCATGATCGGGCCAAACTGCCCGGGCGTGATCACCCCAGGCGAATGCAAAATCGGCATCATGCCGGGCCACATTCACAAGCCAGGTAAAGTGGGCATCGTTTCCCGCTCTGGTACCCTGACCTATGAAGCGGTTAAGCAGACCACCGACTACGGTTTCGGCCAGTCCACCTGCGTGGGCATCGGCGGCGACCCGATCCCGGGCTCTAACTTCATCGACATCCTGAAGCTGTTCCAGGAAGACCCGCAGACTGAAGCGATTGTGATGATCGGTGAAATCGGCGGTAGCGCGGAAGAAGAAGCGGCTGCTTACATCAAAGATCACGTGACCAAGCCAGTTGTTGGCTACATCGCGGGTGTGACCGCGCCGAAAGGCAAGCGTATGGGCCACGCAGGCGCCATCATCGCGGGCGGCAAAGGCACTGCGGATGAGAAATTCGCCGCGCTGGAAGCCGCAGGCGTGAAAACCGTGCGCAGCCTGGCTGACATCGGTGAAGCACTGAAATCCATCATTAAGTAAATCCTCTCTGCTCCCCGTGCGGGGAGCTTTGACATAATAAATGTCCGTTTCGACATGGTTGGCCATCGCAAGATGGCCTTTTTTTTTGCGCGACAGTGTTTCCGCGTGGAGACAGAGGTGGGCAGGGCGGATGAAAGTTAAGCGAACGGGCGTGAAAACATTTTGGGGTCGACGAATTGAAACAAATTAGCAACACATGGGTGTTAAATTATAGATTATTAAAAGTAAAATATTTGTGATAATAATTTTTGATAAAACCTATACGGAAAATTACTGTGAACCATCTGACATTAGCAGCACAGGCTTATTAAAAAAATGCTTCGCTGCCTGCGTTAATTTAAATCACCTTTATTTATAATCCCCGCTTTATTTGATAACCATCAAGCGAATATTAAAACATATCATTAACATCATTTTCATTGCATTTACCACGCGGAAACACCCTTAACACGTTCAGGGATTATTGATTTATATCAATATTTAATACCTGGAAAAGAGCGTCAAAAGGCGCTAAATTGTTCCCGATCAAATTGGTCGGAAAGTGGTAATTTTGCTAAATATTGATCGCTGTCGTAAATCGTAAAAGACTTCCATTAAAAACCTGTTTATTGTAAGGGTTTTGCAGCGTAATATATTTGCGGGATCAATTTCAGTTTTTATTAACGCATCTGTAACCTTTCATCATCGCTTTTTTCCTCCTGCGAGGATTAAGTAACGAAGAAAGGGTGCTGATAATTTTTGGGGCATGTGTGTGGATCCTTCTCTAACGGGATTCACTCTCGGAGTCTTCATGCGATGAGCAAGGAGTCATAATGTTAGACGTAGTCGAACTGTCGCGCTTACAGTTTGCCTTGACCGCGATGTACCACTTCCTGTTTGTGCCGCTGACGCTCGGTATGGCGTTCCTGTTGGCCATCATGGAAACGGTTTACGTCCTCTCCGGCAAACAGATTTATAAAGATATGACCAAGTTCTGGGGCAAGTTGTTTGGTATCAACTTTGCGCTGGGCGTGGCAACCGGTCTGACCATGGAGTTCCAGTTCGGGACTAACTGGTCTTATTATTCCCACTATGTCGGGGATATCTTCGGGGCGCCGCTGGCCATTGAAGGCCTGATGGCTTTCTTCCTCGAATCCACCTTTGTAGGTCTGTTCTTCTTTGGTTGGGATCGTCTGGGTAAAGTCCAGCATATGTGCGTAACCTGGTTGGTGGCCCTGGGCTCTAACCTCTCCGCACTGTGGATCCTGGTCGCCAACGGCTGGATGCAGAACCCTATCGCCTCTGATTTCAACTTCGAAACCATGCGTATGGAGATGGTCAGCTTCTCCGAGCTGGTGCTGAACCCGGTCGCACAGGTGAAATTCGTTCACACTGTGGCCTCCGGCTATGTCTGCGGCGCGATGTTCGTGCTGGGCATCAGCGCCTACTACATGCTGCGTGGTCGTGACTTCGCCTTTGCTAAGCGCTCTTTCGCCATTGCGGCGAGCTTCGGTATGGCGGCTATCCTCTCCGTTATCGTGCTGGGTGATGAATCCGGTTACGAAATGGGCGACGTGCAGAAAACCAAACTGGCAGCGATCGAAGCAGAGTGGGAAACCCAGCCTGCCCCGGCCGCCTTTACCCTGTTTGGTATCCCCGATCAGGATGCGCAGGAAAACCACTTTGCCATTCAGATCCCTTATGCGCTGGGCATCATTGCCACCCGCTCTGTGGATACGCCGGTTATCGGTCTGAAAGATCTGATGGTGCAGCATGAAGAGCGTATCCGTAACGGGATGAAAGCCTACTCGCTGCTGGAAGAACTGCGTTCCGGGACCAGCGATCAGTCTGTTCGTGACCAGTTTAACGACGTGAAAAAAGATCTTGGCTATGGCCTGCTGCTGAAACGCTATACCCCGAACGTCTCTGACGCGACGGAAGAGCAGATCCAGATGGCGACCAAAGATTCGATTCCGCGCGTGGCGCCGCTCTACTTCGCCTTCCGTATCATGGTGGGTTGTGGTGTGCTGATGCTGCTGATTATCGCCGCCTCCTTCTGGTCGGTCATTCGTAACCGTATCGGTGAGAAGAAATGGCTGCTGCGCACCGCGTTGTATGCGATTCCGCTGCCGTGGATTGCCATTGAATCGGGCTGGTTTGTTGCGGAGTATGGCCGTCAGCCGTGGGCTATCGGTGAGGTGCTGCCAACTGCGGTGGCGAACTCCTCTCTGACCGCAGGCGATCTGATTTTCTCCATGTTGCTGATTTGCGGCCTCTACACCCTGTTCCTGGTGGCTGAACTGTTCCTGATGTTCAAGTTTGCGCGCCTTGGCCCAAGCAGCCTGAAAACCGGTCGCTACCATTATGAGCAGTCCACCGTTGCTTCTCAGCCTCAATACGAGCAGTCCACCGTGACTACTCAGCCGGCACGGTAAGACAGGAGTCATCAAATGATCGATTATGAAGTATTGCGTTTTATCTGGTGGCTGCTGGTCGGGATCTTACTGATTGGTTTTGCGGTCACTGACGGTTTCGACATGGGGGTGGGCATGCTCACCCGCTTCCTCGGTCGTAATGATACCGAGCGTCGAATTATGATTAACTCCATCGCCCCACACTGGGACGGTAACCAGGTGTGGCTCATCACCGCAGGCGGCGCACTGTTTGCTGCCTGGCCAATGGTCTACGCAGCTGCGTTCTCCGGCTTCTATGTGGCGATGATTCTGGTGCTGGCATCCTTGTTCTTCCGTCCGGTCGGTTTTGATTACCGCTCGAAGATTGAAGACACCCGCTGGCGTAACCTGTGGGACTGGGGCATCTTTATCGGTAGCTTCGTGCCGCCGTTGGTGATCGGCGTGGCGTTCGGCAACCTGCTGCAGGGCGTGCCGTTCCACCTCGATGAATATATGCGCCTCTACTACACCGGTAACTTCTTCCAGCTGCTGAATCCGTTTGGTCTGCTGGCAGGGGGCGTCAGCGTGGCGATGATCATTACTCAGGGGGCAACCTACCTGCAGATGCGTACCGTGGGCGAGCTGCACCTGCGCTCTCGCGCCGTCTCGCAGATGGCGGCTCTGGTGACGCTGGTTGGCTTTGCGCTGGCAGGTTTGTGGGTGATGTTTGGTATCGACGGTTATGTTGTGACTACGGCGATTGACCATAGCGCACCGTCGAACCCGCTGACCAAAGAGGTGGCTCGCGAGGCTGGCGCCTGGCTGGTGAACTTCAATAACACACCGATCCTGTGGGCGATTCCGGCTCTGGGCGTCGCGCTGCCGGTGCTGACCATCCTGACCTCCCGCGCGGAGAAAGGGGCACTGGCGTTTGTCTTCTCTTCACTGACGCTGGCGTGCATCATCCTGACAGCCGGTATCGCGATGTTCCCGTTCGTGATGCCATCCAGCACGATGATGAATGCCAGCCTGACGATGTGGGATGCAACCTCCAGCCAGATGACCCTTAATCTGATGACGTTTGTGGCTGCCGTGTTCGTACCGATTATTCTGGCTTACACCGCCTGGTGTTACTGGAAAATGTACGGTCGTATCACGAAAGAACATATCGAAAGCAATACTCACTCTATGTATTAAGGAAGGAGCTGAATATGTGGTATTTCGCATGGATTTTAGGAACGCTTCTGGCCTGTGCATTTGGTGTGATTACCGCCCTTGCGCTTGAGCACGTTGAAGCGTCCAAAGCCGGTGAAGAAAAACACTGATGATCACGTATCTCTACGCGATTATGGACAAGCGCCCGTTAAGGGCGCTTTCCTTAGTGATGGCCTTACTGCTGGCGGGCTGCATTTTCTGGGACCCGTCGCGCTTCGCAGCGAAGACCAGCGAGCTCGAGATCTGGCACGGTTTTCTTATTATGTGGGCGGTATGTGCAGGCGTAATCCACGGGGTGGGATTTCGTCCGAAAGCCGTACACTGGCAGGGTATTTTTTGCCCGCTGATTGCTGATGTGATCCTGCTGTTGGGCCTGTTTTTCTTTTTCAACTGAATAAGAACTATCCGTTAATATTATGGGCTTACCCGGGCCCATAAAAATTTACTCTCTGTTTACTTTCCCCCATTCCAAACCACCATTCCCGCGCGTATAGTAGCGAAGTTTAAAAGCTCTAACCTTTTTTGCATTACCGGGATGTAAAGTGAATACAACGCTATTTCGATGGCCGGTTCGTGTCTACTATGAAGATACGGATGCCGGTGGTGTGGTTTACCACGCCAGCTACGTTGCCTTTTATGAACGAGCACGCACTGAAATGCTGCGCCATCATCACTTTAGCCAGCAGGTTCTGTTGGCGGAGCGAGTTGCCTTCGTGGTACGCAAGATGACGCTGGAGTATTTTGCGCCTGCCAGACTCGACGATATGCTCGAAGTCCAAACAGAAATAACATCAATGCGCGGAACCTCACTGGTTTTCACGCAGCGGATCGTCAATGCAGAGAACACGGTACTGAACGAAGCTGAAGTCCTGATTGTCTGTGTTGATCCACTCATCATGAAGCCTCGTGCGCTTCCTAAGTCTATTGTCGCGGAGTTTAAGCAGTGACTGACATGAATATCCTTGATTTGTTCCTGAAGGCAAGCCTTCTGGTTAAACTTATCATGTTGATTTTGATTGGTTTTTCAATCGCATCCTGGGCCATCATCATTCAGAGAACCCGTATCCTCAATGCGGCAGGCCGCGAAGCGGAAGCCTTTGAAGACAAGTTCTGGTCCGGTATCGAACTTTCCCGTTTGTATCAGGAGAGCCAGGGCCGTCGTGAAAACCTCTCCGGCTCCGAGCAAATCTTTTATAGCGGTTTTAAAGAGTTTGCCCGTTTGCACCGCGCCAATAACCATGCGCCGGAAGCGGTGGTTGAGGGGGCATCCCGTGCGATGCGTATCTCGATGAACCGTGAGCTGGAAACGCTGGAAACGCATATTCCTTTCCTGGGTACCGTGGGTTCCATCAGTCCCTATATCGGTCTGTTTGGTACGGTCTGGGGGATCATGCATGCCTTTATCGCCTTGGGTGCAGTAAAACAGGCGACGCTGCAAATGGTTGCACCGGGTATCGCTGAAGCGCTGATCGCGACTGCTATCGGTCTGTTCGCCGCAATTCCAGCGGTTATGGCGTATAACCGTCTGAACCAGCGCGTGAACAAACTGGAACTGAACTACGACAACTTCATGGAAGAGTTCACCGCGATTCTGCACCGCCAGGCGTTTACCAGCACCGAGAGCAACAAGGGGTAAACCATGGCCAGACAGCGTGGACGGGGTCGTCGCGAACTGAAGTCCGAAATCAACATTGTGCCGCTGCTGGACGTGCTGCTGGTGCTGCTGCTGATCTTTATGGCGACAGCACCCATCATCACCCAGAGCGTTGAGGTTGATCTGCCGGATGCGACAGAATCTCAGGCTGTAAGTACCAATGACGATCCGCCGGTCATCATTGAGGTATCCGGAGTAGGGCAGTACAGCGTGGTGGTGGAAAAAGATCGTATGGATCAGCTACCGCCGGAGCAGGTCATTGCGGAAGCGCAACGACGTCTGCAGTCCAATCCGAAAACGGTCTTCTTAATCGGTGGTGCGAAAGACGTGCCTTACGATGAAATAATTAAAGCGCTGAACCTGTTGCATAGCGCGGGCGTTAAGTCAGTTGGCTTGATGACGCAGCCTATTTGATTATCTGCGTAAACAACAGAGTTTTTGGGAACCCATAGTGTCAAAGGCAACCGAACAAAACGATAAGCTTAAACGGGCGATAATTATCTCGGCGGTGCTGCATGTCATTCTTTTTGCAGGACTGATCTGGAGTTCGTTCGATGAGCATCTGGATGCCGCTGCCGGAGGTGGTGGAGGTTCATCCATCGATGCCGTCATGGTCGATCCCGGCGCGGTCGTTCAGAACTATAACCGTCAGCAGCAGCAGCAGGCGAGTGCAAAGCGCGCTGAAGAGCAGCGTGAAAAGCAGGCGCAACAGCAGGCGGAGGAGCTGCGTGAAAAGCAGGCCGCCGAGCAGGAGCGCCTGAAGCAGCTTGAGAAAGAACGTTTGCAGGCGCAGGAAGCGGCGAAAGAGCAGGCGGAGCAGCAAAAACAGGCTGAAGCCGCCGCGAAAAAAGCGCAGGAGCAGCAGAAGCAGGCGGAAGAGGCGGCAGCCAAAGCCGCAGCGGAAGCGAAAGCGAAGGCAGATGCTCAGGCAAAAGAAGCTGCTGAAGCCGCCGCAGCCGCAGCGAAAAAAGCTGCAGCCGATGCCCAGAAACAAGCTGAAGCCGAAGCCGCAAAAGCAGCGGCTGACGCGAAGAAAAAGGCAGAAGCGGAAGCGGCTAAGAAAGCCGCTGCCGACGCACAGAAAAAAGCGGAAGCAGAAGCCGCTAAACAAGCCGCCCAGGAAGCCGAGAAAAAAGCGGCTGCTGAAGCAGCGAAGAAAGCGGCTGCTGCGGAAAAAGCCGCGGCAGCTGAAAAGGCTGCTGCTGAAAAAGCGGCTGCTGAGAAGAAAGCGGCTGCCGCAGAAAAAGCCGCAGCCGAGAAGAAAGCCGCAGCAGAAAAAGCGGCTGCAGAAAAGAAAGCGGCTGCCGATAAAGCTGCTGCTGACAAAGCTGCCGCCGCGAAAGCCGCTGCCGCTAAGAAAGCCGCAGCAGAAAAAGCGGCCGCATCGGACGTTGACGACCTGTTCGGTGACTTAAGCTCAGGTAAGAATGCGCCGAAAGGTACCAACAGCGGTAGCGCAGGTGGCACTTCTCCTGCTAAAGGAAGTAAGCCAGGGCAAGGCGGTGCATCTCAGGCTGAGATTGCGTCGTATATTGCACAGGTACAGGCCGCCATTCGTGGGCATCTGTACGACTGGGATAGCTATCGCGGGAAAACCTGTACGCTTCGGGTAAACCTGGCCGCGGACGGAACCATCCTCAGCGTGAAAAAAGAGGGGGGCGACGAGGCCTTCTGTCAGCAGATGTTATCTGCAACCAGCAGGATGACGAAGTTCCCGAAACCGCCTTCACAGGCTGTGTATGAAACGTTCAAAAATGCACCGCTGGACTTCAAGCCTTAAGTTTTAATTTCCCTGTGCAAACGGGGAAAAACAGGCCAGGTTTAGTCTTAGCGTTCTGGTAGTTTTGTTTATTTGGGTTTGTTAACATTCTGCTAAATTATGCGGGTAAGGTTACCCGGATATGGGAGATATGATGAAGCAGGCATTACGTGTTGCAATGAGTTTCTTAATGCTGTGGGCAGCGGTGCTGCACGCAGAAGTGCGTATCGAGATCACCCAGGGGGTGGATTCGGCACGTCCGATTGGTGTGGTTCCGTTCCAGTGGAAAGGGCCAGGCGCTGCGCCGGAAGATGTGGGCGGCATTGTTGCCGCTGACCTGCGCAACAGCGGTAAATTCAACCCATTAGATCGTTCTCGTCTGCCACAGCAGCCGGGCACTGCTGCAGAGTTACAGCCGGCGGCATGGTCTGCGCTCGGTATTGACGCAGTGGTGGTGGGTCAGGTTACCCCTAACCCGGACGGCGGTTACACCGTCGCCTATCAGCTGGTAGATACTGGCGGCGCACCGGGCACCGTGCTTGCACAGAACACCTATAAAGTGAACAAGCAGTGGCTGCGCTATGCGGGTCATACGGCAAGTGATGAAGTGTTTGAGAAGCTGACCGGCATCAAAGGCGCGTTCCGCACCCGTATCGCTTACGTTGTACAGACCAACGGCGGTCAGTTCCCGTATGAGCTGCGCGTCTCTGACTACGATGGCTACAACCAGTTCACCGTTCACCGTTCACCACAGCCGCTGATGTCTCCGGCCTGGTCTCCGGACGGTTCTAAGCTGGCCTACGTAACCTTCGAAAGCGGTCGTTCGGCGCTGGTTATCCAGACGCTGTCTAACGGCGCGGTACGTCAGGTTGCCTCTTTCCCACGTCACAACGGCGCACCAGCATTCTCGCCTGACGGTTCTAAACTGGCGTTTGCCTTGTCTAAAACCGGTAGCCTGAACCTGTACGTGATGGACATCGGCTCTGGCCAGATCCGTCAGGTAACCGATGGTCGCAGCAACAACACCGAACCAACCTGGTTCCCGGACAGCCAGAACCTGGCCTTTACCTCTGACCAGGCGGGTCGTCCACAGGTCTATAAAGTTAATATTAATGGCGGTGCACCACAGCGTATCACCTGGGAAGGTTCTCAGAACCAGGACGCCGACGTGAGCGCTGATGGTAAATTTATGGTAATGGTTAGCTCGGCCGGTGGTCAGCAGCACATTGCTAAACAAGATCTGGGCGGGGGCGGCGTACAAGTTCTGTCGTCGACTTTCCTGGATGAAACGCCAAGTCTGGCACCTAACGGCACTATGGTTATCTACAGCTCTTCTCAGGGGATGGGATCCGTGCTGAATCTGGTTTCTACCGATGGGCGTTTCAAAGCGCGTATTCCGGCAACTGATGGACAGGTAAAATCACCTGCCTGGTCGCCGTACCTGTAATAATAATTAATTGAATAATATAGGAATCATAGAAATGCAACTGAACAAAGTGCTGAAAGGGCTGATGATCGCTCTGCCTGTTATGGCAATCGCAGCGTGTTCTTCTAACAAGAACGCCAGCAACGACCAGAGCGGCGAAGGCATGATGGGTGCCGGCACCGGTATGGACGCAAACGGCAACGGCAATATGTCTTCTGAAGAGCAGGCGCGTCTTCAGATGCAACAGCTGCAGCAGAACAACATTGTTTACTTCGATCTGGACAAGTTCGACATCCGTTCTGACTTCGCTGCGATGCTGGATGCGCACGCTAACTTCCTGCGTAGCAACCCGTCTTACAAAGTCACCGTAGAAGGTCACGCGGACGAACGTGGTACTCCTGAGTACAACATCTCCCTGGGTGAGCGTCGTGCTAACGCCGTTAAAATGTACCTGCAGGGTAAAGGCGTTTCTGCTGACCAGATCTCCATCGTTTCTTACGGTAAAGAAAAACCTGCAGTACTGGGCCACGACGAAGCGGCTTACTCCAAAAACCGTCGTGCAGTACTGGTTTACTAAGAGAATTGCATGAGCAGTAACTTCAGACATCATCTGTTGAGTCTGTCGTTACTGGTTGGTATAGCGGCCCCCTGGGCCGCTTTTGCTCAGGCACCAATCAGTAGTGTCGGCTCAGGCTCGGTAGAAGACCGGGTCACCCAACTCGAGCGTATTTCTAATGCTCACAGCCAGCTTTTAACCCAACTTCAGCAGCAGCTCTCTGACAACCAAACCGATATTGACTCACTGCGCGGACAGATCCAGGAAAGCCAGTATCAGCTCAATCAGGTGGTGGAGCGTCAGAAGCAGATCATGTTGCAGATTGATAACCTGAATAATGGCGGCGCAGCAGCGCAACCGGCAACGGGGGATCAGGGTGCTGCGGCAACGCCTCAGGCTGACACATCAGCCTCGACCGCTGCGCCTGTGCAGAGCAGTGATGCGAATACTGATTACAATGCGGCAATTGCCCTGGTGCAGGATAACTCGCGCCAGGACGAGGCGATGGCGGCGTTTCAGAACTTCGTGAAGAAATACCCGGATTCGACTTATCAGCCAAACGCAAATTACTGGCTGGGACAGTTGAATTACAACAAGGGTAAAAAAGACGATGCGGCATTCTATTTTGCCTCAGTCGTTAAAAATTACCCGAAATCACCGAAAGCACCTGACGCGATGTATAAGGTCGGTGTGATCATGCAGGACAAAGGCGATACCGCAAAAGCGAAAGCCGTTTTCCAGCAGGTAGTCACAAAGTTCCCGGGCACCGAAGGGGCAAAACAAGCGCAAAAACGCCTTGCTGCGATGGGATGATTGCCGCATGACCAGAAATCGCTTTATTTCTGGTCTTGCCGCATAATTCGTAAGCAGTTAAGTGATATTCATCAAAATTTTAGTTGCGCAGAATTCTTAAATCAGTAATATATGCCGCCGTTGCCAAGGGATATCAAACACCCCAGAAGCAGCCGAAATAGTGGGTCGTTAGCTCAGTTGGTAGAGCAGTTGACTTTTAATCAATTGGTCGCAGGTTCGAATCCTGCACGACCCACCACTACTTAAGTAGAAAGCAGTAGGTTAGCGTGAAGGATAACGTTGCGTCAGCAACGGCCCGTAGGGCGAGGCGAAGCCGAGTCATCCTACACGACCCACCACTAACTAAGTAGTAAGTAGTATCCAGCGTAGTATCGGGTGATTAGCTCAGCTGGGAGAGCACCTCCCTTACAAGGAGGGGGTCGGCGGTTCGATCCCGTCATCACCCACCACTCGGGTCGTTAGCTCAGTTGGTAGAGCAGTTGACTTTTAATCAATTGGTCGCAGGTTCGAATCCTGCACGACCCACCAATTTTACTATCGTACTCAGATAGTAAACGTGAAGGATAACGTTGCGTCAGCAACGGCGCCGTAGGGCGAGGCGAAGCCGAGTCATCCTGCACGACCCACCAATTTTAAATTGGTACCGAGTAATAATCTTCGAAGTCAGCACCCGAATGGGTCGTTAGCTCAGTTGGTAGAGCAGTTGACTTTTAATCAATTGGTCGCAGGTTCGAATCCTGCACGACCCACCACTTCGAAGAAAAGCAGTACATCCCGCAAGGGGTCGTTAGCTCAGTTGGTAGAGCAGTTGACTTTTAATCAATTGGTCGCAGGTTCGAATCCTGCACGACCCACCAATTTTAATATCTGACTCAGATATTAAACGTGAAGGATAACGTTGCTTTAGCAACGGCCCGAAGGGCGAGGCGAAGCCGAGTCATCCTGCACGACCCACCAATGTAAAAAGGCGCCCTAAAGGCGCCTTTTTGCTATCTGTTATTCCAGAATTAAAAATGCGCGGGTTTACGTAGGTCGGGTAAGCGAAGCGCCACCCGACAAATGCTGCCCGCACACTTTTTGTTGTGACTTTCCCTCTCAGATTCGCTATCTTGTTTAGTATACAAAACACAATTGCCGTCACTTTGGTTATCATCGCTAAAGCATGGCAAATTTGTTAAGCCTGTAAAACGAGAAGCCAAAATGAGTGTGATGTTTGATCCAGAAGCCGCTATCTATCCTTTCCCACCAAAGCCTGCCCCGCTGAGCCTGGACGAAAAGCAGTTTTACCGTGAGAAAATTAAGCGTCTGCTCAAAGAGCGTGATGCGGTTATGGTGGCCCATTACTATACCGATCCTGAAATTCAGCAGCTTGCAGAAGAGACGGGCGGTTGTATCTCGGACTCGCTGGAGATGGCGCGCTTTGGTGCTAAGCATCCTGCTTCGACGTTGCTGGTGGCCGGGGTCCGTTTTATGGGCGAAACGGCAAAAATCCTCAGCCCGGAAAAAACCATCCTGATGCCGACCCTCAATGCCGAGTGCTCGCTAGATTTAGGCTGCCCGATTGACGAATTCACCGCCTTCTGCGACGCACATCCCGACAGAACGGTCGTCGTCTACGCCAATACCTCTGCCGCAGTTAAAGCACGCGCCGACTGGGTTGTCACCTCCAGTATCGCCGTCGAACTGATCGAGCATCTCGACAGTCTGGGCGAGAAGATTATCTGGGCACCGGACAGACATCTTGGCAATTACGTCCAGAAACAGACCGGAGCGGATATTCTCTGCTGGCAGGGCGCCTGTATCGTCCATGATGAATTCAAAACGCAGGCGCTGGCGCGCATGAAGGGGCTCTACCCGGATGCAGCCATTCTCGTTCACCCGGAATCCCCGCAGGCGATCGTTGATATGGCGGATGCCGTCGGCTCAACCAGCCAGCTGATCGCTGCCGCGAAGACGCTGCCGCATCGCCAGTTGATTGTGGCGACCGATCGCGGCATCTTCTACAAAATGCAGCAGGCGGTGCCAGAGAAAGAGCTGCTGGAAGCACCGACCGCAGGCGAGGGGGCAACCTGTCGCAGCTGCGCGCACTGTCCGTGGATGGCCATGAACGGGCTCAAAGCGATTGCAAACGGTCTGGAGACGGGCGGAGCCACCCATGAAATCCATGTTGATGCCGCGCTGCGAGAGGGGGCGTTAATTCCGCTTAACCGAATGCTGGATTTTGCGGCTACACTACGTCCTTAAACCACGTAAACGTAACGTTCAGGGGAAAAGATGGATTTTTTTAGTACGCAAAACATTCTGGTACATATACCGATTGGCGCTGGCGGCTATGACTTGTCATGGATTGAAGCGGTCGGGACGATTGCAGGTCTGCTCTGTATCTGGCTCGCCAGTCTGGAGAAGATCGTTAACTACGCGTTTGGCCTGGTGAACGTCACGCTGTTCGCCATCATCTTCTTCCAGATCCAGCTCTATGCCAGCCTGCTGCTGCAGCTGTTCTTCTTTGGGGCCAATATCTACGGCTGGTACGCCTGGTCCCGGCAGAACAGCCAGCAGGAGGCGGAACTGCAGATCCGCTGGCTACCGTTGCCGAAGGCCATGGGCTGGCTGGCTGCCTGCGTGGTAGCCATTGGCCTGATGACGGTCTATATCGACCCGGTGTTCGCCTTCCTGACCCGCGTAGCGGTCTCGGTGATGAATACCCTGGGGCTGAACGTCACCATGCCGGAGCTGCAGCCTGACGCCTTCCCGTTCTGGGATTCATGCATGATGGTTCTGTCGATTGCCGCCATGATCCTGATGACCCGTAAATATGTCGAAAACTGGCTGCTGTGGGTGATTATCAACGTGATAAGCGTGGCGATCTTTGCCCTGCAGGGCGTCTACGCCATGTCGCTGGAGTACATGATCCTCACCTTCATCGCCCTGAACGGCAGCAGGATGTGGATTAACAGCGCGCGTGAACGGGGTTCCCACGCGCTGGCACGTTAATGGTGGTGATGATGGGCGTGACCGGACGGGATCTCGTTGAGGTGGCAGTCCGGTCCGTTACAGGGGGTGTATTCCATCTGAATGGTGCTGTGCGCAATGGCGTAATGATGCTCCAGAAAGTGCTGAATACGCCCCAGTAACGCATCATGATCGTGAGGCGGGATAACCTGAACATGCAGCGTTATCAGCGGTTTTTCCCCCACCGTCCAGACGTGAACATGATGCACATCGCGCACTTCAGGAATAGAGCGCGTTAAGTTGCGCTTCAGCGCCGGAATATCCAGCGTCGCCGGCGCCCCTTCCAGCAGCTCATTGACGCTCTCCTGCAGAAGCCGCCAGGCACTGCGTAACACCAGGCAGGAGACCAGAATCGACAATATCGGATCGATGGGCGTCCAGCCGGTCCAGAGGATCACCAGCGCCGCAACGATGGCCCCCACCGACCCCAGCAGATCCCCCAGCACATGCAGCGCTGCTGCCCGCACGTTGAGATTCTTTTCTCCACTGCCGCGATGCAAAATCCAGAACGCCAGGATATTGGCGATAAGCCCGGCAACGGCCACCACCATCATGGTGACACCCGCGACAGGCTGCGGATGGCGGAAACGCTGGAAGGCTTCCCAGACAATTAAAATCGTGATCAAGACCAGCGCGATGGCGTTGACGAAGGCGGCGAGGGTTGTGAGACGTAGCCAGCCAAAGGTGCGTCCGTGGCTTGGCGGGCGGCGGGCGAATACCACCGCCAGCAGCGCAAACAGCAGCGCAGCGGCGTCCGTTAACATATGACCCGCATCGGCCAGCAGCGCCAGCGAGCCGGAAACCAACCCGCCAATCACCTCGATGACCATAAAGGTGGCGGTGACGCCGAACGCCAGCGTTAAGCGTTTAGCATTTTCATCCTGTGAAGAAGGGGCGTGCGAGTGGGAGTGCGCCATGAATACTTTCCCGGTAAATTATTATTGTAAGTGTAGAGTTTTTAACATTTTGCACAAAAAATAAAGGAGAGCCGTAGCTCTCCTTCATCATAACTGCATTACCCTTAATTACTGAGTAGTGCCGTCAGTTTTTTGTTCTTGCGGGGTTCTTTCAGAATCAACTTTGCCGGATTGATCCGGGCATTTACCGTCTTTACACATTGAATTCTTGTGCTGATCGTCCTTGGACATGCCGTCATTACTCATCTTACTTGGGTCATCATTACCCATGACAGAGTTAGTGCCGCCAGTGGTTGAACTGTTGCCGGTACCATTAGTCACCCCGGTGCTGCCGGAGTTCGTACCATCTGAGTTCAGCATAGAACCCGTACCAGTCCCTGTACCTGTACCTGTTGTGCCGGTACCGGTAGTACCGGTGGTGCCGGTTGTACCAGAACCCGTGTTAATCTGGCTGTTGCCGGTGTTGTTTGGAGCAATATTCTGGCGTGCATCAGGCGCAACGGCCCCTGCATCAGCGGCGGCATTCGCCTGACCATTATTGGTGTTAGAGCCGGTGGCGCTATCAGCAGCCAGGGCTGCACCGCTCGCCATCGTGAGCGAAGCTGTCAGGAAAAGGGTTGCGAGTTTAGTCATTTTCATCATGCTGCTCCTGTTCTGGTCGTTATGTTCTGGATAACTTCTTTCCACAGTGCATATGCGAAATCGATATACTGCTCAGTGGTTAAAGATGCCATGATCCCTACTTAGGTCAGTATGGAATCGCGATAAAGTTTATAAATGCAGTGCATACAGTTAAAAAGTTTAGGGTGTATCTCGTTTTTCGCTACTTTGTTGCGTTTTTTAAGCGAATTCCAGGATTTATCTGTGCCTAGTGTAAAAGTGAGTTTACACTTCCTGACTGACAAGATAGATTGGAGGGATTGCATTCATTTATAAAAGTATGGCAACGCTGGAACGAACATGAATTATCAGAATGACGATTTACGTATTAAAGAGATCAACGAGTTATTACCCCCTGTAGCGCTCCTTGAGAAGTTTCCCGCCACCGAAAACGCCGCCAACACCGTTTCTCATGCCCGTAAAGCGATCCACAAGATCCTGAAAGGTAATGACGATCGTCTTCTGGTGGTTATCGGTCCGTGCTCCATTCACGATCCTGCGGCGGCAAAAGAGTATGCGGCGCGACTGCTGACCCTGCGCGAAGCGCTGAAGGATGAGCTGGAAATCGTCATGCGCGTCTACTTTGAAAAGCCGCGTACCACCGTAGGCTGGAAAGGGCTGATTAACGATCCGCATATGGATGGCAGCTTCCAGATCAACGACGGCCTGCGCATCGCCCGTAAGCTGCTGCTGGACATCAACGACAGCGGTCTGCCTGCGGCGGGTGAATTCCTCGATATGATCACCCCGCAATATCTCGCTGACCTGATGAGCTGGGGCGCCATTGGCGCGCGTACCACCGAGTCTCAGGTTCACCGCGAGCTGGCGTCAGGGCTCTCCTGCCCGGTTGGCTTTAAAAATGGCACCGATGGCACCATCAAAGTGGCGATCGACGCCATTAACGCTGCCGGGGCGCCGCACTGCTTCCTCTCCGTCACCAAGTGGGGTCACTCCGCGATTGTGAACACCAGCGGGAACGGCGACTGCCATATCATTCTGCGCGGCGGCAAAGAGCCTAACTACAGCGCGGCGCACGTCGCCGAAGTGAAGGCGGGCCTGGAAAAAGCCGGTCTGGCGGCGCAGGTGATGATCGACTTCAGCCATGCCAACTCCAGCAAGCAGTTCAAAAAGCAGATGGATGTAGGCACCGATGTCTGCCAGCAGATTGCCGGCGGTGAAAAGGCGATTATCGGCGTGATGATTGAAAGCCACCTGGTGGAAGGCAATCAGAATCTGGAAGGCAGCGAGCCGCTGGTCTACGGTAAGAGCGTCACCGATGCCTGCATCGGCTGGGACGATACCGAAACGGTGCTGCGCCAGCTGGCGAACGCGGTGAAAGCCCGTCGCGGCTAAAAAAAAGCCGGATAAGCATCCGGCATTCAGAACGCAGAGCCCGGTCATCGCGACCGGGCTTTTTTATTACTTAGCTTTACCCTGGTTCGCTACCGCCGCTGCTTTAGCCGCGATTTCGTCAGCGTTGCCCAGATAGTAGTGCTTGATTGGTTTGAAGTTTTCGTCGAACTCATACACCAGCGGCACGCCGGTTGGGATGTTCAGCTCGAGGATCTCGTCTTCACCCATGTTATCCAGGTATTTCACCAGCGCGCGCAGGGAGTTACCGTGCGCAGCGATGATCACGCGCTCACCGCTTTTCAGGCGTGGCAGAATGGTTTCGTTCCAGTAAGGAACAACGCGATCGATGGTCAGCGCCAGGCTTTCGGTGGTTGGCAGTTCAGCGTCAGTCAGGGATGCGTAACGCGGATCGTGGCCTGGGTAACGCTCGTCATCTTTAGTCAGCTCTGGTGGAGTGACCGCGAAGCCGCGACGCCACTGTTTAACCTGCTCGTCACCGTATTTTTCTGCGGTTTCGGCTTTGTTCAGACCCTGCAGCGCACCGTAGTGACGCTCGTTCAGCTTCCAGGACTTCTCAACCGGCAGCCAGGCCTGATCCAGTTCGTCCAGCACATTCCACAGGGTATGGATGGCACGTTTCAGCACGGAGGTATAAGCAAAATCGAAGCTGAAGCCTTCGTCTTTCAGCAGTTTGCCCGCTGCTTTCGCTTCGCCAACACCTTTTTCGGACAGGTCAACATCATACCAACCGGTAAAGCGGTTTTCGTTGTTCCACTGGCTTTCGCCATGACGTACCAGAACCAGCTTAGTTACAGCCATATTTTACTCCTCCAGAACAAGCATTATTTGAATGATAACAATTCTCATTATATTGCTGCGGCTGAGCCGCGGGCAACGCTTAACCCTAACCATAGCGAAAATAGTGTCGCAGTGTAAGATGCTTGTGAATGAGGGGTTGTGATTTTGTCCGTAACTGGCGCTATTTTCAGCAAGATGGATAAAAAAAGCCCTCCGGCAGGAGGGCTCGTTTTTATTGCGCAATAAAGTAATATTCGGTGACGCTGATGTACTCTTCGCCAGGGCGCAGTATGCAGTCAGGTTGCGGCCATTCCGCGTGATTCGGGCTGTCGGGTAAGAACTCGCTCTCCAGCGCCAGACCCTGCCAGGCTCGATATTCCCCATCTTCGCGCGCCGGGGTACCCTCGAGGAAGTTGCCGGAATAGAATTGCAGGGCAGGGGCGGTGGTATAGACCGTCATCTGCAGCTTTTCATCGGCAGACCAGAGATGCGCTGCGGGCTGGTTCAGATCGCCCTGGGCATCAAGCAGGAAAGCATGATCGTAACCGTTCACCTTGCGCTGGTGTTCATCCGCCAGGAAATCCTGGCTGATGGCTTTGGTGGTGCGGAAATCAAAGCTGGTACCGGCAACGTCTTTTAATCCTTCCTGCGGGATCCCCATCTCATCCACAGGCAGATAGCGTTGCGCCAGCAGTTGCAGGCGGTGCTGGCGCACGTCGCTGCAGCTGCCGTCGAGGTTGAAATAAGCGTGGTTGGTCAGGTTGACCGGACAGGGCTTATCCACGGTGGCGCGATACTCAATGGCGATACGGTTATCATCCGTTAAGCGGTAACGCACACTCGCCGCACAGTTACCCGGAAAACCTTGATCACCGTCCGGCGAGTCGAGCGCCAGCAGCGCTTCGGCGTCGTTCTGCTGCATAATGCGCCAGCGACGTTTATCAAATCCATCCGGGCCGCCGTGCAGCTGGTTTTCGCCCTGGCTTGGCAGCAGGTCATAGCGCACGCCGTCCAGTTCAAAGCGGCTTTTGGCGATACGGTTGGCATAACGGCCTACCGAGGCGCCCAGGAAGGCCGTTTGCTCCACATACTGCTCAGGCGAGGCACAGCCGAGCAGGGTTTCGCGGACGCTGCCGTCGGTCATCGGGACGCGGGCGGAGAGCAGCGTCGCACCCCAGTCCATCAGCGTGACGACCATCCCTGCTTCGTTGCGCAGGGTGATCAGGCGATACGGCAGGCCGTCAGGGGCGAGAACAGGTGTTTCGTTTAGCACTGGCCAGCTCCTTGTGATGCATTACAAACATAGAAAGTCTCTTTGATACCGGTTTTGGCTTCATACTGTTGTTCCACGGCTTGCTGAACAACCGGCACCAGTTCCTCCGGTACCAGCGCCACCACGCAGCCGCCGAAGCCACCGCCGGTCATACGCACACCGCCTTGATCGCCAATGGCGGATTTCACAATCTCAACCAGAGTGTCGATCTGTGGGACGGTGATTTCGAAGTCGTCGCGCATAGAGGCATGCGACTCGGCCATCAGCTCACCCATCCGTTGCAGATCGCCTTTTTCCAGCGCAGCTGCTGCTTCTACGGTACGGGCGTTTTCGGTCAGGACATGACGAACGCGTTTTGCTACTACCGGGTCCAGCTCGTGGGCCACTTTATTAAACTCGTTGAGCGAGACATCACGCAGTGCAGACTGCTGGAAGAAGCGTGCGCCAGTTTCACACTGCTCACGACGGGTGTTGTACTCGCTGCCCACCAGGGTGCGTTTGAAATTACTGTTGATGATGATCACCGCCGCGCCTTTCGGCAGGCTGACCGCTTTGGTGCCCAGCGAGCGGCAGTCGATCAGTAACGCGTGGCCTTTTTTGCCCAGCGCCGAGATCAGCTGATCCATGATGCCGCAGTTACAGCCGACGAACTGGTTCTCTGCTTCCTGGCCATTAAGGGCGATCTGCGCGCCATCCAGCGGCAGGTGATAGAGCTGCTGGAAGACGGTGCCGACGGCCACTTCCAGTGAGGCAGAGGAGCTCAGGCCTGCACCCTGTGGGACGTTGCCGCTGATCACCAGATCAGCGCCGCCAAACTCTTTGTTACGTTTTTGCAGATGCTTCACCACGCCGCGGACGTAGTTAGACCACTGCTGGCTGTCATGGGCAACAATCGGCTCATCCAGCGAAAATTCATCGATCTGGTTGTCATAATCCGCTGCCATCACGCGCACCTTGCGGTCGTCGCGTTTCGCGCAGCTGATCACCGTCTGGTAATCAATGGCGCAGGGCAGGACAAAACCGTCGTTATAGTCGGTGTGTTCGCCGATGAGGTTAACGCGGCCTGGCGCCTGGATTGCGTGAGTGGCGGGATAACCAAATTTTTCAGCAAACAGGGCGTGGGTTTTATCTTTCAGACTCATTGTTATTCTCCGGATTCGCGAAAATGGACATCACTCACTGCACGCAGACGCTCTGCGGCCTGCTCCGCCGTCAGGTCACGCTGGGTTTCTGCCAGCATCTCGTAGCCGACCATAAACTTACGTACGGTGGCGGAGCGCAACAGCGGCGGATAGAAGTGGGCGTGCAGCTGCCAGTGTTGATTCTCTTCGCCATTAAAGGGCGCCCCGTGCCAGCCCATGGAATAGGGGAAGGAGCACTGGAACAGATTGTCATAGCGGCTGGTCAGTTTTTTCAGCGCCAGCGCCAGATCGCTGCGCTGGGCGTCGCTCAGATCGGTTAACCGCAGAACGTGGGCTTTCGGCAGCAACAGGGTCTCGAATGGCCATGCCGCCCAGTATGGCACCACCGCTAACCAGTGTTCGGTTTCCACGACGGTGCGGCTGCCATCAGCCAGCTCGCGCTGAACATAGTCCAGCAGCATGGGCGACTGTTGCTCAGCGTAATAGGCTTTTTGCAACCGATCTTCCCGCTCCACTTCGTTAGGCATAAAGCTGTTGGCCCACACCTGGCCGTGCGGATGGGGATTCGAGCAGCCCATCGCCGCGCCTTTGTTCTCGAAGACCTGCACCCAGGGATAGGTCTGTCCCAGTTCGGCGGTCTGCTCCTGCCAGGTTTTCACCACTTCGGTCAGCGCCTCGACGCTCAGCTCCGGCAGGGTTTTGCTGTGATCCGGCGAGAAGCAGATCACCCGGCTGGTGCCGCGCGCGCTTTCGCAGCGCAGCAACGGATCGTCACTCTTCGGCGCGTCCGGCGTGTCGGTCATCAGGGCGGCAAAGTCGTTGGTAAAGACGAAGGTGCCTTTATAGTCCGGGTTGATATCGCCGGTGACGCGGGTATTCCCTGGACAGAGGAAACAGTCCGGATCGTGCTGGGGCAGTGTCTCGCTGGACGGGGTCTCCTGCGCGCCCTGCCAGGGGCGTTTGGCGCGATGCGGAGAGACCAGGATCCACTGCCCGGTTAATGGATTAAAACGACGATGCGGGTGATCGACGGGGTTAAATTGGGTCATGACAGGTCCTTAGTCCGGATAGCCCTGGGGGTGGCGAGACTGCCAGCGCCAGGTATCCTGTGCCATTTCGTCAAGCGTGCGGGAGACACGCCAGTTAAGCTCTTTCTCGGCCTTGCTGGCATCGGCCCAGTAGGCGGGCAGATCGCCCTCGCGACGCGGGGCAAAGTGGTAGCTCACAGGCTTGCCGCAGGCGGCGCTGAAGGCATTCACCACATCCAGCACGCTGCTGCCGACGCCTGCGCCGAGGTTGTAAATGTGAACACCCGGTTTATCGGCCAGCTGTTGCATGGCGGCGACGTGGCCGTCGGCGAGATCCATCACGTGAATGTAGTCGCGAACGCCGGTGCCATCCGGGGTAGGGTAGTCGTTGCCGAACACCGCCAGCGAGTCACGACGGCCTACCGCAACCTGGGCAATATAGGGCATCAGGTTGTTAGGAATACCCTGCGGATCTTCACCCATGTCGCCGGATGGGTGTGCGCCCACCGGGTTGAAATAACGCAGCAGGGCAATGCTCCACTCCGGCTGTGCTTTTTGCAGGTCGGTCAGGATCTGTTCCACCATCAGCTTGCTCTTGCCGTACGGACTTTGCGGCGTACCGGTCGGGAAGCTTTCAACATAAGGGATTTGCGGCTGGTCGCCGTAGACGGTGGCGGAAGAACTGAAGATCAGGTTTTTGACGCCCGCCGCGCGCATGGCAGAGACCAGACGCAGCGTGCCGTTAACGTTGTTGTCATAATATTCCAGCGGCTTCGCCACGGACTCGCCCACCGCTTTCAGGCCAGCAAAGTGGATCACCGTATCAATGGCGTGATCGTGCAGGATCTCAGTCATCAGCGCTTCGTTACGAATATCGCCTTCGACAAAAGCAGGCTGCTTACCGGCCAGGCGCTCCATAACCGGCAGCACGCTGCGTTTACTGTTGCACAGGTTATCAAGGATGATGACGTCATGGCCATTTTGCAGCAGTTGCACACAGGTATGACTTCCTATGTAACCGCTACCACCTGTTACCAGAACTCGCATATTTCGCTCCATTAGGCTTATGGTATGAGATAATCCTAGCATAACAGAGAGCAGGAAAGTGTGACATGGGATAAAATAGTGGAATCGTTTACACTGCACGAAACGCAGCTGCTCTCCGGCTAAAAAAGGATTGTAGATCAAAGCGCTCGGGGTGGGATGTTGCAGGTTGTCCGAAAAAGAGCGGGGGCGTGGCCCCCGTCAGGATGTCAGATGCGGCCAACCTGGTAGCGATAGCCGTCGCCGTTGGCGACAAATTCCAGGCGGTGGGTGATACAGGCGGGTGCGTCTTCGGCATGGTGAGAAACAAACAGCAGCTGCGTTTCACCTTCGCTAATCAGGACATCGACAAAACGGCGAATAAGCTGGCGGTTAAGGGGATCCAGCCCCTGCAGCGGCTCGTCGAGGATCAGCAGCGTCGGGTGTTTCACCAGCGCGCGCACGATGAGTGCCAGCCGCTGCTGGCCCCACGACAGGCTGCTGAACGGGGCATCCGCAACCCGGTTATCCATCCCCAGAATATTCAGCCACTGCTGCGCCAGCTTGTGCTGCCGGTCAGACACCGCCTGATAAATACCAATGGAGTCGAAATAACCGGACAGGATGACGTTGCGTACCGTGGTACTGACGCGGTAATCGAGGTGCAGGCTGCTGCTGACGTAGCCGATATGCTTTTTGATATCCCAGATGGTTTCGCCGCTGCCGCGGCGGCGGCCAAAGAGCGTGAGATCGTTGCTGTAGCCCTGGGGGTGATCGCCGGTAATGAGGCTCAGCAGGGTCGATTTACCGGCGCCATTAGGGCCGACAATCTGCCAGTGCTCGCCGGGATTTACCTTCCAGCTTAACTGATTGAGGATCGGACGATCGTTATAGGAGACCACGCCGTTATTCAGCACAATCCGCGCCTCGCCCTCCGGCAAACCGTGACGCGCAGACGGGGCATCCGGTTCGGGCAGGGTGACCCCGTTCAGTTTTTCGCTGTGCGCAAGCTGGGCAATCAGGGCCTGGTTAAGCAGGGTCGCTTTATCCCCCACCGCCGTCAGGGTGCAGTCGGCCAGAACCCCGGCGTTCTGCACAAAATCGGGGATCTCATCAAAACGGTTCAGGACCAGCACCAGGGTATAACCTTGCTGATTAAGCGAGGCCAGCAGATCCGCCAGCTGCCCGCGCGATTTGACATCGAGGCCGTCAAAAGGCTCATCGAGGATCAGTAGTTCGGGTTCGGCCATCAGCGCCTGGCACAGCAGCGTTTTGCGGGTTTCGCCGGTAGAGAGGTATTTAAAGCGTCGGTCCAGCAGGTGAGTGATGCCGAACTGTTCCGCCAGCTGGCGGCAGCGGACGTCGTCTTTAATTTCGTCCTGAATGATTTCGGCGGCCGTTCGGCCCGTATCGTCTTCATCGGGGCTGAGCATATCGGTGTTGTTACGCTGCCACTCGTCGCTGACCAGTTTCTGCAGTTGCTCGAAGGAGAGGCGGGTCACGCGGGTGAAACTGCTCTGGCGTTCGCCCTTCAACAGCGTCAGCTCGCCAGCCAGGGCGCGGGCGAGGGCAGATTTGCCGCTGCCGTTACTGCCCACAAAAGCCCAGCTTTCACCACCATTCAACGTAAAATCAGCGAGGGTGAGCGTACGCGTGTCGCTAAGACGAAACGTGCCTTGCGAAATTTGCAATGATGACATGATTTATCCCATTTTTTGCAGCAATAAGCTTCAGGGATAACCTACTGTCGGCACACATGTCAATGTGCTTAGCACAACGTGGCGATAATCACCCGGTCGGCATTAAAATATGCGGTCGCCTCAGCACCTTCTTCTAAATCCTGGCTCTGGGCCGCAGGCACGGTGGCGCACAGCGTCTGGCCGTCGGGCAGGGTCATCAGCACTTCACACTGCTCGTCGCCACGGTCGATATGGTTGATAACTCCCTGTAGCTGGTTATCCGCCTGTTTTGCCGCCTCACTCTCCAGCGTGATGTTGACCCAGGGCGCTTTCAGCAGCACCAGCACCTCTTTGCCCTCATCCAGCCCCAGCCGCTTGCCGCTCTGGGCCGTAATGGCGACTTTCAGGCGGGTGGTGCCGTCGGCGAGCAAAATATCGACATGCTGCTGCACCTGGTCATCATCGCGGGCGGTGACGGTGCCAAACCACTGGTTACGGGCGCTGGTTTGCAAAGAGAAACGCGAGATGGCGCCGAGCAGGCTGTCCAGCGGCAGGGCGTCGTCATCGCTTAAGACATCGAAGGCCTTTTGCTGAATCTGCGCCAGCAGGTCATAGAGCTGGATCAGCCGCTGCCCGTAGCGCGTCAGGATGGCACCGCCGCCGCCTTTGCCGCCGGTGGCGCGATCGACCAGGGTCTGTTCGCTCAGCGTGTTCATCTCGTTGATGGCATCCCACGCGCTTTTATAGCTAATTCCGGCGTTTTTTGCCCCCTGGCTGATGGAGCCGGTTTGCTCAATTTGCTTGAGCAGGGCAATGCGGCGGGGATCGGCGAACAGTTTTTGCGAAAGACGTAGGGTGAGGAGAATTTCGGCCTGCATAACAATGTCCTGGCAAAAGGAGTATTGTGACGTAATTCGTTACCGGCGCAAACTGTACCGCACAAAAGGGGATGTAATTCTCGCTTTTCCGGTTAGAATAAGGCAATTCACATTGTCTGGAGAAAGCCATGTTAGAATTGCTGAAAAGTCTGGTATTCGCCGTGATCATGGTACCAGTGGTGATGGCTATCATCCTCGGTGCCATCTACGGCCTGGGTGAGGTGTTCAACATCTTTTCCAATGTCGGCCACAGAAAACAGCCGAAAAAACAGCATTAATTCCCTTTAAAAACGCCCGGTTCCGCCGGGCGTTTTGCTCTCAAGTTTCCCCCTTCCTCGCCGATACTATTTTTAGTACAAAATTGATCTACTCCCCGATCGGTACGATTTAACGCTGGGCAAACCTGACGGTTATCGTTATATTTCGATTTATATAACGGTCTTTGCAGGAGCTTTAAATGAAACGTACATGGTCAGGATTTGTTACCGGCGTGACGCTGACACTCACGCTGGCCGGCCAGGCGCTGGCAGACGAAGGTAAGATCACCGTCTTTGCCGCCGCATCACTGACGAACGCAATGCAGGATATTGCCGCGGTGTATAAAAAAGAGAAAAACGTCGACGTGGTGTCGTCATTTGCCTCTTCGTCCACCCTGGCGCGACAGATTGAAGCAGGCGCGCCTGCCGATCTCTTTATCTCGGCCGATCAAAAGTGGATGGATTACGCCGTCGATAAAAAAGCGGTTGATGCAGCGAGCCGTGTCACCCTGCTCGGCAACAGCCTGGTTGTGGTGGCGCCTAAAGCCAGCACTCAGGGCGAGGTGAGTATCCACAAGGAGACAAACTGGACCAGCCTGCTGAAAGGGGGGCGTCTGGCGGTGGGCGATCCGGAACACGTTCCGGCAGGCATTTATGCCAAAGAGGCGCTGCAAAAACTGGGTGCCTGGGAGACGCTGGCACCTCAACTGGCACCGGCAGAAGATGTGCGCGGCGCGCTGGCGCTGGTGGCGCGCAATGAAGCGCCGCTTGGGATCGTCTACGGTTCCGATGCGGTTGCTGAAAAAGGGGTGAAAGTGGTGGGTACGTTCCCTGAAGACTCGCATAAGAAAGTGGAATATCCTGTGGCCATCATTGATGGACATAAAAACGCAACCGTCAGCGCCTTTTACGATTATCTGAAGGGGCCGCAGGCGTCTGCCATCTTTAAACGTTACGGATTTACGACGCACGAATGATATTGACCGATCCCGAATGGCAGGCCGTGCTGCTGAGCCTGAAAGTCTCTTCCCTCGCGGTTGCATTGAGTTTGCCCTTTGGGGTCTTTTTCGCCTGGTTACTGGTTCGCTGTCAGTTTCCGGGCAAAGCGCTCCTCGACAGTATTTTGCACCTGCCTCTGGTGCTGCCGCCGGTGGTGGTGGGGTATCTGCTGCTGATTGCCATGGGGCGGCGCGGTTTTATCGGCGAACGCCTGTATGAGTGGTTTGGCATCAGCTTTGCCTTCAGCTGGCGCGGTGCCGTGCTGGCGGCGGCGGTGATGTCATTCCCGCTGATGGTACGGGCGATCCGCCTGGCGCTTGAAGGGGTCGACCTTAAACTTGAACAGGCGGCCCGTACCCTCGGTGCCGGGCGCTGGCGCGTCTTTTTCACCATTACGCTTCCCCTGACGCTGCCGGGCATTATTGTCGGCACGGTGCTGGCGTTTGCCCGCTCGCTGGGGGAATTTGGCGCCACCATCACTTTTGTTTCCAACATTCCGGGCGAAACACGCACTCTCCCTTCGGCCATGTATACCTTGATCCAGACCCCGGGTGGCGAGGGGGCTGCGGCGCGGTTGTGCCTGATCTCCATTGTGCTGGCGCTGGTGTCGCTGCTGGTGTCGGAGTGGCTGTCGCGCATCAGCCGTGAACGGATGGGAAAATAATCATGCTGGAACTCAATTTTACCCAGACGCTGGGCGATCACTGCCTGACTCTCAACGAAACCCTGCCTGCCAGCGGCATTACCGCCATTTTTGGTGTCTCCGGCGCGGGCAAAACGTCGCTAATCAACGCGATCAGCGGGTTGACACGACCTCAGACGGGGCGGATCGTACTCAACGATCGGGTGCTGAACGATGTCGAAAAGCGTATTTTTCTCGCGCCAGAAAAGCGCCGGATTGGTTATGTCTTCCAGGACGCCAGGCTGTTTCCCCATTACAAAGTGCTGGGTAACCTGCGTTACGGCATGGCGAAAAGCATGGCCGGGCAGTTCGATAAGCTGGTGGCTTTGCTGGGCATTGAGCACCTGCTTGACCGGCTGCCGTCGTCGCTGTCGGGCGGGGAAAAGCAACGCGTGGCGATAGGCCGGGCGCTGCTCACCGCCCCGGAACTGCTGCTGCTGGACGAACCCCTGGCCTCCCTCGATATTCCGCGCAAGCGTGAGCTGCTGCCTTATCTGCAGCGCCTGGCCCGCGAAATTAACATCCCGATGCTCTATGTGAGCCATTCGCTGGATGAGATCCTACATCTGGCCGATAAGGTACTGGTGCTGGAAAATGGCAGCGTGAAAGCGTTCGGTAATCTGGAAGAGGTGTGGGGGAGCAGCGTAATGCACCCGTGGCTGCCGCAGGAGCAGCAGAGCAGCATTCTGAAGGTGAGCGTGCTGGAACACCATCCGCACTATGCGATGACCGCCCTGGCGATTGGCGATCAGCACGTCTGGGTCAACAAGCTGGATAAGCCGCTGCAAACCAACCTGCGCATTCGCATTCAGGCGTCCGATGTCTCGCTGGTACTCCAGCCGCCGCTACAGAGCAGCATCCGTAATATTCTGCGCGCCAAAGTCGCCCAGTGTTACGACGACAACGGCCAGGTGGAGGTGCAGCTGGAGATTGGCAGCCGCACGCTGTGGGCTCGCATCAGCCCGTGGGCCAGAGATGAACTGGGGATCAAACCTGGCCTCTGGCTCTACGCGCAGATCAAGAGCGTCTCCATCACCACCTGATCACAGCAGACGGGTATAGATAAATTCGGCGATACTGTTGGTGGTGTTATCGCCGATCACCACATTCGCGCGCGCTTTGACGGCGTCGTCCGCATTTCCCATCGCCACCCCGGTACCAGCCGCTTCCAGCATGCTAATGTCATTGTAGTTATCGCCAAAAGCAATGACGTCCTTCATAGAGCCGCCGATGGATTCCACATACTCCGCCAGGCGTTTCCCCTTGCTGTTGCCTTTACGGGCGATGTCCACCTGATCGTGCCATGACCATTCGCACTCCAGCCCCAGCGTCTGCTCGACCTGTGAGGCAAAGTCGTTAAGTTTGCCTGTGTCCTCACCGGTCAGGGCAAATTTCCAGATCGCGTTGACCTCACGGGCGGCCTGGGCGAGGGACGGCACCTGCGTGAACACCGGGCGCTGCGCTTCCGGCAGCGCCTGTGCCCAGTTGCTGGTGCGAATCACGTGGCCGGTAGGACGCTCGTACATCATCGCGTCGTCAACATACATCAGGCCGTGAATGGCATGTTTATCGAGCAGATCGATCAGTTGCAGCGCCTGCGGAACCGGTAAGGGATCGGCTTGCAGAACCTTTTTTGCTTGATAATCATACAAATAGGTTCCGTTACAACAAATTGCAGGTGTATCTAACGCCAGTGCCTGATAAAAAGGATGAATAGCAACGTGATGCCGACCCGTAACGATGAGGAGTTGATATCCTACCTCCTGGGCACGCTTCAGTGCTTCAAGCGAAGAGGGGAGCAGGGTTTTTTGCGGCGTTAACAGCGTACCGTCTAAATCCAGTGCAATCACACGCGAGGTCATTTGATATTCCGGGTTAATGTTGAAAGGAGGGGATGCGCAGATGGTACACCGTGCAACTAACGCTGCAAAATTCCTGGTTAAAATTCAGCATTCACCGTTAAAAACGACTATCCTGGTACATTACTTTTACGCGCAGTGAGGAAAGGAGCATTCATGAAACAAACCGTTTATACCGCCAGTCCTGAAAGCCAGCAGATCCATGTCTGGCGTCTGAATCCCGAAGGTTCGCTCACCCTGGTTCAGGTTGTCGATGTTCCCGGCCAGGTTCAGCCGATGGTGATCAGCCCGGATAAACGTTTCCTGTATGTGGGTGTTCGCCCGGAGTTCCGCGTGCTCGCGTACCGTATCTCGCCTGACGATGGCGCTCTGACATACACGGCCGAAGCCGCGCTGCCGGGTAGCCCGACGCATATCTCCACCGATCTGCAGGGACGCTTCATTTTTAGCGGCTCCTACAATGCCGGCTGCGTCAGCGTAACCCGTCTGGATGACGGTATTCCTGGTGAAACCGTTGAGGTGATTGAAGGGCTGGAAGGGTGCCACTCGGCTAACATCTCCCCGGATAACCGCACCCTGTGGGTGCCGGCGCTGAAGCAGGATCGCATCTGCCTGTTTACGCTGGGCGATGACGGCAAGCTGACCGCGCAGAACCCGGCGGAAGTGACTACCGTTGAAGGGGCCGGTCCGCGTCATATGGCCTTCCATCCGAATCAGCAGTACGCCTACGTGGTGAACGAGCTGAACTGCTCGGTGGACGTCTGGGCCCTGCGCGATCCGCACGGTAAGATTGAGTGTGTGCAAACCCTGGACATGATGCCGTCTGATTTCACCGATACCCGTTGGGGGGCAGATATCCATATCACGCCTGATGGCCGTCACCTCTATACCTGCGACCGTACCTCCAGCCTGATCACCGTGTTTAGTGTTTCGGAAGATGGTAGCGTGCTGGCTATCGAAGGCTTCCAGCCAACCGAAACGCAGCCGCGCGGCTTCAACGTCGATCACAGCGGTAAATTCCTGATTGCGGCGGGGCAAAAATCCCACCATATCGCGCTGTATGAGATTCAGGGCGAGCAGGGGCTGCTGGAAGAGAAGGGACGTTACGCCGTCGGCCAGGGGCCAATGTGGGTGGTGGTTAACGCGCACTAAGACGGATGAAACAAAAAAACCTCGCGAATGCGAGGTTTTTTTATGCCCGGTGGTAGCCGGGTGAGCACATCAACATAAACCAACCGCCTTATATTAGCGTCGTGCTGACCCTTTGCACAACGTCAGTTGCTTAATCCTGAAAGAGTGACTTGTAGTGATATTTACTTAATGCTTTGAATAATATCGTTTTTAATCTCGCTCCTTTATAAATTCCTATTTGATGAAAGACTGTTTAAATATCCAGTCTCGTCTGCTTATAATCAGAACTGTTGGTATGGATGTGTGGCAGTCCGCAATCTGGGATCACTTTTAAGTCCTGGCTGGCGGGTGGTGCCGTCAGTGCCTTAACTGCGGAGCACATCAACATAAACCAACGCCCACTGGCGACAGGCAGCGGAAAGGTAAGTCAGTGGAAGTGCTCCTGACCCAAGGAGTGGCGTATGAGCATGATGGGATGGATAATTCTGTTCCTGCAACTCATGGTTGCAGTTCTGCAACTGCTGGATGCGTATCTTAAAACCGGTGCCTGACGTTTTCAGCCGCAGCATTAAGGGGGAGTTGCTCCCCCTTTTTGCTAAACGTTTACTGCTTCGGCTCTGCGATCACTTTACTTCCCACGCCGCGGTTGTTGTATTCCCACATGCGGTTGAAGTTAGCGTCGTTGAGGTTACGCTGCACGTTGCCTTTTTCATCCACCGCACCGGTATTACCCGCATACGGACGCTGAGAGATGGCGGCGTTGCCCCACGGTTTAGCCATGTTAAAGCCTTCGTTGATCACGCTGTCGCGGATCACCACCTGACCGTTAGTGGCGGAATCGACATCCAGGGAGCGGCCGAGCTGCGCCACGCCGTCGCCCATCGCGGTAAAGCGGCTGTTCACTGCCAGGAAGCCGTAGAACAGATTGGACTGCGTCGCAGGGGCGAAGACGTAGCCTTCCTGCTGGGTACGGGTGTTCATGACGCGGAAATCGGTGTTATCAAACACCACGGCACCGCGACCAGAAACCATATCCACATCCCCTTCAATGTAGCTGTTGGTCACCAGCGTACGGGTGATACGGTTGTTTTTCAGGGTGTTGTCAACGCCGCTGTTAGTGACGAAGAAGGTGTTCTGGCGACCCAGAATGTTCACCTTGTCAATCTGCACCTGATCGCCATCGCTGCGCAGGGCCACCGCCTGGTGGTTACCGGCATCCACGCTATCACCCAGATTGTTTTCAATGGTCAGGTTCTGCAGCTGCAGGCCGTTGTTCTGCGACCAGAAGACCGCGGAACACATCAGGCCAACGGTGGCGCTGTGCTTGCTCTGGCAACGGTCGAACATATACCAGGCCGGTTTGCCCGGCATGTATTTACCGCCCGGGTTAACCAGACGACGCCAGGTTGCAGTGTCGATCTCGGAGTCGATCGCCAGACCAATTTTGACGTCAATCGGTTTTTCACCCGTACCGTAGAGCGTCACGCTCCCCGGCGCAGCAGGCACATAGACGGTACCTTCGTATTCGCCCGGTAAAATGGCGATGTACTGACGGGAGCTGCTGTGCTTCGCAATGGCAGCATCGACTGCCGCCTGGATTGTGGTGTGCGTCACGCCCTGGGTTCCCGCCGGGCCAACTACAAAGTTCGGCTGCTCAGGCAGGCGGATGGCATAAGGACTCCACGGCGCCGCGTTTGGATCCATGGCCGTAAAGTAGCGAGCCTGCTGGAAGTTTTTCGCTTCGTCAGCGGAGAGGATCGGACGGGAAGCCGTGCCCGGCGCAGCCTGCTCTGATGGCAGTTGATCCGGCGGGGTAGAGCTGCACGCCGATAACGTCACGCCAAATGCGAGTGCCAGCGCCAGACGAGAAATCCTGGAAATGTTCAAGGGAAGCTCCTGCAAAACATATCAATAGGGGGACAACTGAAATAGCCTGCTTTTTTATACTAAGTTGAGCGAAACGGGAAGAATAAAAGGCAAAAAGTTGCTTTTTCTTCCCGCGGTTAGCGGGGAAGTTGTCACAAATAAATAACAATCTCGGTAAAGGCGATTGACAGGGCGACAGGAATGAAAATAAATGTCTATACAACCCATGACAAGCGGAAGCCCGATGCTGCAACTTCATCCTGACGATCTGATCTGGCGTAACCTGCGCCTCGCGACGCTGGATCCCGACCACAACACTCCCTATGGCCTGCTGGAAAACCGGGCATTGATTGTGCGCGGTGAGACCATCCTGGCCATCGTGCCGGAATCTGACCTGCCGAAGGATCTGCCCAACACCATCAATTTACAGGGGCGGCTGGTGACGCCGGGCCTGATCGACTGCCACACGCATCTGGTGTTTGGCGGCGATCGTGCCGCCGAATGGGAGCAGCGACTCAACGGGGTCTCTTATCAGACCATCAGCGCCCAAGGCGGCGGGATTAACGCCACGGTCACTGCCACCCGGGAGAGCACGCCTGAGCAGCTCGAACAGCTCGCGCAGCAGCGCTTGCAGCGCTTAATGCGCGAGGGCGTCACCACCCTTGAGATTAAGTCGGGTTACGGCCTGGATGACGAATCCGAAGAGAAGATGCTGCGCGTGGCCCGGCGTCTTGCGCAGACCAACCCGGTAGAGATCAGCCCGACGCTGCTGGCGGCGCACGCCGTGCCAAAGGCGTATCGCCAGGATCCGGATGCCTACATCGACCATGTTTGTCAGCACATGTTACCTGCACTGTGGGAAAAAGGACTCTTCGAAGCTGTCGATGTCTTCTGCGAAAATGTCGGGTTTACGCCTGAACAGAGCGAGCGAGTGTTCCAGACGGCGCAGACGCTGGGCATCCCCATTAAAGGCCACGTTGAGCAGCTCTCCAGTCTCGGCGGTACTGCGCTGGTCAGCCGATATCGCGGACTCTCCGCCGATCATATTGAATATCTCGACGAGGCTGGTGTCGACGCGATGGCGCAGAGCGGCACCGTGGCGGTCTTACTCCCCGGCGCATTTTACTTTTTACAGGAGCGCCAGCGCCCGCCGGTTGCGCTGTTACGCCAGCGGGGGATACCGATGGCGGTCGCCACGGACTACAACCCGGGCACCAGTCCGTTCGCCAGCCTACACCTGTCGATGAACATGGCCTGCGTCCAGTTTGGCTTAACCCCGGAAGAGGCGTGGGCAGGTGTCACCCGGCATGCCGCGAAGGCGTTGGGCCGCGGCGAGACGCATGGCCAGTTGAAGGCCGGGTTTGTCGCCGATCTGGCCATCTGGGATGCGAAAAACCCGGTGGAGATGGTCTATGAGCCGGGTCGTAACCCGCTTTATCAGCGCGTATTCAGAGGAAAAACAGTATGAGCCTGTGGCAGCCGGTTTCACCGGACGTCTGGCAAGGCCGTGACGACAGCAGCGAGGCCAGCAACGCGCTGCGCCTGTTTCAAACCGTGCAACTTAGCGACACGCCAACGCCGACCGGTGACGGTATCGCCCTGATTGGCTTCGCCTGTGACGAAGGGGTCAGACGCAATCAGGGCCGCCCCGGTGCCGCACAGGCACCAGATGTGTTGCGCCGTGCGCTGGCGAACATGGCGAGCCATCAGGGGCACGATCGGCTGATGGATATGGGTAACATTGGCGTAGAAGGCAATGCGCTGGAGGCGGCCCAGCAGGCGCTGAGCGAGACGGTCACCGCCTGCCAGCAGGCGGGCATGCGCACCCTGGTTTTCGGCGGCGGACACGAAACCGCCTGGGCCCATGGTCGCGGCGTGCTGGATGCCTTTCCCGGCGAGCGGGTTGCGATCGTCAACCTCGATGCCCATCTCGATCTACGAAACGCCAGTCAGGCGACCTCCGGCACGCCGTTCCGCCAGCTGGCCCGGTACTGCGCCGCGCAGCAGCGTGAGTTTCACTATGCCTGTCTGGGTGTCAGCCGGGCGGCCAATACCCAGGCGCTGTGGGATGAGGCTGCGCGCCTGAACGTTACGCTGGTGGAGGATCTCGATTTCCGGCAGCAGGCGCTGAACACGCTCACAACGCTTCTTGAACAGGCAGACCGTGTCTACCTGACTCTCGATCTCGACGTGATGCCTGCCGGGGAGATGCCCGCCGTGTCGGCCCCCGCCGCGCTGGGGGTTCCCGCCCCGGATCTGCTCCCGGTCATCGAGCAGATCTGTCGCAGCGGCAAACTGCAGGCGGCCGATCTGGTTGAGTTCAGTCCCGGCTTCGATCGCGACGGCCAGGGGGCGAAGCTCGCCGCACGGCTGGCGTGGCAAATCGCTCACTGGTGGGCATAAAGCTTGTATATACTCGATTTTTTATGACGGCTTAAGGAATTGCTATGTTCTCTCGCGCCCCGCAGCAGCAGGCCAGTGCACCAGCCCCTTTCTATGAAAAGGTCAAGCAGGCGATCAGCCATCAGATCGCCACCGGCGTCTGGCGTCCCCACGATCGCATCCCGTCCGAGGCGGAGCTGGTGGCCCAGTTCGGCTTTAGCCGGATGACCATCAACCGCGCGCTGCGGGAGCTGACCGATGAAGGGCTGCTGGTGCGTTTGCAGGGGGTCGGCACCTTTGTCGCCGAGCCAAAAGGGCAGTCAGCGCTGTTTGAGATCCGCAGCATTGCCGATGAGATCGCCTCCCGCAACCATCAGCACCGGTGTGAAGTGCAGTTCCTCGAAGAGACGCAGGCCAGCGCTGCCCAGGCGGTGGCATTGAACGTCAAAGAGGGATCGCGCATCTTTCACTCCCTGATGTTGCACTATGAAAACGACGTTCCGGTGCAGATAGAGGATCGCTGCGTCAATGCCGCGCTGGTGCCGGACTACCTCCAACAGGACTACACCACCACCACGCCCCATGCTTATCTGTCGCGGGTTGCGCCGCTGACGGAAGGGGAGCATATCGTCGAGGCGGTGCGGGCCACGCCGAAAGAGTGCGAGCTGCTGCGCATCAAAGAGCACGATCCCTGCCTGCTGATCCACCGCCGCACCTGGTCAGCCTCCCACATCGTCTCCCATGCCCGGCTGCTGTTCCCCGGCAACCGCTACCGGCTGCAGGGCCATTTCATGTCATAAGCCAAAAGCGTGATTGCTGACGCAATATGACAAAAATGTATCTTAATTGTTAAAACCGGTCTTGTGTGCACTTGTCTATACAAGTATATCTTACCGTATATTCTGTCCCCAATGAGGAGCACACAATGTCGTCAGGTAAGTTTCGCCAGCAAGAGATCCGCGCCCCACGTGGCACCCGGCTGACTGCCAAAAGCTGGCTCACCGAAGCCCCGCTGCGCATGTTAATGAATAACCTCGATCCCGACGTGGCGGAGAATCCTCACGAGCTGGTGGTCTATGGCGGGATTGGCCGCGCCGCGCGCAACTGGGCGTGCTATGACGCCATTGTCGCCGCGCTTACCGAACTGGAAAGCGACGAAACCCTGCTGGTGCAGTCCGGTAAACCGGTCGGGGTGTTCAAAACCCACAAAAACGCCCCTCGGGTGCTGATCGCCAACTCCAACTTGGTGCCGCACTGGGCCACCTGGGAACACTTCAACGAGCTGGATGCGAAAGGGCTGGCGATGTATGGCCAGATGACCGCCGGCAGCTGGATCTACATTGGCAGCCAGGGCATCGTCCAGGGCACTTACGAGACCTTTGTCGAAGCGGGCCGTCAGCACTATAACGGCTCCCTGAAAGGCCGCTGGGTGCTCACCGCGGGCTTAGGCGGCATGGGCGGCGCACAGCCGCTGGCGGCAACGCTGGCGGGGGCTTGCTCCCTGAATATTGAATGCCAGCAGAGCCGCATCGATTTCCGTCTGCGGACCCGCTACGTCGATGAGCAGGCCGACACGCTTGACGACGCCCTGGCGCGCATCCAGAAATATACCGCCGAGGGACGGGCCGTCTCCATTGCCCTGTGCGGCAACGCCGCCGACATCGTACCGGAACTGGTGGCGCGCGGCGTGCGCCCGGACCTGGTCACCGACCAGACCAGCGCCCACGATCCGCTGCACGGCTACCTGCCAAAAGGCTGGAGCTGGGAAGAGTACCAGCAGAAAGCGCAGCAGGATCCGGAAGGCACCGTACTGGCGGCGAAGCGTTCCATGGCTGACCACGTTAACGCGATGCTGGCCTTCAGTCAGCAGGGGGTGCCGACCTTCGACTACGGCAATAACATCCGCCAGATGGCGAAAGAGATGGGCGTGGCTAACGCCTTCGACTTCCCGGGCTTTGTTCCGGCATATATTCGTCCGCTGTTCTGCCGCGGTATTGGCCCGTTCCGCTGGGTAGCCCTCTCCGGCGATCCGGAAGACATCTACAAAACCGACGCCAAAGTGAAAGAGATCATCCCCGATGATGAGCACCTCCATCACTGGCTGGACATGGCTCGCGAGCGCATCAACTTCCAGGGACTGCCGGCGCGGATCTGCTGGGTCGGGCTGGAGTGGCGCCAGAAGCTGGGCCTCGCCTTCAACGAAATGGTGCGCAGCGGTGAAGTTTCCGCGCCCATCGTCATTGGTCGCGACCATCTCGATTCCGGCTCGGTTGCCAGCCCGAATCGCGAAACCGAAGCGATGCAGGACGGCTCCGACGCGGTCTCCGACTGGCCGCTGCTGAACGCGCTGCTCAACACCGCCAGCGGCGCCACCTGGGTTTCGCTGCACCACGGCGGCGGGGTGGGCATGGGCTTCTCCCAGCATGCCGGGATGGTGATCGTCTGCGACGGCACCGATGAAGCCGCAGCCCGTATTGCCCGCGTCCTGCACAACGATCCGGCGACAGGCGTTATGCGCCATGCCGATGCGGGGTATGACATTGCCATCGACTGCGCGAAAGAGCAGGGCCTCAACCTGCCGATGATCGCGGCCACACAAGGAAAGCACTGATGAACGCCTTAACCCTGACGCCCGGTTCCCTGACTCTGGCCCAGTTGCGCCAGATCTGGCAGCAGCCGCTCCAGCTCACGCTCGATGAGGCGGCCCATAAGGCGATTAACGACAGCGTCGCCTGCGTGGAAGCCATTGTCGCCGAAGGGCGCACCGCCTACGGCATTAACACCGGGTTTGGCCTGCTGGCGCAGACGCGCATCGCCACCCACGATCTGGAAAAACTGCAACGTTCGCTGGTGCTGTCCCATGCCGCTGGCGTCGGTGAACCGCTGGATGATGATATGGTGCGCCTGATGATGGTGCTGAAGATCAACAGCCTGGCACGCGGTTTCTCCGGCATCCGCCTGAGCGTGATTGAAGCGCTGATTGCCATGGTCAATGCGGGCGTCTACCCGTGGATCCCGGCCAAAGGCTCGGTCGGTGCCTCCGGCGACCTGGCACCGCTGGCGCATATGTCTCTGACCCTGCTCGGCGAAGGCAAAGCCCGCTACCGTGGCGAATGGCTCCCGGCCGCCACCGCCCTGCAAAAAGCCGGGCTGGCCCCGGTGACGCTGGCGGCGAAAGAGGGGCTGGCCCTGCTGAACGGCACCCAGGCTTCCACCGCCTTTGCCCTGCGCGGCCTGTTTGAAGCCGAAGATCTCTTTGCCTCGGCGGTGGTCTGCGGGGCGCTGACCACCGAAGCGGTGCTCGGCTCCCGGCGCCCGTTTGATGCCCGTATCCACGAGGTGCGCGGCCAGCGCGGGCAGATCGACGCCGCAGCGCTGTTCCGCCACGTTCTGACCGACACCAGCGCCATTGCCGAGTCGCATCACAACTGCGACAAGGTGCAGGATCCCTACTCCCTGCGCTGTCAGCCGCAGGTGATGGGCGCCTGCCTGACCCAGCTGCGCCAGGCGGCAGAGGTGCTGCTGGTGGAATCCAATGCCGTCTCCGACAACCCGCTGGTCTTCGCGGCGGAAAGTGAGGTGGTCTCCGGCGGCAACTTCCACGCCGAACCGGTGGCGATGGCGGCGGATAATCTGGCCCTGGCGATTGCCGAGATCGGTGCGCTCTCTGAACGCCGTATTGCGCTGATGATGGATAAACATATGTCCCAGCTGCCGCCGTTCCTGGTGCGCAACGGCGGGGTGAACTCCGGCTTTATGATCGCCCAGGTCACCGCCGCGGCGCTGGCGAGTGAGAACAAGGCGCTGTCGCACCCACACAGCGTGGACAGCCTGCCCACCTCTGCCAACCAGGAAGACCATGTCTCAATGGCTCCGGCGGCAGGTCGTCGTTTGTGGGAGATGACGGGCAATACCCGTGGCGTGCTGGCGGTAGAGTGGCTGGCGGCAGCGCAGGGCTGCGACTTGCGTGATGGCCTCACCTCCAGCCCGCTGCTGGAGCAGGCGCGTCATATCCTGCGGGAGCAGGTGGCGCACTATGATGATGACCGCTTCTTCGCCCCGGATATTGATGCAGCGATGGATCTACTGAAGAAAGGGAGTCTGGCGGGGATGTTACCGGCCTTCCTGTAATACACGCCCGGTGGCGCTTCGCTTACCGGGCCTACAAAAAACCGGCCAATGTGCCGGTTTTTTTATTTAACTGTACATCGCGGTAATGGACGCGCTGCCCAGGGTATGAAAATGGACGTTAAAGCCCACCATCGCGCCGCTCGCCTCTTCATCCACCTCAATCCTCTCCACATCCAGGGCATGCACCGTAAAGATATAGCGATGGGTTTCGCCCTTAGGCGGCGCTGCGCCGCCATATCCTGCTTTGCCAAAATCGGTGCGGGTCTCTATGGCACCCTCCGGCAGCGCCACCAGCGAGGAGCCGGAGCCCTGCGGCAGCACGCGGGTATCGGCCGGGATATTGGCGACAACCCAGTGCCACCAGCCGGAGCCGGTAGGCGCATCGGGATCGTAGCAGGTGACGACAAAACTTTTGGTGCCCGGCGGCACCTCGTCCCACGCCAGATGCGGAGAGATGTTATCTCCCTCGTAACCCATACCGTTAAACACGTGGCGCAGCGGGAGTTTATCGCCGTCGCGCAGATCCTGACTGATGAGTTTCATTCTGTTCCTCCGTAATGAGCTCTGCCAGAAGTGTAACGCATAAACTAGAGCCTGAAGTGCGCAGGTTCCTGAACGGCATCTACCACCGCGGCGGTCAGCTTGCTGAGCTGGTCACGGCTGATCAGATACGGCGGCATCAGATAGATTAGTTTGCCGAACGGCCGCACCCAGACGCCGCGCGCCACAAAGAAGCGTTGCAGGGCTGCCATGTTCACCGGATGGGTCGTTTCGACGACGCCGATAGCCCCCAGCACCCGCACGTCGGCGACGAATGCTGAATCCCGCGCTGCCGCCAGCTCATTCTGCAGCTGGGCTTCAATGGTGGCCACCTGGGTCTGCCACTCGCCGCTCTCCAGCAGGGCCAGGCTCTCACTGGCGACGGCGCAGGCCAGCGGGTTACCCATAAAGGTCGGGCCGTGCATAAAGCAGCCCGCCTCGCCGTTGCTGATGGTCTCGGCCACCAGGCGGGTGGTGAGGGTGGCGGAGAGGGTCATGGTGCCGCCGGTCAGGGCTTTGCCGAGGCAGAGAATGTCCGGCGTAATCCCCGCGTGCTCGCAGGCAAACAGTTTGCCGGTGCGCCCGAAGCCGGTGGCAATCTCGTCGGCAATCAGCAGGATACCTTCCCGGTCGCACATCCGGCGGATGCGCTTCAGCCATTCCGGATGGTAGATGCGCATGCCGCCCGCTCCCTGCACGATGGGCTCGAGGATCACCGCGGCAATCTCGTGGCGATGGGCGGCCATCAGGCGGGCAAAGCCGACCATGTCCCGCTCATCCCACCCGCCGTCAAAGCGGCTTTGTGGAGCCGGAGCGAACAGGTTTTCCGGCAGGTAGCCCTTCCACAGGCTGTGCATTGAGTTGTCGGGATCGCAGGCCGACATCGCCCCGAAGGTGTCGCCGTGGTAGCCGTTGCGGAAGGTGAGGAACCGCTGGCGGGATTCGCCTTTGGCGTGCCAGTACTGCAACGCCATTTTCATCGCCACTTCCACCGCCACCGAGCCGGAGTCGGCCAGGAACACGCACTCCAGCGCGTCGGGGGTCATCGCCACCAGCCGACGGCAGAGATCCACCGCGGGAGGATGGGTGATCCCGCCGAACATCACGTGCGACATGCGGTCAATCTGCGCTTTCATCGCGGCGTTCAGCCGGGGGTGATTGTAGCCGTGAATGGCCGCCCACCAGGAGGACATGCCGTCTACCAACTGTTCGCCGCTGGCCAGCGTCAACTCGCAGCCGTGGGCTTCCGTCACCGGATAGACCGGCAGGGGCTGGGTCATGGAGGTGTAAGGATGCCAGATATGTTGCCGATCGAAGGCGAGATCGTCCGTTGTCATAATCGACTTGTAAACCATTTTGAAAACATTTAGGTTTACAAGTATAAACCGAAACCACACTGAACTAAACCCCTTTGGAGATGCCCCATGGCTCACCAGACTCGCTGGACAATGTCGCAAGTCACTGCATTATTTGAAAAACCCCTTCTTGAACTGCTGTTTGAAGCGCAGCAGATCCACCGTCAGCATTTCGATCCGCAGCAGATTCAGGTCAGTACGCTGCTGTCGATCAAGACCGGCGCCTGCCCGGAGGACTGTAAATACTGCCCGCAAAGTGCGCGCTACAAAACCGGCCTCGAATCCGAGCGGCTGATGGAGGTGGAGCAGGTGCTGGAGTCGGCCCGCCAGGCGAAAAACGCCGGTTCGACCCGCTTCTGCATGGGCGCGGCGTGGAAAAACCCGCACGAGCGCGACATGCCTTACCTCGAACAGATGGTGCAGGGCGTTAAGGCGATGGGCCTGGAGGCCTGCATGACCCTCGGCACGCTGGACGACAGCCAGGCGCAGCGCCTGGCCTCGGCGGGGCTGGATTATTACAACCACAACCTCGACACCTCCCCGGAGTTCTACGGCAACATCATCACCACCCGTACCTACCAGGAGCGCCTGGACACGCTGGATAAAGTGCGTGAGGCGGGCATTAAGGTCTGCTCGGGTGGCATCGTGGGCTTAGGCGAAACGGTCACCGATCGCGCCGGTCTGCTGTTGCAGTTGGCGAACCTGCCCACGCCGCCGGAAAGCGTGCCGATCAACATGCTGGTGAAGGTGAAGGGCACCCCGCTGGCCGATAACGACGACGTTGACGCCTTTGATTTCATCCGCACCATTGCGGTGGCGCGGGTGATGATGCCAACCTCCTATGTGCGCCTCTCGGCGGGCCGCGAGCAGATGAACGAGCAGACCCAGGCGATGTGCTTTATGGCCGGGGCCAACTCCATCTTCTACGGCTGCAAACTGCTCACCACCCCGAACCCGGAAGAGGACAAAGATGTCCAGCTGTTCCGCAAGCTGGGGCTAAATCCGCAGCAGACCGCGGTTCTCACTGGCGATAACGAACAGCAGCACCAGCTGGAACAGCAGCTTTTCAACGCCGATACCGACCAGTTCTATAACGCGGCGACGCTATGACCTGGCAGCAACGTATTGATGCCGCCCTCGATGCCCGTCGGGCGGCAGAGGCGCTGCGCGTGCGCACCCCGGTAGAAAACGGCGCAGGCCGTTTTCTCACCTGCGACCAGCGGCGCTACTCTAATTTTTCCAGCAACGACTATCTCGGCCTGAGCCAGCATCCGGCCCTTATCCGCGCCTGGCAACAGGGGGCGGAGCAGTATGGCGTGGGGAGCGGCGGCTCCGGCCATGTCAGCGGTTATACCCGCGCGCACCGGGCGCTGGAGGAGCAGCTTGCCGACTGGCTCGGCTACCCGCGGGCGCTGCTGTTTATCTCCGGCTTTGCTGCCAATCAGGCGCTGATTGCAGCCCTGACCGGCAAGGACGATCGCATCGTGGCCGACCGTTTAAGCCACGCCTCCCTGCTGGAAGCGGCCAGTCACAGCCCGGCCCAGCTCCGGCGCTTCGCCCATAACGATGCCGCTCAGCTCGCTTCGCTGCTGGATAAACCCTGCGAAGGCCAGCAGCTGGTGGTGACCGAGGGGATCTTCAGCATGGATGGCGACAGCGCCCCGCTGGTCGATATCCATGCGGCGGCCCGCCGTAAGGGGAGCTGGCTGCTGGTGGACGATGCCCACGGTATTGGCGTCACCGGGCCAGAAGGGCGCGGCAGTGCGGCACATCAGGGCGTCAAACCCGAGCTGCTGGTGGTGACTTTTGGCAAAGGCGTGGGTATCAGCGGCGCGGCGGTACTGTGTAGCGACCCGGTGGCCGACTACCTGTTGCAGTTTGCCCGCCATCTTATCTACAGCACCAGCATGCCCCCTGCCCAGGCGGTGGCATTACTGGCAGCCTTTAACCTTATTCGCAGCGAGGAAGGGGAGGCGCGGCGGCAACGGCTCTCGGCACTTATCAGCCAGTTCCGCGCAGGCGTGAGCGGCCTTCCGCTTGAGATCACCGCGTCGCAAAGCGCCATTCAGCCGCTGATTGTGGGTGAAAATGCGCGCGCCCTGCATCTGGCGCAGACCCTCAGAGAGAAGGGGATCTGGGTGACGGCCATTCGTCCGCCCACTGTACCGGCGGGCACGGCGCGCTTACGCCTGACTCTGACGGCGGCTCATGAAGCGGCAGACATCACCGCGTTACTGGAGGCGCTGCATGTCGGAAGTGAATAAACAAGCCATTGCCGCCGCCTTTGGCCGGGCGGCGCAAAGCTATTCCCGCCACGACGCGCTCCAGCGGCAAAGTGCCGACGGGCTGCGGGCGCTGCTCGCAGAAAACACCTTCCCCAGCGTGCTGGACGCTGGCTGTGGCCCGGGCAGCAACAGCCTCGCCTGGCGCAGAAGTGGCAGCGTGGTGACGGCGATGGATCTCAGCGCCCCGATGCTGGACGAAGCGCGCCGCAACCGGGCGGCCGACCACTATCTGCAGGCGGATATCGAAGCCATTCCGCTGGCGGATGCGCAGTTCAGCCTGGTCTGGAGCCATCTGGCGGTGCAGTGGTGCGCCAGCCTGCCGCAGGCGCTGGCGGAGCTCTGGCGCGTGGCGAAGCCCGGAGGCAGGGTGGCCTTTACCACGCTGCTGAACGGCTCCCTGCCGGAGCTGAAGCAGGCCTGGCAGGCGGTAGATACGCAGCCGCACACCAACCGCTTTCTGAGCCAGGAAGAGGTAAACAATGCCCTCGATGGCTGGCGGCACCGCTGTGCGGTCCAGACCGTCACGCTGCACTTTGACGATGCGCTCAGCGCCATGCACTCCCTGAAGGGGATCGGCGCCACCCATCTGCACGCCGGGCGGGCTGCCAGGCCCTTAACCCGGGGACAGCTGCAGGATCTGGCGCAGGCCTGGCCGCAGCGTGATGGCAAATACCCGCTTTCTTATCAACTTTTTCATGGGATTATCGAACGTGACTGAACGCTATTTTGTCACCGGCACCGACACCGAGGTCGGAAAAACCGTCGCCAGCACTGCCCTGCTACAGGCGGCGAGGGCGCTGGGGCGCAACACCGCCGGGTATAAGCCCGTGGCCTCGGGCAGCGAAATGACCGCGGAAGGGCTGCGTAACAGTGATGCGCTGGCGCTACAGCGCAACAGCAGCGTGGCGCTGAGCTACCCGGCGGTGAACCCTTACACCTTCGCCGAGCCCACCTCGCCGCATATTGTCAGCGCGGAAGAGCAGCGTCCCATCGAGTTTAGCGTGCTTTCAGCCGGGCTATGCGCGCTGGAAAGCCAGGCCGACTGGGTGCTGGTGGAAGGGGCGGGCGGCTGGTTTACGCCGCTCTCTCCGGAGCAGACCTTCGCCGACTGGGCGATCGCCGAGCGCCTGCCGGTGATCCTGGTGGTGGGGGTGAAGCTGGGCTGCATCAACCACGCCATGCTGACCGCCCTGGCGATCCGCCAGGCGGGGCTGCATTTTGCGGGCTGGGTGGCGAACGGGGTGGTGGCCCCCGGCAAACGTCATGGCGAATACATGACAACGCTGAAACGCGTACTGCCTGCACCGCTGCTGGGTGAGATCCCCTGGCTTGGCGAGCAGGCCGACACGGCGGATATCGGACGTTATCTTTCTCTCAGCGCACTGGCGCCGTCGGCCCCATCCAGTGGGCAATAAGCGGGTCATCCAGCTCGCTGACGCGGCCCTGGGCCACGTTTCGCCCGCGGTATAGCAGGCAGAAGCGCTCCGCCACCCGGCGGATCAGCGACAGGTGCTGCTCGGCCAGCAGCACCGTTAGCCCCAGTTCGCGGTTGAACCTGAGCAGCAGCTGCGCCAGCCTGATGCTAAACAGCGGGCTGGCGCCACGGCTGGGCTCGTCGAGGATCAGCAGGCGAGGGCGAGTGACCAGCGCGTTCGCCAGTGCCAGCTGGTACTGCTGATCGTCGTTCAGCCCTGACGCCCGCTGCTGGCGTAGCGGGTAAAGTTCCGGAAAGAACTCAAAAATTTCGCTACTCACCGACCCGCCCACACTCCCTTTTGCCATCCGCGCGATATGCAGGTTCTCTTCTACCGTCAGCTGGGAAAAAATTCGCCTGTCCTGTGGGACAAAGCCAATTTCGGTTCCCGGAAGCCACTCACAAGGCGAGGCTCCAGCGTCATGCCAGACCATCGTACCGCTGGCGATAGGCAGCAGGCCGGCAATGCAGTTTACGAGGGTGGTTTTCCCCATTCCGGGCAGCCCGACCACCCCGGTACAGACGCCGGGCGGCAGATCGAGGTCAACGTTCCACAGGGTGTGGCGATCCCCGTAATACTGATTAACGGCACGCAGGCTCAACATGGTCTTACTCCTTTTCAGACATCAGTGTCCCCTGATACTCTGCAAGACTCTTGCCACTGGCCAAAAAATAGCGTTTAAACCGCCTTTTTTCAGATTAGGCGCAAAAATAAGCGCTGCGAGAAGAGAGTAATGCACTGCGCCGGTGCCCCGTATGATTCACCTGGTGCAGGTACTATTTTGGTTAAAATGTGAACAATGTCTCACTGGTGGGTGAACGTTTTATTGTCATAAGATCGCCAAAATTGGGTCATAAAAATTTTTTACCGTCTCGCTGTAGGTAAAAACCGGGAATTAGCCGAGTCACGCTCCGTATGGGCTGGAGGCAGTTATCCACTATTCCTGTGGATAACCATGTGCATTAGAGTTAGAAAACGCGGGGTAAGCGAGAGAATACGCGGCCTGCGCCTGAATTGCTGCGAAACGCGTCTTTTTGAAAATAATAAATGAAATCAATGCGTTAAATAAAATCAATCTTTGTCATTAAACGGTCACGATAATGCGCTTAAGTTCGGCGTCTCGCCTTGACAAATGTTAAAAAATAAAAAGTTCTGGGGATAACCGTGCATTGATGGAATTTTATCCCGTCGCAGGCGAAATTTTGTGCAGCTTCGTTTGATTCTTGCCCTGGGTGGCACAAAACGTCGCGGTTGCCACTGTGTTTATGTCCAGTATAATTTACTGGCAAAAATAGCCATCAAGAGTAAAATTACTCACCTGCCGTATCAACCATCATCAGGTCGCCGTTCATGAGTAAACCGTTCAAACTGAATTCCGCTTTCCGTCCCTCCGGCGATCAGCCTGAAGCGATTCGCCGTCTGAAAGAGGGGCTGGAGGATGGGCTTGCGCACCAGACGCTGCTGGGGGTAACCGGGTCGGGTAAAACCTTCACCGTCGCTAATGTGATCGCCGATCTCCAGCGCCCCACAATGGTGCTCGCCCCGAACAAAACCCTGGCGGCGCAGCTCTACGGCGAGATGAAAGAGTTCTTCCCCGAGAATGCGGTGGAGTACTTCGTGTCGTACTACGACTACTATCAGCCGGAAGCCTACGTTCCCAGCTCGGACACCTTTATCGAGAAGGATGCCTCGGTGAACGAGCATATTGAGCAGATGCGTCTCTCCGCGACCAAGGCGCTGCTTGAGCGCCGTGATGTGGTGGTGGTGGCCTCGGTATCGGCCATCTACGGCCTCGGCGACCCGGATCTCTACCTGAAGATGATGCTGCACCTGACCGTGGGGATGATTATCGATCAGCGCGCCATTTTGCGTCGCCTGGCCGAGCTGCAGTACACCCGTAACGATCAGGCGTTCCAGCGCGGTACGTTCCGTGTGCGCGGTGAAGTGATCGACATTTTCCCGGCGGAGTCGGACGATTTCGCGCTGCGCGTCGAGCTTTTCGATGAAGAGGTGGAGCGGCTGTCGCTGTTCGACCCGCTGACCGGCCATGTGGAATCGACCATTCAGCGCTTCACGGTCTACCCGAAAACCCACTACGTCACCCCGCGCGAACGCATCGTGCAGGCGATGGAAGATATCAAAGTTGAGCTGGCGGATCGCCGCAGGGTGCTGTTAGAAAATAACAAGCTGCTGGAAGAGCAGCGTATCAGCCAGCGTACCCAGTTCGATCTCGAGATGATGAACGAGCTGGGCTACTGCTCCGGTATCGAAAACTACTCGCGCTATCTCTCTGGCCGTGGGCCGGGCGAAGCGCCGCCCACCCTGTTTGACTACCTGCCGGCGGATGGCCTGCTGGTGGTGGATGAATCCCACGTCACCATTCCGCAGATCGGCGGGATGTATCGTGGCGACCGGGCGCGTAAAGAGACCCTGGTGGAGTACGGCTTCCGCCTGCCGTCGGCGCTGGATAACCGTCCGATGAAGTTTGAAGAGTTCGAGGCGCTGGCGCCGCAAACCATCTACGTCTCCGCAACGCCAGGCAACTACGAGCTGGAGAAATCGGGCGACGAGGTGGTGGATCAGGTGGTGCGTCCGACCGGCCTGCTCGATCCGATTATTGAAGTGCGTCCGGTGGCTACCCAGGTGGATGACCTGCTCTCGGAGATCCGCGCCCGGTCGGCCATTAACGAGCGTGTGCTGGTGACGACCCTGACCAAGCGGATGGCGGAAGACCTGACCGAATACCTCGAAGAGCACGGTGAGAAGGTGCGCTATCTGCACTCGGATATCGACACTGTGGAGCGTATGGAGATTATCCGCGATCTGCGTCTTGGCGAGTTTGACGTGCTGGTGGGGATCAACCTGCTGCGTGAGGGGCTGGATATGCCAGAAGTGTCGCTGGTGGCGATTCTGGACGCCGACAAAGAGGGCTTCCTGCGTTCCGAGCGCTCGCTGATTCAGACCATTGGCCGTGCGGCGCGTAACGTTAACGGTAAAGCGATTCTCTACGGGGATAAGATCACCCCGTCGATGGCGAAAGCGATCGGCGAAACCGAACGCCGTCGCGAGAAGCAGCAGCGCTATAACGAAGAGCACGGGATCGTCCCGCAGGGGCTCAACAAGAAGGTGGTGGATATCCTGCAGCTTGGCCAGAATATCGCGAAAACCAAAACCAAGGGACGCGGCAAGTCGCGCTCACCGGTTGAGGCCGATACCGTGGCACTGACGCCGAAAGCGCTGCAGCAGCAAATCCACGAGCTGGAAGGGCAGATGATGCAGCACGCACAGAACCTGGAGTTCGAAGAGGCCGCGCAGATCCGCGACCAGCTGCACCAGCTGCGGGATTTATTCATCGCCGCATCGTAGTTTATGCCCGGTGGCGCTTACCGGCTCAACAACGGCACTCTGCCTGTAAGCCCGGTAAGCGAAGTGCCACCGGGCATTACAGGCCGTACAAGCTAACCCAACGCCTGAATCGCTCTCTCCAGCGCCACGCGCAGCAGATGCCGATCGTGGCGGTACTTGATGTCGCTTGCTTCGAGCGGCTCCTGCACCACCACCCGGCCCTCCATACCTGAGATATCCTCTTTCGGCCCGACCACTACCGCATCGACGATCTTTTTACCGACATACTGCTCCATCAGCGCCAGCTTTGCGGCCAGCGAAAGCCCGGCGGCGGCCGGACTGAGTTCGCGACCCAGATTGCCGATATAGACCACCGGGGCGGGCGTGCGCCGCAGCGCCTGGGCCAGCTCTTTAATCAGCAGGAGCGGCATCAGGCTGGTGTAAAAACTGCCGGGGCCGATGAGGATCAGATCCGCTTCACCAATCGCTTCTACTGCTTCGCGGGTGGCTGGGACAGTGGGGTAGAGCATCAGCTCTTTCGGCGGCAGGGCAAGCTGATCGATATTCACCTCGCCATACACTTCATGGTCGTTGCAGTCGATTGCCATCAAATCAACCGGAAGTTCGGACATGGGAATGAGAAAGGCGTCCACTTTAAGCAGATTGCGAATTAAATTGATCGCCTCCAGAGGCCGGACGCTGAGGTGATCCAGCGCCTTTAACATCAGATTTCCAAGGTTATGCCCGGAAAGTTCACCATTACCGGCAAAACGATACTCAAACATGGCCGAAGCCACGCTCGGTTCCGTGATAAGCTGATTTAAACAGTTGCGCATGTCTCCCCAGGCGATACCGCCTTCGGAGCGGCGGATGCGCCCGGTTGAGCCGCCATTATCGGTGGTCGTGACGATCCCTGTCAGGCGGGAGCCGAGCGATGACAGGGAGGACATGACCCGGCCCAGCCCGTGGCCTCCACCGAGAGCGACCACCCGGTCAAGATCCGCAAAAGTGCGATTGCGCATAAAAATTCCTTATTAAGACCAACATGTAAACAGTAACGCAACTACTCCTAAATGACGATGCTGCGACCCGCGCAAAATGACGTATATCAATGCAAAAATGTGATAATGACGTATTCTGAACCGAAATGGCACGATTAGCTCGTTATATACACATTTATATAGCGAAAGTCGACGATAGCGAAACTCGCTTTAACACGCTACTATCGACATAACCACGTTTTCATCATTGAAAACATACACTCTAGCCTTTGCGCCTGTGTCGACAGATATGGCGCTCTGGCCGTGGCGCTTTTGCCACCAGGGTACAGGAAGAAATGACTGTGCCTCCCGTATCAGGAAAGGTGTACATGGCTTCACAACTTACCGATGCATTCGCGCGTAAGTTTTTTTACCTGCGTTTGTCGATTACCGATGTGTGCAACTTCCGTTGCACCTACTGCCTGCCGGATGGCTATAAGCCCGGCAGCGTCACCAATAACGGCTTTCTCTCCGTGGATGAAGTGCGCCGCGTTACGCGCGCGTTTGCCGCCATGGGAACGGAGAAGGTCCGTCTTACCGGCGGCGAACCCTCGCTGCGCCGGGACTTCACCGATATCATCGCGGCGGTACGTGAAAACGACGCCATCCGCCAGATCGCGGTCACGACCAATGGCTATCGCCTGGCGCGCGATGTCGCGCAGTGGCGCGAAGCGGGGCTGACCGCCATCAACGTCAGCGTCGACAGTCTGGATGCCCGCCAGTTTCATGCCATCACCGGACAGGATAAATTCCACCAGGTGATGGACGGTATCGACGCAGCCTTTGCGGCCGGCTTCGACAAGGTGAAGGTCAACACCGTGCTGATGCGCGATGTGAACCATCATCAGCTGGATACCTTCCTGGCGTGGATCAAACCCCGCCGCATTCAGTTGCGCTTCATTGAGCTGATGGAAACCGGCGAGGGCAGCGACCTCTTCTCCCGCCATCACATCTCCGGCATGGTATTGCGCGATGAGCTGCTCAAACGCGGCTGGATCCACCAGCTTCGCCAGCGCAGCGACGGCCCGGCGCAGGTCTTTTGTCACCCCGACTACGAAGGGGAGATTGGCCTTATCATGCCGTATGAAAAAGATTTCTGTGCCAGCTGTAACCGCCTGCGCGTCTCGTCGGTGGGCAAGCTGCACCTCTGCCTGTTTGGCGACGGCGGCGTCGACCTGCGCGATCTGCTGGCCGATGATGCGCAGCAGGCGGCGCTGGAAGCACGCATTTCTGAGGCGCTGATGCACAAAAAACAGACCCACTTCCTGCATCAGGGCAACACCGGGATCACCCAGAACCTGTCATACATTGGCGGGTAATCGCTACAAGGAACCAGAAGATGAGTCAGGTAAGCGCTGAATTTATCCCGACGCGTATTGCTATTCTTACCGTTTCTGAACGCCGCGGCGAAGAGGATGACACCTCCGGCCACTGGCTGCGCGATGCGGCCCACGAGGCGGGGCATCAGATCGTCGACAAGGCTATCGTCAAGGAGAACCGCTACGCCATTCGCGCGGAAGTGTCGCGCTGGGTCGCCAGCGATAACGTGCAGGTAGTGCTGATCACCGGCGGCACCGGGTTTACCGCGGGCGATCAGGCTCCGGAAGCGCTGCTGCCACTGTTCGATCGCGAGATAGAAGGCTTCGGCGAGGTGTTCCGTATGCTCTCGTTTGAAGAGATTGGCACCTCCACCCTGCAGTCGCGCGCCGTGGCCGGGATCGCCAACAACACGGTGATTTTCGCCATGCCAGGCTCCACGAAAGCCTGCCGCACCGCGTGGGAAAACATCATTGCCCCGCAGCTCGATGCCCGCACGCGTCCATGTAATTTCCATCCTCATCTGAAGAAGTAAGCTATGTCGCAACTGACCCACATTAACGCCGCAGGCGAAGCGCATATGGTGGATGTCTCCGCCAAGGCGGAAACCGTGCGTGAGGCGCGCGCGGAAGCGTTCGTCACCATGCTTCCCGATACGCTGGCAATGATCCTTGACGGTAGCCACCACAAAGGGGACGTCTTCGCTACGGCGCGGATCGCCGGGATCCAGGCGGCGAAACGCACCTGGGATCTTATCCCGCTGTGCCACCCGTTGATGCTCAGCAAAGTGGAGGTGAACCTGAGGGCCGAGCCGGAGCATAACCGGGTGCGCATTGAGTCATTGTGCCGCCTGACGGGTAAGACCGGCGTGGAGATGGAAGCCTTGACCGCCGCGTCCGTGGCGGCGTTAACCATCTACGACATGTGCAAAGCGGTGCAGAAAGATATGGTCATCGGCCCGGTTCGCCTGCTGGCGAAAAGCGGCGGTAAATCAGGTGATTTCAGGGCACAAGAGAATGATTAAAGTACTGTTTTTTGCGCAGGTGCGCGAGCTGGTGAATACCGACAGCCTGACGCTGGATATTCAGGTCGATACCGTGGAAGCGCTGCGGGCGCATCTGGCGGCGCAGAGCGACCGCTGGGCGCTGGCGCTGGACGCGAGCAAACTGCTGGCGGCGGTGAATCAGACGCTGGTGGAGTTCACGCATCCGGTCAAACCGGGCGATGAGGTGGCCTTCTTCCCACCGGTGACCGGGGGCTGAGATGAGTGACACCAAAATCCTGGTTGAACAGGCGCGTTTTAACGTCGGCACGGAGTATAACTGGCTGGCGGAGCGTGACGAAGATGGCGCGGTGGTCACCTTCACCGGCAAGGTGCGTAACCATAATCTGGGCGACAGCGTGAAGGCGCTGACCCTTGAGCACTATCCTGGCATGACGGAAAAAGCGCTGGCGGAGATCGTTGAACAGGCGCGTCAGCGCTGGCCGCTCGGCCGCGTGACCGTGATCCACCGCATCGGCGAGATGTGGCCGGGGGAGGAGATCGTCTTTGTCGGCGTCACCAGCGCCCATCGCGGCAGCGCCTTTGCGGCGGGTGAGTTTATTATGGATTATCTGAAAACCCGCGCCCCGTTCTGGAAGCGCGAAGCGACCCCGGAGGGCGATCGCTGGGTCGAGTCCCGCGACAGCGACAAGGGAGCCGCCAACCGCTGGTAGCCGGATTGCCGGGATGTGTTAGGCTTTAACAGTGTGTCCACTTAAAAAGGAGTGTGTTATGGACAGATTTCCCCGTTCCGATTCCATCGTGCAGCAGAGCCGTACCGGGCTGCAAACCTACATGGCCCAGGTTTATGGCTGGATGACCTGCGGCCTGCTGCTCACCGCGTTTGTCGCGTGGTTCTCAGCAAACACGCCTGCGGTGATGATGTTTGTCTTCTCCAGCAAAATCACCTTTTTTGGCCTGATCATCGCCCAGCTGGCGCTGGTGTTTGTCCTCTCCGGGCTGGTGCATAAGCTCAGTGCCGGGATGGCCACCACGCTGTTTATGCTCTATTCGGCGCTGACCGGCCTGACGCTCTCCAGTATTTTTCTCGTCTACACCTACTCCTCCATCGCCAGCACCTTTGTGGTGGCCGGCGGGATGTTTGGTGCGATGAGCCTTTACGGCTACACCACCAAACGCGACCTGAGCGGCTTTGGCAACATGCTGTTTATGGCGCTGATTGGTATCGTGCTGGCATCGCTGGTGAACTTCTGGCTGAAGAGTGAAGCGCTGATGTGGGCGGTGACCTATATCGGGGTGATTGTCTTTGTCGGGCTGACGGCCTATGACACCCAGAAGCTGAAAAACATTGGCGAGCAGATTGACGTGCGCGACAGCTCAAATCTGCGTAAATACTCCATTCTCGGGGCGCTGACGCTCTATCTGGACTTCATCAACCTGTTCCTGATGCTGCTGCGCATCTTCGGTAACCGTCGTTAAGTAATCTGCCCGGCGGCGCTTCGCTTGCCGGGCCTACAACACCGTAGGCCGGGTAAGCGCAGCGCCACCCGGCCAATCCCGCCATTACTTCGCCATCTGTTGTTCGTTTTTGGCCCGCAACTTCTTCGCCCGGCTCTCCAGCACCAGATAACAGACCGTCGCCAGCCCCAGAGGCAGGAAATAATAGAGCATACGATAGGCCAGCAGGGCGGCGATGATGGTGCCGTGAGAGACATGCTCTCCCGCTAACAGCGCGATAAACACCGCTTCCAGCACCCCAATCCCGGCAGGGATATGGACAATCACCCCGGCGATACTGCTCACCAGCAGCACACCCAGCACGAAGAAGTAGTTGATATCTTCACCCATCAGAAGCCAGATAATGGCCCCCATCGCCATCCAGTTGGCGGCGGAAATGCCCATCTGCGCCAGCGCAAAACGCCAGGAGGGAAGTACCAGCTTTTGCTTTTTGATGGTCACATGGCGCCGCTTAGCGAACGCACAGGCCCACAGGTAGAACGCAATCACCAGCAGCAGTACGATGCCAATAATTCGCAGCGTCGACTGATCGATATACCAGTGAGCGGGCAACTGCACCACGCCCGCGGTGAAGATTACCCCGCCCAGCAGGACGTAACCCAGCCAGTTGGTAGTAATGCTCAGGGAGAAGATGCGGGTGATGGTGCTGCTGGGTAGCCCCAGACGGGAGTAAAGGCGGTAACGCATCCCGATGCCGCCCACCCAGGTACTCAGGGTCAGGTTAAAGGCGTAGCAGATAAACGACACCAGCATAACCTGGCGCTTGGCCAGCTTATGCCCGCAGTAGACTCGCCCCAGCAGGTCGTAACAGCCATACAGCAGGAAGCTCAGTATCACCAGCGCCACGGCGCCCATCAGCGATACACGGTCGTAGTCGCGGATGACCTTCCACACCTCGCCCCAGTCGACCTTTTTGGCGTAAATCACCAGCAACACTGCAACGGCTATAAAAAATACCCAGGTGAGGATCTTTTTTGCCAGACGCCAGCGCGAATGTTTTTTGCTCATCAGGGTTTTACCCCCGTGTTGCTCGCTTCAACGCGATCCTGAGTCTCCATCTCGGGTTGTACCGGCGGGGGGACCTGCGCCAGTTTAGGCGTATGCGCAGGCAACCAGCCGACCAGCGCCGGGAAATGGCGCAGGAAGTGGAACACCACCACGCTTTTGCCCAGATTCCACCAGGTCCGTTTCGGCACCATCGACTCATCCACCCGGACGCAATCCTCGGCGATAATGGCGGTGAGATTGTCACGCAGGGTCTGGTTAAACTCGCGATCGTGAATAATCAGGTTGGCCTCCAGGTTCAGCGACAGGCTAAGGGGATCGAGGTTGCTGGAGCCGACAGTTACCCAGTGATCGTCCATCAGCGCGACCTTGCCGTGCAGCGGACGACGGCGGTATTCGTAAATCTCGACGCCGCCTTTCACCAGATAGTTGTAGAGCAGGCGGGCACCCACGGTCACAATGGGCATATCCGGCTCGCCCTGCACAATGAGCTTAACCCGCACGCCGCGCCGGGCTGCGTTACGCATGGCGTGCAGCAGGCGATAGCCCGGGAAGAAGTAGGCGTTGGCGATAATCACCTCCCGACGGGCGTTGGTCAGCATCTTGAGATAGTGCCGCTCAATATCGTCCCGGTGCTCTTCGTTATCGCGCCAGACAAACAGCGCCTGCGCTTCACCTGGTTTGGTATTCTCTTCGGCGCGATGACGCCGCTTCCACCAGCGACGCACTGCAGCTTTGCCGGGGAGGTTTTCCACGACAAACTGCAAAATATCCTGTACCACCGGGCCTTCGACCTGGACGGCATAATCCTGTTTGGCTTCAGGACCGTAGTCCGACATATGTTCCGCGGAGTAGTTAATCCCGCCCACAAAGGCCACCTGATCATCCACCACCACAATTTTACGGTGCATGCGGCGGAAGACGTTGGTGCGCATTCCCAGCAGTGGCGGGCGTGGATCGTAATAGCGGAATACCACGCCTGCTGAGGTGAGTTCCCCCACGAACTCATCGCTGAGGTCGGGGGAGCCGTAGCCGTCCAGCAGCACTTCGATATGCACCCCGCGCTGGGCCGCCCGCAGGATCACCGAATGCAGTTTTCGCCCCACGTTGTCTTCAAACCAGATAAAGGTTTCAAGCAGTACCCGGCTTTGTGCTTTCTCGATGGCGGCAAATACCGCCGGGTAATATTGATCGCCATTTTCCAGCAGCTTTATCCGGTTGCCGCTTTGCCATGAACATTTCATAGATGAATCTCCGCACTTAACGGCGCATGGTCGGAAAGGTGACGCCAGTTGCTCAGGGCCAGCGCGGTAGGGCTGCTGGCGTGAGCGTTTTTGACATAGATCCTGTCCAGACGCAGCAGCGGGAATCTCACCGGGAAGGTACGGGCGGGCCTGCCGTGGGCAAGGGTGAAGATCTCTTCTAACCCGGCCCCCGTTTTCAGCGGATGGTTGGCGCGCTGGCGCCAGTCGTTAAAATCACCGGCGACCACCACCGGTTCCCCTTCTGGCAGGCCATTGACCCACTCGGTCATCATCTGCAGCTGCGCCTGGCGGTGAGCTTCGCGCAGGCCAAGGTGGACCGAGGCCACATGCAGCGGTCTGGTCAGCTCCGGGATCGCGACACGGCAGTAAAGCAGCCCACGTTTTTCACTCTCGCCCACCGAGACATCGTGATTTTCATAGTGTTCGATAGGGTAGCGGGAGAGAACGGCATTGCCGTGATGCCCCTCGGGATAGACGGCATTACGCCCGTAAGCGTAGTCGCTCCACATGGTGTCGGCGAGAAATTCGTAGTGGCTGGTATCCGGCCAGTTTTCCACATGCAAAGGATGGACTTCATGCGCGCCCATCACCTCCTGCAGGCAGACGATATCCGCGCTGACGGTTCGTACAGCGTCACGCAGTTCGGGCAGAATGAAACGGCGGTTAAAAGCCGCGAATCCTTTATGAATATTGATTGTTAACACTTTAAGCGAAAAATGCCGGGTTTGTTGGGCCATACACTCCTTCCCGCGTCACTATCCTGATGAAAATAAAGTGTAGTCGTCGTCACAAAAAGGTGCTGTGTTACGGAATTTTCCGTAAAGTGCGATAGTCTGAACAGGCAGAGTAAAATCCTTCAGGAGAGTGCCATGAAGTGGCAACAACGCATACGCGTCGCAACCGGCCTGAGTTGCTGGCAGATTATGTTGCATTTATTGGTGGTGGCCGTGCTGGTGATGGCCTGGATGAGCGGTACCCTGGTGCGGGTCGGCTTAGGATTATGCGTGCTGTACGGCGTGACTGTCCTGTTGATGCTCTTTTTACAGCGTCATCATGAAGCGCGCTGGCGCGAAGTGGCGGATGTGCTCGAAGAGCTCACCACCACCTGGTATTTTGGCGCGGCACTGATTGTGCTGTGGCTGTTGTCCCGCGTGCTGCAAAACAACTTTTTGCTGGCTGTCGCAGGGCTGGCTATCCTTGCTGGGCCCGCGGTCGTTTCACTGTTAACCAAAGACAAAAAGCTACGCGATATTCCGCCTAAACATCGCGTACGCCACTGAACCCGTCACGGCCGCTATCACCAGTAGCGGCCACAAACTCCCCCAGACAATATCCAGACTCGCATCCTTGAGATAGATCTGCTTGGTGATATCGGTAAAGTGCCGGATCGGATTCACCCAGGTTAAGTTCTGCAGCCAGACCGGCATGTTCTCCACCGGCGAGACATAGCCCGAGAGCAAAATGGCGGGCATCATAAAGACGAACACCCCGATAAACGCCTGCTGCTGGGTCGAGCAGAGCGCCGAGATCAGCAGACCAAACCCCACCAGCGACAGCCCGTAAATCACCATTGTGAAGTAAAAGAGCAGAAGCGATCCGGCAAAGGGGATGTGATAGGCCCAGATGCCAATCGCCAGCACAATGCTGGCCTGGAAAGTGGCGACAATCAGCGCCGGGACCGCCTTGCCGACAAAGATTTGCCAGGTCGCCAGCGGGGAGACCACCAGCTGATCGAAGGTGCCCTGTTCGCGTTCGCGGGCTACCGACAGGGAGGTGACGATCATCACCCCGATGGTGGTGATCATGGCGATCAGCGACGGCACCACAAACCATTTGTAGTCGAGGTTCGGGTTATACCAGTTGCGCACCACCAGCTCGCTGTTGTTCGGTTTCGGTTTGCCCGCCATCAGCTCCTGCTGGTAATCCTTCACTACCTGTTGCAGGTAGTTGGCGGCGATTTGCGCGCTGTTGGAGTTACGCCCGTCGAGGATGAGCTGCATAGGGGCGGTTTGCAGGGTGTCGAGGTTACGGGAAAAATCGGCCGGGAAGCGCACCAGCAAGAGCGCCTTTTGCGTGTCGATGGTGGGTTGTATTTCCTGTGGGCTGTTAAGGATGAGCACGTGGGTAAAGGCTTTGGCGCGGGCGAAGCGCTGGGTCAGCTCCACCGAATGTTTGCCGTTATCTTCGTTATAGACAGCGATCGTGGCGTTGGTTACCTCCAGGGTGGCTGCCCAGGGGAAGAGCAGCACCTGGATCAGCACCGGCAGAATTAATATCGCCCGGGTCTGCGGCTCGCGCAGCAGGGATTGCAGCTCTTTGCGAATCAATGTCCATAAACGGTGAAACATAATCACTCCTCAAAACGCCGGGCGGCACTACGTTTGCCTGGCCTACAAGACCCGTAGGCCCGGTAAGCGTAGCGCCACCGGGCGAAACCTAATCTAATCGCCGTTTGGTTTTCATCCACGTCAGGCCGATAAACATCACCGCCGAGGCAATCAAAAACAGCAGGTTCACCATCAGCACCACCGGAATATTGCCCGCCAGGAACAGGCTTTGCAGGGTGCTGACGAAATAACGTGCCGGGATGATATAGGTCACCGCGCGGATCACCGCCGGCATACTGTCGATCTGGAAAATAAACCCGGATAGCATTATCGACGGCAAAAACGCGGCATTCAGCGCCACCTGGGCGGCATTAAACTGGTTGCGGGTGACGGTGGAGATAAGCAGCCCCATCCCCAGCGTGCTGAGCAGGAACAGGCTGGTGATAGCGAACAGCACCAGCAGCGAGCCGCGATACGGCACGCCGAGAATAAATACGGACACCAACATGCAGAGCAGCATCGCCAGCATCCCGAGGAAGTAGTAGGGGATCAGCTTGCACAGCAGCAGTTCCGTGCGCGTCACTTCGGTGGAGAGCAGCGCCTCCATGGTGCCGCGCTCCCACTCACGGGCAATCACCAGCGAGGTCAGAATGGCGCCGATCACCGTCATGATAATGGTCACCGCGCCAGGAATAATAAAGTGCTGGCTGATGGCCGCTGGGTTAAACCAGTAGCGGGTCTGGACGTCAATCAGCGGCTCAAACGTCTCGCCGCGATCGTCCGCCCGCTGCATCTGCCACAGCTGCCAGATCCCCTCTGAGTAGCCCTGCACAAAGTTGGCGGTATTGGGCTCGCTGCCGTCGGTGATCACCTGGATCGGGGCGGTGTCGTTCGGGCGCGCCATGCGGGCGGCAAAATCCACCGGAATGACAATAATCCCGCGAATGCGCCCGGCCTGCATCATCTGGGTGAGCTTATGGCGATCGTCACTGATGGTGGCGTCGATGTAGGGCGAGCCGGTCAGGGTATGGGTGAAGTCGAGCGCCTCTTCGCTGTGCTGCTCCAGCAGGATCCCCACCCGCAGCTTGCTGGAGTCGAGGTTTATGCCGTAGCCGAAGATAAAGAGCAGCAGCAGGGGGATCACCACCGCAATCAGCCAGCTGCTCGGATCGCGCACAATCTGCCGCGTCTCTTTGATGCACAGGGCGCGGACCCGACGCCAGGAGAGGGCTTTGTCAGACATGGCCATGCTCCTTATCCCAGTCGTTAATGAGCGTGATAAACGCCTGTTCCATGGTGGGATCGGGCTGCTGCGCGTCCGCCACCTGAGCTTTCAGATCGTCGGGTGTGCCGTGAGCAATCAGCTTGCCGCGATAGACCAGCCCAATCCGGTCGCAATACTCCGCCTCATCCATAAAGTGAGTGGTCACCATCACCGTGACCCCTTTTTCCACCATGCTGTTGATATGCAGCCAGAACTCACGGCGGGTGAGGGGATCGACCCCGGAGGTGGGCTCATCAAGAAACAGAATGTCCGGCTCATGCATCAGGGAGCAAGCCAGCGCCAGCCGCTGTTTGAACCCGAGCGGCAGCGCGTCGGTGGCCTGGCTGGCGATGCTGCTCAAACCAAAGGCCTCGCTCATGCGGGCAATCTTTTCACTCTGCGCTCGCCCGCGCAGGCCGTAGACGCCGGAGAAAAAGCGCAGGTTTTGCTCAACCGTCAGGTTGCCGTAGAGCGAGAACTTTTGCGCCATATATCCCAGATGCTGGCGCGCTTTGCCGGAGCTGACCTTCAGATCCATATCCAGCACCAGCGCTTTGCCGGCGGTGGGCACCAGCAGGCCGCACATCATTTTAAAGGTGGTGGATTTACCCGCGCCGTTGGGGCCCAGCAGGCCGAAGATTTCGCCGCGTTTTACCGTAAAGTTCACATTGTCGGTAGCGGCAAAGTCACCGAACTTTTTGGTCAGAGATTTGGCCTCGATCACCGTCTCGCCGGGGGTGCCTTCCACAGTATGCAGGATCGCCCCCAGCGGCGATTCGGCGGTGCCTGCGCCGCCGAGCAGATCGATAAAGGCATCTTCAAACCGCGGCGCAGTCTCATCAATCGCCAGATCCGGCAGATCCGCGTTTTGGCGTAGATCGTCGGCGCTGGCCTCTTTTTTGAGGATCACCCGCACCGATTTCCCCTGGATCATGCCGTCGCTCACCTGGGGCAGCTTCAGCACCCGTTGCAGCAGGCGGCGGTTATTCTCATGAGGGGAGTGCAGCAGCACGCTGCGCCCGGTCATGCTCCGGGTCAGGGCTGTGGGATCGCCCTGATAGAGCAACTCCCCTTCGTTCATCAGCAGCACGTCGCGGCACTGCTCCGCTTCGTCGAGATAGGAGGTGCTCCAGAGGATTAACATTCCGTCCCCCGCCAGCTCGTGCACCATCTGCCAAAGCTCGCGGCGGGAGATGGGGTCGACGCCAACGCCGGGCTCGTCCAGCAGCAGCACCTTCGGTTGCCCCACCAGCGTACAGGCCAGCCCCAGCTTCTGCTTCATGCCGCCGGAGAGCTTGCCCGCCAGCCGGTCGGTGAAGGGGCCGAGCGACGTAAAATCAAGCAGGCGCTGAAAGGTTTTCTCCCGCGTCTCGCCGGTGACGCTGCGCAGGTCGGCATACAGGGTCAGGTTCTCCATCACCGTCAGATCTTCATACAGACCAAACTTCTGCGGCATATAGCCCAGCATCGCATGCAGGGCGCGATCGTCGCGAACCGGGTCCAGCCCCAGCACGCTGGCGCTGCCTTCGTCGGGCTTCAGCAGGCCGGCAAGCATCCGCATCAGGGTGGTTTTGCCCGCGCCGTCCGGGCCGACCAGCCCGGTGACGTAACCTTTATGCACCGTGCAGTCGAGCGGCGCGACGGCGGGTTTGTCCATCCCGGCAAAGCGTTTGACCAGACCGGAGAGCTGGATCACCGCATCACTCATGGGCTTGCCCATTGTCGAAGCTGACGGTTACCGGCATCCCCTGGCGCAGGGCATCGTCGGCATCGTTCACGATAATGCGCAGGCGATAGACCAGATCGGTACGCAGGTCCGGGGTTTCGACGGTTTTTGGCGTAAATTCCGCGGTCGGGGAGACAAAGCCGATTTTCCCGTGGTACGGCCTGTCGGGACGACTGTCGGTATAGAGCAGCACTTCGCGCCCCGGTTTCGCCTCGCCGAGACTGGCTTCATTGACGTAAGCCCGCACCCACACCGGACGCGTCAGGGAGAGGGTCAGCACCGTACTGCCCGCGTTCAGCATGCTGCCGGGCTCGACGGCGCGGGTCAGCAGCGTGCCGTTAGCCGGGGCCACCAGGGTAGTGTCGTGCAGATCCAGCTGCGCCTGTGCCAGCTGGGCCTGGGCCTGTTCGAGGCTGGCTTTTGCCTGGGCGATATCCTGCTCGCGGTTGCCGGAGCGGTACTGGCGCAACTTATCCTGGGAGGATTTCAGCGTCGCCAGAGCCTGATCCCGCGAGGAACGGGCGTTCTCCAGATCGTTGGCCGACACGGTGCGGCTTTTCCACAGCCCTTGCTGACGGACAAAGAAGTTCTGGGCATAGTCATAGGCGGCCTGCGCCTGTTTAACGGCGGCGGCGGCCTGGGCGACCTCTTCGTCACGATAGCCCGCCTGCATTAAGTCGTATTGCGCCTGTGCCACGGCAACGCCCGCCTGGGCCTGCAACAGCGCGTTCTGGTAGGGGGCTTTGTCCAGCGTGCCCAGCGTCTGACCAGCGGTAATGGCATCGCCTTCATCCACGCTCAGGGAGGCCAGCCGTCCGCCGACGCGAAAGCTCATGTTCACGGTGCGGATATCGACGTTACCGTACAGGGTCAGCGTTTTATCCTGCTGGCTCTGATACCACAGCCAGCCGCCGATACCGGCTGCCAGCACAACCACCACAGCCACAATAATGGCGACAGGTTTTTTCATGACTCCAGGCTCCTTTGCGTTAAGCCCTGCAGGATCAAATCGACATGACAGGTGATGACCTGACTGATTTGCAGCGCTTTATCCTCATCGAATTCGGTCCAGCCGGTGCGTAACAGAATGGTTTCACGCCCCAGGCGAAAGGCGAGCACTTCGCCCAGCAGGGCATGGGTATGCAAAATGGTCTGCGTATCAAGAGGGTCACGCCCGGTATAAGCCGCCACCAGCCGGGTCAGATGGGAGTGCATCGGGGCGATAACCTGATCGTGGACCAGCTGGTAAGCGGCAGAGGGCGAGAGTTGCTCGCGTGAAATAAACTTACTCAGGTTCAGCGTATCGTCATGCGTCAGCAGCTGAATCATATTGTTGCAGGCGGTTAAGATCAGGCCACGAATGGCGGCGCGATCCGGTGACGGCTCGGCAAGCAGGGCGGTGGCTTCCTCCACGTGGGGGCGAAACTGGGTGCCAATGAAGTCGGCGATCCACTGGGCGCAGGCGAGGTAGAGATCCTCTTTCGAGCCAAAATAGTAGGTGATGGCGGCGATATTTTGCCCGGCTTGCGCAGCGATATCGCGGGTGGTGGCATGCAGCCCATATTCGCCAAACTGCGCCAGCGCGGCAGCGATTAACTGGCTTTTAGCCTGCTCACCTTTGGTGGTGGTCGGGATCGGATTCATAGCGGCACACAAAATTAATCAATCGATTGATTAAGAGTATGACTGTTTTTTGAGCGTGTCCAGTTTTCTTGCCGGTATCCGGCTTGTTTAATAGCGTAAATGCAGCCCCCGACGGGATATTTATGCGCTGTATCACAAAAGCTGCTACACTCCGCTGCTTCGCGACACCGTGGTTTTTGTCCTTTCATTTGTTATATCTCCCTGAAAACTACACCTGAAAATGGTCGGGGCGGTTCGGAGTTGTTATGTCTTTTGATACCCTTGGCCTGAACCCGGAAATTCTGCGCGCTGTAGCGGAGCAGGGTTACCGCGAACCGACCCCTATTCAGCAGCAGGCCATTCCCGCTGTACTGGCAGGCCGCGATCTGATGGCCAGCGCCCAGACCGGGACCGGTAAAACCGCTGGCTTTACCCTGCCGCTGCTGCAACGCCTGATCTCAAGCGAACCGCACGCCAAAGGCCGTCGCCCGGTGCGCGCCCTGATCCTGACCCCAACCCGTGAACTGGCCGCCCAGGTGGGTGAGAACGTGCGTGAGTACAGCCGCTATCTCAACATCCGCTCGCTGGTGGTGTTTGGCGGGGTGAGCATCAACCCGCAGATGATGAAACTGCGCGGCGGCGTGGACGTGCTGATCGCCACCCCGGGCCGTCTGCTCGACCTGGAACACCAGAACGCCGTTAAGCTCGACAGCGTGGAGATCCTGGTGCTCGACGAAGCCGACCGCATGCTGGACATGGGCTTTATCCATGATATTCGTCGCGTGCTGGCAAAATTGCCGGCCCGTCGTCAGAACCTGCTCTTCTCCGCCACCTTCTCCGACGAGATCAAAGGTCTGGCGGAAAAGCTGCTGCACAATCCGCTGGAAGTGGAAGTGGCGCGTCGCAACACCGCTTCCGAACAGGTGACCCAGCACGTTCACTTTGTTGATAAAAAGCGCAAGCGCGAACTGCTCTCCCAGATGATTGGCGAAGGGAACTGGCAGCAGGTGCTGGTCTTCACCCGTACCAAGCACGGGGCGAACCACCTGGCGGAACAGCTGAACAAAGACGGCATCCGCAGTGCGGCCATCCACGGTAACAAGAGCCAGGGGGCTCGTACCCGCGCGCTGGCCGATTTCAAATCTGGTGATATCCGCGTACTGGTGGCAACCGACATCGCCGCCCGCGGCCTGGATATTGAAGAGCTGCCGCACGTGGTGAACTACGAGCTGCCGAACGTTCCGGAAGATTATGTCCACCGTATCGGCCGTACCGGTCGCGCGGCGGCAACGGGCGAAGCGCTGTCTCTGGTCTGTGTGGATGAGCACAAGCTGCTGCGCGACATCGAACGCCTGCTGAAAAAAGAGATCCCGCGTATCGCCCTCGAGGGCTATGAGGTAGATCCGTCCATCAAAGCTGAGCCGATCCAGAACGGGCGTCAGGGCGGACGTGGTCAGGGTGGTGGACGCGGGCAGGGCGGCGGTGGCCGTGGTCAGCAGCAGCCGCGCCGTAGCGAAGGCGGCGCGCCGAAAGCGGCCAGCAAGCCACCGCGTCGCGATGGCGACGCGAAACCGGCAGGTGAAGGCCAGCGCCGACGCCGTCCGCGCAAACCTGCCAGCGCGCAGTAATCTGGAAGCCCGGTCGTAAAGCCGGGCTTTTCTTTTGCGGCCCGCTTAAGAAAGTGCCACAATAGTGGCTGTTTATACAGTATTTCAGGTTCATCATGGCTTTAACCGCCGCGCTGAAAGCGCAAATTGCCGCCTGGTATAAGGCGCTACAACAGCAGATCCCCGACTTCATTCCCCGCGCACCGCAACGGCAGATGATTGCCGATGTGGCAAAAACGCTGGCCGGTGACGAGGGTCGACATCTGGCAATTGAAGCCCCGACCGGCGTCGGTAAAACCCTCTCCTACCTGATCCCCGGCATCGCTATCGCCCGGGAAGAACAAAAGACGCTGGTGGTCAGTACCGCCAACGTCGCCCTGCAGGATCAGATCTACAGCAAAGACCTGCCCCTGCTGCGCAAAATTATTCCCGAGCTGCGCTTCACTGCCGCCTTTGGTCGCGGGCGCTATGTCTGCCCGCGCAACTTAACCGCCCTTGCCAGCACCGAGCCCACCCAGCAGGATCTGCTGGCCTTTCTCGATGACGAGCTGACCCCTAACAATAAAGCTGAGCAGGAGCAGTGCGCCCGCCTTAAAGCCGATCTCGATAGCTATAAATGGGATGGCCTGCGGGATCACACCGATCAGGCGCTCAGCGACGATCTGTGGCGCAGACTCAGTACCGATAAGGCCAGCTGTCTGAACCGCAACTGCCACTACTATCGCGAATGCCCGTTCTTTGTCGCCCGCCGTGAAATTCAGGAGGCCGAAGTGGTGGTCGCCAACCACGCGCTGGTAATGGCGGCGATGGAGAGCGAAGCGGTGCTGCCGGATCCTAAAAATCTGCTGCTGGTGCTGGATGAGGGCCATCACCTGCCGGACGTCGCCCGCGACGCGCTGGAGATGAGCGCCGAGATAACTGCCCCCTGGTTCCGCCTGCAGCTCGATCTGTTCTGCAAGCTGGTGGCGACCTGCATGGATCAGTTCCGGCCGAAAACCATTCCGCCGCTGGCGGTTGCGGAGCGCCTCAGCGAGCACTGTGAAACCATCTACACCCATATCGCCTCCCTGAACAGCATCCTCAATCTCTATCTGCCACCCGGCCAGGAGGCAGAGCACCGCTTTGAGATGGGCACGCTGCCGGAGGATATCATGGATCTTTGCCGCGAGCTGGCGCAGCTTATCGAGAAACTGCGCGGGCTGGCGGAGCTGTTTTTAAACGATCTCAGTGAGAAAACGGGCACCCATGACGTGGTGCGTGTGCACCGGGTGCTGCTGCAGATGAACCGCGCCCTGGGCATGTTCGAGGGGCAGAGCAAGCTGTGGCGGCTGGCGTCGATGGCCCAGGCCTCCGGCGCGCCGGTCACCAAGTGGGCAACGCGGGAAGTCAGGGAGGGGCAGGTGCATCTCTTCTTCCACTGCGCGGGCATTCGCGTCAGCGATCAGCTGGAAAAGCTGCTCTGGCGCAGCGTTCCGCATGTGGTGGTGACCTCCGCCACGCTGCGCTCGCTGAACAGTTTCTCCCGCCTGCAGGAGATGAGCGGTCTGAAGGAGAAGGCGGGCGATCGCTTTGTGGCCCTCGACTCGCCGTTCAACCACTGCGAGCAGGGCAAGCTGGTGATCCCGCGTATGCACTATGAGCCGCTGATCGACAACGAAGAACAGCACCTGGCCGAAATGGCGGCCTACTTCCGCGAACAGCTGGAAAGCAAAAAGTATCCCGGCATGCTGGTGCTGTTCGCTAGCGCCCGGGCAATGAACCTCTTTTTAACCTTTGTCACCGACCTGCGCCTGTTGTTGCTGGTGCAGGGGGATCAGCCCCGTTACCGGCTGGTGGAGCTGCACCGTAAACGTATCGATGCCGGAGAGCGCAGCGTGCTGGTGGGGCTCCAGTCCTTTGCCGAAGGGCTGGATCTGAAGGGCGATTACCTGACTCAGGTGCATATCCATAAGATCGCCTTCCCGCCCATCGACAGCCCGGTGGTGCTCACCGAGGGCGAGTGGCTGAAAAGCCTGAACCGCTTCCCGTTTGAGGTGCAGAGTCTGCCCGCGGCGTCGTTCAACCTGATCCAGCAGGTCGGGCGTCTGATCCGCAGCCACAGCTGCTGGGGCGAGGTGGTGATCTACGATAAGCGGCTGCTGACCAAAAATTACGGTAAGCGGTTACTGAATGCCCTGCCGGTCTTTCCTATCGAACAACCTGAGGTTCCCGAAGTAAAAAAACGCCCGGCCAAGATTGCCGCCGGGCGCAGGAAAAGCATCCGTGCTAAGGGGCGCGGTCCTACTGGTAAGTGAAGGTAAACAGCACCGTGCTTGAAAACTCCCCCGCGTGGACCGGAACGTACGAGGCGTAATAGCGTGCCGCCATCGGGAAATCGGCGGTGTGGGTGATTGGGTCAATTACCGCATTGAAGCGCGCTTCCGGCGCCAGAATGATCGAGTCGGTGCGGTCGGCCAGCTCCAGCGCCAGCCCTCTCGCCGTACCGGTGTTGGCGAACTTGAACGGGTGGAGCGTGTCGCGCTTCCCCTCCAGGTTGATGGTTGCCAGAGTCAGGCTTTGTGGACAGTGCGAGAGGGTGATATCAAAATTCTTCCACACGCCGACATCCCCCGGCGCTTTAAAATCACTGGCCACCGCCTGGCCGAGATCGACCACTTTATTCTGGCTGGTGCTGTCCACTTCACAGGCAGTGTCGTAAATATTGCCTTTGATGCTGAGGAGCACGTCGGTGGCTGAGACGGGCAGGCTGGCCAGCAGCACGAGCAGGGCTACATATTTCATCGGGATCTCACTGGTATTCAATGTCGATTGTGGCAATGGTATTGGCTCTTCCGGCGGTCGCCTGAGCGCCAGTCTGGTAGTACTGCACCTGGAAGGGCAGGTCGAAAGGCTGGTTGGGAATGGTCTGGTCGCCAAAGGGGATCGGGTAGTCGTAGCGTAACACCACCCCGCCGAGGGTCATTCTTACGCCCACCCCGCTGGCACTGTCGGGGCCTGGCGTCAGGTTCAGAACATCATTGCCATCGCTGATCGTCGTCGCGCCATTTGGGCTGGTGATCCGGGCCGTCATGGTGACAGTATCAGAACAGATCGCCGTTAGATTGAACGCTTTCCAACTGCTGAAACTGCCGCGATGGGTAAAGCCGCTCAACGGAAAATCCCCCAGCGTAACGACCAGACTTTTCGGATCCACTGAACAGGTGGTGGCCTTCAGCGCCAGGTTGCCGCCATAGCGCACGGCGTTCAACTGACCCAGCTGTTGATCGGGATAGATGCCCAGTGACCAGATGCCGTTATGCACCGTGGTTGACGCCAGCTCTCCAGTTTTGCTTGCGGTTTTGATCAGCTGCATCGTCAGCGATACGTTGAAGCTGCCGGAGCCATCGCTGCTGACGTACCCCAGGGGCGTACTTCGGCTGTCACAGTGGGCGGTGCGGCCCTGCACCGGCTGGCCGGCGCTGTTCAGCAGTTCAATGCCAACCCCCTCGATACCGCTGCGATAGACCCCCGGCATCCCCGGTATTTCATCGCCTTCGCCCAGATGGCAGGCGGTGATTGGCTTACCGCTGTCGGCGGCGTCACAGTGGCCTTTCACCGTGTGCGTACGGGCGGAGCCCGGGATGGCATTGCCCACCCCGAGCGTAGCGGGCACCGTCAGCGTACCCGGCGTGGCCGTCCAGGGCAGATCTGCGGTAGAGCAGGCCGCTTTGGCCTGCGGCATAAACAGAAACAGGGTGGCAAACAGGGCCAGTACACAGCCGTAACGGAAGGGTTTCATCTTTTCCTCGATGCTGTCAGGTGCACTGCGCGGTGACGCTAATCACCGGGTCAGCGGATCGAGACGGCAGTTGATAGTGGGCGGAGCAGTGCGCGCCTGGGCCTTTGCCCCAGCTGACGTTGACACTGCCCCGGGCGTGCATCCCGGTCAGGTAGACCTGACCGCCATCACCAACGATAAATTCGCCGCTCTCATGGGCCGGCGCCGCCGTGGCACCAAAGGGCACCGGACGTCCATCGGCGCGGGTGAGGGTCAGCAGCACCCGGCTGCCGACGCGGGTATTAAAGTGGGTACGCACAACCGCCCCACGAGTTGGGGTAATCACTTTGGCTGCCTGGCCGACGTCGGCCCCCGCAGGCAGACTCTCGGTATCCAGCGCTACGGTGTTGTGATGGTACGGCGTGACGTAAGGCACGATGGCATAGCCGCGATAGTCGGTTTTCACCCCGGTCTGGTTTTCGATTCTGGTGCCGCTGGCCCCCGGCGCCTCCACCAACGCCACCGTATCCCCCATCGGCTGGCCGAGGGTCACGCCGTGGGCGTGGACAATCATGCTCCCCTGCACGCCGAGGTTGAGCTGGCGCTGTTGGTCATCCTGGGAATAGCCTGCCGTCATCTCGCCGTAGGTGGCTTTGTAATCGCTGTTCAGGTTGGTGCTGTAGCCGGAATCGTGGCTGTGGCCCTGCTGCACCCCCCAACTGAGGTTATTACCCGCCAGCGCAGTGCCGTTCAGTCCGAAGCTCTGGCTGGTGTCATGCTTGCTGTTGTTAAAGGTGTAATTGACCCAGGTATTGCTCAGCCAGTGATCCAGCGGAACGGAGACGTTAAAGCCGAAGGTCTGCTCGTTCTCCCGCTGGTCATCGTCATTGTCATTTTCATCCTGGACGTTTTTGCTCAGGCCATAGTTGATACCGTAGCTGATGCCGTGCCAGCTGCCGTTATAGCCGATGCTCAGCGAGGTCATGCTCTGATCGCTGTGCCAGTAATTCTCTTTGACCAGGCTTAACGTCAACGAGCCCAGGGAGTCGCCCAGGGATTGATCGACGGTGGCCTCCTGGCGGTTACGCCGGCGATCCGCCGGGCTCCAGTCGTCGTTGTGGGTATGGGAGTCAAACACATCCGCCATGGTCTCAAACCCGGCGCTGTTGTAGCGATACCCGGCCACCGTAAAGTGGGTGCCGGTGTTAGCGAAGTCTTTGCTGTAGCGCACCCGCCAGGCGCGGCCACGGGAGGTTTTCTGTCCCGCCATCTGCGATTTTGCCGCGGTCATATCCACGGAAAACGCTCCCCAGTTACCGATGTTCTTCCCGGTGCCAAGCGCCAGGGCATCGTAATATTCACTGGTCTGGATGCCGCCGTAGGCAGTGATATCGTACGGCAGGCCGTAAATCCCGGTGCCCTGCAGAAACGGCGTCTTCTCCACGCTGTGGTCATAGCTGCGGTAGCGCCCGCCGGTCAGGCTGTACTTGAACCGGCCCTCACGCTGCAAAACCGGCACCGAGGCGTAAGGCACCACGAAGTGCTGCTCGCTGCCGTCGGTCTCTTTGACGGTGACGTTCAGATCGCCGCTGCCGCCGGTAGGGTAGAGATCGTTAATTTCGAACGCGCCGGGCGCGACGTAGTTCTGATAGATCACGTAGCCGTTCTGGCGCACTACCACCTGGGCGTTGCTGTGCGCCACGCCGCGAATGCGCGGGGCGAAGCCCTTCAGGCTATCCGGCAGCATGTCATCGTCGGAGGCAATCTGCGCCCCGGTGAACGACAGGCTATCAAACACGTCGGAAGGGGTGGAGCTTTCTCCAAGGGTGACGACGCTGCCCAGCGACAGGATATTGCGCTGGGCATAGCTGTAGACCGGGGAGAAGTCGTGCTGCGTGGTGCGATCGTCCCGGGTCCGGCTCCAGGTGGAGTAGTTGCGCAGACGCCAGGCGCCGAGGTTCAGTCCCGGCCGCAGGTTCAGGTATTCATTGCGCTCGTGGCTGCTCTCTTCACCCCGGCCGTGGCTATCCCCGGCGGAGTAGCTGTAGTTCAGCAGGAAGGCGTTGATCCCGTTGTCCATCTCTTCCGGCGCCACGTAACCGTGGGGCACCGGTGTGATGGCCGCCTGGGGGATACTCAGCAGCAGCTGCTGCTGGCCGGGGCGGAAAGTGGCACTGGCGGCAGGTAACCCAGAGAGATCGACACAGCCGTCATCCGTTGTGACGCTGAATTTATCGCTCTGGATACCCAGGCTCTTGAGGGTGTCTGGCGAGAGGCAGGGTTGCAGGGTGGCCGGGCCGTTGGCCGGCTGTTGCAGGTCAAAGGCAATTTTTCTGTTGGCGACTTTATTATTATTCACATAGACATCCACCTGATAGTTCCCCGGCGCGATGCCCGGGCCCTTCTCATACAGCGAGAGGTCGGTTTTGCCCTGGCCGGGGGGGTCGATATCCAGCAGCGCCGGGTTGAAGTAATCCTCCGCCAGCACCTGCTGCACCCCCACGCTCAGCACCGCGCAGCCCAGGGCAACCAGCAGAGCGCGCAGGGGATTACGGGGGGCTTTGGTGGAGTAGTCCCAGGCCATGGCAGCGTCGGGCTTATTGCAGAGGCGCAGACAAGGCGTGGCTCACCGCGCCATAGTCGTTGATGATTTTCCAGGAAACGGTGTTTCCGGTGATGCCGCCCGGCACGGCAAAGTGCGCGTCGCTGTCCGGGGCTACCCAGGTGACGTTGCTGACTTTTTTGCCGCCCACGGTGATGGCCTGGAAATTCATGTAAAACGGTGTTGGGTTGCTCACCACCAGGTTATTACCCTGTTTGTGCCAGCGTAATTTATCCGCCACCTCATCCGGCTTGCCGCTCACTCCGCTCGGACGGTAGATCAGTTTGATCCGCGTTTTAATGGCGATTTGCAGCGTGTTGCTGCTCTCGTTGCGGGAGGTGGAGGGAATGGATTTGATATTCAGCCAGTAGAGCGATTCGCGGTCGTCTGGCAGATTGCCCCCGGTGCGCACCACGCGCAGGACGTTGTCCTGTTTGCCATCAAGGCGAAACAGTGGCGGGGTGATGAGGAACGGCGCTTTATCCTGCCCGGCATCGGCGTTCTCTACCCAGGACTGCACCAGGTAGTCGAGGTTATCCGGGTTGGAAATCCCTAACGACGCTTCTTTTTTATCTCCCTGATAAATTAAACGGGTCCCTTCGATAATCACGCCGGCGTGAGCGGCAGTGGTCATAACTAACAGGGAGGCGATGAAAATAGATTTACGCATGGTGGGACTCTGAATAAAGCTGACAACGCCTGGCCGCAGAGGCCAGGCGCCGCAGGATTAGTTGTACATGACGGTAAAGGTGGAGACCGCATTAGCCGAACCGGCGGTGATGGTGCTGCCGGTCTGGATATAGCGTGCGCCGAATACCAGATCGTTGGTGGTGGTGCCAGACTGCAGCGCATAGCTGGTCGAGGCGGTATAGAGGCTCAGCGGATTTTCGGTTTTATCCAGCAGCTGAATACCCACGCCGGTTGCCGCACCAGTACCTGGGGTGACGGCCAGCACGTTGGCGTTGGTGCCGTCAGCGGAGCCACCAAAGGTGATGGCCGCGCTGGTGATGGTTTCCGGGCAGTCTTTCAGCTGAATATCAAAACGGGTTGTCGCAGTGGTGGAGCCGGAACCGGTAAAGGCCGTTTGTGACACTTTGCCGAGGGAAACATCCAGCGGGCTGCTGACACCATTGACCACCTGGCAGGCGGAGTCGATGATCTCACCCGTAAAATTAATTTGCCCCTCGCCGCTGGTTGCAGCCCAGGCAGAGACAGAACAACATAATGCAGTGGCAATAAAGGTGCCGGAGACAATTTTACGCATAATAATTCCTGAGTGAATTCCGGTGTTTATAACATCCGTTGTGATTAATTTTTGGAAAAAAGCGGGGCGACTTTTTACCGGGGGTAATTTACGAAATTAATCATTGGTAGATAACTATTGGCCCGGTCAATAGTGATTTCATTAATGCTTGATTTTTTATTTTTACTGTAATTACAGTGGGATGGTGTTATTGCCGCCCGGCAGCAATAAGAGAAATGTCTGTCCGATGGCCTCTTATCAACGCTATAGTGTTAACAAGATGTCACAAGGGGAAACAACGTGGATTATCGCAAAATTATCAAAGAGGTCGGGCGGGGGAAAAACCACGCCCGCGACCTGGATCAGGAGACCGCCCGGGCGCTCTATACCGCGATGCTGAACGGCGAGGTGCCGGACCTGGAGATGGGCGGCATTTTGATTGCCCTGCGCATTAAGGGTGAAGGCGAAGGCGAAATGCGCGGCTTCTATGAGGCGATGCAGGCACAAACTCTGCGCCTGACGCCGCCGGTTGCGAAGCCGATGCCGGTGGTGATCCCGAGCTACAACGGCGCACGCAAGCAGGCCAACCTGACCCCGCTGCTGGCGATCCTGCTGCATAAGCTAGGTTTCCCGGTGGTGGTGCATGGCGTGAGTGAAGATCCGACCCGTGTGCTGACGGAAACCATTTTCACCCTGCTGGGCATTGAGTCGACCCGTCACGGCGGCCAGGCGCAGGCGAAGCTCGACGGCCATCATCCGGTCTATATCCCGGTGAGCACTCTCTGTCCGCCGCTGGAAAAACAGCTGGCGATGCGCTGGCGCATGGGGGTGCGTAACAGCGCCCACACCCTTGCCAAGCTGGCGACGCCCTTTGCAGAAGATGCCGCGCTACGCCTTTCCAGCGTGTCGCACCCGGAATATGTCACCCGCGTGGCGACGTTTTTTGCCGATATCGGCGGCAGAGGGCTTCTGATGCACGGGACGGAAGGCGAAGTCTATGCCAACCCGCAGCGCTGCCCGCAGCTAACGCTGATTGATGCGGCGGGCACCCGGGTGGTGCTGGAGCGTGGCGAAGAGAACAGCGACGTTGTGCTGCCGCAGGCAAAAGATGCCGAAACCACGGCGCGCTGGATTGAGGGCTGCCTCGCCGGGCGCGAAGCGGTGCCGCACTCCCTGAAGCTGCAGATGGCCTGTTGCCTGCTGGCGAGCGGCCAGGTGGAAACGGTCGATGCCGGGCTGGCGTGGGTTAACCAGAGTTTTTAACTAAAAAAAGGCCCGTCCAGCGATGGACGGGCCAAAAAATAACAACAGGGTCAATGAGGGTTGGAACATCTCGCCAGCGAACTGGCGAGCAGAGCAGAGATAAGGGTCAGGTTATTTGTAGATAACCGCAGTACCGCTCAGCTTGTTGTTGGTGTTAGCGGAGGTAATGGTGTAACCGGTCGCGCCAGCGGCTTCAGCTTTTGCCGCCAGGCGTGCTTCCAGACCATCCAGAGTGGTCGCGCCTTCTGCACTGACCACACCGATTTTATTCATGCTGTTTGCCTGGGCAGCGGTTACAGATTCCGCAGCGAAAGCACCGAAAGAGAGGGTGGTCAGGGCAACAGCAGCAACAGCATATTTGATGGTTTTCATGGTCAGTATCTCGCAGGTTATTCTGTTAAGGGGACGTTGTTCCGTCGATGTGATAAGTATCACGCTTTTTTGCGAGAGATAAAATCGAAGAGAATTGACGTCATCATTCGAAAAATTTGAATGACAAATAAGTTATTGAATATTAATAAATTCAGTGAATGGATTTACGTTTCTTGCCGTTGCGCTTTACAGACGCGGCGGTGAGGGCACATTTTGCCAAACCTGCGGTGAAAAAGCATGCGCTAAAAGGTAATCGCTTGCGTGGTGATGTCGCCGTACGGCCAGTCATCGCAACTGGCTGTCTTTCGATCCTCTGCGATTATATCCTGCATGTGATGCGTTATGTGAATCTTTCTCCTGCTGACAGGCGATGCACAGCCGCACGCCAGGCACCGCTTTACGCCGCGCTTCGGGGATCGGCTCTTCACACTCTTCGCAGAATTTCAGGCTTTCGCCTCGCGGAATTTCGCCCCGCGCCCGCGCCACCGCATCTTCAATGGTACTGTTGATCTGTTCGTTAACGGCGTCATCATTCGCCCAACCGGAAGCCATAGACCCCTCCTGACAGGTTATTGCGCTGTTCAGTAACTATGGGGCCAAAAAACGTACAATCAAGGCGAACGGCTAGATTTCAGACCATTCACGCAGCAGGTTGTGATAGAGATTCAACAGGGAGAGCACTTCATCGCTTTCGCCGTGGCGGGCGCGAAGGGTCTGAATGTTGCGATCCAGCTCGAACAGCATGCCGCGCTTTTTATCGTCGCGGATCATCGACTGGATCCACATAAAGGAGGCTACCCGCACGCCGCGGGTGACCGGCGTGACGCAGTGCAGGCTGCTGGAGGGATAGAGCACCAGATCCCCCGCCGGGAGCTTGATGCTGTGCTGGCCGTAGGTGTCGTTCACCACCAGCTCGCCGCCCTCGTAGCTGTCGGGGTCGCTTAAAAAGAGGGTGGCGGAGAGATCGGTCCGCATCCAGCCGCTTTGTGGATGGCTGCGCACGGCGCCGTCAACGTGAAAACCGTAGGTCTCCTGCTGCTGGTAGCGGTTAAACAGCGGGCTTGAGATCTGGCGCGGCAGAGCGGCGGCAAAAAAGAGCGGGTGCTGATTCACCGCCTGCAATACCGCGGCCTGTAGCGTGGCATACAGCGGGCTTTGGGTGTCGACCTGCTGGTTGTTTTTAACCTGCGCGCCCTGGTTGCCTACCGTAGCGCGCCCGTCAATCCAGGGGGCCTGCTCCAGTTGGGCGCAAAAGTGCGCTACCTCATCGGCGTTCAGCACGCCCGGAATGTGATACATCATAAAAGGTTCTCCGAAAGGTGGGGCCGAAGCCCCACGCGGGATCAGAAGTGCAGGTTCGCCGTTAACATAAAGGTGCGTGGCTCGCCCGGATGGTAACGGTAGCCGCTCTTATTGATGGAGGCGACATAGTCTTCATCAAACAGGTTGTAGACGTTGAGCTGCATGTCGAGGTTGCGGTTGACGCGATAGCCCAGTTTGGCATCCGCCACCCAGTACCCTTCGGTAAACGACGGCGTACCCACCGCGCCGTCAGCGCCACGATGCATGCTGCCAATATAGCGGGCGCCTGCGCCAACGGAGAGATCGTCCGTGGCCTGGTACTGGCTCCACAGGGTGAAGGCATGTTCCGGGGTATACGGGAGGGAAGAGGTGCCATCCTGCGCCACGTCATTGCCGGTGCGCACGCTGGCGCGCTGCTGGGTATAGCCGCCGATCACCTGCCAGGCCGGGGTGATGTTACCCGCTGCCGACAGCTCATAACCCTCGACACGTTTTTTACCGTACTGGGAGTAAGTGCCGTCGTCGTTCTGCTCGACTTCGTTTTCGATGTCGGTGCGGAAGATCGCCGCGGTCAGCAGCAGACGCTTATCGAGCACTTGCCATTTGGTGCCCAGCTCGCTGGTTTTGGCCTTCTGCGGCTTAAAGTCGGTGCGGTTGGCGCTGCTGCCGGTTCCGCCCTGGGCCAGCGCGAAGTTATTGCCGCCCGGCGGCTGCTGGGAGATGGCGTAGTTCACATAGACGTTGCCGTATTCGTTCAGGTGATAAAGCGCCCCAGCCTTCCAGTTGACCAGGTTACCGGAGGTGGCGGTATCAACCGTCGTGACCGGGGAACCTTTCGGCGTGCCGCTCGGGCAGGCCACAGCCCCACGCCCCGTGCCGCCGCAGATGCTGGCGCTGTCATATTCGGTATGGTACGTGTCCAGACGAATCCCGCCGTTCAGCTCGAAGTCACGGGTGACCTGCAACGTATCGAAGGCGTACAGACCGAAGGTATCGGTCCGGCCATTGGCATTGGCACCGCTGTTGTTCAGACCGCCGATGTCGATATTGCTGTTCGGGTGATAGATATTGACCGGCGGCGGGGTGATGGCATCCACGCCGTAGTTGGTCTGGGTTTCGCGGGTGAACTCCACCCCGGTGCTGATGTCGTGCCCGACGCTGCCGGTATAGAATTTGGTGGTCAGGTTGGTCTGGTTGGTGAGGATCTTGTTGCTGACATCTTTGGTGTTGGCGTTACGCGACCAGGTCCAGGTGTCCACGTTGTTGCGATCCGGCTGGGTGATATTGCTGGCCCCGCCCATCACGGCGGTCATCAGATAATCCTGCTTCACCCGCGACCAGCGCGTGGTGTTGCGCAGGGTGGTGTTGTCGTTAAAGTCGTGCTCAAAGCGCATCGTGGCGGTGTCAGACGTAGAATCGTCGTAATCGGAATCGGTGCCGTAGAAGTTGCTGGTGTTCACCTTGCCGGAGTGATTCAGCGCCGCGGTGCCTGCCGATGGGGCAGAGTAGCCCGGCAGCCCGATCGTCGGAATGCCGCCATCCGGGGTGTTGTGCTGGGTGACATGCAGGTAGTTCAGGTAGAGGCGGTTTTCCGTTCCCAGCCCCAGGGCGAGGGAAGGGGCCACGCCGTAGCGCTCGTTTTTAACGTTATCGCGCCCTTCATCGTGAGTTTTTTCCCCCATCAGGTTCAGACGAAACGCCGAGGTATCGCCCATCACCTGGTTAATATCGAGGGTTCCACGGCGCATATAGGCGCTGCCAATGCTGGCAGAGGCATCAATACCGGAATCCAGACGCGGCTGTTTGCTGATCATATTGATGGAGCCGCTCGGGGCGCTGCGTCCGTAATCGCTGCCGGACGGCCCTTTGATCACTTCTACCTGTTCGGTGTTGAAGGTGTCGCGGGTGGTGGTGCTGATGTCGCGAATACCGTCAACGTAGATGCTGTTCGAGGTATCCACGCCGCGCATGTAGACCGCGTCACCGGTGGTGGAGTTGCCGTTTTCACCGGCAAAGAAGGCGCCGACACCCGGGACGTTTTTCAGCGCGTCGGTCAGATTGGTGGTGCCCTGATCCTTCAGCACCTGCTCGGAGATCACCGTCATGGTACGAGTCGTGTCTGCCACCGGGCGGCTGAATTTGGCGTCGGCAGACTTCTGCGGGGCGTAGAGCGAAGGCGGGGCGGCCTCTACCACCAGGGTATCGTCAGGTTTGTTATCCGTGCTGTCTGCGGCAAGAGCTGTCGCCACCGGGGAAAGACCGATACACAGACCCGCAAAAAAGGTCAGCGAGTTAAAGCTGTTCGGAACGTTGCGATTTTTATCCATATTGTTTAGCGACTTATAATTTTTAGTATTGAGTTTCCATTACGTTGTCAGGCAGGTCTGAGCCTTATCCTGTGCCACGTGATATCCGTAATGAGCCTACAAATGATAATTATTGTGATAAACATTATCATTTGGCGTGACTTTTTATCACTCTCGTCAACAAAATGAAATACGTAAATTTACATTGCCTGCTAAAAAACTTCACAAAGTGGATTTCGGGCAAGAAATGAACTGCACCCCGGGGGATGCAGTTGCAGTGCAGGGCGGGGGATTACTTGTAAATCGTGGCGGTACCGAACATGGTGTTGTCGCCGCTGGCAGAATTCACCACATAGCCTTTAGCACCTTGTTCACGCGCTTTCTCAGCCAGTTTGTCCTGCAGATCGTCAAGGTTTCTTGCGCCAGAAGCCTGCACGGTTCCGGCTGGTCTTAGTTGACCGGTATCGCCATTGCTGAGTGATTCGATTGACCATGCAGCAAACGACGCACCTGCCAGTGAAGCGGCAGCGAGCATTACCAGGTATTTTTTCATAATCACTTCCTCTGATTGACAACGGGTGATGCACACTAAGTGTAGAACGGCCCAGAGTGTGATTTAGGGCAAAAAATTGATGATGATCTGCTTATTTTTTGAACGACATTTTTTGACAATTACATGACAAATCAGCGACATACAGGTGACTGATTTCTGGTGTTTTATTCTGCGGCGCAGAGAAATATTTACCGTTGCGCCCGCAACGGGTATCTTACGCCGCTGTTTACAGGAGAACGCCATGACATCCCAGAAGCCGGGGTTGCACCCTCGCAACCGCCACCGTAGCCGTTACGACATGAATGCCTTATGCGAGAGCTGTCCGGCGCTGCGCGAATTTATCACCCAGACGCCCACAGGCGAGCCAACGGTGAACTTCGCCGATCCACAGGCGGTGAAGACGCTGAATAAAGCGCTGCTGATGCATTTCTACGGGGTAACGCAGTGGGATATTCCGGACGGCTATCTCTGCCCACCGGTGCCGGGGCGTGCCGACTATATTCACCATCTCGCCGATCTGCTGGCGGAGGGTAACAATGGCGTCGTTCCCGCAGAGGCAACCCTCCTGGATATTGGCACCGGCTCGAACCTTATTTATCCGCTGATTGGTGTGCATGAATATGGCTGGCGCTTTACCGGCAGCGAAGTGGACCCGCAGGCGTTTGCCAACGCCACGGCCATCATTAACGGTAACCCCGGCATGAGCCGCGCCATCCGTCTGCGTCGTCAGAAAGAGGCCTCGGCGATCTTCACGGGTATCATCCATAAAAACGAACAGTACGACGCCACCCTGTGCAATCCGCCGTTCCATGATTCCGCTGAATCCGCCCGGGCGGGCAGCGAGCGTAAGCGTCGCAACCTCGGCCAGGCGACCGATGCCGCGCTGAACTTCGGCGGCCAGCAGCAGGAGCTGTGGTGCGAAGGCGGCGAAGTGGCCTTTATCACAAAGATGATTGCCGAAAGCGCCCAGTTTGCCCGTCAGGTGAAGTGGTTTACCACCCTGGTCTCCCGCAGCGAAAACCTGCCGCCGCTCTACCGCGCCCTGACCGACGTCGGCGCGGTGAAAGTGGTGAAAAAAGAGATGGCCCAGGGACAGAAGCAGAGCCGCTTTATCGCCTGGACCTTTATGGACAACGCCAAACGCCGCCAGCGTTAACCGCTTCTCCCCGGTAGCGCTGCGCTTACCGGGGCTACAGGGTGGGCTCCTGCGGTGACGGTGGTGTCGTGCCCGGCGACGGCAGCAGCTGATACATCTGCACCGGCATCCGCACGTTCGCCAGGTCAAAGTGCTTTTTCACCATGCTGTCGAGGGCGAAACGCACCGTCCACTGTTTCAGCGGCTGGGTGGTGAACGACACGCGCAGAGTAAAGGCGGTGCTGGTCAGGCCGACAATCCCGGCAAACGACGGCTCGCCGATAATCAGCCCGCGAATATCCTCTCTTTCCAGCAGCTCATCCACTGCCGCTTTCAGCGCATCTTTCGCTTTTTCGGCATCTTCATGCCTGTCCACGTCATAGTTCGCCACCACCGACCCGATGCCGCGGACAAAGTTGGCAAAGGTAGTGATCGATGACCACGGAATGATGTGATACGCCCCGGTATCCTGCCGCACCCCCACCGAACGAATCGACATCCGCTCCACCGTGCCGGTCAGCGGCCCGATGGTTACCAGATCCCCGGTATTCATCCCGTTTTCAAACTGAATAAAGATCCCGGTGATGATGTCTTTTACCAGCGTCTGGGAACCAAAAGAGATCGCCAGCCCCAGCGCCCCGGCCCCTGCCAGCAGCGGAGCGATGTTGACGCCAATTTCCGAGAGCACAATCATGATGGTAATGGTGCTGATGACCACCGCCAGCGCGTTACGAAACAGCGTCAGCAGCGTTCGGGCGCGGGCGCTGGGCAGTGGACGGCCATGAATATCTGACGCCAGCCGGTTTTCGATCAGGCTCGCCAGGATTGTCCAGCCGATGGCGGAGAAGAAGAGGATCAGCGCGATACGGATCAGAATATCGACCGTCTTTTCCCCTGCGCCGTTGTGCAGCCAGTTCCAGAAATCGAACAGCCCCCAGGCGCTGAGCAGCAGCATAATGGCCACGCAGACCGTCAGGAACCGCGCCACCTTCAGCGACACGGAGATCCAGCCGTTGAGCCGTTTTTGCAGCTCCGGGTAGCTGCGCTGCACGTGCGGTGAGAGGGTGATGGTTTTAGCCAGCCAGCGGGAGAGCAGCCCCGACACAAAGGCGGCAATGCCGACGATGGCCAGGCTGCGGAAGGTCGCCCCCATCATAAACTTGAGGCTGTTGCCCGGATCGAAGAGGGAGAAGAAGCAGAGCACAATAAAATAGGCGCTCGCCAGCCAGTGCCACACGAGGGCAAAAGCGCGAATAAACAGGCTGAAGAAGGCCAGCGAACGGTCGGCAAGGTGGAGCAGCCCCTCGGTAATGGCGCGCTTGTTATGAAAGATCAGGTACAGCGCCCAGACGGTAATACAGAGCATGATCAGCACGTTGGCCAGGGCGCCAATCTGCACGTTGACCTGATTGGAGATAATTGGCACCGCCACCAGCAGGCCATAGCCGATAAGGCCGCTCAGAATACTCAGGCGTAGCGACCAGTACTGCGCGGCGCTGTCGTTAATGGCGAAAGGTCGCAGATCGGGCACCCGCGGGCAAAATATCAACCGCAGGATCGCTTTGAAGAATTCAATCAGCGCGAAGGCATTGAGGAACAGCGCCTGCTGGAAGGCAATGGTCGGGTTGCCGGTGTTGAGGTACTCGCGCAGCATCTGGCCAATAAACAGGGTTAGCGCCAGCAGCAGCAGATCGATAATAAAGGCCGCGGCGATGGTCAGCGGCAGATGAACCCAGCTGCTGGTTTCGCGGTTCTTTTTGCGCCCCCAGCTCCCCATTTTGCGGTACAACGGCCAGGCGCAGAGCCTCACCATCCAGTAAAAGGCAAAGACCAGTCCGGCCAGGATCAGAAACTGCTGCGCGGCGGCGGTAAAGGTTTGCGGGTTAAAGGCCTTATGCGGGGAGCCGATCAGGTTGCGGTAGAGCTGGGCGAAACGGGAGGCGAGGGCATCGCCATAGTGACGGCTGATATCAGTGACGTTCTCCAGCACCGTTTTCTCTTCGGTGATCTCCGGCGGGGTTATTTTAGGCACCGGTGTCTCAGGCGGTGTGGCAGCTACGCTGCGCAGCTGATCGATCAGCTCCTTGCGCGAGGCGTCATTTTCCAGCACATCTGCCAGCGCCGAGTAGGCCGCCTTTTTCTGCTCAACGTCCGGCTCCGGTGGCGGCGTGCTCTGCTCGCTGGCAGTGGCGGCGGGAATGCCCGGCAGGCTGACGGCCTGGGCAGGCAGACAAAACAGGCTTATCAGGAGCAGCAAAATCCACGGCACGATGTCCTCCGGTGACAAAATTGTGCAAAGTGATAAGTATAGAAGGCGAGCGGAAGCGGGGGGTTTTTGGGAGAATTCCGGCAATAAAAAAGCCGGGTGGCGGCTACGCCTACCCGGCTTACAAAAGGCAAAAACTTACGAAACGTGCTGCAAAAACTCCTGCAAACGCTGGCTCGGTGGGTTTTCAATCAACGCCTGCGGATTACCATCTTCGGCAATACGGCCTTTGTCGATGAAAATCAGGCGTGAGGCCACTTTCTCAGCAAAGCCGATTTCGTGGGTCACGATCACCATGGTCATCCCTTCTTCCGCCAGATCCTGCATAACCTTCAGCACTTCGTGGCGCAGTTCCGGGTCGAGGGCCGAGGTTGGCTCATCGAAGAGCATCATCTTCGGTTTCACCGCCAGCGCACGGGCGATGGCCACGCGCTGCTGCTGGCCGCCGGAGAGCTCGGACGGGTAGTGATGCCCGCGCTCCGCCAGCCCCACTTTCGCCAGCAGCTCTTTTGCAAGCCGCTCGGCTGCCGCTTTGTCGGCACCGCGCACGCGCAGGGGGCCAAACATCACGTTTTCCAGCGCCGTCAGGTGCGGGAAGAGATAAAACTGCTGGAACACCATGCCCGCTTCCTGGCGGATCAGGCGTTCGTCCACTTTCGGGTCGTTGACCTTCAGGCCATCGACAATCAGATCGCCGCTGGTGATCTCCTCCAGCTTGTTGATGCAGCGCAGCAGGGTCGATTTACCGGAGCCGGACGGCCCGATAATGACCACCACTTCGCCGGTCTGAATAGTCAGGTCGATGTTGTGCAGCACCTGGGTCTGACCAAAGTGCTTGGAAACGTTTTTAAATTCAATCACAGGATTTTCATCCTTTTTTCAAGACGACGCAGCACGAAGCTCAGCGCCAGCGTAATAATCAGATAGACCACGGCCACGGCGCTCCAGATCTCCAGCGCACGGAAGTTACCGGCAATGATCTCCTGGCCCTGACGGGTCAGTTCAGCCACGCCGATAACAATGAACAGCGAGGTGTCTTTAATGCTGATGATCCACTGGTTACCCAGCGGTGGCAGCATACGGCGCAGCGCCAGCGGCAGGATCACGTGGCGGATGGTTTCGCGACGGGAGAGACCCAGTGCCAGACCAGCCTCGCTGAAGCCTTTATGGATCGACAGTACCGCACCGCGGGTGATCTCGGCGATATAGGCGCCGGAGTTGATCATGATGGTGACCACCGCCGCGCTGAAGGGGTCAATGCGCAGGTCGGTAAAGGCCATCGGCAGGGCGAAGTAGATAAACATCACCTGCACCACAATCGGCGTGCCGCGGATCACTTCGATGAAAACCAGCGCTACGTGGTTGGCTATCCAGCCGCCGTAAGTGCGGGCAAAACCGGCGACAAGGCCGATAATCAACCCGCCAACCAGACCGAGGACCGAAATCCACAGGGTCATTTTGGCGCCTTCAAGCAAAAGAGGAATGGCGGGCCAGATGGCGCTCCAGTCAAACTGCATGATGAGTTCCTGTATACCGTGGTGAAAACAAACAGTCAGCGACAGTGTGCGTGACTAAAATTGCAGGCCCGGTGAGCGCGCGCCACCGGGCCTGACAGAGCCTGGATCAGGCTGAATTATTTAGGTTCAGTACCGAACCATTTTTTATAGATTTCGTTGTAAGTGCCGTTCTCGCGCAGGGTTTTCAGCGCGCCATTCACTTTAGTACGCAGCTCGTCGCTACCTTTCGGGAAGGCGATACCGTATTCCTGTGCTTCCAGGGAATCACCTACCGCTTTGAACTTGCCATTGCCTGCGGTTTTGATGAAGTAAAGGATGTTTGGTGTGTCGTGCAGCACAGCGTCAGCACGGTTGGTGCCGAGTTCCATATAGGCGTTGTCGATGTTCGGGAACTGGCGCAGATCTTTCGATTTGATGTTGGCCTTGGCGTAATCAACAGAACCGGTCCCGCTCTTCACCGCAACCACTTTGCCGTCGAGATCTTTCACGCTTTTAACGTCGTTGTTATCCGCTTTCACCATCACCAGCAGGCCGCTTTTGTAGTAGCCGTCAGAGAAGTCGATCGCTTTTTTACGTGCGTCAGTAATGGTGATACCGGCCAGCGCCAGGTCAACGTTTTTGGTTTGCAGTGCCGGTACAATGCCGCTGAAGTCCATTGGCTTCAGGGTGTAGTCCAGCTTCAGTTCTTTCGCGATAGCCGCCCACAGATCCACATCAAAACCAACGTACTGGTCGCCCTGTTTAAATTCGAACGGTACGAAGGCGGTGTCGGTGGCAACAATCAGTTTCTTATCAGCAGCCTGAGAAGAGACCGCAAAAGCCAGGGTAAGTGCAGCCAGTGAAACTTTTAATACAGACTTCATAGCATTTCCTTTTATATCCACGGGGCGATCCCCTGCGAGAACGAACGCTCTATGAAAAAATCGTGCCAACTTTACAACGTGTTGTTTTTGCAAGGCCAGGACGGATTTCATTGCACAAAAAAGGTCACAATGGCGGTCAATTGCACCATAACGAAGCACTGTTTTGGTGCAGTGAAACGCCATCACTAACGGTTATGCTATTTAGCGCAAATATTGATGAGAAAACAATCTTTCATTAACGATTGTGTGAGGTGATTATTACAAATGCTTTACGTTTAGCGGGGGAGAGGAGAAATGACTGCACCATAAAAGTGCAAAACCCCCGCCAGGAGCGAGGGTGTGATAGCAAAATGCTATGGATTACTCGATGTTAGACTCGATGAACCACAGGAACTGATCCAGGTCGCGGGAAGCCGCGGTCAGGATATCTGCCGTGTCTTCGTCTTTCACTTCGCCAATCGCTTTACGCACGTCGTTGGCGACAACAGCATAACGATCCGCCAGCTCTTTCAGGTGGTCCTGAACGCTATGGATATCCAGCGGGTAGCTCTTCAGCGGGGTTTTGCTGTTGATCACCTGGGTTGTACCCAGCGCCACGCCGCCCAGCTGCACAGCGCGTTCAGCCATGGTATCCAGGTGAGTAGTCAGTGCAGTGCGGAAGCCATCCAGCATCTCATGCACAGCAATAAAGTTGGCACCGCGCATATTCCAGTGAGCCTGTTTAGTAATCAGGGACAGGTCAATGAACTGGATCACCTGGCGATTCAGCAGCTCAATCGTCGCTTTCTTATCGCTGTCTGACACATCGTTACGGGTATACAGCAGATTAGGTGCTTTTGTTTTTACCAGTTTAGCGGTAGGCATAATCTCATTTCCTCTTGATGTTGGCGTCCAAAGTTATTTCGAAATTAAGTATAGCACCGGCTATAGATAGCGCGACCGGGTCCTGCCTATCGGTTTAATAGTAAAAGGTTGGTTGTGATATATAACTATTTGAAAATAAATGGATACTTATATCGGTGGGTAAATTAATCTTATTTTTGAAGGACTTTGAAGGAGGGGCGTAAAATATTTCAAAATAATGACGCTAATGCGAATGGGAATATTTTGCCAGGGAACCGCTCCCCGGCAAAATAACACCCGCTAGCGAATATCCACCTCTTCGACTTTACTCTCCCGGCGCAGGGTGAGGGTCGAACCCATCGAGGCGGCAATGATCGAGCAGAGCGCCAGGGTCTGGGTGAAGGTCAGGGTTTCGCCGAGGAATATCATTCCGGATATCGCCGCGAGGGCGGGTTCCATACTCATCAGGGTGCCGAAAATACGCGTCGGCAGACGCGTGAGGGCAATCATCTCCAGCGAGTAGGGGAGCGCCGTTGAGAGCACCGCCACCGCCAGCCCCACCGGCAGAATTGACCACTGCCAGATCGATTCTGTGGCCTGGGCCATCCCCAGAGGAACGAAAACTATGGCGGCGATAAGCGACCCGAGGGCGACCGTTGCCGGGCCGTGCTCTTCGCCGGCGCGCTGGCCGGTCAGAATATAGATGGCCCAGCAGGCACCTGCTCCCAGCGCCAGCGCCGCGCCGGTGAGATCGACGTGCGAAACATCCTGGCCCAGCGGCAACAGGAACCACAGCCCCAGCACCGCCAGTACCACCCAGATAAAGTCCACCGGACGTCGGGAGGAGAAGAGGGCTACCGCCAGCGGGCCGGTGAACTCCAGCGCCACGGCGATCCCCAGCGGCACCGTCTGAATCGACAGGTAAAAGAGGTAGTTCATCGCCCCCAGCGACAGCCCATAAAAGAGCAGGGGCAGGCGCTGCTCCTTCTGAAAGCGCAACCGCCAGGGTTTAAAAATCACAACCAGGATCAGGGTACCGAGCGCAATACGCAGCGCCGTCACGCCAGGGGCACCCACCACCGGAAAGAGCGATTTTGCCAGCGAAGCGCCGCTCTGTATGGAGAGCATGGCAATAAGAATGACGATTACGGGCAACCAGACCGGCGCCCTGCGAGACAACCCAGGCATCCTTTCTCCTGTCAGTTTGTGTCAAAGGAAGTAAAGAGGAGGAGTGTAAAGGAAATAACGCCGGGCGGTTGAGACTTTGTTGAAAAAAAGTCGTCACAAATCCGTAAAATGGCCTCATACGGCAGAATGATTTCTGTAACAGATTAGGAATCATCTGGATGAATGTATTGTGACTGACGCGCACTATTAGCGTTATGAAACACAAATGTGGTGTTTTTTGAACAAGATAGCTGCTGGTAGAAATGTTTAGTTACATGAAAACCCGCGTTAGACATCACGAATCACAAAGAGTTCACAAGTTTTTTTGATATATTTAAAACTTACGGATTTACTTGAAGCACATTTGAGGTGGTTATGAAAAAAATTGCATGTCTTTCAGCACTGGCGGCCGTTCTGGCTGTTTCCGCAGGTTCCGCAATGGCAGATACGTCCACCGTTACTGGCGGTTACGCTCAGAGCGATATGCAGGGCGTAATGAACAAAACCAACGGTTTCAACCTGAAATATCGCTACGAGCAGGATAACAACCCACTGGGTGTTATCGGTTCCTTCACCTACACCGAGAAAGACCGTTCTGAAGACGGCGCGTACAACAAAGGTCAGTACTACGGCATCACCGCTGGCCCGGCTTACCGTCTGAACGACTGGGCAAGCATCTACGGTGTTGTGGGTGTTGGCTACGGTAAATTCCAGCAGACTGAAAACCAGGGCTTCAACCGCACTGCAAGCAACAGCGACTACGGTTTCTCCTATGGCGCAGGTATGCAGTTCAACCCAGTTGAAAACGTTGCGCTGGACTTCTCCTATGAGCAGAGCCGCATCCGTAACGTTGATGTTGGCACCTGGATCGCGGGCGTAGGTTACCGCTTCTAATCACTTCGGTGAGCCAATATAAAAACCCGCTTCGGCGGGTTTTTTTGTTTTTCTCCCCATCATGTTGGATAGAGGAGGGGATGAGGAGAATATGCGGCTCGGAGGTTTGTTCCGTTCACTTCATGTTCTGTGCTTCTCTTTCAGCAGCGTCACCTGTGAACGTGTTAAGGGGGCTACCGCCGCCCCCTTAACAATCCCGGCTCCCGGCAAAGAAAATCGCCGCGTTGCGGTACCCTCAGCTTATGCCCTCCGGCTATCGGGTCGGGCGTGATCCTACATCCATGTAGGTCACGCCCTCTCGGCGCATCCCTGCGCCTCGCCCCGGCCTACGGTCAACGCTTCGGCGATTTTCAGCCGGACCAGGGAGCCGCTGTAAGACGTTTATTGTTCTGTAATTATGTTATTGCTGCGACAGAAAAAATTTACCGGCTTTTCGTCTCAAACAGATCCGTCCCCAGATGGTTGTAATCAACTTTCTGTAATTTAAAGTTGGTCACATACACCGGCGGCGCTTTATCGTTCGACAGGAATCGGTACTTATTCGCGATCTCTTTGGCAGTGATCCCCGTCCACTGCGAGAAGAAGCTTAAGAAATCATTCGCTGAGCGGCGCGCTTTGATGATGCGATGGGCTTTGTCATCGCTCGACAGCACCATAAACGGCACCTGGAAGTTCTGCTGATAAGCGTCGTCGTGCGCCAGATACTGCACCTCTTTCCCGCGCTCTTTGAACGCCAGCCCGTGATCGGAAAAATAGACCATTGAGAAGCTCTCGCCGGTGTTTTGCAGCTGAGCATAGAGCTTGCTGAGCAGGTCATCGGTCTGGGTCATGGTGTAGAGATAGCACGAGGTTTCTTTCGACTGCACGAACTCGGCATATTTCCCCTGAGTGCGATCGCAGGCCTGCGGATGGGAACCCATCAGGTGCAGAACGATCAGCTGCGGCTGAGTGCGATGGCTGCTGAAGACCTGTTCGGTCATCTTCAGTAATGCCTCATCCCGGGTATTTTTATCCGCCTCGAAATCACCACTTTTCAGGAAATGCACTTCGTCAGCCCGTTTGGCAATGCTGGCAATGGCGGTATCGTATTCGCCGATCTGCCCCTGGTTGGAGAACCACCAGCTCTGGAAGCCCGCGCGGTTGGCGAGGGTCACAAAGTTATCCTGATACTGCGGCTTGTTGTCCACCACCGGGTTAAGCGTCAGCCCCAGCGACTTCTGGGTAGAACCGCTGGCGGCAATGTAGTCGGTAAACAGGGTACCGTTAACCTTGCTGGCAAACGGGGTGTTATTCCAGTGGCCGCCAAAGGCGCCCAGCGCATCGCGGCGGGCGCTTTCACCGATCACCACCATATAGATGTGATACTTCGGTTTTACCCCCAGCACGTTCCAGGTGTCCTTCATCTGCGACAGTTCGGCCATCCGGGCCTGCTCTTCAACCACTTCCTGGTTGTTCACCACCACATCTTTGACGAAGCGAAACACCGGATAGCCGGTATCTTTCAGCTTGAAGACGCCGCCCCAGGCCAGGTTCTGCACCGGGGCGACGAAAAAGGCCACCACGCTGAAGACCAGGCACAGGCTGTCGATTTTGCTCCACGCGTTTCTGGGCTGCGGCTTACGGCGCACGGCAATCACGCCGAGCGCAAAGATAAACAGGGCGACGATATAGCTGTACCACGGGAAGATGGTGAGGATCTCCGTCGACTCTTCCATATTGGTAGAGTGCATCGCCAGCAGGGTATTAAAGTTTGGCGCGCCGTAGGCCTGACCAAAAGGGAAATACATAGCCGCCACCAGCGAGCAGACGCCGACTACCCCTTTCTGCAGTCGCGGCGCGCTGAGCCACAACAGATGCAGGATACAGGTGAAGGCAACGGCATACAGCAGGCTAAATTCGTAGCCCAGGGCAAAGTTAATCAGCAGCGACTGTAAAAAATAGAATCCCGTCCACGGGCTTAAGGCCCGGCTGCGGGTAATGAGCGTCTCTTTCAGGGTTAAATTCATAGGTCACTATCGCGAAAACGCCATGTGCTCACCCTGGCGCCAAGGGTCAAAACCTGCCTGAGAATGCGTAGAAGGGGGATTGAGGTCCGCATCTGCGAGCCGCAAAAAGTGCAGGGCTGCAAGAAGATAGAGCCAGTAAGGTATAACGTCAACAGATATAAAAGGGGTGTTTTGCGAAGAGGGCTGCATTTCCGTAAAAAAGCTCGGGGAATAGCCGTCCGCGAGGGAGTATAGCGATGAAAAATGACAAAAAAATGAAGCGGCGTACCGCGACGCCGCTTAGTGGGAAGGTTTGTTCTGCTCTGGCTTGCCGTTGATGATGTCGCAAATCATATTCAGCAGCATTAAGCGTACCTTAAAGGGAGAGTGGCTAAACACGCGCATACACCTCTTGAATTCGTTCATATGACCTCCTGCGGGTTGATCCCTTCGATCCTTGAAGGGTGACTGCATTACATACAGATATAGCACAGGCTATGTTGTATAGCTATGGCTATTACGTTAATTTTTTGTGCTTGTGTAGCGATGGTTTACAATGGCCGCTTATGCATTGATACGCTTGATGTGTCACCGGATTGAGGAAGCACAATGAATCGCCGTGCAGGTAAACCAACAACAAAAAAAATGACGCAACTGGTCAATGTCGAAGAGCATGTCGAAGGCTTTCGCCAGGTTCGCGAAGCGCATCGCCGCGAGCTGATTGATGATTATGTCGAGCTGATCTCGGATCTGATCCGCGAAGTAGGGGAGGCCCGTCAGGTGGATATGGCGGCGCGTCTTGGCGTTTCCCAGCCGACGGTGGCAAAAATGCTCAAGCGTCTGGCCACGGTGGGCCTGATCGAAATGATCCCCTGGCGCGGCGTCTTTCTCACTCCGGAAGGGGAAAAGCTGGCGCAGGCGAGCCGCGAGCGCCATCAGATTGTGGAAAACTTCCTGTTGGTGCTGGGCGTCAGCCCTGAGATTGCCCGCCGGGATGCCGAGGGAATGGAACACCACGTCAGCGAAGAGACGTTGCAGCAGTTCCTGGTCTTTACGCTGAAACACGGATCCGCCGCAGAATGACCCTTCCAGGCCTGCGGGCGCTGGCCCGCGATCGTTTCTTTCATCTGTTGCTGGTGGTGGGGATTGGGCTCAGTTTTCTGGTTCCCTTCGCACCTGAGCGCTGGCCTGCCGCCATCGACTGGCACACCATTATTACCCTCGCCGGGCTGATGATGCTCACCAAAGGGGTCGAGCAGAGCGGCTTTTTTGACGTGCTCGGGCGCAAGATGGTGCGCCGTTTCGCCACCGAGCGGCGCCTGGCGCTGTTTATGGTCTTCTCAGCCGCGCTGCTCTCCACCTTCCTGACCAATGATGTGGCGCTGTTTATCGTGGTGCCGCTGACGCTCACGTTGCGCAAGCTGTGCGAGATCCCGGTCAACCGGATGATCATCTTCGAGGCGCTGGCGGTTAACGCCGGGTCGCTGTTGACCCCGATTGGTAACCCGCAAAACATCCTGCTGTGGGGACGCTCCGGACTGTCGTTCGCCGCCTTTACCTGGCAGATGACGCCGCTGGCGCTGGTGATGATGTTAACCCTGGCGCTGCTGTGCTGGTTTGCTTTCCCGGCAACGCCGCTGCGCTATCACAGCGGCAGCGCCATCGCCCAGGCGAAACCGCGGCTGGCATGGAGTTGTCTGGCGCTCTATCTGGTCTTTCTGGTGGCTCTCGATCTGAAACAGGAGCTATGGGGCGTGCTGCTGGTGGCGGGGGGCTTTCTGCTGCTGGCGCGTCGGGTGCTGATAAGCGTGGACTGGACGCTGCTGCTGGTGTTTATGGCGATGTTTATCGATGTGCACCTGCTGGTTCAGGTCCCGGCGTTGCAGGGCATGCTGCAGAACGTCACCCATCTGTCGCAGCCGGGGCTGTGGCTCACCGCCATCGGGCTGTCGCAGTTTATCAGCAACGTACCCTCGACCATTCTGCTGCTGAACTATGTGCCGCCGACGGCGTTACTGGCCTGGGCGGTGAATGTCGGGGGCTTTGGTTTGCTGCCGGGCTCCCTCGCAAACCTCATCGCCCTGCGGATGGCAAACGATCGCCGGATCTGGTGGCGCTTCCATCTCTGGTCGCTGCCGATGCTGGTCTGGGCCGGGTTCGTCGGTTTCGGATTATTCCTTCTCATATAGTGCCCTATTTGTCAGTTTTTCCTGGCAAATGTATAGCAACGTCCTAACTTTATTGAGCGGTATAAATTGTGATGCCGCTCACTAACAGGATGGACGCTGTTCTATGGCAGAAGAAAACCACACCTCTGAAGATACCGATAATAAAGAAAATAAAGAGACTGAACGTAAACGCCCCGGCAAAAAGCCGCTGATTATTCTGGGTATTGTGGTGATCGTCATGGTCATCGTGGCGCTGGTATGGTGGTTTATGACCCGCAACCAGGAGACCACCGACGATGCCTTCACCGAAGGTGACGCTGTCACAATTGCCCCGAAAACCGCTGGCTACGTCACCGATCTGCGGGTGCGGGATAACCAGCGGGTGAAAAAAGGCGATCTGCTGGTGACGATCGATCCCCGGGATACGCTCGCCCAGCGCGATCAGGCTAAAGCCCAGCTCGGTCTGGCCGAGGCCCAACTGCATCAGGCGCAGGCGCAACTGGCGCTCTCGAAAGTGCAATACCCCGCCCAGCGCGACGAAGCTAACGCCCAGGTGATCAAAGCCCAGGCCGATCTCGCCAATGCCCAGGCGGAGTATCGCCGTCAGCGCGGCGTCGATCCCCGCGCCACCACGCAACAGAGCATCGACGCGGCCAACGCCCAGCTGCGCAGCGCCCAGGCCCAGCTTGCCAGCGCCAAAGCACAGCTTGAGGTGGCCTCCCAGGTGCAGCTGCAAATTCGTCAGCAGGAGACCAACGTCGAAGCCCGGGAGCGCCAGGTGGAACAAGCGCGTGCCCAGCTGAAGACCGCCGAGCTCAACCTCTCTTACACCGAAGTTCGTGCTCCCTTTGATGGCTACATAACGAAGCGCAACGTCCAGACCGGTACCCTGGTGCAGGCGGGCACCGCGCTCTTTTCCCTGGTCTCGAGCGATATCTGGGTGGTCGCCAACTTTAAAGAGTCCCAGCTGGAGCGGATGCGCCCCGGTAATAAGGTCACGCTGAGCGTGGACGCCTGGCCAGATATGGAGCTGGAAGGGCATGTCGACTCTATCCAGCAGGGGAGCGGCTCACGCTTTGCCGCCTTCCCGTCGGAAAACGCCACCGGTAACTTCGTGAAGATCGTCCAGCGCGTACCGGTGAAAATTGTCATTGATAAAGGGCTGGATCCCAATAAGCCGCTGCCGCTGGGCCTGTCGGTTGAGCCGAAGGTAACCGTGGAATGACCGACCACAGCCATGAAAACTGGCGGCCCGCCAGCAACCCGTGGGCGGTGGCGATCGTCGTCACCCTCGCGGTGTTTATGGAGATCCTCGATACCACCATCGTCAACGTGGCGCTGCCCCACGTGGCGGGTTCGCTCTCCGCCAGCTATGACGAATCCACCTGGGTGCTCACCAGCTATCTGGTGGCGAACGGCATTGTGCTGCCCATCTCGGCGTTTCTGAGCCGGCTTTTTGGCCGCAAGCAGTTCTTCCTGATCTGCATTGTGATGTTCACCATCTGCTCCTTCCTGTGCGGGATCGCCACCGAGCTGTGGCAGATCATCCTGTTCCGTATTCTGCAGGGCTTCTTCGGCGGCGGACTGCAGCCTACCCAGCAGTCGGTACTGCTCGACTACTTTAAGCCGGAAGATCGCGGTAAGGCGTTTGGCCTGTCGTCCATCGCCATTATTGTCGCCCCGGTGCTGGGGCCGACGCTCGGCGGCTGGATCACTGATAACTACTCCTGGCGCTGGGTGTTTTTTATTAACATCCCGGTGGGGATTGTGACCGTGCTGGCGATCTATCAGCTGCTGGAAGATCCGCCGTGGGAGAGTAAATCGAAAGAGAAACTTTCCGTCGACTGGACGGGCATCGGGCTTATCGCCCTTGGCCTCGGCTGCCTGCAGGTGATGCTCGACCGCGGGGAAGACGAAGACTGGTTTAACTCGAACTTTACGCGCACCTTCGCGGTGCTGACGCTGATTGGCATTATCGGCGCTATCTACTGGCTGCTCTATGCCAAAAAGCCGGTGGTGGATCTGCACTGCATGAAGGATAAAAACTTCGCCGTCTCCAGCCTGCTGATGGCCGGTATGGCGATGATCCTCTACGGCAGTTCGGTGGTGATCCCGCAGCTGGCGCAGCAGGATCTGGGCTATACCGCCACCTGGTCGGGGCTGGTGCTCTCGCCCGGCGCGATCCTCATTGTGCTGACCATCCCGCTGGTGCTGAAGCTGATGCCGATTGTGCAGACGCGCTGGATCATCGCCTTCGGCTTTGCCTGCCTGGCGACGGCCTTCTTCTGGTCGCGGACGCTGACGCCGGATATCGACTTTGAGACCCTGGTGCTGTTCCGCAGCGCCCAGTCGATTGGGCTGGGGTTCCTGTTTGTGCCCCTGACCACCATCGCCTTTATCTCGATCCCCCGGCGGCTGAACGCCGACGCTGCGGCGCTCTTTACCATGTTCCGCAACGTGGCGGGGTCGGTAGGCATTTCGCTCTCGACGGCGGCCATTACCGAGCGCTCCCAGGCCCACAGCGCCCATCTCGCCACGCATACCTCGGCGTTTGACGAGCCGTTCCAGCAGACGATCCGCGAGATGGCCCAGGCGATCCAGAACTTTACCACCCAGGTGGGCGACCCCACCGGCATCGCCACCGGGCGCATGTACCAGGCGATGATCGAGCAGTCGCGTTTCCTGGCCTACGTGGATGTCTTCACCATTCTGAGCGTGGTGGCCCTTTTACTGATTCCGTTTTGTTTGTTGCTCTCGCCGGTTAAGAGCGAGGGGAGTGCAGGAGCACACTGATGATTCGACGTTTAAGCCCCCTGATGTTAATGCTGCTGCTGGCAGGCTGTGCCGTGGGGCCTGACTACCAGCAGCCCGCGCCGCAAACCCCGACGCACTGGAACGATCCGGGCGACGGCGGCGTGAAATCGCAAACCGCGTCGACCGCCATCAATCCTCGCTGGTGGAAATCCTTTGGCGATCCGCAGCTGGACAGCCTGATTGAGCGCGCCATCGCTGGCAACCTGTCGCTACAGCAAACCGTGTTGCGCATCGCCGGGGCGCGGGAGCAGATCAACCAGGCGGGCGGTGCCTTCTTCCCGGCGGTGAACGGCAACCTGCAGGCCACCCGGCAGCAGCTGGGGCTGGAGGGGGAGCTGAAATCCCACGGCGTATACGATCAGCTTGATGATGTGGATCCTGAACTGCGCGGGGCGCTGGGACCGCTGACCCAGCCGATTAACCTCTATCAGGGCAGCTTTGACGCCCAGTGGGAGCTGGATCTGTGGGGCAAGGTGCGCCGTCAGGTGGAAGCCGCCAACGCTCAGCAGCAGGCGGCTATCGAGCAGCGTAACGATGCACTGGTGTCGCTGGAGGCGGAAGTCGCCCGCGCCTGGCTCCAGCTGCGCGGAGCCCAGAGCAGCATCGCGACCCTCAATACCCAGATCGAGAGCGCGCAGCAGACGCTGGATCTGACCAGCAGCCGCCAGCGCGGCGGCCTGTCGCCGCAGTTGGACGTGGAGAACGCCCGCGCCCAGCTCGGCAACCTGGAGGCGCAGCTTCCGCAATATGAAGCCCAGGCGCGGCAGGCGATGAACGGCCTGGCGATCCTGCTTGGCAAACCGCCGGGAGCGCTGGACGGCGAGTTGCAGGCCAGCAAACCGTTGCCCGCGCTGCCGGAGATTGTCCCCACCGGGATCCCGTCCACCCTGGCGCGACGCCGCCCGGACGTGCGTGAGGCCGAGGCGAATCTGCATGCGGCCACCGCGCAGATTGGCGTGTCGGTGGCGCAGCTGTTCCCCAGCGTCTCCCTCAGCGGCCAGTTTGGCCTGCGTAACAGCGAGGCTAACTGGCTCACCGACTGGAGCAGCCACTTCTACAGCGTCGGGCCGCAGTTCTCCATTCCCATCTTCCAGGGCGGACGGCTGGTCTCCAGCGTGAAGGTCGCCCGTGCCCAGCAGGGCGCCGCCGTACTGGACTATCGTCAGACGGTGCTTACCGCGCTGGGGGATGTGGAAAATGCACTGGTCAGCTACCGCACCGACCAGAAGCGGGAGGCGGGATTAAGCAAAACCATTGATGCGCTGCAAAACGCCTTCGATCTGGCGAGCAGTAGCTATCGCCAGGGGATCGCTACCTTTATCGACGTGCTGGATGCCCAGCGCCAGCTGGCCCAGGCGCAGCAGCAGCGGGATCAGGCCCGGGTACAGAGCGCGCTGGATCTGGTGGCGCTCTATAAAGCGCTTGGCGGGGGATGGGAGCCGTATCAGAAGGTGCAGCTGCCGGATTATGCTGTGTTTGGGGATGCGCCGAGGGGATGATTTAGCGCTTTGGAAAGAAATTGCATATTCGCCATTCAGAGGTAAGTTCCGTTCACTTTATGACGGATAGAATATGACGTTCCAGCACACGTGAACGGGAAAAGGGGGCCACCGCGGCCCCCTTTTCAATCCCCGCGGCCCCGCAAGAAATCGGTGCTTCGCACTGCGCTCACCTCCCGACCTGCTGCCTGCGGTCGGCTCAACTCGACATCCTGTCTCGATTCGCCTCTGGCCGCCATCCCTGGCGTCCAGCCCTTGTCATCCGGTCTCCGGTTCGCCGATTTCAGCGGAACTCAACACCCGTGCCACATGCAGAAATTGTTAAAAGACTCTTTTAAGTTTTTTCAAACAGCTGGAAAGGTGGAGGGGGCGAGAGTCCGGCTGAAAATCGCCGAAGCGTTTCCTGTAGGCCGGGGCGAGGCGCATGGATGCGCCGAGAGGGCGTGACCTACATGGATGTAGGATCACGCCCGACCCGAAAGCCGGAAGGAATAAGCTGAGGGGACCGCGAAGCGGCGATTTTCTTTGCCGGGAGCCGGGATTGTTAAGGGGGCGGCGATAGCCCCCTTAACACGTTCACCGCAGCGGGGTGAACATAATGCAGAAATGCTTTAGTGAACGGAACAATTCCACTGTTTCAGCAGAATTGTTCCTATTACCATCAGTTCAACCGAACCGGCATCCCCGAACGGTTTTGAATCGCCTGATCCACAATCGTCGCATCCACATCCTGCTGGCCGGTCACCGCCTGCACATTGCTGGTCAGGGTAATTGGCACAGTTACGTTATTGTCGATCTGCTCTTCGCTGGTAGAGAGCGGGTTATGCACTTCGAGGTAACGGCTGCCATCCGGCTCGGTGGTCGCTTTGACAGGCTCGTTGATGAACTGCACGCGAGTACCCACCGGTACGTTTTCGAACAGGAATTTGATGTCGTCGTTACGCAGACGCACACAACCGTGGCTCACGCGCAGGCCGATACCGAAGTTGGCATTGGTGCCGTGAATCGCATACAGGCGGCCAATGTAGAGCGCGTACAGACCCATCGGGTTATCCGGGCCCGCAGGCACAACGGCTGGCAGCGGCTCGCCCGCGGCGATGTATTCCGCGTGCATCTTCGCGGTTGGGGTCCAGGTTGGGCCCGCTTTCTTACGCTCAACTTTGGTAGTCCAGTTCATCGGGGTATCTTTACCCAGCTGGCCGATACCGATTGGCAGCACGATTACGGTGTTGGTGCCTTTCGGGTAGTAGTACAGACGCATTTCGGCGCTGTTGATGATGATACCTTCATGTACGGTATCCGGCAGGATCAGCTGCTGAGGAATGTTCAGCACGGTGCCGCCTTTCGGCAGGTACGGATCGACGCCCGGGTTAGCTTCCATCATGTTGGAGAGGCCAAGCTGATATTCTGCTGCGAAATATTCCAGCGGCTGGCTGTTGCCTTCTTCAATGGTCACAACCTGGTTCTGACCGACCAGACGGCTACCGTCGGTTGGCAGTGGATAGGTGACAGCAGAAGCGGTCTTGCAAAACCCTACTACGGCAAACGCCGCCGCAAAAAGCGAAGTTAATTTCATATTCATGTTGTGCGAGGTATCTGTGCCACGTTGGCAGGTTGTTTAAAAGTCAGAACGGTTTAGGGAGCGCATTATATGTGCATTCCCACCCGCATGGAATTCGGATGTGTACTAAATCACACTTTTTTCAATTCTGTTAAAGTGTAGCGCTACGTTGTTAAGCGGGATCTCATTTCGGAATTGTGGCATAATGCCGGGTTTATCACACTTCTCGCAGGAATCTCCCGTGTTAGTTACCAGCAACGTCACTATGCAGTTTGGCAGTAAGCCGCTGTTTGAAAACATTTCCGTCAAGTTTGGCGGCGGCAACCGTTACGGCCTGATTGGTGCCAACGGTAGCGGAAAATCCACCTTCATGAAGATCCTCGGCGGCGATTTAGAGCCGACCCTGGGCAACGTTTCTCTCGATCCGAACGAGCGCATCGGTAAGCTGCGTCAGGATCAGTTCGCCTTTGAAGCGTTCACCGTGCTTGATACGGTGATCATGGGTCACGTTGAGCTGTGGGAAGTGAAGCAGGAGCGTGATCGCATCTACGGCCTTGCCGAAATGAGCGAAGAAGATGGCTATAAAGTGGCCGATCTCGAAACCCAGTACGGCGAAATGGACGGCTATTCCGCCGAAGCCCGTGCCGGTGAGCTGCTGCTCGGCGTCGGTATTCCGGTTGAACAGCATTACGGCCCGATGAGTGAAGTCGCGCCAGGCTGGAAGCTGCGTGTTCTGCTGGCGCAGGCGCTCTTCTCCAACCCGGATATCCTGCTGCTCGACGAACCGACGAACAACCTGGACATCGACACCATTCGCTGGCTGGAGCAGACGCTGAACGAGCGTAACAGCACCATGATCATCATCTCGCACGACCGTCACTTCCTGAACATGGTCTGCACCCACATGGCCGATCTCGACTACGGCGAGCTGCGCGTTTATCCGGGCAACTACGACGAGTACATGACCGCCGCGACCCAGGCGCGTGAGCGTCTGCTGGCTGACAACGCCAAGAAAAAGGCGCAGATTGCCGACCTGCAATCCTTCGTCAGCCGCTTTAGCGCCAACGCCTCTAAATCCCGTCAGGCCACCTCCCGCGCCCGTCAGATTGACAAGATCAAGCTGGAAGAGGTTAAAGCCTCCAGCCGTCAGAACCCGTTCATCCGCTTCGAGCAGGATAAGAAACTGTTCCGTAACGCGCTGGAAGTGGAAGCCCTCACTAAGGGCTTTGAAGAGGGGCCACTGTTTAAAAACTTCAACCTGCTGCTGGAAGTGGGGGAGAAGATCGCGATTATCGGCGCCAACGGCGTGGGTAAATCCACCATGCTGAAAACCCTGGTAGGCGAACTACAGCCGGACAGCGGTACCGTGAAGTGGTCAGAAAACGCCTCTATCGGCTATTACGCGCAGGACCACGAGTATGAGTTTGAAAACGACCTGACCGTATTCGAATGGATGAGCCAGTGGAAATCAGAAGGCGACGATGAGCAGGTGGTGCGCAGCTTCCTGGGCCGTCTGCTCTTCAGCCAGGACGACATCAAAAAACCGGCGAAGGTCCTCTCCGGTGGTGAGAAGGGCCGTATGCTGTTCGGCAAGCTGATGATGCAGAAACCGAACATCCTGGTGATGGACGAACCGACCAACCACCTGGATATGGAATCGATCGAATCGCTGAACATGGCGCTGGAGATGTATCAGGGCACCCTGATCTTCGTCTCTCACGACCGTGAGTTCGTCAGCTCGCTGGCGACCCGCGTAATTGAAATTACGCCGGAGCGCGTGGTGGACTTCAGCGGTAACTACGAAGACTACCTGCGCAGCAAAGGTATCGACGGCTAATCATCCGTTTCTGACCCTTCCCGTCCGGGGAGGGTCTGCTTTCCCCCTTTCTGCACGCTTTCCCCCGCATTTTTCATAACTTCTTGTTTTTAAATACGATATCACTGCGTTTATATAATTGGTATACCAATTATGGTGCATTTCACCTGTCATATAACTCTCGGGAAATTGGTATAACAACTTAAAAGAAGGGAGAACCGGTCGCGGGCGGAAATCAGGCAGTTTCGTGCAAAAAGCGGGGTAAAAGCGGCACACACTTTGTAACCGTTATGCAGTGAGACATCATGACCTGTTGTTTGCGTTAAGAAAAATGATTTTTAACGTAACCGGAGCGCGGTCACAAAATTACCGGGGGGAGATTAAGCGGGGCGGCGACGCCCATACTGGACGCGCCGCCGTAAAGGGATCAGGCCATGCCAAGTGCGCGCTTGCCGTGAATGTTCAGATCATCAACGGTGAAGCGTGACTGCCATGTCGCTTCATAATCTTCACGCGGGAAATCGCCCGGGGAAGCCCCGGTTTCCAGCGCCGCTTTCACCTTCTTCGCGTAGGCGAGGTTTTTCTCGCACATCGGCGCCGCCGGAATGTACATCACGTTGCCCCAGCCCTGCTGGTTCTCGACCGGGGCCACCGAGTGGATCACATCGCAGTGCCACCACACGGAGTCACCTGCTTCCAGCGCCGGAATGCTGGTTAGCGCTTCTATTAACAGCGGATGCCACTTCTCGGAAATCGGCAGCACGTGACCTGGCGCCACGCCGCAGAGTTCATCTTCCGGCACATCATCCAGCAGCGGACGCAGCAGAATGTACGCCATCGCTTCCGGGATCGGCACCACGTGCAGCAGCCCCTGATCCGGGATCATGTCTGAGAGCGCCGTCCAGCCCTGGAAGGTGCGGAACACCGAGCATTTGGTGGTGTTCTCCACGGTGTACTCTTCCACTTCGGTGCGGTGGGCGGCATCCCACGGATCGTACTGCTCGATATTGCCATCAAAGACCCGGGCAAAGACCTGCTGATAGGCCGGAAGCAGCCAGCGCTCTAGCGCGCCGGAGTCAGTGTGCGCTCCGAGCCCCTTCGAGGTGGTTCCCGGCGGACGACGACGAATGCGGTCCGGGTAGATCACGCTGACGTCCGGGTTGAACCACTGCTTGCCGTTACTCTCAAAAGTCCATAAACGGTTCAGGAATGACTGCACCTGGGCCATCTCTTCGCTCTGACGAGCTTCCATCTGGGCGTGCGACCAGTAGATCGGGTAGATCTCCGGGCGGGAGGCGGTGAGGGTGCCAAAGAAGTTATCTCCCGGACCTTTATAGACATCATCAAAACGGTTGAGATCCAGATAGTCGAGCATCGCGTTATCCCACGCCAGCGCCTGCTCGCGCGGGAAATGACCTTTGATCACCGCACAGCCCCGGCGTTTCACCGCCTCGCGCTGCGCCGGACTGATATTACCGCTCTGCACGTCGGCAAAGGGGATCACCGGCCAGACAGGATCGCCTTTGCTTTTCAGGGCATTAATTTCTGCCACGCGGCTGGCAATTTTATCGCTCAGGCGATCAAACACGCCCTGTACGTCGCCAATCTGCGCCCGTAGCTCGCGTTTCATCTGGCGGATGGCCGCTTTATGGTCAGCGGGCAAAGTTTCACTGGTAAACGTTAAGGTCATAACAGCCTCGCTATCTTTCATTCGAAAGTAAAAGTAATTACAAGTGATACTTTAGGTTAAAAATAAGTTAATGCAAGTTAAATAACTTGATGAAGTGCACAACCCGGAGAGAAAGAGAAAGGTTCGCCGGAGGAGGCTCCGGCGAGAAAATCAGTTGCTGAAAGGCGGGGTGTTATCGAGGACGGCCTGAATCACGTTCAGCGCGCCCTGGTGGTTGTTGTCGTCGGTCTGATAGCGGGTGATAGCTTTGATATTTTCGCCCGCGTTACCCATGGCGAAGGAGTAGTGGGCAAATTTCAGCATTTCGGCATCGTTACCGCTGTCGCCAATGGCCACGCACGCCTGCGGAGAGATGTGCCAGCGCTTCAGCAGGCGGCTGATGCCGTTGGCTTTATGCAGGCCGGGAATGATCAGATCGACAAAACCAAACCCGCTGGTCACCGGCTTCATGATGCCGTCAAGGGAGACATGCAGGGCGTCAATCAGGTTCGGGATATCGCTGTCAGGCAGGTTCAGCGAAAACTTGAACAGCACGTCGTCGATGTCGCGATAGTCGCTGATGCGCTGTAAGCGGTGATAATGTTTTGACATCAGGTCGACGAAGGCGTCGGGTGCCTTGTCGCTGACGTAAGCACTCTCCAGACCGCAGGCGACAAAGTTCAGGGCGCTATCTTTCAGCAGTTCGCCAATGACAATCTGCGACTCATGTTTCGTCAGTTCGCCGTGGAAAATCTGCTCGCCGTGATCGAACACCAGCGCGCCGTTCTCCGCCACGAAGGAGATCTGCGATTTCAGCTCCGGGAAGAAGGAGATGAGCTGGTAATACTGGTTGCCGCTGGCGACAACGAACTCGATATTGCGGGCCTGAAGTTGCTGGAACTGCGCCTGAAAGCGGTCACGATCGTACTGCTTGGCGTCATCAAGAAAAGTCCCGTCCATATCAGTGACGATAACTTTAACGGTCATACATTGCGCTCCTGGATGTTACTGCGACCAGCAACATTCTAATAACAATGTGACCAAAACCACAAATTTAATTTCGAATGAAAGTGAAAAGCCGGGTGGCGCTACGCTTACCCGGCCTACGGGAGAATTGTAGGCCCGGTAAGCGTAGCGCCACCCGGCGTTTGTTTACAGCGTATGCTCAGTACGCGCAATAATATCGTCCTGCGCATCCGGCGACAGGGCGGTGAAGAACGCCGAGTAACCCGCCACGCGCACCACCAGGTCACGATACTGATCCGGGTGTTTCTTCGCTTCCAGCAGCGTTTCGCGCGACACAATGTTGTACTGGATATGCCAGCCTTTATGCACCTCGAAGAAGGTACGCAACAGCACCATCAACTTCTGGCGGTCGCTGTCGTTATCCAGCGTTGCCGGGTTGAGCTTCTGGTTCAGCAGCACGCCGCCCAGAATCGCCTCGGTAGGCAGTTTGCCCACGGAGCCGATAACCGCGGTTGGGCCCAGGTGGTCCGTACCGGAGGCCGGGCTGGCCCCTTCCGCCAGCGGAGTATGCGCTTTACGCCCGTCCGGGGTCGCCATAGTTGCCGCGCCAAACGGTACGTTGGCGGAGATGGACGAGGTGCCGGCGTAATATTTCCCGCCAATTGGGCCGCGACCGTAGCGCGGGTTATGGTACTGCTTCAGCTCTTCGATGTAGGTCTGGTAGGCACGGGTCAGGAGCAGATCCACGCTGTCATCGTCGTTACCGTACTTCGGCGCGCCGTTGATCAGACGCTGGCGCAGCTGCTCATGGGTCAGTCCCTCGTAATCATCCGCAAGGGCCGCCGCCAGCTGCTGCTGACCAATCGCCCCCTGTTCAAAGACCAGCTTCTTCACTGCCGCCAGGCTGTTGCCGAGGTTGGCGATGCCCACCTGCAGGCCGGATACCCAGTCGTACTTCGCGCCGCCCTGCTTGATGCTCTTCGCGCGCTCAATGCAGTCATCCACCAGCGCCGAGCAGAGAATGTCGTGGACGTTCTCTTCCAGCATGGTGTCCACCACGTACTCGATTTCGATGGACTTGCGGGTGTAATAGCGGATCTGGCTATCCCAGGCGGCCATCACTTCGTCAAAGTTGTTGAAGTTGCCCGCCGAGAGCGCTTTTTCCTGCGGCAGGAATACTTTACCGCTGGTGGCGTCGCGGCCGCCCTCCATCGCCGCCAGCATCACGCGGGCGAAGTTAATGAAGCTCATGCCGGTGCAGCGGTAGCCCCACTTGCCGCCTACTGCGGTTTCGATACAGCCGATGGCCGCATAGTCGTAGGCGTCCTCTTTCTCTACCCCGAGCTTGATAAATTCCGGGATCACAATCTCATCGTTGTTGAAGGCTGGCATCCCGAAGCCACAGCGGATCACCTGAACGCAGGCGTCGAGGAAGTCGTTGCTCATGCCCGCGTGGTAGCGCACGCTCAGGTTCGGCTGGGTGGAGCGCAGACGACCGCAGGATTCCAGAATGGCGTAGGAGAGCGGGTTCACCGCATCCATCGCCACACCGTTCACCAGTTTCTGACCGCCGATGGTGACGTTCTGGTACAGCGGGCTACCGGCAGAGGCTTTGGAGTGCGAGCCGGAGCGGATCTTGTTCACTTCCAGCAGCTTCAGCCAGCAGCTGTGCAGCAATTCGATGGCGTGTTCACGATCCAGAGACTGGTTCAGCTCCACGTCGCGGCGGTAGTACGGGTAGAGATACTGGTCCATCCGGGCAAAGGAGACGGAGTGGCCGTTGGACTCAATCTGCAGGATCAGCTGGATGAAGTAGCACAGCTGCAGTGCCTGCCAGAAGGTTTTTGGCGGTTCGTGGGCAATCACATCGCAGTTTTCCGCCATGGCCAGCAGCTCGTCGCGGCGGCTTTCGCGGGTTTCGCTGGCGGCCATCTCACGCGCCAGGTCGGCAAAGCGTTCGATATGCATGCTTACCGCTTCCAGCACGATATCGATCGCTTTCAGGAACTGTTCACCGTGCAGATCTTCCAGCACCGTCAGGTTGATGCGGGAGCGGCGCTCGGCCACCTTGTGGCGCAGGCCGTCGAGCCCCTTTTCCAGCAGCAGCGGGAAGTTCACCGCCAGGTGGGCGTCGCCGGAGGTCATGTTGCCTTCGGCTTTAATAATCCCGGTTTCCAGCAGGCCTTTTTGCTCATCGGTGAACATACCGTAGCAGCGATCCTGCACCGTCTGGCCACGCCACCACGGGCAGAGTTCATGCAGAACGCGTTTGTTCTCTTCGCTTACCGCAAAGCCCGCGCCCGGACGGTCGGCGAGATCGTCGATCTCTTTTTCAATCCACGAGACGGTGTATTCCGGGAAGATCGGCGCGGCGCGCACTTCGCTTGCCTGGTTACCAATAATCAGTTCGTCATGTTTGATCCAGATAGTGCGCTGCGCCAGGTGATGCGCCAGGGCCAGCGCGCGGCGGACCGGGATCGGCTTATCCATATGCTGCTGGTACATTTCGGTATAGTGCTGCGCACGTTCGGTACAGACCGGCGGCTTAACAATATGGACCAGGGCAGTTTTATGCGCCTTAATGCGATCGCTCAGGGTAGTAAGATTCAGCTGTGTCATAACATTATCCTCGTAAGGTCGCGGTTAACCCTTTCTGGGCGGCGTACTGCCGGGCAAAGTCCAGTAATGCAGGATTATCGAGCGGTTTATCAGGGGCGGAGTAGGGTTGGCCGAGCAGGGTGTATTTGTTCATGCCCAGCGTGTGATACGGTAAAAAATGGATGTCACGGACGTTCAGTTCATCCGCGGCAAAATTGGTAATCGCGGTAATCGACGCTTCATCGGCGTTAAAGCCCTGGATCAGCGGCACGCGAATGGTGAGCGTTTTCCCGGCGGCAGCGAGGCGTCTGAGGTTATCCAGCACCCGTTTCGCCGAGCCGTCGGTCCACTGCTTAAAGACCGCACCGTCGACATGTTTCAGGTCGGCGAGAAACAGATCGATGTACGGTAACGACGGTTCGATATAGTGCCACGGCACATGCAGACAGGTTTCCACGGCGGTATGAATGCCCGCGTCGTGGCTGGCCTGGAAGAGGGCGCGGGCCAGCGTCGGGTTCATAAAAGGTTCGCCTCCGGAGAGGGTGACGCCGCCGCCGCTGCGATCGTAGAACGGCTTATCCCGCAGGACGGTCGCCATGATCTCCTCCACCTGCTTCTCTTCACCGCAGACGGTCAGGGCTTGGGTCGGGCAGCAGTGGGTGAGGGCATCCAGGTGGGTATCGTCGAGTTTTTCGCGGTGGATCACCAGGCCATTCAGCGTGCGGTGGATGACCGCGGGCACCGCCTGCTGGCAGAGGTTGCACCCCTCCAGGCACAGGCGAGCGTCGAACAGCAGATCCCGCGAGCGTTCGCGGCTTTCCGGGTTCTGACACCAGCGGCAGTCCAGGGAGCAGCCTTTCATAAAGACCACGGTACGAATACCGGGGCCGTCGTGTGTCGAATAACGCTGAATGTTGAAGATCATAATGTCGCCTCTTGTTGCGTATGAAGATTAAATTACTTTCGAATGAAGGTTATCTTGACGCAAATCAACTCTGAGGCAGGTTTTGCCGTGCTAGGGTTACGGCATAGTCATTTTTGAGGACCCCATCATGGAACTGTATCTCGACACATCCGACGTCATTACTGTTAAAAAACTGGCCCGCGTCTTTCCGCTGGCAGGCGTCACCACCAACCCAAGCATTGTTGCCGCGGGCAAAACGCCGCTGGAAGTCTTGCTACCGCAGCTGCAGGAGGCGATGGGCGGCCAGGGCCGTCTGTTTGCCCAGGTGATGGCGACCACCGCGGAAGGGATGGTGGAAGATGCGCTGAAGCTGCGCGGTATCGTGGCCGATCTGGTGGTCAAAGTGCCGGTCACGGCGGAAGGGCTGGCGGCCATTAAAATGCTGAAAGTGCAGGGCGTGCCGACGCTCGGTACAGCGGTCTACAGCGCGGCGCAGGGGCTGATGGCGGCGCTGGCGGGGGCGGAGTATGTCGCGCCCTACGTCAACCGCGTGGATGCGCAGGGCGGGGATGGCATTCAGACGGTGGCGGAGCTGCAACAGCTGCTGACGCTCCACGCGCCGCACGCCAAAGTGCTGGCCGCAAGCTTCAAAACCCCGCGTCAGGCGCTGGACTGCCTGCTGGCGGGCTGTGAATCCATCACCCTGCCGCTGGATGTGGCCCAGCAACTGATTACCTCTCCGGCGGTGGACGCCGCGATCGCAAAATTCGAGCAGGACTGGCAGAACGCCTTTGGACGGACATCGATCTGACCTTATTGCCGGGCGGCGCTAACGCTTGCCCGGCCTACGGTTCGAGGTTTTTGTAGGCCGGGTAAGGCGAAGCCGCCACCCGGCATGTTTTTACCCCCCGCACACCTCACACCCCGGATTGCGCATCAGCTTCATCTCGCGGAACTGGCAGGTCATCGCGTCATACATGACGATTTTCCCCGCCGCGGGCGTGCCGTAACGGGTCAGCACCTTAATCGCCTCCATCGCCTGCATCGAACCGATCACCCCCACTAGCGGCGCCATCACTCCTGCCTCAACGCAGGTCAGGGCGTTTTCGCCAAACAGACGGCTCAGGCAGCGGTAGCAGGGCTCGCCCTCCGCGTACGTAAAGACGCTCACCTGGCCTTCCATACGGATCGCTGCCCCGGAGACCAGCGGCGTCTTATGAGCGAAACAGCCGGCGTTGAGCTGATTGCGAATGGTGACGTTGTCGGTGCAGTCGAGCACCAGATCGTGTTGGGCAATCTGGTCAGACAGCGCGGCGTCATCAAGCAGGGCGTTGAGCAGCGTAAACTGCACGTTGGGGTTGATGCGCGAAAGTGATGCCTGGGCCGAGACCACTTTCGGCTCGCCCAGGGTCGCATCGCTGTGCAGGGTCTGGCGTTGCAGGTTGGAGAGCGACACGGTGTCGAAATCGAGCAGCGTCATGCGCCCGACACCGGCCGCCGCCAGATACTGCGCCGCGGCGCAGCCTAATCCGCCGAGGCCGACCACCAGCACATTCGCGGCTTTTAACGCTTCCTGGCCGTCGAAATCAAAACCGCGCAGCACAATCTGGCGATTGTAGCGCAGCATCTCGTTGTCGCTCAGCTCCACCGTCATGGTTAGCCTCCAAACAGGGCGTTAAACGGCTCGACTTCCACCCACTCACCCGCTTCCACGTTACCGCGTTCGCGCTCAAGCACGATAAAGCAGTTGCCCTGGCTGAAGGAGCTGAAAATATGCGAGCCCTGATGGCCGGTGGTGCTCACCTCCAGCTCGCCGTCGGCGTTACGCGCCAGAATGCCGCGCTGGAAGTCGAGACGGCCCGGCGATTTTTTCAGCCGGGTGGCGGCGCGCACGCGCTGGCGGGCAGGCAGGCTGTGCGCCCGGTTGCCGGAGAGCTTCGCCAGCAATGGCTGTACCAGCTGGTAGAAGGTGAGCGCCGCAGAGACCGGGTTCCCTGGCAGGCCGCAGAACCAGCTATCCGGCAGTTTGCCGAAGGCGAAAGGTTTGCCGGGCTTGATGGCCAGCTTCCAGAAGCCGATCTCACCCAGTTCATCGAGGATCGTTTTGGTGTAGTCCGCTTCGCCCACCGAGACGCCGCCGGAGCTCAGGACCACGTCGGCCACGCGATCCGCCTCAATAAAGGCTTCGCGCAGTTTTTGCGGATCGTCAGGAATAATGCCGAGGTTGATCACCTCACAGCCGAGCTGCTCCAGCATCAGGTGCACCGCCAGCCGGTTGGTGTCGTAGATCTGCCCTTCGGCCAGCGGCTGGCCCGGCAACTGAAGCTCATCGCCGGTGGAGAAGAGCGCCACGCGCACCTGGCGCACCACGGCGATCTCTGCAATGCCCAGCGAGGCTAGCACCGGCAGTTCGGCGACGGTCAGTTTTGTCCCCGCCGGGAAGACGGTCGCGCCGAGGGCAATATCTTCCCCGCTGCGGCGGATATTTTGTCCCGGCTTAACGCTGGCGGTAAAACGCACGCCATCGTCGGTCTGTTCGGTCTCCTCCTGCATCACCACCGCATCGCAGCCTGGCGGCACCGGCGCGCCGGTCATAATGCGCACGCAGCTTCCGGCAGGCCATTCACCCTGGAAAGGCTGACCGGCAAAGGCTTTTCCCGCCACCGGCAGCGCGGTACCTGCCGCCAGATCCGCCAGACGCACGGCGTAGCCATCCATCGCTGAGTTATCAAAGCCCGGCACGTTCAGGGGAGAGATGATGTCGGCGGCGGTCACGCGGCCAAAGCAGCGCAGCAGCGGTAAGGTTTCCTGCTCTGTAAGCGGAGAAATACGATCGAGCATCTGGGTGAGTGCCGTCTCAAGCGGCATCAGTCCGGCGGTAAAATCCATGGGTCACTCCAGGGAGAGAATAACGAAGGCGGCCATTATGGCAGAAAAGTGCCGTTAACTGTATGACACCATGGGCTTACCCTTTACATCACCGTGACGTCTTTCTATATTCAAAAATTATATGAATTGTCAGCCACGATAATGATATTTATAAAAAAAGCGGCCATAACGTGCCCAAAGGTAAAGTAAATGGGGAAGGCAGTCATTGCAATCCACGGCGGCGCCGGGGCTATCACCCGCGCGCAGCTTAGTCAGGAACAGGAAAGGCGCTACGTTGAGGCGCTCTCATCGATTGTGGAAACCGGCCAGCGAATGCTGGAGGCGGGAGAGAGCGCGCTGGATGTGGTCACCGAAGCGGTACGTCTGCTGGAGGAGTGCCCGCTGTTTAACGCCGGGATTGGCGCGGTGTTTACCCGCGACGAAACCCACGAGCTGGATGCCTGCGTGATGGACGGCATTACCCTGAAAGCGGGCGCCGTGGCCGGGGTCAGCCATCTGCGCAACCCGGTGCTGGCCGCCCGTCTGGTGATGGAGCAGAGCCCGCACGTGCTGCTGGTCGGGGAGGGCGCCGAGAAATTCGCCTTTGCCCACGGCATGGAGGCGGTGTCGCCGGAGATTTTCTCTACCCCGGAGCGCTATCAGCAACTGCTGGCGGCGCGCGGGGCGGGTGAGACCCGGCTCGACCACGCCGCCCCGCTGGACGAGGCGAGCAAAATGGGTACCGTGGGCGCCGTCGCGCTGGATAAAGCGGGCAATCTGGCCGCGGCCACCTCCACCGGGGGAATGACCAATAAACTGCCCGGTCGGGTGGGCGACAGCCCGCTGCCCGGTGCAGGCTGCTATGCCAATAACGCCAGCGTGGCGGTCTCCTGTACCGGCACTGGCGAAGTATTTATCCGCACCCTGGCCGCCTATGATATCGCCGCGCTGATGGACTACGGCGGCTTAAGCCTGGCAGAAGCCTGCGAGCGGGTGGTAATGGAAAAACTTCCGGCGCTGGAGGGCAGCGGCGGGCTGATTGCCATCGATCGCGAGGGCAATGTGGCACTACCGTTTAACAGTGAGGGCATGTACCGTGCCTGGGGATACGCAGGCGATACGCCGAGCACCGGAATTTACCGTGAATAAGGGGGAGAGGCATGCCGCACAGTGATGAACTGGACAGTCAGCAGGTGCTGGCGGTGCACAACCTGAACGTTGCCTTTCCTGACAACCATCAGTCGATCCCGGCGGTTAAACACCTCTCTTTTTCGCTAAAACGCGGCGAGACGCTGGCGATCGTCGGTGAGTCCGGTTCCGGTAAATCGGTGACCGCGCTGTCGCTGATGCGCCTGATTGAACAGTCCGGCGGGCAGGTGGCGTGCGACAGCCTGCTGCTGCGCCGTCGTAACGGCCAGGTGAGCGATCTCACTACCCTGAACGCCTCCCAGATGCGCAGCGTGCGCGGCGCGGATATCGCCATGATTTTCCAGGAGCCGATGACCTCCCTCAATCCGGTCTTTCCGGTGGGGGAGCAGATCGCCGAATCCATTCGCCTGCATCAGGGTCTGAACCGCGAGGGGGCGCTGGCCGAAGCCCGGCGCATGCTGGAGCAGGTGCGGATCCCGGAGGCCGATGCTGTGCTGTCGCGTTACCCGCACCAGCTTTCCGGCGGCATGCGCCAGCGGGTGATGATCGCCATGGCGCTCTCCTGTCGCCCGGCGGTGCTGATTGCCGATGAACCGACCACCGCGCTGGACGTCACCATCCAGGCGCAGATCCTGCAGCTCATCAAGGTGTTGCAGGAGGAGATGGAGATGGGGGTGATCTTTATCACCCACGACATGGGCGTGGTGGCGGATATCGCCGATCGGGTGCTGGTGATGTATCAGGGCGAGGCGGTGGAAACCGGCACCGTGGAGCAGATTTTCCATGCCCCTGAGCACCCCTATACGAAGGCGCTGCTGGCCGCGGTGCCACGTCTGGGAGCGATGAACGGCAGCGATCTGCCCCGGCGTTTTCCACTGTTCTCCCTTGCCGAACCCGGCTATCAGGAGGCTGAAACCGAGCAGGATACCGTGGTGCCCGGCGAGCCCATTTTACAGGTGCGTGACCTGGTGACCCGCTTTCCGCTGCGCGGCGGCCTGTTTAACCGCGTCAAGCGCGAAGTCCACGCGGTGGAGAGCGTCAGTTTCGATTTATGGCCCGGCGAAACGCTGTCGCTGGTGGGCGAATCCGGCAGCGGCAAATCGACCACCGGCCGGGCGCTGCTGCGGCTGGTGGAGGCCCAGGAGGGCACCATCACCTTTAACGGTGAGCGCATCGACACCCTGCCGGCCGGGAAGCTGCAACCCCTGCGGCGGGATATTCAGTTTATTTTCCAGGATCCCTACGCCTCCCTCGATCCCCGCCAGACGGTGGGCTATTCGATTATGGAGCCGCTGCGGGTGCATAACCTGCTGGACGGGGATGCCGCCCAGCGGCGGGTGGCGTGGCTGCTGGAGCGTGTGGGCCTCAAACCGGAACACGCCTGGCGCTATCCCCATGAATTTTCCGGCGGCCAGCGGCAGCGGATCTGTATTGCCCGCGCGCTGGCCCTGAACCCGAAGGTAGTGATTGCCGACGAGTCCGTCTCGGCGCTGGATGTCTCCATCCGGGCGCAGATCATTAACCTGCTGCTCGATTTGCAGCGGGAGATGGGCATCGCGTTTCTGTTTATTTCCCATGATATGGCGGTGGTGGAGCGCATCAGCCACCGGGTGGCGGTGATGTACCTCGGGCAGATTGTCGAGATTGGCCCGCGTCGTGCGGTGTTTGAAAATCCCCAGCACCCTTACACCCGCAAACTGCTGGCGGCGGTGCCGGTGGCCGATCCGGCTCACCGGCAGGCCCGACGGGTGCTGTTGCAGGACGAGCTGCCGGGTAACATTCGCCAGCGGGGAGAACCCACCGAGCGCGTGGCGTTGCGGGAGGTCAGCCCCGGCCATTTTGTCGCACCGCCGCGTCAGGACAATGCTTTTTCGCGTTTATAACTTAAGACAGCAGGGAACAACAGGAGAAGAACATGACAAAATTTGTTGCTCGCAGATGGCTGTTAGCCGCGAGCCTAACGGCGGCCCTCGCGGCCACGCCGGCCTTCGCAGCAAAAGATGTGGTAGTGGCGGTGGCCTCCAATTTCACCACCCTCGATCCCTATGACGCCAACGACACGCTCTCCCAGCAGGTGGCAAAGTCGTTTTATCAGGGGCTATTCGGCCTCGATAAAGAGATGCAGCTGAAAAACGTGCTGGCCGAGAGCTATACCGTCTCTGACGACGGGCTGGTCTACACCATCAAGCTGCGCAGCGGGGTGAAGTTCCAGGACGGCACCGACTTCAATGCCGAGGCGGTGAAGGTCAACCTCGATCGCGCCAGCAACCCGGACAACAGCCTCAAGCGCTACAACCTCTATAAAAATATCGCCAGCACTGAAGCCGTCGATCCCACCACGGTAAAAATTACTCTCAAGGAACCGTTCTCCGCCTTTATCAACATTCTGGCGCACCCGGCCACGGCGATGATCTCCCCCGAGGCGCTGAAAAAATATGGCAAAGAGATTGGTTTTCATCCGGTGGGCACCGGGCCGTATGAGCTGGTGACCTGGAACCAGACCGACTTTGTGAAGGTGAAGAAGTTTGCCGGTTACTGGCAGCAAGGGCTGCCGAAGCTGGACACCATCACCTGGCGTCCGGTGGTGGATAACAACACCCGCGCGGCGATGCTACAGACCGGCGAAGCGCAGTTTGCCTTCCCGATCCCCTATGAGCAGGCGGCGCTGCTCGGCAAAAACAGCAAGCTGGAGCTGGTCGCCAGCCCGTCCATTATGCAGCGCTACATCAGCATGAACGTGACGCAAAAGCCGTTCGATAACCCGAAAGTGCGCGAGGCGATCAACTACGCCATCAACCGCGAGGCGCTGGTGAAGGTGGCCTTTGCGGGCTATGCCACTCCGGCAACGGGCGTGGTGCCGCCGTCTATTGCATACTCCCAGCAGTACCATCCGTGGGAATACAATCCGACAAAAGCGCGCGCGCTGCTGAAAGAGGCTGGCTTCCCGAATGGCTTCAGCACTACCCTGTGGTCGTCGCACAATCACAGCACCGCCCAGAAGGTGCTGCAGTTTACCCAGCAGCAGCTGGCGCAGGTGGGTATTAAGGTGAAGGTGACGGCGATGGATGCCGGACAGCGTGCCGCCGAAGTGGAAGGCAAAGGGCAGAAAGAGAGCGGGGTAAGGATGTTCTACACCGGCTGGTCGGCCTCCACCGGCGAAGCCGACTGGGCGCTGTCGCCGCTGTTCGCCTCGCAAAACTGGCCGCCAACCCTGTTCAACACCGCGTTTTACAGTAATCCGCAGGTGGATAAAGATCTGACGGATGCCCTGAAAACTACCCAGCCGGAAGAGAAAGCGAAACTGTACAAGGACGCGCAGGACACCATCTGGAAGGAGTCGCCTTGGGTGCCGCTGGTGGTAGAGAAGCTGGTCTCGGCGCACAACAAGGCGCTGACCGGATTCTACATCATGCCGGATACCGGCTTTAGCTTTGACGACGCGGATCTGAAATAGAGCACTCATTCCCGCAGGTATGCGCCTGCGGGATGAGAGGAATGTGCATGCTGAATTATGTGATTAAACGCCTGCTGGGCCTGATCCCGACGCTGCTGATTGTCGCGGTGCTGGTCTTTTTATTTGTGCATATGCTACCAGGGGATCCGGCGCGGCTGATTGCCGGCCCGGAAGCGGATGCCACGGTCATTGAGCTGGTACGTAAGCAGCTGGGGCTGGATCAGCCGCTCTACCGGCAGTTCTGGCACTACATTACCAATGTCCTGCGGGGCGATTTTGGTATCTCGATGGTCTCCCGTCGGCCCGTTTCCGCGGAGATTGCCAGCCGCTTTATGCCTACCTTCTGGCTGACTCTCGCCAGCATGGCCTGGGCGGTGCTGTTTGGCCTGATGGCCGGGATTGTGGCGGCCGTGTGGCGTAACCGCTGGCCGGACCGGCTGGGTATGGCGCTGGCGGTGACGGGGATTTCCTTCCCGGCCTTTGCGCTGGGGATGTTGCTGATGCAGATCTTCTCCGTTGAGCTGGGCTGGCTGCCTACCGTGGGCGCGGACAGCTGGCGGCACTACATCCTGCCTTCGCTGACGCTGGGCGCGGCGGTGGCGGCAGTGATGGCGCGCTTTACCCGCGCTTCATTCGTGGATGTGCTGAATGAAGACTATATGCGCACCGCCCGGGCGAAGGGGGTGAGCGAGAGGTGGGTGATCCTCAAGCATGGCCTGCGTAATGCGATGATCCCAGTGGTCACCATGATGGGGCTGCAGTTCGGTTTTCTGCTCGGCGGCTCCATCGTGGTGGAAAAGGTCTTTAACTGGCCGGGGCTCGGGCGCCTGCTGGTCGATTCCGTCGACATGCGCGACTACCCGGTGATCCAGGCGGAAGTACTGCTCTTTTCGCTGGAGTTTATTCTTATCAACTTAGTGGTGGATGTCCTGTATGCCGCCATTAATCCGGCTATCAGGTACAAGTAAGATGCGACTGTTAAACTGGCGCCGGCAGGCCATGTTAAAGGCGATGCCGGGACTTAAACCGGATCAGATCCGCACTCCGTGGCATGAATTCTGGCGACGCTTTCGCAAGCAGCCGGTGGCGATCGCCGCCGGGCTGTTCGTGCTGATGTTGATCCTGGTGGCGATACTGGCCCCGTGGATCGTCCCCTTCGATGCGGAGAACTATTTCGATTACGACCGTCTGAACGAGGGGCCATCGATGATGCACTGGTTCGGCGTGGACTCCCTGGGGCGTGATATCTTCAGCCGGGTGCTGATGGGGGCGCAGATCTCGCTGGCGGCGGGGGTGTTTGCGGTGCTGATTGGCGCGGCCATCGGCACGGTGCTGGGGCTGCTGGCAGGTTATTATGAAGGCTGGTGGGACCGGATTATCATGCGCATCTGCGACGTGCTCTTTGCCTTCCCCGGCATTCTGCTGGCGATTGCGGTGGTGGCGGTGATGGGCAACGGCATGGCCAACGTGATTATCGCCGTGGCGATCTTCTCCATTCCAGCCTTCGCCCGTCTGGTGCGCGGCAATACGCTGGTGCTGAAACAGCAGACCTTTATCGAGTCGGCGCGCAGTATCGGTGCCAGCGACACCACGATTCTGTTTAACCATATCCTGCCGGGCACCGTCTCCTCCATCGTGGTCTATTTCACCATGCGTATCGGGGTGTCGATTATCTCAGCGGCGAGCCTGTCCTTTCTCGGCTTAGGCGCCCAGCCGCCGACCCCGGAGTGGGGGGCGATGCTTAACGAGGCGCGGGCCGATATGGTGATTGCTCCGCACGTGGCGCTGTTCCCGAGCATGGCGATCTTCCTCACCGTGCTGGCGTTTAATCTGTTAGGAGATGGGCTGCGGGACGCGTTGGACCCGCGCATTAAGGGGTGAGCGGGTGCGCGCATTTTTGCCGGGTGGCGCTGCGCTTACCCGGCCTACAAGGGCCCATCACCCGTAGGCCCGCGCAAGCGAAGCGCCGCCGGGTAAGGGCTGGAATTACTTGTCGACGCCGAAGCCCTGCTTAATCAGGGCTGGCAGCACGTCCGGGAAGTAAATGTGCTGGTAGTACCCGCTCACGCTTTCACTCCAGGTTTCGCCGTCGGTACGGTTAATCGCCTGCCAGTGTTCGGTCATCTGCTGGTTGTAGCGGGTGATTTTCGCTTCCAGCCCCTCGGTGACATAGGCTTCGTCGTGGCGGAAGGTCTCCAGCGGCAGACGCGGTTTGTGATGGGATGGCACATCGACATGACCAATCACCACGCCCGCCACCGGGAAGGTGTGTTCCGGTAGCTCAAGCAACTCAATCAGCTCTTGCGGCTTCAGACGGATCCCGCCAATTGGCACAATCCCCAGCCCTTCGGAGCGGGCAGCCGCCATCACCGAGCCCAGGGCAATGCCCACGTCGGTTGCGCCAGCCACCAGGCTCTCTATGCTCTGGTGCGCTATCTGCTCCTTGCCCGCCAGCTTCATGCCAACCTCAGTTTTGTACATATCCAGCACAAAGGTGATAAACACCGGGGCTTTGGCGATCCACGGCTGGCCGCCGGCGATCTGCGAAATCTGCGCCCGCTTTTCGGCATCGCGTGTGACGATCACCGACACCTGCTGGGAATGGACGGAGGTAGGAGCACGGTAAGCAGTGCTGATAATGCGTTCGAGCGTGGCGTCATCAATGGCTTGATCGGTGAAGCTGCGCTCGCTTTTATGGTCGTTAAACAGGTCAATAATGGTGTTCATGCGTTCTCCCGTGTGAAGCGCAAAATCTTAACAGCCTGAAACTGTTTTGCATTTAACACTCTTTGCGGTACACGCAGGTGAAAAGCCCGGCCAGCGGCCGGGTTAGGGGTTAGCGCAGCGCAGCAACCAGCGCTTTGGCCGCCTCTTCGGAGCTTGCCGGGTTCTGCCCGGTGATCAGCTTACCATCTTCGACAATATACGAGCCCCAGTTCGGGCCTTTCTGGTAATGCGCACCCAGCGCGCTCAACTCATCTTCCACCAGGAAAGGCACCACGTCGGTCAGTTCCACGTCGGCCTCTTCACCGTTGGTAAAACCGGTCACCTTGCGGCCCTTGACCAGCGGCTCGCCAGAGGCGGTTTTCACATGGCGCAGCACGCCTGGGGCATGGCAGACGAAGCCGGTCGGTTTACCCGCGCGGGTAAAGGCTTCAATCAGCGCGATGGAGGTTTGGGATTCCGCCAGATCCCATAACGGACCGTGGCCACCCGGATAGAAGACGGTGTCGAAATCCTCCTGGCGCACGCTGTCGAGTTTGACCGTGTTAGCGAGTGCCTGCTGCGCGGCCGGATCGGCTTTAAAGCGATCGGTCATCCCGGTCTGGAAATCGGGCTGATCGCTTTTGGGATCTAAAGGAGGCTGACCACCCTGGGGAGACGCCAGCACCACATCGGCGCCCGCGTCTTTGAAAACATAATACGGGGCGGCAAACTCCTCCAGCCAGAAGCCGGTTTTCTTGCTGGTATTGCCCAGTTCACTGTGAGAGGTGAGAACCATTAATACTTTCATTGTTTTCTCCGGTGATGTGGATAGCTATAAAGGTAGCCTGGTTCAGCGAAGCCATCCCCGGAGGGAGGGCAGTTTCAGAATGATTACGGCAGCTTCCGGGCAATCCTTGTTATCATCGGGAAATATCAGACACATCAAGGATCACACCAATGATTAACGTGCGTGAAGCGAAAGCGGAAGATTACGCAGCATGGTTAACGCTGTGGCAAGGCTATCTCGATTTTTACGGCACCGGGCTGAATGAGGCGGTGACGCTGGCGACCTGGCGCCGGGTATTATCCCCGGATTCGGGACTGTTTTGCCGACTGGCAGAAACCGAACAGGGCATGGTGGGTTTTGCCATCTGCGTGCTGCATGAAGGTACCTGGGTAACCCAGCCGGTGTGTTATCTGGAAGATCTGTTTGTGGATGACGCGGCGCGCGGCAAAGGGGCGGGCAGGGCGCTGATCGAAGCCATTATTGCTGAGGCACGGGATAAGGGGTGGTCGAAGGTCTACTGGGTGACGCGGGAGGGCAATCCGGCCCGGGCGCTGTATGACAAGCTGGCCACGGTGGATGATTACGTTCGCTACCGGATTACGATTTAAGTGCAGAATTTAAGCCGGGCGGCGCTGCGTTTGCCCGGCATCCTTACTGAATGGGGCCCCTCAAAATTCCTACGGCAGCTTAACACTATTTATCCGCCCGCAGAGTTTAATTCATATCCCCCTCTTTCAACCCCGCCAGAATGTGCATCACGCTGCTGCGTGACAAATGGGCTTTGTCGCGGATAGATCTTTCGGCAATGATATTATTTCTGATGGTGAATATTTCGTTGAGAATGTCGTACGCCCTGTCCATTTTGTCGATCGCGATACTGCATCGTTCATTACCTATCTGCATACTCAAACGATGCCGGGGAAGAATATATTTTACCTCGACATCTCGCTTCAGATATTCTACCTATGGCTAAGAATAATCTTATTAGCATAAAATAAGTAATTGAAATACTCCTGTTGCCGTATTTCTACTCGTCAAAAACATTAAAGGTTTCGAAGGCAAGTCTAATACTGTTTATGAACCCGTCCACATAAAATGCAGGCTGTGAATTCAATACTTTAATGGCAGGTTTTTGATGGAGACCAAAGTACCACGATTTAGCTCAATACAACCGGCGTCGCGCAGATCGGCGAGGATACGCATGATGCCGCTACGGGAGAGATAGGTGCGGCTTTTTATGTAGTTGGCCGCCGTAATACTGGCGCGGAGGCGATCTGATTCTTTCATGAGTTCTTGCAACTGAAAGCGAATGATTTCATAGGAAGACATGTGCGAAACCAGGGTGCAGTGTTCATAGACGCATGAAGCGGTATAAATCAATAATTTGCACATGCTTTCCCACAGCATAGAACTTTCAATTAATAAGTTAAAACGTTCCAGCGGTAAGCTGCTCATCTGTGCATCTTCTGTTACGCGCAGATAGAGGTTTTCGGAGTTAGCAAACTGATTGCTTACTCCCATAATAAAGGTGGCCCGTTCTGAATTTAACACCATCCCATCTCCCCTGCGGTTCAGCGTCACGCTCCCCTGATGGAGTAAATAACAGGTACGTTTATTGCCAGTGTAATAACGTAGAATCGCCCCTTTATTAGCCTGAAATGGCTTAGCAAACGGGGAGATTTGTTCGATTATTTTATTGATATCATCGACGGGTTTTAACAAATGCGTAGATGCAATCTCCGGATTCTGACCGTTTTTGAGTTTGATATTCATTATTATTACTCCAGATCATTTTATTATTGCTAAAGGCTCATGAATGATTATCGATCTGGTCATTTAAGAAAGGAATATTATATTAGTTCCATTGTGGACTGATTTGTTAACAACTCTGCAATACCTTTAGGATTATTATTATATATTCTACTATGTTAATTAGGTGTTAACATTTAAGTCTACGGTTGGTAAAGAAATAAATTGTGTACAAAAAATAATTTCTATAAATTCGCTTCAGCAAGTGAGAAAGTGAAATTAAAGTTATTGAAAATATATCTTTAAAATCGGCTTGCTGCATATCAGAAATAAAACGGCTGACCCAAAAATATATGGATGTGAAAGTGAGTCCATCAGTATTTTGCAGCCTGAATTTCGCGAATTCATATGGCAATAAAGGAATTTAATACATGAAAAAGAATATTATCGCTGCTGCTATCGCTGCTACTGCTGTCCTGTCTATGTCTAACGCATTTGCTGCTGCTGGCATCGTGAACTTCAACGGTGAAATTCTGGACGCAGCGTGCACTGTTGACGTGGGTTCGCAGAACCAGACCGTTAACCTGGGTAAATATAATAAGTCTGAATTCACGGCTGCTGGCGACAGAACGGCTGCAACTAATTTCAAAATTGTACTGAAAGACTGCCCGGCAACCGTAACGTCTGCGGCTGTGCGTTTCGATGGTACGCCTGATGCAACTAATTCAGCGCTGCTGGCTGTCGACTCCTCAGTTGCAGGCGTTGCGACCGGTGTTGCTATTAACCTGATGACTGCTAACAAGGCTGATCTGCCGCTGCACGGTTCTAACGGTTACAGCTATGCCCTGAGCAGCACTGCTGACAATACCCTGGATTTCTACGCTCAGTACAAATCTACTGCGGATTCAGTCACTGCTGGTCCGGCAAATTCCGTAGCTAACTTCTCTGTAGTTTACAACTAATTTTCCCGGCCGGAAAAATAATTGGGGCCAGCCTCAAGGCCCCATTTTTATCGAGGTATAAAATGCACTTTCTGAGTAAATCTTTAATTGCCTTTGCGATTCTTTCTGCTGGCGTTTCAGCGGCCAATGCAGGTGTGGTGATTGGTGGAACGCGTGTAATTTATGACGGCAATAAAAAAGAATCCTCTATTAGCGTGACTAACCCGGACACAACACCTTATTTAATTCAGTCATGGGTGGAAACGCAAAATGGGGGTGCTGAGAAAGCACCTTTTATTATCACGCCACCGCTCTATCGACTGGATAAAGACCAGCAGAACGTGGAACGTATCGTATTAGCGGGCTCAGTTCCGCAGGATAAAGAATCACTGTTCTGGCTGAATATTAAGGCTATTCCTTCTGCACCACGTAAAGACAACACGCTGCAAATCGCGGTGAAAACACGCATCAAGCTGATTTATCGCCCGACGGCACTGAAGGGCGTGATTCCGGAAGAGCAGGCGGACAAATTAACCTGGCAGCGTAGCGGCAATCAGATCCAGGTTACTAACCCAACCAACGTGGTGATGAACTTCAACGAAATCCATATCAACGGTAAAAAGCTGGAAAACGTGACCTATGTCTTGCCAGGAGCAACCGCACGGTTTGATTTACCGAAAGGCGTAAGCGGCGGGGCCGTGACCTTCAAAATTATTAACGACTACGGCGGAACTGGAAACGTACATAACGCCACGTTTTAGCTCGCGCTGGGGTAAAGGACGCCTGTTTCGTACAGATGGAGTAAATTTGTGATGAGTAATAATAAGCAGGAAAAAATCTTCAAACCTGCACGACTTGCCTTCTTAATTGCGTTTGCTCTGGGGGCTGTCTCACAGGCCGTTTATGCCCGAGATTTTTTTAACCCGGATTTGATCGAGCTGGATGATCCAGGGATGAAGGGGGCAGATCTCTCTGCATTTGAGTCTGGGTCGCAGCTACCAGGCACCTATCGCGTTGATGTGGTTATCAGCGAGCAGGTTGTTGATACCCGTGATATTCGCTTCGATTCGGTTAAGGACGCCGATGGCGACATGATTCTGCAGCCCTGCCTGAGCGTGGCACAGCTGAAAAGTTGGGGGGTGAAAACCGAACTGTTCCCCGCTCTCTCTTCTGACGGCGAATGCGCAAAATTAGCCGCTATCCCGCACGCCTCTGCCGATTTTCTCTTTGCTGCCCAGCGTCTGGTGATCAGTATTCCCCAGGCGGCGCTGTCGCCGCAGGCTCGTGGCTACGTGCCGCCAGAAATGTGGGATGAAGGGATCACCGCCGCGATGCTCAACTACAGCCTGAGCGGATCCAACAACTGGACGCGCAACGGTAACGGCAGCGATACCAACAGCCAGTACGCCAACCTGCGTCCGGGTATCAACATCGGCCCGTGGCGGCTGCGTAACTACACCACCTGGAGCCGTGACAGCAGTGGCAACGACAGGTGGGATACGGTGTACACCTACGCTCAGCGGGCCATTGTTCCGCTTAAGGCGCAGTTCACCGCCGGTGATAGCTCCTCCCCTGCGGATGTGTTCGACAGCATGCCGTTTCGCGGGGCGCAACTGGCCTCCGACGACGACATGATGCCGGAATCCCTGAAAGGCTACGCCCCGGTGGTGCGTGGTATTGCCCGGACCAATGCCCAGGTGATCATTCGACAGAATGGGTATCAGATTTACCAAAGCTATGTGGCGCCGGGTGCGTTTGAAATTACCGACATGTACCCAACCGGTGGAGCAGGCGATCTCGATGTGACCGTCAAAGAGAGCGACGGCAGCGAGCAGCACTATACCGTGGCTTTTGCCTCCCTGCCGGTATTACAGCGTGAAGGGCGCTTCAAGTATGCGGTGACCGGCGGTCAGTACCGCTCGTATAACAGCGATGTGGATAAAACCCCGTTCAGCCAGTTGACTGGGATCTACGGTCTGCCCTGGGGCCTGACCCTGTATGGCGGCTTCCAGGAAGCGAGTAAGTATCAGTCTCTGGCGTTGGGTGTGGGTAAAAACATGGGCGACTTTGGTGCGTTCTCCACCGATGTGACCCAGGCGTGGTCCAAACCGCAGGATCTGGATAAGAGCAACGGCCAGTCCTGGCGTATCCGCTACAGCAAGAACTTTGTTGAAACAGGCACCAACTTCGCTATTGCCGGTTACCGCTACTCCACCAGCGGCTACTACGGCATGCAGGAAGTGCTGGATTCATACGGCGATAACCGGGCATTGGAAGATCGTCGTCGTAACCGCGCCGAGTTGACCATGAGTCAGATCATCGGCCAGAACCTGGGCGCGCTGATGCTGAGCGCCGTGCGTGAGGATTACTGGAATTCCGGTAAGACCATGGAGTCTTACAGCGCCGGATATAACAACTCATGGAAAAGCATCACTTACGGCATCACCTATACCTACAGCAAAAACGGTAGCAACGACTACTACGGGCACCGGACCAGCTACGACAAGGATCAGCAGATAGCGCTGAACATCAGTGTACCGCTGGAGAAATTCCTCCCGCGCACCTGGGCCAGCTACAGCATGAATGCCAGTAAGAACAACGGCACCACGCACAGTGTCGGGTTGAACGGTTCCGCGCTGGAGAACAATGCCCTGAGCTGGAACGTGCAGCAGGGTTATGGCACCAATGATGTGGGCTATACCGGCAACGCCAACGCCGATTACAAAGGCACCTACGCCAAAGTGACGGCGGGTTACGGCTACGACAAAGACAGCGATCGTCTCAACTACGGTCTGCAGGGCGGGATCATTGCCCATGCTGACGGCGTGACCTTCTCTCAGCCGCTGGGTGAAACCAATGTGCTGATAAAAGCACCGGGGGCAAAAGGGGTGAGCATCCAGAACCAGAGCGGGGCGAAAACCGACTGGCGCGGCTATACCACGGTGAGCAACCTGACGCCGTACCGCAAAAATGACGTGGCGCTGATAACCGATACCCTGCCGGATGACGTGGAGCTGGAGCTGACCAACAAGACGGTGATCCCAACGCGCGGTGCGATCGTCAGGGCGGATTATGTAGCGAACGTCGGGCAGCGGGTGTTGATGACCCTGAATCACAGCCGCGGCCAACCTGTACCGTTTGGGGCGATTGCAACCGTTAAAGGCCAGAGCAACAACAGCTTTATTGTCGGTGATAAGGGTCAGGTTTATTTGACCGGGTTAAGTCCGAGCGGAACATTACTGGTGAAGTGGGGCAATGACGCTTTACAGCAGTGTCAGGTGAATTATTCGCTTTCGGAGCAAAGCCCAAATACCGGCGTACGGATGGCCACCGGACAGTGCAACTAAAATTAAGATGTTAGGTAGGGAGTTTATATGTATTTAATTTTTCATTTAAGATCTTTGTTTTTGTTAGCCAGCTTTATGAGCTGTTCAGCTTTTGCATGCGTTAATTTGGGTACATGGAATTTATATATTCCTTTTGGCAATGTTATTGTCCAGAGAGATGCTCCAGTTGGTACACAAATTGCCTCAGCGGTAGTTCAGCCCACTAATGAGATAATTAGCGATTGTAAAAATGGTGGCCAACAATATGAGAAGATGAACACAGGCCCACTTACGGTGATTAATAATGTTTATGAAACTGGAATTCCTGGTGTAGGTATAAAAGGGGAACCCTGGCAAGGTTATTACGGCTTTTTCACCAACCCAGCTGTTATACAAACTTTTCCTGCAAACAACTATCCAGAAGATACTTTACCTCATAATTTTTATTTAGTGAAAACCGGTCCTATTCAGTCCGGGGTATTTGATGATAGATTGATTTCTAGCATATATTATGATACCGGGGGAAATGCGCTTCAGTTTTATATCATCAACTCAAGAGTAACCCAAACTTTGTGTTCTATTACAACGCCAAATTTAACTTTTCCAATTGGTGATGTACTGGCTGCAACATTCAATAATGGCGTGGGAACGGCTCCAGTTGGTGCTCAAAATACCCAGAGCTTGGGTCTGAATTGCGACGCTGGAGCCAATATTAACGTCATGCTACAAGGCACCCAAAACCCTGATGTTAGCACCACCAGCGTATTAGCCTTAACCGGCCAGGGAAATGCGGATGTGGCAAAAGGTGTCGGCGTGCAGCTGCTATATAACGGTATCCCATTAGTATTAAATAACCGTATCGTGCTGAAGCAATCGGCAGGAGGCCAGGAAACTTTCCCGATTACCGCCCGTTATTATCAGACCAAAACCACTGTTTCAACGGGTAAAGCTAACGCATCAGCGACCCTTGATTTAACCTATCAGTAATAAAAAAGGAAATAAAATAAATGGCGAAATTAAAGACTATCGCAGCGGCTGCGCTCGGCGTAACCATGGTATCTCAGGGCGCGTTTGCAGGTGATACGGTCAACCTGAATATTACCGGCAACGTGGTGGCCTCGCCGTGCATCGTGAACGGCGGCTCAGGCAATATCGACGTCGATCTCGGCAATATCCAGGCGAGCATGCTGGCGACGGCAGGTTCTTCTTCTACAGAAGTGCCGTTCGACATCAAATTGACCGATTGTCCAACCGGTACTTCAAACGTAATGGCGACTTTTTCCGGAACCAGCGATCCGGTTGCCGGTTCGAACTACTACAAAAGCACTGGTACGGCGACCAACGTAGCGGTGGCATTGATTCAGGCCAGCACCAGCAGTCTGAAGGGGAACGGCACGAGCATCACTCAGGCCGTGGCGGCGGACCGCACGGTAACCATGTCGATGAAAGCCAAGGCCTATTCCAGTGCGGGTAGCGCCATGCCGGGCACCATTAATTCGGTTGTAACGGCAACCTTTATCTATCAATAACAAGCAATACGCCCCGGTTTACCGGGGCAAAAAGGTGATTTCTATGTTGAAGCCCGGCCTGAAAATAGCTTTCTGTTTAACGTTATTCTCTGCTGCTGTGCAGGCAGACTCGTCAATTTCAGTTTCAGGAAACGTTGTCACCAGCCCCTGCACGGTAGACACCGACACGGTCAACAAAACGGTGGAACTTGGCACCGTACAGCGCCGGGATCTGCAAACCGCAGGGGAGGGTGGCGAGTGGCATGACTTCGATCTGCTATTAACCCAATGTCCGTCCGGTACGACCAAGGTAACGGCAACCTTGAGCGGCACAGCCGATCCCATCGACGCCACAGCATGGAAAAACAGCGGCACCAGCACCAATATGGCGCTGCGGATCGCCAGCCGCAGTCATAGCACGACTTATGCGCCGGGCGATTCACTGGGTGAGCCAGTCAACGTAAGCACGCGCTCTGCAACATTTCAACTGTCGGCCAGAATGTTTACTCCGCAGGGCAGTGCTGGCCCTGGTACATTCCAGTCGGTGATGAACGTCGATTTTACCTGGCAGTAAATGACTCCCGGGCAATAATCCTCTGATATTTATTTAAAAGTGCACTATGCCTTATCGTTTACCGATTGAAAACGCGGTACGAGGAAGCCATTCCCTTCGGGAATTTATGTGGCCTGAAGAACAGTTTTCTATCAGCTATAACCCGAGTTGTCCATGCTAAAGATATTAATTAACGAATCCGATGTCCTGTTTTGCAGAGGCATGAAAGATATTCTCAGTGAGTTGTTCTGCAAGCGGTTTAACCGCCAAGTTGATTTTCTTGCCGATTTTACGCAGGAGAATATTGCCAACGCCGATGTGATTGTTCTTTCTTTGTGCAATGGCGAACGTTACCTCTGTTTCCCGGAGCTACGCGCGCGACGTAAAGGCATTATTATTGGACTAGTGGATAAAAATGATTTTCAGGAAAGATCGCCATCCTGCTTTGCTGATATTGTCTATATTGTACGACGAGAACCGTTATGTGCAATCACGGATAAACTCACCGTTACCTGGGAAAAATGGTTAGTGAGCGAGGGTTTCCCACAATATAGATCATGCCTCGGGTGTAAACATTTCATCTTATCACTCCAGCAGCGGGAAATTATGTCCGGCTTTTACTATGGGAATACAGTCAAGGATGTCGCAAAGATTTTGAATATTGACTACAAAAAGGTTGCAGCGCAGAAACACATTGTTATGCGTAAATTCAAGCTGAAAAGCGATTACGAGCTATTCCGCTTTTTAGGCATGCTGCGTGAAAAAAACGAAACCCGATTATTTCTGTGAAATTCTCTCCAGCAGTGGAAAAATAACGCCCGGCAGCGCACGCTTGCCGGGTGTTAACACCCCCGCCTGATAAGCGCAGCGCCATCAGGCGTAAACCGAAATTAAACCCGGCTGCCCCACAAGTCATATTCGTCGGCGTTTTCAACTTTCACGCGCACGATATCGCCCGGTTTGACCTTCGTTTCACCGTTCAGGTAGACCGCACCGTCGATTTCCGGGGCGTCGGCCATGCTGCGGCCAATCGCGCCTTCTTCATCCACTTCGTCGATGATGACCATGATTTCGCGGCCCACTTTCTCCTGCAGACGTTCAGCAGAGATCTGCTGTTGCAGCTGCATGAAGCGGTTCCAGCGCTCTTCTTTTACCTCTTCCGGCACCTGATCCGCCAGTTCGTTGGCGGTCGCCCCTTCAACCGGGCTGTACTTGAAGCAACCCACGCGATCCAGACGTGCCTCTTTCAGGAAGTCGAGCAGCATCTGGAAATCTTCTTCGGTTTCACCCGGGAAGCCGACAATAAAGGTGGAGCGCAGGGTCAGATCCGGGCAGATTTCACGCCACTGCTTGATGCGCGCCAGCTGGCGGTCAACAGAGCCAGGACGCTTCATCAGCTTCAGAATGCGTGGGCTGGCGTGCTGCAGCGGGATATCCAGATACGGCAGGATTTTGCCTTCCGCCATCAGCGGGATCACGTCGTCCACGTGCGGGTAAGGGTAGACATAGTGCAGACGCGTCCAGATGCCGAGCTTAGAGAGCTGTTCGCACAGGCCGACCATGCTGGTTTTCACCGGCTCGCCGTTGTGGAAACCGGAGCGGTGCTTCACGTCCACGCCGTAGGCGGAGGTGTCCTGGGAGATCACCAGCAGCTCTTTCACGCCCGCATCGGCCAGGCGCTTGGCTTCGGCCAGTACTTCGCCAATCGGACGGCTCACCAGATCGCCACGCATGGACGGGATAATGCAGAAGGTGCAGCGATGGTTGCAGCCTTCGGAAATTTTTAAGTACGCGTAGTGACGCGGGGTGAGTTTCACGCCCTGTTCCGGCACCAGGCTCAGGAACGGGTTATGCTTTGGTTTTGGCACATAGTGATGCACATGTTCCAGCACCTGCTCGTAGCTGTGCGGACCGGTGATTTCCAGCACCTTAGGGTGGACTTCGCGGATCTGATCGACTTTGGCACCCAGGCAACCGGTAACAATCACCTTGCCGTTTTCGGTGAGTGCTTCACCGATGGCTTCCAGAGACTCCTGTACGGCGCTATCGATAAAGCCGCAGGTGTTAACGATCACCATATCGGCGTTGTCGTAGCTTGGTACCACGTCATAGCCTTCGGTGCGAAGCTCGGTCAGGATACGTTCGGAATCCACCAGGTTTTTCGGGCAGCCCAGAGAGACGAAGCCGATTTTCGGCTGGTGTGTCACATTGCTCATAGATTAAAAAGTAGTCAGTTATGGAGTTATCAGGGCAGGGATTGTACAGATTTCCGCAGAGAATTTATAGCGGTCTGTGCAATGGGGAGGCAAGCATCCTGAACGGGGCGTGAGCGCGCGCCGGTACCTCTCTGGAGCGGCTCGCTCAGGTCCATTTAACATTGTAAATGTCAGTAATCCGTCACGGATTATTGACCTGACGCATTAAATTGAACAAAAAATAGACATAATCTAAGAATGTTCTAAGGCTGACAAGGGGGGAAAAAGCATGTCCGTTGACAGACTGAAACGCGATCTTCTTAACAAGATGATCAACGCCCGAATCGATCTCGCGGCCTATCTGCAGTTGAGGAAAGCGAAGGGGTATATGTCAGTCAGCGAAAGCGACCATCTGCGTGACAACTTCTTTGAACTTTGTACTTACATGCGTGAAAAAGCGCCTGAACTGAGGGCGCACTGCAATGCTGAGGAGCAGGCGATGCTCTATCGTGCCGCCGGTTCGCTCACCACCGCAGGCGTCTGTATGATGACCGGCAACCATGATTGCCCGACGTTCATCGCCGTCAACGCAGAGAAGCTGGAAAACTGTCTGAACGATCTCACTCTCTGCATCCAGTATCTGAAATCGCATACACCGCTGATTCAGAGCTGATCCTGGGGGAGGCAACTCCCCCAACTGCTTAAGCTTTTGTAAAAGTAATAACGCCCCTGTGCGGAGTGGCTAACCTTATGCCATACCTCGAAAAGGAGTGCGTTATGCGTCGATCTTCGGTTATATCCCTGCCAATGTTGCTGATATCCGCCTCGCTGTATGCGGCTCCTGCGGATGTGAACGTTGCTGTCCTGCAAAATAAACTCGATCATCCCTGGGCGCTGGCGTTCCTGCCAGAAGATCAGGGGATGTTGATCACCCTTAAAGGCGGGCAGCTTAAGCGCTGGCAGGCGGGCAAAGGGCTCTCCGATCCCATCGTCGGCGTGCCGAAGGTCTGGGCTAACGGCCAGGGCGGGTTGCTTGACGTGGCGCTGGCCCCTGACTTTGCCACGTCGCGCCGGGTCTGGCTGAGCTATGCCGAAGCGGGTGATGACGGTAAAGCGGGCACGGCGGTAGGGTATGGCCGTCTTAGCGACGACAATACCCGGCTGGAGGGCTTCAAGGTGATCTTCCGCCAGCAGCCAAAACTTTCCACCGGCAATCACTTTGGTGGCCGGCTGGTGTTCGACGGGAAAGGCTATCTCTATATCGCTCTCGGAGAGAATAATCAGCGGCCCACCGCCCAGGATCTGGATAAGCTGCAGGGTAAAGTGGTGCGCCTTACCGACCAGGGGGCCGTACCGGACGATAATCCGTTCGTAAACCGCCAGGGCGCACGACCCGAGATCTGGTCTTACGGCATCCGTAACCCTCAGGGGTTAGCCATGAACCCGTGGAGCGACACGCTGTGGCTTAATGAGCACGGTCCGCGCGGCGGCGATGAGATCAATATTCCGGAAAAGGGCAAAAACTACGGCTGGCCGCTGGCGACGCACGGCATCAATTACAGCGGATTGCCGATACCGGAAGCGAAGGGTGAACAGGTGGAAGGCACCGAGCCGCCGCTGTTTGTCTGGAAACAGTCCCCGGCCATCAGCGGCATGGCCTTCTATAACAGCGATCGTTTCCCGCAGTGGAAGAACAAACTCTTTATCGGCGCGCTGAAAGACAAAGATGTGATTGTGCTGAACGTCAATGGCAATCGCGTGACGGAAGAGGGGCGTATTCTGGGGGATCGCAATCAGCGGGTTCGCGATGTGCGGGTGGGGCCGGATGGCTATTTATACGTACTTACCGATGAGTCGGACGGGCAGCTGTTAAAGGTCAGCCCGTCCGGGACATAGCTTAGCTGACCGGGATCATCACCACGTTGCGGTACGCCGGGCGCTCGCTCAGGTTCGTCAGCCAGCGCGCCAGATTGGGGCGGGGCGCCCACTCAAGATCGACGTTGGTGAGGTTCCAGACAAACGGTGCGACGGCGATATCACCCACGCCAAACTCATCGCCCGACAGCCACGGTTGTGTCGCGAGAGCCTCATCCAGCATGGCGAACAGAGATTCGCAGCTCTCTTTTGCTGCGTTAATCGCCGCATAGTTACGTTCGGCTTCCGGGGTTCTCACCAGCCCCATCAGGATCACACGGTGGGCAGGGGAGAGCGTCTGGTTGGCCCAGTCCATCCACTTCTCGCCGACGGCACGCTTCGCAGGCGCATCGATCCACAGCCTGTTCTGCCCGTATTGCGCCGCAAGGTAGCGCACAATAGCGTTGGACTCCCACAGCGTCAGGTCGGTTTCATCATCGCGCAGCAGCGGCACCAGGCCATTGGGGTTCATCGCCAGGTACTCCGCCTCTTTATTCACCCCGTACTGCATCCCCGCCATGATCTGGGTAAAGGGTAAATCCAGCTCTTCCAGCGTCCAGAGCACCTTTTTGACGTTCGTTGAATTGTTCCGGCCCCACAAAGTAATCATAATAACCCCTTATAATTAAAGCCGATCTCAGGATGAAATCCGTGTTTATGATCACCCATGGTGAGATAAACCTAACAAATACGCAACAGAGGCGAAAAAAATCGATGGGGTCAAAGCGTATCGGATTGTAATTGCGTAAACTTTAAAAAAGTTTACCAGGTTTTAGTTTTTTTAAAGCCATTAGTACGTTATTAATCAACGTTTCTTGCGACACGGCGGTATGACGTGATTTTTGGAATGGACATTCGGGTGGCAACATGATGCGAAAAACTTCTTCTTTACGTGGTCTGGTAGCAGGTAGTGCGCTGCTGGTCCTTTTTGCACCTTCGCTGTACGCAGCGGAACAGGCGGCCCCAGAGGCACCGCCGGTTGATGCGCGCGCCTGGATACTGATGGACTACGCCAGCGGTAAAGTGCTGGCCGAGGGCAACGCAGACGAGAAACTTGATCCTGCAAGCCTGACCAAAATCATGACCAGCTACGTGGTAGGGCAGGCGCTGAAAGCGGGCAAAATCAAGCTCACCGACATGGTGACCATCGGTAAAGACGCCTGGGCGACCGGTAATCCGGCGCTGCGCGGCTCCTCGGTCATGTTCCTGAAGCCTGGCGATCAGGTGGCGGTTTCTGACCTGAACAAAGGGGTAATCATTCAGTCAGGGAATGATGCCTGTATCGCGCTGGCCGATTATGTGGCCGGCAGCCAGGATTCTTTTATTGGTTTGATGAATGGCTATGCCCAGCGACTGGGCCTCACCAACACCACCTTTAAAACCGTTCATGGTCTGGATGCGCCGGGCCAGTTCAGTACCGCCCGCGATATGGCCCTGCTCGGTAAGGCGCTGATTCATGACGTGCCGGAAGAGTATGCGATCCACAAAGAGAAAGAGTTTACCTTCAACAAAATCCGCCAGCCGAACCGTAACCGCCTGCTCTGGAGCAGCAACCTTAACGTTGACGGGATGAAAACCGGAACCACGGCGGGGGCTGGCTACAACCTCGTGGCGTCGGCGACCCAGGGCGATATGCGTCTGATCTCAGTGGTGCTGGGCACCAAAACCGACCGCATCCGCTTTAATGAGTCGGAAAAACTGCTGACCTGGGGCTTCCGCTTCTTCGAAACCGTTACCCCTATCAAGCCGGATGCGACGTTTGTCAGCCAGCGCGTCTGGTTTGGTGACAAGAGCGAGGTTAAGCTTGGCGCCGGGGAGAGCGGTTCCGTCACCATTCCGCGCGGCCAGCTGAAAAACCTGAAAGCCAGCTACACCCTCACTGACAAACAGCTCACCGCGCCGCTGAAGAAAGGCCAGGTGGTCGGCACCATCGATTTCCAGCTGAACGGCAAATCTATCGAGCAGCGTCCGCTGATTGTGATGGAAGCGGTGGAAGAGGGCGGCTTCTTTGGCCGGATGTGGGATTTCGTCATGATGAAATTCCACGAATGGTTTGGGGGTTGGTTTAAGTAAATAACACAGCGCCGGGTGGTGGCTTCGCCTTACCCGGCCTACGAACGGCCCAAACGCCTGAATCGTAGGCCCGTGCAAGCGCAGCGCCGCCGGGCATTAAACCCCACTCAGTACATCAGCTTTATCTGCTGCGCCTTAGCATAAGCAACCAATTCCTCATCCGGACGGCAGTCGCTCACGATGGCATCAAAACAGGTCAGCTCGCCCATTCGGGCCGGGCGCACTTTACCTATCTTGCTGTGATCCACCACCAGCACATGGTACTGAGCCATGCTCATCGCCCACTGTTTTACCGGCAGTTCATCCAGATTAAAGCAGGTCGCGCCCTGACGGACATGTACACCCGCCGCGGAGTAAAAGGCGATATCCGGGCAGAGATTATTGAGCGTGTCCTGCAGATTGAGCGGTTTGAAAATGGCATTGCTGGCGTGGAATTCGCCGCCGCAGAGGATCACCCTGCACCCCGGTTTTTCCTGCAGGGCGAGGAACGTATTCAGGGAGTAACAGACGCCGGTAAAGGGCAGGTCGTTATCAATGGCTTCGATGATCCAGGGGGTGGTGGTACCGCAATCGAAAAAGAGCGTTTGATGGGGCTGCACCAGCGAGGCGGCCAGACGTGCGGCTTTGCGCTTCTCTTCCACCAGACGGGTCTTTTGATCGCTCAGCAGATAGTGGCTGGCGCTGCGGGGTTCGAGGACGATATAGCCGCCAAGCAGCACCACGGGGCCGCTTTCGCTGTTGAGATCCCGTCGAATGGTCATCTCAGAAACACCCAGCAGCGCGGCGGCTTCTTTCAGATGCAATTTGTCGCTGCGCTTAAGCGCATTAATCAGTTGAGCCAGCCGTTCGTCACGTCGTGTTTCCATAGGTCCTCGGAGCCAAAATGAACCCCCGTTACGCCGGGGGGCTCAAGTTTAACCCGCTAAACCCGACTTAGTCACGTATCCAGCCTTTGCGGATAGGCAGGGCAAAGCAGAAGCGGTGAAGCTGCGAAAGACGTTGATAGATAACGTCACCGAACAGATTCCAGAGGATCTGCGCGCTCAGGCAGCCCAACAAGCCGACCATCAGCCCGCCCAGCATATCCATCGGCCAGTGCACGCCAAGATAGACTCGGGACCAGGCGATAGCGCAGGCCAGCATCATTAAGACGATGCCTGACCAGACGCGGTGCCAGAACAGGAACGCCAGCGCAAAGGTGAAAATGACAGTGCCGTGATCGCTCGGGAAGGAGTCATCGGCGGCGTGAGGCAGGAAGTTATAGCCGACACGATCGACAAACGGGCGGTCATGAGGGAAGAGATGCCCCAGCAGCCACGACGCCGCCAGGCTAATCACCAGCGCCATAGCAATTTTAATCACCAGCTGACGCTGGGCACCCACCTGTTTGCGCGGTCCCCATAGCCAGAGGATCGCAATCAGCGCCGGCACGATGCTGATCAGGTCTTTCGCCACAAAGGTGGCGAGATTAATGCTCCACTCCGCTGAAGCAGGGGTGGCATTGATCAGATGAAACAATCCGTAGTTCAGATCTTCTAACATATCCTCGTTACTCTTTTGCAAACCAGGCGGACACCAGGCCATAGGCCACCACCTGAGAAAACCACACCCACCAGCCTGCCCACAGGTTATGGGAGAAGAAATGTGCACCGCGCATCACCTGGCCATAGCCCATCCCCAGCCCGAGCGCGATACCCGCGGCGACCATTCCCCAGGCCAGGCGCGGACGTTCACGCCAGAAGGCGAAGAACAGCCCCATCACCATAAAGCCGCTTGAGGCGTGCCCGCCCGGAAAACAGCGCCCGGGGCCACTGCCGGCAGGGGCGGGATCGAACAGGGGATACGACAGCGCTTTGCCGCCGTACTCCACCAGGTCCCAGGGGCAGCTGTGATGGCTGGTAGCTTTCAGTATGCCCACCACCGCCGTGCCAAGCCCCATCAGCAAAGCCCCGGTCACCAGCTGAGCGTTGCGTCGCCAGATGCCGTACAGCAGCGTCCCGGCAGCCAGGGCGATGGTCAGATATTTCGCCAGTCGATGATTGAGCAGATCCAGCAGCGCGTTCTGCTGCAGCGGAAAGTGTTGACTCGCCGCGTCAAACCAGTAGCCGGTCAGCACCCTGTCGAGGGTTTCATCCCGCGAAAGCCAGGTAAAAACCGCGGCCAGCACCAGCAGCACAATGAACTGGTTAACATAAAAACGTACCGGCAAAGGGTAAAGCGGTTTTGTCTTAGAACTCTTTAACTTAGACAATTCTGAAGCGGAGGAAATCTGTGTCATAATTGAGGTCAATGACTGGAAAAGCCTAAGCATACGGATGCCAACTTAAGGAAACCTTAAACGACGGCGATTTGTGCGTTATTTCTGAACTGCTGCGTGAATCTGCTATCGCTGGCGCGACCATTTCATTACACTCTGCGCGATTTTTTATCGGATATTGAGACTCCATGTTAAACCGTTCTTCTTCTGGCACTCGCCTGGGGCGTCAGGCGTTGTTGTTCCCCCTGTGCCTGGTGCTTTACGAATTCTCCACCTATATCGGTAACGATATGATCCAGCCCGGCATGCTGGCCGTGGTGGAGCAGTACAACGCCGGGATTGAGTGGGTACCCACCTCCATGACCGCCTATCTGGCAGGGGGGATGTTTTTGCAGTGGCTGCTCGGCCCGCTGTCGGACCGTATTGGCCGTCGTCCGGTGATGCTCACCGGGGTGGCGTGGTTTATCGTCACCTGCCTGGCGACCCTGCTGGCGCAAACCATCGAGCAGTTTATGGTGCTGCGTTTTTTACAGGGGATCAGCCTGTGCTTTATCGGCGCGGTTGGGTACGCCGCCATCCAGGAGTCGTTTGAGGAGGCGGTGTGCATCAAAATCACCGCCCTGATGGCTAACGTGGCGCTGATTGCGCCGCTGCTGGGCCCGCTGGTGGGGGCGGCGTGGGTGCACGTTGCGCCGTGGGAGGGGATGTTTGTGCTGTTTGCGGCGCTGGCCGCCATCTCGTTTTATGGTCTGCACCGGGCGATGCCCGAAACGGCTACCCGCATCGGCGAAAAGCTCTCACTGCAGGAGCTGGGGCGCGACTATAAAGAGGTGCTGAAAAACGGTCGCTTTGTGGCCGGGGCGCTGGCGATTGGCTTTGTCTGCCTGCCGCTGCTGGCGTGGATCGCCCAGTCGCCGGTGATCATCATCAGCGGCGAAAACCTCAGTAGCTACGAATATGGCCTGCTGCAGGTGCCGATTTTTGGCGCGCTGATTGTGGGTAACATCGTGCTGGCCCGTTTGACCTCGCGCCGTACCGTACGCTCGCTGATTATTATGGGCGGATGGCCGATCGTGATTGGGCTGGTGGTGGCCGCGGTGGCGACGGTCGTCTCATCGCACGCTTACCTGTGGATGACCGCCGGGCTCAGCATCTACGCATTTGGCATTGGGCTGGCAAACGCCGGGCTGGTGCGCCTGACGCTGTTTGCCAGCGAGGTGAGCAAAGGGACGGTGTCGGCGGCGATGGGCATGTTACAGATGCTGATCTTTACCGTGGGCATTGAGGTGAGCAAACACGCCTTCAGCAGCGGCGGTAACGGGCTGTTCAGCCTGTTTAACCTGGTAAACGGCCTGCTGTGGCTGGCGCTGATGTTTGTCTTCCTGAAAGACAAGCGGGTGGGCAGTTCGTTACAGCCGGATTAAGCGGGCATGGTGCCCGCATTTTGCCGGGTGGCGGCTTCGCCTTACCCGGCCTACAAGACCTGCGAACCCGTAGGCCCGCGCAAGCGAAGCGCCGCCGGGCGGGGCCTTAATTGAACGGCGCTTCCCGCTTCAACACGCGGTCAATCACCTCCAGCACCCCTTCGTCGTTATTATTCGGTGCTTCATAGCGGGCAACCGCCTTGATGTGATCCCGGGCGTTGGCCATGGCAAAACTAAACCCGGCCTGGCTCAGCATCTCCATGTCATTACCGCTGTCGCCAAAGGCGACCACTTCGCTGTCATCAATGCCCCACAGTTCCTGAAGCAGACGCAGGCCGTTGGCCTTGTGGATCCCCGGCAGGATCAGGTCGATATTGCCGTAGCCGGTGGTCACCGGCACCATAATATCGCTCAGTTTGTCGTGGATCATCTCCTGGATACGCGGGATCTCCTCATCCGGCAGATTCAGCCCGAATTTAAAGAAGATATCGTTAAAGTTATCGAAGTTATCCACCTTTTCCAGGCGGTGATAATACTTCGCGGCAACGTCGTGGAACGCTTCGCCATAGTGCTTGAGGGTATAGGCGCTGCCTTTCCCGCAGGCGATCACTTCCACTTCCGGGATGGAACAGAGGAACTCCGCGACGGTGGCGAACTGCGCCTGGGTCAGCTCGCCGTTATAAACATCTTCTCCGGCATTTACCACCCAGCCGCCGTTTTCAGCGACGAAGGCGATCTCATCGGCTATCTCCGGGAAAAAGGAGATCAGCTGGTAGTACTGGTTGCCGCTGGCGACCACAAACCGTATGCCCCGTTCCTTCATTTGCGCATACTGGCGCAGAAAGCGCGCGCGATTGTACTCCTTCGCATCGTTCAGGAAGGTGCCATCCATATCAACCGCAATCATCTTAACGCTCATTATCCATTCTCCATGACAGATTCACTCTGCGACGCCGGTTTAGCGACCGCCCGGGCGACCAGGGCGGCAATAATCACTAAGCCCAGTACCACCAGCATGGCGCTGCGTAAGCCATAGTGCTCCCCGAGGAAGCCCAGCAGCGGTGGGCCTACCAGGAAGGCGAGATAGCCTGTGGTGGCGACCACGCTGACGCGTCCTGGCGCATCCGGGCCGGTATCGCTGGCTGCCGAGATGGTGAGCGGGAAGCCGAGCGAGGCGCCAAGTCCCCACAGGATCACCGACACGCCAGCAATCCAGTCGACATCAACAAAAATAATCAACGCAATGCCCAGCCCGCCCAGCAGGGCGCTGGCGCGTACCACCGCCACGCGGCTGTAGCGGTCGATAAACCAGCCGCCGGTAAAGCGCCCGACGGTCATGCCCAGCGTAAATCCAGCGTAAATCAGCGAGCCGGAGGTGGGACTGAATCCGTGGCCGTCCACCATCAGCAGCGGCAGCCAGTCGTTTGCAGAGCCTTCGGCAAAGGCCATCGCCAGCACCACCACGCCAATCAGCATCAGCTGCATATCGCGATAAAACGGCACGCCTTTCTCACCCTTTTTGCTCTCACCGGCCTGGTTCTTGCCGTTGCCGTCCGGGATGGCGGTGATCCCCAGCAGAACCGGGGCGATACAGACCAGCGCGGCCAGCAAAGTATGGGTCGTGGCAGCGATACCGGAGGCGGTGAGTGCCATGCCGATACCGGCGCCTGCCAGGGTACCGAGGCTGTAAAAGCCGTGCATCATCGGCAGCACGGTTTTGTTCATCTCCTGCTCGATAGTGGCGCCTTCGACGTTGATCGCCACTTCTGCCGCGCCAAAACTGCCGCCAAAGACGGTCAACCCGAGGGCAAACGCCAGCGGGGAGGCAAACCACAGCGCAGCGCTGAGCATCATCATACCCAGAATCGCGCAGCACATAGTGGTGCGGATCACGGTCCGCGTGCCGAAGCGCTTAACCAGCCAGGCGGAGCAGAGAATGCCGCTCATCGAGCCTATCGACAGGCCAAATAATACGATGCCCATTTCCGCCGTCGAGACCGACAAAATGTCGCGGATAGCGGGGGTACGTGTGGCCCAGGAGGCCATTAACAGGCCGGGGATAAAGAAGAACATAAACAGCGCCCACAGGCGGCGTTGCAGCTTTTTGCGCGATGAGATGTCGGTCATGATTTCTGTACCAGAGGGACAACACAGGAGACAACACTAGCAAGTTTGTGTACATTTGTACATAAATTCGCTGAGGTAAAAATGAACAGACGACCCAACGATCCGCAACGGCGGGAACGGATATTGCAGGCCACCCTGGACACTATTGCCGAACACGGCCTGAACGCCGTCACCCACCGCAAAATCGCCAGCTGCGCCGGGGTGCCGCTGGGGTCGATGACCTACTATTTTTCCGGGATGGATGCGCTGCTTGAGGAGGCGTTCACTTGGTTTACGCAGCAGATGTCGGTGCAGTACCGCGAGTTTTTTGCCGGGGTGACGGGGCCGGAGATGGCCTGCGAGTCGATTACCACCCTGATTCACAGCTCCCAGGTCACCACGCCGCACAATATGGAGCTGATGTATCAGCTTTATGCCTTTATGAACCGCAGCCCATCGTTAAAAAGCGTGATGCAGGACTGGATGAAAACCAGCCAGACGACGCTGGAGCAGTGGTTTGATCCGGTCACCGCCCGCGCGCTGGATGCGTTTATTGAAGGGATGACGCTGCATTTTGTTACCGACCGGCAACCGCTTTCACGAGAAGAGCTAAGGGCGATGGTAGGGCGGATTGCGGGGGAGGGGAGATAAGATTCAGGCCAGCGGCAGCCTCTGCCGCAAACAATGATAGTGATTTTACTTTTACGCAACATTGTGGCAGAAAGAGTGTTTAAATTTTATGCACAAATCGCAGGCGTCACGTCAGGCTAAACGGGCATAATAAATTTTATCCGGGTAAAATTGGCACCATTTTCATTGCCAGCCTACGCTTATATTTTTACCCGGATAAAAAGGTAAGAGCATGCCCGCCATCACCCTCACTGCCTTCTGGCGGCAGCAGCAGATTGCGCACGGAACCCTGAGCGAACTGATGCAGCAGCTACAATCCGTTAACATCGGTCGTGAAACCGTTTTCATTTTCAACGATCGCAGCGGCAAACGCCTCGATATTCATCTTCATGAAGATATTGCCAGCGCCCTGGCGGTCTATCCGGAACTGGCGGAAAGCACCGCGGTGAAAACCCGTGGACGGCCAAAACTGGGCGTGTCGGCAAAAGAGGTCACCCTGCTGCCCCGGCACTGGGAGTGGCTGGCCACGCAGCCCGGCGGCGCTTCCGCTACGCTGCGCCGACTTATCGATCAGGCGAGGAAAAGCGCTAAACCGGCAGATAACAAGCGCCAGCGCCACGACCGCGCCTATCACTTTATGTACGAAATCGCGGGGGATCTTCCTGGCTACGAGGCCAGCATGCGCGCGCTGTTTGCCGACGATGAGGCGGCATTTACGGCCAGTATCGCAAGCTGGCCGCAGGATATTCGCGAGTACGCGCTACGGTTAGCTTTTGGCAAAGAGGAAGAGAGCCACGACGCCTAAAATCTCTACAAATGTAAATTTTTGTGCAATTTGCTGGTTGGTTTTTATTTCAATCTATTGATTTTAAATAGATTAAAATCTACCCCTGCTTTCTCTTTTCCTGTCAGGCAACAAAACGCAGAAGGATACGCTACGCTTTGTAAACCAGCCTGCGGCAAGCGTTTTTTACCTCTTCTGCGGACGTCGCCACCATAACACCGGGGAAGCCACTATGACCCACAGTCATGAAGATGATGTGAAGATGCTGCTGTCTGCGTTTGAGCAACGTCTCGAACAACTTTTGCCCGCGGGGGAGCAGGAAGGGCAAGTCTATGCAGCCATGCGTGATGCCACGCTTGTCGCGGGCAAGCGTATGCGCCCTTTGCTGCTGCTGCTGGCGGCGCGAGATATGGGCTACAAAACAGAGCCGACGGGCATTCTCGATCTGGCCTGCGCCATTGAGATGGTCCATGTCGCCTCCCTGATCCTGGATGACATGCCCTGCATGGACAACGCGACGCTCCGCCGCGGGCGGCCTACGGTTCACTACCAGTATGGCGAACACGTGGCGATCCTGGCGGCGGTGGCGCTGCTCAGTCACGCTTTTTGCGTTATCTCCCGCGCGCCTTCGCTGACCCACGAGGCAAAAGCGCGGGCGATTGCTGAGCTCTCTGCGTCGGTGGGGCATATGGGGCTGGTGCAGGGGCAATTCCGCGATCTCAATGAGGCCCGCCAGAGCCGAAATACCGATGAGATCCTGCTGACCAATGAGCTGAAAACTAGCAGCCTGTTCAACGCCGCTCTGCAACTGGCGGCCATTGCCGCCGACGCGCCGCCTCCGGTCAGCGAACGGCTGCGCTTTTTTGCCCGCGATCTCGGCCAGGCCTTCCAGCTAATTGATGACCTGACCGATGGCTCCAGTGCCAACGGCAAAGATCCGCATCAGGATAAAGACAAATCGACGCTGGTTGCCGTGCTCGGGGCAGAGAGTGTCTTCCTGCGGCTGCGCGAACACGTGCGCAGCGCCGATCAGCATATCGCTACCGCCTGTCAGCCGGGAAATACCGCCCGCTACTATGTTCACATCTGGTTTGAAAAACAGCTGACGCTTATCAGCCAGAGCCTGTCGTTATCCCTGTCGGAGTGTCAATGAGCAGCCTGTCGCAACGTAAAAGCGATCATCTCGATATCGTACTGAACAGCATGCCCGGCGTAAAAAAATGTACCAGCGGCTTTGAAAAATGGCGCTTCGGGCATTGCGCACTTCCCGAACTGCATCTTGATGAGATTGACCTCTCGACCCCGCTGTTTGGCCGAACCCTGAACGCGCCGCTGCTGATAAGCTCCATGACCGGCGGTACCCGCCGGGCGAGCCAGATTAACCAACACCTTGCCATTGCCGCACAGACACTGGGGCTGGCGATGGGGGTGGGCTCCCAGCGCGTGGCGCTGGAGAGTGACGCCAGATATGGCCTGACGCGCGAACTGCGATCTTTTGCCCCGGACATTGTGCTGATGGCGAACCTCGGCGCGGCGCAAATCGCGGGACCACAGGGGCTGGATTATGCCAAACGGGCCGTCGAGACCCTCGCGGCGGATGCGCTCATCATCCACCTTAACCCGCTGCAGGAGGCGCTGCAGCACGGCGGGGATCGCAACTGGTACGGCGTCATCGACGCCATCCATCGCACCGTCGAGGCGCTGGATGTGCCGGTGGTGGTGAAAGAGGTGGGTAACGGAATTTCAGTTCCGGTAGCCCGCAAGCTGGCGGCGGCGGGAGTGGCGATGCTGGATGTCGCCGGTGCCGGGGGCACCAGCTGGGCGGCGGTGGAGGGCGAACGCGCCGTTAACGCCCACGACCGGGCGGTGGCGATGGCTTTTGCCGACTGGGGGATCCCGACCGCAACGGCGCTCCAGGATCTGCATCAGGCGCTGCCCGATATGCCGCTGGTGGCATCGGGTGGGATCGCCAACGGTATTGAGGTGGCAAAAGCGATCCGCTTAGGCGCAAGCCTGGTGGGGCAGGCGGCCGGCGTGCTGCAAAGCGCGTTAACCTCCAGCGAGGCGGTTATCGACCATTTTCAGGTGATCATCGACCAGCTGCGCGTCGCCTGCTTCTGCACCGGCAGTGCAAACCTGTCCCAGCTGCGTCAGGCCACGCTGGTGGCACAAACGTAATGGCGCCAGCGTGGGACATCATCTTAGCGGGCGGCGGACTGGCCAACGGGCTGATCGCCTTACGCTTGCGACAGCGACGACCAGAGCTGCGCGTACTGCTTCTTGAGGCCGACAGTAAGCCTGGCGGGAATCACACCTGGTCCTTTCATGAGGGCGACATTACACCGGAACAGCATCGCTGGGTTGCCCCACTGGTGGCCCATCGCTGGCAGGGGTACGACGTCCGCTTTCCTGACCTGAACCGCACCCTTGCCAGGGACTATCTCAGCATCACCTCCGAACGTTTTGCCGAGGTGTTGACCGCGACCTGCGGCGACAATCTGCATACCCGGGCCGCTGTCACCGCGCTCACCCCGACCTCGGTGACGCTTGCTGACGGCACCACGCTCCAGGCCCGGGCGGTCATTGATGGTCGGGGCTACATGGCGGACGGGCATCTTACTACTGGCAGCCAGTCTTTCCTCGGCCAGCAGTGGCGTCTGAGCCAGCCCCACGGCCTGTCCCGGCCCATCCTGATGGATGCCACGGTCAATCAGCAGGGCGGGTATCGCTTTGTCTACACGCTGCCGCTTTCTGCGAACGAACTCTTGATCGAAGATACCCACTACGTTGACACCGCCCGGCTGGATGCTGGCGTTGCGCGGCAAAACATCGCCGATTATGCCCGCGAGCAGGGCTGGGCACTGGCACATCTCGATCGCGAAGAGCAGGGCGACCTGCCCATTATGCTGGCGGGCGATTTCCCGGCGTACTGGCAGGGGCGAGACAAACAGCCCTGCAGCGGACTGCGCGCCGGGCTGTTTCATGCCACCACCGGCTATTCGTTGCCGCACGCGGTGGCGCTGGCCGAGGCCATTGCCGCAAGCGCGGATAGCAGCGCAGCCGCGCTTTTTTCCATTATCCATCGCTACGCCCTGCGCCAGTGGCGCGAGCAGCGCTTTTTCCGCTCCCTCAACCGCATGCTGTTCCTGGCGGGGGATGCCGATAAGCGCTGGCAGGTGATGCAGCGGTTTTACTCTCTTAACGAAGGGCTGATTGCCCGCTTTTACGCCGGGCAGCTGACCCTGGCCGATAAAGCGCGGATCCTGGCAGGCAAGCCCCCGGTACCCGTCGGCGAAGCGATGCTCGCCATACTGAAACTCACTCCCCGGATGCGAGCGTTTCACCATGAATAAAACAGTGATTATTGGCGCCGGTTTTGGCGGATTAGCGCTGGCCATTCGGCTACAGGCGCAGGGCATCAACACGCTTCTGCTGGAGAAGCGGGATAAGCCCGGCGGGCGCGCTTACGTCTATCAGGATCAAGGATTTACCTTTGACGCCGGGCCGACGGTGATAACCGATCCCAGCGCCATCGAAGAGCTCTTTACCCTGGCCGGTAAACGCATGGCCGATTATGTCGAGCTGCTGCCGGTGACCCCGTTCTATCGCCTCTGCTGGGAGACGGGAGAAGTCTTTGATTACGACAACGTGCAGACCCGGCTGGAAGAGCAGATAAGACGGTTTAACCCGCGCGATGTAGAGGGCTACCGCAAGTTTCACGCTTATTCGCGGGAAGTGTTTAACGAGGGCTATCTCAAGCTTGGCACGGTTCCGTTCCTCTCTTTTCGCGACATGCTCCGCGCCGGGCCGCAGCTTACCCGCCTTCAGGCCTGGCGCAGCGTCTACAGCATGGTCTCCCGCTTTATCGAGAATGAACAGCTGCGCCAGGCGTTCTCGTTTCATTCCCTGCTGGTGGGGGGCAATCCCTTCGCCACCTCGTCCATTTACACCCTGATCCACGCCCTTGAGCGGGAGTGGGGCGTCTGGTTTGCCCGCGGGGGAACCGGGGCGCTGGTGCAGGGGCTGGTGAAGCTCTACCAGGACCTGGGCGGCGAGCTACAGCTGAATGCGGAGGTGACCCGGCTGCAGGCAGACGGCGATCGTATCAGCGCCGTCACGCTCAAAGATGGCCGGACGATCCCGGTCGCGGCGGTGGCCTCCAATGCCGACGTGGTGCATACCTACGAAAAGCTGCTGGGACATCATCCCACAGGGGCGGCGCGCGCAGCCTCGCTTAAGCGCAAACGGATGAGTAACTCCCTGTTTGTGCTCTATTTTGGCCTCAACAAGCAGCACGATCTGGCCCACCACACCGTCTGTTTCGGGCCGCGCTATAAAGCGCTTATCGACGAGATATTCAATAAAAACGCCCTGGCGGAGGATTTTTCCCTCTACCTGCATGCCCCCTGTGTCACCGATCCCTCCCTGGCTCCGCCGGGCTGCGGCAGCTACTACGTATTAGCGCCCGTGCCGCATCTGGGAACGGCGGATCTCGACTGGGACGTTGAGGGACCGCGCCTGCGCGACAGGATTTTTGCCTATCTCGAAGCCCACTACATGCCGGGGCTGCGCAGCCAGCTGGTGACTCACCGCATGTTTACCCCGTTTGATTTTCGCGACCAGCTTGGGGCGCATCTCGGCTCCGCCTTTTCGGTGGAACCGATCCTGCGCCAGAGCGCCTGGTTCCGGCCGCACAATCGCGACAGTCGCATCCCCAACCTTTACCTGGTCGGGGCGGGTACCCACCCAGGCGCCGGTATTCCCGGGGTGATCGGCTCGGCCAAAGCAACGGCAGGACTGATGCTGGAGGCGCTTTCCCGATGAACACAACCCTGATGGATCACGCCACCGACACCATCGCCGTGGGGTCAAAAAGTTTTGCCACCGCCGCGAAGCTGTTCGATCCCGCCACCCGGCGTAGCGTGCTGATGCTTTACGCCTGGTGCCGCTATTGCGACGACGTGATCGACGGGCAGGAGCTGGGGTTTAACGTCACTCCCGTGGAGATCGCCCCGGCCGAGCAACGCCTTGAGATGCTCAAACGCCAGACCCTGCGCGCCTGGGAGGGAGGCGAGATGCATGAACCCGCCTTTGCCGCTTTTCAGGAGGTGGCGCTGGGGCACAATATCCCGCTCCAGTTGGCTTACGATCATCTGGATGGCTTTGCCATGGATGTGCGCGAGACGCATTACGAGACCTTCGATGACACCCTGCAATACTGCTATCGCGTGGCGGGGGTGGTGGGGCTGATGATGGCGAGGGTGATGGGTGTCCGCGATGAAGCGGTGCTCGATCGCGCCTGTGATTTAGGCCTGGCGTTTCAGCTCACTAATATTGCCCGGGATATTGTCGAGGATGCCCGGGTTGGTCGCTGCTATCTGCCGGCCCGGTGGCTGGCAGAGGCGGACATCGACCCAGCGGCAATGACCTCACCCCAGATGCGCCAACCCCTCGCGGGCATTGCCCAGAGGCTGGTAGCCGAAGCCGAGCCTTACTATGCCTCTGCCCGGCAAGGTCTGGCCGGGCTACCGCTGCGATCCGCGTGGGCAATTGCCTCGGCGCACGGGGTCTACCGTGAAATTGGCGTGAAGGTGAGCGCGGCGGGTGCCCGCGCCTGGGATAATCGGCAGGGCACCAGCTCGGTGGAAAAATCGGGATTACTGCTAAAAGGCGCCTTGCTGGCGCTTACTTCTCGTTTTGCGACGCCGTCGCCGCGTCCGGCTCAGCTCTGGCAGCGCCCTCGCTAGCTGCGCGACGCGCCTTGCGCTGGCGTAACGTCGCCTGCAATTTATCTACCGGCGGGGCATAGAGAAAACCAAAGGAGACGCAGTCCTCTTTGCCCCGCACCGCATGGTGCAGACGGTGCGCCAGATAGAGGCGCTTGAGATAACCCTTGCGCGGGATATAGCGAAACGGCCAGCGCTGATGCACCAGCCCATCATGCACCATAAAGTAGAGCGCGCCGTAGGCCGTCATACCGGCACCAATCCACTGCAGCGGCCACAGGCCCCACGTTCCCAGCGCAATCAGCACAATCGCCAGCACCGCGAACACCACGGCGTAAAGGTCGTTCACCTCAAACCAGCCTGTGCGCGGCTCGTGGTGCGATTCATGCCATCCCCAACCCCAGCCGTGCATGATGTACTTGTGGGAAAGAGCGGCGACGAGTTCCATGGCGGCAATGGTTAAAAGCACGATCACTGTGTTGTACAACGCGAGCATTGGGGCTCCTTGGGCTCGGGGAAGAGAGGGCTCAGGTATTAAGCGTAACACTTAAATGGAGGAAGGGTGGGGCGAGCGGTTAAGGCTTGTCCACTCTGCTACTTAATCATCAGAAACTGAGTAAAAGAAAGCTAAGGGAGCTGATTATCGGGATAAGGCTGGCCAAACCGAAGCACCGAAAAAGGTATAAACAGGATATTAAGCATAACTAGCGACAATAATCTAAGAGAACTACGTAATAGAGGGAACGATATTACTGAGACAGAAAGTTATCGCGACAAGCTGGCATGGCTATGACGAAAAGCTTCTGGCTATCAATTAGATCTTGAAGCTGGCGGACGAGCTTATGGCGAAAGTTTGTTCCTATGAGTACGCTTGCTCGTTGAATCTTCCTAGTGAGCGCTAGGAAGGCTGCTGGCGTTAAGATTTGATTTTACTATGTCAAGGTTGATTCATAGGCTGTGTGAAACCCTAACGAGTAGCGCATAACTATGCCGCATAAGATTGTATGATCGTTTGGGGTGTGGTTCATTATAGGCCCGCCAGAACTGGCGAGATTTTGTTTTGGTCCTACAAGTACATGGAAACTACTCTAGAAAGCGGTAGGTTCGGCGGTGATATGAGTACATGCTCTGCTGACATATAGTGCTATTCAAAAGAATAATGTATGGTATCTTTTTGGTTAACCTTCTGTTTAATAAAAAACTATACTTATAGGTTGCGAAATGGATCAAAAGCTTAGTGAACTCAAAGAAAAATTAGATAATTTACATACAGCACTAGATGGCTTAGCCTTTCAACGTGAGGATTTAATTGATTTAGGTGCTTATACCTTCCCCTTCTTGCACTCCTCAGACTTAGTGTATTTTCCGAAGATGCTTTCTGAAAAAATAACTAAAATGGGGAAATATATTCCATCAGAAGAGGATTTAAATTTAATTGATTCTATTATTTACGATTTAGATCTAGCGCAACCAAATATAGACCATATTACTCATAGCAATTCTTCAGTTTCCCAGACCGCAATTTATTCATATTTGTTGTCCATGCTTTATATAACAAATAGGATTAATGAACTATTTTCTTTCTCTGTGCTTAAAGATAAAGATTTATTACCGAAAAAAATAATATCAAGACTTGAACTATACAATTCTGGATTAGCTTCTATCGAGGAAAAAAGTGGTAGCATTGAAGGTAAGATAAAAACCATAAATGAAGCTTATGATGCAGCAGAGAATCTTCCGACCACATTAAAAATGCTGCGAGAAACGAATCAAGAAATCGAAAATTTAAAAGATACATCTTCTTCTGATTATACAGAAATCGAGAAAAAATTAAAGCTAGCCCAGGATGGGGCAAAAGAAATCGAAGAACTAAGAGATACTGTCGTTAAGTTAAGTGAAAATGCAATATCTGAAGCTAATAGTTACTTAAATAAACTCAAAATTGAAGCCCAGACATATATTGATAAGTGTGAAGAGGCTTTTAGAACTACTACTTCGAAAGGCTTGGCTGGAGCCTTTCAAGATAAGGCAGAAAAACTTAACTTGAGTATACGCTATTGGGTAGGTGGTCTGATTGCGGCACTAGTTGCAGGTGCTGCGGTCGGATATTATAGACTTCATGCCCTTGAAACATACTTATCCAGCCCGGATTCATCAGGTATTAAATTAGCCATCCAGCTTGTTTTATCTTTCTTAAGTGTCGGTGCACCACTTTGGTTTGCTTGGTTGTCAACTAAACAAATTGGTCAGCGCTTTAGACTTGCGGAAGATTATGAGTTTAAAGCATCAGTTTCGAAGGCTTATGAGGGATATCGAAGAGAAGCAGTTCAGCTTGATTCTGATTTTTCACAGAGATTATTCGGAAATGCTTTAACACGGCTGGAAGAACCCCCGTTAAGATTTGTTGAGGAAAAAACGCATTCGTCACCAATAATGGAAATATTATCTTCAGAACATTTTAAGAAAATTATAGATGAGGGCGGGGAGAAAATGGATGCAATTCTTGAAAAGGCTGGTTTAGTTAAAAGGAAGAATGTAATAAAAGAAGAAGAAATTAAATCTGCACAAAACATTCTGGAAGGTTAAGTATCAAATAAAAAGGGGCAAAAGCCCCTTTTTTATTTGATTAAGTGATGATCCATTAAGATGATTATTTCTCTATTAGACTAATTATGAAGTTTCTTAGCTCTTTTTGGAATTGTATTGCTTCATTACTAACAAAAAATTCAATGGAATTATACATCCCCCTAGCCCCAACATTGCTCGGCATAATCTCGTCATCTGAGCCGGCACGTGCTGCGCTGCCATCATCTCATTCTGGCTTACGTTTTTGGTGTTCAGAAATTCATCTTCACCGACAATCTCCGATAACGGAATGCTATGTATCCCATTTTTTCTCCATTTAGCGAGTACAGAAACAGGTTACAGAAGTTCACCGGCCCTTTGATGCTTGACTCACCGGATACGCAAAAACTCTTCAGTTCGGGCAAATTGGCTAACAAGGTACTGGTAAAGATTGGAAAAACCAAAATCCTACCCAACAAAAAACCCATCAACCTTGAACCAAAACGGCGGGGTTGATGGGCTCCACAAATTGGGGACATCAAAGAAAAGCAGTGGCAATAGTTATGACTGACGTCTGGCAGAAAAGTTCTGCGCATAGCGAAAATTTTTTCGTCATTGCGCAAAAATTTTTTATCCCAGACCCGGCCAGATGATGATGATTAGCGTCCCCGCGAGAGTTAACAATACGTTAGCGATGGCGTAGGTGCCCGCGTAGCCCAGTGCCGGAATGTTGCTGCGCGCGGTATCGCTGATGATTTCCATCGCAGGCGCACAGGTTCGCGCTCCCATCATGGCGCCAAACAGCATCGCGCGGTTCATGCGCAGCACGTAGGCACCGAACAGGAAACAGATCACCACCGGCACCAGGCTGACGATCAACCCGGCCACCAGCATCTGCCAGCCTACCGCGCCCAGGCTGTGGCCAATGCCGCTGCCCGCGCTTAAGCCGACGCCCGCCATAAACACCATCAGGCCAAACTCTTTCACCATGTTCAGCGCGCCCTGGGGGATATAGCCGAAGGTGGGGTGGTTGGCGCGCAGGAAGCCGAGCATGATCCCGGCGAACAGCAGGCCGGCGGCGTTGCCGATGCCAAAGCTGAAATTGCTGAACTGGAAGGTGATCATCCCAATCATCAGGCCGACGATAAAGAAGGCGCAGAAGGCGAGCAGATCGGTCACCTGGCTGTGAATGGAGATAAAGCCGATGCGGTCGGCAACGGTCTTCACGCGGCGCGTGTCGCCGCTCACCTGCAACACATCGCCCTTGTTCAGCACGATGTTGTCATCGATAGGCATCTCAATCTGGCTGCGGATCACCCGGTTCAGGAAGCAGCCGTGGTCGGTCAGTTTAAGCTGTCCCAGGCGGCGACCCACGGCGTTGTGGTTTTTCACCACGATCTCTTCAGTGACGATGCGCATGTCCAGCAGGTCGCGATCGAACACTTCTTTGCCGTTACGGAAGCTGGGGTCGAGACGGGCGTGGGCGTCCGGGTAGCCGACCAGGGCGATATCGTCCCCCATCTGCAGTACCGCGTCGCCGTCCGGGTTCGCCAGAATGCCGTTACGGCGGATGCGTTCGATATAGCAGCCGGTCTGGCGATAAATGCCCAGTTCGCGCAGATTTTTACCGTCCGCCCAGGCCACCAGTTCCGGGCCGACACGGTAGGCGCGGATCACCGGCAGGTAGACTTTGCGTTTGCTGTCCGTATCCAGACCGCGTTCGCGGGCGATTTGCTGGGCGCTGGTCTGCAGATCCTGATGCTGTAACTTCGGCAGATAGCGTGCGCCCACGATCAGGCTCACCAGACCAATCAGATAGGTCAGAGCATAGCCAAGGCTGAGGTGATCTAACGCCATAGAGAGCTGGGCGTTATCCAGCCCCAGATGGCGCAACGTATCCCCCGCACCCACCAGCACCGGCGTGGAGGTCATCGAGCCGGCCAGCATGCCCGCCGTCAGGCCGATATCCCAGCCAAACAGTTTGCCTAAGCCTAACGCAATCAGCAGGGCACTGCCGACCATCACCAGCGCCAGCATCAGATAATTTTTACCGTCGCGGAAGAAAATTGAAAAAAAGTTAGGTCCGGCTTCAACACCTACACAAAAAATAAACAGCATAAAGCCCAGATTAAGGGCATCCGTGTTAATACTGAAATGTTGCTGGCCTAATAATAACGAGACGACTAAAACGCCAATAGAATTACCAAGTTGGATTGATCCGAGGCGTAATTTACCCAGGCACAGACCCAGCGCCAGTACCACAAATAATAGCAGGATGTAATTCCCGTTTAACAATTCTGCGACGTTTATGTTCACGAAGGATAACTTCTTGTTTACCAGTAAGTGGTTGAAGGGACAGGTGATTTAGGCTACTGTTTTCCCGGTGTTGAGGAGCGCTGCGGCTCCCGGCCGCACACTATAATATATATCAAATAATAATACCAAACTATTACTTTATTTATAACAGACAGCAACATCTGCTCGTGATTGCGTAACGACGCGCCGTTCAGGCATGGAATGCCATATAAACCATCTGATTGTGCGTCCAGTGGACGAAAAATGAATTTGCCCGCGCTGTAGGGGGACGATTTGAATATTAAACGTAACTGGTTTGGGGTGGCTTGCTGTTTTTTACTTTTTACTGGTGTATGCATCTGCCTGACGTTCAACGTAAGAGGGGCATTTATTGCCGCCGGGCGTCCTGAGCTGGGATTATTGTTCTTCACCCTGCCAGGTGCTGCCGCCAGTTTTGTCTCCCGTGGGGGAGAGGTCATCCGGCCGCTGGTCGGTGCGATGCTCGCTGCGCCCCTCTGTCTGGTGGTGATGCGTCTGGTCTTTATCCCGTCGCGCACTATCGTGCAGGAGATGGCATGGCTGTTAAGTGGGGTCTTCTGGTGTGCGTTGGGGGCGCTGTTCTTTCTGTTCGTGCGCCGGGCGCTGGAGAATCGTCGTGCGAGAATAAAAACGCCCTCAGAGTGAGGGCGCGAAAGGCTTACTGGGCAGCAAACAGCCCGAGGTTCGCTTTGGCATAGGCTTCAAAATCGGTAAAGCCGCCAATGTGGTTCTGGTCGAGGAAGATCTGCGGTACGGTTTCAACCGGCTTACCGACGGTTTTTTCCAGATCGGCTTTGGTGATGCCTTCGGCATGAATGTCCACGTAGCGGTAGTTAAAATCATCACGCTCAGCGGTCAGTTTTTCTGCCAGATCTTTTGCGCGCACACAGTAAGGGCAGCCTGGACGTCCAAAAATTACTGCAAACATGTTGTCTCTCCTGAAACTAAGCCTGACGGCGAATGACGCTATATTGCCGATAACTATCGGTAATGAAAAGCAGGTTCTGCCTGTTACATTGATATCTCCAGGCTATGTTTCGCCAATTACAGCCGCCTTTTCTTTGCCTATACTGGCGATATTGTCATTAACGCCCGTACAGAGAGACCGCATGACGCCCGTAATTGATCTGCTTCGTTCCCACCGTTCCATTCGCCATTTTACCGATCAACCCATCAGCGATGCCCAGCGTGAGGCCATTCTTGCCGGTGCGCAGGGTACCTCCAGCTCCAGCTTCCTGCAGTGCAGCTCCATTATCCGCATCACCGATCCCGCGATGCGCGAGCAGCTGGTGACCCTCACCGGCGGGCAGAAGCACGTGGCTGAGGCGGCGGAGTTCTGGGTCTTCTGCGCCGACTTCAACCGCCATCTGCAAATCTGCCCTGAGGCGCAGCTGGGCCTCGCCGAGCAGCTGCTGCTGGGCGTGGTGGATACCGCGATGCTGGCCCAGAACGCGATGACCGCGGCGGAGTCGCTGGGGCTGGGCGGGGTTTACATTGGCGGTATCCGCAACAGCATTGAGGCGGTGACAGAGCTGCTGCAGCTGCCGAAGCACGTCCTGCCGCTGTTTGGCCTCTGCCTCGGCTGGCCGGCGGATAACCCGGACGTCAAGCCGCGCCTGCCTGCGGCGATGGTGATGCATGAAAACCACTACCAGCCGGTCGATAAAGCGGTGCTGGCGCAATACGACGAAGAACTGGCGAACTACTACCTCAGCCGCGCGACCAATAACCGCCGCGACACCTGGAGCGACCATATCCGGCGCACCATCATCAAAGAAAACCGTCCGTTTATTCTCGACTATTTGCATAAACAGGGCTGGGCGACGCGATAAGGCCATTCATCCTGCGCCTCCCTGCGTGTATGATACGCAGGCTTTTACCAGATCATGTCTGAGAGGTGCAGGGTGAAAATTGCCATATTGTCCCGGGATGGAACGCTCTGGTCGTGTAAACGCCTGCGTGAAGCGGCGCAGCAGCGCGGCCATCTGGTGGAAATTCTCGATCCGCTGTCCTGCTATATGAATATCAGCCCGGCGGCATCTTCTATTCACTATAAAGGGCGCCAGCTGCCGCATTTTGACGCGGTTATTCCGCGCATTGGCTCAGCGATCACCTTTTATGGCACCGCCGCGCTGCGCCAGTTTGAGCTGCTCGGCAGTTATCCGCTGAATGAATCCGTGGCGATCACCCGGGCGCGTGACAAACTACGCTCCCTGCAACTGCTGGCCCGCCAGGGGATCGACCTGCCGATCACCGGTATTGCCCACTCGCCCGATGACACCCACGATCTGATCGAGATGGTCGGCGGCGCGCCATTGGTGGTTAAACTGGTTGAAGGCACCCAGGGCATTGGCGTGGTGCTGGCCGAAACCCGCCAGGCGGCAGAGAGCGTGGTGGATGCGTTTCGCGGCCTGAACGCGCACATTCTGGTGCAGGAGTACATTAAAGAGGCGAAAGGGCGCGATATTCGCTGCCTGGTGGTGGGCGATGAAGTGGTCGCCGCCATCGAGCGTCAGGCGAAAGAGGGCGATTTTCGCTCTAACCTGCATCGGGGCGGCGTGGCCCGGGTGGTGGAGATCACCCCTCGCGAGCGGGAGATGGCCCTGCTGGCCGCCAGAACCCTGGGGCTGGACGTTGCCGGGGTCGATATCTTACGCGCCGACAGAGGGCCGCTGGTGATGGAAGTCAACGCCTCGCCAGGGCTGGAAGGCATTGAGAAAACCACCGGGATTGATATCGCCGGGAAGATGATCGGCTGGATTGAACGCCATGCCACGCCGGAGTTTTGCCTGAAAACGGGCGGATAACTGGCCTGCCGCGCCGTGTGGCCTGGGCCAGGCACTATTTTTTTGAAGGGGTTCCACCGTTATGGATTCACTTGTAGTACCGACACTTGATACGTTACGCCACTGGCTGGACAACATGGGCGTCAGCTTTTTTGAATGCGACACCTGCCAGGCGCTGCACCTGCCGCACATGCAAAACTTTGACGGCGTGTTCGATGCCAAACTCGATCTGATCAATGACGTTATTCTTTTCTCCGCGCTGGCAGAGGTCAAACCCTCGGCGCTGCTGGCCTTAGCATCGGATTTGTCCGCCATCAATGCCAGTTCTTTGACGGTGAAAGCATTTCTCGATATACAGGATGATAATCTGCCAAAGCTGGTGGTTTGCCAGTCTTTATCCGCGTCCGTTGGGCTGACCTTCCCGCAGTTCGCGGCGTTTATCCAGCAGAGCGAAGAGCAGATCTCTATGGTAATGCTGGAAGCCAGCGCCCATCATCTGCTCTATAACGCTGAAGAGGGCGCTGAGCAGCCTGAATCTGCGGGCAATTTTCTGCACTAAACCTGTCTGACATTTAGGCAGTCGCTGTTGTGGCGGCTGCATAACACCCGCTTTTCTGCTGACTTTAACCTTTCTTTAAAGAATTATTCACCGCCATCCCGCCAATTCGGCTTATCACATAGATACTTCTTGCATAAAAAATTGTTAAAAGGCGTTTTTTAATCTGAGCTATAGCTACGGAGACAAGCTACAGTTTATTCTTGCGATGCTGTTAAACGCGAGCAGATACAGCCACCTGAGTAACATCTTCTGCTACAGGCAGAGTGATAAATTATGCACGTTTCTTGCATAGGCTAAGAGTGTTCATTTTTAGTGCGTTTGTTAACGCGCTTTCAGAAGGATTAACGCTATGATCGCTTTAAATAAAAAATGGTTATCGGGTCTGGTTGCGGGCGCGCTGATGGCGGTCTCTGCAGGCTCGCTGGCGGCAGAGCAAAAAACGCTGCATATCTACAACTGGTCTGATTATATCGCCCCGGATACGGTGGCGAATTTTGAAAAAGAGACCGGGATTAAAGTCGTCTATGACGTCTTCGATTCTAACGAAGTGCTGGAAGGCAAACTGATGGCGGGCAGCACCGGCTTTGACCTGGTCGTACCGTCAGCCAGCTTCCTGGAACGTCAGCTCTCTGCGGGCGTGTTCCAGCCGCTGGATAAAAGCAAACTGCCGGACTGGAAAAACCTCGACCCTGAGCTGCTGAAACTTATCGCCAAACACGATCCGGACAACAAATACGCCATGCCGTACATGTGGGCCACCACCGGCATTGGCTATAACGTCGAGAAAGTGAAACAGGTGCTGGGTGCCGATGCGCCGGTAAACAGCTGGGATCTGGTGCTGAAGCCAGAGAACCTCGAGAAGCTGAAAAGCTGCGGCGTGTCGTTCCTCGATGCGCCTGAAGAGATTTTTGCCACCGTCCTGAACTATCTCGGCAAAGATCCCAACAGCACCAAAGCGGATGACTACACCGGCCCGGCCACCGATCTGCTGCTGAAGCTGCGTCCCAATATCCGTTACTTCCACTCCTCCCAGTACATCAACGATCTGGCAAACGGCGATATCTGCGTAGCCATCGGCTGGGCAGGGGACGTGTGGCAGGCGGCGAACCGCGCGAAAGAGGCGAAAAACGGCGTGAATATCGCCTATTCGATCCCGAAAGAGGGGGCTATGGCCTTCTTTGATGTCTTCGCGATGCCAGCCGATGCAAAAAACAAAGACGAAGCCTACCAGTTCCTGAACTATCTGCTGCGTCCGGAAGTGATCGCCCACATCTCTGACCATGTCTTCTATGCCAACGGCAACAAAGAGGCCACGAAGCTTGTCAGCGCTGAAGTGCGTGATAACCCAGGGATCTACCCGCCGGAAGAGGTGCGCGCCAAGATGTTTACCCTGAGCGTGCAGGAGCCGAAAATTGACCGCGTCCGTACCCGTGCGTGGACGAAAGTGAAAAGCGGTAAATAACCGTTCGTCGTAGGCCGGGCAAGCGTAGCGCCCCCGGCAACAGGCGCACCGTTCTGGTGCGCCTGCACCATTTTGATTGATGCCGGAGAGCACCCCGTGAACGACGCGATCCCCCGCCCGCAGGCGAAAACCCGTAAAGCGCTGACCCCGCTGCTGGAAATCCGTAACCTGACCAAATCTTTCGATGGTCAGAATGCCGTGGATGATGTCAGCCTGACTATCTACAAAGGTGAAATTTTTGCTCTGCTTGGCGCATCTGGCTGCGGGAAATCGACCTTGCTGCGCATGCTCGCCGGGTTTGAACAGCCCAGCTCCGGGCAGATTATGCTGGATGGCGTCGACCTCTCCCGGGTGCCACCTTATCAGCGCCCGATCAATATGATGTTCCAGTCTTATGCCCTGTTCCCGCACATGACCGTGGAGCAGAACATCGCCTTTGGCCTGAAGCAGGACAAACTGCCAAAAGCGGAAATCACCGCCCGCGTGGCCGAAATGCTGAGCCTGGTGCACATGCAGGAGTTTGCGAAGCGCAAGCCGCACCAGCTCTCCGGCGGCCAGCGTCAGCGCGTGGCCCTGGCTCGTAGCCTGGCGAAACGACCAAAGCTGCTGCTGCTCGATGAACCGATGGGGGCGCTGGATAAAAAACTGCGCGACCGTATGCAGCTGGAGGTGGTGGATATTCTCGAGCGTGTAGGCGTGACCTGCGTGATGGTGACCCACGACCAGGAAGAGGCGATGACCATGGCCGGGCGTATCGCCATCATGAACCGCGGCAAATTCGTGCAGATTGGCGAGCCGGAAGAGATTTACGAGCATCCGACCACCCGCTACAGCGCCGAATTTATCGGCTCCATGAACGTGTTTGAAGGGTTGCTGAAAACCCGCGAAGAGGACGGGCTGGTGATTGACTCGCCGGGGCTGATCCACCCGCTGAAAGTGGCGGCGGACAACTCGGTAGTGGATAACGTGCCGGTCTATGTGGCCCTGCGCCCGGAAAAAATCACCCTCTGCGAAGAGGCGCCCGCGGATGGCTACAACTTTGCCGTGGGGGAAGTGGTGCATATCGCCTACCTCGGCGATCTCTCCATCTACCATGTCCGCCTGAAGAGCGGGCAAATGATCAGTGCGCAATTGCAAAACACCTTCCGCTACCGCAAGGGGTTACCGACCTGGGGTGACGAAGTGCGTCTGTGCTGGGAAGCCGATAGCTGCGTTGTGCTGACGGTATAAGGAAGGGCGATGAACAAACCTGAACCTGCGACCCGCGTAGCGGCGGGCATTGATACCAGCTGGCTGACCCGTATGCAGATGGCTCACGGGCGTAAGCTGGTGATCGCGCTGCCCTATCTGTGGCTGATCCTGCTCTTCCTGCTGCCGTTCCTGATTGTGTTTAAAATCAGTCTGGCGGAGATGGCGCGGGCGATCCCGCCCTACAGCGATCTGCTGGAGTGGGGGGACAGTCAGCTGTCGATCATGCTCAACCTGGGCAACTTCCTGCAGCTGACCGAGGATCCGCTCTATTTTGAGGCCTATCTGCAGTCGTTGCAGGTCGCGGCTATCTCGACGATCTGCTGTCTGCTGCTGGCCTACCCGCTGGCCTGGGCGGTGGCGCACAGCAAGCCCTCAACGCGTAACATTCTGCTGCTGCTGGTGATTTTACCCTCGTGGACCTCATTCCTGATCCGCGTCTATGCCTGGATGGGGATCCTGAAAAACAACGGCGTGCTGAATAACGTTCTGCTCTGGCTTGGGGTTATCGATCAGCCGTTGACCATTCTGCACACCAATCTGGCGGTCTATATCGGCATTGTCTACGCCTATCTACCGTTTATGGTGCTGCCTATCTACACCGCCCTGACGCGCATCGACTACTCGCTGGTGGAGGCGGCGCTGGATCTCGGTGCCCGTCCGATGAAAACCTTCTTCAGCGTGATTGTGCCGCTGACCAAAGGCGGAATTATCGCCGGGTCGATGCTGGTGTTTATCCCGGCGGTGGGGGAGTTTGTGATCCCGGAACTGCTCGGCGGCCCGGACAGCATCATGATTGGTCGCGTGCTGTGGCAGGAATTCTTTAATAACCGCGACTGGCCGGTGGCCTCGGCGGTGGCGATCGTGATGTTGCTGCTGCTGATCGTGCCGATCATGTGGTTCCACAAGTACCAGCAGAAACAGATGGGAGATCACGGATGAACAATTTACCGGTAGTGCGCTCTCCGTGGCGGATCCTGATCCTGGTCCTCGGCTTTACCTTCCTGTACGCGCCGATGCTGATGCTGGTGATCTACTCCTTTAACAGCTCCAAGCTGGTAACGGTGTGGGCGGGCTGGTCCACGCGCTGGTACGGCGAGCTGTTCCGCGACGAGGCGATGATGAGCGCCGTGGGCCTGAGCCTGACCATTGCCGCCTGCGCGGCGACGATGGCGGCCATTCTGGGCACGATTGCCGCGGTAGTGATGGTGCGCTTTGGTCGTTTTCGCGGGGCCAACGGCTTCGCCTTTATGATCACTGCCCCGCTGGTGATGCCCGATGTCATCACCGGCCTGTCGCTGCTGCTGCTGTTTGTCGCCATGGGGCATGCCATTGGCTGGCCATCGGATCGCGGCATGCTCACCATCTGGCTGGCCCATGTCACCTTCTGTACCGCCTATGTGGCGGTGGTCATCTCCTCGCGCCTGCGCGAGCTGGATCACTCTATTGAAGAGGCGGCGATGGATCTCGGGGCGACGCCGCTGAAGGTCTTCTTCATCATCACCCTGCCGATGATCATGCCGGCGGTGATCTCCGGCTGGCTGCTGGCCTTTACCCTGTCGCTGGACGACCTGGTGATCGCCAGCTTTGTCTCCGGCCCGGGGGCCACCACGCTGCCGATGCTGGTCTTCTCCAGCGTGCGCATGGGGGTCAACCCGGAGATCAACGCCCTGGCGACGCTGATTCTCGGCGTGGTCGGCATCATCGGGTTAATTGCCTGGTATCTGATGGCGCGGTCTGAAAAACAGCGTCAGCGCGATATCCAACGTGCAAGACGCGGCTGAAGCTCCTAAAATCTGCAAAGAAGCGAAATTAAGATGCCGCGTTATCGCGGCATCGTTTCATGGAAGACATCACGTTGGGATTTTTCACGAAAACAAGCCGTTCGCATGCCCGTCTGAACGTTCCTGCCCTGGTGCAGGTGGCGGCGCTCGCCATTATCATGATCCGCTGCCTTGATGTGTTTATGATTTTCAATACGCTGGGGATGCGCGGGCTGAGCGAGTTTGTTCACCGCAGCGTACAGACCTGGAGCCTGACGCTGGTCTTTTTTGCCAGCCTGATGCTGGTCTTTATCGAAATTTACTGCGCCTTTTCGCTGGTGAAAGGGCGTAACTGGGCGCGGATTATCTACCTGCTGACCCAGATCACCGCCACCGGCTATCTGTGGGCCGCATCGCTGGGCTACGGCTATCCCGAACTGTTCAGCATTCCCGGCGAGTCAAAGCGCGAGATTTTCCACACCCTGGTGATGCAAAAACTGCCCGACATCCTGGTGCTCGGCCTGCTGTTTGTCCCTGCGGCCAGCCGACGGTTTTTCCGTCTGCAATAACGTGTATAATCGCTGCCCCCAGACGTATTAAGGTTTCGTTATGCAGTGCGCACTCTATGATGCCGGCCGCTGTCGCTCCTGTCAGTGGATAGCGCAGCCGGTCTCTTCACAACTTTCCGCCAAAATGACCGACCTGCAGACGCTGCTGTCTGGCCTGCCGGTGGCGGAGTGGTGCGCGCCGGTTAGCGGGCCGGAACAGGCGTTTCGCAATAAAGCCAAAATGGTGGTCAGCGGCAGCGTCGAAAAACCGCTGCTCGGCATGCTGCACCGCGACGGCACCCCTGTCGATCTGACCGACTGCCCGCTCTATCCGGCCTCGTTCGCGCCGGTCTTTGCCGCCCTGAAACCCTTTATCGCCCGCGCGGGCCTGACGCCCTACAACGTGGAACGCAAGCGCGGCGAGCTGAAGTACATTCTGCTCACCGAAAGCCAGCTTGATGGCGGGATGATGCTGCGCTTCGTGCTGCGCTCGGAGGCCAAGTTGCCCCAGCTCCGCGCGGCGCTGCCGTGGCTACAGAAACAGCTGCCGCAGCTGAAGGTGATTACCGCCAATATTCAGCCAGTGCATATGGCGATCATGGAAGGGGAAGAGGAGATCTTCCTCACCGACGCTCAGGCGCTGGCAGAGCGTTTTAACGACGTGCCGCTGTGGATCCGCCCAAAGAGCTTCTTCCAGACCAACCCGACCGTGGCAAGCGAGCTGTACGCCACCGCACGCGACTGGGTGCGTGGTCTGCCGGTTAACCATATGTGGGATCTCTTCTGCGGCGTCGGCGGCTTTGGCCTGCACTGCGCCACCCCACAGATGCAGCTGACCGGGATTGAGATCTCCGCCGAGGCGATCGCCTGCGCCACCCAGTCCGCCGCGGAACTGGGGCTGACGAATCTGCACTTCCAGGCGCTCGATTCGACGCAGTTCGCCACCGGCCAGGGCAACGTGCCGGAGCTGGTGCTGGTAAACCCGCCGCGCCGCGGTATCGGTAAGGCGCTGTGCGACTACCTGAGCCAGATGGCGCCAGAGTTTATTATCTACTCCAGCTGCAATGCGCAGACGATGGCAAAAGACATTCGCGACCTGCCCGGTTACCGGATTGCGCGGGTACAGCTGTTCGATATGTTCCCGCATACTGCGCACTATGAAGTGCTGACGCTATTAGTTAAATCCTGAGGAACCGCCCGGCGGCGCTGCGCTTGTACGGGCCTACGGTTTCGTAGGCCGGGTAAGGTGCAGCCGCCACCCGGCAACCCCCTGCACAATGTTAAACAAAATGTGAACGTTTCCCGCCCCGGAAATCGGGTAAGCTTTAGCTGTTAAGATTCAATAAGGCTGACCGATGAAGCACATCCTGCTGGTGGAGGACGACGGCGATATCGCCGCGTTACTGCGCCTCAATTTAGAAGACGAAGGTTACGTGATTACCCATGAAGCGGACGGGGGCAGGGCGCTGCAGCTGCTCGGGCAACCTCACTGGGACGCGGTGATCCTCGATCTGATGCTGCCCAACGTTGACGGGCTGACCCTCTGCCGGGCGATCCGCGCCCGGGACCATTACCTGCCGGTGATTATCATCAGCGCCCGCAGCAGCGAAACCGAGCGTATTCTGGGCCTGGAAACCGGGGCCGATGACTATCTGGCTAAACCCTTCTCGGTGCAGGAGCTGGTGGCGCGCATCCGGGCGCTGTTCCGCCGTCAGCAGGCGATGGGACAGCAAACGTCCGGGCTAATTAACGCCCACGGCCTGACCATCGACCCGCTGGCCCGCAGCGTGCTGCTGCGCGGCGAGGTGGTTGACCTGACGCCGCGCGAGTTCGATTTACTCTACTTTTTCGCCCGCCATCCCGGCGAGGTCTTCTCCCGGCTGGCCCTGCTCGAACAGGTGTGGGGATATCAGCACGAAGGGTACGAGCACACCGTCAACACCCATATCAATCGTCTGCGGGTAAAAATTGAGAAAGATGCCGCCGAGCCGGAGATCATCCGCACCGTCTGGGGTAAAGGCTATCTGTTTGCGGAACGCCCGCTATGATCCGCCGTCTCACCCTGATCTTCATCCTTCTGCTGACGGTCTGCGCGGCGGTGGCCTGCGCGGTGCAGCTCTGGACCAGCATGCAGTATGGCAACGCCATGGTGCAGCGTCTCTCCGGCGGGCTGGCGCAGCACATCGCCCAGCGCGAAACCCTGCTGGATGCGCACGGGCAGGTCGATCGCTCCCGCCTCAAGCCGCTGTTCGACAGGCTGATGACTTACAACCCCAGCGTGGAGCTCTACATCCTCTCCCCGGACGGGCAGATCCTTGCCGATGCCGCGCCGCCGGGGCATATCAAACGCCAGCATCTCGCCGTTGCGCCGGTACAGCAGTTCCTGAGCGGCGGGATGATGCCGGTCTATGGCGACGATCCCCGCACCCTGACGGGAGAGAAGGTCTTCAGCGCCGTGCCGCTGCATCAGGACGGCGTGCTGCGCGGCTATCTCTACATCATTTTGCAGGGAGAAGAGCTGAACGCCCTGGCGGAGCAGGCATGGCAGAAAACGCTCTGGAGCACGGTGCTCTGGTCCTTGCTGCTGGTGGCGCTGTTCGGCGCGCTGGCGGGCGGCCTGGTCTGGTACTGGGTCACCCGGCCTGTCAAGCAACTGACCGACGAGGTGAGCGGCCTGGATCGCGAAAGTATGCACGTCATCAAGCAGCTGGCCACCCAGCCCATACAGACCACGCCGTCTGATGAAGTGGCCCTGCTGCGTAATACCTTTATCGAACTGGCGCAGCAGATTGCCAGCCAGTGGGATCAGCTGGCCGACAGCGACCGGCAGCGCCGGGAGTTTATCGCCAATATCTCCCACGATCTGCGTACCCCGCTGACCGCGCTGCTGGGCTATCTGGAAACCCTGTCGCTGAAATCGGGCACGCTATCCGCAGAGGAGACGCAGCACTATCTCTCCATTGCCCTGCGTCAGGGGCATAAAGTGCGCCATCTGTCGCAGCAGCTGTTTGAGCTGGCGCGCCTTGAGCACGGCAGCATCAAGCCCCAGCGGGAGCGCTTTGCTATCGGGGAGCTCATCTCCGACGTGGCGCAAAAGTTTGACCTGGCGGTGGAAACGCGCAAGCTGCGGCTGCATATCGACGTGCCGCGCCAGCTGCCGATGATCAACGCCGATCTGTCGATGATCGAGCGGGTGGTCACCAATCTGCTGGATAACGCCATCCGGCATACGCCGCCGGGCGGCGAGATCGGGCTGAAGGTGTGGCTGGAGGGCGAGCAGTTGCAGGTAGAAGTCAACGACAGCGGGCCGGGGGTGGATGAACACCTGCGCGACGATCTCTTTATGCGGCCTTCTGCGCTAAGTCAGCAGGCGTCGCGGGATAATCGCGGCGGGCTGGGGCTATTGATCGTCAAAAGGATGCTGGAGCTGCACGGCGGAGGGATCAGGCTGATGGAGGCGGCGAAAGGGGCGCGTTTTCGCTTCTATGTGCCGCTGTGAGTAATGCCGGGTGGCGCTGCGCTTACCCGGCCTACAAAACTACAAACCGCACCATCCGTAGGCCCGGTAAGGCGTAGCCGCCACCGGGCATCAGACCGCACAATCCGTAGGCCGGGTAAGGCGAAGCCGCCACCCGGCAAAACAGGCTTACTGCGGGAACCACTGGTCGCTGATTTTCTGATACGTGCCGTCAGCTTTAATCGCTTTCAGGGCGCCGTTCAGTTTCTCGACCAGGGCTTTGTTATCCGGACGAACCGCGATGCCCAGACCGGTGCCGAAGTACTGCGGGTCGGTCACTTTATCGGTAGCGGTACCCAGCTGCGGGTTGGTCTTCAGCCACTCGTTCACCACCGCCGTATCGCCAAACACGCCATCGATACGGCCATTCTTCAGGTCGATAATCGCATTCTGGTAGCTGTCATAGGCCACGGTTTTCACTTCCGGGTGCTTATCCTGGAGATATTTCTGGTGCGTGGTGCCGTTTTCCATGCCGATGCGCTTGCCTTTCAGCTGCTCAAAGGAGGTGTACTGGCCTTTTTTGGCAATCACCACCGCAGAGTTGGCATAGTACGGCTCGGTGAAGGTGACCTGCTTGCTACGCTCCGGAGTAATATCCATGCCGGAGATCACCGCATCATATTTTTTAAATTTCAGGGACGGGATCAGGCTATCAAAAGCGTGGTTAGTAAAGGTGCACTCGGCCTGCATCTGTTTGCACAGCGCTTTCGCCAGGTCGATATCAAACCCAACGATCTGGTTGCTGGCATCCAGTGATTCGAACGGTGGATAGGTCGCAGAAACACCGAAGTTGATTTTATCGGCAGCAGAGGCGCCTGCAGCGAAGGTAGCGAGTAAAGCGGCCAGAACTAACTTTTTCATCATGAAGCTCCCGTCTGTCAATCTTGTCATTATGTGCCGTGTCTGCGGCTGAGAGTTACAATGCCACTTAATGAATTTGTATGCAATAAAAATGATTAAATATTATTTTGATAATAAAAAAGACGGGAAGCTGTCAGGCTTCCCCGTCTTTTTTAAATCAAACTTATGCAGTTTTAATTGCGGCGTTCGAAGGCCAGCGCTTTACGTTCAACCAGACGCATCAGCAGCGTCAGCAGGCCGTTGACGATGAGGTAGATAATACCTGCAGCGCCAAACACCATCACATCGTAGGTGCGGCCGTACAGCAGCTGTCCGTGGCCCATCACCTCCATCAGCGTGATGGTGTAGGCCAGCGACGTACTTTTGAACACCAGCACCACTTCGTTGGAATATGACGAGAGGGCGCGTTTGAAGGCGTACGGCAGCAGGATCGCCAGCGTATCTTTCTTGCTCATCCCCAGCGCGCCGCAGGACTGCCACTGACCGTCCGGAATGGCGCGGATCGCGCCGTAGAACAGCTGCGTGGTATAGGCGGCACTGTTCAGCGACAGGGCGAGCAGGGCGCAGAGCCACGGCTCGGAGAGCAGATGCCACAGCACCGGATATTCCTGCAGCGTCGGGAACTGCCCCGGGCCGTAATAGATCAGGAAGATCTGCACCAGCAGCGGCGTGCCGGTAAACAGGGTGATATAGCCACGCACGATCCACACCAGCACCGGCGTTTTGAGCGTCAGGATGATGGTGAAAATCAGCGCCAGGATCAGCGCCACGATAATCGAGGCCACCGTCAGCGTCAGGCTGGTGTGCAGCCCTTTCATCAGTTCGGGTAAGTAATCCAGCATCAGCCTGGTCTCCGTTCAAAACGCGTCGCACGCAGGTCAATACGCTTGAGAATGTACTGACTGAGCAACGTGATCACCAGGTAGATGGCCGCCGCCACGATGTACCAGGTAAAGGGCTCCTGAGTACGGGTGGCGATGCTTTTGGTTTGCAGCATCAGGTCGTTCACGCTGATTAAGCTCACCAGCGCGGTATCTTTCAACAGCACCAGCCACTGGTTGCCGAGCCCCGGCAGGGCATGACGCCACATCTGCGGCATCACCAGACGGAAGAAAATGGCGGTTTTCGACAGCCCCAGCGCCTGACCGGACTCCCACTGTCCCACCGGCACCGCTTTCAGCGCGCCGCGCAGGGTTTGCGAGGCATAGGCGGAGTAGAGCAGGGAGAGGGCGATCACGCCGCACAGGAACGGGCTGACGTCGAAGTTTTCGATCTGCATCTGAATCGGGATCTGCACCACGCCCAGATTGAGCGTAAAGCCGTCCGACAGTGTCAGCAGCAGCTGCGAGGAGCCAAAGTAAATAAACAGCACCACCAGAATTTCCGGCAGGCCGCGCAGCAGGGTCACCAGTGCTGAGCCGGCCCAGGCGACAGGTCGCCACTTAGCCGACTCCCACACGGCAAAGATCATCGCCAGCACCAGGCCGATGATCAGCGCACAAACGGCAAGGCCGACGGTCATCCCGGCGGCGCTTGCTAATGGAAAAATTTCGTTCATCAGATCTTACTTCTGGAACCATTTGTTGTAGATGGAATCGTAGGTGCCATCTTTCTTCACTTTTTCCAGCGCAGTATTGAATTTCTGCTGCAGCTCGGTGTTGCCCTGACGAACAGCGATGCCCAGACCGGTGCCGAAGTAGTCTTTATCCGTCACTTTATCGCCCACTGGGGCCAGCTTGTCGTTCGCTTTCAGCCATTCGGTCACCACCGCGTTATCACCAAAGACGGCGTCGATACGGCCATTCTGCAGATCCAGACGGGCGTTCTGATAGCTGTCGTAAGGCACGGTGGTGATTTCCGGGTGCTTATCCATGATGAATTTCTGGTGGGTGGTGCCGTTCTGCACGCCCACCTTCTTGCCTTTCAGCGCGTCGATAGAGGCGTATTTACCCTTCTGACCGATGAACAGGGCGGAGTTCTCATAGTACGGGGTGCTGAACAGGACCTGCTTCTCACGTTCCGGGGTGATGTCCATACCGGCCATCACCGCGTCGATACGACGGAATTTCAGGCTTGGGATCAGGCTGTCGAAAGACTGGTTGGAGAAGGTACAGGTAGCGTCGATCTCTTTACACAGGGCGTTCGCCAGATCCACGTCAAAGCCCACAATCTTGTTATTCGCATCCATAGACTCAAACGGAGGGTAGGAGGCTTCCGTGGCAAAACGGATGGTCTGAGCTGCGGTGGCAGAGAGGCTAACGCTGGCAAGCAGCGCGGCAATCACTATTTTTTTCATTGTCGTTCTCTCGGTTCGATTAGTGAGACAGATAATTTCTGAATGCATCGGTCTGCGGCTCGGCAAAGCAGCGCGCATCCCCTTGCTCCACAATATGACCGTTTTCCATATAGACCACACGGCTGGCGGTTTTACGCGCCACTTCCACCTCGTGGGTCACGATCACCTGGGTAATGTTGGTCTCCGCCAGTTCGCGAATGATGCTGACGATCTGGGCTGTGATTTCCGGGTCCAGCGCGGCGGTGGGTTCATCAAACAGAAGAACCTGCGGCTCCATCATCAGGGCGCGGGCAATGGCCACACGCTGCTGCTGACCCCCGGAGAGGTGCAGCGGATAACGGTCGCTGTAGGGCTTCAGGCGCAGACGTTCCAGCAGCTTCTCGGCACGCGCCAGCGCCTGCTCTTTTGACAGGCCCAGCACGCGACACGGCGCTTCAATCAGGTTCTGCTGCACGGTGAGGTGCGGCCAGAGATTATATTGCTGAAAGACCATGCCGACATTCTGGCGCAGATCGCGGATCGCTTTCTCAGAAGGGGCTTTCGCAAAATTGAAGTGGTTGCCCGCAATATCCAGCGTACCGGAGCGGGGCATTTCAAGCAGATTAAGGACGCGAAGCAGCGAGCTTTTACCCGCGCCGCTGGGACCAAGCAGAACCAGCGTTTCGCCCTCAGGGCAATTCAGTGTGATGTCGAACAGCGCCTGGTGTGCGCCGTAGAAGCAGTTAATGCCGTTTAGTTGAATACTCATCGGGGCAGTCTTTACTCATCCAGGCAATCTATAGCAATTGAGGCCGCAAATAGTACCGTTGACAGAATAGTTATGCAATATAACTGCGTTAAAAGTTAAATATAAACCGAATCTATACCTAAACATAGCACAAAATAGCGGAAGCTAAGGTCGGCGAGAATAAATGTCGGCATTCCTCACGAAATGCCAGACATTTTACGGGGTTTTCCCCTGCTTAACGGTCTGAAACGCGCGTATTTAGCGGTTTTCAATCGACTGGCGCAGGGTGCCAGCCGGGGCGTGAACGCTGCCGCCCAGGTAGCGCACGTCATCGATAGCCCAGCACTGGCCTTCGCGGATCATCAACACTTCATCCTGCCAGGTCTGGCTGCCCTGCGTCAGCTTGACGCGCAGCGGGATATTTCGTGCATCGGTATTCGGGATGGTCGATGCGCTGGAGACTTCGGCCTTTTCAGGCGCGGTGGTGCGGCTGGAGAAAGGATCGTCTTTCAGCAGGTTACGGTGCTGCGGATCGCGGCTGGCATCGCTCAGCAGCTGGGCCAGGCCGTCGCTCAGGTAAGGGCGCAGGGCGGTGAAGTCATTGCTGCGGTGCGTGATGCGGTAGTCATAGAACTGTTGAGCCACGGCATCCGGCCCGCCGGTGATGCAGCTGCCGCTGCGGGTACCGATGTCCTTGAAGGCCGGGGTGACTGGCGTTGTGCAGGCGCTGAGCAGCAGCGCGCAAGGCACTAAAAGCGTCAAAGCAGAATAGCGCATGATGATTTCCTTATTAGGCTGCAATAATTAACTAACCTTTAAATCATAGCGTAACGAGCAGATAATGATTTTGTTCTTAACCGCTTAGGCTCTTAACTCGCGCAAAGGAGACCAGGATGCAATTTTCAACTACCCCCACTCTGGAAGGACAACCCATCAGCGAATACTGCGGCGTGGTAACCGGGGAAGCCATACTCGGCGCCAACGTCTTCCGTGACTTTTTTGCTGGGATCCGCGATATCGTCGGCGGTCGCTCCGGCGCTTATGAGAAAGAGCTGCGCAAGGCGCGTGAAATTGCCTTCAGGGAGATGGGCGAGCAGGCGAAGGCGATGGGCGCAGATGCGGTAGTGGGGATCGATATCGACTACGAAACCGTCGGCAAAGACGCCAGTATGCTGATGGTCAGCGTCAGCGGTACGGCGGTGAAAACGCGCCGATGAAGCAGGCATTTGTGCCCCTCCTGCTGGCGTTGCTGCTGGCAGGCTGTGCGGCAGAAAAAGGGGTCATCGAGAAAGGGGCGTATGAGCTGGACACCCGGCGTCAGGCGCAGGCGGCCTATCCGCGCGTTAAGGTACTGGTTATCCATTACACCGCCGACGATTTTGACAGCTCGCTGGCCACCCTGACCGATAAAAATGTCAGCTCCCACTATTTGATCCCGGCGATCCCGCCCCTGCATAAAGGAAAACCGCGGATCTGGCAGCTGGTGCCGGAGCGGGATCTGGCCTGGCATGCCGGCGTCAGCTTCTGGCGTGGCGCCACGCGTATTAATGACACCTCTATTGGCATTGAGCTGGAAAACCGCGGCTGGCAAAAAATGAACGGCCAGAAACGCTTTGTTCCCTTCGAACCGGCGCAGATCGCTGCCCTGATCCCACTGGCGAAGGATATTATCCAGCGTTACGACATCAAACCCCAGAATGTGGTCGCCCACGCGGACATCGCCCCGCAGCGCAAGGACGATCCCGGTCCGTTGTTCCCCTGGCAGGCGCTGGCGCAGCAGGGGATAGGTGCCTGGCCGGATCCGGCCCGGGTGGCGTTTTATCTGAACGGGCAACCGCCTTATCAACCCGCAGACAGTGCCACACTCCTCAGTTTATTATCTCGCTACGGATATGATGTTCCGGATAATATTTCGCCCTCACAACAAAAGCGCATTATTATGGCTTTTCAGATGCATTTCAGACCGCAATTATGGAATGGTGTTTCTGATAGAGAAACAATTGCTGTCGCGGAAGCGTTACTTGAAAAATATGGTCAGGGATAGGCCGCAAGCCCCGCCGTTCAAGGGCTTTACTCTGTACCCGACTTAAGATTAATCTTAGGTTCAATCGCGATTCATTTTTAGTTAATTGACTTAAATTTACCCGAATATAAGATGTACATATAGCTTGCTAACTATTATTACAAAGTAAATATTATTTGAGACTTACTCTCAGCAAAGTTATTTCGAATTATCCTTTGCGCCTTTTTAGACGCAGTGGGCTGCTTTATCCATAAAAATTTCAACAGGCATAATAATGTTAAACTTATACTCTAAAAATAGTCGACCGAAAAAGGCGATTGACGCCATTATTGCCGCTACGGCGGATTATCCTGAAAAAACGTTAAAGAAATGGCAGAAGATTATTACCGCCGATTCCCAATATGTTCATGTAATGGTCAGTGGTGAAGTCGAAATTCGTCGGAGCTCCGATGAGTTAAGTATGTTTACCATGCGTCAGGCCGGATTTTTAGGGGTCTCTGCCGTCTATAACAGAGCCTCTCACATGTACGGCCTGGTTCGCGATACCACCGTCATTCGCACCATCAAACGTGATGAGTTCGAACGTATCATTAGCGAGAAAAACCTGTGGCCAGAGTTCAGCCAGCTCTTGATCTGGTATATCGACGTACTGAGCAAGCGCGATGATATCTTGGTTGCCCGCAGCGCTTATTCTGTAGTCCGTGAATTCCTCCTCGAAATTAATGAACTGATTGTTCATCAGAATCGTGATATTAACGTTTATGATTACATTCAGGAATATACCAGCCTGGCGCGCAGTACCATCATTAAAATTCTCTCAGACCTGAAAAAAGGCCAGTATATTGTAGTTGAAAAAGGGAAATTAATAAATATCACCAGTCTGCCGGAACGCTACTGATAACCATTCCGCAAATCTCCATGGGTTAACGCCTGTGGAGATTTTTTTAGCATTGATGTAGCTATTTTTTCCGTTTTTAACGCTGCTGTCTGGTTTATTACCCGATTATTCGTCTCAGAATCAGCTTGTGTCTCATCAACCGGTGCATCCGGTATTTTTCCCTGCGAATAATCCTGCTGCTGCTCTTTTAATGCCTGCATAAACCGTTCTTTTAACGAATCGGAATCGGTTGCTTGCTGGGCGATGTGCGTATCGGGCAACGGTTCGCTGGAAATATCATTGTCCGGGGCCTGCTGCCAGTCTAAAGATTTATCCATCATCAACGGATCGTCTGAGGGTAGCGGCGGTGCGGCATACTCCGCGACTTTTGGTTTCGGTTCCGGGAACGGTTTCGAGATATAGACATAATGCATATCCGAAAGCTGCGTATCCGGTTGCGCCACGCTCACCGGTTTGGGTGCTGGCGCCGGATGCTGAAGATGCCAGTAAATATGGGCGTACAGCCCGGCGATCAAAACGGCCCCCAGGCAGCATAAGCAGGCCAGGGTTCTGAAGACGATTTTATGCAACGCGGGAAGGCGGTATGAGAACCAGACCGCCTCGCCGGTATTAAAGCTGCGCTGAGCAGCGAGGCATATAGTAGACATTAGTGCGTTTTTCCTTGCGCCAGAACTTGCGGTGCGGTGTCAGCGACCTGGGTGATGACCGTCGGGATGATGTTATTGGCACGCATTAACTGCATCAGCGTCTCTTCCCCAGGCATGCCATCTACGTTCAGCCCGGCCTGGGCCTGAAATTCCCGGGTGCGCTGTACCAGCGTCTGCGTCCAGGACTGAGCATGGGTTTCGGGCTCATGCAGCGCCTGACTGAGTTGCGTATCGATCCAGGCCAGATCCTGGCGGCTGCTGGCGGCGCCGACCAAATCTTGTCCTGCCGGGGTCAGACGGTGCAACAACGTGTAATTCCCGGTGGCGTGGGCGTTAAACCAGCTGCGCTTCACCTGCCAGGTGCGATTATTCAGCAGTAAATCCAGCGAGTTCTGCCCGACGCGGGCCACCACCGCATAGTTCAGGTGATCGCCGGTTTTCAGTTCGCTCACCCACGGATAGCCCTCTTTTTCCAGCTCCTGCAGCGAGGCGTGGCCCTGTTTACAGGTGAGATTCACCCGGGCGGCATTCTGGCAAAGCGCCTCTTCCGTGGAAGGATCGTACCCCCACATGGTGTAGAGCTGATGCATGGCATCCGGCGAATTAACCACCTCTTTATCCAGGGTCGGCAGAACCGGGGCCTGCGGCGTATGGACTGTCTGTTTCCAGCTCGCCGGAACAGGCAGCGGCACAGGGAGTTTCGCTGTGATGGCGCCTGAGAAATACCATCCGCAGGCGGTAAACAGTACGCTGGCGAACAGGCCAACCGTCGCCAGGGTTTTGCGGTGGGTTTTGCGCGGCAGCACTTCACCCGCCGCCAGACGTAAATGGCGTGGCCCCACGCCGGGGGCTCGTTCGGTCCAGGCCGCCAGTAGCGACAGGTGTGCCAGCGCGTTCAGCTGGCTTACCGATCCTTTGCTCAGGGCGTGCATCCGGCGTATGCGGGCAGGAGTAAAGGGTGAGGTTTCCGCCCCATGTTCCTGGGTCTGGGCCTGAACATAGCTCGTCACTTCGCGGCAGGTGAGCGGGCGCAGGGTATGGCGGGTATGCACCCGGGACGCCAGCCCAGAGTGGTTCATCAGGCGCGCTTCCTGGTCAGGGGTGCCGGTCAGGACCAGCGTCAGCGACAGGTTGCACTCCTGCGCCCGGGAGAGCAGCATGCCCAGCGCCTCCCAGCAGTTATCGCGCATCGCCTGAACGGCGGAGACGGTCATTACCATGCCGCTCTTTTTGCAGGCAGGGTATTGCTCGTGCCACTGGCGCAGTACCGCGTCAATGGCGTGAATTTTGTTGCTGGCATCTTTTGCCTGGGCGCTGAGTTTATACAGCAGCCCTTTCGCGTTCAGCTTCGGAAAAGCGTTAACGGCAACCCCGGCGGAGGTTTTCGCCAGCAGATGCCCGGTGAAGGTGTTGAGCAGTGCCTCGTCATCGCCAAACAGCGCCACAATCCCTGGCATGGTTGATTTCTCTGCCAGCATGCCGAAGACATCCTGATGATAAGCCGCAAAGAAACTGCCGCAGGGGCGGGCTGCGCTCCTGAAGGGGGGGCGGGCAAATTTAAAATGACTGAGGAACATAACGCTTCACCGTTGTATTTCATTGACCAAATGTCAACCTGGAAAGTAAGGGAAGCGCGGTAAAGGGTCAATTTCGCTGGAGGAGAAAAATAACCTGCGTCGGCTGGTTAACATCGGATATTTGTCTGGTCAATATTTTTCTTTATTAAAGTTAACGGCAAACCCGATGGAGCGGGGGGCGCATCATTATTACTATTTCTGGGTATTCAGGTGCAGCGCCAGGCTGCTAACTCCTGCATTGACTAAAAGGTCAGTTTTAAAAATGAAAATGCAGTTCTATTCCCGGTATATTGCGCCATGCGTAATGTTTGTCCTGCTGATATTTAGCGGTCAGCAGGGATATGTCGTATTTAAAGAGTATAAAAAGGCGGCCAATTCCAGTCCGGATAAGGCGCCCGCGCTTTCTCGTACGCAGCAGTCAGAGCAGGCCTTTGCCCTTTTCAAGCCAGCCGCTTACCAACCCGTGGCGCAGCAGGCGACAAAAAAGCGTATTGCTGCCGAGGTGGACGGCATCATCAACAGCGATGAAGCGTGGCTCTCCTTTGCCGTCATCAAAACGCCTGTCGGGCAGAAGAGCCTGCGTGAAGGCGATCCGCTGCCCGGTTACAACGATGCCTATATCGATGAGATCAACCCCGACAACGTGGTGGTGAGTTACGAGGGCGAGCGGCAGGTATTGGCGTTAAAACGCCCTGATTATTTTAAAGGCGATATGAATTCCTCGCCCGCGCAGAAGCCTAAAGGCGATGCCGGAGCAGATAATATCCATCTCGACGATTATTTAGTGCTGAAACCCTATATCGAAAAGGGTCAGCTCGAAGGCTATCAAATTAAGCCAAAAAATGCCTCTTCCTTTTTTAGCAATAGCGGGCTGGAAAAGGGCGATGTGGTAGTGAAAGTGAATTCCGTCGATATGACGCGAGCGGAGCAGGCGAAAAGTATTATTGCCAGCTGGTCGAAAATGAGAGAAGCGGAAGTCGTAGTTAGACGCCACGCTCATCTTGAAAATATTCGGGTTAATGTTTTAACCAATTAACAAGTGTAATGAGATGAAGAAATTTCCCTGGGCATGTATCGCGTTGACTGCCGCCTCTTTTATTTCCAGTTCGGTAATGGCGGCGAACTTCAGCGCCAGTTTCAAGAACACCGATATTCGTGAATTTATCGATACGGTAGGGCGCAACCTTAATAAAACCATCCTGGTCGATCCGTCAGTTCAGGGCAACGTATCGGTTAAGACCTATAACGTGCTGACGGAAGAGGAATACTATCAGTTCTTCCTGAGCGTGCTGGATCTGTACGGTCTGTCGGTGATCCCGATGGATAACGGCATGGTGAAAGTGGTGCGCTCCACGGTGGCGCGTACGTCAGGCGTGCCGCTGGCAGACAGTCAGCATCCTGGCAAGGGCGATGAGATTATCACCCGCGTGGTGCGGATGGAGAACGTGCCGGTGCGTGAGCTGGCACCGCTGCTGCGCCAGCTGAACGATGCCTCCGGTATTGGTAACGTGGTCCATTTTGAACCTTCCAATGTGCTGCTGCTGACCGGTAAAGCCTCGGTGGTGAACCGGCTGGTGGATCTGGTGCAGCGGGTCGATCGCTCCGGCATGCAGCGTCGCGAGATCGTGCCGTTACGCTATGCTTCGGCCAAAGAGCTCTCTGACATGTTGAATAATCTCAACAACGAAGAGCAAAAAGGGCAGAACGCGCCGCAGCTGGCAACCAAAGTTGTTGCCGATGACGAGACGAATAGCCTGGTGATCAGCGGCTCGGAAGATGCCCGCGCGCGCACCCGGTCGCTGGTCAGTCAGCTCGATCGTGAGCAGAACAACGAGGGCAACACCCGCGTCTTCTACCTGAAGTATGCCAGCGCCAGCAAAGTGGTGCCGGTGCTCACCGGCATCGGCGAACAGCTGAAAGACAAAGCGCCGGCGTCAAAAAGCAAAACAGCCTCCACCAGCAGCGATCTGAATATCACCGCCGACGAAGCCACCAACTCACTGGTGATCACCGCCCAGCCTAACGTGATGAACTCGCTGGAAAAAGTAATCGACAAACTCGATATCCGCCGTCCGCAGGTGCTGGTAGAAGCGATCATTGCCGAAGTGCAGGACGGCAACGGTCTCGACCTTGGCGTGCAGTGGACCGGCAAACATGGCGGTGTGCAGTTTGGTGCAACCGGCATGCCGATAAGCCAGGTGAAGAGCGGCGCCATCAAAGGAACCAGCTTTACCGGCATGGCGACCGGTTTCTTTAACGGTGATTTTGGCGCGCTGATGACTGCCCTCTCCACCGACGGTAAAAACGACATTCTTTCAACCCCAAGCGTAGTTACCCTGGATAACAAAGAGGCGTCGTTTAACGTAGGTCAGGATGTGCCGGTACTGTCCGGCTCGCAGACCACCAGCGGCGATAACGTCTTTAACTCGGTGGAGCGTAAGACAGTCGGTACCAAGCTGAAAATTGTGCCGCAGATCAACGACGGTGACATCATTCACCTGAAGATTGAGCAGGAAGTTTCCAGCGTGGATGCCAGCGCGACGGAAGATGCCAGCCTCGGTCCAACCTTCAATACCCGTACCATCAATAACGAAGTGATGGTGCACAGCGGGCAGACGGTAGTCCTCGGCGGGTTAATGGAGAACGTCACCAAGCAGAACGTCTCGAAAGTGCCGCTGCTGGGGGATCTTCCGTTGGTGGGGCAGCTCTTCCGCTACACCTCCCAGGATACCTCGAAACGTAACCTGATGGTCTTTATCCACACCACCGTCCTGCGTGACGACGACAGCTACAGTGCGTCGTCGAAGGAAAAATATGACCAGATCCGCGCGCGCCAACAGCAGCGCATGGAAGAGAAAAAGCTGGGCATCGTCTCCAACGATGACACAGCGATACTGCCGGCCTATCCGTCTCAGGGCACTCCCGCCCCTGCGGCCCCGCGCAATCCGTTTAAAGAGTAAGGGGACGGGAGATGGATGAACTCACCAACGCCTTATGCACCAGCAGCTTTGCCAAGGATAATGGCGTCCTCTTTTATCAGGATCAGGTCTTTGTCCGCGATGACGCCCCGGCCTTTGCTCTGCTGGAGATGCGCCGGGTGCTGGCCCGTTCGTTTACGCCGGTTGTCCTGACGCCGGAGGCGTTTGACGAGATGCTGGCCAAAATCTGGCAGCAGAACAGCGGCGTCTCCCAGCAGCTGGTGGATGACATGGACGCCGATATCGACCTGATGGCGCTCACCGAGGAGATCCCGGATAACGAGGATCTGCTGGATAACGACGAAAACTCGCCGGTGATCCGCCTGATCAACGCCATTCTGGGCGAGGCCGTGAAAGACGGCGCCTCGGATATTCATATCGAAACGTTCGAGCGTACGCTGAGCATCCGCTTTCGCGTTGACGGCGTGCTGCGTCCGGTACTGCAACCGGCGCGCAAGCTGGCGCCGCTGCTGGTATCCCGTATCAAGGTGATGTCGAAGCTCGATATCGCCGAAAAACGCCTGCCGCAGGATGGGCGTATCTCCCTGCGTATCGGGCGTAAAGCCATCGACGTGCGTGTTTCCACCATCCCCTCGCAGTACGGCGAGCGGGTGGTGATGCGTCTGCTCGATAAAAGCAATCTCAAGCCGGACATTAACAAGCTGGGTCTCATCGACGAAGAGTTACAGCAGCTGAAGGGATTAATTGGCCGTCCGCATGGCATCATTCTGGTAACCGGTCCGACCGGTTCCGGGAAAAGTACCACCCTGTACGCCATTCTGTCGGCGCTGAACGGTCATGAACGCAACATTCTCACCGTTGAAGATCCCATCGAGTATGAGCTGGAAGGGGTGGGGCAAACCCAGGTTAACCCGCGCGTCGACATGACCTTTGCCCGCGGGCTGCGCGCCATTCTGCGCCAGGACCCGGACGTGGTGATGATCGGTGAAATCCGTGACGGCGAAACCGCGCAGATTGCGGTGCAGGCGTCGCTCACCGGCCACCTGGTGATGTCCACGCTGCACACCAACAGCGCGGCAGGGGCCATCACCCGCCTGCGCGATATGGGTCTGGAGTCATTTTTAATCGGTTCATCCCTGTTAGGGGTCATTGCCCAGCGTCTGGTGCGTCGGCTGTGTGTACACTGCCGGACCACCAGTCCGCTGGACGCCAATGAAAAAGCGCTGTTCAGCTTTATGGATGCGCCGCCGAAAGCGATCTACCGCGCCGTGGGCTGCGAACACTGCCGCCAGAGCGGGTATCAGGGGCGAGCCGGGATCCATGAATTCCTGGTGGTAGACAGCGCAATGCGCCGGGCCATTCACGAAGATAAAGATGAGATGTCCATCGAGACCGAACTCTTCAAACAGGCCTACAGCCTGCGTGAAAATGGCCTGCTGAAAGTGATTTCCGGCGTCACCTCCCTGGAAGAGGTCATGCGTGTCACCGCCGAGCGCGGGGGAGATGAATAATGGCGTGGTATGCGTGGACAGCCACCAGTGCGGCGGGGAAAACCCAGCGCGGCACCATGCAGGCCGAGGGGCCGAAGCAGGTTCGCCAGACGTTGCGCGAGCAAAAGCTGATGCCGGTGAGCATTACGCCGACCCGCGAACCCGCGACCGCCGGGAGTGCGCAGAAGGGGATCAAACTCTCCACCCCGGTGCTGTCGATGTTTACCCGTCAGCTATCAACCCTGGTGAACGCCGCGCTGCCGCTGGAGAGCGCCCTGAAGGCGATTGCAAAGCAGTCGGAAGATAAAAAGCTGGCGGCGATGGTGACCGAGATCCGCGACAAAGTGGTGGAAGGGCACACGCTGTTCGACGCGTTCAGCCAGTTCCCGCGCACCTTCGACAAACTCTACTGCACCCTGGTGATGGCCGGGGAAAAAACCGGCCATCTCGGGGACGTGCTGGAAAAACTGGCGGAGTACAACGAACAGCGCCAGAAGATGAAAAGTAAGCTCACCCAGGCGATGGTTTACCCCATCACCCTGACGGTGGTGGCGGTGGCGGTGATCTGCATCCTGCTGGTGGCGGTGGTGCCGCAGGTGATTGAGCAGTTTACCCATATGAAACAGCAACTGCCGATCACCACCCGCACGCTGATCGCGGTGAGTGATTTTCTGCAGGCTTATGGCCTCTATATCGGCGGCGGGCTGGTCACGGCGTTTATCGGCTTTAAAAGCTGGCTTAAAAACGTCCGGAATCGCTTTGTCTGGCACCGCTGGCTGGTTAACGCCTCACCAATCAAAAAACTGGTGTGCGCCATCAACAGCGCGCGCTACATCCGCACCCTGAGTATTTTGCAGGCCAGTAGCGTGCCACTGCTTGAGGGGATGTATATCGCCATGGACGGGATTGAAAATCTGCACGCCCGCCAGGTGCTGGAACAGGCAGCGGACACCGTGCGTCAGGGGGCCTCGTTATATGCCGCTCTGGAGCAGGCGAGATTATTCCCGCCCACCATGCTGTATATGATTGCCTCCGGCGAAGAGAGCGGCGAACTGGGTAACCTGATGGATCGCGCGGCCGAAAACCAGGAATCAGCATTACAGCATCGAATTACTTTAACGCTGTCGGTATTTGAACCGGCGCTGGTGGTCTCTATGGCGACCATTGTTCTGTTTATTGTGATGTCAATATTACAACCGCTTCTGCAACTTAATAATATGGTAGGTTAATTATGGCGATGAAACGAAAAAACCTGGCGGGCCAGGCGGGCTTTACTTTGCTCGAATTAATGGTGGTCATTGTTATTCTCGGCGTGCTGGCCAGTATGGTGGTGCCGAATTTAATGGGCAATAAAGAAAAGGCGGATACCCAGAAAGCCACCAGCGATATTGTAGCACTGGAAGGCTCGCTGGATATGTATAAGCTGGATAACCACCGTTATCCCACCACTGAACAGGGCCTGCAGGCGCTGGTCACCAAACCAGAAATCGCGCCAATTCCGAACGGCTACCGCGCCGACGGCTATATTCGCCGCCTGCCGCAGGATCCGTGGGGCAGTGATTACATTCTGGTGAGCCCGGGCGAACATGGTGCTATTGACGTATTCTCCGCAGGTCCGGACGGCGAAGCCAATACCGCGGACGATATTACCAACTGGTCGCTCGATAAAAAATAATGAACAGGCAACGCGGCTTTACTCTGCTGGAAATTATTCTCGCGCTGGTGATATTCGCCAGCTGCGCCATGATGGTGGTTTCCACAATACCGTCGCGCAGCGGCGCGGATATATTTGGCCAGCAATTAAAAGCCGTTGTTGAATATGGCTCCGACCGTGCGGTGATGGACGGAAATATTGTGGGCCTGGTAGTGACGCCGGATAAATATCAGCTGATGACGCTCAATGAAAAAGACGGCGAACGCCGCTGGGTGCCGTTAGCGCAACGCCGTATCACCACCGGGGGCGACTTCCCTGAAGGGATGCACGTCTCGCTCACCCCGCAGCGTCTGGCCGCCACGCCTGACGCCGAGCCGCAGATCGTCTTTTTGCCGGACGGCGAGATGAGCCGTTTCACCCTGACGTTACAGAGTGATGATAAACAACACCATTTCCGCGTGGTGTCGCAGGGCGCGGCACCGGTTACGGTAGAGAACGATGGCTAAACGAAATGCCTCGCAGCGCGGGATGACGCTGCTGGAGGTGATGGTCGCCCTGGTGATCTTCTCCACCGCCGCGCTGGCGTTAATGAACTCTGTCTCCCTGAACGTGCGCTTTACCCACGGTCTTGCGGATACCCTCCAGGCCAGCTGGGTCGCTGAGAATCTGCTCGCCGAAGCGCAACTGACCAAAAGCGACTTCCCGGATGCAGAGCAGAAGGGGACGGAACTGATGGGCGGGCGCAACTGGAACTGGCGGATGCAGCGGGTGAAGGTTGCCGATAAGCGCTGGGCGGATGAGATCCTGGTCTATGCCGAAGGGGATGAGAGCCAGCCGGTAGTGGCGATGCGGGTTCTGCCACCGAGAGAGAAAAAATGAAAAAACGGCAAAGCCAGCGCGGCTTTACGCTGCTGGAGATCATGATTGCGCTGACCATCTTTGCGGTGATCAGCACCCTCGCCTGGCAGATCCTCGACGGCGCGATGCGCACCAGTAACGCCACCGATCGCAACGCGTCCAGGCTCAATCAGATCCAGCGCGCCTGGAGCCTGCTGGAGCGTGATTTTTTTCAGCAGCAGGCCCGCGCGCCGCGCAATGAACCCGACGTTTTTCGCCAGGATGATAACGCCATCGAACTGACCACCCTCAACGGGGTGAGCGGGCATGTCCAGCTTGAGCGGGTGCGCTGGCGGTTTGAGGATCACCGGTTATGGCGCGATGTCTGGCCGACCATCGACAGCCCGGCAGACGTTAAGCCCGAAGAGGTGCCGATTGTCTCTGAGGTGAAATCCGTCCAGTGGCGGTTTTTCAGCGATTCATGGCAGAAGCACTGGCGTGAGAGCGGGCATCAGCCGAACGGGGTCGAGTTAACCCTGACCATGGAGAGCGGCGACACCTGGCGCTGGGTCTTTACCACCCCAGGGGATATGCCGCAGCCGCAGATCGCCGTGAAAGCGGCTGAAAAGCCCGAAGAGGCGAAGCCTTCGCCCGCTCCGGAGCAGGCGGTAGCACCGGTACCGGAAAGTCAGCCATGAACAAAATGAATCAAAGCCAGCAGCGGGGCGTTGCGCTGCTGGTGGTGCTTATCCTGCTGGTGATGATGTCGGCCCTGGCGGCCAGAATCAGCCAGCAGTTCAGCCGCAATTTACAGAAAACCCACTACCAGGTGAGCCAGCAGCAGCTGCGCTGGGCGATACAGCGCCAGGAGCAGGCGGTAAAGCAGCTGTTGCAAACCGCCGCCAGCGGTGAGAACCCACTGGAGCCGGACGGCGAGTGGCATCAACCTCTTGAGACGCAGGGGGAGTTTTACACGGTGGTGAGCCAGGTTGAGGACGCGCAGGACTGCTTTAACGTCAATAACCTGCTCGCCGTGGAGCAGGCGGCGAAGGATCAGCCCACATCAGCCATACCGGAAAAATCCCGTAAGCAGCAGACGGTTGAACAGCTGCTTACCGATGCGGGGCTGGATCAGATCACCGCTGAACAGGTCTATCAGCAGCTGGTGGATTACCTGGACGGCGACAGCACCACGGCGAAAGAGGCTCAGGAGACCGATGCGTGGGCAGGCGTACAGCCCGCGCGGCTTCCGGCCAACCAGATGATGCGCAACATCAGCGAAATCAGGCTGCTGCCCGCGTTTCCACCGGCGGCGTACGCTAAAGTCAGCGCGCTGCTGTGTGCCCTGCCGGATGCCGGCAGCAAGATCAACGTCAACACCCTTAAGCCTGAGCAGGCAAAACTGCTGGCGGCGCTGTTTGCCGGAAAACTGACGGAAGATGACGCCGCCCGGCTGCTCGCGTCGCGCCCGGAAGCGGGATGGGAAAACGTGGAGGCTTTCAGCAAGGCGCTGGAGCAAAACTTCCCCCAGCTGAAAGACGAGTTAACTCAGGTGGCTGAACAGGTGGCCGTCAACAGTCGCTACTTCCGGGTGAACTACACCGGCAACACCGATGATTTAACGCTGCGCGTGGTCAGTCAGCTTCAGGTTAACAGTGAAGCGGGCGAGATCGTAACCTGGCAGCGTCGTTACCGAATGATTGAATAACAAAAGCCGATACCGATGAAAAAGATACTGTTTGTTCGTCCCGATAGCCGTGAGGACGGGACTATTGCATGGTGCGAATCCGGGAGCCAGCAGGTCAATACGCTCCACGGCATGGCGGCCCTGTCGACGCTTGCGGATCATCCGCTGGCGTCGCGCGTCTGTCTGCTGCTGCCCGCGGGTGAGATGATCTTCCGCCACTTCTCCCTGCCAAAGAAAGGGCTCAGCGCTCAGGCGACGCCGTTCTCGTGGATGGCGGAGGAGACGCTGATCGGTGACGTCGACGACCTGCACTGGACGGTGTTGAGTAAAAAAGGGCAGGAAGTGGATGCCGTCGCCATTGATGCCCGGCGCTTGCGCGACTGGCTCGCCTGTTTTGAGCAGGCCGGGCTGAAGGTGATACAGGCCCTGCCTGACGCCTGGCTGCTGCCGGTCGCGGAAGGGGGAAGCACGCTGGTTGCGCTGGATGAGAGCTACTGGCTGCGCTTTTCACCGGCCAGCGCCTGTGAAGCGGATGCCTCGCTGCTGCCGCTGCTGATGGCGAAATCTCAGGCCGGGATGGTGCGCTGTTATGGTGAGGCGCCTGCCGGGATTGCGGTAGATGAATCCTTACCCTGGCAGCACCCGTTAGTGCTGATCCAGCCGCAGTGGCAGAACTGCCGGGCCAACGTGCTGCACGGTGAGTTTCATCCCCGCGGCGCCCAGGGCGGCACGCCCAAAGGGATGAAAGGGGCGATGGTTGCGCTGGCGCTGCTCAGCGTCGGACTGCTGCTGGGGCCGAGGCTGGCGATGGCCCTGATGCTGGTGCAACAGGAAAACCAGCTGCAACAGGAGATCGCCACGGTCTACCAGTATCATTTCCCCAGCCTTCGCCAGCAAAGCAATATTAAGTATCACTTTGGTCAGAACCTGAAGAAGGTCACTAAAGGCGTCTTTCTGCAAATGGAGGATCTGAACAAAGCGAAACAGGCGGTTCCGGATATAGAAATTAATCTGCTGGATTACGACAGTACGCAAAACCTCTGGACGCTCAGCGCCAGCAGCCAGAACAGCGCATCGCTGCAGACGTTCATCAACCAGAGCAGTGCGGATTTCAACTTTTCTCTGCAGCCGGTATCAACGGTCGCGCCCTTTACCGCCATGATCACGGGGAAACATAAATGAAAGAGCGTGTCGCACAGCTTAAAGCGCGGTATCAGAATTACTCTACCCGCGAAAAGCTGCTTATGAAATTCTGCGCCGCGGCGCTGTGCTGTGCCGTCGTCTATTACGGCGGCATGGTTCCGCTGGATAATATGATTAAAAATAGCCAGTTAACGCTGAAGCGCCAGAGAGATACCCTTAACTGGATGCGCAGCGAAATTGATAAAAACCATCTCCAGGTGCAGCAATTAAAAACCGATAATCCGCGCAGTGTGGTGGAAAACAGCGCACAGGAGATCAAGTTGCCATTGAATGATGTGCGCCAGGAGGGGCAGACGTTATCGTTTACTGTACCCCGGGTGGAGATCAATGAGCTGAAGAACTGGCTGCGCGAAATTAACGCCGCCTCAGGGATCAAGCTGGAGAAAATGAAGCTGACCCCTGTCGACCACCAGCGTGACGTCAGGGCAGAGATCCAGCTTAGCTGGAAAAAGACGGCATGACGGCCTTCGCCCTGTTCAGAGAGAGCAGCCCGGCCCTGTTCAGCCTGATGAGCGCCATTTTTGGCGCGATTATCGGCAGCTTTCTCGGCGTGGTGGCGGAGCGGATCCCGCCGATGCTGCTTGAAGATGAGGCGCGGATTAACTTACTTTTTCCGGCCTCGCACTGTCCGGCGTGCCAGCATGATTTGGCCTGGTGGGAAAATATCCCGCTGGTAAGCTGGCTGGCGCTGCGCGGGCGCTGCCACCACTGCGGCAGCGCTATCCCGCTGCGCTTATGGTTACTGGAAGCCTTTACCTTTCTCTTTTTTGGCGCCACGGCCTGGTGTATGCCAGACATCCCGGCGCTCTTTTCCCTCTGGCTGCTGAGCGCTTTCTTGCTGCCGCTGGCCATCATCGACGGGCGGCATCTCCTGCTGCCGGACTGCCTGACGCAACCGCTGCTGTGGGCCGGGCTGCTGGTCCACCTTATCAGCCCGACGCTGCCCCTGCGCGATGCCATTATCGGCGCCGTGGCGGGCTACCTCTCTCTCTGGCTTATATACTGGGCGTTTCGTCTGATGACCGGTCGCGAAGGTCTGGGTTACGGTGATTTCAAGCTGCTGGCCGCGCTGGGCGCCTGGTGCGGCTGGCAGGCACTGCCTGATGTACTGTTACTGGCGTCGTTAACCGGCATTGCCGGGCATCTCCTTTTTATTAAATCAGATAAAAAAGCTGCGCACATTCCATTTGGCCCCGCTCTGGCGGTCGGAGGCGTTATTGCCTTTATTTTGCAAAATTATTCGCTCATTCCCTAATTAAATCTGTCAATTATATTTTGAGATTTTTTCGACAAGGGAAACAGGTGAGCAATAATTCTTTTGCTAATACTATCTTCGTTGTAAACCGCATGTGACGTTAATTCGATAATTAAGATTAACTGAAAATATTAAAAACATTTTAAGTCATTATGTATTTAATTTTTTTAAATCCATGCTGGTTTTATTTCATGTTTAAGGAAGACATGTTTTTTAAAGTTCACGTAGAGTTATTGGGATATGAAAATGAATTTCTTTAAGCCTAAATACCTGGCGCTTTTTGTTGCAGCGGCAACCAGCCCTGTATTTGCAACCGTTCCAGGGGTGCCATCACTGACCAGCGGCAACGACAAGTTTGCGATTGTTGAAGTTGACCAGGCCGCGCAGGACTATAACTCCCTGGTAAAAGTTCATGATGGTGCCGATGTTAAGGTTGAGTGGAACGTCTGGAGCGGCGATGCTCCGACGTCTGCAAAAGTGCTGCTGGACGGTAAAGAAGTCTGGTCTGGCGCGAGCGGCGCGACAGGCTCTGCGACCTTTAAGGTTAAGAAAGGCGGCCGTTACCAGGAGCAGGTTCAGGTATGTAACGACAGTGGCTGCAGCACCAGCGCCAGCAAACTGATCATTGTAGCGGATACCGATGGTAGCCACCTGCTGCCATTAAACACCACGCTTCATGAGAACAACAAAGCGTTCGCCAAACATACCGATAAAGTGGTTGCGGCCTATTTCCCTGAGTGGGGCGTATACGACCGTAACTTCACCGTGGATAAAATCCCGGTTGCCAACCTGAACCACATCCTTTACGGCTTCATTCCAATTTGTGGTGGCGATGGCATCAACGACAGCGCGAAATCTTCTGGCGCGCTGGAATCCCTGAAACGCGCCTGTGCTGGCCGTCAGGACTACACTGTCGCCATTCATGACCCGTGGGCTGCTCTGCAAAAACCACAGCAGGGTGTGACCGGCTGGGACGAGCCGTACAAAGGCAACTACGGCCAGCTGATGGCGATGAAAAAAGCCAACCCGAACCTGAAGATCCTGCCTTCCGTAGGCGGCTGGACTCTGTCCGATCCCTTCTTCCAGATGGACAACAAAGTGCTGCGCGACCGTTTCGTCGGCTCAGTTAAAGAGTTCCTGAAAACCTGGAAAGTGTTTGATGGTGTGGATATCGACTGGGAATTCCCGGGCGGCGGCGGCGAGAACGCCAAACTTGGCAGCCCGCAGACCGACAAAGCTACCTATACCGCACTGATGCACGATCTGCGCGCGATGCTGAACGAGCTGTCAGCCGAGACAGGCCGTACTTACGAGCTGACCACCGCTATCGGCGCGGGTAGAGATAAGATCGAAGATGTCGACTACACCACTGCACAGCAGTATATCGACCATATCTTCCTGATGAGCTACGACTACTACGGCGCATGGAGCAACACCGAACTGGGTCACCAGGCCGCGCTATACGGTGCTTCCTGGAAACCAGATACCAACTACACCACCGATAACGCCGTGAAAGCGATGCTGGACCAGAAAGTACAGCCGGGCAAAATCGTAGTGGGTGCAGCGATGTACGGTCGTGGCTGGACTGGCGTACACGGTTACACCGGCGACAACCCATTCACCGGCACCGCGACTGGCGCAATTCCGGGTACCTGGGAACCGGGTATCATTGACTACCGCGTGATTGCCAACCAGATGAAAGGCAAGTCAGGCTGGGAGTACAAATATGACAGCGCGGCAGAAGCGCCTTACCTGTTCAACAAATCCACCGGCGAGCTGGTGAGCTATGACGACGCCCGCTCGGTTGCGGCGAAAGGTAAGTACGTGCTGGACAAAAACCTCGGCGGTCTGTTCGCATGGTCTATTGAATCCGATAACGGCGATATCCTGAACGCCATGAACGAAAGCCTGTTGGGCAACGGTTCCTCTTCTGACGAGCCAGTTAACACCAACCATGCACCTGTGGCGACCGCTGCTGACCAGACCGTAACCGGTCCGGTTACCGTAACGCTGGATGGTTCTGCCTCTTCCGACCAGGATGGCGATGCGCTGACCTACAAGTGGACCCAGATTTCCGGAACCACGGTGAATATCGCGAACAGCACCTCCGCGAAAGCCACCTTCAACGTACCGGCAGTCACCCAGGACCAGACGCTCTCCTTCCGCCTGACCGTAACCGATGCTAAAGGGCTCTCCAGCACCGTGAACGTCCAGGTTGTGAACAAAGCGCCAAAAGCGAACCAGGCACCGGTCGTTAATCCAATGCAAGCCGTTACTCTGGAAGCGGGCCAGACTCAGTCCCTGCATGTTCAGGCATCCGATCCAGATGGCGATGCGCTGACCTACAGCTGGAGCGTACCGGCAGAGATGAACGCTACCGGTATCAATACCTCTAGCGTACGTATCACTGCGCCGGACGTGGCTTCTGAGACCAGCTATTCCCTGAGCGTAGTGGTAGGCGATGGCAAAGACAGCGTGCACTCCACCGTGCAGGTTATCGTCACGCCGAAAGCCGCTGAGCCAGCTGATGACGTAACGCCGCCAGCTGATGACGTTACCCCACCTGCAGATGACGTTACGCCTCCGGCTGACGAAGACACCGCGCCGTCCGACGAAGGTGCATCCGGTAGCTGCGATAACCCTGTCGATGCCAACGCCAGCAAATATGCCGCGTGGAGCAGCAGCAAGGTCTACAACGGTGGCGACATCGTCAGCTTCGACAACCTGGTATGGAAAGCGAAGTACTGGACTCAGGGCAACCAGCCTGGCTTCGGTGTGGATGCATGGGAGCTGGTCAGCAAGGTGAAATTCGGCTGGAAAGCTGACGTGGTTTACAACGGTGGCGATACCACAACCTATCAGGGTTCTGAGTACCGTGCGAAGTGGTGGACCCGTGGTGATAACCCAGCTAACAGCGATGTATGGGTGAAAGTAGGCGCAGCAGACTGCGAATAATCATCCTTCTCTGAGATGGCGGGCGCGATACTTGCCCGCCATCACTGACCGCGCGGTGAAGCGCGGTCAGTCCATCAGCGTTGGCCAGGTGAAGAGATGAAACGCTTTATTTTTCTGTTGTTGTTAATTAGCCAGAGCGCATTAGCCAATTGCTGGAATTCCGCAGGACAATATTACCATGTGGACCCCTGGTTATTATTTGCTATTGCGGACGTGGAGTCTGGTCTCAATCCAAACGCGGTCGGTTATAACCATGACGGTTCACGGGATGTCGGGCTGATGCAAATAAATAGTTCGCATTTTGCCGAGTTGAAAAAAAAGGGCATTGATGAATACCGGTTAATGAATGAGCCCTGTACCTCAATTATGGTCGGTGCTTCTATTCTTTCCGGGATGATTAAAGTTTACGGCTATAACTGGGAAGCGGTCGGTGCCTATAACGCGGGGCTGAAACCGGAGAACTTTCCCCAGCGCAGGATTTACGCCAGAAAAGTCTGGGCGAAATATCAAAGAATAAAACGGATGTCGCAATACCGATAATCAGGCTTTTTTTTGAAGAATATCTTGCGAGTGTTCTTCAGAAAGAAAAGGTGCTGTCCCGGGTTTATTTATTAAAGGATTAATACATAAATCGAGATCGCATTGGTTATTATCGTTTTTAACAGGAATAATGTAGATGAATAAAAGGACATTGCTGAGCATTCTGGTCGCGGGGGCGTGTGTTGCGCCAGTGATGGCACAGGCAAACATGCTCAAGGCGGAAAGCAGCGAACCCTACACGATGAAAGCCAGCGATCTGGCGAAAAAGGAGCAGGAGTTAACGGATTTTCCGCTGATGAAGTCAGTTAAAGCGACAATTCGCACCCTGGATAACGCCCAGGTGGAACTGATTGAGCCGGGTAAGGCTACCAACCCGGATAACGTGAAGCGTGTTGAAAGTATTCTGAAGGAGAGCGACTGGGAGTATCTGTTCCCGCTGCGCGCCAAAGAGTACAGCTACAGCAACTTCCTGAAAGCGGTAGGAAAATTCCCGGCGCTGTGCGACACCTACACCGATGGCCGCGACAGCCTGGCCATTTGCCGTAAAGAGCTGGCGACCATGTTTGCGCACTTCGCGCAGGAGACTGGCGGGCATGAATCCTGGCGTCCGGAAGCCGAATGGCGTCAGGCGCTGGTATACGTTCGCGAAATGGGCTGGAGCGAAGGCCAGAAGGGCGGTTATAACGGCGAATGTAACCCGGATGTCTGGCAGGGTCAGACCTGGCCGTGCGGCAAAGACAAAGACGGCGATTTCCTGAGCTACTTTGGCCGCGGCGCCAAACAGCTCTCCTACAACTATAACTACGGTCCGTTCTCGGAAGCGATGTTCGGCGACGTCCGCACGCTGCTGGACAAACCGGAGCTGGTAGCCGACACCTGGCTGAACCTGGCGAGCGCCATCTTCTTCTTCGCCTACCCGCAACCGCCGAAGCCGAGCATGCTGCAGGTTATCGACGGCACCTGGCAGCCAAACGATCATGACAAAGCTAACGGCCTGGTTCCGGGCTTCGGCGTGACCACCCAGATCATTAACGGCGGCGTGGAATGCGGCGGCCCGACTGAGATTGCCCAGTCGGAAAACCGTATCAAATACTACAAAGAGTTCGCCAACTACCTGAAAGTGCCGGTTCCGGAAAACGAAGTACTCGGCTGCGCCAACATGAAGCAGTTTGATGAAGGCGGCGCCGGTGCTCTGAAAATTTACTGGGAACAGGACTGGGGATGGAGCGCAGATACGCCAGACGGCAAGACCTACGCCTGTCAGCTGGTGGGGTATCAGACGCCATTCAGCGCATTTAAAGAGGGCGACTACACCAAGTGCGTGCAGAAGTTCTTTAACGTGAATATCATCAATGACGACGGCTCTGCGGTTAACCCGAGCGATAACACGCCTGCGGACAATACCCCGGCAGACAATACGCCAGCGGATAACACCCCGGCTGACAACACGCCTGCGGACAACACCCCTGCGGACAATACGCCAGCAGACGATACGCCAGCTGTGACCAACCATGCGCCGGTTGCGGTCATTTCTGGCCCGGTTGGTGCGGTTGACGCGGGTGCGCAGGTCTCCCTGAGCGCTGAAGGCTCCACTGACGAAGATGGCAACAAACTGACCTACACCTGGCGCTCCCAGGACGGCCAGACCGTCTCCGGTGAAGACAAAGCGGTAGTGACCTTTACTGCGCCTGAAGCAGCAACGGCTCAGCAGATTGAAGTGAGCCTGACCGTCAGCGATGGCGAACTGAGCGACACCACGACTTACCTGCTGAACGTGAAAGCGAAAGCGCAGACCCCGTCAGGTGATGAAGGTTCAGACACTTACGCGGCGTGGAGTGCTAACAGCAAATACAACGCAGGGGATATCGTGAACAACCACGGTAAACTCTTCCAGTGCAAGCCATTCCCGTACAGCGGCTGGTGTAACAGCGCCCCGGCTTACTATGAACCAGGCGTAGGCCTGGCATGGGCAGACGCCTGGACCGCACTTTAATAGCAAAACGGCAACCTCAGGGTTGCCGTTTTTTTTGCTCTGCCGCGCGCCGGGCTGTTAGCGATGTAACTTCCCGTGATCCCGCAGCCAGGCCGCGGTGCGCACAATCCCCTCATCCAGCGTCACCAGCGGCTTATAGCCCAGCTCACTCTCAGCGCGTTGCGTATCGAGGGTAAAATCAAAGTTCAGTTTCGACACCCCGTAGTGCGTCAGCATCGGCTCTTTGGCGGACTTATTCCCCAGCCGCTCCATGCTGCGGGCAATAATATCCAGCATCGGGTAGGGTACGGAGCGGATCCGGCAGTGAATGTTCAGCTCGTCGATCAGCTTTTGCACAATGCTGCGCAGCGAGCGCGGCTCACCGTTGGTGATGTTGTATGCCCGGCCAGATGGCAGCCCGTCGCATTCACGCTGGCTGGCTAGCCACATGGCATGAATGGCGTTGTCATAATAGGTCATGTCCACCAGCGCATCCCCGCCGCGCGGCAGCAGCACGCTGCCGTAGTGGTGCATCATCTGCGCCAGGCGCGGAATAAACACTTTGTCGTGCGGGCCAAACAGGCTCTGCGGACGCAGAATGGTAAAACGGGTGTGCGGGTTAGACTGCGCCAGCAGATCGATCACCTCTTCGCTGGCGGCTTTACTGCGGGCAAATTCGCAGGCGAAGCGCGCCGGACGGAAATCTTCCTGGATGTCGCGATGATGGTGATAGTCGAAATAGAGCGACGGCGAGGAGATATGCACGAAGTTGCGCACGCCCCAGGCCACGGCCCACTCGCCCAGACGGCGGGTGGCGCGCACGTTTGCCAGGTCGAACGCTTCCTGCGTTCCCCATGGTGAGGTAAAGCTGGAGCAGTGCCACAGCGTATCGATTCCGGCCAGCATCACTTTTGCCTGGGAAGAGACCAGTTCCGTCAGGTCGGCATGGACAAACTCTGCGCCCATTTTTTGCAGCAATTTACCCATCGCTTCATTACGACCGGTGGCCCGGACGCTGACGCCTTTATTGCGCAAAAACTCCACCGCGTTGCGGCCTAAGCCGCTGGTGGCGCCGGTAACCAGTACCTTCATATCGATCCACTGTATTGAAAGAATTTCGTGCGCATTCTTCCGTGAATTACGCCTGTATGCAATGGGAAACGTGAAAGATTCAGAGTTTTAATTAGTCTTTTTCTTTGTTTTGTTCTGCCAGAAAAACAATACGCCGGGCCATTCCCCGGAAGATAAACAGGTGCGCCGGGATCATCAGCAGCCAGTAGAACAGGCCAGGCATGCCGTGCGGATGCCACCAGGCGCGCACGTCCAGCTCCCGGTGGTCGCCTTTGTCCTTCAGGGTAAAGCACAACCGCCCAAGACCGGGGGCTTTCATGCCAAACAGCAGCGCCAGCTGCTTTTCAGGTTCAACGATAATCACCTTCCAGCTGTCAACGGTATCGCCGGTTTGCAAATATGGCGCGGCCGGACGGCCTTTCGCCAGCCTGTGCCCGACGAGCCGATCCATCATCGCCCGGGTTTGCCACAGCGCGTTGCCAAAGAAATAGCGCTCTTTACCGCCGATCTGGTGCACCACTTTCCAGAGCGCGCTGAGGCTGGCGGCGGTTTTCACCGTGCATCCGGCCTGTTTCGGGTAGTAACCATATTCCGGACGCCAGCGGGCGAAAGCCTGGGCGTCGTAGCCCCAGTCGCTGGAGTTCACCAGCTTCTCTTCTTCTTTTAGCGTATTGCGCACCGCGTCATCGAAGCGAATGAGTTCCTGCGGGATCAGCGCCCGCAGCGCGCGGTCGTCCGCCAGCAGATCGTGTTTTAGCCCCTGGATTAGGGCTTTGGCGGTGGTCGGCGGCACGGAGGTGATGACATTCAAAAACCACACCGAAATCCAGCGGGTCGGGAAGGGGATGGGGATCAGCGGGCGACGGTGGCCACTCACCGCCATAAAATGTTCGAACTGCTGCTGATAGCTCAGCACCTCGGGCCCGGCGGCCTCCAGCACCCGGTTCTCTTTGGTCGGGTGATTGAGCAGCTCCACCAGATAGTGCAGCAGGTTCTCCAGTGCAATCGGCGTGGTGCGCGAGCGCACCCAGCGCGGCGGGGTGAGCACCGGCAGGTTATAGACCATATCGCGCATTACTTCGAAAGCGGCAGAACCGGCGCCAACGATGATCCCGGCCCGCAGTTCGGTAAGCGGGATCCCGGCGCTGCGCAGGGTGTCGGCGGTAAGCTGCCGGGCACGCAGATGGTCGGACTGCTCATGCGTCGGTGCCTGTAACGAACTGAGGAAGATAATCTGCTTAACCGGGTGTTCCAGCAGCACGTCGCGCACGTTCATCGCCACCTGGCGCTCGTGGGCGATAAAGTCGCCCCCTTCGCCCATGCTGTGTACCAGATAATAGAGGGTATCCACCCCCTCCAGCAGCGCCGCCAGCGTCTGCGGCCAGTTGAGGTCGATAGCATGGCAGGTGACGTGGGGCAGGGCCTGCTTTTGCAGGCGCTCAATGCTGCGTGCCGCAGCCCGTACCTGATGCCCGTGTGCACTCAGGGCGGCCACCAGATGTTGACCAATATACCCGCTGGCACCGAGCACCAGAATACGTTGCGGCACGAGGACTCCTTAGCGCTGCAAAAACGCCTGCCAGTGGGCAACCACTTCTGCCAGCTGCTCGCGGTTGACGTCGAGATGCATCACCAGACGTACCACCGGCGCGGCGTTAATCAGCACGCCGCGCGCCTTCATAAATTCGCCCAGCGCCGCGGCGTGTTCCTCTCCGACGCGGACAAACAGCATGTTGGTGTCGTGACGCATGACGTCAGCGCCGATCTCGCGCAGCTGTGCGGCCATCCACGCGGCGTTGTCGTGATCGTCCTTCAGGCGGGCAACGTTATTTTTCAGGGCGTACAGACCCGCTGCGGCGAGGATCCCGGCCTGGCGCATGCCGCCGCCGGTCATTTTGCGCCAGCGGTTGGCGCGCTTGATATAGTCGGCGTTGCCCACCAGCAGGGAGCCCACCGGCGTGCCCAGCCCTTTGGAGAGACAAATGGTGAACGAGTCGCAATATTGCGTAATCTCTTTCAGCTCGCAGCCATACTCCACCACGGCGTTGAAGATGCGCGCACCGTCGACGTGCAGCCCCAGTTTCCGCTCGCGGGTAAATTCCCACGCCGCTTTCAGGTAGTCGCGCGGCAGCACTTTGCCGTTATGGGTGTTTTCGAGGCTGAGCAATTTAGTGCGGGCGAAGTGAATGTCGTCGGCTTTGATTTTAGCCGCCACCTTGTCCAGCGGCAGGGAGCCGTCGGGGGCGGCATCGATAGGCTGCGGCTGAATACTGCCGAGTACCGCCGCGCCGCCCGCTTCGTACAGATAGTTATGCGCCCCCTGGCCGACGATATACTCTTCGCCGCGCTCGCAGTGGCTGAGCAGCGCCACCAGGTTCGCCTGGGTACCGGTTGGCAGGAACAGGGCAGCCTCGTGGCCACTCAGTTCGGCGGCATAGCGCTGAAGTTCGTTAACGGTGGGGTCATCGCCATAGACGTCGTCCCCGACCGGCGCGGCCAGCATCTCCTTGAGCATGGCCTGCGTCGGGCGGGTTACGGTATCGCTACGTAAATCAATCATTTCACATCCCTATAGTTTAAAAGGTGATGTGAAATGTTTTACCTGAGCCAGTTGGTTTTTGCCAGCTCCAAAACTTCGTCACCGCGACCACTAATAATGGCGCGCAGCATGTACAGGCTAAAGCCCTTCGCCTGTTCCAGTTTGATCTGCGGCGGTATAGCCAGCTCCTCTTTGGCGACCACCACATCCACCAGCACCGGGCCGTCGGTGGCAAAGGCGCGCTGCAAGGCCTCATCCACCTCTGACGCTTTCTCCACGCGGATGCCGGTAATGCCGCAGGCTTCGGCGATGGCGGCGAAGTTGGTGTCGTGCAGATCCGTACCGTCGGTCAGATAGCCTCCGGCCTTCATCTCCATCGCCACAAAGCCCAGCACGCTGTTATTAAAGACGATGATTTTGATCGGCAGTTTCATCTGCGCCACCGAAAGGAAATCGCCCATCAGCATGCTGAAGCCGCCGTCGCCGCACATCGCCACCACCTGACGGTCCGGCGCGGTGGCTTTCGCCCCCAGCGCCTGCGGCATGGCGTTGGCCATTGAGCCGTGGTTAAACGACCCCAGCAGGCGGCGCTTGCCGTTCATTTTCAGGTAGCGTGCCGCCCAGACGGTGGGGGTACCCACGTCACAGGTAAAGATGGCATCCTCGTCGGCGTAACGGCTGATCTGCTGGGCCAGATACTGCGGGTGCAGCGCCTTATCGCTGGGTTTCGCCTTGTCATCCAGCCCTTTGCGGGCATCGCGATAATCGCTCAGGGCCTTGTCCAGGAAGGTGCGATCGGTCTTCTCCTCCAGCAGCGGCATAAGTGCGCTCAGGGTCGCCTTGATGTCGCCCACCAGCGCCATGTCCACTTTGCTGTGCGCCCCGATGCTGGCGGGGTTAATGTCGATCTGGATAATTTTGGCGTCGGTGGGGTAGAAGGCGCGATAGGGGAACTGGGTCCCGAGCAGCACCAGGGTGTCGGCATTCATCATGGTGTGGAACCCGGAGGAGAAGCCAATTAGCCCGGTCATCCCCACGTCGTACGGGTTATCGTACTCTACATGCTCTTTTCCGCGCAGGGCGTGAACAATCGGCGCCTTCAGGGTGCCGGCAAATTCCAGCAGCTCTTCATGGGCCCCGGCGCAGCCGCTACCGCACATCAGGGCGATATTGCTGGAGTAGCGCAGCAGCTGCGCCAGCTTTTTCAGCTCAGCGAGGGCGGGCGTCACCACCGGCTGGGGTGCGGGATACCAGTGGGTGCTGGCACTTTCCGGCGCCGCCTGCAGCGCCACGTCGCCTGGCAGCACAATCACCGAGACGCCGCGCTTCAGAATGGCGTTGCGCATCGCCAGGGCCAGCACCTGGCGGATCTGCTCAGGGGAGGAGACCAGTTCACAGTAGTGGCTGCATTCACGGAACAGCTCCTGCGGATGCGTCTCCTGAAAATAGCCGCTGCCAATCTCGCTTGACGGAATGTGTGCGGCGATAGCCAGCACCGGGACATGGTTACGGTGACAATCAAACAGACCATTAATCAGATGCAGGTTGCCTGGCCCGCACGAGCCCGCACAGACCGCCAGCTCTCCGGTAAGTTGGGCTTCTGCGCCGGCGGCGAACGCGGCGACCTCCTCATGGCGGGTCGGCATCCATTCGATGGTGCCCATTCGGTTCAGGCTGTCGCTCAGACCGTTGAGGGAATCCCCGGTAACACCCCAGATCCGTTTTACCCCGGCCTGTTCCAGCACTTTCGCAATATAGTTCGCCACGGTTTGTTTCATGGTAGTCCATCTCCTGAATGTGATAACGCTTTCAAGCTTAGATGAAACTGACCGGCATGCCCGCAAAATCCCCCTTATTAATAGTTGCTTTCACTGTGCAATATTTCGTCATATTGTGGTGGTTATTCAGCTAAAAATGGAGTTAATTCAGATGGTTAAGTCATTGTTGATTGCTGTTGATAAAACGCTAATGCACGAAGATTTCGGCAGATTGTTGCTGCGGCTGGCGGTGGCACTTTTGGGGGCAGGGCGGTTTGCAGTAGTGAGCGATCCGGCGTGGAAGTAATTCCTCTGCGACGGTAATGCCGGGCGGCACTGCGTTTGCCCGGCCTACGGTTCGCGGTCTTTTGTAGGCCCGGTAAGCGTAGCGCCACCGGGCTTTCTATCAGGCCAGCACCAGATCCCCCTGCGGATGGCAGGAGCAGGCCAGCACATAGCCTTCCGCCACTTCGGCATCCGTCAGCGTCATGGTGCTGGTAACGGTATAGTTCCCGTCCACCACTTTTGTTTTACAGCAGCCGCACACGCCTGCACGACAAGCAGCCACCACCGGCACGTTATTGCTCTCCAGCGCCTCCAGCAGCGTGCTGCCCACGCGGCCAAAGAAGGTTTTCGCAGGCTGCAATTTAGTGAATTTCAGCCCGCTGGTGGCGGCTTCCGCGACCGGAGTAAAGAACTGCTCTTTAAAGAAGCGGGTCACGCCCAGGGCCTTCACCTCTTCTTCCACGATCTCCATATACGGCGCCGGGCCACAGGTCATCACCGTGCGGGAGGCGATGTCCGGTACGCTTTGCAGCAGTTCGCGGCTCAGGCGACCGGCGACAAATCCCTCTGTGGCGTTGTTTTCCGCCACCAGGGTAACCGGGTAGTGACGCCATTCGTCTGCAAAAATGACATCCTGCGGCGAGCGCACGCTGAAGATCACCGCCACGTCAGCCTGCGGGCGGTTTTTCGCCAGCCAGCGACGCATCGACATCACCGGCGTGACCCCGCACCCGGCGGCCAGCAGCAGGAATTTGTCGTCCGGCTTATCGTCGCAGGTAAAATCTCCCTGCGCATCCGACAGCCAGATGTAATCCCCACGCTTGACCTCACCTGTCAGCCACTGTGAGCCCACCCCCTCATCAATGCGACGAACTGTCAGCGTAATGTACTCGCTGATGCCCGGCGTCGAGGAGATCGTATACGCCCGCAGCGTCTCTGCGGAGTGACGCACGCTGACCAGCGCATACTGCCCGGCACGATAAGGATAATAGTCGTGACACAGCAGCGAAATCGTCCAGACATCCGGCGTTTCCTGATGGATGTGGTGAACCTGCATCCGCCATGGGCACTGATGGGTTGGCATCGTCATACTTTTACTCCTTACGCGCTCAGCAGTTGCTTCATATCGTCTTCAACGGTGGTCACGGAACGCAGACCGAACTTCTCGTTGAGGACCGCCAGCAGATCCGGGGTAAAGAAGCCAGGCGCCGTCGGGCCGGTGACGATGTTTTTCACGCCCAGCGAGAGCAGGGTCAGCAGGATTACAATCGCTTTCTGCTCGAACCAGGAGAGCACCAGCGACAGCGGCAGATCGTTCACGCCGCAGCCCAGTTTTTCCGCCAGGGTGACCGCGAGGATGATGGCTGAGTAGGCATCGTTACACTGACCAGCGTCGATCAGGCGCGGCAGCCCTTCGATATCGCCGAACTCCAGCTTGTTGAAGCGGTACTTACCGCAGGCCAGGGTCAGGATCAGGCAGTCGTCCGGTACGCTGGTAGCGAAGTCGGTGAAGTAATTACGTTCCCCGCGCGCGCCGTCGCAGCCGCCGACCAGGAAGATGTGACGCAGTTTTTCGCGGCTCACCAGGTCAATCAGGGAATCCGCCGCGCCCAGCAGGGTCTGACGACCAAAACCGACGGTGATCAGGTGTGGGATTTCGCTGTAGGGGAAGCCCGCCATCTGCTGGGCCTGAGCAATCACCGGACCAAAATCGTCGCCTTCGAGGTGGCTCACGCCCGGCCAGCCGACGATGCTGCGGGTCCAGATACGGTCATCGTAAGCGCCAACGGTAGGGTCGATGATGCAGTTAGAAGTCATCACAATGGGGCCCGGGAAGCGGGCGAATTCCACCTGCTGGTTCTGCCAGCCGCTGCCGTAGTTCCCGATCAGGTGTTTGAATTTGCGCAGCTCCGGATAGCCATGGGCGGGCAGCATCTCGCCGTGGGTGTAGACGTTAACGCCGGTGCCATCGGTTTGCTCCAGCAGGTTGTAGAGATCTTTCAGGTCGTGACCGGAGATCAGGATGCACTTGCCTTCGGTCGCTTTGACGTTGACCTGCGTCGGGGTTGGGTGGCCGTATTTGGTGGTTTCACCGGCGTCCAGGATGCTCATCACTTTGAAGTTCATCTGGCCGATCTCCATGGAACACTCCAGCAGGGCGTTCATGTCGGAAGGCCAGGTGCCGAGCCACGCCATAATTTTGTGGTACTGGGCATAGATGTCGTTGTCGTACTGATCCAGGACGTGGGCGTGTTCCATATAGGCCGCGGCGCCTTTCAGGCCGTATAGGCAGAGCAGACGCAGGCCGAGAATGTTCTCGCCAATCGCCGCTTTGTCTTTGTTCGGGGTAAATTCAGCCGCCTGGCGCTGCAGATCGCCCAGATCGTCGCTGACCAACTGCAGGTCGGCCATTGGGTTGTCGACACGGGCGCTGGCATCCACACTCAGGCACTGCGCTTTCAGGGCTTCACGCAGGGCGATGGCTTCGCGGGCGTAGCCCACAATGCGCGGGGAGTCGAAGTTCACGTTAGTCAAGGTAGAGAAAAACGCGCGCGGGGCGAAGTTGTCGACGTAGTGGTCGATGATGCCATATTCCCGGGCTTTAACTGCCCAGGCGGATAAACCCTGCAGGGAGGCGATCAGTAAATCCTGCAGATCGGAGGTTTCTGCGGTTTTACCGCACATGCCCTGTGCGTAAGAGCAGCCGTTGCCAGCTGGGGTACGGATGGTTTGTTCACATTGCACACAAAACATAATCACACCTGTTAAAGTTATATTTAATATACATGTTTAAGATTATGCCTGTGGCGATACGGTGGGAAGCGCTTTCTGCCACAAAATAGAGGGATATTGATTTAGCGCAATTTTGGCGGCAGCAGGCTACCGCCAAAGAAGTATCAGGCTGAGAAGAACGCCATCATGACGGGCACCAGCAGGCTTAAAATAAAGCCGTGAACGATGGCGGCAGGTACCATCTCCAGCCCGCCCGAGCGTTGCAGCACCGGCAGGGTGAAGTCCATTGAGGTGGCACCGCACAGCCCCAGCGCCGTGGAGCGACTGCGGCGCACCAGACCCGGGATCAGCATGATGGCGATCAGCTCGCGCCCCAGATCGTTAAAGAAGGCGGCGCTGCCAATGACCGGACCGAAAGACTCGGTTAACAGGATGCCGGAAAGCGAATACCAGCCAAAGCCGGAGGCCATCGCCAGGGCGGTATTCAGCGGCAGGTCGAGAATAAAGGCGTTAATCACCCCGCCAATCAGCGAACTGCCCACCACGATCACCGCCACTATCATGCCGCGACGGTTGAGCACGATCTGTTTTAAGGTCATGCCATTATTTCGCAGCTGAATACCAATAAGGAACAGCAGGAAGATCAGCGTATATTCACTGGCCTCGGTGGCGTGCTGCAAAAAAGAGAATCCCGTCAGCCCCAGCAGAAAACCGAGCACTACCACGCCGCATAATTTTAATGACTCCAGCGCCATGGCAATACGTGAAGGCAATTTTTCCTGATGGTGATGGTTTTTCCATGGAATAGCGCGCTCCAGCCAGAACAGGGCCGCGATATTGCAGAGCAAAATAACGGTCATTGTAATAATGGAGTAGTGCAGGATAGAGAGCAGATTGGTGGCAAGATTATCGAGGAAGGCGAGGCTGATCCCCATAAAAAAGAGAATGACGTAGACAATCCCGCTCAAAAGACGATTGATCAGTTTTAACGCTGACAGCTGATGAAGAGGAATGAGATAGCCCACGATCAGTGGGAGCAGAATGATTAAGAGTCCTGAAAACATGAACAACCGGTCCTGTATTTGAGTGGCGCTGAGACACTACCCAATTCAGACGGTTCAGTAAAGGTGAAAACAGTGCCGGGCGGCGCTTCGCTTGCCCGGCCTGCGAAATGCTATCCCGTAGGCCGGGTAAGGCGAAGCTGCCACCCGGCGCCACAACGCACGCACGCTTAATCGCGTTTTTCCAGCAGGGTGCGGTACAGCACGCCGCCAATAATACCGCCGATAATCGGCATCACCCAGAACAGCCAAAGCTGCTCCAGCGCCCAGCCGCCCTGGAAGATGGCTACCGCTGTGCTTCGCGCCGGGTTAACAGAGGTGTTGGTCACCGGAATGCTGATCAGGTGGATCAGGGTCAGCGCCAGGCCAATCGCAATCGGCGCGAAACCGGCCGGGGCGTGTTTGTCCGTTGCGCCGTGGATCACCAGCAGGAAGCCCGCAGTCAGTACAATTTCAATCACGATGGCAGAGAGCATGGAGAAACCGCCAGGGGAGTGTTCGCCAAAGCCGTTTGAGGCAAAGCCGCTGGCCGCAGCATCAAAGCCCGCTTTACCGCTGGCAATGACATACAGAATAGCGGCAGCAATAATTCCGCCAATGACCTGGGCAATAATATAGCCAAGAACCTCTTTTGCCGGAAAACGACCGCCGGCCCACAATCCTAATGTTACCGCCGGGTTAAAATGACCACCGGAAATATGCCCCACGGCATATGCCATCGTTAAAACCGTTAAGCCGAAGGCCAGCGAAACACCAACGAAACCAATTCCCAGTTCCGGGAATCCTGCTGCCAGTACGGCACTACCGCAGCCACCAAATACCAACCAGAATGTACCAAAACATTCCGCTGCTAATTTTCTGAACATAACCACCTCAAAGAAAAAATGAGCGCAATCCTGCGCCCTTGTTATTTATCGCCAAAACAAGCGACGATTTTTAAAACGCCACTATTCTAAAAATGAATATTCCCCCTCACCAGTTAAATAAATACGGTAAGTTTGATGTAGGGCAATGTGTTGCGCTTCCTTGCTAAATTAAGGCGAGTAAAACAGAGTTGCATTTTCGGCAGCAAGAGTATGCGGCGGAAATGGTTATTACAAATGAAACTGTCTGGTTAAATTCTTAATTTTCGCTTCTGACTGGCATTATTCCGCCGACGATGGAGTGTCCGTCCGGGCCCGCTGGCGTTATACTCCTGATAACTTAAAGGAAAAAGTTCATCTCTCCCGGAGGGTACATGTTGCTAGAGCGTGTGGAAATCGTGGGGTTTCGCGGCATTAACCGTCTGTCGCTGATGCTTGAGCACAACAACGTGCTGATCGGAGAAAACGCCTGGGGTAAATCGAGCCTGCTGGACGCCCTGACGCTGCTGCTATCGCCGGAATCCAGTTTGTACCATTTTGTCCGGGAAGATTTCTGGTTCCCCCCCGGGGATATGCTGGGGCGTGAACACCATCTGCATATTATCCTTACCTTTCGTGAAAGCGAGCCGGGGCGCCATCGCGTTCGCCGCTATCGTCCTCTTGCCGATTGCTGGGTGCCCTGTGATGATGGCTATCGGCGCATTTTTTATCGCCTGGAGGGAGAGCTTGCCAGCGATGACAGTGTGCTGACCCTGCGCGGTTTTCTCGATACTGACGGCCAGGCCCTGCCGCTGGAGGATATCGACGAGCGGGCGCGTCATCTGGTCCGTCTGATGCCGGTGCTGCGCCTGCGTGATGCCCGCTTTATGCGCCGCATCCGCAACGGTACCGTCCCCGACATGCCTGATGTGGAGGTCACCGCCCGGGAGCTGGACTATCTGGCCCGGGAACTGGTCGCCCGTCCGCAAAACCTGACCGATGGCCAGATCCGCCAGGGACTGTCGGCAATGGTACAGCTGCTGGAGCACTACTTCTCCGAGCAGGGCACCTCCCCGGTGCGCAACCGGCTGATGCGGCGGCGCTCTCACGATGAACAGCGCAGCTGGCGCTACCTCGACATCATTAACCGGATGATCGACCGGCCCGGCGGCCGCTCGCACCGGGTGATCCTGCTGGGGCTCTTCTCCACGTTGTTGCAGGCCAAAGGCACCATCCGGCTGGACCGGGATGCCCGCCCGCTGCTGCTGGTGGAAGATCCCGAGACGCGCCTGCACCCGATCATGCTCTCGGTGGCCTGGCACCTGTTGAATCTGCTGCCGTTGCAGCGCATCACCACCACTAACTCCGGCGAACTGCTGTCGCTAACCCCGGTCGAGCACGTCTGCCGTCTGGTGCGTGAGTCGTCGCGCGTCTCGGCTTACCGCCTCGGACCGGGGGGCATGAATGCAGAAGACAGCCGCCGTATCGCCTTCCATATTCGCTTCAACCGCGCCTCCTCGCTGTTTGCCCGTTGCTGGCTGCTGGTGGAAGGGGAGACCGAAACCTGGGTGATTAACGAGCTGGCCCGTCAGTGTGGGCACCACTTTGATGCCGAGGGCATCAAAGTGATTGAGTTTGCCCAGTCGGGGCTGAAACCGCTGATTAAATTTGCCCGGCGGATGGGCATCGAATGGCATGTGCTGGTGGACGGTGACGAGGCGGGTAAGAAATATGCCGCGACCGTGCGCGGGCTAATCAATAACGACCGGGAAGAGGAGCGCGAGCACCTGACGGCGCTGCCCGCCATGGACATGGAGCACTTCATGTACCGGCAGGGTTTTTCCGATGTCTTTCACCGGGTGGCGATGATCCCGGAGGATATCCCGATGAACATGCGGCGGGTGATCATGAAGGCCATTCACCGTTCGTCGAAACCCGATCTGGCGATTGAGGTGGCGATGGAGGCCGGTCGTCGCGGCGTGGAGGCGGTGCCCACGCTGTTACGGAAGATGTTCTCCCGCGTGCTGTGGCTGGCACGCGGGAGGGCGGATTAACGGCGGGTCGCCTGGTTGACCTGATCGATCAGGCTGTCCAGCAGGGTAAACCGGCGGCGATACTCAGCGCGTTTTTTGCTGGCGATCTCCTCCATCGGTTTGCGCGGCATGGCGAGCGGCAGCCTGAAGTTGCCCTCGCTGTCGCGCTCCCCGCCCAGCGACAGCCAGAAACTGTCGTAGTCGGCCAGCAGTTTCCCCTCTTTTTTCTTGCGATAGCGCCAGCTGCGATAAATATGGGTGCTGTTGCTGACGGCGATAATCTGCTCCACGGCCAGGGCGCTACCGAGCGTCATGGCGGCTTCCACCAGCAGGCGTTTCGGGAACAGGCCGTGACAGGCTTTAGTGGCGCTCTGGATCGCCTCGTGCGGCACAAAGGCTTTTGCCCCCTGCATCCCGCCGATAAACAGCGTCGGGGTGCCGTTAACCTGACACAGCGTAAAGGTCATCTCCGCCAGTACCGTCTGCTGTTCGTCGCAAAATGCCAGCGTCGCCTCGCCCTCTTTATCGAGAAAGGCATCGGCGCACAGACGCAGGGTAAAGGCGCGATCGTCTTTCCCGGTCAGGGTCAGTAACGTTACTCCCTCCCGGGAGAGATAGCCGTTCATCAGCGCGGCCGGGAGCTGGCGCTGCAGGGTCTGATAGTGCCAGTTCAGCGCCTGGAGCGTTTGCTGGCGATTCATCGCCACCGAGAGCCACGGGCGATGCAGGCGGCAGGGCAGCCCCGGCTGGACCTGTAACAGTTGCAGCAGTTGCGGCTGTTTTGTCAGGCTTGCCAGCAGACGTGCGGTGCTGAACGGCGTCATCAGCGAGCGCAGCATAAACTTGCGGCGATAGGCCGGATTACGCCAGGCAAGGCCGGGGGTTAATGTTCCGGATGCCAGATGCTGAAATAGCTGCCAGGCTGATTTAGGTTGCGGCTGCTGTGAATAAGATGACTCTGCGATGGAGGACATAATAGATCCCGGTCTTGTTGCCAGGCCTTTATTTCAGCAGGGGTTTTATCAACCTCTCCTCAACAACGTTTACGCGCCACGAAAAGCAGGGGTTTCGTTGAGGCGCGGTTTAGTTAGAATCAACAGTTATGTAAGCCGGAATAGCTATTTGGAATATTTATGAACTTAAAGGGAAAGCGCAGGAAGCTGTTTCTGCTGCTGGTGCTGATTGTACTGGTGGGTGGATTCTGGCTGTGGCGGGTGCTAAACGCACCGGTGCCGCAATATCAGACATTGATTGTACGACCGGGCGAGCTGCAGCAGAGCGTGCTGGCGACCGGCAAACTGGACGCGCTACGCAAGGTTGACGTGGGGGCCCAGGTCAGCGGCCAGCTGAAGACGCTGTCGGTGGAGATTGGTGACAAGGTGAAAAAAGGGCAACTGCTGGGGGTTATCGACCCGGAGCAGGCCGAAAACCAGATCAAAGAGGTGGAGGCGACGCTGATGGAGCTGCGCGCCCAGCGCAGCCAGGCGGAAGCGGAGCGTAAGCTCGCCCAGGTGACCCTGAACCGTCAGCGGCAGCTGGCGACCACCCAGGCGATCTCGCAGCAGGATCTGGATACCTCGACCACCGAGCTGGCGGTAAAGCAGGCGCAGATTGGCACCATCGACGCGCAGATCAAACGCAACCAGGCCTCGCTGGACAGTGCCAAAACTAACCTTGAGTACACCCGTATCGTTGCGCCAATGGCCGGGGAAGTGACGCAGATTACGACCCTGCAGGGACAGACGGTTATCGCTGCCCAGCAGGCGCCGAACATCCTGACCCTCGCGGATATGGGTACCATGCTGGTGAAAGCCCAGGTCTCCGAGGCGGATGTGATCCACTTAAAACCGGGGCAAAAAGCCTGGTTTACCGTGCTGGGGGACCCGCAAACCCGCTATGAAGGGGTGCTGAAGGATATTCTCCCGACGCCGGAGAAGGTCAACGACGCCATTTTCTATCACGCCCGGTTTGAAGTCCCCAACCCGCAGGGAGTGCTGCGCCTGGACATGACCGCCCAGGTGCATATTCAGCTCTCCGGGGTGAAAAACGTGCTGACCATTCCGCTGGCGGCGCTGGGCCAACCGGTAGGAGATAACCGCTATAACGTGAAGGTGCTGCGCAACGGTGAAATTCGCGAGCGTGAGGTGAGCCTCGGCTCGCGCAACGACACCGATGTGGTGGTGGTGAAAGGGCTGGAAGAGGGTGAAGAGGTGGTCATCAGCGAGAGCCAGCCGGGGGCGGCGAAATGACCGCCCTGCTGGAGCTGGATGATATCCGCCGCAGCTACCCCTCCGGCGACGGGCCGGTGGAGGTGCTGAAGGGCATCACCCTGCGGGTTGAGGCGGGGGAGATGGTGGCGATTGTCGGGGCGTCAGGCTCCGGTAAATCGACGCTGATGAACATTCTCGGCTGCCTGGATAAACCCACCAGCGGTACCTACCGGGTGGCGGGCACCGACGTCGCGACCCTGGACAGCGACGCGCTGGCTAAACTGCGCCGGGAACATTTCGGCTTTATCTTCCAGCGTTACCATCTGCTTTCGCATCTGAGCGCGGCGCAAAACGTCGAGGTGCCCGCGGTCTATGCTGGCGTGGAGCGCAAAAAACGCCTTGAGCGGGCGCAGGCGCTGCTTACCCGGCTGGGGCTGGGGGAGCGGGTCGATTACCAGCCGTCGCAGCTTTCCGGCGGCCAGCAGCAGCGGGTGAGTATCGCCCGGGCGCTGATGAACGGCGGACAGGTGATCCTGGCGGATGAACCGACCGGGGCGCTGGACAGCCACTCCGGGGAAGAGGTGATGGCGATCCTGCACCAGCTGCGGGATCAGGGGCACACGGTGATCATCGTCACCCACGACCCGGAGGTGGCTTCGCAGGCCGGGCGGATCGTAGAGATCCGCGATGGCGAGCTGGTCAGCAATCCGCCGCCTGGCCTCAATGCCACCCCGCGTCAGGAGGTATCATTACCGCCGCCTTCGGGCTGGCGGCAGTTTGCCAGCAGCTTTCGCGAAGCGCTGACCATGGCCTGGCTGGCGATGGCGGCAAACAAGATGCGCACCCTGCTGACCATGCTTGGGATCATCATCGGCATCGCCTCGGTGGTGTCGATTGTGGTGGTAGGTGACGCGGCCAAACAGCTGGTGCTGTCGGATATCCGTTCCATCGGCACCAATACCATTGACGTCTATCCCGGCAAAGATTTTGGCGATGACGAGCCGCAGTACCAGCAGGCGCTGAAGTATGACGATCTCACGGCCATTCAGAAGCAGCCGTGGGTTAACTCCGCCACCCCGGCGGTGTCCCAGAGCCTGCGTTTGCGCTATGCCAATATCGATGTGGCGGCCAGCGCCAACGGCGTCAGCGGCGACTACTTTAACGTCTACGGCATGACCTTCAGCGAAGGGGGTACCTTCAATGCAGAGCAGCTGGCAGGGCGGGCGCAGGTGGTGGTGCTCGACAGCAACGCCCGGCGACAGCTGTTCCCCAATAAAGCGAAGGTGGTGGGTGAGATCGTGCTGGTGGGGAACATGCCCGCGACGGTGATTGGCGTGGCGGAGGAGAAGCAGTCGATGTTTGGCAGCAGCAAGATTTTACGCGTCTGGCTGCCTTACACCACTATCTCCGGGCGCATTATGGGGCAGTCGTGGCTCAACTCCATCACCGTCCGGGTGAAAGATGGCTACGACAGCGCTCAGGCAGAGCAACAGCTTGAACGCCTGTTAACCCTGCGCCACGGGAAGAAAGATTTCTTCACCTGGAACATGGACGGGCTCTTGAAAACGGCGGAAAAGACCACACGTACTCTTCAGCTCTTCCTCACGCTAGTGGCGATCATCTCCCTGCTGGTCGGGGGGATCGGGGTGATGAATATCATGCTGGTGTCGGTGACGGAGCGGACGCGTGAAATCGGCATCCGTATGGCGGTCGGCGCCCGGGCCAGCGATGTGTTGCAGCAGTTTTTGATTGAAGCGGTGCTGGTCTGTCTGGTGGGCGGCGCGCTGGGGATTACGCTCTCGCTGCTCATCGCTTTTACGCTGCAGCTGTTTTTACCCGGCTGGGAAATTGGTTTTTCACCGATGGCGCTGCTAACTGCCTTCCTGTGTTCTACCTTTACCGGGGTGCTGTTTGGCTGGTTGCCGGCACGCAACGCCGCGCGATTAGATCCGGTGGATGCGTTAGCCCGGGAGTGAACCTGTTGCCGGGTGGCGGCTACGCCTTACCCGGCCTACGAAATCCGTAGGCCCGCGCAAGCGCAGCGCCGTCGGGCATCAGGCCGCATCACCGCACACAAATAAAAATGCCAGCGCATCGGGCTGGCATTTTGAGTGCGGGGTGTACACAATGAAACAGAGGGCTATGCCACCACTTCTGCTTCGATGGGCACAATAACGCTGGCATGATTGCCTTTTGGCCCAAGGTGTACATCGAACCGGACGGCCTGCCCGGCTTTCAGCGTTCTGTATCCATCCATCTGAATGGTGGAGTAATGTGCGAAAATGTCTTCGCCGCCGCCTTCAGGGCAGATAAAACCAAACCCTTTGGCGTTGTTGAACCACTTAACTGTACCCGTTTCCATGCTTCGACATCCTTCGTAAATCTTATTGAGTTAGATGTAATGAACCGGTGGTGGAGTGGGAGCTGTTCAAAACCTCGCCAACTCACGCTTGTACAATTTAGATAAACCAAAAGGATCGTCAAGCATTTGCCGGGCAAGGACGGGTAAAAATGAGTCAAAATTTGAAGCAGTTAACGCTATTGAACGGTATTGTGACAGACATCGCGGATGGCAATAATAGATGTAGGTTATCTGACATCTAAGGTAGATTCAGGTTATGTATAGCCTCCCGTCAGCATCAGAACACGCGACCGGAGACCGTAAACGAAGATGACGACTGACAATGGGTAAGACGAACGACTGGCTCGATTTCGACAAGCTGGCGGAAGATCAAGTGCGCGACGCGCTAAAACCGCCATCTATGTATAAAGTTATGTTAATGAACGATGATTACACGCCGATGGAATTTGTTATTGACGTGCTACAAAAGTTCTTTTCTTATGATGTTGAACGTGCAACGCAACTGATGCTTACGGTTCACTATCATGGCAAAGCCATCTGTGGAGTATTTACCGCAGAAGTCGCCGAAACCAAGGTGGCAATGGTGAACCAGTATGCAAGGGAGAATGAGCATCCGTTGCTGTGTACGCTGGAAAAAGCCTGAATAAGGCAATGAAAATTGGGGGAGGTGCCTATGCTCAATCAAGAACTGGAACTCAGTTTAAACATGGCTTTCGCCAGAGCGCGTGAGCACCGACATGAGTTTATGACGGTCGAGCACCTGCTGCTTGCACTGCTCAGTAACCCATCCGCCCGCGAAGCGCTTGAAGCCTGCTCCGTGGATCTGGTGGCGCTGCGTCAGGAACTTGAAGCCTTCATCGAACAGACCACACCTGTACTGCCCGTCAGTGAAGAGGAGCGCGACACGCAACCGACGCTCAGCTTCCAGCGTGTACTCCAGCGTGCGGTATTTCACGTCCAGTCCTCCGGACGTAGCGAAGTCACCGGTGCCAACGTGCTGGTTGCCATCTTCAGCGAGCAGGAGTCGCAAGCTGCCTACCTGCTGCGCAAACACGAAGTCAGCCGCCTCGATGTGGTGAACTTTATCTCTCACGGAACGCGAAAAGACGAATCGAATCCGTCTTCGGATTCCAGCCATCAGGTCAACAGCGAAGAGCAAGCAGGCGGGGAGGAACGTATGGAAAACTTCACCACCAATCTTAACCAGCTTGCCCGTGTTGGCGGTATTGACCCGCTGATAGGCCGCGATAAAGAGCTGGAACGGGCGATTCAGGTGCTGTGCCGCCGCCGCAAGAACAACCCGCTGCTGGTGGGGGAATCTGGCGTCGGTAAAACCGCCATTGCCGAAGGGCTGGCCTGGCGTATCGTGCAGGGCGACGTCCCGGAAGTGATCGCCGACTGCACTATCTATTCGCTGGATATCGGTTCCCTGTTGGCCGGAACCAAATACCGCGGCGATTTTGAAAAACGTTTCAAAGCGCTGCTGAAACAGCTGGAGCAGGATACCAACAGCATCCTGTTCATCGACGAGATCCATACCATCATCGGCGCCGGTGCGGCATCGGGTGGTCAGGTGGATGCCGCCAACCTGATTAAACCGCTGCTCTCCAGCGGCAAGATCCGGGTGATCGGCTCAACCACCTATCAGGAGTTCAGCAATATTTTCGAAAAAGACCGTGCTCTGGCGCGTCGCTTCCAGAAAATCGATATTACTGAACCGTCGGTTGAAGAAACGGTGCAGATCATCAACGGCCTGAAGCCGAAGTACGAAGCGCACCATGACGTGCGTTATACCGCGAAAGCGGTGCGTGCGGCGGTGGAGCTGGCGGTGAAATACATCAACGATCGCCACCTGCCGGATAAAGCGATTGATGTGATCGACGAAGCGGGCGCGCGTGCGCGTCTGATGCCGGTCAGCAAGCGTAAGAAAACGGTCAACGTGGCGGATATCGAATCCGTGGTGGCCCGCATCGCGCGTATCCCTGAGAAGAGTGTTTCTCAGAGCGACCGCGATACGCTGAAAAACCTCGGCGATCGCCTGAAAATGCTGGTCTTTGGGCAGGATAAAGCCATTGAGGCCTTAACCGAGGCCATTAAGATGGCCCGTGCCGGACTGGGGCATGAGCACAAACCTGTCGGTTCTTTCCTGTTCGCCGGCCCGACCGGGGTGGGGAAAACCGAGGTGACGGTTCAGCTCTCCAAAGCGCTGGGCATCGAGCTGCTGCGCTTTGATATGTCCGAGTATATGGAGCGTCACACCGTCAGCCGTCTGATTGGTGCGCCTCCGGGCTATGTGGGCTTTGACCAGGGCGGCCTGCTCACCGACGCGGTGATCAAGCATCCGCACGCGGTACTGCTGCTCGATGAAATCGAGAAAGCGCACCCGGACGTGTTCAACATCCTGCTGCAGGTGATGGATAACGGGACGCTGACCGATAACAACGGGCGCAAGGCGGACTTCCGCAACGTGGTGCTGGTGATGACCACCAACGCCGGGGTGCGTGAAACCGAGCGTAAATCCATCGGCCTGATCCACCAGGATAACAGCACCGATGCGATGGAGGAGATCAAGAAGATCTTCACGCCGGAGTTCCGTAACCGTCTGGACAACATTATCTGGTTCGAACATCTCTCTACCGAGGTGATCCATCAGGTGGTGGATAAGTTCATCGTCGAGCTGCAGGTTCAGCTGGATCAGAAAGGCGTGTCGCTGGAAGTGAGCCAGGAGGCCCGCAACTGGCTGGCTGAGAAAGGCTACGACCGTGCGATGGGTGCCCGTCCGATGGCGCGTGTGATTCAGGACAACCTGAAGAAACCGCTGGCTAACGAGCTGCTGTTTGGTTCGCTTGTCGATGGGGGCCAGGTGACGGTGGCGCTGGATCAGGCGAAGAACGAGCTGACGTATGATTTCCAGAGTGCGGCGAAGCATAAGCCGGAAGCGGCTCACTAACGCTGCTGCGTGATGGTAAAAACCGGGCGAAAGCCCGGTTTTTTTATGGTTTTTTAGTGTGCCGTTTGTAGGCCCGTGCAAGCGCAGCGCCGCCGGGCAATGCATGTGGCGCAATGCATGGTGGGTGGGAACACGTGGCGGTTGAGGAGGTTCCGTTCACTTTACGTTCCGTGCTTCTCTATAAACCTCGTCACCGGTGAACGTGTCAGGGGGGCTCGCCGCCGCCCCCCTGACCACCCTGGCTCCCGGCAAAGAAAATCGCCGCTTCGCGGTCCCCTCGGCTTATTCCCTTCGGCTTTCGGGTCGGGGGCGATCCTACATCCCTGTAGGTCGCCCCCTCTCGGCGCGTCCCTGCGCCTCGCCCCGGCCTGCGGTCAACGCCTCAGCGATTTTCAGCCGGACCAGGGTGCCGCTGTGAGTGGCGAATTTGCCTCTGGCTTTTCTGTTGCTGTAAGGAAGAATCAAAATTTTGCGAGGCGTTATCCAGAATTTAAATGAGGAAATTGCTGGATAAAATCACAGTATTAGAATGGCGATGCACCTGCAAAATCAGGTGCCAGGATTGGCATCCTGAAAGCGCGCACAATGATAATTTGCCGTGCATACAGGACTCTTTATGACTAATGAAAACCCTATTCCCCAGCTTTATAGCGAACTTGAAGTCTGTGCCCACGATCTCTCCACGCTCGCTGCGCGCTGCAACCTGCTTACCGAAATCCTTGTCGATTGCGACTCGCTGCCGCAAACGCAGCCTGTCTGCCGCTGCCTGGCGGCCTATCTCGATGCATTCAGCGCTGAGCTGGCAAAATCTATGACCGATTTTTGTGTGCTGGATGAGAACGAGATCCCGCCCTCGCACAAACAGGAGTGGCTGCTGGACAGCACCGAAGCCCAGTGCAATTACTGCCGGGCCTTAAACCATGTGCTGCTGGTGTCGCATTTCGACCGCGAGATGCTCCCGCACCTTACCGGCCTGCTGCATGATATTGCGCATACCATGCTGGCGGATCTGACCGTAGTGCGTATCCACTGATACGGGCGGGGCATAAAAAAAGGCCGGGATAACCCGGCCTTTATTATTCTTTGTACGCCATTTCAGGCGAAAAACTCTTAGCGACTACGGAAGACAATGCGGCCTTTGCTCAGGTCGTACGGGGTCAGCTCAACAGTCACTTTGTCGCCCGTCAGAATACGGATATAGTTCTTACGCATTTTACCGGAGATATGCGCGGTAACGACGTGACCGTTTTCCAGTTCTACGCGAAACATGGTGTTAGGCAACGTTTCCAGAACGGTACCCTGCATTTCAATATTGTCTTCTTTGGCCATCTAATCCTCTGGGGTATCACTACCAAGTTTTGAACCGGCAAGATAATGCCGAAATTCATCAATTAAGTAAAGATTTGCGCGTTTAAAACGCAACAAAGCAGTTTTCAGCGTATTGCCCGGACGTCACGGTTCAACCGTACGAAAAGCGCATACGTAAAGGGGAGGTGGCAGGATAAACGATAGGGCGTTATCGGATGCGAACTATTCCCAAACGGCGGCGGGGCAACAGGCAGAACCTACTCTGCGGCAGAATTATAGCACCTTGAGGAAAAATATGCGGAAAACATTTATCCCTGAGGCGTAAATAACGTCGTTGGCACCCAGAAATTTTGCGGTAATTTTTGCATGCGCAGGGTCGCCAGCTGCGCCAGATATTCATGGCGCGAGATCTCCACGACACCCAACGAGGCGGTATGTTCGTTCAGCACCTGGCAGTCAACTAACTTGCCGCCGCTGCGGGCGAAGCGTTCGCAGAAGACCAGCAGCGCGGTTTTGGAGGCGTTAACCGCGCGGCTGAACATCGACTCACCGCAAAACAGCGTGCCCTGCGCCACGCCGTACATGCCGCCCACCAGTTCATTCTTATCGTCCCATACCTCAATCGAATGGGCGTAGCCCAGTTCGTGCAGGCGATGGTAAGCGACGATCACCTCGGGTGTGATCCAGGTTCCTTCAAAGCGATCGCTGGCACAGCCCTCGATCACCTGACCAAACGCATGGTTGAGGGTGACGCGATAAGGGGAGCGAGCGTGAAAACGCTTCATGCTGCGGCTGATATGAAACTCCGCAGGCCACAGAACGGCGCGGGGATCGGGCGACCACCACAGGATCGGATCGCCGGGAGAGAACCACGGAAAAATCCCCCGCTGGTAAGCCATCAATAAACGCGACGGACTCAGATCGCCGCCCAGGGCCAGCAAACCATTAGGTTCACGCAGCGCCCCTTCCGGAGAAGGGAACGCAAGAGAATGACGAGAGAGCTGGACCAGGCGCATGACAACAAAACTCCAGTACGCAAAGTGGGGATCGGTTCAAATATAGACTACAGACGTTGTTTAAAGTGGTAGTAGCGGCCCTGTTTTGCCAACAGTTCAGCGTGATTACCTTGCTCAATAATTTGTCCGTTGTCCATCACAATAATTTGATCGAAATCCGCCAGACCGCGCAGACGGTGCGTTACCATCAGCACGGTTTTGTCCTGCATCTCTTTTTTCAGTAAATCAAGGATTTGCCGCTCGGTAGTCGCGTCCAGCCCCTCGGTGGGCTCATCCAGTAGCATCAGCGGCGCATTGTGAAGCAGCGCGCGCGCAATGGCCAGGCGACGCAGCTCGCCGCCGGATAATTGACGGCCGCCTTCGCCAAGCCAGCTGTTGAGCCCTTCATCTTCCAGCAGCTTCTGCAGACCCACTTTTTCCAGCATCCCGCGTAACACCTCATCGGCAGCACCGGGCGCAGCTAACAGCAGGTTATCGCGAAGGGTGGCGCTGAAAAGATGAACCCGCTGCGGCACCACGCTTACCGTTTTGCGCAGCGCAGTCTCGCTCATCTGCATCAGAGGCGTGTCATTAAACAGGATCTGACCCTGCGCCGGATCCCATGCTCTGGTCAGCAGCTGCAGCAGTGTCGATTTACCGCAGCCTGTGCGACCCAGCACCGCCACATGGGCACCCGCGGGGATCGTCAGGTTAATGTGGTCCAGCGCGGGCTGCGCCTGCCCTTCATAGGCAAAACTCACATCCGAAAGGCGCAGGGCCAGTCGCTCAGGGACCGCTGATGCGGTCGTACTGAACTGCACTTCCGGCTGCTGGCCGGTAATCTGGGTGATACGCAGCGCGGAGGCCACCACCTGGCCCAGGTGCTGAAAGGCACCGGTCACCGGTGCCAGGGCTTCAAACGCCGCCAGCGCACAGAAGACAAACAGGGCGATTAACGGGCCTGGCTGCGCGTTATCGCCCACGCCGCCGGAAGCCATCCACAGCATCGCCATGACTGCGCCTCCGCCAATGAGCAGCATCAGCGCCTGCGAGAGGGCCGTGAGTTCCGACTGCTTGCGCTGGGCTTCGTGCCAGTTCAGCTCGGTATTTTCCATCTGCGCGCGGTAGCGGCGGCTGGCACCAAAGATGGTCAGCTCCGCCTGACCCTGTAGCCAGCCCGTCAACTGCTGACGATACTCGCCCCGCAGACGCGTCAGCTTTTCACCGGTCGGTTTGCCGGCGCGGTAAAACAGCGGGGGTAAGATAAAGAGCGTTGCGAGCATGATCCCGCCGAGCGTCAGCGCAATGTGAACGTCCAGCAGGCACAGCCCAAGGGTGACCACTACAATCACCACCAGGGCGCCCACCAGCGGAGAGATAACGCGCAAATAAAGATGATCGAGGGTATCCACATCAGCGACCACGCGGTTAAGCAGTTCCCCCTGGCGATAGCGTGCCAGTCCGGCGGGGGAGAGGGGGAGCAGCTTACTGAAGGTAGTAACGCGCAGGTGCTGCAACACGCGGAACGTCGCATCATGGCTAACCAGACGTTCAAAGTAGCGCCCGGCGGTGCGGGTGATTGCCGTACCGCGCACCCCGGCGGCGGGCAGCATATAGTTAAAGCTGTAGAGCCCGGCAAAACCGGCGACCGCCGAGGCAGAGAGGAACCAGCCGGAGAGCGTCAACAGGCCGATACTGGCCAACAGGGTGACAATCGCCAGCACCACCCCCAGCGTCAGCATCCACTTATGGCGCATATAAAGCGCCAGATAAGGCAGTAAAGCGCGCATCAAATCTCCTCCTGACGGTTTGCCAGCAGGGCCGCAAACGGCCCCTGTGCCGCCGCGAGCGTGGCGTAATCGCCCTGCTCAACAAGCTGACCATTGTCCATGACCCAGATCTGATCCCACCGGGAGATGCCCTCCAGCTGGTGGGTTACCATCAGCGTGGTTTGCTGCTGCGAGGCGGCATCAAGGGCCATCATCACGCGCTGTTCACTGTGCGCATCCAGGCTGGCGGCAGGCTCATCCAGGAGTAAAAGCTGACAGGGGTTAAGCAGGGCGCGGGCCACGGCAATGCGCTGCGCCTGGCCGACGGAAAGCCCCGCCGACTGATCGCCCACCACCGTATCCACGCCGTTCGGCAGCAGGGGCAGGAATTCGCTGACCCAGGCGCGGTCGAGCACCGACTGTAACTCTGCTTCGCTGGCGTCCGGGCGAGCCAGCAGCACGTTTTCCCGCAGCGTGGCCGCCGGAAGCTGCGGGTTCTGACCTACCCAGCTTAAATGGGTGCGCCACTCGTCAGGATCGAGCGCAGAGAGCTCGGCCTGGTTGATGCGCAGCGAGCCGCTGTAGGCCATAAAACCGGATAACGCATTCAGCAGGGAGCTTTTACCGGAGCCGCTGGTGCCGACCAGCACCACGCGCTGGCCTGCCGCGAGGGTAAAGTTCAGAGGGCCGGCAAGGACTTTACCTTCCGGCGAGAGCACGCAAAAATCTTCCGCTTCAATGCTGACCGGTCTGGTGGTGTTCAGGGTCACGTCGCCACGCTGCGGATGAGCCAGCGGCGTTTCAAGGAAGGTTTTCAGGCTGTCGGCGGCGCCCACCGCCTGCGCTTTCGCATGATAGAAAGTGCCCAGATCGCGCAGCGGCTGGAAAAATTCCGGCGCCAGAATTAACGCCAGAAAGCCTGCAAAAAGGGTCACGGCAGTACCGTAATGACCGAAATCAAGGGCGCCCAGATAGGAGAAACCGAAATAGACAGCAACCAGCGCAATCGACAGGGAGGTGAAGAACTCCAGCACCCCGGAGGATAAAAATGCCAGGCGTAACACTTCCATGGTGCGCTGACGGAAATCCTGGGAGGCGTGGCGGATATTGTCGGTTTCGGCTTCACCGCGACCAAAAATACGCAGCGTTTCCATGCCGCGCAGACGGTCAAGGAAGTGGCCGCTGAGGCGTCCGAGCGCCAGGAAGTTGCGGCGGTTGGCGTCGGCAGCACCCATACCGACCATCGCCATAAAGAGCGGGATCAGCGGGGCGGTGCCCAGCAGGATCAGCGCGGCGACCCAGTTGTAAGGAAAAATCGCGAGCACGATCAGCAGGGGAACGAAAGCGGCCAGCGCCATCTGGGGCAGATAGCGGGCGTAGTAGTCATGCATATCATCGATCTGTTCGAGGATAAGCGTCGCCCAGCTTCCGGCGGGCTTGCCCTGGATCCAGGCAGGCCCGGCCTCCTGTAGCCTGTCCAGCACCTGGCGGCGAATTTCATAGCGAATGTTCTGCCCGGCGTGGAAGCCCACGCGCTCACGCAACCAGACCACCCAGGCACGCAGAACAAAGACCAGAATCAACACAATGAAAGGCAGTAACAGCGCCTCGCGCGGGATATTTTCCATAATCATATGGTTAAGAATGCGGGCCAGAAGCCATGCCTGGCCGACAATCAACAGTCCGCTGATAAACCCCAAAAGACGGGAAATATTCAGCCAGCGGCGGGAAATAACGCTTTGCTTTTTAAGCCAGCGAGTTAACTCTTGTTGACGGGTTTTTTCCATTGCGTGCTTTGCAGGTGATGTTATTAGGTATTGGGCACGGCAATGTTACAACGCAGAGACGATAAAGGCGACTTATCGCCGCCTTATTTACGTTTGTTGCTGATTTGTAAAAATTATTTACTCTGATCGGCCAGTCCGTCGAGATATCGTTCTGCATCCAGCGCCGCCATACAACCGGTGCCTGCAGAGGTGATCGCCTGACGATAAATGTGGTCCATCACGTCGCCCGCAGCGAACACACCCGGGATGCTGGTCTGGGTAGCATTACCGTGAATACCTGATTGCACTTTGATGTAGCCGTTCTCCAGCTCAAGCTGGCCGTCGAAGATAGCGGTGTTCGGGCTGTGGCCGATGGCAACAAACAGACCTGCCACTTCCAGCGTTTCAACGTTGTCGGTGTTCTGGGTGTCACGGATGCGCAGGCCTGCCACGCCCATCTGATCGCCGGTCACTTCTTCCAGCGTGCGGTGGGTATGCAGCACGATATTGCCGCTGGCCACTTTGTCCATCAGACGTTTGATCAGGATCTTTTCCGCGCGGAAAGTATCACGGCGGTGAATGAGGTGCACTTCAGAGGCAATATTCGCCAGATAGAGTGCCTCTTCAACCGCGGTATTGCCGCCGCCGATGACCGCGACCTTCTGGTTGCGATAGAAGAAACCGTCGCAGGTTGCGCAGGCAGATACGCCGCGACCTTTAAATTCCTCTTCAGAAGGCAGACCCAAATAGCGGGCAGAGGCGCCGGTAGCGATGATCAGCGCGTCGCAGGTGTACTCCGCGTTGTCACCTGTCAGGCGGAACGGACGGTTTTGCAGATCGACCTTGTTGATGTGGTCAAAAATGATTTCGGTATCAAATTTGGCGGCATGCTCGTGCATGCGCTCCATCAGCAGCGGCCCGGTCAGGCCTTCAGGATCGCCTGGCCAGTTTTCAACTTCGGTGGTGGTGGTCAGCTGACCGCCTTTTTCCATGCCCGTAATCAGTACCGGTTGCAGGTTAGCGCGTGCAGCGTAGACCGCTGCGGTATATCCCGCAGGTCCAGAACCAAGAATTAGCAGCTTACTGTGTTTGGCCGTGCCCATGAGATCCTCATTGTTGTTGGCAGACATTTTCCCGGATTGTAGGGAATTTGTTGGCGTAAAAAAAGGGCGCAGCGATTTTGTTAACGATGTGTGTGATAGAAAGGGCCAATCAACGAGAGGGAAGAAAAGGTGATTTTATAACAATAATCATGGGTAATCGGTCGAAACGACGGCGATAAAATGAGGATTAATCGCCGGACGTAATGAATATCCGACATGTTGTACTAAAAATCGATGTTTTGCTTTGACAATCCCCTGCGCTTTTGCGAAAACATTCAAGGAAGAAAAAAAATGGTCTTTGTGTAACGCATAGTCATGCACAAAATCACCATTTTTACCGGGTCAGCGAAATCTACGCATGGTGTGGACAGATGCCATACGTGATGTTGATGGCCGCCTCTGGGCAACGGTCTTCATACCACATAACCCCAATCGGATCGCGCAAACTATAAAACAGGCGATGCGATTAACCGCGGGGAAAGACTCTGAACAGTGAAGTGCACAGGGTCCTGGCAGGAGTTAGGGAAGGAATACAGAGAGACAATAATAATGGTAGATAGCAAGAAGCGCCCTGGCAAAGATCTCGACCGCATCGATCGTAACATTCTTAATGAATTGCAAAAGGATGGGCGTATTTCCAACGTCGAGCTTTCAAAACGTGTGGGACTTTCCCCGACGCCATGCCTTGAGCGTGTGCGCCGACTGGAAAGACAGGGTTTTATTCAGGGCTATACAGCGCTGCTGAACCCGCATTATCTGGATGCCTCACTTCTGGTATTTGTTGAGATTACTCTGAATCGTGGTGCGCCGGATGTTTTTGAGCAATTTAATGCCGCCGTACAAAAACTTGAAGAAATTCAGGAGTGTCATCTGGTTTCCGGTGATTTCGACTACCTGTTGAAAACCCGCGTGCCTGATATGTCCGCCTACCGTAAGCTGCTGGGCGAAACCCTGCTGCGACTGCCTGGTGTGAACGACACCCGTACCTACGTGGTAATGGAAGAAGTCAAACAGAGCAATCGTCTGGTTATTAAGACGCGCTAACACGGAACAGGTGCATTATCAGCGTACTTTGATTACACTCCTGGTAATCCATACAGCAACAGTGTCGGGCTTCCCGGCACTGTTGTCCGTTTAGCACGCAGGCAGGAATTGCCTGATACCTGGAGAGCCTGTTTTGAGCCAGGAATATACCGAAGACAAAGAAGTCAATTTAACCAAGCTCAGCAGTGGACGCCGACTCCTTGAGGCGTTACTGATCCTTGTTGCTCTTTTTGCCGTCTGGTTGATGGCAGCCTTACTCAGTTTCAATCCCTCCGATCCCAGCTGGTCACAAACCGCATGGCATGAGCCTATCCATAATTTAGGCGGCGTACCGGGGGCATGGCTGGCTGACACGCTGTTCTTTATCTTTGGCATAATGGCGTACACCCTTCCCGTCATTATTATTGGCGGCTGCTGGTTTGCCTGGCGCCATCGCCAGAACGATGACTACATCGACTATTTTGCTGTCTCGCTGCGCCTGATTGGTGCGCTTGCCCTGATCCTCACCTCCTGCGGTCTGGCGGCGATTAACGCCGACGACATCTGGTATTTTGCCTCCGGCGGCGTGATTGGCAGCCTGCTGAGCACCGCGCTACAGCCGATGCTGCACAGCAGCGGTGGTACTCTGGCGCTGCTCTGCGTCTGGGGGGCGGGGCTGACGCTGTTTACCGGCTGGTCCTGGGTCACCATCGCCGAGAAAATTGGCAGCGTGATCCTCAATATCCTGACCTTTGCCAGCAACCGCACCCGTCGCGACGATACCTGGGTTAACGACGAAGAGTATGAAGATGACTACGAAGACGCGGAGCCGAGCGCTGAGCGTCGTGAATCTCGCCGCGCCCGCATTATGCGCGGGGCGCTGGCGCGCCGTAAGCGTGTGGCAGAGAAATTCGCCAATCCATTAGGCCGCAAAACCGACGCGGCGTTGTTCTCCGGCAAACGGATGGATGACGAAGAAGAGGTGGCTTATAGTGCCCGTGGCGTTGCCGCCGATCCGGATGATGTATTGTTCTCCGGTAATCGTGCGCTGCCGTCCGATTATGATGAGTTCGATCCGCTGCTCAACGGTCACTCAGTAGCTGAGCCCCTTGCTGCCGCTGCCGCCGCAACCACGGCAACCCAGGCCTTTGCTGCGCCGGTTGAACCGATCACCCCGACGCCTTCTGTGCCAGAGATGCCGCTGCAGCAACATGCGGTTGAATGGCAAGCGGAACCTGCTGCGCCTGCATCGCCGATCCCTGCGCCGGAGCCGGAACCGTATGTCGCCGCCGCGCAGCAGGAGTGGCAACCGCCTTATCAGCCTGAACCTGTCTACGCGCAGCCGCAGTATGAGCCGCAGCAGCAGCCTGTTTATCAGCCTGAACCTGTTTATCAGTCTGAACCCGTTTATCAGCCAGAGCCGGTCTATCAGCCTCAGCCTGTTGTCACCCCGCCGGTCGTCGAAGAGCCGCCGGTTGAAGAGGTGAAACCGTCCCGTCCGCCGCTTTACTATTTCGAAGAGGTGGAAGAAAAACGTGCCCGTGAGCGCGAACAGCTTGCGGCCTGGTATCAGCCGGTGCCCGAGGAGGCACAAGAGCCAGCCCCGGTTAAAGCCGCTGAAACCCCGACAATTCCGGTTCCCGCTGTGGAACCCGCTTCCGCCGTCGCTCCTGTTGCCGCAAGCGTACAGCAGGCAACAAGCGCAGGAGCCGCTGCGGCCAGCGCCGCCGCGCCGTTATTCAGCCTGGCAACCGGCGGCGCACCGCGTCCGCAGGTAAAAGAGGGTATTGGTCCGCAGTTGCCGCGTCCTAATCGCGTACGTGTTCCGACCCGCCGTGAACTGGCCTCGTATGGTATCAAGCTGCCTTCCCAACGAATGGCCGAAGAGAAAGCGCGTGAAGCCGGACGTCAGCAGTATGATGAACACTACGACGACGATGCCGATGCCGATGGAATGCAGCAGCAGGAGGAGCTGGCCCGCCAGTTCGCTCAGCAGCAACAGCAGCGGTACGGTGGTGATGAGTATCAGGCCCAGCCACAGTCCTTTGAAACGCAGGATGACGAAGATAGTGCCGCCGAAGCGGAGCTGGCTCGCCAGTTCGCCGCCACCCAGCAGCAGCGTTATTCCGGTGAGCAACCGACAGGAGCTAACCCTTTCTCACTGGCTGACTTTGAATTCTCGCCAATGAAAGATCTGGTGGATGATACGCCGAGTGAACCGTTGTTCACGCCTGGCGTGATGCCGGAAGCCGAGCCACCACGTCAGCCGGTGACGCCGCCCCAGCCGCAGCAGTCCGTGCAGCCACAACATGTTGCACAGCAGCAGCCCGTTCAGCCACATCAGTATGCAAAACCGCAGCAGCCTGTTCAGCCGCAGCAGTATGCACAACCGCAGCAGCCTGTTCAGCCGCAGCAGTATGCACAGCCTCAGCAGCCCGTTCAGCCGCCGCAGCCCGTGCAGCCGCAGCAGTATGCGCAGCCGCAACAGCCGGTACAGCCACAGCAGCCAGCCGCTCAGCCTCAGCAGAGCCTGATCCATCCGCTGTTGATGCGCAATGGCGACAGCCGCCCGCTGCAAAAGCCAACCACGCCGCTGCCGTCGCTGGATCTGTTAACGCCGCCGCCAACGGAAGTAGAGCCGGTCGATACCTTTGCCCTGGAGCAGATGGCTCGTCTGGTTGAAGCGCGTCTGGCCGACTTCCGTATTAAAGCGGATGTGGTGAACTATTCCCCGGGCCCGGTCATCACCCGCTTCGAGCTGAACCTGGCGCCGGGTGTTAAAGCCGCGCGTATTTCCAATCTCTCCCGTGACCTGGCGCGTTCGCTGTCGACCGTGGCTGTGCGCGTGGTTGAGGTGATCCCAGGCAAACCCTATGTGGGCCTGGAGCTGCCGAACAAAAAACGCCAGACCGTTTACCTGCGTGAAGTGCTTGATAACGCCAAGTTCCGCGATAACCCGTCGCCACTGAGCGTGGTGCTGGGTAAAGACATCGCGGGTGAGCCTGTGGTGGCCGATCTGGCTAAAATGCCGCACCTGCTGGTGGCAGGTACCACCGGCTCCGGTAAATCTGTCGGCGTGAACGCCATGATCCTCAGCATGCTCTATAAAGCGCAGCCGGAAGATGTGCGTTTCATCATGATCGACCCGAAAATGCTGGAGCTGTCAGTCTATGAAGGGATCCCGCATCTGCTGACCGAAGTCGTGACCGACATGAAAGACGCTGCCAACGCCCTGCGCTGGAGCGTCAATGAGATGGAGCGTCGCTACAAGCTGATGTCCGCGCTGGGCGTGCGTAACCTCGCCGGGTATAACGAGATCATCGCCGAAGCGGCGAAGATGGGGCGCCCAATTCCGGATCCGTACTGGAAACCGGGCGACAGCATGGATGCCGAACATCCGGTACTGGAAAAGCTGCCGTATATCGTGGTGCTGGTGGATGAATTTGCCGACCTGATGATGACCGTCGGTAAGAAAGTGGAAGAGCTGATCGCCCGCCTGGCGCAAAAAGCCCGTGCGGCAGGGATCCATCTGGTGTTGGCGACCCAGCGTCCATCGGTGGATGTCATCACCGGCCTGATTAAAGCCAACATCCCGACCCGTATCGCCTTTACCGTGTCGAGCAAAATCGACTCCCGTACCATTCTTGACCAAGGGGGCGCGGAATCGCTGCTCGGCATGGGGGATATGCTCTATTCGGGGCCGAACTCGACTTCCCCGGTACGTGTCCACGGCGCGTTTGTTCGTGACCAGGAAGTGCATGCCGTGGTGCAGGACTGGAAAGCGCGCGGTCGTCCGCAATATGTCGAAGGCATCACCTCTGACAGCGAAAGCGAAGGCGGTGGTGGCGGCGGCTTTGACGGCGGTGAAGAGCTGGATCCATTGTTCGATCAGGCGGTTAACTTCGTTACCGAGAAACGTAAAGCCTCCATCTCCGGCGTACAGCGCCAGTTCCGCATCGGCTATAACCGCGCGGCGCGCATTATCGAGCAGATGGAAGCGCAGGGCATCGTTAGCGAGCAGGGACATAACGGCAACCGTGAAGTACTGGCCCCGCCACCGTTTGAGTAACGGCCTCGATTGCAAAGATGGGTAAAGCAGCAAAAATTAAGCATTTTCTTCTGTCGCCTGCCTGCGGGCAGGTCCAGAATAGTGACAGAAACCCCCATTTCGGGAAGACGCTTTGTAAGGATGAACAATGAAAAAAATCGCAATCACCTGTGCATTACTCACTAGCTTTGTGGCAAGCAGCGTCTGGGCTGATGCCGCCAGCGACCTGAAGAGCCGCCTGGATAAAGTGAGCAGCTTCCATGCCAGCTTCACGCAGAAAGTGACCGACGGCAGCGGCAACGCGGTGCAGGAAGGCCAGGGTGACTTGTGGGTTAAACGTCCGAATCTGTTCAACTGGCATATGACCCAGCCAGACGAAAGTATCCTTGTCTCCGACGGCAAAACCTTGTGGTTCTTTAACCCGTTTGTTGAGCAGGCCACCGCCACCTGGCTGAAAGATGCGACCAGCAACACGCCGTTTATGCTGATTGCCCGTAACCAGTCCAGCGACTGGCAGCAGTACAACATCAAACAGACCGGCGATGAGTTCGTGCTGACGCCGAAAGGCAGCACGGGCAACCTGAAGCAGTTCACCATCAACGTGAGCAGCAACGGTACTATTAATCAATTCAGCGCCGTTGAGCAGGACGATCAGCGCAGCAGCTATCAGCTGAAATCCCAGCAGAACGGTGCGGTCGATGCATCGAAATTCACCTTTACCCCGCCGAAGGGCGTAACGGTGGACGATCAACGTAATAAGTAAGAGGCGTGAGTGAGCAACCTGTCGCTCGATTTTTCAGATAATGCATTTCAACCTCTGGCCGCCCGTATGCGGCCAGAAAATTTAGCGCAGTATATCGGTCAGCAGCATCTGCTGGCTGCGGGCAAACCCTTGCCACGCGCTATTGAGGCCGGGCATCTGCACTCCATGATCCTCTGGGGGCCGCCCGGTACCGGTAAAACGACGCTGGCGGAAGTGATTGCCCGCTATGCCGATGCCGACGTCGAGCGTATCTCTGCCGTCACCTCCGGGGTGAAAGAGATCCGTGAAGCCATCGAGCGTGCCCGGCAGAACCGTAACGCCGGTCGCCGCACAATCCTGTTTGTTGACGAAGTCCACCGCTTCAACAAAAGCCAGCAGGATGCCTTCCTGCCGCATATTGAAGACGGCACCATCACCTTTATCGGCGCGACCACGGAAAACCCCTCGTTTGAACTCAACTCCGCACTGTTGTCCCGTGCCCGCGTCTATCTGCTGAAATCGTTAACCACCGAAGATATTGAGCAGGTGCTGACCCAGGCGATGACCGATAAGGCCCGGGGCTACGGCGGCCAGGATATCGTTCTACCTGACGAGACCCGTCGGGCCATTGCAGAGCTGGTTAATGGGGATGCGCGCCGGGCGCTGAATACCCTGGAGATGATGGCCGATATGGCCGAAGCCGACGATAGCGGTAAGCGGGTCTTGCTCCCGGCGCTGCTGACCGAAATCGCCGGTGAACGTAGCGCGCGTTTCGATAATAAAGGCGATCGTTTTTACGATCTGATCTCGGCGCTGCACAAATCGGTGCGCGGCAGTGCGCCCGATGCCGCGCTTTACTGGTATGCGCGCATTATCACTGCCGGGGGCGATCCGCTGTACGTTGCCCGCCGCTGTCTGGCGATTGCCTCGGAAGATGTCGGTAACGCCGATCCGCGCGCCATGCAGGTGGCGATCTCCGCCTGGGACTGTTTCACCCGAGTCGGGCCTGCTGAAGGCGAGCGCGCCATTGCCCAGGCCATTGTCTATCTGGCCTGCGCGCCGAAAAGCAATGCAGTCTATACCGCGTTCAAAGCGGCAATGTCCGACGCCCGCGAGCGCCCTGATTACGATGTCCCGGTCCACCTGCGTAACGCCCCGACCAAACTGATGAAAGAGATGGGCTACGGTCAGGAATACCGCTACGCCCACGACGAGCCCAACGCCTACGCTGCCGGAGAGGAGTATTTCCCGCAGGAAATGGCACAAACACGCTACTATCGCCCGACAAACAGAGGCCTTGAGGGTAAGATTGGCGAAAAGCTCGCCTGGCTTGCCGGACAGGATCAAAATAGCCCTATAAAACGCTACCGTTAGGGCTATCGTTGCGGTAATGTTTGCAATTGTATCTTCGTGACCGCAGGCTGTGGTCACATTTCCTATTTTAATTCGATAAGCACAGGATAAGCATGCTCGATCCCAATCTGCTGCGTAACGAGCCAGACGCAGTCGCTGAAAAACTGGCACGCCGGGGCTTTAAACTGGATGTAGATAAGCTGCGCGCTCTTGAAGAGCGTCGTAAAGTTCTGCAGGTACAAACCGAAAACTTGCAGGCAGAGCGTAACTCTCGATCGAAATCCATCGGCCAGGCGAAAGCGCGCGGGGAAGACATTGAGCCATTACGCCTGGAAGTGAACAAGCTGGGTGAAGAACTGGATCAGGCGAAAGCTGAGCTGGATCTTCTTCAGGCCGAAATTCGTGATATCGCGCTGGCGATCCCGAATATCCCTGACGACAGCGTACCTGTCGGCAAAGACGAAAACGACAACGTCGAAGTGAAACGCTGGGGTACGCCTCGCGAGTTCGACTTCGAGGTTCGCGATCACGTTACGCTGGGCGAAATGCATGCAGGGCTCGATTTTGCCGCTGCCGTTAAGCTGACCGGTTCCCGCTTTGTGGTAATGAAAGGACAGATCGCCCATCTGCACCGCGCGCTGGCGCAGTTCATGCTGGATCTGCACACCGAGCAGCACGGCTACAGCGAAACCTACGTACCGTATCTGGTTAACCACGATACGCTGTACGGCACCGGCCAGCTGCCGAAATTTGCCGGCGATCTGTTCCATACTCGTCCGCTGGATGAAGAAGCAGACAGCAGCAACTACGCGCTGATCCCAACGGCAGAAGTGCCGCTGACCAACCTCGTGCGTGACGAAATCCTCGACGAAGATGACCTGCCGATCAAACTGACGGCACACTCTCCGTGCTTCCGTTCTGAAGCGGGCTCTTATGGCCGTGATACCCGCGGTCTGATCCGTATGCACCAGTTCGACAAAGTTGAGATGGTACAGATCGTGCGTCCGGAAGAGTCCATGGCGGCGCTGGAAGAGATGACCGGTCACGCGGAAAAAGTGCTGGAGCTGCTGGGTCTGCCGTACCGCCGCGTGGCGCTGTGTACGGGTGACATGGGCTTTGGCGCCTGCAAAACCTTCGACCTCGAAGTGTGGGTACCGGCGCAGGGCACCTACCGTGAGATCTCCTCCTGCTCTAACGTAGGTGATTTCCAGGCGCGCCGCATGCAGGCTCGCTGCCGCAGTAAATCTGACAAGAAAACCCGCCTGGTGCACACCCTGAACGGCTCCGGCCTGGCAGTGGGGCGCACGCTGGTCGCGGTGCTGGAAAACTACCAGCAGGCCGATGGCCGTATCGAAATCCCTGAAGTGCTGCGTCCGTACATGAAAGGCCAGCAGTACATCGGTTGATTTGTTTTTAAGTAAAAAGCGCCTGCGGGCGCTTTTTTTATGCCCCGCTTTTGATGTCAGGCAATAACCCCTCCCTCTAAAGTAGTAATACTTGCCAAACAGTTGGTTAGCGTAAACGTCTGCTAACGCACGCCATCCTTACATAAAAAACTATATAGCGGTGACTGCCGCACCTTTGAACTTTGTGAGCAACCAAAGTGAGAATCTATGAAAATAAAAACGCCTGAAGCTCTGCTGGCTGCTGAGGTGAGTCGACGTGGATTGATGAAAACCACGGCGATTGGCGGCCTGGCTGTTGCCAGTAGCGCATTCACATTGCCTTTTTCACGTCTGGCATCGGCTGCACAAGCCACTGAGACCGTTAAACCTGATGAGAAAGTGGTCTGGAGCGCCTGCACGGTGAACTGCGGCAGCCGCTGTCCGCTGCGCATGCATGTCGTTGACGGTGAAATTAAATACGTTGAAACCGACAATACCGGGGATGATAACTACGAAGGATTACATCAGGTTCGCGCCTGCCTGCGTGGCCGCTCGATGCGCCGCCGCGTCTACAATCCGGATCGCCTGAAGCAGCCGATGAAGCGCGTGGGTAAACGCGGAGAAGGCAAATTCGAACCCATCAGCTGGGAAGAGGCCTTTGATACCATCGCCGGTACGATGCAGCGTCTGATTAAGGATTACGGTAACGAATCCATCTATCTGAACTACGGCACCGGCACCCTCGGCGGCACCATGACCCGCTCCTGGCCGCCGGGAAAAACTCTGATCGCCCGTCTGATGAACTGCTGCGGCGGGTATCTTAATCATTACGGTGACTACTCAACCGCACAGATTGCCGCTGGCCTGAACTACACCTACGGCGGCTGGGCAGATGGCAACAGCCCGTCGGATATCGAAAACAGCAAGCTGGTAGTCCTGTTCGGCAATAACCCTGGCGAAACGCGCATGAGCGGCGGCGGGGTGACGTACTACGTTGAACAGGCCCGGGAAAAATCGCAAGCCCGGATGATCGTCATTGACCCGCGCTATACCGACACCGGGGCAGGGCGCGAAGATGAGTGGATCCCCATCCGTCCCGGCACCGATGCAGCGCTGATCTCTGCCCTGGCGTGGGTCATGATCACTGAAAACCTCGTCGACCAGCCTTTCCTCGATAAATATTGCGTCGGCTACGACGAAAAAACGTTGCCTGAAGGGGCACCGGCGAACGGCCACTATAAAGCCTATATTCTCGGCCAGGGCAATGACGGCATCGCCAAAACTCCGGCCTGGGCTGCGGCCATCACCGGTATTCCTGAGGCGCGAATCATCAAACTGGCACGTGAAATCGCCGGGGCGAAGCCCGCGTTTATCTCTCAGGGTTGGGGGCCGCAGCGTCATGCGAATGGTGAACTGGTCTCCCGCGCTATCGCCATGCTGGCAATTTTAACCGGCAACGTGGGGATTAACGGTGGCAACAGCGGCGCGCGTGAAGGCTCATATTCACTGCCGTTTGTACGCATGCCGACCCTGGAAAACCCGGTTAAGACCAGCATTTCAATGTTTATGTGGACCGATGCCATCGAGCGCGGCCCGGAAATGACCGCTACCCGTGATGGGGTACGCGGCAAAGAAAAACTCGACGTGCCAATTAAGATGGTCTGGAACTACGCCGGGAACTGCCTGATCAACCAGCATTCGCAGATCAACCGTACCCATGAGATCCTGCAGGATGACAAAAAATGCGAGCTGATTGTGGTGGTGGACTGCCATATGACCTCTTCGGCGAAGTATGCCGATATCCTGCTGCCAGACTGCACCGCCTCTGAACAGATGGACTTCGCCCTTGATGCCTCCTGCGGCAATATGTCGTACGTGATTTTTGCGGACCAGGCGATCAAACCGCGCTTCGGCTGCAAAACCATCTATGAGATGACCACAGAGCTGGCGAAACGTATGGGCGTTGAGCAACAGTTCACCGAGGGGCGGACCCAGGAAGGATGGATGCGGCACCTGTACGAGCAATCCCGCGAAGCCATTCCGGAATTGCCGTCATTTGATGAATTCCGCCAGCAAGGCATGTTCAAAAAGCGTGACCCGGAAGGGCATCACGTGGCGTATAAAGCCTTCCGTGCCGATCCTGTTGCCAATCCGCTGACCACCCCGTCAGGCAAAATTGAGATCTACTCCGCTGAGCTGGCGCAGATCGCCGCGACGTGGGAGCTCGAGAAAGACGATGTGATCGATCCACTCCCGGTTTACAGTCCGGGCTTCGAAAACTACGACGATCCGCAGGTCAAAACCTTCCCGCTGCAGTTGACTGGCTTCCATTACAAAGCACGTACGCACTCTACCTACGGCAACGTTGATGTCCTTAAGGCGGCCTGTCGTCAGGAGATGTGGATCAATCCGCTGGATGCTAACGCCCGCGGGATCGCTAACGGCGACCGGGTACGGATCTTTAACAGCCGTGGCGAAGTACACATTGAAGCCAAAGTGACGCCGCGTATTCTGCCGGGCGTCGTCGCGCTAGGTGAGGGCGCCTGGTACAACCCGGACGCCAACCGCGTCGATCAGGCTGGCTGCATTAACGTGCTCACCACGCAACGCCCGTCGCCGCTGGCGAAAGGCAATCCGTCTCACAGTAACCTTGTTCAGGTTGAAAAGGCGTAAGGAGTAGCCGATGACCACTCAGTATGGATTTTTTATTGATTCCAGCCGCTGCACCGGGTGTAAAACCTGCGAGCTGGCCTGTAAGGACTATAAGGATCTGACGCCAGATGTCAGCTTCCGCCGTATCTACGAGTACGCGGGCGGCGACTGGCAGGAGGGCAACGGCGTCTGGCATCAGAACGTCTTTGCTTACTATCTCTCCATTGCCTGTAACCACTGCGAAGATCCCGCCTGTACCAAGGTGTGCCCGAGCGGCGCAATGCACAAGCGCGACGACGGTTTTGTCGTGGTGAATGAAGATGTCTGTATCGGGTGTCGTTATTGCCATATGGCCTGCCCGTACGGCGCGCCGCAGTACAACGCCGCCAAAGGCCATATGACCAAGTGCGACGGCTGCCATGATCGTGTGGCTGAAGGCCATAAGCCGATTTGTGTTGAATCCTGCCCACTACGGGCGCTGGATTTCGGTCCGATTGCCGAGCTGCGCCAGAAGTATGGCAAGCTGGCTGCGGTCGCGCCGCTGCCGTCGGCACACTTTACGAAGCCGAGTATCGTCATTAAACCCAATGCCAACAGCCGACCAACGGGTGATACCACCGGCTATCTGGCCAATCCAAAGGAGGTGTGAGATGGGAAGCGGATGGCATGAATGGCCGTTAATGATTTTTACCGTCTTCGGACAGTGCGTAGCGGGCGGTTTTATTGTGCTCGCGCTGGCGCTGTTAAAAGGTGATCTGAAGGCTGAACAACAGCAGCGTCTGGTGCTGAGCATGTTTGGCCTGTGGGTGCTTATGGGGATCGGCTTTATCGCCTCTACGCTGCATCTGGGCTCACCGATGCGCGCGTTTAACTCCCTCAACCGCGTGGGTGCTTCGTCACTCAGTAATGAGATCGCCAGCGGGGCGATCTTCTTTGCTGTTGGTGGTCTGGGCTGGCTGCTGGCCGCAATGAAGAAACTGCCTGTCGGGCTGCGCAGTCTGTGGCTGATTGTCACGATGGTGCTGGGCGTGGTGTTCGTCTGGATGATGGTTCGGGTCTATAACACAATCGACACCGTGCCTACCTGGTACAGCGTCTGGACCCCAATGAGCTTCTTCCTGACGATGTTTATCGGCGGGCCGCTGCTCGGTTTCCTGCTGCTGCGCGTGGCGGGTGTGGATGGCTGGGCCATGCGTTTATTGCCCGCCGTCTCCCTGCTGGCGCTGGTGGTGAGCGCCCTCGTTGCCCTGATGCAGGGGGCGGAGCTGGCAACCATCAGCAGCTCCATTCAGCAGGCGTCAGCCCTGGTGCCGGATTACGGCTCGCTGATGGCCTGGCGCGTGGTGCTGTTAGCGGCCGCGCTGGCCTGCTGGATTGTGCCGCAGCTTAAAGGCTATCAGCCTGCGTTACCGTTGTTGTCGCTGGCATTTGTGCTGGTGCTGGCGGGAGAATTACTGGGTCGCGGCGTATTCTACGGTCTGCATATGACTGTTGGAATGGCTGTCGCCAGTTAACGCTAATCTTTGTTATAGAAAGCCGGGACTTAGTGCCCGGTTTTTTTTATTTTCGATCATGAAATTTTTCTACTGTCGTTTGGCTTCAATTTTGTCTCTATATAAACAAAAACAAACACATAAATATTATTGATAGCCGCCATTCCATTAGCAGGATGAGTTTTTTCAATCGACGAGGATCATATCGTGCTTGCGGCTCGAGAGGGTGGATTGACTTTGTTTTTGCCAGTGGCATGATGCGCACGAAATCTGAACTTCCTCACGGTTTTTAATCCATGTCGACCTATACCCGGCCAGTGCTCCTGTTGCTCTGTGGCCTGCTTTTGCTGACCCTCGCGATCGCGGTGTTAAATACGCTCGTCCCGCTGTGGCTCGCCCATGAAAATTTACCGACCTGGCAGGTTGGCATGGTCAGCTCGTCCTTTTTTACCGGCAACCTGCTGGGAACATTAATGACGGGAAGCCTGATCAAACGCTTTGGCTTTAACCGCAGCTATTATCTGGCGTCGCTTATTTTTGCTGCCGGCTGTGCCGGGCTGGGGCTGATGGTTGGCTTCTGGAGCTGGATGGTCTGGCGCTTTATTGCCGGCGTAGGCTGCGCCATGATCTGGGTGGTCGTGGAAAGCGCCCTGATGTGCAGCGGTACCTCCCGCAACCGCGGTCGTCTGCTGGCGGCCTATATGATGGTCTATTATGTTGGGACCGTGCTGGGCCAGCTGATGGTCAGCAAACTTCCAACCGACCTGATGAGCGTGCTGCCGTGGGTAACGGGCATGGTGCTGGCCGCTATTCTGCCGCTGCTCTTTACGCGCATTGTGAACCAGAGCAGCGAGCACCAGGAAGCGACCCACGTCTGGCCGATGCTGAGATTGCGCCAGGCGCGCCTGGGTGTTAATGGCTGCATCATCTCCGGGATTGTACTGGGCTCGCTGTATGGCCTGATGCCGCTCTATCTCAACCATCAGGGGGTGAGTGATTCCGGTATCGGTTTCTGGATGGCGGTGATGGTTAGCGCCGGGATTGTTGGACAGTGGCCGGTGGGGCGTCTTGCCGACCGCTTTGGGCGCCTGCTGGTGCTGCGCGTTCAGGTCTTCGTGGTGATCATGGGGTGCTTTGCCATGCTCAGTAATGCCGCCATGGCGCCTGCACTGTTTATTCTGGGCGCGGCGGGCTTTACCCTCTATCCGGTGGCGATGGCCTGGGCCTGTGAGAAAGTGGAGCATCATCAGCTGGTGGCGATGAACCAGGCGCTGCTGCTGAGTTACACCATCGGCAGTTTACTGGGTCCGACCTTCACCGCCATGCTGATGCAGAATTATTCTGACAATCTGCTGTTTATTATGATCGCCAGTGTGTCATTTATTTATCTCTTAATGTTGCTGCGCAAAGCGGGCGAACACCCGACGCCAGTGGCGCATGCCTGAACAAATAAAAGCCTGTCGATGACAGGCTTTTTTGTCTTTGTCACATCTAAGAGTTTTACGCATTGTTTGTTTATCATGCCAGGCGATAATTCAGATGCGTTCTACCACTAAAAGGCAGCGATCATGTCTACTCGTCGTTTTACCACTACCGCGCTGGCAGTAGTGTTGTCTTTATCATTTGCAACTGCACCTGTTATGGCTAATCCAGGCAATGGGAATGCAAATGGCCACGGCATTGGCGGTGGGCAAGGTAATAGCGGTAATCATGGGAACGGAAATTCCGGGAAGGGGAATTCCGATAATCATGGTAATAAACAAAATAATGGCACTTCCAGCAAATCAAATAAAAGCGTAAGAGAGGATGTGGATGCACGTGTCAGTTACGATCATGCTCGTCATCTGGCGTTAAACTATGGTTTAACAGGTTATGACTCACTGCCGCCGGGGATTGCGAAAAACCTCGCCCGCGGTAAACCGCTGCCGCCGGGAATTGCGAAAAAGACCGTACCGGCTTCAATGTTAGGTCAATTGCCTTCTTACCCTGGTTATGAATGGCGGGTAGTCGGCAAGGATCTGGTCTTAATTGCGCTGAGTACGGCAATTGTGACGACCATTATTAATGGTGTCTTTGACTAATAAATAGAACGCCCGGTCAAGACCGGGCGTTTTGTTAATACATGACCTTGTGACCGTACTGCTCCAGAATGCCTTTCACGCGTTCCATGGTCTCTTTCTTCGGCGGCTTCACGCCATCAAGTTTGTATTCTTCGCCCATCGCCACCCATTTATGTTTGCCCAGCTCGTGATACGGCAGCAATTCAATTTTCTCGACATTACCCATATCGCGCGTGAACTCACCCAGTCGGTGGGCTGAATCATCATCATCTGACCAGCCTGGAACGACGACATAACGGATCCAGGTTTTGATGCCTTTGGCGGAGATGTATTTTGCGAACTCCAGAGTGCGGTGGTTGGAGACCCCCACCAGGTTCTGGTGGATCTCGTCGTTCATCTGCTTGAGATCGAGCATCACCAGATCGGTCACTTCCAGCAGTTCATCGATCACCGGATCGTAGCGACGGACAAAGCCGTTGGTATCCAGACAGGTATGAATACCCTCTTTACGGCAGGCGCGGAACCAGTCGCGTACAAACTCAGCCTGCAGGATCGCTTCCCCGCCGGATGCGGTTACGCCGCCGCCAGAGGCGTTCATAAAGTGGCGATAGGTCACCACTTCTTTCATTAAATCTTCAACGGTGACCTCTTTGCCGCCGTGGGTATCCCATGTATCGCGGTTATGGCAATACATGCAGCGCATCAGGCAGCCCTGGAAGAAGGTAATAAAACGGATGCCCGGGCCATCGACGGTGCCACAGGACTCAAAGGAGTGGATGCGACCAATAGTTGACATTGCGGTGATATCTCCAGGTTCGGCCCTTCCGGGGCCTGTTTATGTGCACAACTCGGAGGCTGTGTCGAGTCTGTTTTGGCTGTTATCCATTCATTATAGATAGCGGGCAAAAGAGACTGCGGAGCGGGAGGTGTTAAAAAGGCCCCACTTGCGTGGAGCCTTTATTGTACGCCTTTTACTGCGCGATTTCAGTCAAATCCACTTACATGGACTGAGTGAAAGTACGGGTAATAACGTCTTTCTGCTGCTCTTTAGTCAGCGAGTTAAAACGTACTGCGTAGCCAGAAACACGGATGGTCAGCTGAGGATATTTCTCAGGGTGTTCCATCGCGTCGAGCAGCATTTCACGGTTCATGACGTTCACGTTCAGGTGCTGACCACCTTCGATGGTTGCTTCATGATGGAAGTAACCGTCCATCAGACCCGCGAGGTTGGTTTTACGCACTTCGTCATCTTTACCCAGCGCATTTGGAACGATAGAGAAGGTGTAAGAGATACCATCTTTAGCGTAAGCAAACGGCAGTTTTGCAACGGAGGTCAGAGAGGCAACAGCACCTTTCTGATCACGGCCGTGCATTGGGTTAGCACCTGGTCCGAATGGCGCGCCAGCACGACGTCCGTCTGGGGTGTTACCGGTTTTCTTACCATACACAACGTTAGAGGTGATGGTCAGAACAGACTGAGTCGGGATAGCGTTACGGTAGGTAGTGAGTTTCTGAATTTTCTTCATGAAACGTTCTACCAGGTCAACCGCCATGTCATCAACGCGAGCGTCGTTGTTACCAAACTGCGGGTATTCGCCTTCGATTTCGAAGTCGATAGCCAGACCGTCTTCGTCACGAATTGGTTTAACTTTCGCATATTTGATAGCAGACAGGGAGTCAGCCGCAACGGACAGACCTGCGATACCACATGCCATGGTGCGCACTACGTCACGGTCGTGCAGCGCCATCAGAGAGGCTTCGTAGCTGTACTTGTCGTGCATATAGTGAATAACGTTCAGCGCGGTGACGTACTGTTTAGCCAGCCAGTCCATGAAGTGATCCATGCGATCCATGACTTCGTCATAGTTCAGCACGTCGCCTTTGATCGGCTCAGACTTAGGACCAACCTGCATTTTCAGTTTTTCATCAACGCCGCCGTTGATTGCGTACAGCATGGTTTTCGCCAGGTTTGCACGCGCACCGAAGAACTGCATTTGTTTACCAACAACCATTGGGCTTACGCAGCAAGCGATAGCGTAGTCATCGTTGTTGAAGTCAGGACGCATCAGGTCATCGTTCTCATACTGCAGAGAAGAGGTGTCGATGGACACTTTAGCGGCAAATTTCTTGAAGTTCAGTGGCAGTTTTTCAGACCACAGAACGGTGATGTTCGGCTCCGGAGAAGGACCCATGGTGTACAGGGTGTTCAGGAAGCGGAAGCTGTTTTTGGTTACCAGAGTACGGCCATCTACGCCCATACCACCGATGGATTCCGTTGCCCAGATTGGGTCACCAGAGAACAGCTCATCATATTCTGGGGTACGCAGGAAGCGAACCATACGCAGTTTCATGACCAGATGGTCAATCATTTCCTGAGCGTCTTGTTCAGTGATTTTGCCTGCTTTCAGGTCACGTTCGATGTACGCATCCAGGAAGGTGGATACACGACCGAAGGACATTGCTGCACCGTTCTGAGACTTAACAGCAGCCAGGTAACCGAAGTAGGTCCACTGGATCGCTTCCTGAGCGTTGGTTGCAGGGCCGGAGATATCGCAACCATATTTCGCTGCCATCTCTTTGATCTGACCCAGCGCGCGGTGCTGTTCAGCAATCTCTTCACGCAGACGGATAGTGGCTTCCAGGTTTACGCCATTTTCCAGGTCGGACTGCAGAGACTGGAACTGGGCGTATTTGTCTTTCATCAAGAAGTCGATACCGTACAGCGCAACGCGACGGTAGTCACCGATGATACGGCCACGGCCATACGCATCTGGCAGGCCGGTCAGGACGCCAGATTTACGGCAGTTCAGGATGTCTTTGGTATAAACGTCAAACACGCCCTGGTTGTGGGTTTTGCGGTATTCGGTGAAGATTTTTTTCAGCATTGGGTCCAGCTCGCGATTGTACGCTTTGCAGGAACCTTCAACCATTTTGATACCACCGAACGGGATAATCGCACGTTTCAGTGGCGCTTCAGTTTGCAGACCAACAATCTTCTCGAGGGACTTGTTGATATAACCCGCGTCGTGAGAAGTGATGGTGGACGCGATGGAGGTGTCGAAATCAACAGGCGCGTGAGTGCGGTTTTCCTGCTTAACGCCTTCCATAACGCTATCCCACAGGGCAGTGGTTGCGTCGGTGGCACCGGCCAGGAAGGATTCGTCACCTTCATATGGGGTGTAGTTTTTCTGGATGAAGTCACGAACGTTGACTTCATTCTGCCAATCACCTTTGGCAAAACCTTCCCATGCTGTGGCTAACTTTTCATTAAGTTCGGACATGTAACACCTACCTTCTTAAGTGGATTTTTTATTTACTGCCTGAGACAACCGTTAATGATGGTTATCGCCACGCAGGTAAATGACCCAGTATGTCAACCCAACCAGCAGACCACCGCCGATAATGTTCCCGATTGTGACTGGGATCAGGTTATCAGTAATGAAGTTCATAACGGTCAGGTGAGAGAAATTCTCCGGGCTTGAACCAATAGCGGTCCAGAACTCCGGGCTGGCAAAGTCACGGATTACGATACCGAAAGGAATCATAAACATGTTTGCAATGCTGTGTTCAAAGCCGCTGGCGACGAACATGGCGACGGGCAGTACCATAATCATGGCTTTGTCCATCAGGCTGCGGCCGGAGTAACTCATCCAGACGGCCAGGCAGACCATCAGGTTCGCCAGGATGCCAAGGGCAACGGCTTCAATAAATGTGTGGTGCATTTTATGGTCGGCGGTTTGCAGGACATTCAGACCCCATCCGCCGTTGGCTGTCATATATTCACCGGACAACCACATCAACAGGACGAACAGTAAACATCCAATCAGGTTACCGATATAAACGTTAATCCAGTTTTTGGCCAGTTGACCCCAGGTGATTCTACCGCTGGCTTTCGCCACGACGATGAGTACCGTCGAGGTAAAAAGATCGGCGCCGCAGATGACGCAGAGAATCAGACCCAGCGAGAAACAGATGCCACCAATCAGCTTGGCAATACCGAAAGGCATTGCGGCGGTACCGGTAGTGGCAGTGATATAGAAAACAAAAGCGATGGAGATGAACACGCCAGCGGTAATCGCCAGGAAGAACGTCGTCATCGGTTGTTTTGTTGCTTTATAGACACCCGCTTCTTCGGCAACTTTTGCCATCGCAGCTGGGAGTAAAAGATCAAAAGGGTTGTCAGCTTTCACACTAACTCTCTCTTTATTAAGTCGGCGACGAGATACTAACAAAGCATTATAGAAGAGAAATTGATGTAGATCATATCTCGCCTGGCTTATAGGCCCGCAAACTGCGTGGTTTTACAGCAAATGCGGAGTAAGTTTTTGATTATCCTGATAAAAATAAATTTTAAAAGTTACAAAATGAGTTGATTTTTTTCTCCTGACCCTCTCCCGGACAGTTAATTAAAATGGAGTATTTCATATAAATAGTAACAATACTCGGCAAGCTGGAATTATTATAGCTACCAATATTTAACTTTATTATTACAACTAAAATTTATTACCGCGCAAATAAAAAACGGGGCAATAAAAATTGCCCCGTAATATAACGTAGGCGATTGTATTCGCCTACTGTTTGTAATGGTATGTAACGTTATTTAGCCCAGTACGCGCTTTTGGCTTTCTGCAGTTTCTCATAGGCCTTCAGCAAGGACTGGTGAGCAGGGAAGGCTTTCAGATCGCTGTCCACGGCCTGCAGGCCATAGAACGGCGCTTCGCCGCTCAGGGCCGCGCTGGCGTTCTCTACCGCTTCGGCACCGTACATACGGGTGAAGGCGTTAAGATACTGCAGCGGCTGACGATCTTCTTCCTGCGCCAGCAACAGCAGCGTCTGCAGGCAACGGTAGTAGTTCGCACGCTCCGCGCTGAATACCGAGGCGTTGAATTCGATGGTCCATTCGGTCCAGATCAGCGCCTGTTCCAGATCGCCGCCTGCCAGCGCCAGCATCGCCTTCAGCTCGCCAATACGCAGGGTGTACCAGCCATTGTCTTTACCCGTCGCCAGACCCAGCAGCTCGCGAACGCGGGTAAAGTCATCGTGGCCTTCGTCGTCCAGCTGGGTAATGAGGTTCAGGTAGTCCTCTTTCTCCCATGTGCTCTCCGGCAGCGCCAGCAGGGTTTCGCGCAGGTGGCTACCCATGCTGTTATTGGCCAGCCACAGATCTTCCACCGGATAGATGTCAGACATACCCGGCACCAGAATACGGCAGGCGTAGACGCCCAGGTGTTCATAATCGGCGATGTACACTTCCTGCCCTTCGGCAGTGAAGATAGCCATCAGCGTGGCGAACTCCTCTTCCGTGGTGCCGGAGAAGCTCCAGTCAACAAACGGATAATCCGCGTCCTGCTTGAACAGATCCCAGGAGATAGAGCCGCTGGAGTCGATGAAGTGCGTCTCCAGGTTGGCATGTTCCGCCACTTCTTCGTCATCAAACGTCGGCGGAGTAAAGACATCGAGATCTTTCAGGCTACGGCCCTGCAGCAGCTCGGTAACGGTACGTTCCAGCGCTACGCCAAAGTCCGGGTGCGCCCCGAAGGAGGCGAAGCAGGTGCCGTTCGCCGGGTTGAAGAGCACCACGCAGATCACCGGGTACTTCCCGCCCAGCGAGCCGTCATAGGCGAAGATTGGGAAGCCTTCTGCTTCCAGTTTGGCAATGGACTCCACCACGCCCGGGTAGCGGGCCAGCACCTCAGCCGGGATCTCCGGCAGGCTGATAGATTCCGCGATAATGCGGTTTTTAATATGGCGCTCAAAGACTTCGGACAGACCCTGAACACGCGCTTCGTTGCGGGTGTTACCGGCTGACATGCCGTTGGAGACATACAGGTTGCCGACGATGTTCATCGGAATGTAGACGGTCTGCTCGTCAGACTGACGGGTAAACGGCAGGGCGCAGATACCGCGTTCTTCATTACCTGACTGTAAATCAACCAGCATGCTGGCGGTCAGTTGATTCTCCAGATCGTAAAACGCACGCAGACGATCGTCGAGGATCCCTTCCGGCAGTTCGTCATCTTCGGTCAGCGGGAACCATTTTTCATTTGGATAGTGAACAAACGGGCCATTCGCCACGGTCTCGCCCAGCCAGAAATCGGCAAAGAAATAGTTAGTGGACAGACGTTCAAAATACTCACCCAGCGCAGAGGCCAGCGCCGCTTTTTTGGTCGCACCTTTGCCATTGGTAAAGCACAGCGCGCACTCTTTATCGCGAATATGCACAGACCAGACGTGGGGAACCGGGTTGAGCCAGGAGGCCTCTTCGATGTTAAAGCCCAGGTCGGTCAGTTTTTGCTGGAAGCGAGCGATGGAATCTTCCAGGGCGGCGTCTTTGCCGGGGATAAACGTTTGAGTCATGGGGATCACTTATATCGTACGGAAAGCGCGCAATGATACGGGTTTTGCATGACAGGCGCTATCTCCCCGGCGGTTTCGGCGAAAATAAAAGGCTGGACTATGCTTATATCCAGTAACCTACTGTAAAGGAATATAAAAAATGAAAGCATTCGATCTTCAACGAATGGCCTTTGATAAAGTACCCGTTGAGTTTTTAGGCGAGGTAGCGCTGCGAAGTCTCTATACCTTTGTACTGGTTTTCCTGTTCCTCAAACTTACCGGACGACGCGGCGTGCGTCAGATGTCGCTCTTCGAAGTGTTAATCATTTTGACCCTGGGGTCGGCGGCGGGGGACGTGGCGTTTTATGACGATGTGCCGATGATTCCCGTCTTTGTTGTTTTCATCACCCTGGCGTTACTCTACCGGCTGGTGATGTGGCTGATGTCGAAAAGTGAAAAGCTGGAAGATCTGCTTGAGGGAAAACCGGTCGCCATTGTCGAAGAGGGCAAACTGGCCTGGGAAAAAGTAAAGCGCGCCAACATGACCGAGTTTGAGTTCTTTATGGAACTGCGGGTGAGCGGCGTCGAGCAGCTTGGGCAGGTTAAGCTTGCCATTATGGAGACCAACGGGCAGATAAGCGTTTACTTTTATGACGACGATCAGGTCAGGCCCGGGCTGTGCATATTGCCGGATGAATTTGTGAAACGTTTTATGACGATACCGGAAGTCGGCGAATATGCCTGTCGGCGTTGCGGTCATGTTCAGACTCTACAGGCCGGAGCGCATCAATTATGTCCACGTTGTACGAATCCGGAATGGACGAAGGTTAGCCTGGCCAAACGCATCACCTGACAGCAATTTTGTCGGTTTTGTGACAGCCCGCTGGCAGAATGTATTGTGTGATGGCGGGCACATTTTCCGGGGCATGAGTTTTAGACATTGCGGCGCGTGTCACTGAATGATAAAACCGATATCCACAGTTATTACTTATGGCTTTATAGCGTGGTGAGGGGAAATGGCTCAGGTCTTTAATTTTAGTTCAGGTCCGGCAATGTTACCGGCGGATGTGCTCAAACAGGCTCAACAGGAGCTGTGCGACTGGAACGGTCTTGGCACGTCGGTAATGGAAGTCAGCCACCGTGGTAAAGAGTTTATTCAGGTGGCGGAAGAGGCAGAAGCAGATTTTCGTTTCCTGCTGAATATCCCCTCAAATTACAAAGTATTATTCTGTCACGGCGGCGGACGCGGTCAGTTCGCTGGCATTCCACTGAACCTGCTGGGCGACAAAACCACCGCCGACTATGTTGATGCCGGTTACTGGGCTGCCAGCGCGGTAAAAGAAGCGCACAAATACTGCTCCCCGAACGTGATTGATGCCAAAGTCACCGTTGACGGTTTACGCGCGGTAAAACCGATGAGCGAATGGCAGCTCTCCCGCGATGCGGCCTATCTGCACTACTGCCCAAATGAAACCATCGACGGCATCGCCATCCACGAAGAGCCAAACTTTGGCGAGGATGTGGTCGTCACGGCGGACTTCTCCTCCACCATTCTCTCTGCGCCGCTGGATGTCAGCCGCTACGGCGTGATCTACGCTGGCGCGCAGAAAAACATCGGCCCGGCCGGTCTGACTCTGGTGATCGTGCGCGAAGATCTGCTGGGTAAAGCCCACAAATCCTGCCCGTCGATTCTGGATTACAGCGTGCTGAACGATAACGACTCCATGTTCAACACCCCGCCGACCTTTGCCTGGTATCTCTCTGGCCTGGTCTTTAAATGGCTGAGAAACAACGGCGGCGTGGCGCAGATGGATAAGATCAACCAGCAGAAATCTGAGCTGCTCTACAGCGTGATCGATGGCAGCGACTTCTATCGCAACGACGTCGCCAAAGCGAACCGCTCCCGCATGAACGTGCCGTTCCAGCTGGCTGACAGCAACCTCGATAAGCTCTTCCTCGAAGAGTCCTTCGCTGCTGGCCTGCATGCGCTGAAAGGCCACCGCGTGGTTGGCGGAATGCGTGCGTCCATCTATAACGCCATGCCGATCGAAGGCGTTAAGGCGTTGACCGACTTCATGACTGACTTCGAACGTCGCCACGGTTAATTGCGCCCGTGTTTATTCCCCCGTAGCCTGGCTGCGGGGTTTTTATTATGTTGAGTTGAGACTTAAATTTCATGGAATCCCTGACGTTACACCCTATCGCGCGGGTAGATGGCACCATCAATCTGCCTGGTTCAAAAAGTGTCTCGAACCGCGCCTTGCTGCTGGCTGCGCTGGCAAACGGCACCACTGTTCTCACTAACCTGCTGGACAGCGATGACGTTCGCCATATGCTTAATGCGCTGAAAGCGTTGGGAGTCCACTACACCCTGTCTACGGATCGTACCCGTTGTGAAGTGACGGGCAATGCGGGTGCGCTGCACTCCGCCGACGCGCTGGAGCTCTTCCTCGGTAACGCTGGCACGGCTATGCGCCCGCTGGCGGCAGCCCTGTGCCTGGGCAGCAATGACATCGTGCTGACAGGCGAGCCGCGCATGAAAGAGCGTCCGATTGGCCATCTGGTTGATGCGCTGCGTCAGGGCGGCGCGCAGATTGACTATCTGGAGCAGGAAAACTATCCGCCGCTGCGTCTGCGTGGAGGTTTTACCGGCGGTGAAGTGGCGGTGGACGGCAGCGTATCCAGCCAGTTCCTGACCGCGTTGTTGATGACCGCACCGCTGGCACCACAAAACACCACTATCACCATTAAAGGCGAGCTGGTTTCCAAACCCTATATTGATATCACGCTGCACCTGATGAAGACCTTTGGCGTTGAGGTGGAAAACCACAGCTACCAGCGTTTCGTGGTGCGTGGTGGGCAGCAGTACCAGACACCGGGCAACTACCTGGTAGAAGGCGATGCCTCGTCGGCCTCTTACTTCCTGGCGGCGGGCGCCATTAAAGGCGGTACCGTTAAAGTGACCGGTATTGGTCGCAACAGCGTGCAGGGCGATATTCGCTTTGCTGATGTGCTGGAGAAGATGGGCGCCGTGGTGACCTGGGGCGATGACTACATCTCCTGCACCCGCGGGGAGCTGAACGCCATTGATATGGACATGAACCACATTCCCGACGCGGCGATGACCATTGCCACGGCGGCGCTGTTTGCCAAAGGCACCACCACGCTGCGCAACATCTATAACTGGCGCGTGAAAGAGACCGATCGCCTGTTTGCTATGGCGACCGAGCTGCGTAAAGTCGGTGCCGAAGTGGAAGAGGGCGAGGACTATATCCGCGTAACGCCACCGGCCAGGCTGCAGGCGGCGGAAATTGGCACCTACAACGACCACCGTATGGCGATGTGCTTCTCGCTGGTGGCGCTCTCCGATACGCCGGTCACCATCCTTGACCCGAAATGTACCGCGAAAACCTTCCCCGACTACTTCGAGCAGCTGGCGCGTATTAGCACTCCTGCATGATATTGCTGCGCCGCATCACCTGATGCGGCGTTTCCTTACGCTTCCTGACGTCATCATCGTCCATTTCTTCTACACTCAGCTTCAATCATTCCGTAATTTGCACGCAAAGGTAACAGTTGTGCACATTGGCGCGTATAATGCGCGGCGTTTACACAACGGTATGCCTAAATTAAGGAGAAAAAGATGACGGCAATTGCCCCGGTAATCACCATTGACGGGCCGAGTGGCGCAGGTAAAGGCACGCTATGCAAGGCCATGGCGGAAGCACTGCAATGGCATCTTTTAGATTCGGGCGCAATCTATCGTGTGCTGGCGCTGGCTGCATTGCATCATCATGTCGATGTCGCCTCTGAAGAGGCACTGGTGCCGCTGGCCGCCCATCTGGACGTACGTTTCATCTCCACCAACGGCAACCTGGAAGTGATCCTCGAAGGGGAAGACGTCAGCAGCGAGATCCGCACCCAGGATGTGGCGAACGCCGCCTCTCAGGTCGCGGCGTTTCCGCGCGTTCGCGAGGCGCTTTTACGTCGCCAGCGCGCGTTCCGTGACGCGCCGGGCCTGATCGCCGACGGACGCGACATGGGAACCGTGGTCTTCCCTGATGCGCCGGTGAAAATTTTCCTTGACGCTTCCTCGGAGGAGCGCGCGCAGCGCCGTATGCTGCAGTTGCAGGAAAAGGGCTTTAGTGTTAACTTTGAACGTCTTTTGTCTGAGATAAAAGAGCGTGACGATCGCGACCGTAATCGCGCCGTTGCACCGCTTGTTCCCGCAGATGATGCATTAGTTCTGGATTCTACCAGTTTAACTATTGAGCAAGTGATTGAAAAAGCGCTACAATATGCGCGCCAGAAATTGGCTCTCGCGTAATCGCGACCGATTTAGCAGTACCCCCGCTGCAATGGATTGACGGCGGGTATGTGAAACAACCCCATCCGGCACGGAGCCAGGTGGACGTTAATATTAACCTGAAGATTAAACATGACTGAATCTTTTGCTCAACTGTTTGAAGAATCCTTAAAAGAAATCGAAACCCGTCCGGGTTCCATCGTTCGTGGCGTTGTTGTTGCTATCGACAAAGATATCGTACTGGTTGACGCCGGTCTGAAATCTGAGTCTGCCATTCCGGCAGAGCAGTTCAAAAACGCTCAGGGCGAGCTGGAAATCCAGGTTGGTGACGAAGTTGACGTTGCTCTGGACGCAGTAGAAGACGGCTTCGGCGAAACCCTGCTGTCTCGTGAAAAAGCGAAACGTCACGAAGCATGGATCACGCTGGAGAAAGCTTACGAAGAAGCTGAAACTGTGGTCGGTGTTATCAACGGCAAAGTTAAAGGTGGCTTCACTGTTGAGCTGAATGGTATTCGTGCGTTCCTGCCAGGTTCACTGGTAGACGTTCGTCCAGTTCGTGACACCCTGCACCTGGAAGGCAAAGAGCTTGAGTTCAAAGTAATCAAGCTGGACCAGAAGCGTAACAACGTTGTTGTTTCCCGTCGTGCCGTTATCGAATCCGAAAACAGCGCAGAACGCGATCAGCTGCTGGAAAACCTGCAGGAAGGCATGGAAGTCAAAGGTATCGTTAAGAACCTCACTGACTACGGCGCATTCGTTGACCTGGGCGGCGTTGATGGCCTGCTGCACATCACCGACATGGCGTGGAAACGCGTTAAGCACCCAAGCGAAATCGTGAACGTGGGCGACGAAATCACTGTTAAAGTGCTGAAGTTCGACCGCGAGCGTACTCGTGTATCCCTCGGCCTGAAACAGCTGGGCGAAGATCCATGGGTAGCTATCGCTAAACGTTACCCAGAAGGTACTAAACTGACTGGTCGCGTTACCAACCTGACCGACTACGGCTGCTTCGTTGAAATCGAAGAAGGCGTTGAAGGCCTGGTTCACGTTTCCGAAATGGACTGGACCAACAAAAACATCCACCCATCCAAAGTTGTTAACGTTGGTGATGTAGTGGAAGTTATGGTTCTGGATATCGACGAAGAACGTCGTCGTATCTCCCTGGGCCTGAAGCAGTGCAAAAACAACCCATGGCAGCAGTTCGCGGAAACCCACAACAAGGGCGACCGTGTTGAAGGTAAAATCAAGTCTATCACTGACTTCGGTATCTTCATCGGCCTGGACGGCGGCATCGACGGCCTGGTTCACCTGTCTGACATCTCCTGGAACGTTGCAGGCGAAGAAGCAGTACGTGAATACAAAAAAGGCGACGAAATCGCAGCAGTTGTTCTGCAGGTTGACGCAGAGCGTGAGCGTATCTCCCTGGGCGTTAAACAGCTCGCAGAAGATCCGTTCAACAACTGGGTTGCACTGAACAAGAAAGGCGCAATCGTAAACGGTAAAGTGACTGCAGTTGACGCGAAAGGCGCAACCGTAGAACTGGCTGACGGCGTTGAAGGTTACCTGCGCGCTTCTGAAGCTTCACGTGACCGCGTTGAAGATGCAACTCTGGTTCTGAGCGTAGGCGACGACGTTGAAGCTAAATTCACCGGCGTTGATCGTAAGAACCGTGCAATCAGCCTGTCTGTTCGTGCTAAAGACGAAGCTGATGAGAAAGATGCAATCGCAACTGTTAACAAACAGGAAGATGCAAACTTCTCTAACAACGCAATGGCTGAAGCTTTCAAAGCAGCTAAAGGCGAATAAGTTACTCGTAGAGTGACTTGACAGATTGCAGGATTCGTCCTGTAATCAATAACAAAGGGCGGCTACGGCCGCCCTTGTTTAAGCTGTTTAGCTAATTGGTTTGAAGGAACCGGAGGAATCATGACCAAGTCAGAATTGATTGAAAGACTTGCCAGCCAGCAATCGCATATACCTGCGAAAGCAGTGGAAGACGCCGTAAAAGAGATGCTGGAGCATATGGCTACCACTCTTGCACAGGGCGAGCGCATTGAAATCCGCGGTTTCGGTAGTTTTTCTCTGCACTATCGTGCTCCACGCACCGGGCGTAACCCGAAGACTGGCGACAAAGTAGAGCTGGAAGGTAAATACGTTCCGCACTTTAAGCCGGGTAAAGAGCTGCGCGATCGCGCCAATATTTACGGCAACTGAGTTTCGCCTGCGGGCAAAACTGAGTGACCACAAGAAAAGCACCTGCGGGTGCTTTTTTTGTTTTTCTCCTTTTTATCCGGAAGCTGCGCCGCAAATTTCCCGGTCCTTTGCTGCACGACGTTGATTTATGCCAGCCTGCGTCGCAACCGCACAATTTCGCACCTGACAGACTTAACGTCTGAACGCACACTGCCCTGACACAGGGAGGTGTAAATGCGTTTAACGTCGTTAGCGACATGTCTGATTCTGGCTATTCTGCCACTTCTGTGGCTGCCCGCTCTGCCAGCGCTGCCGGTTATCCAGGCCATAGCAGTTGCCGGATTTCTGCTCGCCTTAATTCGTCATAACGTGGCCCGCTACAGTGGTTTCTGGCTGCTTTTCTTTGCCTGGGGAGCGCTGGCCGCGCAAAGTGCGGTCTGGCCAATGCAGCATCTCACCCGGGGTCCGCAGAAAGCGGAGATAGAGATCGTAGCGGTTGAAAACGAGGCGGCCTATCGGGCCCGTATCATCCAGCTCAACGGCAAAGCGATGGTGCCAGCAGTAGGCGTCACGCTGTATGGCAACACTCTGCCGCAACCGGGCTGCGCCGGACAGCGTTGGTCGATGACCTTGTCATTACGTGCCGTTCACGGGCAAATCAACGATGGCGGGTTCGATTCCCAGCGCTATGCCCTGGCACAGCATCAACCCCTGACCGGGCGTTTTACCCATGCCGGTGTAACAGATGATCGCTGTAGCTTACGCGCCCGCTATCTCACCTCGCTGACGGCCACACTTTCTACCTATACCTGGGGGCCGGTTCTGCTGGGGCTGGGCATGGGGGAGCGGCTGGCGGTAACGCCAGAGATAAAAAATCTGATGCGGGAAACCGGCACCGGACATCTGATGGCGATCTCAGGTTTGCACATAGCCCTGGCGGCGTCGGTTGTCTGGCTGCTGGTGCGGGGCATACAGTTTTTCATCCCGGGGCGTTGGGTAAGCTGGCGAGCCCCGCTGGTGGCGGGTTTCTGCTTTGCCGCCTTTTACGCCTGGCTTACCGGAATGCAGCCTCCTGCGTTGCGCACCGTCGTCTCACTGGGTGCTTGTCTGGCGTTGCAATTGAGTGGTCGTCTCTGGTCGCCCTGGCAGGTATGGCGAGTCTGCATTGCTGCCATTTTGCTGGCCGATCCGCTGGCCGTGCTGTCGCACAGTCTTTTACTGTCCGCTTTTGCCGTGGCGGTGCTGATTTTCTGGTATCAGTGGGTGCCTGCCCCGCGCTTTTCCGGCCCCTGGGTCGTCAGGGCTGTGGTTAATTTGCTGCACCTGCAACTTGGCATGCTATTGCTGTTGCTGCCGGTACAGATTGTCGTCTTCCATGGTTTCAGCCTCTCTTCACTGGTCGCGAATCTGGTGGCGGTGCCGCTGGTGACCTTTATTTCGGTGCCTTTAATTTTACTGGGGATGGGGCTGCACCTCTGGATGTGGCCGGCGGCAGAAAATATGGTCTGGACTATGGCGGATGGCTCTCTGTCGCTGCTGTTCAGATTTTTAACCGCGCTCCCTGACGGTTGGATCCCGGTCGATAAACGCTGGCTGTGGCTGACCCTGCTGCCCTGGGCCGCCATCGTCGCCTGGCGGCTGCGCGGCGTACGCGCCTGTCCGGTGGTCTGTGTCTCGGCACTGGTGCTGGCAACCAGTCCGCCATGGCGGGCTGATAAAACCGAGGACTGGGCGGTGCATATGCTGGATGTCGGGCAGGGGCTGGCAATGGTGATCGAACGGCAGGGGAGAGCGATCCTTTATGACACCGGCCCTGCCTGGCCGGGCGGGGACAGTGCGCAACAGCTGATCATTCCCTGGCTACGGTGGCACCATTTACGCCCGGAGGGGGTGATTATCAGCCACGAACACCTCGACCATATCGGCGGGCTGGTATCGCTACGTAAGGCGTGGCCGACAATGTGGATAAGAAGCCCGCTGCGCTGGGCCGGTCATGACCCTTGTGCGCGCGGGGAGCGCTGGCAGTGGCGAGGGCTGACCTTCAGCGCACACTGGCCCCTCGCCAACAAACCGCAGCGCGGCAACAACGGTTCCTGCGTGGTTAAAGTTGAGGACGGTACCCATAGCGTGTTGTTAACCGGCGATATTGAAGCGAAGGGAGAAAAAGCGATGCTCAGTCGTCACTGGCAATATCTTGCGTCTACACTTATCCAGGTGCCGCACCATGGCAGTAATACCTCCTCGTCACTCCCTCTGGTGCAGCGCGTGGGTGGGCAGATCGCTCTGGTGTCTGCCTCCCGCTATAACGCGTGGCGACTGCCTTCGCTCAAAGTGGCTCGCCGCTACCAAAAGGAGGGGTATCGCTGGCTAACAACCCCCCGACAGGGACAACTTACCGTTTATTTTTCGCAACATGGCTGGCAAATCCATAGCTTACGGGATCAAATTTTGCCCCGTTGGTATCATCAGTGGTTTGGCGCGCCCGGAGATAACGGGTAGAATATGCGGCTATTTCAACAAATGCTGGTTTTTTGAATGCATAACGACAAAGATCTCTCCACGTGGCAGACCTTCCGCCGACTCTGGCCGGTGATTGCACCCTTCAGAACGGGCCTAATCGTGGCGGGCGTAGCGTTAATCCTCAACGCAGCCAGCGATACCTTCATGTTATCGCTCCTCAAACCGTTACTGGACGACGGTTTTGGTAAAACGGATCGCTCAGTGTTGCTATGGATGCCGCTGGTGGTTATCGGCCTGATGATTTTACGCGGCATCACCAGCTATATCTCCAGCTACTGCCTCTCCTGGGTTTCGGGCAAAGTGGTGATGACCATGCGCCGCCGCCTGTTCAGCCATATGATGGGCATGCCGGTCGCGTTTTTTGACAAGCAGTCGACCGGCACCCTGCTGTCGCGCATTACTTACGACTCCGAGCAGGTGGCTTCCTCCTCCTCCAGCGCGCTGATCACCGTTGTGCGTGAAGGGGCGTCGATTATTGGTCTGTTCGCCCTGATGTTCTGGTATAGCTGGCAACTGTCGCTGATCCTGATTGTGCTGGCGCCGATTGTCTCGATTGCGATCCGCGTCGTCTCGAAGCGTTTCCGCAGCATCAGTAAGAACATGCAGAACACGATGGGGCAGGTGACCACCAGCGCCGAGCAGATGCTGAAAGGCCATAAAGAGGTGCTGATTTTTGGCGGCCAGGAGCTCGAAACCAAGCGCTTCGATAAGGTCAGCAATAAGATGCGTCTGCAGGGGATGAAGATGGTGTCTGCTTCTTCCATCTCCGATCCGATCATTCAGCTCATCGCCTCCCTGGCGCTGGCGTTTGTGCTCTATGCCGCCAGCTTCCCGAGCGTGATGGAAACCCTCACCGCCGGTACCATCACCGTGGTCTTCTCGTCGATGATTGCCCTGATGCGCCCGCTGAAATCGTTAACCAACGTTAACGCCCAGTTCCAGCGCGGGATGGCAGCCTGCCAGACGCTGTTCGCGATCCTTGATTCCGAACAGGAAAAAGACGAAGGCAAACGCGTGATTGAGCGCTCAACCGGCGACGTGGAGTTCCGCAATGTGACCTTTACCTATCCGGGTCGTGATACGCCTGCTCTGCGCAATATCAATCTGAAAATTCCGGCAGGCAAGACCGTAGCCCTGGTGGGCCGCTCTGGCTCAGGTAAATCGACCATCGCCAGCCTGATCACCCGCTTCTACGATATTGATGAGGGTGAGATCCTGATTGATGGCCACGATCTGCGCGAGTACACCCTGCGGTCGCTGCGTAATCAGGTCGCGCTGGTTTCCCAGAATGTGCACCTGTTCAACGACACCGTGGCTAATAACATCGCCTATGCCCGGAATGAAGAGTACAGCCGCGAGCAGATCGAAGCGGCGGCGCGGATGGCCTACGCCATGGACTTCATCAATAAGATGGATAACGGCCTGGATACCATTATCGGTGAAAACGGTGTCCTGCTCTCCGGCGGTCAGCGCCAGCGTATTGCCATTGCGCGCGCGCTGCTGCGTGACAGCCCAATCCTGATCCTCGATGAAGCCACCTCGGCGCTGGATACCGAGTCCGAACGCGCTATCCAGTCTGCGCTGGATGAGCTGCAGAAGAACCGTACCTCACTGGTGATTGCCCACCGCCTGTCGACGATTGAAAAAGCCGACGAAATCGTGGTGGTGGAAGATGGCTACATCGTCGAGCGTGGCAGCCATGCTGACCTGCTGGCGCACCAGGGCGTGTATGCCCAGCTTCATAAAATGCAGTTTGGCGAATGATCGCTCGCATCTGGTCCGGTGAGTCTCCGCTCTGGCTGTTGCTGTTGCCGCTCTCATGGCTGTATGGCCTGGTCAGCGGCCTGATCCGCCTGAGTTATAAAGTGGGGCTCAAACGGGCCTGGCGCGCGCCGGTGCCGGTGGTGGTGGTGGGCAACCTTACCGCTGGCGGTAACGGTAAAACGCCGGTGGTGATCTGGCTGGTGGAACAGCTGACAAAACGCGGGATTCGCGTGGGGGTTGTCTCCCGGGGATATGGCGGCAAGGCGGAGCGCTATCCGCTGCTGCTGACCGCGCAAACCACCACGGCGCAAGCGGGGGATGAACCGGTGCTGATCTTTCAGCGTACCGGGGTGCCGGTAGCGGTTTCGCCGGTGCGCAGCGAGGCGGTGCAGGCTCTGCTGACGCAGGCGAATGTCCAGATTGTCATTACCGACGACGGCCTGCAGCACTACGCGCTGGCCCGGGATAAAGAGATCGTGGTGATTGATGGCGTGCGCCGCTTTGGTAACGGCTGGTGGTTACCTGCCGGACCGATGCGCGAGCGCGCGTCGCGTTTGCGGTCCGTGGATGCGGTTATCGTCAACGGCGGTACGGCGCAGGCGGGGGAGATCCCGATGCAGCTGCACCCAGGACTTGCCGTGAATCTGCTGACCGGTGAGCGGCGCGACGTTGCTGAGCTAAACCATCTGGTGGCGATGGCCGGTATCGGTCATCCTCCGCGCTTTTTCTCCACCCTGGAAGCCTGCGGCGCCAAACTTCAGCGTAGCGTGCCGCTGGCCGACCACCAGGCGCTAAGCCTGGAGCAGGTTGCGGCGTTTACTGCGCCTGGTCAGACATTGATCATGACTGAAAAAGATGCGGTGAAATGCCGTGCCTTTGCCCAGGATAACTGGTGGTATTTACCGGTTGATGCCCAACTGCAGGGTGAACAGCCTGAACAACTGCTCCAGGAACTTATCGCCCTTGCAGGGCAGGTAAAAGAGGTTTCGCCCGCGCACTAACTGACAGGAAAAGGCATGGCTTTACCGCAACTCACGCTTTCAGCCGCACGTCATCTGCATCTTGCCGCCCAGGGGCTTTTGAAAAAGCCCTGTCGTCGCGCCCGACCCGCCGATATTCTTACCACCATTAAGCGCATGTCGCTGTTACAGATCGACACCATCAATATCGTCGCCCGCAGCCCTTACCTGGTGCTCTTCAGCCGTCTCGGTCCCTATTCGCCCGACTGGCTGGATAACGCCCTGCGTCAGGGAGAGCTGATGGAGTACTGGGCGCACGAGGCGTGTTTCCTGCCGCGCAGCGACTTTGCGCTGGTGCGTCACAGAATGCTCGCGCCCGATAAAATGGGCTGGAAATACCGTCAGGCCTGGATGCAGGAACATGCGGATGAAATAGAAGAGCTTATCGCCCATATTCAGGAGAAAGGCCCTGTCCGTTCCGCCGATTTTGAACATCCCCACAAAGGAACGAGCGGCTGGTGGGAGTGGAAGCCGCATAAACGCCATCTTGAGGGATTATTCACCGCTGGCAAGGTGATGGTGGTCGAAAGGCGTAACTTTCAGCGCGTTTACGATCTCACACATCGGGTGATGCCTCAGTGGGATGATAGCCGGGATATGCTGACCCAGGCGGCGGCAGAGGCCATAATGCTGGAAAACAGCGCCCGCAGCTTAGGCATTTTCCGCCCCCAGTGGTTGGCCGACTATTACCGCCTGCGTCAGCCCGCGCTGGCACCCTTGCTTGAGCGCTGGCAGGCGCAGCAGCAGGTGGTCCGCGTCGAGGTGGAGACACTGGGGGAGATGTGGCTGCATGCCGATCTGCTGCCGTTGCTTAACGAAGCGCAGGAAGGGAAGCTCACCGCGACCCATAGCGCCGTTCTCTCACCCTTCGATCCGGTGGTCTGGGATCGTAAGCGTGCGGAGCAGCTCTTTAACTTCAGCTACCGGCTGGAATGTTATACCCCGGCGCCGAAACGTCAGTATGGCTATTTCGTTCTGCCGCTGTTGCATAGAGGGCAGCTGGTAGGGCGGATGGATGCCAAAATGCACCGCAAAACCGGCGAGCTACAGGTTATCGCCCTTTATCTGGAAGAGGGTGTTCGGATAAGCGTCGCGCTGGAGAAGGGACTCGCCACGGCAATCAGTGATTTTGCGGGCTGGCAGGGGGCGACACGCATCGCGCTGGGCCATCTTCCTGACGGACTTTTTCACACCTGTCGAACGGGCTGGGAAATAGACGCGGTCTGAAAAAGGAATATGGTAAACTTTACCGATTATTGATACGGAGGAACTATGGATCACCGTTTACTGGAAATTATTGCCTGCCCGGTGTGCAACGGCAAACTCTACTACAGCCAGGATAAGCAGGAGCTGATTTGCAAAGTGGATAGCCTTGCCTTCCCTCTGCGCGACGGCATTCCCGTCCTGCTGGAAACCGAAGCCCGCGCCCTGGCGCCTGAAGAGAGCAAACCATGAGTTTTGTTGTCATTATTCCGGCGCGCTTTGCCTCCACGCGTCTGCCGGGCAAACCGCTGGTGGATATCAACGGCAAGCCGATGATCGTGCATGTGCTTGAACGTGCCCGTGAGTCCGGCGCGGAGCGGATCATTGTCGCCACCGATCATGAAGAGGTGGCGCGTGCAGTTGAAGCGGCGGGCGGCGAAGTCTGCATGACCCGCGCCGATCACCAGTCCGGCACTGAGCGTCTGGCCGAAGTGGTGGAAAAATGCGGTTTCAGCGACGACACGGTGATTGTTAACGTGCAGGGCGATGAGCCGATGATCCCGGCGGTCATTATTCGTCAGGTGGCGGAAAACCTGGCCCAGCGTCAGGTGGGTATGGCGACGCTGGCCGTGCCGGTTCATAGCGCAGAAGAGGCATTCAACCCGAATGCGGTGAAGGTGGTACTGGACGCTGAAGGCTATGCGCTCTATTTCTCCCGCGCCACTATCCCCTGGGATCGCGATCGCTTTGCCGAATCCCGGGATAACATTGGTGACAGCATCCTGCGTCATCTGGGCATTTATGGCTATCGTGCAGGCTTTATCCGCCGTTACGTCAACTGGCAGCCGAGCCCGCTGGAGAACATCGAAATGCTCGAGCAGCTGCGTGTGCTGTGGTACGGCGAAAAGATCCACGTCGCCGTCGCGCACGAGGTCCCGGGCACAGGCGTTGATACGCCAGAAGATCTGGCCCGCGTTCGCGCTGAACTTCGCTAATCCCCGCCATCCCCTCTTTTGAGGGGATTTTTTTGTCTCAATTTTCTGAATTTCTGCTACAGAATCTTCTCATAAGAGTGACATCCGCCTGCCAGACGCTCATTATAAAAGCAGTAGTCTTAATGGGGGTAATCTCGAATGGAACAGCTGCGAGCCGAACTCAGCCATCTGCTGGGTGAAAAACTGAGCCGTGTGGAATGCGTGCATGAAAAGGCGGATACCACGCTATGGTCGCTGTACGACAGCCAGGGAAACCCCATGCCGTTATTGGCGCGAAGCTTCTCTTCACCGGATGTGGCCCGACAGCTGGCGTGGAAAATCTCCATGCTGGCCCGCAGCGGCACGGTAAGAATGCCGACCGTTTATGGCGTGATGACCCACGAAGAACATCCGGGCCCGGATGTCCTGCTGATTGAGCGTCTGCGTGGTGTCCCGGTGGAAGCCCCGGCGCGTACGCCTGAACGCTGGGAGCAGCTAAAAGATCAGATAGTTGAAGCGCTGCTGGCCTGGCACCGGCTGGACAGCGGAGGGCTGGTCGGCTCGGTGGACAGCACCCAGGAAAATCTCTGGCCACTCTGGTATCGTCAGCGGGTCGAGGTGCTGTGGGGGACGCTAAACCAGTATCACAACACTGGCCTGACCATGCAGGATAAACGGATCCTGTTTCGTACCCGCGAGTGCCTGCCCACCCTGTTTGAAGGATTCAATGACAACAGCGTGCTAATCCACGGTAATTTTACGCTGCGCAGTATGCTCAAGGATCCCCGCAGCGATCAGCTGCTGGCGATGGTCGGGCCCGGCGTGATGCTGTGGGCCCCCCGGGAGTATGAACTGTTTCGCCTGAGCGAGAGCGGGCAGGCGGAGGATTTACTCTGGCACTACCTGCGGCGCGCGCCGGTCTCAGAGTCGTTCCTCTGGCGGCGCTGGCTCTATACGCTGTGGGACGAAGTGGCGCAGCTGGTGAATACCGGTCATTTTAGCCGCGCCAACTTCGATCTGGCCTCGAAATCACTGCTCCCCTGGCTCGCCTGACAGGCCCTTCAGCCACTGCCAGACGCGCCCAAGCGTCTCATAGCCCACGCGATCGCTGTGCATCAGCCATACCGGGGACGGAATGATCCGTTCCCAGGGGTTAAGCGGGGCGCTAATCGCCAGCTGGTTCGCGGGCGCGGGCAGGGGATGCAGACCCTGGCGTTCAAAGAAGATCATCGCCCGCGGCAGATGGGAGGCTGAGGTGACCAGCAGGAAGGGCGCATCGCCTATCGCCTGCTTCACCGCGGCGGCTTCCTCTTCGGTATCTTTTGGACTGTCGAGAGTGATGATCGCCTCGCGCGGCACGCCCAAAGACTGCGCCACGCGCGCGCCCGCTTCGGCGGTACTCACCGGATTACTTTGTGCTGCCGCCCCGGTGAAGATCATCTTCGACCCGGGATTTGCCAGCCACAGCCGCATGCCTTCATTGAGGCGCGGCAGGCTGTTGTTGATCAGATTGGAGCTGGGAGCCCATTGTGGATCCCAGGTGTAGCCCCCGCCGAGCACCACGATGTACTTAACCTTCTCATTTTCCTGCCAGGTGGGGTATTTGTCTTCGACCGGACGTAACAGCCCATCCGCGACCGGCTGCAGGCTCAGCAGCGTCAGCGCCAGCCAGCCTGCCGTAACCAAAATTTTGCCGCTTTTCTGATGGCGGCTGAACCACAGCAACCCCAGGCCCAGCGCGATACACAGCAGAAGAAGAGGGAGGGGAAGCATCATGCCGCCAATATATTTTTTTAGGGTAAAAAGCATCCTTTCTGGCTCCTTTTTTGACCATATAGCTGATGATTGTCAGCGATATTACACCAGAGAGGTTCATTCTCCGCCCGGCTGTGACAAAATAGCGGTTTTGTTGTGAGTGGGTGGAGCTCTCCCAATGCGGGATCGCAATTTTGATGACATCGCGGAAAAGTTTGCCCGCAATATTTACGGCACGACCAAAGGCCGTCTACGGCAGACGATCCTCTGGCAGGATCTGGACATCCTGTTGGCCGGATTTGGCGACAAGAAACTGCGTGTCCTCGATGCTGGCGGCGGTGAAGGCCAGACGGCGATAAAAATGGCTGAGCGTGGGCACCACGTTATCCTTTGCGATCTCTCCGCTGAAATGATCGCCCGCGCTGAAAGTGCCGCGGTGGAGAAAGGTGTGAGCGATAACATGCAATTTATACATTGTGCCGCTCAGGAGATCGCTCAACATTTGGAAAGCCCGGTTGATCTGATATTGTCTCATGCGGTGCTGGAATGGGTAGCCGAACCCCAGGCGCTGCTGAAGACGCTCTGGTCGATACTGCGCCCCGGCGGCGCGCTGTCGCTGATGTTTTACAACGCTAACGGCCTGTTAATGCGTAACGTGCTGGTGGGTAATTTCGGTTATGTACAGCAGGGCATGTACAAGAAGAAACGCCGTACGCTGTCACCGGACTTTCCGCGCGACCCGCAGCAGGTTTATGGCTGGCTGGAAACCTCCGGCTGGCAGATTACCGGGAAAACCGGCATCAGGGTGTTTCATGATTATCTGCGTGATAAACAGAAGCAGCATGAGTGCTTTGACGCCCTGACAGAATTAGAGACGCGGTACTGCCGCCAGGAGCCTTATATTAGCCTTGGCCGCTACATTCACGTCACCGCGCGCAAGCCGCAGAGCAAGGATAACTTATGAGTGAATTTTCCCAGACAGTCCCCGAGCTGGTTGCCTGGGCCCGAAAAAACGATTTCTCCCTCTCGCTGCCGGTAGACAGACTCTCTTTTCTGCTGGCGGTCGCCACGCTGAACAGCGAACGGCTGGATGGAGAAATGAGCGAGGGCGAACTGGTGGATGCGTTCCGCCATGTCAGTGATGCGTTTGAGCAAACCAGCGAAACCATTAATGTGCGTGCCAATAACGCGATTAACGATATGGTGCGTCAACGTCTGCTGAACCGCTTTACCAGCGAGCTGGCAGAAGGGAATGCCATCTATCGTCTGACGCCACTGGGCATCGGCATTACCGACTACTACATTCGCCAGCGCGAATTCTCGACCCTGCGCCTCTCGATGCAGCTCTCCATTGTGGCGGGTGAACTGAAGCGTGCAGCCGATGCCGCAGATGAGGGCGGTGACGAGTTCCACTGGCACCGTAACGTCTACGCGCCGCTGAAATATTCAGTAGCCGAGATTTTCGACAGCATCGATTTGACGCAGCGCATCATGGATGAGCAGCAGCAGCTGGTGAAAGAGGACATCGCCCAGCTTCTGAACAAAGACTGGCGGGCGGCAATTTCCAGCTGTGAAATGCTGCTGTCAGAAACTTCCGGCACCCTGCGTGAACTGCAGGATACGCTGGAGGCTGCGGGGGACAAGCTGCAGGCTAACCTTCTGCGCATTCAGGATGCCACCCTGGCCCAGGACAACCTGCATTTTGTCGATCGCCTGGTCTTTGACCTGCAAAGCAAACTCGATCGCATTATCAGCTGGGGCCAGCAGGCGATCGACCTGTGGATCGGCTATGACCGCCACGTGCATAAATTTATCCGTACCGCTATCGACATGGATAAAAACCGCGTGTTTGCCCAGCGCCTGCGCCAGTCGGTACAGACCTATTTCGATGCGCCGTGGGCGCTGACCTACGCCAGCGCTGATCGCCTGCTCGATATGCGTGACGAAGAGATGAGCCTGCGCGACGAAGAGGTGACCGGCGAGCTGCCAGCCGATCTGGAATATGAAGAGTTTAACGAAATACGGGAACAGCTTGCGGCGATGATCGAGGAGCAACTGGCGATCTTCAAAACCAAAAACAAACCACTCGATCTCGGTCTGGTGGTGCGCGACTACCTCGCACAATACCCGCGTGCCCGCCATTTCGATATCGCCCGCATCGTGGTCGATCAGGCGGTACGCCTGGGCGTCGCGCAAGCAGATTTCACCGGCCTGCCGCCGAAGTGGCAGCCGATCAACGATTACGGAGCCAAGGTACAGGCGCATGTCATTGACAAATATTGAACACGTGATGCCAGTTAAGCTGGCCCAGGCGCTGGCAAATCCGATCTTTCCGGCGCTGGACAGCCAGCTGCGTGCCGGTCGTCACATTGGTCTCGACGAGCTGGATAATCACGCTTTTTTAATGGATTTTCAGGAGTACCTGGAAGAGTTTTACGCCCGCTTTAACGTGGAGCTGATCCGCGCGCCGGAGGGGTTCTTCTATCTGCGTCCGCGCTCCACCACGCTTATCCCGCGCTCGGTGCTCTCCGAACTGGACATGATGGTCGGCAAAATTCTCTGCTATCTCTACCTCAGCCCGGAGCGTCTGGCGAACGAAGGCATCTTCACCCAGCAGGAGCTCTATGACGAGCTGATGACCCTGGCGGACGAAGGCAAGCTGCTGAAGCTGGTAAACAACCGCTCCACCGGCTCGGACGTTGACCGTCAGAAGCTACAGGAAAAAGTGCGCTCCTCCCTGAACCGTCTGCGCCGTCTGGGGATGGTGTGGTTTATGGGCCATGACAGCAGCAAATTCCGCATCACCGAATCTGTGTTCCGCTTCGGTGCCGACGTGCGCGTGGGTGATGACGCCCGCGAAGCGCAGCTGCGCATGATCCGTGATGGCGAAGCGATGCCGGTGGAAAACCATCTGCAGCTCAATGACGAGCATGAAGACAATCAGCCGGATAGCGGGGAGGAAGAGTAATGATTGAACGCGGTAAATTTCGCTCACTAACGCTGGTTAACTGGAACGGTTTCTTTGCCCGCACCTTTGATCTCGATGAGCTGGTGACCACGCTCTCGGGCGGTAACGGGGCGGGGAAATCCACCACCATGGCGGCCTTCGTCACGGCGCTGATCCCGGACTTAACCCTGCTGCACTTCCGTAACACCACCGAAGCCGGCGCGACCAGCGGTTCCCGTGATAAGGGTCTGCACGGTAAGCTGAAGGCGGGTGTCTGTTACTCTGTGCTGGACGTGATCAACTCCCGCCATCAGCGCGTGGTGGTTGGCGTCCGCTTACAGCAGGTCGCCGGTCGCGACCGTAAAGTGGATATCAAACCGTTCGCCATTCAGGGGCTGCCAACCTCCGTTCAGCCCACCGCGCTATTGACGGAAACCCTCAACGAACGTCAGGCGCGCGTGCTGACGCTGCAGGAGCTGAAAGACAAGCTGGAAGCCATCGAAGGCGTGCAGTTTAAGCAGTTCAACTCCATCACCGAATACCACTCGCTGATGTTCGATCTGGGCATCGTCGCCCGTCGTCTGCGCTCCGCCTCGGACCGCAGTAAATATTATCGTCTGATCGAAGCCTCGCTCTACGGCGGGATCTCCAGCGCCATTACCCGCTCTCTGCGTGATTACCTGTTACCGGAAAACAGCGGTGTGCGTAAGGCGTTCCAGGACATGGAAGCGGCGCTGCGTGAAAACCGTATGACGCTGGAAGCCATTCGCGTCACGCAGTCTGACCGCGACCTGTTCAAGCACCTGATCAGCGAAGCCACCAACTATGTGGCGGCGGACTACATGCGCCACGCCAACGAGCGCCGCATTCATCTCGATCAGGCTCTCGAGTATCGCCGCGAGCTCTTTACTTCGCGCCAGCAGCTGGCGTCCGAGCAGTACAAGCACGTTGAGATGGCGCGTGAACTGTCCGAGCATAACGGGGCGGAAGGGGATCTGGAGGCCGATTACCAGGCCGCCAGCGATCATCTGAACCTGGTGCAGACCGCGCTGCGTCAGCAGGAAAAAATTGAGCGCTACGAAGCGGATCTCGATGAACTGCAAATTCGTCTGGAAGAGCAGAACGAAGTGGTGGCGGAAGCTGCCGACAAGCAGGAAGAGAACGAAGCCCGCGCCGAAGCTGCCGAGCTGGAAGTGGATGAGCTGAAAAGCCAGCTTGCCGACTATCAGCAGGCGCTCGACGTCCAGCAAACCCGCGCCATTCAGTACAATCAGGCGTTGCAGGCGCTGGAACGTGCAAAAGCGCTTTGCCACCTGCCGGACCTGACGCCAGAGAGTGCGGATCAGTGGCTGGAGACTTTCCAGGCCAAAGAGCAGGAAGCCACAGAAAAACTGCTGAACCTTGAGCAGAAAATGAGCGTGGCGCAAACAGCGCACAGCCAGTTTGAACAGGCATACCAGTTGGTGGCCGCCATTAACGGCCCGCTGGCGCGCGCCGAGGCGTGGGAAGTGGCCCGCGAGCTGCTGCGTGATGGCGTCAATCAGCGTCATATGGCGGAACAGGTTCAACCGCTGCGCATGCGTCTGAACGAGCTGGAACAGCGCCTGCGCGAACAGCAAGAGGCGGAACGCCTGCTGGCCGAGTTCTGCAAGCGTCAGGGCAAACGGGTCGATATTGACGATCTGGAATCCCTGCATCAGGAGCTGGAAGCCCGTATCGCGTCGCTGTCCGACAGCGTCTCCAGCGCTAGCGAACAGCGCATGTCCCTGCGTCAGGAACTGGAGCAGCTGCAGTCGCGTATTCAGACGCTGATGCAGCGCGCCCCGATCTGGCTGGCCGCCCAGAGCAGCCTTAGCCAGCTCAGCGAGCAGTGCGGCGAGACGTTCGAATCCAGCCAGGAGGTGACAGAGTACCTCCAGCAGCTGCTGGAGCGCGAGCGTGAAGCGATTGTAGAGCGTGATGAAGTGGGGGCGCGTAAGCGCGCCGTCGACGAAGAGATCGAACGTTTAAGCCAGCCGGGCGGTGCAGAAGATGCGCGTCTGAATACCCTGGCAGAGCGTTTTGGCGGCGTGCTGCTGTCCGAAATCTATGACGACGTCAGCCTGGAAGATGCGCCGTACTACTCGGCGCTGTATGGCCCGTCCCGCCACGCTATCGTGGTGCCGGATCTGTCGCTGATCGCGGACCAGCTCGAAGGGCTGGAAGATTGCCCGGAAGATCTCTACCTGATCGAAGGGGATCCGCAGTCGTTCGATGACAGCGTCTTCGGCGTCGACGAGCTGGAAAAAGCGGTGGTGGTGAAGATCGCCGATCGCCAGTGGCGCTATTCACGCTTCCCGGCGCTGCCGCTGTTTGGCCGCGCGGCCCGTGAAAGCCGTATTGAGAGCCTGCACACCGAGCGTGAAGCGCTGTCAGAACGTTTTGCGACGCTCTCGTTCGACGTGCAAAAAACCCAGCGTCTGCACCAGGCGTTCAGCCGCTTTATCGGCAGCCATCTGGCCGTGGCCTTTGAGGCCGATCCGGAAGCCGAGATCCGTAAGTTCACCACCCGTCGTACCGAGCTTGAACGCGCGATTTCAGCCCACGAAAATGATAACCAGCAGAGCCGCCTCCAGTTCGAGCAGGCTAAAGAGGGCGTCGCTGCCCTTAACCGCATTCTGCCGCGCCTGAACCTTCTGGCGGACGACACCCTCGCCGATCGGGTGGATGAGATTCAGGAGCGTCTCGACGAAGCACAGGAAGCCGCGCGCTTTGTCCAGCAGTACGGCAATCAGCTGGCGAAACTGGAGCCGATGGTCTCTGTGCTGCAGAGCGACCCGGAACAGTTCGAACAGCTGAAAGAAGATTATGCCTGGTCCCAGCAGGTCCAGCGCGAAGCGCGTCAGCAGGCGTTTGCCCTGACCGAAGTTTCCCAGCGCCGGGCGCACTTCAGCTACTCCGACTCGGCGGAGATGCTGAACGGCAACAGCGATCTGAACGAAAAACTGCGCCAGCGTCTGGAGCAGGCGGAAACGGAACGTACCCGCGCCCGTGAGGCGATGCGTAGCCATGCCGCGCAGCTGAGCCAGTACAATCAGGTGCTGGCGTCGCTGAAAAGTTCGTTTGATACCAAGAAAGAGCTGCTGACCGACCTGCATAAAGAGCTGCAGGATATCGGCGTGCGGGCCGACAGCGGGGCAGAGGAGCGGGCGCGCATTCGTCGCGACGAACTCCATGCCCAGCTCAGCAATAACCGCGCCCGCCGCAACCAGCTGGAAAAAGCGCTCACCTTCTGTGAAGCGGAGATGGACAACCTGACCCGCCGTCTGCGCAAGCTGGAACGTGACTACCACGAGAAGCGCGAGCAGGTGGTGACCGCCAAAGCGGGCTGGTGCGCCGTGATGCGGATGGTGAAAGACTACGGCGTTGAACGTCGTCTACACCGCCGCGAGCTGGCCTATCTCTCCGGCGATGAGCTGCGTTCTATGTCGGATAAGGCGCTGGGTGCGCTGCGTCTGGCTGTGGCGGATAACGAACACCTGCGCGATGTGCTGCGCATGTCGGAAGATCCGAAGCGCCCTGAGCGCAAAATTCAGTTCTTCGTGGCGGTCTATCAGCATCTGCGCGAGCGTATTCGCCAGGATATCATTCGCACCGATGACCCGGTTGAAGCCATTGAACAGATGGAGATTGAACTGGGGCGTCTGACGGAAGAGCTGACCTCACGTGAGCAGAAGCTGGCGATCAGCTCCCGCAGCGTGGCCAATATCATCCGTAAGACGATCCAGCGCGAGCAGAACCGTATTCGTCAGCTGAACCAGGGCCTGCAGAGCGTCTCCTTCGGCCAGGTTAACAGTGTGCGACTGAACGTCAACGTGCGCGAAGCCCACGCCACGCTGCTTGACGTACTGGCCGAGCAGCACGAGCAGCATCAGGATCTGTTCAACAGCAACCGACTGACCTTCTCCGAAGCGCTGGCGAAGCTGTATCAGCGTCTTAACCCGCAGATCGACATGGGCCAGCGTACGCCGCAGACCATCGGTGAGGAGCTGCTGGACTACCGCAACTATCTCGAGATGGAAGTGGAAGTTAACCGTGGCTCTGACGGCTGGCTGCGCGCGGAATCTGGCGCCCTGTCGACCGGGGAAGCGATCGGTACCGGGATGTCGATTCTGGTGATGGTGGTGCAGAGCTGGGAAGATGAATCCCGCCGTCTGCGCGGCAAGGATATCTCCCCATGTCGTCTGCTGTTCCTTGATGAGGCGGCGCGTCTGGATGCCCGTTCGATCGCCACGCTGTTTGAGCTGTGCGACCGTCTGGATATGCAGCTGATTATCGCAGCGCCAGAGAACATCAGTCCGGAGAAAGGCACCACCTATAAGCTGGTGCGTAAGGTCTACCAGAACAGCGAGCACGTTCATGTTGTGGGTCTGCGTGGCTTTGCCCCGCAGCCGCCGGAATCGCTTCCGGGAACGGCTGACGCCTCCTGAGGAATCTGAAAATTAACGATGGCGGCCTCCGGGCCGCCTTTTTTTTATTCCTTGAGCTTGTACTGGCGGCTGCGTTAACTTTAAACTTCTTTACATAAGGCAAGGCTGGTGCCGGTCTGTCTTCCTATAATGAAATGAAGCCCCGGTGATGAGGGCGCGACGTAAAGCAAACAGGGGGCAAGGGATGTTGCTGAATAAAATGTACGGTCGTCAGCTGTCGGCGCTCAGTTTGTGCATGACGGTATTAGTGGCTCCACTGTTTAACGCCCGGGCCGATGAGCCCGAACTGGTTCCGGTTGATAGCTCCGCGACGATGGGCGCGCAGCCTACGTCGCTGTCGCAACCGCTGGAACAATCGCCCGCCACCGCCATTATGGCCGGTATCCTGCCGCTACCTGCCGATGTCAGTGCAGAACAACGCCGTGAGCAGCTGTTGTCGGCCCTGCCGGCAGGATACTCTCCGGTCTATCTCAATCAGCTTACGCTGCTATATGCCGCACGTGACATGAAGCCCATGTGGGACGATCGCGAAGCTGTGCGCGCGTTTCAGCAGCAGCTTGCCGAAGTCGCTATTGCCGGTTTTCAGCCGCAGTTTACTGCCTGGGTGGAATTGCTGACCCAGCCTGCCGTCACTGGAATGGCGCGGGACGTCGTTCTGTCCGATGCGATGATGGGTTACCTGCAATTTGTGGCGGGGATCCCGGTCAACGGCAACCGCTGGCTCTACAGCAATAAGCCTTACAAGCTGGCGACACCGCCGCTGTCGGTCATTAACCAGTGGCAGCTGGCGCTGGATAAGGGCACGGTGCCGAATTTTATTAACGGACTTGCCCCGACGCATCCGCAGTATTCCGTCATGCACCAGTCGCTGCTCCAGCTGGTGGCCGATACGCAACCCTGGCCGCAACTACAGGGAACCGCGAAACTGAGCCCCGGGCAGTGGAGCAGCGATGTTCCGGCCCTGCGTGAAATCCTGAAGCGCTCAGGCGCGATTGACGGCGGGCCCAAAATTGCCCTGCCGGGTGACGATCCGCAAAGCGTGGTGGTCAGCCCGTCGGCGCCCTCCGTCGAAAAGAAAACCAAACCTGTTTCCAGCAAGCCGGCCTCCTATGACCGTAGCCTGGTTGAAGCGGTAAAAGCGTTCCAGGCCAGCCAGGGGTTGGGCGCGGATGGCGTTATCGGTCAGGCGACGCGTGAGGCGCTAAACATGACTCCCGCACAGCGTGCCGGGGTGCTGGCGTTGAATATCCAGCGCCTGCGTTTGCTGCCGGGAACGCTCTCGACGGGCATCATGGTGAATATCCCGGCCTTTTCGTTGGTCTATTACCAGAACGGCAGTGAAGTGCTGGCCTCCCGCGTGATTGTGGGCCGCCCGGATCGTAAAACGCCGATGATGAGCAGCGCGCTGAACAACGTGGTGGTTAACCCGCCGTGGAACGTGCCGCCGACGCTGGCGCGCAAAGATATTCTGCCGAAGGTGTGGAATGACCCGGGCTATCTTGAACGCCATAACTATACCGTCCTGCGCGGCTGGAACAGTAAAGAGGCGATAGATCCGTGGCAAGTCGACTGGGCGACCATCACGCCGGCGAATTTACCTTTCCGTTTCCAGCAGGCACCTGGTGCGCACAACTCGCTGGGTCGGTATAAATTCAATATGCCAAGCTCGGATGCCATCTATCTGCATGATACGCCGAACCACAACCTGTTCCAGAAAGATGCCCGTGCGCTCAGTTCTGGGTGCGTGCGTGTTAATAAGGCGTCAGAACTGGCAAATATGTTGTTACAGGATGCTGGCTGGAACGACACACGTATCTCGGATGCGCTGAAGCAGGGCGACACGCGATATGTGAATATCCGCCAGAATATTCCGGTTAATCTGTACTATCTCACCGCCTTCGTCGGCAAGGATGGCCGGACGCAGTATCGTACAGATATTTACAATTATGATGAGACCGCCCGGTCCAACACACAAATTCTGCCCAAGGCAGAGCAATTGATCAGATAAATGAAGAAGTTCGGAAAATTCCGGTAGTCTAAATGGAAAAATAAACGGGGTCTTGCGGTTGCAAGCCCCGTCTTTCCTGGGTTGTGGTGCCTTGACGATGACAGGTTTGCCCGGTAATGTGCCCTTCGTGCGCTGTAAAGCATCTATACGATAACATTGACCTGTAGACCTGATTACCATGGACAAATTCGACGCTAATCGCCGTAAGTTGTTGGCGTTAGGTGGCATTGCGCTGGGCGCGGCCATCTTACCTACGCCATCATTTGCCACGCTCTCTACCCCTCGACCACGTATTTTGACGCTTAATAACCTGCACACAGGTGAGTCGATCAAAGCTGAGTTTTTTGATGGTCGGGGCTATATTCAGGATGAATTAGCCAAGCTGAATCACTTTTTCCGTGATTTCCGCGCCAATAAAGTAAAGGCCATCGATCCGGGATTATTTGACCAGCTTTACCGCCTGCAGGGTTTGCTTGGCACCCGCAAACCGGTTCAGCTCATTTCCGGCTACCGCTCTCTTGATACCAATAATGAATTGCGCGCCCACAGCCGCGGTGTAGCTAAAAAGAGCTATCACACCAAAGGGCAGGCGATGGATTTTCATATTGAAGGCGTTTCGTTAGCCAATGTTCGCAAAGCTGCGTTATCTATGCGCGCAGGTGGTGTAGGATATTACCCACGTAGCAACTTTGTGCATATTGATACCGGGCCATTGCGGCACTGGTAATAACAAATCAGGAGCAGTATGAACTATCGTATTATTCCGGTCACCGCCTTCTCCCAGAACTGTTCGCTTATCTGGTGTGAACAAACCAAACTGGCAGCCCTGGTCGATCCCGGTGGCGATGCAGAGAAGATCAAACAGGAAGTCGCTGCCGCTGGCGTGACCTTAATGCAGATCCTGCTGACCCACGGCCATCTCGATCACGTGGGGGCGGCGGCTGAACTGGCACAGCATTATGGCGTGCCGGTGATTGGCCCGGAAAAAGAAGATGAGTTCTGGCTGCAGGGATTACCGGCGCAGAGCCGCATGTTTGGTCTTGATGAATGTCTTCCCCTGACGCCAGATCGCTGGCTGAATGAGGGCGAGAGCGTCAACGTGGGCAATGTGACATTACAGGTCTTGCATTGTCCAGGGCATACTCCAGGCCATATTGTTTTCTTTGATGACCAGTCGCGTCTGCTGATTTCTGGCGATGTGATCTTTAAAGGCGGCGTAGGGCGCAGTGATTTCCCCCGGGGCGATCACGGCCAGCTGATTCGCTCGATTAAAGAGAAGTTATTACCGCTGGGCGACGATGTGACCTTTATTTCAGGTCATGGCCCGATGTCTACCCTGGGATACGAACGGCTGCACAATCCGTTCCTGCAGGATGAAATGCCGGTCTGGTAATAACCATTAAAAAAGCCTGCTTTAAGCAGGCTTTTTTAATTGCCCGGTGGCGCTACGCTTACCGGGCCTACACGTAGGCCGGGCAAACGCATTGCCGCCCGGCTTAGCGTTTTTACAATACTGCCACAATCGCTTCGCACAGCGGCGCCATGTTATCCGGCGTCATCCCCGCCACGTTAACACGACCCGATGCCACCGCATACACACCAAACTCTTCGCGCAGACGCAGAACCTGCTCTTTGGTCAGGCCGCTGAATGAGAACATGCCATTCTGTTTGATGATAAAGCTGAAGTCGCGATCCGCCCCTTTTTCCGCCAGGGTGTTCACAAACAGCTGACGCATGCGCTGAATACGCTGACGCATGTCGTTCAGTTCCTGCTCCCAGATAGCGCGCAGGGCGTCATTGCTGAGGATAGTCGCCACTACAGACGCACCGTGAGCCGGCGGGTTAGAGTAGTTAGCGCGAATAACAGATTTCATCTGGCTGAATGCACGGTCAACGGTCTGCTCATCAGACGCCACCAGCGTACAGGCACCTACGCGCTCGTTGTAGAGGCCGAAGTTCTTGGAATAGGAGCTGGCAACAATCAGCTCTTTATGGACTGCTGCGAAGGCGCGCAGGCCTTCGGCGTCTTCTTCCAGGCCACGAGCAAAGCCCTGATACGCGAAGTCGAACAGCGGCAGCCAGCCTTTTTCTACGGAGAGTTTCGCCAGCTGTTCCCACTGCTCAAGCGTTGGATCAATCCCGGTTGGGTTATGGCAGCAGCCGTGGAACAGCACCACATCGCCCGCCTGCGCTTCGCTCAGGCTTGCCAGCAGGCCGTCGAAGTCCAGAGAGTGGTTTGCCGCGTCGTAGTAAGCATATTCACGCACTTCCAGACCCGCAGAGTTAAAGACACTCTTGTGGTTCGGCCAGCTCGGATTGCTCACCCAGACGGTTTTTACGCTGGTGTTTTTGGCGAGGAAATCCGCTGCCACGCGCAGGGCGCCAGTACCGCCAGGGGTCTGCGCCGTGCGGGCACGTTTATCGCTGACAATCGCGCTGCCTTTGCCGAACAGCAGTTCCTGGGTGCAACGACCAAATTCCGGAATACCGTCGATGCCGAGGTAGTTTTTGGTATTTTCATTTTCCAGCAGATACTGCTCAGCTTTTTTAACGCTGGTCAGTACCGGGGTCTTGCCGGTCTCATCTTTATAGACACCAATACCCAGGTTAATTTTCCCAGGGCGGTCATCGGCACGAAACAGATCGGCCAGGCCCAGAATAGGGTCGGCAGGGGCGGCGGTAATGTTCTCAAACATGACGAAGTTCCATTGTGGTTACGGAAGTGAAATCCGCTATCAGGTTAACGATAGTTCTACAAAATGCCAACCGTTTGCTACAAAAAGCGTGCGGCTTTTCAAAAGTCGCCATTTTTTGCTTTCACGCATAAAAAAACAGGGCCGAAGCCCTGTTTTTTAGACATATAACAAAGTGGTGTACTGATTAGAACTGGTAAACGATACCTACACCCGCCTGGTCGTCGGTAGACAGGCCAGTTGCTTCGGTGTAATTGTTGTCGTCCAGCAGGTTGAAGCGGTACGCAGCGTACACGTTCATGTTCTTGTTGAAGTAGTACCAGGTACCCACTTCTACGTATTTCACCAGGTCAGCATCGCCGCCGGAGAAACCGTTACGACCGGTCAGATCTTTACCTTTGGACTGAACGTAACCCACGGATGGACGCAGACCGAAGTCGAACTGGTACTGAACCACAGCTTCAACGTTCTGAGTCTTGTTCGCGAACTCGCCGTCGTTTTCACGGGTCATGTTCTGAGATTCGCCGTACATTACCGCTGCGTACAGGTTGTTTGCGTCATATTTCAGGGAGGTTGCCCAGCCTTCAGCACGTTCGCCTTTACCGTCAACACTCTGAGCGGTAGAGCGGTCAGAGTTAGAGTAAGCTGCAGTTACGTTGAAGCCTTCAGCGAAGTCATAACCCAGAGAGTAGCTGCCGCCGTCGCCGTTCTGACGGCTGGTGGTGTGGCCAGATTCGTTTTTACCCTGATACTGCAGACCCACTGCCAGGCCGTCAACCAGACCGAAGAAGTCAGAGTTACGGTAGGTAGCCAGACCGGTGCTACGTGCGGTCATGAAGTTGTCAGTTGCCGCCAGGGAGTCGCCACCCCAGATAACGAACATATCGGTAGAAGCCAGCGCATCGTAGAACACGCCGTAGTTACGACCGTAGTCGAATGAACCGTAGTCACCAGCTTTCAGGCCTGCGAATGCCAGACGGGTCTTGGTGCCCTGAGCGCCTTCCTGGGAAGAAGCGTCCATGTTGTATTCCCACTGACCGTAACCGGCCAGTTGGTCATTAATCTGAGTTTCACCTTTGAAGCCGATACGCGCATAGGTGGTATCACCGTTGTTGGTGTCACCGTTGGTGGTCCAGATGTGCTCACCTACAGCTTTACCGTAGAAGTCCAGCTTGTTAGCGTTTTTGTTATAGATTTCTGCTGCGTTAGCTGCACCGGCTGCCAGCAGGGCAGGGATAACCACTGCCAGGATATTGCGCTTCATCATTATTTATTACCCTCATTGGTTTTTTTATGACACTCGCCACTGCCGTCAATAAATTCTGTCAATAAATATTTCCGGAACTATTGATGAGAGTTTGGTGTCTTTATGTGTCTGACAGGCATCTTTCCATTCAAATAGCGGTTTCGCTAGCCTGAAAGTGCTACAAACATAAAGAATCGGTTACAATGAGAAAATATGTGTAACTAAATGTGAATTTTAAGGAACTTTGTGAGGCACCTCAAAGTTCAGAGTTGAATGGCTAAATTTAAAGCTTCATATATTCTATCTATATGAATTGCTTATCTTAATTTTAGATAACGACTTTTTTTATGATCCGAAGCATTAGCGAACAATTTTTCTTATTTCTGAAAATGGACGTCTGGATAGCCGGGAGTTTGTGCGAAAAATGTGCTAATGCTTAAGAAAGAGATTAGGCGCAATAAGAATAGGGTTTATTTTTTGTTCAAAGATGTTTCGTGGAAATAAAGCGTAACACTGAAGAGGATATTGCGGGGTTGTGCTTTAAAGATACTGACTTTCAACTGACACAAGTTGACACGGCAGGATAAAATAATGGCCAGCATAGCTGGCCATTGAGTATTACGGGATTAGAACGTTGCGCTGCGCGGAGTACGCGGGAAAGGAATGACATCACGCACGTTCTGAACGCCGGTGACATAGGCAATCAGACGCTCAAAGCCGAGCCCGAAACCGGAGTGCGGCACGGTGCCATAGCGACGTAAATCGCGATACCACCAGTAGTCCTCTTTGTTGAGGCCCATTTCAGCCATACGCGCATCCAGCACATCCAGACGCTCTTCACGCTGAGAACCCCCGATGATTTCACCGATGCCCGGCGCCAGCACGTCCATCGCGGCAACGGTTTTACCATCTTCGTTAAGGCGCATATAGAACGCCTTAATGTCTTTTGGATAGTTTTTAACAACCACTGGCGCCTTGAAGTGTTTCTCGGCAAGGTAACGTTCATGCTCGGAAGCCAGATCAACGCCCCAGTAAACCGGGTTCTCGAACTTCTCACCGCATTTCTCAAGGATCGCGACGGCATCGGTGTAATCCACCTGCGCAAAGTCAGCAGAGACGAAACGCTCCAGACGGGCAATCGCATCGCTGTCGACGCGCTCGGCGAAGAATTTCATGTCGTCTGCACGCTCGGTAAGCACGGCCTTGAAGACATACTTCAGCATCGCTTCTGCCAGGCCCGCAACATCATTGAGATCGGCGAAGGCCACTTCGGGCTCCAGCATCCAGAATTCTGCCAGGTGGCGGCTGGTGTTGGAGTTTTCAGCACGGAAGGTCGGGCCGAAGGTGTAGATTTTAGACAGCGCACAGGCGTAGGTTTCGCCGTTCAGCTGGCCAGACACGGTCAGGAAGGCCTCTTTACCAAAGAAGTCTTTGTCGTAATCCACTTTGCCTTCTGGCGTGCGCGGCAGGTTTTCCATATCCAGCGTGGAGACGCGGAACATCTCGCCTGCGCCTTCGGTATCAGAGGCGGTGATAAGCGGCGTGGAGACCCAGAAGAAACCTTGCTCGTCGAAGAAGCGGTGCAGCGCCTGTGCAAGCGTATGACGGACACGGGCCACGGCACCAATCATGTTGGTACGCGGGCGCAGGTGAGCCACTTCGCGCAGATACTCGATGCTGTGGCGTTTTGCCGCCATCGGGTAGGTATCTGGATCTTCAACCCAGCCGGTCACTTCAATGGAGGTGGCCTGCAGTTCGTAGCTCTGACCCTGGCCCTGAGAGGCCACGATTTTACCGGTGACGACAACGGAGCAACCCGTGGTCAGACGCAGCACTTCCTGATTGTAATTGGGCAGAGAATTATTAATTACGGCCTGTACAGGATCAAAGCAGGAACCGTCATAGACGGCGAGGAATGAAAAGCCAGCTTTTGAATCTCGGCGGGTACGCACCCATCCGCGCACGGTGACTTCGCTGTCAACGGCTACGCGGCCCTGGAGTACGTCGGCTACAGGCACAACGCTCATAATAGTCTCTCTATGTTGTCCAAAAATAAAATCTGTATCCCCCTCTACAGGGGGATATCTATGTTACCTGGCATCCGCCATCAGACAAGCAGATTTCGCAATCATAAGAGAAGAAATAGGAAATAAATAAGAGAAGGGAGCGCGGCAGGCTCCCTGAAGAGATTAGCTGGCGATTTTTACCTGAGGCAGGTCGAAGGCTTTACGCAGCGCCCGCACGAAGGCTTTGTCATGACAGATGGTTTTGCCCGGGCTGTCGGAGAGCTTCGCCACCGGCTTGCCGTTACATTCCACCAGTTTAATCACTATATTCAGCGGTTTTACCTGTGGAATATCGCAGGTCAGACGGGTGCCGATCCCGAAGGCCAGATTTACGCGCGAGGAGAAATGTCGGTACAGGCCTACCGCTTTTGGCAGGTCGAGATTATCGGAGAAGACCAGCACTTTGCTCATCGGGTCGATGCCCAGCTTTTGATAATGGGCGATCGCTTTCTCACCCCACTCCAGCGGATCCCCGGAGTCATGGCGCAGCCCCTGATAGGCGGTGGCGAACTCAGGCCCGAAATCGCGCAGGAAGGCGTCCATGGTAATACAGTCGGTTAAGGCAATACCGAGCTGGTTCGGGTACTCATCAAGCCAGGCGGCCAGCGCCGCACGCTGGCTGGTCGCCAGTTCCGGGCTGATCTGCTGATGCGCCTGGAACCACTCGTGCGCCTGGGTGCCCATTGGGGTCAGGTTCAGACGGCGGGCCAGATCGTAATTACTGGTGCCGACAAACCACGGCTCCTGCTGCAGCCGCTCGACGATGGCCTGCTGCACCTCGCGGGAGAAACGGCGGCGGGTGCCAAAATCCATCAGACGGAAACGCGACATATCCAGCGAGTCGGTCAGTTGGGCAAAATCCACCAGCTTCTGTTCCAGCGTCGTCAGCGCCAGCTCAACGCTCGCCTCCGGGGAACGGAAGCGGTGCACCAGCTCGCTGATCACCGCCAGCAGCGGCACTTCCCACATGATCACTTCCCGCCACGGGCCTTCAAGGCGGATGTGCAGCTTGCCGTTATCATTGTTGATTTTTACCTGGGACGGGTCATAGCGGAAATTGCGCAGCCACTGAAGGTAATCTTCTTTAAAGAAGGGCAGGCTGGAAAGCCACTGGAATTCATCATCCTGCAGACGAAGATGCTGCATTGCGTCGACTTGCTCACGGATGGCGTCAGCATAGATCCCCAGCAAATCGTCACCACGGCAGCGGAATTCAGCCGCGACCTGTACGTCGTGGTATTGGTGGAAAACGGCTTGCTGCATATGCAGTTTGTACGCGTCGGTATCCAGCAGCGTATGCAGAACAGGAGAAGCGAATTGAGTCATAGGTGCGCAGTAGCATCCTCTCACGGGAGCGTTTAGTACAATAAACGACTAATGAAACCGCTGGAGTATACCTTGTTTAGCGATTTATTGAACCCCGATCACACCATAAGCCTGGACCAGGGTCGAGAGCATTTCGTGCCGCGTGTTATAAAAATGTAGCAAATAGAGTGTTTGTGACTGAAAAGATGAACATTCTGCATAGCGTGATTTAGACAACAGGAATAGACTGGTTCGTTATTCGACAAACGATGCAAAAGGTTTTCTATGACACAACAGCCTCAAGCCAAATACCGCCACGACTACCGTGCGCCGGATTACCTGATTAGCGATATCGATCTGACTTTTGACCTGGATGCCACAAAAACCGTTGTGACGGCGGTAAGTCAGGTGACGCGCCACAACGCCACGGCGGTGCCGCTGCGTCTTGATGGCGAGGACCTGACCTTAGTGTCGGTGCAGGTGAACGACACCCCATGGACCGACTATAAAGAAGAGAACAACCAGCTGGTGCTGGATAACCTGCCGGAACGTTTTACGTTACGCATCGTTAACGAGATTAGCCCGGCGTCTAACACCGCACTGGAGGGGTTATACCAGTCGGGCGTGGCGCTCTGCACCCAGTGTGAAGCCGAAGGTTTCCGTCACATCACCTGGTATCTCGACCGCCCGGATGTACTGGCCCGCTTTACCACCAAAATCATCGCCGATAAAGCCACCTATCCGTTCCTGCTCTCCAACGGTAACCGCGTAGGCGAGGGCGAGCTGGAAAATGGCCGTCACTGGGTACAGTGGCAGGATCCGTTCCCGAAACCGTGCTACCTGTTTGCGCTGGTGGCGGGTGATTTTGACGTTCTGCGCGACACCTTCACCACCCGTTCAGGGCGTGAAGTGGCGCTGGAGCTGTTTGTCGATCGCGGCAACCTCGACCGCGCCCCGTGGGCCATGACCTCGCTTATCAACTCCATGAAGTGGGATGAAGAGCGTTTCGGTCTCGAGTATGACCTCGACATCTATATGATCGTCGCCGTCGACTTCTTCAATATGGGCGCGATGGAGAACAAGGGCCTTAACGTCTTTAACTCCAAATATGTGCTGGCGCGTACCGATACCGCCACCGATAAAGACTACCTCGATATCGAGCGCGTCATCGGCCACGAATATTTCCACAACTGGACCGGCAACCGCGTCACCTGCCGCGACTGGTTCCAGCTGAGCCTGAAAGAGGGCTTAACCGTCTTCCGCGATCAGGAGTTCAGCTCCGACCTCGGCTCGCGGGCGGTGAACCGCATCAATAACGTGCGCACCATGCGCGGCCTGCAATTTGCCGAAGACGCCAGCCCAATGGCGCACCCGATCCGCCCGGACAAAGTGATTGAGATGAACAACTTCTACACCCTGACGGTGTATGAAAAGGGTTCTGAAATTATTCGTATGATCCACACCCTGCTGGGCGAAGAGAACTTCCAGAAAGGGATGCAGCTCTATTTCGAACGCCATGACGGCAGCGCCGCCACCTGCGACGATTTCGTGCAGGCGATGGAAGATGCCTCTAACATCGATCTCTCCCATTTCCGCCGCTGGTACAGCCAGGCCGGTACGCCGGTTGTCACCGTTAAAGACGACTACAACCCGGAAACCGAGCAGTACACCCTGACCATCAGCCAGCGCACGCCGCCGACTGCCGAGCAGGAAGAGAAGCACCCGCTACATATTCCGTTCGCCATTGAGCTGTACGATAACGAAGGTAAGGTGATCCCGCTGCAAAAAGGCGGCCATCCGGTGCATAACGTGTTGAACGTGACCCAGGCCGAGCAGACTTTCATCTTTGATAACGTCTACTTCCAGCCGGTACCTGCGCTGCTGTGCGAATTCTCCGCGCCGGTTAAGCTGGAGTACAAGTGGAGCGATCAGCAGCTGACCTTCCTGATGCGTCATGCGCGCAACGACTTCTCCCGCTGGGATGCGGCGCAGAGCCTGCTGGCGACCTATATCAAGCTGAACGTCAATCGTCATCAGCAGGGGCAGCCGCTGTCGGTACCGGCACATGTTGCCGACGCCTTCCGCGCAATTCTGTTAGATGAGAAGATCGATCCGGCGCTGGCGGCTGAAATCCTTACCCTGCCGTCGGTAAATGAAATCGCCGAGCTGTTTGAGATTATCGATCCGATCGCTATCGCGACGGTGCGTGAGGCGCTGACCCGTACTCTGGCAACCGAGCTGGCGGATGAGTTCCTGGCGGTCTACAACCACCATAAACTGGACGCCTATCGGGTTGAGCATGCCGATATTGGCAAGCGCTCACTGCGTAACACCTGTCTGCGCTATCTGGCGTTTGGGGAGACGGCGCTCGCCGACGAACTGGTCAGCAAGCAGTATCACACGGCCGACAACATGACCGATGCGCTGGCTGCGCTGGCTGCCAGCGTTGCCGCAGAGCTGCCGTGCCGTGATGCCCTGATGCAGGAGTATGACGACAAATGGCACCAGGATGGTCTGGTAATGGATAAGTGGTTCATCCTGCAATCCACCAGCCCGGCGGCGGATGTGGTGAACAAGGTGCGCAGCCTGCTCAATCACCGTTCGTTCACTCTGAGCAACCCGAACCGCGTCCGCTCTCTGATTGGCGCCTTTGCCAGCAGCAACCCGGCCGCCTTCCATGCGGAAGATGGCAGCGGCTACCAGTTTATGGTGGAGATGCTGACCGAGCTCAACAGCCGCAACCCGCAGGTGGCGTCGCGTCTGATTGAGCCGCTGATCCGTCTGAAACGCTACGATGAGAAGCGTCAGGCGAAGATGCGTGCCGCGCTGGAGCAGCTGAAAGGGCTGGAAAATCTGTCTGGCGATCTGTACGAGAAGATCAGCAAGGCGCTGGCCTGACAGAAAGCCGGGTCCGGCCTGGGGTTCTGTTTTGTAGGCCGGGTAAGGCGAAGCCGCCACCCGGCAATGCTGTGCGGCCTGATGCCCGGTGGCGCTAAGCTTACCGGGCCTACCAAGACCGGGCAGGCGTAAGTGCCGCCCGGCTTTTTTTATCCGTGCTTTCTGATGGGCACCTCACTGGCACCGCGCTTCATCACCCGCTCCAGGACCTCCGCTTCCAGCTCCGCCAACCGCGCCGAACCCACCCGGCGAGGGCGAGGAAGATCTACCGTCAGATCCAGCCCAATCTTACCCTCCTCAATCAGCAGTACCCGGTCCGCCATGGCAACGGCTTCGCTCACATCATGGGTCACCAGCAGCACCGTAAAGCCGTGCTCCTGCCATAACGAGACGATAAGATCCTGCATCTCAATCCGCGTCAGGGCGTCCAGCGCCCCCAGCGGCTCATCCAGCAGCAATAGCCCCGGGCGATGGATCAGCGCTCTGGCCAGCGCCACGCGCTGTTTCTGACCCCCTGACAGGGCGGCAGGCCACTCCCCGGCGCGATTGTCCAGCCCGACGGCGGCCAGCGCCTGTAATGCCTGCGCTTTCCAGTCGCCTTTCAGCCCCAGCCCCACGTTATCGATTACCGATTTCCATGGCAGCAGTCGCGCATCCTGGAACATCATCCGGGTATCGTCCTGGATCTCCGCCAGCGGGGTGTTCCCGGCCAGCAGTTCGCCGCTGTTCGGCGCTTCCAGCCCGGCCAGCAGGCGCAGCAGGGTGCTTTTACCGCCGCCGCTGCGGCCTACCACCGCCACGAATTGCCCGGCGGGAATATGCAGCTCCAGTTCGTTCAGAATGGTGTTTTCGCCGTAGCGTTTGGTGACGCCGTTAAGCAACAGCGGCGTCCCCTGGTTTAAGCGAGCCGTATTCATGCGTGTGCCTCCTTTATCGCGTAGGCCGGATTCCAGCGCAGCCAGCGGCGTTCCAGCCACTGGGCGCTGACATCCGCCAGTTTGCCGAGCAGGGCGTAGAGAACGATGGCCACCACGACCACGTCGGTCTGCAGGAATTCGCGGGCGTTCATCGCCAGGTAGCCGATACCCGAGTTGGCGGAGATGGTTTCCGCCACAATTAACGTCAGCCACATCAGACCGAGGGCGAAGCGCACGCCGACCATAATGGAGGGGAGGGCGCCCGGCAGGATAACGTGGATAAACAGGGCGAAGCCGGACAAACCGTAGCTGCGCGCCATCTCCACCAGCCCGCGATCGATATTACGAATGCCGTGCCAGGTGTTGATATAGACCGGGAAGAGCGTGCCGAGGGCGACGAGGAAAATCTTTGCCGTCTCATCGATACCAAACCAGAGGATCACCAGCGGGATCAGCGCCAGATGTGGCACGTTGCGCAGCATCTGGATCGAGGTGTCCAGCAGACGCTCACCCCAGCGGGAGAGGCCGCTGATCAGCCCCAGCGTCAGGCCAATCGACCCGCCGATGGAAAAACCAATCACTGCGCGCCAGGCGCTGATCGCCAGATGCTGCCACAGCTCACCGCTGGCGCTCAGGGACCAGAAGGCCTCCACAACCCCCTCCGGCGACGGCAGGATGCGGCTGGAGAGCCAGCCCACGGAGGAGGCTAACTGCCAGATAAGCACAATGCCTGCGGGAAGCAGCCAGGGGGCAATGCGCAGCAGCCATTTTCGGGAAGGGTTAGCCATGCGTTCTCCTTAGCTCTGGGCGACTTTACGCGGAATAAATTCGTTGGCGACCGCTTCACCCTGCTGCTGCAGGGGCTGCGGCTGCGGGATTTCTGGAATGGCGACATCCAGATGCGGGAACAGCAGTTCGCCCACCTTGTACGCCTCCTCCAGATGCGGATAACCGGAGAGAATAAAGCTGTCGATACCGAGGTCAGCGTACTCATTAATGCGCGCCGCCACGGTCGGGCCATCACCCACTAAGGCGGTACCCGCACCGCCGCGCACCAGGCCGACGCCCGCCCACAGGTTCGGGCTGATCTCCAGATTTTCTCTTTTACCGTTGTGCAGGGAGGCCATTCGGTGTTGCCCCACGGAATCGGTGCGGGCAAACGCGGCCTGCGCTTTGGCAATGGTGTCTTCATCCAGCTGCGAAATCAGGCGATCGGCGGCCTGCCACGCCTCTTCAGTGGTTTCGCGCACAATCACATGCAGACGAATGCCGAAGCGGACTTTACGACCCCGCGCCGCGGCTTTGGCGCGCACCTGTTCGATTTTCTCTTTTACCAGCGCCGGCGGTTCGCCCCAGGTGAGGTAGAGATCCACCTGTTCGGCGGCCAGATCCTGGGCAACGTCCGATGAACCGCCAAAATAGAGTGGCGGACGCGGCTGCTGAATCGGTGGGAAGTAGAGTTTCGCGTCACGCACATGGATATGCTTGCCCTCGAAGGTGACGCTCTCACCCTCCAGCAGACGACGCCAGACGTGGGTGAACTCCGCGGAGGCTTCGTAACGCTCGGTGTGATCGAGGAAGACGCCGTCTCCCGCCAGCTCCTGCGGATCGCTGCCGGTTACCAGGTTAAAGAGCGCGCGCCCGTTCGACAGGCGGTCGAGGGTCGCGGCCTGGCGTGCGGCCACCGTCGGGGAGGTTACGCTGGGACGCAGGGCCACCAGAAACTTCAGGCGTTGGGTCACCGGGATCATCGACGCCGCCACCAACCACGCATCCTCGCAGGAACGACCTGTCGGGATCAGCACCCCGGTAAAACCAATCCGGTCGGCGGCCTGGGCGATCTGCTGAAGATAAGCATGATCCACCGGGCGTGCGCCCTCGTCGGTGCCCAGATAATGACCGTCGCCGTGGGTAGGTAAAAACCAGAACAGATTCAGACTCATGATTTATCTCCTTTCGAGGCAGTGGGTTGCCAGATGCGGTCGCGAATAACGATTTTTTTCGGTACCAGATGGTTGTCGTAAAACAGGTCGGCGGTTTGCTGCTGTAACACGGCGATTTTCGCATCCACCGGTTTGATGACGGTTGGCGGGCGATGGTCAAGGTAGGTAGCAATGACCGGCTCCGGCAGACCCATGCTTTTTGCCAGCAGGGCGATACTGGCCTGACGCTGGCTCTGGGTGAGGGCGTCCGCTTCGCTGAAGGTATCCAGCACGCCCTGAATAAAGGCACCGTTCTTCTCGGCATAGGGGCGTGCGGCAAGGTAGAAAGAGCCGGTCTGTTTCAGGGTTTCGCCATCTTTCAGTACTCTCACACCCCCCTGCAGCAGCACCGCAGAGTAGTAAGGGTCCCAGATAGCCCAGGCATCGACATTCTGTTGCTGGAAAGCGGCGCGGGCATCCGACGGGGAGAGATAGACCGGCTGAATATCCTTAAAGGTCAGGCCCGCCTGCTGGAGCGCGCGCAGTAAAAGGTTGTGCGAACTGGAACCTTTCTGGAAAGCAACTTTGTGGCCTTTCAAATCCGCTACGGTTTTAATCGGGCTGTTTTCAGGCACCAGGATCACTTCGGCTTTCGGTTTGGGCGGCTCAACGCCGACGTAAACCAGGTCCGCGCCAGCGGCCTGGGCGAAGATCGGCGGGATATCGCCGGTACTGCCAAGATCGATACTGCCGACGTTCAGCGCCTCCAGCATCTGCGGGCCAGCCGGGAACTCAACCCAGGAGAATTTGGTGTCCGGGTAGCGTTTTTCCAGCAGCTGATGGCTCTTCGCCAGCACCATACTGACGCTGCCTTTCTGATAGCCAATACGCAGATTGTCGGGCGCGGGCTCTGCGCCATGCGCCAGTGCGGAGAGAGCCACCAGACCTGCCAGACTCAGGCGTGCAAGGGATTTAAACATGGGCGACTCCTTTCTGAAGACCAAAGGCGGGAACCTGAACGTCGCGGCGATGTAGCGCCTGCCAGAAGGTCTCCAGCGCGCTGTCGAGGCGGGTTTGCAGGTTCGGGGTAAAGTGCGGCTTGTGCTGGTAGTCGATGACCTGAGAATCATCGGCAAACACGCCGTGCAGGATCTCCTGGGCTTTCAGGGCGTTGAGCACCGGTTTCAGGGCGTAATCCACCGCCAGCAGATGAGCCACGGTGCCGCCCGTCGCCAGAGGCAGGACGACTTTGCCCTCTAACGCGCGCTCCGGCAGCAGATCGAGCAGGGTTTTCAGGGCGCCGGAGAACGAGGCTTTATAGATCGGCGTGGCGACGATCAGCCCATCGGCCTCTTTTAACTGTTCATTCAGCGCCTTCAGCGCAGGGCTGTCGAAGCGGGCATAGAGCAGATCTTCCGGGGCAAAATTTTGCAGATTCCAGTGGAACACCTCCACATCCAGAGAGGTAAGCTGCTCCCGGGCGTACTCCAGCAGTGCGCTGGAGCGGGAAGGGAATCGCGGACTGCCGGCCAACGTAATGACGCGCATAGATGCTCCTTATAACCAATTATTTGCTTTTATCTAACATTGATAACATTTGTTGGCAGTGTGGCACCGCTGGCTTATTCCGCTAAATGATTTATCCGCAAGATAAATGCCGAAAATTGAATAAAGGAGGAGTGAAAAGTAAACGATTGCGCGGCATGGGGCTTTTTTTGCCTCAGGTCAATTCCCTTTCCCGCTGCGATCGCAGATAATACGCCCCCGGTTTGCACACCGGGAATCCAGGAGAGTTCATGTACTACCCCTTCGTTCGTAAAGCCCTTTTCCAGCTCGATCCTGAGCGCGCTCATGAATTAACGTTCCAGCAGTTACGCCGTATTACGGGAACCCCGCTCGAAGCGCTGGTGCGCCAGAAAGTGTTGGATAAGCCGATCACCTGTATGGGGTTAACCTTTAAAAACCCACTGGGTCTGGCGGCAGGGCTGGATAAAAATGGCGAGTGCATTGATGCACTGGGTGCGATGGGCTTCGGCTCCATCGAAATTGGTACCGTCACACCGCGTCCGCAGCCGGGTAACGACAAGCCACGCCTGTTCCGCCTGGTAGAAGCCGAAGGGCTGATTAACCGCATGGGGTTTAATAATCTCGGTGTCGATCACCTCGTTGAAAATGTGAAAAAGGCCCATTTCGACGGCGTATTAGGCATTAATATCGGCAAAAATAAAGACACGCCGGTCGAACAGGGCAAAGATGACTACCTGATCTGCATGGAGAAAGTCTACGCTTATGCTGGATATATTGCGGTGAATATCTCCTCGCCTAACACGCCAGGTCTGCGTACCCTGCAATACGGCGAAGCGCTGGATGACTTATTAACCGCCATCAAAAATAAGCAAAATGAACTCCAGGCGACGCACCATAAATATGTGCCGGTCGCCGTTAAAATTGCGCCGGATCTGACTGAAGAAGAGCTGATTCAGGTGGCCGACAGTTTAGTTCGTCATAATATTGATGGTGTTATCGCTACCAATACCACGCTCGACCGCGCTTTAGTTCAGGGGATGAAGCACTGCGATGAAATGGGCGGCTTGAGCGGACGCCCGGTGCAGTTAAAAAGCACCGAAATTATTCGTCGTCTGTCGCAGGAATTAAATGGCCGCTTACCGATTATTGGGGTTGGCGGGATTGATTCAGTCATCGCCGCCCGTGAAAAAATGGCTGCTGGCGCTTCGCTTGTTCAGATATATTCCGGCTTTATTTTTAAAGGTCCGCCGCTGATTAAAGAAATCGTTAATCACCTCTAACCTTTTAGCATGACTGACAACCAGGGCTTTATTTCCAGCTCTGGTTGTTTTATATTCCCGGACTGTTGCTTTATTAGACATAGTAGTCTTTGATTACTGAGGTTAAAAAAACGAAGCGGCAATAAGGACTTTCTTACGACAGGACGTTTCGGGAACGGGAGAGACAGATGCGAATTAAACCTGACGATAACTGGCGCTGGTATTTCTGCGAAGAGCACGATCGTATGATGCTCGATCTGGCCAATGGTATGTTGTTTCGTTCGCGTTTTGCCCGCCGGATGTTAACCCCGGACGCCTTCGCCGATACCGGTTTTTGCGTCGATGATGCTGCCCTCTATTTCTCTTTTGAAGAGAAGTGCCGTGACCTGGAACTGTCGAAAGAGCAACGCGCTGAACTGGTGCTCAATGCGCTGGTGGCGATCCGCTTCCTCAAACCCCAGATGCCAAAAAGCTGGCACTTTCTTGCCCACGGTGAACGCTGGACACCGACAATCGGCGACGCCGCCTGTGTCAGCCTGAGCGAAAATGGTGAGCAGGTGAATTTGCTGGTGGTGGAGCCGGGCGACAACGCTGCGCTCTGTTTACTGGCGCAGCCCGCGGTGACCATTGCCGGGCGCACCATGCAGTTGGGCGACCCGATTAAAGTGATGAATGACAGGCTGAAACCGCAACCGGTCAGCTTCAGCCTGGAACAGGCTGTTTAAGCCTCGAGCTGTAACGACGTTTTCGGCACACAGCTACAGCACAGGATTGTGCCGTCGCTGCCAATGGCCGATTTCTTCAGCGCGCTCACTTCCCCCTCAACCAGCGTGATGCGACAGCATCCGCAAATCCCCGCACGGCAGGAGTAGGGCACGCGAATACCGGCCTGTTCAAGCTGCTCCAGTAACACCTGCTGATTGTTACCGCGAATGGTCTGTCCCTGCCACTGGATGGTCACCGCCGTTGCAGGCTGCACTTCCATGTCGCTGGCCTCTTCTTCGGCACCTGCGCCGTAGAGGCGGCCCGGGGCGGTCGAGAGGATCTCCACCTCGTCGCCCACGCGGATCACTCCGCTGGAGCGCGGGATCAGGTTCTGACCGAAATCGACATCACCATTATCCTGCGCGGTGCGGAAAGATTGCAGGGTTTTTAGCGGTTCGCCAGCCGGGTGTTTCTGCCCCTTTTCCGGGCTGACGGTGGTAAAGATGCAGCGGCTACAGGGTTTCACCACATCAAAAATGACCTCGCCAATGCGGATCACTTTCCAGGTGTCCTCTTCCCAGGCGGCAGCGCCGGTCACCACCAGGTTCGGGCGGAACTGCTCCATCTGCACGCTGGCCGGGCAGCGCTGTTGCAGGTCGCGCAGCGAGGCTTCGTTAGTGAGCAGATACGGGAACCCGTCGGCAAAAGAGAGCGGCACCGCGGCAAACTTAGCCACGCGTCGCGTCAGCTCCGGCCCAACCCAGCGCAGCTGAACCGGGCGGGAAAAGAATTCGCTCAGCCAGCGGTTGATCGCATCCGGGGCGATACGGGCGGTAAAGTGGTTGCCCCAGACTTCGGTGGGCGCATCCGCTGGCGCAAAATCGCTGAAACGGACGATACTACTGGAACCATCCGGCGCAGTCAGATGGAGACCATCCTGAACCGGCGCCGGGGTAAAGCGAACCATTTGCGGGAACTGGCGTGCGGTAATAAATGTGCCATCCAGCTCTGTGACCATAAAAATGCGATCAAAGGCAAAACCGCTGACATCGGCAAGGGCATGGGTGAGCCCAATACCCCGCATGGATTTAACCGGATGAATGAAAAGCCTGGATAACGTCGCCACGGCGCAGCCCTCAAATGAAAATAAGCCCTCAACTTTATGACATAGAGCCCAGATTGGCTATAATGCGCAGCAATTTTCTTAGAGTAAAAGTGACGATATGAATTCTCTGTTTGCCAGTACGGCCCGTGGGCTGGAAGAGCTGTTAAAAACTGAACTGGAAAACCTGGGCGCGCAAGAGTGCCAGGTGGTTCAGGGTGGTGTCCATTTTCAGGGCGACACGCGGCTTATTTACCAGAGCCTGATGTGGAGCCGCCTGGCCTCACGCATCATGTTGCCGATGAGAGAGTGCAAGGTTTATAGCGATCTCGATCTTTATATTGGCGTGCAGACTATCGACTGGACAGAGATTTTTGCCCCAGGCGCCACTTTTGCCGTGCACTTCAGCGGCCTGAACGATGAGATCCGTAACAGCCAGTACGGGGCGCTGAAGGTCAAAGATGCCATCGTCGACTGTTTCACGCGCAAAAATCTGGAGCGTCCGAACGTCGATCGTGAAAATCCGGATCTGCGCATCAACGTTCGCCTGAATAAAGAAGTCGCCAGCATTGCGCTGGACCTGTGTGGCGAAGGCCTGCACCAGCGCGGCTACCGCGATCGTGCCGGTATTGCGCCGATCAAAGAGAACCTTGCGGCCGCCATCGTGATGCGTTCCGGCTGGCTGCCGGGTACGCCGCTGCTCGATCCGATGTGTGGTTCCGGTACCCTGCTTATCGAAGCGGCGATGCTGGCAACCGACCGCGCGCCGGGCCTGCATCGCGGCGCGTGGGGCTTTAAGGGTTGGGCTCAGCATGACGAGGCCATCTGGCAGGAGGTCAAAGCCGAAGCCCAGACGCGCGCACGTGCCGGGCTGGCAGCCTATGAATCCCGTTTCTATGGTTCTGACAGCGACGCCCGCGTGATTGAACGCGCGCGCAGCAACGCCCGCCGCGCCGGGATCGGCGAGCTGATCGCCTTTGAGGTTAAAGACGTTTCCCAGCTCACCAATCCGCTGCCAAAAGGCCCGTACGGCACGGTGATCAGCAACCCGCCTTACGGCGAACGTCTGGACAGCGAGCCTGCGCTGATTGCCCTGCACAGTCTGCTGGGGCGCACCATGAAGGATCTATTTGGCGGCTGGAATCTCTCTTTGTTCAGCGCCTCCCCTGAGCTGCTGAGCTGCCTGCAACTGCGCGCCGAGCGCCAGTTCAAGGCCAAAAACGGCCCGCTGGACTGCGTGCAGAAAAATTACCATCTGGCCGAAAAAGAGGCAGACAGCAAACCTGCCACCATCGCGGAAGATTACGCCAACCGCCTGCGCAAGAACCTGAAGAAATTTGAAAAATGGGCGAAGCAGGAAGGCATTGAATGCTATCGCCTGTATGACGCCGATCTGCCGGAATACAACGTGGCGGTCGATCGCTACGCCGACTGGGTGGTCGTGCAGGAGTATGCCCCGCCTAAAACTGTCGATCCGCAGAAAGCCCGTCAGCGTATGCTCGATATTATTGCCGCGACCATCAGCGTGCTGAATATCGCCCCGAACAAGCTGATCCTCAAAACCCGTGAGCGTCAGAAGGGTAAAAACCAGTACGAGAAGATGAACAGCAAGGGCGAGTTCATCGAAGTGGGTGAATATAACGCGCGCCTGTGGGTGAACCTCACCGATTACCTCGATACCGGGCTGTTCCTCGACCACCGCATTGCCCGCCGCATGCTGGGCCAGATGAGTAAAGGTAAAGACTTCCTGAACCTCTTCTCCTATACCGGCAGCGCCAGCGTACATGCCGGCCTGGGCGGTGCGCGTACCACTACCACCGTGGATATGTCCCGTACCTATCTGGAGTGGGCGGAGCGCAACCTGCGCCTTAACGGCCTGACCGGTCGCGCGCACCGCCTGCTGCAGGCTGACGTGCTGGGCTGGCTGCGAGAAACCGAAGAGCAGTTCGATCTGATCTTTATCGATCCGCCGACCTTCTCGAACTCCAAGCGCATGGAAGAGTCTTTCGATGTCCAGCGCGACCATATTACGCTGATGAAAGATCTAAAACGTATGCTGCGTAAAGGCGGCACGATCATGTTCTCGAACAACAAACGCGGTTTCCGCATGGATCATGAAGGGCTGGAAAAACTGGGGCTGAAAGCACAAGAGATCAGTCAAAAAACCTTGTCCCAGGATTTTGCCCGTAACCGTCAGATCCATAACTGCTGGCTGATTACCGCGGTCTGAAAGGAAAAGTAAATGTCATTAATTAGTATGCATGGAGCGTGGCTGTCGTTCAGCGACGCGCCGCTTCTCGATAATGCTGAGCTGCATATCGAAGATAACGAACGTGTCTGTCTGGTGGGGCGTAATGGCGCCGGAAAATCGACGCTGATGAAGATCCTCAACCGCGAGCAGGGGCTGGATGACGGGCGTATTATTTACGAACAGGATCTGGTCGTGGCGCGTCTGCAACAGGACCCGCCGCGCAACGTTCAGGGCAGCGTTTACGATTTTGTTGCCGAAGGCATCGAAGAGCAGGCCGAATATCTGAAGCGCTACCACGAGATCTCGCATCTGGTGATGACCGACCCCAGCACCAAAAACCTGAATGAGATGGCGCGCCTGCAGGAGCTGCTGGATCATCATGGCCTGTGGCAGCTTGAAAACCGTATCAACGAAGTGCTGGCGCAGTTAGGTCTGGAAGCGGACATGCCGCTGGCCTCGCTTTCTGGCGGCTGGCTGCGTAAGGCGGCGCTGGGCCGGGCGCTGGTCAGCGGGCCGAAAGTGCTGCTGCTTGATGAGCCGACCAACCACCTGGATATCGAAACCATCGACTGGCTGGAAGGGTTCCTGAAAACCTTCAACGGCACCATCATCTTTATCTCTCATGACCGTTCGTTCATTCGCAATATGGCGACCCGTATTGTCGATCTCGATCGCGGCAAGCTGGTGACCTATCCTGGCGATTACGATACCTATCTGCTGGAAAAAGAGGAAAACCTGCGGGTAGAGGAGCTGCAAAACGCAGAGTTCGACCGCAAGCTGGCGCAGGAAGAGGTGTGGATCCGTCAGGGCATTAAAGCGCGTCGTACCCGTAATGAAGGCCGCGTCCGTGCCCTGAAAGCAATGCGCCGAGAGCGCAGCGAACGCCGCGAGGTGATGGGCAGCGCGAAGATGCAGGTCGAAGAGGCGAGCCGTTCAGGTAAAATCGTCTTTGAGTTGGAAAACGTCAACTACCAGGTCGACGGCAAGGTGCTGGTGAAGGACTTCTCCGCCCAGGTACAGCGCGGCGACAAAATCGCCCTTATCGGCCCGAACGGCTGCGGTAAGACTACGCTGCTGAAGCTGATGCTGGATCAACTTAAGGCCGACAGCGGCCGCATCCACTGCGGTACCAAGCTCGAAGTGGCGTACTTTGACCAGCACCGCGCGGAGCTGGATCCGGATAAAACGGTGATGGACAACCTCGCCGAAGGCAAGCAGGAAGTGATGGTAAACGGTAAGCCGCGCCACGTGCTGGGCTATCTGCAGGACTTCCTGTTCCATCCAAAACGGGCGATGACCCCGGTGCGTGCCCTCTCTGGTGGGGAGCGTAACCGCCTGTTACTGGCGCGTCTGTTCCTGAAACCCAGCAACCTGCTTATTCTTGACGAACCGACCAACGATCTTGACGTTGAAACGCTGGAACTTCTGGAAGAACTGATTGATAGTTATCAGGGAACTGTGATGCTGGTCAGCCACGATCGTCAGTTCGTGGATAACACCGTTACCGAATGCTGGATCTTCGAAGGCCAGGGCCGAATTGGCCAGTATGTGGGCGGTTATCACGATGCCCGTGGGCAGCAGGCGCAATCGCAGGCGACAAAACAGTCAAAAGTGAAGGTGGAAGCGGAAGTTGCTGTTCCAAAAGCAGAAAATAGCAAACGCACCACGGCCAAATTAAGCTATAACCTTCAGCGCGAACTGGAAGGCTTGCCGCAGCGTCTGGAAGAGCTCGAAGCCAGTCTGGAAAGTTTGCAGGCTCAGGTGGCAGACGCGTCATTCTTCAGCCAGCCGCATGACTATACTCAAAAAGTTCTGGCCGATATGGCCCAGGCTGAGCAGGCGCTGGAAGAGGCATTTGAACGCTGGGAATATCTTGAGGCTCTGAAAAACGGCGCATAAGTTAAACATGGAGCCAGTATGTGTGAACATCACCATGCCGACCGGCATATTTTATGCTCACAGTGCGATATGCTCGTGGCGCTTCCCGTGCTCGAGCATGGCCACAAAGCGGCATGCCCGCGCTGCGGGACAACGCTGACAACAGAGTGGGACGCGCCGCGGCAGCGTCCTACTGCTTATGCCATTGCTGCGTTGTTTATGCTCTTTCTCTCCAATCTTTTCCCCTTTATTAATATGAAGGTGGGGGGCATCACCAGCGAAGTCCATTTGCTGGAGATACCCCGCGTGATGTTCTCAGAGAATTACGCCAGTCTGGGAACATTCTTTTTACTTTTCGTCCAGATCGTACCGGCGTTTTGCCTGGTGGTTATCTTACTGCTCGTGAACCGGGCGCATATGCCCGGAGCACTGAAGATCAGGCTGGCGCGGATCCTGTTCCAGTTGAAAAGCTGGGGAATGGCGGAGATTTTCTTAGCCGGTATTCTGGTGAGCTTTGTTAAGCTGATGGCCTACGGCGATATCGGCATTGGCAGCAGCTTTATTCCCTGGTGCCTGTTCTGTATCCTGCAACTACGCGCGTTTCAGTGCGTGGATCGCCGTTGGGCATGGGACGATATCGCCCCTGCGCCCGCGTTGCCGCAAACGCTGCAACCCGGCGTGCCGGGAATCAACCAAAATTTGCGCTTATGCGCCTGCTGCACAGCGATCCTTCCTGCCGACCAGTATGTCTGCCCGCGTTGCGCAACAAAAGGGCATGTGCGGCGTAAAAACAGCCTTCAGTGGACCATAGCGCTGCTTATTACGTCCATGATCCTCTATCTCCCGGCCAATATTCTGCCGATTATGATTACCGACCTGCTGGGCGATAGAATGCCATCGACCATCATGGCCGGGGTTGTACTGCTATGGAGTGAAGGCTCCTATCCGGTTGCGCTGGTGATCTTTATCGCCAGTATTATGGTTCCCACGCTCAAAATGATTGCGATTGCCTGGCTCTGCTGGGATGCGAAAGGGCACGGCAAGCGTGACAGCGAGCGGATGCATCTGATCTATGAAGTCGTGGAGTTTGTCGGGCGCTGGTCAATGATTGACGTCTTTGTTATTGCCGTCCTCTCTGCGCTGGTGCGTATAGGCGGATTAATGAGTATCTATCCCGCCATCGGAGCGGTGATGTTTGCATTGGTCGTGATTATGACCATGTTTGCGGCCATGACTTTCGACCCTCGGTTATCCTGGGATCGTGAGTCAGCGTCGAGCCATGAGGATGAATAAAAGCATGGAAAAGAAAAGCGGAGAGGCGAAAGTGCAGAAGGTCAGAAACTGGTCGCCGGTGTGGATTTTCCCCATCGTGACTGCCCTGATCGGTGCCTGGATCCTGTTTTATCATTACAGCCATCAGGGTCCGGAAGTGACGTTAATCACCACCAACGCCGAGGGGATTGAGGGTGGTAAAACCACCATCAAAAGCCGCAGCGTGGATGTGGGGGTCGTTGAAAGCGCCACCCTGACTGACGACCTGACACACGTAGAGATCAAAGCCCGCCTTAACGCTGGCATGGAGAAGCTGCTGCATGGCGACTCGGTATTCTGGGTGGTGAAACCGCAGGTGGGCCGTGAAGGCATCAGCGGTCTGGGCACGTTGTTATCCGGGGCATATATTGAACTGCAACCGGGCAAAAAGGGCGTCCAGCCAGCGGAATATCAACTGCTGGACTCACCGCCGCTGGCGCCACCCGACGCGAAGGGGATCCGCGTCATCCTCGACAGTAAAAAAGCGGGCCAGCTGAGTCCGGGCGATCCGGTATTGTTCCGCGGTTATCGCGTGGGTTCCGTTGAAACCAGCACGTTTGACACCCAAAAACGCACCATCAGTTATCAGCTGTTTATCAATGCGCCTAACGATCGCCTGGTGACCGGCAACGTACGCTTCTGGAAAGACAGCGGTATCGCCGTGGACTTAACCTCAGCCGGTATGCGCGTCGAAATGGGTTCACTCTCTACGCTCTTCGGCGGTGGCGTTAGCTTTGACGTGCCGGAAGGGCTGGATCAGGGCCAGCCGGTGGCGCAGCATACGGCGTTCAAGCTCTATGACGACCAGAGAAGCATTCAGGATTCGCTCTATACCGACCATATCGACTACCTGATGTTCTTCAAAGATTCTGTCCGCGGCCTGCAGCCGGGCGCGCCGGTTGAATTCCGTGGCATCCGTCTCGGAACCGTCGGTAAGGTGCCGTTCTTTGCGCCGGGTATGCGGCAGGTGCTGGATGATGACTACCGTATTCCGGTGCTGATCCGCATCGAGCCGGAGCGTCTGATCAATCAGGTTGGCGATACGCCGGACATTGCTCAGCATATCGACGGGCTAATGAAGCGCGGCCTGCGCGGCTCGCTCAAAACCGGTAATCTGGTGACCGGGGCGCTGTATGTGGATATGGACTTCTTCCCGAAAGAGCCGCCGTTAAAAGAGATCCGCGAGTTTGGGGGCTATAAAATTATCCCGACCGTCAGCGGTGGCCTGGCGCAGATCCAACAGCGTCTGATGGAAACGCTGGATAAGATCAACAACCTGCCGCTTAATCCGATGATTCAGCAGGCTACCAACACACTTAGTGAAAGCCAGGCGACGATGCGCCGACTGCAGGCCACGCTGGATAATCTGAACAAGCTGACCGCCAGCCAGTCGATGCAGCAGCTGCCGCAGGACATGCAGAAGACGCTGCGTGAACTGAACCGCAGTATGCAGGGCTTCCAGCCGGGTTCCGCGGCATATAACAAGATGGTGGCGGATATGCAGCGCCTCGATCAGGTTCTGCGTGAGCTCCAGCCGGTACTGAAAACGCTGAATACGAAGAGTAATGCGCTGGTATTCGAAGCAAAAGACAAAAAGGACCCTGAGCCGAAGGGGGCTAAATAATGAAAAAATGGCTAATCATCACCGCAGTGGCGCTTCTGACCGCCTGTAGCTCATCAGAGAACAAGAGCTATTATCAGCTGCCGGTGGCAGCGCAGGCGGGCGGGCAAACGACGGCCAGCCAGGGGAACCGCCTGCTGTGGGTAGAGCAGGTGGCGGTGCCGGATTACCTCGCCGGTAATGGCGTGGTTTATCAAACCAGCGATGTGCAGTATGTCATCGCTAATAACAACCTGTGGGCCAGCCCGCTGGATCAGCAGCTGCGCAACACGCTGGTCGCTAACCTTGGCAGCCAACTGCCGGGATGGGTGGTTGCCTCGCAGCCGCTGGGTAGCGACCAGGATACGCTCAACGTCAACGTGACCAACTTCCACGGGCGCTATGATGGCAGGGTGATTGTCAGCGGGGAGTGGCTGCTGAACCATCAGGGTCAGCTGATCAAACGACCTTTCCATCTGGAGCTGATCCAGCGAAAAGATGGTTACGATGAGATGGTAAAAGTGCTGGCTCAGGGCTGGGCGCAGGAGTCTGCCAGCATTGCGAGAGAGATCTCCCGACTGCCATAAGTAAAATTCATCGCACGGGGCCGCACTTAGCTTGATGCTAATTGCGGCTTTTTTTTCGTTTGTCCCTCAGGCGGTTACTTGTGCCGTGTCACAATTTTTGTACAAATGAACTTTTGTGTAGCTCACATTTATGACACTGGCGTGAATTTTGCGCATTGACGCTCGGCGGTAATCAGGGTATTCGTTATCTGTGATTGCACATTTTGTAATCACTGTTTTCTTTTCCACCAGATCAAATAATGAGGGAAACGAGGCATGAAGAGACAGAAACGAGATCGCCTTGAAAGGGCTCATCAACGTGGTTATCAGGCTGGCATCGCCGGACGTTCAAAAGAAATGTGTCCCTATCAGACCTTGAATCAGAGGTCACAATGGTTAGGGGGCTGGCGAGAAGCTATCGGAGACAGGGCAGTACTTGCTTGATAACGTCTCTTTAAAAAAGAAACCTCCGCACTGCGGAGGTTTCGCCTTTATATGCTCTGGTAAAAGCAACAATCAGAATGCGGAGGTGTCCTGGAACAGACCCACTTTCAGGTCGTTCGCGGTATAGATCAGACGACCGTCGACCAGCACTTCGCCATCCGCCAGGCCCATAATCAGGCGACGGTTAACAATGCGTTTGAAGTGAATACGGTAGGTAACTTTTTTCGCGGTCGGCAGAACCTGACCAGTGAATTTCACTTCACCCACGCCCAGCGCGCGGCCTTTGCCTTCGCCACCCAGCCAGCCGAGGTAGAAGCCAACCAGCTGCCACATTGCGTCCAGACCCAGGCAGCCTGGCATCACCGGATCGCCAATAAAGTGGCAACCAAAGAACCACAGGTCCGGATTGATATCGAGCTCTGCTTCTACGTAACCCTTATCGAAGTTGCCGCCGGTTTCCGTCATCTTCACGACACGGTCCATCATCAGCATGTTCGGGGCCGGTAACTGCGGGCCTTTCGCGCCAAACAGTTCACCGCGACCAGAGGCAAGAAGATCTTCTTTTGTATAGGATTCGCGTTTATCTACCATGTTCTCAGTATGCCTTATTTTAGTGAAGGACGCAGGATAGCTAACACGTGTACGCTGAACAAGTCCGATCAGTTTGGCGTGAACCAGTTCAACCAGCGTAACGGCCAGGGATAACGGTGGCGCGCTTCCTGTTGCGTTGCCTGCGCAATACGTTCCTGGATAGTCTGCATCAACGTGGTTTGCCCCTCGGCGTCCCACTCCAGGTTTGTCAGTAAGGGTAGCGCATCTGTAATGTCTTCGATGGCCCAGAGGCTGAATTGTTCCTCTTCTACCGCCTTCAGCAGTTCCTGACTGAGGCTGAGATGACGCACGTTCGGCAGAGGAATGATCACACCCTGTTTACCGCTCAGCCCACGCTGCTGGCAGACGGTAAAGAAGCCCTCGATCTTCTCATTCAGACCGCCGACCGGCTGCGCGCGACCAAACTGGTCCACGGAACCGGTAATGGCAATGCTCTGATTCACCGGCACATCGGCCAGGGCGCTGATGAGGGCACACAGCTCTGCCATTGAGGCACTGTCGCCATCCACTTCGCTGTAGGATTGTTCGAAGGTCAGCGAGGCGGTGAAGGGGATCTGCTGCTCGAGCTGCAGTTCCGACATCAGGAAGGCCTGCATGATCATCATGCCCTTGGCGTGAATATTCCCGCCCAGCTCGGCTTTGCGTTCGACATCGATAAACTCACCGTCGCCGATATGCACGACGCAGCTGATACGCGACGGCTCGCCAAAGGCGCGCGGGTGGCCAGGGAATTCAATTACCGACAGGGCGTTGATCTGCCCGACGCGTTCGCCTTCGGTTTCAACCAGGATCTGCTCAAGCAGGATCTCATCCTGCATGCGATCGGCAAGATAGCCTTCACGCCATTCGCGCTGCACCAGCATCTGGGAGAGCTGTTCGCCGGTGACCGTATCGTCTTCGGTCATGGCTGCGGCTTCACGCAGTTGTTTGCCAAGCCAGAGAGGACAAAGCGGCAGTGTCTCCTGATCGCCGGTATAGCGGACCGCTTCGCGGATCAGCACCGGCCAGGCATCGGCAGCTGGTGTTGGCAGCTGCGCACGCTGGCAGACGGCGTAAACCCACTGCAGCCATTGCTGCATATCTTCGGCATCCGCAATCTGGGTGCTCTCTTCAAATTCGCTGTAGACCACCTGGTCGGCCAGTTCGGGTTCCATCTCCTGGAAATCCGCCAGCGCTTCGCGATCGCCGATGAGCACCACTTTCAGGGTGAGCGGCATAGAGGGCACAGCGACCGGAAGAGGACGCGACTCGTCGTAGGCCACCCAGTCGAAGCGCTGCTGGCTAACGCTGTTTTTCAGGCGCATCCACAGAAGCGGCTGAGCAAGCAGCGTGCGCAGAGAGATAACCAGCACGCCGCCGTTTGCCTGATGGACCAGACCGGGATGCAGGGTTAATTCACCATTAAACTGGCGCAGACAGCCGAACAGCTGTTCTGCTTCTGTCCAGCCCGCCTGGACGATGTTGCCGGTGACTGCAAAACGGCCATCGGGTACGGTGGCGGGTTCAAAGGTAACGGTATGCCCATCGATGCGGTACTCACCACCAAAGACCGTTCCGGCTTCTGGCTGCAGCTGCCGCATGGCATCTGCCAGAAGATTCAGATACTCCGCTTCGTCTGGCGCTTTCAACAACATGAATGGCGAGGTGGCCCATGGGCTTAACACCTGCTCCAGCGCGTAATGCAAACGGGGCTGAGTGTCGCTGAGGATGTATTCGTCTTCTTTCGCGAGATCTGGCTGTGCAAACAGTTCCTGATAACTGTCGGTATCCGGAACAAGGTCACGCCATGCAAGTTTCGTAATGGTCAAAGTTGATGTTTTTTAGTCAGAAGTAAAACGATGGAGTATACCGTAAGGCGCAGGCTCTGCACATGAGGGAATGGGGGTTTCCGGGCAGGAATGCGTCACCGCGTGTCACAGGATATGATTTCTTTTCAGCAGATTGCTAAAAAACTGATATTCTGAACACAGTTACACGGTCACACTGAGATCGCAATGAAATATCAACAACTGGAAAATCTCGAAAGCGGCTGGAAATGGAAGTATCTGGTCAAAAAACACCGTGAAGGGGAGTTGATCACCTGCTACCTCGAAGCCAGTGCCGCAAAAGAAGCTGTAGATTTATTGCTGACCCTCGAAAATGAACCCATTCTGGTCAATGGCTGGATTGAAAAGCATATTAATCCCGCCTTACTGAACCGAATGAAGCAGACTATCCGTGCGCGGCGCAAACGGCACTTTAATGCTGAGCACCAGCACACCCGTAAAAAGTCGATCGATCTGGAGTTTATGGTCTGGCAGCGTCTGGCCGGGCTTGCCCAGCGACGGGGGAAAACCTTGTCAGAAACCATCGTGCAGCTGATTGAAGATGCGGAACATAAAGAGAAGTACGCCAGTCAGATGTCGACCCTGAAAACCGATCTTCAGGCGCTGCTGGCCGGTAAAAAGTAGCGTTTTACTTTTCTTCAGGCAATAAAAAACCCCGCACCATGGCGGGGTTTTTTGTCAGACGATAACTTATGCCGCTGGCTGAGTTACAACGTCTTTGATGCCTTTAACTTCGATCTCTACGCGACGATCTGGAGCCAGGCAGTCGATCAGTGCAGCGCGAGCTTTCACGTTGTCACAGGTAGAACCGGTAACTGGGTTAGATTCGCCCATACCACGTGGGGAGATCTTGTTAGCCGGGATACCTTTAGAGATCAGGTAATCAACAACGGACTGAGCACGTTTCTCAGACAGACCCTGGTTGTAAGCGTCAGAACCGATACGGTCGGTGAAGCCCAGAACCACTACGGAACCATCTTTAGGATCCAGGTTGCTCAGCTGGGTGTACAGCTGATCCAGTGCCTGCTGACCTTCTGGTTTCAGGGTTGCTTTGTTGAAGTTGAACAGAACGTCAGACTTCAGAGTGAAGTGCTTGGTCTGTACTTCTGGAGCCGGTGCTGGAGCTGGAGCAACGATTGGCGCTGCTTCTTCCTGCTGGCCGAAACGGTAGGAAACACCCACGCTCAGCATGCCGTTGTCTGGACGAACACCAACGGTGTTGCCGTCGCCGATGTTGTTAACCCACTGGTATTCCAGACGGGTAGCAACGTCACGGGTCATAGCCCACTCAACGCCACCAGCGAATACTGGGGATACGCCGGTGTCATGGTCGTCGCCAGCGATGCTGTTGCTGGAGTCTGCACGCCATACCATGCCGCCCAGACGGGTGTAGATGTCTACAGCGTCATTTACTGGGTAGCCCAGTTTAGCAGTCAGCTGAACGCCCTGAGCTTTGAATGCGCCGTTAACGTTGTCGCCTTTGTAAGGCATACGGCCCAGCCAGTCGTAACCCATTTCGAAGCCAACGTACGGGTTAACCTGATAACCACCGAACGCGCCTGCGCCCAGCTGGCTTTCATGAGTTGGACCGTCGTTGTTCAGAGCGTCGTTATACCAGCCAGTGTCATGGAACTGAGACCAGCCCAGTTTAGCACCAGCGTACCAGGTATTATCTTTCGGAGCGGCCTGCGCTACGGTAGCGAAACCAGCCAGTGCCACTGCAATCGCGATAGCTGTCTTTTTCATTTTTTGCGCCTCGTTATCATCCAAAAATCGCCATGAGAATCTCAATGAGAGTCACGGTTAAATCCTTCACCGGGGGGCGGGGACAAAGAGTAAACCTACCGATATCTTCGGCTTAGGCCGAGCACCCCTGGCGATGTAAAGTCTACAACGTACCTGAAAACTTACAAGTGTGAACTCTGTCAGGCATATGAAAAAAAAAGTTTTGTATACACAATATTTAACATTTATTGCGCAATTTAAGGCGTGCTAAAATGAAGAAAGCCGCGGCAGACAAGACTTTTCGCGGCTTTTATATAGAGAACCAACGGCGTACAGAGGGCGCAAAAAAAATTCCAGGAATACTCTTATTTTTACTTAATGATACAAATTGGAGTGAATTTTTAGCCCAGAAAGGTGTCCGTTGCCCAGAGCATTCATTCGAATGGGACGCATTATGAAGCCGAGCGCATTACCTTCTTCGGCGGCTTCAGCCAGACGATGTTGTTCCGTTTCCGTCAACTCGTGCGTAAACCAGCCGATCACGACGCTGTAATTCCCGGTACGCAACGCCCTCACCATTGAATCTACAGTATGGCATGGATCCATCTGACTTATCTGCATCACTTTTGTGAGTGGTAAGCCAGCGGACTGCACCCACTCCCGGCTCAATTTCTGCTGCGGCGTAAGCCACAACTGCCAGCGAGACTGCTGACCAAGCTGCTGTAACAGGGGCAGCAATAACAGCTGCGTCATCATGGGCTGGTCTTCACGGTAGAGCACTTCACTAATCAGCCCGGTGGAAACAGGCGCAGTGGAATTCAGCGCGCTTTTACCTGCGGTTGAAGAGAAAGTAGTTGAACGGTTTGCATAGCCTGAAGAGTACATAATCAATCCAGCCCTGTGGTTACTGTATGGATATACAGTAACCCCTGTGCGACTAAAGATCAACCTCATTTTCGGAAAGCTCCTCGCAAATTTGGTTTGTAATTCAGTCGTATTGAAAAATCATCTTGCCGTTCGATTATAAGTTACCTATTTTCTGGCTAACGGATCCGTTAACAAACGAACTCACCATTACTCCATGATTTAAAAGGGAAATATCATGAAAAAGTTATCGTATGAACGGATCTATCAATCAGCAGAATACCTGTCTCCTCTCGGCAAGGTGCACTATCGCGCCCTGTTTGGCGGTTACACTCTGGCGGTAGATGACACGGTATTTGCCATGGTGTCGGAAGGGGAGTTATACCTGCGGGCCTGTGAGGAGAGCGCACCTTACTGTGTAAAACATGCCTCGACTTTCCTGTCGCTGGTAAAGCGGGGGCGGCCTGTGTTGTTGAACTATTATCGCGTTGATGAAGGTCTCTGGCAGGATCGCGAAAAGCTTCTGCAGCTCTCCTCGTTTGCGCTGGAGGCGGCGCGGCGGGAGCGCAGCGCACGCTATAAGCGCGAAAGGCTGAAAGATTTACCCAATCTCACCTTTCAACTGGAGATCCTGCTTTATGAAGCGGGCATCACCACCGAAGAGGCATTACGCGCGCTGGGGGCGGAGCAGTCCTGGCTGAAGATCAAAGCGCTGAACAAGCACCTCAGTTATAAGGTGCTGTTTGCACTGGAAGGGGCCATCACCGGGCTGCACGTCGCTGCACTCCCGGAAGTCAGACGCCAGGAGCTTGTGGAGTGGTACAAAAAGCTGCCGGTAGAGACTCCCCTTACTCCGGCAGCTGATTAACGTGCTGCTGTAGGCGACAAATTTCTGGCAGCAACGCGATGAGCAGACCAATTTGCTGCAGAACCAGAGGCGCTTTGCTCTCGGCTCCCGGCTCAATATGTGAAATGCGTTGCGCCAGTTCGCTTAATGCCTGCTGAACACGAGGCTCATCCGCCGGACGTTGATGAAGTGCATCATCAACGTAGCAGACCGCATCGTCGAGCAATCCCAGGATTGCGGGGCTGGTGAGCCGCTCGCGGTGCGCGCCCAACGCGGCGATATAGCTGGTAAAAGTATGGTTGAGGCACAGCAAACGGAATGCAACTTCACGGGTTTCTGCGGTTGCCCGCGGCTCCGTGGACATATTCGACACCACAGACGCCAGCTCCGCGTCGCGGTTATAGGCATCACGCCGGGCGATACGGTACGCCAGGCGGTTATCGCGCCCCTGATGATACTGCTCAAGAATGGCATCAAGATAACGGCAGTTGGCGTTCATCGCCTGATCCAGCACCCGAGGCAGATTACGGAACCGCCAGTCCGGCCAGATGAAACTCACCGCAGCCCAGGCAATGGCGCAGCCAATTAACGTATCAATGACGCGCGGCAGGGCCACCTCAAAACCTTCCCCGAGCAGGTTGAAGCAGAGCAGCACCAGCAGAGTGATAAACATGGTGGCGTGAGCATATTGCACATTACGAAACGCAAAAAACAGCACGCCGGTGATCACAATTAAGATCAGCTGACCTTCCAGCGAAGGAACAAAGTAAAGGATGGGTAACCCGACAGCGACCCCAACCAGGGTGCCGAGAATACGCAGCGCCAGCCGGTGGCGGGTGGCATTGTAGTTGGGCTGACAGACAAAGAGGCTGGTGAGCAAAATCCAGTAGCCGTGATTAAGCCCGGTTATCTGTATAAAAGCATAACCAATACAGAGCACCAGCGACATCCTCACCGCATGGCGAAACAGCGCCGATTCCGGGGAAAAATGACGACTTAAACGCAGCCAGATATCGCTAAACCCATGCAGGCTGTCATCCGCAAGCTGGTTATTCACATCATTACCGGGTGTTGCCAGCGCCTGTTCAGATTCGATAGTGGCGAGCTGGGCATCAATGGCGCGTAAGTTATTTAACAGAAAACCCAGCGCTTTCATCTGCTCAGCAGAGGTGCCGCTGGCCTGAACGCGGTCGAGCGCCGCATCCAGGTGGGTAAATGCGCGTTCAAATCGCGGATCGTGTTGATAAGGGGTGCGCAGCAGAATGGAGCGCGACAGCTGCTGGCAGGCTTGCGACTGCATCGACAACAGGCGCTGGAAGCGGAACATCACGTCGCTGTAGCGAAACTTTTCGCGCAGTTCGGCGTACTGAATATGCGATGAGCTGGCGCGTTCGTGGATATCCTGCGCCACAAAGTAATAGTGTAGGGTTCGGCGGGTGCCGCGCTGACCACGATCGCCGCGTAAACGGGTAAGTAACGATGCTTTGGTCTGGTTTAGCGTGGTCACCAGTTGCCCGTTCGCCAGGGCCAGATCGTACAGCGGTGCCTGGCCGTCATCTTCGATATCTGGATCGAAGAGCCGGGACTTTAATTCCAGATAGTGGGCCAGCTGCTCATAGCTGCGGGCAAGATTATCCTGTAACGGGCGAATGGGGAAAATAAGATGCCCGGCGAGCGTCAGCAGGTTATACCAGACCGCGCCCAGCAACAGCAGCACCGGCTGTTGATACCACTGGTCATACAGCGACACCCCCAGCATGGTATAGATGGCAATAAGCAGCGCGCCAAAGGCGATGGTGGCGTAGCGCTGGCCCAGCCCACCCAACAGGATAAAAACGCTGGTGGAGAGCGTCAGCCCAATCGCGAAAAACCATGGCCACGGAAAGAGCAGCTCAACCGATGCAGAGGCGATAAAAAAGCAGATCAGGGTGATAACCAGATTGCGCAGCCGACCGGTAAGACGATCGTCCAGGTCGGCCAGCGCGCCGGCAACCACCCCCAGCGTCAGCGGGATGGTCAGCTTTACTTCGCCCAGCCACCAGGGCAGGGCGGTACTGCCACACAGGGCAATAAAGATCCGGGCATTGTAGAGCCAGGCGCTGTTCAGGGTGTAGCGGCGAAGCAGAGGGCTTAGCATGTGCGCGCGAGGTCCTTGTTACGGAAAACGGCGGCGGGCGTTGGCTTCCCGCGCGGCGCGAGCCACTTCTACCGGCACAACCCGGCGTCCGACCGGCCATAAAGCGATGGCGGCAATTTTGAAATTGGCGATCCCGACGGGGATGCCAATCAGGGTCAGGCACTGGGCGATCCCCGCCGCTATATGCATCACACACAGCCACCAGCCGAAAAAGATCAGCCACAGAATATTGAGCAGCGTTCCGCCGGTGTTCATCAGCGTACTTTTACTGTCAGGCTCCAGTTCATCCACGTGAACCGCTTCGTTACCGTAAGGCACCAGCGAGAGTTTGGTGATTTCCCAGCAGGAGCGCGTCAGCGGCAGGGTAAAGATCAGCACCACGCTGACCAGCGTCGCCAGCAGCCAGGAGAGGGTAGTGACAAAACCACCCAGCACAAAATTCAAAATATTCAGAACGGTACGCATAAAACCTCAATTCTTACCGGAATGGTGAAGCCCTGATGATTGTAACGTTTTTTTGCGCTGGAGCACCTGAAAACTGGCAGTTAAACTGTTATGCAATTATTCACGTCGTGGATCAGGCTGGACATGGAACTGAAAGCAACATCGTTAGGCAAGCGCCTGGCACAACATCCGTACGACAAAGTCGTTCTGCTCAACGCCGGGGTCAAGGTCTCAGGCGAACGTCATGAATATCTCATCCCTTTCAATCAGCTATTGGCCATTCACTGCAAACGCGGCCTGGTCTGGGGGGAGCTGGAGTTTGTTCTGCCCGATGAAAAAGTGGTCCGCCTGCATGGCACCGAGTGGGCAGAAACCCAGCGTTTTCACCGTCATCTGAACACGCTCTGGCAGCAGTGGAGTGCTGAAATGAGTGAGGTGGCGGCGCAGGTCCTGCAAAACGCGCTGAATGACATTGCCGCAACAAATGAGCAAAACAGCTGGCTGACGCGGGAAAAAACGCTCGGTTTGCAGCAAAAAATTCGCCAGGCGTTACAGGCCTTGCCGTTGTCCGTCTCAAGGCTCGACGAGTTTGATAACTGCCGGGAAGCCTGGCGTCAGTGTCAGGCCTGGCTGAAGGACATTGACCAGAGCAGGCTGGCGCACAATCAGGCGTGGACCGACGCCATGCTCAGCCAGTATGCCGACTTTTTTGCCGGTATTGAGTCTTCCCCCCTCAATCCGGCCCAGGCCCGGGCGGTGGTCAACGGCGAGTCGTCGCTGCTGGTGCTGGCCGGTGCCGGTAGCGGCAAAACCTCGGTGCTGGTGGCCCGGGCAGGCTGGCTGCTGACCCGCAATGAAGCCTCTGCCGATCAGATTTTACTCCTGGCCTTTGGCCGTAAGGCGGCCCAGGAGATGGATGAGCGGATAGAGGCGCGGCTGCATACCCGCGACATTACCGCCCGGACCTTCCACGCCCTGGCCCTGCACATCATTCAGCAGGGGAGTAAAAAAGTGCCCGTGGTCAGCGAGCTTGAAAACGACACCGCGGCGCGACAGAAGCTATTTATAGATGCCTGGCAGCAGCAGTGCAGCGAGAAAAAAGCGCAGGCCAAAGGCTGGCGCCAGTGGCTGGAAGAGGAGCTGAACTGGGACGTGCCGGAGGGCAGTTTCTGGCAAAACGAGAAGCTGGCGCGCCGACTGGCACCCCGGCTCGATCGCTGGGTGAGCCTGATGCGCATGCACGGCGGCGCTCAGGCAGAGATGATTGCCGGTGCCCCTGAAGAGGTGCGGGCGCTGTTTTCAAAGCGGGTGAAGTTAATGGCTCCCCTGCTTAAGGCGTGGAAAGCTGCCCTGAAGGCAGAAAACGCCGTCGATTTTTCCGGCCTGATTCATCAGGCGATCGTTATTCTGGAGAAAGGCCGTTTTATCAGCCCCTGGAAACACATTCTGGTGGATGAGTTTCAGGACATCTCCCCTCAGCGTGCGGCACTGCTGGCGGCGCTACGGGCACAGAACAAGCACACCACCCTGTTCGCTGTGGGGGATGACTGGCAGGCGATCTATCGCTTCAGTGGCGCGCAGCTGTCGCTGACAACCGCGTTTCACCATTACTTTGGCGAAGGCGATCGCTGCGATCTGGATACCACCTACCGCTTCAATAACCGGATCGGTGAGATCGCCAACCGCTTTATCCAGCAGAACCCGCATCAGCTGGCAAAACCGCTGAACAGCCTCTCGGCTGGGGACAAAAAAGCGGTCACGCTGCTGGCAGACGATCAGCTCGATGCCCTGCTGGATAAGCTGAGCGGTTACGCCAGACCGGAGGAGCGCATTCTGGTGCTGGCGCGCTATCAGCATCTCAAGCCCGCCAGCCTGGAGAAAGCCGCGACCCGCTGGCCAAAGTTGCAGCTGGATTTTATGACGATCCATGCCAGCAAGGGGCAGCAGGCGGACTATGCCATCGTCGTGGGGTTACAGGAGGGGAGCGACGGTTTCCCAGCACCTGCGCGTGAATCGGTCATGGAGCAGGCTCTGCTGCCTGCGACGGAAGACTTTCCCGATGCCGAAGAGCGGCGATTGTTATATGTGGCGATGACCCGCGCCCGCCATCGGGTCTGGTTGCTGTTCAATAAACAGCAGCCGTCACGTTTTGTTGAGATATTGAAAAATATAGACGTGCCGGTAGCGCGTAAACCGTAGGCCGGGTAAGGCGAAGCCGCCACCCGGCAGGACACATTTACTTCAGACGTTCAGCCAGATAGCGCTGATAATCCGGGATCAGGATCTCCACCGGCGAGTTGAACTGCGGGGATTCGATAATAAAGTCCGCCGTCGACAGGTTAGTGGCGACCGGAATATTCCACACCGTTGCCAGACGCAGCAGGGCTTTTACGTCCGGATCGTGCGGTACCGCATTGAGCGGGTCCCAGAAGAAGATCAGCACATCAATCTTTCCTTCCGAAATCTGGGCACCCACCTGCTGATCGCCCCCCATAGGGCCGCTCAGCATGGCATTCACCTGCAGCCCGGTCTCCCGATGGATCAGGTTGCCGGTTGTTCCGGTGGCCGAAAGCTGATGTTGTCCCAGCAGGGATTTATGACGCTGGACCCAGTTGAGCAGCATCTGTTTGCAGTGATCGTGCGCGACAAGGGCAATATGTTTGCGTTCCGGCAGTGTGCGGGTTGTGAGTTCCATAGTCTCTATCCGTTAGTTAACTGGCTACAGATTACTGGAAGCACCTGACGCTGCAAGAGAAAGGGATAAAAAATGCGGCTCAGGACGAGGGTTGTTGTTTCGCCCATTGCAGGAAACGGCTTCGGGTCTCGGGATCGGCCTGGGCAAACCAGTATTTCAGGCGCTGCTCCGTCATGCTCTGGGATTGCGGTGGCGGCATATCCAGTTCAGACACGCCGGATAAGAGCGTGCTGTCATCGGCCATGGTGGTAGAAAACTGCGGTATCGAGGCGCTCTGCCCGGCTTTGTTATAGCGCTCAGTGTCGTACTCGTAATTGACGCCGTTCGGCGTATTGGTGATCGCCAGAATATCCAGCTTGACCGGAATCGGGGTCGCGTCGCCATCCAGCAACTCGATTTGCGGTGATTTATCAAAAAGTTGTGACTCTTTTTCTGTTTCCAGCCGCGGAAGGCTAAAATTAACCTGACTGATCCGCTGCGTGTTAAAGCTGGCGACCAGAGGAGGGGAGATATAGATGCGCTCCTCGTGATTGCCAAGGCGAATGGTTTTTTCTACCCGGAAGACAATCTGATGCGGACCGTTGTCCAACTCTATGCTATCGGCGCCGCGCAGCAGGGAACTGGAGACTTTTTTGCCATCAAGTACCAGCAGGTCGATGTCTGTAGAGAGCCGCAGCGTTGTGGCGAAAACGCAAACCGGCATGAGCAGCGCAAACAGACTCCAGGCAATGCCGGTTTTCATAGAGAGCCCTCTTAAAAGACATGCGTCTTGAATAATGTATCAAAATTTTTCGTTAATCATATTTACTAACATATAGACAGGGTCCGGCAATTTGCCCTCATACAGACGTATGGGATGAGAAGTTGTTTAACGGCGTTGATACCCGGTTTGAACGAGCCAGGAGGAGATAAATGAAAGAGAACACCATAGCTGACATCCTTACCACCACCCGAACCATTGCGTTGGTGGGGGCGAGTGATAAGCCCGATCGCCCGAGTTATCGGGTGATGAAATATCTGCTCGACCAGGGCTATCACGTGATCCCGGTATCACCAAAAGTGGCAGGTAAAACATTGCTGGGCCAGCAGGGGTACGGCACCTTGGCGGAAGTACCGGAAAAAATCGACATGGTGGATGTGTTCCGCAACTCTGAAGCGGCCTGGGGGGTGGCGCAGGAAGCCATTGCAGTCGGGGCGAAAACGTTGTGGTTACAGCTCGGGGTGATTAACGAACAGGCGGCGGTGCTGGCACGGGACGCAGGCCTGAATGTGGTGATGGATCGCTGCCCGGCGATTGAGATCCCACGCCTCGGGATGGCGAAGTAATAAAAAACCCGGTCAGCCGTGGGCTACCGGGTTTTCATTAGTTACGCAGGCGCGGCGCCTGCAACTGTTTGCGGATCGTTTGCGCCAGTTCATCCATCGATGGCTGTTCAGGATGTTCATCCTGCTGTTCGCTACTTAACTGGGCTTCGGCAAGATAGGTATGCACGGCCTGGCCATCGTCATCTTCCATAACCACGTGGTACCAGGGCGCGGCGCGGAGTTCTGCATTCACCGCCAGCTCATCCGCTGACGGCTCGTCGAGAGAATATTCCGGGTCGATATCCACGACCACACCCAGATAACCTAACAGGGAATGGCGGACCTGCTGGCCGATACCGAATTTGCTGGCATTCATAGTCACCTCCCGGGAAACGTTACTTACACTATAGGTGTGGGCAACATTCCACTTTTCAAGTTACATGATGCGACAGGCAAATCCTTTCAGATACAGCCCTTCCGGATAGGTAGCGATCACCGGATGATCGGCCGCCTGACGGAACTGCTCTATAAATTGTACATCACGACCAGCATCTACAGCGGCATCCGCGATAATTTTCTGGAATAATTCGGTGGTCATCAGGCCGGAACAGGAGAAGGTCAGCAACACGCCGCCCGGGTTAATCAGCTGGATGGCGAGCATGTTAATGTCTTTGTACCCACGGCAGGCACCCATCAGCTGGTTTTTATTTTCCACGAATTTCGGCGGATCCATGACGATCACGTCAAACGTCTCGCCCTGGTCGCGATATTTGCGCAGCAGCTTAAAGACATCATCGCGAACAAATTCGGCTTTGCTCAGATCCAGCTTGTTAAGCTCGACGTTCTGCTTCGCCACGTCCAGCGCTTCCTGGGACGTATCGACGCTCACCACCTGAGCACAACCGCCCATCAGCGCCGACACCGCAAAGCCGCCGGTGTAGGAGAAGCAGTTCAGCACGCGCTTATCGGCAACGTACTGGCGTGTTGCCAGACGGCTGTCGCGCTGATCGAGGTAGTAACCGGTTTTGTGGCCGCCCTGAATATCCACCAGCAGTTTCATGCCGTGCTCTTCGATAGGCAGCAGGGCAGGGGGCAGTTCGCCCGTTACCGGACCCTGAGTCAGTTCCATGCCCTCTTTTTTACGCACCGCGACGTCGCTGCGATCGTAAATGGCACACTCAGGGAACAGTGTCTGCAGCGCGCTGATTAACGCCGCCCGCTGATACTCTGCCCCCGCGCTTAGCAGTTGCAGCACCAGGAAATTGCCAAAACGGTCGATGGTCACGCCTGGCAGACCGTCGGATTCACCGGCGATCAGGCGGTAGCTGTCCAGCCCGTCGCGTTTTGCCAGCCAGTCGCGCCACTGCTGCGCCTGCTGCAGGCGACGGACGAAGAAATCGATATCGATGGATTCCTCTTTATCAAACGTCCAGACGCGCGCCCGGATCTGGGACGCAGGCGAGTATGCGCCGCGCGCTAACCATTTCCCCTGGTGGTCAACGATATCGATGGTTTCACCGAGGCTGGCTTTGCCTTCCATACGGGCAACTGCACCGGAGAAGACCCAGGGATGGCGGCGCAGCAATGATTTCTCGCGCCCTTTGGCTAACACTAAACGTACACTCATAATTTTCAGTTCTGTCGATTCCAGGGAAATGGCGCGTAGAGTAGCACAGATGGCCAGTGGCAATCATCTGCGGACACTATTGAGCGTTTCGGCACATTTTAAAATCGCTCAGGCACATTATGAATTCGTTGTGAGCTTTAGAGTGAGGTTTCCGGTTCAGCAAAAGGAAACCACAATGAAAAAGCACATTGCCATCGCCGCCATTGCGCTGGCGACAATCAATTTTACTGCGTCTGCGGCATTGCCGTTTAGTCTCAGCAGTCAGGATATCGCCGACGGCCACCCCTTAACGCAACAGCAGGTTTTTACTGGCTTTGGCTGCAAGGGAGGAAATGCCTCGCCACAGCTGGCCTGGCAGCATCCCCCGGCGGGCACAAAAAGTTTTGCCATCACGGCCTACGATCCTGCTGCCCCCACCGGCAGCGGCTGGTGGCACTGGACCCTGGTCAATCTTCCCGCTCACACGCTGAGCCTGCCCGCTGGCGCCGGAAAAACGAACAGCGATAAATTACCCGCAGGGGCGGTGCAGGGGCGGAATGATTTCGGGTATGCTGGCTTCGGTGGGGCGTGTCCGCCGGAAGGGGATAAACCGCACCCCTATCAGTTCACCGTCTGGGCGCTGAACGTGGATAAACTGCCCATCGACAGTAATGCCAGCGGCGCCCTGGTCGGCTTCATGCTCAACAGCCACGTACTGGCGAAAGCGCAATTAACCGCAACATACGCACGATAAAAGGTGGTCCGGTGCAGGATTTTCATTTTCAACATAATCATCTGACAGCGGCTGAGGTTAATGCCAGCAAGATGCATCGCCTGCACCACGTAAAGCTTTTTTACCCGGCCATTTGCCACATTACACACGGCAGCAAGGTGATTATTCAGGAGGAGCGGCGCTTAGTGGCGACGCCGGATGAGCTAATCATTATTCCGGCGAATACCCCAATGGAAATCATTAACCAGCCCGCGCAGGAGCTGTTTCATTCCGATTTGCTGCTGTTATCCCCCGACATTATCGCCGAGTTTAAAACGCGCTACCTGCAATCCTGGCCGCGCACCAGAACGGACTCGTTGTGTGCTCCGCTCAGCGAAGGGCTGGCCTTTATGTGGAGCAATCTGCTGCATGCGGTGCGGCACGGTTTTCCGGAAGAGCTGCAAAAGCATCAGGCCTTCGGGCTCCTGCTGGCGCTGCTGCATGATGGGGTGGCCGGGCCGCTGCTTATCGAGAGAAATATCAATCTCACCGAGCAGGTGCGGCATTTCATCATGGTGTCGCCCGGTAAGGCATGGACCGCGCAGGAGATCGCCAGCCGTCTGGCCGTAAGCGTACCCACCTTGCGCCGACGCTTACGGGAAGAGTCGCAAAGTTTTCGCCAGATTGTGGAGGAGGTGCGTATGGCGGTAGCACTTTCGCAGCTACAGTCGACCCGCCTGCCCATCGGCGAGATCGCCATGCAGTGCGGGTACCTGTCCAGCTCGCGTTTTACGGCCCGTTTCCGCCAGCATTACGGCTGTTTACCCAAAACGCTACGCTAAACCTGTAGCCATAATTTGCTATTCTTTGGGTTCAGGTCAGGCATGGATAAGGGGAGGGAGTATGGCAAATGTCTGCATCATCGCGTGGGTTCACGGCACGGTTCAGGGTGTGGGCTTTCGTTACAGCACGCAGCGAGAAGCCACGGAGCTGGGGCTGACCGGTTACGCGCGTAATATGGATGACGGAAGCGTCGAAGTGGTGGCCTGCGGCGAGGCGGAACAGGTCGATAAACTGCTCGCCTGGCTTAAGGCGGGCGGGCCGCGCATTGCACGGGTTGAAAAGGTTCTGTCAGAACCGCATCAACCCGGCCGGGAATACGTGAACTTCGGTATTCGCTATTAAATGCACTTCACGGGCTTAGGCAGACCGGCGATTTTGGTCGCCTGTTTTGCCGGGCCTTTCGGGAACAGACGATAGAGATAGCGGCTGTTGCCTTTCTCCTCGCCATATTTATTGGCCATCGCTTTCACCAGCATGCGGATGGCGGGGGAGGTGTTGAATTCCAGATAGAAGTCGCGCACAAAGCGCACCACTTCCCAGTGCTCTGGCGTCAGGGCGATAGACTCTTTTTCGGCGATAATCGCCGCCAGCCCTTCGCTCCACTGGCTGGTCTCTTTCAGATAGCCTTCGCTATCGGTCTCAATCTCTTTACCTTCAAAGTTCAGCATAATCATCACGAAATTATCGAAAACCGTGACAGTTTACCAAAAAAGAAAGCCCCGCATAAGCGGGGCTTGTTACAGAGCACTGTCGGTTAATCGCGGCTGGCGAAGCCCAGGATGCTCAACAGGCTGACGAAGATGTTGTACAGCGACACATACAGGCTCACGGTAGCGCGGATGTAGTTCGTCTCACCGCCATGAATGATGTTGCTGGTTTCCATCAGGATCGCCCCGGAGGAGATCAGGATGAATACGGCGCTGATAGCCAGGTGCAGGGCCGGTAACTGCAGGAAGATGTTCGCCACCATACCGATCAGTACTACCACGATGCCCGCCATCAGCATACCGCCGAGGAAGGACATGTCTTTGCGGGTGGTCAGCACGTAGGCAGAACAGCAGAAGAAGACCAGCGCGGTACCGCCCAGCGCCAGACCGATCAGATCGCCCATACCGGCGGACAGGTAGGTATTAAGCATTGGCCCCAGGATGTAGCCCAGGAAACCGGTGAAGGCGAACGCCGACAAAATACCTACCGGCTTGTTAGCCGTTTTGTAGGTCAGGAACATCAGACCATACATACCAACCAGAGTCAGGATCAGCCCCGGCGATGGCAGCATCAGCACGGTGCTGGCGGTGGCCGTCAGCGCGGAGAAGGCCAGCGTCAGGCTGAGCATAAAGTAGGTGTTGCGCAGCACCTTGTGGGTGCTGAGTAGCGATGTGCGGTCGCGTGAAGAACTAATAATACGATCCATGAGTCACTCTCTTATGACAGATGTAATTGACGGCAAGAATAGAAAACGACGCGCCGCTTATAAAATGGTTTTACCCATCTTTACTCAGCATCTTAGGTATTGAGGTAGCATGAAATGTTCCGTAACCTGCGCAATGTAGCACGAACCACGGTTTGTCAGGGTTAATCAGATCAAGCTCTTATAGGTCACTGAAATATATTGCCTTATTCCTGACTCAACGCTAAGAGTTATTTTGCGTCGACAAAACGAAACAATAAGGCGAAGGACATGAAACCCTCATCACAAGCAACATTTACCCTCTCTTTACTGACGGCAGGCATCCTGTGCGCAAGCACAACGGCGTTCGCCGCTAGTGTACCGGCAGGAACAGAGCTGGCAGAGAAGCAGGAACTGGTCAGGAATAATGGCAATGAACCGGCATCTCTCGATCCGCATAAAGTCGAAAGCGATGTCGAATTCAATATTATCAGCGATATATTCGATGGGCTGGTGAGCGTCTCGCCGCAGGGTGAGATCCAGCCGCGGCTGGCCGAGAAATGGGAGAACAAAGACAACACCGTCTGGACCTTCCATCTCCGTCCGGGGATTACCTGGAGCGACGGTACAGCGATTACTGCCCAGGACGTAGTCTGGAGCTGGCAGCGGCTGGTGGACCCGAAAACCGTCTCGCCGTATGCCAGCTTCCCAGGCAACATGCATATGGTCAACGCCGCCGATATCGCCGAGGGCAAAAAAGCCCCTGAAACCCTGGGGGTGAAGGCGCTGAACGACACCACCCTGGAAGTGACGCTGGATCAGCCCAACGCGGCATTTCTTGCCATGCTGGCGCACCCGTCGCTGGTGCCGGTGGATAAGGTCCTGATTGGTCGCTACGGCGATAAATGGTCCAGGCCGGAACACTTTGTTGGCAGCGGGGCCTATACCCTCAAGCAGTGGGTGGTCAACGAGCGGATTGTCGCCGAGCGCAACCCGCGCTACTGGGACAATGCCCATACGGTGATCAACAAGGTGACTTACCTGCCCATCACCTCCGAAGCCGCCGACGTGAACCGCTACAGGGCGGGTGAAATCGATATCGCTTATACACTGCCTATCAACCAGTTCGCGCAGCTACAAAAAACGCTGGGCAAAGAGGTGGATGTCTCGCCGCAGCTGGCAACCTACTACTACCAGTTCAATACCTCCCGTCCCCCGTTTAACGATCCGCGCGTACGCAAGGCGCTGAACCTGGCGCTGGATAAAGAGATTATTGCCGGGAAGGTGCTGGGGCAGGGGCAGCGTCCAGCGTGGGTGATTAGCCAGCCGGATATCGGCGGGGTGAAACTGAAAAATCCGGATTACGCCAGCTGGCCGATGGATAAACGCATTGCCGAAGCGAAAAAACTGTTGAACGAAGCTGGCTTTAACGACGGTCACCCGCTCAGCTTTAACCTCCTGTATAACACCTCGGAATCCCACCAGCGGATTGCCATTGCCGTCAGCTCGATGTGGAAGAAAAACCTCGGCGTGGAGGCGAAGCTGCAAAACCAGGAGTGGAAAACGATGCTGGACACCATGCACACCCACAATTTTGACGCGGTGCGCTACGCCTGGATCGCCGATTTCGACGATGCGGCGACTTTCCTGAATAACTTCCGTACCGGTGACAGTCAGAATACCAGCCAGTACAGCAATGCCGCCTATGACGAGGCGCTGGCCAATGCCGCGAAAGCGAAAACCACTGCCGAGCGCGGGGCATTTTACCAGCAGGCAGAAGATCTGCTGGCGCGGGATGTCCCGGCGATCCCGGTCTATCACTACGTGCGTACCCATCTGGTGAAGCCGTGGGTGGGCGGATTTACGCCGGATAAGCTGGGGTACTACTTCACCAAAGATATGTATATCAAAAAACATTGAGCGGTCTGTGCGTGATTTTGTGCTGATAAAATGGTCAGGATGTTGGCTATTCAACCGATTAAACGCATTTTGACTATTTTTCAGGCGAACGATCGCGGGCACGCTTTACAGGGCGCAAGGAGGTGTTTATAGTTCGCCTCATTCTGGAAGTGTGGCCGAGCGGTTGAAGGCACCGGTCTTGAAAACCGGCGACCCGAAAGGGTTCCAGAGTTCGAATCTCTGCGCTTCCGCCAGATTAGATAAGCCCTGCGATAGTAATATCGCGGGGCTTTTTCTTTTGTCGTTTTACCTGCCCGATGACATTATGTCAGTCAACTAAAGATCCGATTCCGACAAATCAACCTTTGCCCTGGCGGCGACAGACAACGACGAACAGCCGGCGGAGCAACACAGATACTATCGTGCGGAAGTCTACCTCAAAGAAGGGGGACAGAATTACGACGTGATGAGCTGGAACCCGGAGCAGCTGGTTAACGATATTCTCGACCAGTACGAAAAGCATCTCCACTTCTTGCATCTGGTTCGTTAACATCACTATGCCACCTCCTCAGGCGGCATTTTTTATGCCCAACTACGCGGCTATGCCGTGTTTGAACGCCCCCTTTAAAAACCTTCTTCTATACTCAGTTACGTTTAGTGATCTATGCCGCTGTTTTTCTTACTGCCTGAGTTTTTCGCTATTGCCCATGCAAGTCGCAGCCGCATAAATCCACGAGCCTGAATTATTGGTTAATTTTTGTTTTGATAGGGGGAGTTCCTGGTATGTTACATTCTCAATCCTCCCGCGCTGGCACGATATTGCTGCTGCTGGCTGCGGTCATTGGCGTCGCGGTGGCGTTATACGCCTGGCTGACGCCCCTTACCGGCGTTACCGATACCATCGGTGCGTTGGGCGTCGCCATTGCCAGTGCGGTACTGGCGGTACTGACCTTGATGTTACGTGCCGCATCTGGCCGTGGGGCGCGTATCTTTCTGATTATCGTCACCCTCGTGGTACTCATTGGTATTGGATTCGCCGCCGCGCTGCTGCACCAGTACATCATTACTGCAGCGATGGTGGTCGGCCTGATTGGTCTGATTATGCTGAGCAGCAAGCCCGTTCACCACAATACCCGCGTCAGAGCCTGAGGAGTCCCACCCGTGTATAACGATAAACACTACCCCTTCATGAAAGTCAGCATGACGGCGCTGGCGCTGCTGATCGCGCCACTCTCTGTGCAGGCGCAGGATAAAGCCACTGAGGCCTCTCAGGGAACGCAAGAACAGCTCAACGTAGATGCAGCGGATCAACAGGCGCCAGGAACCACCAAAACCACCGATGAAGCCTCTACCGGGCAGAACGAGGGACAAAAAGTGGCTTCGGCTGAGCAACCAGCGACCCCGCTGGTGCCCTCTGCCGCCACCTGGGACAGCTTCCACGGACAGCTTAACGCGCAGAAATACAGCCCGTTGACCCAGATCACGGCGGAGAACGTCGGTAAATTGGCGAAAATCTGGGAGTTCCATACCGGCGATGTGTCGGATGGTAAAGGCGAGACCCCTGCAACCGTCTGGTCAGCAACGCCCATTTTTGCTAACGAGACGCTCTATATCGGTACCCCTTTCGATCGCCTGATTGCGCTGGATCCGGGCACCGGGAAAGAGAAGTGGCACTACGACACGAAGTCTTCGCGTAAAGCGCTAACCCAGCCGGTGCTGAAAAACCGCGGCGTCTCCTACTGGCAGGCCAAAGAGCCAGTCGCCGGCGAAGCCTGCCAGAAGATCGTCTATATGGGCACCGTGGACGGCAAGCTCTTTGCGCTGGATGCCGATTCAGGCAAACCCTGCACCGGTTTTGCGAACAACGGCGTGCTGGATGTGAATCAGTGGAACACCGTTAACGCCAAATTCCCGCTCTCCATCCTGCAACCGCCAACGGTGGTGGGTAACCACCTGCTGGTGGGCTGGGCCGGCAAAGACTGGGCTTACGCCGAAGCACCTCCGGGCACCGTATTTTCTATCAATGCCCAGACCGGCGAGCGGGAATGGTCCTTCGAGGCGATCCCGGAAGAGATTCGCCAGCGCACCGGGACGGCTAACGTCTGGACGCACATGTCCGCCGACGAGGCCAACGGCCTGGTTTATCTGCCGGTCTCCTCTCCGTCGCCTAACTACTGGGGCGGTAACCGTGTCGACGCGATCCCGCTTGGCACCTCGACAACCGCGCTGGACATCAATACCGGTAAAGTGGTCTGGTCCCGCCAGTGGGTGCATCACGACGTGTGGGATTACGATATCAACTCCGCGCCAACGCTGATGGATATCACCGTAGACGGCAAGCAGATCCCGGCCCTGGTACAGGCCACCAAGCAGGGCTTCCTGTTTGTGGTTAACCGCCTGACGGGGGAGGACGTCTGGCCTATCGAAGAGCGTCCGGTGCCGCAGGGCGACGGTTCGGTGCAGGGGGAAAAACTTTCGCCAACCCAGCCGTTCCCGACCAAGCCTGCACCGCTGCTCGATCAGTCGAAAAAGCCGGAGATCTGGAAGCTGGCCGATATGGTGGGTGCCGGTCAATGCTCCCGCCTGTGGGATAACCTGGCCTATGAGGGGATGTACACACCGCCTACCGCCAAAGGCGAGGGGGCGCTGACCTACCCGGACAGCGCCGGTGGCGTGCAGTGGGGCGGGGTGGCGTTCGATCCGAATAAGCAGATCGCTATCGTCAACACCTCGCATATTGTGCAGTACGTGAAGCTCTACAGCCGCGAAGATTACGATAAAGCCGATAAAACTGCCGGTAACGAGAGCGGCTTTGCACCGCAGGAAGGCGCGCCTTACGGCATGCGTCTGCTGGTGGCCAATAACTGGCTGGGCATGCCGTGCTGGAAACCGCCGTTTGGTGAGATCGTCGCGCTGGATATGCATACGGGTGACGTGAAGTGGCGTCGTCCGGTTGGCGCCTCGCAGCAGTACGGCTTCTTTATGCCGGAAAGCTGGGGCTCCCCAACCATCGGCGGCCCGGCTATCACCGCGGGTGGGGTGATCTTTATCGGTGCCTCTATGGATGCCAAAGTACGCGCTTATTCCGTGGAAAGCGGTGAAGAGCTATGGTCCGATCAGGTTGAGGCTCCTGCGGTCGCGAACCCGTCGGTCTATGAGTACAAAGGCCGTCAGTATGTGGCGTTTGTCGCGGGCGGAAACACTATCCTGAAGGATCAGGTAGGCGACCAGGTTGTGGTTTACGCCCTGCCTGAATAATTCCTTGACGCACAATGTCATCATAATGGGGCCTGCGGGCCCCTTTTTATATTCACTGCTCGCTCAATCGGGGCACTGACTCTTCAACCATTGCCCGACAATGGGCCATAATGTTTCCGCACAGCGCGTGCGGAAAAAACCCATATGCCCCACGCTGGGCAGGCCAAAATCCGCATGACGGATCTCCCGGCGGTCAATTTTTGCGTTTTTGACCGGCTCAATCAGGCGCGTAATGGCCTCAGGATTAGCCCACGGATCGTCATCAAACCCCATAACCATCAGAGGGAGCCTGACCTCAGCCGCTCTTCGACGCGCATCCCAGTCAGGATCGTCGTAGAAGTAACCCGGCATGGCGCTCCAGCGCCCCCACTGCAGCATGACAGGCGCCGGTAAATCTTCTCCCAACCCGAGGCGTTTTGCCGGCATATAACCAAATATACGGCAGAGGAGCGGACCGAGAACGCGCAGCAAGCACCAGACGCGCACTTTTTCCGCCGTCTGTTTTATAGAACGGGTCACCCCGGCGTGGGATGCCACAATGGCCGCAGCCTGAAGATGCCGGGTAGCCGTCGACAGCAGAACGGCGTGTCCACCCACGCTGTGCCCAACCGCCAGCAGGCTAAGATCGGGGAAACGTGACCTGGCCCAGGCCGTGATGCAACCCACATCCTGCTCCATCCAGTCTGACATGGAGACGTTACAGCTGCGGAGCATGACTGATTTAGAGCGACCTACCCCCCGATAGTCATACGTCAGGACACTGAATCCATAGTCGTAAAGATACTCAGCGAAACGCTGATAAAATTCCTGTACAACCGCTGTCGCGGGGTGAAGGATAACCAGCGCACGGGCATCTTCTCTCTCCCAAAGCGTGGCAGCGAGAGAGTCGCCTTCATTTGTCGGTATTATTATCGAATGCATAGGTAAACCTTGGTTGAGTGGTCATACCAGTTCTGAATAAAAGACAATAGCTGCTTATGATGAGTCTGGCGATTTTTTCTTGCCTGGAATTTGACGGTCGTCAGCAGAAGATGATGCGTGCGGAGTTGTACAAAAGGCGAACACATTCAATTTCCTGAATTTTTTGCTTTACATAACCTCCAGAGATGTTTATAGTGCGCCTCACTCTGGAAGCGTGGCCGAGCGGTTGAAGGCACCGGTCTTGAAAACCGGCGACCCGAAAGGGTTCTAGAGTTCGAATCTCTACGCTTCCGCCAAATTTAAAAACCCTGCGATAGCAATATCGCAGGGTTTTTTGCTTTTGTGCTTTTTCAGCAAAAGTTGACGTCTCCTGCGCAACTTATTTCCCTGGTTGAAGGCAAGCGCTGTCATAAATTTTATCGATACGTGATTTTGCCACTAACATCATTTTCATCGAAACATGATTGATCTAACATAAAATTATCTACTCTGCGGACATGAGGCTAAGTGCTACATTGAATGATAAAAAGAAAAGCACCATCAAAGATGTCGCTGCTTTAGCCGAAGTATCAATCGGTGTTGTCTCCCGTGTATTGAATCCCGGAACCGGTTCAGTTTCCGAACGTACCCGGCAGCGGATTATCGCTGCCATGCAAACCCTAAATTACACCCCGCAGAGCGCCGCGCGTGAACTCAAGACAAACCTGAACAATACCCTCGGCTTGGTTGTGGCCGACATCAGTAATGACTTTTTCTCTGAAATTTCGGATCTGATTGTACGGCGCGCTCGCGAAATGGCGATGAACGTCATCCTGGTCACGACGCAGGAAGATCCCTTGCTTGAGCGGGAAAGCCTGGAAATGTTGATGCAAAAGCGGGTCAAAGCCATCATCGCAACGCCGACAAGCGCTAATAAGGATATGTGGCAATCGATCAGCAACATGGGGATAGCGATCGTATTTATCGATCGCTATCTGGAGGATTTTACAGGCGCCAGTGTTATTGGGTTTAACAATGAAACCTCTGCTCGCCAGGCGACCTCTTATCTGGTCGAGCAAGGCCATCGGCGTATTGGGTGGATAAGTGGGCCTCTCAATACATCCACTTCTTTGCAAAGACTGGAAGGTTACAAGAAAGGCCTGCAGGCGCAGGGAATTGAATGTAATAAACAGCTTATCGCAGTAAAGAATTTTCGCGATCCGCTCGCCAGCCAGTCGCTTGATGAATTGCTGTCGCTTGCAGAACCACCGACAGCAATCATTATTGGCAATACGTCAATCGCACCGGTCATCATGTCGCGGATCCGCGAGCTAAAATTGGCTGTGCCCGATGACCTTTCCGTCATCGTTTATCATGACAGTCACTGGAGTCGCCTGCTGAGCCCGTCCATCAGCGTTATAAAACATCCCCTTGAAGAACTGGCCAGTAAAGCACTGTTGAGTTTATCCGGTGAACAGCAAAAACCCTGCGAACTGGATAGCATATTAGTTAAAAGAGAAAGTGTTTCCAGAATTAAATAGCCACCTTATTTAAACGCTGAATTTGCTTAATAATGGCGCAATGATCCAGGTCACCCTCTCCGGCATCAATCATCTGGCTGAAGAGTTGATTCACTGTTTCTGTTAACGGTAGGGTCAAATTAAGCTGCTTTGCCAGTGCCACCGCACTGCGCGTATCTTTAAGCTGCCACTTTGCAGCGCCCCGAGCTTTAAAATCCCCTTTAACCATGCGTTCGCCCTGGTGTTGCAACAATGTGGAATCTGCAAACCCGCCGAGTAGGGCTTCGCGCACTTTTTCTGGATTGGCGCCGCCGCGTTGCGCGAGAGTAAAAGCTTCCGACAATAAACTTAAGGTTCCGGCGACAATAATCTGGTTTGCAAGTTTGGTGAGCTGACCGGCTCCAACCTCTCCGACATGCGTGACTTTCCCCAGGTGTGATAGCAAAGGACGAAGGCTATCAATGAGCTGCCTGTCTCCTCCCGCCATTAAGGATAATGACCCTTTCTCCGCGCCTGTTGTTCCGCCGGAAACAGGGAGATCGACATAATGAGCCTGAACACTATGGGCCTTACGTGCTTGCTCAACCACAATGTCCGGCGACAGGGTACTCATCATGAGGATGATTGTCTCTGGACCAATGTACTGAAGTGCGTCGTGATTGAATATCACCTCATCGCACGCCGTGGCATCGCTTAACAAACAGATGATGAGCTCACTGTCTGCCAGTAACTGCGAAGCAGATTGTTCGATCTTTACGCCAGCGCTTGCCAGTTGTAGCGCTTTTTCTTGCGACCTGTTCCACACCGCGACCGGATATCCGGCAGCGACAAGTCGACGCGCCACAGGTTGTCCCATCAACCCCGTACCCAACAAGCCAATACGCATTTCGCTTTTCATTTGTCCTCCTGATATACCCGCAACAGCAGCCGTTGCGGGTATCACCCTGTTTATAATCCCGCAAGATTGACCATTTGCTTGCGCAATTCGACGATATCCAGATTGTTGTCAAAATGAACATCGGAGAAACGAATCGCCTTATCTTTTGCGACATCCTTCACCAGTCGGACATGATGGGCCAGCCCCATTGGCAAGAAATCTTGTGCCACACTGATGCTGGCTGGCAAGGCGTTGGCCCAGACAGTAAACCCACCTTCACCATCCAGCATCTCACCCGCTTTGAGATCGCGTTTTGCCGTTGCAACCGCATCGCCCCGGAAACTTAATGCTGTCCCGGTAGCTTCTCCTCGTAATACCGCGGAGAGAATACTGATGCTGGTTTCCAGACCAATCAGATGGAAAGGGCGCCACATCGACGCGTACCAGCCGCTTGGGTCGGTCAGTAATCCGTACTGTTTGAAACAGGCCCGGCTGTATTCATCCCGGGCTTTAAATGTCACGAAAACGCCGTAGCGGATATTGTTAAGCACCTCACGTCCGTCAGGTTCCTGACTGGCTGCGATATCCACAAGCCCACTGCGGCCCAGGCGCCCGCCATCAGATGCCGGAGAGAAGACCCGCGCCAGGTCATGCACCCCGGCAGGGGGAAATTCCAGTCCGTTATCGGGACAGTCTAATCCGGTTGCGTTGGCGACAGCCGCCATCTCAATGGCCGCTTTGGTACCATCGGTAAACGAGTTGTACATTTTTGGGTTAAAGTCCCCGGCAGCAACTTCTTCGTCAGACCAGCCAAAGAATCCCCAGACGGTATCCGGTGTGGAGTAGCGGTATCGCGGTTCGTAATTCATCCCTTTACCTGCGGCAACGATTTCAAAGCCACAGGCTTTAGCCCAGTCAACCAGTTCACAAATGATCGCCGGTTGATCACCATAAGCCATGCTGTAAATCACCCCGTTCTGGCGCGCACGTTCGGCTATCAAAGGCCCGCACAACACGTCGGCTTCCACATTTACCATCACCACGTGTTTTCCATTTTCGACCGCATGGAGAGCGTGACGAGTGCCGGCCAGAGGATGTCCCGTCGCTTCAACTATGCAGTGGATTTGCTCACACCGGATCAGCTGTTCTGCATCCTCAACGACGCAGGTTGTGCCTTCGCGTAAAGCTGCTTCGATGTTATGCGCCTGATACTGCGATTCTGGCCATCCCACACGCGCCAGGGCAGCACGGGCTTTCTGGACATCCAGGTCTGCAACGGCCACCACATGCAGTCCTTCCAGGTGCCGCAGTTGGGCAAGTACCATCGAACCAAATTTGCCGGCGCCGATAATGCCCACACGAACAGGCTGTGCTGAACCCGATTTTGCGGCACAGGCACGCTCAGCTAACAATGCTGCTAAGTTCATTTTCTACTCCTTTAAGGGGGGATGGATTAACGCCAGCCAGCAATCTGACGGCGATTTCTGCTCATGAGATAAATCAGCAACGGCGAGAACAAAACCAGGACAGCTAACAGATAGAGACCGCTCTGTGATTTACCGGAAATCGAGATAACGAGGCCAACCAGGAAGGGCCCGAAGAACCCACCAATATTGCCAATTGAGTTAATCAGTGCCATGCCACCGGCACAGCCTCGGCTGGTAAGAAAGGATGCTGGAAGGGTATAAAACGTCGGCACGCATGACAGCATACCCACCGTCGAAAGCGTTAACCCCACCATGGATATCACGGGTGAGTCGCTGATAGCGGCGACCACAAATCCGACAGAAAAAAGCAGCGATGGAAGAATAAAATGCCAGGTTCGCTCATTGGTTTTATCAGAGTGATTCGACCACCAACACATCACCACCGCGCCTGCGATATAGGGAATCGTGCCCAGCATGCCGACAACAGTATCAGAGTAATCGAAGCGCTTGATGAACTGCGGCATCCAGAAACCGAGGCCTGTGAGACCAATAACGGTAAAGAAATAGGCCATCCCCAGCAGCCAGACCCGTCGGTCTTTGATCATTTCCCTGAAACCGGAGTGCCCGGCGGACAAGGTCGTCTGTTGGTCTTTTTCCATCAGGTCCTGGTAAGCCTGACGCTCTTCGGGTTTAAGCCAGGACGCTTTGGACGGTTTATCGGTAAGATAAAGAAAAACCACAACGGATAAGATGACAGGCGGGCAGCCTTCAATTAAAAATAGCCACTGCCAACTCTCCAGCCCCCCAACATTATGGAAATTGTCGAGAATATAACCCGAGATCGGATTGGCGATAATAGCAGCCAGCGGAACCCCTAAATAGTAAATGGAGAAGACCTTAGCCAGCTCCTTTTTGGGAAACCAGGTGGTGAGATAGAAAACAATACCTGGCGCCAGTCCCGCCTCGGCCACGCCCAGTAAAAAGCGCAGGATACTAAGCGTCACCACGCCTTGTGCAAACGCCATCGCCATGGAAATAATGCCCCATGTGATCATGATTCGGGCTAACCAGAAGCGTGCACCGTATCGTTCCAGCAGCACATTGCTGGGAATTTCAAACAGGATATAACCGAAGGAAAATATCCCCACAGCAAACCCAAAATGTTCAGGCGTTAACCCCAGGGATTGATTCATGGTTAACGCGGCCATGCCGATATTTGAGCGATCTATAAACGCAAGCAGATACATCAGCAGTATCAGGGGCATCAGCCGAAATTTGGCTTTTTTTATCGCCCCCCTTGCCAGCGATGAAATTTCTGTTTGGCCTGGCTCAGGCGTAACACCCACACCGGCCAGCGTACTATCGAACTCTTCTATGTGTTTCATGATGTATCCCAGTAGCGTTTAACCCACTGAAAATCACGGAAAAAGCATGAATACCGCGACAGTTTTATGAAAAAGTAAAACGTTTTACTTTTTCAAGAGTTTTACGACTGATACAGAAACAGTCAAGAGAAGCGCGGGGAAAGTTAAGAAATTGTGACTAGGTTAACGAGTTGTAAATGATCATGCTTTTAGGCGGGGAAGGATACCCGTGATGCCACGGGTATCCGAAACATCAGGACTTAAACAGGTTCTTCAGGGTATGCGGCTGGCAACGTAGATACTGTTCCGGCGCATGGACTTGGGCGCCCAGCGCCGCCGCCGCATGCCATGGCCAGCGCGGGTTATAGAGCGCACCGCGGGCGATGGCAATAAAATCTGCATCCCCGCTGGCCACGATGGATTCCGCATGCTCGGGCTCGGTGATTAATCCCACCGCCACCACCGGAATATTTACCGCAGCTTTCACCGCCCTTGCCAGCGGCACCTGATAGCCAGGATAGACCTCAATCTTCTGATCCGGATGCAGACCGCCGCTGGAGACGTGGATCACGTCAACGCCACGCGCTTCCAGCATTCTGGAGAACTCAACCGCTTCTTCAAGGTTGAATCCGCCTTCCACCCAGTCCGTCCCGGAGATACGTACGCTGATGGCTCTCTCCGCCGGGAAGGCTTCCCGCACCGCGTCGACAATTTCCAGTGGGAACCGGGCTCTGTTTTCCAGCGAACCGCCGTAATTATCCGTGCGCTGATTAGAGAGCGGCGATAAAAACTGATGAAGCAGATAGCCGTGGGCGGCGTGGATCTGGATCAGATCGATATTCAGTCTGGCCGCACGTTTTGCGGCCTCAGCGAACTGGTTGCGGATTTCGGCTAAGCCCTCGCTGTCGAGAGCGGTTGGCGGGACATAGCCCTCGTTGTAAGGCACTGCGGAAGGGGCTAACGTCTGCCAGCCCCCTTGCTGGTCGGGTGGAATTTGCTGTCCCCGATGATCCCACGGCTTGTGCGTTGACGCTTTTCTGCCCGCGTGGGCCAGCTGGATGCCAACAGGAATATCGGACCACTTACGCAGGGTGTCCAGCACCCGGCCCATCGCTTCCTCGGTTTTGTCATCGTAGAGCCCGACGTCAGCGTAGGTAATGCGGCCTTCCGGGGAGACGGCTGCCGCCTCAATGGTGAGCAGACCCGCGCCGGAGAGGGCCAGTTGCCCCAGGTGAAGGGTATGCCAGTCATTCATGCAGCCCTCTTCGGCAGAATACTGACACATGGGGGCGATCACGATGCGATTGTCGAGTTCAAGATTGCGGATACGTAACGGTGTAAACAGCTTGGGTTGAGACATACATGTCACTCCAGATTGCAGCGTTAGAAACAGGGGAGGGCGATTTTTACCCTTATATATTCATTAACATAACGCAGAGATAACGATAACTGAACCTGCCGTTTATGCAAAAGTCCGTTGCGTCAGACGCAACGCTTTAATGATTACGCTATTCACTTTGCGACGTTGCTGAAAGATGCGCCATCAGAAAATCGACAAACACTTTCACTTTTTTGCTGTTCCTGCGGGTGGGGTGTGCCGTGAGTATGTGGCGGGGGACACGATGCGCACCGTGACATGGGCGGCTTTATCGTTGCGCCAGATAATGGCAGTAAAACATGAAGCGGGCTTTATTTTAAACCCTGCTCAGGGCATTGGGAATAACACTTAAGTTGTCTGTATTGGTATTTTAATGTAAACATTCATATTCGGTTTTTTATTTGTTGGCTCGTTGTAAGATTTATCTTAATATTAATTTCACTGCTAGCTTTCCTCTTGGGTATAATTGCAAAGATGGCCAATTTATAGGGCTGAATGTTATTTTTATGTAGCCATTTCTCACCATTGCAGTGCAAGAAAATACAAAAATATTAAGATTAATCAATGATGTCAATGTTGACATGTCAACATTGCCGGGGCGGCTATTTTGCGTGTCAGATACCCGGTTGTTTTTTAGTGATACGGGAAATATCATTTTTATGCGCGTAGGTGGATTAAGCGCATTTTATTTTTAAATAAAGAGCGATTAATCAGGGGAATAATGCTCTCTGGTTAGCCGGGAGAGGCATTTTAATTTAAAGGGAAACGCAGAAGGGATGAGTTTTAGGACCGGAGGACATCGGTCAACGTCATCATGAATAACAAGTCAAGTTGAGCGTAATAATGAAGAATCAATTTCGCGTAGCTGCAATTCTGGCGGGCACGCTGGCCTCTGGTGCCGCATTTTCCAATAATATGACCACGAATCCGGGTGCTGGCGCGGGTACGCAAAACACCGGCGGGATTGTGGAGTTCAGCGGTGAAATCGTCGACGCCTCCTGCAATATCACCACCAAAAGCAAAGACGTGCAGGTGGACCTGGGGAAATGGGGCGCAAGCTATTTCACCGCAGCGGGCACCGAAACGACCAAAACCCCTTTCAAAATTGAGGTAGATAACTGTCCGGCGTCGGTGACGACGGTTGCCGTGCTGTTCGATGGTCAAAAAGATGCCCTTGATGCCACCCTGCTGGCGGTGGCCGGTGGGGCGAAAGGTGTGGGTATCAAATTGTACAACAACGGCGCATCCAGCTCTCAGGTTGCCCTGGGGACGGTTTCAGCAAGCGTTCCGGTTGCTTCCGGTAAAGCCACGGTACCCTTTTCCGCCGACTACGTCTCTACAGAGAAGACCGTTACCCCGGGTGCGGCTAATGGCGTTGCAAACTTCCTGATGGTTTACAACTGATCCCCGCATGAGCAGGCCCTGCGCCTGTTCATTCTCTTTTTTGTCCAATGGTATCTGCACGATGAAACAGCTTCTTGCCGCTGTGATGACCGCTTTTCTTCTGCTCTGCGCCACCGCGCAGGCCGGGGTAGTGATGGGCGGAACCCGCGTGATCTATGAGGAAGGAAAACGCGAAGCCACCTTAACGGTGACGAACATGGATACCCGCGTTCCCTACCTGGTGCAGTCGTGGGTTGAAAACCAGGCCGCAGACGATAAACGCCCGGTGCCTTTTGTGGTTACGCCGCCGCTCTTTCGCCTCGATCCTGAGCAGGAGAACGTCCTGCGAATAAGCTTTACCGGGGGCGCATTACCCACAGACCGGGAGTCAGTGTACTGGCTGTGCGTGAAAAACATCGCCCCAACGCAAAAAGCGGCGTCCAACAAGCTCCAGATCAACGTGAAATCGAAGTTCAAGCTCTTCTGGCGGCCAAAAGGGCTGGGCGAGGCCAAAGACGCCTGGCAGAAGCTGACCTTTACCCGGCAGGGTAACCGGCTGGTGGCGCATAACCCGACGCCGTTTTATGTCTCCCTCTACAGCCTGACGGTTGGCGGCAAAGCGATCCCCGAACCGGGCATGATCGCGCCTCAGAGCAGCCAGACGTGGACGGGTGTCGGCACCGGGCAGGTGACGTGGCGCGCCATTAACGACTCTGGCGGTATCACTGACGCCGCGCAGCAGTAACCGGGGGCGAGGGTGAAAACGAACACTTCACGCCGCGACGGTGCGTTACTGCTGGCAACGCTCCCCACTGCGCTGTTGATGCTCTCGAGGCCCGGGATGGTGCGGGCAGAAGATTACTTCGATCCGGCGGCGCTGGAGCTGAGCTCACCGCAGCAAAAAACTGCCGATCTGCACTATTTTGCCACCGCGGGCGGGCAGCAGCCCGGCACGTGGCCGGTCACCATCTGGGTCAATGACCAGCAGGTCAGCGAGGGGAATATCACCTTCGTGGAGGAGAATGGCACCCTTGCACCGGTGCTGACGGCGGCCCAGCTAGCGGAATATGGCGTCAACGTTAGCGCGTTCTCCTCATTTGAACGTCTGCACGACGGGGAGACCTTCACCCGTATCGACCAGTACATCCCCGACGCCAGCAGCCGGTTCGACTTCCCGACCCAGCGGCTGAACCTGAGTATTCCCCAGGCGGCAATGAACGTTCAGCGCGAGGGGGATATTGATCCCGCACGCTGGGATGAGGGGATACCGGCGGCGTTTGTCGATTACACGCTCTCCGGCGCGCAAACCGGGCAATCCACCCATAACGGTCGCTCCACCTTTCTCAACCTGCGCAGCGGGGTGAACCTCGGGCCGTGGCGGTTGCGCAATACCTCATCCATGCAGTATGACTCCACCCGGCGCTGGCAGTCGCTCAGTACATACCTGCAACGGGACGTCACCCCGCTGAAAAGCCAGCTGCGGATTGGGGATACCTACACCAGCGGGGAGGTGTTTGACAGCGTGCAGTTTCGCGGCGTCCAGCTGATGTCAAATGAAGAGATGCTCCCGGACAGCCAGCGCGGTTTTGCCCCGGTGATCCGCGGCGTCGCCCACAGTAACGCCAAAGTGACCATCTCCCAGCATGGCTACGTGATCTACGAAACCTACGTCTCGCCGGGGGCGTTTGCCATTAAGGATCTCTACCCGACCGCGCAGAGCGGCGACCTGGAGGTCAACGTGAAGGAGAGCGACGGTTCGGAGCGCACCTTTACCCAGCCGTTCTCGTCGGTGCCGTTTATGCTGCGGGAGGAGCGGATAAAATACAGCCTCAGCGCCGGGCGCTTTCACGCAGGCAAGCATGAGAGCCGCACCCCGGCGTTTATCCAGAGCACGTTGTTTTACGGTTTACCGGCAGCCTTTACCCTTTTTGGTGGCACGCAACTGGCCGACGATTATCACGCGCTGGCACTTGGGGTGGGACATAGCTTAGGGGAGCTGGGTTCGCTTGGCACCGACGTGACGCTGGCGGGCACCACCACCCCTTCCGGCAAGCGCTACCGCGGCCACTCCCTGCGGGCGCAGTATCAGAAAAGTTTTGCCCGGGTGGGAACCTCGTTCAGCCTCGCCAGCTACCGCTACTCCTCCAGCGGGTTTTACGACTTCAGTGAGGCGATGAGGCTGGAGAAACGTTACGGGCTGGTGGATAACAAACGCACCCGGGAAGAGGTTGCCATCAGCCAGACCCTCGGCGAGATGGGTAACCTGTCGTTGTCCGCTTACGTTCAGGATTACTGGCACAACCAGAGCAGCGACAAAACGCTCCATGCCGGTTTTTACAGCGCCTGGAAAGGGATCTCCTGGGGGCTGGGCTACTACTACACCCAGTCCAGCGGACACAATAATCCCGATCGCTCCTGGTCCTTCAATATCACCATTCCGCTAGGGGGGGCGCTTGCCAGCAGTTCGGTGAGCTACACCACCTCGTCGGATAATCGCGGCTATACCTCGCACCAGGTGTCGATGTATGGCTCGGTGCCGAAGAGCGCGAATCTCTACTACGCCGTGCAACAGGGCTACGCCAGCCAGGGGCAGGGGAGTAACAGCGGCGCATCCCTCGACTACCACGGCGGCTATGGTCAGGCGCAGCTGGGTTATCGACACGATCGCGACAGCAGCCAGATCACCTGGGGGGCGTCGGGCTCCATCGTCGCGCACCCGCATGGCATCACATTGGGGCAGAGTCTGGGCGACAGCTTTGCCATCGTGCGTGCACCGGGAGCGGTCAACGTGGCTGTTCAGAACGGCAGCAACGTTCATACCGACTGGCGGGGTTACGCGGTGGTGCCTGCGCTGACGGCCTGGCACAAAAACGTCATTACCCTTGATACCGAATCGATGACCAGCGACACCGACGTCGAACAGTTCGGCGCGACGGTGATCCCCGGCGGTGGGGCGGTGGTCGAGGCAAACTTCCGGACCCATATCGGCCATCGCGTGCTGTTTACCCTACATGATCGTTCGGGGCCAGTGCCGTTTGGCGCCAGCGCCCAGCTGGCTGGCGATCGCAACGCCGCCACCGGCATGGTGGCCGACGGCGGAACGGTCTACCTGAGCGGTATTCCGGATACCGGCACCCTGGAGGTGAACTGGAATGACAGAGGGGAGGCCCACCGCTGCACGCTGCCTTTCCACATCGCCGCCGACCAGCCGGATGCGGTAAAGCGTATTGAGGCAGCCTGTTTATCACAATGAGGATATTAACCATGCGGTTAGTCTGTTTACTTCTGACGGTCGCCGGGCTGTTCAGCCCTGGCGTATGGGCGGCAGCCTGCAATGGCGATACCGGCCAGATGACGATTAACGTTCAGAACATCAAATACCTGCCTTCGCTGCGTAACAACACCCAGATGACCAGCATCATGGCCGACAGCGGCAGCGGGTTTCGTTTTAGCTGCGATCAGGAGGCCCGGCAGGCCGGGGCGATAGCGGTGAAATATGAACAGGAGCGCACCGGGAATGAGACCTTCATCAATGGCCGAATGGTGTTTGAGTCGGCCATTCCGGGTATCGGCTATGCCCTGGGCTTTCAGTGTAACGGCGGGCCGATCCACTACCTGGATGGCTCCGGTATGCATGAGACGGAGGTCTGTAACAGCAGCGAGAATCCCGCGCTGCTGCACCAGGAACATATCGTGGTGAAGGCGTTTATTACCTTCTTTAAAACCGGCAACGTCAGCCTGGTCAGCGGCAACCACACCAACGCCTCGCCGTTGGGGGCGGTCGGTAAACTCTATGTCGATATTCCCGGCTCAGGCACAACCGGCACGCCCATCAGCGCCGACCTGACGGCGATGAACGTGGATATCGGCGCGGTGGGCAGTTGCAATGTCACCACCCCGGCCATTTTTGTCGATTTAGGCAAGGTTAACCGCGCCGATTTTAAAGGAGTGGGGCAGACGGCGGGAACGGCGAAGACATTGACCATTCCGGTCTATTGTTCGCAGCCGGCGCAGATCAAAATTGGCTTTTTCGGCACCCCAGCCGCCACCGGCGTCACCGATACGCTGGCCATTACCCCGTCGCCGTCGAGCGCCAGCGGCGTGGGGGTCAGGCTGAGCTACGGCAATAATGGCGCCAGTGCACCGGTCGCGGGAACCGCCCTGCACATCAACGAGGCCGGAAACCTGCCGGGTCTGGGACAGGTAACCGCGACAAATGCGGCCAGCGCCCAGCCTTTCCACTTTGTTGCCCAGCTGGTACAGACCGACCCGACCGTGACGGCGGGGTGGGCAAACACCACCGCCACCTTTGCGCTAGAGTATAACTAGTCTTCTGCGAACGGGCGTCGGTTCACGGGGGCCCGTTTTACATCTTCCCGTCAGGCCTGCAAAATAGCGCTCTCACTTTTCGCTAAAGATCATAACGATGAAAAAATCCCTGCTCTGTACGCTCCTCGTTTGCCTGTCCGGTTCTGCTTTTGCCACTTCCCCGGAGGAGGCGCAGGTCGCGGAGGCGGTGAAACCTACGCTTACCGCGCTGATGAACGACCAGACGATCCCGGGCATGGCCGTTGCGGTCATCTACAAGGGCCAGACCTATTTCTTCACGCAAGGGCTGGCCGATGTCGCCGGGAAAAAGCCCGTCACCCGGCAAACCCTGTTTGAGCTGGGCTCGGTGAGTAAAACCTTTACCGGGGTGCTCGGCGGCGATGCGGTGGCGCGCGGGGAGATTGCCCTCAACGATCCGGCCAGCAAGTACTGGCCCGCGCTGTCAGGCAAGCAGTGGCAGGGCATCAGCCTCCTCCATCTGGCGACCTACACCGCAGGGGGACTCCCGCTCCAGGTACCGGAGAGCGTGACCGATGCCGCAGCGCTGGAAACGTACTATCAGACCTGGCAGCCAGCATGGACGCCGGGTACTAAACGCCTCTACGCCAACGCCAGTATTGGCCTGTTCGGCGCCCTGGCGGTCAAGCCCTCAAAGATGAGTTTCGAGCAGGCGCTCACCCGCCGGGTGCTGGAGCCGTTGAAGCTGAGCCACACCTGGGTAACCGTACCGGCAAGCGAACAGGCGAACTATGCCTGGGGCTACCGGGACGGTAAGGCGGTGCACGTCTCGCCAGGGATGCTTGATGCCGAAGCCTACGGGGTAAAAACCTCCATCGTGGATATGGCAGGCTGGCTACAGGCCAACCTGCAACCGGACAGCATTAAAGACGCATCGCTGAAAAAAGGGGTGGAGATTGCCCAGTCACGCTACTGGCAGGTGGGGGAGATGTATCAGGGGCTGGGCTGGGAGATGCTCAACTGGCCGGTCTCCTCCCGGACGCTGGAGCAGGGGGCCGATAATAAATATGCCCTGGCCGCCCGCGATGCCACCGCTATCGCGCCTCCACAGCCGCCGGTGCAGGCCTCATGGGTACATAAAACCGGCTCGACCGGCGGATTCGGCAGCTACATCGCCTTTATCCCTGAGAAGAACCTCGGCATTGTGATGCTGGCGAATAAAAGTTACCCCAACAGCGAGCGGGTCAAGGCAGCGTACCGCATTCTTGCAGCATTGCAGTAAGGTTGATTGCCCTAAAAGGCCCGGCAGCGCTACGCTTGCCGGGCCTATAAAGTGGCACCAACAAACTTCAACAGGTAAACGCCATCTCCTTCGCCAGCAGGAATGGACGAAGATAACCCACGGTATTCGAGAGCGGGATCACCTCATCCGCCAGATTGATGTTTAACACCTCGCGAATGTACGTCCGGCGGCTGGTAATCCGCGCCCACAGCTCCGGGTACGCCGCCTCAATTTTCTCCTGCAAGGCCTGGTCCGCCAGGGCGACGCTCTCCTCGGCGCTCACGCCGGTATAACCAGGAACCGAGGGGATGATATCGAGTTGCAGGATCATGCCGCTTTTTAACGTCTCGGCAGAGCCTTGGTAAATGGGGGAGGACATCCACTCCTCGTCGGCGCTAAGGTGCCCGGGATTAAGATGCCAGCCATACTGCGCTTTATTGAGCACCTGTTCGATATGGGCATACAGCTCGCCGCCCGGCATGCCGATTTTAATCTGCTCAAGCCAGCTGGCGACGGCGGCAAAATAGGGTTTCGCCACCCGATCCAGATAATCTTTCTGGCCGTCCGGCAGCTCGCTCTCGTCAGCAATCACAAACCCGGTCCGGCTGGACAGCCCACCCTTAAAGCCGGTGGTCATCGACAGTGGCTGCCCGCGCTCCAGCTTTTTATAGGTGGGGTAGAAGTTTGCCTTCTCAAAACGCTGTCCGGCGGCGGCAATGGTCACCACCGAATGATACTGCCCCTCTGCCGCCAGCCGCGCCCCCAGCTCGGTTTCGCGCATCCCTGGCTCCACTGCGTTCATGGCGTTCAGGATGCAGGTCGAGGCCAGGTTCGCGCCATATTCATAATGCGCGATTTCGTTCTCGTTGTTGGTGATGCGGGCGCCGTTATCGCCGCCGATAAACAGGTGTGTGGCGTTCTCAAGGGTCGCATCGGTGCTGTTTTTCAGCGCCTCGACGATAAAATAAGGCAGATCGAAAAGCTGCCTGTTATCCGCCCCGGCTGCGGTAAACATCTTCCAGCCCACCAGTCCGATTCGGCCATGCGCATGCAGACCCGCTTCGCGAAACAGTGACTCCAGCGAGGTTTCATTATCCATCGGCTGGTTGGGCAGCGAGAAAAACGGGCAGTGTCTGAGGGTAACCGGAATGCGGGAATGGCGGGCCATCTTCAGATTTTCATTGCCGAGGATCGCCGTCGCCGCGCCGCTCTTTTCCAGAATCAGCAGACCCTCCTCAAAACGCGGCACAAACCCGGTCAGGTACTCAAAGTTGCTGCCGTGTTCTTTGTCGGCATAGATCACCAGGGCGTCATAGCCCGCCTCGTTGATGCGGGCCAGCACTTTATTTTTGCGCTCAAGCAGGGTGGCATCGGTAAGCAACACCGGAGCCACATCGGTGAAGGTACGTGGCGCAGGAATGGTCTGCAGCTGGATCATAATTTCCCTCGTCGTCAGAAGGCGGTTCAGGCGCTTTTTTGCGCATGAACCCGCACGGTGGAGGCCGGCGCGTTTACCAGCTTATTTGCCGGACGCACCGGGCGGCGCACCAGCTCCCCCTGGCAGTTAGGGCAGCGATGGTGAAGGTGGGTGTCGGCACAGGTCGCGCAGAAGGTGCACTCAAAGGAGCAGATCCGCGCGTCCAGATCATCAGGAGGCAGGTCACGATCGCACCATTCGCAGTTCGGACGGAGTTCAAGCATGGTTCTTATCCTGTTGGGTTAGGGGCCTTTTTTTACTATGCCAGAGAGTAAAAAAAGCCGCGACAGCATAATAATAACGTGACGCGGGGAGCGTTAACTCCCCTGTTGCACGCTTCTGAAATCGTCAGGGGTATCGATATCAAAAATAATTTCCGGGCGATCGAGGGCCACGCACTGGTGTTTACCCTGCATCAGGGCCTGGCGCATGCTGCGGATAGCCGGACGGGAGATCGCCTGTTGCAGGCTGGCGCGATCAATCAAAACAGGGTGGCCGGGCGTACCGTGATAGTGCGGCAAGATCGCCCCCCCGGTGCGTAATGCCCACAGTTGGCGGTAAATCTCCCCGTCCAGGCAGGGCAGATCGCCAGGGGTAATAAAACAGTAATCCGTGCTCACCGCCCGGGCACCGGTTATCACCGAACTGACCAGTCCGTTTTCGTAATCGGGATTATGAACCAGGGTGACATTTTCCCGGTGCTGATATCGCGCCTGTAGCTTCTGGGCACGAAAACCGGTGACGAGAATAATGCGCGAGCAAAACTGCAGGGCGTTGTTGATACTGGCATCCAGAAGGGTCCCCTCGCGCCAGGGTAACATCATTTTCCACGTTCCCATGCGGGAGGAGAGTCCTGCGGCAGTAATAATACAGTCGACCGGCATTGTCTTATCCCTTTATCAACGTGAGAGAAGGTAAAGGGAAAATATACCGCAAATTTCGGGATTTAACGCGCTGACCGACGCCTGTTAAAAAGCCCCCTGAAGCAGGGGGCAATTCGCGCAATTTTTAGCGTGTCAGGTAGCGGGGGGCGGGTTCGCCGGTGCGGGCGCTGGCAAACAGCGCCAGGCGCGCCTCTTCGTAGCGCGTCCACAGGGCTTGATCGTGCATCGGCGGGATGGTGATCAGCTCGCCCTGATCGAGCCCCGCCAGCGCCGCATCCACCATATTGTCGGTGGTCATCACCGACCCGGCGGGCAGAGCGTCGGCGCTGATGCCGGACAGCTCCCAGATCTCCGTGGCCGTAGCTGCGGGCAGTACCGCCTGGATACGTACCTGGCTGTCGGCAAACTCCTCCTGTAATCCGCGCGTAAAATTCAGCACCCAGGCTTTGGTGGCGCTGTACAGCGCGCTGCCCGCCCGGGCATGGATCGACAGTACCGAGGCGATATTAATCAAAGTACCGCGGTTGTTTTGCGCCAGACGCGGCAGCAGGGCATAAGTGAGACGCATCAGCGCGGTGGTGTTGAGCATGTTGATCGCCTGATGCTGCGCCACATCCCCCGCGAGGAACGGTGCCATTTGCGCAGTACCGGCATTGTTGATCAGCGTGTCGATAGCGGCGTTGTTGCGCAACATCTCTTCCACGGCGCGGATCCCGCTTTCATCGGTAAGATCCGCCGTCAGGGTGGTGACCTTCACGCCATAGCGCTGCCTGAGCTGTTCCGCCAGCGCCAGCAGACGCGCCTCCCGGCGGGCTACCAGCACCAGATCGTAACCGCGAGCGGCGAGACGATCGGCGTAGACCGCGCCAATTCCGGAAGATGCACCTGTAATCAAAGCTGTTGAACGTTGCGTAGTCATTGTCGTACCTCTTGAAGGGGGAGAGTGGTTTTAATATAAAACTAAATAAACTGTGCGCCATTTGGTTTTATTATGCAACCATATCGCCGGGATTTTTTGATCTCTGCGTTGGGCGGTGGAGATGACCGTCCGCAAAAGCGCGGTTTTACAGTAAAGTGAATAGACAAACTCACGATCCCACCGTCGGTCCGGAACGGTCTCTCTCAGGAAGGGTATGAAAAAGCTGTTGCTGGTTCTCTTTGTCTTAACTGCATTTGCAGCGAACTCCATTCTTTGCCGCATTGCCCTGAAGAACGGCCATGCCGATCCTGAAACCTTCAGCATGCTGAGATTGCTGGGGGGAGCGGCAGTGCTGTTTGTCTGGCATCTGGCGCGGGGAAGGCTGAAAGAGATACGCTGGAAAATCATCGACGCCCTGCTGCTGTGCGCCTATGTTCTCTTTTTCTCGCTGGCGTACGTCCAGCTCAATACGGCGACAGGCGCATTGCTGCTGTTTGGCGCAGTCCAGGTCTGTATGATCGGCTGGAGCGTGGTAAAAGGCGAGAAACTGAGCGGCTATAAGGCCTGCGGGATCGTCATTGCCGTAGGGGGCATTATTACCTTACTGCTTCCTGGCGCGACGGCGCCTCCGCTAGCGGCGGCCATTACGATGGTGGCCTCTGGCCTCGCGTGGGGAGCCTATTCGCTGCGCGGCAAAAATATCCAGGCTGCGGCGGGAACGACGAACGGAAATTTCATCCTGAGCCTGCCGGTTATTCTCGTAGTGAGCCTGATACGACAGGCGCCAGTCCATATTGACGCCAGCGGCATCATCCTGGCCCTGCTTTCCGGCGGGCTGGCATCTGGCGTTGCTTACGTGCTCTGGTATGCCCTGGTCGGCACGCTCTCTTCAGCAACCGCCAGCACGCTGCAGCTGAGCGTTCCGTGTATTGCGGCGGCAGGGGGCGTGTTATTTCTTGGCGAGGTACCGGATCTCCGGATGTTGCTTTGCACGCTGGCGGTGCTGGCCGGAATAGCAATGGTTATCGCCGCCGATAACAAGAAGCGGCAACAGCCGGAAAAAAACGGTTTATGAACGGGCAGGAGGTAATGATTCTCCCGCCCTCATCTGGCTTTCACTGAGTAGTGATAAAATTTAAACCTTTATATTTCTGTGTGTTTAATTGCATTATATAAGTGGGTAGATTATTTTTTGTACAGATCCAATAAAATTTGCCCTAACTGAAATAAATGTACAGACTTTACTTAATCATTTTTAAAAGAAGTAAAAATTTAACTTATTGATTTTAATGATTTATTGTATAAATGATTTTGTTGCTGCAATAATAGGCAGGGAGCATATATTAATAGCACGTTAACTAAATTATAATTCTTTCATATCCGGCAGATAGGTGAGGTTAGTATGCGGTTTATTGTCATGTTGTTAAGCGTTGTGGTTGCCACCCATGCCTGGGCGGGTGAACTACCCAAACCTGCCGGTAAAGCCCTTTTAACCCTGTCCGGTAATATTCAAAATACAAACGAAGAGGGTAAAGCCGTTTTCGATGTCGCCAGCCTTGAGAAACTCGGGATGGTCAGTTTTCAGACCACTTCGCCTTGGTATAATGGACGTACAACCTTTACGGGTGTGCCGCTGCAAAAGATCATGGATTACGTTGGGGCAAAAGGCACCGTTGCTAAGGTCATTGCGCTCAATGACTACACCACCGTTATCCCGCTCAGTGATTTCAAAAAATACAACGTTATCCTTGCCTTGAAAGTCAACGGTGAATACATGCGTATCCGTGACAAAGGCCCGCTATTCATTGTGTATCCCTATGACAGCCTGCACGAGCTGAATAATCAAATTTATTATTCACGATCGGCATGGCAGGTCAGCAAAATGAATATTGAGTAGGAGTTCAGAAGCGCAACATGAACAGGATACTGGCGGGCATCATTTTTTTCCTATTTATCTCTACGGGATATATCTCTTTTCTTGTGCACGAGAGGCAACAAGAGCTACAAAAACTGACGCACTATACGGACTCATGGTCTGCAGCTCAGCTGGTATCAGAATTTTATCGATTCGAATCAACGCTTGGTCTTTACGCCAACGGTATTGACGCATTGACGATAGACGACGTGCGCCTGCGTCTTGACATTATGCTCAGCCAAAGCGGTTTAATGAAAGAAGGTGATCTGGGGCGCTATATCGCCAGCAATAAAGCCCATCATGAACTGGCGGTAAATATAGAAAATATTCTCAAAGATCTGGACGCTAATCTTGAGAAAATGGATCGTTCAGAGCTCCAGACATACCTGATTCAAATGCACCTGCTTGATGCCCCTTTAAGCCGCCTGTCATCCAGTGCATTAGATAATGATATTAACTCGATCAATAAAGCTAATCTTAAAATACAGACATTATATTATATTTATTCAGCCGCTTCTTTATTGCTCATCATTTTGAGCGGCATTCTTGGGGTACTCATATTCTTCCAGAACAGAAATATTCTGACGGCGCATCTTCAGGTCAAAAGCCTTGCTGAAGAGCTGCAAAAATCTAAGGAAAAGCTGCAAATCCAGAATACGCAACTGGAATATGATGTTTACCATGACTCGCTGACAGGAATGAATAACCGTCAGTTTTTCTGGGAAAATATAAAGAAAATCATTCAGGTGGCAGAAAAAAATAATGATTCTGTAACGGTAATGCTGTTTGATTTAGATTGTTTCAAGGAGATCAATGATACTTATGGTCATGATGTTGGCGATATGTTGCTGCGCCAGATCTCCGAACGCCTGATTGCCATGAGCCTGACATCCGATACACTTTATCGCTTAGGTGGGGATGAGTTTGCCTTTCTCTCAAGCGGTTTGACAGAGAGCAGCGCCGTTTCGCGCGCGCGAAAAATATGTGCTTCCATCAACCAGCCGTACACGATTTATAACACCATCATTAATATCGCCACCTGTGTCGGGATTGTTATCTCAGACACGGAGCGCCGCTCCGACTTTCTCTATAAATTTGCCGATCTGGCCCTGTATGAAGCCAAAAAAGAGGGCCCTGGCCAGATAAAAGTCTTCCGGCCGATCATGTTACAAAAGCTGCAGGAGAGCAGAACCCTTGAGCACGATCTGGCGATGGCCTTAGCGAATAAAGAATTCGTGGTTTATTATCAGCCCATTGTCGATTCGTTCAGCCGGGAAATTTACAGCTATGAAGCCCTGGTTCGCTGGGTGCATCCATTAAAGGGCCTTCTGTCGCCCGATAGCTTTATTCCCGTTGCTGAAAAAACAGGCATGATTAACGAACTGGGAAGGTCGGTGCTTGAAATCGCCTGCCGGGAAGCGGCGACCTGGGCGGTTCCGGCAAAAATCTCCGTGAATGTTTCGCCTATCCAGCTCAGCAGCAAAGCCTTTGCCGGCATCGTGCTCTCCATTCTGGAGGAGACAGGGCTTTCGGCCAATCGTCTGGAGCTGGAGGTGACGGAATCCTCTCTCTTTACCGATAACGATACTCCGCTCAATACTCTCAACATGCTCAGAGCCCGTGGCGTGCAAATCTCCATTGATGATTTTGGTACGGGATATTCTTCCCTTTCGCGGCTGAGTAAGCTTGCCTTCGATAAAATTAAAATCGATAAATCCTTTGTGCATTCGATATCTGACCAGGACGACGCCCTGACCATCATCAAACTGATCACCGGTATGGCGAAGTCTCTTAATATGAAGGCGGTTGCAGAAGGGGTCGAAACGCAGGAACAGCTGGAAAGTCTCCAGGCGCTGGGTTGCGATCTCGCTCAGGGTTATCTGTTTGGTAAACCGCAGCCGGGAATCGATGGCAGGATCCGCAACGGATAAATCGCGTGGCTGAATGAAGGCGTGGTGAAAAAAGAAAAAAACATAAATGCCCGTCAGGGCATTTATGTTTTAAAAAGCGATTAATGGAAGAACAGTGCAATCAGGATAATGATTGGAATAGGTACGCCTAAAAAGAAGAGTAATAGTGAGCGCATTTTAAACCTCCTGCTTAATTAAGAATTATAAATCACGTTGACGACCACCGAAGGTCGCACACAGGCTGGCAACAAAAGCACCGGCCAGCAGCGCAATAAATGTCCAGAGCATCAGATAGCTCGTGGTTTTACGTGCGGCATCAGCAGCTTGCTGCGCTTTCTCCTTCGTTTCTTTTAATTTAGCCTGGGCTTTGTCATAGGTGGTTTGTACACGCTGTTCAGCTTCTTGCTGACTGATACCCGTCTTTTGTGCAATCAGCTGGGCAACATACTGACGATCTTCCTGCGGTAAGGTACCGGTGGTGATGCTATTGGCAAAAATACCGGTCACTTCACTTACCTGCGCAGGCGTTAATGGCTCAGCAGGTGCAGCTGGCGTGGCGGGAGCAGGCGCAGGTGCAGCGGTTGGGTCAGCAGGATCGGTGGCACCGTTTGCTGGTGCGGCCGGTGCCGGTGTGGCAGGGTTACTCGCCCTAAACATCGAATTCACAAAATAGTCCATGGATGAACCCGGTGCCTCAGACGAACTGTTCGCCATACCCGCCGCGCCAGCTGCCGTGGCCGTCGCAGCGCCGCCGGCAACAGTACCCACGACTTTAGCGCCGCCGCCAATCAGGGCGCCCACGGTGCTTGTAAACAGCGCCGCAGAAACCAGTGCAGCGACAGCCCAGGTTAAAAAACCGTGGGCAGTATCGCGGAAGTACACTTCATCGGTACGGGTATCGACCCATTTGGTACGCAGGCGCCCGGCTAAATAGCCGCCCATGCCCGACGCCACAATTTGTGTGAACGTCAGCCAGGCGATGGCTGCGATACCCACCGTACCGGCGTCGAGCCCGCGGTTTTCCCAGGGCGAAATCGTTGTCAGGCCCAGCCCGGTGCCCAGCATAAGCAAAATCAACGACAGGGAGGCCGCTGCCGCCGCGCCGGCAAAGATGGCACCCCATGATACGGCGCTGCTGTTCGTCGCAGGCATGGGCAGCCGCGAATCGGGATACGTAGTGTTAACCGTGGCGTGTTCATGAATGTGAGTCATAGCTGTTGTCCTTTAGTTAATCTTTGCGTTCGGAACCAGGAACTGATTGAAAAACAGGAAACATTATCAACTTGAACGTTTAAGCCCTTCAGGGACCGGATGATGTCATTTAGAACGAGGAAGGCTGTAAAACTGACCGAAATAAAAAACAAAAATCAACGATCTAAGAATAGTTGATAATTTTGCGCCGGACGGCTTTTCAGCTTTAAAAATCCGTTACCGCTTCGGATAACGGATTTTATAATTAGCCTTGTTGTCGTCAGGCGCGTCAAAATAAAGGCAACAGAATTAGACTACGCCGGTACCGCCGTCTGAGCACCAGACCTGACCGGAGGCATACGAACACTCTTCAGATGCCAGCAGAACATAGAGTGGAGCAATCTCCACGGGCTGACCCGGTCTGCCCAGCGGGGTATCTCCCCCGAACTGCTGCACCTTCTCCTGCGGCTGTCCGCCGCTTGACTGCAATGGCGTCCAGTAAGGGCCCGGCGCCACGGCATTCACGCGGATGCCTTTCGGTCCAAGCTGTTTTGCCAGGGATTTGGTAAACGCCACGTTACAGGCTTTGGTCTGGGCGTAATCCAGCAGGATTTCGCTGGGCTTAAAGGCCTGAACCGAAGAGGTATTAATAATCACCGCGCCTTCCGACAGATGACGCAGGGCGGCGCGGGTGATCCAGAAGGGGGCATAAACGTTGGTTTTGAAGGTCGCGTCGAAAGCGGCGGTGGTCAGATCTTCAATGGATTCGCAGAACTGCTGTCTGCCCGCATTGTTGACTAAAATATCGAGTCCACCCAGCTCCGTCACCGCGCGCTCAACCAGCGTCTCACAGAACGACTCTACCCGAATATCACCCGGGATCGCGACGGCTTTGCGTCCTTCCGCCTGAATCAGGGCAATAACGGCTGCGGCATCGGACTCCTCTTCCGGCAGATAGCCAATGGCCACGTCCGCACCTTCACGGGCGTAGGCAATCGCCACCGCGCGACCAATCCCGGAATCGCCGCCGGTAATCAGTGCTTTTTTGCCAGAAAGTCTGCCCGAGCCGGTATAACTCGTCTCGCCATGATCGGGGATTGGCTTCATCTCTGACGCCAGTCCGGGCATTTGCTGCGGCTGCTCCACAAACGGGGGTTGTGGGTAGTTTTTTGAAGTGGTGTTTCCTGATGTCATCCCGACCTCCTTTATCAATGAATTTAAAGCGTAGCCACTGTGACGGAACGCACCTTTCTGGAAGGGATAATTCAGATTATTCTTCTTCTGGATATATTTTTGATTTTGTCTTCACTTTGTAAGATCACTAAACAAGCGCCCCCTATTTGGCCGTAAGCATGAGGGGGATGAGGTTATTTGTGCGGTTGTTTACGGGTAATACCGGAAATGAAGCGTCTGAGATGTTTTTTGGGTGAGCGTCTACGTGTGGCGTTGATTTTTGCCGGCTCGACGACGACCTTATTCGCTTCCGGGTGGATCGGCTTTTGGCTGCCCGAGCGAAGTTGCCAGAGTGCGCCTGAATCGCCATGAATAATCAACGCGCCTGAAAGGAGGAGAAGAAATAAGATCTTCTTCATCCTCTTTAGCCTCTCTCCTGAACGAGCATGCAAGCAGGGCAGAGTTTCCGCCGACCCTCTGCCCGCTGTGCTACCTTATTTCTCTATCATCTGGATAATCTGATCCCGGTTGATCGCATGTTCATTTCCCGCGATATCTTCATAAGTAATGAGGCCATTATCATCATCAACTTCGGGTTTTCCGTGAGTAATAATCATCTCACCATTTTTCTTCTGTAAAACATAATCGCTTGAACATCCGGCGACGGTGAGGCTCAATAGCACCAGGCTTATTACAGCCACAACTTTCTTCATTACAACTCCTTATTTACTCAAGCCTGTCACAGGCACAATGATGCCGCACGCTAGTTAAATTGCGTCAGAAGCAGTGCAGCATAAATCACGAACATGAAAAAGAGCGTACCGATAACGACGCGTCGTTCGAGAGCCGAACTATTTTTGTCAGCACGCTTCTCTGGTTTATTTAACATGATTACCTCTTTTCGTTAGCCCACCATTACCCCTGAAACCCTTACCGGCAGGTTATATTTGTGGGTATGTTGTAAGAAGTTTTCTACTTTTGCAGCAGAGTCGTTCCATTCGTAGGCCTTATTAAGTAAGGCGTACTTCCCGGTGCCAAAACGGTGGTAGGGAAGTAATTCGATAAATTTGAACGCGGGGCGATGCCAGGTCAGGGAATTTATCAGCATTAACAATTTTTCAGCCTGTTCGGGGCTATCGTTAAAGCCTGGAATAACGGGGATACGGATAATAATCTGTCGATCTTCCTGCAATAATCTTTCAAGGTTACGCAGGATGATGTTATTACTCACCCCGGTATAGCGTTTATGCTGCTCGTCATCAGCGCTTTTCAGGTCATAGAGAATCAAATCGCAAACCGATGCGATCTGTTGAACGGCGCGCCACGGGGCGTACCCGGCGGTTTCAATTGCCGTGTGAATATCCTCAGCGCTAATTCGTTGGATGAGTTGTCTGGCAAACTCGGGCTGGGTACAGACTTCGCCCCCGCTGAGGGTGATGCCGCCTCCGGATTGACGAAACCAGGTTTCATCCGCCATGACGCGGTTAAAAACGGCCTCTGAGGTCAGTTTTTCCCCTGTCACATTGAGAGCGCCAGCCGGGCAGCGCTCCTCGCATCGCCTGCACCCCTGGCACTGACGCGAGCGATCAAGCGTGTGCACACCATCCATCCAACGGTGTACGCCGGCCGGGCAGTGCAGGGCACATTTTCCACAGTGAAGGCAGCGCTCAGCATGCCAGAAGATCTCGCTGCCAGGGTTGAGTCCTTCCGGGTTGGCGCACCAGCGGCAGCGCATCTGGCAGCCTTTCAGAAACACAACGCTGCGGATCCCCGGTCCGTCATGCAGCGAAAACCGCTGAATATGTGTTATCCAGCCGGATGACGGCTCAGAAGCGATGTTGAGTGGTTCGGCTGATGATCTCATCCTGCACCTCTTTACTTAATTCAACGAAAAAGGCGCTGTATCCTGCGACACGGATCATCAGGTTGCGGTACTCCTCCGGATTTTGCTGCGCCTTCAGCAGCGTTTCATCATCCAGGTAGCTGAACTGCAACTGGGCATTTCCCAGGATACTGGCTGTCCGCAGCAGATGGATAAGGCTGTTTTGCCCTTCCGGCGTTTCCAGCATGCCGTACATAAGCTTGATGTTATGGACCATGCCGATATCCATCTCTTCGACATTGATTCGGCTGACCGAGTTGATGATCGCAGTGGGGCCCAGATAATCTGTCTGCTGGGCCGGGCTTATTCCATCCGCCAGCGGCTTGCCCGCAAGGCGACCGGATGGAAGGGCGCCGGTTATTAGCCCGAACGGCGTATTGTTCGAGATGGAGAGCGTGCCGAATGCAAAAGGTGCATACAGCATCCGGTACTGACGATGCTCTTTTTCCAGAAAGTGCACGCTTTCGCGGGCAATCTCATCCACGGCGGCAATGTCGTTACCGTATTTCGGCACCCGCAGGCATGCAGTAAGGAGCGCCTCATAACCGACAAAATTATGGTCGAGCGCGTCAACAATCTGTTGCAGCGTGAAGCGGGAGGTTTCAAATACCAGCGTCCTGATGACCATCAGAGAGTTCACGAAGTCGGCAAGCCCCGTCCAGATAAGACCCGGCCCCGCATTCAGAAACGCGCCGCCCTGGGTGACATCCTTCGCGGTTGCCATACAGCCCTCGATGAGGCTCGACATCAGCGGTTTTCTGGCATGATCCGCATGCAGTTTCTGCACGATGAGCGTGACCTGCGCGGCCTTTCTGACCATAGCGGATAACTGGGCCATAACCGCACGTTTGACATCTTCATAGCAGTGGAACTGCGATACCTCGCCGGTGTGGGGGCCTGTCTGCTTCCCGGCGCGCGAGCGGCCGTTATGCAGCGCCATCTCGATCGCTGCGGTGAAGGTGGTATAACCCACCGAGGTCCACTGGTACATTTTGCCCGCTTTCTGTGGCTCGACGCAGCCCATCAGACAGTAGTCACGGGCATCTTCATAGCTGAACCCTTTATGCAGCATCATGCGAATATGCGCATCATCGAAATGGCATGCCGGGAACCCCATTCCGCCGCGCACCACATCCACCACCTTGCGCATAAACGACTGCGGCGACTGATTGTGAATTCGCACGGCGAGGCCCGGCTGATAAATTTTTAATCGCGCGGAGCAGTCCATAATGAGCAGCGTGAGCGGATTGGTGGCATCGCCGCCTTCACGCTTCTGCCCGCCGACCACGAGGTTGATAAAAGGCTGATACCCGGCGAAATACATCGCCGTCGATTCGCTGCAAATCCACAGGGTTTCCGCCATCTTAATCAGCCAGCAGCAAAGCAGCTCTTCAGCCTGGGCATGCGTTAAGGTTCCGTCACTGAGATCGCGCTCCAGTAACGGCCAGAGATATTGATCGACGCGGCCAAGGGAGATCCCGGTCTGATTCTCTTCCAGCATAAACAGCGAATGCACAAACCAGATAGCCTGCAGGGCATCGTAAAAATGCTGCGGAGGATGTTCAGGGACACGCTCGCAAATCGTGGCAATATGCAGCAGTTCTTTCCGGCGAAGGGGGCGGGGCTCGGCCCCGGCCAGCTGGCGCAGATAACGCGCATAGCGCCGGGTGTAAGCCATCACGCCGTCACAGGTGTGCTGCACGGCGGTATAAAAATTAAACGCCTCGATGCCGTCGGAGGTGGCGGGATCGAGGGCGGCCAGGTGCGCGGCTGCCTCATCCCGTATTCCCTTTATCCCTTTGGTCAGCAGAATATTGTCGTAGCCCGGGCAAGCGTCACCGCCGCCGTTTTGTGTTTTAATCGTGACGTCGCATATCGCATCGTCATGACACCACTCCCACAGCCCAACGGTTTTTAGCTGCGTCTCCGCCATCTCATCCAGTGAGCGGCCTTGCCAGTAAGGAAATACCTCTTCCCGCAGGATACGTTTCGTTTCGTCGTCAATCTGGTAGGGATCCTGGGCCCGGAAAGGGAGGTTATCCAGCTCGTTGGCCACCCAGCGCCAGCTTATTTCCGGCGAAACTTCACCCCCGCGCGCGCCGCCCGCAGGGTGGCTGACGATAAGCTCGTTTTCGGCGACATATAAAGGCGCGTTCTCGCAGGCATGACGAAACGCTAACGCCCTGAGCAGAATATTATCCATTCCCGGATTGGCCTGATAAACCCGGGTGACGCTAAGGGCACGATGGGCAGAAATAAAGGGCTTCGCCTGTAAAAAGGCGTCGCGCAGCCGTTCCACACGCGGTGGAAGGGGATTGCTATTCATACTGTCGATCCTTTAAAACGCAATCACGATGAGTCCGGCGACGATGCAGCCGATCCCCACCTTTTCCAGGGCGCTGCTGCGCAGTTGATAAAAGATGCTGCTCAGGAGTGAAATCATCACAATGCCGGTTCCTGACCAGGCGGCATAGGCGACAACCGGTGAAATCCAGCCCATCAGCATCGACAGGGCAAAAAAGGATGTCGCGTAACAAATCAGGCAGAGAACCGTTATCAGCGTATTTTTGAATGTATTGGTTTGCGGCAGCATCAAGGTGGCAATCACTTCCATTGAGACGGAAATAAAAAGCCAGAAAAAGCCAAATAAAATATTCACCATTTAAAACCACACTGTTATCTTTTTTGTTTGATAGCAAGATTGAGAATTAATGTGCCAATAATAACCATACCCACACCTATCCACGAATCCTGTGTCAGGGTGAAATCAAAGTAACGGGTTTGTATAAAGGTAATACTTATGATCCCGAAGGCAGACCAGATAGCATAGGCCACACCTATATGAATCCTCCTCAGGGCGAGAGATAAAAAATAGTAGCTTACGCCATAACAGATAATGGCCAGTACACCAACGGAGATAATTTTAAAACTGTCAGAAAGCGATAATAATGTTGTCGCGACGATTTCAATGGATACGGCAGCAATAAGCGCAGTAACGCATCTGGTTAAAGTCATTAGATTATCCTTGGTTATAAGTCACCAATAGTGTTTGGTTCAGGTAACAGGATGCCGGGCAGAATTTAATCCGCTTATTCTATTCTCGGTGAATTAAATGAATACTGTAAAACAGGTCTGTTTAAATAATAAATACCCCCTCAATGACCAGACAGGCTTCGCCCGTCAGCGCCACGCGGCCCGTATCGTTAATATGGCAGATCAATTCTCCTTTACGGCTGCCGCCCTGTTGGGCATGGAGCGTTTTTTTCGCCAGCTTGTCGCTCCACAGCGGGGCCAGAAAGGTATGCGCAGAGCCGGTAACGGGATCTTCATTGACGCCCACCTGGGGCCCAAACCAGCGGGAGCGGAAATCAAACTGACGAGAAGGCGCCGTTACTACCACGCCGCGGGTGTTGAATTTCGCCAGGGCGGTGAAATCTGGCGTTAAGCCATCAAGTTGCGTTTCGTCATCCATGACCACGATCAGATCGGAGGCCTGCCAGATTTCAGTCGCCCCGGCAACGATGCCAAGTGCTGACAAAAGCCCTTCCGGGGCCGCAATCCTGCGGGGGGTGACGAGGGGAAAGTCCATCGTGAATTTTCCATTATCAGAGGTAACGGTCAACTCACCGCTGCGGGTGAAAAAACGCACCGTCTTGCCCGTCTCTTCGCGACGCAGAAGGACACTGGCTGCGGCAAGCGTCGCATGACCGCAAAGGTCGACTTCAACGGCAGGGGTAAACCAGCGAAGGGCGTAATCGTGCCCCTGCTTAACGACAAACGCCGTTTCGGAGAGATTATTCTCGCTGGCTATACGCTGTAACAGCGCATCCTCTGGCCACGCTTCCAGCAGACAAACCGCTGCGGAATTACCCGTAAACGGGCCCTGAGAGAAAGCATCCACCTGGTAAAAAGGAATGCGTTGCGAATAGCTATTTTTCATTCATCACCTCAAGATCGTTATAAACCGTATAGCGTGTCACACCCAGCGCCTGGGCCGCATGTTGCACGCCCCCCCTCATTTTAAAAATGCCTTTATCGCGCATCTCCGCAACGATTTTAAGACGTTGCGTTTTCTGAATTTTCTTTCCGGTAACGGTATGTTTTTCGATGATTTCCTGAATTGATTGCTCAACAAGGCCACCCAGGTTGAGATCGGCTGCATCCGTTTCGGCAGGCGCGGTGGCCATGATGATGTCGAGACTTTTGCGAATGTGTTCATACGGTGAGGTGTCGACATTCATGCAGAAAGCCATCAGCGGATGGCCGTCATCGCTGTAGTAAATGGTGGAGGCGCTGTTGAGGATCTTCTCCGAGGCGGTCACGGTTTTATAATCTTTAACCGTCAACGATTTACGGCCCTCATTTTTACTGAGCAACAGGGCAAATCCCTTATCTTTCTCGGGGCCAGATAACAGGTGGTCGCCTTGACGTCTGCCGCTGACGTGCCCGTTAATGATTTTGACAATCGAGCATTCGGGCGTGGTGAGATTGTGTAAAACGGCTTCCTGATTGGCGGAGAGCGTACCCGCCAGCGCATCCATGGCAGCTTCCAGTGGCCCGGAAATCAGCTTAATTTGTTCTGCATATTCTGACTTCATCATTTTTCCTTCGTCTGGGTCATTGTCAGGGCCACGAGTTTACCATTTGCCACGCGAACCTTCGCCTCTGCAGGAAAGGGATGGGCTGGCAGTCTTAAATTATACTCATAATGTTTAATTATCAACAAAAAGTTGATTTGTGGTTTTTGCAGGGGTAAATTCACTGCCACTGATGGCGGGCTTTCCAGCCGGGAGCCTCTGAAAAGTGGGAACAAGTATGAAAATCATTGGGCTTATAGCGTTAGCGGGTATCCTGACGGCGTGCAGTCTTATCCATCCCTTTGGTGATGCGACGGTGTATCAGGTCTATTCGGTCTCTTCTCACCCGGGGCTGGTGGGGCGCTATCACTGTCTGCGCGATGCCTTGTCGGCAGAGGGCTATGGTGTTGAGGTGATTTATCCTGAGGCGGATACCCCTAACTTTTTTGATATCAACAAAGCGCAGCAGCGGATCGCTCAGGTAGATATGTACCATGTACGCGGGTCAGAAGAGATCAGTATCACGCTCATTGCCGGGGCAAAAACAGATCTCCGTACCCTGGATGGCATCATGCAACCCTGTGTAAGACGGTAATAGGCTGAGGGGAAAGGCCATCCTGATGGGGCAATATGTTAGGATAAAAACAATCAGGCGCTAAATAAGAGGGAGAGGCATGATAAGAAAAAACAGAATCGTTGTGGATTATTCATTATCAGCCCTGGAGCGTACTAACGCTGGCAAGCTCATCAACGATCATAAAAAAGAACACCTCAAACCTTACGGTTCTCTTTTTCTCATTCATAAGGCTGCGGTCTCTGTTTTAGCGGTGGCGGCCTTATTTAATTTTATCACCCTGTTGCAGTTAAGCCTGCAAACCGCCCCCGACGGTGATTTTCTCGCCAGAGCAAAAATGTTCAGTATCGCGCTGTTCGTGCTGTTTGGCGTCGCGTTGGCGCTGTTCAAACTCTATGATGTGGTCATGAATAAGGTCATGCAAAAGCAGCAACAGGCTGAGCAGGAAGACGAGGAGACTTTACAGAAAGTGAAGCTCAACCGCTTCTTTATTGAAAATATCACTAACACCGCCAGCGTTAAAATCTATTGGGAAAAAGTGAAGGAAAGCTACAGGAAAGGGGGTTTTATTTTTATCCATATGCGCAGTGATAATTGTGTGGTGATACCCGAGAGAGTATTTGCCTCAGCAAACGAAGCCGCAGAGGTGTTTGACTTTATCAACGCGCAGTTAGCGCAAAATAGATAATCGATGACAACCCAACAGCAGTTCAGCTTCGCCACCCGCCCGCTGGTGCCTTTTGCCCATGATTACACCCATGGCGAAACGGAGCCCTGGCACAGCCATACCTGCGCCCAGCTTCTGCATACCCTCAGCGGGGTGGTGCGGGTAGAGACCGGGCAGGGGATCTGGATTGTGCCGCCGGGGCGGGGCGTCTGGCTGCCTGCCGGGACGCAGCACCGGCTGCTGATCACCGGTGACGTGGCGGCCCGGACGCTCTTTATCGATCCTTTCGCCCGGGCGGATTTACCCTCGGTCTGCCAGGTTGTGCAAATCTCCACCCTGCTGCGCGAGCTGATCGTCGCCTCGCTGCAACTGCCGGAAAGCTACGCCGCGGGCAGCCGGGCGGAGCGCATTTACGAGCTGATCCTCGATGAAATCAGGGGGATCGGTGTGCTGCCGTTTAACCTGCCGGAACCCCAGGCCCCCGCGCTGCTGGCCCTGTGCCGCCAGATCCAGGCCGAGCCGGGAACAAAATGGACGACGGCGCTGGCAGCAAAAACGCTCAATATCAGTGAACGCACCCTGCTGCGGCACTTTCGCCAGCAGACCGGGCTGGCATTCAGTGAATGGTTGCGCCGGGCGCGGCTGATGGAGGCGCTGAACCGCCTCGCGCAGGGGCAATCGGTGCTGCGGGTGGCGCTGGACCTCGGTTATGAGAGTCACAGCGCCTTTAGCGCCATGTTCCGCCGCACGCTCGGCGTGGCGCCTAGCGACTACTTCCCGCCCGAGGCGCTCTCCGGCAACGCATTCAGCAAAGCCTGAAGCGACGCCCGGGAAACATCGTTGTCGATGCCCGTTCCCCAGCCGCTGGCACCCTGCTTAAAGCTGCAGCGGATATAGGCCGCCGAGCGGCTTTCGCTGCATCTCCCGAGGGTATGCTCGTGATAATCCTCAATGGCGAAGGCCAGATGAAAACAGGTTTTTATCGCGCTGGCGGCGGCAGAGAGCAGGCCGTTGCCGTTCCCCTTCAGGATCACAATCCCGTCGGCGGTCTGGACGCGGGCCCACAGCAGCAGCCCGCCGTCGGCCTGGCTTTCGGTGCGGTAATCCAGCAGCTGTCGCGGGGCGTGCTGATGTGGCCCATACAGCTCGCGATAAAGCTGCCACAACGCACTCAGCGTCATCTCGGTACCTTCCCGATCGGTGTGCGCCTGAACGTGGCGGCTAAAGTCCTGTTGCAGGGCCCGGGGCAGCGCCAGACCATGATTTTGCTCCAGCATCCACGCTGCGCCGCTTTTCCCGGACTGGCTGTTAACGCGGATCACCGCCTCATAGCTACAGCCGATATCTTCCGGGTCCACCGGAAGATAGGGCATCTCCCAGCGCGGGGAGGCGGACTGTTCCCGGGCGTGAAATCCCTTTTTGATGGCGTCCTGATGTGAGCCAGAGAAGGCGGTAAAGGCCAGCTTACCGGCGTAAGGATGGCGGGGATGCACCGGCAGCTGGTTGCACTGCTCCACAAGTTCCACCACCTGCTTCATATCGCTGAAATCGAGCTGCGGCGAAATCCCCTGACTGTAGAGGTTCATCGCCAGGGTCACCAGGCAGACGTTCCCGGTGCGTTCCCCGTTACCGAACAGGCAACCTTCCACCCGGTCGGCACCCGCCAGCAGGGCGAGCTCGGCGCTGGCAACGCCGCTGCCGCGATCGTTATGGGGATGGACGCTGATGCAGACCTCGCTCCGGCGGGAGAAGTGACGGCAGAAATACTCGATCTGATCGGCATAGACGTTGGGGGTGTTGACCTCCACCGTGGCAGGCAGGTTGACGATCATCGGCCGTTCGGCAGAGGGTTCCCAGACATCCGCCACCGCCTCGCAGATGTGCAGGGCAAACTCCGGTTCGGTAAAGCAGAAGGTTTCCGGCGAATACTCATAGGTCCAGCGCGTCTGCGGGTTGGCCTCGCACAGCGCGCGTATCTGCCGCGTGGCGCTGACCGCCAGCTGCACAATCTCCTCCTGGCTCTGACGAAAGACCAGTTGGCGGAACAGCGGCGCGGTGGCGTTATAGAGATGCACCGTGGCGCGTTTTGCCCCATCGAGGGAAGCAAAGGTGCGCTCAATCAGATCGCTGCGGGCCTGGGTAAGCACCTGAATGGTGACATCATCCGGGATGCGTTGCTCCTCAATCAGCTGGCGGACAAACTGAAAATCTGTCTCTGAGGCGGAGGGGAACGCCACCTCAATCTCCTTGAAGCCGCATTTGAGCAGCTGCTCCCAGAAGCGCAGCTTGCGGGGGATATCCATCGGTTCCGCCAGCGCCTGGTTGCCGTCGCGCAGGTCGGTTGAAAGCCAGCGCGGGGCGTGGGTCAGGATCTTATCCGGCCACTGGCGGTCGGGTAACGAAATGGGGGCATAGGCCACGTACTTTTGCGAAGGGTTGTGCAACATAGGGGTTCTCCAGGTGATGTTCTGTTTTTTATCCTGGCGAAGAACGGGGCAGGGCACTGGCGCATAACTGACAACCTGTGGCGAGGAACCGCCATTTATTTCACCCCGAGCAGAGCCTGCTCCATCAGTTGCGCCAGCAGGGCCTGCGCCCGTGGCTCTGCCTCGCTGCCGTGCTGTTCGAGGGTGATCCCCAGCCTGCCCAGCGTGGGCAGGACGCTTCCCGCCACCCGCAGGCTGGCAGGCATCCCGATCCGGGTCCGCAGCGTTACGCCGAGCCCGGCCTGCACCGCCGCCCAGATTCCGCTCAGGCTGTGGCTGACAAAGACCACCCGCCAGGGGATGCCCGCCCGGTTCAGGCAGTCGATGGCGTGGGCGCGCATCAGGCAGGGGGTGTCGAACATCACCAGCGGCAGGGGCTCGCCCCGGGCAAGCAGGGAACGGATCTCCATCTCCGGGGGCTGGATCCACACCATCTGGCTCTGGCCGATCGACCGTCCCTTGCGTGGCTCGCTCTCGTTCTGCCACAGCAGCACCATATCCAGGGCGTGATCATCGAAGGCATTGAGTAGCGCCCGGTTGCGATCCACTCTGGCAACGATCCGCACTCCCGGATGGTGGCGTCTGAATTCGCCCAGAATGCCCGGCATTAGCGACTCTCCAAAATCCTCCTGCATGCCGATGCGGATCTCCGCCTGCAGCAGCTCGCCTTTCAGCGCGAACTGCACCTCGTCATTCAGCGCCAGCATGCGGCGGGCGTAGCTCATGACGATCTCTCCGTTGCGGGTCAGCGTCAGGCCTCGGCCCTTTTTCATCACCAGCTCTGCACCGCACTGCTGTTCCAGCTTTTTGAGCTGGGCGCTCACCGCCGAAGTGGAGCGGCAGAGATGGGTGGCAGCCAGGGCAAAGCTGCCGCACTCAATGCCGGTGACAAAACTGCGCAGCGCATCGAGGTCGAGCGTCGGAGGGAGCTTGTTCATAAATGTCCTGAAATACGGGATGGTGGTGCAAATATAATTTGATTTTCAGGATGAAACTATGGGGCCAGAATCGCCTTACTGTCAATGCGGAGAGAACATCATGGCCACATCCCTTACTTCTGAAACCCTGAGCCGCGTCGCGCCGAAACTGGCCGAGCTGAGCAGGGAGGTGCTGTTCAATGACATCTGGAAACGCGACGCGCTCTCCCCGCGCGATCGCAGCCTCATCACCCTGGGCGCGCTGACGGCGCTGGGGCGGGTGCAGCAACTGCCCTGGCATATCGACTTCGCCCAGCAAAACGGCCTGAGCCGGGAGGAAATTACCGAAGTGTTCACTCATCTGGCGTTCTACGCCGGCTGGCCTGCGGCGGTCTCCGCTCTCGGCTGCCTGGAAGAGGAGTAACCCGATGCCCTTTACACGTATCTCCCTGCGGCCGGGGTACAGCGACGCGCAGATAGCACGGATCTCCGACATCCTCCAGCAGAGCCTGGAGGCGGAATTCGCGGTTCCGCCGGGGGACCGCTTCCAGATTTTTGAGGAGATCCCGACCAGGCTGCACCTGTTCGATCGCCACTATAAAAGCGGCGGGCGCAGCGACAAGTTTATTCAGTTTCACATCCTGGCGGGCAAGCCCCGCACCGCTGCGCAAAAGCAAAATTTCTGCCGCCGGCTCTGTGAAGGGCTGCACAGAACGCTGGCTATTCACCCGGATGACGTGATGGTGATGATCCAGTTCAATACCGCCGAAGAGTGGAGCTTTAGTCGGGGACAGATGCTGTCTGAGGAGGGGTTATGATCGTTATGCAATATCGCTTCACCCTGCCAGCCGACTACGATATGACCATTATTGAACGGCGCATCGCGGAGCATGGCGCGAAGCTGAACGGCTTTCCCGGCCTGCTGTTTAAGGCATTCCTTGTTGCCAGACGCGATGCCGCTTTTAGCGAGGAAAACCGCTATGCACCGCTCTACGTCTGGGAGAGTGCCGCCGCGATGACGCAGTTTTTACAGAGCCCCGGCTTTCGCAGGCTGACGCAGGATTTTGGCTGGCCGCAGATCGACACCTGGCTGGCGCTGCGCCTGCCGGCTGTGGCAGAGGTGAAAAGTGCCGCCTGGCTGTCGATTGCCCGTGAGACGATCCCCGCGCACAGCGACCTGTCAGCACTGCAACTGCATGCCCCGCTCTGCGGGTGGGATGTCAGCCGCTGGCAACTGTTGCAGGTGGATTTTGTCGGGGCGCCGCAGGAGGGCAAGGAGAATTATCGGGTTGCGTATGTGGCGAGTGAGGACATGGGTTAAATCCCCCACCGTTGATCAGGCTTAACTCTTTGAAGGTAGCGGTATTCCGGAACAGGAAAAATTCGTAGCGATTCTGGACGAAAAGAGAATTGACTGAGGAGAACGATCGTTCTACCATTAACTTATGAACAAAAATACGACTGACACACGAGAAAAAATCCTCGCGACCGCTGAACAACTCATTTACCAGAACGGCATCCATGCCACCGGTATGGACCTTCTGGTGAAGACCTCAGGTGTGGCCCGGAAAAGCATCTATCGCTATTTCGCGAATAAAGACGAAGTGGCGGCTGCTGCGCTGAACGCGCGGGATGTCCGCTGGATGGAATGGTTCAGAAGCGAGTGCGACAAAGGGGACACGCCGCAAGAACGTATCCTGAATATGTTCACCGTGCTTAAAGGCTGGTTTGAGTCGGAAGGATACCGCGGGTGTGCATTCATCAATACCGCCGGGGAAGTGGGGGACAGTGCCGATCCCATTCGCCAGATTGCCAGACTGCATAAACAGAAAATACTGGATTATGCCCTGGAGTTGACCGGGCAACTGAATATTGAGCACGCTTCAGCCCTGGCAAGGCAATTGCTGTTATTGGTTGAAGGCGCTATAACCGTATCACGCGTCATGGGCGATTACAGCGCCGCCGATGATGCAAAAGATATTGCTCAATTGTTACTGAAACAGGTCTCGTAAACGAGACCTGAACTCAGAGGCACAGACACTGAAACAGAAATAATTCATCCTCATACTTTTCATACTTATATTCTGTGTTTATGAACAGAGTATAAAAGTTCATAAAATATCTCTTCCCTTGTCGAATGTTTATTTACGACGCTATTCCCTGCCGCCTTTTTTATTCTGACCGGGTACGACTTTCGTATCGCAAAGGCCATAAAATTGAGGCGCTATAATCATATATTGTTGTATATAAAGAAAATTTGTGGGCTTGCTTGTAAGGGGGCGATAAGATAAGAATATCGCTAATGACATTTTTTATTTTTTAATCCTTTTACAGACACACACTTGACGGGGTAGAACGATCGTTCTACCATGAGTGCATGGACAACAAGAACTCTCTGGTAAATGGATATTGCGCGACTGCATTTTGCAAAACCGCCATGAATGAAAAGGACGTTATATAACAGGGGGAATAGTTTATGTCTGTCTCTCGAAAATGCGTATTAACCCTCTATCCCAATTTACAGGAGTCTTAACCATGTCTGATGCACAAATTCGTCCGCCACTGCCTCCGTTTACGCTTGAATCAGCAATTGAAAAAGTCAGGCTTGCTGAAGATGGCTGGAATAGCCGCGACGCCGAAAAAGTTGCGCTGGCCTATTCTCTGGATACCAAATGGCGTAATCGCGCAGAATTTGCGAATAATCGCGAAGAAGCTAAAGGCTTCCTGGAACGTAAATGGAAAAAAGAACTTGAGTATCGCCTGATTAAAGAATTATGGGCATTTGGCGGCAACCGCATTGCCGTCCGTTACGCTTATGAATGGCGCGATGATTCCGGTAACTGGTTCCGCTCTTACGGAAATGAGAACTGGGAATTTGGCGAAGATGGCCTGATGCAACGCCGTTTCGCCTGCATCAACGACATGCCTATCAAGGAAAGCGAACGTAAATTCCACTGGCCGCTGGGGCGTCGTCCTGACGATCATCCAGGGTTATCGGAACTGGGTCTTTAACGTCCCGTTTTATTCCGCAACGCCCGGCGACTGTCCTGGTCGGGCGTTTGTGTTATTTCACTCAGTTATTTCGCCTGCGGATACTTCGCCACCACCTCACCTGGCCCCAGCTCCCGCCCATCACTCGCCACCATTGTGAGCTTGCGCAACGGCTGGCGATCCCGCGCGTCCACCAGCACCGTACCGGTATCCCCCTCGGCGAACAGGTGTTCATTTCCCCACTGGGAGAGCGCCAGCAGCACGGTTTGCAGTTCGCGGCCTTTTGTGGTCAGCACATACTCCTGCCAGGCGCTGCCGTCGGAGGCGGGTTGCAGCGTCAGGATGCCTTCGTCCACCAGCAGCTTCAGCCGGGTCGCCAGCATGTTTTTGGCGATGCCGAGGCTTTTCTGAAACTCACCAAAACGCGTTATGCCGCTCAGGGCATCACGCACAATCAGCAGGGACCACCAGTCGCCGATAATATCCAGCGAGCGGGCGACAGGGCAGGGGCTCTCTTCGAGGCGGGTACGTTTCACGGTCTCTCCTTATCAGCAGTAAGTTTAATTATAAAACCAATTACTCCCGCGTACAAAGCAAGCCGTCACTTTGCGGGCAGGCTCCAGGTAATTCGTCACAGATCTGTCACACTGTTAACGACAATAAACAGGTGAGGAATTAGGGATGAGAAAAGCACTAATCGCTGTCGCCGTGGCGGGCAGCATCGGGCTCTCTGGTGGCGTTCAGGCGCAAACCGCGCCGGAAGGGTATCAGCTGGAACAGGTTCTGATCATGAGCCGTCATAACCTGCGTGCGCCGCTGGCCAATAACGGCAGCGTGCTGGAGCAGTCGACTCCGGAAAAATGGCCAGAGTGGGATGTGCCTGGCGGGCAGCTCACCACCAAAGGTGGGGTGCTGGAAGTCTACATGGGGCACTACATGCGTGAATGGCTGGCAGAGCAGGGGCTGGTGACCGCCGGGGAGTGTCCGGCAGCGAACAGCGTCTATGCCTATGCCAACAGCCTGCAACGTACGGTGGCGACCGCACAGTTCTTCATTACCGGCGCGTTCCCGGGCTGTGATGTGCCGGTGCACCATCAGGAACAGATGGGCACTATGGACCCCACGTTTAACCCGGTGATCACCGACAACTCCCCTGAATTCCGCGAAAAAGCGCTACAGGCGATGAACAAAGAACGCCAGGGGATGCAGCTTGACGAGAGCTACAAACTGCTGGAGCAGATGACCGACTACAAACAGTCTCCGTCCTGCAAAGAGAAACAGGTCTGTTCCCTGACGGACGCGAAAGACACCTACAGCGCCGAGTACCAGAAAGAGCCTGGCGTATCCGGTCCGCTGAAGGTAGGTAACTCGCTGGTGGACGCCTTCACCTTGCAGTATTACGAAGGCTTCCCGCTGGATCAGGTGGCGTGGGGCGAGATCAAAACCGACCAGCAGTGGCGGGTGCTCTCTCAGCTGAAAAATGGCTATCAGGATTCGCTTTTTACCTCGGCAGAGGTGGCGCGTAACGTGGCGAAACCGCTGGTGAAATATATCGATAACGCACTGGTCACCGATCGGGCGAAAGCGCCAAAAATCACCGTGCTGGTGGGGCATGACTCCAACATCGCCTCTCTGCTGAAGGCGCTGGATTTTAAACCCTATCAGCTGCACGGCCAGTACGAGCGCACACCCATTGGCGGCAAGATCGTCTTCCAGCGCTGGCACGACAAAACCGGCAATCGCGATTTGATGAAAATTGAGTATGTCTATCAGAGTACCGAGCAGCTGCGTAATGCCCAGGTGCTGACGTTAGAAGCCCCGGCCCAGCGCGTTACCCTGGAGCTGAATGGCTGTCCGGTGGATGCTGACGGATTCTGTCCGGTGGAGAGCTTTAATAAGGTATTGAATACCGCGGCGCAGTAAGTTCAGCCCCTCTCCCTGAAGGGGAGAGGGGCTGAAATGTCGGGTGGCACTTCGCTTACCCGACCTACAAAATCCAACTCTGGTTGCGAATCCCGTAGGCCTGATAAGCGTAGCGCCATCAGGCGTTTTTTGTCCGCACGAATATCAGACGTTTTTGCGCTCGATGGTCTGCTCGCCCCAGAACAGCGAGTCTTTGTCGGTTTTTTGGAAGGCTAACATCAGAACTTCATCATTACCTTCTTCCCAGATTTTCTCTGCCAGTTTTTCGTCATATTTTGCGACTTCAAAAATCGCCTCAGCGATCTCCGGTGACGTATTACGTAAACGCGCAAATTCCCCGACGCGATGTGCTTTAGCTTCTTGAGTTGGCATAGTAATCCTCCTGTTGAGAGTTAACCTTTCAGTTTAGCAGCCAGGCCGGCGACATATTCACCCTGATAGCGGGCAATGTTCAGTTCTGCTTCCGAAGGCTGACGTGAACCGTCGCCCCCGGCAATCGTTGTTGCGCCATACGGCGTACCGCCACGGAGCTGGGAAAGATCAAACAGTTCCGGGGTGCCGTAGCCGATGGGCACAATCACCATCCCGTGGTGCGCAAGGGTGGTCCAGGTTGAGGTGATGGTCTGCTCCTGTCCGCCACCGGTGCCGGTGGAGCTGAACACGCTGGCGACTTTGCCGAGTAACGCATTTTTAGCCCACAATCCTCCGGTCTGGTCGAGGAAGGTGCGCATCTGGCCGGCCATATTGCCGAAGCGCGTTGGGGTACCAAAGATGATTGCGTCATAATCGCCCAGTTCCTGCGGGGAGGCCACCGGCGCGTCCTGCGCTTTACCGCCCGCTTTGGCAAAAGCTTCTGCCTGCATGGTTTCCGGTACGCGTTTGATCACCACCTCAACCCCCTCGATTTTCCTGGCGCCTTCCGCAACTGCATGAGCCATGGTTTCGATGTGTCCGTACATGGAATAGTAGAGCACCAGAATTTTCGTCATTTCGCTTCACTCCTCGCATGATTTTTACGGTCAGCGGCATGCTGCCCTCTTTTAAAGATATGACGTGACAGCGAGACTGCAAATCTGGACGCCATTTATTTGATTTTAAACAATAAAGAATGACAGACTTTCGTCGTAGCAAAATGAAACATTTTCACTAGGGCAAATTTTCGGAATGATAAGAAAGGCTTATGGTTCCGTTTCGGCAGGCTTCATACAAAAGGCTGATATCGTATTGCAGGATATTACGATTCGCTGGCCGAATGCGCCTGCTCCACTAAGCTTAAGTTCACGCGGCGCAGTTAAAGACTCTTTTTTAGCGTCGTCAGGTGGAAGAATTCGCTTTCACTGAATGCAGAATTAAATCTTATGTTTTTAACTCTGGAGGTCCGACATGGCAAACCATCGTGGTGGGTCAGGTAATTTTGCAGAAGACCGTGAAAGAGCATCAGAAGCAGGACGTAAAGGTGGCCAGCAAAGTGGGGGTAACTTTAAAAACGACCCTCAACGTGCATCCGAAGCTGGCAAAAAAGGGGGCAAAAATAGCCATGGCGGCAACAAGAGCAGTTAAGTTGCGGCCATCTGAAGTAGAGGTCTTTTGACCTCTGGCACCCCCGCCGCCGGGATCCCCGGCGGTTTTTTTATGCCTGTTATTGAAGTGTTATCAAATTCCTTCCACACTAGCGGATTGACTCTTTGTGCTGGTGCCCCATGTCTCTCTCCCGTTATGCCTTTTCGATCAAACCGCAGGAAGCGATCCTGATCCTTATCACCATGTTCTGGGGTGGGACCTTTCTTGCCGTACAGTACGCCGTCACGCAGAGCGGCCCTTTTTTCTTTGTCGGCCTGCGTTTTGCCACGGCTGCGCTGGCGGTGGCGCTCATTTCGCTCAAAACCCTGCGCGGCCTGACCCTGACCGAACTGAAAGCGGGGCTGGCGATCGGGGTGGCGATCGCGATGGGCTACAGCCTGCAAACCTGGGGATTACAGACTATTCCCAGCAGTAAATCGGCGTTTATTACCGCCATGTATGTCCCCCTGGTGCCGCTGCTACAGTGGCTCTGCCTGCGCCGCATGCCGGGAATGATGTCCTGCATCGGCATTGTGCTGGCCTTTATCGGGCTGATCCTGCTGGCAGGGCCGGAAGATAACCTGCTGGCGCTCGGGCCTGGAGAGATGATCACCCTGGTGGGCGCGGTGGCGATTGCCGCCGAGATCATCCTCATCAGCGCCTGGGCCGGAAAGGTGGACGTCAAGCGTGTCACCGTCGTGCAGCTGGCGACCGCCTCGCTGGTGGCGTTTCTGACCATGATCCCAGCCGGGGAGTCGGTTCCGCCGATGTCGGCAGGGCTGTGGATGGTGGCCCTTGGGCTGGGGATTTTCAGCGCCATTATTCAGGTGACCATGAACTGGGCCCAGCGCAGCGTCTCGCCAACCCGGGCGACCGTTATCTATACCGGCGAACCGGTCTGGGCGGGGATCTTTGGCCGTCTGGCGGGGGAGCGCCTGCCGCTGCTCGCCCTGCTGGGGGGCGCCTTTATCATCGCGGGCGTGCTGGTGAGTGAGCTGAAGCTGAAAAGGAAAAAGAAGGCGCTGCCGGACGACAGCGCCACGCTGGATCAGTCCTGAGTCGCCACTGTGCCCTGCGTCACCCCCGCCATCCGGCGGCTGAGCAGGGCGTTAAGGGCAATCGCGCCAAAGGTGGCCGTGCCGATCCCGCCCAGGGTGAAGCCGCCGAGCGAAAGGGCAAAATCCCCCGCGCCCAGCACCAGCGTTACGGCGACCATAATCAGGTTGCCGTTCTGACTGAGATCAACATGGTTCTGCACCCAGATCCGCGCCCCGGCTACCGCAATCAGGCCAAACACCACAATCGACGCACCGCCAATCACCGGCCCTGGGATGGTGTGGATCAAGGCACCGAATTTAGGTGAAAAGCCGAGCAGCACGGCAATCACCGCTGCCGCCACGAACACCAGCGTCGAGTAGACCTGGGTTACCGCCATCACCCCGATGTTCTCGGCATAGGTGGTGACGCCGCTGCCGCCCACCGAACCCGACAGCATGGTTGCCAGCCCGTCTCCCACAAATGCCCGCCCCATATAGGGGTCCATATTGCGTCCGGTCATGCCGGCCACCGCTTTCAAATGGCCGAGGTTTTCCGCCACCAGGATCACCGCCACCGGGGCAATTAGCATGATCGCCTGGCCGTTAAAGGTGGGCGAGGTGAACTGCGGAAGGCCAAACCACGCCGCCTGTTGCACGAGAGCAAAATCGACCGGTTTACCGAACCCAAACACGCTGGTCAGCAGACCGTAGATCAGGCAGGCAAAGATCAGCCCCACCAGGATCAGCAGCCGCTGGATCATCCCCCGGGTAAACACCGCCACCAGGCCGATACAGAGCACCGTCATCACCGCCATCCAGCTGTCAAAGGCGGAGCCGGAAACCCCTTTGACGGCGATAGGCGCCAGGTTGAGGCCAATCGCCATCACCACTGCCCCGGTGACCACCGGCGGCATCAGCCGTTCGATCCAGCGGGTGCCCAGCTTCATCACCACCAGACCCACCGCGGTGTAGAGTGCCCCGCAGGCGATGATCCCGCCCAGCGCCACGCTCAGCTGCGGGTTTACCCCCTGGCCGGAAAAGCCGGTGGCGGCAATCACCACCCCGACAAAGGCAGCGCTGGAGCCGAGATAGCTCGGCACCCGTCCGCCGGTGATGAAAAAGAAGAGCAGGGTGCCAATGCCCGACATCAGAATCGACAGGTTAGGATCCAGCCCCATCAGAATGGGCATCAGCACCGTGGCGCCAAACATCGCCACCGCATGCTGCACCCCCATCACCGCGGTTTGCGCCAGCGGGAGACGTTCATCCGGCGCGACCACGCCGCTATCAGAGGAGGTCGATTTCAACTGCCAGTGAGGAAAACCGAATAGTGCCATCAGCTGCTCCTTAAGGAGGATTAACAGGCGGGTCGCATCAGCGCGTGGTAGCCGCGGTCAAACCACACCAGGCCCTGGGGCACCGGGTGGCGGGTTATTGCAACAATCTCGCAAAACAGAATGTCGTGGGTGCCGACGCTCACCACCTGGCTAATGCGGCAGTCGAACGAAGCCAGCGCCTCGTCGAGACGTGGACAGCCGGTGGCACCCGTCTGCCAGCCTGCTGCGGCAAAGCGATCGGCCATCGGGGTTTTGCCGCCAAACAGATTCGAGAGCGACTCCTGCCCGGCGCTCAGGGTGTTGACGCACAGGGTGCGGTTGTCGTTAAACACCGGCCACACCGAGGCGCTACGATTCAGGCACACCAGCAGGGTTGGCGGTGAGTCGGTCACGCTGCATACCGCGCTGGCGGTAAAGCCCGCCTGGCCGGCCGGGCCGTCGGTGGTGATGATATTGACCGCCGCGCCCAGACAGGCCATGGCATCACGAAACGTTTGTTTATCGATATTCATGGTGGCTCCTTATGCCAGCCCACAGGCGTCTTCAAAACTCAGACGGGGCAGTCGCCCGTAGAGTTTGCTGGTATCGCCGTAGCCGATGTTGATCAGCAGATTGCTTTTGAGGTTGCTGCCGGTGAAGAAGGCCGCATCCACCTTTTCGCGGTCAAAGCCGGACATCGGCCCGGTATCCAGCCCCAGCGCCCGGCAGGCAACGATCAGATAGGCCGCCTGCATCGTGCTGTTGCGAAAGGCGGTCTCCTCGGCAAGCTGCGGGCTGGCGGTAAACCAGCTCCGGGCATCGCCGTGGGGGAACAGCTCCGGCAGCCGGTCGTAAAACTGGCTGTCCCAGGCAACGATAACCGTCACCGGGGCGGTGAGGGTCTTTTGCAGGTTGCCGCTGGAGAGGGCCGGGCGCAGCTTCTCTTTGCCTTCCGGGGTACGGATAAAGACCATCCGCGCCGGAGAGCAGTTGGCGGAGGTGGGCCCCCACTTCATCAGGTCATAGATTTCGCGCAGCGTCTCGTCGCTGACCGGACGATCCAGCCAGCCGTTATGGGTTCGCGCTTCGGTAAACAGCGCATGTTGCGCCGTCGGGGTGATGGCTTCACTCATGGCAACTCCTTCAGTAAACGTGCGTGGCGGTGCAGCAGGCTGGCGAGTCCGTTTTGCAGCAGGGCGTTAAACGCCTCCGGCTCGGTCACGTTGCAGGCGTGTCCGCCCCGGGGCATCACGGTAAGCAGGCTGCCGGGCAGGGCGGCATGCAGCTCTGCTGAACAGACCGAGGGCACCAGCAGATCGTCGGCGGCGCAAAGTATCTGCACCGGGCAGTGAATGCGCGCCGTCTGGCGGCTGAAATCGGCCCGCTTCAGGGCATTGAGCCTGCGCAGGAGCGTGGTTTTGCCCTGAAAGTGGGCCAGGGCCAGCGCCTCTTCAGCCTCCATGCGCGGCTGGCGGGCCGCCATCCAGTCGGCGGGATAAAGAAAGAGTGGCTGGGCTTCCACCCACGCCTGCGCCCCTCCGGCATGTAGCAGCCGCTCGCGGATCTGGAAACAGCGGCGGGTATGGGGATGCAGCGTCAGCCAGCCGTTAACGCACACCAGGGCACCGATCGCCTGCGGGTGATCCACTGCCAGCTGCAGGCCGATAAGCGCCCCCAGGGCATGGCCCACCACGCTGAACCGCGCGATCCCTGCGAGAGAGAGCGCCTGCCACAGCTCGTCGGCCATCGCTGCCAGGGTGTAATCTTCCGGCAGCTCGCCGGGGTTATTGCCGGTGCCGCGCTGGTCGTAGCAGACCACCTGATACCCTTGCTCCAGGTCGGCGAGCTGAGGCAGCCAGTAGCTGCCGCAGCCCCCCAGTCCGGCGATCAGCACCACAACCGGCGCGTCCGCAAAGGGCGGCGGTGAAATGGAAAGATTCATGACAACCTCAGCGGCCAATGTGGGCGATGGTGGCAATCTCCACCAGCGCCTCGGGTTTCACCAGCCCGCACTGAATACAGAAGCGCGCCGGTTTATCGCCGGGGAAAAATTCGGCGTAGATCTCGTTAATCGCGGCGTAGTTTTTCCAGTCGGTAATAAAGATGCTGTTGAAGGTCACATCCGCCATGGTCCCACCCGCCGTTTCGATAACGCGCTGGATGGTCTGCAGCACGTGGCGGGTTTGCGCCTTTGGGTCATCGGGAAACACCACGTTGTTATCCGCGTCGAACGGCAGGGTGCCCGAGACGTAAACCACCCCGTCCGCCAGGGTGCCGGGGACGAAAGGGGCAATCGGCGTGCTGGTCCCCTGGGGGATAATCACAGATTTCGGCATAGGGTAGCTCCTCAGGCGATACGGGTGTAAGCGGCAGGGGAAAGGGCGTCACAGAAGGTGGCGACGTCAGTAACCCAGCCAAAAAAGGTTTCGATGTTGAACAGCGCGGCCTGCTGGGCAAATGCCGGCCCCGCCTGGTGGGTGGCGTCTTCCAGCACCACGCCGAAATATTCGAGGAAAAAGCCGTCGCGCAGGGTCGACTCTACGCAGACGTTGGTGGCGATACCGGTAAAGATCAGATGGCGGATGCCGCGGCTGCGCAAAATGCTGTCCAGCGGGGTGTTGAAAAAGCCGCTGTAGCGCGGTTTCGGCAGCACGATGTCCCCCGGCTCCGGCACCAGCTCATTCACCAGCTGGTAATCCCAGCCGCCTTTCGCCAGCAGCTTGCCGTGCAGCTCCGGGCGCTGGCGCATGGTTTTCAGCGCGTTCGATTTGTGGAAGTTGGGCGAGCCAGGACCGCCAGCCTCCACATACTCTTCATCCCAGCCATTCTGGAACCAGATAATCAGCATCCCGGCCTTGCGGGCGGCGGCCACCGCGGTGCGGATATTCTCGATCACCGGCCGGGTGGCGGAGACGTCAAACCCGGCGAGGTCGAGATAGCCGCCAGGGCTGGCGTAGGCGTTCTGCATATCCACCACGATCAGCGCGCTCTGCTGGGCGTCAAAGGTGATGGCTTCCGGGCGTGCGGGCAGGGTGGTCATCACGCCACCTCCTTCGTCATAACCGGAATATGGGCGCGGCACTGCATCAGCGGCTGGATGCGCTCGCCAAACGTTTCAATCCCGGCAATAAAATCATCAAAGGTCAGAAGCACCCCTTCAGCGCCCGGCACGCTGGCAACCTCATCGAGCATGCGCGCCACGCTGGCATAGGAGCCCACCAGGGTGCCCATGTTGATATTCACCGCCGAGGTCGGGTCGGCCATCTGCCGCACGTTGGTGTCGGCCCCGGAGCGGGTGTCCTTTTGGCTCTGTTCGCTGAGCCAACTCAGGGCTTCGTTGTCGGCCCCGGCTTTGTAGTGCTCCCACTTCGCCCGCGCCGCCTCGTCGGTCTCGTCGGCAATGACCATAAACAGCACGTAGGAGCCGACATCGCGCCCGGTTTTTTCGGCAGCCTGTTTCATGCGCGCAGCGGTAGGGGCAAAGGCCGTTGGGGTGTTGACCCCTTTACCGAAGCAGAAGTTGAAGTCGGCGTATTTCGCCGAGAAGTCCATCCCGGCATCGCTCTGCCCGGCGCAGATCACCTTCATCGGCACCGACGGCTGGGGGCTGACGCGGCAGTCGTTCATGGTAAAGAACTCACCTTTGAAATCGCTCTTGCCGGTGCCCCACAGATCCCGCAGGACCTGCACATACTCGGTGAGGTAGTCATAGCGCTTCGAAAAATAGTCATCCCCCGGCCAGAGCCCCATCTGCTCGTACTCCGGTTTTTGCCAGCCGGTTACAAGGTTGACGCCAAAACGTCCGCCGGAGATGGTATCGATGGTCGAGGCCATCCGCGCCACGATTGCCGGGGGTAGGGTGAGGGTGGCGGCGGTAGCGTAGATCTGGATCCGCGAGGTGACCGCCGCCAGCCCGGCCATCAGGGTGAAGGACTCCAGGTTGTGATCCCAGAATTCGGTTTTCCCGCCGAAGCCGCGCAGCTTAATCATCGACAGGGCAAAATCGAAGTGATAGTGCTCTGCCTTCTGCACGATGGCTTTGTTCAGCTCAAAGGTCGGCATGTACTGCGGCGCGTGGGTAGAGATCAACCAGCCGTTATTGCCAATGGGAACGAATACGCCAATTTTCATCACGAACCTCTCTTCATCTCAGCATGGGGTGAAAGTCAGACGTGGCGCTGCATCCTGCATCTCCTGTTCAGCCGCGTAGTCTCGGTTTTGCAAAGGGGATGCCAGTTTTGAAATCTGTAATGTTATTAGGGTGTTAAGAAATGGTTGATGAATTGCGGATGATAAAAGTGGACTGTCTGGTCAAAATAGTTGCACACAAAGCAGGCAGTCGTGCGCGGTGGCGGTGCAGATTGTCGTGGTAAGGCAGGGGTTTTTGCTATGCTGGGAGCAGATCAACACGGAGTGAGCAAATGGCACAAGGCGCAGTGAAGACAGGCGGTAAACGTTCGCAGGCGGTGAGCGCGAAAAAACAGGCGATCCTCTCGGCGGCGCTGGAGACCTTCTCACAGTTTGGCATTCACGGCACCCGGCTGGAGCAGGTGGCCGAGCTGGCGGGGGTGTCAAAAACCAATCTGCTCTACTACTTCCCCTCCAAAGAGGCGCTGTACGTCTCCGTTCTGCAGCAGATCCTCGATATCTGGCTGGCCCCGCTGAAGGCGTTTCGCGAGGAGCTGACCCCGCTGGTGGCGATCCAGCAGTATATCCGCCTGAAGCTGGAGGTCTCCCGGGACTATCCCCAGGCGTCGCGATTGTTCTGTCTGGAGATGCTGCAGGGGGCACCGCTGCTGAAAACGGTGCTGAGCGGGGATATGAAATCGCTGGTGGATGAGAAGTCAGCGATCATAGCCGGGTGGGTCGCTACCGGCAAACTGGCGCCGGTCGATCCGCACCATCTGATCTTTATGATCTGGGCGGCGACCCAACACTACGCCGACTTTTCCGCCCAGGTGGAAGCGGTGACGGGCAAGACGCTCAAGGATGACGACTTTTTCCACAGCACGGTGGAGAACGTTGAGCGGATGATTATCGAAGGGATCCGGGTGCGTTAATTCCCCGGAGGTAGCGGGCAGCTTAAATCGCCCTCTTCGCACTGCATCAGCGTAGCCAGATAGGCTTCCCGTTCGTTGGTTTTATCCGCCAGGCACTGGTTCACAATCATCGGCTGAATGGAGCCGCCTTGAGTGCCGGAGCCGATAAAGGCGCAGTCGGCATCGCGCAGGGCGATCCACGCCTGTTGCGCCTTTTTCAGCAGCTCACGCTGGGGGGCGTCGGCGCGCTTGATGGCTGACTGATACGTCTGGTTCAGGGTTTTATCCGCGGCCTGATACTGCTGCGCGGTGCAGCTGTTCATCTCCGCCTGGGTGCTGGCGTTGGCGCACTCATCCGCCAGCGCGCTGGTGCTCAGTAGTAACGCGGCACCGGCGATAAAAGCTCGTTTCATCTTTCCCTCCCTATAAAAAAGCCGGATGCGCTGCGCTTATCCGGCCTACAAAAACAGAATGTCACCTCTGTAGCCCCGGTAAGCGTAGCGCCACCGGGGAGAGATTGCACGCTTAACCGATGGTCATCAGGCTGGCGTTACCCCCTGCTGCGGCGGTGTTCACGCTGAGCGAACGCTCCACGTACAGACGCTCCAGCTGCAGGTTGGTTTCACCCCGGGCGAAGCCCTGCACGGAGACAATCGCCCCGCTGCGGGCCGCAACCTGCTCGCACAGCTCGCGCAGCTGGTCGGAGTCACCGTGATAGATCACCGCGTCAAACGACTGGCTGGTCAGCACATCGGCTTTGGCGAAACGAATCCGTTCCGTCACCGCCTTCGGCAGCTGCTTCGCCAGGTCACGGTGCAGGCTATCTTCCGGCCACAGCACTTCACACCCGGTCGCCATCGCTGCCGCCAGCTGGATCAGCGCATCCTGCTCGTTATCCGCCACGCACAGCACACGCTCGCGCGGCATCAGCGTCCAGGTGTTGCGCTCGCCCGTTGGCCCTGGCAGTACGCGCTGGGTACCGGCCTGGGCCAGCTCGCCATACTCCTGACACAGCTCGCGCAGTTCAGGGCGTTTTTCTGCCCACGCTTTTAATGCTTCCAGCGGCTGGGTCAGCACCGTTTTCACCTGGGTGTCTACCGCGTACTGCGCATCCTGACGCGCCAGGGTGACGCCCAGCGCATTGGCCGGACGGTTAGCCAGCAGGCGATAGAGGTACATTGGACCACCGGCTTTCGGACCAGTGCCCGACAGCCCTTCGCCGCCGAACGGCTGCACGCCGACCACGGCGCCGACCATGTTGCGGTTCACGTAGAGGTTGCCGACGTTGGCGCTGCCGGTCACCTGGGCGATGGTTTCGTCGATACGAGTATGCACCCCCAGGGTCAGACCGTAGCCGGAGGCGTTGATCTGCGCGATCAGCTGGTCGAGGTTGTTACGGTTGTAGCGCACCACGTGCAGCACCGGGCCAAATACCTCTTTCTTCAGCTCATCGAAGCTCGCCAGCTCAATCAGGGTTGGCGCCACAAAGGTGCCGCTGGTCCATTCGCGGGCATCTTCGCTGTTCTCACGCACCGCCTGATAGACCGGACGGCCTTTGGCACGCATCGCCTGGATGTGGTTTTCGATGTTGGCTTTCGCTTCGGCGTCGATCACCGGGCCAATGTCGGTGGTCAGACGGCCAGGGTTGCCCATCCGGCACTCCGCCATCGCGCCACGCAGCATTTTCAGGGTGTGATCGGCCACTTCGTCCTGCACGCAGAGCACGCGCAGGGCGGAGCAGCGCTGTCCGGCGCTGTCGAAGGCGGAGGCTACCACGTCCACCACCACCTGCTCGGTGAGGGCAGAGGAGTCGACGATCATCGCGTTCATACCGCCGGTTTCGGCGATCAGCGGCGTCGGACGACCCTGGGCATCCAGACGGGTGGCGATGTTGCGCTGCAACAGGGAGGCCACTTCGGTGGAGCCGGTGAACATTACGCCGCGCACGCGGTTGTCGGCGGTGAGTTTGGCACCCACGGTCTCGCCGCGGCCTGGCAGCAGCTGCACGACGCCCGCCGGGACACCCGCTTCCAGCAGGATATTGATCCCCTGAGCGGCAATCAGCGGGGTCTGTTCCGCCGGTTTGGCCAGCACGCTGTTACCCGCGGCAAGGGCGGCGGCAATCTGGCCAGTGAAGATCGCCAGCGGGAAGTTCCACGGGCTGATACAGACCACCGGGCCCAGCGGGCGGTGGGTTTCGTTGTCGAAATCGTCACGCACCTGACCGGCATAGTAGTGCAGGAAGTCAACGGCCTCGCGCACTTCGGCGATAGCGTTGCTGAAGGTTTTACCCGCTTCACGCACCAGAATGCCAATCAGCTGCTGCATCTGATCTTCCATCAGCACCGCAGCGCGCTCCAGAATGGCTGCACGCTCCTGCGGCGGGGTGGCGAACCAGATCGGTGCGTTGTTCACCGCGCTGTCGAGGGCCAGATCCACTTCCTCTTCGGTCGCTTCGCGGACAAAGCCGACAATGTCTTTCGGTTCGGCCGGGTTGATCACCGGCTGCATTTCGCCATTGCTGACCGGCTGCTCAAGGATCGGTTTCGCCTGCCATTTTTGCAGGGCGCTGTTGAGCAGTGACGAGGAGAGCGATGCCAGACGGTGTTCGTTCGCCAGGTCGAGGCCCGCGGAGTTGATGCGGCCATTGCCGTACAGCTCGCGCGGCAGGGCAATCTTCGGATGCGGCAGACCCACCTGACCCTCCTGGGCGGCCAGCTTTTCCACCGCCTGTACCGGGTCCGCCACCAGCTCATCCAGCGGCAGGGTGGCATCGGCGATGCGGTTAACGAAGGAGGTGTTGGCCCCGTTCTCCAGCAGACGACGCACCAGGTACGCCAGCAGGGTTTCGTGAGTACCGACCGGTGCGTAGATACGGCACGGACGGTTCAGTTTACCCTCGGACACTTTACCGGTGACCTGCTCGTACAGCGGTTCACCCATGCCGTGCAGGCACTGGAACTCGTACTGGCCTGGATAGTAGTTCTGACCGGCCAGCTGATAGATGGCCGCCAGGGTGTGGGCGTTGTGGGTGGCGAACTGCGGATAGATCAGGTTCGGCACGCCGAGCAGCTTTTTGGCGCAGGCGAGGTAGGAGACGTCGGTGTAGACCTTGCGGGTATAGACCGGATAACCCTCCAGACCCTCCATCTGCGCGCGTTTGATCTCGCTGTCCCAGTAGGCGCCCTTCACCAGACGGATCATCAGGCGGCGACGGCTGCGGGTGGCGAGATCAATCAGGTAATCAATGACGAACGGGCAGCGTTTCTGGTAGGCCTGAATGACAAAGCCAATCCCGTTCCAGCCCGCCAGCTCCGGCTCGAAGCAGAGTTTTTCCAGTAGATCGAGGGAGATCTCCAGGCGGTCGGCCTCTTCGGCGTCGATGTTGATCCCGATGTCATACTGGCGCGCCAGCAGGGTCAGGGACTTCAGGCGCGGATAGAGCTCTTCCATCACCCGGTCGTACTGGGCGCGGCTGTAGCGCGGGTGCAGGGCGGAGAGCTTGATGGAGATCCCCGGGCCTTCATAAATGCCGCGACCGTTGGAGGCTTTACCGATGGCGTGGATCGCCTGCTGGTAAGAGACCAGATAGGCCTGCGCGTCGGCGGCGGTCAGCGCCGCTTCGCCCAGCATGTCATAGGAGTAGCGGAAGCCTTTATCTTCCAGCTTGCGGGCGTTCGCCAGCGCTTCGGCGATGGTTTCGCCGGTGACGAACTGCTCGCCCATCAGGCGCATCGCCATGTCCACGCCTTTACGGATCAGCGGCTCGCCGCTCTTGCCGATAATGCGGTTCAGGGAGCGGGAGAGGCTCGCTTCGTTGTGGGTGGAGACCAGACGGCCAGTGAACAGCAGGCCCCAGGTGGCGGCGTTAACGAACAGCGACGGGCTGCGGCCAATGTGCGAATGCCAGTTACCGTTGCTGATCTTGTCGCGGATCAGCGCGTCGCGGGTCGCTTTGTCCGGGATACGCAGCAGCGCTTCCGCCAGACACATTAACGCTACGCCCTCCTGAGAGGAGAGGGAGAACTCCTGCAGCAGGCTCTGCACCATGCCAGCCCGGCCGGAGGCCGTTTTCTGGTTACGCAGTTTTTCGGCAAGCTGATAGGCCAGGCTGTGCGCCTGGGAGGCGACTGGCTCCGGCAGACGTGCCTGTTCCAGCAGCATCGGCACGGCATCGGTCTCTGCGCGACGGTAGGCGGCGGTAATGGCCGCGCGGCTCACCGACTGGGGCAGGATCTGCTCGGCAAACTCAAGGAACGGCTGGTGGACCTCTTCGACGGCCTCGGCCTGTTCGTCGCTCTCGTTGGCGGCACCGGCCAGCAGGGCAGGCAGCTCTGGTAGATCGTCATTGCTCTCCAGTTTTTCCAGATAATTAAAGATCGCCTGCTTGATTAACCAGTGTGGCGTGCGGTCAATTCGGGTCGCAGCCGATTTAATCCGTTCGCGGGTCGCATCATCCAGCTTAACCCCCATGGTGGTCATGCCCATGCCAAAAACTCCTGTGATTCAGTAGCGCTAGTGTAGTTAACGTGAAATATCCACTATGTTGCAACTTTGTGCAACCACGTTAAATGTGACCCGGTTTGCAAGCTGAAAAATGAATGGGATGTTACGTGATAGTTAACCGTAAAAAAGTTGTGGATTTTAGCGATCAACCCTGGTTTCATGCGGCGCTTAACACTTTTTGCAGGTGCAACCTCAAAAAACGTGAGCGAGTGCAACCTCCAGGAAACTGGTGTGAAACCGGGGATGAAATTCATGTAAATGCAGTGTTAAATCGTTTGTGTAATGGAGGCGCATACGGCAGGATACGCGCGGCCAACAGAAACACACATCATCACCCTCTCGTTCCGGGGGTGTAATAAAGACGGTCAAAAAGGCTGTCGAACATCTTTGCGGAGTATTTAAATGGCAATTAGCACACCGATGCTGGTGACATTTCTTATCTATATTTTTGGCATGATCCTGATAGGGTTCCTTGCATGGCGTTCAACCAAAAACTTTGACGACTACATCCTCGGCGGGCGAAGCCTTGGGCCGTTCGTGACGGCGCTCTCTGCGGGCGCGTCAGATATGAGCGGCTGGCTGCTGATGGGCCTGCCGGGCGCCATCTTCATCTCCGGTATTTCAGAAAGCTGGATCGCCATCGGTCTGACGCTGGGGGCATGGATTAACTGGAAGCTGGTGGCCGGGCGTCTGCGCGTGCACACCGAAGCTAACAACAACGCCCTGACCCTGCCGGACTACTTCACCGGCCGTTTCGAAGATAACAGCCGCATCCTGCGTATTATCTCCGCATTAGTGATTCTGCTCTTCTTCACCATCTACTGTGCCTCCGGCATCGTGGCAGGCGCGCGTCTGTTCGAAAGCACCTTCGGCATGAGCTATGAAACCGCACTGTGGGCGGGCGCGGCGGCGACCATCCTCTATACCTTCGTGGGCGGGTTCCTGGCGGTCAGCTGGACCGACACCGTGCAGGCCAGCCTGATGATTTTTGCCCTGATCCTGACCCCGGTGATTGTGATCCTGTCGGTGGGCGGCCTGGGTGATTCCCTGGCGGTGATCCAGCAGAAGAGCATCGAAAACGTCGATATGCTGAAAGGGCTGAATTTTGTTGCCATCGTGTCGCTGATGGGCTGGGGGCTGGGTTACTTCGGCCAGCCGCACATCCTGGCGCGCTTTATGGCGGCGGATTCGCACCACACCATCGTTCATGCCCGTCGTATCAGTATGGCGTGGATGATCCTCTGCCTGGGCGGCGCCTGTGCGGTGGGCTTCTTCGGTATCGCGTACTTTACGAACAACCCGTCGCTGGCGGGCGAGGTGAACCAGAACGCCGAGCGCGTGTTCATTGAGCTGGCGCAGATCCTCTTCAACCCGTGGATTGCCGGTATTCTGCTCTCCGCTATTCTGGCGGCGGTGATGTCCACCCTGAGCTGCCAGCTGCTGGTCTGCTCCAGTGCCATCACAGAAGATCTCTACAAAGCCTTCCTGCGTAAGGGCGCCAGCCAGAAAGAGCTGGTGTGGGTCGGCCGCTTTATGGTGCTGTTGGTGGCGCTGGTCGCTATCGCGCTGGCGTCAAATCCGGAAAACCGCGTGCTGGGTCTGGTGAGCTACGCCTGGGCGGGCTTTGGCGCCGCCTTTGGTCCGGTGGTGCTGTTCTCCGTGATGTGGTCCCGCATGACCCGTAATGGCGCCCTGGCGGGGATGATCATCGGTGCGGTTACCGTTATCGTCTGGAAGCAGTTCGCCTGGCTGGGCCTGTACGAAATCATTCCAGGCTTTATCTTCGGCAGCATCGGGATCGTGGTCTTCAGCCTGATGGGTAAAGCGCCATCTACCTCAATGCAGAAACGCTTTGCGGAAGCCGACGCGCAGTACCACACCACCGCGCCGACGAAGTTGCAGGCGCAGTAAGTGACAGACACGCTATAAGCCGGGCTTGCCCGGCTTTTTTTATTGCTAATTTCCGTGATTTACGCTGATATCGCTGGGCAAATTACAATGAGGATAGCGAAGAATGAGACTTAAAAACGGACTTATGGCGGGCGCGCTTTTACTGCTGGCAGGCTGTAATGCACCCTCTCACAGCACCGCGGACAACACCTGCAAAGCCGATAACCAGATGCAGCAGACCACCCTCTATTTCGGCCTGAACCGTCCGGCAGGGGAGGCGATCACCGGCCAGGAGTGGCAGCAGTTTGTGGACCAGGACGTCACGCCACGTTTTCGTGATGGCTTAACGGTGTTTGATGCCCGCGGGCAGTGGCTGGGTAACGACGGAAAAGTGGCGCGTGAGGCGAGCAAGGCGCTGATGCTGATCCACGGTAAAGATGCGCAAAGCGAGAGCAATATCGAGGCGCTGCGCGGGATCTATAAAACGCGCTTCGCCCAGGAGTCGGTGATGCGCGTTGACCAGCCGGTGTGCGTGCAGTTTTGATAAGACCGGGTGCGGCCTGTTTGCCGGGTGGCGCTAGCGCTTACCCGGCCTACTTATCCTGTAGGCCCGTGTAAGCGCAGCGCCGCCGGGCAACAAACTACAACACTAATCCCGCAAAGCTCGCCGATAACAGGCTCACCAGCGTCGCGCCGTACACCAGGCGCAGACCGAAGCGTGACACCACGTTGCCCTGCTTCTCATTCAGCCCCTTAATCGCCCCGGCGACAATACCGATAGAGGCAAAGTTAGCGAAAGAGACCAGGAACACCGACAGAATGCCCAGCCCGCGCGGGGTCATCTCTGCGGCAATCTTTTGCAGCTCGATCATCGCCACGAACTCGTTCGCTACCAGCTTGGTCGCCATAATGCCGCCCGCGTGCAGGGCATCGCTCAGCGGGATCCCCACCAGCCAGGCCAGGGGATAGAAGACATAGCCCAGAATCTGCTGGAAGCTCAGGCCAAACAGGCTGGAGAAGAGGGCGTTGACGGCGCTGATCAGGGCGATAAAGCCAATCAGCATCGCCAGAATAATCATCGCCACTTTGAAGCCAGCCAGAATATATTCCCCCAGCATCTCAAAGAAACTCTGGGACTCATGCATCTTCTCCAGCTTAATTTCCGGCTCCGCTTCCGGGCGGGTCGGGTTAATCACCGTGAGGATGATAAAGGTGCTGAACATATTCAGGATCAGCGCCGCGACCACATATTTTGCCTCCAGCATCGTCATATAGGCGCCGACGATGGAGAGCGACACGGTGGACATCGCGGTAGCCGCCATGGTGAACAGACGACGCGAGGAGAGATCGCCCAGCACCCCTTTGTAAGCAATGAAGTTTTCTGACTGGCCCAGCGTCAGGGAGCTAATGGCGTTAAACGACTCCAGCTTGCCCATGCCGTTCACTTTCGACAGCAGGGTGCCGACAACGCGAATAATTACCGGCAGAATGCGCCAGTGCTGCAGAATGCCGATCAGTGCGGAAATAAAGATAATCGGACACAACACCCCAAGGAAAATAAACGCCAGCCCTTTTTCGCCCATCCCGCCAAAGACAAAGTTGGTCCCTTCGGCGGCATATTTCAGTAACGATTCAAAGAAGCCCGAGACGTACTGAATAACGAACAGACCGCTTTCGGCATGGAGGAAAAAGAACGCCAGCGCAATCTCAATAACAATGAGTTGAATGACGTAGCGAATACGGACGTTGCGGCGGTCGAAGCTCACCAGCCAGGCCAGCGCAAGGATAACCACCAGCGCCAGCAAGAAGTGCAGAAATTGATACATAGTTGATTTTCAGCAGATTAATGAGGCGCATATTTAGCCACAGCCTGCTGTAAGCGTAAATGGGCATTTATGTTATAACTTATTCACCTTTTAGTCACTTATGTGACTATTTTCCCGGTACGAGTTTACATCCTGTCATCAAAATGCAGCATATTTCGCTTGTATTTCTTATTGCCGTAATGATAATCACTATCACAAGAATTTACCTTTCTTTGCATGAGTTGACGGCGAAAAACATTTAAGGTGTCGCATGTTTGTTCCATTCCTCATTATGTTACGTGAAGGGCTCGAAGCAGCCTTAATTGTCAGTCTTATCGCCAGCTATCTGAAACGCACCCAGCGGGGCCGCTGGATCGGCGTGATGTGGATTGGTGTCTTCCTTGCTGCCGCCCTCTGCCTGGGTCTGGGCATTGCCATCAACGAAACCACCGGTGAATTCCCGCAAAAAGAGCAGGAGCTGTTTGAAGGGATCGTGGCCCTGATTGCGGTGGTGATCCTCACCTGGATGGTCTTCTGGATGCGTAAAGTGTCCCGTAACGTCAAAGTCCAGCTGGAGCAGGCGGTGGACAGCGCCCTGGCGAAGGGCAAGAGCCACGGCTGGGCACTGATCATGATGGTCTTTTTCGCCGTGGCGCGTGAAGGGCTGGAGTCGGTCTTCTTCCTGCTGGCCGCCTTCCAGCAGGATGTCGGGATCTGGCCGCCGCTGGGTGCGGTGCTGGGCCTGGCGACCGCGGTGGTGCTCGGCTTCCTGCTCTACTGGGGCGGCATTCGTCTCAATCTGGGCGCCTTCTTCAAATGGACCAGCCTGTTTATTCTGCTGGTGGCCGCCGGGCTGGCGGCGGGGGCGATCCGCGCCTTCCATGAGGCGGGCCTGTGGAACCACTTCCAGGAGGTGGCGTTCGATCTCAGTAACGTCCTGTCTACCCATTCGCTGACCGGCACCCTGCTGGAAGGGATCTTTGGCTATCAGGAGACGCCGAGCGTCAGCGAAGTGGCGGTGTACTTTATCTATCTTATTCCGGCGCTGGCGCTGTTCTTTATGCCATCGCGCCCCAGCGCTCAGCCGTCGCGTACTGCGCCCTGAAGTGCTCATTGTAGTTACAACATACTCTAAAAGGTTAAGGGAAAAGTCATGGCAATCCACTTTCGTCGCAGTGCATTACAGGCTGGCGTGGCAGCGCTGATCGCTTCTGCATTCGCCGCACAGGCCGCGGATGTTCCACAGGTAAAAGTCACCGTCAATGATAAACAGTGTGAGCCGATGACCATCACGGTCAACAGCGGTAAAACCCAGTTCATCATCCAGAACCACAGCCAGAAAGCGCTGGAGTGGGAGATCCTTAAAGGGGTGATGGTGGTGGAAGAGCGGGAAAACATCGCGCCGGGCTTTAGCCAGAAGATGACCGCCAACCTTGAGCCGGGCGAATACGACATGACCTGCGGCCTGCTGACCAACCCGAAAGGCAAGCTGATCGTGAAAGGTGCCGCCACCGCCGATGCCGCCAAAGGCGACGCGCTGTTGAGCCTCGGCGATGCCATTACCGCCTATAAAGCGTACGTCACTAAAGAGACTGCGGATCTGGTCGCGGGCACCAAAGCCTTTACCGACGCGGTGAAAGCGGGCGATATCGAAAAAGCGAAATCCCTCTATGCGCCGACCCGTCAGCACTACGAGCGTATCGAGCCGATTGCCGAGCTCTTCTCGGATCTCGATGGCAGCATCGACGCCCGTGAAGACGACTACGAGCAGAAAGCCGCCGATCCGAAATTCACCGGTTTCCACCGTCTGGAGAAAGCGCTGTTTGGCGACAATTCCACCAAAGGGATGGAGCAGTACGCGGAGCAGCTGAACAGCGACGTGCTGGAGCTGCAAAAACGCATCAGCGAGCTGGCCTTCCCGCCGTCAAAAGTGGTGGGTGGCGCGGCAGGGCTGATTGAAGAAGTGGCCGCCAGCAAGATCAGCGGGGAAGAAGACCGCTATAGCCATACCGATCTGTGGGACTTCCAGGCCAACGTCGAAGGCGCGCAGAAGATCGTTGACCTGCTGCGTCCTCAGCTGCAAAAAGATAACAGTGCCTTGCTGGAAAAAGTGGATGCCAACTTTAAGAAAGTGAATACCATTCTGGCGAAGTACCGCACCAAAGAGGGCTTTGAGACTTACGACAAGCTGACCGATGCCGACCGTAACGCCCTGAAAGGGCCGATTACCACCCTGGCGGAAGATCTGGCTCAGCTGCGCGGTGTACTGGGTCTGGACTAAGTTGATGAACAAGCATGACGAGTACCACGTGGCTGAACCTTCACGACGTCGGTTGTTAAAAGGGGTAGGGGCGCTTGGCGGCGCCCTGGCCCTGGCAGGCGGTTGCCCGGTGGCGCATGCGGCAAAACCGCAGAGCGCGCCGGGCACGCTCTCCCCGGATACGCGGATGGAGACGCAGCCGTTTCACGGCCTGCATCAGGCCGGGATCTTAACCCCGCAGCAGGCATCAATGATGCTGGTGGCCTTTGACGTGCTCGCCAGCGATAAAAGCGAGCTGGAGCGTCTGTTCCGCCTCCTGACCCAGCGCATTACCTTTCTGACCACCGGCGGCCCGGCGCCTGAGACACCGAACCCGCGTCTGCCGCCGATGGATTCCGGTATTCTGGGGAGCTATATCGCCCCGGATAACCTCACCATGACGGTGTCGCTGGGGGCGTCGCTGTTTGATGATCGCTTTGGTCTGGCGGCGCAAAAACCGAAATCATTGCAGAAGATGGTGCGCTTCCCGAATGACTCCCTGGATGCGGCGTTGTGCCATGGCGATCTGCTGATCCAGATCTGCGCCAATACCCAGGACACGGTGATCCACGCCCTGCGGGATCTCATCAAGCACACCCCGGATCTGTTAAGCGTGCGCTGGAAGCGGGAAGGGTTTATCTCTGACCATGCCGCGCGCAGCAAAGGCAAAGAGACCCCGGTGAATCTGCTCGGCTTTAAGGATGGCACTGCCAACCCCAACAGCCAGGATGGGCCGTTAATGGATCGGGTGGTGTGGGTGACCGCCGATCAGGGCGAACCGGCCTGGGCGGTGGGCGGCAGCTATCAGGCTGTACGCATTATCCAGTTCCGCGTGGAGTTCTGGGACCGGACGCCGCTGAAAGAACAGCAGACCATTTTTGGCCGCGACAAGCAGAGCGGTGCGCCGCTGGGCATGAAGAACGAGCACGACGTGCCGGATTACGCCAGCGATCCGGAGGGCAATGTTATCGCTCTCGACAGCCATATCCGCCTCGCCAACCCGCGTACGCAGGAGACTGAACAAAACCTGATGATGCGCCGGGGCTACAGCTACTCGCTGGGGGTGACCAACTCCGGCCAGCTGGATATGGGCCTGCTCTTTGTCTGCTTCCAGCACGATCTGGAGAAGGGCTTTTTGACCGTGCAGAAGCGCCTGAACGGCGAGGCGCTGGAGGAGTACGTCAAACCCATCGGCGGAGGCTACTTCTTTGCGCTGCCTGGCGTACAGGATAAAAACGGCTGGCTTGCCCAGGGGCTGCTCGAAGCCTGAATACCGTCCCGCTTACCCCTTAAGCGGGACCATTTTTTCACGTCCCGCTATCCCTTTGTTATAATTCTGTAATATCCCCATAGCAGACTAAGTATCGCTGTCAGGCGAATCTTAAAAGTTGCACTCAGGTAAAAATAATGTTGCATTCATGCTAAATCCTGATGTACTTAGATTAAGAAAGCGGTAAACCTTACAGTGAACATGAATCACTCTGGAGATCGCGAATGGTTGGGTCCTCTACTGGACATGGTAAACGCAACAACCGCAGCACACGGCGCGGAGGCCCACACTCCGGCAGCGATCTCTTCACCGAAAAATTCTCCCCCTCCACAGCAAATCCTGATTTTTCCGACCTGACGAATGGTGAGCATAGCGATTCGGCCGGGTCATTTAACCAAGCAAGCTATGGCTTAGAAGGAAGCCAACCCTCAGATGTTTGTTCGCCTAATCGCACCGACTCTGGTGCGAGTGATGAATACCAACAACTCAAGGTGCTATCCATGGGAAGACAAAAAGCAGTGATCAAAGCTCGTCGTGAAGCAAAACGTGTGCTGAGACGGGATTCACGTAGCCATAAACAGCGTGAAGAAGAGTCGGTCACCTCGCTTGTGCAGATGAGTGGTGTTGAAGCAATTGGCATGGCGCGGGACTGCCGTGATACGACCCCGATTGCGGCACGCAACGACGCTCAGGCGCAGTACCTGAATGCTATCGAGAGTAAGTCGCTCATTTTCGCCACCGGGGAAGCCGGGTGCGGGAAAACGTGGATAAGTGCAGCCAAAGCGGCGGAGGCGCTGATTCATAAGGACGTCGATAAAATCATTGTCACCCGTCCGGTACTGCAGGCCGATGAAGATCTCGGTTTCTTGCCAGGCGATATTTCGGAGAAATTTGCCCCTTACTTCCGGCCTGTTTATGACGTGCTGGTGAAACGTCTGGGGGCCTCTTTTATGCAGTACTGCCTGCGTCCCGAAATTGGCAAGGTAGAAATTGCGCCGTTCGCCTATATGCGCGGACGTACATTTGAAAATGCAGTTGTGATTCTCGACGAGGCTCAGAATGTAACTGCTGCGCAAATGAAAATGTTCTTAACGCGCCTCGGGGAGAACGTGACGGTTATTGTCAATGGCGATATCACCCAGTGCGACCTGCCGGCGGGCGTTCCGTCCGGGCTGAGCGACGCGCTGGCACGTTTTGAGGAAGATGAGATGGTGGGCATTGTGCGTTTCAATAAAGACGACTGCGTGCGCTCGGCGCTGTGCCAGCGGACGCTGCAGGTCTATTCCCGGTAATGGCATAACCTTCTCGTTTTAATTTCTTCTGCTATCCCTTCCCGGCGCAATGCCGGGAAGCTGCGTCTGTCGAAACACTTCTGTTGGGTTGTCTTTTTAAAGATCACATTATGATAATGTCATACTTATTTCGTACAGAAAATGCCGGGTATTACGCAACGTTTTGCTGTATCTATAAGTCTTAACGTTAATTCAAATGGGCTTTTTAATAAAAAATGCAGAAGTGTGATATTTAATCATAATACCCACAAAATATGTATGAAAATCATGATCAGGCTAATTGTAAATAATCGATTAAACGTGAATGTTGTCACAATTCATTACTGCCATGCGAATATTAAGTTGGTCTCTTTCTGACTATTATCTATGTTTCGTAGTTATCCAAACACAATTCTATAAAGAAACTTACAGGGAATCCGTTTTCTCTGGACCATTACGCTGAGGGCCATATATGAACGAACTGGTTGGTGCAATTAATGGTGTTATCTGGAGCCCGGCGTTAATATTTTTATGCCTGGGTGTCGGCCTCTATTTCTCACTGCGTAGTCGCTTTCTGCAATTACGCCATGTTAAACATATGGTCGCGCTGATGTTTCAGGGGCGCGCCACCGATGCAGGAGTGTCGTCGTTTCAGGCACTGACGATGACGCTGGCAGGACGTGTGGGGACCGGGAATATCGCCGGCGTAGCGACCGCCATTACCTTTGGTGGTCCTGGCGCGATGTTCTGGATGTGGATGGTAGCCTTTTTGGGTGCCAGCTCTGCTTTTGTTGAATCCACGCTGGGTCAGGTATACAAAGAAAAAATTAACGGTGAATATCGTGGTGGCCCTGCCTTTTATATTGAAAAAGGGTTGGGCGTAAAATGGTATGCATGGTTATTTGCTGTAGTGACTATTTTCTCCTGCGGCTTATTACTTCCAGGTGTACAGGCAAACTCTATTGGTGCCAGCCTGGATATTGCCTTTGGACTTAATCCGAATGTTACCGCCGCATTATTGGCCATGCTGTTAAGTTTCATTATTTTCGGTGGTGTAAAAAGGATCGCCAGCTTTAGCAGCATGGTCGTTCCTTTTATGGCGCTCGGCTATATTATTGTGGCCTGCGTTATTATCGCTATTAATATTGAACAGCTCCCTTCCGTAATTCTGCTGATCTGGAAAAGTGCATTTGGCCTTGAAGCGGGCTTTGGTGCCGTTCTGGGGCAGGCGATCATGTGGGGCGTAAAGCGCGGGGTTTATTCCAACGAGGCGGCGCAGGGAACAGGGCCACATGCTTCATCAGCAGCCGAAGTCAGTCATCCGGCAAAACAGGGGCTGGTTCAGGCTTTCTCAGTCTATATCGACACGCTGTTCGTCTGCTCCGCTACGGGGTTTATGCTGTTGATCACCGGGTTGTATAATGTTCAGGGCGTCGACGGCGCGGCAATCTACACCGGCATCGCAGGCGTGGCGGCAGGTCCTGGCTATGTGCAGACCGCGATGGAAAGTATGATGCCTGGTTTTGGTAACTACTTTGTCGCCATTGCGCTGTTCTTCTTTGCCTTCACCACTATTATTGCCTACTACTATATTGCTGAAACAAATATTGCCTTTATCAACCGCAAAATTAACCGCCCATGGCTGACGTTCTTGCTGAAAATATTCCTGTTAACCTCCACGGTATATGGCACCGTGCGTACTGCGGATCTGGCATGGGGGCTGGGCGATATTGGGGTCGGATTGATGGCGTGGCTTAACATTATTGCAATTGTTCTTTTGCATAAAAAAGCATTTGCCAGCCTTAAAGATTATGAAACGCAGAAGGCGCAAGGAATCGATCCACAATTTGACCCGATCCGGCTTGGAATTAAAAATGCCGATCATTGGGTTAAGGAACCTAAAGATGAAAAGGGTATGAACCCGGATCAGACATCTCCTCTGCCGGGAGGCCGGACGGTAAGTTGATGGTGCGAGAAAAGCCCGTACGCAAGTACGGGCTTTTTTAATGGCGTGGTGAGGGGCTGCGCTCTCAGTCTGTCCAACTGGCTGCGCCAGTTGTCGAACCCCGGTCGGGGGTTTTCATCCCCCCCACAGGCGTGCAACATGCGAAAAAAAAGCCCGCATTTTTATGCGAGCTCTTCTTTAAATATGGCGGTGAGGGGGGGATTGACTCGCTGCGCTCGCCCTACGGGCAGCCCACTCACTGTGTTCGTGGTCTGTCCAACTGGCTGTCGCCAGTTGTCGAACCCCGGTCGGGGGTTCTCATCCCCCCAGCGGAGAATATAAAAGAAAAAAGCCCGTACTTTCGTACGAGCTCTTATCTCGAATATGGCGGTGAGGGGGGGATTGACTCGCTTCGCTCGCCCTACGGGCAGCCTGTTCGCTGCGCTCTCAGTCTGTCCAACTGGCTGCGCCAGTTGTCGAACCCCGGTCGGGGGTTCTCATCCCCCCCAACGGAGAATATAAAAGAAAAAAGCCCGTACTTTCGTACGAGCTCTCATCTCGAATATGGCGGTGAGGGGGGGATTCGAACCCCCGATACGTTGCCGTATACACACTTTCCAGGCGTGCTCCTTCAGCCACTCGGACACCTCACCATATTGTTTTGCTGCCTTTCCTCTCGGGGGCAACGGGGCGCTACTATAGGGAGTCAGGCTAAAACGGTCAAGCAGATTTTCTGCTTTACTGCGCGTTCGGTTAAGCAATAAGCAGCTCCACGGTTTTCAGGCCGTGGAGCAGGCGATTAGCGTTGTGAATCGAGTGCTTCCCCGTTCTTCACCACCTCTTGCGCTTTACCGTAGCTTTCAATCAGCAGCTGATAAGCCGGGAAGATATGGGTATAGACTTCTGCCCATTGCATTGCATCTTCACGATTCCAGGTGCGCTGGATCTCCGAGGCGACGGCGGCAGTATCCATCGGCACGACGCCAGCCTGCACGATACGCGCCAGGGTGATCTCCTGCGCCATTTTACTGTAGGTGCCCGAAGCATCGATCACCGCAAACACTTTATAGCCCTCAGCCACCGCGCTGATCGACGGGAAGGCCATGCAGACGCTGGTAATGGTACCGGCGATAATCAGCGTTTTGCGCCCGGTCGCCTTCACAGCAGCGACGAAGTCCGGATTATCCCAGGCGTTGATCTCACCCTTACGCGCCACGTACTGCGCATGGGGCGCATTGGCGTGGATCTCCGGGATCAGCGGCCCGTTTGGCCCTTGCGGTACGGAGGCAGTGGTGATCACCGGGATATTCGCAAGAGTAGCGATTTTTGCCAGCGCCGCGGCGCGGGCACGCAGCTCCGGCATCGGCATATCACCCACGGTCTGGAACAGGCCGCTCTGGTGATCGATAAGCAACATCACCGCATCATTCACATCAATAGCCGGACGGGCGCCATTAAAGTTAGCAGGGGTAGACATGATTCTCTCCTTTATTACATTCAGATCTGGCCGAAGCGGCCGGAGTTGAAATCGCGAACGGCTTCGGCGATTTCGGTTTTACTGTTCATCACAAATGGACCATAGCCCACAATCGGCTCATTCAGCGGCTCACCGGCCATCAGCAGCACTTTGGCGTCGCTGCTGGCTTCCAGATGCAGCTTCTCCCCTTGCTGGCTCAGCACCACCAGTTGGGCTTCACCCGCCTGCTCGGTGCCGTTTACCGTCACGCTGCCTTCAAGCACTACCAGCGCGGTGCTCCAGCCCTCGGGTTGGCTGAGCGTAAGGTGGCTGCCCTGATGCAGGGCGATGTCCCAGACGTTCAGCGGCGAGTAGGTGTGCGCCGGACCGGTAGTCTCCTCGTAGCGTCCGGCGATCACCCGTAGCGAGCCGGCGTTGTCAGGCAGCGTCATCACCGGGATCTGACGTTTTGTGATGCTCTGATAGCCCGGTGCCGCCATCTTGTCCTTCGCAGGCAGGTTGACCCACAGCTGCAACATTTTTAGCTCCCCTCCGTTTTGCGCAAAAGCGCTGGAGTGGAACTCCTCATGCAGGATGCCGGCGCCTGCGGTCATCCACTGCACGTCGCCCGGGCCAATCACGCCACCTTTACCGGTTGAGTCGCGGTGTTCAACTTCGCCGGAATAGACGATGGTCACCGTTTCAAAACCGCGGTGGGGATGCTGGCCCACGCCGCGTTTCGCGCCATCCGCCGGGAACGAATAAGGCCCGGCGTAATCCAGCAGTAAAAACGGGCTCAGTGGCTCCCCATGGGTCTGGTATGAAAACATTGAACGCACCGGGAAACCGTCGCCAACCCAGTGCGGCCGGGGGGCGGTATAAATGCCTGTTACGTTTTTCATCGTTTTCTCCTGATGTTCTGTTGATGTAATTAGCTTATATTCAGGGTTAATATCCCGGTAGATAGTGAAAATGACATGCACTGTTCCATTTATGGAACGATGAGGGCGTTATGCAGGATCTCAATGATTTCGCGTGGTTTGTCAAAGTAGTCGAACACGGTGGTTTCGCGGCAGCCGGGCGGGCGCTCGACCTGCCAAAATCCCGACTCAGCCGACGGATTGCCCAGCTGGAGGCACGGCTTGGGGTACGTCTGATCCAGCGGACAACGCGGCAGTTTACGGTTACTGAAGTGGGGCAGACCTTCTATCAGCACTGCAAGGCGATGCTGATAGAAGCCGAGGCAGCGGAGGAGGCGGTTGCGGCCTTGCAGGCGGAACCGCGCGGCCTGGTGCGGATTACCTGCCCGGTCACGCTGCTGCACGTCCACGTCGGGCCGATGCTGGCTAAGTTTATGGCGCATTACCCCGGAATTAACCTCCAGCTTGAGGCGACCAACCGGCGGGTGGATCTGGTGGCGGAGGGTGTTGATATCGCCATCCGTGTGCGTCCTCGCCCGTTTGATGACAGCGATCTGGTGTTACGGGTGCTTGCAGACAGAGGGCATTGCCTGGTGGCGAGTCCGCAGTTGATCCAGCGTCTGGGTATGCCGACCATGCCATCGGAGCTCAGCGCCTGGCCCGGGCTGAGTCTGGGGGAGGGGAGACAGGTTCATAAGTGGGCGTTAAGCGGGCCGGAGGGGGCGAAAGCGGAGATCCATTTTCAGCCGCGCCTGATGACTACCGATATGCTGGCGCTACGGGAAGCGGCGATAGCGGGCGTGGGGCTGGTGCAGTTACCCATTTTGATGGTCAAAGAGCAGCTGGCGTCCGGGGCATTAATAAAAGTGCTTGAAGAGTGGGAGCCACGGCGTGAAGTGATCCATGCGGTCTACCCCTCCCGGCGCGGGCTGTTGCCGTCAGTCAGGACGCTGGTGGATTTTTTGACCGAGGAGTATGCGCGGATGGTAGAGGAGTGAAACCGGGTTTGGGTTTCGTAGGTCGGGTAAGCGTAGCGCCACTCGACGCTTCCAGAGCGCGCGCTGTTGCATTAAGGCAAAACGCCTGATGGCGCTGCGCTTATCAGGCCTACGGGATCGAGGCTGGCTTTGGGTTTCGTAGGTCGGGTAAGCGTAGCGCCACCCGACATGTACTGGCTGTCGCCAGTTGTCGAACCCCAGTCGGGGGTCTCATCCCCCCAGCGGAGAATATAAAAGAAAAAAGCCCGTACTTTCGTACGAGCTCTCATCTTGAATATGGCGGTGAGGGGGGGATTGACTCGCTGCGCTCGCCCTGCGGGCAGCCTGTTCGCTGCGCTCTCAGTCTGTCCAACTGGCTGTCGCCAGTTGTCGAACCCCGGTCGGGGGTTCTCATCCCCCCCGCAGGCGTACAACATGCGAAAAAAAAGCCCGCATTTTCATGCGAGCTCTTCTTTAAATATGGCGGTGAGGGGGGGATTGACTCGCTGCGCTCGCCCTGCGGGCAGCCTGTTCGCTGCGCTCTCAGTCTGTCCAACTGGCTGTCGCCAGTTGTCGAACCCCAGTCGGGGATTCTCATCCCCCCAGCGGAGAATATAAAAGAAAAAAGCCCGTACTTTCGTACGAGCTCTCATCTTGAATATGGCGGTGAGGGGGGGATTGACTCGCTGCGCTCGCCCTGCGGGCAGCCTGTTCGCTGCGCTCTCAGTCTGTCCAACTGGCTGCGCCAGTTGTCGAACCCCAGTCGGGGATTCTCATCCCCCCAGCGGAGAATATAAAAGAAAAAAGCCCGTACTTTCGTACGAGCTCTCATCTTGAATATGGCGGTGAGGGGGGGATTCGAACCCCCGATACGTTGCCGTATACACACTTTCCAGGCGTGCTCCTTCAGCCACTCGGACACCTCACCATATTGTCATCCCGTTGTTGCTGGGACGGGCGCTAATGTAAGGAAAAGCCTGACTTACGTCAATCAACTTTTTCAGTAAATTAGCGCGTTCAGACAAACTTCAGCCAACATGATTTTTAATTGCGCTGAAAGTGCCTTTTTTATCAGCAAAGACCCCACACCCAAAATTTGTTATGCTGCAATCCAGTTGATAATGAACATAAAACAGCGCAACAGAAGGCAATCGCAATGGACATTATTTTTTATCACCCGACATTTGATAACGCTTACTGGATAAAAACACTTTCGACGGCCCTGCCGGGCGCGCGGGTTCGGGAGTGGAAGCGCGGCGATAACGAACCCGCAGATTATGCCCTGGTGTGGCACCCTCCGGTTGAGATGCTGCAGGGGCGAAACCTGAAAGCGGTGTTTGCCCTTGGGGCAGGGGTGGACTCGATCCTCAGCAAGCTCAAGGCGCACCCGGAAATGCTGGCGGAGTCGATCCCGCTGTTTCGCCTGGAAGATACCGGCATGGGCCAGCAGATGCAGGAGTATGCGGTCAGCCAGGTGTTGCACTGGTTCCGCCGCTTTGACGATTACCAGGCGCTGAAACAGCAGGCCCGCTGGGAGCCGCTGGCCGACTATCAGCGCGAAGATTTTACTATCGGGATCCTCGGGGCCGGGGTGTTGGGATCGAAAGTGGCCGAAGCGCTGGCACCATGGGGCTTCCCGCTGCGCTGCTGGAGCCGCACCCGTAAAGACTACCCTGGCGTCACCAGCTTTGCCGGGAAGGAAGAGTTACCGCAGTTTTTAGACGGCACGCGAGTGCTGATTAACCTGCTGCCGAATACGGCTGAGACGGTCGGTATCATTAATAAGGCGCTCATCAACCAGCTGGCGGACAACAGCTACCTGATGAATCTGGCGCGTGGCGTCCACGTGGTGGAAGCCGATCTGTTGGCGGCGCTGGAGAGCGGCAAGCTGAAAGGCGCGATGCTGGATGTCTACAGCAAAGAGCCGTTACCGGCGGACAATCCCCTGTGGGCGCACCCGCGCGTAGCCATGACACCGCACATTGCGGCGGTGACGCGTCCGGCAGAAGCCATCGACTATATCGCCCGCACCATCTCGCAGCTGGAGAAGGGCGAACAGGTTACCGGGCAGGTCGACAGACAGCGCGGTTACTGAGTTATACCCGGCGATTGCCGGGTTTTTGCTGATAAACGCCCGTGATAACTGCTATCCTTTGGGAAACATGAGAGGAGAGAACGATGTACCCCGTTGACCTGCATATGCACACCGTCGCCAGTACCCACGCCTACAGCAACCTTCATGACTACATCGCCCAGGCAAAACAGAAGAACATTAAGCTCTTTGCGATCACCGATCATGGCCCGGATATGGCAGATGCGCCGCACTACTGGCACTTTGTGAACATGCGCATCTGGCCGCGGGTGGTGGATGGCGTCGGGATCCTGCGCGGCATTGAGGCCAACATCAAAAATACCCAGGGCGACATTGATTGTACCGGCCCAATGCTCACCTCTCTGGATCTGATCCTCGCCGGTTTCCATGAGCCGGTTTTCGCTCCTCAGGATCAAGCTACCCATACCGAGGCGATGATCGCCACTATCGCCAGCGGTAACGTACATATCATCAGCCATCCGGGGAACCCGAAATACCCGATTGATATTCAGGCGGTCGCGCAGGCGGCGGCGGAGCATCGCGTGGCGCTGGAGATCAACAACTCCTCCTTTATTCACTCCCGTAAAGGTAGCGAAGCAAACTGCCGGGCAGTGGCGGCTGCGGTGAAGGAGGCCGGTGGCTATGTAGCGCTGGGCTCCGATTCCCATACCGCCTTCACGCTGGGCGATTTTAGCGAATGCCGCAAAATCCTCGACGCGGTGGACTTCCCGGAAGATCGCATCCTGAACGTCTCCCCGCGTCGGCTACTCGATTTCCTGGAGTCGCGTGGCATGGCGCCAATCAATGAATTTGCTGATTTTTAACTGTGTAATGGACTAAATAAATGAATGAGTTTTCCATCCTCTGTCGCGTACTGGGTTCTCTCTATTATCGCCAGCCGCAGGATCCGCTGCTGGTGCCGCTGTTTACCTTGATCCGCGAAGGCAAGCTGGCCCAGAACTGGCCGCTTGAGCAGGATGAGTTGTTGCTGCGTCTGCAAAACAGCTGCGACATGCAGCAGGTCGCCGCCGACTACAACGCGCTGTTTGTCGGGGAAGAGTGCCGCGTGTCGCCGTATCGCTCTGCCTGGGAAGAGGGCGCGACCGAAGCCGAAGTGCGCGCATTCCTCTCTGAACGCGGAATGCCGCTGACCGATACCCCAGCCGACCACCTCGGCACGCTGCTGCTGGCGGCCTCGTGGATTGAAGATCATGCGGCGGAAGATGAAAACGAGGCGCTGGAAACCCTCTTCGGGGAGTACATCCTGCCCTGGTGCGGGACGTTCCTCGGGAAGGTTGAAGCGCACGCCACTTCATCTTTCTGGCGCACCATGGCGCCACTGACCCGCGATGCCATTGCCGCAATGTGGGATGAGCTACAGGAAGAGAACGAAGAGTGATTTAGATCACCATCTGAATGTAACGGCAAATCTCAATTTGCATATTATGTGTTCCTGATCTCATTTAATGGCCGCGTATCTGTTAAGATGCGCGCCATGAACATTCTATTTTCTATCGCAATTACGACAGGCATCCTATCCGGTTTATGGGGCTGGGTTGCCGTCTCTCTCGGACTCCTCAGTTGGGCGGGCTTCCTTGGCTGCACGGCCTATTTCGCCTGCCCGCAGGGGGGCGTGAAGGGGCTGTTTATCTCCGCCTGTACGCTGATGAGCGGCGTGGCGTGGGCGATGATTATCATCCACGGCAGCGCGCTGGCACCTCATCTGGAAATCGTTGGCTACGTTATGACCGGCGTGGTGGCGTTTTTGATGTGTATCCAGGCAAAACATCTGCTGCTCTCGTTTGTGCCCGGCACCTTTATGGGGGCCTGCGCTACTTTTGCAGGGCAGGGGGAGTGGCGGCTGGTGGTGCCTTCGCTGGCGCTGGGGCTGGTGTTTGGCTACGCCATGAAAAACAGCGGCCTGTGGCTGGCGGCGCGCAGGGAGAAAACGCGAAACGTCACGGCGTTGAGCGAATAAAAAAGGCGAGACCAGGGTCTCGCCTTTTTAATGCGCTTTCTGTCAGGATTCTGGCGGCGTCGACATCTCGCGGTATTTCACCAGAATATCGTTTTTCACTTCATTTTTGTTTTGCAGGTCCCACAATCCGCGATCGATACCGTCGTTAATCAGGAAGATCACCCCGGTTTCGATAGCAGACATCAGGCAGAGCATGACCGGCTCGTTAGAGGTATAACCGATTTCGCCCTCCAGCAGACGCTGGTAGTCGATGAAACGGAACACCCCGGCCTGCACTTCATACGAGAGAATGGTTTTGCTGGTAGTCACGGAAGACAAAATCTCGCCGGTACTGACGTTGACCACACGCAGGTTCACCGCAATCTGGTCAAGCTGGTACTGCGTATCGCCGCCAATACCGAAATACCGGGCCCCCACACCGCCCGATTTCACGTTACTTTCGTAGCCGATAATTGAACCTTCTACCATCACGTTCGCTGCTGTAAGCGAATGCAACGGAATACGGTTGTTCATTGCCACGGTGCCGTTATCCTGCGCAGCACGAATGATCTTACGTTCGTTGAGCAGGTTTTGCAGCCCCTGACGTTCCAGAGGAATAAACCAGCGAGAATCTTTTAACGCAGTAACCAGCATGGCGGTGGCGCTCTGCGGTACAGCCGTTGAGAAGTTACTTGCCGGATACGGTTTAAATTGCCCGGTTTCATCCTGAATATTATAAACCGACACGTAGATCTTACCCGTTGGCAATGGCAATTTGGTTAAATCACGATAGCTCTGGGCGCGAGGCATTAATGTCGGTTTTGCTGCTTCTTTTGGAGGAGCAGTTAAACAGCCGCTCAATAAGCACACTGCAACAAGGAGGAGAAAGCGCTGCATGATTATTATCCTTATCTCGACATTATTTAAAAGTCGGTAGAACCGCTTTGCAAGCCAGCAACCTGAATGGTGGACGTTTTCCCCGTTTTGCGGTCTGTCACGTTCAGCTGCATTTGTCCGTCCGCATTGGCAATGTCGACAATAAAGTCGCTGGTCACCATACGGCCGGGTTTGCCGGTATTAATATTGGTCAGCAGCCCGCCCAGAACCTGGGCCTGGATTGCCTGGGTAAAGTTATCCAGCGCACTCGGGGTTTCAATCCCGAAGTCGTCAGAGCCTGGATCCGTATAAGAGTTTTGTGCCTGGGCCGAGTTTAAAAGAAAAGAACCGTTATTAGGGTTTCCACCAAAGTTCGGGTTGCGGAACTGGAAGGTCATATTTCCGGCCCAGCTCAGAGATGGAATAAGCATTAAAGCTACTACTGCATGGACAACACGCATGGATGCCTCCGAATTAAAATTCGTCTGGTGCTAAATCGCCCGTACCCAGCAGAGCTTTATCGATCTGCAGGCGATTTAATGCCTCTTCGGTTTGAGCCAGAGCAAAGACCACATTTTTATCCAGGTCAGTTTTCGTGGGGAATAAAAAGGTCTGGAATATAACGTCCTGATTAACCGTTATGGTGATCCAGCTTCCCCAACGTGCGCTGGGCCGTTCATTGATAGTTAAGTTACCGGGATAATCACTTTCCCATTTGTCGCTGAAGCCGCGATAAAAAGCATGGCCGACTGCGGAGACGGTGTGGTCAGTTAACAATCCCGGGATCTCTACTTCAACCGCATGAAGATTCCCGGCAGCAAGCCATAAGCCTGCTGCGGCAATCAAACTCACTGTGCGTTTCATACTGTTAACGCCTGAGGTTATCATTCGCCCATGAAACCGCCTGAGTCCGGTTTTTGACAGCTATCTTCTTGAAAAGATTGTAAAGATGAGTCTTAACCGTATTTTCGCTGATAAATAACGAACGGGCGATTTCAATATTTGAAGCACCGATACGTAATTTATTCAGAATCTCTTTTTCGCGATGGGTCAGCAAAGCGGACTCTGAACTGTTATAGCGATAATTTCCGGAGTGCGTTATGAGGTAGCTGGCAAGTTTCTGCGAAAAGTAACATTCACCACGCAGAACCCCCTGCAGACCTTCAACCACGCGCGTTTCGTCCTCATTGACATAAAAGACGCCATTGATATGTGGCCAACTTTCAATATCCCTGAAGGGGTATTCTTCCGGCGTATTTAACAACAACACACGGATATTGTTGTTTTTCCTGCTTAAAATATCTTGCCAGTATTGGATAAGTTTTTTATCCGCTTCCATCATATCGAAAAGAATAATGCTACCAGGCGCAATGTCATCGAAAGAGCGTTGAATGCTATGCAATTTTCCGCTCAACGATAAACTATGCTTTAAATGCTGTAGTAAAGCTGTCGCTTGTAAAGAAGGTTTGGTCACTAACAATAAAGTCTGACCATGCAAGCTTTGGACTTCATTAAACATGATGAAACCCCTTTTTATGAAACACCTGGCAGCTGCCCCCAATATATTATTGGGGGCACCAGAAGTACTGACAGATGTTGCACTGCTGTGTGTAGAAAAAAGACCATATCCCTTAGAGAGAAGGGAGAATTAATTCGCAATGCCGAACTTCTGTTTTCAATCTAGCTTTAACGTTTTTTAAAGCAAGTGTTAAACGTGTAACAGGATGTAAAAATCAATATTACTTTGTAAAAAATGAGTTCATGAATTGATTAAGAATCATCAAAAAGTTGTACATTACGATATTGATGCACACATTTTAAAAATCATACAAATTCACTTAAGTGATTGATTGTATTGATTAATATAAATTGAAGGCTATTAGCGATAAGGTATGAGACAGGGCAAAACGCTAAGCCTATTTTTACAATATGTAAACGTCTTAAGAAATCACGGACTTTGTCACGCAATCATGGATATATTCCGTTTCCTCTCCTCTGGACCAGACGAAACGGCAAATCCACGCATTTGAGGTTTTCCATTTTTGCAAAGGGAAAATGGCCCTTGCTAACCCCCTGTAAAATCGTTGTATCGCCACGGTATTTAATTTTAATTAATACTTTGGGGTGAACGGAAGAATAAAAATACAACTGGCGGGTGAGATATTAAAATTGTTTCGGCAGACATACTCTTCATCGTAACGCCGGGTTAACAAAATATTTGCTCTTGTTAACGCAGTTATTATACCACCAGGTCCAGGGTGATAACATGAAGAACAAGTTGTTATTGATGTTGACATTACTGGGTGCACCTGGATTTGTTTTCGCAGCGACTGATTTAGCTTCGGCAGAATACAATTTCGCGGTTAATGAGCTGAGTAAATCCTCATATAACCAGGCTGCAATCATTGGACAAGTTGGCGTAAATAATAACGCTAACGTTCAACAAAACGGCCAGAAACTGTTGTCTGTCGTTTCTCAGGAGGGCGGAAATAATCGGGCGAACATTGATCAATCAGGGAGTTATAACCTTGCTTATATTGATCAAAAAGGGAACTCGAACAATGCGAGTATTAATCAAGGTGCATATGGTAATACCGCAGTGATTATTCAGAAAGGTTCTGGTAATAAAGCGAATATTACGCAGTACGGTACGCAAAAAACGGCAGTTGTAGTACAGAGACAGTCGCAAATGGCAATTCGCGTCATCCAACGCTAGCTATTGAGCGATAATTAATCAATCCGATGGGGGCTTTACAATGAAACTTTTAAAAGTGGCAGTAATTGCAGCAATCGTGGTTTCTGGCAGTGCTATGGCTGGTTCTGTTCCACAGTGGGGTAATAACCATGGTGGTAACGGAAATAACAACGTCAGCCCAGAATCGCTGACCGTTTATCAATATGGTGGCCGTAACAATGTGGACGCTTTGCAAAGCGATGCACGTGGCTCTGAAATCACCGTTCGTCAGAATGGCTTCGGTAACGATGCCGATCTGTCTCAGGGTGCTGACAGCAGCGAAATCAGCCTGACCCAGCGTGGCCAGGGTAACGAAGCAACCATCAGCCAGTGGAGCGGTCGTGACCTCTCTGCGACTGTAAGCCAGTCTGGTGGTCGTAACGAAGTCGATCTTCGTCAAACTATGAACGGCGCTTCTGCTAACATCACTCAGGTTGGCTTCGGCAACACCGTGACTGCTGGTCAGTACTAATACTGCCGCTGTACGTCGAAAAAACAGGGCTGAGGCCCTGTTTTTTTTTGGGAGATGATAATGAATACACTTTTACTACTTGCCGCGCTGACCAGTCAGATTACCTTTCAGACCTCCACCGAAGGTGAGAACGTGACCATTATTCCTCAGGTAACCGTCACAGAACCGTGTTTATGCCAGGTACAAATCCTCACCTCGCGCAGTGGCCCGGGCGGGCAGAGCACCTCACGTCAGCAAAACACCGTCTCGTTACCGGCAAATAAAACGGTCAATCTTTCCCGTATGACTCTTAATTCCGGACCCAATGACAAGATAAACGTTATTGTGACGGTCTCGGATGGTAAGTCGTTGCATCTGTCGCAACAGTGGCCACCGTCGAAAGCCTGATGTTTAAAACATTCACAAAATCAATATATTGATTAAAGTGGCGCGGGTGTTATTCCATTGTTATTCTCATGTTACTGGCGTCGTCGATGCCAGTCGACAGCCCTCCATGAAGGGCGTTGTTTAAGCGTCAGGGACGATTATCATTGAGGATTACACTGATGGTTTCGTCCCGTATCACCCTGGCCGCAGCCTTTGTTGCTGCGGTTACGCTTACCCCAGTCTGCACGGCCAATGTCATCCATTTTATCGGACGGATTGTCGAAGATCCCTGTAACGTCACGCCTGATGCGCGCGCCTTAACCGTCTCCTGTCCGCAGGACAATAAAATGTCTGTTCAACAGGTCAGCTATAAAGATGCGCTCGAGGGCAGGGTGAATGCCGCAGATCTTGCCACTGTCAGCATGAGGTACATCAACCCGGAAAAATCGCTCGCCATTGTGCAGGTTGACTACCGCTGAGGCAGGACCGTTTTCTGTCAACCGGACTTCCACAACCCAACCTCTGCGATACACTTAAGAAAAAACGGTATGCAGAGGTTGATTATGTACTCCCGAATTGAAGTCTTTCATGGTGATATCACCACGCTGCATGTGGATGTGGTGGTTAACGCAGCCAATCCTTCTTTGATGGGCGGTGGTGGCGTGGACGGCGCCATTCATCGGGCGGCAGGCCCCGCCCTGCTGGAGGCGTGTAAGCTGGTGCGCCAGCAGCAGGGCGAGTGCGCCCCGGGGCAGGCGGTGATTACGCTTGCCGGAAACCTGCCCGCCAAAGCGGTGATCCACACCGTTGGTCCCGTCTGGCACGGGGGGGAACATCACGAAGCGCGGATTCTGGAGGAGGCCTACCGCAACAGCCTGAACCTGGCGGCGGCCAACGGTTATCAGACTCTCGCCTTCCCGGCAATCAGCACTGGCGTTTATGGCTATCCCCGCGCGGCGGCGGCTGAAATCGCCGTTAATACGGTTTCGGATTATCTCACCCTCAAGCCTCTGCCGGAGCGGGTATACTTTGTCTGCTATGATGAAGAAAATGCCCGACTATACAAGCGACTGCTTACCCAGCGAGGACAGGAAACCGACGCATAACACGCGACTTGGACGCGCGATTGCACCGGTCAGCTCTGCACATCCCGGCCTTTGTGGGCTTCTCCCTCTTGATAACAGTCTCGATGCCTTCGCCTGCCGTTACCGGCTGGTGGAGATGGCAGAAAAGACGCTGGATGTGCAGTACTACATCTGGGAAGACGACATGTCAGGACGCCTGTTGTTTTCCGTCTTATTGTCCGCCGCCATGCGCGGGGTCCGCGTACGTTTGTTGCTCGACGACAACAATACCCAGGGGCTGGACAGCATCCTGCGCCTGCTGGATGCACATCCCAACTTTGATGTCCGGCTGTTTAATCCCTTTTCGTTCCGCTCCCTGCGCGCGCTGGGCTATCTCACCGATTTTGCCCGTCTCAATCGCCGGATGCACAACAAAAGTTTCACCGTGGACGGCGAGGTCACCATTATTGGCGGGCGAAACATCGGTGATGCCTATTTTGGCGCAGGCGAAGAGCCGCTCTTTTCCGATCTGGACGTGATGGCCACAGGCCCGGTGGTTCAGGATGTGGCCAATGATTTTGAGCGCTACTGGAACTGCGCGTCGGTCTCCACGCTTCAGCAGGTGCTGGAACTTTCCGAGGCGGAAATTGAAGACAAAATTCATCCCCCTGAGGAGTGGTATCGCGACGACATTACCCGTCGTTATCTGGATAAATTACAGTCCAGCGACTTTATTACCAACCTCGAGGCGGGCAAACTGCCGCTGATTTGGGCTAAAACCCGGCTACTCAGTGACGATCCGCGTAAAGGGCAGGGCCGGGCAAAACGGCACTCGCTGCTGCCCCAGCGCCTGATGGGGGTGATGGGTTCGCCGTTGCAGCAAATCGATATCATCTCCGCTTATTTTGTCCCTACCCGGGCGGGGGTGGCGCTGCTGCTGCAGATGGTGCGTAAAGGGGTGAAAGTCGCCATCCTCACCAACTCGCTGGCAGCGAACGACGTCTCCGTTGTGCATGCCGGTTACGCCCGCTGGCGAAAAAAGCTGTTGCGCCACGGCATCGAACTTTATGAACTAAAGCCCGTTCAGGATGGTGTACCGCCGGCGCACGATCGCGGCATCACCGGGAACTCCGGCTCCAGCCTGCATGCCAAGACGTTCAGCGTCGACGGCGAGAAAGTGTTTATCGGTTCACTTAATTTTGATCCCCGTTCAACCATGCTCAATACCGAGATGGGCTTTGTCATTGAAAGCGAAAAGCTGGCAAGGATGATCCACACCCGGTTCGTGCGCAGCCAGCGCCATGAAGCCTGGCAACTCCGGCTGGATAAAATGGGACGTCTGAACTGGATTGAGCGTAAGGACGGGCAGGAGATCGTGCATAAAAAGGAGCCCAAAACCCGTTTCTGGCAGCGGATGCTGGTGCGCCTGGCCTACTGGCTGCCGGTCGAGTGGCTGCTGTAATGACGCGCCGGTTCAGCGACCGGCGCACAACGGCTTAGCTGGTGACCTGCGGCGTTTTTTCCGTTTTGCTGGCTGGTTTGCCGGAAAAGAGAAAGCGCAGCAGCGGAATACGCAGATGAATTTCATACAGCACAATCGCAATACCCACCACAAACACCAGCCCACAGATAAAGCCCAGCAGATTTGAGCTGATATGCGGCGTAATGTAGGCGCCAAAGAACAGCGTTAACGGATGGTGCACCAGATAAATGAACAGCGAGGCGTTGACGAAATAGGTGACGCGCGCCGATTTAAAGTTCAGCAGGCGGTGCCCCAGGGCAAAGACCACGTTCACCATCCACAGCCCCAGCAGCATGGTGATCACGCTTTCGGTTTCATACATCCACGCATCGCCGCTGCCATAACGTTGGTTAAGCAGATAGGCAACAAACGCCAGTAGCGCGCCGAGCGTACAGCCGCGTGACGGAGTAGTAAACAGCGCTTTCAGCTTCGGATGCACAAACGCCAGGGCGCCAATCAGGAAGAAGGGCAGGTAGAAGAGCGTCTGCATCACCACAAAGTTAAACAGGCCGTCGCTGAGGATCGGTGAATAGATAATTAAAAGCGTGCGGCGCAGCGCGGCATAGACGATACCCAGGATTAAAAACAGTACCGACAGCTTGCCCCAGGTAATATCGGCAAAAAACGCCTCCGACCGGGCGCTGAGATGATGGCGCATGCGGCTGAAGAGCCACAGGCTGACCGTGGTCATCACCACCAGCACCAGCAGGAACCACAGGTGAGAAACCAGTTCCCAGGCGAGGGTGTTGTATTTATCGTACAGCGACAGGGTGTGCCAGCTCTCCGCTTTGCCTTTGACATGTTGCAGCATAATGAATTGCGGCAGCGTCAGCAGGGGAATGGCGGTAAGCATCGGAATACCGACGCGTTCCACGCGCACTTTCCACCAGCGCTTGAGCGGATAGCGCAAAAAAAGCATGTAAGAGAAGTAGCCCGAAATAACGAAAAAGACCTGCATCCGGAAGGAGTGGATAAAATCGTTAAACAGCGTCAGCCACCACGACGACTCTGCACTATTGACGTGCCAGACGTGGCTCGAATAAATCAAGGAAATATGAAACGGGATCCCCAGCAGCATGAGCCATGCCCGGATGGAATCAAGGAAATATTCGCGTTGTGCGGGTACGGTACTCATATGACGTTGCGCATTCTCAGACTTTTCGTCTTATCCCTAAGACCAATAGTGTTTACATTCGGTGCCAACCCTACACGAAGTCTGACACACTGTCTCCAGGATAAGCACGCAAAGTGAAAACGGGTTACTTTCACTTGCTTAAACCATGAGCCAGCACGCTGAACAAAGCGGTGATTATGTTGTCGGAATGCCTGATTTTCCATTAAAATGGATCGGATCGATATAAGCACACAAAGGGGGAAGTGCTTACTTATTATGAAACATAAACCACAAATGATGAAAATGCGTTGGTTAGGAGCGGCAGTCCTGTTGTCTCTGTATACCTCATCGGCCCTGGCCTTTACCATCGACGACGTCGCAAAACAGGCAAAATCGATGGCCAGTAAAGGGTACGAAGCGCCAAAAAGTAACTTACCCTCCGTTTTCCGCGACATGAAATATGCGGACTATCAGCAGATCCAGTTTAATCACGATAAAGCCTACTGGAATAAAATAAAAACCCCGTTCAAGCTCGAGTTTTATCATCAGGGGATGTACTTCGACACGCCTGTCACCATTAATGAAGTGACCTCCAACGCGGTACGCAAAATCAAGTACAGCCCGGACTACTTTAATTTCGGCAATGTGCAACACGACAAAGACACCGTGAAAGATTTGGGCTTCGCGGGCTTTAAAGTGCTTTATCCCATCAACAGTAAAGATAAAAACGACGAAATTGTCAGCATGTTGGGGGCAAGCTATTTCCGTGTGATTGGCGGCGGCCAGGTTTATGGCCTCTCTGCGCGTGGTCTGGCGATCGATACCGCTCTGCCGTCCGGGGAAGAGTTCCCACGTTTTCGCGAGTTCTGGATCGAACGTCCAAAACCAACCGACAAGCGCCTGACCATCTATGCACTGCTGGATTCCCCGCGCGCAACGGGCGCCTATCGCTTTGTCATTATTCCTGGCCGCGATACGGTGGTCGACGTGCAGTCTAAAGTCTATCTGCGCGATAAAGTCGGCAAACTGGGCGTTGCTCCGCTGACCAGCATGTTCCTGTTCGGGCCAAACCAGCCTTCTCCTGCCACCAACTTCCGCCCGGAACTGCACGACTCTAACGGTCTGTCGATCCTTGCCGGCAACGGTGAGTGGATCTGGCGTCCGCTGAACAACCCGAAACACCTGGCGGTAAGCAGCTTCAGCATGGAGAACCCGCAGGGGTTTGGTCTGCTGCAGCGTGGCCGTCAGTTCTCCCGCTTTGAAGATCTGGACGATCGTTACGATCTGCGTCCAAGCGCCTGGATCACCCCGAAAGGCGAGTGGGGCAAAGGCAAAGTTGAGCTGGTAGAGATCCCAACCAACGACGAAACCAACGACAACATCGTCGCGTACTGGACGCCGGACCAGCTGCCGGAAGCCGGTAAAGAGATGAACTTCAACTACAGCATCACCATGAGCCGCGATGAAGACAAGCTGCATGCGCCGGAAAGCGCGTATGTTCTGCAGACCCGCCGCTCAACAGGGGATGTGAAACAGTCCAATCTGATCCGCCAGCCTGATGGCACCATCGCGTTTGTTGTCGATTTCACCGGCCAGGATATGCAGAACCTGGCGCCGGAAACCCCGGTCACCGCTCAGGCGAGCATTGGTGACAATGGTGAGATCGTTGAGAACAGCGTGCGTTATAACCCGGTCACCAAAGGCTGGCGTTTAACTCTGCGCATTAAAGTGAAAGACGCGAAACAGCCGACTGAGATGCGTGCCGCCCTGGTCAACGCCGATCAGCCGTTGAGTGAAACCTGGAGCTATCAGCTACCTGCCAATGAATAAGATAACTGAGTATATCGATGCCATGCCGCTGACCGATATCGAGAAGGCGGCACTGCCGAAGGGTGACATCAGCGCGGTTCACACCGCGCTGGATGCCGATCATCATCCGTTTACGCGTGAAGATGATACCCCGCTGGGCTCGGTTAAAAGCCGTCTCGAACAGGCCTGGCCCGATTCACTGGCTGAAGGCCAGCTGATCCGCGATGACGAAGGGCGCACCCAGCTTGAGGCGATGCCAAAAGCGACGCGCTCTTCCATGTTCCCGGATCCCTGGCGCACCAACCCGGTGGGCCGTTTCTGGGATCGCCTGCGTGGCCGCGACACGAATCCGCGCTACCTCTCTCGCCTCTCTAAAGAGCAGCAGGCCAGCGAGGAAAAATGGCGTACCGTCGGCAGTATTCGCCGCTACATCCTGCTGCTGTTAACCATTGCGCAGACCGTCGTCGCTACCTGGTATATGAAGACGATCCTTCCGTACCAGGGCTGGGCGCTGATCAATCCGGCCGATATGTTCGACCAGGATCTGCTGGTCTCGTTTATGCAGCTGCTGCCTTATATTCTGCAAAGCGGCATCCTGCTGCTGTTCGCCATTCTCTTCTGCTGGGTATCGGCCGGTTTCTGGACTGCGCTGATGGGCTTCCTGCAGCTGCTGATAGGCCGGGATAAGTACAGCATTTCGCACTCTACGGTGGGGGATGAACCCCTCAATCCTGAACACCGTACTGCGCTTATCATGCCTATCTGTAACGAAGATGTGGATCGCGTTTTTGCCGGCCTGCGCGCCACCTGGGAGTCGGTGAAAGCCACCGGTAACGCCGAACACTTCGACGTTTACATCCTGAGTGACAGCTACAACCCGGATATCTGCGTGGCAGAACAGAAAGCGTGGATGGAACTTATCGCCGAAGTGCAGGGCGAAGGGCAGATCTTCTACCGTCGTCGTCGTCGTCGCGTGAAGCGTAAAAGCGGTAACATCGATGACTTCTGCCGTCGCTGGGGCAGTCAGTACAGCTATATGGTGGTGCTGGATGCCGACTCGGTGATGACCGGTGAGTGTCTGACGGGCCTTGTGCGCCTGATGGAAGCGAACCCGAATGCCGGGATCATTCAGTCTTCGCCGAAAGCGTCGGGTATGGACACGCTCTATGCGCGTTGCCAGCAGTTTGCGACCCGCGTCTACGGGCCGCTGTTTACTGCCGGTCTGCACTTCTGGCAGCTGGGGGAGTCGCACTACTGGGGGCATAACGCCATTATCCGCGTGAAGCCGTTCATTGAGCACTGTGCGCTGGCGCCGCTGCCGGGCGAAGGCTCGTTTGCTGGTTCTATCCTGTCGCATGACTTCGTGGAAGCCGCGCTGATGCGTCGTGCCGGTTGGGGGGTGTGGATCGCCTATGACCTGCCGGGCTCCTATGAAGAGCTGCCGCCAAACCTGCTGGATGAGCTGAAGCGTGACCGCCGCTGGTGTCACGGGAACCTGATGAACTTCCGTCTGTTCCTCGTAAAAGGGATGCACCCGGTACACCGTGCCGTGTTCCTGACCGGCGTAATGTCCTACCTCTCAGCGCCGCTGTGGTTTATGTTCCTGGCCCTGTCGACCGCCCTGCAGGTGGTACACGCCCTGACCGAGCCGCAGTACTTCCTGCAGCCGCGCCAGCTGTTCCCGGTCTGGCCGCAGTGGCGTCCTGAGCTGGCGATAGCGCTCTTTGCCTCGACGATGGTGCTGCTCTTCCTGCCGAAGCTGCTGAGTATTGTGCTCATCTGGTGTAAGGGCTCTAAGGAGTACGGTGGTTTCTTCCGCGTGACGCTCTCCCTGCTGCTGGAGGTGTTGTTCTCCGTGCTGCTGGCCCCGGTGCGTATGCTGTTCCACACCGTCTTCGTGGTCAGCGCCTTCCTCGGCTGGGAAGTGGTCTGGAACTCGCCGCAGCGTGACGATGACTCTACGCCGTGGAGTGAAGCCTTTATGCGTCACGGTTCGCAGATGCTGCTCGGTCTGGTCTGGGCGGTGGGCATGGCGTGGCTGGATCTGCGCTTCCTGTTCTGGCTGGCGCCGATTGTCTTCTCGCTGATCCTCTCCCCGTTTGTGTCGGTGATCTCAAGCCGTTCAACGGTGGGTCTGCGCACCAAACGCTGGAAGCTGTTCCTGATCCCGGAAGAGTATTCCCCGCCGCAGGTGCTGGTGGATACAGACAAGTATCTGGAGCTCAACCGCAGCCGTTCGCTGGAAGATGGGTTTATGCACGCGGTGTTTAACCCGTCATTCAACGCCCTGGCCATCGCTATGGCGACTGCCCGTCACCGTGCCAGCCGCGTTCTGGAGATCGCCCGCGATCGTCACGTTGAGCAGGCGCTGAACGAGACGCCGGAGAAGCTGAACCGTGACCGTCGTCTGGTGCTGCTAAGCGATCCTGTCACCATGGCGCGGATGCATCATCGTGTCTGGGCCGCCCCGGAGAAATACTCTTCGTGGGTGAACTATTACCAGACGCTGAAGCTGAATCCGCAGGCGTTGAAAGCGAAGTGATGCGCCGGGTGGCGCTACGCTTACCCGGCCTACAAAATCTGTAGGCCCGTGCAAGCGCAGCGCCGACGGGCAAATAAATACCGGCTCTTGAGCCGGTATTTTTATCTTTCGAGGTACTGGATGAGATTTTTCACCGTCATCACAATGGCGCTATTACTGAGCGGCTGCGGCAGTATTATCAGCCGGACGATCCCAGGACAGGGACACGGCAATCAATACTACCCGGGCGTGCAGTGGGACGTTCGCGACTCCGCATGGCGTTACCTGACGGTGCTGGATCTGCCGTTCTCGCTGGTCTTTGACACGTTGCTGCTGCCCATCGACGCTCAGCACGGGCCCTATGAGTAATTAACGCTCATCCCATTCATCCGCTGCGGTTTGCCCTTCTTCGGTATCCAGCGGCGGCTCGAGCTGGAATTCACCCTCATCCCATTCATGCAGGGTGTTCTCTTCCAGCCACTCCTGACGCAGCTCAATCTCGTCATAATCGCCATCAAACACAGCCTGGGCCGCTTCACCGCTCAGAACCGGCAGGCATTCGCCGTCTTCGCCGTCATCGGCAAAAAATTCGGCCTGCCACATAATGTCCCCATCCTGCATGACATATTTTTGGATATTGAGTTGCTCAATATTCGCGTCATCTTCTTCAATGCCGGGATTATCAGCGAGGAACTCCTCGCGCGCGGCATCAATCGCTTCCTCTAGAGTGGCAAACATAGTCATCGGCGTCTCCCTGTGATTTGACATGGTGTTCAGGGAAAGGATAGCTGATTCTCCATAATTGCAAGTATGAAAGCCGTAAAACCTTCACGAAGTTGTCTTAATCGGGCGCAGAGACCTTATCCTGCCCGGGAACCCCCCGCGGCTGGCGAAAGGCGCGCGACAGACTCACCCATGAGTAAAAGGCGTTAAACATCACCACGCAGGCGGTCACAATAAACACAGCCCGGAAACCGTAGCTGGCGGCAATACCGGCCCCGAGGAGCGGGCCGGTGACGTTGCCGATATCGCGAAACGACTGGTTATAGCTGAAGATGCGTCCGGCTATCTGATTGGTGGAGTTATAGACCAGCAGGGTCTGCACCGCAGGCAGCAGGGCGCCATCGGCCGCCCCGAGTAAAAAGCGCAGAACGCCCAACTGCCACGGCGATTGCACAAATGACATCGGGATGAGGAGTAGCACGGAGATCACCAGCGCGACGATCAGGATCCTTTCCGGACCAATCCGATCGCCCAGTTTCCCCAGCCGCGGGGCGCTGATTAGGGCGGCTACGCCGGGCACCGAGGCAATCATGCCGCTGATAAAGGCGATATTGCCCACGTGCCCGGCCAGGTCGCGCACGTAGAGCGTCAGGATCGGCGCAATGGAGCCGGTAGCGACCTGAATGATCATGGTGGTGACAAACAGGCTGATGACCAGGCGAGGGTTTTTAAGCGAGGCAAAGACCTCGCGGGCATGCAGCATCTCTTTTTTCGGCACCGGGGTAAAATTTTCCCGGATACAGAATAAGGTCACCAGGAAACAGGCAAACAGAACGCCCGCGGTGATAAAAAATACTGGCCGCAAACCGTAGCTGTCCGCCAGTAATCCCCCGGCCAGCGGGCCAAGCAGGGCACCACTCACCGCACCAGTGGAGAGGGTTCCCAGCGCCCAGCCACTTTTATGGCGGGGAATTTGCGTGGCGATGAGCGCGTTGGCATTGGGTACAAAGCCGCCCAGCAGCCCCAGCAGCGCGCGTAACACCAGAAACTGCCAGATGTTTTGCGCCAGCCCCATCAGCAGCATGATGATGGCCATCCCCAGCGCCGAACGCAGCAGCATAATTTTGCGCCCTTTGCGGTCGGCCAGCCCACCCCAGAACGGTGAGGCGATGGCGGAGAAGAGAAACGTGATGCTGAACACCAGTCCGGACCACATATTGAGCGCGCTGTGGCCGCTGACGCCGAGCTGTTCTACGTAGAGCGGCAGAAAAGGCATCACCAGGCTAAATGCGGCACCCGTGAGAAAGCAGCCCAGCCAGGCAACCATGAGGTTCCGCTTCCAGTTTATTGGCGTTTCTGAGGGAGACATAGCTATCCGCGTTATGATGCGCAGCGGCATCATTATAAAAGAAAGTAATAAGCCTGCTAATTATGCGCCTGGGTGATGGGTGCTGCAATGACGGTGAGCATTATAAGCTTAAAGAGAAGTGCGGCCCGTAGGCCGCAGAGGAGGATTAATAGCGGGAAGGCACGCCTTCCGGACGGGTTTTAAAGCGGCGATGCAGCCACATATACTGTTCCGGTGCCAGCAGGATGCATTTCTCAACCACGCGATTCATCCACGCGGCGGTGGTTGTCGCATCGTCCAGCGGCGGAGAACATTCCGGTTCCAGCATCATCAGTTCATAGCCCTTGCCGTCAGGTTTGCGACGCGGCACAAAAGGGACAATCGCCGCGTTCGACAGACGGGCCAGGGTCCATGTCCCGGTGGTGGTGGCTGCCTCGTCGACCGCAAAGAAGGGCACAAAGACGCTGGCGGTCGGGCCGTAGTCATGATCCGGCGCGTACCAGATCACCTCACCGGATTTCAGGGCGCGGATCATGCCCTTGAGATCTTTACGGTCGATCATGCTCTTGTTGGAGCGCATCCGGCCCCAGGTTTGCAGCCAGTCGATCACCGGGTTGTCGTTCGGGCGATAGACGCCAATACCGGGCGCCTGCATACCAAACATCCGCGCGCCGATCTCCAGGGTCAGAAAATGGACGCCGATCAGCAGAACACCGGTTTTATTGGCCTGCAGATTGTGCACCGGATCCATGCCGGTACCGGTCACTTCCGTCCAGCGCGCCATGCGCTTATTGGACCAGAACCAGGCCATGCCGGTTTCCATCAGCCCCATGCCGACGGATTCAAAATTTTTCACCACCATGGTGTCACGCTCATGCTCGCTCATCTCCGGGAAACAGAGTTCCAGATTACGGCGGGCAATGCGGGCGCGGCGGGACATAAAGCGCATCGCCAGTCGACCCAGACCGCAGCCAAGACGGTAGATCAGCGGGTAGGGCAGTTGCACCATTAACCATAATAAACCGATGCCAGCCCAGGTCAGCCAGTAACGAGGATGTAGAAGCGCAATGGAAAATTTAGGTAGTTGAGTCATGTCGTTCCTGTTTGTGATACGTCCTGTTGGCGTAGTGTCGCATTTTTCCATTGATAACCAAAATGCATCGCTATGGAATGGTCATGAATAGAGCAAATGTTATACCTTCGGCATTTTAACGTGAGAAATGTAGCGCAAAATGAAGGGATGTAAATTCCCAATGTTTGCTATATGATGCCGACCGATTTTCATTCTTACGATTGCAGGAACCGTACACCATGCCAGTGTTACACAACCTCATTTCGAACGAAGAGCTGAAAGCGCGCATGTTGGCTGAAACCGAGCCGCGCACGACGATCTCGTTCTATAAATATTTCAACATCGTTAACCCACAGGCGACACGCGACGCGCTGTACAAGGCGTTAACCGCGCTGAACGTCTTTGGCCGTATCTATCTTGCCCATGAGGGCATCAATGCTCAGATCAGCGTGCCTGAAAGCAAGGTCGATGAGCTGCGCAGCTTCCTTTATGGCTTCGATCCGGCTCTGGACGGCCTGCGCCTGAACATTGCCCTGGACGATGATGGGAAATCCTTCTGGGTGCTGCGCATGAAAGTGCGCGAGCGCATTGTGGCGGACGGCATTGATGACCCGACCTTTGATGCCAGCGACGTGGGCGATTACCTGAAAGCGTCAGAAGTGAATGCCATGCTGGACGATCCTGACGCCGTGTTTATCGATATGCGTAACCACTACGAATATGAAGTGGGCCATTTCGAAAACGCCCTTGAGATCCCGGCAGATACTTTCCGTGAGCAGCTGCCAAAAGCCGTTGAGATGATGCAGGAGCATAAGGACAAAAAAATTGTCATGTACTGCACCGGCGGGATCCGCTGCGAAAAAGCCAGCGCCTGGATGAAGCACAACGGCTTTAACAAGGTGTGGCATATCGAAGGCGGGATCATCGAGTATGCCCGTCGCGCCCGCGAGCAGGGGCTACCAGTGCGCTTTATTGGCAAGAACTTCGTCTTTGACGAGCGCATGGGGGAGCGTATCTCGGACGATGTGATCGCCCACTGCCATCAGTGCGGCACCGCCTGCGACACCCATACCAACTGCAAAAATGACGGTTGTCATCTGCTGTTTATTCAGTGTCCGGCCTGCGCTGAGAAGTTTAACGGCTGCTGCAGCGAGCTGTGCAGCGAAGAGAGCATGTTGCCTGAAGAGGAGCAGCGTCGCCGCCGTGCCGGGCGCGAAAATGGCAATAAGATCTTTAATAAGTCGCGGGGGCGTCTGAATACCCGCCTGGGCATTCCTGACCCGGAGTGACCCTGAAACCTTGCCCGGTCGCGTGACCGGGCGAGGGCATTATTTCTGCTGAACCCCTTCCACCGAAATGATCAGCTCTACGTCCTGCGACGCCGGGCCCAGATCGGTCGTGATGTTGAAGTCTTTCAGGTGAATTTTACCTGATGCCTCAAACCCGGCACGTTTCCCGCCCCACGGATCGTCACCCTGACCAATCAGTTTTGCATCCAGCTTAACCGGTTTCGTTACGCCGTTGAGCGTCAGGTTGCCGGTAATATCCAGCCCGTCACCATCCTTTTTCACCTCGGTCGAGGTAAAGGTCGCCTGCGGGTATTTCGCCACGTTGAGGAAGTCTGCGCTGCGCAGATGCTTATCGCGCTCGGCGTGGTTCGTATCGAGGCTGTTGGTGTTCAGGGTGACATTGACCTTATCATTCGCCGGATTGCTCTCATCAAAGGTGAAGGAGCCATCGAAATCCTTGAATGTGCCGTACAGCCAGCTGTACCCCAGATGCTGAATACGGAAGTTCACAAAGGCGTGCTGGCCTTGTTTATCAATTTTGTAATCCGCTGCCACGGCGGCGCCGGTGGTGAACAGCAGAGACGCTAAGGTTAATCCCAGCAGGCTTTTCTTCATTTTATGCTCCAGAGTCAGGGGACGCTTTGCCCAACATACGTGTCAGGGTGGCGTCTTTGTCGATAAAGTGGTGTTTTATGGCGGCAAGACCATGTAATACGGAGAGAATGACTACGCCCCAGGCCAGCCATAAATGCACGGTTCCGGCCAGATCGGCCTGAGGGCCGGCATCGGCCAGCAGGGCGGGCACGTCAAACAGGCCGAAGACACTGATAGGTTTTCCGTCGGCGGTGGAGATCAAATAGCCGCTGATCAGGATGGCGAAAAGCAAGGCGTAGAGGGCGATATGCGCGGCGGCAGCGCTAATACGCGTAAAGCGAGTCTGGCTTTTCAACGCCGGCGGAACAGGGGAGACATGGCGCCACAGCAGCCGCACCACCAGCGCCAGCATCAGCATAAAGCCGATGCTTTTATGCAGCTCCGGTGCCTGGTGATACCAGCCATCGTAATAGCTCAGGGTCACCATCCAGAGGCCAAGACCAAACATGCCGTAAACCGCAATCGCCATCAGCCAGTGCAGACTCATGGAAATAACGCCATAGCGTGTGGGGGAATTTCGCACCTGCATTTTGAACACCATTATTAATTCGCAAGCGCTAAAAATGGCGTGGGGAAAACATTAATGCAAATGATATTTACACATATTCAATATTAATTTTACTTGTTCAATTATTTTGAATTAAAAATAGAAGTTATAGTCAATTACGCTGTAAAGGATTTCCAGGGTTGGCTGATTTTTGGCGGGTTAAGACGTTTTTATGATGTTCAAATAATTTATTGCGAAATTATAGTTATTTTAAGAAGTGTCAATTTTTGTCAATGAATCTCATCAGAAAAATACAATATAAAGGATATCGAGGATTGCCAACAGCGACCACAGCAAAATATAGAGCATCAGGTGCTCGCGAATATTATTGACCAGATAGCTAACGATACGACGCATGAATATACCGGTAAAAAGATGAAAGAAAGGCTTCGGAAACCCGAAGCCTGACACCATTATCGGCTAAAGCGAGACAGGGAGAAAGGCGTGAGATCAAACGGCGGGGCGATCTGCTGAGAAAATTGTGCGGCAATCTCACCCAGCACGCTGGCGAATTTGAATCCGTGCCCGCTCAGGCCGGTGATCAGCAGCGTATTATCATGGCCCGGCAGGGTATCAATGATGAAATCTTCGTCCGGCGTGTTGTCATAGGTACAGGCTGCTCCGTGTAACAGGCCGCCGATACCCGGCAGTACGTTGCGCAGGAATTTAAACGCTTCAGAGCCATCGCCAGGATACGCGCCAAACGGCTTACGTTCTTCCGGCGAGTTAATCACCTGCCCGCCGTTGTGTTTACCGATCTTCAGGGCATCTTTCTCGGACGGGAAGCCGTAAAACTGGTCGCCGTCAGGCAGCTCGCCGGTAAAGGCAGGGAAGTGATTCTGATGGCTGTAGCGCCCGTCAGCCTGGAACCAGGAGAAAACTTTGCGTACCGGCTGCACCGGCAGGCCGGGCACCAGACGTGAAACCCAGGTGCCGGCGCTCACCAGCAGGCGGCTTGCGCTGTAGGGGCCTTCCGGGGTGTCAACGGTGACGCCGTCGTCATGATGGGTAATGGCGGTAACCGGGCAGTTAAACAATTGGGCGCAGCCCGCCTCTTTCGCCAGTGCAATCCAGGTTTTAATGGCCAGCTCGCTGCGCAGTACCCCGGATTCGGCCTCAAACAGACCGATATAACCCTCGGGCACCTGAATTTCAGGCCAGCGCTTCATTACTGCCGCCGCGTCCAGCCGCTCAAGATTGAGATTGAACTGACGGGCGCTCTGCTCGACGTTCGCCAGGAATGACGAATCGGATGGCCCAAGATTGACCACGCCCGTGCGTTCAAAGACCGGCTCACCGCTGATTTGCGCCAGTTCATCCCACAGCGCCTGCGCCCGTAACACCAGCGGCACATAGCGTTCGCCTTCGCCGTAAGCGTGGCGCATCAGACGGGTATCGCCGTGGTGACTCCCTTCGGTGTGGGGCGGCATATGGGCATCGATCATCAGTACGTTCTGACCGGCTCGCGTTGCGTAATAGCCTGCCGCCGCGCCGACAGATCCGCTGCCAATAATAATAAGATCGTATTTCATGAGGCTCTCTTTACGCGTTTCGTTGGTTAGCAGGGTAATTAAGAAGGCAGGGTTATACAAGGGAGAAATAAACGAGGCACCGTGAGGTGCCTGTTGGGTGAAAAAGTGTCGTGACGCTAGTGTCGCCGGTACTCATTTTCCTGGTAGTCACTGGATTCTATTTTTGCAATACCGGCTTCTAGAATAGAAATAAACTGACGTGCGACATCTGTGGTTAACCACAACGTCTGCCCAACTTCCGCTTCTTCGGTGTCAGGGTGATTTGGGGTCTGGTAATGCAAACGCAGCATCAGTGCGTCGTAGCTATCTACAGTGCTGATATCCCAGCCTACAAGCGGATGGGTCTGGATGACTTCATTATTCTTTTCCATCATAACCCCCTGAATACGTGTTAAAAAGATAACGACTGTGAGGTTCAATGCGTGTTTTTCTGAAGCAATTTCAGTATATCAATAAATAAGGCTTCTTAAGGGAAAAAGAAACAGGCAGTCCAAAATATTTATGCGTTTTAGGATTGTTTGAACATTAAAACGTCACCTTGCCGATGATTTTTGACATAGTCAGTCAGAATATTCGTGCTTTTGACGTGAAAAGAGGAAAAAAAGCCGGGGCGACCCGGCAAAAAAACACAATGAAGGAGAAATTTAATCGGTAATAAACCAGTCGTCAGCGCTCTCCCAGGTTTCCTGTAAAATTTCGCTGATGCGCTCTTTATCATCTTTTGCGCCACCGATGACCGAGAGATTGTTTGACCCCGCATAACGCACGGTGACAGCACCTTCGCGTTCGGGAAAGGAGTTGTTTATACGGCGGGATAATTCACCCGCCAGTGCATCCAGCGCACCAGCAGGCAAAGGCGTTGTTCTGGCAATGGTCACTTCAATACGCATAATTGCCCCCTGTGTTATATACTGTGTATTTATACAGTTATATTGTTGAACTTACAACAGGGGGCAAACAATTTTTAACGCTTCACCGTCCACTGTACGGTTTCACCTGCGAGGAAGGGGATCAGGGTGTCGTCGGTCAGGGGGATAGACTCCGCGACGCTGCTCTCTTCGCGCACCAGCTCAACAAAGCTCTCATTCACTGGCAGACCATAGAAACGCGGCCCGTTCAGGGAGCAGAACGCCTCGAAATGTTGCAGGGCATTCATCTCGTCAAACACCTGCGCGTAGCTGGCAAGGGCGGTCGGGGCGTTAAAGCAGCCTGCACAGCCGCAGCTGGCCTCTTTCCGATGACGGGCATGGGGCGCGGAGTCGGTGCCGAGGAAGGCGCGCTCAAAGCCGCTGGCAACCAGTTCGCGTAGCGCCTGCTGGTGGACATTGCGTTTGAGGATCGGCAGGCAGTACAGGTGCGGACGCACGCCGCCCACCAGCATATGGTTGCGGTTGAACATCAGGTGCTGCGGGGTGATAGTGGCCGCCAGAAGTTCATTGCCATCACGCACGTACTCCGCGGCATCTTTGGTGGTGATGTGTTCAAACACCACTTTCAGACCTGGCAGGCGCTGGCGCAGCGGCTCCATCACGGTTTCGATGAAGCGGGCTTCACGGTCGAAAATGTCGATGTCGGCGTGAGTCACTTCGCCGTGCACCAGCAGCGGCATCCCCAGTTTTTCCATACGCTCCAGCACCGGCATAATCGCGTCAATGCTGGTGACACCGTGGCTGGAGTTGGTGGTGGCGTTGGCCGGATAGAGTTTGGCGGCGGTAAAGACCCCTTCGCTAAAGCCGCGCTCAATCTCATTCGGATCGAGCGTGTCGGTCAGATAACAGGTCATCAGCGGGGTAAAATCGTGGCCGGCAGGCACGGCATCAAGAATGCGCTGGCGATAGGCGATCGCCGCATCGACCGTGGTGACCGGCGGCACCAGGTTTGGCATGACAATCGCGCGGCCATAAATTTCACTGGTATACGGCACGACGGTTTTCAGCATATCGCCATCGCGAAGATGGATATGCCAGTCGTCTGGGCGGCGGATTTTCAAAACCTGGGATTGTGCAGTCATGGATAGGCTCCGGCTGAGTGAGATGATTTTTGCCGGACACAAAGAATAGGGGGAAACGTTTTCGTTTGCACTCTTTTCTGTAAAAAAAGGCGCCGAAGCGCCTCACAGGTTAATCGACGAAGGGGATGACAATCTCACCCGGCTTCACTTCGATACCTTTTGCATACTTTTTCGCCAGTGCTTCGCCCTGGCTGTTGTCTTCGCTCAGGATATAAGCCGGCTGGTGATTAAAGTAGTTTTGCAGGGACTGGTTCAGGTACGGCATCAGCGTCTGCAGAACCGGCTTCATCTTCTCCGGCGAGACCACGGCGTCGGTGATCTCCATCTGTTGCAGATAGATGGCGCCCTGATCCTTATTAAAGACCGGCAACGCTTTTAACTTCAGCTTGATATTGGCTTTCTGGCTGCCGAACAGCGAATTCATATCCAGACTGGCATCGCCGGAGAGCATCACTTTGTTTGGCTCTTCGCGGCCAATCTGGCTGGCAAGATTGCTCAGGACGATATGCGCATCGGCGACGCCGGGCACACCGATATCTTTCGCAAAGTTATTGCGCTTCTGCAGGGCCTGGTTGATCTCCTGTTCACTGACCGTGTACTGGGTGAGCTGATTACAACCAACCAGCAGACCGCTGATGATCAATGCAGTGGCAATAACAATCTTTTTCATGGTTTTCCTCGACATACTGGCGCTTCAATCCTGACGCGCCAGTATGTCAGGGGAGTGTCCCTCAGACCAGCAGAATAAACTGATAACGGCGAAGAACAGGAATAGTGCCTGAGTCCCGGTCAGGCTCCGGGCTCCAGCACGCCGGGTACAGCGCGCTTGTGGCTGAACTGCCAGCCCAGCGCGAAGAAGGTGGTTACCCCAATCAAAGTCAGCATCATCCACGGCAGTTCAGGCTGGTTAAAGGCTTTCCCGGCATCGAACAGCCAGCCGCCCCCGGCATAGCCCAGCGCGCCACCAATCGCCAGACCGAGACGGCTGAAGCCCATATAGCTGCCCCGCGCGCGCGGATCGGCCAGCTCGGCGCTCAGCGTTTCACGGGCGGGTTCGGCGATGATGGAGCCGATATAGAAGGTGCAAATCAGCATAAACAGCTGTTGCAGGGAGCTCACCATCCCAATGGGCAGCATGCTCAGGGACATCAGCAGCAGGCCCGCCATCAGGCGATGCTCCAGGCGGAAGCGTTTTTCGCTCCAGCGGGCAATAGGGTAGAGCAGGGTGAGGGAGAGGCAGGCCTCAATGGCGTACATCCACTTCACCGCCGCCGGCGAGCCGGCAATATCGTTAACCATGATCGGCAGCATCAGCATCACCTGTACGCCGAGCATGTAATAGCCCGCCAGGGTCAGCACATAGGTGATAAAGCGTTTGTCGCGCCAGACGCGATCGAGCCCTTCCCTTACCGGCGCTTTGACGGTAGAGAGCTTCCAGGCGGGCAGCAGCCAGGCGTTAAAGGCCGCACACAGAATAAACAGCACTGCACCCGTGGCGCAGACCAGCCGAAAATCGTACTGCAACAGCCAGCTTCCCAGCAGCGCCCCCACCACCGCGCCCGCGCTGTCCTGCATCATCAGCAGCGAGAAAAAACGCCCGCGATGCCGGGGACGGATCAGCTTCACAACAAGCGCCGTGCGCGGCGGATCGAACAGCGTGCCGCCCAGCCCGGAGACAATACAGGAGACCCATAGCAGCCAGGGTTCATGGGCAATCGCCATGGTGGCAAAACCCGCCGCCCGCAGCAGCATGCCGGTGACAATCATCGGTTTGGCACCAAAGCGGTCGGCAATCGCGCCGCCAAACACCCCCAGCCCCTGCTGGACAAACTGGCGCAGCCCCAGCGCAATGCCGACCATCAATGCCGCCCAGCCCATCTGATCGACAAAGCGAATGGAGATGAGCGGAAAAACGACAAAAAAGCCGAGCACAACCAGCATGTTATCAACAAGCAGGAAATATTTACCCAGGCTCCGGGCCTGTGAGATATGGGACATTTCCCCTCCAGGGAAATATACCCGTCATACTTCAAGTTGCCGGTGCGTTGGCCTCCTCGCTCACCCCTGTCACTTACCGGAGTAAGCTCCAGGGGATTCGCTGCGTCGCCGCCTTCCTGCAACTCGAATTATTTAGGGTATCAAGATAATGAGCGCGCTAATATTTTGCGGTTTCGCCGGGTTTTTTCCCACTGCGCAGGCGACAATATTTTTTTATCAAAAAGGCACTTTGATTGAGGGTTTTCATCGAAAAATGTGAAAAGTCTTCAAAATGGTATGTCGCTGTTTTCCCAGACGGCAGCGGCGCAGGTATAGTAAAGCTAACGGGTCAAGGTTGTAACATGAAGGAGTTGTATCCATGTTTGGCTATCGCAGTAATGTGCCGAAAGTGCGTCTGACGACCGACCGGCTGGTGGTTCGCCTCGTGCATGAGCGTGATGCCTGGCGTCTGGCGGACTACTACGCTGAGAATCGTCAGTTTTTAAAACCCTGGGAACCCGTGCGGGATGAGAGCCACTGCTATCCTTCCGGCTGGCAGGCCCGGCTGAGCATGATCGCCGAGTTTCACAAGCAGGGCTCGGCGTTCTACTTTGCTCTGCTGGATCCCGATGAAAAAGAGATCATCGGCATCGCCAACTTCTCTAACGTGGTGCGGGGCTCGTTTCATGCCTGCTATCTGGGGTACTCCATCGGGCAAAAATGGCAGGGGCAGGGGCTGATGTTTGAGGCGCTGACCTCGGCAATCCGCTATATGCAACGTACCCAGCATATGCACCGCATTATGGCCAACTATATGCCGCACAATCAGCGCAGCGGCGGTCTGCTGGCGCGCCTCGGATTTGAAAAGGAAGGCTACGCCAAAGATTACCTGCTGATTGACGGCGAATGGCGCGATCATGTCCTGACGGCGCTGACAACCAAAGAGTGGAGCGCGGGGCGCTAAGGAACAGAGATGAAATACCAGTTAAGCGCCACAGAAGCGCGCGTCATTGGCTGCCTGCTGGAGAAGCAGGTCACGACGCCGGAGCAGTATCCGCTCTCGGTAAATGCGGTCACCCTGGCCTGCAACCAAAAAACCAACCGTGAACCGGTGATGAACCTTGCCGAACATGAGGTACAGGATCTGCTGGATGCGCTGGTGAAACGCCACTACCTGCGCACTGTCAGTGGCTTTGGCAATCGCGTCACCAAGTATGAGCAGCGTTTTTGCAACTCCGAGTTTGGCGCCCTGAAGCTAAACTCCGCCGAAGTGGCGCTGATCGCCACCCTGCTGCTGCGCGGGGCGCAGACCCCTGGCGAGCTGCGCACCCGGGCGGCGCGCATGCATGAATTCGCCGATATGCAGGAGGTGGAGCAGACACTCGAAGGCCTGGCGGCAAGAGAAGATGGCCCGTTTGTCCTGCGTCTGGCGCGCGAGCCCGGCAAGCGTGAAAGCCGCTATATGCATCTTTTCAGCGGAGAGGTTGAAACCATCGCCGCCGTCGTTGAGGCAGCGGCTCCCGCCACGGAAGAAACCTTACTGGCCCGCGTTGAAACGCTGGAAAACGAAGTCGAAGAACTGAAGCAGCGCCTCGATTCGCTGCTGGCACATCTGGGAGATTAACGGTGACAAAATTACGTGTGGGCGTGGTAGGGCTGGGTGGGATCGCCCAGAAAGCCTGGCTGCCGGTGCTGAGCGCCGCATCAGACTGGACATTGCAGGGGGCATGGTCGCCCTCGCGGGATAAGGCGATCAGGATCTGTGAATCGCTGCGTATGCCTTACTATGAGTCGTTGCAGGATCTGGCCCGCGCCTGTGATGCGGTCTTTGTCCATACTTCCACCGCCACCCATTACCAGGTGGTTAGCGAGCTACTGCATGCCGGGGTGCATGTCTGTGTTGATAAACCGCTGGCGGATAATCTGGCCGACGCCGAGCGCCTGGTCGATCTCGCCGCGCAGAAGAAGCTCACTCTGATGGTCGGGTTTAACCGTCGCTTTGCGCCGCTCTATCAGCAGCTGAAAAACGGGCTTCAGGGGGCGGCATCGCTGCGCATGGATAAGCATCGCGCCGACAGCGTCGGCCCCAACGATCTGCGTTTTACCCTGCTGGATGATTATCTGCACGTGGTGGACACCGCGCTGTGGCTGGCGGGAGATAATGCGCGTCTCACCGGCGGCACGCTGCAAACCAACGAGCAGGGGGCGATGATCTATGCCGAGCACCATTTCAGCACGGGCAATATGCAGATCACCACCTCCATGCACCGCCGGGCAGGCAGCCAGCGGGAGTGGGTCCAGGCGGTGACGGACGGCGCGCTGCTGGACGTGACCGATATGCGCGAGTGGCGCGAAGAGCGGGGCGCTGGAGTGGTTACGCCGGCTATTCCTGGCTGGCAGAGCACCCTGGAGCAGCGTGGTTTTGCGGGCTGCGCGCGCCACTTTATTGAATGTGTGCAAAATCAGACGGTTCCTGAAACCTCGGGTGAACAGGCGATCCGCGCCCAGCGCATCGTGGAGAAGCTCTGGCGCGATGCCATGAGCGAATAACCCTCTGTAACATCTGCCCATAGCAATTCCTGTTTTTACGAGTAGACTAGGCGCGTTTTGCGTTTTCCAGGCCGGGTAAGCATAGCGATACCCGGCGAAATTACGCCTGCTTTGCAGGCGTTTTGTTTCAGGTAGTGGAAGCTCACGTTAATGAACCTATTAAAATCGCTGGCCGCCGTCAGCTCGATGACCATGTTTTCGCGCGTGCTGGGTTTTGCGCGCGACGCCATTGTGGCGCGGGTCTTTGGCGCAGGGATGGCCACTGACGCCTTTTTTGTCGCGTTCAAACTGCCCAACCTGCTGCGTCGAATTTTTGCCGAAGGCGCCTTTTCCCAGGCGTTTGTGCCTATCCTCGCGGAATACAAAAGCAAGCAGGGTGAAGACGCCACCAGGGTCTTTGTCGCGTATGTGTCGGGGCTGTTGACCCTCGCGCTGGCCATCGTCACCGTGATTGGGATGCTGGCAGCACCCTGGGTGATTATGGTGACCGCCCCCGGCTTTGCCGATACCGCCGACAAGTTTGCCCTGACCACGCAGCTGCTGCGCATCACCTTTCCTTATATTCTGCTGATCTCCCTGGCATCTCTGGTCGGGGCCATCCTCAACACCTGGAACCGCTTCTCGGTACCGGCCTTTGCGCCGACCTTCCTTAACGTCAGCATGATCGGCTTTGCGCTGTTTGCCGCGCCGCACTTCCATCCGCCAGTACTGGCGTTGGCCTGGGCGGTGACGGTAGGGGGCGTGCTCCAGCTGGCGTATCAACTGCCGCACCTGAAGAAAATTGGCATGCTGGTGCTGCCGCGCATTAACCTGCGCGATGCCGGCGCGATGCGGGTGGTGAAGCAGATGGGCCCGGCGATCCTTGGCGTGTCGGTGAGCCAGATTTCACTCATCATCAACACCATCTTCGCCTCCTTCCTTGTCTCCGGGTCGGTATCCTGGATGTACTACGCCGATCGCCTGATGGAGTTTCCCTCCGGGGTGCTGGGGGTGGCGCTGGGTACGATCCTGCTGCCGTCACTCTCCCGCAGTTTCGCCAGCGGCAATCATGATGAATATTGCCGCCTGATGGACTGGGGGTTACGCCTCTGCTTCCTGCTGGCGCTGCCAAGCGCCGTGGCGCTGGGGATCCTGGCGAAACCACTCACCGTCTCCCTGTTCCAGTACGGGAAATTTTCCGCGTTTGATGCCGCCATGACCCAGCGAGCGCTGGTAGCCTATTCCGTCGGGCTGATAGGGCTTATCGTGGTGAAAGTGCTGGCTCCGGGCTTCTATTCGCGCCAGGACATCAAAACCCCGGTGAAGATCGCCATTGTGACGCTGATCATGACCCAGGTGATGAACCTTGCGTTTATCGGCCCGTTGAAGCATGCCGGTCTGTCGTTATCCATCGGCCTGGCGGCCTGTCTCAACGCCGGGCTGCTCTACTGGCAGCTGCGTAAGCAGCAGATCTTTACTCCGCAGCCGGGCTGGTCGCGCTTCCTGCTGCGTCTGGTGATTGCGGTGCTGGTGATGGCGGCCGCCCTGGTGGGGATGCTCTACGTAATGCCAGACTGGTCGCTGGGCACCATGCCATATCGTCTGCTGCGCCTGATGGCGGTCGTGCTGGTGGGGGTAGTGGCCTACTTCGCCACCCTCGCGGTGCTGGGCTTTAAGGTGAAAGAGTTTACCCGCCGCACGGCGTAACGCAAAAAAAGGGGAGCGCCTGTCGGTGCTCCCCATTCCTGTGGCTATCGCCTGTTTAAATCGAAATTTTCTTTCCGCCGCTGCGTGAGCTGGCTGTCTGGCCATCGGCGCCATACAGTCCTGTCTCCTGATGCGGCTTAAGCACGGCAAGTGCCTGCTGGTTACGAAGGATTTGCCCTTCCAGTAACCACCCGTTGTGCTGATTCAGATCGCGCAGATGCTGCGTTTTTTCAGTAATAGTTTGCCAGCGTTCGACGACATCATCATTTGCACTATGGCGCACGGATTGCTCGCTGCGTCGCTGCTGTTCAAGGTAATCCAGCGTGGCCAGCAGTGAGCTTTTATCTTCTGTAATGCGCTGCAGCGCGCTGCCATGAACATTTCCGGCAGAGAGCTGCTGCTGTTCGGCGTCCATGACCGTTTTCAGGTCGTTCAACACGACCGTCATTTGATCCATTATTTCCGTCAGACGACTCATACAGTGGTTACTCTAAGAAACTTTGCGCATCCTGGATCAGCGCATCAGCGATTTTACTGGTATCCATTTTCAGCTCGCCATTGCGAATGGCGGTTTTCAGCGCTTCAACACGCTCCATGTTGATATCGTTGCTACCAGGCTGCATCAGTTTCGCCTGGGCATCGCTCAGCGTGACGCTGGTGCTGTTGGCGGTCGCCGATTTTTGCGGGCGAGTCTTTGCAGTGGCAGTGTCATTCATTTCGCGCGGTTGAACTGGGCTAACCGGCTTCAGGGGCGATGTACGATCAATGCTCATTATGTTGTCCTCATCGAGGGTTCGCGGCGTTGGCGCCTGACATCATCATTAAGTTACTTCTATATCGGCAGCCGCCGCATAATCTTTAAAAAGATTATAGGTTAATCAGAATATTCCCATCAGGATCCACCGTTCCGCTCACCACCTGGCCCGAAGACATTCTCACCCGGGCGTTTTGCGCAACCGCCGCATTGTTTAGCGCCTGACCTTCACCGTTAACGCTAAAGCCGTCGCCGCTGGCGATAACCATCACCCGCTGCCCGGCTTTGATCCGCCATGATTGACGCAGCATCGATAGCTGCAAAGGCTGCCCTGGCACCAGATCGCGCAGGCTGACGGCATTCTGCACCTGATGAATATCCAGGATGGCCCGGGGTGGAAGCTGATCCAGCCTGCCGCGCTTCAGCGTCACGCTGTCCGGCTGCAGGGCGGCACCCCGGGGGATACTCCGGGACGCGACAACATAATCGCCCGTCGCCTGAACTGCAACCTGTATAAATCGTTTTTCATTGCCACATCGTGCGGTAACGCTGACGTTGCCCCACAGCTTCGTGTTGCCGATAACGCTGAATGCAGGCGTCTCGCACGAAGGACGCATGCTGGCGGGTGTGCGAACCTGCACCGAAACCTCATCGCTGAACCCCGCCAGCCGCTGGGCAAAAAATTCCGTCAGCTGGGCGTCAAGATCCTGCGCCTGCGTGAGGGCGCTCCAGAGGAGCAGGGTTGCGGTGAAACCACGTTTGAGTGCCATATCGCCCGTTACCGTCGGTTTAATGATGAGCAGAATTCTACCTGTAGCGGTTTGTCATCAACGCAATAAATAGCGACGCATTTTGTGCTTATTCCGTCGATGAAGTAGACGGGGTGAGATTTAAGCTATCCACTGAAATTTTGCCATCAGCGGAGGAGACATGCTCGATAAACTCGACGCCGCGCTACGTTTTCAGCAGGAAGCGCTCAATTTACGCGCCCAGCGTCAGGAGATTCTGGCCGCCAATATCGCTAACGCCGACACCCCCGGGTTTCAGGCGCGCGATATCGATTTTTCCAGTGAATTAAAGAAAGTGATGGAGCGCGGTCGGGCCGAAAATAGCGGTGTCGCCCTTGCGCTGACGTCTGCACGCCACATTCCCGCACAGACCGTGACCACCCCGAGTATCGATTTACTTTATCGCATTCCCGATCAGCCATCCCTGGACGGTAACACCGTCGATATGGACCGGGAGCGTACGCAGTTCGCCGATAACAGCCTGCAGTACCAGATGGGGCTGACCGTTCTCGGCGGGCAGATTAAAGGCATGATGAATGTTCTGCAGGGAGGCAATGGTTAATGGCCTTACTCAATATCTTTGATATCGCGGGTTCAGCGCTGACCGCGCAATCGCAACGACTGAACGTCGCCGCCAGTAACCTGGCGAACGCCGACAGCGTGGCGGGTCCGGACGGGCAACCTTATCGCGCCAAACAGGTGGTGTTCCAGGTCGATGCCGCACCGGGCGCCGCAACCGGCGGGGTAAAAGTCGCCAGCGTAATTGAGAGCCAGGCACCGGACAAGCTGGTCTACGAGCCGGGCAACCCGCTGGCGGACGCCAACGGCTACGTCAAAATGCCGAACGTGGATGTGGTAGGCGAGATGGTGAACACCATGTCAGCGTCCCGCAGCTACCAGGCCAACGTTGAAGTACTGAACACCGTGAAGAGCATGATGCTTAAAACGCTCACTCTGGGCCAGTAAAGGAGAGATCAATGTCCATTGCAGTCAATGTAAATGACAGGTCGAGTGCCACAGGCGTCAGCGGCACTACCGGCAACAGTTCGCTTACCGGCAGCAACGCGTCCGATCTGCAAAGCAGCTTCCTGACGCTGCTGGTCGCACAGCTGAAAAACCAGGATCCAACCAACCCGATGCAGAACAACGAACTGACCACGCAGCTTGCGCAGATCAGTACGGTGAGCGGCATCGAGAAACTGAATACCACGCTGGGTTCTATTTCCGGGCAGCTCGACAGCAGCCAGTCGATGCAGGCCAGCACGCTGATTGGGCATGGCGTGATGATCCCGGGCTCCACCATTCTGGCAGGCAGCAGCAGTACCGACGGCACCAGCACCACCTCCACCACGCCGTTTGGTGTTGAGCTGCAGCAGAGCGCCGACAAAGTGACCGCCACCATCACCGACAGAAACGGTGCGGTGGTTCGCACTATTGATATCGGCGAACTGAAAGCCGGTGTTCATACCTTTACCTGGGACGGCACGATGACCGACGGCAGCAGTGCGCCAAATGGTTCGTATAACGTTGCTATCTCCGCCAGCAGCGGCAGTACGCAGCTGGTGGCCCAGCCACTGCAGTTCGCGATGGTGCAGGGTGTGATCCGCAGCAGCAACGGTAACACGTTGGATCTGGGGACTTACGGTACAACTACGCTCGACGAAGTTCGGCAGATTATATAAGCCTTAACCTTTATCAGGAGTAACAAATGGCCTTTTCACAAGCGGTCAGCGGCCTGAATGCTGCAGCCACTAACCTCGACGTCATTGGTAACAACATTGCCAACTCCGCGACCTATGGCTTTAAGTCTGGTAGCGCGTCGTTCGCAGATATGTTCGCCGGTTCCAAAGTCGGTCTGGGCGTAAAAGTCGCCGGGATCACTCAGGACTTCAGCGACGGTACCACCACTAATACCGGTCGTGGTCTGGACGTGGCGATCAGCCAGAACGGTTTCTTCCGTATGCTCGACAGCAACGGTTCCGTCTATTACAGCCGTAACGGCCAGTTCAGCCTGGACGAAAACCGCAACCTGGTAAACATGCAGGGTCTGCAGGTGACCGGCTATCCGGCAGCGGGTAGCCCGCCAACGGTACAGACCGGCGCGAATCCGCAGCCGATCACCATTCCTAACAATCTGATGTCGGCAAAAGCGACCAGCACCGCAGCGCAGCAGATCAACCTGAACTCCACGGACAGCGTGCCTAACATTCCGTTTGACGCCACAACCGCCAACCCGGACTCGGACAGCTATAACAAGAAAGGCACCATCACCGTTTATGACGAACAGGGTAATGCCCACAACATGTATGTCTACTACGTAAAAACGGCGGACAACAAGTGGGATCTCTACACCCAGGACGGTAGTGCCGCGAACGGCCAGATCACCAAATCTGCCCAGATGAGCTTCGACCCCAACGGTAACCTGGAAGGGATCTATAACTACAGCCCAGCCGGTGTTTTGAGTGCGACGCCAAACGCCAACCCGGCCATTAACGTGACCACCGATCCGCTGAGCGGCGCGCTGCCAGTGACCTTCACCCTGAGCTTCCTGAATTCCATGCAGCAGAACACCGGGGCGAACAACATCGTGGCGACCAACCAGAACGGCTACCGCCCGGGCGACCTGGTGAGCTATCAGATCAACGACGACGGCACCGTGGTAGGTAACTACTCCAACGAACAGAACCAGGTGCTGGGTCAGATCGTACTGGCAAACTTCGCCAACAACGAAGGTCTGCAGTCAGAAGGGAACAACGTCTGGTCTGCCACGCAGTCTTCAGGCGTGGCGCTGCTGGGCACCGCAGGTTCCGGTAACTTCGGTACCCTGACCAACGGCGCGCTGGAAGCCTCCAACGTCGACCTGAGTAAAGAGCTGGTCAATATGATCGTCGCACAGCGTAACTATCAGTCGAACGCGCAGACCATCAAAACCCAGGATCAGATCCTCAACACGCTGGTTAACCTCCGCTAAGTGGCTGACGGGATAGCTTAATGGATCACGCAATATATACCGCGATGGGCGCCGCCAGTCAGACGCTCAATCAGCAGGCCGTCACCGCCAGCAACCTGGCGAACGCCTCGACGCCGGGCTTTCGCGCGCAGCTCAATGCGATGCGCGCCGTCCCGGTGGAAGGGCTCTCCCTGCCGACGCGTACGCTGGTGACCGCCTCCACCCCGGGAGCCGATATGACGCCCGGGCAGATGGACTACACCTCGCGCCCGCTCGATGTGGCGCTGCAGCAGGACGGCTGGCTGGCGGTTCAGACCGCAGACGGCGGTGAAGGCTACACCCGTAACGGGAACATCCAGGTGGACGCGGTCGGGCAACTGACCATCCAGGGACGTCCGGTTATTGGTGAAGGTGGCCCGATCACCGTGCCGGAAGGCTCGGAGATCACCATCGCGGCCGACGGCACCATCTCCGCCCTGAACCCGGGCGATCCGCCAAACACCGTCGCCCCGGTTGGCCGCCTGAAGCTGGTAAAAGCCGAAGGTTTTGAAGTGCAGCGTGGCGACGACGGCATGTTCCGTCTGACCCAGGCGGCGCAGGCTACCCGTGGCGCGACGTTACAGGCTGACCCAACCATTCGCGTCATGTCTGGCGTGCTGGAAGGCAGTAACGTTAAGCCGGTGACCGCGATGACCGACATGATCGCCAGCGCCCGCCGTTTTGAAATGCAGATGAAGGTGATTTCCAGCGTTGATGAAAACGCCAGTCGCGCCAACCAACTGCTGTCAATGAGTTAACAGGACTACTTATGATCAGTTCTTTATGGATCGCGAAAACCGGCCTCGATGCGCAGCAAACCAATATGGATGTCATCGCCAACAACCTGGCGAACGTCAGCACCAATGGGTTTAAGCGTCAGCGTGCGGTTTTCGAAGATTTGCTTTATCAAACCATTCGCCAGCCAGGAGCGCAGTCGTCTGAACAGACTACGCTGCCTTCCGGTCTGCAGATTGGTACCGGTGTTCGCCCGGTGGCGACTGAACGTCTGCACAGCCAGGGCAACCTCTCCCAGACCAACAACAGCAAAGACGTGGCGATCAAGGGCCAGGGCTTCTTTCAGGTGCAGCTCCCGGACGGGACCTCTGCCTATACCCGTGACGGTTCGTTCCAGGTGGATCAGAACGGCCAGCTGGTGACCGCGGGCGGTTTCCAGGTGCAGCCGGCGATCACCATTCCCGCTAACGCCCTGAGCATTACCATCGGGCGTGACGGGATCGTGAGCGTGACCCAGCAGGGCCAGGCCGCGCCGGTGCAGGTTGGCCAGCTCAACCTGACCACCTTCATGAACGACACCGGTCTGGAAAGCATCGGTGAGAACCTGTACATCGAAACCCAGTCCTCCGGCGCGCCGAACGAGAGCACACCGGGTCTGAACGGTTCAGGTCTGCTCTATCAGGGGTATGTGGAAACCTCAAACGTCAACGTCGCGGAAGAGCTGGTGAATATGATCCAGGTTCAACGCGCGTACGAAATTAACAGTAAAGCAGTGTCGACGACCGACCAGATGCTGCAGAAACTGACGCAACTCTAAGGTGTAGCCCGGTGCGGTTCACGCCGCACCGGCTCCCTGTTTTCGAAGATGAAGGCAATGCAAAAACACGCGGCGATTCGTTATCCGATAGTGACTCTCCTGGCCGTTACCCTCAGCGGTTGCGCCTGGGTTCCGTCTCAACCTTTGGTGCAGGGTGCGACTTCCGCCCAACCCATTCCTGGCCCGACGCCGGTAGTGAATGGCTCAATTTTCCAGACCGCGCAGCCGATTAACTACGGTTATCAGCCGCTGTTTGAAGACCGTCGCCCACGCAATATCGGCGATACGCTGACCATCCAGCTGCAGGAAAACGTCAGCGCCAGTAAGAGCTCGTCGGCGAATGCCAGCCGCGACGGGAAAACCAATTTTGGCTTCGACACTGTGCCACGCTATCTCGAAGGACTCTTCGGTAACGCGCGCGCCGATGCCGAGGCGTCTGGCGGCAACTCCTTTAACGGTAAAGGCGGCGCCAATGCCAGCAACACCTTTAGCGGCACGTTGACGGTGACCGTCGACCAGGTGCTGGCGAACGGCAATTTACATGTAGTGGGTGAAAAACAGATCGCCATCAACCAGGGCACGGAATTCATTCGCTTCTCCGGTGTGGTTAACCCTCGCACCATCAGCGGCTCCAACACCGTACCGTCCACCCAGGTGGCCGATGCGCGCATTGAGTATGTCGGCAACGGCTACATCAATGAGGCGCAGAATATGGGCTGGTTGCAGCGTTTCTTCCTTAACTTATCACCGATGTAATCGAGGTGACCTATGTTTAAATCCCTCTTCGGGTTCCTGCTGGTGCTGGTGGCGACCTGTGCCCAGGCCGACCGTATTCGCGATCTCACAAGCGTACAGGGTGTGCGGGAAAACTCACTGATCGGTTACGGTCTGGTCGTGGGGCTTGACGGAACGGGTGACCAGACCACCCAGACGCCGTTCACGACCCAGAGTCTGAATAATATGCTCTCCCAGCTCGGCATCACGGTGCCCGCCGGGACCAACATGCAGCTGAAAAACGTGGCGGCGGTAATGGTCACCGCCTCTTTCCCGGCCTTTGCGCGCCAGGGGCAAACCATCGACGTGGTGGTCTCCTCCATGGGGAATGCGAAAAGCCTGCGCGGCGGGACTCTGCTGATGACCCCCCTGAAAGGGGTGGATAGCCAAGTGTATGCCCTGGCGCAGGGTAACATCCTTGTCGGCGGGGCGGGTGCCTCCGCAGGCGGCAGCAGCGTGCAGGTCAACCAGCTTAACGGCGGCCGTATTACCAACGGGGCGGTCATTGAGCGTGAACTGCCGACCCAGTTCGGCAGCGGCAACACCATAAACCTGCAGCTGAATAATGACGACTTCACCATGGCGCAGCAGATTGCGGACACCATCAACCGCAACCGTGGCTACGGCAGCGCCACCGCGCTGGATGCCCGCACCGTACAGATCCGCGTCTCCAGCGGCGGCAGTAACCAGGTGCGTCTGCTGGCGGATATCCAGAATATGGAAGTGAACGTTACGCCGCAGGATGCCAAAGTGATCATCAACTCCCGCACCGGCTCGGTGGTGATGAACCGTGAGGTGACGCTGGATAGCTGCGCCGTGGCGCAGGGCAACCTGTCGGTGACCGTCAACCGCTCGGCTAACGTCAGCCAGCCGGATACGCCGTTTGGCGGCGGTGAAACGGTGGTGACGCCGCAGACCCAGATCGATTTGCGTCAGAGCGGCGGCTCGCTGCAGAGCGTGCGCTCCAGCGCCAACCTGAACAACGTGGTACGTGCCCTGAACGCGCTGGGTGCCACCCCGATGGATCTGATGTCGATTCTGCAATCCATGCAGAGCGCGGGCTGCCTGCGCGCCAAACTGGAAATTATCTGATGCTGACCGATAGCAAACTGCTGAGCAGCGCGGCCTGGGATACCCAGTCGCTCAACGAACTGAAGTCTAAAGCGGGCAAAGATCCGGCGGGCAATATCCGTCCGGTTGCCCGCCAGGTGGAGGGGATGTTTGTCCAGATGATGCTGAAAAGTATGCGTGAAGCCCTGCCAAAAGATGGCATCTTCAGCAGCGACTCCACGCGTCTGTACACCAGCATGTATGACCAGCAGATTGCGCAGCAGATGACTGCCGGTAAAGGGTTAGGACTTGCCGATGTGATCGTTAAGCAGATGGCGGCCGCGCAGGGCGTGCCGCCAGAAGAGGCACCGCAGCAGGTGCCGATGAAGTTCGATCTGGAAAGGGTCACCAGCTATCAAAACCAGGCCCTGACGCAGATGGTGCGTAAAGCGGTGCCGAAGGTGCCTGAGAGCAATGATGAACCCCTTACCGGCGACAGCAAAGACTTTCTGGCCCAGCTCTCCCTGCCGGCGCGTCTCGCCAGCCAGCAGAGTGGGGTGCCGCATCACCTGATCCTCGCCCAGGCGGCGCTGGAGTCGGGCTGGGGACAACGGCAGATCCGCCGTGAGAACGGTGAGCCGAGCTTTAACATCTTTGGGGTGAAGGCCTCGGGGAGCTGGAAAGGGCCGACTACCGAGATCACCACCACCGAGTATGAAAACGGCGAAGCGAAGAAGATCAAAGCCAAATTCCGCGTCTACAGCTCCTATCTCGAGGCACTTTCAGACTATGTCGGCCTGTTGAGTCGTAACCCGCGCTATGCGGCCGTGACCCAGGCCGCGACGGCAGAGCAGGGTGCGCAGGCGTTGCAGAACGCGGGCTATGCCACCGATCCACATTATGCCCGCAAGCTGACCAGCATGATCCAGCAGCTTAAAGCGATGGGTGAAAAAGTCAGCAAAGCCTACAGCAACGATATCGAAAATCTGTTCTGAAAGTTCTCAAGTCCGGCTGGGGCCTGCCGATAATCTCCAGCAGGACTCATGTCTGAAAGTATAAAAGGAACCCCCATGTCCAGTTTGATCAACAGCGCCATGAGTGGCCTCAGTGCAGCCCAGGCTGCACTGAATACCGCCAGTAATAACATTTCAAGTTACAACGTGACGGGCTACACCCGTCAGACAACGGTGCTGAGCGCCTCAAACAGCACCCTGACAGGCGGCGGTTGGGTTGGCAACGGCGTGTATGTCTCCGGGGTACAGCGCGAATATGATGCATTCATTACCAACCAATTGCGCACCGCGCAGAACCAGAGCAGTGCCCTGACGACCCGCTACCAGCAGATGTCCAAAATTGACGACATTCTCTCTGGCAGCACCAACAGCCTGGCGACCACCCTGCAGGGCTTCTTTACCAGTCTGCAGACCCTGGTGAGCAACGCCGAAGATCCGGCGGCGCGCCAGACCGTACTGGGCAAGGCTGATGGTCTGGTGAACCAGTTCAAGGTGAACGATCAGTATCTGCGCGATCAGGATAAGCAGATCAACACCGCCATCGGTACCAGCGTTGATCAGATCAACAACTACGCTAAACAGATTGCCAACCTGAACGATCAGATTTCCCGTCTGACCGGCGTGGGTGCGGGCGCATCCCCAAACAATCTGCTCGACCAGCGCGACCAGCTGGTGAGCGAGCTGAACCAGATCGTGGGTGTTGAAGTCTCCGTTCAGGATAGCGGCACCTATAACGTCTCCTTTGGCAATGGCTACAACCTGGTTCAGGGCAGCACCGCTAATCAGCTGGCGGCCGTGAAGTCCAGCGCCGATCCATCCCGTACCACGGTGGCGTTTGTTGACGGCACCTCGGGCCCCGTTGAGATCCCGGAAAAACTGCTGACCAGCGGCTCTCTGGGCGGCATGTTGACCTTCCGTACCGAGGAGCTCGACGCGGCACGTAACACCCTTAACCAGCTGGCGCTCTCTTTCGCTAATGAGATGAATACCCAGCATGAAAAGGGCTTTGATCCTGAAGGTAACGCCGGCGGCAAATTGTTTGATATCGGTGCTCCCGCGGTACTGGGAAACACCAAAAATACCGGTTCGGCCTCGGTCACCGCGGCGATTAACGTGGCAGACAGCGCTAAAGTGCAGGCCACCGACTACAAGATGGAGTTTGATGGCGGCAGCTGGAAGATCACTCGTCTTTCCGATAAAACCACCGTCAACCCAACTGACGACGGCAACGGTAATTTATCTTTTGATGGCCTGACGGTGAACGTATCGGGTGCAGCGAATAACAAAGACAGCTTTATCGTTAAGCCTGTTGTCAATGCCATCGTCAATATGGATGTGGCGATTAGCGATGAGTCTAAACTGGCGCTGGCGTCTGACGCCACCGGCGGTGAAAGCGATAACCGCAACGGCCAGGCGCTGCTTAATCTGCAGAACAGCAAAGTGGTCGGCGGCAACAAGAGTTTTAACGATGCGTATGCCTCGTTGGTCAGCACAGTCGGCAGCAAAACCGCGACGCTGAAAACCAGCAGTACCACCCAGGCAAACGTGACGACGCAACTGAGCAACCAGCAGCAGTCGATCTCCGGGGTTAACCTCGATGAAGAGTATGGCAACCTCCAGCGCTACCAGCAGTACTACCTGGCCAATGCCCAGGTGCTGCAAACCGCCAGCACGCTCTTTGACGCGTTAATCAATATTCGCTAAGGCCGAGGTGAACGATGCGTATTAGCACCCAAATGATGTACCAGCAGAACATGCGTGGGATCACCGACTCCCAGAGCAAGTGGCTGAGCTACGGTGAGCAGATGTCCACCGGTAAACGTGTTAACCGTCCTTCTGACGATCCTATCGCTGCGTCTCAGGCAGTTGTGCTCTCGCAGGCGCAGGCGCAAAACAGTCAGTACACGCTTGCACGCTCTTTTGCGTCCCAGCGAGTCGGGCTGGAGGAGAGCGTTCTGGGCCAGGTGACCACTGCGCTGCAATCAGCACAGGATAAAATTGTTTATGCCGGAAACGGCTCCCTGAGTGATAACGACCGCAGTTCCATTGCAACCGATCTGCAGGGCATCCGCGACCAGCTGTTGAACCTGGCAAACAGTACTGATGGCAACGGGCGCTATATTTTTGCTGGTTATAAAACGGATGCTCCGGCATTCGATCAGGCAACCGGAAAGTATGACGGCGGCGACACGCCAATCCGACAGCAGGTCGATTCTGCGCGTAATATGCAGATCAGCCATACCGGCCAGGAAGTGTTTGAATCTTTCACCAGTAACGCCGCGCCAGAACCAGATGGCTCTGCCCCGGAAAAGAATCTGTTCAAGATCCTGGATAACGTGATTGCGGCTCTGAAAACGCCAGTCAGCGGCGATCAGGGCAAGACTGATCAACTGAATCTGGACATTGATAAAGCAAACCGCGGGTTGCGTAACTCCCTTGATAACGTGCTGACCGTGCGTGCTGACCTGGGCACCAAACTGACTGAACTGGATGCACTCAACACGCTGGGCAGTGACCGGGCCTTAGGCCAGACTCAGCAGATGAGCGATCTGGTTGATGTCGACTGGAACGCTGCGATTTCCTCCTACACTATGCAACAAGCGGCGCTTCAGGCATCTTATAAAGCATTCAGCGATATGCAGGGTATGTCTCTGTTCCAACTGAATAAATAACTGACTTGACCTTTAGAACATGGCTTGAAACTGGTTATGTTCTGTATGCCCAATCCGTTTTGCGGATTGGGCTTTTTTTTCAGAAATTTTGCAGGGCCGATGAGCGGGTGCGGACGTTTTCAGTCATACGGATAACCAGCGCCACGCCTGCTGTAATGGTCGCCAGCGCAATCACGCCCGGCCAACCGGCCATGGTATAGAGCTGACTGCCCAATGCGGAACCTAACGCCATCCCGATAAACACACCGGTAAAGAGCAGAGCGTTCAGACGGCCACGGGCCTGGGGCTCAAGGCTGTAAACCAGGTTCTGGTGGGCCACCAGGCTCGACTGCAGACCGAGATCAAAACCTACCGCGGCAACGGCAATCAGGATCAGCTGGCCCTGTACACCTAATGCCGGCATGAAAAACATCAGGGCGAAGGAGACGGTTACCAGCGCGGCACCCAGCTGAGTGACTTTACCGGCGCCCAGTTTATCCGCCAGACCGCCTGCGAGTGGCGCGGCCAGAGCGCCTGCGGCACCGGCAATGCCATACCCACCGGCAACGGCGCTGCCAAGCCCGTAGTGTTCCATCAGCATCACCGCCAGAGTAGACCAGAAGGCGCTAAAGGCGATGGAGAGAAAACCTTGTGCCAGGGCGGCGCGGCGCAGAGCGGGGTAGCGACGCCACAGATGTGCCATGGAACGCATCAGCTGCGGATAACGCAGGTTCGACGGCACCGCGAAGCGGGGCAGAATAAACCACATCACGGCGGCGAGGATCGCAATACTGCCCGCCGCAAGTTGGTACATCACTCGCCAGCCAAAGGCTTCACCTACCACGCCGCTCACCGTACGGGAGAGCAGGATCCCCAGTAACAGACCGGTCATCACAGTACCGACGGTTTTCCCCTGTTTGCCCTCCGGGGCGAGGATCGCCGCAGCCGGAACAATGTCCTGCGCCATGGTGGCGGTCATCCCAATCAGCAGGCTGACCAGCAGCAGGGAGTGGATCTGAGCCGTCAGGCTACAGGCCAAAAGCAGTAATGCCAGCGCAATGCTTTTCACCACAATCAGGGTGCGGCGATCATAGCGATCGCCAAGCGGCAGCAGGAAGAGGATCCCGAGCGCATAGCCCGCCTGCGTCAGAGTGGGCACCATCCCCATCCCTTCAATACTGAGATGCAAATCAGCGCCCATCAGCGGCAGTAGCGGCTGAGCATAATAGATGGCGGCGACGCTAAAGCCCGCGCCGATGGCAAGGATGAAAATTACCCAACGGCTGACGGCTGGGCTCAGGGTACTGGAGTTCATATGCAGTTCCTCATTTCGGGTGTGTCACTATTCTTTATCACCCCGCCTTGCGGTGGTAGCGGGCCCGGTGATAAAACACTTATACGTGTAACGTATAACCGGATTAAAAATGAAACGTTCAGAACGTATAGACCGCGTAGAGCTGATGCGTACTTTTGTGCGTATCGTGGAGACGGGCTCTCTTTCTGCTGCCGCGGTGCAGATGGCGACCAGCCAGGCCACCGTCAGCCGTCGGCTGCAATCGCTGGAGACGCTATTGGGCGTGCGCCTGATCCTGCGAACGACACACGCCATGAAGCTGACGGATGACGGTGAACGCTGCTATCAACATGCCCGGCGGGTCATTGACAGCTGGTACGCGCTGGAGGATGAAGTCGGGCAAACAGAAGATGAGCCGGTCGGTGTGCTTCGCGTGCGTGCGCCGCATGCCTTTGGACAGGAGCAGTTGCTGGAGCCATTAACGGCGTTTCTGCTGCGCTATCCACGACTCAATGTGGAGTGGATGCTCAATGACCGCTCGGCTGATTTTTTAAGTGACAATATCGACTGCGCTATCCGGGTCGGGGCGGAGATCGACCCGGCCACGGTGTCGGTATTGCTGGCCGAGGTACCGCGCAGCATTGTGGCCTCACCCGAGCTGCTGGCACGGTTTGCGCCAGTAGAAAAACCGGAAGATCTCTCCGCGCTGCCCTGGGTGGCGCTCAATACTTTTTATCGTCAGCATGTTGAACTGTTCAGCGCGGAAGCCGCACAACCACTGCGGGTGGCTATCTCCCCGCGCTTAAGTACCGACAGCCTCTACGTGGCGCGTAAAAGCGCGCTCACCGGGCTGGGCGTTGCCGTGGTCTCAAGCTGGACTGTCGAAGCGGATATCCGTGAGGGCAGGCTGATTCATCTGGTGCCTGACTGGCAGCCCGCCGCGTTGCCGGTTCATCTTGTCTACCCGTGGTCTCGCTACTATCCGGCGCGATTGCGTCGTTTTCTGGAGATGATGAGAGAGGTGATGCCTGAAATCGCGGGGATGCGCAGGCCAGAGCAGAAGCAATAAAAAAGCCGACCCGAAGGTCGGCTTTTGCGCTTAAGCAGGCTTATTCAGCCGGCTGTGGACGCGTGGCTGGCGCCGTGGCGTGATGGGTGGCACTGTGACCACCTGCAGAGCCTTTACCGTCAAATTCAAATGCCGGACGTACCCAGTCACTCTGGCGCGGCGCTTCCGGAACATATTCCGGTGCCGGTGCACGGGTCATTGGGGCCGTCGCGTGATGGGCTTCAGCATGAACCTGAGCGGCTGGTGCTGGCTTCACTGCAGGAACCGGCTTCACTTCTGGCTCGTCAACGTGAGCGACATCAGTGACTTCAGGTTCCACTTCAGCTGCCTCAACCGGTTCAACATCGATTTCAATCTCAGGTTGAACTTCCGTTTCTACTTCAACTTCCACGACCGGCTGCGGCTCGACGGCTGCTTCGGTGGTTTCAGCCGATTCAACGGCAGCGGCTTCTTCGACAGCAGGTTCAGCTACGGCAGCATCTTCTGCAATCTGCTTCGCGACGACCGCATCGTCAGGAGTGACGATCTGTGGTTGTTCTGTCACAGGCGCAGCAATCACTTCCGGATGTGAAGTTTCGATTTCAACGACCTGCGGCTCTGGGATCACAACGGCAGCAGCGTCAGCGATCGCTTCAACCGCGACTGGCGTAACAGGGGTTGCAGTTTCCTGAGCGACGTTCTGCTCTTCAAACTGTGGCTCCTGAGGGCGAGCTACCGGATAACGGATCCAGGCTTTACCGGATGCCATTTCTGGTGAGGCACAGGCAATAGCCAGCGGCATTGGCGACTGCAGCGGATAACGCTCGTCACGATAACGACGGCGACGCTGACCACTCACGCGCAGGTGACGCGGAGAGCGACGTGAACGGCGCGGCATGCCGGCGTTTTCACGGCCTTCAGCATTTTCTTCCTGCTCTGGTGCGTTTTCAATCACCGCAGGCAGATCAACTTTAGCCAGCTCGGTACGCTGTGCCGGTTCGGCCTGTGGCGCGATCGCTTCAACCGCTGCGTCTTCAGCCTGAGACTGGAAACGCACTTTCTGGCTCATCTGACGCTGCTTACGGCGCGGCATCACCTGAACGCGTTCTTCCTGTTCAGTATCCTGAGCGGTCTCTTCGTCGCGATTCAGCGCTTTAACTTCCTGCTGAGCCTGACGCTTGTCATCGTTACGACGACGGTTACGTTCGCGGCGCGGCTGCTGCTCATCACGCTGTCTGCCTTTGTCAGACTCTTCGCTGACCGGCTGGCGAATTTCACGCTCTTCCGCGTTCTGCTGCGGCTTTTCGCGGCGGTTGCGACGGTTTTCGTCACGACCTTCACGGCGCTCGCGACCTTCGCGGTTATCACGATTGTCACGGCTTTCGCTGCCTTCACGGCCTTCGTTGCTCTCTGAACGGTTATCGCGGCGCTCATTGCGGTCACGACGGTTGTTCTGGCGTTTACGACGATCCGGTGAACGCTCCTGTTTCTCTTCTTTCTTCTCAACCGGTGCCGGGGCAGGCTGCGGCTCTTCACCCGCAAACATCTTCTTCAGCGCACTGAGGAAGCGGCTCAGCAGACCAGGCTGTTCAGCCGGTTGGCTCACTTCTGCCGCCGGTTTGGTTGCAGGTTTAGCCGCCACGGTCTCCTGCGCTGGCGCAGGCGGTGCTTCTGGCATCACAAACGCTGCCAGTGCAGGCTGTTCAGGCAATTTACGCTCTGAGTACTCTTCCTCGGACGGCAGTGCCATCGCCTCTTCATGCAGCTTAGGCAGCATGTAGCTCAGGGTAGAGGTCTCTTCGCCTTTGCGCACGCGCAGCACGGAGTAGTGCGGAGTCTGCATCTGATCGTTAGGCACGATCACGCAGCGTACGCCACCCAGACGGGCTTCGATCGCACTTACCGCGGCACGTTTTTCGTTCAGCAGGTAGGAGGCAATCGGTACAGGCACAATGGCGTGAACTTCTTTGGTGTTCTCTTTCAGCGCTTCTTCTTCGATAAGACGCAGGATAGAGAGGGACAGCGATTCGTTGTCACGCACGGTGCCGGTACCGCTACAGCGTGGGCAGACGTGGTGGCTGGATTCACCCAGTGACGGGCTCAGACGCTGGCGGGACATCTCCAGCAGGCCAAAACGGGAGATATGGCTGATCTGGATACGCGCACGATCCTGACGCACCGCTTCACGCAGACGGTTTTCCACCGCGCGCTGGTGACGTACCGGCGTCATGTCGATGAAGTCGATAACGATCAGGCCGCCCAGGTCACGCAGACGCAGCTGGCGGGCAATCTCATCGGCCGCTTCCAGGTTGGTGTTGAATGCCGTCTCTTCGATATCGCCACCGCGGGTTGCACGGGCGGAGTTGATGTCGATGGCGGTCAGCGCCTCGGTGCTGTCGATAACGATAGAACCACCGGATGGCAGACGGACTTCACGCTGGAAGGCGGATTCAATCTGCGATTCAATCTGGTAGTGGCTGAACAGCGGGATCTCACCGGTGTACAGTTTGATTTTGCTGGTGAAATCGGGACGACCCAGTGCGGCAATGTGCTGGCGAGCCAGCTCAAGCACTTTCGGGTTATCAATCAGAATTTCGCCAATGTCCTGACGCAGATAGTCGCGGAAGGCACGCACGATAACGTTGCTTTCCTGGTGGATCAGGAACGGAGCAGGGCGGCTTTCAGCGGCTTTCTGAATCGCTTCCCAGTGCTTCAGACGGAAGCCCAGGTCCCACTGCAGCGCTTCGGCAGATTTGCCCACGCCTGCGGTACGAACAATCAGACCCATACCGTCTGGTAGTTCCAGGCTTGCCAGCGCCTCTTTCAGCTCGGTACGGTCATCCCCTTCGATACGGCGAGAGATACCCCCCGCGCGCGGGTTGTTTGGCATCAGTACGAGGTAGCTGCCTGCCAGGCTGATAAAGGTAGTCAGTGCAGCGCCTTTGTTGCCACGCTCTTCTTTATCAATCTGGACAATAACTTCCTGACCTTCACGCAGAACATCTTTGATGTTAGGACGGCCATGGGCATTATAGTTGGAAGGGAAGTACTCGCGAGCGATCTCTTTCAGCGGGAGGAAACCATGACGCTCGGCACCGTAATCGACAAATGCGGCCTCAAGGCTGGGTTCAATGCGGGTGATTTTGCCTTTGTAAATGTTCGCTTTTTTCTGTTCGTGTCCAGGACTTTCGATATCCAGATCGTACAGACGCTGCCCATCCACAAGGGCGACACGCAACTCTTCTTGCTGAGTTGCGTTGATTAACATTCTTTTCATCGTAACTTACTCATTATTCTTACATTGACGACTAAGCTGCGGGCAAGGTGACGCTTTCCGGGGTATGAACCGATGGCCTCGTGTCTATTCACGTCGCCAACCTCACGGTTGTCGCTCGCTTAAGAGGCGCAAAGTGTCGGTTGCCTGTATTTCATACGGAAATACAGCGCGATTATCAGGGGAATAGCCTGGGTAAAACTCTCCAGAGAAGATTCCATTTACCGGTAAGTACTGCAACCCGCAGCCCGCTAACTGTCTGAAAGATCAATACGTCTTACGCCATTGCTGCGTGGATGATCGGTCAGACAAAATTGGTCATTCCGTCGATATCCTTGCTTAACCAGGATTTAACACGGAAAACTGCAGCATTATTCCATTGCTAACCGGGTTATAGCAAGATGACTTTTGCCAATTATCACCCGGTTACTCACAGTTTTTTCACTTCTCTCATAGGATTGGTTTAATAACCACCAAATCGATTGCGTGAACGAAACAGTAACCGGGTAAAACTAAATATAAGCATAGAAAAATGAGTGGCGCTAATGGCTGCCGATAATTAGAATCGCCCCCCATGAAAACAGAGACTCCAGCCGTAAAAATGGTTGCCATTACCGATGATGAAGCGGGGCAACGCATCGACAACTTTTTGCGCACCCAACTGAAGGGTGTGCCAAAGAGCATGATTTATCGCATCTTGCGTAAGGGTGAGGTGCGTGTGAATAAGAAGCGCATTAAACCCGAGTACAAACTGGAAGCGGGTGATGAAGTGCGCATCCCGCCCGTACGTGTCGCCGAGCGGGAAGAGGAGGCGGTATCGCCGCATCTGAATAAAGTCGCCGCGCTGACGGATGTGATCTTATATGAAGACGATCATATCCTGGTACTCAACAAACCTTCCGGTACAGCCGTACACGGCGGCAGCGGGTTGAGCTTCGGCGTGATCGAAGGTCTGCGCGCGCTGCGCCCGGAAGCACGCTTCCTGGAGCTGGTTCATCGTCTTGACCGCGACACCTCTGGCGTACTGCTGGTGGCGAAAAAGCGTTCGGCGCTGCGTTCGCTGCATGAACAGCTGCGTGAGAAGGGGATGCAGAAGGATTACCTCGCGCTGGTGCGCGGCCAGTGGCAGTCCCATGTCAAAGTGGTCCAGGCGCCGCTGCTGAAAAATATTCTGCAAAGCGGTGAGCGTATCGTTCGCGTGAGTCAGGAAGGCAAACCGTCTGAAACGCGCTTCAAGGTGGAAGAGCGTTATGAATTCGCTACCCTGGTGCGCTGCAGCCCGGTGACCGGTCGTACTCACCAGATCCGTGTTCACACCCTGCATGCAGGTCATCCCATCGCCTTCGACGATCGCTATGGCGACCGTGAGTTTGATAAGCAGCTGGCGGGTACGGGCTTGTCTCGTCTGTTCCTGCATGCCGCCGCGCTGAAGTTTACCCATCCGGGTACTGGCGAGGTGATGCGTATCGAAGCGCCTATGGATGAGCAGCTGAAACGCTGTCTTAAAGTTCTGCGCGGTTAATTGCCGGGTGGCGCTGCGCTTACCCGGCTTACAAAACCGTAGGCCCGTGCAAGCGTAGCGCCGCCGGGCGAAGCAGAGGGCTACGCCATTAACGGGTTGTAATGTTCCCGGCGCAGCATCTGGCACAGCGCAATCAGCGGTAATCCCACCAGGGTGTTCGGGTCGCGCCCGTCCAGCCTGTCAAACAACGCAATCCCCAGCCCTTCGCTCTTAAAGCTGCCCGCGCAGTTTAACGGACGCTCTTTACGGACGTAGTCATCAATCTCTTGTTCGCTGAGATGGCGGAAGTGAACGTCAAAGGGCTCGCATTCCGTCTGCAAATGGCCCGTTGAGCTGTTATAGAGAGCCAGGCCGGTATAGAACGTGACGATATTACCGCGGGCTTTCAACAGCTGCTGACGCGCATTCTCTTCGGTATGCGGTTTACCGGTGATAGCACCATCCAGGACGCAAACCTGATCGGAACCTATAATAAGATGGTCAGGAAATTGCGCTGCCAGGCTTTTTGCTTTTTCCTGCGCCAGACGTACCACCAGATGCCGTGGCGATTCACCGGGTTGTGGGCTTTCATCCACATTCGGTGCGGCACATTCAAAGGGTACGCCAAGCTTTTCCAGCAACACGCGGCGGTAGGGTGAAGTCGAGGCGAGAATAAGATTTGGCATATTTTTTTCACCAGATATAGCGTATCGATGCCAGCCATTTTAAACTACAGGCCGCAATGTGTGCGAATAATTGGCAAAAGGCAGCCTGAGGTTGCCTTTTTCTTTGACTCTATGACGTTACAAAGTTAATATGCGCGCCCTATGCAAAAGGTAAAATTACCCCTGACTCTTGATCCGGTTCGTACGGCTCAAAAACGCCTCGATTACGAAGGTATTTATACCCGTGACCAGGCTGAACGTATTGCCGAATCCGTAGTCAGTGTGGACAGTGATGTGGAATGCTCCATGTCGTTCGCGATCGATAACCAGCGCCTCGCCGTATTAACCGGTGATGCAAAGGTTTCGGTTACGCTCGAGTGTCAGCGTTGCGGGAAACCGTTCCCACTTCATGTTCACACAACATATTGTTTCAGTCCGGTTCGTTCAGACGAACAGGCTGAAGCACTCCCGGAAGCGTATGAGCCGATTGAGGTTAACGAATTCGGTGAAATCGATCTGCTGGCGTTAGTTGAAGATGAAATCATCCTCGCTCTGCCAGTGGTTCCGGTGCATGATTCTGAACACTGTGAAGTGTCCGAGGCGGACATGGTCTTTGGGGAACTGCCTGATGAAGCGCAAAAACCAAACCCATTTGCCGTATTAGCCAGCTTAAAGCGTAAGTAATTAAGGAGTAAGGTCCATGGCCGTACAACAGAATAAACCAACCCGTTCCAAACGTGGCATGCGTCGTTCCCATGACGCACTGACTGCAGTTACCAGCCTGTCTGTAGACAAGACTTCTGGTGAAAAACACCTGCGTCACCACATCACTGCTGACGGTTTCTACCGCGGCCGCAAGGTTATCACTAAGTAATCACGCGTTTGCGTGATTAGGCTTAGTGAGGGTTTCCCCGTGCAAACGGGGATATACCGAACCAGGCTGCGACGATACCTTGACACGTCTAACCCTGGCGTTAGATGTCATGGGGGGCGATTTTGGCCCTTCCGTGACAGTGCCTGCAGCATTGCAGGCACTGAACTCTAATTCGCAACTCGCTCTCCTTTTAGTCGGTAATCCCGACGCTATCACGCCATTACTCGCAAAAGCTGACTTCGAACAACGTTCACGTCTGCAGATTATTCCTGCCCAGTCAGCTATTGCCAGTGATGTCCGGGCCTCACAGGCGATCCGCAGCAGCCGCGGAAGTTCAATGCGCATCGCGCTTGAGCTGGTTAAAGAGGGCCGCGCACAAGCCTGCGTCAGCGCCGGCAATACCGGCGCGCTGATGGGGCTGGCAAAATTACTGCTCAAACCGCTTGAAGGTATTGAGCGCCCGGCGCTGGTAACGGTACTGCCGCACCAGCAAAAGGGCAAAACGGTGGTGCTGGATTTAGGCGCCAACGTCGATTGCGACAGTGTGATGTTGGCGCAGTTTGCCGTTATGGGCTCGGTGCTGGCAGAGGAAGCGGTAGGGATTTCTCATCCCCGCGTTGCTTTGCTGAATATTGGCGAGGAAGAGACCAAAGGCCTCGACAGCATCCGTGAAGCGTCCGAGCGGCTAAAAAATGAGCCATCCATCAACTATATTGGATATCTTGAAGCCAACGAATTATTGACCGGAAAAACGGATGTACTGGTGTGTGACGGGTTTACAGGAAACGTTACATTAAAAACCATGGAAGGGGTGGTGAGAATGTTTCTTTCTCTGCTTAAATCGCAGGGAGAGGGGAAAAAACGGTCATGGTGGCTGATTTTATTAAAGCGTTGGTTACAAAAGAGCCTGGCGCGGCGATTCAGTCACCTCAACCCCGACCAGTATAATGGCGCCTGTCTGTTAGGATTGCGCGGCATTGTGATTAAGAGTCACGGTGCGGCCAATCAGCGAGCGTTTGCCGTCGCGATTGAACAGGCAGTGCAGGCGGTGCAGCGACAAGTCCCACAGCGGATTGCCGCTCGCCTGGGATCTGTATTAGCAAAAAGTGACTGAGCGTACATGTATACGAAGATTTTAGGTACCGGCAGCTATCTGCCAAAGCAAGTGCGAACCAATGCCGATCTGGAAAAAATGGTAGACACGTCTGACGAGTGGATCGTCACACGTACAGGTATCCGCGAACGTCGTATTGCCGCGCCAGATGAAACAGTTTCCACCATGGGCTATGAAGCCGCCCAGCGCGCGCTGGAAATGGCGGGTGTCGATAAAGATGACATCGGTCTGATTATTGTTGCGACCACTTCCGCCACGCATGCCTTCCCAAGCGCTGCGTGCCAGGTGCAGAACATGCTGGGCATCAAAGGCTGCCCGGCGTTTGACGTTGCCGCTGCCTGCGCAGGCTTTACCTATGCGCTGAGCATTGCCGATCAATATGTGAAATCCGGCGCAGTGAAATATGCGCTGGTCATCGGCGCGGACGTTCTGGCTCGCACCTGCGATCCAAACGATCGCGGGACGATCATTATTTTTGGTGATGGTGCAGGGGCTGTCCTGTTAGGACAATCTGAAGAGCCAGGCATCATCTCAACGCATTTGCATGCGGACGGTAGCTACGGCGAACTGTTGACGTTGCCAAACGCCGATCGTGTTAACCCGGACAATGCCATCTACCTGACTATGGCGGGTAACGAAGTCTTCAAAGTGGCGGTAACAGAGCTGGCGCACATCGTTGACGAGACGCTGGAAGCGAATAATCTGGAGCGTTCTGCTCTCGACTGGCTGGTGCCGCATCAGGCGAACCTGCGCATTATCAGCGCCACGGCGAAGAAACTTGGCATGTCTATGGATAACGTTGTGGTGACGTTAGATCGTCATGGCAATACGTCTGCAGCATCAGTACCGTGCGCGTTTGACGAAGCGGTGCGCGATGGACGAATTCAACGAGGCCAACTGGTCTTGCTCGAAGCCTTCGGTGGCGGTTTCACCTGGGGTTCTGCGCTGGTTCGTTTCTAGTATAAGGATAAAAAAATGACGCAATTTGCTTTTGTGTTCCCCGGTCAGGGTTCTCAGGCCGTTGGAATGTTGTCCGGCTTAGCGGAGCAGTATCCGGTCATCGAACAGACCTTCCGTGAAGCATCGGATGCCCTGGGCTACGATCTTTGGGCGCTGACCCAGCAGGGGCCAGCCGAAGAGCTGAATAAAACCTGGCAGACCCAGCCTGCACTGCTGACCGCATCGGTTGCACTGTGGCGCGTATGGCAGCAGCAGGGCGGTAAAACGCCAGCGCTGTTAGCTGGTCACAGCCTGGGTGAGTATTCTGCGCTGGTTTGTGCGGGTGTGATTGCGTTTGCGGATGCTGTGCGTCTGGTTGAGATGCGCGGCAAATTTATGCAAGAAGCGGTGCCGGAAGGCACGGGCGGCATGTCAGCCATTATTGGTCTGGATGATGCTTCTATCGCGAAAGCGTGTGAAGAATCCGCAGAAGGCCAGGTCGTTTCACCGGTGAACTTCAACTCTCCGGGCCAGGTGGTTATCGCCGGCCATAAAGAGGCGGTTGAGCGTGCAGGCGCAGCCTGTAAAGCCGCGGGCGCCAAACGTGCGCTGCCGCTGCCGGTGAGCGTACCGTCCCACTGCGCGCTGATGAAGCCTGCTGCAGACAAGCTGGCCGTTGAGCTGGAAAAAATCACCTTCAGCGCACCGACCATTCCGGTGGTCAATAACGTTGATGTGCAATGTGAAACCGCGCCTGAGGCCATCCGCCACGCGCTGGTTCGCCAGCTCTACAGCCCGGTTCAGTGGACGAAAACCGTTGAATTTATGGCAGCGCAGGGCGTAGAGCACCTGTATGAAGTGGGCCCGGGTAAGGTCCTCACCGGTCTGACTAAACGTATTGTTGATACCCTGACCGCATCGGCGATTAACGAGCCTGAAGCACTGTCAGCGGCACTTGCGCAGTAAGAAGAGGAATACCATGAGTTTTGAAGGAAAAATCGCACTGGTCACCGGCGCAAGCCGTGGTATTGGTCGTGCTATCGCTGAAACCCTCGTCGCGCGTGGCGCGACAGTGATCGGCACCGCTACCAGCGAAAATGGCGCGCAGGCTATTAGTGACTATCTGGGTGCGAGCGGTAAAGGTCTGATGTTGAATGTGACCGATCCGGCATCTATCGAATCTGTTCTGGGAAATATTCGCGCAGAATTTGGCGAAGTGGATATTCTGGTCAATAATGCCGGAATCACTCGCGACAACTTACTGATGCGAATGAAAGATGATGAGTGGAACGATATTATCGAAACCAATCTGTCATCTGTGTTCCGTCTGTCAAAAGCGGTAATGCGAGCTATGATGAAGAAGCGTCATGGGCGTATTATCACTGTCGGTTCTGTGGTTGGTACCATGGGAAATGCTGGTCAGGCAAACTACGCTGCGGCGAAAGCAGGCCTGATCGGTTTCAGTAAGTCGCTGGCGCGCGAAGTTGCGTCCCGCGGAATTACTGTAAACGTTGTTGCTCCGGGCTTTATTGAAACGGACATGACGCGTGCGCTGACCGATGAGCAGCGTGCGGGTACGCTGGCGGCAGTTCCAGCGGGTCGTTTAGGCGACCCTAAAGAAATCGCCAGCGCGGTTGCATTTTTAGCTTCTGACGAAGCGAGTTACATCACTGGTGAGACTCTCCACGTCAACGGCGGAATGTACATGGTTTAACCACGATAGAAAATATTTGCGTTATGAGGGGGAATGGCCTCAAAATAACGTAAAATCGTGGTAAGACCTGCCGGGATTTAGTTGCAAATTTTTCAACATTTTATACACTACGAAAACCATCGCGAAAGCGAGTTTTGATAGGAAATTTAAGAGTATGAGCACTATCGAAGAACGCGTTAAGAAAATTATCGGCGAACAGCTGGGCGTTAAGCAGGAAGAAGTGACCAACAATGCTTCTTTCGTTGAAGACCTGGGCGCAGATTCTCTTGACACCGTTGAGCTGGTAATGGCTCTGGAAGAAGAGTTTGATACTGAGATTCCGGACGAAGAAGCTGAGAAAATCACCACCGTTCAGGCTGCCATTGATTACATCAACGGTCACCAGGCGTAAGTGAACATCTCCAGGCGGTCATTCGACCGCCTGAGTTTTTTCTTTTGTAGTCCCTCGTTTTTCTTTTTTTATCCCTCCCTGGAGGACAAGCGTGTCTAAGCGTCGTGTAGTTGTGACCGGACTTGGCATGTTATCTCCTGTCGGCAATACCGTAGAGTCCACCTGGAAAGCTCTCCTTGCCGGTCAGAGTGGCATTAGCCTAATCGACCATTTCGATACTAGCGCCTATGCAACGAAATTTGCTGGCTTAGTAAAGGATTTTAACTGTGAAGAGATCATCTCGCGCAAAGAACAGCGCAAGATGGATGCCTTCATTCAATATGGAATTGTCGCTGGCGTTCAGGCCATGCAGGATTCTGGCCTTGAAATTACGGAAGAGAACGCAACCCGTATTGGCGCCGCTATTGGCTCCGGGATTGGTGGCCTTGGCTTAATCGAGGAAAACCATAGCTCTTTAGTTAATGGTGGCCCACGTAAGATTAGCCCGTTCTTCGTTCCGTCAACGATTGTTAACATGGTGGCAGGTCACCTGACCATCATGTATGGCCTGCGCGGTCCAAGCATTTCGATTGCTACTGCCTGTACATCTGGTGTGCACAACATCGGCCAAGCGGCGCGTATGATTGCTTATGGCGATGCTGACGCGATGGTCGCTGGTGGGGCAGAAAAAGCCAGCACCCCATTGGGTGTGGGCGGTTTCGGTGCAGCCCGCGCGCTGTCTACCCGCAACGATAATCCTCAGGCGGCGAGCCGTCCGTGGGATAAAGACCGTGATGGTTTTGTGCTGGGTGACGGTGCCGGTATGGTCGTGCTGGAAGAGTACGAGCATGCGAAGAAACGCGGCGCGAAAATTTATGCAGAAGTCGTCGGCTTCGGCATGAGCAGCGATGCCTATCACATGACCTCTCCGCCAGAGAATGGCGCAGGTGCTGCGCTGGCCATGGTTAACGCTATCCGTGATGCGGGTATCGAGCCGGGTCAGATTGGCTATGTGAATGCGCACGGTACTTCTACCCCTGCGGGCGATATCGCTGAAGCGCAGGCCGTTAAGTCTGTGTTTGGCGATGCAGCCCGCCGCGTCATGGTCAGCTCCACCAAATCCATGACCGGTCACCTGCTGGGTGCGGCGGGTGCAGTAGAGTCTATCTACTCCATCCTTGCGCTGCGCGATCAGGCTGTTCCGCCAACCATCAACCTGGATAATCCGGATGAAGGTTGCGATCTGGACTTCGTTCCGCACGAAGCGCGCCAGGTCAGCGGTATGGAGTACACCCTGTGTAACTCCTTCGGCTTTGGCGGCACCAACGGCTCTCTGATCTTTAAAAAGGTCTGATGCTAACCTGTCGTTAGTGCAGTAAAAAAAGGTCCGCTTGTCGGGCCTTTTTTATTCGGCTTTCTTCCCTTGTCCAGAGCCATCCTTCCTGCCAGACTATTCGACCATCTTAAAGGAGCCACCATGTTCTTGATAAATGGTATAAAGCAGGCACAGCTTCCGGCGAGTGACCGGGCGATTCAGTTTGGTGACGGATGCTTCACAACGGCCCGCATTGTCGAAGGCAAGGTCTGTTTGCTTGAGGCGCATCTGCAACGATTGCGGGCGGCCTGTGAAAAATTGTTCATTCCCTTTGCCCAGTGGACGGCGTTAGAAAATGAAATGACAGACCAGGCGCACGGCGTCGAACGGGGCGTATTAAAAGTGATTATTACCCGGGGAAGCGGCGGAAGAGGATACAGCGCGGCTGGCTGTCAGGATCCGGTTCGCATTCTGTCGGTATCTGCCTGGCCCGCCCATTACGATCGCTGGCGCAAGGAAGGCATTACCCTGGCATTAAGCCCGGTGAGGCTGGGACGTAATCCGCAGCTTGCGGGGATAAAACACCTCAACCGGCTTGAGCAAGTGCTGATTCGCTCCCATCTTGAACAGACCGACGCCGATGAAGCGCTGGTTCTTGACAGCGAAGGGTTCATTACGGAATGCTGTGCGGCGAATTTATTCTGGCGGCAGGGTAAGGATGTGTTTACCCCCCGTCTGGATCAGGCTGGCGTTAACGGTCTGATGCGGCAGTTTTGTCTGCGGCAACTGGCGCATTCCGGATTTCGCGTGGTCGAAGTGCAGGCGCGCGAGGCTGCGCTGACCGATGCTGACGAGATCGTCGTATGCAATGCGCTGATGCCTGTTGTGCCGGTGCGCCAGTATGGTCCTCACCATTTTATATCGCGTGAGTTGTACTCGTTTTTAGCCCCTCTGTGTGAGCAAACCAGATAGTCATGAAGAAAATGTTGCGCTTTATTCTCCTCGTCGTTGTCGTGCTGGGCATTGCCGCTGGCGTGGGGATGTGGAAAGTTCGCCAGCTGGCGGAGAGCAAAATCCTGATCGCCGACGAGACGGTATTTACCCTGAAACCCGGTACCGGACGGCTGGCGCTGGGTGAACAGCTGTACGGCGACAAGATCATTAACCGCCCGCGGGTATTCCAGTGGCTATTACGCGTGCAGCCGGAGCTGTCGCATTTTAAAGCTGGTACGTACCGCTTTACCCCAGGAATGACCGTGAAGGAGATGTTGGAGCTGCTTGAAAGCGGTAAAGAGGCGCAGTTCCCGCTGCGTTTTGTCGAAGGGATGCGTCTGAGCGACTACCTGAAGCAGCTGCGCGATGCGCCCTACATCAAGCACACGTTGCCGGACGACAGCTATGCCGCCGTCGCCGAGGCCCTGAAATTTGAGCACCCCGACAGGATAGAAGGCTGGTTCTGGCCCGATACCTGGATGTACACCGCGGGCACCACCGATGTGGCACTGTTGCAGCGTGCACATAAAAAGATGGTTGCAGCGGTGGAGAAAGCCTGGGAAGGGCGGATGGAAAACCTGCCGTATAAAGATCAGAACCAGTTTGTGACCATGGCTTCTATCGTCGAGAAAGAGACGGCAATCGCCAGCGAACGCGATCAGGTGGCCTCTGTGTTTATCAATCGTCTGCGTATCGGTATGCGTCTGCAGACTGACCCTACGGTGATTTACGGGATGGGTGAGAACTACAAGGGCAACATTTCGCGTAAAGATCTCGAAACCCCAACGGATTATAATACCTATGTCATTAGCGGATTACCCCCGGGGCCGATTGCCACGCCGGGTCAGGCATCGCTGAATGCCGCCGCGCATCCGGCCAAAACGCCGTATCTCTATTTCGTCGCGGACGGAAAAGGTGGACATACTTTTAACACCAATCTTGCCAGTCATAATCGTTCGGTCCAGGACTATCTGAAGGCACTTAAGGAAAAAAATGCGCAGTAATTACATCGTCATTGAGGGGCTGGAAGGCGCCGGGAAAACCACCGCACGCGATACGGTAGTCGAGACGCTGAAACAGTATGGCATCGAAGAGATGATCTTTACCCGCGAACCGGGCGGCACACAGCTGGCGGAAAAACTGCGTAGTCTGGTGCTGGACATTAAATCGGTCGGCGATGAAGTGATTACGGATAAAGCCGAAGTCATGATGTTCTACGCCGCGCGTGTCCAGCTGGTGGAAACCGTCATTAAACCTGCGCTGGCGCGTGGGTGCTGGGTCATTGGCGATCGCCACGATCTCTCCACCCAGGCTTACCAGGGCGGTGGCCGCGGCATTGACCAGACGATGCTCGCCACGCTGCGCGATGCGGTACTGGGGGATTTCCGCCCGAACCTGACGCTCTATCTTGACGTGACGCCAGAAGTGGGCCTGAAGCGCGCCCGCGCCCGTGGCGAACTGGATCGTATTGAGCAGGAGTCGCTGGACTTCTTCAACCGTACCCGCGCCCGCTATCTTGAGCTGGCCGCACAGGACAGCACCATTCGCACCATCGACGCCACCCAACCACTGGAAGCGGTGATGGACGCCATTCGTAAAACGGTCACCGACTGGCTGAAGGAACAACAGGCATGAAATGGTATCCATGGTTGCGCCCGCACTTAGAACAGCTGGTGAACAGCTACCAGTCCGGTCGGGGGCATCATGCGTTACTGATCCAGTCGCTGCCGGGAATGGGCGATGATGCGCTGATCTACGCCATCAGCCGTTTTCTGATGTGCCAGCAGCCCCAGGGGCATAAGAGCTGTGGCCAGTGCCGCGGCTGCCAGCTGATGCAGGCGCAGACGCACCCGGATTATTACGCGCTTGAGCCAGAGAAGGGCAAAACGACGCTGGGTATTGATGCGGTTCGCGCGGTCAGCGAGAAGCTGTACGAGCGCGCGCGGCTTGGTGGGGCGAAAGTGGTCTGGGTCAAGGATGCCGCCCAGCTGACCGAAGCGGCGGCCAACGCGCTGTTAAAAACCCTGGAAGAGCCGCCGGAAAATACCTGGTTCCTGATGGCCTGCCGTGAGCCCGGACGGTTGCTGGCGACTCTCCGAAGCCGCTGTCGCTTGCATCATCTTAACGTGCCGCAGGAGGCGTGGGCTATCAGCTGGCTTGCGCGGGAAGTGACAACGTCACAAGAAGCGGCGCTCAGCGCGCTGCGTCTGTGCGGCGGCGCGCCTGCAGCAGCGCTGGCGCTGTTGCAGCCCAACGTCTGGGGGCAACGCGAACAGCTTTGCCAGGCGCTTGGGGCTGTACCTGACAGTGGTGACTGGATGAGCCTGCTGCCGGTACTCAATCATGAACAGGCGCCCGATCGTCTGCACTGGCTGGCGGCATTGTTGCTGGATGCCCTCAAAATTCAGCAAGGGGCGACCTTGATCAGCAATGCCGATGCCTGGCAAGGGGTTAACAGCCTCGCCCGGCGCCTGCCAGGAGTGGCATTACGGGCTATCCTTCATGACGTATGTCAGTGTCGCGAACAATTACTCAGCGTAACGGGGGTGAATCGGGAGCTTGTGCTGACCGACCTGTTACTCACTATCGAGCATTACCTGCAACCGGGCACAACGCTGCCTGTATCCCATCTCTGAGAGAGACATTATGTTTTTAGTCGACTCACACTGCCATCTTGATGGCCTGGATTATCAATCCCTGCATAAAAACGTCGATGACGTGCTGGAAAAAGCCGCAGCCCGCGATGTGAAATTTTGTCTGGCGGTCGCCACAACGTTACCAGGCTACCGCACCATGCGTGAGCTGGTGGGCGTGCGCGACAACGTCGTTTTCTCCTGCGGCGTGCATCCGCTGAACCAGGATGAGGCCTATGACGTCGAGGATTTACGCCGTCTGGCGGCGGAAGAGGGCGTCGTCGCGATGGGCGAAACCGGGCTGGACTATTTTTACACCCCGGAAACGAAAGCCCGTCAGCAGGAATCATTCCGCGATCATATCCGTATTGGCCGGGAGCTGAACAAGCCAGTGATTGTCCACACCCGCGATGCCCGTGCCGATACGCTGGCGATCCTCTCAGAAGAAAAGGTGACGGATTGTGGTGGCGTACTACACTGTTTCACTGAAGACAGAGAAACAGCGGGCAAACTGCTGGATTTGGGTTTTTATATCTCGTTTTCCGGGATCGTGACGTTCCGTAACGCAGAGCAGCTTCGCGACGCTGCGCGATACGTCCCGCTCGATCGCCTGCTGGTGGAGACAGATTCCCCTTATCTGGCACCGGTACCGCACCGCGGTAAAGAGAACCAACCCGCGATGGTACGGGATGTGGCCGAGTATATGGCCGTTTTGAAAGGCGTCGATGTTGAAGAACTGGCACGCATTACCACTGATAACTTCGCCAGTCTGTTTCACATCGATCCCTCCCGCCTGCAATCAGCATGAATCGTCAGTTTTTTTTGGGCTCGTAATTAATAGCTAAAGCGAGTAAAGTTCACCGCCCGAACAGGGGCGGTGAATGCGTTTCTGGTAACATTTAGACACCTATTTTGTAAAAAACTGAAAGTTTTTCAGGTAACGAACGCTGAAACGTGATAGCCGTCAAACAAAGATCCGCAGATTTATTTTACTCTGCGTAATAAATAAAGGGCGCTTAGATGTCCTGTCCACGGCACGGTTCTCCCCCCGGGCCAATGCGTGAAAACGTAAAAAAAGCACAAATACTCAGGAGCACTCTCAATTATGTTTAAGAATGCATTTGCTAACCTGCAGAAGGTCGGTAAATCGCTGATGCTGCCGGTATCCGTACTGCCTATCGCAGGTATCCTGCTGGGCGTCGGTTCTGCAAACTTCAGCTGGCTGCCAGCCGTAGTTTCTCATGTGATGGCGGAAGCAGGCGGTTCTGTTTTTGCCAATATGCCACTGATCTTCGCTATCGGCGTTGCGCTTGGCTTCACCAATAACGACGGCGTATCTGCGCTGGCCGCTGTAGTTGCCTACGGCATCATGGTTAAAACCATGGCTGTGGTTGCACCTCTGGTGCTGCACCTGCCACCGGAAGAGATCGCTGCTAAACACCTGGCTGACACCGGGGTTCTGGGCGGTATCATCTCGGGTGCAATTGCGGCGTATATGTTTAACCGCTTCTATCGCATCAAGCTCCCTGAGTACCTGGGCTTCTTTGCAGGTAAGCGTTTTGTTCCAATCATCTCTGGTCTGGCGGCGATCTTCACGGGTGTGATCCTCTCCTTCATCTGGCCACCGATTGGTTCCGCTATCCAGACCTTCTCTCAGTGGGCGGCTTACCAGAACCCGGTTGTGGCGTTCGGTATCTACGGCTTCATCGAGCGTTGCCTGGTGCCGTTCGGTCTGCACCATATCTGGAACGTTCCTTTCCAGATGCAGATCGGCGAATACACCAACGCTGCGGGCCAGGTCTTCCACGGCGATATCCCACGTTACATGGCAGGCGACCCAACTGCAGGCAAACTGTCTGGCGGCTTCCTGTTCAAAATGTACGGCCTGCCGGCTGCTGCGATTGCAATCTGGCACTCTGCTAAACCAGAAAACCGTGCAAAAGTGGGCGGTATCATGATCTCCGCAGCGCTGACCTCGTTCCTGACCGGTATCACCGAGCCGATCGAGTTCTCCTTCATGTTCGTTGCGCCGATCCTGTACATTATCCACGCGATTCTGGCTGGTCTGGCATTCCCAATCTGTATCCTGCTGGGTATGCGTGACGGGACTTCTTTCTCGCACGGTCTGATCGACTTTATCGTCCTGTCCGGTAACAGCAGCAAACTGTGGCTGTTCCCAATCGTTGGTGCATGCTACGCGGTTGTGTACTACACCATCTTCCGTGTGCTGATCAAAGCGCTGGACCTGAAAACGCCAGGTCGTGAAGATGCAACAGAAGACAGCAAAGCGGGTGCGACCAGCGAAATGGCTCCGGCACTGGTTGCAGCCTTCGGCGGTAAAGAGAACATCACTAACCTGGACGCATGTATCACTCGTCTGCGTGTAAGCGTTGCTGATGTTGCGAAAGTTGACCAGCCGGGTCTAAAAAAACTGGGCGCAGCTGGTGTAGTTGTTGCAGGTTCCGGTGTACAGGCTATCTTCGGTACTAAATCCGATAACCTGAAAACCGAAATGGATGAGTACATCCGCAGCAACTAAGTTGTGACCTGGGGAGACTAAGGCAGCCGAATGGCTGCCTTTTTTATATCTGTAGTTTGTGACATGCCGGGTGGCGCTACGCTTACCCGGCCTACAAAGGCAACAACCGCACGAATCGTAGGCCGGGTAAGGCGTAGCCACCACCCGGCAAACAACGCGCACAAAAAAGGGAGCCATTGGGCTCCCTTAGACGCTACATGCTTTATCAGAACTGATAGCTTGCGGTAAGGCTCACGTTACGCGGTTCGCCATAGACAATTTCGCCCTCAATGTTAGTGTCGTAAGTCTTATCAAAGAGGTTATTCACATTACCCTGCAGGGAGAAGTTCTTCGTCACCTGATAACGCGTGAAAAGGTCTACCAGCGCATAGCTACCCTGTGAGGCACGCCAGGTGCCGTAAGGGGTGTCCTGATAGGTGTAAACACTGTTTTGCCAGTTAACGCCGCCACCAACGGTCAGCTCAGGCATCGCCGGCAGGCGGTAGCTGGTAAAGAGTTTCACCGTGGTCCGCGGCAGCTGCGGGTTCACCGCCTTGCCATCATTATCTTCCGCAACGTAACGCGTTGCGCCAAAGGTCATCTGCCAGTTATCGGTCAGCGCACCGTTGATTTCAAACTCCACGCCTTTACTCACGGTACCGTCTACGCTCTCGTAGGCCGTATCCGTGGAGCCCTGAATCGTCCGGCCGGTGCTTTGGCCCAGATTATCCTGCTCAATGCGGAAGACCGAGAGCGTGGTGGTCAGACGGCTGTTCATCCAGTCAGATTTCAGGCCCGCTTCGTAGTTATTCCCGGTGATCGGATCAAGATACCTGCCCGAGCTGTCACGGTAGTTCTGCGGCTGGAAGATAGAGGTATAGCTGGCGTAGGCTGACCAGTTGTCATTAATGTCGTAGACCAGACCGGCATAAGGGGTGGTGTGGTTCTTCTCCATGCCGTAGGTCAGGGTTTCAATGCTCCAGTTGGTATAACGGGCGCCAAGAATTAAATGCAGAGGATCGGCCAGGGAAATGCGCGTCGCGGCGTAGAGCGATTTCATATTGGTGGTGTCATCCTGGGCCAGCGACTGGGATCCCCAGTTGGTTTCCGGGAAGTAACCGTTGTAGTCGTAGAAACTGCCGAACTCATCCGGATAGACGTTGGCCCACGAGTTGGTGTAGCGGTTCGTCTGACGGCTGAAGCTGCCGCCAATCATCATGGTGTGCTGACGGCCCAACAGCTCGTAGCCGCCGTCAGCGAAGAGATCCACTGCGTCTACTTTACGCTTGCCGCTGTTCCAGCCGGTGCCACCAATATAATCATAGCCCGGGCCATAGTTCGCATAAGGGCCTTCCAGCATACCGGTGCTTTTATTGACGTAAGCATCCAGATACATCGCTTTACTGTCGAATTTCGCTTCGGTATGAGTCCCATTCAACGTGGCCTGCCAGTTGTCGGCAAAGCGCTGCTTCAGGGTGAAGAAGACCTTATTGAACTCTTTGTCGTTGTAAGCCCAGTCAGGTGAGGTGCTGTGCGCGCGATCGTAATGTCTGACGCTGCCATCGGTGTTCCAGCGCGGCAAACCACCCCACGTCTGGTTATTGATGTCGATACGCTGGTATTCGTAGCCTGCCGACAGTGAAGTGCTGGTGCCCAGGTCCGCGTCCAGAATACCGGAGAAGAAGGTGCGTTTCTGATTGTAGTTGTCGAGCCAGGAGTCGCTGTCCTGATAACCCGCCACAATGCGCGCCCGTAGGTTGCCATCTTCCGTCAGTGGACTTTGCATGTCCATCACGTAACGTTGCTTGTTCCAGCTGCCGTACTCTGCAGACAGGTTGCCTTTAAATTCACGGCTGGTGGCATGCTTGCGCACCATATTGATGGCCGCCGACGGGTTACCCGTTCCGGTCATCAGGCCGGTGGCACCGCGCACGACCTCGACGCGTTCAAACAGCGCCATATCTGACTGGGAATCACCCAGATTCCAGCGCGACTCAAAATAGGTTGGGATACCATCGACCATGTAGTTGTCGATTTCGAAACCACGGGAGTAATAATTGCTGCGATCGGAGTCAGTCGTGCTTTTGCTGATCCCCATCGTGCTGTCCATCACTTCGCCCAGGGTCTGAAGCTGCTGGTCTTCCATACGTTGTTCGCTGACGATGGTGACCGACTGCGGGATGTCACGTTGGATCATCTGCATTTTGGTGCCCACGGACGTGCTTTTTACGCTGTAGTCCTGGCTGTCATCGGCGGAGGCGTCCGACTGAAAAGAACCATCAACAATGACGGTATCTTCGGTGGGGGCGGCGAAAGCGGTGGCTGGCATCAATGCCATAGCAATGCAGGCTGCCAGCAACGAAGGTGTTGCGACAGACCGGGATTGCCCTTCCCTGGATTGAATGGTGAAAGACATCATTAAACCCTTATGTACGGTGAATGGTGTGCATCAGTCCCGTATCGACGGACTGAAATCATTTTTCTAGGTATAAATTGCGCATGAAAATGCAAATGCGAAATATACGCATTCGATTTATCACTGTAAACAGATGTTGCGACGGTAAGTGAAATAATGTTTCAGAGCGGGTGGAGGGGAGGTGGTTACTCCGCGAGCAGATCGGGCCGCATACGCAAAGAATTCGTGGGATAAGGTTGAAAGGACAGGAGAAAGTCGCTCATACTCTTTAGTCTTGCCACAAAATATTGCGCCTGCACCGGGCGGGTTGTTTCCGGGCTCGTCGCCAGATTAATGAATAAGGAAAACCTCATGGCTGAAGAAACCATTTTCAGTAAAATTGTCCGCCGCGAGATCCCGGCAGATATCATCTATCAGGATGAACTGGTTACCGCTTTTCGCGACATCTCCCCCCAGGCGCCTACGCACATCCTCATTATTCCCAATATTCTGATTCCGACGGTAAATGACGTGAAAACTGAGCATGAACTGGCATTAGGCCGTATGCTGACAGTAGCAGCGAAAATCGCTGAGCAGGAAGGCATTGCCGAGGACGGTTACCGTTTGATCATGAACTGCAACCGCCACGGTGGTCAGGAAGTTTATCACATTCATATGCATCTGCTGGGCGGTCGTCCGCTGGGCCCGATGCTGGCGCATAAAGGTCTTTAAGATGCAAAGAGGATGGATGGCGGCGCTGGTGATAGCGTTGGCAGGATGCAGTTCGCAACCGTCGATACCCGTCAATGACGATCAAACGCTGGTTATGGAGTCATCGGTGCTGGCGGCAGGGATCACCGCCGATCAGCCTTCGCTTTCGGTCAGCGAAATTCAACCGTCCGCCTCCTCTGTGCTGTTCAATGAAAGAGATGCGCCAGTTACCGTGCACTACCGTTTTTTCTGGTATGACGCCCGCGGCCTGGAAATGCATCCACTCGAGGCGCCGCGCAGCGTAACCATTCCGGCAAAATCGTCGGTTAAGCTATATGGCAGCGCAAATTATCTGGGTGCGCATAAGGTCAGACTTTATTTATATCTCTGAGGGGTGAATTTTGATTAAACAGATCGGTCGTTACGCGCTTGTCACGGCTTTTGCACTGTTCCTGTCGGGCTGTATTAGCCGCACTGAGCAACCACCTGCACCGGTGGAAGAGGTCAAACCGGGCGTCGAGCAGCCGGTTCAGCCAACCCAGCCGGTTCCTGTTGTTCCTACCGTGCCGAGCGTTCCTGCGCAGCCTGGTCCGATAGAGCATCAGGAAGAGCCCGCCCAGCCTGCACCGCGTGAACGTCACTACGACTGGAACGGCGCAATGCAGCCTATGGTCGGTAAGATGCTGCAGGCGCAGGGCGTTAACGCAGGCAGCGTGCTGCTGGTGGACAGCGTCAACAACCGCACTAACGGCAGTCTAAATGCTGGTGAGGCGACCGAAACGCTGCGTAATGCGCTGGCCAATAACGGCAAATTTACGCTGGTGTCCGCGCAGCAGCTCGCTGTCGCCAAGCAGCAGTTGGGCCTCTCCCCGCAGGATAGCCTGGGCTCACGCAGTAAAGCCATCGGCATTGCCCGTAACGTGGGCGCGCAGTATGTGCTTTACTCCAGCGCAACCGGCAACGTCAATTCCCCGGCGCTGCAAATGCAGCTGATGCTGGTTCAGACAGGGGAGATTATCTGGTCGGGTAAAGGTGCAGTTCAGCAACAGTAACCTGCCGCGCGACACGCTGCTGTCGCGCTATTTTCCGCAGTTTCGCATCGTCGCGTCGCCATCCCATGCCGGGTTGAGCGGCGCGAGCTGCATTATTGAGCATGCTGCGCGTCGTCTGGTGCTACGCCAGCGTCATGACGCCCTGGCAACGCCTGCCCATTTTCGCCGTCAGTACCATGCCCTGCGCCATCTTCCCGTCGACATTGCTCCTCAGCCGCACTTTTACAGTCCGGGCTGGATAGCGGTGGACTATCTGGCGGGGGAGGTCAAAACCACGTTGCCCGCCGCACCCGCGCTGGCCCGGATGTTGTATCATCTCCATCAACAGCCCGTGTTTGGCTGGCGTATCATCCTGATGCCGCTACTGGAGCAGTACTGGCTCCAGGCCTCGCCCTCCCGGCGCACGCCGTTATGGCTGCGATGGCACAAACGCCTGCAAAAGCGAGGGGAGCCACGCCCGCTGCGACTGGCGCCGCTGCACATGGATGTTCATGCCGGTAATATCGTGCATACGGACGCCGGCATCCGGCTGCTGGACTGGGAGTACGCGGGTGACGGAGATGTGGCGCTGGAGCTGGCGAGCGTCTGGACGGACAGTGACGCAGAGCGTCAGCAGCTGCTCGCTGCCTACGCCCAAGCTGCTCAGCTTGACCTGACGCCTCTGCAACGTCAGGTGAAGCGCTGGCGTCCCTGGGTACTGATGCTGATGGCAGGCTGGTTTGAGCTACGCTGGCAGCAATCACAAGATAAACAATTTATGACGCTGGCCGATGAGATCTGGCGCCAGTTAGAAACAACAGAATAAGAGAGGTTCGTGTGGGTCCGGTCATGTTGGATGTGGAAGGTTATGAGCTGGATGCGGAGGAGCGCGAAATTCTGGCGCACCCGCTGGTAGGTGGCTTGATCCTGTTTACGCGTAATTATCACGATCCGGCGCAGCTGCGCGAGCTGGTTCGCCAGATCCGGGAGGCCTCCCGTCACCGGCTGGTGGTGGCGGTGGATCAGGAGGGGGGCCGCGTGCAGCGATTCCGCGACGGCTTTACCCGTCTGCCCGCTGCCCAGTCGTTTGCCGCGCTGCTCGGGCTGGAAGAGGGCGGCAAGCTGGCGCAGGAGGCGGGCTGGCTGATGGCAAGCGAGATGATCGCCATGGATATTGATATCAGCTTTGCCCCGGTGCTGGATGTCGGCCATATCAGCGCCGCCATCGGTGAGCGTGCATACCATGACGAACCGCAGAAGGCGCTGCAAATGGCGACACGCTTTATCGACGGCATGCACGAGGCCGGGATGAAAACCACGGGGAAACACTTCCCGGGTCATGGCGCCGTGACGGCGGATTCCCACAAAGAGACCCCGCATGACCCCCGGCCACAGGCGGAGATCCGCGCCAGGGATATGTCGATTTTCAAATCGCTTATCAGCGACAACAAGCTTGATGCCATTATGCCCGCGCACGTGATCTATGCCGACGTTGATCCGCGTCCGGCCAGTGGCTCGCCGCACTGGCTAAAAACCGTCCTGCGTCAGGAGCTGGGCTTCAACGGTGTGATTTTCTCTGACGACCTGTCGATGGAAGGGGCGGCGATCATGGGCAGCTACGCGGAACGCGGTCAGGCATCGCTGGATGCAGGTTGCGATATGATCCTGGTCTGCAATAATCGTAAAGGCGCAGTGAGCGTGTTAGATAACCTGTCGCCGATCAAGGCTGAACGTGTTACACAATTGTATCATAAAGGTTCTTTTAGCCGTCAGGAACTGCGGGATTCAGCACGCTGGAAAACCGTCAATGCGCAACTTGAAGCGCTTCATGAGCGCTGGGAAGCGCATAAAGCGGGGCAATGATCCCTCCTGACAAGCGTAGTGTGACGAGGATACGATGATCATCTATTTGCACGGTTTTGATTCGAACAGTCCCGGTAATCACGAGAAGGTCCTGCAACTGCAGTTTATCGATCCGGATGTGCGGCTGATTAGCTACAGTACGCGCCATCCGAAACATGATATGCAGCATCTGCTGAAAGAAGTGGACAAAATGCTGCAACTGAACGTTGATGACCGTCCGTTGATTTGTGGCGTTGGCCTTGGGGGTTACTGGGCGGAGCGCATTGGGTTCTTATGTGATATTCGCCAGGTGGTGTTCAATCCTAACCTGTTCCCGAACGAGAACATGGAAGGCAAAATCGACAGGCCGGAAGAGTATGTTGATATCGCCACCAAGTGCGTGAGCAATTTCCGCGAGAAAAATCGCGATCGCTGCCTGGTGATCCTCTCCCGCAACGATGAGGCGCTCAACAGCCCACGGGCAGCGGAGCTGCTGCATCACTACTACGAAATTGTCTGGGATGAAGAGCAGACCCACAAGTTCAAAAATATTGCCCCTCATCTGCAGCGGATCAAAGCGTTCAAGACCTTAGGATAAGGCTCATTTTTTCAACCAGGCCCGGCCACCTACGTGAGCCGGGCTTTCTTTTTGCTAAGCTTGGGTGAATTTTAAGCGGCAAAACTTGATGCACATCAATTTTGGTATGACCAATGCACCGAACATGTTATTCTCATGGTCGTGGGATGGTTTCAGTGCTGTAACCTGTTGTTAATTAAAGGTTATTTTCATAACTTTTAGTTAACAATTGGTTAATAATTTAGGGGGTCACGTTGACTACACCATTGAAAAAGATAGTGATTGTGGGCGGCGGCGCAGGCGGGCTGGAGCTGGCTACGCAGCTGGGCAAGAAGCTCGGACGCGGCAAAAAAGCCAAAGTGACGCTGGTCGATCGTAACCACAGCCACCTGTGGAAACCGCTGCTGCACGAAGTTGCCACCGGTTCTCTGGATGAGGGCGTTGACGCGCTGAGCTATCTGGCGCATGCGCGCAACCATGGGTTCCAGTTCCAGTTGGGTTCAGTGGTCGATATCAACCGTGAAAGCAAAACCATTACCCTGGCGGAGCTGCGTGACGAGAAGGGCGAACTGCTGGTACCGGAGCGTAAGCTGGCGTACGACACCCTGGTGATGGCGCTGGGCAGTACCTCAAACGACTTCAACACGCCGGGCGTGAAAGAGCACTGCATCTTCCTGGATAACCCGCATCAGGCGCGTCGTTTCCATCAGGAGATGCTGAACCTGTTCCTGAAGTATTCCAATAACCTCGGCGCAAGCGGCAAGGTGAATATCGCTATTGTCGGCGGTGGCGCGACGGGCGTTGAGCTCTCTGCGGAGCTGCACAACGCGGTGAAACAGCTGCACAGCTATGGCTACAAAGGCTTAACCAACGACGCGCTGAACGTGACGCTGGTGGAAGCGGGCGAACGTATTCTGCCTGCACTGCCGCCGCGTATCTCCGGCGCGGCGCACAACGAGTTGACCAAACTGGGCGTGCGTGTTCTGACCCAGACGATGGTCACCAGTGCCGATGAACAGGGCCTGAACACCAAAGATGGCGAACACATTAAAGCCGATCTGATGGTCTGGGCGGCAGGCATCAAGGCGCCTGATTTCATGAAAGAGATCGGCGGGCTCGAGACCAACCGCATTAACCAGCTGGTGGTTGAGCCGACGCTGCAAACCACCCGCGACCCGGATATCTTTGCCATCGGCGACTGCGCCTCTTGCGCCCGTCCGGAAGGTGGGTTCGTGCCACCGCGCGCCCAGGCCGCACACCAGATGGCCAGCCTGGCACTGCACAATATCCTGGCGCAGGCGAAGGGCAAGCCGCTGAAGAACTATGTCTATAAAGATCACGGTTCTCTGGTGTCGCTCTCGAACTTCTCCACCGTCGGTAGCCTGATGGGTAACCTGATGCGCGGTTCGATGATGGTAGAAGGCCGTATTGCCCGCTTCGTCTACATCTCGCTGTACCGTATGCACCAGATTGCGCTGCACGGCTATTTCAAAACCGGGCTGATGATGCTGGTAGGCAGCATCAACCGCGTCATCCGTCCACGACTGAAGCTGCACTAACGCCTTTGCCCCTTCGCTCCCGCGAAGGGGCTTTTTCAGCATATCGTTCTGCAAATCGCCCTCACAAAGTCTAAGAGTCCTCCTAAACCGGCTCATTTTGCGCTTGTTCCCACATTTTTAATCCTTTCTCTGATTTGCCTGCACACACCTTTAGTTGCAGAATTGTTACTAATAGCAATACAAAGGAGAACGTCACATGAATAAATCCATGGTGGCAGGTATAGGGATTGGCGTGGTCGCCGCATTAGGTGTGGCGGCAGTTGCCAGTCTTAATGTTTTTGATCGTGGCCCGCAGTATGCGCAGGTGGTTTCGGCTACGCCTATTAAAGAGACGGTGAAAACACCGCGTCAGGAGTGCCGGAATGTGACCGTAACGCATCGCCGTCCTGTACAGGATGAAAACCGTATTGCCGGTTCTGTACTGGGTGCGGTGGCCGGTGGGGTGATTGGACATCAGTTTGGCGGCGGACGCGGTAAAGATGTCGCGACGGTCGTGGGCGCTCTGGGTGGCGGTTACGCGGGGAATCAGGCGCAGGGTGCCCTGCAGGCGCGTGATACTTACACCACCACCGAGCAGCGCTGTAAGACGGTCTACGATAAGTCAGAAAAAATGCTCGGTTACGATGTGACCTACAAAATTGGCGATCAGCAGGGCAAGATCCGTATGGATAAAGATCCCGGCACGCAGATCCCCCTTAATGGCGACGGCCAGCTGATACTGAATAACAAAGCATAAAAAAATCTGTTCTCTGCATTTAGCTCCCCATTCGCTCAGGCTGGGGAGCTTTTTTTGCGCATAAAAAAGACCTTAACAGCGGCGCGATGTGCGCCATGAGTAAGGTCTTTCCTGGAGAGGCTGCTGGGTGACAGGGGTTAAAGGTCGAATTCATTATACTGGCGCAGTAACATAAATCCCGTTATCAGTACGGAAAGAAAAGCAAATAAAACTGACCCACCACATAAAACCCAGAGACCGAATAACAATGTAATGACTATTAACACCTTAAAAAAAGGTAATAGCAAAATCATTATATTCTCCTTCTGAATGTGAATAGCCAGAACGCCTTCGTCATAACTAATGCACCTAATCATTAGCACATCAATAATCACAGGTTAAGCATAGCAAGCGGTGAAGCCGTGGTGATAGCTTTTAACTATCTTTCTATGAAGTATAGCGGAAGCTGCGGTGAGAAAAGGGGGAGCAGGGCGGCAGACCGCCCTGAAAATCAGACTTTCAGCAGTTCAGGCCATAGCCGCAGGGTTATCTGGGTGACAGTCAGCAGTTTTTCCAGGCTGGCCCCTTCGCGGGCACTGATGGACATACCCTGCAAAATGCAGCTCAGATATTGGGCAAGTTTCTTCGGATCGCACTGCACCGGGATCTCACCGCGCTGCTGACGCTGCTGTAAAAACTGGCACAGCGTCTCTTCCTGCATGGCATGGCGAGATTTAACCGTATGGGCAATCTCTTCAGAAGAGGCTGCAAGCGTGGCCGACGTGTTAATCATAAAACAGCCCGCAGGGGTATCTTTGCTGGTAAAGCAGGTCGCCACCGCGGTGAAATAGTCTTCCAGCGCCCGTTCAACGGGCTTCTCCTCGCAAAACAGCTGCGCTTCATGGCGGGCGGCGAAACGGCTGATATAGCGATCCAGCACCGCCCGGAACAGCCCCTCTTTATTGGTAAATTCTGCATACAGCGTAGGCGCTTTCGCCCCCGTCGCGGCAACCAGGTCAGCCAGTGATGTGGCTTCATACCCATGCTGCCAGAACAGCGTCATGGCCTTGTCCAGCGCCGCTTCCCTGTCGAACACTTTTGGTCGGCCACGGCTTTTCTTTTCGCAACGCGTGTCATCGGTTGTCATGAGCCGTTGTACCTCTGTTGGATTGTTGAACGACCATTATAAAAATAATCCCTTTCCGCAGCCAGCGCCGCATGAATAAAAATTTATTCATCATATCAATATGAATTTAAACGCTTTTAAAATTATTTTAATGATCGTTATAAAAATAAATTGACGTGTGATGTAGATCACATCTATCATTTTGTTATCGATCGTTAAGTTAATGCTTACGACATCCCGTTCACTTGCAAAAGGTCCTTATCATGAAAAACGTAAAAACAATCATCGCCGCTGCAGTACTCAGCTCACTCTCATTTGCCAGCTTCGCTGCGGTTGAGGTTCAGTCTACCCCTGCCGATCAACAAAAGGTGGGCACCATCTCTGCGAACGCCGGGACTAACCTGAGCTCTCTTGAAAGCCAGTTAGCGCAAAAAGCGGATGAAATGGGGGCGAAATCTTTCCGTATCACTTCCGTAACCGGCCCGAACACCCTGCACGGTACCGCAGTGATCTACAAATAAGCATGGCTTAACCCTCATTAATGCCACTGCGAAAAAAAACGCTCTGCCTGTGCAGAGCGTTTTTTTATCTGTTAAGGCTACAGCGCCTGGGTAGTGGGGTGAGGAGTCACATCTACCGGCATACCCGAACGCGCTTCCATGGCGCGCTCCATAACGACCTCGTCAGCGCTGGCTTTAAAGCCCTGCTGCGCAGCATTCAGGACAATCGGCAGGGTCTGGGGATCGTCATTCAGCGCTTTTGACAGCGGCTGATGAACCTCCACCAGGCGTACGCCGCCAGGCTCTTCTGACACTTTAATCGGCGTGTTCATGATATTCACTTTGGTACCGGGCTGGACCACGCGGAACAACGTCTCGATGTCATTATCCCGCAGGCGAATACAGCCGGAGCTGACGCGCATGCCGATGCCAAAATCGGCATTGGTGCCGTGCAGCAGATAGACCCCACCGTAGGCCGCCAGGCGAATGGCGTGATGACCCATCGGGTTATCCGGTCCGGCGGGGACCACCGCTGGCAGATCGATACCCTGGGCTTTATAGCGGGCGCGGATGTTGGCGGTTGGGGTCCAGGTTGGATTGGCGCGTTTGTCCGACACCGTAGTGACCATGGTTGGCGTCAGGGTATCGCCCCCCAGTTGGCCAATACCGATGGGGTAAACCGTGACCTCGTTTTTACCCGGCGGATAATAGTAGAGCCGCAGTTCAGCCAGGTTGATCACAATCCCTTCCCGCGGGGCATCGGGAAGAAGGGTCTGAAGCGGGATGGTCAGGACACTGCCTGCACGGGGGACGTAGGGATCGACACCCGGGTTAGCCTGCAGCAGCGCCAGGAAACCGACGTTATATTTTTTGGCAATCGCCTCCAGCGAACCGCCATCGTTTTCCACCACATGAAAACGATTTTCACCCACCAGCCGACTACCCGCCGGGGGCAGGGGCCAGGTATTCGCTTGGGCGGGTAGGGCAAGCGCCACGGTTGCGAGGAGTGCAACCACCGATATCCAACGGGTAAAACGCGACGTTTTTATCATCACCAGAATCCATAGCAATAAAGATTATTATTATCTGAACGTTAATTGATAATTATGGCGAATGAGTGTGTCGGGAAGTCCAGGGGGATTGCAAAGAGTTGTAAATTGCGCAGCGAAAATCATGCCGGGCGACCCGATGGTAGCCCGGCACAGGGTCAGGCTACGGCATTCTCTTCAAGCTGACGCATAAAGTTACGTACCCAGTCCATGCGGGTTTTGCGCTCCGCCAGATCCTGGGTGAATTTCAGGCGCGTCGGTCCATCGAGCCGGAAGTGCTGGGGCTGTTTTTGCAGCAGGCCGATCAGCCACATCGGATCGACGTGGTTCTTCTCGGCAAACTCAATCATGCCGCCTTTATCATTCCCCTCCAGCTTGCGGATCCCCAGCTTCTGCGCCTGCTGGCGTAAACGGGCAATATCCAGCAGGTTACGCGCTGCATCCGGCAGCAGGCCAAAGCGGTCGATCAGCTCCACTTTTATCTCTTCCAGACTCGCTTCGTCTTTGGCGCTGGCAATGCGTTTGTAGAACGACAGGCGGGTGTTAACGTCCGGGATAAAATCATCCGGCAGCAGGGACGGCATCCGCAGTTCCACTTCCGTTTGCTGGCTGGTGAGATCTTCCAGCGACGGCTCGCGCCCCGCCTTCAGGGCATCGACGGCGTTTTCCAGCAGCTCCATGTAGAGCGAGAAACCGATGGTTTCCATCGAGCCGCTCTGATCTTCCCCAAGCAGTTCGCCCGCGCCACGGATCTCCAGGTCGTGGGTGGCCAGCGCAAAACCGGCGCCCAGATCTTCCAGCGAGGCGATGGCTTCGAGACGCTTCTGCGCATCGGGGGTCATCGCTTTCGGGTGCGGGGTCATCAGCCAGGCATAGGCCTGATGGTGCGAACGTCCGACACGGCCACGCAGCTGGTGGAGCTGGGCCAGGCCAAAGTGATCCGCTCGCTCAATAATGATGGTATTGGCGGTAGGGATATCGATACCGGTTTCGATGATGGTGGTGCAGACCAGCACGTTAAAGCGCTGGTGATGGAAATCGTTCATCACCCGTTCCAGCTCGCGTTCGCGCATCTGGCCGTGGCCGATGGCGATCCGCGCTTCCGGCACCAGCTCCGCCAGCCGGTCGGCCGCTTTCTGGATATTCTCGACATCGTTATAGAGATAATAAACCTGGCCGCCGCGCAGCACTTCACGCAGGATCGCCTCGCGCACCACCAGGTTATCGTACTCGCGGACAAAGGTCTTCACCGCCAGACGGCGGGCAGGCGGCGTGGCGATAATCGACAGATCGCGCATGCCGCTCATCGCCATATTTAACGTGCGCGGGATCGGCGTGGCGGTGAGGGTCAGGATATCGACATCGGCGCGCATCGCTTTGATGCGCTCCTTGTGGCGCACGCCGAAGCGGTGCTCTTCGTCGACAATCAGCAGCCCCAGATCTTTCCACTTCACGTCGCTCTGCAGCAGTTTATGGGTGCCGATCAGAATGTCGATCTTGCCCTCGCTTGCCTGCTCCAGGATCTGCGCCTGCTCTTTGGCGCTGCGAAAACGCGACATCATCTCAATGCGCACTGGCCAGTTGGCAAAGCGGTCGCGGAAGTTATCGTAGTGCTGCTGCGCCAGCAGGGTGGTGGGCACCAGAACCGCCACCTGCTTGTTGTTCTCCACCGCCAGGAAGGTGGCGCGCATCGCCACTTCGGTTTTACCGAAGCCCACATCGCCGCAGACCAGACGATCCATCGCCAGCGGCTGACACATGTCGCTCAGCACGGCGTTAATCGCCTGGGCCTGATCCGGGGTGGTTTCAAACGGGAAGCTGTCGCAGAAGAGCTGATACTGCTCTTTATCATGCTTGAAGGCGTAGCCCGCCTTCGCCGCGCGCTGGGCGTAGATATCCAGCAGCTCCGCCGCCACATCGCGCACTTTCTCTGCCGCTTTCTGCCGCGCCCGCGCCCAGGCATCGCCGCCGAGCTTGTGCAGCGGGGCATTCTCTTCCGCACCGCCCGCATAGCGACTGATCAGGTGCAGGGACGACACCGGCACATAGAGTTTGGCGTCGTTGGCGTACAGCAGCATCAAGTATTCACCTTTGATGCCGCCCGCTTCCAGGGTGGTCATCCCCGCATAACGGCCTACGCCATGCTCAAGATGGACAATCGGCTGGCCGGGATGCAGCTCCGCCAGGTTGCGGATCAGCGTGTCCGGGTTGATGGTGCGACGGTTGTCCTGACGGCGGCGCGCCACGCGCTCACCCAGCAGATCGCTTTCGCAGATCAGCGCCAGATTATTGAGCGTATCAATAAACCCATGCTCGGCGGCGCCGATCATCAGATAGCGCCCGGTGCCGCTGGCCTCGTCCAGTCGCAGGATCCGCTTCGGTGCGACCTTAATGCGGCCAAGCAGCTCGCCCAGCGCCTCACGGCGCCCTTCGCTTTCCACAGAGAAGATCACCGGGCCGGTAAAGGATTCGAGGAACTTACGCAGGTTATCCAGCGGCGATTTGTTCTGCGCCTGCACCGCGAGGTCTGGCAGCGGCTGATAGGCCAGGTTGGTATTGGCAGCTTTCTCCGGCAGGCTGTCGGTTTTAAGCTGCATGCGCGGCCAGCGTTTCAGCTCGCTGAACAGCTCATCGGTGCGCAGCCAGAGCAGCTCGGGCTCCAGCAGCGGGCGCATCGGATCAACACCCCGATTTTCAAAGCGGGCGCGGGTTTCACTCTCGAAACGGCTGGCGCTGGTCTCCAGATCGCCGGTGTTGAGCACCAGCGTGTTGGCCGGGAAATAGCTGAACAGGGCAGGCAGCGGCTCGCTGAAGAACAGCGGCTGCCAGTATTCGATCCCTGACGGCAGGGTGCCTTTGCTCACCTGTTGGTAGATATGCTCGGCGTCGCGCTTGACGTCAAACTTATCGCGCCACTGGCTGCGGAAGAGCTCAATGGCGGTTTTGTCGGTCGGGAATTCGTGGGCCGGCAGCAGGTTGATGGCCTCCACTTCCTCCAGCGTGCGCTGGGTATCGGCATCAAACAGGCGCAGGCTGTCGATTTCGTCGTCGAAAAAGTCCAGACGATAAGGTTGTTCACTGCCCATAGGGTAGAGGTCGAGCAGCGCGCCGCGGGTGGCGTACTCCCCGTGCTCCATGACCTGATCGACATGGCGATAGCCCGCGCTGTCGAGCTGCACGCGCAGGCCATCCCTTGAGAGGCGCTGGCCTTTTTTCATCACCAGCGCGTGACCGTGCAGATAGCTGTGTGGGCAGACGCGCTGCATCAGGGTATTGACCGGCACAATCAGCACGCCGCGCTGCATGGAAGGCAGCTGATACAGCGTGGAGAGGCGCGAGGAGATGATCTCCTGGTGTGGCGAGAAGCTGTCGTAGGGCAGCGTCTCCCAGTCGGCAAGGCTGGTGACCAGCTGATCGGTGAACTGGCGGATCTCATCATGCAGACGCAGGGCGTTTTGCATGTCCGGCGCGACCAGTACCACCGGGCCCTGATGACGCTCTGCAATTTCCGCCACCAGCGTGGCGCAGGCTGCCCCGGTCAGTTCACCTAACTGGCGTTGGTCGCCCGCTTTGACGGGCAGGGAAAAACGATTTTGTTCAGGCATGGCTTTGTCAGGATCTCGTATGGGCATATCACTGATACACAATGTCTTTATTATCCTTGATCGTTTTACATTAGCAAACCGTAACCGCACACAGCGCAAAGCTGCCTCTCACAGGGGCGCTAGCGTGTCGCCTGAACCAGCGTCAGCCGGGCGGGTGGGGTAAAGAAAATATCTCCGGCCAGCGCGCGGGAGAGGTTACGCGCCCCCAGCCCCACCAGGGTGCAGATCAGCAGGCTGGCAAACGGGTAGATCAGAACCAGCGTCAGCTCCGCCCATACCGGCCAGGTGCCGCCATTCAGCTGGTGAATCATCAACAGGCTGACCCCTTCAATAAGAATGCGGTGGGTGGTGTAAATCGCAATGGTGTTGGAGCCAACCACGTTCAGCACATTGTCAGGGCCCACGGCGAAACGCTGCTCCAGGCGGTAGAACAGGGCCATAATCAGCAGGATCGACAGCAGCGACAGCGGCAGGGGAACCCCGACAAACCACAGCACGACGGAGACCACCCCGAACGCCGCAACCGCCAGGGCGTCACGGCGCCACACCCGGCTCTGCATCCACGCCATCAACTGCACGCCGTACCAGGCCCCGAGGCTGTAATAGATCATATTGCGCACCACGCTGTTCATCCCCCACCACGGCAGCGGCACAAAGTTGATGGCGATGCTGGCGAGCGCCAGCAGCCCGATAAGCGGCAGCTTCCAGCGGCTCAGCAGCTTGCAGAGCGTAAAATAGACCACCAGGGCGTAGAGATACCACAGGCTGGTGCTGGCAGTGAGCATGCCGGTGATAAAGCCGGTCAGCGAGTCGGCATAGGCGGCGTTCGACGCGGTATTGAGATCCCGCTCCGGCGCCAGCCACGCATTAAGATGGGTCAACGCCTGCCACTGTAATACTCCCCACAGCGCCAGCACCCAGATAATGCTCCAGAGCCGTTTGTCCAGGCAGGTTTTCCAGTCGACCTCGTCAATGTAGCGCCGGACCAGATACCCCGAAATAAAGAAGAACACCGGCATGCGGAAGGGGGCGAGATAGAGATTGAACGTTACCCAACATTTGGCGAGCAGCACCGAAAGGGGAGCATGCAGCGCCTCAAGATGGGGATAAAAGGTGATCACCGAGTGGTAAATCACCACCAGGCAGATGCAGAGTCCTTTTATCTGGTTAATCCATAGAGCTTTTTGTTTCATCGCGTTCCGGGTCCTGTTATTACCTTAATCGAGCGGGTAAGTGTGTTGCGCGGCGGGCGGGATGTAATGGGTAAGAGTCTGTATCCGGATGCTTTTCAGAAAAGCTGCAAACACCTGCGCGGGACAGGGCGTCTTACGAAAGGGGGATATTGCGCTGATTTAACGTGCTTTTTCAGACAAATGATAAGCAAAGCTTACGGTTTCAGTCATTTACCCTTAGCGGATTCGCTTATATACTCGTGGGTCTGCTACCAGCAAACAGACGGATTTCATGTATCAACCTGTCGCACTTTTCATAGGCTTACGTTATATGCGTGGGCGCGCCGCGGACCGATTCGGTCGCTTTGTCTCCTGGCTTTCCACCATTGGCATTACGCTTGGCGTGATGGCGCTGGTGACGGTTCTCTCCGTCATGAACGGCTTTGAGCGCGAGCTGCAAAATAACATTCTGGGGCTGATGCCACAGGCGATCCTCTCATCCAGCAGCGGGTCGGTGAATCCGCAGCAGCTGCCACAAAGCGCCGTCAAGCTGCAGGGCGTAAGCCGCGTGGCGCCGATCACCTCCGGTGACGTGGTGCTCCAGAGCGCGCGCAGCGTGGCGGTCGGGGTGATGCTCGGCATCGACCCGGCGCAAAAGGATCCCCTGACGCCGTTTCTGGTTAACGTCAAACAGAGCGATCTGGCTCCCGGCCAGTACAACGTCATTCTCGGCGAACAGCTTGCCGGCCAGCTCGGCGTCAACCGCGGCGATCAGCTGCGGGTGATGGTTCCGTCTGCCAGCCAGTTTACCCCGATGGGGCGTCTGCCGAGCCAGCGCCTGTTTAACGTAATCGGCACCTTCGCCGCCAACAGCGAAGTGGATGGCTACCAGATGCTGGTCAATATCCAGGACGCGTCGCGCCTGATGCGTTACCCGCTCGGCAACATCACCGGCTGGCGTCTGTGGCTCAACGAGCCGCTGAAGGTCGATGTGTTAAGCCAGCAAACCCTGCCGGAAGGCACCAAATGGCAGGACTGGCGCGAACGCAAAGGCGAGTTGTTCCAGGCCGTGCGCATGGAAAAAAACATGATGGGCCTGCTCCTGAGCCTGATTGTGGCGGTTGCCGCCTTTAACATCATTACCTCGCTGGGCCTGATGGTGATGGAGAAGCAGGGCGAAGTGGCGATCCTGCAAACCCAGGGGCTGACGCCGCGGCAGATCATGGCGGTCTTTATGGTGCAGGGCGCCAGCGCCGGGATTGTCGGCGCACTGCTCGGCGCGCTGCTCGGTACGCTGCTGGCCAGCCAGCTCAATAATTTAATGCCGATTATCGGCGCGCTGCTCGACGGCGCGGCACTGCCGGTGGCCATTGAGCCGCTGCAGGTAGTGGGCATTGCGCTGGCTGCGATGGCCGTTGCCTTACTCTCCACGCTTTATCCTTCATGGCGCGCTGCCGCCACCCAACCCGCTGAGGCTTTACGTTATGAATAAGATCCTGTTGCAATGCGACAACCTGTGCAAACGCTATCAGGAAGGCACGGTGCAGACGGACGTCCTGCACAATGTCAGCTTCAGCGTCGGGGAAGGGGAGATGATGGCGATTGTCGGCACCTCCGGCTCCGGAAAAAGTACCTTACTTCACCTGCTCGGCGGGCTGGATACGCCGACCTCCGGGGACGTGGTCTTCTCCGGCACACCGCTGAGTACCATGTCATCTGGCGCAAAGGCCGATCTGCGTAACCGCGAGCTGGGCTTTATCTATCAGTTCCACCACCTGCTGCCGGACTTTACGGCGCTGGAAAACGTGGCGATGCCGCTGCTGATCGGCAAAAAGAAACCGGCTGAAATCAACGCCCGCGCCAGCGATATGCTGAAAGCGGTCGGGCTGGGCCACCGAGGTAATCATCGTCCTTCCGAGCTCTCCGGCGGCGAGCGCCAGCGTGTGGCGATTGCCCGTGCGCTGGTAAATAATCCGCGCCTGGTGCTGGCGGATGAACCGACCGGTAACCTGGATGCCCGCAACGCCGACAGCATCTTCCAGCTTCTCGGCGAACTGAATGCCTCCCAGGGCACCGCCTTCCTGGTGGTGACCCACGATCTGCAGCTGGCAAAACGCATGTCCCGCCAGCTGGAGATGCGTGACGGTCGCCTGAATACCGAACTGACCCTGATGGGGGCAGATTGATGGCCTCACCGTTATCGTTACTCATCGGCCTGCGTTTTAGCCGGGGACGCCGCCGCAGCGGCATGGTGTCGCTGATCTCGGTCATCTCCACCGTCGGTATCGCGCTGGGCGTGGCGGTACTGATTGTTGGCCTCAGCGCCATGAACGGCTTCGAGCGTGAGCTGAACAACCGCATTCTGGCGGTGGTGCCGCACGGCGAAATTGAGCCGGTTAACCAGCCGTGGAATAACTGGAACGACGCCCTGAATAAGGTGGAAAAGGTGCCGGGCATTGCCGCGGCTGCGCCCTATATCAATTTCACCGGGCTGGTGGAGAGCGGCGCAAACCTGCGCGCTATCCAGGTGAAAGGGGTGAACCCGCGCCAGGAAGAGAAGCTCAGCGCGCTGCCACAGTTTATCCAGAAAGAGGCCTGGGCCAACTTTAAAGCTGGCGATCAGCAGATTATCCTCGGTAAGGGGGTGGCCGACGCGCTGAAAGTGAAGCAGGGCGACTGGGTGTCGATCATGATCCCGAACGCCAGCGCCGATCATAAGCTTCAGCAGCCGAAGCGCGTGCGTCTGCACGTGACCGGTATTTTGCAGCTAAGCGGTCAGCTCGATCACAGCTTTGCTATGGTGCCGCTGGAAGATGCGCGCCAGTATCTCGATATGGGCAGCAGCGTCACCGGGATCGCCATCAAGGTTAACGAGGTCTTCAACGCCAACAAACTGGTACGCGACGCCGGGGAAGTGACCGACAGCTATGTCTACATCAAGAGCTGGATCGGCACTTACGGGTATATGTATCGTGATATCCAGATGATCCGCGCCATCATGTACCTGGCGATGGTGCTGGTGATCGGCGTGGCCTGTTTTAACATCGTCTCTACCCTGGTGATGGCGGTGAAAGACAAGAGCGGCGACATCGCGGTGCTGCGTACCCTCGGGGCAAAAGATGGTCTTATTCGTGCCATCTTCGTCTGGTATGGTCTGCTGGCGGGGCTGCTGGGTAGCCTGTGCGGTGTGGTCATCGGCGTGGTGGTTTCATTGCAGTTGACGCCGATCATCAACGGTCTTGAGGCCCTGATTGGGCATCAGTTCCTGTCGGGCGATATCTATTTTATTGACTTCCTGCCATCTGAATTGCACTGGCTGGACGTTTTTTATGTGCTGGTTACAGCACTTTTACTGAGTCTGCTGGCAAGCTGGTATCCGGCGCGTCGCGCAAGCCGAATTGATCCGGCGAGGGTATTAAGTGGCCAGTAATTACGTCATGATCCGGTGAGCGTTGCCGCCGGGTCAAAAGAGGAATGCACTATGTATTATGGATTTGATATTGGCGGCACCAAAATTGCGCTGGGCGTATTTGATACCAACCTGAAATTGCAGTGGGAAACCCGGGTTCCCACTCCCCATGAAAGCTACGATGAATTTTTAACCGCCATTGCCGCGCTGGTGGCCCAGGCCGATGAACGCTTCGGCGTGAAGGGCACGGTGGGCATTGGCATTCCGGGAATGCCGGAAACCGACGACGGTACGTTGTACGCTGCTAACGTCCCTGCTGCCAGCGGTAAGCCGCTGCGCGCCGATCTGACCCGCCTCCTTGAGCGCGACGTGCGCCTCGACAACGACGCCAACTGCTTTGCCCTCTCCGAAGCCTGGGACGATGAGTTCCAGCAATATTCACTGGTGATGGGGCTGATCCTCGGCACTGGCGTCGGCGGCGGGATTGTGGTGAACGGCAAACCGGTGACCGGACGCAGCTATATCACCGGCGAGTTTGGTCATATTCGCCTGCCGGTGGATGCGCTGGAAGTCGTGGGGCGTGATTTCCCGCTCATCCGCTGCGGTTGCGGCCAGCACGGCTGCATTGAGAATTACCTCTCCGGCCGTGGATTTGCATGGCTTTATGAACACTTCTATCATCAAAAACGTCAGGCTCCGGAAATCATTGCCCTCTGGGAGCAGGGGGATGAACAGGCCGTAGAGCACGTTGAGCGCTATCTCGATCTGCTGGCGGTCTGTCTGGGGAATATTCTGACCATTGTCGATCCTGACCTGCTGGTGATCGGCGGAGGATTATCGAACTTTACGGCCATCGCCGAACGGTTGTCCGGTCGCTTGCCGCGTCATTTGTTGCCGGTTGCCCGCGTCCCGCGCATTGAGCGCGCGCGACATGGCGATGCCGGAGGAATGCGCGGCGCCGCATTCCTCCATCTCACCCGTTAGCCATACGAGGTTTTTATGCTGTCGCGACGGTCACTTCGACTCAGCCGTTTTCGCAAAAACAAACGCCGCTTGCGTGAGCGATTACGCCAGCGAATTTTCTTCCAGGATGTGGCAATGCCGGAATTGATGGAAAAACCAAGAGTACTGGTCCTGACCGGGGCGGGGATCTCCGCAGAGTCGGGCATTCGAACGTTTCGCGCGACCGACGGGTTGTGGGAGGAACATCGGGTTGAAGATGTGGCGACGCCGGAAGGTTTTGCCCGTAACCCGCAGCTGGTGCAGGAATTCTACAATGCCCGCCGCCGTCAGTTACAGTCGCCGGAGATCGCCCCTAACGCGGCGCATCTGGCGCTGGCTAAACTCGAAGAGGCGTTGGGGGATCGTTTCCTGCTGGTGACGCAGAACATCGATAACCTGCATGAGCGCGCGGGCAACCGCAACGTGCTTCATATGCACGGTGAATTGCTGAAGGTGCGTTGTTCCAGCAGCGGCCAGGTCTTTAGCTGGACCGGCGATGTGACCTCCGATGACAAATGCCACTGCTGTCAGTTCCCGTCGCCGCTGCGCCCGCACGTGGTGTGGTTCGGCGAAATGCCGCTGGGAATGGACGAGATCTACAGCGCCCTGGCGATGGCGGATCTGTTTATCGCCATTGGCACCTCCGGGCATGTCTATCCGGCGGCGGGATTTGTTCACGAAGCGAAGCTGCACGGCGCGCACACGGTGGAGCTGAACCTTGAGCCGAGCCAGGTCGGCAGCGAGTTTGAAGAGAAAACCTACGGGCTTGCCAGCGAGGTGGTGCCGCAGTTTGTGGATAAGCTGCTTAAGGGATTGTAAGTGGTTCACTGCGCGAAGAGCAGACGCTTTTCGCGCAAATTTTCAAGGAACGACAGGAACAGGTTATGGATAACCCGCTAATTATATCGGCCATTATTTTTATTGTGGCGGTAGGGATAGGGCTGTGGAGCCAGGGTTGCCTGCCTCGCCTTTCTGACAGCAGAAATATTCTGTTCATTCTCTTTTTGTTCCTCGGCATTGTCTCCGCCGGCTCGTGTATATTTAACCTAGTATACCTGCTGTTTACCGGGCAACTTGCGCATGGCGATGTGCAGCTGCTGGGCACGATTGTTACGCTGGTGGTGCTGTGGAGGCCGCTGATGTATGTGATTGGCAAAATTGATGACGCGTTGCAAAAAATATCGGAATAAATAGTTGCGCGGCGCGAATCAACGCCAGATTATCCGCAAAGTCCTGACAACAACGCAGGACCTTACGCAGTTAAAATAATTAATCTATTGTTTATCTGTTGTTGATTCGACCAGCGCCTCATCAGACCACGGCGTCTCCGGGAGCCTGCGCATAATTCGCCTCATTGCCAGAGCGTCCAGTAAAATGGTTGGCACCATAATAAAAGAGATGAGCCAGAAAAAAGGATTCCTGACGGGGAAAATGGTTGTCCATTTATCCTGTTCATTGACACGCGACAATGTCCGGCTACTCAATCTCGTCACGCAATATTTAAAGGAGTAGTTATTTTCTATCGATATTAAATTAACGGGTGTCATCAGACCATTCATATAGTTTCTGCACCACGCCCAGGATTCCGCATAACTCAAAAGAGTATCTGCGATATCGGTAGAGAAGCGAGAGACCTGATAAAATAAAGGCGCGTTATCATCGCTGATGATCACCCAGTTTTTTCTTCCGTCGGTCGAGGGGGCTTGCCACTTATACCATGTCCGGGAACCCGCGGTTCCGGAACCGTTACTAAAATGGGCTTCAATGTCCTTCCAGTCATAAATCAGCGTTTCGACAGGCCATTTCGCAAAGATATTACGCGTGGGACGATACGTTTGAACATACACGCGTTGGCGTTTGCGATTCAGCCTGACGAGTAACGTTTTGGGGTGGGTCATGACGACACGCAATGCGTGGATGCTGCTATAGAACATCAGGATGAGTATAATCTCAACCAGAATAAATATGGGAGAATACTCAATAATTGGGCCAATAAATAAAAGAGATAACAGAAGTGGGATTAATGTCAGAAGCGGCATCGTTACGCCAAGCCATTCGCTTCTGGGGACGTTTCTTATGATATCGCAATAAATATCATTGACGGCGACTACACCGAACAGGGGCGGCGCTTTTCTCTGCGTTTTTTTTGACATAATAAGTCCTTTTATGATGTTGCCTGTAATCCTTTAAATCAGGAAACTCAATGCCCATGTCTTGTTAACGGTAGTAAAAATAATGTCGATGCAGAAAAAAGAGAATAAAGAACGTTATTGTTCAGCTTCATATGTACTTATCCTTGTACCATTGAGTGATGCCGGGTCGAAACCCGGCGTATTATTACATTAACGACCCGCCTTCAACTTCTGGTAATACTCTTCATACAGGCGGCTCGCGTCGCCCACATCGTTCTGCCACTCGCCTTTACTGATGGTCTGCGCATCCGGGTAGAGCGACTTGTCATTTGCAACGGTCGGGCTCAGCAGCTTGCGGGCGGCGAGGTTTGGCGTCGGGTAGCCGATGGTCTCTGCCACCTGTTTTGCCACATCCGGGCGCAGCAGGAAATTAATCAGCTTCAGGGCACCGTCCACGTTTTTAGCATTGGCCGGGATAGCCAGGCTATCCATCCAGAAGATCCCGCCCTCTGCAGGCCACACCACTTCCAGCGGCGTACCGGCCTGACGCGCGACGTATGCCGACCCATTCCACACCATTCCCACGTTGACTTCCCCTTCCATATACGGGTTCGCCGGGTTATCGGAGTTGAAGGCGGCCACGTTAGGCATCAGTTTTTGCAGCTCATGGTAAGCCGCTTCAATCTCTTTCGGATCGGTGGTGTTGCCGGAGTAGCCCAGCTTACGCAGCGCAATCTGGAACACTTCGCGGGCGTCGTCGGTCAGCAGCAATTCGCCTTTATAGTCCGGTTTCCACAGGTCGGCCCAGCTCGTCACCGATTTAGGATCCATCGCTTCGCTGTTGATCCCGATTGCCGTTGCGCCCCAGATGTACGGAATGGAGTAATCGTTATTCGGGTCAAACGGCTTGTTGAGCATCTCCGGATCGAGGTTTGAAAAATTGGTTAGCTTCGATTTGTCGATCTTCTGGATCATGCCCTCTTTGCGCATCTTGTCGACGAAATAGGTCGACGGGACCACCAGGTCGTAGGCGCCATCTTTATAGGTTTTGAGCTTGGCATACATGGTTTCATTCGACTCGTATGTCGAATAGATCACCTTGATGCCGGTCTCTTTAGTGAACTGCTCCAGCAGGCCTGGCGGCACATACTCGGTCCAGTTATAAAAATAGAGCGTTTTACTGTCGTCCGCGTGCGCAGCGCTAATACCCATTGCGAGAGCGCCTGCCGCGAGCAGGTGGCGTGACCATTTTTTCATTAATACGTCCCCTGAGATTTTGTTTTATCACGAGCAATAAGCTGGCTGGCGATCACCAGAACCAGCGATAACATCAACAGTATGGTCGCCAGCGCGTTCACCTCCGGTGAGACGCCGACTTTCACCATTGAATAGATCTTCAACGGCAGAATTTCATAGCTCGGCCCGGTGACGAATGACGAAACCACCACGTCATCCATCGACAGGGTAAAGCTGAGCAGCCATCCCGCGGCCACGGCAGGCATCGCCAGCGGCAGGATAATTTTGCGCAGGATGGTCATCTCGCTGGCACCCAGATCTTTCGCCGCCTCCAGCATCCGCACGTCAAAGCCTTTCAGACGGGAGTAAACCGTCACCACCACAAACGGCAGGCAGAAGGTGATGTGCGAGAAGAGCAGGGACCAGAAGCCCAGTTGCACCCCCAGCAGCATAAAGAGCACCAGCAGCGAGATAGCCATTACGATGTCCGGAGACATCATCACCACAAACAGCATGCCGCTGACGAAAGGCTTACCGCGAAAACGGTAGCGATAGAGCGCCACCGCCGTCAGGGAGCCAATGAGGGTGGCGAGGGTGGCCGAGAAGATCGCCATCGTCAGGGAGTGCTGCGCCGCCTGCAGCAGGCTGTCGTTATTTACCAGCAGGCTGTACCACTGGGTGGTAAAACCTTGCCAGTTAATGCCAAAGCGCGAGCTGTTAAAGGAGTTCACGATCAGGATAATGATCGGAATGTAGAGGTACGCATAAATCGCAGTCATAAAACCGCCGCGGAGCAGTCGACCGATCATTCAAGTTCCCCTTTACTGTTAAGCAGCCGCGACGCGCGCCAGTAGACCAGCAGCATCAGGCCCATCACCAGGGTCAGGGTGATACTGGTGGCCGAACCGAACGGCCAGTCGCGGATATTGAGGAACTGGCTCTTGATGACATTACCGATCAGCAGGTTTTTAGCCCCGCCCATCAGGTCAGAGACGTAGAACAGCCCCATCGCTGGCAGCATCACCAGCAGGCAGCCGGCAATGATCCCCGGCATGGTCAGGGGGATGATAATGCGGATAAAGGTCTGGATTTTGCTGGCGCCCAGATCCCTTGCCGCCTCCAGCAGGGGCTTATCCAGCTTCTCAATGCTGGAGTAGAGCGGCATCACCATAAACGGCAGCAGGATGTAGACCAGCCCCACAATCACCGCGCCGGGAGTGAACATGATGCGGATCGGGGTATCAATGATGCCCAGCCACAGCAGAAACTCGTTCAGGTAGCCTTTGGTGCTGAGAAAGATCTTCAGGCCGTAGATGCGGATCAGCGAGTTGGTCCAGAAGGGCACAATCAGCAGGAACAGCAGCAGCGGTCGCACTTTCGTCGGCAGCTTCGCCAGGAACCAGGCAAAGGGATACCCCAGCACCAGGCAGGCAACGGTGGCTATCAGCGCCATATTGAGCGAATGGAGCAGGACCTGGAAATAGAGCGGGTCCAGCAGGCGCGCGTAATTTTCCAGCGTAAAGACCAGCGAGACAAAATGGGCGTCGTCACGGGTCAGGAAGCTGGTGGCGATAATCATCAGGTTGGGTAAAAAGACAAATAACACAAGCCAACCGACGATAGTGGCGATCACCACATTCTGGAATTTACTTGTGTTCTTCATCAGCCAGCACAACCTCCCAGCTTTCCACCCAGTTAATGACCATTTTTTGATTGAGCGAGTGGTCGAAATCAGGATCGTCTTCGTTAAAGAATTCGCTGACCATCACCATCTTGCCGTTTTCCAGCTCAACGACTGACTCAAGCGTCATGCCTTTGTAGTTGCGCTCGCGGATATAGCCGATTAGCCCTTCGACTTCGGTTTCGTCGTGGATCTCATCAACGCGCAGATCTTCCGGACGCAGCAGAACGTTCAGCTGCTGTCCCGGCTCAACGGCAAAATTGACGAAGATATTGCAGGCGCGGCCCTCGACGTTAGCCAGCACCCGCTGGTCGTCGAGTCGTTCAATAACGGTAGCACTGAAGATGTTGATTTCGCCAATAAAGCTGGCGACAAACAGGTTTTTCGGCTCTTCGTAGATCTCGCGCGGCGTGCCGTCCTGCTCGATTTTGCCGTCGCGCATCACCACGATGCGATCGGACATGGTCAATGCCTCTTCCTGATCGTGGGTGACAAAGACAAAGGTGATCCCGAGCTTACGCTGCAGCGCCTTTAATTCGTTCTGCATCTGCTTGCGCAGCTTGTAGTCCAGCGCGGAAAGGGACTCATCCAGCAGCAGCAGGCGCGGTTTATTAACCACAGCGCGGGCGATGGCGACACGCTGTTGCTGTCCACCTGAAAGCTGGTGCGGTTTACGCTGAGCGAAGGCTTCAAGCTGGACCATACGCAGAGCCTCGGTGACGCGCGGGGTGATTTCGCTGGCGGGCGTTTTTTGCATCCGCAGACCAAAGGCGACGTTTTCAAAAACCGTCATGTGCGGGAAAAGCGCGTAACTTTGAAAGACGGTATTGACGTGGCGGTGTTCAGCAGGGACCTGGGTAATGTCCTGACTGTCCAGATGGATGTGACCGCGATCGACGTTTTCCAGCCCGGCGATAAGGCGAAGCACTGTCGTTTTACCACAGCCTGAAGGGCCAAGTAGTGTAAGAAATTCGCCGTTGTTGATCGTTAAATCGAGGTCGGAAATGACGGTTTTTCCGTCAAAGCTTTTACGAATTCCGGCCAGTTGCACCAACGGTGACAGTGAAGCTGGTTGTGTATTCAATTTTTGATTCAGTCCCATATCGACGCTGCAAATGCTTATCGCAGCGGGGTTTGTGGTTAACCACCTTGGTGAAACGTAATGAGGGCGGACATTCTACGGGAAAGCGCTGCAATCGCCAATCCTTGTTACCCATTGATAAGCTACATTTATTAGCAAACGACGAGAGAAACGGAAATATTCTCGTTTACGGGATAAAAGTGACCTGACGCAATATTTGGGTTTTGCTGCTTACTGATAATGTTGTCACGAAAAGTGAGGGTGACTGCATGGATAAATTACTTGAGCGTTTTTTACAGTACGTATCGCTGGATACCCAATCTAAGCCGGGTGTCCGCCAGGTGCCAAGCACCGAAGGGCAGTGGAAGCTGTTGCAGCTGTTAAAAAACCAGCTGGAGGAGTTGGGGCTCGTTAACGTGACCTTAAGTGAAAAAGGGACGGTAATGGGCACGCTACCTGCGAATGTGAGCGGTGATATTCCTGCCATTGGCTTTATTTCCCATGTCGATACCTCACCGGATTTTAGCGGTAAAAACGTCAATCCGCAGATTGTTGAGAATTATCGGGGCGGTGATATCGCCCTTGGCGTCGGTGACGAAGTGCTGTCGCCGGTGATGTTCCCGGTATTACATCAGTTGCTCGGCCAGACCCTGATCACCACCGACGGCAAAACGCTGCTGGGGGCTGATGACAAAGCGGGCGTTGCCGAGATCATGACCGCGCTGGCGGTGCTGAAGAACAACAACGTGCCGCACGGCGATATCCGCGTGGCCTTTACCCCCGATGAAGAGGTGGGCAAAGGGGCGAAGCATTTTGACGTTGAGGCGTTCGATGCCCGCTGGGCCTACACCGTTGACGGCGGTGGCGTGGGGGAGCTGGAGTTCGAGAACTTCAATGCGGCGTCGGTGAATATCCGTATCGTCGGCAACAACGTCCACCCAGGCACCGCGAAAGGGGTGATGGTGAACGCGCTATCGCTGGCGGCGCGCATTCATGCCGAAGTCCCGGCAGATGAAAGCCCGGAACAAACCGAAGGCTATGAGGGCTTCTACCACCTCACCAGCATCAAAGGGACGGTGGACCGCGCGGATATGCACTACATCATCCGTGATTTCAACCGCGAAGGGTTTGAAGCGCGCAAACGCAAGATGATGGATATCGCGAAAAAGGTGGGCAAAGGACTCCACCCGGACTGCTACATTGAGCTGGTCATCGAAGACAGCTATTACAATATGCATGAAAAGGTGATCGAGCATCCTTACATCCTTGAGGTGGCACAGCAGGCGATGCGCGACTGCGACGTCGAGCCGCAGCTTAAGCCGATCCGCGGCGGCACCGATGGCGCACAACTCTCCTTTATGGGGCTGCCGTGCCCGAATCTGTTCACCGGGGGCTATAACTACCACGGCAAGCATGAGTTCGTGACCCTCGAGGGGATGGAAAAAGCGGTGCAGGTGATTGTGCGGATTGCGGAGCTCACCGCAAAACAATAGTCGCCGTTTGACGCCGGGTGGCGGCTACGCCTTACCCGGCCTACGGTAAACGCGTAGGCCGGGCAAACAACGTGCCGCCCGGCATTTCCACACATGAGGAGGGAACCTCATATGTCAAACTACCGTCGACATTATGTGCCAGGCGGAACCTGGTTTTTCACCGTTAACCTGCAAAACCGGCGCAGCGATCTGCTGACGCGTCATATCGATACGCTTCGTGCGTCAACGCAATGTGTTAAACGCCGCAAACCTTTTCTGATTAATGCCTGGGTGATCCTGCCGGAACATATGCACTGTATCTGGACGTTACCCGAAAATGACACGGATTACTCCGGCCGCTGGAGAGACATCAAAAAGACCTTCACCCGCGTGCTGGGGATGTCAGGCATCTGGCAGCCACGCTTCTGGGAACATACCATCCGGGATGATAACGACCTGCGGCGACATACGGATTACATCCATATCAACCCGCTGAAACATGGCTATGTGACGCGCGTGAAAGCGTGGCCCTATTCCACCTTTCATCGTGATGTACGGGAAGGGATATACCCGGAGGATTGGGCTGGGGAGATAGAGGATTTTGACACCGGAGAGCGGCGATAAAAAAGCCGGGTGGCGGCTACGCCTTACCCGGCCTACGATAGGGTTTTGTAGGCCTGGTAAGCGAAGCGCCACCGGGCGTTGTCACAGACGACGTTGTAGGCCGGGCAAACGCAGTGCCGCCCGGCAACCCACAAACGACTCAGTCCTCGAAGAACCAGTACCCGCTGTTCACCAGCGCGGCCATCATCGCGAGGAACGACGGATCGTCCAGCGCATCGCCGAAATGATCGGCAGTCAGCACCATATGGCTGGCAAGGGCCTCCAGCGCCGGACGGTGCGGGGAATCCAGCTGCTCGCCATTGACATACACCGCTTCGCCAATACGTAACACCCGCAATCCACCCAGACGCGCCAGCTTGTCGCCCTGCTGAAGCGCATCATAGATTTCATCCGGCTGATACGGCGGCTCCGGCAGGGAGACGTCCAGCTCGTGACGGGATTGGCTGATAAACTCCCCGAACCACTGATTGAAATGTTCCGGCTGGTTGATCATCTCCAGCATCATTCCGCGCAGCTGATCCAGCTCCTGCGGCAGAATATCGGCCGGATGTTCGCGGGAAGGGACCGCCGGATCGCTGAAGCGGTGGCTGCCCAGTTCACGCTGCAGAACATAGTCGGCAAACCCGCTGATCATCTCGCGACCGCTTGGGGCACGGAAACCGACTGAATAGTTCATCGAGTTCTCAAGGGAGTAGCCCTCGTGCGGGAAGCCCGGTGGAATATAGAGAATATCGCCCGGCTCCAGCTCTTCGTCGATGATGCCGACAAACGGATCGACCTGCAGCAGGTCGGGGTGCGGACAGTGCTGTTTCATCGGCACCTTTTCACCCACGCGCCAGCGGCGGCGGCCGGTACCCTGGATGATAAACACATCGTACTGATCCAAATGCGGGCCAACGCCGCCCCCGGGTACGGAGAAGGAGATCATCAGATCGTCCATCCGCCAGTCGGGCAGGGCGCGGAATGGCAGCATCAGGGCTGCGGCGGGCTGGTGCCAGTGGTTAACTGCCTGCACCAGTAACGACCAGTTGCTCTCGCCCAGGTGGTCGTAGCTTTCAAACGGGCCGTGGCTCACCTGCCATTTACCGTCCTGATGGCTGACGAGACGACTGTCGACTTCGCTCTCCATGGCCAGGCCAGCCAGCTCATCGGGAGAGATCGGATCGACGAAGTTGGCGATGCCGCGTTTCAGGACAACCGGACGTTTTTGCCAGTAACGTTCGATAAAGTCGGGCCAGTTAAGAGCTAATTGATAATCCATATTTATATTCCGCAGGCTTTTAATGACTCGGATTATAACGGAAGCTCGGCAGCCTGCGTGTGAGAATCACGCTTTTTTCACCCTGGGGTTTAACTATCGTCGCTTGTCAGATGCTGACGACCAAAAATTGCCTCCATTCGGGCACCGCCCAGCAGACTGTCGCTGGTTTCGATTCTGCCGCCATACTGCTCCACAATATCCCGGGCGACCGAAAGGCCGACCCCCTGACCGGGGCGCAAGGTGTCGGCGCGCTGGCCGCGATCGAAGACCTGGTCACGTTTGCCCTGAGGGATCCCGGGGCCATCATCCTCAACGATAATATGCAGCTGGTCCTCTCCCTGACGGGCGGAGACTTCAACAAACTCCAGGCAATATTTACAGGCGTTATCCAGCAGGTTGCCCATCACTTCCATAAAGTCATTTTTTTCGCCGACGAAGCTGATTTCCGGGGAGATATCGAGGGTGATGTTCACCCCCTTGCGCTGGTAAACTTTGTTCAGCGCAGAAGTCAGACTGTCGAGCAGCGGGGCGACGGGGTGCAGCTCCCGGCTCAGCAGGGTGCTGCCGGTGCGCATGCTGGCCCGGTGCAGGTAGTAACCAATCTGCTGGGAGATACGGCTGATCTGCTCCAGCATCACGGGTTCTGCTTCTTCGGCGCTCAGCTTCGCGCTGCGCAGGGATCGCATCGTGCTCTGCATGACCGCCAGCGGGGTTTTCAGGCTGTGGGTGAGATCGGTGAGGGTGGTGCGGTACTTATCGTAACGTTCGCGCTCGCTTTTCAGCAGCCGGTTAAGATTGCGCACCAGGCTGGTGAGTTCCCGGGTGGTGTTCGGGTCGAGTTTTTCACGGTGATGTTCTTCCAGCTCGCGCACCTCTTTCGCCAGCGACTCGATAGGGCGCAGGCTCCACCAGGCGGCCAGCCAGAGCAGGGGGATCACCAGCAGCAGGTTGGCGGCGAGCACGTAGACGAACCAGTTCCACACCATATAGGAACGTTTAAGCTCAACCGGAATGGTGTCGATGACCACAATGGTCAACTGGGGCATCTGGAGGGTCGCGGGGTAAATATTTACCGCCACCGAGTGGGTCAGCTCGCTGTCGTCGTCATCCTCGCGGATCTCGGCCAGCTCCCGCTGCATGTTCCGATCGTTACCGACCAGCACGCTGGTGGCATCAACATTGGCTTCCAGCTCATGAAAGCCGTTGGCTCTTAACCACTCCGGGCGGATACTTTTAATCAGCCACGGCACGTCGCGCTGGGCCCACAGCAGCCTGCCTTTTTCATCATAAATCAGCGACATGGTCGGGCTCTGGCGATCCAGATGCTCCGGCATATCGATGCTGATTTTATTGTCTTCCCATCTGGCGAGGGTATAGAAGAGATTGCTTTCGCCGCGCAGCAGGCGGAAGGTGGTTTTGTCGAAACTGACGCTGTAGCCCACCAGCGCGACCATACCGTAGGCCAGGGAGAGCACCAGCACCACTACTGCTGTCGCCAGCAGGAATCGAAACCGCAGCGACAGCGGCAGAAAGTGACGCAGGAGATTTTTCATTTAGCGTAATTCGAAAAGATAACCCTGCCCGCGCACGGTGGTGATGACATCCTCCGGGTACTGCGCCTGAATTTTCTTACGCAGACGCCCCATCAGAACATCGATGGTGTGGCTTTCGCGCAGCTCCGCGTCAGGGTAGAGCTGGAGCATCAGGGAATCTTTGCTCACCACCTTGCCGCTGTTACGGATCAGCGTCTCCATAATGGTGTACTCAAAAGCCGTCAGCTTAATCACCTCGTCATTTATCGCCAGTTCGCGACGGGAGAGATCGACCTGAAACGGCGGAATGGAGATCACCTGCGAGGCCAGACCGCTGTTGCGGCGCATCAACGCCTGCATGCGGGCGGCAACTTCTTCAATATGGAAAGGTTTGGTGACGTAGTCATCGGCACCGGCGCTGAGCACTTCAACCTTATCCTGCCAGCCTTCGCGGGCGGTTAAAACCAGTACCGGCAAAGAGACATCGTGGCTGCGCCAGCGGCGGATCAGCGACAGACCATCTTCATCAGGCAGACCCAGGTCAACGATGGCGATATCGGGCAGATGTTCATTGAGATAGTAATCGGCTTCTTTGGCATCTTCAGCATCATCCACCTGATGCCCCATCTCCTGAAGCTGAACTTTCAGGTGATGACGTAGCAACGCATTATCCTCAACAACCAGTACGCGCATCATCGCTTCTCCCTAATATGAATGGTCAGAGTAGTTTAACGCTGATTATGTTGCGGCGGGGATAAACATTTCGTAAACCGGGGGAAAGGAACCCTCTTTCCGGGCGGAAAGAGGGTAAAAAGCGTTATTTCAGCTCATCAACCATCGCAATGGCGCGACCGATGTAGTTTGCCGGAGTCATCGCTTTCAGACGGGTTTTCTCCTCTTCTGGCAGGGCCAGACCGTCGATAAACTGCTTCATGCCTTCGGCATCGACGCGCTTGCCGCGGGTCAGCTCTTTCAGTTTTTCGTACGGCTTCTCGATACCATAGCGACGCATTACGGTCTGGATTGGCTCCGCCAGCACTTCCCAGTTGTGATCCAGTTCGTCGAGCAGACGCTCGCGGTTCACTTCCAGCTTGCTCACACCCTTCAGGGTAGACTGATACGCAATCAGCGCGTAGCCGATGCCCACGCCCAGGTTACGCAGCACGGTGGAGTCGGTCAGGTCGCGCTGCCAGCGGGAAACCGGCAGTTTGCTGGCCATGTGCTGCAGCAGCGCGTTTGCCAGACCCAAGTTGCCTTCGGAGTTTTCGAAGTCGATTGGGTTGACCTTGTGCGGCATGGTGGATGAACCGATTTCACCGGCGATGGTCTTCTGCTTGAAGTGGTTCAGGGCGATGTAACCCCAGATGTCGCGGTCGAAGTCGATCAGAATGGTGTTGAAGCGCGCGATGCAGTCAAACAGCTCGGCAATGTAGTCGTGCGGCTCAATCTGGGTGGTGTACGGGTTCCACTGGATCCCCAGAGAGGTAACGAACTCTTCGCTGAACTGGTGCCAGTCCACTTCCGGGTAGGCTGCGATGTGAGCGTTATAGTTACCCACGGCGCCGTTGATTTTACCGAGGATCTCCACCTGCTCAAGCTGGCGGTACTGACGCTCCATACGGTAGGCGACGTTCGCCATCTCTTTGCCGATGGTGGACGGGGTTGCAGGCTGGCCGTGGGTACGGGAGAGCAGGGGGATATCGCGATACTCTACTGCCAGGGCTTTCACCGCATCGATGATTTTGCGCCAGTATGGCAGCACCACTTCTTCACGCGCGGTAGAGAGCATCAGCGCGTGGGAGAGGTTGTTGATATCTTCTGAGGTACAGGCGAAGTGAATAAATTCTGATACCGCGTGCAGGGCCGGGACGCTTGCCACTTTCTCTTTCAGGAAATATTCAACCGCCTTCACGTCGTGGTTGGTGGTGCGCTCAATAGTCTTAATGCGCGCGGCATCTTCTTCATTAAACTCTGCGACGATTTTATCGAGGTAATCGTTTGCCTGGCTGTCAAAAGCAGGAACTTCCTTGATTGCTGCCTGCGCGGCCAGCTTTTGCAGCCAGCGTACTTCAACCTGTACGCGGAATTTCAGCAGACCATATTCGCTGAAGATCCCGCGCAGCGCGCTGACTTTATCGCCGTAGCGTCCATCGACAGGGGAAACGGCGGTCAGTGAGGATAATTCCATAATTCGCAACTCCGGGAGGTTAACAATGAGCAAGAATTTGTTTTGCCTGAGTAGTCAGGCGATTACGAGAAAACATTAGCTGCAGGCGGCCACCGCCGACCTGTTGCCACAGTACCGCGGCACGAATACCGGCGAGCAGGGAGGCGCGTACTTTGGCCTGCACCTGTGGGCTTTGCAATACGGCAGGGGAGCCGGTCACCTGGATACGCGGCCCCAGTGGGCTGATAACATCCACATAGATGCCCGCCATGGCGCTGAGTAAGGTATCGGACTGCAGCTCGAAATGTTCCAGCTGGCGCTGCAGGCCGGTAATGCGCTCACCGAGGGTATCCATCGCCCCTTTGGCGGCATTCAGCTTACGCTCCAGCACCATCATGCTGAGGGTATAACGCGTCAGTTCGGTGTTAAGCCCCTGACGGTTGCTGGCATTTAACACGCCGAGCAAGGTTTCCAGACCGAGACGAAGATTCGCTTCGCTACCACCAAACACGCCGAGGGTTGAACTGGGGTTCAGATCCACGACGCTGTTGAGCGAAACGTGCAGCGCGTCAGCGTCGCAGTGACCCTGATGCGCCAGCTGTTGCACCAGACGGGCAGACTGGCAAATTCCCGCCAGCGCCAGGGTGATGTCATAATAATTCTTCGCCACACTTGCTCCTTTCTGTGTGTTATCGCATTAAACCGCGGTCAGCGGCAGGCGTTGTTCGATGATACCGCCGCCAAGGCAGATTTCACCGCTGTAGAAGACAGCAGACTGACCCGGGGTCACGGCGGCGACCGGCTCGTCGAAACGCACTTCAATGCGTTCGTCATCAAGCGCAGTCACGGTGCAGGGGATATCGGTCTGACGGTAGCGGGTTTTCACCGTGCAGCGCAGCGTGCCTTTCAGCGGCTCGCGGTCGACCCAGTGCAGCTGTTGGGCAATCAACCCGACGGACATCAGACGCGGATGGTCATGACCCTGGGCCACAATCAGAATATTGTTTTCGACATCTTTATCGACAACGTACCACGGATCTTCGCTACCCTCTTTGATACCGCCGATACCGAGGCCCTTACGCTGGCCCAGGGTGTGATACATCAACCCCTGATGCTCGCCGATGGTATCGCCATCTACGCTCACGATCTTACCCGGCTGGGCAGGGAGATAGCGGCCAAGGAACTCACGGAATTTGCGCTCGCCAATAAAGCAGATACCGGTTGAGTCTTTTTTCTTCGCGGTAATCAGATCCAGCTCTTCGGCGATTTTACGCACTTCTGGTTTTTCCAGCTCACCCACCGGGAACAGGCTCTGGGCAATCTGTTCGTGGCCGAGGGTATAGAGGAAGTAGCTCTGATCTTTGTTACCGTCGAGCCCGCGCAGCAGCTGGCTTTTGCCGTCGACATCTGCGCGGCGCACGTAGTGGCCGGTGGCGATGTAGTCAGCACCCAGATCTTCAGCGGCGAACTCGAGGAAGGCTTTAAATTTGATCTCTTTGTTGCACAGAATATCCGGGTTTGGCGTGCGGCCGGCTTTGTATTCAGCCAGGAAATGCTCGAACACGTTATCCCAGTATTCTGCGGCAAAATTGACGGTGTGCAGTTCAATGCCGAGCTTGTCGCATACCGCCTGGGCATCAGCCAGATCCGCGGCGGCCGTGCAGTATTCCTCGCCATCGTCCTCTTCCCAGTTCTTCATGAACAGGCCTTCAACCTTATAGCCCTGTTGCAGCAACAGCCAGGCAGAGACGGAAGAATCGACGCCGCCGGACATGCCGACGATCACTTTTTTTTGGCTTTCAGACATTGGAATACTCACGACATTGAACTTCAAGGCGGCGTATTCTATCACGCGCCCCCGGCATTGACACCCTCTGTAAACGGCCAGTTAAATTCGCCGATGGTCTCCAGTGGCAGACGCTGGCCGGTCAGGTAGCTGCGAATGCTCTCCGCAACCAGCGGGGAGCGCAGATTTGTTGCGTTAAGAATGGTGTCGGCATCCACCCACAGGCAACGATCGATATCGCTGTCGTGCGGCTCAGTGGCGCACGTTTCGTTAAGCTCAATGGCGAACAAAAAACGGATAAACGGCGTTTTGTCCGGCGCGATCCATTGATGGAGGCGGATGAAATGTTGCGGCCTGGCATGAATGCCGGTCTCTTCCCACAGCTCACGCTGCGCCGCCTGGACCAGCGTCTCGTCGGCTTCCAGGTGGCCCGCAGGCTGATTCCAGAGCGCTTTGCCGTTGATGATCTCTTCCACCACCAAAAATTTGCCCTGGGCGTGCACAATCGTGGCCACTGTGACATGCGGTTTAAACATGAGGCTCTCCTTGTTCGGTAACATCCCGCCACTCACCGTTGGCGAGGTTATCCAGCGTGTAACTGCCCATGGCGTAGCGGATCAGGCGCAACGTCGGATGGCCGACATGGGCCGTCATGCGCCGCACCTGGCGGTTACGGCCTTCATAAAGGGTGACTTTGATCCACGAAACGGGAATCGATTTGCGCTCGCGGATCGGCGGATTGCGCGGCCAGAGCCACTCTGGCTCATTCACCAGCTCAATGCCTGCGGGCAGGGTAGGGCCATCGTTCAGCGTAACGCCGTTACGTAAAGCATCCAGCGCCGCGTCGTCCGGGACACCTTCGACCTGCACATAGTAGATTTTGCCGGTGCGTTTGCCGGGCTGGGTGAGCCTGGCCTGCAGCTCGCCGTCGTTGGTGAGCACCATCAGCCCTTCGCTGTCGCGATCGAGTCGGCCTGCGGCATAGACCCCCTGAACGGGGATGTAATCCTTCAACGTGCTGCGTCCGGCTTCGTCGGTAAACTGCGGCAGGACATCGTAAGGTTTATTGAACAAAACGACGCGTGTTGGCGCGCGTTGCTTGCGTGGTCTGGACGCTTGTCGGGTGCTGAATCGTTCAACCCGGTGATTTCTAAAAGAAGTTTTCTGCATGGTATTTTCAGACGTTATCAATTGCCGCATTATAGCCTAATAACGAATGCCTTTCATGGCGCCAGACATTCAGGTACTATCGGTGGGCTCATTACAAATTATTAACATAAGATCAGTAACAACCAGAAGCGCTCGAAGGAGAGGTTAATGGAAAGCAAAGTAGTTGTTCCGGCGGAAGGTAAAAAGATCACCCTGCAAGACGGTAAGCTGAACGTTCCAAACAATCCGATTATCCCGTTCATCGAAGGTGACGGTATCGGTGTTGATGTAACCCCAGCGATGCTGAAAGTGGTGGATGCCGCTGTTGAGAAAGCCTATAAAGGCGAGCGTAAAATTTCCTGGATGGAAATTTACACCGGTGAAAAATCTACCCATGTTTACGGCCAGGATGTCTGGCTGCCAGCTGAAACGCTGGACCTGATTCGTGACTACCGCGTTGCCATCAAAGGCCCGCTGACTACCCCAGTCGGTGGCGGTATTCGCTCCCTGAACGTTGCTCTGCGTCAGGAACTCGACCTGTACGTCTGCCTGCGCCCGGTACGTTACTACCAGGGTACTCCAAGCCCGGTTAAACACCCTGAACTGACCGACATGGTTATCTTCCGTGAAAACTCCGAAGATATCTATGCGGGCATCGAGTGGAAAGCGGACTCCGCAGAAGCCGAAAAAGTCATCAAGTTCCTGCGCGAAGAGATGGGCGTGAAGAAAATTCGCTTCCCTGAACATTGCGGTATCGGCATCAAGCCGTGCTCCGAAGAAGGCACCAAGCGCCTGGTTCGTGCAGCGATTGAGTACGCGATCACCAACGACCGTGACTCTGTGACCATCGTTCACAAAGGCAACATCATGAAGTTCACCGAAGGTTCGTTCAAAGACTGGGGTTACCAGCTGGCGGCGGAAGAGTTCGGTGGCGAGCTGATCGACGGCGGCCCATGGCAGAAGATCAAGAACCCGAACACCGGCAAAGAGATCATCATTAAAGATGTCATCGCCGATGCGTTCCTGCAGCAGATCCTGCTGCGTCCGGCTGAATACGACGTTATCGCCTGTATGAACCTGAACGGTGACTACATTTCCGACGCCCTGGCGGCACAGGTTGGCGGTATCGGTATCGCACCAGGCGCGAACATCGGTGACGAGTGCGCCCTGTTCGAAGCGACCCACGGTACCGCACCGAAGTATGCTGGTCAGGACAAAGTGAACCCAGGTTCCATCATCCTCTCCGCAGAAATGATGCTGCGTCATATGGAGTGGTTCGAAGCCGCAGACCTGATTGTTAAAGGTATGGAAGGCGCGATCAACAACAAGACCGTGACCTATGACTTCGAACGCCTGATGGAAGGCGCTAAACTGCTGAAATGTTCAGAGTTTGGTGAAGCGATCATCGAAAACATGTAATCCGGATTTCGGGTTGTATGCAAACGGGAGCCTGTTGGTTCCCGTTTTTTATTATTAGCTTTCGAACGGTTATCAAAATTTTATCAAAACAAGTTATCAAAACCCCACCCCAAAATCCTATATCGCGATTGTCGTCCAGTCCTTCCCGCGGTCGTCGTTGTAGCGATCGGTCTGCTGCTGTGACTTGTGGCCGAGCAACTTTTTAGTGTCAATTCCCTGTTCCTTATAAAGACGTTCCGATAGCGATCGCTGCTCATGGAATGTCGCCGGCGTTCCTTCCCTCCAGTCGATCCCTGCCTTATCCCGGGCCTTACTAAAATTCATTGTGAGCGTGTTCGCTTTAACCTGGGCTCCACGCTCTGCTTGCGATGTTGCCCTGAAAAAATGGACGAGGTAAGGGCTAACCGCATAATCACGACAGCGCGATATAACATCCCGCAAACTCCAGTTGATGGCGTTCAGGCGGAGCGATAACGGGATCGCGATTTTGCTTCCTGTTTTCTCCTGAATAATGTGCAGCTGATCATCCCAGACATCGCTAAATTTCATCCTCGAAATATCACCAAGGCGTTGGCCGGTTACCAAAGCCAGCAGCATAGCGTTACCCATATATTGGTGGTTGGCGTCTGCAATCTCGAATATCCGCTGCCATTCCTCAAGGCTAAGTCGCTGCCGGGTGATTCTACGTCTGGGCTTTTTAGTGGCTGACGCAGGATCGTAACCCGGGGGAACTTCACCTGCGTGTTGCGCCTCTTTAAATATATCGACCAAAACGGTTCGAATAACCTGAGCCATTCTCGCCTGACCCGCCGCAATATATTCATCAAGAATTTGGGCGATATCGCGTACATCAACGGATGGCAACAATTTCATACCAACACGTTCACGCAGAAGAGCCGCTGGCTTATTTTTTTGTTTGAATGTGTTTAATTTAATGTCACCTGAAGCCAGGCGCTCTTCCTGAATTTTCCAGTATCGGTCGAGCCATGTTGAAACCGTTATCGCTTTGCCTTTGCTTGTGGCGATCCTGTCACTGATCGCCAAAATCTGCCGGGTTCTCTGTTCTGCCAGACGCGCGTTTGCCTCAGTAGCAATCGCAATGGCCTCCACTTCGTCAGTGCCCAGCGCATGGAACTTGCCGGTGATTGGATGCTTATAGCGCCAGTAAACCTTGTTCACCTTCCTGCTGTAGAGAGGGTAAAGGTTCGGTACAGAGACATTGTTTTTACGTGGTCTGGCAGCCATCGTTCAAAATCCTTTGCAGCAATATGGAGTCGTTCTTCTTAAGTACCGGCGCGGCCAGTTCCCCTACCAACTCAGCATCTTCACGAACGCGCCATAAGCGGCCCTGCTTCATTGCTGGTGGAGAGAACTGATTCTGCTTCGCATATCGTCGAAGTGTCGACACGCTTGGAGGGTTGCTTCTGTATTTTTCAGCAGCCCATTCTTCGAGAGTTAACATCTGGATCATATGCTTTACCTCATAATGGCCCAGAAACGGGCCATTGGCTGAAAAACTGAAATCAGATTGCTGTCAGGCGCTGCCAGATAGCTGATACGTATTTGACCTGGTGGCGGGCGTCGGCCAGGGCATTATGCTGATCGCCTACAAAAGGGATGTCGTAGCGCGAGTTCAGCCCAACAGCTTTGCCCAGTTCGACAACAGTACGAACATCCCGATAGTTCCAGTGCGGGATCGGGAAGGGCGTGTCGGCCAGTTCTAAAGCTGCTTCCAGAAGTGAGCAATCGAAAGAGCTACCATTCCCCCAGAGCTGCACATTCTTCGAGCCATTAGCCGCGTTTTCAGCAATGAAGTCGAGGAATTGCTCCAACGCTTCCACCAGGCCGACCGTATCATCCACCACGATTGCAGATCGTGCTTCCGGCGATTGCTTCAACCACCAGAGGATGGTGCTGGCATCTGGCCTGGCCCCGAATGACATCGACGATTCCAAGCTAATCACCTGATAGTATTCAGCACCGGTTTTCCCGCTGGCCGGGTCAAAGAATACTGCCCCCACAGAAACGATCGGCGCGCCCGGTTTTTTACCCATTGTCTCGAGATCCACCATCAGGTGCGTGAACATGGTTTCCGAGTTTGAGGTATCAGCCCCCAGCGTCTCCAGTTCCTCTTCCAGACCCGCCTCCATTCCCACATAAGTTGCATCGCCAACCGCGGCCCCACAGTCAGGGCAACCGCTGCCGCCTTCGGTACCACAACCAGTGCATATGGTTCCCGCTACGGCATCTGTTTGCGCAGTAGCTGCATCAGTGCTTTCGCCTGCTGGAACCGCGCCAACACTTTCTCCTTTCGCCGGGTTAGTCTCTTCCATCTGCACATCGCTGGTGGTCTCCTTATTAACCGATGAACGGTCATCATTTCCTGTTTGTTTTTCGTTCATCAGGCCATCGATGGCGAATACGCCTCCGCCGAGGTTCGCGACCTGCGGCTGACTGCTGGCCTCATCCGCACGACGGCGTGCGCCCTCTTCACGTACTCGTTTCAGGTTTTCCTCGTGAGTGCAGAGAGGGGCTCGAGAAGATTTTTCATCTGCAGGATTGGTGGTTATTTCATTCGCAACCAGAGCGGCGGAGGCTGCAGGGATCGGCAGCAGTTCGGTTGCAGCGTTAAACTCAGCCGTCATTGTCTGGTTTACGAACTCAAGGTGAGCCGCAGGCGTCAGATGAATGTTCTCCGGCGCGATGCGCACCAGGTTGAAGATGGCTGTGCGGTTCACTGCCAGAATGCCGGGCTGGTTGCGCAGAATTTTGCTCCACGATTTCCATGGTTCTTCTTTTTTCTCGATGATTTCCTTGGCGCGGCGGGCGATGCTGCCCGGGATTTCCCGATAGTTGAAGTCCATCGGCAGCAGGGCGCTGGCGATCTCCAGATCGAGAGTATCCAGGGTATGGTGTGCGTCAGCGCCGCGGTCAGTTACATACCCACCGTCGGCATTGGTGCCAGCGTCGGTGCGCTGCACGAGGTTAATGCGGTTACCGGCAGCCCATTCACGCGTCAGGATCCCGCGGTCGATATATGGAGTAGTTACGAAGGCCTTTGTGAACTGCAAAAGCAGGCCCAGCTCATGGCGCTTATGCATGCTGAACACTTTGCGAATGGCGGTTGTGTAGCGCCAAAGGTCTTTGGTGTCGAAAGCCTTAACTTCCGGGAAGTTTTCAGCGGCGAGCAGCAGATCCTGGACATAGCCATTGTCGGTATCCATTTCCAGTGCGTAGAGCTCTGCATTCTCGCTGCGGGTAATGTGGTGGCGCAGTTCGTCCACCGTCAGTTGGGCCAGCAGTTGTTTGCGGAATGACATTTTGCAAACAGGGTAGTGGGCTCCTCCGGTATCGTGTTCGCTGATCTGCAGGCCATGTTCATAATGGGGTTTAGGGGCTTCATCCCTGGCTGGAAGCTTGCCGCTCTTCCAGTCCTCAACCAGCTGATTGCGATCATCGGCGTTAATCCAGCCCGACATGAAGGCGGCCAGCAGCGCGGGTTCGTGTTCTTTGTCCTGCGGGAAAACGTCTTTGATGGCCTGCACCAGTTTCCACTCAGCATGCAGGCTGAGATCGCAAATATCAGCAACGTCATTTTTGGCCTGCAGCATGTTCTGGAAGTAAGCATTCCCCTCATCGGTCGCCAGTTCGTTGGCGATAATCTGCTGCTCCTGGCTGATCTCCGAAAGGTACTTGTCACCCAACAGATGGACGGCGAAGCGGACAGCCGGGGTGCGATTTTCAAGCAGGGAGGTGTTGTCGGCGACTGCTGTGTCAGTAGAAGATACAGGCGCGGCAGGCAGATCTGCATCGCTGGTGACCACCGGGGTGGGGGTGGTTTCACCCTGAGTTGCGGCGCCGGAGATCACCTTCCAGGTGCGCTGGTCGTCGGCCAGGGTGTAGCGCTTGCAGAACTCGAAGCAAACAACGCCTTCTTCGGGCAGATCATCCACAACCGGCATGTCTGTACGGATCGGCTTGAGGTAGTCTTTCCCGCGGCCAGTTTCAATGCCTGCATCTTCGAGTGCAACATCCAGTGCAAGATTGGCGCGGGCTTCTGTTTTAAATGTCCCCCAGTAGATGGCGTCAGGTTTGCCTGATTTCTGGGTCGCCTTAATATGATTAAAAAATTCCATCTTGGAGCCTCGTTTGGGTGTAAGATACCCAACAGCTGATGAGCGCTGCTTAGGTAGTGGTCATTGGTCAAAACTCGATTCCGGAAAGCTTTGGTCGGCTGACCGGGTACTTAACCCGCCTTGCGCGGGTTTTGTGCTTATTGGGCGCCGGGCTTATTCGCCAGCTGAGAGATAAGCACTCCATCAAGTGCATCAAGCACCGGGTCGAACGCGGTGTTCGACGGGATCTTGCTTACTGCGCGAATGACAGCTGAAACTGAGATATCACCTTCACGAAGGCTATAACCGCCACCGGGCCCTCTGTGTGAGGTGACCAGGTTACCGCTGCGCAGCCGCTTGAAGATTTGCTCCAGGTAGGAAACCGAGAGCTTCATTTCTTTACTCAGTCTGGCCAGCGGAACTGGTGTGCCGCAGTAGATTCTGTCCAGAACAGCAACAGCCTGGACAGATGCCATCACTCGTTTCATTCCAAATTCCATAATGGATCCCTTCAGGGCCAGTCAGGCCATTGGTCAAAACTCGATTAAAAATGTAACGCTGGCTGTTGGTCGTCAGCCGATTTGTACGGGTAACACTGTCCTTTCACATGCTGCTCTGCGGCAGCTGCTTCACAAACCGCCTCGGTGTTATAAACGCCGAGCATGATGTCTGAGCATTCCCCGGTGAGGGCGCAGACGGTAACGATTAAGGCGAAGAGCGAGGTCATGCGTTGAGCTCTGGATTACCTTTCTGCGCCATGAAGTAGCAGAACTTGCGGATCAAGATTTCAAAGATGTTGAGGCGAATAGCCTGCTGTCTTACGGGATTACGTGCGTAGTCGATCATGGTTATCTCCTTGTTGCCCTTTGCGTCTGGCCGACGGAACGGTAAAGCCTGCTGCGCGTTAGTTTTTGTCATCTCATCCGGTGTTTCATATGCCGCCGGCAGCTACTACGTGGGCGTCCTGCCTGGATGACTTACTTGCTGCTTGGTGTGGATATAGTAAAACCCATTCGGTGTTTTATTGTCAACACGCGGTGTGTTTGTTTGAGGCGAAAAAATGCGAATTCCGAATTATGGGCAATAAAAAAACCAGCGCTACGGCTGGTTTGGTGATTAAGAGGGGGAGAGAAAAAAATTAGTTATCGGATGTTTTAAAACGTCCGCGGAGATACTTCTGTACGTAATCATCAATTTCTTTGAGCCGTACCTCGAACAAATCAATCATTCGATCCTGCTCACTTTCTGGCAGCTGATCAAAGAGCTCGATAAGATGGCGATGGCGTGCTGTTATCCATGACTCTGTCGAATCAGCACCGAAAACCAGGTCTGCTGGCGCTACCTTTAGAGCCTTAGCGAGGGTAATTGCGTCGTCAATACCGATTGTTCTGCTGCCTGATTCGTAATTTCCAACACGTGACTGCGCCCACCCGCACAACTCCGCAAGCGCCTTCTGCGAAATACCTTTTTGCTCTCTGGCCCGTTTTAACCGGGCGGCAATCTGATCATTCATGTTCATAAAGATGTTTTACCACGTTGCGTGTTATCACTCAAAAAACAAACGGTGTTGACAATCAAACACGCAGCGTGTTTAATTCTCTCATCGTATTCATAACGAGGTAGCAATGAACAACATCGCAAAGACGAGGCAATCCCTCGGGCTCACTCAAGATCAACTGGCTTCAATGTTCGGTTGGCGCCAGTCGCGTATTTCGAATTACGAAAATGGAACGAGAAAGCCAACTCTCAACGATTGCAGGCTCATTGTTGAGAAATTCAATCAACTGGGCGCCGAATGCACACTTGATAGTGTTTTCCCGCCAAAAAGTGATGAACAAGGTGACGAGCATGCAAACAGTAACGTTTGAACATCTTAGCCGACAAAAAACCGCTTCGCTGAAATCGAAAAATCATTATGAACCGCGTCGCAGAGATAACTTACGGCGCCAGGCGATCCTGACAGCCGTTCGTGAATGGGAGCTTACTCTGCCCGGACAGGCGCAGGACGTTGTTACGCAGCTGGTGGCCGAGCAGTGGGCAAAAGAGGGCGGACGTGGGATCACTGTGAACAAACAGAACCTTTACCGCTACCTGAAAAACGAAACCAATTCCAGCAAGTACACGGCTTATGTCATGCAACTCGCGAACGCGATCAGCGTGGCAATGCCGATTGAGATCGCCAGAAAACATGGTCTCCGCCAGGGTAAAACCGACATCGAGCTGGTGGCCGAAGCAATAAGAGAGACCGGGGAGCACCACCAATCGAAGTTGCTGGGCCTGCCGAGCAAGAAGCAAGCGAAGGAGGGTTTTGAAAATCTTCTTGCCAACGCAGCCCTGCTACCGGGAGAACTGGCTGGTGTGGTGATCGCTCACCTGCAGGCGCTGGCTCCACTATTCACGTAATCGAGTTTTGACCAATGACCATACGACCCGGCACTCCGGGCAACAGGAGTAAACATGGCAGCGCTGCCCTATATGCAACTCTACATTGCTGATTACCTGGCGGACACCATGCATCTGTCTACGGAAGAGCACGGCGCTTACCTGCTGCTGATGTTCAATTACTGGCAGACAGGAAGACCGATCCCTAAAAACAGGCTGGCGAAAATAGCACGGCTGAGCAACGACCGTTGGAACGCCGTTGAGCCTTCGTTAAAAGAGTTTTTTAACGACAACGGTAGCGAGTGGTCGCAAGAGCGAATTGAGAGGGATCTGGAGGCAGTGAAAACTTCACTCAGTCAGAAGTCCGCAGCAGGAAAAGCATCAGCGCAGGCGAGAAAGGCCAAAAAAGAGACTAAAGACCAACGAAATGACAACGGGTGTTCAACGGGCGTTGAAGTTCCGTTGCAACAGGAGGCCAACGGAAACTCAACTAATAAAGATACAGATACAGATACAGATACAGATCTAAAAGAAAACCCAGAGAGAGAGGAGCGCGAGCAAAACGAATATTTCCCACCGTTCGGGAAATTCCCGATCACCAACGACTGGATCCCCGGAACTGATTTCGTGGGGCAGGCTGCGCTCTGGGGCATCAACCTTGGTGAACGTCCTGGTTATACCGCGGTTGAGCTGCAGCAGTTCCGTGATTACTGGCAATGCGAGGGGAAGGTAAAACACCACATCCAGTGGGAGCAGACCTTTGCGTCCAGTCTGCAAACATCTCGTGCTAAATCGGTCGCTCAGGCGAAAGGCCAGCGCCGCCAGCCAGCCCTGACAGTATCGACACCTGACAATGCAATACCACCAGGATTTAGAGGGTAAAGATGAAAACGACGAATGACGTTCTGGGCCGCCTTCAGCGACTGATCCCTGAAGGCATTCAGCCGAAGTTCACCAATGCCACGGAGTTAATGGCCTGGCAACTGGAGGAGGGACGAAAGCGAGCAGCGGAGCTGGAAAAAGAAAATCAGCGCGCTCGCTCGGAGAAGATTTTTGGCCGTTCTGGTATTTGCGATCTGCACCGCAATTGCACCTTCGCAAATTACCAGGTGAGCAACGAGGGGCAAAAAAAAGCGCTGACGCTGGCAAAGAGTTATGCCCAGAACTTCGGCAGTGGGTTTGCCAGCTTTGTTTTCAGTGGCGGTTGCGGTACCGGGAAGAATCATCTGGCGGCGGCAATAGGCAATTTCCTGCTACAGCGTGATCACTCCGTTCTGGTGGTGACCGTTCCGGACCTGATGCTGCGTGCGAGGAAATGCTACGACGAAGGCCAGTCAGAATCTGCATTGCTGGACGACCTTTGCAAAGTGAGTCTGCTGGTGCTGGATGAGGTCGGGGTACAGCGCGAGACACGTAACGAATGGGTTTTGCTTAATCAGATTATCGATCGCCGCCTGGCGGCAATGAAACCAGTGGGGATACTGACGAACCTGAATTTTGACGAGTTATCGAAAACCCTGGGTGAGCGGGTAATGGACCGCCTGACCATGGATAACGGGATCTGGGTGAATTTCGCCTGGGGGAGTTACCGCAAAAACGTGAGCCATTTGCGGCTTGTGAAATAACTAAACGAGTTTTGACCAATGACCAAACCATTAACGATGAAAGACCAGGTGGCGATCTTTGTTCGCTACCAGCCGAACTGCGACATCAAGGACGTTGCAGAAGCCCTGGACATGGCAAGCACCACCGCCGGAAAGCACCTGCGTGCGCTGACGGATGAGGGCGTGCTTATCCGCAACCACAACGGATCGCAATACAGCTACACCGTGGCGCCAGGCGCAGATATTCCTGACGAGGTGCTGCCGTGCATGGAGCAGAAGAGCGATCCGGTAAAAATTCTCGCTGCAGAAACGAAGGCCAAAGAGCTGGAGGGCAAAGGGCTCTGGCGCCGGGCTGCAACGGTCTACACCGACATGATGGCGATCGCCTGCAGTTCGCTCGAGGTGGCCCGCTTCGCGCAGTGTCGTGAAAAGTGTCTGCGTCAGGCCCGGAGATAACGCCATGCCAAGACCAAAAACGCCTAAGGAACGCTCCCTGTTCATCGCCTGGATTATCGAGTTGGTGAAAACGCATGGCCGCGCAACGACCAAAGAAGTCGCCGCCATTTTCGGCCTGCATCGCACCACCGCAGAGAAATACATTCGGGCTGCCATAGAGCAGGGCCAACTTATCCGCCACGGTCGCAGCGGCGTCTTCCGCGACCAGCGCGCAGTTATCGATTTTGACATGGAACGTTATACGCACCGAGGAGCATCACATGAGTGATTCACTGAACAACAAAGAGCTCGTGGCCGTGGGCCATCAGTTTGCAAAGGCGATGAGCACCGACACGCCGATCATCGATATGGCGAAGATTGTTTCGCGCCTGGCCGAACGTCTGGACTGCACTACTGCGGCGCTGCGCGAGATGACGAAGCAGCGGGATGCGCTGGCGGCCATGCAGCAGCAAGTTATCAGGAAAGCGCTGGATGACTGCTGTGAGTATCTCGACAGGGACTGCATCATGGAGTCGAACGGTATTAGCTACGAAGATGCTGCTCAGCGAGAAGTGGGTGCAATTGCTCTTTATAATGCGTTACTTCGCAGGGAGCAGTTCAATTACCATCAACAAATGATTCCGCGCTGTCAGCGGTGATATCGGCACCGGCCACCTGAAATAGAAACCGAGAACGCATACGGCGAAAAAGAAAAGCGCTGGTTAGCTGAGCGAGTGCTAGTGCTGCAGGATGAACAGGATGTCGCGGCGAAGCGTATCTCCAACTTTGAAGATGAGCACCGCACTGATGCTGTTTTAATCGACTTCGGCTACGGCTAGGGTCGTACCTGTCAACTGGTGTCGTTCGGCAAAGCATTGGCTGACCCGCGGAGGTTGAATAATAGAGATGAGATGTTCAACAGCGCCAAGACCTGGCTGAAACTGGGCGGCGTGCTGGATGATCATGAAACGGCTGATTAACAGTTGGCGGCAGAGTACAGAGTCAGGGTGGACGGGAAGATAGTCATCGAGCCGAATTAAGATATCAAAGACCGGTTAGGCTGTTCGCTAGGCAAAGGTGACGCGCTTCTGTTGACCTTCGCTTTCCTGGTGTCGAAGCGGGTCTGCATACCAAGCAGGCAGAGGGGTATGCAGACCCAGTACGATCCATATGCTTAATCTTTATCTTTATCTTTCTGGGCAGAGAACCCCGACCAAGTCTTAAAATCATTGCTAGGGATAGCCCCTTTTTCTGTTAGGCCAGATAAGCCGATTAATCCATTTTGATTTATAATACCGCTTACAGTCTGGCCATTTCTCAAGTACAGGGAATTCAATGTGGTGTTGGCTGGGTTATTAATCTTGTAGTCATCGTATTCATTTTTAAGGGTTTTATGCGACTTGTTAAGTCTCGCGAACGCCTCTGTAAGTTCTTTTAGTGAGCTATTTAGAGTGGATATTTCACTTCTGGCTCCTGTCAGTTCTTCATCTTTAGATTTTAGCTCGGCGGTTAATTCGCCCATGCTATCCTTTGACTTAATGATCTCTTCCTTCATCGCCTGAATATCCTTTTCAGCGCCAGTCTTCACCTTATCGTAAGTCACATCATGTTTAGCTTGAAGGCGTTGCAATCGCGTGGCGCGAACAATGCGTTTAGCCTTACGATGGTTTTCAATTGAGTCGTTATTGTCGAGTGGCTTGGACTGCCATGCAGAAATCAAGTTGTTAATCCAAGGCAGCCCCCCGCACAGAAGCACTACAGAAATACACGGATACAGAGCCACTGTTTTCCAGCTGCTGTTATCGGAGATATAGGTGATTTTGTCGATGATGCCGGAGTCGCTGAGGAAGAGGTACAAAATTGATTTCCAATTAAATGCGCACCACGAGAGCGAAAACGCGCCAAATACCGGATTGCTAACCCTTTGCGCTGCGGTATTGATGGTAGAAGAAAAATATTCTTTAAGTGATTCAAGCATGGCCAGGTCCTTTTGGGTTTTTTCTTATTCTACCTTTAAGGTTATTCGTGGTCATCAGCAATGATCGTGCTCGCTAAAGCATTTCGGGTTAACCGCTTCGGGGATAAAAAAGCCCAACGAAGTGGAAGAACTAGAATAAACGGGAGCCTGCCTTGAAGAATACAAGGTTGTGCGTTACGCCTAGGATAAGCAGCTTTTCCGCTGCCGCAAAGCTGTGCCGCCGCCGTTCGCCGAAGCGCTGGTGCGCGCAAATCTGCAGGAGATGTGCGAAGTGAAGGAGTAAGCAGCCTGAATCACCCTCTGGCTGCAGCTTAACCGCGGCATTTTCAAACATGATCGATATTACCGATCAATACCAGAATATTGATCTATTAAATCGATTATTAAATAGACACAGACAGCAACAAATTACCAACGGGACACCCCTTACCACAGACGAAATATCCACTGTCGATACCGACAACTTTGTCGCTTCTCTGACGCCGGTCTTTCTGCACAGATATTAACGGTCGACAATTCTGACGTGACCTCGTGTTAAATATAACGATCAATTTTTACACACAATTAGCAATAAAATTCATTCAAATCAATAATATGAATGGACTTGCACAGACATGTAATTCATGTGCATACCTAAGCTAAACGAATAAATACTGTTTATGCATACAGTATTTTGTTGTATGGTTTAGATGCTACAGGAAAAAATGAATTTTTCTTCCGGCGAACCTATTAGGAAATTTGCGCCGTTTGTTAACTTGGCTCTGTGAACAGGATTTCTCCCCGCCGGGAGAGGGTATTTGTGGATAGCAAAGAAAGGGGGTTTTGTGAGTGATAGTGAGGCACAGCAAAAGGGTTGGTACGATTTGGTGCGTCGTGACGATGGACTGGTTATGGCGTCATATCAATTTGGTCCTGAGGACCATGTACTATTTTACCGATACGGCGATAAATTTAGTTGCAGGCCGATGGCTCCTGATGAGCTGATCGGCGATTTATCGATGTTCACCCAGATGCTCGTCAAGGCGGGTTACCGCCCCTCATCCCTTTCTGATATAGTCACCTCGTCAGCCTGAACAACTGACAACCTGCTGCGCCACTGGAGAGATACCATGGCGCAAAAACCTTCCAAACAAGTACTTAAACTGGTTCCTTCCGGAATCAGCGATTTCTTTTTGCCCGCGCTCGAACAGGTGATGGCATGAAGAAAACCAGCTTCATTCACACGCAGCTCACCGAGAAAGAAGTAGGCGAACTCGAGGCCCGCTATCGCGTCAACGACGTGCGCACTGTGCGAAGCCTCGATTTCGATCTCATCCACTGGACGCTCACCGCCTATCTGCCTGAGGCAAACAGAGCCCCACGGCAGGATAAAACCTTCCAGCAAAAGCTCTGGAGGGAATCGTGAAGACCTACAACATCACCCCGATGGGCAAACCCAGGATGACGCGCGCTGATAAGTGGAAAAAGCGGCCGGAGGTTCTCCGGTACCGCGCGTTCTGCGATCACGTTCGGCTGCTGGGCGTCGAACTGCCGGAAGCAGGCGCGCACATTACGTTTATCCTCCCTATGCCGCCGAGCTGGAGCAAGAAGAAGCGGCAGGAAATGGCGGGGAAGCCCCACCAGCAGAAACCCGACAAAGACAACCTGGAAAAAGCCCTGATGGATGCCATCTATGCCGATGACGCACACATCTGGGATTCTCGCGTGACGAAACGCTGGGGTGAAGTAGGGCAAATCATTATTGGGGAGATCGCCTGATGCGTGCCTTGCTGAAACCAGTTATCGCCAAGGAGCTGGGCGTTGTGCTGTTGAAGCCCGGCAGCGAGCTGATGCCCATGTTCATTTCAGGGCGCGTGCTGGTTGAGAGCCAGCCCGCCAGCATGGCCAGTTTTGAGACCGGAAGGGTTCCTGATTTGCGCCAGCCGCTGGCGATGAACCCGGCGCTGCGCCCGTTCTTCCTCCACGAAAAGGTGATCACCGCTGCTGGTGGGCTTGCTGGCCTGGAATACTGGCTGTTGCGCCACGGCGGCGGTGCCTGCCAGTACCAGCTCAGCGATTACCACTATCACGAACTGACCACCATGCGGCACGAGCCCGGCGCGATTCTTCTTTGCGGCCACTGCGACAACCGGCTGCGCGAGCAGTACACCGAACGGCTGGCGGAGCTCGCGCGTCAGAACGTCATCGACTGGGTGCTGGACATTGCCCGGGTTACGCTCGCGCTCGACAAAACCCGTGAACTATCTCTGGCTGAATTGTGCTGGTGGGCTGTACGTGTCGGCGTTACTGATGCATTGCCAGAATCGGTTGCCCGCGAAGCGTTACGCCTGCCAGTAGCGAAAGTGACCTACCGCGAGAGCGAGATAGTGCCGTCGGTACCGGCCACCAGCATCATCGCCGACAAGGCTCGCACGCTTCCATCAGGACCTGCAGCCACACCACCAGCCATTAAGCCAATCGTAGGCGTTCTGGTGGATCCCGAATCCCCACAGACCTTCATGAAGCGGCCAAAGCGTACCCGCTGGGAGAACGCAAACTATCTGGCTTGGGTTAAAACGCAGCCGTGCGAGTGCTGCAGCAGGCCTTCAGATGATCTGCATCACCTCATTGGCTGGGGCCAGGGAGGGATGGCAACAAAGGCACATGACATATTCGCGATCCCCCTGTGCCGCCAGCACCACACCGAACTACATAACGACCCGGTGAAATTCGAGCGTAAGCACGGAAGTCAGCCGGCAATGATAATCAGAGTGCTGGACCGGGCCTACGCGCTCGGCGTTCTGGCTTAAGGAGCAGTACAGGATGACACCACGTCAACGCAGCATTCATATCGAAGGTCTGGGTAAAGCAGCATCTGCACCGCGCAAAAGCTGGCTCGGCAAGTTCACGCCATTAACGGGCGTTCAGTCAGCGTGGATTAAATCCTTGCTGACGATCTGGGGAGAATGCGTCGGAGGGAAAACCCGCGCGCAATACCGGCTGGAGAACTGCAGCCAGTTCTGGTCTGAGGTAAAGCAATCAGAGTGGTCAGACACTCAGCTGTCACGCATTACTGAGGCGCTGGGGCAGGCAAGGGAGGAGGGATTCTGTGGCGTACAGGCGGCGTTGCGTGCCCGGGCCATTTTGTGGCCGGTGACCCTGTCAGCGTTAATCGAAGAGAGCGAGCGTCGCGATGATGCTGACTTTATCGAGCAGATCATGTTGAACACTTTCGACCTGCACGACCCGGTGTATCTGGTTGGCCTGCAGTTCTATACCACCCGGAAGAAGATATCCGACATCACCCGGGAACTGCAGCACGTGGCTCCCTGGCTAACTGACGGCGAAGCGCGTAAACGCGTGCGCTGGTGCCTAGAAATCTTCCAGGCGAAAGTGTTTCTGGCCGTGCGCCGGCAGATGAAAACCGAGCAAAACTGAGAGGCCTGTTAAAAAAAGATTTTAATTTTTGTTGAAAACGGGCCAGAAAGATGAATAATTCATTCATGCTTGGCAGAGCTGCGCCACGATGGCAGCGAAGAAAAGCCCTTATCAAATAAATTCTGTAACCTCGCTCCGGCGGGGTTTTTTATTATTAATAAATAGTAAATTAAATGTGTCTTTTAAGGTGCAAGCCACGTAGAGTGCCCCGGTGGTGAATCCCCCTCAGCGGTGGGGCGGCTAGACAAAACGAGTCGGGTTTGTAAACGCGGTTCTGTGGTCTAGCACAGGGTCACCGGGAGGCACCCGGCACCACAACCTCAGTATCATCTATTTCCAAGGCTGTCGATTGGCGGCCTTTTTGTTTTACATGATTCCGGTCTTCATAGTACCGCCGGCCTTTTTCGTTCATACCGAATAATAAACAGATAAAGTTAGCTTTATTGCAGGAAAGCGATTAGGCTGCGCCTGTAGTGAATCCCCCTAAGCGGTGGGGCGACTAGACTGGGAGGTGAATGACGCGATTCTGTGGTCTAGCATAGAGTCACCGGGAGGCACCCGGCACTACAGTTCTATTACCACAGTTTTTAAGGCTGCCGATTGGCGGCCTTTTTGTTTTACCTGACCCTAACCTGCACAGCACTGCTGGTCTTTTTGTTCATACTGAATATATAAACAGATAAAAATAGCTTTATGGCAGAAAGAAGACTAGGCTGTGCCTGTGATGAATCCCCCTATGCGGCGGGGCGACTAGACTGGTAGGTGTGTAGAACGCGGTTCTGTGGTCTGGCGCAGAGTCACCGGGAGGCACCCGGCATCACATCTTCAATATCATTTATTTCTAAGGCTGCCTTTTAGCGGCCTTTAACAGAGCGCCGACTTTATTAGCAATGCTATAGTTGAAGTGGCATTCGATAATGCTCTCGATACGATTACAACACTGGAGTGGGGAAGCGCCCACTTTGCAGAGACAACTGCATGACCCTGACCAGCTTCATTGCTGGTCTTTTTTATCCGCCATTAGCTCAACTGGAAAGAGCACGGAGCTTCTACCTCTGTGGTTCGGGGTTCGAGTCCTCGATGGCGGACCATTGCATCGCTTCATTCTTAATTAAGTATTTCTCACACCAGCCCGTAACCACAATGGCTACACTCTCCTCTCAGTGAGGGAGGGAAAGGCATGATAGAGGGTTTTTACTGGATACAGCACAATGGCAGAGTTCAGGTTGCCTACTATACCCATGGAGAAACGGAAGACCTTGAAACGGGTAAGACCGTAACCGGTATCTGGCACCTGACGCAGGGGGATCCCATTTGTGATAATGGTGAAGCAGAAGTTCTGGAAGGTCCTCTTACACCATCATGAGATCGTTAGTCGTTTCGGAATTTGATGAAGGTAGTCGTTATTCGAATGCGTTCCCTGTAATTACAATTTAGGCGAATTTGGAATAACGCTCCTATTAACTGGCATCATCGCACTCCTGTAACCAGACTTAGTTTTCTGCTTACGACTGAAAGGAGCGAAATATGCCAATTAACCATGCTGAATGCATCGAGGCCTGCTACAAATGCGCGGCTGCCTGTGATTATTGTGCTGCTTCATGTCTGAAAGAAGAACAAGTGGATATGATGCGTGAGTGCATAAGACTCGATATGCAGTGCGCGAATATTTGTCGGCTCGCAGCGCAATTTATGACCTTTGATAGTGAATTTGCCAAATCGCTATGCCGGGTCTGCGCAGAAGTCTGTCAGAAATGCGGTGAAGAATGTGGGAAGCACGAAGCAGAACATTGTCAGAAATGCTCTGAAGCTTGCCTTCGTTGCGCAGAAGCGTGCCGCTCGATGGCTTAATGGAACTTGCTTCCAGTTTTCTGTTTGAGCATCGACACTTTAGAATTCTGACAAACTTTTGCTATTGTTAAGAGTCAGGTGAATCCCCCTGTGCGGCGGGGCAATCCAGTTAACTGCTAAGTGCAGATATGCTTGCGGCTCGTATAACTGGTAACGAGTCACCGGGAGGCACCCGGCACCTGTCTTAGTATCAATACCTGGGTTTAGTATTGCCTGCTTGCAAAAGCAGGCTTTTTTTATATGCGCTTCGTTAGTAGTGCTATTATTTAATCGTAACCAAGCCATAACCATTAACCGGAGCTCCTGACCGGTCAGTAATGCTGCTCGACACAGTTGCAATACGGATGGTGGCTGGGGAACATGCCTACCTACTTAGATTTAAACTCAGTTAGGCCCGCTGAAAATGCGGGCCTTTTTTTATCTCAGGCTCCCGGAACCCCCATCACTCGTCTTGTCGTTAATTCATCCGGAAAGCCTGAACCCTACCCAAACAACACCCGCATCCCAGCGAGGTGAGAGAAATGTCCCGTATGAGCAAACTTGTCACCGGAGTCGCCCTCGGCACCTCAGGAGGAACCATCCTGAACGGCGTCCTCACAAAACTGAGCCCTGACGAATGGAGCGCCATCGGCGTACTGGCTGGTATTGCCGGAATAATCGTTACAGGGCTCATTAACTGGTACTTCAAACGTAAGGTCGCCAATGCGCAGGTTAAGGCGCTTGAGAAGTATGGCCCAACAGTCAAAGTCGGAGATGAATAAATGCCAATGACCAGTAGCCTGCGTAACAAACTCATCGCCGCTGCTGGTGGCGGTGCAATGCTGATCGCCTCGCTGTTTCTCGGCGGGAAGGATGGTGTGGAAGGACGGAAGTACGAAGCGTATAAAGACGTCGCCGGGGTGTGGACTGTGTGCGACGGCCATACGGGCCGGGATATCGTGAGAGGGAAGAAATACACCGATCGCGATTGCGACAACCTCTTGTGGAAAGACCTACAGCCAGCAAAGCGGACGGTGGACAATCTGGTGAAGGTGTCGCTGGGCGAATATCAGCGCGCTGCACTTTACAGCTTTGTCTTCAACGTTGGGTCTGATGCGTTCTCGAAGTCCACGCTGCTGCGCAAGCTGAACAAAGGCGATCACGACGGAGCGTGCGAAGAGATGCGGCGCTGGGTTTACGCTGGTGGCATGAAGTGGAAAGGCCTCCAGAACCGGCGAGAGATGGAGCGATCGATGTGCCTGGCGGAGAGCAGCAATGACCTTTGAATGGAAGCCTCTGATTCTGTTTGCCGTGATGACGGTAGCCGGTGCCCTCGCGTTCTGGTTCTATGGCATAGCTCAAGACGAGCGTCAGCGCGCCGAGACTGCCGAACAAAGCCTGAAGCTTGCGAAAGACATGATAATCAATATGCAGCAGCGTCAGCGCGACGTTGCAGCTCTGGATGCGAAATACACAAAGGAATTAGCCGATGCAAAAGCTGAAAATGATGCTCTGCAGCGCAAGCTTGATAATGGTGGCCGGGTGCTCGTCAAAGGCAAGTGTCCTGTGTCAGCCTCAACCGAAGCCAGCACCTCCGGCGTGGGCCATGATGCCACCATCGAACTCTCTGACGCTGCTGGACGAAACGTTCTCGGTATCCGAGCCGGGATTAAGCAAGACCAGTCAGCGTTAAGGGTGCTGCAGGAATACATCAATACGCAGTGCCTGAAGTAGCTGCTAGAAACTATACCCCATGTGAAGCTAACAAAAGAAAACCCTTATGAGCAGGAAATTCGGCCTGCTTATAAGGGTATGCAAATGCATATCGTTACCCTATTACCATAGTTACTTCACTGAAATATCATTATGGGAACAGTCTTTGAAGCGAAGCTGCTTTATTCACTGACAAGTAAGTGGTTGCACTCATCAATTCAATTGGGAATGTTCGTTTAAATGAAGGAAGGATAAAACGTTGACGGGTTGCGATTGTGAGACGGGATGTGATTCTAAAAACAAAAAAAAGCCCCGGTGTGGGGCAACTTTGAGTCAAACTATTTTTCTTCTTATGTGCTTCTAGCTTTCGTAGCGCGGGGACAATAACACTTTCGTTAGAAATTGCAATTCTTTTACAACTTTAAGTGATTTTTATCCATTCCTCTGGCTTACGCCTTGCTTTGAAAGTATCCCCCGGCAGTGGATGATAGCATTGATTTATCCACCTGAAGGTAACCGCGTGAAGCACTAACGCGCCAGATCGAAGCAGCTGAATGGCGGCAAATGCAAGCAATGGCCTTCTCCTGAATCTCTGATTACAGAACCGGCTGTATATCTGGTAAGGATTGATGAGATAAAATTATAGAGCGCGCCAATCCCGAACTGGCTATGGGTGACTACAGAACGATGAAATCTCCAGACATGAGCGCGACCAAAGCATGAGTATGGTTGCCATTACAGAGTACAGTTGATGATGAAAACGATAAAGACTTCACCTGATCTTCATGCATGATTCCAGTTTATCATGCTACCTTTCTGGGTTTGTCGCGTTAAATTATGCCAGCAGGCAGCACATCCCAGCACTTTTTCTTTTTAATGGATGCTTAACTTTTTTTTATGTATAGACTCAAATCACCTCTCCTGAGATGGTTATGAGGAAGGTGTATTGCTTGTATATGAAAGATAGTTCGCTTGGTGGCACCAAAGTAATATGGTCTGGAAGATAAGCAGTGCTAATAAAGGTCATGCAGTAACATGGTTTTTTTCTAAGTGTCAGCGTTTTTTTGAAGACAAAGCGAAAATTGCCTTAAAACAGACGCACGGGGATTGAGGCAAATCGATGAAAAAGGTTTTGGTCTTCTTTAACTCCCAACAGGTAGAAGTCGTAAATGTGCTTAAACCTGTAACAGCTATTATACGGAATTACCCAAACGGTGATGAAGTATCGTTAAAAATAATGCTTACCGGAATACATTCATTAACAGGTGATCACGTCGAGATTTGTGTTGCTTCCGATCGGGAGCTGACTAAAGAAGAAGTGATAAATGCAGTGAATAAATACCTTTGACTGTACGTAAGCGGTATCAAAAGTTATTTTCAGTCTGTGAATGAGTGAAATGATATCAGAAACAATACTCTAAAAATATGGTGAATCCCCCTCAGCGGCGGGGCTAAGTAACCTGAACGCTCTTCACTGGCGCTCATCATGAAAGACTGAAGCAGCGAGTCACGGGTGGTTAACCCAGGACTCACCGGGAGGCACCCGGCACCATATGCCCAAAGCCCTTGTAGTGATACAGGGGCTTTTTATCGACTTCAACGTGAGCAGTACTAACATGGTGAGGTCGCTATATAAATGATTATGCAAGCAATTTCCTTGTGCATGCAGCGTCTGCAATATTGATGGTCTATAATTTATATACAGTTATGGTTAAGGATTGTTAATCAAAAACTGTCACCTTGCTGGAGAATGGAAACTGTAAATGAATCAGAAGAGGTAAAAATGAAAATTGAAGCTCTGACGCAAAAGGCTGAGGAAGACATTGCCGCTCTGATAGCCAAAAAAATTTCAGAACTACGAAAAAAAACCGGAAAAGAAATTTCTGAAATTCAATTTGTTCCTCGCGAAACGATGACAGGCCTTGAAGGTTATGACGTAAAAATTAAACTAATTTAATCTCACCCTCCAAACACAAGGTCGCAACAGCGGCCTTTTTTATTGCGCATCGCATGCGCATTAATGCAATTGACATCCATTATCGTTTGCGGGTCCTTTCTGGCATATCGGCCTGTTACGGGGCGGCGACCTCGCAGATTCTCGCTATTTATGAAAATTTTCAGGTATTTGCCGTTTCCGTTCTTCTTCTGGCTATCTCGCTGTTTTTACTGAAAACACCCCTTCAAAAGAAAGGAAATGGTGAAGCCCAGGAAATGGTGATTTGGCGTCTGTCGTTTCCTTTCTCTGTTTTATGCAAGGAGTGAGCAATGGAGGTTAACAAAAAAATCTTATCCGAGATTTTCGGCGTCAGCGTTCGCACGATTCAGAACTGGCAGGATCAGGGGATGCCGGTAGCGCGTGGAGGCGGGAAGGGAAATGAGGTGCTGTATAATTCCGCCGCCGTTATCGAATGGTATTCAGCGCGTGACACTGCGATTGAAAATGAAAAATTACGGAAGGAGGTCGAAGACCTGCGGATTGCTTCAGAGTCTGACCTTCAGCCAGGAACGATTGAATATGAGCGGCACCGTCTCACCCGAGCACAGGCTGACGCTCAGGAACTTAAAAATGCAAAAGAGTCCGCTGAGGTGGTGGAGACCGCATTCTGCACGTTCGTGCTGTCGCGGATAGCCGGAGAAATTGCCAGTATTCTCGATGGAGTGCCTCTGTCGGTTCAGCGGCGCTTCCCGGAACTGGAAAACCGACATATTGATTTCCTCAAGAAGGACGTCATTAAGGCCATGAACAAAGCAGCTGCGCTGGATGAAATGATACCGGGGTTGCTGAGTGAATATATCGAACAGTCAGGCTAAGGGGTTGCAGCACTCTGTGAGTGCGGGACTCCGTTCGCTTTTCCGGCCCGAGCCGCAGACAGCTGTTGAGTGGGCAGACGATAACTATTACCTCCCGAAAGAGTCTGCTTATCAGGAAGGGCGCTGGGAAACCTTACCCTTCCAGCGTGCGATCATGAATGCCATGGGCAACGACTATATCCGTGAAGTAAATGTCGTGAAATCTGCCCGTGTTGGCTACTCAAAAATGCTGCTCGGGGTTTACGCGTATTTCATCCAGCATAAGCAGCGAAATTCTCTGATCTGGTTGCCGACTGACGGCGATGCCGAAAACTTTATGAAGTCGCATGTCGAGCCGACAATCCGTGATATTCCCTCGCTCCTGTCCCTTGCTCCCTGGTATGGCAAGAAACACCGTGACAACACGCTCAGCATGAAACGTTTTTCAAACGGGCGTGGATTCTGGTGTCTGGGGGGGAAGGCCGCAAAAAACTATCGTGAGAAATCCGTCGATGTGGCGGGCTATGACGAACTGGCCGCCTTTGATGAAGACATTGAGAAAGAAGGTTCTCCAACTTTTCTGGGCGATAAGCGAATTGAAGGCTCGGTCTGGCCCAAGTCTATCCGTGGATCCACGCCAAAAGTCAGGGGCACCTGCCAGATTGAGCGTGCCGCGAAAGAGTCGCAGCACTTTTTGCGGTTCCACGTTCCTTGCCCGCATTGTGGTGAGGAGCAGTACCTGAAATTCGGCGATAAAGAGACGCCGTTCGGCTTCAAGTGGACGCCGGGTGAGCCTGCCAGTGTGTTTTACCTTTGCGAGCATAACGCCTGTGTGATTAAGCAGCAGGAGCTCGATTTTGCGCAGGCCCGTTACCTTTGCGGGGAGACGGGAATCTGGACGCGGGACGGCCTGTGCTGGTTTTCATCATCCGGTACCGAAATTGATCCACCTGACAGCGTCACTTTTCATATCTGGACCGCCTACAGTCCCTTCACGACGTGGGTGCAAATCGTCAAAGACTGGATCAAGACCAAAGGGGACACCGGCAAGCGCAAGACTTTCGTGAACACCACGCTTGGTGAGACATGGGAGCCGAAAATTGGCGACCGTCCCGATGCTGACGTAATGGCCGAACGTAAGGAGCACTTTGGCGCCGCGGTACCGGACCGGGTGGCCTACCTGACTGCCGGTATCGACTCCCAGCTTGACCGTTATGAAATGCGGGTCTGGGGCTGGGGGCCCGGCGAAGAAAGCTGGCTTATCGACAGGCAGATCATCATGGGCCGTCATGACGATGAAGCCACTCTGCTCAGGGTTGATGAGGCTATCAACCGGACATACACCCGGGAAAATGGGGTGCAAATGTCGGTTTCACGCATCTGCTGGGATATCGGCGGTATCGACCCGACCATCGTTTACAACCGCTCGAAAAAGCATGGCCTGTTCCGCCTGATACCCATTAAAGGGGCATCTGTCTACGGTAAACCCGTTGCCAGCATGCCGCGCAAACGCAACAAAAACGGTGTTTATCTCACGGAAGTGGGAACCGATACGGCAAAAGAGCAAATCTATAACCGTTTCACCCTCGTGCCAGAGGCCGGTGAACCCCTCGCCGGGGCAGTGCATTTCCCGAATAACCCTGAAATCTATGATTTAGCTGAAGCCCAGCAGCTGACAGCTGAGGAGCAGGTCGAAAAGTGGGTGGACGGTAAGAAAAAGATCGTCTGGGACAGCAAAAAGCGACGAAATGAGGCGCTCGACTGCTTTGTCTACGCACTTGCAGCCCTGCGGATCAGCATTTCGCGATGGCAGCTTAATCTCGATTCTCTTCTGGCAAGTCTGCTGGAGGAAGACAGCGGGCGTAAAAATCACAAAACCCTGGCGGATTACGCCCGGGCATTATCCGGAGAAGAATAATGGCGACACAGGCTGACCTGGAGGCAGCACGCGCTGCATTACATGACCTCATGATGGGTAAACGGGTGGCAACGGTACAGAAAGATGGTCGAAGGGTGGAATTTACAGCTACCTCAGTCAGCGAGCTGAGAAAATACATTGCTGACCTTGAATCTCAGGTTGGCTCCACTTCACGGCGCCGGGGACCGGCAGGGTTTTATGTATGAAATTACCAGCTTTAGTGGGGCCGGACGGTAGAACATCCCTGCGCGAATATGCCGGGTATCACGGCGGTGGCGGCGGCTTTGGCGGCCAGTTGCGATCCTGGAATCCGCCCATCGAAAGTGCTGATGCGGCGCTCCTGCCTAATTTCTCACGTGGAAATGCCCGTGCTGACGATCTTGTACGAAATAACGGCTACGCAGCAAACGCCGTGCAACTTCACCAGGATCACATAGTCGGGTCATTTTTCAGACTGAGTTACTGCCCGAGCTGGCGTTATCTTGGCATTAAAGAAGAGGAGAGCCGCGCGTTTGCCAGGGAGGTGGAAGCCGCCTGGTATGAGTATGCTGAAGATGACTTTTGCGGAATTGATGCCGAGCGCAAGCGAACGTTTACGATGATGATCCGTGAGGGGGTCGCGACGCATGCATTCAACGGTGAGTTGTGCGTGCAGCCCACCTGGGACAGTGATTCAACGCGGCTTTTCCGCACGCAATTCAAAATGGTCAGCCCGAAGCGCGTGAGCAACCCGAATAACATGGGGGACACCCGGAACTGCCGTGCCGGTGTCAGCATAAACGATGCTGGTGCAGCGCTGGGCTATTACGTGAGTGAGGACGGTTACCCGGGCTGGATGGCACAGAAATGGACGTATATTCCCCGGGAACTGCCCGGGGGCAGACCATCGTTTATCCATGTGTTCGAGCCGCTCGAAGACGGGCAAACCCGCGGCGCTAACGTGTTTTACAGCGTGATGGAGCAGATGAAGATGCTCGACACCCTGCAAAACACGCAGCTGCAGAGTGCGATCGTGAAAGCGATGTATGCAGCCACCATCGAAAGCGAACTGGATACGCAGACGGCAATGGACTTTATCCTCGGCTCTGACAGTAAAGACCAGCAAAGCAAAATGACAGGGTGGCTCGGTGAGATGGCATCGTATTACACCGCGGCGCCGGTTCGGCTCGGTGGTGCCAAAGTCCCGCACCTGATGCCTGGTGATTCACTGAATCTGCAGTCAGCACAGGATACGGATAACGGTTATTCAACCTTTGAACAGTCACTGCTGCGCTATATCGCCGCCGGGCTGGGGGTGTCATACGAGCAGCTCTCGCGTAACTATTCCCAGATGAGTTACTCCACCGCACGCGCCAGCGCCAATGAATCCTGGGCGTTCTTTATGGGTCGCCGCAAGTTCGTCGCAGCCCGGCAGGCCTGTCAGATGTTTGTCTGCTGGCTGGAAGAGGCGATTGCGCGCCGGGTTGTCACGCTCCCATCCAAAGCCAGGTTCAGCTTCCATGAAGCGAGAACCTCATGGGGCAACGCAAACTGGATCGGTTCGGGGCGTATGGCTATTGATGGCCTGAAGGAGGTGCAGGAGGCTGTAATGCTGATCGAGGCCGGTCTCAGTACCTATGAGAAGGAGTGCGCCAAACGCGGGGATGACTATCAGGAAATATTTTCTCAGCAGGTACGTGAAACTATGGAGCGCCGGAGTGCGGGCCTAAAACCTCCGGCCTGGGCGGCAGCCGCTTTTGAATCCGGGCTGAAAAAATCAAACGAGGAGAATAAAGATGACGCCAGAGCTGCGTAATCTCCCGCATATTGCCAGCATGGCCTTTAATGAGCCGCTGATGCTTGAACCCGCCTATGCGCGGGTTTTCTTTTGCGCACTGGCAGGTCAGCTGGGGATGACCCGACTGACGGATACGGTGTCGGGCGCAACGCTCGGTGCCGAGCAGATTGCCGAGCCGCTGGCGCTATTTGGTGATGATGAGGAAATGGGACCCCGGACAGCGCGCAGTTACCAGATAACGAACGGCATCGCGGTGCTGCCTGTTTCCGGCACGCTGGTCAGTAAAACCCGGTCGCTGCAGCCTTATTCCGGCATGACGGGATACAACGGGATCATTGCCCGCCTGCAGCAGGCCATGAGCGATCCCGGCGTCGACGGCATTCTCCTCGATATGGATACGCCTGGCGGGATGGTGTCCGGGGCATTCGACTGCGCCGACATTATTGCGCGGATGCGCGATATCAAGCCCGTCTGGGCGCTGGCAAACGATATGAACTGCAGCGCCGGGCAGCTTATCGCCAGCGCCGCTTCCCGCCGTCTGGTCACCCAGACCGCGCGTACGGGCTCAATCGGCGTGATGATGGCGCACAGCAACTACGGGGCTGCCCTGAAAACGCAGGGCGTCGAGGTGACCCTGATTTACAGCGGCGATCACAAGGTTGATGGCAACCCTTACGAAAAACTACCGAAAGACGTTCGCGATGATTTTCAGACGCGGATTGACGCCACCCGCCGGATGTTTGCCGAAAAGGTTGCTGCTTATACCGGCATGTCCGTGCAGGCCGTGCTGGATACCGAAGCGGCTGTATTTTCCGGTCAGGAATCGGTGGATGCCGGTCTGGCTGAAGAGCTGGTCAATAACACTGACGCGCTGAACGTGATGCGCGAGTCACTTAACAAACGAAAAACAATCTCCCCTGGAGGAAATATGGAAAAAGTAACCACCGCATCAGCTGCGGATGCAATTCAGGCCACCGCGTCAGCAGAACAGACAAATACCGTCGAAACCGCTGCTGCAGTTGTTGCTTCACCGGCAGAGGTCAGTGCCCGGGTCGCCGCAGCGGTGAGTGCCGAAAATGGCCGAATTATGGGGATCCTGAACTGCGAAGAGGCGAAAGGACGTGAGTCACAGGCGCGTGCACTGGCCGAAACGCCGGGTATGACGGTCGAAAGCGCACAGCGCATTCTGGCCGCTGCACCGCAAAGTGCCCAGGCGCGTTCCGATACGGCACTGGATCGCCTGATGGAAACAGCACCAGGTGCGTTGTCCTCAGGTAATGCATCTGCTGAAGCAGGTGAAGATTTGTTAAACACCCCCATTTAAGAGGCTCTTATGGCAACGACTGAAGTTTTTACCCATCAACAGCCGCTGGGCAACAGTGATCCGGCACATACTGCATATGCACCTGGTGAACTGACAGCATCCACCCCGGCAATGACCCCACTCATGCTGGATGCCGCTACGGGCAAGTTAACGGTCTGGGACGGTACTCACGCTGGCGCGGCATGCGGTATTCTGGCCGTAGCGGCAGACCAGAGCAGCGTGGAACTGGCATTTTATAAATCCGGCTCATTCCGCATTGAAGATGTTCTCTGGCCTTCAGCTGTGACCGATGAGCATATCAAACGTAACGCGTTCACCGGCACGGCCGTCAGCATCATCTGAATCCTTTCTTATCACTCACATTCATCCATAAAAGCCGCCTGCGCGGCTTTTTTTACGGGAAAAATCTATGTCGATTTATACTACTGCCCAGTTGCTGGCGGTCAATCAGAAGAAATTTAAGTTCGATCCGCTTTTCCTTCGCATCTTCTTCCGCGAAAGCTATCCCTTCAGCACTGAAAAAGTGTACCTGTCGCAAATCCCGGGCCTGGTGAACATGGCACTCTATGTCTCGCCTGTTATTTCCGGCAAGGTCATCCGCTCCCGCGGTGGCACAACCTCAGAATTTACGCCTGGCTATGTCAAGCCGAAGCATGAAGTAAACCCGCAGATGACCCTGCGTCGCCTGCCGGATGAAGATCCACAGAACCTGGCTGATCCTGCCTATCGCCGCCGCCGCATCATTCTGCAGAACATGAAAGATGAAGAGCTGGCGATTGCACAGGTAGAAGAAATGCAGGCCGTATCCGCCGTGCTCAGCGGTAAATATACCATGACCGGGGAGGCGTTTGAGCCGGTGGAGGTGGATATGCAACGCAGCGCCAGAAACAACATTGTTCAGGCGGGTGCTGCGGCCTGGTCCGCCCGGGACAAAGAAACCTATGATCCGACCGATGATATCGAGACGTATGCGGTGAATGCCAGTGGCGTGGTCAACATCATCGTGTTCGATCCAAAGGGCTGGTCACTGTTCCGCTCCTTCAAGGCCGTCAAAGACAAGCTGGATACCCGCCGCGGCTCTAACTCTGAGCTGGAAACCGCACTCAAGGATCTCGGTCAGGCGGTTTCCTACAAGGGTATGTATGGCGATGTGGCAATTGTCGTGTATGCCGGTCAGTACGTTGAAGGGGGTGTGCAGAAGAATTACCTGCCGGATAACACCATGGTACTGGGTAACACACAGGCGCGCGGTCTGCGGACCTATGGCTGTATCCAGGATGTGGACGCGCAGCGCGAGGGCATTAACGCCTCTGCTCGCTATCCAAAAAACTGGGTGCAGACCGGTGACCCGGCCCGTGAATTCACCATGATCCAGTCCGCGCCGCTGATGCTGCTGGCAGACGCGGACGAGTTTGTGTCCGTCAAACTCGCGTAACTTCCACCCGGTGGCCCTTCGGGGCCAATTTTTCGGAGTAGCTTCCATGACTGAAAAAGAGACACTCATCGCCCGGCTGAAAGAGCTGGGCAAAATGCTTGGCCGTGACGTAAATACCAGCGGCACCATCCAGGAGCTGTCGATGCGTATTGCTGAGCTTGAAGAGGAGCTGGATGGAGATGCCGGTTCGGTTGACGGTGAAAATGGAGAGGAGAATGCTTCCGGCAGCACCGGCAGCACCGGCAGCACCGGCAGCACCGACGGTGATATTGCTGACGCGGCGAAAGAAAAAAAGAAAGCGACCACAACCGATGACCGGATAACAGTAGAAACGCTGGCAACCCTGCATATTGACGCGCTGCATGCCATGCGTAACGAACCGGTCTCCATCGCTGAGCCCGGTGTGATCATTCGCGTATCCGAACAGGATGCAGACGAGCTGATCGCAAAGGGGCTGGCCAGAGAAGTCTGAAGGGGACCGCATGGCTGTTTTCGATAATCTCTTTGACGAGGCCATGTCGCGAGCGGATGGCGCTATCCGCAGTGTGATGGGCGCAGAGGCAAAGGTGATGTCAGGCGCTTTGTCAGGTGTCACCCTGATGGGCGTTTTCGATGATCCGGAGAATATTGGTTATGCCGGTGTGGGGATTCGGGTTGAAGGTACCAGTCCGACCCTGTTTGTGGAAACCGCCACTGTTCAGCAGCTGGAACGCATGGACACCCTGATGATTAACGGGCGGGCTTTCTGGGTTGAGCGAATTGGCCCTGACGATTGTGGATCCTGCCATATCTGGCTGGGTAACGGGAGCCCGCCCGCCGGTACCCGCCGTCGTTAAGGAGGCTGCATGTCCATTAAAGGCCTTGAGCAGGCGATAGAGAACCTCAACAGCATCAGCAAAACGGCCGTCCCGCGAGCGTCGGCACAGGCCGTTAACCGCGTGGCAAACCGGGCCGTCAGCCGCAGCGTGGCAGTCGTGTCGAAAGATACCCGGGTCCCGCGAAAACTGGTAAAGCAACGCGCCAGGCTGAGACGTGCGACGGTTAATAAACCCCGCGCGCTTATCCGTGTAAATCGTGGCAATTTACCGGCCATAAAACTGGGTACCGCCAGCGTGCGCCTTTCCCGCAGAAAACGGGATAAGAAAGGGGCCAACAGCGTGCTGCGCATAGGACCGTTCCGTTTCCCGGGCGGATTCATTCAGCAGCTTAAAAACGGTCGCTGGCACGTCATGAGGCGAACAGCAAAGCCCCGTTATCCGATCGAAGTGGTCAGCATTCCTCTGGCAGCCCCTTTAACCACGGCATTTAAAGCTGAGCTGCCGAAGCTCATGGACTCGGATATGCCCAAAGAGCTCCGGGCATCCCTTACAAACCAACTCAGGTTGATTCTGACAAAATGAAACACAGTGATATCCGACAGTTGATTCTTGACGCGCTGGAAAGCGCGATGGGTACTGACGCCATTTATTTTGACGGCAGGCCAGCAGTGCTCGAAGAGGGAGATTTCCCGGCCGTCGCCGTTTATCTCACCGACGCGGAGTACACCGGGGAAGAACTGGATGCCGATGTCTGGCAGGCCACTCTTCATGTAGAAGTCTTTCTTCCTGCCCAGGTGCCTGATTCGGAGCTGGATGAATGGATGGAAGCGCGTGTTTACCCGGTTCTGGCGGAGATCCCGGGGCTTGCATCCCTTATCACCAACATGGTGCAGCAGGGCTATGACTACCAGCGCGATGATGATATCGGACTCTGGAGTTCAGCCGATCTGAAATATTCCATCACCTACGAAATGTGAGGACGTTATGACCACACCTAACCCGCTGGCACCGACGAAAGGGGCCGGCACCACCCTCTGGATTTACACCGGAAGCGGCGATCCCTACGCCAGTCCCCTTTCGGATGTTAACTGGCTGCGTCTGGCAAAGATCAAGGATCTGCAGCCAGGCGAACTCACCGCCGAGTCAGAGGACGACACCTATATCGATGATGACAACGCAGACTGGGCTTCATCCATGCAGGGTCAGAAATCAGCAGGCGACACGAGTTTTACTCTGGCATGGCTGCCGGGTGAAAGCGGTCAGCAGGACCTGGTGAACTGGTTCGATGACGGCACGGTTAAAGGATACAAAATCAAGTACCCGAATGGCGCCGTCGATGTCTTTAAAGGCTGGGTGAGCAGCCTTGGGAAGACCGTTTCGGCTAAAGAAGTGATGACCCGAACGGCAAAGATCACTAATAACGGCAAACCCTCTCTGGCAGAAGACAGCGGTACTGCGGTAATTGGCGTGACGGGTATCAGCCTGGATAAATCCACTGCAGCGGTCGCTGTCGGTGCGACCACGCAACTGGCAGTGACGGTCCTGCCAGCCAGCGCTTCAGATAAATCCTTCCGCGTAGCCAGCAGTGATCCTTCAAAAGCAACGGTCAGCGTCAGCGGTAATATCCTTACCATCACCGGCGTGGCGGCAGGCGCTGTCGAAATCATCGTCATGGGCAATGACGGTAACTTTGTGGCGATCTGCAAGGTCACCGTTTCCTGATAACCGGGGCGCGAGCCCCGTTCCCCGGAGTAAATATGTTTCTTAAAACTGAACTGCTCGAGCATAACGGCAGCAGCGTGACGCTGTATCAGCTGTCCGCGCTGCAGCGCATTGAACACCTTGAGTACCTGAAAGAGCTGGAAGCGGTTGAAGAAGGTGATTTCCAGACCGCTATCACCCTCACCGTGAAAAATGGTGCTTACCTGGTGGCGTTGTCGCTCTGGCATGGTCATACGCTGAAAGGTACGCTTCCTGAGGGCGCGTCAGCGGAAGTGATGAAAATTCAGGATGAAGTCCTGCAGACCTGGCCGACGGAGCTTATTGCTGAAGCGGATTTTAAGGTGAAACTCCTCTCCGGCATGATTGAACCGCAACTGGAGGCGCCGCAGGTTGGCATCAGCGAATCTGCAGAGCCTGTTACGGCGGAAAAGCTCTCGCCAGTGAGCTGACGTTTGTCCTGAAACTGGCGCGTGAGTTCGGTCGCCCTGACTGGCGCGCCATGCTTGCTGGCATGTCCTCTACGGAGTATGGCGACTGGAAAATTTTCTACCGGGATAATTTCTTTCATGATGCGCAGCTGGACGCCCATTTCTCCGGCCTGCTCTACACCATTTCAACCCTGTTTTTTGCCGACCCGGAGCTGACGCCTGCCAGCTTCAGCATTCTTTCACCTGTATCTGTACCCGTTGATGTAGCAGAGCCGGACGACGATGCGCTGATGGCGAAGGCGGAAGGTATTTCTGGAGGTATACGCTATGGCCCAGACGGCAGTCGGTGATCTGGTCGTTAATCTTGACGTCAACTCGACGAAATTTAACGAGCAGATCAACTACGTCAAAAAAGAATTCAGGCAAACGGGAGACGCGGCGAACGATTCTGCTTTGCGGATCCAGCAGTCATTCAGCCGTCAGGAGAGCGCTGCCCGCAAGGCAGGCATCTCTGTTGGTCAGTATAACGCGGCGATGCGCATGCTCCCGGCGCAGTTCACCGATATCGCCACGCAGCTGGCGGGCGGCCAGAGCCCGTGGCTGATCCTTCTCCAGCAGGGCGGACAGGTTAAAGACTCCTTTGGCGGGGTTATTCCAACATTTCGTGCACTGTTGGGATCTATCTCGCCGGTTATGCTTGGTATTGGGGCGCTCTCTTCAGCGACGGGGGCGCTGTTGTATACCTGGTATGCCGGGTCGTCCACACTCTCCGACTTCAACAAAACACTGGTGCTCTCCGGTAACGCTTCGGGGCTGACTGCCGATCGAATGCTCACGCTGGCGCGAAGCGGCCAGTCTGCCGGTCTTACGTTTAATCAGACGAGCAAGGCACTGACGGAGCTGATCAACGCTGGCGTGCGTGCCGGTGCCCATTTTGACGACATGAGCCAGGCTGTTGCCCGCTTCACCGAAGCATCGGGGGTACCAGTCGATAAGGTTGCCGCTGCGTATGGCAAGCTGACAACTGACCCGACATCCGGGCTCATTGCAATGGCCCGGCAATTTCACAACGTGACAGCCGAGCAGATAGCACATGTTGCCCAGTTGCAGCGTGCCGGTGATGAAGCCGGGGCACTTAAGGCGGCAAACGACGCGGCCACCGCCGGATTCAACGATCAGACCAAATCCATCCGCGACAATATGGGGTCGATTGAAACTGCTGCCGATACGCTGAAACGCGCTTTCAAGTCGATGTGGGATGCGGCGCTTGATGTCGGTCGGCCCGATACCGCGCAGGAAATGGTGGCAAAAGCACAAGCCGCTTTCAAAAAGGCCGATGAAATCTGGAACCTGCGAAAGGGTGATCGTTATGTGAATGATGAGGCCCGTGCCCGGTTCTGGAATGACCGCGAAACGGCCAGACTGGCGCTGGACATGGCGCAGCAGCAGGCGGGGATTTCCAGAGCGAACGAGGAGAATGCCTCCCGCGAAGCGGCTGCGGAATCTGATCGCCAGAAGTATGCTGCGCAGGCACAGGCAAACTATGCCAAAACGCAGACTGCACTGGAGAAATACACGGCCAGGCAGGGCGAGCTTAACAAGGCTCTGAAAGATGGCCGGATCCTGCAGGCGGATTACAACATCAACATGGCGGCGGCCAAAAAGGAGTATGAGGACTCCCTGAAAAAACCGACGAAAGGCAGGGTGCCCGGTGGCGCAAAACTCACCGACAGCACCAGTGCGCAGACACTGGAGCTGCAGACTCAGCTTGAGGTTTTGCGTCAGCACAGTGATATCATTGACACTATTAGCCAGCAGCGCCAGCAGTTGTGGAAAGAACAGGCCAGATTTACGGTCCTTGAGCAGGCTGCCAGAACCCGGGCGCTGACGGGTGATGAAAAGTCCCTGCTCGCCAGCAAGGATAAGGTGCTCGCGCAGGCTGAAATCAATGCAAAACTGGGTGACCAGATCGTCACGCAGGAACGTCTCAATCGACTGCAGGACACATCGCAAAAATACGTTACCCAGATGGGTGAGAAAACCCGGGCGCTGGTGGAAAGCGCGGGGATGAGCAGCCGTGCGGCACAGCGGCGCAATGAAGAGGCTCAGTTACTACAGGGCTGGAAAAACGGTGGCGGGTCTGAAAAAGATCAGGGCTACCAGAAAGAGCTGCAGGCGCTACAGGGATATTATCAGGAACAGGATAAAGTGCGCGGTGACTGGCTCTCTGGTGGAAAATCCGCCTGGGCTGATTACGCCGATTCTGCGGGTGACGCGTACGGCCAGATGAAAAATGTCGCGGCCAGTACCTTTGACGGAATGACGCAGAATCTTGCGGACATGCTGACCACCGGTAAAGCAAAGTGGGGTGACTTCACCCGCTCAACGCTTTCGATGCTGGCGCAAATCGCCCTTAAACAGGCGGGAGTAGGGATCGTGGGCGCTGTCAGTTCGGCTATCGGATTTGCCGGGGGCGGCTATACCGGATCGGGCGGTAAATATGAACCTGCCGGGGTGGTGCATCGCGGGGAGTTCGTTTTTACAAAAGAGGCGACCAGCCGGATCGGGGTGGGGAATCTGTACAGCATGATGCGCGGTTACGCGTCCGGCGGGCTGGTCGGTGGCGGCAGAATGCCCGCTGCGGCCACGGGAGGGATCAGCGTTTATGCACCGGTCAGCGTCAGTCAGCAGGGTGGTGGCGAGTCCAGCCAGGCAAACACCATCGGAACGGCGCGGCAGCTTCAGGGCATTGTTCAGCAGACCATCACTGACCGGCTTAAAAAGGAGATGGGGCCGGGTGGTGTACTTTACCCAAGGAGGTAGCAGTGACAGACACATTCAGCTGGCGCACCCGTAAATCAGCCCGGGGAACAGAAAGCGCCCGGACGCTTCAGTCCCAGTTTGGCGACGGGTATAAACAGGTCGCCGGAATGGGGCTCAATGACAGGTCCGAAGTCTGGGATCTTGACTGGACGGGAACACGAAACGAGGCCGCAGTGCTGCGTGCGTTCCTTATGTCGCACATCACTAAATCGTTCTGGTGGACGAACCCCTGGGGGGAGAAGAAGCTCTACCGGATGAAGGCTGATTCCTTCAGTGTTTCGTTCCCCTCCGGGATAAAAGCGACAGTAGCGTTCACGTTCGAGCAGTCCTTTGCTCCCTGAATATCTTCAAATCCAGAACGACTGACCGCCTCCAGGCGGTTTTTTTATGGGGTGAATATGAGTTTCACGCAGGATATACAGCAGCTGGAACCGGGCCAGTTAGTCCAGCTGATCGAAATAGACGGCACCGAATTTGGCATGGATACCGTGCTGCGCTTCCATGCCCACAATATTGCTACTGGAGGCTGGGCTGCGTTCGCGGCTGACAACCTGCCTGCCATTATCTGGCAGGGTCAGCAGTACGACCCTTACCCTTACGAGCTGAAAGGCCTGGAGCTGTCCAGCACCGGGGCACAGCCCACACCCACGCTTTCCGTGTCGAACGTCGGCAACTACGTGACTGCGCTATGCCTAGAGTACGACGACCTGGCGAGAGCGAAAGTGAAGATTCACACCACGCTGGCGAAGTACCTGGACGCGGCCAACTGGACAGCCGGCAACCCGACCGCCAGCCCGACCGACGAGCGTGTACAGCTTTTTTACGTCAATGCCAAAACCGCTGAAACGCGGGTGCAGGTCGACTTTGAACTGTGCTCACCCTTTGACATCCAGAACCTGCAGCTGCCCACCCGGCAAATTACGCCGGTCTGCACCTGGTGCACGCGCGGCTGGTACCGCACCGGCACCGGGTGCGACTACAACGGGAACCGTTATTTTCTCAAGGATGGCACCCCCACGGATAACCCGGCGCTGGATATGTGCGGCGGCCAGATACAGGACTGCGAAGCGCGGTTCGGAACCGGTAACCCGCTGCCGTTTGGCGGCTTCCCGGCGGCAAACCTTCAGGGTAAATAACCATGCGAAAAAAACTGATGGATGCGATCCGCGCTCATGTTGCCGCGGAATATCCGAACGAGGCGTGCGGCGTGGTGGTGCAGGCCGGACGGGCGCAGCAGTACATTCCGTGCCGGAATATCTCAGCAACGCCCACTGAGGCCTTCACGATCTCGCCGGGGGATAAGCTGGCTGCATCGGAGCAGGGAGAAATCATTATGATTATCCACTCGCATCCTGATGTGGTGCAGCTTGTGCCGTCCGAAATGGACAGGGTGCAGTGCGACTGGTCCGGGGTGGAATGGGGCATCATGAGCTGGCCGGACGGTGATTTTTGCACGTTGGCACCCCGTGAGGACCGGGACTACGCCGGGCGTCGCTGGGTGCTGGGCTTTGCTGACTGCTGGTCGCTGATCCGTGAGTGGTTCCAGCGTGAGCACGGCATTACCCTGGGTGATTACTCGGTACCGTACGAGTGGTGGGAGCAGGGGGAAAATCGCTACGACGATAACTGGGAGGCAGAAGGCTTTATCCAGGTGGACCCCGCTGATATGCGCCCCGGCGATATGATCATGATGCGCATACAGGCGCAGGTAACCAACCACGCGGCTGTTTACCTCGGTCACCACGAGCACCAGGAAAACATCATGCTGCACCATAATTTCGGCAACCTGTCTGCCCGGGTGCCGTACGGCAAATATTACCGCGACCGCACCGTTCGTGTGGTCCGGCACAGGGAGCTGATGAATGCTGAAAACACTGATACTTGAAGGCCGCATGGCGAAAAAGTTCGGGCGCGAACACCAGTTTCACGTTGAGGATCTGCGCGAGATGCTGCGCGCTACCTGTCAGAAGGACATATGCAGGGGATCCGCTTTGCCTTCTTCAATGACAAAAACAATATTGGCCTTGACGAGTTTGAGATGACCCGCGGCGGTATGGTGTACCGGATTTCTGCCATTACCGAAGGTTCAAAGCGCGGCGGCGTGCTGCAGATTGTTATCGGGGCGGTGGCGCTCGTGGCCGCGTATTTTACCGCGGGTGCTTCTTTTTCTGCGTGGGCAGCTGCAAACGGAATCAGCGCTGCAGCAGTAACTGCCTCGTCTACGGCCCTTGCCGGGATCGGTCTGTCTACGGCCCTTGCCGGGATCGGTCTGTCTATGTCGCTTGGCGGCGTAGTGCAGATGCTGACACCCCAGCCGAAATACAACGTCGGTGCCTCGTCCAGTACGGACAATAAACCCAATTACGCTTTTGGCGCGCCGGTGAATACCGTGGCTGTGGGTTATCCGGTCCCCGTGTTTTTTGGTGAGCGCGAGATCGGCGGGGCAGTTATCAGCGCGGGGATCTTCTCCAGCGACCAGCAGTAAATTTTATTGCAGCTACAGGCCACCTGCGGGTGGCTTTTTTTATGGGTGAAATATGCGACTTCTCGAAGATGAAACCCTTATTCAGGGACGTAAAGGCGGTGGCGCTAAACAACACAGTCCTGTTGAGGATCCGGATGACCTGCTGTCGACAGCAAAATTAAAAATGCTGCTGGCGATCGCTGAAGGTGAAATCCAGGGCGAGCTGACGGCACAGAACATCTTCCTTAACGACACCCCGCTGGCAAACGCCGACGGCACAGAACATCTTCCTTAACGACACCCCGCTGGCAAACGCCGACGGCAGCTACAACTTCACCGGCGTGAAGTGGGATTGCCTGAGGTCGACAACGAAATGTCGGCAAACGTGACAGTGACCACCACCGCGCCCTGGACACGCCAGTTCTCTAACCTGATGCTGGATGCCGTGCGTATTAAGCTGAGCCTGCCCGTACAGTACACCTATAAAGACAACGGCGATATGGTCGGGACGGTCACGGAGTACGCCGTTGATCTCTCGACTGATGGTGCTGCCTGGCAGACAGTGGTAAACGGCAAATTCGACGGAAAGACAACCACGGAATACCAGCGCGATATCCGCATTGATCTGCCTGCCGCCACTACCGGCTGGGCTGTGCGGGTGCGTCGTATCACGCCTGATTCCGTGGGTAACTCAAAACTGATAAACGCCTTCAAGGTGTTCTCGTTCGCTGAGGTGATCGACAGCAAGTTACGCTATCCCAATACAGCGCTGCTGTATATCGAGGTGGATGCCAGCCAGTTTACCAGTGGGGCCCCAAAGGTGACCTGCAGGCCGAAGGGCAAACTGGTACGTGTCCCGGACTCCTACGACCCGGTTACGCGCACCTACAGCGGCACCTGGTACGTGTCCCGGACTCCTACGACCCGGTTACGCGCACCTACAGCGGCACCTGGTCCGGTGGCTTCAAAATGGCCTACACCAACAACCCGGCCTGGGTATTTTACGATCTGGTGCTGGATGAGATTTACGGCATGGGCACCCGCATCGATGCTGCCATGATCGATAAGTGGGAGCTGTACGCGATTGCGCAGTACTGCGATCAGAAGGTGTCGAACGGGGCGGGTGGTACCGAGCCGCGCTTCACCTGCAACGTCTACATCCAGAGCCAGCAGGACGCCTACACCGTTCTCAGCGATCTGGCGGCGATATTCCGGGGGATCACCTTCTGGGGCAACGACCAGATTTACGTGCGCGCGGATGTGCCGCAGGATGAAGTGGATTTTACGTGCGCGCGGATGTGACGGGCTGTTTACCTACGGCGGCGGCAGCTACAAAAACCGCTACTCGTCTGCCCTGGTGTCCTGGTCTGACCCGCAGAACCATTACAGCGATACTGTTGAGAGTGTCTACGATTCCGACCTGGTGAAGCGTTACAGCGATACTGTTGAGAGTGTCTACGATTCCGACCTGGTGAAGCGTTACAAGGTCAACCAGATGTCGATGACGGCGATTGGCTGCACATCCCAGAGTGAAGCGCACCGCCGGGGGCGCTGGGCGCTGCTGTCTAATGCGCGCGACGGAACGGTGTCATTTGGCGTGGGGCTGGACGGTTATATTCCCCTGCCTGCAGAAATTATCGGTATCGCGGATCCGTTCCGTGCCGGCAGGCAAAACGGCGGGCGTATCCGGGCGGTGAGCGGGCGTAATGTCACGCTTGATCGCCCTGTTGACTACGCCGCTGGCGACCGCCTGGTGGTCAACCTGCCGGACGGCAAGGCGCAGACGCGGACAATCGCATCCATCAGCGCGGACGGCAAGGCGCAGACGCGGACAATCGCATCCATCAGCGCGGACAAACAGACGGTGACGGTCACCACCCCCTTCAGGCTGCTGCCTGAGTCCGGTGCAGTGTGGGCCATCGACAGCGACAACCTGGCTATCCAGTATTTTCGTGTGACATCCATCCGGGCGAACGACGACAGCAACGGTGGTTTCACGATCACCGCAGTTCAGCATGACCCGAATAAATACCGCTATATCGATGACGGTGTGCGCATTACCCCAGCGCCGATCACCGTCACGCCGGTAAGTGTTCTTCCGGCACCGAAAAACATCACCCTCACCGAAACCGACCACATAGAGCAGGGACTTACCGTTGCCACCATGAATGCTTCCTGGGATCGGGTGGATGGTGCTATCCGGTACCAGGCGCAATGGCGCAAGGATAATGGCGCAAGGATAATGGCGACTGGATAAACGTTCCGGTGAGCAGCGCCCAGGGATTTACGGTGCAGGGGATTTACACCGGGAGTTATGACGTGCGGGTGCGAGCGCTGAACGCTCAGGATTCAAGCTCGCCGTGGGGTTATGCTGACACCACCTATCTGACGGGCAAAAACGGCAGGCCTGGAACGCCGCAGGCACTGGTCGCCACGGATGATGTCGTCTGGGCTATCGATATTACCTGGGCTTTCCCGGATGGCTCAGGTGATACGGCATACACCGAGATTCAGCGCGCCACCACTGAAGACAAGGCTAACCCGCAATTACTGGCTCTGGTGCCGTTTCCGGCCACGCATTACCAGCATGGCCCGATGCGGGCGGGCGGGCGGGCGTCAGTCAGTGGTACCGTGCGCGCCTGGTGGATCGTATCGGCAACACCGGCGACTGGACGGAGTGGGCGGCAGGCCAGTCCAGCTCGAAAGCCGGTGATTATCTCGACATGATCGGCGACACGCTTGAACAGACTGATGGCTATAAAAACCTCGTTTCGGACATTGCCGATCTGGGTGAAGATATCCAGTCTGTGCGCGACGACATCACCGCAGTAACGACAGAGTCGGCGACGACTAAAGCGGGCCTGGCGCAGGAGGTCACGGACCGTAAGAAAGCCATCACCGACGAGGCAACGGCGCGGGGGCAGGCGCTGCTGACGGAGAAGAACGAGCGCGTCGCGGATATCAGCAACGTCAACCAGACAATTCAGACCACCTCTGACTCGCTGGCGCAGCAGATTGCGCAAATTTCGGCAGGCACCGGCTCCCAGTTCGACCCGGCGAAAATATGGTACTTCGATTCGACGGTAGAAGGCTGGACCGGGAACGGGACTCCCACAATCGTTGACGGGTGGATCCGCCCGGCGAACCACGCCACCGATCCGTGGGTGGCATCACCGGGATCACTGGCTATCAACTCCTCGTCCTATCGCTTCGTTAAACTCCGCATCAGGAAATTCGGTGCGCCAGGCTGGACGGGGCAGCTGCGGTGGCGTGGTACGGGTGGTTTCAACGACACCAACATGATCACCGTCGCCGAGCCTGCCTATGACGCCAACGGTATCGCCACGGTGGAGTTCGACAACATCCCCTGGCTGACCGAAGCCACGATGAATCAGTTCAGACTGGACCTGTCCACCAAACAGGACGCGACGAACTATTACCTGATTGACTGGGTAGCGGTCGGACGGCCAACACCGGGGGCCGGGATGGCGGCGCTGCAGCAGGAAACAACGGCCCGTGTTACTGGCGATCAGGCGGAGGCAACGGCGCGCGAGACGCTGGCGACGCAGATCCGGGGCGGCTATACCGGCGACGACCCGTCAAAACTGGCATCGGGCCTGATGTATACCGAACGCCAGGCGCGCATCACGGCGCAGGAAGCGGAGGTGACAGAGCGGAAGAAACTGGAATCGACCGTCAATGACAACCATGCCTCTGTAACGCAGGAACTGGCAACGCTGACGACAGAGCAGGAGGCTCAGGCCACCACGCTTTCGGGACTGCAGGTTACCGTCGGCAAAAACACCGCTGATATCATTACGGTCACCAAAGCCGTTGCTGATAACAACAAGGCGCAGACCACGGCGCTGGCTGAGGTGAAAGCCACCACTGACCAGAACACGGCTGACATCAGCTCTGAAATCACAGCCCGCACGGATGGTGACAGTGCGCTGGGCCGCCGTATCGACAGTCTGAAGGTTGACGTGGACGGCAACACGGCCAGCAGGGATGCCGGTATTGTAGGCAACGTCACCAATGCGCTCGCCAACTTCATGGCGTTCTCGGATCAGCGCGTGACGTTCGCCGTTGGTGAAACGAAAACGATGGCCGAGATCAGCGACGTCCGGAAGACCTCTGCGGATGCCACAAGTGCCGTGGCGGAGCAGGTCACTACGCTTAAGGCCACGGTAGAGCAAAACGGCCAGACCAATGCTGCAGCCATCACGCGCATTGATAAAGCCGTTACGGATCTGGAGAGCGCCACGGCAACCAGCATTCAGCAGGTGACGGCGTCAATTGGGCAAACCAATGCCAATGTCCAGACGACCAGCCAGGCTGTTGCTGATATCAACGGCAAGCTAAGCGCGCAGTGGGGCGTTAAAGTTCAGGTGGAGGCGAACGGCATCAAACGTATCGCGGGTATCCAGCTGGGCATTGATGCCACAGGCTCCTCTAACTTCCTCGTCAGCGCCGACACGTTCGCGGTTTATAATCCGACGACCACAGGACAGGAGTTGGTGTTCGCAGCGACCGGCGGCCAAATGTTCTTGCGATCGGTGTTTATCCAGGATGGTTCCATTGATAACGCCAAGATTGGCTACCAGATAAGTTCTAATGACTGGAACGATCTCGGCCCATGGGATCCGAATGGGCGCGGCTGGTGTATCCGCAAGGATGGATCGGCTTATTTTAATAGCGTGACAGTCAGAGGGACTGTTTATGCCACCAACGGGAGTTTCAAAGGAAGCATCGAGGCAACCAGCGGGAGCTTCAGGGGCACGGTAGAGGCTACGTCTTTCATAGGGGACGTGGCAAACGTAGGTATAGCGCCGGATGCCTACATATCAGGCGCTGGCGTAGCATCAAGTTCAATTACCTTTACCGACTCATCCTCCTCATCGCTGGATAAATCGGCTCTGCTTGAGGCAATGGTTTATGTCACATCTATCTCTGGCACAACGTCCGTAAATATCACCCTCAACATAAACGGTAATGTCCGCGATATGGGCTCTATTGGCGTGCCAGCTGGAACGGGAGGACTCTGGATAACCGTACGTCACGCAGTACGCAACCTTACGGCCAATGTGATCAACGGGACCATTACTGTTGTTGGCTCGGGCACGGCAGGTAAGCGCATTGCCGCCCCGACACTGACCATTACCCGGGGCACCGGCTCCTTCTCCTGATCCTCATAACCTCAGACCACACAACCCGGCTCCGGCTGGGTTTTTCATTTTAAGGACATCATGAATGGCCACACTTGATGACGATTTAGCAAAAGCCGTCTCGGAAGGGTTTCGCCTGGCGCAAAGCAGTATCATCAACCAGGACCTGATTTTATCGGGTACCGGCGATGTCACCGTAACCCTGGCAGACGGCTCGAAAAAGACGGGTCCCAGCTGGTCAAAGCTGATCGCCCAGGCGGGTGCGGCAGGAACCAGCGCCGCTGCTGCTAAAACATCCGAAGCGAATGCCCTTGCTTCAAAAAATGCGGCCGCATTAAGCGCAACGAACGCTGCAACGTCTGAGGATAATGCACTCGCATCGAAGAATGCTGCCAAAACCTCCGAGACGAACGCCAAGACTTCGGAAAATAACGCAAAGACCTCTGAAAACAACTCAGCCGCCAGCGCCAGCAGTGCCGCAGCATCACTGGCGGCCGCGCAGAAGCTGACATCCGTACCCTATGAGGCAGCGCCGCACCCGGATGTGTGGGTACCGTTCAACGATAGTTTAAAAATGGAAGGTATTGCACCTTACGATACTTTGACTATTTCCGGGAAGTTGTTGGAATTGACATCAAAGTCTGCAACATTCACCCGGTCCACTGCCGGTAGTTATTATGACAAGTCTGGAGTAATGCGAAACGCGGATATTAATGAACCTCGTTTCGAGAAAGAGGGCCTTTTAATTGAGCCTCAGATTACGAACCTGTATACCTATTCAGAGCAGTGGGGTGCAGGTTCACGAGTTACCACAACGAATAATAGCGGCGACTCGCCTCGTGGCGATAAAACGATGGCGCTTATAGTTGAGGATACTGCGAGTTCTGAACACTATACGCAAGACCGTAACATCACTTTAACTGCCGGAACGATTTACTGTTATTCGGTATTTGTTAAAGCTCATACAAACTCTCGTCTTTTATATTTACGCGTCGCAACGGGAACGACATCGGGCGTATTCTTTGACCCGGTTGCAGGAGCTTTCGTTGGTGGCGCTGTCGGTGCTCAATACCTTGATCGTGGTTTTGAAGATCTCGGAAATGGTCTTTACCGTGTTTGGATGGCAGTTACAGCCGGGGCTACTCAGAGTAGCGTGTTCCGTCTGCAACTAGCGAAAGACGGTGTAACCGCAAGCTATGTCGGTGATGGTATCTCTGGTTTATATGTCTGGGGAGCACAGGTAGAAGATAGCCCGTTCCCTACATCGTACATCCCAACGATAGCGGCCACGGTTACGCGTGGGGCTGATTACTGGCAAATCCCGAAAGAAAACTGTGGATATAATTCTCTGGCAAATCTATTTAATCGGACTTTGGCATTTGAGTTTTTCCCTAAGAATTTCCAGGATGCCGCTGGTTATATTGAAATCGTTAAGGTTCAAGGCCCGAGTAATGATATTGCTTGCCGATGGGTTAATGACAACACATTAAAAGCATATCGCAGCAGCGGTGCTATAAGTGTGCCTTGTAAAAAAGGCGAAAGCGGGGTGTTCGCACACGCAATCGAAGGTAACAAAGTATCAACGTTCTACGGGGGTAATACTTCTTCCGCTGATAACGTACAGCCTAACGGCACAACGCAATCCGTTTCTTATATAGGGAACTCAAATCAAACCACATCCGTGAGATTTGTTTATCACATTCGAAATCTGCGCATCTGGCACCGCCTGCTAACCCTTAACCAAATTAATGGACTCCGATAATGAGAGACTTATATCTGCGCTTTAATGACGCCGACGAAATGCGCACGCAGTTAATCGCGGCGGGGTTTATGGATGATGAGGGGCATGGCAGCTTTTATCACCCGAATATCAGCCTGGATATCGTCGGCGTTATCACTGTTCCTGCTGAAGTTATCAATCCCGGTGAAGAAAACGAAGTTATCAAGTACACCACCGAACCCGGCTATCACGCCAATTTGCGGGTCATGAATGACTTGCTCGATTTATCCGGGCTGAACGACTTTGTGGTTACACCGAAAACACCGGCTCGCGTCTGGGCGTAAGGAGTTAAATCATGGCATTGAGAAAAGACACAGTAGCCCTGGCTGCGGCAGACGTAAAGGCACTGAGTAGTGAGTCCGGCGGTGTCGTAAACGGCAACGTACAGGTAACTGGCAAAATGACGGTTAATGCAGGAGGCAGCGTATTTACAGACATTCACACCAGTGCGGGAGGTGGCTGCGGGGTTAATGCGTGGCGGGCTGAATCCAATAATGGGATCGAGCTAAACAACACCCCAAATGATTCCAGTGAAGGAAATTACGTAAACCGGGTATCTGGCGGCTGGTACACTGCCGGCTGGGCGATTGGGGGCGTACGAGGCTCCAGCACTAATATTGACCGGGTGCAAATTAACGTTAACGGTGGGTCATCAGGTTTAAACTCGGCTTTTGTATTCGGTGCTAACGGCAACGCTGGCGGCGGGACATGGAATAATCCCTCTGATGAGCGCCTGAAATACAATATTAAAGATATCGAAAACCCCATAGAAAAAATGAAGTCCTTCCATGGGAAAACCTTCACTTATAAAAAAGGTGATGTTGATTCTGCAGGGTATATCGCTCAGGAAGTGAAAGAGGTTCTACCGGAGGTTGTCGGTGAGGATAATGACGGATTCCTGTCTCTAAACGTCGCGGGAGTTGGAGCGCTTCACCATGAGGCGATCCTGGCACTGATTGAGCGCGTTGAGTATCTGGAAGCTAAGCTCGGTTTGCAGTCAGACGAAAAGTTGGAGGTTCAGCAGTAATCATCAATAGGCAGGGCTTTCTTGATCTGCACTATCTTTAAAACTACTGTATGAATACACAGTAATAATAAATGAGAGGTCACCATGCCCCGCCAATCAGACGTTAACTCGGCTTTCCACGCTGCTATTCAGCTTAACCCCAAAGGTTACCGATGCCTGAGGTCTTCTGACTTCGTTCGGGAACTGGCAAAGGTTCACCATCATTTCACCCTGGTCGATGCCAACGAGTGGATAGAATTCTACCAAACTGGGTTCGTTGACAAGACTCCGGACAATAGCGAGAACCGATACTGGATCTTGCGCACTATGGGGCAAGTGTTCTGATGGGCTTCGTATCTCCAGCCACCGATTATGTCGAGCAGCGCTTGTCTCCGGCCAGCATTTGCACCACGAACGAAAGTCGCATCTTGGAAACGTCAACCGGGTTTGCGGTGGTCGAACCTGTCAGCCGGCTGACGCAGGGGCAGGTGCTGCTGATCCTCAGCGGTGGAAGGACTCAGTTCGCTAAGCTCAGAGGTAGGGCGTTAATCACCGATGATGGCGAGGCGATCGAGGGGGCAGCGGCGGAAGAGGTCGAAGTTATGGGCAGGGTGACATTCTTCATCAACAGTGTCGATGGTGATGGTGATAATTGCCCGGTGTAAGAAGCGGTGCGTGGTAAGGGGGATCAGATGATCCTCCCTAATGAGTTTTAATGTCTGCTATGAGCGAAAAGCGGACGCCCGCATAGCGTAAACAGGCGTCCGATATTTTGAAGTGGGTAGATTAATTAACCCGCTTCCCCGTTTCGTCAATGACCTTCTCGCCATCCTCTTTGGTAAACGCTCCTTTCTGGCCTTCCGGTAGAATATCCAGCACTATTTCTGAAGGGCGGCAAAGACGAGTGCCAAGCGGCGTAACGACAATCGGCCGATTAATCAGGATCGGATGTTGAAGCATGAAATCAATCAACTGCTCATCACTAAATTTCTCTTCATCAAGACCCAGGAGTTCATAAGGCTCAACATTCTTACGCAGTAATGCACGCACCGTAATTCCCATATCTGAAATAAGTTTAATCAGCTCATCACGGGTCGGTGGCGTATCGAGATAATGAATTATCATCGGTTCGTTGCCGCTGTTACGGATCATCTCCAGCGTGTTGCGTGAGGTGCCACAGGCCGGGTTGTGATAGATGGTAATGTTGCTCATATCAGTATCTCATTACAAAGTGACAGAGAGCCGCCACGCCAGAGCGGCCAGAGTGACAAACAGCACCGGCACAGTCATGACAATGCCGGTACGGAAGTAATATCCCCAGGTGATCGTCATATTTTTCCGGGCAAGCACATGCAGCCACAGCAAGGTTGCCAGACTGCCTATCGGGGTGATTTTCGGGCCTAAATCACACCCAATCACATTGGCATAAATCATTGCCTCTTTGACGACGCCAGTCGCCGTACTACCGTCAATCGACAGCGCGCCAATCAGCACCGTCGGCATATTGTTCATCACTGATGAGAGAAATGCCGTCAGGAAGCCGGTGCCGAACGTCGCTGCCCATAACCCCTTGTCTGCCAGCAGATTCAGCACACCAGACAGGTGCTCCGTGAGCCCTGCATTGCGCAGGCCATAGACCACGAGGTACATGCCCAGCGAGAAAATAACGATCTGCCATGGCGCACCGCGCAGGACTTTCCCGGTATTGATGGCATGGCCTCGTTTCGCCACCACAAACAGCACTGCTGCGCCAGCCGCCGCTATCGCACTGACCGGGATCCCCAGCGGCTCCAGAACAAAGAAACCGACAAGCAGCAATAACAGGACAATCCAGCCCGCCCTGAAGGTTGCCGGATCCTTGATTGCACTGGCAGGCTTCTTCAGCAGCGAAACGTCATACGTTGCCGGAATATCCCTGCGGAAGAAGAAATGCAGCATGATCAACGTGGCCGCAATCGCTGCCGCATCCACGGGGATCATAACGGAAGCGTACTGCGTAAAGCCCAGACCGAAGAAGTCCGCCGAGACGATATTAACCAGGTTAGAAACAATGAGCGGCAGGCTGGCCGTATCTGCAATAAATCCTGCAGCCATGACAAAGGCCAGTGTCGTGCCCTGGCTGAACCCCAGAGCGAGCAGCATCGCAATCACAATCGGCGTCAGGATCAGCGCGGCGCCGTCATTGGCAAACAACGCAGCAACAGCGGCACCGAGCAAGACTATCCAGGTGAACAGCAGGCGGCCACGTCCGTTACCCCAGCGGGAGACGTGCAGTGCGGCCCATTCAAAGAAGCCGGACTCATCGAGCAGCAGGCTGATGATGATGACCGCAATAAATGCCGCTGTCGCGTTCCAGACGATATTCCAGACAACGGGAATATCAGCGACATGGATGACACCGGCTCCGAGCGCCAGCACTGCCCCGATACTCGCGCTCCAGCCAATACTCAGGCCTCTGGGTTGCCAGATAACCAGTACCAGCGTCAGTAAAAATATACTCCCTGCCAGAAGCATCTCAGACTCCATCATATATGATTATGTAAATATGTTTTCCTGCCTCAGCAGGAGGTGCAGGCTGATTTATCCAGCCATTCACGCACATCCTCCCGCATACACTGCCAGGACGTTGTGATTGTCTCAGCTGCCCACGCCGGTATGTGGGGTGACAGACGATAGTGGATCCATTTGCCTTCACGACGGTCAAGAACCAGCCCAGCATCGCGAAGGATAGCCATATGTCGCGAGATTTTTGGCTGCGATACGGAGGTGGCCGCGCAGATATCGCAGACGCACAGTTCACCGGACTCCCGGAGAAGCATGACGATGGCAAGCCGTGTTTCATCCGACAGGATTTTGAAAAGCTGAACAGGTTGTAGCATTTATCACTCCGTTCTCTTTAGAATACATATATGTTAAATCATATGTATAAATTTTAAAATCACCTGTTCTCTCCGGAGGAGAAAAATGGAACAATTTCCTGCCTTGAACACCGAATGCTTTGATCAACACATCACGGAACGCCTGCACCTGCAGGAGCCGCCACGGATTCTGATCCTGTATGGCTCAGTAAGAGAGCGCTCCTACAGCCGTTTTGCCGCGGAAGAAGCTGGTCGCCTGCTGACGGCAATGGGCGCGGAGGTAAAACTCTTTAACCCCTCCGGTTTACCCCTGCCGGATGATGCGCCGGACACGCACCCTAAAGTCACCGAGCTACGCGGTCTGGTCAGATGGTGTGACGGGATGGTGTGGAGTTCTCCGGAACGGCACGGGGCTATGAGCGCAGTTATGAAGGCGCAGATTGACTGGATACCCTTAAGTGAAGGCGCGGTTCGTCCTTCACAGGGCAAAACACTTGCGGTAATGCAGGTCTGCGGTAGTTCCCAGTCCTTCAATGCAGTGAACCAGATGCGTATTCTGGGCCGCTGGATGCGGATGTTTACGATCCCCAACCAGTCTTCCGTAGCCAGGGCATGGCAAGAGTTCGACGAAAACGGCCGAATGAAACCTTCGTCATGGTATGACCGCATCGTCGATGTAGCCGAGGAGCTGTTTAAAATCACACTGCTGCTTAAGGGACAAACCGGTTATCTTGCGGATCGTTACAGCGAGCGAAAAGAGAGCCATCTGGAGCTTTCATCCCGTGTCAATCAGGACAAAATATAACGTCTGTTCTTCGTGAATCCATACTGCATGAGCTTAACAACGTCCGCTATTGGCACTTAACAGACAAATAGTTATGAGCGAGTAAGGCGCTCTTAGCCTTTAAAAGTGGTTATCAAAACACTAAGCATTTATCGCAAAAACAAAGGGTTATTAAGCAGATCAAACAAGCCATAAAATCTGTTTTTGTGTTATCATTGTTATAGAAAGTAATGACTTACAACGATTGCGTGGAACTACTGCTGCGTCATATGGAATGGTTCGAAGCCGCAGACCTGATCGTTAAAGGTATGGAAGGCGCGATCAATAACAAGACCGTGACCTATGACTTCGAACGTCTGATGGAAGGCGCTAAGCTGCTGAAATGTTCAGAGTTTGGTGACGCGATCATCGAAAACATGTAATCCTTATTCTGGGTTGTATGCGAACGGGAGCCTGATGGCTCCCGTTTTTTATTAGCATTCTTGCGCTGCTGCGGATGCCCTACCTTCTTACTCCCTCTTTGTCTCTTTTATTGATGCCATGAATGGCTAATATCGCAACGTCCGGACAGACGTGCTGATGCACATCCGTCGTCGCGTTTGAATAACAAACACAGGCTTACCCGAACATCGCAAAAAAGGAGATATGCATGAAGCGTCCAAACTGGTTTCAGGTTTCTGCTGAGGGTGGAAAGGCTATGGGAGCACTTCATCATTACGCTACTACCGGGACAGATTTGCCTGCCGATCTGATTCATCTGGTTTTTTTACGTGTTTCACAGATTAACGGTTGTGCGCACTGCATTGATATACATACGCGCGACCTTATCAAGAGCGGCATGTCCGTCGAAAAATTGGTCCTGGTGCCGGTGTGGCGAGAAGCGACCTACCTTTTCTCGGATGTGGAGCAAGCTGCGCTTGCATGGGCAGAAGAAGTTACCCTTATCAGTGAAACACACGCTTCTGATGAAGCCTATTCCGCAGCGCTTGCTCTATTTGGTGAAAAAAATCTGGTTGAACTGACCATTGTGATTGCCACCATGAATGCCATCAATCGGATGGGCATCAGTTTCCGCATGAAGCCGCTCGCTAAAGCCTGAAATCATACCCGTTGGTTTAGTTTCACTTTGTGCGTACAGCAGATCTTAGCCAGACCGCAGAGGGCTCAAATAAATGAGCCCTGAATTTAGCTGGAGGTTGATAAATCCCGTTATTTTAATTTGAAACCGCGCTGCATGACCGTTTCGCGTAAATTGATTCGCCCGCCGAGATAATCCATGCTGGTCGCGGAATCAACGACGGAGCCGGCCCAGGTTTTGTCGCGCATATTCTGGCGACGACGAAATGCCTGATATGCATTTTCATAGCCTTCAAGGTACGAGCGATAACGATCCTGTTGGTATTGATTGTAATGGAGCAACATTGGCTGAGCCGGTCGCGGGCGAATGCTGCTGGTTCTGGCTCTGTCGGGCCACCCGGTTGCCATGCCAAACGTGACAAAGCTGTACTCAGGCAGGTTGATGATTTCCGCCACCTCTTTAGCGATATTACGCATCACCCCGAGATAGACTATTCCTAAGCCTATGGATTCCGCTGCAACGGCAGCGTTCTGGGCGGCAAGCGCGGCATCAATCGATGCCATCAGAAAAGAGTCGAGGTAGTCGAGCACAACAGGTTCTTTACCGGCATCTTTTGTTATTCCTGCCCCTCTCGACAGATCTGCTACCCAGAGGAGCAGCGCGGGTGCTTCCTCAATCCACGGGATACGGTCCACGGGCACCGAACGTGCTACGGTATCTGAAATACGCTGTTTAAGCGCCGGGTCCGTAACGGCTACCAGGCTCCACTGATTCAGGGCAGAGGAGTTTGAGGCTGATTGCGCCGCAGCGACCATGGTCTCAATTGCCCCATCCGGGAGAGGTTCAGGCAAAAATGTCCTGACAGATTTATGGCCCAGCAGGGCTTCAACTTGTGGCGTCCAGATAATGTTGTCTGGTTTGGGTTGCTCAACACCGTATCGGGCCTCCAGCAACGCCTGTTGTTTTGCAGTAACGTCAGTCATGGTTTTACTCTCCTTCGGCAAATTTCATAACCGCAGGATAGCTGGAGTTGCCACACGGATAAGCCCCCCATTTACGACTTCAGTTTCCATGTGTGTGCACAATCAGTTGGCATACTTTAAAATAGAGGCATGGATCATCTGTTAGCTATACGCATATTCCAGCGCATCGTAGAGACGCGCTCTTTCACAAAGGCCGCAGCACACCTGGATTTGCCGCGCTCCACTGTCAGTAAGAATCTGAAATCATTAGAGGAACATATAGGCACTAAGCTGATACAGCGCACGACACGTACTGTCACCTTAACGACTGAGGGTGCCGAGTATTACAGAAGGATCAGTAAGCTCGTCACTAAACTTGATGAAACCGAAGGTGCCATTCGGGATATGGGCGCCGCCGCGAAAGGAAGGCTGCGCATTGATCTTCACTCCTCGCTGGCGAATTTTGTCCTGATGCCGGTACTCGAAGAGTTTCGTGAACGCTATCCCCATATACAGCTGGCGCTTGGGGTGGGCGATCGCCCGGTGAATCTCATAGAGGAAGGTGTTGACTGCGCCATTCGCGCAGGTGAGCTGACGGATTCTTCTCTGATTGCGCGAACGCTGTATAAAGATCGCTTAATCACCTGTGCAAGCCCCGGCTACCTGAAACAATATGGTGTGCCGAGGAAACTGACGGACCTTGAAAATGGACATAAAATCGTCGGCTATTTCAGTGCTGCAACCGGTGAGGCCTGGCCGCTGCGTTTCATGAGCAGGGGAGGCGAAAAACAGTTGGCAGCATTTGATATCGCCGCGAATGACAGTGCCGCGCTGATAAGTATGCTTGTTCACGGTATGGGCATCGGGCAAACACATGCTTCCGTAAGCCGTCGCTTTATAGCATCGGGTGAACTTGTTCCTGTTCTTGAAGACGTTACGCACAGACAATTTCCTGTCTCTATTATTTACCCGCCAACAAAGCCGTTAAATGGCCGATTGAGAATATTCATCGACTGGATGATTGAGAGATTTTCTGGAAATAGTGCCTGGTAGGAAGTCGTTTTTTATGGTTACGCAGGAGGAATAATGCTTGATGATACAGCGCTTCGCCGCATTGCCGCAGGTGAACTCTCCGCGGTTACGCCAGCAGAGCTTGCCGCCGAACTTCTGACCCTCCGCCAGGAGAACGCCCGCCTGAAGCAGCTTCTCGCAACCGAAGTGAAGCTCCCTTATGTCAGCGCCAGCCCGGTGTGCGATATCGAGGCCGGATACGCGGCAGGCGTCACCGACAGCAAGGAGGCGATACGTCGGGCAGGGTTTTTAATCGAAGGGGATGATTAACAGATGAAACCCGGCGGGATGCCGGGTCTGCTCACGTTAAAACCAGTTAAATTTGTCCGAAAGTATAAGCAACAAGGAACTGGCACAAACAAGGTTAATACAAATCACGAATCTGCTGGAAACATTCATGTTATCAATACCATTATGGCTGTACTGGGATTGTGCTAATAAGCGTAATCGCAAATTCCAGAACGTCAAATCGCAAGATAACAGGCAAAAAAAAGCCCACGAAACGTGGGCAAGTAATACTGGAAGCAATGTGAGCAATGTCGTACTGAATACCTGAGTGATTTGCTCAACTATTCAGTGTTGAGAAAGATAATGTTTCTCATTAACGATTGCAACCCCATCTTTTGTGTGGGACGCCCTTTGTGGACTTAATCTTAAAATCTTCACGTGATGGCTATCACAAACTTGCATTTCTGAATCCTGTGCTAAGCTTTCTGTGTACTTGATTTGACGACAAAAACCATACAGAGAGGAAAGCAGTTATGGGAATCATATCCTGGATTATCTTTGGGCTTATTGCAGGTATTCTGGCGAAGTGGATCATGCCGGGCAAAGATGGCGGTGGGTTCATCGTTACGGTCATTCTGGGCATCATCGGTGCCGTAGTGGGTGGCTGGATCAGTACCCTGTTCGGATTCGGCAGAGTCGATGGCTTTAACTTCGGCAGCTTTATGGTTGCAGTAATTGGTGCGCTGGTGGTGCTGTTTATTTACCGTAAGGTAAGAAGCTAACCCGACACACTTCAGAAAAAAGACCGCCAATGGGCGGTCTTTTTTCGCGATTTACCACCAGCCTAACTGGCTTCCGGCCACGGCCACAATGGCGACAATCAGCATGATAATCGTCGTTTTTCTCATTTATCCCCCAGGCGCAGCGTAGCCGCCGATAAAAAACCACGTTAAAAACACCACCGCCGTGATAAAAATCACGATCGGGAACAGAATACCAAGCCGCATGCTATCACCTGTCCTGAAATACCAAACCCGTCGAGTGTACGGGGTTAATCGATATTGAGAAAGGGCGTTTTCCGTTTCCCTTTTTTATCGCTGTACATGGCGGCGTCGGCTGTCCGCAGCGCGCTATCGGCATCCAGTTTGGCAGGATCCACCTCAATCACCCCCAGGCTGGCACCCGGGTAGACCAGATGCACATCCCCCAGCCAGTACTCCCCGGCGATCTGCGCGCTTAGTTGTCTCTTCAGCACCGTCAGCGACGTCTGCTCACCGCTTTCGCTATCATTACTCAAGCAGGCCACCAGGAACTCGTCGCCACCCAGCCTGCCGACGATATCATCCTCGTCGCGTCCGTCGTTGAGGCGCTTGCCCACCTCAACCAGGAACCGATCGCCCGCCTCATGACCAAAGCGATCGTTAATGAGCTTAAAATTATCCAGGTCGATGTAGGCGATAATGGCGTTGCGGTTCATATGGCGCGCGAGCGAGAAGAGGGTTGTGAGGTTCTCGAAGATGGCGCGGCGGTTCGGCAGGCCAGTAAGGGCATCGGTATAGGAGTAAGCAATCAGAGCGGCGTTGGCTTCGCGTAACTGCCGGAGCAGCGACTCTTTCTCAATGTACTGGGCGATAAGCCCGGCGAAGAGCTGTAAAACCTGCTCGCCGCGTTCGCTCAGCGGCTGTTTAAGGGTGCTGGTGGCGCACAGCGTGCCATAGAGCGAACCATCCGTCAGATGGACCGGGATACTCACGTAAGTGGTGATACCCAGCGCTTTTGCCGCGTCGCAGTCCGCAAAGCGTTCAGGTACGTTATCGCTATAGAAGCAGTCGGAGTCGATCGCCCGTTTACACAGCGTATCCCCCCAGGGAACGCTGAGCCCTTCCGGGATTTGCATCTGTTTGCTGTTTCTGGCGTAGAGAATATGCTGCAGCCGGGCGTTGATATCAATTTTGGTAAGGTAGGTGGACTCCATGCCAGTCACTATCTCAAGCATTTCGAGCAGCTGACGCACCAGGCCCTCAAGTGATTGCTCAGTGCTGAGCGTTTCTGAAACACGGGCAAGAATAATATCCGACATGACGCTGCTCAACTCCCCTTACAGATGATTTCTGTACCTGTCTGATTTGCTCAAAGATTGACGGCGGATAGTAAAACATGAATTAACAACATTTCATATATTCAGGCGAGGAACGTCACATTCTGGAGGAAAAAGCCCCGGCGCAGGGCCGGGGAAAATAACAGCTTGATTACGGAATGATGTTCTCTGGTCTTTGCGAGAACGACATCACTATAGCGAGGAAAGATGTCGCCAGAATGAAGAAATCATGGAGAAAGATTAACCGCTCCCCCTGGTGACAGGGCAGACCGGCTGAGATAAACTTTGCTAAGATAATTCTTAAACTCTCAGTATCCAGCACGAGGAAGTATGTTCCAGTTAAATCCGGGCAGCCTGGCGATGGTTATCGGCGCCCGCACGCCAGCAGGTCGTCGCAATATTGGTAAATCTGTGGAGCTGTTTAGCCTCTGTCAGCCGGGGCAGCGTTTTTTAAACCCGGTCAACGGCGTGGTGACCGAGCTGCCGCGAGGGGCAGAACGTCCCCTGTGGCTGGTGACCGGTGATGTCTGGTCGGTGGATAACCAGCACGGCTTTGCGTTTGTTCGCCCGGAACACCTGATGCCGCTCACTCCTGAAGAGGCGCCTGAAACTCTCGACGCGCTGATGCTGGACTGAATTACAGCTCACGCAGCCAGTCGGCTAACACCAGCGCGTGATTTTGCTCCCGGTCTTTCGCGCCATAGAGCAGCGTCACGGTCTGGTTGTCTGCCAGACGGGCAATGCGCCGCCCCTCATCCTCCTGCAACGCCAGCTCCTGACGATAAAGTTTGCTGAAGCTGGCGAAATCGATCGCCTCACTGTGAAAGTCCTTGCGGAGTCCATTGGAAGGCGCCAGCGTTTTACACCACTCATCGCACGCTAACGCCGCCTTTTTAATGCCCCGCGGCCAGAGCCGATCCACCAGTATACGGTAGCCATCATTCTGGTCTGCTTCGTCATACAGTCGTTTGCACTGAATCATTCTCTTGCTCCTTAATCCGGGTGATGCGGTGCTGGCGGTCACGATCGTAACGCTATCACAGGTTGGCTTTCCGCTTTCGCCCACTTATTTTAAGGTGTTGTGATATCAACGAAAGATCGGTAGTCTGACGCGCCTTATGTTATCTGATATTTATCTGGCATAAGGATCACTCTATGGAACTCTCGGCCCGAAAAGATACTCTCCGAATTGCGCTGGTCGGCGACTACAATCATGACGTGCCGGCTCACCAGGCGATCCCTCTCGCCATTGATGATGCCGCCGCGGTGCTGGACATTACCGCCGACTACGACTGGCTGGCCACCACCGAATTAAGCAGCCCGGAAGACCTGGTCGGCTACGACGCGATCTGGCTGGTTCCTGCAAGTCCTTATAAAAATGCTGACGCTGCGTTCATTGCGGCGCGGTATGCCCGTGAGAACAGCGTGCCGTTTCTGGGCACCTGCGGCGGATTTCAGCATGCGCTCATTGAATATGCGCGTAACGTTCTGGGCTGGCAGGATGCCGCCCACGCAGAAACCGATACCGTAGGGCGAATGGTCATTGCCCCACTGACCTGCTCGCTGGTGGAGGTCGCCGATACCATTGAACTACGCGCCAACACCCTGATCGCTAAAGCCTATGGTCAGGAGGAGATTGAGGAAGAATATCGCTGCAATTATGGCGTTTCGCCTGAATTTGCACAGGAGCTGGAGAAGGGCGATATGCGCGTCACCGGCTGGGACGCGCAGGGGGAGATCCGCGCCATTGAACTGGTCACCCATCCGTTCTTTGTGGCGACGCTGTTCCAGCACGAGCGCGCAGCCCTTGCAGGGCGTCCTGCGCCGCTGGTGCAGGCGCTGCTTCGCGCGGCACAGAGTTACTGAATAAAAGGGCTTAGCCGGCTGTGATCTCCCGGTCACGCCCGGCAAGGATCCCGCACACGGCCATGATGACTGACACCAGCGCACAGGCCAGCAGCGGGATCCGCCAGTCGCCGTTGGCATCATGGATTTTACCCATCAGCGGCGGGCCACATGCGGCAAGCAGATAGCCGACCGATTGCGCCATCCCGGAAAGGGCTGCCGCCTGATGGGCCGAACTGGCGCGCAGGCCAATAAACGTCAGGCCGAGGATCATCGTGGCACCGGAGCCAAAGCCAAAAATCAGCGTCCACATCACCGCCATCGTCGGCACAAACCACAGCCCGGCAGCACTTACCGCACACATCATCGCCGCCAGTCCGGCGATACCGCGCTGATCTTTCAGGCGAAGCAGGATCAGCGGCACGACAATTCCCGGTGCCGCGGTCGCCAGCTGTAACAACCCGTGCAGGGAACCCGCCTCGGTTTCGCTGTATCCGTGACTCTGTAGGATCGCCGGAAGCCAGCCAATAATTACATAGTAAATCAGCGAGTTAATCCCCAGAAACAGCGTCACCTGCCAGGCCAGTGCGGAACGCCAGATGCCCCGGCTGTGCAGGGCGCGGGCGCCGCTCAGGGAACCGGCAGGGCGCTGACGCCATTGCGGGAGCCACAGCAGCAGGGCCAGCAGAGGAAATACCATCAGCATTAACAGCGCGCCGTGCCAGCCCGCGCCGCTCAGGGCAACTGGCACCACCAGCGCCGAGCCCAGCGCGGCGGCAGCTCCCATGGTCAGGGAGTACGCCCCGGTAAGTTTCGCCACCTGGCCGGGGAAATCACGTTTGATCAGCCCCGGCAGCAGGACGTTGCCCAGCGCAATACCGCAGCCAATGATGGCGGTGCCGCCAAACAGCAATGCTGAAGAGGGAAGCGAACGCAAGGCAATCCCAGCGATGATCAGCAGCAGGGCGATAAAGAGGCTGCGCTCCATTCCGATGCGCCGGGCGAGGCCAGCCGCCAGCGGCGAAATCAGCGCAAAGGCCAGCAGGGGAAGGGTGGTAAGCAGCCCGGTCTGGGCGGTGGTCAGGGCATAATCTGTACGAATAGCATCCAGCAGCGGCGCTGCACCGGTAAAGGTCACCCGCAGTGAGGTGGCAATCATCAGGATCCCGGCAATCAACAGCGCTCGCTGTTTGCCGGTAGCAGAAAGGGCAAGGGTCATGGGAATCTCTTACGTCGAAATGAGGCTACAGGATACGCATTTTCACCGTGGTTGAAATCAAGCTAAAATGACAGATTATCGCTAATATCGGACAAAATGATGCCTGGACTCGGCCTTGCGGGATACGATCCCGACAGCCAGCACGATCCTGCGGTGGCGTTTCATGTGCGCGTGGTGGAAGACGAGCAGCGCATTCCGTTCCACCAGCACCGCAAAGGTCAGCTGATCCTCGCCCTGCACGGGGCCATTACCTGCGAGGTGGAAAATGCCATGTGGATGGTGCCCCCGCAGTTCGCCGTCTGGATCCCCGGCCTGCTGCCGCACAGCAATAAGGCCACGCCCAGCGCCCGCCTCTGCTTTTTGTTTATTGAACCTGGCGCGGTATCGATGCCGGACCGCTGCTGCACCCTGAAAATTTCACCTCTGGTGCGGGAGTTGATCCTGACCCTGGCGGAGCGCAGCCCCGCTGAGCAGGAGCCTGCCACCCGGCGGCTGGTGCAGGTGTTGTTTGATGAGCTGCCCCGACAGCCGCAGGAGCAGTTGCAGCTCCCGGTATCCACGCACCCCAAAATCCGCCTGATGAGTGACACCATGGCCGAATCGCCTGCCGCCTGGCAGACGCTGCACCAGTGGGCGCGCCATTTTGCGATGAGTGAGCGCAATCTCGCCCGGCTGGTGGTCAGCGAAACCGGGCTCAGCTTTCGCCGTTGGCGGCATCAGCTCCAGCTGATTGTCGCCCTGCAAGGGCTCATTAGCGGGCAGTCGGTGCAGCAGGTGGCGCAAAACCTGGGTTATGACTCCACCACGGCGTTTATCACGATGTTCAAAAAGGGGCTGGGCCAGACCCCGGCCCGGTATGTCGCCAGCCTCGCTACGACTTCCCGATAAACAACGACACCAGCCCGGCGGCGATCAGCGGGCCGACCGGGACGCCGCGGAAGAGCGCCACGCCCAGCACCGTACCCACCAGCAGGCCGGCGACCAGCGTGGGCTGGGAGCTCATCAGCGTAACGCCGCGACCGCCAAGCCAGGAGACAAATACCCCCACGGCAATAGCGATCAACGATTTCCAGTTCATAAAAGCATGGATAAGCGTAGAGGCCGGTAAAGTGCCGCTGGCAATGGGGGCCATCACCCCGATGGTCAGGATGATGATCCCCACGGTTAGTCCTTGTTTTTCAATCCACGGGAAAAAACCGCTAAGCGGCGTCACGCGGACGATGATCAGCACCAGAATTGATATTGCGACCGTGGTGTTATGGCTGATAAAGCCCAGCGCGGCCAGGCCCAGAAGAATGAGCAGGGTAGGGTCAAACATGTGGTATTCCTTGCCAAAATAGAAAAGTAAGCCTGCTTACTTTACGTGCTCGCGCGCCGGTAAAAAGGGTTTTGTGCAAAAAAGAGTGTGATTTGGGCGATTGCCTGAAGTAGAGATGCGGGGCGGACTAACGCCAATGAACAGGCGTGTCAGAGGCGGGAAAATGGCGTACTTTTCGAACAATCACCGCTGACGTTAAGTATCAGCAAAACCAACAACATGACAATTTTCAACTTTTTTCTACAGCTCTTATTCTCTTCAAGCAGCGTTGTTCCGGTGTACACACTTCTGCAAAATTTACGTCAGTTTATGTGCCTGCTCGTTAAGCACTTTCGTTAACGAAAGGATTCGGTTTGGCAGCGGTACACCACGCCACTCTTCGCTCAGGCACAGCAATGAAAAAATTAACGTTTAACCCCCATCCCCTGGCTCTGGCGCTGATGACCCTCTTTTCCGGCGCAGCGCTTGCCACGGACACTATCAGCACAGCGCCGGTTAACGATCAGGATGTGATCACCGTGACGGCCCCGGTTCTTTCTCCACTTGAAGTTGTCACGTCGCCTAAAACTCCGCGCCAGCCGGTGCCAGCCAGTGACGGCTCGGATTACCTTAAAACCATCCCCGGCTTTAGCCAGATCCGTAACGGCGGCAGCAATGGCGATCCGGTATTTCGCGGCATGTTTGGCTCGCGTCTTCGCCTGCTGACCAACGACAGCGAAATGCTGGGCGCCTGTCCGGCGCGAATGGATGCGCCAAGCTCGTACATATCGCCGGAAAGCTACGATCTGCTGACGGTCACCAAAGGGCCGGAAACCGTGCTCTGGGGGCCGGGGAACTCCGCCGGGACGGTACGCTTCGAACGTGAACCGCCCCGTTTTGACAGCGCCGGCATCAAGGGCGACGCCAGCTTCCTCGCCGCTTCGAATGACCGCTTTGATGAAAATGCCGATGTCAGCTTTGGTAACGAGACGGGTTATGTACGTCTCAACGGCAATAAATCGAAATCGGGCGACTACAAAGACGGTAACGGCGACCGCGTGGCCTCGAAATGGGACAAGTGGAACACCGATCTGGCCATCGGCTGGACCCCGGATGCGGATACGTTACTGGAACTCACCGCCGGTCAGGGGGATGGCGACGCAAGCTATGCCGGGCGCGGCATGGACGGATCCCAGTTCAAGCGCGAAAGCCTGGGCCTGCGCTTTAAGAAAGAGAATATCGGCGACGTTTTCGATTCCCTGGAGATGAGCGCCTATTACAACTACGCCAACCACATCATGGACAACTACTCCATGCGCTCCCCCGGCACCCCGGATTCCGGCTCCATGAACGGCATGCCGATGGGATCGATGGATATGTCGATGCCGATGGAAAAACAGGTCGATCGTCGCACCGTCGGCGGCAGGATGTTGGGGACCTGGCTATGGTCAGATTTCCAGCTGCAAAGCGGGCTGGATATGCAGACCAACACCCATCGCAGTAATGAAGATGATGAGGACAAAGGCTGGCAGGAGGATGCACGTTTTCACGATTACGGCGCGTTCAGCGAGCTGACGTGGAATGCGACCGATCTGAGTAAAGTGATTGGCGGCGCGCGTCTGGATAAGGTCGAAGTGGATAACTATACCGGCATCGGCAGCGACAGCCGCGAGGATACCCTTCCGGCGGGCTTCCTGCGCGTGGAGCATAATCTGGGCACGGCACCGGCGATGGTCTACGCCGGGCTCGGTTATACCGAACGTTTCCCCGATTACTGGGAGCTGTTTTCGCCTACCTATGGCCCGGACGGCACCTCGGATGTTTTTGATAATCTCAAACCAGAGCAAACCACCCAGCTTGACCTCGGCGCCCAGTACAAAGGCGAGCGTACCACCGGGTGGATCTCCGCCTACGTCGGGCGCATTAACGACTTTATCCTGTTTAGCTACGATCCAAACGATTCCCACGTCAGCCAGGCCGACAACGTGGATGCCACCATTATGGGCGGGGAGATGGGTGCCTCGTATCAGCTGAGCGATCAGTGGAAAACCGATGCCACCCTTAACTACTCCTGGGGAGAGAACACGGACGATCACCAGCCGCTGCCGCAAATGCCGCCGCTGGAGGCACGTCTTGGCCTCACGTGGGAGCAGGGCGACTGGAGTTCAACCGGCCTGCTGCGCATGGTGAGCCCGCAGCATCGGGTGGCGATGAACGAAGGTAACGTGGTCGGGAAAGATTTCGATCAGAGCGCTGGCTTTGCCATTCTCTCCGCCAACGCAGCATGGAAGGTGAATAACTACCTGAAGCTGAGCAGCGGCGTCGATAACCTGCTGGACAAGAACTACAGCGAACACCTGAACCTGGCGGGGAACAGCAGCTTTGGCTACTCCTCCGACACGCCGGTAAACGAACCGGGTCGAACCGTGTGGGCTAAAATGAACGTTACGTTCTGACAGAGAGCTAACGTAAAACCGCCGGTCAATGACCGGCGGTGGCGTTAACTGTTGCTGGTGGCAGATTGCTTATGGAAAAGCTCTCTGAATACCGGATAGATATCGTCCTGGTCGCGAATGTGCTGCATCGCGAAGTTGTCAAACGTGCTTTGCAGATGTTCATACTCACGCCACAGCGTCTGGTGGGCGCGGCGGGTGATCTCGATATAGCTGTAGTAACGCACCACAGGCAGCAATTTTTTCGCCAGAATTTCATGGCACAGCGGCGAATCGTCTGCCCAGTTATCACCATCCGACGCCTGAGCAGCATAGATGTTCCACTGCGCCGGATCGTAACGCTCTTTCACCACTTCATCCATCAGCTTCAGGGCACTGGAAACGATAGTCCCGCCCGTCTCCTGTGAGTAGAAGAACTCATGCTCATCCACCTCCTTGGCCTGGGTGTGATGGCGAATATAGACCACTTCCACGTTCTTATAGGTTCGGCTCAGGAAGAGATAGAGCAGAATATAAAAGCGCTTGGCCATATCTTTGGTGGCCTGATCCATCGAGCCGGAAACGTCCATCAGGCAGAACATCACCGCCTGGCTTGAAGGCTCAGGACGCTTTTCATAGTTCTTGTAACGCAGGTCAAAGGTGTCGATAAACGGCACGCGCTCGATTTTGGCGCGCAGTTCAGCGATCTCTTTGCGTAAACGCTCCTCTTCCAGCAGCTGCGCTGGCTCGCTTTTTGCCACGATATCCAGGCTTGCTTCCAGCTCGCGCAGTTCACGCCGTTTGCCCGCGGTCATGGCGGTACGGCGCGCCAGTGAGTTCTGCAGCGAACGCACCACGCTGATATTTGCCGGCACGCCGTTGGCGGTAAAACCGGCCCGGTGGGTTTTGTATTCGTTTAACTGACGATGCTGGTTCTTCTTCAGATTCGGCAGGGCCAAATCTTCAAACAGCAGATCCAGATACTCATCCTTGGAGATCTGAAACACAAACTCGTCCTGACCTTCACCATCCTGGCTGGCCTGGCCTTGACCACTGCCGCCGCCACCGCCGCCCCCTTGTGGACGCTCAATACGGTCATTTTGCACAAAATGGTCATTACCGGGATGAACGCGATGGCGCAAACCACCGCGTCCCTGATGGAACATCGGTTCGCTAATATCATCCGTCGGGATAGAGACGGACTCCCCGCTGTCTACGTCGGTCACCGAACGCTTGTTAATGGCCTCGGAGATCGACTGTTTGATTTGCGCTTTATAACGACGCAAGAAGCGCTGGCGATTCACCGTGCTCTTGTTTTTGCCGTTAAGACGCCGGTCAATAAACCAGGTCATATGCCCCCCGTACTGCATTTGCCAACTTTCAGTGCCCGTAAGTGCCGGATAGCGCTGACGCTTATCCGGCCTACGGAACATTGTTGTAGGCCCGGCAAGCTACATGCCGCCGGGCTTTTTGGGCTGTTAAGACGACTTACGCACGCGCAGGTACCATTCGCAGAGCAGGCGAACCTGTTTGCGGGTGTAGCCTTTCTCCATCATGCGGTCGACAAAATCGTCGTGCTTTTTCTGCTCGTCAGTTGAGGTTTTGGCATTGAACGAAATGACCGGCAACAGCTCTTCGGTATTGGAGAACATTTTCTTCTCAATCACGGTGCGCAGTTTTTCGTAGCTGGTCCAGTTTGGATTCCGTCCGCTGAAGTTCGCTCTGGCGCGCAGCACGAAGTTGACGATCTCATTACGGAAGTCTTTCGGGTTACTGATCCCGGCAGGCTTCTCGATTTTTTCCAGTTCCGCATTCAGTGACTCGCGGTCAAACAGCTGGCCGGTATCCGGGTCGCGGTACTCCTGATCCTGGATCCAGAAATCGGCATAGGTGACATAGCGGTCAAAAATGTTCTGCCCGTATTCGGAGTAAGATTCCAGATAGGCGGTCTGGATCTCTTTGCCAATAAACTCGGCGTATTTCGGAATCAGATAGCCTTTCAGGAACTCCAGATAACGTTCAGCCTGCTCCTGTGGGAACTGTTCACGTTCAATCTGCTGCTCCAGTACGTAGAAGAGGTGTACCGGGTTAGCGGCCACTTCGGTGTGGTCAAAGTTGAACACACGGGAGAGGATTTTGAACGCGAAACGCGTGGAGAGACCGTTCATCCCTTCATCGACACCGGCGTAGTCACGATACTCCTGATAGGATTTCGCTTTCGGGTCGGTATCTTTCAGGCTTTCACCGTCGTAAACACGCATTTTCGAGTAGATGCTGGAGTTTTCTGGCTCTTTCAGGCGCGACAGGATTGAGAAGCGCGACAGCGTTTCCAGGGTCCCCGGGGCGCAAGGGGCATGAACCAGCTCACTGTGGTTCAGCAGTTTTTCATAAATCTTGATCTCTTCGGAGATCCGCAGGCAATAAGGCACTTTGACGATGTAAACACGGTCAAGGAAGGCCTCGTTGTTTTTATTGTTTCTGAACTGAACCCATTCAGATTCGTTGGAGTGCGCCAGGATAATGCCGTTAAACGGCAGGGCGGAAATACCTTCCGTCCCGTTGTAGTTACCTTCCTGGGTTGCCGTCAACAGCGGATGCAGCACCTTAATCGGCGCTTTAAACATCTCGACGAACTCCATAATCCCTTGGTTGGCGCGGCACAGCGCACCGGAATAGCCGTATGCGTCAGGATCGTTTTGCGCGTGGTTTTCCAGTTTACGGATATCCACTTTACCCACCAGCGCAGAGATATCCTGGTTGTTCTCATCACCTGGTTCAGTTTTGGCAATCGCAATCTGCTCCAGAATGGATGGCCATACTTTCACCACGCGGAATTTGGTGATATCACCGCCAAATTCATGCAGGCGTTTCGCTGCCCACGGCGACATGATCGTCCCGAGATAGCGGCGAGGAATGCCGTACTCTTTATCCAGTATCTGCGCATCTTCCTGCGGGTTAAACAGGCACAGCGGATGGTCGTTAACCGGGCTGCGTTCACCGTTGGCGCTCAGCACGTAAATCGGCACGCGCTGCATCAACGATTTCAGCCGCTCGGCCAGCGAGGATTTACCGCCGCCAACGGGACCCAACAGATACAAAATCTGTTTCTTCTCTTCCAGACCCTGAGCAGCATGTTTCAGATAAGAGACAATCTGCTCGATGGCATCTTCCATGCCGTAAAATTCTTCAAACGCAGGATATCGGGCGACGACCCGATTCGAAAACAGACGGGAAAGCCGTGGCTCCTGGGCGGTATCAACCATATTTGGCTCACCGATAGCCATCAATAGTCGTTCCGCCGCATTGGCATAAGCACTGCGATCTTGCCGGCAGATGGTAAGAAACTCCTGCAGTGTGAACTCTTCGTCCTTGGCAGCTTCATAACGCTGGCGATAGTGATCGAATATATTCATGGCATGCCGTCCTTTCGTTTTTTAGCACAGGAAAAGAGCCGTTCATATGAATAGTAGAGGCTCCCGGAAGCGGGATCCGTTGCACCTCACTGCCAGAGCAGCAACCCGTGTGCCAGGTCGGGCGGCTGAAACTGCGGGGTGATCAGGTATTCAGCTTCTTAAAATTAAGCGTAGATGGCATTTGCAAAACTTGCATGTATGCAAAAACTAATTTCAATGACATATCAATAACTCATCCAAAAAAATAGCCAAATCTTAAACGTCAAACACACTTCTTTCACTGAACGGTAATACGCGTGACAGCGTTTCGTCATCTGCCGCAAACAAAATAGTCGGTTAATCAAAATGATTAGGAGACAAAAAATTTTGAGCAATGGGGGGGATGACGGTTACACTTCACACGCTGATTATTTGACTACAGGAAAGAATGGATTGTGACCAAACTCAAACTTCTGGCACTGGGGATTATCGTTGCCACCTCAGTGAGTACAGCATACGCGGAGAATCAGTGGTCAATTGGTGCTGGTGTCGGCGTAATCAATAGCCCTTATAAACAGTACGATCGTGATTTTTACCCGGTTCCGGTTATTACCTATGAAGGCGATAACTTCTGGTTCCGTGGGCTGGGCGGTGGCTACTATCTGTGGAACGACCAGACCGACAAACTCTCCATCATGGCTTATTACGACCCGACGCACTTCAAGCCAGGCGACAGCGATAACTATCGGCTTCGCCAGCTCGACAAACGTAAGAGCACCATGATGGCGGGCGTTTCCTGGGTCCATAACACCGAATACGGTTTCCTGCGCACCGCCCTGGCTGGCGACACGCTCGACAACAGCAACGGTTATATCTGGGATCTGGCGTGGTTGTACCGTTATACCAACGGCGGGCTGACGCTCACCCCGGGTATTGGTCTGGAGTACAGCAGCGACAACTACAACGACTACTATTATGGCGTGTCCCATAAAGAATCACGCCGCAGCGGTCTGCATAGCTATGACGCAGACGATGGCTGGAGCCCGTACCTGGAGCTGACCGCCAGCTATAAATTTGCCTCTGACTGGAACGTCTACGCTACGGGCCGTTATAACCGCCTGAGTGACGAGGTGAAGGATAGCCCGATGGTCGATAAGTCCTGGACCGGTCTGATGTCGATGGGTGTGACTTACAGTTTCTGATTGTGCATTTGTACTGCGCAATTTGTGCATCATAACGGGGCCCTCGGGCCCCGTTTGTTTTAGGGTGGTGCAGACAAACAGGAGCGTATTATGAGCGAAAAAACCGTCAACTTTGGCGACAACAGGGTGCTTCCGGCCATCGGTCAGGGTACCTGGTATATGGGTGAAAAGGCAAGCCAGCGCCGCCAGGAGAGCGATGCCTTACGGGCAGGCATTGACCGCGGGCTAACGCTGATTGATACCGCCGAGATGTATGCCGAGGGCGGGGCGGAAGAGGTGGTTGGCGAGGCGATTAAGGGCCAGCGCGATAAGGTCTTTCTGGTCTCCAAAGTCTACCCGTGGAATGCCGGTGGCAAAAAAGGGATTGCCGCCTGCGAAGCCAGCCTGCGCCGTCTGGGTACCGATCATATTGACCTCTATCTGCTGCACTGGCGGGGAAATTACGCTCTGGCAGAGACTGTCGAACTGATGGAGACGCTGCAGCAGCAGGGCAAAATTGGCCGCTGGGGCGTCTCGAACCTTGATTATGCGGATATGCAGGAGCTGGGACAGGTGCCGGGCGGGCAGGCCTGTGCCACTAATCAGGTGCTCTACCATCTGGCCTCGCGCGGTATCGAATATGATCTGTTGCCCTGGTGCCAGCAGCAGTCAATGCCGGTGATGGCCTATTGCCCGCTGGCGCAGGCCGGGCGACTGCGCGCCGGGCTGATGAATCACCCGGTCGTCAATGCGATTGCCAAAGAGTACAACGCCACGGCGGCCCAGGTGCTGCTGGCGTGGGTGATCAGTCACCCTGGGGTGATGGCGATCCCGAAGGCGTCATCAATCATGCATGTGGAAGAGAACGCGGGCGCGCTGGGCATTACCCTCTCAGCAGAGGCGTTACAGAAGCTGGATGCCGCCTTCCCTGCGCCGAAAAACAAAACGGCATTAGACGTGGTGTAAAGTGTGCGTCATGCCCTCTCAGCATGGAGAGGGCAAGGGCAGGGCATTAACGCTTCACAATGTGAATGGTCTGTCCCAGACGGGTCGGTTTCTCTTCCGTCGCTTTTTGCGGTTCGCTAACGCAGGCGGTCTCTACACAGACAAAGGTTTTATAACCGTCATCCGGCATATCACCCATGCTGACTGACAGCGCCGGGCCAGGGTTCCAGCCAACCACGTTGCTGTGGTGGTGATGAATTACTTCAATGGCGCGGTTCAGGGAGGTATCTTCGATAACGCTGCACGCTTCCGGGTTCAGATAGACGCGGTCGGTACGATCCGGGAAGGTCTGTGCGCCGTCGGTCAGTCGGCCTTCTTTCGCATTATCCACTTTGTCGATAAAGGTATCGCCAAGACCATTCACCGTGACGGCAGCGATATCGCCGACGTTGAAATAGGTGTGCAGAGCGGAAGTGGTTTCAAATTCACCGTGCGCTTCCAGTTCGATCTCGCAGGTTTTACCCAGCTTAAAGCGAGCGTAAAGCGTGAAGTCGTGCGGCCAGAGTTTGCGCGTTTCATCATCGCTTTGCAGTTCAAAGGTTAACACCACGCCGGACTCATCTTCGTTGTGGGCTTTCAGCGTCCACGGCAGGTTGCGGGCAAAACCGTGCGACGGCAGACCCTCCTGCGTCGCCGGGCCAAACCACGGCCAGCAGATTGGTACGCCGCCACGAATAGCGGCCCCTTTTTTAAAGGAGGTGATATCGCTTAGCCACAGCGCTTCCATCTCACCTTCCGGCTGCCAGGAGAGCAGGTGCGCGCCGTGCAGGGCAACAGAAGCCTGAACTTGCGGATGGTCAACTACGATCACTTCAACATCGTCAATCTGACGGCGGGAAAGCACAGGGGTAAGCTGTTCGACTACCGGAAGTGCAAAAATTGTTTTAATCATTACGCAATCCTCTGTCTTTAAAGCAAAAAAAAGGCGACCAGGGGTCGCCTTTTTGGATCAATTTCTCATCTCACTTATTTGGAGATGTGAGCGATCAGGTCCAGAACTTTGTTAGAGTAGCCGGTTTCGTTGTCGTACCAGGAAACCAGTTTCACGAAGTTGTCGTTCAGTGCGATACCTGCTTTAGCATCGAACACGGAAGTGCAAACTTCGCCGTTGAAATCGGTAGAAACAACGTCGTCTTCGGTGTAACCCAGAACGCCTTTCATTGGGCCTTCAGAAGCCGCTTTGATTGCTTTCTTGATTTCTTCGTAGCTTGCTGCTTTTTCCAGACGAACGGTCAGGTCAACAACAGATACGTTTGGAGTTGGAACGCGGAACGCCATACCAGTCAGTTTGCCGTTCAGTTCTGGCAGAACTTTACCTACAGCTTTAGCTGCGCCGGTAGAAGATGGGATGATGTTCTGAGCTGCGCCGCGGCCGCCGCGCCAGTCTTTGTGAGACGGGCCGTCAACGGTTTTCTGAGTCGCGGTGGTTGCGTGAACAGTAGTCATCAGACCTTCGATGATGCCGAAGTTGTCGTTGATAACTTTTGCCAGCGGTGCCAGGCAGTTGGTGGTGCAGGATGCGTTAGAAACGATGTCCTGGCCAGCGTAAGTTTCGAAGTTAGCACCACGAACGAACATTGGGGTGTTGTCTTTGGAAGGACCGGTCAGAACAACTTTTTTCGCGCCAGCGGTGATGTGCTTACGCGCAGTTTCGTCGGTCAGGAAGATACCGGTTGCTTCAGCAACAACGTCAACACCGATTTCGTTCCATTTCAGGTTAGCTGGGTCTTTTTCAGCAGTAACACGGATGGTTTTGCCATTAACAACCAGGTGGCCGTCTTTCACTTCAACGGTGCCGTTGAAACGACCGTGAGTTGAGTCGTACTTCAGCATGTATGCCATGTACTCAGCGTCTAACAGATCGTTGATGCCAACGATTTCGATGTCAGAACGTTCCTGCGCAGCACGGAAAACAATACGGCCGATACGGCCAAAACCGTTGATACCTACTTTGATAGTCATATATTCCACCAGCTATTTGTTAGTGAATAAAAGGTTGCGTGTAAAATTACAAAAACCTTACGCAGCGTCAAGCGGAATCGTGTCAATCATTGCGACAAATCAATCCTTAGCATTAGCTTTGCTCGATTGACCTACCTCACATTCCCTTGGAGCTTGCACCCATATGGGGCCTGCGCACGGAATTTTAAAGGGCTGCCCACATAAAAACGTGGAGTAGATCACATTTGTCTGTCCGCCTCTGCGCAACGAGTAAGTTTAGATCAAAAGTTCATACTTCAGTGTTAATGTTTTGTTAGAATCGACAGTAAAAGTTGTCTGTTTCAACTGCGAGATGTAAGCCTATGTCGAATCAACATAACTCCGATGAACTGAAAAAAAACCTCACCGAAATGCAGTTCTACGTGACGCAAAATCACGGGACGGAACCGCCATTCACCGGGCGTTTGCTGCATAACAAAAGGGATGGTGTTTACCACTGCCTGGTCTGTGACGCTGCGCTGTTTAACTCCCAGAGTAAATACGATTCTGGCTGTGGCTGGCCAAGCTTCTATGAACCGGTCAGTGAAGAGGCCATTCACTATCTGAAGGACCTCAGCCATGGTATGGAGCGCATCGAGATCCGTTGCGGAAACTGTGACGCCCATCTCGGTCACGTCTTCCCGGATGGACCACAGCCGACAGGCGAGCGTTTTTGCGTCAATTCCGCCTCCTTAAGCTTCACCGATGACGAGAATGGCGACCAGACGAAAGGCTGAAAAATCGATTCAGCAAATTATTCCTTCGGAGCCCGATTTAACATGAATATTGAAGAGATGATCAATGGCATGACGCCGGAAGTTTATCAGCGTCTGGTTACGGCGGTAGAGCTTGGCAAATGGGCCGATGGCGTGGCCCTGACCCCGGAGCAGAAAGAGAATTGCCTGCAGCTGGTGATGCTCTGGCAGGCGCGCAATAACACCGAAGCGCAGCATATGACCATCGACACCCAGGGCCAGATGGTGATGAAAAGCAAACAGCAGCTGAAGGAAGATTTTGGTATTGCACCGAAGCCGATTGCGACGCTGAAGGTCCAGTAATCAGAACCATTGCAGCCCGGTGAATGGCTCACCGGGCCTGTTTAACGTTACGGGTGTTTTATCCCCAGCGACTCGGCCAGCTGCTTCGCCAGCTGGTTATTGTCATCCGCCCCGTACTCCCAGAACATGGCCCCGGCCAGACCTTTCTCTTTGATGTACTCGGCTTTGATTGCCACCGAGCGCGGATTTTCATACGACAGGGCAAACAGCGGATTGCCGTTATCGGATTTCACCGACAGCCACGGCACTTTCGCCTCATCGTCCCACTGCTCGGTAAACCGTTTCTGCGGATCGTTTAAAAACGTCTTCACAATGTCGTTGTATTTCACGTAGGTATCTTTGGTCAGATCGTAGCCCAGTGATTTGAACAGGGCGATCTGCTGTGCGCTGAAGTAGGGCTGGGTCGCGGGATTTTTCTGCGCGTCCGGTTTGCTCCAGTCGATACCCGGCTCGACGGCGCGTTTCGGCACGCGACCATAGAAGCCGATACCCAGGTTCATCTGTTGCGGCTTCAGCCCGGCGGCCAGATAGTTGTTCACCACAAAGTCGACGCTATATTTATCCGCGGCGGCAACGGTCGGCCAGGCGCTGGAGTCATACAGGTTGGCGTTAAAATACTGGGTGCCATACGCCATGTCGTAGGTCATCAGGTTGATGTAATCGAGCAGGGGCGCCACTGCCTTCACGTCTACCCAGCTTTTTGGGCTCTCGGCGTTGGCGCCCACCGCGATGGTCACCAGTTTTTTATGTCCGAACGCGGCACGCAGTTCTTTCAGCAGGGCGGTAAAGTTAGCCCGGTCTTCTGGCTTGCTGGCGACCAATCCCCATGCGCCGTTAACCGGAAATTCCCAGTCGAGATCGATCCCGTCGAGGCCATATTTCTCTACGATCGCCTGGGCGGAGCGGATAAACACTGCGCGGGTCTCTGGGGTGGATGCCGCGCCCGAGAAGCCACGGGCCCCCCAGCCGCCGACAGAGAGCAGAACCTTGAGAGCGGGGTTCTGTTTACGCAGGACAGGGAGCAAAGCCAGATCGGCTTCAACCTTAGGTGATAACCAGATTTGATGCAGTTTAGCGGGGTCTTTTAACGCCGGATTGGTTTCGTCTTTTTCGTCGTTATAGATCAGGCCAAAGGAGTAGTTCAGATGGGTGATCTGGCGCACGTCCAGTTTATTGATATCCCCGCCCGGCCCGGCGGTGACGTCGCCGCCGCCGTTAAAATAGCCGACGGACATCAGCGAACTGGCGGAAGCAATGGATGCGCAAAGCAGGGGTAAAGCTGCCAGCAAGGGCAAACGTTTCATACAAGTTCCTCTTTGACTTAATAAAAATAACCACGCCACGGAAAGGCGTGGCGAAAAACAGCCTGAACATCGTGGCATAGTGCGAAAATGAAAACTGCGAGGTCATTCACGGCATGGTAGTCACAAGGCTGTGAATGTTGCTGATTTTTAGCAGTTTATTTAATGAAATGGCTGATATTTCAGATTGCGGCAAGCGTATCACATTCAGGATACCCATAAGTAACAGGCGCAATCTGGACTTGAGTCTATGGTTTTTGTACTCAGGGCCCCGAATATTTACATAATGCTTTTTTTCTGCGGGTTAACTTGTTCACCTATAAAACATATATAGCAAGCACGGCAACGGGTGCCGTCAATAAGGTGCCAAAAATGAGAGCTGCTCGTTTACTACTAACAGTTACACGGCGTTTTTTGATTTTTTCAACAACGTTACGCGTTTCATTGATCGTGTTTTTCTTTAAACGATCTAACGGATGAATAAACCACAGCCATAACTGGTATTTATAGTAGTCATGCTTGCTGAGCTTAACGATAGGAGACCGTAAGCGCGCATAAGCGCTTTTGCGTATCTGCTTAAGGACTGTTTTGTTCACATTGCAATAAACAAGGCCAATATCACGATGATTTTTAACTATTTTTATCGTATTATCAGATTGCGCTGCGCGAAGCGCAAGTGTATACGCAATAGGACCACTGGTGCGTAATACGCCTCTCATACCTATTCCATATACCCAGGGTTTGTAATTCTGCAGTCTGTCAATCACCTCACGAATGACGCATTTCATCTGGGGAGAACCTTGTGCAGCAATGATATTCCACTGTTGATACTCACCATGGTTAAGATAAGACAATTCGGGGTGCAACCCTTTTTTATGATCACTACCTGAGAGGCCATTATCCCAATGACAAAGAATCATTTCATAATCGCCGGTAATGAATTCGTCGAGTGGACGAGAACAAAAGCTTTTAATATCAAGGTAAACACCACCTTCATTATAAATCACCAGATAACGAAAAAGGTCGGCTCTCACAGCACCATATTCCGGGTTGATGCGTAGATAAAGTGCCAGCATCTCCTTACCAAAAAAAGCGTTTATGTAACGAACGATATCCTTCTCGTCATAAAACCGATATTCCCATCCTGGGTTTTTTTGCCGTAATGTATGAATTTGATCCTTTATATCATCAGGCAATCTGTACCACCCATGCGTGTAGATCTGATGGATGATTTTAGGGATAGGTTTCATTGAATACCCTTGATTTCAGGATGGTGACGGTAGATGTATAACCACTAATCATTGTGTATTCAGACTACAGGTATGGAACCAAGTTCAACAGATCACAGTAAAGGTAGTAAAGAATGAGAGAGGAATTGCAAAAGAAAGAGGATCAGATTTTTTCCGAAAAAGTTAAAATTTAGCGTATGAATGCACTCATTCCGGTTACTTGCGTAACCGGAACGTATTTTACCCTTGCGTCTCCTGCCAGTCCGCCAGCGTATACAGAGTGGCACCTTCCGCCGCCATATCCATAAACGCCTGGGCGCTGTCCTGGCGCTGAATATTCACCCCGCGACAACCGTCGGTAATGACGTTCACCCGGTAACCCAGCTGCAACGCATCCAGCACGGTAAATTTTACGCAGTAGTCCGTCGCCAGCCCCATCACAATCAGCTCCACGATTTCGTGATGGCGCAGCCACTGATCCAGCCCCGTTTTTTGCCGGTGCCCATTGTCGAAAAAGGCGCTGTAACTGTCGATGTCAGGGTTTTCACCCTTCTGGAACACCGCGTCAATGGCTTTGCTGTTAAGCAGGGGATGCAGCTCTGCGCCTTCGGTATGCTGCACGCAGTGATCGGGCCAGAAGGTCTGCGGCAGGCCGTCCAGTTCGCCCTCGGTGAAGGGCTCAACATCATGCTGGCTGGCAAAGCTGCCGTGATCCGCCGGGTGCCAGTCCTGGCTGGCAACCACCGCTTCACCGCGCGCCTTACACCACGCAATCAGTTCGTTGGCGATGTCGACCGTGCTGTCGCCTTCGGCCACCGCCAGCGCGCCGCCTGCACAAAAATCATTCTGTAAATCGACCAGTAACAGGGCTCGTTGCTTCATAGGAACTCCTTATTCGTCTGGCGTCAGTTCGCCACGCAGGTTTTGCATCATCGCGGTGCGGATCGCCTGCACATCCAGATCCTGACTGAGTAAGTAGTGAAGTTTAGTCAGCGTGGCCTCGACCGTCATATCGAATCCGCTCACTACCCCCGCTTGCGCCAGGGCGTTACCGGTGGCATAGCCGCCCATATTTACCTTACCGGACATACACTGGGTCAAGTTCACCACCACAATCCCGCGGCTGCTCGCCTCCTGAAGTTCTTTCAGGAACTCGCCGTTCTGCGGGGCGTTACCCACGCCGTAGGAGCGCAGGATCAGCGCTTTCACCGGCTGACGCAGGAAGTTGCGTACCACCTCGGCGGAGATACCCGGGTAGATCGTCACCACGCCAATCGGCTGCGGGGTGATCGGATGGACCACCAGCTCGCCGGAGGTGTGCGGCGCCGGAGGCGTACCGAGGCGGCGAATATGAATACCCGCTTCCAGCAGTGGCGTGAGGTTGGGTGAGGCAAAGGCGTCAAAGCCGTCCGCGTGGGCCTTGGTGGTACGGTTGCCGCGGTAGAGCCGGTTATTGAAGAACAGGCTCACTTCGTTAATCGGGAAATTGGCCGCCACATACAGCGAGTTAAGCAGGTTGATCTGCCCGTCGGAGCGCAGCTCCGCCAGTGGGATCTGCGAGCCGGTGACGATCACCGGCTTGCTGAGGTTTTCCAGCATAAAAGAGAGCGCCGAGGCGGTAAAGGCCATGGTGTCGGTGCCGTGCAGGATCACAAAGCCATCGTAGTCGTCGTAGTGCGCTTTAATGTCGTCGGCAATATGCTGCCAGTCTTCCGGGGTCATGTCGGAAGAGTCCATCAGCGGATCATACTCGTGAATGGTGAAGTCCGGCATCTCCGGGCGGTGGAATTCAGGCATTAATGCCAGCTGGCGCTGCAGGTGGCCAGATACCGGGATGTAGCCATTTTCTGAACGCTGCATACCGATGGTACCGCCGGTATAGGCCACATAAATTGATTTCTTTTGCATGATGTAATGTTCTTGGGCTTCAAAGAAAAATCCCCTCTTTGCGGAAGAGGGGATGAGATTTAACGTACGTTAGCGCAGGTAAGGCAGAACGCGTAGCGGTTTTGCGGATCGTTAAAGGCGGCCAGCTTGTCGCCCTCGGCTTTGACCGCTTTCGCCGCCGTGGCGACCGGAGCGGGCAGGTAAGCCTGCAGCGCGTCTGGCAGCATGGCTTTTACCGAGCCGGAGACGCTGTCCATCACGAGATCCATGAAGGTTGGCTCATCCTGATAGAAATCGACGTGCCACTGCTTCAGCTTCGCCAGTTCAGCAGCTTTGGCGACGGCATCATCGAAGTCGCCCAGGTTATCCACCAGACCGTTGCTCTTCGCATCCTGACCCGTCCAGACATGACCCTGGGCAATCTGGTCGATCTGTTCCGGGGTTCGCTTACGGGAGTCGGCCACCAGGGTGATGAAGCGCTTGTAGCCATTCTCAATGCTGAGCTGCATCATCTGCGACACTTCCGGCGGTAACGCTTTGGTCACGGCGATGTCGGCCAGCGGCGACGTGGCGACGCCATCGGTATGCACCCCCAGATAGTCGAGGCTGTTTTCAACGGTGTTAATCACTCCGAAGATGCCGATGGAGCCGGTAAGGGTGCTCGGGTTCGCCACGATGTAGTTCGCCGGGGTGGAGATCCAGTAGCCACCGGATGCCGCCATACCGCCCATGGAGACCACCACCGGTTTCCCGGCGGCGCGCGCGGCTGCCAGCTCAGCGCGGATCACTTCCGATGCGCTGACGCTGCCGCCCGGGCTGTTAACCCGCAACACAATCGCTTTCACTTTCGGGTCGAGGCGCGCGTCGCGGATCTGCGCGGCAGTGGTATCGCCCCCAACGTTGCCCGGCGTCTCTTCGCCATCCATGATCGCGCCATTCGCAAAGACCACAGCGATGCTGTCTCCGGTATCGGCACGTTTTTTCGCCTGATAATCATAGAAGCTGATGGCGCTGTAGTTCTTCTCCTCTTTGCTCCAGCCGAACTGTTTGGTCAGGGACTTTTCAATTTCGGCGCTTGAGCCCAGGGCATCCACCAGCTTGTTATCCAGCGCATATTTCGCGGTATCGCCATCAACCTTACGTAGCCCATCCAGCACGCCCTGGGCGCCCGGGAATACTTGCTCGGTGGTGATCTGGCGGTTAGCGGCCACGGTGCTGAGGTAGTTCTGCCACAGTTCGCCAATCCAGCGGCTGTCCGCTTCACGGGCGGCAGGGGACATATCGTCGCGGATAAATGGCTCAACGGCAGATTTATAGGTCCCGACGCGGAAGACGTGGGTGGTGACCTTCAGCTTATCGAGCAGCGACTTGTAATAGAGGCCGTTGGTGGCAAAACCGTGCAGATCGACGGCGCCCTGCGGCGAGAGCCACACTTTATTGGCAAAGCTCGCCAGATAGTACTGCCCCTGGCTGTAGTTATCGCCCACCGCAATCACCGGTTTGCCGCTGTCGCGGAATTCCCGCAGCGCTTTACCGATATACTGCATCGAAGGCTGATCTGCCCCGGCAAAATTCTTCAGATCCAGCACAATGCCGGTAATGTTGCGATCGTCCTTCGCCTGACGAATGGCGTCGACGATATCGAACAGGGAGTTTTCCTGCAGACGGTCGCCGCTGGCGCCAAACAGCTGGCGGCCCAGCACGCCAAGGCGATTGCTGGTGGACGGTTTATCCACCACCACGCCGGCGATATCCAGCAGCAGCGCGCCACGTCCGGCGCTCTGACTCTGGCTGGAGGCGCTGAGGTGCATCCAGACACCGACGCAAACTATCACAAACAGGATGAAAAAGAGGTTCATCACCAGGTTGCGGACGAAATTCAGCAGTCGCCACGTCCATTTAAAAAAGCCGGCAAACAGTCGCCAGAGGGTTCGCATGTATTCTCCCTGTCCAGATAATTACCTATTCCGTCGCTACTGGACGGCGTTGTCGGGCTATCGTAATGACCCGACCGTCACTTGTCAGCAGGAATCGCCTGCTACGCTGTAACAAAATCTGCCGTCGTGTTAATTTTGAGTAAATTTCAAGACAGGAGTTAACCCAATGGATGCACTCGAACTGCTTGTTAACCGTCGTAGCGCAGCGCGTCTGGCGGAGCCCGCGCCAGCAGGCGAACAGCTGGAGAATATTCTTCGCGCCGGAATGCGCGCTCCGGATCACGGTACCTTGCAGCCGTGGCACTTCTTTATCATCGAAGGGGAAGGGCGCGAGCGCTTCAGCACCCTGCTGGAGAAAGGCGCTGTTGCCGCCGGGCAGGATGAAAAAGCGATTGATAAAGCCCGTAACGCGCCGTTCCGCGCCCCGATGATTATCGCCGTGGTCGCGAAATGCCAGCCGCAGCACAAGGTGCCGGTGTGGGAACAGGAGATGTCCGCGGGCTGCGCGGTCATGGCGATGCAGATGGCGGCGGTCGCCCAGGGCTATAACGGTATCTGGCGCAGCGGCGCACTGACCGACAGCCCGGTGGTTCGCGAAGGCCTCGACTGTGGCGCAGACGATAAAATCGTCGGTTTCCTCTATCTGGGCACCCCGCAGCTTAAAGCCTCAACTACCGTTTCCGTGCCTGACACCGCGCCGTTTGTCACCCGTTTCTGATTAATGGCATAAAACTGTCTGGATCCTGAGCAAGTGCAGCAGAATTCAGACAGTCATACTTATCACGTAATGGAATGAGCGCTAACATAGTGCAATTGTAATGAAAGGAGATTGTCATGAGCGAGCAAGCCATTCGTTTAACGCAATACAGCCATGGAGCCGGTTGCGGTTGTAAAATTTCCCCCAAAGTGCTGGAAACCATTCTGCACAGCGAGCAGGCGAAGTTTATCGACCCGAACCTGCTTGTTGGCAATGAAACCCGCGATGATGCTGCCGTCTACGATCTGGGTAACGGCACCAGCATTATCAGCACCACCGATTTCTTTATGCCGATCGTCGACAATCCCTACGACTTCGGGCGCATTGCCGCCACGAACGCCATCAGCGACATTTTTGCGATGGGCGGTAAGCCGATCATGGCGATTGCGATCCTTGGCTGGCCGATTAACACCCTGGCCCCGGAGATCGCCCGCGACGTGATCGAGGGCGGGCGTTTCGCCTGTCAGCAGGCCGGGATCGCCCTGGCGGGTGGCCACTCCATTGACGCCCCGGAGCCGATTTTTGGCCTGGCGGTGACCGGCGTGGTGCCCACGGAGCGCGTCAAGCGTAACAGCACCGCGGAAGCGGGTTGCAAGTTGTTCCTCACCAAGCCGCTGGGCATTGGCGTGCTCACCACCGCCGAGAAAAAATCGCTGCTGTTGCCTGAGCACAAAGGGCTGGCGACCGAGGTGATGTGCCAGATGAACCTTGCCGGTGCTGCCTTTGCCAACATCGAGGGCGTGAAGGCGATGACCGACGTCACCGGTTTTGGGCTGCTGGGCCACCTGAGCGAAGTGTGCCAGGGCGCAGGCGTGCAGGCGCAGGTCTGGTATCAGGACGTGCCGAAGCTGCCTGGCGTTGAAGCCTATATTGCGCAAGGCGCGGTCCCGGGTGGCACACAGCGTAACTTCGCCAGCTACGGCCATCTGATGGGCGAGATGCCTGCCGAATGGCGCGATCTGCTGTGCGATCCGCAGACCTCCGGCGGCCTGCTCCTGGCCGTGACGCCAGACGCCGAAGAGGCGGTGCGCGCGACCGCCGCCGAATACGGTATCACCCTGACCGCCATCGGCGAGTTGGTGACCGCCCGCGGTGGCCGTCCGATGATTGAGATCCGTTAATTCAATGCGGTTATTTATTGCCGAAAAACCCAGCCTCGCCCGGGCAATTGCGGATGTATTACCCAAACCGCACCGCAAGGGTGACGGCTACATTGAGTGCGGAAACGGGCAGGTGGTCACCTGGTGTATCGGCCACCTGCTGGAGCAGGCCCAGCCGGACGCCTACGACAGCCGCTATGCACGCTGGAATCTTAACGATCTGCCCATCGTGCCGGAGAAGTGGCAGCTGCAGCCGCGCCCGTCGGTCACCAAACAGCTCAACGTCATTAAGCGGTTGCTGAATGAGGCATCCGAAGTGATCCACGCCGGTGACCCGGACAGAGAAGGGCAACTGCTGGTGGATGAAGTGTTGGATTACCTGAGTCTGGCGCCGGAAAAACGCCAGCAGGTGCAGCGCTGTCTGATTAACGACCTCAACCCGCAGGCGGTAGAGCGGGCCATCACCCGTCTGCGCGCCAACAGCGAGTTTGTCCCGCTGTGCGTGTCGGCGCTGGCCCGCGCCCGCGCCGACTGGCTCTACGGCATCAACATGACCCGCGCCTATACCATTCTCGGGCGCAACGCGGGTTATCAGGGGGTGCTCTCCGTTGGCCGAGTGCAGACGCCGGTGCTGGGGCTGGTGGTGCGTCGCGACGAAGAGATCGAGAACTTTATCGCCAAAGACTTCTTCGAAGTGAAAGCCCATATTGTCACCCCGAAGGACGAACGCTTTACCGCAGTCTGGCAGCCGAGCGAGGCCTGTGAACCCTATCAGGATGAAGAGGGACGCCTGCTGCATCGTCCGCTGGCCGATCATGTGGTGACCCGCATCCAGGGTCAGCCCGCCGTCGTCACCAGCTATAACGATAAACGGGAATCAGAACCCGCGCCGCTGCCGTTCTCCCTTTCTGCTTTGCAGATTGAGGCGGCAAAACGCTACGGCCTGAGCGCGCAAAACGTGCTCGATATCTGCCAGAAGCTGTATGAAACGCACAAACTCATTACCTACCCGCGTTCCGACAGCCGCTACCTGCCGGAAGAGCATTTCGCCGGGCGCCACGCGGTGCTGAACGCCATTGCCGTACACGCCCCCGATCTCGTGCCACAGCCGGCGGTCAACCCGGATACCCGCAACCGCTGCTGGGACGATAAAAAGGTGGATGCCCACCACGCAATCATCCCGACGGCCCGCAGCAGTAACGTCAACCTGACGGATAACGAATCGAAGGTGTATAACCTCGTTGCCCGTCAGTATCTGATGCAGTTCTGCCCGGATGCGCTGTTCCGCAAGTGCGTCATTGAGCTGGAGATCGCCAAAGGCAAGTTTATTGCCAAGGCGCGTTTCCTCGCCGAAGCGGGCTGGCGCGCGCTGCTGGGCAATAAAGAGCGGGACGAGGAGAACGACGGCACGCCGTTGCCGGTGGTAGCAAAAAATGACGAGTTATTGTGCGAGAAGGGCGAAGTGGTGGAGCGACAGACCCAGCCGCCGCGGCACTTTACCGACGCCACATTGCTCTCCGCGATGACCGGTATCGCCCGCTTTGTGCAGGACAAAGATCTGAAGAAGATCCTCCGCGCCACTGACGGGCTGGGAACCGAAGCGACCCGCGCCGGGATCATTGAGCTGCTGTTCAAACGCGGTTTTCTGCACAAGAAAGGGCGTTATATCCACTCAACGGATGCCGGAAGGGCGCTGATCCACTCCCTGCCGGAGATGGCCGCCAGACCGGACATGACCGCCCACTGGGAGTCGGTGCTGACCCAGATTAGCGAAAAGCAGTGTCGCTATCAGGACTTTATGCAGCCGCTGGTGGGCACGCTGTTCGATCTGATCAATCAGGCGCGAAACACGTCAGTGAGGGATTTTCGCGGCATGGTGGCGCCAGGCGGCGATAAGAAGAAAAAGTTTAAGAAGAAGAGTGCGGCGTAAAGAATTGCCGGGTGGCGCTGCGCTTACCCGGCCTACGGTTCGTACTTTTGTAGGCCGGGTAAGGCGTAGCCGCCACCCGGCACAGCCACAGAATCAGATCACACCCTGACCCATCATCGCATCGGCGACTTTCACGAACCCGGCGATGTTCGCGCCGCGAACGTAGTTGGTCTGCTTCTCTTCCCCGCCGTACTCGACGCAGGCGTGGTGAATATCCAGCATGATGTGGTGCAGACGCGCATCCACTTTCTCCGCCTTCCAGCCCATGCGCGCGGCGTTTTGCGCCATCTCGAGGCCAGAGGTCGCCACGCCGCCCGCGTTAGCCGCTTTACCCGGTGCGAACAGCACGCCCGCTTCCAGGAACAGGTCGGTGGCTTCAATGGTGGTGGGCATGTTGGCCCCTTCAGCTACCGCTTTCACGCCGTTGGCGATAAGCTGGCGTGCCGCCTCGACATCCAGTTCGTTCTGGGTGGCGCAAGGCAGGGCAATATCTACCGGCACTGACCACGGCTGTTTGCCTTCAAGGTAGGTCAGACCGAATTCACGGGCATAGTCGGCCACGCGACCGTCGCGGCTGGCTTTGATTTCGCACAGGCGCGCCAGTTTTTCGGTTGTGAAGCCCGCTTCATCTACCACGGTGCCGCTAGAGTCGGAGGCGGTGATGACGCGTGCGCCGAACTGCATCGCTTTTTCGATAGCGTACTGAGCCACGTTGCCAGAGCCGGATACGGCGACACGCATGCCCTCAAAGCTCATCCCATGACGCTTCAGCATCGCTTCAGTGAAATAGACCAAACCGTAACCGGTGGCTTCCGGGCGGATCAGACTGCCGCCGAAGGAGAGACCTTTCCCGGTAAAGACGCAGGCGCTGTTGTTGGAGAGTTTTTTCATCATCCCGGCCATAAAGCCCACTTCGCGTCCGCCAACCCCGATATCGCCAGCCGGGACGTCGGTATCGGCACCCAGGTGACGATAGAGTTCCGTCATCAGCGCCTGGCAGAAACGCATCACTTCGCCTTCGCTTTTGCCTTTTGGATCAAAATCGCTGCCGCCTTTGCCGCCGCCCATCGGCAGGGTGGTCAGGGCATTTTTAAAGGTCTGTTCAAAGCCGAGGAACTTCAGGATCGACAGGTTTACCGACGGATGGAAACGCATGCCCCCCTTGAATGGGCCGATCGCCGAGTTGAACTGTACGCGCCAGGCACGATTCACCTGCACCTGGTTACGGTCATCAACCCAGACCACACGGAACTGAATCACGCGCTCGGGTTCTACCAGGCGCTCAAGCAGGGACATCTGACGGTAGCGGGGGTTTTGTTCCAGGAATGGCCAGAGAGTGGTCATCACTTCACGGACTGCCTGAGCAAATTCGCTCTGATGCGGGTCACGCTGCTGAACACGATTCAGAAAGGAGTCAAGGGAGCAAGCCTGGTCCATAACTATAAGTTCCTCTAATATATTGGGATTATTTAATTTGTAACAAATATCTTCATGATGTTGTGTTTTTCGACTATACCACCCGACAGGCTTTGTGACGCAAGCTAAATTTCGTCCTCAAGTTAAATTCATTAAACGCGCCGGGTCATAATAAAAAACGATGACCGAGGGGGGATTAAAGCTCCGCGCTGTTTTTACCGTTATAGTGAATATCAGAACATAACAGGAAGAAGCGTCGATGAAGCGTATTGTGATGGCTGTTTTGCTTGGAGTTTTCGCGGCTGGCAGTCAGGCCGACCAGCGGTTTGGAACCGGGGTGGATGTGAATATCCCGCCGGAGATCTTCAGCTCCAGCGGTCAGCGTCCACCGCCGTGTAACCAGTGCTGCATCTATCAGGATCAGAACTATTCAGAAGGGGCGGTGGTAAAAGCCGAGGGGGTCTTGTTGCAGTGCCAGCGCGATCCTAACGCTTTGAGTACGAATCCGCTGGTGTGGCGTCGCGTAAGAGAATAAACAACTGTAACAAAGGGATATCCGCCGGGGCGAGGTCGTAATCCAGCGCCTCGTGTGGTGAACACCATACCAGCTGGCTGTGATAGCGCGTTTCGGGCGTGCCGGTAAACGCCGGGACGTGCCAGGCGTGTAGGTTAATCAGCCGCTGGGACACTTCCCGTTGATGGCTGGCGATATACTTTGCGGGGCAGGCCTCAATGCCCAACTCCTCGCGCAGTTCACGCACTAATGCCGCGGGCTGGGTTTCCCCCGCCTCCACTTTTCCTCCGGCAAATTCCCACAGACCGGGCTGATCCGCATGCAGCGGGCGCTGCGCCAGTAAAATTTTGCCATCCTGTTCGAGAATAGCGCAGACAACATCGAGTGTTTTTAGCATGGTCGTCAATAATGAATAAAAGAAAAAGAGTTAGGATCTGCGCACTTAACACGCCAGGAGCATCCTGTGAACGAGAGACCACCCGTCTGGGTTAAACCCATCGAATCTATTCCCACCATTCTAACGCCTGTCGCGGCAATGCAGAAAAAACATTATGGCGCAGTGCTTAATCCGCTGCGCTGGTGGGGAAGAATGCCCCGGCTGTTCTGGCTGGTGGCGCTGTTTGTAGGCTTTCTGGAACGCAAAAAATCGCCCCTTGAGCCGGTGCTGCGTTCGCTGCTGATGACCCGCGTCTCGCAGATCTGCCACTGCGCCTTTTGCATCGATGCCAACGCGCTGCGCCTGGCGGAACGCAGCGGCGGGCTGGATAAGGTGCAGGCCGTGGCGACATGGCGCGACAGCAGTCTGTTCAGCGATAAGGAGCGCGCCGCGCTGGCCTATGCGGAAGCCGTTACCGCCACGCCGCCGGTGGTGGATGAGGTCACCAAAGCGGCGCTGCGCCAGTACTTCAATGACGAGGCGATTACCGAGATGACGGCGCTGATTGGTTTTCAGAATTTATCCGCCCGCTTTAACGCGGCGCTGGATATCCCCTCCCAGGGGTTATGCGCGATGAGAGGAGAAAAATCCGATGCTTGACCGTCACCTTCATCCGCGCATCAAGCCGCTACTTAACCGGCTGGTCGCAACCCTGGATAAACCGGGCATCACCCCGGATGGTATTACGCTGATCGGCTTTGCCATCGGGGTACTGGCGCTGCCGTTTCTGGCGCTGGGCTGGTACCTGGCGGCGCTGGTGGCCATTGCGCTGAACCGCTTGCTCGATGGGCTGGACGGCGCGCTGGCCCGGCGGCGCGGGCTGAGCGATGCCGGAGGCTTTCTCGATATCTCCCTCGACTTCCTCTTCTATGCCCTGGTGCCCTTTGGCTTTGCCCTGGCGGATCCGGTTAACAATGCGTTGCCAGCCGCCTGGCTGCTGTTTGCCTTTATCGGCACCGGGAGCAGTTTTCTGGCGTTTGCCGCCCTGGCCGCGAAGCACGAGATAGACAATCCAGGCTATGCCCACAAGTCGTTTTACTATCTGGGTGGCCTGACGGAGGGGACGGAAACGTTGCTGCTGTTCGTGCTCTTTTGCCTGTTCCCGGCGCATTTCGGGTGGCTGGCGTGGGTGTTTGGCGCGTTGTGCTGGCTTACCACCACAACGCGCATCTGGAGTGGGTATCTGACGCTGAAGGAGGTTCAGCGTCAGCCGGGATCAGAGTGAACTGTCTGGCCCGCGTTCACCGCTCACCACCGGGTTCTGCGGGTTGCTGCTCCACTCATACCAGCCGCCGTCATAGACACCGACATGTTTCCAGCCCATTGCCCGGGCATACATAAAGGTTTCTGATGCCCGCCAGCCGGTGCCGCAGTAAAAGGCTACCTGCTGATCCGGCAGAATGTTCCACTGCTTCCACATCCTGGCGATATCATCCGCGCTGCGCATGGTGCCGTCCGGGTTATGGAAATCCTCCATATGGGTCGAGTCGCTTCCGGCGTGGCCCCAGCGGGCGCCCTGGATCTCCCCTTTAGGTTTGATGTAGCTGTAGCCGCTGGTGACGCCGGTAAACTCCGGCCACGAGCGAACGCTCACCAGCGAAGCGTCCTGACGATGCAGCAGGCCGCGGGCCTGTTCGGTGCTCAGCATCAGCTGCGGCTGACCGGGGATCGGCGCGCCAAAATCGGCGGCGGGTTTGACATTGTCGGGCGTTCCGCGCTCGACCGGCAGCTTCGCGTCATCCCACGCTTTCCAGCCGCCGTCCAGCAGGCGCACATCTTTCACGCCGGCATACAGCATGATCTGCGCCACGCGCGCGGCGGCATAAACGTCACGTCCGTAGAGGATCACCGTGGTGTCATGGCGGATGCCGTGTTTCGCCAGCATCGCCTTCAGATCGGCATCAGAGACTTTGTTCCACAGCGGCTCGCTTTCTACTTCGTTGGTGTTGATATAGTCCGCGCCGGGAATGTGGCTCAGTAGATAAAGTTTCGGTGCGCCCCAGGCGGCTTCAATCACTTTCCACTCGCCAGCAGGGGCGGCAGGGACCGGTTTTCCCTGTTGGAGCTCATGCAACCACTGGGGATAGACCAGCTGTTCGAAATGGGCGAGACGCTGCAGGCGAGACGGGGTTTGCAGGGCATCACCGAGCAGGGTGATGTTGCTGAAGCCCGCTTCAGTCAGCCGCGCCTTCACGGCCTGGTTATCGCTGTCGCTGCCATATAACGCGATGGGAGTGGCCAGCGTCAGTTGATGCCGCATGGCCCAGGCTTTCAGCTGCGCCTCGGTCATGGCACCCAGCCAGTTGGCAGAGAGGTTAAGGGCCGAAGGTTCATGGCCGGATGGGCCGTTCAGCGTCTGGGACCAGCCGTTGTAAAAGGCGCTGATGCGGGTATCGATCACCGCGCCTTTCTGCTGCTGAAGCTCTGAAAGTGTGAGGGAGGGCGCCATATCAGCGGCAAAAGAAAAGAAAGAGGCGAGACCTAACGCGGCGGTCAGCGCGGTCAGTTGAGAAACACGTTTCATCGAAATGCCCGTCGTAAGAAAAAAGAGCGGTGATTGTGGCAATCCTCCCGACAAAAAACGTTGCGTTTGCGCAGGTTGCCTTGGGATTCATCGCCAGTTTTCCATCGCCAGCACCCGACTCTCTGCGGGAATATCCTCTTCATCGTGGGTCACCTGAACGACGGGAATGCGCCGGGCGCGCACTTCGGCAAAGACCCAGCGGCGAAACTGGTCGCGCAGCGTTTTATCCAGTCGGCTAAAGGGTTCATCAAGCAGCAGCGCCTGGGGCCGGGCCAGCAGCGCACGCAGCAGGCTGACCCGGGCACGCTGCCCGCCGGACAGCGTGGCGGGATCGCGCTGAAAGAAACCGGGCAAATCGGCGGCATCCAGCGCCGCGATTACCTGCTGTTTACGCTGCTCCCCTTTGATGGACGCCGGAAGCGCCAGCAGCAAATTCTGCCCGACGCTGAAATGATCAAAAAGCAGTGCATCCTGAAACAGCAGACCCAGCCCGCGCTGTTCGGTGGGCAGCGTGTCGCAGCGCCGGGCGTTGATCCACAGTTCCCCTTCGGCGCGAAAATCTGCGGGCAGGGCGCCCACCATCCAGGCAAACAGCGACGATTTGCCGCTGCCGGAAGGGCCCATCAGCGTGAGAATTTCGCCGGGCACCACCGAAAAACTGACGTTGTGCAGCAGCGCCGTCTGGCGCAGAGAGAGCGAAACATCCTTAACCATCAGCATTAACGTAACCCCTGTCGAAAACGGCCAACCAGCCGGGAAAGCAAAATGCAGGCGGCGAAAATCAGCATCGGCAGCAGCAGTTGCCAGAGCGCTTGGGCTGCCAGCACCGCGCTACTGCCGCCGCTGCTGAGCGCCACCGCGTCGGTGGTGAGGGTGGCAAACCGTCCGCTCCCCAGCCACAGGGTGGGCAGATACTGCGCCACGCTGACGGAAAAGCCGACGGCAAACGCCGTCAGTGCCGGGCGGATCATCTGGGGGCATTTGATCAGCCAGAAAATTTTAAGCGATCCCCAGCCGAGGGTGCGGGCTGTCAGGATCATACGTGGATCGAGCCTGCGCCACGCCGGTTGCATCACCAGCAGCATCCACGGCAGCACCCACAGTAAATGTCCCCACAGCACGGCGACAAACTGCCCGTCCAGCTGCAACAGCAGCGCCAGCCGGTACTGCCCGGCCACCAGCGGCAGGGCGGGAAGGGCCAGCGGCAGCCAGACCCAGAAGCCTCCGCGCTGTGGTCCCCACTCCAGCCAGAGCAGGATCATCCCCAGCGCTATCCCCGCTGAGAGCAGCCCCAGCGTCAGGCTCATCCCGGCCGTCTCCCGCGAAACACTGGCATTGCCCGCGACCAGAACCAGCACCGCGATGCTGGCGATCCCGGCAAGGGGGAGCAGCAGGCCGCAGGCTCGCCCCAGAAGCAGCGGACGCGGCATCGGGCGCTCCCCGGAGATGGCCGGAATGGTGGTGCGCCAGCGCCGCCAGCTGATAAATATCGCGATGGCAATCAGCTCCAGCAGCAGAAGCAGGATCACGCAGACCAGCATCCCCTTCGCCTGCTGGACGCTGTCCCCCTGCGTCAGCCACTGCCACGCCAGCACCGCCAGGGTGGGGGGATTTCCCGGCCCGAGGATCAGGGCCACATCCACCACCGACAGCGACCAGGCGATCACCGCCAGCATCACCGCCCCCAGCGCAGGCGCAATGGCGGGCAGGATCAGCCAGCGCAGCGCCTGCCAGCGTCCGTAACCCAGCGATCGCAGGATCGTCACCTTTTGCGCCAGCTCTTTTTCGGGCAGCGAGGCGTAAATCGCCCAGACCACAAAGGCGCTCTCCTTGACGGCGAGGGTCAGCCCCAGCCCGATCCCGTAGCGATCCACTATCGGTGAACAGAGAGAACAGAGGCGGTAGATTTCTCCCCCTTCGGCAAATATCAGCAGCACGCTGACGGCAAACGCCACGTGCGGGATCGCCAGCAGCCACGGCAGGTGGTTGCACAGGCGTCGCCAGCGGCTGCCGGGCCACAGCGCGGCCACCACCGCCAGGGCCAACATCAGCGCCCCGGCGGCGGCAATCAGGGTGGAAACCAGAGTGGCGGTCAGCGCCTGCGGGATCTGCGGATCGGCGGCCAGCGCCCGCCAGTTCTCAAGGGAGAAGATCGGGGGAAGCAGCAGGCCGAAGGCGGGCAGCAGCGGCAGGTACACCGCCGCCATCAGCAGCCAGGCAAGCCCGCTTAGTGGGTGCCGTAACGACGCAGCCATTCCTGCTCCAGCGCATTCACCCAGGCGGCATGTGGTTCAGCGAGCGTTGGCGGAAGCTCAGCCGGCATAAACTGGCGCAATTTATCCGCCTCTGCCGCCGGGAGCTTTTGTGGATCCAGCACAGTGGGATCGCCCCAGTTAGCGGGGTCCGCCTTGCGGATCTGTGCCTGCGGCGAGAGCAGGAAATTCGCGACGACTTTCGCCCCCGCGCTGGCGGAGGCGTTGGCCGGGATCGCCACAAAGTGTACGTTGCCGATCATCCCCTGCTGAAAACCAAAGCTGTAGCTGTCTGCGGGCAGCGCTTTGCTGGCCACTTTCTGCCGGGCGTGGGCCGGGTTAAAGGTGATCGACAGGTTTAAATTGCCGCTGGCCAGCAGGGCATCCATCCGCGCCGGTGAAGGCGGGAAGTCTTTGCCCTCGCGCCACAGATACGGATGTAGCTTATCCAGCCAGGCCCACAGCGGCGCGGTCACCCGGGCAAAGGTGGCGCTGTCCGGCGGCTGTTTCAGCGCCTCCGGCTGGGTGGTTTGCGTCAGCAGCAGCTGTTCCAGAAACGCGGTGCCGGTAAAGTCGGGCGGCCGTGGATAGGTGAGGGTGCCGGGATGTTGCGTGGCGTATGTCAGTAGCGCCTGCGGGTCGGCCAGCGGTTGCGGCAGGCTCTTGCGGCTGGCGATAAAGGTCAGTTGCGCGCTGCCCCACGGAGACTCGGCTCCCTCGGTCGGGATGGCAAAATCTTCGGTGACCGGTTTCGTGGTATCCACATAGCGCCAGTTAGGGAGCATTTGCGCCCAACCGGTCTGCAACAGCCCGGCGGTTTTGAGGGTGCGGAAGTTCTCACCGTTGACCCACAGCAGATCCACCGAACCGTTGGTTTTACGCCCGGCGCTGGCCTCGGTCTGGATGCGCTTCACCGCGTCAGCGGCATCCGCCAGACGGACAATCTTCAGGTTTATGGCGTAGTGGCTTTTCATCTCCCCGCTCACCCAGTCCAGGTAGCGGTTCACCGCCTCATCGCCGCCCCAGGCGTTAAACCAGACGGTCTGCCCCCGGGCATCCTCTTTGATTTTCTGCCAGCCGTCATCGGCCAGCGCGTGTCCTGCCATCAGCAGGCCCGTTAACAACATGCAAAAACGCACACGGCGCATAGTGCCTCTCTGTTATGAAGAAGTGCGGGAAAAGTGGGCGAACAGCCAGCGGGTGATAAGCGGCAGCAGCCCCAGTAGCGTAAAGGCAATGACCACGCCGGGGGAAAGGATATCACGCAGCGCGGCGATCTGCCCCAGCTGGTGTCCGGCGTTAAGATAGACGATTGCCCCTGGCAACATGCCCAGCTGACTGACCCACCAGTAGCGCCACAATCCGATCGGGGCGATACCGGCCAACAGGTTGACCATAAAGAACGGGAACAGCGGCATCAGGCGCAGGGCAAAAAGGTAGAACGCCCCGTCCCGCGAGACACCGTCGTTAACCGTGCGCATTGGCCCGGCAAAACGGCGCTGCACCCAGTCCCGCAGCAGGTAGCGGCTGCTCAGCATCGCCAGCGTGGCCCCCAACGTCGAGGCGAATGACACCAGCACAATTCCCAGCCACAGGCCAAACAGCGCCCCGCCGAGCAGGGTCAACATCGCGGCGCCCGGCAGCGACAGGGTAGTGACCAGCACATAGAGAAGGAAAAAGAGTATCGTGCTTTGCAGCGGGGCCTGCTGGCAGTATAGCTGCAGGGCCTGATGCTGCGCCTGAAGGTTTTCCAGCGTCAGCGTGCCGGGCGGCAGTAGCCTAAAGAGAAGAGTAAAAGCGCCCAGAAGGGCGCAAATAAGCAGAACTTTACCGCGATGTACAGCCATTTACTTCACGTCGAAGGTTGCCCAGACCGGGGCATGGTCGGACGGTTTTTCCATGCTGCGAATTTCGTAGTCGATCCCGGTTTCGATGCAGCGCTCCGCCAGCGGATTGCTTGCCAGCAGCAGATCGATGCGCAGGCCGCGGTTATCGTCAAAGCCCTTAGAGCGGTAATCGAACCATGAGAAGCGATCCTGGGTCTCCGGGTTGGCGTGGCGGAAGGTATCCACCAGACCCCAATCCATCAGACGGGCCATCCACTCGCGCTCCTCCGGCAGGAAGGAGCACTTCCCGGCGCGCAGCCAGCGCTTGCGGCTCTCTTCACCGATGCCGATATCCAGATCGGTGTGGCTGATATTCATGTCGCCCATGATCAGCACCGGATCGTCTTTCTTCAGCTCGGTTTCGAGGAAGGACTGAAGGTCCTGGTAGAACTTCTCTTTGGCCGGGAATTTCAGCGGATGGTCACGGCTCTCGCCCTGCGGGAAGTAACCATTGATGACAGTGATGTTGCCAAGCGGTGTGGGTATTTCCGCCATGATGATGCGGCGCTGGGAATCTTCACCGTCTCCCGGGAAGCCGCGACGCACCGAGACCGGCGTCTCTTTGGTGAGCAGCGCCACGCCGTAATGGCCTTTCTGACCGTGATAGAAGACGTTGTAGCCCAGTTTTGCCACCTCTTCGAGAGGGAACATGTCGTCGTGAACTTTTGTCTCCTGCAGGCCAATGACGTCAGGCTGATGTTTTTCGACGATGGCCTGCAGTTGATGAGGACGGGCGCGCAGGCCGTTGATATTAAAAGAGACAAATTTCATAGTCGCTGCCAGTGCAAGGTGAATAGTGCAAGGATGGTAGCAGAATTTCCTCCCGCTGACTGCCGCCGCTGCGTATGTTCCACCCATTACTGCAACAGATCCTGCCGATAGTGCAATTTCTGCACCGTTCTGGCGCGTTACGCCCTCCGATGGCGCACAAAAGCTACACAAATTTCGCGAGCGATCACAATTCCAGAATTATATTTGGCCTATGCATAATATTTCTGTTTTTCCTTCGGTAAAGCTGCGCTTGTTGTAAAAATATTCACTTTTTATGCAATAACAGTGAATAATACCATGTTGTAACCTGTTGATATTTCGTTACCCCCTCCCGTTTATGCATTTTTATCGCTGGCTGGCACGAACGCTGCAATCTACATTCACAGGGCAAACACATAAATATTTAACATTTTATCAACTTTTTATTTACCGGATGAGGTCGCTATGTCTCTGTCAATTACGCGTGAAAATTTTGATGAATGGATGATGCCGGTTTACGCCCCGGCGGCTTTTATTCCGGTACGGGGAGAGGGCTCGCGCCTGTGGGATCAGCAGGGCAAAGAGTATATCGACTTCGCCGGAGGTATTGCGGTTAACGCCCTGGGCCACGCCCATCCGGCGCTGCGCCAGGCGCTGAACGACCAGGCGGCGAAGTTCTGGCACACCGGGAATGGCTACACCAACGAGCCCGCGCTGCGCCTGGCGAAAAAACTGATCGACGCCACCTTCGCCGAAAAAGTGTTCTTCTGTAACTCAGGCGCTGAGGCCAACGAAGCCGCACTGAAGCTGGCGCGTAAATATGCCCACGACAATTTTGGCAGCCATAAAAGCGGCATCGTCGCCTTCAAAAATGCCTTCCACGGCCGCACGCTATTTACCGTCAGCGCGGGCGGTCAGCCTTCCTATTCGCAGGATTTTGCGCCGCTGCCGCCGGATATCCGCCACGCGGTCTATAACGATCTGCAGTCCGCCAGCGAGCTGATTGATGAGTCCACCTGCGCGGTGATCGTCGAGCCGATGCAGGGCGAAGGCGGCGTTGTGCCTGCCGATAAAGCGTTCCTGCAGGGGCTTCGCGAGCTGTGCGATCGCCACAACGCCGTGCTGATTTTCGATGAAGTCCAGACCGGCGTCGGGCGTACCGGTGAGCTCTATGCCTATATGCACTACGGCGTGACGCCGGATGTGCTCTCCACCGCCAAAGCACTGGGCGGCGGCTTCCCTGTCGGGGCAATGCTCACCACCGATAAATTTGCCCGGGTGATGACCGTCGGCACCCACGGCACCACCTACGGCGGCAACCCGCTGGCATCGGCAGTAGCCGGTCAGGTGCTGGATATCATCAACACGCCGGAAGTGCTGAACGGCGTGAAGCAGCGTCACGACTGGTTTGTTGAGCGTCTTCAGGCCATCAACAGCAAAACCGGCCTGTTTAAAGAGATTCGCGGCCTGGGGCTGCTGATTGGCTGCGTGCTCACGGATGAATTCGCCGGAAAAGCTAAACTCATTTTACAGGAAGCGGCAAAAGCGGGCGTGATGGTGTTGATCGCCGGGGCTAACGTAGTGCGCTTCGCGCCTGCGCTGGTTGTCAGCGAAGAAGAGGTGCGGACCGGGTTAGATCGCTTTGCGCTGGCCTGCGAACAGGTGAAGTCCGGGGTGTCATCATGATGGTCATCCGTCCCATTGAGCGCGGGGATTTATCCGCCCTCATGCAGCTTGCCGGTAAAACGGGAGGCGGGCTGACCTCGCTTCCCGTTGATGAAAACACGCTCTCGGCGCGCATTGAGCGCTCCATCGAGACCTGGCAAGGGACGCTGCCGAAAGGCGAACAGGGCTACGTGTTTGTGCTGGAAGATACCGTTACCGGCACTGTGGCGGGGATCTGCGCCATTGAGGTGGCGGTAGGTCTGAACGATCCCTGGTATAACTACCGTGTGGGCACTCTGGTGCATGCCTCGAAAGAGCTGAACGTCTACAACGCGCTGCCCACGCTGTTTCTCAGTAACGATCACACCGGCAGCAGCGAGTTGTGCTCGCTGTTTCTCGACCCGGAGTGGCGCAAAGAGGGCAACGGCTATCTGCTCTCCAAATCGCGCTTTCTGTTTATGGCCGCCTTCCGCGATCGCTTTAACGAAAAAGTGGTGGCCGAGATGCGCGGCGTCATCGACGAAACAGGCTTCTCGCCGTTCTGGAAAAGCCTGGGCGAGCGCTTCTTCTCCATGGAGTTCAGCAAGGCCGACTACCTGTGCGGTACCGGGCAGAAAGCCTTTATCGCCGAGCTGATGCCAAAACATCCCATCTACACCCATTTCCTCAGCCCCGAGGCACAGGCGGTAATTGGCGAGGTCCATCCGCACACCGCTCCGGCGCGGGCGGTGCTGGAGAAAGAGGGCTTCCGCTACCGGAACTATGTTGACATCTTCGACGGCGGCCCGACGCTGGAGTGTGATATCGACCGGGTGCGGGCGATCCGCAAAAGCCGTCTGGTGGAGGTGGCCGAGGGGCAGCCCGCGCCGGGTGAATTTCCGGCCTGCCTGGTGGCGAACGAACAATATGACAGCTATCGCGCCACGCTGATCCGCGTGGACCCCGAATGTGAACGTCTGGTGCTGACCGCAGCGCAACTGGATGCCCTGAAATGTTGCGCTGGCGATCGTATTCGCATGGTGCGTCTGTGCCCCGAGGAGAAAACGGTATGAACTTATGGATTAACGGTGACTGGGTAACCGGCGAAGGTGAACTTCGCAGCAAACACAACCCGGTGGGGCAGGAGAGATTATGGCAGGGGGCGGATGCCAGTTCCGGGCAGGTTGAGCAGGCGTGCCGCGCCGCGCGCGCCGCGTTCCCCGGCTGGGCGAAGCTGCCGTTCAGCGCTCGCCAGGCGATCGTGGAGAAATTTGCCACCCTGCTGGAGGCAAATAAGCAGGAGCTGACCAGCATTATTGCCCGCGAAACCGGCAAACCGCGCTGGGAGGCGGCGACCGAAATTACCGCCATGATCAACAAGGTCGCCATTTCAATCAAGGCGTACCACACCCGCACCGGCGAGCAGCGTACCGAGATGGCGGACGGGGCCGCCACGCTGCGCCACCGTCCGCACGGCGTGCTGGCGGTGTTCGGCCCCTATAACTTCCCTGGCCATCTGCCGAATGGCCACATCGTGCCCGCCCTGCTGGCGGGTAACACGGTGATCTTCAAGCCGAGCGAGCTGACGCCCTGGAGCGGCGAGGCGGTGGTCAAACTGTGGGAGCAGGCCGGGCTGCCGCCGGGGGTGCTCAACCTGGTACAGGGCGGGCGCGAAACCGGTCAGGCGCTGAGTGCGTTGAGCGACATTGACGGGCTGCTCTTTACCGGCAGCGCCGGCACCGGCTATCAGCTGCACCGCCAGCTGGCCGGGCAGCCGGAAAAAATTCTGGCCCTCGAGATGGGGGGCAACAATGCGCTGATCGTTGACGATCCGGCAGATATCGATGCCGCGGTCCACCTGACCATCCAGTCGGCCTTTATTACCGCCGGACAACGCTGCACCTGCGCCCGTCGCCTGCTGGTGAAACGCGGCGCTGAAGGAGATGCTTTCCTCGCCCGTCTGGTGGAGGTCAGCGCGCATTTGCTGCCGGGTGAATGGGATGCCAGCGAGCAGCCGTTTATCGGCGGGCTGATCTCCGAGCAGGCGGCGAAAAACGTCTATCACGTCTGGCGGGAGTATGTCGCCCGGGGCGGCCAGTCGCTGCTGGATCCGCGTCTGGTGAAGGCGGGTACCTCTTTATTAACCCCGGGGATTGTTGAGATGACCGGCGTGAACGGCGTGCCGGATGAAGAGGTCTTTGGTCCGCTGCTCTGCGTCTGGCGCTATGACGATTTTGACCAGGCCATCGCGATGGCAAACGCCACGCGCTACGGCCTGTCGTGCGGGCTGATCTCCCCGGAACGCGAGAAATTTGACCAGCTGCTGCTGGAGGCGCGCGCCGGGATCGTCAACTGGAACAAACCTCTCACCGGCGCGGCCAGCACGGCGCCATTCGGTGGCGTGGGGGCTTCCGGTAACCATCGCGCCAGCGCCTGGTATGCGGCGGATTACTGCGCCTGGCCGATGGCGAGCCTGGAAACACCGGCCATTGTCCTGCCGGAGCAGCTGAGTCCGGGCCTCGATTTTGCACGGGAGAAGCGTCATGAAAGCGCGTGAAGTTAACTTCGACGGGCTGGTGGGGTTAACCCACCACTATGCCGGGCTGTCGTTCGGCAATGAGGCCTCCACAAAACACCGCTTTCAGATCTCCAACCCGCGGCTGGCGGCAAAGCAGGGGTTATTAAAAATGAAGGCGCTGGCGGATGCGGGTTTTCCTCAGGCGGTGATCCCGCCGCAGGAACGGCCTAATGTCGCCGTCCTGCGCCAGCTCGGGTTTACCGGCAGCGACGAGCAGGTAGTGGAGAAAGCGGGCACTCAGATGCCGCAGCTGCTCTCTGCCGCCAGTTCGGCCTCCTCCATGTGGGTAGCCAACGCCGCGACGGTGGCCCCCTCCGCAGATACCCTCGACGGAAAAGTGCATCTGACGGTGGCGAACCTGAACAACAAATTCCACCGCGCCAGTGAAGCTGGCACCACGGAACAGGTGCTGCGGGCTATTTTCCGCGATGAATCCCGGTTCAGCGTCCATACGGCGCTGCCGCAGGTGGCGATGTTCGGCGACGAAGGGGCGGCCAACCATAACCGTCTTGGCGGCGATTACGGCGAACCGGGCCTGCAGCTGTTTGTCTATGGTCGTGACGAGGGGACAGGTCCCGCGCCTGCCCGTTACCCGGCCCGTCAGACCCTGGCCGCAAGCCAGGCCGTTGCCCGTCTGAATCAGGTCAATCCGGGCCAGCTGATGTTTGCCCAGCAAAACCCGCTGGTGATCGACCAGGGGGTGTTCCATAACGACGTGATTGCGGTCTCGAATCGCCAGGTGCTGTTCTGCCACGAGCAGGCGTTTGTTCACCAGTCAGCGCTGCTGCACGCCCTTGGCGATCGCGTGCCCGGATTTATGCCGATTGAGGTGCCGACGGAAGCCGTTTCGGTGCAGGATGCGGTGGCAACCTATCTCTTTAACAGCCAGCTGCTGAGCCGTGACGACGGCAGCATGATGCTGGTGCTACCCCAGGAGTCGCAGAACCATCCTGGCGTCTGGCGCTATCTGAATCAGCTGGTGGCAGAGGATAACCCCATCAGCGAGCTGCGGGTGTTCGATCTGCGCGAAAGCATGGCCAACGGCGGCGGTCCAGCCTGTCTGCGCCTGCGCGTGGTGCTCACTCCTGAGGAGCAGCGGGCGGTGAATCCGGCGGTGATGATGAACGAGACCCTGTTCAACACGCTTAATGACTGGGTGGATCGCTACTATCGCGATCGGTTGACCCAGGCCGACCTGATTGATCCGCAGCTTTTACGAGAAGGACGCGAGGCGCTGGATGCCCTGACCCGCATTTTGCAACTGGGCTCCGTCTATCCGTTCCAGCAATAAAGGAGGCGTTATGGAAAACTATCTGGCGCTAACCATGGCCAATGAAACGCCCGCCCGACGGGAGGGCAAAGGGGCTTCGTTTCACTGGCGCTGGCTGGTACGCGGCGTGCTGGAGCTGACTCCGGAGGTGGCGAGCACCCGCTCGCTGGTGCTCTCGGCTGGCATCCACGGCAATGAAACCGCGCCGGTAGAAATTGTCGACCTGCTGGTCAGGGCGCTGTTTCGCGGCGAACTGACGCTGCGCTGCCGCCTGCTGGTCATCTATGGCAATCCACCTGCGCTGAGGGCGGGCAAGCGCTACCTGACCTGCGATATCAACCGCCTGTTCAGCGGGCGCGGGGCGCAGTTTCCGGCCTGCGAGGAGACCGAACGGGCGGCGTTACTGGAGGCACGGGTAGAGGCGTTTTACCAGCAGGCGGGGTCCGATCGCTGGCATCTCGATCTGCATACCGCTATTCGCGCCTCGTATCATGAGCGCTTTGGCGTGCTGCCCCAGCGCAGTCAGCCCTGGGATGAGGCGTTTATTCAGTGGCTCGGCGATGCCGGGCTGGAAGCGCTGGTCTTTCATCAGGCCCCGGGGGGCACCTTCACCCATTTCACCTGTGAGCGCTTTGGCGCCCTGGCCTGTACGCTGGAACTGGGCAAAGCGCTGCCGTTCGGCCATAACGATCTGACCCGCTTCGCCACGACTCATCGGGCGCTGTATGCCCTGCTGAGCGGTGAGGCACCCGAGCAGCATGTTGCTCCTGTCGAACAGTACCGGGTGGTGCAACAGATCACCCGCCGCAGCGAGGCCTTTGTGCTGCACATGGCGAGTCATACCCTGAACTTTACGCCGTTCCGCCAGGGGGTATTGCTGGCAGAGGATGGCGAAGAACGCTATGAGGTACAAAAACCAACCGAGTATGTTCTTTTCCCGAACCCCGCCGTGGCCTTTGGGTTGCGCGCCGGGCTGATGCTGGAAAAAGTCACCTAAAAATTACCTGACCCCATCTGCGTAACGCGGTGGGGTTGTTTATTTTCTCAGCCATTTCACTCGTCTGCCGTTTTATTACGGATTATTCCTGGCTGTTTGCTTTATTATTAATCTCTTCGCCGGTATACTCCTCCATAATCTCTTTAAAATCATCCTGATGAATATTTTTGTTTCATCTCCCCACGCTTTATCCTTATTTCCTCCATATTTGACGATAATTTGTTTTTTACACTTTCATTGTTTTACCGTTGCTCTGACTAATTGACGATAAACCCCGTAAAGTTAATCTCGTCAACACGGCATAGCGCCGAAGAATAACTGAAAGGAAGGACAAAATTATGCGTAAATTAACTGCACTGTTTGTTGCCTCTACCCTGGCTCTGGGCGCTACCAGCGCGGCGTTCGCCGCTGATACCGCCACCACCACCACGGCTGCACCGACCGAAGGCAAAATGATGCATCACAAAGGTAAGCCGGGCATGCATCACGACATGATGTTTAAAGACCTGAACCTGACGGATGCGCAGAAAGAGCAGATCCGCGACATCATGAAAAGCCAGCGTGACCAGATGAAGCGTCCGCCGGTAGAAGAGCGCCGCGCAATGCATGACATCATCGCCAGCGACTCCTTCGATAAAGCGAAGGCCGAAGCGCAGGTTGATAAGATGGCCGAGCAGCATAAAGCCCGCATGCTGGCGCACATGGAAACCCAGAACAAGATTTACAACATCCTTACCCCGGAACAGAAAAAGCAGTTTAATGCCAATTTTGAGAAGCGTCTGACAGAACGTTCCGCGGCGAAAGGTAAAATGACCACCTCAGCCGAATAATCGGTTCAGCTATTCAAGACCGCCGGAGTCTTGTCCACTCAAGCAGATTTGCTGTGGGCAGGTCCGGCGGTTTTTTCTTTTCCAGCCTCTTGCCAGCCGCCGCCATCCCGGTATTCTCCTGTTATCGATTTGCAGAATGTGTTTGAAATTTCTGACGTTACTTTTTTCATCGTCAGACTAAGGCCCACCCGCACATCTGCCGATACTGTTCTGCAGCGACCTAACGATAACAAACAATAAGCGACCGCCCTGGGCGGGGTGCTCTGGCGCGTATTGCGCCATTTGGAGTGGTGATGGAATTCTTCGATATCCGCAAAATGCCGATCAACCTCTGGCGCAACGGCGCGGGAGAGACGCGCGAAATATGTTGTTTCCCTCCTGCAACCCGGGACTTTAACTGGCGCGCCAGTATTGCCTCCCTTGCCAGCAACGGGGATTTTTCTGTTTGCCCCGGTGTTGATCGGGTGATCACCCTGCTGGAAGGGGGAGAAGTGCATCTGGATGGTGGAAAGGCGTTTACTCACACGCTGCGACGTCATCAACCCTTCAGCTTTGCCGGCGAACTGCCGGTCAAGGCGCAGCTGCTGGAAGGGCAGATGTCGATGGACTTTAACATCATGACCCGCCGGGATTGCTGCCGGGCTAAGGTGCGGGTGGCGGACCGCACCTTCACGACATTCGCCTCACGCGGCGGCGTGGTGTTTGTGCTGAGCGGCGCCTGGCAGCTCGGCGAAAAGCTGCTGACCGCCGATCAGGGCGCGTACTGGCATGAGGGCGACCATACCCTGCGATTGCTTAAGGACGAGGGCACCCTGCTGTTCAGCGAGATTTTCTGGCTTCCAGGCCACTGAGCGGAATGATCTCATACTTGCCCGCCAGCAGCGGTTTGCAGAGTATTTTATACCCATCCTGATCAAAACCGGCGGGCGTACGCAGCAGTTCCGCCGCCTCGTCCAGGCTTTCCACCGCGCCCAGCCAGAGCCAGTTATGGATAATGTGGTAGTGGGTCATCTCCGGGCGCGACTCTTTCAGCGCCACGGCGCAGTCCCACGGCCAGCAGGTGACGCCTATCGCCTGCAACCCCTCAACCAGCCGCTGCTGATGCTCTTCCACGCTCTCTTTCCCGCAGCACGCCCCTGCACAGCGCTTCAGGGCGGAGCGGAAACAGGCCCGCCCACGGCTTAACGACTCCAGCCCGAGTAGGCCGTAACAGAGCTGTCGCTCGTCGGCCAGCGTCTGTAAGGTTTGCAGCGCCGCCCGGCGGTTGGCGAACAGGCCATACAGGTTCGGGGTATGGGAGAAATCGACTTCGCGGGCATACACGATCTGCGGTTTGCCTTCGGTGATCTGCAGCGAGCAGAGCTGGCGATTGCGGCGCAGCCGTTTATTGAACAGCGGCTGCTGCTCCTTGATTAAACGCGCTTCGAGCAGCAGGGCGCCCAGCTCGCCCGCGGTTTGCGTCCAGGTGATACGCCGGGACTGCCGCAGCATAGCGGCCTCGTCCGGCGTGCGCAGATGCGACAGCACCCGGCTACGGATATTGACGCTTTTGCCGATATAAAGCGGCATGGCATCGCTTTCGCCATGAAAGAAGTAGACGCCTGGCTGCTTGGGGAGTGCCTCAAGCCACGGGCGCAGATGTTCGGGATATTCATAGATTGCTGCCGCTTCGAATTCAAGCCGCGGTGCCGATTGACGCCTGCTCACAACATACTCCTGATACTGTTCAGGCATACAGTGTAGCAGCAGTGGTGTGGTTAAAAAAGAGGCGGCATAAGCCGCCTCGTCAGAATTACGCTTTCCAGAAGTCGTCGAACACCGTGATCGGCGGGCGACGTTTGTGCTCGGTCTTCAGATACCAGCCTTCGATAATGCGAGCGGTGCCTTCGTCCAGCGTCTTGCCTTCCAGATAATCATCAATATTTTCATAGGTCACGCCCAGCGCGGCTTCATCCGGCAGGGAAGGGCGATCGTCTTCCAGATCTGCGGTAGGGGCTTTTTTATACAGATGCTCCGGACAGCCCAGCGCGGCCAGCAGCTGTTTGCCCTGGCGCTTGTTGAGACGGAACAGCGGATTAATGTCGGTACCGCCATCGCCATATTTGGTGAAGAAGCCGGTCAGGGCTTCTGCTGCATGGTCTGTCCCTACTACTACGCCGCTGGTCATCCCGGCGATGCTGTACTGCGCCTTCATGCGCTCGCGAGCCTTTTCGTTGCCGCGGACGAAATCGCTCAGCTCAATGCCCGCATCGCGCAGCGCTTTTTCGCTGGCCAGCACCGCTTCTTTAATATTGACGGTCAGCACGCGATCGGGCTGGATGAACGCGATGGCATCCTGACAATCCTGCTCGTCGAACTGCACACCGTAGGGCAGGCGTACCGCGATAAACTGCAGGTCGTTATTCCCCGTTTCGGCACGCAGTTCGCTGATCGCCATCTGGGCGAGCTTCCCGGCAAGCGTAGAGTCCTGACCGCCGCTGATGCCCAGCACCAGCGTTTTCAGGAACGGGAACCGGGTTAAGTAGGATTTCAAAAAATCGACGCTACGGCGAATCTCTTCTTCCGCATTGATGGTGGGTTTAGCACCCAGTGCCTGGATAATCTCTTGTTGCAGAGCCATCTAGCCCCTCCGTTACACAAATTTGCCTGATGAATGTACTGTTAAAGCTAACCCGTCATGGGGAAAACGACAAGGATCACAAATTTGAATGGAGCGAAATAGAGCGATTTAGCAGGTTATCTTTGTTTTGCAGGAATTTTCCGAAAAAACTTTGCCGTCACGCTTGAGGTTGAAAAATGTGGTTTTCTATTCCAGGCTTACTTAACACGCTGATAAACAAGAGGACGGAATATGAACAAGAACGTAGCAGGAATGTTAGGCGCAGCGGCTGTACTGACTTTACTGGCGGGCTGTACCGCTTATGACCGCACAACCGATCAGTTTAAAGAGCCTGTGGTCAAAGATGTTAAAAAAGGGATGAGCCGCGCTCAGGTAGAGCAGCTGGCCGGTAAGCCATCATCTGAAGTGACGATGATCCACGCTCGCGGTACCTGCCAGACCTATATCCTGGGTCAACGGGATGGTAAAACCGAAACCTATTTTGTTGCATTAGATGACACAGGTCACGTTATGAACTCTGGCTACCAGACCTGCGCGGAATATGACACCGATCCGCAGGCGCCTAAAGCCTGATAACACTTTCCCTGAGCAGACCCAAACCGGCCAACTGGCCGGTTTTTCTTTATTCCCCTCCCTAATCTTAATTCTTATCGCGAATTATTTGCCCGAAATGTGAAGGTTGTCATAACTGCAGGTCAATGAGAGACAATTCTAAAACTTCCTGGATTACCACTGACATTTCCCTTGCCGTATACTCATCCCATCAGACCAGCCTGCGAGAAGGACGCCCGGTAAGGGTGCTGATGTCGCAGCTAACGCGGTGGCCATATAAGAGGGAAGTCATTATGGAAAAGAAACATATCTATCTGTTTTGCTCAGCGGGCATGTCAACATCACTGCTGGTGTCAAAAATGCGTGCGCAGGCCGAGAAGTACGAAGTCCCGGTAATCATTGAAGCCTTCCCGGAAACGCTGGCAGGCGAAAAAGGCACCAGTGCCGATGTAGTGCTACTGGGGCCGCAAATTGCCTATATGCTGCCAGAAATTCAACGTCTGTTACCGAATAAACCGGTTGAAGTAATCGACTCTGCGCTGTACGGCAAAGTGGATGGTTTGGGTGTTCTTAAAGCTGCTGTAGCAGCGATTAAAAAAGCTGCTAATTAATTTATTTTTTATTTTTCCCGTCAAAGAGCAATTTCACACACACTTACGCCGCAATATTATTGCGGCATTTAAGGGCATTTTCTATGAGTAGATTTATTGCTGCGCTTGAAAAGGTACTCCTTCCTTTTGCAGTTAAAATAGGAAAGCAACCGCATGTCAACGCCATTAAAAACGGCTTTATTAAATTAATGCCGTTAACACTGGCTGGGGCCATGTTCGTTTTAATTAACAACGTTTTTCTTAGCTTCGGTGATGGTTCATTTTTCTATTCATTAGGCGTTCGTTTAGATCCCTCAACTATTGAAACGTTAAATGGTTTCAAGGCCATCGGCGGCAATGTGTACAACGGTACGCTGGGTATTATGTCGCTGATGGCACCTTTCTTTATCGGGATGGCGCTGGCAGAAGAGCGTAAAGTCGACTCGCTGGCCGCCGGTTTATTATCTGTCGCTGCCTTTATGACCGTCACCCCTTATAGCGTCGGTGAAGCCTATGCAGTAGGCGCTAACTGGCTGGGCGGGGCGAACATCATTTCCGGTATTGTGATCGGTCTGGTCGTGGCGGAAATGTTTACCTTTATTATTCGTCGCAACTGGGTGATCCGCCTACCGGACAGCGTTCCGGCATCGGTATCGCGCTCCTTCTCGGCGCTGATCCCGGGCTTCATTATTCTCTCCATCATGGGGACCATCTCTTGGGCGCTCTCTCACTGGGGCACCAACTTCCACCAGATCATCATGGACACCATCTCTACACCGCTGGCATCCATGGGTGGCGTGGTAGGCTGGGCTTACGTGATTTTCACCTCCCTGCTGTGGTTCTTCGGTGTTCACGGTTCTCTGGCGCTGGCTGCGCTGGACAGCGGCATCATGACCCCATGGGCGCTGGAAAACGTAGCGCTCTACCAGCAGTACGGCTCCGTTGACGCGGCGCTGGCGGCCGGTAAGACCTTCCACGTGTGGGCGAAACCGATGCTCGACTCCTACATCTTCCTGGGCGGTACCGGGGCGACGCTGGGTCTGATTATCGCGGTGTTTATCACCTCCCGTCGTGCGGATTACCGTCAGGTGGCGAAGCTGGCCCTGCCATCAGGCATCTTCCAGATTAACGAGCCCATCCTGTTCGGTCTGCCAATTATCATGAACCCGGTGATGTTCATTCCGTTCATCCTGGTGCAGCCGCTGCTGGCCGCCATTACCCTGACGGCTTACTACATGGGCATTATCCCGCCGGTTACGAACATTGCACCCTGGACAATGCCAGCCGGTCTGGGCGCCTTCTTCAACACCAACGGCAGCGTAGCGGCCTTCCTGCTGGCGATATTTAACCTCGGTGTGGCAACCCTGCTTTATATGCCGTTCGTTGCCATCGCTAACAAGGCCCAGACCACCATTGATGAAGAAGAGAGCGAAGAGGATATCGCCCTCGCCCTGAAATTCTGATGTCGTATGACGCGGGGCGACCCGCGTCAGTACAGGAGAGAAAACATGTTTGATTTAGATAATGTGGTAGCAGAAGCGGAAGAGGTCGTAGAGAACGATCTTGAAGAAGTGGTGATGGGACTTATCATCAACTCCGGTCAGGCCCGCAGCCTGGCGTACGCGGCGCTGAAAAAAGCCAAGCAGGGCGATTTCGACACCGCGAAAGAGATGATGGCCCAGTCGCGCACCGCGCTCAATGAAGCGCACCTGGTGCAAACAAAACTGATCGAAAGCGATCAGGGTGAAGGTAAAATGAAGGTCAGTCTGGTGCTGGTACACGCTCAGGATCATCTGATGACCTCCATGCTGGCGCGTGAGCTGGTGGCGGAACTCATCGAACTTCACGAGAAAATGCAGTAAGTCAGACTGATAGCAGGAGGTCAGCGCCATGGAAATCACTACCGCCCGGGAACAACAGCTGTTTAATGGTAAAAATTTTCATGTGTTTATCTACAACAAGGTGGAGAGCATCAGCGGTCTGCATCAGCATGACTACTATGAGTTCACCATTGTGCTGACCGGCCGCTATTTCCAGGAGATCAACGGCAAGCGGGTTCTGCTGGAGCGTGGGGATTTTGTTTTTATCCCGATGGGTTCTCACCATCAGAGCTTTTACGATTTTGGCGCCACGCGCATTCTCAACGTCGGCATCAGTAAACGCTTCTTCGAAACCCACTATTCGCCGCTGCTGCCATTCTGCTTTGTTGCATCGCAGGTTTATCACGTTAAAAGTGAATTCCTGAACTGGATCGACACCGTTATTGCCTCGCTCAACTTCCGCGATAATGAATTCGATGAATTTATTGAAACGGTGACCTTTTATGTCGTCAACCGCCTGCGCCATTATCGCGAAGATCAGCAGGCGACCGACGATATTCCGCAATGGCTGCGCACGACCGTTGAAATGATGCATGACAAGCTGCGTTTTGGTGAAAACGCGCTGGAGAATATGGTGGCGCTGTCGGGTAAATCCCAGGAATACCTGACCCGTGCCACCCAGCGTTATTATCAGAAAACGCCGATGCAGATTATTAATGAAATACGGATCAATTTCGCCAGAAAACAGCTGGAAATCACCAATTATTCGGTGACGGATATTGCTTACGAATCCGGTTATAGCAGTCCGAGTCTGTTTATTAAAACTTTTAAGAAATTGACCTCATTTACACCTAACAGCTACCGGAAAAACCTCACAGTTATTAATTAACGTCCGGCGGTATTACTGCCGGGAATATCGATTAACAGACTTGCCCAATATAAGTGGGACGGGATCGCTATACTTAAAAAGCGGATCTCCAGGGAGAATATTATGCAAAAGAAACTTAAAGTCGTAACCATTGGCGGCGGAAGCAGCTACACCCCGGAATTACTGGAAGGCTTCCTTAAGCGTTATCATGAACTGCCGGTCAGCGAATTGTGGCTGGTTGACGTGGCCGAGGGCCAGGAGAAGCTCGATATTATTTTCGACCTGTGCCAGCGTATGGTGAAAAAAGCGGGCGTGCCGATGACCGTGCATAAAACCCTCGACCGCCGTCAGGCGCTGAAAGATGCCGATTTCGTGACGACGCAGCTGCGTGTCGGCCAGCTGAAAGCGCGCGAGCTGGATGAGCGTATCCCACTGAGCTACGGCTATCTGGGGCAGGAGACCAACGGTGCAGGCGGGCTGTTCAAAGGGCTGCGCACCATTCCGGTGGTGTTCGACATCATTAAAGATGTACAGGAGATCTGTCCTCAGGCGTGGGTGATTAACTTCACCAACCCGGCCGGAATGGTCACCGAAGCGGTCTATCGCCATACCGGGTTCAAACGCTTCATTGGGGTCTGCAATATCCCTATCGGCATGAAGATGTTTATTCGCGACGTGCTGGCGCTGACCGACAACGACGACCTCTCTATCGACCTGTTTGGCCTGAACCACATGGTCTTTATCAAGGATGTCCTGGTCAACGGCAAATCACGCTTCCCGGAGCTGCTGGATGGCGTTGCCAGCGGCACCCTGAAAGCAAGTTCAGTGAAGAACATCTTTGACCTGCCGTTTAGCGAAGGGCTGATCCGCTCCCTGAATCTGCTGCCATGCTCCTATCTGCTCTACTACTTCAAGCTGAAAGAGATGCTGGCGATCGAGATGGGCGAATACTACAAAGGCGGCGCCCGCGCGCAGGTGGTGCAGAAGGTGGAAAAACAGCTGTTCGAGCTCTATAAGAACCCGGATCTGAACGTGAAGCCGAAAGAGCTGGAGCAGCGCGGCGGGGCTTACTACTCCGATGCAGCCTGCGAAGTGATCAACGCCATCTACAACGACAAGCAGGCGGAGCACTACGTTAATGTGCCGCACCACGGCCACATTGATAACATCCCGGCTGACTGGGCGGTGGAGATGACCTGCATCCTGGGCCGCGACGGGGCGAAGCCGCATCCGCGCCTGACCCATTTCGATGACAAAGTGATGGGGCTTATCCACACCATCAAAGGCTTTGAAGTGGCGGCAAGCCAGGCGGCGATCAGCGGCGAGCTGAACGACGTGCTGCTGGCGCTGAACCTGAGCCCGCTGGTGCACTCCGATCGCGATGCCGAGAAGCTGGCGCGGGATCTGATTCTGGCCCATGAAAAATGGCTGCCGAATTTCGCCGCCACTATCGATAAACTGAAAAGCGAGCAGCACTAAGAGGGATCGCTATGGAATATCTGCTGATCGTCAATGCCGATGATTTTGGCCTATCAAAAGGGCAGAACTACGGCATCGTGGAAGCCTGTCGGCACGGCGTGGTGACCTCTACCACCGCCATGGTCAACGGCGAAGCCATTGAGCACGCCGCGGCGCTCAGCCGGGATCTGCCCGATCTGGGCGTGGGCATGCACTTTGTTCTGACCCTTGGTATGCCGCTGACCGCCATGCCAGGGCTGACCCGGGACGGGCTGTTGGGTAAATGGATCTGGGAGATGGCAGAGCAGGGGACGTTACCCCTGGAGGAGATCGCCCGCGAGCTGGACTGTCAGTTCAATCGCTTTGTCGATCTCTTCGGGCGCGAACCGACCCATATCGACAGCCATCATCACGTCCATATGATCCCGGCCATCTTCCCGCTGGTAGCCGAGTTTGCCCGCCGCAAAGGGGTGGCGCTGCGTGTGGATCGTCAGGTCGACATGCCCGGCGAAACGGGGGGCGATCTGCCGCCCACGACGGACGGTTTCAGTAGCGCATTTTATGGCGATGAAATCAGTGAAGCGCTGTTTTTAAGCGTACTGGACAGGTCCCTACAGCAGGGAGAGCGGTCGCTGGAGGTGATGGCGCATCCGGCCTTTATCGACAATACGATCCGTAAAAGCGCTTACTGCTGGCCACGACTGGCGGAAATGGAGGTGCTGACCTCGACGTCGCTGAAGTATGCGATTGCCGAGCGCGGGTATCGTCTGGGAACGTTCAGGGATTTGTGAGGAAATGCCGGGTGGCGGCTTCGCCTTACCCGGCCTACAAATTCAATGGAACCTTACGCCGGGTTTTATCCGGTTAGCAAATTACACGGAACCGTAGGCCGGGTAAGCGCAAGCGCCACCCGGCTTTTTTTATGCAGGTATTTGGTCAATCTTACTGCTGCGCGACCAGACCCGGTGCGCTGTCATCAGCAACGTCAGCTCATCCATAAACGCACCCGCAGCCGTGTCGCCTTCGACGATCCCTTCTTCGCCCTGATCTGCCACCTTCAGCAGCGGCTTAAACTGACGGGCATCGCCAGCCAGCGCAATCGGCTTGAGATGCTTGTACGCTTCCAGCAGATAGTAAGCGGCATCGCCGTTATTGAGCAGGCTCTGAATATCGCCGCACGGTACGACGACCGCATCGACAGTCAACGACGGTGAACCGGCGAAGGTGGCCGCCACTGGCAGCACCGAGCCATCATCGGCGGTGACTTCACCCATACGCGAATAGAGCAGTTTGGCATGGACGCCTTTGGCCTTCAGCGCCCGCAGCACTGCCAGCACATCGCTCGCCCGCGGGGTATCGTTCAGCAATACCGCCACCACGCGACCTTTGATATCGCCGCCAGGAACGGCATACAGGCTGAGGGAGGGATCCTTTTTCACGCCGTTAACATCCTGCGGCGGAACCAGATTGCGCTGCTCGTCGGTAAGGGTGATGCCCAGATTGTCCGCCACGCCCTGCGCGAGAGTAATATCGATATGAGCCAGCTGATCGACCACCCGCTCGCGGATGTAGGCGCGCACCACTTTGCTTAACTCAAAGCTGAAGGCGCCAATGATATGCTCCTGCTCAACGGGCGTCTGGCTCTGCCAGAACAGCCGTGGATGGGCATAGTATTCGGCGAAAGAGGGGCTACGCTCGCGGATCTTCGATCCCTCTATGCGCTCCTGATAGGACTCGAACCCGCCCCGTTTTGGCCCCGGCGGCGTTTCGCGCGGCCAGTTGTCATTGATCGAGTTTGGCTCGTAGTTCGCCGGGTTGGTGTCGATCTCCATGCGATGCATCCCGTCCCGCTGGAAATTATGGTACGGGCAGGTGGGTCGGTTGATCGGGATCTCATGGAAGTTAGGCCCGCCCAGGCGACTGATTTGCGTATCGGTATAGGAGAACAGACGCCCCTGCAGTAGCGGGTCGTTGGTAAAGTCCATCCCGGGAACGATGTGCCCTGGGTGGAACGCGGCCTGCTCGTTTTCGGCAAAGAAGTTGTCCGGGTTACGGTTGAGCACCATTTTGCCCACCAGCTGAACCGGCACCAGCTCTTCCGGGATCAGCTTGGTCGGATCGAGGATATCAAAATCAAATTTGAACTCGTCCTCTTCCGGGATCAACTGGAAACCGAGCTCAAATTCCGGGAAATCGCCTGCTTCAATGGATTCCCACAGGTCGCGGCGATGGAAGTCCGGGTCGCGTCCGGTAAGTTTTTGCGCCTCATCCCATACCAGCGAGGCTTTACCGGCTACCGGTTTCCAGTGGAAGCGTACAAAGGTGGCTTTGCCTTCGGCATTAATCAGCCGGAAGGTATGAATGCCAAAGCCCTCCATGGTGCGGTAGCTGCGCGGAATGCCGCGGTCGGACATCGCCCACATCACGTTATGCAGGGTTTCCGGCTGCAGCGACACGTAATCCCAGAAGGTATCGTGTGCGCTCTGGCCCTGGGGAATAGCCCAGTGAGGTTCCGGTTTTACGGCGTGAACAAAATCGGGGAACTTGTGTGCGTCCTGAATAAAGAAGATCGGTGTGTTGTTGCCCACCAGATCAAAAACACCCTCATCGGTGTAAAACTTGGTGGCGAAACCGCGAATATCGCGCACCGTATCGGCAGAACCTGCGCCGCCCTGTACCGTGGAAAAGCGCACAAAGACCGGTGTGATTTTATCCGGATCCGACAGGAAATCGGCTTTAGTAATCTCTTTCAGGCTTTTGTAAGGCTGGAAATAGCCGTGAGCGGCGGAGCCGCGCGCGTGTACGATGCGCTCCGGGATACGTTCATGGTCAAAGTGGGTGATCTTCTCCCGCAGGATAAAGTCTTCCAGCAGGGTGGGACCGCGGGTACCGGCACGAAGGGAGTTCTGATCGTCACTGATACGCACGCCCTGGTTGGTGGTCAACGGGAAGTTTTCACCTCCTTTGCGAACCCCCTCCAGGGCATTCAGTTTCTGGTTGCCGGTATCTGGCGCCTTCATGCTGCCGGGGGCCGTAGGCTCCTGACCTGGCGGAGTAGGGACTGGACTGGCGCGGTGAGAACCGTCCGCCGGGGCCAGCGAGTCCATTCCGGGTTTCGCTTCGCTGGCATCGTGAAGCGGGGATTGTTCAGGTTTATGGGTTTTATCATTTTGCGACATTGCACTCGTCTCCTTTTCATTGCTGAAATGCGGCCGTTTTTGCGTCAAAACTCAATAACTATAGAACATTACGGGTTATAGACCGGGTGAAAGGCCGAACTAAGGCCAGTGCTTATGCTTGATAAAACACGTGAGGCGCGACGCAGGAGGGGCAATCGGCTATGATAAGAATTTGCTGATTTTTATGTTTGTTTAGTGAAACTGCTGCTTATGAAACCTCTTCGCCAACAAAATCGCCCTGTGATCAGTTACCAGCCTCGCGTTGAACCTGCGCCGCCAGAACATGCCACCAAAATGGATGGCTTTCGTGACGTCTGGCTGTTACGCGGCAAATATGTGGCCTTCGTACTGATCGGGGAGCGTTTTCGTCGTTCTCCAGCATTTACCGTTCCGGAATCAGCCCAGCGCTGGGCGCTGCAGGTCCGTCAGGATGAAGAGGTTGAGGATTAATAGAGATAAAAAAACCGCCGTCATTACTGAAGGCGGTTTTTTTTAACTCAGAAGGCGATTAACGGTGCGCGAGCTCCGCGTCGTCTTCACTTGCCAGGATGGTTTTGTCGGTCTGCTTCAGCCACTGGCTGGTCAGCGTCCCGGCGGTCATGGAGCCGCTGACGTTCAGTGCGGTACGACCCATGTCGATCAACGGTTCAACAGAGATCAGCAGGGCCACCAGCGTTACTGGTAGACCCAGCGCAGGCAGAACAATCAGTGCCGCGAAGGTTGCGCCGCCGCCCACACCGGCCACACCAGCAGAGCTCACGGTGACAATCCCCACCAGGGTCGCAATCCATACCGGATCCAGCGGGTTAATCCCAACCGTTGGGGCAACCATCACCGCCAGCATGGCAGGGTAGAGACCTGCACAACCGTTCTGGCCAATCGTCGCGCCGAAGGAGGCGGAGAAGCTGGCAATCGATTCCGGCACGCCCAGACGACGGGTCTGCGCTTCCACGTTCAGTGGAATGGAGGCGGCGCTGGAGCGGCTGGTAAAGGCGAAGGTCAGTACCGGCCACACTTTGCGGAAATATTTCAGCGGGCTGACGCCGTTTACGCTGAGCAGAATGGCGTGAACCACAAACATAATGCCCAGACCGAGATACGAGGCCACCACGAAGCTACCCAGCTTGATGATGTCCTGCAGGTTCGAACCCGCAACCACTTTGGTCATCAGCGCCAGAACGCCATACGGGGTCAGCTGCATCACCAGACGCACCAGCTTCATCACCCAGCTCTGCAGGGTATCGATGGCGGTCAGTACGCGCTGGCCTTTCGGCGCATCATCTTTCAGCAGCTTCAGGGCTGCCACGCCCAGGAAGGCGGCGAAAATCACCACGCTGATGATCGACGTCGGGTTGGCACCGGTCAGATCGGCAAACGGGTTTTTCGGGATAAAGGAGAGCAGCATCTGCGGAACGGTGAGATCCGCTACTTTACCCGCATAGTTGGTCTCGATGGCGGTCAGGCGCGCGGTCTCCGCGGTGCCCTGCACCAGGCCTTCTGCCGTCAGGCCAAACAGGTTGGTGACCAGCACGCCGACCAGCGCCGCGATAAGCGTAGTAAACAGCAGCGTACCGATGGTCAGAAAGCTGATTTTCCCCAGCTGGGAGGCGTTATGCAGACGGGCAACGGCGCTCAGAATAGAGGCGAAGACCAGCGGCATAACGATCATCTGCAGCAGCTGGACGTAGCCGTTGCCGACAACGTTAAACCACTGAATAGACTCTTTCAGCACCGGATGGCTGGAACCGTAAATGGCCTGCAGCGCCAGGCCAAAGACCACGCCCATGACCAGACCGACCAGCACTTTTTTAGCCAGGCTCCACTGTTTATGACGCGCCTGCGCCAGCAACAGCAGTAGGCCGACGAACACCACAATGTTCGCGATTAATGGAAAATTCATCCCCGTTCTCCTGATTTAATATCAGATCGGTATCAGTCCGACCTTATTGGCGCAAGGTTAGCAGAAGTGTGATCCAGTCGCTTATATCCAAATGGAATGGGTTATGCCAAAACGGTTAAGTTTGTCCAGTTACTGCTCACTTTGCAGATGAATAAAGCGGTTGAACTGAAATTGCAGCGAATTGATCATGTGCGAAGACCAGCGCACGGCGCCGTTTTCAGGCAGCGTCTGAGGCATCCAGACGGCCCAGGCAAACAGGGCCATGCACAGCGCACGCTCCAGCTGGTTACCTTTTTGCGGTCGGAGGATAGGCAAACGAAAACGCCAGCGGCAGGGCCAGAGGAGGGGAACTCCTGCCGGGGTGAGCATGTCGGCCAGGATATGGCTCAGGTAACCCAGCACCATTCCCTGAATGGCGTCTGCGGGAATGAGCCAGCTGTCGGGTACTTTTAAATAGAAGAGGGTCAGGGCGGCGAACACTGCCAGCAGGCTGTGCGTAAAGCCGCGATGGCCGCAGGCGCGGGCAATGGGTTTGGAGATCCACTTCAGCCGCTGCCCGAGCAGCGACTTAGGATGATCGATATCCGGTAACAGGCAGGTCAAAACCGCCGATGGCACAATATGCCACCAGTCACCCTGCGCCAGCACTGGTGTAAGCTCAGCGTTCTTGGCAAACACTGCGCAGGCGAGAGAAAAAAGCAGATGACCTTCCGCCGTCATGATAAAACCCACTAAACTGTCGATGCATCCAGTATAGGGATTTTATACAGTATACGGAAGTAGTGACGGTGTAACTCTTTGTCACAAAGCTGTTAACGCGCCAGCCAGCCACCATCGACGGCAAGGGTATAACCGTTCACATAGTCCGAGGCGGAAGAGGCCAGAAACACCGCCGGGCCCTGGAGATCGTCTGGCTTGCCCCAGCGACCTGCCGGAATACGGTCGAGGATCTCTTTGCTGCGCTGTTCGTCGTCGCGTAGCTGCTGGGTGTTGTTGGTCGCCATGTACCCCGGGGCGATGGCATTTACGTTAATACCATGTTGCGCCCACTCGTTGGCAAGCAGCCGGGTGAGCCCCAGCACGCCGCTTTTTGACGCGGTATAAGAGGGAACGCGGATCCCCCCCTGGAAGGAGAGCATGGAAGCGATATTAATAATTTTGCCCCCTTGCCCCTGCGCAATAAACTGGCGGGCCACGGCCTGAGAGAGGAAAAAGACCGACTTCAGGTTGAGGTTCATCACTTCATCCCAGTCTTTCTCACTGAAGGTCAACGCATCTTCCCGGCGGATGGTCCCGGCGTTATTCACCAGGATATCGACCCGCCCCATGCCGGTCACCGCCTGTTCAACAAGACTTTCAATAGCATCCTGCTTGCTGAGGTCGGCCTGAATAGCCAGAAACCGGCGCCCCAGCGCCTTCACGCCTGCAGCGGTCTCTTCAGGAACGCGGCGATTGACGCTGACAATATCGCACCCAGCCTGGGCCAGACCCAGCGCCATGCCCTGGCCGAGGCCAGTATCACAGCCGGTAACGATGGCAACTTTTCCTGAAAGATTAAAGGCATCCAGTATCATACAGACCTCAGCATGTAGGGGGTATAGTTGTTCTGAGATAAGCATAGAATCAGTTATCAGGAAGATCAAATTAAAATGAAATGCTGTTTCAAAAATTTTAAGGCGGTCATGTTTGCGGGCAACAGGGTGCTGCCCGCCAGTGACGATTACCCGCGTAGATGCGCCACGGTAAGCGCCTGCAGGGAGGTCAGTTTGACATCTGCCAGTGCGTAGCGCGCGTCGTGCTGGTTCTCTTCCGCAGGCACGACAATAGAGCGCATCCGTGCCGCTTTACTGGCAATCATGCCATTCACGGAGTCTTCCAGCGCTACGCAGGCGGTTGGGTCGACGCCCAGCTTCGCGGCGCAATCCATATAGACCTGCGGATGCGGCTTGCTGTACGGGAGCTTTTCTGCCGAGGCCAGCGCGTCGAAGCTGTCGCGCAGATCGAACATGATCAGCACTTTCTCCAGCATATGCAGCGGCGAGGCGGATGCCAGACCGACCTTCAGCCCCTGCTCTTTACAGAGTAATACGGCCTCACGCGCGCCTTTGAGTAAGGGACGGGTCTCTTCCACCAGCGTAATGGCGCGGTTAATAATGCGATCGGTCACTTCATCCCGGCCCGGACCTACCCAGGGCTGGTGGGCGTACCAGAGTTCAACCACCATATCGATGCGCAGGCCGAGGGTATCCGGCAGTTCGTGGCGGCGGCTGATATCCACACCCAGACTCGCCATCACATCCAGTTCAGCCCGATCCCACAGCGGCTCAGAATCAATCAGTAATCCATCCATATCAAAAATGGCAGCAACAATTTGACGTGGCGTCGACATGCAACCTCTCCTTTCGTTGGTTTTAGCAGCGGTAAGCGCTACCTCACCCTGGCAATTTAGCATATCGCCAGTAAAGAGCGGGCGAAAATGAGATCCAGCAGGTAGACTTAGCCTCAAAGGATGTAATTCGATTATGAGGAACCAATGACATATCAACAAGCTGGACGCGTCGCGATACTGAAACAGATCGCCGGATGGGTGATTTTTATCCCGTCAGTTATCTCGACCATTATTTCTGTTCTGAAATTTATCTATGACCACAGCGAGAAGCAGGCCGGAATCAACGCCGTGATGCTTGATTTTGCCCATGTCATGATTGAGATGATGCGGTTCAATACCCCATTCCTGAACTTTTTCTGGTACAACTCGCCGACGCCTGATTTTCGGCAGGGGATGAACATCGCATTCTGGATTATTTTTGCCCTGATCTTTATTGCTCTCGCGCTGCAGGCTTCGGGAGCGCGGATGCGCCGCCAGACGCGCATGATTCGCGAAGGGTTGGAGGCGCAGCTGATTCTGGAGAAAGCGAGAGGGGAAGAAGGATTAACCCGTGAGCAGATCGAATCACGTATTGTGGTGCCGAATAACACTATTTTCCTGCAAATATTCACGCTCTACGTGCTGCCCGTGCTGATGATCGTCGCCGGCTACTTCCTGTTTTCGCTGCTCGGCCTGATCTAAGCGTTCGCTGCCGGGCGCTGAAACCCGGCAGCCTGCGCGTTATGCCGCCAGTACCCGCTCCAGCGCTCGCTGCGCATTCACCATATGCTCCCCACCAAACAGAATGGCGCGGTTCATCAGCGTATAGAGCTGATACACCGGCTGCCTTTCCAGAAAATCTGCCGGCAGTGGGGATATCGACTGATAGCCATCATAAATTTGTGGCGGCTGCTCAGGATGCAGCGGCAGCATGGCGAGATCGCACTCTCTGTCCCCCCAGTAGCAGGCCGGATCAAAGATATAGGGGCCATTCGGACCCAGCGCGCAGTTGTCCGACCATAAATCGCCATGCAGCAGCGAAGGCTGCGGCTGGTGTGAGGCCAGGCGCTGCTGAATATGATCGACAATAGCGTCAATATTGCCGAACTCCAGCCCTTTTTCCGCCGCCAGTTCCAGCTGCCAGCCGATGCGCTGTTCGGCAAAGAAGGTTGACCAGCGTCGCTGCCAGGCGTTGGGTTGTGGAGTGGTGGAGAGATCGTTGTCAAAATCGAGGCCAAACTGCGGCTGCTCGCTCCACTGATGCAGGCGGGCGATCTGCTGTCCCAGAATAAAGGCATTGTGCGCGTCGAGCGGGCGGGGAGGGAGATAGTCCATCACCAGAAAACTGTAGTCGCGATCGCTGCCTACGGCCCGGACTGTCGGGACAGATACGGTTTTGCTGCGGGAGAGCAGTTCCAGCTGATCGGCTTCTGCCGTGAATATCGGTAACAGTTCACGTTCGTCGCATTTCACGAAGAGATCGAGGCCCGCATAGCGCAGATGCCACGCGGCGTGGATTTCGCCCCCTGGCAGCTCATTACGCAGTTCAATTTCACCTTCGCCCAGCTGTTCACTTAAAAGATGACTGATAGCCTGCCACATGATCGCTCTCCCATGTTGTCTGCCAGATCATAAAGTTAGCGTGAAACTATGGTAAAAAAATACGAGCTAACGCACAGTTGGGCCGTTTGGTTGGCCCTGGGGCATTTATTGTTGCTCTTTATGCCAGTTTTCCCAGCGCGTGACTTCAACCTGCGGCTCTTTCCCGGTTGCGCTCTCAACCAGCCCCGACGCCAGCGCCTTCACCTCTTCTTCACTCAGCGGGGTAACCAGACCATAAGTATGGGTGCCCAGCTCATGCAGCGTGCCCTCATCGTCAGTCATGGTCAGTAAAAAACCTCCGCGGGTGAGGTTGTTGTTCATTTCGTTGAGCTCGGTCAGCGTATCTTCATGCACTTGAATGGTTACCACGTAGCGCGCGATCTCTCCACTGCTCATCATTCACCTCGTTGTTATCCCGAAATTTTTTAGCATAGTCGATTCATGCTATTTGTCGCCCTCGCCGGATAACCGGGAGGGCCGCCATTACGCATTTGCCAGATACTTAAATATCTTCTGCGTATCTTCCAGCGAACAGAGCCGGGTGCCGTGATTAATGGTTGCCGCGCTGCCTGCGGCCACGCCGTACTGGGTCATCTCCCGTAAGGATGCGCCCTGCGCCAGTTTCAGGGTCATGGCGCCGACCATGCTGTCACCTGCGCCAACGGTGCTCTGGCTTTTCATCGGCGGCGGTACCACTTGTACCGAGCCGGTTTCATCAACGGCCAGCGCCCCCTGGGGACCCAGGGAGACGACGACCCGCCGCGCTTTGCCGCTTTTCACCAACTCCTCAGCGGCCTTACGTACATCGTCTGGCTGGCTGAGGTCACGATTGACCAGCGCGCTCAGCTCTTTCTGGTTGGGTTTCACCAGCTCAATATTGCCAAGGGTCAGCGCGGCGCTGAGCGCCTCCCCGGAGCTGTCGACAATGCAGCGAATGCCGTTCTGCTGGGCAGCGTGGATCAGCTGCGTCAGTTTTTCAGTTTTCACGCCGGGTGGCAGACTACCGCTGATAACGAGCAATGCGCCGCTCTCGATGGCCAGCACTTTCTCTTCCAGCTGGCGGAACTCATCTTCGCTTAGCGTCGCCCCAGGCATCACAAAGCGGTATTGCTCGTTAGAGGATTCAACGTGAACGTGCAGGTTTTGCCGGGTCCAGTCCTGGGCCTCAACCGTATCAACGGCGACCTGCTCGTCGGCGAGGAGAGAGACGAGATGTTCACCCGTCGCACCGCCCACGGGAAAGATGGCTGTGGCTTTTGCGCCCAGGTGCGTAATCGCCCGGGCGACGTTAATGCCACCGCCGCCGGGCTCGAAGACCGGCACGCTGCAGCGGAGTTTACCTTCAGGATAGATTTGTGCCGTCAGGGTAGCGCTGTCCAGGGAAGGGGAGAGCGTCAACGTAAAAATACGATCCATGCTTATCTCCTGTAAGTGAGGTTTGCATTAAGCCTGGCACCGAACCCACAGAAGGGAAAGTAATAACAATATGATTTTTAATATAAATATCTTTACGTAACGTGACTGTTTTTTATAAATATTAGAGGGCTTTGAGATCGTTCTTATTCCAAAAATGAAACAAGAAATCATTGCTATGTTATTTGAGCCTTTTTATAATTTGTTACCTTTCCAAGGATCCCATGGCATTGATCCGCAAGAAAGTTTCCGGGACCGTAATGGTCTCTTTTTTTGTTGTACGGACTCTTTATAAATGAAGCTCTTAAAGACAGTACCCGCTGCGATGATGTTAGCGGGAGGCCTGCTTGCGTCAATGAATGCAGCAGCCGATGATTCCGTTTTTACTGTCATGGATGATCCCTCCACTGCACAGAAACCCTTCGAAGGCAACCTTAACGCAGGTTATCTGGCGCAATCGGGCAATACGAAAAGCTCTTCCCTGACCGCAGACACCACCCTGACCTGGTACGGCAACACGACCGCCTGGTCGCTGTGGGGTAACGCAAGCAATACCTCCTCTAACGATGAGCGTTCTTCCGAGAAATATGCGGTCGGTGGGCGTAGCCGTTACAACATGACCGACTATGATTATCTGTTTGGCCAGGCGAGCTGGTTAACCGATCGCTATAACGGCTATCGTGAGCGCGATGTCGCGACCGCCGGTTACGGTCGACAGTTCCTGAACGGTCCGGTACACAGCTTCCGCTTTGAATTTGGTCCGGGCGTACGCTATGACGAATACACCGACGGCGACACGGAAACCCAGCCGCTGGGCTACGCGTCCGGAACCTATGCATGGCAGATGACCGAAAACGCGAAATTCAGCCAGGGCGTTTCTGTCTTTGGCGCTGACGACACCACCGTCAACTCCGAAACCGCGCTTAACGTGGCAATCAACGCCCATTTCGGGCTGAAAGTTGCATACAATGTGACCTGGAACTCTGAGCCGCCAGCGTCTGCGCCGGAACATACCGATCGTAGAACCACCGTCTCTCTGGGCTACAAAATGTAATTATCGCGGGCCAAGTCTATATTGGCCCGTTTTTGATTTTTGTGCTGATAAATAACAAACACCGTTTTAAAATATAGCGCTAGCCGATATCTCCATATTCTCTCCACAATTCCTCGCTTCGTTAACTATTCAATTTATTTGACACGAATTGATAAATATTTTGACTATGCAAAAGTGTGATCCAGATCTAAACTATGAACACAGGCTAGATATTGCCTTAAGTTGGTCTGTATTAATTCAGTAAGAGAAAAACATTATGAATAAAATCACAACTGCATCTGCAGCATTGGTGCTTTCTGCACTGTCATTCGGCGTATTTGCCGCTGACGCTGTATATAACTCTGCCAGTGACACCTCTACACAAATCGGCATTACCAAAGCCTCTGATGTAGAAGCCGGATCGAACATCGCCCCGGGCTCGCAATCTACCGGGCAATCCATGGATGACGCGTTCGACGTGCATAAACTGGTCGCCGGTGAATGGTCCTGATTGAATTGTCAGATTACCTGAATTCATTTGCGGGCCGTTATTGCCACTAAAAAAAACCGGATTTTGACGTACCGGTTTTTTTATTTTTGTCGTTTTTGTAAAGTTAATTAAAACGAAGTTTTATATTCGCGCCATTATTAAAGGCACGACGCAAAATAACATTACAGGTCAGGGGAAAGCGTTGCGATTACCCCCAAATCATTGCCGCCCAGCGTAATAACAGCATGGCAACGCAGATGGCGATTAACACAATCACCATCTTCCAGTGTTTTTTTGAAAAGCGTTTCGTTGGCATCCGATCATCCTTGTTCATTGATTCATGTAGTCTACCAAAGAACAAAGATAATTGCGCTTCACCGGGGTGCTAAATCCTCAGGCACCTGCAACAACCGCGTCAAAACCAGTGAAACTTATCTGCCAGAATCACGAGTAAGGCGGTGGCAGAAAGAATGTTCAGGATAACGACTGTTTTGCTGGATACGTTCATAATTTGCCCCATGGAATGTTGAAGGACCAGTTCAAGAATAGCTCAGCAACTCGCTATTGCGAGCAGCTGTCTGAAATTCCACGTCAAACTCATGCAAAAGTACTAACGCGTTCATTCTACCTGTAAAGGGTGTTTTCACACTTTTGTTAGTGTTACCATCTCCGGGCTGATCGTAAATTGTCATTTGTCTGATTTCGATCCTGTGCATGGTTGCGGGCCAATTTGACGATTGTTGGTCAGATGGTTTTGCAATTCACTGTAAATTAAAGATTATTTTCTTTGCATATGCTCTTATGTGTGGGGCATCACTGCAAATAAGGACATAAAATGCCTGTTATTACTCTTCCTGATGGCAGCCAACGCCATTTTGACCGCGCCGTCAGCCCAATGGATGTTGCGCTGGATATCGGCCCAGGACTGGCGAAAGCCACTATCGCTGGCCGCGTAGACGGTGAGCTGGTTGATGCTTCCGATTTAATTGAAAACGATGCGAAGCTGTCGATCATCACCGCGAAAGACGAAGAAGGTCTGGAGATCATTCGTCACTCCTGCGCGCACCTGCTCGGTCATGCGATCAAACAGCTGTGGCCTCATACCAAAATGGCAATCGGCCCGGTTATCGACAACGGCTTCTACTATGACGTTGACCTTGACCACACCCTGACCCAGGAAGATATCGAAGCCCTCGAAAAGCGTATGCACGAGCTGGCTGAGAGCAACTATGACGTCATTAAGAAGAAAGTGAGCTGGCACGAAGCGCGTGAAACCTTCGTGAAGCGTGGCGAAAGCTACAAAGTCACCATTCTTGACGAAAACATTGCCCATGATGATAAGCCTGGCTTGTATCATCATGAAGAATATGTCGACATGTGCCGTGGACCGCACGTGCCGAACATGCGTTTCTGCCATCACTTCAAACTGATGAAGACCGCAGGCGCTTACTGGCGTGGCGACAGTAATAACAAGATGCTGCAACGCATCTACGGTACTGCCTGGGCCGACAAAAAAGCCCTGAACGCGTACCTGCAGCGCCTGGAAGAAGCCGCGAAGCGTGACCACCGTAAAATCGGTAAACAGCTCGACCTGTATCACATGCAGGAAGAGGCACCGGGTATGGTGTTCTGGCATAACGATGGCTGGACTATCTTCCGCGAACTGGAGACATTTGTACGCTCCAAGCTGAAAGAGTATCAGTATCAGGAAGTGAAAGGCCCGTTCATGATGGACCGTGTGCTGTGGGAAAAAACCGGCCACTGGGACAACTACAAAGATGCGATGTTCACCACCTCTTCTGAGAACCGTGAATACTGCATCAAGCCGATGAACTGTCCGGGTCACGTTCAGATCTTTAACCAGGGTCTGAAATCCTACCGCGATCTTCCGCTGCGTATGGCGGAGTTCGGTAGCTGCCACCGTAACGAGCCATCAGGCGCGCTGCATGGCCTGATGCGTGTTCGTGGCTTTACGCAGGATGACGCGCACATCTTCTGTACTGAAGATCAGGTGCGTGATGAAGTTAACGCCTGTATTCGTATGGTCTACGATATGTACAGCACCTTTGGCTTCGAGAAGATCGTGGTCAAACTCTCAACTCGTCCTGAAAAACGTATCGGCAGTGACGAGACCTGGGATCGTGCTGAGGCGGACCTGGCCGTCGCGCTGGAAGAGAACGGTATCCCGTTTGAATACCAGTTGGGCGAAGGCGCATTCTACGGTCCGAAGATTGAATTTACCCTGTATGACTGCCTCGATCGTGCATGGCAATGCGGTACTGTACAGCTGGACTTCTCCCTGCCGCAGCGTTTAAGCGCCTCTTACGTTGGCGAAGACAACGAGCGTCAGGTTCCGGTAATGATTCACCGTGCGATTCTCGGTTCTCTGGAGCGCTTCATCGGCATCCTGACCGAAGAGTTCGCTGGCTTCTTCCCAACCTGGCTTGCGCCGGTGCAGGTAGTGGTGATGAACATTACCGATTCTCAGGCTGATTACGTTAAAGAATTGACGCAGAAACTACAAAATGCGGGCATTCGCGTAAAAGCAGACTTGAGAAATGAGAAGATTGGCTTTAAAATCCGCGAGCACACTTTACGTCGTGTCCCGTATATGTTGGTCTGTGGTGATAAAGAGGTGGAAGCAGGCAAAGTTGCCGTTCGCACCCGCCGTGGTAAAGACCTGGGCAGCCTGGACGTAAGTGAAGTGATTGAGAAGCTGCAACAAGAGATTCGCAGCCGCAGTCTTCAACAACTGGAGGAATAAGGTATTAAAGGCGGAAAACGAGTTCAAACGGCACGTCCGAATCGTATCAATGGCGAGATTCGCGCCCAGGAAGTTCGCTTAACAGGTCTGGAAGGCGAGCAGCTGGGGATTGTGAGTCTGAGAGAAGCAATCGAAAAGGCTGAAGAAGCTGGAGTAGATTTAGTTGAAATCAGCCCTAACGCCGAACCGCCAGTTTGTCGTATCATGGACTACGGCAAGTTCCTTTATGAAAAGAGTAAGTCTTCTAAGGAACAGAAGAAGAAGCAAAAAGTTATCCAGGTTAAGGAAATTAAATTCCGTCCTGGTACCGACGATGGCGATTATCAGGTAAAACTCCGCAGCCTGATTCGCTTTCTGGAAGATGGCGATAAGGCCAAGATCACACTGCGTTTCCGCGGTCGTGAGATGGCCCACCAACAGATCGGTATGGAAGTGCTTAACCGCGTCCGTGACGATCTGAGTGAACTGGCAGTAGTCGAATCCTTCCCTACGAAGATCGAAGGCCGCCAGATGATCATGGTGCTCGCTCCTAAGAAGAAACAGTAAGGCCTTCAAGTAACAATTCCTGTGGAGCCGACAGGCTTCGCAGGTTTTGTTCGCCTACGTTTCGTTTATTTAACAATGCGAAGTGGAAGTTATTAAAATGCCAAAAATTAAGACCGTACGCGGTGCTGCTAAGCGCTTCAAAAAAACCGGTAAAGGTGGTTTTAAGCACAAGCACGCTAACCTGCGTCACATTCTGACTAAGAAAGCTACCAAGCGTAAACGTCACCTGCGTCCAAAAGCCATGGTTTCTAAAGGCGATCTGGGCCTGGTAATCGCGTGCCTGCCGTACGCATAAGTCGTTAACGTTTAACTTTTTTAACTTAGAATAGATACAGGAGAGCACACATGGCTCGCGTAAAACGTGGTGTAATTGCACGTGCACGTCACAAGAAAATTTTGAAACAAGCTAAAGGCTACTACGGTGCGCGTTCACGCGTATACCGCGTTGCCTTCCAGGCTGTTATCAAAGCAGGTCAGTACGCTTACCGTGACCGTCGTCAGCGTAAGCGTCAGTTCCGTCAACTGTGGATTGCGCGTATCAACGCAGCAGCACGTCAGAACGGTATTTCTTACAGCAAATTCATCAACGGCCTGAAAAAAGCCTCTGTTGAAATCGACCGTAAGATCCTGGCTGACATCGCCGTATTCGATAAAGTAGCGTTCACCGCTCTGGTCGAAAAAGCGAAAGCAGCTCTGGCATAAGCCAGTTGAAAGGGGGAGCTCTGCTCCCTCTTTTCGTTTCAACAGCATCAAAACATTGACAATTTTCTGGCGACCCTTTTCAATAGGGCGACAGGTTCCATACCACACAAGGTAACGCAAGCATGAATGCTGCTATTTTCCGCTTCTTCTTTTACTTTAGCACCTGACATCAGGAGGCTAGCGCGTGAAAGACGAAACGGAAAACAGCGCCAGAAAGCCTCCTGATGGAGGCTTTTTTCGTATCTGCCGCTTGTAAATATCGCTACATAACGAGGAAAACCATGTCACATCTCGCAGAGCTGGTTGCCAGTGCAACGGCCGCCATTAACCAGGCCTCAGATGTTGCCGCGTTAGACAATGTCCGCGTGGAATATCTGGGCAAGAAAGGGCAATTGACCCTTCAAATGACTACCCTGCGTGAATTGCCGCCAGAAGAGCGCCCGGCTGCAGGTGCGGTAATTAACGAAGCCAAAGAGCAGGTTCAGCAGGCGCTGAACGAGCGTAAAAACGCGCTGGAAAGCGCTGCGCTGAACGCCCGTCTGGCTGCAGAAACCATCGACGTCTCCCTGCCGGGTCGTCGTATTGAAAACGGTGGCCTGCACCCGGTTACGCGGACTATCGACCGCATTGAAAGTTTCTTCGGTGAGCTCGGCTTTACCGTGGCGACCGGCCCGGAAATCGAAGACGATTACCATAACTTCGATGCCCTGAATATCCCAGGCCATCACCCGGCACGTGCTGACCACGACACTTTCTGGTTCGATGCTACCCGTCTGCTGCGCACCCAGACCTCTGGCGTGCAGATCCGCACCATGAAAGAGAAGCAGCCGCCAATCCGCATTATCGCGCCGGGCCGCGTCTATCGTAACGACTACGATCAGACCCACACCCCAATGTTCCATCAGATGGAAGGGCTGATCGTGGATAAAAACATCAGCTTTACCAACCTGAAAGGCACTCTGCACGACTTCCTGAGCAACTTCTTTGAAGAAGATCTGCAGATCCGTTTCCGTCCTTCCTACTTCCCGTTCACTGAACCTTCTGCTGAAGTCGACGTGATGGGTAAAAATGGCAAATGGCTGGAAGTGCTGGGCTGCGGCATGGTGCACCCGAACGTCCTGCGTAACGTCGGCATCGACCCGGAAGTTTACTCCGGCTTTGCGTTCGGTATGGGGATGGAGCGTCTGACCATGCTGCGTTATGGCGTGACCGACTTACGCGCTTTCTTCGAAAACGATTTGCGTTTCCTCAAACAGTTTAAATAAGGGCAGGACAGAACAATGAAATTCAGTGAACTGTGGTTACGCGAATGGGTAAACACCGCGCTCGACAGCGAGGCGCTCTCTAACCAGATCACCATGGCAGGCCTGGAAGTGGACGGCGTTGAGCCGGTTGCAGGCGCGTTTAATGGCGTGGTTGTGGGTGAAGTGGTGGAATGCGGCCAGCACCCGAATGCAGACAAGCTGCGTGTTACCAAAGTAAACGTGGGCGGCGAACGCCTGCTGGATATCGTCTGCGGCGCGCCAAACTGCCGTCAGGGCCTGAAGGTAGCCGTGGCGACCGTTGGGGCGGTGCTGCCTGGCGATTTCAAAATTAAAGCGGCGAAACTGCGCGGCGAGCCATCAGAAGGCATGCTGTGCTCTTTCTCTGAACTGGGTATTTCTGACGATCACTCTGGCATCATTGAGCTGCCAGCAGATGCACCGATCGGTACCGACCTGCGCGAATACCTGAAGCTCGATGACAACACCATCGAAATCAGCGTGACCCCGAACCGTGCCGACTGCTTAGGCATTATCGGCGTTGCGCGCGACGTCGCTGTGCTGAACCAGACCGAACTGAACGTGCCAGAGATTGCACCGGTTGCTGCCACCATCAACGATACCGTATCTATTCAGGTTGACGCACCGGATGCCTGTCCGCGCTACCTTGGCCGTGTGGTTAAAGGCATTAACGTGAAGGCACCCACTCCGCTGTGGATGAAAGAGAAGCTGCGTCGCTGCGGCATCCGCTCCATCGATGCGGTGGTTGATGTGACCAACTACGTTCTGCTGGAACTGGGTCAGCCAATGCACGCGTTCGATAAAGATCGCATCGAAGGCGGCATTGTGGTTCGTATGGCGAAAGAGGGCGAGACCCTGGTTCTGCTCGACGGCAGCGAAGCCAAACTTAATGCCGACACGCTGGTGATTGCCGACCACGGCCAGGCGCTGGCGATGGGCGGGATCTTTGGCGGCGACCACTCCGGCGTGAACGATGAAACCCAGAACGTGCTGCTGGAATGTGCATTCTTCAGCCCGCTCTCCATTACCGGTCGCGCACGTCGTCACGGCCTGCATACCGACGCTTCTCACCGCTATGAGCGCGGCGTGGATCCAGCGCTGCAGTACAAAGCCATGGAGCGCGCTACCCGCCTGCTGATCGACATCTGCGGTGGGGAAGCCGGTCCGGTTGTTGATATGACCAGCGAGGCGCATCTGCCGAAGCCTGCGACCATTACCCTGCGCCGCAGCAAGCTGGACCGCCTGATTGGCCACCACATTGCCGATGCGCAGGTGAGCGACATTCTGCGTCGTCTGGGCTGCGACGTGACCGAAGGTCAGGACCAGTGGACAGCCGTTGCGCCAAGCTGGCGTTTCGATATGGAGATCGAAGAAGATCTGGTGGAAGAAGTGGCCCGCGTTTACGGCTACAACAACATCCCTGATGAGCCGGTGCAGGCAGGCCTGGTGATGGGCTCCCATCGCGAAGCCGACCTCTCTCTGAAGCGTGTGAAAACCATGCTGAACGATAAAGGCTACCAGGAAGTGATCACCTACAGCTTCGTTGACCCGAAAGTGCAGCAGCTGATCCATCCGGGCCAGGAAGCGTTGATCCTGCCAAGCCCAATCTCCAGCGAAATGTCCGCTATGCGCCTGTCGCTGCTGACCGGCCTGCTGGGCACCATCGTTTACAACCAGAACCGTCAGCAGAGCCGCGTGCGCATTTTCGAAACCGGGCTGCGCTTTGTGCCGGACACTCAGGCGAGCCTGGGTATCCGTCAGGATCTGATGCTGGCGGGCGCTATCTGCGGCAACCGCTATGAAGAGCACTGGGATCTCAGCAAAAACAGCGTTGATTTTTACGACCTGAAAGGCGATCTGGAATCGGTGCTGGATCTGACCGGTAAATTGTCTGAAATTGAGTTCCGTGCTGAAGCCATTCCGGCGCTGCATCCGGGTCAGAGCGCCGCGATTTATCTGAAAGGTGAACGCGTTGGTTTCATTGGTGTTGTGCATCCGGAACTGGAACGCAAACTCGATCTCAATGGCCGTACACTGGCGTTTGAACTGGAGTGGAACAAGGTCGCAGACCGCGTCATTCCTCAGGCTCAGGAGATTTCTCGCTTCCCGGCAAACCGTCGTGATATCGCCGTTGTGGTGGCTGAAAATGTGCCTGCCGCAGATATTTTGGCCGAATGTAAGAAAGTTGGCGTAAATCAGGTAGTTGGCGTAAACTTATTTGACGTGTACCGCGGCAAGGGCGTGGCAGAGGGCTTTAAGAGCCTGGCTATCAGTCTGATCCTTCAGGATACCAGCCGTACACTCGAAGAAGAGGAGATTGCCGCTACCGTTGCCAAATGTGTAGAGGCATTAAAAGAGCGATTCCAGGCATCATTGAGGGATTGAACCTATGGCGCTTACAAAAGCTGAAATGTCCGAATATCTGTTTGATAAGCTTGGGCTTAGCAAACGGGATGCCAAAGAGCTGGTTGAGCTGTTTTTCGAAGAGATCCGTCGCGCTCTGGAAAACGGTGAGCAGGTGAAACTCTCCGGCTTTGGTAACTTTGATTTGCGCGACAAGAATCAACGTCCGGGTCGTAACCCGAAGACGGGTGAGGATATTCCCATTACGGCTCGCCGCGTGGTGACCTTCAGACCCGGCCAGAAGTTAAAAAGCCGTGTCGAAAATGCTTCACCCAAAGCAGAGTGAGATGATCTAACTAAAAAGGCCGCGAAAGCGGCCTTTTTTCTTTGCGCTGCTGTAAACCCACCGTAAAATCAATTACATCTTTTTCCCGCAAAATGATTCCAATGTCTGAATTTGCCCGTCTGCAATACCGTTCCGATCTACGTAAAGTGCTCTTACTGCTGCTGGCGCTGATCACCGCGCTAGGGCTGAGCCTCTGCGCGGGCGATCAATGGATCGGGCCGCAGTCGTGGTTTACGCCGCAGGGGGAGCTGTTTATCTGGCAGATCCGACTGCCGCGTACCCTGGCCGTGGTGCTGGTGGGCGCTGCGCTGGCGCTAAGCGGGACAATCATGCAGGCGCTGTTTGATAACCCGCTGGCGGAGCCTGGCCTGTTGGGCGTTTCGAACGGGGCGGGTGTCGGGTTGATTGCCGCTGTGATGCTGGGTGGGGGAGCCCTGTCCGGATGGGAACTGAGCCTCTGCGCTATTGCCGGGGCACTCATCATTACCCTTATTCTGTTGCGCTTCGCCCGCCGTCATCTCTCAGTGAGCCGTCTGCTGCTTGCCGGAGTGGCGCTGGGCATCATCTGTAGCGCCCTGATGACCTGGGCGGTCTATTTTTCTACCTCATTTGATTTGCGTCAGCTGATGTACTGGATGATGGGCGGCTTCGGTGGCGTGAATTGGGAACAGGGCTGGCTGATGCTGCTGCTGGTGCCTGCCATCGTCTGGGGCTGCTTTCAGGCCGCGCCGCTGAACATCCTGGCGCTGGGCGAAGTCTCTGCTCGCCAGCTGGGATTGCCGCTAACCTTCTGGCGAAACATTCTGGTGATCGCCATTGGCTGGATGGTGGGCGTGGGCGTGGCGCTGTCTGGCGCCATCGGATTTATCGGCCTTGTTATCCCCCATATGCTGCGTTTGTGTGGCATCACCGACCATCGGTTGCTGCTGCCTGCTGCGGCCGTGACAGGCGGCGCTACGCTGCTTATTGCCGACATCATTGCGCGTCTGGCACTGACCGCGGCAGAGTTGCCGATTGGTGTTGTCACCGCTACGCTGGGAGCACCGGTATTTATCTGGCTATTATTAAAAGCGGGCCGCTGAGGCTGCCACTCTGAACATCAACCTGAGGGAATGTTATGCCGAACGATATTCTGAACACCGAAGTGACGACCATTGATGGAGAAAAGACCACTCTGGAAAGCTACAAAGGCAAAGTGCTGCTGGTGGTTAACGTGGCCTCTAAATGCGGTTTGACGTCCCAGTACGAGCAGCTGGAAGCGATGCAAAAGACATGGGAAAAAGAGGGGTTCAGCGTGCTGGGCTTCCCGTGCAATCAGTTCCTCGGCCAGGAGCCAGGCAGCGAAGAAGAGATCAAAACATTCTGCAGCACAACCTATGGCGTAACCTTCCCGATGTTCAGCAAAGTGGATGTTAACGGTGAGAACCGCCATCCGGTTTATCAGAAGCTGATTGCGGCAGCACCGACCGCCGTGGCGCCAGAGGGTAGCGGTTTTTATGAGCGTATGGCCAGCAAAGGGCGCGCACCGCTCTCTCCGGACGACATCCTGTGGAACTTTGAGAAGTTCCTGATCGGTCGCGACGGGAACGTCATCCAGCGCTTCTCACCGGATATGACCCCAGACGATCCGGCCATCACCTCTGCGGTTGAAAAGGCGCTGGCCAGCTAATGACCGTCCTGATGCAGCTCAGCGCCGTAGCGGTGAAAGGCCGGCTGGGCCCGCTTGATATCACCGTCAATAGCGGGGAGATCGTTCATCTTGTCGGGCCGAACGGTGCCGGGAAAAGCACGCTGCTCTCCCGTATGGCGGGTTTAACCGGTGGTGAAGGGGAGATTACCCTGTTGGGGGAACCCCTCTCACGCTGGTCGCCCACGTCGCTGGCCAGCCGCAGGGCATATCTGGCGCAGCAGCAAACTGCGCCGTTCGCCATGCCGGCCTGGCACTATCTGATGCTGCATCAGCACAATAGCCCGCAAAAAACGCTGTTAAGTGACGTGGCAGCGATGCTGGGTATTGAAGATAAGCTGTCCCGCCACGTCAGCCAGCTTTCGGGTGGAGAGTGGCAGCGCGTGCGGCTGGCAGCGGTGATCCTGCAAATCCATCCCCAGGGCAATCCGCACGGTCAACTGCTGCTGCTGGATGAACCCATGACCAGTCTCGATGTGGCCCAGCAGGTGGCGCTCGACAGAGCGTTAAGCGCGCTGTCACAGCAGGGCGTTGCGGTGGTCATGAGCAGCCACGATCTCAACCATACGCTACGCCACGCGCATCGCGTCTGGCTGCTGAAGCGGGGGCAGCTCATTGCCAGCGGGGCGCGTGATGCCGTGCTGACGCCTCCGAATCTGGCGAAAGCGTATGAGATGTCTTTCCGCCGTCTGGACATCGAAGGTCACAGAATGATTATTTCGACGTCACAGGAATAACCGCTTGTTGCACAGCGACATATTCACAGGCTAAATTACAGAAAATTCAAAAAATCAGAGGATTCGTCGGGAATGCGATTCTGTTTTCTCCTGGTAGCCGCGCTATTTCTTGCAGGATGCAGCAGTCATCGCGCACCGCCGCCCAACGCGCGGCTGTCTGATTCTATCGCCGTGATTGCAGGCCTTAACGATCAGCTCCATAGCTGGGGGGGCACGCCTTATCGCTACGGTGGCATGACCCGCGGTGGGGTGGACTGCTCGGGGTTTGTCCTGCTGACGTTTCGCGACAAGTTTGCCCTGCAGTTGCCGCGTGAAACGCGCCAGCAGGCGACAATAGGCACCGAAATTGATAAAGACGATCTCTTACCGGGCGATCTGGTCTTCTTTAAAACCGGTTCCGGAGAAAGCGGTCTGCATGTCGGGATATACGATACTGATAACCAATTTATACACGCCTCGACCAGCCGCGGCGTGATGCGTTCGTCTCTTAATAACGTCTACTGGCGTAAAAACTTCTGGCAAGCCCGGCGCATTTAACCCCGTCGCGCCAGCCGGGCGCGACGCAGCTTCTCTTTAAATGAGATTCGTTTCTGAGCATTAATTTACAGGGACCAGAGGTGGGAATTAATGTTAAGCAATTGTGGTAGTTAGCGAATACTGGCTATTAAACAGCAACCAGGATAAGATTATTTCAGGACTAAGGAAAATCCGAAAATTAAACGGAACGAATGAAATTATTCTTATTAAAATCCATAAGGTTGAATTGCTTCAGCATATGTTTCAGGATGTCATGTATCGTCTTTAAATCAGGACGGATGCCATGATTGTGATGCTGGATATTGCGTATCAAACAGAATTTTTATTGGTCCCTGCGCGCCATGACTCAGGAGCGCTAAAAGGACTTGAAATAAACGTCAACTTTGTGGGCGTTAACAACCAGGTGCGCATACCTACCGAGCTGGTGCGGCCTATGCTAACGCCTGTGCAGGAGTTGATGCTGTTTCAGGAGCAGCTCGCCTTGCTTGAAACCTGCAAACTCTTTTTTATTCAGCAACAGCTCATCGCCTGGATAAATATCTCGCCAGTCATCGTTGAATACCTGATAACAGAAGAAGAAGGTGTTTCAATATGTGAACGATATCCATGGCTGGAGTTCACCATTTATGAAAACTACCCTGACCTTAATAAAGGCAATTTAAATACCACGCTAATGAATTTCGCGCTGCGCTTTCCGCTGGTGTTGGGTAATTTCGGAACCGGGGATGCGTCAACCAAAGCCATTTTTGATGGCATGTTTAAACGCGTGGCGCTGGATAAAAATTTCATTCAGAATCATCTTACTGAAAATACCTTCGATCCTTTTTTACGGGCTATCTTTGCCCAGGTATCGCCGTACTGTCAGTCGCTGATGGTAGCGGGCGTTAATGATGAGATCGTCTTGCAACGGTTGTCGGCTTACGGCTTCAGTGCCATGCAGGGTAACCTGTGGCCTGCCGTTCCCCTTGAGCGGATCACGTCGCTGGTGCAGTGATAACCTTGGTCTTAACCGGTGTTTAACATCTGACAAACCCACTACACTAAAAGCAGGAGGACCTATGACCCTGTCTTTTACCGCGCACTGGCATGATGAACTACCCGGTTTTTACACGGCCCTGAAACCCACGCCCCTGAACAATGCCCGTCTAATCTGGCATAACACGGCGCTGGCAGACGAACTGGCAATCCCGGCCTCGCTCTTTACCCCTGAACAAGGCGCTGGTGTCTTTGGCGGCGAAACACTGCTGCCGGGCATGCAGCCGCTGGCGCAAGTCTATAGCGGGCACCAGTTCGGCGTCTGGGCCGGACAACTGGGAGACGGGCGGGGGATCCTGCTTGGCGAACAGCAGCTTGCCAATGGACAAACAATGGACTGGCACCTGAAAGGCGCCGGACTCACGCCATACTCGCGTATGGGCGATGGCCGCGCCGTGCTGCGCTCCACCATCCGCGAAAGCCTGGCTTCCGAGGCGATGCATGCCTTGGGCATTCCCACTACCCGCGCACTGTCGATTGTCACCAGCGATACCCCCGTCGCGCGTGAGACGATGGAGCAGGGGGCCATGCTCATCCGTGTTGCCCAGAGCCATGCCCGTTTCGGCCATTTTGAACACTTCTACTATCGCCGCGAGCCGGAGAAAGTCCGCCAGCTGGCAGATTTTGTTATTCGTCACCACTGGCCGCAGTGGCAGGACGAGGCCGATAAGTACATTCTCTGGTTCCGCGACGTGGTGGCGCGTACCGCATCCCTGATCGCCAGCTGGCAGACGGTGGGCTTTGCTCATGGCGTAATGAATACCGATAACATGTCGATCCTCGGGCTGACTATCGATTATGGCCCGTACGGTTTCCTCGACGACTATCAGCCAGGTTATATCTGCAACCACTCCGACTATCAGGGGCGTTACAGCTTTGATAACCAGCCTGCTGTCGGGCTGTGGAACCTGCAGCGTCTGGCCCAGTCCCTGTCGCCGTTCATTGATGTTGAAGCGCTCAACGACGCGCTGGATGGCTACCAGGAGGTGCTCCTGCAGCAATACGGCAAACTGATGCGCCGCAAGCTGGGGCTGATGACCGAGGAGAAGGGCGATAACACCCTCCTGAATAACCTGTTTGCGCTGATGGCTCGCGAAGGCAGCGACTACACCCGCACCTTCCGCATGCTGGGGCAAACCGAGCAGCAGAGCGCCGCTTCGCCGCTACGCGATGAGTTTATCGACCGTCAGGCCTTTGATGACTGGTTTGCGATTTACCGCGCGCGCCTGCAGCAGGAGAACGTTGCCGACGATGTGCGTCAGGCCCAAATGAATGCCGTTAACCCGGCGATGGTGCTGCGTAACTGGCTGGCGCAGCGGGCGATCGAGCAGGCTGAAAAAGGCGATTACGCTGAGCTTCACCGCCTGCATGATGCCCTGCGGACGCCGTTTGCTGACCGTAACGATGACTATATCAGCCGCCCGCCAGACTGGGGCAAGCGGCTTGAGGTGAGTTGCTCAAGCTAACGCGTGAGAAAACCGGCTGCGGTGGCGAAGGGGTTATTTTGTGAGGATGAGTTTTCCGGCATGTGTCTGGCGCAACAGGTAGTGCTGACCATGATGCTCGATGATGACGCGTCCCTCTTCGCCCAGCAGCTGTTTACTGTCGATACGGCGATCGGTCGCCTCCGGGGCCGGCGCTTTTTTGTCTTCATGACGGGCAAGCGTTGCTGCAGTGTTATCCATACGTGACATATAAGTTTTTAAAATAGCAATCAATGTAACATTGATAATCATTATCGATAAACTGACCGGTTCAGCAACTGTTTTTGTGAGAAAAAGTAAAGGGATTGAGAGATGCGCCCAGAAAAAAAGCCCGGTGGTGCTTAACTTACCGGGCCTACGGTAGGGGTTTGTAGGCCGGGTAAGGCGTAGCCGCCACCCGGCGCAGGTGCTAAAAGCGTGAGTCCACCGCCGCCGCAAGTTTATCCAGCAGCACTTCAGTATCTTCCCAGCTCAGGCAAGGATCGGTAATTGACTGGCCGTAAGTAACAGGCTGGCCGACCACCACTTTTTGCGTACCTTCGCGCAGGAAACTTTCGGCCATCACCCCGGCAATGGCGCTGGAGCCGTTGCGGATCTGCTGGCAAACCTCGTCGCAGACATCAAGCTGGCGACGGTGCTGTTTCTGGCAGTTACCGTGGCTAAAATCCACTACCAGCTGTTCCGGCAGGTCGAACTCCCGCAGGGTGTCGCAGGCTTCCGCGATATCCTGCGGATGATAGTTCGGCTGTTTGCCGCCGCGCATAATGATGTGGCCGTAAGGATTGCCGCTGGTCTGATAGATGGTCATCTGACCGTTCTTGTCCGGCGACAGGAACATATGGCTGGCGCGGGCGGCGCGGATGGCATCTACCGCGATGCGGGTATTGCCGTCGGTGCCGTTTTTAAAGCCCACCGGGCAGGAGAGCGCCGAGGCCATTTCACGGTGGATCTGGCTTTCGGTGGTACGGGCACCAATCGCCCCCCAGCTGATGAGATCGGCAATAAACTGTCCGGTCACCATATCGAGAAATTCAGTGGCGGTCGGCACGCCAAGCTCGTTGACCTGCAACAGCAGTTTGCGTGCCAGCTGGATGCCGTGATTGACCCGGTAGCTGCCGTTTAAATCGGGATCCGAGATCAGCCCCTTCCAGCCTACCACCGTGCGCGGCTTCTCAAAGTAGGTTCGCATCACGATCTCCAGTCGTGACTGGTGCTTATCCCGAAGTCCTTTCAGGCGCTGGGCGTAGTCCATCGCGGCGTCAAGATCGTGAATAGAGCAGGGACCTACAATCACCAGCAGGCGGCGATCGTCCCCATTAAGGATTTTTTCAATACGTTTACGTGACGTTGTCACGTTCTCGGCCACTGCCGCAGAAACAGGGTACCGCTGGGCCAGCTCTGCTGGCGTCACCAGGCTATCGATACGCGCTGTGCGGAGTTCATCGGTTTTATTCATGGTATTTCTCAGAATGTAGTGCTTCATCGGTAACTTACCGGGAAGTGATGGGCATCACCTTAAACCAATCCCCGCTGATTTCAAGTGCAGGGCACAGACGTGCCCTGTAATGGGGAGCAAGTATAAAGGATCGTGAACTAATGTACTAGCCTGTTAGTACATGCGGCGATTCAGGCCCATAATATCGAGAATTTTGGTGGCGATCTCTTCGACCGAATAGTTGGTGCTGTTCAGACACGGAATATTGTTTTTGCGGTACAGGGCTTCGACTTCAGCCACTTCCATACGGCACTGGCGCATGGAGGCGTAGCGGCTGTTTTCCCGGCGCTCTTCACGGATGGCCGCCAGGCGTTCCGGGTTAATGGTCAGACCAAACAGCTTATGTTGCAGGGGTTTTAACGCCGCCGGGAGTACCAGATTATCCATATCATCGGCAATAAAGGGGTAGTTGGCGGCGCGGATCCCGAACTGCATCGCCAGATAGAGGCTGGTAGGGGTCTTACCGCAGCGCGACACGCCGAGCAGAATGACCTGGGCCTGATCGAGATTACGCAGTGAGATACCGTCATCATGGGCGAGGGTGTAATCGATGGCGGCGATACGCGCGTCATATTTAGTGATATTCGCCGGGTTCAGGCCATGGGTACGGTGCGCCACCGGGGTGGGATCCAGTTTCATCTCCTGCTGTAGTGGGGCCACCAGCGCCTGGACGATATCCTGGCAAAAGCCTTCGCTCTGTAAAATGATCTGGCGAATCTCCGGGATCACAATCGAATAGAAGACCAGCGGGCGCACGCCGGTCTGCTGAAAAATGGCATCGATTTGATCTTTCACTGCTCTGGCGCGGCTCTCATTTTCCACAAACGGCAGGGTAATGCTGTTAATGGAAACCGGGAACTGCGACATCACCGCATGGCCCAGTACTTCGGCGGTGATGGCCGTACCATCGGAAATATAAAAAACGTGGCGATCGACAGCATTATCCATTTTGCACACTCGGTATATCAGATGTAATTGACTGAAAGCATAAATTAAAAAAGTAAAATACAACAGGCAATGTACGCTGGAAAATAAAAATGAAACGCTATTTTTATTTTAATTGAAAGGGGTGTTTCATTTTTCAGAATCACACTAAAGTCTGAGTATTTTTGTGGGAATCCATAAGAATCATCAGGTTAGGATTTAAGCGGGAAGAGTCTGAAAAGCTAAAAAATAAAAGTGCTTACACGATTCACCGTTTTTTTAGTGCGAATAAATATGACAGTATAAATACGCAGTAAGGAACTTCTTAAAACCCGTTCATATATCATAAAAGGATTGTTTCGATGTCCAACAATGGCTCGTCACCGCTGGTGCTTTGGTATAACCAACTCGGCATGAATGATGTAGACAGAGTTGGAGGCAAAAATGCCTCCCTGGGTGAAATGATTACAAATCTGTCCAGTATGGGTGTCTCCGTACCGAATGGATTTGCTACCACCGCCGATGCTTTTAACTATTTTCTGGATCAAAGCGGCGTAAACCAGCGCATTTACGAACTACTGGATAATACGGACATTGATGATGTCTCCGAGCTTGCTAAAGCCGGGGCTCAGATCCGCCAGTGGATCATCGACACACCTTTCCAGCCTGAACTGGAAAAAGCCATTCACGACGCCTACAACCAGCTTTCCGCTGACGATGCGCAGGCCTCCTTTGCCGTGCGCTCCTCTGCGACCGCAGAAGATATGCCGGATGCCTCCTTCGCCGGACAGCAGGAGACCTTCCTCAACGTGCAGGGCTACGATGCGGTGCTGGTGGCGGTAAAACATGTGTTTGCCTCCCTGTTTAACGACCGCGCAATCTCCTATCGCGTGCATCAGGGTTATGACCACCGCGGCGTTGCGCTGTCGGCGGGCGTGCAGCGCATGGTGCGTTCAGACCTGGCCTCATCAGGTGTGATGTTCTCTATTGATACCGAATCGGGTTTCGATCAGGTGGTCTTTATCACCTCTGCCTGGGGTCTGGGCGAGATGGTGGTGCAGGGTGCCGTCAACCCTGACGAATTCTATGTTCACAAGCCAACCCTGGCCGCGGATCGCCCGGCTATCGTGCGCCGCACTATGGGGTCGAAAAAGATCCGCATGGTTTACGCCCCGACCCAGGAGCACGGCAAACAGGTTCGTATTGAAGATGTGCCGCAGGAACAGTGCGACCGCTTCTCCCTGACCGATGCCGAAGTGCAGGAGCTGGCGAAGCAGGCGGTGCAGATTGAGAAGCACTATGGCCGTCCGATGGATATCGAATGGGCCAAAGACGGTAACACCGGCAAACTGTTCATCGTCCAGGCGCGCCCGGAAACCGTCCGTTCCCGCGGCCAGGTGATGGAGCGTTACACCCTGCATGCCCAGGGCAAAATCATCGCTGAAGGCCGTGCTATCGGCCACCGTATCGGCGCAGGCCCGGTGAAAGTGATCCACGACATCAGCGAAATGAACCGTATCCAGCCGGGCGATGTGCTGGTAACTGACATGACCGACCCGGACTGGGAACCGATCATGAAAAAGGCCTCGGCGATTGTCACCAACCGTGGCGGTCGTACTTGTCACGCGGCGATCATCGCCCGTGAGCTGGGTATTCCGGCGGTTGTCGGCTGTGGTGACGCCACGGAACGCATGAAGGACGATGAGAACGTCACCGTCTCCTGCGCCGAAGGCGACACCGGTTATGTCTACGCGGAGCTGCTGGACTTCAGCGTGAAGAGCTCCAGCGTGGATACCATGCCGGATCTGCCGCTGAAGATCATGATGAACGTCGGCAACCCGGACCGGGCGTTTGACTTCGCCTGCCTGCCTAATGAAGGTGTTGGCCTGGCGCGTCTGGAGTTCATCATCAACCGTATGATCGGGGTTCACCCGCGTGCGCTGCTGGAGTTCGATGACCAGGATCAGAAGCTGCAAAAAGAGATCCGCGAGATGATGAAGGGCTACGACTCGCCGAAAGAGTTCTATGTTGGCCGTCTGGCTGAAGGGATTGCGACGCTGGGTGCGGCCTTCTTCCCGAAACGCGTCATCGTGCGTCTCTCTGACTTCAAATCTAACGAATATGCCAACCTGGTGGGCGGCGAGCGTTACGAACCAGAAGAAGAGAACCCGATGCTGGGCTTCCGTGGCGCCGGTCGTTATGTCTCTGACAGCTTCCGCGACTGCTTTGCCCTGGAGTGCGAAGCGGTGAAACGCGTGCGCAACGATATGGGGCTGACCAACGTTGAGATCATGGTGCCGTTCGTGCGTACCGTGGATCAGGCGAAAGCGGTCATTGACGAACTGGCGCGTCAGGGGCTGAAGCGCGGCGAGAACGGGCTCAAAATCATTATGATGTGTGAGATCCCGTCCAACGCCCTGCTGGCAGAACAGTTCCTTGAGCACTTCGACGGCTTCTCTATCGGCTCGAACGATATGACGCAGCTGGCGCTGGGTCTGGATCGCGACTCTGGCGTGGTTTCCGCGCTGTTTGATGAGCGTAACGAGGCGGTCAAAGCGCTGCTGTCGATGGCCATCCGTGCCGCGAAGAAGCAAGGTAAGTACGTGGGTATCTGTGGTCAGGGACCTTCCGACCATGAAGACTTTGCCGCATGGCTGATGGAAGAGGGGATCGATAGCCTGTCCCTCAATCCGGACACCGTAGTACAAACCTGGCTGAGCCTGGCCGAACTTAACAAGTAACATTCAGGTTCTGCACGATAAAAGGTGAGGATGTTGATCCTCACCTTTTTTATTTTCCCCGAGACTTGCTCTCCATCACAAATAAATCAAAAAACTAAATATCATAATTTGTCTGTTAATTTAGACAATTGTTAGCAGGCAAGGCGTTGCTAATAATTGAGCCTCGAATGCGCATGAATCTGATTCTTGCGCAGCTGGTTGAAATAATTTTAACCTGATAAAAAGGCTCATTAAAAATGACAATTTCCTCTGTATTGAGTACGAAGGATAAAATAGGCTATGGATTAGGTGATATGGCCAGCGCGCTGGTGTGGCAAACGGCGACGTTATTTTTGGCCTACTTTTATACCGATGTTTTTGGTCTGCCTGCGGCCATTATGGGTACCATGTTTTTAGTCGTCAGGGTAGTGGATGCCTTTGTCGATCCCTGTATTGGCGCGCTGGTCGATCGCACCCAAACCCGCCACGGTCGTTTCCGCCCCTGGCTGCTCTGGTTCGCCATTCCGTTTGGCGTCAGCTGCCTGATTACCTTCTATGTACCGGACGTAGGCGCCACGGCAAAAATTATCTATGCCTGCGTCACCTACGCCATTTTAAGCCTTATCTACTCCGCCATTAACGTACCTTACTGCGCCATGCCCGGCGCTCTGACGCTGGATCCGCGCGAGCGCCACTCCCTGCAATCCTGGCGTTTTGGTTTGTCGTTTATCGGCGGCCTGATCGTCACGGTTATCGCCTTACCGCTGGTCTCTTATTTAGGCAATGACAACGTTCAGAAGGGCTATTTTTATGCCATGAGCCTTATGGGGTTATTAGGCATTATCTTATTCTTCTGCTGTTTCTTTATGACCCGCGAACGTTATTCTCCCCGTAATGACACCTCGGGCTCAATGCTGACGGATTTAAAACTGCTGGCCGGAAATAGCCAGTGGCGAATCGTTTTCCTGTTCAATATTCTCCTGCTCACCGCGGTGGTCACGCGTGGATCAGCAACGATGTATTACGTGAAATATGTTCTGCTGCGGCCTGAGCTGATTTTTGCTTTTATTGTCTCGGGGATGGTGGCTTCGCTGAGCGGCGCTTTATTATCCGAACGCCTGCTGGGAAAATTTGACCGGGTTCGCGCATATCAGTGGACCATTATTACCTTCGTTATTTTTGGCGCGCTGATTTTCTTCATTCCGCCTTCCCAGGTCTGGCTGATCTTTGGTTTGAATATCATCTTTAGCTTCATACAAAACCTGACCACGCCGCTCCAGTGGACCATGTTCTCGGACGTGGTGGACTACGAAGAGCATCGCAGCGGCCGCCGACTCGACGGGCTGGTGTTCTCTACCGCGCTGTTCGCCATCAAATTTGGTCTTGCGCTGGGCGGTGCCGTGGTGGGCTGGGTGCTGGGGATGGTGGATTACGCGCCGGGAGAGGCCACCCAGACCCCGCACGTGCTCTCTACGATCAACGCCTTGTTCACCCTGATCCCCTGCGGCCTGTTTATTTGCATGGTGCTACTGCTGGCGGTCTACAAGCTCAACAGCCGACTGGTGGATAACATTGCGCGTGAACTCGCAAGCAAACGTGAAACCCGTAACGAGGCTGGGCACCTCAGCCCGGCAATTCATTCCGCAACTCAGGAGTAACTGATGACTGCTATTTACAAGGATGCGGGCCGTCCCGTGCAGGAGCGCGTCGCCGACTTACTGGCGCGCATGTCCCCGGAAGAGAAATTTGCCCAGATGCACGCCTACTGGCTGATCCTCGATGAGAACGGCAATCACCGTGAGCGTAGCGATTTAAGCGATGAATTTGCCGGTGTAAGTGAACAGGCCGCCCTGAGCGAACGCCTGAAGCTGGGCGTCGGGCAGATCACCCGTCCGCTGGGCACCCACATCGTTGATGCCAGAACCGGCGTGCGTGCCGCTAACCGTCTGCAACGCATGATGATGGAGGAGACGCGGCTCGGTATACCGGCGCTGTTCCACGAAGAGTGCCTGGTGGGGCTGCTGTGTAAAGACGCCACCCTGTTTCCCTCCTCGCTGAATTACGGTTCAACCTGGGATCCGGAGCTGGTGCAGCGTGCCGCTGAACAGATAGGTAAAGAGGCCCGCTCGGTTGGCTGCCAACAGGGGCTGGCACCGGTGCTGGACGTCTCCCGCGACGTACGCTGGGGGCGTACAGAAGAGACCTTTGGCGAGGATCCGTGGCTGGTGGGTGTCATGGCAACAGCATATGTGAAAGGCTTGCAGGGCGATAAACGCGATCTGCTGGCGACCCTCAAGCACTATGTTGGCCACTCCTTTAGCGAAGGGGCGCGCAACCACGCCCCGGTTCATCTTGGTTTCAGCGAACTCAACGACACTTTCCTGCTGCCTTTTGAGATGGCGGTGAAGCTGGCGAATGCCGGATCAGTGATGCCGGCTTATCACGATATTGATAATCAACCCGGCCACAGCGACCATTTCCTGCTCACCACCGTGCTACGAGAGCAGTGGGGCTTTGACGGCATCATCGTGGCGGATTACGGCGGTGTGAGTCTGTTGCATCAGCATCATGGGGTGTCCCACGATGCAGCCGAATCGGCCGCACTGGCCTTTAACGCCGGGCTGGACGTCGAACTGCCAAAAGATGACTGTGCCCGACATCTGGCCGGGGCGGTGGAGCGGGGCCTGATCACCATGGAGAAAGTGGATGAGATCGTTGCCCGCGTGCTGACCGAAAAATTCCGCCTTGGTCTCTTTGAACATCCGTATGCCGACGAAAATGCCATCGATCTGCAAAGTGACGAGACTCGCCGGGTGGCCCGCGAGGTGGCGACGCGCTCGCTCACTCTGCTGGAGAACCGCGGCGTTCTGCCTCTCTCCGGTAAACCTCGCGTGGCGGTGGTTGGGCCCACGGCGGACGATCCGCTGGCGCTATTAAGCGGCTACAGCTTCCCGGTCCATTTGATCATCAGTGACATGGTGGAAGAGACCGCCCAGGTGACCACCCCGCTGCAGGCGCTGAAACACTACCTGGGCGAGGCCCACGTTCAGTATGCGCAAGGATGTCATATCATCGAAAAACGTATGGCGGGGGCCCCGGTTTTCCCGGGGGACAGCAGCGGCAAACCGATGCAGCAGTCACCGGTTTCGCAGGATACCCACCTCATCCCGCAAGCCGTGCGGGTCGCCAACGACAGCGATGTGGTAGTGGCATGCGTGGGGGACCTGGCGGGCCTGTTCCAGAGCGGCACCGTGGGTGAAGGTTCGGATACGGACAGCCTGAATCTGCCCGGCGTTCAGCAGCAGTTGCTGGAGGCGCTGGTGGCGACCGGCAAACCAGTGATCGTGGTGATGACGGGAGGGCGGCCATATAACCTGCAGGGGCTGGAAGATCGCGTAGCGGCCCTGATGATGGCCTGGGCGCCGGGTCAGGAAGGCGGCTGGGCCATTGCCGACGTACTGACCGGGCGGACAGAGCCACAGGGCAGGCTGGTGGTCAGCGTACCGAAAAGCGCGGGGGCAATGCCTTTCTACTACAACCACAAGCTGAAAAGCGGCGGTACGCCGTTCGCCTTCCACTTTGGGGCTCGCTATCCCTTTGGCTATGGCCTGGGCTGGACGACCTTCAGCTGGGGAGCCGCACGGCTGGCTGAGAGCAGTGTGCCCGTCGACGGCGAAGTGACGCTGAGCATCGACGTGAAAAACAGCGGCGAGCGCAGCGGGAGCGAAGTGGTCCAGGTTTACGTCCGGGATAAAGTTGCCAGCCAGGTGCGGCCGTTGCAGGAGCTAAAAGCCTTCCAGCGCGTCACCCTGTCTCCGGGTGAAAGCGCCACGCTCACCTTCACGCTGCCAGTTGATCTCTTCAACTTTACGCGGCGGGACGGCAAACGCGTTGTCGAACCGGGTGAGTTTGAGCTGCAGGTTGGGGCATCATCGGCGGATATTCGCGAGGTGGTGACGGTGAACGTGACCGGTCAAACGCGGGTGCTGACGGGTGAGTGGAAGATGCTTAGCAGATGCTCAGTAAGCCAGTTATAACGTAAGTGAGCTTACCTTGGTTCTTAATCAGGGTAAGCTCAAATTAAGTGATTAAAAAAATCCTCTTTTTTCCTTGAATAGCACTAATCCCTCATAAAAACGGTTCGTATAGGAATAATCTTACGCGCCTGAAATAAGCCCTGTGCCGCAAAATAGATTGCGCTCAAATATTACGCAATTATTGGCGGCACTTAATTCGAAAGGGCCTGTTTATTGTTAATAGAATGTCTAAAATTTATTCTTGATAGTTTGCTCGTGCAACGTTCTGCGGGCTGAATTGAGCAAGACACATCTCGTTTCAGGATCAGGAATTCCTTCAGCAACGATGAAAATTGATAACAGAATGATAACGGTCAAACTTGTTGCTGAGAAGATGGAGTGATGTCAGTGAATAATAACTAATGATGGTAGCAAGATTCTTCTAATTTTTTGTCAGGAAACATATTTAATGAAACTTAAAGCCGTGGCTGTGGCTTGTATTTGTGCTGTGTCTTTATCTGCTTGCTGTACTATTGTCGATGGAACCAAACAAAAAGTAGCAATTAACACTGATGCACCTGCGTTATTTAGTGTCAGGAATGCTGATGGAATGGAAGTCGCTAAAGGTATCGCTCCTACTACCGTTAATTTAAAACGTGGTGATGCGCCTTATCACGTAGAAGTAAGAAGAACAGAAACAAGTCCTGTTACTCGAGGCGATATAAATGATAGTAGTAATGGCTGGATGTGGGGCAATATTCTGTTCGGTGGTTTAATTGGAATTGGTGTAGACCACTTTGACGGGGCAAGCCGTGAACTTGATAAGCAGATAACACTGGTTACTATGAAAGATCCTAACCACCCTGAGCAGAACGCTAATGATTTTCAGCATGTAAGGGCTTTGGGTGAAGTGCCAGTAACACCTGTCACGATTAACAACACTATAAATAACAAGCAGGGTTAATTTGAAGTTCAATTCTGAATTAAATGCGGTAGGGAGAGGTAATTCTCAGAGCAATGGATAGAGGACGAGCAGGCCGCGTGTTATCGCAACGTGATATTGAAGGGCAGAGCTTTTAGAAGAATGCAAAGAAACCGCTGAGAAGTTTGGATGGGTTTTCACCATTCCGGAGAAGTTGGACACGCACCTTAACGAACGATGCAGGCTGGGCATCTAAGCCAACAGCATGACAGAAGCAGAGTTCAGCTTAGTACAGGCGAAAAGGCAAAAATGGGCCACTCCCGCTTCTAAGAGTGGGTGCGCTATGGTTTCAGGCTTGATGACTATTCGCAAGCAAGAACCAGTGCGTTTCACACGCTTCGAAATGACACATATATTAAGCGGTTGATTTATAAGGGGAGAGGAAGAGCAGTCTCTTTATACTTCAAACGGTTTGACACTAATGCTCTACGAAGCCGGTAACTCACTGAAAAAAAAGCCCATCGTGGGAGATGGGCAAAGACTACACACAGCAATTCGTTGTTTCACTCAGGGGATTTCCATGCTTATAAATCAAGGTGTTGTTGATTCATAACCGTGACCTAATAGTAGGCATAGGGAATTTTTGCGTCGATCAGATTCGTCTCAATAGTTTAAGAAGCATGAAGAATTTATGAAGTAGATTGAAGGAATTACGAGCAGGAGAGGCTTTAGCAGCGCTTAAGGGAAATCAAATTGATAAGTGGTGCTTTACATTCTGGTGGGCGAACCCACCAGAACGGGAGCGTTACTTTTTGACCTCGTCCGTTTCGTTAAGGGCGGCAAGCAGCACATCAGGATCGGTTGGCGGCAGCGGGACCTCATGCACCCACGCAGAGAAGAGTCGCCAGGAGACGGCCAGCAATACCGGTCCGATAAACAGGCCGATCATCCCAAAAGCAATCAGCCCCCCGATAACGCCGGAGAGGATCAGAATCAACGGCAGGTCGGCACCCATGCGAATCAGAATCGGGCGGATAACGTTATCCATCGTGCCCACCACGCAGCTCCACACCAGCAGGAAGGTGCCCCAGGTGGTATCGCCGCTCCAGTAGAGCCAGACAATCGCCGGGACCAGAACCAGCAATGGCCCCAGCTGCATCAGGCAGGTTAACAGCATCAGCACCGTAAAGAGGGTGGCGTAAGGCACCCCGGCGATCGCCAGACCCACACCGCCCAGCACCGACTGCACCAGGGCCGTCACCACCACACCTAGCGCCACGGCACGCACGGCCTGCGCCGCCAGCAGCATCGCCGCGTCGCCGCGCGTCGAGGCCAGACGGGTGGCGAAATGGCGAACACCCAGCGCTACCTGCTCGCCGCGCCAGTAGAGCAGGGCGCTGAACAGCAGCATCAGCACGCAGTGGACCACAAAGCGGCCCAGATGCGCGGCGGTACCCACAAACCAGGTGGTGGTGGCGCCAATATAGGGCCGTACTTTCGCCATAATTGCGCTGCCGCCCATATCCAGCAGGTTATGCCAGCCGGCATAGAGCTTATCGCCAATCAGCGGGATATCGTTGAGCCAGGCCAGCTCCGGCAGCGTCATATCGCCGCTGGTAATACTGGTGATGAGCGGGCCGCTGCCGTCAACCAGGCTATTGACCAGCAACGCGACAGGAATGACAAAGAGCAGGACCAGCAGTAACGTCATCACCAGCACCGCCAGCGTCCGGCGGCCAAACAGTAAGCGTTCAAGACGAATAAATAGCGGCCAGGTGGCGATAACCACCGTTCCTGCCCAGGCAAAACCGAGAATAAAGGGTTGAACAATCCATAGACACGCAATAATCATGATTGCCAGAAACAGCACCGACAGCAAAACTTGTGCAACGTCCCTGGGCTGGTGTCGATTGACCATAGATGAAATTTACCTTTTGAGAACACCGGCAAACCGGCGAGAACATAAAACCGCATCACTACAATCATTAGTGATTTCAGCCATTTTTAACAGGCAGATTCTGCCTGTAATTCTGTCGGGCGGATACGTTTAAAATGTGATACAAAATGTGAGACACAACGCAAACGATTATCTACAACTCTTAAGATTGGGCAGGGTCGACAGTAATGATCCCACAAATTTCTCAGGCACCCGGCGTCGTTCAGCTGGTGCTGAATTTTTTGCAGGCACTGGAGCAACAGGGTTTTACCGGCGATACCGCCACACGTTATGCCGACCGGCTGACCATGGCGACCGACAACAGTATCTACCAGCTACTTCCCGATGCAGTCGTTTTTCCCCGTTCTACCGCTGATGTGGCACTCCTGGCCCGTGTGGCCTCCCAGGAGCGTTTCGCTTCGCTGATTTTCACCCCTCGCGGCGGCGGCACTGGCACCAACGGCCAGGCGCTTAACACGGGGATCGTCGTCGATATGTCCCGCTACATGAACCGCATCATCGAGATCAACCAGGAAGAGGGGTGGGTGCGGGTAGAAGCCGGGGTAATCAAGGATCAGCTCAATCAGTTTCTGAAACCTTACGGCTATTTTTTTGCCCCGGAGCTGTCGACCAGTAACCGCGCTACTCTCGGCGGGATGATCAATACCGACGCCTCCGGTCAGGGCTCGCTGGTCTACGGTAAAACCTCCGATCACGTTCTCGGCGTGCGGGCGGTACTGCTGGGCGGCGATATTCTTGATACCCAGCCTGTGCCGGTTCAGCTTGCCGAAACGCTCGGCAAGGACAACACCACCGCCGGGCGCATCTACCGCACCGTGCTGGAACGCTGCCGAGACAACCGCCAGCTGATTATCGATAAATTCCCGAAACTGAACCGCTTCCTGACCGGTTACGATCTGCGTCATGTCTTTAATGACGATCTCAGTCAGTTCGATTTAACCCGCATCCTCACTGGCTCAGAAGGGACGCTGGCCTTTATCACTGAGGCGCGTCTCGACATCACCCGCCTGCCAAAAGTGCGCCGCCTGGTGAATGTAAAGTACAACTCATTCGACTCTGCGCTGCGCAATGCGCCGTTTATGGTGGATGCCCGGGCGCTGTCTGTTGAGACCGTTGACTCAAAAGTGCTCAACCTGGCGCGGGAAGATATCGTCTGGCACTCGGTCAGCGAGCTTATCGCTGACGTGCCCGATAAAGAGATGCTGGGCCTGAACATCGTTGAGTTTGCCGGCGATGACGCAGCGCTTATCGAAAGCCAGGTTGCTGACTTATGCCAGCGGCTGGACGAGCTGATCGCCCGGGGCGAAGGTGGGGTGATTGGCTGGCAGCTGTGTAACGATCTCGCTGGCATCGAACGTATCTATGCGATGCGTAAAAAAGCGGTGGGGTTGCTGGGCAACGCCAAAGGGGCTGCCAAGCCGATTCCGTTTGCTGAAGATACCTGCGTGCCGCCGGAGAACCTGGCGGACTATATCGTTGAGTTCCGCGCTCTGCTCGACAGCCACGGCCTGAGCTACGGCATGTTTGGCCATGTCGATGCCGGGGTGCTGCACGTACGCCCGGCGCTGGATATGTGCGATCCGCAGCAGGAGATCCTGATGAAGCAGATCTCCGATGAGGTGGTGGCGCTCACCGCCAAATATGGCGGTCTGCTGTGGGGCGAGCACGGAAAAGGCTTCCGCGCAGAGTACAGCCCGGCCTTCTTTGGCGAACAGCTCTATGGCGAGCTGCGCAAAATCAAAGCGGCCTTTGACCCGGATAACCGCCTCAACCCCGGTAAAATCTGTCCGCCTGAAGGGGTCGATGCGCCGATGATGCAGGTGGACGCGGTGAAACGCGGGACCTACGATCGCCAGATCCCCATTGCGGTGCGTGCCTCCTGGCGCGGCGCGATGGAGTGTAACGGCAATGGCCTGTGCTTTAACTTCGATGCCAAAAGCCCGATGTGTCCGTCGATGAAGATCACCAGCAACCGTATCCACTCCCCGAAAGGGCGTGCGACCCTGGTGCGCGAGTGGCTGCGTCTGCTGGCCGATCGTGGTGTCGATCCGCTGGCGCTGGAGAAAGAATTGCCGGAAAAACGCGCCAGCCTGCGCACCCTCGTCGAGCGCACCCGCAACAGCTGGCATGCGAGTAAAGGGGAGTACGACTTCTCCCACGAGGTGAAAGAGGCGATGTCGGGCTGCCTGGCCTGTAAAGCCTGCTCTACCCAGTGCCCGATTAAAATCGACGTGCCGGAGTTCCGCTCCCGCTTCCTGCAGCTCTATCACAGCCGTTATCTGCGCCCGATGCGCGATCACCTGGTCGCGACGGTAGAGAGTTATGCCCCGCTGATGGCCCGCGCGCCGCGCACCTTCAACTTCTTTATTAACCAGCCGCTGGTACGCAAGCTTTCCGAGAAGCATATCGGCATGATCGACCTGCCGCTGCTCTCCACGCCCTCCCTGCAGCGTCAGATGGTCGGCCACCGCTCTGCCAACCTGACCCTTGAGCAGCTTGAGGCGCTGAGCGCGGAGCAAAAAGCGAAAACGGTGCTGGTGGTGCAGGATCCCTTTACCAGCTATTACGATGCCCAGGTGGTAGCGGACTTTATTCGTCTTGCCGAGCGGTTAGGATACCAGCCGGTGCTGCTGCCGTTTTCACCAAACGGCAAGGCGCAGCACATCAAAGGTTTCCTCAGCCGCTTTGCGAAAACCGCGCAAAAAACCTCGGACTTCCTTAACCGGGTGGCGCAGCTGGGTATGCCGATGGTCGGGGTCGATCCGGCGCTGGTGCTCTGCTATCGCGATGAGTACAAACAGACCCTCGGTGACAAGCGCGGCGACTTCCACGTCATGCTGGTACATGAGTGGCTGCCGACGATCCTCGATGCGCAACCCGCCCAGGAGACCAGCGGCGAGGCGTGGTATCTGTTCGGACACTGTACCGAAGTAACCGCATTGCCGGGCGCGCCAGCACAATGGGCGGCCATCTTCGCCCGCTTTGGCGCGAAGCTGGAGAGCGTTAGCGTCGGCTGTTGCGGCATGGCCGGAACTTACGGACACGAGGTGGTGAACCACGCGAACTCGCTGGGCATCTACGAGCTTTCCTGGCATCAGGCGATGCAGCGCCTGCCGCGCAACCGCTGCCTGGCGACCGGCTACTCCTGCCGCAGCCAGGTCAAACGCGTCGAAGGCAACGGCGTGCGCCATCCGCTGCAGGCCTTACTGGAGATTATGGGATGATCTGGAAACGTGCGGTGACGTTGCAGGCGTTAAACGCCATGAGTGACGGAAATATGTTGGGGTTGCTGGATATCCAGTTTACCCGCATCGGCGAGGATGAACTGGAGGCCACCATGCCGGTCGACAGCCGCACCCATCAGCCTTTTGGGCTGCTGCACGGTGGTGCGTCGGTGGTGCTGGCTGAAACCCTGGGCTCGGTGGCCGGCTACCTCTGTACCGAAGGAGAGCAGAAGGTGGTGGGGCTGGAGGTGAATGCCAACCATATTCGTTCCGTGCGCAGCGGCCGGGTACGTGGCGTCTGTCGCGCGTTGCATGCTGGCTCGCGCCATCAGGTATGGCAGATTGAGATCCTGGATGAGCAGAACCGTTTATGCTGTTCGTCGCGGCTGACTACCGCGGTGATATAAAGCGAAAGGCCGCAAATGCGGCCTTTTTTCATTTTTTATCACCTTGAAATACCGACGTTTACTGGCGGGCCGCAAGAAATGTTAATTCGCGCACCCGGGTTTATGAGATTATTCCTATGCTCCTTCAAGAGCTAAGCCATATTGAGTGCCGGAGATAAGCGCCGGATGGAGCGAGAAGCCCTTAAGATTACCTCTGGTAGTCTTAAGGGCTTTCTTTTTTCCGCATTCAGTAATCGTTTTTAATGTCCTGCATGGCAGACAGGATAACCAGACCGGTAATGACGACGGCAACGATGGCGATGGTCACAAGTGCAATGAGCATTTCCCCTCCGTATGTTGCCCTTTTGCCGAAGCATAGCGCACCCGGCGGCGATCGCCTCAGTCTTCCGACTGATATTCAGAATACGCCTACAAAAAGAGAACACCCTGCTGGTGGGCTGTTTTACCTAGTATCTGGCGGGGAGCTTGTTGATGCTAATTAGTCGACCCTCTTCCATTTCCACGTAACCACCAGCTTTCAGATCGGCCAGAATACGCATCACCCCGCTGCGCGAAAGCTGGGTTTTATCCCGGATGTACCTTTCAGCGGTGATCCTGGCGCGAAAACTTTCGTCTTCGGCCATCAATTCCTGCAACTGCTGGCGAATTAATTCATACGCGGTGGGTGAGCCCACTGGCATAACGTGGTGATAGAGTCGGTTATAAACAAACATCAGGTGGCGGGAGACAACGCTCCACAAATCTTTTTCTGTACAGATGTCGTTGACTTTATCGGTCGCAAGCGTACCAATGACGCAAGGCTCAAGGGTTTTGAAGTAGTTGTCGAAGTAGATATCCGTCAGGTTTGCCAGACCCAAAATTGCCGGGCTGTTGGCGGTTGAAAGCAACATATCGTTGCTCCGGCGATAAATCGCCACGCTGCCCTCAATAATCAGATAAAAGACACCCTGACCATTGATACAAAGCTCGAACCGCTCTCCCCGTTGGGCGTGGTGAAGGGTCGCGTAGGGTTGCAGATGGGATACAAGCTCCTGCGCCCAGGGCGACCCACGCTGAGCCTGACCGGGCGGCGTCGTTGGCGATGGCATAAAATGACCTGCTGGATGAGGCTGACGTAATGAGGGTTATTATAGTGCTTGTGCGCCCTCCTGGCTCCGCGTTATGGCTCCTTAATCAATATTTCAGCGGCAGATGATGAATATCAATCAGTACCCCCCGCTGCATGGCGATATATCCCCCGGTTCGTAACTCCGACAGGATACGCATGATCCCGCTTCGGGACAGATAGGTCCGGCTTTTGATATAGGCTGCCGCGGTGGTGTTGAGCCGTACCGAGTCAGGCTCCTGTAACAGTTCGACTAACTGCAGACGAATAATGTCATACGCGGACATTTGCGATATCTGTGAACAGTGTTCATAGATTCGGGAAACCGTATAAATCAGCAGCCGCGAAAAGGGTTCCCATAACCCCTCATTGGCTACGATCTGATTAAATAAGGCCAGAGGCATGGGCGCCACCTCAACATCTTCCAGGGCTCTGGCGTATAAATGTTCCGAACATAGCTGACTGCTAACACCAATAATAAAAGGACCCGATTCAGAATTCAGCACCACGCCGTCGCCACGGCGATGCAGGGCTACGCTGCCACTTAATAACAGCCAGCACTGCCGTATCTCCCCATCGTAATAGTGCACCACATCGCCTTTATTTATCGTCACGGTCTCGGTAAAAGGACGAAGATGGGCAATCAGTTTTTCTATATCTGCAAAAGGTTTAAACGCCAGCGAAGAGGTGGTGGGAGCGCCCTTTACCGCCGTCATTCGGGTATTCATCAGGTGACCTCATCTTACTGAAACTAACGGTGATTCTTAACCGGGCGCGATTATCGTAAAAACTATTGATGCTGGGAATATCAGTCTCGGGTCTAAAAATAGACTGGTCGTGTCCGTTTATGATTAACATCTTGATAAGATTATGTTTTCTTGCTGGGTCTATTAATAGACCAGACGCTTAGACGGGGCATTCTATTCACTGAAGAACAAAAGTGAGAGCATCCCGGGCTGAATCTCGGCGCTGAAGGGCAGGCAAAAAAAAGAGTGGCAAAGTCTAAAACTAGACCGAGAAATAATTTGAGTTCAGGAAAATCTTTATATAAATTGCACCATGTGAGTGAAATTTGACCAGGGCGCTTTATGTAAAGTTACGATGGCACCTCTTTTACTCACAAAAAGGAACCAGCATAACGGGCATAAAAAAATAAAAGGTGATTCACACCTTAGGGAATGCTTTTGCCCAAAAAATGGTGATGGTAAGTGTTATTAAGGACATAATTCTATGAAAAAGACTATTGTTGCGTTAACGGCTCTGGCTGCAGTCTGCACTTCTTCTGTCTTTGCGGCAGCAGGTACGGTTAACTTTGCCGGAAATATTCTGGATTCTGCCTGCGACGTTGCTGTCGCTTCGCAAAACCAGACCGTAGTTATTGGCGATTTTTATAAATCTGAGTTCGCGGGTATGGGAGACCGAACCGCAGCAAAAGGCTTCGATATTATATTAAAAAATTGTCCAGATACCGTAACATCAGCAAAGGTTCGTTTTGACGGTACGCCGGATCTCGTTAACCCAAGTCTGCTGGCCATTAATACTGCGGTTTCGGGTGCGGCAACGGGCGTGGCAATTAATCTGATGTCAGCAGATAAAGTGGATCTGCCGCTGCATGGCGAGAATAACTATAACTATGAACTGACCAGCGACCAGGATAATACCCTGAAATTCTACGCGCAGTATATTTCGACAGCGTCAAGCGTGACGGCAGGTCCGGCAAACTCGGTCGCTAATTTCTCTGTTGTTTATAACTAATGACCTGACCGGACATCAGGTGGGGCCATAACACGGCCCCGTTGTCACTGAGGTATGTAATGAAATTTGTTCACAAAATCCTGCTCGCCAGTCTTTTTATTGTGACGGGCGTTTCGGCTGCACAGGCAGGGATCGTTATTGGCGGAACACGGCTTATATTTGACGGCAGCAAAAAAGAGGCCGCTATCAACGTCAATAATCCTGATAACTCACCTTATCTGGTTCAGTCGTGGATAGAGGGAGTGAGTGACAGTGCGCCGAAACCGCCTTTTATCATTACGCCACCTCTCTACCGGCTGGATAAAGGACAACAAAACGTTGAGCGGATTGTATTAACCGGGACACTGCCACAGGACCGCGAGAGTCTGTTCTGGCTGAATATCAAATCGATCCCCTCGGCAACGACCACCGAGAATTCGCTGCAAATTGCGGTGAAAACGCGAATTAAATTAATTTACCGTCCGGCAGGCTTAAAGCGCTCAACACCAGAGGAACAGGCGGATAAATTAATCTGGCGACGTAACGGCAATAAAATTGAGATCGTTAACCCCACTGATTATGTGATGAATTTTAATGAAATTACTGTTGGAGGTAAAAAAGTACCAGAGGCAACCTGGATATTGCCTCATGGACAAACGGCAATTTTCCTTCCCGCACAAACTATGGGCAGCGCCGTGGTCTTTAAATTGATTAATGATTTTGGCGGCACAGGGGACGCACATACAGCAAACCTGTGACCGCTAAAAGGTTGCAGGTGATATTCATGGAGCAGTATTAAGATGGAAATCAGCGGAAATAAAGCCACCTGGCTGGCAGGGGTTATTACCGTTGTCCTGGCCGGTGAGGTAAATAAAATTCAGGCGCGCGAATTTTTTAACCCCGAACTGATTGAACTCGATAATCCGGGGCTCGACAGAGCCGATCTGAATGGCTTTGAAACAGGTTCTCAGGCTGCAGGTGTTTATCATGTTGATATTGTTCTTGATGGTCAGCTGACGGACACCCAGGACGTTACGTTTCATAAGGTGACAGACAGTGAGGGTGAGTCGCGCCTTGAGCCCTGTCTCAGCGTCGACCAGTTGCGTCAATGGGGGGTTAAAACCGAGCGCTTTCCGGGGCTCAGTCAGCCAGGCTCGCCGTGCGCGCATCTGGCGGCTATCCCTCAGGCCAGCACCGATTTTCAGTTTGCCAGCCAGCGCCTTGCCATCAGCGTTCCACAGGCCGCGCTGACGATACAGGCCAGAGGCTTTGTTCAGCCTGCGCTCTGGGATGAGGGGATCACCGCCGCCATGCTCAACTACTCGCTCAGCGGTGCAAGCATTATGAACAAAAACGGCGGCAGCGACAGCAGTCAGTACGCCAACCTGCGGCCGGGTTTGAATATCGGTCCGTGGCGATTGCGAAACTACACGACCTGGTCACGGGGCAGCGAAGGTCAGACGCAGTGGGATAACGTTTATACCTATGCCCGAAGGGGCATTGTCCCGCTGAAAGCCCAGCTGACGCTCGGGGACAGCGCGTCACCGGCAGATGTGTTTGACAGCATGCCTTTTCGCGGCGGACAACTCGCTTCAGACGATGACATGCTGCCGGATTCGCTCAGGGGCTATGCGCCAGTGGTGCGCGGTATTGCAAGGACCAACGCGCAGATCATTATTCGCCAGAACGGCTATCAGATTTACCAGAACTACATCGCACCGGGCGCCTTTGAAATTACCGATATGTACCCGACCGGCGGCGCAGGGGATCTCGAGGTCACTATTAAAGAGGCCGACGGCAGCGAACAGCATTTTACCGTGCCGTTTGCCTCACTCCCGGTATTGCAGCGTGAAGGACAGCTGAAGTACGCCGTCACCGGCGGGCAATATCGCTCATGGGATCATCGCGTGGATAAAACTCCGTTCAGCCAGTTCACCGGCATCTACGGTATTCCGTATGGCCTGACCCTGTACGGCGGATTTCAGGGGGCGAGTAAATACCAGTCGCTGGCCGCTGGAATGGGAAAAAATATGGGCGATTTCGGTGCCTTTTCGGCAGACGTCACCCAGGCCTGGTCTACTCCGCAGGATCGCGCAAAATTGAACGGCCAGTCATGGCGGATGCGCTACAGCAAGAATTTTGTCAACAGCGGGACCCATGTTGCCATTGCGGGCTACCGCTACGCCACGCGGGGTTATTACGGGATGCAGGAGGTGCTGGACACCTATGGCAGCGACAGCGCGCTCAACGACAGGCGCCGTAATCGCGCCGAGTTAACCCTGAGCCAGACGCTTGGCAACCACCTGGGCTCGCTGATGTTAAGTGCCGTAAGGGAAGATTACTGGGATATCAGGCAACCAAAGATCTCATGGAGCCTGGGCTATAACAATTTCTGGCAGAGCGTCAGCTACGGGCTGACCTATACCCGGAGTAAAAGCGGCAGCGACGGCACGCGTGGTGATGCCAAAGAGCAGATGGTGGCCTTGAATATCAGCGTTCCGCTGGGAGCCTTCCTGCCGCAAACCTGGGTGAATTACGGTATGAGCGCCAGTAAAAACAGCGGCACCCTCCACAGCCTGGGGATGAACGGCACGGGGCTGGAAAACAATGCCCTGAGCTGGAATGTGCAGCAGGGTTACAGCACGGATAACGTCGGCTATACCGGCAATATAAACGGTGATTACAAAGGCACTTATGGTGAGGTGACGGCGGGTTACAGTTACGATCAGTACAGCGACCGGCTGAATTATGCCCTCCAGGGGAGCGTGGTCGCCCATGCCGACGGCGTGACCTTTTCTCAGACGCTCGGCGAAACCAACGTGCTGATAAAAGCGCCCGGCGCGGCAGGGGTAGGGATACAAAACCAGTCCGGGACGAAAACCGATTACCGCGGTTATACCCTCTGCAGCAACATGACACCCTACCGGAAAAATGACGTTTCGTTGTTGACCGATACCCTGCCTGACGATGTTGAGCTGGAACAGACGGTACAGACCGTGATCCCGACCCGGGGCGCGATTGTGCGCGCCAGCTATGTCGCCAGCGTCGGGCTGCGGATCCTGATGACGCTCACCCGACAAAATGGTCAGCCGGTGCCTTTCGGCGCTATCGCGACGGTGAACGGAGCGCAAAACACAGGTTTCATCGTGGGTGACGGCGGCCAGGTCTATTTAACCGGTTTGCAGCCGGATGTGAAATTAACGGTGAAGTGGGGCGAGGCGGCACAACAGCGTTGCCAGGCTCACTACATCCTTAATACCCAACAACCTCCCGGCGAGATAATTCGTGCGGATGTGGTTTGCCATTAATTGAATGATTGTGGATGACTCGACATGTCTATTATCAGGTGCCTATTCATCCTGGCGGGAATACTCTTTCCACTGTACGGCTATGGATGTGATTACACCTATATCGGTGCCCCGTATAGCGTTAATTACGGCAATATTATCGTTCAGCGCGATCTCCCGGTCGGGCAGGCGATCAGCAACGAAATTTATGGCTCCCTGGCGCTGACCTATAGCTGTACGCCAACGGGGAATGAAGGTTCAACCGCAGGCATGAAGAGCGGGGGACTGGCTTATGCGTTCACCACCGCCAACGGTCGCCGGGTATATCAAACCGGATTGCCAGGCGTCGGGGTCTCCGTGGGATATTATGAAAAAACCACCGCCGGGAGCGCCAGTTTTAATGGAACCACCTGGTTAGGGGCCGATCTTTTCAGCGCCTCCTGGAGCTCGAACGCTAATGAAGTACACGCCAGCAATTTCCAGCCGATTATTCAGTTCTGGAAAACCGGCGATATTACGTCGGGTTCTGTGAACGGACTACTGGCCTCCTTTGTCGCCTGGACAGAGCAATATCGGGGCGGCACGGCGGCACCGGATGTGCCCGTCTATGCCGGAACCGGTTCGATTACACAGGTAGCCTGCGCCATCACCACGCCAAATCTGGTATTCCTTCTCGGCGACGTGCCGGTAAGCCGTTTCGGCGATACGGTCGGCACCCTCCCTGAGGGGGGACAAAACACGCAAAACCTCGGCCTGAACTGCGACGCTGGGGCGAAAATTAACGTCACGCTGAACGGCATTCAGTACCCCGGACTCAGTAACAACAGCGTGCTGGCCTTAACCGGCCAGGGCTCGGCGGACGTAGCTGACGGCGTAGGTGTCCAGCTGCTTTATAACGGCGAGCCGCTGGTTTTAAACAGCACGATTGCCCTTAAACAGACGAGTGGCGGTCAGGAGAGTATGCCGATCACCGCCCGTTACTATCAAACCAAAACCTCAGTAAGCACCGGAACCGCGAATGCCAGTGCCACCCTGATCCTCACCTATCAGTAAAAGGAAACGATCGATGAGGCTGAATATTATCGGGATAGCGATCATCTGGCTGTACACCGCTGCAGCGTTGGCGACGGATGCGGTAAGCGTCTCAGTAAAAGGGAGGATTGTCGCCTCTCCCTGTATTTTTAATGGCGGAAATTCGAGTGTGAATGTCAATCTGGGAAATATGCAGGCGAAGAATATGGCTACGCCAGCGTCATCCTCCACGCCTGTGCCTTTTTCGCTCAACTTCACCCAATGTCCGGCGGCTACCCAGAGTGTGACGGTCAGCTTAACCGGGACGGCAGATCCCGTGGCCGGAGCGCACTATTACAGGAACAGCGGCACCGCCACAAATATCGCGCTGGGCATAATTGAAACCGGTACGGGGAATTTAAAAGGTCCGGGGAGCCGCATGACTCAAAATATTGGCGACGATCGTACTGCAACCATGAATTTGCAGGCCATTACCTATTCCGCTACCGGTGGCGTCACGCCTGGAACTATCAGCGTCGCCGTGGTCGCGACACTGGAATACAACTGAACGAGTGAGGGAAATACCGACGATGGTCAACGTGCTTATTAATGAGACAGAGACACTTTACTGTTATGCGCTGAAAAAATTGATTGTCGATCTCTTCGGGACGCAATTCGGGTGTGAAATAGAGTTTATGACGGAATTTACCCGAGAGTATATTAGCAACGCCGATCTCATGGTGCTGTCACTCTGCCGGGGAGAGCCCTTTATCTGTACGCCAGAATTACTGGCGCGCAGGAAAGGGGTGATGATTGGTCTGGTCAATGGCGAACACTACAGTAAAGAGACATTACCGGCCTGTTTTCAGGAGATGATTTTCGTGTCGCGGGATGCGCCGTTGAGCGATTTTTATCGGGTATTCAGTTCGGCCTGGCACACCCTGCAGCGCCACGAAGAGATCAGGGTTAACCCCGTCTGCGCCGAGTGTCAGCACCGGACTTTATCTCCGCGGCAGACGGTGATTATGGCGAGCCTGTACCAGGGGCTCTCGACGCCCGCTATTGCACAAAAGCTGAAGATCGACAGCAAAACGGTGTATGCCCACAAGTATGATGTCATGCAAAAATTCCAGCTGGAGAGCGATCACCATCTGCAGGCATTGCTGACCCGAATGCGGGACAAAAATATGCAAATAAACCTGCTGCGTGAATGTCTGAAAGCCTGATTGTTCCTGTGACGCTCTGAAAGATGCCCGCCTGCGCGGGCGTCTTACCTGTCTGGCTATCCCAAAAATAGGCATTTTCTATACATATTTTAGCTTTTGACCATTTCCACCGATTTCCTCTTGTAATTTCCAATATTATCAACCGATTAAACAATCTCCGTCAGGCCTGTTAAGCCCGTCATCAGGGTCTATGCTTAATAAAAGTATTCAAAAAGGGCGGTTAAGCCGAATGACCCTGCAAGTGAGGGGTTGAAGTGATAATCATTATCACTAACATGGTGTTATGCCCAGAGGGCGCAATACATGAGGTGGACTTATGGAACAGCATTCAGAAACGTTTGATCCAACAGATTTTGCATGGCGTGGATTATCGCTGACCCCTGCCGCAGCGGCGCACATTCGCGAGCTGATGAGCAAACAGGCAGGTATGCTCGGCGTGCGGTTAGGGGTGAAACAGACCGGCTGCGCCGGTTTCGGCTATGTCCTCACCACCGTCAGCCAGCCGGAAAAAGACGATCTGGTTTTTGAACATGACGGCGCCCGGCTCTATGTGCCGCTCCAGGCGATGCCGTTCATTGACGGTACGGAAGTGGATTACGTGCGCGAAGGCTTAAACCAGTTATTCAAATTCAATAACCCGAAAGCCCAGAACGAATGCGGCTGCGGCGAAAGTTTTGGGGTATAGGCGGTATTATGTCTCGACATACTGAAGCAACTGACGACGTCAACACCTGGTCCGGCGGCCACATTAATTACAAAGAGGGCTTCTTCACCCAATTGCAGACCGACGAGCTGGCAAAAGGGATTAACGAAGAGGTCATTCGTGCCATTTCCGCCAAGCGTAACGAACCCGACTGGATGCTGGAGTTCCGGCTGAATGCGTTCAAGGCCTGGCTGGAGATGGAAGAGCCGCACTGGCTGAAGGCGCACTACGACAAGCTGAACTATCAGGATTACAGCTACTACTCAGCGCCGTCCTGCGGCAACTGCGACGACACCTGCGCCTCTGAGCCTGGTGCGGTACAGCAGACCGGGGCCAACGCCTTTTTAAGTAAAGAGGTGGAAGAGGCGTTCGAACAGCTCGGCGTACCGGTGCGTGAAGGGCGCGAGGTGGCGGTGGACGCCATCTTTGACTCCGTCTCGGTCGCCACCACCTACCGGGAAAAACTGGGCGAGCAGGGGATCATCTTCTGCTCCTTCGGGGAGGCTATCCACGATCACCCTGAGCTGGTGAAGAAATATCTTGGCACCGTGGTGCCGGGCAATGATAACTTCTTTGCCGCCCTGAATGCGGCGGTGGCCTCTGACGGCACCTTTATCTACGTGCCGAAAGGCGTACGCTGCCCGATGGAGCTCTCCACCTATTTCCGTATCAACGCCGAGAAAACGGGTCAGTTTGAACGCACCATCCTCGTCGCCGATGAGGGGAGCTACGTCAGCTATATCGAGGGCTGTTCCGCTCCGGTGCGCGACAGCTATCAGCTGCACGCGGCAGTGGTGGAGGTGATCATCCATAAAGACGCCGAGGTGAAGTACTCCACGGTGCAGAACTGGTTCCCGGGGGATAACAACACCGGCGGCATCCTGAACTTCGTCACCAAGCGCGCCCTGTGCGAAGGCGACAACAGCAAAATGTCGTGGACCCAGTCGGAAACCGGCTCCGCCATCACCTGGAAGTACCCGAGCTGCATCCTGCGCGGGGATAACTCCATCGGTGAGTTCTACTCCGTGGCGCTGACCAGCGGGCATCAGCAGGCCGATACCGGCACCAAGATGATCCACATCGGCAAAAACACCCGGTCGACCATCATTTCGAAAGGGATCTCCGCAGGGCAGAGCCAGAACAGCTATCGCGGCTTAGTCAAAATCATGCCGACGGCCACCAACGCCCGTAACTTTACCCAGTGCGACTCCATGCTGATTGGCCCGGACTGCGGGGCGCATACCTTCCCGTATGTTGAGTGCCGTAACAACAGCGCCCAGCTGGAACACGAAGCGACAACCTCGCGGATTGGTGAAGATCAGCTCTTCTACTGCCTGCAGCGCGGCATCAGCGAAGAGGATGCCATCTCGATGATTGTGAATGGTTTCTGTAAGGATGTGTTCTCTGAACTGCCGCTGGAGTTTGCCGTGGAAGCACAAAAATTACTGGCGATTAGCCTTGAACACAGCGTCGGTTAAGGATTAAGGAAAGCACATGTTAAGCATTAAAGATTTACAGGTCAGTGTGGAAGATAAAGCGATCCTGCGCGGCCTGAGCCTTGAGGTTCGCCCGGGCGAAGTGCATGCGATTATGGGCCCTAACGGGTCGGGTAAAAGTACGCTGTCAGCGACTTTGGCCGGGCGCGAAGATTACGAAGTGGTTGGCGGTTCGGTCGACTTTAAAGGCAAAGATCTGCTGGAACTGTCGCCGGAAGAGAGAGCCGGGGAGGGCATTTTTATGGCCTTCCAGTACCCGGTAGAGATCCCAGGCGTCAGCAACCAGTTCTTCCTGCAGACCGCGCTGAATGCCGTGCGCAAATACCGCAGCGAAGAGGAGCTGGATCGTTTTGATTTCCAGGACCTGATGGAAGAGAAGATCCAGCTGCTGAAGATGCCGGAAGATCTGCTCACCCGCTCGGTCAACGTCGGTTTTTCCGGCGGGGAGAAGAAGCGCAACGACATTCTGCAGATGGCGGTGCTGGAGCCGGAGCTGTGCATCCTCGATGAAACCGACTCCGGGCTCGATATCGATGCCCTGAAGATCGTCGCCGACGGCGTTAACGCCCTGCGCGACGGCAAGCGGTCGTTCATCATCGTCACCCACTATCAGCGCATCCTTGATTACATCAAACCCGATTATGTGCATGTGCTTTATCAGGGGCGGATTGTGAAATCGGGTGATTTTACGCTGGTCAAACAGCTGGAGGAGCAGGGCTATGGCTGGCTTAGCGAACAGCAGTAACGCGCTGCAGCAGTGGCACCGCCTGTTTGAGGCGCAGGGCGGAACCCGCTCTGAACAGGCCCAGCAGCACCTGCAGCAGATGCTGCGCCTCGGGTTGCCGACACGTAAGCATGAGAACTGGAAATATACCCCGCTGGAAGGGCTGCTTAACGGTGAGTTTGTTTCCCGCACCGCCAGGGTGGCAGCGAGCGATCGGGATGCCCTGGCGCTTACCCTGGACGCCACGCGGCTGGTCTTTGTTGACGGACGTTTTAGTCCGGAACTGAGCGACAGCACCGACGGCAGCGGGTTTGAGGTGACCATTAACGACGAGCGGCAAAGCCTGTCGGCACCGATTCAGCCGGAGCTGTTCCTGCATCTGACCGAAAGCCTGGCTCAGAGCGTGACGCATATCAGCGTGAAACGTAACGCCCGTCCTGAAAAGCCGCTGCTGCTGATGCACATCACCCAGGGGCTTGAGGGCGAGGAGATCAACACTGCTCATTATCGTCACCATCTGGCGCTGGCCGAAGGGGCAGAGGCGACGATCGTCGAACACTATGTCAGCCTGACCCCGGCGCACCATTTCACCGGCTCGCGCCTGACCATGAACGTGGCGGCCAACGCCCGGCTGCACCATATCAAGCTGGCGTTCGAGAACCCTGCGAGCCACCACTTCGCCCATAACGACCTGCTGATGGCCGCCGATGCGACGGCATACAGCCACAGCTTCCTGTTGGGGGGCGCGGTATTGCGCCATAACACCAGCACCCAGCTGAATGGCGAAAATAGCACCCTGCGCATCAACAGCCTGGCGATGCCGGTAAAATCTGAAGTGTGCGACACCCGTACCTGGCTTGAGCACAACAAGGGCTACTGCAACAGCCGCCAGCTGCATAAAACCATCGTCAGCGATAAGGGCCGGGCCGTCTTCAACGGGCTGATCAACGTGGCGCAGCACGCCATCAAAACCGACGGCCAGATGACCAACAACAATCTGCTGATGGGGCGACTGGCGGAGGTGGACACCAAACCGCAGCTGGAAATTTACGCCGATGATGTGAAATGCAGCCACGGCGCCACTGTGGGGCGGATCGACGATGAGCAGATGTTCTATCTGCGCTCCCGCGGGATCGATAAGCAGGCGGCTGAGAAGATGATTATCTACGCCTTTGCCGCCGAACTGACCGAAGCCCTTGACGATGAAACGTTAAGACAGCAGGTGCTGGCACGTATCGGCCAGCGTCTGCCTGGAGGTGTGGCATGATTTTCCCTGTAGAGAAAGTGCGGGCGGATTTTCCTGTCCTGACCCGTGAAGTAAACGGTCTGCCGCTTGCCTATCTCGACAGCGCCGCCAGCGCGCAAAAGCCCACGCAGGTGATCGAGGCCGAGGCGGAGTTTTACCGGCATGGTTACGCGGCGGTGCACAGGGGGATCCACACCCTAAGCGCCGAGGCGACGCAGCGGATGGAGAATGTCCGTACCCGCGCGGCAACATTTTTAAACGCCCGCTCGCCGGAGGAGCTGGTCTTTGTTCGCGGCACCACCGAAGGGATCAACCTGGTGGCCAACAGCTGGGGCAGCGCCGAAGTGCACGCGGGTGATAACATCATCATCAGCCAGATGGAGCACCATGCCAATATCGTGCCCTGGCAGATGCTGTGCGAGCGCGTCGGGGCGGAACTGCGGGTCATCCCCCTTAACGAGGACGGCACGTTACAGCTTGAACAGCTGGATACCCTGCTGGATGAACGCACCCGGCTGGTGGCTATTACTCAGATCTCCAACGTGCTGGGTACCGAAAACCCGGTAGCGGAGATTATCGCCAAAGCCCACGTGGTGGGGGCGAAAGTGCTGATTGATGGCGCCCAGGCGGTGATGCACCATACGGTGGATGTCCAGGCGCTGGACTGCGACTTCTACGTCTTTTCCGGCCATAAGCTCTACGGGCCTACCGGTATCGGCGTGCTGTACGTCAAAGATGAGATTTTACAGGCGATGCCGCCGTGGGAAGGGGGCGGGTCGATGATCGCCACCGTCAGCCTGAGCGGAGGCACAACCTACGCCCGGGCGCCGTGGCGCTTTGAGGCGGGCACCCCGAACACCGGCGGCATTATCGGGCTGGGCGCGGCGATGGAGTATGTGTCAAACATCGGCCTTGATGCCATCGCCGAATATGAACAGATGCTGATGCGCTATGCTCTTGCGGAACTTGCCAGCGTGCCGGATCTTACGCTGTACGGCCCGGCGGACCGTCAGGGTGTTATTGCCTTTAACCTTGGCAAACACCACGCCTATGACGTGGGTAGTTTTCTCGATAACTACGGGGTGGCGGTGCGAACCGGGCACCACTGCGCTATGCCGCTGATGGCGTTTTATCAGGTACCGGCGATGTGCCGCGCATCGCTGGTGATGTACAACACACTGGAAGAGGTCGACAGACTGGTGGCCGGGCTGAAGCGTATCCACCAGCTGCTGGGCTAAAAAGAGGGCAAGAGATGGCTGCATTGCCAGACAGAGATAAATTGCTGCGTAATTTTACGCGTTGCGCAAACTGGGAAGAGAAGTACCTCTACATCATTGAGCTGGGGCAGCGTCTGCCTGCCCTCAGCGAAAGCGACCACGTCCCGGAAAATAGTATTCAGGGGTGTCAGAGCCAGGTGTGGATAATAATGCACCAGAATGAAGCCGGGGTGATTGAATTAGCGGGCGACAGTGATGCGGCAATAGTCAAAGGCCTTATTGCCGTCGTGTTTATTTTATATCAGCAGATGTCCGCCCAGGATATTGTCGCTTTTGACGTTCGCCCGTGGTTTGAAAAAATGGCGCTCACTCAGCATTTAACCCCCTCCCGATCCCAGGGGCTTGAGGCGATGATCCGCGCAATCCGCTCCAAAGCCGCCAACATTAGCTAAACTATCAGGACAGCCCTCATTCTGCTCCGCGAGACGGCTCCCGCCTCGCGGATTTTTCAGCTTTCTGACGTTCTGTCAGTGAATAAGGAATCTCAGTATGAAGCGCGCGTCTTTATTAACTCTCATTCTTTTAGGTTCGCTCAGCGCGCTTAATAGCGCCCGGGCGGTGGATTATCCTTTGCCACCGGCTGGTAGTCGGTTAATCGGGCAAAATCAGACCTATGTTGTTCAGGAAGGTGATAATAACCTGCAGGCCATTGCGCGCCGGTTTAATACCGCTGCGCATTTAATACTCGAAGCCAATAATACCATCGCCCCGGTCTATCCGGCGCCGGGAACGGTGATCACCATTCCGTCGCAAATGTTGCTGCCGGATACCCCCCGGGAAGGGATTGTGGTGAATCTGGCGGAGCTGCGGCTCTACTTCTATCCGCCGGGTGAAAACAGCGTGCAGGTCTATCCGCTGGGTATTGGACAGCTGGGGCTGGACACGCCGGTGACCACCACCCGCATCAGCCAGAAGATCCCGAATCCGACATGGACGCCAACTGCGGGCATCAGAGCGCGCTCGCTGGCCCAGGGGATCAAACTGCCGCCGGTAGTACCCGCAGGGCCAAATAACCCGTTAGGACGCTTTGCACTGCGTTTGGGCGTGGGTAACGGTGAATACCTGATCCATGGCACCAGCGCGCCGGACAGCGTGGGGTTGCGCGTCAGTTCCGGTTGTATGCGTATGAATGCGCCGGATATCAAAGCGCTCTTCGCCCAGACCTCTGTCGGCACGCGGGTGCAGATCATCAATGAGCCGGTGAAGTTCTCGGTTGAGCCGGACGGTAAGCGCTACGTTGAAGTGCATCGCCCGCTGGCGACGATGGAAGGGGAGAATCCGCAAACGCTGGCGATTGCCCACTCCAGTGCGCTTGCATCCTTTATATCGCAGAGCGGCAGCGATAAGACATTGGTGAACAAAGCGTTGTCGCGTCGGGCGGGTATTCCGGTAGAGGTCTCGACAGGTGCCGGGGCGAATGTTAACAGTACCGGGCTCTCAGCGAAGAACACGCTTTCGCCGATGGGGCATGAACAGGCGATTCAGTAAAGCGAAATGCGGGGCAAAAAAAATGGCGCACAATGTGCGCCATTTTATTAACACAGGTACTATTACTTACGGTATTTAGTAGCCTGGTTGTCCAGACGCTGGTTAGCGCGAGCTGCGTCGTCTTTAGCAGCCTGAACGTCGGAACGCATTGCGTTCACGTCGTTGCTCAGCTGGTCAACTTTAGCGTTCAGAGTCTGAACGTCAGAAGACAGCTGATCGATTTTAGCGTTGCTGGAGCAACCTGCCAGCAGAGTAGAACCCAGGATTACCGCGCCCAGTACCAGTTTAGTACGATTCATTATTAATACCCTCTAGATTGAGTTAATCTCCATGTAGCGTTACAAGTATTACACAAAGTTTTTTAGGTTGAGAATATTTTTTTGATGGGAATATGCCTATTTTTGATCGTTCGCTCAAAGAAGCACCTGTTTTGACTATTTCGAGGAAAATATTGTGTTAAAACAGACAATTTTCATCGGATTCATCTTAGAAAACGACCCCGTTAAATAGAAAAACCCGATTTGCTTTTTTAATAAATTTGGCTGATAGCGGAAATAAAAAAAGCGCCCCGAAGGACGCTTTTTATACAAACTAATTCGAACGAAATTATTACAGCACGTGAACAGATGCGGTATTAGTGGTGCCGCTTGGAACCAGTGCACCAGAAACCATCACCACTACGTCGCCTTTCTGCGCCAGGCCACGTTCAACCAGCTGCAGGGCCACTTCTTTACCCAGACGGTAGAAATCATCAGTAGAAGCGATCTCTTTAACCAGGTGTGGAACCACGCCTTTGCTCAGCACCAGCTGACGCGCAGTGGTTTCGTTGGTGGTCAGCGCCAGAATGGTGGCATCCGGGAAGTATTTACGCACTGCGCGAGCAGATTTACCGCCCTGGGTGGCGACGACAATCAGTGGCGCTTCCAGTTTCTCGGCTGTTTCTACCGCGCCACGGCATACCGCTTCAGTGATGCGCAGTTTACGGCTGTCGTTGTTGTAATCCAGACGGCTCTTCATCACGCGGTCGGTACGCTCACAGATGGTCGCCATGATGGAGACCGCTTCCAGCGGGTATTTACCTTTAGCAGATTCGCCAGACAGCATTACCGCATCGGTACCATCGAGGATGGCGTTTGCCACGTCGCCGGCTTCTGCGCGGGTAGGGCGTGGGTTTTTGATCATGGAGTCCAGCATCTGCGTTGCGGTAATAACCACTTTACGCGCGCGAACACACTTCTCGATCATCATCTTCTGCGCGAAGATTACTTCTTCAACCGGGATCTCAACGCCCAGGTCACCACGTGCAACCATGATGCCGTCAGAAGCTTCGAGGATTTCGTCGAAGTTGTTCAGGCCTTCCTGGTTTTCGATTTTGGAGATGATCTGGATGTTTTCGCCGCCGTGGGCTTTCAGGTGCTCACGGATTTCAACAACGTCAGAACGCTTACGGATAAAGGAAGCTGCAACGAAGTCAACGCCTTGCTCGCAACCGAAGATCAAGTCCTGTTTGTCTTTCTCAGCCAGTGCTGGCAGCGCGATGGAAACGCCTGGCAGGTTAACGCCTTTGTTTTCGCCCAGGTCGCCGTTGTTCAGCACTTTACAGATAACTTTGTTACCTTCGATAGCGGTGACTTCCATACCGATCAGGCCATCGTCCACCAGAACGGTGTTACCGACGGACAGGTCGCTGGTGAAGCCTTCATAGGTCACAGCAACGATTTCACTGTTGCCGACAACAGACTTGTCTGTAGTGAAGGTGAAAGTCTGTCCCGCTTTCAGCGAAACGTCGTTGCCGCCTTCCAGTTTAATGGTACGAATTTCTGGACCTTTGGTATCCAGCAGGATTGCTGCTTTTTTACCGGTCTTGCTCATCACGTTGCGCAGGTTCTGGATGCGCTGGCCGTGTTCAGCATAGTCACCGTGAGAGAAGTTCAGACGCATCACGTTCATGCCGGCGTCCAGCATCTTGGTCAGCATCTCTTCAGATTCGGTTTTCGGGCCGATGGTGCAAACAATTTTCGTCTTTTTCATGACAGTCTTAGTCTTTAAGTTGAGAAGGATATGGAAATCTCGCTCCGCGGGCGCAGAGCCCTGGAGTCAAACCTGTGTTGCGAAATTTTTTATGGCACGCAGTAAGGATAGGTGACATCAATTGAGCGTGCAGAAGAATGTGTGCCTGTGTTTCAGCCCAGGAAGAGAGGTTAAGTTGTATGCGTTGTTTTTTGTAGTCCAAGCGCTGAAACCATTCATCAGAAGACAGGCGCGCATTATACGCTGAAAGATGCGCAAAAGGAAAATGAAAACAGCGTTTCAAAAATTATATATGCAGTTTTACAAAGGGTTGTTATCAATGCGTTAAGGTTGACTACGTAGATGTTGCGCCCGCGAAAAACCTTCAGGCAAATGCCCCATTTTTATACGTTTCGCCATGGCGACTTTTTAGCTATCGATTGCAGAAAATTAGCAAAGGGCCTTCTCCCCACGCGCCACGCCTCTTATCACTCAAAGTTATAAGATATTCGTTTTCATTCATTCAAAAGCTAATAACGGCTGTTTACTATCGTTTGGACATCCATACTGCTAAACCGCCACAGGCGAACGGATTACCCGAAGAATGATTGTACTCAGGAATATTTCGAAGATTTTTGACAACGGAAAAGTGGCGCTGACAGCCGTTGATAACGTGAACCTGACGATAGAGCAGGGGCAAATTTATGGAATTATTGGCTACAGCGGCGCGGGTAAAAGCACCTTAATCCGCCTGCTTAACGGCCTGGAAAAGCCGACCACCGGCAGCGTGACCATTAACGGACACGATATCTCTGCGGCGAAAGGTGAAACCCTGCGCCAGGCGCGGCTGAAAATCAGTATGGTGTTTCAGCACTTCAACCTGCTGTGGTCGCGCACCGTGAGCGAGAACATCGCCTTTTCAATGCAGATTGCCGGGGTGCCTAAAGCCAAAATCAAAGCCCGCGTGGCAGAGCTGGTTGAGCTGGTGGGGCTGAAAGGCCGCGAACAGGCTTATCCGTCCCAGCTTAGCGGTGGGCAAAAGCAGCGCGTCGGCATTGCCCGCGCGCTGGCCAATAACCCGGACGTGCTGCTCTGCGACGAGGCCACCTCGGCGCTGGATCCCCAGACCACCGATCAGATCCTCGATCTGCTCCTCGACATCAACCGTCGTTTTAAGCTCACCATTGTACTCATCACCCATGAGATGCACGTGGTACGCAAAATCTGTGACCGCGTAGCGGTGATGGAAAACGGCAAAGTGGTGGAAGAGGGTGAGGTGCTGCAGGTCTTTACCCATCCTCAGCAGCCGATTACGCAACAGTTTGTGCGTCAGGTCAGCCAGTACGCCGAAGACGAAACCTTTAACAGCGAGCTGGCAAACGAACTGGAAGGCACCGTTATTAAGCTGACCTTTACCGGCCACAGCACTCACAAGCCGGTCGTCGGGGAACTGACGCTGCGCTACGGCCTGCCGTTTAACATCCTGCACGGCAAAATGACACAAACCGCCCACGGCGTCTTCGGCCAGCTCTGGCTGCACGTGGTGGCAACAGATGAACAACTGAACAATATCCTCGCCGATTTGCAGCACAGTGATATTGAAGGCGAGGTAATTAAACATGGCTGAGAATCTTTTCCCACACCTGAAATGGGACCAGCTCTGGGCGGCCACCCTGGAGACGCTGTATATGACGGCACTCTCCGGCGTTGCGACTTTTGTGCTCGGGCTTGTCCTGGGTCTGGCGCTGTTTTTAACCGCACGCGGTGGCATGTTCCACAACCGCACGGTCTACAGCGTCATTTCGATTGTGGTAAACGTCTTCCGCTCCATCCCGTTCATCATTCTGATTGTGCTGCTGATCCCCTTCACCAAAACCGTGGTGGGGACCATCCTCGGGGCCAACGCCGCACTGCCTGCGTTGATCGTCGGTGCCGCGCCGTTCTACGCCCGTCTGGTGGAGATCGCCCTGCGTGAAGTGGACAAAGGGGTGATCGAGGCGACGCGCTCAATGGGCGCCCGACTCAGCACATTAATCTTTCGCGTTTTACTGCCGGAATCATCGCCTGCCCTGGTGTCAGGGATCACGGTGACGCTGATTGCCCTGGTGAGCTACAGCGCCATGGCGGGGGTGATTGGTGCCGGTGGTCTGGGAAATCTGGCTTATCTGGAGGGATTCCAGCGCAACCATGGTGACGTCACGCTGGTGGCAACGGTGACCATTTTGATCATCGTTTTCATTATCCAGTTCTGCGGCGACATCATTACTTCCATTCTTGATAAAAGATAAACACAACAATACACAGGAACCATCATCATGAAAAAAACACTGACGTTGATCGCCGCAGCAACCCTGAGCGCCCTGAGCTTTGCCTCCTGGGCTGATACCCTGACCGTAGGGGCCTCCAACACCCCGCACGCCGAAATCCTGGAGCAGGCGAAGCCGATTCTGGCGAAACAGGGTATCGATCTGGAGATTAAACCGTTCCAGGACTACATCCTGCCGAACACCGCGCTGGCAGGCCGTGACATCGACGCCAACTACTTCCAGCACATTCCATACCTGAACAGCGTGCTGAAAGATCACGCCGGGGATAAAGAGTACGATTTCGTCAGCGCCGGGGCGATCCACATCGAGCCAATCGGTATCTACTCCAAAAAATACAAGTCGCTGAAAGATCTGCCGGAAGGCGGCAAAATCATCATGCGTGATGCGGTCTCTGAAGAGGGACGTATCCTCTCTATCTTCGAGAAAGAGGGCGTGATCAAGCTGAAGCCGGGCATCGACAAAGTGACCGCGCGCATCAGCGACATTGTTGAGAACCCGAAAAAGCTGCAGTTCACCCCCAACGTAGAAGCCTCTCTGCTGCCGCAGATGTATAACAACGACGAGGGCGCGGCGGTTGTCATCAACGCCAACTACGCCATCGACGCCGGTCTGGATCCGGTTCACGACCCGATTGCGGTAGAGAGCGGTGAAAACAACCCGTACGCCAACATCATCACCGTGCACCGTGGCGATGAGAAGAAGAAAGACATCGTGGCGCTGGTGGATGTCCTGCACTCTAAAGAGATCCAGGACTGGATCCGCAACAAGTATAAAGGCGCGGTGATCCCGGTTAACAACTGATTTATCCGTTTGATTTCAAAGCCCGGCGAGTCTCTCGTCGGGCTTTTTTGTATAACGGCGATGAATCTATTAAGCTGGCCTTTTAAGGCAACGGAGTGAAAGTCATGGGCAATGTAACCAAAGACGAAGCGCTGTATCAGGAGATGTGTCGCGTGGTAGGCAAAGTCGTTCTTGAGATGCGCGATCTCGGGCAGGAGCCAAAGCATATTGTCATCGCCGGGGTACTGCGCACCGCGCTGGCAAACCAGCGCGTGAAACGCAGCGAATTAACCACCCAGGCGATGGAAACCGTCGTTAAAGCGCTGGCCGGTTAAGCCGCCAGCGTTTCGCAAGCTGTTCAACGCCACAGCACAGCAGGTAATAGACCACGCCAGTAAAAATAAAAATAGCCGCCGGGTAGATCTGCACCCGGTTGTTCACCTGGCCTGCCACGGTGGTCAGCTCCGGCACGTTGACAATAAAGGCCAGCGAGGTGTCCTTCAGCAGGCTGATAAAAATCCCCATTAGCGAAGGCAGGGTGTTGCGCAACGCCTGCGGCAGCAGGAGTAACCCCAGCGTTTGCAGCGCGCCAAACCCCTGGGCCTGCGCGGCTTCATATTGTCCTCCAGGCAACGCATTCAGCCCGGCCAGCACGGAGTGCATCACGGCGGCGGCAGTAAACCACGCCAGCGCCAGTGTAACGGTGAGCGCCCCCGGCAGATCGCCTCCGGTGATGAGGGGTAACAGATACCACAGCCAGAAAATGACAAAAATCAGCGGGATCCCGCGGATAATCTCCGCCCACAGGAACAAGGTGTTGCGTATCGCCCCCGGAAACCGCCACGCCAGCCCCGCCAGCGCTATTCCAACCGGGAACGCCAGCGCCGCGGCACCCAAAGTCATCAGGAGCGTCAACAACACGCCGCCGGGCTCTCCGGCCGCAACCCGCCCCCAGAGCAGATAATCCAGGTTATCGGTAATGACAGTAAGTCCGGCTAACATCTCTCTTCACTCCGGGTCGTCAGCGCGGCTTTACGCCGCCGTTCTGTTGAGGGGCCCAGTTTCGTCAGCAGGACGCCCATCGCCACGCCGGTAAGCAGGTACAGCACCGTGCCAACGCTAAAGGCCTCCAGCGCGTGGGCGTTATAGCTCTCTGTCTGCCGCACCTGGTAGGTGAGCTCCGCAAAGCCGATGCCGCTCGCCAGCGAAGAGAGTTTCATCAGATTGAGGTACTGACCCACCACTGGCTGCCAGGCGTTCGCCAGCCCCTGCGGCAGCAGGATGTACCGTAACAGCGGCCAGGGGGAAAAGCCCTGCGCCAGGGCGGCTTCCCGCTGACCGGCGGAAACAGCGCGTAGCCCGGCGGTGATCTCCTCGGTCAAAAAGGCCGAGGTAAAGACCCCCAGCCCCCAGGCGGAGCAGAGAAACTCTGGCGTAAACCACCAGACCTGACCCGGCAGCACTGACCAGCCATGATCGTCCATCACAAAGGTGCGAAACCCCTGCGGCAGCCCGTTCCAGGCGGCGAAATACCAGAACAGCAGCTGCACCAGCAGGGGCGTATTGCGAAACAGCGACACCCACAGGGCGACGATATGCGCGCCGATGCGCCCCCCGGCGAGACGCAACCCCAGAGAGGCGAGAGTAATAAGGCTGGCGACCACCATCCCTGCCAGGGTCACCCACAGGGTGGTGAGAAAACCGGAGAGGATCCACTGCAAGGGCTGGCCGGTCAGCACCCCTTGCCAGTCGAGGGCAGGCATCACAACGCTCCCGGATGCAGCGGGTTCAACACCTTCTGCAGAAAACGCTGGGTGCGCGGATGGGCAGGATGCTGAAAGAACTGCTCTGGCGGAGCCACTTCCAGGATGTGGCCGCCGTCAATGAACACCACCCGGTCGGCAATCTCCCGGGCAAACTGCATCTCATGGGTGACCACAATCATGGTGATCCCGCTGTGGGCGAGGGCTTTCATCACCAGCAGGACTTCGCCAATCATCTCCGGATCGAGGGCCGAGGTGGGCTCGTCAAAGAGGATGATCTGCGGCGAGGAGGCCAGCGCCCGTGCGATCGCCACCCGCTGCTGCTGCCCACCGGATAAGGCTTCCGGATAGTGATCGGCTTTATCCGCCATCCCCACCTGCGCCAGTAGTGCATCGGCGCGGGAGCCGGCCTCTGCCGAATGCCAGCCATGGACGTGCCTCAGCGCCAGGGCGATGTTTTGTCGGGCCGTCAGATGGCTGTAGAGATTAAACTGCTGGAAGACAAAACCGACCCGGCTGCGCAGCTGGCGCAACGCCTGGCGGGAGAGCTGACGCGTCGATTTCCCGTCAATCAGGATGTCGCCGGAGGTGAGATCTTCCAGCTGGTTGATCAGGCGAATCAGCGTCGATTTACCGGAACCCGACGGGCCGAGAATAGCGACCACCTCACCGGGCGTCACGCTGAGGTTGATGCCTTTCAGCACCGGGCGATCGCCGTAGCGTTTCACCACTTCGCAAAAAGTGACGCTGGCCTGTTGCAGATGTGAAAAATCCGCGGCATGGGCCGCGGAGCGAGAGAATAAACCTGACAGCATATTACTGGGCTTCTATTTTAAAGGCGCGAGGCTGCGGGGAGGGCGTCTGTGGACCAAACCAGGCATCGTAGATTTTTGCCGCGTCGCCGGTATTCTCCAGCTTCACCAGCTCATCGTTCACCACCTTTAACAGTGCGGTTTCGCCTTTTTTCACTCCGACGCCAATCTCTTCTTTACTTAGCAGGTCAGGGAGGATCTTAAAGTTGGCTTTATCGGGCGCCTGCGCCAGCAGACCTGCCAGAATGGTGCTGTCCTGGGTGATCGCCTGCACGTTGCCGTTGCGCAACGCCGTCAGCGCCAGCGGAATATCATCATAAGAGAGCACGCGCGATTGCGGAAAACGCTGATGCAGCGCCTGCTCCCCGGTCGTCCCTTTCACCGCCCCGATACGCGCCTTGCTGTAGGCCTCCAGATTGTCCGCGCCCTTGGCCGGAACCAGGAACTGCTGCCCGGTCACGAAGTAGGGAGTCGAAAAGTCGATCACCTGCGCCCGTTCCGGGGTGATGGTGATATCCGCCACAATCAGATCCGCTTTCCCGGACTGCAGCAGCGGGATGCGGTTTGCCGGGTTAGTGGCGATCAGCTCCAGTTTTACCCCGAGCGATTTTGCCAGCGCTTTGGCGAAGTCGACGTCATAGCCGACGATCTCGTGGCTTTTCGCATCCACCGATCCAAACGGCGGATTGGCATCAAACGTTGCGACTTTCACCACACCCGCCGCCTTAATATCCGCCAGCTGGTCTGCCTGCGCCTGGGTGGAAACCATCCCGACAGCGGCCAGTAAAGCCAGTGCCAGCGTCCGTTTTGTGTGTATTGCCATAGGTTCCTCTGCTTCTGTTTTTATTTTGTCCCCATACGCTCCCATACCCGGCGCGGGTAGCCAAATGCCAATATTGTCTTTGCTTAACGAAAAAAATCATTAGTGAACAGCGCGTTACCCATCAGTTAAAGCAGCGTTGCTTTTGCGCCTGGCGCAAATCCTCTGCCGGAATCGGCATTTCCACCGCCGACACATTGCTGGTTTACTGCATTCAGGCTGAACACATGAGGAACAGGGCAATGGGCAAACTGATGAGTACGTTACGGCGGTTTTTTACCGCACGATCGGAAGAGAACAGCGCGCAGCGTATTATTGAATCCATTCTGCCTGTCGCCAGCCTCTACGGTGTGGATATCGCCAATATTGACCCGGAGTGGTTCCATGACCAAACGCCACGCTGAACACCGCCTGGTGCGGGAAACATACTGGAATGAGGTGTGCGATCTTCACCGCGCCCTCTGCCATTCTGGACACTAACATCCAAAAATCGCCGCAAGTTTTGTCCACGGCTTAGCTTCCTGCTAAGGTCTCTGGCGTCCTTTTCCTGCGCCAGTTAAATGAATGAACAGCAAAAACTATCTACAACGAGGGCTCCTGATTTGGCTCACGCTCGGCCTGCTCAGCAGCGTGCTGCTGTATGCCGAGCAGATCCGCCGTCAGTACTGGGCACTCGACCGGGAATTTGCCACGGCGTTTACGGAGATCGGCGCGGTTCTCACCCAGAATGAATCAGTGCTGCCGCTGTTGAATGGCGATGAAGATCTGGCGGCGCTGCGTAAAAAATTCCCGCAAATACTCGACCTGCAAACCACCTCTGGTCGCGCGCTCGACACCGCACGGGTTGAACCGGTGACGGCCAAGCAGTACTGGCTCTACAACCCCTGGCGACAGATCCGGGTGCTGATTGACCCTTCGCCGGTCCTCACCGCCTGGCCCCGCTTTTCCCGCCTCACCCTGAATCTCTCCGGTGAGATGGCGCCACCGCCAACAGAGGCTTTCTGGCACTGGCAGCGACAGTTTTCTCAGCATACCCAGCCGTTTATTCTGCTGGCCGAGGCCCAACCGGCGTGGCTGAGCGTGGCGCTGCTGCCGTTTGTCCTGCTGTTTGCGGGCTGGGCCATCGTGGTAGCGGCAGGTGGCGTGATCCTCTGGCAGCGTAAGCAGCGCCAGAACGCCGACCAGCGCGCCTGGTACTATCAACATGCCCGGCTCAATACCCTGGGGGAGATCACCGCGGGCATTGTGCATGAGATCAACCAGCCTCTCACGGCGGTGCAGACCTGGATCCAGGGGGCGCAGCGCCAGATGCGCCAGGATAACCCTGCGGCGGTTGCTCAGGCGCTGGGCTCGGCGCTGGTGCAAACCCAGCGCATTAGCGCGCTGCTGACCCGCTTTCGTGAGCACGTTACCCAGGAGGCTGTCACCTTAGGGGCGGTGGATCTGGCCGAGTGCTGGCGGCATGTCAGTAACCTGCTGGAGCATGAGCGCACCGCCAGTCCTGTTCGACTTACCCATGATTTCGCCGCCGATGCCCGCACGCTCTGCGCCGACCGGCTGTGGCTGGAACAGGTGCTGCATAACCTGCTCAGCAACGCTATTCAGGCCCAGCAGGAGCGCGCCGCGGGATGGGTGCATATCCGCAGCCACCGCGAAGGCGAACGCATCCACATAGCGATCACCGACGGCGGCCCTGGCTTTACCCCGGAAGCACTCCACAACGCCTTTATGCCTTTTTATAGTGGGCGAGAGGGCGGCACGGGGCTGGGAATGACCTTAACGGAGTCGTTGGTCACCCGGATGAATGGCACGCTGGCTCTGGATAATGCCCCGGAGGGCGGGGCCAGGATCAGATTACAGTTTGCTCACCACGGGGGTCAGGTAAATGGATAACGTCATCTGGTTGATTGATGATGATGCGTCAGTCAGGGAGTCGCTGGTTTTTCTTTTCACAGGTATGAACTGGCATGTGGAGCCTTATGACAGTATTGCCGCGTTTACCGCGGCTCAGAGTGGGGAAAAATCCCTGACCGGCTGTCTGCTACTGGACATGCGCATGCCGGGCAAAGGTGGGCTCGCCTGGCTGGAGGAGGGCGCCTGGCCGTGGCCGCTGCTGCCGGTGATCCTCATGACCGGCCATGGCACCATTGATGCCTGCCGCCGCGCGTTTCACAATGGCGTGTTTGAATTTTTCACTAAGCCGCTGGATGCCGACACGCTGATTGAATCCATTACCGCCGCCCTCGCCGAGAGCCAGCGGCGCTTGGGCGTCTGGCAGGAGGCCACGCGGGTCCGAGCGCGGTTTGAACAGCTCACCACCCGGGAACACGAGGTGCTGCTGGCGCTCATGGAAGGCAGCAGTAATAAAGAGGTCGCCGCCCGGCTGAATCTCTCCCCAAGGACAGTAGAAGCGCACCGGGCGGCGGTGTTCGTCAAGCTGGGCGTCTCAAGCCTGGTGCAGGCCATCCGGGAATACGACAAATTACAATCCGTATAACTACCAGGATCACCGCGTAGTCAACCGAATAACATTTCATCGCCCGCTTCGATACGCTGCAAGGGTTCCCACTTACAAGAGGATGTGCGATGAAAAAGTTAATGATGGCGGCAGTGTGTGTAGCAGGGATGGTCAGCGTATCGGCGCATGCACAGTCTGTAGCGCAAAAAAATCTCTCCCTGACTCAGGCGAATGCGTTAGCCAGTGCGGCGATCCAGGCCTGCACAGCAAAAACTATCAGGTCAGCGTCACGGTGGTGGATCGCGCCGGGGTGGTAAAAGCGGTGCAGCGCACGGATAACGCCGGTCCGCACACCCTGAAAGCCAGCGAAATGAAAGCCTTTACCGCCCTCAGCACAAAAAACGCGTCGGGGAAGGTGATGGAGTCTGCCCAGAGCAACGCGGGCGCGCAGAACCTGCGCGATATCCCGGGCCTGCTGCTGCTGGCCGGTGGTTTGCCGGTCAAAGAAGGGGATGAGACGATCGGTGCCATCGGCATTGGCGGCGCGCCGGGTGGGCACCTGGATGAAGCCTGCGCGCAACAAGCCATTGATGGGCTGAAGAAGTCGTAAAAATGCCCGGCGGCGCTGCGCTTACGCGGCTCTGAGGGAAGGATGTTGTAGGCCGGGTAAGCGTAGCGCCACCCGGTATAAAACTAAAAGCCCCGGCGCTAGTCCGGGGCTTTTTTATCAGATCTTGCAGGCGTCGCCGCAATCATCATCCGCCACGATCGCCTGGGCTTTTTTATCCGCATCTTCAAGGCGTTCAGCGTTACGTTCTTCGGCTTCGTCCAGCCCGTCAAACACCAGATTGTTGAGATCAATTTCCATCGTTTACCTGCTTTGTTCGGTTTTTGTTCCAGGTCGTATTATAGAGCAAAACAGAGGGAGGAGGCACCCCAGCGCACATAAGGATAATCCTTGCCATACTGATGACTCACCCGGACTCAGGAGGCGTTGTGATCGTCTTATGTAAAACCTGCGGCACGTCTTATGACGCCGACCGCGAACCGCAGCACTGTGCCATTTGCGAAGATGAGCGCCAGTATGTACCCACGACGGGCCAGGAGTGGCTTGATTTTTCCGCCCTGACCAACACGCACACCAACAAGTGGCAACAGCTTGAACCTGACTTATTGAGCATCAAAACCGTGCCCGCGTTTGCCATCAACCAGCGCGCGATCCTGCTGAAAACCGCGCAGGGTAATGTGCTGTGGGATTGCATCGCCAATCTCGATCCCGCCACCCAGGCGCTGGTGACCGCGCTGGGCGGTATCGACGCCATCGCCATCTCGCACCCGCACTACTACACCACCATGCAGGATTGGGCGGCGGCCTTTAACGCCCCGGTATACCTGCACGCCAGCGATCGGCAGTGGGTGATGAGGGACAGCCCGGCGCTGCGCTTCTGGGAGGGGGATTCGCTGGAGATCGCCCCTGGCGTGACGCTGCACCGACTGGGCGGCCATTTTGCCGGCGGGACAGTGCTGCACTGGCACCGCGACGACGGTATTCTGCTGGCCGGGGATATTCTGCAGGTAACACCGGGCAAAGATGCGGTGTCTTTTATGTGGAGCTACCCGAACATGCTGCCGCTTCCGGCAGGCGTCGTGGCTGAGATCGCCGCCCGGCTGGAAAAGGTTTCCTTCGAACGCCTCTACGGCGCCTTTGAAGGCCAGAACATTTCCGCGAACGCGCGGGACATTGTCCTGCGGTCGGTCCAGAAATATATTGCTTGTCTGAAGTCGTGACCGGTGGGTAAACTCAAAAAACCGTGATCTCGATCATGCCTGTAACAATCACAAAAAAATGAGACATTGCTATGCAACATATCATTGAAGGTTTTCTCAGCTTTCAAAAAGAAATTTTTCCGCAACGTAAAGACCTTTTCCGCAGTCTGGCGTCCAGTCAGAATCCCAAAGCGCTGTTCATCTCCTGTTCTGACAGCCGCCTGGTGCCGGAGTTAGTGACCCAGCAGGAGCCGGGACAGCTCTTTGTCATTCGCAATGCTGGCAACATCGTTCCGCCTTTCGGGCCGGAGCCGGGCGGTGTTTCCGCCACCATCGAATATGCGGTGGTCGCCCTGGGCGTGACCGATATCGTGATCTGCGGCCACTCTAACTGTGGCGCGATGAAGGCGATTGCCGACAACGCCAACCTCGAGCCGATGCCTGCCGTCTCTCACTGGCTGCGCTACTCCGATGCGGCGAAAGCGGTGGTGGAAAAGAAAACCTGGGAAACCCCGACCGACAAGGTCAACGCCATGGTGCAGGAGAACGTCTTCGCCCAGCTGAGCAACATCAAAACCCATCCTTCAGTGGCGGTCGGCCTGCGTAACAACGCTATTCGCCTGCACGGCTGGGTGTACGATATCGAAAGCGGCGAAATTCGCGCCCTGGATAAAGAGACGAAAACCTTCGTTTCGCTGTCCGATAATCCTGGCGTCTACTTCGAGTAACACGCCGCATTCAGGGCGGGCGATCCCGCCCTGATTTCCCTTACGGTAGCGCCTCAAGTTTCAGACCCGCGCGCTTCGCCGTTTCCGGCAGCAGATCCGCCGCCGTGACGTACCCGTCCGGATCCAGACAGCGGTTTGCCGCTCTCGCCTGTTGCAGTATCTCTTCATCCCAGTAGACGCGCTTACGCTGATCGCCTTCGGTGGTCAGAATGCACTCCATGTCGCCATCCAACGCGCGATAACGCCGCCAGCTGTTCGCCGGAACCGAAATGACCGAACGCTCAGGGGCGACAATGCTCACCTCTTCGCCCTCTTTATTCCAGGTCACCTCCAGCGTGCCTTTAAAGACCATGATCACCTGCACATCCGGGCAGAGGTGGCGACCTACCACATGCTCCGTGGCCAGGCGCAGCCACTCAACGGAAAAACCGTGCGGGTTAACGATAGCTGGCGCGGCGTGTTTATCCTGGCTGATACCAAAGCCGATCACCGGGGCGATCTCGCCGCCGTGGCCGGGCAGGACCGAATCGAGTAACCCCGCCGCCGACCAGCGCCGATCTTCCCCGGTTACCGCCCTCTGGCGCATCTCCTCCACGGAGTAGTGGCGCAGGGCGGCAATCTCTACCGCAGGCAATGGCGCCAGCAGTCCTGCCGGTTCCGGGAGGGTATCGCCCGCATTTACGTCGATAAGCATGTTGTCTTTGCTCAGATAGAGGCCATACTCGCTGGCCGCGTTCAGAATCGACGGATGCCAGATAATCCCCCCGGTGTTATTCCCCCCGAGCACCGTGTAGACCATGCCGCAGGTCTCTTCTTTACTGACATTGGTAAAGCCGCGGAAGATCCAGGTGGGAATAGAAAGAATGGCCGGAGCGCTGAACTCGGCTTCATTTTCCCCGTTGGCTCCCCAGCGAAAACGCCAGGTGCCCTCGTGAATCAAGAACACTTCGGCGGTGAAATGCAGATGTAGATTGTTGGTCACCCCTTTTGGCATCGCCGCGGCGCCGATATTAAAGCCGTGTGGTTCCGGGATGTTCACCACCTGAGCGGAGGACTGGGTAACGCCCGGGCCAATAAAGGAGTAGTTCTGTTTCAGGTGGGAGCCGGGTAGTTTGCAATCGATAAACGCCAGATTGCAGGACACCATATCTTCAGGGGCAACCAGACGGCTGCGGGCCAGTTCGGGGCTAATGTGACGTGCTTTCATCTTTTCTCCTGTTAATAACCTGATGCGCCGGTAGTGGGGAGCGCATTGCCCCGCGCCAGGGCGATGGCTTCGCGTGAGGCGCGGCCAAGTTGCATGACATCGTTCGCCGGGGTGACAAACTGAAAACCTTCGCTAATGCGCCGGGCAGCAGCCTCACCAGAGGTGCAAAAGATCCCGGCGATTTTTTGCCACTGACGACACCGACTGACGACCCGCTCAATGGCAGCCAGCATCTCAGGGTGACGGGATTCGGCGCTGGCGCTGCCGGTCAGGGTCAGCGACAGATCGTTCGGGCCAATAAAGACCCCGTCCAGCCCGTCGGTGGCAAGGATTGCATCCAGGTTCGCCAGCCCATCACGGGTTTCGATCATTGCCAGGGTCAATATTTCGTCGTTGGCGTGCTGCGGATAATCCGCGCCACCGTAGAGCAGCCCCCGGGCAGGGCCAAAGGAGCGGTTGCCCAGCGGTGGATAACGGCAGGCGGCCACAAAGCGGCGGGCCTCTTCAGCCGTGGAGATCATCGGGCAGATAATGCCGTAGGCACCCGCATCCAGCATGCGCATGATCTGCGCCGGATCGTTATCCTGCACCCGCACCAGCGGCACCGCCGGGGTAGCGGAGAGGGCCTGCAGCATGGAGAGCGCGCTGGCGAAGTCAATCATGCCGTGCTGAAGATCGACGGTGACGGCATCAAAACCCTGATGGCCGGCGATCTCCGCGCTGTAGCCCGACGGGATGGCCAGCCAGCCGTTAATCACGGCGCTGCCGTCGGGCATTGCCTTGAGTCTGTTTTTACGCATCTAAACACTCCTGGATCCAGTGACGTAGCGGGTGAGCAACCTCATCCGGCGCTTCAAGCAGGGTGAAGTGCCCGGCTGAGGCGAGGGTGACAAGCGTCGCCTGAGGCGCACTCTCAATAACCCGCTGGTGGTGAGACGGCGTGCAGATGGGATCGTGCAGGCCGTTGATAACAACGATGGGGCAGGCGAGGGCCGGGAGCGCCCCGCGATTGTCCCGCCGGGTAATGGCGATTTCGGTCTGCGTCGCCAGGATGGCGGGCCCGCATTCTCTGGCCATCTGGCAAATCAGATCGTGCAGGGCGGCATCCTGCGTGCGCGTCGGGGCAACGTATTTCGGCCACAGGCTGGCGGAGAGCCAGTCCGCCACACCCTGCTGTCGCGCCACGCGTACCGCCTCGCGTCGGGAAGCCGCATTTTCTGGCGTATCGGCAAGGGGATTGACCGACAGCAGCGCCAGCCCGGCGATGCGCTGTGGCGCGTCGGCGACCATCTGCAGGGCCACAATCGCCCCCAGCGAAAAGCCAGCCAGCAGGAAGCGCGGCGGCAGTTCGTGCAGCAGGTTTCGCGAGGCGTCTGCCGCCGACGTCGCGTCCGTCAGCGTAATGCAGAGCACGTCAGAGAGGTTGAGCCTGTCGAGCACCGGCTGCCAGAGACGCGCGTTACAGAGCGTGCCGCTAATCAGCACCAGCGGCAGGGCGTGATTATCCACAATCTTACTCCTCAGGTTGCGGTCCAGCCGCCGTCGACCATCAGCGCGCTGCCGGTGATCATCGCTGCGGCGCCGGAGGCCAGGAACACCACCGGCCCCATCACATCTTCGACGGTACCGGTACGTCCGAGCTTGATATTCTCCAGCACGTAGTGGCGAAAGGCGGGGTCGGCCAGCGACGATGCGGTCAGCGCCGTCTCAATAAAGGTCGGGCAGAGGGTATTAACCCGGATCCCCGCCTCGCCAAGCTCCAGCGCCATGGCTTTGGTTAACCCTTCCAGCGCAAATTTCGACGCGCAGTAGACGCTGCGCTTAGGGCCGCCGACATGCCCCATCTGGGAGGAGATGTGGATGATCGAGCCTGCTATTCGCTCCTCACGCATCCGGGCGGCGATCCGTTGGCTGACAAAAAAGGTCGCCCGCAGGTTGATCGCCATCACCGCATCAAAGTTCGCCTCGCTGACCGCCAGAAACGGTTCGTGGCGAGCCAGCCCGGCGCTGTTGACCAGAATGTCGAAGGCGGGCAGGGCTTCGGTGACGGCCTCCACCTGGGCGACATCGGTGATATCCAGCGCCACCGGACGCAGCAGCAGCCCGCGTTCGGCGGCGAGGGTGGCAGCCGCATCCAGCGCCTGGCGATCCCTGGCGGCAATCCACACCTCTGCGCCACTCTGCGCCAGGGCGACAGCGCAGGCGAATCCCAGTCCGCGGGAGCCGCCCGTCACCAGGGCCCGCTTTCCGTGCAGGCCGAAGGAGGGCATCTCAGGAAACGCCATGACTTACACCTTCTCTCTGATCGGCGCCGGGGTGGCGTAAGGCACCTCAACCTGGCCGTAGCGGCGGACGCGGATATTGGCCTGCTCAGCATGTCCGGCGAAGCCTTCCAGCAGCGAGAGGCGCGAGCAGTAGCTGCCGATCTCGGTGGTGGCTTCATCGCTGAGGACTTTCTGCCAGGTGCAGGTTTTCATGAATTTCCCCACCCACAGGCCGCCGGTGTAACGCGCCGCTTTTTGCGTGGGCAGCGTGTGGTTGGTGCCGATCACCTTATCGCCATAGGCAACGTTGGTGCGCGGGCCGAGGAACAGGGCGCCGAAGTTAGTCATGTTGGCCAGGAACCAGTCGTCCCGGGCGGTCATAACCTGGACATGCTCAGAGGCGATGCGGTCGGCTTCCGCGAGCATCTCTTCGTAGCTGTCGCAGACGATGATCTCCCCGTAATCGCGCCACGCCTGGCGGGCAATATCAGCGGTGGGCAGTTTTTCCAGCAGGCGATCGATCTCGCGCAGCGTCTCTTTGGCAAGGGTCATCGAGTTGGTCAGCAGAATGGCTGGGGTGGTCACACCATGCTCTGCCTGTCCCAGCAGGTCGGTGGCGCACATTTCGGCGTCAACGGTGTCGTCGGCAATCACCAGCGTCTCCGTCGGACCGGCAAAGAGGTCAATCCCGACCCGACCAAACAGCTGGCGTTTGGCCTCCGCCACAAAGGCGTTACCGGGCCCGACCAGCATATCGACCGGCGAGAGCGAATCGGTGCCCAGCGCCATCGCGCCGATGGCCTGAATTCCCCCCAGCGCATAAATTTCCGTGGCACCAGCCATTTTTTGCGCCGCGACGATTGCGGGTGCCGGTTCGCCGCCGAACGGCGGCGCGCAGCTCACGATGCGGGAGCAGCCCGCCACGTTGGCGGTGATAATCGACATATGCGCCGAGGCCAGCAGGGGATATTTCCCGCCCGGGACATAACACCCCACCGCATTAATGGGGATGTTTTTATGCCCGAGAATCACCCCCGGACGGGTTTCAATTTCCAGATCCCGCAGACATTCTTTTTGAGCGCGGGCGAAATTAAAGACCTGCTCCTGCGCAAATTCGATATCGTGAATATCCTGGCGGCTTAATTTATTGATACAGGCATTAATTTCCGCGTCGCTCAGGCGATAATCCTGCCGATCATAGCGGTCAAACTTAATGGATAATTCGCGAATAGCTTTATTACCGCGTTTTTCAATATCCGCCAGAATAAGCTCTACCGTTTCCCTTATTTGACGCTGCGCATCCTGACGTTCCTGAACCGGTTTACTGGTTTTAAGCATATAAGCCACAATCTCTTCCTCGCATAATTAAGGTGACAACTGTCCTCCCGGCGGGCCGGGATAAATGTTTGGGTGTTAAATATTACTGGTCGCGCGCGGGCGCGAGTGGGGCGTTAAGGGATAATTCCGCAGACGGCGGCGTTTTACGACTATTCACCCAGCGCACGGAGAGCGGGGTGGCAATGGCCGCGATAACCGACAGGCCAGCAATAAAGAGATAGCCGGACGACAGATTAATGTGCTGCATCATCACGCCCATGATCACCGGCCCGGCAAACATGCCGCAGGAGTAGATGGTCTGGAACAGACCCATGCGCGTGGACTGCTCATCGGAAGTGGTATTGACCACGCTCAGGGACATAAAGGCCGCGAACGCCATCCCGAACGAGAAGCCCGCCAGCGCCTGCAACAGATAGATGACATACATATTGCTGGTGAAGGGGATGCCTAAGGTCGACAACACCTGCAGGACAATGCCCAGCACCGCCGTCTTCATCAGCCCAAGGCGCTGATAAAAGAGGCTGCTGCACAGGGCGATGGCGAGGGCGTAGAAGATCAGATGGATGTTACTCAGCAGGGTTAAGATCCCGGCACGCCCGCCTAACTGCTCGGCATAGATCGGCGTCAGCGTATCGCGGGTAGCAAAAGGCACCAGGATAACGAGGGTCGCCAGGATACCGATCAGCCACACCGAACGGTCGGCCAACTGCAGGCGGGCACCGGCGATACAGGCTTTCAGCGTCGGGGCTTTGACCGGATCGTGTACATCCTGGATGCGGGTGGTGAGAAGCAGCGCCACCAGCGCCGAGACGCAGGAGACGAAAAATGCGATGTTGTTCTCAAAATAGTGAATCAACAGACCCCCAATGCAGTTGCCGAGAAACACCCCCAGCGGCCCTGCCAGCGCCAGAAAGGCCACCGCAGCAGGGGCATCTTTGCGGTCAAAATAGCGAATAAAGAGAATGTTGTAGAGCACCCAGGTGGCAGCGGTGACGCCGTCAGCCGCCTTCGCCAGATAGAGGGTGAGGGCGTTAGGCTCCAGCCATGCCAGTGGCCAGGCGATAATCGGCAGGACCAGCGCCCCCTGGATAAAGATTTTTCGACTCTTCACCACATCGGAAACAATCCCCAGCGGAAAGCGGATCAGCAGCGTGGCGAGGCCGCTGGCCCCCATGATGATCCCCATCACCTGCGGCTCCATCCCCTGGTTGATCATCATCGGGGCCAGGAACGCATCAATGCTGTGAATACAGATAAAAAACAACACGCTGATGATAAAAAAGAGCCGGGCTTCGGGTCGGCGTAACAGTGCTCGAAACATGGTTGTGAACCTCTTAAAACGTAATGGGTTAAAACCAGTCAAGTACAACGTTTACCGGCTCAATCCCTTTGGATACTGACCAGGCTGCCCGGTACAATTGACGGTGTGAATATTGCTCTGCATACGTATTCAAAAATTGAAGTTACGAAAAGGTTTCAAATTTGTAAAGGTCGTTTATCACCATTGTGAAAAAAATAATTTAGGCTGTTGCATACGCATGCAAACATGGTGTAAGTATAAAAAGTACCCGCTTCCTGCGGCGCGGTGACAGGGAATAGCCCTGCCACAAGTGCCGATGAGGGGAGTCACAGGGATAAGGAACTCACGGTAATGAAACGTAAGACTTTTACAGCGGTGACCTCTCAGCAGGTGGCGCAGCTGGCGGGAGTATCACAATCGGCGGTGTCCCGCACCTTCACGCCGGGGGCGAGCATCTCACCGGCAACGCGTGAGAAGGTGCTCAAGGCGGCGCGTGAGCTGGGCTATCGGCCTAACGCCATCGCCCGCTCGCTTAACACGGCCCGCTCGCGGATCATCGGCGTGGTGATCTCCTATTTTGATAACCAGTTTTACCCCCAGGTGCTTGAGGCGCTGGCGCAAAAGCTGGACACCCTTAACTATCACCTGCTGCTGTTTGTCGGCGATCGCGACGGGAATGTTGACCGGATTTTCGACCAGATCATGCAGTACCGGGTGGACGGCATCGTGCTGGCTTCGGTCACCCTGTCGCTCGACCTCTCCCAGGAGTGCCTTGCCGCCGGGATCCCGGTGGTGCTGTTTAACCGCAGCGAAGAGAGCGGAATGGCATCGAGCGTTAACAGCAATAACGAGGCGGCATCCCGCCAGATTGCCGAATTTTTACTGGCGGCAGGACATAAACGCTTTGCCTACGTAGGCGGGGTGGCGGACTCGTCCGTCAACATCGCCCGTCAGCGCGGGTATTTGCAGGCTTTGCAGGAGCAGGGCATTGACGATGTCCGGGTGGTGAACGGCAATTACGATGCCCAGGAGACGGCCCGAGCGGCCTATGCGCTCTTCTCTGCATCCCCCGCGCCGGACGCCATTTTTGTCGCCAATGACCATATGGCAGTGATCGTCATGGACGTGGCGCGCTACGAGTTTGGCCTGCGCATCCCGGAAGATGTCTCTATTGTGGGTTACGACGATATCGGCCCCTCCGGCTGGGCATCCTATGCATTAACTTCCGCGTCACAGCCCGTCGAGGCGATGGTCAGCGCCACGGTGGAGCTGCTGATGAAGCAGATCGACAGCGGTACGATCGAACCTGAACAAATTACCGTGCCGGGCAAACTGGTGGTACGCCACTCCGCGCGCCGACCGCATGCGGGGGCTATCGACGCCGAGGGTTATTACATGTTCCAGACGCAGGAGGACAAATGAGCAGATTGCCGGGCTTCAGCCCCCAGTTCGATTCCATCCAACAGTTTATTCTCACCCTGACGCATGTGGTCTGGGAACAAAAGGATATCGGCCAGCTTGCCGACTTCTACGCTACGCCGGTGGTCTTTATCACCCCGGAAAAACAGCTAACCGATCTGCCGCAGTTTATGCGCCTGACCCTGGAGGCGATGCACAGCTTTCCCCAGCGCACCGTGCTGACAGAAGACATTCTGGCGACCGAGAATCCCGGCAATGAGTACTACGCCGCCCAGCGTACCATCGCCTGCATTCGCCATATGGGCGAAGGCTTCTTCGGCGCACCCAGCGGCAAAACCCTCTGGGTGCGCACCTGGGCCGACCGTATCTGTGCCGACGGCGCGGTGCGCCAGGAGTGGCTTTTGCAGGACAGAGCGGCGATTGTCGCTCAGCTCGGACTCAACGTGCAGGAATTTGCGCGCAATCTGGCGGGCATGCAGGAGCAGCTGGGTATTCCCCGGGCGACCGCCGAAACGCTGGACGCCCGCTGGGCGGGTGGCCCGGAAGGGGATGATGTCGAAGGGCCGATTGCCGGAGTAGTAGAGCGCTATCTCACCATGTGGGCGGGCGGTAACAGCGGCACCGTGCCGGGTCTGTATCATCCTGCCGCCACGCTCTACGCGCCGGGCCACTGCAGCGGCACGGGAGAGCAGGAGATTGCTGCACTACTGTCGGGATACCGCGCCTCTTTTGCCGACAGCGAAGTGCAGCTGCACCACCTTATCGTGCGCCGCGACCCTGGCGAGCCGGTGCGCATTTCGCTGCGCTGGTCGCTCCTGACCTGGCACGACGGATATGGCAAGTTTGGCGTGCCGACCCGTAAGCCGGTATCGATCACCGGTATCAGTCAGCTTGAATTACGCGATGGTTTAATTATTCGCGAATATCTTGGTATTGATGAATTAGCTATCTGGTCGCAAATCGTCAATTAACCGGAGGTCCGCCTCCGCTATATTTCTTACCTGAACGTTTTTAAATCCGCCGCAATAAATATTGCGGCTCCATTCTCCATCCATTCCGGGTGCGGGATCGTATTGTCTGAAAACAGAAGCAGGGGTTTATATGTCTTCAACTGAAGCAACAAATAAAGCACCAGCCGTACCTGAAAAAAATAATAAGCTCACCCGTGATGAACCGGTATTACAGGTTGAGCGTCGCGACTTTATTGATTTAGTGCCGCAGAAACGTCCGCGGGCGCAATCATTACGCGGGTTCGATGAGTGTTATACCGACATAGTCGATTATATTGTTCGCTGCACCCATAAAATATGGGATGAACGCGACGTAGGATTAATTTACACCCACTATACGCACAACTGCGTCTTATATAACGCGCTGGGTACTCTCTATACCCGCGAGCAGGTGGTGCAGGATACGCTGCAACGCCTGGTGGCTTTTCCGGAGCGCCGCGGCATGGCGACCCAGGTGATCTGGAACGGTAACGACGTGGACGGTTTTTACACCTCGCACCTGGTGACCGGCAGCGGGCGCCATACCCAGTTCAGCCACCTTGGCAAACCGACCAACCGAACGTTCGTCACCCGCACCGTGGCCGACTGCATGATCCACGAGAACAAGATCTATCGCGAGTGGGTGGTGAGCGACAACATGTCGCTGATGAAGCAGCTGGGACTGAACACCGATGAGATCGCCTTTAACATGGCGAAAGAGCAGTTCGACAAGGGCTTTCGCGTTACCGACATCGGTGAAAACGGCCGCATGCTGGGGCAGTATCCGCCGGAGATGGTCTGCGATGTCTCCATCGCCCATACCGACACCGAAGAGCAGTGCCTGCGCTGGATGCACGAAATCTATAACCGCCGGATGCTCGGCAAGATCAAAGAGGTCTACGCGCCGAACGTTCAGTGGCATGGCCCGCTGATGAAAGAGCTGTACGGCACTGCGTCGGTGACGCACCAGACCCTGGCCCTGATCGGCATGATCCCTGACGGCGCCTGGCTGCCGCAGCACATCTGCTCCAACCCGTGCGACGAAGGCGGCACGAAAGTAGCGATACGCTGGATCATCGAGGGTCACCACCTGGGCTACGGCGAGCTGGGTAAACCGACCGGTAAACGTCTGTTCGTGATGGGGATGTCTCACTACCACATTATTAACGGCAAAATTGTCGACGAGTGGGTGCTTTACGATCACCTGGCGCTGCTGGCACAAATCAAACTGGGTCAAATGGAGGAAGCATAATGTCTGTACAGTCAATTGTTGACCAGGTGAGCTGGATCAAACGTCCCCAGGGGCAGGATGCGCAGGCCGACAAATCGTTAACCGACACGGTCGGTGGCATTATTGCGCGGGTAAAAGACGAGGGCGACGCGGCCCTGAGAGATTTCTCGCGGCAGTTTGATAAGGTGGTGCCCGCGCAGTTTGAAGTCACGGCCAAGGAGATTGAGACCGCGCTGCGCGAGATGGACCCGCAGACCCGCCGCGACAGCGAGTTTGCCATCGCCCAGGTCAGGCGCTTTGCCGAGGCTCAGCTTGCCACCATGCAGCCGCTGGAGGTGGAAACCCTGCCTGGCGTGCATCTGGGGCACCGGATTATTCCGGTTCAGACGGTGGGGTGTTATGTGCCGGGGGGCCGCTATCCGATCCTCTCCGCGTCGGTGATGTCCATCGTGCCCGCCACGGTTGCCGGATGCGAACAGATCATCGCCTGTCTGCCGCCCGCGGCACACCCGTCGATGATTGCGGTCTGTCACCTGGCCGGGGCCCATCGGATCTTTAAAATTGGCGGCGCTCAGGCGGTGGCGGCCATGGCCTGGGGAACGGAGAGCGTACCGGCAGTGGACAAAATTGTCGGACCGGGCAACGCCTTTGTGAACGAGGCCAAGCGCCAGGTGTTTGGCAAAGTGGGGATTGATGCCCTGGCGGGGCCGAGCGAGATCTTCACCGTCGCCGACGACAGCGCCGATGCGCGCATTATTGCCGCCGATCTGCTGGCGCAGGCCGAGCATGATGTCCACACTCGCGTCGGGCTGGCAACCACCAGCCGGGCAATCGCCGAGGGGGTGCTGTCAGAAATTGAGCGCCAGCTGATGACGCTGCCTACCGCCGCGACCGCGGGCGAAGCCTGGCGTCGTCAGGGAGAAATTGTGGTCTGCGACAGCGAAGAGCAGCTGATCGCCTTTGCGGATCATATGGCGACCGAGCATCTGCAGGTCCATACCCGCGACCCGCACAGCACGGCGGCGAAAATCCGCAATTATGGCTCGCTGTTTATCGGCCAGAACGCAAGCGTGGTCTTCTCGGACAAATGTTGCGGCACCAACCACACCCTGCCAACCATGGCGGCAGCACGTTACACCGGCGGGCTGTGGGTGGGGGCTTACGTTAAAATCTGTACCCATCAGTGGATCGATGAGCAGGGCATCGCGGCGATTGCGGAACCGGCCATTCGCCAGAGCCGTACCGAGGGGATGCAGGGGCACCGTCGCGCCGCGGAGATCCGTCTGCATCCGGAAGCGCTGGATGCCATCACCTCCGGGCTGCGGGACTGATTGCAACGGGAGGTCAGCGCGCTGCGCTGGCCCCCGGCATGACTGTGAAGAGGACAATATGCAAAAGAGTCGGTTGATTCCCCCCAGGGATGCCCCCGAAGAGATAGCCCGACGGCTGGCGATCATCGCCGGGCAGCCGCAGCTGAACGCAATCCTCGGCATCAACCCGGAGGCGCAGGCCCAGGCGCACATCTGCCAGTCGCTGCGGCGTCGCGGCCAGCTGCTGGGGCCGCTACACGGCGTGCCGCTGATCGTCAAAGATAATATCGCCTGCACCGGACTGCCGATAACGGCAGGGTGTCAGGCCCTGGCCGCGCTTCGGTCCACAGGGGATGCGCTGGTGGTGCGCCGTCTGCGGGCTGCCGGGGCGATAATTCTGGCCCGGGCCAATATGTCCGAGTTTGCCTTCGACGTCCGCTCCCGCAGCTCCCTTGGCGGCGATGTACATCATCCGCTTTTCCCAGGCATCACGGCAGGCGGCTCCAGCGGTGGCAGCGCGGCGGCGGTAGCGGCAGGGATGGCGGAGGGGGCGTTAGGAACCGATACCGGCGGTTCGATCCGCATCCCGTGCAGCTATACCGGGCTGGTGGGGTTAAGACCGCGGGTGCGCAGGGTGCAAATGGAGGGCATCGCGCCGCTCTCTCTCAGTAAAGACACGGTGGGGCCGATGGTACATAGCGTGCAGGATGCGGCCCTGCTGCACTGGATTATTCACGGCCAGACGCCACGGACCCTTGAACCCGTTTCGCTGAAAGGGGTGCGTTTTGGGGTGCTCCGCACCCTGCAAGGGAGCGACTCACACCTGGGAGAGGTATGGCATGCCGCCCTCGCGCAGCTTGCGCGTCACGGCGCAACGCTTACGGAGATCGACCTGCCGATACTGCGCGACGTGGAGGAAGCAACCTGCCTGAGCCTGTTCGAATTTCGCGTGGGGTTCGATGCCTGGTTAAAGCGGCAGCCAGGGGCGCCGACGGATCTGCATGCGATTGTGGCATCCGGGCAATTTTTACCGGAGTTTTTGCCGCTGCTGACCCGGATGCTCGCCAGCGACAAACTAAAAACCCCGGCGTGGCGCGCCGAAAGAGAGCTGCGGCGTCGGCTGCGCCACACTCTTGGTCAGGTAGCTGAGCAGGCGGGAGTCGACGCTTACCTTTACCCAACGGTATGCCGTATACCTAACAGCCTGGAGAAGATGCCGCCCGGATGTGCGCCTGAGCTGGCGGCCATCAGCGGTTTCGCCGCGATCACGCTTCCTTGCGGCAGAACGTGCAGCGGCTTTCCCGTGGGGCTGGAAATTCTCTCTCCCGCAGCCGATGAATCTCCGCTGCTGGCGTTGGCCGCCGCCTGCGAAACCGCCTTTACTCCGCCATAAACGGCAATCGCCTGCGTACGCGGGAGGCGGGCTGAACGGCGGCTTTCGCCATCGCTTCGCCGATCTCCGCACAAGCCACCAGACCCTGGACAAAGGGACGATCGTGCATCAGATAGGGCAGGGCGCCGAAGGCGATGCGCCCGCGCAGGTACTCCGGTGCCAGCAAAGTGTAATCGTCGCCGACGTCGGGGATATCTTCTCCCGCAGAGACAAGCTGTTCGCGCAGGGAAGGGAACGGCAGGTCTTTGCTTTTCAGCGCTTTTTGCCCGCGGGCGTCGATAAAGGTATCAAAGATCCAGCGTTTACCCTCGGCGTGAATGACCGTCCGGGTCTCTTCTGCGGCCAGTTCATACTCATTGCCCAGCGCCTCGATGCTGATGATGCCCGCCTCGCGCAGGGCCAGCAGTCGGCGCACCGACCGTGAGGGGATCGCCGCATAATTGTCGATAAACACCCGCGCCAGCCCCGTTTTGAAACGTTCTCTGTCGGTCTCATCCAGGTAGGGCACAATCTTCTCCACAGCCTCATGCAGCCGCAACACGGTGTAGCGCCACGGCAACGTGCGGCGGTCCCGCTTGTTGCGCTCCACTTCATCCAGGTTAGAGACCGCCCAGCGGAACGGGCCATGCTTCTGGCGATCGGCAAACCAGGCGTCGCGGATGCTGTCGGCGGTGAGGATGTCCAGGGCGATCGCCTTGCTCCACTGCGGGTCGGCCTGCTTCAGCTCTTCAACCATCAGCCTGAACACCCGGTCGAGCAGGCCGGTGGTGCCCTGCTGGATCGCCGCCTCGATGGCCGTTTCCGTAACCACGGTTAAAGGCTCGTAAGGGATAGGACAGTAGAAATCGGCTTCGGGCAGGATGCCAGAGCGGGACATCAGCACAATCTTCAGCGCCTCGCTCTTCTCATCGAGCCGGTAGTGGATCTGCTCGTCATCGGTCTCAATGAATTTGCCATGCTGTACGGCGACGGCCATTGCCGCGTCCAGTCCGCTCAGGGAGGTACCTAAAATGCCCACCTTGCCCGCGCCGATACTGGCCTCCATCAGCCCGGACCAGGGGCTCGGGAAGAAGTCGCGTGGAGAGGTATCTTCGTCCGGCCAGACGTGGCCGGTGGCGATCACCGCCAGCTCGAACTGGTCAGGAGTGAGTTTGCCGTCGGTCCAGATGCTCACCCCCTCGGTGCTGGCCAGCAGATCGCTCACCTGACAGGACTCCTGGACGGTGATCTCGAAGCCCTGTTTTCGTGCCTGTGCGATGAGCGCCTGGAACTGGTCACGGAAATACTGGCCCAGCAGAATGCGCGGCAGGAACTGTCGGTCGTGCAGGGTGGATTTCTGCACGCCGTAGCGCGCAAGATGCGCCTCGCTCTGGGTGCGCAGCCACGCGAGGTAGGTGGAGAAAAGGGGCGGGATCTCAATGCTGGCGATGTTGGCCAGCATCATGCGCGAGTTATCTTCATCGCTATAGGGCATCCCGACGCCGGCCTCTTCAGCCTGTTCATAAACGGTAACGGAAAGCGGTGTATTCAGTTTCAGAAGAGAAAAGAGGGTATAGATCCCCGTGGGACCTGCTCCGACAATGGCAATTTTTTTCATTGTGTTTACCTGCTGTTTTTTTACCGAATCCATGGGAAAAATGCTATGCAGGTTAAGTGTGGTAGAAAACGGGTGATGAGCAACTCAGAAACGAAGCGAAAGTGATAAATCAGAGAAGAAGAGGGATTGCACCATTTCAGAACTGAAATGGTGCGTCCGAGTGGACTCGAACCACCGACCCCCACCATGTCAAGGTGGTGCTCTAACCAACTGAGCTACGGACGCAGAATGGTGCGTTCAATTGGACTCGAACCAACGACCCCCACCATGTCAAGGTGGTGCTCTAACCAACTGAGCTATGAACGCATTGTTGTGTGTGACAACGGGGACGGATATTAGCGGCAGTGGTCGCATGAGGCAAGAGGCAAACCGCAATTTTCTTTCAGATTTCACGCGATTGCTCTATTCCCGCGCAAAATGAAGAGAAAGTAGCCGCCCGCAGGCGGCTGGCGGGTGATTAACGTGCAGCGCGTTGCAAAATCACGCTGGATGGCTGGCGCTGTAAAAAACGCATGCGCAGCATCATCATAACGGCGGCGGAGGTCAGACCGATGATAAAGCCCATCCAGAAACCGGCCGGGCCCATACGATCCACCACCAGATCGGTGAGCGCCAGAATATAGCCGCTCGGCAGACCCAGCACCCAGTAGGCGATAAAGGTGATAAAGAAGATCGACCGCGTATCTTTATAACCTCGCAGCACGCCGCTGCCGATCACCTGGATTGAATCGGAAAGCTGGTACACGGCCGCGAGCAGCATCAGATGGGAGGCCAGCAGCACCACTTCCGGGTTATCGTTATAGAGCAGGGCAATCTGCTCGCGCAGCGTGACGGTGAACAGCGCGGTGCAGACGGCCATGCACATGCCTACGCCAATGCCGGTCCGGGCTGCGATTTGCGCATCCAGCGTGGAGCCCTGACCGAGGCGATAACCGACGCGAATGGTCACCGCGGCAGCAAGCGACAGCGGCAGAACGAACATCAGCGAGCTGAAGTTAAGGGCGATCTGGTGCCCGGCCACATCCACAATCCCCAGCGGGGAGACGAGCAGCGCGACCACCGCGAACAGCGTCACCTCGAAAAAGAGCGCCAGCGCGATAGGCAGGCCCAGCTGCACCAGACGTTTGACCACCTCCATGTCCGGCTGGCTGAAACCCGCTTTGTTACGGATATCACGCATGGAGCGGGCACGCTTCACATAAGAGAGCATGCCGAAGAACATCACCCAGTAGACTGCCGCCGTGGCAACACCGCAGCCGATGCCGCCCAGTTCAGGCATGCCGAAATGACCGTAAATAAAGATGTAGTTCACCGGAATATTGACCAGCAGGCCGATAAAGCCCATCACCATGCCCGGTTTGGTCTTCGCCAGACCTTCGCACTGATTACGCATCACCTGGAAGAATAAATAACCCGGCGTCCCCCAGAGAAGGGCGCGTAAATAGCCGACGGCTTTATCCGCCAGGGCCGGGTCAATATTGCGCATGGCGTGAATAATATAGCCCGCGTTCCATAGCACCAGCATGATCAACACCGAGACCAGACCGGCCAGCCAAAAGCCCTGACGGATCTGATGGGCGATGCGATCCCGCCGCCCGGAGCCGTTCAGCTGGGCAATCACTGGCGTCAAGGCCAGCAACAGGCCGTGGCCGAAGAGAATAGCCGGTAGCCAGATAGAGGTACCGATGGCTACCGCGGCCATATCGGTGGCGCTGTAACCACCCGCCATAACCGTATCGACGAACCCCATTGAGGTCTGGGCGATTTGCGCGAGTATCACCGGGATTGCCAGAGCTAATAACTGACGCGCTTCACTCATGTACTTCTGCACGTGAACACCTTTGGTTTTGTTGTTATTTGAATGCAAAAAAAGCCGCTGCGAAAAACAGCAAGAAGAAGATGCGGGGAATTCCAGCTATTGTAGCGGGGATAAGCTAATTATCTAGTGAAAAAATCGCCAGAAAAGGTGGGTACTGGCAACCTCTATTTTCAACTGTTATTGTGGTGAGATTAAACGGTGTTAACACCGAAGGAACAAACAGGAGTCGTAAGCATGTTTACTGGTATTGTGCAGGGCACCGCAAAACTGGTGTCCATTGATGAAAAACCCAACTTCCGCACCCATGTCGTCGCCCTGCCGGATGAGATGCTTGATGGGCTGGAGACCGGGGCATCGGTTGCACACAACGGTTGTTGCCTGACGGTGACCGAAATTAACGGTAATCTCATCAGCTTCGATTTAATGAAAGAGACGCTGCGCATTACCAATTTGGGCGACCTGGTTGAGGGCGATATTGTTAACGTGGAGCGCGCCGCGAAATTCAGCGACGAAATTGGCGGGCATTTAATGTCAGGCCATATTATGACCACCGCGGAAATCGCCAAAATCCTCACCTCAGAAAATAATCGTCAAATCTGGTTCAAGGTGCAGGATCCGTCATTGATGAAGTACATCCTCTATAAAGGTTTTATTGGCGTGGATGGCATCAGTCTGACCGTTGGTGAAGTAACGCCTACCCGATTCTGCGTCCACCTGATCCCGGAGACGCTGCAGCGCACCACCCTCGGCAGCAAAAAGCTGGGTCACAGAGTGAATATCGAAATCGATCCGCAAACCCAGGCGGTGGTGGATACCGTGGAGCGCGTACTGGCGGCCAAAGAGGCCGCCGCTATCCAGCAGACGCTCAACGACGCGTGATAAAAAAAGACCCCGGCAAGCCGGGGTCTTTTTTAGCGGGCCACCCGCAGACCGTGCTCCACACCGCGGCTGAATACCACCTGCCACAGCTGAATATCACGGGCGCGAAACGCACCGGCACAGGCATTCAGATAGTAGCTGAACATCCGTTTAAATCGTTCAGAATAGTTGTCGGCGATCTCCGGCCAGCTGGCAATGAAGCGCTCATGCCAGGCCATCAGCGTGGTATCGTAATCAGCGCCAAAATTATGCCAGTCCTCCATCACAAAATGGGCTTCGCTGGCGTTGGCAATCTGGCGAACTGAGGGTAAACAGCCATTCGGAAAGATGTACTTGTCTATCCAGGGATCGACGCGATGGTCGGTTTTTCTCGAACCAATGGTATGCAGCAGGAACAGGCCATCCGGCTTCAGGTTACGATCCACCACTTCAAAATAGGTGTTGTAGTTTTTTGGCCCCACGTGCTCGAACATCCCCACCGAGACAATACGGTCGAACTGATCGTTCAGATCGCGGTAATCCTGCAACAGGATAGTCACATCCAGCCCGGCGCAACGCGCCTGCGCCATGCGTTGCTGTTCCGCTGAAATGGTCACGCCGACTACGCTCACGCCATAGTGCTGCGCCATAAACTCTGCCAGACCACCCCAGCCGCAGCCGATATCCAGTACCCGCATACCGGGCTGTAGCTGCAGTTTTTCGCAGATGAGCCGCAGTTTATCCTGCTGCGCCTGCTCAAGCGTGGTGGCCTCTTTCCAGTAACCGCAGGAGTACTGCATCGCCGGATCGAGCATGCGGCTGAACAGGTCGTTGCCAAGATCGTAGTGCTCTTTGCCGACAATCCAGGCGCGCTTTTTACTTTGCAGGTTGAACAGACGGGCAGTGGCGATGCGAAGGGTATCCTTCAGGTGGCTGGGCAGCTGTGATTCCAGACCCGCGCGCAACACCTTGTGGAAAAAGATGTCCAGCCGTTCGCACTCCCACCAGCCGTCCATGTAGCTCTCGCCGAGACCCAGCGAGCCCTGCTTCAGGACGCGTTTAAAAAAATCGGGGTGTTTAATTTGTAAATCGGAGGATGCCGGGCCGTTGATGGTGATACCCGCGCGGCTCAGCAATTCATTGACTATCCGGAACCAGTCATCATTCCGGATGCTGACTTCTTCTATACACGATGAACTCATAGCTTCTCCATCACCTGATGTGATCAGAACCCATAAACAGCGTAGACGCTCTTTATGGAGAGTGAGAAATTTCACGGTGTGACCCGTGAGGCTAATATCCGACGTAGAACAGAGGAAGGGAGAGGACCCTTGCCGAAAGGCCATCCATGGTAAAACGGGAGCACTCCGGCTCCCGTTAACACTTAATATTTGTAGTATTTATCAGAACGCTTCAGTCAGTATAGGACTGATATCATGGTGATTCAACAAGATATTGTTAGCGCGCTAATTAACTATCCTGTCAGGCGTGGGAAGATTCGGCCTGCGGGCGCTCATCCTGCTGGCCCGCAGGGAGATACTGCATCCGATAGCCAAGCGCAGCCAGCACGACGGTTGCGACCATTACGCTGGTGGTGGTGAGCAACGGGGTAGCAATCAGCCAGGAGACCAGCAGGCTGGCGAGGAAGCAGAGTCCCAGTTGCAGGGTGTTCTGCAGCGCCGCCGCGCTGCCGGTCGCCTGCGGGAAGGGACGCAGCGCCTGCGCTACCACGATAGGGTAGATGGCACCGTTCGCCACTGCCATCAGGCAGAAGGGGGCTAGCAGCGCCGCCAGGCTGACGCCCGGAATAAACCCGATCGCCCAGGTGCCGATCACGCTCACGGCAAACAGGCCCAGCAGCCACGGCAGCATCTGGTGACCCGACCATTTTTGCAGGGCGGCGCGGCAGCCGTACCCCCCAATCAGGAAGGCGATGGTCTGCGGCACATAGCTCAGGCCAATCACCGCCGGGCTGTAGCCCATATCGTTGAGGATAAACGGCGAGCCGGTCAGCCAGGCGAAGAAGCTGGCGGAACAGGCAGCGTAGATCAGCACGTTACCGCGGTAGATCCGGGAGCGAAGCAGGGTAAAGAAGGTCACGCGGGAGGTTGGCTGCGCCTCTTTTACCGTCACTGGCTTCAGGAAAAAGGCCGGGAGCATCAGCACAAGGGTAATGGCAAACAGCACCGCAAAAATGGCCTGCCAGCTGAAATGGGCGAGGATCCAGCTGCCGAGCAGCGGTGCCAGCGCCGGCGACAAGCCAACCAGCGGCATGATGGTGGCGAAAATGCGGTTGGTTCGCGAGGCCGGGTAGTAATCGGTCACCAGCGCCTGCCATGTCACCGCCGCGGCGCAGACCCCCACCGCCTGGATGAAGCGCAGCACCAGCAGCCAGGTGGCGTCGCGTACCCACAGCATGCCGAGGCAGCCGAATGCAAAGATGGCTAAGCCAGCCAGCAGAACCGGCTTGCGTCCGAAGCGATCAGACATCGGTCCCCAGAGCAGCTGCGCGAAGGCAAAACCGGCCAGGAAGAGGCTCAGGCTGGCGCTGATGGCGGCAGCCGGGGTTTGCAGATCCGCCTGCATGATGGCGAATGCAGGCAGATACATATCGGTGGCGAGAAAGCCCAGCACGCTCAGGCCGCCGAGCCAGACTAAAAATCCTTTCCCGGGTTGCATTGTTTTATTGTCCTTATGGATGCAGGTTTAGGTAGCCGCTGAGTGTAGGCAGTGCAATCCCGCTTGTGAAACGTTAATATTTGGCGGTTGCATTCAAATTTTTTGCAGGCAGAAAATGTGGTCAGAATATTCCCTTGAAGTGGTGGATGCCGTTGCGCGTAACGGCAGCTTCAGCGGCGCGGCGCAGGAGCTACATCGCGTCCCGTCAGCCATCAGCTATACGGTGCGTCAGCTTGAGGAGTGGCTGGCGGTGCCGCTGTTTGAACGGCGTCACCGTGATGTGGAGCTGACGCCTGCAGGGCTGTGGTTTCTGAAGGAGGGGCGCTCTGTTATCAAAAAAATGCAGATCACCCGCGAACAGTGTCAGCAGATCGCCAACGGCTGGCGCGGGCATATCTCCATTGCGGTGGATAACATCGTTCGTCCCGAACGCACCCGTCAGATGATCGTCGACTTTTATCGCCACTTCGCTGACGTTGAGCTGCGGGTCTCCCAGGAGGTCTTTAACGGTGTCTGGGATGCGCTGGCGGACGGCAGGGTGGAGATGGCGATCGGCGCGACCCAGGCGATACCGGTGGGGGGACGCTACGCGTTTCGCGATATGGGGATGCTAAGCTGGGTCTGCGTGGTGGCCAGCCACCATCCGCTGGCCGCGCTTCCCGGCCCGCTCAGCGATGACACTCTGCGCAACTGGCCGTCGCTGGTGCGAGAAGATACCTCCCGCTCGCTGCCGAAACGGATCACCTGGCTGCTGGACAACCAACGGCGGATCGTCACCCCGGACTGGGAATCGTCTGCGACCTGCCTGTCGGCCGGGCTGTGCGTGGGGATGGTGCCGGTCCATTTTGCCCGGCCCTGGATAGACAGCGGCAAATGGGTGGAGCTGACGCTGGAAAACCCCTTCCCGGATGCGGCCTGCTGCCTCACCTGGCAACAAAACGACATGTCACCGGCGCTGGCGTGGCTGCTGGATTATCTGGGGGACAGTGAAACGATGAACAGGGAGTGGCTGCGGGAGCCAGAGGTACTGGCTCCCTGAGCGGATCAACGGCGGTAGTCGCGGAACGGGCCATCGGCGACGGAGCGGCGTTCGATCAAACGCGGGTGCACTTCAATGGACTGCGACTCTTCACGTTTGTTGACGATACGGTCGAGCAGCATGTTGAAGGCGGTCTCGCCCAGCGAATCTTTTGGCTGGTGGATGGTGGTCAGCGCCGGGGTGAAGAAACGGGCGTTGCGCACGTTATCATACCCGATCAGCGAAACGTCCTGCGGCACGCGCAGCCCCATCTCGTCAGCGGCACACAGGGCTCCCATCGCCATCACATCGCCGCCACAGAAAATAGCGGTTGGACGCGGCGTCTGGGAGAGGATCTGCTGCATGGCGCGATAGCCGGACTCCGGCTCAAAGTCGCCCTGGACGATCCAGTTTTCTGGCACCGTGATTAAGGCCTCTTCCATCGCTTTCATAAAACCGGCCAGACGACCGGCGCCGGTGTTGCGCTCCAGCGCGCCCGGGATGACGCCGATATCGCGATGACCGCGTTCGATCAGATAACGTCCGGCCATGTAGCCACCTTCAAAGGCGTTATCAATGACCGAGTCGGTGAAGTCGGCTTTCGCTTCGCCCCAGTCCATCACCACCATCGGGATGTTGCGATACTCTTCCAGCATCTTCAGCAGCGGCTCCGGGTATTCCGAGCACATCACCAGCAGGCCGTCGACGCGCTTTTGCGCCATCATCGACAGATAGGCCCGCTGCTTCTCCAGGCTGTTCCAGGCGTTGCCGAGGATCAGGGTATAACCTTTCTGGAAGCAGTTTTTCTCTACCGCTTCAATAATTTCTGCGAAGTAGGGGGCTTCGCTGCTGGTCGCCAGCAGGCCGATCGATTTGGTGTGGTTCACCTTGAGACTACGGGCGACGGCGCTCGGAGAATAGTGCAGCTCTTTGATCGCTGCCCAGACGTTGTTACGCGTCTCTTCCGCCACAAAGCGGGTTTTGTTAATAACATGTGATACGGTTGTAGTGGAAACGTTTGCGCGTTTCGCTACGTCTTTAATTGTTGCCATCAGATGTCACTCCAGACCATATCTTAAGCTCCTGAAAAACCAATAGGTAAACGTTTGCCTTCACTCGCCCTAATTGCGCAATTTGAATTGCGGTACGCCGGGAAAACGACACAGGACGTCAGGAGGGGGTCAATGGCCGGTACGCTAATAAATTTAGCGTGGAATTTTGGCTGATCTTGACCAAAAGGGGAAGAGTAAAAATCGATATCATTCTAAATCCAGCAAGATTTTTACCCTGAACTGTGCAAAAATGAGCAAGCTCACTCTTCGTAGGGTGATTAAAAGGAGAAAAATTGATGAGTACCGATCTTAAGTTTTCGCTGATTACCACCGTTATTGTTCTGGGTCTGATCGTTGCCAGCGGACTGACGGCTGCGCTGCACTGATATTTGCGAGGGAGTTAACGCTCCCTCGTCTCCTTACTCTCATTGTTACGCTTCTTGCAAAAATCTTTTGCCAAATTGTTAACTTCTCATTTTTTGTGATTGATGTCATGCTTTCGCCTTCATTGTTCTGTGTCGCCTGACGACACGGTATCCGGAGTTGAAGTATGAAAATCAATTTTCCGCTGCTGGCCCTGGCCATTGGCGCATTTGGCATCGGCACCACCGAGTTTTCTCCAATGGGACTGCTACCGGTTATCGCCCGGGGTGTGGATGTCTCTATTCCCGCTGCGGGCATGTTAATCAGCGCCTACGCTATCGGCGTAATGGTAGGGGCGCCGCTGATGACCTTGCTGCTTTCCCATCGCGGTCGTCGTAATGCGCTGATCTTCCTGATGGCGATCTTTACCGTCGGTAACGTGCTGTCGGCGCTCTCCCCGGATTACACCACCCTGTTGCTGTCGCGTATTTTGACCAGCCTTAATCACGGCGCCTTCTTTGGCCTCGGGTCGGTGGTCGCCGCAAGCGTGGTGCCGAAGCATAAACAGGCCAGCGCCGTAGCAACCATGTTTATGGGGCTCACCATCGCCAACATTGGCGGCGTACCTGCCGCAACGTGGATGGGCGAAGCTATCGGCTGGCGGATGTCCTTCCTGGCGACGGCGCTTCTGGGCGTGGTCTCGATGGTCGCGCTCTTCTTCTCCCTCCCTGCGGGCGGCGCGGGCGAAAAGCCGGAGTTGCGCAAGGAGCTGGCGGTGCTGATGCGCCCGCAGGTGCTTTCCGCCTTGCTGACCACGGTGCTGGGCGCCGGAGCGATGTTCACCCTCTACACCTACATTGCGCCCGTTCTGCATGACATTAACCAGGCGACGCCTGCTTTTGTTACCGCGATGCTGGTGCTGATTGGCGTCGGTTTCTCGCTCGGCAACTTCCTGGGCGGCAAGCTGGCGGACCGCTCCGTAAGCGGCACCCTGAAAGGCTTTTTACTGCTGCTGATCGCGATTATGGTGGCGATCCCGTGGCTGGCACGTAATGAAGTGGGGGCGGCGTTCGCGATGGTGGTATGGGGGATGGCGACCTTTGCGGTGGTACCGCCGCTGCAAATGCGCGTGATGCGCGTGGCAAGCGATGCGCCAGGGTTATCCTCTTCCGTCAATATCGGGGCGTTTAACCTGGGGAATGCGCTGGGTGCGGCGGCAGGTGGTGCGGTGATCTCAGGCGGGCTGGGGTACAGCTTTGTTCCGGTGATGGGAGCCATCATTGCCGCGCTGGGACTTCTGCTGGTGCTAATGGCCGACAGAAAACAACCTGAACCGGTTTGCGCCGCCGAATAACACCAAAACGCAGAAGGCCCGGCCTTCTGCGTTTTTTGTTATGCCGCGAAGTTCTTCGCAACAAATTCCCAGTTTACCAGCGCCCAGAAGTGCTCAAGGTAGTTCGGGCGCGCATTACGGTAATCGATGTAGTAGGCGTGTTCCCATACATCCACCGTTAACAGCGGGGTAGCGTTGCTGGTCAACGGCGTGCCCGCATTGGACGTGGAAACGATGGCTAGCTTCCCGTCCGCCTCTTTCACCAGCCAGGTCCAGCCTGCGCCAAAGTTTTTCACCGCGGCGTCGGTAAACTTCGCTTTAAATTCCGCAAAGCTGCCAAAGGTGGCGGTGATGGCGTTAGCCAGATCACCCGTCGGTTCGCCACCGGCCTGAGGCGCCAGGCAGTGCCAGTAGAAGGTGTGGTTCCACACCTGGGCGGCGTTATTGAAGATGCCGCCCTCAGAACTACGCACGATCTCTTCCAGGGTTTTCCCTTCAAATGGGGTGCCGGCGATCAGGTTATTCAGGTTGGTGACATAGGTCTGGTGGTGTTTGCCGTAGTGATACTCCAGGGTTTCCGCAGAAATATGCGGGGCCAGGGCGTCTTTTGCATACGGTAATGCAGGTAATTCAAACGACATTGCTTCTCTCCTTATTATAGTGAACCATCCAATAACCATATTGAATGTAAGGATAGAGTAGCAAATTGAAAGACCCTACAAAAGAGGAACTTACCCCGCAGGCTTACCCGCGGGGTAGGGGGTTAACGCAGCGTGCTGGGCTTCATCACGCGGCGAGCGCCAACGTAATGGCGCTGCCAGTAGTCTTCGCTCAGGGAGGTGATCTGAATATCCTGGCCGGTGCGCGGCGACTGAATAAATTTGCCGTTGCCAACGTAAACACCAACGTGATCGGCGGTGCCGCGACCCTGGGTGCGGAAGAACACCAGATCGCCGCTTTCGAGCTCACCGCGATCTACCGGGGAGGCGTCACGCAGATGGTACATTTCGTTGGCGGTGCGCGGAATGCGGAACTTCACCAGATCTTTATAGGCGTAATAGACCAGACCACTGCAGTCGAAACCGGTACGCGGTGAGCTGCCGCCCCAGCGATACGGTTTACCAATCTGGCCCATCAGCTTATTTAACGCCGTTTTCTGCGCTTTTTGCACCCGGACTTTGTGCGCTTCGGCAAGGGTCGTGGTCTTGCTGGTTTTCACGCACTGCGCTTTACGTCCTTTACGGGATGTACATTTTTCTGTCACAACGCGGGAAGCGGTTTGAGTTGTACGGGGCGCGCTGCGGGAGGAATTTTTGCTTTTCTTACTGGAGGTGGCTGGCTGTGTTTTAGCGAGGCTGCTTTTTTTGCTGCTGCTCTTTTTACTGGCGGTGCTTTTTTTGCTGGTGCTCTCTTTTTTCGTGGTTTTGCTGGTGCTGCTTTTTTTCTTCGGTTCGGTGGCTTTTGCCAGATGCGTTTTGTGGGCGGCAGAAGGCCGCGCCTGCTCTGAGGCGTTTGCCACCGGCGTGAAGGTGAGAGATGAAAACAGCAAAGCACAGAGCGTGATCGAGAATTTATTTATTCGCGCCACTGGGCATTCCCCTGGTAATAGCTGGATATAAATTATCCTGCGTCTGATTTACAAAACTTGTCGATTCTAATCTATAAAAAGCCCCTGCGTTAATAAACTTTTTGCATCTAAAACTGCGTTTCGTTAGCAAGTGCAAAAAATCGGAATTTCAACCGGTTGATTTGTACATTCGCTGAGCAAAGACGCAGGGGGGAACGGGATAAGGTAGTTTTACAATGCAACTTTACGCCACGTTCGGTAAAATCATATACGTGACGAAAATGTTATTTTCCGTAGTCGGCCTGAAACGCTACAATGTCAGACTATTGCCGTAACAGAAGTAAAAGGAAGCAAGACATGAGCACTACTATTGAAAAAATTCAGCAGCAGATTGCTGAAAACCCGATCCTGCTGTACATGAAAGGTTCTCCGAAACTGCCTAGCTGTGGTTTCTCCGCTCAGGCGGTGCAGGCGCTCTCTGCCTGTGGCGAACGTTTTGCTTACGTTGATATTCTGCAGAACCCGGATATCCGCGCTGAGCTGCCAAAATACGCTAACTGGCCGACCTTCCCGCAGCTGTGGGTTGACGGTGAACTGGTTGGCGGTTGCGACATCCTGATTGAGATGTATCAGCGCGGCGAACTGCAGCAGCTGATTAAAGAGACGGCTGCGAAGTACAAATCTGAAGAGCCAGGCGCCGAGTAATCTCGCGCACGGTAAATAAAAAAGCGACCTTCCGGTCGCTTTTTTTATGCGTTGTTGCCAACATCTGGCAGCGGCCAGCCGCCGAGACGCTTCCAGCGGTTAACGATTTCGCAAAACAGTTCCGCCGTGCGTTCGGTATCGTACAGGGCGGAGTGCGCCTGTGTGCCGTCAAAATCGATACCGGCGGTAATACAGGCTTTCGACAGCACGGTTTGCCCCAGCGCCAGCCCGCTTAAGGCCGCGGTATCGAAGGTCACAAACGGGTGAAACGGATTACGTTTCAGCGACGCGCGCTCGGCGGCAGCCATCATAAAGCTGTGATCGAAGGTGGCATTGTGCGCCACCATGATTGCGCGATTACAGTTCTGCTCTTTCATGCCCTTGCGCACCATTTTAAAGATGGCATGCAGCGCGTCATATTCACTCACTGCCCCACGCAGCGGGTTATGCGGATCAATACCATTAAATGCCAGCGCCTCAGGCTGCAGGTTCGCTCCTTCAAAAGGTTCAACGTGAAAATGCAGCGTGGAATCCGGCAGCAAATTGCCCTGTTCATCCATCTTCAACGTGATGGCGGCAATTTCCAACAGCGCATCGGTTTTGGCGTTAAATCCAGCAGTTTCGACATCAATCACGACAGGATAAAAACCACGAAAACGGTCGCACAGACCGGTAAGTTGAGCGTTATCGGACATCTGGATCTCTTACAAGGGGAAAAAAGCAGTGCGTATTATGGCAAATTTTGAGGCGAGATGCAGTAAAACAACGGGCGCATGGCGCGCCCGTCAGGATCAGTTGCCCAGACCGCGACCGGCGTCTTTGGCTTCGATCAGTTCGATTTTATAACCGTCCGGATCTTCAACGAAGGCGATCACGGTGGTGCCGCCCTTAACCGGACCCGCTTCACGGGTCACGTTGCCGCCATTGCTGCGGATTCGCTCGCAGGCTTCTGCCGCGTTATCCACTTCCAGGGCGATATGGCCGTAGGCTGTGCCCAGCTCGTAGCTATCCACACCCCAGTTATAGGTGAGTTCGATAACCGCTTCGTCGCTCTCCGGGCCGTAACCGACAAAGGCCAGGGAGTATTTGTATTCCGGGTTTTCGCTGGTGCGCAGCAGGGTCATGCCCAGCACGTTGGTGTAGAAATCGATGGAACGTTGCAGATCGCCAACGCGCAGCATGGTGTGAAGTAGGCGCATATTATCCTCTTAGCTTTTATCATCTTGAACAGAAACGATGTTTTAGTATAGCGGCGAAGTGTCGCCGCTATCAATGCGAGGGCTTATAAAGAGGGGTAATCGGTGTAACCTTCCGCGCCGCCGCCGTAGAAGCTCTCCGGACGCTGCGGGTTCAGCTCGGCTTTGCGCTGCAGACGAGCCACCAGGTCCGGGTTGGCGATATAGGCGCGGCCAAAGGCCACGGCATCGATCAGCCCTTTGTTAATCAGATCTTCGGCTTTCTCCGGTGTATAAGCCCCGGCACCGATGATCACGCCCGGGAAACGGTCGCGCACTTTCTGACGGAAGGCATCGGTGTATGGCTCGCCGCCGGCCCAGTCTGGCTCGGACATGTGCAGATAAGCGATGCCGCGTTTTGCCAGCTCTTCGATCAGATACAGCGCGTCGGCTTCTTCGTTCGCGCCGTTATCCACGTTCTGGAAAGAACCGATTGGCGAGACGCGAATACCAATGCGATCCGCGCTCCACTCTGCAGAAACCGCATCAATCACCTCAAGCACCAGACGGGCGCGATTCTCAACGCTGCCGCCATACTGGTCAGTACGCTGGTTAGAGGAAGGCGACAGGAACTGGTGCAGCAGATAGCCGTGGGCCCCGTGCAGTTCAACCAGATCGAAACCGGCTTCGCGAGCATTGGCGACGGCCTGGCGGAAATCGTTCACGATCCCCGGGATCTCGTCCAGCTCAAGCGCACGTGGCGTGGTGGTGTCAACGCGGATGGCGTTGCCATTCTCATCGCGCAGGGAGGTGCGGGTACCCGCATTGATCGCAGAAGCAGACACCGGCGCCTGACCGCCAGGCTGGATGCTGCTGTGGGAGATACGGCCAGTGTGCCACAGCTGAACCGCGATGCGGCCATCTTCAGCATGCACGCCGTCGGTAATTTTCTTCCACGCCGCGATCTGCTCCGGGCTATGCAGGCCAGGGGCGCCGGCATAACCTTTCGCCTGAGCAGAAATTTGCGTGGCTTCAGAGATGATCAGTCCTGCGCTCACGCGCTGGCGATAGTATTCGCCCATCAGCGGCGTCGGGATATCACCCGGCTCAATGCTGCGCAGGCGGGTGAGGGGCGCCATAAAGACACGGTTTGGTGCTTCGATCGCGCCCACCTTAAGCGGGGTAAACAATTTTTCAGCTGACATAAAGGCTCCTGAGTAGACCGGTCGTCTAGTAATTTGCGAAATAAAAACGCCTGTTAACTGCCAGGCGTAGCAATAATGGTTTTGACATGATCCAGGGCGCTTTCAAGCGGCAGCGCGCTGCGGGACATTTTGGCCTGCAGATTGGCCCCCAGCCACAGGGAGTAGAGCACCTGCGCCTGGGTGAGCGGTTCCCCGACGAAGGCCAGGGATTTCTCCTCGCGACCCTTCGCCAGCGCCTGCGCCAGCAGGGTGATGACACCCGTGGCCCCTTTATCCATTGCCGTGCGCATATCTTCCGAGAGATCGCACACTTCAGCAGAGAGTTTTACCGTCAGACAGCCGCTGATAATGCCCTGGGCGCAGAACTGGGCCAGCGTCTCCTGATAATAAGCCAGAACACGATCGCGATAATTGCCCTGACCGCTGGCGAAATGGCTGGCCAGACGCTGATGGTAATCCGCGTAATGCCGCTCCAGCAACGCCACGCCAAACGCCTCTTTTGAGCGGAAGTAGTGATAAAACGACCCCTTCGGCACATCGGCGGTTTTCAGCAGCTCGCTCAGACCCATCCCGGTGAACCCGCGGTGCATGCAAAGACGCTCGCCGGTCGCAAGGAGATGTTCGCGTGTATCGTGTTCAGTGTGCTTATTCATGTCGACAATGTAATAGACCAATCGGTCTATTGCAAGCCTTACGTTCGACGACAGGCGGTAAGCAGGTCCATTTGCGACTGATAAACGGAGGTGCGAATGTTCATCATCCCCAGCACCGTGGAGAAGAGATTATCCTGCGACACCGCCTCTTTCGCGGCGTGGTTACGCAGGCACTGCGCATCCACGCCAAAGTTCTTTTTATAGTCCTGCGAGAGCCAGAACATAAACGGAATGTGCGTCTGCTGCGAAGGTGCCAGCATGTACGGCGTACCGTGCAGGTAAAGACCGTTTTCCCCCAGCGATTCTCCGTGATCGGAGAGATAAACCAGCGCCGTGTTCATCGTCGCCTGACGCGCCTTCAGGGCGTCGATGGTTTTACTCACCACGCTGTCGGTATACAGGATGGTATTGTCGTAGGTGTTCATCAGCGCCTGGTGATCGCAGTCCTGGATCTGGTTAGTGTCACAGGTCGGCGTAAATTTGCGGTACTGCTCCGGATAGCGCTGATAATAGGCCGGGCCGTGGCTGCCCATCAGGTGGATCACCAGCACCGTATCCTGTTTGAGCCCATCAAGGGTCTCATTCAGACGATACAGATTAACGTCATCAATACAGGATTTATCCTTACAGAACTGATCCAGCTTCCACTGGGTCATGTCGGTATGCGGGATGCGATTACAGGCCCCTTTACAGCCGCCATCGTTATCCCGCCACAGCAGGTTTACCCCGGCGTGGGCCAGCACATCCAGCAACCCTTCCTGATGATGGGCCAGATCGGCATCATATTTTTTGCGCGGCATTCCTGAGAACATGCACGGCACGGAGACGGCAGTTTCCGTGCCGCAGGAGGAGGCCTGCGGGAAGTTGATCATCTCCTGCTTTTCCAGCTCAGGGTTAGTGTCGCGACCGTAACCGTTGAGGGAGTAGTTTTCAGCCCGGGACGCCTCGCCAATCACCAGCACCAGCACGGTTTTTTTCTGCTGCGCCAGCAGCACCGGGCCTTTACGCGCGTCTTCCCCGAGGTGGATGAGAGTCTGGTCGCCCGCAAACCAGCGCGCCTTGCTGTACTTGACGATGGCGCTGACGTAATTCGCTGGCGTCACCATTTTGACGATGCCCTTGTTATTGCGAAACAGCGAGGCGTAGTCCTTGTAAAAGAGCGCGGCCACCAGAAGGATCACCACCAGGCTGGCGAGGATGGCCGCCACGCGCATCAACAGCGTCTGCCACCACTTACCCGGACGAATACGAATCAGCGCCAGCACGGCGGCCGGCACCAGCCCGGCTATCGCCAGCCACAGCATCAGCTGCGGGGTGATGAGCGCCGTGGCCTCCTGAGAGTTGGTCTCGAAGACGTTAACCATCATATTCTGGTCAATCACCGCGCCGTAGGTAAACATGAACCAGGTCGCCGCCGCGCATCCCAGGGTGAGCAACACCAGCAGCGGTTTACGGATAAGTGGAATATTCAGAATGCTGAAGACAATGACCCAGCCGCAGAACAGCACCAGCGGCACGGTCAGGGCAAAGACAAAATCATGCAGCCGGACGGGGGCGATGACCTGCCAGCTACGGTGAATAAAGAGGGCGTTTAACAGGGTAAACAGGAGCGCGCAGCCCAGCGTGAATCGCGTGTCGTTACACTGTAACTTTTTTAACATCTGCATCATCGTCAACCAGCAAGAATAGTGATGAGGCGAGTATAGGGAGCGAAGATTAGTGAAACCTTAATGCCACAATTCTGTGGTTGACCTCTTGCGTAACCCCGGCTTAAGGTCTTCACTTTACTGAATCTTGGGTTTCGGGAGGTGCGTGTGGCTGAACAACTGGAGTTCTTTCCTGTCCAGAGCCCGTGCCGCGGTATTTGCCAGTCGGATGAGCGAGGGTTTTGTCGCGGCTGTATGCGCAGCCGGGAAGAGCGTTTTAACTGGCAATCAATGAGCGATGCCCAGAAACAGGAGATCCTGCGCCTGTGCCGTCAGCGTCTTTTGCGCAAATTGCGCGCAAACAAGCCCCCTGAAGCTGAAGAACCTCAGCAGCCCTCACTTTTTTAGCGTCACAAACGCGTATACTCTCCCCAGACTTTTTTTAAAGGAAATTGCTATGGTTCAGCGTATTACCCTTGCCCCGCAGGGCCCGGAGTTTTCTCGTTTTGTGATGGGCTACTGGCGTCTGATGGACTGGAACATGTCCGCCCAGGAGCTGGCCAGTTTTATTGAAGAGCATCTGGATCTGGGGATCACCACTGTCGATCACGCCGATATTTATGGCGGCTATCAGTGTGAAGCGGCCTTCGGCGAGGCGATGAAGATCTCTCCCGCGCTGCGTGAGCGTATGGAGATCGTCACCAAATGCGGTATCGCCACCACGGCGAAAGCGGAGCATGCCCTCGGCCACTACATCACCGACCGCGACCACATTATTCGTAGTGCAGAACAGTCCCTCACGAATCTGGCGACCGATCGCCTTGACCTGCTGCTGATCCACCGTCCCGATCCGCTGATGGACGCCGATGAGGTTGCCGAAGCCTTCCTCGCCCTGCACCAGAGCGGCAAGGTGCGCCATTTTGGTGTCTCTAACTTTACGCCAGCCCAGTTTGCCCTGCTGCAGTCGCGTCTGCCGTTCACCCTGGCGACTAACCAGGTTGAAATTTCGCCAGTTTATCAGCCGCTGCTGCTGGACGGTACCCTCGATCAGCTCCAGCAATTGCGTATTCGCCCGATGGCCTGGTCCTGCCTCGGCGGCGGTCGCCTGTTTAATGATGATGCCTTCCAGCCGCTGCGCGATGAGCTGGCGAAGGTGGCCCAGGAGCTGAATGCCGAAACCATCGAGCAGGTGGTCTATGCGTGGATTTTACGTCTGCCATCTCAGCCGCTGCCGATCATCGGTTCCGGCAAAATTGAGCGTGTACGTTCGGCGCTGGCAGCAGAGCAGCTGAACATGACCCGCCAGCAGTGGTTCCGCATCCGTAAAGCCGCGCTAGGCTACGACGTGCCGTAATTCTCTATTTGTCTGACTTTCCGGTTAAAACGTTGCCCCTGGTATAAACTTAAGGGGCAAAAAATAACCAAGGAGGTCATATGAAGCGATTTACTCTGGCAGCGTTGACGCTGGTGGTTTGTGCAGGTGCGCAGGCTGCCAGCGAAGAAGTAAAGATGAACCTCGTCACCTCTCAGGGGATCGGCCAGTCCATCGGGACAGTCACCATCACTGAAACCGATAAAGGCCTTGAGTTTTCTCCGGATCTTAAAGCCCTCCCTCCGGGCGAACACGGTTATCACGTCCACGCCAAAGGTTCCTGCGAACCGGCCATGAAAGATGGCAAACCGTCCGCCGCTGAGGCCGCGGGTGGACACCTCGATCCCCATAACACCGGCAAACATGAAGGGCCGGAGGGGATGGGCCACTTAGGCGATCTGCCAGCGCTGGTGGTCAACAATGACGGTAAAGCGACCGACCCGGTCGTTGCCCCGCGCCTCAAAAAGCTGGACGAGGTGAAAGGCAAAGCGCTGATGATCCATGTCGGCGGGGATAATATGTCGGATCACCCTAAACCTCTGGGCGGTGGCGGGGAGCGTTATGCCTGCGGGGTGATCTGATCGCTCAGGGTGCCCGGAGCGGGTGCCTGTTCCAGCTGGGATAGCGAGCAGTGCAGCCGCCAGATCAGGGCTGCAAGCTCCTGTCCGGCGGGCTGCGGATGATGCGACAGGGTGTCACAGATACGCTGAAGCTCATCCAGCGTGGCGGCCAGGGGACGCTGCTGTACGCCGCGTTCGCTCATAATGTCACGCAGCAGTGAGACGGCGACGTCGCGCACCCGTGCCAGCGGATCCGAGCGCGTCTCCCAGTCCCGTAACTGCCAGACCACATGGCTGCAGTTCAGCAGCACCACCCCCCAACGCAGCAGCCAGCGTCGCGCCAGCGCATCCTGACTGTTATTGAGCTGGTTCACATGGTGATAGACCAGCGATTCGTAGCCATTCTCGCTGAGCCGCGGCCTGCGGCTCAGCTGATCGACAAATCCGCGCCGCAATTCGCGAATGTGACGACGGCTCTTACGCGCATCCGAGCCGGGGCGCAGCACCGCAAAGGCCAGCCACGTCAGCCCCACGCCAAGAATTTTTGCCAGGTTGTCATTAAGGAAATCGGCAAAGTCATACACCGGTGGGTTGGTCACCGAAATAAACGAACCCATAAAGACAATAAGCTGCCCCCACAGACCGGCGAGGGCGGGCATCTGCTGCTTCAGCAGCTGCATGGTGGTCAGCAGCGGGAAGAGAAACAGCAGAAACAGCCAGAGGTCCGAGATCTGCACCATCAGGCCAAACTTGACCACAAAGCTGAAGAGCGAGAGCAGGATCAGGGTGCGCAGCAGCAGGGTGAGCGAGTTAAAGGGCGAGGCCGCCACCGAATAGAGCACGCTGCTGATCGCGGCTAGGGTCAGGGCCGCCCCCCCGGCTTCCCACTGGGCGGTAATGGTCCAGGCGCCCACCAGACTGAGAGCGCAGAAGGTGCGAAACCCGCTCCACAGCGCTTCCAGATTATCGGTATGCCGGGCCAGCGCCGGGCTGCGGGGAACGATAAACTCTGTTATTGGCGTCGCGGTTTCAACGGCTTTTATCCAGCGGCTGCTCTGTAGATAAAGCCGACAGAAATAGCGTAGCCGCTGCCAGAAAGCACGATGGCGGTAATCCGCGTCGTTGCCTGGTCTCAGCGGAGCAAGGATCCGCGCCACGGTATAAAAATCGGCGTCAGGCCGGGCAAGGGTGGCGAGCAGCTGGTCAATGACCTCCCGGGTGTGGGCGGGCGGATTGGGCCAGTTCAGCAGCATGCGGCGAAGACTGGAGATGGCGCTGGTCATCCGAAGCTGCTGGTGGAGGAGATAATTGAGCAGGGCATTCTGGCGGCGAAAACGGTAGTGGCTCCAGAAAGCCTGAATGCGCAGCAGGTTCATGGTCAGGATCTGGGCGATGACCTTTTCGTGGGCCAGGCGAATGGCATCGTTACTGTCGGGCTGCCACAGCAGGCTGGCGTGCTCAAGCAGCCGGGTGTGCATGGTTTTTAACGCGGTAATAAGGGCTTTGCCGTCGGAGGTGCTGGGCAGGATCATCATCATTACCCCGCCGCTAAGGATGCCAATAATGACCTCGCAGACGCGGGCCTGGGCGATATCCCACAGCTGGGTGGTGTCGAGAATATCAATGACCGGAAAGGCGATGATCGCCGCGGTGTATCCGGCCAGCTGGAAGGCATAGGCGACGTTATTGGTGAAATGGGCGCAGGCCCAGGTGCAGAGCGCCAGCCAGGCCGCCATGCTGAACAGAAATAGCCACGGATCGCTGAGCGTATGACCAGCAATAATCAGCGCTGCGGTGGCGCCGAGCAGGCTGCCCGCCACCCGGCCAAGGCTTTTACTGATCACCCCGCCAACGGTCGGGAAGCTGACCACCGCCGCCGAGGTCATCGCCCAGTAGGGTTCGTCGAGGTTAAGACAGTAGGCGACGGTGAGAGCCAGGCACATCGCAATCCCGTTGCGCAGGGCGTAGCGCCACTGCGCCGGAGTCGCCTTTATCCATGGCAGGTTGCGCCAGGAGAAAGCGGGCAGGTTCACCGGGCGGTTCCCACAGAGACGGTGCAGGTCGTGCCGGAGACCAGCGTCAGGTCAGACGGCAGCTTGTCAAAACTGATGCGCACCGGGATGCGCTGCGCCAGCCGCACCCAGGGAATATTGGGTTTCACGTCGGGCACCAGTCCTGAATCGGTCTCCACGCTCTGATCGTAGATAGCCCGGCCAATACTCGATACGTGACCCTGTAACTTTTGCGAACTGCTGTAGAGTACGATCTGCGCCGGTGCGCCTTCGCGGATATGCCGGAGCTTGGTCTCTTCAAAATAGCCCACCACGTAAAAGGAGTGGCTGTCGACCAGGGCGAACACCGGCTGGCCGGTGGTGGCGTAATCGCCCACCCGGGTAGAGAGATTGGTGACCCAGCCGTCCACCGGCGCTTTAACCACCGTCTGAGTCAATTGCCACTGCGCCTGTTTTAGCGTGGCTTCAGCCACCGCTACGTTGGCCTGCATCGCCTTGACGTTGATATTGGCGGTATCCAGATCTTCAGCAGAAATATAGTTTCGCGACAGATGGCGACGTCGGTTTGCTTCGTTGTTCGCTTTCGCCAGATCGGACTGGGCTTTAGCCAGCTGCGCCTCGGCGTTGAGCACCGCAATATGGAAAGGGGTTTCATCAATTCTGAAGAGCACCTCTCCCGCATGGACAAACTGGTTATCCTTAACGTGCAGGGTGGTGATGGTTCCTGAGACCTGGGGCGTCACGCTGACCTGTTCGGCGCGCACCTTTCCATCCCGGGTCCAGGGGGACTGCATATAATAATTCCATAGCCACCATCCGGCGATGATCGCCACGGCCAGAACCAGTAATGATGAAAAATATTTGATTGTTTTCATAAGCATAGTCACCACACAATGAGCAGAACCAGTCCCAGGCAAACTGCAAGGACGAACAGCGAAAGATCCATCAGCATGGGGTGCCAGATTTCACCGGAATAGATCCAGTCGCGCAGCAAGCGGTGGGTGACAAGCCAGAGAATAAAACCCAGCATCACCGCTTTGAACAGAGGGGGAAAGTAAACCGAGGCACCTACTATCAGATCCTGAAGCGGTAACCCCGAGGCGTTAAGCGTGAACGTCACGTGCCGGTTCCTTTGCAAATGGGGAGTGGCCAAAAAGCGCGGCCGCATAACGCGCTGAGGCGTCACAACAAAGTGTAAATCAGACTCTCATCAAGGATGTATGCAGTATTGCATTTGTTTTGGCAATATAAATGCTGCACACTATTCTAAAATCAGTATAATAACTTAGCAAGCTAATTATAAGGAGATGAAATTGGAATCGCCACTAGGTTCTGATCTGGCAAGGTTAGTACGCATCTGGCGTGCTCTGATTGACCATCGCCTGAAACCTCTGGAATTGACACAGACGCATTGGGTCACGCTGCATAATATCCATCAGCTGCCACCCGACCAGTCACAGATCCAACTGGCAAAAGCGATTGGCATCGAGCAGCCATCACTGGTACGTACGCTCGATCAACTGGAAGAGAAGGGACTGATCTCACGCCAGACCTGCGCCAGCGATCGTCGTGCCAAGCGGATTAAACTCACAGAGAAAGCCACCCCCATCATCACAGAGATGGAGGCGGTGATCAGCAAAACGCGCGGTGAGATCCTCTCCGGGATCACGCCCGCCGAACTGGAACTGCTGATCTCGCTGGTAGCGCGGCTAGAGCACAATATCAATGAGCTACAGTCCCGCGACTAACCTTTAAAAAAGCCTTGCGAACGCAAGGCTTTTTCTTTACTGGAACACGACCACCCGGTTACGCCCGCTCTCCTTCGCCTCGTACATCGCCTTATCTGCATGTTCGACGCACTCTTCAGCGCTGATTTTCCCTGTGGCGGTAAACACGCCCATACTGATGGTGATGGGCTCGGGGAGTTGTCCGTCGGAGCTAGCTTTATCGAAGCTGCTCAGTTTTAAGCGTATCCGCTCCGCAACCTGGCGCGCCGCTTCAGGGGGAGTATGGGTTAACAGCAGGACAAACTCTTCTCCTCCAATGCGCGCCGCAACGTCCTGTGGCCGGACGGAATCCTTCAGCAGCTGAGCGACAAACTGCAACACTTTATCCCCCTGCAGGTGCCCGTAGCAGTCGTTGATACGCTTAAAACGATCGAGATCGCTGACGATAACCGAGACCGGCTCCGTCGATTTTACCGTACGAAGGGCGTGGTTCAGGGCATCATAAAAATAGCTGCGGTTGTAGAGCCGTGTCAGCGGATCGCGAATGGAATTCTGGTAAGACTGTTGATACTTCAGATGCGATTCACGATAAAGATTAAATACGTCGTACAGCAGGACAAACATAATCAGCAGCGTGGCGACAGCCTCAAATAACCGTGCGCGATACCACGAGATATCTTCTGCCTGTCCGCCCAAAAACAACATGGCTAGCGTGGCGATATAACAGAGGCATAAGAAATTACCGCCAATCCAGAACAGATTGCGTACCCGCGTGGTACGCAGCAGCGCGGCTAATGCAATAACCCAGAGCGTGATGAGCGTAATGTTAATGGGCCGTTTCCACAGCAACAGATATTGCCGGGTTTCGTTGTCGACCAAATGTAATGATAATAACGCAACATTGCTGGAGTAGAGCCAGGCCAGTATCAATATCAGGGCCGTAAATATAAACATGCCTGTAATGACAGAAAGATGGAAAATCCGTGACAGCGGCCGGTTACGGATTGCATACAGCACAGCCGCAACGATAAACAGTACGCCCATCAGCAGATGACGGAACGTAAAGTAAATCATGGCGTCGTTATAGTTAATGACACTGTACCGATAGATATCCAGCCACGCCGGGAAGCTGGAGAGCGTGCCCACCATCAACAGAGCGGAGCCGATAAAGGCGAATGCAAAGCACATCAGATATAAACGCATTCTGTCGCACCAGTATTTCATTACCATAAAACAGGCAATAAACAGGTGAAATACCAACAAAAAAATGGTGAGCATGGGAAAAAGAAGCGGTGAAAATGATGCGGTCTTTTCAACCACTCCAAAAAAGAGAGAGTGTAAAATCCCGATGACAATAAAGCAGCCCAAAAAGAACTGCACATACTTGTTCTTAATATAATGATTTATCGCAAGCATATATTTTTTAAATAAAGAGGAAAAAGGTTATGCGAATGGTCTCATATGCACAGATGGAATACTTTGCGCAGGAACAAGCAGTATGAAAATTAAATATAAGCGACGTAAATGTATTTGGTGAATATATTTGTGAGGATGATACTTAATGGAATAGGGCGTGGTGAGATGACCACGCCCATAAGGTTATTAACGAGGGGAGACGGTGACCTGGCTGCCGTTGCTGGCCAGTACCACACGTTGACCAGCAGTAAACCGGGTGTTGCCCTGTTTCTGGACCACCATAATGGTGCTGCCGTCATCCTTGCGGATCTCTAACTCAACGCCCTGGGATTTGTTCATCGCACCCTGGACGCCCTGACCCGCAACACCACCGGCTACGGCACCTGCCGCGGTTGCCAGGGAGCGACCTGTGCCGCCACCCACGGTGTTACCGAGGAAGCCACCCAGTACCGCACCGCCAAGTGCGCCGATCACATTGTTCTCATCACCACCCTGAATCTGTACCGGGCGCGCGTTCACGATGGTGCCGTAAGTGACATTCTGAACCTGTTTCGCCTCAGAGGCACTGTAAACATCCCCGGAAAGGGAATTGTCATTAACACAGCCAGCCAGAGTGAATCCAACCAGCGAAACGGCCAGTACACGTAAAATCATTTGAATCTCCTGTTCACCAAAAACGCTCGTTGAGCATCCGTTATGGCTAAATTATATGGCATCGGGTGCCATAAATCCTATATTTGCTCAAACACAATCAGAATGGTACTCGATTCTCACTCAACCATAGCTATACAAGCGACGATGTCACCCTGCAGGCGATACGGATTATTCCTGGAATGACGCCCAGCAACAGCTATTGTTAAAAAGTATGAGTCCGCCGTAGCATTGATAATCGGTTTATGGTGGAGTGAGTTATCAGCCCAAACGGATTAAGGAAAACGGATGAAATCGGGTCGCTACATTGGCGTAATGTCAGGAACCAGTCTGGATGGTGTGGATGTTGTCCTGGCGGCAATAGACGAGAATATGGTTGCCCAGCAGGCAAGCCTTAGCTGGCCTATTCCCCAGGAGACGAAACAGGCGATCCTGAATATCTGTCAGGGCCAACAGCTGACGCTGTCGCAGCTGGGACAGCTTGATACGCAGCTCGGACGCCTGTTCGGCGATGCGGTGCTGGCGCTGATGAATCAGGAGAATCTGCGTCCGCAGGATGTGGTGGCGATCGGCTGTCACGGACAAACCGTCTGGCATGAGCCTGGCGGCGACGCGCCGCATACCTTGCAGATAGGCGATAACAACCAGATCGTCGCCAAAACCGGGGTGACGGTGGTGGGGGATTTCCGCCGCCGCGACATGGCCCTCGGCGGGCAGGGCGCCCCGCTGGTTCCCGCGTTCCACCACGCCCTGCTGGCCCATCCTACGGAGCGCCGCATGGTGCTCAATATCGGCGGCATCGCCAATCTTTCTTTATTGATCCCAGGCCAGCCGGTACGCGGGTTCGACACCGGGCCGGGAAATATGCTGATGGACGCCTGGATCTGGCGTCAGGCGGGTAAAGCCTACGATAAAGACGCCCAGTGGGCCTGCAGCGGTAAAGTCATTATCCCGCTGCTGCAAAGCATGCTCTGCGATCCCTATTTTGCCGCACCGGCGCCGAAAAGCACCGGACGCGAATACTTCAACTACGGCTGGCTTGAGCGTCAGCTGGCGAACTTCCCGGGCCTGGCGCCTGAGGATGTACAGGCCACGCTGGCAGAGCTTACTGCCGTTTCGGTGTCGGAACAGGTGCTGTTGAGCGGGGGCTGCGAGCGGCTGCTGGTGTGCGGCGGTGGCAGCCGTAACCCACTGGTGATGACCCGTCTCGCCGGTCTGTTGCCGGGCACGGAGGTGACCACCACCGACAAGGCTGGGATCAGCGGCGATGACATGGAGGCGCTGGCCTTTGCCTGGCTGGCGTGGCGCACGGTGGCAGGCCTGCCGGGGAACTTACCCTCGGTAACCGGGGCCCGCGAAGCGAGCGTGTTAGGTGCTGTTTTTCCAGCGAATCCGCGGCAAAATCAGAGTTAACCGAATTTCACTTAAGCCTGGTGTGGGTGAGAATAGCCGAAAAAACGGGAGGGCCTTCGCGCCCTCCGGGACCAGGAAAGTCTTCGGAATTTACCCATGAAAAAACTGCTTCTTGCTTTTACTCCCTTTCTGCTGGCGAGCTGTAGCGTTTACAACCAGTTCGTCGAGCGCATGCAAACCGACACGCTGGCCTATCAGTGCGACGAAAAGCCCCTTACCGTTAAGCTCAACAATCCCCGTCAGGAAGTCAGTTTCGTCTACGACAATAAGCTGCTGACGCTGAAACAGGGCATGTCCGCCTCCGGGACCCGTTACAGCGACGGGGTATATGTCTTCTGGTCGAAAGGCGACAGTGCAACGGTCTACAAGCGCGATCGCATTGTGCTGAACAATTGTCAGATCGAAAATCCGAAGCGTTGAGATTTTGCAGGGGGCGGCGCACAATAGCGTCACCCATTGTCAACGTCAGTTAACGCCATGACAGATAACGACGAATTGCAGAAAATTGCGCACCTTAGGCGCGAATACACCAAAGGCGGCCTGCGTCGCCAGGATCTCCCCGCCGAGCCGCTGGTGCTGTTTGAGCACTGGCTGAAACAGGCCTGTGAAGCACAACTGGCCGATCCCACCGCGATGGTGGTTGCCACCGTCGATGGAAATGGCCAACCCTACCAGCGTATCGTGCTGCTCAAGCATTACGACGACAAAGGGCTGGTGTTCTACACCAACCTCGGCAGCCGTAAAGCGCAGCATCTGGAAAATAACCCGCGTATCAGTTTGCTCTTCCCGTGGCATATGCTGGAGCGCCAGGTGATGGTCACCGGTTCCGTTGAGCGCCTCTCTACCCTTGAAGTGGTGAAGTATTTCCACAGCCGTCCGCGCGACAGTCAGATTGGCGCCTGGGTCTCTAAACAGTCAAGCCGCATCTCTGCCCGCGGCGTGCTGGAGAGCAAGTTCCTTGAGCTGAAACAGAAATTCCAGCAGGGCGAAGTGCCACTGCCAAGTTTCTGGGGCGGCTTCCGCGTCTCTGTTCAGCAGATGGAGTTCTGGCAGGGCGGTGAACATCGCCTGCACGACCGCTTTTTATACCAGCGCGATAACGGTGCCTGGAAAATCGATCGTCTCGCACCTTAATCCCCGAAATTTGTTCTCTTAAGCGCTGGCGCTACGTTGGTCAGCGCTTTATTCTATGTACCTTTCGCGTCTGGCGAAAAGTCGTGTACCGGCAAAGGTGCAGTCGTTTTATACATGGAGAATTTGATGGCAAGCAGTAACTTGATTAAACAATTGCAAGAGCGGGGGCTGGTAGCCCAGGTGACGGACGAGGAAGCGTTAGCAGAGCGACTGGCGCAAGGCCCGATCGCGCTCTATTGCGGCTTCGATCCTACCGCTGACAGCTTGCATTTGGGGCATCTGGTTCCTTTGTTATGCCTGAAACGCTTCCAGCTGGCTGGCCATAAGCCTGTGGCTCTGGTCGGTGGCGCAACGGGTCTGATTGGCGACCCAAGCTTCAAAGCCGCTGAGCGTAAACTGAATACGGCGGATACCGTAGAGGAGTGGGTCGCGAAAATCCGCAAACAGGTCGCCCCATTCCTCGACTTTGACTGTGGTGAAAACTCCGCGATCGCTGCGAACAACTACGACTGGTTTGGCAGCATGAACGTGCTGACCTTCCTGCGTGATATCGGCAAGCACTTCTCCGTTAACCAGATGATCAACAAAGAAGCGGTGAAGCAGCGTCTGAACCGTGACGATCAGGGCATCTCCTTTACCGAGTTCTCCTACAACCTGCTGCAGGGGTATGACTTTGCCTGTCTGAACGAGCTGCACGGCGTGTCGCTGCAGATTGGCGGCTCCGATCAGTGGGGTAACATTACCTCCGGTATCGATCTGACCCGTCGTCTGCATCAGAATCAGGTCTTCGGTCTGACCGTTCCGCTGATCACCAAAGCGGACGGCACCAAGTTCGGTAAAACTGAAGGCGGTGCGGTATGGCTCGATCCGAAGAAGACCAGCCCGTACAAGTTCTACCAGTTCTGGATCAACACCGCAGATGCTGACGTTTATCGCTTCCTGAAGTTCTTCACCTTTATGGACATTGAAGAGATCAACGCTCTTGAAGAAGAAGACAAGAACAGCGGTAAAGCGCCACGCGCCCAGTACGTGCTGGCCGATGAGGTCACGAAGCTGGTTCACGGCGAAGAGGGCTTAGCGGCGGCCAAGCGCATTACCGCCAGCCTGTTTAACGGCACCCTGAGCGATCTGAGCGAAGCAGACTTCGAACAGCTGGCGCAGGATGGCGTGCCGATGGTGGAGATGGACAAAGGTGCCGATCTGATGCAGGCCCTGGTCGACTCTGAGCTTCAGCCGTCCCGCGGCCAGGCGCGTAAAACTATCGCCTCCAACGCCATCACCATCAACGGTGAAAAACAGTCTGATGCAGAGTACGTCTTCGCTGACAGCGATCGCCTGTTTGGTCGTTATACCTTACTGCGTCGCGGTAAAAAGAATTACTGTCTGGTTTGCTGGAAATAATCATAAAAGCACAGGGGCGTGGGAAACCACGCCCCTTTATTTTTTCAGGGTTGTGGTAAGAAAATGAAGAATATCCTCGCCATCCAGTCCCACGTTGTTTTTGGGCATGCTGGCAACAGTGCCGCAGAATTTCCGATGCGCCGTCTCGGGGCCAATGTCTGGCCATTAAATACCGTTCAGTTTTCCAACCATACGCAATACGGTAAATGGACCGGTTGCGTGATGCTGCCCGCTCATCTCACAGAGATTGTTCAGGGCATCGCTGATATCGACAAACTCAAAACCTGTGATGCCGTGCTGAGCGGTTATCTGGGTTCAGCCGAGCAGGGCGAGCATATTCTCGGTATTGTTCGCCAGGTTAAGGCGGCGAACCCGGCGGCGAAATACTTCTGCGATCCGGTGATGGGCCATCCGGAGAAAGGCTGTATCGTGGCGCCTGGCGTGGCGGAGTTTCACGTGCGTCACGCTCTACCTGCCAGCGACATCATTGCCCCAAACCTCATTGAACTGGAGATCCTCTGTGAACATCCGGTAAACAGCGTGGAGGAGGCCGTTGCGGCGTCCCGGGAACTGATTGCGATGGGGCCGGAAATCGTGCTGGTCAAGCATCTGGCCCGCGCCGGAATCAGCCCGGATCGCTTTGAGATGCTGCTGGTGACCAAAGATGAAGCCTGGCACATCAGCCGTCCGCTGGTGGATTTTGGCAGTCGTCAGCCGGTGGGTGTGGGCGATGTGACCAGTGGTCTGCTGCTGGTGAAACTGCTGCAGGGGGCAACGGTGCGTGATGCGCTTGAGCACGTCACGGCGGCGGTGTATGAAATTATGATCGCCACCAAAGCCCTGCAGGAGTACGAGTTGCAGGTGGTGGCGGCCCAGGATCGTATCGCGAAGCCAGAACACGTTTTCAGCGCGACCCAACTGTAAACATGTGCCGGGTGGCGCTGCGCTTACCCGGCCTACAGTTTTTGTAGGCCCGGCAAGCAAAGCGCCGCCGGGCGAAAAGCGCTTACTTCAACCCTTCCGCTTCCAGTGCTGCCGCTACGGCAGGACGCTCCGCCATACGCGCCATATAGGCGTCAATATGGCTTAATCCTTCCATGTTCAGCTTCACGGCCCGTGCCCAGCGCAGGACGGTAAACAGATACGCATCGGCAATGGTAAAGCGCGGCCCACAGATCCACTGATCGTCTTTCAGCGACGCGTTCACATACTGCAGTTTCTTCTCCAGCAGGGCGCGAACGGTCGGCTTGTACTCTTCCGGGGTGTCCGGGCGGAACAGCGGGGTAAAACCTTTATGCAGTTCGGTGGCGATGTAGTTCATCCATTCAATGGTTTTATAGCGAGCGATAGTGCCGGCTGGCGCCAGCAGTTGGCGATCCGCGACGCTGTCCGCCAGGTACTGCATAATGGCAACACCCTCGGTGAGCAGGGTGCCATCTTCCAGCTGCAGGGCCGGAACCTGGCCTTTAGGGTTTACCGCGAAAAAATCATCGCCGTTTTCCAGACGCTTTTGCATCAGATCAACACCGTTGAGGGTGAAGTCTTTACCGCTCTCGCGCAGCGTAATATGGGAGGCAAGAGAGCAGGCGCCTGGTTTATAGAACAGTTTCATCGGTCACTCCTGTTTACGTAGGTTTACCCTATGTTAGTGCGCCCCATAATAAAAAAAAAGCCGCTAACGCACAGTTAGCGGCTTGTATTCAGTCGTTTCCCGATGACATTACACGGCGGCAGTGCTGCTCGCTTTAGCGGTAGTGTCGTCGTCCTGAGTCATGCGGTTCAGTTTTGGTGCAGTCAGCATCATCAGCACAGCAATAACCGCAGTGGCAATACCAATCTGCAGGAACACATCACCATAGACATGCAGAGACTGCAGCGGATCGGTCACATCAGAAGGCACAGCCATCAGGTTGGCAATCTTACCGGCGATGATGGCAGCACCCGCAGTGGTCAGGAACCAGCTACCCATGATGAAGCCCATCAGGCGCTGTGGCACCAGCTGCGCAACCATCGCCAGGCCCAGACCGGAGATCATCAGCTCACCGATAGACTGCAGCGCGTAGCTCAGGATCAGCCAGTTAACGGAGACGATACCCGCGTCGCTGGCGAATTCCGCGCCCAGCGGCAGTACCAGGAAGGCACCAGAGCACAGCACCATGCCCACCGCGAACTTGTGCGGCATTGGCAGACGGTCGCCCATCTTGTTGTAGATGGCAGCCAGGATCGGGCTACCTACCATGATCCAGAACGGGTTCAGGGCCTGGAACTGCTCAGGCTCGAACGCGATACCCAGGATAGAGTGCTCAACGTTACGGATCGCGAAGAAGTTCAGAGAGGTTGGCATCTGGCTGTACAGCACGAAGAAGACAATCGCTTCAACCATCAGAATGAAAGCAACCACCATCTTACGACGCGCTGCGCCCTGCATGGCAAAGGCTTCTTTCGCGAAGATGCAGACGATACCCAGCGCAACCACGCCCAGCACCGCACGGGCGATACCCTGGTTGTGCAGCAGCCAGGTGGCGATAGCAACCAGCACGACAACACCGACCAGCGTTGCCAGCAGTTTACCCATCTGTACTGGCGCAAAGTCAGGTTTTGAACCGTAGTCTTTCACCCAGCTGCGGCAGAACAGGAAGTTCACCACGGTGATCAGCATACCGACAAAGCTCAGGGCAAACGCCACGCTCCAGCCGAATTTTGCTGCCAGCCACGGGGTCGCCAGCATGGAGAAGAAGGAACCGATGTTGATGGACATGTAGTACATGGTGAATGCACCGTCCAGACGCGGGTCATCTTTCTTATAGCAGGTAGAAAGCAGGGCAGACGGGTTCGCCTTGAACAGGCCGTTACCCACCGCGATGGTCGCCATACCCAGGTAAACCACGCCAGCATCGTGACCAGACCAGGCTACCAGACCATAACCGATCGCCAGAACGATGGCGCCCAGCAGAATGACACGTTTGGTTCCCAGTACTTTATCGCCCAGCCAGCCACCAATTGCGACCAGACCGTAGACCAGAGCACTGAAAGAAGAGAACAGGGTGATGGAATCGGCTTCGGACATACCCAGTTGTTTCACCAGGTAAACCGCCATGATCCCTTGCAGACCGTAGTAACCAAAACGCTCCCACAGCTCAATAGAGAATATGAGATAGAACGATTTCGGTTGTTTGAAAGCGTTAAGACTTACGCTCTCTTCAGCTGGTTTATTGTTTGCAGTAGACACATATACCTCTTTTTTTACATCCCATATTAACGGGGGTGTTCATAGCGTGATGACCGTAGTCCATCCGCTTTATAGTTATAGTGGGAGGGGAAACGGCGGGTAATGTTCACTATCCTGACCCGTCTGGCAAGACGTTTGTAATAGTCTGTTACATTTAACTCCTGCCCTATAATGCGCCAGAAACCTAAATGTTATTTAGCGTTAAATTTTACCGTTTCGTTGAAACTGGTTTTTTTCACTGTCTTTCAGGAGAAAAAATCGCCATGTGGCGATATGTTCTGCTGTAAAAGGTGTTGGGCAGTGATATGGCCTATATTCTGAAAAATAACCGGACATATCTACGGGTGGGGAGGGGGTATTTCTTGATGCTGTAGGGCTTTAGTAGCCATTTTGACACATAAAATTAACAGTGTGTGAACAGGGTGATCGCGATCACATTTATATAGAAAATTTTGCTGACGAAAAAACAATTAACCTGTTTGATTGTTATATAGCCGCACAATGCACGAACCCTAAAGTTTAGCTCAGACAGAAAAACTGCAAAAGGTGAGCCTGGTAGATAGTCATGCTCGCTATAAGGATTTTGCGTTATGAAAAAACCGTCTGATGACGGTTTTAGTGGTCTGTTTTCTCTTTATATTCACAGAGATCTTCGATAATACAAGAGCCGCAGCGGGGTTTACGCGCAATGCAGGTATAGCGCCCGTGGAGGATCAACCAGTGATGGCAGTCGACCTTAAACTCCGCAGGAACCACTTTCAGCAGCTTATCTTCGACCTGCTCTACGTTTTTGCCGGGGGCGAAGTTCGTTCGGTTGCAGACGCGGAAGATATGGGTGTCCACGGCAATGGTCGGCCAACCAAAGGCGGTATTCAGCACCACGTTAGCGGTTTTACGGCCCACGCCGGGCAGCGCTTCCAGCGCCGCGCGATCTTCCGGTACCTCACCGCCGTGCAGCTCTATCAGCATCCGGCAGGTCTTGATCACGTTCTCGGCTTTGCTGTTAAACAGGCCGATGGTCTTGATGTACGACTTTACCCCCTCAACGCCAAGCTCCAGCATCGCCTGAGGCGTGTTGGCGACAGGGTAGAGCTTCGCGGTGGCTTTATTGACGCTCACGTCAGTAGCCTGCGCGGAGAGTAACACCGCGATCAGCAGTTCAAACGGCGAGGTAAAATTCAGCTCAGTGGTCGGGTGCGGGTTATTCTCCCGCAGGCGCTGTAAAATGGTTAAACGTTTCTCTTTGTTCATGAGGCCTTCTCAGGGATCCCTTCCTCTACGCTGCGCTTGGCAGCGCGGCGTTTACGTTTCTCATCAATGAGGTATTTCACCGCCAGCATCATCCCCAGGCCAATAAACGCGCCAGGGGGCAGCATCGCCAGCAGGAACGGCGTATCGGTGTGGAACACTTCAATACGCAGGACTTTGGCCCAACTGCCCAGCAGCGCATCTGCGCCATCGAACAGGGTACCGTTGCCAAGGATTTCACGCATGGCGCCCAGCACAAACATCGCCCCGGTTGCCCCCATACCGATGGCAAAGCCATCAAAAGCTGAAATCAGCGGATCGTTTTTCACCGCAAAGGCTTCGGCGCGGCCCACCACGATACAGTTGGTCACAATCAGCGGGATAAAAATCCCCAGCGACTGATAGAGGCCAAAGGCGTAGGCATTGATCAGCATCTGCACGACGCTCACCACCGAGGCGATAATCATCACGTAGATTGGAATACGAATCTCCGACGGCGTCCAGCGGCGCAGGGCAGAGATCGACAGGTTGGTCAGGGTCAGTACCAGGGTGGTGGCAAGGCCAAGGCCCAACGCGTTGGTAACGGTGGAGGTGACGGCCAGCAGCGGACACATCCCCAGCAGCTGTACCAGCGCGGAGTTGTTTTTCCACAGCCCCTGAACAAAAACCTCTTTTACCTGGCTCATGAACGCTCCTCACAGGCGGGCAGATTGTTAAGTTGTGCAGGCAGCGATTGCGCGTAAACCCCCGCACGTTTAACGGCGTTCACTACCGCTCGTGGGGTGATGGTCGCACCGGTAAACTGATCGATATCACCGCCATCTTTTTTCACCGCGAACGCCGGATCGTCAATACCGTGGATCACTTTACCCGCGAATTGCAAAATCCAGTCGCTTAAGCGGGTTTCGATCTTATCTCCAAGCCCTGGCGTTTCGTGATGCTCGGTCACGCGCGTACCCAGCACGGTGCCGGAAAAATCGGTGCCCACCAGCAGCCTGATAGCGCCGGAGTATCCATCCGGCGCGGTGGCTTCCATCACCACGCCGGCCGGCGTATCGCCTTTACGGGCGATAAAAATACGGTGGGTGCCTTTGCCAAGCGCTGGCGTTTGGACAAGATAACAGCTCTTCTGCAGATCGTTATCGTAGATATCTGCCGGGATCACCTGATCAAACAGCGCTTTTTGCTGACGGGCCGCCTGTTCATCAATGGTGGATTTGGTTAAGCCGTTGACCAGCGCGGTCATGCCGGTGAGCACGGCGGCAAAGAGCGCCAGCGTCACGCCGTGTTTTTGCATCGTTTTTAGCATGGCGAGATCCTTAGCGATGGCCGTACACACGCGGACGCGTGTAGTAGTCGATGAGTGGAACGGTGATGTTCGCCAGCAGCACGGCAAAGGCCACGCCGTCCGGGTAACCGCCAAAGCTGCGGATCAGCCACACCAGCAGACCCGCCAGCGCGCCAAAAATCAGGCGCCCACGGTTGGTGGTGGAGGCCGTTACCGGGTCGGTAAGAATAAAGAAGGCGCCCAGCATGGTCGCGCCGGAGAGCAGATGGATCTGCGGCGACGCCAGCGACTCCGGTGAGAAGAACCAGCCCAGGCCGGAACAGACCGCCAGCGTTACCAGGAAGCTCACCGGGATATGCCAGCGGATCGCTTTCTGCCACAGCAGGAACAGGCCACCGGCCAGATACGCCAGGTTAACCCACTGCCAGCCCGCGCCTGCCAGCACGCCGCTGTATATCGGATATTGCAGGATCTGCTCCACGCTATGACCGGCGTGCAGGGACGTTTTAAAGGTATCAAGCGGGGTCGCCTGGCTAATACCGTCGACACCCATCCGCAAGGTGTTCATATCCGCGCCGTTGGCGGTATGGCCGGAGAAGATCACCTGCACGGCATCCATAAAGCCTGGCACCGTCGCGGCAATCTCATGCGGCGGCAGCCAGCTGGTCATCTGCACCGGGAAGGAGATCAGCAGCACCACATAGCCAATCATCGCCGGGTTAAACGGGTTATGCCCGAGGCCGCCATACAGCTGCTTGGCGATGATCACCGCGAACACGGTACCGAGCACCACCATCCACCACGGAGCGAACGGCGGAATACTGATGGCCAGCAGCAGGCCGGTGAGCAGGGCGGAATTGTCCGCCAGGATTTTGCCCACCGCGATTTTTCGCAGTTTAAGTACCAGTGCTTCGGCTGCCAGTGCGCTCACACAGCCAAGGATAATCTGCAGCAACGTACCCCAGCCGAAGAACCAGAGCTGTACGGCAATGCCCGGCAGCGCGGCCAGGCAGACCAGCATCATAATGCGCGATGTCTGGCGCTGGTTATGGGTATAAGGGGAGCTTGCGATTCTGAAAACCATTTAATCCTCGTTAACTGCCTGCTGTGCGGCTCTCTTCGCCTGTACCCGCGCGATGGCGGCAGCCACTGCCGCTTTGCGTGGATCGTCATTGGCTGCCGGCTCTTCTTCCTGTTGCGCCGCCTTGCGCGCTTTTGCTCTGGCAATGGCGGCTTCGACTGCCGCTTTACGCGGGTCGACGGGGGTGGGTTCTTCCTGTTTTGCTTCCGGTGGCACGGCTTTACGGGCTTTGGCCCGGGCAATCGCCGCTTCGACGGCCGCTTTACGCGGGTCGACCGGAGCCTGTTCAACCTGAATATCATCCTGCTGCGCCGCTTTGCGGGCTTTCGCGCGGGCGATGGCCGCTTCGACCGCGGCTTTACGCGGATCGACTGGCGCTGGCTCGCTCTGGTTCTCTTCCGGTGGCGCCGCTTTGCGGGCTTTTGCGCGGGCAATGGCCGCTTCGACCGCGGCTTTACGCGGATCCACCGGAGCAGGCTCGGCCTGAGTCTCTTGCGGTGGCGCGGCTTTGCGGGCTTTTGCGCGGGCAATCGCCGCTTCGACCGCCGCTTTACGCGGATCGGTTTCTGTTGATGCGGCAGCAGCCTGCGCTTTTTCCGCCTGACGGGCGCGGGCCTCTGCTTTGCGCGCTTCGCGGGCGGCAATCATCTCGCTGTTATCCGGGCGCTGACCCGCCGGGATCACCACATCTTCTGTCGCGGTGGCTTTCTTCTCACGCACACGCGCCAGGGCAGCATTAATGGCATCCTGGTCTTTCGCCGCAGGCTGAACTGCCGCTTTCTTATGGCGCTCTTCGCGGGCGGCTTTCTCGCGCTCAAGGCGCTGCTGGCGCGCTTCAAACCGTGCTTTGGCTTCGGCAGCGCGTTTCTCTTCCTGGGCGATCGCGTAAATTTCGGCTTTCTCGACACGGAAATACTGCACCAGCGGAATATTGCTTGGGCAGACCCAGGCGCAGGCGCCACACTCAATGCAGTCGGCCAGGTTGTGGGATTTCGCCTTATCGTGGATCTGCCCTTTGCTGTACCAGTAGAGCTGCTGAGGCAGCAGATCCGCCGGGCAGGCATCGGCACAGGCGCTGCAGCGAATGCAGCCTTTCTCTTCCTGCTCTTCGCCCATCTCGCTGACGGATGGGGCCAGCAGGCAGTTGGTGATTTTTACCACCGGGACATCCAGCCACGGCAGGGTAAAGCCCATCAGCGGCCCGCCCATAATTACCATTTGCTCGGCGCTCGGGCAGAACCCGGCCTGATCCAGCAGATGACGAACCGGCGTGCCCAGACGCGCCCAGACGTTGCCGGGACGGCTAACCGATTCCCCGGTAAGGGTAACGACGCGCTCGGTAAGCGGCTCGCCGTCAACAACCGCACGTTTAACGGCATAGGCGGTACCGACGTTCTGCATCAGGACGCCAATGTCAGACGAGCGACCGCCGTGCGGGACCTGCTTGCCGGTTAAAATCTGGGTCAGCTGCTTGGCGCCACCGGAGGGATACTTGGTGGGGATAACGCGCAGGCTGATATCATGGCTGCCCGCCAGTACCGCACGCAGCATGGAGATGGCCTGCGGTTTGTTATCTTCAATGCCGATCAGCACTTCCTGCGGCTGCAGAATGTGCGCGAGGATGCGAATGCCCTCGACGATCTGCGCGGCACAGTCCTGCATCAGTCGATCGTCCGCGGTGATATACGGCTCGCACTCGGCGGCGTTGATAATCAGGGTTTTGATCTTGTCGCCGCCGCCCTGCAGTTTGTTGCCGGTCGGGAAGCCCGCGCCGCCCAGACCGGCGACGCCAGACTGGTGAATGCGTTCAATCAGCGCCTCGCGGCTGTGGCTGCGGTAGTCGCTCCAGCCGTCGCGCTCAATCCAGCGATCTTCGCCATCGGCGTCGATGATGACGCACAGCTCAGAGAGGGCGGAAGGGTGGGCAACGGTATGAGGAGCAATCGCCACCACGGTGCCGGAGGTCGGGGCATGCACAGGCAGCATACGTCCGCGTCCAAAGGTCAGCGGCTGGCCGCGTAACACGCTGTCGCCAGGTTTAACGCACAGCTCACCCTCAGCACCGATGTGCTGTTTAAGGGGGATAACAAAACGATTGGCCAGCGGGATCTGGCGCAGCGGCGTGCCGCTGGACTGGGTTTTCATCTCTGGCGGATGAATACCGCCATCGAAATCCCAGATCTTCTCTTTTCTGAAGGCAGAAAATAACTTAAGCATGTTGTTCCACAGGAATAATGCGCACCGGAATGGTCTGAAGATCCCATTTCCAGCTATCGGTCGTGGTGGCTACCGGGCGTAACTCAATGCACTGGGTCGGGCAGGGGGCGACACAGAGGTTACAGCCGGTACACAGGTCTTCCATCACGGTATGCATGGCGCGCGTGGCGCCCACAATGGCATCTACCGGGCAGGCCTGAATACATTTGGTGCAGCCGATACAGTTGGGCTCATCGATCACCGCCAGCATGCGCACCGGCTCCTGTGCGCTTTCATCACCATCGACCGGCTGAGGGTCGACGTTCAGCAGTCCGGCAATCTTCAGCATCACCGCTTCGCCGCCAGGCGCACAGCGGTTAATTTTTTCGCCGCCGTTGCCCACCGCCTCTGCGTAAGGGCGACAGCCAGGGTAGCCGCACTGCCCGCACTGGCTTTGCGGCAGCAGCTCATCAATTTTTTCGACAATCGGGTCATCCTCCACCGCAAAGCGGCGCGAGGCGTAACCGAGAATGATGCCAAACAGCAGCCCCAGAACACTGAGGGCAGCGATGGCAATCCAAATTGCATTCATTACAACTTCACCAGACCACTAAAGCCCATAAAGGCCAGAGACATAAGACCGGCGGTAACCAGCGCGATGGCGTTACCGCGAAACGGTGCTGGAATATCCGCCGCGACCAGGCGTTCGCGGATCGCCGCAAACAGCACCATCACCAGCGAGAAGCCGACCGCGGCGGAAAAGCCGTACAGTGCCGACTGCAGGAAATTGTGCCCAAGGTTGATGTTGAGCAGCGCCACGCCGAGCACCGCACAGTTGGTGGTGATCAGCGGCAGGAAGATGCCGAGCAGGCGGTATAACGCCGGGCTGGTTTTACGCACCACCATTTCGGTGAACTGCACCACCACAGCGATAACAAGAATAAAGGCCAGCGTGCGCAGATAGGTCAGGCCGAGGGGGATTAAAATCCAGGTATCCACCCACCAGGCGCAGATCGAGGCGAGGGTCAACACGAAGGTGGTGGCCAGCCCCATCCCCATTGCCGTTTCGAGCTTTTTGGAGACGCCCATAAATGGGCACAGGCCAAGGAACTTCACGAGAACGAAGTTGTTTACCAGCACCGTGCCGACAAAGAGCAGTAAGTAATCGGTCATTATTCAGCCTGACATAAAAAAGCCGCCTATTATCGGATAAACCGGCGCAGGCGACAACAGGTTAACTGTAAGGTTATTACGGATTCACAAAGGTGTTCTTTACGCGGGCCGAGCGCTTAAAGTACGGCACGAACAGCGCGGTCACCAGCAGTGGGAAGAGAAGTTGACGCACTGCCAGCGCATCGGAAACCGGCGAAAAGGCGAAGGCTTTCACGGCCAGCAAGACAGAGACCAGCAGCCAGATAATATAGTGCTTAGGCACGCTGCGGCGGCGTTTAAAAAACGCGATGGTCAGCCACAGCGTGTAGTACCACATGGCAATCGCAAAGGCGAAAGAAATAAACCACATGACGATAGCGGAGGTATTTTGCGCGCCCAGCGTTTTAAGCGCATGCGGCGTAATTAATGCAGTGGAATAAAGTACCAGCGCCAGCGAGGCACTTAATAATGCAACCAGCAGCCAGGCGAGCGGAGCAAGTAACCAGCCGCCAATTTTTTCTCCAGCCGTTGTGGTCATGTTCTCTCCCGATAGTCAGCGAAAAGCGCGAACTGCAAATTAGCAGGGGCGAGAGTATATAACATTTCCAGGCAATGGGTACCCTTTTAGAGCACGTAACGCCACACCGACTTAGGCACTTCGCCAATGTTGAACAGGCGTCCCCCAGAGACCAGCTCAGCGCGGCGATGGTCAGCGGCGCGGTACATGCTGATAATATCCTGATTGTCACTCAGGGTGTAGTTCAGGTGGTCAAACAGCTTTTCCAGGCTTTCAAGGGAATTAATTTTGCGAAATTTTAATAAATAGTCCTGAACTGTCATTTTAATAATTTTCCATATAAGAGTGAGTAATGCCAAAGGAGTAATTCGGTCGAATAATAAACGGTTCAAATAAGACGTAAACGGTTTGCCAAAGCGCACCGGCAAAAATAAGACTTTTCTTGACTGATGAAATCAGGCGTCGGTCGACGCCTGGCGAAGAAGGTTAACGCTGTTCATGACGGCTGGCAATAAGCAACTGACATCATATGTCACTATTTTTGATGAGCGTATGAGGCTTGGCCTGGTTGACCGTATTTACCGGCTCAGGGGGCTGGTAGTTATCAATATGACTGGCAATGGCGAGCAGTATCACCGACACGCCCAGTACTATCCATCCCGCTAACTCGATAATGCGATTAATTATTGTCGTCATGATTCTTGGTAATGTTTTATCCATAAATACAGATCCAGAATTTTACAGCGCGATATGCCGCTGAGCAAGCGCTTTACATGGATGTTTTACGATTGTATTCAGCGAGTTATAAAAGTTAATCAGAAATTACTGATTGCTTCTCTTGCTTTAGGGCAAGGTCCGCCAGATTAATCTATTGTGACGGGAGAGGAGATAGTGTGAAATATGCAGGTCAAAAGATGAGAGGCGATTTCATGAGCGACAAAATCCGTGTGGGATTAATAGGTTATGGTTATGCGAGTAAAACGTTTCATGCCCCGCTGATTGATGGCACCCCGGGGATGGAGCTGGCAGCAATTTCCAGCAGCGATGCGACGAAAGTCCATGCCGACTGGCCAACCGTGCCGGTGGTTTCTGAGCCGAAGCATCTGTTTAACGATCCCAATATCGATCTGATTGTTATCCCGACACCGAACGACACCCATTTCCCGCTGGCAAAAGCGGCCCTTGAAGCGGGCAAGCATGTGGTGGTAGATAAACCCTTTACCGTGACGCTGTCACAGGCGCGGGAACTGGACGCGCTGGCGAAAAGCCTGGGTAAACTGCTCTCCGTCTTCCACAACCGCCGCTGGGACAGCGACTTTCTCACCGTTAAAGCCCTCATTGCCGATGGCTCTCTGGGGGAAGTGGCATTCTTCGAATCACATTTCGACCGTTTCCGTCCGCAGGTGCGTAATCGCTGGCGTGAGCAGGCGGGTCCGGGCAGCGGCATCTGGTACGATCTGGCCCCACATCTGCTTGACCAGGCCGTTAATCTGTTTGGTCTGCCGGTGAGCCTGAACGTCGATCTGGCCCAGCTGCGCCCTGGCGCGCAGGCCACGGACTACTTCCATGCGGTGTTGAGCTATCCGCAGCGGCGCGTGGTACTGCATGGCACCATGATGGCGGCGGCGGAATCTGCACGCTATATCGTGCACGGCTCCCGCGGCAGCTATGTGAAGTTCGGTCTCGATCCGCAGGAAGATCGTCTGAAAAACGGCGAACGCCTGCCGCAGGAAGACTGGGGCTATGACATGCGTGACGGCGTGCTGACCCGCGTGGAAGGCGAAGAGCGTGTGGAAGAGACCTGGCTGACGCTGCCGGGCAACTATCCGGCCTATTATGCCGGTATTCGCGATGCACTAAACGGCGACGGGGAGAACCCGGTCCCGGCAAGCCAGGCGATTCAGATTATGGAACTGATCGAGCTGGGTATCGAGTCCGCGAAACATCGCGCGACTCTCTGTCTGGCCTGAAAAAAGCCCGGCATTGCCGGGCTTTTTCTTATCCGCGTGCGACCTTGTCGCGCAGCGCCTGCTTCTCGGCAGGCGTTAAAAATGCCATCTCCAGACCATTGATCTGCGCCTGGCGAATCTGCTCGCGGCTCAGTCCGGCCTGCGGGGCGGCTACCGTGTATTCGTGAATGATATCGACTCCCTGAACCGCCGGATCGTCAGTGTTCAGCGAGGCCATTACCCCGTGCTCGAGGAAAGTTTTCAGCGGGTGGTGCGCCAGCGTCGCCACGGTGCTGGTCTGAATGTTGGAGGTCAGACAGGATTCGATTCCGATGCGTTGTGCCGCCAGGAAGTCCATCAGGTCGCGGTCTTCCACCGCCTTCACCCCGTGACCAATACGCTCGGCGCCCAGCTCGCGGATCGCCTGCCAGATGCTCTCCGGGCCCGCCGCTTCACCGGCATGGACGGTGATGTGCCAGCCTGCGTCGCGGGCGCGATTGAAGTGGGAGAGGAACAGACTGCCCGGGAAGCCCAGCTCGTCACCCGCCAGATCGACCGCAGTGATATGTTCCCGGTGAGCCAGCAGGGCTTCGAGTTCCTGAAGACAAGCGGCTTCGCCAAAGGTACGGCTCATGATCCCAATCAGGCGGGCTTCCACATTAAAGGCTTTACAGCCTTCGCGAACGCCAGCGATCACCGCCTCTACCACACCGTCAACCGGCAGGTTGTGGGACATCGCCATATAGCCTGGCGAGAAACGCAGCTCAACGTAATGCAGACCGTTGCGCGCGGCGTCCTCAATATTCTCGAAGGCAACGCGACGGCAGGCTTCCAGCGAGGCGAGGACTTTTACCCCCCAGTCGAGCTTGCTCAGGAAGCTGACCAGATCCGGTTCATTTTCTGTTACCTGCACATGCGGGATCAGCGACTCAAGGGTTTGTGCGGGCAGGGTTAAATTATACTGACGACCCAAGTCAAGGATGGTCTGGGCACGAATGTTGCCATCAAGGTGGCGATGTACGTCAGTTAACGGGAGGGTGGTATCAATCATGGTCGCACTCTTTATTAGGTAAAGTGCGACACATTATAAAAATAAAACGGAGCAAAAAGCTAATTGCGCAAGATAAATATCCGTTGCGCAATGCTATTACCGCAGGGCGTGAATCCCGGCAATCAGTCGTTCCACCCCTTGCTCCAGTTTACTGCGCGGGCAACCGGCATTGAGTCGGATAAAACCGTTACCCTCTTCGCCATAGGTATATCCCGGCATAATCGCTACTTTTTGCTGCTCAATCAGCACGTTTTGCAGCTTTCGGTCGTCGATATTTAGCGGTCGCAGATCGATCCACGCCAGATAGGTCGCCTCTGGTGGCTGCCAGTTTAACGCGGGAAAGGCACCATTAAGTCTGTCGGCTACATAGTGCAGGTTGGCCTCCAGATAATTGCGCAGCGCATCCAGCCAGGCTTCACCCTGTTGGTAGGCGGCAATATGCGCCACCAGCGCCAGCACCGACGGCGAAGAGAGGCCGTCGCGCCCCTTCAGCGCCTGCAAATAGTCCATGCGGCTGGCTTCATCACCGATCAAACCGTATGCGCCGGTAAGAGCAGGAATATTAAAGCTCTTGGATCCGGAGGTGAGAAGCGCCCATTTTCCCTGCGCCACTTCGCACCAGGGGATGTGCTGATGGTTACCCCATACCATATCCATATGAATTTCATCGCTGATGACCGCCACGCCGTGACGCGCGCAAAGTTCAGCTATGATCTTCAGCTCATCCCGGGTCCACACTTTGCCGGTGGGGTTGTGCGGGCTGCAGAGCAATAAAATGGTGTTCTGCGGCTGGGCCAGCACCGCTTCCAGTTCGGCCATATCGCACTGCCAGCCCGCCGCCGAGTGTTGCAGGCCGACGGAAACTACCTTACGGTCATTACCGGCAATGGCGTTGTAAAACGCATCATAGGCCGGAGTGTGGATCACCACGCCATCGCCTGCATCCGACCACTGGCGAATCAACTCTGAGACCATATAGATCACTGAGGGGCCATAGACGATGGCGTCAGTGTCGATAACGCTGTCAAAGCGCTGGCGGAACCAGTGGGCCACAGCGGCCAGGAATGCGTCGTTTTTCCAGCGGCTGTAGCCAAACACCCCGTGGCTGATGCGGGCTTGCAGGGCCTCGATGATGCAGGGCGCAGTGGCAAAATCCATGTCCGAGATGGTAAACGGCAGCAGATCGGCGGCGCCGAAGCGATCGGCAACATAGTCCCACTGGGTACACCAGGTGCCGTGACGATCCACGACGGTGGAAAAATCAAACATAACGTCTCCTTAAAAGAGAACCCCCTCCTGGGGAGGGGGCTGGGGCATCAGGCTTCTACTGTTCGCATCAGGGTCGCCAGCTCATCTTTCACTGACTGCACCTGCGGGCCGATGACCACCTGCAAATTGTGCTGGTTGAGCTGAACCACGCCGATGGCGCGATTGGCCTTCAGGGCGTTGGTATCCACTTTGGACATATCCGCCACCGACAGGCGCAAACGGGTAATGCAGTTATCGAGAGAGGTGATGTTATCCGCACCGCCCAACGCCGCGAGGATCGCTGGCGTATTGTAGCCGGATTTGCCGGTCACGCCCGCCACCGCCTGCTCCACGCTCGCCGCGCTCTCAATATCGCGTCCCGGCGTTTTCAGGTTAAAGCGGGTGATGGCGAAGCGGAAGATCCCGTAGTAGACCGCAAACCAGATCGCGGCCACCACCGGCACCAGATACCACTTGGTCGACAGGCCGTGCAGGATGCCGAACACCACAAAGTCAATCACGTTGCCGTCGGTATTACCGATGGTGACGCCAAGCACCGCCATGGTGGTAAAGCCCAGGCCGGTCAGCACGGCGTGAATAAGGTACAGCACCGGCGCGACAAAGAGGAACAGGAACTCGATCGGTTCGGTGGTACCGCCGACCACGCAGGCGATTACGCCGGAGATCAGCAGGCCCTTAATCTTATGACGGTTTTCCGGACGGGCGCAGTGGTACATCGCCAGCGCCGCACCCGGCAGGCCGCCGAGGAAGGCCGGCATTTTCCCCTGGGAGAGGAAGCGGGTAGCGCTCTCCGAGAAGCCGTGGGTGGTCGGGCAGCTCAGCTGCGCCTGGAAGATGGTCAGCGCGCCGCTCACATCGTGACCGCACACCTCCATCGTGCCGCCCGCTTCCGTGAAGCGGATCAGGGCGACAAGAATATGCTGAAGTCCGAATGGCAGCAGCAGGCGTTCGCCGGTACCGAAGATCATCGGACCAAAATCACCGGCGCTGTTGATAATACGGCCAATACCGGTAATACCCATGGCAAAGACCGGCCAAATCAGCGGAATGATCAGGCCAAACAATCCCATCACCACCAGCGTCACAATTGGCACAAAACGGGTGCCGCCGAAGAAGGCCAGCGCATCCGGCAGACGGATATTGTGAAAACGTTCATGCAGCATCCAGATGATCACACCCGCGATCACGGCCCCGAGGATGCCGGTATCAATCGACTGAATACCAATTACGCTTTGAATGTTATTGGCTTTCAGTACTGCCGCGTCGGTGGTCGGCAGAATGCCTTTGGCGGTCAGCCAGAAGTTCACCGCCAGGTTCATCACCGCGTAGCCCACAAACCCGGCAAAGGCCGCCACGCCTTTGTTTTCGCGGGCCAGCCCCAGCGGGATGGCGATGCAGAACATCACCGGCAGGAAGCTAAAGGCAAAGGAGCCGACCTTGCTCATCCAGATGAATCACGATTGAAGTGATATTGATATGTTAAATCAGATAGTTAAGGTTATGCGGTTTTTCTATGGGGCATCAGTGGGGCATTTTGAGTAAATGATGCGTTCAAAATGCCCACCTGGTCATGGTTATTCTCGGTCATCCATTTGCCGTAAACCGTGAATAGCATTTGCGCTGACGAATGGCCCATCTGGTGCGCAACGAAATTTGGGTTCGCTCCGGCGACCAGTGCCCAGCACGCATATGTGTTTCTTGTTTCATAAGACCGTCTTTGCCGGACGCCTGCACGACGCAGGGCAGTGCGCCATGCTGAATTAATGGATCCGGGAACGTAGCACATCGTCTTCTTACCGTTCATTGAAGTAATGGACGGGGAGAATATAAAGGTGCATTCATCGGTTCTCTTTTTTTTGTATTCCCGTAGGCTGACGCTTACCTTGTGGGATGCCATCATTCTTGTCAGTGGCATTTGCGCTTTGAGGGCATCAATTGCTGGCTGGGTCAGCTGTATGGTTCGAATCCCGGCGTTGGTTTTTGGCAGGGTGAAGTTACCCTTCAGGGAATAGTTCCGTGACACCGTAACAGTCCAGTTAACAGTATCCACATCCTCCCAGGCTAACGCGCTTAGTTCGCCATGCCTGACGCCTGTATTTACCGCAAAGATAACCATATTCTGAAACTGCAGCGTTGGGCAGGCTGCAACCACTCGCTGATACTCGCCAGAAGTAAGAGGATCTGGAACGGGCCTTTCTTTTGCGAGCGGTGTAATACCTGCCATCAGATCGGTTTTCAGGTAGCCACTTTTGAAAGCAAAGCCCAGCATCCCGCCAAGACATGCCATATAGCTATTGACTGTAGGAACGCTTCTTCCCTTTTTGGGCGGGTGATTTAGGCCATGCCTAGTCTTCTGCCAGCCGTTCAGTAGCTCCTTCCTGGCACTAAGGATATCTTCAGTGTTCAGGCTGCCGATGTACCTGTGCTCACCAATTGTTTCGATAGTTGTTGTGAGGTGGCAATCGTAACGCCTCAACGTCCCGAGGCTAAGCTCCATCTCCTTAAGGCCAAGCCATTTCGATTTCAGTTCAAGTAGTGAGATTTGCTTTCTGACGGTACTGAATTTCTCTGAGTTCGATGAATCCGGGAATTGTGAGGCATAATTGAATGTGCCTGTCTTTATCGCAAAGCAGACCGAAGCCCGAAGCTCACCTGCCATTTTCCTGTTTTTCGGCGTGTCAGGAACGCCGAGATTTTCCCTGACACGCTTCCCCTGATATATGAACTATATTCGTAACGATTCTCCATGAACCTCTACGCCTGTTGGGTATGCTGCCATAATCATTCCTCGTTTGATGTGCCAAAGGACATTTAAGCAGATATTCTCCGGCGTTTCGCTGGACTTTGGTGCTCGATCCAGTGGTTTATCTCATCGCGGTTATACATGATTGGGCTGTTTTGCTTGGGTGCCATATCAGGGGCAACATGGCGATAATGCTTCCCCTCCATCCAGGTCGACCGGCGGGCATGCTGAATCATGTGCTTTGACATGCCGGTCGTCGCAGTTAAAAGTTCCTCTGTGACCCATTTATTCGGTACCAGCTGAATAATGTCGCTCATGGTTTTCTCCTATGCATACCACTTGTCGATTTCATCGTATTCCTTTACGACATCTTCATATCCCAGCGCCTTAAGCAGGTCGCAGATCACATCATCTGCGTTGCAATGCGCGATTTCTTTGTCACCCAAGCTCTGCAGTATCTTTAATTTGTTGATAGCCTCTTCACGCGTCATAGGTTTCTCCAGGCAAAAAGAAGCCCTCGCAATGGAGGGCTGAAAGGGGGATAACGTGGCAGTGCATTCGCACCCAATAGCCGACTCAGTGAATCAGCTATCAGTTGCGATACCTGTCAGGTATATTGATTCGCATTGAAATGGAGGGATGCATGGCTACCTATAAGCAGATCCAGGAATACGTAAAAGCTCACAATGGCGTTAGCGTTAAAACATGCCATATCGCTCATGTTAAGCACATGCATGGGTTCAAGATGAGGCAGGCACCGAACCGTATCTCTCCTGACTCAAGGGTGTATGAATGCCCTGATAATTACGTACCGCTCATCGAGCAAGCAATGAAGCATTTCGGGATGATTGCTTAGTTTTAACCGGCTATCAGTTGCGCTACAGAGTGAGGAGATCGAGCTTTTGCAGTATTGCCGTGGTGTCCTCGTCAGATACCTCATCCTGCCAGTTGAACTCCTCAAGCGCTGCCGTTACCGTATCCCTCTGTTCATCCGTAAAGAAATCATCCCGGTAGTCACTCCACGACGCCGCTACAAGGCGGCCGCCTGCCACATCCATATCGGCACTTACCGGCGGCTCCTTGCCATCTTCATACTCAACGACGAATGTCATCTTCCCCATAATCTCTCCTCATGCCGCACGCATAGCGCGAAGCCGTTTAATGTGATCTGCTGTTTCGATTTCTTCTTCGATACGCTCGGCCTCTGCTTTGGTGAGAGGCTCTAACTCGTTTTGAAAGCTCATCATGCTGGCGATGCCGCGGCGACCCTTCCGGGTCTAGTGGACGACTTCATGAGTTGCGCGGAGGATTTTGCATGGTGATCCGAACAGGTCGGCATACCACGTATTAGGCTGGATTATCCTGAACATTGGCTGACTCCATATAAGCACTGATGAAAGCGGCGGCCGCCCGTGCGTTTATGGCGTTGCCGTAACCTCTGAGCCTGCCAGTGCGGTTGCTGCTTGCCACTCTTGCCACCCCGGGCTCGACTCGTCCCAGGCGTGCGGCAGTCCCATCAACCAACGGGAATGTGCCGGGTTCAACTGGACGCCATTTTCCATCTCGACATAGGAGCCAATCTGCATCACGCCAAAAACCGTTAACCTCAAGGGGCCGCATGTGTACGCCTGACGCGGCAACTGATCCAGCCTGTCCTTTCCATCCCGCTGCGCAGTCATCCCTGCTGAGTCTTTCCAGTCGCGCGACGTCGGCGTCACCCATCCTGCTAATTTCACCGCTCCGCCAAGATTCTCCAGCCCCCGATCTGTTTCTGGCTGATTCTTCACGTTCGCCGTTGGTGTCGGCCAGCTTGCCAGGGTTACAGCCGTCTGAATATTCATCCCGCCCATGCGCCAGGACGTTCCCGCGCCGGTCGTCGATTTCGCTGTTGGCGTGGGCCACCCAGTAGGCTCGCTCTCTGATGTGCGGAGCACCGATGCTCGCTGACGTAAACGGCACAAGCCCGAAGGCGTAGTCCATTCCTTCCAAGTCTGCCTGTACAAGGTCGAACCATGCGTTTGCGTTACCAGCTGCAACCTGCTCGCCAAAGACGTGCTGAGGTCTGCGCTCGCTGATGAGGTGTAAGAAGGCTGGCCAAAGGTGCCGCTCGTCAGCAAACCCATCTCCTTTGCCTGCCGCGCTGAAAGGCTGGCACGGGCAGGAGCCGGTCCAGATCGGTTTATCGTCAGGCCATCCGGCGAGGCGGAGGGAATGCGACCAGACTCCAATCCCTGCAAACATGTGTACCTGGGTGAATCCCCGCAGGTCGTCAGGTGTGACATCTTCAATACTCCGTTCGTCAACTTCGCCTGGCGCGATGTGGCCGTTGGCGATCAGGTTGCGCAGCCATTGGGCCGCATACGTATCAATCTCGTTGTAGTAGGCCGCCATAGTCAGCGCCCCTGCTTCTGTCTGAGTTCGCTATCCTGCTGGCAACTGGCGCAGCGCTGGCATCCCGGCACCTTCACCCGACGCAACTCCGGGATATCCTCGCCGCAATCGCTACATTGCTTAGCCGATACCGCGTCACGGTTAATCCGGTGAGCACTCAACGCAGCTTCACGCTGCAACTCTTCGACGGCTGATGCGTCGTCTGCAAAATCTGCCATGGTCAGTGCTCCCTGAACTGTTCATTGATGCGGCTGACGGCAAACGCCAGCAATAAAAAGGGAGCGATAAGCTCCCGGGTGATTTTTGCTGTCATAAGCCGACGGCCTTTGCGAGCGTTTCGCTAACCTTCTGGATGTGGTCGCGCAACTCTTGCAAACTCTGCGCCTCCGACTCCAGAATCTCCTTGTGCATCAACTCACGGACAAGATGCTCAAACTTGCTGTAGTAACCCAGGCGAGAGAGAATTTCCTGACCGGCGTTCTTTCCCTCTTTGCTGATTTTCTTCTCGCTTAAAATCAGGTCGTGCGCTGAACCGGTTACGACGTACTTTTCACCGAGTTCGATTCGAATACTTTTGCTCATGGCTCCACTCCATAGCGCCCATTCAGGCGCCCAATTTCGCTATTAAATTTGATAAGGCTGATGCCTAGAGGCTCGACGATTTGGTGATATTTTCGGAGGATAGGCGGGACGACTTTGTTCCAGTTCGGCTTTGGCTTTGTGCGCATCGCCGCCTTCAATTCTTCACTGCATCGCCGGGCCTGACAGTGCAAGGCATTCTCCTGTTCTGTGGTCATCCGCTTCATGCCGCCTCCTGCCTGTTAAGATATTCCTCAGCCAGTCGCTGCGCCTTGAGCGGGTTGCAGATGACATCACCCCATGGCATCAGCCAGCCGTTAGGCCCGACAATGAATGTCAGGCGAAGTCCGTGAACTACTATGTCGTCGTGAGCGTGTTTCATTGCGTCACCCTCATTTCAGGTTTAAGTCGATATTCCATCCCGCCCAGGCACTTCCCGCCGAACCCCTGACCCCACGGAGTCGCATCACACATCTCCTTCACCATCTCCAGCTCAGCAGCAGTGATGTACTCGCTTTTCTCTTCCAGTGAGCCGCCCCAGCCTGCGTAGAACGCTTCGTGAGTGACCAGGTTAATCCCGGCGTTGAAGCATCCGTCGCCCGGGTTAACGCCGCTCCAGTAGGTAGCGATGAAGTTTTTGCTGTCCTTGCTCAGCAGCCGGACAAGCGTCTCTTTCGAGTAAAGGCGTCTGCCAGATATGTGGTGCATAGCGAATTGCGGGTGTGGTTAACCCGCCTCCGTGAGGTGAAATAGGGTGGTTGAGGTGGTTAGTCAGGCGTCAGTACGGGGCGTCGTCGTCGAAGTCGAAGTTCATCGGTGGTTCGCTTGGTTGGGGTGCTGAGCGCTGCTGACGTTGTGGCTGAGATGCCGCCTGCTGGGTATGCTGCTGACCATTGCGAGGCGGCAGGTCTATATCCCGAACCAGGATGGTTGGGGTCTGTACCTGCGATCCGTCCTGCTTGGTCCATTCCTCAATGACGAACTCACCCGTCACCGTGACCTTTGCACCCTTAACAATCGCCGTTGAGAGCTTCTCAGCCATAGCGCCGAACATCTTGCAGTTCAGCCAGGATGTTTTCTCGTTGTCGCCAAACCCGGACTTTGCAGGGAGGGAGAACGAGCAGATGTGCTTGCCGTTTGGGGTGACGCGGAGAACCGCGTCTTTCCCGACATTGCCAGAAACTGTGATCGTGTTAATTGCCATTTATGCCGCCTGTTTAAGCTCTTTAAGTCGGATGCCGGTTACGTCTTTGCATTTCGCCTGATGGTCAGCAAACCCATTAAGGCGTGACCATGTGGTGGCGTAACGCTCCTGGAGTGTTTTGCTGTCGTTTTCGGTACTGGCGTACTGCGTAAACTCGGCAAGGATCTGATCTGCCGCCGCAGGCTGAACTTGATGAACCTCAGCATCAGCGTCGCTCGCCGTCTCTTCCGTTGGGATACAGAAGGCCTGAAACGCCGCGTATTTGTAGGCGATCGACATAGCCTTATTGGTGGCCTTGTCACCGCTGTCCATCGCTTCGCCGTAGGTGGTGACCGTGTGGACACTACCGTCTTCAGTGCTGACGAAATCGAAGTCACCGCGAACCGTGATATAGAACAGAGCGCCGCCGTTTTTGCTGGTTCGCTCTACGCTTGTGCGCTCGGTGTAGCGGGGGAGAATGAGGAGCTTGTGCTTTACCAGTTCCGGGGCCAGCGCGTTATAGATATCGTCGATACCGCGAAACGCGTAGTTAACTTGGCTCCCTTGTTTCCTCTCCTTTCTGATACCCTGCTCAGCAAGGGCAGAAGCAACACCGCTGATTGCTGCGTAAACTTTTTTATTTTCCATAGCCACCTCAGAACGGGCATCCCCCGAGGAAATAACGTTTATTCAGAACTTCAAGTCGAGACAGGTTCAGGTACATTCGCATCTGATCCCTGTCACCCTTAAAGCGGAAGTAAAGAGCCTGCTGCGTGTAAATGCGGCGCTGTAACAGGCTGCCTTTCTCTGTCGTTTCAGCTGCCATAATTTGCCTCCTGAAATCAGAATGTGCGTCACCCGGCACCGATTGGCTGCCAGATGTGAAATGGGGTGGGGGATTACTGGATTTCGCGGACTACTTCGAAAGCACCGCATCGGGAATTGCCTGATGCGTCCTCACTGGTTACCGGAGCGCGCACAAGAAATGCGCCCATATCTCCCCAGTCTCGCTGCAGGCTCTTTTCCGACGGTTCTTTTTGGCCCAGCGCTTCGAACACTGCAGCTCGCTCAAGGTCATATTGAGCACGACCATCCATCACGAAATATTCAAACTTCTGCATAATCACCTCAGTGCTGAATTGGTTGGCCGGTTCCATCGAGCAGAACGTCAATAACCCGGTCGTTAACCCGGATGATTTCCGCATCGGTGTGCAGGTACACCCATTTGCGTTCGTGGATGACAGCTGACACGCGGTAGGTGCGCCCTTCGTGCAGCGCCATCATTCCAGGCTCAACACACTGGCGAATGATGGGGGTGGTGCCGTAGTGGGCAATCATGATTGTTTCTCCACCTACTCAAGCAGCCCGGCCAGTTGCATCTGTTTGCGGTCCATCGTTAATGACTCGCGCGGCTTATCGACCGATGAGAGTTTCCACTCGTTATCGTTTAACTTCGATGCGGTGTACTGCTTGCCGTTGTGGGTGACTGTCATGAGGCCTCCGAGCGAGCGGATACACGCTTCATAAGGTCCGAAACCTCTTTTGAAAGGTTTTCATCGTGAATATTGCTAAAACGATAAACCCTGTCGCCAAGCTTCATTACCGCATCAGCAGGGTCATCAAGACGGAAATCCAATTCGGAACGGTTTAGCCACTTCTCTTGCGATTTGTCATATTGGCGATGCATCAAATACCAGCACCCGAGCCTGAACTGCATTTCGTAGTGCCAGCACGTATCAAGACTGACTTCAACTTGGTCGACAGTGAACCAGTCAAGGCTATAGCGATGCCTGGAAAGCGAAACTTTCTTCATAATCATCTCCGCGCTTAAGCCGCGCCGCTGAACGTTAAAAAACCCTGCGCATATAGCGTATTTATTTCCGTTGGCGGTGGATGGCCGCCGTCTCATAACTCACGCTCACTCACTGGAATGAGCTGGGGTATGAGGCAATAAAAAACCCGCCGGAGCGGGTTAGTTCGTAGTCAGTGAAAGCGCCGAAGTTCTCGGCCAGTAATATTTAGGTTTCGCTCGCGAGCCCGGCTTTGGCCCAACACAGACGATGTAGCTTTCTTCTTTTCTCGGAAGTCCAGGAGAGGATAGAAATTCCATAAATTTAGATTTTTTAATGCTACCCCTGGCCGGAATTACCTCAACCACATCACCAACTTTCACCTTCCATCCACCACCTGCCTGACTTGACCAAATTACCTCATCGCCTTCTTTGAATTTTCTTACTGGCTGATATGCCATACCCTTAACCTCTGTAGTTACCCGCGTAAAAAAGGCCGCCATCAGGCAGCCTCAGCTTGAATGATTGCCGGGATTTTTAGCCACGCCCGGCGCGTGGTTTCTCGTGTACCCCTACAGCGAGAAATCGGATAAACTCACTTTACCCCTACAGAGAGCAAAGAGAGTTCCACCGATGAACAACTCATGGTGGCAGGAATTAATGCGTTTTTTCCTGCAAGGAATGACACTTAAACAGTTGATTCATATGCTTATCATCCTTGTTTTCCTGATAGTAGTTATGCCAGTCAGCGCGAAAGAATGGATTAACTTGCATAACCCGGAAATCCTCCCTCAGTACTGGATGTATTACATCCTGCTGTTCTGTGTGAGCTATGTTCTTAATGGCCTTATTTACTCCGCTTACCACTTCGCACTGGCGCGAATTCAGGCTTCGAATGCCATACAGGTTAAGGAGCGCGAAAAGAAGACCGTTCACGATATGTTCAATTCATTAACGCTTGGTGAGAGGGCGCTTTTAGCTTTTGCTGTACAAGCAAATAATCGACTTCAAATCGAGAAGGGTGATCCCGCATCAATTTCTTTGCTCGAAAAAGGGCTTCTCATTCGTTTGCCGAACACAGCTTATCGTCCCGACAGGGATCAATTCATCATCCCGGAGAAGCACTTTAATGAGTGTTACATACGCTTTGCCGGAAAGTCAGATAGCCTCATGGATGAGCTGATTGAGCACGAGAAAAGCATCAAAAATTCCACTGCTTAGCTGACAGCTCACTCGGCAGCTTACGGGCCTCTGCCTTGCTGCCAACTTCGTAGCGCTCTTCCGTCTGCCGGCCATCAACACCGATGACCAGGAACTTCTGCGATCTGCTTGCGTAGTAGTGTGCTGTTTTCATGATTTTCTCCTGTTGAAATGCTCTGGTGGTGTGGTGGCTGGCACTGAGGCGCCACTCTCACTTACTTCCTGACGCCCTGTTTTCTGTATTGGCAAACAACTATCTGCCCAGCCGGTTTTCAGGTCTTATCACACTGCTAGCGTTGCACCTCGCTTGAGGACACCGCCACCACACCCCAAAGCACTTCGCCACACTCTCGCAGTGGCCGCGCTCATGCCCTTGAGTATCTGTCGCTCATCGCCGCTCATAACCGGTACGCGACTGGCTTTCGCGTTGCTTTACCGGCATACCCTTTTCCTCGATTAACCCTGACCAGCGGTATGTCGCAGTTCGGACCTGCGTCTGGCTCTCTCATGGAGACTCGGGGCCGCATCACTACTGCGGCTTATACAAGCGGTCTGCCCGCGTTAGTGCTTCATCGGAATTCCTCCTCTTTGCTGTATCAGCGCCAACTCCCTGCCAGTGTTGCCCATTCTCACGCCGTTCTCGCTCTCGCGCGGGGATAACCTCACACCGGCCGGATCGCACCCGGTGCTACGCCACGTTTTCGTGTAGGGGTCTAAACAGGTCATTGACGCTGTAAAACTCTGCATATTGTTAAAGAGCATCGAATCGGTAGTGGTGCGCCGTTCTTCTTGGGGTAGATATTGTACCAATAGTTCATGTAAGTAAAGTACCAAAAGTACATATTTGAGGTGTGCGCAGTTCATTTTCAGTTATATTATTGATTAAAAAGTAAATTTAGTTTTTGCGACATTGTTTTGATGCGCTAATTTGTGTGCTTGGTTGAAAAATGTACTTAAACTCCATGATATGCTTCACAAGATATCGGTGGAGGTGGGTATGCAGATAGACGAAGAGCGTTTGGACATGATTGTTCGGGCAATAGGCGCGGCAGTCGTGCAGATTATTGCTGACGGCAATGAGCTCAGCCGGAGTGCCCTGATAGATCAGCTGGAACGTAACCGGCATGAAACCGGCAATGTGATAGGGAAGGGGGCTAACAGGGATGCTGCGGAGTTGGTGAGGAAGGGGCAATAAAAAAGCCCGCACGGGCGGGCAGGTAGTGTTGCGATAGTTATTGTTATCAGCTTCAGGCTGGATAGTTATCGGCAGAATGGCGGATAGCTTTATGGGTGGGCAATAAAAAACCCGGCGCGGCGGCCGGGCTTATATCAACTTAGCTCGCGTTTTCGCAGCCTGGCAGGCTACGGTCGATAACTAAGTTGCCTTCAACGCGCAACCCAATCTTACCGAACAGGAAGGAGTGGTTGAGCTGGGTTACTACCACATCAGACAGGCCAACTGCACAGCGGTCTTTCTCAATAGCGCGGTCTGCTGCGGTTTTAACGTTAGGAATACCGGTAGGGAAGATAATTACCGGGTAGCTGTCCTCGGCGGTTACACGCTTTCCTTTGTAGAACTTGCCACCGTTGAGGTTGTAATTTTTAGTGCTCGCCACTGTCAGATCAGCAACGCGAACAGTACAGCCAGACAATAAAAGCACCCCAAGAGCTACTGCTAAAATCTTTTTCATTAAATGTTTCCTTTTGATTGCAATCGGAAACATCTTAACATAACGATAAAGTACAAAATACCCGGTGCGGTGGCCGGGGTGGGTTTATTCCACGCTTTTATCGCTTTCTGGTGGTAGGTACATTGTCATCTGCACTGGCTTCTTCCCGTAATGATGAGCTACTCTGCTCCGAAGCTCATGCATTGTGTCGCAAGTTTTCGCTACACCAATAACTTCCCAGCAGCGAGACACTAGCTGTCTTACGCCAATATTTTCTGTAAGTTGCCTATGCCAGTGAACTCCCGTTGAAGGTTTGTTTTCTCTGAGATACTTAGCCACATCAGGATCGAGCGTGTCATAAATCAACTCAATCACGAGCTTTCCCCACCATTTAGGTCGTGTTTGCAGTGGGGTGCTCCAACCAGTGAGTCTGCCAAACTCTTCCCAAAGCTCATCTGGAAAGGTCTTCTCCCAAGCTCTTAACTCTTCTGCTATAAAGGCTCTCAGTTTTACTTGTAACGCATCTTCGGCGCGCTCGTACTGATAACCAGTTGCCTCATCTATCAAGGCATCAAGGCCGGTTCTTGTAAGACCAGAAGAAAGAACGGCACACTTTATGGCAATTTGACGCTGGCGAGGAGTTAAGGTCGATTCTGTACTATAAAGCGCCTGGATATAGCCACGGCAGATTAGCTCGAACTGCTCAGATTTTAATCCTTGGCTTTTAAACTGCGTTCCTGGAACTGAAAACTCTAAAAGTTCCTCCAGGATTAAGTCACTGTTTATATAGTCGTGACCTTGCACCTATATAGTCCGCCAGCGCGCCAGAGTCTACTTCAGCAATAGCTTTGACTGTAGCACGTAGTGCAATAACACGATCGCCCGTATCAAGAACATAGCAGTCTATATCTTCTCCGCCGAGGTTGATTTTTCCTTTCCATTTAGCGAAGGGAGACTGCATCGGAGGTGTTACTTCTGGTTCCATCTCGTCCTCTTTTTTCTTAATTTCCCTGAATAGTTAACGCTCCGATCTAATGTCGAATGCGCGCTGTGTATAAATTATCGTAAGATTACGCAAATACTTAATCTAACTAAAATCACCAGATTGTGCTTTTCTTCTTCTGGGATTTCCCAGCTATGCGCCGACCAGAACACCTTGCCGATCACGCGAATCGCTTATAAGCCTGCGACTGACAAAGCAGCACTTTGCCCATGATGTGCAGGCGATCTTCTTCCGCCTCGTCGATATACCACGCGTTATAGTTTGGGTTGTCAGAGAGCACCGCAAGGCGGTCTTTTTCCATCTGTAGGCGTTTAATGTGTAGTGTTCTGCCGAAGACAAAAACATATACCCCGTCGCCATGGAATCTGTTAACAGAGACATCAACAAAAATCTGATCGCCAGGCTCAATGGTGCCTTCCATGCTGTCTCCAGTCACGGTGATCATCTTTACGTTCTCAGCTGGGCGCCCGCCAAAAATAGACTTGGCATGCTCCGACGCATATTCAATGAGATGCACGGTTTCCACCACCTCTGAATCGGTATAAACCCCAGGACCTGCGCTTGCCTGTACATCCAGAACGGCCACTCGATAACCTTTCCTAACTGGCGCGGCTGTAGGTGCCCGCGCGAAATCATCATCATCTCCATCACCGAGCAACCAACCTGGCACTACATCAAGCATAGTCGCCAGTTCGGCCAGCTTTCCTCTTCTCGGGATTGACTCGGCGTTGAACCATTTACTAACTGCTTTGGCTGTGACTTTTTGCGCCGAGGCTATAGCAGCCTGACGTCCGTGTTTTTCCATGCCCGCTCTGTCACAGGCCAGTGCTAGCCGGTGGGCAAAGATTTTTCGCACTTTTTCTTCTTGAACCATAGGTTCAATCATAATACCGCTTGCGTGAACTATCAGTTCCGTCATAATATGTACTTACGGTTCATTAATAAGGTTGTTTTATGCAAATCACAACGCTCGGAGATGTCATCAGGACGGTTCGTGTATCCGTCGTAGCCAAAGCATGCGATCGCACCCCAAGGGCGATTTACAAATGGATTGCTCGTGGCGCTTTACCGCGTACCGACTTTACCGACGAGACGGACTACGCAGGGAAGATTGCTGCGGCCTCTGGCGGTAAGTACTCCGCTGAAGAGATCCGAAACATCAGCAAGCCGCAGTAAGTATGCACCATCGTTCTTTAACAATCTGGAACCCATTTTTACCGGCTGAGTAATCAGCCACGAATATTCATTTAACTAAAGGGAATACAGATGCAAACACTTACTTATCAAAATCATAACAGCATTATCCCGAGCGTGATGATAAATCGCGCTCAGCAAAAACAAGAAGATAACCACGATGCGATCCGCAATGCGATCCGATCATGGGCAGCTTCTCAGGGGCAGGACGTGGTGACGATGCTGATCGTCAATGAGTACCGGGAGCAGGGCGGAGTGAATATCACATTCCCCAAAGATGTAAGCCGTCAGCGGCAGAAGTTGTTCCGCTTCCTCGATAACCGGTTCGACTCCGATCAGTACCGCGAGAACGTTCGCCAGCTGACACCGGCAATCATGTCTGTTCTGCCTATCGAGTACCGCACAAAGCTGATTGGCGCTGACTGCAAACTGGTCAGGCTGGCAGAAGCCGAGAAGGAAGTATCGGAAGCGAAGCAGGCCGTCATGCTGGACGCACCAGAGCATCAGAAGCTGAAAGAGGTAAGCGAGGGTATAGCAGCGCTGTTCAGGCTCATGCCGGACCAGGTAGGCCCGCTGATGACGATGGTCACTTCAATGCTGGGAGTTATGTGATGGGTACTACCAAAAAAGCGAAAGCCCTTGAAGCGGTCACTTCAAAGGCCTTCTCAACACTGTGTTACGCCAAGTAACGGGAGCAAGTATGGCAAATATAGCCAGAGTATTCAACTTCCCTGCTCATGAGCCGGGAGCCTTCAGGAGCAACAGAATGGAGAACAAAAAGTTCGGTCATTTCTCTCTGTTCAGAAGCCTTCTGCAAACTGATTGGGCAAAAGACACCGCGAAAATGGCCCTTTGGGTTCGCCTTCTTGGTGAAGCCTCCTATCGCTTGAGAACTGTCGAATTCGCAGGGAAGCAGTGGGAGCTTTCCACCGGCCAGCTCGTCACTACCGCGGCGATTCTTGCACGAAAACTTCGCGATCAGGATGGTAAGGAAAAGAGCCCACAGGCAGTAACAAGGATGCTCAATTTCTTCATGCGAGAAGGGATGATCAGCACGGAGGGGAACAGGTTCGGCACCGTGATAACCATCACAAATTACACCGAATATCAGGTGATTTTACCCGATGAACCTTCCGATGAACCATCCGACAAAGGCAAGCCCAGTAATGGCGCGGCTTTGAGGCTGGTAGGCGATGAACCATCCGAAGAACTACCCGATGAACAGAACAAGAAGGTATTAAACAAGAATATAAATAATAAAACCCTTACGTCCGAGAATTCTGACGAATCCTCTGACAAGCCCGCGAAGAAATCACCTGTTCTGAAACCTGATGCTGCGATCCAGAGCGGCGGTAAGTGGGGAACCTCTGAAGACCTCCGCTGCGCCGAGTGGCTGTTCAGTGAAGTCCAGCGCATCGCCCCATCTGCAAAGCAACCTGCCTGGGCGGGATGGGCTAACGATATTCGCCTGATGCGCGAGAGAGATGGCCGGACGCACAAAGAAATCGCTCAGCTGTTCAAGTGGGCCTGCAACGACAGCTTCTGGCAGGGCAACGTGTTATGCCCGTCAACGCTGCGTGACAAGTGGACTCAGCTGGATATCAAGCGCAACAAGCAGGCGGCGGCACCGGCCTCTGGTAAGCCAAAAATCGACATGAACAACACTGACTGGATACACGGGGTGGACCTATGAAAAGCCTTGCCGAGCAGATGCACAATTTCGATCGGGAGCAGATGCGCCGCGTAGCGCACAACCTGCCAGAACAGTACGAAGACAAAGCGCCGGTTGAGCGGGTGGCTCAGGTCATCAATGGCGTGTTTACCCAACTCACGGCCACATTTCCGGCGGCTGTCGCAAATCGCAGCCAGGAAGACATGAACGAACTGCGCCGCCAGTGGGTACTGGCATTTCGTGAGAACGGTATCAGCACGATGGAGCAGGTTGCCGCCGGGATGCGCGTTGCCCGCCGACAGGAGAAGCCTTTCCTGCCATCTCCCGGACAGTTCATCGCCTGGTGCAAATCGGAAATGGCAAGCGTCGCCGGACTCCCAACTGCTGACGAGCTGGTAAGCCAGGTCTACCAGTACTGCCGCGATCGGGGCTTGTACCCTGATGCCGAGTCATACCCGTGGGAGTCGAATGCTCAGTACTGGATGATCACCGGGCTGTATCAGAACATGCGAGCAAACGACCTGAGCGACGCCGAGCTGCGCCGCAGGGCTGCCGGTGAGCTGTCGCTCATGGCAAACCGGATAAACGCCGGGGAAGTGATTCCAGCGCCAACAAAGACACTCCCGATCCTGGGTGGAAAACCCTTGGGCAGATCGCAAAGCCTGGCCAGGCTGGCAGAGATTCGCGAAAAGCACGGGCTGAGGGGGCCGAAATCATGAGCATGACAATCCGAGAGCAGTTACTGGCGGCGATGCGCAACAACCCGGGAATCAACACCGTCATGCTGGCCTCAATGCTGGGCATGACCACCAAGAAGATATCCGGGCCACTGAGCACCCTGCTGGCTGACGACCTGATAGCTTTCGAGGGCAAACACGGCCAGCGCCTGTACAGCCTTACCAGTTACGGCATGCGCTACGCACCAGACACCATCCCCGAAATCACCCGCGGTAAATCGGCGTTAGTCCAGCGTAGCGACAGCAATGTGATCTGCCAGGAATGCCGCCAGAGCGAGGCTATGAAGCGCGTTCTGATGGTGTGGGGAAGGGTGCCAGCATGATCGAATGGAGTGACTACCGCTGGATGGTTAGGACCATGGCGAAAGATTACGGCGTAACGCTTATCAGCATCGCTAAGCACTGCGGCGTATCGCGCGTGAGGCTTAACCAAATTTTGCAGGCTGGGCCATCCCAAGAGCAGGAAGAACTCATTGCTGAAGCTCTGGGCTGCTCAGGGTGTGACCTTGCGGAAATCCACAGGCAAATGGGCGAACTGTCAGATAAATACGGGGAGCCATCAGCATGAGCACATTCACACGCACAGCCAACCCTCTTAACAACCTATTCAATCAGTGCCTGGCATCAGTCAGGGGCGGGAGAGCAGAAGTATGAGCATCAAAACTTACGCAGTGAATTGCAACGACGCATGGCTTAACACTGAGGGCGATGACATTTCTGGCTCATACGTCAAGTACAAAGACCATCAGGACGTAGTTGCCGAACTCGAAGCCAAGTGCGCGGCGCTGGCTGCTGAGAATGCGGCGCTGAAATCGTTTGGCGACAAGCTTGCTGAGATGCATAACGATTTAAATGGCGAAGGTACAGGAATTCAGGGGTGTGCAGAAGTGGCCTGCCAACAGGTGGCGCTTGAGGCTGCAATGGAAGAATTTGACGCTATCAAAACCCCGGCCACCGACGCCTTCCTGGCTGAAGTGCGGGCGCAGGTTTGGATTGAAGGCAATGTGCCAGCAGAGTTTGGGCGCTATTGGGTGAGATACGAAACAGATGTTGGTCCGCAATATTGCTCCGCTAAGTGGATGGAGTACAACTTCTGCGCAGGAAGTGATACCAACATTCACAAAATCTGGCTCGCTGACCACTCACGTTCAATCAACAGCCTGAAGGGTGTAACCCACTACACCATGTTGCCAGAGCCAATCGAAGGAGGTGCCAAGTGAGTGCAGAAATTACCTCTATCTCTGGCTTTCTCAACGACCTCCGCTGGGGTGTTGATAAACACGTCATTAACTATGAAAACGAGCATGTCTGGATGGGGCCATGCGAACAAGGTGGCTTCACTGACTGCTGTTATTACGGCTACGAATGCGAACGCCACAAGCCTATCAGAGAAGCAGAGGACGCCGCCCAGCTTCGCCAGGAGGTCGCACAATGAGCAACATCAACAAACAGGCGTTGCGCCAATCAGCAGAGAAAGCCCAAGAGCATGGCGTGTTCAACATGGATATCCACTCTGAAACCGTTCTGGCGCTGCTGGATGAGTTGGAAGCCTCACAGGAATTGGTCGAGCTTCAGCGCTTCAAGCTTGAGCGACAGGCGGAGGACTTACACCAGGCTAAATCGCTGGAAAGCATCCACAGAGATAAACGCTTCGAAGTGGAAAGAGAGTTCAGTAGCTACAAAGATAACGCTGAACGCAACACCAGTCGGCTGGCTCAAGAGGTGTGTCGGCTGGAAGATGAGTTACAGGCCGCTGGAATCATCACTAAGATGGGGGAGTAGGGATATGGCTGAATTTACGAAAGAGCAGTTGATTGAGCACGCGCAAGCTGAGTCGGCAGCACTAAAAGCCATGATTGAACATGGTGTGCACAGTGATGACGTTGTTGATTTTCTTAAGCGCAAGATGCACCTAGATGAAATCGCACTGGCAGCGCTGACGGCTGAGCCATTCATGTACGGCATAGTTGCCCCGGAAGGTGAAGCTTATTTCGATGAGTGTTGCGTTTCTGGCGGCAAATCTGATTTATCGGAAATCGTCAGCAATCTCAATGATCAATGCGAATCGCCAGGCGAAGAGTACAGAGAGGTTCCGCTCTACCGCCTGCCACTGCTGGAGGGATTGAAATGATGGAATTGACCAAAGAGCGTATCGAGCTATTCATCAAAAGACCGCTTGATAACGGACTGACTCGCGGCGAGCAGATGGAAATGGCCCGCCAGCTGCTTGCCGGGCTGGAGCAGGAGCCGGTGGGTATCACAGACAGAAGCGAAATCGAGGGACTTAAGCGCGGGGAAATGGCTAACGTAATGCCGCCTGACTTCAAAGGGGTTGATGAGGGCGATAAGGTTTTGCTCTACGCAGCACCACAGTTACCGCAGCCAGTTGAACCGGAAATAACCAGTGAGGAGCTGGATAATGAACTCCTTGAGCAGCTAATCGATTTTCGCCGGGATACGCTTAGTTATCACAAAAAAGAGGGCAACAAAGTCCAGACGGTTATGCATGGGGTGGTATTAAGGGCGATGCTTGAGCTTCAAGAGCTCCGCGCCGCCATGCTTCAGGGTGCTGAACCTGTGCAGGGGTGGATTGCGTGCAGTGAGCGGATGCCAGATAGGATGGTCGATGTAATCACATCCAACGGCGTAGAAATAGGGAAGGGGTGGTGGGACGGCTATTCCTGGAAGGAATGGCACAAGTATGACGCTGTTCCTGGAAAAATAACTCACTGGATGCCACTGCCAAATCCCCCTCAGGAGTAATTCATGAAATTCTTACCAGTTGTTGGTTGGGAGGGGATCTACCAAGTTAATGAGCGTGGTGATGTGTTGAGCATTCCCAGGGAAATTTTGAGGTGTGATGGCTCTAAACAGAGATTTAAGGTGAATCGCCACGGATAATCTAGACACTTCCGAGCCGTTGATAATACTGGTTTTCATATTCTGTCGGTGACATCTGTTCGCTAGAACCATGCCGACGCTTACTGTTATAAAACATTTCGATGTAATCAAAAATATCACTGCGGGCTTCTTCCCGCGTTCCGTAGATCTTTTTCTTTATCCGTTCACGTTTCAACAACTGGAAAAAACTTTCTGCAACCGCATTATCATGGCAGTTACCGCGACGGCTCATGCTACCCTCCAGGCCGTGTGATTTCAGGAACGACTGCCACTCATGGCTTGTGTACTGACTGCCCTGATCCGAATGAACCAGCACCTGTTTTTCGGGATTACGCCGCCATACAGCCATCAGCAGTGCGTTCAGGACAATGTCCTTTGTCATCCGGGATTGCATGGACCAGCCGATAATTTTGCGTGAGAACAGATCAACAACAACGGCAAGATACAGCCAGCCTTCGTGGGTCCTGATGTAGGTTATGTCCGTTACCCAACGCTCATCAGGAGCATCCGGATTGAACTGTCGCTGGAGCCTGTTGGGTGACACGATACTGGCCTCGCCTTTACGTGCCCGCGGGCTTCGGTATCCGACCTGAGCCTTTATTCCGACACGTTTCATCAGTCTCCAGACTCTGTTTACTCCGCACTGTTGCCCGCTGTCACGCAGATCCAGATGGATTTTGCGATAACCATAGACGCATCCCGATTCCAGCCAGAACTGTTTAATCTGTCCTGTCAGTCTCAGGTCTGCCTGATGGCGTTGTGAATGCGGCTGCTGAAGCCAGGCGTAAAAACCACTGGGATGAACATCCAGCACCCGACAGAGCAGGCGAACAGGCCAGCAACAGGAGTTGTCACGGATAAAGACGTACCTCAGTCGGACAGCTTTGCGAAGTACGCCGCGGCTTTTTTTAATATGTCCCGTTCGTCGGTAACCCGTTTCAGCTCTTTCTGGAGACGGCGGATCTCGGCCTGAGCATCTGACTGTTCTTTATTAGTGGAAGAATCCGGACCGTACTTCTTTATCCAGGCATAAAGGCTGTGGGTGGTGATATCGAGACGTGTTGCAACGCTGGAAACAGAATAACCGCGATCAACAACCTGTTTGACTGCTTCAGTTTTAAACTCTTCGGGATAACGCTTACCGCTCATGGGCACCTCTCTTTAAGCCATCTTAAATGACTCTGAGGTGTCTGTTAAACCCGTGGCGATTCAAGGGCAAGCAACTAAAACCTTTTCTAAACTCGGCTGGATATTGCGTTGTCAGGCTTAGTGATGCCTCATGTGGCAGAAGGGTAATTGCAAGAGTGCATAGGTTAGTTGCAGAAGCGTTTTTACCAAATCCAAATGGAAAGCCAGAGGTGAACCATATCGATGGGGATAAATCTAACCCATCCTTAAGAAATCTTGAGTGGGTTACGCCTCATGAAAATAGGAAGCACGCATGGGATACAGGACTAAGAAATAGAACCCACCTGCCAGCATACAAAGGGGAGATGCAAGCAAATTCAAAATTAAACGATGAAAGCGTTATGGAAATAAGATCGCTTAGAATCTCTGGCGTTTCATACGGGGTTCTATCTAAAAGATATGGAGTGTCTAAACGAACCATTATCAGGGTTGTTACTGGAGAGTCGTGGTCTCATTTGCCGCTTCCAGCAGCACCGAAGCAGGAGACTAAACCGTGACTGAACGTCAGAAGTTCATGGCAGAAATCGAGCGCATTTGTGGCGGGAAGACCGCCAGATACGTACTGCACGATTGGGATTTGTATTTTAGGTTAGGGTACAGAGCCCATAATGCAGGCGAGGCATATCGCGAGGCTATCCAATGCGAGTGATACCAAATCAATTCGACCAAAGAGAGGCAATCTTGTAACGTAATTTCTGAATATTAAGAGTGTGAATAAAAAAGGCGGGGATTCCCGCCTTTTTAGGTTAAATCTTCTCTCCTGTAAACTGAAACTGCTGTTTTCCTGCGGCTGAAGGGAGGACGAACCACAGGTAGGTTCTTGGAGCATCCTCAGTTATGGATACCTTTGCCAGCGTATTAACAGCATATGAAAAACCTTGCAATAACGCAGTTTCGATATCAGAGATGCTGGCTCTTGTGTCATCTACCATCCAATAGCTAGCAATTTTGGGGTTCCCACTGCTATTAGTAAGATTTACATCAAGATAAACTCTCTCAATTCCATCACTGCCCGTGCGTCTAGCTACTGTATAATTATTTACGCGATAATCAGCCATTCTTCATCCTTAGTTTTAGTTATGTTTCAATGCTATAAATTAACTACATCGACAATGTACACTTTGATTTTTAATAATCAACCAGCCATAATTAAGTCGCCGCCGGAGTTGAACGCCCGGCGGTACCCCTGCGCATATAATGGGGACGTTATATGCGACCAAGTTTTGAATACATTCTTTGCCCATCGGCGTCATCTGATGCTGAGGGTTCTCTGCATTCTGCGTTACCTCTCGGAGGTGGCGTATGATTCTCCCAAAAGACGGCATCAAGCTACATCGTGGCAACCTGAATGCTATCACCCAACACCTTCACCCACTTCTGAATGACGGGCAATGCTTCCGGCTTCAGCTCAAGCCGTGGCGCGAGAAACGCAGCCTTTCGCAGAATAGCCTTAGCCACGTTTGGTACGAGGAGATCAGCGCATACCTGATCGCCTCAGGTCGCACCGACGCCACCAAGGAATGGGTAAAGCGCAACCTCAAAAAAACCTTTCTCGGGTACGAAGACGTTGAATACACCGACTTCACTACCGGGGAGAAAACGGTAGAACGCCAGCTCCGCCACACCTCCGATCTTGATACCGGCGATATGCACCACTTCATGTGTCAGGTGGAGCGGTGGTGTGCGCAATTCGGCCTCGTCCTGACCATCCCTCAAAGCAGCGAATTCCAGGTGCTGCGCGAAAAACAAGACCAGTAAGGAAAGCACATGGCACTCAAAAGAGATAAACACGACTCCATTTTTTCTGAGCTGGTTCGCGAACGCGCCAACTGGTGCTGCGAAAGTTGCGGCCGTGATTTCAGCACAAACCACGCATCACTCCATTGCTCACACATCAATGGACGCCGCCATACCTCTACCCGCTGGCACCCTCTCAATGCGCTGGCCCACTGCGTTGGCTGCCATCGTCGCCTGGGAGAGGAGCCGATCCAGTTCACCCGCCACGCTGAGTACGAATACGGTGTGATGACTGTAGAGCAGGTAGCCCGCGCAGCGCTGCACCCGATGAAGATTAAGCCGTGGCAGAAAGAGGAGATGTACCAGCATTACAAGCAGGAGCTGGCAAGGATTAAAGCGCTCCGCATTACCGGCATGCTTGGCCGTATCGAGTTCGCCGCGCCTGACTGGTACCAGCAGGGCATCACTTTGCGCATGGGTGAAGCAACATGACCCGCGACCAGATAGCCCGATACCAGGCAGAAAGCGTCATGCGCGCCAAGATGCCGCCAGTAGCAAAGCACAGCCAGAACCAGACCAAAACCAAAGAGCCATTAGGAGAAGCAGCATGAACCTCGAAAGCGCAGTTAAATTTCACTCTCCTAAATCGCCACAGCTATCAGACGCACCAAGGTCGACCGCGTCAGATTCTTTAACTGGCACTGATGTTATGGCGGCATTCGGCATGGTGCAAAGTCGCGCCCCACTTGGATTCAGTGCTTTTAGCGGGAAGATGAATCTGAGCGAAGTCGATAAAAAGAAAGCTGTTCAGTTGCTAATGCAATACGGGGTAAAGCACTGCGATAAGGTGGCAGCCTTTCGCAAGCTTGAGACAAATGTTAAGGGCAAGATCCTGCAAACCCTCGCAACTTTTGCATATCAGGATTATTGCCGATCAGCGGCCAGCCAGCTTACCTGCTCATGCTGTAAGGGCCGCGGCGTAATCAGGAGGGAGAAACTGGTGGTTAAGCACCCCGGATGTGGAGAGAAAACGCCTGCAAAAACAGCTAAAGAGCAGGTGGAAGAAACGTGCAAGAAATGTAGTGGCCGAGGCGTCATATCAACATCCTGCGTGAAGTGCAGAGGGAGAGGTGTGGCAATGGATCGCAAGAAGTCAGAGGAGCAGGGCGTGCCAGTTATGAGTGCTTGTCGTCAATGTTCAGGGAGGGGGTATGAGCGCCTTCCGGCAGCGTCCTGCTATCGTGCCATCTGCGAGTTTACTGATGCTATTTCACCTGGCGTATGGGACAAGGCCGTTAAGCCATTCTATGAGAATTTAATTGCAGAGATTGAAAAGGCGGAATCTTCAGCAAATGCGATCTTATCGAAAGTTACTAGCAAAGTTTGATTCCGATAACGATTGCAGCTTGCACAATGACGAAAGTTAGAATATCATCGCCCTAACACTATAAATCCGTGAATTGTTACGGTAAAGAATTCAAGCCCGAGGTTAACGCCTTGGGCTTTTTCGTATCTGGAATACCCCTACCTGGGACTATAAGCGCATAGCGCAACGCAGCACCCATCGATTGGCGGACCAGAACCCGCCTTTTTTACTCAGGCCGCAGACAATCACCCTCAGATGCCACGTAGCCCTGGTGTCTGACGGCCTTCTCTACACATGGACCACCTATGTCTGAACCTCTAACCATTGCTGGCGGTGTAACGTCCGCAACAATCGGAGTGACGTTCGCATCTCTGTTCCCCGAGGCAACGCCCGGCGTAATGCTGTGCGCGCTGGCTGGCGCAGCAATGTACGTTCTGACATCCGATCCACACCAACTGTGGAAGCAGTTCCTGTTCGCCGTCATCAGCTTTGTCGGTGGGGTTTTCTTCTCAGTACCGATGGCGAAGATACTGGCCGGGGTGATTAATACCGCCCTTGGCTTGCTCCAGCCACCGGTAAGTATCGAAGTATCCCCGAACATTGGCGCGCTGGTTTCCGCTTCCATCTCTGTCGCAGTCCTGCTTCGCATCCTCGCCAAATCAAAGCGGGGGAGAATGCCGGGACTGGAGGAGGAAGGCAAATGACATGGCAAACCATCGTCCTTGATGTAAACGCCATTATCTGCGCGCTTATCGCCATCAGGCTGTTGTTCTTCAGTAAGAGTGGAAAGCGACACCGTCCGGCTGTTGCATGGATGGCGTACATGATGATCCTCGCCGCCGGCTTTACGGCATTCCGCATTCTCTACGGCAAGTACCTGCAGGTTGACCCGGGCGAACTGATGCTGAACATCGCTATCTGCATCGCCGTGTGGCGCTCCCGCGGCAATCTCGCCAAAGTTTTCCAGAAGGCCGGACAATGACCAAAGACGATATCTTCAATGCCATCCTCGGAAAAGAGGGCGGGTACGTTAATCACCCGAACGATAAAGGCGGCCCGACGAACTGGGGGATCACTCAGGCAACGGCCCGCGCACACGGTTATACCGGTGATATGCGTGACCTGACCCGCGAGCAGGCTCTCAACATCCTCGAGGCCGATTACTGGTATGGCCCTCGCTTTGACCAGGTGGCGGCTGTCTCCCCGGTCATTGCCGCCGAACTCTGCGATACCGGCGTGAATATGGGGCCATCGGTACAGGTTAAATGGTTCCAGCGTTGGCTGAACGTATTCAACAACCAGCAGCAGTTCTATCCAGACCTGATCGCCGACGGCCAGATTGGCCCCCGCAGCATCAGCGCGCTGAAATCATTCCTGTCGAAACGCGGCAGTGAAGGGGAGATGGTATTGCTCCGCGCATTGAACTGCTGCCAGGGCCAGCGCTATCTCGAACTGGCAGAGCAGCGCCCGGCTAACGAGTCGTTTATCTATGGCTGGATCCGAGAGCGCGTGAGCCTATGACCAGACTGAAAGCTATCCTGGCTGGGATCGGGCTCGCCATAATGCTGGTACTGGCCGCATTTGGTCTTGGCGGTATGCGTGGCCGGGAAAAGGCCGAAGCAGAGGCAGAAAAGAAACGCACCGACGAGAATGCCGCTGCCACCAAAGCAGCTGCAGAGCGTCGCGTTGAAGTAACCAAGGAGGCCAGCAATGTTCAGCAGACGGTTAGCCATATGCCTGATGATGATGTTGATCGTGAGCTGCGCGCAAACTGGACCCGCAAAGGTTGAGGTTATCGACACCGGCTGTGATTGGGTCAACGTCATCCGCCTCACAGAGCATGACATCGAAGTGATGGATCGCCAGACGAAGAAAGACGTACTGGTGCATAACAAGTCGTGGCAGGTGAACTGCCAGCCGAATGAATACCGGGCCTCGCAATAGCGGTGATTTCACTAACTGAAAAAACCAGATGAGCGCCACCACTTTGAGAGAGTGATTTTTATTAGGCGGAAATATACAGCGTATCTGATGATGAGTTTGTTAAAAGAGATTAAAATAGTCTCTTCGAAAATCACGGTGTAACGCGATGAAAATAGTTAACAAAAAACAGTTCCATAAGCTGCCCGCTAATACTGTTTACAGTAGATATAAGTCTTGTTTGTTAGGTGACCTTGAGATCAAGGGTAATACGATTGGCAGATATGAATTTATGAACTGCAGGATTACAAATGCTGTAGATATGTCTGATCCAGAGTTAGATAAATTTGATATTCTCGTAGCAGCAGAGGATGACGGCGTTAGCTTCGGTATGGATTTCGCTAGAGAATATCCGGAACGACTATTCGAAGAGGATGAGTTGTTTGCAGTATGGGAAAAAGATGACGTTGTAAACTTGATAGCAAGATTAAGTAAATGCCTTTAACGAAGACCGCCTCCGGGCGGTTTTTTATTGCCATCACCATGGGCAGACCCATCGTAATGGCTTTATGCAAAAGCTCTGGCGCTGGTATGTAATTACTTTGCTAGTAATGCCTCGGCTATGTAATCCCAACGGTCAAGATACTGCCCCTCATCAGCTTTGCTTATTTTGAATAGGGGGGCACTGTGATGCCAAGTGGCATGGCTGGCGACTACTTCGCTCGGAACGATGAAAACTTCGGGAAAGGTTTTATTGGCTATATCTTCAGACATATTGCAGAACACGTAAAAGAAATCAGGAGAGGCAGCAGGCATGTGCTTGCCGACCATCCATTGACGTGGCTGGCTTCTTGCCCAAGAGCCTTTAACCTGAATACTGATACTCTTTGAACCGTCAATAGTGGCAATTATATCTACAGCGCTAGAACCACTCGTTGTTAGTGCTGCGGATATTCCCAGGCGTGACAGCATATAGGCAATGAAATATTCACCTGCATCCCCAGCGCTTTTAGAAGAGCGTTTAACAATTTCTGACATACTCAATCCTTTGGAATAAAACATGGCACTCACCGACAAACAAGAAATGTTCTGTCGCGAGTACCTCATCGACTTAAACGCCACGCAAGCGGCTATTCGGGCGGGGTACAGCGCAAAGACAGCTAACCGCACTGCGTCCGAAAACCTGTCAAAACCTGACATCCAATCCAGAATTGCCGAACTGAAAGCGCAGCGCAATGATCTGGTTGGCATAAATGCGACATACGTCCTGAATCGTCTCGTTGAGATAGACCAGATGGACGTGCTCGACATCCTCAAAGATGACATGAGCCTGAGGCCGGTAAGCGAGTGGCCTTCATCATGGCGTCGTTACCTTAGCGGCTTTGATGTGGCCGAAATGTTCGAGGGTCGCGGGGAAGAACGTGAAATGGTCGGGCTGCTTAAGAAAATTAAGTGGCCGGATAAAGTTAAAAACCTCGAGCTGCTCGGAAAGCACATTGATGTGATGGCTTTCAAAGAACAGGCGACGCATGAGCATACAGGCAAGAACGGCGGCCCGATCGAAATGGTGACGCTGACCAAAGAAGAATACAAGGCTGCACGGCAGGAGATGATGGAGGATGACGACTGCTGAGCAAAAGACATTTGCCCGCCGGGTTGAATGTGAAGAGGACGGCCTGTATTACGCGCGCTACTTCTTCAAACAGCGAACCGGCGGCAAGATGATTGTCGCGCCTCACCACAAGGTGATTCAGCAGACGCTGGACCGCGTTATCGATGGTGAGATTACGCGCCTGATCATCAACGTTCCGCCTGGGTACACGAAGACGGAACTGGCGACCATCAACATGATGGGACGTGGCCTGGCGCTGAACTGCCGGGCCCGCTTCATGCACCTGTCATATTCGCACAATCTGGCGCTGCTGAACTCCTCAACCGCGCGCGGCATGATTAAGTCGCAGGCGTATCAGTCGATGTGGCCGATGTCACTGCGCGATGACGCTGACAGTAAGGCGATGTGGTGGACCGAGCACGGCGGCGGCGTTTATGCGTCGTCAGCTGCCGGGCAGGTTACCGGCTTTCGTGCCGGACACATGGAGCCAGGCTGGCAGGGCGCGCTGATTATCGATGACCCGGTTAAGCCGGATGATGCTTACTCGGAGATCGTCCGCGACGGCGTGAACAACCGCTTTAACGAGACAATAAAATCACGACTGGCGATCGAGACGACGCCGATGATTGTCATCATGCAGCGCATTCACTACCACGACCTTAGCGGCTACCTGCTGCGGGGCGGCAGCGGTGAGAAGTGGCACCACCTGAATCTGCCGGTGCTCATCAACAACAGCCAGCCATACGCCGACCAGTACCCGGAGAACACCCACGCTATCCCGATTGACCACGGCCTGCCTGATGGCTGGCTATGGCCGTTTAAGCACAACGAATCGCACCGCGTATCGCTGTTCTCGCACCGGCGCACCGCCGAAGCCCAGTATATGCAGAACCCGAAACGCTTCAATGCGGAGGGCGCGCTGTGGAACGAGGAGGTGATCAGCGCCGCACACGCGATGCGGATCACTCAGGAACTGGCCCGTACGGTCGTGGCAATCGACCCGCAGGCCACCAACAGCGAAGAGAGTGACGAGTCAGGCATTGCCGTCGCCAGTGTTTACGGTACCGGCGATGAACGGCAATACAGCCTCGATGCAGATTACAGCGGGAAGTATTCGCCTAACGGCTGGGCTACCAAAGCCATTGAAGCCTATGAACAGCATGAAGCTGATGCGATCGTCATCGAAACCAACCAGGGCGGCGATATGGCGGAGGACACGCTACGCAATGCCGGGTTCGGCGGCCGCATCATCCGCGTGCACGCCAGTAAGGGTAAATACGCACGTGCAGAACCCATCTCCGCGCTGTATGCGCAGGGCCGGGTTGCTCACCGTGGCAGCCTCTACGAGATCGAGAACCAGTTCATGGAGTACGTGCCATCTACTGCGAAGAAATCACCTGACCGGCTTGATGCTGCGGTATACGCGCTCACCGAACTATCAGAACCACAATCAACCGGCATGTTGGTGCGCTCGCGCTGACGGAGGACACCGTGAACGAAAGCGAAAATAAACAACTCGCCACGAACGCCAGCATCGACCGCGAGCGGATGCGTTACGTCAACGCACTGTTCAATGGAACCAGTAACACCAAGCGTAAGCGCCTGTATCAGGAGTTTGGGTATCCACAGGATCTCTGCTTCGATGACTTCTACCGGGCGTACCGCCGCAATGCCATCGCTGGCGCCGCGGTGACGCGCATGGTTGATGGTTGCTGGGAGGATTACCCGGAAGTTTACGAAGGCGACCAGACGAAGGATGCAACGCAGCAAACGACCTGGGATAAGCGGGTCAACAAGCTGCTCAAGCGCTGCTGGAAGCAGATTAAGGGCGCTGACAAGCGTAACCTCGTAGGCCGCTACTCTGCGCTACTGATTCAGGTCAAAGACAGTAAGCCATGGTCAGAGCCTGTTGATAAGGCGATGGTCGGCAGGCTGCAGGAAAGGGCGCTCGTCCGGTTGATTCCGGTCTGGGAGGCCCAGCTCGACCCGGTCAGTTATAACGAGGACCAGAACAGCGAGGACTACGGCGCTGTCAGCATGTACTCGTTTACCGAAATTCCGGTGCAGCAGCAGCGCAGCGGACAGCCCGGGCGAATCATCAACGTTCACCCTGACCGCGTCATTATCCTTGCTGAAGGCTCGGATGACGGGCGGCTTGATTCCGGCGAATCGCTGCTGGAAGAGGGCTTCAACAAACTGCTGGACCTCGAGAAGGTCTCCGGCGGCGCGGCTGAGGGGTTCCTGAAGAACGCCAGCCGGCAACTCAACTTTAACTTCAGCGCCAAGACAAGCTTTGCGCAGCTGGCAAGGGCGCTGGGCGTTAGCGAGGCCCAACTCTCTGAGGGGATGGATGACCAGGTTCGCCGACTGAATGACAGCACAGACAGCGCAGTCATCATGCAGGAGGGTGATACCAGCGTGCTTTCCGTGGCCGTTGCCGATCCTGAGCCTACCTGGCGCACCGCGCTGAGCGAGTTCTGCGCGACCGTTCCTATCCCTGTGAAAGAGCTCGTTGGGATGCAGACAGGTGAGCGCGCCAGTACTGAGGATGCAAAAGGCTGGGGCCGCACCAGGATGAGCCGCCGGAAAGGGTTCCTGACTGACGTTATCACCGATGTGGTTTCGCGCTTCTGGACGCTTGGCATTATTCCTCCGGCGCGGAATGAAGAAATTACCGTGGGATGGTCCGATCTACTGGCGCCGAGTCAGGCAGAGAAGATTGCCAATATGGATAAGCTGGCAGACGTCGCCGTTAAATCGACGAACGCATTCGGCCGTTCAGCCATCACCGAGAACGAGATACGCGCGGCAGGCGAGCTGCAAGCCCTGCCAGAACTTGATGACGAGGTGCTGCCAGATGGCAATAAGCCAAAGCCTGACCTACTGGCCGACCCAGAATCAGAAGCCGAAGAGTCCGGTAATACCACGGTCGAAGGTTGACCCCACGATGTCGCGCAAACCAGTCAGCAGGATGGAGCGCGATATCGAGGACCGGTATTACGCGATTAAGGTTGCCCTGAAAGCCCTGTTCGACCAGCGCCTGACCGGGCGTGAGCGCGAGGTTAACAGCCACAGCTGGCACTTCCTGTGTCACGTCAACGGCGAGGATCAGAGGCTCTACCAGGTCAACGCCGGGAAGTTCATCTACGACATGACCCCGCAGGAACTGGCGGAGCTGCTCGAAGCGGTGCAGGGCATCCTTGACCAGTACCTGCTGGAGGGTGGCGAGCAGAATCAGTGGGCGATGGATTACGTCGCAGCAGAGGCCCTGAGAGGGACTTTAGAGGCCTTCAATAACCTCTCGCAGCAGTCGCAGGTATACGCCAGCCAGACGACGCTACAGCAACTTTTAAGCAGCCCTGGTTATCAAAACCAGATTGCCTCCGCCAGGCTGACAACGTTCAGCGACTGGAAGGCGATCAGCGATGCTGCCAGGGCAGACCTGACAGGAATCATCACCGACGCAGTAGCGCGCGGGGTTAACCCGAGGGAAACGGCCAGCGTCATCAGTAAGCGCCTTGACGTGAGCATGTCCAGAGCCAAGGCGATTGCCCAGACTGAGCAGGTCGGTGCGCTGCGGCAGGCGCAATGGAACGAAACGGACTGGGCTTCTGACAGACTAGGGCTGAATACCGGCCTGCTGTGGCTGTCAGCGCTTAAGCCCACAACGCGCAACTGGCACGCTAGCCGTCACGGCAGGGTCTACACCACCGAAGAGGTGCGCGACTTCTACGCCGTGAACGGGAACCGGTACAACTGCTACTGCAGCCAGATTCCGGTGCTGCTCAACGACGACGGCAGCATATTCAATGAGGGACTGGCGGATAAGTTGAAGAAAGAGCGCCAGCAGTGGAAACTGGACGAAGCGGCATGATACAAAAAAGGTTTTGCGGAGGATGTATGGCGAAACCTGAAGAGCCGTATCGTAAGTTGATTGTTGAAAGCTTTTATCCCGCCAACATGTCGGGGAGAAAGGGAAAGGTGCATATCAGGCCCATCCCTGGCCAATGGGCGAGCACGTCACTGGCTGTTGAATGCTCAAAAAAGTTGTCAGATGTGAAGGTTTATCCTATTGGCAGCCAGTTTGAAATCACCGCCAAACTCACCGATAGAGAGGATGGCGGAGAGTACATTTACAGCTCATTCCGATGGGAATTTAAACACATCAAATAGGTCGCCACGGCGGCCTTTTTTATTGCCTGAAATCCACCAATGAGGCCCACATGTGGACACTTAAGTACGATCCGACCCTGTATGGACACGGTTGGATTTATTCAAAGCCAGTGGAGCTAAGGTATGAGAGCGGCCAGGTGCTAAATGTCGAGGCGTCCTGGTGGTTCCCTGTTAAGCCCACCAAGAAGCAACTCCGCCAGGCGCGGAAAAACAAACTTCACTAACGAGGACCCAGCATGAAACGCAACCGCGTTAACGTGCTGACCGTCGTCAACTCCGCTTCAAACATCACAACCGAAACCGTCAATGGCAAACCACATATCGTGGTTCGCGGCATCACGCCTGTCGTGGACGATATTGTGATGAACCGGAAGTTGTACCCGGCAGCTGAAATCGAAAAGGCCTACAACACGCTCGAGCGTAACCCGATGCCGCTGGGCCACCCGAAGGTGGATGGCAAGCACGTATCGGCGCGTGATGTCCAGGCGGTAAACGAGTACCACGTCGGGGCCTGGCTGCAGAACGTCAGCCACAAAGACGGGAAGGTAACGGGCGACATGTACGTTAACCGTCAGTACGCCGAATCCAGCGAGAAGGGCAAGCGCCTGATAAACCGCCTGGACGAGATGCTGGCCGGCACCAACTCGGATCCGATCCACATCTCCACTGGCCTGCTGTATTCCGGCATCGCCGCCAACGGCGAGTCGAAGGGCAAAAAGTACAACGAGATCGCCACCAACATGATGTTCGACCATGTGGCGGTGCTGCTCGATGAACCTGGCGCCGGAACGCCGGATGAGGGTGTGGGCATCTTCGTGAATGCCGAAGGCGATGAGCAGGAGATCGAAGTGGCGAACCTGGCCGACGCCGCCGACTGCACCCGCGAAGGGATGCTCAACAAAACCCGATTCTTCTTCACCAATGCCTCCAATTTCTCCTTCGACGATATCCAGCGCGCCATCAGCGACAAGCTGCGCGAGGGTGCGGGCGAAGATAAGTGGCTCTGGCCGGAAACGGTGTGGCCAGACAGCTTCATCTACCGGGATGACACCAGATACCTGAAGCAAAAGTACCTCATCGATGATGCCGGTAAGGCCGTATTCGTCGGAGAGCCTGTAGAAGTCGTGCGCAAACCAACTGAGTACGAGATTAAAACCAACGGAGAGAACGATCCGATGAAAGAACTGATTATCAATGCGCTGCAAGCCGCTGGTAAGCCGACCGAAGGCAAGTCCGACGCCGAGCTGATGGACGCATACAACCAGCTGGCAGCAGAGAAAGCAGCCGCCAAATCCGAAACGCCTGAAGAGAAGGCGACTCGCGAAAAGGCAGAGAAAGAAGAGCGTGAGCGCGCCAACAACCAGGCGGAAGCCCCTGCATGGTTTAAGCCATTCGCCGACGATCTCGCCGCGGTTAAATCTGGCCTGACCATCAACGCCGATAAGGAGAAATCAGAGCAGCGTGCAGCCGTGAAAGCCAAGTTCGGCATGACCGATGTTGCGGTGAACGCGCTGGACGGCGAGCCGCTGAAAGAGCTGTTTGCTCAGTGCCAGACCTCAACCGGCCTGAATGGTGCATTCCGCCAGGCTACCAATAACCAGTCAGTCAGCGAAATGCCGGAGTAAAAAATGGCTAAAGACGGAAAACATGTAATCCACGCCGGTGGCGTATTCCCAAACCCGACCCTCAACCGTGAAGGTCGCGCCACTGCGGTTAAGCCCGGCACTCTGGGCTTCTTCGACGCTGGCGTTTTCAAAGTCTCCGTGGACGGCAGCGAAAAGGCGATCATCTACGCAGCTGATTACGATTATCTGCGCTGCAAGACGGTGGATGACACCTATGCGGTCGATGATCTGCTGGTTGCCATTCACCCGCTGCCGGGCATGTTCCTGAACGTGCGTGCTGCTGCCGGTACCTACAAAAAAGGCGACGCGCTCTCAATCGTAAACGGTCAGGTCAAGAAACAGGCCGGGACCGAAGCCGATCGCGCCTATTGCGACGAAGAACGCGCCATTACCGCCGCTGCTGGCGACCTCATTCGCGTAGTGATTAAGTAAGGAGTCACTGAATGCTTGTTTATTCTAAATCGCTGGGCGAAAAGACCGGCAACCTGGCCGTGAACCAGTACCAGTTCGGCATGCTTTCGCAGGAGCGTGATGCCGCGCTGAACCACCAGGGCATCAACGTTATGCAGGAGATGGCCGATCGCATCAATGCGGTTAACCACCTGAACGGCATTAACGCGGTGCGCTCTCCGGCGGATCTGTATAAGGCATTTGACCAGACCGTTCTGCGTCAATTCCAGCCGAACACTGAGTTCACCCTGTTCAACGACCTGATGCCGCTGTCTCGCTCTGTGCGCATCAACCAGACCGTGTACGAATACGCCAAATCCGGCGGCCGTATGTGGGCCCACACCTCCATGTCCGGTCAGATCGGCGCCGCGCTGGATGCCGTGCAGTACCAGTACGACGGCACCATGGTTCCGGTGCACGATACCGGCTTCAAGTTCCACTGGCGTGAGCCGCGCCTGAACAACCCGGACGCGTTCGACATCATCTCTGATGCTCAGTTCGAGTCCACCAACGAAGTGCGCCGTCAGTATGTGGATTACATCTACAACGGCTACCGCGACGCAGAAGGGACTTACATCAAGTTCGATGACAAGACCTGGAAGGGCCTGAAGAACGACGAGCGCGTGGCGATGGTGGACCTGGGCGCATCTGGCCTCAATATCGACTTCACCAGTGCGTCGGCGACCGCTGAGCAGATCCGCAACGCAGCTATCAAGCTGCGCGATACACTCAAGCTGACCAACAACCAGTACGCTGAGCAGACCTGGTATGTGTCGAGCGCCATCATCTCCAACCTGGAGCGCTACTTCAGCGACAACTACCAGTCTGACACCATCCTGCAGGAGCTTCTGAAGCTGTCCGGCATTGCCGCGATTAAAGAAGATGCTCAGCTGACCGGTAACCAGATCCTGATTGTTCCGCTGACCGCTGGCGTGATTGCTCCGATTGTAGGCCAGGCGTTTGGCACCGTCGCCGATCCGCGACCGTTCTACAACAGCGATTACATCTGGCGCACCTGGGGAGCTGCCGGCCTGATGGTCAAGACCGACATCAACAGCAAGAAAAGCGTCATCTACGCACACAGCTAAGGAGTGAGATATGGCACTGGTAGAAATCGTAACAGACAATCTGTACGCCGGTGCCAACCTCCGCAATCTGGAGGTTGGTGCGATCGTTGAAGTTGACGATGAGACCGCGGCGCGCTGGAAAGCGTCAGGTAAGGCAAGGGACACCGAAAAGAAGAAGGGCGAAAAGTTGGTGTTTGAGGTGGCAACGCCGTCAGCCCTCGTCTCTGCTGACTCATCAGCGCTGCAGGCCAAGCTCAATGAAGCGCTGGAGCAGTTGAAGCAGGCTCATTCGGACGCTGAAGTGAAAGACAAAGAGCACGCCGACGCGCTGGAGCAGCTGAAGCAGGCTCATTCCGCTGAGCTGGAAGCCGCCACTAAGCGCGCTGACGAAGCAGAAGCGGCGCTGACAGAAGCAACCAAGAAGGCGAAATAACCATGGCTGACCCAATCACGGCGGCAGACGTGCAGGCGTTCCTCGGTGAATTGGGTTACTCCATTCCGGGGGCGCTGCTGGAGCCGATCCTCTGCGTGGTGAACAAAATCATCCCGTGCCTCGATGGGGCCGGGTATGACGACTGCACCGCGAAGCTGATCCTGATGTACGCCGCTGCGCTTATGGCGACGTCGTCCGGCGCTCGCCGCATCAAATCGCAGGGTGCGCCGTCTGGCGCGTCACGCTCGTTTGAGTATGGCGATGACAGTATCACCTGGCTGCGCGATTCACTGGGTCGCCTCGATACCAGCGGCTGTACCGGGGAGTTGCCGATCAGCGCTGGTAACAGCGTCGGCATGTTCATGGTTGTCGGGGGCTGCTGATGACTTGGACATCCGTAAGCGTCCGGTTGCCGCGCTCATTCACCCGTGTCTGGGTGCTTACAGATACCGGGCGGGAGACTACCGGCTACGTGAAATCGGACGGCGAGTGGTTCATTAACTGTGAGCGTATCCGGGCGACTGGTGCGAAGGTGCTGAGGTGGAAGGAATGAAACGAGGCGGGTTACTGCAAAACGGCCGGCTTTATCGTGTCGGTGAGGTCGTCATGGGCTCATTCATCCCACCGAATGCCCGTAAGCGCAGTGAGCAGCTTAAAGGCCATGGCGGAAACGTGACGGTGGTGCTGCGCTGGAGGGAAGACTGATGTCGTCTACAGCTTCATGGTCATACAACAAACCCTGCACGCTGTGGCGCAAAGGGGCTGGCGGTAAAGATGAAAACGGGGACCCGATTTCAGCTTATGAGCCGCCAGAAACCATCATGTGCGATTATATCGGTGGCCTTTCTGCAAAGCTCGGCTCGCTCGGCAAAGAGGTAGTCGTAAAAAACACCTTCTTCACTGCCTATGCGCTGGCTGACGAAGGCGATTACATCCTTATCGGCCCCAGCACCAATCCAGACCCACTTAGCGCTGGCGCTGATGAGGTTCGCCACGTGACGCGGTGGAACGACACGCTGGAAGGCCTGGAAGACGACTGGGCGATAATTACTGGGGTCTAAGCATGGCAGGCAAAGTTCGCGGAATGCGGGAAGCTAAGGCTAACTTAGATCTTCTTCTGAAGGATATCACCGGTAGAAAAGCTATTCGCGGCATCCAGTCTGCTCTCCTGATACTCGGTGCGGCATCAGCAAAAGAAGTCCCACGGGATACGTCCACTCTGCTAAACAGCCAATTCCGAGAGATCGATTTTAAGGGCACCCGAATAACAGGTCGCGTGGGTTATTCAGCTAATTATGCCGTCTATGTTCACGAAGCCCCTGGCAAATACCTGAATACACAAACTGATCGCCCCGTTAAGCGTGGTGAAACTCCTGGGTCACGAGGTGTGATTTGGGGACCAAATGGCAACCCCAAGTTCCTATATTGGCCTGCGGTTGATAACCAAGGCGCAATGTACGACGCCTTCAGAAAAGAGATGGAACTATGACACCCATGATGCACGAGCGGGTGCGCAACATGTTCGGTGATGCTGGCCTGACAGCCGGATTCACGGTGCAGAAGCTGATGTACGACGACCCGGGAGATCTAACGCAGGCTGTGATGGTGTTCAGGCCAAACGGTGGTTCGAACATCCGCCATGATCTTGGCTCTGAGCATCACGTCCTAGTTGATGTGATCGGCGCGAAGGATAAGCGAGGGGACGCCGCCAATGCCGTGCAGCGCATCGTCGATTACGTCCAGGCCAACCCTATGGCTGATGAGTGCGTCGGCTACATCCAAAACATGGGCGCCATCCCGCCACCAGTGCTTACGGAAGAAGGGCGGATAGTATTCCGACTTCAGTTCGCATGCACCTATGGCGAATAACTACCCCAACCAAATAGACCCGCTCCGGCGGGTTTTCTTTTTAAGTCAAAGAGGAAGTTTCACATGGCTAATTGCCCTAGCTCTAACGAGCGTCTATTCGGTGGCGCGGTGGTGCTGGAAGTCGCCGACGGCTGCCCGGATGTCAAACCACTTGAATCAGAGTGGAAGTCCCTGGCTGCTGGCACCTCGAAAGGCTTCGACTTCAACCCGAACTCGGTAACTTCAGATGCGGATGACGGCGGCGGCTATGTCGAAACCATCATTACCAACAGCGATTTCACCATCAGTTTTGAAGGTGAGGTGCGCAAAAAGGACAAGCTGGATCAGTATGGCATTGGCAAGTTCATCAAGTATTTCTCTGGTGAGCTAAGCGCCAAGCGTCAGCCTGGTATCTGGGTGCGCATGGAATACGGACCGGTCGAATTTGTTGGCTACATGGTTGCTACGGCGCTGAGTTCTGACGGCGGTACCAACGATATCGTCACGTTCTCTACCGAGTTCAAAGTCGGCGATGCCAGCACCATCGAAGTTAACGAGGTGACAGCGGTAGCAGTGACTGGCGTAACGGTGACCCCTGCTACCAGCACTGGAGCGGCAGGCGGTACCAGTACCTTTACGGTGAATATCGCCCCGACTGGCGCAACCAATAAAGACTTCACCGTAGCATCAACCGATCCAACCAAGGCCACTGCTACAGCTTCCGGTACCACCGTCACGGTGAACCGCGTCGCCGCCGGCAGCGCGCAGATCATCATCAACACCGAAGACGGAAACTTTGTGGCCGTGCATACGGTTACCGTTACCTAACGAACATTCCAAAGGGCGGCGTGCTGCCCTTGATAATGATCGTTACCTGGGAAGGACCATGACAGCATTAATCGACATAGGCGAGTTTTCTGTCAGTGATGGACGTGAGGGCGGAAAAGACTACCTGCTGAGACCATCCCTGATGGCTATGACGCGGATCGGCACTCCCGCGGAGATTGTTCAGGCGTATGCCACGGTGCACGGTAGTGATGTTGCTGCCGTGATCCAGGTCTGCACTGACACGCTTGGCCGCTTTCCGGACTGGCTATCGCCTTCGATGAATCGCATTGCAGAACGGCTGCTATCGCTGAGCATGCATATAATGCAGGCCTGCTGTGATGACGATCTCACCCCGATGATAGGTGAGTGGAAAGGATGGAGTCGATACGTTGTTTACCGGCCCGGGCAGATGCCGAGAAACGACATCATCGTGCTGGCTCAGCACCTCATGCAGCATGGCGTTGTTGGTAAGGCCAGTGTGCGCCGCCTGCAGCGGCATGAGTCAGGCGAAACGACGGATGAGTTTAAGGCCTTCGACTACATCAGTGCGGCGCGTAGCCACTTCGGCATGAACCGGGATGAAGCGGCGGCGCTGACCATGACCGAGTTTCAGCTGATGCTGGCGCAGAAATACCCTGATCAGAAGGGCTTTACCCGGGAAGAGTACGACGCGATTGCTGATGATTACCTGGCGAAACAGGCGGCGAGAAGGGCTAAGCAGAAGTAGCCCACTCAGGTGGTGGGCTATTTAGTAACTAGTGCGATAAATAAAGGGGCTAGGATGGCCGAGATCAGCAGAGCGATAAGCCACTTCTGATTTTCGTCCATTTTATCGATGATGCGGCGTTCTAATCCGTGCATATCACCACGAATACCGATCATCTCGTTGCGAGTTTCTGAAATCAATTTTTCCTGATTTTCAGCTATTGTCTCGATTCGCGTCATTCTTTCATTCATGCCGCTACCTCCACCGTCACCGCCTCCGCCGAAATCGTTAGCTTTGTCATGATTTCGCTCAAGACGCAACGCAGTCTTACGGTCAAAAGTGACATCTATTACATTGTTATTCATCGACTTTGCTCACGGAAAAGAAGGCATGAGCTTCATGTATAAGAATACCATCCTTTGTCAGAGATGTGCCTATAAGATAATCGCCCTCAGATTCGAATTTGCACCGTTCAAAGTGCATGCCCATGGAGGTGGCTAGAGTGTTCTTGCTACCAGGGTATCCCTTGGCCCTTATCCAAACACCCTTTTCCCCGCTCATGCTGATTTCGAGACCATCTTCTTCTCGGTAGAGGTTGGCTGCAAACCAGTATTCTTTAGAGTGCTCAAGGCCGAGGAAATGGACTTGGAAAAAGACATCTACCGTAACTGGTAGCTCAGTTGTTTCCATAAGAAGCATGGGCAGCTTATCGTTACCCTCTGATTTATGATAAGGGAACAGAAACGCAATTTTCTCAGTGGTCATTTTCCATCCTTGTGATGCTGGTTGGGTTGGCTTTTACCTAAAGTTTCTTCGATAACCTTATCCAATATCTTATGCATCTCCTTTATGCCGATGTGGTTAAGAACGGCTGTATTTGCATCACCTGAAGCTAAAGCGTCTTGAAGTATTTGAACTATTTCCGCATTCATAGAGCGGTTATTTTCTTTGGCTGAAGCCTCAACTTTTTCTTTTAATTCAATTGGTAACCTAATTCTTAGCTGTGGATCTTCTCTGCTCATTTTTATTACCGGCCTGCAAAAAATTCACAATAAGTAAATTATGCCCCACGGTGGGGTTGACAGCAATGACGCACGGTGTGACACTTACATAAGGCCTCACGGTGGGGCATTTACTGGAGGGTTTAATGGAAAAGGCAAAAGACATGTACCAACGCAAAGTTCGCTTCCCTGAAGACGTGCGTAAGGCTATCGAGAAGAACGGTGGCGATGAGTGTCGTCAGTTTAATACAGAGCTGATTTACCAGTTGAGAAAGGTGTATGGATTGGCAGGTGAGAAAAGTGCTCAAGCATAAAAACGTTGAAGCCCCGGCTGCGCTAACAGTCAGGGCTTCGGTATCGAACAAATCCAGCGACGGACATATCGACATGAATATTGTACATAACAACGAATTAACTTTCCAGAATATCAGCTTTTCTTACATGGAAATGGCGGGTCAGATCTGGCTCACAGCTTCTGAGGTTGGCCAGGCGCTTGAGTACGCTGACGACAAGGCTATCCACCGCATCTTTAATCGTCATGCTGATGAATTTACTTCTCAAATGACAGGGGTGGTCAAAGTAACCACCCCCGGAGGAATGCAGGATATGCGGGTGTTCTCTCTTCGCGGTGCACACCTGATCGGGATGTTTGCTCGCACGCCGAAAGCTAAGGAGTTCCGCCGCTGGGTATTGGATGTTCTGGATCGTGAAGTTGCGAATGGCAGTGTCAGCCCGGCATTCAATTTCGAGATGCATGCACACAATGCAAAGGTGGCACTCGATTATGCAGAGTTCATTTATCAGCATTGGTGTGAAGAGATCAGGCCTTCACTGAGCCTCGTAGGATCTCCGTTGGCGAACAGCTTGAATGAGCGCATTAAAGTACTTGCCTCTATTACCTACGGTTTGAATTCCGGGTTAGCGAAGGCAGCAAAAGAGAAGGGGATGATCCACTGATGGGCGCATGGGATGGCGCAAAAGAAAAGCCAGCAGGTGGGCTGCTGGCATTCATTGAGTATATGAACTTTCGGAGAACATATGCATTCGATTATCAAGCATTTTGAGTTCAAGTCAAGTGACAGCCAAATCGTTAGTGTTGAAGCGGCGAGATTCAAAGGGAAGCCAGTGTTTCTGGCGGTAGACCTTGCTCGAGCCTTAGGGTATGCAGATCCACATGATGCGCTTAACAAGCACTGTAAGTCACTGATTAAACTTAATTCCGGCGAATCGACGGAATCAGGGTTTGGATCACGCCCGCGAGGAGTGATTCTGGCTGGTCAGGCTGATATGTTCCGCCTCATTATGCGGAGCAATCTCCCGTCAGCAGAGCGCCTTCAAGACTGGGTGTGTGAAACGGTGCTGCCAGCGCTGATGGAAACAGGCACATACTCTATGAAGCCCGAGAAATCATCATCTGGACTCCCTGAGTTTCGTCGTGCCAGAACCATTAAGCTTGAAACAGAGGCGATGGCACTAGCCTTATCCTATATGCCGAAACTGAGCGATGTTGCTAAGCAGACCGCAATGGCTCGTGCGGTTAATGATGCCGCTGGTATTGAGCTTCTCCCTTTGCCAAAAGTTGAAGAGCATCTTCACACTGCCGCGGACATAGCTGAAATGCTGGGCGTATCTCCACAAAAGATCGGTCGCCTTGCCAATAAACATGAACTGAAAACTGAGCAGTACGGCATGTACGTATGGGACAAGGCGAAGCACTCAGACAAACAGGTGGAGGCGTTCCGCTACAACGCTGAGGGCGTGAAGGCGCTACGCCACCTGATCCATGGTGCTGACGTTGCCTAACCACCCCGTTTAAACCGACATTTATTCCAACCCGCTTAACTGCGGGTTTTTTCGTCGCCATTCGATTGAGATCAATAAATCAGTAGTTGCCGTTGCGCCTGTGCTATTCCTGGGTAGGATGTTTCCAATTTTACCAATGGGGAATAGGGTTATGAGAAAGACAATGCTGTTGTTAGTGCTAAGTTGCTCTTTGTCTGTTGCGCATGCAAACAGCGATATGAGATCAACACTGCGAGCTTCTGAGAATGCAATTTGTCAGGATAACCTAAAAAAAGAGCAGTGCATTACAGCGGTTCAGAAGCTCATGTTTGCAGTCAACAAAGTTACTGAGCTTAATGAAAACTGCAAGAAGTCGAATGGGAATGTTGGAATTGAACAGCAATGCCAACAGTCTGAAGAAGCTATAGGCTACATAAATAGCCTGGTAAATAAACCATAACCAACCCGCTCCGGCGGGTTTTTTTATAGCCGGAGATAATAATGGCAGGCGCAGAAAATGCTGGAAGTATCGTTTATGAAGTAAGCGCCGAAGTAGCGCCTCTATTACAGGGTGGGCGTCAGGTAAACAGGGTTCTTAGCGATATTGAGTCCGCATTAGACGATAACATAAACCAGTTCAAGCGGCTTGAAACCAGTGTTAGTACCACCGCCCAAGCGGTATCTACTGCAACAAGAAGTATGGGTAATCTTCGCGGCGTTTTTGGGCAGCTTGGGTACCAGGTGCAGGACATCGCGGTTCAGTTACAAATGGGCCAAAATGCAATGCTTGTGTTCGCACAACAAGGCTCACAGATCGCTTCTATCTTTGGTCCTGGTGGCGCTGTAATCGGTGCAATTATTGCCATCTCTGGCGCAATAGCTGGAGCGCTTCTCCCATCCCTTTTTAATTCCAAAGATGCAACACAAGAGCTTGAATCCGCCCAAAAGGCGCTTTCAGAGACTGTTGTAAAAACCGACTCAGGAGTGAGTGCTCTATCTGAAAAAATACAGCGACTAGCAGCAGTTAGTTCAGATGCTGCAAAGGCACAGATAGCCGTAGCCATGACTGATGCGCAACGAGCCATCAGCGCTGCAGGAAGCGTCATCTCTGACCAAATCAATGATTTGGGAACCTGGCGTAACAGCATGTCAGCTGCTGAAAGTCAGTTAACCACGCTCGAAGGTAAAGGCGTTGATGTTTCGAAGATGCTAAAAGATCTTGGCGGAAGCTATGAGGGAAATATTGCTGGCATCAATATTCTGAACAACGTAACCAATTCAATGTCCGAGGCGTTCGGAATAACACAGACTCAGGCTGTTGGCCTGGTAAAAGTATTCCGAGACCTCCAAAAAGAGCCTACAGCAGAAAACATGCAGGCCGCAGCATCTGCCCTTTCCTCGCTCAGTGAGCAAACTGGTTATGCAAACCCCAAGCTTAATGAGTTGACCAATGTCGTCAACCAAAACTATGTCTCTGCGGCAAATGCAACAGATGCGATCAACGTTCTTAAAGGCGCTCTTGACAACCTTACCGGCGCAACAGAGTCATCCCAGAAGGCATTATCGGGCAATGCGGAGCAATTAAATAAACTGGTTGAGGCTGCAAAAAATGAAGCCGCAACTGTCGGATTTAGTACCCGACAGCGAGCTAAATATGTGGCTGGTCTTTTAGGGGCAACAGATGCTGAATTGAAGTCTCTCGATGCAAGCTATGACCGAATAGAATCATACGAGAACGAGCAGAAGGCGCTTAAAGAGCAAGAAGGAGAGCAAAAGAAAGCAGCATCGGAAGCTGAGGCAGCGGCTAAACGGTCAGCCGCTGCGCAGCAACAGGTGGTTAATCAGCTGGAACAGTTATCAGAAAAATATCAGATAGCCGTTCTTGAACAGCAAGGTATGGGCCGGGAAGCTGCGGTCCTGGCTGCTCAACAGCAAATGGGGGCAGCTGCCACCAAACAGCAGGTGCAACAGGCGGGAGATCTTGCTGGCAAGTTGTACGATGTTGCCCAAGCCACAAAAGCAGCACAGGAAGCGGAGCAGGCTAGAAAGCAATCGAGCCAGAACTTCTCCAACCTTCAAGGCCAGGCATCGCCAGTAGCAGCAGTAGATAACCAGTTTCAGCAGCAGATGGATCAGCTCAACCAATATGCCATCTACTATCCCCAGAAAATAGCTGAAGTCGAAGCTACACGGGCAGCGATAGAGGATCAGTACCGGCAAAAGAGGGTGGCAGCCATGTGGCAAGAATGGCAGCAGCAAAGCACGATAAACGCTCTTGCCGCTTCAGCTGTAGAGTCTTTGCAAAGCGGCGCAACAAATGCCATCACAGGGTTGGTAAACGGCACGCAAAGTCTTTCCGAAGCGTTTGCTAACCTTGGCACGTCAGTAATTAACGGCATTGTGAGCAGTCTCGTACAGATGGGTACACAGTGGGTTATGTCCGCAGCGATGGGGCAGGCTGCGCAGGCCGGCGCAATAGCGGCGAACCAGGCGGCGGCAACTGCGGCGCTTGCGGCATCCACTTTGGCCGGAACAGCTGCCGCCACGACGCTTCTCGCATCGTGGTCTCCCGCTGCGATGGCTGCTAGTATCGCAACATCTGGTGGTGCGGCAACAGCTGGGTTGGCTGGTTATAACGTTGCAATGGCTGGCTCGAAAATAATGACCGTCGCCGGTGCCCGCGAACACGGCGGGCCGGTCTCGGCCAGCTCTATGTACCGCGTTGGCGAGGGCGGTAAACCTGAGATTTTCAAAGCCAGCAATGGTAGCCAGTACATGATCCCCGGCGATAACGGTCGCGTCATCAGTAACCGGGATATTGGCGGGGGTGGTGGGGCGTTCAATTTCAGCCCGATTATCAATCTCAACGGTGACTACTCCGCACAGCAACAAGCCATGCTCGAGGCCGCAGTTAAGCGCGGGGCGCAGCAGGGATACGCCATGGCCGTCAGCGACGTCGCCAGCGGAAAAGGCAAACTCTCCAACGCTCTGACCAACAATTTCAACACCAGTCAACGCCTCACATAAGGAGTTCCCATGGGGATCAGCAGCACCATTGATTTCCCGCACCAGTACCTGCCAATGCCCCAGCGATCCGGTCATGGATTCACTCCGGTAAGCCCTCTCCAGCGTTCCACTATGACATCCGGCCGCACCCGGCAGCGCCGCAAATACACCTCGGTCCCAACTGAGGCGGGTGTTTCATGGGTATTTAATGATGCCCAAGCGCAGCTGTTTGAGGTGTGGTTCAGAGACGTGATAACGGACGGCGCAGCGTGGTTCAACATGCGCATGCGCACGCCAATGGGCGTTGGTGACTACGTCTGCCGGTTCAAGGATATCTACGACGGGCCGGTGCTGTTCGGGTTAGGGTTCTGGAAATTCACGGCAACTCTGGAGCTGTGGGAACGTCCGATTCTGCCGCCTGGCTGGGGTAATTTCCCTGAGTTCATCGTTGGGCAGAGCATCATTGATTACGCGCTCAATAAGGAGTGGCCGGAAGCATGACCAGTCCAACTCTGAACAGGCTGTACGCCAGCGGCGGCAGCGAGGCGCTACTGAATACGTTGCAGATTACCGTCGGTGGGCAGGATTACTGGCTGGTCGAGAACTTCGAAGATATCACCGCTGTTACAGAGGCGGGGGCGACAGTGACATTCCAGGCAGCTGCAATGGCCGTCGCGCTGCCAGCCAGGAACAAAGACGGTACGCAGGATCTGCAGTTCGCCATCAGCAACATTGACGGCATCGTTTCCACTGCGATACGCAACGCCCTGGCTAACCTGAACAACGGCGCGCTGGTAATGCGGCAGTACATATCGACCGACCTTAGCTACCCGGCGGCACCACCTATCGTTCTGCAGATTAAGGACGGGTACTGGAAGGCCACAGAGGTGCAAATTACTGCCGGATTCCTGAATATCCTGAAAACCGCGTGGCCGCGATACCGATACACGCTCCCTGTCTTCCCGGGCCTCCGCTACCTCCAGTAGGAAATCACCATGTTCAATCCAGATAAATACCGTTCTGTCGAGTGGCAGAAGGGCGGGCGCGCTTACCCCGCGCTTGACTGCTTTGGCATCGTCAACGAAATCAGGCGCGATCTGGGTCTGGCTCCGTGGCCTGATTTCGCCGGAGTCACGAAGGATGATAACGGCCTCGACCGGGAGGCGAGGGGTCTGATGGCTGGCCTGACTCGATGTGAACCGGCCCCGGGCGCGGGTATCGCCTGTTATTCCGGCTCTGTGGTGACGCACGTTGCCATCGTGATCGAGATTGACGGCCAGTTGCGTGCCGCAGAGTGCAATCCCCGCACAAACGTGACCTTTCTGCCGCTGGCGCGGTTTGCGCGCCGCTTTGTCCGCGTGGAGTATTACCAGTGACGATCCGAATCTATCCCTCCCGGTTGCCGGGCGAACCGCTGGAAAAGCACGATCATGAAACGATGACCCTCAGCGCCTGGTTTTCGCGGAACGTGAAGGACTGGACGCCGGATCAGCAGCACCCGGTCGCGGTTGAAATCGACGGCGTTCCCGTGCCCGCGTCAGAGTGGCCACTGTGCGTTATCAAGCGTGAAACCGACGTCAGGATGTATCCGGTGCCGTACGGTACCGGCGCAGAAATCGCTATCTGGGTTGCCGTCAGCGTAGCCGTCGCCTCTGCTGCCTACAGCATCTACATGATGAGCACAATGTCTCAGGCTGGCGGTGGTGGGGCCCAGGCAGCCAGCGGCGATCAGATTGACCTCAACCCGGCCAAAGCGAACGCGGCGAAACTGGGAGACCCAATCCGGGAAATCTTCGGCAAATATCGCGTCTGGCCTGATTACGTTGTGCAGCCGGTGAGCCGTTTCGTCAACGAGACCAGCATGGAAACAAGCATGTTTCTGTGCGTGGGTGTCGGCGATATGGTGATTAACCAGTCCGATATCCGGATCGGTAATACGCCGATCTCCGCGTTCGGTACCGACGTGCGTTACACCATCTACCCGCCAAGCGCGACAGTATCAGGCGACACGCGTACCGAAAACTGGTTTAACTCACCAGAGGTAGGGAATACGGGTTCAGGTACCGCCGGGCTGGATCTGGGCTCAAGCGGCCCGGAGACGGTCAGCATTATCGCTGATGCGCTGGTCGTGTCCGGGAACTCCATCACGCTGGTTGACGTATCGTCGTCTGGCGATGAAGAGATCCCGCCGTCGTGGACTGTCGGAACGGTGATCACCGTGCTGGCCCCAAACTCATATACGGTTGTATCGTCCGGCGGTTACAGCGTTATTTATGGCGGGGTGGAGGAACTGGCCCCCTCGGTAGGGCTGCCGGTATCCCTCAACTATAACGGCAACGACTACGATCTGGTGATCGCCAGCTACGCCCCGGGAGTTCCGTCGGTGCCGGGTGTGGGCGGTAGCGCCGCCAGCATCACCGCGAGTGCCGCGCCGACGACCTACGATTTTAGCAGCACGCCTGTGACGTTCAGCATCAGCTGGCAGGGCACGACCTATCCGGTATCGCTGGTGACCAACTACGTCACCATGTCAGGCCTGATTTCCTCGATCACTTCGCAACTATCCGGCTCCGGCCTGGTCGCGCGCGATAACAGCGGTCGGCTTGAAATCGGTGAGGTCAGTAGCCCTTATGCCGGTGGGTCCATCACTAACAGCCCGTTACCGGTTGCTGCGTTTGGTGATGCCCCGGTTAACACGGCGGGCGTGAAATCTACGGGCGGCACGGCGGAGGTACGGGCACACATCACCCTGGCCTACAACAGCGCCACCGGCACGCCGTTTACCGGTCTGCCAGAGGGCATTCAGCGCTTCACTCTGGGTCTGGCCGGGAACCAGTTCCGGATCACCGATGTGGACAGCCAGACAGTAACCGTTGAGCGGCTTACCGTCACCACCGGCCCGGGTGGTGAGACCATCACCACGCCGGATCCATCGTGGCCTGGATTCACTGAGCGCACGCTGCTGGATGCGACCGTTACGGGTGTCAGCGATGATTACGAATGGGTTGGCCCGTTCCTGGCCTGCCCCGACGGTGAAACCCTGGACGCATTCGAGGTGAACATTAACTTCCAGAGCGGCCTGGTGCGTTACACCGACCAGGGGAATAAGCGTTCCATGCCGGTACGGCTGGTGATCCAGTATCGCAAGGTTGGCACCACCGCCTGGCAGCAGCAGTCTCCGTTCTATTCACGCAGTACCGAAAACCAGATCGGGTTTACGCATCGCTACAGCGTGTCGCCGGGGCAATATGAGATCCGGATGCGCCGCACCGAACCGGTTAAGGGTGGCAGCACGCGCGACCAGGTATTCTGGCAGGCGCTGCGCTCACGACTCAGCAAGCGCCCCACGAAGTACGATGGCGTCACCACCATGGCGCTGACCGTGCGCACAGGGAATCGCCTGGCGGCCATGTCCGATCGCCGGATTAGCGTTACACCAACCCGGATTTACAGCGGCGGAAGAACTGCGCGGAGCATCAGCGGGGCACTCTACCATGTGCTCGAGTCCCTGGGGTTCACGGCCAGCCAGATTGATACGGCGGCAATTGACGCGCTGGAGCAAACCTACTGGACGCCCCGCGGTGAAAGGTTCGACTGGGCGAGCGGTGAGAGTAAGTCAGCGCTCGAGGTGCTGCAGAAAATCACCAACGCCGGGATGGGGTACTTCCTGTTGTCGGATGGGCTGGCTTCTGCCGGCAGGGAAGGGATTAAACCCTGGGTCGGCATGATCACTCCTCAGGAAACCACCGAGGAACTGCAGACCGCGTTTAAAGCCCCGTCACAGGACGATTACGACGGCGTGGACGTGACCTATATCAATGGCACCACCTGGGCAGAGGAAACCGTGCAGTGCCGCCTGCCTGGCAACTCAACGCCGCTGAAAATCGAGAGCTACACGCTGGATGGCGTACTGGATGAGAACCGCGCCTACCGGATCGGCATGCGCCGGTTGCTGGGCTACCAGCTGCAGCGCCTGCAGCACACCACCTCTACCGAGATGGATGCGCTCTGCTATGAGTTTATGGATCGCATTGTGCTGGCCGACGATATCCCGGGCAGCCAGACGCTGAGCTGCCTGATTACGGATATGAAGTATGACAGCAGCAAAATCACCCTGACGCTCAGCGAAGCGCCGGACTGGTCGTTTCAAAGCCCGCGCGTGATTATCCGCCATCAGGATGGCCGGGCATCGGCAATGGTCGTACCGACTCGCATTGACGACTTCACTATCTCGGTGCCGTACAGCGCCGCGCTGGAGCCGGAATTGTGGGCGATGAACGACGCGTACATTGAACCGCCGCGCCTGCTGTTCTGCTCATCAGTTCGTGTGCCGTATGACGCACTGGTGGGGGAAACATCTCCGGGCAATGACGGGATCAGTCAGGTAACAGCCATCCAGTACCACCCAGGAAAGTATGCCTATGACGACGCCACATACCCCGGTGACGCCGCTTAACAGCAAATCAAAATTATCTGACCCGCTTCGGCGGGTTTTTTATGCCCGGAGCGAGCATGACTACCTATTTCACGAAAGAACCGCTGGGATCAACGAGTCCGTATGTTTTATTCGATAACGCCCAGAACTTTGACTATGCGCTGAACGATATTACCCTGGCAATCTGGAAAGACCGTTTTGGGCGAAACAGGAAAACATACTGGGGCTGGGAGCAGGAATCTGCGGCGCAGCTACTGAATCAACAGCAGCGCTTCAACACGTTTGTTCAGAGTTCGGGTTATAAGGTTATTGGTGATTATACTGCTGGCCCGCTAACTATTAGCGAATACAATCAGCTAATTCGCTATAACAACGAACTCTGGAAATTAACTGCCGCAACTGATCTCCCATTCACGACGACCGGTAATGACGCGGCATCATGGGTGAACGATTCCGCGCATTTCGTCAGTGTAGGTGATGCAGCATTGCGGCAGGAATTAGGCGCTCGCGGCGGCTCTGGTTTGATTGGGGATTCATTCAAACCAGCAACCTGGTCTCAGTTTGCTGGCGGCGCAGACCCCGCTGGCATCTCCGATTCAACAGCAGCATTAATTTCAGCCTATGATGCCGCAGAAAGCGGCACGATAATCTTTATACCTAAAGGGATGTATAAAGAAGGCACTGAAACAAAAGAGATCCGCTCAGACTCACTATGGTTAGATCGTGACTTCGGTGAAGGGGTGGGAATAACAACCGAAACCCGAAAAACGCCTCTACTGATAACGGTTGGCAACCCCGATGAACCGGTGCTTAGTTCTGAGCATACGCGGTCAGGTATAAATATTACCGCCATCGGTCGGGGGGCGCAGCACATCGACTGCATCCGTGCCACAACAATCAATTACTCAACAAATGGGAACGGCAATACTGCTATTTATGGCGCGGCTCTGTCTACGCCAGGGGCGTTATGGACAGCCGCTCTACATGGCGAGATAAAGCATCAGGGGAATTCAACGATTGCTGTCTCCGCCGAAGCTGCCAGTTATTCGGATAAGGGTACGTTTTACGGAGCAGTACTTAACAACACGACAGGCACAGCAGCAGAGACTCACCCCACAACGGGTGCGCCAGCTACATTACATCCATCAGCCACTGCCTTGTATATCACTGGTAGCAATCAACGTGGTGAAATGGGCCAATGGATACGTGGCATCCGGTTCTCGCCCCTGTCAATGCGTGTAACCGGCACTCTTGTTCGCGATGAATCAGCATGTGCGCAAGGGTGGTGGTCACAGCCTTCTTCCTCGAAAACCATTGCTGACATTTTCCTGGAAGGAACGGCTCCAGTGGGTGCTATTTTCCAGGGTAACTATGCAACTGGCAACGCTATCCGCCTGGCATCTGGGCTTGGCATTGCATATGAGGGGACGGGGGCCATTAAAACAAAGTACGACAGCTCAACCCTGAGGTGGGGGTTGTTCAGTGGCGCAATTGAGAGGGTAACTTTTCACACCGCCACCCCCGGCATGTATTTCAACGGTGTCCGCGTAGTGGCCGGTCAGCAGGCCGCAATAAATAATGCAGCAGCTGGCACCGAGATCTCCACCATAAACAGCATTCTCTCAGCAATGAGAAATCATGGCTTAATCGCAGCGTAAAAAGGAATTAATTATGGAAACAGTATCAATCACATTCAATGCCCAACAATTATCAATCATCGGGGAAGCATTGGGTAATCTGGCCTACCGAATTGCAGACCCTGTGGTGAGACACATTAATCAGCAGATTTCCCAACAAAACAATGATGGGGCACCTCGCAGTGATGATCCAAATAATGATGCCAATAAAAAGGATGTGACCGATGGCCTTAAAAACTAACGAAGCAACTAATGGTCTTTATATCCGCGTAGAGCTTCCCCGGGTATACGGAAAGTACCGTGCACAGTTCGATCTGATTCAGTACGTTGACCACCCGGTAACTGGTGAGAAAACAGAGATTGGACGGGAAATGATGGAGTGTGATTATGCTCTTGATGGGTCTAACATCTTTGAGCAATGCTATGTTCACGCGAAAGGAAAACTCCCTTACGCAACGCTCGATTGCTGAAAGAATAACCTGCTTGCCTTCCTGGCGGGGGTATTGATAGGTGTCGCCGCATTGATCTGCATCCTCTTTAAAACTACTGTATGTATACACAGTAAAATAAGAAGGAGGGGTTATGCCACGCAGAATCGATATTGAGGGTGCTTTTCACACAGCCATTAAACACGAGTCCAACGGGCGCCGTACGGTGACTACTGAGGACTTCGTGAAGCATCTGGCCTGCGCTAACTGGAACTGGTCGCTTAAAGAGGCGAACGAATGGATCGAGAGTCACGTTTCTACCTTTAAAGATATCTCAACCAGCGAGGGCCAGGCGCGCACCTTTATGCTCTATAACCCTAACGGAGGTCTGTAATGGGCTTTCCATCTCCAGCGGCTGATTACGTTTCTCAGCGAATGACCCCGGAGCTCATTTGCGGCGTCGGTATTGATACCCGCATTCTTGAAACATCATTCGGTTTCGCATTAATCGAACCGGTTACCCGGTTAGTGCAAGGTCAGGTTCTGCTGATTTTGTCCGGCGGCAGGACGCAGTTTGCGAAACTCAGGGGAAGGGCATTAATCACGGATGATGGCGAAGCGATAGAGGGGGAGGCCGCAGAGGAAGTGGAAGTTTTGGGGCGCGTGACGTTCTTCATCAACAGCGCGCTGCAGGATGACAGGGTGGTGTGATGGGGCATGGGTGGGGCATAAAGTTACCGCGAAACGACGTTAGTTCATTGCAAATGACAAATCGTATCGCGGCAACATAGCAGAAGTTACCGCACTTCAATCCAACATCAAGCCACTTCGTTAAAAGACTTAATAGTCTCCAGATAAAGATCGCCTGCAGCACGGGGTTGCCGAGGAACGGGATCAGGGTAATAACATCGTGGCTGCTGAGCGAACTGCCGATACCCAGCATGATCCCGCAGAAGGAGAGCAGAGCCACGGGCAGCATAAAGGTTTTACCCAGTTGCTGGAAAAACTCCCACAGCGAGATTTTTTGTGCTGCTTTCGCCGTCATAAAACGACTCCTTTATTGTTAAAATAAATTTACCTGCCTCAGTGCTGCGAGAAGATAAAACGTTTTATCAAAGTTTAGTGCGCGCTAAATCTCATTCTCAGGCTTTGGCAGAGAGTATAAAGATAACGTATTGATAAAACGTTTTACCGATCTCATTATCAGGGAGACACCTCCACACATGGCTGTAGCGAAAAAAATTACCATTAACGACGTCGCGCTGGCGGCGGGTGTCTCCGTGAGCACGGTTTCACTGGTTCTGAGCGGGAAAGGGCGCATTTCCCCTGCGACGGGGCAGCGCGTCAACGAGGCGGTTGAGCAACTGGGATTTGTGCGTAACCGCCAGGCATCGGCGCTGCGGGGTGGGCAAAGCGGGGTGATTGGCCTGATCGTCCGCGACCTGACCTCGCCGTTCTATGCCGAACTGACGGCGGGCCTGACGGAGGCGCTGGAAGCCCAGGGGCGGATGGTCTTTTTACTGCATGGCGGCCGGGAGGCGGATCAGCTGCTCCAGCGCCTCGATATGCTGCTGACGCAGGGGGTGGATGGGGTGATTGTTGCCGGGGCTTCCGGGGTAAGCAATGAACTGTGCGAGCGCGCGGCAGCCAAAGGGGTTCCGCTGGTGTTTGCCTCCCGCGCCAGCTATCTCGACGAAGCGGATACTCTGCGCCCGGATAACATGCAGGCGGCACAAATGCTGACCGAGCATCTTATTCGCCGCGGCCATCAGCGGATTGCCTGGCTGGGCGGTAAAAGCTCGTCGCTGACGCGCGCCGAACGGGTGGGCGGCTACTGTGCGACGCTGATCAAATATGGCCTGCCGTTCCACAGCGAGTGGGTGGTGGAGTGTGAATCCCGCCACAAGCAGGCGGCAGAGGCGATCGGTAACTTGCTACGCGCCAGCCCCACCATCAGCGCCGTGATTTGCTATAACGATGTTATCGCCATGGGCGCCTGGTTCGGCTTAATCCGTGCCGGACGGCAGAGCGGCGAAGGCGGGGTGGAAACCTTCTTTGGTCATCAGGTGGCGCTGGGCGCCTTTGCGGATGTGTCAGAGAACGCGCTGGACGATCTGCCGATTGTCTGGGCCACCACACCGGCACGGGAAATGGGCTACACGCTGGCCGACCGCATTATGCAGCGGATCGATAAAGCCGACGTGCAGGCGGGGCATCAGATTGTGTCGGCCCGCCTGGTGACGGTGAAATAACTTTATCCATGCGGCGTGAGCGGGTTACGCGCCAGCCGCGCCTCCAGTGCCTCGACAAACTTGCGCACCTTAACTGGAATCAACCGCGACGTCGGGTAGACGGCCCAGACGGCCAGCGCTTCCGGCCTGGCATCCTCCAGCGCGATCCGCTTCACCAGGCCTTGCGCAAAGGCGGGTTCAAGGTACCAGCGGGACAGGTTGGCAATGCCCATGCCGCCCAGGCACGCCTCAAAGATCGCCTCGATAGAATTCGCCGAAAACCGCCCCGATACTTTCTGTTTGCTTCGCTGTCCCCCCTGGTCGAACGCCCAGTGGGTGGTATCAGAGGTGGTTAAACAGCTGTGCGCCGCAAGATCGCTGAGCGTTTTCGGATAGCCATGCTCCGCCAGATACGCTGCGCTGGCGCAGAGGTCACGGGGGTTATCACAGAGGCGATGCGCCACCAGACGGTTGTCCCGCAGCGGGGCGATACGTAACGCCACGTCTATTCCTCTGCCGACAATATCAACCTGCTCATCGGTAGCGAGCAGATCGACCTGCAGGGCCGGATGCTGGCGCATAAAGTCGGGCAGCATCGGGGCGATGATTTTACGGCCAAACGCCGCCGAGGCGGTAATGCGAAGCCGCCCGGAAAGGGAGGCGCCATCAGGAAAGAGGTCGGCCAGGGCATTGGTTTTATCTTCCAGCAGCGCCTGGGCATGGGGTAAAAAGACCTCGCCGTCGCTGGTGGGTGAAAGGGAGCGTGTGGTGCGATGCACCAGCCGCACGCCCAGCTCCGCTTCCAGATTATTCAGGCATCGCGAGGCCGCCATGGCGCTCATTGAGAGCCGACGGGCGGCACCCGCCAGGCTTCCCGCTTTTATCGCTTCAACGAACACTTCCACATCGTCCAGTCTCATTATCTCGCATCCCGTTATACTGGCCTATCAAATTACACATCTACACTAATTGTCGTTATAGCGCCATAGTCACTCCACATCCTGATAAACAGTGAATTCGGAGTGAAGATGAAAAAGATGACAACGGTTTTAGCGCTCAGCAGCCTGTTTTTGGCGGGCTCTGTGTGGGCAGACGCACCCGCGCAGATTAAACAGCAGGTGCCGGGTTACTATCGCCTGGCGGTGGGGCAATATGAGGTAACGGCGCTTTTCGATGGCTACAACGATCTCTCGCCGTCGCTGTTAAAAGGGCTCTCAGCCGACAAAATTCGCGACCTGCTGGCGCAGCATAAGATTGATGCCGAGCGCATGCCCACCTCCTTTAACGCCTTTTTAGTCAACACCGGTAAGCATCTGGTGATGATCGACAGCGGGGCGGGCCACTGCGTGCCGCAAACCGCAGGGCAATTGATTCCCAACATGCAAGCCTCCGGATATCGTCCTGAGCAGGTTGATACTATCTTCCTGACCCACCTCCACCTGGACCATGTCTGCGGCCTGAGCGATGCCGCGGGTAAGGCGCTATTCCCGAATGCCACGGTTTACGTGCCGCAGGCGGAAGCTGACTACTGGCTGGATCCGGCGAAAGAGGCCAGCGCCCCCGCCAACGCAAAAGAGTATTTCGCTATCGCCCAACACGCCCTGGCCTCTTATAAAGCGGCGGGCCGCCTGAAAACCTTCGTGCCGCCCGCCTCGCCGATCCCTGAAGTCCAGACGGCCTACGCACCCGGCCATACGCCCGGCAGCACGGTGTATCGTTTTGCCTCTCAAGGGAAAGGTATCAACTTTATCGGCGACCTGATTCACGCCCCTGCGGTGCAGTTCCCGCACCCGGAAGTATCGATTCGCTTTGACGTGGATGCGCAAAAAGCCACCTCATCACGTGGGCAGGAGTTCAACGCCCTGGCAAAAGAGGGCGAATGGATGGCGGCAGCGCACCTGGCGTTCCCGGGCATCGGGCACATTACTGCCGACGCTCAGGGTTACAGCTGGAACCCGGCGATTTATGGCCCGTATCAACGTGCGGCCGACGTGCCATTGCTGAAATAAGACGAGGAGAGCAAAATGAAAAGTTACACCGTAACAGCGAATGGCATCCGTCAGTTTGTGGTTGAAGAGGGGGAAGGCGCACCGGTGATCCTGCTCCACGGCTTCCCGGAAACAAACTACGCCTGGCGCTATCAGATTCCGGTTCTGTCTAAACACTACCGGGTGATTGCTCCGGATTTGCGCGGCTACGGCGAGAGCGATAAACCGGCCTCCGGCTACGATAAACGCACTATGGCGCGCGATATCCGCGAGCTGATGCGCGTACTCGGCCTGAAGAAAGTGGTGCTGGTAGGGCATGACCGCGGCGCGCGCGTCGCGACCCGCTTTGCGAAAGATTATCCTGAGCTGGTGGATCGCCTGGTGGTGATGGATAACGTGCCCACGCGTATTGTGGCGCGCGATCTGAATGCCTCCATCGCCCGGGCCTACTGGTTCTTTCTGTTCCACCTGGTGCCCGATCTGCCGGAAGCCCTGATTGCTGGTCGAGAGCATATCTGGCTACGCCACTTCTTCTCGGACTGGACTTACGATCCTTCCACCATCAGCGGCGAGGCGTTTGATACCTACGTCCGGGCCTATCAGGCGCCCGGTGCCGTGCGGGGGGCGATGGCCGATTATCGCGCCAACGCTGAAGATGTGGCGCAGGATCTGGCGGACGCGGAGGTCAAAATTGCCTGCCCGGTGATGTCGCTGTGGGGCAATGATTTTCACGCCGTGGGTAAGCTATTTGATATGCAGAGCGTCTGGGCGGAAATGGCGGACGATCTGAGGGCGTATGGTATTGAAGAGTGCGGGCATCTGCCGCAGGAAGAGCAACCGGAGCAAGTGAACGCCCTGCTGATGGACTTCCTGACCGGCTGGAAAGGATGACTGGCAATAAAAAACCCCTCCGCAGAGGGGTTTTGCTGTTTACTGCTGAGGAACCGCAGGCGCTGGCGGAGCAGCCGGTGCTGGCGGAGCCGCAGGTTCATCCGGTACCGCCAGGTTCAGGGCCGGTACGCCAAACATGCCGACGAACTCCTCCAGCGGCATCTTCTGGCCATTCAGGGTTACCTGACCATTGCTGTACTGCAGGCTGGTGCCGATCACGTTATCTTCCACGGTGGTGATGCGGAACATCTGTCCCATCGCCGCCAGGCCTTTCACCTGCTGGCTGGCCAGCTTGCCGGCATCATCCTCGTTATAGCCTTCCAGCTTCGCAATCTGGGTCATGAACTCGGTTGCCATGTCCATCGGAATGGTCAGCTTGCTCTCCAGCGATTTCACGCTGCGATCCACTTCCTGCGCCAGGGTCTGCGCTTCACCGGTGGCGGTGGCGGGATCCTTCATGAACAACGAGAGGTTGAAGTTGGTTTCGCCTTTGCTGTTTTTCCAGCTCAGCGGCGCGATAGTCACCACCGGCTCGCCTTTGAGCAGGATCGGCAGATTACCGAAGAAGGCTTCCGCCGCTTTCTGCTGATAGAGCGCCGGATTGTTGGTCATCAGCTCTTTATCCGCCAGCAGCGCCTGGCTCTGGGCGCGATACTGCTGGCTGAACTGGTGCCATGCCTGACCGTCAATATTGCCGATCTTCAGGGTCAGCTTGCCGGTACCCAGATCCTGATTCTGCACTTTCAGGCTCTTCAGGTTGTAATCCAGCTGGCTGTTGATGCTCTTGCCATCTTTAGAGAGATCCGCGGTGGCTTTCAGATCTGTGCCTTCCAGCACCGCCATCTCTTTGCCTTCAATGGCGATAGCCATTTTATCGAGGGTCAGTTTCTGATCGCCGATGCGCTCGTCAAAACTGGTCAGACGGCTGTTGCCATCAATGCTCAGGTTATTGAAGGTCAGCTGGACTTTCTGATCGTACTCGTTCACCGCGTTGACCCGGCCGCTTGCCGCTTCACCTTTCAGCGAGACGTTTTTGCCGTCGCGATCGGCATCAAGCTGGAAGTTACCGCCGCTGAACGCAACCTGCTCGTCGCCATTCTCGTAATTCAGGGCTTTCAGGGCGATATCAGAACGGGTATCACCGGCATAGCTGATGCGCGTATTGACCTCAAAAGGCGACTCATTTTTCGCCAGATCGAACAGCGGCTTAGAGGCTTCGTTATTGACCAGCGTCGATTTGACCGAGGCCATAGAGGGGATGAGGTTGAAGGATTTCAGCTGGGCCAGCGGGAACGGACCGTGGTCGACATCTTCGTTCAGCACCAGGCTCTGTCCCGGTTGCAGCCACGGATTAGTGGTTCCTGCTACCGGCTTAACGACCATCTGCAGATGGCTGCTGAACACGCCGCGCTGATAATCCTGATAGCTCAGCTCCAGCCCGGCTTCCGGCGCGGTACGCTTAAGTTCACTGTTCGCCTGGGCCACCATCTCACCCAGACGGCTCTCCAGCTGTTTCCCGGTGTACCAGGCCGCGCCCGTCCAGACCAGCCCTAATGCAACAATAACGCCTGCAGCTATAACCGATTTTTTCATCGTGATTATCCATAAAATGAAACCGAGCGGTGAAAACCGCCCGGTGAGGTCATAAGGTTAGCAATAGCTTAGCAAAAATTGTTAAAAAATTCAGCAGGTCACTGGAGCTTGTTGAATACCCGCGCCAGACGGCCGACGCCGCTGACGCTAATCGGGGAATCATTCGCGGCAATAAAGGCCGACTCACCAGGCTTCAGCACCAGGCGCTCCTCGCCCTTGCTCAGCACCGCTTCACCCTCAACGCAGAAGAGAATAGCCGCGCTCTGCTGGGCAATCCGGGTCTCTTCGCTGCTGAGATCGTGCAGGGAAAACGCAAAGTCTTCCACCGGGATGGGGAAGTCCAGCTCTGCGCCGTTTTTTACCGGCTGGGTGAGTAGCTCAGCCGCCGGTTTCGCGACGAATTTGACGTTGGCCACCAGTTCAGGGATGTCGATGTATTTCGGCGTCAGCCCCGCACGAAGTACGTTATCGGAGTTAGCCATTACCTCCAGCGCCACCCCTTGCAGGTAGGCATGCGGCGTTTCGGCAAACAGGAACATCGCTTCGCCCGGCTCCAGTTTCACCACGTTCAGCAGCAGTGGAGAGAAGAGGCCGCTGTCGTCCGGGTAAAATTCCGAAATCACGCGGATGGTCTCCCACGGCTCACCCTGCTGGCTGTTCAGGGCCGCTTTCAGTACCGCCAGCGCACGGGATTTTTCGTCCCCCTGCATATTAAGCAGGCTGGCGAAGAGGTGGCTCAGGCGATCGGCGTCCGGTTTTTCGAGGAAGTGGGCAATGGCGCTGTGCGCTCCGGCAACCGGCTGCAGCAGCGAAACGATCTCAGAGAACTCGCGGAAGGCGTTCATCGCCAGGAACGGCGTCAGGGCAAAGACCAGTTCCGGTTTGTGGTTCGGATCTTTATAGTTACGCTCGGCGGCGTCCAGCGGAATGCCTGCCGCGTTCTCTTTCGCAAAACCCGCTTCGGAGGCCTGCTTGTTCGGGTGAACCTGAATGGAGAGCGGCTGATCGGCGCACAGCACCTTAAACAGGAACGGCAGCTCGCCAAAGCGTTCGGCGACGGCGCTGCCCAACAGCGTGGCTTTATCACCCTCGATAACGTCACGCAGGGAACGTTCGCCCTGGGCATCGGTAATTTTTGAGCTGCTCTTCGGGTGCGCCCCCATCCACAACTCTGCCATCGGCAGGTTGTCCGGGTTGGCGATACCGTAGAGATCCGTTAACGCAGTTTTACTTCCCCAGGCGTAGTGCTGCACTGAGTTGATGAGTTTTTGCATTATCAAGCCCTGTTTCATATGTGGAATTATCTGCCCGTATTAAAGCAATAAACTGTCCGGAAGTAACCTGCGCGCGGAAAAAGTCGTACTAGTCTCAGTTTTTGTTAAAAAATTGTGTAGGATAGGCTGACTCGCTTTTAAGCAGGGCAGCGGAACATCTGCTCTAAATAAACAGACCGAAGCAGTAAGTGAGAGATCAATGTCGAATAAACCCTTCCATTACCAGGATCCTTTCCCGCTGGCCAAGGATCAGACCGAATATTACCTGTTAACCCGCGACCACGTTTCTGTCTCTGAGTTTGAAGGACAGGAGATCCTGAAAGTTGACCCGCAGGCCCTGACCTTACTGGCGCAACAGGCGTTCCACGATGCCTCGTTCATGCTTCGCCCGGCGCATCAGCAGCAGGTGGCCGATATCCTCAGCGACCCGCAGGCCAGCGAAAACGACAAATATGTCGCCCTGCAGTTCCTGCGTAACTCCGATATCGCGGCAAAAGGCATTCTGCCAACCTGCCAGGACACCGGCACCGCCATCATCATGGGTAAAAAAGGCCAGCGTGTCTGGACCGGTGGCGGCGACGAAGCGGCCCTGGCGCACGGCGTGTATAACACCTATATCGAAGACAACCTGCGCTATTCACAAAACGCCCCGCTGGATATGTATAAAGAGGTCAATACCGGCACCAACCTGCCGGCGCAAATCGACCTCTACAGCGTGGATGGCGACGAATACAAATTCCTCTGCATCGCCAAAGGCGGCGGTTCAGCGAACAAAACCTATCTCTATCAGGAGACCAAAGCGCTGCTCACGCCGGGCAAGCTGAAAAACTACCTGGTGGAGAAGATGCGCACCCTCGGCACCGCGGCCTGTCCGCCGTACCACATTGCCTTTGTGATCGGTGGCACCTCGGCGGAAAGCACCCTGAAAACCGTCAAGCTGGCCTCGACCAAGTACTACGACAATCTGCCGACCGAAGGTAACGAGCACGGCCAGGCATTCCGCGACGTTCAGCTTGAGCAGGAACTGCTGGTGGAAGCCCAGAACCTCGGCCTTGGTGCCCAGTTTGGCGGCAAATATTTCGCCCACGATATCCGCGTGATCCGTCTGCCGCGCCACGGCGCATCCTGCCCGGTGGGGATGGGCGTCTCCTGTTCGGCGGACCGCAACATTAAAGCGAAGATCAACCGCGACGGCATCTGGATCGAGAAACTGGAGAACAACCCAGGTAAATACATTCCGGAAGCGCTGCGCAAAGCGGGCGAGGGCGAGGCGGTACGCGTCGACCTGAACCGTCCGATGAACGAGATCCTGGCTCAGCTCTCTCAGTACCCGGTCTCTACCCGTCTGTCCCTGAACGGCACCATTATCGTGGGCCGCGATATCGCCCACGCGAAGCTGAAAGAGCGTCTGGATAACGGCGAAGGTCTGCCGCAGTACATTAAAGATCATCCGATCTACTACGCGGGCCCGGCAAAAACCCCGACCGGTTATGCCTCCGGCTCCTTAGGGCCAACCACCGCGGGTCGTATGGACTCCTACGTGGATCAGCTCCAGGCCAACGGCGGCAGCATGATCATGCTGGCGAAGGGCAACCGCAGCCAGCAGGTGACGGACGCCTGCCACAAGCACGGCGGCTTCTACCTTGGCAGCATCGGCGGCCCGGCCGCGGTACTGGCGCAGGGCAGCATCAAGAGCCTCGAGTGCGTGGAGTATCCGGAGCTGGGTATGGAAGCGATCTGGAAAATCGAAGTGGAAGACTTCCCGGCGTTTATCCTCGTGGATGACAAAGGCAACGACTTCTTCAAACAGATCCAGTCCTCCCAGTGTTCGGCCTGTGTGAAGTAGTTTGTAAACCTGCCGGGTGGCGCTGCGCCACCCGGCAAAGCCCGACAAAAAGAGCGCACAAAGCGCCATACCCTTTTTCTTATCTCATCAATACTTGTTTCTTTGAGCTGTGAGCAATCCACTTCAGTGTTATCAAGGAGAAAGTATGACCACCTCACGCAGTGAGAAAGATTCGATGGGTGCCATCGACGTCCCGCAGGACAAACTCTGGGGCGCGCAAACCCAGCGTTCGCTGGAACATTTCCGTATCTCCACTGAAAAGATGCCGGTCTCGTTGATCCAGGCCCTGGCGCTGACCAAACGCGCCGCGGCGAAGGTCAACCAGGATTTAGGCCTGCTCTCCGGGGAGAAAGCTAACGCGATTATCACCGCCGCCGATGAAGTGCTGGCAGGTAAACATCCTGATGAGTTCCCCCTCGCCATCTGGCAGACCGGCTCCGGTACCCAGAGCAATATGAACATGAATGAGGTGCTGGCGAACCGCGGCAGCGAGCTGCTCGGCGGGGTGCGCGGCATGGAGCGCAAGATCCACCCCAACGACGACGTCAACAAAAGCCAGAGCTCCAACGATGTCTTCCCGACGGCGATGCATGTGGCGGCGCTCATCGCCCTGCGCGAACAGCTCATCCCGCAGCTGAACGTGCTGAAGCAGACCCTCAATGACAAAGCTCAGGCTTTCGCCGATATCGTCAAAATTGGCCGTACCCACCTGCAGGATGCCACGCCCCTGACCCTTGGCCAGGAGATCTCCGGCTGGGTGGCGATGCTCGATCACAACCTGCGTCATATCGACCACAGCCTGCCGCACCTGGCGGAGCTGGCGCTGGGCGGCACCGCGGTAGGCACCGGGCTCAATACCCATCCTGAATACGCGGTACGGGTGGCTGAAGAGCTGGCAAATATCACCGGGCAGCCGTTTGTCACGGCGCCGAACAAGTTCGAGGCGCTGGCGACCTGTGATGCGCTGGTACATGCCCATGGGGCGCTGAAAGGGCTGGCGGCCTCGCTGATGAAAATCGCCAACGACGTGCGCTGGCTGGCTTCCGGGCCGCGCTGCGGCATCGGTGAAATCAGCATCCCGGAGAACGAGCCGGGCAGCTCCATCATGCCGGGTAAAGTCAACCCGACCCAGTGCGAAGCCATGACCATGCTCTGCTGTCAGGTGATGGGCAATGACGTGGCGGTGAACATGGGCGGGGCCTCGGGCAACTTTGAGCTGAACGTCTACCGTCCGATGGTGATCCACAACTTCCTCCAGTCGGTGCGTCTGCTGGCGGACGGGATGGTGAGCTTTAACGAGCACTGCGCGGTAGGCATCGAGCCGAATCGCGAGCGCATCAGCCAGCTGCTCAACGAGTCGTTAATGCTGGTGACGGCGCTCAATACCCATATCGGCTATGACAAGGCGGCGGAAATCGCCAAAAAAGCGCACAAAGAGGGGCTGACCCTGAAAGCCTCCGCCCTGGCGCTGGGGTATCTCACCGAGGCCGAGTTCGACAGCTGGGTCCGCCCGGAAGAGATGGTCGGCAGCCTGAAATAGTTACTCCGCCACGTACAGGTGCAGCCGCGGGATAATCAAGCGCAGCGGCTGTGCCTGCGGCTTATAACGGTGCTGAACGTTGTCCGCATCGTAATTGAGCAGTTCACCAATATCGGGTATCACCGCCCCTTGATCGGCATCGTAAAGGGCGATCAGCGGCGTCGGGCAGGCGTATTGCACCTGCTTTTGCTGCCCGGCATACCAGACGCGGGCGATTGGCTGCACTTTTACCGGCCGCTTGATCTTCAGCCGCGCCTGTGCAGGCAGGGCGTGAATGGCGGTATATTCTGCCTCCAGCCGCTCCACCCACTGATCCCGTGACCAGGGCGCTACGGCGCGCGGCGACTTGAGGCTTTTCTCCAGCATCGCCAGCACCTCATCGCGGGTGAAATTTTTGATGATGTGCTTATTGGCCCAGCCGAAGCGCAGGGTGGCGGGGTGGTTGATTACCGTTAACGTGCGATAGGCGTTGAGAGTGATCAAACCTGGTAGCTGGTGGTGCACCCACTCAAAGCGGGCGGCAGGCGCCAGACCTGACTCCTCGGTGACGATTTTTTCAAATTCCGCTTTTAGGGCATTAATAGTCGCAATGCGATCGGTGATTTGCTCCCGGTGCGCGGCGTCGCTCTGCAGGCAGATCACCCCCGGCAGGCGCACGGCGGCCTTGCTGCTGCGATTCTCGGATTGCTGCTGGATAAAGAGATGACGATAGTGTTGCAGCGCCATCGTCAGCGCCTCCTGGCCGAGGTGCTGCTTCACCGTAATGGCGTTGAGCGGATCGTGCTCGGCGCCTTTGGCGACGTCCGGCAGGGAGAAGACGCGCCCGGCCAGCAGGCGACAGGCCTGGAGTTCGGGGGTCAACTGCGCCAGCTCGTGCTCCATCTGGCGAAAGGTTGAGTTTAAGCGTTCGATAAGATCGTAAGTTGCCATAGCGCACCACATTAGTTACAACATACTTAGTTTATAGCACAGCACGCCGGGTCAGGCCAGCGTGCGGTTTGGGTCAGTCAGGGATGGGCAGGGCGATATGATGCCAGACGGGCCAGTTGAAGCAGAAACGGGCCCCGCCGAGGTCGCTGGCTTCGCAGCTGACGTCGCCCCCCAGCGCCTGGGCGATAGAGTGGACGATCGCCAGCCCCAGGCCGCAGCCGCCGGTGGCGCGGTCCCGGCTCGGGTCGAGTCGGACAAAAGGCTCAAACACCCGCTGGCGGGCCTCTGGCGCAATGCCCGGACCATCATCTTCCACCGACAAACTGGCGCGGCTGCCGTTTAGCGTCAATGCGATCCGCAGTTGGTTATCGCTGTAGCGCAGGGCGTTGTTCACCAGGTTATCCAGCACCCGCTCCATCAAACGCATATCCAACGCGCCGTAATCGCCATCCACGCTGCTGATCAGCAATGTGCGCTGCGGGTTAACGCTCTGCACATCCTCCACGTAGCTGCGCAGCCATGCAGGCAGATCCGGGGTGGTGAGCTTAAGTTCGTTCTGCGGTCGGTCGAGGCGAGCGTAGGTCAGCAGCTCCTCAATCAGCGCCTCGAGCTGGCTGATATCGCGATTCAGCGCCTGCGACTCTGTTTCGGTCAGGTTTTCACTCATCTCCAGCCGGTAGCGCAACCGTACCAGGGGGGTGCGCAGCTCATGGGCGATACCGTCAATCAGCTGTTTTTTGCTGGCGATGAGGGCGTTGATATTGTCAGCCATCTGGTTAAAGGCCACCCCCAGCCGCTCAAAGCTCGAGCCGCTGTCGAAGTGGATCCGTTCGGTCAGATGCCCGTCGCCAAAACGCTGGGCCGCGGCCTCGAGGCGCAGCATGTCCTGCCAGTGGGGGCGCATCCAGATAAACACCGGGAAGGCCAGCGAAATGGCGATAAAGGCCAGCAGGGCGATATCCAGCAGGCGCATCTGATGCAGGAAGTAGAGATACGGCACCGGGCCGACCGCCAGGACGTAATGGCTGCGCGGAATACGCTGAATAAAGGTGTACTGATCGTCCAGCGCCACGATATCGCCTTCGCGCAGCCGCTGCATGATCGGGGCATCCAGGGTGTATTTCTTCAGCGGCTCGATGCGCAGTTTGAATGACAGGTTCAGATCCAGCTCTTTGATGGTGCGCGCCCAGTCGTGAGGGGGGATCTCACGCAGTTCGCTGCGCATCAGATAGAGCGAGCTTTTCATCAAATCATCCAGCGACTGTCTGCCCGCCCGTTCGGCGGTGAACTTATAGACCAGCCCAACCAGCATGGTCATCACCAGGAAGCAGACGAACAACAGAAGGTAAAACTGCACAAACAGTTTTTTCATGAAATATCACCCAGCTACAACGCGTTGAAGAGGCTGCCCGAACATAAGATTGACTCGCTAAGAGCGGGCATCGCCTACTTTACGCAATGGGCTGCCGCATGGCATAGCGAATGTTGAAGGTTTTGCCTTGTTTCATGACGTCCGCTTGCACATGCCAGGCGTCTTCAATCAGAGCAGGGGTCAGCACCGCATCAGGCGGGCCGCTGGCTATCACGCTGCCGGATTTCAGCAGGACCAGCCGGTGGCAGTAGTTGGCGGCGAGATTCAAATCGTGCAGGGCCACCACCACCGTAATGGGTAGCTGCCTAATCAGCGTCATCAGCTCCAGCTGATACTCGATATCCAGATGGTTGGTCGGCTCATCGAGGATAAGCAGCCGTGGCTGCTGGGCCAGAGCGCGGGCAATCTGGCAGCGCTGCCGCTCTCCGCCGGAAAGCTGCCGCCACAGCCGGTGACGCAGCCCGGCAAGTTTCATCAGCCGGATCGCGTGCTCAACCGCCTGGTCGTCCTTTTCACTCCAGCCCAAAAGCCCCCTGCGGTGCGGCGTGCGCCCCAGCCGGACAATCTGCTCCACGCAGAGATCGCCATCCACTCCGGCGTGCTGGGGAACAAAGGCCAGCTGTTTGGCCCGATCTCTCACGGAGATTTTATTGAGCGGGGTGCCGTTCAGCTGAATATGGTGCGCATGACGCGGGAGTAACCCGGCCAGACAGCGCAGCAGGGTCGACTTTCCCGAGCCGTTCGGGCCTAACAGGCCGACAATTTCACCCGCCTCCAGTTGCAGACTGATGTTGTTCAGCACCTGGCGGGACTGGAAGGTGACCTGCAATCCGCTTAATGAAAGGGTCATACGTTTTTCTCCCGGCTGCGATAGAGCAGAACCACAAAGGCAGGCGCGCCGACTAACGCGGTGACCACGCCAATGGGCAGGACCTGATGGGTGATGAGCGTGCGGGAAACCATATCGGCGAGGATCATGAAATGACTCCCGACCAGGAAGGTCAGGGGAATTGAGCGGCGATGCCCGGGGCCGCACAGCATCCGGGTAACGTGCGGGATCACCAGCCCGACAAACCCCACCGCGCCAATGATACTGACCATTACCGCCGTCACCAGCGCGCAGGTGAGCAGCAGGATAATGCGCACCAGGGTGACCGGCACGCCGAGGGTAGTGGAGACCTCATCGCCAAAGGTGAAGGTATCCAGCGCTCGCGAAAAGGCGAAGATCACCATAAATCCGGCCAGCACGACCGCCAGAGCCAGAATGGCATCCGGCCAGCGAACCCCGCTCAGGCTGCCCAGCAGCCAGAACATCACGCTGCGGGACTGCTCGGCATTGGCGGAGGTGCTGACAATGTAGGCGGTCAGGGCGTTAAAGAGCTGCGTCCCGGCGATGCCCGCCAGCAATATCCGTGGCGGGCTGTCGGTCATGCCGTGGGTGATAAGCATGATAAGCCCGAACGCGCAGCAGGCGCCGATAAAGGCACCACCGCTGATGCCCAGCGTGCTGCCGCCAATCCCCAGCAACATCACACAGACGGCACCCAGCGACGCGCCGGAGGAGATCCCAAGAAGATAGGGCTCTGCCAGGGGGTTTCGCAGAATGGCCTGCATCACCAGGCCGCAAAGCGCCAGACCCCCTCCGCTGCAGGCGGCCATCAGCGCCCGGCTCATGCGGTACTGCCAGACAATGCCTTCCTCAACCTGGGGCAGCACATAGCTACCAAGCCCCAGACCGTTGAGAATGGCTTTACCTGCGTTCGTATACGACACCGGCATATCCCCGACGGTGGCAGCGAAAACCAGCATCAACGGCAGCGTCACTATCCCGACGGCCATCAGGCTATGCTGCCGCCAGCGCGGCAGGGTAAAGGGGGCGCGGAGAATCATGATACTCATTGTTCAGCCTGGAACGTTGCCAGTTTTTCGCCGATCGCCTCAACGGCATCGACATTACGCAGGGAGGGGTTAAGTGACATTGCGGGTACCACCACGATCTGCCCCTTTTTCACGGCGGGGATGTTTCGGGTCACCGGATCGTCGTTTAAAAAGGCCTTTTTGACCGCCACATCATCCGCAGGGTAGAGACGGCGGGACATCTCAGCGATGACGATTACGTCAGGCTGCGCCTGGGCGATATGCTCCCAGGTCACGGCAGGCCATTCGTCATGGGAATCAATGATGTTTTTCAGCCCAAGCGTGTGGCTGATCCACCCCGGCGCGCCGTAATCGCCTGCCACCCAGGGATCGCCTTTCAGACGGCTGCTGGAGAACCAGAACACCACTTTCAGGGGGCGAGTCTGTTTCACGGCAGCACGGGCCTGCGCCTGCTTAATACGCTGTTTCAGCGCCTCGTTAAGCGCATTACCCTGCGGCTGGACGTCGAAAATGGTCGCCAGTTCATCTATTTCGCGTTCGATTTCGGCGATGGAAAACGGTGTGCTCCGCGCCCCGTCGCCATTTGAGCTGTCGGTGACGCTTTTGCCAATGCAGTCGGCAGGGGAGATCCAGGTCGGGATCCCCAGTGTGGCGAACTGTTCCCGGGTGCCCGTTTCCCCCTGCGGCCCGATATGCCAGTGATACTGGGCCAGCACCAGATCAGGACGCTCCGCGGTGACCGCTTCAAAGGAAGGGGCATTATCCGCCAGCTTTTTCAGTCCGTTACCCTGTTTTGCCAGCGCATCGGGCAGGGGGCCAAACCAGACTGAGGTTGCGCTGATCTTCTTTTCGAGCCCCAGCGCCAGCAGTAATTCCGTCTCGTGTTGCCCCACCGTCACCACCCGTTGCGGGGCCTGAGTAAAGGTCTCCTTGACCCCGCAGTTCTCTACCGTCAGCGGATAAACCGTCGCGGCGAATAGCGGCTGCACGAATAAAGTAAGGACAAAAGCCAGCGCCCTGTTTTGATTAAACACGTTCTCACCCTCATAGATGTTATGTTATAACATAATACATATTATGCGGGCGGGCGCAAAAGGTTAATCATCAGGAGTAAAAATGGGCGGCTGTCGCCTCTGCTATACGTCCCAGGCGTGGGGCGCGAAAAGGTAGCCTTTGTTACGCACGGTTTTGATGCGGAACGGCTCGGTAGCGTTATCCAGTAGCTTCTTGCGCAGGCGGGAGATGGCCACGTCCACGCTGCGGTCCAGGCCATCGTAGCTGACGCCGCGCAAGTTTTTCAGTAGCGCGTCCCGATCCATAATCTGTCCGGCATGGGTTGCCAGCTCCCACAGCAGATCGAAATCTGCCGTCGACAGCGCCACCTGCTCGCCGGAAAGCAGCACCTGGCGATTAACCGGATCGATGGAGAGTGTGCCAAAACGCAGCGCCTTGTGCGGGGTGAGCTGCGGGGCCGGGGATTCGCTGGAGGCGGCAACGTGCTGGCGCAGATGCAGACGCACACGCGCCAGGAGTACAGCCGGTGGGGTGGTTTTGAGGATGTAGTCGTTTGCCCCCATCTCCAGGGACAAAATGTGGTTCATGTCGCTGTCGAGGGAGGTGAGCAGCACAATCGGCCCGTTCCAGCGGGCGCGCAGATCCCGGCACAGGGTCATGCCATCTTTACCGGGTAGCATAATATCCAGCAGCACCAGATCGGGTTTTTCCCGCGCCACCACCTCTTCTGCGCGGTCGCCGCGCGGTTCGACGATGACCTCAATATCATGTTTACCCAGATAAGCGGCGATCAACTGACCGACTTCGGGTTCATCCTCAACGTATACGATCTTGTTCATAGCAAGGCTGTGTCTGCGAAAAACGCCAACATACACCGCGCAACCTTAACCTTCCATTAATCATTCGCAAAATGTTGCCGTTCCGTTATTCTGCCCGACATTGTTATTGTCTTGTTAAGGGGAGAAGGATGGGACTGGTGATAAAAGCGGCGTTGGGTGCGCTGGTGGTGTTACTGATTGGGGTACTGGCGAAAAGCAAAAATTATTACATTGCCGGGTTGATTCCGCTGTTTCCCACCTTTGCCCTCATTGCCCACTATATCGTCGCTTCGGAGCGCGGGATCGAGGCGCTGCGGGCGACCATCGTGTTTGGCATGTGGTCGATTATTCCCTATTTTCTCTATCTACTTTCGCTGTGGTACTTCACCGGCATGATGCGTTTGCCCCTGGCGCTGGGCGGGGCGGTACTCTGCTGGAGCCTCAGCGCCTGGGTGTTAATTTTCTGCTGGAGCCGCTTTCACTAACGTAAAGGACGTCCACCATCCACGCCAAAGGATCGGCCCGTGACGTAGCAGCTGGTCAGAATATAGTCGATTAAATCAATCACCTCTTTTTCTCCCGGGGCGATTTTCATAAGGGACTTATTCAGCGCCTTCTGACGATAGTCAGCATCGTCATGTTCATTAAACATGATCAGCGACGGCGCGATGGCGTTGACTTTCACCTCCGGGGCCAGCTTGCGGGCAAACGAGCGGGTCATGTTATCCAGCGCGGCTTTGCTGGCGGCGTAAGCAATGTGCTTATCGCTGCCGCGCTCAACCACGTAGTCGGTAAAGTGGATGATGTCGCTGGCGGCATGGCCGTGGCCGCGCAACAGCCCCTGCAGGGCGTGGTTGAGCAGGTAAGGGGCATGGACGTGGATCTGCAACATGCAGGAGAGCGTGTCGCTGAGCGAGTGCTCCGGGGATTCCGCCATCCATGCGCTGGCATTATGGATGATGGCGCGTAAGCCGGTGGTTTCCGCTTTTACCTGGTCGGCAAAGGCCAGAATGCCCTCGTCAGAGGAAAAATCCGCCTGAATACAGGTTGCACCCGCCTCGCACAGGGTCTCAATCGCCGGGTATTTTGTGCGATAGCTGACAATGACAGGCTGGTGAAGATTCAAGAAATGGTGGGCAAGCGCGAGGCCGATACGACGACCTCCGCCAGTAATCAGGATCGGGAGCGGTTTTGCCTGTCCCATCGTGTTCTCCTTATCCGTTCGACGATGGGACGCGGTTGCTTATCCCATCAACATCCACGTTGCCGGTAATGCGGCAACCAGTAATAAGCCAATCAGCACGATTTCACGGCGCTTCAGCGCGTGCTGGAGCTGGTGCGTGCGACGGGCATAAATAAACACCAGCAGTCCCGGCGCATAGAGCACGACGGAGAGCAGCAAATGCATCGGTCCGGAGGCATACAGCAGCCATAAGCCGTAAATACAGGCGCCCATCCCCACGACGGTATGCATCGGTCGGGTAGCTATTTTTAACAAATATGCGCCCACCAGGAAATAGGGTACCAGAATCATCTCGGAGGCGATGGTTAACAACGTGTTATAGTCTGAACCTGTGAGCCAGATCAGCACCAGACAGATCTGCACGCTGATGTTGGTCAACCACAGCGACGCGGACGGCGCATTGTTTTTGTTCTGTTGCGCGAACAGACGCGGGAAGGCTTTATGGGTTGCGGCCAGGAACGGCACCTCTGCCGCCATAATGGTCCAGCTCAGATAGGCGCCGCATACGGAGACGATCAGACCGGCGGCAATCACCACCTCGCCCCAGGAACCCATCATTTTCACCATCAGGCCCGCCATCGAGGGGTTACGCATCTCCGCCAGCTCCGGACGCGCCACCACGCCCAGGGAGAGCAGGGTGACCAGCAGATAGACCCCTAATGCGGCCAGTACGGCCAGCAGCGTGGCGCGACCAACATCGTGCTTATTGCGCGCCCTGGCCGAGACAACCACCGCGCCTTCCACCCCGATAAAGACCCACAGGGTGATCAGCATGGTGTTTTTCACCTGCTCCCAGACCGGGACACCCAGCGCCACGCCGGAAAAGTCCATGCTGAAGAGATCGAGACGAAACGCAATAAACGCCAGCACGATAAAGAGCCCCAGCGGCACCAGCTTCGCAAGCGTTGCGACCAGGTTGATACTGGCCGCGGTCTGGACGCCGCGCAGTACCAGGAAATGCACGACCCACAGCAGCACCGAGGAGCCGACAATGGATTGCCAGGTATTGCCATCACCAAACAGGCGCAGTTCAGGGGAGTCGGTAAAGAAACTGAGCGCAGAGAAGACGATCACCAGATAAGAGACGTTGGCGATCACCGCGCACAGCCAGTAGCCCCAGGCGGAACAGAAACCCACCAGCTCACCAAAGCCTTCACGGGCGTAGGTAAAAATACCGCCGTCGAGGTCGGGACGAATGCGCGTCAGCAGCAGCATGGCGAAGGCCAGCAGCAGGATCCCGATGCCGGTGATCCCCCAGCCAATAAGCAGCGCAGACGGGCTGGCGACGGCCGCCATATTCTGCGGCAGACTGAATACACCCGCACCGAGCATGGAGCTTAAAACAAGCGCAGTTAAAGCGCTCAGGCCAAGTTTCTTTTCCATTGGCTTCCTTTTTAAAAAGGGTCAGATCCAGAATAATTATTTCGTCGAAGCGCATAAAAATGGTGGATCACACTAAGGCGCGGGATTTTACGGAGTGTTACGAGCGCATGCAATGAGGAAGGGCTGAATTGTGGCGGTAAAGCGAAAAAAAAGGCGGCATAACGCCGCCTGAGTGAACCCGGGTACTTATTTGTACAGGTCAGCGCTGATGGTCATGTTATTACCGCGCTCCTGCCACTGGCGGGTGATGTGGTAATACTTGGCCCCTTTCTTCGCCGCACGCTTCGCCACCTGGTAAGAAATTTCGGTCATGTTGCCGTAGTTACCGGTGAACTTGATGCTGTCGAACGGAATCATCTGCGCGGCAGTGGCGTTGTTCAGCTCTTCAATTTTGGTGCCGTCGTTGAGCGTAACGCTATAGCGACCGCCTTTGGTGGTTTGGGTTTCAAAGAAACGGCCCACACCAGCAACGCTGGCGCCTGGTGCAGCGCTGGTCGCCACGCCCGGGATTTCCACTTTCTTCGCTTCTTCGCCGCCTTTGGCAATAGCTGCGCGGCCAGCATCAGAGTCAGCCGGGATGGCATCCGGGCTCTGCAGGACACGTTTTTTCGCATCTTTTTTGTAGATGTAAGCAGTGATGCGCTGGTTGCCGCCCTGGTTAGCATCGATCTGGCGAACGATGTAGTAGGAGTCAGCCCCTTTCGCTTTTGCGGCTTTGGTGATGGCGTCGTTCACTTCCGGCTGGCTGCGGTAGAAGCCCTGAATGGTGACAGTATCATACGGCTCAAGCAGAACGGCCTGATCTTTCGGCAGCTCCATCACGCCGTTAATCACACGGTTTTTCACCTCATCCGCTTTCGGGGCATCGGCTTTATAGAGCGCAACGGTGACGCGCTGGTTGCCGCTGCTGCCGTATTCGGAGTTATCCACGACGTAGAATGCGGCGGCGCCCTCTTTATCGGCACGTTTGGAGGCGGCATTAACTGCATCGCCAATTGCGTTAAAACGACCTACGATCGTAACGTGATCGTAAGGTTTCGTTGCAGCCGCTTGCTCCGGCGTTAACTCTGTCGCGGCATTGGCAGACAGAGCGGTCGCAGCAAGGAGTGCGGACGCCAGGAGAGTGTTCTTAAGCTTCATAAAAATAATCCTTCGCCTTACGCAAACCAGGTACTGGTGTAGTTGTTAATTTGAAAACGTTGACGATTATTGCATTTAACACCCTCTGCTGTCTGCGCCATTTTTTACAGCGAGCAGCAAGGGGGCGATCAATTTCCATAACCTTTAGAGATATGTTGAAAAAATACCCGTTTGACCACTAAAACTAATAAAGCATATAACTTTCACAAGTTGATTTAATGTTAATAAGTTGTTTCTAGCTGGCGCTATATCGTGTTTTTACCGCTTCGACTGAGCTAAACATCGGCCCTGGCGACGAAATAAAGGTAGATATGCCTGTCAGAGATGCAGATCACTTATTTTTGACAGTTAAAGGCATAAAAAGTGTTTTCTTGCTGTGGATCACAGGCGGTATTTTCAGTAGGTTATAGAAAGTTTGTTACTGTTTTATTTTCTGCGGATAGTCGTGAGCGGCAGGTTAACGCCTGTTGCTGTCGTTATATATCCGTGATGAATATTCGACAAACCATCATCAAAAACCGATGGAAGGGATTACTATGCGTATTGGGGTACCAAGAGAACGGTTTGCCAATGAAACCCGTGTAGCGGCGACACCAAAAACGGTGGAACAGCTCCTAAAACTGGGTTTTACCGTCGCGGTTGAAAGCGGCGCAGGCAAGCTGGCAAGTTTCGATGACGAGGCGTTTGTTCAGGCGGGCGCAGAGATTGTAGACGGCGCAAACGTCTGGCATTCGGATGTCATTCTGAAGGTCAATGCACCAGAAGAGGATGAAATCGCGCTGCTCAATCCGGGCACCACGCTGGTGAGCTTCGTCTGGCCAGCCCAGAATCCGGAGCTGATGGAGAAGCTGGCGGCGCGCGGCGTCACCGTCATGGCGATGGACTCTGTGCCGCGTATCTCGCGTGCGCAGTCGCTGGATGCCCTGAGCTCTATGGCGAACATCGCCGGTTATCGCGCCATCGTCGAGGCGGCACATGAGTTTGGTCGCTTCTTTACCGGCCAGATCACCGCTGCGGGTAAAGTCCCACCCGCGAAAGTCATGGTGATTGGCGCAGGCGTTGCCGGTCTGGCAGCTATTGGCGCGGCGAACAGCCTCGGCGCGATCGTTCGTGCTTTTGATACCCGTCCGGAAGTAAAAGAACAGGTGCAGAGTATGGGCGCCGAGTTCCTGGAACTGGACTTCAAAGAAGAGGCGGGCAGCGGCGACGGCTACGCCAAAGTGATGTCCGAAGCCTTTATTAAAGCCGAGATGGCGCTGTTCGCCGCCCAGGCGAAAGAGGTGGACATCATTGTCACCACCGCGCTCATTCCGGGCAAACCGGCACCGAAACTGATCACCCGCGAAATGGTCGACTCTATGAAGGCCGGTAGCGTGATCGTCGATCTGGCTGCGCAAAACGGCGGTAACTGCGAATACACCGTTCCGGGTGTGGTCACCACCACCGCTAACGGCGTGAAGGTGATCGGCTATACCGATCTGCCGGGCCGTCTGCCAACCCAGTCCTCCCAGCTCTACGGCACCAACCTGGTGAACCTGCTGAAGCTGCTCTGCAAAGAGAAAGACGGCACGATCACCGTTGATTTCGAGGACGTCGTCGTGCGTGGCGTCACCGTGGTCCGTGAGGGTGAAATCACCTGGCCGGCACCGCCGATTCAGGTTTCCGCGCAACCGCAGGCCGCCGCCAAAGCCGCCCCTGCACCAAAAGAGCCTGAAAAACCCGCTTCGCCGTGGCGTAAGTACGCCTTGATGGCGCTGGCCATTATCCTCTTTGGCTGGCTGGCAGACGTGGCGCCGAAAGAGTTCCTCGGCCACTTCACCGTCTTCGCGCTCTCCTGCGTGGTGGGTTACTACGTGGTGTGGAACGTTTCCCATGCGCTGCATACGCCGCTGATGTCGGTTACCAACGCCATCTCCGGGATCATTGTGGTCGGAGCATTATTGCAGATTGGTCACGGCGGCTGGGTCAGTTTCCTGAGCTTTATCGCGGTACTGATCGCCAGTATCAATATTTTCGGTGGTTTCACCGTGACTCAGCGCATGCTGAAAATGTTTCGTAAGGGATAAGGGGTAACCTATGTCTGGAGGATTAGTTACCGCTGCATACATTGTTGCCGCGGTCCTGTTTATTTTCAGCCTCGCGGGGCTTTCAAAGCATGAAACGTCGCAGCAGGGCAATAACTTTGGTATCGCCGGGATGGCGATTGCGCTGATTGCCACGATTTTCGGACCGGACACCGGCAACGTCGCGTGGATCCTGGTGGCGATGATCATCGGCGGTGCGATTGGTATTCGTCTTGCCAAACGCGTGGAAATGACCGAGATGCCGGAACTGGTGGCGATCCTGCACAGTTTCGTCGGTCTGGCGGCGGTACTGGTTGGCTTTAACAGCTACCTCTATCACGAGCCGGGGATGGATCCGATTCTGGTTAATATCCACCTGACTGAAGTGTTCCTTGGCATCTTCATCGGGGCGGTGACCTTTACCGGTTCTATCGTGGCGTTCGGTAAGCTGCGCGGCAAAATCTCCTCTAAACCGCTGATGCTGCCAAACCGTCACAAGCTGAACCTCGCCGCGCTGGTGGTGTCGTTTCTGCTGATGGTAGTCTTCGTGCGCACCGACAGCGTGGGCTTGCAGGTACTGGCGCTACTGGTGATGACCATCATCGCGCTGGCATTCGGCTGGCACCTGGTGGCCTCTATCGGGGGTGCCGATATGCCGGTGGTGGTTTCCATGCTGAACTCCTACTCCGGTTGGGCGGCGGCGGCGGCGGGCTTTATGCTGAGCAACGACCTGCTGATCGTCACCGGTGCGCTGGTGGGTTCCAGCGGTGCGATCCTCTCCTACATCATGTGTAAAGCGATGAACCGCTCGTTCATCAGCGTGATCGCCGGGGGCTTTGGTACCGACGGACAAACTTCCGGCGGTGAGGAAGAGGTGGGTGAGCATCGTGAAATCAGCGCGGAAGAGACGGCTGACATGCTGAAAAATTCGCACACGGTCATCATCACCCCAGGCTACGGCATGGCGGTAGCGCAGGCGCAGTATCCGGTTGCGGAAATCACCGAACGTCTGCGTGCTCGCGGCATTAAGGTGCGCTTCGGTATTCACCCGGTTGCCGGCCGTCTGCCAGGCCACATGAACGTGCTGCTGGCTGAGGCGAAAGTGCCTTACGATATCGTGCTGGAGATGGATGAGATCAACGACGACTTCTCCGATACCGATACCGTGCTGGTTATCGGCGCCAACGACACCGTCAACCCGGCGGCGCAGGACGATCCGAAGAGCCCGATCGCCGGTATGCCGGTTCTGGAAGTGTGGAAGGCGCAGAACGTTATCGTCTTCAAACGCTCCATGAACACCGGTTACGCTGGCGTACAGAACCCGCTGTTCTTTAAAGAGAACACCCACATGCTGTTTGGCGATGCCAAAGCAAGCGTGGATGCGATCTTAAAAGCGCTGTAAGCCTCTCTTATATCCACATTGAACAAACCGCCCACCAGGGCGGTTTTCTTATTTCTGCCGCCAATGTATTCCATCTGTCTATACTTTTAACTTTGTGTAAAGGGAGGAGAGATAATGCGGTTTTTGTCCCACTTCGATTTTTTGGCGCTCATGATGACCCCCACGTTCTGGATTGGCTTTGGCACCGTGGTGGTGGTGACGCTTCTGGTTTACTGGCTGTTAAAGCGCATCATCACCTTTGTACACAAGGGGATCACCAACTGGGGCGATAAGCATCCCACCACACGCCGGATGCAGCTGATCCTCACCGAGATGCTGAACAGAACCAGCCGGGTCATGCTCTTTGTGGTCGCTTTTCTTATCAGCCTGCGCTTCGTGGAACTTCCTGACCGCCTCTCCGGCACTCTCAGCCACGCCTGGTTCCTAGTGCTGGCGATTCAGGTGGCGCTGTGGATGGATCAGGGGGTAGTCTCCTGGCTACGACACGTGATGCTGGCGCCGGGAAGCCATAAAAACCCGGTCACGCTGGTGATCACCGGCCTGATCCTGCGGGCGATTGTCTGGTCAGTGATGCTGCTCTCTATTCTTGCCAACGCGGGCGTTAATATCACGGCGCTGGTTGCCAGCCTGGGGGTGGGGGGTATCGCCATTGCGCTGGCGGTGCAAACTATCCTGAGCGACGTCTTCGCTTCGCTCTCAATAGGGTTCGATAAGCCCTTCGAAATTGGCGATTTCGTGGTGTTTAACGACGTGGCCGGGACGGTGGAGCATATCGGTCTTAAAACGACGCGTATTCGCAGCCTGAGCGGGGAGCAGATTGTCTGCGGTAATGCGATCCTGCTTCAGCAAACGCTGCACAACTATAAGCGCATGCAGACGCGCCGTATCGTCTTTACCTTTGGCGTCGCCAGCGACACGCCGCCTGAGAAGCTGCGCATCATTGGCGATAACGTGAAAAAAATCATCACCGATATCGGCGAAACGCGTTTCGACCGTGCCCATCTGCTCGGTTTTGACAAAGACCGCCTCACCTTTGAGGTGGTGCATATCGTCAACACCGCGGATTACAACAAATACATGGATATCCAGCAGGAGATCAATATCCGGATCCTGGAGAGCCTGAATGAGGAGGGGGTAAAACTGGCCCTGCCGAGCATGGTGCTGCATGCGCCGTGGATGAAAGAGGGCGACAGCGCACAGCCTTCGACACAGCCCGCCACCGAGAGCTAGAAAAAAAAGCCCGCCAATTGGCGGGCTTTTTTACATTTAGTCGTCTTCGTCGTCGTCGAGTTCGACCGGGGTTTGGTACTGATCGGGCTTGATGACCAGCAGGTCACAGCGCAGATGGTCGATCACCTGTTCGGCGGTGTTGCCGAGGAAGGCGGCTGAAATACCGGTGCGGCCAATAGTGCCTAACACCACGATACCTGCCTGCAGATGCTCGGACAGGTCGGGGATCACCTCTTCAGGCAGCCCTTTTTCAACATGGGTCAGTTTTTCATCAATACCGAATTTTTGCCGCAGGGATTTCATCGCCAGCAGATGCTGGCCGCGGATGGCGTCGTTATAAACGGTCGGGTCAAATTCCGGGAGTTCAATGGCGATATTGATGGGCGTAACCGGGTAGGCGCCCACAAGGTGGACTTCGGTATGGTTGACCTTCTCGGCGAGATAGAGCGTCTCTTTGATCAGCTTCTCGTTGAGGGCGTTGTGGTAGTTCTCTTCGCTGGCAAGATTGACCGCCACCACCGCTTTGCCGCCTTCCGGCCACGGCTGGTCTTTGACCATCCACACCGGGCACGGACATTTGCGCAGCAGGTGCCAGTCAGTCGGCGTGAAAATCACCGCCTCAAGCTTGTCGTGCTGGTGGGCCATTTTCAGAAGCAGATCGTGTTCGCCGCTCACCACTTCCTGGATGATGGCTTCAAAGGGACGGTTATGCCACACCACCTTAATCTCAATGGGTACACCGGCATCAAGATAGAATTTTGCCTGTTCGCGGATCCAGGCCGTACGCTGGCTGATCACGCCCTGACGCATAGCGGTGCGTTCGTCAGGCGACAGAAGGGTGGTCATTTCGTAAGAAAAGTCATATATCGGCAGAAACGCTTTGATTCTGCCACCAATCCGTTGATGTAAATAGACAGCTCGTCGTAACGCCGGTTGATCGTCCTGATTAGGATCGATGGCCACCAGCATGTTTTGATACTTTGCCATACAGGTCTCCTTACTACTGTCACCACAGTCTGTAAGTAAAAGAGTAACCTATATATATAAAATGAAACAGAGGGGAAGTTTTGCCAGATCAATAAATCAGTAAAATTACCGATCTGGCATACAGCAGTCAGATGAATTTATGCGACGTTACGCGAGTGGCCCGCCAGCACCGCCAGCGCTTCACCATTCTCAATGGTGATGTATTTACCTTTTACCGCCAGCATGCCGCTTTTCTGGAAACGACCCAGCAGACGGCTGATGGTTTCAACGGTCAGGCCCAGGTAGTTACCGATATCACCACGGGTCATGGTCAGACGGAACTCACGCGGTGAAAAACCACGTTCGGCGAAACGACGGGACAGGTTATAAATAAACGCCGCCAGACGCTCTTCCGCGTTCTTTTTGGAAAGCAGCAGAATCATATCCTGATCGCCTTTGATCTCACCGCTCATCAGACGCATCATCTGCTGACGCAGGTTAGGCATTTTGCCTGACAGATCGTCCAGAGTTTCAAACGGGATTTCGCAAACCATTGAGGTTTCCAGCGCCTGGGCGAAGCTCGGATGGTTACCGGTGCCGATAGCGTCAAAGCCGACCAGGTCGCCCGCCAGGTGGAAGCCGGTGATCTGCTCGTCGCCCTGTTCGGTGATGGTATAGCTCTTGATGGTGCCAGAGCGGATAGCGTACAGCGACTTCAGTTCGTCTCCCGCTTTAAACAGCGTCTGCCCTTTCTGAATCGGCTTTTTACGCTCGATAATATTATCAAGCTGATCAAGCTCGTGCTCATTCAGGGTAAACGGGATACAGAGCTGGCTGATGCTGCAGTCCTGACAATGGATAGCACAACCGCCAGACTGAATGCGTCGAATAATTCGCTTTTCCGGGATCATAGGTATGCTCAAGCCTTAATTGATATTGGTCAATTTTAACATCTTTTTTGACCCTGCGTAAGCCTGGGGAAACCATCAATAAGGACAAGAAGCGTGAATGTGTTAGCATCTTCTTGAAATTCCACAACTTGGTTGCGGATATTTCGACTAACTTAAGGAATATTAAGCACTAAAAGCCTGGAACTACAGCAGTAAATAGCCTTCATGACGCAGTAACCACTCTTTGCGCTGCACCCCGCCAGCATAGCCGGTGAGGGTGCCGTTACGTCCGATAACGCGATGGCAGGGCACCACAATACTAACCGGATTGGAGCCGTTTGCCGCCCCGACGGCACGCGCCGCGCCCGGGCGACCAAGCTGTGCGGCCAGCTGCCCATAATGCATCACCTGGCCGCAGGGGATGGAACGCAATGCCTGCCACACCTCACGCTGAAAAGGGGTGCCCGCGGTGGCGGTTGGCAGGGTGTCGATAATGCTGAGATCGCCCTCGAACCAGGCGGTGAGCTTTTCGCTCAGCCCGCCCGGATTGCTGGCGCTGATGCGCTCGTAGCCCTGCGCCCGGTAGTGGATATTCAGCAGCTCCACCATCCGGTTGCTGTGCTCCTCCCACTCAACGGCGCGCAGGTTGAATTGCTCATCGGCAATGACCCATAGCGGCCCGAGGGGCGTTGCAATTTTGTCTTCGAGTAATCTCAGCATCTGGCACATTCCTTAGTTCAGTCGCGGGTAGACCCCAGGCCCGATAGGCAGGCCGACAAGATACCACGCCACCAGCATCAGCAACCATACCCCTAAAAAGATAAGCGGATACGGCAGGACCAGCGAATAGTAGGTACCCAGTTTCGCCTCGGGCTTATAGCGCTGCAGGAAGCCTAAAAATAGCGGTACAAAGGGGGAGACCGGCGCCAGCGGGATCACCGATGAATCCGCCACGCGAAAGAGGATCTGCGCAAAGGCGGGGTGGAACCCCAGCAGCATGAACATCGGCACGAAGATGGGGGCCAGAATCGACCAGATGGCCGAACCGCTGGCGATAAACATGCACAGCAGGGACGACAGCAGCGCCAGGCCCACAAACGCCGGCACGCCGCTCAGCCCGGCACTCTCCAGAATATCGGTCAGTCCCACCGCCATAAATTTGCCCATATTGCTCCAGTTAAACATGGCGACAAACTGCGCCAGCGGGAACACCATCACAATAAACCCGGCCATCTCCTTCATCGGCTCAATCATCAGCTGAGGCAGATCGCCCTGACGACGCACCTTGCCCGTGGCGATGCCGTAGGCGAGTGAGACGACAAAGAAGAAGAGGATGATCAGCGGCACAATGCCTTTAATAAACGGTGAGGGCAGCACGGTGTGCTTCACCGGATCGCGCAGGATGCCGCTCTCCGGCACCACCATCAGCGCAATAACGGCGATAAACAGCAGCGACACCACCCCGGCCACCCGCAACCCCCGGCGCTGCTCTGGCGTTAACGCTTCCAGCTTTTCTTCGCTGCTGCCCTGCCATTTGCCCAGGCGCGGCTCCACGATCTTATCGGTGATCAGCCCTCCGACAATCGTCAGCACAATCACCGAGCTGGCCATAAAGTACCAGTTGTCGATCACGCTGACGTGCATCGCAGCATCGATGGATTTTGCCGCTTCGGTGCTAATGCCCGAGAGCAGCACGTCGGTAGTGACGATCAGCAGATTGGCGGTAAAGCCACAGCCGACCCCGGCGATGGCCGCCAGCAGACCCGCCACCGGATGCCTTCCCACCGCAAGGAAGATCAGCGCTCCCATCGGGGGCATGATCACCAGCGCGGCATCCGATGAGATATGGCTGAAGAAAGCGATAAACAGCACCATATAGCTGGCGTAACGCGCGCTGACGTGGGAGGCCATCTTGACCATCAGCGCAGGCAGCAGGCCGGAACGTTCAGCCAGACCCGCCCCCAGCACCAGCGCCAGGATGGCCCCCAACGGTGCGAAGCCGCTGAAGTTTTTGACCACGTTCGGTAAAAACCAGTGCAGACCTTCAACGCTGAGCAGGTTCTTTACCGCCACCATGCTGCCGTCAGCCGGATTACGGGCGCTGACGTCAAAGGCCGATAATATGGCGGTAGCGACCATCAAAATCACAATCAAATAGACAAATAGCAGGAAAGGATGGGGCACTTTATTGCCGATCCTTTCAACCCAACCATAGAGCTTGCCGGTAGGGGAATGCGAAGGTATGGATGACATACTCATGGGCGTTCCTCGGGAGTGTTGTGTTGTTGTGTTTTATTATTTTAAAGGTGACGGTGTCACGTTTTCAGGGATCGGGCAAACGTACGGTTTTTCATTTATTTGTTGAGTAAACTCCTCGCGGCAGGCGGCCAGCAGCGCCGGATCCTGAAGAAGCGCCAGGGCGGTTGCGCCCATCACTTTGCCCGCCTGCAGCATGCCTTTATGGGCAATGGAGGTGCGACCCTGGGCAACCAGTTGCCAGGTATGGAGCGGTGTGCCCACGGTAAAGCAGGGGCTGAAGCACTGGGCAACCGGCATTTTCCAGCTCACATCACCCACGTCGGTGGAGCCCGCCAGCACGTTATCGGTGATGGCATAAGGGGCCACCTCGTCAATCAGCAGGGTCTGCTGATGGCGGCGGGCAAACGCTTTACCCGCTTCACCCCCGGTCGCGGCGATATTTTTCAGGCTGTTCTGCAGATCGTTGTCGCTCAGCGTGGCGCGGATCTCCGCCGCGAAGGCGCGCTCCTCGTCGCTCCACTCTGGCGTAGCGTAATGCTGAACGGCGCGGTACATGGCGGCCTCCAGCGTCCGGTTAGGCAGGTAGCTGGAGCAGGCCTTTTCAAAGCGTCGCTCCACGATGGTTTCGGTCATCAGCGCCGCGCCCTGGGCAACCTTTTCGATACGCTCATAGATCTGCTGCGCGTCGGCCATCTCCGGGGCGCGGATCAGATAGAGCACTTCCGCCTGTGCCTGAACCACGTTCGGTGAGATGCCCCCGGTATCGGTGATGGCGTAATGGACCCGGGCTTTTTCAATAATGTGTTCATTAAGGAAATTGGTGCCGGTGGTCATCAGGGTGACGGCATCCAGCGCGCTACGGCCAAGATGCGGGGAGTTGGCCGCATGGGCCGCGGTGCCGTGAAAACGCCATGCCACCTGGATGTTGGCCAGGGTGCTGACGTTAAACATGCCTGCGAACGCTTCGGGGTGCCAGGTAACGGCGGCATCCACATCGTCGAACAACCCCTCACGCACCATAAAGGTTTTTCCCGATCCGCCTTCCTCGCCGGGGCAGCCGTAAAAGCGCACGGTACCGCTGCCGCCGTGCTGCTCCAGCCAGCTTTTTACCGCCACCGCGGCCGCCAGCCCGGCGGTGCCGAGCAGGTTATGCCCGCAGCCGTGGCCGTTGGCCCCCGGGGTGTCGCTTTGCGGGGTGGCGCAGTGCGCCTGCTGGCTTAATCCTGCCAGGGCGTCATACTCACCGAGAATGGCAATAACCGGTTTCCCCTCGCCGTAGCTGGCAATAAAGGCGTTGGGTATGCCCCCGGCCTCGCGGGACAGGGTAAAGCCCGTCTCTTCCAGGGCGCTGGCAAGCCGTTCGGCAGACCAGAACTCTTCGAAACGGGTTTCCGGGTGATCCCAGATCGCATCGGCAATGGCGGTAAACTGCTGCGCGCGGGTGTCGATGGCATCCTCAACAAAACGGTAAATTGACTGCATTACACACCTCGCGTCCACGGGAAGTTAAGCGCGGTACGCGCCAGGGTTTCGATGGCAATCAACATCACCGTCTCATCGAAGTCGAATTTTTCGTTGTGATGTCCGGCGCTGAGGGTGGTGCCAAATACCATATAGGAGGCAAGCCCGCCGTTTTGCTGGACGCGGGCCATCATCAGGGTGGCATCTTCTGAGCCGGCAGGGGCTTTCACCTTATCGATGGCCTGCTCAACGCCCGCGACCTGTTGCGCCTGCTCGCGTAAGTAGTTCACCCACGCCGGGGACGGCGTGCTGGAGGTGGCCGCACCCATCAGCCGCAACTCGCTGCTGACGCCATGCATCGCCGCCGCACCGTCAATCACCGCTTTCGCGCGCGCAAAGACGTAGTTGTTAATCGCTTCGCTCTCGCCGCGGGTCTCCACTTTCAGCAGGGCGCTGGCGGGTACGACGTTACGGCCGCTGCCCGCCTGCATCACGCCGACGTTAACCCGCGAGGCACCTTCGCTGTGCGGGGCGATGCTGTGCAGGCCAATCGCCGCCTGGGCAGCGGCCAGCAGGGCGTTGCGTCCCTCTTCAGGCTTGCCGCCCGCATGTGCCGCCACGCCGGTAAAGCGCACGTCGAATTTGGTGGTGGCCATGAAGTTATCGCTGCCGCAGATGACGGTGCCCGCAGGGACGCCAGTACCAATGTGGATGGCGGTGAAATAGTCCACGCCGTCGAGCGCGCCGGCCGCCACCATCGCCCGTGCGCCGCGGGTACCTTCTTCGGCAGGCTGAAAGATCAGTTTGATGGTGCCGTTGAGCTGCTCGCGGTACTGCATCAGCAGATGCGCCAGTCCAAGACCAATAGTGGTGTGACCATCGTGGGCGCAGGCGTGCATCATGCCCCCGTTACAGGAGGCAAAACCTTCCCGGAAAGGTAGGTGGTCGTTGTCGCGGGCTTCATCGAGATCCAGCGCGTCCATGTCCACGCGAAACGCCAGCGTCGGCCCGGGGCGGCCCGTTTGCAGCGTGGCGACAATACCGGTAAAACCGCCTTCGAAGGCGCCAAGCCATTTTTCAGGCGCGCCTTGCTGACGGGCGCGGGCAAAGGCTTCTGCCAAAGTGGCATCGTCAGGCAGGCCCATCCGGGTGTCGGCATCGACCACATCCCGGCCCATCGCCAGGTCATAGCCCAGCTGATCCAGTCTCTCTGCGACCTTTGCCGCGGTGCGGAACTCCACCCATCCGGATTCAGCAAAATGGTGAAAATCGCGTCGCCACGCGATGAGTTGGGGGAAGAGGGCCTTCAGGTCCTGCGCCAGTGTATGCATATCGTTTCCTGTCATCATTAGAATATGTGAACTGCTTCACACTGTGATAGTTTTTACTTATCACTAACCGTTTTTTCACAGATTTAACCGTTCGTGGCTTACCCTGGCACAATCAATTCCATTACAGTAGATGACAGTTTCTTTTCTCTGATAAACAACGGTTATCGGTGCCGACATGACATTTCAGGTTAAATTTCACCAGTTGCGGGCTTTCGTGGAAGTGGCAAAACAGGGAAGCATTCGGGGAGCCAGCCGGGTACTGAACCTGTCGCAACCGGCGCTGACCAAATCGATTAAAGAGCTGGAGGAGGGCATCGCGGCGCAGCTGTTCATCCGCCGCAGTAAAGGGGTGACCCTCACCGAGTGCGGAGAGAGTTTTTATCAGCATGCCAGCCTGATCCTCGAAGAGTTGCGCAGCGCCCAGGATGATATTCGTCAGCGACAGGGCCAGCAGGCGGGGCAGATTAATATTGGCATGGGCGCCAGTATTGCTCGTTTGCTAATGCCCGCGGTTATCACCCGCTTCCATCAGCAGCACCCCCAGGTCAAAGTGCGAATTATGGAGGGACAATTAGTTTCGATGATTAATGAATTACGTCAGGGCGAACTCGATTTCACCATAAATACCTATTATCAGGGGCCTTATGATCATGAATTTACGTTTGAAAAATTGTTTGAGAAACCGTTTGCGATATTTTGTCGCGAAGGTCATCCGGCGACTGGCGCTAAATCAATTAATGAGTTACTGAAATACAGCTGGACAATGCCAACACCCCGCGGCAGTTATTATAAGCAGCTGGAAGAGATGTTTTCTCACCGCGAACAGATCCCGCATATAGGCGTGGTATGTGAAACCTTTTCGTCAAGCATCAGCCTGGTGGCGCACAGTGATTTTCTTAGCATTTTGCCGCAGGAGTTAGGCTGCGACCCGCTGCTGGCGCAGCGTCTGGTCATGATCCCGGTTAAAGAACCCCTACCAAAAGCCACCTATTACCTGATTCAAAGAAGGGATTCACGACAAACGCCGTTGACTGCATCTTTAATCACACAATTCAGACGTCACGCCCGGCAGGTTATTTCTTAACCACATTAAGGTTAAAAAAATGGAGCCTGTCGACATCCAACAGACCCCACAGTACACACAGCATTGCTCCACATGCGACTCTGCTTATTGTTTCCATAGTGCAGATACCTTTGTATATATCATTTCCTGACAATAATACAGATAAGAAAGCGCCTGGTTTTTAAAAGTTTTACCTAAGTCATAAACTTTATCATTAATAAAAATAAACTTCAGGCAGGTTTAATTACCAATTAAAATAACTGTATTTATTATTATTTTCTTATCGGTTGTCCTTTGGCCGTGCAGACAGGGCAACGCCGCATTGAGCCAGGGTAAGGGGGCAGGTATAGTAGCCTGTCAGCTAAGCAGGAGGATGCCATGAACCCAGAAGATAAATCGCTTTTTCTCGATGCGATGGAGGATGTCCAGCCCCTCAAGCGCTGTGCTGAGGTCCACTGGCAGCCAGCGCGCACCACGCGCACCCGCCAGCCTGTGGATACCACCCAGCTTGATAACTTTCTGACCACCGGCTTTCTGGATGTGATCCCTCTGGCCGAGCAGCTGGCTTTCCAGCGTGAAGGGGTACAACAGGGGGTTATCGACAAGCTGCGCTCGGGTAAATATCCGCGTCAGGCGAGCCTGACCTTGCTGCGCCAGCCCGTTGAGCAGTGCCGCCAGCAGCTCTACACCTTTATCCGTCAGGCGGAGCGTGACGGTCTGCGCAACCTGATTATCATTCATGGTAAAGGGCGCGACGACAATTCTCACGCCAACATCGTGCGCAGTTATCTGGCGCGCTGGTTAGCGGAGTTTGAAGCGGTGCAGGCCTTTTGCGTCGCCCAGCCGCACCACGGTGGCAGCGGCGCCTGTTACGTCGCGCTGCGTAAATCAGGTGAAGCGAAGCAGGAAAACTTTGAGCGTCACGCCAAACGCAGCCGTTAGCGTATGGAAAACACCGCTTTATGCTATCGCCAGTTTGGTGAGCCTGAGACTGTTCTGCGGCGGGAAACGGCGATAAAAGCGTCGCTGCAGCCGGGATATCTTCGGGTGCAGATGCTGATGGCGCCGGTCAACGCGTCGGATCTGATCCCCATTACGGGCGCTTACCGCCATCGCATTACCCTGCCTGCCGTCGCCGGATACGAAGGCGTAGGGCGGGTGATTGCCGCGCCGGACAGCGCGGCGGCGCTTATCGGCACGCGGGTTTTGCCCCTGCGCGGGGAAGGCACCTGGCAGCAGTATGTGGATTGCCCGGCGACGCTTGCGATCCCGGTTCCGGATACCATTCCTGACTCGCTGGCGGCGCGGGCGTTCATCAATCCGCTGGCGGCCTGGCTGATGCTCAGCCTCTATCCCCCACAGGGGAAACGGGTGCTGTTGACGGCCACCGGTTCGGACTGCGCCATTTTGCTGGGGCAGTGGGCGCTGCGGCAGGGCGCAACCGAGGTCTACGGCGTTCACCGCTCGGCGGTACACGCAGATCGGCTGCGGGCGATGGGGATTATCCCGGTTGCCCAGCACGAGCTGGACAGCGTGCGTGCCCTCGCTGCGGCCAGCGATATCGTCTATGACGCCACCGGCGGCGAGCTGGCGCTGGCGATCCTGGGGGCGATGGACAAAAGCGCCGCCTTTATCTGCTACGGTTTGCTCTCCGGTCAGCCCTTTGCATTACAACGTCATTTTCCGTCGGTGCACTGGTTTCATATCCGCAACTATCTGGATGCGCTCGCACCTGAGGCGTGGCAGGCCACATTTCGCGATATCTGGTCATGGCTTGTCGCCAGCCATTACAGTGACACGACGCTACTGCCTTTTACCGACTGGCAGTCGGCGCTTGCCCATTACCGCCAGGCGGGACGAACCCGCAAGCCGGTGCTGGAGTTTGGCTAACCGTCACGTTTCCCGGCTCATATCGCTGAGCAGCAGGGCAATGCTTTTGCCGCCCTGCGTCTGCTCCAGCGCAATCTTCGCAATAATGGTCAGGGGCACCGACAGCAGCATGCCAACCGGACCCAACAGCCAGCCCCAGAAGATCAGCGACAAAAAGACCACCAGGGTTGAGAGACCCAGCCCGCGGCCCATCACGCGGGGCTCGAGGATATTGCCGAAGATCAGGTTCACCAGCAGATAGCCTGCCAGCAGCACCAGCGCAGCGTAAAAACCGCTGAAGACCAGCACCTGGGCAATAGGGGGAATGGCGGCCAGCACCGAACCGATGTTAGGGATATAGTTCAGCGCAAAGGCCAGCAGCGCCCAGACAAAGGCGAACCGTACTTCCAGCGCCGCCAGCATCCCCCACACCACCAGCCCGGTCACCAGACTGATGGCGGTCTTCAGCACCAGATAGTGCGACACGCTGTCAAGGGCGCGCTGGATGGCAGCCATGCCTTCCACCGGCCGGGTCATCAGCGGCTGGAGTTTCGCTGGTAGCTGCGGCACCTCCAGCAGCATAAAGACCACGGTCAGCAGCAAAAGAAAAATGGAGGTCATGGCGCTGGAGAGCTGGGCCAGCAGGGCGGTCACCAGCGTCATAGCGGCATTGGGGTCGATATATTTCAGTAGGTCTTCCATCGACACTTCAATTCCGGCCCGCTGTAGCCAGGGTTCAAGATGCAGCAGCGGAACAGCCAGCGAGGTGCGATAGTGCGGCAGGGTGCGGGCCAGTTCATTCAGCGAGGTGCCAAGATAAGCCACCAGCAAAGCCATCAGCACCACGATAAGCAGGATCGGCAGGGTAATAGCCAGCACGCGTGGCAGACGAAGCCGCACCAGTCTTCGCACAACAGGCTGAAGCACCACGGCGATAAACAGCGCCAGGATAAAAGGCACGATAATATCCGCCGCGAAACGGATCCCGGTCAGTACAATCACCAGCATGCCAAGCATGATGACTATTTTTAATCCGTTGAGGGTAATAATGGGTTTCGCCATGCTGGCTCCTGATAATGTCCTTTATATTTATTCTAACGGTGCTGCACGTTTAATAAATTAACCAAACGCAAACGATGAGGGTAAAGAAATGAAAAAACTTTGAGTAAAATCCTGGCTTATGGTAAAAATCAGCTGTGTTTAACTACCGGAGACAATTTTCATCTGCACTGACGAGAAGCAACACCGCAGATAATTGTAATTTTATGGACAATCTGTTCAGTACCGTTTTATCAAAAATCACTCCCGCTTTGTTCTCCTCTTTTTGCCTTACGTCTGGCGAGCAACACTGGCGCAACGCGCTGTAGACCCTCTCTCTGCCTGAGCTGGCGCATTGCGTCCAGCTAATCTGTTACGTTTTTTTTATCCGGCTGCCGTTACTGGCGAGCCGCGAAGGATTATATTCTCAAGCAGGAGAAAAAGATGTTTTACGGGATCCTCTTAGGTCTTGCTATCGTTGCTGAAATAACCGGCACCCTCTCCATGAAATGGGCCAGCGTCACCGGCAGTCACAGCGGCTATATTTTAATGCTGTCGATGATTGCGCTCTCCTATATTTTCCTCAGTTTTGCGGTTAAAAAAATCGCACTGGGCGTGGCCTACGCGTTATGGGAAGGTATTGGTATTTTGTTAATTACGCTCTTCAGCGTGATGCTGTTTGATGAGTCGCTTTCTCTGATGAAAGTGGCCGGTCTGACGACGCTGGTGGCGGGCATCATATTAATTAAATCCGGCACCCGGAAACCGGCAAAATCGCGTGCGGAGGTGACCCATGCAGCAGTTTGAGTGGATCCATGCCGCCTGGTTAGCCCTGGCTATCGTGCTCGAAATTATTGCCAACGTTCTGCTCAAATTCTCAGACGGTTTTCGCCGCAAAACCTACGGCCTGCTGTCGATTGCCGCGGTACTGGGCGCCTTCAGCGCGCTGTCACAGGCGGTGAAGGGGATTGATCTGTCGGTTGCGTATGCCCTGTGGGGCGGGTTTGGTATTGCGGCAACGCTTGCCGCAGGCTGGATCCTCTTCGGACAGCGGTTGAATCAAAAAGGGTGGGTTGGCCTGGTGCTGCTCCTCGCCGGAATGATCATGATAAAACTGGCCTGATAACGTCGCTGCCTGTCATTACGGGCAGCGAAATTTATCTCCTGTATTACGCTTAGACGGAGGGCATAAAAAAGGACGGTGACTGAATGCGTAACCCTTTAAGCTGGCATAAAATTCCTTCTGCCAGGACCTTGTTTGCCATGATCTTCATGGCAGGGGTCGGCTTAATTTTCTCTGTGGTCGCCTTGCTCTACCTCTCCCTCAACCTTATCAGCAGTAAAGCCAACGAAATCGACGAGCAGCGCACCGCGCTCTCGGTAGAGGGTGCTATTCAGACATCGGTGAACCGGGTCTGGTCGCTGGTGATTGATAATGCTGTCTGGGACGATGCCGTGCGGGAGGCCTATCGCCCGGCGCTCGACATCGACTGGCTCTACAACACCTGGGGCGCGGGCTACAAGGTGAATAACCTTTATGACGGCACCTTTGTACTCGACGAACGGTTTCAGGTGCTGTGGGGATCGTTCCAGGGCCAGCCTTTCGCTGAAAAAAACCTCGACTTCTTTGGCGACGGTTTAAAATCGCTGATCCTGATGCATACCAACGCCCTGCGCTCAGATAAAAATATCTACGCCGGGATCACCCGTACCCGGGCAGGGATTGCTTTTGTTGGCGTTGGCCTGATCCGTCCGACGATTGGCAGCCTGCGGGTGGGGGATAATACGCGTCGTTTTCTGGTGATAACTCGCCACATCAACCCACAAATCCTGCGCGATCTCGGGAATACGTTTCAGATCGATAACCTGACCTTTACGCCGGAGCGGGTGAGCGACGTCAGCGTGCCGCTAAAAAGCTCCTCCGGCGAAGTGCTGGGCTATCTTTCATGGCAGCCGCGACTGCCGGGGGCCGCAGCGGCGAAAGCGGCCTCCCTCGACATCACGCAGATCGTCTTGCTCACCGCGGCGCTGATTTTGCTGTTTATTCTCTTCAGCTGCGTGGGGCTGTATAAACTGGCGCGGGGGGAGACGCTGGCGCGGTCGGTGGCGCGCACCGACTGGCTGAGTCATCTACCCAACCGCCGGGCGCTGATTGAAGAGCTGGAGCGAGTGAGCCAGCGCGGCGATACCGATCGCAAAAGCGTGGTGTTTATCGATCTCGACGGCTTTAAGGACGTCAATGATATCTACGGCCATGAGGTGGGCGACGCGCTGATCGTCATCATCGCGGGCGCGCTGCGCGACAATGTGCCCAAAGACGGCATGCTGGCCCGGATGGGCGGCGATGAGTTTGCCATGACGATCGGGGGCGACAACGCCGAAGCGCTCGCCTCGGCGTTTGGTGGCTTTGTGCTTGATTATCTCCACTCGCCCATCGTCGTCGGTGAGCGTTCCATCCACATTGGCGCCAGTATCGGCATCGCCAGCGGCACGCTGGTGGAGTGCACCAGCACCGAGCTGTTCCGTCGCGCCGATATTGCCATGTACCACTCGAAAATTACCGGCAAGGGGCGGGTGACGCACTATGATGCCGAGCTGAACAACGCGCGCGAGCGTCGGCTGGCGATTGAGGGGCAGATCCGTCATGGTCTGGAACATAATGAGTTTGACGTCTGGTATCAGCCGATCATCGATGCCCGCAGCCAGAAAATGGTCGGCGTGGAAGCGCTGGTGCGCTGGCCGCGGCGTCCCGAGGGGCCGCTGGCGCCGGATGAGTTTATTACCGTCGCCGAAACCAGCGGTCTGATCTACGGCCTGGGGCAGTTTGTCCTCAGAAGGGCCTGTCAGGACCTGGAGCCATACACGGATTTAAAACTCTCGGTCAACATCTCCCCGGCGCAGTTTCGTGATCCCGAATTTGAAGCCAAAGTGGAAGGTGCGCTGGCCCTCAGCCGCTTTCCCCCCACGCGCCTGCAGCTGGAAGTAACTGAAACCTACGTGCTGGAAAATCCCGAGCGGGCACGCTCAGCCATCAATAATCTTAAGGCGCAGGGTATCGCGGTGGCACTGAACGATTTCGGTACCGGCTACTCCAGTATCGGCTATCTGCGTCGCTTTAACTTCAATACCATCAAGATTGATAAATCCCTGGCCGGGCTGGTGGATCATGACGAACAGGCCTCGGCGCTGGTGAGCGGTACGGTGCGCATTGCCACCGCGCTGGGGATGACGGTGGTCGCAGAAGGGGTGGAGAACGAAAAACAGATGAAGCTGCTGCGTCTGGCGGGCTGCGATCAGCTCCAGGGCTACTGGTACAGTCAGCCGATGCCGATAGAGGCGATTATGGCGCTACGCCAGCAGCGCCAGTGTTAAGTCACTCCTGGGCCAGCTCTGCCAGCTTGTCACGAAAACCGGTGATCGACAGGGCGCGGTTATCGGCCCGCCAGCGATCTTTCGCCGCCGGGGCCGAGCTTTGAACGCCGATAAGTTGCCAGCCTGCGGCGGTATTCAGCATCAGCGGCGAACCGCTGTCGCCGGGCAGGGTATCACACTGATGGGACAGCACGCTGTTTTGCGCCCAGCCGGTGACGATACAGTCCTGATGGGTGTACAGCACATCCAGATGATCTTCCGGATATCCCGCCTGGCTCACCTTGCGATCGGCCTCTTTCAGGGCGGCGGTCAGCTCCGCTTTATCCCCGGCAAACAGCGGTAGCGGGGTGATCCCCGACGGCGGGTTGCGCAACACCACCAGACCAAAATCCCACGAGGCGGCAGAGGGCGGCACAATCCAGCCATCGCCGTCGGCTTTCAGCCGTCTGCCTAACGAGGCATCGACGCGGCCTTCAATGCCGTGGATCTCATAACGCCAGCTCCCCTTTTGCGAGATGAAGCGCAGGGCAACGGCCTTATCCGGTTTACCTTTCGGCGGCACCAGCAGGCAGTGTCCGGCGGTCAGCGCCAGTCGAGGGGTGATGAGGGTGGCGGTACAGAGGTTTCCGCTGGCTGTCTCCAGCTGGCCAATGGCCTCCCACGGCGCGCGGGACGGATCGGCGACACGCGTGCGATCGTCATGACCAAAAAACAGCGTTTGAATCTCTTTGGCGTTCGCAGCCTCGTTGTCGCCATCGTCCGCATGACTTAATCCAGAAAAGAGAAAAAATGTTCCCAGCACAATCGCAACAGATTTACGCATATCACACTCTAAAGGGATTAATTATGATTATTAAATATGAACCCTGGTAATTAACTATAGACGGGACAGCGCGAAAGTGGGAGTAAAATCAGCGTACTACAGTCAGGAAATATAAAACACACCCGCGACAAGTGCGCATAAAATAAGCGTGACAAGAATTAACTCAAACCGATAGCGCTGCAACATAACGCCCTCCGGATAAAAAAACGGCGCTGCCACCTTGCCGGTACAGCGCCGATGACCAACGTGTCCGTCTCGGACACGTTAAGCTAAGCGGGCTTATGCAGCCGGTTTTGCAGTTGGAGCAGCAGCTTCGTGTTTCACTGCTTTTTTATGGTGTTTTTTCGCTGCCTGCGCTTTCTGGGCTACAGGTGCGGCCTCTTCTTTCTTCACAGCTTTTTTGTGGTGCTTTTTAGCCGCCTGCGCTTTTTGTACAGCGGCTTTTTTGTGTTTTTTATGCTGCACGGTTTTCGCAGCCGGTGCCGCGGTAGAGGTGGCAGCCGGAGCCGCGGTGTTGGCAACAGCGTCAGCGGCGAATGCAGCAGAAGAGAGACCCATAGCAGCGGCAACAACCAGAGCTAATACCTTTTTCATCATCTTACCCTCGAATTGGTTTTTTCATTTAACCCCACTGCGGGGCCGTTGAAAGAACTATATCCCTGAAATTTCGGGGCTTCCGTGAGTGATTGGTATCGGCGTGTAACCATATGTACAACGCCGGGTCGATGACCCGGCGTGGGGGATTACAGATAGCGCGAGGTCAGATGATCGCGGAAGTAACGGCTGTTGAGATCTTCTCCGGTCGCCTGCTCAATCAGCTGGGCGGTGGTGAAGCGGCTGCCGTGCTGCCAGATGTTCTGGCGCAGCCAGTCGAACAGGGCGCTGAAATCCCCGGCGGCGATGGATGCGTCCAGTCCCGGTAGCGCGGTTTTGGCCGCACTGAACAACTGCGCGGCGTACATAGCGCCTAAGGTGTATGACGGGAAGTAGCCAAAACCGCCGTCGGTCCAGTGGATATCCTGCATACAGCCGTTGCGGTAATTATCTTTTGTTGATAAGCCCAGCCAGGCCTGCATTTTCTCATCCCACAGCGCCGGAATGTCCTCCACCTCGATTTCGCCGTTAATCAGCGCCCGCTCAATTTCATAGCGCAGCACGACGTGTGCCGGATAGCTCACTTCGTCGGCATCCACGCGGATATAGCCAGGCTTCACCCGCTGGTTCCAGGCGACAAAATTCTCTGGTGTAAAGGCCGCCTGGGTGCCGAAACGTTCATGGACGGCCGGGAGCAGGTGGTTGAGGAACGCCTTGCTGCGTCCGAGCTGCATTTCAAAGAAGAGGCTCTGGGATTCGTGGATAGCGGTAGAACGCGCCAGGGCGATGGGCTGACCAAGCCAGTTGCGCGGCAGGTTCTGTTCATAGCGCGCATGGCCGGTTTCGTGGATCACGCCAAACAGGGCGCTCAGCAGTTCGTCTTCGTTGTAGCGGGTGGTGATGCGCACGTCTTCCGGCACGCCGCCACAGAATGGGTGAGCGCTGACGTCCAGACGGCCCGCGTTAAAGTCGAACCCAAGGCTCTTCATCGCCTCCAGCCCCAGCTCACGCTGAATGGCGGTCGGGAACGGGCCCTGCGGCGGTACGAAGGATTGCTGCGCCTGCTTCTCGACCACCTGCGCCAGCAGATCCGGCAGCCAGGTTTTGAGATCGCCAAACAGCTCGTCCAGCCGGGCGCTGGTCATGTCCGGCTCGAAGATATCCAGCAGCGCGTCGTAAGGGGTGCAGCCTTTGGCCTCGGCGCGCAGGCGGGCCTCTTCCCGGCTCAGTTTCACCACATCTTTCAGGTTGACGGCAAAACCCTGCCAGTCGTTCGCGGGACGTTGGGTGCGCCAGGCATGCTCGCATTTACTGCCCGCCAGCGATTTGGCTTCAACCAGCGATTCCGGCAGCAGCGCAGCCTGCTGATAGTGGCGTTTCATCTCCCGCAGGTTAGCCTGTTCAACGTCGTTAAGATCTTCGCTTTCGGCGTTACGCAGCCAGTCGGCCACGTTTTTATCGGTCAGGATTTGATGCTGCAGGACGCTCAGCTCTGCCAGCGCTTCACCCCGCGCGGCGCTGCCGCCTGCAGGCATCATAGTAAGCATGTCCCAGCCGGCGATGGCGGAGAGGTGGGAGAAGCGGGAGAGACGCTGGAAGGTGCGGGTGAGTTGCTGATAGTTATTCTTTTCCATTAAGACCTCGTGTCTGCATCAACTGATAGCTAAAAGTACCATCAGGTTGGGCGAAACACGAGGTCACGTAACATTAATGCAATCGTTTGTGCAGATTAGCCCCCACAACCAGCGCCCCACACAACATCAACGCAATAAACCCACCTACGCCATTCCAGCCATACTGGTGCCAGAACACGCCGCCGAGCGTCCCGGCGATGCTGGAGCCGAGATAGTAACTGAACAGATACAGCGACGAGGCCTGGCCCTTGGCACGACGGGCGCGCGGGCCGATCCAGCTGCTGGCGACCGAGTGGGCGGCGAAGAAACCGGCGGAGAAGAGCAGCATCCCGGCAAAAATCACCCACAGGTTAGCGAGCAGCGTCAGCAGAACCCCGGCCAGCATCACGCCGGTGGAAACCAGCATCACCGGCCCACGCCCGAAGCGGGTGGTCATCGCTCCGGCTTTTGGGGAGCTCCATGTACCGGTGAGATAGGCCACCGACAGCAGGCCCACCAGCGCCTGGCTCAGATGCCACGGCGAGAGCATCAGCCGGTAGCCGATGTAGTTAAAGAGGGTGACAAACGAGCCCATCAGCAGAAAACCGGTGAGAAACAGCAGGGGCAGCCCCCGATCCCGCCAGTGCAGGCGGAAGTTAATCAGCAGCGTTTTGGGCCGCAGCGCGGTGGGGCGAAAATGGCGCGACTCCGGCAGGATCTTCCAGAACATCAACGCGGAGGCCAGGGCAAAGCAGCCGATTGCCGCCAGCGCTATTCGCCAGCTAAAGAAATCGGTAAAGACGCCGCTCAGCAACCGCCCGCTCATGCCGCCGATGGAATTACCGCTGATGTAGAGCCCCATCGAGAAAGCGACAAAGCTGGGGTGGATCTCCTCGCTGAGGTAGGTCATGCCCACCGCGGCCACACCGCTGAGGGAAAGCCCGATCAGCGCGCGCATGATTAAAATCCCGTGCCAACTGGTCATCATCGTTGACAGCAAGGTGCAAACCGACGCCAGCAGCAGTGCGGTGACCATCACCGGCTTACGTCCGATAGCGTCCGAGAGCGGCCCGGTAAAGAGCAGGCCGACCGCCAGCATCCCGGTCGAGATTGAGAGGGAAATACTGCTGCTGGCCGGGGAGACGCCAAACTCCTGGGATAGCACCGGCAGGATCGGCTGCACACAGTAGAGCAGGGCAAAGGTGGCTAGCCCCGCGGAGAAAAGAGCCAGCGTGACGCGCATAAACTGCGGGGTGCCGCGTTTGATAAACCGAACCGGTTGCGCATTGTTGGGTAAGAGATCGATATCATTGATTGGGGCGATATCAGCCGTTGTTGTGCGACTCACGTAAGTTCCTTGCTTCAACATCCCCGTGATTTCTGGTGACGGGTATGACCACAGGGATCAGGGTAGGAAATTGTAAATATTCTGTCTAATATATTAATAATCTCAAATGATACTTTTAAAATATGAATATCGAACTGCGTCATCTACGCTACTTTGTCGCCGTCGCGGAGGAGCTGCATTTTGGGCGCGCGGCGGCGCGGCTCAATATCTCCCAACCGCCTCTCAGCCAGCAAATCCAGGTTCTTGAGCAGCAGGTGGGCGCTCGCCTGCTGGCGCGCACCAACCGCAGCGTCGGGCTAACCCCCGCAGGGCGACAATTTCTGGCGGACAGCCGCCAGATCCTGAGCATGGTGGAAGAGGCAGCTGCCCGGGCAGAGCGCCTGCACCATGGCGAAACCGGCGAGCTACGCATCGGATTTACCTCCTCCGCGCCCTTTATCAGCGCCATCTCCCAAACGCTGTCGTCGTTTCGCCGCCTGTCGCCGGATGTGCATATCCAGACCCGAGAGATCAACACCCGGGAGCAGATTGTCCCCCTCAGCGAAGGCTCGCTCGATCTCGGCCTGATGCGTAACACTCAGTTGCCGGATACCCTGGCCTGGCAGCGGGTGCTGCGCGAACCGCTGCTGGCGATGATCCACCGCGATCACCCTCTGGCGGCAAGAACTGAAATCTCGGTAACGGAGCTGGCGCAGGAGCCGTTTGTCTTTTTTGACCCGCACGTTGGCACCGGTCTGTACGACGACATCCTGGGATTACTGCGGCGCTACGGAGTAAACCCGGTCATCACCCAGGAGGTAGGCGAGGCGATGACCATTATCGGACTGGTGGCGGCGGGGCTGGGGGTATCGATCCTGCCGGCCTCGTTCAGACGGCTGCAGCTCCATGAGATGCGCTGGGTGGCGCTCACCGAACCGGACGCGGTTTCAGAGATGTGGCTGGTATGGTCAAAACACCATGAACTCAGCGCGGCGGCACAGCGGTTCAAAGATCTGCTTATCAACGCGGCAATGGGTCGCTGACCGGCAAAAAAAGCGGGTAAAAATGTGCTGTAAATCACAAGGCTAAGTAAAAATTTGACGATTACTGTAGAAGTGCTTCACCATAGCCCACAGTTTATTTCGAAGCGCGAAAATAAGGGAGTACGTGGTGGTTGCTGATAGTCAGCCAGGGCATATCGATCAGATTAAGCAGACCAATGCAGGTGCAGTATATCGCCTGATTGATCAGCTTGGGCCGGTCTCGCGCATCGATCTTTCTCGGCTTGCGCAACTGGCGCCTGCCAGTATCACCAAGATTGTGCGTGAGATGCTCGAAGCTCACCTGGTGCAGGAAACAGAAATTCAGGAGCCGGGCAGTCGTGGCCGTCCGGCCGTTGGGCTGGTGGTGGAAACCGAAGCCTGGCACTACCTCTCATTGCGCATCAGCCGCGGTGAAATTTACCTTGCGCTGCGCGATCTCAGCAGCAAGCTGGTGGTGGAAGATCGGCTGCCGCTGGAACTGCAAGCTGTCCAGCCGCTGGAAGTGCGGATCACCGCCCTAATCGACCAATTCTTCATTCATCATCAGCAGAAGCTGGAACGCCTCACCGCCATTGCCATCACCATGCCCGGTATCATTGATACGGAAAATGGAATTGTCCACCGGATGCCGTTCTACGACGACGTCAAAGAGATGCCGCTGGGTGAGGTGTTGAAAAATCACACCGGCGTGCCGGTCTATATTCAGCATGATATCAGCGCCTGGACGATGGCCGAGGCGCTGTTCGGCGCCTCTCGCGGCGCCCGGGACGTGATTCAGGTGGTGATCGACCACAACGTGGGGGCCGGGGTGATCACCGATGGCCGCCTGCTGCACGCGGGCAGCAGCAGCCTGGTGGAGATTGGTCACACCCAGGTCGATCCCTATGGCAAGCGCTGTTACTGCGGTAACCACGGCTGTCTGGAGACTATTGCCAGCGTTGACAGCGTGCTGGAGCTGGCCCAACTCCGGCTCGGCCAGTCGATGAGCTCCGCGCTACACGGCCAGCCCCTGACGGTCGAGTCGCTCTGCGCCGCTGCGCAGCAGGGCGATCTACTGGCAAAAGATATTATTACCGGCGTCGGCACCAACGTCGGGCGGATCATTGCCATTATGGTTAACCTGTTTAATCCGCAGAAAATCCTCATTGGCTCGCCCCTGAGCCAGGCGTCGGATGTGCTCTTCCCGGCAATCGCCGACTCCATCCGCCAGCAGTCCTTGCCGGCCTACAGCAAGCACATCATGGTGGAAAGTACTCAGTTCACCAATCAGGGCACGATGGCCGGCGCAGCGCTGGTGAAGGATGCGATGTATAACGGCTCACTATTGATTCGTCTGTTGCAGGGTTAACTGTTTTTTTACAGTCTTACCAAAAATTGCGCTATCTCAAACCGGGCAGATAGCGCATGCCTTAGACTTCCTCCACTGAATTATTTCCTTCATTTATATTTTCAGAGCATAACGGTGGAGTAAGTGATGCTTAAGCGTTTCTTTGTAACGGGTACTGATACCTCCGTCGGCAAGACGGTGGTGTCCCGCGCCTTGCTGCAAGCCATGATGGCCAGCGGAAAGCGTGTTGCAGGGTACAAACCGGTAGCCAAAGGGAGTAAAGAGACGCCAGAGGGATTGCGCAATAAAGATGCGCTGGTGCTGCAAAGCGTCTCCTCTTTAGAACTTCCTTATCATGCCATTAACCCCATTGCGCTTAGCGAAGATGAGAGCAGCGTGGCGCACAGCGGGCTGGTGAATTACACCCTGTTATCGAACGGGCTTGCCAGCCTGAGCGAAAAGGTGGACCACGTGGTGGTCGAAGGGACCGGCGGCTGGCGCAGCCTGATGAACGATCTGCGCCCGCTGTCAGAATGGGTGGTGCAGGAGCAACTGCCGGTGCTGATGGTGGTCGGTATTCAGGAGGGCTGTATCAACCACGCCCTCCTAACCGCCCAAGCCATCGCCAATGACGGCCTGCCGCTGGTGGGGTGGGTAGCGAACCGCATCAATCCGGGCCTGGCGCACTATGCCGAAATTATTGATGTGTTAAGCAAAAAACTGCCTGCACCGCTGGTGGGTGAACTGCCGTACCTGCCGCGCGCCGAACAGCGTGAGCTAGCGCAGTATATCGACCTCTCTGCTTTCGGCCGGGTGCTGACCGTAGATCGAATCATGGCGTAACGTTCGCGACAGCACGGACGCCACCACACAGGCAATCAGCAAACCGGGCAGCAGAACATACTGCCCGGTCATTTCACAGACCATCAGCGCCGACATGATTGGTGCGTGCGTCGTGGCGGCGAGCAGCGTCGCCATCCCTGCCAGCCCCAGCAAAATCGCGGTTTCAGAGCCGGGCAACCACAGCATAAAGAGCTGGGCAAAGAGCATGCCGGTCGCCATGCCGACAAACAGCGTTGGCGTAAAAACCCCACCCGGTGCGCCAGAGCCGCTGCTGGCCAGAACCGCCAGCAACTTGCAGATAAATACTCCCGCAATGACCGACAGCAACGGCGGTGCCAGCAGGAACCCCTGTACCACGCTGTAGCCATTCCCCCAGACCTTAGGGGTCAGCAGCGACAGCAGGCCAACGATGAGGCCACCCAGCGCAAGCTGCCACGGTGGAGAGAGCTTCAGGCGCAGAAACAGGGAATGGCTGAAGGCCATGAGCCACATCAGCGCCGGGCCGCAGATGCCCGCCAGCAGGCCCATTCCCACGATCAATGAATAATCCACCCCGGTCAGCGTGTCGCTGAGGTGTACCTCATACAGCGTATTCGCGCCGGGGCTGAGCAGACGGGTGGTGAGCAGGGCGACCACGGCGGCAATTACTACCGGGCCGAGCGAGGCCAGCATCAGGGTGCCGAAGAGGATCTCAGCAATAAACAGGCTCCCGGCTAAGGGGGCATGGTAAGCGCTGGCCATCCCGGCGGCGGCACCGCAGGCAATCCACAGTTTCCATTCCGTTTTGGGGGTAAAGCGCTGGGCGAAAAAGGAGGCGGCGAGGGCGGCCAGCAGGATCATCGCCCCTTCCCGGCCAATGGCGCTGCCGCTGGCGACGACCAGCAGCGACGCCAGGGATTTGACCAGGCTGGCGGCGTAGTCAAACTGTCCGTCACCCGTTTCAAGCGCCTCCATATAGTCGGTAGGCGCATGGGGCCGCTGGGCGGTCATTTTCTGCCATCCCCACAGCAGCAGCCCGGCAGCCAGCCCGCCGAGAGCAGGGGTCAGGACGCGTCGCCAGGGCGACAGGGCGCTGGCAGCATTCACCAGACTGCCGCTTTCGTTACTCAGAAACAGCCACTCCAGTAAATAGAGAGCATGGCGGAACAGGGCCACGGCCAGTGCCGCCAGCACACCGGTGACGCTGGCAATCAGCAACCGGCGAAACATCGCGCGGATGTCAGGGTAAGCATGGAGTCGATGCATGGGTTACGCGTAAATGAGGAAGATACAATATTTTGACGGGAAAACGCGGGGTTAGCAATGCGAAGAGCCGGGCAAGACCCGGCTTACAATATTAACTGTCGCTGTGAATATTCAGCGCCCGGCGCGTGCGGCCGGAGCTTAAGTATTCCGCAATATAGTCCTGAGAAATTTCGCCGTTATAGCGCCCCTCTTCATCGACAATCGGCATCCAGCTGGTGTTGCTCTCATACAGACGCGACAGCACCACGCGCAGGTTGTCCTCAGCTTTGCCGGTCATGCGGAACGGGTGGAGCAGATCGGCGCAGGTGCCGGTGGCATTGCGCGCTTCCCGGCGCTTCACAAAGCCCAGCGGTTTGCCATTTTCATCCACCACGGTGACGGCGCGAATGTCGTTGTCGTCCATGATGGCAAAGGCTTCCGGCAGCGGCGTGGCTGGTCGCACGGTCAGGGTTGGCTGTTGATCCGTGACATCGCCCGCGGAGACCAGCAGCAGACGCTTCAGGGTGCGGTCCTGGCCAACGAACGAGCCGACAAATTCATTGGCCGGTTTCGCCAGCAGTTCGTCCGGGCTGGCGCACTGGACAATGCGCCCCTGGCGGAAGACGGCAATACGGTCCCCCAGCTTCAGCGCCTCGTCGATGTCGTGGCTCACCAGCATCACCGTTTTTTTCAGCTTGCGCTGCATCTCAAGGAACTGGTTCTGGATCACCTCGCGGTTAATCGGGTCCACCGCACCGAAAGGCTCATCCATCAGCAGTACCGGAGGATCCGCCGCCAGGGCGCGAATCACGCCGATACGCTGCTGCTGACCACCGGACATTTCGCGCGGGTAGCGGTTGAGGAACTTATGCGGATCCATCGCCACCATATCCATCAGCTCTTCGGCGCGGGTTTTACAGCGGGCTTTATCCCAGCCCAACATGCGCGGTACGACGGTGATGTTCTCTTCGATGGTCATGTTCGGGAACAGGCCAATCTGCTGGATCACGTAGCCGATGTTGCGGCGCAGGGTCACGGTGTCCATCTCGCTGGTGTCCTGGCCATTAATCTGGATGGTGCCGCTGCTCGGAGTAATCAGCCGGTTAATCATCTTCAGGGTGGTGGTTTTGCCGCAGCCGGATGGGCCGAGCAGGACGCACATCTCCCCTTCGGGCACGTTCAGGTTGACGTTATCTACGGCCTTAAAGGTCTGGCCGTGCTTCTGTGAAAATTGTTTGGTGAGGTTTTCCAGTTTTATCATTATCGAATCCCCTTTGGAGTCAGAACGATCTGCAGACGGTGCAGTAACCAGTCGAGCACAATCGCTAAAAGACAAATCATCAGCGCGCCGGCAATCAGCATACGAATATCACTCCCGCCGATGCCGTTAAGTAGCAGCAGGCCAAGCCCGCCCGCGCCGATGACGGCGGCAATCGCCATCACGCCGATATTCATTACGACCGCGGTACGGATGCCGCCGAAAATCACCGGCAGCGCCATGGGAATTTCTACCCAGCGCAGACGCTGCCAGAAGGTCATGCCGATGCCGCGACCCGCTTCGCGCAGGCCGGGCGGCAGGCTGTCCAGTGCCGTATGGGTGTTACGCACAATCGGCAGCAGCGAGTAGAGAAACACGGCGGTAATTGCGGGCAGGGCGCCAATACCCTGACCGATCATGGAAAAGAGTGGGATCATCAGGCCGAACAGAGCAATGGACGGGATGGTCAGCACGATGGTGGCAATCCCCAGCACCGGCGTCGCCAGCCATTTGTGACGGACAATCAGAATGCCCAGCGGCACGCCGATAATAATGGCTAAGCCCACCGCCAGCGCCACCAGCCACAGGTGCTGGAAGGTCAGGGTCATGATGTAACCCCAGTTATCAAGAATGTAGTGAATGGTATCCATAGCGCCTCCTTACAGCAGCTGCTTGCTACGCAGGAAATCACGGGCGACCTGCTGCGGTGACTGATGATCGATATCCACCTTTTTGTTCAGCTCGGTGATGACGTCGTTGTTAAGCTGGGCAGAGAGGGTATTCAGCGCCTCTTCCAGCCCCGGGTTGGCTTCCAGCGTATCCTTGCGCACCACCGGGGTCACCGCGTAGCTCGGGAAGAAGCCTTTGTCATCTTCCAGTACCTTCAAATCGAAGCCTTTAACGCGTCCGTCAGTGGTGTAAACCAGCCCGGCATCGACAAAGCCGTCGCGCACCGCGTTATAGACCAGACCGGGATCCATCTGGCGAATTTGCGGGCGATCCAGCTCCATGTTGTAGGCTGCCTGCAGCGGCTTCATGCCATCGCTGCGCCCGGAGAACTCCAGATCCAGACCCAGCATCCAGTTGTTATCAGGGTCGGTTTTGCGCACCTGCTCAATCTTCGCCACCAGCTCTGACATGGTGTTGATATTTTCAGCCTCGGCGCGCTTACGCTGCATGGCAAAGGCGTAGGTGTTGTTCATATCAGCAGGTTTGAGCCACACCAGACCGTGCTTCGCATCCAGACGTTTCACCGTCTCGTAAGACTCCTCTGGCGACATGCGTTTGTTGATGTGGTTAAAGATGATCAGCGAGGTGCCGGTATACTCCCAGGTCATATCGATCTGCTTGTTGATCATCGCATTACGGGAAATGACGGTGGCAATGTTGGTCTGAGGCTTAACCTCAAACCCTTTCTTTTGCAGATACTGCACGGTCATCGCCGAGAGAATATGCTGTTCGGTAAAACTCTTGGTCGCCAGGATCAGGGGCGCTGCGAGCGCCTGGCTGGTAAAGAGCGCGGCGGTACAGAGCGCCGCCAGGCCGGTAAACAGTCTCATAGAACCTCCTTATTATTGTTATCGTGCGAGATGCGGGCTCATCAGACGGCCCAGCGCCGCCAGCAACGTATCCAGAATCAGGGCGAACAGGGCGGTGGCCGCCGCGCCCAGGATCAACGTCGGGAAATCATTCAGGTAGATGCCGGGGAAAATCAGCTCGCCGTAGCTGCTGGCGCCAATCAGGAAGGCCAGCGGTGCGGTACCGACGTTAATGGCGGTGGCGATACGAATACCGGAGAGCATCACCGGCCAGGCGTTAGGCAGCTCCACCTGGCGCAGACGCTGCCATTTGGTCATCCCGATGCCGTTTGCCGCTTCCAGTAACGATGCCGGAACCGAGCACAGTCCGGCGTAGGTGTTACGCACAATCGGCAGCAGCGAGGCGAGGAACAGGGCGATAATGGCAGGCGTATCGCCGATGCCAATTACCACCATTGCCAGGGCCAGAACCGCCAGCGGTGGCAGGGTGTTGCCGACGTTAAAAATCTGCATGACGTATTCGGCGATACCGCGCGCGGCCGGGCGGCTCAGCAAGATACCGCTGGGGATACCGACCAGCAGGGCGAAGAACATGGATGAGAAGACTAAAATCAGATGCTGTTGCCCGAGATAGACCAGGTCAACCTGGCGCGCTTTGATCGTCTCCAGCCCAATTCCCCAGACGAGGAGGGCGACGACCACAATAATCGCGCCGACAAAAAGCAGCGAGCGTTTGAGTAATGGATGCATTGCAGTGTGTCTCCCTGTGCGCATGCGTTATAGCAACCACCGGTTGCCTGTTGTTATGCCATGTTTTGGCAGGGGTAATGGAGCTATAGCAAGGGTTTGGGAAGGGTTCCAGCGAAGCGGTAGAATCTTTAACCTTATGAAAATAGGGGTGATAATGGGTTAAGCCTTACGGGACAAGGGTTGGATAGGGGCAGGCGGAATAGTCTTAAAGATAATTTCGTTAAGTGACAACGTCACTTAACGAGTGGAAGGTATCTGTTATTTACTCAGCGCAGCGCGGACTTTTCGCACGCGTAGAGAGGTCGTTATGATGGAGAAGGCGGCCACGAAAACCAGCATGATTCCCAGCGCCAGCATCGCAGTAAACCCAAACCACCTGAATAGGACCAGCCCGGCAATCCCTCCCGTAATGAACGAGAAAAGGGTGGTGAGATGGGTTGTAAGTTGGCTGCGTTGTGCCGCCGTATCTTTGGAGTAATCCCGGCGTAGCATCGCCACCACCACGGAGGCCAGCGAAATGCCTGCGTCGGTTAAGGTGCCGGTAATATGGGTGGAGCGTACCCGCCCGCCGGAAAGTTGGGTGGAGGTGGAATTATGGATCCCCATCAGCCCGCAGAGAAAAACAATAATTTCCCTGTTGGTCGTGAAGGTATGAAAATAGATTTCATGCAGGGAGACGCCGGCCAGTAATAACCCTTCAATAAACAAAACCTGACAAAAAATGAGCCGCACATTATGCATGATGCCCCATAAAACAATAATCCGCGCAATAATTGCCCCGGTTACAAACGACAAAATAATGGTGGCGAAGAAAATAATATCGTTCAGATCCGTTGAGGAAACTTCGCTGGAAAATTGTGAGGTATTGCCTGTCATATGGGAAGGAAAGAAGCCGAAAGCCCCCAGTGCAATGGCATTCAGCAATCCTGCGGAGGTCGCCAGCCAGAGGGCAAGACGACGATCCTCCTGATGGGTTCGTTCTTTCTTAAGTTTAATCAGCAAAGAATACCTCCGGTTTGAGCTTTGCCTGAATAATCAGGCTAGCAAAGCCTGGTCATGGATTGTCCAGGATAGTACTTAATTATTAAGGCACCGGAGGTGGGCGGGAATTAAGTAATTAAATAAAATAACCTTGATAACAAAGTGCTTATTTACCCGGCGCATTATGCTCAAAGCATGCCATTATTTCCGTGGCGTAAAAACGCCGGGCGCTGATTTAAACGTTCAAACCAGGCCTCGATAGCGGGCACCGGTGGATGCTCAAAAGGCGTCATCTTCCAGCGGTTCACCGACAGCCCCAGCACCACATCGGCCAGGGTAAAAGTGTCGCCCGCCACCCATGCCCCGGTGCGTTGCAGCTGCTGCTCAAGGATCGCGATGTGGTGGTTCCACTCCTTAATTCCTGCGGCAATTCGCGCCGGATCGTTAAAGTCCGGGTTTTTACGCCCCAGGGCCGGAAAGACATACCGCCAGGCGTTGTTAAATTCCGAAGCCTGCCAGTCCATCCAGCGTTCGACGTTGGCGCAGGCTTGCGGATCTGTCGGGAGAAGGTCGTCGCGCCCGGCCTTACGCGCCAGATAGCGGCAAATGGCGTTGGATTCCCAGAGCACGAAATCATTGTCGATCAGCACCGGCACCATCGCATTCGGGTTCAGCGCGCGGAAGGCGTCGGTTTCCGTTGAGGCAAAGCCGCTGCCGTAATCTTCCTGAAGATAGTCCAGACCCACTTCTTCACAGGTCCAGAGCACTTTGCGCACGTTAATGGAGGTGGTTTTGCCGAGGATTTTTAGCATGATGCAGGTGTCCTTTGTCGGGTGAGTTAACAACAGAGCCGCTATTCAGTGAGTTTAGGGCAAACTTTGGTGGGGAAGTATTCCTGTTGGCTTACCATCTTCCGATAGGCGGCAGGCGTCATGCCTGTGAGCCGACTGAACACACGCCGCATGACATCCGGACCTGAGAAACCACATTCTGCGGCTATTTTTTTTGCGGGCAGCTTCTCTTTTTCAATCAGCAAGCGCGCTTTCGACACACGTTCGCGCTCCAGCCATTGAGCCGGGGTCAAGCCGATCTCCTGGCGAAATATACGCGTAAGATGCCTTTCACTAAGGTTGATGTGTTGCGCCAACATGGAAACCGAGCCAATCTCTTTAATATTCTGAATTGCCCAACGCTGAAGATCCTGGAGCGCTGAGCGTCCGTTCAGGGAAAGTTGGCTTCGTCTGACAAAGTGAGACTGATTAACAGGCCGACGAAAGAACATCACTAACTGATCCGCAACCTCGGCCGCAATTTCCCGACCCAGATCTTCTTCTACCAGCCTCAGTGCCAGATCGAGGCCGGATGTCACACCGGCGGCAGTACGCACCCTACCATCGGCGATAAACAGCGCATCGCTTTCCACAACTATTTCAGGATGTCTGATAGAAAGCAGTTCCGCACAATTCCAGTGGGTGGTGACCTGCTTACCGTTGAGTTTTCCGGTAAGCGCCAGCAGCAGCGCGCCAGTACATACGGATCCAAACCGCTCACTTTTTTCGCATAAGTCGGTAATACCCGCCAGGACATTGCTCTCTGGCGTATAACCAGACATACCTGGTGCGCCCGCAATGAGAAACGTATCAGGAACGAGTTCTGAAATATCCGTGAGTGAAAAATCTGCCGTAAGCCTGACGCCGGACGAGGCCTGTACAGCAGAGCCACTGACGGAAACGACATACAGACGATAAAATTGACGTCCCAGGATTCTGTTAGCCTCAGCAAAAACATCTATAGGCCCGCCTACATCAAGCAACTGCACGCCCGGCACCGCCAGTATGGCTATGGTATGACTCATTTTCTCCTCCCGGCGTCTGAATAAATCCAGATGTCCTTATTCGTCGTAAAAGTACGGTAGCAGACATGAATGATAAACCCTAATTTAGAGGCACACCATAGCCATCTAAGGAGTTATTCATGCGTTCTGCAATTAAAGGTATCAGCGTCCCGGACAGCCGTATGGCCAGAGAAGCCACGGAATTTATCAGGGACACCGAAACAGAGCTGCTGTTTAATCATTCAAGCCGGGTTTATTACTGGGCGGCCCTGGCCGGAGAGGAAAGGGGTCTGAAAGTAGACAGTGAGCTGCTGTACATTGGCTGTATGTTTCATGACATTGGGCTCACCCATGAGCATTGCAGCTGTGACAAACGTTTTGAAGTAGACGGCGCCAATGCGGCACGTACCTTTCTGAAGGGATATGGTATCGCTCCTGCCGACATTGATAAGGTATGGACAGCCATTGCACTCCATACCACACCCGGCATACCTGAGTTCATGGCACCAGAAATAGCCCTGGTTACCGCAGGCGTGGAAATGGATGTGCTGGGAATCGATTATGAAAAATTCTCAGAAGCAGATATTAAAGCGGTTACGCAGCAGTATCCCCGTACGCCAACATTTAAAGAGGATATTATTCAGGCATTCTATGACGGTATAAAACACAAGCCGCAGACGACATTCGGTAACGTAAAGGCTGACGTTATTAAGGATAAAGAACCCGGTTTCACTCCTTTTAACTTCTGCAATATTATCCGGCAGTCACGCTGGCACGGCTGAGCCGCCGCAACGCACTAATTGAATGAGCGCAGCAGTTAAATATCAGGGATGATCTTGAGCTTAAATATGGATGATGCCTTCACAGGCGGCGCATGACGTTTAGCTGAAGACGTCATGCGCCTTTTTGCGGCAGTTAACGGTTGGCGCATAGACAGATTGAGCCAGACCAATGCTGCTGTTTTTAGCGGGGGCAGACCTATCCGCTGCTCTGCCATGAACCCTGCCAGGGATAATTCCCGGATCCATCAGTCATTGAACGGTGGGTCTATGTAACATCCTGGACCGCTGGCTCATATCGTAACGTCTCAATAATCATCGAGAGTGCTGGCAGGAGCTGGCGCTCGCTGGAGTAGAAAATGTGGAACCCCTGGCGCAGCGGGCACCACGTCTCAAGCACTGATCGAAGACGGCCCTGCTCCAGCCAGGGGCGGGCGAGGTTTTCCGGTACAAAAGCCAGACCATATCCCGCCAGAGCTGCATCGAGCGCCGCATATACCGAGTTAAAGATCAAAGGGCCATCGACACGACAAGCCTCCAGGGTGTCACCCTTTTTAAGTTCCCAGGGGCTGATACCCTCTTTCATGGAGTAGCGGGTATTGATGCAGGCGTGTCGGGCCAAATCCTCCGGCGTGAGCGGCAGCTGTCTTGCAGAAAGATAATCAGGGGAGGCCACAATGACGTTTCGCCAGTCGGGTGAAATCCGCACGGAAGCCATATTTTTGCCGATCCTGTCGCCTGGCCTGATACCGGCGTCAAAGCGATCGGCAACAATATCGGTCAGGGCCGGATCGTTCGATACCTCCAGCTTGACGTCAGGATAGTGCAGCAAAGCAGCGGAAAGGCGCGGCCAGACAAAGGTGTTCCAGGCGAAATCCGACGCCGTGATGCGGACCGTCCCGGCGATCTTGCTGCCCAGCTCGCTCAGGGAGGCCAGTTCCCCGGCAATGACATCGAAGCGGGGAGATACCCGCTCAAGCAAGCGCTGCCCGGCCTCGGTGGGAGAGACGCTGCGCGTGGTGCGGATCAGCAGTCGTAGCCCCAACCGCGCCTCAAGATTACGGATGGTATGGCTTAACGCCGACTGGGAAACGCCCAGTTCGGCAGCAGCCCGGGTAAAACTGCGTTCCCGGGCAATAGTAATAAACGCCACAATATCCCTGAAGATTTCGCCTGACATATTCCGCCTCGGTTATGCGTGAAACACGCCGTTATGCCTGATTCTCATGGAAACGCAACGCTTCAACCATCAGCGTCATGGCCCGGGAATGCTGGCGCCGGTTAGGGTAATAGAGATGCAAGCCCGGCCAGAGCGGGCACCATGCTTCGAGTACCGACACCAGCTCGCCTGAATCCAGCCAGGGCTGAACCATATCCTGCGGCAGGTAGGCGAGCCCCAATCCTGCTTTTGCAGCTTCGAGAATGTCGTAAGCGTTATTACAGATGACGGGGCCGCCGATCCTGACGGAGAACTCACGCTGACCCTCGGTAAATTCCCAGTCATAAAGGCCGCCATAAGTAGAGGTGCGCAGCCGAATGCATCTGTGCTGGTCGAGTGCCTCAGGCCGCCCGGGGACTGGAAATCGCGTAAAATAGTCCGCCGATCCGACCACCGTATTCTTCACATCCGGACTGATACGCACGGAGATCATGTCCTGCGCCAGCTCCATACCGAATCTGACACCGGCGTCATAGCCTCTGGCGGCAATATCGACGCTGGCATACTCGCTGATCAGCTCAACGGTGATATCGGGATACTGCTGCAAAAAGGGGGAGAGTTTAGGCCACAAAACCTGGCGAATGGCATAGTCAATGGCGGTGATGCGCAGGGTGCCGGTCGGCTTGTCTCGCAGATCGTTCAGCGATTCAAGCTCTTTCTCGATGTAGGCAAATTCGGGCACGATCCTGTCCACCAGATGTTGCCCCGCCATGGTCAGGGATACCCGACGCGTGCTACGCAGCAACACGCGTACGCCGAGCCGCTCCTCCAGACCGCGGATGCTGGCGCTCAGGGCGGGCTGGGTAACGCCCAGCTGCGCCGCTGCCCGGGTAAAACTCCCGGTTTGCGCTACCGCAATAAGCGCTAATAAATCGCTGAAACCCTCACGAGCCATTTCTTCCTCACACGGACGCGACACAGGAGATAAGTCAGGTTTAAAAACATTAATGAATTCTGCTTATAAATGCAAGAAATAGGCCGCACTGGTCTGGGTTGACTACGTCAGGTATATTTATTTGCAAGCAAACAAGGATGGGAAGAAATAATTTCCGTCAGGCGTAATCAAGAAATAATTGAAAAGAGATTGAACGGCGCGGGTGGATATTTTTCATCACGCTGAAGGTTCACGAAATTACCATTAAAACAGATCAATCATGCTGATAGAAATATCGGTCAGGAGGCGTTATGTCATTATCTAAAGTTTCATTATTGCTGGCATCATTATTTGTTGCCAGCGCTGCATATTCTGAACAACCCCAGCCAACTACCGTTGCCGAAGGTATTAATGCCATGAACGCACAGAAAGTGTCGTTTCAGAATGGTGATGTCAAAATGGCGGCCAATCTCTACCTGCCGCCTGATTACGATAGCGCGAAAAAATACCCCGCCATCGTCGTTTCTCATCCCTGGGGCGGCGTAAAAGAACAGACCTCGGGTCTTTACGCCCAACAGCTGGCAAAGCGCGGATTTATTACTCTGGCCTATGATGCTTCTCACTACGGCGAAAGCGGCGGTTTGCCGCGTGACCTGGAAAACCCGGCAGACCGGGTACAGGATATTCGCAGTGCGATTGGCTACCTGAGCAGCCTGCCGCAGGTTGATGCCGCACGCATCGGGGCGCTGGGCATCTGTGCTGGTGGCGGTTATACCCTCCACGAAGCGCAAACCGATCTGCGGGTGAAAGCGGTCGCCGGGGTCGTGACCTACGACATCGGGGATGCGACCCGGAACGGTATTGAGGGGGCGCCGGTCTCGGCTGCCGACAGGCTGAAATTACTGCAAAGCGTCGATGCGCAGTTAAATAAAGAGGCCGCCGGTGCCCCGCTGAAGGTTGAACAGCTCCTCCCGGCGCGGGATAGCGTCGATGCCCGTACGCCGAATTTTGTGCGGGAAGCGACGGAATATTATCTCACCCCGCGGGGCGCGCATCCGAATGCCCGAAACCGCTATGTCGTGACCAGTCCGGGGCTGCATATGGCCTATTACCCGCTGGAGCATATGGAGGATATTTCTCCCCGGCCGGTATTATTAATTGCGGGGGAGAAAGCAGAAACCCGTAAATTTAGCCAGCAGGCTTTTGATAATGCAAAACAGCCGAAGGAATTAATGATTATTCCTGGCGCATCGCATTTTGATTTATATGACAAGCCGCAGTACGTCACTCCGGCGGTGGATAAACTCGCTGCTTTCTTCGGTAAACATCTTTAACAGCCAGCTTCTATTCAAACAGGAAAAATATTATGACCTATTCACTCAATAATAAAATTGCCTTAGTGACCGGAGCCGCTTCGGGTATTGGTCTCGCCACCGCCCAGGCCTATGCTGAGGCGGGTGCATCCGTCGTGCTGGCTGATATTAACGCCGGGGCGGTGACGCAGGCCGCAGAGTCGCTGGTGGCTTCCGGCTATACCGCTAAAGCGATGACCTGCAACGCGGCGGATCTGGATGACGTCGCCGCGATGGTGCAGGAGACCGTCGCGACCTTTGGCCGCCTCGATATCGCCTTCAACAACGCCGGGATCCAGAATGTGCTGGCAGAGATTGCGGATGCGACAGCAGAAGATTTCGACCGCGTCACGGCGGTAAACCTGCGCGGCGTCTGGGGCTGTATGAAGTACGAACTGCAGCAGATGCGTAAGCAGGGCAGCGGCGTCATCGTGAACTGCTCATCTATCGGCGGGATTGTGGGTGGTGCAGAACGCGCTAACTACCACGCTGCCAAGCATGGCGTGCTTGGCCTTACCAAAAGTGCTGCGCTCGAGTATGCCGCGCGCAACATTCGCGTTAACGCCGTCTGCCCGGGGCTTATCTGGACACCAATGGTTGACGCTATGGTTGCCTCAGGCCAGAAAGAGGCGCTGGAGGCGATGGTGCAGGGCGTTCCTATGCAACGTCATGGCAGGGCTGAAGAAATTGCAGACGTGGTGCTTTGGCTCTCCAGCGATGCGTCATCCTACGTGACAGGCCAGTTCATATCCATTGATGGCGGCCTGACCATGCGTTAAGCCATCATATGGCCAGATGCCAAAGCAGGCGCTGGCCGCTTCAAGCTTAAGAATGTCTTACTATTTAAGTGGTGATCTATTCATTTATTATATTTGTTGCAATATGACCGATTTTTAAAGTTTCTAACCTTCTCGAGGGACAATAATGGAAAAAAATTTCACGCCAGAACAGATAGAAATGATCAATCGTATTGTCTTTGCACACATTGATCGGATGAACGAGAAAACTGCTGAAATTGTTGAAGAAACAGAGAGAGCAGCACATCATGAACTTCAGGAGAGCGGGATTGATATGACTGATTTCTCTCCTGCTAACAAGAGTTTTTTGATGGTTACGCTCATCCAGAACCTGATAGATCGTGTTCACGGCGGCGATATGACGGTTGCCCAAAGGTTGATTACGATGGAAGCCAAAAGGCTGAATGTCAGCGTAAATGAATAATGTCCACTTCAGGTAGATAGAGAGATTGCATGCCTGTTTCATTTAAAAAGGCATTCAATTATTCCTCTTACACCCACATGAGTAAAGTGAGCACGATAGGTACTGCATCCCAGCGCACTGAGCAGCACCACATCTGCCAGAGTGGCTTGCCGGATTTATAGCATCATAAGCTCCCGTCCTGATGAAATTCACGATTCAGGCGCTATACCTTAACAGCCAGTGATAAAGTGGCAGGCAAACATATTAAAGGATTATAAATATGCAGATTATTTTTGTGCCCGCCTTAATCGTCGTCCTGATTGATAAAGAGCAGGAGCTGGGGCGGGCGTTAACACAGGAAGAGGTAGAAGCTATCCGCGATGGCGCTACGGCCATCCGGCTGCCGGACGAGGCGGCCAACGATATGATCAGAGAGCGCGGCTACCGCGATATTGACCCAGAAAATGTCTGGCAAGAGTGGGTGGCGTACAAAGCAGGCTGACGCCATCACGTCAGGTCAGCCTGTCTGAGGGATAGCGCCTATTTCACCAGAGCAAACAGATCGTTCAGCGATTCGCTCATGGTGGGGTGGGTGAAGATCTGATCGCGCAGCACCGTGTACGGCAGCCCGGCATCCATGACCGTTTTTACGATGTTGATCACCTCATGCGAATCTGCAGCCAGTAACGACACGCCCAGTATCTGCTGAGTGTCATTTTCGACCACGGCTTTCAACATTCCCCGTGTATCGTTAATAACGCGTGCCCGCGGGATCGCCGCCACCGGCAGTGACACCACCTGAATATTTTTTCCCTGCTCCCGCGCCTGCGCTTCCGTTAAGCCGATGCGCGACAGCGTAGGGGTCATAAATACCGAATAAGGGATATTCAGCCGATCGTCCGTGGTACGCGTCCCTTTACCCAGCAGCTGATCGTACACGATGCGGTAATCATCGAGGGATACATAGGTAAACTGCGGCCCGCCGGTGACATCGCCCATCGCCCAGATGTGGTCTGTCGAGGTTTTCAGTCTCTTATCAACCTGGATGGCGCCGCGCGCGTCCGTTAAGACTCCGGCATTTTCCAGCTTCAGCGTCCCGGTCGCAGGGCGGCGGCCGGTGGCGACCAGCAGGAGATCCATCTGGCGATCGCCCTGCGGGGTGTGCAGCGTAACGCCCTCACTGCTGCTGGTAACGGCGTCAACCACCGCGTTCAGCTCTATTTTGACACCCTGATCCTGCAGGATTGTGGCGACCGCCGCGCTGATGTCGCTGTCTTCACGCGCCAGAAATTGCGATGCGGTTTCAAACAGCGTGACTTTGCTGCCGAAACGCGCAAACATCGACGCAAATTCAACGCCAATATAGCCGCCACCCAAAATACCCAGACGCTCTGGCAGGCTGGATAAATTCAGAATGCCGGTGCTGTCAACAATGCGTGGCCCGGCGATCAGCCTTTCAATCTGTGGGAAGCGGGCCTCTGCACCGGTATTAATGAAAATACGGTCCGCACTGAGCGTGCGGATCGCCTCTCCTGACGTGATTTTCAACGTATGGGGATCAAGAAATTCCGCCTGCCCGTCGATGACATCCACTGACTCGAGATTCGCCAGATTGAGATAATTTTTTTCACGCAGGAATTCAACCACTGATGCTTTCCGCTGCGCAGCCTCAGTAAAGTCAGTGGCGGCCTGCGCATCATGTACCAGCGCTTTGGTGGGAATACAGCCGATGTTAATGCAGGTGCCGCCATACATGGTTTTCGATTTTTCCACGATCGCCACACGCCAGCCAGCGCGGCCCAGCGCCGCCGCCAGCGTTTTGCCCGCTTTACCAAATCCGATGATTGCTGCCTGATAATGGTTCATCTTACTCTCCGCGATAGAAGCGTTAACCGGGTTTTAGCCTCTGGCTACCATTCAACAGTGATTTTCCCGAAATGCTTTCTGCCAGCCATGTGGCTGAATGCTTCACCAACAGAAGCCAGACCTTCAAAACGGTCGGAGATGACGGGACGGATGCCGGTTTGATTCAGGGCTCTGACAAACTCCTGTTGCATACGATTGCTGCCGACCACCAGCCCCTGAAGACGGGCCTGTTTTGCCATTAGCATCGCGGTCGGTATAACGCCTTCCATACCCGTCAGGACGCCAATCAAAGCAATATGGCCCCCAATGCGCACTGCTTCTATCGACTGCGCCAGCGTACCCGGCCCACCGAGTTCAATGACAACATCCGCACCGCGGCCACCCGTGATCTCCTGGACCCTTTCTCCCCACTGCGGCGTTGAGCGATAATTGATGACGTGATCGGCTCCCAGCGCTTTTACCCGCGCCAGCTTCTCATCAGAAGAAGAGGTGACAATCACGTTCGCCCCCATACTTTTGGCAATCTGTAGAGCGGTAATCGACACGCCGCCGGTCCCTAACGTCAGGACCGTATCGCCCGCCTTTAATCCTGCATTGACGACCAGGGCTCGCCATGCCGTCAGACCAGAGGTAGTCAGCGTGGCGGCTTCAGCGTGACTCCATCCGGCAGGCGCATGGGTAAAATGCGATGCAGGGCGCACAACATATTCCGCGGCAAATCCCTGGGCGCCATCGCCTGGGGTCTGCCCGAAGTCACCGACTGACGCTATGACATCGCCTTCTGTCCACTGAGGGAAAAAGGTGGATACCACCCTGTCGCCCGGTTTGAAATCAGTGACACCTTCGCCGGTCGCGTCTACTACGCCCGCGCCGTCAGCCATCAGGATGCGCCGATCGGCGGTCGGCACCTTGCCGCTGGCGACGAGTAAGTCGTGGAAGTTTAAAGAGGTGGCATGGATTGCCACGCGGATCTGGCCCGGACCAGGTTGTCCAGGATCGGGCAAATCGGTTAATGAAATATGATCGAGCCCACCGGGGGCGTTCAGCACTATCGCCTTCATACTATCGCTCCGAACAGAAGACGGTTCAGTCACCCTCATAGCCGTAAATGAAGGCCAGCGACCCTGGCTGGCCACGGAATTACTGCAGATGGATTTTGAGCTGGGAAGCCGCCTGGTTGATTGCGGTTCTCACCGCTGGTTCTTCGCTCAGGGCATTCAACAGGCCATAGTCATGGATCAACCCGTTATAGCGCGTGACGGTAACCGGCACCCCCGCCTTATCGAGATTGCGCCCGAACGCTTCACCTTCATCACGCAGCACGTCCAGCTCGGCGGTCTGAATAAGGGTAGGCGGCAGCCCCTTAAGCTCTTCAGCCGTCGCGCGTAATGGCGAGGCCAGAATCGTATTTCGCTCTTTATCCGAGGTGGTGTAGTTATCCCAGAACCATTTCATCATGTTCCGGGTAAGAAAATAGCCGTCAGCGAATTCATTATAGGAAGCGGTATCAAAGTGCGCGTCCGTTACCGGCCACAGCATGACGTTATAACGGATCGCTGGGGTGTTAAATTGTTTTGCCTGCAGCGCGACGGCAGCCACCATATTGCCACCGACGCTGTTTCCTGCCAGCGCCAGGCGTTTTCCGTCAACGCCGATTTCTGCGCCATGTTCAGCCACCCATTTCGTGGCCTCATAAGCCTGCGTGATGGCAACAGGATAGTGGGATTCAGGCGAAGGATCGTAATTGACGAAAACAGCCGCCGCGCCCGAAGCGTTTACAAGATCCCGGACCAGTCGTTCATGTGTTGGATAGTCTCCCAGCACCCAGCCACCCCCGTGAAAAAACATGAACACAGGCAGCGTCTGCGTTCCGCTGTTTTCGGGTTTTACCACCGTCAGATTCAGGGGCTTGCCGAGAACGGTAATCGTTTTTTCGCTTACCTGCGCCGCTGGCAGTTTAGCCCCTTGCTGGGCTGAGACCAGCACCTGGCGCGCTTCCTGCGGGGTTAAGGCCTCCATCGGTTTTCCGCCGCTGCTGTTCAGTACCTTGAGAAATGAAGCCACCCCGGCAGTAGGCTCTGGCCTGTTTTGTACGGGCGCTGCCCATGCGGCGGTGACCTGCGTCGCTAATAACAGGGCACTGACACTCAGTTTCGTTTTCATTATTTTTTCCTGGGGAATAGTTGATGGTGAATATGCGATGAAAAATACTGATCACTCTGTTTCTTCAGGCATTACACCTTTGAAGAAGGCCGATAGCGCGCCGCAGGTACATTGTGAGAGAAGTCTTCAATGATCGCCTGACGCGCCTGCTCCCACTGCTGAAGACGGTTTTCGTCATGCAGCGAAGGGATAGTAATAAGCTCCCCGCGCTGGAACCCGACCAGCGCCGCATTAACCATATCTTCGGCCTGCATAACGATACCCGGGTCGAGTTGGCTCAGCGGAAGGCCTCCGTTATCCCAGAATGGCGTCGCCGTTGCGCTGGGCAGGACAGCCTGAACCTGAATACCTTTGCCAGCTAACTCCCGGTGCAGAGAGCGGGTGAATGCCAGAACATAGGCTTTACTGCCGCCATATACGCCATTCAGCACTTCAGGCGCGATACCCACAATGGAGCCAATATTGATGATGGCTCCCCGGCCACGCTTAACGAAGCCGGGAACCACAGCGTAAGTCAGTCGGGTAAGGGCAATGATGTTCAGGTTGATCATGCTCGTCATCTGCTCAACGTTACTGTCAACGAGCTGAGTATGGGTGCCCATTCCCGCGTTATTCACCAGCAGCGTGATGCTCGCGTCATTACGCAGTTTCTCCTCGAGGGTGGCCAGCTGCCGCGGATCGTTCAGGTCCGCCGCCACGACCTCCACGTTACGTTCGCTGTCGGCGGTGATATGGCTTGCCATCTGATTGAGCCGGTTATGATTGCGGGCAACAATGATCAGGTCGTAACCCATTCTTGCAAGCCGGGCAGCATACAGCGCGCCCATGCCGGTTGATGCACCTGTTACGACCGCCGTTCCTTTCACTGAATCACTCATTTAAATCACCTCGATAGGGTGTAAGGGATGAATTGAGATTACGTGAAGACGCCAGAGAGAAAATGACGTAAACGGGCACGATTTCGGACATTTTGCGTCGGTGTGTTTTAAATCCAGTAAAAACTGCGTCGCGCCAGGTAATTAACGTATTGCCTGATGAATCGTTTTTTTGGTAAATCTTCCGGGTGAGAAAATAATGACAACAGACGTCCAGCCAGGGGGCTGGGAGCCCACTATAGACAGGGTGATTAAGATTTTACTGAAGAAGGATTAATGGCATGCATCGGGTAGGGCTCCTTATTTCCGACCAGTTCCAGTCTCTTGCGTTATCGACGCTGACAATTTTTGAATTTGCTAACCTGGTATTAGGCGAACCCTTCTACCACTGCACGGTATATTCAGAAAAGGGAGGAGAGGTGGCCTCGTCTTACGGGATAAATGTCATCACCCAGCCTCTGTCTGAAGAGAGCCAGGTTGATACCTGGCTTGTGGGTGGCGTACTCACCCCCGTCGCCTTACCGGCAACCGCGGGGGTGATACATTTTTTGCAAAATCATGCGTCCGGCGCGCGCCGTATTGCCGGAATTTGTACCGGTGCCTTCGTGCTGGCTCAGGCCGGGCTATTGCAGGAGAAACGCGCCACGACACACTGGGCTTATACCCACAGCCTGAAAGTCCTTCACCCCACCATACGAACCGAAGAGGACCTGATCTACATTATCGACGATCAGATCTGGACGTCGGCTGGCATGACCGCCGGGTTTGATATGGTCCTGGCGATGGTTGAAAAAGATCAGGGTACCGATGTTGCACGCAATATTGCCCACCGTATGGTCATGAATCAGCGCCGGACGGGAGGGCAGCGCCAGCATTCAGAACTGCTTGCCATATCCCCTAAAAGCGACCGCCTGCAGCTGGCGATTGAGTATGTCCGGCAAAATCTGAGCAAAACGCTTACCGTTGAGCATCTTGCCCATGCTGTACATCTGAGTGCCCGTCAGCTCAATCGCCTGTTTTTAAATGAAACGGGTAAATCCCCGGCGCGGGTGATAGAACGATTGCGGCTTGAGGCTGCACGACTGATGATTGAGAAGAGCCGCTTACCGCTGGAGGTGATCGCCCGTGAGTCAGGCTTCCGGGACCGGCGTCATATGCGCAATGTCTTTATGCGCGGATACGGTATTCCACCGCAGTCGTTACGCACAGGGAAAGGCACGCTGGCCTCCTGATGTTCAGCGCTTACGTGCCGTGAAAAACGTCAGCACGACCGCGCTCAGCAGCAAAATAGCACTCATGCCAAAGGTGCTTTGCCAGCCAACGTTATCGAACACCATGCCACCCGCCGTGGAGCCCAGGGCGATAGAGAGCTGGATCACCGCCACCATCAGTCCGCCACCGGCCTCTGCATCCTCGGGCAGAGTACGGGCGAGCCACGTCCACCATCCCGTTGGCGCTGCGGTTGCCAGCAGACCCCAGAGACCCAACAGCAGGGCGACGATCCAGACGCTGTGCCCGGTCAGGATCAACATTCCGGCAATGATGGCCATCAGCAGGGGAATCGCCATTAACGTCTGGTAAAAACGCGCATTTAAAAAGGCGGCGATAATCAGCGTGCCAACAAATCCCGCGATACCGATGGTAAGCAGGATCAGCGACAAGCCGGAGGCGCTGACCTGGGTGACGGTTTCGAGGAATGGGCGCACGTAGGTGAATAACGCGAACTGTCCCATAAAGAACAGGCCGCAGGCTAACAGGCCCACGCGCACCACAGGCTGGCGGAAAAGGCGCAATACCGTACCCTGTGCCGCCCGGTCATTCTCCATCTTCGGCAGGCTAAAGCACTGCCAGATGAATGCGATCATTGCCACCGGAACCAGGCACAGGAAGGCTCCGCGCCAGCCGATGGTGGCTCCGAGATAGCTGCCGAGCGGGGCGGCTACCACCGTTGCCAGGGCATTACCGCCGTTGAAAATCGCCAGCGCACGGGAGACCTGATGTTGCGGCACCAGGCGGATGGCCGTTGCGGCCGACATGGACCAGAAGCCACCGATGGCGATCCCAATCAGGGCGCGCCCGACCATATAGACCAGGTAGCTGGAGGCAAAGGCAATAAGCAGCCCGGACGCCGCCATCAGCGCCGTCATACCCAGCAGAAGCGTTTTACGGTTCATATTCCCGGCAATATGGGTCAGGCTCAGGCTGGTCAGGACCGCCAGCGCGCCGGAGATGGCAATCCCCTGGCCGGCCAGACCCTCGGTGACCCTTAAATCGCGGGCAATGGGCGTCAGCAGGCTGACCGGCATAAACTCCGAGGCAATCAGGACAAATACGCACAAGGTCATGGCAAAAATACCGCCCCAGTACGCGCGTTCGTTACTCTGTGTGGTTTGGCTCAGTGTGGACATAATCAGATTTCACGAAGGGGAAAAACAACACCACCTGCCAGGGACAGGTGGCGGAGAGGATTACTTCAGGCTGGTTTTGAAGAACTGCTCGAACTGCGCAAACGGGATCTTACCGGCGACATTGTCGTAGAGATCGACATGGTTAGCGCCCGGGACAACCACCAGCTCTTTCTGCTTGCTGCCGACAGCTTTGTAGGCATCTTCAGCAAAGTAGCGCGAGTGCGCCTTTTCACCAGTGACGATAAGTGTCGGGATGGTGATCTCTTTGGCGTAGCTCAACAGCGGCATGTTCATAAACGACAGTGGCATGGTCGCGGTCCATGCGCCGGTGGAGTTTACGGAGCGCTCGTGGAAACCACGCGGCACCCGGTAGTAATCAAAGAACTCTTTCAGTACCGGATGCGGATCGGCAGGTAACGCTTCCGGCAGAATACGTTCAGCGGCGGTCGCTTTGCCGTTTTCGACATAAATATCATGTCCGGCATGGGCAAAGGTACCGCTCTCTGCGTCTTTCCAGCGCTGCTCGTTCAGATACTCAAGAACAGCATGGCGATCGGCTGCCGAGTAGCGGTCTTTACCATCGCCCACGCCGTGGCCCATCGCCCGGCTCATGTCGTACATTACGGTGGTGGCGACCGCTTTCACGCGGGTGTCCATGGAGGCTGCGTTCAGCGCCATGCCGCCCCAGCCGCAGATGCCAAGGATACCGATGCGGTTACGATCCACCTCTTTTTGTAGTCCGAGGAAGTCCACCGCGGCACTGAAATCTTCGGTGTTGATATCGGGAGAAGCGACATTGCGCGGCTGGCCGCCACTTTCGCCGGTGTAAGAGGGATCGAATGCCAGGGTGACAAATCCCTTCTCCGCCAGGGTCTGGGCATAGAGGCCGCTGGACTGCTCTTTCACCGCGCCGAACGGTCCGCTGACCGCGATCGCCGCCAGCTTGCGATCGTCCCGGTCTTTCGGCAGATAGAGATCGCCCACGAGCGTAATGCCGTAGCGGGTCTGGAAGGTGACTTTACGGTGATCGACCTTTTTGCTTTCAGCAAAGGTTTTGTCCCATGTGGTGACCATCGATATCGGGGCGTTCGGATTGGTTGTCTCTGCATAACTCATGGTTGTTACTCCACTTAAAGAGGCGCATAGCAGCATTGCAGGCATGGCCGCTGACAGTTTTTGGGTGAATGTTTTCATAAGAGGTACCGGGCTGTGTTGTGATGTTGAGGCCAGTATAGTTAGCAGAAATAGTGCTGATTAGAGGGCAAAAACTGCTAGGATTCATACCATATTGTTATAAATTGGTGGGGCATGATGGCGAAGCGGGAAAATTACAACGAACTGTATCTTTTTATGCAGGTGGCGCGAGAGGGCAGCTTTACCGCTGCCGCCCAGCGGCTGGGGCTGGCGCAGTCGGGGATCAGCCGCTCTGTTCGCGACCTGGAAGAGCGGCTGGGCGTGCAACTGCTGGTGCGCACCACGCGCAGACTCTCCCTGACCCAGGCGGGGGAGCAGCTTTATCAGGCGACAGAATCTGCCTTCGATGCTCTGGATACCGGGCTTGCCACACTGGCGCACTACCGCGAAACGCCTTCCGGGACGGTACGCATTAACGCCAGCCAGCATGCCATTGATAAATGTCTGTTGCCAAAGCTGGCGGTATTTAAGCAGCGTTACCCCGATATCCGCCTGGAGCTGATGAATGAGAGCCGCTTCGTCGACATCATTGCCGAACGATTCGATGCCGGGGTCCGGCTTGGGCCGGAGGTGGGGCAGGGGATGGTCGCGGTGCGCATTACGCCCGACATGGAGATGGCGGTGGTCGGTACTCCCGATCATTTGCGTCGCTACGGCTTTCCCCAGAAGCCAGCGGATTTAGCGGCCCACCCCTGCATTGCCTACCAGTTTGCCGACGGCAGCCTTTACCAGTGGGAACTGGTTCAGGAGGGTAAGAGTGTCAGGCATCGTCCCGAGGGGCAGTGGGCTCTGTCCGACAGCTACATGGAAGCCGAGGCCGCCCGGCTGGGCCTGGGTCTGGCTTACGTGCCGGTTGAGCTGGTGGCAGATGATTTAGAGCGCGGGACGCTGATTCGGGTGTTGCAGCGTTACAGCCTGAGCATGGACGGGCTGTTCCTCTATTATCCCCATCGCAACGTGTCGCCCGCTTTAAGAGCGGTGATCGATACGCTGAGAATGTAGATTTCCAGGCCGGGGTTGCGAAGCGCCTCCGGCAAACCATTTCTGGAAGGCGCCTCGCAAACCCCAAATTAACCCTGTGTAATTCAGGGTTAACTCTTTTCTTCACGTAATCAGGGCCGTAAAGTCTTTGCATTGCGGCATATCCGCAACCGGGCGTAGGAACCCGTGGGCATAAAGCGATCGTGTTTTGTCGCCACAGCGCATTCCCCTTTTAAAATTATGGTGGCGCTGGCGGAGCAGCTGTATGGCTGGCCGTTTTCTATGTGGGCGGTATTCCTACCTCCGTCAGCGCTACCCCCGAGCGTAGGAACTAACGGGTGGTTAACAAAACAACATGTAGAGGAAGTTTTATGATGGCTACTGTTCCAACCCTGACTTATCTGCAGTCTGACGAAAGCGTTATTCAGCAACTTATTACCCACCCGGTGCCGGCCGATGCGGACCTTTTCGCAACCGTTGATCGTTGCGCCGCCCTGGTGAGCGTGCTGCTCGAAACCGATGATACCGCAACCCGCGCTGCACTCTGTGAACGCCTGCTGCAAACCCTTCGTCAGCTGCGACACCTCAGTGATGCCGACCTTCCGCCGCACCTGATAGCCCATCTTATCGAAGGGGAAAAACTCACCTCCTGCGTGCCGGACTGCTGGCAAGAGACCGCGATCCAGGTGGATTATGCTCTGGACCTGACGCAAGCGATTATGGGCGGAACCCTTCCTGCCAGCGTCGCGAAAGGGCTGACCGGTCTGCTGCACGATCTGGTCTGGTTGCTGGCTGCGTTTGTGAAAGAGCCCTATATTACGACGCACTGATTGCAGGCGATGTCTTAGGGGCTTGCCGCCCCTTTGATGACACTATTCAGCACTTCCCAAACGTTTATTACTGTGTCGAGCAATAACCCTAAAGCGCAGGCAAATAACGATTATGCGCGAAGTAAAGCGCGACACCTTGTGAGGTTATTGTCCAGTCATCCAGTACGGTTCTCCGATGTCGGGCATGCAGCCAATGCTGAGCATAATGCTCTGGCACATAAGCTAACCAATCAGAGCTGATATCTCCTGGAAATCGGCTATATCAGGCCGTTCATCTATAATGACTATTGCAGTTGAAATTGCACAGGAAGCTGCACCCTGGTCAACACTCAGCTGAAAGCGTTCAAATAACGTGGCCATACAAATAAGTAAGTGAGGCCGAGAGGGACTGACTTGCCCCCAATAACACTTAAGAATTAATAAAATACTGTTTATCCGGGAGATTAATAATGAAAATAACCAGGTTTGTATATTCCGCTTTAATTGGCGTTGTCGCCAGCTGCCGTTTTATGACGCCGATGGCGGCCCTCGCAGCAGCACGCCTTGCCAGGCGCGACACACCGGGGAGCCTCATGCTATTGGACCGTCCGTTATTCAAATTTGGCGCGTTAGCGATGGGAGCTGGTGAGCTGTTTGGCGACAAGATGAAGTCAGCCCCGGACCGCACCGTATTTTTGGGCTTGTCAGCGCGTGTAGCCAGTGCAGGAATCGCGGGCGCCGCGTTGGCACCTAAGGGAGAAGAAAAAACCGGGGCAGCAATCGCTATCTCTGCCGCTGTGCCACTTGCCTATGCCACACTTGCGGCACGCAAAAAAGCCATAGCAGAAATTGGGCAGACCAGAAGTGGCATAATTGAAGATACGCTCATCGTCGCTATCGGAGCAGCGGTTGTCTACTTCGCAACACGGCCAAAACGCCTTTAAACGTTCTCAATCTTAAAAGGTTTATCCCCGGCAGGTCATAATGAAGGGGCCAGTAACGGCTTCTGGCACGAAGCGGTCTCCGGCACCTACTATGATTATGCGCGGCTTTCTGAGCTTAATCCGAAACCAGCCACATATCGGCTTCTTCAAACATCTCTTCGAGCATACGGTTCAGCTTTTCCCGATCGCTTTTACTGGCATCGCTATTCAGGCCGTTCGCCTGCATCGGCTTAACCTTCACCTCGGCATCCGGAAAGATCCGATGCACTCGCTTCGTCAGTTCAGCCAGGATGATCTCTCTGGCGCCCGGAAGCCCGGCAACATTTCGTTTGTCGTACACCAGTTCAACGAACATCACATACCCCTTATAAATACTGTTTTAATGTACAGCATTTTCACCGGGGTAATGATGCCTGTCAAGGTCGCCCGAATGACTGTATTCATAATCGTCGTGCGGTGTTCTCTAACCAGTCAGGGAGGTGTGATTGATACCAGGTTTGATATAAGGAGAACGCGCTCTTTTGCCGCTCGTAAAGTAACACAATGACTTCCGTGACAATCCATGCCTTAGCGATGGCAATTTCTCTCGTTAATTCATTGACACTATGGTGATAAGTTAACGTGCAGTAGCGTTCAGCGAGGTCTGTATACGCGCGCATCGTCCCCATTCCCTTTATAAGTGGGGCAAGGTCGATAGCAGGACTTCCTTTTCCAAACCGTTCCCAGTCGAACAGCACGACCTCACCATTTTCTCTTCTTCCCCAGTTACCCGCATTGCTGTCCCCTGAAATCAGACGGTGGCCGCTAAACAGCACATCACTACGCTGCTGAAATTGCTGAAGCTGCCGTGCGCTTTTCTCAGGTAACGCCAGCAGGATGAGCGCTTTTTCGAGCGTCCTCTCTGACCATGAGTGCGGGTGGTAGTGCCATGCGGTATTCACCGGATAACGGTGCAGACGTGCCAGCATCGTGAGAACCTCATCACTGGCGACATCAGACTGTTCAACCGGGTAAGGAATATACTCCATGCATAATTTGCGTAGGGTGGCATCGGCGGAAAAGAGCGCCGGGGTCGCAATGCCCACCTCGTTAAGCGCCGTGGCAGCGTCCTGATAAAAACCAAACTCCACCGCGCCAACAGGAGACTTTTCAATAACCGCCTGGCCGCTATGACTGACCGTTAGCGCCACATTGGCGGCGCCCATTCTGGATAAATCCCGTGCAGGCATACCAGATCCTCTCAGCAGTAGCGGGTGGGTTGCTCAGGATCCAGAGTGTAACGTAAATGGGCCGTTGCGCTAAAAACTGCCGCCCGCATTGCAGGCGGCAGCCACTGTCAGAACAGAACCGAGTAGTTCAGGCCAAATGTACGGCCACGGCCTTTGTAGGTATAGAGGTTTTCAGCACCGTAGGTTGGGCTGTAGAGGCCTGGTGCGCGCTGGCCCCATGCGGTGGTGTAATCTTCATCCAGCAGGTTTTCGACGCTGAAGCTCAGCTTACCGACCGGCAGAAGATAACTGCCCAGGAAGTCCACGGTATTATAACCATCGATCTTCTTACCGGCTTCATCAGAGAGGTCGAACGTCTGGGTGCTTTGCACACGCAACGTCCAGTCGCCCGGCGCCCAGGTGACCCATGCGCTCATTTTGGACGGGCTGGCGCTGTCTACCGTCAGCTTCTCCCATTTTCCGTCGACGCGGGTTTCCGATTTGATGACGTTGAAGTTTGTGCCGGTGCTCCACTCGCTGTCAGTGAAGAAATAGTCGATCTGGCCTTCAACACCGTAGATACGACGTTCGTCATCTTCAACGTTGATGGTCATGTCGCTTTTATTAATGTTGATGGTTTTGTCAGACAGAGAGTAATACCCGGCAATCTGCGTACGCAGATTATCCCCGGTGTAACGCCAGCCCAGCTCGTAGGCATCAACCTTGATCCCGTCGAGTTTTGAGTCGTTCACGTTCACGCTGTTGACCAGACGATAATGGCCGTTCACCAGCTGATAGGTGCCGGAGCCGTAATATTTCGCCAGATCCGGGATCTCAAAGCCCTGGGAGAAGTTAAACCACAGCTGCTGGCGTTCGGTCAGATGACCCAGAATACCGGCGTTAAACAGCAGGTTGTTGTAATCCGTTTTGCCGCCCGGCACGGCGTCTGCGGAGGTCGCTCTGCCTGTGGCAATGGCCTGCTGCTGCGTGTAGCCAATAAAATCATCGACCTTGTTTTCCGTGTACTGATAGCGCACGCCACCGCTCAGGGTGATCGCGGAGAAGTCGTAGCTACTTTGCAGGAACGGGGCGAGGTTAGTGATGCTGTAGCCCGGATAGCGTCCTACGTTATAGGCATTATCCAGCTTCATGCCCCCGCTGGCCGCCGCTTTGTTGAGGTCGAAAAATTGCTGGTTGGCGTCGAAGGTTTCATGCTCGGCATCCACACCCCATGTCAGCGTCAACGCCTCCACCGGCTTGCTGTTGATGGTGAGCTTGCCGCCGTAGAAATCGGTTTTTTGCTGAGAGGCGCCAATGCTGGTGACCCGACCGCCGGAAAGCGTAGGGAAGGGGTAATAGGTCAGGCTCTCATCGCGGTAGTAAATCTGGGCGAGCAGATCCTGGCCCCAGAAATCGGTATTGGAATATTGCAGGTTAATCAGGTGACGTTCGGTGCCGGGAATACGGTCGGAGTCGAGATTGTTTTTGTTATACGCATTGCCCGCGCCCGTTACCGCCGAGAAGTTCTCGCCCAGATAAAGGCCGTGCTTACCGTCAGATTCACTTTTGTAATACTGGGTGGTGAGCTGCAGCTGCTGATGATCGTCGATATTCAGCGTGCCGGTGCCCATCACGTCCAGACGGTCAGAGTATTGCAAACCGGTCTGGGTGTTATCGATGATCACCTCATCGCCATTGCCATCGTACCAGCCGCCAAAGCGCTGATAGGCCACTGACAGGCGCCCGGAAGCGTTATCGTTGCCACCGCTGACCGCCGCTGCGACGTTCTCGTCATTATCGTTATGGCTGTTGAAGCCCGTTTTCAGGCCGGTCTGGAACTCGACTTCCGTTTCCGGCTGGCCCTTTTTGGTCACGATATTGATTAAGCCGCCGGTACTGCCGCCGCCGTAGAGGGAGGTGGCGCCGGAAATGACTTCGATGCGGGAAATATTAAACGGATCGATAGAATCCAGCTGGCGGCTGTCGCTGCGCGAGGAGTTTAAACGCACGCCGTCCACCATCACCATCATGGATCGACCACGCATATTCATCCCGTAGTTGGTGCGCCCCTGGCTGCTGACGTCCATACCGGGAATTAACTGCGCCAGCACCTCTTTGAGCTCCTTACCCCCCTGAACCTGCTGTTCAATTTCAGCCTGTTCCACAACCCAGGTGGTCTGCGCCATGTCGGCGATGCTGTGATTTGTACGGCTGGCAGCGACCACCAGCGTCTCATCTTTTTGTACTTCAGCAGAGGCATTGGCGGCTAATGTCATGAATAAACATGAACTTAGCGCGCGATAACTGTGCGATTTCATTATTGTGATCATCCTGATTTTTCAACGAGCCGGAGGCATGGACGCCCCGTAGCGCAAAAGCATCACCGCAAAGGTGATAGTGATTATCAAGATGATATGAATAATCATTTCAATGTAAACAGGTAATGTTAAAAATTGTTTCTATAATGGCATGATATTTATGGGGTTTTTGTGGGTGAATCGTAGCTCGAACCCCTGCTTAAGTGGGGCAATACTGCAGGTTGACCCATCTGTGTCGCCGTCGTCACGACAGTAACCGCTTCCTATGGTGATGAATCATCCCCGCCATTATCTGGAAGGGATCTCAGCATCGCTGATCCTGCGCTCAGGCTTCATTTTTACAGGGCTCAGCGATTACCACAGGTTTTCTGAGCTTTTCTGACAGCCGCAGGCTCATCAGCGCCAGCAAAATAAAGGAGATTGATATGCCGACTAGCCCGTAAAACCCCGCCAGGGGATAAACCCACGAAGCTACCGCAGAGCCAAAGCCGATGCCGCCGAACATAAAGGCGCTGGTCAGCGCCAGAGCGATACCACGGTGCCGGACAGACGACAGTTCAACGATCCTGCGTTGCTGACTGGGCCAGAGCAGATCGGTGGCAAAGGCCCAGACAACGAGCATCACCAGCAATACGCCCAGCATTTTCGGCAGCAGGGCAATCAGCACGGTGTCTACAACCAGCAGCGTCATGCCCGCCATCAACAACCTTTCAGACGTAAAGCGCGCGGCAGCTCGGGTGACCCAGAGGTTGCCCAGCACGCCAGCGATGCCCAGTACCGCAAGCGCTGCGGAGAGAGCCTGCGTCCCGCCGGTGTAGGTATCGCGTATAAGCGGGGCGATAAACGAATAAAAGCTGTAAACGCCGGAGGTAATGAAAAACACCACCAGGAATGCCGTCAGGTATTTGCCTTGTGACAGGACGCTGACCATTTCAGTGAGTCGGATGCGCGACCCTGCGCTCTCATCCGGCACTGTCAAAAGGATGTTCAGCCCGCTCAGCAGGCTTACCACGCCCACCAGGGCAAAAAGCGCTTTTGCTCCCCACAGGCTGGCAATCCACGCGGCGAGGGGAATACCGGCGAGGCTCGCCATCGATACCCCCAGCAGCACCATGCCGATCGCTCGACCGCGTTGCTCTTCATGAACCAGCTCTGAACCCAACGCAACCAGCACCGGGCCGATAAATCCTGCCCCTGCGCCCATCAGTATGCGGGAGGCGAGGAGCACATCGTAAGAGGGTGACAGCGCAAACGCGAAGGCGCCAGAGCCAAAAAGCCCGATGCCCGTGAGCACCAGCTGACGGCGGCGCCAGTGACCAAACATCACCTGAACCAGCGGGGCGGCCAGGGCAAAGGTCAGGCCGAAAATACTCAGTAAGCGTGCGCTCTGTGCATCGGTCAACTGCCAGGCGGCGGAAATAGCGGGCAGGCTGCCCGCGACAGAGAGCGCACCGGTCGCCTGGACAAAATAAGCGATGCTCAACGCGCGCAGGGCGCGGCGCTGGGAAGCGGTGATAACAGCGTTCATGATTTATCTCCGGAAAAGAACAGGGGCGCGAGGCCCCTGCAGAGCTTACTGAACAGGGATTGGGTTATCCGCAACTGACTGGTTGAACTGGTTCACCAGGGCATGTTCGTTTGCCCCCGGGTTATCGCGCACAGGCAGCACGCGATCGACGATAGCTTCAATGGTGTCTGTGCCGAGCTTGTCAAACGTCTCGCTGATGAATGCATCCAGCGGCATGGCGCGCGGGTCACCACTTTTGTAAATCAGATCCGTATCCACCCACGGCGGGGAAATTTCGATGACCTGTACGCTGGTGTCGCGCAGCAGGAAGCGCTGGGAAAGGGTGTAGGAGTGAATCACGGCTTTCGTCGCTGAATAGAGCGCGTTGGTGGCCAGCGGCAGGAAGGCCAGCACCGAGCTGTTGTTGATCAATACGGCGTCCGGCTGCTGTTTGAGGTGTTCAATAAACGCGGCGCTGACGCGCACCGGCCCCAGAATGTTAGTGTTCAGCAGCGTAACCGCCTGGGCGTCATCCAGCTCGCCTGCCGCATTGTCAAACGGCATGATACCGGCATTATTGATGACCACGTTCAGGGCCGGATAGCGCTTCAGCACCTGCTCTGCGGCGGCCTGAATGCTGTCGGCGCGTGTCACATCCAGCACCACATAATCCATGCCCGGACTGGCGGCGGTGACATCTTTCAGCAGCGCCTCCCGGCGCCCGGAGATGATCACCTGGTTACCCAGCTGATGGAATTTTTCTGCCATCGCGCGGCCAATGCCAGAGGTACCGCCGGTAATGAAGATAGTGTTATTGGTCAGTTTCATGGTCTTACTCCTTCGCAGAATCGTTAAGGGACGGAATGGTAATGCGTGGGCCGCGAGCAAATTCGATGAGCGCCGCGTCAACCCTCTCCAAGGCGCTCATGACGATATTTGGACCGCGCGGGTCAACCGACAGACCGCCATTGTCACAGCACGGCGTGGCGGTGGCGCGGACCAGATGGGTGTGCTGCGTCATGTTGTTCACCTTGTCAGTTATCGGGTTGGTGAATACATAGTACGCAGTCAGATGCCGACGTGGCTGACGAGAAAGGTCGTGATTTCGGACATCATGATGGCCGGATGCCGGTCATCATGAGCCAGGAGGGAGAGGAGCCAGAAAAAGAGGACGATCAGGCTTTGCCGGTGCGCAGCGACTGGGGTGGGATGCCGTAACCCCGGATAAAGACCTCCCGCATATGGCGGCGATCGCGGAAGCCGGATTCACGGGCAATGACCTCCATCGACAGCTTGCTCTGCTCGATCAGCAGTCGGGCATTTTCCAGCCGCAGTCCTTCAATCGCTTTGGCTGGCGATTTTCCCGTTTCAGTGCGGAACAGGCGGCTGAGCTGCCGCGCGCTGACGTGGACCGCATCCGCAATGCTCTCGATGGTCAGGGGTTTGCTGAGGTTGTTACGCGCATACTCCAGGGCTGACTGCAGACGGTCGCTGCGGGGGGCGAGCATCAGCATCTCAGAGTGCTGCGTCTGCCCGCCGGAGCGCCGATGGTGCATCACCAGCAGATGGGCCACGCTACGGGCCACCTCGGCACCCAGGTCTTTCTCAACCATGCCCAGCGCCATGTCCAGGCCGGCGGTAAGCCCCGCAGAGGTCCAGATATAATCGTCAATGATAAAGATGCGGTCCTCTTCGACGCGGGTAGTGGGATGCAGGGTCTTGAGACTCTGCGCGTGCAACCAGTGAGTGGTGGCGCGACGATCAGATAACAGACCCGCCTGACCCAGCACGAACGCCCCGGTACAGATCCCCGCCACCCGTCTCGCCCGGGGGGCGTGCGTCTGCAGAAACTCAACGATACCCGGTGATGCTGGCAACTCCAGGGGCGTTAACACGCCCGCCACCAGCCAGGTATCAATCTCCATGTTGGCAGAGACTGGCTGGCTGTCAACGCCAAAGCCGTAAGAGGTTTTCACAGAGCCGCCGCGCTCTGAATAAACGTTACAATCATAAAAAGGTTCGCCAGCTACCTGGTTCGCAAACTCAAAGATACTCAGCGTGGACAATCCCAGAACCTGAAAATGATCGGAAATCAGTAAGCCTACCCGGTGCATCATTGTCTCCTGATACTCCTTTGACCAATACGTATCTGCGGTCACTCTGGAAGAAACCAGGATGAACACAGACGTTGACTGCGTGTTTCTGGATGATGCGGAAGCACACATTGCCCGCCAGGCACAGCAGGCGGGGGCAGAATATAAAATCACCGCAAGCGATAGCGGCAATCAGGTTGATATGACCGCAACGCTGTCAAAATAAGCCCGGTAAGGCCATTTCCCTGAAATGGCCTTTTATCAGGCGCTGTCCGCGGGTTGCGCATCCTGAGCACCCGGCAAAAAAGCAGGATGAGTGTGCATCAGCGCCGTGACAGCTTTGAGTTTTTCACGCAGCTGCGCATGTAGCTCGCGTATCGCAGGCGAGAACTGTTTACGGTGAGGGCAGATAAGGTTAAGTGGCACCGCCTCCCCAGGCTGATCCGGCAGCAACACCTCAAGCCGGCCTGCCAGCACGTCGGCGCTGACATCGATCCAGGATTTATAGGCAATACCCATTCCCGCCACGGCCCAGCGACGGGCAAGATCCGCATCGTCACACAGCATCCGGCTGCTCACCGTCAGCTGGCGTTTGCCGCCCCTTTCCGGGAAGGTCCATTTGTCATAAACATGACCGTTCAGCGTATAAAGCAGACAGTGATGCAGAGCCAGATCGTCGAGCTGTCGTGGGCGGCCCTTCTTATTCAGATAGGCGGGAGAGGCGACCAGCACGCGCCGGTTATCTTCCGCCAGAGGCAGCGCAACGTAGCTGCTGTTTTCCAGAAAGCCATAGCGGATAGCCACGTCCACCGGATCGCGAAACACATCGCTGACGTTATCGGACATGAATATGCGCAGCGATACTCCGGGATGCTTCTCGCAGAACGCGGTGATCACCGGCAGTAAAACGTTACGCCCGAGATCTGAGGGGACGGAAATTTTTAGCTCACCCTGGATCTCATTTTCTCCGCTCTGAAGTCGCTCCGCGCCCGCCTGAAGAATATTCAGCATCTCCTGCGCATAGGGTAGCCAGGCTTCCCCTTCGGCGGTGAGACGCAGGCTGCGGGTTGAGCGGGCAAACAGCCGTTTATTCAGATCCCGCTCAAGGCGATTGACCGCCGCGCTGACCTGGCCGGGGAGAATATCGGCTTCACGCGCGGCGCTGGAAAAACTGCCCAGCGCGGCGGAACGGACGAACAAGGTCACATCTTCAAGACGTATCATGCAGGCTCCAGAGTAGGAAAGGTTTTCTGTTTCACGCTGACAGAGGGCTTATCGTTAGCGGGCAGGCTTCAGCCAGGGTAGACCAGATATTCTCAGCCATCACGTCGCGGTTCTCTCCGGCGTCCTCTTCAGGAATGTTAAGCCCTGGCTGCGCCACAATTGCGCTGCGGAAGTTGCGCACAAGGGTCAGCGCTTCGACAGGCTCGCGGGAGGCGTTAACCAGAAAACAGCCGTCAAAGGCGGGGTTGTTGAAGGGCGCAGCCAGCAGGAAGGCCTCAATGTTGTCCCAGCCATGCGGTTGTTTTTGCAGCAAAAACCAATCGTTTTAATATGCGTTCTGCGCGTCAAAAAAGCCAGACTGCAGAAAATAAAAAAACCGATCGGTTTAAAATGCCTTGCTTGTTGAGCAAGGCCGCGCCGGGCCTGGCAAAACCTGTTGCAGGGGGCGCACCCGCCACATCTTCGTTAACGAAAAAAGGCCCGGCGCTTCACGCACCGGGCCCGTTAAAAAGTAAAAAATCAGGAGAGGCGTGGGGTTACGCTCTTCTGCGTCGCTGACGTTATGAACCCTCAGCTCACTTTGGGAAAATCGACGACAGTATCGTTCACACGGTTCACCATATTGGTAAACAGGATGGCGCTAACGGCACCGATAGTTTCCACGATCTGCTGCTCGCTGAACACCGCCTGACGGAAGGTCTCGACGTGCTCAGCCGCCACGGTACCGCGGGATGAAACCAGGTACTGAACAAACTTCACCAGCGCATCAATGTGCGCATCCTCGCTGAAGCGGGCTTCGCGTAATTCATGCGTCTGATCGTCAGTGTATCCGGCCTTTTTTGCCATCAGCGTATGTGCCGCCAGGCAGTAGTCACAGCCAGACTCTTCGCTTACCGCAAGGTTAATGGCTTCCAGCTCACGCGCACTGAGACTCCCCTTATGCAGTGTGGCGTTCAGTTGCAGCATCTGGCCCAGTATTTCCGGGGAATGCGTGCCAATAGTCAGATAAGCATTCGGTACTTTACCCATGCTGCCTTTGATAGCGCTGAACAGCTGTGCGGTTTTACCGGTTGCTTCGCCTTCGGTGATGGCATGTAAGCGGCTCATCATTTGCTCCTGATTTCATTGCGGTAAGTGTCAGGTGACAGAACGTGAATTGTTTTGTCACGCCGGGTTCAGGAGCACACTACTGCGCCAGAAGAAGAGGAAAAAGACCGCAGCCGAATTAAGACTTTCTCTCGAGGAGGTTAAATGGAGCTGATTACAGCGTCATAAGCATTACGTTGCATCTTATCGTACACCGTCAGTAAGACTCCAGGCAGCTTGAGCCAGCAGCGTAATCGAAGCTATACACCCGTAAACCCGGCTGCGGTAAATATTCCCATTAAATCAGGGGGAGGAGAATCATCCCCTATACTGACAACTGCGGTTGTCATTTCCACAGGAGGCGACGCGCGGTTAATGACCTGACATCAATCTTACCTATGACCATCAGGAGAACCCTATGCAGAAACGTAATAACCTGAAAATGCTGCTGACCGCATCGGCAGTAGCCGCGATGTTCTGCACCGTCGGTGTGCAGGCCCAGTCGACAAGCGCCGCCCAGAGCAGCGCCACAAACCAGACTGCAGCGGGCGAAAAGCTCAGCTCGGGTGACGAAAAAGCGTTGAAGGATATGGCCCAGGCCAATATCAATGAGGTTGCCGCCGCTAAAATCGCGCTGAGCAAGGCGCAGAGCAGCGACGTTAAAGCCTTCGCCCAGAAGATGGTCGACGACCACGGTAATGCCCTGACTAAAGTGCAGGGGGTCGCCGAGAAAAAAGGCGTGACACTGCCAACCGAGCCGGACGCGCAACATAAGGCGATGGCAGATAAGCTGGAAAAAGCGAGCGGCGACGACTTTGACAAGATGTATATGGAAAACGCCGGCACCAAGGATCATAAGATGGTGCTCTCTAAGCTGCAAAGCGACGCCAAAAACATCAAGGATCCCGATGTGAAGGCCCTGGCCGACGAGCACACCCCGGTGGTGGAGCAGCACCTCAAGTCAGCCGAGCAAATGATGATGGATTCAGATAAGAAAGATAACAAGTAACCCGATTGTCCGGAGGGCGCGGCTATCCAGCGCCCTCCAGGGCACCACCACAGTGCACCATCCCCGTACGTCCTCCCCAAAACGGTGAAGCCTGAGGCTTACAAACCGCCAACCTGTTCATAAACCTCATAAAAAATTTCTGGCACACCCTTTGCTTTAACCAATGTGAAAGGGCAGTGCACCACACAATCTGAAAAATAGCTGGCTAGGGTTCCGGTTCACGTAAGTGGATGACTGGTCCAAGAGCTGGCGACCTCTGAGAGGTTACACGGCGGGACAAAAGCCCGGGAGACAGCAGCACCCACGGTGTCGCGCTGCCCCCTAATTTTGTGCCACTCAGAGGTCAAGCATGAAGAAAACGCCATTACTCCGCACCCTTGTATTGTCGCTGGCGATGCTGGTCAGTCTCCCCACCTTTGCCGCCGTCAAAAAAGAGTTCAACGTCTGCTGGACCATCTACGCCGGGTGGATGCCCTGGGGCACGATCAGCACCAGCAAAATCATCGATAAATGGGCCGATAAATACGGCATCAAGATCAACGTTGTACAGCTCAACGACTACATCGAATCCATCAACCAGTACACCGCCGGCCAGTTTGACGGCTGCACCATGACCAATATGGACGCCCTGACCATTCCTGCTGCGGGCGGGGTCGATACCACGGCGCTGATCCTCGGCAGCTACTCGGAAGGCAACGATGGCGTGGTAATGAAGGGCGAGGGCAAGACCCTCAATGACCTGAAAGGGATGAAAATCTACCTGCCGGAACTCTCCGTTTCCCACTATCTGCTGGTGCGCGGGCTGGAGAAGGCCGGGCTGGCAGAGAAAGATGTCACCGTGGTCAACACCTCGGATGCGGATATCGTCTCCGCCTTCGGCACCGACAGCGTGAAGGCCGCCGTCGCCTGGAATCCGCAGCTCTCTGTTATCAAAGGCACGCCAAAAACCACCGAGGTGTTTAGCTCCTCGCAGGTGCCGGGCGAGCTGATTGACATGATGGTGGTTAACAGCGAAACCCTGAAGGATAACCCGGCGCTGGGCAAAGCCCTTACCGGGGCATGGTACGAAATGATGGGCCTGATGAAAGCCCAGGATCCCACTGCCCTTAATGCGATGGCAGCAGCGTCCGGCACCGATCTGACGGGCTATCAGGCGCAGCTGAAAACCACCCACCTGTTCTACACCCCGCAGGAGAACCTGGCGTTTGTCACCTCACCGGATCTGGCAAAAACCATGCAGCGCGTGGCGGCGTTCTCCTTTGATAAAGGGCTGCTGGGTGAGGGGGCACAGAGCGCCGATTTCATCGGCATGCGTTTCCCGGGGGACGTTACTCAGGGCGATGCGGGCAACGTGAAGCTGCGCTTTGATGACAGCTTCGTGAAAATGGCCGCCGCAGGCCAGCTGTGATGACGGACGGAGTCTCCATGCGACAGATTAATCGCCATCCCACCTCCGGCATGCGGCTGATGCTTGTGATGTTGCCATTTGTCCTGCTGCTGGCGGCCTACTTTTTTGGCTCGGCGGTGCGGCTGGACGCCAACCCACACGACAAGCTGCTGCCCGGCCTGCAACAGATGCTGGATGCGATCTCCCGGATGGCCTTCACCCCGGACAAGCGCAGCGGCGAGTACCTGTTCTGGGTCGATACCCTGGTGAGTCTGGCCCGGCTGCTGGTGGGGCTGGCGATTGCGTCGCTTATTGGCCTCTGCATTGGCGTGACCGCCGGGGTCTTCCCCATGTGGCGCGCCTCGCTCTCGCCGCTGATGACGGTGCTGTCGATGATCCCGCCTCTGGCGATTCTGCCGGTGCTGTTTATCGTCTTCGGCCTGGATGAGCTGTCGAAAATAATGCTGATTGTGATCGGCATTACCCCGATGCTGGCCCGGGATCTGGAGCACCGCGCCTGTGAAATCCCCCCGGAAATTCTGATCAAAGCCCAGACGCTGGGGGCCAATAGCTGGACGCTGGTGCTGCGGGTGGTGCTGCCGCAGCTGCTCTCGCGCCTGCTCACCTCCCTGCGCCTGCTGCTCGGTTCCGCGTGGTTATTCCTTATCTCAGCGGAAGCCATCTCTTCGACTGCCGGGCTGGGATACCGCATTTTCCTCGTGCGCCGCTATATGGCCATGGATGTGATTATCCCTTACGTGCTGTGGATCACGCTGCTGGCCTGGCTGATGGATCTGGCCCTGCGCCAGCTGCACAAGCGCTGTTTCCCGTGGGCAGAAGGAGGCAAAGCATGAGTTTTATCACCATCGACAATATCTGGCAGGAGTATGGCGACCACGTGGTGCTGGAGCGCCTGAATCTGCAGATCAAAGAGGGCGAGTTCTGCTCGATGGTCGGCGCGTCCGGCTGTGGGAAATCGACCTTTCTGCGCCTGCTCCTCGGCCAGGAAAAACCGAGCCGGGGCACTATCACCCTCGACGGTAAACGCCTGGTCGCCGAGCCGGACAGTCACCGGGGCGTGGTGTTCCAGCGTTACTCCGTCTTTCCGCACCTCAGCGTGCTGGATAACGTCGCTATCGGCCTCGAACTGCCGCAATCTCCGCTACTCGGACGGCTGTTTGGTGCGAAAAAACGCGCTGCCCGGGAACAGGCGGCGGAGATGCTGACCAAAGTGGGGCTTGGCCATGCGCTGGATAAATACCCGGCGCAGCTCTCCGGCGGGATGCAGCAGCGCCTCGCCATCGCCCAGGCTTTTATCATGCAGCCCCGCGTCCTGCTGCTGGATGAGCCCTTTGGCGCGCTGGATCCCGGCATCCGCAAAGAGATGCATGCGCTGCTGCTGCAGCTGTGGGGCGAAACCCGCATGACGGTCTTCATGGTCACCCACGATCTCTCCGAAGGCTTCAACCTCGGCACCCGTCTGCTGGTGTTCGACAAAGTGCGCCTCGATCCGCAGGCCCCGAACGCCTACGGGGCGCGCATTACCTATGACATTCCGCTCAACGAGAGACGGCTCTCCAGCCTGAGCGGAACGACTCCCGACAACGTTTATGCCTTAAGGGGTTAACGCTATGACGACGACTTTACGTGAAGAGATCCTGCCGGGCGGCGGTCACCTCTCCTTTGTGCTTAAGCGCGGGCAGATCCTGCGCATGACCGACCCCGACGGCGGGGCGAACGTCAGCCTGATGATGCTCAACGCCCATGAGAAGAGCGAGCGCCTGAACCTGCCGGACACCCTGAAAGGCCAGCACACCGCGCGCCTGACCGCCGGGCACTGCTTCTACTCCGACATGGGCCGCGTCCTGGCGGGCATCATTGCCGATACCTGCGGCTGGCACGACCCGTTTGGCGGCGTACTAAACGCCGCCGAAGCCACCGAGAAATATGGCCAGGGGCGCTATCAGGAGCTGCGCAACGGCTTCTTCCGCAACGGCGCCGACAACCTGCTGGTGGAGATGGGCAAATGGGATCTCAACCTCGAAGATCTGCTGATGGTGGTCAACTTCTTCAGCAAAGTGACGGTGGACGACCACGGCCAGTTCAGCTTCCACAGCGGCCATTCACAGCCAGGCAGTTACGTGGAGCTGTTCGCCCCGATGGACACCCTGGTGGTGATGACTGCGCTGCAACATCCGATGGATCCGTCCAGAGAGTACGCTCCGCGTCCGGTGCAGCTGAGCTGGCGACAGGCGGAAGATGAAGAAGCGGCGATAAACGCGCTGCTGACGCGTCCGGAAAACGGCCGCGCCATCACCAACACCCAACTTTTCGCCCTGTAAGGAGCCTGATGATGACCGTAGCCAGCGAAAAAGAGGCGCAACACGCCAGCTTCCGCCATGTGATCCCGGCGGGGGAGCCCTACCTGTTTGAAGTGAAAAAAGGCCAGACCCTGCGCCTGCTGGATCTGGAGGGCAACCAGGCGGTGGATACGCTGTTTTATAACGCCGATAACCCACGGGAGCGCTACGACGCCCAGCGCACCCTGCGCCGGCAGAACAACGCGTATCTGACCAGCGGGAGCGTGCTCTACTCCAACCTGGGCAACCCGCTGCTGACCATCGTGGCGGATACCTGCGGACGGCACGACACCCTCGGCGGCGCCTGCGCCCAGGAGAGCAATACCGTGCGTTACGCCCTCGACAAGCGCCATATGCACAGCTGCCGGGATAACTTCCTCTGCGCCTGTCTGCACGATGGCCGCCTGCAAAAGCGCGATATCGGGGCCAACATCAACTTCTTTATGAACGTGCCGGTGACCCCCGAGGGCGGGCTGACCTTTGCCGACGGCATCTCCGCACCGGGCAAATATGTTGAGCTGAAGGCAGAGTGCAACGTCATCGTGCTGATCTCCAACTGCCCGCAGCTGAACAACCCCTGCAACGGCTGGAACCCGACCCCTGCGGAGGTGCTGATATGGAACTGACGCCGACACGCTGGCAGCGCCTGCGCCAGACGATCTATCGCCTGTTTGAACTGCGTGCCGGACGGATCCTGCCGTAAATCTTTTTCCCCGTGGACGACCATGCGGTGAGCCAGTTTCCGGCGGGACGACCCGCCACCATTGAGTCTTTACTATGTTGACGAAACTCTTGATTGCCAACCGCGGGGCGATTGCCTGCCGCATCCTGCGTACGCTGCGCGCCATGAAGATCGGCGGCGTGGCGGTCTATTCCGAGGCGGATATCAGCAGCCTGCATATCCGCGAAGCCGACGAAGCCCTGAGCCTCGGCGACGGCCCGGCGGCCAACACCTATCTGGTGAGCGAAAAAATCATCGCCGCGGCGAAAGCGATCGGTGCTCAGGCGATCCATCCGGGCTACGGTTTTCTCTCAGAGAACGCCGCCTTTGCCGAGGCCTGCGAAGCCGCGGGCATTGCTTTTGTCGGCCCTACGCCGGAGCAGCTGCGCCTCTTTGGCCTGAAACATACTGCCCGCGCCCTGGCGAAAGAACACGGCGTACCGATGCTGGAAGGCACCGGACTGCTGGCGGATGTGAACGCGGCGCTGGAGGCAGCGGAACAGGTCGGCTACCCGGTGATGCTGAAAAGCACCGCCGGTGGGGGTGGGATCGGTATGCGTGTCTGCTATACCCCGGCGGAACTCTTCGACGCTTTCGACGCGGTGGTGCGGCTGGGGAAAAACAACTTCAGCGACGCAGGCGTCTTTATCGAGAAGTACATTGAGCGGGCGCGTCATCTGGAAGTGCAGCTCTTCGGCGACGGCAAGGGGGAGGTGATCGCCCTTGGCGTGCGCGACTGCTCGGTACAGCGGCGTAACCAGAAGGTGCTGGAGGAGACCCCGGCACCCAACCTGCCGGAGGGAATGGCGGATGCGCTGTGTGAGGCGGCGATTAAGCTGGGTAAAGCGGTCAACTACCGCAGCGCGGGCACGGTGGAGTTCGTCTACGACAGCGACGCCGCCCGGTTCTACTTCCTTGAAGTGAATACCCGGCTGCAGGTGGAGCATGGCGTCACCGAGCAGGTGTGGGGTGTGGATCTGGTGCGCTGGATGATTGAACTGGCGGCAGGAATTCTGCCTCCGCTGGCGGCCCTGCGCGACAGCCTGACCCCGGCGGGCCATGCCATCCAGGCGCGGGTTTATGCCGAAGATCCGGGCCGTCAGTTCCAGCCATCGCCCGGCCTGCTTACCGAAGTGGTTTTTCCGCAAGATAACCGCCGCACGCTGCGCATCGACAGCTGGGTGGAATCGGGCTGCGAAGTCCCGCCCTTTTTTGACCCGATGCTGGCAAAAATTATCGCCTGGCAGCCAACACGCGAGGCGGCGATTCAGACCCTTCACGCGGCGCTGGGTGAGACGCGTCTGTATGGGGTGGAAACCAACCGTAGCTACCTGCAGCAGATTTTAACCTTCACACCGTTCGCCTGCGGCGAGCCCTGGACCCGCTGCCTGGAAGGGCTGGACTATCACGCCGCCACGCTTGAGGTACTCAGCGCCGGGACGCAAACCACGGTGCAGGACTATCCGGGGCGCACCGGCTACTGGGCGGTAGGGGTACCGCCATCAGGGCCGATGGACAGTCGCGCGCTGCGTCTTGGCAACCGGCTGCTCGGCAACGACGAAGGGGCCGCCGGGCTGGAGATCACCCTCAGCGGCCCGACGCTGAAATTCAACTGCGATGCGCAGCTGGCGGTGACCGGGGCGGAGATCACCCTTACTCTGGATGGCGAACCCCTTGAGACCAACCGGGTCTACCAGGTGCAGAGCGGCATGACCCTGCGGATGGGGGATATTCGCGGCGATGGCGTCCGCAGCTATCTCTGCCTGCGCGGTGGATTTAACGTACCGGACTATCTCGGCAGTAAAAGCACCTTTACCCTGGGACAGTTTGGCGGCCACGCCGGGCGGGCGCTGCGTACCGGCGATGTGCTGCACATTTCGCCCTTAACCGCCCCATGCCCGGCGCAGACGCTTCCCCCGGCGCTCTGCACCACGCTTGAGCCTGTGCGTACGCTGCGGGTGATCTACGGCCCGCACGGCGCGCCGGAGTATTTCACCCCGGGTTACATGACCACCTTCTTCGCCACCGACTGGGAAGTGCACTTCAACTCCAGCCGCACCGGCGTGCGCCTGATCGGTCCTAAACCTGAGTGGGTGCGCGAGAGCGGCGGCGAGGCGGGGTTGCATCCGTCGAACATCCACGATAACCCCTATGCTATCGGCGCGGTGGACTTTACCGGGGATATGCCGGTGATCCTCGGCCCGGATGGCCCAAGCCTGGGCGGGTTTGTCTGCCCGGTCACCATCATCGAGGCCGATCTGCACGCGGTGGGGCAGCTGAAAGCGGGGGATAAGGTGCGCTTTGTTCCCGTGGATATCGCCACCGCCCGGCAGCTTGCCCAGGCGCAGGCGGCCCAGATCGCCAGCCTGCACTCGCTGGACGTGGCGTGGCAGCCCTCCGAACCCGCCTCGCCGGTGGTGCTGGAGCAGGGGCAGGCTGATAAACGGCTGGTGGCGCGGCTCTCCGGCGATACACACCTGCTGCTGGAGATTGGCGATCCCGAGCTGGATCTGGTCCTGCGTTTTCGCGCCCACGCCCTGATGCAGGCTCTGGAGGCGCGGGCGCTGGATGGGGTTATCGACCTGACGCCAGGCATCCGCTCCCTGCAAATTCACTACCAGCCGGAGGCGCTGAGCCTGGCGAGCCTGCTGGATACTGTGGCCGGGCTGTGGCAGGCGGTGTGCGAACAAGATGCGCTTGAGGTGCCGTCGCGCATCGTCTGGCTGCCGCTCTCCTGGGACGATCCGGCCTGCCAGAAAGCCATTGACAAATACATGACCACCGTGCGCCGGGATGCGCCCTGGTGTCCGAGTAACCTGGAGTTTATCCGCCGCATTAACGATCTGGCGAACGTCGATGAGGTCTACAAAACGGTATTCGACGCCAGCTATCTGGTGATGGGGCTGGGGGATGTCTATCTCGGCGCCCCGGTGGCGACGCCGCTCGATCCGCGTCATCGTCTGGTCACCACTAAGTACAACCCGGCCCGCACCTGGACGGCGGAAAACTCGGTGGGCATCGGCGGGGCCTATCTCTGCGTCTACGGCATGGAGGGGCCGGGCGGATATCAGTTTGTCGGGCGCACCTTGCAGATGTGGAGCCGTTATCACGCCGTAGAAGATTTCGGCGGCAAGCCCTGGCTGCTGCGCTTCTTCGACCAGATCCGCTTCTATCTGGTCTCTGCTGAGGAGCTGCTCACTATTCGCCGCGATTTCCCGCTGGGGCGTTACCCGTTGCGCATTGAGCACACCAGCCTGAAGCTGGCGGAGTATCAGCAGTTTCTCGCTGACGAAGCGCAGGAAATTGACGCGTTTCGCGCCCATCAGCAGGAAGCCTTTAACGCCGAGCGCGAGCGCTGGATTGCCAACGGCCAGGCGCATTTCGACAGCAGCGATGTGCTGGCGGATGAGGGCGATGATGCCCCGCTGCAGCCGGGTCAGGCGGGCATCGACAGCCCGGTTTCCGGCAACCTGTGGCAGGTGAGCGTGGAGGTGGGCAAAGCGGTCCGCGAGGGAGATGTGCTGGTGGTGCTGGAGTCGATGAAGATGGAGATCCCGCTCCTTGCCACCCAGGACGGGATTGTCAGTCAGGTGCGCGTTCAGCCGGGCTCCCCGGTACGGGCGGGTCAGTGTGTGGTGGTCCTGGAGAAAACAGCATGAAGCATCCCTTTGATTTACGTCTCGATGTACTGACGCAGGCCTACCGCGAGGGCCGCCTCACCCCGCGGGAGGTGATTAACACCCTGCGCGAGCGGGCGCTGGCGCTAAACCCTGAGTTCAACGCCTTTATTTATCTGCTCACATCCGAGGAGCTGGAGCCGTATCTGTCGGCGCTTGAGGGCCACTCTCCGCAGACGCTGCCCCTCTACGGCATACCGTTTGCCATTAAAGACAATATCGATCTGGCGGGCATCGTCACCACCGCCGCCTGCCCGGCGTTTGCATACCGGGCTGAGCAGGATGCCACTATCGTCGGCCAGCTGATCGCCCTGGGGGCAATCCCGCTGGGGAAAACCAATCTCGACCAGTTCGCTACCGGCTTAAACGGCACACGCTCGCCGTATGGCGCCTGTCGTAACAGCGTCAATGCGGATTATCCATCCGGGGGCTCCAGTGCGGGGTCGTCGCTGGCGGTGGCGCTGGGGCTGGCGAGTTTTGCCCTCGGCACCGACACCGCCGGGAGCGGGCGCGTTCCGGCATCGCTCAACAACCTGGTTGGGCTTAAGGCGACCAAAGGGTTACTCTCCACCGCCGGGGTAGTGCCTGCCTGCCGCACCCTGGACTGCGTGACCTTCTTTACCGTTACGGCGGAAGAGGCAAGCCAGCTGCTGGCACTGACGGCGGTGAAAGATCCGCGCGACGACTACAGCCGCGCCAATCCAGCCTGGAACGGCGCCCAGGCGTTTGGTCTGCCTGAGGCCGGGTTCCGCTTCGGCGTACCGGATCGGCTGGAATTCCTTGGTTGCACCGAGAGCGAAGCGCTCTATCACGCCGCAAAAGCGCGGTTGATAGCCCTCGGCGGCGTACCGGTGACCATCGACTTTTCGCCGTTTCTGGCGGCAGCGACGCTGCTCTATAACGGCCCGTGGGTGGCGGAGCGCTACCACGTGGCGGGGAAACTGATTGAGCAGCAACCGGATGCAGTACTGCCGGTGATCCGCGATGTGCTGAGCAAAGCGCCCGGTACCGATGCGGTCGCGGCCTTTGACGCGCAGTATCAGCTTCAGCATTTTAAACGCCTGTGCGATGAGGTCATGGCGACCCTTGACTGCGTGCTCACGCCCACCTATCCACGCCCGGTGACGCTGGCCGAGCTGGCGGAGGAGCCGGTAAAGCGCAATTCCGAGCTGGGGGTTTATACCAACTTTATGAATCTGCTGGACTATGCCGCCGTGGCGGTGCCTGCCGGGTTCATGGCGAATGGCCTGCCGTCAGGCGTGACGCTGTTTGGCCGGGCCTGTACCGACCAGTATCTGTTGAGCCTTGCCGGGGCGTTACAACGTCACCAGAATCTGCCGCTACCCGGCGATCGTCCGTTACAGGCGACGGGACCCGCGACCACGGCCAGCCACGATCGCCTGCCGGTGGTGGTTTGCGGTGCGCATCTGGACGGCCTGGCGCTGAATCACCAGCTTCGCCAGCGCGGGGGAACCTTGCGCGAAACCACCCGCAGCGCGCCGCATTATCGCCTGTTTGCCCTCGCCGACGGGAAACGGCCCGGCATGGTGCGCGACCGCGAACAGGGGGCAGCAATTGCCGTGGAAGTGTGGGAGCTGCCCCATGCCGAGGTGGGATCGTTTCTGGCGGGCATTCCGGCTCCGCTGGGACTGGGGAAAGTAGAGCTGGAGGACGGGCGCTGGTTAACCGGGTTTATCTGTGAGGAGTACGGCCTGCAGGGAGCACAGGATATTACCGCTTTCGGCGGCTGGAGATCCTGGCTTACTCATCAGAAGTAAGCCAGGAGAGGGTTAACGGTAGAGCGGCTTTTCGGCGACCGGGGTCAGCAAGCCGGATTGCCACTCTGCCAGCGTCAGCTGTGCCAGTTTGCCCAGCGCGCGATAGAACGGGTGGCCTGCGTTTTCGACAAACACCGAAAGAAAACGCGTGCTCCAGGGCAGCAGATGCCAGGCCAGCAGCTGGTCGCGCTCTGCATCCCGGCCCGTTTCTGCCAGCCATGCCGCCATCAGCAGCAGGGTGCCAATGTGATCTTCCGGCTCGTTGTTTGCCATCTCAAACACAATGCCGTTTTCCCGCATCCACTGGCGCAACGCCAGGGTGGAATCCCCGAACAGTACGCTCTCGCGATCCAGCCAGACCGAGCCCCACGGCGGCGCGGGCAGCGCCCACGGGCCCAGAAACAGACGCTGCCAGGCGGTACGCAAGGGTTCATCGGCAGGTTGGCGAAGCTCGTCGGCAATGGGGGCCAACAGGGACTCATCCAGCGGCCAGTCCTGCTGCCAGTCGTTGTGGGTTAAGGCCGTGACCAGCGGCGCGGCTTCGGGGCTATCCGGAGCGTAGTAAAACAGCGCGCCCAACACACGGGCAGTAAAGGCAAACGACTCTCTCATGACTTCATCCTTCATTTGCGCGGGTTGCCCCGCGCTGAAACATTAATTGGCTACGCCTTTTCAATTTGCACCAGATTGGTGTGCTGCGGATTGCCCTTCGCCAGGGGGGATGGGCGATGGGTTGTCAGCGTGTTGATGCAGGAGCCGTGGTCAATGCGATCCCCGGTCATGTTGGCATCGTGCCAGGCTCCCTGGCCCATCGCGCTGACGCCCGGCATAATGCGCGGCGTCACTTTCGCCGGAATGCGCAACTCACCGCGGGCATTATAAACCCGCACCATGTCGCCGTTCTTGATCCCGCGCGATGCAGCGTCCACCGGATTAAGCCACACCTCCTGACGGCAGGCGGCCTGTAGCACATCGACGTTGCCATAGCTGGAGTGGGTGCGGGCCTTGAAGTGGAAGCCAAACAGCTGCAGCGGAAACTGGCTGCGGTCAGGATCGTCCCAGCCTTCGAAAGTGGAGGCGTAGACCGGCAGCGGGCTGATGGTTTCATCCTTCTCCAGCTGCCAGGTGCGGGCAATATCGGCCAGCCTGCTGGAGTAGATCTCGATTTTGCCTGACGGCGTTTTAAGCGGATTAGCGACCGGATCGTCGCGGAATTTTTTGTAGGCGACGAAATGCCCGTTCGGATCTTTACGTTTGTAGATGCCCATCGCTTTTAATTCCTCGTAAGAGGGAAGCTGCGGATCTTTCGCCACCATCTTCGCGTAGAGGTACTGCAACCATTCGGCCTGGGTCCGGCCTTCGGTAAAGCGCTGATAGACGTTCGGGCCGAGGCGCTTCGCCACCTCGCTCATGATCCAGTAGATGGGCTTACGTTCAAATTTTGGCGCGGTCACCGGCTGGAGGAAGATGAGATAACCCATGTTCCCGGCATAGTCGTTGGGAATGATGTCCTCCTGCTCGACCGTCATCAGATCCGGCAGCAGCAGATCGGCATATTTCGCCGAAGAGGTCATAAAATTGTCAATCACCACAATCATTTCGCATTTACTTTCGTCCTGCAAAATGTCGTGGGTTTTATTGATGTCCGAATGCTGGTTAATGAGGGTGTTACCGGCATAGTTCCAGATGAACTTGATCGGCACGTCGAGCTTATCCTTGCCGCGCACCCCGTCGCGGGTGGCGGTCATCTCCGGCCCGCGGGCGATGGCGTCGGTCCAGCTGAAGCAGGAGATCTGGGTTTTGACCGGGTTCTCCGGCAGCGGCATCCGCTCAATGGTGATGGTGTAAGTGGATTCACGCGCGCCGCTGTTGCCGCCATTAATACCAACGTTGCCGGTCAGGATAGGGAGCATGGCGATGGCGCGGGAGGTGAGCTCGCCGTTGGCCTGGCGCTGCGGCCCCCAGCCCTGGCAGATGTAGGCCGGTTTCGCGGTGCCAATTTCCCGGGCCAGCTTAATGATGCGATCGGCGGGAATGCCGGTGATGCGCGAGGCCCACTCCGGGGTTTTGGCGGTGGCATCATCACCTTGGCCCAGAATATAAGCCTTGTAATGACCATTCGCGGGCGCGCCTTCCGGCAGGGTGGTTTCGTCGTAACCGACGCAGTATTTATCAAGGAAGGGCTGGTCGACGAGGTTTTCGTTAATTAGCACCCAGGCGATGCCCGCCACCAGCGCGGCATCTGTTCCCGGTCGAATCGGGATCCACTCATCTTCACGCCCGGCGGCGGTGTCGGTGTAACGAGGATCGATGACGATCATGCGCGCATTCGAGCGTTCGCGCGCCTGTTCAAGGTAATAGGTGATCCCGCCACCGCTCATGCGCGTTTCCGCCGGGTTATTACCAAACAGCACCACCAGCTTGCTGTTTTCGATATCCGAGGTGCTGTTGCCCTCGTTGCTGCCGTAGGTATAGGGCATCGCGCAGGCGATCTGCGCGGTGCTGTAAGTCCCGTAATGGCTCAAAAAGCCGCCGTAGCAGTTCATCAATCGGGCCACAAGCGAGGCGTAAGGTGATGAGCGGGTAATGTTACCGCCGACAATACCGGAAGAGTAATTAATGTAGACCGCTTCGTTGCCGTATTTACCCACCACGTTGCGCAGACTGGTGGTGAGCAGATCCAGGGCTTCATTCCAGGAGATGCGTTCAAACTTTCCTTCACCGCGTTTGCCCACGCGTTTCATGGGATAGTTCAGGCGATCGGGATGGTTGATGCGTCGACGAATCGAGCGTCCGCGCAGGCAGGCGCGCACCTGATGGTTGCCATAGGTGTCGTCGCCGGTGTTGTCTGTTTCAACCCAGTACACTTCATCGTCACGCACGTGCAGCCGCAGCGCGCAACGGCTGCCGCAGTTGACCGAACAGGCGCCCCAGACCACTTTATCTGCGCGTGCCTGCTGCACTGCCGCGGCTGCGGGACGTAAACCAAAGGGTAATGACAGGCCGCCCGCGGCAAGCGCAAGGGATCCGATGGCGGTCGATTTGACGAGGGTACGGCGGCTGATCCCGCCGCTATGCTCACTATCTGACATGACTCACTCCATTACGTTCGTCGTTTGAAAACTGATTTCAGCCGTGATGACGATCGGGCTAATGGAGGGGAGTGTTACCCATTAAGTAGGGGGTGGTATTAATGTATATCAAAACAAACGAAATTCCCCCGCGCTAACGGGGGGAATATTCACTGCGGCTCGCGAGGTGCAGGGGCCTGATTGCCGCCTCCGCTTACCGGATAGTTGCCGCTGCTGGTGCGGGTATAGAGGATTTTGAGGGTGTCATTGGCGCAGTGGCCTACCACTTCGGCGTCGGGTTTATCGGCCTGATCGTTCGGCACAATGTTCAGCATAAAGCCGCTCTCCGGCACGCCGTTATTGATGATCCGCTGCTGAATATCGCTTTTGATGCGCTCGCAATTATCGGGTGCCGCCAGCGCGGCCGGGGCAATGCCCGCCAGCAAAAGTGCAGTAATCCAGGGTAACCGTTTCATATCTGCCTCCTTACGACTGTGTATGACTATAATAGTAGCAGGGATAGTGTAAACGTTTGTATTTGCTACACTGCCCGGGATCCTCTTCTGCTATTGGTAGGTCATGTGAATAAACACGCGCTTATGTTTGTCCTGGCGGCTCTGTTGACGGGGTGTGATAACTCCGCCGCGCCGCTGTCGTTTACGCCAGAGATGGCCAGTTTTTCTAACGAATTTGATTTTGATCCCCTGCGCGGGCCGGTGAAAGATTTCAGCCAGACGCTGTTCAATGATAAAGGGGAAGTGGCCAAGCGCGTCAGCGGCACGCTCTCTACGGAGGGCTGCTTCGACAGCCTGGAGCTGCACGATCTGGAGGCGAACACCGGCATCGCCCTGGTGCTGGACGCCAACTACTATCTGGATGCGCAAACCCAGCAGAAAAAGCTGCGGCTACAGGGAAAATGCCAGCTGGCGGAACTGCCCGCATCGGGCATTTCATGGGATACCGATGACAACGGTTTTATCGTCAGCGCCCACGGCAAAGATATGGAAGTGAACTATCGCTACGATGCAGATGGTTATCCACTCGGTAAAACCACCGTCTCCGGGGAGCAACAGCTCTCCATTACGGCCACACCGGCGGCGGACAAGCGTAAGAAACTGGACTACACCTCGGTCAGCCAGCTAAACGATAAGCGGCTGGGCAAGGTGAAGCAGACCTGCGATTACGATCGTCACGACAACCCGGTGGCGTGCGAGCTGGTGGTTACCGATGAGAGCGTGAAGCCGGCGGTGTCGCGCAAGTACACCATCAAAAACACGATTGAGTACTACTAAGCACCGCGCAGGAGCCTGCGCGGTACTTAAGGGAACAATCAGGGGGCCAGGGCACGGCCAGTGCGGCGGTCAAGGCAGCGCAGGGTGTTGGGCTCCCAGTAGGCGTTCATATTGGCGCTCTGTTGGCATTTATCCCGCGCATCAAAGGCCACATCTTCTTTGTCCCACTCTTTTTCCACGCGGCTGTTCACCTTATGGCGCAGGCTGCGGGTATCGTTCCACTGCTCTTTATCCATGGCGGCATTTTGACGGCTCTGGGCGCTGTCGCCGGATTCAATAATCAGTTTGCTGGTGTTGGCGGATACTGGCGCGATGAAAACAGCAGCCAGCAGGGCAGCCAGGCAGAGGCGTGTGCTCATTTTACGCATAGCGATTTCCTTGTAGACGGTGGACATTCGATAATTCCACCGGAGTTGTTACATCAGTCCATTTTGAGGGCATACCCACATCAGGCGTGTGGAAGGGTTCCTTTCACATTCAGGTATGATACCTCATCACACATCAGACAACGTTAAATATGTTTAAAACAACTTTGCTCTTTTTTGCCACCGCCCTGTGCGAAATTCTCGGCTGTTTTCTGCCCTGGCTCTGGCTGAAGAAAGGCGCTTCGATACTGCTGTTGATTCCCGCGGGCGTGGCACTGGCGCTGTTTGTCTGGCTGCTCACGCTACATCCCGCGGCAAGCGGGCGCGTCTATGCCGCTTATGGTGGGGTCTACGTCTGCACGGCGCTGTTGTGGTTGCGGGTGGTCGATGGCGTGAAGCTAAGCCTCTACGACTGGGCCGGAGCACTGGTGGCGCTGTGCGGCATGCTCATTATCGTGGCAGGCTGGGGGCGCGCCTGAGCGCCCAATCTGTGATCCAGCGAAGATTTTTTAAACTTCATACTTGTATGGTAGTAGGGTAATTGCGTAGATTTCCGGCATCACAGTAAAAGATGTAAGGAACCGGAAAATGAAGATTGTAGGGGCTGAAGTATTTGTCACCTGTCCAGGGCGTAACTTTGTCACACTGAAAATCACTACCGACGAGGGAATTGTCGGCCTGGGTGACGCCACCCTTAATGGCCGCGAGCTTTCCGTCGCGTCATACCTGAAAGATCATCTCTGCCCGCAGCTGATTGGCCGTGATGCCCACCGTATCGAAGATATCTGGCAGTTCTTCTATAAAGGCGCGTACTGGCGTCGCGGTCCGGTCACCATGTCGGCGATTTCCGCTATCGACATGGCGTTGTGGGACATCAAAGCCAAAGCCGCCAACATGCCGCTGTATCAGCTGCTGGGTGGCGCCTCCCGTGAAGGGGTGATGGTCTATTGCCACACCACCGGTCACACCATTGACGATGTGCTGGAAGATTACGCCCGCCATAAAGAGATGGGATTCAAGGCCATCCGCGTACAGTGCGGTGTGCCGGGAATGAAAACCACCTACGGCATGTCTAAAGGGAAAGGGCTGGCCTATGAGCCTGCCACCAAAGGCAACTGGCCGGAAGAGCAGCTCTGGTCAACGGAAAAGTACCTCGATTTTACGCCAAAACTGTTTGACGCCGTGCGTAACAAATTTGGTTTTAATGAACACCTGCTGCACGACATGCACCACCGCCTGACGCCGATCGAAGCCGCGCGTTTCGGTAAGAGCATTGAGCAGTACCGCATGTTCTGGATGGAAGACCCGACCCCGGCAGAGAACCAGGAGTGCTTCCGCCTGATCCGTCAGCACACCGTCACCCCGATTGCGGTGGGCGAGGTGTTCAACAGCATCTGGGATTGCAAACAGCTGATCGAAGAGCAGCTGATCGACTACATCCGCACCACCATCACCCACGCGGGCGGCATTACCGGAATGCGTCGGATCGCCGATTTCGCCTCTCTCTACCAGGTACGCACCGGCTCACACGGCCCGTCGGATCTGTCGCCAGTTTGCCACGCGGCTGCGCTGCACTTCGACCTGTGGGTACCAAACTTTGGTGTACAGGAGTACATGGGCTATTCCGAGCAGATGCTGGAGGTCTTCAACATCAACTGGACCTTTGAAGATGGCTACATGCATCCGGGCGATAAGCCGGGCCTGGGCATCGAGTTTGATGAAAAACTGGCGGCGAAATATCCCTACGATCCCGCTTACCTGCCTGTTGCACGTCTCGAAGACGGCACGCTGTGGAACTGGTAAAGGAGCAAAAAATGAAAAGTATCGTTATTCAACAACCGAATTCGCTGGTGATCGAAGAGCGTTCGCTACCCGCGCCTGCACCAGGCGAAGTGCGCGTCAAAGTGAAGCTGGCCGGGATCTGCGGTTCCGACAGCCATATCTATCGCGGCCACAACCCGTTCGCCAAATATCCCCGTGTGATCGGCCATGAGTTCTTTGGCGTCATTGATGCCGTCGGCGAGGGCGTCGACACCGCACGCCTCGGCCAGCGCGTCTCGGTTGACCCGGTGATCAGCTGCGGCCACTGCTACCCGTGCTCGGTCGGCAAACCGAACGTCTGCACCTCGCTGGTGGTGCTGGGCGTGCATCGCGACGGCGGCTTCAGCGAATACGCCGTGGTACCCGCAAAAAATGCCTGGATCATTCCGGATGCCGTCAGCGATGAACATGCGGTGATGGTTGAGCCATTCACCATCGCGGCCAACGTCACCGGCCACGCCAGCCCGACAGAGCAGGATGTGGCGCTCATTTACGGCGCCGGCCCGATGGGGCTGGTCACCGTCCAGGCGCTGAAGGGCGTCTACAAGGTGAAACAGGTCATTGTGGTCGATCGCATCGACGAGCGTCTGGCGATGGCCCAGCGCAGCGGGGCGGACTGGGTCATCAACAATGGCAATCAGTCTCTGCAGGCGGTGCTGGAAGAGAAGGGCGTCAAACCGACGCTGATTATTGATGCGGCCTGTCACCCTTCTATTTTGCAGGAAGCGGTCAATCTGGCTTCGCCGGGCGCACGCATTGTGCTCATGGGCTTCTCCAGCGAACCGAGCCAGGTTGCGCAGCAGGGGATCACCGGTAAAGAGCTTTCCATTTTCTCGTCACGTCTGAACGCCAATAAATTCCCGGTGGTCATCGACTGGCTGGAGAAAGGGCTTATCGACCCTGACAAACTGATTACTCATCGTTTTGAGTATCAAGACGTTAAAGACGCTATTGAACTGTTTGAGAAAGACCAGCGGCAGTGCTGCAAGGTATTACTGACGTTCTCTTAATAATAATACTGAATGCGGTTTAGCGGTACGCATCTTACCCTTTCGAGATAGCCAATATGACTCAACTACAACATGAAAGATCCACATCTGACCTGATAAAAGCCGCCGTATCCGGTTGGCTGGGTACCGCGTTAGAGTTCATGGACTTCCAGCTTTATTCGCTGGGCGCGGCATTAGTCTTTCACGAAATCTTCTTCCCGGAACAGTCGGCGGCGATGGCGCTGATTCTGGCGATGGGTACCTATGGGGCGGGCTATATTGCCCGTATCGTTGGCGCCTTTGTCTTCGGCAAAATGGGTGACCGCGTCGGACGCAAGAAGGTACTGTTTATCACCATCACCATGATGGGGATCTGCACCACCCTGATTGGTGTGCTGCCGACCTATGCACAAATTGGCATTTTCGCGCCGGTGCTGCTGGTGACGCTGCGTATTATCCAGGGGCTGGGCGCAGGGGCGGAGATCTCCGGTGCGGGCACGATGCTGGCGGAATATGCGCCGAAAGGGAAACGCGGCATCATCTCTTCACTGGTGGCGATGGGCACTAACTGCGGCACCCTGAGCGCCACGGCGATCTGGGCAGTGATGTTCTTTGCCCTCGACCGCGAACAGCTGCTGGCCTGGGGATGGCGTGTGCCGTTCCTGGCAAGCGTGGTGGTGATGATCTTTGCCATCTGGCTGCGTATGAACCTCAAGGAGAGCCCGGTATTTGAGCAGGTTAATACCGACGATGCGCCTGTTCAGGCTGCGGTTGAAGAAAATACCCTGGGTGGGATGCTGAAAAGCAAATCCTTCTGGCTGGCGACCGGTCTGCGCTTCGGCCAGGCGGGTAACTCCGGCCTGATCCAGACGTTCCTCGCCGGGTATCTGGTCCAGACGCTGCTGTTTGATAAGGCTATTCCGACCGACGCCCTGATGATCAGCTCTATTCTCGGCTTTATTACTATCCCGCTGTTGGGCTGGTTGTCCGATAAATATGGTCGTCGTCTGCCTTACATTCTGCTGAGCCTTTCCGCCATTATTCTGGCCTACCCGATGCTGTCGATTATTGTCGACAAGTCGTACAGCCCTGGCGTGATCATGACTTCGATTATTGTTATCCATAACTTCGCGGTGCTGGGACTGTTCGCCCTGGAAAACATCACCATGGCCGAGATGTTTGGTTCCCGTAACCGTTTCACCCGGATGGCAATTTCAAAAGAGGCGGGTGGTCTGATTGCGGTTGGTTTTGGTCCGGTACTGGCAGGGATTTTCTGCAACATGACCGGCTCCTGGTGGCCAATCGTGGCGATGGTGGTGGTTTACTCCTTCATCGGCCTGATCTCAGCCCTGCTGATGCCAGAGGTATGTGACCGCGATCTGAGCACGCTGGAAGATGCTGCAGACGATAAAGCTGCCGCGCTAAAGATTCACGGTAAACATCGCGCCATCTCGTAATGACTGATGACTCCTCTGTAAACGCAGGGGAGTCTTTTTTTATGCCTCTCGATAATCAACGCTAATAAATAAAAACTTCACAGAAGCATCGGGAATTAACTGGTTTTTTTTCAGGTAAGGAAACTGTATGTCTCGTGCAAAGAAAAACGTCACCATTCCGGTGAGTATTGGATATGGCCTGACCGATATTATGGGTGGCGGCGCGTTTACCGTAATTGGCGCATGGCTGTTATTTTTCTACACCACCTTTGTTGGCTTATCGCCGATTGAAGCGGCCTCGATCGTCGCCATTGCCCGTATTGTTGATGCGGTGGTCAGTTTATTTATGGGCAGCTTAACGGACCACTTTTATAAAAACTATTTTGGCAAGAAATTTGGCCGTCGGCGTTTTTTCCTGCTGATTGGCGCGCCGTTGATGCTGGTCTATGCCTTACTGTGGCTCGATGGCATGAGTTACGCCTTTTATCTGGCGGTCTATCTCGCCTTTGAGATCATCGCCGCAATGGTCCTTATCCCTTGGGAAACCTTGCCTTCCGAAATGACCAAAGAGTTTAATGGCCGCACCAAACTCTCAACCTGTCGGATGTTTATGTCGGCGTCCGGCACCTTTCTGGCGACCTTTATTCCTGGGCTGCTGATTGGCTATTTTGGCGAGCAGAACGCCAGCGCCTATCTGATCAATGGCGTGATTTTCGCCGTGCTGTTTATGTTCTGCGTCTTTATCTCATGGAAAGTAACATGGGAGCGGGAGCTCACCCCGCAGATGCAGGCGGAACTGGAAAAGTCAGCTATGCCTGGCAGCCTGTCTGACAAACTGCGCGCCATTATCGATCTGTTTAAATCCTACGCCTCGACGCTGAAAATCCGCGCCTTCAGAAAGCATCTGGCGATTTATCTCCTGTCGTTTACCGGCAAAGATGTCTATAACACCGTGTTCGTCTTCTTCTGCGTCTACTGCCTTAACGTCTCGTCATCGCTGGCGGGAAGTCTGCTGTCGATGAGTATCGTGGGCCTGCCGGTAACGCTTATTGCAGGGCTTGGGATCATCAAATATGGTCCGGCCCGGCTCTATGTCTTCGCCTATGCCCTGATGATGCTCTGTCTGGCTGGTTTCCTGGCGGTCTATCAGATCCCATCGCTGAATACCGTTGCCACGCTCTTCATCCTCGCCGGACTCTATCAGGTGGGCCGCTGTGTGCTGGAGTTCACCCCGTGGAACGTGTTCCCGTTCATTCCTGATATTGACGAAATGGTCAGCCGCCAGCGCCGGGAAGGGCTGTTCGCTGCCGTCATGACTTTCTCCCGTAAAACCACTGTGGCCATCGCCACCTTTGTGGTCGGCTTGCTGCTGCAAAGCGGCGGTTTCGTGAAGGGGAGCCAGGTTCAGCCGCCGGAAGCGATTCATACGATCGCCATGCTGATGTTTATCGGTACCGCCGGGCTGCTGATGCTGGCCCTCTGGCAGGCGCTGACGTTCCGTCTGAATAAACAGACTCACCAGATCTTCGTGGAAGAGGTCGAACGCCTTCGCGCCAACGGCGCCAAAACGGCGGTTGATCCTGATGTTCGACGTATCGTGGAAGATCTGACGGGCCATGACTATGACAGCCTCTGGATGGAAGCGACTCCAGCATCAGTGATGCCAAAAGAGAGAGCCACAACCGTGGGTTGAGTGGTTCACAACCTTGCGGTTTATAGCGAATTTTGTCACACAACTTTGTATTGGTGTCACACCAGATGGTGAAAAGTTAACGTAAATCAATATCGACGTATCAACAATCAGTATGGTTAACGGCAGAGAATTTTTTATGCCACCTACCATTCTAGTTGGGTTAGTAAGCCGGGTCAGGGAGTCAAGCCGGCCCGGATTCATCGCTTAATCACATTAACGAGTACTATCATGAATAATCCGTTATTACAGGCGCAAGCTACGATTCCTCACTACAACCGGGATAACCTGCAATCACGCATCGTGCACCTGGGGTTTGGTGCCTTCCACCGCGCGCATCAGGCGGTCTATAGCGATATCCTCGCCGCCGAACACGGCAGTGACTGGGGCTATTGCGAAGTCAATCTGATCGGCGGTGAGCAGCAGATAGCCGATCTGAAAGCCCAGGATAATCTCTACACCGTTGCTGAAATGTCCGCGGATGCATGGACAGCGCGGGTCGTTGGCGTGGTCAAAAAGGCGCTGCATGCGCAGGTGGATGGTCTTGAAGCGGTGCTGTCCGCCCTGTGTGAACCGCAGGTGGCGATCGTCTCATTAACCATCACCGAAAAAGGGTATTGCCACGCCCCGGCGACCGGGCAACTGATGCTGGATCATCCAATGATCGCCGCCGATCTACAGAATCCTCATCAGCCTGTTTCCGCTGTAGGCGTGGTGGTGGAAGCGCTGGCGCGACGTAAAAACGCCGGGCTGCCAGCCTTCACCGTGATGTCCTGCGACAATATGCCGGAGAACGGCCACGTCATGCGCAACGTTACCTGCGCCTATGCCCGCGCGGTCAACGCTGAGCTGGCGGAGTGGATTGAAGCCAACGTCACTTTCCCTTCAACCATGGTCGACCGTATTGTGCCTGCCGTGACTGCCGACACGCTGAACAAAATCGAAGAGATTACCGGCGTGCGCGATCCGGCGGGTGTGGCCTGTGAGCCGTTCCGCCAGTGGGTGATTGAAGACAACTTTGTTGCGGGTCGTCCGGCGTGGGAAAAAGCCGGAGCCGAGCTGGTGGCGGATGTTATTCCGTTTGAAGAGATGAAGCTGCGCATGCTGAACGGCAGCCACTCGTTCCTGGCGTATCTGGGGTATCTGGCAGGTTATCAACACATCAACGACTGTATGGAAGACGCGAACTACAAGCGCGCCGCCCATAGGCTGATGTTAAACGAGCAGGCGCCGACGCTGAAAGTGACTGGTGTGGATCTGGGGCGTTATGCCGATCTGCTGATCGACCGTTATAGTAACCCGGCGCTGCGCCACCGGACCTGGCAGATCGCGATGGATGGCAGTCAGAAGCTGCCGCAGCGTATGCTCGACTCCGTGCGCTGGCACCGTGTGCACCAGAAGCCATTCCCGCTACTGGCGCTGGGTATTGCGGGCTGGATGCGCTATGTCGGCGGTGTGGATGAGCGCGGCGAGGCCATCGAGGTATGCGATCCACTGCTGTCGGTGATCCAGTCGGCGGTAAACGGTAGCGCTGAAGGGGCATCCCGTGTGAAGGCGCTGATGGGTATCGAGGCGATCTTTGGTAAGGAACTGCCGCAGGATGCGACCTTTGTCGAGGCGGTAACCGCGGCGTATCAAATCTTGCTGGAGAAGGGGGCGAAAGCCGCGGTGGCCCACTATATCGCGGGTTAATTCTGCCGAATGCCGCCGCCATGGCGGCATTCATTTTGGCTACTCTTCGCTAAACCAGTCACTATTTTCCTGACGAATTAACTGCACTGACTCGCCAATTTCCTGCAGATGCAAGGTCATCGCTTTTTCTACCGCATCGGCGTCACGCTTTTCCAGGGCATGGAAAATATCCAGATGCTGGCGCAGCAGCATCTCTGGCGGCGATACGTGATTAAGGCTCATGTAACGCACCCGGTCCATGGTCGCCTTGATGTTCTCAATGGTATCCCACGCCAGCTGACAGCCAGCAATTTGCGCCAGCTTCTGATGAAATTCGTCGTCGAGCAGGAAGAAGTCATTCAGCTGTTTACGTTCAATGGCGATACGCTGCTGATGCAGATTCTGCTCCAGCTGATAGCACTGATGATCGTCGACCAGGCTTGCCGCGCGACGGACGACGGCGCACTCGATGGCCTGGCGGACAAAACAGCCGTTTTGCACCTGACTGAGGGAGATCTTATTGACGTAACTGCCGCGCTGGGGGCGGATCTGAATCAGGCCATTTTCCGCCAGCTTGATAAAGGCTTCGCGAACCGGCTGCCGGGAGACATCAAAACGCACCGACACCTCTTTTTCTGATAAAGGGGTTCCCGGCGGGATCAGACAATGCACGATGTCACTGCGCAAAATACGATAAATTTGCTGATTTACGGGTTGTGTCGGATTAAGTTGCGATTCAGCGGCCATTCGATGTGATTTCTCAGAGGGTTAACCCGGAAATACTACCATTCTTTTACCCGGTATCCCAGACCCGGCCCGCAGGCCGGGCGGGGAAAGATCATCCGCGATGGACGCTCAGGCCAGCAAAGCTCTGCGTCACCGGCATCATCTCAACGGTGTTGATGTTGACGTGCTTGGGCAGCGTGGCTACCCACCATACGGCTTCGGTGACATCATCCGGGGTCAGCGCAGTGGTGTTCTCATAAGTTTTGTCCGCTTTCGCATCATCGCCCTTAAAGCGAACATTGGAGAACTCCGTACCGCCCACCAGACCCGGCTCGATATCCGTTACGCGGATAGCGGTGCCGTGCAGATCGGTGCGCAGGTTCAGGCTGAACTGGCGTACAAAGGCTTTGGTCGCGCCATAGACGTTACCGCCGGCATAGGGCCAGCTACCGGCGGTCGAGCCGATATTGATCACATGACCGCGGTTGCGCTCCACCATGCCGGGCAGCACGGCGCGGGTCATATAGACCAGGCCTTTGTTGTTGGTGTCGATCATCGTTTCCCAGTCTTCCACACTGGCTTTGTGTGCGGGCTCAAGACCCAGCGCCAGCCCGGCGTTGTTGACCAGCACGTCGATGTCACGCCATTCTGCTGGCAGATTGGCAATCATCTCTTCAATGGATGCGCGGTTACGCACGTCCAGTTGGGCGGTCAGAATGCTGTCGCCAAGCTCCTCTTTCAGCTCCTGCAGACGCTCCTGACGGCGGCCTGTGGCAATCACTTTATGGCCGTTTGCGACGAAGCGACGCGTAATGCTTTCACCAAATCCAGCTGTCGCCCCGGTAACTAAAATAATCATGTCACTGTTCCTCAACGCTTTTTGTGTAGTACTACCATAGCATGTGATCTGACGCAGAGTAAGGCGACTTTTTAGCCCCTTCAGGTGACAGAGATTGCAGTGGCTGCCGGGCTGGCCTACTCTGGTGAAATTTACCGTATTCAGGAGTCTGATATGTCTGGCACCAACCCGTTTTTCACAAGCAGCACGCTGCCGTACCAGGCACCGCATTTTGATTTGATCCGCGACGAACATTATCGTCCGGCCTTTGACGAAGCCATTCGCCAGAAGCGCAAGGAGATCGCGGCGATAACTGGCTCCGCGGATGCGCCTGATTTTGCCAATACCGTCCTGGCGCTGGAGAAAAGCGGCGAGCTGCTGAGCCGGGTGAGCAACGTCTTCTTCGCCATGACCTCGGCGCACACCAATGATTACCTGCAGCAGCTGGAAGAGGCGATTTCCACCGAACTGGCGGCGCTTTCTAACGATATCTGGCTGAATGACGCGCTCTTCGCCCGGGTGGACGCCATCTACAATGACCGCCAGACGATGGCGCCGGATGCCGAGTCCCTGCGGCTGATTGAAGAGTTGCATCAGCGCTTTATTCTGGCTGGGGCCCGGCTGGGGGAGGCGGAAAAGCAGGCGCTGAAAGCGCTCAATACCGAATCCGCCGCGCTAACCAGCCAGTTTAATCAGCGCCTGCTGGCGGCAGACAAGGCGGGCGGGCTGGTGGTGGATTATCAGCATCAACTGGATGGCCTGAGCCCGGCGGAACAGGCCGCGGCTGCCGAGGCCGCAGCGGAGAAGGGACTCAGCGATCGCTGGCTCATTCCGCTGCTGAACACCACGCAACAGCCGGCCCTGCAACAGCTACGCGATCGTCATACAAGGGAAAACCTCTTCAACGCGGGCTGGCTGCGCACGCAAAAAAACGATGCCAACGATACCCGCGGGGTGGTCGCACGTCTGGTGGCGCTCCGGGCGCGTCAGGCTGAACTGCTGGGCTATGACAGCTACGCCAGCTGGAAAATTGCCGATCAGATGGCGAAAACCCCCGACGCTGCGCTGCAGTTTATGCGGGGTATCGTTCCTGCTGCGCGCGGTCGCGCCCTGCAGGAGCAGGCTGACATTCAGAAAGTGATCGATGAAGAGCAGGGCCATTTTCAGGTTCAGGCCTGGGACTGGGCCTTCTATGCTGAACGCGTGCGTCTGGCGAAGTACGCTCTGGATGAATCACAGGTTAAACCCTATTTTGCTCTCGACAGGGTGCTGACCGACGGCGTCTTCTGGGCGGCGACTCAGCTTTTCGGCATTACGTTTGCCGAGTGCAAGGATATCCCTGTCTACCACCCTGATGTGCGAGTCTGGGAGATTTTCGATCACCACGGAGAAGGGATGGCGCTCTTTTACGGTGACTTCTTCGCCCGCGACTCGAAAGGCGGTGGAGCGTGGATGGGTAACTTTATCGAGCAATCCCATGAAGCCGGGACGCGGCCGGTGATCTACAACGTCTGCAACTATCAAATACCGGCTGAAGGCCAGCCAGCGCTAATCTCGTGGGATGATGTGATCACCCTGTTCCACGAATTTGGCCATACTCTGCACGGCCTGTTTGCCAGCCAGCGTTACGCCACGCTCTCTGGCACCAACACGCCGCGGGATTTCGTGGAATTCCCGTCACAAATCAACGAGCACTGGGCCAGCCATCCCGAGGTCTTTGCCCATTATGCCCGCCATTACGAAACCGGGGAGCCGATGCCCGACGCGCTGCGCGAGAAAATGCTCAGTGCCACCCAGTTTAATAAAGGCTATGACATGACCGAGCTGCTCAGCGCCGCACTGCTGGACATGAACTGGCACGGAATAACCGCCAGCGAAGCCCCAGTAAACGTAGAGGCGTTCGAAGCCGCGGCGCTGGAACGCGAACAGCTGCATCTCCCTGCCGTACCACCGCGCTATCGCAGCAGCTACTTCGCCCATATCTTCGGTGGCGGTTACGCAGCAGGCTATTACGCCTATCTGTGGACCCAAATGCTGGCCGACGACGGCTATCAGTGGTTTGTGGAAGAAGGCGGGCTGACCCGCGAGAACGGCCAAAAATTCCGTGAGGCGATTTTGTCGCGCGGGAACAGCACTGATTTAGCTGAACTTTATCGTCAGTGGCGCGGGCACGATCCAAAGATTGAGCCGATGCTGGTGAACCGCGGATTGAGCGCGTAAGGGCATTTTCAGGCTGGCAACAGAACCGGGCGTGATGCCCGGTTTTTTGTCCACTTACACCCAGTCGTCGTTATGATTCGCGATAGCCCACGATATTGACCCGCTGGCGACTATTATACCAACGGTCAAATCATTACTTGTATCTGGCATCTGACGCAGGGCGATGATATTTGCGACAACGGTGAGGCAGAAGTAAACAGTGGTCCATTACCACCCCCGATATCAGCACTAAGAGCTAATTTCCAATTACCTGTTATCTATAACATCCCGCGCCACTGGCCTCGTCGCCAATGGACGGCGGTAAGTTGGAATTATCCGCGAGGTCAGGCCAACCACGTTAAGCCTCGGCATTTAGCCGGGGTTTTTTCGCATCTGATATCCCCATACCTGGGACTATAAGCGCATAGCGCAACGCAGAACCCATCGATTGGCAGACCAGAACCTGCCTTTTTTATTCCGGGTTCCGGGAATCACTATCACTGTGTCTCGTCGTTAATTCATGCCGAGAGCCCACCGCTCCAATACAGCGCCTTGACAACGTTTGGAGGTAAGAAATATGCCTATGCCATGGAAAGAACAACAGTAACTGCTTTCGATGCAGGTCGCGCTCGCAATGACAACGCTTGGAGCCATCGCCATTTACGCGAACGGGGTCATCAGGAGTGAAAAGTTCAACTGGGTAGTTCTAATGCTGCAGGTCATCGTTTCGATATTCTCCGGCGCGCTATTGGAATGCATTCCGCAAACAGCTTGGTCTGAAAGATTTTTCTCCTGCCAGTCAGGATGCAGTGGCTCTGCAGCAGATTAAAGAACGACGCGCGTTGGAGCTGATCGATAATGGCAGCATTCGCCAGGCCATTGACCGCTACAGCAACATTAAGGCTTCGTTGCCCGCCAGCACGAACACAAGATTGAAAACCTCCTGAAGAAAATCAAACAGGCTGGTGGTTTCGTTGCTGAGCTCAAGTCATGGGCTTTAGCTATAAAGCTGTCATCGCTGCGTTCCTACTAGCTATTGTCAGCGCCTCATCTGGTCTGCCAGTCACTATCACGATAAGTACCAGGCGGAACGGTCGCGGGATGATACTGCAGAGCAGAACGCCAGTACCGCTGAGACCATTACTACCAACGTTATTCAGGCCGTGAACATCATCAACGACATATCAAGGGCTAACTAAGATTCACAGAACCAGATCACACTGTATTCACAGGGATCCCAAGCAGATATCAAAGTGACTATTGCGAATGATGATTGCGCTCGTCAGCCTGTATCTCCTGCAGCTGCTAACCGGCTGCGGCAATTCGCGGATAGTTTACGTGAAAGTTCTGGTGGTGCCGCTCCCGGCAAGCCTGATAGCTGAGATGTCACAGCCAGTCATTCCCGATCCGCTGCCTTACGAAGATAGTCTGGATCTGAATGTCAGCCTGCTATCTTCGCTGGGGCAGTGCAATAGAGATAAGGCGAATATCCGTGCTATTGAGAATGAGAGGGTGAAATAATTAGAATATTTGCTTCTTGAGCAACCCAAGTAAAAACAGCAGCAAGAATGATCATTAGCTTAACTCGCGCAGGTGTTAGCTCAGAATCAAATTTATAATCAGCCCTTAGCGTTCCATCATCATTGTAAAATCGAGCTACATGATCTTTTAGCTCATTTGGTTTTCGCTTGCCGATACTGTGCGCATAGTTTTTTAGATTGTTTAATAAATCTTTGGTGATTAATTCAGCTCCCATATTATGGGCGGCTTTGTTCCTGGTTTTATTGAGTAACATAAACGCCTTAAATCCACTCTTATTCAGGCCTAGCTTTAATGCTAGCTGAGCTTTGGATGCATAGTTCATTTGAAGAGCAATGCCATCAGGTGGAGACTCGGCAAATAAATCACTGATGTTTAAAGATGACGAAATAAAAGCCTCAAGATAGGTTTCTGATATCAAGTGAAGTCGAAGGAAACAACCAAGATCATCTTCAGACTCTGATGTAGAGATCATGGCTTGCACAACAGTATCGCTGTCAAATATGTCTCGAAATACAGTCGGGTTCATTTTAACTCCCCATTTTCAACTTAATGAATGTTACGTGCATTATGTGTCTTAATGGGACACTGGTACAACCAACGAAGCGTGATAAGACTTCAAAATGCTTTAAGAGGAAATCATGCTAGACGATGACGAGCGCAGGCCATATCCGCCGGTTTACTTCATCAGCGCCGAGAATTGGCAACCTTACACCATAATGATACCCGCCAACGAAGTTCATGAGCGGGTAAACCGCCAAAACCTCAGCGATGCCGGCAGCATCCACAACCTAGAACATTCGCATCTGATTGATGCTGATTTCTGCTTCATGGGGGCATCAGACTCGTTCGCGAAGAAAAGGCACTATGTGCTCGCCCTGGCTGAATAGGTAATGCTGCGTGCTGGAGGATGGCAAAAGGCCCGGATGGAAGAGCAGATGCATGAATGGTTCGGGCGAATCCCGAAGTACATCATCACGCTGGCTGCTGATTACTGCTCCCGGTGCTGTGATCTCGAATTCTGCGAGCTGGTAGAACATGAGCTTTACCACATCACCCAAGCTAACGATGATTTCGGCGCGCCAAAAACCCCGGTATGATGCCAGCAAAGAAGAGCAGGAGCTGGTGGGCGCTATTAATGCACCAGTGGAAGTGGTTCACCTCGATATCGTCAGATCATTCGGAACGTGCATGCTGAAAATGGCTTAACTTTATGACTGATTCTGACAGGAAGGTTATTTATGGCGGCACTGAAAATTGAGGTCAAAGTCTTCATCGTTCAGTCTCTTGCTTGCTTTGATAACCCATCTCAATTGGTTGAGTCGGTCAAAAAGGAATTTGGCCTGGCGATGCCACGTCAGCAGGTCAAATCTCCCGATCCGACTAAAGCAAACGTCAAAAGACTGGCGCAAAATGGGTGTACATGTTCAACGCCAACCGCGAATGATCCCAGAGGGAAATCTGAGATATCCTGATCGCCAAAAAGGCGTACCGGCTGCGCGTGCTAAGGGAATTAAAGCATCTTTTTAACTGTGGATATTATTGAGCAGGCCGCCAAAGAGTGCGTCGACGCTTACACCAACAGGCAGAAGTTCGAGCATTCCTGCCCCAATGGTGGTGCCATCGCAAGGACGAATATAAGTCAGCACGGCAAGAAATGATTGAGGATGACGACTGCTGAGCAAAAGACATTTGCCCGCAGAGTAGAATATGAAGAGGAAGATCTGTATTACGCGAGCTACTTATTCTTGTAGCGCACCGGCGGCAAGATGATTGTCACGCCTTATCACAAGGTAATTTAGCAAACGCTGGACCGCGTTATTGATGGCGATATTACGCGCCAGATCATCAACGTTTCGCCTGGCTACACGAAATGGAGCTGGCGACTATCAATATGATGGGACAAGAGGTGGCGCTTAGTTCCTCGCAGCAAGGTTTACCCGACGCGCTCGGCAAAGCAGGTCGGGATATCGAAGAGCGGTATCTTGGCACTAAGCGCCCGATCAAGGCCCTGTTCGACCTGCGCCTGACCGGGCAGGAACGGGAGGTTAACAGCCACACATGGCACTTGCTGTGTCACATCAACGGCGGAGATCCGAGGCTCTAACTGGTCAACGGCGGGAAGTTCATCTACGACATGACACCGCAGGAACTGGCGGAGCTGACCTAAGATATTGAGGGCGAGGCTGCTGAATAAGTGAATGTTCTTGGTCGGATGATTTTATTCATCAATAACACAGACGCTGATGATATTCCGGTATAAGAAGCGGTAAGCACCTGATCATTTTAGAAAGATGATCAGGCGGTCTTCTGTTATGAGGTTTAGTATTGCTTTACAAGCGAAGATCTAAAGTTAGATTGTTTTTTTTCTTTATTAAATTTTTAAGTTGTTTTTTTGATGGCTGATTTTTTAATCTATGAAGCATGGCATGACAGTTAGGACATACAGTAATCAAATCTTTCTCAGGATCCACGCTATATTCTTCATTTATTTCATGCAGCGGTTTCAAGTGATGTACATGTATGAAGCCAACGCCTATTTCGCCATAAGTCTCTTCAAAGTTCATATCGCAGACAGAACAATTTAATCCGTGGATTTCAATTGCTTTATTCCTTGCGTCTCGGTCACGTTCATATGAGTTTACGATTACTTGTTTTTTCGCACCTTCAATATATTCTGAGCTATTAAGTATTTCTTCTGGATAATAAAAGTCGTCTATATTACTATTAATAAATACAAGGTAACGTCTTAAGGCTGTGCCACAGTTACTTACGTAACTATCCGCATAATAACCTCCTGATAATCTATTGATGATATTAATGACGTCCTCATTAGAGGAGATTGTTATTCTGTTTATATTTATATTGAGATAGCTTGATACAGACAGTAAATAACGTCTATAACTGTTAGCGCTTTGGCGTTGCAGACCAGTAGATACCAAGAAATCTATATAATCAAATTCACGATCAACCATAATGCCCTTAAGATGTTTTGCTATTTTGATTAAAAAATGTTACTTCTTCCGTGCAAATTTCATGCTTACCTGAAGATACATTGATTGTACCGTTACTACTGTACAAAATGAAGACAATGTGTAGCGTTTGTTACCCGTACATAGCGCCCATTGTTATAAAAAGCGGTACGCACCTTAGGCCTTACAACGGATCGGTAGTGATATTGCCAGGATGGATGTGTCGGTAAAGCGGCAGACATATTTTCTGAAGGGAGCTGCGCAAAGATTTCGTATTGTGCCGTATTAAGCCTCTTTTAGCTATTAATTGTACGCCATACAAGCATTTTTAGTGGGTGATGTGGCATTCTTGAGCGAGATTGTTCCCCAAAATGATATGCAACCTACTGAATAGCATGGTGCTGTATTAGTATTTAAAATGATGAAATCAGCACTTCGGTTGCAATCTAAATTTTTGTTATGAATAATAAAAATGCCATTTAGATAGTATTCTTCGTCCATATCTTCGGTGGCGGCTACGCAGCCAGCTATTACGCCTATCTATGGACGCAAGTGCTGGCCGACTACAGCTATTAATGGTTCGAGAAAGAGGGCGGATTAACCCGCAAAAACGGGCAAAAATTCCGCGAGGTGATTTTGTACCGCGGAAACAGCACTGATTTAGCTGAACTTTATCGTTAGTGGCGTGGGCACGATCCGCAGATTGAACCGATGCTGGTGAATCGCGGCTTGAGTGCGGAAGGGCTTTTTCAGACTGAAAACAGAACCGGGCGCAATGCCCAGTTTTTTCACCTGAAAGATGCATCTGCCAGCTCAGTTGAACCTCTTGTTTATCCTCCCGCCTCGCTCGATATAACCATAAGCATGCCTTATATTTTAAAGGTGGCGATTTGCCGCATATGCCAACAGGAGTTCAAAATGAAATCCAACGAGCAAGGTTCGAACAAAGATCAGTCTAAGCAGTCACAAAAGAACCCCAAAGACGACCAATCCAAACAGAAACCGGGTAAAGCCAGGTAGACTCTCATAACTAAGTTTGACGGAGGTTTTATGACTGATCGTCCAGATTACGTTGATCCTCTTCCTGATGATGAAACGCTTCCTGATGATGACATTCCTGACACACCTGATGTGAATGACCCGCTGGTCGAGGATGACCCTGATATCACCAGGAGACCGCTATAAAAATTTAATAACCGCCTTCGGGCGGTTTTTTTATGTAAAGCGTGCACAGCTATGTTGTCTAAAGTTAAAACGTTAAAGTGGAAAATAATGCGCAACGATATTGGTCAGGAGACGTAATGGATTTTTCCCCTTTTATGCACGCGTTAGCGGCACTTCTTGTCCAGTGTCTGTGCGGTCTGAAATGGAATCGGTGGGGTACGGGCGGGGCGCTGGGTTCGCTGTGGTTTATCGCCCGGGAACAGACCCAGGCTGAATACCGCTGGATTGCCCTGTTTGGTCACGGCAAGCGCGCCAATATGCCGTGGTGGGGCGGGTTTGACTGGCAGGTCTGGAACGTCGCCAGCCTGCTCGACTGGCTGGTGCCGGTGGTTGCCTGCACCCTTATTTGGCTTTTATCCCGCTCCATGCGCCAGAAAAGGGCAAATATCCCGCAGCTATAGCGCATGTTTAGTCTTTATTTATCTTCCCCATGCTAGCTTATTTACGATCCGCAGCCTGGTATGGAATACCGGGTCCGTAGATAGCAAAATACAAATCTATCCATGCAAGCATTTACCGCCAGTCTCTGGCGGTTTTTTTTGCCTTTCAGCCGCTACATGAATTTTTTTCAACACCAATGAATTTTTCTCGTTTGCCGTAAGCCCGGCGCTGTGACATCTTTTTTAGACATTTAGCCATCCAGAAGGCTAAAGATTCAAAAGATGAATTATCACTGTCGGCAATTACCTGGCGGCAGTTAAAGGAGAAAAACATGCAGCGACAACACGCCCCGTACCGTGCCGATGTGGTAGGCAGTTTCTTACGACCCGACGCCATCAAGCAGGCACGGATCCAGTTTGCCAGCGGTGAGATTAACGCGCAGCAGCTGCGTGCAGTAGAAGACGAGGCGATTCGCCACGTGGTTGAACAGCAGTGCGCCTGCGGCCTGCAGGTGGTGACCGACGGGGAGTTTCGTCGCGCCTGGTGGCACTTTGATTTCTTCGACGGCCTGCAGGGGGTGGAGCGCTACGAATCTGAGCAGGGGATCCAGTTTAACGGCGTGCAGACCAAAGCCCACGGCGTGCGCGTCACCGGCAAACTGGGCTTCGGCAGCCATCCGATGCTCGACGACTTCCGCTATCTGCAGAGCATCAGCGGTAATGCCCAGCCGAAGATGACCATCCCAAGCCCGAGCGTGCTGCATTTCCGCGGTGGGCGTAAGGTGATCGACGCCACGGTCTACCCGGATCTGAATGTCTACTTCGACGATCTGGCGCAGACCTGGCGCGATGCTATCCACGCGTTCTACGACGCGGGCTGCCGCAATCTACAGCTGGACGATACCGTCTGGGCCTACCTCTGCTCCGACGATCAGCGCCGCCAGATCCGCGAGCGGGGCGACGACCCGGACCAGCTGGCGCGTACCTATGCCCGTGTGCTGAACAAGGCGCTGGAAGGTAAGCCGGACGATCTGACCATCGGGCTGCACGTCTGCCGCGGCAACTTCCGCTCGACCTGGATCTCCGAAGGGGGCTACGAGCCGGTGGCCGAGATTTTGTTTGGCACCGTCAACGTCGATGCTTTCTTCCTGGAATACGACAACGATCGCAGCGGCGACTTTGCCCCGTTACGCTTTATCCGTCCGGGCAAGCAGCAGGTCGTGCTGGGTCTGATCACCACCAAAAGCGGCGAGCTGGAGAACCCGGAAGGGGTGAAAGCGCGTCTGGAAGAGGCGGCGAAGTATGTCGCTAAAGATCAGATCTGCCTCAGCCCGCAGTGCGGCTTTGCCTCCACCGAAGAGGGGAACGCCCTGACCGAAGCGCAACAGTGGGACAAGGTGCGTCTGGTCACGCAAATCGCCAGCGAAGTCTGGTAACCGCTTCTCACAGCGTTGCATTAATAAAGTGCAACGCTGTGCCATACTGATCCGCGCCTGCTTTCAGAATTCTCCCCAGCCCCCTGAATCCACAGTTTTTTCGTTCTGGCATCCTTTTTGCTCTGTCTCCTCCTGAATGCTTTTTCTGCGTCCACGCCGTAACGGACGATTTCGCACAGCGTTTCTTTTCAGGAGTGAAAATTATGCATCGTCGTACCTTGTTAAAAGCCTTTGCTTTATCGGCCTCTGTGATGGCCATGGGGATGAGTTTCAGCGTGCAGGCCGCCGACACCATTAAAATTGGCATCATGCACTCCCTCTCCGGAACGATGGCGATTTCCGAAACGCCGCTTAAGGACGTGGCGCTGATGACCATCGATGAGATCAACGCCAAAGGCGGCGTGCTGGGTAAAAAACTGGAGCCGGTGGTGGTAGACCCCGCCTCCAACTGGCCGCTGTTTGCCGAAAAAGCGCGTCAGCTGTTAAGCCAGGATAAAGTGGCGGCGGTGTTTGGCTGCTGGACCTCGGTCTCACGCAAATCGGTTCTGCCAGTGTTTGAGGAGCTGAACGGTCTGCTGTTCTACCCGGTGCAGTACGAAGGGGAAGAGATGTCGCCGAACGTCTTCTACACCGGGGCCGCGCCTAACCAGCAGGCTATCCCGGCGGTGGAGTACCTGATGAGTGAAGACGGCGGAGCGGCGAAGCGCTTCTTCCTGCTCGGCACCGATTACGTCTACCCGCGCACCACCAACAAAATTCTGCGCGCCTTCCTGCACTCCAAAGGCGTTCAGGATAAAGATATCGAAGAGGTCTATACCCCGTTCGGCCACAGCGATTACCAGACCATCGTCGCCAGCATCAAGAAATTCTCTGCCGCAGGCAAAACCGCGGTGGTCTCCACCATCAACGGTGACTCCAACGTACCGTTCTACAAAGAGCTGGCTAACCAGGGCGTAAAAGCCACCGAGGTACCGGTTGTCGCCTTCTCGGTAGGGGAAGAGGAGCTGCGCGGCATCGACACCAAACCGCTGGTGGGTAACCTGGCAGCGTGGAACTACTTCGAATCGGTGGATAACCCGGCCAATCAGACCTTTGTTGCGGCGTACAAAAACTGGGCGAAAACGCAGAAGCTGCCAAACGCCGATACGGTCGTGACCAACGATCCGATGGAAGCCACCTACGTAGGCATCCATATGTGGGCCCAGGCGGTAGAGAAAGCGGGCACCACCGACGTGGATAAAGTGCGTGCCGCCATGGCGGGCCAGTCCTTTAAAGCGCCGTCGGGCTTCACCCTGACCATGGATGCCACCAACCACCATCTGCATAAGCCAGTGATGATCGGTGAAATCGAGGGTAACGGCCAGTTCAACGTGGTGTGGCAGACCGAAGCGCCGGTACGCGCCCAGCCGTGGAGCCCGTTCATCGCCGGAAACGACAAAAAACCCGACACGCCGATTAAAACCGCCAGCAACTGAATCCGGATCAGAGAGGTAAAGCCATGAACGTCATGCGCACGATCTTCGCTCTCGTATGGCTTGCCGGACTGCTGCCAGGGATGGCGCAGGCAACGGACGCCGATAATTTTGTTGCCGCCAGCCGCAGCCAGCAGGCCGTTCTGCTGGAGCAGTGGGCCGCCGCGCCGGATCCGTCCAGGCTGCCGCTGCTGCAGGCTCTGAAACAAGAGAATGTTGTTGTCGACGACAACAAACACGCTTTTACCCGCCAGGCGGGCGGGTTAATCCCCCTCAGTGATGCGGCTCAGGCGCAGGGCTCACCTAAAGCGGTGCGCCTGACCAACCGCCTGAGGGTGCTGGCCGCCACCGCGCTCGCTACCCATCAGCTGACAGGTGACAGTGTCACCGAAAGGCTGGCGGCGGCGCGTCAGCTTCAGCGCGATCCCCAGCCGCAGATGCTGCCGTTTTTACAACGCCAGCTGGCGAGTGAAAGTGATGATGGGGTGCGGGAGGTGTTGAGCCTCGCCGTCGCCAGTCTGCAACTGACCAGCCCGCAACCCGCGGTGCGCAAGCAGGCGGTGACGCTGCTGGGAGAATCGAGCGATCCGGAAGTGCAGGCCCGCCTGCTGCCCTATACCCACGCCCAGACGGAGCCGGATGGTGAAGTACGCGAGGCCGCGGTGGAAAGCCTGCGCCAGATCCAGCATCGTCAGACGATAAGTGACCTGCTGGGGCAGGCGTTTATGGGGCTGTCGTTGGGCTCCATTCTGCTGCTGGCCGCGCTCGGGCTGGCGATCACCTATGGATTGCTCGGGGTGATCAATATGGCGCATGGGGAGATGCTGATGCTCGGGGCTTACGCCACCTGGCTGGTGCAGCAGGCAATGGCGCAGTTTACCCCGCAATGGCTCACTTTTTATCCGCTGGTGGCGCTGCCGGTGGCGTTCATGCTGACGGCGACGGTAGGTATGGCCCTTGAGCGCACGGTGATCCGTCATCTGTATGGCCGTCCGCTGGAGACGCTTCTCGCCACCTGGGGTATCAGCCTGATGCTCATCCAGTTGGTGCGCATGCTCTTCGGGGCGCAGAACCTCGAAGTGGCGAACCCGGCATGGCTCTCCGGCGGCGTGCAGGTCTACGCCAGCCTGATCCTGCCGTGGAACCGGCTGGTGGTGCTGGGCTTTGTGCTGCTGGTGCTGTTTTTCACCTGGCTCATCCTCAACAAAACCCGTCTGGGGCTGAACGTGCGGGCGGTAACGCAGAACCGCAGCATGGCCGCCTGCTGCGGAGTGCCCACCGGGCGCGTCGATATGCTGGCTTTTGGGCTCGGATCGGGGATTGCCGGGCTCGGCGGCGTGGCGCTGTCGCAGCTGGGTAACGTCGGGCCGGAGCTGGGCCAGGGCTACATCATCGACTCCTTCCTCGTGGTGGTGCTCGGCGGTGTGGGTCAACTGGCTGGCAGCGTGGCGGCCGCCTTTGGTCTGGGGATTTTCAACAAGATCCTCGAGCCGCAGATGGGTGCCGTGCTCGGCAAAATCGTGATTCTGGTGGCGATCGTTCTGTTTATTCAGAAGCGCCCGCAGGGGTTATTTGCACTGAAAGGGAGGGTAATTGACTGATGAGCCAGCCACTGACCTTAACGCTGGCGCGCAAGGCGCCGCGCAGCGTACCGATACTCGGCGCCCTGATCCTGGCGGCACTGCTGGTGCTGCCGTTTCTGGCGCTGCTGCCCGCCAGCCATCCGCTGGCCGTTTCGACCTGGATGCTGACCCTGGTAGGCAAAATTCTCTGTTACGCCGTTGTCGCCGTGGCGCTGGATCTGGTGTGGGGCTACGCCGGGATGCTCTCGCTCGGCCACGGCCTGTTTTTCGCCCTCGGCGGCTACGCGATGGGAATGTACCTGATGCGTCAGGCTGCAGGCGACGGCCTTCCGGCGTTTATGTCATTCCTCTCCTGGAGCGAATTACCCTGGTACTGGTGGGGCACCCAGCATTTCGCCTGGGCGCTGGTGCTGATTGTGCTGGTTCCGGGCCTGCTGGCACTGCTGTTCGGCTGGTTTGCCTTCCGCTCAAAAATCAAAGGGGTCTATTTTTCGATCATGACCCAAGCGCTGACCTTCGCCGGGATGCTGCTGTTCTTCCGCAATGAAACGGGCTTTGGCGGCAACAATGGGTTTACTGGCTTTACCACGTTGCTGGGCTTTTCCGTGACCGCCACCACCACGCGTATCGGATTGTTTATTGCCACCGTGCTGCTGCTGGCCGCCTCGCTGGCGGTGGGCTATGCGCTGGCGAAAAGTAAGTTTGGTCGCATCCTGACGGCGGTGCGCGACGCGGAAAACCGGCTCACCTTCTGCGGCTACGATCCGCGCGGCTTTAAGCTGCTGGTCTGGACCCTGTCCGCGGTGCTGTGCGGACTGGCCGGGGCGCTCTACGTCCCGCAGGTCGGGATCATCAACCCCGGCGAGATGTCGCCTACCAACTCCATCGAAGCGGCGATCTGGGTGGCCCTCGGCGGACGCGGAACCCTGATCGGCCCGGTGATTGGCGCGGCGTTGGTCAACGGCGCAAAAAGTGTTTTCACCGTGGCGATGCCGGAGTACTGGCAGTTGTTTCTGGGGCTGATCTTTATTGCCGTCACGCTTTTTTTACCGCGCGGGGTCACGGGCCTGTTACGCAAAGGAGATAAATAATGCAGCCAGCCGAAGCGTTATTTACCCGCCAGCTTCCCGGGGATCGTTACCGCGATCAAACCGACCCGGTGTTGCAGCTGGAGGGGATCAACGTCAGCTTTGACGGGTTTAAAGCACTTACCGATCTGTCGCTCAACATAGGCGTGGGGGAGTTGCGCTGCGTGATTGGCCCCAACGGCGCCGGGAAAACCACCCTGATGGATGTTATCACCGGTAAAACGCGCCCCCAGAGCGGACGGGCAATTTACGATCAGACAACCGATCTCACCACCCTCGACCCGATAGCCATTGCCCGCCAGGGCATCGGGCGCAAATTCCAGAAGCCGACGGTGTTTGAAGCCCTGACGGTATGGGAAAACCTTGAGCTGGCAATGAAAGGGGATAAGTCAGTGTGGGCCAGCCTGCGCGCCCGGCTGAGCAGCGAGCAGGGGGACCGGATCAACGAGATGCTGAGCCTGCTGCGCCTCGGCGGGGAGCGGCATCGCCGGGCGGGGCTGCTGTCTCACGGCCAGAAGCAGTTTCTGGAGATCGGCATGCTGCTGGTACAGGAGCCGCATCTGCTGCTGCTCGATGAGCCGGCCGCGGGGATGACCGACGCCGAAACCGAGTATACCGCCGAGCTGTTCCGCACCCTGGCGGGCAAACACTCGCTGATGGTGGTGGAACATGACATGGGCTTTGTCGAAACCATTGCCGATCACGTGACGGTGCTCCATCAGGGCCGGGTGCTTGCGGAGGGGTCGCTGCGCGACGTGCAGGCCAACGAACAGGTGATTGAAGTCTATCTTGGACGCTAAGGAGCGCGGATGCTAAAGGTTAATGAACTCAATCAGTATTACGGCGGGAGCCACATCCTGCGCGGGGTCAGCTTTGAGGCGCTGCCGGGCGAAGTCACCTGCCTGCTCGGGCGCAACGGCGTAGGTAAAACCACGCTGCTGAAGTGTCTGATGGGGCTGATCCCGGCGCGCAACGGGGAGATCCTCTGGCAGGGCAAAAATCTCACCCAGGCTAAACCGCACCAGCGGGTGCAGGCGGGTGTCGCCTATGTGCCGCAGGGCCGGGACATTTTTCCCCGCCTGACGGTGGAAGAGAACCTGCTGCTCGGGCTATCGCGCTTTCCGGCTCGCGAGGCGAAGCAGGTGCCCGACGAGATCTGGCGGCTGTTTCCGGTATTACAGGAGATGAAGCAGCGTCGGGGCGGGGATCTGTCAGGCGGACAGCAGCAACAGCTGGCAATTGGCCGGGCGCTGGCCAGCCGTCCGCAGCTGCTGATTCTGGATGAGCCGACAGAGGGGATTCAGCCGTCGGTCATCAAGGAGATCGGCCAGGTGATCCGCCAGCTCGCCAACCGGGGAGATATGGCGATCCTGCTGGTGGAACAGTTCTATGATTTTGCCGCCGAGCTGGCCGACAGTTATCTGCTCATGTCCCGGGGAAGCATTATCCAGCGCGGGCGCGGGGAGAATATGGAGCAGGAGGGTGTCCGCGGCCTGGTCGCAATTTAACAGGGTTGTTTTGTGCAATGTTATACTATAACATCTTCACTCACTTAAACGGAGTGAGGATATTATCTTGGCAGGACATATTGGTAAGTTTGCAATAACTCTGGGGGCGCTGCTGGTCAGCGGCCAGTTGTATGCCCATTCCCACGGACATCAGATGACCGAGGCGGAACAAAAAGCGGCAAACGGCGTATTTGACGATAAAGATGTAAAGGATCGCCCGCTCTCCAACTGGGACGGCGTCTGGCAGTCGGTCTATCCGTTTCTGCTGAGCGGCGATCTCGACCCGGTATTCAAAAAGAAGGCGGAGAAAGACAAAAGTAAAACTTTTGATCAGGTAAAAGCCTACTACCGCACCGGTTACGCCACCGACGTAGAGAGCATCGGCATCGAAAATAATGTGATGGAATTTCATCGCGGGAATAACGTCGCCAGCTGCGAATATGTCTCTAGCGGCTACAAGATCCTGACCTACGCTTCCGGTAAAAAAGGGGTGCGCTACCTGTTTGAATGTAAAGACGCCAGCAGCCAGGCGCCGAAATTTGTCCAGTTCAGCGACCATATTATCGGCCCGCGCCAGTCCAGCCATTTCCATATCTTTATGGGCAACACCTCCCACGAGGCGTTATTAAAAGAGATGGACAACTGGCCAACCTACTATCCAAACGAAATGTATAAAGAGCAGGTCGTTGAGGAGATGTTGCACCATTAATTTCGGTGCGAGATGTGTGCCGGGTGACGGCTGCGCCTTACCCGGCTTACTAAAGCTCTGCGCTATATTAAATTGGGCGTTTCAACCCACGCCTTCATCCGCATCCCGCGCAAAATCATCATCCACGCCAGCACAATAGCGACCATCATGATCACAAACAGCGACCAGTGCGGAAGGTGGGTTAGTATCAGCCCGGTGATCATCGGGTTAAACGCCGCACCCAGCCAGCCAAGGGCCTGGGCGGAGAAGTAGCTGGCCTTCATGCCCGGTGGGGCGATGTTGTCGATCAGCATATATTCACCTGGCGCATAAATAATTTCGCCGATGGTAAACACCGCCGCGGCAATACCCCAGTAGACCAGATTCTCGCCGGAGAGCATAAACCCCGCCAGCCCAAGGACGAAAAATAGGGTGCCCAGGGTCATCAGCGGGCGAATATTACGTGCCGACAGTTTGCGACCAATGATGTATTGCAGGGAGACCACCAGCGCGGCATTCACCGGCAGCACCACGGCCACCACCTTTTGGGCAAAATCACTGTCGTAATCGGCCGCCAGTACATACTGAGAGATACAGCTGGCGAATGAGCCGCCCACGTAGGAGGCCAGCAGCCCGGAAAGGGTATACCAGAACAGCGCCCGGTCACGAAGCAGCACTGACGGCTGCCACGGCACCGGGGCGTTTTCACCGTCGGCCGCCACGCTTTTTTGCACATAGCGCTGAACTAAAACCAGCGGCAGCGCAGCGCAGAAGGCGGCAACCCAGAACGGCAGTTGCAGGCTGTACATCACCAGCAGCGTGCTCAGCGGCGGTCCAATGGTCCAGCCAATGTTCAGAAAACTGTAGTTAAGCGAGAAAACGCGCGCCTTTTCCGCCGGGCTCAGCACATCGGAAAACCACGCCTTCAGCACCGTGGAAAAGACCGAATAGGCGCAGTTGATGAGTGAGAATGCCAGCACCACCATGACTGCATTATCCACCAGCGGGATCGCCAGGAAGCCCAACGCCACTGCGGTAATGGCGATCAGCATATAGCGGTTTTTATCGAACTTGTCGGCCAGAATGCCAAACCCCAGGCTGAATACCACGCCAATCGTCAGGGCCACCGTCAGGGCATAACCAATATTCTCCACGCTCATGTTGAAGACGCGGGTTAAATAGATGGTCATAAACGGCAGCGTGGCGCCGCGGCCAATGGTAAGTAATAGCGATGACGCCAGCAGCGCTGCGGTTGAACCCCTGAGAGAGTGTTTCATTTTCCTGCCCGACAAATGCATGTAAATTTTTGTAATATCTATCAGGATTATCACGCCATAAGCATCTTGTATAGCACCCAATTTATCCCTAAGTGCTTTGCCTGCCTGTCAGAATTAATGATCTGTTCCTCGCCCGTTTTTTTCGTTACTTTGATAAGTGTTTACAAAAATTTAATAAACAGGGGCAGGGTATGACGCGCAAAGACGGGCTGCTGGCGTTGCTGGTCGTGGTGGTTTGGGGACTGAATTTTGTGGTGATCAAAGTCGGGCTGCACAATATGCCCCCGCTGATGCTGGCCGGTTTACGCTTTCTGCTGGTAGCCTTCCCGGCGCTCTTTTTTGTCGCGCGCCCGAAAATCCCGTTTCGTCTGTTGCTGGGCTACGGTCTGACCATCAGCTTTGGTCAGTTTGCCTTTCTGTTTTGCGCCATTAACTTCGGCATGCCTGCCGGGCTGGCTTCCCTGGTGCTGCAGGCGCAGGCATTCTTTACCATCATCCTTGGAGCAATGGTGTTTGGCGAGCGGCTGCAGGGTAAGCAGCTGGCGGGGATCGCTCTGGCCGTAGTCGGCGTGCTGGTGCTGGCAGAGGCCAGCCTCAACGGGCAGCACGTCGCGCTGCTGGGCTTTTTACTGACTCTGGCGGCGGCATTCAGCTGGGCCTGTGGCAACATTTTCAACAAAAAGATCATGCAGCTGGAGACGCGTCCGGCGGTGATGTCGCTGTTGGTGTGGAGCGCGCTCATCCCGATTGTGCCCTTTATGCTAGCCTCCTGGCTGATGGATGGCCCGACGGTCATGCTTAACAGCCTGGTCACTCTCGATCTCACCACCATTTTGTCGCTTTTCTACCTGGCCTTTGTCGCCACCATTATCGGCTATGGCATCTGGGGCTCACTGCTCGGACGCTACGAAACCTGGCGGGTGGCGCCGCTGTCGCTGTTAGTGCCGGTGGTGGGGATCGCCAGCGCGGCGCTGCTGTTGGATGAAAAGCTCGGCGCATTGCAACTTGCAGGGGCAATTCTGGTGATGGCAGGGCTCTATATTAATGTCTTTGGTTTTCGCGTGCGCCGGACGGCGCGGGTGAGAAGCTAAAAAAAAGCCCCGCGCGGGCGGGGCAAAACGAATTAATTGTGCTGATTGTAGTACGGCACCCCTAATTCGTCGGATTTGTCGCTGCCTGCGCCCATATGGTTAAAATCGTGAGGCGACTGACCGTTAGCGGTCGGCAGAATCATCGTGTCGCGGCTGTGTGGCTGCGGCACGGATGGCGTTTGCTCCGCAAAACTCTGGCCTGAGACCAGCACCAAAGCGGTAAAGGCGGCGGAAGCGAATAGTTTCATGATTTCCTCGATACGTCTTAGAGCCTAACTCACCAGGCTCTTAATACAGGCGATTAGCAGTTACAATGATTGATCGGAAGCAGATACCGGGATTCCCCATGCATATTGGTAATACGGTATTTATGCGGTGGCACATCGAAGTAGTTCTTGAACGTGCGGGTCAGGGTCTGTTGCGATTCAAACCCGTAACGCTCAGCCAGATACAGGATCGGCTCGTTACTTTCCTTCAGCTTCTGTGCGATTTCCGTTAATTTGCGGCTGCGGATGTACTGGCCTAATGAGTGGCCGGTCTCTTTTTTAAACATCCGTTGCAGGTGCCATTTTGAGTAACCTGAGCGCTCAGACACTTTTTCAAGCGAGAGCGGTGACTCCAGGTTATCTTCGATCCAGTCCAAAATGCTATGAATAGTGATGGCGTCAGTATTGCGTCTGGACATCGTCATACCTCTTTCTGTTTACGGCAGGATTTTCTTAAGCAAACGCTCAAGAGTTGCCACTTCGTCCGCCGTTAAGTTTTTTGTTAGTTCCTGGTGCAGCTCTTGTCCTACTAATTGATGACATTTTTCACACATTTCCGCGCCGTTGCTGGTCAGTTGCAACAGCACGCCGCGTTTGTCATTCGGATTCGGGCGGCGTTCAATCCACCCTTTGCAGACCAGCCGATCGATCATTCGGGTCAGCGCGCCGAGGTCCACAGATAAGATTTTCTTCAGCTCAACCGGGGTAATACACCCTTCGCAGCGCACAGAACAGAGCACTTTAAACTGCGTAGCGGTGATATCCAGCGGCGACAGATAGTCATTGAGCAGGCGATCTTTCTTCTGGTTAACCATATAGATAAGGCGACCCAGCGGAATGATTTCGTTGAAGAGGTCACTGGTGCTTTTCACAATGGTTGCCCTGGCAAGTAGTTTAATCACGGCAGATATTATTGCTCAGGCAACTATAAGTCAACTGAATGCATTTGCTTATGACACGATTTGCTAAAGCGATTCAGATCAAGTTTTTGCCCGTTTTGTCGTTCTATCTATCACCAGAATAAATTGATTCCGTAACGATAATATTACTTACGATGTGTGCGTGGCTGAAACAGGCGGTTTAACCTTATACTTGTCCGGTTAAATTTTGATAAGGACAACTCAGTAAAATGGTTGATTTAATTAAAGCAATTGGGCTTGGGCTAGTGGTATTGCTGCCGCTGGCTAACCCGTTAACTACCGTTGCGCTGTTCCTGGGTCTGGCGGGCGATATGAACCGTGAGCAACGTAACCACCAGTCGCTCATGGCATCCGTATACGTCTTCGCGATCATGATGGTGGCGTACTACGCCGGGCAGTTGGTCATGAACACCTTCGGGATCTCTATTCCCGGCCTGCGTATCGCGGGTGGGCTGATCGTTGCTTTTATCGGCTTCAGAATGCTGTTCCCGGCGCAAAAAGCGACGGATACCACCGACGCGCAGGACGCGCTTGAGGAGAGGCCGGGTAAAGAGGTGCCGAATATCGCCTTTGTGCCTTTGGCGATGCCCAGCACCGCAGGGCCGGGGACCATTGCGATGATCATCAGCTCCGCCTCAACGGTGCGCAGCGGGTCAACTTTTCCGGAATGGGTGGTGATGCTTGCGCCGCCGCTGATCTTCGCCCTTATCGGCGTGATCCTGTGGGGCTGTCTGCGCAGCTCCGGCGCCATTATGCGCTGGGTGGGCAAAGATGGTATCGAAGCGATCTCCCGCCTGATGGGCTTCCTGCTGGTCTGCATGGGCGTGCAGTTTATCATTAACGGCGTGCTGGAAATTATCCAGACTTACCCCTAATCATTGAACCGGGTGGCATTTCGCCACCCGGTCGCCTCGCTAGCCGTGATGGGGCTGCTCTTCCAGTGCGACGGGCCATTTGCGGAAAATCAGTACCGACCAGATTAACGCCGCCAGCGCCGGTATCGCCCCCAGATAGCCAATTGATGCCATCGACAGATGCAGGCTTATCTGATTCCCCACCAGCGCACCTGCGCCAATCCCCAGATTGAAAATGCCGGAAAAGAGCGCCATCGCCACGTCGGTGGCATCGGGCGCCAGCGCCAGCACTTTCACCTGCATCCCAAGACCGATAATCATGATCGCCACGCCCCAGACCAGGCTCAGCAGCGCCAGATGCATTTCGCTCCCTGATGCGGGGAGCAGAAGCAGCAGACACGCCAGCAGCAGGCCAATGGCGCTGCTGACCAGCGTAGAGGCGTGACGGTTGCCGAGCTTACCGAACAGCAGACTGCCGATAATGCCGGCGCCACCCAACAGCAACAGCAGTACCGTGGCAAAGCGGGCGCTGAATCCGGCAACCGACTGCACAAACGGCTCGATATAGCTGTAGGCGGTGTAGTGGGCCGTCACCACGACGACCGTCAGCAGATAGAGACTCATCAGCGCAGGGCGACGCACCAGCAGCGGCAGGCTTTTCAGCGAGCCGGAGTGCTCGCTCGGCAGTTTAGGCAACAGTTTGATCAGACACAGCAGGGTGAACAGCGCCCCGAGGCCGATAATAAAAAAGGTGGTACGCCAGCCAAAATATAGCCCGACAATGCGGCCCAGCGGCAACCCGAGCACCATTGCCAGCGCGGTGCCGGTCGCCAGCAGGCTCAGCGCCTGAGCGCGCTTCCCGGCAGGGGCCAGACGGATAGCCAGAGAGGCGGTAATCGACCAGAAAATGGCGTGGGCAAACGCAATCCCGATCCGGCTTATCACCAGTACCGTAAAGTTCCACGCCAGGAACGACAGCACATGGCTGGCGATAAACAGCACGAACAGGCCGATCAGCAACGCGCGGCGCTCTATCTGGCTGGTGAGCAGCATAAAGGGGAGCGACATCAGCGCCACCACCCAGGCGTAAATGGTGAGCATGATCCCCACCTGCGCCGTCTCCATGCCGAAGCTGCTGGCGATGTCCGAAAGCAACCCGACAGGGACGAACTCCGTGGTGTTAAAGATAAATGCGGCGACGGCGAGCGTTACCACCCGTAGCCATGCGACCCGGCGGGAAACTGTGTTGGTTGTCATAGGAATGTCAGGGATCGGTTACGTATATGAGGTGTTTTGATCTTAAAACCATCACTGATGGAAATACAATCATTTTGTGATGCAGATCTCACTGTGGTGGCAAAGTAATCGCTGGTGAAATCGTTTATTTTCCATGAATATAGGATGCAACATTAAGTTAACAGTAGGTAGAGCGATGCAGGAAATTGAGTTTTATCTCGTTGATGCGTTTAGCGATAGCGCATTTGGCGGGAATCCGGCGGCAGTGTGCCCCCTCGCGGAGTGGTTGCCGGACGAGACGCTGCTGAAGATGACGCAGGAGCATAACCAGTCGGAGACCGCCTTTTTTGTGCGCCATAAAGGTGGCATCGAGCTGCGCTGGTTCACCACCCACGGCGAGGTCAACCTCTGCGGCCACGCGACGCTTGCCACCGCCTGGGTGTTGTTCAACGAGATGGACTATCCTGATGCCCGGATCCATTTTGATACTGCTTCCGGCAGGCTCACCGTCAGCCGCGACGGTGACTGGTTAACCCTCGATTTCCCGGCCTGTCCGACGGAGGCCCAGACCCCACCGCCAGAGATGCTCCACGCGCTGGGGATTAACCGTTACGTCGAGGCCCGTAAGGGACGTGCCTGGGTGCTGGTACTGGAAAACCGTCAGCAGGTTGAGGCGGTTACGCCTGATATTCAGGCCATGACCCCCGGCGAGCACAAAGTGTCGATTACCGCCCGGGGGGAGGGCGAATACGATTTTGTCAGCCGCTTTTTCTCGCCGGGCGTGGCATTGTGGGAAGATCCGGTCACCGGCTCGGCACATACCATGCTGATCCCCTACTGGAGTGAAAAGCTGAACAAAACCTCGCTGTTTGCCCGCCAGATCTCTGCGAGGGGTGGCGATGTGCGTTGTGAACTGAAGGGCGACCGGGTGCTGATGAGCGGCAAGGCATCGCTCTACATGAAAGGTCATCTGTTTTTACGCTAATAACAAGGGTTAACCCAATGAAAGAAATAGAATTCTATCTGGTCGATGCGTTTAGCGACCGCGCATTTGGTGGGAATCCTGCAGCCGTTTGCCCTCTGGAGGCGTGGCTGCCGGATGAGGTTCTGTTAAAGATGGCACAGCAGCATAACCAGTCGGAGACCGCGTTTTTCGTGCGCACCGATACCGGTTTTGAGCTGCGCTGGTTTACCACGCTGCATGAAATTAACCTATGCGGTCACGCCACGCTTGCCAGCGCCCACGTGATTTTTGAGTATCTCGACTACCCGCACACGGAGATCGTCTTCTCAACCCGCTTTGTCGGCGAACTGCGGGTTAAGCGCAGCGGCGACTGGCTGACGCTGGACTTCCCGGCATGGGGTTGTGAGGTGGTGGAAAACCCACCCGAACTGCTGTTCAGCACCCTGGGTATCCGCGAGGCGAAAGAGGTGCGGGCAGGGCGCGATTATATGGTAGTGCTGGAAAACCAGCAGCAGGTTGAGGCCCTAACCCCGGATATCGACGGCATGATGCCGCTGGGTAAGATGGTCTGCGTCACCGCCCCGGGGGATGAGTATGACTTTGTCAGCCGCTTCTTCTGCCCGGGCGCAGGGGTGGCGGAAGATCCGGTTACGGGCTCCGCCCACAGCATGCTGATCCCGTACTGGAGCGAGAAGCTGGGTAAAACCGCGATGCAGGCTCGCCAGGTCTCCGCCCGCGGGGGCGATCTGCGCTGCGAGCTGAAGGGCGACCGGGTGTTGATTGGTGGCCAGGCGGCGCTCTATCTGAAAGGCACCGTGTTCCTCCGCACGCTTTAGAAGCCTTTGTTGTGTTTTAACCACTCCACCTCTTCAGGGGTGGAGCTTCTTCCCATAATGCTGTTGCGGTGCGGATAGCGGCCAAAGCGCGCAATAATCGCCCGGTGTTTGATTTCCGCACTAAGAAAGCCCGGCTCATTCAGGGCGGTAAACAGCCGCTCTGCCTCCTGATGAATGACACGTGATTCCGCATGCATCATCGGCAGTAGCGAGACGCCCTTTTGGTTGCTGTCCAGTTCATGCCACATCGGCTGATAAACCAGCTCCTGAGCCAGAATCAGGGCCATACCATCCTGCTGCCAGGCACGGGGATCGTTGCGGTTCAGGTTACGCGAAAGCTGATCCAGCAAAATAATTTCCGCCAGCCGTCCGTGCGGCCTCTCCCGCCAGTGAAATAGCTCCCCCCGGCAGGCGGCCTGCCACAACGGGTAGAAGCGATGTTTGCACTGGGCGTCAAAATCATCGTTACGGGAAAACCAGAGCGCCTGGTGTTGGTCGTGAAACCAGAATTCAAGAAGCGGGGTGTATTCCATGGCAGCTCCGGCGTTGGGGATAGTGGTTAAAACGTAGCACAATTGTTGCTCACTCTCTGAGGGAGAGGGGCACACATTACCCTCGTCGGCATCGCCCGGCGGCGCTGCGCTTGCACGGGCCTACAGCCCCCCGTAGGCTGGGTAAGGCGTAGCCGCCACCCGGCTAAAGGCCGCACAATCTACCCCAACGACGCACCGCCGCACAGCACCAGCTCCTGCCCGGTGATGGGCGCAGCCTCGGCGCTCAGCAGGTAGTTCACCATCGCCGCCACCTCTTCCGGGGCGATGAGCCTCCCCATCGGCGGCACTTTTGGCGGCGATGTTTCCCGCCCCGGCGCGCTCAGCATCGGCGTCTGGGTTGCCCCCGGCGCGACCACGTTAGCGGTGATCCCCCGCGGCGCCAGCTCTGCTGCCCAGCTGCGCATCATGCCTACCAGTGCCGCTTTGGTGGCGACATACTGCGAACGTCCTGCGGCACCCTGTGAGGTGCGGCTGCCGATAGCCACCAGCCGTCCACCGGCGCTCATCCGTGGGGCAAAGTGGTTGAACAGGATCTCGGCGGTGTGAATATGCAGCCCCCACAGGCGGGCGCTGACTGCCGGATCCAGCTCACCGAGCGGGGCGGCAGCCATCATCCCAGCGGCGTGAATAATCGCCTGTGGCACCGGAAGGGCGTTGAGCGCGGCAGAGAACGTGACAGTGTCACATAAATCGACGCTCAGGCTGGTGAAGTTCGGATTAGCGTTGTCCACCCCGCGACGACTGATCCCCGTTACCTGCCAGCCCTCGGCCAGCAGGCGGTTAACGATCGCTTCGCCGATGCCGGAGCTGGCCCCCGTGACGATGGCTGAACGCATATCACCCCTCCAGCAGCGCGCGCGGCACTTTAAATACCGCCTTGCGCACGGTCATTGGCGCGTTCACCGCACACAGCGCCTGATGCGGTTCACCAGGCAGGAACACCGCAAAATCCCCGGTACGCAGGGTGATGCTCACCGGATGCACCGCGCCGGGAGCGATAAAGAGATCCGGCTTGCGCTCTTCGTCCCCCGCCTGAGCCAGCGACTGCATGCCAGCGTTAATGATCTCTTCACCCGCCAGCACCACCTGAATATCGGCCCACTGATGGTGATATTCTGTATGGCGCTCGGCCTGCGGCTGGGTCTGCGCCGGGCCGATATGGCAGAACCATGTACAGCCTTCCGGCTGCCAGCGTCCGTCATTCCGGGCAGTCAGCGCCGCCAGGGTGCACTCCGGACGACGGAGGATCTCACGGAGAGCGCAGGGCAGCCCTGCCAGCGGCAGGGCGTTAAGGTGACCGATAATCACTGTTGCGACTCCTTAACCCATTCCGGCGATACGCGCACATATTTGATCGCCTGACGGAAATAGGTGTAGGCGATATGCAGCGTGCCGTCGGAGCTCTGCTTGATGCTGGGATAGGAGAACTCACGGTTGAGCTTCTCCAGCGAGTTGTTGGTCATGCAGTAGCCGTCGCCTTCGTCGAGATTGCGCTGCCAGGGCCAGCTTTTCCCGCCGTCGTTGGAGATTGCCACCGTCATCGGCGCGCGCGGTGCGCCCCAGAACGCGGCGCGGCCATCGGTCACTTCCGGCTCTTTGCGCCCGTCGCCGTCGTCGATCTCGTCATACAGCGAGGCGCGGCGCTCCAGCGCCCCCGCCGCGCTCATGTGGTTAAACACCAGCGCCAGCTCGCCGCTCGCAAGGGTGGTGGCCTGAATCGACGAGTTGTTGTTCGGCAATTCAGTCGGCTCCGGCACCGACCAGCTTTCGCCGTTGTCCAGCGACTGGCTGAGGTAGATATTATCCGCCCAACGGCTGCGATAGAGCGCCACCAGATTGCCGTTTTTCAGCGCCGTGATGTTCATATGCACGCAGCCCAGGCTCTCCGGCACCTCGACATCGCGCCAGCTTTTCCCCTGATCTTCCGAGATTTTTACCGCGCTGATGTCGTCGTTACCTACCCATTTTTCGCCCGGCTTAGTGCGGCAGTAGAAGACCGGCAGCAGCCAGTTGCCGTTCTCCAGCACCACGATAGGCTGGCGAATAAAGGTGCCGGGCTTATCGAGCAGGGTGGCGATCTCCCCCCAGCTCTGGCCCAGATCCTCAGACTTGCGGTAGCGCACGATGGCGGTATCCTGGTTGCCGGAGATCTGCGCGGTCCACAGCAGCCACAGCACGTTGTCCGGGGCGAGGAACAGGACCGGGTTCTGCTCCGAGCGGCTGGCGTCGTCGGAGAGCTTCACCGCCGCGCTCCACTGATTGCTGCCGGGGGCCAGGCGCGACCCCCACACCGAAATATCAGCGATCCCTTCCTGGGTGCCGCCGAACCAGACGCACATCAGGGTGCCATCCGGCAGCGGCAGCAGATTGGCTGCGTGGTTCTGCGGGCAGGAAGAGGGCAGCATCGCTGTTTCCACGCGGGCATCCTCTGGCTGCGGGCGAACAATCCCGTCACGGGTTACGGTTACAGACATATCAGACTCCATTATGTTGAACAGGGGCAGGCGCTTTGCGATCCGCTTTATTAGGGATCAGTCGGTCGAGGACCATAATCACCGCCGGGGTGATCAGCGCGATGTACATATTGTTAATACCAAACGGGTCGCCCAGCAGATACCACAGCGAGGTCATCACGCAGGCACCAATCAGGCCAGCGTTGGCACCGCGGGTGCTTTTGAAGAACGGGGCGTAGAAGGCGATCACCGCCACCACCGAAATCGACAGACGAATGGCGCGGGTGAAGAACGACAGCTTCAGCACTTCCGGTACCAGCAGGACGAAGATCAGCGGCAGGAAGCCAATCAGCAGCGACAGCCAGCGGGTCGCTTTAAACTCCTGCTCCGGGGTGGGGTTGCGATATGGCACGTAGAAATCTTTCACCACCAGCGAAGCGATAGCCAGCGCCACGGTACTCACGCTGACAAAAATCGACGCCACAAGTGACGTTGTCACCAGACCGGCCAGCCACGGGTTCATGTCTTGCAGGAAGATTGGCATGGCGTAGAGGCTGTCGATCTCCGGGTGCAGATACTTCGCCGCCACGCCAATCACCGCAATCGCCAGGGCAATCGGCAGGCAGAAGAAGAAGGCGACCCAGGTGGAGCGTTTGGCCGACTTCACATCTTTAGTGGATGAAATAGCCTGGATAACGAACTGGGTACAGAAGATGGAGCCGATGGTGCCGATCAGCCAGGCGACAATGGTGCTGGCGCCGATGTTGCCATCCCAGGTCCAGTAGTAGCTCGGCATCTGCTCAATCATAGGCGTAAAGCCGCCGGTTTTAGAGAGCGCGAAGCCCATGATGATCAGGATGCCGAAATACTTCAGGGCGCTGTGCAGCAGCGTCACCCACGCTACCCCCTTCATGCCGCCAAAGGCGAAGTAGAAGGTACTGACAACCGCGGTAATAAAGGCTGCCACCGGCAGGTTGACCTTCAACACGGTGGAGATCGCCGCCGCGCCGGAGACATAGTTGCCGACGTTTACCAGCAGCAGGGCGTAGATCATGATGATGGAGATGATGTTTTTGGTGCTGTTGCCGTACTTTTCGGCAATCGCCCCGGAGATGGTGATTTTGCCGGTGTTATAGATGCGCTTCACCAGCAGCAGGCCGAACAGCGGGAAGCCGATGGCTGCGCCAATCACCGACCAGGAGGCGGCAAAACCATCCTCGAACGCCGCCTGGGCGGTCCCGATGGTGGACTTGGCACCGATATATTCAGACATCAGCAGGATCCCGACGATAAAGGCTGGCATCGCCCGGGAGCCTTCCATAAAATCACCGGTGTTTTTACTGCGTAACCGGAAGGTCAGCCAGGTGGTAAACAGGATGTAGACAATCACGATGCCTACGATGATCAGGGTATCTTCAGCGGTAAAATTGTTCATCTTTGCCTCTCTTCAGGGCGTAGGAAACCTGGGCACACCCGGTGCCCGGTATTCTTATGGACGAAATCAAACGCCGGTTACTGCAGTGACTTCGTCACTATCTGGCGGATCTGTTCAGTCTGTTGCGCATCGAAAGCCACCGCGTAGCGGCTTTCACCCACCTCTTCGCCCATCACCTGCAGCGCTTTTTTTACCGCCGCCGGAGAGAAGGCCACTTTATACAGATTCGTGCGCAGTTCAGTCACGCCATCCTGCGCCCGACGCGAGCCCTCAACATCGCCCGCATGGAAACGCGTCCAGATGGCGTTGATCGCCTCCGGCGCCACGTTCGCCAGCCCGGAAATACAAGCAGAGCAGCCCTCAACAAAGCCCTGATGGATGAGCGAATCGGGGCCGTTGAGCACGTCAAAATCGTCGATATCCGCTACGGCTTTCAGGAATCCGCTCAGGCTCTCGTAGCTGCCTGCGCTGTCCTTAATGCCGATGATGTTCGGGTGCGAAGCCAGCACCCGCGCGGTCTGCGGCTCAATGGTATTGCCGGTGCGCGCCGGGATGTTGTAGAGAAATACCGGCACCGTCAGGGCATCGGCGATGGCGGTGTAGTGGGCGATCAGTTCTGCCTGGGTCAGGGGAACAAACCATGGGGTGATCACCGAGACGGCATCCACGCCGAGGGTTTCAATTTGCTTGCCGAGACGAATAGTGGCGCGGGTGGAGATCTCCCCGATATGCGCCACCACCGGCGCACGCCCGGCGACCTCTTCTACGCAGGCGCGGGTGACGGCCACTTTTTCCTCTTCGGTCAGCACGAAAAACTCCCCGTTGGTGCCGCCACAGAAAATGCCGTTACCCGCCGCCAGCTGACGCTGGATCTGGCGTTTCAGCCCCGGCAGATGCAGGGCGCCGTCGTCCGTAAAGGGGGTGACGATCGCCGTCAGCACGCCTTCAATCTTGTTACGCATTATTCACTCCTTCGATATTAACGTTCGGGGAACAGGGTCTGGTAAATACCCTGTACCTCGGCATGGCTGACCTGACGCGGGGCGTTATTCATCAGGCGTTTTACGTTCAGGGCGGCATCGCTCAGGGAAGCGATATCATCCCGCGGGACGCCCAGCGTCTCGAGGTTGTCCGGTAAGTTCAGGCGGCGCACCAGGGCGGCAAACCACTCCACCAGCGCGTGGGATTTCGCTTCCATCGACAGGGAGGTATCGGCACCCGGCACCAGATCCCACACCTGGGCAAATTTTTTCACCGCGTCCGGGCGCACCACGCGCATGCAGGGCGCTAACAGGATGGCGTTCGCCACCCCATGCGGCAGGTGATATTTGCCGCCCAAGGGATAGGAAAGGGCATGCACCAGATGGGTTCCGGCATGGGCGATGGCTACGCCGCCGTAGTAGGACGCCCACAGCATTTCGAGCTTCGCCGCCAGGTTGTGCGGCTCGGCGCAGGCGGTTTCAATGTTATTGACCAGCTTGCGCAGACCAATCAGCGCTGCGTTATCGCTCACCGAATTCGCGACGGTGGCGGTAAAGCACTCGATCAGGTGGCACAGGGCGTCGATCCCGGTCGACGAGGCGATGTGCGGCGGCATGCTGGTGGTGAGTTCCGGCAGCAGCGCCACGTAATCGGGCAGCAGTACCGGGGAGATAATGCCGATTTTGGTGCTCTGCTCGGGAATGGCGAGGATCGCGTTTGGCGTGGCTTCGGAGCCGGTACCGGCGCTGGCGGGAATCAATAATGAAGCAAGGCGCTGGGTCGGTTTTTCACCTGCCAGCAGGGCGTCCAGCCCCGGCGAGGCCGGATGGCACAGCACGGAGAGCAGTTTCGCTACATCCAGTACGCTGCCGCCGCCTACGCCCACCACCAGATCAAAAGCGGTATCGTTGATGTCAGCCAGCAGAGCGTGAACGTCGTGATGGGTGGGCTCTGGCGGCACGCGCTCAATCACGCTGACGCTGCGGTTATCGGCTTCCAGCAGGGCGCGGATAGCGCGGGCGGCCTCCAGACGGGCGATATTACCGTCGGTGACCAGTAAAAGGCGCGACTTGCCTGCCAGCAGTGGCGCGAGGGCCGGGATCGCACCCGCACCGCTGATTATCGTACTGTTAATGGTTAACACATTGCTCTCCTGTTGCTGTGTCTGTGATTGATTTCGCTCAAAACAGGCAATCACAGTCATCGTGTCTCTAAATTTATAATTTATTCGCAAACCGAATAACTTGATCTTGCTCACATATAATCAATCATGATTGAATATAATCATTAACAGGAACGACGAACCTTTGAGGATGAACGTGAACAACCTGAACAGAGAGATCGTGGTGATCGCCGACGACTTTACCGGTGCCAACGATGCGGGGGTGAGCCTGGCGCTAAGCGGCAAAAAAGTCAGCGTGGCGTTTCAGACGCCTTTTACCGACGACACCGATGCGCTGGTTATTAATAGCGATAGCCGGGCGATGAAGGCATCAGAGGCGGCTGAAAAACTGACGCAGTATGCGACCGACGTTCACGCGGCCAAATGGCTGATTAAGAAAATTGACTCAACGCTTCGCGGCAACCCGGGCGCTGAAGTAGAGGCGCTGCTGAGGCTCAGCGGTAAGGGCCAGGCGATTATCGCCCCGGCATTTCCGGCGGCGGGGCGCACCACGCAAAACGGCGTCTGCCTGGTGAAGGGCGTACCGGTGACGGCGACCGAATTTGCCAGCGACCCGAAAACCCCGGTGCGCCACGCGCAGGTAGCTAAGGTGCTGGCGGAGCAAACCCGGCTTAAAAGCAGAGTGGTCACCCCGGCGGAACTTGCCACGGCGCTCGCGAGCGATGCGCGTCTGGTGATTGTGGATGCGAAGACCGACGCGGAGCTGGATCAGATTATCAACACGGCGTTTGCCTGCGATGAAAAGCCGCTGCTGGTGGGCTCTGCCGGGCTGTGCGATGCCCTGGCGCGCCGTCTTGCCACGCCGCGCCAGCTGCTGGCGGTTATCGGTTCGATGAGTGAAATTGCGCAAAAGCAGATCCAGCGCGTGCGCGGCCAGCACAATGTCAGCACGGTATTAATTGATATCAATGATGTGTTTAACGGGACGATGGCGGGATACCAGCAGCAGATCGCCCGGGCGCTTGCGGCAGGCCAGCACTGCGTGGTGCATACCTGCGCCGACATCCAGGCGCGGCATCAGATAGAGACGCTCTGCCAGCAGCGCGGATTAAGCCGCGCGGCGCTGGGGGAGACCATCAGCGCCTTTCTGGGTGCGCTGACGCGTAACGCGCTGGAGATCAGCCGCCCGGCGGCGCTCTATGTCTCCGGAGGCGACGTGGCGATGGCGGTTGCCAGCGCGCTCGACGCACAAGGTTTTGCCATTCGCGGACAAGTGGCGCAGTGCGTGCCGTTTGGTCGATTTTTGGGTTGTCGCTGGCAGGGGCCAGTCATGACCAAAGCGGGCGGTTTTGGTACTGAAACCACGCTGCTTGAGGTTTTGCATTTTATCGAGGAGAAGATGAGTGACTAATATCATTGCTGTAACGATGGGTGACCCGGCGGGCATCGGCCCGGAAATCATTATCAAATCCCTGACCGAGGGTGAGCTCTCCGGCGCGCCTGTCGTGGTGGTGGGTTGCGCCCGCACCCTGCAACGTGTGCTGGAAAAAGGTATCACCGCGCCGGCAGAGTTACGTGTGATTACCCGCGTCAGCGAGGCGCAGTTTGGCCCGGCGATCATTAACGTGCTGGATGAGCCGCTGGCGGAGCCCGAAGCGTTACAGCCAGGCGTCGTGCAGGCGCAGGCGGGGGATCTGGCCTACCGCTGCGTGCGTCGCGCCACCGAGCTGGCGATGGCGGGGGAAGTGAAAGCCATTGCCACCGCGCCGCTGAACAAAGAGGCGCTGCATCTGGCGGGCCATCACTACCCCGGCCATACCGAACTGCTGGCTCACCTGACCGACAGCAAAGATTACGCCATGGTGCTCTATACCGATCAGCTGAAGGTGATCCACATCACCACCCACATCGCGTTGCGCAAATTCCTTGATACCCTCAACCAGGATCGGGTAAAAACCGTGATTGGCATTGCCGATACCTTCCTTAAGCGGGTGGGCTTCACCAATCCGCGTATTGCGGTGGCCGGGGTTAACCCGCACGCCGGGGAGAACGGTCTGTTTGGTGACGAAGAGATCAAGATTGTCGGCCCGGCGGTGGAAGCGATGAAGGCGAAGGGGCTGAATGTGTTCGGGCCGTGTCCGCCGGATACGGTATTTATGCAGTGCCACGAAGGCATGTACGACATAGTGGTGGCGATGTATCACGATCAGGGCCATATTCCGTTAAAATTACTCGGTTTTTATGACGGGGTGAACATCACCGCCGGGCTGCCGTTTATCCGTACTTCCGCTGACCACGGCACCGCATTTGACATTGCGTGGACAGGTAAAGCGAAGTCTGAGAGCATGACGGTTTCTATCCAGTTAGCGATGCAAATCACACGGGAATAATATGAAGGGATATAGCCGGTTAGAACAGATAATGGACTACCTGAAAGGGCACAATCTGGTGACAGTGGATCAGCTGGTGGCGGCAACGGATGCCTCGCCTGCGACCATCCGCCGGGATCTGATTAAGCTCGATCAGGAGGGGGTCATCAGCCGCACCCACGGTGGCGTGACCCTGAACCGGTTTATCCCTTCCCAGCCCACTACCAGTGAAAAGATGCAGCGCAGCCTGGCGGAGAAACACGCCATCGCCTGCGCCGCCGCCAGTTTTGTTAAAGCCGGTGACGCGGTGGTGCTCGATGCGGGAACCACCATGATTGAACTCGCGCGCCAGCTTACCCATCTGCCGCTGCGCGTCATCACCAGCGATCTGCATATCGCCCTGTTTCTGTCAGAGTTTAAGCAGATCGAGGTGACGATCATTGGCGGGCGCATCGACGATTCCAGCCAGTCCTGCATTGGCGAGCACGGTCGCCGCCTGCTGCAGAACGTCTGGCCGGATATCGCCTTTGTCAGCTGTAACGGCTGGGATCTGGAGCGCGGCATTACCTCGCCGACAGAAGAGAAAGCGGCCCTGAAGCGCGATCTGATTGCCAACGCCCGACGCCGCGTACTGCTCGCCGACAGCACGAAATATGGCGCCTGGTCGCTGTTTAATGTGGCGCACCTCAACTCCCTGACCGATATCGTCACCGATAAACGGTTGGACGAGGAGGTGCAGCAGACCTTAAGCCAGCTGGATGCCACCCTGACCTTAGCCCCTTAAGGCTCAGGGCAGGCGGGCGATATTGGCCTTAATCACCTCTACCGAATGGCGGAACTTCTGCTGCTCCTCTTCCGCCAGTTTTAATTCAATGATCTGCTGGACGCCGCTCTGGGCCAGCACCGCGGGCACGCCAATCGCTACCCCATCAACGCCATACTCACCCTCCAGAATGCAGGAGATCGCCAGCGCCCGGTGGCTGCCGGTGAAGATATTGCGGCAGATTTCAGCGATGGTGGCGGCGATGCCGTACTCCGTGCAGCCCTTGCGGGCGTAAATCTCAAAGCCCTGTTTGCGCACGCGTTCGGCCAGCTCGTCAAAATCCAGCGTCTGGCCGGTATGGCGTTGATATACCTCGGCAATGGGTGAGCCATATACCGACGAATGGGACCAGACCGGGAACTGCGTATCGCCATGCTCGCCGAGGATAAAGGCGTCGATGCTCTGGGCGCCGATATCCAGCGCCTGCGCCAGGGTCCGCCGCAGACGGGTGGTATCCAGCCAGACGCCGGTGCCGATCACCTGATTACGCGGCAGGCCGGAGAGCTGCCACACCTGCCAGGTAATGATGTCGCATGGGTTGGTGGCAATCAGAAAGATGCCGTTAAAGCCGCCCGCCATCATCTGCGGAACAATATTCTTCACAATGCTGGCCGTGGCGTTCAACTCATCCAGCCGCGTCTGTCCCGGTTTGAGGGCGCCGCCGGAGACGGTGATCACCGCGATATCCACATCGGCACAGTCGCTCGCCTCGCGGGTGGAGATACTCATCATGCCGGGCATATAGGCGGCAGCATCCGCCAGGTCCCAGGCGTGGCCTTCACTGCGCGGCTGGTTGATATCCACCAGCAGTAGCTCTTCGCAGATATTCTGGTTCAGCAGGGCGTAGGCAGCGGAGGTGCCGACGTTTCCGGCCCCGATAATCATCACTTTGCGGGCTTTGGTGTTCATTGTTTTCCTGAGATGTTAACCGTGACTGTGCCCAAACTTACGCCGCAGTCGCGGGAGGCGCAATGGTCAGGCGCAGCTATAAGTTAAAAATATGCCGTTGCGTTTGTCGGCCAGCGTTATGGTGGAGAAAAACGACAAAAGGAGCCTGCCATGTATTCCATCACCTCTGAATCGCCCGCCCATCCGGATATCACCACCCTGATTGCCGCCCTGGACCGTTACCAGAGCGCGCTCTATCCGGCAGAGAGCAATCATCTGCTGGATCTGACCGGGTTGCCCGACCATGCGCTGATAATGATGGTGATCCGCGATCGCCAGCTTAACGCCGTCGGCTGCGGAGCGATCGTGCTGAACGGCGACGGTAGCGGCGAGATGAAGCGGGTCTATATCGATCCGACCCATCGCGGACAGCAATTGGGTGAAAAGCTGCTGGCGGCGCTGGAAGATGAAGCGCAAAGCCGGAGCTGCCACACCCTGCGGCTGGAGACGGGGATCAAACAGCTTCCGGCCATCCGGCTCTATGAACGCTGTGGCTACCAGCGGTGCGAGGCGTTTCCTCCCTATGCCCCCGATCCCCTGAGCCTGTTTATGGAGAAGATGCTGGTGGCTGACCTTCGTTTAGCAGCGCTATAAACGCCTCCAGTTGCCGGGTCATCGCGCCCCGGCGCCATACCAGCCAGGTGGTGAGCCAGCGCCAGTTTTCCGCCAGCGGCCAGGCGGCCACCTGGTGATGTCCGGGCATACTTTCCAGCATTGAACGGGGCATCAGCGCAATGCCCGCCCCGGCAATGACGCAGGCCAGCATCCCGTGATAGGACTCCATTTCGTGGATGCGCCCCGGCGTGGCGCGATCCGCATGAAACCAGCTCTCGAAATGGCGGCGGTAGGAGCAGTTGGCGCGAAAGGCATAGATATCGTGCCCGCTGATGTCGGCGGCCCGCGCAACCTCTGGATGCCCGGCAGGCACCACCAGCATCATCTCCTCCCGGTAGACCGGCATGCCCTCCAGCTCCGGGTGGTTTAATGGCCCGTCCACAAAGGCCGCGCTCAGCGTCCCTTCCAGTACCCCGTCAATCATTGTCCCCGAAGGGCCGGTCGCCAGCGCAAACTGAATGCGCGGGTAGCGCTGGTTAAACTGCGCCAGCGAGGCCGGGATACGTACCGCCGCGGTGCTCTCCAGCGACCCGAGGGTAAACAGCCCCTGGGGTTCATCACCGGCCACCACCATCCGCGCCTCATCCACCAGGGCGAGGATCTGTCGGCTATAGCGTAAAAAATTATGCCCTGCGGGGGAGAGGCGCAGCCGCTGGTTCTCGCGGATGAACAGCGCCACGCCGAGGTCGGCTTCCAGCTGTTTGATGCGGGTGGTCAGGTTTGAGGGCACGCGATGCACTTTCTGCGCGGCCTGGGTAATGCTGCCGGTCTGGGCGACGGCGTTAAACATCTCCAGTTGGGTCAGATCCATAATGTTCTCGATTCGTGAATAAGGTGGTTATTATTATTCATTTTTAAGAAATAGCAGATCGCGCCATACTATCGCAACTGTTAATACACGGAGCCGATCATGACGACACCTTCTGCTACCCATGCCCTGTCCATTAACCCGGCAAACGGCGAAACCCTGGCCGTCTGGCCCTGGGCGACCGCTACCGAGGTTGAACAAGCCCTTGCACAGACCGATACCGCTTTTCGCCAGTGGCGCAGCGTGCCGGTGGCGGCGCGTGCGCAAAAGCTACGCGATCTGGGCGCCGCGCTGCGCAACCGTGGCGAAGAGATGGCGCAGATGATCACGCGCGAAATGGGCAAACCCATCGCCCAGGCGCGCGGGGAGGTGGCGAAATCCGCCGGTCTCTGCGACTGGTATGCTGAACATGGCCCGGCCATGCTTAATACCGAGGCAACCCAGGTGGCGGACGCGGTGATTGAGTATCGCCCGCTGGGGCCAGTGCTGGCGGTGATGCCGTGGAACTTCCCGCTCTGGCAGGTGCTCCGTGGCGCGGTACCGATTATCCTGGCGGGCAACAGCTATCTGCTGAAACATGCCCCGAACGTGCTGGGCGCCGCGAACCTGATTGAAGCGATCTTCAACGACGCCGGATTCCCGCAGGGGGTGTTTGGTCAGCTGAACGCCACTAACGACGGGGTGAGCCAGATGATCGCCGATCCGCGCATTGCGGCGGTCACCGTGACCGGCAGCCTGCGTGCCGGGGCCGCCATTGGCGCCCAGGCCGGGGCCGCGCTGAAAAAATGCGTCCTTGAACTGGGGGGTTCCGATCCCTTTATTGTCCTCAACGATGCCGACCTGGATCTGGCGGTGAAAGCGGCGGTGACCGGGCGCTATCAGAATACCGGGCAGGTGTGTGCGGCAGCCAAGCGCTTTATCGTCGAGGCGGGTGTTGCCGATGAGTTTAGCCGTCGCTTTGTCGAGGCCACCGCGGCGCTGAAGATGGGCGCGCCTGAAAACGAAGAGAACTATCTCGGCCCGATGGCGCGTTTCGATCTGCGCGACGAGCTGCATCAGCAGGTTCAGGCGACGCTGGCCGAAGGGGCGACCCTGTTGCTGGGCGGCGAAAAGGTAGCGGGGGCAGGGAACTACTATGCGCCGACCGTGCTGGGCAATGTCACCCCAGCGATGACTGCGTTTCGTCAGGAGTTGTTTGGTCCGGTAGCGGCGATTAGCGTAGCAACCGATGCCGAACACGCGCTTGCCCTGGCTAACGACAGCGATTTTGGGCTTTCGGCGACGGTCTTTACCGCCAGTGCAGAGCTGGCCGACCGCTTTGCCCGCCAGCTTGAATGCGGCGGGGTGTTTATCAACGGCTACAGCGCCAGCGACGCCCGCGTGGCGTTCGGCGGGGTGAAGAAGAGCGGCTTTGGCCGGGAGTTGTCACACTTTGGCCTGCATGAGTTCTGTAATGTGCAGACGGTGTGGAAAGACCGGGTTTAACTTTGAGCCCATTGTTCCGCCGGGTGGCGCTGCGCTTACCCGGCCTGCAAAACCTGCAGGCCCGCGCAAGCGAAGCGCCGCCGGGCGCTGCAGGATTTGACGTTGAGTCCGTATTCTTGCCGGGTGGCGCTGCGCTTACCCGGCCTACAAAACCTGTAGGCCCGCGCAAGCAAAGCGCCGCCGGGCGTCTGTCATCATTCTGAAATAGTTCTGTCATTTTCACTGCGTAGACTCGCCCACGTCTAAGTCATTGTTAATGAAGAAATCATGAACTTAATGCAAATTTTTCGCCGCATTACTCCCCGGCAGTTTGGTTTGTTGGCGGGGATCTTCTGTATCATCGGCCTCTTTTCCGCGTTGCAAATCTCTTCATCGGTTTTACTTTCCGTCTCCCTGCGCGATGCCCAGCGCAACGAACAGCGCAATCAGATGGCCTGGCTGCAACAGGCAAAGGTCGATCAGGCCCGCATCTCGTTGCTGGCGGCAAGCGATCTGCTTAACCGCGCGGGGGTTTATTTTATGCAGGATAAAGAGACCGGATCCGACGGCAGCTGGCACAGCCTGATGGACGAAGCGCAACAGGCGCTACGTGATTCCCAGCAGGCCTGGCAGGCGTGGCAGGCAATGAACCCGCCGCAGGATGAAGCACTGCTCAATAGCTACCAGTTGTTTTTCGACGCTATCCGTGAGCAGGCCGACGGGCTGGTCAACGGTCAGTCGATCGATGCCTTTTTTGCCGTTCCTGCCCAGGCATTTCAGGCAGATTTTAATGACAACTATGCCCGCTATCAGCAGGCGAGCGCCCAGCGCGCCACGGAGGGGCGACAGCGGCTGACCGCCAGCCTGTCCGACCTGCAATCGCTGTTCCTGCTGGCCCCGGTTGTCCTGCTGGGGATTGCGGTTGCGGTGTGGTTTGCCATGTCCCGCTGGGTGATCGTCCCGCTGCGTCGCCTTATCGCCCATATTAATTTGCTGGCGGCGGGGGATCTCTCTTCGCCGCTACCCACCGTGACCCGGTTTAACCGCGAGATTGCGCAACTGGGCGGTAGCGTGGAGACGCTGCAACAGGGCCTGCAACAGCTGGTGACCCAGGTCAGCGAGGCGACCACCTCGATGGTGACCAATATTGGCTCGCTGGCGCAGGGCAATCAGGATCTCTATCAGCAGTCTGCGCGTCAGGCGCAGGAGTTGAAAGAGGTGACCGCGCATATTGCCGCGCTGGAAACCCACGTCGAGGGAAACAGCGGCTACGCAAAACTGGCAAGCTCACGGGCGGACGAGGCGCGGGAGATGGCGGCAGGGGGAGACCGGATGATGGAGACGGTCAATGCCTCGATGGCGGCCATCGTGGAGCGCTCTTCGGAGATGCGCGGCATTGTGGCAATCATCGATAATGTGGCGTTCCAGACCAACATTCTGGCGCTGAACGCGGCCATTGAAGCGGCCCACGCTGGCAACCAGGGGCGTGGATTCGCCGTGGTGGCGCGGGAGGTGGGCCTGCTGGCGCGTAAAAGCAGCCACTCGACCCAGACCATCCAGCAGCTGATCAACCACTCGTTGCAGGGCATTGAGGATGGCTCGAAAGCCGTCACCCGGCTGGAGGATAACCTCCAGCAGGTGATTGGCCTGGTGGGTAATCTTTGCAGTCTGCTGAATGAGATCTCCGTTGCCACCCTCAGCCAGGGCGAGAGTATTCACCGTATGACCAGCCAGCTTCAGGCGCTGAACCAAGTGGCTCGCCAGACCGATGCGCTGGTCAATACCGCCTCCGAAGCCTCCCAACGGCTGCACGATGAATCGGGCCTGCTGTTGCAGGCCGTCTCGCGGTTCCGACTGCCTGCCTGACGCCATCCATAAGCCTCTGTTATACTCGCAGGCCGTTTTTGGCCTGTGAGCAAGGAGCAACCGATGGCTGCGAACATCAATAATCAGATGCTGGACGCCATTCTGGCGCAAGTACGCCCCCTGTTGGGCAAGGGTAAAGTTGCCGATTACATCCCGGCGCTGGCCTCGGTCAATGGCAACAAACTCGGCATTGCCATCACTACGGTGGACGGGCAGCACTTTCAGGCCGGTGATGCCACCGAGCGTTTTTCCATTCAGTCGATTTCGAAAGTCCTGAGCCTGGTGGCGGCGATGCGTCAGTATGACGAGGATGAGATCTGGCAGCGGGTAGGGAAAGATCCCTCTGGTCAGCCGTTCAATTCGCTGTTGCAGCTGGAGATCGAACAGGGCAAACCGCGTAATCCGTTTATTAACGCCGGGGCGCTGGTGGTGTGCGACATGCTGCAAAGCCGCCTGAGCGCACCGCGTCAGAGGATGCTGGAGATCGTGCGTCAGCTCTCCGGAGTAAGCGATATCGGCTACGATTCCGCCGTTGCCCGTTCGGAGTTTGAACACTCGGCGCGCAATGCGGCGATCGCCTGGCTGATGAAATCGTTCGGCAATTTCCATAACGACGTGCCTACAGTGCTACAAAACTACTTCCACTACTGCGCCCTGAAGATGAACTGTGTCGAACTGGCAAAAACGTTTCTTTTTCTGGCTGCTCAGGGTTATGCCCCGCATCTCTCAGAGCCCGTTGTTACGCCGATGCAGGCCCGGCAGGTCAATGCGTTGATGGCGACAAGCGGGATGTATCAGAACGCCGGTGAGTTCGCCTGGCGGGTGGGGCTGCCTGCCAAATCGGGGGTAGGTGGTGGGGTAGTGGCGATCGTGCCACACGAGATGGCGATTGCGGTCTGGAGCCCTGAACTGGACGACGCGGGGAACTCCCTGGCGGGCGTCACGGCGCTGGAACACCTGACTCAGCAGCTGGGGCGTTCAGTCTATTAAGCACTGCCTGTGCCGTCACGCTGACGGCGCAATTGATAAGCACTGCTAACTGGAAGATGATAGTTATCCCCTTAATGTGATATACATTAATCCCAAACTTTTAACATTCATCCGCGTGGATGTGTATTCAATGTTAAAAGCAAACCTATGGATTGATATTGCATGTCTTCTGCTCACGCCAGAACATTCACACTTTTTCAGCCGCACAGTCCGTTCCGAAACGCGGCGGGAATAGTGGTATTGACCACGCTGTTCTATTTTATCGGCGCGCAGCTTCGTCTGATGGAGTCGCTGTCGATGTTCTGGCCGCTGAATGGCGTGATGGCAGGGGTGTTTGCCCGCTACGCTTACCTGAACCGGCCTCGCTATTACGTGATGTCCTATATCGCCATGCTGGTATACGACGCCATCACCACCGACTGGGGCATCTCCTCGCTGGGCATTAACCTCTCGAATATGGTGTTTATTGTCACCGTAGCCCTGTTGGTCCAGCGCGACAAGCAACTGAAAAACCGCACCCCGGATCCGGTGAATGCCCTGCGGCTGTTTAACTATTGTCTGCTGGCTGCGCTGCTGAGCGCCCTGCTCGGGGCGGCGGTGGCGGGCGGGGTGGACAGTCGCGCCTTCTGGCCGCTGGTCGCCGACTGGTTTAGCGAACAGTTTTCTACCGGGGTATTGATTGTCCCCTGTATGCTGACCATGACCTGGCCCACGTTCAACCGGGCCATACGTGCCAGTCATTTGATGCCGGTGGTGTTACTGATTATCTCGGTGATGGCCTCGGTCGCAATCGGTGGGGCCGGTGCGCTGGCGTTTCCGCTGCCGGCGCTGATCTGGTGCGCGGTACGCTATTCGCTGCCGGCAACCTGTCTGTTGACCTTTGTCACCGGGACGGTGGAGATCACCCTGATTGGCAACTCCATCATCACCATCGTGGCAACCACGCCGCTGACAACCCCGATGATGTTCTCTGCCCGCCTGGGGATCGCCACCCTGGCAATCTGCCCGGTTATGGTCTCGGTCAGCATGGCGGCGATCAATTCTCTGATCCGCCAGGTTTCCCTGCGTGCCGATTACGACTATCTGACTCAGGTTTACTCCCGCTCCGGGCTGTATGAGGCGCTCAAAAATGTTGAAGGGAAGCGCAAAAGCCCGCGGCTGACCGTCATGCTGCTGGATATCGACTATTTCAAAAGCATCAACGACAACTATGGTCACGAGTGTGGCGATACCGTTCTGGCCGCTTTTGCGCGCAAAGTGCAGGAGACGGTAGGTAACGCAGGGCTGGTGGCGCGAATGGGCGGCGAAGAGTTTGCCGTGGTGGTTAACTCCGCTTCAGCCGGACAGGCATACGCTCTGGCGGAGCGTATTCGTACCACGGTTGAACAACATCCCTTTAACTGGCGGGGGCAGACGCTGTTTTTAACCGTCAGTATTGGTCTGGGCAGCGGAAGGTCGGAGCCGTCACAGCTCACAGAGGTATTTAATCGTCTGATGACTGAAGCGGATGATTATCTCTATCGCTCGAAAAAAGCAGGTCGAAATCGTACCAGCGCCCGAATGACAGAGATAAAAACTACCGAACAGGCGGTAGCGCCTTCGGAACAGCTGTAATCGTTTGCCAGGGCGCGACGAGGCCCTTCACCATATATTCACGAAACTGATAAATGCCTTGATACAAAATTTCAACGTCAATAATATAAAAGGGTGATTATATCGGAAAAATCGTGTGATGAACGGAACTGACAGACTCAGTAAATCCCCTCGCGTGCCTGGCAGTCGGTTTATCAAACGCATGTATCTGATGCGAATGCTTGGAACCTTCCTCTGCTTTATTCCTATCCTTTCCGTCCTGCTGGAACAGCAACGTTCCGTCTGGCTTATGGGATTGCTGGCTCTCAACGCCTTTGTCTGGCCAACTTTGGCCTGGTGGCGCGCCCGGCGTTCTTCGACGCCGCTCCTTACCGAACATCAGAACCTGGTTTTAGACGCCGGGGCAGGCGGCTTCTGGATCGCCATGATGGCGGTCAATCCGCTGCCTTCCGTCGCCATTGCCACTATCTTACTTGCCGACCGGCTGGCGGCGGGTGGCTTCCCGTTGATGAAAAAGGCCGGGGCGGTGATGGTGGCGGTCTTTATGGGGAGCTGGCTGTCGCAGGGAATGGCGCTGGTGCCGTGGGTGTCGCAGCGCACTCTTTATGCCACGCTGCCGTTGATTGCTATCTATACCGTGGCGCTGAGCGTGCTCACCAACAGTATCGCCGTGCGGCTGCGCTTTAAATCACGCGAGCTGGAGCGCATTGCGATGATGGACCCGCTGCTGGACATTGCCAACCGGCGTCTGCTGGAGGAGCGTATCGATCATGAGCTGCATAAACTGCAGCAAACCTGCCACGATTCGGCGCTGATGTTTATCGATATCGATAACTTTAAAGAGGTCAACGATCGCTACGGCCACAAGGTAGGGGATATGCTTTTAGTGACAGTGTCACAAATCTTGCATATCGCCAGCCGTCAGAGCGACACCCCGGCGCGACTGGGCGGGGACGAGTTTGTGATCCTGCTGCCGGATACCACCCTCGACGAAGCGCGAGTGGTCGCTACCCGCATTATGGATGCGGCAGCGGTTATCGGTGACGTCGCGGAAGAAGCAGTCCACTGCACAATGAGTATTGGCATTGCCTGCGCCACCCGGGAGATGGGAAATGTTACAGACTGGTTACAGGCTGCCGACGCCGCACTGTATCAGGCTAAACGCGATGGTAAAAACCGCATTTTTGCCCACTGACCCGCCTCAGGATGCGCTAAGCTTTTAAAAAGCCTGACGTACGGAGCCCGTATGAAATCACCCTCACTACCCAGCAATGAAGCAAAGCGTCTCAGTGCCTTGCGTGAATCCGGGCTGCTTGAACCAGAAGATCACCCGACTTACGCGCGCATCACCCGGCTGGCAAGACGCGTGTTTGGCGTGCCGGTGGCGATGATCAACCTGGTTGACGAGCACGTTGTGGTCGTTAAATCCACCGATGGCGGCGACCCGACCAACCTGCCGCGAAATCTCTCGTTTTGCGGCCATACCGTCCTTAGCGATGCACCGCTGGTGATCCCCGATACCCTGGACGATACCCGCTTTGCTGATAACCCTCTGGTCACCGACGACGATCCTATCCGCTTTTACGCGGGTTATCCGCTGCGCCTGCCCGGTGGGGCCGCGGTGGGATCGCTCTGTATTATCGATCACTATCCACGGCCTTTTTCGCCTTCTGACATTGAGGCGCTGGCCGATCTGGCGGCACTGGTGGAAGCGGAGTTTGCCGCCGCCAGCGCCAGTATCACTGACCCGCTGACCGGGCTCTACAACCGCCGGGGCTTTCATCATCTGGCGACCTATGCCATTCGCGCTGCCCGCCGTCGGGCTGAGCCTTTAACCCTGGCCTGGCTGGATCTCGATCGTTTTAAACAGATAAACGCCCGCTATGGCCGCACAGATGGCGACAACGCCCTGAAGGCGATGGCCGGTCTGCTGAGCTCCACTTTTCGTGAAGCCGACGTGCTGTCGCGCTACGGCGGAGATGAGTTTGCCATTCTGTTTGCCAACAGCGACGAAAAGGGGGCATGGATCGCCATGCAGTTTCTTACCGAACAGGCGGCGAACTGGAACGAGCATGCCGAATATCCGTGGGCGCTCTCCTTTTCCTGGGGCGTGCGCGAGTTCGATCACGACCGCGACGATCTCAAGAGCTGGCTGGCCACTGCCGACCAGATGATGTACTCCATGAAACAGCAGCGAGGTACCGGATGTTGAGAAGGGAGGAGTAAACCCCGCAGGCGTTCTGGTCTACAAATTCATATAGATCCTGTCACAATTCACACCGGAATTGATCAAAACAGGGGTTCGTGGTCGTAAAGTTTGATAAGTTATCGTACCAATCTTATCAGGCTGTATGACTAATCATTACAAGGACCCCATTGTGAACACACTAAACCGTCGTGATTTCCCCGGTGCTCTCTATCCTGAACGTATCATTCAGTTTGGTGAGGGCAACTTCCTGCGCGCGTTTATTGACTGGCAGATCGATCTGCTTAACGAGCATACCGACCTGAATGCCGGTATTGCGATTGTGCGCCCCATCAAAAGCGATTTTCCGCCTTCGCTGAGCACTCAGGACGGCCTGTATACCACCATCATTCGCGGCCTGAACGAGCAGGGCGAAGCGGTCAGCGACGCGCGTCTTATCCGCTCGGTGAACCGTGAGATCAGCGTTTACGATCAGTACGATGAATTCCTGAAGCTGGCGCATAACCCGGAGATGCGCTTTGTCTTCTCTAACACCACGGAAGCGGGGATCAGCTATCACGCCGGGGATAAGTTTGAGGATGCGCCTGCGGTCAGCTATCCGGCAAAACTGACCCGCCTGCTGTTCGAGCGTTTCAGCCATTTCAACGGGGCCGCCGATAAAGGTTGGGTGATCGTGCCGTGCGAATTAATTGACTACAACGGTGATGCCCTGCGTGAGCTGGTGCTGCGCTATGCCCAAGAGTGGGCGCTGCCTGCGGCCTTTATCCAGTGGCTCAACGATGCCAACACCTTCTGTTCTACCCTGGTGGACCGTATCGTCACCGGCTATCCGCGCGATGAAGTGGCAGAGCTCGAAGCCTCTCTGGGCTATCACGATGCCTTCCTCGATACCGCTGAACATTTCTATCTTTTTGTGATCCAGGGGCCTAAATCGCTGGCGCAGGAGCTGCGTCTCGATAAGCTGGCGCTGAACGTGCTGATTGTTGATGACATCAAGCCATACAAAGAGCGCAAAGTGGCGATCCTCAACGGCGCACATACCGCGCTGGTGCCGGTGGCGTTCCAGGCGGGGCTGGATACCGTGGGTGAAGCGATGAACGACACCGAAATCTGCGCCTTTGTCGAAAAAGCGATTCATGAAGAGATTATTCCGGTGCTGGATCTGCCGCGGGATGAGCTGGCCTCGTTTGCCAGCGCGGTAACGGGCCGTTTCCGCAATCCGTATATCAAGCATCAACTGCTGTCGATAGCCCTGAACGGCATGACCAAGTACCGCACCCGCATTCTGCCGCAGCTTCTGGCGGGGCAGCAGGCCAGCGGCAAGCTCCCGGCGCGCCTGACCTTTGCGCTGGCGGCCCTGATTGCCTTCTACCGTGCGGAACGTAACGGCGAAAGTTATCCGGTGCAGGATGACGCGCACTGGTTAACCCGTTTCCAGCAGCTGTGGACGCAGCATCATGACCAGCAGATCAGCACGCGTGAGCTGGTGACAGCGGTGCTGAGCGTCAGCGAGCACTGGGAGCAGGACCTGACCCAGGTGAGCGGGCTGGTAGAACAGGTTGCGCAGGATCTGAATGCCATTCTGCATCAGGGCATGCGCGCTGCCGTCAAACCACTCTGCTAAGCCATTGAGCGTCCCTCTCTCCTGACGGGAGAGGGGGAATACCCGCATCGGTTACCCTGACCGGTTACTTTCTTTAGTTACAACATACTTTAATCCCTTCTTCTTTTCCCGAAATGAAACACCGTGCGGTCTAATCAGTCTTAGCAAAACGACAGCATTTTTTAACATACTTGCAACCGTGATAACGATCACGTTTAATAGTCACCGCTCTTTTTTCCCGATGAAGCTGACTATGATCGTTCGACCCCAACAGCACTGGTTGCGTCTTATTTTTGTCTGGCACGGTTCCGTGCTGACCAAAATCTTTTCCCGCCTGTTCCTCAATTTTTTGCTCTCCATCGTGGTGATCCTGATGTTGCCCTGGTATACCTCGCTGGGCATCCGGCTGACGGTCGCGCCGTTCAGCATTCTTGGGGTCGCCATCGCAATCTTCCTCGGTTTTCGAAACAACGCCTGTTACGCCCGCTATGTTGAGGCGCGACAGCTGTGGGGGCAGTTGATGATTGCCTCGCGCTCCCTGTTCCGGGAAGTGAAAAACACACTGCCGGAGGATCCGGCGTTAGGGGAGTTTGTCCGCCTGCAGATCGCCTTTGCTCACTGTCTGCGCATGACCCTGCGCAAACAGCCCCAGGCTGGCCAGCTCTCAAAATACCTGTCAGCAGAGAACCTGCGAGCGGCGATGGACTCCAGCTCCCCGGCGAACCGCATCCTGCTGATTATGGGGGAGTGGCTGGCGGTAAGACGCCGCAATGGTGAACTGTCGGATATCCTCTTTCACAGCCTGAATATTCGCCTGAATGATATGTCCACCGTGCTGGCGGGCTGCGAGCGGATCGCCAACACCCCGGTGCCGTTCGCCTACACGCTGATTCTGCACCGTACGGTCTACCTGTTCTGTATCATGCTGCCGTTCGCGCTGGTCAGCGACCTGCATTACATGACGCCGTTCGTCTCGGTATTGATTTCCTATACCTTTATCTCGCTCGATACCCTGGCGGAAGAGCTGGAAGAGCCGTTCGGCGTCGAGAATAACGACCTGCCGCTGGATGCCATCTGCAATGCGATGGAGATTGATTTATTGCAGATGAACGACGAGCAGGAGATCCCGGCGCGCAAATTGCCGGACAAGTATTACCAGCTGACGTAATTTCCCGGGTCATCAGGCCGACTTTTGTATCGCAGTGTATCTGCGCGCGAGCGCGATACACCGCCTTGCAAAACGGCCAAATCTGCACACATTCGCCATACATCAGGGTGATGAGATAAGCGGGTCGAATAACTGACCCGGAGAAATCACCATGATGCACAAACTGGCTTACTCAACCCTGGCTTTAACCCTCTCATTCGCCACCGTATCCGCCTGTCAGGCCGAGGCGGCGGGCAGCGATTATCATGCGGCCTTTAAGCAGATCCACCAGATTGACGCAGGCGATCTGAATATTGGCTATGTCGATATCGGGCCGAAAAACGGCGAACCGGTGATCCTGCTGCACGGCTGGCCGTACGATATTCAGAGCTATGCCCAGGTGGCTCCCGCGCTGGCGGCAAAAGGCTACAGAGTGATCGTGCCGTACAACCGCGGTTTTGGCACCACGCGTTTCCTGTCGTCTACCACCCCGCGTAATGGCCAACCGGCGGCTATGGCGAAAGATGTGATTAACCTGATGGACGCCCTGAAAATCAAACGCGCGGTCTTTGCCGGTTACGACTGGGGCGCGAGAACGGCGGATATTGTGGCGGCGCTGTGGCCTGAGCGCGTGAAATCGCTGGTTTCGGTGAGCGGGTATCTGATTGGTAATCAGCAGGCGGGGGCGAAACCGTTGCCGCCGAAGGCCGAACTGCAATGGTGGTATCAGTTCTACTTCGCCACCGAGCGTGGTGAGAAGGGGTATGCGGCCAACACCCACGATTTTGCGAAACTGATCTGGACTCTGGCATCCCCCGGCTGGAAATTCAGCGATGCGACCTTTAACGTCAGCGCCAAAGCGCTCGATAACCCGGATCACGTGGCGGTGACCATCAGCAACTATCGCTGGCGTCTGGGGCTGGAGCGGGGTGAAAGCCGTTACGACAGCTATGAGCAGAAGCTGGCGGCCGCACCGACCATCAGCGTGCCCACCATCACCATCGAAGGTGATAACAACGGCGCACCGCATCCGGAGCCTGCGGCGTATGCGGCAAAATTCACCGGCAAGTATCAGCATCGCACCTTTACCGGCAATATCGGCCACAATCCGGCCCAGGAAGATCCGCAGGATTTCGTCAAAGCGGTGGTGGATGCGGACAAGTTATAAGCCAGCTATGCTATTTTTTTGCCCATCGCTGAAAAACAGGAGCTTAGGGTGGAGACAACCGATCACATTCTTGTCGTGGATGATGACAGAGATATACGCGAGCTGATCGTCGATTACCTGGTGAAGTCCGGCTATCGCGCCACGGGTGCGGCCAACGGCAAGGAGATGCGCGCCGTGCTCGACAGGCAGGCCGTGGATATGGTGGTGCTGGATATCATGATGCCGGGGGACGATGGCCTCACGCTTTGTCGCCAGCTGCGCAGCGGTCAACATAAGGATCTGCCGATTTTGATGCTGACCGCGCGCCATGACGATATGGATCGCATTCTGGGCCTCGAGATGGGAGCAGACGACTATGTGGTTAAACCCTTTGTGGCGCGTGAGCTGCTGGCGCGGATCAAAGCGATACTGCGCCGGTTTCGCACGCTGCCGCCCAATCTGCAGGTGACGGAAGCCAGGCGGATCATCGCCTTTGGCGACTGGCAGCTCGACACCAGCGCCCGTCATCTGCTGGATGCTACCGGCACCATCGTGGCGTTGAGCGGGGCGGAGTACCGTCTGCTGCGGGTATTTGTCGATCATCCTCAGCGCGTATTAACCCGCGATCAGCTGCTTAACTTCACCCAAGGGCGGGATGCAGAGCTGTTTGAACGTTCAATCGATCTCCTGGTCAGCCGAGTGCGCCAGCGCTTAAATGAGGATGCGCGCACACCACTGTATATAAAAACAGTGCGTAGCGAAGGCTATGTCTTTTCGATGCCCGTCAGCATTGTTGAGGCCAAAGAATGAGGCTCTGGCCGCGCTCGCTCCATTACCGCCTGCTGCTGATTGTCCTGCTGGGGTTGCTGCTCGCCAATGGTCTGAGCCTGACGCTGGTGCTGGCCGAGCGCATGAGCAGCGCCCGGCACGTGATGCTCGGCAATCTGGAAGATGATGTTTCCACCAGCGTGGCGATTCTGGATCGACTGCCGGCAAACGAGCGGGCGCAGTGGCTCCCGCGTCTTGAGAGGGGCAACTATCGTTATCTGTTGGGGCCAGGTGAGCCGGGGGCGCCTCCGGCGGATGCCCGTTCACGGGATGCAGTCCGGACCCTGACGGAGACGCTCGCGACCCACTATCCGCTGCGCTTCACGGCAGTGCCGGGGCCGGTTTCGCACATTCAGGCCCACCTGACGTTAAGCGACGGCTCGCCGCTGACGCTGGATCTCACCCCCCGCATGCCCCCGGTCGCCCGCTGGCTGCCGGTGGTCTTTGTGATCCAGCTTTTATTAGTGGTGATCTGCGCCTGGCTGGCGGTGCGCCAGGTGGTGCGGCCCTTTACTCACTTTACCCGGGCGGTGGACACGCTCGAACCCACCAGCCCCAATCCGCTGACGCTCACCGAGCAGGGGCCGCTGGAGGTGCGTCAGGCGGCGCGCGCCTTTAATGCCATGCAGGCGCGGATCCAGGCGTCGCTGAAGGAGAGGGCGCAGATCCTGGCGGCTATTTCGCACGATCTCCAGACGCCCATTACCCGTATGCGGCTGCGCGTGGAGATGGCCGACCAGCCGGATCTGCGCGACAAACTTACCCAGGACCTGGACAGCATGACGCGCCTGGTGCGCGAGGGGATAGACTACGCGCGCTCGTCCGGCGTGGCGCCTGAACCGGTTCGTAATGTCGATCTTTATACCTTTATTGATACGCTGGTCTGTGACTACAGCGATACCGGCAAAAACGTGCAGTTCTCGGCGGCGAGAACGCACGTGCCTTTTGCAACCCGTCCGCAGGCGCTGCACCGGATCCTCACCAATCTGCTGGATAACGCTCTGAAGTTTGGCGATAAGGCAGAGGTGACGCTGACGACAGGTGATAACAGGGTGCAGATTGCCGTGGAGGATAACGGACCGGGTATTCCGGAGCATGAGCTGGCGGCGGTGTTGCAGCCCTTTTACCGGGTGGAGTCTTCCCGTAACCGGGAAACCGGGGGGACGGGGCTGGGGCTGGCGATAGCGGCTCAGCTTACGGGGCAGTTGAATGGGGAGTTGCAGTTGGTGAACCGGGCTGAAGGGGGGCTTTGCGCACGGATAACGTTGCCGATGGTTTAAGTTTTTACCCTATCGCCGGGTGGCGGCGTTGCCTTACCCGGCCTACAACACCGCCTTAGCGATGTTAAAGCAATCGTATCATTACAGTAGGTTAAAAGACTTACAGCGACGCCCGTGTCCGGCTGAAAATCGCTGAGGCGTTGACCGCAGGCCGGGGCGAGGCGCATGGACGCGCCGAGAGGGGGCGACCTACATGGATGTAGGATCGCCCCCGACCCGAAAGCCGGAGGGAATAAGCCGAAGGCACCGCAACGCGGCGATTTTCTTTGCCGGGAGCCGGGGTAGCCAGGGGGGAGGCGGCGAGCCCCCCTGGCACGTTCACGGGTGACGTGGTTTACAGAGAAGCAAGGAACGTAAGGTGAACGGAACCACTTCGGTAGCCACATGTATACCCGTACCCTTCATCATGCCAATTGTACCGCAGTGTATCTCCGCTCAACGCCCATACATCACCTGACAAAAACCCCCATTCCCCCACACAACGCAAACACATCCCCACGCTGTAATGGCCTCACTATCAACTGGTAAGTGAGGTGTTTATGTTTCTCGTGATCGCATTTTTAGGCGGCATGGTCAGTCTGCTCAGCCCCTGCACGCTTCCCGTTATTCCTCTGCTGTTCGCCGGATTTCGCGGCCAGCGGCGTCAGCTTGTCGCTATGCTGTGCGGTATGGTGATGATGTTTACCCTGGTCGCCAGCCTGATCGCCGTCGCCAGTGACTGGGTGGTCAGCGCCACCATCGTGGGACGCTGGGTGGCGCTGGTACTGCTGAGTCTCGCCGCCCTGGCGTTGATCTTCCCATCTTTTGCACAGCGCATCGCCGGGCCAGCGTTACGCCTCGGCAATGTGATCAATTCCCGGAGCAACACGACCCGCGGCTTAGCCTCGGCGGTGCTCGCCGGGCTGGCGGTCGGGCTGCTGTGGTCGCCCTGCGCCGGTCCGGTGTTAGGGGCTATTCTCAGCCTGAGTCTCGCGGGACATAACCCGATTGCTACCGGCAGCCTGCTGGCAGCCTATGGCAGCGGTTGTGCAGTGATGCTCGCGCTGCTTGGCTTCAGTGGGCAGGCGCTTATCGCCCGCCTGAAAGCCAAATCGGGCCTGATGGAGGGGCTGCGAAAAACCGCGGGGGTGGTGATGCTGATGTCCGTCGCGTTTACGGCGTTTGGTCTTAACAGCATCTTTCAGGGGGCAAACGGGCTGGCCGACCGGCTGGAGAAAACGCTGCTGCAACTGGCGCCAGGGAGCCAGACTCCACCGATGCTTCAGCCGGTGGCACAGCCAGTCACCACCAGCGCGATGCCCTCTCTGGAAGGTGGTACCGGATGGCTCAACGGCGAGCCGGTTAGCCCGGCGTCGTTAAAAGGCAAAGTGGTGCTGATCGACTTCTGGACCTGGGACTGCATTAACTGTCAGCACTCGCTGCCGTACGTTCGCGACTGGGCCAACAAATATTCGTCACAGGGTCTGGTGGTGATCGGCGTCCATACCCCGGAGTATCCGTGGGAGAAACCGCTGGCCTCGGTGCAAAAAGCCATTAACAAATGGCAGCTGCCGTATCGGGTGGTGACTGACAATAACTATAAAATCTGGACTGCCTTTGGCAATCGCTACTGGCCTGCGCACTACTTCTTCGATGCCAAAGGGCAACTGCGTTACGCCTCTTTCGGCGAAGGGAATACTGACAAACAGGAGCAGGTGATCCAGCAGCTGCTGAAAGAGGCAAAAGCGTAGCTACGGTGCGCGTCGGGCGATGATAAACAGCCGCGGAAAGGCCAGCAGTATCTGCCCATTTTCCTGGAGCGGATACTGCTCCTCCAGCAGCTGATGATAGCGATGCAGATAGCGCTGCTGCTCACTCTCATTGAGATCCTGAAGCCACGGACGCAGGCCGGTGGCGCTTACCCAGTCGACGATCGCCTGGTGGGAGGCCATCTGGTGATAATAGGTCGTACGCCAGATATCCACCTCGCAGCCCGCTTCGGCCAGAATATCGTAATAGGCATGGACGCCGGGGAGCGCTGCCCGGCCGCGATCCGGATAATCCTGTTCAAACGCCACCTCACGCATCAGCACGTGGGTGGGCTCCAGGTCGTTATCCGGCATCTGGATAGCCAGTACGCCGTGCAGTTTCAGCATTGAGACCAGATGCGGCAGCAGTTCATAGTGATTCTCTACCCACTGCAAGGAAGCATTGGCGTAAACCATGTTCAGGGTGCGTTCGGGACGGTAGTGGCGAATATCCGCCTCAATAAACCGACACCCTGGCAGGGCGGCTCTGGCTTCTGTGAGCATGGCGGGCGAGGTATCGACGCCGGTTATCTGCGCCGTGGGCCAGCGCTGCTGCAACAGCGCCGTGCTGTTGCCCGGTCCGCAGCCGAGATCGACCACATCGGTAACGTTATCCAGCGCAATCCGGGACAGCAACTCTAAGGCGGGACGGGTGCGCTCCGCGCCATATTGCAGATACAGGCCAGGGTTCCAGTCGGTCATGCGGGCATCTCCAGTTTGCTCTTTTCTGAAGTGTAGATGATGAGGTTTCAGACATGACAGAAATCCCTTTCTGTCGGTGCGCGGATGCTAGACGATCTTCTTCAGGGCAACGTGGTAGAGAAGCATGATGGTTTTGCCGTCAACGATAATGCCGTCATCAATAGCCCTGAGCGCCTGTTCAATGGGCCATTCCAGCACTTCGATATCTTCACCTTCGGCCTCGATACCGCCTCCTGCGCCGGTGCGATCCCCTGCGTGATATTCCGCGATGTAAAAATAGAGCTTCTCGGTGACGGAGCCGGGGCTCATAAAGGCTTCGAACACCTTCTCCACCTGGTCAATCTGATAGCCGGTCTCTTCTTCCACTTCGGCTTTGATGCGCTTTTCCGGGGCCATATTATCAAGCAGGCCTGCGGCGGTTTCGATCAGGTAACCGTCGTGACCGTTTATATAGACCGGAAAGCGAAACTGGCGGGTGAGGATCACCGTTTGTTTCTCTCGGTTATAGAGCAGGATGGTTGCACCGTTTCCCCGATCGTAGGCTTCGCGATTCTGACGCTGCCACTCTCCGTTGCGACGGCGCAAATCGAAGGTATATTTTTTGAGTGTGTACCAGTCATCTGACAGCGTTTTGCTGTTGAGAATGCGTACTTCTGCACGAGTTGATTGCACGATGCCTCCTGTATAGGTAGAGTGACCATCATAGTCTGCACGTTCGTGCAATATCAAGATCAAACATGCAACCTCAGGAATCCCTCATGCTCACCCGTCAACGCAAACAGCTGATCCTTGAAAAACTGAATACCGAAGGAGAGGTGCTCTCTAAAACCCTCAGCATCGAATTTCAGGTGTCGGAAGATACCATTCGCCGGGATCTGCGCGAGCTGGCAGCCGAGGGGCGTTTACAGCGGGTGCATGGCGGCGCGCTGCCGGCATCAAAAGCGGTATCCAGCTTTGCCGAGCGCAGCCACCTTGGCATTGACGCCAAAAAGCGGGTGGCGCAGAAGGGGGTTGAGCTTATCTCACCGGGACAGGTGGTGATCATTGATGGCGGGACGACCACGACCGAGCTGGTTCGCTGCTTGCCGACGGATCTCTCCTTTACGGCGGTCACCCACAGTCCCGGTATTGCGTTGGCGCTGGTGGACCATCCCCGGGTTGAGGTGATCCTGATTGGCGGGCGTTTGTTCCGCCACTCTATCGTCACGGTGGGAGCCGCCGCGATTGAGGGTATCGAACGTATCCATGCAGATCTCTTTTTCATGGGGGTAACCGGTATTCATCCGGAAGCGGGGTTAACCACCGGTGATTATGAAGAAGCGTGCATCAAACGCGCATTTTCCGGCAGGGCCGCCGAAACGGTGGTACTGGCGTCGCCGGAGAAGATTAATACCGCTTCACCCTTCCTGATTGGCGGGCTTTCGCTTATCAATACCGTGGTGGTTGAACCGGATACTGACAGTCGCTGGGTTGAGGCGGTGGTCGGGCAGGGCGTGTCGGTTGTTAAAGCGTGACGCGAAAATGCTAATCGCAGGAAGAGCGCAGCCGTATAAGCTACGCTTTTGCAGTAACCTGTTCATTACTAAGGACTACGTGATGCTGCAAAAAATCAGCCTTATATCCCTTGCCTGTTTACTCTTCACCGGCTGTATGTCCATGTCCGGTGAGGGCACTTCGCCCGAAGAAAAGAAGTTTCGTAAAGTCGAGGCCGCGGCGAAAGAGTGCGCCGAGATTGTGAAAAACCAGACTATCGAACTCACTGCCGAGGGCAAAGACGCCGACACCCGCTGGACGACCATCGACTATGTGGGGCCCGATCAGCGTACCCGCACCGTAGAATATCGTACCTCGTCGGTGCTGGATAACGGCGAACCGGGTAGAGCGTGGCAAACCTGTATGTCGGATAAAAAAGCGCTGGTGCCTGAGCTGAAATTATAAGGTCAGGCCACCTGGGAAAGAAAAACTACCGGCTGCCATCTGCCGGTTTTTTTGCTATGCGTCCCGGCAAACAATATACTAAAATACATTATATAAATATGTATATTGATGGGGCATATCGTGACTACAAATAGCGATATTCAGGATGCAATGAAACAGGCGGCACTGGGGGCTGCGGAGCTTTTGCGCGGTTTGTCCAATGCGGACAGACTGCTGTTGATGTGTCAGTTAAGTCAGGGGGAAGCGAACGTTGCGCAGCTTGAAGAGGCGGTGGGGATCCGTCAGCCTACGCTGTCCCAGCAGCTGGGGGTGTTGCGGCGTTTAAAGCTGGTGGAGACCCGACGTACAGGTAAACAGATTTTCTACCGGATTGAGGATCCGCGGATCTTCACGCTGCTGAACACCTTATATGACCTCTATTGCCCACAGAAAGGTGTCGATCATGAGCGTTGATTTCTCTCACTTCACGCCACTGAGTAGCCTCGCGGGCGGGGTATTAATCGGGCTTGCCGCCATACTGCTGATTCACTTCTGCGGGCGAATCGCCGGGATCAGCGGCATTGTGGCGGGGATGCTAACGAAACAGACCCGTAAAGAGGGTTGGCGGATAGCCTTTTTAGTCGGTCTTATCGCTTCACCTCTGCTGTTCAGCCTTTTCTTTCCCTTACCTGAGATAACGGTTCATACCTCGTGGCCGCTGATTATCGTGGCGGGCATGCTGGTGGGCGCCGGGACGCGTCTGGGATCCGGGTGTACCAGTGGGCATGGCGTCTGCGGGCTGTCGCGTTTTTCCAGACGCTCCCTGGCGGCCACGCTGACCTTTATGGCTGTCGGCATTGTTACCGCAACGCTGACCGGTTTCTGGCTCGGTTAAGGAGGAGATATGTTAATGGTCATTGCCGCGTTTCTGTGTGGCCTGATTTTTGGCGTGGGTTTGCTGATAAGCGGGATGGCAAATCCCGATAAGGTGCTTGGCTTTCTGAACCTCTCTCAGCCCTGGGATCCCTCTCTTGCCTTCGTGATGCTTGGGGCGATTGCGGTGGGGATAGTCGGCTTCAGGTTAGCTAAAGGCAGACAAACGTCGTTTTGCGGGGCGCCGATCCGACTGCCGGAGAATAACACCGTAGACCGCGCGCTGCTGGTGGGCGCCATCCTGTTCGGCCTGGGTTGGGGACTGGCGGGTATTTGTCCCGGACCGGCCCTGGTCTTACTGGGGGCGGGCGCAGGGAAGGGTGTGCTGTTTGTGTTGTCGATGCTGGCCGGAATGTGGATCGTGAACAAAGCCCGGCCAGCGTAAGAAATTAGGCTGGAAACCTTGACCCGATTTGCCCGATCCTGTCAGGTAATTCATCCCATCATCCATCTGTTTAGAGAAAGAGAGCGCTATGAAACTTTATGTGTATGAGCATTGCCCGTTCTGTATCCGCGCGAGAATGATCTTTGGTCTTAAAAAGGTGCCCTTCGAGCTGGGCGTGATAATGGAAGGGGATGTCGAAACGCCAACCCGTATGGTGGGCAGAAAGGTCGTGCCGATCCTGCAAAAAGAAGCGGGCGTTTACATGCCGGAAAGCATGGATATCGTCCATTATGTCGATGAGCTTAATGGGGCGCCGGTCATCAAGGGTGAATGCGATCCCCTGATTGAGGCCTGGTGCAAAGAGAACACGCGCACCGTCTTTAACCTGGCGATCCCACGTTTTACCCGAGCGGATTTTAAAGAGCTGTCCACCCCAGCCGCGCGCGAAGCCTATACCCAGCGTGAGATAAAAGCGTTTGGCGATCTGGAGGCATTAATGGCGAATAGTCAGGCCTTTATCGATACGCTGGTGGATGAGCTGGCTAAAATCGAGCCCTATCTGCGTGCCAGACACCCGATAAGCATCACCGATTTTTATCTTTTCCCGGTGCTGAACTCGCTGACGATTGTGAAAGGCTTCCCGTATCCGGACTACCTGAGCGACTATCTGGACCACGTTGCGACATCCTGTAACGTACCGCTGTTTACCGATAAGGCATTGTAATTGAAGGGGGCTCGCCCCCTGAACATAAGCAAGTTTATCCAGCGCATTTTTGGCTGCAACACAAACAAGGAAGTGCTATACTGTATATAATTACAGTATAGGGGGTGCATAATGGCTGTTGAAACAAAATATGTTGTCGTAAGAAAAGGTGAAGAGAAAATGACATTTGCCAGTAAGAAAGAGGCTGACGCTCACGACAAACTGCTCGACCTCGCAGAAGCGTTTACCGACTGGCTGGTGCAAAGTGACATGCAGATGGATGAAACGCAGGCTGAAAATCTGGGGCTCTATCTCGCCGAGCAGAAAGAGGCCGTGCAGCATATTCTGCGTACCAGCAAACTTCCCGATCTCAATGCCGCAACAGCAGCAGAGAAAGCAGCGTCAGATGAAAGTAGCAGTAAAAAAATCAGAGCAGTCAAAGCTGCCTGATCAATACATCATCGCTGATCCTGTCGCCGCGAGTGGGAAACTGCTCGCGTTTTTTTTTGCCATATGCCCGGCTCAGGTGGGCGGATGTGGTGAGGAAGGCAGGAAACAGGCAGGGCATTAACGTAATCGTCATCGCTGATGCCTGTTCCTCGCTCAATAACAGAAGTGGCCCGTTTAAGCACGGTGCGGTAAGTCGCTCATTATCTCTTGTATTTCATTAAACAGTCTTGCCAGATGGAAACCATCGCAAACGGAATGATGGACCTGAACGGCGAGAGGCAACAAGGTCTTTCCATCCTGTTCGTAGTATTTGCCAAAGGTGAACATGGGCGCGAAAAAGTTCTTCATGTTTGCAACGTTGACATTGAAACTGGTAAACGTTGCCCACGGAATAGCCGACACGAAAAATATATTGTCCGGTGACTCGCCCTTAGGCCAGTAAGAAAGGTTATTCCCGTAGCGTGCAACATCCTCAGAATAGGTTTTTTGGAAGCGCTCCATATTGCCATCGTAATGACTCCATAATGATGAAAACGTCTCCGTTTCATTATGAAAAATGGTGTAGCTTGGATAAACTTCCTTCCATATAACCAGCTCATCGTCTTTCATGGCCATACGAAACTCGGTATGCCTGTTTACGACTTCAGAAATGATGGAGATGATAGTAGGGTAAAACTTCCAGCCCACGACTTTAATATGTTTCAGCAGATCGGTGATGTCTAAATTAACAGTCTGGTTAATGGTGCTCTGAGCAAAAGACTGAAATACGGCAAAATGCTCCTTCCTGGCCCAACGAGATAAGTCAACAGGCGTATAGTCTGGGATTGTTTTTTTCATTTTTAACCCTTTGATTAGCGATGTAATTCAGCGTTCAGCGTAAGATTTTTCCATGATAAACCAGCATATCTCATTATCACGCTGATATGCATCGGTAAAGTGAGGCTGATTGCCAGTTACGTTAAGAAGAGCGGTGACTGCGACGGTACCTTAAACATTGCTGCGCAAAGCGCTCCTCTTAAAGCTGTTTCCTGCGCTTCACTGAGTACATCACTTCGTCACTTTTTTTGATCATTTCGTCAAGCGACGAATACTGGCCCTGATCATTGTGCAGAATGCCAGAAGAGTAATTGATATTGTACGGTTTACCTGATTTTTGGTTGTAATCGTCAACCCCCCGACGAAGCGCATGCAAAAAATCCTCCGTACTGCTCCGGGTGGTAATGAGCACGGCGAATTCGTCTCCACCCAGCCGACCGGCAATATCGCCGGGCTTCAGGAACTGAAACAACAGTCCTGAGAAGACTTTCAGAACCTCATCGCCTTCAGCATGCCCCCAAAGATCGTTGATAGGTTTGAATTTATCCAGATCAAAAAAGATAAGGCTGAACGGTGTATTACGCTCAGTGAGGGTGCGGAACCGTTTTTCTCCTGTCCGGTAAAAACCCCGCCGATTAGCTATTCCGGTCAGGCTGTCGGTCATCGCCATGCCGATGACCTGAAATTCATCCTCAACAATGAAGGCCAGATCCTTGAGTGAAGCAATATCCTCGTCGTTAAAGCTGCGAGGGAGGATATGAATGAGGCAAAGCGTACCTGCCACTTTTCCGTCAGGCAGATGCACCGGGTAGCCAGCGTAAAATCTGATGTAAGGTTCACCGGTGACCAGGGGATTATCATGAAAACGCTCATCAACAGATGCATCGTTAACGATAAAAGCGCCATCCTGCAAAATGGCATGCCCACAGAATGAGATATTACGTGGCGTTTCCCGGACACCGAGACCCTCGCATGCAATCAACCATTGTCGCTCGCGATCCAGCAGGCTTATCAGGACCACAGGTACCTGAAAGATTCGCCTGGCAAGCCGGGTAAGACGATCAAAACGCTCATCGTCTCTGGTATCAAGCAGGTCTGCGAGATAAAGCGACTTTAGTCTTTCTTCTTCATTTTCCGGTATGCCGGGGAATTTCATAGAACCTCAACGACTTATGCGCGTTTTTGATGTTTTCATCTACACCACAATATTCTTTAGCTGAGTATAGGATAAGCAGAAATTACCCGCCTGTCTGGACACTGATATCTGTTTCTGTCGGGCCTTGTCAGCTTGAGAACCGTATCCATTTTTAAAAATGGCAACAACCGCGCCATCTGCTTGTTCCGCGAAATGGATTTTGAGGGGGGGGGGCGAATTGGAGATCATCAGAAAAAGGTACAGCATCATTCTGCGCCCCGTCCGGCCGACCTGGGACTCGTTCGCGAAGATGGAGAAAACGCCCGCCTTTTACCGCAGGCGGACGATCTCTCTTCTGTTTATTTCGAAGGCAGCTGACACTGTATACCCTGGCGGTTGTGCCGCAAAAAAAGTCCGGGACAGTGCCTCTGACGGGGAATGGCGTCAAAGACAGGACAAAGAGAATTATTTCGCGGCTTCCTCAATAAGCGTGGCTACGTCCTGAGGATGAGAAACCATTACGACATGGGATGCCCCTTTGATCACCACGGTGTGCTTTGATCCCGCGCGTTCAGCCATAAAACGCAAACTTTGGGCAGGGATATTTTTGTCGCTGTCACCATAAATGAAGTAAGAGGGCACTGTTTTCCAGGCGGGGGCTCCCGATTTTTCAATTAATGCTGCTTCGGTCACAGGTCGTTGTCCTGCCGCCATCAGCGCAGCTTTTTCAGCTGACACGTCATGAGCGAATTGCTGGTGGAACTTCGACTGCTCAATGGACAGATCGACGTTACCATCAGCCAGCTTAACCGGTGCGGAAAGCGCCTCGCCAAGCGTGCCTCCGGGGAATTTCCCCGCCAGTTCAGCGGCAGCCTCACCCGTGTCAGGAGCAAATGCGGCGACATAAACCAGTGATTTAACATTTTTCGTTTCCCGGGCTGCGTTCGTTATCACCTGGCCGCCATAGGAATGTCCGACAAGTACAACAGGTCCTTTAGTATTGTTCACAACAGAAGAGACGTAAGCTGCATCAGTCGAAACACTGCGCAGCGGATTAGCCGCTGCGACGACGTTATACCCGTCTTTTTGCAGGATGCGGGTGACATCATTCCAGCTTGATGAGTCAGCAAAGGCTCCATGAACCAGGACAACAGTCGGCTTTGCGGTTTCGGCGAAAGCACTGGCAGACAGCAGAGCGGTAGCAATAGCGAGGGAGGCAGCAAATTTAGACATGATAGTTTCCCTTTTAACACAGTTGATAAGGTATGCGTATGATGGGTGTGGCCTGTATGGAACAGGCCACCTCGTTAGCCGCGAATAAAGCCCAGGACGTCAGCATTAAAGCGGTCGGCCTCTGTCTCAGCCAGACCATGTGAGCCGCCGGCATATATCTTCAGTGTGGCGTTCGCAACGATCTCAGCGGCGCGGTGTGCTGATGCCTTAATGGGCACAATCTGGTCATCGTCACCATGAATAATCAGAGTAGGGCGATCAATCTGCTGCAGATCGCGGGTGTAGTCGACCTCGGAGAACTCACGGATGCAGTCATATTGTCCTTTAATACCTCCCTGCAACCCGATCCTGCGAAAGTTTTCCCGCAGCCCGTCATTGGTTGGTACATGGTCGCGATTGAAGCCATAGAATGGAATGGTCAGGTCGAAGAAGAATTGAGCACGGTTTTTGGCCGTTCCTTCGCGAATGGCATCAAATACCTCCAGCGGAGTGCCGTCGGGATTAGCATCGGTCCGGAGCATCTGAGGTGGTACTGCGCCAACCAAAACAACTTTAGCTACACGGGAAGTACCATGACGACCGATATAATGTGCAACTTCGCCACCCCCTGTGGAATGACCTACTAAAATCAGGTCCTTCAGATCCAGCGCTTCAATAAGTTCGGCCAGATCGTCAGCATACTGATCCATATTGTTGCCATGGAATGTCTGGTCCGAACGCCCGTGGCTGCGCCGGTCATGAGCGATGACCCTGAAGCCATTCTGGCTGAAGAAAAGCATCTGCTGATCCCAGGCGTCAGACGATAACGGCCATCCGTGAGCAAAGAGGATTGGCTGACCTGAACCCCAGTCTTTATAGAAAATGCCAGTCCCGTCTGTCGTTGTGAATGTGGACATATCGTTCTCCTGTTATGAATTGTATGTTGCTGCGCAATTGATTTGTGCACGACTTGTTTGTGTGTGAATTAATCTGGCATTACTTTTTGTTGTTGTCAATCGCTTGCAATTAAATCGCACACAAATTATTTTAGAGGGACTGGAGGACATATGACTAAAGAGATAAATACCGGGGATTTACTTCCGGATGTGCACGGCATGCTCTGCTTCTCGCTATATTCCGCGGGACATGCGTTTACGCAGCTCTATCGCCCAATGCTCGATAAGCTGGGTTTAACCTATCCCCAGTACCTGGTGATGATCACTCTGTGGAATCAGGATGGACGCACTGTGAAGGAACTGAGTGGAATACTCTTCCTTGAGTCCAGCACGCTGACTCCTTTACTTAAGCGGCTGGAGAGTGCGGGGTTGATCACCCGGACACGCAATCCGAAGGATGAACGTGAAGTGCTTATTCATCTGACAGAGAAGGGGGACACACTGAAAATTGAGGCCAGCAATATCACGCGCTGTATTGTGGATACCCTTGGAATGGATGCGGATGCAGTTGCTGACATTAAATCATCAGTCGATAAGATCCGTGATCAGATACACCGTGCACAGAGACCGGACAAGTGATGTTTCATAGACCGGGACGTCGCGATGCCATCCCAGCTGCGTGCCGGGTAGGTATTCGGTGACGAGCAGATGGGAAATCGTCCCGTGCTCAATCCTCAGCCAGTCGGCGACGCGGTTTCGCAGCGGAACCAGACGTGCATCAAGCCTCGGACTGGGCTTGACGGTATGCGTATTGAAATCGTAAAGCCCGCCGAAGCTGAGAATACGGACCTTTGATTCATACTCTTTATACCGTGCAGGCATGAGAGGCAGCGTGGCGATAATCTCCAGCAAACCTGTCTCTTCTTCCGGCGTGAGAAAGTCGGCCTGATAAATCAAGCCCGGAATGGAGGGTAGCCCTTCGTCTGCAAACAAATCAAACTGCATGTATCCTCCGAAACCATCACTAAACCTGACCGGCGTTACTCGTCAGGATCGCCATTCCTTTTTTTTAGCCTGGCCGCAAGCCAGGGCGCGGTAAGGCTTTTCTTACTGCGGCTGACCTCTTCCGGCGTGCCGGCCGCAATGATACGTCCGCCGTTTTCGCCCGACCCGGGACCGAGATCGAGAACCCAGTCGGCTTCTGCGGCAATGCGCATATCGTGCTCCGCCATGACCACCGTATCGCCGCGCTGAACCAGACTGTCGAGGACCCGCATCAGCTTGTCCATGTCCGCTGGATGCAGCCCCGTGGAGGGCTCGTCAAGCAGATAGAGTGTTTTACCCCGCTGTACGCGTTGCAATTCCCAGGCGAGCTTAATGCGCTGGCATTCGCCGCCGGATAGTTCGGTGGCGGGCTGCCCCAGTTTCAGGTAGCCGAGACCGAGCGAGGCAAGCGCGGCCAGGGAGCGCTGGATGGTGTCATTATGTCTGAACACCTCAACGGCTTCATCGACGGTGAGATCCAGCACGTCTGCTATCGTTCTGTTATGCCAGCGGACCTGGAGCGTATCCTCATTGTAGCGCCGTCCGCCGCAGGCGGAGCAGGGCGCGCTTGCCTGGGGCATAAACATCAGTTCGATAGTGATCTGTCCCTGTCCGTCGCAGGCGGGGCAGCGGCCGGCGGGCAGGTTAAAGGAAAAGCGGCTGGCGTCAAAACTTCGCTTTTTCGCTTCGTCGGTATCGGCAAATAGCTTGCGCACGGTATCAAAGAAGCCGGTATAGGTCGCCAGGTTAGAGCGCGGCGTGCGCCCGATGGGTTTCTGGTCGATGCGGACCAGACGTTTCAGAGTAGTCCCGCCAGCCGTGATCTTACCCTGTACCTCCGGAACCAGGCTGTCTTCCTCTGACTCCTCATCCTCAGGGGTTTTGTCGAGTCGCTGAAGCAGCGCCGGGAGCACCCGGGCCAGAAGCGTGGACTTGCCCGATCCGGATACGCCGGTGATGGCGGTCATCCGTTCAAGAGGGATGCGGACATCCAGCCCGTGAATGTTATTGCAGGTGATTTGCTCAAGCTCCAGCCAGCGATCGGGAAGTTCACGCCTGCGCAGGCCCGGACGGTGTTTGTCGAAGAGGTAGCCTGCGGTAGGTGAGCGGGAAACCCGTGCCAGACCGGATGGCGCGCCGTTATAAACGATCTCACCGCCCAAGTGCCCGGGACCGGGCCCCACCTCCGTGAGCCAGTCGGCTTCGGCGATAACGTCCAGATTATGTTCGACAATAACCAGCGAGTTGCCAGCCTCCAGAAGCAGGCGCAGGGACTGGAGGAGGGCGCGAACATCTTCCGGATGCAGACCGGCTGCCGGCTCGTCGAGCACGTAGATCACGCCAAACAGGCGGGAGATAAGCTGCGTGGCCAGTCGGATACGCTGCAGCTCGCCGGAAGAGAGCATGGTAGTCCGCCGACCGAGAGAGAGGTGGCCGAGGCCTAGCCTTTCGAGCTGGTCGAGGCGGCCGCAGATATCGGTCGTCATCCTGATGACGGCCTCCCGCAGCGCGGCTTCGCCAGGCATATGCGGCGAACGGCCTTCGGCAAAGGGTAAAAACAACCCCTTTAACTGCGTTATCGTCAGCTCACCCATTTCGGCAATGTCATGGCCCGCAAAGGTGTAGGCCAGAGCATTGCGGTTGAGCCGTTTGCCGTGGCATTCGTTGCACGGCGCCACGGTGATGAAGCGGGAGAGGCGTTTTTTCACTGACTCCTTACCGCCCGAATAGCTTTGCAGAAGATATTTTCTGGCACTGGTATAGGTACCGGTATAGGCGGGCTCGGTGCCTGCCGCGAGTGCCTCCTGGCGCTGCTCCGCATTTAGCCCCATGAAAATCGGCACTGACGGCTGTTCGTCGGTGAAGAGGATCCATTCCCGATCTTTTTCAGCCAGCGTATTCCACGGGGCATCGATGTCGTAGCCCAGCGAGTCAAGAATTGAGCGCAGGTTTTTTGCCTGCCAGCCGTTGGGCCAGGAGGCTATCGCCCCTTCGCGGATGCTAAGCGACCCGTCAGGAACAAGCGCGTCGGCCTTCACTTCATGCACCATGCCCATGCCCTGACAGGCAGGGCAGGCGCCCTGAGGATTATTGGGCGAGAAGGCTTCTGCCGGTAGGAACGGGATGTCGGTGGGATGGATACCAGCACGGGAAAAAAGCAGCCTGAGGGTGACGGAGATCCGCGTCAGGCTGCCAACCGTTGAGCGTTCCTGCGCGCCGGCCCGGCTCTGCTGCAGGGCTACGGCGGGCGGCAGCCCGTCTATGCCGTCCACGTCCGGTGCCGAAGCCTGCTCAATCAGGCGCCGCGCATGCGGCGCAACAGATTCCATAAACCGTCGCTGCGCTTCGGCGTAGAGTGTGTCAAACGCCAGGGAGGATTTACCGGATCCGGATATCCCGGTAAAAACCACCATGGCATCACGGGGAAAGGTGAAGGAAACGTCCCGGAGGTTATGCGTCCTGGCTCCATGTACAGTGACGCCGGTACGGATATCCTCAGGCTGTACATTTATGCTTTGCGATAGTTTTTCTGATGACATTAGTTCCCCTGATAATGCGTCAGTCTGTCGATATTATTAGTTTCGCCTTTCACGTAAGAGCTCCGCTCTGACTGAAAAGGGCCGGACAGACGGCATGAGAAAAGAACTTCAAGGTTAGTCCCGGGTCGCGTATTGGACAATTGCCGGTTTCGGTAATTCAGTCGTGACGAAATGGAATGTCAGTACGGGGTAAGATGGCAGAACTGCTACACCTATTCACAGGAGAAGATGATGAACCTGGTAGACGGTATTGAGGCGTTCGTGAAAATTGCTGACCTTGGCAGCTTCGCGGCCGCGGCGCGCGAGCTGAATATTTCCCCCTCTGCTGTAAGTAAGCTCGTCAGCAAAACAGAAGAGGAGCTGGGTACGCGCCTGCTTAACCGTAACACGCGTGGTTTAAGCCTGACGCAAGAAGGTAAAATGTTTCTTGAGCGTAGCCGGGTAATACTTAATGAACTGACAGCAGCGAAGGAGGAGCTTTCGTCTGTATCAGGCGAGCCTAAAGGCAAGCTTCGAGTGAGTATGCCTTATATACCGTCCTTTTTCCTGCCGGTGATCAGCCGTTTTATAACGCAATATCCGGCAGTAACTCTTGAGGTAGATCTTAGCGACAGACTGGTTGATGTGGTGGAGGAGGGATTCGATGCGGTAATACGCGTCGGACAGTTGTCAGACTCCCGGCTGACAGCCCGCTCGCTCGGTAACTGTGTCATGAATCTGGTGGCATCACCGGATTACCTCAGGCGACACGGGATTCCTGCCTGCGTGGAGGATCTCAATTCCCATACCTGTATTCAATACCGCTATCCCTCAAGTGGGCGCACGGAGCCCTGGCCACTTCTGAATTCAGCATCCGGTGTGCAGAATGTTATCCCTTCTCTCGTCTGCAACAGTACGGACATTCGCCTTGGGCTGGCACTTGACGGCAAAGGTATTGCTTTTATGCCGGGGCTGCTCACGGAAAAATATATTGAATCAGGTGAGCTGAAAATTGTGCTGGGAAATATTGTCGAACAAATCTATGAAATCAATCTGGTCTGGCCCACGAATAAATATGTGCTCCCCAGACTCAAAGCCTTTACGGATTTTATGGTGAATTATTTTACCGGAAACTAATAACTGTCAGAAAGGTTTCTCTCTTTCATTCAGGATACTGTCTGAAAGAGAGAATATGGAATTAAACCAGCTTCAGCATGATCGCACTGAAGATAATAAGAAAGATACTTGCCCCCTTGAGCAGACGAATTTTATCTCCGTTAATCAATACGCCTACCGCAACGGCACCGATGGTACCCACCCCCGTAAAGATGGCATAGGCCACGGAAAGGGGAATCTCGCGCATGGAGATACTCAGCGAGCTGAGCGCAATGGCAAAGAGTACAATGGTAGCCAGAAGGAACGTGATCTTACGGCGAGCGGTTCCGGCATTGGCATAGCCATTCAGAGTGGAAATACCCGCAACCTCGAAGCAGCCGGCAACAAACAGAATGAGCCAGGAAATCATGATTTTGCTCCTTTAACACCAATGATGCCCAGCATCAGGGTGACCACGAATACGATACGGAGGATTTCTGGCTGACCTCCGTGAGACAGGGTATCGGTCATTTCTACCAGTACCACAAATAGGGTACCGAGACCGGTATAAACTACATACGCGATACTCGCCCTGACATATTTGAATGACAGCATGAATATGCCGAAGCTGGCCACCACGCAAACCACGGTCAGAAATATTTCAAATGGACTTTGGGCATGCTTAAGACCGAATGCCCAGGCGCACTCAAACATCGCACCGATGATAATAAGAATGAGACCTCTGGTGTTCATAACAATTCTCTCTTCAACAACTTCAGTGAGTTAAATTTCCATTTCGCCACAAAATATTCACGAAAGATTCTTGTCGCAAAAAATAATCAAAATAGATCGGAAGTGTTTAAATTAATAAACACTGCTCGAGTCAAGTTTATTTGGTTACGCACTGGAATAAATGTAATAGTAAGACTCTCATTCTGACCGGACAATACACTTTATTGATATTTCAGAAGTGACAAAATGGAAATATCACGCATTGGAACTTATCTGAGTCTGAAAGGAGGCTAGGCTTGATCCATGATAACGTTGAGGCGTGACGTGAAGGGATGTTGCGTTCCTGACAGGATTTTAGGCTTTCTTGTCGCTGGAGAACGCAAGGGGCTTGCCGTGTTGCTCGAGATACTCACGGGTGGCCATCATGTAATCAAAGGCTGATTCAGTCTCACCAAAGCGGCGGTGCACCAGGCGACCAGCCGCGTCATCAATAAAGACGAGCAAGCAGTATTTCGGCGCTTGACCTTCAAACTTCAAACCAGTCATGTGGAGAACCATCAATCCATCAATCCATCAATCCATCAATCCATCAATCCATCAGACGCAGCGTCTGACGTTCGGTCAGAGTAAGCTGGTGAGCAGCATCACGACGGCGCATGCGTTTTTCAACAACTGACGGGTTTGTCCGGCTCAGTTCTTTATAATACTGCAGGTACTACGTTTGTCAAGGCTCAATTGAAATGTCCGTTATCCAGCTCAATTAAAATGACCACTTTGATCTCTCATTCTCTTTACTGATAGACTTTCCTCCGACTGAAACAACAGGATGATTGAGCCCATGCTTCGATACGAGTTAACGCCGAACAATGCAGGTTTTATACTGTGGGGAGATTCAGAAGCCCTGAATGAATTACATGAACTCATTCATTACATCGTGGATGAAAGCCCACTGATTAAAGTTAAAGACGGATTTATGTTATCCCTTGCCTATGATATTCGTAAAGCACGGGAAGGTAATCGTCGTGTTGAGCAACATCAGTATGATCAACATGATACATATAAGCTTTATGGTGTTGAGCTTTTATGGCCTCTGGTCCTGGTACAGTCCTCAATACTCAGAAACTCAATGGGTTATATTCAGACAGACAAAAACCAGCTGTCTGTCATGTATGCCTTTGAATACCTGATAGAATCAGCATTAACAGAGTCTGAGAGAACAACGTCGAATGATATTATGCTAACAGTAAAATATGCATCAGACTCTGATTTTAATTTCATTGAGGATAATATTGACAGCAGGTGCTGCTATTTTATCAGCCTATCTCCGGAGCAAAGAAAAAAGCAGTTAATCAGTATTGTTCGTTCTTTTCATTCATTATGGGGTAAGTATGCCCGTGAAAAGCAGGACATAAAGATGCTGAACGAAATGAATAATACATCATGGGTCTGGCCGGACAATATCAACTGGTGAGCAACCACTGTCCGGCCAGTGAGTACCATCAGCGGGCTCTTTTACCAAAAATGTCCTCTGAACGTGACTGAAGCTGTTTGAGTGCTTCGAGCATGTCATCATTATCCAGTGAGCGCTGGGATTTCTTCCCTTCCTGCTTTGGCCGTCGTCGGGAAGGGCCATCTCCAGCGGGAATTGACTGAGAGCGCGTGTTATCCCGCTTGCTCTGCACCAGACTGATAAACTCCAGGGTTCGGCCAAGACGCTTGTTATCGACAATCGCGCCCTGGTCGATTTCTGACAGTCGGTCGTAGGTAGAGTAGGGAAGTAGCGTACCGTTCAGGCGCAGCTCTTTTCTGCCATCAGGATAGTGATACACATCGATATATTTACCTATTGCACGGCGACTCAGTTCGCTGTCTTCAATCAGGTACAACATTTTATCATATTGTATCGTCAACGATTTTGAGACTTTACGTTTTTCACGAACAGTGAAAATAAGCCCCAGGTCCTCATCATGTTCTACAGCACGGTGTACGTCAAAATCATGTCGCGGTACTTTGCCAAAACGGCGGTTATAGTCAGCCATATAGGCCTCAGCGAAGTCATTTGCAGCCTCCATTGAACAAATGCCCTGTAACCGCAGCTCTTTGACCAGACGATCCTGTAAAGTGAGGTGAGCTCGTTCTACACGCCCTTTGGCGGGACTGGTTTCTGCACAGATAGTCTGGATGTTCAGTTCATGCATGGCTCGCCCAAACTGAGTATGCCCGTCTCCGCCTGTGGCGTGTTTATTGTTAACACGAAAAACACCGGCTTTATCGCTGTACAGTGCCAGCGGTTTACCATGCTTATCGATATAGCGCCGCGTGGCTTCGAAGTAAGAAAACGTGGACTCCGATTTAACAAACAACAGTTCCATCAGTTTGCTGGTTGCATCATCAACATAGACCAGCGCGGTGCAGGCCGGGCCACGGCCTTCAAACCAGTCGTGATCACAGCCATCTATTTGTATCAGCTCACCAGTACACGGACGCCGGTACCGTGGTTGAGGGATCCTTGCGGCACGTTGTTTACGGGGAACCCATAAGCCAGCCCGCACCATGATGCGCCGGACAGTTTCTTTGCCAAGAAACAGTCCGTGGAGTTCTTCGAGCTTTTCACGCGCCAGAGTCGGACCGAAATCAGCATAACGCGTCTTGATCAGTTCCAGAGCCTGATCTGCGAGCCCGGGTGGCAACTGGCGGTTACCACGCATGCCACATCGTCTGCTGGCCATACCAAGCGGTCCGCCTTCACGGTAACGGGCAAGAAGTCTGCGGCATTGCCTGTCGCTGATACCGAGGTGCTCGGCCGCACGGCGCGTTGTGATGCGACGTTCAATGACGTCCTGTATAATCTTGATCCGGTTGATCTCTTTCAAAGTAAACACTCCTGAGCTTTCTGCGCTCATGATATGCCTCCCGGTAGTTTAAACGGACCAGTGAAGCTTACCATAGCGCGGACATCTGAATTGAGCCACAGGCGGACATTACTATTGAGCCATTACAACGTTGGTGCGCATAATGTATATTATGTTAAATACGATCTGTGGCAGCAACGCAGCCTCCCTGGTACCCGTACCGGGCCTCGTATTACGCGCCCAGCTTTATCCCCTCGCCTCAGCTTCTCATTCATCACCGTACACTCCGACACACCTCAAGCACTTTTTCTCTCAGCCATCGATGACCGGGATCCCTTTCCATTCTCGGATGCCACATTTGCGATACCGTGATGGCGCGGGTCTTAAACGGCAGTTCGAATACATGCAGCTGCTCCGTCATCTGCGGGTTTTGCAAATACAACGCCGGAACCATGGCGATAAGATCCGATGCCAGCGCCACGGACAACGCCGTCGGAAAGCCAGGCACCACGCTTGCCACCTTACGCGACAAACCTGACTCCGCCAGTGCATCATCCACAAACCCGTGTAATGATCCATTCGGTGCGGCCACCACATGGCCCCAGGCGACATAATCCTTTACGCTGATTTCCGGTAACGATGCCAGCGGATGCGTCTTACGAACGGCACCGACAAATCGGTCCTGAAAAAGTCGCTGCAGGCGAATTTCCGGGCCCATATTGCTCTGGACGCCAATTTCCAGATCGACCAGACCCTCACGCAGATAACGTGACGTTTTTTCCGGCTTGGGCGCGAAACGGATACAGACGTCCGGGGCTGCCTCAGCCACAGCGGCAATCAGCGCCGGGCCAAACGCGACGACAAACCCATCGTTGGCCCGGATTGTGAAAATCCGCGCCAGACTTTCCAGCCTGAGCGTCTCCATTGACGGCTGTAACACTGCCCTCGCCTCCTGCACCGCATTTCTGGCGCGATCCCGGGAGGCTTCAGCCCAGGGGGTCAGCACCATATTTCGTCCGGCTCGCACCAGAATCGGATCGCCCGTTACCTCACGCAGCCTGTTGAGCGTGCGGCTCATGGCGGATGCACTCAGGTTTAAGCGCCGTGCAGCACCGGCCACGCTCGCTTCTGCCAGCAGAATGTCGAGTGCGACCAACAGGTTAAAATCGGGATCGGACATGATAAACCTCAGATAAGGCGTTCGGTGCAATGATTAAGTGTAAACCATGCGTCTTCCGCCTTATATACCTCGTGCTTATAGTTTCGTCATCAAAACCATATTCAGGAGTTCAGATGATGATGCTATTTTCAAACCAACCCGGTGATGACGGGCTGCCTGGCCCGGAGCGCGCCCGGGTGATGATCGCCGTAATGGTGACCACCCTGATGGGGGTATTTGATGGCACCATGATCAACATTGCCCTTCCCTCTATGGCGCAAGCGATGCGGGTGCCTGCAAGCTACGCGGTCTGGTTCGCCAACGGTTACCTGCTCTCTGCGGCCATGACGCTGATGATCTTCGCCTCGCTCGCGACGATCTTTGGCACTCGCCCCATATTTCTTGCGGGGCTCACCACCTTTACGCTGACTTCACTGGGCTGCGCAGTGGCAACTACCCCAGAAATGCTTGTGGTAATGCGTATCCTGCAGGGGATCGGCGGTGCGGCGACGTTAAGTATTGCTCCGGCGATCCTGCGCAGCGTTTTTCCGGGACGCCTGCTTGGCCGCGTGCTGGGTCTGCATGCCCTGCTTATTGCATCCAGCACCGCCATTGGCCCGGTGCTGGGCGGTACAATACTGGATACCCTGAGCTGGCAATGGTTGTTTGCCATTAACATTCTTCCGGGAACCTTAGCCCTGTTGCTGGCTTTCAGGGCGTTACCCGGAAAATCAACGTCCGGCAAAACGGCGTTTGATCTCCCTGGCGCGGTACTGTCAGCGACCCTTTTGGGGGCAATGATTATGGCGGCGAACAGCCTTCACCTGGCGGCGGTCTGCTGGGGACTCCTCGCCCTGTTCAGCACGATGCTGTTTATCTGGCATATCCGCCGCGCCCGGGCACCCATACTGCCGCCCGTCATATTCAAGAACGGACGTTTCACCCTCGCGGCATTAACGTCACTGGCCTCTTTTGTCAGCCAGGGGATCACCTTTGTTGCGTTGCCTTTCCTGTTTCAGAGCGTATATGGCTACAGCCCTGTTGTATCCGCGCTGTTGTTTGTGCCCTGGCCGATAGGTATTGTACTCATCGCACCCCATGCCGGCCGCTGGGCAGACACGGTTTCTGCGCCGCTAATCTCCACTGTTGGCCTGGCCATCTTTGTGGTGGGGTTGATCCTGCTGGCGATGCTGCCCGCCTCGCCTTCCGTATGGGATATCGGCCTGCGTAGCCTGGTTTGCGGCATCGGATTTGGATGTTTTCAGAGTCCTAACAACCGGGAAATGTTGTCGAATGTTGCCCGCGAACAGGCAAGCTATGCATCCGGGGTATTATCCATTGCCCGAACTTTCGGGCAGTGCCTGGGCGCCGCTGTTGTTGGTATCCTTCTGGCTCTGATATCCCCGGAAACCGGCCAGACGTTGAATGAACGGGCTGTCCACTTCGCCCTGTGGGTCGCTGTCGCTGCGTCTGTCGCTTCAGTGTTGTTTAGCCTCAGCCGACTGCGCAGAACGCATGCGCTTTCGTTAGGAGGAAGCAATCGTTAATCTTCTCAACTAGACTTCTTAGCGGCTGTACGTCTTTAACTGCGGACGCAGCCCACTTCACTCAGGTTCTTTTATTCCCCGAGAGGTCTATCATGTCATTTGTTACCACCAACGATGATGTCAGTATCTTCTATAAAGATTGGGGTCCTAAAGATGCACAGCCCATTTTCTTCCACCACGGCTGGCCATTAAGCGCTGACGACTGGGATAACCAGCTGTTGTTCTTTTTAGCTGAAGGTTTCCGCGTTATTGCCTCTGACCGTCGTGGTCATGGCCGCTCAAGTCAGGTCAGCGATGGACACGATATGGATCATTACGCCGCCGATGTGTCTGCCGTTGTGGAACATCTGGATCTGCGTAACGTTATCCATGTTGGTCACTCCACCGGCGGCGGACAGGTTGCACGCTATGTAGCGAAATACGGTCAACCGCAGGGTCGCGTGGCGAAAGCGGTTTTAATCAGCGCCGTACCGCCATTAATGGTGAAAACACCGGAAAATCCAGGCGGCACACCTCTGGAGGTTTTTGATGGATTCCGTAAAGCGCTGGCCGCAAACCGGGCGCAATTTTATCTCGACGTGGCGACGGGCCCCTTCTACGGCTTCAACCGAGCGGGGGCTGAAATATCCCAGGGGACTATTCAGAACTGGTGGCGGCAAGGGATGATTGGCAGCGCGAAAGCGCACTATGAAGGCATTAAAGCCTTTTCCGAGACGGACCAGACCGACGATCTGAAAGCGATTACCGTGCCGGTGCTTATTTTGCAGGGTGATGACGATCAGGTGGTGCCTTATAAGAATGCCAGCCTGCTTCAGGATGAACTTATCAGCAACAGCACGCTGAAAGTTTATCCGGGCTATCCTCACGGGATGCACACGACGCACCCTGATACGATCAACAAAGACTTACTCGATTTCATCCGCAGCTAAGTCAATGATTCGGGTGGCCTTCGCCACCCGTTTTATTTCAGCGCCCTTTATAAGGAGGCTTTCAACCGTGCGACCGCCTCTTTCAGGTTTTCATCCGTGACGCTGACGTAGGACATGCGCAGCGTGTTGTGATCCGGCTCGTTACAGTAGAAGAACTCCCCTGGTACGTAGACCACGCCGTTGTTGAGAGTCTTTTTCAGCCACTCGGTAGTGTTCATCTCATATTTAAATTTCGCCCACAGGAACATGCCACCCATGGGTTTGTGGAACGTCAGGTGATCGCCCAGTTCGCGCTCCACCGCCTGGCAGAGGATCTCGCATTTGTGTTTATAGGCGTCACGGATCAGCGCGATTTGTCCCGCCAGGCGCCCCGTGGTGAGATAGTGATAAGTGAGCGACTGCGACAATGTGCTGGTGTGTAAATCGGTGGCTTGCTTGAGGATCACCACCTGACGCTTCACCCAGTCCGGCAGCACTAACCAGCCTACCCTTGCCCCCGGCGCGAGGATTTTTGAAAAGGTCGAGGTGTAAATCACGTTATCGCTGCACCCCATCTCTGTCGCCCAGGCTTTTAATGGCGTGAAGGTGTTGTCGGTAAAATTGATTTCGCCGTAGGGATCGTCTTCGATAATCACAAAATCGTAGCGCTGCGCTAATTCCACCAACTGCTTGCGGCGCTGCTCTGTCAGCGTTACGCCGCCTGGGTTGCCAAACGTCGGTACGATGTAGACCGCTTTGATCGGCGTGGTCTTAACCAGCGCTTCGAGCTCATCAACGATCATCCCTTCGCCGTCGGTACCCACCGACATCAGGTTAGCCTCGGCTAGCTGCAGAACCTGCAGGGCCGCGAGATAGGTTGGACGTTCAACGACAACAATGTCGCCAGGGTTGATCAGCGCGCGAGCCAGAATATCCAGTGACTGCTGGGAGCCGGATGTGACGACAACCTCGTCGATACCGCAGCGGATCCCCCTGCCGCTCAACAGCTGGCAGATTTCGCCGCGCAGTTCCGGGCTACCTTCGCTCAGACCGTACTGAAAAGCCTCCTTCCAGGTGCTGGAGAGCACCTTTTCCATTGCCATTTCCAGCCCTTCACGATCGAAAAGATCCGGGTTGGGTATGCCCCCACCGAGTGAAATCACCCCTTCCATCTTGCTGTGTTTTAATAGTTCTCTGATCGCCGATGACTGGAGGTTTTGTACTTTGTGGGCAATTTTGTTCTGCGACATCTTTCGTTATCCTGGTTTGTTGTCTCCCAATCTAAGTATCACATGTCGGCGGCTTTGATAATCACTTTCTGCGGCAGAAAAACGAGGAATAACAATTGCAGAAGCCGGAGCACGACGGCTCCGGCAGTAAGGTTCAGAACTCGATACGGGCGCCGAAGTTATAGCGGCGGCCTTCCAGCATCGAAGACTGGTTGTACGAGGTGCGGTAAATCGGGTTTGCGTCAAACAGGTTATAGATGCCGGTCATGAGTGTAACGTTCTTGTTCAGATGGTAACGCGCCCCTAAATCGACCAGCGCGTAGGCTTCTGTTTCGCTGGAATTGCCGATGTCCGGTGAGGCGCTGCGCCAGCTCGCTTTGCTCCATAACGCCAGGTCGTTTAGCGCATTCCATGTCAGAGAGACGTTAGCCATGCTTTCCGGGAAGTCACTCAGGGCGTAACCTTTATACTCGCCGCTCTGTTGTTCGCTGTGAGTCCAGGTATAGTTGGCATTGGCTCTCAACGATGAGGTGACCTGCCAGTCGCCGTTCAGCTCCACGCCGTAGATTTCGGCATCGCTGACGTTGAAATACTGGAAGACAGAGTCAGCTACGTAACCATTATATGTACACTGCTGCGAAGCCGACGCGGTACAAATGACCCGGTCGCTGATTTTGTCCTTGAATTTGGTGTAGAAGACGGTCGCGTCCAGCGCCAGCGCATCCTGCTGCCAGTAGACGCCAAGCTCGGTGTTGACGCTCTCCTCCGGTTTGAGATCGTCATTACCGATGCCTATTTCCGAATTAGGATAAGCCCCATACACGCTGGTAAAGCCGGCATTATTCTGGCGCAGATCCGGTTTTTTATAGCCCGCCGACACACCGCCCTTCAGCGCCCAGTTTTCATCAAGGGTCCAGTTGCCGTAGATCTTAGGCGTGACGTGATAACCAAAGTAGCTGTCGTGATCCAGACGCGCCGAGGTCGTTAAGGTGAAATCCGGGACGATCATCCATGCATCTTCGGCGAATACCGCCCAGCCGTTGCGCGATATTTCGCTCACCGGCGTTACGCCCGGCGCCTCTTTATCTTTAATGCCGAACTCATCGTCCAGCTCATTGCGGGTAAAGTTGATGCCCAGCGTCAGCTTGTGGTCGCCGAGGGTAAAGGTATTGGCGCTGTTCGCCTCGTAGTTTTTCTGGGTAATAAACTGTGATGCCATTCCCGGCACGCGGTACTCGGTTTTCGCTTTCTCGTAGCTGACGAAGTTCTTCACCTCCAGTATGTCGCCATACCAGGCGTGCTGCGACAGCGAAGCCGCGTCGCGGTCGAAGCCCCAGTACCACTGTTTATCGTTATGCGTTTTCTCCTGATTCCCTTTCGTAGCGTTCAGATCCCAAAGTTGGGTCTCCGTTGGCGACAGGGCGATCGTCGCGTCCAGGTTGCCGGACTGATGCTTCACAAAACGCTCGTCGTTGACGCTATCATCATCGCGACGGTCGAGATAATCCGCGGCCACGCTTACCCCCAGTTTACCGGGGATCACCGGGCCCATCACAAAGGCATTGGTCTGGTTGGTGTTGCCGTACTCGCTCTTCTCCTGCAGGAAGTAGTTATCCTCCAGAACGCCTGTCCACTTCTCCAGGTTGTACGCTTTTTTAGTGATGACGTTGACCACGCCGCCGATGGCGTCAGAGCCATACAGGGATGACATCGGCCCGCGGATCACTTCGATGCGCTCGATGGCGGCCAGCGGTGGCATAAAGGCGGCCTCGGTACCGATATGGTGGCCGTACGGGCGGGATTCGCGGGTGGCCTGTTTAATGCCGTTCACCATGTAGGAGGTATAGGTGGAGTCCATCCCGCGCATCTGGACATCGCCAGTCGCCAGGCTGCCGTGGCCGTTACCCACCAGGAGACCCGGCATCTCGCGCAGGGCTTCGGTGACGTTCTGGTTAGAGCGGGTGTTCAGCTCCTTTTCATTCACCACCGAGATGGTTGCTGGTGCCTCGCGACGCTCCTGGCTGAAGCCGGTCGCGGTCACGACCAGCTCATCTTCGTTAACGGCGGTGGATTCCGCGGCGAAAACGGCCGCAGGAAGGTTTGCCAGGGCGAGCGAAACCGCCACGGCCATGCGTGTCTGCTTTATCACAACAGGATCCTTAGAGCTGGGTTAAATCAATCTTGAGCACGTAGTCAGCTTTGTGAGCTTTCTCATCCTGCTTGACGCTGGCATAGAGCGTGCTGGCATCGGCAGACAGCACCAGGCTGTTTGGCATCGCCGTGGTTTTAATGGTGTGTTTCAGGTGATAAGTGTTTGCATCGATCACGCTAATCTGGCGATCGTTACGATGGGTGACGTAGACCTCTTCACGCGCCGGGTTATACAGCACACCAACGGAATTAGGAGTCGGTACACGATGAAGCAGTTTGCCGGTGTCCAACTGTACAACCAGCACATCTTTGGTGTTGGTGTCGGCGATATACCCCACGCCTTTAGCACTATTTAGCGCGATATTCAGGAAATAGTGCTCCGGATCGGCAGGATCGACCTTCACGCGGCTGAGCAGCTTCGATGTTTTAGCATCCAGCGCGATCAGTTCCCCGACACCTGACACGACATACACTTTGTCGCCCGCTTCATCTACTGCAAACCCGACCGGCTCAAGTTTTTCAAGGGTTTGGGCCAGTGCCTGCTTCTCGGTATCCACAACCCAGAGTAATCCTTTATCCTTACGCCCTATTCCCGAGACATAAAGACGCTGATGCTTCTTATCCAGCACCACTTCACGCACGTGCACGCGATTTTCTGGATCTGACGTGTCGCTTAGCTGAATTGTTTTAATGGTTTTAATGGTTTTATCAGTACGGGTATCGAGCAGCGTGACCGACCCTTCCAGCGAATTACCCAGATAAAGGCGATGATTTTCTTCGTCCAGCGCGACGGCGAATGTGCGACGTTCCGTGGGGATCTTCGCTTCAATTTGCAGCGTCTGCGCCGCCAGCTTAAAGACCAGCCCGTCCGTTTTGTCTTTATCAAAGGAAGGTGCTGACGCAGCATAAAGGGCCTGCTGGCCCTTATCGTAAGCCAGCTCGTACACGCCGTGCCCAAGTGACTGGGTGACGAAATCTTTCTCGGTAAAGGTTTTAGCGAATGCAGCGCCAGAGTGCATTGCCAGGGAAATGGCGACGGCACACAGGGTTTGCTGTATTAGGGCAGAGGGAATATGCATGTCATTTTTCTTTACAGTTGCTTACGTAAAGAAAAATGATAATGAAAATAAATATCATTAACAATTGCAAATGGCGTTTACTACCCTACCAATTTTTGTACCGATTTAATCGAAGCGGCTTATTCTCGCCGCCTGGCTTGCCAGACCGCGGAAAATCGCCCCGCTTATCTGTTCTGGAAAATCCGTCGGCAATTCCGCCCTGACGGTGGCGATTACTTCATCCGTGCGGTCGGCCATCTCTTTCATCAGCCTCCGGGCGAGTCCGCTTCGATAAACAGACTGAAATTCTTACCGTGACCATCAATTGCGGCCAGCATCCAGAACAGGATCTACGCTTTTTACCACTCCTTTTTCCAGCTGGGGTTATCGGGCAGCGTCGACCCTCTTTTCACCACATGGAGTTCCAGATCCAGCGCCGCGAGAATTTTGAACAGGGTTTCCAGCTTTGTGGATTCAGGTTTGTTCTCGAAATCCGATACCGTAGTTTGTTTAATGCCAACCTGTTCAGCGGTCTCCGATTGCGTTAACTTATTGACCTTACGCTGATCTCTGACTGCCTGTGCCAGTGCGCCTGCCGTTGTTACTTTCATGCTTACCCCTCATAGAGGATATTTTAGAAAAATCCCCTATAGGGGATAAAACAAGGCAGCTGGCCCTACTTTTCTGTTAAGCGACTGTTCAGGGCACGATGTTTAGGTATGTTGAATTATGAAGTTATAATGTATGTTGTAACTATTGAAAGGTGTTCACAATACCCTGGTATGAGAGAAAACTAATACTCCACGCTTTATATTCTCAAGAGCGAGAAGCCATCGGAATTAAATATCTGAATCAATCATTAATAGGCCATTGCCTCTAAGACAAAAGTGCCAGAAAAAGACAGACCTCATGAAGACGACAGTCCAGCAAACTAACGAAACGCGGAATGGCTATTTAAAGACCCGGTAAAGCATTATTATCGTTTAACCGAAACGCATCCAATAAAAAAAGGCCCACCAGCAACCAATGATTTTATTCATCTTTTTAACAGGCGAAGCCGGAACATGCTGAAAAACGCCGCGTAGCGCCAGGAAGTCAGGCTATCATTGATGAATAAGACAGTGATTTTTACTCATTGAAGACCAGGGCGTCAACATATAACGGGTGAACTCCGGGGTATTCCTGTTGCCCTGTTTTGCTGGTTTAAAATTATTCGGAGAGGATGGTTATGGTTGAATGTTTTACGAAAAATAATACTCGAAATTTTCCGCGGATGTATTTTTCGCCATGGGTATGGGTAATTAAAAAAGGCCAATAAATTTAAACATACTGGCTGTGTATATTTAAAACTGCCCATAAGGGAGCAATGTATATGGCGATATTCAGGTCATTCTGGCAGGCAGGATTCGAAGGCGCTGATTTTATCACCCGGGCGGGTCATCCCCTTTCAATGGATAACGCAACGGCGCATGACGTACGGTATGCCGAGGATTACCGCGCGCTTAAGCCGTTCAACATGCACACGGTAAGAGAGAGCGTCGGCTGGCTTCTTGTTGATAAATCAGGCAGTTACGACTTTACCACCGTCGCAAAAAAAATGATGTCGGCAAAAGAGAACGGTATCCAGATTTGCTGGACGATCTGTCATTACGGCTTTCCCGCTAATCTCGATTTTTTCTCACCGGAATTTGTCTCTCGCTTCGCTCATCTGTGTGGCTCGCTGGCCGCGTTTTTGCGCCCCTGGTATGAGGAGCCGCCGGTCTACTCTCCCATCAACGAAATCTCATTCACCGCCTGGGGCATTGCGGAAGGATTGTTTCCCACCTCCCCGCCAGGCATGGGCGAAAGCGAGCTGGTCAAGCGACAACTCGTTCGGGCCGCCATAGCCGCCTGCGACGCCATCCTGGCGGCCGATCCGAGAGCGCGAATTTTACATTGCGACCCGTTAATCCATCTGATTTCACCAGATGACGACCCTGCAAAGATTGAGCAAACCGAAGCGTTTCGTACCGCGCAGTTTCAGGCGTGGGACATGCTGACGGGCAGGCATGAGCCTGAGCTGGGTGGCCATCCGCGCTATCTGGATCTGATAGGCGCCAATTACTACCACGACAATCAGTGGATGATGGGCAATAACCAGCGCCTGCCGTGGCACCTGGGTGATGGTCGGCGACGGCGATTGCACGACATGTTGCAGGAGACCTGGGAGCGTTATCGCCGCCCTATTCTGCTTGCCGAAACCAGCCATGTGGGTAGCGGGCGCGGCGCCTGGATTAATGATGTCGTCTCAGAGGTGGCTCAGGCGCAGCTGGCAGGCGTAGAGCTGGCAGGCATTTGTCTTTACCCGATTATCGACCGCCCCGACTGGGAGAATAACGCAAACTGGCATCACTCTGGCTTATGGGATGTGAGGCCCGACAAAGAGCGAGAGCTGAATGCCGTTTACGCCCGGGCTCTTAAACATGTCCAGACCCGGCTGGAACACTTTCACCAACTAACTGGCGTCACTACCTGCACCAGCACAGAGGTATCAGGCATGAAAAAAATCTATGTTTTTAGTCACCTGCGCTGGGATTTTGTTTTTCAGCGCCCGCAACATCTGATGACACGGCTTGCTCAGCACTACCAGATCGTCTTTATCGAAGAGCCGCTGCATTCCGTTGGAAAACCTGAGCTGAAGATTTCCCAACCCGCGCCGAATGTCACGGTCATCCAACCGCAGACGCCGTCAACAGAGCCGGGTTTCCATGATGGACAGATCGCCTGGCTGGAAACACTGCTGGCAGAGATACGCGAAGAGGATGAGACCCCGGTCGTCTGGTTCTACACGCCGATGGCCCTCCCTCTGCTGAAGGTCTTCACCCCCGCCGTCGTGGTGTATGACTGCATGGATGAACTGGCCGCCTTTGAAAAAGCGCCCCGCCAGCTATTGCAACGAGAGTCAGCCCTGCTGACGCGGGCGGATATTGTCTTTACCGGCGGGCCAAGCCTGTATGCGGCAAGAAAAGGACGCCACCCGAACATTCACTGCTTTGCCAGTAGCGTGGATGCGGTGCATTTTGAACAGGCGCTGGATCGGGCAAATCACCATCCTCTGCAGGACGCTATTCCGCATCCGCGCCTGGGCTATTACGGCGTAATTGATGAACGTATGGATTTGTCGCTGATCGCCGCCCTTGCCGATGCGCATCCGGAGTGGCAAATCGTGATGGTTGGTCCGGTCGTGAAGATAGACCCGTCAACCCTGCCGCAACGAAGCAATATCCATTACCCTGGCATGCAGCCTTATCAGGCCCTGCCCCATTTCCTTGCCGGGTGGGACGTCTGTCTGATGCCGTTTGCGCTGAATGAATCCACTCGCTTTATCAGTCCGACGAAAGTGCTGGAGTACATGGCCGCGCAGCTTCCTGTGGTGAGTACCGCCATCGCTGATGTTGAAAAACCCTATGGCCACATTGTGGCGGTCGCCCGGGATCATGCCGCCTTTGTCGCCGCTTGCGAAGAGGCGCTGGCATTGTCTGAGGAAGAGCGCGCCTCGCAACGGCAGATCATGCAAAACATCGTCGCCAGTACCTCCTGGGACACAACCGTACAAAAAATGCATGAGCTGATTGGGCAGGCGCTCTCTCGTCATCAGGCTCAGGAGACAGCGACAACGGATGCCGGAGGCGAGGATGTTTCACCTCAGGCAGTTTTACGCCTGATCCCCCCTGCCAGAACGGGTTCAGAAGTAGAGCCATGCTTAATTCTGGGTGCCGGGCCAACCGGCCTGAGCGCGGCCTATCACTTTGGCGAAGGGGCAACCTTACTGGAGCGTAATGAGACGGTGGGAGGCTTGTGCCGCTCGGTTCAGGACAAGGGATTTACCTTCGATTATGCGGGACACATTATGTTTTCCGCCGATGAAGAGGTGCTGGCGTTATACAACATCTTACTGGGTGACAATATTCACTGGCAGATCCGCGAGGCCTGGGTCTATACCGACGGCGTCTATACCCGCTATCCCTTCCAGGGATCGCTTTACGGCTTGCCGGCGCCGGTGATCAAAGAGTGTATTCTGGGTGCCATCGAGGCGCGTTACGGTACCGGGTCAGAGGTGAAAAGCATGGCCTCGACCTGTGGTAATAGTGCCGAGACGCATCGCCGCCATCATCATGACTGCTGTGCCGATGGCGCGGTGCCGGACTACACCAGCACAGGCCAGAACGTACCGCCGGAAGGCAGTTTTGAAGCCTTCATCTATGAAACCTGGGGCAAAGGGATCGCCCGTCATTTTGCCATTCCCTACAATAAAAAATTATGGACGGTGCCACTCTCAGAGATGGAGACCTCATGGCTGGGCGGACGCGTCCCCTTGCCCGATCTGGACCAGATCATCGAAGGCGCGCTGGGCGAAACGGCGAAGCCTATGGGACCCAACGCGCGTTTCGGCTACCCCCTGAAAGGCGGTTTTCAGGCACTGATGTCCGGCTTTGTGCCGCACATAAAGGGCCGCATTGAGACCGGCGCCGAGGTCAGCAAAATCTACGTCAATCAGCATATTGTCGTGCTCTCTGACGGCAGACAGTACCGCTATGAGCAGATGATCAGCACGCTGGTGCTGCCGGAGCTTATACGTCTGATGGGTGACGAAGTACCGCCAGAAATTCGTAAAGCCGCAAAAGGCCTGCGCCATGTCTCCGTCCGCTGCGTCAATCTGGGCGTTAATCGCGACACCCTGACGGATAAACACTGGATCTACTACGCTGGCAAAACCGTATTCCACCGTATTTTCGTGCAGGGCAACGCCAGCCCGTTCTGCAGTCCGCCGGGTGCGTGCGGCCTCACCTGTGAGATAAGCTACTCCCCGGACAAACCGCTGCCCGCTGACGGCCAGGCGCTGATCGACAGATGTATTCAGGAGTGCATTGAGGTTGGGATCATCTCGGAAACCGATGAGATCCTCACCAGCAATCAAATCGATATCCCTTACGCCTATGTCATCTATGACCAGCAGCGTAAAGAGAACGTTGAGATGATAAGAAAATGGCTGTTGCTGCACGGCATCACGCTGGCCGGACGTTACAGTGAGTGGGAATACTACAATTCGGACCATGCGTTTATCGCCGGAAAGGCGGCGGTTGAGAAGGTTCGCCAGTCTGCGTATCGCCACTCTGTTTCATAGTGGTGACAGTGTCACGAAACGTAATAAGAGGGCACGAAATGTGCCCTCTTTCCGTTTACTCAGCGGGTAAACCGTTCGCCAGCGTGGAGAAGTAGCGCTGTTTCTGCCACTCCGCACGATTACCGATGACGTACAAGCGTTGTTTCGCCCGGCTGACTGCAACATTAAGCAGATTAGGCCGGCTGGCAGCCCATGATTTGGCGCCGGGCCGCTGAACATTTCCCCCAAGGACAAATATCACAATGCTGGCCTCTTTACCCTGGGTGGTATGCACTGTGCCGGTCTTTTGAGTGTCAAACCCAAGTTCAGACGCCAGTTGGGATAACTTCTGCGCACAATCTTTGAACGGTGAAACCAGGAAAATATTGTCTGGCTTTACGCCATGACTATCCCGCAGGCCCGATAACAACGTTCTGACCGCTTCACCTTCCTCTGCAATCCAGTTCCCTTCACATGCCTTGCCTTCGACATCAATCCAGCAACTTTCCGGCAAGGGCAAGGATACCGCCTTTTTCCCATGAACCATGAGACCGTCATAAGCAACCGCATTACTGACGGTGAACATCGGATCGTCACAGCGGCGATGAACGCGAAGCGGACAGCCAACCCAGACCTGCCCATTATCCGGGTCAGGCAAAAGCGTGCCCAGATCCATCGTGTGATCGGCCAGGATTTGTGCCGACACCATTCCCGGCCACCAGCACGCTGAAATTCCATAATGCTGCGCCAGCGCCCCTTCCACGACTTTAGCGATCCCGCTAACCGGTTCCAGCTGTTTTGGATCCCCTACGACAACCGTTCGGGCTGCACGCCAGATGGCGCCTGCGGCCTGCTGGGGTAACGCCTGACCCGCTTCATCAATAAGCAGCCAGCCAATCGCTTCCCTACCGATCCGTTTAAACATGCGCGGGACGGAAGCAAAGGTCGTTGAAATGACGGGAACGACAAGCGTCAGGGAATTAAGCGCCAGCTCAGCCTGCTCCTCTGACAAATTCTTGCCTTGTAGCCAGTTGCTCACCAGATTGATGTTGCTGATGAACGGCTCCGGATGATGCTCAATAAAGGCCCTGTGAACATCCAGGGCGGCCAGGAACAGCGCCTGTCTGGCTTTTTGCCACGCGTCGTCCGCCCAGGGCGCGGACTTCTCTCGCACCTCATCGCTGGCATGGGGATCGGGCCAGACATCACCCAGTGCCGATTTTGCCTGCTCTGACCGCGCTTGCGTTGAGATAAGCTCCAGGTGCATCTCGCTCAGAGCACGATCAATCTCCTGCAACTGCCGCGTCTGGTCCCTAACGCTCTTCTCTGCCTCCTTCTCTTTGCGTTCGAGGGCATCCCGTTCTGTCTGGTATATCCCCATCTTTGCGCGAAGACGATCGCTCTCCTGGGTTAAACGATGATAACGCTCCCGCCACTCACGATGGGCGCGTCCCCATGTGGAGATCCAGTCCAGGAAGGTGGGCTTATGGGAACCATGCTGTTCCAGGCGCTTGCCGGCGGCCTCAAGCTGCCCGCTCCATTCAGCGTAAAGGGCCTGATGCTCGATTTTTTCAACCTGGATCTTCGCCTGCGTCTCCTGAGCCTGAGTCAGTTGGTCTGCCGTCAGCGTCCGGGCGTCGCGCTTTTCCAGAATGCGCTGATGAATCTCATCGATCTGCTTATCCAGCGTTGCGTAGTCGATCAGTTGCTGACGTATGGCCTCTTCCCGCTCCTGCGCCTGTTTAAAATTCAATTTCGCCTTATCCCAGGAGATGGCCGGTTTTCTTTTCCCGGCTTTTATCAGTCTGAGATGGTAAGCCAGCCCTTCCCCCCGCTGAGGCGTGAACCTGTCCGGAGGCAATAACGGCATATCGTTATTCTCTTCCGGTTTTCTCCACCAGAACACCTTCATAAAAGTGTTCCTGTTGCCTTTGTTGCCCAGTCTGGCCGCCAGCAAACCCCAACCCGGCTTACCGATCAGTTCTGAAACCAGATCGGCAAAATAATCACTTTCACCATGCACGCTTTCCGGCACGGCGTCTGCGCCGGGCAGTTCAAGCGAGATATTTTCCACCGCGCCGTTATTTGCGGAGGCAACGACAATCGAAGACCCCTTTATGGCAGGATGCAGAGGATAGTAAGGGTATCTGTCGTCCCCAAGAATGAGCATATTTTTGCCCGCGAAGACCTCATCTTCATGGCGAATCAAACTCCCGGCCCGTTGCGTCACCACCGCGGCAACCACATCCCGCAATAAGGTCGTTTTCCCCGTCCCGGGAGGACCATTCACGGCCAAGATACCGGCTTGATCGGCGTGGCGACGCCAGATCTCGTTAACCGCTAACTGTTGGCTGAATGCCAGAGGATAAGGCGAAGGCCAGGCGCCCGCAGGGGGTTGCGTGGGAAGCAATCGCTGAAAGGCGAGCCGTAAACCCTCGGGTGAACGTAGGTCGATACGCGCTCTGTCAGGTTCAGAGACAGCACGCATATACTCAACGAATCCCGGTCCTGCATCGTTTTGCTGCCAGGCGTGACCAAGATTACGCAGCTCGCTGATATAAAAACTGTTTAATAAACCATCCTGTACGGGATCAACCTTCTTTTCTTTATCTTTGTTATCCGGTGTTGGCTGCTCCCCGGCGGGCTTCGGTGCCTTAACCTGGATACATTTCACAAGACAGACAAACTCAGATTCTAAGGTTGAGTGCGGGAAAAGCGTTTTATCAACCACCAGCGCCACCAGCTTCTGGATCCAGTCGATATCCGGGCTGTTCCCGTTAGCCTCTAAAAGCGCGGCTTCATCGGCTATCCATTGCATAAGACGCAGGGTTAAGGCATCGAAACCGGCGAACCCACTGTCAACAAGAGGGAGAGTGTCACCCGGCGGAGGTAAGTCGGAAAAATCTACGGGAACGTTGTTCTCAAGCGCCGCCACGCCGTCCTTATGGTGCAGGATTTGACCGGCAGACCATGCGGAGAGCGACAGCATAAATGTCTGATAAAGCGGTATGCCCTGCTCATTGAAGCTAATATCAAAAAGCCGACTATTGACTCGTCCTCTCTCTTCAACGACATCATCATGCGCGCCAATCTTCTCTTCCAGTTGCTGAGAAAGCGCCGTGGCATCATAAACACCGCATTGCGCGGTATAGAGCCAGACTTTGTCATCCTTAAGAGGTTTATCGGTGTGTCTGGTATCGCGCCAGGGGAGATTGCCACCTTGCGCAACTTTATAGGCTGGCCGGAACAGATCGTCGGGGTTATCTTTGTCGAGTTTCTGAGGCGTAAGCGCCTCGACCGCTTTCCAGAACTGAAAAATGTGTTGTGCCTGCATCTGCTGTTGAAATACCTGAGTAGGAGGTGATCGTTCGGCTGTTTGGCGCATTGCTAAGCAGCAAGAATAAAATACTTACACGAACAAATAATACCCCTGGTAACAAATGGGTCAACCTTGCAGACAACAGAAGGACGCCATAGTCAACTGAACCCTAACACATTTTTCGCTGAACAATTGAAACCCAGGGGGACAGACAACAGGGTCACAGCATTGACTTCCCTCCGAATAGAACGACAATAAACGTACCCGGCGACATTCGTATAACTGGAGCTTATCATCGCCTGTTCACGTCGTTCTCAGCTTGCCACTCACCTTAAGCGCTCCGGCGCGCTCATCGCCGCGCTTATACTGGTCAGTTGCAGCTCAACTCCCCCCAAATCTCTGGTAACGCCGCTACCGCCGGTCGCGAAACAGCCCCTGCCCGATAAAAGCGCGCGCCACGAGCCGGTGCGCGGCGTCTGGCTGGCAACCGTCTCCCGTCTCGACTGGCCGCCCCAGGCGTCAGTGAATGGCCGCAGCGCACCGGCGCGGAACGCCATGCAGCAAAAGGCCCTGACCGATAAGCTGGATAACCTGAAAAGCCTCGGGATCAACACCGTTTTTTTCCAGGTGAAACCGGACGGCACGGCTCTGTGGCCCTCTAAAATATTGCCGTGGTCCGATATGCTGACCGGCAATATAGGAGAAGACCCCGGTTACGATCCGCTGCAGTTTATGCTGGATGAAGCCCACAAGCGTGGGATGAAAGTGCATGCCTGGTTTAACCCTTACCGCGTCTCGACCAATATCCGCCCGGGTACGGTCGCCGAGCTGAACCGAACCCTGAAGCTGAATCCGCCCAGCGTCTATGTCCTACATCGGGAGTGGATCCGCACCGCAGGCGATCGCTTTGTTCTCGACCCCGGCATTCCGGAAGTCCGGGACTGGATCACCAGCATCGTGGCGGAAGTGGTGTCGCGCTATCCGGTCGACGGCGTGCAGTTTGATGACTACTTCTATGCCGAGTCCGCAGGCTCGAAGCTGAACGACAGCCAGACCTATCGCCAGTATGGTCAGGGCTTTGACTCAAAGGCCGACTGGCGGCGCAACAACACCCAGCAGCTGATAACCCAGGTGTCGCGGACCATTAAACAGCTAAACCCGAACGTGGAGTTTGGCGTCAGCCCCGCCGGGGTATGGCGTAACCGCTCCCACGATCCGGCCGGGTCCGACACCCGGGGTGCGGCGGCTTACGACGAGTCCTTCGCCGATACCCGCCGCTGGGTGCAGCAGGGCCTGCTGGATTACATCGCCCCCCAGCTCTACTGGCCTTTCGCCCGGGATGCCGCACGCTATGACGTGCTGGCTAAGTGGTGGGCCGACGTGGTGAAACCGACCCATACGCGCCTCTATATTGGCGTGGCGCTCTATAAAGTGGGCGAACCCTCGAGCAAAGAGCCCGACTGGACGGTGAAAGGCGGCGTGCCAGAGCTGAAAAAACAGCTCGATTTGAATGAATCTGAGCCGAACATCGACGGCACGATTTTGTTCCGCGAGGACAATCTGAATCAGCCCCAGGCGCAGGATGCGGTACGGTATTTGCGGACGCGCTGGGGATCGTAATGGGGATAGACGCGTGACCGCTACTGTTGTAGCGGTTTCACGTTAGACGAACAACCTCAAACTCTTCTGCAACAAGCTCCATATCCTCCGAAAAAGAGCCTTCCTGCGTAAAGAAGCGCTGATGTTCTTTGCGCCAGTACGCAAGGCTAAGATCGCCTTCGCCTTCTTTGCGGGCAAACTCAGCGCTGACATCACAAAAACGCACCAGACGCGCTGCAACCAGCCTGACAACGCAGGCAGGTCGCGCTTGCCCATCCAGGATGATGATGTAACCGCCAATGGTGGAGCTCGCGCCTTCTTGCTGATAAGAGGCCAGGGAGCCACAGGTGGCTGTTTTTATCCCCCTTCTGATCAAGTCTGCAAGCTCGCTGGCCAGTGCTGGACTGTCACCCATCTGCCAGACAGTCGCACCTGGATACTTCACCTTTAATTCATCAACTGCAGTCATAAAAATCCTCTTAATCGCACAGGAACATAATGCCGGGGGCGCTGCGCTTGCCTTCACGTTGGCCGACGCAAGCTATCCATTTAGCGCCCTGCGATCAACCCCTTACATTTTGGGGGACCGCATCATTATTGCTCCAGTTTTTACTGGCATACATTCCAGTGAGATTGAGGCAATATTCGGCCTGTAATGTCGACGGGTAACGTTGCTGGTTTCCGGCTTTTCTTGTACCCTTCCCCGCTTTCAGACCTTTAATAATAACCGGATGCATATGACCGCTCACCCTTCCAGAGATCCGCTGCACGGCGTCACCCTTGAGATGATGGTTAACGCCCTCGTGGCGCGCTATGGCTGGGCGCAGCTGGGCAAGCTGATTAAAATCAACTGCTTTAACAGCGACCCCAGCGTCAAATCCAGCCTCAAATTTTTGCGCCGCACGCCCTGGGCTCGCGCTGAAGTCGAAGCCCTCTATCTGGATTCGCTGGAAGATACCGCGCCGGCCAAAGCCGACGACGATACCTCCAGCCCCTGGGAGAGAGCCCGGGCTAACCGTTAAGGTCGACGCAACAGCACGATACTGCGGCCCGCCAGCGGGAAGTCAGTATCCGGGGTGATAGCCTGGCCCAGGTTGTCATCCTGCACCGTACTTAGCTCCAGCACCCAACCACCCTCGCCGCAATCCGGAATACGGAACGGTACCGCAGCCTCGTAAGGATTGATCAGCAGCAGCACTTCCTGCCAAATCCCGTTTTCTGCCTCTAAATCGGCCCGGGTCAGATAGAGCCCAAGGGTGGTGCCTTCATCCCAGTGCTCTGGCAGTTGCAGGCCGCCACCCGCGTTGTACCACAGGATCTCCATCCCATCACGCCAGCTCTCGCGGCGTAACAGCGGCTGGCGGGTACGCAGCTCAATTAGATGCCGGGTAAAATTACGCAGCATCTCGGCGCTTTCCGGCAGATCTTCCCAGTGCACCCAGCTGATCTCGCTGTCCTGACAGTAGCCGTTGTTGTTCCCCATCTGGCTGCGGCCAAACTCATCCCCCGCCAGCAGCATCGGCGTGCCGTGCGAAAAGAGCAGCGTGGTGAGGAAGTTGCGTTTCTGCTGTTCGCGCAGGGCGTTAATCTGCTCGTCGTCGGTAGGCCCTTCGGCGCCATAATTCGATGACCGGTTATCATTGTGGCCGTCGTTATTATCTTCGCCGTTTGCCTCGTTGTGCTTCTCGTTGTAAGAGACCAGGTCGTTCAGGGTAAAACCGTCATGGGCAGTGATAAAGTTGATGCTCGCCCACGGACGGCGACCGCGCTGGTCGTAGAGATCGCCGGAACCGAGCAGACGCGCGGCAAAGTCCGAGGAGACGTTATCCCCGCGCCAGTATTCGCGCACGGTATCGCGATATTTGTCATTCCACTCCCCCCAGCCTGGCGGGAAGCCCCCCACCTGATACCCGCCAGGGCCGATATCCCACGGCTCACCAATCAATTTCAGCCGGGAGAGCAGCGGATCCTGCATCATGGCATCGAAAAAGCCCCCGCGCTGGTCGAACCCTTCCGGCTCGCGACCCAGAATGGTACCGAGGTCAAAACGGAAACCGTCGATATGCATCGATTCGGCCCAATAGCGCAGGGAGTCCATGATCATCTGCAGCACACGGGGATGGGAGGTATTCACCGTATTGCCAGTACCCGTGTCATTCACATAGTAACGGTGCTGACCCGCGATGGTCCGGTAGTAGGAAAAGTTGTCTATCCCCTTGAAAGAGAGCGTTGGGCCCAGCTCGTTGCCCTCGGCGGTGTGGTTATAGACCACATCCAGGATCACCTCGAGACCCGCATCGTGGAAGGCGCGCACCATATCGCGGAATCCCTGGATGCCGTTCGGACCGTAATAGCGCGACGCCGGGGAGAAGAAGTTCAGGGTGTTATACCCCCAGAAGTTTTTCAGCCCCCTGTCCAGCAGATGTTGATCGTCCGGGAAGGCGTGCACCGGCAAGAGCTCCACCGAGGTGATGCCGAGGCTTTTGATGTAATCCACAATCGCTTTATGCCCCATCCCTTCAAAGGTGCCGCGCAGCTCAGGCGGAACGGCCGGGTGAAGCTGGGTAAAGCCCTTCACGTGGGTTTCATAAAGAATAGTTTCAGACCACGGCACCGCCGGGCGATGCGGATCCTGTGCGTCGAACACCCGGGGGTCGATAACCCGGCATTTCGGGGTAAACGGCGCGCTGTCCCGGGTATCAAAGCTGAGATCGAGATCGTCATGCCCCAGCTCATAGCCAAAATGGGCGGCGTTCCAGTTAAGCTCGCCGGTTAACGCCCGGGCATAGGGGTCGAGCAGCAATTTATGCGGGTTAAAGCGGTGGCCGTTTTCGGGATCGTAAGGACCATACACACGATAGCCATACAGCGCGCCCGGCTGCAGATCAGGAACGTAGCCGTGCCACACTTCATGGGTGTATTCCGGTAGCTCCAGACGGGCAATTTCATGCTGGCCCGTCGGATCAAACAGACATAGCTCAACGCGTTCGGCACAGGCCGAAAAGAGCGCAAAATTGACGCCTTTGTCGTCGTAGTTTGCGCCGAGCGGGTAACTCTGCCCCGCCTCAATCTGATAGATCTTATTATTTGCCATAACATCTCTCCCTCGAACCATCATTATTAGCCGCAGGCCAGTAACACCCGCCAGCAATCCTGTGCATCATGTAACTTCAGGCTTTCGCCCGGTATAACGATTTCACCGCTGAAACAGTCCTGATAGCGACGCCCGGCCAGTTCAGCAGGCAAGACAACCTCCGTATCGCCCCACAGTGCCGCGCCGGTCAGTGGAAACGTCTGTGCGGCGCTGGCAAACGCCAGACGTGGAGCCACCACGATCAAGACGTCGTCGTCATCCACGCGGGCAAAGGCGATAGCTTTGTCCGCCCTTTCCCCCCGGGTCAGCAACGCGACATAGCTGCCCAAGCGGAACAGCGCCGGTTTACGCTGGCGCAGATTCAGCAGCGTGCTGGTGACATACACCTTAAGCTGACCGTCGAGCCAGCTCGCCTCACGGGAGGCGGTATGCACATCGGCGCTGTTGAGCTGCTGGCTGAGCTGCGCGAAATCCGGCTCGCGGCGGTTATCGGGGTCGACGAGGCTAAAGTTAAGCCCCTCGCTGCCCTGATAAACATCCGGTACGCCCGGAGCGGTCAGTTTGATCACCGTCTGGCTCAGGCTGTTTACCAGCCCGGCGCGGATAAACGGGCGTAACGAGGTGCTGAAGTCGCGCAGAAAATCCTGATTGTCCGGTGAGAGCAGATGGCGGGCATACTCCAGCACCACCGTCTCATAGGCTTCGTTGCTGTCTACCCAGTCGGTACGCAGCTTGGCCTCGCGCAGCGCTTTCTCCACAAAGGCCAGGAAGCGCACTTCCAGCGCGTTCAGACCCGCCGCATCCTGGGGATCGAGTCCAGGTGGCCAGACCCCCGCCAGCGCCTGATATAACATCCAGGTGTCAGCGGCGCGCGGCGCCGTGCCATCGTTCAGAAAACGGACATGGGTCTGGTTGAGTTGCTGCCAGCGGGCCACGCACTCGGCCCATACCTGCGGCGCTTCGGTCAGAGTGTAGAGCCGGGCGCGGGCATCTTCCCCGCGCTTGGTGTCGTGGGTTGAAGTGCCCGAGAGCGCATCCGGCTGGCGCTCACGTCGCGCCGTCATTTCGGTATGGAAACGCGTCAGCGAGAAGGCGCGCGGCACCGGTTCGGCCCCGACTTCGTTAAGCGCCAGATCCATGTGCTGGCGGAAAAACAGCGTGTCCTCTACGGATTTCGCCATCAGCGGCCCGGTCAGCTGCTGGAAACGGGTGCGGAACTGGCTGGCGGTATCGCGGGCCTCATCGCTGACTTCGCCGGTCAGGATACGGGTCAACAGCGTGAGCGCGTCCGGGTCGGCGTTAACGTGGGTCAGCACGTTTTGTAGCAGCCGGATATCCGCGCCGGACATCCCCTGCGCGGTGCCATAGGTGCGATAGACCGGGAAGGCCACCAGCAGCTCCCGCAGCGCCAGGCGCAGGAGCTCTTCATCAATCGCCACGCCTTCCACGTGGGCCAGTTTTTTGGCCAGCGTCAGCAGTGTGGAAAACTCCCCGGCAAAATTGCGATCCACCATCAGCAGGCGCGCCGCACGCAGTTCAGCGTTCATGTCCACCGGGCTACCCACCACCGCGTCGTAGGCCTGACGCAGGCTGTCGATTTTGTCGTCATCCACCAGCACTTCCGAGAGTGAGGCGATGAATTCATACCCGGTCGTGCCGGAGATCGGCCAGTCTGTGGGGAGGTTCTCCCCTTTACTGAGGATCTTCTCTACCGTGATGTAGCAATCGGCTCCCGCCTCCTGCCGCAGACGTTGCAGGTAAGCGCGCGGGTCGGCCAGACCATCCACATGATCGATGCGCAGCCCGTCCACCGCCCCCGACCGCACCAGGGCCAGGATCAGGGCATGGCTGTCATCGAAGACCGCGTCGTCTTCAACGCGCACCCCCACCAGGCCGGTGATCTCGAAGAAGCGCCGCCAGGAGAGATCCCGCGGGGCGTCGCGCCAGCTGGTAAGTCGCCACGGCTGCTGGTCATGCAGGCGTGCAATCGCCTCAGGCTCGCGCAGGTTCAGAACCTCTTCCTCGCGTCCCATCCAGCTCTCCGGAGTGAGCGGATAGAAGTTGTCATAAACGGCCAGCGCCGGTTTACCGGTGTTGGGATCGCGCTGGATGCTGATCTCCCCGTTCGCCAGTACCACGTCAAAGTCATCGCCCAGAAACGGCAGCGTCAGGCGACGGGACCAGTCGATATCAAAATGACGGGCATAGCGGCTCTTCTCGCCGTGTTCAATCACATCGCGCCACCAGGCGTTTTCAAGCGAGGTGGACATATGGTTCGGGACGATATCAAGGATCAGCCCCAGGCCAGCCGCCTTCAGGGCGCTGACCAGCCGTTCAAATCCGGCGCGACCGCCAATGGCCGGGTCGATCTCATTGGCGTCGGTCACGTCATAGCCGTGGGTCGAATCGCGGGCAGCGGTAAAAATCGGCGAGGCATACAGATGGCTGATGCCAAGTTGTTGCAAATAAGGCACCAGACTGGCGGCACGATCAAACGTCATGCCATTACGAAACTGGATACGCCAGGTCGCTGTGGGGATCATCAGGTTGGTTCTCCTGGGGCAAAGCGGACAATAAGGGTGTCGGGCCGTAATTCGGTATGGATCTCAGGCCAGGCAAAGAGGGTTTCACCCGGCAGATCGGGCAACGCCTCCGTATGGCCGCCGACGTTAAACGCCAGCGACAGGGTTCCCCGTGGAAACGTCCAGGTGACTGCCACGCAGCCGGGTGCCATGTCCAGCACCTTGCCCCCACCTTTGCGGGCGGTTGCCAGCAGCGGCACAATCACCTGCTGACGCAGTTGCAACAGGTGGCGGGTAAAGCTCAGCCAGCTTTCCCCCTCCGGCTGGTTAACTTTGTCCCAGTCGAGTTTCGATCGTGTAAAGGTCTCCAGCGCATTCGGATCGGGCACGCCCTCCTCCTGATGGCTGGCATGGTCGGCGAACTCCTTCGCCCGTCCTTCCCGTACCGCCCGCGCCAGGTCACCGTGAAAATCGGTAAAGAAGAGGAATGGCCGGGTTTCACCGAACTCCTCGCCCATAAACATGAGCGGGATATGCGGCGACAGCAGCAGCGCGGCCAGCAGCACCCGGGTGCGATCCTCCCCGATAAGGGAGAGCAGACGATCCCCCTGCGCCCGGTTACCCACCTGGTCGTGATTCTGGATAAAGTCGACAAACGCCACCGGCGGCTGGTCGATGCTTTTCACCCCGCGTGGCTCCCGGTCCCGGGGAGTGATTTCGCCCTGATAGGCAAACCCTTCCGCCAGCGCCCGGGCGACCCATTTTTCCGGCTGATGCGCAAAGTCCCGGTACCAGGCGTGGGTCTCCCCGCTGGCCAGGACGTGAATGGCATTGTGCAGATCGTCATTCCATTCGGCGGTATAAAGCGACGGGGAGCCATCCTCACCGTAGGGATGCAACGAGATAATGTTGCGGTTGTCTTCAGTGGTGAGATGGATCGGGCGATCGGTTATCTGCGCCCGGATACGTTCAGCAATTTCAACCAGGATATGTTTTTCAGACGAATCTGCAATGTGATCGATGGCGTCGAAGCGCAATCCGTCGAAGCGGAACTCCTCCAGCCAGTACAGCGGCACGCCGATCATAAACTGACGTACGGGGGCCACATCGTAGGCGATGCCATTTCCCCAGGGGGTCATTCGTTCCGGATGGAAAAAGTCCGGCGACAGGCGTGGGAGGTAGTTCCCCTCCGGACCAAAATGGTTCAGCACAATATCCAGCACCACCGACAGCCCCAGGCCGTGGGCGGTATCCACAAAGGCTTTCAGCTCATCCGGCGTACCGTAGGCGCTGTGCGGGGCATAGAGCAACACCCCGTCATAGCCCCAGTTGCGATTACCTCCCGCCTGCGATACGGGCATCAGTTCAATCATCGTGATGCCCAGCGAGGCCAGATATGGCAGCTTGTCGGCTGCCGCGCGGAAGGTGCCTTCCGGAGTAAAGGTACCGATGTGCAGCTCATAGACCACGCTCTCTTCCCAGCGTCGGCCCTGCCATTCGGTGTTGCGCCAGACATAGCTGTCAGGATCGCACACCAGCGAAGGACCGTTTACATCCCCTTGCTGGGCGCGGGAGGCGGGATCCGGCACCGCAGTGCCGTCTGCCAGAATATAACTGTAGGGTGAACCGGGTTTGACGTAGTCAACCGTCAGTTCGAATCCGCCGTCACCGGTCGGGTGCATCGCCAGCGTTTCGTCGTTGAGGCGCAGGGAGACCTGCTCCTGACCGCTGGCCCATAGATGGAAGCGAACCGTGTTAGCATCAATGTGTTCACAACCCCAATACGTAATAGATTTAGCTGTCATTCCACCACCTCGTTTGACCCGTGTTCCTCAGGGTGCTTAACGTTTATCGTTACGCAGAGGGAAAAAGAGAAAGTGCGGCGGCAATCCGCCGCGCATGCACATCAAGCATAGACCAGGAAATTAATGTGAGATGGGTCACGACGAAGCGGCAGGAAGAAGTGTGGTCAGGGTATTGCCGGGCGGCGGCTGCGCCTTACCCGGCCTACGAACGATAAACCTGCAGGCCCGGCAAGCGCAGCGCTGCCGGGCAATCAGACATTGCCTTATGCCGGTTCCGGGAGGCGGAAGCTGGCAATACTTTGGGTGAGGTGTCTGGCTTGCTCTTCCAGCGAAGCCGCTGCCGCCGCAGACTCCTGCACCAGCGCGGCGTTCTGCTGGGTCACGCCATCCATTTCGGTCACGGCCTGTCCTACCTGACCAATGCCGCGGCTCTGCTCTTCGGACGCCACCTGAATCTGCTCCATCAGCGCGTTGACTTTGTTCACCGAGGTGATGATGGCATGAATGACTTCACCCGAGCGATTCACCAGCTGCGAACCGTTTTTTACGCTGGAAACCGACTGGGCGATGAGGTTCTCAATATCCTTCGCCGCCACGGCGCTTTTCTGCGCCAGGGTGCGCACTTCAGTCGCCACCACCGCAAATCCACGCCCCTGCGTCCCGGCGCGAGCCGCTTCAACGGCGGCATTCAGCGCCAGAATATTGGTCTGGAAAGCGATGCTGTTAATGACGCTGGTGATATCTTCGATGCGCTGAGAGTTGGCGGCGATGGTGTTCATGGTGTCGATCACCTCGCGGGTCACGGCCTCCCCGGTACGGGCGTTGTTCACCGCATCCTGCACCAGCTTACCTGCCTGGTTGACGTTCTCGGTATTATTGGCAACCGTCGCGCTCAGTTGCTCCATGCTGGCAGCCGTTTCCGTCAGGGCTGCGGCCTGCTGCTCGGTGCGGGAAGCCAGGTCGATATTGCCGGAGGCAATCTCCTGCGAGGCGTGGTTAACGGTATGGCAGGCGGCACGTACCTGAGAGACGGTATCCAGCAGGGCCAGACGCATCTCCTCCATCGAGCCCATCAGCAGGTCGATCTCATTGTTCGATCCGGTTTTCTGCGGTACCGCTTCCGTTAGTTTACCGGCGGCGATCTGGCTGCAGTGCTCACGGGCGAGATGAATCGGCGCGAAGACAAACCGCTTCATCAGCACGCTCACCCCGACAATGACCACCACAAACAGGGCGGCAAAAGCGATAATGATGGTTAAGCCGGAGGAAAACTGCGACCGCGCATCGTCATTTAACTGTTTCGCGTATTTCTGGTGCACCGACAGCACCTCATCGAGAACAATTTCGTACTGACGGTCGAGGCCAGAAATCTGCGGGATCAGCGCATCAAACTTTGCCTTGTCATGGGCAGAGGCCGCCTCAATCAGCGGCACCAGGCCACGATCGCGGTAGGCCAGCCAGCCGTCATTATAGTTTTTCACCAGCGGCGCTTCGTCCGCCAGGCGGGGGGCGTCATTAAAGGCGGCGAAGGCGCCATCGGCTTTGGTCAGAGCCAGCTTAACGGAGGCCAGCTTCTCATCGAGACCGGTGGTGTCGCCACTTTCCACCTGTTTCATATACTCCATAACCCGCACGCGCAGGGTACGGCTGTGGTTAATGGGATCGATAATGGATAACACCACCTGAATCTCTTTATTCACGTTATCCAGGGAGTTGTTGCTTTTAATGGCCAGCCAGACGTTGGTAGCGGCACTGGCGACAAAGAAAAACAGCAGGGCAAGCAGGATGGTAAGAGACGACTTTTTTAATGACATAAATACCTCAGAAACAATACGGTCTGAGGTATTATCGGCAGCGCAAAATTAACATTGAGTTAAAGTTATTTATTAATAAAAAAGCCGAAAAACAATTTAATTTATTAAAATCACTGCATTACAAAATAACTGCTAATAATTTAACCTGTGAAGCATTGTAAATATTCAACTATTTACTTAATCCTTACTGCTGAATATTTAATCGCTCAGAAAAGGCGCGCTGGAAAACTGCGGCCAGTGGATCTCTCCTACCCCGTTTAATTTTGGCCGGGAGAAGAGAAAACCCTGAAAACGCTTAATGCCAGCCGACTCCAGCCAGCACCACTCTTCGATCTTCTCGATGCCCTCGGCCACCAGCGCAATTTCCAGGTCGGTACAGCAGCTGATAATCGACTTCACAATGGCCTGCTTCGGGCCGCTCAAATGGATGTCGCTGACAATCTCACGGTCGATTTTGAGCTTATCCGGCTGGAAACGGGTTAACAGCGACAGCCCGGCATACCCGGAGCCAAAATCATCGATCGCCAGGCCAATACCTGCCGCCCGAAGCTGCTTAATGGCGCTGTTAAACTGGTTAAATCCGGAGATCATTTCGTTTTCGGTAACTTCAATGACCACCTGCTCTGGCTGCAGGCCGTGGATGAGGATCTGATCCATCAGAAAATCGACAGCGCCAGGGACGTTCACCAGCGACATCGGCAGCAGATTAACGGCGATTTTATGATCGCCAATCCCAATTTTCTCCGCCAGCGCAAAGGCATACGCCTTGGTCTGCAGGTCCAATTCGTACATTTTGTCCTGATCAATGGCGCTAAAAAAGCGTTCCGGGCTTCCCCCGTCGTTACCGCGGATCAGCGCTTCCAGCGAAGAGATTTTCCCCTCGGTGGGTTCAATGATCGGTTGCAGAGCAAACTGGCAGACCTGGTTATCGATGGGCCCGTTGATGCATTTCCCAAACGGGGCGTGTTCCGGGGCCAGTTTCCATCTTTCCGGCAGGAAAACCGCTCCGTCGCGGGTGGGCTGTTCCCGGGTAATAAACGACTGAATAAACTTAAACACCCGATCCTGCGCCGCCAGATAGTAGTCCAGCTTGCTGTAGCGCAGCACCGATGAGAGCACCGATTTTTGGCTATCCACCAGCAGGTCGAAGAGCAGCATGCCCACATTTTCGAAGCGCCTGCGCGGTCCATAATCGCGCATCAGCTCCACCACGCTGTGATGGCGCTTGTCGCTGCGGATCTTACAAAACAGTTTTTCAAGGACCTCTTCTGGCCCTTCAAGGATCTGCAGGAAATCGGCGCCGTTAAACAACAAAATGCCCGTCACGTCCAGGGCGGAATTCCGCTGCCTGGCTTTCTCAACAAGTGAAATAAGAGATAATGATTGGCAGGATGGATTTAACTGGCTTTTATAAATGAGAGTCGTCAGCACAGCTAGTCTTCCTGGTCGAATGTTAGGCCTTTTAAGCTCTTGTTTAGCATAAATTACATTCGTGGACTAATAGTATTACGAGGATATATCCAGAAAAGATCGATTCGACTCAAAAATAATCAATGTGAATGTTTATTTAGGCCATAAAGGACAGAAAACATCCCTGTTGTCACAGCCAGGCATGCCGTCCATGGCACGTTCAGGTAGGCTGGTTTGTGTCAGATTTGCGCCATCCCACCGTCCACAAACAGCTCTACAGCGTTGATAAAGCTGGCGGCATCGGAGGCGAGGAACGCCACCGCTTTACCCACCTCTTCCGGCTCGCCAATACGCCCCATCGGCACCGTAGCGGCTAAAGCATCAAACAGCCCCTGCCGCTGATCTTCTGGCACCAGTTCTCCCAGCCCAGGGGTTTTAATCGGGCCCGGGCTGACCACGTTCACCCGAATGCCGCGCCCCTGCAAATCCAGCGCCCAGGAGCGGGCGAAGTTTCTTACCGCCGCCTTGCTGGCGCTATAGACGCTGAAGTTAGCGGTGCCTTTAATAGAGACCGTGGAGCCGGTCAGGATCACCGATGCTTTGTCGGCCAGCAGCGGCAGCGCTTTTTGAACGGTAAACAGTACGCCGCGGACATTGGTGGCAAAAATGCGGTCAAAGTGTTCTTCGGTTATCGCCCCCAGAGGCAGCATATCGCCCCCGCCAGCGTTAGCGAAAAGCACATCCAGCCGCCCGGACTGTTCGGCGATTTGGGCATAAACGGTATCAAGATCGGCGAGTACGGAGGCGTCGGCGCGAATGCCAGTGACCTGCCCGCCGAGGGTGGCGACGGCGTTGTCCAGCTCCGCCTGGCGGCGACCGGTGATATAGACCTTCGCCCCCTGGGCTTGCAGCTCTTTTGCCGTTGCCAGACCAATGCCGCTGGTGCCGCCGGTGACGAGTGCGATTTTACCTGTTAATGCTGTGTTCATTTTGCTTTTCCTTCCACATTGTTGGTGTGGAAGCACTGTAGCCCTTGCGGCATTAGCGAAAAATTAGCAAAAATGGAAATCACTTTTTCCCTGTGGGAATAATCTCTGTGGCGGAGCGCCTCTCTATGGATCAATTACTGGCCATGCGCGCCTTTACGCGCGTGGTAGAAACCGGCAGCTTTACCCGGGCGGCGGACTCTCTGAATATGCCCATCGCCACCCTCAGCAAGCTGGTGAAAGCGCTGGAGGCCCATCTGGATGTGCGGCTGCTGCAACGCACAACCCGCCGGGTGACGGCGACGCCAGAGGGCCAGGACTATTACGACAAAGCCCGCCGGGTGCTGATTGATATCGAAGAGATCGACACCTCTTTCAGCCAGGCGAAACAGCAGCCCCAGGGGCACCTGCGCATTGACGTGGGCGGCTCAACGGCGCGAGACGTGCTGATCCCTGCGCTGCCGGACTTTATCCGCCGCTACCCCGCTATCCGTATCGATCTTGGCGTGGCCGACCGGCCGGTGGATCTGATCAGCGGCAATGTGGACTGCGTTATCCGCGGCGGCGCGCTGGAGGACTCTTCGCTTATTGCCCGGCATATTGGCAATGCGGAGATGGTCACCTGTGCCACGCCGGGCTACCTGAAACAGTTTGGCATCCCCGCCTACCCGGAGGAGCTGCGCAATGGTCACAAGCTGGTGAGTTATCTTTCGCCGGTAACCGGGCGCGCCGTGCCGTTTCGCTTTACCCATGAGAATGAGACCCGCGACATTAATCTTGTGCATCATATCGGGGTGAACGAGAGCAACGGTCATCTTGCGGCAGCGGTGGCCGGGATGGGAATAATACAGACGTTTCGATACTCAGCAGGCGCACTGCTGGAAGCGGGCACGCTGGTGGAGATCCTCGACAAGTGGCGCCCGCCGCACTACCCGTTTTACGTGGTTTATCCGCAAAACCGGCATATGACGCATCGTCTGAGGGTATTTATCGCGTGGCTGGCGGAGGTCTTTCCCGCCGCGGTGAAGGGATAGCCGGGCGCAACGCCCGGCAGACAATCAGTTCAGCTGATAGTCGAGGGTGATTTCCGCTTTCAGCAGCTGTGAAACCGGGCATCCCGCTTTCGCTTTCTGGATAATGCCGTCAAACTGCTGCGGGTCGATGCCCGGAACGGTCACTTTGCTCTGCAGAGCGACTTTGCTGATGGCGAAACCGCTGTCGGTTTTGTCCAGCGAGACATCGGCAGTGGTGTCGATGGAATCGGCGGTATAGCCCGCCTCACCCAGCATCAGCGACAGGGCCATAGAGAAACAGGCCGCATGCGCAGCACCAATCAACTCTTCCGGGTTGGTACCTTTTTCCCCTTCAAAACGGGTATTGAAGCCGTAAGGCTGCTGATTAAGAACGCCGCTTTCCGTCGAAACTGTCCCCTTGCCGCGTTTAATATCACCAGACCAGTGTGCTGAACCGTGCTTATGAATTGTCATTCTTGCTCTCCTTGTTGGCTTACAAAGCATTCAGTATAGACCACGCTGAAGAGCGAGCCCGAAAGAGTGATATATCAGGATTATTCTGTGAAGTCGGAGAGGTTATGGCTATTGCAATCAGGCGTTTTCCGTGTAATTTAAATCCGTCCTCGCCGATATTTATTTTAGAGGCCAACTAACACAGGAATATTTTTAACGAGTCCAAAGAATATATTCTATTTTTTAAGATCATGAAAAAGCATGATTTTATGACAGCAATATTTCTGAGAGGATTCTTAAACACAGCGGCAAAAATATTTGTCATTCTGAATATCACGATGTTTTTGCGAACCGGACCATTAAACAGAAAACGACACGGAGGCAACATGTTTAATTATTATTCTGCAAATACGACATCCGCACAGCCGGAACTGGTTAATGCTATCGCACAGGGTTTACGCGCTGAAATGGGCGCTGTCACTGAAGATGATATTTTGATGGAACTGACCAAATGGGTCGAAGCCTCAGATAATGACATCCTCAGTGATATCTACCAGCAGACCATTAACTACGTTGTCAGCGGGCAGCACGCCAGTTTCTAAAAACCTGCTATGCTGGAGAGGCAACCTTAAGGGTTATATTTCGATCACCTTATCACTATCAACAGGATGGAGGAGTCAATATGAAATCGAACCGTCAGGCACGCCATATTCTGGGACTGAACTACAAGCTGTCTAACCAGCGCAAAGTGGTGATTGAGGGGGGCAATGAAACGCAAGTCACCCACGCCACCGGCAGAAAACGCCACGAACCAAAGTAAGTTCTCCCTAAAGATCCCCGACACCATCGGCAAAACCGATGGTGTTTTTATTTGTATGTTGCAGTTTTTAACATCCACCTCCTTTATACTACCTGCCTGACACCCCCTATGGGCACGACAGCGAAGATGATGAACAACAGTGCCAGGGACGGATATGCAAAAATTAAGTGAGTAACATGGACAACAAAGCCAAAAAAAATCGCTCCCTCTATATTCCTTACGCCGGTCCGGTTCTGCTGGAGTTCCCTCTCCTGAACAAGGGCAGCGCCTTCAGTATGGAAGAGCGCAGCAACTTCAACCTGCTAGGCCTGCTGCCGGAAGTGGTTGAAACTATCGAAGAACAGGCCGAACGCGCGTGGATCCAGTACCAGGGATTCAAAACCGAAATCGATAAGCACATCTACCTGCGCAATATTCAGGATACCAACGAAACCCTCTTCTACCGCCTGGTGCAAAACCATCTCGACGAGATGATGCCGGTGATCTACACCCCAACCGTCGGCGCCGCCTGCGAACGTTTCTCGGAAATCTATCGCCGCTCACGGGGCGTGTTTATCTCCTATCAAAACCGTCACAACATGGATGACATTCTGCAGAACGTCTCCAACCACAACATCAAAGTGATCGTGGTAACCGACGGCGAACGTATTCTGGGACTCGGCGACCAGGGGATCGGCGGAATGGGCATTCCGATCGGTAAGCTGTCGCTCTACACCGCCTGCGGCGGCATCAGCCCGGCCTACACCCTGCCGGTGGTGCTGGATGTGGGCACCAACAACCAGCAACTGCTTAACGATCCGCTCTATATGGGCTGGCGCCACCCGCGCATCACCGACGACGAGTACTATCAGTTCGTGGATGATTTCATCCAGGCGGTAAAACACCGCTGGCCGGACGTACTGCTGCAGTTTGAAGATTTCGCCCAGAAAAACGCCATGCCGCTGCTGAATCGCTATCGCGACGAAATCTGCTCCTTTAATGATGATATTCAGGGCACCGCAGCGGTAACGGTCGGCACGCTGATTGCGGCCAGCCGCGCGGCGGGCAACCAGCTCAGCTACCAGAAGATCGTCTTCCTCGGCGCTGGGTCCGCCGGGTGCGGCATTGCCGAGCAGATCATCGCCCAGACCCAGCGCGAAGGGCTCAGCGAAGAGCTGGCGCGTTCCCGCGTCTTTATGGTCGACCGCTTCGGCCTGCTGACCGACGCCATGCCAAACCTGCTGCCGTTCCAGACCAAACTGGTGCAAAAGCGCGAGAACCTCAAAAACTGGGATACCGATAACGAAGTGCTCTCCCTGCTGGATGTGGTCCGCAACGTGAAGCCGGACATTCTGATCGGCGTTTCCGGCCAGACCGGCCTCTTCACTGAGGAAATCATCCGCGAGATGCATAAATACTGCGCCCGCCCAATCGTGATGCCGCTATCGAACCCGACCTCGCGCGTGGAAGCCACTCCGCAGGACATCATCGCCTGGACCGAAGGCAATGCGCTGGTCGCCACCGGCAGCCCGTTTGCGCCAGTGGTCTGGAAGGACAAAATCTACCCGATTGCTCAGTGCAACAACTCCTATATCTTCCCGGGGATTGGGCTTGGCGTTATCGCCTCAGGCGCATCGCGCATCACCGATGAGATGCTGATGTCCGCCAGCGAAACCCTGGCGAAGCACTCTCCGCTGGTCAATAACGGTGAAGGGCTGGTTCTGCCGGAACTGAAGGATATTCACGTGGTGTCGAAGGCGATCGCTTTTGCCGTGGGCAAAATGGCGCAGCAGCAAGGGGTGGCGGTGAAAACCTCTGCCGATGCGTTGCAGCAGGCGATTGACGAGAACTTCTGGAAGCCGGAATACCGCAGCTACCGTCGGACATCGATCTAAAAGCAAAAAGGCAACGCAAAAAACGGCAATCCCGGATTGCCGTTTTTTTTCTCGCAGTGACTCCGGCGGATGTTCAATACTCCCAGGGCCCCGGCACCCAACGGAAAACATTGCCATCGATGGCGACATGACACACGGCCGGGAATGAGAGATGCGTCGCCACCAATGCCTCCCGGTTAGCGGCAAGCTCCTGCAAAAGCGCCACCCGCACGCGTGCAGCCTCTTCAGGATAGTGGTCAAAGCCGTTATACCACTCAGGATGATCGAACCCGACCGGGAATACCGCGTCACCGGCGAAGGTCAGCCGTTCACCGCGGGAAGCAAGACGAACGACGCTGTGGCCCGGGGTGTGGCCGCCAATACGTGTCACCAGAACGCCGGGGGCCACCTCATGACTCTCCTTGAAGGTATGCAGCTGGCTTCGGTATTCCTCCAGGAATCTTGAAGCCGTCTGCCGCAGCGCATCCGGGAAGCCTGTCGGCATGGAAACCTGCGAAAAATCAGGTGACGCCCAGAATTTTACCTCTGCCTCAGCCACATGAATGCGCAGATCCCCACGTAAACGCGCCTTCACGCCCGGGATAAGCAGACCGCCAATATGGTCCATATGCAGATGGGTGATCACCACGTCCGTAACGGTAGTCAGATCGATGCCCGCCGCCTCCAGCCGCTGGATCGTCCGCCCGGCGCGTGGCAGCTCGGGGAAGGCTGCCCCCATACCCGCATCGATAAGAATGGTGCGATCGCCGCTCTGCACCACAATGACGTTAAGTGCCCATTCAAGCTCGTCGGAAGGCAGGAACTTCTCCTCAAACCAGGCGGTTCTGATGGCCGGGTCGGCATTATGTCCCAGCATGGGTCCCGGCAACGACAATACCCCATCGCTGACAACAAGGACATCAATGTCCCCAACCTTCAGCGGGTAGCGCGAAGGAACAGCGTCAGGATCTTGCGCGTAATCATTGGCGGCCATCGGCTCTGCCGCGACGTTAGATAATTCCATAGTACCTCCTGATAATAGAGAGATGGTGAATGACAAATTCGCCTATACTCTGAAAATCCTCCCTTCCGGCATGGCGAAGATTGTCATGAAAAATCATGAGATTGCACTTAACGATCCCGTTAAGGAGATGACCAGGGTCTTAAAAAATCAGCCAGAATTTAGCGTTACCAGCAGTAACCCCCTGGCAGGGAACTGTTACCGCTGGCCGCACGGGCCACTACACGAAACCATTGCGCCACTGAATCAACACGTTGTTATTGCCCACCTCGGCAATATGCAGCGCGTTGAGCGCAAAACGAATAACAAACTCGTCAAAGAGACTATCCGGGAGGGCACAATCTCAACCATTCCCCTCGGCAGTACCTCGCGCTGGGATATGTATGGCGCCGTTGACGTAATTCATTTTTATATCCCTGATCCGCTATTCAAATCCCTGTTACAGCAAGTGGATGCGCCCCCTGCTGAGCTACTGCTGCGGACGGCGCATTATGATAAAACCACGGCAAATATCATCTCAGCCATCAGCGATGCCCTGTCGGAACAAAGCAAAATCAAACAATTGCTCTGTGAGCATCTAATGCTTGCACTTATGGTCCAGTTGATACAAAACCACGCCTCTCTCACCCTGCCTGCGCAGCAGAGCACCGCCGTGTTGTCGCCACGTTCTCTTAAGCATTCGCTTGATATTCTCGACAGCAGTCCCGTCGGGGATATCACGATCCAGGCTCTGGCGGCGGAGCTGGGTATCTCATCTGCACACTTTTGTCGCGCGTTTAAAAACAGCACTGGCCTGACCCCGTATGGCTGGCTCAAGCAACGCGTGATGGAACGCGCTTTTGCTCAGTTACAAACACCCCATAAACAGGTGTCTGAAATAGCGCTGGAAAGCGGGTACAGTTCGCAAAACGCGTTTACCAGTGCGTTCAAAAAAATGACGGGATTAACCCCTAGCCAGTGGCGTAAAAAGAACAGCGTCACCGGATAAAAGCCCGCAACGTAGCCCATCGCAGGCGTTAAACATTACGGCACAATCACGTAGTCCGGGTTAGCAACAGAGAACATTTTCTCCCGGTTGGGCTCGGGGGGATAAATCCACTGGGTATTGATTTCCTGCTTAATTTTTTTGGCCTCTTCGCCCTGATAGATGACCTGGTGATCCCAGCCTTCGGTATAAACGGCGCCCCATTTGCCCAGATCGAGACAGGTGACATACTTAGGCTGGCTGTAGGGATGCAGCGGCAGCCCCAGCAGCTCCGCCGCTGCGTTATGGCCGGCCACGCGGCCCAGGCTCATCGCATGCTGACAGGACATCACGTTATAGTTGCCCACATTGTCCGTTGGCACCTTCACCGTATCGCCGGTGACGAAAATGGAGCTGGCTTCCGGTGCCCGTAAGCAGGAGTCGCCTGTCACACGCCCTAACGGATCGTGTTCACCGGGAATAAAGCGGGTTAAAGGATTCGCGCGCATTCCGGCGGTCCAGATCACCGTGTTGCTGGGAATAAATTCGCCATCCGAGAGCGTCACCCCATCGGCACTGATGGCCGAAACCCTGACGCCGGTACGCACTGCGATGCCACTGCTGCTCAGCGCCTGGTTGATGATCTCGCAGGCCTGCTCCCCCATCGCCTGACCAATTCTGGCCGCATTATCGACGATGATGACCTGGGCTTTATTCTGCGCACCAAACAGAGCATTCAGGCGCTCCGGCATTTCCGTTACCGTCTCCAGCCCTGTTAATCCGCCCCCGGCGACCACAACGGTGTTTCGCGCCTGCGAATCTGGCGCCCTGGCCAGGGCCTGTAAATGGTTATCAAGCTCCCGGGCCTTTTCCAGCGAACTGACATCAAAGCTGTACTCTTTCAGCCCGTCGAGCTCCGGATGGAAAACCTGGCTGCCCGCCGCCAGCACAAAACTGTCGAAACTGACCGTACTCTCTTCTTCAGGCTTGCTGACGGTAATGGTTTTATTTTTCGCATCAATATCAACGACGCGGCCCCGAATATATTTCACATTCGCCGCCTGAAGTACTTCCAGAATAGAGGGGTCCATACTGTCAAGAACGGCCTCATACAGTCGTGGGCGTATGGTTAATTTCGGCTCAGGTGAGACAAGAAATATATCCACCCGATCGTCTGCATTATTTAAATGCACCAGCCTGGCCGCAGAAATAGCCGCCCACATACCTGCAAAGCCGGCACCGGCCACGATAATACGTTTGTTCATATTAATACCTGCAATTGATTCAGATAAGGATATTGATATCGCCGGAAATAAACATAGAGGAAATCACCGGCAAAAACTTCATCAAAATTGATGGCATCTCATCGATTTTGATATTTTTTCGAACGGCAGAAAAATTATCGTTTTAAATCTGGCCCATACCGCCATCGACGCTGAGATCAATACCTGAAATAAAGCTGCTTTCGTCAGAAGCCAGGAACAGCGCAGCGGCTGCCACCTCTTCGGGTAAACCAAAGCGTCCGGCCGGGATACGGCTCGCCACCTGCATATCAAACAGCTCACGCTCGGCCTCCGATACGCCCATTTTACTGATGATAGGCGTGGCAATGGGGCCCGGACTCAGGCAGTTCACCCGGATCCCCCGGTCTTTGAGATCCGTTGTCCAGCTGCGGGCGAAAGAACGCAATGCGGCTTTGGTTGCCGCGTAGATGTTGTGCCCGTCCAGGCCTTTATGATGCGCGACAGAGGAGGTCAGAATGATTGATCCCCCTTGCGACATCAGCGGCAACGCCTTCTGAACGGTAAAGAAAGTACCTTTGACATTAATATTAAACTGACGGTCAAAGTCCCGTTCCGTGGACCCAGGGAAATCAGAAAGTAAAATAATGCCCGCGTTGGCAAAAACGATATCCAGTTTGCCGTACTGCTTTTCAATCGTTGAAAAGAGCGTATCGTGATTATTTAAATCACTACTATCGGACGCTATCGCGCTGGCATTATTATCGCCAAGGATCTGCATAGCCTGATTTAGCGTCTCTTCATTTCTGCCGGTTATTACAACCCTGGCGCCTTCATGAATAAATCTTTTTGCCGTTGCCAGACCAATACCACTGCTGCCGCCGGTAATTAAGGCGACTTTATTCTCTAATCGTTTCATATTTCATCTCACGTGCAATAACAGATAGCGATTATTCATAGCTATGAATACGTGCAGCGAGGGCATTTCGCCGTTCATTTAATAATGCGATCAGGACGTCGAGCGCCTGCAACTTATCCCGGTGCTGCGCCAGACACATGATAAAACGCTCATCATCCATATCGCTGACCTGGGAAAATTTCTCCAGCTCAGCGATCTGTCGGGTACTGAAGCCGCATTTTATCAATGAGGTTATCCATCTGACCTTGTCGACCTCCTTCGCATCGAAATCACGATAGCCATTATCCATTCGTCGTGACTGAATCAGTCCTTTCGACTCATAGTGACGCAGTACCCGGGTGCTTACGCCGGTGAGTTTTGCCAAATCGGACGGACGCATACGCTTCTCCTCGCTGTGGTCTTAACGTACAACATTGACACTAGTGTCAATGTAAAGCGACTGCGTGAAGAATGAATGTAAGCGAATATTACAACCCTTATCTTTCCGCTCTTTTCGGGGTTTCCGTCACCCACCAGAACACCAGCGCCAGCAAACTGACCATCGCCCCCAGCATACACACTCCCTGCCAGCCAAAATGGGCCCAGATGAAGGTGGTGCCAATCGCGCCCAGCCCGCTGCCGACGGCGTAAAACAGCATATAGAGGCCAACCAGCCGACTGTGCGCATCTATCCGGGTGCGAAAAATCAGGCTCTGATTGGTGACGTGTAGCGCCTGACCGCCCAGATCCAGCAGCACAATGCCGATCACCAGCGCCCAGAGTGACATCTCCATCAGCGACAGCGGCCACCAGGCCAACAGCAGCGCCAGAAGCGCCATCGCGCTGGTGCGTTGCGCCAGTCCCCGGTCGGCCCACTGCCCGGCCCGGGCGGCGGCAAGGGCACCAATCACCCCCACCATCCCGAATGCGCCAATGGCTGTGTGGGAAAAGTGATAAGGCGCGGCGCTCAGGGGAAGTACTAACGCGCTCCAGAAAATATTGAACGCCGCAAACATCAGCAGCGCCAGGATGCCCCTGACCTGTAAGACCTTTTCCTGACGAAGCAGCGTCACCATTGAGGCGAGCAGGCGCGGATAGCTGAGCGTAGCATTAACCGCTGGTGTAGCAGGTAGCCCTCGCAACAGCGGGATCGCAATCATCAGCATCAGGAATGCGGCAAAGAAATAGACTCCGCGCCAGCCTGCAAGGTCACTCACGCCCCCGGCAAAGACCCGCGCCAGCAGCAGCCCGATAAAGACCCCACCCTGCGCTGCCCCCACCACACGCCCCTGCTCGTGAGGCGCAGCCGCGTTCGCCGCATAAGCGATCAACCCCTGGGTCATCGCCGTACCGAGCAGGCCAACGGCCAGCATCGCGGCCAGCAGCACAGGCGCGGTTCGCGCCATCCCCACCGCTACCAGCGCGGCCACCAGTGCCAGAAGTTGGATCGTCATCAATCGACGACGATCCATCCCGTCCCCCAGCGGCACCAGAAAGAGCAGCGCCAGCGCACAACCGGCCTGGGTGGCAGTGATAACGCCGCCGACCGCCGCCTGGCTGATAGCAAAATCCTGCGCCAGCGCATCCAGCAGCGGTTGCGCGTAATAGACATTCGCCACGCTCATTCCGCTGGCGATCGCAAAGAGCCAAACCAGGCTACGCGACAGACCCGCAGGTTTCGCCTCACCCGGCGATAACGCCATTTCCACTTTCATGCTCTCACACCCTCTGAATTGGTTTTAAAATAAAACCAAATAAAGGCTAGATGATGTGGTTTCAAAATGCAACCAACTAACATTCCTTGCTGAAAGGCACCTTCCCCGCTACACTCGCTTCATCCATCAACCCACTGAATAAAAAGGAGGCTAATTATGCTGTGCAATGAAATCTTTGATATTTCATTCCACCTTGGTGATCGCACCTGCTCAAGCGTTATCGGTTTCGTGCTGCGATAACTTCGGCTTGAGCGAAGACACCTAAGACATCCCTTCTCTCGGGCTTACCGGGTTATCGTCAGCGTTGATTGACGAGGCATTTCCATGCCTGTAACTCTTGAGTAAGCAAATGAGCACATTACTGACTGCACTTTCTCTCCGTGTTGATACTGCCTTTGACACGCTGTTTAACGATCTCACCTTTAGCCTGAAAAAAGGCGACCGCATTGGTCTGCTGGGCGATAACGGCTGCGGCAAAAGTACCCTGCTGAAGATCCTCGATGGCACCGAAACGCCGCTTTCCGGCACGGTGGCGCTGGCTGGCCACTGCCTGATGGCGCGGGTGGAACAGCATCTTCCGGAGACGATCTATCCGTTAACTATGCTGGATGCGGTGCTGGCGCAACTGCCGGTAGCCGAGCGTGAAAGCCTGCGCTGGCGGGCAGAAACGCTGCTGGCGAGCATGGGCTTTACCCCGGACGATATGGCGTTGCCCTCGGCGACCCTCAGCGGCGGCCAGCATACCCGTCTGCTGCTGGCGCGAGCGCTGATAAACGAGCCGGATCTGTTGCTGCTGGATGAACCCAGCAACCACCTCGATCTGCCGACGCTACTCTGGCTGGAGCAGTTCCTGCAAAACTGGCCCGGCAGCTTTGTGCTGGTGTCTCACGACAGACAGCTCCTGGATGCCGTCACCAACGGCAGCTGGATCCTGCGCGACAAAACGCTGCACTACTTCGCCCTTCCCTGCACCCGCGCCCGTCAGGCGCTGGCAGAGAAAGACGAGAGCGACGCCCTGCGCCATAAAGCGGAACAAAAGGAGATCGACCGGGTCACCGCCAGCGCGAAACGGCTGGCGACCTGGGGCAAGGTCTACGACAACGAAGATCTGGCCCGCAAAGCCAAACAGATGGAACGTCAGGTGGAGCGGCTGAAGGAGAGCCAGACGGCGTTAACCACCGGCACGCCATGGACTTTAACCCTTCGTGGCGATGCGCTGCGCGCCGACCGGCTGCTGGAAGTTGACGCCCTCGACGTTCCGCCTGCCCCTGGCCTGCCGGCGTTATTCTCGGTAGAGAACGTCCGGCTCAAAAGCGGCGATCGGGTGGCGATTGTCGGACGCAACGGTTGTGGAAAATCGTCCCTGATGCGGCTGATCTGGCGGCAGTTTAATGCCGGGGAAACGCAGGACGGGCTGAAGATCCACCCGCGCGTGGCAATGGGCTATTACGACCAGACTCTGCATCAACTGGCGGATGACGCCACGCTGATTGACGCTCTGGAGCCCTTCGCACCGAACATCCAGGATCGCAAGATGGCGCTGATCTCCGCCGGATTCGCCTGGGCGCGCCACGGGCAAAAGGTCAGCACGCTCAGCGGCGGTGAGCGTTCCCGGCTGCTGTTTATTGGTCTGACGCTGGCCCGCTTTAGCCTGCTGATGCTCGACGAACCGACCAACCATCTGGATATGGAAGGCAAAGAGGCGCTGGCCGAAACGCTGCAACAGTACGAGGGTGGCGTGCTGCTGGTCAGCCACGATCGGCAGTTAATCAGTCAGAGCTGTAACCGCTTCTGGCTGATTGAAAAGGGCCAACTCAGCGAATGGCACGATGCCGACGCGGTGTTTGCCCGGCTGCGGGAAGAGAGCGGATTACAAGCCCAACCGGTCCCCGCTACCCCGTCCGTCAGCCAGGCTGAACCCACTGACGATCTGTTAGAGCGGTTGATTACGCTGGAAAGACTGCTGGAAGAAGATCGGCTGCGTAAGCCTAAACATCAGAAGCCGCAGCTTCAGGCGCAGTGGCTGGTGGAGATTGCCGCGCTGACGGCGCAGCTGTAGGAGATCGCCCGGCGGGTAGCCGCCGCCGGGCAATTTTTTACTTCGGCTGACGGGTTTTCCAGGCATCCCATGCCTGTTTGATTTCCTGCTTCGCGGTGACGGCATCGTTAAAGCCGTTCAGCTCCACCGACTTGCGCCCTTCCGGCAACTGCTTGTAGACGCGGAAGAAGGACTCCAGACGCTGCTGCTCTATCTTCGGCAGATCGCTCAGCTCTTTGATGTCGTCATAGGTCGGGTCAATTTTGCTGGCTGGCACCGCCACGATTTTATCGTCTTTCTCGCCGCCATCGATCATCTTCAGCACGCCAATGGCGCGCAGTTTTATCAGGGTGCCCGGGGCCATCGGCGCGCGGGTGTAGAAAATCACATCCAGCGGATCGCCATCCCCCGCCAGCGACTGGGTCAGCGAGCCGTAGTTTGCCGGGTAAGCTACCGGCATCGACTGGAAGCGATCGGCCACGATAAAGCCGGTTTTGGCGTCGGTTTCATACTTAATGATCCCGCCCGCCGGAATTTCGGTGACGGCATAAAACTCTTCCGGGTTGTTGTCAGGCTGAGGGAACTCGAGGATGTTTTGCGCCTGTACGGAAGCGGACAAAAGAACGCTCACTGCGAGAAGTTTTTTTACCAGATGCATTGTCTTTTTAACTCTTCGGTTATTGAGAAGACAACACCTTACGGTCTGGTTATGTCAGAAACATTACACATTTACTGCAGAAATAATAACCACTCCATTATTGAGCTCATTACTCATTTTGCGCGACCCTGGCCGCAAAAAAGCAATTAAATTATTACATTATGTTGCTATGGCCTTATCACAATCATTAAATAACCTAATCCTTAATGGGTATTTCGTCCTGTCGAACCTGCCCCGCAGATCCGCAATATGAAAATGGAGAAACATATGAAAGCTGCTGTCGTGACCAAAGACCATCAGGTAGAAGTGACCGAGAAAACCCTGCGCCCGCTGAAACACGGGGAAGCGCTGCTTAAGATGGATTGCTGTGGCGTCTGCCATACCGATCTTCACGTCAAAAACGGCGATTTTGGCGATAAGACCGGGGTGATCCTCGGCCATGAAGGTATCGGTGTCGTCAAGGAGGTTGGCCCTGGTGTCACCTCGCTGAAACCAGGGGATCGCGCCAGCGTGGCGTGGTTCTTCGAAGGCTGCGGCCACTGCGAATACTGTAACTCCGGTAACGAAACCCTGTGCCGTAACGTGAAGAACGCGGGCTACTCTGTGGACGGTGGGATGGCGGAAGAGTGCATCGTCACTGCCGATTATGCGGTAAAAGTGCCGGACGGCCTGGACTCCGCCGCCGCCAGCAGTATCACCTGCGCCGGGGTAACGACCTATAAAGCGGTAAAAGTCTCTGAGATTAAGCCTGGCCAGTGGATCGCTATCTATGGCCTCGGCGGGCTGGGGAACCTTGCACTGCAGTACGCCAAAAACGTGTTCAACGCCAAAGTGATTGCGGTTGATATCAATGATGAACAGCTGAAACTGGCCGAGAGCATGGGGGCCGATCTGGTGGTCAACTCGCGTAATGAAGATGCCGCTAAATTCATCCAGGAAAAGACCGGCGGCGCACACGCTGCGGTGGTAACGGCCGTGGCGAAAGTGGCCTTTAACTCTGCGGTAGATGCCGTTCGCGCCGGTGGCCGTGTGGTCGCCGTGGGCCTGCCGCCGGAAGCGATGAGCCTTGATATTCCACGTCTGGTGCTGGATGGCATTCAGGTGGTGGGCTCGCTGGTGGGCACCCGTCAGGATCTGACCGAAGCCTTCCAGTTCGCCGCCGAAGGCAAAGTAGTGCCGAAAGTGGCGCTGCGTCCGCTGGGGGATATCAACGCCATCTTTAAAGAGATGGAGCAAGGCCAGATCCGTGGCCGTATGGTGATCGATTTCCGCTCATAAGCAGGCTGCTCTGCCCCGTTAACCGCGCCCCTCCCGGCGCGGTTTTTTTATTGCCACTTTCCGCAAATCCTTAGCTCAATTCCTTTGTTCCTTTCTTTTCTGCCCCGTCCGAAGATGCATTCGACGCTAACAAGAAGATAACAAAGGAATTCACCATGCAAACCCCATTTCGCCTGCCGTTGCTGACGGCGCTCATTCTTGCGACAACGGCAACGTATGCTGCCGATACGCCGGTTAAAGGCGGCACGCTGGTCTATCTGGAGCAACAGGCCCACACCAACCTCTATCCCCCGGCGGGCGGGTTTTACCCAAACGGCGGGATCCTGAATCAGATCACCGACAAGCTTACCTGGCAGAACCCGAAGACCCTGGAAGTGGAGCCGTGGATTGCCGAAAGCTGGAGCACCAACGCGGATAAAACCGAATACACCTTTAAGATCCGCCCTGGGGTGACCTTCTCCGACGGCACGCCGCTGGACGCTAACGCGGTGGCAAAGAACTTCGATACCTACGGCAAAGGCAACAAGGCCCAGCGCCTGCCGGTGTCGGAAGTGATCAACAACTACGACCGCAGCGAAGTGATTGACCCGCTGACCGTCAGGTTTTACTTCAAAAAGCCGTCGCCGGGCTTTTTACAAGGGACGGCAACCATAGGATCCGGTCTGGTCTCCCTGAGTACGTTACAACGTAACTTTGAGGAGCTGGGCGATGCCCGCCATATCATCGGCTCTGGTCCATTTGTGGTGAAAGACGAAAAGCTGGGCCGCGAAGTTAACCTCCAGGCGCGAAAAGACTACGCCTGGGGGCCGAAAAACCTCGCCCAACAGGGCCCGGCAAACCTCGATGGCATTACTTATCTGGTGACCCCGGAAGACAGCGTTCGCGTCGGCGCGCTGCTTGCCGGACAGGCGGACTTTATCCGTCAGGTGCAGGCCTATGACGAAAAACAGGCCACCGAACAGGGGTATCACATCTACGCCGCCCCGACCCGGGGCGTGAACGACAGCATCAGCTTCCGCCCGGATAACCCGCTGGTGGCCGATGTGCGGGTGCGCCAGGCGCTGCTGCACGCCACCAATGCGAAGCAGGTGGTCGAGACCCTCTTCTCGCCTAACTATCCGCAGGCCAAATCGGTGATTGCTGATTCTGCCGCAGGCTATGTCGATCTCAGCGACAAGCTGACCTTCGACCCGGCCAAAGCCAGCCGCCTGCTGGACGAGGCGGGCTGGAAAGCGGGCAGCGACGGCATCCGCGCTAAAGAGGGGCAGCGTCTGGCCCTGACCATCTACGAATCCCTGCCGCAGCCGCAGAATAAAGAGGTGTTGCAGCTGGTGGCCCAACAGTGGCGCCAGGTAGGCGTGGCCCTCAACGTGAAGGCGGGTGATGCCGGAAGCCACGTCCTCGATAACCTCGACCCGCTGAAGACCCCGCTTACCGTCTCGGAAGTGGGCCGCGCCGACCCGGACGTAGTGAAAAGCATGTTCTATCCCAACAACCGCGACGCCCTGCTGCAAAAAGGCGGCTCCAGCGACAAGGTCAACAGCTTCCGCGACGACAAGCTCAACGACCTGCTGGTCAGCATCTCGTCCGAAGTGGATCCGCAGAAACGGTTGCAGCTCACCGGCGATGCCCAGCGCTATCTGCTGGATAACGCCTATGTAATCCCGATCTTTGAAGAGCCCCAGGTCTTTGCCGGTGCCCCCTGGCTGAAAGGGGTGAGTTTTGAAGCGGTCGGTCGCCCGTCGTTCTACGGCGCGTGGCTCGAGAAACACTAAGGAGGCGACGATGAGCCACTATCTGCTGCGACGGGCCGGGCTGGGAGTGCTGGTACTATGGGCAGCGTTCACCCTGTCGTTCGTGCTGCTCCAGGTTCTGCCGGGGGATGCGGTGCTGATTAAGTTCCAGAATCCGGACCTGGGTCTGAGCCCGGCGCAAATCGAAGAGATGCGGATCGCGTACGGGGCCGACAGTCCCCTGTGGCAGCAGTATCTGCATACCCTTGGGGCGATGCTGCGTGGTGATTTTGGCTTCTCGGTGCAGGCGGGCGTGGCGGTGAGTGAGCTGATCGCCACCAACCTGCCGGATACCCTGAGTCTGGCGTTGCCCGCCTTTGCGCTGGCGGTGGTGCTGGCCTTCTCCCTGGCGCTGGCCTCGCGTCTGCCGGGGCTGCGCTGGCTAAGCAACGCCATTCAGTCTCTGCCGGTGCTGTTTATCTCCCTGCCGACCTTCTGGCTGGGGATTGCCCTGATTCAGCTGTTCTCGTTCCAGCTGCGGCTGATCCCGGTGATTAATCCGACGCCGCTGCAGGGGCTGATCCTGCCGATTTTCGCCGTCGCCGTTCCCATCTCCGCCCCGCTGGCGCAGATCCTGATGCGCAGCCTGGATCAGGTGGCCGCCCAGCCCTTTGTCGCAGTAGCGCGAGCCAAAGGGCTGAGCGAAACCGCCGTTCTCTGGCGGCACGTTACTGGCAATGCCCTGCTGCCGGTGCTGAACATCGCCGGGCTGCTGCTGGGCGAGCTGATTGCCGGGGCGCTGATCACCGAAACCGTGTTTGGCCGCAGCGGTCTGGGGTTACTGACCCAGCAGGCGGTCAATAACCAGGATATCGCCGTACTACAGGCAGTGGTGATGATTTCGGCCCTCGGCTTTGTAGTGATTAATCTGCTGGTGGATCTGCTGATGCCGCTGTTCGATCCCCGCCTGCAAACCGTGACCGGAGGTGCTGCATGAGCCTTGTTGATTATGCGGCGGCGGCGCGCAAACGCATTCCCGCATGGCGCGGTTTGCGCTGGCAGCCGGGACTCTGGTTTGCCTGGGGCATTGTTGCCGCTGCCGCGCTGGCGGCCATCGCGCCGGGGCTGTTTACCTCTTTCAGCCCGATTGAAGGCATTGCCGGCGCGCAGCGTCTGGCACCCCAGGCAGGCTACTGGCTCGGCACCGACCAGCTGGGACGCGATCTGTATACCCGCATCGTCTACGGTGCTTCGCACTCCCTGAGCGCTGCACTGGTGGCGGTGGCGATGGGGCTGTTTATTGGCACCGCTATCGGCGTCATTGCCGGAGCCTTTGCCGGACGGGTGGAGTCGGTACTGATGCGGCTGGTGGACGTGCTGCTTGCCATCCCTTCACTGCTGCTCTCCCTGACGGTAATTATTCTCCTCGGCTTTGGGACCCTGAATGCCGCCATTGCCGTTGGGGTGGCGTCGATCGCCAGCTTTGCCCGCCTGGCGCGCGGTGAAGTGGTGCGCATCCGCCACACCGATTATGTCGAAGCGGCATTTGGCAGCGGCGGGACCTTCTGGACCGTGCTGTGGCGCCACATTCTGCCTAACTCCCTGACCGCGGTGCTGGCCTTTGCCACCCTGCAGTTTGGTCAGGCGATTCTGGCGCTCTCGACCCTCAGCTTCCTCGGCTACGGCACCCCACCGCCGATCCCGGAATGGGGCTTGCTGATTGCCGAGGGCAGGAACTATCTCTCAACCGCCTGGTGGTTAACCACCTTCCCCGGCCTGGTGGTGATCGCCGTGGTGCTGGCGACCAACCGTATCAGCCGCCAGTTAAGCGGAGGTCGCTCATGACCGTCTTATCTGTGGAAAACTTGACCCTCAGCTACCGCACCGGTCGCGAGTGGCGCGAAGTGGTGCATAACGTCAGCTTTACCCTCGGGCGCGGCGAGATGCTGGCCTTTGTCGGCGAGTCCGGCTCCGGGAAAACTACCACCGCGCAGGCGATCATTGGCCTGCTGGCGGACAATGCCCGCCGTGACGCCGGGAGCATCCGTCTGAACGGCGAAGATCTCAGCCAGTGGTCAGCTAAACGGCTCGACAGCCTGCGCGGGGCGCGCATCAGCCTGGTGCCGCAGGATCCGGGTAACTCCCTGAACCCGGTGAAGACCGTTGGCGCCCAGGTGGGGGAAATCCTGCGGCTGCATCAGAAGATGAGTAAGGCCGAGTGCGATAGCCAGGTGCTGGCCCTGCTGACCAAAGTCGGCCTCAGCCACCCGGAGCAGCGGATGAAGCAGTTTCCCCATCAGCTCTCCGGCGGCATGAAGCAGCGGGTGCTTATCGCTATCGCCATCGCCCTGCGCCCGGACATCATCATTGCCGATGAACCCACCAGCGCGCTGGACGTGACGGTGCAAAAACGCATTCTCGATCTGCTGGACCTGCTGCGCCGCGAATCCGGCACGGCGGTGCTGTTTGTCACCCACGACCTGGCCCTGGCGGCCCAGCGTGCCGACCGGCTGCTGGTGTTCCGCAACGGCGAGGTGCAGGAGCATGGCGCGACCGCCGACGTGGTGCGCGCCCCGCAGCACGCCTACACCCGCCAGCTGCTGAGCGATCTGAACGGGCAACGGCTGACCATCGCCCCGGTATCAGGACGCCCACTGGCCTCACCGGCTATTCAGGCTTCCGGGATCAGCAAACGTTTTGCGCTGGGCAAAGGTCATCAGCTTCAGGCGCTGGACGCGGTGAGCTTTGCCGTGCAGCGCGGCAGCACCCACGCGCTGGTCGGGGAGTCGGGCTCGGGTAAAACCACCCTTGCCAGGATCCTGCTGGGCTTTGAGCAGGCCGACAGCGGTAAAGTGATTATCGATAATATTGATGCCACCACCCTCAGCCACGAGGCGCGTCGTCAGCTGCGACAGAAGATCCAGTTCGTCTACCAGAACCCTTTTGCCTCGCTGGATCCGCGTCAGACGCTGTTTGAAATCATCGAAGAGCCGCTGAAAAACTTCGCTCCGGTCAGCAAAGCCGAGCGCGCCGCCCGGGTGGAGAGCGTCACCCGGCGGGTGGCCCTGCCGCCGGAGCTGTTAACCCGCACCGCGCGGGAACTCTCGGGCGGACAGCGTCAGCGCGTGGCCATTGCCCGGGCCCTGATCCTTGAGCCGACCATACTGGTACTGGATGAAGCCACCTCGGCGCTGGACGTCACCGTGCAGGCGCAGATCCTCGCCCTGCTCCAGCAGCTGCAACAGCAGCTGGGCCTGACCTATCTGTTTATTACCCACGACCTCGCGACCGTGCGGCGCATTGCCCACAGCGTCACCGTTTTGCGCAGCGGTCAGGTTGTTGAGCACGGCGCAGTTGAGTCGCTGTTTGCCGCACCGCAGAACGACTACACCCGCGAACTGATCGACGCCATTCCCCATTTTTCACAGAAGGAGTACGCATGACGCGTAAACGCCTGGGTTTCTTCACCCGCCTGCTGGACGCTGCCCCAGCCAAAGAACGCTATCGCCTGGCAACAGAGCAGATCCGCCATGCTGAACGCTACGGTTTTGATACCGCGTGGATCGCCCAGCACCACTTCCATGAGCATGAGGGCGGCCTGCCCTCGCCGCTGGTGTTCCTCGCCCACGTCGCGGCACACACCACCCGCATTCGTCTGGGTACCGCCATTATCACCCTGCCGCTGGAGAACCCGCTGCGGGTAGCAGAAGACGCGGCGGTGCTGGATCTGCTGTCTGACGGACGGCTCGAGGTCGGGTTTGGCTCCGGCGGCACGCCGACCTCGTTTCTGCCGTTCGGGCTGACCGTCAACGAGCGGGCGGCGACCTTTGCCGATCACCTGCATCTGATCCAGAGCGCCTGGCGCGGAGATTCCCTGACTCACCCCGATAACCATCTCTATCCGCCCGCGCCCGGCCTGACGGAGCGGGTGTGGATCGCCACCTTTTCGGTGGAGGGGGCGGTGCGTGCCGCACAGCAGGGTCACGGCCTGATGCTCTCCCGCACCCAGCCGCGCCCGGCGGACAATCAGTTGTTGCCGCTGGATGCGATCCAGAACCCGATTATCGACGCCTACCTCGACGCGCTGCCGTCCGGCGTTTCCCCGCGTATTCTGGCCTCGCGCACCGCATTTGTTGCCGACAGCGATGCGTACGCGCTAAAGATTGCCGAACCGGGCCTGACCCGTCAGGCGCAGCAGCATCAGGCCGCCGGGCACGCCCTTGCAGGTGACACTGTCACGGATTATATCCGCCAGTTTGATGCGCACATCGGCGCGCCGCAGACGGTGCTCGCCTCGCTGGCTGAGGATTCGGTGCTGGCGCGCGCCACCGACATTTCATTCCAGGTGCATTCGGTTGAGCCGTCGCATCAGGACACCTTACGTTCGATTGAGTTAATCGCAGAGCAGATCGCCCCTCATCTTTAATAAGGAGTCACTATGGCTTTAAGTCAGGATATTCTCTCCGAACTGGCGGAGATTGCCCCGGGTTCCGCGCTGGAACAGGCACGACTCACCCGCGAGGCGGCCACGCGTCATGCTCAGGGGAGCTACGAAACCTTATTCAGTCAGCAGGATGCCGACTTTGCGCTGGACGAACGCTTTGCGGTAGCGGCAAAAGTGGCGAAATGGCACAACGCCGACGCGCTGGCGGCCCACTATGCCGGGTTTGGCCTGGCCGATCCGACCTCCGTGCGTCTCACTCCCGCCCTGACCTTCGCCCGTCTGCTGACCTTCTCTCCGGTCCAGGCCACCCCGGGGGCGATCAATGCGCTCACCCTGGCAGGCTGGAGCAAAGAAGGGATTGTCACCCTGGCGCAGCTGATCGCCTTTGTCAGCTTCCAGAGCCGCCTGATCGTTGGGCTGCGGCTGCTTAATGACAAACCGGTAGCGGCCAGCGATCTCCCTGTTGTGGCGGGCCACTGGCACACTGTGCCGCTCACTAAAAACGGCAAAGCCGCACCGGTGGTCTTTACCCAGCAAGAGCTGGGCTGGGAACCGTGGCTGGCACCCAAACCCCTGGCGGAATTCAGCGCCGACGAGCAGGCGCTCCTCGCTAAATTCGGCCATACCGACTCCGACTATTTTCGCCTGCTGGGGCGCAACCTGCCGGTGCTGGAACAACGAACGCTCACCGATAAAGGGATTTTCTATACCTCCGGCGGCCTGTCGCGGGCGGAGCGAGAGCTGGCTGCGGCGGTGACCAGCAAGGTGAACGGCTGCATTTACTGCGCCTCTGTCCATGCACGGAAAGCCAGCCAGCTGTCGAAGGATGATGATGCCGTGGAAAGAGTGCTGGCAGTCGAGCCAGGGCAATCTCTGAGCAGCGGGCAGTCACCACGCTGGCAGGCAGGGATCGATTTTGCCGCCGCGCTGTCGGTCACACCACCCGCAGTGACGCCGGGGCATCTGGCAGCGCTGGAACGTCAGGGGCTGGATACCCTGGCCCAGCTGGATCTGGTGCAGTCTGCCGCGTTCTTCGCCTGGGCGAACCGTTTGATGTTAACCCTGGGCGAACCGTCGCTGCCGTAAGGGCGTATCAGGCTCCCAAAACGGGAGCCTTTTTTGCCGTGGCGGTATTACCACAAAGCATACAGCCTCGCGAATAAACCGTGTAAACTACCTTTAGTAGACACTGGCGCGAGGGCAATATGGTCGTTAAACGGTTAAGAAAAGAGGATCGACGGGTACAGTTGCTGGAGGTGGCTCGTGGGATCGTACGCCAGCAAGGCACCGAGGCACTGACGCTGGGCTATCTGGCCGAGCGGGCAAACGTCACCAAGCCCATTCCCTACGATCACTTCGGCGATCGTGAAGGGTTATTGATGGCGCTGTATCAGGATTACAGCGATCGGCAGTTAAACAAATTCCGTGAAACGCTGAATGTCGATAATAAAACGCTGGATAACACCGTCCGCTTTTTCAGTGCCGCCTATATTGATTGCGCCATCAGCGCCGGGCCAGAGACAGGGCCTATCGCTGCGGCCCTGTCCGGCTCCCGGGCGCTGCAGACATTCCGGGAAGCCTGCGTTGCCGAATGTGCAGACTGCCTGCGCACGGCGCTCTCCCCCTATATCACCCTGAAAGGAGTGCAGGGAGAAGCGGCGCTGACGGCCATTATTGGTGCGGCGGAGGCGCTTAGCACCTCTGCCAGCAACGGCGTACTTGCCCGAAACGTCGCGGAAGATATGCTCTGCGGCGCGATGTTTGGTGTACTGAACACCTGTGCCGACAGCACAAAATGAGTGGTGCCGACGGATTGACACGTAAGTTACCAATAGTAATATAGGTGGCAAGTTAACTTGCTGCTGAGGTGGTTATGTCTGTAACACATGTCATAGATAATGCGCTGATCGTGACGGCTCATCCTGTCGAAAATTCGTTATCCCACACACTGGCGGCGCGAATTGCCGCCCGCTTACGTGAACAAGGCACGCAGGTCGAGATTGCCGATCTCCACGCTGAAGCCTTTACACCGGCAATGGTGCGTCCCGATCTTGCCCTGTATCACGGGGATGCCAGCGCCCTTCCTGCCGATATTCGGCGTGAGCAACAGCGTGTGGAGCGGGCAGATATGCTGGTGTTTGTCTTCCCGATCTACTGGTGGTCCGTTCCGGGTCTGCTGAAAGGCTGGTTTGATCGGGTACTCACCCTGAACTGGGCGTACAAGGTGGCGGAAGACGGTCGAATTGTGGGTAACTTACGCGATGTGCCGGTACGCCTTGTCGCGACGGCGGGCAGCGATCTCAAGGGCTTTGATAAACACGGCTATTCGACGGCGATACGAACCCAGTTAGTTGAAGGCGTTTTCGGCTTTTGCGGCCTGAAGAATGTCACGCTGGACATTCTTTATCAGGCCGATACCGCCTCGCCGGAGCAAGTTGAAGATTTCCTGAAATACCTCGAAAGCGTGATGTGAGAGCTTTTTACCGGGTGGCGCTTCGCTTACCCGGCCTACAAAAGCCAGGCCGGGGAAAACGTAGGCCCGTGCAAGCGCAGCGCCGCCGGGCAATCTGCGCGCACGTTGCTTAGGCTATCGCCTGTGCGTTAGCCTCTCCCCGCCGCGCTTTCAAACGGCCATAAATCAATAGCGACGACATGGCGCAGAATGAAAGCAGCGCCGCCGGTAATGTGACATAACTCCAGCTAAAGCCCAGCGTAATCATCATCCCGCCAAAGTATGCTCCAATGGCGCTACCGAGATTAAACGCCACCTGCCCGCCTGCCGCACCGAGCATCTCCCCGCCCTGCGCATTTTGCAGGAGCAGGATCTGCAACGGTGCCGACAGCGCAAACAGCCCCGCGCAGCAGATAAAGCCCATCACCAGCGAGGCCACAGGCAGCCCGCCAAAGGCAAATAACAGCAGCAGCGACAGCACAATCACCAGGTCGGTCATTGCCGCAATGCGCAGCGGGCTGTAGCGCCCGGAGAGCTTGCCGCTGAACAGGTTGCCCAGCACCATGCCGAGCCCCATCAGCATCATGATCGCGGTCATCACCCCTTCGGAAAAGCCCGACACGTTGATCATAAACGGCTTAACGAAGCTGAACCAGGCAAAGACCCCGGCGTTGCCGAACATGGTGGCGGCGAAGATAAACCACGGCTCCGGCTTTTTCAAAAAGAGAAACTGTTCCCGCAGACGAGTCTGCGTCTTATCAAAGGTCTGCGGCACCCACAGAATGACAGAGAGCAGCACCAGCAGATTGAATGCAGCAATCAGGAAGAAGGTGTAGCGCCAGCTGAACTGGTGCCCCAGCCAGGTGCCGAGCGGTACGCCGGCAAGATTGGCGACCGTCATCCCGGCAATCATCCCCGCCACCGCCAGCGTCACTTTACCCGGTGGCGCAATACGCGAGAGGATGATGGTGCCGACACCAAAGAACGCGCCATGGGGAAAGCCGGAGACCAGCCGCCCGATCGCCAGCATGGTGTACGAGGTGGAGAAGGTAAAAATCGCATTGCCGATGAGGCACAGCGTTACCAGGAACAGCAGGATCGACTTTAAGGAGAACTTGTTCGAAAAGATGGCGATGACTGGCGCGCCAATAACGACCCCGAAGGCGTAAAACGAAATCATATTCCCGGCGGAGGGAATGGTGATCCCCACATCCCGCGCCAGCTCGGTTAACACACCCATAATGCCAAATTCGGCCATTCCCAGACCGAACGTGCCAAGCGCTAACGAAAACACCGTCTTTTTCATACCACAGCCACTTGTTAAAAAATTGCGACAGACATTATTGAACAATCTTGTATGGTGAGCCAGTTCAAATCGCGCCGCTGGCAGCTTCATCCATTATTTCGGGTGGGGTGTGAATATTTTCCACCAATCCCCCTGTCCGTGATTACACTTCAAAGTGTTATGTCACACCGTCCCGGCAGAAACCCTGAAAGGAACGCATCATGGCAGATAAAAAGAAAAGCAAACCCGTTGCGACTAACACGCCTCCCGCCCCCCTTAAACGCAAGGAGTATGAAAAAGAGCTGCATCGCCTGCATGAGGAGCTGGTAACGCTTCAGCGCTGGGTGGTGAGTAAGGGCCTGAAGGTGTGCGTCGTCTTTGAAGGCCGCGATGGCGCCGGTAAAGGGGGCACGATCAAAGCCCTGACAGAGCGCGTCAGCCCACGCGTGTTCCGGGTGGTGGCGCTGCCCGCCCCGACGGAAAAAGAGAAAAGCCAGCTCTACTTCCAGCGCTACGTGCCGCATCTGCCCTCGGCGGGGGAAATCGTGATTTTCGACCGCAGCTGGTACAACCGCGCGGGGGTGGAACGGGTAATGGGGTTCTGTACGGAAGAGCAGGTAGAGAAATTTCTCGACGGTGCGCCCATCATTGAAAAAGCGATGGTCGATGCGGGCATTATTCTGATCAAATACTGGCTGGAAGTGACGCCTAAAGAGCAGGAGCGTCGTCTGCGCGACCGCATTAACGACGGGCGAAAAACCTGGAAGCTCTCCCCAATGGACATTAAATCCTTCACCCGCTGGGATGAATACACCGAAGCGCGCGATGCGATGTTCGCCGCCACCGACACCGCATGGGCCCCGTGGTTTGTCGCCCGCTCCGAAGATAAAAAGCGCGTGCGGCTGAATATTATCTCGCACCTGCTGTCGCAGATTCCCTATAAAGAAATTCCAGAAGAACCGGTGAAATTACCGAAACGAAAAATCGGCAAAGTTAAGCCGACCGCTTATCCGTTCCGTTATATTAAAGAGAAGTTCTGAGTATTACTGCCCTCCCGGTTATTTATCGGGAGGGAGATTCGCATTAATTTCACCTGTTTTCACCCTGTTGCTTTTGTCTGGAAGCCTGCTCGCAATTCCTGAATGACCAGGTGAATCGGTATTGTTTTTTATGGTTGGGGGTTGATAATGGCAGTGCCAATACAGGGGACAATAATAATGAAACTGGACACCCTTCAGAGCAATGCAGTTAAAGAACACCTAACCGGAGTGGCACCACGCCCGGAATTAACGGTAGAGGAGCGTATCGAGCAACGCAAACGTGATAAGGAATTCATGCAAGCTATGAATGAGTTTGTTGCGAAGGCCGGTTTGCTGTCTGACGATCCCTTTTTCGGAGGGATTTAATGTGCTTTCAGTTTGACATTTACCGTAATCCATCGGGCAGAACCAGTGAATTACACCCCTACCTGATGGTGATACAACATGATTATTATGATGATTTATCGACCCGTTTAATCCTGCCGTTAAGTTATCGTAATCATCTTTCAGGGCATATTAATCCGGCATCCGCTGTCATTAATATTGATTTTCAGACGTTATTTATGAATACGCCCGGTATAACCAGCGTGGAGAAAAGGAAACTCACCAGCAAGTATTTCGTCTGTAATATGCAGGCGGCAAGAGCCCGGGTGGTTGCAGCAATAGATGCAATAGTCACCAACACCTGACTTGCCAAAGTCCCCGCGCCGAAATCATCCGGAGCGGGGAGTTACTCCGTAGGCCCGCGCAAGCGCAGCGCCGCCGGGCAACAGATCACCTTACTTCATCCCTTCACTCACATCTTTCTGCGCTTCCAGGCGCTCCACATCACGATACCAGCGCGGGTGGTGTTTCTGTGCCCAGCGGCGGCTCACCTTCCCTTCGATCATCCCTTTAATGGAGCCTTTAACCCAGAACGCCATATACATATGGATCAGAATGGCGTGGATCAAAATAATGGCCGAGGTCGCATGGATAAGCAGGCTGTAACGCACCACCTGCATCGGGAAATACTGGGCAAAGTACGGACGCCAGATAATCACGCCGGTCACCAGCAGCACAAAAATCATGCTCATGATGGTCCAGAACATCATCTTCTGCCCGGCGTTGTATTTACCCACTCGCGCGACTTTATGCTCGTTGCCCTTCAGCACCTCAACAATCCCCTTCAACCAAGGAATATCCTGCTTGTCCGGGATGTTGTGATGCACAAAACGCACGAACATAAACATCAGCGCCACGAAAATCAGCACCCCGAAGAACGGGTGCAGAATGCGCCCCATCTGCGGGGTGCCGAAGGTCTCCGTCAGCCATTGCAGGGTCGGGAAGAAGAACGAAATCCCCGACAATGACACTAGGAAGAAGCAGATCACTACCGTCCAGTGACAGGCGCGGTCGACAAACTTCGTGCGCACAATCATTTTCGATTTAGTCATGATGCTCCTCCTCATCGTCATCCACCTCTTTGTTCGGTCCGATACCCACGTAGTGATAAATCAGCCCGGCAAAGGTGGCGATAAAGCCCGCCGCAGAGAGCGGCTTCAGCGCCCCTTTCCACAGGTTGATGGAGGTATCGATCGCCGGGTCCTTCGGCAGGTTGTGATACAGCTCCGGCTGGTCGAGATGGTGCAGAACATACATCACGTGCGTTCCGCCCACCCCTTGCGGGTTGTAAATGCCCGCATTGGCATAGCCGCGCGCTTTCAGCTTATCCACCCGCTGCTGCGCCACCTCCAGCATCTCCTTTTTGGTGCCAAAGTGAATCGCCCCGGTCGGACAGGTCTTCACGCAGGCAGGCTCCTGGCCAACGCTGACGCGATCCACGCAGAGGGTGCATTTGTAGACGCGGTTATCCTCTTTACTGAGGCGCGGCACGTTGAACGGACACCCGGCGATGCAGTACCCGCAGCCGATACAGTTCTCCTGCTGGAAATCGACGATGCCGTTGGCGTACTGAATAATCGCTCCGGCGGACGGGCAGGCCTTCAGGCAGCCTGGATCCTCACAGTGCATGCAGCCATCTTTACGGATCAGCCACTCCAGCTTGCCGTTCTGGTCGGTTTCGCTAAAGCGCATCACCGTCCAGGATTTGGCGCTCAGATCCGCCGGGTTATCGTAAACCCCAACGCAGTGCCCCACCTCGTCGCGGATATCGTTCCACTCGGAACAGGCCACCTGGCAGGCTTTACAGCCCACACAGGAGGAGACATCAATCAGCTTAGCCACTTCCGCTTTGTAGTCCCGCGCACGAGGCGCGGGGGTAAAGCCGTTAGTGGCGGAGCGTTTGATGACGTCTTGTGTTTCCATCGACATTTATTCGCTCCTTATGCTTTCTCGATGTTGACCAGGAACGCCTTGTACTCTGGCGTTTGCGAGTTGGAATCCCCCACCGCAGGCGTCAGGGTGTTGGCGATATAACCTTTCTGCGCCACCCCTTCAAAGCCCCAGTGCAGCGGAATACCCACGGTTTCCACCTGCTGGCCGTGAACGTTCAGGGCCTGCAGACGACGGGTGACCACCGCCACGGCGCGAATGAACCCGCGCTGGCTACTGACCTTAACGCGATCGCCGTTGGCAATCCCTTTGGCCTTCGCCAGGGTTTCGCTGATCTCTACAAACTGCTCCGGCTGGGCGATGGCGTTCAGTCGCGCATGCTTGGTCCAGGTGTGGAAGTGCTCAGTCAGGCGATAGGTAGTGCCGACGTACGGGAACTTGTCTTTCTTGCCCATGCGCACAACATCTTCCTGATAGACACGCACCACCGGACTGGAGACCACGTTCGGGTGCAGCGGGTTGGTGCCGAGCGGCGTTTCCATCGGCTCGTAGTGTTCCGGGAATGGCCCTTCCGCCAGCTTGTCGATGGCAAACAGACGTCCCAGCCCTTCCGGCTGCATGATAAACGGCCCGGTGTTGCTGCCCGGCGCGGCGGTGTTGAAGTCCGGGATATCGTTTCCGGTCCACTTCGTGCCGTTCCACTGGATCAGCATCCGTTTCGCATCCCACGGCTTGCCGTTGATATCCGCCGAGGCACGGTTGTAGAGCACGCGACGGTTAAGCGGCCAAGCCCAGGCCCAGCCCAGCGTATTGCCCAGCCCGGACGGGTCGGCGTTATCGCGGTTAGCCATCTGGTTGCCCTGCTCGGTCCAGCTGCCGGTGTAAATCCAGCAGGAAGAGGAGGTGGTACCGTCATCGCGCAGTTGGGCGAAGCTGCTCAGCAGCTGGCCTTTTTTCGCGATAAGCGCGCCACTGGCATCATAGAGATCCGCCAGCGCACGGCCGTTATTCTCTTTCGCCACCTCTTCCGATTCCGGGTGATCCGGCTGTTTGTAGTGCCAGTTCATCCGCAGCAGCGGCTCAACGCCCTTTCCGCCTTCGGTGCGGTACATCTCACGCAGGCGATGGAAAATCCCGGCCAGGATCTCGCCGTCGTTGCGCGCTTCACCCGGCGCATCCTGTCCTTTCCAGTGCCACTGCAGCCAGCGACCGGAGTTGGCGATAGAGCCATCCTCTTCGGCAAAACAGGTTGAGGGCAGACGGAACACTTCGGTCTGAATGGAGGCGGGATCCACATCGTTCATCTCGCCGTGGTTCTGCCAGAAGTGCGAGGTTTCCGTCACCAGCGGGTCGATCACCACCATGTACTTCAGCTTGCTGAGGCTGGCGACAATCTTGTTTTTGTCCGGGAACGACGCCACCGGGTTAAAGCCCTGGCAGATGTAACCCGTCACGTCGCCCTTCGCCATCATGTTGAAATACTTGATGACGTCGTAAGCCTGGTCCCATTTCGGCAGCCAGTTAAAGCCCCAGTCGTTCTCCTTCTGCGCCGCATCGCCATAGAACGATTTCATCAGGCTGACGAAGAACTTCGGATAGTTGCTCCAGTAGTTCACCTGGTCCGGCAGGGTCGCTTTTGGTGTGTTCGCCGTCAGGTAGGTTTGCAGATCGGTCTGTTTTTCCGACGGCAGCGTCAGGTAGCCCGGCAGACTGGTAGAGAGCAGCCCCAGATCGGTGAGCCCCTGAATGTTAGAGTGCCCGCGCAATGCGTTCACGCCGCCACCGGCCATGCCCATGTTGCCGAGCAGGAGCTGGATCATCGCCATGGTACGGATGTTCTGCGCACCCACGGTGTGTTGCGTCCAGCCCAGCGCGTAGAGGAACGTCGTGGTTCTGTCCGCGGCACTGGTGGAGGCCAGCACTTCACATACTTTCAGGAAATCCGCTTTCGGCGTTCCGCAGATGTTCTCCACCACCTCCGGCGTATAGCGGGAAACGTGCTGCTTAAGCAGGTTCCAGACGCAGCGCGGGTCGGTCAGGGTTTCATCGCGTTTCGCGTAACCGTTTTCATCGAACTGATAGTTCCAGGAGGATTTATCGTACTGGCGTTTTTCGGCGTCATAGCCGCTGAACAACCCGTCCTCAAAGGCAAAATCTTCCCGCACCAGCAGGTTCGCGTTGGTGTAGTGCTTAACGTACTCGGCGTTAATTTTATTGTTTTCGATCAGGTACAGCAGCACGCCAGACAGGAACGTAATGTCCGTACCGGAGCGAATAGGCGCATAGATATCGGCCACCGATGCCGTACGCGTAAAGCGCGGATCGACGACGATCAGCGTCGCATCGTTGTTATTTTTCGCTTCCATCGCCCAGCGGAATCCCACCGGATGGGCTTCAGCGGCGTTACCGCCCATCACCACCACGACGTTAGCGTTTTTGATATCAACCCAGTGGTTGGTCATCGCACCGCGACCAAATGTTGGAGCAAGACTTGCTACCGTTGGTCCGTGTCAGACGCGCGCCTGGTTGTCTACCGCCAGCATGCCGAGTGAGCGCACAAATTTTTGCGTCAGCATGCCGGTTTCATTACTCGCCGCCGAGGCGCAGAGCATCCCGGTGGAGAGCCAGCGGTTGACCGTTACACCCTGTTCGTTGGTCTCGACGAAGTTGGCGTCGCGGTCGGCTTTCATCAATCTCGCAATGCGGGTGAAGGCCTCATCCCAGGAGATGCGCTGCCATTTATTGGAGCCGGGCGCGCGGTATTCCGGATAACGCAGACGGTTGTCGCTGTGAACATAGTCCAGCAGGCCCGCCCCTTTCGGGCATAACGCCCCGCGGCTGACCGGATGATCCGCATCGCCTTCAATATGATAAATCGACGCTTTAGCGTTCTTCGCGCCATCACCCAGGCTATACATCAATAGCCCGCATCCCACGGAGCAGTATGTGCAGGTGTTGCGGATCTCTTTGGCACGCAGCAACTTATAGTTGCGCGCCTGAGCCAGCGCCATTTTGGGGGCAAACCCCAGAGCGGCTACTGTTGTCCCGGCCATACCGCCCGCGCAGATTTTAAAAAACTGTCTGCGACTGACGTCCATCGTTGTCCTCGTTAGATCATTGAGAAGTCCGGCGGAAAACTAACAGCAAAGCCCCTGTTTTTTTTGCGGCAAATCAATATCGCCGATCTTCGCCCTCTTAATAGTCAGCGCTGGCGGCTTTTACTAATGCTAAAGGGTTACTTCGGCACAGATAAATTCGCGGAAGGTACTGAAACAGTGCTATAAATTTGCCCCTTAAATTGATAGCCAGTGGAAATGCGATGGAGAGAAAAAAAGCCACCCTGGTCGGTCTGGCCGCGATCGTGCTCTGGAGCACGATGGTGGGTCTGATTAGGGGCGTTAGCGAGGGATTAGGTCCGGTTGGGGGCGCGGCGGCAATCTATACACTGAGCGGTTTACTCTGTCTGGTAACGGTGGGTTTCCCCAGACTGCGTCGTTTCTCGCCCCGCTATCTCATTGCCGGCAGCGTGCTGTTTGTCAGCTATGAAATCTGTCTTGCCCTCTCGTTAGGCTATGCCGCCACCCGCCATCAGGCAATTGAGGTGGGGATGGTGAACTATCTCTGGCCGAGCCTGACCATCGTGTTCGCCATTCTGTTTAACGGCCAGAAAACCACCCTGTGGGTGATCCCAGGCCTGATCATCGCCCTGCTGGGGGTGAGCTGGGTATTAGGCGGCGAAAACGGGCTGAACCCAACGGATATCGCCCGCAATATTGTCTCCAACCCGCTAAGTTACGGCCTTGCGTTCGTTGGCGCCTTTATCTGGGCAGCCTACTGCACCGTGACCAGTAAATACGCCAACGGCCAGAACGGGATCACCCTGTTTGTATTGCTCACCGCCCTGACCCTGTGGCTGAAATATGCTTTCAGCCCGCAGCCGGAGATGGTGTTTAGCGTGCCGGTGGTGATCAAACTTTTAATGTGCGGCGTGGCGCTGGGGTTTGGCTACGCGTCGTGGAATATCGGTATCTTGCACGGCAACGTGACGCTGCTGGCGGCGGCATCCTATTTCACCCCGGTACTGTCAGCGGCGCTGGCGGCGGTGCTGCTGAATGCGCCGCTGTCGTTCAGCTTCTGGCAGGGGGCGATGATGGTGTGCGCTGGCTCGCTGCTGTGCTGGTACGCCACGCGGGCCCGTAGGGGTTGAGTTTTGTAGGCCGGGTAAGGCGTAGCCGCCACCCGGCATTGTTGCTCCGGCACAGTCTGATTCCCCTAACCCTCTCCCTCAAGGGAGAGGTTACTGTTCCGCCGCAACCAGTTCTGAAGCAACTTCCCGTCCTGACTCATCTCTCCATCCTGACGCACGCACAGGTAGTAATCCCGACCATCGTCGATAGGGAGATCGAAGATCTTCACCAGCTCACCGCTCTCCAGATAGGGTGCAATCAGCGGTTCGCGCATCAACGCGCAGCCCAGCCCCGCCTGTACCCCCGCCAGGGTTAACAGCCCGTCTTCAAACATCGGGCCGCTGCGCCGCAGCGGGCGTTTTACCCCCTGCTGGATAAACCACTGCTGCCAGGTAGTGCGCTCCTCATCATGCAGGAGCGGCATTTGCAGCAGCTGTTCGGGGGTATCGATATGCCCGTGCAGGAGCAAAAACGCCCGGCTACAGACTGGCACCATCTGCCCGGAGATCAGCTTTTCGCTCTGGTAGCCCGCCCACTGCCCATTGCCGAAGCGGATCGACATATCCGAAGCATCGCTCAGGTAGTTGCGGTGATTGGCGTAGACCACGTTAATTTCGGTCTGTGGGTTAGCCCGCATAAACCCGGGCAGGCGCGGGATAAACCACCCCATGCCAAAAAGCGGGATCAGGCTGATGGTCACCTGGCGGGTCTGCACCTGCTCCAGCAGATGCCCGGTGGCCTGGCGCAGCACGTTAAAGGCCGCGCGAATGGAGCGGTAATAATCCCGCCCCTGCTGGCTCAGGATCAGCCCGCGCCCCTGACGCTCGGTGAGCGGCATCTGTAAATACCCTTCCAGCACTTTCAGCTGATGACTCACCGCCGAGGGCGATATCTCCAGCTCCTGGGCCGCCTGCGTCACGCTGCCCAGCCGGGCTATCGCCTCGAAGGCTCGCACAGCACGGAGCGGTGGATCGTTCGCCAGCCGGCTCTCGGCAAAGGCCGACAACGCCAGGGATTGTTCTGTTTTATTCATATATTGATCTGTTATGGATAATCCGGTTAATCAGCCATTTATCATAATCATTAAAATCAATCAGATAGTGCAAGCTCCAAAAATCATAAGAAAGAATATATGCGTATTTCACAATTTAATTCAATTATTAGATGTTAGCCGCTGAAAAGAGCAATTTGTCGGGTAACAACGTTGGACACACTCATACAACAACTGATCAATGGCGTGATGCTGGGCAGCATCTACGCGCTGATCGCGCTGGGCTATACCATGGTGTATGGCATTTTGCGCATTATTAACTTCGCCCATGGCGATATTTTGATGGTTGGCGCGCTGACCACCCTCTCGGCGCTGAATCTTCTCAACGGCTATTTCCCCGCCATGCCGCAGCTGCTGCAGCTCGGCTTTGCGCTGCTGATCGCCATGGCGGTCTGCGCCCTGCTGGCGATGGCCGTTGAGCGCTTTGCCTACCGCCGCCTGCGTAATGCCCCGCGGCTGGCACCGTTGATCTCCGGGATTGGCGTATCGGTGCTGCTGCAAACCGTGGCGATGATTATCTGGTCGCGTAATCCGCTGATGTTCCCGCAGATCCTGCCGATGGACCCGATTGCCATCACGGCAGGTAGCGAGGCGCATCCTCCGGCGATTGTCACCATCACCGGCATAGTTACCGTGGCGCTGGCGCTGATCGTCATGACCGGCCTGTGGCTGCTGGTGGAGTACACCCGCCTCGGCCGCGGTATGCGCGCGGTGGCTGAAAACCCACGCGTCGCCACCCTGATGGGGGTTAATCCAAACGCCATCATCACCCTGACTTTTGCGATTGGTGGCATTTTTGCCGCGCTGGCGGGCGTGATGATGGCCAGCAACTACGGCAACGCCAGCTTCTCAATGGGCTTTCTGCCGGGCATTAAAGCCTTTACCGCAGCCGTTCTCGGCGGCATCGGCAATATTCGCGGAGCGATGATTGGCGGGATCCTGCTCGGCATTATCGAAGCGCTGGGCGCCGGTTATCTGGGCGAGCTGACTCACGGCGTGTTCGGCAGCAACTACCAGGACGTGTTCGCCTTTATTGTGCTGATTCTGGTGCTGGTCTTCCGTCCGGCAGGTCTGCTGGGCGAGCGCGTGGCGCACAGGGCATAAGGGAAAATCATGACTGCCATTGAAATCAAAACCCCGGCGGCCAGCGGTAAATTCTGGTCCGGCATGACGCTCTTCGTGCTTGCCCTGCTGCTCGCGCCGATCGTGGCTACCCAGTTGGGTGGCAACTACTGGGTGCGGGTGATCGACTTCGCCCTGCTCTACATCATGCTGGCGCTGGGGCTGAATATTGTTGTCGGCTACACCGGCCTGCTGGATATGGGCTTTATCGCCTTCTATGCCGTTGGCGCCTATCTGGCGGCGCTTATGGCGTCACCGCATCTCGCAGAGGTGTTCCCGATCCTGAGCCTCTGGTTCCCGGACGGGCTGCACACCTCGTACCTGCTGATTGTCCCGATTGCGGCGCTGGTCGCGGCGGTGTGCGGCATTCTACTGGGTGCCCCGACGCTGAAGCTGCGCGGGGATTACCTGGCGATTGTGACCCTCGGCTTCGGGGAGATCATCCGCATTCTGATGCGTAACCTCGACCGCCCGGTGAATATCACCAACGGCGCAAAAGGCATTACCGGCGTTGACACCCTCAACCTGTTTGGCCTGAAGTTCAGCGGCGTTTACCACTGGTTCGGCGTCAAAGTGCCCGCCCTGTGGCTGTGGTACTACCTGCTGATGCTGGTGATTGTCGGGATCATTTTTGTCTGCCTGCGCCTGCAACACTCGCGCATTGGCCGGGCGTGGCACGCTATCCGTGAAGATGAAGATGTCGCCCGGGCAATGGGCATCAACGTGCGCAACTTTAAGCTGCTGGCCTTTGCCATGGGTGCCTCCTTCGGCGGTGTGGCCGGGGCGCTGTTCGGCGCCTTCCAGGGCTTTGTCTCGCCGGAATCCTTCACCCTGCAGGAGTCCATTGCCGTGCTGGCGATGGTGGTGCTGGGTGGGATGGGCCATATCCCGGGGGTGATCCTCGGTGCGGTACTGCTCACCGCCCTGCCGGAGCTGCTGCGCAGCCAGGCGGCCCCGGTCCAACAGGCGCTGTTTGGTTCGGTACTGATTGATCCGGAGATCCTGCGTCAGCTGTTTTACGGCCTGGCGCTGGTGCTGGTGATGCTGGTTCGCCCGTCGGGCATCTGGCCGAAGCGCCACAAGGAGGTAAAAGCATGAGCCTGTTAACCGTGCGCAATATGTCCAAACGCTTTGGCGGCCTTACCGCCGTGGATAACGTCTCGATGTCGATTAATAAGGGCGAAATCTATGGCCTGATTGGCCCCAACGGCGCGGGCAAAACCACCTGCTTTAACCTGATCACCGGCCTGTATCCCGCTGACAGCGGTGAGTTCGCCATCGCCGATAAGCCCTACTTCCCGACCCAGATCGAGAAGGTAACTGCCGCGGGCATCGCCCGTACCTTCCAGAACGTGCGTCTGTTTAACGAGATGTCGGTGCTGGAGAACGTCATGGTGGGTCGCCACGTGCGCACCCGCAACGGACTCTGGGCGGCGCTGAGCCGTCACAAACGCGCCCGGGCAGAAGAAGCTCAGACCCTTGAGCAGGCCTGGCACTGGCTGGCGTACACCGGCATTGCGAAGTTTGCCCACTACCGCGCCTGCGATATGGCTTACGGCCATCAGCGGCGGCTGGAGATCGCCCGCGCGCTGGCGACCGATCCGCTGCTGCTGGCGCTGGATGAACCCGCCGCCGGGATGAACGCGGCGGAGAAAGTGGCTCTCGGGGAGCTGCTGACCCGTATTCGTGACGACGGCAAAACCCTGCTGATGATTGAACACGACGTCAAGCTGGTGATGGGGATCTGCGATCGCCTAACGGTGCTGGATTACGGCAAAACGCTGGCCAGCGGCACCCCGGACAGCGTGCGTCGCGACCCGGCGGTGATCGCCGCCTGGCTTGGAGGCAATGCTCATGTCTGAATTACTGAAAGTGGAACGTCTGGACGTGCATTACGGCGGCATCCAGGCGGTGCGCGACGTCTCCTTTAGCCTGCGTGAAGGCGAACAAGCCACGCTGATCGGGGCCAACGGCGCGGGCAAAAGCTCCACCGTACGGGCCATCACCGGGCTGGAGCGTTTTGGCGGCAACATCGAATTTAACGGAAAACCGGTCCGCAAACAGAAAGCCGAAGCGCTGCTACGCGACGGGCTGGTGATGGTTCCGGAAGGCCGCGGCATCTTCGCCCGCATGACGGTGCTGGAGAACCTGCAGATGGGGGCCTGGCTTCGACGTGACGCTGTCACTGTCAGGCAGGAGATGAACGAAATTTTCGAACGGTTCCCGCGGCTTGGCGAACGCCAGCATCAGCTCGCCGGTCTGCTCTCCGGCGGGGAACAGCAGCTTTTAGCCCTGAACCGCGCCCTGCTCAGCCGTCCGCGCCTGCTGATCCTCGACGAACCCTCCATGGGCCTCGCGCCGAAGATGGTGGAGAACATTTTTGCCGTCATCGCCGGACTACGCGAGCGCGGCGTGGCGTTGTTGCTGATCGAACAGAACGCCCGCTTGGCGCTGGAAGTGACCGACCAGGCCTGGGTGATGGACAGCGGCAGCATCGTCCATCACGGCGAGTCCAGGGCGATGCTCGACGACGACCAGATTGCACAGATTTATTTGGGTGAAATGCCCGCTTAACACACCAACCAATATCAGGGAAAAATAATGAAAACCATTAAAATCAGTGCGCTCAGCGCGGCCATTATGCTCAGCGGGTTTGCCTCCACCGGTGCCTGGGCCGCCGACAGCGAAACCGTGGTGATCGGCCTGGCGGGCCCGCTGACCGGGCCGTCTGCCCGTATCGGTAAAGATCTGGAGAACGGTGCGCAGCTGGCGATTGACGATATCAACAAACAGCACCCGACCATCGGCGGTAAAGCGGTGACCTTCAAACTGCAATCGGAAGATGACCAGTCGGATCCGCGCACTGCCGTGGCTGTGGCGCAGCGTCTGGTGGATAGCGGCGTGGCAGGCGTGGTCGGCCACTGGAACACCGGCACCAGCATCCCGGCGGCCCGCGTCTATCACGATGCCGGTATCGCTCAGGTGGCTCCCGTTGCCACCGGTCATGCCTATACCAAACAGGGTTTCGACACCAGCTTCCGCGTGATGGGCCACGACGATGACGGCGGCCAGTTTGCCGGACAGTACGCGGTAAATACCCTGAAAGCCAAACGCATCGCGGTTATCGACGATCGTACCGCCTTTGGTCAGGGCCTGGCGGATGAGTTTATTAAATCGCTGGAAGCCCAGGGCGTGAAGATTGTTGACCGTCAGTACGTGGACGATAAAACCGTTGACTTTAGCGCCGTGTTGACCGCTATTCGCAGCAAAAATGCGGATCTGATCTTCTTCGGCGGCGTGGACAGCCAGGCGGCACCGCTGGCGCGTCGTATCAAACAGCTGGGTATGAAGACTACCCTGATGGGCGCAGGCGGCTTTGTCAGCCAGACCTTCCTGCAACTGGCGCAGAAAGAGGGTGAAGGCGTTGTCGCGCTGGAGCCGGGCCTGCCGGTGGATCAGATGCCGGGCGGCAAGACCTTCGAGCAGGCATACCAGTCCCGCTACCACACCCATATCGAACTGCACGCCCCCTTCGCCTATGACGCCACTCGCGTACTTGTTGCCGCGATGGAAAAAGCCGACTCGGTTGATCCGGCAGAGTACCTGCCTGCCCTGCGCGCCATCAGCTATTCCGGCGTCACCGGGCAGATCGCCTTTGACGATCAGGGCAACCTGAAGGCTCCGTCCTTCACCGTCTATAAAGTGGTCGATGGCAAATGGCAGCCGCAAACCGTGCTCGGCGGCGCAAAAGCTAAGTAACGCAGTGAGGCAATGTGATGAGTGATAATAATGAGCTGGGCATTCTTGCCCGCCGCAAAATTGAAGCAGAAATTATTAAACCAATTTACGAAATCCTGGTCCGCGAGATCGGCAAGACCCGCGCTCAGGCGGTGATTGGCGAGGCCATTGAGCAGGCCGCCATTAACGCGGGCAAAGAGTTTGCCAGCAAGGAGCCGAACGGCGCGGACGTGAAGAGCTTTATCGCCCTGCAGTATCTGTGGGAGAAGGATAACGCTCTGGACGTGAAGGTGATCGACGCCGACGACCAGCAGTACAACTACAACGTGACCCGCTGCCGCTATGCCGAGATGTATCACGAGATGGGCCTCGGCGAGATCGGCCACCTGCTGTCGTGCGCCCGGGATGAGAAATTCATCGTCGGCTACGCGCCGGACGTGGAGCTGACGCGCACCACCACCATCATGCAGGGCGGTAAATGCTGTGACTTCCGCTATCGCAGCACCAAGGACAAAGCATGATCCGCGTTAATGCAGACCGCCTGTGGTCAACGCTGGAGAGAATGGCGCAGATCGGCGGCACCCCTGCCGGGGGGGTGACCCGCCTGGCGCTGAGCGAGGAAGATCGTATTGCCCGCAACCTGCTGCGCGACTGGGCGCTGGAGGCGGGCTTCTCCTGTGATGTCGACAGCATGGGCAATATGTTTATCCGCCGCGCCGGTAAAAACCCGGCGCTGCCCCCGGTGATGACCGGTTCCCACGTAGATTCCCAGCCGCTCGGCGGCAACTATGACGGGATCTACGGCGTGTTGGCCGGGCTGGAGCTGCTGCGCACCCTGAACGATCATCAGGTAGAAACCGAGCGCGATATCGTGCTGGTGAACTGGACCAACGAAGAAGGCGCGCGCTTTGCCCCGGCGATGCTCGCCTCCGGGGTCTGGGCGGGTCAACTTTCCGAAGCCTTTGCTTACGCCAGGATGGACAGCAAACAGATCACCGTTCGCGACGCCCTTGAGGCCATCGGCTATCGTGGCCCACGCCCTGCCCGCGCCTTCCCGATCCACGCCTGCTATGAGCTGCATATCGAACAGGGACCGATCCTCGAAGATGAAGCGGTGGATATCGGCCTGGTGCGTGCTGCGATGGGTCAGCGCTGGTTTACCCTTACTCTCGACGGGTTTGCCGCACATGCGGGCACCACGCCAATGCACAGCCGCCGCGATGCGTTAACCGCTTTTGCGGAGCTGGCGCTGAAGGTGGAGGAAATAGGTTATCAGCATGCCCCGGACGGGCGTGCCACCATCGGCATGGCGAACGTGACCCCGAATTCACGAAACGTCGTCCCGTCCCGGGTGGTGTGCAGCGTAGAGTTCCGCCATCCGCTCAGCGAGGCGCTGGAGGCGATGGAAACCGCGCTGCATCAGGCGGCTGCAGGTCTTTCGACGCGTGGCGTGAGCGCCAGCGTCGAGCGCATCTTCGACTATGCACCTGTCGCCTTTGATGAAACCTGTCTTGTCCGAACGGAACAGGCTGTGGCCGCGCTGGGCTATTCATCAAAATCGATGGTATCCGGCGCCGGGCACGATACCTGTTACGTCAGCAAAATCGCGCCTGCCAGCATGATCTTTATCCCCTGCGTGAAGGGCATTAGCCATAACGAAGCGGAAAAGATTCATCCGGAATGGTCAGAAAAAGGGGCCAATGTGTTGCTGCATAGCGTGCTGAGTGCGGCGCAGGAGTTATAAACAGGCACTTTCCCCGGCCAACGGCCGGGGAACTATTAATCGAAAACGCTTACAGTATGTTGTAACTAATGGCGGTTATTTCCCCAGCTTCGACAGCATCTCAGGGCGCATGAATTTATGGATCACCAGCATAAAGATCACCGACGGCACCAGCAGAATCAGCGCCGTAATGGAGGACATCTGATAATTCCCCGACATGCTGGCGGTATAGAGCAGTATTGGCAGCGTGTTGATCTCCGGCGCGCCGACAAAGAACGTGGCGGTAAACTCATCCAGCGACTCGAGAAAGACAAAGATGCTGGCGGCAATCAGCCCGGGGGCGGCCTGCGGCAGGATGATATGGAAAAAGGTGTAGACCGGCCCGGCGCCCAGATTGCGTGACGCCCGCGCCAGCAGCGGATCGAGCGCCGAGAACGCCGCGACGCTTATCCAGATGGAGTACATCAGCCCGTGCACGCTGTGCACCAGCACTACCCCGGCAATCGTCCCGTTCAACCCCCACTGGTAGAAGAGCCGCGCCACGTTCATATAGACCGTCAGGTTCGGGAAGGCCTGCGGGATCAAAAACAGCAGCATAAAGAAGGCGCGGCACGGCATGGACCGGTGCGAAAGTGCGTACCCTGCCGGGATTGAAATCAGCAGACACACTACCACTGACAGGAGAGCTATCAGGACGCTGATGGACAACGAGCCGGAGACGTCACTGTAAGGGCTAAAAACCTGCCCCCAGTATTTCAGCCCCCACTGACTGGGCAAGGTATGCGGGAAAAACCAGCTCTCCGCCACCGTCCAGATCAGCAGGTTAAGCAGCGGGCCAAACAGCGCCAGCACCAGAAAGGTGAGTAGAAGGGTTTGTAGAATAAAGCTGCCGCGAATTCTTTTAAACAGCGCGTTCATCAGGGATTTCCTTTTGCATTCAGGCTGTGGCGCAGATAGAACCAGGACATCGCGGCGCACATCAGGTATGAGATGACCCCCATCGCGTTAGCAACCGGATAGTCGCCATACGAGTTGACGCGAAATGCCATATCGACGGTCATCATCGTCGGGGTGCCAGTGCCGATCATCAGGGGAACTGACAGCACCGACATCATGGTGACCGTCGATAACACCATCGCGATGCCAATGGTCGGCAATATCTGGGGCAAAATAATGTCGAACAAGATACGCATCCGGGAGGCACCGAGGTTTTTCGCCGCCAGAATATGGGTAGGCTCCACCGCCGCCATGGCGCCGCTAATCAGCAGCGTGGTAAAGGCCATCTGTTTCCAGACAAAGGTAATAATGATCCCGCTCCAGCCCAGCAGCGAGGTGGTCTCCATCGGCGTCATTACGCCGAGGGCAACCAACGTATTGTTCATCAGGCCGTTTTTTGCCAGGAAGGTCCGCATCATCTGCGCGGCAACGATAAACGGGATAAACAGCGGCAGGCGGTATAAAAAGGCCAGCGCTTTAACGAGACGACGACAGGGCGAGAGCACAATCACGGCGGAAATAGTGATGGAGAGCAGCGCCAGGATCGCCAGTGAAACGAGCACAATGATCAGGGTAAAGAGAATATCGTTCGAATAGAGGCTAAACACTTTTTCAAAGTGCGCCAGCGTCAAACCTGTTTCATGGGTAAAAGCCGAAATAAGCGAATAGCCCAGCGGCCAGAGAAAGAAGATGCCAATCATCAGCGTCGCCGGAATAACCAGCAGGAAAGCGTGAAATGTCTGTCGCATGAATAATCACCGCTAAGGTGCCTGGCAATATTCTGCCAGGCACGCCATACCCTCAGTTCGAACCCTGGCTCTCGTAACCTTCTTTGATAGCGTCAAAGTAGGGTTTGAGAGGGAAACTTTTGCCATTTTCCGCTAAGGTTTCCGGTGAAATTTCCGCAAAGAGCTTCTGCCACGTCGCATCATCCAGCGCCCCTTTCACATATTTCGCGTCGATCCCTGGGTACCAGTTAAATTGCTTCACGATCCCCTCCGCCTGAATCTGCGGGCTGGTCGCCAGCTCGATAAACTCCTGCGCCAGTTTTGCCTGCGCGGCTTTGGCCGGGATGACGTAATACATCGGCTGCCCCGGCATACCGGGTGCGATTAAGGTCAGCTTGATGGACGGCGGCAGCTTGCCCTGATCTTTCCAGCTGTAGAACATATCCACCCATACCGGCCCCATAGCGATTTCGCCCCGGCTGAGCATATCCAGCGTCCCGGCATTGCCCGGCGTAAAGGTGATGTTTTTATTAAATGCTTTCAGCTTCGCCCAGGCCGGCCCCCACTCTTTTTCAACCCCTTTATCATATGGCAGCGCGGTAAGGCGCTCGGCTGGCGTACCGTAGGCGTAGATCCAGCCCACCACAAAGCTCACGCCTGACATACCGTTTTTGATGCCGTTATAGCCGAAGGCTTTGGGATTTTTTTCCGACCACTGCACCAGCTCGTCATAAGATTTCGGCGGAGTGGCGATGAGGTCGCTGTTGTAAGCCATCGCCGTCTGGCTCAGGAACATAGGCATCACGTAGCCGTCAACGTTGACCCCCAGCGCGTTTTTGGCGTTCTCTGCGGTGGTCATGGTGCCGGTTTTCACCGCCTGGCGGTAATTCTCAAGCAGCCCTTTCTCTACCAGTTGGCCGCCTGCGGCCTGATGGACCACCGCCACATCTATATCCCAGCTTTTCGCGCTGCTCTGCGCCTGCGCCGTCAGCTTTTCAACGATCTTATTTGATCCGGCATCGCCGGGCCCGGTGCCGACCACCTGCACTTTTACCCCCGGATGGGCGGCCTCAAATTTCGGCCCCAGCCAGGTTTTGACGTAATCCACCATATTCTGGTCTCCGGCCGTGGCCACGTTGAGTACCGTTTCGGCATGCGCAGCGTGCAGGCAGCCCAGATAAAGTGCGGCAGTGATAGCCATTTTTGTTTTTACGGACATGAATGATCCCCAGAAAAGTGTGTGTCGGTTGGCATTACAAAGCAGGTTCAAAGGCATGGAGCGCAGCATCAGGCACATGCAGCACCACCGGCGAACGGTCAGGCCAGCATGTTGCTGAGTCTGCGAGTAAGATCTTTGCGCCACAGCGCACGCTGTGCCGGTAGTGATGACCCAAGAAGGCACTCTCCTCAATAATCCCTTCGAGGGTTAATCCTCCCGGTGCGGACGGCGGCAATGCGGCATGCATGGCGATATCGGCGCTGCGAAAATAGAGCGTTCTCCCCTGCCCGTTATCAGGGGTAATGCAGTTATCCGCCCCCATAAAATCGGCGACAAAAGGCGTTGCCGGGCGGTGGTAAATTGCCTCCGGGGTGCCGATCTGTTCGATGCGACCGTTATTCAGCACGGCAATTCTGTCGGCCATCACCAGCGCTTCCTGCTGGTCGTGAGTGACGATCAGCGAGGTAAAACCGAGTCGCTTTTGTAGCGCTTTGATCTCATGGCGCACATTGAGGCGCACTTTGGCATCCAGGTTCGACAGTGGCTCATCGAGCACCAGCACATCCGGTTCAATTGCCAGCGCCCGGGCCAGGGCAACCCGCTGACGCTGACCGCCAGAAAGGGCCGTCACCTTTATTTCCGCATAACCTTCGAGGTTAATTATTTTTAATAGCGCCTGCACCCGACGGGTTATTTCCTCTTTTTTAACGCGGCGAACTTTTAATCCGTAACCGATATTTTGCGCGACCGTTAAATGCGGCCACAACGCATAACTCTGAAATACCATGGTGATATTTCGCTGTTCCGGAGAGCTGTGGGTGATATCCCGACCATTAATCGCCACGGTACCGGAGCGCACGGGTAAAAAACCGCATAACGCATTGAGCAGCGTCGTCTTTCCGCAGCCAGAGGGGCCGAGATGCGCGATCATCTCGCCCTTGCCGACCGCCAGATGGATATCGTGAAGAACAATATTATTCCCGTAGGCAACTTTCAGTTTATCTATTTGCAAATAACTCACGCACGATCCCTTAATTCTTTCACGTCGCCGATGAACACGTGTTCATTTCTTTGTAAAAAAAACGCAACGTTCCAGCGCCATTATGTGCGCCTACTGTGTCGTCTGTTTGTGACAATTTGATTAAGTCCGCAAAATTTTTGGTGAGGCGAAATGAAAATAGATATTCTGGGTTGCGGCAGTGCTTTCTCCCTGCTGAATAATACGTCGGCAATCCGGGTCATTGATAACGCGGGCTATCAGTTGCTGATTGATTGCGGGCCAACCATTCCCCGGGCGTTATGGCAGCGGGGACTGGACGTGAACGACATTGATGCCCTCTTTTTCACCCATATCCATCCGGATCACTGCACCGGACTGACGGCGCTCCTTAACCACTGGAAAAGTTTTCAGCGAACGAAACCGCTGATTATCTGGTCGCAGCCTGCCCACCGCCCGGCACTGCTTCAGCTGGCAAACCTCGCGAACTGGCCGGAAAGCGGGCTCTGCTTTGCTATCGACTGGCGCGACAGCACGCCGGAGTGGCGCTGGCAGAACTGGCTCCTGCGGACCGCCTTTACCCATCACGAAATCCCTAACCTGGCCCTGCGGATTGAGGCGCCGGGCGCTACCCTGTTTTACAGCGGTGATGGCCGCCCGACCCCGGAAAGTATTGCCCTGATGGCGGGAGCCGATCTGGCCTTTCAGGAGTGCGCCTCGGCAACAGCGCTGCCCGACGACGCCTCGCATGGCGATTTCCCCGACTGCCTGGCGCTCTTCACCCGGCTCAAACTGCCTGCGCTGGGCCTCTATCATTGCCACGACAGCGCCCGGCCCATCCTGGCGCAGGCCTGTCAGCTCCATCCTGGTCTGTTCGTCAGCGAAGAGGGCATGTCCTTCGAGCTGCCCCTTCACCGGGAGGAAACGCGGTGAGCGACGCGCCTCGCAAGCAGACGGTGACCGCCGAGGATGTGGCGAGAAGAGCGGGCGTTTCCCGCGCCGTGGTCTCCCGCGCCCTGAGCAGCAACGGCAGCATCTCCCCCGCCACCCGGGAAAAGGTCTTACAAGCCGCCCGGGAGCTTGGCTATCAGGTCAATTTTCTCGCCCAGGGATTGAACCGCCAGCGGAGCCAGCTGATTGGGGTGATCGTCGCCCGCATTGGCGATCCCTTTCGCAGCAGCCTGCTGGAGGGATTACTCCATGAGATCCAGCGGCGCGGCTACCAGGCTCTGGTGAGCGAGATCACCGGCGAGGAGGATCTGGTTAACACTCTGCGACGCTTCACCCAGTTTCGCGTCTCCGGGGTGATTGTCACCTCAGGCAGGCCGCCGGAGGCTATCGTGAATGAGTGCGTCAGCCAGCAGATCCCGGTGGTCGGTATTAACCGCCCTCCCGACATGCCTTGGGTGGATTTTATCTGCTCGGATAACCAGCGCGGCGCACAGCTGGCTGCCGAACAGCTCTGGCGCGCCGGGTGCCGTCGCTTCGGCTGGCTTAATCACCCGGCCTCCACCTGGGCGGGCATGATGCGGGGCGAGGCATTTGTCCATGCGCTGCAACAGCTGGGGGTCGACACCACGTGCCAGCTCAGCTGGCTCGCCGCCCCGACGGAGGGTTACGATGGCGGGCTGGCGGCTGCCCTGGGTTATCAAGGCGAGCTGCCAGAGGGGATTTTCTGCGCCAATGCGCAGCTGGCCTGCGGGTTTCTGGACGGGATGCGCCAGCGGGGCAAATCGGCCCCGCACGATTTTCATCTGATTGGCTTCGATAACACGCCGCAAAGCGGTCAGTTAAGCTATCAACTGACCACGCTGCATCAGGATGTCGCCGGGATCGCACGCCGCGCGCTGACGCGGCTGCTAGCGCGGGCGCAAAACCCGCACCAGCCTTCGCAGGTGGAGTGGGTGAAGGTGGAGCTGGTTTACCGACTCACCTCTCCCCGGCCCGAAGGGGCTTAACCCCCGTCGCGCGGCGCCTTCGCCAGGCTAAACCAGATCCCGACGGCCAGCACCAGCAGCATCCCGCCTGCGCTGCCCAGCGCCACGCTGTGCGAGGTGATAAACGCCGTTTTCGCTGCCTGAATCACCGACTCAGCAAGGGTTGGCGGCAGATCCTGCGCAACCTTCACCGCCTCGCCGATGGAGGAGGACGCGTGCTCCGCCAGGCTGGCATTCAGCCCCTGCGGTAATTCAATGGAAGCCGAGAAACTGCGGGTCAGCAGCAGCCCGAAGATGGCAATCCCCAGACCAGCGCCCAGCTCATAGGACATGGTTTCAATCGCCCCGGCAGCGGCGGCTTTCTCTTTTGGCGCGGCGGCCATAATGGCCGAGGTCGAGGCCAGCAGCGCGCTGGCGGCGCTGAAGCCCAGCAGCACCATCAGGCTCCAGGCTTGCCACTGCTGGGTGCTGAAGTCGAGCATCGACAGCCCAATGAAGCTAAGCGCGCTCAGGCCCATGCCGCCGGTCGCCACGATCCGCAGACCCAGACGCCCGACCAGCACCCCGGCGATCGGCCCGCTAAAGCCACTGGCGACCATTACCGGTAGCATAAACATGCCCGCCTCAAACGGGGTGAACCCGTGGACAAACTGCAGCTCCTGGGCCATCAGCAGCTCAAAGCCCACCAGGGCGATCATCGCCGTCATCGCCATCACCACCCCGCTCAAAATAATGCGATGGCCGAACAGCCGCAGGTCGATCATCGGCGTGCGGGCGCGGAGCTGAATGCGGACAAAAATCCACAGCATTGCCGCACCGGTCAGCAGTGTCCCCGCCACCAACCACGGCGATATTGCCCCTTTAAGCGCGGTTTTGGCGCTGTAGACCAGCAGCAAAATCGCCACAATCAGCATCAGGGCATGGGTGATGTTAAGCGGCTGCTCGGGTCGGCCCTGCTGGGCGGGCACAAAACGCGCCGCCAGGGAGACCACCAGCAGGACAATGGGGACGTTGATTAAAAACACCGCGCCCCAGTAGAAGTGCGCCAGCAATATGCCGCCAATCAGCGGGCCGAAGGCCGCCCCGCCAGATCCCACCGCCGCCCAGACGCCGAGGGCAATATTGCGCCGACGCGCATCCGGGAACAGGGTGCGGATCCCGGCGAGGGTGGCGGGAATGATCATCGCCGCCCCGATGGCAAGCAGCGCCCGCGCCGCAATCAACCACCCGGCGGAGGGCGCAAACGCCGCCGCCAGCGATGAGAGCCCGAACAGGCTACTGCCCAGGATCAGCAGGCGTTTAAACCCGATACGATCCCCAAGCGCCCCCATTGGCAGCACCATCCCGGCCATCACCAGCGAGTAGATATCAATGATCCACAGCAGTTCGTTGCCGCTGGCATCCAGGGTCATGCTGAGCGTCGGCGCGGCAACGTGCAGCACCGTGGCGTCAATTGCGACCGGGATATAGACCAGCACAATAATCACTAACGCTAACCACTGACGAAACATAACTTTCCTTATTTGACCAAACCTGGACACATGTCCAGATTGCGATCCTACGTAAAGTTGAACGCATGTCCAGCTTTTTGTTACACTGGTTATCCCCCAGTTGAGAGTGAAAAAAATGAGCTATCTGAGCAAGGATGAACGGCGGGAGGAGATCCTGCAGGCGGCGATGCGCGTGGCGCTGAGCGAAGGCTTTACCGGGATGACCGTCAGACGTATTGCCGCCGAAGCAAAAGTGGCGACCGGCCAGGTGCACCACCACTTTGCCTCCGCGGGTGAATTAAAGTCGCAGGCCTTTATCCGCCTGATCCGCGCCCTGCTGGATGCTGAAATAGTCGCGGAAAATGCCAGCTGGCGCGAACGCCTGCATGCCATGCTCGGCAGCGACGACCGCAGTTTTGAGCCCTACATTCGCCTGTGGCGTGAAGCCCAGCTGTTAGCCACCCGCGATGCCGAAATAAAAGGCGCGTATGTGTTAACCATGGAGATGTGGCATCAGGAGACGGTAGCCATCATACGCGCGGGTGAACAGGCGAAAGCCTTTAATCTGAAAGACAGTGCTGAGAACGTCGCCTGGCGGCTCATTGGCTTGGTCTGCGGGCTGGACGGGCTCTATGTGTTATCCATGCCGCAGATGGACGATGCCGCATTTAATCAGCATCTTGATAAGTTAATTACCCTCGAGCTGGGCTAATCATCAACATCTCTTAACTGTTACGATTTGTAACACAATAAGCGAACCCACTTCTCCCTTCTAAACTCATGGGTTCGTTTTTTATATCTATCCTTTCAGAAGACTCCCAAAAACATCTAATAATCTCTCACCAAAAATTCAGGTCTCTGCCTGAATGACTTTCTCTTTCTGCCATTTACGGATATGCAAGAGGGTAATATGTCACAACAAGCTGAGAAGAATAATCCTTATCTGTTAAGCAACTGGAAACCGGAAAACGCCGCATTTTGGGAAAATAAAGGCAAGCCGATTGCGCGACGAAATTTGGTTATCTCCGTGGCCTGTTTGCTGCTGGCGTTTTGCGTCTGGATGTTATTTAGTGCGGTGGCGGTCAATCTGAATAAGGTGGGTTTTAATTTTACGACCGATCAACTGTTTATGTTAACCGCACTGCCTTCGCTCTCCGGGGCAATATTACGTGTTCCCTACTCCTTTATGGTGCCTATATTCGGTGGCCGTTACTGGACGGTATTAAGCACCGTCATTCTGATTATTCCCTGCGTCTGGCTGGGTATTGCGGTGCAAAATACCGCTACCCCCTATTCGGTATTTATTATTATCGCCCTGCTGTGCGGCTTTGCCGGTGCCAACTTCGCCTCCAGCATGGGCAATATCAGCTTTTTCTTCCCCAAATCGAAACAGGGCAGCGCGCTGGGTATTAACGGCGGGCTGGGCAACCTCGGCGTCAGCGTGATGCAGATGGTGGCCCCGGTGGTGATCTTCCTGCCGATGTTTACCTTTCTCGGGGTACACGGCGTGCCGCAGGAGGATGGCTCGTCCCTGTTTCTGGCGAACGCCGCCTGGATCTGGGCCCCGCTGCTGCTGCTGGCAACCGTTGCCGCCTTTTTCGGTATGAACGACATCGCCAGTTCAAAAGCAACCATCGCCAGCCAGTTGCCGGTGCTCAAACGTCTTCATCTGTGGCTGTTGAGCCTACTCTATCTGGCGACGTTCGGCTCGTTTATCGGCTTTTCCGCGGGGTTCGCCATGTTGTCGAAAACCCAGTTCCCGGACGTTAACATCCTGCACCTGGCCTTCTTTGGCCCGCTGATTGGCGCGCTGGCCCGCTCCGCTGGCGGGGTGATCTCCGACAAGCTCGGCGGCGTGCGCGTCACGCTGGTGAACTTCATCTTTATGGCGGTGTTTACCGCCCTGCTCTTCCTTACCCTGCCAGGCTCCGGTTCCGGCAGCTTTACCGCCTTCTATCTGGTGTTTATGGGGCTGTTCCTTACCGCCGGGCTGGGCAGCGGCTCGACCTTCCAGATGATCGCTGTCATCTTCCGGCAAATCACCGTCTATAGAGTGAAACTCCGCGGCGGCACGGAGGAACAGGCGCAGAAAGAGGCAGTTACCGACACCGCGGCCGCGCTGGGCTTTATCTCGGCCATTGGTGCCGTGGGCGGCTTCTTCATTCCCAAAGCCTTTGGCACCTCGCTGGCGTTAACCGGCTCCCCGGTGGGGGCAATGAAGGTCTTCCTGGTGTTCTATATCGTCTGTGTGTTCGTCACCTGGCTGGTGTATGGCCGTCGGCAGAAGCACGTCAAATCATAACGATATTCAATATTTTGTGAGCAGTGTAACCCCGGGGTGGTGCGTCGCCCCGTCAGGAGAAATGTCATGAGTAAATTGTTGGATCGCTTTCGTTATTTCAAACTCAAAGGCGACACCTTCGCCGATGGACACGGTCAGGTGATGCACACCAACCGCGACTGGGAAGACAGCTATCGCCAGCGATGGCAGTACGACAAAATTGTGCGATCCACCCACGGCGTGAACTGTACCGGCTCCTGTAGCTGGAAAATCTACGTCAAGAATGGCCTGGTGACCTGGGAAACCCAGCAGACCGACTACCCCCGCACCCGCCCCGACCTGCCGAACCACGAGCCGCGCGGCTGCCCGCGTGGGGCCAGCTACTCCTGGTATCTCTACAGCGCCAACCGCCTGAAGTATCCGCTGGTGCGCAAGAAGCTAATTGAGCTGTGGCGCGAGGCGCTGGGTCAGCACAGCGATCCGGTGCTGGCCTGGAACGCCATCATGAGCGATCCGCAAAAGAGCCAGAGCTATAAGCAGGCCCGCGGACATGGCGGGTTTGTTCGCTCGAATTGGAAAGAGCTGAACCAGCTTATCGCCGCGGCTAACGTCTGGACCATCAAACACTACGGCCCGGACCGGGTGGCGGGCTTCTCGCCCATCCCGGCGATGTCGATGGTCTCCTACGCCGCAGGCACGCGCTATCTCTCCCTGCTGGGTGGCACCTGTTTGAGCTTCTACGACTGGTACTGCGACCTGCCCCCCGCCTCACCCATGACCTGGGGCGAGCAGACCGACGTGCCGGAATCCGCCGACTGGTACAATTCCAGCTATATCATCGCCTGGGGCTCCAACGTCCCCCAGACCCGAACCCCGGACGCCCACTTCTTCACCGAAGTGCGCTACAAGGGCACCAAAACCATCGCCATCACCCCCGATTTCTCAGAAGTGGCGAAACTCAGCGACCAATGGCTGGCGCCGAAACAGGGCACCGACAGTGCCTTAGCCATGGCGATGGGCCACGTGATCCTGAAAGAGTTCCACCTCGACAACCCGAGCGACTACTTCCTCAACTACTGCCGCCGCTACACCGACATGCCGATGCTGGTGATGCTCGATCCGCGGGAGGATGGCAGCCTGGTGCCGGGGCGGATGCTGCGCGCCTCCGACCTCGCCGACGGGCTGGGTGAAACCAATAACCCGGAGTGGAAAACCGTCGCCTACACCACCACCGGCGATCTGGTGGTGCCGAACGGCTCTATCGGCTTCCGCTGGGGTGAAAAAGGCAAATGGAACCTCGAGCCGCTGGCGGCAGGCCAGGAGACCGAGCTGGCGCTCTCCCTGCTGGGCACCCACGACAGCGTCGCCGGGGTGGCCTTCCCCTACTTTGGCGGCAATGAGAACCCGCATTTTCGCAGCGTGAAGCAGGAGCCGGTGCTGATGCGCCAGCTGCCGGTGAAAACATTGCCCCTGGCCGATGGCCGCCAGCTGCAGGTTGCCAGCGTCTACGATCTGGTTCTGGCCAACTATGGCCTCGAGCGCGGGCTGGAGGATAACCTCGCGGCCAAAGATTACGCCGAGATCAAAGCCTATACCCCGGCATGGGGAGAGCAGATCACCGGCGTACCGCGCCGCCATATCGAGCAGATCGCCCGGGAGTTCGCCGACACCGCCCATAAAACCCATGGCCGGTCGATGATTATCCTCGGCGCCGGGGTCAACCACTGGTATCACATGGACATGAACTACCGTGGGATGATCAACATGCTGGTCTTCTGCGGCTGCGTGGGGAAAAGCGGCGGCGGCTGGTCGCACTATGTCGGCCAGGAGAAGCTGCGCCCGCAAACCGGCTGGCTGCCGCTGGCCTTCGCGCTGGACTGGAACCGCCCACCACGGCAGATGAACAGCACCTCGTTCTTCTACAACCACGCCAGCCAGTGGCGCTATGAGAAACTCACCGCCCGGGAGCTGCTCTCCCCGCTGGCGGACCCTTCGAAGTTTACCGGCCACCTGATCGACTTTAACGTGCGCGCCGAGCGGATGGGCTGGTTGCCCTCCGCCCCTCAGCTGAACCTTAACCCGCTGCACATCAAGGCTCAGGCCGATGCGGCTGGCATGTCGCCCCAGGAGTACACCGCCCAGGCGCTGAAATCCGGCGATATCCGTATGGCCTGCGAGCAGCCGGACAGCGGCAATAACCACCCGCGCAACCTGTTCGTCTGGCGCTCGAACCTGCTCGGCTCCTCCGGCAAGGGGCATGAGTATATGCTCAAGTATCTGCTGGGCACCGAAAACGGCATTCAGGGCGACGATCTGGGCACCACCGATGACGTGAAGCCGGAAGAGGTGGAGTGGCAGACCGCCGCTATTGAGGGCAAGCTGGATCTGCTGGTGACGCTGGACTTCCGCATGTCCAGCACCTGCCTGTTCTCGGATATTGTCCTACCCACCGCCACCTGGTATGAGAAAGACGATATGAATACCTCGGATATGCATCCGTTTATTCATCCCCTTTCCGCCGCGGTCGATCCGGCCTGGGAATCCCGCAGCGACTGGGAGATCTACAAGGGCATCGCCAAAGTCTTCTCTGAGGTCTGTGTCGGCCATCTGGGCACTGAAACCGACGTGGTGTTGCAGCCGTTGCAGCATGACTCCCCGGCGGAGCTCTCCCAGCCCTTTGACATCGCCGACTGGCGCAAGGGCGAATGCGATCTGATCCCCGGTAAAACCGCGCCGAACATTGCCGTGGTGGAGCGTAACTACCCGGACACCTACGAGCGCTTTACCGCCCTCGGCCCGCTGCTGGACAAGCTCGGCAACGGCGGGAAAGGCATCTCCTGGAACACCCAGGATGAGGTCGATTTCCTCGGCAAGCTCAACTACGTCAAGCTCGACGGCCCGGCGAAAGGCCGCCCGCGCATTGAGACGGCGATTGACGCCTCCGAGGTGATCCTCGCCCTCGCCCCGGAAACCAACGGCCAGGTGGCGGTCAAAGCCTGGGAAGCGTTGGCGGAGTTCACCGGGCGCGAACACAGCCATCTGGCGCTGAACAAGGAGGACGAGAAGATCCGCTTCCGCGATATCCAGGCCCAGCCGCGCAAAATCATCTCCAGCCCCACCTGGTCCGGCATTGAGAGCGAGCATGTCTCCTATAACGCCGGGTACACCAACGTCCATGAGCTCATCCCATGGCGCACCCTCTCCGGGCGTCAGCAGCTGTATCAGGATCATCTCTGGATGCGCGCCTTCGGCGAAAGCCTGGTGGCCTATCGTCCGCCGATTGATACCCGCAGCGTCAGCCATATGCGCGAGATCCCGCCGAACGGCTTCCCGGAAAAGGCGCTCAACTTCCTGACCCCGCACCAGAAATGGGGCATCCACTCAACCTACAGCGAAAACCTGCTGATGCAGACCCTGTCGCGCGGCGGGCCCATCGTCTGGATGAGCGAAACCGACGCCCGGGAGCTGGGCATTGAGGATAACGACTGGATAGAAGCCTTCAACGCCAACGGGGCGCTCACCGCCCGGGCGGTGGTCAGCCAGCGCGTACCGCCGGGCATGACCATGATGTACCACGCCCAGGAGCGCATTCTGAACATCCCCGGTTCGGAAGTGACCGGACGGCGCGGCGGTATTCATAACTCCGTGACCCGCGTCTGCCCGAAACCAACCCATATGATTGGCGGCTACGCCCAGCTCGCCTACGGCTTTAACTACTACGGCACAGTAGGCTCCAACCGCGACGAGTTCATCATGATCCGCAAAATGAAAAACATTAACTGGCTGGATGGCGAAGGTAACGACCAGGTACAGGAGGCGAAAAAATGAAAATACGCTCACAGGTCGGCATGGTGTTAAATCTCGACAAATGCATTGGCTGTCACACCTGCTCGGTGACCTGCAAAAACGTCTGGACCGGGCGCGAAGGGATGGAATACGCCTGGTTTAATAACGTCGAAACCAAGCCGGGCATCGGCTACCCGAAAAACTGGGAGGACCAGGAGGTGTGGCAAGGCGGCTGGATCCGCGGCATCTCTGGCAAGCTGACCCCGCGGCTGGGCGGCAAGCTGGGCGTACTGTCAAAAATCTTCGCTAACCCACAGATGCCGCAGATCGACGATTACTACGAGCCCTTTACCTTCGATTACCAGGATCTGCATCGGGCCAAAGAGAGCGAACATCTCCCTACCGCCCGTCCCCGCTCGCTGATTGACGGCAAGCGCATGGATAAAATCAAGTGGGGGCCAAACTGGGAGGAGCTGCTGGGCGGCGAGTTTGAGAAACGCGCCCGGGATCGCAACTTCGACCGGATGCAGAAAGAGATGTACGGCCAGTTCGAAAATACCTTCATGATGTATCTCCCGCGCCTGTGCGAACACTGTCTGAACCCGAGCTGTGCCGCCACCTGCCCAAGCGGCGCCATCTACAAGCGTGAAGAGGATGGCATTGTGCTGATCGACCAGGACAAATGCCGCGGCTGGCGTCTGTGCATCAGCGGCTGCCCGTACAAGAAGATCTACTTCAACTGGAAGAGCGGGAAATCGGAGAAATGCATCTTCTGCTATCCGCGTATCGAATCGGGCCAGCCTACCGTCTGCTCGGAAACCTGCGTCGGACGCATCCGCTATCTCGGCGTCCTGCTCTATGACGCAGACCGTATCCAGGAGGCGGCCAGCACCGAGCATGAAACCGATCTCTACGAACGTCAGTGCGACGTGTTCCTCAATCCGAACGACCCGGCGGTGATTGAAGAGGCGCTGAAACAGGGCATCCCCCAGAACGTGATTGATGCTGCCCAGCGCTCCCCGGTCTATAAACTGGCGATGGACTGGAAGCTCGCCCTGCCGCTGCACCCGGAATACCGCACCCTGCCGATGGTCTGGTATGTTCCGCCGCTGTCACCGATCCAGTCTTACGCCGATGCCGGTGGCCTGCCACAGACCGACAGCATCCTCCCCGCGGTGGAAAGCCTGCGCATTCCGGTGCAGTACCTGGCGAACATGCTCAGCGCGGGCGATACCGGCCCGGTGCTGCGCGCCCTGAAACGCATGATGGCGATGCGCCACTATAAGCGCTCCCAGACCGTAGAGGGGGTGACTGATACCCGCGCTATTGAAGAGGTGGGCCTGAGCGTGGAACAGGTAGAGGAGATGTACCGCTATCTCGCCATCGCCAACTACGAAGACCGCTTCGTGATCCCGACCAGCCACCGGGAAATGGCCCGGGACGCCTTCCCGGAGCGCAACGGCTGCGGCTTTACCTTCGGTGACGGCTGCCACGGCTCCGACACCAAATTCAATCTGTTCAACAGCAGCCGCATCGACGCTATCAACATCACCGAGGTGCGCGAACATGGGGAGGGAGAGTAATGCAGATCCTCAAAATTATCGCCCTGCTGATTGAGTACCCGGACGAGGCGCTGTGGGAGAGCCGCGACGAAGCCCTCGCCCTGGTGGCGCAGGACGCGCCGAGGCTGCTGCCGTTTGCAGAGCACTATCTCAATGCCCCGCTGCTTGACCGGCAGGCGGCGTGGTGCGAGGTGTTCGAGCGCGGGCGTGCCACCTCGCTGCTGCTGTTCGAGCACGTGCATGCTGAATCCCGGGATCGCGGCCAGGCGATGGTCGACCTGATGAACCAGTATGAGCAGGCCGGCTTGCAGCTCGACTGCCGCGAACTGCCGGACTATCTGCCGCTCTATCTGGAGTATCTGAGCATCCTGCCCGAGGCGCAGGCGCAAGAGGGACTGCAAAACGTCGCGCCGATCCTGGCGCTGATTGGCGGGCGATTAAAACAGCGGGAGGTGGCACAGTATCAGCTGTTCGACGCCCTGCTGAAATTCGCAGGCAGTAAGCTATCAAGTGACAGTGTCACGCAGCAGGTGGCAGGCGAAAAACGGGATGACACCCGCCAGGCGCTGGATGCGGTCTGGGAAGAGGAACAGGTGAAGTTTATTGAAGATAACGCCACGGCCTGCGACAGCTCGCCGATGCAGCAATATCAACGACGCTTTAGCCAGGACGTCGCGCCGCAGTACGTGGACGTCAGCGCCGGAGGCCCAAAATGACACACCATCTGAACGTCTTTTTCTTCGATATTTACCCCTACATCTGCGCCGCGGTCTTTTTCCTCGGTAGCTGGCTGCGATATGACTACGGCCAGTACACCTGGCGCGCCTCCTCCAGCCAGTTGCTGGATAAGCGCGGCATGAACTGGGGCTCTAACCTGTTCCACATCGGCATTCTGGGCATTTTCTTCGGCCACCTGTTCGGGATGTTAACCCCGCACTGGATGTACGCCTGGTTTTTGCCGATGGCGGTGAAACAGCAGTTGGCGATGATCGCCGGGGGGATCTGCGGGGTGTTGACGCTGATTGGCGGCTCGATGCTGCTCTACCGTCGCCTGTTTAACCAGCGGGTGCGAGCCACGTCGACCACGCCGGATATCGTCATTATGAGTATATTGCTGACCCAGTGCGTGCTGGGCCTGACGACCATTCCGTTCTCGGCGCAGTACCCGGACGGCAGTGAGATGCTCAAGCTGGTGGGATGGGCCCAGGGGATCGTCACCTTCCGCGGCGGCTCATCGGAGATGCTGAGCGGCGTGGCCTTTATTTTCCGCGTCCATCTGGTGCTGGGGATGACCATTTTCCTGATCTTCCCTTTCACCCGCCTGGTCCACGTCTGGAGCGCGCCGTTTGAGTATATTACGCGGCGTTATCAGCTGGTGCGGTCGCGAAGGTAGCCCCCAGCCACGCCGGGTGGCGGCTGCGCCTTACCCGGCCTACAAAAGCGTACCACACCGTAGGCCGGGCAAGCGCCAGCGCCGCCCGGCGTTGCAGGTTATTTCCCCGCCTGCGGATGGGTTTCAAACCCGGCCATCACTGCCGTGAGTTCCGCCAGCGTAAAGCCGTGCTTCGGATCATCCACCCCCAGCCCAAACCGCTCCTGCATCACCTGATAAAGTGCTTCTGCATCCGGGAGGTTAAGCTGCTCCACCGCGTGGCCGTCCTGCCAGTGGGTGAAGTGGAAGTTGGTAAGGGTCAGTTTGCCGCCGTCCGGCAGATGGCGACACATCAGCAGATGATGACGGAAATGGGATTGCGGCCAGTGCGCTGACCAGAAGTTGCCCAACACGTAATCGGCCTGGTATTGCGCGGTGAGATCGAAGTGATACATCGACTGCCAGTGCTCGTGGTGGCGGAACTGTAGCACCCAGTCGCTGCCGTCGTTGATTAGGCGGTACAAGCCGTGCGGCGTCGCCTGCTCTTCTTCGGCGACTAAACGGATGGGCGCGGTCAGGGTCTGCCCGCCAAAACCGACGTCGGCGATCCAGCGTTCGCCCTCCAGATCCACCAGCAGCAGACGGTGGGTGCGCGGCGGCATCTGGGCCGGATTCGCCAGCACCACCCGACCCAGCAGGCTGCGCACATGGAATCCCACCTCACGCAGCGCCCGCTCGAACAGCCCGTTCTGCTCAAAGCAATACCCGCCGCGGCGGGCGGTGACCAGCTTATCGACCAGGGATTGCTCGTCGAGCTGGATTTCACGCGGCAGCACCACATCGATATTTTCAAACGGGACGGCGCTGTTGTGATGCAGGTGCAGACCCCGCAGTGTGGCGATGTCCACAGAAACCGGCTGCTGCCAGCCGGTACGGGCGAGATAAGTGGTCAAAAACGGGGTCATAGTCAGTTCCTTTTACAGTTTTCCTTGTTTATAAACTAATTTACCCCGCTCACTGTTTCAAACGTGCTTTTTATCCGCGCGAGGTGCGTTGCATGATCCCGAGCGCCGTTAACATCAGCACCAGCCCGGTCAGCAGCGTCAGGGTCGCCATCGCCATTCCCTGCCCGACCGATCCCTGCTCGAACTGACGCCAGATAAATACCGAGACGGTCTGCGTGCCCGCCGGGGCCAGCAGCAGCGACGTCACCAGCTCGCGCGAGGCGATGGCAAACACCATCAGCATCGCCGCCAGCATCGCCGGCGAAACCAGCGGCAACACGATAAAGCGCAGCGCCTGCAACGCCGACGCGCCATGCACCCGCGCGGCAGGCTCGAGATTCCCCCCCAGCTGACGCAGCGCACTGCCGACATAGCGCACCGGCCACGGCAGCAACAGGCAGCAGTAGGACAGGAGCAATATCGCCCAGCTGTTATAGGGTGAGACCGGCCAGAACGGACGGTTCCACAGCAGGATCAGCCCCACCCCGACGACCACGCCCGGCAAGGCGGCAGGCATCAACGACAGCGCATCCAGAACACCGCGCCCTTTGATCTTCTGCACCACCACCAGCCACGCGGCCAGCAGACCCAGCGCGCCGGTAATACAGGCCGCCCCCAGCGCCAGCGACAGGCTGGTGCCCAGCGCCGACAGCGCATCCCCCTGCTGGCTGAAGAGCGCCGCATAGTGCCCGCCGGTCAGATTATCCAGCGTCACTCCGCCGGACAGGGTTCCCAGCACCCCGGACAGCGCCATCGACGCTCCCGGCAGAATCACCGCGATAAAACCCGTCAGCGCAAAAACAACGACAACCGGCAGCGTAAAGATCCCGGCACTGGCGCCCATATTCTCCGTCGGTTTGCCGGTAATGCTGGTCACATCCTGATGCCCGGTCAGCTTTTTCTGCAGCCACCAGGCACTCAGGGCGATGACCACCAGCACCACCGAAAGCATCGATGCGCCTGAAAGATCGATCGGCCAGTCCGCCAGTTTCTTCTCGATATCGGTGGTGAGCATCACCACGCCAGCGCGCGTGCCGAGAGCGGCAGGCACGCCAAACTCTTCAATCGCCAGGGTAAACGCCAGCAGCATCCCCGCCGCCAGCGACGGCGAGAGCATGGGCAGCGTGATATGCCAGAACGCCCGGCCGGGGCTGGCACCGTGAACGCGGGCCACCAGCGCCAGACGCTGGCCGCTCGCCAGCAGGCTGCGCGACACCGCAAAATAGACCACCGGGAAGATATTCAGCGCCATCACCAGCACGATCCCGCTCCTGCTGAACAGCAGGTCGTTGAGGTTGACCCCGGTGATCTGTTGCAGATAGCCGTTGGTTTGCAGGACCAGCATCCAGGAGAGCGCGGCGATATAGGGCGGGGTTAAAAACGGGATCAGAAACAGCAGATCCCACAGCCTCGGCAGCGGCAGGTTAAACAGCCCGCGCGCCACGCCGAGGGGAAAGCCGATCAGCGCACTGACCAGGGCGACGCCAAGGGCAATTTGCAGCGTACCGCCCAACATGCCCGGCAGTTGCGGCTCCGCCAGTAGCCGACTGATGCCGCTGAACGCCCCGGTAAACTGCCCGGCGCTGAAGTGCGGAAACACCGCCTGGAGCAGAATAAAGGTGAGCGGAAACGCCACCAGGATCAGCAATAATCCCAGCGTCGTTACCGATAAATATTTAGGATTCACGAAGCCGTCCTGAAGACGGGGTTGCCCCCGTCGCCTGATTATAAGGTGAAGAGCGTGTTGAAACGCTTGAGGATATCGCTGCGCTCGCTGCTACCATCGCTTTTGGTCGGCAGAATTTTCAGGTCGTTAAGCAGTGGACGTTTGGCCTGCACATCGCCACGGGCGGGCATCAACCAGGCATCAGCCACCATCGCCTGGCCTTCCGGGGAGAGAACGTAATCCACAAAGGCTTTAGCGTCATCCGCATGCTGGGTGGATTTGAGGATCATCATCGGACGCGGGGCAATCACCGTGCCGCTGGCCGGGAAGATCACCTTCAGGGATTCGCCCTGGCTGATGTTGCCATACGAGACATAATCCACTGCGCCGAACACTGCCGCTTTGGCTCCCTGCATCACCGGGGTGACCGCCTGCGCGTTCGGGCCGCTGACCACCATGCCGTTCTTTTTCAGCTCATTAAACAGGGTCCAGGCCTTATCGCCCATGCCATTCTGCAACCCGATCAGCAGATCGAGTGAAGCACCGGACAGCGCCGGGTCCGGGGTGGTGACTTTGTCTTTAAAGGCGGCGGTGGTCAGATCGTGCCACTCTTTCGGCTCCGGGGTGCCGCTTTTGGTGTTCCAGACGATGCCCAACGCCGACACGCCCTGGGCCACAAAGTCCTCTGATTTCAGATCCGCAGGCACGTTGGCCGCATTGGCGCTCTGGTACGGCAGCAGCCAGCCGCGGTTGTGCAGATCTTCCGCGGTATCCCAAGAGGCGGAGATCAGAATATCGGCCTGCGGGTTAGCCTGCTCCGCTTCGAGGCGGGCCATCACTTTGCCGGTGGTGGCCTGGAAGATATCCACCTTGACGCCGGTTTTCTTTTCAAAGCCGCTGGCCAGGTTTTTGGCGAGCGACCCCGGGCCTGCGGTGTAGAGGGTCAGCGCGTGTGCGCTGGAGATCATAACGGACGATAACGCCATGGCTAACAGGACTCCCTTTTTAACGGACATTGCAGCTTTCATGCGAACTCCCCAGAGGATGTAATCAAACGATCGGCAGCGACGCTGCCAGCAGACAAATGCACGATGCGATCGGCCAGGATTTCAGCCTCCCGGCGGTCGTGGGTAACATAGACGGCGGTAGTGCCGAGCTGGTGCAGCAGTGACGCCATCTCATGACACAAGGTTCCCCGCAGTTCGCTGTCGAGGTTGGAGAGCGGCTCGTCAAACAGCAGCACTCGCGGTTCTGCGACTATCGCCCGGGCCAGCGCCACACGCTGTTGCTGTCCGCCCGAGAGCCCCGCCGGTTTGCGATCGGCGAAGGCGCTTAAGCCGACGCGATCCAGTGCCTGCGCCACGCGGCTTTCGCGTTCCAGACGCGGAACATGGCGCATCTTCAGCGGGAACATCACATTCTGCGCCACGGTCATGTGCGGCCAGAGGGCGTAATCCTGGAACACCATGCCGATATCCCGGGCTTCCGGCGACAGCGCCCATCCGGTTTTCGCCACCAGGCGATCGCCAAAATGGATCTCACCCTGTGCTGGCTGGGTTAACCCCGCCAGCAGTCGCAACAGGGTGCTTTTGCCGCAGCCCGACGGCCCCAGCAGCGCAACCACGCTACCCGGCTCGATATGCAGATCGATTTGATTCAATACAGTATTCGCGCCAAAAGCGTACGACACGCCTTTAAGCGATATGGAGGTGAGCATCTTGTTATCCTCTTTGGGATTTGATGCTCGCCACTGTAGGCAGCTTGTGTTGCGAAAACATGACACCTTTGTTGCGTATTGATTTCCGATGGCTTTCAGACGTTTAATGCTCTGATGCTATTGATGAGGAAATTCTATGAGCCACTTCCGCCCCGTTGAGTTAATGCACGCCAGCCGCCTGTTAAATCACGGCCCGACCATCCTGATCACCAGCCGCGACGACAGCCTGGACCGCCGCAACGTCATGGCCGCCGCCTGGTCGATGCCGGTGGAGTTCGAGCCGCCGCGGATCGCCATCGTGGTGGATAAAAGCGCCTGGTCGCGGGAGCTGATTGAGCGCAGCGGCATGTTCGGGATCGTGGTGCCCGGCGTGGCGGCCACCAACTGGACCTATGCCGTGGGCAGCGTCAGCGGACGGGATGAGGATAAGTTCAACTGCTACGGGATTCCGGTGATTAACGGCCCGGTGCTGGGGCTGCCGGTAATTGAAGAGAAGTGCCTGGCGTGGATGGAGTGCCGTCTGCTGCCCGCCACCTCTGCGGCAGAAAAGTATGACACCCTGTTTGGCGAGGTGGTCTCAGCCGCCGCCGATGAACGGGCGTTCGTGGCCGGACGCTGGCAGTTTGATGACGATAAGCGCAACACCCTGCACCACCTTGGCGCAGGCACCTTTGTGACCAGCGGGAAGCAGGTGAAAGCGCCTGAGTGAAATAACCGGTGTTTACTCAGGTGCCGGATTTTGCCCGGCGGCGCTGCGCTTGCCCGGGCCTACACGAGCACGGGACACGTAGGCCGGGTAAGACGCAGCCGCCACCCGGCGTTGCAGGTCCTGCACTGTAGTCAATATCTTCTAATAGGTCTTATAAGGGATCCGCATCCGGTCCAGCAGGTTGGTAAAATCCTGCACCGCTACAAAAGCCACTGCGCCCTTGCCGGGGATGACGTTGGTAATGATCCCCACCGTCTCCCCGGTCAGGCTGTCTATCACCGGCCCCCCGGACATGCCCGACACCGCCCCCGCCCCGGTGATGATGCCGTAGTAGCAGCCGTCGCGCTTAACGAAGCCGTCGATCTTACCCCGGCTGGATTTGGGCAGGCTGTTTATGGCGCTGTAGCCAAACAGGGTGACGTTGCGTCCAGCCCGCGCCCAGGCAAGCTGATGCACGATCTTGCCGCGGTTGTTATCGGCAATGACCGCCACATCGCAGACAGGATGCTGGGCTCTGACCGGCTTCAGCAGCGGCACCGCGACGTGGGCGGCGGTGAGGGACAGTTGGCTTGAGACCGGGAAAGTGGTGCCCTGCATCCCGGCGGCAAACCAGTTCAGCGGCGCCGGCAGGCCGATAAAAACCATATCCGCCTGCCGGGTCGCGGCAAAATCGGTTTTACTGGTGCCGGACATCACCACACACCCCAGCAGCATAAGGGGTGCCATGAGTGCGGCGAGAGCATAATGCAGACGCTTCATGGTTCACCCCACGGGCCTACTTTTTCGACCGTCCGGCAATGATCTCATCGGCGACGATGCGCGGGGCCTCGGCGTAATGGTGGAACTCCATGCTGTAGGTTGCCCGCCCCTGGGACATGGAGCGCAGCGTGGTGGCGTAGCCGAACATCTCCGCCAGCGGCACGTCGGCGCGGATAATCTGGCTGCCGAACTGCTCCTCCATCCCCTGCACCAGCCCGCGCCGGGAGGAGAGATCGCCCATAATGTTCCCAGCGTACTCTTCCGGGGTTTCGACCTCCACGTGCATCATCGGCTCCAGGATCACCGGATCGGCCTTGCGCGCTGCGTCCTTAAAGCCAAAGATCGCCGCCATGCGGAAGGCCATCTCCGAGGAGTCGACATCGTGGTAAGAGCCGAATGTCAGGGTCGCTTTGATATCCACCACCGGATAGCCCGCCAGCACGCCGCTGTTCATCGCTTCCCGCAGCCCTTTCTCAACCGACGGAATATACTCCCGGGGCACCACCCCGCCCTTGGTGGCATCGACAAACGTAAAGCCGCTGCCCGGCTCCTGCGGCTCCAGGCTCAGCACCACATGGCCATACTGCCCTTTGCCGCCGGACTGGCGGACAAATTTGCCCTCAACGTCGTTCACCGCTTTGCGGATGGTTTCCCGGTAGGTCACCTGCGGGCGGCCAATGTTGGCCTCGACGCCAAACTCGCGCTTCATGCGGTCGACGATAATCTCCAGATGCAGTTCGCCCATCCCGGAAATGATCGTCTGACCGGACTCTTCATCGGTATGCAGGTGGAAGGAGGGATCTTCCGCCGCCAGACGATGCAGGGCGATGCCCATTTTCTCCTGGTCAGCTTTGGTTTTTGGCTCGATGGAGAGCGAGATCACCGGGTCCGGGAACTCCATCCGCTCAAGGGTGATCACCGCGTCAGGGTCGGTCAGGGTGTCGCCGGTGGTAACATCTTTCAGCCCGACGCAGGCGGCGATATCCCCGGTACGCAGCTCCTCCACGTCGTGCCGGTCGTTGGCATGCATCAGGACGATGCGCCCGATGCGCTCTTTTTTGCCCTTCACCGGGTTAAAGACCGCGTCACCTTTTTTCAGCACCCCGGAGTAGACGCGGATAAAAGTCAGTTGACCGACATAGGGGTCGGACATCAGCTTGAACGCCAGCGCCGAGAAGGGTTCGTCATCGTTGGGGTGGCGCTCAGCGTGCTGGCCTTTCTCATCCACGCCGTCGATAGCGGGCACGTCGAGGGGGGACGGCATCAGCTCGATCACCGCATCGAGCATTCGCTGCACCCCTTTATTTTTAAAGGCGCTGCCGCAGAGCATCGGTTGGATCTCGCCAGCCACCGTCCGTTTACGTAAGCCGCGGATAATTTCTGCCTCGTCGAGCTCGTTGGTGTTGAGGTATTTATCCATCAGTTCGTCGCTGGCCTCCGCCGCCGCAGAGACCATTTTATCCCGCCAGGTCCGGGCAGTGGCCTGTAGCGCATCCGGCACCGGGGCATAGGTAAAGGTCATCCCCTGGGTGGCGTCATCCCAGATGATAGCCCGCATCTTGATCAGATCGACCACGCCGGTGAAATGCTCCTCCGCGCCGATGGGGATCACAATCGGTACCGGGTGCGCTTTCAGCCGGTCGATCATCATCTGCACCACGTGGAAGAAATCGGCCCCCGGACGGTCCATTTTGTTGACGAAGGCGATACGCGGCACCCGGTACTTGTTGGCCTGCCGCCAGACGGTTTCCGACTGTGGCTGTACCCCGCCCACCGAGTCATAAACCATCACCGCCCCGTCGAGCACCCGCATGGAGCGCTCCACCTCGATGGTAAAATCGACGTGCCCGGGGGTGTCGATGATATTGATCCGGTGCGGCTCATAGCTGCGATCCATGCCAGACCAGAAGCAGCTCACCGCCGCCGAGGTGATGGTAATCCCCCGCTCCTGCTCCTGCGCCATCCAGTCGGTGATCGCCGCGCCATCGTGGACCTCCCCCATCTTATGGCTCACCCCGGTATAGAACAGGATGCGCTCGGTGGTGGTGGTTTTACCGGCATCAATATGCGCTGAGATTCCGATGTTGCGATAACGTTCGAGAGGAATGGACCGGATCATGATGCATCCTTATTTTATGGACATGACAAACACGCGCTGGGTTAGCGCGCGCAGGTATGTAGATCAGTGTAGTGCCCTGTCAAAAGGGGGGACGGGTGATTTACGGTGAGGGAATCAGACCGCGCAGCAACGCCGGGTGGCGGCTGCGCCTTACCCGGCCTACAGGGCCGGTGCCGTTGTAGGCCGGGCAAGCGCAGCGCCGCCCGGCACTGCTCCGGTCAGGCGATCATTATCACCCGGATATCATTCACGTTGGTTAATGTCGGGCCGGTCACCACCAGATCGCCCGCGGCGGCAAAGTAGCTGTAGCTGTCATGTCCGCGCAGCATCGCCTTAGCATCAAGCGCGGTGCGAGCCAGCGTATCCGGCGTGACGATCGCTCCCGCTGCATCCTCGGTGCCGTCAATCCCGTCGCTGTCCCCGGCGATGGCGTAAATCCCCGCCTCGCCCTTCAGCGCACAGGCCAGCGCCAGCAGGAACTCGGTGTTGCGCCCGCCGCGACCGCAGCCGGTATCGCCAATCGTCACCGTGGTCTCTCCACCGCTCAGCAGCACCGCCGGGCCTTTTACCGGGAGTCCATGCTGTTTTACGGATCTGGCGATCCCGGCCATGACGATGCCTAATTGCGCACTTTCACCCTCCAGCGCATCGCCCAGGATCAGCGGGGTGTATCCCATCTTCTGCGCCACGGCTGCGGCAGCGGCCAGCGCGCCGGAGGGGGTGGCGATCAGGCGGATATCCTCGACAATCTCTGCTGTCGTCACCGGGGCGCGCGGGGTGCGTAGCACGCGCATTACCGGCTCCGGCAGTTTCAGGCCATAGCGGGCGATAATCTCCAGCGCCTCTTCTGGCGTGGAGCTGTCCGCCACCGTCGGGCCGGAGGCAATGCTCTGGGGATCGTCACCCGGTACGTCGCTGATGATAAGCGTAATCACCCGGGCAGGCAGCGCCGCCAGCGCCAGGCGTCCCCCTTTGATGTCCGAGAGCTGCTTGCGCACCGTGTTCATCTCGTTGATGGTCGCCCCGCTCTTCAACAGCGCTTTGTTCACCGCCTGCTTGTCGGCCAGGGTGATGCCCTGGCGCGGGAGGGCCAGCAGGGACGATCCCCCGCCGGAGATAAGCGCAATCACGCAGTCGTCGGCGGTGAGGTGCTTCACCTGCTCCATCATCAGCATTGAGGCCACTTCGCTCATGGCATCGGATACCGGGTGCGCCGCCTCGACGATACGGATTTTTTCCGTCGGCACAGCGTGCCCGTAACGCGTTACCACCACGCCCTGTAGATCCACATCCGGCCAGGCGGCCTCCAGCGCGGCGGCCATGGCGGCGCTGGCTTTCCCGGCACCGACCACAATGCAGCGACCGCGCGGTTTCTCCGGCAGGGCGTTAATCAGCGCCTCATGGGGGTCGGCGCTTTTCACCGCCGCCATGAAGATCTCAGTAAGCGCCCCTCGCAGGGCGCTGTCGTCGTGTTGTGCCATAGATCAGCCTTCTGCAATGGCGCGGATCACCGCCTGGGTGACCTCGCGGGTGTTGGCCGTGCCGCCCACGTCGGGGGTCATGATCCCTTCGGCGCAGACCCGCTCCACCGCCGCCATCAGGCGTGCAGCGGCTTCCCCTTCCCCCAGATGCTCCAGCATCTGCGCCGCCGTCCAGAAGCTGGCGACCGGGTTGGCGATGCCTTTACCGGTGATATCAAACGCCGAGCCGTGGATCGGTTCGAACATCGACGGGAAACGACGCTCCGGGTCGATATTGGCGGTCGGCGCAACCCCCAGACTGCCCGCCAGCGCCCCCGCCAGGTCGGAGAGGATATCGGCGTGCAGGTTGGTTGCCACGATGGTATCCAGCGACTCCGGGTGCAGGGTCATGCGCACGGTCATGGCGTCCACCAGCATCTTGTCCCAGGTGACGTCCGGGAATTCGCGGGCGACTTCGGCAGCGATCTCATCCCACATCACCATCCCGTGGCGCTGGGCGTTGGACTTGGTGACAACGGTTAACAACTTACGCGGACGCGACTGCGCCAGGCGGAAGGCGTAGCGCATAATGCGCGTTACCCCGGTGCGGGTGAAGATCGCCACCTCGGTGCCCACCTCTTCCGGCAGGCCGCGGTGCGCACGACCGCCGTGGCCGGAATATTCCCCTTCCGAGTTCTCACGCACGATCACCCAGTCGAGGGTGCCGGGTACCGCCTGGCGCAGCGGGGACTGAATGCCCGGCAGAATTTTGGTTGGCCGCACGTTGGCATACTGATCAAAGCCCTGGCAGATCGGCAGGCGCAGCCCCCACAGGGTGATGTGATCCGGCACGTCCGGCGCGCCCACCGCGCCAAAATAGATGGCATCAAAGGCTTTTAACTGCTCCAGGCCATCCTCCGGCATCATCACGCCGTGGGTTTTGTAGTAGTCCGAGCCCCACTCGAAGGTATGTACTGAGAAACGCATATCTCCCTGACGCTGGGCCAGCGCGTGTAAGACCTCAACCCCTGCGGTGATCACTTCCGGGCCGATACCGTCTGCGGGGATGGCTGCAATGGCGTAATCTTTCATGGTTTTTCCTTAAGTTAATGTTTTGACTGAATTAATGTTTCGTTGGCCTGCGCCTTGCGGCTGGACGCCGAAAGCCACAGCACCACCAGTGAAGAGAGGATCAGCAGCCCGGCGACAAACCACAGTCCCCAGGTATAACTGCCGGTCTGTTGCTTAATCAGGCCAATCATGAACGGACCGACGAAGCCGCCCAGGTTGCCGAGTGAGTTGATGGTGGCAATCCCCGCCGCCGCCGCCGAACCGGAAAGGAACAGGGTTGGCATGCTCCACAGCGGTGGCTTAGAGGCGCTGATGCCGCAGTTAACGATGGTCAGGGCGAGGATCACCCCAACGATGCTCGCCGTGCTGCCCGCCATAAACAGCCCTGCCGCAGCCACAATGCAGGCGGCAATCACATGCCAGGCGCGCTCACCGGTTCTGTCGGAATGACGCGCCCAGAGCACCATTGCCGCTACCGCCAGCACCGCCGGGATCGCGTTCAGCAGGCCAACGGTCATGGAGGAGACGCCGATGGTTTTGATGATCTGCGGCGACCAGATGCCCAGGGTGTAGAGCCCGGCGGAGGTGCCAAAGTAGACCAGCGACAGCGCGAGAACGCGTTTATCCAGCAGCCCCTTCCAGACGCTGTGCTGCGCCGTGTCCTGTTTCGCCGCCTGCTCACGTTGCAGGGTGGCAATCAGCCAGCCACGCTCCTCTTCGCTGAGCCATTTCGCCTTTTCCGGGCGATCGGTGAGCCAGAACAGCACCACCACGCCGAGAATCACCGCCGGCACCGCTTCGAGAACAAACATCCACTGCCAGCCGGCGAAGCCCATCATGCCGTGCATCTCCAGCAGCGCCGCGGAGATCGGCGAGCCGAGGGCGGTGGAGATGGGTGCCGCTGCCATAAAGATGGCCGTCACCTGGGCGCGCTTTTGCGCCGGGAACCAGTAGCTTAAGTAGAGGATGATCCCCGGGAAGAAGCCCGCTTCCGCCACGCCGAGCAGAAAACGCAGGGTGTAGAAGCTGGTGGTACCCTGCACGAAGGCCATGCCGCCGGAGACCAGCCCCCAGGTGATCATCACCCGGGCAATCCAGATGCGCGCCCCGACCTTATGCAGGATCAGGTTGGAGGGTACTTCAAACAGGAAGTAGCCGAGGAAGAAGATCCCGGCGCCGAAGCCAAACACTGCCGGGGAGAAGCCGAGGTCGGCGTTCATGGTGAGCGCCGCGAAACCGATATTCACGCGGTCGAGGAAGGCGATGAAGTACAACAGCATGATGAAGGGTACGATGCGCAAGGTGATTTTGCGCATTACCCGTTGTTCGATTGTGCAGGTCATGTGAGGTGTTCCTCATAATTATTTTGTAGGGTACGCAGTCGGGCTGCCCTGATGAGTATGCTGATATTTCTTGCATGATCATGCGCATCGGTTTATACAAAAAAATGCAATAATCGCGAGCGAGCCAAAATGGAACTACAACACCTGCGCTGTTTTCTGGCGGTAGCCGAAACCCTGCATTTCGGTCAGGCGGCCCAGCGCCTGGATATGCTGCCCTCCGCCCTGGGAAGGAATATTCGTCTTTTAGAAGAGGCACTTGGCACGCGGCTGTTTACCCGCTCGACCCGCCGGGTGGCGCTCACGGAGAACGGCGTTTTGCTGCGGGAAGAGGCACGAAAGTTGCTCGCCCATGCCGACGCGATTATGTTGCAATTTCGTCAAAATCCACGCCGGGCGCAGCCGCTTTTGCGCGTCGGCACCATCGACAGCGCGGCCATCGGTTTGCTGCCCGGACTGCTGCAACTCTTCCGCCAGCACTACCCGGATGTGGAGATCCAGCTGTTCGAAGATAAGACCGTGCATCTGCTGCCGAAGCTGAAAAGCGGCAGGCTGGATCTGGTCTTTATCCGCCCGCCCGCGCAGCTCGACGCCCAGTTTGGCCGGGCATTTTTATGCAATGAGCCGGGGATCCTCGCCCTGCCCGCCAGCCATCCGTTTGCCGACCGGGAGAGGGTCGATATCGCGGAGCTGGAAGGGATGCCGATGATCCTGCCGGAGCGGCGCTCGCGCCCGCACAGCCACGACCTGACCATGAATCTCTTTCATAATGCGGGCATTGAAGTGACAGTGTCACAGATGGCGGATGAGAAGCAGACCATTATCAACCTGGTGGCAGCGGGCATTGGGCTGGCGATTGTGCCCGCCTGGAGCAGTCGCTATCTGATGCCGGGCGTGAAATTTGTGCAGTTGAACGGCGCGGAGCAGATGGGGATGCCGCTGGAGGCGGTGTGGATGGCCGGGGCGCAGGATGAGATCCGGGATAATATGCTGGCGATGCTGGAGGAACATCCGGAGCTGTATGTGTGAATCGCCGGGTGGCGGCTGCGCCTTACCCGGCGTGCACGCAGGCCGGGCAAAGGCTTACATCGAATAACCCGGCTTCTTAATCAACTCATCCAGCTTCGGGCCAATCTCCGTATCCCAGACCTGCGCTTTCCAGTCGGCTTCTGCGACTTCGTTCAGGGCCACGGAAATGGCGCGATCTTTACTGTTCAGATGACGGGTAATCACCTCGGCGATATCCGCCGCCAGGGCGTTTTTTTGTTCGTCGTTCAGGTCGCGGGGAAAACATTTAATATCAACGTGTGGCATGTGCAGGGCTCCTTTTGAATGAGCATTCCAGACTAGCAGAGAATAGTGTTGTCTTTTAGCACCTTGTGCAGTTTCGGGAGCTTGCACACGCTATCGGCGATGGCCGTGATCTTCGGGGTATTGGCAGCAAACCAGTCCGGACGTGGCCCCCAGGTACGCATCACGCACAGATAACAGTCGATCAGGGTGATCTGCTCGCCAAAAGCATACGGGGTGGCTTTGAGGTGATTATCCAGCCACAGGTAGAGCGACTTCCGGTATTCGCGGCAGTTTTGCTGTAGCTGTTCCGGGGCGTCCGGTGCCCAGCGCTCCGGGTAGTCGGCATAAGTAAAGGTGGGATAGACGTTGGCTACCAGCCAGATCAGCAGGCGCTGAAACTGCTGGCGCTCCGCGCGTCCAACCGGAGGCGCAAGATCCGGACAGCGATCGAGGATCATCAGCGCGATCGCCGCCGTCTCCGTCATGATTTCGCCATTTTCCAGCTCGAGGGTTGGCACCTGACACAGCGGGTTGAGTTTTTCCAGCAGCTCACGGGTTGCCCCCGGCTTATCAAACCCGTCGACGTTGATAAACTGATACGGAATGTCGGCGAGGGTCAGCATCACCTCACTGATGGCTGAACCCCAGCCCGGTACGCCATACACTTTGATCATGATCGCTCCACTTCAGGGTCAAAACCCTAAGTGTAGAGCAGCATCAGTAGGTGATGCCTGGCGGATTAACCTCCGACTGCGTCACCGCTTCGCCCTGCTCGCCCCAGCGCGCCAGCACCTTCTGGTACTCTCCCCGCTGAATGGCCCCGTCGAGGGCGGCCTGTAAGGCGTATACCAGTCCGTTCCCCTTTTTGGTGGTGGTCGCCACATACGCCTTCTTCGGCCCTAAACCCACCACCCGGGTTTTGCCGGTCAGCGCCGCTTTATAGGCCGAAACCGACTGCGGGCCGAAGAAGACATCCGCCCTGCCGGACTGAATATAGAGATTGCCGGAGGCGTCGTCGGTCAGGTAGACCGGCAGCGCAGGCTCCCGCCCGGCGCTTTTGTTCTCCTCGTTCCAGCCCAGCAGAATGCGCTCCTGATTAGTGCCGGAGCCGACAATCACTTTTTTACCTGAGAGATCGGCGGCGCTTTTAATCGATTGCACCTCGCTGGTGGTTTTTACCGAGAAGGCCAGGTTATCGACGCGATAGGTGGCAAAATCAAACTTCTGTTTACGCTGCTCGGTCACCGCAATATTGACCAGCGCCACGTCGTAACGACCGGAGGTGATGCCCAGCGGCCAGTCCTCCCACGCGGTTGGCACCAGCTTGAGCTTCAGACCGAGACTGCCCGCCAGCAATCGGGCGATATCCGGATCGCTGCCGATGCGGGTGCGGTTATCGCTTGCCAGCAATGCCAGCGGCGGCGAGTTGAGCGCCGAAATAGCCACCGTCAGGGTGCCCGGTTCGACAAATTTGTAGTTAGCGGGGATCTTCGCCACCGCCTGTTTATCCACCGTCACCGGTAGTGGCTGTTCGTTGGCCTGTAAATCAATTGCGGCGTGGCTTGTGGATACCACCATGAGTAACGCCAGTACTCCCTTTTTCATCTTCACTCCTTACAGCACTTTGGACAGGAACTGCCGCGTTCGGGCGTGTGACGGTCGGTTCAACACCTCGTCGCTGCTGCCCTGCTCCACGATTTTGCCGTCGACCATAAACACCACCTGGTCCGCCACTTCCCGGGCGAAGCCGATCTCATGGGTCACCACCACCAGCGTCGTGCCGGAGCGGGCCAGTTTTTTGATCACATCCAGCACCTCGCCAACGAGTTCGGGGTCCAGCGCCGAGGTCGGTTCATCAAACAGCATCACCCGCGGACGCAACGCCAGCGCCCGGGCAATGGCGATGCGCTGCTGCTGCCCGCCGGACAGATGACGCGACCAGGCGTCGGCTTTATCCCGCAGCCCCACCACGTCGAGCAGTTCGTAAGCCCGCTCGACGGCCTCTTTACGGCTCAGCTGTTTGTGGGCGATGGGCGCCTCAATCAGGTTTTCCAGCACCGTCAGGTGCGGGAAGAGGTTGAAGTTCTGGAACACGTAGCCGACGTTGACCCGCTGTTTGAGGATCGCCTTCTCTTTCAGCTCGTACAGCGTGTTGCCCTCGCGGCGATAGCCGATGTAATCCCCGTCTATCTGGATAAAGCCTTCGTCAACGCGCTCCAGGTGGTTAATGGTGCGCAGCAGGGTCGATTTACCGGAGCCGGACGGGCCGAGGATCACCGTTACCGAGCCGGGCGGGATCTCCAGCGAGACGTTATCCAGCGCCTTGTGGCGGCCAAAGAACTTGCTCACACCGGTAATGGAAATATGTCCTTCAGGAGAGGCTGGCATGGACGGGCTCCTGTGTGGTTGGGGTGGTAACGGAACGGGTACGGGTGGCGCGGGAGCTGTTTACCGCCGAACGGCGCTCGCTACGGGCCAGGCCTCGCTCAACCAGATGCTGAATGGCCGAGAGCACGGTAGTGATCACCAGATACCAGACGGCACCGACCATCAGCAGCGGGATCACCTCCTGGGTGCGGTTGTAGATCATCTGGATGGTGTAGAACAGCTCCGGCATGGCCAGGACGTAGACCATCGCAGTGCCCTTGGCGAGGCTGATGATTTCGTTAAACCCGGAAGGCAAAATGGTGCGCAGCGCCTGAGGCAGAATGATACGCAGGGTGCGGCGTGAGGCCGGTAAACCCAGCGCGGCTGCCGCTTCATACTGGCCGTGATCGACCCCTAAGAAGCCGCCGCGAATGATCTCCGCGGTATAGGCGCTCTGCACCAGCGTCAGCCCGACCACCGCCGTTGAAAACTGCCCCAGCACGTTGATGGTCTCAAAGCTGCCCCAGGTGATGCCGGTAAACGGCACGCCGAGCGACAGCGTGTCGTAGAGATAGGAGAAGTTGTAGAGAACGATCAGCACCACAATCAGCGGCAGGGAGCGGAACAGCCAGATATAGCCCCAGGCGAGGCTGCTCAACAGCCACGAGGAGGACAACCGCGCCAGCGCCAGCACGCCGCCAAACACCACGCTAAGTACGGTGCCGATCAGCGTCAGGAGCAGCGTCTGCCCCACCCCTTCGAGGATCACCGGGTCGAAGAACCAGCGGGCAAACACCGCCCACTCCCAGCGCGAGTTAAAGGCCACCGACTGAATGACCACCGCCAGCACAAACAGCGCAACAATCGCTCCCACGGTGCGCAGCGGATAGCGCGCCGGGACCACTTTGATGGTTTCAACGTTGTTCATCGTCGTTCCTCATGCCGATTTGCTGAACGCTTCGCGTACCAGCGTTTTGGTGAAGCGCAGCCGCCCGTCGAACGGCGGCTGACTGTACTCTTCCGGGTCGCGGTTAAGATCGAACTGCGCCGTGTAGCCCTGGCTCAGGTAGAGCCGCACCGCTTCCGGCTGACGAAAGCCGGTGGTGAGGTAGATCTGGCTATAACCGGCAAGCCACGCCCGGCGCTCCAGCTCCTGCACCACCCGGGCGGCCAGCCCCTGCTGGCGCAGGGATTTGTCGGTCCAGATACGTTTGATCTCGGCGGTCTGCGCGTCGAAAGGCTTATAGGCCCCGGTGGCGATAATCTTTCCGTCGCGCTCCAGCACGATAAACAGCCCCTGGGGCGCCAGATACCACTCGGTTAGCTCGACCTCGGCATCTTTAGAGAAGTAGTCCCCGTAGCGCGCCGCGTATTCTCCGAACAGCCCATTAATAATGGGTTGAAGATCGGCGTCCTCCGGCGAAACGTCACGAAAAAGGTCGCTCATAGGTTCTCCTTAGTCGCCAAGACCGGCCGGGTTAACTTCCGAATGAGGAATGCGTTCCACACCTTCACCCCAGCGGTTCAACACCTTGTCGTAGTCGCCGTTCTTGATCACGCCGTTGAGGGCGGTCTGCACCGGCTCTGCCAGGCCACTGCCTTTTTTCAGGGTCACGGCGATGTGGGCCGCTTTCGGCCAGCCGCCATCCACGCTGCCCACCAGTTTGGTTTTACCGTTCAGAGCCGCTTTCCATGCGCCAATCACGTTCGGGCCAAAATAGGCATCCGCGCGACCGGACTGCAGCGCCAGGGTCTGGGCGGCATCATCTTTGGTGTAGATCGGCGTGAACGGCTTCAGCCCCTTCTTCTGGTTCTCCGCATCCCACGCCAGCAAGATCGCCTCCTGGTTGGTGCCGGAGCCCACAATGATCCGCAGCCCGGCGATATCCTCCGCTTTCTCGAGTTTGGTGATGGGGCTGGTGGATTTCACGTAGAAGCCCAGCGAATCTTTACGGTAGGTGGCGAAATCAAACTTCTCTTTACGCTCTTTGGTGACGGTGATGTTGCTGATCGCCGCATCGTATTTCCCGGAGGCGACGCCCAGCGGCCAGTCTTCCCAGGAGGTGGGCACGACGTTCAGCTCCAGCCCGAGGCTGTCGGCCACCAGACGGGCGATATCCGCCTCGCTGCCAATCAGGGTTTTGTTGTCATCGGCGAAGACCGTCAGCGGCGGCTGGCTCAAGCCGGCAATCGCTACGGTGAATTTTCCCGGTACCACCGGTTTAAAACTGGCGGGCAACTGGGCGATGGCCAGGGGATTTTTTGCCGTGTTGATCGGCGTTTTGTTAGCCTCGAGGCTCACCCCGGTGCCGTTAATCGTGACGTTCTCTGCCCAGACGGCAGGGGTAAAGGCCAGCGCAAGCGCCAGAATAAGCGATGATTGTTTCATGGCAGGTTCTCTTATTGTTTTGTGAACTGATTAACGGGCTGCGCTAAACCCAGACTCTCACGCAGGGTGTTGCCGGGGTATTCAGTGCGGAACAGGCCGCGCGCCTGCAACAGCGGCACCACCTGGTCAACAAAGCGCGGGAAGGTATCCGGCGTGCCGCCCTGAATAATGAAACCATCCGCCGCATAACCTTCAAACCACTGCTGTAAGCCATCGGCCACCTGCTCCGGGGTGCCGGAAAAACGCGGGCGCGGCGAGGCGGCTTCCAGCGCCACCTGACGCAGGGTTAAGTTGCGCTCCCGGGCGTTGCGCTTGATCTCGTCGGTGGTGCTGCGGAAGCTGTTTTTCCCCAGATCGCCAATGTCCGGGAAGGCCTCGTCCAGCGGATACTGGCTGAAATCGTGATGCTCAAAGTAGCGGCCAAGATAGTTCAGGGCGTCGTTGATGGAGACCAGCGCCGCGGTGGTCTGGTACTGCTGCTCCACGTCGTCGGCGTCTTTCCCGACGATGACGCTTACCCCCTGGAAGATATGCAACTCGTCCGCGCGACGGCCATGCTGCTTCAGCTGGCTTTTCACGTCATGCCAGAACGCCTGGGCCTCATCAAAGGTTTCATGATGGGTAAAGATGGCGTCGGCATGTTTCGCCGCCAGCTTTTTGCCGTCGTCCGAGGCCCCGGCCTGGAAGACAATGGGCCTGCCCTGCGGCGTGCGCCCAATGTTCAGCGGCCCGGCCACCTTAAAGAAATCCCCGTGGTGATCGAGGGTGTGCAGCTTTTGCGGATCGAAGAACTGCCCGGTCGCTTTGTTACGCACAAAGGCGTCGCCCTCCCAGGAGTCCCACAGCCCTTTCACCACGTCGAGATATTCGTCGGCAATGCGGTAACGCAGGGCGTGCTCCGGGTGCTTATCCCGGGAGAAATTTTTTGCTGACCCCTCCAGCGGCGAAGTGACCACATTCCAGCCCGCCCGGCCATGGCTCAGGTGATCGAGGCTGGCGAACTGGCGCGCCACGGTGAAGGGCTCGCTGTAGGAGGTAGATAATGTCCCCACCAGCCCCAACCGTGATGTGACGGTCGCCAGCGCCGACAGCACGGTCAGGGGCTCAAAGCGGTTGAGGAAATGCGGGATCGACTTCTCGTTGATGTAGAGGCCATCCGCAACAAAGATAAAATCGAGCTTGCCCGCTTCGGCCTTCAGGGCCGTCTCTTTGACGAAATCAAAATTGATGCTGGCATCGGCGATTGCTGCCGGGTGGCGCCAGGCCGACATATTCCCCGACGCGCCATGCAATATCGTGCCCAGACGCAGCTGTCGTGTTGCGGTCATAGTGACTCCTTCCCCTTAAAGTTGATTCAGTGCTTTTTCTGCAAGCCGGGCGAAATAGCGCGCGGCGGGTGCGATGAGGGCTTCGTCCGGGTTAAAAGCCGGATGATGCAATCCATAGGGGCTGGCGCTGCCAATGCTGACGAATGCGCCGGGGATCTGCTGGAGGTAGACGGCGAAATCCTCCCCGCCCATATGAAGCTCCGCCTGCTGCGTCTCGTAGCCGGTTTCTCGCGCCACCGAGGTGGCAAACTCGGCCCAGGTGGCGTCGTTGACCAGCGCGGTAGGCCCGGCATACCAGGTGATATCGATCTGCGCATTAAAGGCGCTGGCGAATCCGGCGGCGATCTCAGCTACCCGGGCCTTCACGTTCTGCTGCACTTCGGTGCGATGGGTGCGCAGGGTCCCTTCCAGCTCGACGTGCTCCGGCAGCACGTTCCAGGTGTTTCCCCCGGTAATGCGCGTCACGCTCAGTACCACCGAGTCGAGGGTGTTGACGTTGCGGCTGGCAACGCTTTGCAGGGCCGTCACCAGCTGGCTGGCGGTGACGATGGCGTCGTGACCTTCATGAGGACGGGCGGCGTGAGCGCCTTTACCGGTAATGCGCAACACGAAGCGGTCGACGTTGGCGTAAAACGGGCCGCCGCGGGTGGCAAAGTGTCCGACCGGTAAACCAGGTTCGTTATGCATGCCGAAGATGGCGCTGACGTCACGCAAGGCCCCGGCGCGGACCAGGCTTTTGGCGCCGCCGAAGTTCTCCTCCGCGGGCTGGAACAGGATCCGCACCCGGCCATTGAGCGTTTCTTCCCGCGCTTTCAGCTGCAAGGCGGCGCCGAGGATCACGCTGGTGTGTATGTCGTGGCCGCAGGCGTGCATCACCCCGGCACGCTGGGAGGTGAACGCCACCCCGCTGCGCTCCTCAATCGGCAGGGCGTCGATATCGGCGCGCAGGGCAATCTGTTTTTCACCCCTCCCCACCTCGGCGACCACGCCGGTTTGCAGGTCATAGGGCAGGACGGCGATCCCGGCGTCACCCAGCCACTGACGCAGACGGGCGGTGGTCTGGACTTCTTCCCCGGAGAGTTCCGGGTTCTGGTGCAGCTCGCGGCGCCAGGCGATCAGCTGTTGCTCCAGGCTCATACCGCCACCTCCCGCTGCTGTCGGGCCTGGGCCAGCAGGCGCAGGGACTGCACCCGCGCAGCGCCGTCGGCCACCGGGGTATCAATGATGAACTCGTCAATGCCCCACTGCTGATGCAACGCCTCCAGCTGTTCGAGCACCGACTCCGCAGTGCCCACCAGCAGGGACTGGGCGCGACGGGCGATGCGCAGCGGCTCGCTGTTCGCCTGGCGGGCAAAGGCGTAGGCCTGCTCTTCGCTGGCGACGGTCACCCGCTGGCCGTTGGCCAGCTCAACGCCCCACACCTCTACTGCGCTTGCCAGCGCCCCGGCCTGCGCCTGTGTGGGGGCAACGATGGCCTGCACCGCGACAATCACCTCCCGGGCGCTGTGGGCGCGCCAGGTGCCAATAACCTCGCGCAGCAGATCGGGGTCGCCATTCAGATGAGCGGCAAAGACAAAGTCCCAGTTGAGGCTGGCGGCGAGACGCGCGCTCTCCACGCTGGCACCCAGCAGAAAACCGGCGGCAGGCACCTGCGGCCGCGGGGTGGCACGCACCGCCTCCTCCTCTGAACCTGGGTTGATCCAGCCATCCAGCTGCGCCAGCTGTGCGGCGAAATCGCCCTTCTCCTGCGGGTTGAGGCCGAGCTGGAGCGCCTTTGTCGAGAGCGGCAGCCCGCCGGGCGCCTTGCCGACGCCCAGATCCACACGCCCTGGGGCAATCGCCGCCAGCAGGTTGAAGTTTTCCGCCACTTTGTAGGGGCTGTAGTGTTGCAGCATGACCCCGCCGGAGCCGACGCGAATGCGCCGTGTCTGCCCGAGGATCCAGGCAATCAGCAGCTCCGGGGACGGACTCGCCAGTTGCGGGGTGTTGTGGTGTTCGGCAATCCAGAAGCGGTGATAACCCAGCGTCTCCGCCTGCTGCGCCAGGCTCAGGGTGCGGGCCAGCGCATCGGCGGCCGTTTCGTGTTCTGCGACAGGACTTTTATCCAGAATGCTGATTCGCCAGGACATGTTGCAATCTCATTTGATTAAACATGTCGCCATTATTAAGGGGCGATTTCACCGCTGAGAAACAATTAATTTACATTTGGTTTGCCATATTTCAGAAATACTGCGGCGGGTTAGCGCGCTGCACGCAACTCAGCGAGCAGCGCTTCGGCCTGTTGTCGGGTGGTGATGCGGACAAAGCGGATATGGGCATAAGAGGGGTTGCGCATATCCGCCTCGTAGCGCGCCCGGTTGCTGCGCCAGGTTTTAAGCGTCCAGAGCAGGATCGACTCGCGACTTAAAAAGGAGCGGCGAAAGCTCTCCCGGTTGCCGGTGCCGGGCCACAGCTCCTGCTGCGTCCAGGCGCGTTTTACCGCCCGCGTCACCGCCTGACGCAGTGTGCGGGCCAGGCCGTAATCCACCCACACCACCAGATCCACGTCGCGCCATTTTACGGGGCGGGTGCGGTTATAGTTGCCGTCCAGCACCCAGCCAGGTGTCGCGCTGAGGGCGGCTTCCAGCTTCGCAACGAGAATATTATCCGGGGTGCCCTGCCACTCCGGGAGCCAGTAGAGGGTATCCATTTCGATACAGGGCAGCGCCAGTTCCGTGGCGATCCGGCGGGCGAGCGTGCTTTTGCCGCTACCGCTGGTGCCAATAATATTAATTTTCATCGTCTCACCTGAAGATTGGATAACCGTTGTTAACCATCATAATGTTTTATCATTGTTAATGAAACGCTATTCCGAAAGGTGTGATTTACATCATGGCTTGATTAACCCCTTTTCATTTGGCTTAAGTCGATTTATTTACCGCTCTGTTTTTCGCCTGCACTTTATTGATTGCATTTTTATTACACGAGCCCAGATGAAACTGAAAAAAATAGTTAATTCAGGCGCTTTATAATTTTTTAAATTTTGTGGAGAATACGCCCGTCGTAATATTTAAGAATAACAATTTTACCTTGCCTGAACTTTTTTGGGCGGCTTCGCTTTACGCAGACATCACCCCGGAGTTATTTATGAGGCGTAACAATCACGTTACACAAAACGAGTATTTGCTTAACGAAGGCTCGACCTTAATGTCGACCACCGATATCCAGAGCCATATTACTTACGCGAACTCGGCCTTTATTGATGCCAGCGGTTATAAAGAAGAACATCTTATTGGTGAACCTCATAATGTGATCCGCCACCCGGATATGCCTGCACAGGCGTTTGCCGATATGTGGTTTACCCTGCACGAGGGGGAGAGCTGGACGGGACTGGTGAAGAACCGCCGTCACAACGGGGATCACTACTGGGTGCGCGCCAACGTGACGCCGGTTTATCAGAATGACACGCTTACCGGCTATATCTCGGTACGCAATATTCCCGCGCGCCATGAGATAGATGCCAGTGAAGCGCTCTATAAACGGGTGCGTAATAATCAGGTTAAAGGCCACCGCTTTTATAAAGGGGTGCTGGTTCGCCGGGGACTATTTTCCTTTCTCTCGCTATTCAAACGGCTCAGCACGGCAAAACGGATTAATTACTCCCTTGGGATAACCGCCCTGCTCGCCTTTGCCGTTTCTTTATCTCTCCCCGGCGGATTAATTCAAATTGCGGCGCTGGGGCTCCTTTTTATTTTGCTGGGGTTGTTTCTTAATGCCCAGATTTGTCGCCCGTTAAAAACCATTGTCAAAAAGATGCAGTGCGTGGTTTCCGGGCGCAAAACGGACTATACCCATTTTGAACGTGTCGACGAAATAGGCTTAATGATGCGACTGGTTAATCAGTCCGGTTTAAACCTCAATTCACTGGTGGATGATGTAGGAACGCAAATCAGCGGCATTCGCGCTATCAGCCAGCATGTGGCGAAGGAAGGCGATGCCCTGCAGGCGCGATCCGAAGAGACGGCGGACGATCTCCAGCAGACGGCCGCGGCGGTGGAAGAGATAGCCAGCGCGGTTCAGCAGACCGCAGAAACAGCAGAACAGGCTATCCAGATGGCGGACCAGACCAGCGCCAGCGCGTACCGCGGCGAAGCCGTGATGAAGCAAACCATCGGCGTGATGCAGTCGGTATCAAAGGATAACGGCCAGATCGTCGATATCATTGCGGTGATCGACCGGATCGCCTTCCAGACCAATATTCTGGCCCTCAACGCCGCGGTGGAAGCGGCCCGCGCCGGAGGTGCCGGACGCGGTTTTGCGGTGGTGGCTGCCGAGGTGCGTAATCTGGCCCAGCACTCTGCGTCAGCGGCGAAGGAGATCGCCGCGCTTATCGAAAAAAACGTCGCCAGCGTCAATGCCGGGGTGGATATGGTAGCGCAGACCGAAGCGCAGCTGACCACCATGATTGGCAACGTACTGAACATGTCATCGCTTATTAAGGAGATAGGACACGCTACCCAGGAGCAGACCCAGGCCCTGAGCCTGATTAATGAATCCATCTCCCGTATCGGGGTAATGACCCATAACAATACCGGGATGGTCGAGCATGTCACTCAGGCGGCCAACCACCTCACCCAGCGCACCACCCGCCTGCAACAGGCGATTGCGGTGTTTGGCGGCTAAAAGTGATGGGGTAAGACGATAAAAAACAGACGGTGGCCGCACGCCAACTGAAGATGACTTGATGGAAAGCGCATTCAGGTTAAGAATATGTTAAACCATGCGTAATCAGACAGATACCTGTCGCTGTTTTCCACAAGGGAAACCTGAATGAGTGATGAACTGCCAGACGAAAGAGTGAATACCCGTTCCGCCAGAAATAGCGGCTTAATCATTATTGCCAGGTTTATCTCTGATTTTGGTGCTTTCCTGAATATGGTTGTGCTGTCCACCTATGTGTACTTGCTGAGCCAGAGCGTAACGCATGTGAGTATCTTTCTGGCCTGCCGGGTGACGGGAGGCATCATTGCAAGTGCTGTCGGTGTGCCTTTTTTCCGCCGCTTTCATGGCCGCCTGCCTTTAGTGGCTTTTGATGTAATACGCGCGGTACTGTTAGCCTCGCTGTTAATTTTGCCTGAGACGACCCAGCTTTATATCTTGCCTTTGATTGCGCTGGGTATTGGGCTGGGAAATTCGATGTTCGCTATCGGGCTTAACAGTCAGCTGCCCTTGTGGATTGATGAGTCCCGACGTGTATCCACAAACGCCTGGTTAACCTCTGCCTCTGCGACGGGAGCGGTTACGGGAAGCCTTGTATCCGGTATTCTTCTGGCGACCAGCGGCTACCAGATTGTGTTTGCCGCGAATATTGTGACTTATCTGGTGGCGGGTTTGTGCGTACTGCCGTTACGCTTTTTGGTGCAGCCTGTTGCTGATGAGTCAACACAGCAGCGTAAAGAGTGGCGAAATCTGGTCACAGGGCTTCGGACGGCTCCGCTGTTAGCAGGCATGTTGCTGGTAACCATGGCCGATACCCTGGGCAGTGCTGCCCATAACGTAGGCTTTCCCATTATTTCTGCGCTTTTTACACCCGCATCAGCCGGGAAAACAATGGGACTTTTGCTGGCAGTCTGGGCCAGTGGAAAATTCGCCGGGGCGCGTCTGGCAAACTACCTGTTAGTGCGCTGCGAGATGCGTACAGATCGGCTGTTTTTTTATGGCGTGGCGTTTATGTCCCTTGGTTTTATCTTTACCTTTCAACAGACAGCCCTTCCGCTGGCACTGATGTTTATCGCAGTGGCCGGGGTGGGAGATGGTCTGGCGGACGTCAGTCTGATCTCGCGTATTCAACGCGAGCCTGAATCATTACGGTTGCCTGTTTTTAGCCTGATGACGCTGCTGCAAATGACCGGATTTGGCGTGGGAATGTTAATTGTCGCGCCATTCTATATCTGGTTCACCCCCGCGCTGGTTATTGTCATTTTTCATGGTATCCCGTTACTGACATTAGCTGCCGTATGGCTGTCTCTCCGACGCCCGTCACCCAAAAAGGCGGAACAGCACTCTGATATTTGACCAACACGCGTGAATATCGGGTGCAAGGCATGAGATCAGGGTTTGACTAATACGCAGTACCGATCCCGGCAAAAATGGCTAACCCGGCGAAAAGGTCATATCTTTTTAAAGCGATAACCGCCGCCGGGAGCCTGGATGAAAGCAGCGAAACTGACGTCAGCGTATTCCTTACTCGCCTGGGGTGCCCTCTACTATCTCCTGGGATGGCTGTCGCTCTGTCTCGACGGCCCCGACATCCGGACGGCTTTTATCTGGCTACCTTCAGGTGTTGCCGTCACCGCCTTTTTGCTGAGTGCAAAAAAGCAATGGCTCGCGCTGTGGCTGGTCCTGTTTATTGCCCGTCTGGTGCTGGGGCTCACCTTTCACCATACTTTTCACGTCTCCCTGGCGCTGGGGGCGCTTTCACTGACCAGCCATCTGGGGATTGCCTGGTCGGTGCATTACTTTTCACGGCATTACGATCGGCTGCATAAGATTGTCACCTGGACGATTGCCACGGTCGTCTTCAGTACCCTGAACGCGCTCGCAGGGACGATCTGGCTCTCTTCTCTTGCCGGCACCCTTCAGATGAGCTGGTTCTGGCTCGCCTGGGGCGCCAACGTCACCGGCACGCTGTTTGTCACCCCGCCGCTGATGGGCCTGCTGGCCCCGGGCGATAAAGCGGCGCGGCGTGAGTCGCTGTTGGGGGTCTGTTTAGTGTTCGCCATACTGCTGGCGACCCTGTTCATCTTTAGCGATGTGCCCGATCGCGGCGACAATATTGCCCTGATTTACTCCCTCGCCTGTCTGCCGTTGATCCTGCTGACCGCAACCACTGTGGTGTGCGGTAATCGTCTGGCGTCGCTGGCCTTTATTCTCTTTAGCGCGGTGGTTATCTACGCCTCATGGCGGGAGACCGGCCCCTTCTATTTTGCCCGCCTGACGCCGGAAGAGTCGATATTGCTGGCACAGTGCTACCTTTCCGCGGCCGCCCTGCTGCTGGTCTTTATCCGCGCCCAGAAAACACACCGTCCAGGGGATGGCCATTTTCGGGGCGTGGCGTACTCTTTGGATCCTGAAAGCGGTCGTCTGCTCTGGGAGCCTCATGCCGACCCGCGTCTCAGTGCCGTATTAGCCCCTCTCACCAGCCGGGAAGCCCTGCTCGCCCGGGTTCCCGATGCAAAGCAGAAGCAACAGATGGTTGCCCGCTGGCAGGCGGTGGCGCAGGGTCAGCCCGTTACCGAGCCCTTTCGTTTTAACCTGGCGCTGGCGGACCGCCCACCGGTGTCGATAACAGAGCGCAATATGCTGCTGATGGCGGATAAGGATCGCCCGGTAATTGTCGCCTTCTGGTCCGGCGAGAGAGGAAGCCCGTTCCAGACCACGCCGCAGGAGGAGGTTTAACGATGCTGCAAATCGCCTTTTTGCTCGCCGGTGCGGCATTTGTCCGGAAAGCGGCACCTTACTTTATGCTGGCAGGCGTGCTCTGGGGCGGGCTTGGGCTGGCCATTTTTATCGATGGTTTGCAGGGCGGGCTGCACTTTCCGCTGCATATCTTTGGCCTGTTTTTGCTGCTCGACAGTCTGGTATCCCTGACATTAGGGTCGGCGGCGAAAGGAACCCAGCGCGGCATCTTTTACTTCAAGGGCGGTCTGTTTCTGCTCATCGCCATGTTGATTTTATCCGGACGCCACGACGGCACGCTGGCATTGGCCATCGTCTTTGGGCTGGCGTACTTCATTACCGGCCTGTTCACCATCGCCTCTGCCGTGGTGGTGCGTTTTACCCACTGGCGGCGGGCGCTGCTCGCCGGGGTGGCACAGATCCTGTTCGCCATTTTTCTGTTCCTGCCCTTTCCAACGCAGCATGACGGCACCGTCTCGCAGTTTATCGGCATGGTCATGCTCACCGGCGGGGTGCAGTCGGTGCTCCTCTCCCTGCGGATGCGGCAGGTCCGTCATGGCCGCTCGGTATTTGATATTCTCGCCCCGCAGACGTTGATCCCCGCCCGGCGCGAGGCGCTGCCCCCCACCGTGACAAACACGCCGGGCAATCAGCTGATTGTGCATGTCTGGACCCCGGAAGGATCGGCAAAACAGCAGACCCTGCCGCGCCCGGTCATTAACCGCTATATCGCCGCCGTGGATGCCAACGGGGTGATATCCACCGGCCATGCGGCGCTGGAGTGCCCTCCCCACCTCTACATCAGCCTCTATCCGGCAGCGGAGATCGACCGTTCCCCCTCCGAGTTTTTTAATCTGCTTAAAGCGGTGGAAGCGAATACCGTGGCGGGAAAATACCAGCCGAACTATCGCTATGAGGCGGGGATCTGGTGCGAGTCTAACCGCAAAATCCACTTCTCCATTTTTAATGCGGCGTCGCTTAACAGTTTCTGGACGCAGTACCGCCAGACCGAAACCTATAACCTCACCTGGCGCAACTGCTCCAGCAGCGTAGCGTATGCCCTTGAAGCGGCTCTGGATGGCGTGTTGAAAGAGCGCTGTACCCGGGGCGGTTTTTTGCGGCTGCTGCTCATTCCGGAGCTGTGGATCGCCGCGCAGCTGCGCAAACGCGCCACCAATATGGCCTGGACGCCCGGGCTGGTGCTTGACTATACCCGGGCGCTGCACGCCATTGTGCATCCCAATGGCGTTTCGCTGATCACCTTTATCAAAAACCGATTTTCTACCCCTGCGGATACTGCTCGTCGGTGACTTTCTCCAGCCAGTCCACCGGGCTGCCGTTCACCGCTTCGGCGATGGCGATATGGGTCATCGCGGTCTGCACGCAGGCACCGTGCCAGTGCTTAACGCCCGGCGGGATCCAGGCGATATCGCCCTGATTCAGGACTTCAGCCTCTTTACCCCACGCCTGTAGCCAGCCGCGACCCTGGGTAACGATCAGCGTCTGCCCCAGCGGATGCGTATGCCACGCGGTGCGCGCCCCGGGTTCAAAAGTGACGGTCGCCCCGCCCACTTTCGCGGGCTCGGTGGCCTGAAAAGGTGCGTCGATACGTACGGTGCCGGTAAACCAGGCCTCTGGTCCCCGGACGGAAGGTAATGAACCGCTGCGGATAATTTTCATGCTGACTCCTCGTTTGCTGTTGCGTTAACAGTAGCGCATGCCGGTGGCGAGGATTAGACTGCATAATCAGAAAGGAATGATGAATCAAATTCATATATGCGGAAATCCTGATGCTGAAAGAGAACTTTAACGACCTGCTGTCATTTATGGTGGTCGCCCGGGAGCGCAGTTTTACCCGCGCTGCGGCCCAGCTTGGCGTCTCCCAGTCTGCCCTCAGCCATGCCATGCGCAACCTTGAAGCCCGGCTGGATATGCGCCTGCTTACCCGAACCACCCGCAGCGTGGCCCCCACCGAAGCGGGCGAGCAGCTCATTATGCGCTTAAGCCCCCACCTGCTGGAGATGGAACAGGCGCTAACCGCGCTGCGCAATATGCGGGATATACCGGCGGGTAATATCCGCATCACCGCAGGGGAGCATGCGATGAGCGCGGTGCTGTGGCCGGTGCTCAAACCCTTTATGGTTCAGTACCCGGACATCAATGTGGAGGTGACGATAGATAACGGCCTGACGGATATCGTCGACGGGCGTTTTGATGCCGGGGTGCGCCTGGGGGAGCAGGTTGCGAAGGATATGATTGCGGTGCGCATCGCGCCGGACATGCGGATGGCAGTGGTCGGCTCTCCGGACTATTTTGCCCGCTACGGTGAACCGCAAACCCCCGAGCAGCTGGCGGATCACCGCTGCATCAACATGCGCCTGCCGACGCGGGGTGGCCTGTATGCCTGGGAGTTTGTCCATAAGGGAGAGGAGATCCGCGTCCGGGTAGAGGGACAGCTTATCCTGAATAGCCTGCCCCAGCGTCTGGATGCCGCACAGGCGGGCCTGGGACTGGCCTATGTCCCGGAGGAGACAGCGCAGGAGGCCATCGATCGTGGGCGGCTGGTCCGTACGCTGGAGGCATACTGCCCGGTGTTTGATGGCTACCACCTCTACTACCCCAGCCGCCGCCAGCACACCACCGCCTTTGCCTTACTGGTGGCGGCGTTACGTCGAAACTAGCCTGTTATCCGGCACAAAATATTTACTTCAGCATGCATCACTTTCACGCCGTTATTTTTTGCGTCGTTTATTAATTGCAGGTAGGATGCTTCGCCATGTTTTGCCTTATCCATACGCAGAATGACTGGAAAGGCAGAATATTTCCGCGCGAGAGCAATCGTTTGTATTGTCGACCGCCGGTTATGGACACGATGTTCTTGATTCAGACAGGCAAACAGGTAACTCAATGAAAACAAGCAATAAAAGCGCAGCCGATCATCACGCTGCGAAACGTCGCTGGTTGAACGCCCACGAAGAGGGCTATCACAAGGCGATGGGCAACCGTCAGGTGCAGATGATTGCCATCGGCGGCGCTATCGGTACCGGGCTGTTTTTAGGTGCAGGCGCACGTCTGCAGATGGCTGGCCCGGCTCTGGCACTGGTCTATCTGGTGTGCGGGATCTTCTCCTTCTTTATTCTGCGTGCCCTTGGCGAGCTGGTGTTACACCGTCCGTCCAGCGGCAGCTTCGTCTCTTACGCCCGTGAGTTTCTCGGTGAGAAAGCCGCTTACGTGGCGGGCTGGATGTACTTTGTTAACTGGGCGATGACCGGGATCGTGGATATCACCGCCGTGGCCCTTTATATGCACTACTGGGGCGCGTTTGGCGATGTGCCGCAGTGGGTGTTTGCCCTTGGCGCGCTGGCGATTGTCGGCACCATGAACATGATCGGCGTGAAGTGGTTCGCTGAGATGGAGTTCTGGTTTGCGCTGGTAAAAGTGCTGGCGATCGTCATCTTCCTGGTGGTGGGCACCGTGTTCCTCGGCAGCGGCAAAACGCTGGATGGTAACATGACCGGCTTCCATCTGATCACCGATAACGGCGGCTTCTTCCCGCACGGCCTGCTGCCTGCCCTGGTGCTGGTCCAGGGCGTGGTGTTCGCCTTTGCCTCCATTGAACTGGTGGGCACCGCGGCGGGCGAATGTAAAGAGCCGGAGAAAACCGTACCCAAAGCGATTAACAGCGTGATCTGGCGTATCGGCCTCTTCTATGTCGGCTCCGTGGTGCTGCTGGTTCTGCTCCTGCCGTGGAATGCCTATCAGGCGGGCCAGAGCCCGTTCGTGACCTTCTTCTCGAAGCTCGGCGTGCCGTACGTGGGCAGCATCATGAACATCGTGGTGCTGACCGCGGCGCTCTCCAGCCTGAACTCCGGTCTCTACTCCACCGGGCGTATTCTGCGCTCCATGTCGATGGGCGGCTCCGCACCGCGGTTTATGTCGAAAATGAGCAAGCAGCAGGTGCCATACGCGGGCATTCTGGCGACGCTGGTGGTCTATGTCTTTGGCGTATTCCTGAACTATCTGGTGCCGTCCCAGGTCTTTGAGATTGTCTTGAACGTTGCGGCGCTGGGCATTATCGCCTCCTGGGCCTTTATCGTGGTGTGCCAGATGCGTCTGCGCAAGGCGATCAAAGAAGGCACCGCCGCTCCGGTAAGCTTCAGAATGCCGGGCGCGCCGGTCACCTCCTGGCTGACCCTGCTCTTCCTGTTCAGCGTGCTGGTGCTGATGGCGTTCGACTATCCGAACGGCACCTATACCATCGCCACCATCCCGCTGCTGGCGGTCCTGCTGGTGGCGGGCTGGTTTGGTGTGCGCAAGCGCGTACATGCGGTCCACAGCACCGCGCCAAAGCACCCGGATGAAGGCAAGCTCGACGGTCCGCTGGTGGAAGAGACGTCGCGTTAATCGCTTCAATTAAAAAGGGAAGGCAAATGCCTTCCTTTTTTTTGCCCGGGGCCTACACAACCGGAGCAGGAATACGCGCGATGACCTTAATTTCGAAATCAAATCCGGCAAGCCAGGTGACGCCGACGGCGGTCCAGTTCGGATAAGGGGCCTGCGGGAAAATCGCCTGTTTGACCTGCATGATCGTCGGGAACTGATTCTCAGGATCGGTGTGGAAGGTGGTTACATCAATCAGATCGTCAAAGGTACACCCCGCCGCGGCAAGGGTGGCTTTCAGATTATCAAACGCAAGCTGCACCTGAGCGGCGAAATCGGGCTCGGGGGTGCCATCGGCGCGGCTTCCTACCTGACCCGAAACAAACAGCAAATCGCCGGAACGGATGGCGGCAGAATAACCGTGTTCTTCATAAAGAGCATGACGGTTAGCGGGGAAAACCGGTTCGCGCTGGATCATAAGGTATCCTGTACTGTATCAACGTTGGAAAAGGCAAAGCGCAGCGCGTAAAGATGATTTAATATACGCGGCGTATGTCAAATTAATCACACATACGCCGCGTATGTCAAATAAAGATGGAGAGATTATGGTTGCCAGACGTCGCAGCGAAACGATGGAAGAGAACCGTGCAAAACTGCTGATGGCTGCACGGAAAGCCTTTGCGGAAAACGGCTTTGCCGCCGCATCCATGGATGAATTAACCGCCAGCGTCGGCCTTACCCGCGGGGCGCTGTACCACAATTTTGGTGATAAAAAGGGGCTGCTCGCCGCCATTGTCGACCAGATAGATCGAGATATGGCACAGCGTGCGAAGGCTGAGGCCGCCGGGGTGCAAGATGACTGGGAAAGACTGCTGGCGGAAGGGGTCGCCTATATCAAAATGGCGCTTGACCCGGAGGTGCGACGCATCGTGCTGCTTGATGGCCCCGCTTTTCTCGGCGATCCCACCCAGTGGCCCGGTCAGTTAAGCTGCCTTGAATCGACGCGCCAGAGCATCCTGAAGATGCTCGAACGCGGCGTGATTAAGCCTGTGGACGCGGGCGCTGCGGCCTATATGTTAAACAGCGCGGCCATGAATGCCGCACTGTGGATCGCCGCCAGCCAGGATCCGCAGAAGGCGCTGCCGGACATTATTAAGGTATTTACGCACCTGGCAAGCGGCCTGTGTCAGCGTCCTGCTCCGTAGGCCAGGTAAGGCGCAGCCGCCACCCGGCATAAAGACCGCACCCGTCCTCGTTGCCCGGCGGCGCTGCGCTTGCGCGGGCCTACGGTTTGGCCGTTGGTAGGCCGGGTAAGGCGCAGCCGCCACCCGGCAATGAACTTACAGCGCGATACGGATCACATCATCAGGCTGGGTGGCTTCCTGCTGGCGGGTCGACTTCTGCTTCACCGTCACGTACAGGGTTTTGCCGTCGGCGGAGAGCGCCAGGCTGTTCGGGAAGGTCGGCGTGTCGTGCGTTTTGGTCACTTTGTAGGTTTTGGCGTCAATCACGCTCACCTTGCCCGCCTCACGGTGGGTGACATAGGCTTCGTCCCGGGCCGGGTTAAACAGCACCGCCAGGGATTCCGGGGCTGCCACCTTGCTGATGATGCTGCCATCTTTCAGGGAGACAACCAGCACTTCCGGCTGCTTAGAGTCGGTGATGAATGCACGCTGGCCCTTAACATCCAGGCTCAGGTTCAGGTAGAAGTGCTCTTTCCCATCATCCAGCAACTTCTTACGCGCGATGATTTTGTGGGTCGCGGTGTCGATGGTCACCAGTTCGCCGTCGCCATTGGTGGTGTAGAGACGCTTCGCCTGGGCATCCAGCGCCAGACCGGTGCTGAATTTGCCGGTGCCGGTAATGGTCTCTTTCAGCTTCAGCGTTTCGCCGTCCACCACCCAAATAACGCTCTCTTTGCCGATACCGGTGATATAGACGGTGTTCGTGGTGTCATCCGCCACCAGCTCACGCGGTTGCAGCGGTTTCACGGTCTCGCTGCGCTTACGATCGTCCAGCACCAGACGGCCCTTCACGTCACCGGTTTTCGCGTCAATGGCCGTTACCGCGCTGTTGGTGGTGTTACCAAACCACAGGGTCTGGGTGGCGTTATTGATGGTGGCACCAAACGGCTTCAGGTCGCTATGAATGGCCTGCGTCACTTCCAGCGTCAGCGGATCGAGGCGGTAGACCACCCCACCTTTATCCATTTTGCGGCTCTGGGTGGTGGCAACCCACAGCGCATTTTCCTGCTGGCTGACGGCCATTTCATATGCGCCTTTGCCCACCGCTTTACGCAGCATCTCTTCTGCGGCATGAACATTAAAAGAACCGGCTACCAGCAAAGACCCCAACAGCAGTGAGCTACGCAGACGCGGCGAGCACAGGTGACGTAAATTCATAACAACTCCCTTTCGAGTAAATGGTACCGCTGACATCGCTTCCGGCTGGCAAAGTCATCGCTTCGCCTGATTATGGATGAGAATAGTAATCATTATTTATCTCAATGTGGAGTAATTCTTGATCGCATCAAGCTTATTCGCTGATTTAACCTACACTTGGGTTAACGCTATGTGCGGTTATGGTTTTCAAAATATTTACAAAAGATTTACCATACCCGCACATGTTCCATTTGGTTCGTCTTTCTTTTAAGCGGTTTTTTAATTCATGAAAATCTTTTCTGCCCGCAGGGCAACGCTCCCCCTGCTGTTGGTTCCTGTTGTTTTAGCCCCTGTCGCAGCGATGGCGACCGACGAACAGACCATGATCGTCAGCGCGTCACCACAATCGCTCTCAGAGTTAGATACCCCTGCCGCGGTCAGCGTGGTTAACGGCGAGGATATACGTCATGCGACCCCGCGCATTAACCTCTCTGAATCCCTCGGCAGCGTGCCGGGATTACAGATCCAGAACCGACAGAACTACGCCCAGGATCTCCAGCTCTCAACCCGTGGTTTTGGCGCCCGCTCCACCTTTGGGGTGCGCGGCATTCGTCTCTATGTGGACGGTATCCCGGCGACGATGCCGGATGGTCAGGGGCAAACCTCGAATATCGATCTCAACAGCATTGAGAGCGTGGAAGTGCTGCGCGGGCCGTTTTCCGCCCTCTATGGCAACGCCTCCGGCGGCGTGGTTAACATGACCACCGAAACCGGGCGTGAGCCGAACACCGTCGAGGCCAGCAGCTATTACGGCAGCTACGGCAGCTGGCGCTACGGTCTGAAGGCCACCGGCGCGATGGGCGACGGCACCCAGCCGGGGGATGTGGATTACACCGTCTCCACCACCCGCTTCACCACCCACGGCTATCGCGACCACAGCGGCGCGCGTAAAAATCTCGCCAACGCCAAGCTGGGCGTGCGCATCGACGACGCCAGCAAGCTGAGCCTGATTTTCAACAGCGTGGATATGAAAGCCAACGATCCCGGCGGGCTGGACTATCAGGAGTGGCGGGATAACCCGCGCCAGTCGCCGCGCGGCGATCAGTACAACACCCGCAAAACCATCAAGCAGACCCAGGCGGGCCTGCGCTATGAGCGCCAGCTCAGCGCGCAGGACGATCTCAGCGTGATGGCCTACGCCGGTGAACGTGAGATGACTCAGTATCAGTCGATCCCCTACCAGCCACAGCTGCGCCCGACTCACGCGGGCGGCGTGATCGACATGCAGCGCCACTACCAGGGGATCGACACCCGCTGGACTCACCGTGGTGAGCTGCTGGTGCCGATGACCTTCACTACCGGTCTGAATTACGAAAACCTGAGCGAAGATCGTCGCGGGTATGAAAACTTCGTGATGAACAACGGCGTGCCGGATTATGGCGAGAAAGGGGCGAAGCGCCGCGATGAGCGCAACCTGATGTGGAACGTCGATCCCTACCTGCAAACCAACTGGCAGCTGACACAGAAGCTCTCCCTCGACGCGGGCGTGCGCTACAGCTCCGTCTGGTTCGACTCGAACGACCACTATGTACAGGGCGCTAATGGCGACGACAGCGGTGAGGCCAGCTACCACAAATGGCTTCCGGCCGGGGCGCTGAAGTACCGTGTAACCGACGCCTGGAACCTCTATGCCGCCGCGGGCCGCGGTTTTGAGACCCCGACCATCAACGAGCTCTCCTACCGCTCCGATAACCAGAGCGGCCTGAACTTTGGCCTCAAGCCATCCACCAACAACACGTATGAGGTGGGAAGCAAAACGCGCATCGGCAATGGCCTGTTCACTGCGGCGCTGTTCCGTACCGATACCGACGATGAGATCGTCGTTGACGCCAGCGCGGGCGGCCGCACCAGCTATAAAAACGCCGGTAAAACCCGCCGTCAGGGGGTGGAACTCTCTCTGGATCAGCAGTTTGCTGAAAACTGGAAGCTGAAAATGGCGTGGACCTATCTGGATGCCACCTATCGCACCAACGTCTGTGGCGATAGCGACTGTAACGGCAACCGGATGCCGGGCATTGCCCGCAACATGGGCTATGCCTCCTTTGGCTGGCAGCCGGTCGAGGGGTGGTATGCGGGATCGGATGTGCGCTATATGAGCGACATCGAAGCCGATGACGAAAACAGCGCCAAAGCGCCCTCTTATACCGTTGTGGGTCTGAACACCGGCTATAAGCTGAATATGGGCAACTGGGGCATGGACATCTTTGGACGCGTGGATAACCTGTTCGACAAAGAGTATGTCGGCTCGGTGATTGTGAACGAATCAAACGGGCGTTACTACGAACCGGCACCGGGGCGTAACTACGGGGTGGGCCTTTCCGTCTCGTATCGCTTCGAGTGATAAAAAAACCGGCAGCCCAGGCTGCCGGTTTTGTTTTATACCATCTGTGCGCGCTGTTCCAGACGGAACGCCGCCACCAGCGACTCCAGCAGACGGGCCTGATCTTCCAGCGCCCCTGCCGCCGTCGACGAGGCGCCTACCAGCGAGGCGTTCTGCTGGGTGGTGGTATCCAGCTCCATCACCGCCCGGGAGATCTGCTCGATACCACGGCTCTGCTCTTCCGAGGCCGAGGAGATCTCGCCCATGATGTCATTTACGCGGGTGACGGAATCTACCACCTGCTCCATGGTCTGCCCGGCTTTCGCCACCAGCTCGCTGCCGGTAGAAATGCGGGAGACCGACTCGCTGATCAACTGCTCGATATCCTTCGCCGCCTGAGAGCTGCGCTGGGAGAGGCTGCGCACTTCGCTGGCCACCACCGCAAAGCCCCGCCCCTGCTCTCCCGCCCGCGCCGCTTCCACGGCTGCGTTGAGGGCCAGAATATTGGTCTGGAAGGCGATGCTGTTGATCACCGCGGTGATATCGGCGATTTTTTGCGAGCTGGTGTTGATATCGCTCATGGTGCTGACCACGTCGCGCATCACCCTTCCGCCCTGAGTGGCGGTTTGCGAGGCCTCGGCCGCCAGCTGGCTGGCGTGACGGGCGTTATCGGCGTTGTTTTTCACCGTGGCGGTCAGCTCTTCCATGCTGGCGGCGGTCTGCACGACTGCCGCAGCCTGCTGCTCGGTACGCGAGGAGAGATCGGTGTTGCCTTCGGCAATTTCGCTGGCGGCCAGCGACACCTGCGCCACGCTGCTGCGCACCTCGCCAATCATTAAGCGCAGTTTATCGTTCATCCGGCCCATCGCCCCGGTCAGTTTGCCCAGTTCGTCTTCTCCCTGGGGATGGATATCGGAGCTGAGATCGCCGCTGGCGATACGCTCGGCCAGCTGCAGGTTCTGTTTTACCGGACGGGTGATCTGGCGGGTCACCCACCAGGAGACCAGGATACCGAAGAGGATCGCCGCCACGCCAATAATGGCGGTGATGGTACTGGAGCTGTAGGCCAGCGAATCATTATGCGTTTTGACCAAGGCAATGATCTCGCGGATTGAGGCGCTGCTGTCGTCGCCAGCGGTTTTGACTTTGTCTTCCGCAGCTTTCAGCGCCGCGGTAGCCGCCGGGTCGTTTTTGTTTGCGTTCCAGGCCGTCATCGCGCTCTGCATTTCCGTCACGCTGCTGCCAAAACGGGCAAGGTGCCCGGCAATCGCCTCAACAATGGCCCTCTCTTTTGCCGTCCACTCCAGCTCACGGGCCTCTTCGGTCAGTTCAACGGCATGTTTGACGTAATTTGCCATCAGCTGGCCGGACTTTTCGTCACCGTTATAGAGGAATTTGAGGCGGTTGATCTTGGCCTGGAAGACCTCGATATTGATGTTGTAGATCAGGTTGGTTTGCTGGTAAACGTCGCGAATTTCTTTAAAGCGCATCACGCTGAGCAAGGTCGATACTGCAACCAGCAGCAGTACCAGACCAAAACCCGCCGCGAGCTTTCTGCTCATTTTTATATTACGTAATCGTTGACTGACACTCATTCCTGGCTCCTTAAAAGGCGAATGTGCCTTTTAAGGTTATCGGCAGAGGTCAGGGTTATTTCATAGTTAAGCTGGTCTTATCAGTAGGCTAATAAATAAACTTTCCGGCAGCAGCTTGTCTGCCGGAAAAAAGAAACAGCGCATATTTAGCGAAATTACCGCTTCGTTTATTTCTGGCCCTGTTAGTTTGCAAACTGCCTGATTAATATCTCATTCGCTTCGTCGATCGCTTTATCAATCGCCGCCCGGCTGGCTTCCTGATCGCCCTTTGCAAGGGCATCAAGCAGCTCATCGTAACGATAGGAGCGGCTCGGCAATACAATGTCTGGATCGTAGAGACAGTTAAAACAGGGCCCGATGCGCACCCATAGCTGTTCGATAAGCGATATCAGCGTGGGCATGTCGGCATAGTGATAGAGCGTAAAACGAAAAGCCCGGTTGGTGTGCAGCGCGCGCTCCACCTCGCCATTGCTCATCGCATCGTGAAATTTTTCTGAAAGATCGCGCAGCGTCTCTAGCTTTTCGTCGGTCATCTGATTGCATGCCGCCGCGACAGCCATGCATTCCAGCGACTTACGAATAGCATTGACTTCGCTATAACGCTCTAAAGTGACTTCCGGCACCAGAAAAGCCTGCGCCGGGGTCGCGTGCAGCGCGCCCGCGGAGACCAACCGCAGCAGCGCTTCACGAACAGGAGTAATACTGGTACCGAGTTTATCCGCAATATCTTTGGTGACGAGCCGTGCGCCTGGCTTTAACGCGCCGGCAATCAGCGCGCTTTTCAGACTCACCTCAACCTGCATCGTCAGGCTCATTCGTTGAGCTTTTTCTAAATTGTCCAAATCCAGCATGTTCTGTTCCTGTTACCCACACTTAACTTAATTTCACAGACGGTTAAATTAGGACCGCTGAGTATTTGATATATCCTGTATCGCATGCCTGATTTACGTCAAAAGAAAACCATCAATCATAACTTTGTGTGATTGAAAAAATAAAAGACCCCGTTTTGTATACCGCGTTTCGTTTATTCTATGCCTGTATAATTAAAGACGTTATTTTGAATTTTGCACAGTTTAGTATGGCGGAATAATCCGCCATACCTGGTACTATTCGTTATTGTTCGCGACACGTATCACGACTTTGCCGAAGTTTTTCCCCTCCAGCAGGCCAATCAGCGCATCGGGCGCATTTTCCAGGCCATCCGTCACCTGTTCGCGATAGTGGATGTTGCCCTCTTTGACCCACTGCCCCATCTGCTGCTGAAACTCTTCGATGCGGTGGCCGTAATCCTGGTTGATGATGAACCCCTGCATGCGGATGCGTTTTTTCAGGATGGTGCCCATCAGCAACCCGAGACGATCCGGCCCTGGCGGCAGGTCGGTGGCGTTGTAGCCGCTCACCAGCCCGCACACCGGCACGCGCGCGGCGGTATTTAGCAACGGCAGCACCGCGTCAAACACTTTACCGCCGACATTTTCGTAGTAGATATCAATCCCCTGCGGACACGCCTGTTTAAGCTGTTCGGCAAAGTCATCCGCATGATGATCCAGACACTGGTCGAAGCCCAGCACCTCGGTGGCGTGACGGCACTTCTCCGCCCCACCGGCAACGCCTACCACCCGGCAGCCTTTCAGCTTGCCAATCTGCCCAACGGTGGAACCTACCGGGCCGGTCGCCGCGGCCACCACCAGGGTCTCACCCGCTTTCGGTTGGCCGATATCCAGCAGTCCCATGTAGGCGGTAAAACCTGGCATGCCCAGAATACCTAACGACCAGGAGGGGTGTTCCGGGTTCTCACCCAGTTTCACCAGCCCGTTGCCGTCGGAGAGTTCATACTCCTGCCAGCCGCTGTAGCCGAGCACCCATTCACCAGGCTGATAGTCAGGATGGTTCGAGGCCTCAACGCGGCTGACGGTGCCGCCCACCATTACGGCACCGATCTCTACCGGCGGCGAATAAGATGGCGCATCGCTCATGCGGCCACGCATATAAGGGTCAAGAGAGAGCCACATCGTGCGCAGCAGAAGCTGGCCGTCGGCGGGCTGAGGGGTGTCGGTGGTTTCTAAACGAAAGTTATCAGCGGTGGGGGCACCATGGGGACGAGAAGCCAGAACCCATTGACGATTTTGCGTTGAAGATTGACTCATACCTCACTCCTTTTTATAGAAACGTCCTTAGAGCCTAGCCTCAACTTCCCCTGCCCGCTTTAACATTATGAGCCGGACTGGTTAAGCCTGACGACAAGGTAGACGCACGGCTCGCCGCTTTCGTTAATAAACCGGCAGTCGTTCGGCGGGCCTAATTCCAGACAATCTCCGGCCCGCATTTCATGGCGGGTATCCCTCTCCTGAAACACCAGCTCCCCCGACTGAAGCCAGATAAGCTGGCGCGCAAGGGCATAAGAGGAGGCGGGCATCGGTACATCGCTGTTGCCGGGCAATTCAACCTGCACCAGGTCGATAGGCAGATCGGTACGCGGCGAGACGTGTCGACGCAGATAGTGGGTTTGTGGGTCGCGCCAGACAGGCTGGCTTTCAAAGCGCAGCAGCTTGCCCTCCTGCATCTCGGCGCGGGCAATAAGGGTCGACATGCTGATGCCAAACGCGCCAGAGAGACGGGCCAGCAAGGTGGCGGTCGGGCTGCTGTCGCCGCGTTCGATTTTATGGATCATCGCTCGTGACACGCCCGCCCGCTCGGCAAGCTCGCTCAGGGACCATCCACGCGACTCGCGTTCAAGCCGAATACGCGCGCTGATCCGTTGATTCATATTGTCTGACAGAATATTCATCACGCCATACTATAGAGAAAGTAATGGATTACCACTGGCTTTTTTCATAACGAAAAGATATGTGTTATGCCGTAGCGTTTTCAGCAACTGTTTGTGTAATATCGTGACATCGCGTACTACTATAGTGAACAACACACCCCGAGGTTTCAGATGCTTATTCGTCACGCCACTAAAGAGGATTGCGCCGCTATCGGCGCGATCTATAACCACGCTGTACTGCATACCGCCGCCATCTGGAACGATACCACCGTGGACACCGATAACCGCATCGCCTGGTTCGAGGCGCGCCAGCTGATGGGCTATCCGGTGCTCGTCAGCGAGCACGATGGCGTGGTCACGGGATATGCCTCTTTCGGTGACTGGCGCGCCTTTGACGGGTTCCGCCATACGGTTGAGCATTCGGTTTATGTGCATCCGGATCATCAGGGCAAAGGCATCGGGCGGGCGCTGATGGAGCAACTTATTGTTGAGGCCCGACGCATCGGCAAGCACGTGATGGTGGCCGGGATCGAAGCGCAGAATCATGCCTCTGTACATCTGCATGAAACGTTAGGTTTTGTCACCACTGGCCAGATGCCACAGGTGGGGACCAAGTTTGGCCGCTGGCTGGATCTGACCTTTATGCAGCTTCAGCTCGATGAGCGCAGCGAACCGGATAACATCGGATGAACCAGACCCTGACGCTGGTATTTCTGGTGGCGGCGGGCATTGGGCTGGTGGTGCAGAACACCCTGATGGTGCGCATCACCCAGACCTCAAGCACCATTCTTATCGCCATGCTGCTCAATTCGCTGGTGGGGATTGTGCTCTTTGTATCGATCCTGCTGATTAAAAACGGCGTCGCCGCGTTCAGCGAGCTGGTTCACACGGTGCGCTGGTGGACCTTAATCCCCGGCCTGCTGGGCTCATTTTTTGTCTTCGCCAGCATCAGCGGCTATCAGTATGTCGGGGCCGCGACGACCATCGCCGTGCTGGTTGCCAGCCAGTTAATCGGGGGTCTGCTGATGGATGTGGTGCGCAGCCAAGGGGTGCCGCTCAAGGCCCTGATCGGCCCGGTATGCGGCGCGGTGCTGCTGGTGGTTGGCGCCTGGCTGGTCGCCAGACGCCAGTTCTGAATCAGAGGATCACCCCGCCTTTGGTCAGGCTGTCATGGCGGGCCTCCTGGTCCTCTTTGTACTGTTTACCGTGGTGGGCGATGGCGTTACGCAGGCGCTGCTGCTGGGTATAGCGATCTTCACGGGTTAACTCGCTATCCTCGCTAAGTTCGATCAGCAGTTCATTCATATGTGCAATCACGCTTTCGGCAATCGTTGCGTCAACGCGAGCGGTAACATCCTCTAAATGTGACATTGTCACTCCTTCTCAACTTGCCTGGCGGCGCTACGCTGCCGGGCCTACGGGTGCCATACACAGGCCGGGTAAGGCGAAGCCGCCACCCGGCGCTCTGTCAGTTTACTTTCGCCTTCGAGAAATCACTTCCCATCAGGCTCACGCTGTATCCGCTAATATTGCTGCGGGTAGCAAAGAAGGTTTTGCCGTTGGCCAGCGCAATCCACGGTGCCTGCTGATAGAAGATCTCCTGCGCCTGGCTGTAGAGCTTCGCACGCGCCGCGGGATCGCTGGTGAGCTTCGCCTTCTGAACCAGGTCATCATAGCCCTTGTCGCACCAGCGTGCAGCATTGGAGCCGGTTTTGATGCTGTCGCATCCCAGCAGCACGTCGGCAAAGTTATCCGGGTCGCCGTTATCCGACATCCAGCCAAACAGGGCGCTGTCGTGTTCGCCTTTACGCATGCCGGAGAGGTATTCGCCCCACTCATAGGAGACGATTTTCGCTTTAACACCCACCTTTGCCCAGTCGCTCTGGATCATCTCCGCGATGCGGCGCGAGTTCGGGTTGTACGGGCGTTGTACCGGCATCGACCACAACGTCACTTCCGCGCCCTGCTCCAGCCCCGCCTGTTTCAGCAGCGCTTTCGCTTTTTCCGGATCGTAGCTGTAATCCTTCAAATCTTTATTAAAGCCCATCATATTCGGCGGGATCGGCGATTTTGCCACCGTGCCGGAGCCCATAAACACCGCGTTGATAATGGCCTCTTTATCGGTGGCGTAGTTCAGGGCCTGGCGCACCAGCACGTTATCAAACGGTTTTTTCTCGGTATTAAACGCCAGATAGCCGACGTTCACCGCATCCACCGAGTGCAGGGTCAAATCCTTGTTTTTCTTGATCACCTCAAACTGCACCGGCGATGGCGCAGGAATAATCTGGCACTCGTTGGTTTGCAGCTTGGCGAGGCGGGTTTCAACGTTCGGGGTGATGGAGAAGATCAGGTGTTTGGTCGGCACCGCGCCATCCCAGTAGTTCGGGTTGGCGATATAGCGGATAAGGGAGTCAACCTTATATTGCTGGAGCACGTACGGTCCGGTGCCGATCGGCCAGGTATCGACGTTTTCCGGGGTGCCTTTTTTCAGCATCGCGTCGGCATATTCCGCCGACAGGATCGAGGCAAAGTCCATCCCCCAGTCAGCGAGGAAGGCAGCGTTCGGTTCGCTCAGCACAAACTGCACGTGGTTGTCGTCGATCTTCTTCACCTCCTGGATCAGCTTATCCAGGCCGACGTCGTTAAAGTATTCGTAGTTGCCCTGAGAGACGTTGTGGTATGGATGGTTAGGGTCTTTCTGTCGCAGCACCGAGAAAATAACGTCATCGGCGTTAAAATCGCGGGTGGGTTTAAAGAATTTGTTGCTATTGAACTTCACCCCTTTGCGCAGGGTAAAAGTATAGGTTTTGCCATCCGGCGAGATGGTCCAGGATTCTGCCAGTGAAGGCACCGGGGTATTTTTGACCGGATCGAAGTTAATCAGGCGGTTATAGAGCACCTGTGAGCTGGCAACAAAGCTCGGGCCGGAGCTGGCGATCTGCGGGTTAAACGACTCCGGTGACGCTTCAGAGCAGTAGATAATGGTGTCGTTATTGGCCGCCCAAGCGGCACCCGCTGGCAGTAATGCGCTTAACGCCAGCGCAAGGAGAGTTTTCCCTGTAGACATGGTTATTACCTGTTTGGTTTTATTATAGAGAATGGTAATAACAGCACAGCACCTGCCCGCAGGCAAATAACGAAACACTATCAGGTTATTCTAAAGCAGTTATTTCCGCTGATTTTCCCGCCAATCGCCAGACGGTGATTTGCCTTAAGGTACATTCAACGTCAAGCACTTTCGACCGCCGCAATGCTGCAAGAAATCGCCCCTTTTGCCGTCTCTTCTGCCGTTTGTTTGCCGGCAGATTTCGTAAAGTAGACGCGTGAAAAAGTCTATGGGACCAAATCGTGGCAAAAACCCTTTTACGCAGCGGCAATCTGGATGATTTTCAGGCCGTTGGCGGCGGCGGACAGGCCGTTTTTGAATCAGCATTGCAAATCCGTGAGGCGCTGCGTCTGCGCAAACAGCAAGCCATTGTCGATTGCCTTGCCATTCCGCAGGTCAATGATGAGGGCGACCGGGTGGACTGGTACTCACCGGTTGAGGGCGCCGTTAAAAGCTGGAAAGCCGCCGATGAAGATGCGCGTTTTCGAGCGCTGCGCCTGCTGGAAGGCACCCTGTCGAGTGTCGAATCCCTGAGCAAAAAATCGCTTCAGTCGCCAAAAACCGCTCAGCAGCTGTTTGGTTCCCTGCTTTCCAAAGCGTTTCAGTTCCCCGGCGAAAACTTCCTCTTCCTGGTTGATGGCAAGCCGGTGATCACCTTCTGGGGTTTTGTGAACCTCAATGAAAACGCGCGGGATGACATTCTCGACTGCCTGCGCGCCTCCCTGCTGCCGGACCCGATGCCCGCGCCAGTGGCTGAGCCCGAACCCGAGCCCGAAACGGCCCCGGCCATCGTCTTCGAAAAAGCCGATGAACCGCTGGTTGCTGCCCCGGCGACGGTGAAGATCACCGCCAATGACCTCTACGAAGCGCAGCCCGCGCCGGTGATAAGCGCCAGCGAGCCAGAGCCAAAACCGGAGCCTGCCGCGCCGGTGGTGCAGGCGAAAAAACGTCGCGTTCCGCTGTGGCCGCTGCCGGTTGCCGCCGTGGTGGTGGCCGCCGTTGCCGCCCCGCTGCTGTGGCCGAAACAGGCACCTGTCGCCGAGCCGGTCAAAACCGCTGTTGCTGCCCCGGTGGCGATTGAGCCCAAATCCGTTGCCGCGGTTGAGCCTCTGCCACTGAATCTGCCGCTGCATCAGGCTGAAGTGGTGGCCGTTAAAGCCGAAGAGCCAGCCCCTGCGGAACCGGTGGTGATTGCCGCCATCCCGAAAGACGCGCTGGTCATGGACGCGGGCCAGGTGAAAGCCGGTTCAACCCGTTTCCTCAACGGTAGCTGGCGGGTCATGCTGGATGTCACCGATCCGATCACCGGCAAGCCGCCTTCACTGCGCTATCAAATCCAGAACAATAAAGGCTCTGCCCGCGTGGTGCACGGTGACAACGTAGTCTGCCGCGTGGCGGTCTTCTCCGGGCTGCACAGCAACGGTGAGCTGCTGATCAAATCCCGGGGCCACGCCCGCTGCGCTGACGGCTCGCGCTACCCGATGCCGGAAATTACCTGTAAGGCCGGCACCAGTGATGTGGCGGAATGCAGCGCGCGCTACGACGCGAAGACCGTGGTTCCATTGACATTCAGGAAGGCAGGTGCGTGAGCCTATGCTGGTAAACCTTTGCGACTACAAACAGAGCGTCACGCTGATTGCGAACAGCGGCGTACAGTTTCTTGATTTTGGCCTGACGCCGCAGGACTCCGCCCAGAGCGGACGGTTTGTGCGTAAAACCGCCAACGGCCCCCTGCTGCGCCTCGATTTCGATCTGGTAAATGGCCGCTATACCCTGCCCGCCACCAACGGCGGACAGCCGGAAGTGGTGAAACCCGAAAGCACCATTCCGCTTCAGCAGTCGCTGGCGGTGCTCGACGGTGTCTGGCTCCCGGTGCCGTTCCTGCGCTTTAACCCGCCGCGCACCTTCGTTGAAGGCCCGGACAACTGGGCCCGCGTGCAGGTGCGTAAGCTGGAGACCCCGGATAACGCCGGAAACAGCCACCGCGTGACTCTGGCGCTGGACAGCCAGATCGCCGCCCACGCCACCAGCGCCCTGTCGCCGGTGGAGAACGACATTCTCAACGGCACCCGTTTCGCGCTGGCCTGGCGCGACGACGAGGTGGCGAACTTCCTCGACCAGACCTGGATTGACGGCTGGCTGCGGGAAGCCTTCACCCAGTACGCCACCGGCGTGGAGAACCGCGCCGAGCGCGAGCTCCAGCTGGCGATGCGTAACTTTGAGTACCAGGCGCACTGGCTGAACATTCTGGCGATGCTGGGGGAACAGCTCACGGTGCCGGAAGTCAAATTTGTCACCCATACCCTCAGCACCCCGGCGATCCCTGTGGACCTGATTCTGGATGTGGGGAACACCCACACCTGCGGCGTGATCATTGAAGACCACGGCGACGCCAACGACGGCCTGCGCCAGACCGCCGAGCTACAGGTACGCTCCCTGAGCGAACCGCAGTTCCTGAACGAGCCGCTGTTTACCAGCCGTCTGGAGTTTTCCGAAGCCCGCTTCGGCAAGCAGCACTTCTCGGTGGAGAGCGGCCGCGAAGACGCCTTTGTCTGGCCCTCTATCGTGCGCGTGGGCGACGAAGCGCGCAAGCTGGCGACCCAGCGACTGGGCACCGAAGGCAACAGCGGTATCTCCAGCCCGCGCCGCTATCTGTGGGATGAAACCCCGGTGGTACAGGACTGGCGTTTCAGCCAGATGAACAGCAAAACCCAGCGCGAACCGCTGGCGACCGCCTTCCCGCTGATGAACCTGATGAACGATGACGGCCAGCCGCTGTTCACCCTGCCGCAGGATGAACGTCTGCCGGTCTTCTCGCCGCAGTACAGCCGCAGCACCCTGATGACCCACATGCTCTGCGAGCTGCTGGCGCAGGCGCTGGGGCAGATCAACAGCGTGGCGACCCGTCTGCGTCTTGGCTTCCCGGCTTCGCCGCGTCAGCTGCGCACCCTGATCCTCACCCTGCCGTCGGCAATGCCAAAGCAGGAGCGCGAGATCTTCCGCCGCCGTATGTTTGAAGCCATCGCCATCGTCTGGAAAGCGATGGGCTGGCACCCGCAGGATGAGGACTTCTCCAGCCGTAAACAGCAGGAGAAAAGCGTGGTGCCGGTGCCGGAGATCCAGATGGAGTGGGATGAGGCCAGCTGCGGCCAGTTAGTGTGGCTCTATAACGAGGCCATCTCCCATTACAACGGTCAGACCGAAGCCTTTTTCGCCGCCCTTGCCCGCCCGGATCGCGAGCCGGAGCCGGGCTGTCAGCCGGGCCGGGCGCTGCGCGTCGCCTCGATTGATATCGGCGGCGGCACCACCGATATGGCCATCACCCATTACCAGCTCGACGATGGCTCAGGCAGCAACGTCAAGATCACCCCGCAGCTGCTGTTCCGCGAAGGCTTTAAGGTGGCGGGCGATGACACCCTGCTGGATGTGATCCAGCGTTACGTGCTGCCCGCCCTGCAAACCCAGCTGCAGAAATCGGGCATTGCCGACGCCTCTCAGCTGATGGCCTCGCTGTTTGGCGACTCCGGGCGCATCGACACCCAGGCAGTGCTGCGCCAGCAGACGGCTTTACAGCTGTTTATGCCGATTGGTCATGCGATCCTCGCCGCCTGGGAAGCCAGCGACGTTGACGATCCCCTCGACGGACTGCACGCCACCTTTGGCGATCTGCTGACCCGCAAGCCGACGCGCAACGTGATGAACTATCTGCAGCAGGCTATCGAACACGCCCTGCCAGCCGGGTCGGCACCGTTCGACCTGTTTGCCGTCCCGCTGCACGTTAACTTCCGCGAAATGCAGGACGCGATGCTGGCCGGACACTTTACCCTGGCGGCACCGCTGCATGCAGTGGCAGAGGCGATCTCCCATTACGCCTGCGATATTCTGCTGATCACCGGGCGTCCGGGCTGTCTGCCTGGCGTTCAGGCGCTGATCCGCCATCTGCAGCCGGTGCCGGTCAGCCGGATGGTGTGGCTGGACAAATACCGGGTGCATGAGTGGTATCCGTTCAGCCAGCAGGGGCGCATCGGCAATCCGAAATCCACCGCGGCGGTCGGGGCGATGCTCTGTAGCCTGGCGCTGGATCTGCGCCTGCCGCGCTTTAACTTTAAGGCGGCGGATATCGGCGCTTATTCGACGGTGCGCTACCTCGGGGTGCTGGATAACACGGTAAATACCCTGCGCGAGGAGAACGTCTGGTATCAGGATATCGACCTGGACAAGCCGGGGGCGAAGCTGGATACCCGCCTGCACTTCCCGCTGCGCGGCAACGTGACGCTGGGCTTCCGTCAGCTGGCGAATGCCCGTTGGCCTGCCACCCCGCTCTATACCCTGAGCATTAACTCGGCGGAGCTGGCGAAATCCATTGCCGGAGACGGGGTGCTTAACGTGCGCCTGAAGCTCTGCGGCGGTAATAAACAGGATGGCCCGGAAGCCTTTGAGCTAAGCGATGCCTGGCTGCAGGACGGTACGCCGGTCCCGGCCGATGCCCTGACTTTTAAACTGAATACTCTGGCCGATCGCCGACACAGCGGTAGCCATTACTGGATCGACAGCGGGAGCGTATACCTGAAATGAGAGCCACGACGACCACGACTCAGGCATTAATCGGGTGGATCAACGCAACGCGTCAGCACGCCCCGCTCCTCGACAATGACGCCGATGCCCTGCTGGCGAGACTGGCGGTGGCCGACGCGCGGGAAAAGGCCATTCAGCGGGCGCTGAGCGCCGGGAGCACCATCGGGTTATATGGTCACTCCCAGGCGGCAAAAGCCCATCTGCTCGCCACCCTGTGCGGCAGCGACAATCAGCGGATGAACGTGATTGTCGGCCAGCGAACCTTTGACTATTTTTCACACATCAATCCCGGCCACGCCCTGACCAACATGGCGCTGCGCTTTACCCCCACCGCAACGGAGGTGGCCGATGACGCGTTTCCGCTGCGCCTGAGCCTGCTCACCGAAGCTGAACTGGTGCAGGTGTTTCTGGCCCGCGCCACGCTCCCGGCGGTGGATAAATCCGTTATCGAGGCGCGTCTGGAGAAATGGCGCGCCCTGCGCCAGCCTCAGAGCGTACCGGGGATCACCGCCGCCGACGTCGGCACTATCGCCCGCTACTGGCGCGACACGGTGCCCGCCGCCGCCCAGCAGATGGACGATGCCCTGTGGCACCAGTTTGCCCTGCTGCTGCCGTCGCTGGATCTGAGTAGTCGCGCAAGCGTCTGGTCCTTACTGTGGGGCGAACAGCAGGAGCTGACCCAGCAGTGGCTCAAGCTGGCGCAGATTCTGCACCAGACCAGCCACGCCCAGGCGCTGGCGGCGCCGCTGAGCCTGCTGGTGGATAATTTTGGCCTGCCGACCGAAGGGTTCCTCACCCGGGGCGATATCGCCCTGCCGGAGGTCCAGCAGGCGGTACTGCACCCGCTGCACAACGGCGAGCTGCTTAACGCCATCAGCATCCCGCTGGATGTGCTGGCCCTGCTCACCCGGGAGCTGATCCTGCCGGTAGAAAATAGCGCGCTGGCCGGAGTGGATATTATTGATATTCCGGCCCCGTCCGCGCAGCCCGATTCACCGCTGGCCCAGGCGAAACTGCAGTGGCTGCTGGAGCACTATCGCCAGCAGCTGCAGCCGGATGTCCTGGTGATCTGCAATGCCACCGCCCATCACGGCCAGACCGCCCGCACCGCGAAAATGTTGCTTAACTGGGTGAAAGCGACCCAGCCGGGCGACGATGCCGCCCTGCCAGGGCTGGTATGGGCGATTACGCCCCAGGACGCGCGCTTTACCCGCCGTTCCAATCTCGACGAAGCGGTGCAACAGCTGCTCGGCAAACCCGGCCAGCACTGGGGAACGTTGCAGGCGCTGGACAGCAGCAGTATGCAGCGGGTGATTGAGTGGTTATCCCAGGCGACGCTGCCCGCCCAGCGCGAGACGCGTTTGCAGGGATTACGCCAGCAGCATCAGCGGGAACTGCATCAGCTGATGCGGGGGTATCTGGCCCCGCTGACTCAGGAGCCTGACGCCCAGCGAAGCACCGCCGAAGCGATGGTGCGTGCCCTGCAGGGGAGCGCCGCCCGTCACGGCGAGCTGCTGGAGGGATTACTCCCGCCGCTGCGCGCCTTTGAAACGCTGCTCGCCGTGCAGCAGCCGCGCGAAGAGCAGGTCAACGGCCTGTTTACCGATGCCATCGACCTGTTTGCCGACAGCACCCAGGATAGCGATGAAATGTTGCAGCCGACGGACAAAGCCCGTCTGGCCCATCAGGTGTGGATCAACCATCTGCGCCAGTGGAGCCGGGATGAAGCCGTCGCCAGCCGTCTGGGGCTGGATACCGCGATCCTGCAGCAGATTGGCGATGTGCTGGTGATTGCCAGCTACCGTCTGAACCTGCTGGCGCAGCTGAAAAAGATTGTTGATACCGATAAAAGCAGCGCTGCACAGCTGCATGCCGCACTCGGCAATTTTGTGGGATGGGTAGGCTATGCTCAGACGCCGGCTTCCGCCCGCCCGGCCAGCCGCATCCGCAAAGGGCAGCCGGTGTTTGTCACGCCTGTGGTTAACAGCACTGCGCCACGCTTGACCCGTCTGGGAGAGCAGCCGGTGCATGCAGCCACGGCCTATGTCTATGACTGGCTAGTGGCGCTCTATACCCAGGCGATTGATAACATCGGGTATCAGCATCCACATGATATTACCCATGACGATCGCAGAGCGTTGCAGGCTTTGCTCGCCTGATACGGTACAAGCCTTTTATCCGGTAACACAGGGGGCAGGAGCGGTCTGTACCCCCTCACTCCAGGCCTCTTTCGGTGGGCTGAGGGGAACATACGGCAGTGGAGGTGGTTCCGTTCACCTTGCGTTCGCTGCTTCTCTGTAAACCGCGTCACCCGTGAACGTGTTAAGGGGGCTATCGCCGCCCCCTTAACAATCCCGGCTCCCGGCAAAGAAAATCGCCGCTTCGCGGTGGCCCTCAGCTTATTCCTTCAGGCTTTCGGGTCGGGCACCAGCCTGCATCCCTGCAGGCTATGCCCTCTCGGCGCGTCCCTGCGCCTCGCCCCGGCCTTACGGAAACGCTTCGGCGATTTTCAGCCGGACCAGGGAGCCGCTGCAAGCCTTTTATTATCAATGGGTTATTTAATTGCTTTAACATTCGTGTCGGGTTTTGTAGGCCGGGTAAGGCGAAGCCGCCACCCGGCAGTGTTGCGCCGGGCGGCACTGCGTTTGCCCGGCCTACAAACAGTGGTTAACAGCACTGCGCCACGCTTAACCCGTCTGGGAGAGCAGCCGCATGATATTACCCATGACGATCGCAGAGCGTTGCAGATCTTGTTAGTCTGAAACAGACGTTTGATGGAACTACCCTGCTACCCTGCGGCTCGTCATAGACGGATCGCTATTCCTGATGCATACAGTCGAACAACGCCTTCGCCAGCGCTGACGGGTTCTCCCACGACATCGAATGTCCAGCATCAGGGATCATTTTCACTGCGACACCCTGCTGGCGCATCTCATCCAGATCGGTATTCGGCAGCGAAAGCTCGCCAAAAATCAGCCATATCGGGCAACTCAGCTGCAAATAGCGCTCGCTCCAGCTGGGCTGTACCCCTTTAACCAGGCTCGTTGCTCCGCGCCACACTGCCCAGGGGGCAGTGCTTTGCAGGCAACCCTTCCAGGGTGAGGTTTCCGCCGACAGCATGGCCTGATAACCGGAACTGACAAACTCCTCCTCCGTCTGAGCGGCGATACCCCGGCTGAACATGCCCCCGCCAGCATGAAAATTGGGTTCAGACACAATCAATCCTGACAGCCGATCCCCGGCCAGTTCAGCCGTTTCTATTGCTATGCTGCCGCCCATGCTGTGGCCATACAACCAGAATGAGGTTAGGGCTAAATGGTTAAGCAGTTCGATGACCACCTGCGCCTGCGCTGAGGTCTGATAGGTATAAGCTTCCGGTTTATCACTGTAACCACTACCGGGGAGATCGATAAGAATAGCCCGGCGGGAGCCGAACTGAGGGTCGCAAACTATCCGGGGATACTCGTAGGAAGAGGCGCAGCCGAGACCGTGGATGAAGACCAGCGGTTCTCCCTTCCCGGGCAGTTCCTGCCAACGCACCAGGCAACGGGCCTGTTGCGAATAAAAGCTGTTCATAAGCACTCCTTTTCAGATGACTGTGTATTTATACAGTTCATCACAGAGGAATGCTATCGCCGTAACGTAAAACGGGAGTGCGTTGTCAGAAAAGCGAAATCAGCAGCGCAACCGGAAAACTCATCGGCCAGGTGGAGCCCACCAGAAAGGCGCTCAGGAAGCGGATACGTTTGCGATCTTTAGAGAGAAACCAGGTGATAAGCGCGCTGATGGCCGCCATGACGGCGTAAAACATTAACATCTTTTGATACAACGTCATTTCAAATACCCAATGTGCTGTTCAATAACCGCGCGCAATATGCGACATATGTTGATATGGATCAAGTATTTTTGTTACACATTATCCACAGTTTTTGCGTGGTAATAACAGTTAGGTATATCTTGCTACAACTTTTTGGCGGGAGCTGGCGGGACAAACGCTGACCAGGACCGCATTTTGCGGCCCTGGAAGTCCGGTTCTACTTCTTAACCGGTTGAGGCTTTTTGTTACCCGAATCGGGTACTTTCCGGGATTTGTCTTTATCAACTTGTAGCATCAGACTCTCCTTTGTGGCCTTCGACGTAGATAAGTATAGCCTGGAAAAAGAACCCCTTTTAAAGTTGCATTTAAAATGCAATTTATGATACAAAATAGCCATCACCCGAGCTGTAATGACCTCATCCACACGGAGGACGTTATGCTGCGTATTCCGCAACACTGTATTCACACCCGTTCCACACCGTTCTGGAACAAAGAGACTGCCCCGCCGGCCATTTTTAAGCGTCATCTCGATACCGGCACCCGTCCCGGCGTCTATCCGCGTCTTAGCGTGATGCAAGGTGCAGTGCGTTATCTGGGTTATGCCGATGAAACGTCACCCGACCCGGACACCACGTTGATTATTGAAAGCGGCCATTTTGCTGTTTTCCCGCCTGAACGCTGGCATCACATCGAGCTGATGAGTGACGATACCCTCTTTAATATCGATTTTTTTGTTGAACCCGAGGTTCTAAAATTTGCCGGGCGTTCTCACGCCTGAGGAGCTAACGATGTTACGTATTCCTGCCAATTTTGTGCATACCCGTGCCACTCCTTTCTGGACTAAAGAGACTGCACCCGCCGCGCTTTTCACCCATCACAACACCAAAGCGGGGGTCTATGGCCGTCTGTCCGTGATGCAGGGCGCCGTAAAATACTTTGGATTTCCGGACGGCGACGCCACCGAACCTGATATGGAGCTGTTGATTGAAGCCGGCAGCTTTGGTATTTCTCCGCCGCAAAAATGGCATCGAATTGAACTCATGACCGAGGACACCGTGTTCAATATCGACTTTTTTGCCGATCCCGAGGTGACGCTGAATGGCGCAGGTCTGGGTAAAGTTGTTAATACTCACAAGGAGTAGCATCATGGGCAAAGCAACGTATACCGTTACCGTCACCAATAACAGCAATGGGGTGTCGGTGGATTACGAGACGGATGCCCCCATGGAGCTGCTCGTCCCGGATGTCGCTGCCGACGTGGTGAAAGAGCTGGTGAACACCGTGCGCGCCTACGACACGGAAAACGAGCACGAGGTGTGCGGCTGGTAGATTACCGCGCCGCTCCCTTCTTACATTTTGAGCAGTTCAAGCACCGTTTGCGGCACCTGATTCGCCATTTTCAGGGCCGCATTCTGGCTCTGCTCCAGGATCTGCGCCCGGGCAAGCTGGCTGGCCTCGGCGGCATAGTCGGCATCCTGGATGCGACTGCGGGCGGCCTGCATCGCCACGCCCTGCTGTGAGAGCACCGCTTTGCTGGATTCAAACCGGTTCATCATCGCGCCGTACTGCCCCCGATAGCTGCTCACTTTCTCCAGCGCGGCATCCAGTAATCCCATACATTTTTTGGCCCCCGCCTCGGAGGCCATATCGCTATTTTCCAGCTGCAGCGTCTTTAAATCCGTCGGGGTCGGCTCGATGGTGGTGGTTTGCATCTGCTCCCCAAAATTGGCGCTGGTCACCACCTCTATAGGACGGCTCTGCTTCGGCGGAACCGCCGGGGTAATTGTCGGCGTCGGCAAGGTTCCCCAGGTAATGTTGCTGGTAAAGGAGCCGCTCCCCACCACCATCACGAGCAGATCTTCAGTGACGGTATCCAGCGTCATGCGTTCAATGCGGTTCGAACCGTTAGCCCCGTCGTTCCAGGCGCCAATCGCTTTATCTTCATAGCGATCGCCATCCCCGCTGTAGGTAATGGTCATCCCGTTATAGTTGAGCGATTCCCCGCTGGGGCTCCAGCTCGGGCCGCCCTCAATCAGTTGGCTATCGTCATAAACCGCCCCGCTGCTGAAACCATTTTTGGCCGTCAGTACCGATGCGGTGGCTTTAGTGCCATCGGTGATGCCGCGGCTGACCCAGGTATAATCCGCATCAGGGCCAGATAAAGGCGTCCCGGCGAGATGTTTTCCATCCCGGGTAAATAATTGCAGATCGTCATCCAGACCCAGCGAATCAATGGTAATGGTGATATTCTTCGATCCGGCCGGAATATAGGCCAGCGGGATAATTCCAGAGCTGAATGAATAATCGGTTCCGGCTACCGGGAATTTGTTGTTTAACGGCGGTACATCGCCGATTAATTGCGGCGGTAATACCGGCTTATCGGTCGCCAGCGGATATTGACCGAAGATCTCAGTCTGCTCCGAGACCTGAGTAATGGTCGCCAGGATCTGCTGATACTCCTGGTTGATACTCTCCCGGTCAGACGGCGACAGGGTGCCGTTCGCCGCCTGGATAGCGAGACTTTTGGCTTTAATCAGCATATTCCCGATATCGCTCAGGCTCCCTTCCGCCGTCTGCGCCAGGCTTATGGCGTCATCGAGCCCGCCGGAGATAACGCTATCCGCATTGATATTTGAAAACATCCGGTTGGCAATAGCCTGCCCGGCCGCGTCATCCTTCGCGCTATTGATACGCAAGCCGGATGACAGGCGTTCAATGGTTTGAGAAAGCATCGTCGTGTTTGCTTTCCGGGACTTAAGCGAGAGCCCGGCAATCTCGTTATGATTAATTGCAAGCATGATGAACAGGGCCGTTTGTCTGGTCTGACTACTCTATCGGCCCGCTCAAAATTTTATTTAGGAAATATTTTATAAAACCAAACGATATATTTTCCGCCTGGGATAAGGGGCAGCAAAATATATTTCTAAGTTAATGTATTCAATAAAATATATTATTACGCGCCGGTTGCCGTGCCGCAACCGGCGCTGGGCACAGATCAGTGCTTAAACATGATATGACGAACCACGGTATAATCTTCCAGACCATACACCGACATATCCTTGCCGTAGCCCGACATTTTCATCCCGCCGTGGGGCATTTCGCTCACCAGCATAAAGTGGGTATTCACCCAGGTGCAGCCGTACTGGAGATGGGCGCTGACGCGGTGCGCGCGGCCCACATCCTGGGTCCACACGGAAGAGGCCAGCCCGTACTGCGAATCGTTGGCCCAGTTCAGTACCTCCTCTTCGTCGTCAAATGAAGTCACGCTCACCACCGGACCAAACACCTCCCGCTGGACGATGGCATCTTCCTGCCTCGCCCCTGCCAGCACGGTGGGCTGGAACCAGTAACCTTTACCGTCGTGCTTGCTGCCGCCGGTGATCACCTGTACATGTCCCAGGGCTTTCGCCTCATCCACCGCTTTGCACACCCGGTCGAGATGCGCCTGGGAGCTTAACGGACCCAGCTCGGTGCTCTCGTCATTCGGATCGCCGATCTTCAGGCTGGCGACCGCGGCCCCCAGTTTTTCCACCAGCGCGGCGTATATCCCTTTTTGGGCGTAGATACGACAGGCTGCGGTACAGTCCTGCCCGGCGTTGTAGAAGCCGAAGGTACGAACCCCCTCCACCACCGCGTCGAGATCGGCATCATCAAAGACAATCACCGGCGCTTTTCCGCCCAGCTCCATATGGGTGCGCTTAATCGTCGAGGCGGTATGGCCGATGATATGTTCGCCGGTGGCGATAGAGCCGGTGAGCGACACCATGCGCACCTTTTCGTGCCCGGTCAGCGGGTCGCCCACGGTTTTACCCCGGCCAAACAGCACGTTAATGACCCCGGCCGGGAAGATATCTTTTGCCAGCTCTGCCAGCTTGAGGGCGGTGAGCGGCGTGATTTCAGACGGTTTGAGCACCACGCAGTTACCGGCCGCCAGCGCAGGGGCCAGCTTCCACGCCGCCATCATCAGGGGATAGTTCCATGGCGCAATCGAGGCGACAACGCCAACCGGGTCGCGGCGGATCATGGAGGTGTGCCCTTCCAGATATTCCCCTGCCGCCGAACCGTGCAGGGTACGCGCCGCCCCGGCAAAGAAGCGGAACACGTCGGCAATCGCCGGAATTTCATCCCCCCTCACGCAGTGCAGCGGTTTGCCGCAGTTCTGCGACTCCAGCCGGGCTAAGGTGTCGGCCTGAGCGTCGATGGTGTCCGCCAGTTTCAGCAGGCATTCGGCGCGGCTTTTCGGCGTGGTCCGCCCCCAGCTGGCAAACGCGCGGTCCGCGGCCTGCACGGCTGCGTCCACCTGGGCGGGAGAAGCCTCGGCGATCTCCAGCAGCACCTCACCGGTGGCAGGGTTATAGACCGGCTGCTTTTCCCCTTCGCCGTTGACCAGTTCACCATTAATCAGCAGTTGAGTTTGCATAGCTTTGTCCTGTTTCAGTCAAGGTTATTTCCCGCTTCCGGCTACGTTTTCGCCGTCGCGGGTCAGCCACCAGGCCCCCAGAATGGGAATGGCAGTCACCAGCATAACCAGCAGTGCCACCACGTTTGTTACCGGTACATCGCGCGGACGCCCAAGCTGGTTTAACAGCCACAGCGGTAACGTGCGCTCATGTCCGGCGGTAAAGGTCGTCACGATAATCTCATCGAACGACAGGGCGAACGCCAGCATGCCCCCCGCCAGCAGCGCCGACCCCAGATTGGGCAGCACCACGTAGCGGAAGGTTTGCCAGCCGTTGGCGCCTAAATCCATCGAGGCTTCAACCAGGCTCCAGGAGGTGCGCCGGAAACGGGCAATCACATTATTGAACACCACCACCACGCAGAATGTGGCGTGACCGAGAATGATGGTAAAGAAACCGGGCTCCAGATTGATGGTCTTGAACGCCGTCAGGAGCGCCAGACCGGTGATGATCCCCGGCAGGGCGATGGGCAGGATCAGCATCAGCGATACCGCGTTCTTGCCAAAGAACTCCCGCCGCCATAACGCCGCGGCTGCCAGGGTGCCCAGCACCAGCGCAATGGCCGTCGACAAAGCCGCGATTTTAAGTGACAACGTCACGGCTTCAATAATGTCGCTGCGCGTCGCCGCGGCACTGAACCACTTCAGCGTCAGCCCCTGTGGCGGAAAACTGAAGGCCGCGTCCTCGGTATTAAAAGCATAGATGGCAATAATCAGCAGTGGAAAGTGCAGGAAGATCACCCCGCCCCAGGTGGCGATTTTCAGAAACAGCGGTGCGCGTTCAGAGTGCATCAAACGCTCCCAGGCGCTTCACGAACGCCAGATAGAGAGTAATGAGAACAATCGGCACCAGCGTAAAGGCCGCCGCCATAGGCATATTGCCAATCGCCCCCTGCTGGGAGTAAACCATCTGCCCAATAAAGTAGCCCGGCGGCCCCACCAGTTGCGGCACGATGAAGTCGCCCAGCGTCAGGGAGAAGGTGAAGATCGACCCGGCAGCGATGCCCGGGATCGCCAGGGGCAGCACGACATAGCGGAAGGTCTGCCGCGGCCGGGCGCCGAGATCGGCAGAGGCCTGCAGCAGTGACGGCGGCAGACGCTCAAGCGCCGCCTGCACCGGCAGGATCATAAACGGCAGCCAGATATAGACGAACACCAGAAAGCGTCCCAACCCGGAGGTGGAGAGCGTACTGCCTCCTACCCCCGGCACCGACAACAGCGAGGTGAGCAGCGGCTCCAGCCCCATATGGCTGAGAAACCACTGCGCCACGCCATCTTTTGCCAGCAGCAGCGTCCAGGCGTAAGCCTTAACGATATAGCTGGCCCACATCGGTAGCATCACCGCGATATAGAAGAAGGCTTTCCACTTTCCGTGGGTGTAGCGCGCCATATACCAGGCCATCGGGAAGGCCAGAATCGCACTGCCGATGGTGACAGCAATCGCCATCGTCAGGGTACGCAGGATGATGTCGTAGTTGGCAGGATTAAACAGCGCGCGGATGTTGGCGAAGGTCAGATTCGGCGTAACCGCCATGGTGAAGTCATCGAAGGTGTAGAACCCCTGCCACAGCAGGGTGAACAGCGACCCGAGATAGACAATGCCAAACCACATCAGCGGCCCGAGCAGGAGTAAAAACAGCCCCAGCGACGGCCTGCGCCAGAACAGCGCCGACAGACGCCCCGGCAGGCCGTGCGAAGCTGGTGGCGGCGAAACGCTCATATCCATTTCACCTCTCCTCATGCAGCGGCACCATAGCGTCGCGCGCCCACGAGGCGGTCACCTGCTGTCCGGCCTCAACCCCCGGGGCCAGCGCGGAGCCGGTCAGGTTGGCCTGGCTCACCAGCAGTTTCTCCCCCTCGGCAAGCCGCAGCTCGTAACGGGTCGCCGCCCCCTGAAACTGCACCGCCTGCACCTGGCCCTGCACCTGGATTTCACCCTGCCCGTCCAGACGAATATGCTCCGGGCGCAGGGAGTAGCTACCGGTCATGCCGCAGACGCGCCGGGCGGTGGTATCGGTAAAGACGTTCGAGGTGCCAACGAAGCTGGCGACGAACGGGGTGCGTGGACGCAGATAGAGCTCCCGCGGGGTATCCACCTGCTCGATTCGCCCGTTGTTAAAGACCGCCACCCGGTCGGACATCGACAGTGCTTCCCCCTGATCGTGGGTGACGAAAATAAAGGTGATCCCCAGCTCCTGCTGCAGTTTTTTTAGCTCAAACTGCATCTGCTCCCGCAGCTTGAGATCGAGCGCACCGAGGGGTTCGTCCAGCAGCAGAACACGGGGTTGATTGACCAGCGCCCGGGCAATCGCCACCCGCTGACGCTGGCCGCCGGAGAGCTGGGATGGCTTGCGCGCTTCGGCAAAACTGAGGCCGACCTTCTCCAGCGCCTCGCGGGCCTGAGCCTGGCGGGTAGACTTGTTGATCCCCTTCACCATCAGCCCGTAGGCCACGTTCTCGAGGATGTTCATATGGGGAAACAGGGCATAGTCCTGAAAGACGGTATTGACGTCGCGCTCCCACGGAGGGAGTTCGCTGGCGTCTTTGCCAAAGATAGATATAGCGCCGCCGCTCAGCTGTTCGAAACCGGCAATCAGGCGCAGGCAGGTGGTTTTGCCGGAGCCCGAAGGCCCCAGCATGGAGAAAAACTCCCCGTCACGGATCCGGATCGTTACTCCATCCACCGCACGCACGTCGCCATACAGGCGGGAGACATCGTTAAACTCTACTGCGTAGGTCATAATCTGCTCCCTGCGCTTAACGACCGCCCATGATGGCGATGTAGTCCTGAACCCAGCGGCTGTAAGGGACAAATTTGCCGCCGTTGGCGACAGGGGTTTTCCAGAACAGGATCTTGTCGAAATAGGTGTAGCCGTTGGTTTCACAGCCTTTGTCGCCCAACAGAGTGCTGGCTTTACAGCCTTCCGCCACCACCGGCAGGGAACCGAACCACGCCGCCAGATCGCCCTGCACTTTTGGCGTCAGGGACCAGTTCATCCACTTATAGGCGCACATCGGGTGTTTGGCATCGGCGTGCAGCATGGTGGTATCCGCCCACCCCGTCACCCCCTCTTTCGGGAAGACGGTGCCTATCGGCTGATTCTCCCCTTTCAGGGCGTTGGCCTGATAGGGCCAGGCGCTGGAAGCCACCACCCCTTCGTTTTTGAAGTCACTCATCTGCACCGTCGTGTCGTGCCAGTAGCGGTGGACCAGCGCATGCTGATCTTTCAACACGTTTAACACCGCCGTGTATTGCGCTTCCGTCAACTGGTAGGGATCGGTGATGCCCAGATCCGGCTGGGTGGCTTTGACATACAGCGCCGCATCGGCAATGTAGATCGGTCCATCGTAGGCCTGCACGCGCCCTTTGTTGGATTTACCGTCCGGCAGGGTCTGTTCTTTAAACACCACGCCCCAGGTGTCAGGCGGGGACGGGAAGGTTTTGGTGTTGTACATCAGCAGGTTTGGCCCCCACTGATAGGGTGTGCCGTAGGCCTTGCCGTTAACGTTGAACCACTCCCCTTTGACGATCCTGGGATCGAGGGTTTTCCAGTTGGGGATCAGGTCCGGATTGATGGGCTGAACGCGTTTGCCCATGATCAGGCGCAGTGAGGCGTCGCCGGAGGCGGTCACCAGGTCGTAACCGCCCTTCGCCATCAGACTCACCATCTCATCGGATGTTGCGGCGGTTTTGACGTTCACTTTACAGCCGGTCTCTTTTTCAAACTGGGTGACCCAATCGTAATTTTTATCGGTCTCGCCCCGTTCGATATAGCCCGGCCACGCAATGATATCCAGACGTCCTTCGCCTTTGCCGATCTCTTTTGGCGGCTCTGCCGCCTGCGCAGTCAAAATAGTCATGCCGAGCGCGCACAGGCTGCTACGGGCAAATGTTTTGCTCATACGTATTACTCCTGTCGTAATGAAATCAGAAGGCAGCCGTGCCGGTAGAATATCTCCTTAATTAAACGTAGACCGCGCCATTGCAGCGCACCCGGCAGGCCTGAGAAATTTCGCCAGGTTGTGACCGGGGGCGCATTCCCCGGTAACTGGATTATAGACAAGGGGTTAGCAGGCGAAGAGGTTATGCATATTTCCTATGAGCGATAATAAAAAACGCCGCAAATTAATTGCGGCGTGATTAACGGGATAAGAAATGATTATTTAGCGGTTGCGATCAATAGCGAGAAAAACTTATTTTTGCGTTTTTAACATCCCGCTAATTATTTGCCCTAACTGGATCACCGCCTGCTCCTCCCGCTCTCCCCAGGCCCACGACGTATTGAAGCGGAAAAAGGGCGTCCAGGTATCGGAGGTGGAGAACATTTTGCCCGGCGCAATGCTGATGTGGTGCTTCAGCGCCCGGGCGCTGAGCTCCCCGGCATCCAGCGGCGCGGGCAGCTCCAGCCATAAAAAATAGCCGCTGTCGCTGTGGTGAATTTTAACTTCGGCGGGCAGATGGCGGAGCAGCGCCTGCCACGCCAGCTGTTTACGCTCCGCCAGCGTGCGGCGCAGGCGCCTGAGATGGGCGTCATAACGTTTGGTGGCGAGATAATCCACCAGCGCCAGCTGCATGGGCGAGCTGGTGGATAAGGTGCTCATCAGTTGAAGCTGCTGGATGCGGCGGGCATGTTTCCCGGCGGCGACCCAGCCAATGCGAAACCCGGCCACCAGGCATTTGGAGAAGGAGGAGCAGTGCAGGGTCATGTCGCTGCGATCCCAGGCTTTCGCCGGGAGCGGCTTTTCGCGGCCATAATAGAGCTCGCTGTAAACATCATCTTCAATCAGGGTGACGTTGTGCCGGGCGAGTAATTCGACAAGCTGCGCTTTTTTATCGGCGCTGAGGGTAAAGCCCAGCGGGTTTTGCGCGTTGGTCATCAGCCAGCAGGCTTTTACCGGGTAGTCGTTCAGCGCCTGCGCCAGGGCGTTGAGATCGATACCGTCGCGCACGTCGGTCGCCACCGACAGCGCCTTCAGCTTCAGCCTCTCCAGCGCCTGCAGCGCACCGTAGAAGCAGGGATTCTCCACAATCACCCAGTCGCCCGGCTCGGTGACCGCCTGCAGGCTGAGGTTCAGGGCTTCCAGCGCGCCCGCGGTAATCACAATTTCATCCGGGGAGATGTTCATCCCCTGTTGCGCATAGCGGCGGGCGATGGCGTGGCGCAGATCGACGTTGCCCGGCGGCAGGTTCTCGATCACGCTCATGGCGGTGGCGGTTTTACTGACGTTCGCCAGGGAGCGGTTCAGCTGCTGTAAGGGAAAGAGACGCGGATCGGGAAAGGCCGAGGCAAAGGGCACCACCGCGGGATCGCGGCTGGCCTGCAGCACATCGAAGATATAGGTATTGATATCCACCGACTCGTCGCGCATCACCTGCGCGGGCGGCATCGGCTGCTCTCCGCTGGGTCGCGCGGCGACGTAATAACCCGACTGCGGGCGCGCCACAATATGCCCCTGGCTCTCCAGCATCTGATACGCATGGCCGACGGTCATAAAGCTCAACCCGCTGCTGGTCACCTGCTCACGCAGGGAGGGCAGCTTATCGCCGGGCTGCCAGACGCCCAGATCGATCTGCGAAATGATTTGCTGCGCCAGGCGCTGGTATTTTTTCATCGGGTTCTCCTTGCTGCGTTACATAGTATATCAGCAGGAGAAAAAAGGTAGAATTAATAAACTGTTATAGGTGTGAGAGGATATCAGCAGGCGTGACGGCGCCTGACTGAATTACTTACGCAGCTCAAACGGGACCTGGCGGGCATGACGGGAGGCCGCTAAATGGTCGAGGGTGATCATGGAAGATTTGCAGAAAATGCACTTCGCACCGTGTGGATTTTTTTCAGACACGTCGAAAATGGAAGTACGGAACTGCGAACCATGGCAGCATGGGCAACGAAAATGGATAGTAGAACTCATGTAAATCTCCTGTACGTATACACGTAAAAACTAATGGGCCTTAAAGGCAATAAGGGTCTGAGACAAAACTAATCAGAGCGTAAAGATAAAACCCAGGAGCGACTGTGGAGAGGCACAACGTGATGAGATTGCTTTAGGAACTGCTTCAGATATTTTTTGGATTTCAAACCGAAAGAGCATTAACGCATTAATGATGGAAGGATGCAAGCGGTATTTACGCTAACATTCCATAAAACAGGCAGAGCCGCTGAATTCATTCAAATTTTTTGACCTCATCTGTGAAATAAACGCCATTTCTTCTCGCCGGGTAATCCGTAAAGTAAGGGTTATGTTGTTTCTCAGAAATCAGGAAACCCCGGAATGAAAAAGATCGGTTTTTTATCGTTTGGTCACTGGACGCCGTCACCGCAGTCCGGCACCCGCAGCGCCGCTGATGCGCTGCTGCAGTCTATCGATCTGGCGGTCGCCGCCGAAGAGCTGGGTGCGGATGGCGCTTATTTCCGGGTGCACCATTTTGCCCGCCAGCTCGCCTCTCCTTTCCCGTTGTTGGCCGCCATTGGCGCAAAAACCAGCCGGATTGAGATCGGCACAGGCGTAATCGATATGCGCTATGAAAACCCGCTCTATATGGCGGAAGATGCGGGCTCAGCCGACTTGATCTCTGGCGGACGCTTACAGCTGGGGATCAGCCGCGGCTCGCCGGAACAGGTGATCGATGGCTGGCGTTATTTTGGTTACGTGCCGGGCGAAGGTGAAAACGAGTCGGATATGGCGCGCCGTCACACCGAAGTGCTGCTGGATGTGCTGCGCGGCGAAGGGTTTGCTAAACCCAACCCACAGCCGATGTTCCCTAACCCGCCGGGCCTGCTGCGCGTGGAGCCGCACGCCGAAGGTCTGCGGGATCGGATCTGGTGGGGCGCAGGCTCTAACGCCACCGCCGTGTGGGCCGCGAAGCTCGGGATGAACCTGCAAAGCTCTACCCTGAAAGATGACGAAACCGGCGAGCCGTTCCATATTCAGCAGGCAAAACAGATCCGCGCCTACCGTGCCGCCTGGGCCGAAGCGGGCCATACCCGCACCCCGCGCGTCTCGGTCAGCCGCAGCATTTTCGCCCTGATGGACGATCGCGACCGGATGTACTTCGGCTCCAGCCGTAACGAAAGCGACAGCGTGGGCTATCTGGATGAGAAAACCCGTGCCATCTTCGGGCGCAGCTATGCCGCCGAGCCGGACAAGCTGATTGCCCAGTTGAAACAGGACGAAGCGATTGCCGAAGCGGATACGCTCTTACTGACGGTGCCGAACCAGCTGGGCGTGGAGTATAACGTGCATGTGATTGAGTCGATTCTGAAGCATGTAGCACCGGCGATGGGCTGGCGGGACGCGTAAAATAATAGAGGTCCCGTGAAATGGATAATACACGGGACGTTATTTTCACGTCATTGTGTGAAATTAGTTATATAACCTCATAATATATTTGCATTAATTATGGCACAATGTGACTGGCTTTTGTCACAGAACCGATGTTAAGTAGCGCGTGTTTTTAACTCATGAAAAACAGGCCTTCAGGATGAAACCCAGTACTACTGTAATAATATGGTTGATGGAGTTAGCTCTTCTGTGTCTGGTTTATTCGTTAATTTGTATCGTTATGCCCGATATCTGGCTATATGACCTTTATACGGATAAATTTGGTTTTCTGACCGAGGCCGAATGGTACGACCGCTACATTTTCGCTTTGTCTCTGTTATCGCTGCTTTTAACCACGCTTTTAATCTGGCTGATCTCCCGTCATATGCAAAAACGTAAGGCGCACTAACCGTAAAGGGGCTCTCGCCCCTTTATCACCTTACCCGGCCTACAAAACCTCTGCCCGTAGGCCCGTGCAAGCGAAGCGCCGCCGGGCGTTGTGGCTACTGACTATAACACTCCCGGATAACGCCCTGCTTTTTAAAACTGTTATACAAAAATTCCTCTTTTCTGTCTCTGATACTGATTTTTGTGCTGATTTACCATAACAGTCACACCGATTGACCTTGAGGTTGTGCATGTTTGGTTTAGATGCGTTTGTTCTTGCGAGGATCCAGTTTGCTTTTACTGTCTCCTTTCACATTATTTTCCCGGCGATCACCATTGGCCTCGCCAGCTATCTGGCGGTGCTGGAGGGGCTGTGGCTGAAAAGCAAAAACCCCGTCTGGCGCTCGCTGTACCATTTCTGGTCGAAGATCTTCGCCGTCAACTTTGGCATGGGCGTGGTCTCCGGGCTGGTGATGGCCTACCAGTTTGGCACCAACTGGAGCGGTTTTTCCCAGTTTGCGGGCAGCATTACCGGCCCGCTGCTGACCTATGAAGTGCTCACCGCCTTCTTCCTCGAAGCGGGTTTCCTGGGGGTGATGCTCTTCGGCTGGAACAAAGTGGGGCCGGGGCTGCACTTCTTTGCCACCTGCATGGTGGCGCTGGGCACGATTATCTCCACCTTCTGGATCCTCGCCTCAAACAGCTGGATGCAGACTCCGCAGGGGTTTGAAATCGTCAACGGCCAGGTAGTGCCGGTGGACTGGTTTGCGGTGGTGTTCAACCCCTCCTTCCCCTATCGCCTGCTGCATATGTCAATTGCCGCGTTTCTCAGCAGCGCGCTGTTTGTCGCGGCCTCGGCGGCCTGGCATCTGCTGCGCGGGAACAATACCCCCGCCATTCGCCGCATGTTCTCCATGGCGCTGTGGATGACGCTGATCGTCGCCCCCCTCCAGGCGATGGTCGGGGATATGCATGGCCTCAATACCCTGAAGCATCAGCCAGCCAAAATTGCCGCCATTGAGGGCCACTGGGAGAACCCGCCCGGCGAGCCGACCCCGCTGCTGCTCTTTGGCTGGCCGGATATGGAGCAGGAGCGCACCCGCTACGGGCTGGAGATCCCGGCGCTCGGCAGCCTGATCCTCACCCACAGCCTGGATAAGCAGGTTCCGGCGTTGAAAGAGTTCCCGAAAGCGGATCGGCCCAACTCAACCATCGTCTTCTGGTCGTTCCGCATTATGGTCGGGCTGGGCCTGCTGATGCTGCTCCTGGGCGCGATCGCATTGTGGCTGCGCTACAGGCAGCGGCTCTATTACTCCCGGCCTTTCCTATGGTTTGCCCTGCTGATGGGACCGTCGGGCTTAATTGCGATTCTCGCCGGGTGGGTGACCACCGAAGTGGGCCGTCAGCCCTGGGTGGTGTATGGACTCCAGCGCACCAGAGATGCTGTATCGGCCCATGGCGATCTGCACATGAGCGTCAGCCTGCTGGCCTTTATCGTGGTCTACACCTCGGTGTTTGGCGTCGGCTATAGCTACATGGTGCGCCTGATTAAAAAAGGACCGCAGGAAGAAGAGAGCTTCCCGACCGAAAACGATGGCCGCCCGGCACGCCCGCTCTCGGCTGCGAGTGCTGAATTCACTCACAAGGAGACACCATAATGGGCATCGACCTCTCCCTGATCTGGTTTGTGATTATTGTCTTTGCCACCCTGATGTACATCGTGATGGACGGCTTCGATCTCGGCATCGGTATTCTGTTTCCCGCCATCCAGGACGCGGATGACCGGGACGTGATGGTCAACAGCGTCGCCCCGGTGTGGGACGGGAACGAAACCTGGCTGGTGCTGGGCGGAGCCGCGCTGTTCGGCGCCTTTCCGCTGGCTTATGCGGTGATCATCGATGCCCTGACCATTCCATTGACCTTAATGCTGATCGGGCTGATTTTCCGCGGAGTGGCGTTCGAGTTCCGCTTTAAGGCGACGCCCGCACACCGTCCCTTCTGGGATAAGGCGTTTATTGGCGGTTCACTGCTCGCCACCTTTACCCAGGGGATGGTCGTGGGCGCGGTGATCACCGGCTTCCCGGTTAGCGGCCGCGCTTTTGCCGGGGGGCCGTTCGACTGGTTTACTCCGTTCAGCCTCTTTTGCGGCCTGGGGCTGGTGGTGGCTTACGCCCTGCTGGGTGCCACCTGGCTGGTGATGAAAAGTGAAAACCCGCTCCAGGGTCGGATGCGTAAGATATCGAAGCGCCTGCTGCTGGCGTTGTTGGTTATCATTGCGGCGATCAGCCTCTGGACACCGCTGGCGCACCCGGCCATAGCCGATCGCTGGTTTAGCCTGCCGAACCTGTTCTTCCTGCTGCCGGTTCCGCTACTGGTGGCGCTGCTGGGCCTGTGGCAATGGCGTAGCCTGAATAACCCGCATAGCCACCATCTGCCGTTCGTGCTGACTCTTGGGTTAATCTTTCTCGGCTTTAGCGGGCTTGGGATCAGCATCTGGCCGTATATCATTCCGCCGGCCATCACCCTCTGGCAGGCCGCTGCGCCTGCCCAGAGCCAGGGCTTTATGCTGGTGGGGGCGTTGTTTATTATCCCGATCATCCTTGTCTACACTTTCTGGAGTTACTACGTATTTCGCGGAAAAGTCCAGCCTGGGGAGGGCTATCATTGATGAATCAACCTGTCTGGAAACGTCTGATGTGGATGGTGATTATCTGGGGCGGCAGCGTGCTGGCGCTGGCGCTGGTGGGGTTTTTCTTCCGGGTGCTGATGACGGCGGCGGGGTTTAAGTCGCACTAGCCAACTTAAAGCGATAATTTGGCCGCTACATAACACTCAATTTACAGCGGCTCCCTGGTCCGGCTGAAAATCGCCGAAGCGTTGACCGCAGGCCGGGGCGAGGCGCATGGACGCGCCGAGAGGGGGCGACCTACAGGGATGTAGGATCGCCCCCGACCCGATAGCCGGAGGGAATAAGCTGAGGGCACCGCGAAGCGGCGATTTTCTTGCCGGGAGCCGGGATTGTTAAGGGGGCGGCGATAGCCCCCTTAACACGTTCACGGGTGACGTGGTTTGCAGAGAAGCAAGGAACGCAAGGTGAACGGAACTCCCTCAACCGCCGCATATCCCACCTTCCCCATCCTTACAAATCCCAACAAATCCTTTCCCGCCTTTAAAAAACCGAATAATAACCTCACGAAACTACCGGCATCATACTCCGCAAACGTAATCAACCGGTGGCAAGATGTTTAAAAAAACGTTATCAGCAATAATGCTCACCTGCGCCCTATTCTCCGGCCAATTGATGGCCAGCCATAAAGGACATGAATTTTTTTGGGTGAAGAACGTCGAGCAGCAGCTGCGCCACGAAGCGGACAGCGATGAATTACGGGTGGTGGCAGAAGAGTCGGCAGACGGCTTGCGCGAACATCACCACTGGCAGAAGTCGCGCAAACCGGATACACATTTTCTTTAATTACGCGCCTTTACGCTTCGGCAGCGTTTTGAGCAGATCGTCAGGGCTGACGGAAGCCACCACGCTGCCCGGCTGAGGCATTTTAAGGATGTGATTTTTCATCTTGCCGATGACGTGCATCTCGCATGGTCGGCAGTCAAATTTCAGGGTTAACACCTCATCACCATTCACCAGCTGCATCGGCGTCGCCTTCCAGCTCTTGATATTGCCTTTGGCCTGTTTCGGACAGAGGTTAAAGGCGAAGCGCAGGCAGTGCTTGGTGATCATCACCGGTACGTCGCCCTTCTCTTCGTGGGCTTCATACGCGGCATCAATCAGCTCAACGCCATATCGCTGATAGAACGCGCGCGCCTTGTGGTTGTAGACGTTCGCCAGGAATGAGAGATGCGTTTCCGGGTAGACCGGCGGCGGTACAGAGACCGCTTTGCGGCTGCCACGTGGGTAGTTTGCCAGGCGCGCGGCGTCCAGCATCTCGGCCGTTTCACGACGGAACTGGTTCAGCAGGCTGTTCGGCACAAAGAGCGCGCCAGGCAGGTTAACCTGAATATCCCGGGCGTAATAGATAGTCTGACCCAGCTTAGCGACGCCATCCTTCAGGTTGTTCAGCGCTTTTTCGGCATTGTTAGCCACCTCAAACTGCCCGTCCAGGGTGTGGGTGACGCTGGTACCGTCTTCGCTGGTCATGGTCAGGATCAGCTGCTCTTCCCAGCCGCCCAGCTCGATGTCTACCGCAACGCGGCGCTCGCTGGAGGTTTTCAGCAGCGCCTGCTGCCAGTTATGGTCCAGGTTGCGGTTCAGGGGCGTATGCGGACGCACTTTATGCAGGTCGGCAGGCATTTCGTTTGGCCAGACGCGGTAGCGATTTTCACCGGTTTTCTCCACCGTGTTGGCGCGAAAACCGACCACTTCACGTTTGATCATCACGTTCAGGCCATCGCCATTCGCCAGCGGCTCGGTCACTTCCACATCCAGATGCTCCCTGGAGACCTTGAGCACTTCACCCACCGGCAGGCCGATAAATTTCGGCGAGTCGAACGCGCCGATATCCCCTTTGCGCGCATTCACAAAGTAGTCGGTACTGCCGCGATGGAAGGTTTTGTCCGTAGACGGAATAAAGAAGTGCTCGGTACGTCCGGCGGAGCTGCGGGCCAGATCGCCGCGATCTTCAATAATGGCATCGAGCATCTGGCGGTAATGGGCGGTGATGTTCTTCACATAGCTCATGTCTTTGTAACGCCCTTCAATCTTGAAGGAGCGCACGCCCGCATCGATCAGCGCGCCCAGGTTGGCGGTCTGGTCGTTATCTTTCATCGACAGGAGGTGCTTTTCAAACGCCACCACCCGGCCCTGATCGTCTTTCAGGGTATAGGGGAGACGACACGCCTGGGAGCAGTCGCCGCGGTTGGCGCTGCGTCCGGTCTGGGCGTGGGAGATATTACACTGCCCGGAATAGGCCACGCACAGCGCGCCGTGGATAAAGAACTCAATGGTGGCGTCGGTCGCCTGGTGGATATCGCGGATCTGATTGAGGTTCAGTTCACGGGCCAGCACGATCTGGGTAAAACCGGCATCCGAGAGAAACTTCGCTTTTTCCACGGTGCGGATATCGCACTGGGTACTGGCGTGCAGTTCGATCGGCGGGATATCCATCTCAAGGACACCCATATCCTGGACGATCAGCGCATCAACGCCGGTCTGATACAGGTCGGTAATCAGACGCTGCGCCGGTTCCAGTTCATCATCATGAAGAATGGTGTTCAGGGTCACGAACACTTTCGCCCCAAAACGGTGGGCGAACGGCACCAGGTCGGCAATATCGCGCAGGCTGTTGCTGGCATTATGGCGGGCGCCAAATCCAGGGCCGCCGATATAGACCGCATCGGCACCATGAAGGATCGCTTCACGGGCAATGGCGGCGTCACGAGCCGGGCTTAAAAGTTCAAGATGATGGGATGGCAGGCGCATACTTCGTCGTTATCCGTTATGGTCAAAATGGCGGCTATTGTAGTCAGAAGTATGGGCCAGTGAAACAGTTTTGCGTGTCTTTATCGGGGATAATGGATGAGTGAGTGAAAGTGCACCGTCTGGCCGCTGCTGTTGCGGTAGGCGTGCGGTTTATCTCCGGCAAAACGCAGGCCGGTATCGGGCAAAAGCGTCTGCCAGACGCCGTCGATCTGCATCTCCAGCTCACCGCTTATCACCACCACATGCTCAATTACCCCAGCCTCGTGCGGGGTGGATTCGCTGAGGGCACCCGGCGCGAGGGTAATCGAGAAATGATCGTATTTCAGCGCCTCATCCCAGGGAAAGAGGGGTTTCACCACCATCGCTTGCTGCTGGGGATCGAATACCGGCGGGTTTTCCGCTTCGGGCGTGATAAAAGTGGAGAACGGCACGTTCAGCCCGGTGGCGATTTTCCACAGCGTCGAGACCGTCGGGCTGGATTCGTTCCGCTCCACCTGGCCGAGCATCGCTTTTGACACCCCGGTCTCTTCAGCCAGCTTCGACAGGCTCCAGCCGCGCGCCTGGCGCAGCGTTTTCAGCGTAATTGCAAGATGTTGCGTAATGTCCATAGCCCCTCCTCTTGCCGCGAGTGTACCACTTGTATGCTATAACGCACAGTGCTACATTCACGGCTGTTATAACGCACAACGGAGCTCCCATGCGCGCATCTTCGCTCACCTTTCCAACCGTTTTGTCCGGTTTCGTTGCCGTGCTGGTGGGCTACGCCAGCTCTGCCGCCATTATCTGGCAAGCGGCAGCGGCGGCAGGCGCTACGGCCCCGCAGATTGCAGGCTGGATGACCGCCCTGGGTCTGGGGATGGGGATCAGCACGCTGGGGCTGTCGTGGTGGTATAAAGCACCGGTGCTTACCGCCTGGTCGACACCGGGTGCCGCCCTGCTGGCAACCAGCCTGCAAGGGGTGACGCTTTCAGAAACCATCGGCATTTTTATCTTTGCCAATGCCCTGATCCTGATTTGCGGGGTCAGCGGCCTGTTTGCCCGGCTGATGAAGATCATTCCCCATTCACTGGCGGCGGCGATGCTTGCCGGGGTGCTGCTGCGCTTTGGGTTACAGGCCTTCAGCAATCTGGAGGGGCATCTGCTGCTGTGTGGCAGTATGCTGCTGGCCTGGCTGCTGACCAAAGCCTTTGCTCCGCGCTATGCCATCGTTGCCACCCTTCTGGTGGGCGGATTAGTGGCGGCACTGAAAGGTGACATTGTCACGGAACGGCTCACTTTCGCGCTGGTAATGCCGGAATTTATCGTCCCCACCTTTAATCTCACCACCCTTATCAGCATCGGCCTGCCCTTCTTTTTAGTCACCATGGCGTCACAGAATGCGCCGGGGTTCGCCACGATGAAAGCCTCCGGCTATCCGGTGGCCGTCTCGCCGCTCATCATTGTCACCGGCGGCCTGGCGCTGCTGCTGTCGCCGTTTGGCGTCTACTCCATCTGTATTGCGGCGATCACCGCCGCCATCTGCCAGAGTCCGGATGCGCACCCGGATGCCGGTAAACGCTGGCTGGCTGCGGCGGCGGCAGGTCTCTTTTACCTGCTGGCCGGTATTTTTGGCGGCTCGATTAGCGGGCTGATGGCGGCTCTGCCGCTAAGCTGGATCCAGACGCTGGCAGGTCTGGCGCTGCTGGGCACCATCAGCGGTAGTCTGCATCAGGCGCTACATAATGAGGCGGAACGCGATGCCGCCATCGTGACCTTTCTGCTGACCGCTAGCGGCGCAACCCTTGCGGGGATAGGCTCGGCGTTCTGGGGGCTGGTGGCGGGCGGCGTCTGCTACGCCCTGCTGCTACGCACTCGCCGCACGTAGCTGGGACGGCGTAAGCCCGGTGGCGGCACGAAAGCGGTTGCTGAAATGGCTGGCGGAGCTGAAACCGCAGGCCAGGGCGATCTCGGTGAGCGGCTGGCGGGTGGATCGCACCAGGGTTTTGGCCTTCTCCATCCGTCGCTGCATCACGTACTGGTGCGGCGCCATCTGCATCGACTGACGGAACATACGGGCAAAATGAAACTCGCTTAAGCTGGCCTGGGCCGCCAGATCCGCCAGGGTCAGCGGCTGGGCCAGATTCTCTTCGATAAACGCCAGCACATTACGCAGGACGAACGGCGACAGGCCACCGGTGATGGTCGGCAGCGACCACTGGACGTTGCTGTAGTGCTGCACCAGGTGGGTCAGAAGCAAGGTCGAGGCGGTACTCAGCGTAAGCTGATTGGCAGACTGCTGCCAGTCGCAGCCGAGGATAAAATGGCGATACAGGGCGGTAATGCTGGCGTCGTCACCAAACAGATTTTCGTCCAGGGTAAAGCTGTAGGGGCTTTTGTCCCACACCTGCTCTCCCACGTTACGCAGGTGGTCATCGGTACAGTAGAGATGAACAAACGACAGATCGTCGCGAATATCCCAGGTGGACTCGCTCTCTTTCGGCATCAGGCAGAAACGGTCAGGCCCGCCGCCGTTTTTCCAGCCCGCTGTAGTTTTGTGATAGCTCTCGTAGCCGTCGGCGATATAGAGACTGAGCGTATGGTGATCACAATACTGGGTGATGGTGTCGCGCTTGTTTGACCAGGCCGCCAGCTGGATCCCTGAATTCAGCGCCACGGCATTGTGTAATACCGCTTTATGTTTGCGCAGATTTTCAAAGGCACCATAGGTCTCAGCCATAACCACTCACACCGTTGTTAATAAGAGTTAACAAGTCTAAAAAGAACTGCCCTTCAGTACCACCCCGGGTCAGGAAAAAAGCGCAAGAATATGCAAGTCCGCCGCAAGTCTGTGAAAGAAGGTCGCTCTCCCTGCCGCCATACTGACCGCAGACTTTGCTGATAAGAGAAATAAGATGAACGCATTTTTGTACGCTCTGGTCGTGATTATCTGGGGAACCACCTGGATTGCTATCTATCTACAACAGGGGCCGGTCCCCGCGCCGGTCTCTATTTTCTGGCGTTTTGCCGTCGCCACCGCCACCATCATGGCGGTGCTGCTGGTTCTGCGCCGCCTGCGTCCGCTGGCCTTGCGCGACCATCTGTTTTGCGGCCTGCAAGGATGCTGCGTCTTTTGCTTTAATTTCTGGTGTTTTTACACCGCGGCGGCGTATATCAATACCGGGCTGGAGTCGGTAATTTTCTCAATGGCGGTGCTCTATAACGCCCTGAACAGTTTTCTCTTTTTTGGTCAGCGTCCGCCCGCGCGTTTTTATCTGGCGGCGGCGCTGGGGCTGCTCGGCATTATTACGCTCTTCTGGAACGATCTGTTAGCCAGCGGCTGGAGTGCCGGTCTGCTGTTCGGCATTGCCCTCTCGGCGCTGGGCACCTACGGTTTTTCGCTGGGCAATATGATCAGCCTGCGCCACCAGCGCAACGGTCTGGAGACCATGACCACCAACGCCTGGGCGATGCTCTACGGTACGCTGGTGATGGGGGCAATTGCGCTGATCCGCGGGGATGATTTTACGCCGGTCTGGTCGGTTAGCTACATGGGTGCGCTGCTCTATCTGGCGCTCTTTGGCTCGGTGATTGCCTTTGGTGCCTACTTTACGCTGGTTGGAAGAATTGGCGCAGGCAAGGCGGCTTACAGCACCCTGCTGTTCCCCCTGGTCGCGCTCTCATTTTCGACGGTGTACGAAGGCTATGTCTGGCACAGCAACGCCATTGCCGGGCTGCTGCTGATCTTAACGGGGAATCTGGTGATGTTTGCCCGCCCGGAGAACTGGTTCAGACGGTTGCGAACGGCGTAAAAAAACCGGCCTGCACGCGGCAGGCCGGCCTGATATTATTGGGTTTTATGCACGTCAAACATGGTGGCATCGGTCGCCATGTCATCCACAACCTGCTTCAGGGTTGCGAAGGTCATTGGCGTATTTTCATTACTCAGCTCTTTACCTTCCCCTTTACGCACGACTTTGATGACCGGCTTGTTGGTCTTAGCGTCAATCAACTCGCCTTCAAAGAAGAGGTGGGTATCCATGGTACGGTGGCCGGTTGCCATCTGTGTACCCGCCACGACCAACGCAACAGGGACAACTTCATAGAACTGCAGGCCTTCTTTCTGCGAGCTCACACCAGTAATGGCGCCGCGGAAGATCAGACTACGTGAACCTGGCGTCGTCACAATCGGCTTACGCTGGCCAATAGCTGTCTTCATTTTGGTGTTGGTGTAGTTTAACAGTTCATCCAGCGTGCGCTGGCCGATCTGGGTCGTTGGCTTTGGTGCCGGATAATAGGTGATATTGTTCCAGATAATGCTGTCGTAATTCGCTTCGTTATAAGACGGATCAACCCAGCGCAGCGTTGGTTTGCCCGAAGCGGAAGTCGTTTCTTTAAGCCCTGAGTAGTCTTTTAAAAAACCTGAATATTGATCAGGCGCGGCCACTTTTGACGCACAGCCAGCGAGAAGCAACATGCCGGAGAGCGCGGCAACTTTAAATAAAGTGTTAGTACGCATAATGGGTGTATCCCTGTGAAGTGCAAATATGCAATTGAAGTTATAGCAAAAGTTGGCAGGAAAAAAAGTGACAAAAAATGAGGAAGAGAGCACAAATTGAAAAAAAGTGCCCGTAACGATAACGGGCAGTGATAAATGATTATTTTACATCCACTTGCCAGAATAAATGTTTACCGAACGGGTCTATTTCATAGCCCGAGACTTCTTTACGGACGGGTTCGAAAATAGTTGAGTGGGCAATCATTACCGCAGGCATTTGATCGTGCATCATTTGCTGCGCCTGTTTATATAACGCGACCCTTTTATCGTGATCGGTAATGGATTTAGCCTCGGCAATAATTTTATCAAATGGCGGATAACACCATTTCGCGGAATTAGAACCGCCGTTGGCTGAGGTACAGGTAAAAAGCGGACCAAAGAAATTATCCGGGTCGCCCGTGGCCGTGGTCCAGCCCATCAGCGCCGCCTGATGCTCGCCGCCCTTCACCCGCTTGAGGTATTCACCCCACTCGTAGGTGACGACTTTGGTCTGCACGCCAACTTTTGCCCAGTCGGCCTGGATCATCTCGGCCATCCGTTTGGCATTCGGGTTGTACGGACGCTGCACCGGCATCGCCCACAGGTCGATGGTCATCCCGTTGGCAAAACCGGCCTCTTTCAGCAGGGCTTTGGCTTTTTCCGGATCGTAATCATAATCCTTTAGCTCGCTGTCTGCGCTCCAGACGCCCGGCGGCAGCAGGTTTTTGGCAGCGGTGCCGGTGCCCTGGAAGACGGCCTCAATAATGGCCGGTTTGTTGATAGCCATCGCCAGCGCCTGACGCACCTTGACATTATCCAGCGGCGGTTTCTGGGTGTTAAACGACAGGAAACCCGTATTCAGCCCGGCCTTGCTCATCAGATTAAGATCTTTATTGGCCTTCATCCGCGGCAGGTCGGCGGGGTTCGGGAATGGCATCACCTGACACTCGTTTTTCTCCAGCTTGGCGAAGCGCACCGAGGCGTCCGGGACGATGGTGAACACCAGACGATCCAGTTTTGCTTTACCCTGCCAGTACTCCGGGAAGGCGGTGAACAGGATGCGCGAGTCCTTCTGGTATTTCGCCAGCTTAAACGGCCCGGTGCCAATCGGCTCCATATCCACCTTCTCTGGCGTGCCGGCTTTCATCATCGCATCCGCATACTCGGCGGAGAGGATCGAGGCGAAGTACCACGCTAAATCCGCGACAAACGGTGCTTCCGGATGCGCCAGGGTGAAGCGCACCGTGTGATCGTCCACTTTATCAATGGCGGTAATCAGCTTGCCAAACTCCAGGCTTTCAAAATTCGAATAGTTACCGTTAGAGACGTTGTGATAGGGATGCTTCGGATCTTTCTGCCGCATAAACGAGAAGATCACATCATCGGCGTTAAAGTCTCGCGTTGGGGTGAACAGCTTGTTGCTCTGGAACTTCACCCCCTTGCGCAGATGGAAGGTGTAGACCTTGCCGTCTTCGCTCACCTCCCAGCTTTCGGCCAGGCTCGGCACCAGATCGGTAGTGCCAGGCGTAAAATCCACCAGCCGGTTATATACCGGCACCGCGCTGGCATCCACGCTGGTGCCCGAGGTATAGAGTTGCGGGTTAAAGTTCTCAGGCGATCCTTCGGAACAATAGACCAGCGTTTTAGCGGCAACGGTGGAACTGACCGTCAGCGCGGCGACGGTTAGCGCCAGTTTTGTGAGGTTGCTTTTCATCGCGTTTTCCTGTCTTTTAATTTGACGGCTAATGAATTTTTGTCGTGCCAAACCATAAATATCATTAAAGTGATTTTGCAAACACCTGATAACTCAAATAAAGAAGGATCCACCATGGCTTCTGCGCTCGCCAGACAATTAACCCAACGCTTCTTTCGCTACCTGGCCGTCACCAGCCAGAGCGACCCAAAGGTGAAAACCCTGCCCTCCACACCCGGCCAGCATGAGATGGCGCGGATGCTGGCCGCAGAGCTGCAAACGCTGGGTTTGTCGGAGATCGTGATCGACGAATTTGCCACCGTCACCGCGGTAAAAAAGGGCAATGTACCCGGCGCGCCGCGAATCGGTTTTATCACCCATATCGATACCGTTGACGTCGGTTTGTCACCGGATATTCATCCACAGATCCTCACCTTTACCGGAGATGATCTCTGCCTGAATGCCGAAAAAGATATCTGGCTGCGGGTCAGCGAACACCCTGAAATCCTCGCTTATCCCAATGAAGAGATCATTTTCAGCGACGGTACCAGTGTGCTGGGTGCCGACAACAAATCGGCGGTGACGGTGGTGATGACGCTGCTGGAGAACCTCACCGCTGAGCATCAGCATGGCGATATCGTGGTGGCCTTTGTGCCGGACGAAGAGATTGGCCTGTGCGGGGCGAAAGCGCTGGATCTGGCCCGTTTTGATGTCGATTTCGCCTGGACCATCGACTGCTGCGAGCTCGGGGAGATTGTTTACGAAAACTTCAACGCGGCGGCGGCGGAGATTCGCTTTACCGGCGTGACGGCGCACCCGATGTCGGCGAAGGGCGTGCTGGTGAACCCGCTGCTGATGGCGACCGACTACATCAACCATTTCGATCGTCTGCAAACCCCGGAGCACACCGAAGGTCGCGAAGGTTATATCTGGTTTAACGGCATTCAGGCCGGGCAAAACGAGGCGTTGCTGAAGGCGAGCATTCGTGATTTCGATCGCGACAGCTTTGCCGCCCGTAAGGCGCAAATTGGCGAAGTGGCGGAGAAGATTGCCGCTCAACACCCCACCGCGCAGGTGAGCTGGCATATCGAAGATACCTACAGCAACATCAGCAATGCGGTGGGTGACGATCGCCGGGCAATCGACCTGATGTTCGAGGCGATGAAAAATTTAGGCATCACCCCAAAACCGACCCCGATGCGCGGCGGCACCGACGGTGCAGCGCTTTCGGCGAAGGGACTGTTAACGCCAAACTTCTTCACCGGCGCCCATAACTTCCACTCGAAGTTTGAGTTTTTACCGTTGAAATCGTTCGAGGCGTCGTACAACACGGCGCTGCAGCTCTGTCTGCTGGCGGCACGTTAAGCGGGTTGACAAGCACGAATACGCCGGGTGGCGGCTTCGCCTTACCCGGCCTACGGTCTTGCAGGCCCGTGCAAGCGCAGCGCCGCCGGGCAAGCACGGATACGCCAGGTGGCGGCTGCGCCTTACCCGGCCTACGGTCTTGTAGGCCCGTGCAAGCGCAGCGCCGCCGGGCAAGCACGGATACGCCGGGTGGCGGCTGCGCCTTACCCGGCCTACGGTCTTGTAGGCCCGTGCAAGCGCAGCGCCGCCGGGCAAGAACGGTTACGCCGGTTTACGCGCCAGCATCGTGGCAAAGCGCAGCTTAATGCGGTTCCCCTGGGCGTCGGTGCGGTGCAGCTCGCCTACATCCTCGTTATATTTCAGCAGTTCCCAGCCCGCATAGTAGTCGCTTAACTCGCCGGTTTTAAACGCGAACGGGAAGCCGACGTTGCACGGATAATCGTCGGTATCCATTGCCGCCACAATCAGGTTATACCCGCCCGGTTTCGTGCAGCGCTGCATGTTGTCGATAAGATTGGGGATGGTTTCCGCCTGCAGGAACATCATCACCACGGTGGAAAGAATAAAATCGTATTCGCCGTCAAAGCGCAAGGTGTTGAGATCCTGAATCGCCGTCTGCAGGTTAGTGATGCCCTCTTTCGCCTTGATGCTCTCGATATTCTCGATGCCCATCGGATTTTTATCCCACGCGGTGACGTCAAAGCCGTTCGCCGCAAGGTAGAGGCTGTTTCGTCCGTTGCCGCAGCCGAGATCCAGCGTCTTGCCCGGCTTAATAATCCCGGCGCTGTACAGCACTTCGGAGTGGGTACGGGTCAGGCCATATTTTTCGGTAAAGTAGTTCTCATCAAACACAGTCATTCTTTTTCCTCAGCTTGCATAAACGTTGCTTTGTCTGCACGAACCAACAGTTTCCCCTGCATCAACAGGATAAACGTACGCACCAGTAATAGCGCAATGATGGCATTGGTAAAAATAAAGAGCGGAATGGCGATGGCGTGAAAGAAACCGGACGGGCTGCTCTGCCCCAGATGCAAACCGGTGGTGGCCAGCGCCGAGACGCCGAACGAAAAGCTCCAGAATGAAGCATTAAAGGGCTGCGACAGATACCAGGGCATCAGCCGCAGGGTAAAGAGTAATTGCAGCAGGCCGTAGCCGAACAGCATTTTGGCAAAGGTATCCGCCTCGCCGCCGTTGACGCTGAGCCACGCGCTGCAGGCCACCAGCGCAGGGGCCAGCTGAATACCGAGAGATGAGCGCATCGGCGCAGGCAGTTCCCCTGCGCTGCGCAACCGTTGCAGGATCACCGGCTCCAGGCTCAGCCAGGAGAAGACCCCCGCGCCGAGAAACACCAGCCCGGCATCGTGAAACCCGAGCGCGCCGCAGGCCATGGCGCTGATAAAGTTGTTGGCCACCGTCGGCAGGTAGAGGCCAGGCGTGGTCGCCTCCTCCGGATGTTTGCCGCGCCACAGCCCGGCGGACTGCCACGCCGCATAGCTCAGCTGCACCACCACGCCCACGCTAAACAGAGCCAGTGCCAGGGGGCGATACCAGGGCACAAAGCCGATTGCCACCAGCATGGTGGTGGCCGGGAACAGACTTACAAAGCTGCTCATTACCGGATGGCGCATCTCCGCCAGTACGCTGCCGGGAAACCGCACCGCGCGGGTGATGAACGCCACGGTCAACAGCAGCCAGATCGTCATTGCCAGCGTCACCAGCATCTCTCCCGGCCAGTGCGGCACCGGCCAGATGGTGCTGGCGTAGCGCCAGGCGAAGCCCATACCGATGGTCCCCAGCACCATACCGTAGTAACCAGCGGGTAAATTCAGAACGCGTTCAGTCGCTTGCGTTTTATACATATTTTTTAATCTATAAATTATATTTGAAATGCTAGTTTAAGGAGTTTCATTTACCGATGCCAGTGTTTCGATCAAGCTAAAGTTTGCTACGTTTAGTAAAGAGGACAACTGCGGGCACAGTGATGAAAAAATATCGACTTAGCGAGGAAAGCCGTCTGCACCACTGGCAGGATGGCGAGACCAAAACAGCGGTAAAGGTGCGCCAGATTATCGCCGCGCGTGATTTCAGCGATGTGAAAAGCGGCACCCGGGGCGGCTGGATTGACGACGAATCGGCGCTCTCGCACGAAGATGACTGCTGGATCTACGACGAAAACAGCGTGGTCTTTGCCGGGGCGCAGGTGAGCGGTAACGCGCGCATTACCCGGCCCTGCGTAATTAGCCATCAGGCGTCTGTCGGCGATAACGCCTGGGTGGACGGGGCCGAGATCAGCCACGGCGCGCGCCTAGGTGACAACGTCACCGTTCAGTCTTCGGTGGTGCGTGGCGAATGCCATCTTTTTGGGAACGCCCGTATCCTGCACAACAGCATGGTGATCGCCGCCAAAGGGTTAACCCCGGACAATGAACAGATCCTGCGTATTTTTGGCGAGGCGACCGTCAGCCAGTCGCGGGTGGTGCATCAGGCGCAGATCTACGGCAACGCCATTGTCAGCTACGCCTTTGTTGAGCATCGCGCTGAAATCTTTGACAACGCACTGATCGAAGGCAACGAAGTAAACAACGTCTGGGTATGCGACTGCGCCAAAGTCTACGGCAACGCGCGCCTGCTTGCGGGGCTGGAGGAGGATGCCATCCCTACCCTGCGCTACAGCTCCCAGGTGGCGGAAAATGCTTTGGTTGAGGGCAACTGCGTCATCAAACACCATGTACTGATTGGCGGCGAAGCCTGGCTACGCGGCGGACCGATTCTGATAGATGACAAAGTGGTGATTCAGGGCCGGGCGCGCATTCGCGGGGAAGTGCTGATCGAGCATCATATTGAGATTACCGATGACACGGTGATCGAGGCGGCGGAAGGCGAGATGATCCACCTGCGTGGTGCTAAGGTGATTAACGGCGCGCAGCATATCACCCGCACGCCGCTGCTTGGCGCATTATGAGGTGCAGATCCGGGCGTAGATATTCTGGTCGTCATAGCGTCCGTTGAGGAATTCCGCCTCTTTCAGACACCCTTCCAGCACAAAGCCGTTGCGCAGCGCCACCTGATTGCTGGCGGCGTTGTCAACGCGGCACTTGATGACGAAACGGCGGATCTCTCCGCGTCCGGCGTAGTGGCGGATAAAGGCCTCCAGCGCCTGGGACAAAATACCCTGCCCCTGATGGGCTTCATCCAGCCAGTAGCCGATATAGCCGGTTTTATTCAGCGGTTCGATGGCGTTAAACGACAGCACCCCCACCAGCGCGTTATCGTGAAAAATCAGGAACATTTTGGCGTAACCGCGCTGATGCAGCATCTGGTTGCTATGAATGTTCTGGCGGGTGTCCTCTTCGGTGCCGACATACTGCGGCCAGTTAAGGTAGTCCTGCAACCACGCCCGGTTTTTGATCACCAGATTATGCAGCTCGGTGGTGTAACGCTCGTCGGCGGCACGCAGTTCGATATGCGCATTGACGGGAATGATCTCTTCAGTTGGTGTGGTCATCGTGCTTCCTCTGCAACGCCGGGCGGCGCATGCGCTTGCCCGGTCTACGGTTTGGTGCCGTTCGTAGGCCGGGTAAGGCGCAGCCGCCACCCGGCAAAGGCTTAACGCATTACGCGGTCGTCTACATACTGACGTTTATCCGGCGCGGGCGGGAAATAGTGATACAGCCAGGTTTCGCTGATCGCTTCGCCCTGGCAGCGCAGGAACATCCGTATATCCACCGTATCGGTCGAATCGCTGGTCGGGTACCAGTCAAACTGGATGCGATAGCCATCGAACGGCTCGACGTAGAGGATCTCAATCTGCTTCGCTTCGCCACTGGAGAGGGTGATCACCGGCTCGATCCCTTTTGGCGCGGCCGCTTTCAGATCGCCGCCAACAAAATCGACCGCAAAACGGCGCGCCCACACTTTCGGGTAGTGCTCGCCAGGGGCCCAGCCTTCCGGGAAGCCGCCCATGCCGGTGCGGGTAGCCAGCACGTTTGCCAGCGGAGAACGGACCGGCGGCCTGGCGCTCCAGTAGAGACGGTACTGGAAGTTCAGTTGATCCCCCGCCTTCACCGGTTTTTCCGGCTGCCAGAAGCAGACCACGTTATCCAGGGTTTCGCCGGTGGTCGGGATCTCCATCAGCCCGACGGTGCCTTTACCCCACTGGTTACGAGGCTCAACCCACAGGCTTGGGCGCTTGTTGTACCAGCCCATGATGTCCTGATAGTGGGAGAAGTCGCGGTCAAGCTGGAGCAGACCAAACCCTTTCGGGTTTTTGTCGGTATAGGCGTTGTATTGCAGCTTTTGCGGGTTATTCAGCGGACGGCAAACCCACTCACCGTTGCCGCGCCACATCGCCAGACGATCGGAGTCGTGGATCTGCGGATGGATGGTATCGCAGACGCGGCGCTCGTTGTTGCCGCAGGCGAACATGCTGGTCATCGGGGCAATACCCAGCTGCTGGATCTCTTTACGGGCGTAGAGATGGTTTTCGACATCCATGATCACCTGCGTCTTCTCGCAGTGGATCACAAATTTATAGGCCCCGGTGATGCTCGGGCTGTCGAGCAGGGTGTAGACCGTAAAGGTAGTTGCCCCGGGTTTAACGGTTTCGAACCAGAAGGCGGTGAAGTCCGGGAACTCCTCGGTGCTGTCGGCGTAGGTGTTCAGCGCCAGGCCGCGGGCAGAGAGCCCATACTGATAGGTGTCGTCCACCGCGCGGAAGTAGCTTGCGCCGAGGAAAGAGACGATATCGCGGCGCGCCAGCTCCGGCGATTTAAAGGCGCGGAAACCGGCGAAGCCTAAGTCGCTCTGCCCTTCCAGCTGCTTTGTATCGACCCCTGCGTCGTGGTAGTTGAAGAGTTCCGGGCGGAAGTGGATCTCACGCGCCTGGGCGGTCTGGTTATCCAGGGAGAACATGCGCACCCGACGGCGGAAGCCCATCCCGACATGGAAGAACTGCACATCAAGCTGGCGGTTTTCGATGTTATTCCACAGCGACTGCTTTGGATCGTACTGGATGCTGTTGTACGCCTGCGGCGTCAATGTGGCGAGCGTATCCGGCAGCGGACGCGGCGCACCACCCCACGGTGTTTGCGCCAGGTCGTGAGCCATGGATTGCAGCACAGAAAAGTCGAAACGGCGGCTGGTGCCGTCCGCAATATCCGATTCAGCTGCACTGGCCGCCTGGGAAAAGAGTGCGGCGAAACCGGAAGTCCCGCTCACTGCGGCTACGGCCAGGGATCCTTTTAAAAAACGTCTGCGATTCATGCCTGGAAAAACGTCCTTATGGTCGTGGGGTGGTGGGTTTCGCTTAAGGCGAAACAACGGCAAGAAAGAACATCATTAAAAAGGCACAGCCTAAACAAAAACGGTTAAGAATCCAATTGTTGGCAGGCGAGAATCTGAACAAAGCGCGAAAGAATTTTCTGTCGAGGGGAATTGCCTGAAACGGAGGTAAAGTTATGTTTAAAACAGCCCCCGACGGAGAGCATCGTCGGAGGCTAAGCGTAAGATGTTTATTTCACGCTGACATCAATGCCCGGGAAGTACTTCTGCGCGAGTTTGTCGATGGTGCCGTCAGCACGGACTTTATCGATAGCGGCATCAAGCTGCTTTTTGGTGGCCTCATCGCCTTTACGCAGGCCATAGCCGATCCCGCTGCCGAGGATGGTGTCATCGGCGACCGGCTTACCGATAAAGCCAAATCCTTTCCCCTGCGGCTTGCTGAGGAAACCCGCCTGCCCGGCGGCAGACATCACCAGCGAGGCGTCAATACGACCATTCAGCAGATCGCCCCAGGCCATGTTCTGATCTTTATACGACACCACGGTGACACCCTGTTTTTCCCAGTGCTCCTTGGCGTAGGTTTCCTGAATGGAGCCCTGCAATACGCCAACGGTTTTGCCCTTCAGCCCTTCCGGGGTGGCGTCCACCGCGCTACCGGTCTTGCCCACCAGCTGAGATGGAATACGGTAGATCGGCTGGGTAAAGTCGATGCTCTGGCGACGCTGGTCAGTGATGTTCATCGCCGAGTTGATGGCGTCGAATTTCTTCGCCACCAGCCCCGGGATCAGCGCGTCAAACGAGGTTTCAACCCAGCTGCACTTCAGGGCCGCCGCCGCGCAAATCGCATTGCCCAGCTCAATATCAAACCCTTCCAGCTCACCCGAGGCGTTACGGCTCTCAAAAGGCGGATACTCAGCTTCTACGCCGTAACGTAATTCGGTTGCGGCAAGTGAGGAAAACGAACACAGCAACCCCAGGCCGACAACGAAGGCTTTTACTTTCATGACTGAACTCCTTAGCGTGGTTTTACCCGACACAGGGCCTGCGCACCAGCCCGTAATGTCGCCTCATCTTTGGCAAAAGAGAGACGGATTAATTTGTTATCTGTCCCGTCGGTATAAAACGCCGAAAGCGGGATCGTGGCAACACCGTAATCAACTATCAGCCGTTTCACCATCTCGCTGTCGCGTTCATCGCTGAAGTGGCTGTAATCCGCCAGCAGGAAGAAGGAGCCTGCGCTCGGCAGCAGACGGAACGGTGAATCGGCCAGTAGATTGACCAGCAGATCGCGTTTGCGCTGGTAGAACGCCGCCAGCGACAGCCAGGTTTGCGGATCGGCCATATGTTCAGCAAACGCGTACTGCATAGGGGTATCGGCAGAGAACATCAAAAACTGATGGATTTTGCAGATCTCATCCATCAACTGCGCCGGGGCGACACAATAGCCGACGCGCCAGCCGGTGACGTGGTAGGTTTTGCCAAACGACGAGACGATCACGCTGCGCTCCGCCAGCCCCGGATGGGTGGCCATGCCGTGATGCGGCACGTCGTCAAACACCACGTGCTCGTACACTTCGTCAGAGAGAATAATAATGTCGGTGTTGCGGGTGATCGCCGCAAGCTGCGCCAGATCCTCCGCCGAGCAGACCTGCCCGCTCGGGTTATGCGGCGTGTTGACGATAATCATCCGGGTGCGCGAGGTAATAGCGGCGCGCACTTCATCCCAGTTAACGGCAAAATCCGGCACCGTCAGCTTGATGGCCACCGGCGTGGCGCCCTGCAGACGGACAATGGGCGCGTAGCTGTCGAACGACGGCTCAAAGTAGATCACCTCATCACCAGCATGCACCAGCCCGCTGATGGCCGAGTAGAGCCCTTCGCTGGCGCTGGCGGTAACTAACACTTCGCTGGCGGGATCGTACTGCGTGCCGTAGAGGGAGGCGATTTTATCGGCGATGCGTTCCTTCAGCGACGCCAGCCCGGTCATGGAGGCGTACTGGTTGTGGCCCGCCTGCATGGCGCGGTGAACGCCCGCAACCAGGGCGGGATCGCAGTCGAAATTCGGCGCGCCCTGAGAAAGGTTGATCGCATTGTGTTCAGCGGAGAGCTGACCGATAACGGTAAAAATCGTGGTGCCAACGTCCGGCAGTTTGGATCGGGGTTGTATCGGAGTACGCAGCGTCATCGGAATTTCCTCTGGTGAATAATGCATAACTATTCAACCTGAACGCTATTGTGCCGACAATCGAATTGTTGTCATAATAGCCATGATAAAAAATCATACCTGGAGGTTCTGTGTCGCATCGCGCATTCCCGCTCACTGCCGTCGAGGCGTTTATTGTTACCGCCCGACACCTGAATCTGACCCATGCGGCAAAAGAGCTCTGCCTGACCCAGGGGGCGGTGAGCCGTAAGATCGCCGCGCTGGAAAGCTGGTTTGGTTTTCCGCTGTTTGAGCGCCACGCCCGCGGGCTGCGTCTCTCCTCTCAGGGCAGCGCCCTGCTGCCGGATCTGCGCGCGTCGTATGAACACTTTCTCACGGTGGCGGACCAGGCCCGGGCGCAACAAACCGTGGTGCGCCTGAAGGTGCCCACCTGCGCCATGCGCTGGCTGGTGCCGCGGCTCTTGCAGGTGGAGCGCGAGCAGCCTGAATTGCAGATTGCCCTGACCACCACCAACGATCACAGCGTCAATTTCAAAACCGAATCCTATGATGCCGCCATTGTCTTTGGCACCCATCTGAGCGCGGGCGATCTGCTGTTTGAAGAGGCATTAACGCCAGTATTAAGCCCCCTGCGCCAGGGCACAGCGGTGGAGTCGCTTACCTATCTGCACCCGACGCGGGATAAGACCGACTGGTCGCTGTGGCTGGAGAAACAGGCCGTACAGCCGCCTGCCATGCACAAAAATCAACACTTCGACACCATGGATCTGGCGATCACTGCCGCCATTCAGGGGCTGGGCGTCGCCATTGCCGACGAGACGCTGGTGGCGGAGGATATCCGCGCCGGGCGGCTGGTGCGGCCCTATGCCAGCAGCGTAAGAACCGGCGCCAGCTACCGGCTGGTGCTGCGGGAGTCGCGCGGCAAAGCGGCGGGGCTGGCCGCCTTTCGCGCGTGTCTGCTTAATCCAGGCTGACGTGGTGCTTCATCACCCGTTTAAACAGCACCATGCGGGCGCGCATAAATCGATTTTCAAGCTTAAAACCCGCATGTTTATTCACTCCAATACGTAGCAAAACGTCCCGCCTGCGGTGACAGGCAGGCCAGCGCGTCGGGCCATTCAGCGTGTCGCACTCCCGGCTGGCATGGCGGGCAAAGTTGACCCAGTAGTCGGCAACCTGGGCGGCAAAGGCCAGGTCGTTGGCATTAACATACTGTCGGGCAGGCTCGGCGAGGGTGAGCGTATCAAACACATACGGCACCTCGTTGCCATGCCAGGCCCCGTTGATGTAGGTGGCATGTTCGGCTTCGGCTACATAATCGAACCAGTAGCGCCAGCACGGCTCCCCTACCCGCTGCTGGGCCTGCATCACCACAAATCCCAGGGTGGTGAAGGCCATATCGCGGCATACCTGACGCCCCAGTTCGGTATCATCTTTGACGCCGGGATAGAGCAGTTTGATCAGCCCCAGTCCCAGCCGCCGCTCCCGGCGCAGCTTCTGGATCTGCCCGGCGAGATCGATGCCAAACACCGCCATCACGCTCGCTTCATCGCTGTTGGAGCCGACCATGATCGGCACCGGATGGTGGCGAGCGGCAAAAAAGACCTCCAGCATCGGCTCCGGCAAGACACAATCCCCATGGATCGGCGCGGGAGCTATGTTGAGCGGTGCCGTCAGCGGCCAGAACGCCTCAGGCGGGATCGCCCGCAGCTGCTCTGCGGTGGCGTTTTCCAGCCCAAAATGGGCCGCCAACGCCTCACCTTTTTTAAGCGCCTGCTCCCGGGGCGTGTCCGGCAGGGTGTAGCCGCTCTGGATTATCGCCTTATGAAACAGCCCCTTTGCCAGCGGCGAGGCGAGCAATGACAGCACGCTGCGTGCCCCGGCAGATTCACCAAACAGAGTGATGTTCGCCGGATCACCGCCAAAGGCAGCAATGTTGTCGCGCACCCACTCCAGGGCCGCTATCTGATCGAGCAGGGCAAAGTTATGTACCACCCGCTCCTCTTCTCCCGCCAGCGCCGGATGGGCAAAAAAGCCCAGATGGCCGAGCCGGTAGTTGAGCGTCACCACCACGACCCCGCGCTGGGCCAGCGCTTTACCGTCGTAGGGCGGCAGCCCGCCCGCGCCAATGGTAAAGCCGCCGCCGTGCAGCCAGACCATTACCGGCAGCGGCGCGGCACGTTCCATCGGCGACCAGACGTTCAGATAGAGGCAATCCTCCGAGAAACGGCCCGGATCGCCCCCACCCAACTGCTGGCAGTACTCGCTGCTTTGCCAGCTCGACGGCGAAAAGGCGGTGGCCTGACGCACGCCCTGCCAGCTTGCCACCGGCTGCGGCGAACGCCAGCGTAATGCGCCCACCGGCGGCGCGGCATAGGGAATGGCGCGCCAGACCTGTACATCGTCATCGGTGATGCCGCAGATATCGCCGTGGCACGTGGTCACTATCGGGGAAGAGACGTTTTCCATATCGACCTTCAGTTGCTATCACATCCCCGCAGAGTACCGTTTTTAAAGCAAACCGCAACGTCGCTTGCTGCGCTCTTCCGCTTCCTGATAGAGGGTGAACTCGTCCAGCACCGGGCAGCCCAGCGCCTCTTCAAAGGCATCACGGCTGGCATTGCCGCGGGTGCGGGCCTGGGTCTCGTTACCAAGGTTGGACTGGAAAATCCCGGCGGCACTCACCGGCAGGAAATCTTCATAGGTGATGGGCTGGGCGACCACCCAGCCGCGCTCGATGAGCGGCTGCGGATCGTCGCCGGGGCCAAAGGCGTGGCGGTGCGCCTCTCCTGCCGGGGTCAGGCGATAGCGGAACCACGCCAGCCCCTGGCGACGCAGGAAGATATCGCTGTCGGGAAAGGCCTGGAAAACCTCCTGCAGATGCAGCTGGTGGGTCAGATTATCCTTGCCGGTTCCGGCCTCCGCCAGCAGGCGGTCGTAGAGCTCGCGCCCTTTCGGGGTTAACGCCACGCCGCGCTGTTCAATTTCGCCAAAACGCGCGGTATGGGTTCCGCGCGCTTCTCCCGCAAACAGTACCGGCTCCTCCAGCGCCTTAAAGCTGGTCTGGCGCAGCAGAAGCGGCGTCTCCCGGCGCGGCGGCCCCTCGATGAGCATCTTCGGCTCGATGCCGTATTCCGGCATTAACGCCTGCACCCGGTCGATATCCAGCGTGCGCGGCGTCAGGTGGTTGATATGGCAGCCCGGGAAGCAGACCACGTCGGCAATCAGCCGGTGTTCGTTGTGCAACGCCAGGTATGTCTCATGATCGACCGTAGCGTGACGATGCCAGCGGAAGGTTTCCAGCGCCTCCTGGACAAATTCGTCGGCCTGCGCCGGGGTGAACGCCCCTTCCGCCTCGTGCAGTTCAATCAGCGCCAGGCAGCGGGGAGTAAAGATGTTGCGACGGGCAAGGATCTTTGCCGCTTTCTCGCGCAGGGCAACATTGTCTATCAGTTCAAGGCGCAGCAGCGAGGTAAAGATACGAAACGGGTTACGGCACAGCGCGGCATCGTCTACCGGGCGAAAGGCGGTGGAGTGGACCGGCACCCCGGCCTGGGAGAGATCGTAATAGCTGACCGGGAACATCCCCATAATGGCGAACATACGTCGCAGGGTCGCCAGCTCCAGGGCCGTACCAACACGGATCGCCCCGTGGCGTTCGAGGTTGAGGCGGGCGAGTTCATCCGCGTTGGCCAGTTGTTCGTGCAGCTTCGGGTTGTTTTCCAGTACCGCCAGATTCACATCCGCTACCAGCTCCAGCAAGGTGCCATACTGCGGAACTTCCTGCTGGTACATCGCCGACATAGCCTGCGAAAAGTTTTCCCGAATATCATCAGCCGTGATGGTGTTCGCCATGATGTCATGCCTCCAGTGAATATTACCTGGAGTGTAGAGAAGGCCGTTGCTGCTGTTTGGAAGAATTTACGAATTGTGATCTGAGTGGTTAGCTGTCTGTTTTTCATGCTTCGCTGTTCAAGGAGGATAAAACACCCGGTCTTAAGTGAAACGAAAATATCCCCTAACAAACATTTATATCCTGCATTATTAACAGGGGCAGCACTGTACATATTTTAACTTTTATTATTCTGATTATTTATTGATATTCTCGTTGCCGTTAACTCTATGGCCGATTTATTTGTTCAATTTCCGCACTAAGAATAAATGATAATTATTATCGCAATAGTCTGAATTTTCCGCCGTTAATCCTGGTTAATTACCCTCTTTGATAAATATCAACTACCCCTTTTAAGGCATCAGGGAAAATAAGGCTATTTTTTATGAGGGAATAATATGTCTGTACCTGAAAACAATGAAGATGACTTCCCGTCCGGGGTGTCGCGCAGAAGTTTCCTGAAGGCGGGTTCCGCCGCCATCGCTTTGCCTTTTTTGACCTCCGGGCGTGCAAGCGCCTCCACGCCTGGCGCAGAGGCCCCTGCGGTGGGTGCGACGCCTGCCGCACGGGTGGTGCAAACCTGCAGTACCTTTGACTGCGGCGGTAAGTGCGATATTCGTGCGCATATTGCCGATGGCGTGGTTACCCAGATTACGACCCGGCCTGATGCCGCACTCGATCCCGATATGCCGGTGATGCGAGCCTGCGTGCGCGGTCGTAGCTATCGTAAATTTGTTTATCATCCCGATCGTCTGAAATATCCAATGAAACGGGTGGGTAAACGTGGCGAAGGTAAATTTGAACGCATATCCTGGGATGAGGCGACAACCCTTATCGCGGATAATATTACCCGCATTACGAAGAAATACGGACCTGAATCCCGTTTCGTGCACAATAATACCGCAGTCAGCGGCGGCACTTTTTCCGGCGATAAAATGATGCGCCGCTTATTGAACCTGACCGGCGGGCATCTGGAATATTACCACTCCGTCAGTATGGGCAATACCGCCGCCGCCACACCTTATACCTACGGCACGGTCGCTACCGGCAATTCTCTTGATACGTTGCAGGATACCCGCCTGGTCATCCTCTGGGGGCATAACCCGACGGAAACCATTTTCGGCCATACCAACCACTATTTTCAGCAGATGAAGCAGAACGGCACCCGCTTTATTGTCGTCGACCCGCGCTACTCCGATACCGTGTCGTCGCTGGCCGATGAGTGGGTTCCGCTTTTACCGTCAACCGATAACGCGTTGATGGATGCGATGATGTACGTCATCGTCAGCGAAAACCTGCACGATAAAGCCTTTATCGATCGCTATACCCTGGGGTTCGATGAGAAGAACATGCCGGAAGGGGTACCTGCTAACGAGTCGCTGGTGGCCTATCTGATGGGCAAAAAAGATGGTGTGGTGAAAACGCCGGAATGGGCGGAAAAAATCACCCACGTCCCGGCCCAGACCATTCGCCAGCTCGCCCGTGACTACGCCACCACCAAACCTGCGGCGCTGATCCAGGGATGGGGGCCGCAGCGCCATATCTGCGGCGAGCGCACCGCCCGTGGCTCCACGCTGCTGGCGACCATCACCGGCAATGTCGGCGTAAAAGGCGGCTGGGCAGCGGGCTACGGCGGCATCGGCAACCGTAAGTTTGCCACCGGCCCGGAGATGCCGGACAACCCGGTGAAAGAAAAAATCTCGATCATGAACTGGGTGCAAGCTGCCGATGACGCCAGCAAGGTGACGCCGGAAGATGGCCTGACGGGGGCAACGCAGCTGAAGAGCAATATTCGGCTCCTGTTCTCGCTGGCGGGCAATTACCTCGCCAACCAGAACCCGGATATTCATCAGGCGGTAAAAGTCCTGGAAGATGAATCCAAAATTGAGTTTATTGTCGCAAGCGATCTCTACCTGACGCCTAGCGCCCGCTATGCGGATCTCCTGCTGCCAGAAACCAGCTTTATGGAGCGCTGGAACATCGGCGAGACATGGGGAACAGGCAGCTACCTGATTCTGTCCGAAAAGATCGTTGAGCCTGAATTCGAACGCCGCTCTGACTATGACTGGCAGCGCGAGGTGGCGGCGAAGCTGGGTATCGAAGCGCAGTTTAGCGAAGGCCGCAGCGAGAAAGAGTGGATTGAACACATCTGGGAGCAGACGCGCCTCTCCATGCCAGATGAACATCTGCCTACCTTTAGCGAGTTACAGCAACAGCGTCAGCATCTGTTCAAAAGCAAACCGCATATCGCCTTCGAAGCGAACATCCGCGACCCGGAGAATAACCCGTTCCCGACGCCGTCAGGCAAAATTGAGATCTTCTCCAAGCGGCTCTATGACATGCATAACCCGGACATCCCTGCCCTGTCGCACTATGTTCCGGCCCATGAAGGCCCTGAAGATGAGCTGACGAAACAGTTCCCGCTGCAGCTCATCACCTGGAAGGGTAAAAACCGCGCTAACTCTACCCAGTACGCCAACCCGTGGCTGCAGGAGGTGCAGGTCCAGAAGCTGTGGATCAACCCGCTGGATGCGGAGAAACGCGGCATTCGCCAGGGAGACACGGTCCGTATTCATAACCAGCGCGGCATCTGCCAGGTGCCGGCAGAAGTGACCGTCCGGATCATGCCTGGCGTCGTCGCCATGCAGGCTGGCGCCTGGTGGCAACCGGACGCCAACGGCGTCGATCTCGGCGGTTGTCCAAACGTTCTTAGCTCGGCGCGTATCACTCCGCTTGCTAAAGGTAATGCTCATCAAACCATGCTTGTGGAGGTCGCAAAGTATGACGCAGCAGTTTAATGATTTTCCTCCCGTCAGCGATAAACAGCTGGGGTTCTTTATTGACTCGTCCCGCTGCTCAGGCTGTAAAGCCTGCCAGGTGGCCTGCAAGGATAAACATAATCTCGAGGTGGGGCGTCGCTTCCGCCGCGTTTACGAGGTGAAAGGCGGCGGGTTTATCCCGACCGGCCAGGGCGGCATGGCGCAGAACGTCTTCGCCTATACCCTGTCGATCTCCTGCAACCACTGCGCAGATCCGATCTGCACCAAAAACTGCCCGACAACGGCCATGCACAAGCGGCCCGGCGACGGCATCGTGCGGGTTGATACCCGCAAGTGTGTGGGCTGCGGCTACTGCGCCTGGTCATGTCCTTATGGCGCGCCACAGATGAATGAAGAGACGGGCCAGATGTCCAAATGCGATTTTTGCGTCGATCTACAGGCCAAAGGAGAGCAGCCCGTCTGTGTCGCCACCTGCCCGCTGGGAGCTATCAAGTTCGGCCCGATTGACGAGCTGCGCGCCCGCTACGGCAGCATCTGCGATGTGCAGGGACTGCCGGATTCATCCATCACGCATCCTAACCTGGTGATCAAGCCGCACCAGGGGGCAGAGAAAGAGGAGCAACCGCATGCATGAGTTGCCATTACTGATTTTTACCCTTCTGGTACAGGGTTCCGTTGGCATCACGCTGTTCCTCACATTCGGCGCAGGGGCGGCAAAACCTGTACCGCAGGCAACGCGTCAGCTGCTGCCGGTATTGCTGATAGCCTGCGTAATGGGCGGCCTGGGGTTAATCGCCTCCACCCTGCACCTGGGCTATCCGCTGAATGCCTTTAACGCGCTGCGCCACGTCGCCAGCTCGTGGTTAAGCCGTGAAATCGTCTTTGCCAGCTTCTACCTGGCTGTGCTGGGGCTGTGTACGCTGATCCTGCTGGTGAAAAAGAGACTGGTCAGTTTCCTGTTGCCCATTGCGGCAGTGCTGGGGCTGATTGACGTCTGGTGCATGAGTGCCATCTACGCCAACAGCACCATCATCACCTGGATGCATTTCAACACCTGGCTGATGTTCTATGGCGCAGTGGGCATCCTCGGCGCGGTGGCGATGGCCTGGCTGCCCGTTCTGAACACCGATGCGGTGATGCAGACGCGTCGCACCCTGATGCGCCTGGCGGTGGTGTTCGTGGTGAGTATTGTCGCGATCCGCCTGCTGGCTCAGCCTGCGTACATGGATTATCTTGCCAACGCGCAGCTGAAAAACGTGGTGACGCTGCCTCATCAGCCGCTGGAGGCATTTGCCCGGCTCGAAGGGCTGCGCCTGGTCAGCTGGATAGCCTCCGTCCTCGGAGCGGTACTCTTTGCCGTCAGTGGCTGGCGCAACCGCAGAACCGGGCTCCTGGTCGGTGGCGGGCTGCTGGTGCTGGCGGAGATCGCGTTCCGCTTTGTTTTCTTTAACATTCACTGATGGCTATTTTTCGCCTTAACGCTAAGCCCCCTGCGCCCCCCGGCGTGGGGGCTTCTTGTTTGCGTAACACCTTCCCTCGCCACCCCTGCCGCGCCTGCGCAGACGCGTGCCCGGTGGCGGCCATTACCCTTTCCGCCGCCGGGCAGACGATCGATGACGCGAGCTGTCTGCGCTGCGGTAACTGCCTGTTTCCGTGCCCCACCGACGCGCCAGAAAATCTGTCACCTGCGCTCAGGAACTATCAGGCCGATCGCTTAGTCGCGCCGTTTTCAGCCTGCATAACCGCCGATGAATTGCTGATGTGGCATTTCCAGTACGCCATCCGGGGCGTGGAACTGGAGAGCGCGGCCCATCCGGTGTGGGTCCGGGCCGTCGCCGAATTAAATCTTACCCTGCGGCAGCTCCGGGAGCCGGAGTGGCAAATTTTTCCGCCGACGCCCCGCGCCGTTAACCCGCTACGTCGCCACTGGTTACGCATCCCCGAGGAGAACGTCCAGTCAGGCCGGGTCAGCGTTGGTCGCCGCGCCCGCAGAGCGCTCTTATCGACCGTCAGCGAGTACCAGCTCTCCTTGTCGTTATCCCGGTGTGTGGCCTGCGGCGCCTGCGCCAGAGCCTGTCCTGAAAACGCGCTTCAGCTCACTGACACGGCGCTGGAGTGGGATCCTGCCCGCTGTACGGGGTGTAACAGTTGTACCGCTGTCTGTTTTTCCGATGCGATCCGCATTGCGCATCAGATACAGGCCGCAACGCCACAACGCTATCCGTTTGCGGCAAAAACCTGTCGCAGCTGCCATCACACCTTCTACACCTTCTCCTCTGAGGCGGATCGTTGCCATATTTGCCAGCGCCACGCCTATGCAATGCGGGAAGCATAGCCCGTCTGATGTTGCCATTTTGTTATGCAAAATGGCTTTCGTCCTCATAACCTCCTCCCTGGCCACCTCTGATAGCGCATGTAAGCGACAGATTTTATTCAATGCTTTACTAAAACTGATGAAATGTTAACGATATTTTGCTATCAAGTTATCAAAATTAAATAACTTTCCTTGTCACGTTGAAGGCTCTGTTTTTAACATCGCTTATGGAAAAAAATTGTTTGTTTTCTCAGCGCATTCGTCTGCGCCATTTGCACACTTTTGTGGCCGTCGCTCAGCAGGGTACGCTTGGGCGCGCGGCTGAAACCCTTAACCTCAGCCAGCCTGCGCTTTCAAAAACGCTGAACGAGCTGGAGCAACTCACCGGCACCCGGCTGTTCGAACGCGGGCGTCTGGGCGCACAACTGACGCTGGTGGGGGAGCAGTTCCTGACCCACGCAGTCAAAGTCCTGGATGCCCTGAATACCGCAGGCCAGTCGCTGACGCGGCGTAACGATGTGGTGCCCGATGTGGTGCGCATTGGTGCCCTGCCCACCGCGGCGCTGGGCATTTTGCCGGCGGTCATCGGCCAGTTCCACAAGCAGCAGCGCAACATCACCCTGCAGGTCGCCACCATGAATAACACCATGCTGCTGGCGGGCCTGAAGTCGGGCGAACTGGATCTGGGGATCGGCAGAATGTCGGACCCGGAGCTGATGAGCGGCCTGAACTATGAGCTGCTCTTCCTGGAATCCCTGAAGCTGGTGGTACGTCCCCGCCATCCGATCCTCAACGATACCGTGACCCTCAGCCGGGTGATGGAGTGGCCGGTGGTGGTGTCGCCGAAAGGCACCGTGCCGCGCCAGAACGCCGAAACCTTGCTGCAAACCCAGGGATGTAAACTGCCGCCGGGCTGCATTGAAACTCTCTCGGCCTCATTGTCGCGTCAGCTGACGGTCGATTATGACTATGTCTGGTTTGTCCCGTCCGGGGCGGTGAAAGAGGATCTGCGTCAGGGCTCGCTGGTGGCGTTGCCGGTGACCACACCTGGCCCCGGCGAACCGATTGGGGTATTAACCCGCGTGGATGCCCCGCTCTCCGCCGCCACCCAGACGCTGCTGAGCGCGATACGTAAATCGATGCCCGTCTAATCACACTTCTCTCCAGCCCGTCGTGATGACGGGCTTTTTGTTTCCATTACTCAAATAATGCGAAATCATTCATTAACAATTGCACTAAACAATTTAACAGATTTATCATACCCGCCGATTTCACCAAATGGTTCATTCAAATAACACAGCGGTGAACTCACTGACGCTTTCACGGCGTCAGGCTAGACTTTTTCATCATGGATTTTCTCTTCTGTTACCCATTTGGTTCAGGGTTGAGTCTGCCCTGTCCAGTGAAGAGAAGATTATTTCAGGAGACAGAAATGGCTATAGGTAATTCGCTACGTGGGTTCCCCCGGTTCCTGCAGTGGCTACTGGTTGGTCTGATGGCGATCATCGGACTGGCCGTCGGTGGGCTGGGCTTTAAGCTCGCCACCGTAGGGGGAAGCTGGTATTTCCTGATCATGGGCGTGGTGATGCTGATCGCCGCCTTCCTGATCGCGCGCGGGCGCACCAGCGGTATTCTCCTTTACGCGGTGGCGTTTATCGCCTCCCTGATCTGGGCCGTGAGCGACGCAGGCTGGGATTTCTGGCCGCTCTTCTCACGCCTGTTCACCTTTGCGGTGCTGGCGTTCCTCGCCGCCCTCGTCTGGCCGTTCCTTCGCGGCACGGATCGACCGGTTAACAAAGCTCCGGCATTCGGCATTGCTGCCGTGCTGGCAGTCGCCATGCTGGTGAGCCTTGGCTGGATGTTTAAACCGCAGACCCTGGTTGCCGCTAACGAACCTGTACCGGTAAAACCGGTGGCCGCGGGGCAGCAGCAGAAAAACTGGGCGCACTGGGGTAACACCACCCATGGCGACCGCTTTGCCGCCCTGGATCAGATTAACAAGCAGAACGTGAGCGATCTGAAAGTGGCCTGGGTTGCCCATACTGGCGACATTCCCCAGAGCAATGGCTCCGGCGCGGAAGATCAGAACACCCCGCTGCAGATTGGCGATACGCTCTACGTCTGTACGCCGTACAGCAAGGTGCTGGCGCTGGACGTCGACTCCGGGAAAGAGAAGTGGCGTTATGACTCCAAAGCCACTGCGCCAAACTGGCAGCGCTGCCGTGGTCTGGGCTTCTTTGAAGAGACTGCAAATGTGACAACGTCACAAACAGAGACCCAGCCTGCCGCCTGTCCGCGTCGTCTGTTCCTGCCGACCACCGATGCCCGTCTTATCGCCATCAACGCCGATACCGGCAAGCTGTGTGAAGACTTCGGCGAGCATGGCGTGGTTGACCTGAGCGTCGGTATGGGCGAAGTGAAGCCGGGCTACTATCAGCAAACCTCCACCCCGCTGGTGGCGGGCAATGTGGTGGTTGTAGGTGGTCGTGTGGCGGATAACTTCTCCACCGATGAGCCGCCGGGCGTGGTGCGCGCCTATGACGTGCACAGCGGTAAGCTGGCCTGGGCCTGGGATCCAGGCAACCCGAACATCACCGGCCTGCCGCCGGAAGGCCAAACCTACACCCGCGGAACACCGAACGTCTGGTCAGCCATGTCCTATGACGCGAAGCTGAACCTGATTTACCTCCCGACCGGTAACGCTACCCCGGACTTCTGGGCTGGTCAGCGTACCGAAATGGATGACAAATACAGCTCCTCCATTGTGGCGGTGGATGCCACAACCGGTCAGGTGCGCTGGCATTTCCAGACCACCCACCACGATCTCTGGGACTTCGACCTGCCATCGCAGCCACTCCTGTACGATCTGCCGGACGGTAAAGGCGGCACCACCCCGGTGCTGGTGCAGACCAGCAAGCAGGGCATGATCTTTATGCTCAACCGCGAAACCGGCGAGCCGGTCGCGAAGGTGGAAGAGCGTCCGGTGCCTGCCGGAAACGTTGAAGGCGAGCGTTACTCCCCGACCCAGCCATACTCCGTCGGCATGCCGATGATTGGCAACCAGACCCTGACCGAATCGGACATGTGGGGCGCCACGCCGGTTGATCTGCTGCTGTGCCGCATTCAGTTTAAAGAGATGCGCCATCAGGGCGTCTTTACCCCGCCGGGTCTGGATCGCTCTCTGCAGTTCCCGGGCTCACTGGGCGGGATGAACTGGGGCAGCGTCTCGGTTGACCCGAACAACAACCTGATGTTCGTAAACGACATGCGCCTGGGGCTGGCGAACTACATGGTGCCACGCGCTAATGTAGCCAAAAACGCCAGCGGGATTGAGATGGGGATTGTACCGATGGACGGTACGCCGTTTGGTGCGATGCGCGAGCGTTTCCTCTCTCCGCTGGGTATTCCATGCCAGAAACCGCCGTTCGGCACCATGTCTGCCGTGGATCTGAAGTCCGGCAAGCTGGTGTGGCAGGTACCGGTGGGCACCGTGGAAGATACCGGTCCGCTGGGCATCCGCATGCATATGCCAATTCCGATCGGTATGCCGACGCTGGGCGCCTCGCTCTCCACCCAGTCTGGCCTGCTGTTCTTCGCCGGTACGCAGGATTTCTACCTGCGCGCGTTCGATACCGCTAACGGGAAAGAGATCTGGAAAGACCGTCTGCCGGTGGGCAGCCAGTCCGGGCCGATGACCTACGTCTCGCCGAAAACCGGCAAGCAGTACATCATCATCAATGCGGGTGGTGCGCGTCAGTCTCCGGACCGTGGGGATTACATCATCGCCTATGCCCTGCCTGATAAACAGTAATCGCGTTTAACCGTCGAGCCGGCCACCCTTGTGGCCGGCTTTTTTATTTCTACGGCTTAGCGGAGAGGGAATTTTCGATCCAGGTCGCCGTTGTGCCGTTCTGGTAACTGACCACCAGGTTCTGATGGACGCCAGCTGGCCAGCAACTGCGTAAGACAGCGCGTTTTGTCTCCTCGAAGAAGGGTTTATCCCCTGCGGCCTGGTAATCCGTCGCGCGCCCATTGAGCTTGACGTTAAACGAGACCGTCACCCTGCCGGAATATTTCTGCGCCGCGGCCTGCTCAGGATAGCGCGGCTGCACCCGGTATACGTCGCCGTCGCAGTCCGCCTGTCCGTTATCGACGGTCGATGTGCTGCCGCCCACCGGGAAGGATAACCCGACACCCACTCCGCTGCTCCCCCCGCCGCCGCCGATCCCGATGCCGCCAACCCCCACGCTGCCGCCTGAGGCACACCCGGCCAGTAACCACGCTGTGCAAACCACCTGCGTAAATCGTTTCATCGTCCTGTTCCTCTTGAGCCCTTACATCCATCATAGCGGGGAATAAAAAAGGGTTCATGTCGAAACATGAACCCTTTTTTGCCCGGCGGCGCTTCGCTTGCACGGGCCTACGGTTTTGTAGGCCGGGTAAGCGCAGCGCCACCCGGCAGGATGCGGCTGGGGATCAGAAGGTTTCCCAGTTATCACCATCGGCAACCGCCGGACGCAGCGGTGCGGCTGGCGCGACAGGCGCCGCTTTACTGCTGCTGCGGGCCTGGCCCATACCCTGCAGGCGGAAAGCGCCTACCGCTTCAGTCAGACGGGCAGCCTGATCTTCCAGCGAGGCCGCGGCGGCAGAGGCTTCTTCCACCAGCGAGGCGTTCTGCTGGGTCACTTTATCCATCTCCGAGATCGCCTGGCTGACCTGCACAATGCCCCGGCTCTGCTCGTCGGAGGCGGCGGCAATCTCCAGCATAATATCGGTGACGCGTTTAACCGCTTCCACGATTTCGCTCATGGTGTTGCCTGCGGCAACCACTTCCCCGGAGCCCTGATCGATGAGCGAAACCGACTCGCTGATCAGCCCTTCAATCTCTTTCGCGGCGTTGGCGCTGCGGCTGGCCAGCGTACGGACTTCGCTGGCGACCACCGCAAACCCGCGCCCCTGCTCACCGGCACGGGCGGCTTCCACCGCGGCGTTCAGCGCCAGGATGTTGGTCTGGAAGGCGATGCTGTTGATCACCGCGGTGATTTCAGAGATTTTCTTCGAGCTGCTGGAGATGTTGCCCATGGTTTTCACCACCCCGGAGACCATCTGGCCGCCGCGGCTCGCTTTACCGGAGGCATCTTCCGCCAGTTTACTGGCGTGGTGCGCGTTATCGGCGTTCTGCTTCACGGTGGCGGTCAGCTGTTCCATGCTGGCTGCGGTCTGCTCGATAGCGGCGGCCTGCTGTTCGGTACGGGATGAGAGATCGGTGTTACCGGCGGAGATTTCGCTGGTGCCGCGATAGATCTCTTCCGCGCCCTGACGCACGGTGCCCACGGTATTCACCAGCGAACGCTGCATGGTTTGCAGGTCGTGGGTCAGGCGGCCAATTTCACTGCGCCCGGTCAGATCTTCCGCCAGCGTCAGGTCGCCTTTGGCGATATGGGCAATACGGTTCGCCGCGCGCTGCAGCGGGTTAATCACCGTGCGACGCAGAACGATAAAGGTGATCACCGTCAGCACCAGGGCCAGACCAAAGGCGCCGACCATAAACATCAGCCCCAGCTGGGTGCGGGTATGCGCCTGTTCGGTCAGCATATTGGCGCGGTCGGTACGGATCTTGATCGCCTTCAGCAGCACCGCGTTATAGGCATCATCCAGCGGACGCGCCGTCTCGTTTTCGTGGTTGATGATGGCTTCAAACATGCCGTTTTTGGCATATTTCAGCATCGGCTGCATGCCATCAATGTAGGCCTGGTAGCTCGTCTTCAGATCGCCATCCAGCGCTTCGTCCGCCGGGGTACGAACGCCACGGCTCATGTAGGCGGCAAAACCATCCTGCGACTGTTTGAGCCGCTGTTCCGCTTCCGCGATGTTCTTTTTCATCTCATCCATTTCGGCGATACGGCTGGCAGCGCCCGCATGGATCATGTTGATACGCGCCGTGCGCAGATGGTTTGAACTGTTTGATAACCCGGTACGTACCTGAATTTCAGCGGTCACATCTCGCAGATCCTTATCGGCCTGCAATAAAAAATAACCTGCCAGCCCGGCGCTCAGGGCAAACAGCAAAATAATACCACCCAAAATCGAGGAGAATAGCGGAAGCAGCCTGATGTGATGCAGGAAGCCCAGCTTATGTTGCGCCCGAACTGTTGTTGTTGTGTCCATAGCCGTTGACTCTCTCATAGGTAAGATGCGTGGAAACACGCCTGTAAAATAGTCATCGGCACGACAGAGAATTTGATTACGGCTAAAATCGCAACACTGGTCACACTTTCGCAATGATTTTTAAAGAGATGTCGTCCCGCTGCCCATAAAGGCGCAGCGGGAGAGAGAAGGTTTATCAGTTATCGCCAAAATGGATAACGGTGCGGATGGATTTCCCTTCATGCATGAGGTCGAATGCCTCGTTGATCTGATCCAGCGGCAGGCGGTGGGTAATGAACGGATCGAGCTGAATTTTGCCCGCCATCGCGTCCTCTACCATACCCGGCAGCTGGGTACGCCCTTTCACGCCGCCAAACGCGGAGCCACGCCATACGCGGCCAGTCACCAGCTGGAACGGACGGGTTTTGATCTCCTGACCAGCACCGGCCACGCCGATGATCACGCTTTCGCCCCAGCCCTTATGGCAGCACTCCAGCGCCGCGCGCATGACGTTGACGTTACCAATGCACTCAAAGCTGAAGTCGACGCCGCCGTCGGTGAGTTCAACAATGACGTCCTGCACCGGCTTGTCGTAGTCGTTCGGGTTGATGAAGTCGGTCGCGCCCATCTCACCGGCCAGTTTGAATTTTTCCGGGTTGGTGTCCACCGCCAGAATGCGTCCAGCTTTCGCCTGTACCGCGCCCTGGATCACCGCCAGACCGATGCCGCCCAGACCGAATACCGCCACGGTATCGCCCTCTTTCACTTTGGCGGTATTGTGTACAGCACCAATACCGGTGGTGACGCCGCAGCCCAGCAGACAGACCTTATCCAGCGGCGCCTGCGGGTTCACTTTTGCCAGCGAGATTTCGGCACAAACGGTGTATTCGCTGAAGGTGCTGGTGCCCATGTAGTGATAGATCGGCTCTCCGTTGTACGAGAAACGGGTGGTGCCGTCCGGCATCAGTCCTTTACCCTGGGTGGCGCGCACCGCCTGGCAGAGGTTGGTTTTGCCGGATTTACAGAACTTACACTCGCGACACTCTGCGGTGTACAGCGGGATGACGTGATCGCCCGGTTGCAGGCTGGTGACACCCTCGCCGACTTCCACCACCACGCCGCCGCCCTCATGGCCGAGCACCGCCGGGAAAACGCCTTCCGGATCGTCACCCGACAGGGTAAACGCGTCGGTGTGGCACACGCCGGTGTGGGTGATTTTGACCAGCACTTCACCCTTCTTGGGTGGCGCCACATCAATTTCAACGATTTTCAACGGCTGGCCAGGGCCAAATGCAACAGCAGCACGTGATTTCATCTTGCTTTCCTTTTAGTGATGTCAGGTGTTTATTTTAGATAAGAGCGCAGCAAATGGCCGACTTCCGCCATTCTCACAGCCCGCTGATCGGCGGTGGTATCGCCCGTCACCAGCTCATCTTTGAGGTGAATTTCGACCATCTCGCCCATCAACCCGTTTGCGGCGCCGCGCACCGCGGCGATTTGCTGCAGGATAGCAAGGCAAGGCTCGCCGGACTCAAGCGCCCGCTCCAGGGCATCGACCTGTCCGCGAATGCGGCGCACGCGCGTCAGGACACGTTTTTTGTCTTCAGGTGAATGTGGCATGGGAGAGGCTCCTGGATACTGTAGGGGGGTATACTATTTTATTTTACAGAGCGCTGTAAACGTGAATATTCAGAGAGGTGTCGCGGTGGGATAGGGAAATCAGGCTGGGACAGGTGTGATGATACTTCAGGATATGTTCCTGCCCTGGTTAAGGGCAGTTTGCGTCGGCTATTTTACACGACCTTTATTACGCGGGTTTCGCAGGCGTAAGGGATGCTTAAATATCATCCTGCGTGAAACCCACAACAATTTCGAGCGTATTGCGTATGACATCGGCAGCCTCTTCATCCGATGTTTGTTCAAGCGCGTAAATTAACTGAAGAATAATTTGCTTATTGGTGAGGTTATCACCACTGAGAATAATACATCTTATCGCTGAACCTAATATGGCTGACTCAACGGACAAGGCACCTCCGGCTGAACGGAAGTAGGATGCCAGTGCCTGATCCTGAAGGGCATTGAAATGCGGTGTGTGCTGAGAAATAGTAGGTTCCATATTATCCACTCAAAGGTTAATGTTTTTTATCGTATTTATGCTGAGTATCAGTCACCATAAAATGGTGCATTCTGTTGACATAACAATGACTTCTGACTTCTGTCTGTACGCCGCTACTGGATTTAACCTTTTGCTCAACCTCTAATGCTGCCGCCGACAGCGCACTTCGTCTTTCAACATCACGCTCTATGCTGGCCATAATTTTCAGTTTAACGGCCAGCGTCTTAAAATTTATAGGACCGTTGTCTTTTAAAATTAACAACACAGCTTCGCCAATAAGATCGTCCCTCAGTTTTTCAGATTTCGTTCTATGCATAACTGTTCTCACGCGACTGAACGTAGCCGGGCTACCTCTCATCGCACTATCAATATACTATTTTGCGTAAGGTGCTTTACCCTCTTTGCGCAAATTCCTATATCGACTGCTTTAAGCCACAGAAGCGCTAACACTCTCTATCGTTCAAAAAACAGTGCGATAAGCTCATTATAGTGGGCAATTTCTGCTTCATCTTCCGTCTCTTCTACCCGTCGTAATAGCCTGGTACAGATAGCCAGACGGCTCAGGTTACGTCCCTCATTCAGAATTTCACCGACAATGAGCCCCAGCGTCTCCTGCTGGCTACGCAGACTGGCTTTATTAAAATAGGCGGTGATTGCCTCAGCTGAACTTTGGCGCGAACTGTTACCTCGCATAGGTGCTCCGGATTGACATTTAGGTTAGGGGTTAAAGTGATGTTAAAAATATACTAAACCGCCATAGTTGTACACATTAACTGTACAACTTTTTGAGATTTTAAATAGCAGCCTAAGTTATTTTCAAAAATAACAACGCCTTAAAAAGCACTAAAAATTATCTGGCGTTCAAAATTCACAAAAACCATTTTCTATAAGTGATTAATTAACAAGGCTTAACTATCACACATCAATTATGGAACCCTGCCTGAAAACAGAGCTGCCAGCGCATCATAAACTGCCCTACTAACCTCTCAGTTCAGCCCCCAGGCTGTACAACTTCGGCCACGTCAATGACACTTCAATGCTTAACATGATTCCGGTGGCGTGAAGGGGCAAAGGGCTGAACATAAGCTGGCGCTTTTCAGCATAACCTTAAGGCAATATTCTCAATTCCCTACCATGCTTAGGCTTTTTGTCTATAAGGAGCCCACGCTATGAGACGCCTGTTTACCTCAATTTTCTCCAGCCCTGAGTCGCTGCTACAGGTGATGAGTCAGCAGGAGATTATTGAGGCCGTGGAGGACGGGGATCGCATCATTATCGATCAGGATGGTAACGCCTCGGTCAACTATAAAAGCAAAGAGGTGCGACAGGACTTCCTGCGCCATGTTAACGCGCTGAAGAGGGCCTGATATGGGAACAGCGATCTTTATGGTGCTGATGGTGAGCGGATACTGGTACACCAGTCGTGACCTCTCCACCCGGTTTAAAATTAAGCGCTCCTTTGGCTGGGATGTCTATTTTCTGGTCGCGCTGTACGGCTGTATCTTCGTTTTGCAGGGCGTGATCGCCACCGGCCTGCTTTGGCTGTTGCTGCTCGGGCTCTCTTACACCGCCAATACCTTCCACTTAACCGCGCAGGACAACGCCAACTGGCAAGTGGATTTTATGAACTGGAGCTTTCTGGGCATCCAGGCGCCGGTGGTGGTGATGCTGGCTTTTGCCATCCTGTTTTGTCTCTATCGCTCGAACTGGGCGGGCAGCGCCAGGCTGGACGGCGAAGGCCGCAAGCAGCTTTACAAGCGTCTGTCGCAAGCCAGCGGCATTGAGCAGTTGCTTTATCAGTGCATGGAAGAAGGCGAACTGGCGCTGGTGACACTGAAATCGCGGCGGATTTATATCGGGATGATCCATACCGCGACCCTAGAATATGAAAAGACCGCCAACATCGTGCTGATCCCGATGCTGAGCGGCTACCGCGACGGCGAGACGCTGAGCCTGCGCATTGAGCATAACTACAGCAAATGGTATGCCGACCACGATATTACGCTCGATTCACAGCCCAAAAGCGCCATGGCGTTTCGCAAGGTCATTATGCTGGATCAAATTGAAAGTCTTTCACTTTTCGACCCCGCCAGCGCCAGCGCGCTGGATCTGGAACGGCATACGGAGAGTGCAGAGTGAAATTTTTTCACCATCATGAAGATGACTCATGTTGCAATGAAATTTAGTCGCTTTCACTCCCTCCCCGGCTCTGGCATAACTTAAGCCATATTAACGTATTAGCAACATACAGACTGACGTCTGTAACCGCGAGGGGATTTCAGTCTTTATGTCAGAGCCGGGAAACATCACCATGAATAACGCTTTCACCTTCACGATTACCCACAGTCGTTTCGATGAAAATTACAACCCATCCGAAAACACGCGGATCACCACCAACTTTGCCAACCTCGCCCGCGGGGAAAGCCGTCAGCAGAACCTGCGCAATACGTTAGTGATGATTGACAATCGCTTCAATGCGTTAGCGCACTGGGACAACCCGAACGGCGATCGTTATTCCGTAGAGCTGGACATCATCTCCGTAGAGATGAATATCGCGGGAGAAGACAATCACGCCACCTTCCCGGCGATTGAAATCTTAAAAACCAACATCATTGATAAAAAAACCAACGAGCGCATAGAAGGGATCGTCGGGAATAACTTCTCCTCTTATGTCCGGGATTACGATTTCAGCGTTCTTCTGCCGGATCATAATAAACAGCAGACGACCTTCACCATTCCGGCTAATTTTGGCGAACTGCACGGCAATATCTTTAAGCACTTCGTTAATTCCGATGAATATAAGGCCAATTTCAGCAAGCCGCCGGTTATCTGCCTCAGCGTCTCCAATAAAAATGTCTATCACCGCATCGGTAATGCGCATCCTGTTTTAGGCATTGAGTACCAGCAACAGGGCTCTTCGTTAACGGAAGCGTACTTCAAAAAGATGGGCCTGCAGGTGCGCTACTTTATGCCGCCACACAGCGCCGCGCCGCTGGCGTTTTTCTTCACCGGCGATTTGCTGAGCGACTACACCTTCCTGGAGCTTATCGGCACCATCAGTACGATGGAGACATTCCAGAAGATTTATCGCCCTGAGATTTACAACGCGAATTCCGTTGCCGGGCACTGTTACCAGCCCAGCCTGACTAACGAGGATCACTCCCTGACCAAAATTGTTTACGACCGCGAAGAGCGTAGCCAGCTGGCCATTGAGCAGGGGAAATTTACCGAGAAACACTTTATCAAACCGTACAAAACTCTTCTTGAGCAATGGTCTGCTCAGTACGCGCGTTGATTCAATTAAAACAATAAGGTCACCTGTTATGAAAACATTGCTCCCCACCTCCACTGCCGGCAGCCTGCCGAAACCCTCCTGGCTGGCGCAGCCGGAGACCCTCTGGTCGCCGTGGAAATTGCAGAACGAAGAATTGCTCGCCGGTAAACAGGATGCGCTGCGTTTGTCCCTCGACGATCAGCTGCGGGCTGGCATTGACATCGTCAGTGACGGTGAGCAAACGCGCCAGCACTTTGTCACCACCTTTATCGAGCACCTCAGCGGCGTCGATTTTGAGAAACGCGAGGTGGTTAAAATCCGTAACCGCTATGATGCGAGCGTGCCGACCGTGGTCGGCGCCGTGGCCCGTCAGAAGCCAGTGTTCGTTGATGATGCGAAATATTTACGCCAGCTCACCACCCAGCCAATCAAATGGGCGCTGCCGGGTCCGATGACCATGATCGACACGCTCTATGACAACCACTACAAAAGCCGGGAAAAACTGGCCTGGGAGTTTGCAAAAATTCTCAACCAGGAAGCCAAAGAGCTGGAAGCGGCCGGGGTCGATATTATCCAGTTCGACGAACCCGCCTTTAACGTCTTTTTTGATGAGGTGAATGACTGGGGGATCGCCGCCCTGGAGCGCGCCATTGAAGGGCTGAAGTGCGAAACCGCTGTCCACATCTGCTACGGCTATGGCATCAAAGCCAACACCGACTGGAAGAAAACGCTGGGTTCAGAGTGGCGCCAGTACGAAGAGGCGTTCCCCAAACTGCAGACCTCGAATATCGATATCATCTCGCTGGAGTGCCACAACTCGCGCGTGCCGATGGATCTGCTGGAGCTAATCCGCGGTAAAAAGGTGATGGTCGGCGCCATTGATGTGGCAACCAACACTATCGAGACGCCAGAGGAAGTCGCCGCTACGCTGCGCAAAGCGCTGCAGTTTGTGGATGCCGACAAGCTCTACCCGTCGACCAACTGCGGAATGGCCCCGCTGTCCCGTCAGGTGGCTAACGGCAAGCTCAATGCGTTAAGCGCAGGAGCAGAGATTATCCGCCGGGAACTGGCGGCGCGATAAGTCTTCAGGCCGGGCAAGCGCAGCGCGCCCGGCTTTTCCCCTCTCATCTCTCTGGTTCGCCTGCATTAATTAGCTTTCAAGTGCAGCGACGATCGCGGCTTCCATTTTCTCCGGGGTGGTCATCGGTGCAAAACGTTTGAGCGGTTTGCCGTCGCGTCCGATGAGGAACTTGGTGAAATTCCACTTGATTCGTCCCCCCAGTACGCCGGGCAACGCCTCTTTCAGATAACGAAACAGAGGATGCGCTGTTGCGCCATTGACCTCCACTTTCCCGAACATCGGGAAGCTGACGCCGTAATTGACGTGACAGGTCTGGGCAATGTCGTCCGCGCCGCCAGGCTCCTGCTTACCGAACTGATTGCAGGGGAAACCCAGCACCACCAGCCCCTGGTCGGCATACTTCTTGTAGAGTTTTTCAAGACCAGCGTACTGGGGTGTAAAGCCACACTGGCTGGCAGTGTTCACCACCAGCACAACCTTCCCCGCATAGTCGGCCATAGAAATGGGCTGACCGCGCAGGCTGGTGGCCGTAAGTTGATGAAAGGTCGTCATCTGGGATCCTCAGAGCAGAAGGTTTTCAGGCATGGAGGATTATAGGGCCTCATCCTGGATATGTCCGCCTCTGACCGGTATCGCATCTGCCAGCAATAAGAAAAATACCCGGAAGATAATGACAAATGAAAAATGCGATCTAAGATTTTTACCAAACAAAACTGAGAACATGGAGTCGAGGATGACGATTGTTTTATTCACCGCGCTGGCCTTTCTGCTGGTTTTGGCCGGGCTTATTTGTCTTCTGAAGCAGTTAGTCGATGGATTTTGTCATCCGGAGGGGTCTTAAACCCGCCGGAGATGCCCGATGCTTGACGCAGCATCATCCCGGTAGATATTCCCATCAATACGCCTGATTCTGGTGTTATTCCATCTACTCGTTTTTCGGTTACCGGCCAGCATGCTGCGCATCGGCTATCACGCCGACGGGCAACCAAAACGCTTCACCTTTACCGATGTGGTGGTGACGCGTTAATCGCTTTTAGCACAACCGTCCGCCGCTGAGGTTACAGTTCCGGGAAATTCACCCTCTATACTTAAGAAAAACCACCGGAGGTAACTATGTGCGGACGTTTCGCCCAGGCCCAGACCCGGGAAGAGTATCTTGCCTTTCTGGCGGATGAAGCAGACTGCGACATCCCCTACGACCCGGAACCCATCGGGCGCTATAACGTTGCGCCCGGCACCAAAGTGCTGCTGCTCAGCGAGCGCGACGATCTGTTGCATCTCGACCCGGTATTCTGGGGTTACGCCCCTGGCTGGTGGGATAAAGCCCCGCTGATCAATGCCCGGCAGGAGACCGCCGCCACCAGCCGGATGTTTAAACCGCTATGGAACCATGGCCGGGCGATTGTCTTTGCCGACGGCTGGTTCGAGTGGAAAAAAGAGGGAGAGAAAAAACAGCCCTACTTTATCTCCCGTGCCGATGGACAGCCCATCTTTATGGCCGCGATCGGCAGTACGCCGTTTGAACGCGGGGATGAAGCGGAAGGATTCCTGATTGTGACCGCGGCAGCGGATAAAGGGCTGGTGGATATTCACGACCGGCGTCCGCTGGTTTTAACGCCAGAAGCGGCACGTGAATGGCTTCGCGAGACGGTAAGCAGCAAAGAAGCTGAAGAGATAGCGCAGACCGGTGCCGTTCCCGCAGATGATTTCCACTGGCATCCTGTCACCCGGGCGGTGGGAAACGTAAAAAATCAGGGGCCAGAATTAATCAATAAAATAAGCGAGCCGTAAAAATAAAGCCCGCTATTTTTCAGAAATAACGAAACGGCAGTTAATATAAAAGCGTCGTCAACGTAGCGGCAAAATCATTTATCGGGAGGGCCAGAATTAGCCCCCCTTTAACACCTAAACCACCTGTTTTGGCCAGCGTCTTCTTTTTGGCATTGGCACGCATGAGTGTGCGGTGAGTCGGGTTCCACAGACGGAACAGACAGCACCATGAGGTTGGGTTTGCGTAGGGCTAAAAGAGGTAAAACGAAACCGCTTGCTCGTGCAAACCGGGCACTCAAATTTTATGTTAGGAATAGCCCCTCCGGGCAGGTGTGTAGAGCCACCACCATAGCGCAATTATTGGTCGTCCAGGGATATATCTTTCCTGTTCGACAAATATTTACTTTCAGGCTTTGCATTGTTTTGGTGAAAGCGATTTATTTGACGCGCAGTAAATCCGAAAAACGTGTGGTATATCGCGGGGACAACATTTCCCTTTTCATTTGCCACTGCTGCTCTATTCCCTGCCCCGCAAACCAGATTGTTCCGCGCCCTTGCTCATTTAATTTGTCGACGAGAGCCATCAGCTTTTCGCTATTGCGGCGCGGCGGATTTTCATCAAATAAATTAAGCTGCGCGACGCCCGAGCTGAAAAAATCCCCCAGCATGACGCCCGCTTTTTGATAGCGTAGCCCCTCTCGCCAGATGAGATCCAGACAGCGCGTCGCCGCGTTAATGATGTCCCGGCTGTCTTCGGTTGGCGTCAGCAGTTTGACGGAGGCGCTATTGCCGTAGTAAGGCTCGTTCAGCGCAAACGGCGAGGTCTTCACGAAAGCCGAAATAAACCGGCAGTACTGGTGCTCGGCCCGCAGCTTCTCGGCGGCGCGGGCAGCATAGCTACAGATGGCCTGGCGCATCGCCTCATAGTCTGAGATCCGCTCGCCGAACGAGCGGGAGCAGATAATCTCCTGCTTATGGGCAACATACTCCTCAAAACCCAGACAGGACTCGCCGCGCAGCTCGCGAACGGTGCGCTCCAGCACCACGCTGAAATGCTTGCGGATCAGGTCGGTGGGAGTGTTCGCCAGATCCAGCACGGTATGAATGCCCATCGCATTGAGCTTTTTACTCAACCGTCGCCCGACGCCCCATACCTCTTCGACGGGCAGCGCCGCCATCAGCTTGCGCTGACGCTCAACGCCGGATAAATCGACCACGCCGCCGGTCTGCCGCTGCCATTTTTTTGCCGCAAAGTTCGCCAGCTTGGCGAGGGTTTTGGTGGGCGCAATCCCTACCCCGACGGTGAGGTGTGTATGTTGCAGTACCGTTCGGCGGATTTCGCGGCCAAAGGCGTCCAGATTGTAGCAGTTGCTGATCCCGGTAAGATCGCAAAACGCCTCATCAATCGAGTAGATCTCGACCCGCGGCGTGAGCTCTTCCAGGGTGGTCATCACCCGATGGCTCATGTCAGCATACAGCTCATAGTTACTGCTGAAGGCGACAATCCCGTGGCGGCGGAAGATCTCTTTCTGTTTGAAATAAGGCGCCCCCATCGTCACCAGCCCTTTCGCCTCGGCGCTACGGGCAATCACGCAGCCATCGTTATTCGACAGCACCACCACCGGGCGCCCTTTCAGATCCGGGCGAAACACCGTCTCGCACGAAGCATAGAAACTGTTCACATCGACAAGCGCAAACATGATTATTTGCGCACTTTAACGAACGCAGCAATGCGCGGGAAGGTGAATAGCATAGTCTCAAATCCGTTTAACTGTATATATATACAGTATCAATGATTTTTCGAACAAATCAAGGTGCTTACCGGCACAACGGTTGAGACTATGGTTCAGGTTAATCGCCGGAGTGGCTTATTTACAGGCCACCAGATCGGCCATCTGCTTAGCATCCGGCAAGCCGACGATCTGCTGCAGGGTGCGATCTTTATTCAGGTAATAAATGGCAGGCGTACCGCTGGCCCCCAGCTGCGTCATCAGCTGCTGGTTATGCTCTATCTGCTTAAACACCGCAGGCGGCGTATTACTCGTCAGCGCCGGTTTGGTTTTGCCGTCGCTGCTCTCCATGTCATACCACACTTTAGCCGGATCCTTCGCGGAGAGGATGGCCGCCGCATACTGCGCGCTGTCCGGGCGGATCACGCCCACCAGCAGGGTTGTGGTGCTGATGCTTTTATCCTTGATAAAGGGCTGCGCCTGATGCCAGAACTTATTGCAGTAGGGGCAGAAGGGATCGGCGAACACCACCACCTGACATTTCGCGTCCGCGCTGCCCTCTTTGATCCCCGGCGCGGCGGTGAGCTGTTTCCACATTTCGCGCCCGGCGGGAATATAGATCTCCTCGTTAATGATCTTCTCGCTCAGGTTATTGCCCTGAGCATCATACATATAGCCTGAAACAACGTGTTTTTTATCCGGCGTGAGATAGAGCGTGACGCCCATGTCCTGATATTTGCCCAGCCAGCCTTCTACGCCGCCGGGGGCGCTGAACGGCTTGATGATTTCGATGCCCTGCTTCTGGATTTGCTTAACAGGTTCGGGTAAATCGGCGGGCTGCGCCTGCGTGGCGGCGCTGAAGGTCAGAATCAACAGGGACAGGATCTTCTTCATTATTTTTCCTCAGTAAAATCAGATGGTGTAGCCGCCCCGGCCTTCGCCAGTGCGGTCAGTAAAGCCTCTTTGCTCAGCAGGGAGGGCAGAACATGCCCCTGCGGACGTGAAGGACCAAAAATGGCGTTAAACGGGATACCGCTGGCGCCGTAGCGGCGCAGGAACTGCTCGATTTCCGCCGAGGGCTGGCTCCAGTTACCCTGCAGCAGGACCACGTCGTCGCGGTTTAAAGCCGCCACCACCTCAGGGCGATGAAGCACCATAACCTCATTAACCCGGCAGTTCAGACACCAGTCAGCGGTGATATCCACCAGCACGCGCTTTCTGGCAGCCAGCGCCTCGCTGAGCGCGGCCTCACTCAGCGGCTGCCAGTTGAGGGGAGAATCCTCCTTCCCCTGAGGTTGCGGCGCCAGGAACGCATACAGCCCGGCGCCAAACAACACGCCAAACGCCAGACTGCGCAGATTCTCTCTGTGATGCGGCATGGCCTTTGCGCAGCGGTAGAGGAACAACGCCACCATCAGGCCGCCGCCAATCAACACATATCGCGCGCCCCACTCTTTGACCAGCAGCGACATCAGCCAGATGCAGGAGCCCAGCATCAGAAGCACCAGCACCAGACGCAGTTTGCCCATCCAGGGGCCGGGCTTCGGCAGCCAGCGCGCCACGCCGGGGGCCATGGCGATCGCCAGCCAGGGAAGGCTCATCCCGATACCCAGCACCAAAAAGACCAGCCACAGTTGATGGACAGGCGCCGCTAACGCGAAGGTCACGGCAGTACCGAGGAAAGGTGCCGTACAGGGCGTGGCGAGCAGGGTTGCAAACGCGCCTTCCAGGAAACTCCCGCCGATGCCGTTCCCGCCGGCGGTAGCCAGCCGGGTGGTGAGCGAGGAAGGCAGGCGGATTTCCAGCAGGCCCGCAAGGCTGAAACAAAAGATCCACGTCACCAGCACCATCGCGCCAATAAACCACGGATTCTGGAACTGAAAGCCCCAGCCAATCCAGGCCCCGGACAGCCGCAGGCCGGTAACGACCGCCGCCAGCACCAGAAACGAGAAGATGATCCCGCCCGCCGTCGCCAGAAAACGCAGCCTTGTCTGGCGTCGCGTGCTCTCTGCCAGGGACATCAGCGACGCGAGCTTGATTCCGAGTACCGGCAGCACGCAGGGCATCAGGTTGAGGATCAAGCCACCCATCAGCGCCACGGCCAGGATCTGCCAGAGCGTGGTGGAGGGACCGGGGCTGAGCTCAACGGTAAGCTGCTGGCTCTGCGCGCCGTCGCTGACCAGCAGCGCGATCTGCTGCAAACCGTCGGCCGCCAGCGGCTCTCCCTGGCTGTTGCTGACGCTAAACCGTGCGGTCAGGGTGTCACCCTGAACCGCTGTCTGAAGCGGGGCAAGCGTCGCCTCCGTCGGGTTATCGGTGAAGAGCTCGGGCCGGGACCAGCCTTGCGGCGAGGTCAGTTTCACCGTCAGGGTGTCGCGATCCGTGGCGACGGATTTAACCGCTATCGCGCCGTGTGTCGCAGGAACCGCCCGCATCGCCTCATCCCAGGCGCTGGCAAAGTCCGCCGACGGACCGGCGGCAAGATTGATATCCAGCGGGAATGTGTTAACCACGCAGAGGTTACTGCACAGCGAAAGCGTCAGTTTCCCGCGCAAACGCTGCACCTCATCGGTGGTGATTTCCAGCGGAAACACCACCCGACGGTCGTAGCCGACCGAGCTAAAGCCAGCGGAAGTAAAGCGCACGGGACGCGGCCAGTGCCACTGGGTAGTGGCCTGTGACGCCCACTCTATTACCGGCCGAAAGCCGCCGTCGCCGGGGGTTCGCCAGTAGGTTTTCCACCCTTCATCAGGGGTAACATCCAGTAGCAGGCGAACTTTGCCCTCTGCTGGCGCATCGTGCCAGACATGCACCTGAGCATGGGCTTTGTCAGGCGTCATCGGCCAGCCCGGTACCGCAGCGGAGGCCGCGGACAAGCTGAACAACAGGAACCACAGGCTCCTGAAAAGCGTTTTCATAGTTTTCTCCGTGAAAAATTGACTAAACAGGTACAGCCATGTCAGTCATTCACGGAAAACGCAGTTTTTAAGATGTATTCGAAGGAGCGGAGGACGGAACAGGATCACCGGCCTCGGCAGGACGCTGATTTTGATCAGCACCGCTAAAACGAGCACCAGCAGACCGGGTAACAGCAGAAGGTTATCAAAATAAAGAGGTTGGGCGGAGAGCAGCGAGTGGGCGCTCAATTCGCAGGGTGACAACCCTGGGGAGGAAAGTTCCTGCGGGCTATGGTCAGCACTCAACGAGAGCGTGGCGGCTTTGACCTGCATGTGGTGCAGGATAGCGGCCCGCTGGGTCAGACAGATCAGCATGACAACGCAGGCAACGAAAAGCAGCACGATGGCTCTCAGTTGCCTGTTTTTATGTTGAGTCGGACCGGTCAGGATAGTCATGGGCAATGAGGATAGTGAGCGAGCCGCCAGCGGGCAAGCGGCAATTTGTAAAGTAATGCCAGCCCGAGCGTTTCGGCAAGGGTCAGCCTGACCGCAACTTGCAAAAATAAAGTATATCCCGCAATACACCCTTTTCAATCTTAAGCCACCTGGCATTTCCGGGCTGGCCTTTTTTGCGCTAATACAACTTAACTTCGTCAGCGAGCCGCAGGCAATCCATAAAAACCTGCCAGTAAACATCCAGAATGACCGGCAGGTTTTTCGTTACTCGCTCCGCACGTCAGCGAGGATTTTCGCCATCCACACGCGGTCAATTGCCCCCGTATCATAATGGGCGAGAGTAAAAACCTGGGCCTGATTCATCATTAGCGCCAGTTCGGGGGTGATATTGAAACTTGCCGCCACTTCATGGCGTTCAAGTCCAGGCCGACGCTTACGGCGTTCAACACGAAAGCGTAGCTGGTTGTATTTTGCCCAGGTGATCAGCGCCAGACCTATAAGACAGGCCACCAGCAGGTAGAGACTCAACGTACTGAGCGTGATGTAGAACGGCCTGGTTCCTATAAAAGGATCATGTTCAATCGCGGTTATCAGACCTCTGTAAATCAGCCAGCTAAACCCCAGCCAGGCAACGATCGTTAACAGGCAATCCAGCATGCGTGGAAACAGCCGTTGTTCAGTAAAAATTAAAGGTTGGATCATGGTTTTAATCTCCCAATACCGCGATCGGGACTCACCCAACGAGCTCTGCTGCGTTTGCGGCGCAGCATGACTTTCGGGAAAGCCACAAGCGTAGTGAACAGGCTCAACATCCAGTACACCACCGGAAACCAGATAATCCAGAACAGTGACGCCGCAATACCTTTCTCGTAGCGTCTTTCAATAAACAGACTGGCCGCGAACTGCAACAGACAGACCACGCCCAGCATCAGGCCGGTAAAAGCCGGTGGGAAAAGGTGCTGAACATATAAAGAATCGGGCATCGGAATAAGCTGCCCGAGCAGAAACAGCAGAATGCTGACGACATAGGCAAAGGCCCATGCGGTTGACATACAAAACTCAATAAACAGAGGCCACATGCGCCGGTATTCCCAGCTCCACAAGCGACGCATATTGTCAATAAACACCTCCGCGCCCCCCTGCGCCCAGCGCAGACGCTGCTTCCAGAGCCCTTTCAGCGTCTCGGGCATCAAAATCCAACACAGCGCACGAGGTTCGAAGAAAATGGACCAGTGGCGCAGTTGTAACTTCCAACTGATATCAATATCTTCCGTGATCATATCCGGACTCCAGTACCCCACCTCAGCCAGGGCGCGACGGCGAAAAGCGGCAATGACACCGGAAACGGTAAAGACCTGACCATAGACGCGCTGGGTACGCTTGATGAGGCCGATGATAGATGAAAATTCCCCCACCTGGACTCGCCCAATCAGCGTTGAACGGGTACGGATACGCGGATTACCTGTCACGGCCCCCACGCGAGGGTGATTGAGCAGCGGTGCGACCATATACACCGCTGCATCTTTATCCAGCAGCGCATCACCATCAATACACACCAGAAAATCACTTCGCGCCGCCGCGGCACCTGCCTGCAGAGCTACCGCTTTGCCCTGATTTTCCGCCAGATGAATCACCCGCAGCCGCGGATATTCACTCGCTAACTGGTCCAGCACGGCCGCGGTGCTGTCTATAGAACCGTCATTGATAGCAATCACTTCTATATTTTCATAACGTTGCGCCAGCGCCGCTTTGATAGTCTCACGTGCATTCAGCCCTTCGTTAAAGCAGGGCACAAGAATGGAAATCAGCGGATTGCCTGCGAGTGCTGGTGGCGGTGTGCCCGGCCCCCATGGCCAGTGGCGCTCGCGGTGAAGCCAGAAATAAAGCCCACCGCTTATCCAGAGAGCCGACATAAACAGCGGCCAGAAAAAGACGAAATTAAGGATCACTTCACCGGTAAAAATCACCGCCACGCCGAGCGGAAAACTGAACATCAGGCAAAGGATCAGGAAGGCGATGAGGCGATCGGTCATTTTTGCGGATACCAGTAGGAGGAAAAAGCAGAACGGATCTCTGCCATCCGGGGTTGATCGTTAATGAAATCGTCCGGGTAGTAGCCATAGTTTCCGGCACCGCTCATCTTGAGCTGCCGCATCCACCCGTTAAGCATTTCACCGCTAATAGCGTCCTGCCCTGCCCCCTTACGCCAGTCCCGGGCCTGAAGTTCAAAGACCGTTTTATCCAGCGCGCCAGGGTAACGGGCGACCTGCCCGACGAGTCTGTCCAGCCAGGCATTGGCCTCGTTGACCGGGACATTTTCCATCAGCGGCATCGCCATCGGCGCTGTCCAGTCGTAGGTGCTGAGAAAATCATTCAGATTCTGCGCAAACCAGGTTTCGCTCTGCGGATCCAGTACCGGCATGGCGTAAATGTTACGGGCGGTTTTGATCTGCGGGCCGCGCACGGCACGCACGGTTTGCGTGAGCTGTCGGGTAAAATCAATCAGGGCGCGACTTTTAAAGCGAGTCCAGCGCGCCAGCAGTTGCGGGTTGGCGCGGATCTCCGCGAGGTTGTCCGGGAAACCTGCTGCACGATAGGCTTTGAGTGCATCCGGAGAGGCATCCTCAAAGTCGGTCAAAAAAGCGTCATCATGGAACAGGATGCCGCTGAAGTTGGCATGGCGCGCGAGATCCTCGTAGATGTCGTTGATTCTCTGCCGGGCAACCGCATTCCAGGGTGATAAGCGCAAATAATGGCGGTTATCTGGCGCAATCCGTCCGTTGTCTGGCGACCACGCCGCCACGCGAGGCACCGAGGGGTCTAACCCAAACGCCAGTACCGGCATCCAGGCGTAAACCTTCACCCCGGCACGGGTCTGCAACTGCCAGGAAACGAAGTTAAACAGATCCGCCCGCATCGGTAGCCAGCGACTGCGGAAATAGAGCGCATTGACGTTGCCGTCCCCTTTCGGATCGGCATAGGCCTGTAAAAAGACATGGGTGATCTTCATATCGAAAACACGCTGGATGAGCAGATCGATATTTTTACGCTGTTGAGCCTGATCTTTGTCGTAGACATAGTCGAGATCGATATGCATAACCCGCATGTTTTCAGGTTCTCTGACCTGAGCTATCTGGCTGGCGAAGCTACGCAGCGAAGGGTTATTGGAAATCAGCACCCGGGGAATATCTTCCAGCCTGGCGGCATTCGCCAGCCCCTGGTTCAGGGTGAAAGCCATCTGGTAGCCCTGCTGATGCGTGAGCTTCAGCGTTGTCCCGCTCGCCGCACCGTAGGGCCAGACCCAGGCTCGCGGTGCTTTCCCGGTGACCTCTTTGATTTTGCCTGAAATGCGCGCCAGGTCGGCATTTATACGCTTTTCAAACTGCGCATCCGTTTCGTACTGCCCGCTGGTTTTATCGTAGAAACGGTTAGCGGCTGCGGGCTCCTGACTGCCTTGCGGGTTGGCCTGATGACCGTAATGGGATGCCCAGGTGTGCGCACCCACTTCCACGAGCCCCGACTCGCTGGCCTCGCGTACCATCTTCCAGGTGGCAAATTTTTCCCGCGGCGTCTTTAGTCCGCCAAAATCCACCAGCGAATGTTCCGGTGCATCCACCCAACTGCCGACAGGCGCCCACAAAGCAGGCCATTTGAATAACCGAAGCAGCGGCAGAACGCGCGTCGAGAAGCTACTGTATCCATCATCAAAGGTCAGCATCACCGCCTTTTCCGGCAAGGTACTTTTTCCGGCATGGGCATCCAGCACCTGCTGCACGCTAATCGGCTGGTAACCGTTATCATGCAGCCAGGCAAACTGGTCGTTCAGGGCGCTGGTGCGCACGGAGAGATAGCGCTGATCGGCGGCGCCATCCTCCACGTCGTGCCAGGCCAGCACAAGAAAGCTGTTTTTGGGCCAGGGCTGGTCCGCATAGAGCGCCGGCCGTTCGGCGGGAGGAAGATAACGTGGTGCCGCGGCCAGTGCACACATGCTCATCATCATCCACCCGACGATTACCCTCGCGGCGAGAAGCCATCGTTTCATCATGATGCGCCCTTAAAACCTGACATTCAGATCAAATGCGAGGGCAATATTGCGCTCCCGCTTCCCGTCGTAAGGACGCTTATCCCAGGTCAGTTTCACCCCGGCATCCACTACGTTATTCCATTGAATACGTTGCCCGTAACCAAACTGATTGATGACCCCAGCGCTGTGCCCTTTTTGCCAGTAACCACCTGCTCCCGCTTCAAACTGCTGCTTCCAGACCGTGTCGTAATGGCGATACAGCACCTGTTCGGCGCGCAGCCCTGCCACCGCCGAAACATCGCGTTTGGGGTTGTAATAAGGCACATCTTCTTTGCTGTTGTGGCTGCCGCCGATGCCAGGGATAAAATCCAGCGTAAAACGTGGCGAGGTCCAGAGGCGTTCTTTACCGCTGATGCCGTACTCCAGTCGATCGTTGCCGTCGGTGAAATGGGCACCGGAAAGCGAAAGTTGATATTCGCGTCGTTCGTTCTGATACCAGCGTACCCACAGATCGCCACCGTTGGCGTTTACCCCATTGCGCAGGGCACGCAGCGGCGTGTTACGGGATAACCGCTCCGCCGAGCCGCCGACCCGCCAGTTGTCGCTTAACTCGTACCAACCGGAGAGGCGTCCGCCGATTTTCTGATCGGTGTTATCGTTGCGCCCGGAGATCTCCATTTCGGCCCAGCTATTCCTTGACGTCCATTCCACACCCGCCAGCAGGTCCCGGCTTATTCCCTTCCCCTCCTCAAACTCGCCGCGGGCAAAGTTGTAGCCGGTAAACAGTCGCCAGTTCTGGTTAACAGGTGGGCTATAAAGCGCAGTGTTGAGGGTAAAATCATCTTTGCCACTGACCGGGTTGTCGGATGAGATGCCCTGAGATCCGGCTATCCGCAGTTCCGCTTTGTTATGCACCGCCATCAGTCGTTCGAGCTGCAACGTGGCGGCATCATCCGGGCTGCGGGTGACCACATCCTTTGTGAGTTCCTCGGCCTGCTGCCACTCCTGTAGCTCCATAGCCGTCCATGCCTGTTGCCTTTCCAGGGTCAGGTTGCTGGGTTCAATGACTTCGGCAAGCTTAAGTTCGCGCTCTGCGGCACGCGGTAATCCTCTCGCCAGCAGCACTGAGGCATAGGCAATACGCAGTGCCTGGTTACCCGATCCTGTGCGCGCCAACCGCTCCGCATGCTTCTCGGCTGCGGGCAAATCATTCACGGCCACCAGATATTCGGTTTGTAAGGTTCTGGCCAGCAGCCAGTTGTCATTGGGCTGCGGCGTAGGAGAACCATAGATCTTTCGCAGGTAAGGGCTCTCTTTGCTGTAGTCATCCAGTTGCTGCTTCGCTTCGTCGAAATGGTTGTTATCGAGACGGGCATAGAGCAGTTCCTGTTGATCGTCCATGGTCAGCGGCGTGGATGCCAGGGTCGAGCCACGCGGAAAATAGATGCTTTCAAGCAGCGACTCGGCTTTGTCCGGCTGCTTCTGCGCAAGATAGGCCGATGCGACCCATCTTCTGGCGTAGTCAGGCACGGGCGTTCCGCTCGCCTCAAGCGATTCAAATTCGGCGATCGCTTTATCCATATGTTTACGAACAACCAGCGCGCCCAGCCGATCAATTCTGGCGCGTCGCACATCAGCTTGCGCCTCGGGATCTTTTTTCCACTCGGCAATCAGCGCGTCATAGCGAGCCAGTGCTTTATCTGCAACCAGAAATCGTTCTTCTTCATTGCGGGTGGGCGTGAACGCAGCGCGGACGGTTTGCGCCGCCGCATCCAGTTCAAGTTGACGTGTAATGGCATCAGGCTGCGGAAAGCGTTCTGAAAGGGTCAGCGCAGGGCCAGCAATGCGGCTGGCCGACATCGCAGCCAACAGCGTGGGCACCACGTTTTTGTTGCGGTCTGAATCGGTATCGAGGTGGCTGGCCGCCAGTACTGAATCCCAGTTTTTCCCCTGAGCATGATAAACATAAGCCAGCAGGGCCTCTCTCTCTGGCCCCGGCTCCTCGTCTGCCCAGCGCCGGGCTTCGGTGACGGCCTGCTCGTTGCGATGGGCATCTGCGAGCGTCATTATCCAGCCGGTGCGGGCGTCGCTATTGCCGGGCTCATCTTGCAGAACGCTTTCCCAGACGGCCAGCGAGGCATTCCACTGCTTTTGGTTACGCAGCGCGCGGGCGGCAGCGACCTGCCCTCTGGCAGGGATAGCCATACGTTGGCGATAACGATCCCATACCGCCAGCGTCTCAGCGTCATTATTGGCCCATGAGGAAACCTGAAGCCAGTCAGCAATCTCCCCTGCCGTTAATTGTGTCTGCTTTTCCCGAACGGCAAGGTATTGCAATAAAGGCTGGCGGTCGCCATCCCGTGCCTGAATTATAAGTTCGTCGTAGGTCGACATCCCGGCGTATACCCATGTCGGGAATAACATGCTCACCATTAATAAATATCGTCCCGAACGCAAGGGATTAATAACGCAAGAGGGGCAGGAAACTCTGAGCATAGCTATCCCTTTATCTCTGTTTTAACGTGAGCTTTGCATTTATTCGTGGCTAAAAGATGACGAAAATGCGATAGCTAAAAAATAAATAAAAAAGTACCGACAAATTTAAAATCTCATACTTTCTTCGTATTTATCATTATGCAATCAAAGGCTAATTGTTTAAAAAAAACACCTGAATGCCGCTCAAAAAAGTTAGCATCCACGGTGAATTTTTACCAACCTATAAAATAAAAAACACGCCGAAGCGTGCTTTTCATGTTAATTTCATCCTTTCGTATCAGACTTACTCTGCATACTCAGCAAAATGGCCTGGCAAACGTCTGTTAAAAATTCTTATCCAGAGAAAGCGTGACATTCCTCTGTCGATAATCATAAAAATCAATATTGCTATCGACCTGCTTATAAGTGAAATTCAGTTTCGGCATCACCCCAAAGAAATAGAGGTCGCGATGCCAGAGCGAGAGATTATAGATCTGTTCGTTATCTTTCCGTCGCGTCGAGAAGATATCACTGTCAGCCTGGTAATTGCGTCTGGCAATGGCCGTGGTGGCGGCAAAAGAGAGCTGCCAGGGCATATCCACCTGTACCCCGCTGCGCAAACCTACCCGATGGTTAGATTCACTGCGAGTGAAGGTCTGCTGATCGAGCAGATCGAAGCCGGCAAATCCTGACACCCGGTTACTGAAGGCATGGGAAAGGGTTGTGGAAGAGTAACGATTTTGCCCGCGCAGGAATCGATAATCTTCATTATCATAATCCAGTTTCTGATATTCCAGCGCCTGACTCACCTGCCAGGTGGGCGTAAGTAAATAACTGTATTCGGCGCGGACGCCAGGCCCAGAAGAATAGGCCTCGGTGCCATACCATCTTTTTTCATAAAAAGGTAACAGCGCGAATTGTTGCCGGAAATTACGCCATTGATAGCCAGCATAAGCACGGGTGGTAATATCATCAAAATCATGGTTATTCCAGTAACTCTTTCCGTTTACCGTACCCAGAAATCGCAAGCCATGCTGATCGTAGAGTTGAACATCTTTTTGTAATGCGCCATTGAACCAGAAACCTTCCCCGCGCTGAGGGAAACTATCTTTATTACGAATAAACAGACGATCGCCAACCCGAATGGTTTTACCCGATGACGCATTATTCACATTGCTGTCATTCAGATAGCTCACGCTGAATGAACCCGTTAATGCGCTGCCTTTCTGAATGCGCTCAAGATATTGCGCAATGACCTGCTGAACATTCTCAGGCGGATTGCTTTGTAATACACGTCGAAATTGATAATCAGCCGCGTCAAACTGCCGATTTTCAAACATGGCACGCGCTAAATCCAGACGCACCGCAGCATAGTCAGGATGTTGACTCAGAATAGCGCGATAGTGTTCGATCGCCTCTGCATAATGCCCCTGACTGCGTGCCAGACCGGCTTTTGCAAAAAGAATCAGGGTTGGATCCGGATTGGGTGACGCCGCATAGACAGGTAAAATGGCACGCACCATCGGCCACTTTTCTTCACGAATGGCCTGATCGAGCAGCGCCATCGCCAGCTCTGGCTGTTCCGCCAGTTGCGCATTGGTAACATGCAGCGTCTTATCGCCAGGCCCGGTGCGCTTTTCCGGCGTGGTCAGTCGTTCAAAGTGGGGAGCAGCAGGAATTGAGTCGGTTTCCGGCGGCGCAGCAAACGCAACGCTGAGCGGGCACAGCAAACTCAGTGCGCCAGTACGCAAAATATTCATAGAAAGGCTTACCATCTGAAGGTCCGGTCAGCCTGGCTGACCGGAAAACGATTTATTGACGTGTCGCGCCAAAGGATGCGTTTTTAGTCGTGTCTGCAAACTGCGCCAGACCGCCTAACTCTTCAGCAGTGGGACCATTGAAATGTCCGGTGAATGTTCCTGCCTGCCCGCCGGATTGCGCATTGCCGGTGAAACCACCGTTGGCAATGTTGCCCTGCATCGCAATTTCGCTACCAAAGGTATCATTTCCGGCAATGGTGCCGTTGATGGTTTTCGCTGCGAAATCAATGTTAAAGCTGGCATCGCTCAGGATATTTTCACGCATACCGTGACCCACATAGGTCGCAGTGCCCTGGGTTGGCACGTTAGCCGCGAGCGTGGCATCCCCGGTGTAGAAGACCTCATGCTGACCTTTTTCATACTGTGTCCAGGTACCGAACGTGGTGTAACTCATCCGGCCACAGCACCATGAGGTTGAGGAGACCGGGGTATGGTCGTCACGGGTGAGCCGCTGGGTTTGCACCAGGCCCGCAGAGATCCCGGTGCCGCGCATCACATATTCACGGCCCTCAGGGGTGGTGTAGGTCCAACCAGAAAGGGTACCGCCGGTGGTCAGGCTGACCGGTGCCGAGGCAGGGGTTTCCGGTGTGGTGGCAGGCGTTTCCGGTGTGGTGCCCGTGTTGCCGTTATCCGTTTCCACAGGCGCAGTGGTTACCGGGGGCGTACTGTCACCGCCGCCACCACCGCCTCCGCCTCCGCCGCCACATGCAGTCAGTACAAAAGCGGTCAGTAATAAACCAGGTTTTAAGATCCCCATAAGCTAAACGTCCTTGGTTGTGAATAAATTCGCATGATTTGTAACATAATTTTTGCGAATGAATTTACGCCAAAACATTTAGCATCTCTAATGATTAGTTCTTATTGCCGCTCATTCTAAGATTAATCTTAACAACCACTTACACAACGTTGCGCCTGGGGATCTGTTAACCGGCGTCAATTTAACTTAAGGAGATTAATTAGCGCTTTTCTACGCGCTTTATATTATGCGTCCTTATTCATCCTCTCTCCTGCTTATTACAGATTATGTTCGGGTTATAGCTGAAAGTAATATTGCGCATAGTAGTTACCCATGGATTTATTTAGCCCTTGAAGGCTAAAGCAGACGATACGTATCTTGACTAAATCTTAACTCAGTAAGGGTCCGCTTCGTGCCAGGAGTGGACGGTGAGCAGATTAACTTCCGCCCCGTATAGATATTTCTTATCAGCCATGCATCTCATATCTTCAGTTCAGATTAAACTGGACAATTAAACGCATAGTCTGAGATGCCTGAAAGAAATATAATCAATCATCTGGTCGCACACTTCTGTCAGAAGGTATGTCATGAACTCAGTAAACCTGCAAAAGATGTATCTTGCTGCAAATGAGAACACCCTCGCAATGTGGCTGAAAAATGCAGGTATTGGGAAGGCCAGAGAAGAAAACTACTACGATCCGCTTAAACTTGCTCTTGCAGCAGGCATTAAGCCTCCTGTGTCCGGTTTTGTCTCACATCTTATTGAGGAAATGAAAAGGCTCACAAAGGATGATCCGCTTGCCGATACGCTGCCAACACAGGGTTTTCATTTCACTTTCTTACCCCTGACACTACCACTGTATAACGTAAACGAACAATTGCCAGAGAAAATGGAGCAATTGACAAATATCTGGACAGAATTTCATGCGAAAAAAATTGTTATTAAAGATCTCCGGTTAGTTGCGTTGCCCAGCCAGTTATTGCTTGCTGGGATCCCTGAGCGTGCTGCGATAGATCTGCGCCAGTCGTTTTGCGAAAAGGTTCTGGACTCACACTGGAAAAAAGAGTTGCTAATGCGACATACCGGCAGCCCTTTACCAGCACCATTCTGGCACAGCACACTTCTGCGCTACAGCGCTGCTTTTTTACCCGTAACCCTACGTCAATTTTTTATTGAACGTCAGGCTCTTAATTTCGGCAATGTTTCCGGAGAATTGATATTAGTGAAGGTCAATTACAACTGGACAAAATGTTATCCATTAAAGAGTTAACTGAGACGTTGTAGTCGTATGCCAAAAAGTCTTCCGCCACATATACTAGCGTAATAGCCTGAAGCCGAATGAGTTTAAGTCCGCTCCTCGCTCATAAAGGACAACCATACTCAAATCTCCCACATTGCAGGAGATTTGAGTATGAACACGTCACCGTGGAATAAAGACCGTATCATAGGCCAAAAAAGACCACTTCAGATATCTCATATCTGGGGGATCCGAATCCGGCTTGAACTGGAAGGTAAAACGCGTGATTTAGCTCTGTTCAATATGGCCTTAGACAGTAAGCTACGAGGCTGCGATCTGGTGAGCCTCAAAGTATCTGATGTTGCATATGGTAGCTCGGTTTCAAGCAGAGCTACGGTGCTGCAACAGAAAACCGGTAGCCCTGTGCAATTTGAGATAACCAAAGGGACAAGAGAAGCTGTTGCTGCATTGATAAAGCTTGGCAATTTGCACAGTAAAGACTTCTTGTTTCGGTCTCGGATCGGAACTAACCGGCACATATCAACCCGACAATACAGCCGAATTTTTCATGGGTGGGTAGAAAAGCTTGGTCTCGAAGCTTCGCTTTACAGCACACATTCCATGAGAAGAACAAAACCTTACTTGATATACAAGAAAACCAAGAATCTCCGGGTGATACAAATTCTGTTGGGCCATAAGAAACTGGAAAGCACAGTCCGTTATCTGGGCATCGAAGTCGATGATGCGTTAGAGATATCTGAATCGATTGAAGTCTAAGGTTGTCAGGGCTGCAACAGCAGCCCTGTGCCATAAGCGGACATAACATATAACTAAATGCGTCAGGCCTCAGAAAACTGGTTTACGTTACAAAGTATTTAGCGCTTACCATTAAGCATACGGTTGCTGCCATTGCCTGACATGTTCGATTAGGGCGCGTAGTTTGGGCGCTATATTCCGGCGTTGAGGAAAATACAGATAAAAGCCAGGAAAATGGGGAAGAAAATCATCAAGCATTGAAACAAGTTGACCATTTTCAATATAAGGCCTGAATGTTTCCTCAGGGGCAAATGTTATACCTCCACCGGCAAGAGCCAGCCTCAGCATGAGACGCAGGTCATTAGTTGTTATTCGCGGTTCTACCGCCACGTCGAAAGCTCTCCCGTTCTCCTCAAATTCCCAGCGATAAGGAGCAACATCCGGGGAAGGACGCCAGCCGATACACTGATGATGTACAAGCTCACGCGGATGAAGAGGGGCGCTACTAGCAGTGAGATAGGATGGGGACGCAACCACCATTTCACGTTGCTTTTCTGTAAGCGGGACGGCAATCATATCCTTCTCGATCACATCTCCGAGCCTTACGCCAGCATCATAACCAGCGGCCACAATATCAAATTCCTCATCTGTCACGACAATATCGATCGTCACGGCTGGATTAGCAGCCGCAAACGAGGCGATCAGCGGACCGGAAAGAAACTCTTCAGCTATGGAGGTCACCGCGATCCTCAGAAGTCCACGTGGCGTGCTGTCGGATGCAATATCTTCGAACGCAGCTTCAATGCTGGATAAAGATAATGACAGGGATGTACGCAGTCGTTCTCCCGCTTCAGTCAGGTTTACTGAACGTGTTGTCCGCATTACCAGCATTGTGCCGAAAGTATCCTCAAGCCGTCGTATTCCCTGACTAACCGCCGAGCGCGTAACTCCCAGCCGGGCTGCGGCTATGGTGAAATTACGCTCTTCAGCAACCGCGATAAAAACAGGTAAAAGATTGAGATCAATTTTCATTGTTTAACTCTGCTAACCACTGAGTCCAGTGAAAGCAGGATACTGGAACTAATCATAAAGTTCTATCATCTCTCTGAACTCAACTGAAGGAGCACATCATGGATAAAGTTATATTAATTACCGGCGCGTCAAGTGGCATTGGGGAAGGCATTGCCAGAGAGGTTGGAAAGGCAGGTGCGAGGGTGCTATTAGGAGCGCGCAGACTGGATCGTATCGAAGCCATTGCAGCAGAAATCCGCAGCGCCGGCGGTATGGCTGAAGCGCGTGAGCTGGATGTCACAAACAGACTGTCCATGGCTCATTTCGTGCAGTCAGCGCTTGATAACTGGGGGCGTGTTGACGTTCTGATTAACAATGCGGGCATCATGCCACTTTCACCGCTTGCGGCCGGCAAACAGGATGAATGGGAACGTACGATTGACGTTAACATCAAGGGCGTGCTGTGGGGAATTGGGGCTGTGCTTCCAGTGATGGAAGCTCAGGGTTCTGGCCAGATAATTAACCTTGGTTCTATCGGTGCCCTTTCTGTTGTGCCAACAGCCGCCGTCTATTGCGCCTCTAAGTTCGCAGTACGGGCTATTTCAGATGGTTTACGTCAGGAAAGCTCGAAAATCCGTGTGACCTGCGTTAATCCCGGCGTTGTGGAAAGTGAACTTGCCTCAACCATCACTCATGCGGAAACCATGGCGGTGATGGATGCATACCGTTCTGTTGCACTTAAACCAGCGGATATTGCCCGCGCCGTACGACATGTAATTGAGGCTCCGGAAAGTGTTGATACAACAGAAATAACCATCAGACCGACAGCATCCGCAAACTGAAGCGTATGACAGCGGGATGAAGTAAATCTCTGCAATCATTATTTATTTAATGCCTCTGGAATAAGAACTGCTGATGAAATGATAACTTGCATGACAATTGTTAATTCATTACGTCATTCTTAACTGACAGTAAAGCTTTATTAATTACAGAAGCCAAACTGGCACAGGGAATAAATTTAAATATATTATCCCCTCTTTTAAAAATCATCTCTTATCATTAATAGGAAAATTACCATGGATAATATCCATCGCTTGACTGCAGCAACAATTCTGTCTTTATTATCTTTCAGCACTATGGCCCAGGTTATTACGGCAGTAGATTCAACCATTGAGGGTGCTGAGAAAAAAATTTCCACACAGGCATCTAAAGAGGGGAAATCATATGAAATCCTTGCAGCCTCTTTTAAAAACAGGGTTTATATGACAGCAGAGTTAACCCCTGTTAATAACAAATAACACATTCATATGCGCCGGTAATTTCTCTTGACCGGCATTACTCAAAATGAGTCGTGATTCCACATGCAAATACAATAGCTTACCTCTAACACACATACATGACATCAGGAAACATATGAAAGAACAGCATACTTATACAGGCCTCTGGATTACCAAAGATGGATTCATTCGCCATGAGCTATTACCTAATGGGCGTTACGATGAAGCTCGAGGTACAAAACCTAATGCTTATCAGGGCGACTACGACATTCGTGAAAACAGGATCTACTATCAGGACGATACTGGTTTTACAGCTGATGGGACTTTTGTCAGTAATGACGAACTTCATCACGCGGGTATGGTGCTTTTTCGGCGTAAATAAATAGTACACTACCTATAAAAATTAGCACGATAAAGCCTTGATCATCAAAAGGCAGTTTGTCGACTAATAATTATTATTACTTTGCCAATGAATTGCCTGTCAAAAAGCGATCATTTTTAAAGGTGTTCAATGACAATATAGATACTTATTTATAATTCTTAAATTAACGTTATAGTAATTACTCAAGGCTGTAAAAGTTATCTCCGTAGCTGGATTTATTGCGCTCCTACACCTATGAGGCGTTATACCTCATAGTCAGGCAGTGTCCGCTTCTCGCTCATAAGGAACAACCATACTCAAATCTCCCACATTGCAGGAGATTTGAGTATGAACACGTCACCGTGGAATAAAGACCGTATCATAGGCCAAAAAAGACTACTTCAGATATCTCATATCTGGGCGATCCGAATCCGACTTGAACTGGAAGGTAAAACGCGTGATTTAGCTCTGTTCAATATGGCCTTAGACAGTAAGCTGCGATCTGGTGAACCTCAAAGTATGTGATGTTGCATATGGTAGCTCGGTTTCAAGCAGAGCAACGGTGCTGCAACAGAAAACCGGTAGCCCTGTGCAATTCGAGATAACCAAAGGGACAAGAGAAGCTGTTGCTGCATTGATAAAGCTTGGCAATTTGCACAGTAAAGACTTCTTGTTTCGGTCTCGGGTCGGAACTAACCAGCGCATTTCAACCAGGCAATACAACCGAATCTTTCATGGGTGGGTAGAAAAGCTTGGTCTCGAAGATTCGCTTTACAGCACACATTCCATGAGAAGAACAAAACCTTACCTGATCTACAAAAAACCAAGAATCTCCGAGTGATCCAACTTCTGTTGGGTCATAAGAAACTGGAAAGCACAGTCCGTTATCTGGGCATTGAAGTCGATGATGCGTTAGAGATCTCTGAATCGATTGAAGTCTAAGGTTGTCAGGGCTGCAACAGCAGCCCTGTGCCAATAGCGGAACACGCTAATGCTGGTGTACAGGTGCTGACTCATTTCCTCCTCCACTTTCATCCCGTTATACTGTGAAAAAAAGGAGGTAGGCGTGAAACTGAAAATGCAGGATTTGAGGCTGTTTAATCTCGTGTTTGAGAGCGATCTTGGCTGGATACTGGATTTCTCTAACCGCACCTTGTCTGCTTTTTTTGATGAAGAACTGAACATTGATATTGATGATGAACGTTATCAGGGAGAGGGAACGTCAAAAGCCAAACGAGTTAGGTGCTTGCTGAAACAGGCTGATCGTGAGACCGCTCTGCGGGTTCTTGGCGCTCTCTGGCAGTATAAAACGGAATTCATGCCTGAACAGGCTGAACAAAGCCGTAATGACTATCTTGCACTGATTTCCCGCTTAGAAAACGCTGACACCGATGAAGCCAAAGGCGTAAAGCCTGTCCAGGCATGGCATGGTGTTGACTGGCCTTCACTTATCGCTGAAATGAACGAGATGAAATCTCTGCCGCCACATCCACGTGGTTTTCGGTTTGAAGCTTGGCTTGCTGAACTGTTCAGTATCTTTAAGCTTGCTCCCCGTTCGTCTTTCCGAAATACAGGCGAACAGATTGACGGAAGTTTCCGACTGAATGATGAATTTTACCTGATGGAGGCAAAGTGGCATCAGAAAAGAACGTCGGCTGCCGATCTCCATATATTTGAAGGAAAGCTCAGTACCAAGGCAACCTGGACACGCGGCGTTTTTATCAGTTGGATGGGGTTTACGCCTGAAGGTCTGACGGCTTTTGGTAAAGGGAAGCGGGTTATCTGTGTCAGTGGTTATGATCTTTACCACTCACTGAGTCATGGGATCCCTTTGCCCGACCTTCTGGACGCTAAGACCCGGCACGCCGCTGAAACGGGAGAGCCCTATGCTGAGTTCGACCGACTATATGCACTGAAGAACAAACAGTTCGGCACGCTGAAATAATGGGTTGGGAAGCGGTGACCTGCTCCCCGTTGTTTCACACGGAATGCTGTTAGTAATGTCCGCATATCGCTCATAGCAGAAGCCTTGCTCTTAGGCATCTGTCGCTTCGTGTCACAGGATATTTTCTGAGCAATTCAACTCAATGGTGAGGACTATGTGTAACTGCGGCAAGCTACTATCATCAGTGGCTGAATCCGGATATCAATATCAGGGATTTCAGTTTAAGAGGGATTTATCGGAGTGAAGATGAAACCGGGGTGCTGCGTCTGCACTTTGTTGATGGCGGCATTTATGCCTTCTGTTCCTGTAGACAAACCATCGTGATCGGCAACAAAAAAGTCTGCGCAAAACACCTCAGCGAGCCGGTACCGTTAAGGATGAGCTCTAAGCCAGGTTCCGGGCGTGCAGGGTTGGGGTCGTTTAACCCACAGATACCTCGACACGCCTGCCTAATCGCCGGGCTAAACCCTTTGCGCCGTCGCGCATCACCCTGTCATGATTCCAGCGAAAAACGGGCCCCGCCAGCGGTGCAAGCATGTTCATCCAGCGGGCATTGGTGCGGATATCCCAGTCATACCGGACGATCGTCTCCCTCCCCCGTTCGGTCAAAGACCACACGCCACGCCCTTCCACCTCGCCGCTGGCTTCCCCTTCCAGCAGGCATAAAGGTTGAATCGTTAATACATGGATATCAAAGGTGATGCGATACGGGAGTGCCCCCTTCCAGGTATAGCGATGCAGGGCACCAATGCCCCGGACATCCCCTTTCTTTAATTCGATAATCTGTTCCAGACTTTCCCACCATTCCGGCCACAAATCCGGATGGCAGAGGATCTCCCAGACCTCCTGTACAGAAGCCTCAACCCGCCAGACGGTGGAAAACTGGTAGTCAGCCATAGCGCACGTCTCCCGTCAGGGTGCGAAGAAATCAGGAGGGAAACGCACGTTGATGGTCATGGCCTCCATCGTGACGGTTTCCAGTAATTTACCCCCCAGCCCGTAGCTGACCACTTTGGTGGGCAATCCGGAGTGCTTATCAAACCACACCTCATAGCGATGAACCGCAGCGACGGTCTTTCCTTCGGGGCCGACCACCGACAGATGCACCGCCGGTTTCCCGGCAACGGTCTCTTCACCGGAGAGAGTGGTTGTGCCGCCCTGTTGCAGACGGCGAATGTTATTCAGCAACACGCCAATGTCCGATTGATCCACCCGATGACCATTTTCATCCGTTATCAATGAATCCGTGGGTGACAGGTTCAGCACCGAAAATGTCCCCGCGCCGAAGGGCCACAGTTTTACTTTGCCCCTGGCCGGGTTATAGATGAGCACCGCCCCGGCATGAGGCGTGGAAAAATCCATCCGCACATAACCCGGTTTACGGTAGCTATAACGGATGACTTTGGTTTCGTCCTGCGAGGAGACGGAGCGCACCATCACCTGGTAAGAGGCGATTTGGGTAAAACGTTGCAGGGCGCGCGCAACGGGATCGGAGGGAGCAGAGCCCTGCAAAAAGGCCGCGGCCACCACCAGCCTGTCCGCGGCGTGCGCAGGCTCGTGAACGCTAAAGAGCAGTAATGTCGTCAGCATTACCGCCACAGAGAGGAAGCCGCCGATAATGGTCTCCTGCAATAAAATGGCCGGGAACAGGTATCAGTATGTCGGATAACCGCTGAACCTGCTGAGTGGGTTTTGCAGGAAACTTACATCAATTGAGCGGCCATCTCCCGAGCATCCTCTCCGGCTGGCAAACGGACAGGCGTATCTGGATCGTTTGCCATCTGCCAGATGGCGTGTGCCACATCCTCGGGACGGGTCACTTTTGCACGCGCATCCTGCATGCCCTGAAAGAGTTGCTGGCTCCATGCGGCATACTCCGCGGGGATTTCGCCCATGATCCGTTGCGCATTTTCGCCGAAACGGGTTGCGGGTGAACGTCCGGGCAGGACCAGACCCACGCGGATATTAAACGGCGCAAGCTCAATTGCCAGAGATTCAGTGAACGCATTAACCGCCGCCTTACTGGCGGTGTAGACCGCAAGCAGCGGTAGCGGTTTAAGGGTGACCGCAGAAGTGACATTCACAATCACGCCTGAACGACGTTGTCTGAACTGTGGGAGTACGGCCCGGGTCATGGCGAGAGTGCCAAGCGTGTTGGTTTCAAAAATTTCCCTCACCGCCTCCGGGGAGACGCCTTCAAGCGCGTTTAACATCCCGACCCCGGCATTGTTTACCAGAACATCAATGTCGCCAGCGTCTGAAACAGCCTGCTCGATGCTCTGCTGCGAGGTGACATCGAGGCTTAAGAGGCGCAAACGATCGCTATGAGGAAGAAGCCCCTCCTGCGGTGTGCGCATCGTCGCAATCACGTTCCAGCCCTGTTCAAGAAAGTAACGTGCGGTTTCGAGACCAAAACCGGATGAACAGCCAGTAATCATAACCGTTTTCATATTGACTCCTGCTTGTGTTGTGTCTGAGCAAATAATAGACACCCCTAACCGGACGATATATAGTCAAAAGTCCATCATTCTTTAGCGAGAGTCCGGAAATGAGCGACCCGTTAGCCGAAGCGATCGCGATGTTAAAGCTCAAAGCCGTACTGACAAAAACGGTGACGGGCGCGGGCATCTGGCGGGTCCGCCGTTCAGACGAGGGACTGTCATTCTACTGCGCGGTGCTTGAAGGTGCGTGTCGCCTTGAGATTGAAGGAGAGGAGCCCCTCACGCTCCACGCCGGGAGTTTTGTTTTAATACCCGCGGCGTATCACTTTGCCTTGACGAGCCTTATTCCCCCTGCCTCGCCACGCGTGGAGAGCACCCCCGTAGAAGTGGCCGAGAGGCATTTCCGGCTTGGCGATACCCACGCAGCCCCGGAAATGCTGGCGCTGGTTGGCCACTGTATGTCTGAATCGCCCGATGCGCGGCTGCTGGTTTCACTGTTGCCGGAGTTTGTTTTCGTGCGTGATGAAAAGCGTCTTTCGCTGCTTGTCGGATTGTTAAAGGATGAGGCTCAGGCGCAGCGTTCCGGAAAAGAATTTATTCTGGCGCGCATCATTGAACTGCTCTTTATTGAGGCCATCCGTTCTGCCACCACTCTCACCACCCCCGGGCTAGTGCGGGGTCTGGCCGATCCCCGTATCGCCCAGGCGATACGGCTGATACATCAGGATCCTGCCAGGCGGTGGACGGTAAAAGCGCTGGCCAGCAGCTGCGCGTTATCGCGCTCGACGCTGTTTGAACGTTTTACGGAGCTGACCGGCGTCACGCCGATGGGATATCTTCTCTCCTGGCGCATGACGCTTGCCATGCAGCTGCTTTGTCAGACTGGCGCCACTGTCGCCGAAGTGGCAGAACGCATTGGTTACGGATCTGCCAGTGCCTTCAGCGTGGCCTTTACCCGCTATGTCGGTGTTCCGCCGGGGAAATATGGGCAGTATCGCGCGGCGGTAAAAGATGGCGAGCTGGCAGAGAGCGGTTAACCACAGCTGATGCCATGCAGAAACAGACCGACCAGATGAGCAATGCGCGGTTCTGACGGGTTATCTTGCTCGGTAGCAAGTGAAATCGCGGTGACCACAAAGACAATATCGTCAAAGGTAACATCCCTGCGAAGTACGCCTGCCTGTTGCCCGCAAAGTAGCAGCCTGCTCCCCTCCTCTGACACCGCGCGGCAGCCTGCCGTGCCGCTCTGGAGAACCGTGCCGAGTGAGGTGGCGAGACCGCGATAAATTTGCGTATTCAGTACTAACTTTTCCAGGAAGGTACGCATGGCATCAAGAGGCTCGCTTGCGGCATGCCCTTCGCGACTCAGCTGGGCAAAAGCCAACAGCCGCGCATTCCACGCCTCTGCCAGCAACATCTCACGCGTGGGAAAACGCCGATAGAGTGTACCAATCCCAACCCCCGCGCGTTTTGCCACTTCCTCGAGCGCAACGCCGGCCCCTCGCTCCAGAAAAACATCTTCAGCCACAGCAAGAATACGTTCCCGGTTTCTACGGGCATCGGCGCGTAACATGGTTTCTTCTTTCACTGAATTTTCTCTTCTTGTTTGCTAAGTGGAGGGTACCGCCATATTATAAGTGGAGCAACCATCCACTTAATGCGGAGCCATATCATGAGTAAGAAATTTACCAATAAAGTTGTGGTTATTACGGGCGGGAGTGACGGTATAGGGCTGGCGACAGCCCGCCAGTTTGCAGCGGAAGGCGCGAATGTCTATCTCACCGCGCGCCGACAGGAGCAGCTGGAGAGCGCCGTTAATGAAATCGGTAACGGTGCCATCGGCGTACAGGGAGATGTTGCCGATCCCGCTAGTCTCGACAGACTCTATGCGCGTATCCAGCGCGATCACGGCAGAATCGATGTGCTTTTTGCCAACGCCGGGATCTCGGAAACCGCATCGCTGAGCAACATTGATGAAGCCCATATTGACCGGCTTTTAGGCGTCAACGTTAAAGGGACGGTGTTTACCGTGCAAAAGGCGCTTCCGCTGATGAGCACTGGCAGCTCGGTCATTCTGGCCGGTTCAGTCGCAGGCAGTAAAGGCATTGGCGAACTCTCCATTTACAGCGCCACCAAGGCGGCGATCCGTTCGTTAGCACGCACCTGGACATCCGATCTCAAAAGCCGGGGGATCCGTGTCAACGTAGTGTCCCCGGGTATGATCCTGACGCCCGCGATGCATTCCTACCTTGAGGCAAACGACGGCATGGAAGAGATCCTGAAGAATATGACCCCCTTTGAACGACTGGGTCAGGTGGATGAAGTTGCCAGCGCCGTCCTGTTCCTGGCCTCTGATGAGAGCCGGTTTATCGCAGGCAATGAATTATTTGTCGATGGCGGCGTGATGGCGGTCTGACGAGCAAACCCGGTCATCAGAGGCTGACAGGCAGCAGTCCTACCCCGGCAGGGAGTGCCTGACCTGGCTATCAATTTTTTGTCGGCTCTCCTCTGTTGCCGGGTTAAACACCAGCATCGCCAGATCGGGCCGACCCTCTACCGTAAAGGTCGTAAACTCAAGATCGATCGCCCCGGCCTGCGGATGATAAATACGCTTCACCCCCTCGCCGTGGCTGGCGACATCGTTGCTACGCCACCAGGCATCAAATTCCGGGCTCTTACGGGAAAGCTCGGCTATCAGGTTATCGGTTTCTGGCGATGAACCTGCTCGCGCCACGTCAGCGCGAAACGCGTTAACCACCAGCTGCGCCATTGCCTGCCAGTCACCCTGGGCGCGGCGGACGTCCGGATCGGTGAACAACCGACGCAGAACGTTACGCTCCGCCGCGGGCAAGCGTGCGTAATCGGTTAAAACAGAGGCGGCGGCGCGGTTCCAGGCAATCACATCCCAGGTGACGGTTTTGACGATTGCGGGGATGCCGAAGGCATCCAGAACCCGCTGTAAACGTGGCGTGATATCGGCTGAAACAGTGAATTGTCTGTCGGGTGGATGCCCGAAAGCCAGAATAAACAGGTGCTCGCGCTCGGGTGAGGTCAGGCGCAGCCCGCTGGCGATGCGATTAAGCACCTCCCGCGACGGCGCGCCGCCACGCCCCTGCTCAAGCCAGGTGTACCAGACCGGGCTGATACTGGCGAGCTGCGCCACCTCCTCCCGGCGCAACCCAGGCGTGCGCCGCCTGCCCGCCACAAAGCCAAACGCGGCGGGATCGAGGCGCAAACGCCGCGCCCGCAGAAAATCGCCCAGTGACTGCATTGCCGTTTGCATCGCCCTATCCTGTTAAGGTTTATACCCTGATAATGTCTCTACTTTTCTCGTCTGACTATAGCGCTACTCTGTTCCGGAACCCTAATCTGGAGATCTGTTATGCGAGTTTTTCTTACCGGTGCAAGTGGCTTTATTGGCTCCCGTATCCTGACTGAACTGCTGAGGGCCGGACATCAGGTCATCGGTCTCGCCCGCTCGGAGAGCAGCGCCCGGGCACTCATCGCTGCGGGTGCCGAGGTGCATCGCGGGACGCTGGACGAGCCCGACACCTTAGCCGCAGGCGCACAGGGCGCTGATGCGGTGATCCATACGGCTTTTGACCATGATTTTCACCGTTTCGCCGAGAACTGCGAAAAGGACCGGCGGGCGATCCACGCGATGGGCCAGGCGCTGAAAGGCAGCGATCGTCCGTTGATCGTTACCTCAGGCACCGGCATCGGCGATGACGGTGCCACGGCCATTGCGCAGGAAAATCAGTTTAAAGCCAGCAATCATAATCCCCGGGTGGCAACCGAAATTGAGGGCAACGCGCTGCTCGCGGAAGGGGTTAATCTCCAGGTCGTGCGGCTGCCACAGGTGCATGACACCCGGCGTCAGGGCCTCATCACCTGGTACATTCAACACGCGGTTGAGAAAGGGGTCGTGGCCTGCATCGGCGAGGCCGAGAACCGCTGGTCGGCGGTGCACGTCAGCGATGCCGCCGCGCTCTACCGCCGGGTGCTGGAGCATGGTGAACGCGGGAAGCGCTACCATGCCGTTGCCGAAGAAGGGCTCCTCCTCCGCCAGATCGCGGAAACCCTTGCCCGTAAGCTCAGTCTGCCGCTGATATCCCTTCCGCCTTCAGAGGCTGAAGCGCATTTTGGTTGGTTCACCATTTTTGCCGCCATGAACCTGCGCGCATCATCGGCCTGGACGCGTCAGCAGTTGGGCTGGCATCCCACCGGTCCCGGCCTGCTCGAGGATCTGGAGAAGATGGATTACGCGCCGCTATTATCGTCCCGATAGTTCCTTAACCCGGCTCCCTTTGCCGGAGCCGGGTTAAAGGGTTTAGCGGTTGTACGCCCAATCGGCAGAGCTTGCCAGCGCCCTCTCGAAAGCAGCCCGCCCGCTCCCCGCCAGCCAGCACTCAAAGGATTGCAGCTGCGGATTCAGCTGTCGCATCGCCTGCAGATCGGCATGCCCTGCCAGCCGTCCGTCATCTACCAGCGCGGTCAATTTTTGCAGGAAAGGGTTCGCGGCCAGTATCTCGTCGGGAAAACGGGAATAGGGAACCGGCCGCCCTGCCGCGCTGGAGAAGAGCGCCTGAAGCCGCAGGCCGGTTATGGCATCGCTGGCGATCTCAAAGGTTTTGCCTGCAAACCGCTCCGGCTGGGCGAAAATCGCGGCGACAATTTTGCCGATGTCTTCCACCGCGATCACCTGCATGGAACCTTCGGGCGGCATGAAGAAATGAAAGTGTCCCTCATCCAGCCCGAACCCGGGCATCACCAGCAGCTCCATAAACGCGGCTGGCCGCACGATGGTCGCAACCAGGGGCAATGTCCGGATATGCCGTTCGATTTCCGCCTTGGTGTCGAAGTGCGCCACGCCCGTGGGTTTACTGCCCGCCGCGTTGCCTGAAGAATAGACCAGGTGCTGGACGCCGCACTCAACGGCAAGGCTGGCGATGGTTTTGCCATAGCTGACCTCCTCGTCGTCGGTCACCGTCCCGCCGGGCGAACTGGGCTGGACGCTGAACACACCGTATGCCCCTGCCATCGAAGGTTCCGGTCACGATTTCCGCACCGGCGTCCCGCAGGGCGAGTGATGCCGGAGAGGACGGATTGCGCACCATGACGCGCACAGACCAGCCGTTGTTAAGCAGCGCATTCGCCACCGAGCCGCCCTGCTGGCCCGTCGCACCAAAAACCAGAATCGTATTTTCATCTGTCCGGGAATGTTTCATCGCGCCCTCCGCGCATAATCTGCATGATTGCTTTTTCTCGGTGATGTTCACTATCCTGCTGGCACAACTAACATTCAAATTGATTAACATGATGAAGAAAATCATTGAAAATGATTTTAACCGGATAGATTTGAATCTCCTGACGGTGTTTTTGGTGTTATACCGGGAAGCGAGCGTCACCCGTACCGCAGAGGTGCTGCATCTTGGGCAACCGGCCATCAGCGGGGCATTGAAAAGACTGCGGGAGATGTTTGATGACCCGCTGTTCGTTCGCGCGGCCCGGGGGATGCTGCCGACACCGCGCGCCGAAGCCCTGATGGTTCATATGCAACCGCTGATGGAAAACCTGCATACCGTCATTTTTGGCGCTCAGGACTTCTCTCCCGCCACGGCAAAACGGACCTTTCGCCTGGGCATAAGCGACTGGAGCGAGCACTGGCTGATGCCGGATCTCCTGCCCGCCATCGCCCATCAGGCACCTGGCGTGGCGCTGCATACTGTCGCTGCCGATCCCTATCAGGTGCGTCAGTTGCTGGAAGACGATGTGATTGATATTGCCGTTTCGCTGAATAAGCAGAGCACGGGCGAAATCGTGAGCGAACCCGTCATGACGATGGGCGTTTCCACGCTCTGGTCAGCAGAGCAGATCCCCTGTGAAGGGCCCTTGTCGGTAAACGACTTTATCGCTTATGAGCATGTTATGGTGTCGTATCGCGAATCAAGCCACAGTGAAATTGACCGCCAGCTCGCCGGCCAGGGGTTACAGCGGCGCGTGCGTTACGTGACGGCGAATTTTTCCACCTTTCCTCTGCTGTTAACCACGATGCCCGTTTTCGCCACGGTTCCCGACGGACTGGCCCGACGCTGGCAGCAGCATTTTGCGTTACGCTCCAGCGCAACGCCCGTGAAGTATCCCACTTTTACGCTGTGCATTTTGCGCCACAAGCGCCGGGTGCAAGATCCCGCCCTGGAGTGGCTGATGGCGCAGTTAAAAGCGACTATGCTGCGCCTTTAGCAGGTTGAGAGAGCACCGCGCGACTCCAGTCATAAAAAGCGCGCACCGCAGGAGGAAGATACCGGTTTTGCGGATAGACCAGCGACAGGGGTAAATCATACGAGACAGTCTCCATGCAGGTCACAAGCGCACCGCTCCGGAGCCAGGGCGTCACCAGATAGCTGGCCACGCGAATTAATCCGAGCCCCTGTATCCCGGCCTGAATATAGGCGTCGGTATCATCGACAACCAGCGTCTCCTTCATCCGGATCGCACAATCGCCCTCATCCAGAGTAAACAACCAGTCGGTGGTGCGTCCGGTGCGATGGTTGAGATAGCCAACGGCGTAATGCCTTTCCAGATCGTCTATGTTCTCGGGCTGACCATGGACAGCAAGGTATGCCGGAGAGGCCAGAACCACCCACTTAAAGTTCGCGAGAGGTCGGGCCACCAGCGTAGTTGAATCGTCGATTCTGCCGGTACGAATCACGCAGTCATATCCTTCCTGAATGATATCTTCGACGTTATCGCTGGAACACAGGATCAATTCCAGCTCAGGGTAGCGCTGCAGAAACTCCGCAAGCCTCGGGAGAATGCAGTGCCGGGCCAGCGACTGCGGCATCCCCACCTTGAAACGCCCTCTGGGCTGCGCCGCCCGGCCAGGAAAAGAGGATTCTATGGCGGCAATATCAGCCAGCACGCGTTTGCACTCCTCATAGTACCGTCGGCCATCGGTGGTCACGCTGAGCTTACGGGTGGTTCGCTGTAACAGCTGGATCCCCAGCCAGGACTCCAGCTCCTTAATCACCCGGGAGACCGTTGAGCGCGGCAATCCCATCGCTTCGGCTGTCCTGGCGAAGCTATGGGTATCCACCACGCCGACATAGACCTGCATTGCTTCCAGCTTATCCATATTGCCCTCCGACCCGACTGATTATGCCATTTTCACGAACAGTCTAACCCGCGAGCAGCCTCTTATCGAATAAACATCCCGGCCATACACTTGCCTTAATCGTAGCAAACAGGCTGCTGGTAACCGTGAGGAATAAAAATGACAGAGCGCAATGTTAATAAAGGCGAAAAGGTATTGGTGCTGGGAGCGGGACAACTGGGCACCACCGTACTGGATTTTCTGATCCCGGCAGTCACACGGCGAAACGGCAGCGTCTCGGTTATCGTCTCGCCCGGGTCACTGGATCAACAGGGTAATCTGCTCTCCGATGATCATCAGCGGCTGGCTGATTCAGGCGCAACATTTATGGCCGTTGACGTTGCAGCCAGTACGATTGAATCGTTAAAACCCCACTTTGCTGGCTTTGATACGGTGATCAACTGCATGGGTTTTATCGCCGGTGCAGGGACACAGATAAAAATTACCCGCGCGGTGCTGGAGGCGGGCGTGAGACGCTACTTCCCCTGGCAGTTTGGTGTTAATTACGATGTGGTTGGCAAAGGAAGCGGCCAAACCGTCTGGGACGAACAGTATGATGTCAGGACCCTGCTGCGGGCACAACGCGCGACGGAATGGGTGATTGTTTCAACCGGTATGTTTACCTCTTTTCTCTTCGAACCGGCGTTTGACGTGGTGAATTTAGCTAACAAAACCCTCCATGCTCTCGGAGGATGGGACACCCAGGTCACCGTGACCTCACCCGCGGATATTGGCCGACTGACCACGGCGATCTATTTGCAGCAGCCGCGTATCGTCAACGAGGTGGTCTTTGTCGCGGGGGAAACGACCTCCTATGGCAAACTGGCGGAAACGGTTGAACGCGTGACAAAACAGACCTTCGCGAAAAGCGTATTCACGCTGCCCGCCTTACAGGAAGAACTGCGTTTACAGCCGGATGATCCGATGCTGCGCTATCGCGTCGCCTTTGCCCGGGGAGAGGGAGTGTGGTGGCCGATGAGTGAAACCTGGAATGCGCGGAACAATCTGCCCACGCAGGATATTGCCTCCTGGCTCAAAACGGCCATTTAACGTTTGCCCCCGGCCTCAGGCGCTGGCTTTAGCCAGCCGCCTGTCACGCCCCGGCGGCACGCCATACATCCGGGCATATTCCCGGGTGAACTGCGACACGCTGGCATAGCCTACCCTGTAGGCCGCCTGAGCGATGGCGGTTCCTTCTGTCAGCATCAGCCGACGGGCGTGGATTAGACGCAGCTGTTTCTGAAACTGTAACGGCGAGGTGGTGGTGATAGCCCGGAAATGTTGATGGAACACGGAAACGCTCATTCCCGCCACGCCGGCAAGCTCTTCAACGCTTATCGTGCGGGTAAAATCCTTACGCAAAACCGCGACCGCGCGGCTGATGCGTGCGGAATAGCTCTCTGCTGCGCCAAGGGCACGGATAGCCGCCCCGTGTACGCTACGGAGCAGCCAGTAATGCAGCTCTCTGCGTAATCCCTCCCCCAGGACCGCCAGCGCGGGCGGGTCGTCAAACAGTCTTGCCAGCCGGTAAGCTGCATCCGCCACCCCGGCATTCATTGGTTCAATGCCGACGTAAGGCCCGTCACCCTGCCCTGCGGGTGCCAGCGCCTGAAGCTCACGCAGGATGGCAGTATCCAGCTCGAGCACCAGGGAATAGTAGGGATGGCGAAGGCTGGCCTGCGTTATCTGGCTGATCGTCGGCACATCCGCAGCAATCACCATCGCCTCGCCCGGGCCATAGTCAAAACGTTCAGTACCGGTCGTGACGCATTTGCGTCCCTGCAACAGCATCGCAATCAGCGGTCTGTTGATGGCAGCCTGCAGCTCGCCGGGATGCAAAGCCCGGATAAGGGTTAACCCCGGCACCGGCGTAACCGCCACCCCGCTACGGTCGGCGTGGATATCAGCATAACGGCGACAAAGCTCGAACAGTGCAGCAGGCATAGGATCCTTTCGGGCAAGTTTTTAAACGATAGTATGTGATAACTGGCGACAGAGCACCTCCCTGAAAGAGAAATGGGCAAAACTTCACAAGGATCGGGCAATGGCCACAGAGGGGCTTCTCCTACTGTAGTGATACCACTCAACAGACAGGAGCTGTCATGAATAAAATCGCACTTATCACCGGTGCCAACCGTGGCCTCGGCCGTCGTACCGCCCTCGCCATTGCAAAACAGGGGGGTGATGTCATTGTCGCTTACAGAGGAAACACTGAGCAGGCTGAAGCGGTTGTCGCGGAGATCCGCGCGCTGGGACGCAAAGCGATGGCCCTCCAGCTTGATATGGCGCAGACGGCAAGTTTCCCGCGCTTTGCCGAAACGTTGCGCACGCAGCTTGCTGAAGTCTGGGCGCGCGACACCTTCGATCATCTGATTAACAACGCCGGTCATGGGGAGTTTGCCACCCTTACTGATACCACCGAAGCACAGTTCGACGGGCTGTTCGACGTTCACGTCAAAGGGGTGTTTTTCCTGGTGCAGGCGCTGTTGCCGCTGCTGGCCGACGGCGGGCGGATCGTTAACTTTTCGTCCGGGTTGACCCGGGTTTCCTACCCAGGATTTTCGGCCTACGCCGCGGCAAAAGCGGCCGTTGAGATGCTGGGCGTGTATATGGCCCGCGAGCTGGGCGGACGCGGTATCACCGTCAATACCGTCGCGCCAGGGGCCATTGAGACCGATTTCGGCGGCGGCCTGGTGCGCGACAACGCCGATGTTAACGCACAGTTTGCCGCCATGACCGCGCTCGGGCGTGTCGGCGTTCCCGATGATATCGGACCGATGGTCGCCAGCCTGCTGCGTGACGACAACCGGTGGGTGACCGCCCAGCGTATCGAGGTGTCGGGCGGACAGACCATCTGATCCCCACGCAATAAGAACCGGGTCTGGCCTCAGCGCGGAAGTAACGGCTGCAGGGCCAGACCCGCCAGGCGTACGGTCTCCTGCAGACGCACCAGACTATCCCCTGCCCGCGCTTTCGCCGACAGTCCCGCCATCAATGTGCTGATAAAGTCGGTCAGCCGAACGGCTTCGTGCGGATAGTATTGAGCAATATAGGCCCGGATAGTCTCTTCCGCGGCCGTGTGCAATTCGCTTGCCGCCTCGCGCGCAGGCCGATCGTTGCAATGGATCCCTTCCAGTACCAGGCACCCGGCTGCCGTCGGATCGCTCACATAGCGTTTTGCCGCTTCGTGCAGAACATCCATCAGGCACTGCGCCACCGGGCGGTCGTGACGCAAGAGTTCAGTAAAGGGGATCGCGCCAGTATGGCTATACCGCTCCAGCACCTGGGTGTAGAGCCCCAACTTACTGCCAAAGGCGGCATAGAAGCTGGGGGGATTAATGCCGAACGCCTTTGTCAGATCAGCCACACTCACCGCGTCATAACCCTGCGAGTGAAAGAGGTGTTGGGCGGTTTCAATGGCCTGCTCAGGATCGAACCGGCGAGGCCGTCCTGGGGTACGGCTCTTTTTTGTAGTGATCACTACATTACTCCTTGACGGCACGCATAGCCGACGCATATTGTAATGATCACTACAATATCATAAGGAACGTTTTATGGCTGCACTGCAAAAGAGATCGGTACTGGTTTTAGGCGGAAGTCGTGGCATTGGCGCGGCTATCGTCAGGCGCTTTGCCTCCGAGGGCGCATCGGTGGTGTTCAGTTATGCGGAATCGCCAGACGCCGCCGCGCAGCTGGCCGCTGAAACCGGAAGTGTGGCGGTACAGACCGACAGCGCCGACCGGGATGCGGTGATAAAACTGGTGCGCGACAGCGGGCCGCTGGATGTTCTGGTCGTCAACGCGGGCATTGCGCTCTTTGGCGATGCGCTGGAGCAGGATAGCGACGCCGTTGATCGCCTCTTTCAGATCAACATTCACGCGCCTTACCATGCCGCGGTTGAGGCGGCCCGGCAAATGCCGGACGGCGGACGCATTATTGTCATCGGTTCTGTGAATGGCGATCGTATGCCCATTCCGGGGATGGCCTCTTATGCGGTCAGTAAATCGGCACTGCAAGGGCTGGCGCGCGGCCTGGCGCGTGACTTTGGTCCACGCGGGATCACGGTTAACGTCGTGCAGCCCGGCCCCATCGATACCGATGCAAATCCGGAGAGTGGCCCGATGAAGGAGCTGATGCACAGCTTTATGGCAATTAAACGACACGGGCGGCCTGAAGAGGTGGCGGGAATGGTCGCCTGGCTGGCGGGCCCGGAGGCGTCATTCGTGACAGGCGCCATGCACACCATCGACAGTGCCTTTGGCGCATAATCTTTCAGAGGGAGGGGTCAGCGAGGCGCTTGACGAAGCGCTTCCTGACCTCTTTATAACCGTTATTTTCATAAAAATTATGCGCCCTGACGCGTCTCTCACTGCCTGAAAGCTCAATCTGCGTACAGCCTTTATCCAGGGCGAGACGTTCAGCGGCGGCGAGAAGTTTCTGGCCTGTTCCCGCCTAATCCGCCGACTTCACGATATAGGTCACCACGCCAAAGATATCGAGCGAGTTTTCGCTGCTCACGAGGATGGGCGAATAGGCGCTGTTCATGGGGTTAAGCTGCACCCGGGGTCGGAGCTGCAGGCGTTTTACCGTAAATTCCCCCTCCACCGCGGCGATAACAATATCCCCGTGCTGCGCCGTTCTGGCGCTGTCGACAATCAGCAGATCGCCGTCGCCGATCCCCGCGTCAATCATCGAATCCCCGGCCGCCTTCACAAAGTAGGTCGAGTTGGGGTGCTGAATAAGTAATTTGTTTAAATCGATACGCTGTTCAACATAGTCTTGGGCCGGACTGGGAAAACCGCACTGCACCACATCGCTGAAAAGGGGGAGCGCAATCACCTCGCGCAGCGCTGAAAGTTGGTAAAACTCCATGATTCGTTCCTCGAATACTGTTTTTATATACAGTAGTCGTGGCGCGAAGCGCAATCAAGTCGCAGGCCGACAACGACGGTTTATTACTTAACCGCTTCGCTTACAAGTGATTATTGCAATTAGAAATATTTGTTTTGTAAATGTTTTCTGGACTGGAGGCCTTCAAACAGGCTGATGAAGGATACAGAGGGTGCGGGCACGCTCCCGCTCCTCTGCCATCAGTTCGGTGATATCGCCAGGCCGCCCGCGCATTGCCCGGCGGCGCTTCGCTTGCACGGGCCTACAAAACCTGCTCAGCCACCTCCTGCAACGCATCCCGCTCCGCCCCCGCCAGCGTCTGCAACGGAAAAGGTAAACACGGCGCCGCAACTCTCCCACGCAACTCCGCCACCGTCGCAATCACCCGCAAGCTCCCGTATCGACGGAAGAATCCCCATAACGGCTCCAGCGCGCCGTTAAGCCGCCGGGTCTCCTCCACATCCCCCCGCAGCGCCGCCTGCGTCAACCGCAGGCAATAATCCGGGAAAAGTCCGGCCAGCACCGAGTACCAGACGTCGCACCCTGCCAGCAGACCGGCAGCCGACTGCGCATCACCGCTGATGCCAATCGTCACCCCCGCTGCCACCTGATTTTTCAGCTTCGCCACACGGGCTGCCGCGCCAGCCAGATCGGCTGGCAGATCGCCGAGCTTGATGGACCCCATGTTGGGTAAAAACGACAGCGCCACCAGCAGTTCATCATTAAATTCAAAGCCGCTGGTCGCCGGATTGTCGTAGATACAGAGTGGAACGGAAATTTCACCGCAGACGCGCTCGTACAGGCGGAACACTTCCTCCGCCGTCAGTTTTTGGTAACAGAGCGGGGCCAGCAGCAGGCCGCTCACTCCGGCCTTTTGCGCATCCTCTGCCAGTCTCACGATCTCTTCCGCGTTGACGCTGCCGATACTGGTCATCACCGGCACGCCCGCGGCAGCGCTCACCGCCAGCCTTGTGGCGGCAAAACGCTGCTCCCGGGTTAAGTAGGCGTAACACCCCGTGGAGCCCAGCGCGCCGATGGAATTTACCCCCGCTGCCGCCAGCGCCTCAATCAGCGCAACAAAGGCGTTTTCATCAATCTCACCCTTCACCAACGGCGTGAGAGGAAATGCGCTCAGACCTGTAAACATCCTGAATCCCTTATAAAATTAGCGGCAAAATTTTCGTGATCCCACGACACAAAGAATCACGCCAAAGGTGATAAACACCATCAACGGGCTCACCCTCTCATGCAGCAGCGTGGCGGGAGCCCCAGCCCGAAAAGCCTGTCCCATGCAATGATGCAGGCATTGTCAGCAGAGCGGCAACCACCATGAAAGGTAGTGCGATAATCAGCGCCCAGCTGATCACCTGCCAGCCACCCGATTTACGGGTCAGCGCGGCCATTGAGCTTGAACAAAGCCGTTAAGACTTATCTCAAATTTCCTCAGAGAGGGAATTATTTTATGAATCTGTAAACACCTTTTATCACCTGAAAATTATTCGTCAGATATATAAGGGAGGCTAACTTATTTATTAGCGAGGATATATTTCCTGGAGCCGGTAAAAATTAAAATTTGTTAGCCATGAACAAGCAAAAAACGCATCGGGAGGCTTATTGACGTTTGTTCCGTTCTGTCTACATTTATTTGTGCACGCATTTGAGGAAGTTAGTTTTCCTTAAAGTATTCTCAACGAAAAACTGGAGACAAGTTATGGCTAATCATCGAGGCGGTTCCGGCAATTTCGCAGAAGACCGGGAGCGTGCATCCCAGGCGGGCCGTAAAGGCGGACAGAGTAGCGGCGGTAACTTCAAGAACGACCCGCAGCGGGCATCCGAAGCGGGGAAAAAAGGCGGACAAAATAGTCGTGGTGGCGGACGCAAACCCGCAGCGTAATCCGCTGCGATATATTTTCCGCTAACCGCGATATGTCAGACAATATATTCATGGACGTACCGAGCGGCAATTTTGCCACACTATGCAAACGCAGCCCGATAAATTATACGGAGGTTAGAGTATGCATTTAAGACGCAGAGTTCGTAACGCACGCAATAATCATCGCACCCGTGATGATGTCGGCTGGATAATTCCGGAGGATGCGGAGTGTACCCGTTCACCGGATAGCGGCGGCCCGGCGCTCAATATCATCAGGGGCCGTGACGCTGACAGTGAAGTGAGGCTCAGTCAGCGTCAGTCTTACCTGGTCAACGCTATGGCGCACCGCGATCTGAAGTAATCAGCTGTTAAGTGATGCAACATTTGTTGTGCTTTGTTATTTGCCCGGCCTTCCCCGCCGGGTTTTTTTATGCCGTACGTAGCGACGCAGCGGCAGTCCGGCGGTCTCTTTCGCCCGTAATACTGTCAGGAAGGTGATCAAGGCGGCCGCCATGACAAACAGCGCGGGTGAGAGTGGATTGCCGCTCTTTATAACCAGCCAGGTCGAAAACCACGGCGTGATGCCGCCAAAGAACGCCACCGCCAGGTTATAGGCGATGGCGATACTGCCAAAGCGAATGCGGGTGGGAAACAGCTCCGCGATAGCCGCGCAGCTGGCCCCGTCAAAGGCGGCAATGCAGATCCCCAGCAGCAGCATCGCCAGTAGCGCGTAGACGATATCGCCCTGCGCCATCAATCCCATGGCAGGCCAGCTCAGGAGGATAAACCCCACGCAGCCCGCCAGCATCAGCGGCCTGCGGCCAAACCTGTCCGACAGATATCCCATAAAGGGCACCATCACCGCGACAGCCAGGAGCCCGAACGTGGTAATAATGTACGCCTGCGTCGTCAGAAAGTGCAGCTCCGTCGTCAGGTAGGCGGGAATAAAAGCCTGTAACATCCAGTGTCCCACCGCCTTGATCACCACAAAACCGATGCAGAAGCCCAGCGCGCGTCGCTCGGTGGTGACCGCCGTGTACAGCGGGGCGGCCTCCGTATGATTGCTTCTCTTTAAGGCCAGAAACGCGGGGGAGTCTTCAAGATGGGTGCGCAGGTAGAGGCCAATCCAGCCCAGCGGCCCGGCGAGCAAAAACGGAATGCGCCAGCCCCACTCATTCATCGCCGCCTCTCCCAGCACCGTGGTGAGCAGCAACACCAGGCCAGAGGCGGCAACAAAGGCCAGAAAGCCGAAGTTATCGATCCAGCAGGTAAAGTAGCCCCGGCGGTGGGCGGGGGCATATTCGGCCAGAAAGGTGGTGGCCCCTGCGCTTTCGCCCCCGGCGGCAAATCCCTGAATCAGCCGCACCAGCACCAGCAGCACCGTGGCGAGAAGCCCCACCTGCGAATAAGTGGGCAGCAGTCCGATCAGAAAGGTGGCGCCCGAGGTCAAAATGATCACGGTCGTCAGTACCTTGCGGCGCCCGATGCGATCCCCGAGGGAGCCAAACCACAGCCCGCCCAGCGGACGCATCACAAATCCGGCGCCAAACACCGCGAAGGACGACAGTAGCGCCAACGCCGGATCTTCAGCCTGGAAAAAGTGCAGGCCAATAAACGCGGCCAGCGTGCCGTAAAGCCCGAAATCAAACCATTCGACAAAATGGCCGATGCCGGTAGCAAACAGCACTTTGCGCAGCTTACGGGACACACGATCCCCTTAGCGTTTTTTCGGCATCATGCGCAGGAGAGTGTTGTCTTTCCAGTAGTAGTGGTGAAGCAGCGCGGCAAAGGCGTGGATCCCGATAACGAAATAGCCCAGCTTCGCCAGGGTGACGTGCCAGGCTTTCAGCGTGTCCACGAGGTCAAAATTGGACTCGGCGGCGTGCGGCATCCCCAGCCCGAACGCAAACCAGGTATTACCCCGGTTATACATCATCACCAGCCCAATCAGCGGCAGGGCAATAAACAGCAGATAGATGGCGAGGTGCCCCAGATGGGATAAGCCGGTATACATCGGTTTTGGCTTAGGCACGATTGGCGGCGCGGGATACTTAAGACGCACCAGCAGACGCGCGACCATCAGCACCAGAACAGAGATCCCGCAGGAGACGTGGATCATGTTGATTAGCGGGCGGTCGCTGCGCGGGAACCAGCCGCGAAACTCCATGGCACAGTAGGCCACGATCACCAGCAGAAAAACCAGCCAGTGGATCGTAATTTGCAGGCCGGTGTATTTATTGCGCATAGTCTTTCCTGAACAGAAGGCTAAAAAACGTAAAATAACCCAGCTTCAGCTAAAAATTCATTAATTATTGTCCCCTATTTTTCAAAAACTTCCGTGCAGATGAGCCATCTTCAATTGCCTCGCTGGGCTTCATGGTCTAATCCTGGATGAGTTCATCGTCCCGTACATCACACAGGAGAAGATCATGAGTAAGATTGGCATTAACGGTTTTGGTCGTATTGGCCGACTGGTTCTCCGTCGGTTGCTGGAAACGCAGGACAGTAATAGCGTGGTGGCGATTAATGATTTGACGTCGCCGAAAGTGCTGGCCTACCTGTTAAAACATGACTCTAACTATGGCCCCTTCCCCTGGAGCGTCGACTTCACAGAAGACTCGCTGATCGTCGACGGCAAGTCCATTTCGGTGTCTGCCGAAAAAGAGGCGAAAAATATCCCGTGGCGATCCGCAGGCGTGGATCTGGTGGTGGAGTGCACCGGGTTCTACACCTCGCAGGAGAAATCCCAGGCCCATCTGGACGCGGGTGCCAAAAAAGTGCTGATCTCCGCCCCGGCCGGTGAGATGAAAACCATCGTCTTTAACGTTAACGACGACACGATCGAGGCCAGCGACACCATTATCTCTGTCGCCTCCTGCACCACCAACTGCCTGGCCCCGCTGGCAAAAGTACTGCAGGATTCCTTTGGCATCAAGGCAGGCACCATGACCACCATCCATGCCTATACTGGCACCCAGGCGCTGGTGGATGGCCCGCGCGGCAAGGATCTGCGCGCCTCCCGTGCCGCAGCAGAAAACATCATCCCGCACACCACCGGCGCGGCCAAGGCGATTGGGCTGGTGATCCCCGCCCTGAGCGGCAAGCTGAAAGGCCATGCCCAGCGCGTGCCGGTCAAAACCGGCTCCGTCACCGAGCTGGTCTCGATTCTGGAGAAAAAAGTGAGCGTGGATGAGATCCATCAGGCGCTGAAAAAGGCCACCGAAGGCAATGAATCCTTCGGCTATACCGACGAGGAGATTGTCTCATCCGATGTGATTGGCTCGCACTTTGGGTCGATATTCGATGCCACCCAGACCGAGGTCACCGAGGCGGGCGATGTCCAGCTGGTGAAAACCGTCGCCTGGTACGACAATGAATACGGCTTTGTCACCCAGCTGGTGCGGACCTTGGATAAGTTCGCTGCGCTGTAATTCCCCTGCGGACAGCAAAGCTGTCCGCAACCTGTGAAACTGTTCAGGTTTTCATTCCGTTAACCCTGCTATAACAAACGCTTTCCAGAGAGGGAGCGTTACCATGGAAGCACTCAGCCGCGAAACACTCGAACAGAATATGGCCCACGCCGTCAGCCGTTCGGCCACCTTTACCCTCTGGCCCGATAATGAAGCCCCGGGGGCACAGACCAGCGATGCCGTCTTTACCCCGGAACCCCACCACACCGGTACCTCCCACTTTGATCGCGCCGTCACCGGTATCCGCGCCCCGGAGATAACCGTCTATGCCCCAAACAAACCTAACGGGGTGGGCATCCTGGTAACGCCGGGCGGCTCATACCGCCGCGTGGTGCTGGATAAAGAGGGCAGCGCGCTGGCCTCCTTCTTTAATGCCCGCGGCTATACCCTGTTTGTGATGACCTACCGCATGCCGGGGGATGGTCATGAGGAGGGTGCCGACGCGCCGCTGGCCGACGTTCAGCGCGCCATGCGGGTGATCCGCGCCAGTGCCGGGGAGTGGAAGCTGGATCCGGCCCGTATTGGGGTACTGGGCTTCTCGGCGGGCGGGCACGTGGCGGCGAGCCTCGGTACCCGCCATGACGAAACGGTATACGCCCCGCTGGACGCCGTCGACGAGTACCCCGCCCGTCCGGCCTTTATGGCGCTGGTGTATCCGGTGATCACCATGCGTGACGAGCACCATCATTCAGGTTCGCGCCATGAGCTGATCGGGGACAACCCTGGCGAGGATTTGATCCATCGCTACTCGCTGGAAGAGCGCGTCACCCTCGACGCCCCGCCGACCTTCCTGCTGCATGCCGCCGACGACCCGGCGGTGAAGGTTGAGAACAGCCTGGCGATGTTCAGCGCCCTGCGCCGTGTTGGGGTGCCGGTTGAGATGCATCTGTTCGAGCGCGGGAAGCATGGATTTGGCATCCGCGATGCCCAGGGGCTGCCGGTGTCCGTCTGGCCGGAACTGATGATGAACTGGATTGCGACGAAGGTGTAAGCCTGGGGTGCCGGGTGGCGGCTTCGCCTTATCCGGCCTACGTGTATGATGCCGTTTGCCGTTTTGTAGGCCGGGTAAGCGCAGCGCCACCCGGCGTGTTTATCACGACTGCAAATAGACCACCTGGGTCTGCAAATACTCGTGCAGGCCGTGTTTACCATCCGCGCCGCCGATCCCGGACTTACGCCAGCCCGCATGGAAGCCCTGCATCGCTTCAAAGTTCTCGCGGTTGATGTAGGTTTCGCCGAACTTCAGCCCTTTAATGGCCTTCATCGCCACGTTCAGATCCCGGGTATAAATCGAGGATGTCAGGCCATAGTCGCTGTCGTTGGCCATCTTCAGCGCCTCCTCCAGGGAGTCAAATACCACCACCGGCAGCACCGGCCCGAAGGTCTCTTCGTGCATGATGCTCATCTCCTGACGCACGTCCAGCAGCAGCGTCGGCGGATAGAAGTAGCCCTTACCTTCCACCGCTTTGCCGCCCAGCACCACTTTCGCCCCCTGCTCTACCGCCAGCGCCACCTTCTGCTCAACACGCTCCAGCGCCGCGGCGTTGATCAGCGGCCCCATGGCGATGTCGTTACGCTCGGCCGGGTTGCCAAACTGCACCGCTTTCATCGCCTCGCCCAGACGGTTTGCAAAGCGGTCGTAGATGCCCTTCTGCACATAGACGCGCTCGGCGCAGTTACAGACCTGCCCGGTGTTGATCACTCGCGAGTCGACAATCGCCTTCACCGCCAGCTCAAGATCCGCATCGTCCATCACGATAGCCGGGGCTTTACCGCCCAGCTCCAGGCACACTTTGGTGATGTTCTTCGCGGCGGCGGCCATGATCTTCTCACCTGCGGCCACGCTGCCGGTCATGCTGACCATCGCCACTTTCGGGTTGCCCGCCAGCTCCTGGCCCACGGTTTCCCCGCGACCCAGTACCAGGTTAAAGACCCCTTTCGGCAGGCCGATCTCGTCGACGATTTTGGCGAAGGCGATGGCGTTATTTGGGGTGAACTCGCTCGGCTTAATCACGATGGTGTTGCCGGTCACCAGCGCAGGTGCCAGCTTGCGGGCAATCAGGAAGAACGGGAAGTTCCACGGCAGGATACCAGTGGTGACGCCCAGGGCGCGTTTGAACAGCAGAATGTTTTCGCCCGGACGATCGCTCTGGATAATTTCACCCTCGTAGCGGCGGGCCCACTCCGCCATGTAGTCGAGATAGTCGGCGGTGAAGGAGACCTCAACCTCCGCGAGCTGCTGGATCTTACCGCCTTCGGCCACAATCAGGGCGCTGATCTCGCTGGCGCGCTCGCGAATGCCTGCCGCGATTTTACGTAACCAGCCTGCGCGCTGGATGGCAGGCAGTGCCTCCCAGGCCTCCTGGGCGCGTTCGGCGGCGTCAATCGCCTTGCGGGCATCTTCGGCGCTGCCGTCGGGAATACGGGAAATGACCTCTTCGGTGGCTGGGTTGATGACATCAATCCAGGCATCACCCTGCCAGGCTACAAACTGTCCATCGATATACATAGGATGTTGTACGGGTACTGTCATGACTCGCTCCTGTAATTACACTGTTTTTAACAAGTAAAATTATTGTTAAAAACTACAGTTCCCGATCCGCAATCCCAGCCTATCGCGCTGTTTTTGTGAGATATCTCATAAAAGAAACGGGTCAGCAGGCGTAAATCATTTCATCCCGACAACATCAGGTTGCCCGTTTGCGATGAGTTTCACGCAAACGGGCAAGGTTACAGCAGGGAGCGGCTCGCCAGCGCCTCGGTGAGAACGGCGTCATGACGCAGGATCTGCCAGGCCGCCTCCACCTCGGACGGAATATCAACATGCACGATAAAATCGCGGCCAAGCGGACCGTAGCCATTGATGTCATCCCGCAGGCGCGGCAGCTCGCCCAGCACCAGCGACAGATAGCGCTCGACAGGCCACAGCCCCTCGCCGCCGCCGCGGAACACCAGGCCCTCATCACTGTTTTGCAGCTGCGGCACAATGCCGGGATGGCTGGTCCATTCCGGGGCATCTGATTTATCGCGCCAGACGCGGGCAAAGGTCGCCATGGTCCGCCGCTGCATGGTCGGGTCCTGGACCACTATCCCGCGCGTCACCCTTAGCTGATGATGGAGGATCGTCGCGGCGCTGAAGCGGGCATTTTCACCGCAGTTGGTGGATTGATCTTCCACCAGCAGACGCGCCGACGGAATATGCCAGAACTCCCGGGCGATCTCCGCCAGAATGGTGGCCTCGGCTTTGCCGGTGGTGCGCACCCTGTTATAGCGCGGATGCTGCGCGATGGCGGCGTATAAGAAGGTGGTGGAATGGCCTATCCCGCCGCTGATCAACAGCGGCACGGCAAGCTCCGACGCCAGGCGGCAGGCCGCGTCGATGGCAGGGATTACCGCATTACCGGCCAGCACAACCAGATCGGCCTGCAGCGCGGGTGGATTGTAAGGCAAATTATCTTCGGCCAGCCAGGCGCCGACGGTATTGACCGCAGACAGGGTTTTATCCGGTAGGGATGGGAAGCGTGTGAGAGTCATCGTTACCTCCTTCCAGCAATGACGTTCAGAATAACGCGCGAGCCGTCGCTTAACAGAGGATCTCTCTGAAATATTTTAGTTCACATTTGCTTAACTCCTCTTGATCATATTCACTTGAAACAGACTTTGCGTCAGACGTAGAATCATTAGCCCACTAACTATCATCAATGCTACAGGTAATAAACGCTATGCGACTGCCCCAACGCGACCCCTATGCTCCTCGCGAGTGGCAGCCTCACGAAAAGCCGATGCTGTTAGGCTCCCCTTCCACCCCGATCCACAGCACGCCCAAACGGGTAGCCTACGGTGTGGTGGGACTGCTGGTATGCCTTACCGGCGCGCTGGGCAATGCCATGGTTTCGGCCAACCTGCAAAATCTGCAGGGCACCTTTGCCGCCTGGTCCACCGAGATCGCCTGGCTGCCCGCAGTGTACGTAATGACCAACGTGTCGATTAACCTGCTGCTGGTGAAGTTTCGCCAGCAGTTTGGCCTGCGCGCCTTCACCGAAGGGTTCCTGGTGCTCTATGTGCTGGTGACCTTCTTTCATCTCTTCGTCAACGATCTCAGCTCGGCCCTGATGGTGCGCGCCGTCCACGGCATGGTGGCCGCGGCGCTCAGCTCGCTCGGGATCTACTATCAGATCCAGGCCTGGCCGGCGAAACACCGCCTGAAGGCCCTGACTATCGGCATCACCGGTTCGTCGCTGGCGATCCCCATTGCGCGGCTCTTCTCCACTGAACTGCTGCAGCTGGACGAGTGGCGCGGGCTCTATCTCTTTGAGCTGGGTCTGGCGCTGATCTCGCTGGGCTGCGTCATCGCCCTCAAGCTGCCCCCTGGCGACCGGCGTAAGGTGTTCGAGAAGAAAGATTTCATCACCTTTATCCTGCTGGCTCCGGGGATGGCGCTGCTCTGCGCGGTGCTCTCCCTTGGGCGGCTGGAGTGGTGGTTTGAAACGCCGTGGATCGGCTGGGCGCTGGCAGGTTCGCTGGTGCTGATTGTCTCAGCTATTGTCTTTGAGCATAACCGCAGCAACCCGCTGCTGAATACCCGCTGGCTCTCCAGCGGCAGCATCCTGCGCCTGGGGCTGATCATGCTGCTGATCCGCATCGTGCTGGCGGAGCAGAATACCGGGGTGATTGGCTGGTTGCAGTATGTCGGGTTGCAGAACGAGCAGATGACCCATCTGGCCTGGGCAATTTTTGTCGGGATCCTCTGCGGCATCGCCGCCAGCTGCCTGACCATCAAACCGACAAAGCTCGCCTGGCCGATTGTCACCTCGCTGGTGCTGATGATTATCGCCTCGCTGCTCGACAGCCAGTCCAGCAGCCTCACCCGCCCGGATCAGCTAATGCTGAGCCAGTTCCTGCTCGGGTTCGGCAGCGCCTTCTTCCTTGCCCCGGCGATGCTGGCCGGGATTGGCGGCGTCATTGCCGATCCGCGAAACCTGGTCAGTTTTTCGGTGCTGTTCGGCATGAGCCAGAATATCGGTGGCCTGTTGGGTTCCGCCATTCTCGGCACCTTCCAGACCTGGCGTGAGAAGTACCACTCCAGCCTGCTGGCGGAACAGCTCACCAGCCTTAATCCGCTGGTGAACGAGCGCCTGCAGATCTACAGCCAGATGTACCGGAGCCTGATTGGCGACAGCGCCCTGCTGAGCACCCAGTCGGCGTTGCAACTACAGAACGCCAGCACGCTGCAGGCAAATATTCTCGCTTACAACGATACTTATCTTCTGACGGCTGGCATTGCCACCGCCACGCTGGTCTGGATCTTATGGCGCTTGTTGCGCCTGCGTATCACTGCCCGTCTGGCGCTGAGAAAGGCCACCGGCAGTAAATAATGGTTTATACAATAATGATGATTGTGCGTTCCCAGGAGTGGTTATGAGTCAGCAGGATGCCGCTAAAGAGCAGGCCAGTACCCGTAATAATCTGCGCGTGGTGTCAGTGTTCGCCGCTGCCGCCATTGGCATCGTTGGCGTGTTGGTGATCCTCTACGCCTGGCAGTTACCGCCGTTTACCCGCCATACCCAGTTTACCGATAACGCCTACGTGCGCGGCCAGACCACCTTTATCAGCCCGCAGGTGAACGGCTACATCACCGAGGTCAGGGTGCAGGATTTTGAGCAGGTAAAGAAAGGCGACCTGCTGCTGCAGATTGACGATCGTATCTACCGCCAGCGGGTACACCAGGCTGAAGCCCAGCTGGCGATGAAAATAGCCGCGCTGAACAACAACCTGCAACAGCGCAAAAGCGCCGAGGCGGTGATCCAGCGTAACGAGGCGGCACTGAAAAACGCCCGCGCGCAGAGCCAGAAAACCCAGGCTGACCTCAAGCGCGTAAAAGATCTTACCGCCGATGGCTCGCTGTCGATCCGTGAGCGGGATGCGGCGCTGGCGAGTGCCGCCCAGGGCAGCGCCGATATCGACCAGGCGAAGGCCACGCTGGAGATGTCGCGCCAGGATCTGCAAACCGCCATCGTTAACCGCGCCGCGCTGGAGGCTGACGTCGAAAACGCGAAGGCGGCCCTTGAGCTGGCGCAGATCGACCTGCAAAACACCCGCATCGTGGCGCCGCGCGACGGCCAGCTCGGGCAGATTGCCGTCCGCCTGGGCGCCTATGTGACCGCCGGTACTCACCTCACCACCCTGGTGCCGCCGCAGCACTGGGTGATCGCCAATATCAAAGAGACCCAACTGGCGAACCTGCGCGTCGGCCAGCCGGTGAAATTCACCGTCGACGCCCTGAACGACAAAGCCTATGAGGGCCGGGTGCAGAGCATCTCCCCCGCCACCGGGGTGGAGTTCAGCGCCATTACGCCGGATAACGCCACCGGCAATTTCGTCAAGATCGCCCAGCGTATTCCGGTACGCATTGAGGTGCTGGGTAAGGCAGAAGACGCCGCGCGGCTGCGTCCGGGGATGTCGGTACAGGTAACTATTGATACCGGGGAGGCAGAATGATCCGCCGCCCGCTAACCGCCCTGCTGATTGCCGCAGCCCTGAGCGCCTGCCAGTCGGTGGATGTTGAGCCAGCGAAGCCGACGCTACAGATCCCCGCCCAGTGGCGCGCCGCTACCGGCCCCGCCAGCCCGGCTGAGCAGATGTGGTGGCGCAATTTTCACGACAGCCAGCTCAACGCTTACGTTGACCAGGCCCTGCGCAACAACAGCGACGTGCTGATTGCCCGGGAGCGTATCAACGAGTACCAGGCCCGGGTCTACGCCAGTGAAGGCAGTCTGTTTCCGACCCTGGATGCCGATCTGAATGCGGGTCGCGCCCGTTCCCAGTCGGCGGCGACCGGTTTGCCCACCTACGGGGCGCTCTACAAAGGCAGCCTGACCGCCAGCTATGACGTGGACATCTGGGGGGCGAACCGCCGCACCACCGACGCCGCCCGGGCGAGCCTCGAGGCGCAAAAAGCCGCCGCCGCCGCGGCAGATCTGACGGTGGCCTCCTCGGTGGCCTCGGGTTACGTCACCCTGCTGGCGCTGGATGAGCAGCTTAAGGTCACGCAGTCGACCCTGAAAGCGCGGGAAGAGGCCTTTAATCTGGCACAGCGGCAGTATCAGACCGGCTACAGTTCGCGCCTGGAGCTGATGCAGTCCGACTCCGAGCTGCGTTCGACGCGCGCCCAGATCCCGCAGGTGCAGAACCAGATTGCCCGTCAGGAGAATGCGCTCAGCCTGCTGCTGGGCAGCAACCCGGGGAGCATCGCCCGCAGCGCGGATTTCGATGCCCTGACGCCGCTGCGTATCCCGTCGCAGCTCCCTTCGTCGCTGCTTAATCGCCGCCCGGATATTGTGCAGGCGGAACGCCAGCTGATCGCGGCCGATGCCTCGCTTGCGGCCTCGCGCGCCAGCCTGCTGCCGTCGATCAACCTGACCGCGAGCGGATCGATCCAAGATCGTACCCTGCCCGGCCTGCTGGACAACCCGCTGGAGCTGTGGAGCATCGGCGGCAGTATTCTGGCCCCGCTGCTGAACCGTCAGGCGCTGAATGCCCAAGTGGATATCGGCCAGTCGCAGCGCAACCAAGCGCTCTACAGCTATGAAAAAACCGTGCGTAACGCCTTTAAAGAGGTGAACGACAGCCTGGATGCCATCGCCCGCTATGGCGAGCAGCTGACCGAGCTGGTGGCGCAGCAGGCGGTGGCCCAGGAGACGCTGCGCATCGCCCAGAACCGCTATCGCAACGGCTATTCATCCTATCTGGACGTGCTCGACGCCCAGCGCACGCTGTTCTCGGTGCAGACCAGCGTGGTGCAGGCGAAAAATAACCTGCTGCTGGCGCAGATCGATCTGTATAAGGCGCTGGGCGGCGGCTGGTCGGCACCGTAAACGCCGGGCGGCTCTACGCTTGCCCGGCCTGCAGGTTTCGTAGGCCCGTGCAAGCGTAGCGCCGCCGGGCAATATACGCACTAAGGAGTCAATCTATGCAACAGCTGTGGTCTGACGTAGATAATTACATGATTTCCGAGCTTATTCCTCAGGATGAGGTGCTGCAAAAGGTCCTTGATAATAACCAGCGCGCTGGGTTACCGGCGCACGACGTCGCCGCCAATCAGGGGCAGTTACTGGCGCTGTTTGTGCGCATGACCCAGGCAAGGCGGATCCTGGAGATTGGCACCCTGGGAGCCTACAGCAGCATCTGGATGGCGCGCGCCCTGCCCGCGGATGGCAAGCTGATCACGCTGGAGGCCGACCCGGTTCACGCTCAGGTCGCCCGGCAGAACATTCATCTGGCGGGACTGGAGCAGCGTATTGAGCTTATCGAAGGCCCGGCCCTGCTCTCCCTTGAGCGCTTCGATGCGATCCCGCCCTTCGATCTGATCTTTATCGATGCCGATAAACCGAATAACCCGGGCTATCTGGAGTGGGCGCTGCACTACTCCCGGCCGGGAACGTTGATTATCGGCGACAACGTGGTGCGGGACGGAGAAGTGGTTAACGGCCAGAGCGATGACGCCCGGGTGCATGGCGTGCGGCGGTTTATCGAGATGATCGGCGATAACCCGCGCCTGACCGCCACCGCGTTACAGACGGTGGGCGTGAAAGGATGGGATGGATTTACGCTGGCGATGGTGAACGGGTAAACACCGCTTACCGGCCCTGCGGGAGGGGTGCTGTTACATGCGGCACCGGTGGTGGTTCCGTTCACCTCACGTTCCTTGCTTCTCTGATACATCCGAACCGGTGAACGTGCCAGGGCGGCTCAATCGCCACCGCCCTGGCGACCCGGGCTCCCGGCAAGAAAATCGCCGCTTCGCGGATTGTTCGCCCCGTCCCTGGGGCTCACCCCTTCGGGGCCAGCGCAAGCGCTGTCCAAAATTGCTCCCGGCAATTTTGTCCTCAGCTTATTCCTTCAGGCTTTCGGGTCGGGCACCAGCCTGCATCCATGCAGGCTATGCCCTCTCGGCGCGTCCCTGCGCCTCGCCCCGGCCTTCCGGAAACGCTTCGGCGATTTTCAGCCGGACCAGGGAGCCGCTGTTAGCCTTTTATTAACCGAAACGACTCCATTGCTTCAATGCAATATTGTAGGCCGGGCAAGCGCATGCGCCGCCCGGCGATTTTAAGCCGAGATCTGCTCCATCGCCTGCAAAATCCGCTTATCAGAGATGGGATACGGTGTCCCCAGTTGCTGGGCAAAGAAGCTGACACGCAGCTCTTCGATCATCCAGCGGATCTCCTGTACATCTTCATCATCGCGGCGGGCCGGTGGCAGCTTGTTCAGCCACTGCTGCCAACGCTGCTGCACCGCTTCCACCTTCAGCATCTGCGCCCGGTCGCGGTGCGGGTCGATCGCCATCTTCTCCAGACGTTTTTCAATCGCCTGCAAATAGCGCAGCGTATCCCCCAAACGCTTGTAGCCGTTGCCGGTCACAAACCCGCGATAGACCAGCCCGGCCATCTGGGCCTTCACGTCCGACAGCCCCAGCGCCATGGTCATATCTACCCGCCCTTTCAGGCGCTTGTTGATATTGAACACCGCAGTCAGAATCTGCTCGACCTGCTTCGCAATGTTGACCACCGTCTCGTTGAGTTCAGCGCGCACTTTTTCATGCAGTTGCGCAAAGCCCTCTTCGGTCCAGACCGGGCCGCCCGCAGCGTTGATCAGCTGGTCCACGCCGCAGGAGATGCAGTCGTCGATCAGATCCAGCACCTTGCCGTACGGGTTAAAGTAGAGCCCCAGCTTGGCCTTGTTCGGCAGCTTCTCGTGCAGATATTTGATCGGCGACGGGATGTTCAACAGCAACAGACGGCGCAGCCCGCGCCACATCGCCTGCTGCTGCTCCTGCGGATTATCGAACAGCTTGATCGCCACGCTGTCGCGCTCGTCCACAAGCGCCGGCCAGGCTTTCACCTTGTAGTTGCCGCGCTTCTGCTCGTAGCTTTCCGGCAGCTGACCAAAGCTCCAGATATGCAGCCCGCTCTGCTCGATACCGTCGTCGGCCACGGCAGAGAGAGTCTCCTGCACCTTGCCTTTTAAGGCCTCTTTCAGCTCGGTCAGGGAGCGGCCTTCCTGCAGCTTTTTATTCTTATCATCCACTACCCGGAAGCTGATTTTCAGGTGATCGGGCACCTGATCCCAGTGCCAGTCTTCCCGGTCGATGGTAACGCCCGTCATGCGACGCAGCTCGCGCTCCAGCGAATCCAGTAGCGGCAGCTCCAGCGGCGTGGCGCGGCCTAAAAACGCCTCGGCGTAGTTCGGCGCAGGCACAAAGTTGCGGCGCACCGGCTTCGGCAGGGATTTGATGAGCGCAATAACCAGCTCACGGCGCAGGCCGGGGATCTGCCACTCAAACCCGCTCTCCTCCACCTGGTTGAGCAGCGGCAGCGGGATATGCACGGTCACGCCGTCCGCATCGGTGCCCGGTTCAAACTGGTAGCTCAGGCGCAGCTTGAGGTTGCCCTGGTGCCAGAAGTTCGGGTAGTCGAGCTTGCTGACCTGCTCCGCCCCCTCTTTGATCAACATGCTCTTTTCAAAGTTGAGCAGGTCCGGGGTCTCGCGGCTGACCTTTTTCCACCAGCTGTCAAAGTGGCGGGCAGAAATCACGTCGTGGCTGATGCGTTGGTCGTAAAACTCAAACAGCGTCTCGTCATCCACCAGGATGTCGCGGCGACGGGTTTTGTGCTCCAGCTCTTCCACTTCGCTGCGCAGTTTAAGGTTTTCCCGGAAGAAGGCGTGGCGCGTCTGCCAGTCGCCCTCCACCAGCGCGTGGCGGATAAACAGTTCACGGCTGAGCGCCGGGTCGATCTGGCTGTAGTTGACCTTCCGCGCGGCCACCACCGGCAGGCCGTAGACGGTGACCTTCTCGGTCGCCATCACCGCCCCCTGCGCCCGCTCCCAGTGCGGTTCACTGTATGAGCGCTTCAGCAAGTGCTGCGCCACCGGTTCGACCCACTCCGGATCGATACGCGCGGCAATGCGGCCCCACAGGCGGCTGGTCTCCACCAGCTCGGCCACCATCGTCCACTTCGGCGGCTTCTTGAACAGGCCAGAACCGGGGAAGATAGCGAAGCGGGCGTTACGCGCCCCGGTAAACTCCTGCTTATCGGCATCCTTCATGCCGATATGCGACAGCAGACCGGTCAGCAGCGCGATATGAATTTCGCGGTACTCCGCCGGCTCGCTGTTGACCGGAATGCCCAGCTCTTTCACCACCTGGCGCAGCTGGGTGTAGATATCCTGCCACTCGCGCACCCGCAGGTAGTTAAGGAAATCGACCCGGCACTGACGGCGGAACTGGTTTGAGGACAGCGCTTTCTGCTGCTCGCCGATGTAATTCCACAGGTTTACAAAGGCAAGGAAGTCGGACTCTTTATCGTGGAAGCGGCGGTGCTTCTCGTCGGAGGCCTGCTGTTTGTCCATCGGACGCTCGCGCGGATCCTGGATGGAGAGCGCCGAAGTGATGATCATCGCCTCGCGCACGCAGCCATGTTTTTGCGCCTCCAGCACCATCCGCGCCAGGCGCGGGTCAACCGGCAGCTGGCTGAGCTGGCGCCCCATGGGGGTCAGCTTGTAGACCGTGGCCTGCTCGTCGGTGGTGATCGCCCCCAGCTCCTCCAGCAGGCGCACGCCGTCCTGGATGTTGCGCTTGTCCGGCGCTTCCACAAACGGGAAGGCGGCGATATCGCCCAGCCCGAGGGCAGTCATCTGCAGAATAACCGACGCCAGGTTGGTACGCAGAATTTCCGGGTCGGTAAACTCCGGGCGTGAGAGGAAATCGTCTTCCGAATAGAGTCGGATACAGATCCCTTCCGATACACGTCCGCAGCGGCCTTTACGCTGGTTGGCGGAGGCCTGAGAAATCGGCTCGATCGGCAGTCGCTGCACCTTGGTGCGGTAGCTGTAGCGGCTGATACGCGCCGTGCCGGGGTCGATCACATATTTAATGCCCGGCACGGTAAGGGAGGTTTCCGCCACGTTGGTCGCCAGCACGATCCGGCGACCACTGTGGGCCTGGAAGACGCGGTTCTGCTCGCTGTTGGAGAGACGTGCATACAGCGGCAGGATCTCGGTATGGCGCAGATCGCGCTTGCTCAGCGCGTCGGCGGTGTCGCGGATTTCGCGCTCGCCGCTCATAAAGATCAGGATATCGCCCGGGCTTTCATTTCCCAGCTCATCCACCGCATCGAAAATGGCCTGGAGCTGATCGCGCTCGGTGTCGTCGGCGTCTTCCACCATCGGACGATAGCGGACCTCAACCGGATAGGTGCGCCCCGAGACTTCGATAATCGGCGCATTGTTGAAATGACGCGAAAAACGTTCCGGGTCGATGGTGGCCGAGGTGATGATCACTTTCAGATCCGGGCGACGCGGCAGCAGCTCCCGCAGGTAGCCCAGCAGGAAGTCGATGTTCAGGCTGCGCTCGTGCGCTTCATCGATGATGATGGTGTCGTACTGCATCAACAGCCGGTCCTGCTGGATCTCCGCCAGCAGGATCCCGTCGGTCATCAGCTTGACCATGGTGTTGTCGCTGACGTGATCGCTGAAACGCACCTTATAGCCGATACAGCCGCCCGGCTCGGTTTGCAGCTCTTCGGCAATACGGTTCGCCACCGTCCGCGCCGCCAGACGACGCGGCTGGGTATGACCAATCAGGCCTTTAAGCCCGCGCCCCAGCTCCATACAAATTTTTGGCAGCTGGGTGGTTTTACCCGAACCGGTCTCCCCCGCCACAATCACCACTTGGTGATCGCGCACGGCTTCGAGAATTTCCTGTTTCTTCTGGCTGACGGGCAGGTTTTCCGGGTAGGTGATCGCCGGACGCGCGGCTTCGCGCAGCACAACCTTACCCGCCGCCTGTTCAATCTCTTTCGCCATCTCCTGGTAGATGGCCTGTTGTGCATCAGGATTTTTAACCTTCTTCACCCCATGCAGGCGGCGGGCAAAGCGCTGTTTGTCACGCAACATCAGCGGATCCAGCTGTTGCATAAGCATCGGGAAGGTTAATTTCTGTTGTTCTGTCATAGCGTTAACGGGCAGTGCACTGCCGGATAAAATCTCTTTGTAATGATTGCTATAGAGTACCACATCGCGGGTTTTTGCGCCTTATTCAAAAAATTCGAACATAGACTTCGATATATTGCGCTATCCCTGCGACAGGATTGTGAATAGAGTGTCAGCAAGCAACGGGGCAACCCCCTCATCAAATACAACAAAGGAATCACCCATGAGCAAAGTATTAGTTCTTAAATCCAGTATTCTGGCAGGGTACTCTCAGTCTGGTCAGCTGTCTGATTATTTCGTTGAACAGTGGCGTGAACAGCACAGCGGTGACGAAATTACCGTCCGCGATCTGGCCGCTCAGCCTGTTCCGGTACTGGATGGTGAGCTGGTGGGTGCCCTGCGTCCGAGCGATGCGCCGCTGACGCCACGTCAGCAGGAAGCGCTGGCGCTCTCCGATGAGCTGATTGCCGAGCTGAAAGCCCACGACGTGATCGTGATTAACGCGCCGATGTATAACTTCAACATCCCGACCCAGCTGAAGAACTACTTCGACCTGGTAGCGCGTGCGGGCGTCACCTTCCGCTACACCGAGAAAGGACCAGAAGGTCTGGTCACCGGTAAACGTGCGATTGTGCTTTCAAGCCGTGGCGGTATTCACAAAGATACCCCAACTGACCTGGTAGCGCCGTACCTGACCCTGTTCCTAGGCTTCATCGGCATCACCGACGTGAACTTCGTCTTTGCTGAAGGTATCGCTTACGGTCCGGAAGTGGCGGCCAAAGCGCAGAACGATGCGAAAGCGGCTATCGACAGCCTGGTCGCGGCGTAAGATTCAACGCTGAAAATCTCGCCGGGGAGTGGTGCACGCATCACTCCCCGGTGCTTTTATGTCTCCTGCAAACGTGCCAGCATCCGTGCCCTGCTGAGATAAATAATCGCGCACAGCAGCAGGCTGAGCAAGGCAGTGCAGATAAATACCCCCGCCCCGGTCATGGCGAGCATCACCCCGCCGATTAACGGCCCGACCGCGACCCCCAGCGTCGATAACGTTGAAGCCCCCAGATAGGCACCCCGGTGCTCCGCCGGCGCAAGCTGATCGAGCAAAATATTCAGGTTCGGCATCAGAATCGCCTCCCCCATACTGAAGACGGCGGTAAAGGTCAGCCAGATCCACACCTCCGTTGAACGGGTGGCAAAAAAGCAGAGCTGCGATAAGGCGAAAATGGCGCCGCCCAGAAGTATCCGTTTCGGCAGGTTAATCTGCGCCATAAACCGCACAATCAGGCTCTGAAACACCAGCACGGTGCAGGCATTGGTGACCAGGATCAGGGTGATGAGCTTCATCGCCCAGTTGCCATCAAGTAGCATCAGATACTGCGGCAGGACGGCTTCATAATGGATAAAAACGATACTGCACAAGATGCTACACAGCAGCGCCGCAACATAGATTCGGTCTTTGGCGATAATCCCCATCATCTGATGCAGCCTGATGGCCGGCGCGCTGCCGGACTGTGGCTCACCCACCAGTTTCCCCGCCGGGATAAACAGCAGTACATAGACGAAAAATGGCAGATAGGTTAAGCCCGTGATCAGGAAAGTCCCCTTCTGGGATGTCAGGCCAAAGACCAGCCCCACCAGCGGGCCAAACACCGCCGCGACGTTGATCAGGTAGTAGCGCATTTGCAGGGCCAGCGCCCGGCGACGGCGATCGCCCAGCAGATCGCTCATCAGCGCGCGCACCGGGGGATCGACCCAGGCGAAACAGACCCCGATGATCATCAGGCCGGTGATAAACAGCCCCATCCCGCTCGCCTGTGCCAGCGTGATATAGCCCACGGCGGAAAACCCGCACCCCAACAGAAGGATCACCCGCCGCCCCATGCGGTCCGAAATCTGCCCGCCGTACATGCCGAGCACCACCGAGATCAGGGCGCTGCTGGTCATCGCCACGCCAATGGCGATGGGAGACATATGGTAATTCTGGGTCATGATCACGGCGATAAAGGGCCATGCCATAAAATAGCTAAACCGTATGACGAAGGTAAAAAAGAGCAGCGCGTGTACGGTTGCAGGAAATGTTTTTAACGTCTGAAAAAGCCCCGGTGCCGCGCAGATTTCAGCGGCGGGTTTGGTTGTCATAGGTTGTCCTGTTGGTTATTTTTAATTGTTCTGTTGGCCACGAAATATACCTGGCTAACTAGTAATAAATTTAATTACCCGCAGGTGCAATAAAAAATTTAACAAAAATTTAATAGGTTTTTTATCTTGAAATTGTGAATTTTCCTTTTGCAGGATTTTTTTTCAGCGGTGCTTGACTCACGTTCAGTGTGCAGTATTATCTCTCATTAGAGAATTTTATCTCACATACGGGAAGCGGGTATGAACAATCAGGACTACAGGGAAAAGCTGGCGGCACGTCTGGCCGCGCTACGCCTGCAGCATAACCGTTCGCTGGAGGATCTCTCCGCGGCGTCGGGAATAAGCAGAGCCTCACTGTCACGCATTGAACGGGGTGAAGTCAGCCCCACCGCGGAAGTGCTCAACCAGCTCTGCAGCGTATACGGCATGACCATGTCCCGGCTGATCAGCGAAGTTGAGCAGGTCGCTGATAACCTGTTCCGGGCCGGGGAGCAGAGCCTGTGGCATGATGAGCACAGCGGGTTTGAGCGGCGTCTGTTAATACCACCGTCTAACGCTTTCCGCTGCGAAATGATTGACGGGAAATTACGTCCGGGTGCTTTTATTGAATATCTTCAGCCACCGGTTCAGGGGCTGGAGCAATATATCTGGCTACATGCAGGGGAGTTGATTATTACCATGAATGCGGAAACCTGGCATCTGAAAAAAGGTGACAGTTTACGTTTTCATTTATCGGGAACCTCATCATTCAGGGCACATGAAAATCTTGGCGCCCACTATATTCTGGTGGTATGTAAATCATGATTGAATATAAATGTCTTACTGCTGAAGAGGCACGTCAACGCTTCTCTGAATTAGGTGATGTTTTGCAGGCGTGCGTAAAAGATGGCGCGAGTGTCGGTTTTATTGATCCCACCGACCGTCCTGCCATCGATCGTTTCTGGCAGGAAAAAATAGATAGCCTTGCGCGCCGCGATTGCGATCTTTTCATCGCCCTGGATAACGGCACGGCAGCCGGTACCGTCATGGTTAACTATTGCGCCACGCCTAATGGCCGCCACCGGGCAGAAATTACCAAGCTGCTGGTTCACCCTCAATCACGTCGCCAGGGTATTGCAAGCGCGCTGATGATGCAGGCAGAACAGTTGGCCTGGGAAAAGGGACTCGTTTTGCTGGTGCTGGATACACGCAGTGGCGACGTGGCCAGCGACCTCTACCGCTCGCTTGGCTGGCAGTCCGCGGGGTCGATTCCGTTTTATGCGCAGTCGGTTGAAAACACCCTGGATTCGACCACATATATGTACAAAGTTAACAAAAACGCCAAAGCCGCTATCGCCAGCCCGTTGACCGCGTAAGTTTGCCCCTCTCACCGCCCGGTGGGAGGTTTTTGCTTTTCAGCCCTCACCACCCTTTTTCCAGCACCGCAATATTCTTTCCGTCCCGGCGTTCCAGGTCAAAACTGTCCACCGACAGCAGGATCAGCCTGAGCCCCCGGCCACTTTCTGCGAGCAGCGTGTCGTCATCAAACGCCTCATTACGCGCCTCGGCCAGGCGTTCAGCGGGAAAAGGCGTCCCTGCATCGGTAAAGCGCAGGGTCACGCCTGCGTCCGCGGCGATAAAGGTCACGTTAAAAAGCTGGCATTGATCCTCGTGCAGCGCATAGCGGATGATATTGGTCGCCGTCTCGCAGGCGGCGAGATCCAGCGCAAAGCGCCAGGTTTCGTCCACGGGCAGCGAGGCCATCTGCTGCGCCAGCCACTCCGCCAGCGGCGAGAGCGAGCTTAACGCGGCCGGAAGCGCAATCTCGTGAGCCACGGCCATATTATTGATTCAGCTGCGCCAGCGCCGCGGCGCGGTCCGGGCAGATGCGGAAAATGCGATCCATCCGGGTCAGGGTAAACATGTTGCGGATGCCGGGGTTCAGCGCGCAGAGCACCATATCGCCTTTACCGTTCATCATTTTCAGCAGGGAAACTAGGGTTCCCAGACCGCTACTGTCAATAAAATCGATTTTGCTGAAGTCGACGATCAGGGCTTTGCGATCTTCACCGATCTCGCGGGTAATCGCCTCCTTAAACGCCGCCGCCACCGAGGCATCCAGCCGGCGCACCGCCGGGGTCATAATGTTCACATCGGGCTGCCGCTCTGTATCAATATTCATTGCTCTTCTCCTTTACGCTCAATCACTAAGAGTGAAACATCATCGGCCATCGATGATTGCTCCTGGTTTTCCCCGCTACGCCAGTGAATAAGGTGCCGGGCAAACTGCGCCAGGAGATCGTTCAGTCCGAGGGCGGCCCCTTGCCGCAGCGCCTCCTGCAGCCGCTGCGGGCCAAACTGTTCCCCGGCGAGGTTTTCACATTCGGTAATGCCGTCGCTGAACAGGCAGAGCCGCTCGCCTGCCGCCAGCGTGAAGTCGACATCCGTCCAGCTGAGATCCGGCATCAATCCTACCGGCGCTCCGCCGCTGCCGATGGCTCTGACCTCTCCGTCCGGGCTGACGATAAAGGGGGTCGGGTGACCGGCCTGGCACAGTTTCCCCTCGCCGGTGTCAAGATCGATGACGCCGTAAATCATGGTGAAATAGCTGACTATCTCTACCTCATCGCTGCAAAAACGGCCATTGAGGATGCGCACCACCTCGGCGGGCGACGCCACCTCGTCGTCGTCGGTAAAGAGAAAGCGCTCCACCGCCCTTCCGTGCAAAAACTGGCGGGCCACCGCAAGGGACATCATTGCCGCCCCCACGCCGTGGCCGGAGACGTCCACGCAGTAAAAGCCCAGATGGTTATCCAGCGGGAAGACGTTAAAGATATCCCCGGAAACCCAGGCCGAGGGCAGAAAGAGCCAGTCGGAAAAATAGTCCCGGTAGCATTGCTGGTGCGCGGGCAGCACCGACTGCTGGATACGCGCCGCCACCTCGAGATCTTGTTCAATCTGGCGCAGGGCCTCACTAAGGCGAGCGTTGCGGGCGGCGAGGGTCGCCTCCAGGGAGAGAATACGCGCCCCCGCATGCAGCCGCGCCCGAAGTTCGCTCTGCTCGACGGGCTTGCTGAGAAAGTCATCCGCGCCAGCGTCAAACCCCAGCGTCAGATCGTCTGGATTTTCACGGCCAGTAAGGAGAATGACATAGATATAGTGACCAATCTGGCGGCTGCGGATCTCCCGGCACAGCGTCAGGCCATCCATCTCCGGCATTTCCCAGTCGCTGATGACCAGACTGACCGGCTGGCTTTCAAGGATCTGCAGCGCGGCGAGGCCGTTTTCCGCCTCGCTGACCTTATAGCCCCACTGCGCCAGCATCCGGCTCAGCAGCCGACGATAGACCAGCGAATCTTCCACAATCAGTACATGCTGCGCCACTCTCGCCCCCTAAAGCGGTAAGAACCAGATAAGGCTAACCGTTCCTTCACGAAACTTACCGTTGCCGCTCTGGTGGCCGGGATAACGGGTGCCGGAATAGTTGGCATACTGAACGGAGAATGAGCCTGGCGTATAGCCTGCATAGCCGAAGCTGTAGCTGTAATCGCCGTTCCAGGGCTGTTGCTGGCTGCTGTCCGGGAACCAGAACGCCGTGGCGCGCACAAAGAAATGTTGTTTGAAGGTGTAACCGCATCCGCCCAGCATCACGTTTTTGTTTTTGCGGATGTCGTTGCTCTCCAGATCGTAGTAGCGCGGTACCCAGCTGTAGCCCACCTGGCAGATAATGGAGTCGCCTTTGTTGATCAACAGCGTATTCTCCACCGGTTTCGGCAGCGAGAATTTGTAGGCCAGGGTTACTGCCCCCTGCTCGAAGTAAGTGTGACGACCGCTGCCCGAGGTCCAGAAGCGGTTATCCCCGTAATTGCTGTACACCAGGCTAAGGGTATTGGCGTGCCAGTCGTCGTAGCCGAAGCTGTAGCGAAAGTCAGCGGTATAGCGGCTGGTGTCGGTGACCGGTAGACGCGACGTGACGTTGGCAAACCAGTAGCTGTAAGGGGAATATTGCAGGCTCAGGTTCAGCGTCTGGTTATATTTTCGCTTCTGCTCCGCGCTGTCTGAGCTGTTGGGGATAGTCATCCACTGCTCTTTCAGGCCCGAGCTAAAGCTCAGCGCGCCGGAAAAAACATCCTCATTGCCTGAGAAAAGCCGTCCCCAGCGGCTGGTAAATACTCCCGCCTGCACCGGCTCGCCGTTCTTGTCGCGCAGTGTCCCGGCATCCTCCTTCGGCGCCGCCTCTGCGCCGGTGGCAATGCACAAGAGTGCGCAGGCCAGCAAATATCTCTCCCGCATCTCCCCTTCCTTAGTTAGGTATCCAGCGTGCGGCGACGTTATATTTCGCCAGTAGCCACAGCACACCAAGCGCCGCTGCATGTACAACGGTGTTTACTATCCAGTCCTGACGCCACAGATCGAAGGTCACAAACTGGCTTACCGCGAGCACGACGTAGACGTGCAAAATAAAGGTATAAAGCGAGCGCTGGCCGAGCGGGATAAGAAACCAGCCTGCCAGCCGGTAAAGGGGTTGCCAGCACCAGGTCAGGAGGAGATAGACCGTCACCATCAGGCAGATATCGTTCAGCACCCTCACCGGGCCCAGCCCGTTTTTTGCCGCCCAGGTATGGTAAAACGCGTTGAAGTCCGCCGCAGGGATGGTATGCATCAGGAGCGCGGGCGGCATAAAGGGGTTGGTATGATTCTGGGCGACAAAGCCGAGGGCCAGTGCAATCACCACCAGCGCCGCGACCACCACTTTGCCAGCGGGAGTGCGAGCGAAAGAGAGCAGCTCCTCTTTATACCAGCCGCAAATCATTCCCAGCACAAAAATAAACTGCCACGCCAGCAGCGGAAAGGCGAACTCAAACTGCGACGGGGTTATCCGTACCGGCCAGCGCTGCCAGCAGCAGTAAACCAGCAGCGAAAGGCCCAGCAGCCAGTACACTTTATCCCTTTGCAACATGCCTAAAAACAAAGGGCTTAACAGCAGGAGAAAGATATAGAGCCCTAAAATTTGCGTCTGGTGAGGACCAATTTGCAGATAGAGAACAATGTTAAACCAGGTCTCTTTTATCTGGGGCGTCACCGGATAAAGGGACTAGGTGGTTCCCGAAAAACGGTCGGTAAAATGGGTCACTTCAAAAACGTTTATAAAAGGCAAATACCCCAGCAACAGAAAGGATAAAATGATAATAATATTTACCCGGTATATTTTCCACGCCCTGAGGTAAAGCCCCCAGGAAATAGTGAGTAAGACAACTTTTTGCAATCTGGCACGATTTAACATCCCCAACATAAACCCGGAAAGAATGACAAATCCTTCCGCACCGGTCGTCAGGCCAAAACGTTCCCAGGTAAATATATTAAATATCGACATCACTTCTGTATGCGCCACCACCATCATTACCAGCGCAATTCCGCGCATAAAATCAATACGCAGATCGCGATTCCCGGCAAGAGAATAGCGCCATGCCCTTGATTTTATGTTTTCTTCTTGCGGTATTGCAGGCGCAATCTGGCTCATAGGGAGTCCTGTTAATGATCCTGAAAAAGCCTCGTGCTAATAATTTAGATAGCGTAAATGCCTTCATCTGGCAATTATTGCGGTACGCAGGAAAAAACCTTATTAATAATTAACTTTTATTTAAGCGCCCCTAAACTGTTGCAATTTAACCTGCTGGATTATTTTTATCCGCGTTCTACACTTACCTTAAATTATGTTTTTGTGAGCGTTATTTCCATGGCGTTCTCCCTGTCGGTAACAGGCTATTAATTTATTGTCATCGTGGAATCAGGATATCCTTCGCTATGGATTTTTATTTTTCCCGTTTTGAACATCGTCGTCCGCCTGAACCGCTTAAAACGCCGCGCTGGGTCATGATGACCTGGCAGGTATTAGCGGTGGCCGCGCTTATTCTTGGTGCCAACTATATTTACTGGCGCTGGACGGCCTCTTTAAATACCGACGCGCTCTGGTACGCCATTCCGCTGGTGCTGGCGGAAACCCTGGCCTGGATCGGCACGGTGCTGTTCACCATTAACTTGTGGAAGGAAGAGGATCCGCCGCAAACGCCCCCGCCGTCTGAGATCAACGACTGCCTGCGGCCGGAAGATGCCGAGGAGTCCAGGCCGATAAAGGTCGATCTCTTTATCGCCACCTATTCCGAAGATGTGGAGCTGGTGCGGCTCTCCATCCGCGACGCCATGAAAATGGCCTACCCTGTCCCGCTGGATTACAAGGTCCATGTGCTGGATGATGGCCGACGTCCGGAGATGAAAGCCGTATGCGAAGAGGAAGGTGCCAACTACATTACCCGCCAGACCAATATCGGCTTTAAGGCGGGCAACCTGCGCAACGGACTTGAGCAGACCGACGGCGATTTCCTGATCATCTGCGACGCCGATACCCGCGTTTTCCCCACGCTGCTCAGCCATACGCTGGGCTATTTCCGCGATCCGGACGTCGCCTGGGTGCAAACACCCCAGTGGTTCTTCGACCTGCCGGAAGGGGAAAATCTGGCGCACTGGCTCGGGCGCAGGGCGGGTAAAGCGGGATACGGTCTCGGCTGGCTCGCCCAGAAATTTATCGGCCCGGTGACCCTTGGCCGGGATCCCTTTTTCAACGATCCGCGCATGTTCTACGACGTGATTTTACGCCGCCGCAACTGGGCTAATGCCGCCTTCTGCTGCGGCGCGGCCTCGGTGCATCGACGCGAGGCGGTGATGCAGGCGGCGCTGCGCAGCTACGTCTGGACCGTCGAAGAGGAGATCGACCGCCATACCCGGGACATACGCGATCCGGCGATGCGCGAAACCCTGCAGGAGGCAATGCGTCCCCACGTGGCCTTCGATACGGAGCTGACCCCATATAAATTCCACGTTTCCGAGGATATTTACACCTCTATCCTGCTGCACGGCGATGCCGCGCGCCGCTGGCGCTCGGTCATGCACCCGCGCATTGAATCCAAGATGCTCTCCCCGCAGGATATGCTGACCTGGATGATCCAGCGTTTTAAATATGCCGCCGGCTCGCTGGATATTCTGTTTCACGACAATATCTTCAGCCGCCGCCGCTTTAAGCTCTCTCTGCCGCAAACGCTGATGTATGCCACCACCTTCTGGTCCTACATGGCCTGCGTATGGAATACCATTTTCCTGGTCTCGCCGATTATCTATCTCTTTACCGGTATTCCCCCTGTGTCGGCCTGGTCTGAGCCCTTTTATCTCCACTTTTTGCCCTTTTTCATCGTCTCCGAACTGGCGTTTATGTTCGGCACCTGGGGAATATCAGCTTGGGATGGCAGGGCATCGTATCTCTCGTTTTTCTCCATGAATCTGCGGGCGCTCGATACGGTGCTGCGCGGCGAGCAGATAAAATTTCACGTCACCCCCAAAGAGCGGCAGACAGGGCGTTTTCTCTACCTGGTGAAGCCGCAGATCGCTATCGTCGTGCTCACCCTGGCGGGCCTCATCTGGGGCGGAATACAGGTAGCCCGCGGCCAGGTTGACGACCCTTCCGGCTACGTCATCAATATTTTCTGGGGTGCGGTGAATATTGCCGCCATGCTGCCGCTGATTCTGGCCGCCGTCTGGACCCCGGCCGAAGAGGAGGCAAGCCAATGAGAAAACGCGATGCGCTGCTGTCGGCCCGCAGCTACCTCACTATTCTGATCGGTTTCCTGCTGGGCTTCGCCATCGTCGTCTGGGTGGAGAAACAGATGCCTTCGCGCGTGGAGAGCAGCGCGGGCATGACCCTGAGTAAAGATTTCCCACCCCTGCCCGCCACGCGTGAACTCACCTTCGATGAGGCGATCTGGGCCCGGGTAGCCTGGCAATATTATGTCAACAATACCCAGCCGAACGGCCTGGCCAACGCCCACGATGGCGAGCCCTGGCTCAGCCTGTGGAGCACCGGCAGCTATCTCTTTGCGCTGGTGGCCGCCAAACAGCTCAATATCCTGACGACAGACGAATTTGATGAGCGCATCACCGCGGCGCTGTTTACGCTGGGGCAGCTCCCGCTAAATCCCGAAGGGCTACCCGCCGCTTATTATCATGCGGACACGCTGCAAATGCTGGGCAAGCCAGACTCCTCCGCTATTGGCATGGGCCGCCTGCTCAATGCCCTTCAAACCCTGCTGTGGCGCTATCCCCAGCATGCCGCCGCCGTGCGCGACCTCTTTAACCAGTGGAAGGTTGGGGCCCTGATCGCCAGTAATCCCGCGACCCAGGCCGCAGCGCCGCTCCACCACTGGGCACTGGCGGCGGACGAGCCCAGAAACAGCTTCGGTTATCGTCTGTATGCCAGCCATACGCTTCGGCTGATCGACAGCGCGGCGGGGCTGGCGGTGACCAACCCGCCGGAGGGGCAGCAGATGATCGATATCGACGGCATTATGGTGCCCGACGAGGGGCTACGTACCCCCTGGGGCCGACAGCCATCGCTTATCAGTCTCCCCTACCTGTTAACCGGCCTGGAGCTGGGCTTCGACGCCCAGAGCGCGGAGATCGCCTGGCGCATTATGCAGATCCAGCAGCGCCGTCACGGGCTGCGGGTGAGCAAGCCGCCCATCAGCACCGACTATGCCGAGCCCGCGCCGGATTACGTAAACGATCTGCCCGATCGCCAGCCGCTACAAACCAGCGCCCTGCGCGATGCCACCCCGGAACAGACTGCGATTACCTCCACCCGCTCCGCCTTCGCCTGGTACGCCCTGTTCCGCAACGGCTGGAGCGAAGCGCTGCGCCAGCAGGTTCAGACGCTGCAGGTGCCCGGCAAGGGGTGGCAGCGCGGACTTAACCTGAACAGCAGCGTGAATGATGTGATTGACGCTGATACCAATGCCATCGTGCTCGAAAGCCTGGCCTATATTGCCCACGGCCAGATGCTCTGTCTGGCCTGTCTGAGCCTGACGACTTCCCCTACTTCTTCAGCAGGAGCTACGCCATGAAGCTGAAATTTCTCCTCTTTTTTCCTCTTCTGGCCGGGCTTATGGCGTGCTGGCTCACGCTTTCCGCTGCACAGGCCGCCACCGGGCTGCCGGCCTCGGAGTACGAACCGCGCAACGGCGAGCTTACCCCCAGGGAGATGGCTATCGCCAAAAACGCCTGGCAATATTTTGTCGCCAACTTCCAACCCACCACCGGGCTGGTCAATGCGGTAAACAAATACCCCTCCACCACTATGTGGGACAGCGCCTCCTATATGGCCGCCATGACGGCGGCGCGGGAGCTGGGGATCATTGATAAAGCCGAGTTTGACCGCCGGATGCTGAAATTGCTCGCCACCCTGAACAAGCTGGATCTGTTCCGCAACGAGCTGCCTAACAAGGCCTACAACACCATTACCGGCCAGAAGGTGAACTACCAGAACAAACCGGGGGAGATTGGCTTCTCGGCGCTGGATATCGGCAGGATGCTGATCTGGTTAAAAGTGATCAAAGAGCGCTACCCGGAGTATGCCAACAGCATCGATAACGTGGTGCTGGGGTGGGACTTCAGCCACGTTATCGATCCCTGCGGCATGATGTACGGCGCCTACCTGGAGAACGGCCAGCCGAAATATGTGCAGGAAGGACGGCTGGGCTATGAAGAGTATGGCGCGGCAGGTTTCCAGCTCTGGGGATTTAGCACCTGTCAGGCCAGCCGCCCGCAGCCTTACGAGCTGGCAGAGATCTACTGCGTGCTGGTGCCTTACGACTCGCGCGATCCGCGTCAAACTAGCCAGCATAACTATGTAGTGACCGAATCCTACGTGCTGTACGGCATGGAGTTCGGGTATGACAATCCGCTTGACCGGAATAACAGCCCGCGCGACTACTCCCACCCGTGGATGAAAAACTTTGCCGACCGGGTCTATCAGGCTCAGGAGAACCGCTACGCCATTACCGGGATACTGTCCGCCCGCTCCGAGCACCAGCTGGATAAGTCGCCCTACTTTGTATATGACACCGTCTTTAGCGACGGCTTTAACTGGAACACCATCACCGACAAAGGCCAGTATGTCCCTAACACCGCCGCCGTATCCCTGAAGGCGGCACTGGGGATGTGGGTACTCTGGAACTCGCCTTACACCGACCGCCTGCTGGACACCATTGAAAACGCCAACGAAGAGGGCAAAGGCTACTACGAGGGGCTTTACGAAAACGGCGACGGCCCGATTAAAGAGTTCACCGCCAATAACAACGGCATCATGCTGGAGGCGTTGCTGTTCAAGAAAGAGGGCAAGCTGCTGCGGTTTAATACCGACAACCCGAAAAACCGCGATTTCGCCCCTTCGCTCTGGGACAAAAAGCTGGTGGATCTTTTCGAGCCCAATAACACCCCGCGCAACCGCCCCTTCCTGAGTAGCACCCCGGCGGTTAAGAGCTGGTGTGAACAGACCGGGACCACCCAGCGCACGAAACCCGCCTGCCAGGCATGCCAGTGCGCCGCCTGTAGTGCAGACGAGCCTGTTAAACTGCCGCCGGTGACCGCGCAATGCTTAAAACCGTAGCCCGCTGGCTGGCGGTCGCCCTCCTCCTGCTGCTTATTGCCCTCGCCCTCTTCAGCCGGGAGGGCGCAGGGTGGCGCTGGCTGACGAAGGGCGGCTGGCACACCACCGCGCGCATCGACAGCCTGACGCCGCAGGAGCAGGCGTGGGCCCGCATCGCCTGGCGCTATTTCGAAAATAACACCCAGCCGCAGACCGGGCTGGTGAACGGCAGCGACAAACAGCCGCGGGTAACCCTCTGGCAAATGGGCGACACCCTCATCGCCCTGCTCGCCGCCCGGGATCTGGGGCTGGTGCAGGAGCCTGAGTTTGACGCCCGCCTGACGCGCCTGCTCGGCACGCTTAACCGGCTGACCCTGACCGAAACCCGCACGCCGGGCAGGCTTTACTCCAGCCGGACGGCGACCCCCATCGACTTTACCGGTAAACCGGCAAAGAGCGGCTGGTCGGCAAAGGATATGGCCCGACTGATGCTGGCCCTGCGGCTTACTGCCGAACGCGCCCCCCAGTATCGCGAGTATCTGGATAAGATCATTCTGCGCTGGAACTTCTGCCGGGTGATAGATAACGAGGGGGAACTGTGGTCCGCCTCCGTTCAGAACGGCCAGCCGATGCTGCGCGAGGAGCTGCGTCTGGGTGAGAGTGAGTACGCCGCCAGCGCGTTTCGCCTGTGGGGATTCCCGGCAGGAAAGGCGTTCACTCCCCCTTCGCGTAATGTGATCCTCTATCAGCGCAGCCTCGCCGTAGATGCCCGGGATCCGCGCACCACCTGGCAACCCTCGCTACTGACCACCCTCCCCGCGATGCTGCCGGGAGTGGAGTTCGGCTGGCAGCCGCCCGGCGTACCGTCCGATGTGCAAAAAGCGCTGCGCGCCCGGGCAGAAGGGATATGGCTCACTCAGAAATCGCGCTGGGAGCAGGACAAAGTGCTCACCGCGCGGGCCGATTTTTATCTCTCCCAGGCGCCCTGGCACGTTGAGGACACCGTCTGGGGAAACGGCTATGCCTGGAACACCCTGGGGGACGACGGCAAATACTACCCCCGGCTGGCGCAGGTTTCTACCAAAGCGGTCTTCCTGCTCTGGGCGCTGTGGGAAACCGACTATACCGATGCTCTGATGGCGGTCACCCGCCATCTTAACAACCCGCAGCAGGGCTGGTTTGAGGGACGCGTTGAGGCGACCGGCGATATCAACCCGACCCTGACCCTCTCCACCAACGCCATGGTGCTGGAAGCCCTCTATTACAAACACAACGCCGGGCCGCTGTTTGAAAACGGCCTTGCGGATGAGAACAGCTATTTCTCCCGCCGCACGACGGATGAATTTAACCCGCCCGGCCTCTGTCTGCCCGGCGAACGGGCCACGAGGGGTGCACCATGAAGTTTTATCGCGATCTCTTTGAGGCAAGCCTGAACCGCGTCTTGCCGGAGAACGACAAAAAGCGCTTTTTTGAGGCCTTCCGGGAGACATTTATCCATATGTCTCCTGAAACGGAGCAGCACTTCGCCCGGCATCCGGAGGCGGAGGGCCAGCAGATGCTCTTTAAGAGCTTTTTCGCCATGCTGGCCGTCGATGGTGCGCTCTTCGTGCCGGACTTTCTGGAGCGGCTGGCGCGGGAGCAGAGCCATGAAGGGCTGCGCCTGCCGCCGCGGTTTTTCGCCCTCTGGCGGGAAGCGATGCTCAGAACCGTTCGCGCCTGCGATCCCCTCTGCGACGAGGAGATCCTCACCGCCTGGGCAATGGCGATCGCGCCCGGGCTGGAGTACCTGCGCCGCCAGGCGGAGCTGCACTATCAGGCGGGAGGCGAATAACCATGCAAGAGCGATCCTGTTTCGATCTTAACGCGCTGCCCATGGGGGTAATGATCTACGATCCGGCGGAGCGCCTGCTGGCCTGGAACGACCAGGTGACGCGCTTTTACCCGGTCATCACCCCCTGGCTGGCCGTCGGCGCCACCCTGGAGAGCCTGGCGGAAAAATTTATCGATGCGGGCTATAACATCGATCCTGGCCGCCGCCAGACCCTGCGCGAAGCGATTATCCGCAACTGCCGTCAGCCGAGCCATCGCGAAGTGCGGCAGTCGGGTCAGCGGCGGCTCTACGTCCAGCATCAGCGGCTGGCGGACGGCGGCATTATCAGCCTGCATACGGACATCACCGAGCTGGACGAGGCCCAGCGCTCGCGCCACCAGCTGCACGACGATTTTTTACTCACCGCGGAGTCGATCCAGATCGGCATCTGGGACTGGCAGGTCTCCCACGACAGCCTGCAGGTGAACGATACTCTGCTGGCGATGGTGGGCGAGTCGCGCACGCAGTTGCTCTATCCGCTGCGCTTTTTGCTTAACCTGGTGCACGAGGAGGATCGCGCCACCCTGCGCTAGGCGATGATCGCCTCGCGCCAGGCGCATATGCCGGTATTCGAATGCGAAATTCGCGTCCAGCACGCCGCCCGGGGCTGGCGCTGGATGTTGATTTCGGGCCAGGTGGTGACTCTCAACATGCAGCAGCAGGCCGAACGGGTGATCGGCACCCTACAGGATATTACCCGTCGCAAAGAGGCGGAACTTCTGGCCATAGAGGCGGCGAAGGTGGCCCGGGAGGCCAACGAGGCGAAGAGCGCCTTCCTCGCCAACATGAGCCACGAAATTCGCACCCCGATGAACGGCATTCTGGGCATGACCCAGCTCTGTCTGGACACCCCTCTTAACCCGGAGCAGCGGGAGTATCTTTCGCTGGTCATGAGTTCGGCCCAGTCGCTACTGCATATTATCAATGACATTCTCGACTTCTCCCGCATCGAGTCGGGCAAGATGTCGGTGGATGTGGAGCCGCTGGAGATCCGCCCCTTTATTCAGTCGCTGATCCGCCCCCACATGCCCGCCGCCAGCGAAAAAGGCATTGAGCTGCTGGTGGATATTGCCCCCGAGCTGCCGGAGGTGCTGGTAGCGGACGGTCCCCGGCTGCGCCAGATCCTTACTAACCTGCTGGGTAACGCCCTGAAGTTTACCCACCAGGGCGAAGTGCTGCTGGCGATAGCGCCCGCTGACGATGAAGGTCGGTGGCGTTTTCGCATCCGCGACAGCGGCATCGGCATTCCGGCGGATAAGCAAAAAGCGATCTTCGAGGCCTTCAGCCAGGCCGACAGCTCCACCACCCGCCGTTACGGCGGCACCGGACTGGGGCTGACCATCTCGGCCCGGCTGGTGAGCCTGATGGGTGGCGAGCTGACGGTTGAGAGCCACCCCGGCGTGGGGAGCGAATTTGCTTTCACCCTGCCGCTGGAGAGCCAGCAGGCCGCCGCGCCTGTGGGGCGCTTCAATGGCGAACAGGTGCTGGTGGTGGATGACAACAGCACCAACCTGCGCCTGCTTGATACCATGCTTCACCAGATGGGGCTGGCGCCAACCTGCGTTAACAACGCCGCCGAGGCGCTGCGACGCGCCGCCGAAGAGAGGCGCTGGGCGCTGATCCTGCTGGACGCGCAAATGCCGGATATGGACGGCGTTTCGCTGGCGCTCGAACTCTCCGTGCTGCCCCAGACCGAACAAAGCCATATCATTATGCTCAGCTCCATGAGCCGCCATTTTGACGCCAACATGCTTAAGCGCATCGGCATCGCCCACTATCTGCATAAACCCATTGCCCAGCGCGAGCTGCATCAGGTGATTGCCAGCGTGCTTGAACCCACCCCAGTCCTGACCCCGGCCCCCGCGACGGCGCCCGCCGTGCCGCAATCCGGGCTACGCATTCTGCTGGCCGAGGATAATCTGGTGAACCAGAAAGTCGCCCGCCGCCTGCTGGAGCGGCTCGGCCACCGGTGCGAAGTGGTCAATAACGGGCGCGAGGCGCTGGAGCGCTGGCGGGAACACGCCTGGGACATTCTGCTGATCGACCTGCAAATGCCGGAGATGGACGGCGAAACCGCTATCCGCCAGCTGCGGGAAGAGACGCAGGCCAAGGGGGGCACCCACCAGCCCGCCATCGCCATGACCGCCCACGCCATGCAGGGAGATAAAGAACGCTGCCTGGCGATGGGGTTCGACGGCTATATTGCCAAGCCGGTGAGCCAGGAGGCGTTGCAACAAGAGATTGCGCGCGTCGGCCCGGAGAGTCATAACCCGCAGAGTGATAAAGGGCTGCCGGACGAAGCCCGGCTATTAAAACAGTGCGCGGACGATCCCGCTCTGGTACAGGAGCTGCTGGATCTGTTCGGCGAGGGGCTCGACGAGGCGGTAGCAACAATCGCCCGGGCGATCGACCGCGACGACCGCGAGGCTCTGGGCCGGGCGGCGCACCGGCTTCGCGGCGAAGCCGCCACCCTCGGCTTTACCGGACTGGCAGAGCGGCTCCAGCAGTTAGAGAGCCAGGCGGCAACGCTGGACCCGGCCGGGCTTAAGGCGCTGCGCGGCGAGCTCTTCAACGAGGCCGGACGTGGTGCTGCCTGGCTGCACCACCGGGCGCAGGAGATGAATCATGATCCCTAAACTTATTCTGCCGCTGGTCGTCTGGCTTCCGCTGGCGCAAGCGGCGCCTGTGCCGGTCACCTGGTCGCTGGCCGGGCAGTGGCGCGTACATGATGCCAACGATAACACTTTTAACGGGGCCAGCGCCCCTGACAGCGGCTGGCGCACGCTCCGGGTGCCCGCCAACTGGTACAGCGCCGGATACGATCATCAGGGCGCGCTCTGGTACCGTCACGAATTTACCCTACCGGAGCGCGCGCCGGATACCATGGCCACCCTGGTGTTTGACGGCGTGGATTATTTCGCCGACGTGACGCTCAACGGCAAGGCGCTTGCCCGCCACGAGGGCTATTTCCAGCGCTTCCCGGTGGACGTAAGCGACGCCCTGCGCCGCCATAACCGGCTCGCCGTTCGGGTGGAGAGCCCGTACGAAGATCCGAAAACCATCTGGCCGCTGCACAAAACCCTGGTCAAAGGGGTGCTTAACCAGCACGACACCCGCCCCGGTGGCGCCTGGTCCGAGCATGGCCAGGATGCCAACTCCGGTGGCATCTGGGCGCCGGTGAAGCTGCACATGAGCCGCGGCGTGACGATTGACGAGGTGATCCTGCGCCCGGACTGGCGCGAGGGGCTGGAAAACCCCATCTTGCGCGCCGAGATTCGCTACCGGGCGCTGGCGGATGGGCCCGCCACCCTGCGCCTCTCCGCCGCGCCGGACAACTTCAGCGGCCCGGACTTTCAGCAGGACTTCCCGGTCACGCTCAAGAGCACCGCCGGCACCCTGAACGTCTCGCTGCCAATGCGCTCCGCCAGGCTCTGGTGGCCGGTGGGCGTCGGCAAGCCGAACCTTTACCGGGTGCGGGCCTCGCTGCGGGATGAGCAGGGGCTGATGGACACCACCCTCACCCGAACCGGGTTACGCAAGCTGGAGGAGCAGCCGGACAATAAAGGCTGGCTCATCAACGACCGTCGGCTGTTCATCAAGGGCAGTAACTATATTGGCTCCCCCTGGCTCGGTACCATGACGCGGGCAAAATACCGCCGGGATTTCGAACTGGTGGAGGCGATGAACGCCAACGCCATTCGCGTCCACGGGCATGTGGCAGGCCGCGCGCTCTATGATGTAGCGGACGAGATGGGGCTGATGATCTGGCAGGATGTGCCCCTGCAGTGGGGCTATGATGACAGCGTCGCCTTTGCCGATAACGCGGTTCGCCAGACCCGCCAGATGGTTGAGCAGTTCGGTAACTCGCCGGCCATCATCGTCTGGGGCGGGCACAACGAGCCGCCCTGGAACTCACCGTGGATGGAAAAACGCTTCCCGGACTGGAACAAAAGCTTAAACCAGTCCCTGACGAAACGGGTGGGCGACACGCTCGCGGAAGATAGCTCCCGCATCGTGCACCGTTTTTCCGCCGTGGAGGAACACTATTGGGCGGGGTGGTACTTCGGCACGATACGCGATCTGCTGGCGCCCGCCAAAACCGGGATTATCACCGAGTTTGGCGCCCAGGCGCTGCCGCGGCTCTCCACCCTGAAAACCTTCATCCCTGAGAGCCTGATGTGGCCGAAGAGCACGGCGGCGGACGATCCCGGCTGGACGCACTGGAAGTACCATAACTTCCAGCCCTTCCAGACCTTTAAGTTCGCCAACATTCCCCGGGGCAATACTATCCAGGAGATGATTGCCAATACCCAGGCGTATCAGGCGCAGCTGGTGGCGACGGCGGCGGAGAGCTATCGCCGACAGCGCTATCAGCCGGTGACGGCCCTCTTCCACTTTATGTTTGTCGAAACCTGGCCCTCGATTAACTGGGGGGTGGTGGATTACCTGCGCAAACCGAAGGCGGGTTACTACGCCCTGAAGCGCGCCTACCAGCCGATCCTCCCCTCCATCGAACCCGTTACCGATATCTGGCGTCAGGGAAGCGAGGCGACGGTGCGCCTGTGGGCGATTAACGACACCTGGTCAGCCTGCGAAGATTGCCGCCTGACGTGGCAGGTGAAGCAGAGCGGAAAACGGCTGGCTGAAGGCGAGACGATCAAGACCCTGCCGCCCGACTCGGGTACCAGGGTAAAGGAGATTACCGTCACGCCGACCAGCGTTGAACGAGTGACCATTGAGTATCGCATTGAGAATAAGGCGCGAGAAACGGTGGGCAAAAACCGGCGTGAAGAGTCTGTCGAGGCGTCGTCCGCCGGGAAGTAAAGCATAAATTTCCTGATAACCCTCTCCTCTGAGAGGGTTTACCTTCTGATATACCCTGCAATTTTACGAGACGCCTCGTAGCGTCAGCACGTGTTTCAGCACACTCTCGCCATGCTCCTTACAATGCCGACCAGTGCCAGCGCGCGTTTCAGTTCACGCGTTCTCTGGCAGCAAAATAATTCTGGATCTGTACCATGTACACCTGAAGGTGTACATGGTACCTTACATGGAGAGAGAATCGTGTGCCATGCGATAGAATTTATCGAGACGTCACTGTTTACGCGGCAAATCAAACAGATCGCGACTGATGATGAACTCCTGACGTTACAAAGAGAGCTCATTGCCTTTCCGGACAAAGGTGATGTTATTCAGAATACCGGCGGGCTGCGAAAAGTCCGGATGGCAACGGGGACTCAGGGTAAAAGCGGTAGCGCCAGGGTGATTTACCTTCTGGCAACACGGGAGATTATCTGGCTGGTGCTCGCTTATCCGAAAAGTGCCAAAGAGAATCTCACTGATGCGGAAAAGGCTGAACTAAAAAAACTGACAACCTTACTGAAGAACGAGGTGTGAAATGCATTTTTTTGACGAACTCAAAACGTCCCTGGAAGAGGCGGTCGACATCAAAAACGGGACCAAAGCCCCTTCCCGCGTTACCCGCTATGAGATTGCCGATGTCAAAGCGATCAGAGAGCAGCTCAACGTCTCCCAGGCAGAAATGGCAAAAGCGCTGGGCACCAGCGTGGATACCATCAAAAGCTGGGAATCCAGAAGACGTAACCCTACCGGCCTGGCAGCCAAAGTGCTGGCCACGATCCAGGCGAATCCGGCATTCTTTTACGAACTGGCTGCGCATTAACGGGTTGTATTAGGGATGCCAACAGCAACAGGTAAAATAGCCCCAGCGACAGCGTGCCGGGGCTTTTAGGGTGCCACTAAATTAATCCTTAACATCCTTCAATCTACACAAAGATGGCCTCACGCAGGATTAAGGGGTTTGCCGCTCAGCGGGCCGACTTCGGCCGCAGATTCTCGTCAAACACCAGCCGCTTACGATCCGGTTCCACCTCGTGCAATGGCTCCACCTGATGCATCGTCTGTTTGCAGCGCTCCACCAGCGTTTGGTACTCGCGGGTGCCCTGCTTTTTCCACGCCATCTCCTGCTCGCTCAACACGCGGATCGCTTTGGCCGGGCTGCCGATAATCAGATGGTCGGCTGGCATTTCCGCTTTCGCTTTCACAAATGCCGCCGCGCCGACGATGCTGTTCTCGCCAATCACAGCGCCATCCATGATCACCGCATTCATCCCCACCAGCGCATTGCGGCGGATCACGCAGCCGTGCAGAATGGCGCCGTGCCCGATATGTCCCTCTTCTTCCACCACCGTGTCTTGCTCGGGGAAGCCGTGCATGATGCAGTTATCCTGAATATTGGCCCCGTCTTTCACCACGATACGGCCAAAATCTCCGCGCAGGCTGGCGTTGGGGCCCACGTAGACGCCCTTACCGAGGATCACGTCGCCAATCAGGACCGCTGTCGGGTGGACATAACTCTCCTGTGGAACAACCGGTGTCAGACCATCAATTTGATATACAGGCACATAACCTCCGTTACGCGGGCGTCAGGCCGCCGAAGCGCTGCCAGTAGGAGGAGCCGGGCGACGGCAGTTCGCCGACCGAGGTCTCCCCTTTCTCACTGACAAACGCCAGCGCACCCGGCGCGACGCGCTGATAAATGTTAATGCACAGCTGGCGGGCCGTCTGGCCTGCCCAGTGCGACGGGAGTAACTCTTCCGGCAGGAGCGGATCCTTAAGCACCACCCGGCGATAAAAATGGATCAGCAAGAGTTGGATATGGAAACAGCGCGCCGGCGTCAGCTCCTCCGGCGTGGCCTCCCGCAACAGGGGCAGCAATGGCCGGAACGAGTCGATAAAGGTTTCATACATCAGGTTCTGCTCGCTGAGCTGCCAGCACTCCTCCACCCGGGCGCGCAGCGCGGCGCGGGAGAGCGCCAGCGGCGAATGCGCCTCAAAGCAGATGACGTTTTCCGCCACGCCCGCTTCATGCAACAGGGTCTGTACGTCTGCCAGCTGTTGCGACGGCGAGGCCATCAGGCTCGGCGCCAGGGTGCCGAAGCCTTGCCAGATCAGCTGCTTTTTCACATCCGCCAGCGTGGTTTTGTCCATCCCTTCAGAGAGCAGCAGCAGCCATTTGCCGTCCCAGGCCGGTAGCTCTGCGCGATAAATCTTGGTTTCGGCCCGGCGGGTTAAACGCAATCCTTTGTCGCTCAGGCGGTAGAAGCTGCGCCTGCCGATGCGAACCACATCCAGCCAGCCCTCTTTATTAAGACGGAACAGCGCGGTGCGCACGAAGCGCTCGCCAAATCCCATCCCCTCCAGCAGGGCCGCCAGGCTTCCCAGCCAGACTTCACCACCGCGATGGGACAGGGCATCACCGTACAGGGAGGAGATCAGCGAGGTACCGCTGACGGGAACGGAGCTGACAGCGTGCTGGATAAAGGCGTCGAGTTTACTCATGTGATTCATTCTGTTGTGATTATTTTCGCGGATGAATCATAGCATAGCGCTAAAAGCGCGACCCTCCCTAATACGCAGAGGGTCGCGGACGGCCTTAGCTGTTGGCTGCGGCCTTACGCAGATCGAAGACGCGACAGGCTTTGCCTTCGGAACGCGGAATGCTGCCGCAGTTGACGATCGTCACGTCGGTAGAGATCCCCACCATCGACTTAATGCGGTGGCGCAGCTGGTGGCAGACGTTGCAGCGCTGCTCGTGGGTCAGCGACAGGCTGCTCTCTTTCAGCTCCACCTTCACCGAAAGTGAATCAAGATGACCACGGCGGTTCACCTCCAGCTGATAGTGCGGCGACAGGTGCTCAAACTTGACGATCTCCTCTTCCAGCTGGGACGGGAAGACGTTGACGCCGCGGATAATCAGCATATCGTCGCTGCGGCCGCTGATCCTGTCCATGCGGCGCATGGTACGGGCGGTGCCCGGCAGCAGGCGGGTCAGGTCGCGGGTGCGGTAGCGGATCACCGGCAGCGCCTCTTTGGTCAGGGTGGTGAAGAGCAGTTCCCCCTGCTCGCCGTCGGCCAGCGGCGTGCCGTCGTTCGGGTTGACGATCTCCGGGTAGAAGTGATCTTCCCAGATGGTCGGGCCGTCGGCAGTTTCGATACACTCCATCGCCACCCCCGGCCCCATCACTTCGGAGAGCCCATAGATATCCAGAGCGGTAATACCGAGGCGTTTTTCAATTTCCCGGCGCATCGCCAGGGTCCACGGCTCGGCGCCAAAAACGCCCACGCGCAGGGAGCACTGGCTGGCATCGCCGCCCATCTGGCGCTCAAGCTCTTCGATCAGGTTGAGGCAGTAAGAGGGGGTCACCATGATCATATCTGGCTGGAAATCGCGGATCAGCTGGGCCTGTTTTTCGGTCTGGCCGCCGGACATCGGGATCACCGTGGCGCCTAAACGCTCGGCACCGTAGTGGGCGCCCAGCCCGCCGGTAAACAGGCCATAGCCGTAGGCGACATGAATTTTGTCCCTGGCACTGCCCCCCGCGGCGCGCAGGGAGCGGGCCACAATGTTGGCCCAGTTATCAATGTCGTTTTGCGTGTAGCCGACCACGGTGGGTTTACCGGTGGTACCAGAGGAGGCATGAATACGCACCACCTGCTCCATCGGCACCGCAAAGGTATCAAACGGATAGTTATCGCGCAGATCCTGCTTGGTGGTGCAGGGGAACTTGCGAATATCCGCTAACTCTTTGAAATCGTCAGGATGCACGCCCGCCGCATCAAACTTGCGTTTGTACATCGGCACATTTTCATAGGCGTGTTTTAAGGTCCACTTCATGCGCTCGGTTTGCAGGGCCTGCAGCTCATCAAGGGAGGCGGTTTCGATGGGGTCAAGATGCGTTGCCGTCGAGGTTGCAGTTGACGTTGCGGTTGTCGCTGTATTTGTCATTGTCGTTGTCATCGTAGGGTACTCGCTTTTTATAATTGTTCAGACACGCTCAAGGATCATGGCAATGCCCTGACCGACACCAATGCACATCGTACAAAGCGCATAGCGCCCTTTACGACGATGCAGCTCATTGCTGGCGGCCAGCGCCAGGCGGGCCCCGCTCATACCCAGCGGATGGCCTAAGGCAATTGCCCCGCCGTTGGGGTTAACGTGCGGCGCATCGTCCGGCAACCCCAGCTCTCGCAGCACGCCCAGCGCCTGCGAAGCAAAGGCTTCATTCAGTTCGATCACGTCCATGTCGTTGATGCTCAGCCCGGCGCGCTCCAGCACACAACGGGTGGCAGGCACCGGGCCCAGCCCCATCAGACGCGGCTCAACGCCGGCGGTGGCCATCGCCACGATGCGGGTACGCGGGGTCAGGCCCTGGGCCGCCGCCATCTTCTCGCTGGCGACAATCAGCGCCGCAGCGCCATCGTTGACGCCGGAAGCGTTGCCTGCGGTGACCACGCCGCCCGCCCGGAAGGGGGCTTTCAGCCCGGCCAGCATTTCGAGGGTGGTGTCCGGGCGCAGATGCTCGTCATGCACCACTTCGGTGACCGCCCCTTTTTTGCCTTTAATGACGACCGGCACGATCTCCTGGGCCAGAATGCCGCTGGCCTGGGCCTGAGCGGTGCGCTGCTGGCTGCGCAGGGCGAAGGCATCCTGATCCTCACGGGAAATCTTTAACAATTCCGCTACATTCTCTGCCGTTTCCGGCATGCTGTCAGAACCAAATTGCTGCGCCATGAGCGGGTTCACAAAACGCCAGCCGATGGTGGTATCGAAAATTTCATTCTGGCGCTGGAAGGCGCTGGTCGCTTTGCCCATCACGAAAGGCGCACGGGACATCGACTCCACACCACCGGCGATCATCAGGTCGCCATCACCAGCGCGGATGGCGCGGGCGGCAAAGCCCAGCGCATCCAGACCGGAACCACAAAGGCGGTTCAGGGTGGTGCCGGAGACGGTCTGCGGCAGCCCGGCCAGCAGCAGGGACATGCGCGCCACGTTACGGTTGTCTTCCCCCGCCTGGTTCGCGCAGCCAAAGATCACATCGTCGATGCGCTCCGCATCCAGACCCGGGTTACGCGCCAGCAGTTCACGCAAGGGGATGGCGCCCAGGTCGTCCGCGCGCACACCGGACAGCGCACCGGCATAGCGACCGATTGGGGTTCTGATCCCGTCACAGATAAAGGCGTCACGCATCATGCTTCTCCTGTCACAGTGCCGCCGATGCGGTGGGATTTCCCACGGAACAGGGCAACCGTTTTCTGTTGTTGATTAACGATTTCAATGTCATATACGCCGGTCTGTTTCCCCTGATGACGCACCTGCGCCGTGGCGGTGAGCTTATCGTGGGCAAAGGCCGGACGGACAAAATCGATGGTGCAGCCCGAGGCCACCGCCGCCAGCCCCTGGCTGTTGCAGGCGTAGGCGAAAGCGGTGTCGGCGAGGGTGAATAGCTGTCCGCCATGGCAGCTCTTGTGGCCGTTGAGCATCTGCGGCGTGACGGTCATGGTCAACACGGCGACGCCGTCATCCATCTCAATAATGTCGATGCCATAGGCCTGGGCGCAGGCATCGTTTTCATACATGGCGCGGGCGTTGCGCCAGGCGTTATGACTCATAGCTACTCTCCAGAAGCGCGCGCTGGCGCAGCAGGGATGAAGGACGGTAACGCTCTTCGCCGTAATGGCGTTGCAGGTTTTCCAGCAGGCACAGCAGACGCTGCCAGCCAAGCTGTTCTCCCCAGGCCAGCGGGCCGCGCGGGTAGTTCACCCCGAGGCGCATGGCGGTATCGATATCCTGTTCGCTGGCGACCCCTTTTTGCAGGGCGTCGAGGGCTTCGTTGATAATCATCGCCACCGTGCGCCAGATCAGCAGGCCGGGATAATCCACCACCTGCAACACGCGCTTGCCCTGCTGCTGGAAGTGGCGCACCGCTTTCAGTGTCGCGGCTGTCGGGTTGCTGGCCGCGGCGGCAATCACCGCCACGTCGCTCTCCTGTCTGTCGAACACCACCACTGGCTGGCCGTAACGGTTCGCCAGCGCCTGGGCGGTCTCGCCCTGGGTTTCAATCAGCAGTACGCCGTCGATTTCAGTGACACCGTCACTTTTTTTCTGCTGATGCATGACACTGTAACTATCTTCCACCTCTGCAAGCCAGTTAACGGCAGGCTTTTCGTTACGCCAGTTGTAGACCCCCTGCCCGCTCTTCTTGCCGAGACGCCCACCTAGCACCAGCTCCTGCTGCACCAGCGACGGCAGGAAACGGCGCTCCTGCCAGAAGGCGTTGAATACCGAGCAGGTCACGGCAAAGTTGACGTCCTGGCCGATCATATCGGTCAGCTCCAGCGGCCCCATCGGGAACCCGGCCCCCTCACGCAGCGCCGCGTCGATGACCTCCGGGGCGGCAACCTGCTCTTCAAGCGCCCGCCAGGCTTCGGCATAGTACGGACGCGCCACGCGGTTAACGATAAAGCCCGGCGTGGACTGGCAGCGCACCGGCTGTTTGCCCCAGCGCGTCGCCAGCTCGCTCAGTTGTTCGACCACTTCCCCGGAAGTCGCCAGGCCGCTTACCACTTCCACCAGCTTCATCACCGGGGCGGGGTTAAAGAAGTGCAGCCCCGCCACGCGCTCAGGATGGTGCAGGTCGGCGGCAATCGCCGTAATGGAAATGGACGAGGTGTTGCTGGTCAACAGCGTGTTAGCCGGGCAGATCTCCGCCAGCTCGGCAAAGAGCGCCTTTTTAACGGCCATTTGCTCAGAGGCGGCTTCAATCACCAGGTCGGCCTTCGCCAGCGCGTGGATGTCGGTAACGGGCACCAAGCGCTGGAGCGTCTGTTCGGCGTCATGGACGGCGAGCTTGCCGCGCGCCACGCGGGATTCGAGACGGCTGCGAATGGCGTCAATGGCGCGGGAGATGGCCTCAGCATTGATGTCATACACCAGCACCGGGTGGCCGTGGCTCGCCGCCACTTCGGCGATCCCGGCTCCCATGATGCCGCTGCCAATCACCGCCACGGTATGAATTGTCGTCATCTTATTTCCCCGTAAACTGCGGCGCGCGTTTGTTGAGGAAGGCGCTGACCCCTTCCCGGTAGTCGGCGCTGCGCCCGGCCAGGCGCTGATAGTCGCGCTCCAGATCCAGCTGCGCGTCCAGGGTGTTGGTTTCGGCGGCATTGATCGCCTGCTTGATCAGCCCCAGGCCAAAGGTCGGCTGGGAGGCCAGATGCACCGCCAGCTGGCGGGCGGTGTCGGTCAGTTCGGCATCATCCACGACCTGCCAGATCATGCCCCAGGCGTGTGCCTGTTCAGCGCTGATCTTCTCCCCCAGCAGGGCCAGGCCCATCGCCCGGGCGCGGCCGGTCAGACGCGGCAGCAGCCAGGTGCCGCCGGAATCCGGCACCAGACCGAGCTTGCTGAAGGCCATCACAAAGTTCACCGAACGGGCGGCGATAACGATGTCGCAGCCCAGCGCCAGGGTCGCCCCCGCTCCGGCGGCCACGCCGTTCACCGCGCAGATCACCGGCTTGGGCAGTTTTGCCAGACGGCGTACCAGCGGGTTGTAAAATTTCTCCACCGACATGCCGAGATCCGGCGCCGGGCTGTTCGGGTCAACGTTACGGTCGTTGAGATCCTGCCCGGCACAAAAACCGCGTCCGGCCCCGGTGACCAGCAGACAACGCACGCTGTCGTCGCGCTCGGCCTGGGTCAGACATGCTGCCAGCTGCTGATGCATCTCCTCATTGAAGCTGTTGAGCCGCTCCGGGCGGTTCAGGGTAAGGGTCATGACCCCCTGCTCAACGTGACTCAGAATAAAATCCATGGTTAGCGTCCTTTAAATTCAGGGGTGCGTTTTTGCAGAAAGGCGTCGATCCCTTCCCGGCGATCCTCGGTGGCCGCCAGCAGGGTAAAGAGCTGACGCTCCTGGGCCAGCCCGGCGGTGAGGGCCACCTCCTGAGACTGGCGTAACGCCTGCTTCGCCGCCTGCAACGCCAGCGGGGAGTGACGCGCCATCAGTGCCGCCTTTTTGAGAGCATATTCCAGGGTCAGGGCTTCGGGATGTACATCGCTCACCAGCCCGGCTGCCAGCGCCTGACGGGCGGTAATGCTTTCCCCGGTCAGCACCATTTTGCTGGCAAGGGATTTGCCGACGCTGCGGATCAGCCGTTGTGTGCCACCCGCGCCCGGCATAATGCCTAAGGTGATTTCCGGCAGGCCGAAGCGGGCATTTTCCCCGGCGATCGCCACATCGCACAGCAGTGCCAGCTCGCAGCCCGCGCCCAGGGCGTAGCCATTGACGGCGGCGATAAGCGGCTTATTAAAAGCGTTGATGCGCGCCCACAGCTGCGGGCGTATGTCGTTAAGGGTGGCGGCCAGATCTTTTTCCGCCATCTCGTTCAGATCGGCTCCGGCGGCAAAGAAACGTTCGTTGCCGGTAATCACGCACACCGAAATCTCGCTGTCTACGGCGGCAGCTTCCAGGGTGGACGCCAGTTCGCTCAGCAGGCCATTGTTCAGGGCGTTGCGGGCCGCGGGGCGATTGAGGGTCAGGAGCAATACCCGACCGTGACGGGTGACAATCAGGTCGCTCATGCCATCCCCTTCGCATCAAAGTCCACCACCACGTCGCTGGTCAGCGGCAGGGCCTGGCAGCTCAGCACGTAGCCTGCTGCCAGTTCATCCGGCTCCAGGCTGTAGTTGGTCACCATATCCACCTTGCCGCGCACCACCTTGCATTTGCAGGTGGCACAGACCCCGCCTTTGCAGGCGTACGGCAGGTCCGCCCCCTGGCGCAGAGCGGCATCCAGAATGCTTTCGTCTTCGGCGGTGAGGGTGATCTCGCGGTCGCGCCCGTCCTGGCGCACCGTCACTTTTTGCCCCCCGGTCTGTACCGTATGGGTGCGTTTGACGATTGTGCCCGGGGTGTTGAAGCGCTCAAGATGCAGCGATTTCTCCGGCATCCCCAGCGCCTTAAGCGTCTGTTCCGCTTCGTCCATCATCGCCGCCGGGCCGCAGATAAAGGCTTCATCAAACTGGCTGAAGTCGATGAGGTGCTTCGCCAGCGCCTGCAGTTTTTCGCCGTCAATGCGCCCGTGCAGCAGCTCGCTGTCCAGCGTCTCCTGGCTGAAGATGTTGACCACCTGCAGGCGGGTCGGATAGCTGTCCTTCAGGTCGGCCAGCGCCTGGCGGAACATCATGCTCTGGCTGCTGCGGTTACCATAAATCAGGGTGAACTGGCTGTTCGGTTCGGTCTTCAGGGTGCTGGAGATGATCGCCAGCATCGGGGTGATGCCGGATCCGGCGGCAATCGCCAGGTAGCAGCCTTCACGCTCTGCCAGCGGCTGATAGCCAAAATGACCCTGCGGCACCATCACCTCCAGCGCCATCCCCTGCTTGATTTCATCCCGGGCATAGCGCGAGAAGCGCCCGCCGTCGATGGCTTTTACCGCCACGCTGATTTCGCCCGGCTGAACGCTGCGGCAGATGGAGTAGCAGCGGCGCAGTTCTTCGCCCGCGAGGTGGGCTTTCAGGGTCAGATGCTGGCCCGGACGGAAGCGATAGGCCTCCTGCAAAGGCTGGGGAACCGCGAAGGTGATGGTCACCGCATCGCGGGTTTCGGGTTCCACCTTTGCCACCGTTAAGGAATGAAACGTTGTCATGGCGACCTCAGATACATTTGAAATAATCGAAGGGTTCACGGCAGCTGTCGCAGCGCCAGAGCGCTTTGCAGGCCGTGGAACCAAATTCACTGATCAGCGTGGTGCGGGTGCTGGCGCAGCGCGGACAGGTCACTTCAGCCGGCAGATGCGCATGGCAGCTGTGCCCGGCCGGTGGGCTAATGCCGTACTGGCGCAGACGCTCCCGGGCGTCCGGGGTCATCCAGTCGGTGGTCCATGCCGGGTCGAGCTGGATGGTGATCTGCACCGGCCCATAGCCGTGGGCGGTCAGGGTGTCGCGGATCGCCCCCATCAGATGGTCGGTAGCCGGACAGCCGGAATAGGTCGGCGTAAAACCGATGGCCCAGCCCTCATCCTGCGGCGTCACGCTGCGCACCATCCCTAAGTCGGTGATGGTCAGCACCGGGATCTCCGGGTCCGGGATCTGGCTTAACAGAGACCAGATCTGCGGGACGGCGGCGGGGGTGAGTTGGACGGCATGTTGCATGGCGCTCTCCTGGATTACCACTGCTGGCCGGGATAGACGCGCTGCAGATATTGCATCTCTGCCAGCATCGGCCCCAGATGTTCGGTGTGCAGCCCTTTACGGCCACCGGTGCGGTAGGCTGCTTCCTGCGGAATGCTCAGCGTCGCCTCGTTCAGCCCGGCGAAGACTTCCGCTTCCCATTCATTGCGCAGGCTGCGCGGATCGACGGCGATACCTTCGGCGGCCAACGTCAGGTCAATCTCGTCCGCCTCGAACAGCTCGGCGGTGAAACGCCACAGGTCATTGACCGCCTGCTGCATTTTTTGCCCGGAGATCTCCGTGCCGTTGCCCAGGCGTTCCAGCCAGCCGCGGCTGAAGCGCAGGTGGTAGCGGGCTTCTTTGATGGATTTGGCGGCGATGGCGGCAAGCTGCCCGTCGCGGCTCTGGGTCAGACGGGTATAGAGCGCCACGTGCCAGGCGTCGATAAAGTACTGACGGGCGATGGTGTCGGCGAAGTTGCCGTTGGGCTGCTCCACCAGCAGCAGGTTGCTGAACTGGCGCTCGTCGCGCTGGAAGGCCAGCGTGTCTTCGTCGCCCTCGCCTTCCAGCTCGGCGGCGTAGGTTAAGAAATTGCGCGCCTGGCCCAGCAGGTCGAGGCCGATATTGGCCAGCGCGAGGTCAATCTCCAGCTCCGGGGCGTGACCACACCACGCTCCCAGACGCTGGGAGAGCACCAGCCCGTTATCACCCAGGCGCAGAACATATTGCGTTAACGTTTTCATCCGTGGCCTCACATGTGCTCGATGCCATCAGGGATGGTGTAGAAGGTCGGATGGCGGTAGACCTTGCTCTCCGCCGGGTCGAAAAACTCACCGCGCTCTTCTGGCTGGGAGGCGACGATTTCGCTCGCCTTCACCACCCAGATGGAACAGCCTTCATTACGGCGGGTGTAGGCGTCGCGCGCGTTTTCCAGCGCCATACGGTCATCGGCGGCATGCAGGCTGCCCACGTGACGGTGGGACAGACCCTGCTTGCTGCGGACAAAGACTTCGTACAACGGCCAGTATGTTTTGCTCATCTTGATTCCCCTTATGCGACCTTGCGGGCGTGTTGTTTTTCAGCGTGCGCCAGTGCGGCTTCGCGCACCCACGTCCCCTCTTCCCAGGCTTTACGCTTGGCGGCCAGACGTTCGTGATTGCAGACACCGCGCCCGTTAATCACCTCGTCAAACTCCTGCCAGTCGATCTCGCCAAAACGGTAGTGACCGGTTTCGGCATCGAACTGCAGATCCGCATCCGGGACGGTCATGCCCAGCATTTCCACCTGCGGCACGGTGTTGTCGACAAAGCGCTGGCGCAGCTCGTCATTGCCAAAACGTTTGATCTTCCAGGCCAGGCTGCGGGCGCTGTTCGGCGAGTTGTCGTCGTTCGGGCCAAACATCATTAGCGCTGGCCACCAGAAGCGGTTGATGGCGTCTTGCAACATCTGGCGCTGGGCTTCGCTGCCCTGGGCCAGGGCCATGCAGGCCTCAAAGCCCTGACGCTGGTGGAAGCTCTCTTCTTTACAGATTTTCACCATCGCCCGGGCATAGGGGCCGTAGGAGGTCCGGCACAGCGCCACCTGGTTAACGATGGCCGCGCCATCCACCAGCCAGCCGATCACGCCGATATCCGCCCAGCTCAGGGTCGGGTAGTTGAAGATGGAGGAGTATTTCATCTTGCCGTCGAGCATCTTCTGGTAGATGTCTTCCCGGGCGCAGCCCAACGTTTCCGCCGCGCTATAGAGGTAGAGCCCGTGCCCGGCTTCGTCCTGCACTTTCGCCAGCAGGATGGCCTTACGGCGCAGCGTCGGGGCGCGGGTGATCCAGTTCCCTTCCGGCAGCATGCCGACAATTTCGGAGTGCGCATGCTGACCAATCTGGCGGATCAGCGTTTTACGGTACGCGTCAGGCATCCAGTCCTGCGGCTCGATGGCCGTCTCTTGCGCGATGCGCTGCTCAAAGCGTTGTTCTTCCGTCACGTCATCACCCTTTTGATTCGTTTAACTGCTAAATATCATTCAATAATGAATCACTTTGTTTTATAAAAGTTACACAAAGGTTAATGAATAACCCAAGAAGCGTTTATTCGTTTTGTGATGAGGCTCGCAAGAGATTTCCACACCCCAGATACGACGCGGCCTGCGGGAGTTAAGAAGATTAAGCGAGATCACAATGTTAATAAAACATTAACAAGTCGCTTGCTTTTTATGATTCACAAACGAACTATTTATAGTGAAATTACGAACCATCTGGAGAGAAAGATGCAGCAGTTAGCCAGCTTCTTGTCCGGTACCTGGCAGTCTGGCCGGGGCCGTGAGCGCACCATTCAACACGCCATCAGCGGTGAATCCCTCTGGTCCGTTACCAGCGAAGGGCTGGATATGGCCGCCGCACGTCGCTACGCCATTGAGAAAGGCGGCGAAGCGCTTCATGCCATGACCTTTATCGAACGCGCCGCCATGCTGAAAGCGGTGGCAAAACATCTGCTGAGCCAGAAAGAGACCTTTTATGCGCTGTCGGCGCAAACCGGGGCGACCCGCGCCGATAGCTGGGTGGATATCGAGGGCGGGATCGGCACGCTGTTCACCTTCGCCAGCCTCGGCAGCCGCGAGCTGCCGGACGATACCCTGTGGCCGGAAGATGAGCTGATCCCACTGTCGAAAGAAGGCGGTTTCGCCGCGCGTCACGTCCTGACTTCGAAATCCGGCGTGGCCGTCCACATTAACGCCTTTAACTTCCCCTGCTGGGGGATGCTGGAAAAGCTGGCCCCCACCTGGCTGGCGGGGATGCCAGCAATCATTAAACCAGCCACCGCCACCGCTCAGGTGACTCAGGCGATGGTGAAAGCGATCGTCGACAGCGGCCTGGTGCCGGACGGCGCCATCAGCCTGATCTGCGGCGGCGCGGGGGATCTGCTCGACCAGCTCGACTGCCAGGACGTGGTGACCTTTACCGGCTCCGCCGTGACCGGCCAGAAGCTGCGTGTCCACCCCAACATCATGGCAAAATCGATTCCCTTCACCATGGAAGCAGACTCCCTGAACTGCTGCGTGCTGGGCGATGACGTCACCCCGGAGCAGCCTGAATTTGTCCTTTTCATTCGCGAAGTGGTGCGGGAGATGACGGCGAAAGCCGGGCAGAAATGTACCGCTATCCGCCGCATCATCGTCCCGCAGGCGCAGGTAGAAGCCGTCAGCCAGGCGCTGATTGCCCGACTGGAAAAAGTGGCTGTCGGCGACCCGGCTCAGGAAGGAGTCAAAATGGGCTCGCTGGTCAACGCCGAGCAGCGCGCTGACGTGCAGGAGAAAGTGGATGCTTTAGTCACGGCGGGCTGCCAGATTCGTCTGGGCGGGAAAGCCGACCTGAACGCAGCCGGGGCCTTCTTCCCGCCGACGCTACTGTTCTGTCCGCAGCCGGACGAAACCCCCGCCGTACATGCCACCGAAGCCTTTGGCCCGGTCGCCACACTGATGCCGTATCAGGATCGCGAGCACGCCATGACCCTCGCCCGCGCCGGGGAAGGTAGCCTTGCCGGGACGCTGGTCACCGCCGATTTGCACCTGGCGCGTCAGTTTATCGCCGGCGCCGCCCGCGCCCACGGACGTATCCAGATCCTCAACGAAGAGTCGGCCAAAGAGTCCACCGGCCACGGCTCCCCGCTGCCGCAGCTGGTGCACGGCGGCCCGGGCCGCGCCGGGGGTGGTGAGGAGCTGGGCGGCCTGCGGGCGGTGAAACACTACCTGCAACGCACCGCCATCCAGGGCAGCCCGAGCATGCTGGCCGCCATCAGCCAACAGTGGGTACGCGGCGCGCAGGTGCAGGAGGATCGCGTCCATCCGTTCCGCAAATACTTCGAGGAGTTACAGCCGGGCGACAGCCTGCTGACCCCACGCCGCACCCTGACCGAGACCGACATCGTTAACTTTGCCTGCCTGAGCGGGGATCATTTCTACGCCCATATGGACAAGATCGGTGCGGCGGAGTCGATTTTCGGCGAACGGGTGGTGCACGGTTACTTCCTGATCTCCGCGGCGGCGGGTCTGTTCGTCGATGCGGGCGTCGGGCCGGTGATTGCCAACTACGGCATGGAAAACCTGCGCTTTATTGAGCCGGTGAAGCCGGGCGACACCATCCAGGTGCGTCTGACCTGTAAGCGCAAGACGCTGAAGAAACAGCGCACGGCGGAAGAGAAACCGACCGGCGTGGTGGAATGGGCGGTTGAGATTTTCAACCAGCACCAGCAGCCGGTGGCGCTCTACTCGATCCTGACCCTCGTCTCCCGTCAGCGCGGAGATTTTGACGCCTGATCCCCCTCCATCCGGGTAACGTTGCGCACGTTACCCGGCTTCTGGCACATCTGACAAAACATCTGGCAAATGCAGGCAAACGGTACTTAACGCGTTATTGCTATGTTGGCAATGAATAAACCGCGCGCAGAACAGCGGTCCCGAGTGGATAACAACACATACAACAGAGGTTAATCATGGGAAGCTCCTCCATTTTTTCTCCACGTAAAACGGCGCTGGCGTTGGCCGTTGCCTGTCTCTTTTCCGGCCAGGTGCTGGCGCACGGTGGTGCAGCACATATGGTCGAAATGGATAAAACCCTGACCGAGTTTGGCTCTGATGTGAAATGGGACGACTACGCCCAGATGTTCACCATCAGCAAAGACGGGGCCTTCATCAAAGTGAAGCCGGGCGCCACGACCGCTATGGTCAACGGCAAACCGCTGACCCTACAGGCGCCGGTGGTGATGAAAGACAATAAGGCCTGGATCGCCGATACCTTTGTTAACGATGTGTTCCAGTCCGGCCTTGACCAGACCTTCCAGGTGGAGAAAACCCCGCACCCGCTGAACGCCCTCTCCGCGGATGAGATCAAAGAGGCCGTCGGGATTGTGAAAGCCTCGCCGGACTTTAAACCGAATACCCGCTTCACGCAGATCGCGCTGGCCGAGCCGGACAAAGCCAAAGTGTGGGATTTCGTGCTGAACGGCACGGCGGTGGATGCGCCGCGTCAGGCTAATATCACCCTGCTGGACGGCAAATTTATCGTTGAAGCGCTGGTGGATCTGCAGGACAAGAAAATCCTGCACTGGGAGCCGATCAAAGACGCCCACGGCATGGTGCTGCTGGATGACTTTATGTCGGTGCAGAAGATCGTCACCGGCAGCCCGGAGTATGCCGAGGCGCTGAAAAAACGCGGCATCAACGACCCGGCAAAGGTGATGACCACCCCGCTGACGGTCGGCTACTTTGACGGTAAGGATGGTCTGAAGCAGGAAGATCGCCTGCTGAAAGTGGTGAGCTACCTGGATACCGGCGACGGCAACTACTGGGCGCACCCGATTGAGAACCTGGTGGCGGTGGTCGACCTGATCGAGAAGAAGATCGTCAAAATTGAAGAAGGCGCTGTCGTGCCAGTACCGATGCAGTCCCGCCCCTATGATGGCCGCGACCGCGAACCGGTAGTGCACAAACCGCTGGAGATTGTGGAGCCGGAAGGCAAGAACTACACCATTACCGGCAATATGATCCACTGGCAGAACTGGGATTTCCACCTGAGCCTCGACTCCCGCGTCGGGCCTATCATCTCCACCGTCACCTTTAACGACAACGGCAAAAAACGCCAGGTGATGTACGAGGGATCGCTGGGCGGGATGATCGTTCCTTACGGCGACCCGGACGTGGGCTGGTACTTCAAAGCCTATCTGGATTCCGGCGACTACGGCATGGGCACCCTCACCTCACCGCTGGTGCGCGGCAAAGATGTGCCCTCCAACGCCGTGCTGCTGAATCAGACCATCCCGGACTACACCGGTGCACCAATGGAGATCCCGCGGGCGATGGCGATTTTTGAACGCTACGCCGGGCCGGAATATAAGCATCAGGAGATGAATCAGCCGAACGTCAGCACCGAACGCCGCGAGCTGGTGGTGCGCTGGATCAGCACTGTGGGCAACTATGACTACATCTTCGACTGGATCTTCCACGAAAACGGCACCATCGGCATTGATGCCGGGGCGACCGGTATCGAAGCGGTAAAAGGGGTGATGGCGAAAACCATGCATGACCCGAGCGCGAAAGAGGATACGAAGTACGGCACCCTGATCGACCACAACATTGTCGGCACGACCCACCAGCACATCTATAACTTCCGTCTGGATCTGGACGTGGATGGCACCAACAACAGCCTGGTGGCGATGGATCCGGAGGTGAAACCGAACACCGCAGGCGGCCCGCGCACCAGTACCATGCAGGTTAATCAATACAACATCGACAGCGAGCAGCAGGCGGCGCAGAAATTTGACCCGGGCACCATTCGTCTGCTGAGCAACACCAGCAAAGAGAACCGCATGGGCAACCCGATCTCTTACCAGATCATCCCTTATGCGGGCGGCACGCACCCGGTGGCGACCGGCGCGAAATTCGCCCCGGATGAGTGGATCTATCATCGCCTCAGCTTTATGGATAAACAGCTGTGGGTGACCCGCTACCATCCAAATGAGATGTACCCGGAGGGCAAATTCCCGAATCGCTCCTCCCATGACCAGGGGCTGGGCCAGTTCAGCAAGGATAACGAGTCGCTGAATAACCAGGATAACGTGGTGTGGATCACCACCGGTACCACCCACGTGGCCCGCGCCGAAGAGTGGCCGATTATGCCAACCGAGTGGGTGCATGCTCTGCTCAAACCGTGGAACTTCTTCGACGAGACGCCGTCGCTCGGCAAGAAGAAAGAGGGGCAGTGATAAACAGCCGGGCATATTGCCCGGCTTTTTATTGTCTGTGCGGTTTGTTGTCGGGTGGCGGCTGCGCCTTACCCGACCTACGGGACCGTAGGCCCGTGCAAGCGCAGCGCCGCCGGGCATTGTCGGGTGGCGCTGCGCTTACCTGACCTAAACAGCCATTCAATTTAGTTTAAGTAGGTTATTTTATGAACAGCTTTCCTTGCTTATAGTTAATCATACCCATGCCGTCCGGGTTGCCTTTCTTAAAACGTTTTTTATGGACATCACACGAAGTTCTCCCTTACGTCGTTGTATGAACATTGAGAGGTTTTTAGGATGAGATTCAACTTGATAGCAAGAAGTCTTGCGCTTGCAGGCGTTTTTATTTCTGCTGGCACCCCTGCATTTGCCGCAGAGGCGCCAAAAGAGGCCGCCGCCGCCACTCAGCAAGCCAATAATGCCCTCTTCAGCCAGCTGCCCTTCTCCGACAATGCCGATTTCACCGATGCCCATAGAGGCTTTATCGCCGCGCTTCCCACCGAGGTGATCAGAGGCGAACAGGGCAATGTGGTCTGGGATCCGCAGCAGTACGCCTTTATTAAAGAGGGCGATAAAGCGCCGGATACCGTCAACCCCAGCCTGTGGCGTCAGGCGCAGCTGATTAATATTAGCGGCCTGTTTGAAGTCACGGATGGGGTCTATCAAATCCGTAACCTCGATCTGTCGAACATGACCATTATCGAAGGAGCGACCGGTATCACCGTAGTCGACCCGCTGGTCTCTGCTGAAACGGCAAAAGTCGGGATGGATCTCTATTACAAAAACCGCGGGCAGAAACCGGTGGTGGCGGTGATCTACACCCACAGCCACGTTGACCACTACGGCGGCGTGCGCGGCGTGGTGGATGAGGCTGATGTCAAAGCCGGGAAAGTCAAAATCTACGCCCCAGCCGGCTTTATGGAAGCCGCAGTGGCAGAAAACATTATGGCCGGGAACGTCATGAGCCGCCGCGCCAGCTATATGTACGGCAACCTGCTGAAGCCGGATCCTAAAGGACAGGTGGGCGCCGGGCTCGGCACTACGACCTCCGCCGGGACCGTAACCCTGCTTGCGCCGACCAATATCATCGAAAAAGATGGACAGAAAGAGACCATCGACGGCCTGACCTATGACTTTATGCTGGCGCCGGGCTCAGAAGCGCCGTCAGAAATGCTCTGGTACATCGAAGAGAAAAAACTGATCGAATCCGCCGAGGATGTCACCCACACCCTGCATAACACCTACTCCCTGCGCGGGGCGAAGATCCGCGAGCCGCTGCCGTGGTCAAAATATATCAACGAAGCCATTGTGCGCTGGGGTGATAAAGCCGAAGTGCTGATGGCTCAGCACCACTGGCCGACCTGGGGTAATGAAAACGTCAATAAACTGCTGAAAAGCCAGCGAGACCTGTATCGCTACATCAATGACCAGACCCTGCGCATGGCGAACCAGGGCATGACCCGGGATGAAATTGCGGCGAACTTCAAGCTGCCGGATTCGCTGGCGCACACCTGGGCCAACCGGGGCTACTACGGGTCGGTAAGTCACGACGTGAAGGCCACCTACGTGCTCTATCTCGGCTGGTTCGACGGCAACCCGGCGACCCTGGATGAGCTGCCGCCGGAAGAGGCTGCGAAGAAATATGTAGACTACATGGGCGGCGCCGACGCCATTCTACAGAAGGCCAAAACTGACTTCGACCAGGGTAACTATCGCTGGGTGGCGCAGGTGGTGAGCAAGGTGGTGTTTGCCGATCCGAACAACCAGGCGGCCCGTAATCTGGAAGCGGATGCGCTTGAGCAGTTAGGCTATCAGGCGGAGTCGGGCCCATGGCGTAACTTCTATCTTACCGGTGCGCAGGAGCTGCGTAACGGCGTAGTGAAAGGGCCGACCCCGAACACCGCCAGTCCGGATACGGTGCGGGCGATGACCCCGGAAATGTTCTTCGACTATCTGGCGGTGCACATTAACGGTGAAAAAGCCGGGACCGCGAAATCGGTGTTCAACATCGACCTCGGCAGCGACGGCGGCAAGTACAAGCTCGAGCTGGAAAACGGGGTGCTGAACCACACCGCTAATGCCGAAGCGACCGACGCCGACGCCACTATCACCCTGAGCCGCGACACGCTGAATAAAATCATCCTCAAGGAGACCACCCTGAAACAGGCTGAGGAGAGCGGCGCGGTGAAGGTTACCGGTGACGGAGCAAAACTTGATACCATGCTGAGCTATATGGATAAATTTGAGTTCTGGTTCAACATTGTTACACCGTAAACCCACCAGCCTGCGGGCGGAGCCTTTCGCCCGCAGGGATATGGTCACCCGCGGGCTGACTCTCAGCATGCCGTGGCTGGCGCTCGTCAACATCGGCTTTGCGCTAATGGTGTTATTGCGTAACGGGCTGTTCGACGGCATTGACGCGCTGTATCAGGTGAACGCCTTCAGCGCCCGGATGATCGATTGGCTGATGCTGGCGGTCATCGTTCTGTTCAGCCTCTCCCTGCTGCTGGTCTGGCAAAAAAAACGCGGCCTGAGCCTGCTGTTGCTGCTGGCAGGCCTGATCTGGTCCTGCTGTGCCGTCGGGTTTATCGCCCACCTGAAACTGCCCTTCGCCTGGCCGCTCTGCACCACCCTGCTCCTGACGGCGCTGGCAGGACTCTATTTTTTCCCGGTTGGGTTGATGAGCTATGCGCTGCCGCTGTGGGCGGCGATGCCGGTTGCAAGCCTGGTGCTGAACCAGGGCGTCAGCCTGCGTTTCGTCGTGGTGTGGCTTATCTTTACGGTGGTGCTGGTTTACGGGCGGTTTATTTTAGTGCGCTGGTTTGATGAGGCCTGGCTGCGCCATCAACAGAACCAGGCGCTGATTGCCCGGCTGGATGCCCTTGCGCACAAGGATCCGCTCACCGACACCGCTAATCGCCGGGCGATGGAGACAGTGCTGGAAAACGCGGTCAATCAGGGGAACGATTTTGCGCTGATTATGCTCGATGTCGATGAGTTTAAGCGCTACAACGATCGTTACGGGCATCAGGCCGGGGATGAGTGTCTGACGGCAGTGGCGCAGGCGCTGAAACAGGTGGTGCGCAGCCCGGACGATGTGGTGTCGCGCTACGGTGGCGAGGAGTTTCTGCTGATCCTGTTTGATGCGACGGAAAAAGTGGCGGAACAGGTGGCGGCGCGCATTCAGGAGCGTCTGCGCGCTGCGGCCATTCCGCATGCGGCCTCAACGGTCAGCGACAGCGTCACGGTGAGCATGGGGATCGCCTTGATGACCGCCGGTCAAACGGCCAGCGAGGTTATTGCCCAGGCCGACGCCGCGCTCTACCGGGCGAAAAATGCAGGACGAAATCGCTGGTCCTGCTAAGGGTGCGGTTTTGTTGGCACGGTGCGGTCTGATGTCGGGTGGCGGCTGCGCCTTACCCGACCTACGGTACGGTGCGGCCTGTGTCGGGTGGCGGCTCTGCCTTACCCGACCTACGGTGCGGTGCGGCCTGTGTCGGGTGGCGGCTGCGCCTTACCCGACCTACGGTGCGGTGCGGCCTGTGTCGGGTGGCGGCTCTTGCCTTACCCGACCTACGGTGCGGTAAACCGACCAGACCGTAGGCCCGTGCAAGCGCAGCGCCGCCGGGCGTCAGTAGCGCACGCACACCGATTTGGTTTCACACCAGCCATCCAGCCAGTCCGGGCCGAAATCGCGGCCTGTGCCGGACTGCTTCATCCCCCCAAACGGCAGGTTGGCGTCGATCAGGGTATGACTGTTCACCCATACGGTGCCCGCCTGCAGGCGGTCGGTGTACTCCAGCGCTTTACTGATGTTTTGCGTCCAGACGCTGGCGGTCAGGCCATATTCGGTATCGTTCGCCAGGCGCAGCGCCTCTTCGCCGTCGGCGACGCGCACCAGGTTGACCACCGGGCCAAACACCTCTTCGCGGGTCAGGCGCAGGCTGGCGTCCGGGTTCACCACCAGCGTCGGCGACACGTAGTAACCCTGATCGTTCGGACCACGGTTGCCGGTAATCAGCTCAGCCTGGCGCGACTGCGCTTCATCAAGGAAGGTCTGCACTTTGTCGCAGTGGGCGCGGGAAACCAGCGGGTTGATGTGCGCCTCCTGGGACATCCCCGGCCCGACGCTAAGGGATTTCACCGCCTGCTCAAAACCGCTCACCACGGTATCAAACAGCGGCGCTTCAATGTAAATACGCGAACTTGCTGCACAGACCTGGCCCTGGTTGAGGAAGCTGCCGGTCATCAGCCCTTCGATCACCCATGCCGGATCGGCATCTTTCAGGACGATAGCCGGGTTCTTACCGCCCAGTTCGAGGGTCACGCCCATCAGACGATCCGCGGCGGCGCGCGCAATCTGTTTCCCGGTGGCGGTCGAGCCGGTAAAGCTCACCTTGGCGATATGCGGATGGCTGGTTAACGCGGCGCCACACACGGCCCCGCTGCCGGTCACCACGTTAAAGATGCCATCCGGGATCCCGGCCTCGCTTGCCAGCTCCGCCACGCGCAACAGGGTCAGGGGCGTGGTTTCCGACGGTTTGATCACGATAGAACACCCTGCCGCCAGAGCAGGCATCACTTTCCACATGCCAATCAGCAGCGGGAAGTTCCACGGCACAATCCCGGCCACCACACCAATCGGCTCTTTGCGCGTCCACGCCTGGTAGCGCGCTCCCTGCGGCATAGGAATAGAGAGATCCAGCGTCTTACCGGCGATTTTAGTGGTCAGCCCGGCGGTGTAGCGCATCCAGTTCAGGGTGCAGCCCACTTCAAAGGCGCGGGAGATGTTAATGGATTTACCCTGCTCCAGGGTTTCGAGCTGGGCCAGCTCCTCGGTGTGCTGCTCCACCAGATCGGCGAAGCGCAGCAGAATACGTTCGCGCTCAGCCGGCAGTTTGCCGGACCAGCTGCGGGCGACAAAGGCGCGCCAGCCGGACATCACCGCGCGGTCGACATCCTGCGCGCTGGCATCGGCGGTCGAGGCAATCACCTGCCCGGTTGCCGGGTTAAAGATATCCAGACGCTTTTCGCTGCCGGAGGCGGACGGTTGTCCCTCGATCCAGAGGCCATGTTGGCGATCCAGAAATTGCTGCACGCTGTGCAGTACTGCGACCTGTGTATCAGACATAGCGATTCCTTATTATTCGCAGGGTGTCATCGCAGTCTAAGATGGGTTTGCGCAGTGCGCTTTTATCTCTGTGACATTCGCTTTGTCGGCTGTGACAGGCTCCGCAAAACGCGACAATAACACCGTTTCGCTCTGTTCCACCGCGAGGTTCTTGCCTATATTTCGCCCCATGTCACGGGTAATAAGAAACATAAATGCAACAATGTTTAAACATTCACGACGTAGCAGGTCAGACGATGGCGAGTGCAAAGGAAACGGACAATTATCAGCAGTGGCTGGCGCAGATTAATCAGGCTTGCGGAAGTTTTGCGGCCCGGCCCATGAGCGGCGAGTTTTACGGCGAGCTGGATTCCACCTGGACCGGCAACCTGAAGCTCAGCACCGTCACCGCTGGCGGCGTGAACCTGTTTCGTACCCGCCAGGAGATTAAGACCAGCAACGATGCCTGGTTCTACACTGTCTTTCAGCTGGAAGGTGAAGCGGGACTGGAGCAGGACGACCGGCAAATTATGCTCAACGCGGGGGATATCACCTTAATCGACGCCTCCCGCCCCTGCTCGATCTACTGGCCGGAAAAATCCCGGCAGATCTCATTGCTGCTGCCGCGCCAGATCCTTGAGCAGCACTTTCGTTTTCAGGAAGTGAGCTGCGCGCAAAAACTCTCCCACAGCCTGCCTACCGTCCAGCTCAGCTATCGTCTGCTGCAGGAGAGCATGAACAATCCGCGATTGAGTGAAACCGAGAGCGAAGCCGCGCTGGAGGCGATGGTCTGTCTGCTGCGACCGGTATTGCAGCAGCGGGAAAGCGTTCAGCCGCGCAAGGCGCGCCAGTTCAACCACGTACTGACGCTCATCGACGATCATATTCAGGCGGAACATTTGCGACCGGAGTGGATTGCGGCGGAGTGTGGCATGTCGGTGCGAAGTCTGTACCGGATGTTTGCCGAGAAAGGGCTGGTGGTGGCGCAGTACATCAAGAACCGTCGGCTGGATCTCTGCGCGCAGATGCTACGTAGCGCTCGTGACGATGAGAAACTGGCGGGCATTGGCTACAGCTGGGGCTTTACCGACCATAGCCACTTCTCCACGGCGTTTAAGCAGCGCTTTGGGATCTCCCCTGGCGAATACCGCAAACGCCACCGCTAATCACTTCTGTAACCATCTGCCGTTGACGCCCTGGACATACTCGCCGGGGCGGGCGCGGGCAACCAGTTTGCTCCCCGCCATTTTCGCCACCTCATCGACCGGAAGGTTATTGCTGTCGGCAAGCCGCTGATAACTCTCGGTGCGGGCCTTGTTGATCTGCTCCACCAGCGCCAGGGTTTCGCGATCCTGGCTGCGCGGGGCGATATACCCGCTCAGCGTTTCCCCCACGCGCCCCTCGGTGCGGGCTTCGTTGAGGGTCAGGGCGAACGCGGGCGCACAGAGCCCCAGCGTCAGCAGAATGAGCGTGAAGTATTTTCTCATGGCGGCCTCAGAAGAGATCGCTGCGCGATTTCAGCAGCGATTCCACATCTTTATCCACTTTGATGTGGATTTCATGTTCAATTTTGACGTTCATGTTGATGGTGATGGGCTCCTTCGACGCCGCCACTTCAATCCTCGGCGTGCAGCCTGTCAGCGTCAGTATCACAATCGCGGTGAAGCCACCGGCCAGCTTTTTCATGGTTGTTCCTTACATTCCTTGCCTGTCGGACAGCGGTTATCCGGTAGTGCCGCGTGCTCCTCCAGCCACGTCTGCAGATTGTCGCCAAAACGCAGGCTGCGCCAGAGGGTAAACACGTTCTCCTGATGGGTATAGTTGAGGTTGACGGCCTGTGTCTGGCCCTCCACGCGGCTGGCGCCACGCAAGGTCGACGCCAGGGTTAATTCACCCAGGTTATCTAAATTGAGTTTCGTCCACGACTGCGAAATTTCCATATAGCGAAGCCAGTTAATCGCGCCGCCTGCCGCCCCGTTCTCTTTCACCAGCGCATCGGCAGTCTCTTTATCGAGACGCAACGTCATCGGACCCGCGTTGGTCAGCCAGCCATCTTTGATGATCCACTTGTCGTTGTCCAGCCACAAAGGTAGCGCCCCGCTGAACGGCCCGGACAGGGCAAACTGTTTGGGATTTATCGCGCTGATAAGCTCGCTGGCGGAGAGATTCTGCACCCGCAGCAGGGCCGCATCGTGCTGGGGCATGCGCAGCTGCTGCAGGGTCACTTTGCCGCCCAACAGATCCACGCTGACGTCGCTCAGCAGCAGCGGATTGGCTTCGCTCCAGGGGTAATCGCCCTGGAGATCGGCGATAATGTTGCGCGCCGTGACCTGGTTTTTCACCTCGCCAATGCGTAACGTCACCGGACCGCGGGTCCCTAATGACCAGGTGCCCTGGCTGAAGCGGAACGGCAGGACAAAGTCGACTCCGTTGATTTTGTTGTCCGGCATCCAGACGCTACCGCTTTTCAGCACCCCGTGGCCCCCGGCCTCAAAGCCCTGATCCGCCGCTGCGGAATAAGCCACCTGGGCATAAAGCTCCCCCTCTCTGAGGGTCATCTTCCAGTCCGCTGGGATCAGCGGCTGAAAGACGGTCAGGGATTGCTTCGGCCACCAGGCCTGGCCGCGCAGACGCTCCCCGTCCCAGCGCCCGTTCAGCTGCACCGGGCCGATGGCTCTGGCGTTAAGGGTGCCTTTGTACTGGAAAAATGTCGGATCGCGACCTTCCACACTGAATTTGATCGTTGAGGGGGGTAATACACTGCCGCCGGTAAAGGTGGTCTCCCCGGCATCGAAGGAGAGCGCGCCGCTGAAGTGCGGATCGGCAGGGTCGCGCTGCCAGCGGATTGGGCGCTCAAGCACCATGCGCGGTGCGCTGGCATGCAGGGTGCCATATTTCAGCCGATCGAAGCCGGTGGAAAGCTCGCTCAGCTCAATCACGCTGTCACGCCACTCTCCCCTGCCCGCCACGTCCCAGCGGGCCTGCATCGGGGTAAAGTTGCCCTCGCCCCAGTAGCGCCATTGCCACAATCCGTTGTCCGGCAGGAAATTGCTCGCCCGGCCATCCAGGTGCAGGGTGAAATCCCCCATCTCCTGTTCATGGGCGCGTAAGATGGCCTGCAGGCGACCGTCGATGCCGTTAAGGGTGAGCGCTACGCCAGCTAGCGGCCAGCGCACCTCGTCGATATTTAGGGAGTCGATTACCCGCCCCCGGGAGCGCAGCAGCGCCCCCGGCGCAAATGCCAGCCGGGGATCGGCAAGGCTGCCGGTCAGCGTGGCGGGCAGTTTCGCGTACAGCGTCAGGTCGTTCTGTTTGGCAATGCCGGTGAGCTGCATCGGCATGGCGCTGTTGTCCATGCTCAGCTTACCGGGGCCAAAGGTGAGCACCGCGTTGCCCTTCCCGGCATCGCCCTGGGTCAGCACGTTCATTCGCCCGCTGACGATAGCCTTCTCTGTGCCCTGCTGCCAGTTGTCGATCTTAAGGCCCAGCCGTCCGCTCAGGGGAATACCAGCCTGAACCCAACGCCAGCGTCCGTCGCTGATGGTGAACTGTTCCGGGGTGATCTGCCAGGGGAGATCCAGCAGCGGCTCGCCGCTCTCCCGATCAATCATCACCAGTTGGCCCTGATTGTCCTGCCACTCAAGCTCGGCATCCACAAGAGTTGAGATCTGCGGCACGGTAAAGGTTGCCACCGTGTGCCCCTGCACCGGCAGGCCATCCGGCACCAGCGGCAGGGTAAATTCCCCCACCAGTTCTACCGGCTGGGGATTATCAGGAAGGTGAAGCGTGACATCAGTTACGGTCAGCGAGCGCCCGCGTAGTTTTCCCCGCAGGCTAAACTTATCCCCGTGGTAGACAATTTCTTGCAGGGTCGGGGTCAACGAAGCGGTTAATTTCCCCTCCCACACCTGCCAGGGGGAGAGCGTCAGGCGGTCGATGTTAAGCCAGGTGTTGGGTAGCAGGGCTTGCCATTCGGCCAGGGTGCGCGGCGCGGCGGGCGTGGGCTCGCTGGCAGGGATTTTGCTCAGGCAGGCGCTGTTGAGATCAAGCGCGCCAACGTTGATTTTCCAGCGGCTTGGGTGGCTGAGAGTGGCGTCTTTGACGCGGGCGATTTCGCACTCCTCCACCAGATAGCGCAGATCGGGGATGACCAGAGCGCTGCGGGTCAGGCGCGGGCTCTCTTCAAAGGCGATGCGGGTCCCGGCGGGGAGCCAGATCCCGGCAAGCGTAGGCACCCACTGCGCAAGCGTCAGTAGTAGCGTCAGCGGCAAAAGGACGATCAGAAGCAGTAGCGCGATCGCGGCTTTGTATGTACCCCTCATGGGCAGTTAATATCCTGATTTAGCGAAAAAATTAGCCGACAGTATCGAATATTGTGGCATGTTTAGCCGATCAGTTGAAGCGAACGCCACTTTTAAGGATAGTTGCTACATAATTATCCATAGAACTTATTGAATTCAATAAAATTTTATAAATTGTAAGATTATTTTAATCATGCTACCGTAATTGAAAACACACTGGAGAAAGTCTTATGAAACTCGCGGTATACAGTACAAAGCAATACGACAAAAAGTATCTGCAGCATGTTAACGAGGAGTATGGCTTCGAACTTGAATTTTTCGACTTTCTGCTTAACGAAAAAACAGCCAAAACCGCCCACGGATGTGACGCGGTCTGTATTTTCGTTAACGATGACGGCAGTCGTCCGGTGCTGGAAGAGCTGAAAAAACAGGGTGTGAAGTACATCGCCCTGCGCTGCGCAGGCTTCAATAACGTGGATCTGGATGCGGCAAAAGAGCTGGGTCTGCAGGTGGTGCGCGTTCCGGCCTACTCCCCGGAAGCGGTAGCTGAACACGCCATCGGCATGATGATGTCCTTAAACCGCCGTATTCACCGTGCTTATCAACGCACCCGTGATGCTAACTTCTCCCTGGAAGGGCTGACCGGGTTTACAATGTACGGCAAAACCGCCGGGGTGATCGGCACCGGTAAAATTGGTGTAGCGGCCCTGCGGATCCTGAAAGGATTTGGTATGCGCCTGCTGGCGTTTGACCCGTACCCAAGCGCCGCCGCGCTGGATCTGGGGGTGGAGTATGTCGACCTGTCAACTTTGTACGCAGAGTCCGACGTGATCTCCCTGCACTGCCCGTTAACCGCTGACAACTACCATCTGCTGAACCAGAGCGCCTTCGACCAAATGAAAGATGGCGTGATGATTATCAACACCAGTCGCGGTGGGCTGATTGACTCACAGGCCGCCATCGAAGCCCTGAAAACGCAAAAAATCGGCGCGCTGGGGATGGACGTCTACGAGAACGAACGCGATCTCTTCTTTGAAGACAAATCCAACGATGTGATTCAGGATGACGTCTTCCGCCGCCTCTCCGCCTGCCACAACGTGCTATTCACCGGCCACCAGGCGTTCCTGACCGCCGAGGCGCTGATCAGTATTTCGGAGACGACGCTGGGTAACCTGAGTCAGCTGGAGAAAGGCGAAAAGAGCCCCAACGCGCTCTTTTAATTCTTAAAGCAATAAAGATGCTTAAGGAAAGAGAAATCTGACAGCGGCTCCCTGGTCCGGCTGAAAATCGCTGAGGCGTTGACCGCAGGCCGGGGCGAGGCGCAGGGATGCGCCGAGAGGGCGTGACCTACAGGGATGTAGGATCGCGCCCGACCCGATAGCCGGAGGGAATAAGCCGAAGGGACCGCGAAGCGGCGATTTTCTTGCCGGGAGCCGGGATTGTTAAGGGGGCGGCGATAGCCCCCTTAACACGTTCACCGGTGACGTGGTTTACAGAGAAGCAGCGAACGCAAGGTGAACGGAACCACCTCCACCGCAACATGTTATTCCGTGCATTGCCCGGCGGCGCTACGCTTGCACGGGCCTACAAAACCCAAACCCCAAGCCCCAACCCCAAACCCATCTCCCTACATTTCAGATTAACCCGCAAGACAATCCCCGCCAGCGCAATAGACTATGCATTAGCTATTTATGAAGTGAATATATTGAGAAGAAACATGAAAACGCTCGTCGCAGTAACACTCCTCAGCATGGCGCTGACAGGCTGTGTTAACCCAGGAAAAGCCTCTGTCCAGGAAGAACAACTCCAGCAGCACCGCTTTGTGCTGCAAAGCATCAACGGCACCGCCGTCGCCCCGGTCACCACGCCGCCGGAAATCACCTTTGGCGAAAAAATGGCGGTCTCAGGAGTGATGTGCAACCGCTTCAGCGGCCAGGGCAAGCTCTCCGATGGCGAGCTGAAGGTCAACGATCTCGCCATGACGCGTAAGCTCTGCACCGAACCCCAGCTCAATGAACTGGATCACGCCATCGGAACGATGCTGCGCAGCGGCACAGAGGTGGATCTGACGGAAGATGTATTAACCCTGGCGACGGCCGAGACGACGCTGGTCTTCAAACGCGCAGAATAATCAGTAACTGCCGCACGATCCCACGGCAAGCGACTGTTCACTGCAGCGTTTGCCGTTAGGCAGCGCACACATGCCGATGGCGGAGCCATCGAGCTGACGCGCAACGGACAGCGAACCGCCAATCATGGCGCAATTCGCCTGGCCCGAACTGGACATCGCCGCCTTCATCCCCGGCGCGACGTGCGCGGCGGTTGCCTGCTGAACAGGTTCATTGCTGCAGGCCGACAGTAACAAAGCGGCACACCCAACCCAAAATGCTGCGCGCATAATCTCTCCCCTCGTTGAATTGCAAAACCTATGCATAATAGGCACCCCGTCCGCGTCCGTCGAGAGCGAAACCACGATTTTCCGTGTTGTAAAACGTTTTGTTCGCTATTTTTACGCAAAAGTTTGATCGAGCCATTGGTAGCGTCAATAAGCAGGACACAAAAGCGAAAATCGTTTCAGCGCCCCTTTGCTAAACTCACAAGATAATTACAGGACCCGCCGATGCGTTACGGGTCCCTCTTTCTTTGCGCAATGTAAGGGTGTCATATGCAAACTATTGACGGCAATGGCGCAGTCGCGTCCGTCGCGTTTCGCACCAGTGAAGTGATCGCCATCTACCCCATTACACCCAGCTCGACCATGGCGGAACAGGCCGATGCCTGGGCCGGTAACGGGCTGAAAAACGTCTGGGGTGATACCCCTCGCGTGGTTGAGATGCAGTCGGAGGCCGGGGCGATTGCCACCGTTCACGGCGCACTGCAGACCGGCGCGCTCTCCACCTCGTTTACGTCGTCGCAGGGTCTGCTGCTGATGATCCCGACGCTCTACAAACTGGCGGGACAACTCACGCCATTCGTGCTGCATGTCGCGGCGCGCACTATCGCCACCCATGCCCTGTCGATTTTTGGCGATCACTCTGACGTGATGGCCGTTCGCCAGACCGGTTGCGCCCTGCTCTGCTCCGGCAGCGTGCAGGAGGCGCAGGATCTGGCGCTGATATCACATATGGCGACGCTGAAAAGCCGCGTGCCGTTTATCCACTTCTTCGACGGCTTCCGCACCTCCCACGAGATAAATAAGATTGTCTCGCTCTCGGATGAGACGATCCGCACCCTTCTTCCCCAGGCGGAGATTAATGCCCACCGCGCCCGGGCGCTGAATCCGGAGCATCCGGTGATCCGCGGCACCTCCGCTAACCCCGATACTTATTTCCAGTCCCGCGAGGCGACCAACCCGTGGTATGACGCGGTGTATGACCATGTGGACCAGGCGATGGCCGACTTCGCCGCCGCCACCGGGCGTGAGTACAAGCCGTTTGAATATTACGGCCACCCGCAGGCGGAACGCGTCATCGTTATCATGGGTTCTGCCATCGGCACCTGTGAAGAGGTGGTGGATGAACTGCTGCTCCGGGGCGAAAAGGTGGGCGTGCTGAAGGTGCGTCTCTACCGTCCGTTCTCGGCCAAACATCTGCTGGCGGTGTTGCCGGAAAGCGCGCGATCTGTGGCGGTGCTGGACCGCACCAAAGAGCCCGGCGCGCAGGCCGAACCGCTCTATCTGGACGTGATGACCGCCCTGGCGGAAGCCTTTAATGGCGGCGAGCGCGAGACGTTACCGCGGGTGATTGGCGGACGCTACGGGCTGTCGTCGAAAGAGTTTGGCCCGGATTGCGTGCTGGCCATCTTTAACGAGCTGAGCGCCGCGAAGCCGAAGCCGCGCTTTACCGTTGGTATCTATGACGATGTGACCAATCTGTCGCTGTCGCTACCGGAAAATACCCTGCCGTCAACCGCGAAGCTGGAAGCCCTCTTTTACGGTCTGGGCAGCGACGGCAGCGTGTCGGCGACCAAGAACAACATCAAGATCATCGGTAATTCCACACCGTGGTATGCCCAGGGCTATTTTGTCTATGACTCGAAAAAAGCCGGGGGGCTTACGGTATCCCATCTGCGCGTCAGCGAACAGCCGATCCGTTCAGCGTATCTGGTGTCGCAGGCCGATTTCGTCGGCTGCCACCAGCTGCAGTTTATCGACAAATACCAGATGGCCGAGCGTCTCAAACCGGGCGGGATTTTCCTGCTCAATACCCCTTACAGCGCCGATGAGGTCTGGGCGCGCCTGCCGCAGGAAGTGCAGGCGGTGCTGAACCAGAAAAAAGCGAAGTTCTGGATCGTTAACGCGGCGAAAATCGCCCGCGAATGCGGCCTGGCCGCGCGTATAAACACCGTGATGCAGATGGCCTTTTTCCATCTGACCCACATCCTGCCCGGCGACAGCGCCCTGATGGAGCTGCAGGGGGCCATCGCCAAAAGCTACAGCAGCAAGGGGCAGGAGCTGGTGGAGCGCAACTGGCAGGCGCTGGCGCTGGCGCGGGAGTCGCTGGCGGAAGTGCCATTGCAGCCGGTCAACGCCCACAGCCCGAACCGTCCGCCGGTGGTGTCGGACGCCGCACCAGACTTTGTGAAAACCGTCACCGCCGCGATGCTGGCCGGTCTGGGCGATGCTCTCCCCGTCTCCGCCCTGCCGCCGGACGGTACCTGGCCGATGGGAACCACCCGCTGGGAAAAACGCAATATCGCTGAAGCGATCCCAATCTGGAAAGAGGAGCTGTGCACCCAGTGTAACCACTGCGTGGCGGCCTGCCCGCACTCCGCCATCCGCGCCAAAGTGGTCTCCCCTGAAGCCATGGAAGCTGCCCCGGCCAGCCTGCACTCTCTGGATGTAAAATCCCGCGATATGCGCGGCCAGAAATATGTTCTGCAGGTGGCCCCGGAAGACTGCACCGGCTGTAACCTCTGCGTGGAGGTCTGCCCGGCGAAAGACAGGCAGAACCCGGAAATCAAGGCCATCAACATGATGTCGCGCCTTGAGCATGTGGAAGAGGAGAAAGTGAACTACGACTACTTCCTCGACCTGCCGGAGATCGATCGCAACAGCCTTGAGCGCATCGATATTCGTACCTCGCAGCTGATCACCCCGCTCTTCGAGTACTCCGGCGCCTGTTCCGGCTGCGGCGAGACGCCGTACATCAAGCTGCTGACCCAGCTGTATGGCGACCGGATGCTGATCGCCAACGCCACCGGTTGTTCGTCGATCTATGGCGGCAATCTGCCGTCAACGCCGTACACCACCGATGCCAATGGACGCGGCCCGGCGTGGGCGAACTCGCTGTTCGAAGATAACGCTGAGTTTGGCCTCGGGTTCCGCCTGACGGTGGATCAACACCGCGTGCGGGTGATGCGTCTGCTGGAACAGTTCGCCGATACGATCCCGGCGGAGCTGAACAGCGCCCTGCACAGCGAGGCAACGCCTGATGTACGTCGTCAGCAGGTGGCCGAGCTGCGTCAGGCGCTGGCGGGCGTGGAAGGTGCAGAAGAGCTGTTAACCGATGCCGATGCGCTGGTCGAGAAATCGATCTGGCTGATTGGCGGTGACGGCTGGGCCTATGACATTGGCTTTGGCGGTCTGGACCATGTTCTCAGCCTGACAGAGAACGTGAACATTCTGGTGCTGGATACCCAGTGTTACTCCAATACCGGCGGCCAGGCGTCGAAGGCGACGCCTCTGGGGGCGGTGACCAAGTTTGGCGAGCATGGCAAACGCAAGGCGCGTAAAGACCTGGGCGTCAGCATGATGATGTACGGTCATGTTTATGTGGCGCAGATCTCGCTGGGGGCGCAGCTGAACCAGACGGTGAAAGCGATCCAGGAGGCGGAAGCCTACCCTGGCCCGTCGCTGATTATCGCCTACAGCCCTTGCGAAGAGCACGGATACGATCTGGCGCTGAGCCACGATCAGATGCGCCAGTTGACCGCGACCGGCTTCTGGCCGCTCTACCGCTTTGATCCGCGTCGTGCCGATGAGGGCAAACTGCCGCTGGCGCTGGATTCCCGCCCACCGTCAGACGCGCTGGCAGAGACGCTGATGCAGGAACAGCGGTTCCGTCGCCTCAACGCTCAGCAGCCCGAGGTGGCTGAGCAGCTGTGGAAAGATGCCGCCGCCGATCTGCAAAAACGCTATGACTTCCTGGCGCAGCTTGCCGGGAAAGCCGAAAAGTCGGCCAGCGAATAACCCGAAGCCCGGCATGTCCGGGCTTTTCTTTACCTATAAAAAAAGCCCGCCAGAAAGTGTCTGGCGGGCGGCTCCTGTTCAGTAATAAATAACAGTTTAAATATTAAAAAGTTATTTATGCTATAAACGGAAAAATAACTACAGGCATATAACGCCGCCGAGTGTACTGATTTTAGAGAAGAAAGAGTAATTTTACTTTTATATGGGTTAATTAAATACATTCACCATATTTATCATCATTTCTCTGGCAGTAATTCCTTTAGATTTTACTTACCTGGTAACAATTATGTTTTATCGCTAAAAGAGAGAGTGATTTAGCATGAGACATCTTTCCAGCGTAGGAAGTTCAGCGGAAAGTTAAAAACATTCAAATAAAAACACAGCGTAAGGATTAGTCACAATGCAAAGAAAAGTACTGGCTCTGATAATCCCAGCTCTTTTAATGGCTGGCGCAGCAAATGCAGCAGAGATTTATAATAAAGACGGCAATAAATTAGATCTGTACGGTAAAGTGGACGGCCTGCATTATTTCTCTGACGACAGCAGTGCAGACGGCGACCAGACCTATGTCCGTCTGGGCTTTAAAGGCGAAACGCAGATTAACGATATGCTCACCGGCTACGGCCAGTGGGAATATAATATCCAGGCCAATAATACCGAAGGCTCTGAAAATCAGTCCTGGACCCGTCTGGCGTTTGCCGGTCTGAAATTCGGTGATTACGGTTCATTTGACTATGGCCGTAACTACGGCGTGCTGTACGACGTGGAAGGCTGGACCGATATGCTGCCAGAGTTCGGCGGCGACTCCTACTCCAAAGCCGACAACTTCATGACCGGCCGTGCGAACGGCGTGGCGACCTACCGTAATAACGATTTCTTCGGCATGGTTGAAGGTCTGGACTTCGCCCTGCAGTACCAGGGCAACAACGAAGATGCCGGTAACGGTAACGAAGGCACCAACAACGGTCGTGACGTGCGTCATGAGAACGGTGACGGCTTCGGTATCTCTACCTCTTACGACTTCGGCATGGGATTCAGCGCAGCAGCGGCCTATGCCTCTTCTGACCGTACCAACGACCAGGTTAGCAATACCACTGCGCACGGCGACAAAGCGGATGCCTGGACTACCGGCCTGAAATATGATGCCAACAACATCTACCTGGCGGCAATGTATTCTGAAACCCGCAACATGACGCCTTATGGTGACGGTAAAAAAGCAAACACTGTAGCCGAAAAAACCCAGAACTTTGAAGTTACCGCTCAGTACCAGTTCGATTCTGGCCTACGTCCGGTAGTCTCTTATCTGCAGTCAAAAGGTAAAGATCTTGATAACGGTCAGGGCGATCAGGATCTGGTTAAATATGCTGAAGTGGGTGCGACTTACTACTTCAACAAAAATATGTCTACCTACGTTGATTATAAAATTAACCTGTTGGACGAAGACGATCAGTTCTACAAAGACAATGGCATCGGCACCGATGACATCGTAGCATTAGGTCTGGTTTACCAGTTCTGATGAAATTAGCCCGCGTTACGACGCGGGCTAACTATTTATATTGGCAAAACTCCCAGCCTCTTTATTATTCCTGTCTGGCGTTTCAATATTCTGCTATTGCGTCATTACCTGCTTTGTTGCACCGCTCAGGCAAGTGAGACAAAAATAGTTGTGTTTCTGCCCTTCTGAACCTGGCAGCGATTACTTTTCTGCTGTACCCGTTTCGCGATAGCTCAGCACGCCGGCAACGCCTCCTCCGCCATCGTTAGGGTGAACCCGCCCCTCCATTACCAACACTTCAGGGAAATCAAACGGCGAGACGCCTTCAATGCAAGCTACGTTGACGCCATACTGATTTGGATTTGAGCGCCGCTGGTGGAAGGTGTAAATCCCACAGACCGAACAGAAATAGTGCGCCGCCGTCTGGGTGTTAAACCTGTACTCGGTCAGCAGCGACTCGCCCTGAATAATAGTGATGCCAGATAATGGCGCGGAAACCGCAATCGCCCCACGCATTCGGCAGTATGAGCAGTTGCAGCGTCGGATGGTGTTGAACCCGTCAGAGAGCTCGACGGTGAACCGGACCGCGCCGCAGTGACACTGAGCAGAAACTCTATTCGCCATTACAGGCTCCTTGCGTTGACCATGCTCACAGGCGGCGTGACGGCACGCCGCGTACTGGCTAAGTGTACGCCAGGCTCCCCGTCAGCGCCGGATATATTCCTCCGCGCTCTTTTTCAGATATGCCTCCTGAAAAATCTGTTCTGAATAGGTGAGCTTCATGACGGATGATAAATAGGGGGCGTCGAGTTCGATTAAATCTTCATCATTCTGGTATTTGGCGTATTTATCACCGGCGAAGGAGATCTGTTTTTTCACCACCACATACTTATGCGCCAGCATACTCTCGATTTCATCAAAACGGCTCTTATCCAGCTCAAGCATAATGGCGGTAATTTTGCCGCCCTTATTGAAGATCACCGCGTTGTTTTTCACTCCCTCCAGACCCAGCTCCCGGTTCGGAATAGAGAATATGTCGCCGTCGCTCCACTTACTGCGCCCTTCATGCAGGGACGAGGGATAGGCTTTAATGAATTGCTGTACCGTGGTTTTGCCTAACGTCAGCCCCATTGCGGTGGTGTTCGCCCGGGCGAATGAAGACACTGCGATCAAAATGAATATACCCACGATCAGTTGCCACTGTTTGCCCATCGTTATCACCTCATCGTATTAGTCTGTTTTTACTCACCATCGTCTCTGTTACCTGCCACTTCTCAATCGTACAGGGTCAATTATTAATGGCCTATGCGTCTTTATGGTGAGTGAGCGGGACAGATACAGTACGAGTTACTGAGCTACACAGAGACAACGTTGGGGAGGTATGTGGCGGGGAGAAGCGATAAAAAAGCCACCAGTTAATACTGGTGGCGCGGGTACAACTCACGGTCAGCTATTTTTTGACGGGTTGAGGTTTTTTATCACCTGATTCCGGCGCCTCGCGCGGGTCATCTTTTTCAACATACTGCATGAGTACCTCCCGTTGTTGTGGATGGACTACTACTATAGCGTTGATTATCAAAATAGAGCCAAGCGGCAAACGGCAAAAAACCCAACCTTGTGGAACAGCGTGATTACGCGCTGTAAAACGTGCTGACATTCATCGCCGTAATCCGTACCATACACGCCATACTTTTTCATGTTGACCTGCTGCCCCCCTTCTTAATGGGTGAGCCGCCTGAGCTGCTTTAGCCACAAACGAATTGAGCCACTATTAAATGTCGCAAAATCAAGATATTACCAAGAAAGAACAGTATAACCTCAACAAACTTCAGAAGCGTCTTCGCCGCAATGTGGGTGAAGCCATTGCCGATTACAACATGATTGAAGAAGGCGACCGCATCATGGTCTGCCTGTCTGGCGGCAAAGACAGCTACACCTTGCTCGAAATTTTGCGCAATCTTCAGCAAAGCGCGCCGGTCAATTTCTCGTTAGTGGCCGTCAACCTGGATCAGAAGCAGCCGGGCTTCCCGGAGCATATCCTGCCGGAGTATCTGGAGAAGCTGGGCGTCGAGTACAAGATTGTCGAAGAGAATACCTACGGCATCGTTAAAGAGAAGATCCCGGAAGGGAAAACCACCTGCTCGCTCTGCTCCCGCCTGCGCCGCGGCATTCTTTACCGTACCGCGACCGAGCTGGGTGCAACCAAGATTGCCTTGGGTCACCACCGCGATGACATTTTACAGACGCTGTTCCTGAACATGTTCTACGGCGGCAAAATGAAGGGTATGCCACCGAAGCTGATGAGCGACGACGGGAAGCACATTGTGATCCGCCCGCTCGCCTACTGCCGCGAAAAAGATATCGAACGTTTTGCCGAGGCCAAAGCCTTCCCGATCATTCCATGCAACCTGTGCGGCTCACAGCCAAACCTGCAGCGTCAGGTGATTGCCGACATGCTGCGTGACTGGGATAAGCGCTATCCAGGCCGGATCGAAACCATGTTCAGCGCGATGCAGAATGTGGTGCCTTCGCACCTTTGCGATATCAACCTGTTTGATTTCAAAGGAATTCAGCACGGTTCTGAAGTGGTAAACGGCGGCGATCTGGCGTTTGACCGCGAAGAGATCCCGATGAAACCGGCGGGTTGGCAGCCAGAAGAGGATGATACCCAGCTCGATGAGATGCGCCTGAACGTTATCGAAGTGAAATGATTTTTAAGCGTCTCAGCATTCATGCTGAGACGCTCCCGCCCGCTTATTTCAGCAGACGAACGCGGCAGCTTTTGCCTTTGATCTTGCCGTTTTGCAGCTGTTTCCACGCTTTCTGCGCGACAGACTGACGCACCGCCACATACACATGCGCCGGGTGCACCACGATTTTACCAATGTCTGCTCCGTCCAGGCCGATATCTCCGGTCAGCGCCCCCAGTACATCGCCGGGACGCATTTTGGCTTTTTTACCGCCGTCGATACTGAGCGTTGCCATCTCTGCCGCCAGCGGCGTAATGATGACGTTTGCCGGGGCATCAACCCAGTTCAGTTTGATTTGCAGCATCTCTGCCAGAATATTGGCACGCTGTGCCTCCTCTGGCGCGCAGAAGCTGATCGCCAGGCCACTGTTACCGGCTCGCGCGGTACGGCCAATACGGTGAACATGCACCTCCGGATCCCAGGCCAGCTCGAAGTTCACCACCAGCTCCAGGGATTTAATGTCCAGGCCGCGGGCGGCGACGTCGGTGGCGACCAGCACACGGGCGCTACCGTTGGCAAAACGTACCAGGGTCTGGTCACGATCGCGCTGCTCCAGATCGCCATGCAGCGCCAGGGCGCTCTGTCCGGCCTCGGCCAGCGCATCGCATACCGCCTGGCAATCCTTTTTGGTATTACAGAACACCACGCAGGAGGCAGGCTGGTGAATGCTGAGCAGTTTTTGCAGTAGTGGGATTTTGCCCCGCTGGGTGGTATCGAAGAACTGCTGCTCAATAGCGGGCAGCGCGTCCACAGAATCAATTTCAATGGCGAGCGGATTTTGCTGCACGCGTCCGCTGATGGCGGCGATCGCCTCCGGCCATGTGGCGGAGAAGAGCAACGTCTGGCGCGTTGGCGGCGCAAAGCGAGTCACTTCATCAATGGCATCGCTAAAGCCCATGTCGAGCATCCGGTCGGCTTCATCCAGGACCAGGGTTTGCAGTGCATCAAGCGAGACGGTGCCTTTCTGCAGATGGTCGAGCAGACGGCCCGGCGTAGCGACGATGATATGCGGGGCATGCTGCAAAGAGTCACGCTGGGCGCCGAACGGCTGCCCGCCGCAGAGGGTCAAAATTTTGGTGTTCGGCAGAAAACGCGCCAGGCGACGTAACTCTCCTGCTACCTGATCCGCCAGCTCGCGCGTCGGGCAAAGTACCAGCGACTGCGTCTGAAACAGCGTGGCATCAATCTGCTGTAACAGCCCAAGACCGAAGGCAGCCGTTTTACCACTGCCGGTTTTGGCCTGCACACGGACGTCGCGTCCTTCCAGGATCGCTGGCAGCGCGGCAGCTTGTACAGGGGTCATGGTCAGATAACCCAACTCGTTCAGGTTATCGAGTTGGGCGGCAGGCAGTACGTTCAGCGTTGAAAAAGCAGTCACAGTTATTCTCGCGGTAAAAGACTCACAGTCAGCAGGCGCGTATCCTCGCAGATCTCCGCCTCTGATGCGACATTTTAATCGGCACTTCATCCGGTGGTGGATCCGGCATCGGCTGTGGGCGTGGAATCGGATCGGGAACCGGCACCGGATCAGTAGGCACCGGGTCCGATTGCCGCAGGGGTTGCAGCAGCAGTGATAAAAGCATGGCCATATAACCCTCCAGAAGAACGGGAATCTCTCTTTTAGGGTAGACGCTGCTGAGTTGCAGGCAAAAAAAAGCCGACTTATTTAAGTCGGCGTCGTACGAATCAATTTTGCTATGCAGTAATTCAAAAAAGGAAGTAAGACAATATGGAGCGCAACGCCCATCGCTTGACGTTGCATTCACCTGCGGGAGAGATATTGCACCTTATGGGTAAATCGTTTTTTGACTTCGCTCAATTAAAATGGCGTTTTAAGAAATTCATGGCGACGAAAAAATGTAAATTTACAACCATTTACTGCGATGCAACCACCATGCAACACCACCAATCAAAACGACTAACATGATGCAAAACAGTGAGAAGCCGAAGCGGAAATCGCCGCCGGGGATCCCTCCCAGGTTGACGCCAAACAGACCTGTCAGGAAGGTGCTGGGCAAAAAGACCATCGCCATCAGCGACATGGTGTAGGTTCTGCGGGAGAGCGATTCCTGCATCACCTGGGAAATTTCATCGGTCATGACCCCCGTTCGTGCGATGCAGGCATCAATTTCATCCAGCCCGCGTCCCAGGCGCTCGGCGATATCCTGCATCCTGCGGCGATGATCGTCACTCATCCAGGGGAACCGTTCGCTCGCCAGCCGGGCATAGACATCCCGCTGAGGCGCCATATAGCGGCGCATCACAATCAGCTGCTTTCTTAATAACGCCAGAAAACCGCGGGGTGGGATTTGCTGGTCGATGAGATTATCTTCCAGATCGATAATCTTATCGTGCAACTCTTCGATAAACTCGCTGGCGTGATCGGTCAGCGCGTCGCAGACGTCCACCAACCAGCCTCCACAATCTTGCGGACCGCTGCCCTCTTTTAAATCGCCGACGACATCATCCAGCGCCAGGACTTTGCGCTGCCGGGTCGAGACAATAAGCCGCTCGTCCATGTATAGGCGCATCGCCACCAGCTGGTCCGGGCGTTCATCGGTGCTGCCGTTAATGCAGCGCAGCGTAATCAGCGTCCCCTCGCCCATGCGGGTGACGCGAGGGCGCAGGCTCTCACCGGCCAGGGCGTCACGCACGTTATTGGGTAATAAGGGCGTCGAGGCCAGCCAGTGGGCGCTCTCCGGGTGGGTATAGTTCAGGTGCAGCCAACAGGGATGCTGCTGATCGATAGTATCGTCGTCGGTGAGGGGCCGTGCCCCGCCTTTACCATCCAGTAACCACGCAAATACTGCGTCAGGAACGTTAACTTCCGATCCTTTTATGCCTTCCACAGCGCCTCCGCCAGTAGCTGTTCTTTGCTGTCAGTCTAGCCACCCTGCTAGCTTAAGCAACATTTTCTCCCGGCATCGCGCTGAATTTATTCATAAAAGAGATTAATCCGGTACCGTTTGCTCCCATGATAAAGCCTGGCGAGCCAGGCTTTATTATCAGGCACGTGCGGGTAAGGTTACACCGTCGTACAGAGGCGCAGTGGATGCCGGCTCCAGACGGAAGTTACGGGTACGGGTTTGCAGTTCAACGACCTGATTTTTCAGTACCGCTGATGAACCTGACAGCTCTTCAACCATCACCACGTTACTCTGGGTCACCTGCTCCAGGTCACTCAACGCCTGGGTGATCTGGGCGATCCCCCTCTCCTGCTCGTCGGTAGAGGTGGAGATCTCATCCATCAGCTTACTGACCTGCCCGGAACCGCTGACGATGTCGTGCATATTCTTTTCAGCCTCTGCGACGACCATCGCCCCCTGACTGACATTGCTGCTGGTGACATCGATGAGTGACTTGATATTTTTCGCTGCTTCGGCGCTGCGATGGGCCAGGCTACGAACCTCACCCGCCACGACGGAGAAGCCTTTACCATGATCGCCCGCGCGGGCGGCTTCAACCGCAGCATTCAGCGCCAGAATATTGGTCTGGAAGGCGATGCCATCAATCAGCGAGATGATCTCCGTCATCTGCTGGGCACACTCAGTAATGGAGCGCATATTGTTGGCAACCTGCCCCATCAGCTCGCCGCCTTTTGTTGCCTGAAGCGTGGCGGCACTGGCCTTCTCATTGGCCAGACGGGTGTTATCTGCCGTATTTTTGGTGGTGACGGCCATCTGTTCCATGCTGGCGGAGGTCTGAATCAGGGACGCCGACTGTAGCTCGGTTTTAGAGGCCAGCGCCGTGCTGCGGGCGGCGAGCTGTTCCGACAGGGTCATAGCGGTATGAGAAGAAGAGCGGATCTCGCGCACCAGCGTAGCGAGATTGCTGGACAACGTATTGATTCCTGGGATCAATCGGCCTGCACAATTATTACCAAATTCAGGGATGCTCACCCCCAGATTGCCCGAAATAACCTCTTCGATACTCCTCTTGACGGTATTGATTGGCGCGACCAGATATTGCGTCATGTAAACCCACAGAAATACCCACGCGACGAGAAATAGAGAGTTTAGCAATATTAACAACGATGTTTGCGGTGCTAAAAATATAACCAAGCCATCAATGACAAGAAACACAACCAGCAGATAACTCAGAATAAAAGTCCTCACACTTATATTTCTAAGCATAATAGATCCTACAACGGTATTTTCAGAAGGTAACCACTATATAGCATTCAGTTTTTATTTTTTCACTCTGATTTCGTAGAGATAAACTTTTAATATTTAACATTTCGTAATTTGCGTTAGGGAAGGCATTAATTTCATGAGTTTCGATATGAAACAAATACTCTTTCAAAATCAGTATGCTATCTTGACCACTGACGCTATAAATGATTGGCATAGCTATTTCAATCCTTAAATTTAAGCCACAAACCAGTTTCATTGGCGCATATTTAGCCATGCTTCAATTAAGCAGTGTGGGAAACGAAAATAGGATTAATGTTTTCACAGCAGCGATCCGATACTGAATTAAATAGTTAGTTTCAGGCGACATCGACGAATAAAAACTTACCAGTTGGTAAAATTAATACGAAATTCATACGCATATCACAAAAAAATCCTGTCCGATCGGATGAACTAGAGTATGTTTCAGATAAGCCCACGCGTACTGCGCCGTCGTGGCCCTCCGGTATTTGACGCGCAATAAATGAGACTGACCTATGTCGCCCTCAGGGTTTGATGCACTGGATATGCTTAGAACGCCCGTATGGTTGGTATCCCCGGTAACGGAGGATGTGCTGTTCGCCAATACGGCAGCCAAAATGCTCATGCAGGATGCAACGCTGGACATTCTGCGTAAAGGCATCTGCTCGGCCCACGCTCAGGCAACGCTTGCGATGTATGTCCCCGATTTAAAAGCCCGTCAGGAGATCGTGGAAGTCTGGAGCGTGCGGGTCGATGATCAGCAGACCAGCCTCACCTGTCGCCTCTCGCTGGCCGTTTTTGACACGATCGGTGAAGTGATTGTCTTTGAAGGCATCGCCCGACAGGCAGTAACGGGTCTTAAAGCCACCCGTTCAGGCACCTATCAGCGCAAGAAACAGGGCTTCTACGCCCGCTTTTTTCAGACCAACAGCGCCCCGATGCTGTTAATCGACCCTGCCCGCGACGGCCTGATTGTGGATGCCAATCTGGCGGCTCTGAATTTTTATGGCTATAGCCACGAGGAGATGTGCAGCAAGCACACCTGGGAGATCAACACGCTGGGACGCAATATTATGCCGGTGATGATGGAGATCGCGCGCCTGCCCGGCGGCCATAAACCGCTTAACTTTATCCATCGCCTTGCCGACGGAACGACCCGGCACGTACAAACCTATGCCGGCCCCATTGAGATCTACGGTGATAAACTGATGCTCTGCATCATTCATGATATCACCGAGCAAAAACGGCTTGAGCAGGAGCTTGAACACGCCGCGCTGCGCGACTCGCTTACCGGGCTGCTCAACCGCCGCCAGTTTTATCACCTCACCGATCAAACCTCACCAAACCATCTGCCCGCACAGCAGGAGTTCAGTCTGTTGCTGGTGGATACCGACCATTTTAAGCGTATCAACGATCTGTTTGGGCATCAGAAAGGCGATGAGGTGTTGATTGCCCTCGCGCGGATGCTGGAAAGCGGTAGCCGTAAAGATGATTACGTGTTCCGTTGGGGCGGCGAGGAGTTTGTCCTGCTGCTGCCCCGCACGTCACTGGATGCGGCCATGCAGATCGCAGAGACCCTGCGCACGGCAATCGCCCGCATTGCCATTCCCGGTCTGCCCCGCTTTACTGTAAGTATTGGCGTTGCGCGGCATAACCCGGATGAGAGTATCGACGATCTGTTTAAGCGCGTGGACGATGCGCTGTATCGCGCCAAAAATGATGGTCGTAACAAAGTGCTGGCAGCGTAACTGCGCCTGCTGGCGTCCTCTGTTTTTCACTTTATTTTTGAGGAGTGGTGATGATGAGCAAGAAGATCCTGATGCTGGTCGGCGATTACGCGGAAGATTATGAAACCATGGTGCCCTTTCAGGCTTTGCAGATGATTGGCCATCAGGTTGATGCGGTCTGCCCTGACAAAGCTAAAGGTGATTTTATCATGACGGCGATCCATGATTTTGACGGTGCCCAGACCTATAGCGAAAAGCCTGGCCACCGCTTTGTTCTCAACGCCGATTTTACTGCGGCGAAAGAGGCGGATTACGATGCCCTGTTAATTCCCGGCGGACGCGCCCCGGAATATCTGCGCCTGAATGAGCAGGTACTCGAACTGGTGCGGGCCTTTGACAAGGCAGGTAAGCCGATTGCCGCCGTTTGCCACGGCCCACAGCTGCTGGCCGCCGCTGGCGTCCTGAAAGGACGAACCTGTAGCGCCTACCCGGCCTGCGCGCCGGAGGTCCGACTCAGCGGTGGCGAGTATGCCGATATTGGCATCGATCAGGCGCACGTCGACGGTAATCTGGTTACCGCGCCCGCCTGGCCTGCCCATCCGCAGTGGCTGGCGAAATTTGCTGAGGTATTGCAGCAGTAAGCGGTTAAAGAGAGACGGGACAGGCTCGGTGGTTTCAGGCCAGCCTGTCAACCGCTTCAAAAAAGCGCTCTTCGGTCATGAGCACGTTATCTTTTGCGCTCTGATACTCACGTCGAATTAACCAGCCCGCTTCCGGCGCCATGCTCAGATAAAACACCTGCCGGAAACCAGGCGCCTCCACATGCAGGGCCACAATGCCCGTCTCGGCGCCATTCCAGAGCTGCTCTGGAAGAATAGAGACGCTACGATCGCCGTTCTGCAACCGGATGGCGGTGATGTCATAACGGTATATGCCGCTGTTCAGGCTGTAGCCCACCGTGCTCAGGTCGTGGATATGTTTGGTGGTTAACGTCACCTCAATACCGGAACCCGCAAACCACTGGCTTATTTGCTGCGCAAGGAGATCCATTCGTGAGCAGAATGCCCTGACCTCAGCGTCAGCGGATTTTATATCGGATGATTGTCTGTCGTTTTTGAACTGCACTTTCCTGAAAAAACGTTCTCTGGCTGACACGTTGTGGTTCCTGTATTTTTTATGCGCGGTTTGCTGCCCGGCTTTATTCAGCCGGGGTTTGTTTCAGCGCCGCATAAGAGGCAATCAGCTGCTGCAGATGCTGTTCCACCTGACGCTGCCGGACGGCATTACTGCTTTGCTCTGCGGGGGTAACGGAGAGCTGGCGCAACTGCTCCTCAACCGGAACGGTGCGATTAAGCGACTGCGTGATGGCGAAAATCGCCGATTTCAGTTCGCTGACCGTCATATACTTACCCTTCTGCTCATCCAGGGCGTTAAGCCGCTTCGCCAGTTGCTCAAGCTGCGTCACGCCTTGATGCCAGCCGGTCAGGCTTTCTGGCGCCAGGGCAGAAGCCGCCTTTTGCTGGTGCCACTGATGCGCCAGAGCTTTGCCCTCTTCGGGCGATAGCCTGAGTGCCTGCTGCACCAGGCTATCGCCATAGCTGAGAGCCCAGTCTGGCTTTAACTGCAATAACTGCTCTAACTGGTGCTGTGTCTGGCGAATATCTGTTTCAGATGTTGCGTGGAGCCGTCGATCGACAGAACGCGTTGCTGGCAAGGGAGAAAGAGTTACAGCAACCGGCTCCTGCGCCGGGTCAGATTGGCGCATCGCCAGCCATCCCCCTGCCAGGATCCCGGCCAGCAGCAACATGGTCGCCATACCGCCGGCGAAAGGCTTCCAGGGATTCAAGGGCGGTGGGGATCCATTCACTGCCTCCAGCAGCGGCTCAGGCTCATGCGCCCTTTTTACGCACCCGGCTGCCTCACCGGGATTGCCGCTGGCAGGGGTTTCCGCTTCAGCTGTTGCGGTAACCGGCTTCTCACCGATTTTATCGCTGTTACCCAGCCGCACCGCCGCGCTATTGATATGACTGCGCAACGTGTCGAGTTGGCTGACAGGCGTTAATTCCAGACGTCTTAACGTCTCGTCCAAAGTGAGCAGGTTTTCCTGGGTCTGGTTCAGTTGGCTGAGATCGGCAGACGTCAGGGGCCAGGATCGTAGAGCCTGTTTCAGCCGTTTGCTGAGCGTAGCGAGGATTTCCATCCGGACGGGCACCTGTTGCGGCCACAGATTGCCCCAGTGCCGGGTAACCAGCGAGTTCACAATCGACAGTCCCTCGTTCAGGCCCGACAGCCCGGAGAGATGGGTGCGGGCAAGGGTGTACCAGGCGGCAGTCTGGAGGTCCATGCCGTTTTGTTCAAAAAGCGACAGGCAAAGATGTTCCGCCTGTTGCCAGTTCACATCCGGACGTGCCGGATGAATGAGTTTGTTCATTTCATTACGCAGAGCGACATAATCTGCGAGCGTGCGCGGGTCGCCGCCGATGCGCACCTGGCTTGGTTGTTCGTCATCCATGTTTTAATTGTCCGTGGGCATAAAAGCGAGCCAGATTCAGGATTACGCAGGAAGCAAAGGGAGAATCATTGTTAAGAATGTTTCTTCATCAAACCGGGCAGGATTTCCACCTGAGTGTTAAAGGCTACGTTGTGCGGGTGTAGCTCCTGCAGTTTTTTAAAATCGCGATTTTGCCGACATGCTTTTACTGTCCGTCAGAAGATTAGAGGCGGGTCCGGGTATCAAGATATTGCTGCTGTTTGAGATGACGTATCAGCACGCGCCCTTCAGGCAGAAATTCCGTGCCGTAGCGTACCAGGCCAATACCCTTCAGTTCAGCATCAATGGCATAACGCAGTTCACCGGGAATATCTTGCTCAAGCAGAACCACATCGATTCTCTTAAGTCGGGGCTCGTACTTAAGCAATACCGACGATAAGATCCCCATCAGTTCATGCGCCGTGCCCGGCATCCCCTGCAGAATTTTAGTCATATCCGGCAAACCATAATCCGGCAGGTGCGCCAGCGTACCTGCGCGGCAGTTGAGTACGCGCTGCATGTTATCAAGAACGGATAAAATCACCTGGTTCTGCTCACTGACCTGATGCAGGCTCAGGCCACCGGAGAAATTGCCACTCAGCATTTCATATAGCGATGGCATGTTGTGTCCCTGTGGCATCAGTGATCCTTCAACGGTTGTAATACCAGATGGTTATTCCCGGCTTCCAGAATACGGGGTTTATCCGGATCGAGATCTTCACGTTTGAGAACCTGCTTCCAGGTGTTGTTGACCATATCCGGATGGCGGAACAGTCCAACCACTGCGACAAACTGCGCGCCTTCTTCCATTGGCATATTAAGATTCGCATCCCCGCCCGGTTTTACCACCACGTCACGGTTCGCCAGCAGGTCGGCTTGTAGGATCGTTTCGCCGTCCTTGAGCAACTGCTGATAGACAGTTTTGTCGAACGTTTTGCGATCTTTCAGCTGGTAGACACGGACCACCACCGGCTCAGACAGAGAGTTATTCTCCCGGGAATCCGTGTTCAGTGCTTCACGGGCTGTAAAATCCAGATGCAGCACCTTAATCTTCTTATAAAACACCGCCGTATAGACCGATTTGGTGCCATCTGCGACGCTCTGCGTCACCCCACAGCCCGTCAGGCTGAACGCCAGCATTGCAGGTAGCCAGCACGCGGGTTTAATCAAATTTGTACGTAACACGTCGATTTCCTTGTTGTAATGTTGCAGGTTGCAGGCCTGTGTAATAGCCCAGTTCCGTCGTAAAAGTCTGCGGGATATCGTCAGCACTCTCACCCTCATCTGCCCCCAGCACGCCATTCATGCCGAGCCAGAAAGGTCCTTCGCCGAGCGGCGGAACGGCCAGCAGGCGAGTCAGAGTGGTCAGGGTGATTTTTGCCTTGAAACGCCAGCCGAGGTAGACACGCAGCATCACCAGAAAATCCTGGTACAGCAGTCCATCCGGCTTCCAGCCCTGCGACTCATGTTCGTTATCGGTAAACAGTGCAATCAGCAGCTGGCTGTTGGCATCCATCGCCTCGTCGCCAAGCGGCGTATTCCCGTCCAGCAGAAAATCGTTATCACCGTAAAAGCCCAGTGGCTGACTGACCTCCACCGGACGCAGGCAATACGGACTCACTTTTACTGTGGTATTGGGTGCCAGCAGGCTCACCAGTGCCTGTATCCCCTCCTGGGTTTTTCCAGGCTGCTGCAAAACGCCAAGCAGCGACAGAAAACGGGATACTGGAGTCGCGATATGCTTTGCGGTTCCCGGTATTCCCAGTCCCACCAGGCCCAGCAGCGACTGTGAAATGCTGTCGGTCCCGCCGGGCTCGAAGGTGGCCGGGTAGGAATATTTTCGCCAGATGCGATAGAACTGCGTCAGGATGCGGTGACTGAAGATATCCAGAAAGCCCTGCAGCGCGTCATGCCCTTCCCGATGTTGGGTGATGTCATCGAGATAGGCCGTCGGCAAGGGGGAATCGACACCGTACATCCCCATAAAGGTTGTGCGGATAACCGGAGGCTTGCTGTTATCGTCTTCGTCATATTCGACAGCCTTGAGTTCGCTGGCCGGGAATCCCATCCCCGGATGCGGTGCAAAGCGTACCGGGTCATCTGCGGGATGGCAGGTCGATCCCATCAGCGGTCTGTCCGGATTACATTTCTCCAGCAACTGACAGAACCGATAAAAGTTTATGCGGTGCAGGTCGGCTTCCAGCCGCGGGGTCAGCCGGGAATGCGGCGGTTGTGCTTTTCTTCCCATTCCAGGCGCTCTCCGGTTGGTTGCAGGATGATAATCAGGCGATTAAACAGGTAGATATCGGTGTAGAGCGCAAAGAAACGACTCAGCATCTCGCCAAACAGACAGATGTCGCCACGCCCTGCAAAGCCGTGACTGTCCAGCGTCACCTCAATCTGCACACCACGTACCAGGTAGCCCTGCTCAAAGCGCTCGGTTTCGCTGTGCTTCACGTCAATGATGGCCTCAAGGCGACGGCGGTTCATCTCGCTGTCGGTCCACTCGTACAGCGCCAATGTGCCGCGCAGCACATCGGCGTTATCCATCATCGACAGGAACCCGCTACCAAGGTGGCTCAGCACACGCCAGTGAAAACGGTCCTGTGCCGGTGGGTAGCAGGGCAGCGTCGGCGCACACAGGTTACGCACGGCGATGCTGACCGAGGTGGTTTTCATCACCGTATCAAGCACGGTGCTTTGCAGCGCACGTCGTGGCAACTGGCCATTAGTGCCGGTGAGCGTCAGCGACAGACTTTCGTCTTCCGGCACCGTGTGGTTATCAAACGCTTCGCCACCGAGAATAAGCCAGGTGTTATGCAGCCCTGACGGACCGCGCCGCACGCGCGTGTGGTAGTAATATTCCGGCGCTTCGTGGCGCATCATCCCGCCTTTATGGCGGAAGCTGGAAAACGGCACGTACGTATGCTGGCTTGAGGACATCACCGAGTCCACGGCGTAAATCTCGGTATGCCCATCCTGCACACGCATCGGGCGCAGCATGTATTCGGTCTGCAGTGAATTCAGTGTCAGTGGATCGGATTCCAACGGAAACAGGTTGATCACCGGTACGCAGTTCAGGCGAAGATGTTTTTCGGTAAAGCTGAAATCATGCTCCCAGCGCTCAGCCAGCACCACGTCGATTTCAAACCAGGGGAGCTCAGCCGGGAAAACCACGCCTTCCAGCCCGCGCAGGCCGGTGAACATAAATTTTTCACGGAAGGTGAAGTACTCCAGCAGCAATTGATAGCCGCTGAAACTGCTGCCGCCTCTCGGCCACAGGTCGTCGTCGTCGCCAAATCCCAGCGCGGTAAAATACCCGTCAATCGGTCTTCTGTCCGTATCACCCGGCATCCGCAACCACAGGCGCGCAGTGTTCATGGTAAAGGCTTCATGCATGGCGCAGGCCAGTGGTGCGTCAGCGTTGAAGTAGAACGGGATCTGGCTGAGATCGACACGACTCCAGTCGGTAAGATGGCTGCAGTTGAAGCGCAGGCTGATAACCGAACGCCCGTCAGGGTCGGTTGACAGGCGGGCGTGCTCCAGCGATAACGGCTGAAGGATGATCTCTTTGGTGGTGGTATACCGGCAGCGCGTGCCCTTCTCTCCGATCGGCCGCGAATTTACTTCAAAGCCTTTAACAATACGCATCTGCTCTTTCATCTCGCGCCAGTCGGGAGTGAACTCCACCACTGACATCGAGGGAATGGTGCGCAGGTAATGTGGCCATAAGAGGCTGACCAGCCCCTCGGTCAGTTCAGGCAGGTCATCATCAAGCTTCTCACGCAGGCGCCCCATCAGGAAGGCGAAGCCTTCGAACAAACGTTCCACGTACGGGTCGCGCGCGCCAGCTTTATCGAGGTTGAGCATTGCCGCCTGCTCAGGGTGAGCACGGGCAAACTCTTCTCCGGCCTCAAGCAGGTAGCGCATTTCAGCGTCATAATAACGCAGGGTTAAATCATCCATATTTATTCTGCTTAAAATTGCTGCATGTTAAACACTGAAGCAGACTACGGGAGTCTGGCACGGGTAATCATATAGAAAAGAGAACCATCAATGCTGAGTACAAAGGGACGGCTCTATAGCATATTTTTTTGCCATACCAGGCATCCAACCCGAAGGGATCCCTTGGCATTCTGTGTAACCTTTATGCATTAAAGATTTCGTGTATCTTTCTGAAAAGATAAACATTCCGAGGATAGTTAGCCCTAAGATGATAAACGTGGTTTTCAGCAATTTTTTGCCCGATGTAACGGTTATTTGTTTCCCGGTAGCAATAACGGGGAAGATCATCGCCAATAAAGGTGAGAAAAAAAAGCAAAATGCAGCAGCAAAAACCACCCAAAATGAGAAGTTAATGACATCGGGGTAAGAAAGGTATTCACGCAACTTAAAAATACCAAGATATGAAATCCCGACGGAAACCACCAGGAAAATTACCACCCCGAAAAATGCAATTACACGTTGTTTAAAAGAATACATTATCAATAATCCAGTGGAATAATTTCTTGTAGCGTTTCGCGCAGATATTTCCTGGTTTCTGCAATTACGAATTCTCTCCCGGTCCGTAGCATCCCATCCAGATACATAGCTCCAAGATCCCAGAATCCGTCCTCGATTTCGCGAGCTTTATCAACAAACTCCTGCTGTGCATTCTCAATCAATTCAACGAGCTTATCAGTGACCTTAGAGTGATCGTCCAGTATGTTCAATGCGATGCTTGCACCGAGACCAACAAGCACGACAGCCACGAGTGGGCCAATAACAAATGGAGTCATTGTCAATAAAGCACCGGCCCCCCAACTGACAGCAGACGCAATACCGATCTTTACGGCATCTGTCGCCAGCGAGCCTATAAATTCAGCCAGACTGTATCATCATTCATTATGAAATCAATGGTACGATACGCGAGAGCGAAATAAAACGTTATAACAGTGCCTTCTACTATGGTACTTCTAACACCAAACTTCCCAATTCCCAGGCTGACGATCTTGGGATTTTTAAGAGCATATACAGGTGCGTTTAATATTTTTCGTATCCCTGCATATCCAGTAAGTTTTATGAGTTCAGTCCCATTTTTATTTACGTACACCGTAGATTTAATATTATACAGTTTTAAGTCGGCAATAAGCATGGTTGTTGTAATGGCATCTTTAATACCCAAGCCATAATTTACTGTAATCTGTCCCGGCTGACTTTGTGTCAGCTCCACCCAACCATTTTTGTAAAATCCCCATGATGACAGTATTTCATATACTTCGCCGAGCGTATTTTGCTGGCATACGTTTTTCCTTATCGCTGAATCCAGTCCTGGTCACCCACATAGCACCGCACTGCTTGCCGGATCGAGCGCAATCAGACCGGACAGAAGCAAATCCATCTCAGGCTGAAGCCGTGACTTATCGGTTTCGCTGCGGGCGGCTTTCATGCGCAGCAGTCTGAGCCGGCGAGATTTCACTTCAAACAACAGCGCCGGTGCCCACTGCGTGAGAGTGATTGACTGTGCTGCACCGTCGAGTTCGCCCAGTAGATGCAGGGCGAGTTCATTCTTACCCTTCTGCTCGGCCACACGGGCCATCAGCAGGCGCAGCAACCATTTGTCTTTTATAGAGTCGTTGCCCGGGCGTGTCTGTAGCCAGTGAAGTGTGACATCCAGACCATCCGTGTCCGCTTTCTCCAGCGCTTCCGGCTCGAGGGCAAGAATATCGTTGTCCGTCTCACTAGCAGTACTGACCGTCTCATCGCGCCAGCCGGACATATCGTCCAGCACGCTCTGGTTTATCCAGTTCAAAGTAACCTCATCGGCAAACGGCGTACCGTCATTGAAAGCCAGCGTTTCAAGTCCAGTAAGACGGCGCAGCAGCCCTTTCAGGTCGGCGGTGATAATGTCGGCCAGCACATCTTATCCCGACTTCACCAGGGCCTGATGGATATACCACTGCAAATCCAGCCAGAGGTGGTTGGCGCCACGCGAGAAGGTGCTGTCCGCCTGCTCCAGTATCTCCAGCCAGCTCTGCTGCAAATACAGACGTTTGAGCATGGCCCGCTGATCGGCCCGGGGCGGTTCGATGCGCGTTTTGCCTTCTGCATCTGGTACCGGGATAGCACTCAGCGTGTCATGGCGCAGACTTTTCATCAGCCGGTGGGAGGCAAGCCAGCCATCGGGTTGTTGACGGAGATACTCCGTCAGAGTACGGGCCTGAGCCAGTAAATCCTGACCGGAGGTGATACGGCTAAGCACTGGCGCATCCTGTTCTGTTGTGTGGGATGACGGCTGCGCATGTGTCTGACTGCTGGCGTTCTGCGGTACAACCGCATCAACACCACCGCCTTTCATCAGGCGGGACTCCAGCGCACTGTAAAGCGCAGTCATCTCCGGACGTGATGCTTCCAGCTCTGTTTCCAGGCTGTCGCGGATGAGGAGTAGTGCACCGGCAGTGTGCAGAGCATCATCTCGTACCACTTCCGGCCAACGTGACAGGCTGTCGAGCACACGGGAGCCGGCGAGCCACTCCAGCGCGGCCTTGCGACTGCGGTCACGCTGCGGGTGAAGCTGCATGCCATAGCGCTGCAGTAATCCAGCAAGTAACTCAAGCCCTTCGGCAAAGCCGGTTTCTCCATCCTTGTGCAGACGTGCCCAACAATAATAGGTTGCAATCCGGATATCTTTGGCAGTACGGGTCAGCAGCTTTTCGGCAAGCGTGCATATCAGCCCGGTATCAATGCCAGAGAGCTTATTGACCTCCTCACGGATGCGCTGAAAATCATCGTCATATCCCGGATCTTCTCCGGTCGGACTGGTATCACTTACTGGAGCAAGCCAGGGCTGCCAGTTTTCCGTACGTGCCCGCGCCTGTTGCCTCAGCTGAGCTTCGTCAGCCTGACAGGCGGCTACCAGATTCTGCAAAGTACTCATTATTCGACTCCATCCATGTCACTGTTTCCGGTGTTGACCATCAGCGCCTGAGCCGTGGCTGCGCTGTCAACGCTGAATATCTGGTCTGGCAGCGTGAAGCCGCGCAGTGCCAGTAACGCCAGTGGACCGCTGCCCAGCTGTGAGCGCAGCACCCACTGCAGGGTGCGACCATCCGGCGCAGTGAAGTTCATCATCCACTGGCTGCGGTCAAGTTGCTGGCGCCTGCCCTGATCCAGCCAGCGAATAAAACCCCAGGTACCGCTGTAGTCCCCGAAAAGACGCGCGCCGGCGTTGACCGTGGTCCATGTCAGCATGGTCCCTGGCTTGTAAGTGTCCCCCGGCCAGCGGAAGGACTGCCAGTCAGCCATCTGGTTAAAGTAGTGCAGCTTTTGTCCATCAATGGTCAGTTGCGTTTCCACCACCTGCGGTACCGGACGCGCCTGCAGCTCGAAGCTGATACCCTGGCTGCCGTCGGTAAACAAAATATCCGACAGCTGGCTCAGCTGGTTAATAGCTCGCAGGAAGGCCGGGTTAAAGCTCAGCCCTTGGCTGTTGACCTTATCCGGCACCCACTGGCTTCCCTCCTTGTGTAGCACACCGCTCAGCTCCGTTGTCAGAAAGCGTTCAACACGTCCGCTGTCCTTACGCACAAATTCAGCCAGCATCGGCAGGGAAGCATCACTTTTACTCGCGGCGAATGGGAAGCGTCCGTCAAATGCCGTATGCCAGTTCGCAACGATCGAGCGGCTCCATTTATCATTCAGGCTCGCCGCCGACGGCTGAAGCACGGTCTCCCAGGCCTGAGTCAGTGGCTGCACAAACATCGTGTTACCAAAACCGCTCCACTCTTCGCCAAGGCTTGCCCAAATCAGACTGCCGTATTGCCGGGTGTCGGTCAGATCCACGCTTTTGCCCTGGAATACAGTCTGCGCCAGGGTCTGCATCATCTCCTGCGGATCAGAGGCACCGGCTACCTGTTGCAGGCGCAAGCGTACGCGGGTGATACGGGTCAGATACGTCTGCAGGCTCAGGGAGTTATCCGCCGACATCACGTTACTGCTTTTGTTTTTACCCAGAAGCTGAAGCAGCGGGCCAAAGGTTTCATCCAGTGGCCCCTGTGGGCCTGACGCTGACTGGTCAATCGCAGGTTTGTCCTGTCTGCCGACAAGATCTTTAGCCGATTTGATGATGGAGTCCGAAAGGCCTTCCCTTTGCTGGCCGGTCTGCCCCTGCCAGGCGAGAGTGTTCATCAGGGCAATCAGTGGTGACTGGCGGACATCACTCATCAGCGTCAGCTGGTCTGTAACATCCGCAATATTGTTCGCCGGGTTAAGCCGCAGGCTGTTGAGGAAGCTCAACCAGCTGCCGGCAAAATCGGTGAAGTAACGCTGGGTCAGACGCGCTTTCAGCGCTTCCGGTGACAGGTCGGCAGATACTGCCTTATGGGAATCGCTCAGCACCCAGTCAATCTCATCCCGGCGGGAGTTTGCGGCTTTTTCAATGGCCTGCTGAATCCCCCCTTCCCATGCCTGGCGGGTGAACATACCCGGCACAACCTCATCAGTGGTGAACAGACGGCGGGCATCGGTGCCACTGGTCATGTCCTCCAGCGAGACATCGGCAAAGTTACGGCGCACCGATTTGAGCATGTTCTCATACAGGGTACTTTCCGCGTTGCGCCGTCCTATCTGCTGCAATAATACCTGGCGGCTCTGGCTGACCAGCTGTGTATCCGGGGGGATTTTCCACTGTGGTTGCGCAGGCAGTTCTTCAATGTAGAAGGCCCACAAATCCGGCGCCAGACTTTGCCACAGGCCGCTGGAAATACCCGTCCGCGTCGGCTGCACGGTTTTCATGGTCTGGGCGTAGAATGCGCCATCGGCTTTATCCGGGCGGGCCATCATCAGCCAGGTTTTCAGCTGGTCATAACCCGGTCTGGCCAGCTGTGCCCGCTGGTCGCTGTTGGGTGGAGTGTTTACCAGCGCACTGAGTTTTTGCCTGAGGGCTGCATTTGCCGGATCGCGTATCAGGCGGTGGTTCGCCACGCCGTACCAGGGCAGCATCGCATCAAGCAACTGCTGGTTATGGTCCAGACCAAAGCGCTGATACCATGGAGCACCGTCCTGAATGTGATGCTTCAGGCGGCCGGCATCATTACGCAGGGTATGCAGGGCCGTCAGCTGGTCATCCGATACGGAAGGGTGCGTCACCAGAGAATGGGCCTGTCCGGCGACGGCGACTATCTGCTGGCGGTTAACCGCAAACGACAGCAGCGTTCCCGCCCCCCAGACACCAATAATAGCCATCAGTGTCCAGGCAAGTGTCTGCTCCCACGCCATACCGACACGGCGGCCACGCACGCGGGTGCAGTCGTCAACAATTCCCTGCCAGATTACTGGCAGAGCCAGGGCATGGCGCTGTGATTCCGGAAGATATTTCTCAGCCCCGGCTGTTCCCTCTGACGTACCGGCAGGTTTATTAGCCGGCAGGCTGAACATCAGTCCACGCAGCGGAACGCGTTGCTGGGAGGTATACAGCCACGGCACCAGCTGCTGAGCCCAGCGGGCGATAGCGCCGTCTTTAAGATGCCGGCCCAGGCGCAGCAGAAAGTCGTGGCTGTTGTTTTCCGCGACCTGACTCATCCCCTGCGCCCGCAGGGCTGGCAAGATCCGCTCAAGCTGGCGGATAACATCGTCTTGTTTTGCACGCAGCGGGAAGCTAGCGCCTACCGCCTGCTCAGGTCGCGTACCCTGCGACCAGTTGCTGTCGCACAGCTGCCACAGCCAGACCGGGGCGGAATAATGCAGTAATTCGCTGATTTTTTCCAGGCCGCGTAAATCGTTGTCACTTATTTGTGGGGTCAGATTAAGCGACTGAGGCAGTACACGGATAATGCCGTCCAGCGGGCGTCCGCGACGCAGTTTACGCAGCGCGGTGTATTTTTCGCGGTCGGGCTCCGATGCCAGGCTGCCGCCGTAAATCAGAACGGTACGGTTGCCTTCAAGCCACTGCTGCCGTTGCAGGCCGGGTGCCAGTTGTTCGATTGCAGACTCGTCGCCGGTGACCAGCAGCAGGCGGACTTTACGCCACCATAGCAATCTATAACGAAGATTAAGGTGCTGTTTTAAATCAGTATAATCTGTGATGGTTGTCATCACATCAGGAATCGTTTTAGCTTCAGTTCCAGATAAATCCGGCGGTAAATAAATAAGTTGTTTTTTTCTTTGCTTCCATCGCCAATAAAAAGGAGAGCAAACAGAGCCTAAAAATAAAAAACCAAACACACCACCCCACACAGACCAAATTTGGCGATATGTCAGACCATATTTAAACAAGGCATCCTGATTAATAAACAGCAAAAACGCAGTTATACCAGCCAGGCCGATAATTAAAATAAGATACCCCCAAAATCCATAACGTGCCGACTGTAATTCCTTTTCCTGGGTCATAAGTAATGTTTCCGAGTAATCAAACAAAGCAGCCTGGACTGAGGTGATGCCTGGATAATTAATAATTGGTTAGCTTCAGACTTTTGAGCCGCGTCAACCAACAATGCGAGTGAAACAGGGAATGCCATTTCACCGGGAGGGCCAAAAGAAAAATCAATTAAATAAAAAGGATGTTTCTCTGGAAGTTTCCACTGATATCGATCGGCATACTGCATCAATTTTGAAGTAATATCAGCAGGTATACCAGAAAGCCAGACATGACGTACATCATTCTTATCAATTCGATTGTATTCAAAAAGCATTTCTAAAGCTTTTTCAAGGTTATCATTATCCAGATGCATAACACGACCTAATCCGGCAAGTACCGGTACAGCATGTCGTCTGGAAAAAATCGATGATGATATAAGCTGAGCAGAGACCATTTCACTGGATTGTTTCGGCATACCTGTCAACCAGCATTGGAAGCTAAGAACTAATTTCAAACCATCAAAATTAACGTTGTGGTGAAATTTTTCAATACACTCAACGGAATAATTCACTTCAGGAAGTAAATCCCATTGTGAAAGAATAATCTGGCTTACGTTACTTTTGTCCCAACCGGTGGGTTGCAATACATAAACAGTATGCAAATATTTCCGATAACCCGGATACTGTTGCTCTAACTGTTTGTCGATCATATCACACAAAACACGGATGGAACCCCAGGAATGTGACAACGGTCTGACTTTATCCGGATATGCTGGAATATCAGACAAAGGCCCAAGCAAACTCTCAGCCCCTTTGTCCTCAGGAGTAAGAATAACATTTCCAACCACTGACAACTGTTGTCGGCTCCAGTGCTGCCATAATGCCTTAGTTCGATCAGTTTCCTCTTTCCAGGCAGAAAGAGCAATGCTCGACTGTTCATAACGGTTTAGCGCTGCCCCAAAAAGACACAACCATATGAAAAATGCCGGGAGCAGAAGGAGTAACACTATTTTTTTATATTCCTCACCCCTCCAAAAATAAAAACCTAAAACAGCACAGATTATTAACATAGAAATAAGAACAATCCCCCATCGCTTGTATGACAAGTTGGCAATTGTACTTTTTTCGGGTACTTTGGGGATAGGCCACATAATATTAAGACTCAATAGTATTTTCGATGTGAGAACTAATGACTTTGCATCCACAGGCACAAGCGCAGTTATTAACAACAACGTTCAACCCATTTTCTGATGCTCTTGAATCTCCTTCTTTTATCGGATTGACTCCGTGTATCGGGCAAGAAACTAAATCACCGACAAGGGCAACCTGAATACCATTGATAAACATTGTCGACGACGCGGTAATAACCTTTCCACCATGAGTGGTATCATCACCCAGACAAACAATTCCAGACATATCACCCTCTTTTTAAAAATCAATTTGCGTCAATATGATGACTTACTACAAAAACATCATTTCATTTTATTATTATCGATATGTTTTTAATTTGCGTCGTGTGAAAATATATACTTAAAACGCGCCAGGGCGCACGCGTACGCTACGGCTGATCGTGTCCCAGAAGGCGATAATTTCCTCCTTGCTGTAGGAGGTTGGCGGCATGGAATCATTCTCCAGGGTCAGAATAAAATTGGGGGTCTTGTAGCTGGCTGTCATTTCATTGATGAACATATCAAAGCTGTAACGCGGCTCGTCCTGAGATGCCTGTAAACCCGTTGCCAGGAACTCCTGGGCCTGCAGCCCGTTCACATTAAAGGCCCCTTTTCTTTCCACATGGCCACGATACAAGTTACTCTCTATCTCACCAGCTCTCTCCAGCACCGTGTCTTTTTCACGGGTAAAGTTATCGGTGGAAAGAATAATTCTAATATGTTCCAGTGTCTTACTTTCAAAACCAACAGAAATATCTTCCCGTTCCCTTGCCGTCGGGTCGGTGGCAATAAACGCATGGGTGATACAGGAGCCAGGCTTCGTCGGAATGACGTCATTATCCCTACCGCTAATCCTCGCCATCAGCGACTGCATCTGGCTGACATCACTTGCGACATAGTTTCTGGCTGGTCGCCCCCTTCGTTGCTCATTATATTTAGAGCTCGAATCATTAATTGTCTGCTTCTGAAATTTAATAACTACGCCGTTAGTATATAAATAGCCTTCCAGTATGCGAATAAAATCTGCAGTCCCCCCATTATCATTCCGTTCAAAAATCACACCTTCCATACCAGTGGGTAATGGCCAGACTTTTTTTAAAAAGGGTATATCCTGGGCGTCTATGGTTTTACTGCTTTGTAACGCCTTTTCACGTAATGCGATTAACTGCACAAAACCCGGATGGTACATTTTCTTTGTCGCCAGGTAGGTTTTATATGTATCCTCAGGACGTGAAATCACCGCCGCCCAGATATTGTTATCCAGCGGTGCAGAGTCATTATAAGCCGTAAAGGAGGATGGCAGGTCGAGCATATAGCGCCCGACGCAGTAAGGTTTCATTTCAGCGTTTATCTTGTTCATAGCTACCTGCTGTGATGACGTCAGTGTTTGTGGCGAGGGGTCATAAGGGCGAAAAAATTGATACAATCCATATCCCGCTACGATGAAGACACCCAGGAGCATTGCTTTTTGTTTTATCTTATGCATGGTAAGCAAGCCCTGTATTTTTCACCTGCTGTGCAATTCTTATAATTGAGCGAAGAGTAAACCAGCGCGCATCCATGGTGTTGTCAGATTTGTACGCCCCCTCATGGTCAACGCCCACGCCGAGCTGGGCCTTTAACTTCGGAGAATTAATCACTGCCGCCCTTACCGGCACCGTGCCGTCGCCGTCTTCCACAGGAGGCAATAATTCATATTTGCGGGTAACATAACCCTGGTCCGGTGTTTCCAGCGTTGCATAGCGGATAGTCTGGTTAAATTTGTCCGCCGGGTAGAAGACTTCTCCCTGTTCGCTGACCAGCGAGCGGTAGGCTTTCGGGGTATGTTTTCCACTTACGTCCTTCCAGTGCAGTTCTGCATAAGAGGGATAATTCTTCCCATCATTTCCATAAAAGGCATAGGTATGTTCATGGTAATGCCCTTCAATCCCCTCAATAAAATTTCTGACTTTACCATCAATAATATCTACATATGATTGCCAATCCTGCTCCAGTTGGGTTTTATTCATATTTTTATTTGCAGGATTAATAAAGCGTTCCTCGCATAATCCCCACCACGCCGATTGCTGGGTGTAGATTTCCGTGTAGGGCTCTGTCTGGGGCAAAGGCTGCTTAAGGCCCTCAACATGAAACCAGCCCATACCGTATCCCTTGCCAGGCAGGAGCTGTAAAGGACCCGGTGATTGTGCCAGTACAGGGGTCAATTCAGCGCCGCTACTGCCAATCACTAAACCAACCGGCCCTGCCTCACCCGCTTTCATCCGCTTATAGGCCATCGGGGCGCCGCGATCCGGCATCACCCCGTGTACAATACCCAGGATATTTTTCTTTCCGAAATCTCCGTCCATCAGTTCCGAATAGTAACGGGCAACCAGCCCCCCCATAGAGTGGGTTACCAGAATCACCTTTTCGCATTTGCGTCCGCTGGCTTTGTAATCGCCAATAATCTTTTCAATACGCTTGGCCAGCGTTGTAGCTGAATCCACATTCGACTGTAGCCAGTTATAGCCCACTGCATGAACCGGAAAGAGGTACTGATAGCTTAGCGCCACTTCCTCAGTAGTCAGGGGACTCTCACCCGTTTCGGCTCCCAATGCTTTATCCAGCAGCCTCTCACGCAAGGTCAGGCTACCATTTTTGCTGGTCTTATTTGTTAACATTGTCTGGTTATCGTTCAGCGCTTCCTGGAGCCAGGGGAGGAAAGTGCCATAGCTCATCGCCCCCACTTCCCCCCAGCCTCTCTCTCTGCGCGATGAAAATAACAGCCGCTCTTCCGGACTTTCAGGCTCGATTGTCCCGCTGGGATCAACCACGGTTTTGGTGGGGTCCAGTAATTTTTTTCTTTCCTCGGCGCCCCGCACTAACCAGGATTTCATGCTCCATGTTCCATCTACCTTCCAGATAGACTTGCCGTCAGGACTCATTAAATTACTCCCCATCACCCCCGGTAAGAACACAACCGGGATGACTCTGTCCGGCATCTTATAAAGTTTGAGCCATTGCTCCTTGTCTTTCGGCGTGGCAATGGCCTTATAGAGGGGATGACCAAACTTGTCGTACCCCAGCAGGACACAATTGCTTTCAGTGGCTTCAATCATCTGTTAGTCCTCATCCTTCAGGTTTATCTGCATTGATGCAGGATCCACCAGGTTTTGCTTTTCCCCACGACCGGATGCAGAGGTCATTAGCTCCTGCACGGTCCCATCGCTGTGTGTCAGGCTGATTTTCTGACCCGCTACAGGTGTCTCAGAATAGGGCCACAGCACTTCAGGCCCCATTTCAAATTCGCTGCTCTCCCAGTTCTGGGCCGCCTGACTAAGACTCTGCCCACCAAACTTCTGCCACACCGCCCCGCGCTCGATGATTTTGTCCGGTGCCGCACACTCCACCGTTCCGTCCGCAATCCGGATATATCCCCCGCCGCTTGTCAGCACTATCTCCTTCTTCGCGCTGATGATGAGTTTTCCCTCACTGCTGCTGATACGGATGTCCTTCAGGGCATCCAGCGCTATCTCATCTGACTGCGCCTGGATTTCCATCTTCCCTTTCCCCGCAAACAGCTTCATCCCCAGCTTCTGCGCATACAGACTCACCGCGTCTCCCGCCGCCACCGTGAACTTCTTCAGCACACTGAAGTCGGTATTCCCGCCACTGGTACTGATGATGTTGTCTCCCGCCGACTGCTGCAGGCTTTTCTCTGTCACTTGCGCTATCCCTTCCGGGGCCGAGACCAGCAATGCCGCTTTCTTTAAATCCATCAGCGCTTCTGACAGCAACGCCTTCTGCGTCTGCACATCTGCCAGTTCAGCCCTCGCCGCTTCTGCCGCGCTGCGTAACGATTCAACCAGTGACCGCGCCTGCTCCAACTGGCTCATCGCCGCCTGCATCTCCAGCACCTGCCCCTGGGCCTTCGCCTGGCCGTCAGCACTGATAAAAATCCCTTTCTGCGCCCGGATGGCGCCCCAACTGTCGGTCCTGAGCTCAAAGCCTTCCCCGCGCTTCTGTTTTTCGCTGTCGACCAGGTGGCCGAGATTCAGCTGACTCTTGCCGCCGTACTCCGTGCTGACCTTGATATGCTCTTTCCCGCGTTCATCGTCGAGGCGGATTTTGTTGTTCGCCGGGGTGCGCAGCACGTTACGTTTGTAGTTGCGGATGGTGACGTGGTCGCCGTGCGCCGAGTCATGCAGCACGCCGGCGATGTAGGGCCGGTCCGGGTTGCCGTCCTCAAAGCCAATCGCCACTTCGGTGCCTGCCAGCAGCGGAAGGTGCAGGCCGTACGTGTCCCCCGCGTACGGGCGGGACTGACGGACCCACAGGCTCTCGAACCCGGTCTCCCAGTTGTCCCGGTCAAACAGCATGTTGAGGCGATAGCGGCCGTCTTTGTCGATATGGCCGTAGGTATCGTTTTCGGTGGTGCTGGTGACGCGGGCCGGTAAGGTGCCGGCCATCACCGGGCGGCAGCCCGGCGCCGGGCGGAAACAAAAGTCCGGGCTTTCCGGGATACCGTCAAACCTGACGCCGAAGTCCTCATCACGCCGGGCATGGCTGTGCATCGCCGTGATGACCACGCCACGGGCAAACACCTCAGCCACTTCGTACCCGCCGGTGACGTTCAGCAGCATACCCGGAGAGAGCTCCGCGCAGCTGGTGATGGCCCGGGTCTGCGTCTGGCCATTCAGGTAACGCTCATGACGAATGCGGGCGTAAAACGCACCGGACTCCGGGGCCGGATTGCGGTCATACGGGCTTCCCGGCGTCAGGTAGTTATCGGCATAATGGTAGGCATCCCCGTATGTGGTGGCATCCCCGCGGGTCGCGTCCACCCGGGTGTTCATGTCTTCCGTGGCCTGGCGATAGTTATAGTCGCGGGTGCTGACCTGCTTCTGCACCACGTTATGATGACTCTCCATCCCCCACACCGAGTCCACACCCTGCGAGTGCTGCCCTGACGGTGGTACCGACGGCAGCGTCAGGCCTTTCTCATACCCCTGCTGGCTGTCACAGAACTCCACCACGTCGATGTTCAGGCGCGTGTCGGTGGTGAAGCGGAACCAGATACCGACCTCACCCAGCAGGCGGGTGATAAAGTGCAGGTCGTCCTCACCGTACTGCATCACCTGTTCACGGCGCGGGTACTCTCTGGTGAGCGAGAACAGAAAATCCTGACCGCGCATGCTGTGGCGTTCACGGAGGATTTTTTCCACAATCTGCGGGACGGACATGTCCTGGTAGATGGCGTTCTGGTGCGAGCGGTCAAGCAGCGCCAGACGCGGCTCAAGCGTCACCGCGTAGCGGGTTTCATCTTTTGAGGTGCCCAGGCGCTCAAGACCGGTCACCACCCCCTGTATCACCCGCACCGGCTGCTGTATCTTGATGCCGTAACCCTGGTCAACCGGGGCCTGCAGCGTCAGGGAAGCCGCCTTCATCAGCATCCTCTCTTTGCTGATGGCATGGTCCGCGCTGGTAAATTCGATACGGTAGCGGAAGGGTCTGCTCAGGGCTTCATCGCCTTCAAACGCCAGTACGTCGAGCCCTGACTCACAACCTTTCACCGAAAGCAGGTGATGGCTGTGGCTGAATCTTATCGGAGTACTACTGATCATGCGCACGCTCCTTCTGCACGGCCAAACTCCAGCACAATTCCCCCCTCTTCATCCCAGCCCATCGTCAGGTGCTGCGGCTTCTGTCCTACCGCCATATGCGTCAGCAACTGCTGGCTCAGTACCGGCAGGATTTGCTGGTTAAGCAGGCTGTCGATATTGCGCGCCCCGGTGTCCGGCAGCAGGCAGGCGGCGGTCAGCGCGTCATACAGGCTTTCGCCGATCTCTGTCGTCATTCCGTAGTGTCGTTGCAGACGTGTGCTCACCTGTGCCAGCTTCATACCGACGATGCTGCGCATGGCAGCTTGTGCCAGCGGACGGTAAATCACGGTCTGGAAGCGGGCCAGTAGGGCTGGCTGAAAGTGGTCGCGTAAAATCGGGCGCAGCAGTTCGTGCAGGTCACCTTCGGTGGCTTCCGGCTGTTCGTCCAGCATCTGCATGATATGGTCGCTGCCGAGATTGGAAGTCATCAAAATCACCGTGTTACGGAAGTCGATTTCCCGCCCCTCGCCGTCGCGCATAAAGCCGCGGTCGAACACCTGGTAGAACAGGTTCATCACATCCCGGTGCGCCTTTTCCACTTCATCCAGCAGCACCACGCTGTATGGACGTTTGCGTACCGCTTCGGTGAGGATGCCGCCCTAGCCGTAGCCGACGTAGCCCGGAGGCGACCCCTTGAGCTGGGAGACGGTGTGCGGCTCCTGGTATTCGGAGAGATTGATGGTGATAAGGGATTTCTCGCCGCCGAACAGTTCATCGGCAAGCGCTAAAGCGGTTTCGGTCTTGCCGGTGCCGCTCGGGCCGGTCAGCAGGAATACGCCCTGCGGGCCATTCTCCGGCGCAAGGCCTGTTTTTGAGGCGCGCAGGCGCTGCGCAATAGCGTTCAGCGCCGCCTCCTGGCCCACCACACGTTTGCTCAAACTGGCTTCCAGACTCAGCAGTTCTGTCTGCTCGTCCTTCATTAATGATGAAAGCGGCACGCCGGTCCAGTCGGCAATGACGGTGGCAACAGTACGCGTGTCCACGTCCAGCCCCAGCAACGGGTTATTCTGCTGCACGGCGCCAAGCTGTTTCAGCAGGTCTGCAATCTCCGCCTGACGCGAGATATCCGCGCGGCAGGCGAGCAGTTCTTCCGTGAGTTTCAGCTCCTCGCCGTACTGCGTTTCCAGCGCGTCGAGCTGCAGGATAATGTTGATTTCGTCCTGTTCTATGGCGGCCAGGCGCTCTCCGTGGGTGGCGTTACCCACCGCCATATCCTCCAGCAGCGCCTGCTTTTCCATCGCCAGGGCCGTGAGCTGCGCCTTCATCCGGGTTAGCGGTTCCGGTACGGTGTCAAGGCTCATGCGAATACGCGCCGAGGCGGTGTCCAGCAGGTCCACCGCCTTGTCCGGCAGTTGACGGCCGGTGAGGTAACGCCTGGAGAGGGTAACGGCGGCTTTAACGGCTTCATCCGTAATGTGCACCCCGTGGTGCTGTGCGTAGCGGGACTTCAGGCCGCGCAGCATCAGGCAGGCGGTGTCGTCGTCCGGCTCATCCACCTTCACCATCTGGAAGCGGCGCTCCAGCGCGGCGTCGCGCTCGAAGTACTGCTTGTACTCGCTCCAGGTGGTGGCGGCGATGGTGCGCAGTTCACCGCGGGCCAGGGCCGGTTTCAGCAGGTTGGCTGCATCCGCCCCGCCCGCCTGATTGCCTGCGCCGATAATGGTGTGGGCCTCGTCAATGAAAAGGAGAACCGGCAGTGGCGACTGCTGCACCGCGTCTATGATGTTTTTCAGACGCTGTTCGAACTCACCCTTCACACCCGCCCCCGCCTGCAGCAGGCCAAGGTCAAGGGTACGCACGCTCACCGGCTTCAGGCTGTCCGGCACGTTGCCTTCCGCAATGCGCAGCGCCAGTCCCTCCACCAGCGCGGTCTTCCCGACACCCGGCTCGCCCACCAGAATCGGGTTGTTCTTGCGGCGTCTTGAGAGAATGTCCACCATCTGGCGGATTTCATTATCCCGGCCAAACACCGGGTCGATTTTACCCTCGTGAGCGCGGGCGGTGACGTCGAGGGTGAACTTATCCAGCGCGTTCTGCAGGGCCGGATTCAGTTCCCCTTCTTTTACACCGGCATCAACCGGCCGGCCGACAAATTCCACCTTACCGCCCTGCATCATCTCAGCCTCCTGCTGCACCTCCGGACGCTCGTCCGACTGCGCATCCAGCAACGGACGTAAACGCTCCAGCTGGCTCTGGGCCAGCGTTAACAGCGGCCACAGACCATCGCAGCGGGCCAGGCTCTGTTTTTCCACCAGCGCCATCAGCAGGTGAATGCTGCGAATGTGCTCTTCCCCTGCCAGCGAGGCGCGCAGCCAGGCATCCTGCATTAACGACTGCACCGCGTCCGAAAGCTGCGGACGGCTGCGCACTGAGCGCGGCAGTGAATCCATGAACCCCAGCAAATCCTGCCAGATGGCGTCCATATCCCATTCATAGCGCCGCGCCAGTACCGTCAGATCGCCCTCGCCCTGCTCCAGCAGTTTCAGCAGCCAGTGCTCCGGCAGGATTTCCGCGTGCGCGCGCGTCTGGCACAGGGAGGCAGCGCCCTCCATCGCACGGGCACAATAAGGATTAAGACGGCGTAACAGGATGGCTGGATTTTCCATGAGATTCTCTCTTTATCAGTTCCGGACACGCTACCGCCCGTCGCTTTTCCTCATTTAAGGAACCCAAAGCGCACAAGGTCAGGCTGGCAGATTATGTTTTTCTTTGCTGAATACCCGGCCCTCCGGGTATTCAGCAAAAAAAGCAGACGGATAACCGTCTGCTCAGGAAATCAGGCGGTAGCGCGTTCATTCCAGGAATCGGAATGAATGATGTTGCCGTCTTTATAGGTCCACGTGATTTTTTCGTAGCGCAGCTCAATCTGTTCCAGATGGTTGTGCTTCTCTTTGGAGGGATCCTTGATGTCATGCATCAGCGGGTTGACCTTCACCACCTTCACGTTCTCAAGTTTCGTGTTGAAGTACTCCACTTCCTGACCCGCATCGTTGATTTTGTACCACTTGAATTCCGCAGACTTCAGGGTCTGACCGGTGGTCACCGCCTTGTACAGGTACGGGCTGGAGGAGTCGATTTCCTTGGTGAACAGGAACGGGGTGTGGATACGCGTGCCGGTCAGCTTGCCGGTGTTGTTATCGGTCGGGATGTACAGGTTGTGTTCCTGAGCAACAACTTCGATGCTGCCTTCACGATCCTGAACGTCCACAGAACCTTTAATGTCAGCGCCGCCGTCATCCTTCAGCCACAGATAAACAGGAATTGCCATGTTAATTACTCCATTTCATTTTTTGATACGTCATCATCCTGAGATGACGCGGGGGTATTGCCCGGTAACTGACAGGCATTCGCCTGCGGCACCAGACTGATTTCGACACGGCGGTTAAGCGCGCGGCCTTCCGTAGTGTCGTTGGTGGCGACGGGTCGGCTTTCGCCGTAGCCCTGCACCGCAAAACAGCTCTCCGGCACGTCGCCGGTGTCGCGCATCCAGTCGCGAACAGATTCGGCGCGTTTCATTGAAAGCGCCTGATTGGATTTTTCATCGCCCACGCTGTCGGTATGGCCCGCCACCACGATCAGCCAGCCGGGCTTCGCCTTAATACCGACCAGCGAGTTCACCAGTAGCCTGGTAGAGCCGGGTTTCAGCGCCCATTTGCCGGTGTCGAACAGCGACATGCTGTCGAGCCTCACAATTTTCGGTACCGGTTTGAGGGTCGGCTGTGGTTTGGGCGGCGGAGGCGGTGGCACATACGAACGGATCGCTTCCAGCACTGGTATTCTCAGACGTTCCCCCTGATAAAGACCCAAGCCCAGCCGGGCCGGTACGCCATTACGTGCCAGGTCATCCAGCATCGCCGCATCCTCCCGGAGGACCGCAACGGCGCTGGCTTTCGGACCGTGGTTATCCATGGAGATGCTGTCGTAACGGACAATATCGAAGCTCACACGATGCAGCAGCTGGCGATTGTTCCAGCCACTGCTGAGCAGCGCAGCAATGGCCGCCAGGGTGAAAAGACCAAGGACACAGCGCCAGGTGCGGACCCGGGGTGTGAGTCCTCTTCCTTCCGGCAGCAGAGGCAGGATAAAATCAGGGAACGGGGAAATAACCGTACTGTCAGTTCCCACCGGCTGCCAGCCAGCCACCTGCTGCATCGCAGTGTGGCGGGAAAGCCACACCGTCCAGGCCGATGTGGCAAGACTTCCGGCAAGGATCGGGCCCATTCCCCACAGCATCGCGGCAGGTGCGATAACTGGCATATCGGGGTTCTCATCCATAAAGACGGCCTGGACGTGCTGATGGGACCAGTTCATCAGGCTGTTCATTAACACCTGCTGTTGCATCGCAGGCGTTCCGCCGGTAGTGACCCACGTAGCGATGGAACCCGGTGCTGAAGACTCACGCCATACCCTCATTCCCTCACCCGGGATAGCCGCTTGCCATAGCATGTCGTTCGTCATAGCGCTGCCAATCTGACCGTTCAGAATCAACGGCACAGAATGTCCAGTTTCTTTACGCAACTGGCTGATTTGCCAACGTAGCGCTAGTAGCTGGCTGGTAAGCCACTCGCTGTCAGCGTGTTTCTGTGGGCAGACACTGACCATCACCGACAACTGACGTCCCCAGTCAGGACGCAACCACAGTATCTGACGGACGGCCTGCGCAAGATCCTGATGATCCTCCACACGGATCCAGCATCCCTGCGTGACAGTGAGTACCGGTGACGGATGCGGCCAGGCCAGCGCCAGATCACCACAAACCAGTACCACAGGTTGGCGATAGGTCGCTTCCGGGAGGTCATCCAGATGGCACTGAGTGATGTTGTGTTCCAGACGACGGCCAGCAACGATCCAGAACGCCATGATTAGCCCCAGTATCGCCAGCAGAATGAGTACAGAAAGCTGTCGGGATACCGGCAGAAAACTCAGGCAGACCGCTGCACTCAGCAGGGCGGCCCACAACGCAAGCCCGCGCTGTTGTGCAGGACTCATTTCACGGCCCCCGGCAACAGGGTCAGCAGCATGTGATCCAGCCAGCGATCGAGCCCCCACCAGAGCGCAGCGATCACCATCACGCTCAGGCTAATACGTACGGGCCATGACGCCAGCCAACCGCCCATGATTCCCCGTCCGGTATGGCTTTCCGCCAGTACGGGGTGGTTTTGTGGATAGCTGAACGGCGTGACGCGTTCATTGAGTGCGTTGATGAGTTTCTGGCGCTCGGGATCATTCAGTGAACGATAACTACCAAGGAATCCCAGCAACATGACCCGATGGAAGCAGGTTACGACAGCGTGGTCAGGAGCCGGTTCACGCAGCACATCGCGCATTCGATTGCACAGCGTGTCGCCAGCGTCCATGGTGCCAAGGAAATACCCCTGCAGGGGGATGTCATACCACTGCACGCAAGCATCATCCTCCACACCGCGACCTTTAACCGCTTCATCAAGCAGGGCACACTGTGCGGTGAGAATATGCTGACAACTCGTCTCATCAAGCCCGCTCTCTTTGAGCTCATATTGCACACGTCCGACATCAGCAATGCAGCGCTCCCACAGCATACGCCCTTCTCCATCCTGGAATGTCGGACCGTGACGCAGGCTGATCACCTGCAGCCAGGTGTCCTGCAGCAGGGCATCAATATCAATGGACGCGGCTGCGCCGCGTTTACGCTCACTCATGTTCTCAGTACCGCAAAGAGTTCAAGTTCAGGCTCGCCGAGCATTCCCGGAACGTAAAACATACAGATGCCGCCCTGGAGCATCTCGGTGGCCAGGGGATGAGAGATATCAAGACTGAAATACTGGTTTTCCAGACGCAGCGGGATAGCTGCTGGTACATGGCGCAGCGGCGTCAGAGGTACACCTATCCGCGATGAATTGACGATACTTCTGACATGTTCGGGACTGCCAACCTTGCACTGGCGTGGGAGTTGCTCCTGCAGCTGTGCCACCGACATCGGTGAACGCACTGAGAGGTAGTAATCTGCTCCTTCGCGCAGACGCGGGTCGTGCAGACGAGCCTGCCAGAAGTGAAGCCGGGCATCATGCTCAAGCTCAATCGCCACCACTCGTGACGGCAGGCTGGCTTCCAGCAAGTCGCCCAGTAGATCAAATAGCGGTGGAAATACGCTATTCAGTTGATCATGTTGCCAGACCGGGATCGCACTCACCTGATGCTCGAGCGAGAAGGTCAGCAGGCTGCCTGCCAGACGTGCCAGTTCCGGATAGAGACGCTCAGGCGGACTTTGCGGGTGGCGGTGAAATTGTCCCAGTACGGGCTCAGCGCTGTTCAGGGCATTGAGCAACCAGAATAAGGACACATCGGCCACGGCAAAATCTGCCATGCGCTCATTACTTTCCCGACGCATGGCCATCAGACGACTCAGACGGGCACGCAATTGCGTCAGCAGCTGCTCCAGCTGGGTCACCAGCCAACGGCTGCCCTGCAGAGCCAGCAGTGGCGGAAGATACGTCTCATCGTGTATCCAACTCCCCTGCGAATCCAACAGCAGGCGGGCAACCGGACAAGTCAAGTAATCGCTGTTGTTCTGATGGGCGAAACGCAACGTAAGTTCTGGCCGCATCACCGCAATCTGTCGGGTGTCCTCCCCAAAAGCATTGCGGATATCTCGCCAGCGCTGGCGATAGCGAACAGGGCGCTCGGCCACCTCATCGGGTTTAAGGCAATTGCCGCCATTAGCCCTCAGCAGCGGAAGCGCCAGTACCACCACCACATCCTGTGATTCACTTTCAAGCGCCAGCACCGGTGGCAAGTCGTCAGCATTATCCGTGTCGATGAGTGTCCCATCGGGAAAACGGATGTGCAGATGACGGGCCTGCAGGCGGCCCAGTTTCAGTGCATCCGGTTCGAAAGTGGCATTAATCACTCCCCACGGACAGGAAAGTCCCAGCCGGGCAATGCATTCCGCCGACCAAGCCGCATACGCGGCCTGTTGCTGGAAGTGCTGGGGAGAGACCATCTGGCCTCTGCCCCATAACGGTTGTTCCGTTTTCATTGGCTTCCTGCCTTAGCTTATGCTTTCGCTTTCGGCATCTGGCTCACCAGCGACAGATTCACGTCCATGCCTTCCACCTGGAAGTGTGGCACGGCGTACAGCCGCACGCGGAAGAAACCCGGGTTGTCCTCGATGTCTTCCACCACTACCTTCGCGTCGCGCAGAGGATGCGATGCCTGCAGCTCGTCGCCCGGATCGGTCATTTCGGTTACCAGACCGCGTACCCAGGTGTTGAGTTCCAGCTCAAGCAGACGGCGATCTTTCGTCGTACCGATGTTTTCGCGCTGAATCAGCTTCAGGTAGTGAGCAATGCGTGACAACAGGAAGATATAGGGCAGTCGTGCGTTGATGCGGCTGTTGGCAGTCGCATCGGCGGTGTCGTACAGGGCCGGTTTCTGGGTGGAGTTCGCCGAGAAGAAGCAGGCGTAGTCGCGGTTTTTGTAGTACGACAGTGGGATGAAACCGAGATTCGCAAACTCAAATTCGCGGGTCTCCGGGATCATCACCTCAGACGGGATCTTCACCTGGTTGCCGGTGCCGAGATCGTACAGGTGGATCGGCAGATCTTTCACCGCTCCGCCCGCCTGCGGGCCACGGATCTGTACGCACCAGCCGTTGTTGATAAAGCTCTTCACCATATTGGAGGCGAAGGAGAATGACGCGCTGGTCCACAGGTATTTCTCGTGATCCGGGCCTTTCACCTGCTCAACGTAGTTGAAGCTACGCACCGGCACGGTGTCCGGACCATACGGCAGACGCCCCAGCACCCGCGGCATTACCAGGCCGATATAGCGGGCATCGTCGGTGTCGCGGAACGATTTCCACTTGATGTACTCGGCGCGGTCGAAGTAGTTGCCGATATCTTTGATCGCGGCAACCTCTTCCATCGACTCTTTGAGGAAGAACTTCGGACCGACGGAGCCGATAAACGGCATATGCGCCGCGGCAGACACTTTGGAGATGTTGCGTAACAGCGCCACGTCCTGCGGGCTGGCGTCAAACTCATAAGCCGATATCACCGAGCCAATCGGTTCACCGCCCGGGGTGTCGTATTCGGCGGTATAGGTGTGCCAGTAAAGCCCGCTCTGAATGAGCTCCGGCGCGTCTTCAAAGTCCTGGCGCAGAGCGTCTTTTGAAACATCCAGAATTTCGGTTTTCACATTCTGGCGATAGTCTGTGTTATCCACCAGCTGTTTCAGGCCACGCCACAGAGATTCCACTTTCTGGAACTCTTTATGGTGCATCACCGCATCGAGCTGGCGGCTGATCTGAAAATCGAGTTCAGCGATATGGTGGTCAATCAGCGTTTTGTCGAGCTTTTCCACCTGTTGTCCGGAACGGCGGATGCAGTCCATAAACACCTGCATCGCCGCAGTCAGACGTTCACCTGCTGACGCATCAGCCAGCGCGGCATCATCCAGAAACGCATTAATATCGCCCAGGCTGGAAGCCGGAGTCAGATTGATTTTTTCAAACAGAGAGGCATACACACCCTCTTTTTCCAGTACAGTAGTTTGCCCCTGAGCAGAGCCATTTTCAGTATTTAAAGACATCAGCATATTCCCGGTTAATCCATTAAAAGAGACATCCACACATTATTTCGGGGCAAGCGCACTCATTTCGTTACGTAATTCCTGAGTCAGCGCCGGATCCTTAAGAATTTTCTCGAGCTCTTTTCTGAAAGTGGCGTTATCCAGCAGATTGGATTTGAGATCGCGTAATAAATTACGCATGGCCAGCATAGCGCGGAGTTGAGGGATCTGACGGGCGACCTGTTCAGGTTCGAAGTCTTTCATGCAGGAAAACTGCAGGCGGATATTTTCTTCTTCACCGTCGCCAGTGAGCGTATTTTGTACGGAGAGATTAATCTCCGGGTTAAATTCCGAAAGTACGCTGTCAAAGTTGTTTTTATTGACGTTAATTTTTTCACGTTCAGATAACACACGGGTTTCTTTACCGTTACTGAAATCCCCAACCGTCAGAATCTTAAGGGGTAATTCAACTTTCTTCTGCGCGCCACCGGTGTGGAGAGCCAATTTTAAATTTATTCGTGCCTTCGGCACTTCATTCTGGAAAGAATCAGCCATAGCGGTCCCTTTTCCTTAAGGAATAGTTGTCGAGTTAAATCATGTTTATTCGCGAGTGCGATAGTAGAACAAATAATTACAATGGATCAACTAACTATTACTCCAAAATTAGCGTTTATCTACAGAATTTCAGGTACCGCTAATTGCAAGTACCATTATCTGACCACGGTATATTAAAAACAACACTTGCCGCCAGCCAATAAATAAAAACCATCCCCTAAGAGGATTGTATATTATATTTATATTCCATTATTCTTTTTTAGCAAATCAACGAGAATTATGAATCCCGCCGTTTTATAAGAATAGCAGGCAGACATTTCTATATGGCTTTAAATATCCATCAATATCAGAAATAACCATAATGAATAAAACTGAGACAGAGGCAGGCAGAATATGAAATTGCGGGCAAAAAAATGGCGCCAGATGTCGCGCCATTTACTGAGAGAACACTATCGTACGTTAACGCTTAGTGCTTCACGATATACATCGTGCGGCTGTACGCCACATCTTCCGGGTTGTTAATCGGATAGCCTTTCACCCAGGGCTTGATTAACCGCCCGTTGGTGTACTGGTAGATCGGCGCAATCGGGGCTTTTTCCGCAATGATTTTTTCTGCGGTATTGTAATCCGCATTGCGGGCCTGCTCGGTGGTCTCCAGGGATGCCTGGTTAATCACCTTGTCATACGCCGGATCGTTGAAACGCGAGATGTTGCCAGTATGCGTTGAGGTCAGCAGGGAGAGGAAGGTTGACGGCTCATTGTAGTCACCTACCCACGAGGCGCGGATCACGTCGAAATTACCGGTGTTTCGGCTGTCGATATAGGTTTTCCACTCCTGGTTCTGCAGCTTCACATCCACTCCCAGGTTCTTTTTCCACATCGACGCCACCGCGATAGCAATCTTCTGGTGGTTCTCTGAGGTGTTATACAGCAGCGTCAGCTTCAGCGGTTTCTGCGCATTGTAGCCAGCCGCCTGCAACAGCGTTTTGGCCTGCGCGTTCATCTCTTCCTGGCTCATCTGCTCAAACGGCGATGGCTCAGGGGTAAACCCTGCGGTCACGTCCGGCGTGAAGTGCCATGCGGGTTTTTCGCCGGTACCCAGTACTTTTTCAGCCATGATCCGCCGATCGATGGTCATGCTCAGCGCCAGACGCACCCGGGCATCCGCCGTCGGGCCTTTCTGGGTGTTAAAGGCGTAATAATAAGTACCCAGCTGCGGCGGAGTATAGACCTGCCCCGGAATGTCCTTCATCAGTTTCTGATAAAGATTTTTCGGGAATGACTCGGTGATGTCGATATCGTTCGCCAGATAGCGCTTGGTGGCAGACGACTCCTGGTTGATCGGGATAAAGGTCACTTTCTGCAGAACGGTTTTGTCGTTATCCCAGTAATGGCTGTTGCGCTCAACCACCAGCTTCTCGTTGACCACCCGGTCTTTCAGGATATACGCCCCGTTACCCACCAGTGCCCCAGGACGGGTCCACTCCGGGCTGCTCTCCACATTCGCTTTTTGTACCGGATAGAAGGCGAAGCTCGCCGTCAGATTGGCAAACCACGGCAGGGGTTTATCGAGCTGCACGCGCAGGGTTCGGTTATCCACTGCCGTTACGCCCAACTTATCCGGCGTGGCCTTGCCGTCGATGATCGCCTGCGCGTTAACGATTCCGGCCAGGGCCGCAAACCAGGCGAAAGGCGAGGTCGTTTTGGGATCCACCAGTCGCTGCCAGCTGTAGACAAAATCCTGGGCAGTGACGGGGGTGCCGTCAGACCATTGCGCGTTCTCGCGCAGGGTGAAAGTCCAGACGCGGTTATCATTACTCTGCCAGCGGGTCGCTACGCCTGGCACCAGTTCGCCCTTTTCGTTTTGATTCACGAGCCCCTCGAACAGATCGCGGATCACCTGAATTTCAGGCAGGCCAACCGCTTTAGCGGGATCAAGCGAGGCAGGTTCATCTTTGATATGACGCACCAGCTCCTGTTTGGATGCCAGGGTTGTCCCGGGGGGAACATCCGCCGCGAAGGCGTAAGAAGAGAGGCCACACAATAATAAAGCAGAACAGATCAACGAAACCGGATGCTTCATGAGATCCCCTTTGAAATGATGGGTACGAGCAGATGGGTAATTATTTGTTTCAGAACAGTGAAATGCAAACAACTTCCGTTGGAAAGTTGATTTCTGCCGGTTTTATCCCCTGTGTGAAACTAATTGATTAACCGTGTTTTTTGCACAACACTGCCAGTAATACAATCTGATTCAGGAACGTCTATGTCACTTACCCGCCCAAGAACGGAACGTGGCGCTTTCCCGCCCGGGACCGAACATTATGGCCGCTCATACCTCGGCGCCCCCTTAATCTGGTTCCCTGCCCCGCAGGCCGATCGCAACAGCGGCCTGATCATTGCCGGAACCCACGGAGATGAAAATTCTTCGATTGTGACCCTCTCATGCGCCCTGCGTACCCTGTCCCCGGCGCTGCGCCGCCACCATGTGGTATTAACCGTTAACCCGGACGGCTGCCAGTTGGGATTACGCGCCAATGCCCGTGGCGTGGATTTAAACCGTAACTTCCCGGCGGCCAACTGGCGGGAAGGCGAGACGGTCTACCGCTGGAACAGCTCAGCCGAAGATCGGGACGTGGTGTTGCTGACGGGGGACAAGCCCGGTTCAGAGCCGGAAACCCAGGCACTGTGTCATCTGATCCACAAACTGCATCCGGCCTGGGTTGTCTCCTTTCACGATCCGCTGGCCTGCATTGAAGATCCCGCCCACACGGCACTTGGGCGCTGGCTGGCAGATGCCTTTTCACTGCCGCTGGTCACCAGCGTCGGCTATGAGACGCCAGGCTCATTCGGCAGCTGGTGTGCCGATTTGAGCCTGCACTGCATCACCGCTGAATTCCCACCGATCTCCTCCGATGAGGCCAGCGAGAAATACCTGAAGGCGATGACCGATCTGTTGCGCTGGGAACCTCAGAGATGAACCACGCCGGTGCTGTATTGCAGCGCCGGAGAGACATCCACGGCAAGCCAGGTAGGGCCATCGAGATCGGCAAACTTCACCTCATTCGCCAGCGGCAGTGCGGCACCGATCGCTCGCGAGGTGCAGAGCATACAGCCGAGCATCAGTGAAAAACCACGTTGACGCGCCTCGGCGGCAAGGGAGAGCGCTTCGGTGATGCCGCCGGTTTTATCCAGCTTAATATTGACCATATCGTAACGCCCTTGCAGATCCGCCAGGCTCTCCCGGGTGTGGCAGCTCTCATCGGCGCAGATGGGCAGCGGATGAATAAAGTTCGCCAGTGCGGCGTCCTCACCCGCGGGCAAAGGTTGTTCAAGCATGGCGACATCCAGATCCGCCAGCAGCTGGCAGCGGGCAGCCAGTCCTTCGCTGCGCCAGGATTCGTTGGCGTCGACGATAAGCGTCGCCTGCGGCACGGCCCCGCGAATGGCAACCATCCGCTCGCTGATCAGACGATCGTCCAGCTTCACCTTCAGCAGGCGCGCCCCGGCGTCATAGAGCGCTTTGGCACTGGCGGCCATCTGCGCGGGCTCACCGATGACCACCGTTTGCGCGGTGACCAGCGTCTGCGGCAGCGTCACGCCCGCCAGCGCCGCCAGAGAGATCCCCTGTTGACGGGCGGCTAAATCCCACAGGGCGCTGTCCACCGCGTTGCGTGCGGCACCGGCAGGCAATAACGTCTGTAGCGCTTCCCGGGTAAGGCCGCGCTCCAGTTCAGGCGCCAGCGCCATGATCTGCGCCATTACCGAGGCGATGCTTTCGCCATACCGGGGATAAGGCGTGCACTCCCCCACCCCTTTGACACCCTCTTCCTCTATCTCAACCACCACTACACACGCCTCGCTCCGGGTTCCCCGGGAGATTACAAACGGCGTATGCAGTGGCCAGGCTTCTTCGTAAACCTTGAGGGTTCTCATCACTCACTCCTGTATAGCGGCTTCGCGCAAATAGGGTTTGCTGTGCTATCGGCTGATGACATACACTAACGGCGACGTTAACTATATGTAAACAGGAAGATAACTATGTCACAACTCGTTCATTTCCAGGGCAACCCGGTTTCTGTTGCAGGATCCATTCCTCAGAAAGGCAGCAAAGCGCAGGCGTTTACGCTCGTGGCAAAAGATCTGTCTGACGTCGTGCTGAGCCAGTTTGCCGGCAAGCGTAAAGTGCTGAACATTTTCCCAAGCATTGATACCGGCGTGTGCGCCGCGTCTGTACGTAAATTCAACCAGCTGGCGACCGAAGTGGACAACACCGTTGTGCTGTGCATCTCTGCCGACCTGCCGTTCGCTCAGTCCCGTTTCTGCGGTGCTGAAGGTCTGAGCAACGTTATCACTCTGTCTACCCTGCGCAACCCGGAATTCCTGGAGCAGTATGGCGTGGGCATCTCTGAAGGCGCACTGAAAGGCCTGGCTGCACGTGCAGTTGTGGTGATCGACGAAAATGACACCGTCGTATTCAGCCACCTGGTGAATGAAATCACCACCGAACCAGACTATGCTGCCGCGCTGGAATCGCTGAAGGCGTAACGGCAAAAATGACATGAGCCTGTACAGCATCGGCTCATGTCATTCATTTGACAAGTTCTCATATACCTCGTCACCTTCCTTTCGATACTCTACCGGCGTACACCCCATCTCCCGACGATAGACAGAATACATATACTGAAGTGACGTAAATCCGCTCTGCATAGCCACATCGGCATAACTCAGTTGCGTCTCCCGTAACAAATTTTTTGAGCGCTCGAGTCTGAAGCTCAGTAATTCGTCGTGCAACGTCTTTCCGAGGGTACGCATAAAGTGCATGTCCAGGGTCGCGCGGGAACAGCCTACGTGCTCTGCAACCTGGGCGGCCTTGATCCCCTGGGTTCCGAACTGACGGATGAAGTAGCGGGCGCGCAAAATATAGGTATTCATTATAACGCTGTGTCGGGTAGACGCCTGGGCATTCACGCCTTCAGGCCCGACCATGACATGTTTTTCACGCAGCGGTGTACCCGTCAGCTGCCGGTGCAGCATCTCCGCGGCGGTGCGTCCCATCTGATGAGTACCCTGCGCAACCGAACTGATTGCGATGCGACTGAGGCTGCGCAACAACGGATCATCATCTATGCCGATAATAGCGATCTCTTCCGGCACGGCATAACCCGCAATGGAACACGCCTGCAGCACTTGTCTGGCGCGTGAATCCGTTACTGCGATGATACCAACAGGCTTAGTAAGCGTACCCAACCACCGGGCCAGATCCTCAAGGATGTTTTGCCACACCAAAGCGTGTGTCGGAATGCCTTCAAAGATCTCGGCCTGATGCCCGTCCGCCTCTACAAACTGGCGAAAGGCGTTTGCCCGTTCTACCGCCCAGGGATTCATAATTGTCGGCTCAATGGAGTAACAGGCAAAGCGCGGAAGGCCCATGTCGATGAGATGTTGATACGCCAGCCTCACCAGCTCAACGTTATCCGACGCCACGTAAGGAAGAGAGCGGATCGTTGGGCTGCTCAACTGCCAGGAGCCGCCAATTCCCACCACCGGCATCTCTACCTTCGTCAGTAGCGATGTCAACAGAGGATCATCGAAATCCGCAATGACGCCATCCCCTTTCCATTCGAGCAGGCTGGCCGGGGATGAGCGGAAATCCTCTTCCAGCAGGAAATCCCAGTGGATGCGGGTCGATTTCATGTACTCGCATATTCCTTCAATGATGCTCCTGCCATAGCGCCCTTTGGCCTTCAGCATCAGTGCCACCCGAAACATGTCATGCTTTCGCGACGCCATATCGTGATCCCTGAATATAGAGAGGAAATATCACCCTATCATAAGCCGAACGATGGCTGTAAAGATATTACTGCCATTAATTTATTGTTATTAAAGAGTAATTTTACCATTTAGAAAAATCATAAACCGATTTTGCAGCAGAGTTATGCCAGGCTGTTTTCCGTTCCTGAAGTGCAAAAAAATAAAAAACCTCTGGAGGAAATGTCTCTGCTATGAAATTGCAAATAAACGGAAAACCTCTTTTCCTGTCGCTGACGTTGCTCTTACTGGTTGTCACGCATGTATCGTTCAACCAGGTCCGCGCAGCAGTCAGCCCGGAAAATAACATTGTGGCCGCTAAACCGCGGGTGATTGTCTCAACGGACATCGGCGGGACCGATTTTGACGATTACCAGTCGCTGGTCCACCTGCTGCTGTACGCAGATGCGATGCAGCTCGAAGGCCTACTCTCCTCGCCGTGGGGGCCTGAACGAAACCGTGCGACGGAAATTCTGAAGACTATCGAGCGGTATGAACAGGATTATCCGAATCTGAAAAGCTGGTCCAGTGATTACCCGACCCCGGATTACCTGCGCTCCATTACCCGACAAGGCGGGATGGATTCCGCGCCGCCCGAAGGCTTTAGTCAGCCCACTGATGCCTCAAAACTGATCATTGAAGCGGCAAAACGTCCCGATCCCCGGCCGCTGTGGATCCTGATCTGGGGAGGGATTGACGACCTGGCGCAGGCGCTTCACGACGACCCAACCATCAAGCAAAAAATCCGCGTCTACTATATCGGTGGCCCGAACAAGAAGTGGTCGACATCCGCATACAATTATATTGTTCGCCATCATCCGGACCTGCACATCATTGAAAACAACTCCACCTATCGGGGCTGGTTCACGGGAGGCGATCAAACCAACGGTCTCGACGGCGCGACCTTTGTGGCTACGCATTTAAAAGGCCACGGCGCGCTGGGCGATTTCTTTAATTCCTACGGAGAGGGTCAATTAAAGATGGGTGATACGCCGTCGGTGGCTTATATCCTTGGGCCCAATCCCGACGATCCTCAACAAGAAAGCAAAGGCGGTGGACGGTTTGTGCGGGCATGGGATCGCCCCCTGTACACCTTCAAAGGCAGGCCAACCGCCTCCGACGTGGTGGAAACCTATGGCCTGGTTGAGCTGATCGTTCATCCCAAAGGGCAGGCGCCGGCGGGGACCACCGCATATCTGGTCGTGCCAGCCTCCGGGAACAAGAGCGATCGTTTCCCGGGCTTCGCAGCCGCTGACGGGACGTGGCACTTCCGTTTCGTCCCGAAAGCATCCCAGACGTGGAAGTACACCATTGAATCTAACTGGGCCGGTCTGCAAGACCCGGTTGGCGGCAGCTTTACCTCAGCGTCCCCTGCGGCTTTACGGGCCACGCAGCCCTCTGGCCGCTATCCAAACTGGTGGACCGACAATCCTGATCCCGCGTTAAGCGAGGATGTGCCGCCTTTTGGCCCGCAGCAGGGTATCAAAACCATCAATCAGTGGCGTGCGACCTATCTGGCTGACTTTGCGTCTCGTATCGAACGGCTGAAGCCATCAACACCTGATGTAAAAGAGAGCAAACAACGTCTGTTCGTGTTAACCGATATCGGTGACGATCCCGATGACCAGATGTCAATGGTGCGCCTGATGACCTACGCTAACCAGGTGAATATTGAAGGCCTTGTCGCCACCTCTACCGGCAAAAATAAAGACCAGGTAGAACCACAACGCATCATCGATATCATCAAAGGTTACGGATTAGTCCGCGACAACCTGGAAAAACATGAGCCCAGTTTTCCGCTTGCGGACGATCTGCTTAAGGTCGTGGCTCAGGGCTTGCCAGTCCACAATATGGCCGCAGTGGGTGAAGGCAAAGACTCGACAGGATCGGAACTGCTCATTAAGGCCGTAGATCGCCAGGACGATCGGCCACTATGGGTGACGGTCTGGGGTGGCCCGAATGTCCTTGCGCAGGCGCTATGGAAAGTACGTCATACCCGTACGCCTGAAGAGCTTGAAAAGTTTGTTTCCAGACTTCGCGTCTACGCCATCTCCGATCAGGACGACAGCGGTCCCTGGATCCGTAAAATGTTCCCGTCGCTGTTTTACATCGTCTCCCCGGGGCAAAACGCCGGGGGCGGTTTTCACCACGCCACCTGGATCGGCATCGGCGGTGACTATTTCCATGGCCGTTTCGCCGGGGCGGATTATCAGCTGGTAACCAACGAATGGCTGGATAAAAATGTACGCAGCAAAGGCCCCTTAGGGGCGGAGTACCCGCGCTGGAAGTTTATGATGGAGGGGGACACGCCATCATTTTTGAATCTGATTCATAATGGTTTGTCCGATCCTGAACATCCTGACTGGGGTGGCTGGGGCGGTCGTTACGAGCTCTATACGCCGCATAAAGAACGTTGATTTATGGCTCAGGAGACGCGCCCGATTTGGACCAATGCGCAGGATGAAGTGCTGGGCTTTGATAATCGCTGGCACACCACTAACCATGCGACAATCTGGCGCTGGCGTGAGGCTTATCAAAATGACTTTGCCGCCCGAATGGACTGGACCATCAAGCCCTACAGTGAGGCCAATCATCCACCGGTACCAAAACTCGATCACCCTGCCACCCTGACGGTGAAAAAAGGGCAGCGGGTGGAGCTCAGCGCAATGGGCTCCACCGATCCCGACGGTGATGCCCTCTCCTATGAATGGTTTGTCTATGCAGAGGCGGGAACGCGCGTATTATCAAATGCGGCCACCGGGGTCATGTTAGACATTAAAAACGCTGACCAGCCAAAGGCCTGGTTCGATGTCACCGATGCCCGGGTGATGCCACCTGGAACAGGTACGATGCATATCATTCTGGCCGTGACCGATCATGGCACGCCGCGCTTAACCCGCTACAAGCGCGTGATTGTCAACGTGGTGCCATAACCCCTCAAGCGGCGGGCCTGATGCCTGCCGCTTCACTTATGTAATGACAGGCGCTACTCGTCACCTTTCTTCTGGCTCAGACCATACTCGCGCAGCTTGTTGGCGATGGCAGTATGAGACACACCCAGCCGTTTCGCCAGCTTGCGGGTGCTGGGATAGTTACGATACAGCTGTGTCAGCACCGAGCGTTCAAAGCGGCTGGTAATGTCATCCAGCGATCCTTCCATCGCCTCTTCCCCTACCGCCACCGTTCCGGCGTCGTAGTCCGGCAATAAGATATCCTGCGGCCGCAGCTCATAGCCTTCAAGCTGGGTCAGGGCACGATAGATCGCATTTTTCAGCTGACGAATATTCCCCGGCCAGCCGTAACGGGTAAGGACATTGTTGAGATCGGCTGAGAACTTCGGTCTTGGGATACCCTGCTCATCGGCAAAGCGCGCCACAAACAGCTCGGTCAACGGCATGATGTCCTGGGGGCAATCGCGCAGCGGCGGAATATTGAGGGTCAGAACGTTCAGGCGATAATAGAGATCTTCCCGGAACATCCCCTTCTGCACCAGCTCCACCAGATTCTTTTGGGTGGCGCAGATAACGCGCACATCCACATGCACCTCATGATCTTCCCCCACCCGGCGGAAGGTGCCATCATTGAGGAAACGCAGCAGTTTGGCCTGCATCCGCGGCGACATTTCGCCAATCTCATCCAGCAGCACCGAGCCGCCGTTGGCCTGCTCAAAGAAGCCTTTTTTGCCTTCCGGCGCGTGGCCGAACAGTTCGCTTTCGACGGCATCTTCCGGAATAGAGGCGCAGTTGAGGGCCAGATAAGGTTTGCTCGCCCGCGGCCCCGCCTGGTGCACCGCATGGGCCAGCAGATCTTTGCCGGTGCCGGTGTCGCCGGTGATCAGCAGCGGCGCGGCAAGGTTCGCCAGCTTACGCGCTTGCTCCACCACGTGACGCATTTTCGGGCTGACGGCAATAATCTGGCTGAAGGCTCCCGTATCCTGGCTCGACAGGTTTTGCAGTTGACGCCCCATACGGACCGTTGAGCGCAGCATGATCACTGAACCGGTCAGGGTTCTGTCGTCGTTGTCGCCCTGCAGATAGACCGGGGTGAGCTCCATCAGGAAGTTTTGCCCGTTAATAATCACATGCTCGCTGTGGGTCGAGCGCGGATTGCTCTCCAGCCAGCGCTGGAAATTGAAGCCGGGGATCAGCTGGGTGGCGTTGTGGTTACTCAGTTTCTCCGGCTCCAGCGCAAACAGCTGGCAGCTCGCCTGATTAGCCCGATCGATTTTGCCTTTCAGATCCAGGGATAAAAAGGGTTCGGGCATCGCTTCCAGCAGCGCGCTAAGGGCCAGGTGCTCGCGCTCGGAGGGCATCCACGGCACGGTACGCACATCCGTAACGCCAGCGATACGGCGGATTTCAGCCATTAAGCTGCTGAATGTTTCGAAAGCAATTTCAGCAAAATTCAGGTAAATCTTCCCGATTGGGTCAATCTCAATTCCGCGCAGGTCAATACTCCGCAAAACAAGGAGATCGAGCAGCTCGCGAGTCAGGCCGAGACGGTCCTTACAAAACACTTCCAGACGCATGGGAAAATCACTCTATAAGCCATTAACTCTGAAATGATAAGCCAGATATCTGCAATCGGGAAGATGGCTGTCAACAAATATTGACAGCCTGTGACCATAGTGACGGAATTTTGTGCGAGGAAGCGAGCTTACTGCGGTTTTTTATTGAGGGTATCTTTCAACTGGCCGATTAATTCCCGACGGAAATCCCCCAGCCGGGGTTTATCATCCGCTGTCCACGGCAGTGGACGGCACAATTCCATCGCTTTGATCCCCAGTCGCGCGGTGAGCAATCCTGCACCAATCCCCTGCGCCGCACGGGCCGAAAGGCGAGCGGCCAGATCCTGCGACATCCAGTCCATCCCCACCTCGCGAACCAGCTCACTGGCCCCGGCGAAAGCCATGTTCAGCAGCACCAGGCGGAACAGGCGCAAGCGGCTGTAATAGCCCAGTTCAATGCCGTACAGGGTGGCGATGCGGTTAATCAGTCGCAGGTTTCGCCAGGCTATAAAAGCCATATCAACCAGCGCCAGCGGGCTGACGGCAATCATCAGCGTTGATTCGGCTGCCGAGCGGCTGATCTCCCGCCGGGCCTGACTGTCCAGCACCGGCTGAACGAGGTGGGCATACAGCGACACTACTTCGCGATCGTTTTGGGTTTCGTGAATGGCGGCGTACCAGCGCTGCAGCGCCGGATGAGATTGATCGAGCCCGGCCTGTTTCGCCAGTTTTTCACAAAACGCCCGTCCGTTACCGGTGCCGTGGCTGTGCAGCAGATCCCGGGCTTCATCACGCTCGTGAGCACGCTGGCGCAGTCGCCATAAACGGCGCCATTCGGTGGCAACAGAGCCCACGCCCGCGCCAACGATAAGCGCACCTGCCGCGCATCCCCCCAGCGCCACCCAGTCCTGGGTTTGCCAGGCGTTGATTGCCCACTGCACGCCTTGCCCTACTACCGCAGCGCCCGCCAGCATCAGGCCCGCGCTGACCATTTTGCGCCACAGGCTACGTTTAGATCGCAAAGCGGCCTCGACGACGGCTTCGGCTTGTCCTTCTTCGGCGGGGAGCATATCGGTCATCACCGGCGCGAAGTTTCCGGCCTGAGCGTCATCAAACGTTTGTGCCGCTTTGAAGGCCTCGCGATCCTCCTCTTCCAGAGTGCCGGTAAAATCCATTCGCGGTTTTAAGGGTTCGGTCATCGCAATTTATCTCCGATTAAAAACTCCAGCGCGGCGTCCAGGCGAATATGCGGCAGCGGCTGGTCTACATTCATCGTCTGCGGGCGGAAGGCTTCAAACTGAAACCCCTGCTTTTGCCAGAATGCCTGGCCCGGCAGCCGGGCGGGAACCTCGCCAGGGTAGACCGTCAGCGGGGCGCCATCGCTCAGACGGTGGCCGCGCAGCGCCGGGATCTTATCGCCATTAACGTCAATCAGGCCGCTCTGGGTAGCCTGTACCGAGGCCAGCCCCAGGCAGTCCATGCTAATCCCCTCAAAGGCGGCGTTCTGCCAGGCATCCTGCACCAGCTGCTGGAGGAGCGACACCATATTGGCATGCTGATCCACCGTCACGTGATCCGCCTTGGTGGCGGCAAACAGCAGTTTGTCGATCACCGGGGAGAAGAGACGCCGGAACAGCGTGCGCTGCCCGTAGTGGAAGCTCTGCATCAGTTGGGTGAGCGCGAGGCGCATGTCGTTGAAAGCCTGAGGGCCGCTGTTGAGCGGCTGGAGGCAATCCACCAGCACAATCTGGCGGTCGAAGCGTAAAAAGTGGTTGGTGTAAAACCCCTTCACCACTTTTTCGCAGTAGTAGTTGAAACGCTCGCGCAACATCCCGGCGTTGGTATGTTTGTCCGCCTGGGCAAGCTTCGATTCACCAAAAGCCTCCACGTCCGGCCACGGGAAAAATTGCAGCGCCGGGGCACCCGCCATATCTCCCGGCAGCACAAAGCGACCCGGCTGGATAAAGTGCAGACCCTCTTTCTTACATTGATGCAGATAATCGGTCCAGGCTTCTGAAATGGCCGCCAGCCGGTTTTCATCGGCGGGTGCCAGTGGATCCAGCCCCTCACACAGGGAGCGCCAGCGGGCGGACCACGCCGCGCGGGGCCCCTGTAACAGGCCGGTCATCTGCCGCGACCAGCTGAGATAGTCCTGGGTCAGCATCGGCAGGTCGAGCAGCCATTCGCCGGGATAGTCGACAATCTCCAGATAGAGGGTGGAGGTCTCTTTAAAGTGACGAAGCAGCGAGTCGTTGGAGCGGTACCGTAACGCCAGGCGGATTTCACTCACCCCGCGGGTGGGCGTTGGCCAGGTTGGCGGCGTGCCGTAAAGCTGGGCCAGCCCTTCGTCGTAGGTGAAGCGAGGAATACCAAAATCACGCTGAGGAACGCGCTTTACGCCAAGCAGGCGCTCTTCGCGCACCGCGCTCAACAGCGGCAAGCGCGCCCCGGCATGCAGGTTAAGGAGTTGATTCACCATCGCCGTAATAAAGGCGGTTTTGCCGCTGCGGCTCAGTCCGGTGACTGCCAGGCGCAGATGACGGTCAACCCCACGATTCACCAGAGAATTAAGTTCATTTTTAAGTCGCTTCATCGCCGTCCTTCATTGCGTGGTCCGCTGAATTAGCTTGCTTCAGAATACAGTAAATGGGGGCAGATCGTTGATTATCAATTCATAATTATTGCTATTGCCGTTTTCTCTCCAGTAAGATGAGCCAAATTGCTGTCTTTCAGGAGCGAGTAAGGTGTATGTCACCCACCATTTATGATATTGCGCGAGTTGCTGGCGTTTCGAAATCAACCGTGTCCAGGGTTCTGAATAAGCAAACAAATATTTCGCCCGAAGCGCGCGAAAAGGTGCTCAAGGCGATTGCAGAATTAAATTATCAACCCAATAAACTTGCCCGCGCCCTCACCTCTTCTGGCTTCGATGCCATTATGGTTATTTCCACCCGTTCAACCAAAACCACTGCCGGTAATCCTTTTTTCTCTGATGTACTGCATGCCATTACGGCAAAAGCGGAGCAGGAAGGTTTTGACGTTATTTTGCAAACATCAAAAAGCAGTGAAGACGATCTGCTGAAATGTGAAAACAAAATAAAACAGAAAATGATTAAAGGCGTCATCATGCTGAGCTCGCCGGCAAATGAATCCTTTTTCTCCAGACTGGATACTTACGGTATTCCGGTTGTGGTCATTGGGAAAGTAGAGGGCGATTTCGAGAACATTTACTCTGTCGACACCGATAACTATCATGACAGCGCCATATTAACAGAGACCTTTATTAAAAAAGGTCGGCGTAATATTGCCTGCCTGCATGCGCCACTTGATTATCACGTCTCTATCGACCGACTTGCGGGATATAAAGCCAGCCTGGAAAAATATCAGATCGCCATTAACCCGGAGTGGATCATCGACGGCGGTTATACCCATGAGAGTGCGATCGCAGCGGCCATTCAATTATTGTCCTGCGCCACCCCGCCGGATGCGGTATTTGCCACCGACAGCATGAAGTTACTTAGTCTCTATCGCGCAGCGGATGTGTTAAACATCACGATCCCTGAACAGGTTGCGGTAGCAGGTTACAGCGACCCAATGTTGTCTCTCATTTTGACCCCTGCGCCTGATGGATTCGATATCCCGACGCGTAAACTGGGTGAAGAGAGCTGCGATCTTCTGTTCAGGCGCATCGCGGGTAAGCCCGCCCCGCATAAGGTGCTGGTTGATACTCATTTAACCCGAGCGAATGCGCTTCGTTAAAACCAGGGGCGTTAACCCCTGGTGTACCACTCATCAGAAGGCGTAATTTACCCCTACGCCCGCGTAGTGGAAGCGGTCGTTCTCACCTTCGTCATGGTTTTCCCATTCATAAGCATATTCCAGCGTCATGGACAAACCATTATTGAAATCATAGGCATAGAGAAGCCCCAGGCGGTTAAAATCGTGACCTTCACGCTCAGGATCGTCCTGCCAGTCCCAGTTTGACCAGCGATCAAGACCCAGGCGGGTATAAGGTGTCAGCGTGGTACTGCCTAAAGAAATCGGCAAATAAGCACGTATTTCCTGCGTAGAAAATTCGCCATTATTACGCGAACCATCCATATTAAAACCGCGCTCTAAATAGTAGTTAATTTTTGCAGAGATCGTTTCGTTGAGGATCCAGGTAAAGCCGGTTTCCGTTTCGACACGGCTGTCAGCATAACCGGTTTTTTCAAGATCGTTGGCAAATTGATACATGGCAAACCAGCCGCTAAAACGCCAGTCATCGGTTAATTTAAGATCCCAGTCCGGTTGAATTTTATAGCGCTGCATATTTGCGCTTCCGTCTTTGGCGCCATGTTCATCTTTAAAATGATATCCATAATTACGGAAGCCGCCGGTGAGTCCGAACGTGAAATCATCAGTACCAATAAAGCGATAGCGTAATTCAAATTCTGGACGATCGAAATAGGTTCCCCGGGTCATGCTGCTGTAATCAACCGGCCCCTCCTGATACATAGCCAGTGAGAGGGTCCAGGCGTCCCAGGTAGCATTAAACCACACCGAGGGTTCATATAATCCATCTTTATCGTCGCCCTGGCCTTCGACGTTTTCAATTTCATACATTGCCCCAATATTAAAATCCCAGTGTTGTGCGGTTTCCGTTGCCTGTACGCAGCTGACCCCTGCGCACAGAACAAGCGCAGCACTTTTTAGTAGAGTACTCATTAAAATATTCCCTATATAAGTTACAAACAAAAAAACCGGGAATGTCTATTCCCGGCGAACGCTCTTATTATCGGATGGCCACTTCAGTTTCCGCGTCGAAGAAATGGCACTTATTCATATCGAAGCGGATGCCGATATTGTCTCCTGCCGCATAGTCATTTGCCGCCCCGGCTCGAACCACCAGCTCATGCCCCCCAACGCTGGCGTAGAGCATAAATTCGGCGCCTGTCAGCTCCGCGACGCTGACTTTCGCAGCGATGTTTTCCTCCTCGCCCTGCGGAGTAATAATATCTTCCGGCCGGATCCCGAATACCACGGCTTTACGCTGGTAACCCCTGGAATTAAGCACCGCGAGCTGGTCTTGGGGGATCTCAAGACGCAGCGTTTCGGTGACAAAGTAGCGGTCGTCTATCGCGCCGCGAATAAAATTCATCGCTGGCGAGCCGATAAATCCCGCGACAAACATATTGGCCGGTTCGTTATAGACCTGTTTTGGTGCCCCCACCTGCTGAATGATGCCGTCTTTGAGGATCACAATCCGGGTCGCCATGGTCATGGCTTCGGTCTGATCGTGCGTCACGTAGATCATGGTGGTGTTGAGCTTCTGATGCAGCTTGCTGATTTCAGCGCGCATCTGCACGCGAAGTTTGGCGTCGAGGTTTGAGAGAGGTTCATCCATGAGGAATACACCTGCTTCCCGCACAATCGCTCTGCCTAACGCCACGCGCTGGCGCTGTCCGCCGGATAAGGCGCCAGGTTTGCGCTTGAGGTAGTCTCGCAGACCCAGAATTTGCGCCGCCCAGTTAACGCGCTCTTCGATGACCGCTGGCGCAATTTTTTGCATCTTCAGCCCAAAGGCCATGTTGTCGTAGACCGTCATATGCGGATAGAGCGCATAGTTCTGGAACACCATGGCGATATCCCGGGATTTAGCCGGCACATCATTCATGCAGACACCGTCTATCACCAGTTCACCGGCACTGATCTCCTCCAGCCCGGCAATCATGCGCAGCGTCGTCGATTTACCGCACCCGGAAGGCCCCACAAAAACAATAAACTCTTTGTCCTCTATTTCGAGATTGAAATCTTTCACCACATGAACGTGGTTATCATAGATTTTCTGAATGTGTTTCAGAGACAGTTGCGCCATTGTTAGTTCCTTATCAGTACCGTCCGGGAGGCCCAGAAATCGGTCAGGCATTTCCAGGTCAGCTCCCGCGTTGAATGAAGTTGTAGTCCCGCACGATCAAGGCCAGGCCCAATCCCCACCGACAACATCCCCGCTGCGTTGATGGCTTCGACACCTGCGGCCGCATCTTCAATGCCAATGGCCTCCTTAGGGTGAACCTTCAGGCCAGCGCAGGCCGCAAGGAAGATCTCCGGATGCGGTTTGGAACAGGTAATGCGGGAAGCATCAGCGCAAAAATCAAACGCCTGCTCTATCCCCAGAGCGTGCAAAATGCCTGGCGCATTAAGTGATACGGATGCCAGCCCAATCCTGACGTCCGCCGCACGGATGTCCTCCAGCACCTCGCGGATACCCGGAAGCAGGGATTCATGCGTCAGCGAGGCCAGAGACTGGACGTAGAGGTCGTTTTTTTTACTCGCCAGCGCCAGGCGCTGCTGATGGTCAAACGTCTGCTCTTTGCCACCGTGGCGCAGGATCCGCAGCAGGGAGTCCATGCGGCTTATCCCTTTCAACTCTTCATTGAAGGATTCATCGATGGTGATGCCAACCTCCTGCGCCACCGCACGCCAGGCCAGAAAATGAAGATGCGCGGTATCGGTGATGACGCCATCAAGGTCGAAAATTATGGCTTTAAGCATCACTCCCCTCCGTGGTAGCGCTCCCAGACACAGACGCAACAAAATCTGTGTAAGACCATACCTGCCGCCCCGAAACATTTAATATTCTCCCCCACAGGGTCAGGGTGACGGGAGCAGAGGTTTCAATTGTTAAGCGATCATGCTCGCAGGTGACGTTCATCTGCGCGTTCCGCCAGCGCAGCGGGAACGTGAGCTTACGCCAGTGGGCGGGCAGTTTTGGCGCCAGATGAAATTCACCGTCTATCACCTGTAGACCGGCAAATCCCTGGATAACCCCGGACCAGATAGCGCCCGTCGCGGCAGCATGGATCCCCTCATCACTGCTGTGAGGATCGTCGCCAAGGTCGATGGCAATACCATCACGCCAGAAGGTGTATGCCCGTTCTGTATCGCCGCAACGCGCAAAAACAATCCCGTGAATGGCTTTACTGAGCGACGAGTCATGAATGGTGCGAGGCTCGTAAAAGGCCAGATTGGCGGAACATTGCTGATGCGTAAACCGTTCCGGCAGCAGGTAGTTGAGCATGACCACATCCGCCTGCTTAAGGATCTGCATCTCGTTTACTTCTGCGCGGGAGTAATCCAGCAGGATGGTCTGTTTGCCCGCTTTCGCTTTATAGCGACTCAGATCGATTGCCGGTTTCGCCATGAAGGTATCATCCTGAGGCAACACCCCTTCGGCGTTCGCTTCCGGTAGCCATAAACGTGCCAGGAAACGTGTGGCGTTTTCGGTAAAGCGCGCATCTTCCCGCCCGAACATCAACATAAACTGGCGTGCGCTGGCGACATTATGCCAGGCCAGATAGTTGGTATAGGCGTTGTTATTGACGTGCTCGGTATATTCATCCGGGCCAATCACATCATGGATTTCCAGTCGTCCGTTGGCTTCCGTGGCGCGCCCCATCCAGAACGATGCCGTTTCCATCAGCAGCGTCAGCCCTTCATTACGCATAAAGGCGTCATCGTGCGTTGCCTGCCAGTAAGCAACGACAGCCCAGGCGATATCCGCCACGATGTGGTGCTCCGCCAGTGCAGAAGCCACCTTCTGGCGTACGCCGGTGCGAATGTTGATCGCCGCGAACTCCGGCGTCTCTTCCTGCCCGCTTGCCGCGCTCTCCCACGGGAATAGCGCGCCGGGCCAGCCGTTACGGCGTGCCTTTTCTCGTGCTCCCGGCAGGTTCAGCCAACGATAACGCAGAAGCGTGCGGGCTATCTGCGGACGGGTAAAGAGATGGAAAGGCAGCATGAATATTTCGGTATCCCAGAAGACATGCCCTTTATAGCCCTCCCCGGTAAGCCCCTTGGCCGCAATACTGCTTCGCTCATCATGGGCGGGCGTCATGGCGGTGAGATGCCAGACGGCATAATCCAGCGCCATCTGATCCTGCTCTTCCGTAGAAGAGACCTCCACCCGACAGTCACGCCAGATGTGCTCCCAGGCGCGGGCGGAACGCGCCAGCAAAGCGGCGTAACCACTTGCTGCGCAGGCCTCGAGTTCGGCCAGGGAACGACGGGCAAAGGTCTCCCTTGAGAGGGCTCTGTCCCTGCGGTGAGTCACCCACACCAGCTTCTCCAGAGTGACGGTTTCCTCTTTCGAAACCGTCAGCGCATGGTGAACCATGATGCGGCGATTTTTGGCCGTAAAGCAGCTGTCGCTCTCCATCGAGAGGCGGCAGCATGCAGAGATCGCCACATCCGCAGCGCGATCCTGGGTCTCATACATCCCCTGCAGATAGTGCGGGTCGAAAACTCTGACAGAAATTTCATCCAGATGCTGTCTGCCGCTGTTGGTCTGGGTCGCATCAATGCCCGTTTTCAAAACCATCTGCGAAGACGCGTCCAGCGGCGTGATGGAAAGCTGCATCGCCACCAGCGGCAACGCATCCAGCGATACAAAACGACGGCTCTCCAGACGGTAGCGCTTCCCTTCAGGGGAGCGCCAGAGCACGCTGCGACGCAACTCCCCGTTAGAAAAGAGCAGTTCGCGCTGCCAGCTCAGGATCTCTCCTGACAGCAGGGAAAAATTCTCGCCGTCGAGCTCGATATCAATGCCAGTGATATCCGGGAGATTAACCAGCTCGCTGGTTTCGTTAGGTCCGGCCCGGTGATAGAGGCCAGCCAAATACATCCCCCGGGTCTGTTGGGTGTAATCTTCTTCGTGCGCGGCGCGAATGCCCATATAGCCGTTACCGCAGGCCATAATCGAGCCATATTTATTCAGACTGTGGGGGCAAAATGCCGGATCGGTTAATACAGAGAGGTTCAGCATAACGTCACGCTTTCCCCTTTTTCCGCCGCTTCATACAGCGCGGCGACTAATTGCTGGATCACCCACCCTTGTTCGGCATCGGCGATCATCACTGGCTCCCCCATCACGTGGCGCACAAAGGCTTCCATGCTGCGTAAATGCCGCTGGTCGTCAGCCTCTTCTCGCTGCGTGATGGTGCGTAAAATGCCGCCCTCGTCGTTGTAGATATGCGCCGGGAACAGCGTGGCGCCTGCCTTTTCACCGCAGAACGACACATTCATGATGGATTGCTCGCGGATATTGAGCACGAAGGAGGTATCCAGGCGCAGCACCCCGCCATTACAGAACTCGATCGTGCCAAACAGGGCATCTTCGACGGTAAATTGAGCAGGATCCCACTCCCCGAACTGGCCGCAGTTTTTACGGTTTCCCAGCTTTTGAAAGCTGTGCGCCGTTACCCGTTTTACGGCCGGGAAACCCAGAACATACATCGCGGCATCAAGCATATGGATGCCGATATCGATCAGCGGTCCACCGCCCTGGAGCGATTTGTTGGTAAACACCCCCCATCCGGGCACGCCGCAGCGGCGCAGCGCCTGCGCTGTCGTGAAGTAAATTTCGCCAAATGTCCCTTTCAGCACGGCCTCACGCAGCAGTTGCGTATCACGTGCAAAACGATGGTGAAAATCATACGCCAGCACTTTTCCCGTCCTGCGGGCAGCAATGCGCATCTGATCGGCCTGTTGCGGCGTCATGGCGGGAGGTTTTTCGCACATCACATGACACCCTGCCGCCAGCGCCGCAAGGACATGGTCAACATGGAAACGATTCGGTGAACAGACGCTCACCACATCCGCTTTTACCGCCCGCAGCATATCGTGGACATCCTGCCACGCCGAAGGAATCGCATGGCGTTGTGCAAATGCCTGCGCTTGTTCGAGGCGGCTGTCCATGACAGCCACCATCTGAACATCACTGCGCGTGGCGTAATAGGAGGCGTGCACTTTGTCCGCCACCTGCCCGGCGCCGATGATGGCGACGCGCAGCGGCGAAGGTGTTGAGGCACTCATCACGCTCGTCATCCTTAGCATTCACGCAAATAAGTGAGTGAGTCCCGGTAAGCCTTAGCAGGATCGTCGGCACGAACCCGGCATTCGTAGACCACATACCCCTGATAATTGTCGGCACGGAGCCGATCGAACAGAGTGGCAAAGTCCAGGCTGCCGCTGCCAGGCTGATAACGATGGTTATCGGCAATATGCACGTGCCCAAGCAGATCGCGGTTTTGGTGCAGCGCATCCGTTATCGAATCTTCCTCAATGTTCATATGGTAAAAATCGCCAATGATCTGCACATGTTTCAGGGCGTTCTCTTCGATATAACGACGTGCATCGGCCAGGGTGTTAATCATATGATCCTGATAGCGGTTCAGCGGCTCCAGGTAGACGGTGGTACCGGTGCGCGCCGCCACCTCATCCAGCCAGCGCAGGGAGGCGCTTACCGCTTTACGGTCGCCTTCCAGGCTGCGAGGAGAGGTCATCGGCGGCAGACGGAAGGTAAACATGCCCCAGGCGGCAGGCACGATGATCCCCTTCCCGCCCACCTCTGCGAGCGCTTCAAGAATACGTTCAATCTGCTGTAAGCCGTTCAGGCGGCGCTCTTCGATAAAGTCGCCAATCCAGCCGTCGTAGCCGCCGCAGGCGGTGGTCACCGGTAACCCCGTGGCGTTGATGGCCGCTTTTACCTCGTCCAGATTGTCCACCAGCAATTTGCCGTCGATCTCGTAGCCATCAAAACCCATGGCTTTGATGTACTGGAATTTCTCCAGGATATTGGTCGGGAAAAAGGCCTGGTTTTGCGTTGCGATTTTCATGAATGGCTCTCCTTAGCTTAAAACGTGACGCCCATTTTGATGCTCAGCTCCGGGTGCTGATCGACATACTTCATGTAGCTTTCCGGGCTGGTGGTGAAGGTCACGACCGGGTCAATCAGATCCTCGCAGTTGAGATATCCATTCATCAGCAGCTCCCAGCAGGTCTCTTCGATACGCTTGCGGCTCCAGCGCGGATAATCCGGGTTTGGCTCGCTGCAGGCGCGGGAGAAGACTATCTTCGCGTTGTTGAAATGCGCTTCGCGGCCCAGGTTGAAGCCCGCTGCAAACGGCTTGGCGAAAGCCACATAGGAGATGGTTCCGCCGTAGGCGAGCCCGCGCAGCGCAGACTGCAGGGCATCCGCAAAACCGCTGGTTTCAATGATCACATCCGCGCCCTGCTTGCCGGTCAGTTTTTTAATTTCCAGACCGACATCGGTACCGATTGGGTTCAGGCAATGGTCTGCACCATGGCGACGAGCGATTTCACAGCGGTGTTCGATAGGATCGACACCGATAACAATGGAAGCCCCGGCTTTTTTCGCCAGTTGAATGGCGATCTGCCCGATGGCGCCCAGACCAACCACCACCACGAAATCCCCTACCCGCACGTTAGCATCCCGTACCCCGCTCATGGCGAACTGCGCCGGGTCGTAGCAGACGGCATTTTTCCAGGACGCCCCCTGCGGCATTTTGCGCAGCTTGTAGTTATTGACGGCATTGACAATCACCGTCTCCTGCAGCGGCCCGTAACAGCAGACGCTGTCGCCGATCTGGTACTCCGTCACGTCAGCGCCGCATTCGATGATGTCGCCCACAATCATATTGCCCAGCTGAAACTTGCCGAACTCGATCCCACGGGCGGCCCCTTCTTCACGTGGGGTGAACATCTGCCACTCCGCGTTGAAATCCTCATCAATAAAAGGGCTTGCCGCACGAAAATCCACCACCTCAGTGCCGTGCTTCGGCGCGCCAAAACGGGCGCGAATTTTCACTTCATGCGCAGCAACAGCACGATCTTCATACTCCACCAGCGCCGCCACACGCGGCGCTGTCGCAACTAACTTCTTCATGACTTACTCCTTGTTAAACTGGCCGCCTCAGCCCTTAACGCCACCGGCGGTCAAACCACTTTTGATAAAACGTTCAGACAGCGCATACATGATCACCACCGGCAGTGCCGTCACCAGCGATGCCGCCATCATGCGACCCCAGATGTAATCCGGCGTGCTGAAGAGCGTGTTCAGCCCTACCGGCAAGGTGAAGTTGCTGGCGCTGGAGAGGAAAATGGAGGCGAACAGATAGTCGTTCCACGCCACCATGAAGCAGTAGACGAAGACCGACACCAGCCCGGAAATGGCTAGCGGCACGGTGATGCGAAAGATAATTTGCAGGCGGTTAAGGCCATCCATCATCGCGGCCTCTTCGATCTCGTCCGGGATGGTGTCGAAATAGCTGCGCAGCATGAAGACCGCCGTCGGCAGCGTCTGGGTCACCATGGTGATAATCAACGCCAGCTCGGTATCATAAATGCCGAGCGCGGTGATGATTTTGAACAGCGGTACCACCAGCAGGATCCCGGAGAACATGTAGACGGTGTAGAAGCTTGCATTGATCGTCGCCCGCCCTTTAAAACGCAGTTTGGAGAGGGCGTATGCGCCAAGCGTGCCGAGGAAGACGGCGATAACCGACGAGGTCAGCGACACCACCATGCTGTTACGGAAGTAGTCCACAAACGGGAAGATCAGCGGATTAAAGATGTCGATGTAATGCTGCATCGTCCACTCCTGCGGCAGGATGGTCGGATGCAGCGATATCGCCTCTTTCGCGCTCTTGAATGAGGTCATCAGCATCACGAAGAACGGGAACAGCGTGATGACCAGAAATACCGCCAGCCCCAGATAAAAACCAATCCGGCCCAGTACGCGTTTATTTGTTGCCATTGAGGTTTACCCTATTTCTGGTCAGCAGAATGACAGCGAAGATGATCACAAACAGCACAACGGAGATCGCCGCCGCTTTGCCCAGGTCGTTGAAAGCAAAGGCGGTCTTGTAGAGATAGACGCCCAGAATATCGACCTTGGTGGTCAGCAGGTAGACATCCGCGAACATGTAGAACATCCAGATGGTGCGCAGTGTGACGACGGTAGCCAGCACCGGCATAATCGCGGGTAGCGTGACGATGCGAAAACGCTGCCAGGCATTGGCCCCATCCATCTCCGCCGCTTCGTACAACGATTTATCGATGGTCTGCAAAATCGCCAGGAACGAGATAAACGCGTACGGGAAGTAGCGCCAGATGGCGAACAGCACCACCAGCACAAAACTGCTGCCAGGGTTGTCGAACCACAGCGGGGCCTGTTCGTACAGGTGCAGCAGATCGACACCCAGATAATTCACAATGCCGTAGCCGTTGTTGAACATATACTTCCAGGCAAACACCAGCGAAATCGACGGCGTAACGTAGGAGAGGATCACCAATGAACGCGCCGTCTTCCGCAGGCGAAACTCCCGGTTGAAGAAGATGGCCACAGCCAGTCCCAACCCCGTACTGCCAATAACCACCAGCGCCGTATACCAGAAGGTCATCCATAAGGCGTGCCAGAAGGCGGCGTCACTCAGGATCCGGATGTAGTTATCCAGCCCGACAAAGATGGCGCTCAACCGCGGATTTAATGGCAATCGTAAAAAACTGATTTCAATATTGGAAATCATCGGCCAGGCTACCAGGCCCCCCAGCAATATCAGGCTGGGGGCCAACAGCAGCATGGCGAAAGGCATATCTGAACGACCAGAAAACAACGTCTTCATAATTCCCTTCCGCAGCGCGCTCCTATCGTTGTGAAATCAGATCGGTCAGTCGCTTCTGGCTGTTGCTTAACGTTGCGCCGAGGTCCTGTTGACCTACCGTCACGTTATGCACCATAGAACTGATGATGCCTGAACCCGTTACGTCGCCCATGCGGGTGAAGTTTTTGTCACCCACGGCGCCAAACACCTGAACATTCGGGAACTGTGAGATCAGTTCATAAGGCAACTGTCCAAAGGCTTTAATCACCTCGTTGTTTTTCCAGGTGTCGGTGCCAACCACCAGCTTATTGACCGGCAGCGCGGCGCCAGGGGACATCATTACCCAGTCCGCTGCGTTTTGAGCCTGTTCCATCCAGGCGACGAATTTCTCAGCCGCTTTGGTTTCTTCTTCGGCCTGGCCGGTGGTGATCGTCAGCGACGTCACCATGCCGTAGACCGCGGAGGATTTTTCAGTGGGAACGACAAATCCCAGATTGGCGGGATTGCCGTCTTTATATACGGCTGGCAGGATGTAGGTTGAGTAAACGGCCATCGGTGCAGAGCCGTTCATAAAGGCGTCTTTGATCTCCATAACGTCGTTCGAACCGGGCATGGTGGTCGCCGCCAGCGCTTTATAAAACGCCAGCGCGTTTGCCATTTCCGGCGTATTTATGTCGACATCGCCTTTGGCATTAAAGACATTTGCGCCGCCCGAAAGGGCAAACTGCGAGAACGCTTGCTCAGTCATCACGCTTTCAGCGGTTGGCAGAGCAATGCCGTAATGTTTTTTGGCCGGATCGTTGAGCTTCTGGCTGGCTTTCAGCAGTTGCGCCCAGTTATGCGGCTCTTCAAAACCTGCCGCCGCCAGAACATCCTTGTGATACCAGACACCGGATAGCCAGGCGCTGATCGGCACCCCTGTCCACGCTGCGCCATCTTCGGTGCGTACCACACGCAGAATGCCGTCATAGAAGGTGTTTTCACCCACGGTTTTTATGACTTCGCTGATAGCCGCCCGATCCAGCAGTTGCTCTTTGTCCATGACTTTTGCGTAATCGTGGCTGACTTCAATCACTTCCGGCAGTGCGCCGGTTCGGGCCAGGGTGATCACCTTGGTGTTATAGGCATCTTCCTCAACCGGAACCTGCTTCACCCTGATGGTGGGATTTTCTTTCTCAAATTTTTCAATCAGTGTCGTGATAACCGCCTGACGCTCCTGTTCCACTGATGAGTGCATAAATTCAATGGTGACAGCCGTTGTCTTGTCGTCCTTGCAACCTGACAACAGGGCGCACGAAGCCAGTGCTGATATCAGCACAATTCTGGGCATTTTCATTTTAAGGTCCTTTTTTAGTTTTCTTTAATCCACATGACCCGCCATGGATTAAGGGTCAGAGTAGTACCGTTAATTTCGTTTCCGGTGATCAATTCCTTACCGTTTTTAATAGCTGAGGAGATATTGTGAGATTGATTGCTGAAGTTAAATAATGCTGTGATCCGCTCGCCGTTTGCCGCAGTACGAATGATCTTAAATACCTGGTCGCCGACGGTCGAAAAAATGGCCTGACTGTCGGGATGGAAGGCTTTTTCCGCTCGCCGCAGCGCGATTAATGCATTTAAACCATGGTATATCTGATGCCGAAGATTGTTATTATCTTCGAGTTCATGGTCTATTTCCCCGGCAATATACTTCCTTCTGTTAATCGCACGGTTATAGCCCAGGCGCGCTACCCCAGCATAATCATTACGCGAACCAAGAATACTCTGAATATAGATCGCCGGAACGCCAGGAAAACTGAGCAGAACGGCATGCGCCAGAATAAACCGGGCAGCCCTTTGCTTATCGTCACTCTCCTTCTGGCTTAATGCATCAAGATAGGTCACGTTTATTTCATACGGGCTTCGCGTGCCATCCGGATTATTTTTCCAGTTTACCAGGGCACCTTCGCTCTGCAGCTTCTCTACCAGGGAGAGGATCTCCGCTTCGGGTAAAATTCCACGCAACGGGTTGAGGCCAATACCGTCATGGGATGCCAAAAAATTGAACCAGGTGGTTTTCAACGAAGGCAACTTCAGCGTGGTCGCCCACTGGCATAGCGTCCGGACATCCTGACAATGTACGGCATGCAGAACCAACGGAGGTAACGAGAATTGATAAACCATCTGGGCTTCATTTTCACCGTCACCAAAGTAAGAAATATTATCTTTATGCGGCACGTTTGTTTCCGTGATCAGCACGGTGCCCGGAGCCACCCTGTCAGTAATGGCGCGGAAGAGCTGGATTAGGCGGTGGGTTTGCTCAAGATGAATGCAGCTTGTTCCCGGAATCTTCCACATAAACCCAACGGCATCCAGACGGATATAGCGGGCTCCTTCAACAAGATAGTGAAGCAGCACCTCCACCATGGCGATCAGCACCTGAGGAGAAGCGAAATTGAGATCGATCTGGTCCTCGCTGAAGGTGGTCCACAGGTGACGGATGCTTCCATCACTCAGTGTGAAAGGGGTCAGCAGCGGCAATGCCCTTGGGCGCGTCACGGCGGATAAATCGGTTGCTGGATCGACGGAAATAAAGAAGTCTTCATAGACAGGCTTTTGATGAATATAATTTGCAAACCACTGGCTCTTTGCTGACATATGGTTACAAACAAAATCAAACATCAAGCTGGCTGACTGTTTTAATTCAGCAATGTCTTTCCACGTACCTGTTTCAGATGCGACCTCGTGATAATCCATAACGGAAAAACCATCATCAGAAGACCACGGATAAAAAGGTAAAAGATGGACATGAGAAAAAGCACGAGATAGCCACTTATTATAAAAGCGTGTGAAAACAGGTAGTGCTTTCTCCCCTGCTGCAGAAAACTGATCGGCATAGGTAATCAGGACGACATCTTTTTCATCCCAGTCTGCCTTACGTTTATCTGTAATTACCTTAGCCGCGTTATCGATTTTCTCGATCAGCACTTCCAAATGCGCGTCAGAAAACGATTTCCCGTAAACCAAATTGATTAAATTCTTAATTTTTGCGTTCACTTTATTTTCCATGGTAGCGGTCCCACGGAGTGGCAATCTACTCTCATGAAAATGTCTGTCAACGGACGCAGAGGTGGAAAAAGGGATATACGAAGCAGCTCAACGCATTAATGTGAAGTGCCGCAAATAAAGAAGGAAAAAAGGGCTAAAGCGTAACAAGTCCTCTCCTGATAAAGGAAAGGACTTATTGACGGGGATCAGGAGAAGTAACGGCGGGAAAGACGCGTTGCCAGCTTTTTCAGCATTGGCTCTAGCGCGACGGCCAGCAACATTCGTACCGGCTTGCGGGCGACCGATTTAATCGCCCAGCCCGCCACGCCTGCCGGGCCGTAACGCAGTGCAGTCAGTAATACCAGCTTCCCTGCGATTTTCAGGCCCGGCTTGACGCGATGTCCGGCCTGTTGCCAGCGTTGATTCATATCAATTCTCTCTGTTAAAGCTGACGAAAACGGCTTCGCAGCGTGAAGGTATCCGAGGTGACATACCGCTCCATTTCGCGCAGACGTTTTTCGCCTGCCGACAGCTCAGCATCCACCGCATCCAGTAATTCACCGCTGGTGGGTGCATTCTCATCGCCCAACGCGCTGTCCGGCATCGGGTCCAGCACGAAGGACAAAATGATATAGGCCACAAGGGTAATAAACGCCAGACCAAAGAAAATGGAAAGTACCGTTACCACACGCACCAGTTTCACCGGCACGTCGAGGTAGTGCGCCAGTCCGGCGCAGACGCCGCGCAACATCCCCTGCTGAGGGATACGCCACAATTTTTTATTCAGATTCAGTGCCATTAGCGATCCCTCCAGTTCGGATGTTCCGCATCCAGGATCGCCTCCAGCGCCTGAATACGTTCGCGCATTTTATTTGCGTCCTGAGTTAATTGCGCCAGGCGCTGTTGTTCGCTTTGCGACAGCTCTCCCCTTGAAGAACGGTTACTGTAGTGCAGCCACAACCAGATCGGCAGAACAAACAGCACGAAAATGGTCAGCGGAATGGCAAGAAAAAGCGCGCTCATGTCTACTCCTTGTCTTATGAGTGGCGGCGCCGACGGGCGCCGCAGTCGTTATTATTGATTGTCTTGTTTCATTTTGGCCTTCAGCGCGGCCAGTTGCTCGCTGATTTCATCATCCGCTTTCAGATCGGCAAACTGCTGATCCAGCGTTTTCTGTTTGCCAAAGCTGTGGCTTTCCGCTTCCGCTTCCATCTGATCGATACGACGCTCAAACGACTCGAAACGGGCCATGGCTTCGTCAATCTTGCCGCTGTCGAGCTGACGGCGCACGTCACGGGACGAGCTTGCTGCCTGGTGACGCAGTGTCAGAGCCTGCTGGCGGGCGCGGGTTTCGCTCAGCTTGTTCTCCAGCTCCGCAATCTCTTTTTTCATGCGGGCAAGGGTTTCATCCACCAGGGTGACTTCCTGCTCCAGGGTAGCGACAATATCGGTCAGCTTCTGCTTTTCAATCAGCGCAGAACGGGCGAGGTCCTCTTTATCTTTGCGCAGCGCCAGCTCCGCTTTTTCCTGCCATTCGGCCTGCTGGGCGGTCGCCTGTTCAATACGGCGGGAAAGCTGCTTTTTCTCAGCCAGCGCACGGGCGGAGTTAGAGCGCACTTCCACCAGCGTATCTTCCATCTCCTGAATCATCAGACGAACCAGCTTCTGTGGATCCTCTGCTTTCTCCAGCAGTGAGTTGATGTTGGCGTTCACGATGTCGGCAAAACGAGAAAAAATACCCATAATTGAATCCTCATATTTTCTGTTATCGGGCTGAGCCCTGCTGCATAGCTAATACAATTCCCGTGCCAATTTTATATCTCTTTGATTTCACATGTGGTGATTGCTTTTCCGCCCGCTACGCCCTACTCTCACTTAGTGAATTACACCAATAAGTGGTCAATTACATCATGGCTGAATTTAAAGATACATTACTTGGGGAAGCCAACAGCTTTCTCGAGGTGCTGGAGCAGGTATCCAGGCTGGCACCGCTGAATAAACCAGTGCTGATTATCGGCGAGCGAGGCACCGGCAAGGAGCTGATTGCCAACCGGCTACATTACCTGTCCGGTCGCTGGGATGGACCGTTTATCTCCCTGAACTGCGCCGCGCTGAACGAAAATCTATTGGATACGGAACTGTTTGGTCATGAGGCGGGCGCCTTTACCGGGGCGCAGCGTCGCCATCCCGGTCGTTTCGAGCGCGCCGATGGCGGCACGTTGTTTCTTGATGAGCTGGCGACCGCGCCGATGCTGGTGCAGGAAAAACTGCTGCGCGTCATTGAGTATGGCGAGCTGGAGCGCGTGGGGGGCAGCCAGCCTTTACAGGTCAACGTGCGCCTGGTGTGCGCCACTAACGCCAATTTGCCGGAGATGGTCGAGCAGGAGAAGTTTCGCGCCGACCTGCTGGATCGGCTGGCGTTTGATGTCGTTAACCTGCCGCCGCTGCGCGAGCGACGCAGCGATATCATGCTGCTGGCGGAGCAGTTTGCCATTCAGATGTGTCGCGAACTTGGGCTGCCGCTGTTTCCCGGTTTCAGTCAGCACGCCCGCGAAACGCTGCTGGATTACCGCTGGCCGGGCAATATCCGTGAACTGAAAAACGTGGTGGAGCGCTCCGTTTACCGCCACGGTAGCAGCGAGACTGAGCTGGATGAGATTGTGATCGATCCCTTTCAGCGCCCCACACAGCCCCCTGTCAGCAAACCGCTGACCACGGGTACGCCCACCCTGCCCCTCGATTTGCGCCTGTTCCAGCTGGAGCAGGAGAAGCAGTTGCTGGAGCAGAGCCTGCGCGAGGCACAATTTAATCAGAAACGCGCGGCTGAACTGCTGGGACTGACCTACCATCAATTGAGGGCGTTGCTTAAAAAGCATCACATGCGCTGACATAATCAGCACTTATCCGCAGACATTTTTACGAAGCAGGTGTAAGTGCGATACACTTTGCAGATCGTCACTAAAAACCTTAAAAATTATGCGTCTGGTTTTCTCGTCCCTGATTGCGCTCGGTCTGTTAAGCAGCCAGGCGTTTGCCGCGCCTGAGCTGGCAGAGCGCGCGGATATTCGCGACAGCGGCTTTGTCTACTGCGTAAGTGGGCAGGTCAACACCTTCAACCCGCAAAAGGCGAGCAGCGGCCTGATCGTCGATACCCTCGCCGCCCAGCTCTATGACCGCCTGCTGGATGTGGATCCCTATACCTATCGCCTGGTGCCGGAACTGGCCGAGAGCTGGCAAGTGCTGGACAACGGGGCCACCTACCGTTTTCGCCTGCGCGACGATGTGAACTTCCAGAGCACGCCGTGGTTTAAGCCTACCCGTAAACTCAATGCGGATGACGTGGTCTTTACCTTCCAGCGCATTTTTAACCGCAACCATCCGTGGCACTACATCAACGGCGGTAATTTCCCCTACTTCGACAGTCTGCAATTTGCCGATACGGTGAAGAATGTGCGCAAGCTGGATAGCCGTACGGTAGAGTTCACCCTGGCGCGGCCGGATGCCTCCTTCCTGTGGCATCTGGCGACGCACTATGCCTCGGTGATGTCCGCGGAATATGCCACTCAGCTCACCCTGAAGGACAAAATGGAGTTGATGGATCGCCAGCCCGTAGGAACCGGGCCGTTCCAGGTTGAAGAGTACCGGGCCGGGCAGTACGTGCGCCTGCAGCGCCATGAGAAATTCTGGCGCGGCACGCCGCTGATGCCGCAGGTAGTGGTCGATTTAGGTTCCGGCGGTACCGGGCGGCTGTCGAAACTGCTCACCGGGGAATGTGATGTCCTGGCCTGGCCTGCCGCCAGCCAGCTGACCATCCTGCGCGACGACCCGCGTCTGCGCCTGACCCTGCGCCCGGGCATGAATATCGCTTATCTGGCCTTTAACACCAACAAGCCGCCGCTGGACAACCCGGCGGTACGCCATGCCCTGGCGCTGGCGATCAATAACCAGCGTCTGATGCAGTCCATTTATTACGGTACTGCGGAAACTGCCGCCTCAATCTTGCCCCGCGCCTCGTGGGCCTACGATAGCGAGGCTAAAATTACCGAATACAACCCGGAAAAATCACGCGAACAGCTCAAAGCGCTGGGGGCAGAAAACCTCACCCTGCAATTGTGGGTGCCCACCAGCTCCCAGGCCTGGAACCCTAGCCCGTTAAAAACCGCAGAGCTGCTCCAGGCTGACCTGGCCCAGGTGGGGGTCAAGGTGGTGATTGTTCCGGTAGAAGGTCGTTTTCAGGAGGCGCGCCTGATGGACATGAACCACGATCTCACCCTGTCAGGCTGGGCGACAGACAGTAACGACCCGGACAGCTTCTTCCGTCCGCTCCTGAGCTGTGCGGCCATTGATTCGCAAACCAACTATGCCCACTGGTGCAACCGCGAGTTTGACAGCATTCTGCGCAAGGCGCTGTCGACCCAGCAGCTGGCGGCACGTATCGATGCCTATGATGAAGCGCAGATTATTCTGGCCAAAGAGCTGCCGGTGCTGCCCCTGGCCTCCTCCCTGCGTCTGCAGGCGTACCGTTACGATATCAAAGGCCTGGTGCTCAGCCCGTTTGGAAATGCGTCGTTTGCGGGCGTCTCCCGCGAGAAACAAGAAGAGGTGAAAAAACCGTGATTATTTTTACCTTACGTCGGTTGCTGTTGCTGCTGATCACCCTCTTCTTTCTGACCTTAGTGGGTTTTAGCCTGAGCTATTTTACCCCGCACGCGCCGCTACAGGGTGCGTCGCTGTGGAATGCGTGGTGGTTCTGGTTTGAAGGCGTGCTGCACTGGGACTTTGGCGTCTCCAGCATTAACGGCCAGCCCATCGCCGAGCAACTGAAAGAGGTCTTCCCCGCCACCATGGAGCTCTGCATCCTGGCGTTCGGTTTTGCGCTGATGGTGGGGATCCCGGTCGGGATGCTCGCCGGGATCACCCGCAGTAAATGGCAGGACAAGCTGATCAGCGCCATCGCCCTGCTCGGGTTTTCGGTTCCCGTCTTCTGGCTGGCGCTGTTGTTGACGCTCTTTTTCTCGCTGACGCTCGGCTGGCTGCCGGTCTCCGGACGTTTTGACCTGCTCTATGCGGTAAAAACCGTCACCGGATTCGCCATTATTGACGCCTGGCTCTCAGATTCGGTCTGGCGGCATGAGATGATCATCAGCGCCGTGCGCCACATGGTGTTGCCGGTGCTGGCCCTGGCCGTGGCACCGACCACGGAGGTGATTCGCCTGATGCGCATCAGCACCAGCGAGGTGTTTGACCAGAACTATGTTAAAGCGGCCGCCACACGCGGGTTGTCACGGCTGACGATTTTACGTCGCCATGTGCTGCATAATGCGCTACCGCCGGTGATCCCGCGTCTCGGACTGCAGTTCTCAACCATGCTGACGCTGGCCATGATCACCGAAATGGTCTTTAGCTGGCCAGGCCTCGGGCGCTGGCTGATTAACGCCATTCGCCAGCAGGATTACGCCGCTATCTCTGCAGGCGTGATGGTGATTGGCGCGCTGGTGATTATTGTGAACGTGTTATCTGATATTTTGGGCGCTATGGCTAACCCACTGAAACATAAGGAATGGTATGCCTTACGATAGCGTATACAGTGAAAAGCGCACGCCCGGTGCGTTACGCACCGTGTGGCGAAATTTCTACGGCGACGCCATGGCGATGATCGGCCTGTACGGCTGCGGCGGCCTGGTGCTGCTGTGTATCCTGGGCTCCTGGTTTGCGCCGTATGGCATCGATCAGCAGTTTCTCGGCTATCAGCTGTTACCGCCATCCTGGTCCCGCTACGGTGAAGTCTCCTTCTTCCTGGGCACCGACGACCTCGGGCGCGATGTGTTAAGCCGTCTGTTGAGCGGCGCCGCGCCGACGGTGGGCGGTGCCTTTGTGGTCACCCTGGCCGCCACGCTGTGCGGTCTGGTACTGGGTATTGTCGCCGGGGCTACTCACGGCCTGCGCTCGGCGGTGATGAACCATATTCTCGATACGCTGCTGTCGATCCCGTCGCTGCTGCTGGCGATTATTGTGGTGGCCTTCGCCGGTCCGCACCTGACGCATGCCATGTTTGCTGTCTGGCTGGCGCTACTGCCGCGTATGGTACGTTCGGTCTACAGCCTGGTGCATGATGAGCTGGAAAAAGAGTATGTGGTGGCCGCCCGTCTCGATGGCGCCACCACCATGAATATTCTGTGGTTTGCGGTGCTGCCCAATATCGCCTCGGGCATGGTTACGGAAATTACCCGTGCCCTGTCGATGGCGATCCTGGATATCGCCGCGCTCGGTTTTCTCGATCTGGGCGCTCAACTGCCCTCCCCGGAATGGGGCGCGATGCTGGGCGACGCGCTTGAACTGATCTATGTGGCCCCCTGGACGGTAATGCTGCCGGGTGCTGCAATTATGGTTAGCGTATTACTGGTGAACCTGCTTGGCGACGGGATCCGTCGCGCCATTGTGGCGGGGGTGGAATAATGCCGTTACTGGATATTCGCAATCTGACGATTGAACTTAAAACCGGCGAAGGCTGGGTCAAAGCGGTCGATCGCGTCAGTATTACCCTGAGCGAAGGCGAAATTCGCGGGCTGGTGGGGGAATCGGGCTCAGGCAAAAGCCTGATTGCCAAAGCGATTTGCGGCGTGGCGAAGGATAACTGGCGCGTCACCGCTGACCGTATGCGCTTTGATGATATCGACCTGCTGCGCCTCTCCGTCCGCGAACGACGCAAGCTGGTGGGCCACAACGTGTCGATGATCTTTCAGGAGCCGCAATCCTGTCTCGATCCCTCGGAGCGGGTAGGCAAACAGCTGATGCAAAACATTCCCGCCTGGACCTATAAAGGCCGCTGGTGGCAGCGTTTTGGCTGGCGTAAACGCCGGGCTATTGAGTTGTTGCACCGGGTGGGGATCAAAGATCATAAAGACGCCATGCGCAGCTTCCCGTATGAGTTGACGGACGGTGAGTGTCAGAAAGTGATGATTGCCATCGCGCTGGCTAACCAGCCGCGCCTGTTGATTGCGGATGAACCGACCAACGCGATGGAGCCGACCACCCAGGCGCAAATCTTCCGCCTGCTGACCCGGCTTAATCAGAACAACAACACCACTATTTTGCTGATCAGCCATGACCTGCAGATGCTGAGTAAATGGGCGGATAAGATTGATGTGATGTACTGCGGCCAGACCGTGGAAACCGCTGGCAGCGAGGATCTGATCACCACGCCGCATCATCCGTACACCCAGGCGCTGATCCGTGCGATACCGGATTTTGGCAGCCCTATGCCGCATAAAAGTCGCCTGAATACCCTGCCGGGGGCTATCCCGCTGCTGGAGCACCTGCCGATTGGCTGTCGCCTGGGGCCACGCTGTCCTTATGCCCAGCGTAAGTGCATTGAAACGCCGCGCCTGGCCGGGCCGAAGAACCATCTGTTTGCCTGCCATTTCCCGCTGAACATGGAGAAAGAGTGACATGGTCGAAACCCTGCTGGAAGTGCGCAACCTGAGTAAGACCTTTCGCTACCGCACCGGCTTATTTCGCCGTCAAACTGTTGAAGCGGTAAAACCGCTGAGCTTTACCCTGCGTGAAAAGCAGACCCTGGCGATCATCGGTGAGAACGGTTCAGGGAAATCGACGCTGGCGAAGATGCTGGCCGGGATGATTGAACCCTCGGACGGTGAAGTCCTGATTGACGACCATCTGCTGAAATTTGGCGATTACTCGTTCCGCAGCCAGCGGATCAGGATGATTTTTCAGGATCCCTCCACCTCGCTGAACCCGCGCCAGCGTATCTCACAGATCCTCGATTTCCCGCTGCGGCTCAATACCGATCTGGAACCTGAAGCGCGACGTAAGCAGATCATCGATACTCTGCGCATGGTCGGACTGCTGCCGGATCACGTCAGCTATTATCCGCACATGCTGGCGCCGGGGCAGAAGCAGCGTCTGGGTCTTGCCCGCGCGCTGATCCTGCGCCCGAAAGTGATCATCGCTGACGAAGCGCTGGCCTCGCTGGATATGTCGATGCGTTCACAACTTATCAACCTGATGCTGGAGTTGCAGGAGAAACAGGGTATCTCGTATATCTACGTGACCCAGCATCTGGGGATGATGAAGCACATCAGCGATCAGGTGCTGGTGATGCACGAAGGCTCAGTGGTGGAGCGCGGCAGTACCGCCTCGGTGCTGGCCGCCCCGCTCCACGATCTGACTAAACGTTTAATTGCCGGGCATTTTGGCGAAGCCTTAACCGCAGATGCCTGGCGAAAAGATCGCTGACCTGCCCTGTATGGAGTGGTCGGATTAACACTGTACGCGACACATGCTATTATCGCCGCGTTTTAACGACGGTTGTCCAAAAATGACAGCCGCCACAACAATGAATATAAGGATTAAGAGCTATGGGTTTTCTTTCCGGTAAGCGTATTCTGGTCACTGGCGTTGCCAGCAAACTGTCCATCGCATACGGCATCGCACAGGCTATGCATCGCGAAGGCGCTGAGCTGGCATTCACCTACCAGAACGACAAGCTGAAAGGCCGCGTAGAAGAGTTTGCCGCGCAGCTGGATTCCAGCATTGTTCTGGAATGCGACGTTGCTAAAGATGAAAGCATCGATGGCATGTTCGCCGAGCTGGCAAAAACCTGGTCGAAATTTGACGGTTTCGTTCACTCCATCGGTTTTGCACCGGGCGACCAGCTGGATGGCGACTATGTAAACGCGGTCACCCGTGAAGGCTTCAAAATCGCACACGACATCAGCTCCTACAGCTTTGTGGCGATGGCGAAATCCTGCCGCTCCATGCTTAACCCGGGCGCAGCGCTGCTGACCCTCTCCTACCTGGGCGCTGAGCGCGCTATCCCGAACTACAACGTAATGGGTCTGGCAAAAGCCTCTCTGGAAGCCAACGTGCGCTACATGGCGAACGCAATGGGTCCGGAAGGCGTGCGCGTAAACGGCATCTCTGCCGGTCCAATCCGTACTCTGGCGGCTTCCGGCATCAAAGACTTCCGTAAAATGCTGGCGCATTGCGAAGCGGTTACCCCGATCCGTCGCACCGTGACCATCGAAGATGTGGGTAACTCCGCAGCCTTCCTCTGCTCTGACCTCTCTGCTGGCATCTCCGGCGAAGTGGTTCACGTTGACGGCGGTTTCAGCATCGCTGCAATGAACGAGCTGGAACTCAAATAAGTTCGTTACCTTCCCGCTCCGGCGGGAAGGTTTGCCCACCGTTCAGCCTTCTCTCCCCCCGTTATTCCGTTCCGCTATTTGTTATCACTTAACAATATTTTTCCGCTTATCCGCCTTCCGCCAGGATATTGATCGCCATTTTGAGATCAAGGAACGCACATGGAACAACGCCGTATTTCTGGCAAAGGCCACTGGTATCATGAGACCCAGTCCAGTAGCAGCCCGACGGAAGTCCTGCCTTTGGTTCCCGAAGCCGCGCATGTCGCCGATCGCTTTTTGCTGAATATCGCGCTACCGGCAACGTTGCTGGCAGCCTGTGAACGCTGGTTAACCCCGGCCCGGGCGCTATGCGACCTTTTTTTCCCGCGGACCGTCGCGGTTACCCGGCTGCGTACGCTGAGCGCCTACGATCGTTTCAGCACTGCTCTGACTGTCGCCCAGGTGTGCGGCGTGCAGCGTTTGTGCAATCACTACGCCGCCCTTCTCGCCCCGCTCCCCGGCCCCGACTCCTCCCGTGAAAGCAATCGCCGTCTCGCCCAGATCACCCAGTATGCCCGCCAGCTTGCCAGCTCGCCGGATGTGATCGACAGCAAAGCGCAGCAGGGGCTCGATGAGGTGGGCCTGACGGTGTATGACATTGTGACCATCAATCAGATTATCGGCTTTGTGGGCTTTCAGGCGCGCGTGGTGGCGGTGTTTCAGGCCCTGCTCGGCCACCCGGTGCGCTGGCTGCCGGGGCACCATATCCCGCCTCACGCCCTGCCGGACGATAACGACCTGAATATGTGGCAGCCTGCCATCCCTGGTGTTGAACGTTGTCAGGCCAGCCCACAGCAGCTGGCCTCGCTTGAACGCTGGCAGAACGAGCCGTTATTGCAGCCTCTTGCGCCAGTGCTCTGTCATGAACCGTTGATCCTGGATCAAACCGGTGAAATTCTGATCAGTGGCATTAACACTGTGTATAAAGACGATGAGGCGGTAAGGCGTGCGGTAGAACAGCTGGCGCGATCGCCAGATCAGTTCAGCGCCGCGCAGTTTACCCCGCTGACAGATGATGGCCAGTCGCCCGTACAGGCCATCAACCTGCTCACCTGGAGCGCTTTTTGCGGCTGGCTGAACCGTCTGAAAATCGCCATTGGCAGAAGCGAATAACCACACTAACGACCGAAAGAGCGCTTGCTGTAGCAGTGAGATTCGCGTAAAACTGTCAGCCGCTCAATGGCTACGAAAATAGATCACTATGCTCCAGGACAACCCGCTGCTAGCGCAGCTTAAACAGCAACTGCATTCCCAGACGCCACGTGCTGAAGGGGTCGTAAAAGCCACGGAAAAAGGCTTTGGCTTCCTTGAAGTCGATGCGCAGAAAAGTTACTTCATTCCGCCTCCGCAGATGAAGAAAGTGATGCACGGCGATCGCATTACGGCCGTGATCCATAGCGAAAAGGATCGTGAATCAGCCGAGCCTGAAGAATTAATTGAACCGTTTCTGACCCGTTTTGTGGGTAAGGTGCTGAGAAAAGATGACCGTCTGTCCATCATTCCGGACCATCCTCTGCTGAAAGACGCCATCCCCTGCCGCGCTGAGCGTGGCGTGACGCATGATTTTAAAGAAGGTGACTGGGCCGTAGCAGAAATGCGCCGTCACCCGCTGAAGGGCGACCGCGGTTTTTATGCCGAACTGACCCAGTTTATCACCTTCGGCGAAGACCATTTCGTACCGTGGTGGGTCACCCTTGCCCGCCATAATCTGGAAAAAGAGGCGCCAGAAGGCGCAGCGACTGACATGCTGGACGAAGGTCTTGAGCGTCGCGACCTGACTGCCCTGAATTTTGTCACCATCGACAGCGCCAGCACCGAAGATATGGACGATGCGCTGTATGTTGAAGAGCAGGCTGACGGTAAACTGCTGCTAACCGTAGCGATTGCCGATCCTACGGCCTGGATCGCAGAAGGCACCCCGCTGGATGACGCGGCGAAAATCCGTGCCTTTACTAACTATCTGCCGGGCTTCAACATCCCGATGCTGCCGCGTGAGCTGTCAGATAATCTCTGCTCCCTGCGCGCCAACGAAGTGCGCCCGGTACTGGCCTGCCGTATGTCCATCGCCGCCGATGGCACTATCGAAGAGAACATTGAGTTCTTCGCTGCGCTGATCGAGTCTAAAGCCAAGCTGGTGTATGACGAGGTCTCTGACTGGCTGGAAAACAGCGGTAGCTGGCAGCCAGAGAATGAGGCCATTGCCGATCAGATCCGCCTGCTGCATCGCGTCTGCCTGAGCCGTAGCGAATGGCGTAAGACCCATGCGCTGGTCTTTAAAGATCGCCCTGACTACCGTTTCATTCTCGGTGAGAAAGGCGAAGTGCTGGATATCGTGGCGGAGCCGCGTCGTATTGCTAACCGCATCGTTGAAGAGTCGATGATTGCGGCGAACATTTGCGCGGCCCGCGTACTGCGCGACAAACTCGGTTTCGGTATCTATAACGTGCACACCGGGTTTGATCCGGCTAACAGCGAAGCCCTGGCTGCCCTGCTGAAAACCCACGACGTGCATGTCGATCCGCAGGAAGTCCTGACCCTGAATGGCTTCTGCAAGCTGCGCCGTGAACTGGATGCCCAGCCGTCTGGTTTCCTGGACAGCCGCATTCGTCGCTTCCAGTCTTTCGCTGAGATCAGCACCGAACCTGGCCCGCACTTTGGCCTGGGGCTGGAAGCCTACGCCACCTGGACCTCACCGATTCGTAAGTATGGCGATATGATTAACCACCGCCTGCTGAAAGCGATCGTTAAAGGCGAAACCATTGCCCGTCCACAGGACGAAGCCACGGTGCAGATGGCCGAGCGCCGTCGCCTTAACCGCATGGCGGAACGCGACGTTGGTGACTGGCTCTACGCCCGGTTCCTGAAAGACAAAGCCGGAACGGATACCCGTTTCGCGGCGGAGATCATCGATGTCAGCCGTGGCGGCATGCGTGTGCGTCTGGTGGATAATGGCGCCGTGGCCTTTATTCCTGCGCCGTTCCTGCACGCCGTACGTGACGAGCTGGTCTGCAGCCAGGAAAATGGCACCGTGCAAATCAAAGGCGAAGTGGCCTATAAAGTGACTGAAGTTATCGATGTCACTATTGCTGAAGTGCGCATGGAAACACGCAGCATTATTGCCCGCCCTGCCGTCTGATTGTTGACTGCCTGAAAGCCGGTTCACCTCATTTGAGGGAACCGGCTTTTTTTGCGTTAACGTCAAATTCATCATTATTACTTATCTTTTTCTCCCCTAAATTGCGAAAAGCGATCACACTTATTCATGACAGTCTGTTGAATGCTTTAACGTGTCACCAGAATATTCATTCGCCTGTATCCTTTTTTGCCGATCTCGTTCTAATATAAGAATACTGGGAAAAAACAATAAGTTTAGTTCGGGCTTACCGCTATTTAAGCACGGTAAAACCGACTGAAAATGCACAGCGTGTGCAATTGAGTGCGCCTGGGAGAGAGCATGATTGACGATCTGGAGCAAAATTTGCTGTTTCGTTACATGGGCACCCACAGTCCCTGGTGGCGGCTGACGGCGGACAGTAACGCGCTCCATCTTGCGGCCAGCGAAAGCGCCGATACCACGCAGGTTGTGGCGCTGAATGACGAGCAGGCCAACAGCATTCGCCAGATGACGGTTATTACCTCCAGCATTACCATGACGCTCTCCCTGTACGGAACCGAGGTGCCAGTGCACCTGGTGGGACGTAAGATCAATAAAAAAGAGTGGACAGGTACCGCCTCCGCCTGGAACGACACCCCTTCTGTCGCCCGCGATCTGGCGCAGGGGTTATCCTTTGCCGAGCAGGTGGTTTCAGAGGCCAACTCGGTCATCGTTATTCTCGACCGGCACGGCAATATTCAACGCTTCAACCGCCTGAGCGAAGAATATACCGGGATGAAAGAGCACGAAGTTATTGGTCAGAACGTCTTTAAACTGTTTATGAGCCGCAGCGAGGCAGCGGCTTCCCGGCGTAATATCAGCGGTTTTTTTCGGGACGGTAGCTCCTATGAAGTTGAACGCTGGATTAAAACCCGCAAAGGGCAGCGTTTGTTTTTATTCCGGAATAAATTCGTACACAGCGGCAGCGGAAAAAATGAAATATTCCTTATCTGTTCCGGTACGGATATTACTGAAGAACGCCGTGCCCAGGAACGTCTTCGTGTACTTGCCAATACCGACACCATTACCGGCCTGCCAAACCGCAACGCTATCCACGATCTGATCAGCGAAGCGATAGAAACCCGTGGCGATGGTCAGGTGGGCGTGGTCTATCTTGACCTCGATAATTTCAAAAAAGTGAATGATGCCTACGGGCATATGTTTGGCGATCAGCTGCTGCAGGCGGTGGCGCTGGCTATCCTCAGTTGTCTGGAGGACGGGCAGGTCCTTGCGCGTCTGGGTGGCGACGAGTTTATCGTGCTGGCAACCGGTACGTCACAGGGTGCGCTCGAAGCTATGGCTTCGCGGATCCTCACCCGCCTGCGTCAGCCTTTCCGGATTGGTTTAATTGAAGTCTACACCGGCTGTTCGCTAGGGATCTCCCTCGCACCCCAGCACGGCACCGATCGGGAAAGCGTGATACGCAACGCCGATACCGCCATGTATACCGCGAAAGAGAATGGCCGCGGCAAGTTCTGCGTTTTCTCGCCGGAAATGAATCAGCGCGTTTTTGAATATCTGTGGCTGGACACCAACCTGCGCAAGGCGCTGGACAATGACCAGCTGGTGATCCACTACCAGCCCAAAATTACCTGGCGTGGCGAGGTGAGAACCCTCGAAGCGCTGGTGCGTTGGCAGTCTCCGGAGCGCGGACTGATCCCACCGCTGGAGTTTATCTCCTACGCCGAAGAGTCCGGACTGATTGTACCGCTCGGGCGTTGGGTAATGCTGGATGTAGTACGCCAGGTGGCCAAATGGCGCGATAAAGGCATCAATTTACGCGTGGCGGTCAACGTTTCGGCCCGCCAGCTGGCAGACCAGACGATTTTCAGCGATCTGAAACAGGCGCTGAAGGATCTCAATTTTGAATACTGCCCTATTGATGTCGAGCTGACCGAAAGCTGTCTGATTGAAAACGAAGAGCTGGCGCTGTCGGTGATCCAGCAGTTCAGCCAGCTGGGGGCGCAGATCCACCTTGATGATTTCGGAACCGGTTATTCGTCGCTGTCGCAACTGGCACGTTTTCCCATCGATGCCATTAAGCTCGACCAGGCATTTGTCCGGGATATCCATAAGCAGTCGGTGTCGCAATCGCTGGTGCGCGCGATTGTTGCGGTCGCCCAGGCACTGAATTTGCAGGTGATTGCCGAAGGGGTGGAGAGTGCGAAAGAAGACGCCTTTCTGACGAAGAACGGCGTCAACGAACGACAGGGTTTTCTCTTTGCTAAGCCCATGCCCGCTGTCGCATTCGAGCGATGGTTTAAACGATATCAGTCACGGAATGCGCGTTAGCTGGCTTTACGCAGGCCTGATGCGGTGTGGCGGTCCTGAAGCTGAACCAACCGCTGCATATAGGCCACGTCCTTCGGCTGCAGGCAGAATGCGGCGTCTACCCAATCTTCCGTGATGTCCATCAGCTCACTGCGCGGCAGCTGCAATACCCGCTGGCGGGCGCGCAGCATCGCTCTGACGCCATTCATCTTGGGTTGTAACGTGTCGATGAAGGTCCGCGTCGCCACGTAACCCTGACCGGGTTCGAACAGCACATCCACCAAACCCTGCTGCTCATACCATTCCGCAGTGTGCGACTCCCCTTTGTAGATCAGCTCTTCTGCCAGTTTCATACCAGAGCGGCGGGCGACCAGCGAGTAGCCTCCCATTCCGGGGAACAGGTTAAAGGCGATTTCAGGAAACCCCAGGCGGGCATCCCGTTGCGCCAGTAAAAAGTGGTGCGCGAGCGCCGCTTCAAAGCCACCCCCAAGGGCACTACCCTCTACCATCGACAGGGTGATCGCCCCGGTATCAAATCCCCGCGATGCGGCGTGGACACAGTCCACGCAGGCGCGGGCATAGGCCCGAAGCGCTTCCCGACGACCGTTTTCAATGCACTCGACAAAGAAGCGTAAATCGCCGCCCGTATTATACATATCGGGCACCAGCGAACCGGTCACCCAGAAATCAACCTCAAACCCGGACTGCCGTACCAGCCACGACAGGTTCATAATCTCCTCTATAAGCGCATGATTGAAGCAGGGACGCGGCTGGGCCCGTAACATCATCCACACGGTACGTCTCTCCTCCTCGTAATAGCCGGCGAGCTGGGTGAATCGTGCAGAATCAGTGAACAGTTTACAGGTAGCCTGATTGATAATTGTCATAGTCTAATTCCTCATAGAAAAAAGCGCCTTGCGCGCAGAGTTAGACTAATCCACTACAAAATTCCTACGTATAAAGAAGCATCAAAATATCACTACCATTAATGGGCTTTCGTTAGCTCACTTTTTCCCTTCTCTTTTGCCTTCAATTTCTGCATCATTGAATTTATTCACTTTTCATTTAGGGATGAGATTATGTCTGATATCGATGCACTGAAAGTGGCGCAACGTATTGATACTGTGCTGGATATTCTGGTCGCAGGCGATGTGAACTCTGCTCTTCGTAATCTCGAGATATTAAAATCAGAATTACTGACCCTGGCGGGCGAGCAGAAAAACCCGGGTGCAGTGTCGCCTAAATCCCCATGGGAAGTTTAAGGCTCGATCCACCTCTCGTGTTTAAGTCAGTTTTCAACTAACGGCCATGCCGTTTTAATATGGATGCTATGAACTCCCGACAACAAATAATATTACAGATGGTGATCGACACAGGGCGTGTGAGTGTCGTTGATCTGGCAAAAGCAACCGGCGTGTCAGAGGTCACCATCCGCCAGGACCTCAATCTTCTGGAAAAAATGAGCTACCTCCGTCGCGCGCACGGTTACGCCGTCCCGCTGGACAGCGAAGATGTTGAAACGCGCATGATGAACAACTATGCGTTGAAACGCGAGCTGGCGGAGTTTGCGGCATCGCTGGTGAATAATGGCGAAACGGTGTTTATCGAGAACGGCAGCTGCAATGCCCTGCTCGCGCGCACGCTGGCCGACCAGAAGGAAGAGGTCACCATCGTGACGGTAAGCAGCTACATCGCGCATCTTCTGAAGGAGACGCGTAGCGAAGTGATTTTACTCGGCGGCATCTACCAGAAAAAAAGCGAAAGTATGGTTGGCCCGCTTACGCGTCAGTATGTGCAGCAGGTCCATTTCAGCAAGGCTTTCATCGGCATTGATGGCTGGCAGCCTGATACCGGCTTCACCGGGCGGGACATGATGCGCTCGGATGTGGTGAACGCGGTGCTGGAGAAAGGCGGCGAAACCATTGTGCTCACCGACAGCTCAAAATTCGGCGCGGTTCACCCTTATACCATGGGCCCGGTCTCGCGCTTTAGCCGGGTGATTACCGACGAGGGCATTAAACAAGCCCATATCGCCACTCTGCAGCAAGACGGCTTAACCGTCGATATCGTTAAAAAACCCGCCTGACCCTACTCTAACGCCCGAATATCGGGCGTCATTTTTCTGCCCCTTCGCTCTGAGACTTTTCTGAACCCCCGTTTAAGACTATTTACCTGTCGGATCAGTAATAAAGACGTAAAATTATTGTTAGCGATATAACAGGAAGTAACTATCACCTGCGTGATCTTGTAACGCCTGCGCAATCAAGTTTCATGGAATAACGCGCTTGAGGGGATTCTTAGCCATTTAAGCGAAATGATTTCCGTGGATCAATACTTCAGGAGAATGAATTATGACCTTTAACAGCAAAAAATTATCCGCTGCTATGCTGGCCGTTACGCTGGCATTATCCCTGAGCGCGTGCTCCGGCATGAGCAGACAAGACCGTAATACCGCGATTGGTGCGGGTGCTGGCGCAATCGGTGGTTCCGTCTTAACTGACGGTAGCACGCTGGGTACCCTGGGTGGTGCTGCAGTGGGTGGGATCATCGGTCACCAGGTTAAATAACCTACCGATTGCCACCGCAGTCATTTGATAACGCCCTGTTGTTTCTGGCGCTATCTCAAAATAAAAACAGTAAGCCACGGTTTCGACCGTGGCTTATTTGTTTTGGCGGTGCGTTAACCGCCCGCTAATTTCACTTTCATCCCTTTGGCCTCCAGCAGGGATTTAATGAGATCCCGTTTGTCGCCCTGGATCTCAATAACACCATCTTTAACTGACCCGCCGCATCCGCACTTTTTCTTCAATTCTGCGGCAATCTGCGCCAGAGTGGCATCGTCGGCGTCAATTCCGGTGATCAGCGATACGCCCTTCCCTTTACGTCCGCTGGTCTGGCGTTGAATCCGTACAATGCCATCACCTTTTGGTCGCTCAGCGATCTCTTTTGGCTCATCAATGCGCCCGGTTTCTGTCGAATAGACCAGGCGGCTGTTAGTGTCGCGCATTACGCCCCCTTGTGAAGTGATGCGTTAATAGCTTTCAGGGTTTGTGCCGGATCGGCTGACTGGGTGACCGGCCGACCAATAACCATATAGTCCACGCCCGCCGCCAGCGCCTGTTCCGGGGTCATAATGCGGCGCTGATCGCCTGCATCGCTCCCCTGGGGACGGATGCCCGGCGTGACCAGCTTGAAATCCTGTCCGATAACACTTTTGAAGCGAACGGCTTCCTGAGCAGAGCAGACGACGCCATCAAGTCCGCAGGAGTGCGTCAGGCGAGCCAGACGTTCGGCATGCTCTGCCGGTGACAACGTCACGCCAAGGTCCAGCAGATCGCTGGCTTCCATGCTGGTCAGCACGGTAACGGCAATCAGCAATGGGGCATCGTTACCAAAGGGTAACAGCGCTTCGCGAGCGGCGGTCATCATACGCGCCCCGCCTGAGGCGTGAACGTTCATCATCCAGACCCCCAGCTCAGCCGCTGCGGCTACCGCATGGGCCGTGGTGTTAGGAATATCGTGGAATTTCAGATCCAGAAAAACATCAAATCCGCGCTGCTGCATATCGCGAACAATTTGCGGTCCAAAGAGCGTGAACATCTCTTTACCGATTTTCAGGCGGCAGTCTTGCGGATCAATACGATCAACGAACGCCAGGGCATTGTCGCGATTGCTGTAATCCAGAGCGACAACAACAGGAGATTCAGTAACTACGCGGGAGGAAGATGAAGCTACAGACGTCATGACCGGACCTTCTCGTCGATGGGCGCCGCATCGGCGCGGGAATGTTAAACGGCGAGCATTCTACCTGCGCACCACAAAAATTAACAGGTTACATTTTTATTCCTGCCGGACCACAGCGCGCACGGACCCATTGTGTCAAACCTTAATTAGTATGTTGTAACTAAATTAAGGCTTTTTAAAAATTACTGCCCATCGAGGCCGCGAATTGGCTTAATGGTGGACCAGGCGCGGCATGACGGACAGTGCCAGTACAGCGTATAGGCCGTAAAGCCACACTTCTGGCAGCGGTAGCGCGGCTTGCTGCGCACCTGTTCGCCTACCATGTCCCGCAGCACCATCAAGCTCTCTTTAGCGCGCCCCTCTTCTGCCTCGTTCAGGTGATAATCCATCAGCTTATGGAAGACACGCATGGTGGGATGGCGCTGCAGCTGACGGGTAATGTACACCTGCGCCGTATCACTGCCTTCGTGTTCCTGAACCACATTCGCCAGCATCAGCTCCGCTGTCGCCCCGGTGTTCTCTTCCACGCAACGACGCAAGAAAGCCACCCACTCTGAGGTCATATCCAGCTGCTGATAGCAGGTTTGCAACATCTCCAGGGTTTCGCTGACCAGCTCTTTATCCTGATCGATAACCCGGAGCAGACTCTCTACCGCCTTGTGGTAATCCCCTTTCGCCATATAGACGCGCCCCATCATGATGGAGACGCGCGCGCTGCTGCGATCCGCGGCGGCACCCTTGCGAAGAAGCGCCATGGCTTTGTCCATATCTTCGCTGCCCATCTGCTGTAGGGCGAGTTCGCAGTAGAAGTGGCCAATTTCAACGCGCTGTTTATCTTTACCAAGCTTCACCAGACGTTCAGCAACGTCGATCGCTTTCTGCCATTCACTGGTGGCCTGATAAATCTGCAGCAACTGCTGCAGGGCGCTGATGCGAAAATCGGTTTCATCCACCAGCTGCTTGAACATCTCTTCGGCGCGATCGTAGAGACCGGCCGCCATGTAGTCACGGCCCAGCTGTTGTACCGCCAGCAAACGCTGCTCATAGGTTAATGAGGCGCTCTCCATTAAGGTCTGGTGGATGCGGATAGCGCGGTCGACTTCACCGCGGGAGCGGAACAAATTACCGAGCGTAAGGTGGGCTTCAACGGTACCGGTATCCTCTTTCAACATCTCAAGGAACAGATCGACCGCTTTATCCTGTTGGTTGCTCAGAAGGAAGTTAACCCCGGCGACGTAGTCGCGTGAAAGCCGGTTCGCCTCATCCTGCTTTGTTTGTTGCGCACTTCTGCGGCCCATATACCAGCCATAGGCTGCGGCTACAGGCAAAAGCAGAAACAACAACTCCAGCATCTTAGATTATTCCTTCGCTACCGGCACACCTGAACTTACCGGAACGTCGGCCGGAGGCGCAATTTGGTTTTCAAGACGTTTAATTTTTCGTTCCGCCCGGGCGAGTGATACCCGAACTTTAAGCCAGAACAGACCGCAAATCAGCCAGCCGATAACAAACCCGGCAGCAAACAGAACCGCCAGGAGGCTGGATATCCGATATTCGCCTTGCGCCAGCAGATAATTAAACGTTACCTGTTGATCGTTTTGCGCACCCAATGTGACGGAAATGACAAAAATCGCCAACACTAGTAAGAAAATGAGTAAATATTTCACATTACTTCCCGTTATGTGGTTTAAGCGAATAAAGAGCGTTCACCATAGCGTAACCAGCCTTATAAACTACCATTTTCAGGACGGTGGCGAAACGGAAAAAGCGTCGCGCTAGGTTCTGATCTGCGGCTTAATATAATAATTTCAACCTCAGTCAGCTTTCTTGCTCTCTGTCGGCAATTTCCCGCTTCTCTTCTACCGGCGGCGTGAGCGGACCGCAGACGCGCTGGGCAAGCCAGGTGGCACAGGTAATCAGCAGCCACGACATCAGGGTGGCTACCACCAGGTCCCGCGGCCAGTGCATACCGAGCAGCAGGCGGCTTCCCATCACGCCCGTCGCCCAGACCAGCAGAACGGCGATGGTCAACGTGCGTCGACGCGGCCACAGCAGCCCTACCCCCAGCAACGCCCAACTTGCGGCGAACATCGTGTGTCCGGACGGAAAGGCAAATCCGGTCTCTTTTTGCCAGTGCTTGCGTAAGAATGTCGGGACAGCCTGTTGTTCACTAAGCTGATCTTTCACCAGCTCACCGCGTTCCTTACGCTTTAAATTGTAGAAGTCGTCGACCGGAACATGGTGAGTTTTTTCCAGCCAGACGACAAATGGACGCGGCTCCTGAACCCGATCTTTAACCCAGGATTTGAGCCCCTGGCCGATCAGGATCACGCCAGCGAGAATGGCAAACAGCATAATGGCGGCCCGCAAACGAAAACGCAGGCACCACAAAAACCAGCCGCACAATAGCGTATGCGTAATAATGCCCCAGGGTTGAGTAACCGTCTCGGTTACCCAGAACAGCGCCTTCAACCATGCGCTGTTCGTACCAGGCTGCCACTCCCAGCCTGATATCCACACCGCCACAGGCATTACAAGCAATATCCCTGCACCAACCGCCGTACGGCGGGCTATTGAAAGCATGTCGTCTCCTTTTTTCGATCAGCCCCACAATCATAACCGAAAAATCAGAGCTGCGTAAAAATGTCGGATTGTGCGTTTAACGTTCGTTAAGCCGGCAGTGATTAGGTGAACCCGTGCAGCTTGTGGCAAAATAAGAACATACCGACAGCCAAACAGGCAACAGACACAAGGCGTGTCAGCATTTTCTGGAGAATCACATGCAGCTTAAACGTGTGGCAGAAGCCAATCTGCCAACCCCATGGGGCGATTTCCTGATGGTGGGCTTTGAAGAACTGGCAACCGGGCAGGATCATGTCGCGTTAGTCTTCGGCGATACGTCCGGGCAGACGCCGGTTCTGGCTCGCGTTCATTCCGAGTGTCTCACGGGTGATGCCCTGTTTAGCCTGCGCTGCGATTGTGGTTTTCAACTTGAAGCTGCCCTGTCGCGCATCGCCGAAGAGGGCCGGGGCATTCTGCTGTATCACCGTCAGGAGGGCCGCAACATCGGTCTGCTGAATAAGATCCGCGCCTATGCGTTGCAGGATCAAGGCTACGATACCGTTGAAGCTAATCACCAGTTGGGCTTTGCTGCCGATGAACGTGACTTCACCCTGTGCGCGGATATGTTCAAGCTGCTGGGTGTCGATGAAGTGCGTCTGCTGACCAATAACCCGCGTAAGGTGGAGATCCTGACCGAAGCCGGGATCAACATCGTTGAACGTGTGCCGCTGATTGTGGGGCGTAACCCGAAAAACGAACACTATCTGGATACCAAAGCGGCCAAGCTAGGCCATCTGCTTAACAAGTAAAAAAACAACAGCCCGGCAATCTATGCCGGGCTGATTTTCTTTTAGTTCAGCATATTACGAATGACATAGTGCAAAATGCCGTCGTTCTGGTAGTAGGTGAGCTCCGTCGCAGTATCGATACGACAGCGGCAGTCCACCACCTCGGTTTGCCCATCGGCTCGCGTCAGTTTGACCGGCACGGTGGCGCCAGGCGTCAGGTTCTGCAGATCCGCAATATCAATGCGCTCCTCACCCGTCAGCCCCAGCGTTTTACGCGATACCCCCTGCGGGAACTCCAGGGGTAAAATCCCCATCCCGATCAGGTTTGAACGGTGGATACGCTCAAACGATTCGGCGATAACGACGCGTACACCAAGCAATCTGGGTCCTTTTGCTGCCCAGTCGCGGCTTGATCCGGAGCCGTACTCTTTCCCGGCAATAACCGCCAGCGGAATGCCCTCCTGCTGATACTTCATGGCGGCATCGTAAATCGAGATCACTTCGGTTCCGGGCAGATGGCGCGTCATTCCGCCTTCCACACCAGGCACCATCTCGTTGCGGATACGAATATTGGCGAAAGTGCCACGCATCATCACTTCATGGTTGCCGCGACGCGAACCGTAGGAGTTGAAGTCACGCCGCTCTACGCCACGACTCTGGAGGTAACGCCCTGCCGGGCTATCCGCTTTGATACTGCCTGCCGGGGAGATATGGTCTGTGGTCACCGAATCACCGAGGATGGCCAGTACGCGCGCGCCGTGGATATCTTCCAGCGGTTTGGGTTCCGCCAGCATCTCGTCAAAGAAAGGCGACAGACGGATGTAGGTGGAGTCATCCTGCCAGCTGTAGGTATCTGAGCGCGCCACCTCAATGGTTTTCCACTCAGGCGTGCCTTCAAACACTTCGGCGTACTCTTTGCGGAACATGTCGGTGGAGACCTTTTCCACCGCCTGGGCAATCTCCTGCGCCGACGGCCAGATATCTTTCAGATAAACCGGATCCCCTTTGCGGTCGTGCCCCAGCGGATCGGTTGCCAGATTGATATTCATATTGCCCGCCAGGGCATAAGCCACCACCAGCGGCGGAGAGGCCAGCCAGTTGGTTTTAATCAGCGGATGGATACGACCTTCAAAGTTACGGTTGCCCGAGAGCACCGCCCCTACCGTCAGATCGCCCTGCTTGATTGCTGTTTCGATAGGTTCCGGCAGCGGCCCGGAGTTACCGATACAGGTGGTACATCCGTACCCCACCAGGTTAAAGCCCAGCTCATCGAGATATGGCGTCAGGCGGGCTTGCGCCAGGTAATCGGAGACCACTTTCGAGCCAGGTGCCAGCGAGGCTTTGACCCACGGCTGGCGTTTCAGGCCGAGGGTAACGGCTTTTTTCGCCAGCAGTCCCGCCGCCATCAGAATGCTGGGGTTCGAGGTGTTGGTGCAGGAGGTGATGGCCGCGATCGCAACCGCGCCGTCCGGGAGCTGGTACTGCTGGCCGTTCATGACGTAATCAATGGGCCGGCGATCCTTCTGTGCGGTATTGACCTCCAGTTCAGTGCTGGCGGCAAACGCCTTAGGCACATCCGGCAAAGCCACCCGGTCCTGGGGACGTTTCGGCCCGGCGACGCTGGCTTCAACCTCGCCCATATCCAGCGCCAGGGTGCTGGTGAACACCGGTTCATCGCCCGGATTACGCCACATCCCCTGTGCTTTAGCGTAGGCTTCCACCAGCGCGACCTGCTCGCTGCTGCGCCCGCTGAGGCGCATATACTCCAGCGTCACGCCGTCTATGGGGAAGAAACCGCAGGTTGCGCCATATTCAGGCGCCATATTGGCGATAGTGGCCCGGTCTGCCAGCGGCAGAGAGTCGAGGCCGTCACCGTAAAATTCTACAAATTTACCCACCACGCCGTGCTTACGCAGCATCTGGGTGACGGTGAGCACCAGGTCGGTGGCGGTGATGCCCTCGCGCAGCTTGCCGGTCAGCTTAAAGCCGACCACATCCGGGATCAGCATCGAGACCGGCTGGCCGAGCATAGCGGCCTCAGCTTCGATACCCCCTACCCCCCAGCCCAGCACGCCGAGGCCATTGATCATAGTGGTATGGGAGTCCGTGCCGACCAGCGTATCCGGGTAGGCCACCCACTCCTTATCCTGCAATTCGCTCCACACCGCTTTGCCGAGATACTCCAGATTGACCTGGTGGCAGATACCGGTGCCAGGTGGGACGACGCTGAAGCGACTGAACGCCTGCTGGCCCCACTTCAGAAACACATAACGTTCGTGGTTACGCTCCATCTCCAGACGCACGTTCTCTCCAAACGCATCATCATCGCCAAAATGGTCCACGGTCACCGAGTGGTCAATAACCAGGTCAACCGGGGAGAGCGGATTCACTTTTGCGGTATCGCCCCCCAGGCGTTTTACCGCTTCACGCATTGCCGCCAGATCAACCACCGCCGGAACGCCGGTGAAATCCTGCATCAGCACCCTGGCCGGACGATAGGCGATCTCCCGGTCGGCGTGGGCGTTCTGCAACCATCCGGCCAGGGCGTGAATATCCTCAGCCGTAACGGAGAGGTCATCCTGCCAGCGCAGGAGGTTTTCCAGTAACACTTTAAGTGACTTGGGTAAGCGCGCAATATCCCCAAGTTCCTTTGCGGCCAGTGGCAGGCTGTAGTAGTGATAGGTTTTGTTCTCAGCCTGCAATGTGTCCTTACTGGCTTCGCGTAGGGTTAACGACATAAGCTCCTCCTTAATTACCGGGATTGCGATGCCCTGACTTTTATCAGGGCCGTAATTAAAGATAACACATCATCATCGTAACGATTTGATAACAACTCAAATGGACAAATTCAGTGTGTAAAGAAGGCATAAAAAAGCCCCGCGGGCGCGAGGCTTTCATCGTTCAGTGTAGGGTGAGCCAGATTAGCTGGCACCAGAAGAGGATCGAGAGGGAAAAGGCGGCCATCCACGACCAGTATTTAGCTCCGGATATATTATTCATCATTGCGGCACCACGCTTTATTAATTTATTGCTCGCTGAGTTTGTCTCAGTTCGGTATTGCTGATGTGTATTTATTAAAGAGTACAAAAGCGCATCGGATTATTATCGCTCAACGCTGATAATAAGAATTATTGTTTTTTGTCTTCGTCTTCTGCGAAGAGATCAATGAAGGCTTGTTGCACAGGCGACAGCTTCCAGGATGCCGGGACGTTATCTGCAGATCCATTATGGACTTTGCGACGCGTGTCACGCTGCTGACATACAGGCTTCACTACTTCACTACGCCCCTGAACCGCCATGCTTAACCCCAGAATTTCCAGATAAGTAAAGCCACCACTACCCAAAACAGGGTGGAACCGAGAAACACCGCCAGCCAGGCTTTGCGCTTAAGTCCTGGGTCCCTTTGCGGCTCGTGACGTCCTGACGGCATTGCTAACCCCATACAATCGATTTCGCTTATCATTTGAATACCAAACAATTGGTATAAGTAATCATAGTTGAGATAAATCCTAAAGAAACTTTAGTCGAAGATCCAGCGAATTTACGAATCGTATGGTGTGAAATAGTTAATCTTTTGAGCGGAAATATATAAATGAAACGTGGGATTTGCATAGCGGCAAAATATTTTCTATTTTTGTCACGTTTTTACAACTGACTCATGAAAAAAACGCCGTAACGTTATGGTTATTGTGAGAAATGAAAGCAGATCGGAGGGATTTAATTCAGGTCTTAAGAGAAATAACGGTATCTCTCCCGAAGGAAAGATACCGGAGGTGATTATTTTTCTGGCAGCTTGATATCTTTGAACATCGCTTCGATATCTTCGTTAGAGCGCAGCGCCACCGCCGTATCCACCACGTCACGGGTCAGATGCGGTGCAAATCGTTGAATAAAATCATACATATAACTACGCAGGAAGGTGCTACGGCGGAAACCAATTTTGGTCGTGCTGTGGCCGAATACGCCCTGGGTATCCAGACGCACTAAATCCGGATCGGCAACAGGATCCACCGCCATGCTGGCAATCACCCCTACCCCCAGCCCAAGCCGCACATAGGTTTTGATCACATCGGCATCGGTGGCGGTAAAGACGATCCGCGGCGTAAGCCCCGCGCGATTAAAGGCGGTATCGAGTTCCGAGCGGCCCGTAAAGCCAAAGGTGTACGTCACCAGTGGGTACTGCGCCAGTTCTTCAATGGACACCGACGTTTTTGCCGCCAGCGGATGTTCCGGCGTTACCACAATCGAACGGTTCCAGTGATAGCAAGGCAGCATCACCAGATCGTCATACAGGTGCAGCGCCTCGGTGGCGATAGCAAAGTCCGCATTACCCTTGGAGACCGCTTCGGCAATTTGCGTCGGCGAGCCCTGATGCATATGCAACGAGACGCGAGGATAGCGCTCGATAAAGCCTTTGATCACCCCTGGCAACGCGTAGCGCGCCTGTGTGTGGGTGGTGGCGATATATAACGAGCCTTTATCCGGCCAGGTGTGCTCTCCGGCAACGGATTTAATGGCATCGACCTTCGACAGCACTTCGCGGGCGATGCGGATAATCTCCTGTCCTGCTGGCGTCACTTGGGTAAGGTGCTTACCACTGCGGGCGAAAATCTGGATCCCCAGCTCATCTTCAAGCATGCGTACCTGCTTACTGATGCCGGGTTGCGAAGTGTAAAGACCTTCTGCGGTGGAAGAGACGTTAAGGTTGTGGTTGACCACCTCAACGATATAGCGGAGCTGCTGTAGTTTCATGCCAGACCATCCGATTTAGCGCACACGGGCAATCGCTTAAGACGATTTGATAATAAAGAAAGGGTTAACTATAACCACTATATCACTTATATCTTTGCTGTATAGCCCGGAACAAAAAATAATAACCCGGCAATAAAAAAGGGCCGGAATACCGGCCCTTTTGAGGTAACTTAGCGTAAATTAAGGCTATTTCTTGCCTTCAACCCATTTGCCGTCAACATAAAATGCTGACCAGCCGGTGGCTTTACCCTCTTTCTCAGCAGCGACATATTGCTGCTTGGTTTTACGGCTAAAACGCACAACGGTCTTATTACCTTCCGCATCCTGCTGTGGCGCATCGGCCAGATAACGCAGTTTTTCTGGCAGGCGATCGCGGAAGCGGTAAAGCTCTTCCACCAGCGGCGCACGCGTTTCACGCGATTTCGGGAAGGTATTCGCCGCCAGGAAGACGCCCGCAGCACCGTCACGCAGTACAAAGTACGCATCGGATTTTTCACACGGCAGCTCCGGCAACGGCACCGGATCTTCCTTCGGCGGAGCCACTTCACCGTTACGCAGGATCTTACGCGTGTTTTTGCAGTCGTCATTGGTGCAGGCCATGTACTTACCAAAACGCCCCATTTTCAGGTGCATTTCAGAACCACACTTCTCGCATTCCACAATCGGACCGTCATAACCCTTGATGCGGAACTCACCCTCTTCAATCTCGTAACCGTCGCAGGTCGGGTTGTTACCACAGACATGCAGCTTACGTTTCGGGTCGATGAGGTAGCTGTCCATCGCTGTGCCGCACTTATTGCAGCGGCGTTTGGCGCGTAATGCGTTGGTTTCCGCATCGTCGCCTTCCAGCACGTTCAGCACTTCGTTTTCCGGCACCAGGTTTATGGTGGTTTTGCAGCGCTCCTTCGGCGACAACGCATAGCCTGAGCAACCGAGGAAGACACCGGTCGTGGCGGTACGAATCCCCATCTTACGGCCGCAGGTCGGACAGTCGATGCTGGTCAGCACCATCTGGTTTGGCTGCATACCGCCTTCTTCCGGGTCTTTTTCCGCTTTATCCAGCTGCTTGGTGAAGTCGCTGAAGAAGCTGTCCAGCACCTTCTTCCACTCGGCTTCATGGTTAGCCACCTGGTCCAGGCTGTTTTCCATCTGCGCGGTAAAATCGTAGTTCATCAGCTCGCGGAAGTTATCTTCCAGGCGATCGGTGACGATTTCACCCATTTTCTCCGCATAGAAACGGCGGTTTTCCGCGCGCACATAGCCGCGATCCTGAATGGTCGAGATGATCGACGCATAGGTCGACGGACGACCGATACCACGTTTTTCCAGCTCTTTCACCAGCGAGGCTTCGCTGAAGCGTGCCGGTGGCTTGGTGAAGTGCTGGGCCGGGGTCAGCTCAATCAGGGTAAGTTCATCCCCGGCGTTGACCGCTGGCAGGGTTTTATCTTCATCACCCTTACGCAGCGCAGGCATCACTTTGGTCCAGCCATCGAAACGCAGGATACGGCCACGCGCCTTGAGGCGGAAATCGCCCGCGCCCACGGTCAGCGTGGTGGAGTCATACTGCGCCGGGGTCATCTGACAGGCAACAAACTGGCGCCAGATCAGCTGATACAGTTTTTGCGCATCGGCTTCCATATCCTTAAGGGATTCCGCCAGCACAGAGACATCAGAAGGACGAATCGCTTCGTGCGCTTCCTGGGAATTCTCTTTGCTGTTGTACTGATTGGCGCTTTCCGGCAGGTATTTCTTACCAAAATTGTCGCCAATGTAATCACGCACCATGTTGACGGCATCCTGGCTCAGGTTAGTAGAGTCAGTACGCATATAGGTGATGTGACCCGCTTCATACAGACGCTGCGCCATCATCATGGTTTTTTTCACGCCATAGCCCAGACGGGTGCTGGCCGCCTGCTGCAATGTGGAGGTGATAAACGGTGCGCCAGGCTTGCTGCTGGTCGGTTTGTCTTCACGATCCAGCACCTGATAACGCGCTTTTTCCAGCAGCGCTACCGCGGCCATGGTCTGCTCGCGATTTTCAGGACGGAACGGCTTATCGTTCTGGTGCGACACTTCCAGCGGCAGGGTGTCGCCGCCCGGCGTGGTCACGCTGGCGTCAACTTCCCAGAACTCTTCTGGCACGAACGCTTTGATTTCGCGTTCCCGTTCAACCACCAGACGCACGGCAACGGACTGTACGCGGCCTGCGGAGAGCCCACGCGCAATCTTTTTCCACAGCAGTGGAGAAACCATGTAACCCACGACGCGGTCCATAAAGCGGCGCGCCTGCTGAGCGTTGACGCGGTCGATATTCAGCTCACCCGGCTTTTCAAACGCCTGGCGGATCGCGTTTTTAGTAATTTCGTTAAACACTACGCGGCTATAGCGTGTGTCATCGCCCCCGATCACCTCCCGCAGGTGCCATGCAATGGCCTCCCCTTCGCGGTCAAGGTCGGTTGCGAGATAGATGTGGTCGGCTTTTTCCGCCAGCTGTTTCAGCTCGGAGACGACTTTCTCTTTACCCGGCAGTACTTCGTACTGTGCCTGCCAGTTATCCCATGGGTTAACTCCCATGCGATTTACGAGCGCGCTACGTTCATCCTTTTTAGGCTTTTTGGCCCCTTTGGTGGAGGTAGAGTCGGCGCTCTTCTTGGCTGAGCCACTGGTCGGCAGATCGCGGATATGACCGACGCTGGACTTAACCACGTAGTCACTACCCAAATACTTATTGATCGTTTTGGCTTTTGCCGGGGACTCAACGATAACGAGAGCTTTACCCATATTCACCTTTACCTAATTTGTTTCTTCCAGGAATACGTCGCGTGAGTTCACCTTCCACTGGCGACGAGACATTTATATAACGACGCCACGAGTGGATATCAACCCCGTTTGCCGTTCAGTCATAAAATCGACATCACATAAGCAGTTGAGTTGACGCGATTTTTCTCGCTCCAGTATAACCACACGACGAGATTTAGGTCGAATGTCAAGCAAATCTGTTGCCAGAATGACGAAAGCGCACACTCTACCTGATAAAATCCGTTACGCAACTTTATTAGCATGCAAAAGCAAATCACGCCAGCGCTGTGCCTCTTGCCCTGGAGGGGGCAAAACGGGGAAAATTTGCTCCCGGGACCGCGGCGGCGTAGACTAATATCACTGTTTAAGGAGTGGATAATGCAGCAAAATACCCAACCCATTGACCGTGAAACGTTGCTTGCTGAAGCAAATAAACTCATTCGTGAACATGACGACACCATGGCAGGGATCGAAGCCACTGGCGTTGAACAGCGCAATGGTGTGCTGGTGTTCAGCGGAGAGTACTTTCTCGATGAGCAGGGGTTACCGACCCCGCGCAGCACGGCGGTATTCAATATGTTTAAATACCTCGCCCATGTCTTATCTGAGAAGTACCACCTGGTTGATTGATGCAAAAACGCGAGGCAAATGCCTCGCGTTTTTATTCACAGCAGCGGTTTCTGCCCTCGCTGCAGCCAGCGCAGCAGCAGACGATCCGCGCTCTCTGCGGCGCTGTTGGTAAAGCGGTCCATCAGCTTTTTACGGCGCGTATAGCGTACGCCCACCAGCTCGCGGCCCTCCATCAGCGACAGCAGCAGATCGTCGCTGGTTCCCACCTCATCGACCAGCCCCTTTTCCAGCGCCTGAGTACCGTACCAGTGCTCGCCGGTGGCGACCTCGTCGATATTCAGCGTGGGTCGCATCTGCTTCACAAACCCTTTGAACAGCTGATGGGTGTCATTGAGATCTTCACGGAATTTCTGTCGCCCCTCTTCGGTGTTTTCACCCAGCAGGGTCAGCGTGCGCTTGTACTGACCCGCCGTGTGAAGCTCGACATCGATATCTTTATTTTTCAGGAAACGATTGAAGTTAGGGATCTGCGCCACCACGCCAATCGAACCAATAATAGAGAAAGGCGCCGCGACAATTTTGTCGGCCACGCAAGCCATCATATAACCGCCGCTGGCAGCGACCTTATCCACCGCCACCGTCAGCGGGATATGTTTATCACGCAGACGTTGCAGCTGTGAGGAGGCCAGCCCGTAACCATGCACCACCCCACCCGGGCTTTCGAGACGCAGCACCACCTGGTCTTCGGCTCTTGCCACCGCCAGCACCGCGGTGATCTCCTCACGCAGGGAGGAGACTTCATGGGCGTCCATGCTGCCTTTGAAGTCCAGCACATAGACCCGCGGCTTTGCCACCTCCGGATGGAGTTCCTGCTTTGCTTTCTGCTTTGCCGCTTTCGCGTCAAGTTTGTGCTTTTTCTTCTGCGCTTTGTGCCACTGCTTTTGCTGATGCGCATCAAGCAGCGCCACTGACATCTCTTCCTTCATCTCAGTGTACTGCTCGCTTAAGCGGGTAATGCGCAACTCGCCGCGCTGACGTTTGCGCTGCGTCAGGTTAACAATCAGAACGGCGATCACCGCAATGGCAATCACCACCGTCGCAATTTTGGCCAGAAATAAACCGTACTCAGAAAGTAATTCCACGCGTCCACCTTGGTTTAACCACTTGTTTTCACACCCAGTGTACAACAGCCTTCACCAGGCGTCTCTTACCTGACGATACCCTTGCGAGCCCTCTTCAGAAATGTTTATTTATGGATGAAATATTTGCAAATTGTTAATTTTACAGCGAACTCTCCGGTAGACTGATTGTAATCAGCCGCGCTTTCGGGCATAAAGCCGAAAAGAGACCGCACAGCATGGGCCGCGCCAACGCGCGCCAGAGGAGTGACCTTGCACTATCAACCGAAAAAAGATCTACTGCAAAACCGTATTATTCTGGTCACGGGAGCCAGCGACGGTATTGGCCGCGAAGCGGCGCTGACCTACGCCCGCCACGGTGCGCGCCTGATTCTGCTGGGACGTAATGAAGATAAATTGCGCGACGTCGCGCAGGCGATCGTCAGTGAAGGCGGCGCGCCGACCCGCGAATATGTTCTCGACCTGTTAACCTGTACCCCCCAGAGCTGCCGGGAACTTGCTGAGCGCATTACCGCTGATTATCCCCGTCTGGACGGGGTGCTGCATAATGCGGGCTTCCTCGGCGAAGTGCGGCCAATGGAGGAGCAAACCCCAGAGATCTGGCAGCAGGTGATGCAGGTAAATGTTAACGGCACCTTTTTCCTTACCCAGGCACTGCTTCCTTTATTACTGAAGTCCGATTCCGGCTCGCTGGTGTTTACCTCATCCAGCGTCGGACGTCAGGGTCGGGCTAACTGGGGCGCCTATGCCGCCTCGAAATTTGCCACCGAAGGGATGATGCAGGTGCTGGCCGAGGAATATCAGAGCCGCCATCTGCGCGTCAACTGCATCAACCCCGGCGGGACACGCACCAGCATGCGCGCCAGCGCGTTCCCGACAGAAGATCCGCTGAAACTGAAAACCCCTGCCGATATCATGCCGCTCTATCTGTGGCTGATGGGCGACGACAGCCGCCGGAAAACCGGCATGACCTTTGATGCCCAACCCGGCCGTAAACCAGGAATATCGCAATGAATGATGAACGTCATCAGCAGCGCCAGCAGCGCCTGAAAGAGCAGGTCGATGCCCGCGTTGCCGCAGCGACGGATGAGCGTGGGATTATCATTGTCTTCACTGGTAACGGTAAAGGTAAAACCACCGCGGCCTTTGGTACGGCGACCCGCGCCGTGGGTCACGGGCAAAAGGTGGGTGTGATCCAGTTCATCAAAGGCGAGTGGCCTAACGGCGAGCGTAATCTGCTGGAGCCGCAGGGTGTGGAGTTTCAGGTTATGGCGACCGGCTTTACCTGGGACACGCAAAACCGCGACACTGACACCGCGGCCTGCCTGGCGGTCTGGGAGCATGCAAAGCGCATGCTGGCGGATACTACGTTGAATATGGTTCTGCTCGATGAGATCACCTATATGGTGGCCTACGACTATTTACCGTTACAGGAAGTGGTTGATGCGCTGAACAACCGACCGGCGCACCAGACGGTGATTATTACCGGGCGCGGCTGTCATCGGGATCTTATGGAGATGGCGGATACGGTCAGCGAGTTACGCCCGGTGAAACACGCCTTTGATGCAGGCGTTAAAGCGCAAATCGGCATCGACTATTAACAAAAAACCCGGCCAGGCCGGGTTTTGTTTTTTTAACCGTTGTTGTTACGGCTGCCAGAGCGGCGATTATTGCCGCTGACCTGGCTGTGACGTTTGACCGCCCGGCGGATCTGGTTCGCCTTCATGCGACGACGATCTTTTTCTACCGCCACTTTCGAGGAGGTTTCCGGCGCCAGCTGCACCAGCTCACGCAGATAGTTAGTCTGGGTTAAATCCAGCTCGGTATAGCCACCACGTGGCAGGCCCTTCGGCAGAAGAATGTCACCGTAACGGACGCGGATCAGGCGGCTAACCTGCACGCCAACGGCTTCCCACAGGCGACGCACCTCGCGGTTACGGCCTTCGGTCAGGGTGACGTTGTACCACTGGTTAATACCTTCACCACCGGTAAACTTGATGGTTTTAAACGCTGCCGGGCCATCTTCGAGCTGCACGCCCCGGGAGAGTTCACGGATCTTATTGTCGTCAACTTCACCAAACACGCGAACCGCGTACTCACGCTCTACTTCACGGCTTGGGTGCATCAGACGGTTTGCCAGTTCACCATCGGTAGTGAAGAGCAGCAGGCCACAGGTGTTAACATCCAGACGACCTACAGCGATCCAGCGCGCGCCGCGCAGTTTTGGCAGGCGGTCGAATACGGTTGGGCGACCTTCCGGATCGTTGCGGGTGCAGAGCTCGCCTTCCGGCTTGTAGTAAGCCAGTACGCGGCAGATTTGCTCGGCGGACTCTTTCACCGAGATCAGGTGGCCATCGATACGGATTTTCAGGCCTGGTACGATTTCCACACGGTCGCCCAGCGTGGCGATTTTACCGTCCACACTGACACGTCCTGCTTCGATAATGGTTTCGATTTCACGGCGTGAACCGTGGCCGGCGCGGGCCAGCACTTTCTGTAATTTCTCGCTCATTGAGCTTCCTTCAGGTGTCGCCTTCACAGGCGTCTGGTATACATTCGAAAACAAGGAGTTAAGCGCGATTCGGCCTTAACTCAATGATCTGTAAATCTTTCACAGCACACATAATGGCGGACAATGCGTCTCGCCCAGTGATTCATGGCCGCACATACTACATGAATTTTAGACTAAATGATTCAACAAGTTTTGTATGGCGAAGTTCTGGTACGCATAACCTAAAGGAACAAGAATTGAATCCGGCTGTTATGAGCCCTCGTACAGAGCGGACGGTCAGATTGCGCTATGCCGGGGGCACTCATTCCAGGCATATGACAACTTATCTGTCTTTTGAAAGATGCAGCCATAAACTTTTAGTTATCCAGGCGTAAGGATAAGCATTCTATTTTTTAGAATTTGTAATTAACTTCATGGTTGAAATGTAACAAAAAACAACAATGAAAAGTATTATAGATAAATCTATACCGGTATAAGCGTCAAACATGGAGTCAGCGCTTTCATTGCCGTGCATAAACAAAGCAATATCCACTGCCAGATCGTAATTAATATATGATTCTGGCTCTGGCAGCAGATGTCCTGTGAGCACTATCAATATCAGGAAGTAAACAATCTTACTTATCTTACACACCAGCAATTTGATTATTGCCACAACAAGCCTTATCCATTGTGCCCGCACCAGCGACAACCGCATGCAGATGTGCTCTGTCTTTGGGTTGTGTCAGAGTGCGATAAACCTTAACGCCAATAGCGACATAGCCATCCCCATACGAATATTCATTTATCCTACATCAACATATTCAGGCAGGGGAAAGTTTCAATCGGCAAGAGACGGATTTTCAGATAATAGCAAGAAGCTTCTTAAGGGAAGGCGTAACGAAATAGACGGAGCAGAAATATCGGGACCATTAAAGCAGCAAAAATAATGCAAATTCAATGGCCCCTTCAGAAGGCAATTACAAGAAAGGTTTTACATCCCCCACCCCTTCACGCAACACAACCGGGGCATCTTCCGTTAAATCGATCACCGTGGTCGGCTGTTGGCCGAGATAGCCGCCGTGAATCACCAGCTCAACCTGTTTCTCCAGGCGGTCTTTGATCTCATCGGGATCGGATTCCGTAAAGTCGCTGCCCGGTAGCATCAGCGAGGTGGAGAGCATCGGCTCGCCGAGCGTCTCCAGCAGCGCCTGAGCAATCGGGTTTGACGGCACGCGCATCCCGATGGTTTTGCGTTTTTCCTGCAGCAGGCGACGCGGCACCTCTTTCGTCCCCTTGAGGATAAAGGTGTAATTACCCGGCGTGTTATTTTTGATCAACCGAAACGCCACGTTATCCACGTAGGAGTAGGTCGATAACTCAGAGAGATCGCGACACATCAGGGTGAAGTTATGCCCATTAGGCAGATTGCGGATCCGGCAGATACGCTCCATCGCGTTTTTGTCTTCGATCTTACAGCCCAGCGCATAGCCTGAGTCAGTTGGATAGACAATAACGCCACCCTTACGCACGATCTCCACGGCCTGATTAATCAAACGCGGCTGCGGATTGTCAGGATGGATATAAAAAAATTGGCTCATACTACCCTCTCTTCAATTGGCGTTGGCTGCTCCCAGAGGTGCCACACCGGCTCGACACCAGCGGGTAACCAGAGCTTGCGTCCCAGCTCTATCCAGGGACAAGGCTGATGAAAATCAGAGCCCTGGGAGGCAAAGAGTCCATACTGGCGGGCATATTCAGCCAGCTGACTGCGCTCGTTGGGCGCCTGCTGACACTGAGCGACTTCCATCGCCTCTCCGCCGTGTTCGGCAAAGTAAGCCAGCAGACGTTTCAGCCATTTGGCGGAAAGGTTATACCGCCCCGGATGGGCCAGTACCGCCTTACCACCAGAATGATGAATGACATCAATAGCTTGTTCTATTGTACACCACTGGGGAGGAACGTATCCGGTTTTCCCGCGGGCGAGATATTTTTTAAACACATCCGCAATGTTATTTGCTTTCCCGGCTTCAATCAGAAAACGGGCAAAGTGGGCGCGGGTCACCGCCCCGCCATTCGCCAGACGCAGGGCCCCTTCCCACGCGCCGGGAATGTGAGCCTTCTCCAGACGTTCGGCGATCATTTCTGCCCGCTGTACGCGCCGCGTTTTTTGTTCATCCAGGAACGCACAGAGGGTCGGGTTCTCAATATCGATGTTTAACCCGACGATATGGATCTCGTGATTTTCCCAGACGGTGGAAATCTCCACGCCGTTGATTAAGGTCAGAGGCAATCCGCTGCGGGCAATTTCCGCCCGCGCGGCCGCAATGGCCTCGGTGGTGTCGTGATCGGTAATGGCCAGCGTGCCCACGCGCATCTCATGGGCACGATGGACTAGCTCTTCAGGCGTAAGCAGGCCATCAGAGGCCTGGGTATGGCTGTGTAAATCATAAATCACTGCGTAATTCGTGTCGCTCAAAGCGGCTCCCGTCACTGCTCGTCAATATCTGCGCCGCCATCATAACGGCATGTGGTGAAATTCTGAAATCGGGGGGTTGACAATAAGCCATCGAACTAGTTAACTAGTACGCAAGTTCACTCAACGAGGTATCTGGAAATGACCGCACATTTTTCTCTGCATAGCTGGTGGCGCACCTCCTGAATTATCGGGCAGTGTCGTACGTCTGCGTCATGCATACAGATACCTGGCCCGCCACTGAGCGGGCTTTTTTATGAACAGAATAAAGAGAACAACATAATGCAAACAGCCAAACCGAACCTCGAACTGCTGACCCGTGAGGCGGCGTATCGCCATAATCCCACCGCCCTGTTCCATCAGGTGTGCGGTGCGCGTCCTGCCACGCTGCTGCTGGAGTCGGCGGATATCGACAGTAAAGACGATCTGAAAAGCCTGCTGCTGGTCGACAGCGCCCTGCGCATCACCGCCCTGGGCAACACCGTCACCCTGAAGGCGCTTTCTGAAAACGGTGCGGCCCTGCTGTCGCTGCTGGACGATGTCCTGCCCGCGGGCATTGAGAACGAACATCGCCCGGACCAGCGGATCCTGCACTTCCCGCCGGTGAGCCAGCTGCTGGATGAAGATGCCCGCCTCTGTTCTCTGTCAGTGTTTGATGCCTTCCGCCTGCTGCAAAACCTGGTGAACGTGCCGGAAAGCGAGCGCGAAGCGATGTTCTTTGGCGGGCTGTTTGCCTACGATCTGGTGGCCGGTTTCGAAGAGCTGCCGGAGCTGGAGCAGGGCAATCGCTGTCCGGACTACTGCTTCTATCTGGCGGAAACCTTAATGGTGATCGACCACCAGAAAAAATACACCCGCATTCAGGCCAGCCTGTTTACCCCGTTACTGACGGAGAAGCAGCGCCTGGAACAGCGCATCGCCCAGCTTCAGGAGCAGATGAACGAAGCCCCGCCGGAACTGCCGGTGCAGCGCGTGGAGCAGATGCGTTGTGACGTCAGCCAGACGGACGACGAGTACGGCGCGGTGGTGCGCCAGATGCAGAAAGCCATTCGCGCAGGCGAGATTTTCCAGGTGGTGCCGTCCCGTCGTTTCTCCCTGCCCTGCCCGTCGCCGCTGGCGGCCTACGATGTGCTGAAAAAGAGCAACCCCAGCCCCTACATGTTCTTTATGCAGGACAATGATTTCACCCTGTTCGGCGCCTCGCCGGAGAGCTCCCTGAAGTACGACGCCACTAACCGTCAGATTGAAATCTATCCGATTGCCGGTACCCGTCCGCGCGGTCGTCGTGCCGACGGTTCCCTGGATCGCGACCTCGACAGCCGCATTGAGCTGGAGATGCGCACCGACCAGAAAGAGATGTCCGAACACCTGATGCTGGTGGACCTGGCCCGTAACGACCTGGCGCGTATCTGCACCCCGGGCAGCCGTTACGTCGCCGACTTAACCAAAGTGGACCGTTACTCTTTCGTGATGCATCTGGTCTCCCGCGTGGTGGGCGAGCTGCGTCAGGATCTGGACGTGCTGCACGCCTACCGCGCCTGCATGAATATGGGCACCCTGAGCGGCGCACCGAAAGTCCGCGCCATGCAGCTGATTGCCGAGGCCGAAGGCCGTCGTCGCGGCAGCTACGGCGGTGCGGTGGGCTACTTCACCGCCCACGGCGATCTGGATACCTGTATCGTGATCCGCTCCGCCTACGTTGAAGAAGGCATTGCCACCGTCCAGGCGGGCGCGGGCATCGTTCTCGACTCGGTTCCGCAGTCTGAAGCTGACGAAACCCGCAATAAAGCCCGCGCGGTACTGCGCGCCATTGCGACTGCCCATCACGCACAGGAGATTTTCTGATGGCTGACATTCTGCTGCTCGATAATATCGACTCCTTTACCTATAACCTGGCGGATCAGCTGCGTGCTAACGGTCACAATGTGGTGATTTACCGTAACCATGTCCCGGCCCAGACCTTAATCGACCGTCTGGCCACCATGCAAAACCCGGTGCTGATGCTCTCGCCGGGGCCTGGCGCGCCGAGCGAAGCAGGCTGTATGCCGGAGCTGCTGACCCGCCTGCGCGGCAAACTGCCGATCATCGGTATTTGCCTGGGCCATCAGGCGATTGTAGAGGCTTATGGCGGCTACGTCGGCCAGGCCGGTGAGATCCTGCACGGGAAAGCCTCCAGCATTGAACACGACGGCCAGGCGATGTTTGCCGGGCTGATGAACCCGCTGCCGGTGGCGCGTTATCACTCGCTGGTGGGCAGCAACATTCCGGCGGGCCTGACCATTAACGCCCATTACAACGGGATGGTGATGGCGGTGCGTCACGACGCGGACCGGGTTTGCGGGATGCAGTTCCACCCGGAATCCATTCTGACCTCCCAGGGCGCGCGCCTGCTGGAGCAGACCCTGAACTGGGCGCTGCAGAAACTGGAGCAGACCAACACCCTGCAGCCGATTCTGGAAAAACTCTACCAGGCGCAGACCCTGAGCCAGCAGGAGAGCCACCAGCTCTTCTCCGCCGTGGTACGCGGTGAGCTGAAGCCCGAGCAGCTGGCCGCCGCGCTGGTGAGCATGAAAGTGCGCGGTGAACAGCCGCAGGAGATTGCCGGTGCCGCCACCGCGTTGCTGGAAAACGCCGCCCCGTTCCCGCGCCCGGACTATCTCTTCGCGGATATCGTCGGTACCGGCGGTGACGGCAGCAACAGCATCAACATCTCCACCGCCAGCGCCTTTGTCGCTGCCGCCTGTGGGCTGAAGGTGGCGAAGCATGGTAACCGCAGCGTCTCCAGCCGTTCCGGCTCGTCGGATCTGCTGGCCGCCTTCGGTATTAATCTGGACATGAACGCGGAGAAATCCCGCGATGCGCTGGACGAACTGGGCGTCTGCTTCCTGTTTGCACCGAAGTATCACACCGGCTTCCGCCATGCCATGCCGGTGCGTCAGCAGCTGAAGACCCGCACCCTGTTTAATGTGCTTGGGCCGCTGATCAACCCGGCGCACCCGCCGCTGGCGCTGATTGGTGTCTACAGCCCGGAGCTGGTGCTGCCGATCGCCGAAACCCTGCGGGTGCTCGGTTATCAGCGTGCGGCGGTGGTTCACAGCGGCGGGATGGACGAAGTCTCGCTCCATGCGCCAACGCTGGTGGCCGAACTGCACAACGGTGAAATCAAAAACTATCAGCTTGACGCAGCAGACTTTGGTTTAACCCCGTATCACCAGGAACAACTTGCGGGCGGCACCCCGGAAGAAAACCGTGACATTCTGACCCGCCTGTTACAAGGTAAAGGTGAGCCAGCGCATGAGGCCGCTGTCGCCGCTAACGTCGCCATGCTGATGCGTCTGCACGGCGAAGAGGATTTACAGGTCAACGCGCAAAAAGTGATTGATGTGCTGCGCTCCGGCGCAGCCTACGACCGAGTGACCGCACTTGCGGCAAGAGGGTAAACAATGCAGACCGTATTAGCGAAAATCGTTGCCGATAAGGCCATCTGGGTTGAAGCGCGGAAACAGCAGCAGCCGCTCGCCAGTTTCCAGAATGACGTGGTTCCGAGCAGCCGTCGTTTTTATGATGCCCTGCGGGGCGCGCGCACCGCATTTATCCTGGAGTGCAAAAAGGCCTCCCCGTCGAAAGGGGTGATCCGCGACGATTTCGACCCGGCGAAGATCGCCACCATCTATAAGCACCACGCTTCGGCTATTTCGGTGCTGACCGATGAGAAATATTTTCAGGGAAGTTTTGATTTTCTGCCCATCGTCAGCGGCATCGCGCCGCAGCCGATTTTGTGCAAAGACTTTATCATCGACCCGTATCAAATCTGGCTGGCGCGTTTTTATCAGGCCGACGCCTGCCTGCTGATGCTCTCGGTCCTGGACGATGAACAGTACCGCCAGCTTGCTGCGGTCGCGCACAGCCTGAACATGGGTGTGCTGACCGAAGTGAGCAACGAAGAGGAGCTGGAGCGCGCTATCGCCCTCGAGGCAAAAGTGGTCGGGATCAATAACCGCGACCTGCGCGATCTCTCCATCGACCTGAACCGCACCCGCCAACTGGCGCCGCGTCTGGGCGCAGGCGTAACGGTGATTAGCGAGTCCGGCATCAACAGTTATGCCCAGGTTCGCGAGCTGAGCCACTTCGCCAACGGCTTCCTGATTGGGTCGGCGATGATGGAGCAGGACGATCTCAGCGCCGCGGTACGTCGCGTGCTGCTGGGGGAGAACAAGGTCTGCGGCCTGACGCGTCCACAGGATGTCGCCGCCGCTTATGAAGCGGGCGCCATTTACGGCGGGCTGATCTTCGTTGATGCCTCCCCGCGCAACGTGACCGAGGCGCAGGCGCGCGAGGTGATCGCCGCCGCCCCGTTACAGTATGTGGGCGTCTTCCTTAATGGTGCCATCGAACAGGTGGCGGCCACGGCAGAGTCGCTTTCCCTGGCCGCCGTCCAGCTGCACGGCAGCGAAGATCAGGCGTATATCGATGCCCTGCGCGAAAGGCTAAAACCGCAGGTGCAAATCTGGAAAGCGCTGAGCGTGGCCGATAACCTGCCGCCGCGCACGTTGCAGCATGTTGATAAGTATGTGTTGGATAACGGCCAGGGCGGAACCGGGCAGCGTTTTGACTGGTCGCTGCTCAAGGGCGAGAAGCTGGATAACGTCCTGCTCGCCGGGGGCTTAAGCCCCGATAACTGCGTTGAAGCCGCCAAAGCGGGCTGCGCAGGTCTCGATTTTAATTCAGGCGTTGAGTCGCAGCCGGGCATAAAAGATGCCAGCAAACTGGCTTCGGTGTTCAAAACGCTGCGTGCATATTAAGGAAGAGAAGATGACCACATTATTAAATCCCTATTTTGGTGAGTTTGGCGGCATGTATGTGCCGCAAATCCTGATGCCCGCCCTGCGCCAGCTTGAAGAGGCGTTCGTGAGTGCGCAAAAAGATCCGCTCTTCCAGGCTGAATTCACCGACCTGCTGAAAAACTACGCCGGACGCCCTACGGCCCTGACCAAATGCCGCAACCTGACAGAGGGGACGAACACCACCCTGTATCTGAAGCGTGAAGATCTGCTCCACGGCGGTGCGCATAAAACTAACCAGGTGCTGGGCCAGGCGCTGCTGGCAAAACGGATGGGTAAAACCGAAATCATTGCCGAAACCGGGGCCGGTCAGCACGGTGTGGCATCGGCGCTGGCCAGCGCCCTGCTCGGCCTGAAATGCCGTATCTACATGGGGGCAAAAGACGTTGAGCGCCAGTCGCCGAACGTCTTCCGTATGCGTCTGATGGGCGCGGAAGTGATCCCGGTGCACAGTGGCTCGGCCACCCTGAAAGATGCCTGTAACGAGGCGCTGCGCGACTGGTCCGGTAACTATGAAAACGCCCACTATATGCTCGGTACCGCCGCGGGCCCGCACCCGTTCCCGACTATTGTGCGTGAATTCCAGCGTATGATCGGTGAAGAGACCAAAGCGCAGATCCTCGAAAAAGAGGGTCGCCTGCCGGATGCGGTGATCGCCTGCGTGGGCGGCGGCTCTAATGCAATCGGCATGTTTGCTGACTTCATCGACGACACCCGTGTGGGGCTGATCGGCGTTGAACCTGCTGGTCACGGGATTGAAACCGGTGAACACGGCGCGCCACTGAAGCATGGCCGCGTAGGCATCTACTTCGGCATGAAAGCGCCGATGATGCAGACCGACGAAGGCCAGATTGAAGAGTCGTACTCCATCTCTGCTGGGCTGGACTTTCCGTCCGTGGGGCCGCAGCACGCACACCTGAACAGCATCGGTCGCGCCGAGTATGTCTCGATTACCGATGACGAAGCGCTGGAAGCGTTCAAAACCCTGTGCCGTAAGGAGGGGATTATCCCGGCACTGGAGTCTTCCCACGCCCTGGCCCATGCCCTGAAAATGATCAAAGAGAACCCGGAAAAAGAGCAGCTGCTGGTGGTCAACCTTTCCGGTCGCGGTGATAAAGACATCTTCACCGTTCACGATATTCTGAAAGCACGAGGGGAAATCTGATGGAACGTTACGATAACGTGTTTGCTGAACTTAAGGCCCGCAAGGAAGGCGCGTTTGTTCCCTTCGTCACGCTGGGCGACCCCTCTCCGGAGCAGTCGCTGAAAATCATCGACGCCCTGGTTGAAGCGGGCGCCGACGCGCTGGAGCTGGGTATTCCCTTCTCCGATCCGTTGGCCGATGGCCCGACCATTCAGAGTGCCACCCTGCGCGCCTTTGCCGCAGGCGTGACCCCGACCCAGTGCTTCGAGATGCTGGCAACCATCCGTCAGAAATACCCGGCGATGCCCATCGGCCTGCTGATGTACGCTAACCTGGTCTTTAACCGCGGCATTGACGAGTTCTACGCCGAGTGCGCGCGCGTGGGCGTGGATTCGGTGCTGGTCGCCGATGTCCCGGTCGAGGAGTCTGCCCCGTTCCGCCAGGCGGCGATGCGTCATAACGTTGCGCCGATCTTTATCTGCCCACCGAATGCCGATGATAACCTGCTGCGCCAGATCGCCTCCCACGGTCGCGGCTATACCTACCTGCTGTCCCGCGCCGGGGTGACGGGTGCGGAGAACAAAGCCGCCCTGCCGCTGCACCATCTGGTGGAAAAACTGACGGAGTACAATGCCGCACCGCCGCTGCAGGGCTTTGGTATTTCAGCGCCTGAGCAGGTAACCGCGGCGCTGGGTGCCGGGGCGGCCGGGGCGATTTCCGGCTCGGCAATCGTCAAAATTATCGAGAACAATGTCGATAAGCCTGAACAGATGTTGAGCGAGCTGAAGGCCTTTGTCAGCGCCATGAAAGCCGCAACCCGTCCGCAGTAAAAGAGCCGCCGTCTGGTTTTTTACCAGGCGGCTTCACGCATAAATTGATCCCTTCGATCTTTAACGCAGTTAATCCTTTTCAAACGCGATTCCCGGCGTATCATCCTCACGTTTTATAACACTTCCTCCTTAAACCTTCTGAGTTCAGAGGCTTAACTATGTCATGGCAATATTTTAAGCAGACTTATTTAATTAAGTTCTGGTCACCTGTTCCTGCCGTTATCGCTGCCGGGATCCTCTCCACCTACTATTTTGGCATCACCGGCACTTTTTGGGCGGTTACGGGTGAATTTACCCGTTGGGGCGGACAGTTGCTGCAACTGGCAGGTGTTCACACCGAAACGTGGGGTTACTTCAAACTCATTCACCTTGATGGCTCCCCACTGACACGCATCGACGGCATGATGATCATCGGGATGTTCGGCGGCTGTTTTGCTGCCGCACTTTGGGCCAACAACGTCAAGCTGCGTATGCCGCACAGCCGGATCCGCATCGCCCAGGCGGTGGTTGGCGGTATCATCGCCGGGTTTGGTGCGCGCCTGGCGATGGGCTGTAACCTTGCGGCTTTCTTTACCGGGATCCCACAGTTCTCCCTCCACGCCTGGTTTTTTGCGCTCGCCACCGCCGTCGGCTCGTACTTTGGCGCGCGCTTTACCCTGCTGCCCCTGTTCCGTATTCCGGTCAAAATGCAAAAAGTGAGCGCGGCCTCGCCGTTAACGCAGAAGCCGGATCAGGCCCGTCGTCGCTTTCGTCTCGGTATGCTGGTCTTCTTCGGCATGCTGGCCTGGGCGCTCTGTACCGCGCTAAACCAGCCGAAGCTCGGGCTGGCGATGCTGTTCGGTGTCGGATTTGGTCTGCTTATCGAGCGGGCGCAGATCTGCTTTACCTCCGCGTTTCGCGATATGTGGATCACCGGCCGTACCATGATGGCGAAGGCGATTATCGCCGGGATGGCGGTGAGCGCCATCGGGATCTTCAGCTACGTCCAGCTGGGTGTCGCGCCTAAAATCATGTGGGCCGGGCCGAACGCCGTGATCGGCGGGCTACTGTTTGGCTTTGGGATTGTGCTGGCGGGCGGCTGCGAGACCGGGTGGATGTACCGCGCGGTGGAAGGCCAGGTGCACTACTGGTGGGTTGGTCTGGGTAATGTGATTGGCTCGACCCTGCTGGCTTACTGGTGGGATGATTTATCCCCCGCGCTGGCGACGAACTGGGACAAGGTTAATCTTCTCAACACCTTTGGCCCGCTGGGTGGATTGCTGGTGACCTACATTTTGCTGCTGGTCGCCTTTTTGCTGGTGCTGGCGCAGGAGAAACGCTTCTTCCGCCGCGCTGCCATGAAAACTGACATTCGTGAGGAAGCCGCATGAAAGCGATCGTTCCCGACTACCGCCTCGATATGCTGGGCGAACCTTGCCCCTACCCGGCGGTTGCCACGCTTGAGGCGATGCCGCAACTGAAAAAGGGCGAGATCCTGGAGGTGGTGAGCGACTGCCCTCAATCCATCAACAATATTCCCCTGGACGCCAGAAACCACGGCTATACGGTACTGGATATCCAACAGGATGGGCCCACCATCCGCTATCTCATCCAAAAATAATAAGCGGGTGGCGCCAGGCCACCCTTTCTTAAGTATTAATCCCATTTTCTCCAGGATATCCCTATTGAGTCTATGCTTTACATTGACTACAAAAGGAGAACGTTATGTCAGACCAAAATCTTGATAATGATGCACAATATGCAGGTGAAAAAGCGAAGAACAAACTGGATGAATTCGCCGGTGCTGCACAGCAGCAGTTTGGCGAGGCCGTTGATTCGCCAAAACATCAGCTGAAGGGTGCCGGGCGCAAATATGCTGCACAGGCAAGCGACGTTGTTACTGATGTGACCGACGCAGTGAAAAATAACCCCCTAACCGGCCTGATTGCCGCGGGTGCGGTGGGTATTGTTCTTGGCCTGCTGTTAGGGCGTAAATAAAAAAAGGCCCCTCGGGGCCTTCTTATTTTCAGAAGCGGTATCCCGCCGAGAACATAAACACCCACGGATCCAGACGGGTGTTTATATTTTGCTGCTGATCCCCCGCCTTAAAGCGCACTTCGGTGTCGATATCCATGTACCAGACCGACATATTAATCAGCCAGTCACGGTTGATGAGGTAATCCAGCCCCACCTGCCCCGCCATACCCCATGAATCTTTCAGGCTCAGATCGGAAAGGCCAGCCGCTTTACCGGTGTCGTTAAACTTCTCATCAAAAAACGTGGTGTAGTTGACCCCGGCGCCAACGTAGGGGCGAACCTTGCTGCCAGCATCGCCGAAATACCACTGAGCCATCAGCGTCGGCGGCAGATGGTGAACCGTGGCGATATCCCCGGTTGGGCCCGTACCTACTCTGTGGCGAAACGGCGTGGCCGCCAGCAGTTCAACGCCGACGTTGTCGGTCGCCATCCAGGTAAAGGTCATCCCCGCCTGGGTATTGTTACTGACGTTAAAACCGCCCAAACCGAGCACATTGTCCGAGCCTTCCGTAGGACGCACCGTCGCCGTCCCGAGACGGAAAAAGAACTCACCTGCTTCGTGGGCCATTGCGCCGCCGGAAAGCGTGCTCAGAATCAGTGCTGCCACCGCTGCTTTTTTCATATCCATTCCCTCGTTATGGTTTTATTCAGGAACGGAATATACCTACAAATGATTAATAAGTGATCTTGCATTGATCACACTAAATTCAGTGATTTAACATTCATTGATCTAAATTAATTTTTTTCACAACTAGCAAAAATTGGTAGGCAGGGTCTGGATCAATTTTGCCATTTCGGACACAAAACGCCCCGCTTGCCCACAACCGCGCAAAATGGCAGCGACGCATTACGGGCGCTTTACAAAGATATGCTTTTCCATACAAGGCTTGATACTGCCACCGTACACTTATCCAGGGTACAATTGCCCGCTAATTAACACCTGCAATACTCAAGGAGAGTGCATGTCTATCACGGCGAAGTCTGTCTACCGTGACACGGGGAATTTTTTCCGCAATCAGTTCGTTACCTTTTTACTGATCGCCTTGTTGTGCGCATTTATCACGGTGGTACTTGGTCATGCTTTTTCGCCGAGTGAGGAGCAAATTGCCAGCCTGAGCGAAGGCGATCAAATCGCCAGCAGCGTTGGTCTGTTTGAGATGGTGCAGAACATGACCCCGGAACAGCAGCAGATCCTGTTGCGGGCTTCTGCGGCCTCGACCTTTTCCGGTCTTATCGGCAATGCCATTCTGGCTGGCGGCGTGCTGCTGATGATCCAGCTGGTTTCTGCCGGGCAACGCGTCAGCGCGCTGCGGGCGATAGGTGCCAGCGCGCCGCTGCTGCCCAAGCTGTTTATTCTGATCTTTTTAACCACCATGCTAGTGCAATTAGGGATTATGCTGGTTGTGGTGCCGGGCGTGCTGTTGGCGATTGTGCTCGCCTTCGCCCCCGTAATGATGGTGCAGGACCGCATGGGCATTTTTGTCGCCATGCGTAGCAGTATCCGGCTTGCATGGTCTAATATGCGTCTGGTCGCGCCAGCGGTAATGAGCTGGCTGCTGGCGAAAACTCTGCTGCTGCTGTTTGCACCCAATCTTGCCGTTCTGACGCCTAACGTCGGTGCTGTTGTGGCAAATACCCTGAGCAACCTCATCTCCGCTGTCTTGCTCGTTTATTTGTTCCGCCTGTACACGTTAATTCGCCAGTAATTTTTCTGACGGCCTGTTCAGAACGTACAGGCCATCGCTGATAGATGGAATCGAAGAATGAAGCAGTTTCTTGATTTTTTACCCCTGGTTGTCTTTTTTGCTTTCTATAAGCTGTATGACATTTACGCCGCGACCACTGCCCTGATCGTCGCCACCGCAGTCGTGCTGATTTACAGCTGGGTGCGCTACCGCAAGGTTGAAAAAATGGCCCTGATCACCTTTGTGCTGGTGGCCGTCTTCGGCGGGCTGACCGTCTTTTTCCACAACGATGAGTTCATCAAGTGGAAAGTGACCGTCATTTACGTGCTGTTTGCGGGTGCCCTGCTGTTCAGCCAGTGGGTGATGAAAAAGCCGCTTATCCAGCGCATGCTGGGTAAAGAGCTGGCGCTGCCGCAGGCGGTCTGGTCGCGCCTGAATATCGCCTGGGCGGTGTTCTTTATTCTTTGTGGTCTGGCGAATATCTATATCGCTTTCTGGCTGCCGCAGAACATCTGGGTCAACTTTAAAGTCTTTGGTCTGACCGCCTTAACGCTGATTTTCACCCTCCTGAGCGGCATCTACATCTATCGCCACATGCCGCAGGACGACAAGCAGTAATCCTTCCGCCAGGCTTAATAAGCCTGGCGTTTTTCTTCTGTTCTCTCCGGCAGCAAATCATAGTAGCATCCCGCCTGAAGTCCTCCGTAATAAGTAGAGTTCATAATGACAACAACGAACGCCCCGCAGGGCGAACTGGTTTTACGCACACTTGCAATGCCCGCCGACACCAATGCGAACGGCGATATTTTTGGCGGCTGGTTAATGTCGCAGATGGATATGGGCGGGGCGATCCTCGCTAAAGAGATTGCCCATGGTCGCGTGGTGACGGTCCGGGTTGATGGTATGACCTTTCTGCGGCCTGTCGCGGTGGGTGATGTGGTCTGCTGTTACGCGCGTTGCGTGAAACGGGGAAATACCTCGGTGTCGATCAATATCGAAGTGTGGGTGAAGAAGGTCTCTTCGGAACCGATCGGCCAGCGCTATAAGGCCACCGAAGCGCTCTTTATTTACGTGGCGGTGGATAGCGAAGGCAAACCGCGCGCATTACCGCAGGCATAAAAAAAGCCTCCCAGTTGGGAGGCTTTTTTTATTATTCCATCTGTGCCCCGCCGTTGAGGCGGAAAACGATATTGACGATGAGCCCACTGCCTGGCTTACCGGCTTCGTAGCGCCACTTACGCATCGCGTTTTTCACATCACGCTCGAACATGTTTGACGGCTGCGCGGAGAGGATCTGGATATTATCCACACGTCCGTCGGCGGTGACGTCAAATTTCACCCGTACACGCCCTTCAATACGCAGAGCCTGAGCGCGCGATGGATATTGCGGCTGGTTACGGCTCAACGCACGTGGACCCGCCGGTGCCGCTGGAACCGGCTTAGCGGTAACTGGCGCGGAGTTCATGACCGGGCGAGCCGGGGCTGCGCGCTCAACGGGCTGTGTGGTACGTGGCTCAACCGGGCGCTCTTGACGCTTCGGACGCTCTTCCACCTTTTTCACCGGCTTCGGCTTCGGCTTCGGCTTCGGTTTTGGCTTGGGCTCCGGTTTGTGGATCACCACAGGCGCTTCTTTTGGCGGCTCAGGAACAACTTCAGGTTCTGGTTCTGGCTCGGGTTCGGGCTCTGCAACAGGCTCCGGTGGAGGCGCGACCTGCACAGGCTCCAGCTCCGCAGGCGTTACCATGGTCACCGAAATCGGCTGCGCGGGCGCTGGCATTTCAATAACCTGATGTACCGATGTGTAAAGCAGACCCGCCACCACGGCTCCGTGAATTCCGACGGACAACAGCGTCGGCCAGGGAAAGCGGCGAGGTAAATCGAGGGTCATTGAAGTCATAATCGTTTCAGTTAAAAAGCCAGGCCCTGATTTTAAATGCAAATAGCAATCATATTCAATAAGCCAGTTAAACTTCGCCCGATTTTACCGTCCAGCTGGCGAAAAAAGGCACATCAGGCGCAAGGTTTTAACAATGTTGCCATCTTTACATTGCAGTCACCTGCACTTTCACATAACGTAATTCCCACTTTTATCGGTTAAGGAGCTCCGCTGTGCTTTACGTGATTTTTGCTGCAGATGTCGCTGATTCTCTGGAAAAACGTCTTTCCGTACGCCCTGCCCACCTTGCGCGCTTACAGCTGCTGCATGACGAAGGCAGATTACTGACCGCAGGACCAATGCCTGCCGTCGACAGCAACGATCCGGGTGCGGCGGGATTTACCGGCTCAACGGTGATTGCCGAATTTGAATCCCTCGAAGCGGCACAGGCCTGGGCGCAGGACGACCCGTATGTGGCGGCAGGCGTGTATGATAACGTCGTGGTGAAGCCGTTTAAAAAAGTTTTCTAAGATAAAAAAAGGCTCCGTACCAGGAGCCTTTTTTATTAGTTAAGCGATGCCAGCCGCGCCGCAAAGCCAACAAACAGTAATCCTATTAAACCATTTCCCAGCTTCGCCAGTTTCTTTTTGGTTTTCAGGTAGCGCGTAACAAACGCGCCGGAGAAGATCAGGAAGCTCATATAGATAAAACTGATGATTTCCAGCGTGACCGCGAGGATCATAAAAGCGACGCCGGTGTGCTTCGCGTGAACGTCAATAAACTGCACAAAGAATGAGACATAAAACAAAATCGCCTTCGGGTTGGTCATACTCAGCACCAGCGAGCGTTTCATTATGGTTTTAGCCGGTTCGAGACCGCCAGCATCGCCCTGCTGTGTATGCCTTATTACCGACCAGAGCATTTTGCCGCCCAGCCATAACAGATAGAACGCCCCGAGATAGCGCACAATATTAAACAGCATTGGCGTGGTCTGGATCAGCGCCGCAACCCCTGCCCATGCCAGAAACATCAGTACCGCATCGCCAATAAATACGCCACTGGCGGCAAGATAGCCCTTTTTCACACCGTGACCAATACCGGTTTTTAAAACGAATAAGGTATTAGGTCCAGGAACCAGAACAATAAAAATAGCCCCGACAACATAGGTCCAGAAATTCAGTACACCCAAATCCGCAAACACCTCATCCTCCTTTTTGACGTAGCGAATAAAAAACATCGGGCACCTCTGTGGGTGCCCTTGTGTCATTCAGTAATCCTGAATGGCGAACAGCAACGCATTGCGATGACGGTTCATACTGCATTTTCTGATGGCGTGGATACGCATATTACGGCGGGATTGAGCTTCCAGCCAACGCGCTTTGCGACGACTTGTCTGTCGCAACATGCGCCAGCGCCCTACTTCTGTTCTACTGCGCTTCATGTTACCAACTCTTCACAAAACAGAGCGTTCATTATAGTCCCTTGCCTGCGGCAGACCAGCGCTTTTATCTGGCGTTTTTATTTGCCAGAAAAATCCTGACGCGTAAACTCTTAACAATACGCTTTCAAAAGGATTTTTTATTATGACAACCTTCTACACCGTGGTGAGTTGGCTGCTCATTCTGGGATACTGGCTGTTAATCGCAGGGGTGACGTTACGCATCCTGATGAAGCGCAGAGCAGTTCCCTCTGCCATGGCATGGCTGTTGATTATTTATATCCTGCCGCTGGTCGGCATCATTGCGTATTTATCCTTCGGTGAGCTTCACCTCGGTAAACGTCGGGCCGAGCGTGCCCGGGCGATGTGGCCCTCCACGGCGAAATGGCTGAACGATCTGAAATCCTGCAAACATATTTTTGCCGAAGAGAACAGTGACGTCGCCGCGTCGTTATTTAAGCTCTGTGAACGCCGCCAGGGGATTGCCGGGGTGAAAGGCAATCAGCTGCAATTGATGACCACCTCTGATGACGTTATGAACGCCCTGATCCGCGATATTCAGCTGGCGCGGCATAATATCGAGATGGTGTTTTATATCTGGCAGCCCGGTGGCATGGCCGATCAGGTAGCTGAATCCCTGATGGCCGCGGCACGCCGGGGGATCCACTGCCGTCTGATGCTCGACTCCGCCGGTAGCGTGAACTTTTTCCGCAGCAACTGGGCATCCATGATGCGCAATGCCGGTGTGGAAGTGGTCGAAGCGTTAAAGGTTAACCTGATGCGTGTGTTTCTGCGCAGGATGGATCTGCGCCAGCACCGCAAAATGGTGCTCATCGACAACTACATCGCCTATACCGGCAGCATGAACATGGTCGACCCGCGCTTCTTTAAACAGGATGCCGGTGTGGGCCAATGGATCGATCTGATGGCGCGTATGGAGGGGCCGGTCGCCACCGCGATGGGGATCGTCTACTCCTGTGACTGGGAGATTGAAACCGGCAAACGCATTCTGCCCCCACCGCCGGATGCCAATATCATGCCGTTTGAACAGGCCAGCGGGCACACTATTCATACTATCGCCTCCGGACCGGGCTTCCCGGAAGATCTGATCCATCAGGCGTTATTGACCGCCGCCTATTCCGCCCGCGAATACCTGATCATGACCACCCCCTATTTCGTGCCGAGTGACGATCTGCTCCACGCTATCTGCACCGCCGCCCAGCGCGGGGTCGATGTCAGTATTATCCTGCCGCGCAAGAACGATTCGGTGCTGGTGGGCTGGGCCAGCCGGGCCTTTTTCAGCGAACTGCTGGCGGCCGGGGTGAAGATTTACCAGTTTGAAGGTGGGCTGCTGCACACCAAGAGCGTGCTGGTGGATGGTGAGCTTAGCCTGGTGGGAACAGTGAACCTCGATATGCGCAGTCTGTGGCTCAATTTTGAGATCACGCTGGTGATCGACGATACCGGTTTTGGGGGCGATCTGGCGGCCGTGCAGGATGATTATATCTCGCGCTCCCGCCTGCTGGATGCCCGTCTGTGGATGAAAAGGCCGCTATGGCAGCGAATTGCCGAACGACTGTTTTACTTCTTTAGTCCGTTGCTGTAAAACGTGCCCAACGATGTTAAACAGGTAGTCATCATGGAAATGGATCTGAACAATCGCCTGACCGAAGACGAAACGCTCGAGCAGGCCTACGATATCTTTCTGGAACTGGCCGTCGATAATCTCGACCCGGCGGATGTGATTCTCTTTAATTTGCAGTTTGAAGAGCGTGGCGGCGCCGAGCTGTTCGATCCGTCTGAAGACTGGGCTGAACATGTCGATTACGACCTGAACCCGGACTTCTTCGCCGAGGTGGTGATTGGCCTGGCGGAGACCGACGGCGGAGAGATCAATGATATCTTTGCCCGCGTTCTACTGTGTCGTGAGAAAGACCACAAGCTGTGCCATATACTCTGGCGCGAATAAAAAAAGGCTGCGATTGCAGCCTTTTTTATTGCCAGTTACCCGGTCAGAGCGGGTCAACCTTCAGGCAGGAGACCGCATGGCGGAAGCTGCCCTCCAGTACCGGACGCGTTTTCGCGCACTCCGGCCCGGCAATCGGGCAGCGGGTACGGAACACGCAGCCAGATGGTGGGTTGATGGGCGACGGCAGTTCCCCTTCCAGCAGCTGAATGGTCTTATTCTGCTCCAGGTCAGGATCCGGCACCGGCACGGCAGACATCAGCGCTCTGGTGTAAGGGTGTAACGGATTATGATACACCTCGTCATAGGTGCCCAGCTCCACCGCATGGCCGAGATACATCACCAGTACGCGATCGGAGATGTGCTTCACCACCGCCAGGTCGTGGGCGATAAAGATCAGCGACAGCCCCATCTCACGCTGCAGTTTCTGCAGCAGGTTAACCACCTGCGCCTGAATCGACACGTCCAGCGCCGAGACCGGTTCGTCACAGATAATCAGCTTCGGCTCCAGGATCAGCGCGCGGGCAATGCCGATACGCTGGCACTGGCCACCCGAGAACTCGTGCGGATAGCGGTTGATAAGGTTCGGCAGCAGACCTACCTTCATCATCATCGCCTTGACGCGGTCGCGCACTTCGGTACGCGGCATCTTCGGATGATAGGTACGCAGCGGCTCTGCGATGATCTCGCCAATGGTCATACGCGGATTCAGTGACGCCAGCGGATCCTGGAAAATCATCTGAATGTCGCTTCGGACCTCGCGCCACTCTTCCGGCTTCATCCCCAGCAGATCTTTACCCAGCCAGGCGACCTTGCCGCCAGTGGCTTTCACCAGGCCGATGATCGCGCGGGCAAAGGTGGATTTGCCGCAGCCCGACTCCCCCACCACGCCAAGAGTTTCCCCCTCGTAGAGACGCAGGGTGACGCCGTCAACCGCTTTCAGGGTTTTCGCCGGCTGCCAGAACCACTGCTTGCCGTCTTTGATGTCGAAGTGCACTTTCAGATCGGCGATTTCAAGCAGAACATTTCTTTTTTCGTCAATGGCTGTCATACCAGCTCCTCGTACGGCTTAAAGCAGGCACGCAGACGGCCTGGTGCAAACTCTTCCAGCGGTGGCGCGCTGTTGCAAATTTCCATCGCGTGCGGACAACGCGGCTGGAACGGGCAGCCTTTCGGCAGACGCAGCAGGTTAGGCGGGTTGCCAGGAATGGTCAGCAGCGACTCCCCTTCCGCATCAAGACGCGGTACCGCATTCAGCAGGCCAATGGAGTACGGGTGCGCCGGATGGTAGAAGACATCACGCGCTTTACCGTACTCCATGGTACGCCCGGCATACATCACCAGCACTTTGTCGCAGATCCCGGCCACGACGCCCAGATCGTGGGTAATCATGATGATCGCAGTATTAAACTCGCGCTTCAGCTCGTTCAGCAGGGTCATGATCTGCGCCTGAACGGTCACGTCCAGGGCGGTGGTGGGTTCATCGGCAATGAGCAGTTTTGGCCGGCACAGCAGCGCCATCGCGATCATCACGCGCTGGCGCATCCCGCCGGAAAACTCGTGCGGGAACATGCGCATACGCTTACGCGCTTCCGGCATTTTTACCGCATCCAGCATCTTAACCGACTCTTCAAACGCTTCGGCTTTGCCCATCCCTTTGTGCAGCATCAGCACTTCCATCAGCTGCTCGCCCACACGCATGTACGGGTTCAGGGAGGTCATCGGATCCTGGAAAATCATGGATATCTGCTCGGCACGCAGCTTGTTAAGCTCGTTCTCCGGCAGGTTAAGGATCTGCTTACCGTTAAAGGTGGCAGAGCCGCCGATAACGCCGTTTTGTGCCAGCAGCCCCATCAGCGCGAACGCCGTCTGGGATTTACCGGAACCGGATTCACCCACGATACCCAGCGTTTCGCCAGCACGCAGGCTGAAGTTAAGATCGTTTACCGCGGTCACATCGCCATCAGGCGTTTTAAAGGTGACGCGCAGATCTTTCACATCCAGCAGGAGATTACCCTGCTGATGCGCTTGTGGGGCCGAGGCCGTTTCAATAATAGTCATGGCGGCACTCCTTAACGGTCTTTCGGATCGAGGGCATCACGCAGGCCATCGCCGATAAAGTTGAAACAAAACAGTGTCACCACCAGGAAACCCGCCGGGAACAGCAGCAGCCACGGTGAAACTTCCATAGAGTTGGCGCCATCGCTCAGCAGCGCACCCCAGCTGCTCAGCGGCTCCTGGGTACCCAGGCCGAGGAAGCTCAGGAAAGATTCAAACAGGATCATGCTCGGAACCAGTAGGGAGGCATACACCACCACCACACCCAGCACGTTTGGCACGATATGACGGACCACAATATTACCGGTTGAAACCCCGCCCACCTGCGCCGCTTCGATAAACTCTTTGCGCTTCAGGCTCAGGGTCTGGCCGCGCACGATACGCGCCATATCGAGCCAGGAGACCATGCCGATAGCCACGAAGATCAGCAAAATGTTCTGGCCAAAGAAGGTCACCAACAGGATGACGAAGAACATAAACGGGAAGGAGTTAAGGATCTCCAGAATACGCATCATCACCGAATCGACCTTGCCGCCGAGATAGCCGGAGAGCGATCCGTATAACGTCCCCAGAATCACCGCAACAAAGGCTGCTGCGATCCCTACCATCAACGAAATGCGTCCACCGATGGCCACACGGACCAGCAGGTCACGTCCGGAAGAGTCGGTACCAAAGTAGTGGCCCGATTCGGTATCCGGCGCGCTGGACATCATGCCCCAGTCGGTGTCGAAGTAGGTGAACTGCGACAGCATCGGCGCCAGCGTCACAAACAGGGCGATAAGGACCAGGACAATCAGGCTGGCAACCGCAGCACGGTTATGCATGAAGCGACGGCGTGCATCCTGCCAGAGGCTGCGCCCCTCCACTTCCAGTTTTTCACTGAAGTTTTCCAGCGCCTCGCTGTTTTTCTTACTTAACATCATGGCGAGCTCCAGTGTCAGTAGCGGATTTTCGGATCGATAACGGCATAGAGCACGTCGACGATCGCGTTAAAGAAGATGGTGAGCGCGCCAACGAGAATGGTCAGACTCAGTACCAGTGAATAGTCGCGGTTAAGGGCGCCGTTAACGAACAGCTGGCCGATACCCGGCAGACCATAGATGGTTTCGATAACCATTGACCCGGTGATAATCCCGACGAACGCAGGGCCCAGATAAGAGAGCACCGGCAGCAGCGCAGGTTTTAACGCGTGACGGAAGATGATGCGGCGCATCGGCAGCCCTTTGGCCCGGGCAGTACGGATGAAGTTCGAGTGCAATACTTCAATCATTGAACCCCGGGTAATACGCGAAATACTGGCGATATAAGCGAGAGACAACGCGACCATCGGCAGGATCATAAATTTCAGCGCCCCGCCATTCCAGCCGCCGCCGGGCAGCCATTTTAGGGTGATGGCAAATATCATGACCAGCAAGGGGGCCACGACAAAACTCGGTATGACGACACCGGTCATTGCCACCCCCATAACGGTGTAATCCCATTTCGTATTCTGATTAAGCGCAGCAATAACGCCCGCCGTGACGCCAAGAATAACGGCCAGTAAAAACGCCGCGGCGCCTAATTTCGCCGAAACGGGGAAGCTGGACGCCACCAGATCGTTTACGGAATAATCTTTATATTTAAACGACGGACCAAAATCACCGTGGGCCAGCTGTTTCAGATAGTTGAAATACTGGGTGGAGATAGGATCGTTTAAATGATATTTCGCTTCGATATTCGCCATAACTTCTGGCGGCAGCGTACGTTCACCGGTGAATGGACTTCCCGGCGCGAGACGCATCATAAAGAAGGAGATCGTGATAAGAATAAATAGCGTTGGGATCGCTTCAAGACAGCGACGTAGGATAAATTTCAACATTGCCCGTACCTTCTGGCGTGTGCCTATATAATATTACGATGAGTAGACACCGTGGGGCAGACAGCGCCCGCCCCACTCATTGCCATTAATGCTTGATAATATACAAGTTTTTAACGTAGATATTATCCATCGGGTCTTTCCCGGTATATCCACCTACCCACGGTTTCACCAGACGGGCGTTCACGTAGTAGTAAACCGGTACGATCGCAGAATCTTTGTCGAGCTGCTGTTCCGCTTTCGCGTACAGATCGGCGCGCTGCGCTTCGTCAGTCACTTTCAAGGTATCGCCAATCAGCTTATCGAACTCTGCGCTCTTATAGTGCGCGGTGTTGTTCGAGCTGTCGCTCAGCATGGTGTTCAGGAAAGAGGTCGGCTCGTTGTAGTCCGCACACCAGCCGGCACGGGCCACATCAAAGGTGCCCTGATGGCGGCTATCCAGGAAGGTTTTCCACTCCTGGTTTTCCAGCTTCACGTTCACACCCAGGTTTTTCTTCCAGATGGAAGAGACTGCGATAGCCAGTTTCTTATGCAGATCGGAGGTGTTATACAGCAGGCTGAAGGTCAGCGGCTTGTCTGCGGTATAACCCGCTTCGGCCAGCAATTTCTTCGCTTCTGCATTACGCTGTTCCTGGGTCATTTTGAACCATTCTGGCTCGGTCAGCTTCGCACCATCGGTGTACGGTGGCGTGTAGCTGTACGCTGGCAGGTCGCCCTGGTTTTTCACCTTGTTGACGATGATATCGCGATCCAGCGCCAGCTTCAGGGCGGTACGAACGCGAACATCTGTGAATGGCGCTTTCTGGTTGTTGATTTCGTAATAATAGGTGCAGAGGTACGGGTCAACATGTACTTCAGCAGGGATCTCTTTCTTCAGCTTCTGGAAGAGTTCAATCGGCATGTTGTTATAGGTCATGTCGATTTCGCCGCTGCGGTAGCGGTTAACGTCAGTCACTTCAGAAGAGATTGGCAGGTAGGTAACCTGGTTAATGACAGTTTTCGCGTTATCCCAGTAGTTGGTATTACGCTCCAGGTCGATACGTTCGTTAACGACCCAGGCTTTCAGCTTGTAGGCGCCGTTGGTCACGATATTGGCAGGCTGAGTCCACTTATCGCCAAATTTTTCAACCGCGGCTTTTGGAACCGGGGAAACGGACGGGTGAACCAGCAGCTTATAGAAATAAGGAACCGGCTCGCTCAGGGTAACTTCGAACGTATTGTCATCGATCGCTTTTACGCCGAGATCGGTAATCGGTTTTTTGCCGGTGATGATGTCATCGATATTGGCGATGTGGCCATACTGCAGATAACTCGCATACGGAGAGGCAGTATTAGGATCTGCCAGACGCTGCCAGCTATAAACGAAATCGTGGGCGGTAACCGGGGAACCATCGGACCATTTCGCGTCTTTACGCAGGTGGAAGGTCCAGACTTTAAAGTCCTTGTTTTCCCATTTTTCAGCTACACCCGCAACCGGGTGGCCGTTTACGTCAGTGACCAGCAGACCTTCGAACAGATCGCGGTTAACGTTAGACTCCGGTACACCTTCAATCTTGTGCGGATCCAGAGACTGAACCTCAGCACCGTTGTTACGTACCAGCGTTTGCTTCTCCGCCAGTTGAACTCCAGCAGGGACGTCAGCAGCCATTGCAACGTTGCCTGCGATTAGCGCAGTTAAAATCCCCGCAGCTACCAGACTTTTTTTTGTGATGATGGACATTGTGTTGATACTCCACTCTTTATAATTACTGGTTTTTACCAGCCTGTTTAATTCCCCTTTTTAGGGGTTCCCTGACAACGTAGGAGTTTATGCTGCCGTCAGGCGTTTTTTACTTCTCGCTATCACCGACTTTACTATTACTGGCGGCTCGTCTGGCCACCTTGCGTCGATTTGTGACATGCCTCCCCTGCCGAGGCATGTATTAATTCTTATAGGTCAGAATCGTTAATGAAAAAGATTCTCATCTATAAGAAGTACGCTGAAATGGAATGGCCGGAAAGTACCAAATGAGTTACTTAGGTGCCAATACATTTTGCAAATTTGTTAACCAATTCTCTTTTACGGAAGAGACCGTTACGCCGTGGGCTGCCATGCCGCGCATCGAATGCGAAAAAAGTGCCTGCTATTCAATGAGATGAAGAAAGTATTGTCGATGAGCGTACCGCGATGCCAGAAGCGATCTGTTTTTTGTACAAAAAATTAACAACTGTCTATTATTTAGCACATTCATCTAAATCATTCAGCAAATTACTAATATCATCTCAGTAATCTTGCAGCAAGCCCCAGAGTATTGTGTGAGTAAAATAACAGACGCTTTGCGCGGTTTATGACCAGATGAACGGTATGTGGAAAGGCAACTTGTTGAAAGTTAACAAAACAAAATTATTAATAAAATTTATTATAGTTAAAGCGATTTTCAACTTTCATTATATGATTTGCTGATAATGACAAAAAAAGCGGAGCCCAGTGCTCCGCTTTTTCATTTGAAGGATTACCCTAATAACCCCGGAAAAATTGATTTCAGACCGGTAACAATAAATTCAATCCCCAGCGCCATCAGCAGCAGACCCATAATACGGGTGATAACGTTAATGCCTGTCTGGCCCAGCAGGCGTACCAGCCACGGCGCAATACGGAACACCCCCCAGCAACAGAAGGCAAACAGGGCAATAGCTATCGAGAAGCCAATCAGATGCATCAGGTTATGGTAACGCGTTCCCCATACGATGGTAGAACTGATCGCCCCTGGCCCTGCCATCAAGGGCAATGCCAGCGGCACCACGCCGATGCTCTCTCGGATGGCGGTTTCTGATTTCTCCTGCTTGTTCTGTTTGTCCTCACCCAGCTTGCCGCTGATCATTGACATGGCAATGGTGACCACAAGGATCCCGCCGGCTATTCTGAACGAATCGATCGAGATGCCAAAAATCTGCAATATTGAATCGCCAAGATAGAGCGACGTCAGCAGGATGATCGCCACGGATAAATTTGCCGTCAGGTTGGTTTTATTCCTGGCAAGGGCGGTTTGATAGCTGGTCATACTGATAAAGACGGGAATAATGCCCACCGGGTTCACCAGCGCGAACAGACCAATAAAGAACTTAAAATACGTTGGGAAATCAAAGAGCGATAGGCTCACTGTTAGCTCCGCTGATTAGCAAGTCTTAATATAAAATGTGGCATCCACAATAACCCGGCAGACGATACGCCTTTTATGCCTCTACTTCATCACAATAATGCTAAATATGGTGATGTTACGCTGTAAAATATTTGTGTACTTTATGCGTTGTTATGGTTCAATTAGTTTTGCAATTATTTAACAATCGATGAAATGCCCTAAAATACCCCTGCTGAAAGGTATCAGCTTATGGATAAATTGATACAGATCATGTTTTCGGTACTCAGAAGTGAGTAATCTTGATTACGCCACCAGGGAGACTCAGAGTCTGAACGTAGGCTACTGATGGAAGGCTCTTTTAGTAAATCAGGGGAACGATAAAGACGTTAACATCTTGTTTTTACGTAAGTTAAGCAAGTGGCAATGACGCTGACTATACTGTTTTCGTGTCGAGCAGCTGATTTACTAAAAGAGTTTAACATTATCAGGAGAGCATTATGGCTGTTACTAATGTCGCTGAACTTAACGCACTTGTAGAGCGCGTAAAAAAAGCCCAGCGTGAATATGCCAATTTCACCCAAGAACAGGTTGATAAAATCTTCCGCGCCGCCGCTCTGGCTGCTGCAGATGCTCGAATCCCTCTCGCTAAAATGGCCGTTGCCGAATCCGGTATGGGTATCGTTGAAGATAAAGTGATTAAAAACCACTTTGCTTCTGAGTATATCTATAACGCCTATAAAGATGAGAAGACTTGTGGCGTTCTGTCTGAAGATGACACGTTCGGTACCATCACCATTGCTGAGCCAATCGGCATCATCTGCGGTATCGTTCCAACCACCAACCCAACTTCTACTGCTATCTTCAAATCGCTGATCAGCCTGAAGACGCGTAACGCAATCATTTTCTCTCCACACCCACGTGCTAAAGATGCAACCAACAAAGCTGCAGATATCGTTCTGCAAGCGGCGATCGCTGCGGGTGCACCGAAAGATCTGATCGGCTGGATCGATCAGCCTTCCGTGGAACTGTCTAACGCTCTGATGCACCACCCAGACATTAACCTGATTCTGGCAACTGGTGGCCCAGGCATGGTTAAAGCGGCCTATAGCTCCGGTAAACCAGCTATCGGCGTAGGTGCGGGTAACACCCCAGTTGTTATCGACGAAACCGCCGATATTAAACGTGCTGTTGCCTCTGTACTGATGTCTAAAACCTTCGATAACGGCGTAATCTGTGCTTCCGAGCAGTCCGTTGTTGTTGTTGATTCCGTATACGATGCCGTTCGCGAACGTTTCGCCAGCCACGGCGGCTATCTGCTGCAGGGCAAAGAGCTGAAAGCGGTTCAGGACATCATCCTGAAAAATGGCGCTCTGAACGCCGCCATCGTAGGTCAGCCAGCGTATAAAATTGCTGAACTGGCAGGTTTCACCGTTCCAGCCAGCACGAAAATCCTGATTGGCGAAGTGAATATCGTTGACGAAAGCGAGCCGTTTGCACACGAAAAACTCTCTCCGACGCTGGCAATGTACCGCGCGAAAGATTTCGAAGATGCGGTTGATAAAGCAGAGAAACTGGTAGCGATGGGCGGTATCGGCCATACCTCCTGTCTCTACACTGACCAGGATAACCAGCCTGAACGTGTGGCCTACTTCGGTCAGATGATGAAAACTGCACGTATCCTGATCAACACCCCTGCTTCTCAGGGTGGTATCGGTGACCTGTATAACTTCAAACTCGCGCCTTCCCTGACTCTGGGTTGTGGTTCATGGGGTGGTAACTCCATCTCTGAGAACGTTGGTCCTAAGCACCTGATCAACAAGAAAACCGTTGCTAAGCGAGCTGAAAACATGTTGTGGCATAAACTTCCGAAATCTATCTACTTCCGCCGTGGCTCCCTGCCAATCGCGCTGGATGAAGTGATTACTGATGGCCACAAACGTGCGCTCATCGTGACTGACCGTTTCCTGTTCAACAATGGCTACGCAGACCAGATCACCTCTGTTCTGAAAGCGGCTGGCGTGGAAACTGAAGTGTTCTTCGAAGTTGAAGCTGACCCAACCCTGTCTGTTGTTCGCAAAGGCGCAGAGCTGGCAAACTCCTTTAAACCAGACGTGATCATCGCGCTGGGCGGCGGCTCCCCAATGGACGCAGCCAAAATTATGTGGGTAATGTACGAGCACCCAGAAACGCACTTCGAAGAGCTGGCGCTGCGCTTTATGGATATCCGTAAACGTATCTACAAGTTCCCGAAAATGGGCGTGAAAGCGAAAATGATCGCCGTCACCACCACTTCCGGTACCGGTTCTGAAGTGACACCGTTTGCTGTTGTTACCGACGATGCAACAGGTCAGAAATACCCACTGGCAGACTACGCTCTGACCCCGGACATGGCGATTGTTGACGCCAACCTGGTCATGGATATGCCGAAATCACTCTGCGCATTCGGTGGTCTGGATGCGGTAACTCACGCCCTGGAAGCTTATGTTTCTGTACTGGCGTCTGAGTTCTCTGACGGTCAGGCTCTGCAGGCACTGAAACTGCTGAAAGAGAACCTGCCAGCCTCTTATAACGAAGGCTCTAAAAACCCGGTTGCCCGTGAGCGTGTGCACAGTGCTGCCACCATCGCCGGTATCGCGTTTGCTAACGCCTTCCTGGGTGTGTGTCACTCCATGGCGCACAAGCTGGGCTCTCAGTTCCACATTCCTCACGGTCTGGCGAACGCCCTGCTGATCTCTAACGTTATCCGTTATAACGCTAACGATAACCCGACCAAGCAGACTGCATTCAGCCAGTACGACCGTCCACAAGCGCGTCGTCGCTACGCAGAAATCGCTGACCACCTGGGCCTGAGCGCTCCTGGTGACCGCACTGCTGCGAAGATCGAGAAACTGCTGGCATGGCTGGAAAGCCTGAAAGCAGAGCTGGGTATTCCTAAGTCTATCCGTGAAGCTGGCGTTCAGGAAGCTGACTTCCTGGCACACGTAGACAAGCTGTCTGAAGATGCCTTTGATGACCAGTGTACTGGTGCGAACCCGCGCTACCCACTGATCGCAGAGCTGAAACAGATCCTGCTGGATACCTACTATGGCCGCGAATACACTGAAGGTGTGGTTGCTGCACCGGCAGCTGTAGAAACCCTGGTAAAAGCGGATAAGAAAGCGAAGAAAAGCGCTTAATTAATCGCTCAATAAAAAACCCGCTTCGGCGGGTTTTTTTATGTCTCTTTTCCAGCGTAAATAGCAACAGACTCTACTGGACCGTTAACGACGACTGGCTTCCTGAATCGCTGTCAGAGAGCCTACCACCAGCGCCTCTTTATAATGCTTACGACATACGGATACATAGCGCTCATTGCCGCCAATCACCACCTGTTCGCCTTCTGCATAGGGTTTTCCTGCCTGATCAAGACGCAGCACCATACTCGCTTTACGCCCGCAGAAGCAGATGGTTTTTAATTCCACCAGTTTGTCTGACCAGGCCAGCAAATACTGGCTGCCGACAAACAGCTCGCCGCGAAAATCCGTTCTCAGCCCATAACAAAGTACCGGAATATCCAGCTCATCAACCACTTCAGAAAGCTCATGAACCTGCTGACGCGTTAAAAACTGGCTCTCATCCACCAGTACGCAATGGACTGCCTGGTCAGCGGCCTCTGCACGAATTTCATCCAGCAGATTGGTTTGGGGGTTAAATAACCTGGCCGGAGAAGAGAGGCCAATTCGGGAGCTCACTTTTCCGGCACCAAAACGGTCATCGATTTCAGCGGTATAAACCACCGTACGCATCCCACGCTCCTGATAATTGTAGGAGGATTGCAGTAACGCGGTCGACTTACCTGCGTTCATTGCTGAATAGTAGAAATACAGTTGTGCCATTGGCCGTTAAACCCTAATCAATGTGTATTATTACCGATACGGGATTGTACCATATTTTGTCGGGTCTTCCGTGCTGCGGCGCGGAAGACCCGCGTTACGAGAGATTTCATCCTTCGCCAGGATATAGGACAACTTACGAGGGAGCAGATGAAAAGGACGTAAAAACTCATGGTTTTATAAACGCTAAGTTCTGGAAAAATCTGTTATTTTAATGTCGATACGGGGCTTGAAATGATTCAGGTGTAATTAAAAATTCCCTTGGGCAACCGTGTTTTGAGTACTAATACGAAAGGTTGATATTTATCCGGAGAAACAAAAATCCCCATGAAAATTGTCTGCAAAAAAAGAGTTCACCGTCAGGTTTACAACGCATCTTTTGATAACGCCGCCCCCCTTTCACCTCACCAAATTTAAGTTCTGATAATTAATAATAGTCCCGAATATTAGGTATTTTTGAATTCCTTACATTCTGGCCTATTGCACATATCAATTTATGCCTCTATTATTACCTCAACAAACCCCCACATTATAAGTTTGAGATTACTACAATGAGCGAAGCACTTAAAATTCTGAACAACATCCGCACTCTCCGTGCCCAGGCGAGAGAATGTACTCTGGAAACGCTTGAAGAAATGCTGGAGAAATTAGAAGTCGTTGTTAATGAGCGTCGTGAAGAAGAAAACGCCGCTGCTGCTGAAATCGAAGAACGTACACGTAAACTGCAGCAATATCGTGAAATGCTGATCGCTGATGGTATTGATCCTAACGAATTGCTGAACAGCATGGCTGCCGCTAAAACCGGTACTAAAGCTAAACGTGCTGCGCGTCCGGCTAAATATAGCTACATCGATGAGAACGGCGAATCTAAAACCTGGACCGGCCAGGGTCGTACTCCAGCTGTTATCAAAAAAGCAATGGATGAGCAAGGTAAACAACTGGACGACTTCCTGATTCAGGAATAAGTCAGTAAATATCCGAAAAATCCCGCTTAATGCGGGATTTTTTATGCCTGTATTTTATCTCGTGTGACTTTCTGTTACACGTGCTCATATAACGATTACATCACACTATTACCCTACCCGACGTGAGTGACACCCTAAAAAAGTTATAAAAAAACCGGTGTAGCATGGCTATCACCGGTTTTGCTTAGGGCGTTAACGCCGTATTAGTTTTTAATGCCCAGCGTCTCTTTCAGCCAGCCCTTAAATTCTTCGCCCAGGGACTGGTGACGAACACCATATTCAACGAAGGCCTGCATGTAACCGAGTTTATTACCGCAGTCGTGGCTCTTCCCTTTCATGTGGTAAGCCTCCACGGTCTCTTTTTCGATCAGCATGTCGATGGCGTCGGTCAGCTGGATTTCATCCCCGGCACCTGGAGGCGTTTTCGCCAGCAGCGGCCAAATCTCTGCGCTCAGAACATAACGCCCTACTACAGCGAGGTTAGACGGCGCTACGTCAGCTTTTGGCTTCTCAACCACGCCAACCATTGGCACGCTGTCGCCCGGGTTCATCGCCACACCTTTGCAGTCGACAACGCCGTATGCGGTCACGTCTTCAACCGGCTCAACCATGATCTGGCTGCTGCCCGTTTCGTCGAAACGTTTAATCATTTCAGCCAGGTTATCCTGGGAAAGATCGGATTCAAACTCGTCGAGAATAACGTCCGGTAAAATAACCGCTACCGGCTCGTTACCGACTACCGGATGAGCACACAGGACTGCATGACCCAGACCTTTTGCCAGCCCCTGACGGACCTGCATAATAGTCACGTGCGGCGGGCAAATAGACTGCACTTCCTGAAGAAGCTGACGCTTCACGCGTTTTTCCAGCATGGCTTCAAGTTCAAAACTGGTATCGAAATGGTTTTCGATAGAGTTTTTGGATGAATGTGTTACCAGCACAATTTCAGTAATGCCTGCAGCAATACATTCGTTGACCACATACTGGATTAATGGCTTATCAACGAGTGGCAGCATCTCTTTTGGAATTGCCTTCGTTGCTGGCAGCATCCTGGTTCCCAACCCGGCAACCGGGATAACGGCCTTTCTCACTTTCGAATTTACGGCAGCCATTGAAACTCTCCTGAACTGTTCATGTTTTGAACTTTAGTCTGCATTAATAACGCGTTTAGTATATCAGCCTGGGGAGGATGTCCGGGTCTGAAAAGGACGCGCTACCGCTTAATTAGGATAAATACGAATAAAAACAGGCACCGATAGTAGCATTGCCCGTAAAACGACGGTAAAGCTATCTACCGTTTAAATTCCAACTGACTATTCTGTGGACAACATTAAGCGCAACCGCCCCCCTGTACCCCAAATTTGGCATTGCCATGAGGTGCAGCGATGGCTTATTTGATTCAGATAAGTATTTCCTAAGGTTCCTAACGGAACGCCGTTGCTGACCTGAATATGATGCTCACCCGTATTAAGCGTGGCATTAAGTCCGGCGGAGACTAAAATCAAATTTTTCAGGCCGCTATGGTAATAACCGACCAGTAATGGGAATTGTCCTGGCAAACTGGCCTGGCGCAGCAGCTGGTTAACCTGTTTCAGCAGGCTACCTAACTCAGGCAGGCGCTGACCCTGATGAGAAAGTTGTTCCTGAAGCAAGCCATTAAATAATGCTCGCAATAATAATGCCGCCAGCACGCCATTATCGCCCGCCCGGGTAACATCCAGACAATAAAACGCCAGATCGTTATCGGATAATGGTGCGATATCCAGCACCAGACCCGGTTGATCGGCAGCCATCAGCTGGCGGTAATTAACTTTGCAGCCGGAAAATGTCTGCTGAACCGGCGGCTGAAGCTCCTGTAACAGTTTCGCCGCCGCAGAGGGGTTATTCACCAGCGCATCCCAGTCCTGAAAAAGCCGCTCTTCCTCTTCAACACGCGAATTAAACATATTGGGATAGAGGCAGGCGAGAACGGTTTCACGCAAGCGATTCAAATCTTTAACTGGCTTAAGCAATACGTCCTGGACACCCAGGCGTAACGCTTTTGCGATATCGGCCATATTTTCGGTCGCAGAAATGACCAGAATGGGGATCTGGTCACCGGCATTACGTAAATGCTCCACCAGCTTCAGGCCATTCATCCGCGGCATGGCGATGTCGCAAATCATCAAATCGGGCTTAATGCCCACCATTTTTTCCAGGGCGTCGATCCCATCACCTGCAAGTGCAGTCGTCGCCCCCAGCGATGATAGCCATGAATCCAGTAAGGAGCGGAAAACAGGCTCGTCTTCAACTATCAGAATTTGTTTCCCGGCTAATGGCTGTGTCATGGTCTCTCCCGGCGCTGACAATAGATAAATAGTGGCATGCTATCGGCACTATCGCCTGTCAGATTTTGCTGAAGTAATCAAAAAAAGGGTGCTCAGGCTGTTGCCCGCACTAAAGGTAATAATTCGTCCATTTTCTTTTCGACTGCCTGCGCGCCTGCGGTAATGGCCGCTTCAGCACGATGGAAATCGAGCGTTGAAATTTGTGGACAAAAAGGTTGAATCAATATATCCGGCGGGTCACCCGCCATTCGATTACGCTTCAGGCGATTTTCCAACACCTGAATCGACGTCGTCATGATTTCCATGGCGGTTGGCGCAGCAACCAGCTTGCGGGTGGTTCGCGTGAAACGTCCTCGCAGGCGTTTATGCCACGCGAGATCCTCCAGAGCGGACTCATCCGATTGGGTGTTAACCGGCATCAGATCCTGCTGCATCAGGTGGGCATCATGTTGGAGATCGACGGCAATCACGATATCGGCCCCCATCGCACGGGTCAGTGAAATGGGAACAGGATTCACAACGCCGCCGTCAACCAGCCAGTAACCGTTGTGCGGAACCGGCGCCATAAGACCCGGCATACTGCAGGAGGCACGGACGGCAAGATGAATATCGCCTTCGGTAAACCAGATCTCTCTGCCGGTGCTGAGGTTGGTTGCAACCGCACCGAAAGGCATCTGACAGCTGGAGAATTCGGTCAGGGGCATCACCTGGCGAAAACGGTTAAAGACGCGCTCTCCGCGTAATAACCCGCCACGTTGCCAGGAGAGATCCATCAGGCGCAGGACGTCCCAGTAGCTAAACGATCGTACCCAGGTTTCCAGCTCGGGAAGCTTGCCACACGAGTATGCGGCTCCCACCAGTGAACCTATTGAACAGCCTGCAACAATATCAATTTCGATACCCAAACGTTGTAAGGCGTTGATCACACCAATATGCGACCAGCCCCGGGCTGCACCTGAGCCCAATGCCAGTCCAATTTTTACTTTTCTCATTAGCCCTGTTTAGCGTCCCCTGGATTCCTGCATAGCGTCATTGCGACCGCTCAGTTAACATAGTGCCACCCTGGCGTTATACGCCATTCATTTTTTAATTTCAGGAAGAGAATCGTGTCTCAACTCTGTCCCTGCGGTAGCGCACTCGAGTATAGCCTATGTTGCCAACGATATCTTAACGGTGAGCAGGTTGCACCGGACCCGGCATCACTTATGCGCTCCCGATATGCCGCTTTTGTGACGCGGGACCCAGACTACCTGATCAAGACCTGGCATCCATCCTGCCATGCTACTGATTTTCGTCAGGAGATCGAGGCCGGATTTGCAAATACGCAGTGGCTCGGCCTCACTCAGTACGAAACGGCAGCAGGCCGGGATGAAAACGAGGGGTTCGTCAGTTTTGTTGCGCGCTTTACCGAGCAAGGAAGAGCGGGCGCGATCATCGAACGCTCGCGTTTCTTAAAGGAGGGTGGAGAGTGGTACTATATTGACGGCACGCGTCCACAGTTTGGCCGTAATGACCCCTGCCCTTGTGGTTCAGGCAAAAAATTTAAAAAGTGTTGCGGGCAATAAGGCCTGACAACACGGTTCAAGCAAACACGTAAGGATTTTCCGGCAATGCAATCAACACAACGTAAAGTGCTGCGCACCATTTGTCCCGACCAGAAAGGGCTGATCGCCCGTATCACCAATATTTGCTACAAACATGAACTGAATATCGTGCAGAACAACGAGTTTGTTGATCACCGTACCGGCCGCTTCTTTATGCGTACCGAGCTGGAAGGGATCTTCAATGACGCGACGTTGCTTGCCGATCTGGACGGCGCGCTCCCGGAAGGTTCCGTGCGTGAACTGAACCCCGCCGGTCGCCGCCGGGTGGTGATCCTGGTTACCAAAGAGGCCCACTGTTTGGGCGACCTGCTGATGAAAGCCAACTATGGCGGGCTGGATGTTGAGATCGCCGCGGTCATTGGTAACCACGAGACGCTGCGTACGCTGGTTGAGCGTTTTGATATTCCGTTTGAGCTGGTCAGCCATGAAGGCCATACCCGCGAAGAGCATGACAATTTAATGGCGCAGGCCATCGAAGCGCATAACCCGGATTACGTGGTGCTGGCGAAATATATGCGCGTCCTGACGCCGTCATTTGTTGCCCGCTTCCCGAATAAGATTATCAACATTCACCACTCGTTCCTGCCGGCCTTTATCGGCGCGCGTCCTTATCACCAGGCGTACGAACGCGGCGTGAAAATCATCGGCGCAACGGCACACTACGTGAATGACAATCTGGATGAAGGTCCAATCATCATGCAGGATGTGATTCATGTCGATCACACCTACACGGCGGAAGATATGATGCGTGCCGGCCGCGACGTTGAAAAAAATGTCTTAAGCCGTGCGCTGTATCAGGTGCTGGCGCAGCGCGTCTTTGTCTACGGTAACAGAACGATTATTCTTTAATTCTTTATAAAATGAATTGATTAGCTTTGCGTCTTTATGCGTAAAAATCAGGCAAACGATTCATTTATGCAAAGGAAGTCTTTACAGGGGCGCGTCATTTGATATGATGCGCCCCGCTTCCCACAAGGAAGCAGGCCAGTAAAAGCATTACCCCGTGGTGGGGTTCCCGAGCGGCCAAAGGGAGCAGACTGTAAATCTGCCGTCATCGACTTCGAAGGTTCGAATCCTTCCCCCACCACCATTATTCACCACAGCGATGTGGTAATACCGATGAGATGTAGCGATGTTTGCACTTATCGGAAAGGGTGAGAACCTTCGATGAAGGTCCGAGTCGAGCGAAAGCGAGACAACGTTGCCAAAGGCAACGGCCCGAAGGGTGAGGAGCGAAGCGACGAATAATCCTTCCCCCACCACCATCTTCAAGTTTCACCTCAAAATCTGAATTACCCCTGGTGGGGTTCCCGAGCGGCCAAAGGGAGCAGACTGTAAATCTGCCGTCACAGACTTCGAAGGTTCGAATCCTTCCCCCACCACCATCACTTTTCTCAAAAAACAATCCAAAAAAGAGTGATATTCTTCCGGTTCCGCGCACCAGTTTTCCCCGGTGGCGCTACGCTTACCGGGGCTACAAAACCGCACCATACCCGTAGGCTGGGTAAGGCGCAGCCGCCACCCGGCAAAATAACCGCACTACATCCGTAGGCCGGGTAAGGCGCAGCCGCCACCCGGCGAAATCCCTTACAACGGGGGCAACCGACGGGTCACCGGTGAACTCTTCACAATCGACGTATTGCACTGCGCATGTTCTGCCAGTCCATCCAGCAACGTATCCAGTTGCTCGATGGAGCGCACCACCAGCCGGATAACGAAACAGTCCTCGCCGGTCACTTTGTCGCTTTCAATACACTCGGGCATCTGCTGGATGTATTTATCCACTTTATGCAATAACCCCGGTAACGGTCGCACGCGCACCAGCGCCTGCAGCGTGTAACCCAGTGCGGCCAGGTTTACCCGCGCGCCATACCCCTGAATTATGCCCCGCTCCTCCAGCCGTTTTAAACGCTCTGCCGTACTGGGTGACGTGAGCCCAACCCGGGCGCTTAACACCTTCAGCGACATACGCGCATCCTCTACCAGACAGCGCAGAATATGACGGTCGATCTCATCGATAAGGTAATCCATAGCATTCACCTAATTTATAAAACTAAACCTCTTCTTTTACCTTAATTCAGCGCTGTTAAACCGGACACAGTTTTTTAACAATAGAGGCAATAATCAGGAGGTGTACGATGCGCGACATTCAAAAAGGCGTCTGGCAGATGAGCCTGGCGATGCTGATATCCGGCTCTATCGGGGCTTTTGTGTTGCTTTCCGGCTTGCCGGTTACTGACGTGGTGTTCTGGCGCTGTCTGATCGGCGCCATTTCGCTGTTTCTTTTTATTCGTTTGAGTAAACGCCCTTTTAGCCCGTTAACCAAAGTGACCCTGGGTCTGGCCATTCTTGGCGGCATTGCGCTGGTCATTAACTGGCTGCTGCTCTTTGCCGCGTTCGAACGTATCTCCATCGGACTTTCGACGGTGGTCTATAACACCCAGCCCTTTATGCTGGTGTTGATGGGCATGCTGATGGGCGAGCGGGTGAGTCTGGTGAAATGGGGCTGGCTGTTCCTCGCCTTTGGCGGGGTGGTGATTTTGCTCTCCAGCGAGCTGACCGGCGGACACAGTGCACAATGGCTTTCGGGGATCGGCCTCGCGCTGGGTGCCGCTTTCTTTTACGCCCTCACTGCCATTATCACACGCAAATTACAGACCATTGCACCGCAGCACATCGCCTTTATCCAGGTGTTAACCGGCGTGGTGATGCTGCTGCCGCTGGCGCATATGCCGACCTTCTCCAGCGATTTCCCGTGGGCGATTCTGCTGACGCTGGGCGTCGTGCACACGGGGGTGATGTATCAACTGCTGTACAGCGCCATTCAGAAGCTCCCTACCCCCATCATCGGCTCGCTGTCATTTATCTATCCGGTCGTCGCGCTGATTGTCGACAACCTGGTGTTCGGGCACGCGCTCAGCCTCACCCAGCTGGCTGGCGGAGCGCTGATTCTGTTTGCCGCGGCGGGTAATAACCTCGGCTGGGGCGAAAAAAAACCCCGCCAGAGCGGGGTTGAGATGAAAACGGCGGATTAGCGACGGGCGCGCACAATCTGGTATTTGCGCGTCATGTACTCCACCGGCGCGCTCCAGATATGCACCAGACGGGAGAACGGGAACAGCAGGAACAGCGTCATGCCCAGCACCAGGTGCACGCGGAAGATAAACGCCACGCCGTCCAGATGCTCAGACGCACCGCCATGGAAGGTCACTACCGACTGTGCCCAACCCACCAGCTTCAGCATTTCGCTGCCGTCCATATGCTGAGCCGAGAACGGAATGGTCAACAGACCCAGCGCGCACTGCACCATCAGCAGGGTGAGGATCAGGATATCCGCCCCGGTGGTGGTGGCGCGAACGCGCGGGCTGAACAGACGACGCTTCAGCAGCATCAGGCCGCCAACCAGGGTCATCAGGCCGCAGGCACCGCCGGCAATCATCGCCATCTTCTGCTTCACGTCCATCGGCAGGAAGGATTCATACATCCAGTGCGGGGTCAGCATTCCGAGGAAGTGACCGGCAAAAATCCCCAGGATCCCGAAGTGGAACAGGTTGGATGCCATGTTCATCCCTTTGCGATCCAGCATCTGGCTGGAGGCGGCGCGCCAGGTGTACTGGCCGTAGTCGTAACGCAGCCAGCTACCAATCAGAAATACCGAACCCGCAATGTACGGATAGATATCGAAGAAGAACATATTCAGGAAGTGCATTATTGCTGTCCTCCGTTAGAGATATTCAAATATTGCGGGGCAACGGCACCGGCAAAACGACGCTGGTGAGCAGAGATTTCCGACTCGCCGCAGCTCTGATCTGCAAAGAACTTCACCTGCTCCTCTTCCCAGACCGCATCCAGCGCCTGTGGGGTGTCGTCGCGCGCTTCATCGGCGATTTTCTCCGCCACTTTTTCACTGTCGACCGAGGCGTTAGCCAGCTTCACCAGCAGTTCGAACAGCACCGCATAGCGGCTTTCACGCTGTTGCAGACGCGCGCTCAGCAAGGCCAGAATCGGGGCGATATCCTGCAGGCCGCCCAGCGCCTCTTCTTTTGGCAGCTGCGCCAGATACTCCAGGTAGAGCGGCAGATGATCCGGCAGCTCGCGGCTGTCGAGATGCAGGCCGTGCTGCTCATACTGGGCCATTAAGTCCACCATCGCCTGACCGCGATCGCGGGACTCGCCGTGAACGTGTTCAAACAGCAGCAGCGAGGTGGCGCGGCCCCGGTCGAACAGCTGGCTGTAGTCAGACTGCGCATCCAGCAGATCGCGCGCTAACAGATCGCGGAGGAAAACGCCCAGTTTCTGGGCATCCTCTTTATCCAGGTTTTCCGATGACGCGAGTGCATCGAAGAGTTCCTGTTGATGCTGCGCCAGCGCAGCATCCGGGTACTCGAGCAGACGCGAAACAATGACGAGTTCAATCATTGGTGCGGCTCCGTTTTGCTGGTCACATCCATCGCGTCGATGCGGCGGCTGTTGAACAGGTTGAATTTGTTGTCTGAACCGTGGCAACCGTCGCCGAAGGTAAAGCCACACCCGCTTTTCTCCGGGAAGGCTTCACGCGCTAGCTCACGGTGGCTGCTCGGCACCACGAAACGGTCTTCGTAGTTGGCAATCGCCAGGTAGCGGTACATCTCCTGGGCCTGGGCTTCGCTTAAGCCCACCTCTTCCAGCGCGCGGGTATCGATGACGCCGTCAACGGTTTCCGCACGTTTGAAGTGGCGCATCGCCAGCATACGTTTCAGCGCCAGCAGTACCGGCTGGGTATCCCCTGCGGTGAGCAGGTTCGCCAGGTACTGAACCGGAATACGCAGGCTTTCGACATCCGGCAGGATACCGTTGCTGCCCAGCTCACCGGCATCCGCCGCGGACTGAATTGGCGACAGAGGCGGCACATACCAGACCATCGGCAATGTACGGTATTCCGGATGCAGCGGCAGAGCCAGCTTCCAGTCCATCGCCATTTTGTAGACCGGCGACTGCTGCGCGGCGTCGATCACGCTCTGCGGAATACCGTCCTTCAGCGCCTGAGCGATCACCTTCGGATCGTTCGGATCGAGGAACACATCCAGCTGACGCTGATAGAGATCTTTCTCGTTTTCGGTGCTGGCCGCGTTCTCAATCGCGTCCGCGTCATAGAGCAGTACGCCGAGGTAGCGAATACGGCCTACGCAGCTTTCGGAGCAGACGGTTGGCATCCCGGCTTCGATGCGCGGGTAGCAGAAGATGCACTTCTCGGACTTACCGCTCTTCCAGTTGAAGTAGATCTTTTTGTACGGGCAGCCGGTGATGCACATACGCCAGCCGCGGCACTTGTCCTGGTCGATCAGCACGATGCCATCTTCTTCACGCTTGTAGATGGCACCGCTCGGGCAGGTGGCGACACACGCCGGGTTGAGGCAGTGTTCGCACAGGCGCGGCAGGTACATCATGAAGGTGTTTTCGAACTGGCCGTACATCGCCTTCTGCATGTTTTCGAAGTTCTGGTCTTTGGCGCGTTTTTCGAACTCGCCGCCCAGAATCTCTTCCCAGTTTGGCCCGCTGGTGATCTTGTCCATGCGCTGACCGGTGATCAGCGAGCGTGGACGGGCGATCGGCTGATGTTTACTCTCCGGCGCGTTGTGCAGGTTCTGGTAGTCAAAATCAAACGGCTCGTAGTAATCATCGATGCCCGGCAGGTGCGGGTTAGCGAAGATTTTACCCAGCAGCAGCGCGCGGTTACCCATGCGCGGCTGCAGCTTGCCGTTGATTTTACGGATCCAGCCGCCCTTCCACTTCTCCTGGTTTTCCCAGTCGGTCGGGAAGCCGGTGCCCGGCTTGCTTTCCACGTTGTTGAACCAGGCGTATTCCATCCCTTCCCGGCTGGTCCAGACGTTTTTACAGGTGACCGAGCAGGTGTGACAGCCGATGCATTTATCCAGATTCAGCACCATGCCGACTTGTGAACGAATTTTCATTTTACGCTCTCCTGTACCTGGTCATTACCTTCGCCGTCTAACCAGTTAATATTCTTCATCTTACGTACCACCACGAACTCATCGCGGTTCGATCCTACGGTGCCGTAGTAGTTAAAGCCGTAGGCCAGCTGCGCATAGCCACCGATCATGTGGGTCGGCTTCGGCGTAATACGGGTCACGGAGTTGTGGATCCCGCCGCGCTGCTCGGTGATCTCGGACCCCGGCAGGTTCACGATGCGTTCCTGCGCGTGGTACATCATGGTCATCCCGGCCGGTACGCGCTGGCTCACCACCGCACGCGCCGTCAGGGCACCGTTGCTGTTGAACACTTCGATCCAGTCGTTATCTTCGATACCCAGATCTTTGGCGTCCGCTTCGCTCATCCAGACAATCGGGCCACCGCGTGACAGAGTCAGCATCAGCAGGTTGTCGCTGTAGGTGGAGTGGATACCCCACTTCTGGTGCGGCGTCAGGAAGTTCAGCGCCTTTTCCGGGTTGCCGTTCGATTTCGCGCCCATCACGGCCTTCACCGAGCGGGTGTCGATTGGCGGACGGTACACCAGCAGGCTTTCACCGAAGTCGCGCATCCACTGGTGATCCTGATACAGCGACTGACGACCGGACAGGGTACGCCATGGGATCAGCTCGTGAACGTTGGTGTAACCCGCGTTGTAAGAGACATGCTCATCTTCGAGGCCAGACCAGGTCGGGCTGGAGATAATCTTGCGCGGCTGCGCCTGGATATCGCGGAAGCGAATTTTCTCGTCTTCTTTGTTCAGCGCCAGATGGGTATGGTCGCGACCGGTGAATTCACTCAGCGCTTCCCAGGCCTTCACGGCAACCTGGCCGTTGGTTTCCGGCGCCAGGGTCAGAATCATTTCTGCCGCATCAATCGCCGTATTCAGCATTGGCTGGCCTTTCGCCGGGCCGTCCGCTTTGGTGTAGTTGAGCTTGCGCAGCAGATCCATTTCGCTCTGGGTGTTCCAGGCGATCCCTTTCCCGCCGTTACCGATTTTCTCCATCAGCGGGCCGATAGAGGTAAAGCGTTCGTAAGTGGCCGGGTAGTCACGTTCAACCGGAATGATGTGCGGCGCGGTCACGCCCGGGATCAGGTCGCACTCGCCTTTTTTCCAGTCCTTCACGTCCAGCGGCTGCGCCAGTTCGGCGGCGGAGTCGTGCTGGATGGGCAGCGTCACCACGTCGGTCTCTTTGCCGAGGTGCCCTACGCAGACTTCGGAGAATTTCTTCGCGATGTCTTTGTAGATATCCCAGTCGCTTTTCGATTCCCACGCCGGGTCAACGGCCGCAGAGAGCGGATGAATAAACGGATGCATATCCGAGGTATTCATGTCGTCTTTTTCGTACCAGGTCGCGGTTGGCAGCACGATATCGGAGTAGAGACAGGTGCTGGAGAGACGGAAGTCGAGGGTCACCACCAGATCAAGCTTGCCGTCGAGACCGTTGTCTTTCCACTCCACCTCTTCCGGCTTCACGCCGCCCTGCTTGCCGAGATCTTTGCCCTGAATGCCGTTTTCGGTACCGAGCAGGTATTTCAGCATGTACTCGTGCCCTTTACCGGACGAGCCCAGCAGGTTGGAGCGCCAGATGAACAGGTTACGCGGATGGTTTTTACCGTTTTCCGGCTGTTCTGCCGCGAAACGGATGGAACCCTCTTTCAGGGATTTGACGGTGTAATCCACCGGGGTCATGCCCGCTTTCTTCGCCGCTTCTGCAATGCGCAGCGGGTTGGTTCCCAGCTGTGGCGCAGAGGGCAGCCAGCCCATGCGTTCAGCGCGGACGTTGAAGTCGATCAGGTGACCGCTGTAGCGGGATTTATCCGCCATCGGCGACAGCAATTCCTGCGCGGTAACCGTCTCGTAGCGCCACTGGCTGGAGTGGTTATAGAAGTAGGAGGTGCTGTTCATGTGACGCGCCGGACGCTGCCAGTCAAGGGCAAACGCCAGCGGCTGCCAGCCGGTCTGCGGACGCAGTTTTTCCTGGCCCACATAGTGTGCCCAGCCGCCGCCGCTCTGACCCACGCAGCCGCAGAAGATCAGCATGTTGATCAAACCGCGATAGTTCATATCGAGGTGATACCAGTGGTTCAGACCGGCACCGACGATGATCATTGAACGACCGTGGGTCTTATCGGCGTTATCGGCAAACTCACGTGCGGTACGGATAATCTGCGCCCGTGGAACGCCGGTGATCTGCTCCGCCCAGGCTGGGGTGTAGGCTTTTACGTCGTCATAGCTGGTAGCGCAGTTTTCATCACCGAGACCGCGCTCCAGACCGTAGTTGGCCAGGGTCAGGTCGTAAACAGTGGTGACCAGTGCGGTTGAGCCGTCGGCGAGTTGCAGGCGTTTCACCGGCAGTTTGTGCATCAGGACGTTCTGCAGCTCCACCTTGTTGAAGTGCTCGGAGCCTTCGCCGCCGAAATACGGGAAGCCAACATCGGCGATCTCGTCCTGGCTGCCCAGCATGCTGAGGCGCAGTTCGGTCTCTTCGCCCGTCGTGCCGTTACGCTGCTCGAGGTTCCATTTACCCTTCTCGCCCCAGCGGAAACCAATTGAACCGTTCGGTGCAACCAGCTCGCCATTGCTGTTACAGGCAACGGTTTTCCACTCCGGATTGTTTTCCTGGCCCAGCGCATCCACCAGATCGGCGGCACGCAGCATGCGGCCTGCGGCATAGTAGCCGTCACGCTCTTCGAGCATGACCAGCATCGGCATGTCGGTGTAACGACGCACGTAGTCGGTAAAGTACTGGCTTGGCTTGTCGACGTGGAACTCACGCAGCATGACGTGGCCCATTGCCAGCGCCATGGCCGCATCGGTACCCTGCTTCGGCGCCAGCCACAGATCGCAGAGCTTGGCAATTTCGGCATAGTCCGGGGTCACGGCTACGGTTTTGGTGCCTTTGTAACGCACTTCGGTAAAGAAGTGGGCGTCCGGGGTACGGGTCTGCGGCACGTTAGAGCCCCAGGCGATGATGTAGCTGGAGTTGTACCAGTCGGCAGATTCCGGAACGTCGGTCTGCTCACCCCAGGTCTGCGGAGAGGCAGGCGGCAGGTCGCAGTACCAGTCGTAGAAGCTCAGGCAGGTGCCGCCGATCAGCGACAGATAACGCGCGCCAGAGGCGTAGGAGACCATCGACATCGCCGGGATTGGCGAGAAGCCTGCCACGCGGTCCGGGCCGTAGGTTTTCACGGTATAGACGTTGGAAGCGGCAATCAGCTCATTCACTTCCTGCCAGGAGGAACGTACAAAGCCGCCGCGGCCGCGAGCCTGTTTGAAGCTCTTCGCTTTGTCGGCGTCTTCGATAATAGAGGCCCAGGCCAGAACCGGATCGCTGTGCTGCGCTTTCGCTTCACGCCACATCTTCATCAGGCGTTTACGCATCAGCGGGTATTTCAGGCGGTTAGCGCTGTAGAGATACCAGGAGTAGCTGGCGCCACGCGGGCAGCCGCGCGGTTCGTGGTTTGGCATATCCGGGCGGGTGCGCGGGTAGTCGGTCTGCTGCATTTCCCAGGTCACCAGACCATTTTTGACGAAAATCTTCCAGCTACAGGAGCCGGTGCAGTTTACGCCGTGGGTCGAACGTACGACTTTGTCATGTTGCCAGCGCTGACGGTAACCGTCTTCCCAGTCCCGGTTAGTCTCCAGAACCTGGCCGTGCCCATCGGCAAATGTTTCGCCCTTCTGTTTGAAGTAGCGAAACCGGTCCAAAAATTTGCTCATCGGGTATCTCCTGTATGGAGCCTGTGGCTCTCTAAATCGACATTGCTGATTTGCAGCGAAGGTAACGCTCTGAAAGAGGAGGAGAATTGATAACGATCAAGGGGAGTTGGGGATGTTCAGAAGGGGAAATTTTCGACTACCACCAAAGCGGTACAGAATATAATAATGTAACTTCCTGTTTTATATGGTCATTATTTATTTATCCTACAAAAGCGCGCGTAACATTTAACCCCAGCGGTATTAAGGGGTAGGTAAGCCTGATTAGCGATGGCGATCACAGTGGCCGCATGCTAACAGCGGCACATGCTTTAAGTATGTTGTAACTAAGTACAGGGCAAAAAAAGCGCGGCACCAGGCCGCGCAAACGGATAATCAAACTTACTTTTTATTAGAATTCCGTCCGTATACCAGCCAGGTGACAAACACGCAGACGATATAGAAAATCAGGAACACCTTCATCGCACCCGCCGGCGAACCGGTCAGATCCAGCGAGATACCAAAGGCTTTAGGAATAAAGAACCCGCCAATCGCGCCGATCGCTGAGATAAAGCCCAGCGCGGCTGCGGTGTCGGTAGCCGCCTCACGCATCGCCTGCTGCTCACTGCCGCCCTGCGCTTTAACGCGATCCATCGTCAGTTTACGGAAGATCACCGAAATCATCTGGAAGGTGGAAGCACTCCCCAGCCCGGCGGTCAGGAACAGCACCATAAAGACCGCGAAGAAGGCGCCGAAGTTGCCGCCCACACCGTTTACCGGCAGGGTCATAAACAGCAGGGCACAGAAGAGAGCCATCACCACAAAGTTCACCAGCGTCACGCGGGTACCGCCCAGACGGTCAGAGATCATCCCGCCGGTAGAGCGTGCCAGGGCGCCAATAAACGGCCCGAAGAAGGCGTAGTGCAGGATCTGCACATCCGGGAACTGGGTTTTGGACAGCATCGCAAACCCGGCAGAGAAGCCGATAAACGAGCCGAACGTTGCCAGATAGAGCAGCGCCATGATCCACAGGTGAGCGCGCTTCAGCACCGGCAGCTGTTCGCTGAGCGACGCTTTCGATGCCGCCAGGTCGTTCATGCCAAACCATGCCGCCAGGGTAAAGACCACCAGGAACGGCACCCAGATCCACGCGGCGTTCTGCAGGAACAGCAGCGAGCCGTCGGCCTGTTCAACGCCAGCGCCACCAAACGCGGCGAAAATAGAGACCGAGATCGCCAGCGGCGCAATCAGCTGCATTACGCTGACGCCCATGTTGCCCAGGCCGCCGTTGATCCCCAGCGCCCCGCCCTGCTTCTGTTTCGGGAAGAAGAAGCTGATGTTCGCCATGCTGGAGGCAAAGTTTGCCCCTGCAAAGCCGCACAGCAGAGAGATGATCACGAAGGTGCTAAACGGTGTAGAGGTATCCTGTACCGCAAAGCCCAGCCAGACGCACGGGATGATCATGATGCCGGTACTGAACGCGGTCCAGCGGCGTCCGCCGAACACCGGTACCATAAAGGCATAAGGAACACGCAGCAGTGCGCCGGAGAGCGCAGGCAGCGCGGTTAACATAAACAGCTGGTCGGTGGTAAACTTGAAGCCCACTTTCGGCAGGTTAACAGCGACGGCGCTGAACAACATCCAGACGCAGAACGCCAGCAGCAGACAGGGAACGGAAATCCACAGATTACGACTTGCTACACGTTGGCCGCGCTGTTGCCAGAACGCCGGATCTTCCGGACGCCACTCGGTAATGACTGCGCCAGAATCCCTTTCGGGGGTAGTAGAGTGACTCATAGACACCTCTGATTCTTAAAAGTTGCCACAAAGATCAGGGTTTTAAGCCGACAGGAAGTTGATATAAATCAATGGGAAGGTGAGCAATTTTATGGCCCGAAAATCGCTATCCTCCAAAGTGAGTAGCGCTTTTCAGTGAAAAAGGTGTGGTTTTTCACGGTACTGCTTCCCCCGCTTACCCCTCTCCTCCCATTCACCTCTCCAATGGCAATTAGTAGGTAATCCTTTTGAGGTATGGGTATACTCCAGGGGTTGCCTGAGAATAGAGCCCTTGCCGAGTCCAGGCATTGTCAGGAGCCAGACTGCCCTATGTTTAAACGCTGTTTTTCACCACTCACGCTGGTTAACCAACTGGTGCTGATTGTCATGCTGTCTACCGGGATCGGGGTGACAGGGATGGCGATCTCCGGCTGGCTGGTTCAGGGCGTTCAAGGCAGCGCACACGCCATTAATAAGGCCGGTTCACTGCGTATGCAGAGCTACCGCCTGCTGGCGGCCATCCCCCTGGAAGCCAAAGACCAGGCGTTACTCGATGAAATGGAAGCGACGGCGTTCAGCCCCGAACTGGAAATCGCTGCCCGCCGCGATCGTCAGCAGGCGCAGCTGAAGGCCCTGCAGACTTACTGGCATACCCAGTTAATGCCCGGGCTGCGACAGGCGCGTAATCCGGATGCGGTAGCCCAGGATGTCTCCGGCTTTGTCAGCCGTCTGGATACTCTGGTTTCGGCGTTCGATCACAGCACCGAGCTGCGTATCGGCAGGGTGGTACTGCTGCAGCAGGTGATGGCGGTCTTTATGGGGCTGCTGCTGGTCTTCACCATCCTCTGGCTGCGCGCCCGGCTTCTGCACCCCTGGCGCCAGCTGCTGGCGATGGCTCGCGCCGTGACCCAGCGTGATTTTACCCAGCGCGCCCACATCAACGGACGCAATGAGATGGCGATGCTCGGCGAGGCGCTGAACACCATGTCCGGCGAGCTGGCTGAGAGTTATGCGGTGCTGGAACAGCGCGTGCGCGAAAAAACTGCCGGGCTGGAGCAGAAAAACGAGATCCTCTCCTTCCTTTGGCAGGCCAACCGCCGCCTGCACTCCCAGGTGCCCCTGTGCGAGCGCCTCTCGCCGGTGCTTAACGGCCTGCAGAATCTGACCCAGCTGCACGACATCGAATTGCGCGTATACGACCTGGAAGATGAAGAGAATCATCAGGAATTTACCTGTCAGTCGGATGCCAGCTGCGATGAAATTGGCTGTCGCCTCTGCCCGCGCGGCCTGCCGCCGCTGACCACCAGCGGGACCACCCTGAAGTGGCGCCTGGCGGATAACCTGACGCAGTACGGCATTTTACTGGCGACGCTGCCCGCCGGACGTCATCTCAGCCACGATCAGCAGCAGCTGGTCGATACGCTGGTGGAGCAGCTGACCGCGACCCTGGCCCTCGACCGCCATCAGGAAAAACAGCAGCAGCTGATTGTGATGGAAGAGCGCGCCACCATTGCCCGCGAATTGCATGACTCCATCGCCCAGTCGCTCTCCTGCATGAAGATGCAGGTCAGCTGTCTGCAGATGCAGGACACGGATCTGCCGGAGAGCAGCAAGCAGCTGCTGAGCCAGATCCGCAACGAGCTGAACACCTCCTGGATACAATTGCGTGAACTGCTGACCACCTTCCGCCTGCAATTGACGGAGCCTGGCCTGCGTCCGGCGCTGGAGGCCAGCTGTCAGGAGTTTAGCGCCCGGCTCGGCTTTACCGTCTCACTGGACTATCAGCTGCCGCCCCGTTTCGTACCCTCTCACCAGGCTATTCATCTGCTGCAGATCGCCCGGGAGGCCTTAAGCAATGCGCTGAAACACGCCGGGGCGACGGCGGTGTCGCTCACCGTGAGCCAACATGAAAACCAGGTCAGACTGGTGGTGCGTGACAACGGCTGCGGGATCCCGGAAAACGCCGAACGCAGCAACCACTATGGTCTGATTATTATGCGAGACCGCGCACAAAGCCTGCGTGGAGATTGTCAGGTCCGCCGAAGTGAATCGGGCGGAACTGACGTTATCGTCACCTTTATTCCCGAAAAGCCTCTTTTCACTGCTCAAGGAGAACACCATGTCTAATCAGGAGCCCGCTACAATCCTGTTGATCGACGACCATCCGATGCTGCGCACCGGTGTTAAACAACTTATCAGCATGGCGTCGGATATCACCGTCGTGGGCGAAGCCAGCAACGGGGAACAGGGTATTGAACTGGCCGAAGCGCTCGATCCTGATTTGATCCTGCTCGACCTGAATATGCCCGGCATGAACGGCCTCGAAACCCTCGATAAGCTGCGCGAGAAAACGCTCTCCGGGCGCGTGGTGGTCTTCAGCGTCTCCAACCATGAAGAGGATGTGGTCACCGCCCTGAAACGCGGCGCCGATGGCTACCTGTTAAAAGACATGGAGCCGGAAGATCTGCTGAAATCGCTGCAACAGGCGGCGGCTGGTGACATGGTGTTGAGCGAAGCGTTAACCCCGGTGCTGGCGGCCAGCCTGCGCGCCAACCGTGCCACCTCCGATCGCGACGTGAGCCAGTTGACCCCGCGCGAGCGCGATATCCTGAAGCTCATCGCCCAGGGGTTGCCAAACAAGATGATCGCCCGCCGTCTGGACATCACCGAAAGCACGGTCAAAGTCCATGTGAAGCATATGCTGAAGAAGATGAAGCTGAAGTCACGGGTCGAAGCGGCGGTCTGGGTACACCAGGAGCGCATTTTCTGAGTTTACTCGTCCGGCAGCAGCGTCCAGCGCGGATCCTCCTCTGGCAGCGCCAGTAGCGGCTCCGTCAGGGCAAGCGTGATCTCATTGGAAGAGACACGCTGCCCCGCTTCATCTTCCACCACCACCGACAACCGCCAGCGGTTGCTTGCCCCCTCACTGCTATCCCACGCCGGCAGGATAATGCTCCAGCCTTCGCTGTCACTGGCCTTCGCCGGTGAGGTCAGGCTCAGCGCCTGCGTATCGCCCTGCCAGTGCAGGGAACGCACCCCGTTACGGCTGCGAATATCCAGCTTCAGCATGACCGTTTCGCCCGGCTTGAGATCCCACGGCGGCGTCGCCAGCCATACCGAGAGCGTTTTACGCTGACGGAACTCCAGTACCGGCAGGTTCTGACGTTCAGGTGGATCGTAGCGGCTTCCCCGCAGGGAGCGGCTTTCGGCCACTTCGCTGGCGGAGAGCTGTTTTTTCAGCGGCACCCCGAAGCGGTAGTTGAGTTTCAGGCCGAGGTTGTTCTGGCTCACCCCGCTCTCCCCCTGCTTATGCCCGGCGGAAAGGGTCACCAGCGGCACCGGGGTGTAGTTCAGCCCGAGGTTGACCGCCAGCGGATTGTGGTACCCGGTGCCGGTGTGAAACAGATCCACGCTGTCGCCAAAATATTGTTCAAAGCTGATGCTGGTGTTGAGGTGATGATAAAAGGGCAGCCTGGCGTTGGCGCTGATATCGTACCCGCGCGCCATGCGCTGCTCCTGCACCTCCGAGCTGTCACGCCAGCTGGCAAACGGCTGATAGTAGTTGGCCGACAGGCGCAGGTATTCGCCCCAGGCTTCGGCGCCGAGCCCGGCGCGCTGGAGGTTTTCATCGAGCAGATTGTCATAAAAGGTGTTGTAACCCAGCAGCCATTTGCCCGCCACCCAGCGCTGGCCGATACCCGCATTGCTCACCAGACCGTCCTCCTGCTGGGTCAGGCCGAGCTGACTCCAGGTGAGGTAGTGGTTGTTATCCTGCCAGGGTATAAACCAGCTCCCCTTGCTGCCGGTGAAGCGCCCCTCGTCATTGACCAGCAGATCGACGCTGGCATTACCCCACGGCGAAAGCCAGGACTCAATGTGCTGGTTCACCTCCTGGCTGACGGCGTCCCGCACCTGGCCCAGGGCAAACTGCCGGGCCTGCTCCTCGGTGGTCAGGCCGTTGTCGGTCATGCTGGCTTCGCCGAACGCTTTCGCCATCTCCGCCAGATGCTTCTCACCTTCCCCCGTCGGGGTCGCCATGCCTAAGTCCGGCAGGCTGTCGCCATTATTATCGAACGGATTTTGCGCCTGATGGATAAACGAATTCGGGGCAGCGTGAACGGCTCCGGCATAACAGAGGAGAAGAAACAGCGAACGAATATGGGGGGAAACAACCATCACCGTCGTGTAAGGGTGCCTGTGTTGAAAGAAAACGGAGTTAACACCTTAGCGTGCCTGAGAAAAAATTTCAGCCCTAAGGTAAATTTCAGGAATATCCTGAAGATTGCCGGGTGGCGCTGCGCTTACCCGGCCTACGCATCCTGTAGGCCTGATAAGCCGTTTACCCCCGCACAGAAACCGTAGGCCTGATAAGCGAAGCGCCATCAGGCGTTTACACCCTCACAGAAAGCAGTGCCTTCAGCTCCGGCACGCAGGAGCCGCAGTTGGTGCCGCAGCGCAATTTCGCCCCCAGCGCCGCCGCCGAGTCGCATCCTCCTGCAATGGCCTCGCGGATAGCGTTTTCGCCGACGCTAAAGCAGCTACAGATGATGCGCCCCGGATCGCTGCGCTCGCCAGGGTCCTGCCCGTCAAGCAGGGCGTGACGCTCCGCCAGCGCGACCGGCGCGGTGCAAAAGGCCGCTTCGATAACGCTGTGCGCCAGCGCCGGTACCCCGGTGTTTTGCCAGAATCCCAGCATCAATGCCCCGTCATGCCAGGCCAGGAGGCTGCTGCGCTCGCCCGTCTGCGCGATTTGCAGCTGCCAGCCCTGCCCGGCGCAGTGTGCCAGCAGCCACTCCAACAGCGGCTTGTCCCCCGCCAGAGTCAGGCGCGTCACCCCGTTTGCCGCTTTGCGCCACCAGTGGACGTACGTCGGCAGGGTCAGTTCCTCCCGGCTGTAAAGCTCCCCCTGCCAGGCGGGCTGCCACGGCATCAGCCGCACCGCGGTCTGTTTGCTCTCCGGCTGGCCGGAGTGGGGATCGCAGCGCCCTTCAACCAGGGCATTTACTTTGCCCTGGCGCGAAAAACAGCTGTTCCAGTGCATCGGGACAAACAGCTCCCCGGGGCGCTGCCCATCGTTTATCCGCGCCCGGGCCACCATCAACCCGCGCGGGGCGCTGATGCGCGCCAGTTGTCCGTCGCGCAATCCCAGCCGGGCGGCATCCTGCGGCGAGATCTCTACCGTCGGTTCATCGCGGTGCTGCATCAGGCGCGGCACGTAGCCGGTGCGGGTCATGGTGTGCCACTGATCGCGCACGCGTCCGCTGTTGAGGGTAAAGGGATAGAGCAGATTCGGCGTAGCGCCGTGCGGCTGCGGGTTGACCGGCACCTGCTGCGCACGGGTGAGTGCTTCCCGGTTGATCGGCCACTGCCAGGGCGTCAGCCCATCCCACTCTTCGCGGGTCAGCGGTGCCAGCGCCGCGAGATTGAGCATCCGTTCGCCGTCGTTTTCAAAAGCCGTCAGCGCGGCGTGTTCGGCAAAGATGGCGTGAGGATGATCCCAGGCGAAGGCCGCGCCATGGCCCAGTTTCTCAGCAATACGGGCGATGATCCACCAGTCGGGTTTCGCCTCGCCGGGCGCGGGCAGAAAAGCGCGCTGGCGGGAGATGCGCCGTTCGGAGTTGGTCACCGTCCCCTCTTTCTCCCCCCAGCCGAGCGCCGGAAAACGAATGTGGGCGAAGCGGCTGGTGTCGGTGTCGCGCATCACCTCGGAGACCATCACCAGCGGGCAGGCCGCCAGCGCCTGACAGACCGCATGGCTGTCCGGGAGCGACACCGCCGGGTTAGTACCCATGATCCACACCGCCTTCACTTCACCGCGGGCAATGGCCTCAAACAGCTCCACCGCCATCAGTCCCGGCGTCTGCGCCAGCCGCTCCGTCCCCCAGAAGCGCGCCACGCGGCTCAAATCGTCCGGCGTGAAGTTCATGTGCGCCGCCAGCTGATTCGCCAGCCCGCCCACCTCGCGCCCGCCCATCGCATTGGGCTGACCGGTCAGCGAAAAGGGTCCGCAGCCTTCACGCCCAATTTTTCCGCTCGCCAGATGGACGTTGATAATGGCATTGCACTTGTCGCTGCCGCTGGTGGACTGGTTGATCCCCATGGTGTAGAGCGTCACTGCGCGCGGGGCGGCGATAAACCAGGTGTAAAAGGTGGCGACCTCGTCGGGCGGCAGGCCGCAAAATTCGGCCACCCGCTCAGGTGGCCAGTCGCTGGCCTGGCCGGGGTCGACCGCGTTGAGCAGCCCCACGAACAGCCCGGCGTCGCTGCCCGGCGTCAGGGCCAGATGCAGATCGGCAATATCACAGGTTGCGGTACGCCGCGGGTCGATCACCACCACCTTCATCGTCGGGTTATCAATCTTCGCCTGCGCCAGGCGCTGATAGAGCACCGGGTGCGTCCAGGCGGCGTTAGATCCCACCAGCACCACCAGTTCGGTCTGCTCGATGTCTTCGTAGCTGCACGGGACAATGTCTTCGCCAAAGGCGCGCTTGTAGCCCACCACCGCCGAGGACATGCAGAGCCGGGAGTTGGTGTCGATATTGGCCGCGCCGATAAAGCCTTTCATCAGCTTGTTGGCGGCGTAGTAATCCTCGGTCAGCAGTTGGCCGGAGGCATAAAAGGCCACCGCCTGCGGCCCATGTTTTTCAATAATCTCCCCCAGCCGTGCACCCGCGGTATCCAGCGCCTGCTCCCAGCTCACCGGCTGGTTGTCCACCTCCGGGTGCAGTAGTCGACCCGCTAAGCCGGTGGTCTCCCCCAACGCCGAGCCTTTGACGCACAGCCGTCCGAAGTTGGCCGGATGGCTGTCGTCACCGCGCACGCTCACCTCGCCGTTTTCGACGCGGGCGATCACGCCGCAGCCCACGCCGCAGTAAGGACAGGTCGTTTGGGTTTCCGTCATGAGGCCTCCGCGCGCATCACCAGCTCTTCACTGCCCACCTGCACCCGGTCGCCATCGACTCTGACTGGCCAGGCGCGCACCGCCACTTCCCCGGTTTCAACATGGCGCCCGTCGCGCAGGCGGATCCGCGTTTTATACAGGGGCGAGATCACCACCGGCTCGCCTCCGGCATCCCCGAGAATGCCGCGTGACAATACGCTGGCGCTGCCGCCCGGCTCGCGATCCTCCAGGGCATAAATCGCCTTGCCGAAGCGGAACAGCGCAATGGACTGCGTACCCAGACGGGCACCAATGCCGGCCTGTTCCGGGATCTCGTCCAGAGTACAGATATCCTGCCAGCGTTTTGCGGATGCTGGCGCGGCGTTGAGGGTGCGGAACTGCGCCAGGCGGCCCGGGTCCTGCAAAGTGGTCTGCCATTCGCATTGATAGGTATCTACCACCCGCTGCATCTCCTGCTCCAGCTCGGCGGCAATACCCAGGCTGTCGTCAATGATCACCTCGCGCAGGTACTCCAGCCCGCCCTCGAGGTTATCCCGCCAGGTGCTGGTGCGCTGCAGACGATCGGCGGTGCGGATATAGAACATCAGGAAGCGGTCGACGTAGCGCAGGAGCGTGGCGTCATCGAGATCGCTGGCAAACAGATCCGCGTGGCGGGGCTTCATGCCACCGTTGCCGCAGAGATAGAGGTTCCAGCCCTTGTCGGTGGCGATCACCCCCACATCCTTGCTCTGGGCTTCGGCGCACTCGCGGGTGCAGCCGGAAACGGCCATCTTGATCTTGTGCGGGGCGCGCAACCCCTTGTAACGGTTCTCCAGCGTCACCGCCAGCCCGGTCGAGTCCTGCACGCCGTAGCGGCACCAGGTGGAGCCGACGCAGGATTTCACCGTGCGCAGGGATTTGCCGTAAGCATGGCCGGTTTCAAACCCGGCGTCGATCAGCTGCTGCCAGATCTCCGGGAGCTGTTCCAGCCGGGCGCCAAACAGGTCGATACGCTGTCCGCCGGTGATTTTGCTGTAGAGCTGGTAGCGTTTGGCGATCTGCCCGATGGCGATCAGCCCGTCGGCGGTCACTTCGCCAGCGGCCATGCGCGGCACAATGGAGTAGGTGCCATCTTTCTGGATATTGGCAAAGTAGCGGTCGTTGGTGTCCTGCAGCGGCAGGTGGGCCGGTTTCAGCAGGTATTCGTTCCAGCATGAGGCCAGCACCGATCCCACCAGCGGCTTACAGATCTCACACCCATGCCCCTGGCCGTAGCGGCTGATGAGCTGTTCAAAGGTGTGAATGCGGTTGACGCGTACCAGGTGGTAGATCTCTTGCCGCGAGTACGCGAAATGCTCGCAGATGTCCTTTTTCACCTCCACGCCCTGGGCCGCCAGCTGGAACTCCATCACCTGTTTTACCAGGGCGCTACAGCCGCCGCAGCCGGTAGCCGCTTTGGTGCACTGTTTTACCGCCCCAATGTCGGTGGCACCGTTGCTGACCGCCTGGCAGATGTCGCCTTTGCTGACGTTGTGGCAAGAGCAGATCTGCGCGCTCTCCGGCAGAGCCGCCACGCCCAGCGCTTTCGGGGCGCTGCCCGCCACCGCAGGCAGGATCAGGGTTTCCGGATCGTTGGGCAGGCGGATGTCGTTGAGCATCATCTGCACCAGGGTCGCGTATTCGCTGGCATCCCCCACCAGCACCCCGCCAAGCAGGGTTTTATTGTCGGCGCTGACCACGATCTTCTTATAGATCTGCTGCGGGCCGTGGGTCCACTGGTAGCTCTGCGCCCCTGCGGTGCGGCCATGGGCATCGCCGAACGACGCGACATCTACGCCTAACAGTTTCAGCTTGGTGCTCATATCCGCACCCATAAACGCGTTCTCTTCTCCCGCCAGCGCGGCGGAGGCCACCCGCGCCATCTGGTAGCCAGGCGCCACCAGACCGTAGATTTTTCCCTCCCAGAGGGCGCATTCGCCGATAGCAAAAACATCGCTATCCGAGGTGCGGCACTGGTTGTCGATGGCAATCCCCCCGCGTTCGCCCAGCACCAGGCCACAACTCCGGGCCAGCGCATCCTGCGGGCGGATCCCGGCGGAGAAGACCACCATGTCGGTCGCCAGCTCGCTGCCGTCGGCGAAGCGCAGTACCATCCCGCTGTCGGTTTCTGCGATTTCGGTGGTGGCCTTACTGGTATGCACCCCCACGCCGAGGGCTTCAATTTTACGGCGCAGCATGGCGGCGCCGTCGTTATCGAGCTGCACCGCCATCAGGTTCGGGGCAAACTCCACCACGTGCGTATCCAGCCCAAGCTGTTTCAGGGCGTTGGCCGCCTCCAGCCCCAGCAGGCCGCCGCCAATCACCACCCCGGTGCGCGAATTTTTTGCATGGGCGGCGATGTTATCCAGATCGTCGAGAGTACGGTAGACAAAACAGCCCGGCAGATCCCGGCCCGGCACCGGCGGCACAAACGGGTATGAACCGGTGGCCAGCACCAGCTTGTCCCAGTGGGTTTCGTGCCCTGCTCCCGTGCGAATCACCCGGGCGTCACGATCGATGGCGACCACCGGCTGGGAGAGGCGCAGCTCAATGCCGTTATCGGCAAAGAAATCTCCGGCCACCATCGACAGCGAGTCGGCGCTGCGTCCGGCAAAATATTCCGACAGATGGACGCGATCGTAGGCGGCATAGCGCTCTTCGCCGAAGACCACAATCTGATACTGCTGATGCAAACCGCGATTGACGCAGTCTTCAAGAAAATGGTGGCCGACCATACCGTGCCCAACCACAACCAGAGTAGGTTTTGTCATAGCGTTCTGTCCTGCAACCTGCGGCTGCGTAGTGAATCGATCGAACAGCCAGTCCGCCTGAGCGGGTTCTGACGTAGCCAGTAAATCGGTGAGGGTGGCCGCGCTGCGACACTCCCCCATCAGCAGCACGCCTGCCAGCGTGCCGTTGCGAACCAGTAGACGGCGGTAGTGGCGGGTCAGCGGGTCCCAGCTGGTCCACACCGCATCTTTTTCCTGCGCGATAACCTCGCCAGCGCTGAACAGCTCAATACCGGTCACCTTCAGGCGCATGCCGTTTTGCGTGGGGGTAAAGGGTGCGACGTACTCCCCCGCGAGACGGGCGGCGAGGATCTCCGCCTGGGCGAGGCACGGCGCCACCAGCCCCCAGGTCTCGCCGTTTAATTCACAGCATTCGCCGATGGCGCTGATGCCCTCCATTGCAGTGCGCATCTGGTTATCCACCAGGATCCCCCGGCCGCAGGGCACACCACTGGCCTGCGCCAGGGCGATATAGGGCAACACGCCCGTCGCCAGTACCACCCGGGTGGCGGCCAGGGTGCGCCCGTCGCTGAGGGTGACGCTGTCCGGGGCGATCTGCGACAACCCGGCGTTCAGTTCACAGCCGATACCCCGCTCGCAAAGCGCCTGCTCCAGCAGCAGACCCGCCTGCTGATCGAGCTGCTGCTCCATCAGCCACGGACCGCGATGGACTAACGTGACGTTGTCACCATGCTGTCTTAACGCTGCGGCGGCTTCCACGCCGAGTACGCCGCCCCCCAGCACCACCGCCGGGCCGGGCGTCGCCAGAATAGCGGCCACATCCTCCAGAGTGCGAAAGGTAAAGACGTGGGGCAGATGGCTGCCAGGGATCGGCGGCACGAACGGCTGGGAACCGGTGGCAAAGACCAGTTCATCCCATACGAGCTGTCGGCTGTCGGTACGCAGCGTTCGGGCGCTGATATCCACTGCCCGCACCCGCTCGCCGCACACCACGGTGATGCCGCGCGTCCGATACCAGCTCTCATCGTGAAGCTGTGTCGCCGCCGCCTCTTTCTCGCCCCCCAGCACCGGCGAAAGCTGTATGCGGTTGTAGGCGTGTACGCGCTCCTCGCCGATGAGGGTGATCTCAAAGCGGCCTGGCGCGCGCTCGGTCAATGACTCAACCAGCCGCGTTGCCGCCAGTCCGTTTCCAATGATGACCAGGCGCATGGTTATGCTCCTCAGGCCGCTTTCGGCTGTTTTTCATAGAGGAAGTGCAGGATCTGCTGGCGCATATGGTGATAGCGGCTATCCTCCGCCAGCTGCACCCGGTTGCGCGGACGCGGCAGGTCGACACGCAAAATCTCGCCTACCGTTGCCGCCGGGCCGTTGGTCATCATCAGCACCCGATCCGAGAGCAGCACCGCTTCGTCCACGTCGTGGGTGATCAGCACGATGGTGGTGTTCAGCTCCTGCTGAATGTGCATCACCGAATCCTGCAGATGGGCGCGGGTCAGGGCATCCAGCGCGCCGAACGGCTCATCCATCAGCAGCACTTTTGGCTTCATCGCCAGGGCGCGGGCAATCCCCACCCGTTGTTTCATGCCGCCGGAGATCTCCCCCGGCCGCTTGTGGATGGCGTGCCCCATCTGCACCCGCTCGAGGTTGTGTTCGATCCACTCCCGCCGCTCGGCTTTGCTCATGCTGCGGCGGAAGACCTGATCCACCGCCAGCGCTACGTTGTCAAAACAGGTGAGCCACGGCAGCAGGGAGTGGTTCTGGAACACCACCGCCCGCTCCGGCCCTGGCCCGGCGATCTCGCGGTTATCGCAGAGAAGCCCGCCTTCTGTCGGCAACGTGATGCCGGCGATCAGGTTCAGCAGCGTCGATTTGCCGCAGCCGGAGTGACCAATCAGGCTGATGGTCTCCCCTTCGTGAATATCAAAAGAGACGTTCTGCAACGCCAGGAACTCGCCGCTGGCGGTGGAAAAACGCTGGCTGACGGCCTGGACCTGAATGAGAGGTTTCATCATGTGCTCCTTATTTTTCCTGCCAGCTGAAACGGCGGGCGATCAGCATCAGCCCCTGCTCCAGCAGCAAACCCACCACGCCGATAATGACGATGGCGATGAGAATGTTTTCAACGTTGAGGTTGTTCCACTCGTTCCAGATCCAGAAGCCGATCCCCAAGCCCCCGGTGAGCATCTCGGCGGCGACAATCACCAGCCACGCGATGCCGATGGAGAGCCGCACCCCGGTGAGTACCGCAGGCAGCACGGCCGGGAAGAGAATGCGGCGCATCACCGTCCACTCGGAGAGCTGCAGCACCCGCGCCACGTTGAGGTAATCTTCCGGAATGCGGCGCACCCCTTCGGCGGTATTGATGACCATCGGCCAGATCGAGCAGATAAAAATGGTCCAGCTGGAAGCAGGCTCCGCCTTCTGGAACAGCAGCAGGCCGATGGGCAGCCAGGCCAGCGGGCTGACCGGGCGCAGCAGCGCAATCAGCGGGGTGAACATGCGGGACATAAAGGTAAACCGGCCAATCATAAAGCCCAGCGGGATGCCGACGATCGCTGCCAGGCCAAAGCCGATAGCGACACGCTGCAACGAGGCCAGCACGTTCCAGCCCACCCCCATATCATTGGGGCCATCTCGGTAGAACGGATCGGCAAATAGCGTGATGGCCGAGTCCAGGGTGCTGAGCGGCGTCGGGAACCCTTTGCTGTTGATAGCCGCCAGCTGCCAGGCGATCACCAGCAACCCCAGGCCAAGCAGCGCCGGAATGATGCGCTGGAGCAGATCGTTGGTCCGGCGGGCAAACCCCGGAGTGCGGCGGCGGACCTGCACCGGCGGCAGGGCGATCACTTCCCCGCTGACCGGCTCGGCGGGTACGGCGGGTGCGGCTTTAATGTTGACGTTTTTCATATCAGGCCCCTGTACGGTGAATGGCGAAACGGTTGGCGTAACCCTTCGGATCGGTGCCGTCCCAGACGGTGCCGTCCATTAAGGTGCTGGTGCGCAGCGGCGATGAAGGTGCGCGAATCCCGCCCACGGCAGTGGCGGCATCCTGCCAGATGTCGGTGCGGTTGATGCGCTGGGCGATAGCGGCGTAATCCGGGTCGGTTTTCAGTAGTCCCCAGCGGCGGAACTGGGTCAGGAACCACATTCCGTCGGAGTGCCACGGGTAGCTCACCGCCCCCTCCTCAAAGAAGCGGATCGGGTTGGCATCCTGCCAGCGGTTGCCGGTTCCGCTGTCGTATTCGCCCAGCATCCGGCCCGTGAGGTACTGCTCTTTGGTGTTGAGCCAGGCGCGCCGGGCCAGCAGCTGCGCGGTCTCCTCTTTGTTCTGCGGTGAGGCGTCGATCCAGCGCTGGGCCTCCAGCAGCGCGCTGACCAGCGCCCGGGCAGTGTTCGGGTATTGCTCTACCCACTCGTGGCGGGTGCCGAGCACTTTTTCCGGGTGTTCCGGCCAGATGGACTGGGAGGTGGCGGCGGTAAAGCCGATGCGATCGTTAATGGCGCGGGCGTTCCACGGCTCGCCGACGCAGAAGCCGACCATGTTGCCGATGCGCATGTTCATCACCATCTGCGGCGGCGGCACCACCACGGTGCGCACGTCGTCGAAGGGGTTGATGCCTGCGCTCGCCAGCCAGTAGTAGAGCCACATGGCGTGGGTGCCGGTGGGAAAAGTGTGGGCGAAGGTGTAGGTGCCCGGTGCTTCCCGGGCGATGAGCTTCTTCAGCCCCTCGACGTCGCGCACACCCTGCTGAGCCAGATCGCTCGACAGGGTGATCGCCTGCCCGTTCCGGTTGAGGGTCATCAGGTTGGCCATCGGTTTGGCTTTACCGGCGATCCCCAGCTCCAGGCCGTACAGCAGGCCATAGAGAATATGCGCCGCGTCCAGCTCCCCAGCCACCAGCTTGTCGCGTACCGCCGCCCAGCTCGCCTCTTTGCTCGGCACCAGGGTGAAGCCATATTTCTTATCGAACCCTTTCCAGGCCGCGATCGCCAGCGGCGCGCAGTCGGTCAGGGGGATAAAGCCGACGCGCACCGTGTCCAGCTCCGGTTTATCGGAGCCCGCGGCCCATGCGCCCTGCATCAATCCCGGCAACATCAGCGCCCCGCCCGCCAGCGCACTGGCCTGTAAAAAACGCCGTCTTGTCCATTCCACCATGCTCACTCCTGAAAAAATGGCAAAAAAAAGCGCCCGGCAGTGCCGAAGCACCGCAGGACGCCTTTATCCTCAAGAACGACACACCGCCGTTGGCGCGTCGTTAAAATTGTTATGTTGATTAATGCAAGGGTGATGCCAGGTTTTAAGTGCTTAAAGGACGGGGCTTTTCTGCATTCCGACAGCGAGAACGCACCTCAACCATGCAAGCGTTGCCCATCCGGGGTGCATTTACGGCTGCCACAGGGCTTTGACCGTCAGCAACGCGCGGGCGATATCTACCATCCGTTGATTTTTATCCATCGCCATCTTGCGCAGCTGGCACCAGGCCTGCTCCTCACTCATCTGCTGATGGGTCATTAACACGCTTTTGGCCTTGTCGATCACCTTGCGCTCCTCCAGCGTGTCGCGCATCGAGGCCAGCTGGCGGGAGAGCTGCTCAATCTCCTGCGCCTGCTGGCGCACCAGCGGCAGCAGCGGTTTTTGTGGATAGAGGGCCAGCGGCTCTTCCGTCTGCGGCTCTGCACGCGGCTCGTCGTCAGCCCGGCTAATCAGCGCCTCCACCGCCAGCATCAGATCGGCAATCTGCATCTCTTCCAGGGTGCGCAGATGTTCGAGGCGTTCGGTTTGCAGCGAGAACCAGTGCAGCGCCAGCACTCCCTGATCCGCGGCGGGTTGCCGGGTGCAGGCCAGCCGCCGCAACTGTTCGACCTCCGCCCCCGGTACGCTGAGATTGAAAGGATCGTGCAGGCTGGGAGGGGTCAGGGAGAGAAAGACCTCGAAACAGGTTTGCTGGCCGTCGATTCTGTCTACCAGCGTCTGGCGCATCTCATCGCTGAAAAAGCCCTGGGTAAAGCCAATCGCTCCCAGGGCCCGCTCCTGCCCCACCAGCTCTTTGCCCTGCATCAGACTGTAGAGCGCGACAAATCTGCCCGCGATTTGCGGGTCATCAATGCTGTCATTGAGTTGCGGCACAATACTGAGCAGGTTTCGCAGCATACGGCTATAACGCTCCATCGCCGCCGTAGCGGGCAGCGCGCAAGCCGTAATCGTCTCACGCAGCGCGGGAAGCTGCTCCAGACTTTGCAGGGCGTTGGCCACCCGCTCGCACAGGGCACCGCTGGCCATCACCGGCGAGCCGAGCGCCTGGTGCAGCGCCTGCACATGCTCGTCGACCAGCGCGCGGCTGGCTTTACACTCCAGGGCATAGAGCGCCCCTTCGGAACAGAGCCAGATGTTGGAGGCGCCCCGCTCGCACTGTAGCATATGCACAAGATGGCTGATCCGGCTCACCAGCGTACCCAGCTGTGCCAGTTTGCACAGCTGCTGTTTACGCAGCAGCCTGGCCTGCTGGAACCATTCCGTGGCGCCGGGTGGACGGCCTGTGTTTATCGTCATGCTTATTCTCCCGGGTCAGTGTCTGCCGAAGAGAGAAGCAATTTTCATGCCTTTTCATTATTCAGGAGTCAACATGCAGAAGATTGTGATTGTCGCTAACGGTGCGGCCTATGGCAGCGAATCGCTGTTCAACAGCCTGCGACTGGCGATTGCCTTACGCGAGCAGGAGAGTGACCTGGATCTGCGCCTGTTTTTGATGTCCGACGCGGTCACTGCCGGACTACGTGGGCAAAAACCGGCGGAGGGCTATAACATTCAGCAGATGCTGGAGATCCTGACGGCGCAAAACGTGCCGGTGAAGTTGTGCAAAACCTGCGCCGATGGCCGCGGTATCAGCGCCCTGCCGCTGATCGACGGGGTGGAGATTGGTACCCTGGTGGAGCTGGCGCAGTGGACGCTATCCGCGGATAAACTATTAACTTTCTAATAATGCATTAACAAAAATATTTTTTTCTTATGAGCGCGGTTCCAGCTTCAAGTTTGCCTGCCCGATGCCGATAGGCTTTTTACAACAACACAGCAGGTATTTCATTATGTTCAGGTCAATTCGCGCTCGTATTATTGCGGCGACGGTCGGATGTCTGATCGCCGCGCTTTTACTGAATACCGTGATTAATTTCCAGGTCACGCGTCAGGATAATCAACAGTCCCAACGTTCGATACTGGCCAGCACCAGCGCCAGCCACAGCATGGCGATTGCCGACTGGGTCAGCAGCAAGACGCTGGTGATCAACTCCCTGCAGAACGTCGTCCTGAGCGACGATCCGGTACCAATGTTTAAACAGCTGGCGCAGGCGGGCGGGTTTATCAACGTCTATGCCGGCTACGCCAGCAAAACCGCGAAGTTTTCCAATCCTGAAGGGGTTCCTGCCGACTACGATCCAACGGTGCGTCCGTGGTATCAGCAGGCGGTGAGAGAGGATCGCGCCGTCGTCACCGCCCCGTATGTGGATACCGGCACCAAAAAGCTGGTGGTCACTTTCGCCGTGCCGGTGAAAGAGAACGGCGAGCTGAAAGCGGTGCTGGCGGGCGATGTGGCGATGGACAGCGTGATCGCCAACGTGCGCGGCATCCATCCGACACCAGCCAGCAGCGGGCTGCTGGTTGACAGCGAGGGTTCGGTCATCGCCGCCAGCGATCCCGAGCTGACCTTAAAGCCTTTTAAAGCGGTCATCAGCGGCGTCGATCTGGCTGCGCTGAAGAATGGCAACAGCGCCGAGGGGGAGTACAACGGCGTGGCGAAAACCTTCTCCGCAACCCCGATTGCCGGTACCCAGTGGCAGCTGATTGTCGCGCTTGACAGCGATGATGCGACGACAGGTATGCGCACTCTGCTGAAAGCCTCCTCCCTGTCGCTGGTTGTGCTGGTGCTGCTCAGCGCGGTGGTTGTGCATTTCGTGATAGCCCGCCTGCTGAAGCGCCTGTCGGATATTCGCGATGCGATGCACGCCATTGCCAACGGCACCAACGATCTCTCCCAGCGTCTGCCGGAGAAAGGTGACGATGAAGTGGCGCAGATCGCCCATGCTTTTAACGCCTTCAGCGATAAACTCGCGGTGGTGATGGTGCAGTTGCGCGACGCCAGCGCCTCGGTGAAGAACGCCGCCCAGGAGATTGCCGCCGGGAACCAGGATCTCTCTGGCCGCACCGAGCGGGCCGCCTCCAGCCTGCGTGAAACCGCCAGCGCCGTGGAGCAGATCACCGCCTCCGTGGCGCAGTCCACCGAATCTGCCGCCGTGGCGAACGCGCAGGCGGGCAAAGCTGCTGAGGCCGCGACGCGGGGCGGCAACGTGGTGTCGCAGGCGATCACCACCATGCAATCCATCGAAGCCGCCTCGACCAAAATTGGCGACATCACCAGCGTGATTGACGGCATTGCTTTCCAGACCAATATTCTGGCGCTGAACGCCTCGGTTGAAGCGGCGCGTGCCGGTGAGCAAGGGCGCGGCTTTGCCGTGGTGGCGGGCGAAGTGCGTAATCTCGCCAGCCGCAGCGCCCAGGCGGCAAAAGAGATCAAAAGCCTGATCGACTCCACCACCGACAGCGTGGCGACCGGTTCGCGCTATGTGCATCTTGCCGGGCAGAGCATGAATGAGATCGTCACCAGCATTGGCAGCATGTCGGGGATTATGCGGGAGATCACCGTGGCAACCAGCGAGCAGATGAAAGGCATTCAGGAGATTAACCGCGCGGTGCTCAATCTGGACAGCATGGTGCAGCAGAACGCCGAACTGGTGGTGCAGTCGGCTGCCGCCGCCAGCGCCCTGCAGGGTCAGGCAGGCGACCTCGCTGAAACCGCCGGTCATTTCCGCATTTAATGTTAATCCGCTGCCTGAATGCCGCGTAAAGCGATGTCCGCTGCGCGCTTTCAGGCATTTTGTCATTTTTGTTTAAGGCTTATGCCATTTTTTGATCAAAATCAGCACTCCGATCCTTCCCCTTTGGTGTTATGCCATGAGTGAATTGTGAACAACATCACGCTCAGGATTAGCCGCAAGGAGAGCGTTGTTTCCGGATACGGGGTAAAAAAATGGCACTGGTAAAAGCAAGTCTGAAGTTGTTTGGCGGGGATACGGTAGTGGTGCGCTGCTCAGAACGTTGTCATATTCATCTGATGAGTAACAAAGCGCCACGTAAAACGCAGGCAGATATTTTAAGCGTACAGAACAGGGACAACGCCTGGCTGACGGTGCCCTATACCGGAACCTGGGAGGTGCTCATCGACAGCCACAGCCAGTCGCTTGAGCACTCCATCAGCTACGTTGCAGCATGATCATTCTTCGCCCGGTGGCGCAATGTCACCGGGCTTTTTTTCAGGCAAAGCCAGGGCGCAGCTGGCTTTCCGGCGATTCGTTATCCAGCAGTGCCCGCACCCGCGACACCAGCTCGTTCAGACAATCATCCTGCATGCCGAGACGCGTCAGCTCCTGATCGAGCGAGAAGAGATATTGTGCGTTGGTGCCAAGCGGGCCGCTGGCGGCGGCAATCAGCGGGGCGATGACCTGCGCGCGCGTGTCGGCCTCAAACAGCGGATGGCGCGGGTCCATAATAAAGACCAAGGCGTTAACGGTGCGTCCATCATCCAGCTCCAGCCGACACCAGCTCGGCATATAGCAGCCCGTGATCATCTCACGCTTCCACAGCAGCGCCAGCTCCTCTTCCAGGGTCGCATCCGGCAGACGGTAGGCCACGCCGGTGGTGCGTCCGCCCTCTTTTAGTGCAAGCATACGGCCTGGCTGGCAGGCGCTGCCGCGTCCGGCGGTCAGGCGCAAACAGAAGGCACGATGCCAGCCCGGAAGCGTCCCGGTTGCCGATTCAACATACTCCAGCGCCGGGTTCCACATCAGGGAACCATAGCCGAAGAGCCATACCGGACCGTTGTCCGGACGGCAGGCCAGGGTCGCAGCCAGCGACGCTGCGCGCTGCTCGGCTGACCACAGAAGCGACTCTTCAATCGCACCAAAGGCCGTTCTGCAGTCGGCCTTCATAAGAAAATCTCGCGTTAACATATTGCACCTCCGCCACTGCCTGCATCCCTGCCCTCACTTTATGAACCTTCCGGGTCCTTTTACTGCTCAATTAGAAAGCAGTAGGGTGACGATATGCAATAATCTCGCCGGGTGCAACAGAGCGCGAGGCCGACCGCCTTAAAAGTCAAAGCCGACGGTGCAAACTATTAAGCACAGCTAACTAAGCAATGACTATTTCTTCTTATGCCACTTATCATCGTCTCCCTTTTCGTAGTCCTGCTTCACCGCCGCCCAGGCCACCTTGTGAGCGGTCTCCTCACGACTGTCATCGCCCCGACGGTCCTCTTTATCTTTGTACTGATCCCAGGCGCTGTTAAAGGCTTCTTTGTAAATATCCTGCGCGTGGGCAGGCAGTACGTTCTTAACGTTATCCGGTAAATCAGTTTTCGATTTGTATGGCATAGCAACCCCCTCTTTTTATTCACTTAATAAGTGTGGTCGACAATGCCGCAGGCTTCCAGTCGAATCTATAATTCTGAGTTTCATTTTCTTAATGCACTGTTATTAAGACCCTATTTAACAAAAATATATTATTATGACGATCTCGTGGAATAATTCACCTGTACCGTAAAATTAAGTAAAAGATACTCAGAGATTAAAGGGGATCTGTTAATTTAACCTCCTCTTTTTCTATCTATAATTACAAGCACCTGCCAAAACGGAGAAATACATGACAACCGCACACGAGACGGTGAAAACCCGTCATAAGGAGACGTCTCTCATTTTCCCGGTGCTGGCCCTGGCCGTGCTGCTCTTCTGGGGAAGCGCGCAGTCACTGCCAGTGGTCATCGGGATTAATATTCTGGCCCTCGTGGGTATTCTGAGCAGTGCTTTTAGCGTTGTACGCCATGCCGACGTGCTGGCCCACCGCCTGGGCGAACCTTACGGTTCCCTGATTTTAAGTCTTTCCGTCGTTATTCTCGAAGTGAGCCTTATTTCCGCCCTGATGGCGACCGGTGATGCGGCGCCTACGCTGATGCGCGATACGCTCTACTCCATCATTATGATTGTCACCGGCGGGCTGGTCGGCTTCTCGCTGCTGCTGGGTGGGCGCAAATTCGCGACACAATATCTGAACCTGTTTGGTATTAAGCAGTACCTGATCGCTCTCTTCCCGCTGGCGATTATCGTGCTGGTATTCCCGATGGCGCTGCCGGGGGCCAATTTCACTACCGGTCAGGCCCTGCTCGTGGCGCTGATTTCTGCGGCGATGTACGGCGTGTTTCTGCTGATCCAGACCAAAACGCACCAGAGCCTGTTCGTGTATGAGCATGAAGATGAGAGCGACGACGATGACCCGCATCACGGCAAGCCGTCCGCGCACAGCAGCCTGTGGCATACGGTCTGGCTGGTGGTGCATCTGATTGCGGTCATTGCGGTTACCAAGATGAATGCGGCGCCGCTGGAGACGCTGTTGACGGCGATGAACGCGCCGGTGGCCTTTACCGGCTTCCTGGTGGCGCTGCTGATCCTCTCCCCGGAAGGGCTGGGAGCATTACGTGCCGTGCTGAACAACCAGGTGCAGCGTGCCATGAACCTCTTCTTTGGCTCGGTGCTGGCGACCATCTCCCTGACCGTGCCGGTGGTGACGCTGATCGCCTTCCTCACCGGTAACGAGCTGCAGTTCAGCCTGGGGGCACCAGAGATGATTGTGATGGTGGCGTCGCTGCTGCTGTGCCAGATTTCGTTTTCCACCGGGCGCACCAATGTGCTCAACGGTGCGGCGCACATGGCATTGTTTGCGGCCTATCTGATGACGATATTTGCGTGACGCAGTATTACCACCGAACCCGGAGGCCCGCGCAAGCGCAGCGCCGCCGGGCATAAAAAAACCCGCCTCGGCGGGTTTTTTCTTTCATCAAATTAGTTGGACGTATCCAGCTCTTCAAAGCTCTTGACCAGATCGTCAATCGCCTTGATCTGCTTCAGGAACGGCTCCAGCTTATCCAGCGGCAGCGCGGATGGGCCGTCGCACTTGGCGTTGGCTGGATCCGGGTGGGCTTCAATAAACAGACCCGCCAGACCGGTCGCCATACCGGCGCGCGCCAGTTCGGTAACCTGAGCACGACGGCCGCCGGAAGCTGCGCCAAACGGGTCGCGGCACTGCAGAGAGTGGGTCACGTCGAAGATGACCGGCGACTGGTTAGAGACATTTTTCATCACGCTGAAGCCCAGCATGTCGACCACCAGGTTGTCATAACCGAAGTTGGAACCACGGTCGCACAGGATCACCTGGTCGTTACCGCCTTCGATAAACTTATCAACGATGTTCCCCATCTGGCCTGGGCTGACGAACTGCGGTTTTTTCACGTTGATCACTGCGCCGGTTTTCGCCATCGCTTCGACCAGATCGGTCTGACGGGCAAGGAACGCGGGCAGCTGGATCACGTCAACCACGTCTGCCACAGGCTGCGCCTGGCTTGCTTCATGGACGTCGGTGATCACTTTTACGCCAAAGGTCTGCTTCAGCTCCTGGAAAATTTTCATCCCCTCTTCCAGGCCCGGGCCGCGGTAAGAGTGAATAGAGGAGCGGTTGGCTTTGTCAAAAGAGGCTTTGAACACGTACGGGATACCCAGCTTCTGGGTCACGGTCACGTAGTGTTCGCAGATACGCATCGCGAGGTCGCGGGATTCCAGTACGTTCATGCCGCCGAACAGCACGAACGGCAGGTCGTTCGCCACGTTGATATCGCCAATGCTAACCACTTTTTGTTTCATAGGATCGCCTTATTCAGGTGTGAATCGGAATTAAGATTAATGCAGTGTAATCTGTTTGTGCGCGATGGAATTAATCTGCGCGCGGATCATTTCGCTGATCGGATCTTCCGGACACTGCTCAACAAAATAACTTAAATCATTCAGCGCAACGTGGTCACACTCAAGCTGCACGTAGATAAGGCCGCGGTCGCGGATCTCGTACGGATCTTCCGGGTTAAACTGCAGCAGCACCTCACTGGCACGCAAGGCCAGCTCCATCTGCCGCTCTTCCATCAGGGCTGACTTCAGCGTATCCAGCAGCTTGCGGACCACCTCGGCGTTATCCGCTTCGTCCAGATCTTCGTTGTAGAGCTCCGCCATCGGGCTGATGTTGCCCTTCAGCCAGACATCCAGCGTGTGATCGTCGAGCGTGTCGCCATTAAAGGGATTGATTAACCACATCTCGCCGTCCAGCCACTCGGCGCGCAGCAGCATCTGCGTCGGGAAGATGACCGGCACCAGCGGAATATCAAGACGGTGCGCTACCCATAATAAAATCGCCCCCAGGGAGACAGCGCTGCCCTGACGGTTTTTCAGTACCTGATCGAGCCACAGCGCGTCGGAGAGCCGATACACGCCACGCGTATCGCAAAAGCCCCACTCGCCATAAAAAAGCTCAATCAGTTTCTCCAGTTGCCAGTCCTGAGGGCGCGCCTGATTAATCTCTTCACGCGCCAGACTCACCAGTTTCTCCAGTTCATCGTAGACGTATTGTGAAATGAAATCATCGCGGATCATCTCTGATACCTTAATCATTCCATCGCACAGCGGCACTTTGTTAAATTCGAAATCGGCCAAGGACTCCATGACTTACCCCAGTATCGGTATTCTTGTGGTGGCGAGTTTAATGATGATGTACAGCACCACCAGCCCCAGCAGAAAGGCAACAAACCCCGCCTGCTGGCTGCGCGGACGATGACGTCCCAGCGCAATAAAACCCAAAACGATGTAGATGATAACGCCAAACAGCTTTTCAGTCAGCCATGACCCTTCATCTGTAAACGGCAGATAACCGGTCACCCACATTAACCCCGCGCCGGAAAGAAACAGCACGGTGTCGATGCAGTGCGGCAGAACCCGCACCCAGCGCGCGTTGATAAGGGCGTTATTGCTGTAACGCCACCAGTAACGCAGCGCAAAAAAACTGACGGTCAGGACGACTGCCGTCAGGTGCAGGGCGATCAGTACAGAGAAGCTATTCATGCCATTTGCCCACGGTCAGGCGCTCGTTGCCGCCATAGTCGCGACAGGTTTCAACCTGGGCAAAACCGGCCTGCAGGAAGAGATTGCGCACCGCTTCGCCCTGCGTCCAGCCATGCTCCAGCAGCAGCCAGCCATTGCTGGCCAGGTGTTGGCGAGACTGGATAATAATATGGCTGAGATCTGCCAGTCCGTGATCCGCCGCAACCAGCGCGCTGCGCGGTTCAAAGCGCACATCCCCTTCGCCGAGATGCGGATCGCACTCATCGATATAGGGCGGGTTACTGACGATCATCTCGAACTGCTGGTCAGCGAGGGCGGTAAACCAGCTGCTCTGCTGCACCGTCACGTTCTCTAACGCCAGGCGCTCAAGGTTACGCTGTGCCAGCGCCACCGCATCGGGCATGAGATCTACTGCCGTCACCTGACAGTCCGAACGCTCGCTGGCCAGCGCCAGGGCGATGGCCCCGGTGCCGGTGCCGAGATCCAGAATGCGCGCGGGGGTGGCGGGCAATCTCGCCAGCGCTTGCTCCACCAGGCATTCGGTATCGGGACGGGGAATTAACGTTGCCGCAGAGACATAGAGCGGCAGCGACCAGAACTCACGCTCGCCCACCAGGTGCGCCACCGGCTCACCGGTTTTGCGGCGCGCCAGAAGCGCGTCAAGCTGAGCCTGCTGGTCAGCAGTCAGCTGCGTTTCGCCAAAGGCGAGAAGATAAGTGCGTGCTTTACCCGTCACATGCTCCAGCAGGATCTCCGCATCGCGACGGGGGCTTTCGCCCCCCGCCAGCGTGCTTATCGCCTGCTGTAGCCAGTGCTGAAAATCCATTAATCCTGCTCTGCCAGCGCTGCCAGCTGGTCGGCCTGGTACTCCTGCACGATAGGTTCGATCAGCAGATCCAGTTTGCCTTCCATCGTCTCATCCAGACGATAGAGGGTCAGGTTGATACGGTGATCGGTCACACGACCCTGCGGGAAGTTATAGGTGCGGTTGCGATCGCTGCGATCGCCGCTACCCAGCAGGTTGCGACGGGTTGAGGCTTCCGCCTGCTGGCGTTTCGCCATCTCTGCGGCATGGATACGGGCACCCAGCACCGAGAGCGCTTTGGCTTTGTTTTTATGCTGGGAACGTTCGTCCTGACACTCCACCACGATGCCGGTTGGCAGGTGGGTAATACGGATCGCGGAATCGGTGGTGTTAACGTGCTGGCCGCCCGCGCCGGAGGAGCGGAAGGTATCGATACGCAGATCCGCCGGGTTGATGTCCGGCAGCTCAGCTTCCGGCAGCTCAGGCATGACCGCCACGGTGCAGGCGGAGGTGTGGATACGCCCCTGGGATTCGGTGGCCGGGACGCGCTGGACGCGATGGCCGCCGGACTCAAACTTCAGGCGACCGTATACGCCCTCGCCGCTGATTTTGGCGATCACTTCTTTGTAGCCACCATGTTCGCCTTCGTTAGCGCTCATGATCTCCACGCGCCAGCGACGCGACTCGGCATAGCGGCTGTACATACGGAACAGATCCCCGGCAAACAGGGCCGCTTCATCCCCGCCGGTTCCGGCGCGGACTTCGACAAAGGCGTTGCGCTCATCGTCCGGATCTTTTGGCAGCAGAAGCACCTGAAGCTGCTGCTCCATCTCTTCGGAGCGGACCTTCGCTTCCTGCAACTCTTCCTGCGCCATCTCGCGCATTTCCGGGTCGTCGAGCATCATCTGCGCAGTTTCAATATCTTCCTGAACCTGTTGCCAGTCGGTAAAGCATTTAGCAACATCACTTAATTGTGCATATTCGCGCGACAGGGCGCGGAAACGTTCCTGGTCAGCAATGGTCGCGGCATCGCCGAGCAGCGCCTGAACTTCTTCATGGCGCTCGTGCAGCGCTTCCAGTTTGGCGACAATAGAGGGCTTCATAGGCGTAAGTGCACCTTTTAATTATAAAATGGGTATGGCGCGCTATTCCAGCCCGAGGCTGTCGCGCAGAATATTCAGGCGTTCGTCGTCCCCGTCACGGGCAGCCTGTTGAAGTGATTTAGTTGGGGCATGGATCAAACGGTTGGTCAGTTTCCATGCCAGTTCCTGCATGATGACCTGCGGATCGCCGCCCTGTTCCAGGGCCGCCATCGCTTTGGCAGTCAGCTCATTACGTACCTGTTCCGCCTGACCGCGGTATTCGCGAATCGTCTCGCTGACGCTTTGCGCGCGCAGCCAGGCCATAAATTCGCTGGTTTCCTGCTCAACAATCGTTTCGGCCTGCACCGCCGCCGCTTTGCGCTGGGCGAGGTTGTGGGAAATGATGCTTTGCAGATCGTCCACGCTGTAGAGATAGGCGTTCGCCAGCTTGCCCACTTCCGGTTCGACATCACGCGGAACGGCGATGTCCACCAGCAGCATCGGCTGATTGCGGCGGGACTTAAGGGCGCGCTCTACCATGCCTTTGCCGATAATCGGCAGCGGGCTGGCGGTGGAGCTGATGATGATATCCGCCTCGTTCAGACGGGCGTCGATGTCGCTGAGGGCAATCACTTCCGCGCCGACCTCATCCGCCAGCGCCTGGGCGCGTTCACGGGTGCGGTTGGCGATAATCATCTTCTTCACTTTGTGCTCGCGCAGATGACGCGCGACCAGCTCAATGGTTTCGCCTGCGCCGACCAGCAGCACAGAGACCGTCGAGAGGGATTCAAAGATCTGTCGCGCCAGCGTACAGGCGGCAAACGCAACGGAAACGGCACTGGCGCCAATGTCAGTTTCGGTTCGCACTCGCTTGGCGACAGAGAAGGATTTCTGGAACATGCGCTCCAGCTCGCTGGCCTTAAGGTGGCCTTTTTGCGAGTCGGCAAACGCTTTTTTAACCTGCCCGAGGATCTGCGGCTCGCCGAGTACCAGCGAATCAAGGCCGCTGGCCACGCGCATCAGATGGCTGACCGCATCGTTATCCTGGTGCCAGTAGAGGCTGTTACGCAGCTCTTCTTCGTTCAGGTTGTGGTATTCGCATAACCAGCGGATCAACGCTTCGTGCAGGTTGTCCTGCTCTTCCACGCTGAGATAGAGCTCAGTACGGTTGCACGTCGACAGCACCACGCCCCCCTGCACCATCGGCTGGGCAAGCAGACTTTCCAGCGCCTGGTCGAGCGTATCCGGCGAAAACGTGACGCGTTCTCGCAGTGAAACCGGGGCCGTTTTGTGGTTAATACCGAGTGCTAAAAGGGTCATATGAGCGGGAGTAGTACCAGCGTTAATAGGGTTAGCAGGGCGCATCATACAGGATGCGCGAGATCAATAAAAGAGACTGCCCCCTTTCGGAGTAATAGGTTACCAGTTCATATTAACCAAAAAAGTTCGCGATGCAGCCAACGCCTCTGAACCTGAAGTAGCATGGTTAATTCTATGATTTAGGATAACTTGAGCGTAGACGCTGCCGCATACGGACGCTAGCATTAAGAACTATAACCGCCACGTATCTCAAGGATTTGTCATTATTATGACCAGACTGATTCGCCTCCTGCCCCTCGCCGCGCTGGTACTTACCGCATGTTCCATTACGCCGCCCAAAGGGCCAGGCAAAAGCCCTGACTCACCGCAGTGGCGTCAGCACCAGCAGGAGGTGCGTGGTTTAAGCCAGTACCAGACCCGCGGTGCCTTTGCGTATCTGTCGGATCAGCAGAAAGTGTATGCCCGCTTCTTCTGGCAGCAGACCGGCCAGGATCGCTATCGCCTGCTGTTGCTCAACCCGGTGGGGAGCACCGAGATGGAGCTGATTGCCCAGCCAGGCAGCGCGCAAATCACCGATAACAAAGGGCAGAAATATACCGGCACCGATGCCGAAGAGATGATCGGCAAGCTGACCGGAATGCCAATTCCGATTACCAGCCTGCGCCAGTGGATCCTTGGTCTGCCGGGCGACGCCACCGACTACAAACTCGACGATCAGTACCGTCTGAGTGAAGTAAATTACAGCCAGAACGGTAAAAACTGGCACGTGGTCTACGGCGGCTACGACAGCAACACCAAACCGGCTCTGCCAACCAGCCTGGAACTGACCGAAGGCGGCCAGCGCATCAAGCTGAAGATGGATAACTGGATTGTCAAATGATGACCCACTGGCCTTCACCTGCAAAACTTAACCTGTTTTTATACATTACCGGCCAGCGTGCGGACGGCTATCACACCCTGCAGACGCTGTTTCAGTTTATCGACTACGGCGACACCATTTCGATTGAGCCACGTCAGGATGGGCAGCTTCGTCTGCTCACCCCGGTGGAGGGTGTGGCCGATGAAGATAACCTGATCGTGCGGGCTGCCCGGCTGCTGATGGCGGCGGCGCAGCAAAGCGGACGTCTGCCAGCGGGCAGCGGCGCGGATATCCGCGTGGAGAAACGGCTGCCGATGGGCGGCGGGCTCGGTGGTGGCTCGTCAAATGCCGCCACCGTGCTGGTGGTACTTAATCACCTGTGGGGCTGCGATCTCTCGGTGGATGAACTGGCCGCGCTCGGGTTAACGCTCGGGGCCGACGTGCCGGTGTTTGTCCGCGGGCATGCGGCCTTTGCCGAAGGGGTGGGTGAGATCCTCTCCCCGGCCGAACCCGCGGAAAAATGGTACCTGGTCGCCCACCCGGGCGTCAGCATTCCTACCCCGGTTATCTTTAAAGATCCGGACCTTCCACGCGATACCCCCGTCCGGTCAATAGAAACGTTATTAAAATGTGAATTCAGCAACGATTGCGAGGATATCGCAAGAAAACGTTTTCGCGAGGTTGATGAAGCGCTTTCCTGGCTGTTAGAATACGCGCCGTCGCGCCTGACTGGCACAGGAGCCTGTGTCTTTGCTGAATTTGATACGGAATCCGCTGCACGTCAGGTGCTCGAGCTGGCTCCAGAATGGCTGCATGGTTTCGTGGCGCGCGGTATGAATATCTCCCCGCTACAGCAGGCCATTCTGGCGCAATCTGAGTTTCGGTGACAACGTCACCTTGTTCCAGACGTTGCATCGCGCTCTTTAATACACCGCCTGGATAGCATTCGCCTGGCCCGCACAGTTTACGGCGAACTATCCACCACTGGACGCATGCCTGAGGTTCTTCTCGTGCCTGATATGAAGCTTTTTGCTGGTAACGCCACCCCGGAACTAGCACAACGTATTGCCAACCGCCTGTACACTTCTCTTGGCGACGCCGCCGTAGGTCGCTTTAGCGATGGCGAAGTCAGCGTACAAATTAACGAAAATGTACGCGGTGGTGATATTTTCATCATCCAGTCCACCTGTGCTCCAACTAACGACAACCTGATGGAACTGGTTGTTATGGTCGATGCCCTGCGCCGTGCTTCCGCTGGCCGTATCACTGCTGTCATTCCTTACTTTGGCTATGCCCGTCAGGACCGTCGCGTCCGTTCCGCACGTGTGCCAATTACCGCAAAAGTTGTTGCTGACTTCCTCTCCAGTGTTGGCGTTGACCGTGTTCTGACGGTTGACCTGCATGCCGAGCAGATCCAGGGCTTCTTTGATGTTCCGGTTGATAACGTATTCGGCAGCCCAATCCTGCTGGAAGATATGCTGCAGCTGAACCTGGACAACCCGATTGTGGTTTCTCCAGACATCGGCGGCGTGGTTCGCGCTCGCGCTATCGCCAAACTGCTGAATGACACCGACATGGCGATCATCGACAAACGTCGTCCGCGCGCTAACGTTTCTCAGGTGATGCACATCATCGGTGACGTTGCTGGCCGTGACTGCGTGCTGGTTGACGACATGATCGACACCGGCGGCACTCTGTGCAAAGCCGCCGAAGCGCTGAAAGAGCGTGGTGCTAAACGCGTATTCGCTTACGCGACTCACCCGATCTTCTCCGGCAATGCCGTGAACAACCTGCGCAACTCCGTTATTGATGAAGTTGTGGTGTGCGACACCATCCCACTGAGCGACGAGATCAAAGCGCTGCCAAACGTGCGTACTTTGACCCTGTCCGGGATGCTGGCAGAAGCGATTCGTCGTATCAGCAACGAAGAATCTATCTCTGCAATGTTCGAACACTAATCGGACGCAGTCAGAAAACCCGCTACGGCGGGTTTTTTTGTCTGTAGTATTTATTTGTATGATTAATGCCTCCTTCACCTGCCATTGATATGACAGATGATGCGCACATGGATGATGATTGTGAAAAACGCTTCCTCTCATGTTCTTCCCTTCCGCGCCCTCATCGACGCCTGCTGGAAAGAGAAATATACCCTGTCACGCTTCACTCGTGACCTGATCGCCGGGATCACCGTCGGTATCATTGCCATTCCGCTGGCGATGGCGCTGGCCATTGGCAGCGGCGTAGCGCCGCAGTATGGCCTCTACACTGCCGCCGTCGCCGGGATTGTGATTGCCCTGACCGGTGGGTCGCGCTTCAGCGTCTCCGGGCCGACCGCGGCCTTTGTGGTGATCCTCTATCCGGTTTCTCAGCAGTTTGGTCTGGGCGGATTGCTAGTGGCGACCCTGATGTCCGGGGTATTTTTGATTTTGTTCGGTCTGGCGCGCTTTGGCAGGCTGATTGAGTATATCCCTCTCTCCGTCACGTTGGGCTTTACCTCCGGGATCGGCATCACCATCGGCACCATGCAGATTAAGGATTTCCTTGGCTTACAGATGGCCCACGTGCCGGAGCATTACCTGCAAAAAGTGGGGGCGCTGGCGATGGCGCTGCCGACGACAAACCTGGGCGATGCGGCGATTGGCGTGGTGACCCTGGGCACGCTGATCCTCTGGCCACGGCTGGGCATCCGCCTGCCTGGACACCTGCCCGCCCTGCTGCTGGGCTGCGCGGTAATGGGGATAGTCAATCTACTGGGCGGCCACGTCGCCACTATCGGCTCGCAGTTCCACTATGTGTTGGCGGATGGCTCCCAGGGTAACGGTATCCCGCAGCTTCTGCCCCAGCTGGTGCTGCCGTGGGATCTGCCCGGCTCGAGCTTTACCTTAAGCTGGGACTCCCTGCGCGCCCTCCTGCCAGCCGCTTTTTCGATGGCGATGTTGGGGGCGATTGAGTCGCTGCTCTGCGCCGTGGTGCTGGACGGCATGACCGGTACCAAACATAAAGCCAACAGCGAGCTGGTCGGCCAGGGGCTGGGGAATATTATCGCCCCGTTCTTCGGCGGCATTACCGCCACAGCGGCCATCGCCCGTTCCGCGGCTAACGTGCGCGCAGGCGCCACGTCGCCGGTCTCGGCGGTGGTCCATTCGGTGCTGGTGATCCTCGCCCTGCTTGTGCTGGCGCCCTTGCTCTCCTGGCTGCCGCTCTCGGCCATGGCCGCCCTGCTGCTGATGGTGGCATGGAATATGAGCGAGGCGCATAAAGTCATCAACCTGCTGCGCCGCGCCCCCAAAGACGACATCATCGTGATGCTGATCTGCATGTCCCTGACGGTGCTGTTTGACATGGTCATTGCGATAAGCGTCGGGATTGTGCTGGCATCATTACTGTTTATGCGTCGCATTGCCCGTATGACCCGTCTGGCCAGCGTCAATGTCGCCACGCCGGAAGACGTGCTGGTGCTGCGAGTCATCGGCCCGCTGTTTTTTGCCGCCGCGGAAGGATTGTTCAGCGAGCTGGAGTCGCGCATTGCGGGGAAACGTGTCGTGGTGTTGAAATGGGATGCGGTCCCGGTGCTGGATGCCGGCGGGCTGGACGCCTTCCAGCGTTTTGTCCAACGCCTGCCGGAAGGCTGTGAACTGCGGGTGACCAATCTCGAATTCCAGCCCCTGCGCACGATGGCGCGCGCGGGGGTTCAGCCCATTGCGGGCCGTCTGGCGTTCTATCCTGACCGTGAGGCGGCGTTAGCGGATCTGTGACATCCGGCGCTGCATCATGATACCGATCGCCTGCTGAAGCCACTCGAGCACAGCAGGCGTCATCCAGGTCCCTTTCATCAGATGCGGCTCCTGCTGCATCGCCTCGCGGAATTTTTGCTGGGTCGCGGGATTATCCCCTGCGTAAGACTGGAACAGCGCCAGCCAGTTTTCCGCCAGCCGCTGTGCTTCCGGGCTCTCTGCCTGCACCCCTTCCCGGCTTGCCTGATGCAGTTTTGCCACCAGTGCCGGCCACTCCATCATGCGATCAAAATAGTGCGCACGGGTAAACGCCATCTCCTCGGGGGTCAGGTAGCGCTGCCAGATAGCCAGCTTGCTCTCGGCGAAGGCCCGGGTGATGAAATCGAGGATGGCAGCGTCGATCCCTGTCTGCTCACGCATTTGCGGCTCCACGCTGTGCATCTCATTCAGGCGGGTCAGGAAGTCGGGGTTGCCTGCGGTATCCTCCTCAAGCTGCGTCATCCAGCGCGTTGCCAGCCCGGTAGCGCGTGGGTCGGCAACGTCCACCTTCTCCGCCAGCATGCGCCGGGCTTCGGCCACCAGCCCGGCCCAGATCTCTGCCAGGGCGTCACTTTGCTGCGCAAACGGTAATGCCTGTAACTCTTCTTTACTGAACCAGCGATCGTACATCGTCATTAACTCCAGCGTCTGTAACCAGGATTCCAGATCGGGCTCGGTGCCTGCGGCCAGCGCGCTATGCAAACTCACGAGCTGCTCGCGCAGCGTCTGAATGCTGCGCATCTGTTTATCCAGCAGCGCGATTTGCGCGTCCAGGAGATCCACCATGGAACGCGGATCCCGATCGAGAACCTCTTTAATTTCGGCAAGCTCCAGCCCCGCTTTGGCTAACACCTGGATACGGTGTAGCCGCTGTACATCCGCGAGGGTATAAAGACGGTAACCTGCCGCACTTCTGGCAGAGGGCAGCAGCAAGCCGGTTTGCTCATAATGGTGTAATGTCCGAACGGTGATCCCCGCTCGCTTCGCCAACAGGCCAACCTGAATTAACATCGCTGCTCCTTTTATCTCGCCATCACGGTCACTCTGGTGCCTTACGTTACGTGAGGGTCAAGAAAAAAGGCAAAAAAAAACGGCTTCCGAAGAAACCGTTTTTCGCGCTGTCACTGGTTAACTGTGCTTATGCTGTTCGCGACGGCAGCGTTTATCGTAATGGCGTACCCACCAGTAGCGATCGCAGACCTGTTCGTGGCCACTGACGCGGGCCCCGGCCAGCCAAAGCACCGCCCCCAGGAAGATGCTCAGCACTGCGCCATGGGCGAAGTATTGTGGCAGGTCAAGTTGCGGAAGCTGGTTTAAAATGGAATAACCGACGCCGACAACCATGACGACTAATCCCAACCCCATCAACACGTTACCGAGTAGCGAAGCGTTTTTGCGTTTCATATAGCACCTCCGGAACTTTGGGTTGTAAGGGAATAATCTCCCTATTCCTTGTGTGTAAAGTATAGACACCACCCGTTTTGCGGATTGCGTCAACGATCACAAATACGTACTTCGGTGCAACAAAACTTTACAAATAAGCCTTTGAGTAGCATGAAATTCTAATGGTTCAGCTCCGGGATTATTCAGTTTCTACGTGTCGCTTAGCAGAATTTTGTCAACCGACGCGGCAGACAGTACACTACGCGCCAGACTTAGCACTTTCAGGAACAAAAACGTGACGATTAAACTGATTGTCGGCCTGGCTAACCCTGGCGCGGAATATGCTGCCACCCGCCATAATGCTGGCGCCTGGTATGTTGATCTGCTGGCCGAGCGGTTACGCGCCCCTCTGCGTGAAGAGCCTAAATTCTACGGGTTTACCTCTCGCGTTAACCTGGCTGGCGCCGATGTGCGTCTGCTGGTGCCCACGACGTTTATGAATTTAAGCGGTAAAGCGGTGGCCGCGATGGCGACCTTTTACCGCATCAATCCGGATGAGATCCTGGTGGCGCACGACGAACTGGATCTGCCGCCGGGCGTGGCGAAATTCAAACTTGGTGGCGGCCACGGCGGGCACAACGGCTTAAAAGACATCATCAGCAAACTGGGCAATAACCCTAACTTCCATCGCTTACGCGTGGGGATTGGCCATCCGGGCGATAAAAACAAAGTTGTTGGTTTTGTCCTGGGTAAGCCACCGGTTTCCGAGCAGAAACTGATCGACGAGGCGGTAGACGAAGCGGCGCGTTGCACCGAAATCTGGTTGCAGGATGGTTTAACTAAAGCCACCAACCGTCTTCACGCTTTCAAAGCGCAATAAGCGGCGCGAAACGGCTTTTTTGCCCCGCAGGCTGCGGGTTACGTGTATAATAGGCGTAGTTATTTACTTTTCTTCGACTCGTTAATGTTAACGTGTTGAATATCAAGACATTAAGGTGATTCAGAAATGGGATTCAAATGCGGTATCGTTGGTCTGCCTAACGTGGGCAAATCCACCCTGTTTAACGCGCTGACTAAAGCGGGCATCGAAGCGGCTAACTTCCCGTTCTGTACCATCGAGCCAAACACCGGTGTCGTACCCATGCCCGATCCACGTCTCGATCAGCTTGCGGAGATCGTAAAGCCGCAGCGCATTCTGCCAACCACTATGGAGTTCGTGGATATCGCAGGCCTAGTAAAAGGCGCATCGAAAGGTGAAGGCCTGGGTAACCAGTTCCTGACCAACATCCGTGAAACCGAAGCGATCGGCCACGTTGTGCGTTGCTTTGAGAACGACAACATCATCCACGTGAACAACAAAGTGGACCCGGCGGATGATATCGAGGTCATCAACACCGAGCTGGCACTGGCGGACCTGGATACCTGCGAGCGCGCCCTGCAGCGTGTGCAGAAGAAAGCCAAAGGCGGCGACAAAGACGCGAAAGCGGAACAGGCTGCGCTGGAAAAATGTCTGCCACAGCTCGAAAACGCGGGCATGCTGCGCGCGCTGAAAAACCTGACTGACGAAGACAAAGCGGCGATCAAATACCTGAGCTTCCTGACCCTGAAGCCGACCATGTACATTGCCAACGTCAATGAAGACGGTTTTGAAAACAACCCATACCTGGACAAAGTGCGTGAAATCGCAGCGGCGGAAGGTTCTGTGGTCGTGGCCGTGTGTGCGGCTGTCGAGTCTGATATCGCCGAGCTGGACGATGCCGACCGTGAAGAGTTCATGGCTGAGATGGGTCTGGAAGAGCCAGGTCTGAACCGCGTGATCCGCGCCGGTTACCAGCTGCTGAACCTGCAGACCTACTTCACCGCAGGCGTGAAAGAAGTGCGCGCCTGGACTATCCCTGTCGGCGCGACGGCACCACAGGCGGCGGGTAAAATCCACACCGACTTTGAGAAAGGCTTTATCCGTGCCCAGACCATCGCCTTTGAAGACTTTATCACCTACAAGGGTGAGCAAGGCGCGAAAGAAGCCGGCAAGATGCGTGCAGAAGGGAAAGACTACATCGTTAAAGATGGCGATGTGATGAACTTCCTGTTTAACGTTTAAAGGTCATGCATCTGCGGATGCGTTAACTGATCTGAAAAAAATCCACGCTATGGCGTGGATTTTTTTTATCAAAGGCTCGCTGTCTCGCCTGTAGAATCATTAAACAACATCGCCCATTATTACTCTGCTGAAGAGTAAAACCCCTTCCTGTACGCCGCAGGCGTCGTCGACAGCTGATTTTTGAAATGATGACGCATCGTCGCCACGCTGCCAAACCCCACCTCCTCCGCGATACGCTCAATCGACAGCTGGCTGTTCTCCAGCAGATCCTGGCTGCGGCTCAGGCGGGCATGGAGCAACCACTGGGCGGGTGTCTTGCCGGTGGTGGCGGTGAAACGGCGCAAAAAGGTACGCGGGCTCATCCCGACAAATTTTGCCAGCGACTCAACGGTATGCGGCTCGGCAAGCCTGGCATGCAGGTAGTCGAAGAGTGCCCCAAGGCGATGGCCTTCATACGCGACAGGCACCGCCTGCTGAATAAACTGGGCCTGACCGCCGTCGCGATGGGGCGACACCACCAGCCGACGCGCGACGCGGTTGGCCGCCACGCTGCCATAATCCCGGCGCACCAGGTGCAGACAAAGATCGATACCCGCCGCGCTGCCTGCGGAGGTCAATACATCACCGTTATCAATATACAGCACGTCAGGTGTGACCTTGATGGCGGGATAACGCTGTTGCAGCAGGTCGGTATAACGCCAGTGGGTGGTAGCCTGCCGGTTGTCGAGTAACCCTGCGGCGGCCAGCACAAAGACCCCGGAACAGATAGAGAGGATCCTCGCCCCACGTCGATGTGCCGCGACAAGCTGCTCGCACAGCGCGGCGGGCACCGGAACATCCGCCCCTCGCCAGCCGGGCACGATGATCGTTCCGGCCTCACTCAGCAGCTCCAGCCCGCCATCCACCACCAGTCTGAAGCCACCCGTTGCGCGTAACTCACCCGGATCAACACCCGCCACCGCAAAGCGATACCACTCCTGGCCCATCTCGGGGCGGGGCAGCGCGAAAATTTCGACAGCAATACCGAATTCAAAGGTACAGAGTCCGTCATAGGCCAGCACAACCACCAGAGGATTATTCATCACCGCGCTCAATGCGTTTTGTCATGATCTTGATGTTATCTGGCATTTCTGCCAGCTGTCAAAGCCGCGTCTCCGCCGTAGAGTAAAGACTCATTCCTGGAGGTGTTTATGAGCTATGTAACTGATTATCCTGCAGCGTCGCCAGATGTCGCAGCAAACCATTTTTTACAGCGACTGAGCGTGGAAACAGACTGCGACGATGTGCATACCGCGTTTAAAGAGGGGGATGTCGATTTTGTGTTGCTGCATGTGGTCGGCAGTCCGGAGGCGTTCGCCCGCCGTCATATTCCTGGGGCGCTGCACCTGCGACATCGCGATATGACCGAGCAAAGAATGGCGGAGTGGCCCTCCGATACAGTGTTTGTGGTCTATTGCGCCGGGCCGCACTGCAACGGTGCGGATCGCGCCGCGCTGAAGCTGGCGCAGATGGGCCGCCCGGTGAAAATTATGATTGGCGGAATGACCGGCTGGGCCGACGAAGGTTTTGCTTTTACCTCCCGGTAAAAGAGCCGCGATCCCGTTTGACCTGCGGGATCGCTGACATCTCTTTCACCTGCCCGACGCCGGATAGATCGTCTCTGTCGGCAGCACCCGCCGATCAAAACGCCGCAAGCCATAATAGAGCGCTGCGGTGCAGAACCACCCAATCACCCACGAGACATCGTTGTCGGCAAACAGCCAGGTCAGTGAGCCGTGGTAGAGCGGGTTTTCAATAAACGGCAGCTGGATCAACACGCCAACAACATAGACGCTGATGGCAAACATGTTCCAGTGCCCGTAGCGACCACGGGAATCGAACAGCGCCGGAATATCTACCGCTTTACGGGAGATAATAAAGTAATCGGTCAGGCTGATGGCGCTCCACGGTACGAAAAAGGCCAACAGGAACAACAGGAAATGGGTGAAATGCTTCAGGAACGCCGGTTCGCTCAGCAGCGCAATCACGCATGAGAGGGTCACCATCAGGACCACGAAGGTGACGCGGCTTTTCTGGCTCAGCGTCGTCTGTCGACGAAAACCCGAGACAATGGTGGTCAACGACATAAAACTGCCGTAGGCGTTAAGGGTGGTAAAGGTGATTTTGCCAAAGCAGATCGCAAAGTAGATCACCATCGCCATCGCCTCGCTTTTACCCAGCCCGACAATGTAACTCACCTCATGCCCCTTGAAGGCGCTGCCGGCGATTGCCGCGGTGATCACCCCGAGGGTCATGGACGCCTGGGTGCCCAGCACCGTACCGCTGAAGACGGAGAGAAAGGTCTTCACCCCTGAGACGTCCCGCGGCAGGTAGCGGGAATAGTCGGAGACGTAGGGACAAAAGGCGATCTGCCATGAGGAGGAGAGCGACACCGCCAGCAGGAACATCGGCATCGAGAAGTGGTTATTCTGCATCACAGCGCCCACATCGCTCGCGATCAGCAGAGCGATAAACAGATAGACAAACGCCAGCACCCCCACCACGCTCGCTACCTTGCCGAGCTTGTGGATCACCTTATATCCCAGCACCGCAATCACGATAATGATCGCGCTGAACAGGATCATACCGGCCACGTTCGAGACCGACAGCAGCCTGGCCATCGCCTGTCCTGCCAGCACTGTCCCGCTGGCGGAGAAGCCGACATACATCACGCATACCAGCGCCAGCGGGATCACCGCGCCCAGCACACCAAACTGGGCGCGACTGATGATCATCTGCGGCAGCCCGAGGCGCGGACCCTGCAGGGCATGAAATGACATCACCACCGCGCCCAGCACCTGCCCCACCAGCAAGCCAATGATGGACCACACCACATCCCCGCCCAGCACCACTGCCAGCGCCCCGGTCACGATGGCGGTGATCTGCAGATTGCCGCCAAACCACAGCGTAAACTGGCTGAAGGGGTGGCCGTGCCGTTCATTATCCGGGATGTAATCGATGGATCGTGTTTCCGAAATTCGCGTCCCGCCGCGCTTTGACTGCGCTTCTGAAGATGAAAAAGACGACATAGTTTCCTCTCTGAGTGGATGATTAATGCCCGTCAGAGACCCTGCTATACCCATGCAACGCCATATGACAGAACATGTATATACAACCATTGACATCCACCCACACGCATCTGATGATGGATTTGTGAACTGAGCTGTGAATAATTTGTAATTAAGATGAAAACTATATGTGATTGAGATGGGTTTCGATCGACAGTCAAATCAGGCATCGCCATTACTAATCCCCGCTTAAGACAGGAGTGCAGATGAGCAACAACAGACGAGCGGTACCCGGCATTCGCCATTACGCCGGTCCTGCGGGCGGCTGGGGCGCCTTAAAAGCCACGGCGATTGCCGTGCGTACGCAGATGGACACCTTCGACGCCCCCGCCACGCTGCTGCGCACCAACCAGCCCGACGGCTTCGACTGCCCGGGCTGCGCCTGGCCCGACAAAGAACACAAATCCACCTTTCAGTTCTGCGAGAACGGCGCCAAGGCGGTGACCTGGGAAGCGACCACAAAACGTGTCACCCCGGAATTTTTCGCTGAGCACACCGTCAGCACCCTGTGGTCAAAAAGTGATTTTGAGCTGGAAGGCTATGGGCGCCTGACCCATCCCATGAAATATGACCCGCAGAGCGATACTTTTCTTCCGGTGGCGTGGGACGAAGCCTTTGCCCGTATCGGCGAGGTGCTGCGGGGACTGGCCCCGGATGAGGTTGAGTTTTACACCTCCGGGCGCGCGTCAAACGAAGCCGCCTTCCTGTATCAGCTGTTTGCTCGCCAGCTGGGCACCAATAATTTTCCCGACTGCTCTAACATGTGCCACCAGGCCACCAGCGTCGGCCTGCCCCGCTCCATCGGGATTGGCAAAGGCACCGTCTCGCTGGAAGATTTCGACCATGCTGAGCTGGTGATCTCCATCGGCCATAACCCGGGCACCAACCATCCACGGATGATGGGCACCCTGCACGAGCTCTCCCGCCGGGGCGTGCCGATTATCGTTTTTAACCCGCTGCGCGAAACGGCGCTGGAGCGCTTCGCCGATCCGCAAAATGTCAAAGAGATGGCCACATACAGCGCCACCGATATCGCCTCGACGTACTATCAGGTGAAAGCCGGGGGCGACGCCGCGGCGTTAAAAGGTATCGCAAAACATCTGCTGGTGCTGGATGCGCTGGATCACGACTTTATCACCACCCACACGCAAGGGTTTACCGACTTTGCCACCGATATCGCCGCCACGAGCTGGGAGGCCATCGAGCGCGAGTCTGGCCTGAAGCGCGCCGATCTGGAGAACGTGGCGCGCCTCTACGCTAAATCCAGCGCCACCATCATCACCTACGGCATGGGGATCACCCAGCACAACAAGGGTACCGCCAATGTGCGTTTGATCGCCGATCTCCTGCTGCTGCGCGGCAATTTTGGCAAACCCGGCGCGGGCATCTGTCCGTTACGCGGCCACTCCAACGTACAGGGCAACCGCACCGTGGGGATCACCGAAAAACCGACCGCGGCCTTTCTGGACCGGCTGGGCACGGTGTTCGGCTTTACCCCGCCAGCCACCCACGGCCACGACGCGGTACAGGCGGCGCAGGCGATGATCAACGGCGAGGCCAAAGCGCTCCTCTGCCTCGGGGGGAATTTTGCGGTGGCGATGCCCGATCACGACAGGGCGTTTGCGGCGCTGAAACGTCTCGATCTCAGCGTACATGTCGCCACCAAGCTGAACCGCACCCATCTGCTGGTCGGGAAAGAGACATATCTTCTCCCCTGCCTGGGGCGCACCGAACTGGATATGCAGCAGAGCGGCCAGCAGTCGATCACCGTGGAAGACTCGATGTCGATGGTGCATGCCTCCCGCGGCAAGCTCAAACCGGCCTCTCCCTGGCTACGCTCGGAGCCCGCCATTGTCGCCGGTATCGCCCACGCCACCCTGCCCCACACCAAAACCGACTGGCTGGGTCTGGTGGAGGATTATGACCGCATTCGCGACGCTATCGAGCAGACACTGCCGGGCTTTGAGAACTTCAACGCCCGCATCCGGGTGCCGGGCGGATTTCGAATGCCACTGCCGCCCACGGAGCGTGTCTGGCCCACCGCCAGCGGCAAGGCGATGTTTTCGCTGTTTGAGGGCGTGAGTGAGAACAGCCCGGGCGAAGGCGAGCGTGTGCTGCGTCTGGTTACATTGCGTAGTCACGACCAGTACAACACTACCATCTATGCCCTGGATGACCGCTATCGCGGGGTGTTCGGTCGGCGCGACGTGCTGTTTATGAACGAAGAGGATATGCAACAGTTGGGGCTGGAGCATGGCGATCGGGTAGATATTCATACCGCCCTCCCCGGCTCACAGCAGCGTCTGGATGACATCACCGTGGTGGCTTACAGCATTGCCCCTGGCACGGTTGCTGGCTACTACCCGGAAGCAAACGTGCTGGTTCCGCTGGATTATCTCGATAAAGAGAGCGGTACGCCGTCGTACAAATCGGTGCCCGTCCGCCTGAGTCTGCGCTCAAAAGAGATCCGCGCCCTCTAATCTCTTCTCACGCCGTCACCGATCCGGTGTGTTGCCCGGATCGGTGACGCTCTCTCTGTTCAGTTTGGCGCCGGTCAGCAAATAAAATGGTCAGGTGGGTTCAGCATCTAACACTGACGTTCCGTAAGAATTGTCGATGGTGCACAGCCAGCGGTCATTTTCCAGACGGAATACATAGGTTGCACGCCGGGTTATCTCTGTTGTAACGCCCTGATCATCCGGGTAAAAAAGCTGGGATTCCATGATCACCAGCGCATCGCCTCCGCCTTCAATGATCTGGATATCACCCTGCTTCACAACGAGCTGATCCTGAAAATAATCAGAGATGGAAATAAAGGCGTTGCGGATATTGTCTTTACCTTTAACGATCATACCGGGCTTAATCACCAGCGCGGCGTCGTCGGCGTAGTGCTCCATCAGCGAGTCGAAATCTTTGGCTAAGATCGCCCTGTCACACGCCTTAATGATATTGCGAAGCGGGTGTTCGTACATGTGCATATTCCCTGTTCAGTGATTGCCTCTATTCACTGTATCACCAGCCGGCGCAATGTGTAGGCCAGGCAAGCGAAAGTGCCCGGCAGGCCTTTCTGGAAGAGGTCTCGCAAAGCCAAAAGTAAATCCATGTAATGCCAGATTGTGGGTTTTCATACTTCAATCATGGTCATAAAGTGACCGCATTGCGGCACATTTGCCATTGTGCCAGGGAACTATCAGGCGTTGTATGCAGGGCACAATAAGTGCGTATAGAAGAAGAGGTTTTTCTTGACGATTATGGTATGAGGAGAAAAAGATTCGTCTACGATCATCGGGTTCATCACAGCTACGTCTTTGTTACTGGTCACGAGGTATATACCGTGATTGTGGGCAGTCTGTTAGATGAAGCGACATTTACTCGGATCGGATATGAAATGCCGCCAGCCATTCCATTCCCGATCAATGGAATGGCAGAAGTCTGTTTTATACTTTCGACGGTATGGGGGGCCTGGCTGATTTTCGTCATATTAAATTCAAAGGATTAGGCAGCGCTGTTGTTTTGCAATCAGTTTCCCTGGCCCTAATCGCTCACGCAGAGAAACTTCACATCGGGGGATTTGTTTTTCAGGCGGCTTCTGGAGGCGTGGTGGATAAGGGGCGCCGCACTTCTCTGGAAGAGATCTATGACGTTCTGCTTGGGTTAAAAATTGTACCGCGCTACAATCCGCACACAGGGTTGCCAAAAAGAACGCCGCGACCACTGATACAGGGAGATTTCCATGCCTACAAGAGAGTTACAGAAGGGAGAGCCTGCTATGTCGTATTGCAATAAGCATGAACATTCCGCGCTTCTTGCCCCTGGTGACAGGGAAAAGAGAGTATTTCAGGCATTAGCATCTGCGGAGTTGCACACTCACGGCATCAGTGCAGAGGCATATATTCACGATCTTAAAGCCGAACTGGCTGCAGTTAAAAAACGATCTTCTGCCACCCTACTTCGCAAAAAACTAAATGCATCATCCGGGCGAGAATAACCCGACATCTGAGCGTAGCTTCCAGCAACAGGCCCAACAATCGGGCCTTATTTTTTGCAGATTAAGTGCCTAAAAAGTACCCCGCCGCGCAAAACGCCACCACTCCCGCGATCACCGTGGCAAATAATCCGCGGGTAAGAATGCCCACCAGAGTGGCAAACGCCGCCGCCAGCAGCGAGATGCTGATCCCCGAATCGGTCATTGCGGGTTTACTCATCAGTTCGGCGGCAACAAGGGCGGCCATGATGGCGGTAGGGATAAAGCTCAGCCACTGCAGCAACACTTCCGGCAGCCGAAAGCGGGATAACAGCAAGACCGGCACGGTGCGCATCAGGGCGGTGACCAGCGCCGAGGCGAGGATCGCCAGCAGAATATTTCTTTCCATCTTATTTTCCTTTCCGGGCGCGTAACAGTAGGGTTGCCAGCGTGGCAGCAAGGGATGCGGCCAGAATGACCACCAGACTGAGCGAGCTACTCCCGGCAGTCAGCAGCGTAATCGCCACCGCGACGACAATATTGATGGTTTCGAGGATCTTCCTGCGGCTGGCAAACCACATCATCAGGATCAGGCCGATAAACATCGACACCAGGCTGAATCCCAACCCCTCCATCAGCGAGGCGGGCAGCGTGGTTGCCAGCCATGCTCCGGCCACACAGGCGATGCTCCAGTTCAGCCAGGCGGTCACGTTCAGCCCCAGCATCCAGGGGTAGCTGATTTTGCCCTGCGGGCTGGCGCGCTGCACCGCCACGCCAAAGGTTTCGTCGGTCAGCAACAGCCCGCTGACCACTTTCTGCAGGGTGGTGTAGTCACGAAAAAAAACGCTCATGGAGGAGCTCATCAGCAGGTAGCGCAGGTTGACCAGCAGCACGCTCAGCACCACGGAGGCCATTTCCGCCCCTGCGGCCCAGAGTGAGTAAAACAGGAACTGCGCCGAACCGGCGTAGAGCGCGCTGGCCAACAGCGCGATTTGCCCGGTGGTAAACCCGGAGAGTGTGCCTATCGCCCCCGCCGCAAAGCCAATGCTCCAGTAGCCCGCAATGGTGGGGAGACAGGCAGCAATACCGGCCCGAAATTCGTCCGTGGCGGACGCGGGATGGCCGGTATTTATCTTCATCAACATCGTTTCTTCCCTTATATTACTTAGCTCAATAACTATCTTAAGAATCAACAGCAAACGCTATAGTAAAATCCCGCTTAGCAGTGAAATTTCTTCAGGTTGTGGGAGACGCGAAGGTGGCACGACAAAACGGCATTGCTGCCGCAGCCCGGTAATGCTTATTGCTCCCGGTGAAGCCCGCACCGGTTGGGCATTACGACGAGCGCACCGTGAAAGGCTCGCAATAACTCTTTTTGCGGGCCGATATCCGTCAGGCAAAAGGCTTTTTACGCTGCCACTTCGCCCAGCCCCTGACGGTAAAGGAGATTGCGCAGGCGAATTCTATTTTATGCGTACCTTTCCTTCTGATCATCGACGCGTCCTCTGACGCGTCTCTCCTTGGGTTCAAACCCGATAACGCGGCTTCAGAATGAAGGTTCTTTTTCTGAGCTTTTTAACGTTACAACTAGTGCTATGCTGCCCAGGATAACAAGCGCAGCCAGTAACACCATCTCCTGAAGACCAACCCTTGCCGATACCTGCCCGCCGGCAAGTGCCCCCGTACCGATGGCTGCATTGAAAATGGCGACATAGATGGCTGATGCAGGCTGTGCGGCCTCTTTCGCGCAACGGAGCAGCCAGGTCTGCAACCCAACGAACACAATTGCCATAGCGGCGCCCCAGATGGCCAGAAGCATGCCAGTGAGCCAGAGCGAAGGTGCGGCAACACTCTTCATACCAAGCATCCCCAACGCACCTGCACTGAGGAGCAAAGCGATCAAAATCAGCAATTTAATGTGTCGATCGATAAGTTTACCGGCAACAACATTCCCCAGCAGTCCGGAGAGGCCTGAAATCAGTAACAGTCCAGAAACGGAAGCCATCGGGACATTCCGGGTTTGGGTCAGCAGAGGCTCAAGATAGGTGAATGCCGCAAAGTGCGCCGAAATAATAGAGGCAGTCGCGCCATAGAGAGTGAGAAGCACCGGATTTTTAACCAGCCCACGATACACATCCAGCCTCAGTGGTTGGGGCGCCTTTATAGGCGGGAGCGTCCAGAATAAGAGAGAGGCGGCAGCCAATGACAGCACGGAAATTACCGTAAATGCATGGCGCCAACCGGTCATGTTTGCAACAAAACTGGCCAATGGTACGCCCATCACGCTGGCCGCCGAAACGCCGCCAAATATCACGGAGGTAGCCAGACCAAGCCTCTCTTGCGGAACAAGCTGTACAGCCACTGCGCCGATCAACGCCCAGAAAACACCGTGTGCCAGCGCCCCCGCCATACGTGCCGTCATAAACAGACTCATCGTGTGAACCTGGGTCACGGCCAGGCAAGAGAGCGCCAGAAACAGCATCAGTCCAACGAGCAGAGCCTTACGCGATATGCGTGACGGCATCGCGCCGGACAACAAGGCGGCCAGTGCGGCAACCCAGCCATAAGCCGTCACCGCAAGCCCCGCCCCGGATTCAGTCTGATTAAAATCCTTCGCCAGCGCGCTGAGCATACCTACGGGTGCAAGTTCGCTGGTGACAATCGAAAACGCGCTGATCCCGAGCGCAGCAACTGCTAACCAGGTGCGCGCTGGCACCGGATTTACCTGTAATACGGTATCGTTCATCTCATAAATACTCTTCAAAGAAAGCGGGGAAATATTTGAAGCGGTGCGGGTAGGAGCAGAATCAGGCTCCTACACCTTTCATCCCTTCTGGCGTATAACGTTCTCCGACAACCGGGAGAGTGGATAGCGCGATCCGCAACGCGTCCAGCTCGTCACCGCTGAGCTGGAGATCAAGCGCCGCGGCGTTTTCGCTAAGATGGTGGAGATTGCAGGTGCCCGGGATGGGCACAATGTTGTCTCCCTGCGCAAGTAACCAGGCCAGCGCAATCTGTGAGGGTGTGCAGCCTTTACTGACGGCAAGAGCTGTTATTACCTCCACCAGGGAGTGATTCTTTGCCAGGTTCTCTGCTTGGAAGCGAGGAAGCGTACTGCGAAAATCGCCATTCTGAGGTACCGGCTCATGTTGAAATCTGCCCGTCAGAAAGCCTCGTCCAAGGGGCGAATAGGCCACAAATCCTATCCCAAGCGTTTTACACAGTGGAATGACACTGGCCTTGGCCTCACGACTCCAGAGGGAATACTCTGTCTGAACCGCCGCGACAGGATGAACCGCGTGAGCGCGCCGGAGCGTCTCTGCACTGACCTCACATAATCCGATGTGGCCAATTTTCCCCTCCTTAACCAACTCCGCCAACCCGGCCATCGTCTCTTCAATCGCGGTGTTGCTGTCAATACGGTGCACGTAGTAGAGATCAATATGCTCCACGCCAAGGCGTTTAAGCGACGCTTCGCAGCTTTTGCGCGCGTAGTCGGGTCTGTTGCAGAGCTCTCTTTTGTATTCGCCAGGCTGTCGCACAATGCCAAATTTTGTTGCCAGCTTCAGGGCGGGCTGACGTGTTTTAATGAATTTCCCCAGTAATTCCTCGTTGTGCCAGGGGCCGTAGGTATCAGACGTGTCGAGAAAATTCATCCCCAAATCCAGTGCCTTATCCAGTACTGCCAAGGATGCCTCGTCGTCACGTGGCCCGTAGAACTCGCTCATACCCATACAACCCAGACCAAGCGCAGAAACAGTGAGGCAGGAAGTCAGATTACGTTTTTGCATGTTTATCTCCTTGTGAGGATTGCAGTATCATCCTGCGATAAGTGATAAAACAGAGCTGAAAACGGAGAGCCGTTTTCCATAATCGGAAAATATGAAAGCTGATTTTAACTGGGACGATACGCGGGTATTTCTGGCCATTGCCCGCGCGGGGACGCTGAGTGGCGCAGCGGAGGCCATGAATATGGGTATTGCCACGCTCTCAAGAAGACTGGATCGGCTTGAAAGCTCTCTGGCAGTACCGCTATTCAGCAGACATCAGAGCGGCTATCGGTTAACGGATGACGGGGAGGCGCTTCTGGAGCGGGCGGAGGCGCTTGAAAGTGCAGGGCTTGCCTTCGGGGAGTCTGCAAAATTACAGGTTAACGTCGCCGGGCTTGTTCGGCTGGCAACATCCGACAACCTGGCCACGCATTTTATTCTTCCTTCGCTGACAGGATTGCTGGATAGCTACCCCGATCTACGGGTTGAAGTACTCAGCGGCGTGTCGTCGGTCAATCTGCATCGCAGGGATGCCGATTTAGCGATACGTATGGTTAAACCTGACAGCGGAAATCTGACGCTGAAGCGGCTTGGCACCGTGGGATTCGGGCTTTACGCCGACCGGACATACTTAAAAAAATGGCAAGGTAAGGCCACTGAGTTACTGCTCAGTCATGGGCAGTATATTGGCTGGTCGGAATCTCATCAGCACCTGCCCGCTGCGCGGTGGGTAACACGGATGCTGCGGGGCAGGCCCTGCCGGGTAGAAGCGAATACGCTGGCAGCACAATTATCGGCCGTTTCAGCGGGTCTGGGGCTTGGAATTTTGCCGCACTTTATGGCGAGGGAAAACGCGCTACACTGCGTTAATTCAGATATTGGTGTGGATCAGACATTATGGTTAGTTATGCACTCAGATCTGGCACACTCCCGGCGAGTCAGAGTCGTTGCAGATCACTTGATAGCGTTATTTGAAGAGATGAACGATCGTCTCGCGATGCCCTGACCTTGTGCACTGTATATCTCAGGAGGCGCGCAAGTCTCTCCCCTGAACATAAACAGAAACCGGGCCCGCTTACTGCGGACCCGGCTCTTTCACTCTACAAACCCTTATTCCATCACCCGCGCCCGCTTCCCTCTCTCCTCTTCCCCACTCTCTACCGCTTCCACCAGCGTAAAGTTAAAGTTCACCTCCGTATGCTCCCCTGCGAGATCGCGCGCCTGCGCCACAGCCGCGTCCGTCACCTTCACCGGGTCGGCAATCAGCTCCGCGCGGGTCGCGAAGGCAAAGTCATCCCATAGATACTCATCCCCGTTGAGGTTGATCTGGGTGGTCAGGTGTTTATACCCCGGCGCCGACACAAAGAAGTGCACGTGGGCCGGGCGGTTGCCGTGGCGGCCAAGCGCAGTCAGCAACTTCTGGGTTGGGCCATCCGGTGGGCAACCGTAGCCGCAAGGCACGATGCTGCGCACGGCGTAGCGACCGTCGTCACCGGTGCGCACGCGGCGGCGCAGGTTGTATTCGCTCTGGGACTGGTCGAAGAACGAGTAGCCGCCAAGGGTGTTGGCGTGCCAGATATCCACGATCGCGCCCGCCACTGGCTTACCGTTCAGATCGGTCACCTGGCCCTGCAGCCACATGGTTTCGCCCTGCTCTCTCCCGTCATCCATGCGGGCAAAGCCTTCGCTCAGCGGGGCATTGGCGACATATAGCGGCCCTTCGATGGTGCGCGGAGTGCCCACGTCATTGCCGGAGGCTGCCTCTTTCTCGTCGGCGCGCATATCGAGATAGTGCTCCAGACCCAGCCCCGCCGCCAGCAGCGCCGCCTCCTGGCGTCCGCCCAGCTCGTTAAGGTAGTTCACCGCAATCCAGAACTCTTCATCCGTCACGTCGAACTGCTTGATGGTCTTGCACAGGTCGCTCAGCAGCTGGTGCATGATGTTCTTTAAACGATCGTTACCGCCGGTGGAATTTAAGCCGCTGCTGATCGCCAGTAAGGATTCCAGTTCGGTTTGATGCGCAGGATTCACAGACATTGCATATTCCTCTTTGTAGGGTACGTTTGTTGTTATTGCGAGTGATGAATGGATGAGGGATGCGTACACAGAGGCTGCACGCTGATCTCCATCCACGGGTAGAGCGGCAGCGCGGTCAGGATGTCGTGCAGCTCCTGGTTGTCCGCCACATCGAAAATGCTGACGTTGGCGTACTGCCCGACCACGCGCCAGATGTGCGGCCACTTGCCTTCGCGCTGTAAGCGCTGGGAGTAGGCTTTCTCTTTCGCCTTGATCGCTTCAACTTCTGCCGCAGGCAGCGAGGACGGGATGTTGACGGTCATTTCCACTTTAAAAAGCATCACGTTTTCCTTTTATTGACGTGCGTAATGGCGCAGCTTGTCTTCATCGATTTCAATGCCCAATCCCGGCCCCTGCGGTAACGTCACCTCTCCCTGGCTGAACGCGAGCGGACGGACCACGATGTCATCCTTCAGCAGCAGCGGGCCGAACATCTCGGTGCCCCACTGCATCTTCACCGTCGACCAGGCGTGCAGCGAGGCGGCGGTGCCGAGCGTTCCTTCCAGCATGGTGCCGCCGTACAGCGCCACACCCGCCGCCTGCGCCACATGCGCCAGCTTCAGGGCCTGCGCCGGGCCGCCCGCTTTGGCGATCTTCAGGGCATACGCCCCGGTAAAGCCGCCGCTCGCCAGGGCGTAGCCGTCATGGCTGGTCGCCACCGCTTCGTCGGCGAGGATCGGCACCGCAAAGCGCTGGCTGAGGGCGATAAGCCCTTGCCGATCCCACAGCGGGATCGGCTGTTCCACCAGGTCGATCCCGCCCGCCTGTAGCTGCGTCATCCCTTTGATGGCGGTGGTCAGATCCCAGGCCTGGTTGACGTCCACTCGCACGCTCACCTCGTCGCCCAGCGCGGCCTTGATCGCCAGAGCGTGGCGAACGTCCTCCTCCAGCCTGCGGGCACCGATTTTCAGCTTGAAGGTGTTGTGTCGCCCTTCTGCCAGCAGGCGTTTGCCCTCTTCGATATCTTTCTGGGTGTCGCCACTCGCCAGGGTCCATAGCACCGGCAGACGCTGAGTCAATGCGCCGCCCAGCAGTGAACTGACCGGCAGCCCCAGCGCTTTGCCCTGGGCATCAAGAAAGGCGGTTTCGAGGGCGGATTTGGCAAAGGTGTTGCCCTTCACGCTGGCGTTCATCCTGTCGGCGAGCTGCGCCACGCCAGTGAAAGACTGGCCGCACAGCAGCGGGGCGAGATAGGTTTCAATGGCGGATTTGATCGCCTCCGGGCTTTCCGGGCCGTAGCTCATGCCGCCAATAGTGGTGGCTTCGCCCCAGCCGGTAACGCCGTTCGCGCAATCCATTCTGACGATGGTGAGCGTCTGGCAACCCATGGTCGCCATCGACAGCTTGTGCGGGCGGATGGTGGGAATGTCCACCAGCCAGCAGGCCAGGGATTCTATGGTGAGGGTCATGTCATGCTCCTGCGGGTTAAAAAGGTCAGCACCTGCTGGTTAAAGGCGTCCGGACAGGCGACGTTCGACAGGTGCGAGGCGGGTAACACCACACATTCCGTCTGCTTCGCCTGTGCCGCGAGCCACTGGGCGTCCGACACGGTGGTGACCGGATCTTCATCCCCTGCGATAGCCAGCATCGGGCGCAGCATGGCTGCCACCTCATCGCGGAGATCCGCCGTTGCCAGCGCTTCGCAGCAGGCGGCGTAACCTTCGGCTGGGGTGTCGGCCAGACCGTCAACCAGCAACTTCACCATCCCGGGATTGCTTTGGCGATATGCCGGAGTGAACCAGCGCGCCGCCGCGGTGCTGGCGACCGGGGCCATCCCCTGCTGACGCACCATTGCGGCGCGCTGCAGCCAGCCTTTCGCTTCGCCGATTTTTGCCGCGGTGTTTGCCACCACGATGCGATCAAAACGCGACGGGGCGTGGCGGTTGAGCCACATCCCGGTCATGCCGCCCAGCGAGATGCCGCAGAAAAAGGCGCGTTCAATATCCAGATGATCGAGCAGGGCAATCACGTCCTGCCCCAGCGAGTCGAGAGTGATTCCCCCAGCCGAAACCGGGGAGCGGCCATGCCCGCGCGTGTTGTAGCGCAGCACGCGAAAATGGCGGGTAAAGTCGGTCATCTGTTCCTGCCACATCTGCCAGGTGGTACCGAGCGAGTTGGAGAGCACCAGCAGCGGGGCCGCTTCCGGGCCGTCGAGGCGATATTCGAGATCCATTCACGCCTCCTCGGTTTCGGCGTTAAGGGCAAAAGTCAGCGCCACCGGGGTGACGGACTGGAGATACTCCGCCGTCACGTCGCCGAACAGCTCGCGCACCACAATGCCTTCGGCTGTGATGTCCATCACCGCCATGTCGGTGTAGATCCGGTCGATGCAGGCCATGCCGGTCAGCGGATAGGTGCAGGCTTTGACGATTTTGCAGTCGCCCTGGCGGGTCAGATGTTCGGTCATCACATAGACACGCTTCGCGCCAATCGCCAGGTCCATCGCCCCGCCGACAGCGGGAATCGAAGCGGGCTCGCCGGTGCTCCAGTTCGCCAGATCGCCGCGCTCGGAGACCTGATAGGCCCCCAGCACGCAGATATCCAGGTGGCCGCCGCGCATCATGGTGAACGAGTCGCCGTGATGGAAATAGCAGCCGCCCGCAAGCAGCGTCACCGGCTGTTTTCCGGCGTTAATCAGCTCCGGATCTTCACAGCCCGGTTCCGGCGCAGGCCCCATACCGAGAATGCCGTTTTCGCTGTGCAGGAAGATCTCGCGATCGGCAGGCAGATAGTTGGCAATCCGGGTCGGCAGGCCGATGCCAAGATTCACGTAGGCCCCTTCCGGGATGTCGCGGGCGATGCGTTCGGCCAGCTGTTGATGGGTCAGTTTATTCACGGGCTCTCCTTATGCGCTCTGCGGCAGACGAATAGGTGCGACCGTCACCACGCGCTGGACAAAAATCCCCGGCGTCACCACCGCTTCCGGGTCGAGCTCGCCGAGAGCAACAATCTCGCTCACCTGGGCAATGGTGCACCGGGCGGCGGCAGCCATGATCGGCCCGAAGTTGCGCCCGGTTTTGTCGTAGACCAGGTTGCCCCAGCGGTCGGCCTTCAGGGCTTTGATCAGGGCGAAATCGGCTTTTAACGGGTACTCGAGGACATAATCTTTGCCGTCGATATGGCGGGTCTCTTTGCCCGCCGCCAGCTCGGTGCCAAACCCGGTGGGGGTGAAGATCGCCCCCAGCCCGGAGCCGCCCGCCTGAATACGTGCCGCGAGATTGCCCTGCGGGACCAGCTCCAGCTCGACCTCGCCACGACGGTAGAGGTCGTCAAAGACCCAGGAGTCGGTCTGGCGTGGGAAGGAGCAGATCACCTTCTTCACGCAGCCAGCCTTCAGCAGCGCCGCCAGACCGTAGTCACCGTTGCCGGCGTTGTTGCTGATCAGGGTCAGATCCCGCGGCCTGCGGCGAATCAGGGCATCCAGCAGTTCGGCGGGCTGTCCGGCGGCGCCAAATCCGCCCACCATCACCACCGCGCCATCAAAAATGTCCGCCACGGCACCGTCGGTGGCGGCAATCCGTTTATCAATCATTTCGTTACCTCGTTGTTATTCGTGGACGGCAGGCTGCGCAGGGCGATCCACGCCAGCAGCGCATAGGCCATCAGCAGCAGGGAGATCGGCCAGGAGGCGTCGAAATGCATCAGCAGCGCCACCGCCAGCATCGGCCCCAGGCCGCCGGAGAAGATCGAGCCCACCTCATGCCCCAGCGCCAGGCCGGAGTAGCGCACACGCACCGGGAACAGGTCGCTCATGATGCAGGGCTGGGTGCCGATCATCGCCCCGTGGCAGAACGGCAGGCCGAGCAGCATCGCCAGCATGATCCAGCCGTAGTCGCCGGTGGAGAGCAGCCAGAAGAACGGAAAAGCCATCACCAGCAGGCCTATGACGCCGATGTAGTAGACCGGCTTCAGGCCAATGCGATCCGAGAGCGCGCCCCAGAACAGGATCGAGAAGAACTCCACCAGCATCGCCAGAGTCACGGCGCTGATGATCTCCCCGGTGCCGATACCGATGTGCTTCGCGTAAACCACCGAGAAGGTGAAAAAGATATAGGAGGCGCCATTCTCCGGCAGGCGCAGAGCGATGGCCTGCATCAGCGCTTTCGGGTGCTCGCGCACCAGCACCATCAGCGGGATCTTCTCGTGTTTTTCTTCCGGTCTGGCCTGAGTAAAGGCTTTGCTCTCGCGGATGTTTTTGCGGATATAGACCCCGACCAGGAAAATGACGATGCTCAGCAGGAAGGGCACACGCCAGCCCCAGCTCATCAGCTCCGCTTCCGGCAGCTTCTGCACCAGGTAAAAGGCGAAGGCGGAGAGGACAAACCCACCGGAGACCCCCATCTGGCTCCAGGCAGTAAAGTAGCCGCGACGGGACGCGGGGGCGTTCTCGCTCAGCATCAGCACCCCACCGCCCCACTCGCCGCCCGATGCCACGCCTTGTAAAAAGCGCAGCGTGATCAGAGAGAGCGGCGCCCAGATGCCGATCTGCGCGTAGGTCGGCAGTAGGCCGATGACAAAGGTGGTGGCCCCCATCAGGGTCAGGGTCATGATCAGCGTCATCTTGCGACTGTAGCGATCCCCGAGATGACCAAAGACGATCCCGCCCAGCGGACGGGCGAGGAAGCCCACCGCAAAGCCCGAGAAGGCCAACAGCGTGCCCTGCATCGGGTCGCCGCCCACCGGGAAGAAGAGCGGGCCAAACACCAGCGCCGCGGCGGTGCCGTAGAGGAAGAAGTCATACCATTCCAGGGCATTACCCAGTACCGAGGCGAACACCAGCTTGCGCATTTGCCCGGCATCGTGTGGAACGGCAGCCGCAGCGTTGCGGTTTTCAGTCACGACATTGCTCATCAGCGTTACCCTTATAGTTGGTTTTACGCTTCCACATCATGCCCGATGGCATGGTAGCGACGGTTAAAGTAGACCAGCCCGCGCGGCGCTTCGCTGATGCGTATCGCCTGCACCTGGCAGTAGAAAACGGTGTGGCTGCCCACTTCATGACAGGTGTCGATCAGGCAGTCGAAGCTGGCGACCGACGAGCTGAGCACCGGCGCGCCGCTGACCATCACCTGCCAGGAGTCATACGCAAAACGCTGCTCGGAGCGCAGGCTGGCGTTGGCGAAGACCCCGGAGAGATCCTGGTGGTCGCTGGAGAGGACGTTGACGCACAGCGCCCCGTTCTGCTTGAAGTGTTCATTGGCAAAGGAGTTGCGGTTCATGCAGACCAGCAGCGTCGGTGGCGAGTCCGTGACGCTGCAGACGGCAGAAGCGGTAAAGCCAAATTTACCCGCCGGGCCGTCGGTGGTGATCACCGAGACCGCACTCCCCAGCTGTGCCATCGCGTTACGAAATTCGGTTTGCAGTGTCATAAGGGTTTCCTCACAGATCGATGACTAAACGGGCGCTTTTCGCCCGGGAGCAGCACAACAACATCTGGTCGCCGTCGGCTTTCTCTTCGTCGGTCAGGTAGCTGTCGCGATGGTCCGGCTCCCCTTCCAGCACGTCGGTCAGGCAGCTGCCGCAGATCCCCTGTTTGCAGGAGACGCACACCTTCAGCCCGGCCTGGGCCAGCGCCTCGACGATGGTCTGGTTCTCCAGCACCTGGACGGTAATGCCGCTTGCGGCGGCGACCACCTCAAAGGCCGCACCACCGGTGACAACTTCGGCGCTGAAGCACTCCTGATGCACCTGCTCCGGGCGATAACCGAGGCGGCTCGCCTCGTCGGTGACCGCATCCATCAGCCGGGTCGGACCGCAGGTGTAGACGTGGGTATTGGCCGGGACGTCGCTCAGCACCGCTTTCAGATTGAGGCGTTGCGTGTCGCTGAAGTGCAGATGCACGCGGTCGGCCCAGGCCGCCTGCTCCAGCCGGGCAATAAATGCCGCCCCGGCCCGGGTGCGGGCGCAGTAGTGCAGGCTGAAGGAGCGGCCGCTGGCGTGCAGTTCGGCGGCCATTGCCAGCATTGGGGTGATGCCGATCCCGCCGCCAATCAGCAGGCAATGGCTGGCGGTCTCCTCCAGCGCAAAGAGGTTGCGCGGATCGCTGACCTGAATGAAATCCCCAACGTTGAGCGCATGAGCGGCAAGGGAGCCCCCCTGAGACTTTTTGTCTTTCAGAATGCCGAGCTGGTAGTGGCGGCGATCCTGCGGGTCGCCGCACAGGGAGTACGGACGCACCAGGCCGTCTGCCAGATGCAGATCGATATGTGCCCCCGCGTTGAAGACCGGGAGGTCGATCCCGTCAGCATGGGCCAGCGTCAGCAGGAGCACATCGCCCTGCAACTCCCGCCTGATAACCTGTAATGTCAGCATGTTGGCTCCTTAACGCATAAACAGACCGCCGTTGATGTCCCAGGTCGCCCCGGTGACAAACGACGCCTGCTCTGATGCCAGCAAAGCCACCGCCTGGGCGACAAACTCTGCTTCGCCTAACTGGCCGACCGGGATCATCCCCAGCAGCCCGGCCATCTTCTCTTCCGGCACCAGGGCGTGAACCATCGGCAGATCCAGCGGGCCCGGGGCGATGGCATTCACCGTCACGCCGGATTTGCCGAGCTCGCGGGCAAAGATTTTGGTCAGGGTCAGGATCCCGCCCTTCGAGGCGGCATAGTGGGCACCGGAGGCGGTGCCGCCGTTCTGCCCGGCTAACGAGGCCAGGTTGATGATGCGGCCATAGCCACGGCTCGCGAAGTAACGCCCCAGAGTCTGGCAGCCTATAAAGGTGCCGCGCAGGTTGGTGGCGATCACCCGGTCAAACTCCTCCACCGTAATTTCCATCACCGGGGTGGCGAGGGTCAGGGCGGCGTTGTTGACCAGCACCTCCAGGCTGCCGAAGCGTTCAATGGTTGCGTCCAGTGCCTGCGCAAAATCCTGCGGCTGGCAGATATCCAGCCCCAGCGCCAGCACTCTGCCCTGGCCGCCATCGAGACGATCCGCGGCTTCCCGGGCACGGGCCACATCAACGTCGGTCAGCACCACCTGATACCCCTGCGCCAGCAGGTGAGCGGCAATCACGTTGCCCAGACCGGCGGCCGCGCCGGTCACTAATACGGTTTGCGTCATGGGGGATTCCTCAGAGGATGTAGCCGATGCTGTGCAGCACATCGTCGCTGTTGACCAGGCGGATCACCTTCCGGGTAATCAGCAACCTGCCCTCCTGCGGTGTCAGGTGCCAGGTGATGTCCGCGGCGTAGTGGCGGCTGTGGCCTTTGCGGTGCTCCCACAGTGATTGCGCCCCGCGCACCACGATCAGATCCTCACTGGACTCCAGCAGGCGGAAGCGCGACAGGGTGCGCAGCGTTCTGGCGCGCGGCGTGGTGGAGATGGACTCCCCGCTGTAGAGGCGCTTCACCCGCTTCTCCCGCATGTGGTGATCGTCGCAGGCGTAGTTGAGGGTGTTTTTAAAATCGGTTTCGTTCGGGTCGATAGGTACCACGTACAGGCCGTCGCGCTGCCAGAGATCCAGCCAGGCGTTAAACTCGCCCTGGTCCAGCAGATCGCCTTCGAGATTGATTACGGACATCGCCGCAAATAGCACAGAATCTGGCGTCATCATTTTTCGCTCTCCGTCATCAATTTTTTCCACTGCTGATAGGCCGCGCGCATCCCGGTTTCGGCGCTGACGTCGCTGCGCAGGCCGTCGTCGGTGCGATACTCCCCCGCCAGGCCGCGATTGAGCATGATCCACAGGTCATCCCCCGCGGTGGCCCCGCGCTGTACGCGCTCCCAGGCCTCGGAGTCGTCCGGGGTGCCGAAGCCCATCGGCCCCTGGAAGTGCTCGTGCAGACGCAGGCGCGCCTGGTTCGCGATCTCCGGTCCGCCGTCCATGGTGATCACCGCATGATGAATCTCGGTCTCCATCACTGAGATGGGCTGCAGGACGCGGAAGAAGGCCATTGAACAGGCGATGTTCGGGAACAGGTTGAGGTTGAAGCCGGAGCCGCCTACCGCGCGCACGATGCGGCGCACCTGCTCTTCGTCATGGTCCTTGCGCAGTGCGTCCGCCAGCTCGATAAAGCGCTCCGGGATTGGCGCATCAAGGTTGGCTTCCAGATCCACCAGTTCAGGGATCATCACCATGACGCTGTGGCCGTTGCCGAGATCTTCGACATAGCCGCTGCCGTCCACGAAGTTGAGCATCTCTTCGGTCTGCTTATCGACGGAACTCAGGAAGGAGCGGTGCACCACCGGGAAGTGATAACCGTCGGTGGTGTTCTCCAGCTGGATCTTCCAGTTGCCCGGGAAACGGAAGCGGTGCGCAGGCCCGGTTTTGATCGGGTAGCCCGCCCCCTGCTTCATAAAGAGATCCATCCACTTCTTCGCCGCACCGAGGAAATCCTCCAGCGGTTCGATCTGCTCGTTAAAGGTGGCGAACACCATGCCCGCATACTGCTCGGTACGCAGGGAGACCAGCCCCAGTTCGTTCTTCTCCAGTTGGTCGGCATAGCTTTCCGGGTGCGGCACGCCGCGCAGGCTGCCGTCCAGGGCGTAGCCCCAGCCGTGGTAGGGGCAGACGAAGCTGTTGGTTTTGCCGCTGCGGTGTTCGCAGACGGTGGCCGCGCGATGGCGGCAGCGGTTCAGCAGGGTGTGGATGGCGCCCTTGCGGTCACGTACCACGATCACCGGCTGGGTGCCGATCTCGGTGGTTTTGAAGCTGCCGGTCTCCGGGATCTCGCTGACGTGTGCCACCCAGACCCAGGTTTTGCTGAAAATACGCTCCAGCTCCAGCTGGAACAGCTCGTCAGAGGTGTAGAGCGAGGTGTGGACGCGGTCCGCCTTCACCAGAGCCGCAATCTCTTCCCGGGTCGGGACGGGCTTCGCCGTGGTATCGATATTTTTGACGTTGATGATCTGGTCACACTGCATAATCTGTCTCCTGCTCGTCGTCGAGGTTCTAATTGTTGTCAGGTACCGGTAGCGCATCCGCCGCATGCCAGTGGCTTACCGGCCTGCTGAACAGGTTGCGGGTGGTAAAACGGTGCATGGTCATCTCCCCGGCTTCGCGACGGAAAATAATCTGGATCTCTGCCGCGTTCAGGTGCGCCCCTCCGGCGGTAAAGGCGGAGGCTTGCAGCATCTGCCAGCGGCCATGCAGTTCGCCGTCGGTATCGTGCCAGAGCGCCTCGGAGCATAAAAAATGGCCATTCAGGGCGAAGTGCGCGGGCGAGCGGACGTAGCCCGCCATCATCGCTTCAATCGCTTCGCGCCCCTGATATCTTCCCAGCCGGGTGGCGTAAGGCTCGCCCAGCCCTTCCCAGCAGGCGTCTGCGCTGAACAGCGCGCCAATGGCCTGTACCGTCTCCATGCTGTCGAGGCGATCGCACAGCCGCATGTAGGTGCTGATACAGACCCGGGCGGCCTGCTGATCCTCAAGCTGCTGTAAACGCAGCGCATCCTGTGGGCTCATGGTGTGCTCCGTTACTGAATGATCAGTTCGCGACCGACGCGGGCTTCGATCTTGCAGTACTTCCACAGCTTGTATTCGCCATCGCCCACCGGGGTGGTGCGGAACAGGTTGCACGCAGCCACCACGCTGTCGAGGCTGTCGGCATCGGCCAGCACGTAGGTGGTCCAGGGCGAGGTGGTGGATGGCCCGACCATCAGGCGATCATCGTCCATATTGCCGATGACGCGGATGCCCTGGGTTTCGTCGATACCTTTCATCATCACGCCGAACGCGCCCCACACCTGTTTGGCTTCTGCCGGGGTGGCATCAAAAAAGTTCTGGTTCACGCCGATGCAAAACAGCACGCGTAAGGTTGTTGTCTGGCTCATCTGTTGCTCCTTTCGTCAAAATTACAAATAACCCGGCAGAGGCTGGCCACCGAAATAGACCGTACCGGCGTTGAGATAAGAGAGGTCGCCCATAAAGGCGTGCTGGGTGATCACCATGGTGTCGCGGACGTAGCGTTGCAGCGGGCTTTTCATAGTGATGCCGCCCATGCCGTTCAGCGCCAGCGCCTGGCGGGTAACTTCAGCGGCCACGCGGGTGGCGTGGGTGGAGGAGAGCCGCAGGGCGTTGATCTGCGCGCAGGCAGGATCATCCCCGGCAAGGATGCACTGCCACACCTCGTCGATGGCCTCGTAGAACCAGGCCCGGGCGGAGCGCAGTTCCGCTTCGCAGCGGGCTATCTGCATCTGCGCCTGCGGACGGTCGGCCAGGCGCGGCGCGCCGGTCACCGACTGCTGGCGATGGGCAATGGCATAGATTTCATTCAGAGCGGCGCGGGCGACGCCGAGCGCCACCACCGAGAGCACCTGGGTGGCAAGGGAGAGCACCGGATAGCGATAGAGCGCCCCCTCCAGGTTAAGCGCGCCGCCGCGCACAAAGGTCCACTCCTGCGGCACAAAGGCATCGTTGACCACCAGATCGTGGCTGCCGGTTCCGGCCAGGCCGACGGTGTTCCAGACCGGATCGATCTGCACGCTATCGCGGGGCAGCACCGCCATGCGCGGCAGCGCTTCGCCGCTCTCCGGCATAATGCCGACGCCAAATACCGAGGCCCCCATGCTGCCGCTGGCAAAGCCCCAGCGGCCGGAGACGCGGTAACCGCCATCCGCCAGCACCGCTTTCTGCGGCGGGAAGATGCCGCCCGCGAAGACCACGTCCGGGCCGTCACGGTAGAGTTCTTTTAAGGTGTCCGGCGGCAGCGCCCCAAGATAGAAGGGGCTCATGCCGAAGCTGGCGACCCAGCCTGCGGAGCCATCAGCGGTGGCAATCTGCTCGATCAACTCACAGAACTGTGCCGGGGAGCACTCCTCGCCGCCGTAGATTTTGGGGACTAACGCACGATAGACGCCAACCTGCTTAAACCGGGCGATGATGTCGTCTGAGATATGACGCTGTTGCTCAAAATCGGCGCTGCGGGTAGCGACTTCGTTCAGCAGTGGAACGAGCTCCTCACGAACATGAACGGCAGACATAGCTTCCTCCCAAAAGAGTGTGCGGCCCGCAGAGAGACGAGTGCTGCCGCAATGAGTGATACTCACTGAGTTAGTGTTGAAACTGTCGGTAAAGCGGGATGGTTAGCGGCGTCGTCGCTCAGAGAGCCATTCTGCCGCCTGCACCAGCAGCCCTTCGTGTCCTTTGGCGGCAACGAGTTGCAGCGCCACCGGACGGCCATCAAGCGTGCCCGCAGGCAGGGTCAGCGCCGGGTGGCCGCTGAGGTTGAACGGGCGCACCAGCCGGGTGAGATTGACGACGCTCAGCGGATCCTTCGCTTCTTCCAGCGTGGGCGGCAGTTCCGGCAGGGTTGCCAGCGCCAGCAGCGGGGTTTTCGCCAGCTGGTCATCCACCTGGGCGGTAAATGTACGGCGGATCGCTTCTGCGGCCTCAAGGGCACGGGCATCGATCCCGGCTCCGGCACGGATGCGGGTGGCGACGTCGGCAGAGACCCTGTCGTCACTCAGTAGCGTTTTAAAAGCCTGCCAGTTTTCATGGCTGATGAGGGTCAACCCGGCGCGATGGGCATCCCCCAGCAGCGGCAATTCGGCCTGACGCGGTTGCAGGTCAGCCTGGGCGAGGAAGTTCAACAGCAGGGAGTCGATGCTGATGAGCGCCGACGGGATAAAGCCGATGGCGGGCATTCTGCTCAGCGGCGCGTCAACCGGCAGCGCCAGACGGGTCAGCACGTCACGCAGAACGCCCGGCTCGCGGGCGAAGATCCCCACACAGTCCAGGGAGCTTTGTGCGGGCATCACCCCTGCCCGGCTCAAGGCACCGTAAGTGGGTTTTAAGCCGAGGATGCCGCAGCAGGCGGCGGGCATACGCACCGACCCACCGGTATCGGTGCCGAGCGCAAAATCCACCTCACCAGCAGCCACCACTGCGGCAGAGCCGCTGGAGGAGCCGCCGGGGATCAGGTCAGGAAACAGCGGGTTAACCGGCGTGCCGCCCCAGGGGTTGATCCCGGTGACGCCAAACGCCAGCTCGTGCAGGGTGGTTTTTCCGGTCAGAATACACTTCTGCCCGAGAAGGGTTGCGACCACGTCGGCATGCTGTTCCGCCGCCGGGTTCGCGGCCAGCGCCGGGCAGCCTGCACGGGTGGGAAAGCCTGCGATGTCGAGGGTGTCTTTTACCGCGAAGCGGAGATCGCCCTCGCCGAGGGTACATCGGGTAACAAAACCATTGCTCTCAGTAACAGGCTGCATAATTTGCACCTTAACCAGAAAAAACGAATCATATTTGGGTGACGCACTCTTCGCTGCGGTTCGACCCACGTTTGTTCTGGTCAATCATGGAAGATTTAGATGAATATTCAAGTAATATTTCACGTTATTTTTACGAAAAAATAACACTGAAACATTTTTATAACAATTCATCAGGAGAGGTTTAGGATGATGATAAATAACAATAAACGTGGCGCAGAAATGAAAAAAGAGCCGCTCTGGTCATCAGAACGGCTCTTTTATAATGTTATACTTTACAGTGACTTATGTTGAATTTTTAAGGCTGTCACAAATCCGTAATTCTCTGCGGGAACTATTCAGAGTTCGTTGAGGTTGTCGAGTACTTTCGACAGCGAGAGGTTCATTTTTTCCCGCTGGGCCGCGGTCATACCCTTAAAACCCTTCTCGAAAACCTTGCTGGTAAGACGGTGTGCCTCGGCTACTTTTTCGCGTCCGGCATCGGTGAGCATCACTTCGGTCACCCTGGCATCCTGCACGCTGCTGGCGGTGGTCACCAGGCCATCGTCCCGCAGGCGGCCAACGATTTTGGTGACGGTGGGCATTTTGGCCATGGCGTATTCGGCGATCTGCGAAATGCTGGCCTTACCGTACTGCTCGGTAATCATCAGCACCCGAAAGCGGGACACATCAAGCTGCACCTTTTTCAGTGTGATTTCCATCACTTGCGTATAACGCGCGTAGACGTTAACTATCCAGTAGAACGGGAACTCTTCGCGGTGAAAAGTGGGGCCGCTGTCTGACGATGTGTTCGTATGACTCATGAAATGACGTTCCAGAAGTAATGCATTGATCGCAATTATACCCGCTATTTATCCCCCGCTATAGCCCGATCGCACCCTGCCCCCTGCTGTTAACAATTCGCTGCGCCGCAAAAGCCGATCGACATCGCATTATGATTCAAAAACGCTACTAGATTAACAATTACGTATCATTTTTTAAACAGAACATTGACGTCCATGCCTGCGGTTTCCTATACGTTAGCGCACGTGTTTGCATCGCGTGCACCGGGTAATCCTCTTGCCCGCTGGTTCTCGGCTTTTTTTTAAAATTTACCTGCTTATCAATTAATTATAAAAACTCCCCCGACTAAAACGGGGATTACATTACCTCTAACCGTTATGTGGAGCATTTCATGAACGACAGCCCATCGATGGAGCAAACACGTGCTAGCGTGCTGGCTCCGCCTGCGTCTGCTGACGACACGCTCGATCCGCGTCAACAGCGGGTAATCAAGAAACTATTCCGGCGATTGATCACTTTTTTGTTCATTTTGTTCGTCTTTTCGTATCTGGATCGCATCAACATCGGCTTTGCCGGCCTGACGATGGGCAAAGATCTGGGCCTCACCAGCACCATGTTCGGGCTGGCGACCACGCTGTTTTACGTGATGTATGTCATCTGCGGGATCCCCAGCAACGTGATGCTGAGCATCGTGGGTGCCCGTCGCTGGATCGCAATTCTGATGGTGGTGTGGGGGATCGCCTCCACCGCCACGATGTTCGCTACCGGCCCTAACAGCCTGTACGTGCTGCGAATGCTGGTGGGAATTGCCGAAGCGGGCTTCCTGCCAGGGCTGTTATTGTATTTAACGTTCTGGTTCCCGGCGCACTACCGCGCTCGCGCAAATGCGCTGTTTATGATTGCCATGCCGGTGACCATGGCGCTGGGTTCGCTGGCCTCCGGGTATATTCTCAACCTCGATGGGGTGATGAACCTGAAGGGCTGGCAGTGGCTGTTCCTGCTGGAAGGCTTCCCGTCGGTCATTCTGGGCTTTGTGGTCTGGTTCTGGCTGGACGACAGCCCGGATAAAGCGCGCTGGCTGACCCAGGATGACAAGGCCTGCCTGAAGGAGATGCTGGAAGCGGATCGTCTCAACGCCCAGAGTAAGCAGCTGCAGGAGCAGGCCGCGCTGGCGCCACAGCAGCGTAGCCTGGTGCGCGAGCTGTTCACGCCCACCATCATGCTCTACACCCTCGCCTATTTCTGCCTGACCAACACCCTGAGCGCCCTGAGCGTCTGGACGCCGCTGATCCTGCGCAGCATCAGCGAGGAGAGCAGTAACGTAACCATCGGTATCCTGAGCGCCATTCCGCAGGTCTGTACCATTGTGGCAATGGTCTGGTGGAGTAAACGTTCCGACAAGCGCAACGAGCGTAAAGTCCACACCCTGCTGCCGTACCTGTTTGCCGCCGCAGGCTGGATCCTCACCGCCACCAGCACCGATCCGGTGCTGCAGTTCACCGGTATCGTGATGGCCTCGGCCGGTGCCTTTGCCGCCATGGTGATCTTCTGGACCACCCCGGATCGATCCATCTCCCTGCGTGCCCGTGCGTTGGGTATTGCGGTGATCAACGCCACCGGGATGACCGGCGCCGCGCTGGGGCCGCTGCTGATGGGCTGGATGAAGGATGTCACCGGTAATTTCAACGCCGGGATCTTTATGGTGGCCGGTTTCCTGGTGCTGGGTGCGGTGGTGATTGCATTGATTCCAATGAAACAGGCTGAACCACAGCGATAGTTCTTCCCCTTACCAGCCCGGCGCAGCAGCCCTGTGCCGGGCTTTTTTGTCGATATTCTCGCCCTGCCTCGCATAAGCCCTGCCTGCAAAAGATCATTCTGAGTGATACATTGCCACTTTATTATTGATAAAAACTATTAAAAACACATTATTGATCACTTTTAATTATATAAAAGCCAGAATAATGATATTCATCACGTTTTCTTTCTTTAATTAAGTGCATATTTAGCACCATAAGAATTTGCTTAAAAAAATATAATTCACTGCAAAAGTGAACGTTATTCGCGCGTATTGTTATTTTTGTAGATTTTATTAAGAGGGTTAGTTTATGAGCGCTGAACTGATTAAGGAATCGGTTCTGAATACAATGGTTGATGCGGGGAGAATGTTCTTAGAGCAATATAAATTTATCTCGCCTGAGTTGGAAGAAAAACATCAGGGCCTGATGGCGTTAGACAAGGCGGATGATACTGAAAAAGATGCGCTGTTCTGGATGAATCAAACAGGAAACATGTTCTATGTCTCGACATCTCCTGAATTGACCATACGAACCAAAAAATTATTTGCTAGCGTGGCGATGTTGTTCGCAGCGATGACCAGCGCAATGGATCAGGCGGGTAAATCACTTTTTGACTATGAGGCGTGGTTGTCACTGGTGGACAAGTCTGGTTTTTTTGTTGAAGTGGAGAAAAACAGCAGCATGCTGCTGATTAAAAAGAGTGACGTCGCCGTTAATATCCAAATCATTCAACAGCTCATCCCAGGCCTGAGTACTGACAGCGCAATGGCGATAGCCAAAGGGGTGTTAAGTACGATCCATGGCGAATTACAGGCAACTGAACGCGATGAAGAGGCTAATGTGGGTCACCTTCTTTTCATCTGTGAAGAGCTCTTCGGGGTACCGAGCATAACGATTCGTCTGTTCTATGCATCCCAAAAATCTCACCGCGCCGTCATTCAGGCACCTTGCCACACGTCGGCTACCTCTACGTTTGAGCAATTACAGAACGCGCATACTTTTCTGTTTGCTTCACCCGATACGATATCTGAATATGCGAATCTCTTTACAGATCAACCTGAGGAGTATAGGAATCTGATTGAGCATCTTAAAGAGTTAATTACAGCCAAAGACTAATCCCGTTCCCCTGCTGAATTAAGCCATCTTCATTTGGTCCATTATTATACGAGAGTGCTGAAGCGGCACGGCTATCTTAAAACAGGTGTCCATTAACATTAATCTGGCTAACCCAGATACCCTCTGCGGTTAGCCATTTTGTTCTTCGGCTATGCCTCCGCGGCCACTGGCACCAGACCAAAGGCATAACCCCACAGCAGAGCCAGCGCGCTGGGCACCACGCCGGCAAACTCTCTGAGCGAACTGCGGATGCGGCTGGCGATAAAGTATATCGGGCAGGAAAAACAGGCGATTGAAACCGTGGCGTTGCGTCTCGGCTACAGTTCGCTGGCGGCGTTCAGCCAGGCGTTTAAGCGTGTTGTCGGCCAGTCGCCGGGGCATTGCGTGAAGCCAGTCAGACCCCAGAGGAGATCTGACCGGTTCGCTTTACAGGAGAGATTAAAGCCAGCTCTGCTGGACTGGCGCGCCTTCGGTGCGCTCCGTGCGAGGCATTTCAATTGCCAGCGTTGACAGGTGCTTAGCCCAGAGGTCAGCCACCCATTTCACGCCGCGGGCAGTAAAGCGTGCCTGAGACCAGGTGCGCTCGTTTTCGCCCACCCCGCTGTGCAGAGTAAAATAGCCCGCATCGATGTGGTGCTGCGGCGGAACCAGGTTCCCGCCGACGCGCTGCATGATATTCCGCTCAAGCAGGAACTCCCGGAACTGGGGCTCTTTCGCTTTGAGGATCTTACAGAGCTGACGGAAGCCCAGCGACTCCTTGACCTGAACAAACTGATCAAAGAACGCCGCCTTTGGTGCCCAGAGGGCTAGCTGCTCCTCAGCACGCTGGCGTTTTTCATACTGCTCGGCCCAGGCGCGCGCCGCCGCCGCCGGGTTGGTGAAGTCCGGGATATTGACGTTTCTCTCCTGCTCCTGCCAGCGATCGAGCATAGCGGCAGTAAAGCCCGGGGAGATACGTGAAACCGTCAGCAGGGAGTCCCGTTTGTTCAGCAAAAACTCCTGCCGCATTTCACCTTCGCGCTCATACAGGCTGGCCGTTACCGGCTGCGAAAGACGCTGCGCCGTTTCCAGGCTTTTTACCATGCGCTTCACCTCGGTATGAGCAATACCGGTCAGCTTCGCGATTTCGCGGCTGCTGATGGTGGCAAGCTGGCCACTGGACTGGAAAGTTTCAACAGGAATTACCATAGGTTTCACCCCTCACTCATACATTACTCGGGTAATTTGCTCTAATAGTATACAAATACCTGTTCAAATATCCAGTATAATTTTTAAACGATCTTCTCCCAAAGCAGGCCACGCCTAAGTTGCGGTAATTAGAGCTGTTTTGACCCTGTCGCCAGGCTCTCCAGTTCCCGTGCGTCATGGCTACAGAAAAAAGTGATGTCGTGCGAGTGCGCGCAGGAGAGCTCCCGTAGCCGCTGTTGGTTGTGTCGCCGGGTACCGTTGTCCATTGCCATCATCCACTGATAAAACCGCAGCCCCGGTGTGCAATGACGTTGCGGCTGGCGCATCTCATCCCGATAGAACCAGGCGTCGCCACCGTGCAGCAACCACCCCGACGGCTGGCTGATGGCGATCCCCGCATGCCCGGGCGTGTGCCCGGCCAGCGGCACCAGCAAAATTTCCGGCGGCAATCCGTTCAGCGCCGTCACCGCGTCGAAGCCAAACCAGCGCTCGCCCTGCACCTGATAGCCCTGCCAGCCAGAAGTGCCGCTCCACTGCCCGGGACGATAGCGCTCCCGTTGCAGCCAGCTATGGCGCCGTTGCGCCGTGTCGATCTCCTGCTGCATCAGATGGATGCGCGCGTGAGGGAAATCGCTCAGCCCACCCGCGTGGTCGAAATCCAGGTGTGTAAGCACGATATGGCGGACATCCGCCGCGCTAAAGCCCAGCGCCTCGACGCGAGCGCGCGCCGTAAGCGACTCCCGACGCTGGATATTGTTCAGCGCCCGGAAAAAGCCCGACAGCCTGGAGGGTTCATGTACATCCCCTTCCCCAAAACCGGTATCCACCAGCACCAGTCCGTCGCGGTCGGTTTCGATAAGCAGGCAGTGGCAGACCAGATGCGCATGTAGCCCCTTGCTGAAACCGTCGAACAACGCGCCGCCCAGCGGGCACATACAACCACAGTTAAGATGATGAATCTTCATATCGTCTCCTCATCAGGGTGTGTGTTTCTGCTGACTCTGCTCGGACGTGCCGAAATGGGTGGTGTCCCCATGCCCGTGTTCACCGCTGCCCTGCACACGTTTAAGCTGAATGACCTCGCCGCGCTGCCAGGCATTTGCCCCTTCCGCTACCGGATGGGCCACGATGTCGGCACGCTGGGCTTTGATCTGCTGCGTATCGATCCCCAGACGACGATCGCGATCCGCCAGCAGCCGGGGATCGAGCTGTCCCTCGCCGGTAAAGCCCATCATCAGCGCAGGTATGCCGAGCGGCAGGGTCTTGTCCCTGTCCGTATGCCAGGTATGCCAGGTTTTGCCGTAGGTGTTGACGATTTTATTCATCAGCGCTTTGTCAGCGACCGCAGGCAAGCCGGGCGCCACCAGGCTGCCCGATTTCACTTCATACTGGTGGCTGTGCCAGAGCTTTTTCTCCTCCGGCGGCAGGTTGTTAAACAGGCGTTCGCTGATGATGTACTCCACCCCCATCAGCCGGGCATCCTTTGTATTGCCGTCATAAATGACCGCCTGCATGACCTCTTCATTGAGTACCGTCACGTAGTGATGCGCCTCCATCTGCCCGTTTTTATCCCCACTGTAAAAATGAAAACCGTCAAGATAGGCGCTGATGGCCTCTACCGGCGGACGGGACTGGATCACCTGGGCGCCCGTCTCCAGGGTGCTCAGGGTGGCGGAGGTACTTTTACCGGGAACAGGTGCTTGAGGCGGGGTGTTATTCGCCCCGCAGCCGACAAGCAGCACAATGGCTGGCAGGATCTGAGGTAATGATTTCATTGGCACTCCCTTTCATTATAACCCGTTATGAAGGTAGTGCAGATGTGGCAAGCCAGCCAGACCGTGCCGGAGGTCTGGCTGGCATGCGATCAGAAGTAATATTTAAAGCGGAGGCGGCCACCGTAGCGGGCGTCGGTATCGCTGTTACCCTCTTTCGGCTGGGCATCTATCCACGACGCATAGGCCCCGAGATAAACGTTGAAGTTTTTCATTTTCATTACGTTAGGGAACAGATACGACGCGTGAAGCGTATGGATGTCGTAATCGCCCGGATGGGTGATCCAGCAGTCACCGTCGCAGTCGTCATTCAGCCCGGCAGCGTTAAATCTGTCGATCTCGTTATGGGCGTAGATATAGCCCAGCTCAATATTCTTCCACAGACCATTCACCCCGGCGGTGAAATCAGTTTCGTCGCTGGCGTCCATGTAGGCGGTGTTGAGGTTGACCACAACGCCGTTATCCGGGTCGGTTTTTTGCCCGTTCCAGTTCATTGTCAGGCCATAGCCGGTGCGATCGGACTGATCGATCCAGTGGCCTTCTGCATCCCGATAACCGTAAGCGTTGTTCACCAGGTTGCTCTCCATGGCCAGCGCCGTGGTAAAGCGCCCCTCTGACCAGGCGATAACCGGGCGCACATAGGCCACGTTTTTATCGTTATCCAGATCCATGCCATGGTACTGCTTATCGACAAAGAGCGAGCTGCCGTTTTCCAGCAGGGTGTTGACCTCAAAATACCAATTACCGAGGTTTTTACTCAGCAGGAAGTTACCGCCGCTGTCGCTGCGCCCGCGCCCCTCTTTCATCATGTAGATATAGCCATAACCGTCACTGTAGAGATCGTTCGCCGTGTTGCCGGAGTACTCGATAAAGGTGTCCTGGTTAAGAGGAAACATGTCGTAGGCTTCGAAGCGCCCGACTTTGATTTTCCAGTCGTTCTCCTGGCCGAAGAAGAAGACCGCGTCATCCAGATTCATCTTGCCGGTAAGATCCGCCAGCGGCTGCACCGAGAAACCGGCAAACTGGCCGTTGTCCATTCGCCGATAGCCGTCAAACCCCAGCAGGAGACGGCCATTGATATCCCAGCGCTCGTTGTTTGACGGGGCCCAGTCCTTATTGGCGCTGGTGCGCATGGATGTCAGGCTGCCGCTGCGGCTGGCGGCGTCCATATTAAACTCCACATCGCCATAGAAGCGCAGATCGCCATAGCCTGACAGGGTTAACTTCGGCGCTGGCGACGTCTGGGGTTCAGCTGAGACCACATTTACCGCCGGAGCCTGTTGCGCCTGCTCTAAGCGCGCAATCTGGGCTTCGGCTTTTGCCAGACTGGCTTCCAGCCGGGCAATTTTCTCCTCCATGCTGTCCGTTTGGGTGGCCGCCAGCGTGGTCGCCGGAATACAGGCGCCGACCAGCAGCGCAATATAATGAATACGCATAGATTCCATCCTGTGAGTTTATTGTTGATTCCACTGTTACATTAGGGTTTTGCAAATTTTCCGTTATTTAGATCAGTCACCACGGTATTCATTACCTGTTCATCGAGGCGGTAGAATTTAATTGCCAGCGCGGTCAACAGATAAAAGAGCGAGGGGATAAGGGTAAATAACCAGACAACCCCCTGCACCGCCTGAGGGGATTGCACCGCTGCGCTGGCTTGATATTCAAACCCGGCCAGAACCCAGCCCAGAATAGCGCCGCCGACAGCCACGCCTAATTTAATGACAAAAATATTGGCCGCGACATTCATGCCGGTAATTCGCCGCTGGGTTTTCCACTCGCCGTAATTATTGGCGTCGGTGATCATGGACCACTGCAGCGCGCCGTTTCCGCCCTGCACCGTCTGGATAAGAAAATGGGCCACCAGCGGAATCAGCCAGTATTGCACCGGCAACCAGAAGCAGACGATGCCCAGCCCGGCGTTGAGCAGGTTTATCCAGAATGAGAGTTTGATTTTGCAGAACCGGGAACCCAGCGGCTGCGCCAGCGCCGAGCCCAGCATTGAGGCGATCATTCCCCCCAGCATAAACAGCGAGATAATAGTGGAGCCCTGACGCAGCACGGTATTGACGTAATAGACCACCGCGCCGCCGCGGATCACCACCGCCACCAGCATCATGAAGTTGTAAATGGACAGAATGCGCCACTGCTCATTGCGAAACAGAATTTTGACGTCACGGACGACATTCAGGTTTTCTTCTTTGATGGGCTGGACGCGCTCTTTGGTGGTGGCGAAACAGATGATAAACATCAGGCAGCCAATCACCCCGAAAATGGCCATCGCCATCTGAATGCCGCTCGCGCGATCCTGAGGATAGAGATAATCCGCCAGCGGCAGAATGCAGGCGGTGCCCAGCGCGCCGCCCAATGGGGTGATGGCAAAACGCCAGGATTGCAAAGAGAGGTTTTCCCGCGGATCGGAAGTAAGTGCCGCGCCCAGCGAGCAGTAAGGAATATTGATGGCGGTATACATCAGGGTCATAAAGATATAGGCCGCCACGGCATAGACCACTTTACCGCTGTCAGAAAAGGACGGGATGGTATAGACCAGTACGCAGCTGACCGCGAACGGGCCGCAGATCGCCAGCAGCCACGGACGAAAGCGTCCCCAGCGTGAGGAGGTAGCATCTGCAATCGCCCCCATTATCGGGTCGGTGATGGCATCCAGCAGCCTGACCAGTAAAAACATTGTCCCCATCACAGCGGGCGGCAGCCCGTAGATATCCGTATAGAAATAGGCGAGGATCGCCACGGAGGAGTCAAAGACGATATGGCTGGCCGCATCGCCGAGGCTGTAGCCTATTTTCTCTTTTACCGTTAATTTTTCCGTTGCCGACATTTCAGGTCTCTCCCTGTATTTTTCAGTCAGTTTGTTGTTGCTGCCGACATAATTTCCATATCCCTTCCAAAGCAATCTATTATGTTTTCTCGCTAAGAAGTTATGATTTTCGCTTTATGTGATCCGCGTGATTAATGGTTATTTACGCGAGAAATAGATCGCACCGCTTATATATTTTTCGCGTGGATTCCGCCTCCCGAATACGCAACGGTAAATAGTCTGGTTTTGTGCAAAGTGTTACCTCCGACACGCGAAGTGACAAATATTCGTCTAAGGTTTTCAGGTGATTGATGGCAGCGGTCGCGCTGCCCAAAGAACCCAGGAGAACAACCATGATGAGACCTCAGCAGCAAACAGCATTGCGGCTGGCGATTGGCGGCATCCTGCTTGGGATAACTGCCTTTAGCTATGCGGAAGAACCGTCCGGCGCCCGGAAACAACCACCAGACATTCTGTTTGGCCCGCTGTTTAACGATGTGCAAACCGCCAAACTCTTCCCGGATCAAAAGACCTTCGCCGATGCGGTACCGAAAAACGATCCCCAGACGATCCTTGCCGACTACCATATGCAGCGCAAACAGTCCGGCTTTGATCTGCGCCACTTTGTGGAGGTGAACTTCACCCTGCCGACCGAGAAAGAAAAATATGTGCCGCCTGCCGGGCAGAGCCTGCGGGCGCACATTGACGGTCTGTGGCCGGTGCTGACGCGCACTACCTCCAGCGCCGGAAAGTGGGATTCCCTGCTGCCGCTGCCGAAGCCTTACGTTGTGCCGGGCGGACGTTTTCGCGAGATCTACTACTGGGACAGCTACTTCACCATGCTGGGGCTGGCCGAGAGCGGCCACTGGGACAAAGTCTCCAGTATGGTGGACAACTTCGCCTACGAACTGGACAGCTGGGGTCATATCCCCAACGGTAACCGCAGCTACTACCTGAGCCGCTCCCAGCCGCCCTTCTTTGCCCTGATGGTGGAACTGCTGGCGACGCACGATAAAGAGGCGCTGAAAAAATACCGTCCGCAGATGGAAAAAGAGTACGCCTACTGGATGGAAGGGGTAGATGCCCTTCAGCCGGGCCAGGCCAGCCAGCGGGTGGTGAAGCTCGACGATGGCGCTGTGCTTAACCGCTATTGGGACGATCGCGATACGCCGCGCCCGGAATCGTGGCTGGATGACATCAACACTGCGAAAAAATACCCCAGCCGTCCGGCAACCGAGATCTACCGGGATCTGCGCTCCGCCGCCGCCTCCGGCTGGGACTTCAGCTCACGCTGGATGGACGATCCGCAGCAGCTGGGAACGATCCGCACCACCAGTATCGTGCCGGTGGATCTGAACGCCCTGATGTTCAAGATGGAGAAACTGCTGGCGAAGGCCAGCCTGGACGGCGGTGACAGCGCCGCAGCCAGCCGTTACGAGGGCCTGGCCTCCGATCGTCAGAAAGCGATGGAGCGCTATCTGTGGAACGACAAAGAGGGCTGGTACGCCGATTACGATCTGAAAACCAAACAGGTACGTAATCAGCTGACCGCCGCGGCGCTGTTCCCGCTCTACGTCAAGGCCGCCTCGCAGGAACGCGCGGACAAAACCGCCTCTGCTGCTGAAGCCCAGTTGCTGAAAGCAGGGGGCATTTCGACCACCACCGTTAACAGCGGCCAACAGTGGGATGCCCCTAACGGCTGGGCGCCGTTGCAGTGGGTCGCCACTGAAGGATTGCAGAACTACGGGCAGGATAAAGTGGCGATGGACGTGACGTGGCGCTTCCTCACCAACGTACAGCACACCTACGATCGCGAGCAGAAGCTGGTGGAGAAATATGATGTCTCCACCACCGGCACTGGCGGCGGCGGCGGTGAATATCCGTTGCAGGACGGCTTCGGCTGGACCAACGGCGTGACGCTGAAAATGTTGGATCTGGTCTGTCCGCAGGCGAACCCATGCGACAAAGTGCCCGCCACGCGACCCGCGGCTAATGAGGGTTCGGTAACCACCACCCCATCGACTACCGGCGCACAACCTGCGGCGAATGGCACATCCACCACCAGCGACCAGCCAGCGGCGACAAGCACCCCGTCGACAACTAACCCGTCAACGACCACAACGCCACCGGCTTCTAATGACACGTCGACAACCACGACGCCACCGGCCTCCAATGACACGTCGACAACCACGACGCCTCCGGCCTCCAATGGCACGTCGACAACCACCACGCCTCCGGCCTCCAATGGCACGTCGACAACCACCACGCCTCCGGCCTCCAATGGCACGTCGACAACCACCACGCCTCCGGCCTCAAATAACTCGTCGACCACCACTACGCCACCGGCAACCACCGACCAGCCAGCGGCTAACGATGATCCGACAGAAACGCAGAAAAGTGTCGGCCAGCAGTAGCCTCCAGGCCGGGTAAGGCGAATCCGCCACCCGGCATACTGTCCAGGTTCTGCCCATAAAAAAACGGCTCTTGTAAAAGAGCCGTTTTATCGGTTTCAGGCGCGTCGTACCATCCTGTAGATAAGTAGTACCAGAATGGCACCCACCACAGCCACCAGAAAACTTTGCAGGTTAAATCCGGATACACTGCCGCCGATGCCAAACATGGTTGCCAGCCAGCCGCCGACAACCGCACCGATGATCCCAAGGATACAGGTCACAATAAAGCCGCCGCCATCACGTCCCGGCATGATGAACTTTGCGATAATGCCAGCAATCAGACCAAATACAATCCAGGCGATGATACCCATAGTGTTGCCCTCTTGCAGAGTTAAGCTTGCGCAGGACACCCGCCCGCGCAGGTAATAGTAAGTATAGGCAATCGCCGGAAATCAGTTTTACTACACCGACTTAATTGCGATTCAGGCGAAAAAATAATTGCCGGTTTGTATTAAGTTCCGCGGCCCGCTGCCGATAACGCATCCACAGACTGTCATCTATCGAGGAGCCCTGGGGCGTGAGTAATTACAGTGAGCAGTTCCTGAAAACTAATCCGCTGGCCGTATTGGGTGTATTACGCGATCTGCAAAAAAATGACGTTCCCGTCCGTATCAGCTGGGGGAACAACCAGTTCATCAGCAAAATCCTGGATGCTACCCCGGAACGGCTGATCATGGATTTGGGCAGTCAGGAGTTTGAAAACCGCTCGGTGTTACGCGCGGAGAATATCACCGTGGCCGCCGATACCCTGGGGGCCAAAGTCGAGTTCGACCTGCCGAAGGTGGAACAGGGTGACTACCAGACGCTGCCTGCTTTTATCTCGCCGCTGCCGGCCTCCGTATGGTGCATTCAGCGCCGGGAATATTTCCGCATCAATGCCCCGCTGCATCCGGCCTACTTCTGCAAAGCCAGAATGCCTGATAAGAGCGTCATTCGTTTCCGTCTGCACGATCTGTCGCTGGGCGGCATGGGCGCGCTGATGGATACCGCCAAACCCGAAGGCCTGGTGGAGGGGATGCGTTTTTCGCAGATCGAGCTGGATATGGGCGGCTGGGGTCGCTTCTTTTTCGATGCGCAGCTGATAACCGTGAGCGAACGTAAAGTGGTGGACAGCAAAAACGAAACCATCACCACGCCGCGTCTGAGCTTCCGTTTTCTCAACGTCGGGCCGGGTCCTGAGCGTGAACTGCAGAAAATTATCTACTCGCTGGAGCGTGAAGCGCGGGAACGTGCCAACAAAGTGCGTTAATCGCCACCGGGCAGCACGTGGCTGCCCGGCAACAGATTACATAGCGTCCATCGCTTTCTGTACTTTCCAGATATAGCGCGGAGCCTGCGGGGCGGGATGGTTATTGACGACATGATCAAAGAACTCGTCTTTATCCATGTCATTGATTTCGGCGATCGCTTTTTTGCGATCCGACGAGAAGGTGCGCAACAGCGCGCCCGCACCGTTCACGTATGAAACCACCAGCGCATACTGCATCACCTCCGGATCCTCAATACCGTTCAGGATCCCGTGCTCCAGAATGCTCAGGTAGGCGGTACCCATCGAGATGTTGCGTTCCGGATTCTTCAGCTCGCTGGTGGAGGGTTGCCCGCTCCAGCCCATGTGCCGGTAGACCTCACGCCCGGCGGTGGAGGCTTTCAGCTGCATCAGACCCACCGCATTCGATTTACTCACCAGGTTCGGGTTCCCGCCCGACTCCACCGCAATGATGGCGGTGATGAGCCGCGGGCTGACTCCCCAGGCCTCACCGGCTTTTTCACTGATCGGCATCCACTGCATCGCCCGTTTGACCGGGACTTCCGGGTTCCATTCCGGCTTCTGGTAATCCTGCTTTGAACTACAGCCTGCAAGTAACACAATCAAAAAAGCAAACCATCTCAATTTCACGTCATCTGTCCTTATGGTCATTCATCGCTGTTACTCTATCCTCCGCTTGATGAAGGACGCGCTCAGGCGGCATGATATATATATTTAAGTTTATAAGTCAGCAAGGAAATGCCATGTCTCAGTTTCATCTCATTGCACCATCAGGGTACTGCATTAATCAGGAAGCGGCGCAGCGGGGCGTGGCGCGGTTACTGGGCGACGGCCATCAGGTAAAAAATCAGACGATTATACCCCGCCGCCAGCAGCGATTTGCCGGCACCGAGGCAGAGCGCCTGAATGATATCAACGCCCTTGCCCACCTGCCGGGCGCCGACCAGATAGTGCTGCCGGTGCGCGGCGGATACGGTGCCAGCCGCCTGCTGGAACAGATTGACTGGCAGGGACTGGCGAAACGCCAGCAGCAGGATCCGTTGCTGATTTGCGGCCACAGTGATTTCACCGTGATCCAGCTCGGCCTGCTGGCGCTGCACAACGTCATCACCTTTAGCGGCCCGATGCTGGCGGGCAATTTTGGCGCCCCGGAGCTGAACGCCTTTACGGTAGACCATTTCTGGCGGGCGCTCGGCAACAGTACCTACTCCGTTGAGTGGCAGGGAGATGGCCCGTCGTGCGCGTGCGAAGGCCAGCTGTGGGGTGGCAATCTGGCGATGGTCGTGTCACTCATCGGCACCCGCTGGCTGCCCGCCATTGAGAACGGCATCCTGGTGCTGGAGGATATCAATGAGCATCCGTTCCGCGTCGAACGTATGCTCCTCCAGCTGCATCACGCGGGCATTCTGGACCGTCAGCAGGCGATTGTGCTCGGCAGCTTCAGCGGCGCGACCCCTAACGATTACGATGCCGGATACGATCTGGCGACCATGGTCAATTACCTGCGTTCCCGGGTATCGGTGCCGGTTATCAGCGGGCTCGACTTCGGCCATGAGCAACGAACCGTTACCCTGCCGCTCGGTGCGCAGGCGACGCTGGTTCATGCGCCGGGCAGCAGTCGTTTAACCCTGAGCGGGCATCCGGTGCTTCGGGCGTAAAAAAAGCCCCGGAAGTACCGGATTTCCGCCCTGCAAGGGGTGTTAATATGGTAGGGTTTTACTAACAGTCATCGCGTCAGGCAGGGAGTACGCACACATTGGATGCCGCAGCAATAATCAGTCTTTTTATCCTGGGTTCAGTTCTTGTAACCTGTAGTATTTTATTGAGTTCGTTTTCGTCACGTCTCGGCATCCCCATTCTGGTTATTTTCCTCGCCATCGGCATGCTGGCGGGGGTTGATGGCGTCGGGGGTATTCCCTTCGACAACTACCCGTTTGCGTACATGATCAGTAACCTCGCTCTGGCGGTGATCCTGCTGGATGGCGGCATGCGCACCCAGGCCAGTTCGTTTCGCGTGGCGCTGGGCCCGGCCCTGTCGCTGGCAACGGTCGGGGTGCTAATCACCTCCGGCCTCACCGGGATGATGGCGGCGTGGCTGTTCCACCTTGACCTGATGGAAGGGTTACTGATTGGCGCGATTGTCGGGTCTACCGATGCCGCGGCGGTCTTCTCCCTGCTGGGCGGCAAAGGGCTGAACGAACGTGTCGGCTCGACGCTGGAGATTGAATCCGGCAGTAACGATCCGATGGCGGTGTTTCTCACCATCACCCTGATTGAGATGATCCAGCAGCACGAAACCGGCCTGAGCTGGGTGTTCGCCTGGCACATCATTCAACAGTTTGGTCTGGGTATCCTCTTTGGCCTTGGCGGCGGCTATCTGCTGCAACAGATGATCAACCGCATCTCGCTCCCTGGCGGGCTCTATCCGTTGCTGGCGCTGAGCGGCGGGATTTTGATTTTCGCCCTCACCACGGCGCTGGACGGCAGCGGCATTCTGGCGGTCTATCTCTGCGGTTTCCTGCTCGGCAACCGTCCAATCCGCAACCGCTTTGGCATTCTGCAAAACTTCGATGGCCTGGCCTGGCTGGCACAGATTGGCATGTTCCTGGTGCTGGGGTTGCTGGTGACGCCGTCGGATCTGCTGCCGATTGCCGTTCCGGCGCTGATGCTGTCACTGTGGATGATCTTCTTTGCCCGTCCGCTGTCGGTCTTCGCCGGGCTGCTGCCTTTCAAAGGTTTTAACCTGCGCGAGCGGGTGTTTATCAGCTGGGTTGGGCTGCGCGGTGCGGTGCCGATCATCCTCGCGGTGTTCCCGATGATGGCCGGGCTGGATAACTCCCGTCTGTTCTTCAACGTGGCGTTCTTCGTGGTGCTGGTGTCGCTGCTGTTCCAGGGTACGTCGCTGTCGTGGGCGGCGAAAAAGGCGAAAGTGGTGATCCCACCGGTGGGCTGGCCGGTCTCCCGCGTGGGGCTGGATCTTCACCCTGAGAATCCGTGGGAGCAGTTTGTCTATCAGCTCAGCGCCGATAAGTGGTGCGTGGGCGCCTCGCTGCGGGATCTGCATATGCCCGCCGAGACGCGCATTGCCGCCCTGTTCCGCGATAATGCCCTCCTGCACCCCACCGGCAGCACCCGGCTGCGCGAGGGGGATATCCTCTGCGTCATTGGCCGCGAGCGCGACCTCCCCGCCCTTGGCAAGCTGTTCAGCCAGTCGCCGCCGGTGGCGCTGGACCAGCGCTTCTTCGGCGACTTTATCCTGGAAGCTGGCGCCAAATTTGCCGACGTGGCGTTGATCTACGGCCTGGACGTCGGGCTGGAGTATCGCGATAACCAGCAAACCCTGGGTGAGATCGTGCAGAAGCAGCTCGGCGCCGCGCCGGTCGTGGGTGACCAAGTAGAGTTTGCCGGAATGATCTGGACGGTGGCAGAGAAAGAGGATAACGCGGTGCTGAGGGTGGGCGTGCGCGTGGCGGAGGATGCCGAAGAGTAGGCCGGTTTGCCGGGTGGCGGCTACGCCTGACCCGGCCTACGGGTTTTGTAGGCCCGGCAAGCGTAGCGCCGCCGGGCGATGTTACACAACGACGATCGGTACTCGTGGCGCTAACGCCGTTAACAACTCATATCCGACGGTGCCCGCGGCGGCGGCAACATCGTCCACTTTCACCTCGTTGCCCCACAGCTCAACCGGCGTACCGATCCCCGCATGCGGGCACGGCGTCAGGTCAATCGCCAGCATATCCATTGACGCCGTGCCGACCGTGCCGGTGCGCACGCCGTCCACCCATACCGGGGTACCGGAAGGGGCAACGCGCGGATAGCCGTCGGCATATCCGCCGGCGACGATGCCGATCCGCTGTTCGCCCGACGCACGATAGCGGCTGCCGTAACCCACGGTATCCCCTGCTTTCAGGGTCTGGACGCCAATGATCTCACTGCGCAGGGTCATCACCGGCTTCAGGCCGCTGTTGGCAATATCCTGCCACTGACCCGACGGCGAGGCGCCGTAGAGGATGATCCCCGGACGCACCCAGTCAAAATGCGCCTCCGGATGCCAGAGCGTCGCCGCCGAGTTGGAAAGCGAACGCGGACAGGCCAGACCTTCCGCTGCCTGCTCGATGCGCTTCATCGGCTCGACAATGCCCTCCGTCTTTTCCGCATCGGCAAAATGGGCCATCAGGGTCATTTCGCCGACATTCTTCAGCGCCCGCAGCTGTTGCCAGACGCTGTGCACGCGCTCCGGCTGGAAACCGAGACGGTTCATCCCGCTGTTCATTTTCAGGTAGATATCGAGCGGAGCATGCAGCTTCGCATTCTGTAGCGCCTTGACCTGCCAGTTGCTGTGCACGCTGGTGGTCAGGCGGTACTTATCAAACAGCGGCAGTTCATCGCTGTGGAAGAAGCCTTCGAGCATCAGAATCGGCCCTTTCCAGCCGCGCTCGCGCAGCAGGATCGCCTCTTCAAGGTTGAGCAGCGCAAAACCATCCGTTGCGCTTAACGCGCTCCAGATGCGGTCCAGACCGTGGCCGTAAGCATTGGCTTTGACCACGGTCCAGACGCGTGAAGCGGGCGCAGCGCGACGGACAATTTGCAGATTATCCTTCAGGGCCTGCAGATCCATCTGAGCCAGAACAGGACGGGACATGACGACTCCTTGTTAGTTATGCGCGCCGTGTAAATGTTGTGGACGTGACGGCGTGAAACCCGGACGGTAGCGCGCGACGCTTAAATCATCAAACGGAATAGCGGGTGTGCGCCCGGAGATCAAATCACTGAGTAGCTGCCCTGAACCGCAGGCCATTGTCCAGCCCAGCGTACCGTGTCCGGTGTTTAGCCACAGGTTTTTAAACGGTGTCCGCCCGACTACTGGGGTGCCGTCCGGCGTCATTGGACGCAGCCCGGTCCAGAAGGTCGCCTGTTCGATAAAGCCGCCGCGCGGGAAGAGATCGCCAACGACCATCTCCAGCGTTTCCCGACGCGGTTTCAGCAGCTCAGTGTTAAAGCCGACGATTTCCGCCATTCCTCCCACGCGGATCCGGTTGTCAAAACGGGTGATCGCGATTTTGTAGGTTTCATCAAGGATAGTTGAAACCGGGGCACCGCTCTCCTCTTTTACCGGGATGGTCAGGGAGTAACCCTTCAGCGGGTAGACCGGAATGTCCACAATCCCTTTCAGCATGGCGGTGGAGTAAGAGCCAAAAGCCATCACGTAGGCGTCGGCTTTCACCACCTCATCGCCGCAGAGTACGCCGTAGATATTCTCCCCTTCGTACAGGAGCTTATCCACTGAAGTGTTGTAGCGGAATTTCACCCCCGCCTGTTCCGCCATCTGCGCCAGATTCTGGGTGAAGAGCTGGCAGTCGCCGGTCTCGTCATTAGGCAGACGCAGACCGCCGGTCAGCTTATGCGCGACCTCAGCGAGGGCCGGTTCTACCTGCGCCAGCTGGCTCGCCTCCAGCAGCTGATACGGGACGCCCGCGTCCTCGAGTACAGCGATATCACGGGTGGCGTTTTCGTACTGCTGGGCGGTACGGAACAGCTGCAGGGTGCCACCCTGACGGCCTTCATACTGGATACCGGTGGCGGCACGCAGTGCTTTCAGGCAGTCGCGGCTGTACTCCGCCAGACGTACCATCCGCCCTTTGTTTTCCATGTAGTGCGAGGTGTCGCAGTTGCGCAGCATCTGCCACATCCACTTCAGCTGGAACTGGGTGCCGTCGAGACTGATCGCCAGCGGCGCATGGCGCTGGAACATCCACTTAATCGCCTTCAGCGGTACGCCCGGTGCCGCCCAGGGTGCCGCGTAGCCGGGAGAGATTTGTCCGGCGTTCGCCGCGCTGGTCTCCAGTGCCGGACCCGGTTCCCGATCGATGACGGTTACATCATGCCCGGCCTGACTTAAATACCAGGCGCTGGTCACACCAACGACGCCACTTCCCAGTATGACAACACGCATAGCCACTCCCTTTATAAGCAAAAGAACAATCTTCTGATTACATATTGATAACCCAGCCGAAAATATTATTCAACATAGGCCTTTTTTATGGTGACACATCTCACACCTTCCCCTGCTGACGCGGGTAGCGCGGTTTTGGCATCTCCTGCTGCGCGGCATTTTTAACCAGCATATTATGCTGCAAGACACCCCTTTTTCGTCCCGGGAAAAACGGTAAATCGCAAAGAAAAAAATAGCGTGCCAGCACGCTTTTGAATGGCGTGTTCTATGCTTGAAAAGAGGTTCTCCAGACAGAGAGAGCTACCAACAACGAGGGCGCGCTAATGGCTACTATTGATTCCATGAATAAGGACACCACTCGTCTGAGCGATGGACCCGACTGGACATTCGAGCTGCTGGACACCTATCTGGCGGAAATTGACCGGGTGGCAAAACTCTACCGTCTGGACGCCTATCCCCATCAAATCGAAGTGATTACCTCCGAGCAGATGATGGACGCCTACTCCAGCGTCGGGATGCCCATTAACTATACCCACTGGTCGTTTGGTAAAAAATTCATTGAGACCGAACGGCTCTACAAGCACGGTCAGCAGGGGCTGGCCTATGAGATCGTCATTAACTCTAACCCCTGTATCGCTTACCTGATGGAAGAGAACACCATCACCATGCAGGCGCTGGTGATGGCGCACGCCTGCTACGGGCACAACTCGTTTTTCAAAAATAACTACCTGTTCCGCAGCTGGACCGATGCCAGCTCGATTGTCGATTATCTAATCTTCGCCCGAAACTACATCACCGAATGCGAAGAGCGCTACGGGGTGGAAGAGGTCGAGAAGCTGCTGGACTCCTGCCATGCGCTGATGAACTACGGCGTGGATCGCTACAAACGTCCGCAGAAGATCTCCTTGCAGGAGGAGAAAGCCCGGCAGAAAAGCCGCGAAGAGTATCTGCAAAGCCAGGTGAATACCCTGTGGCGTACCCTGCCGAAACGCGAAGAGGAGAAAGCGGTACCTGAAGCACGCCGTTATCCTTCTGAGCCGCAGGAGAACCTGCTCTACTTTATGGAGAAGAACGCCCCGCTGCTGGAGCCGTGGCAGCGTGAGATCCTGCGAATCGTGCGCAAGGTGAGCCAGTACTTCTACCCGCAAAAACAGACTCAGGTGATGAACGAGGGCTGGGCCACCTTCTGGCACTACACCATCCTCAATCACCTCTATGACGAAGGCAAAGTGACCGAACGCTTTATGCTGGAGTTCCTGCACAGCCACACTAACGTGGTGTTCCAGCCGCCGTACAACAGCCCGTGGTACAGCGGCATTAACCCGTATGCGCTGGGCTTTGCCATGTTCCAGGACATCAAGCGTATCTGCCAGAACCCGACGGACGAAGATAAATACTGGTTCCCGGATATCGCCGGTTCCGACTGGCTGGAGACGCTACATTTCGCGATGCGCGACTTCAAGGATGAGAGCTTTATCAGCCAGTTCCTGTCGCCGAAGGTGATGCGTGATTTCCGCCTGTTTACGGTGCTGGATGACGATCACAATAACTATCTGGAAATTTCGGCGATCCACAACGAAGAGGGATATCGTGAGATCCGCTCTCGCCTCTCGGCCCAGTACAACTTAAGCAATCTGGAGCCGAATATTCAGGTCTGGAATGTGGATCTGCGCGGGGATCGCTCGCTGACGCTGCGCTATATCCCGCATAACCGCGCGCCGCTGGATAAAGGGCGCAAAGAGGTGCTGAAGCACGTACACCGTCTGTGGGGCTTTGACATTCTGCTTGAACAGCAAAACGAAGATGGCAGCGTGGAGTTGCTGGAGCGCTGCCCACCTAAAGGCAATATCCTTTAGGTCGGTATAGCCTTATAGCCTGTTTGCCGGGTGGCACTTCGCTTACCCGGCCTACATATAAAAAAACCTCTCAAGCGAGAGGTTTTTTATTTTATCGACCGTGGATGGAGAGATCGCCCGGCAGGGTCTTCTGCATCCGGTGCCAGATCTCGCCGCTGTCGCGACCGTAGCGACGCACGGTGTCATACACCTGATCGTGCTGACCTTCGGCGCAGAGTTCACTCAGTTTGTGATAGAAGCCAAGCGCGAGGCTGCGGGCTTCCGGATTAGCGAAGTAGTGGCGACCGATGCGGGTATAGAGCCCTTTCATGCCGTTGAGGATCAGGCCGTAGATTGGGTTGCCGGAGGCAAACGCCAGCCCGCGGAAGACGTTGTAATCCAGCAGCGCAAAGGCGTCGGCGTGATCTTCAACCGCCGTGGCGCGGGCGAGCACCTCCTGCGCCTTATCCGGGTGCTGGCGAAACGCCGTACGGATAAAGATGGTGGCGATGTTGGTGCGCACGGAGAGCAAATTGTCGATCAGCTGCGGCACGCTCTCATGATCGAGGCGCGCGAGCGTTTCAAGGATATTCAGACCCGACGTTTCCCAGAAGTTATTCACTTTGGTCGGTTTGCCGTGTTGGATCGTCAGCCAGCCGTCGCGTGCCAGTCGCTGCAACACTTCACGTAAGGTGGTACGTGTGACGCCAATCAGTTCAGAGAGTTCGCGTTCTGCGGGAAGAATCGAGCCTGGGGGGAAACGATTGTTCCAGATGCTTTCGATAATGTACTCTTCCGCGAAACCCGCCGGGCTTTGCGCCTTTATGACCATAGTGAATTTTCCATTAACTGCTTTTTACAAAATTCACTCATCATACCAGAGGCAGACAGAGGCAGATAGCGCAGCGAGGCGAGAAAAAAGGGATCGCCGTTTTATTTTTATCATTTAAAAAAACGCGGCCTGCACTCCTTCCCCGACGCCATTTGCGTATACTTAGTGCGTAATTATGTGACGGGCAAGGGAATCTGTTGTGGAAATGTCGTATCGTCGCGCCCTGTGGCGCAATTTTTTAGGCCAGTCCCCCGACTGGTACAAACTGGCTCTGGTTATCTTCCTGGTAATCAACCCGCTTATCTTTATGGTGAGTCCTTTTGCCGCAGGCTGGTTGCTGGTGGCAGAGTTCATCTTTACCCTAGCCATGGCGCTGAAGTGTTACCCCCTGCTGCCGGGCGGCCTGCTGGCTTTCGAGGCAGTAGCAATAGGGATGACCAGTGCGGAGCACGTGAGAGAAGAGCTGGCGTCCAACCTGGAGGTACTCCTGCTGCTGATGTTTATGGTGGCCGGGATCTACTTTATGAAGCAACTGCTGCTGTTCATTTTTACCCGCCTGCTGTTGAGCATCCCCTCAAAAACGCTGCTGTCGCTGGCCTTCTGTCTGGCAGCCGCTTTTTTATCCGCCTTCCTCGATGCCCTGACCGTGGTGGCGGTGGTGATCAGCGTCGCCGTCGGCTTTTACGGGATTTATCACCGGGTGGCCTCTTCCCAGCCAGAAGCGGGCATGCAGGATGACAGCCAGGTGGATGCCCAACAGCGCGACGTGCTGGAGCAGTTCCGCGCGTTTCTGCGCAGCCTGATGATGCACGCGGGCGTGGGTACTGCGCTGGGCGGCGTCATGACCATGGTCGGCGAGCCGCAAAACCTGATTATCGCCAAAGCCGCGGACTGGAACTTCGTCGAATTTTTCCTGCGCGTTGCCCCGGTCAGCGTGCCGGTGCTGGTATGCGGCCTGCTTACCTGCTGGCTGGTGGAGAAGTTCAGGTGGTTTGGTTACGGCACCCTGCTGCCGAAGCAGGTGCGTGATGTGCTGCAACGCTTCGACGAAGAGAGCCGCAGCCAGCGTACCCGTCAGCAGCGGCTGGCGCTGATTTCCCAGGGCATCATTGGCGTCTGGCTGATTATTGCCCTGGCGTTTCATCTGGCGGAAGTGGGGCTGATTGGTCTGTCGGTCATTATCCTGGCGACCACCTTCTCCGGCGTGACGGATGAACATGCCATCGGCAAAGCCTTTACCGAAGCGCTGCCGTTTACCGCACTGCTGGCGGTCTTTTTCGCGGTAGTGGCGGTGATTGTCGATCAGCACCTGTTTGGGCCGATCATTAACTTCGTGCTGCAGGCCGCGCCGGATGCCCAACTGACGCTGTTTTATCTGTTTAATGGCCTGCTGTCGGCCATCTCCGATAACGTGTTTGTCGGCTCGGTCTATATCAACGAAGCGAAAGCGGCGATGGAGAGTGGTATCATCGACCGGGAGCAGTTTGAACTGCTGGCGGTGGCGATCAACACCGGCACCAACCTCCCTTCCGTGGCCACGCCAAACGGTCAGGCGGCCTTCCTGTTCTTACTGACCTCCGCCCTCGCCCCACTTATCCGCCTCTCTTATGGCCGGATGGTATGGATGGCGCTGCCCTATACCGTTGTGTTAACCGCAGTGGGTTTGCTGTGCGTCAAAATTACCCTCATTCCTTTTACCCAATGGATGCTGCAGGCAGGTATACTGGCGACGCATTAAATGAGTCGGCCGGGCGGTAAAACGCCCGGCTGCACTTATGGATGATAAATGTCCGATTACGTTATATTTGCGCGCTGAGGCTGGTGCGCAAAGTGATTTCGTTTACACTGCGCTTTCTATACCTGCTCCAGGGAAATGATTATGTTGAAATTTTTGAACCAGTGCTCGCGCGGTCGCGGGGCGTGGTTGTTGTTGGCCCTGACCGCCTTCGTGTTAGAAATGGTGGCATTGTGGTTCCAGCACGTGATGATGCTGAAACCGTGCGTACTCTGTATCTATGAACGTTGCGCGCTGTTTGGCGTAATGGGCGCGGGTCTGGTGGGCGCCATCGCCCCAAAAAGCCCGCTGCGCTATGGTGCCATTGCCATCTGGCTTTACAGCGCCGGTAAAGGCCTGCAACTGGCCTGGGAGCACACCATGATCCAGCTGCACCCGTCGCCGTTCCAGACCTGTGACTTTGCCGCCAGCTTCCCGAGCTGGTTGCCGCTGGACAAGTGGATGCCGCAGGTCTTTGTGGCTACCGGTGACTGCGCCGTGCGTCAGTGGGAATTCCTGACCCTGGAGATGCCGCAGTGGCTGGTGGGCATTTTTGCCGCTTACCTGATCGTGGCGCTGCTGGTGCTGATTGCCCAGCCGTTTAAAGCGAAAAAACGCGATCTGTTTGGCCGTTAATGCCCGGCGGCGCTTCGCTTGCACGGGCCTACGGGTAAGCGCAGCGCCACCCGGCAAAAAAGCCGCACATTAAAAAACCCGCCTCGGCGGGTTTTTTATTATCAGCGGTTGGGATGATTCAGAATATGGTCTTCCCAGTCGCGCACCTCGGACTCTTTCACCGCGATATGACGCACGGAGATCCGCTCGCCATGCATTGCCGCTTTTGAGCCGGTCAGCAGCGGGTGCCACGTCGGCAGATCCTTGCCTTCCGCCAGCAGGCGATAGGCGCAGGTCGGCGGCAGCCATTCGAAGGTCGGCAGGTTCTCACGGGTCAGCTTGATGCAGTCCGGCTCCAGCTCGAAACGCCGCTCGTAGTTACGGCACTGGCAGGTTTTGATATTCAGCTGATTACAGGCGACATTGGTGAAATAGATTTCGTCCGAGTCTTCATCCATCAGCTTATGCAGGCAGCACTGCCCGCAGCCATCGCACAGCGATTCCCACTCGGCGTCGGTCATGTTGTCGAGAGTTTTGCTTTGCCAGAAAGGGATTTCGCTCATAAGGATGTCCACACGTCAAAATAAAGCGCACCTTATAACCAGTCTGGCACCTCGATGCAAGTTTTGCCGCCCGAAAGGGGCGGCAAGAGAGGGTTACAGCACGCGGGTTTTCAGTGACAGGCCGTTGACGGCCAGCTCCAGCTCATCGCCGCTATTCAGCGGCCCCACCCCTTCCGGGGTGCCGGTGAGGATCACATCGCCCGGTTTCAGGGTGAAGTAACGGCTCATATAGGCAATCAGTGGCACAATTTTATGGATCATGTCAGAGGTGGAGCCCTGCTGACGCACGTCGCCGTTAATTTTCAGGCTCAGGGTCGTGTTCTGCGGATCGTCCTGGAACTCCGCCGCCGGTACGAACCCGGAGATGGGACAAGAATTATCAAAGCCTTTGGCTTTCTCCCACGGCTGGCCCGCTTTTTTCATTTTGCCCTGCACCTCGCGCAGGGTCAGATCCAGCGCCACACCATAACCGGCAATCGCCTTCTGCACATGATCTTCAGAGGCCTGGCGCAGCGTGGCGCCAATCAGCACCGCCAGTTCCACTTCGTGGTGCACCGATCCCAGCCCCTGCGGGATCACCAGCGGCTGGCGGATATCGCAGAGTGCGGTTTCGGGTTTAATAAACAGCACCGGCTCGTCCGGAACCGCACTGCCCATTTCCTGAATATGCTTTGCGTAATTACTGCCCACACAGACGACTTTACTGACCGGATAATCCAGCAAGGCGCCTTGCCAGTTATGATGCTGATACATAATGAGCCCCTAAAGGTTAATGTAACCCTGACAGATTAATCTCAAACTATTTTTTTCCCAGCGCCTCAAGATGCTGTTTGAGTAAATTCTCTTGCGGCGGAGGGAGTTGTAAATAATAGCCCTGTTCGGCTAACGCGCTTTTTACTTTTTCCAGATCGGCGTTCTTCAGCTGCTTACGCCCGTCAAGCGGCATGAGCATCACCATCTGCGGTTTACCGAAGCTCTTCATCAGCGCCTCAGGCACACGGGAAAAATCGTCCTTTTTTTCGACATAAAGATAGGTCTGGTCGCGCTGGGTACTTCTGTAGATCACACAAAACATATATTTACTCAGAATTAACGGGGAGGGTGACTTGCCTCAATATAATTGTGACTATAACATGCCTGATACTCTTCGGAATATCACGACGCACACGCCGTGGTAAAAAGCAAATTGAGTAAGGCCAGGATGTCAAACACGCCAATCGAGCTTAAAGGCAGTAGCTTCACCTTATCAGTGGTTCATTTGCATGAAGCAAAACCCGAGGTTATTCGTCAGGCGTTAGAAGACAAAATCGCGCAGGCGCCCGCATTCCTGAAACATGCGCCCGTCGTCATTAACGTCAGCGATCTTGAAGCGCCAATTAACTGGCAGCAGCTGCAGCAGGCGGTCTTAGCCACCGGGCTGCGGATTGTCGGCATCAGCGGCTGTAAAGATCCTGAACTGAAAGCCGAAATCGACGAGGCGGGTCTTCCGCTGCTCACCGAAGGCAAAGATAAAGCCCCGCGCGCAGAGCCCCCTGCCCCGCCTGAACTCCCTGTTACACCCGCCACAAAAACGCGCTTGATCGACCTGCCGGTGCGTTCCGGACAGCGTATTTATGCGCCAAATTGTGACCTTATTGTAACAAACCACGTCAGCGCAGGTGCGGAGCTGATCGCCGATGGCAATATTCATATCTATGGCTCAATGCGAGGCCGTGCGCTGGCAGGTGCCAGTGGCGATCGCGATGCGCAAATTTTTTGTACCCACCTGGAGGCGGAGCTGGTCTCCATTGCAGGTGTTTACTGGCTGAGCGATAACATCCCGGCCGAATTTTCTGGCAAAGCAGCACGTTTGCGTCTGGCAGACAACGCTTTGACCGTTCAACCGTTGAATTGATCCCTTTTTAACAAGGAATTTCTATGGCACGCATTATTGTTGTTACTTCGGGTAAAGGAGGCGTTGGCAAGACCACCTCCAGCGCGGCCATCGCTACTGGTTTGGCCCAGAAGGGAAAGAAAACTGTCGTTATCGACTTTGATATCGGCCTGCGTAACCTTGACCTGATTATGGGTTGTGAACGCCGCGTGGTTTACGACTTTGTGAACGTGATTCAGGGTGATGCCACGCTGAATCAGGCAATGATTAAAGATAAGCGTACCGACAATCTCTATATTCTTCCCGCTTCCCAGACGCGCGACAAAGACGCGCTGACCCGCGAAGGCGTGGAAAAAGTGCTCGATGAGCTGAACAAGATGGACTTCGATTTCGTGATCTGCGATTCACCTGCGGGCATCGAAACCGGTGCGCTGATGGCGCTCTACTTCGCCGATGAAGCGATCATCACCACCAACCCGGAAGTCTCATCCGTGCGCGACTCGGACCGTATTTTAGGTATCCTTGCCTCAAAATCCCGTCGTGCGGAAAATGGTCAGGAACCGATTAAAGAGCACCTGCTGCTGACCCGCTATAATCCGGGTCGTGTCAGTAAAGGTGATATGCTGAGTATGGAAGACGTGCTGGAGATCCTGCGCATCAAACTGGTTGGCGTTATCCCGGAAGATCAATCCGTGCTGCGCGCCTCTAACCAGGGTGAACCGGTTATCCTCGACGCCAACGCAGACGCGGGTAAAGCGTATGCGGACACTGTGGATCGTCTGCTCGGAGAAGAACGTCCTTTCCGCTTCATTGAAGAAGAGAAGAAAGGTTTCCTCAAACGCCTGTTCGGAGGATAAGTTATGGCATTACTGGACTTTTTTCTCTCGCGGAAAAAAAACACCGCCAACATCGCTAAAGAACGACTGCAGATCATCGTGGCGGAACGCCGCCGCAGCGACGCTGAACCGCACTACCTGCCGCAGTTGCGCAAAGATATCCTGGAGGTGATCTGTAAATACGTGCAGATCGACCCGGAAATGGTCACCGTGCAGCTGGAGCAAAAAGACGGGGATATCTCGATTCTGGAGCTCAACGTCACTCTGCCGGAAGCGGAAGAGTCGCGTTCATAAACGTGCGTATTGCCGGGCGGCACTGCGTTTGCCCGGCTTACGGTTTGTCGTTTTGTAGCCCCGGCAAGCGCAGCGCCGCCGGGGGTTAAAGATCGCGCTTACTGCGGATACTCTGCCAGTAACGCATTCAGGCGATCGGCCATCAGTTCCCCGCGCCATCCGGCAATCAGTTCTGGCGTGCCGTTTTGCGGTTTCAGCTTCCAGTGCGCGTTCAGCAGCTGGTTGATCTGGCGACGTGAGGCCAGCAGCTCGGCGCTGACTTTACTCTCTGCCGCCACCTCCTGCACCAGGGCCTTGATGGCCTTAAATGCTTTGCGATACCCCGGCATATCCATCAGATTCAGCAGCGGCTCCGGCAGCGCCTCATCCGGCAGTTGTTGAGCTTTTGCCACCAGCGCCAGCAGCGTTTTCCCGTGGAAACGGATCTCCGAACCCGAAAGCCCGATGCTATCCAGCTCGCCCAGGCTGCCCGGCATGTACCGCGCCACGGCCCAGAGATGCTCCTCACGCACCACAAAGTTCACCGCCAGGTCACGCTCGCGCGCCTTACGCAGACGCCAGTCGGCCAGCAGCTGCAGACAGGCCAGCTGGCGAGTGCGCAGCTGCCAGGCGTTGCTGATGTCGCGCCACGCCTCTTTCGGATCGGTCGTCTCCTGACGACGCAGCTGCGTCATCCGGCACTCATTCAGGGCGGCAGGCAGCCAGCCGGAGGCTTCGGCCTCTTTCATCAGCTGACCGGCGATCGGCAGCAGGTAGAACACGTCTGCCGCCGCGTAGTCGAGCTGGCGTTCCGTCAGCGGGCGCGCCAGCCAGTCGGTGCGGGATTCGCTCTTGTCGATCGCCAGCCCGGTGTACTCCTCCACCATGGCGGCAAAACCCCATGACAGCGGGCGACCGGCGAAGGCGGCGAGGATCTGGGTATCAATCAGCGGCTGCGGCATGATGCCGAAGGTGTTGAGGAAAACTTCCAGATCTTCACTGCCGGCATGCAGATATTTGGTGATGGCGGTGTCCAGCAGCAGCTCACGCATCGGCGTCCAGTCGGTGATCCCCAGCGGATCGATAAGCGATACCCGCTTGCCGTCATACATCTGGATCAGACCCAGTTGCGGGTAGTAAGTGCGAGTACGAACAAATTCGGTGTCCAGCGCAATGGCGGATGCATCACGGGTGAGATCGCACAGCGAAGCCAGTTCGTCGTTGGTGGTGATCATCTGGTAATTCAAATCATTTTCTCTATGGTTTGCGCCCATAAAAAAACGCTGGCCAGGCCAGCGTTTCTGGGCGACTAACACGAAGCTCAGCCTTTATTGTCTACTTTGGCGCGCGCTTCGTCACGTAATTCTCGTCGTAATATCTTCCCGACGTTCGATTTTGGCAGTTCGTCGCGGAACTCAACCAGCTTCGGTACTTTGTAGCCGGTAAGATGGCGACGGCAGAAGGTGATCAGCGCCTCTTCGCTCAGGGCGGGATCTTTTTTCACCACAAAGATTTTTACCGTTTCGCCGCTGCTGCCTGCCGGTACCCCTACTGCGGCCACTTCCAGCACGCCGTTGTGCTGCATCACCACGTCTTCGATCTCGTTGGGATAGACGTTGAACCCGGAGACCAGAATCATATCTTTCTTACGATCGACGATACGTAAGAAACCTTCATCATCCATCACCGCGATGTCGCCGGTGTGCAGCCAGCCATCCTTGATAATTTCGTCGGTAGCGTCCGGGCGTTGCCAGTAACCCAGCATCACCTGCGGCCCTCTTACGCACAGCTCGCCAGGCTCGCCATGCGGCACTTCGTTATCGTCGTCATCCACCAGTTTGGCTTCGGTGGAGGGCACCGGCAGACCAATGCTGCCGCTGTGATAGTCGATATCATGCGGGTTCACGCTCACCAGCGGGGCGCACTCGGTCAGGCCATAGCCTTCAAGCAGGTACTGCCCGGTGAGCTTGACCCAGCGCTCGGCCACCGCCTGCTGCACCGGCATCCCGCCGCCCGCCGACAGATGCAGGGTGGAGAAATCGAGCTGCTGGAACTCTTTATTATTGAGCAGCGCGTTAAACAGGGTGTTTACCCCGGTCATGGCGGTAAACGGATATTTCGCCAGCTCTTTCACCAGCCCCGGAATGTCACGCGGGTTGGTGATCAGCACGTTCTGTCCGCCGAGTTCGATAAACAGCAGGCAGTTCATCGTCAGGGCGAAGATGTGATAGAGCGGCAGCGCGGTGATCACCAGCTCTTTGCCGCGGTGCAGCAGCGGCCCGTAGGTGGCATTGACCTGTTCGAGGTTCGCCAGCATGTTGCGGTGGGTGAGCATCGCCCCTTTCGCCACGCCGGTTGTGCCGCCGGTATATTGCAGGAAGGCCAGATCCTGCGAGGCGATCTCAGGCTTAACGTACTGCATCCGGTAGCCGGTGTGCAGCGCCTGGCGAAAAGAGATGGCATCCGGCAGGTGATATTTCGGCACCAGACGTTTGACATATTTGACGACGAAGTTAACCAGCGTCCCTTTGGCGGTGGAGAGCTGGTCGCCCATCCGCGTCAGGATGACGTGTTTGACCTGGGTCTTATCAACCACTTTTTCCAGCGTGTGGGCGAAGTTGGAGACAATCACAATCGCCGCGGCACCGCTGTCATTCAACTGATGTTCCAGCTCACGCGGGGTATAGAGCGGGTTGACGTTAACCACGATCATCCCGGCGCGCAGAATGCCGAACAGCGCCACCGGATACTGCAGCAGGTTGGGCATCATCAGCGCCACGCGATCGCCTTTCTGCAGGCCTAATCCCTGTTGCAGATAGGCGGCAAAGGCCCGGCTGCGCTCTTCCAGTTTACGGAAGGTCATCACCTCGCCCATGTTCACAAACGCAGGCTGATCGGCGTAACGCGTTACGGAGTTTTCAAACAGTTCAACCAGGGATTGATAACGGTCAGGATTTATCTCTGCGGGAACATCCGCAGGATATCGGTTAAGCCAAACCTTCTTCACTACATCACCTCTGAAATGCGTGTTCGTCGTCATCACAACCCCGGTTAATAAACAAGTCGTTAACATAATATTAACTCAGCGTACCAGTTTATTTATTGTCCGGATTTAAGGTTGCGAAGCGCGTCACTATTTATTTTTCTTATTACCGTGGAAAAAACAAAACAGCGGACGGGCCGCTGTTTCTTAATTAAGAATAACAGTGACTTACTCTGTTACTATCGTTCGGACCTGAGCCGGACCGGGGCCATAGCCTGGCCATCCGCCGTAGCCGTAACCATAGCCATAACGCCATGGATGCGGTCCCCAGTACCAGGGATCGGGTGGCGGCATCATCACCTGCTGCTGTACCCGCCAGCGTTTATAGCCGTTGGCCTGCATGGTCATGAATTTATAAGGCGTGTTGCCGACTTTACCCTGCTCTGCGCCGGTGATCGGTCCCACTACGGTGATCAGTTGCCCGCGGAAATCCACCGGATCGAGGAAGCCGTTAACATCGGCGTAGATACGGCCTCGTGAGGCTTCACCCAGCACCGGACGCGCGCCGCTGTCGAGGGGAACGGTGGCAATCTCCAGACGGGTTTTCCCCTGCTGGTTGAGCACCTCCACGACTTTGCCGCCAAAACGCGCTTCCTGACCCACGTAGAGTTCCGGGGCGTTCATCACCCGGACCAGATCCTGCTGCGGCGTGGGGCTGCTGCCCTGGATGGCATCAGGTACGGAGACACATCCCGTTAACGCCAGGGCCAGCGCCCCGACGGTCAGCAGACGAACGACATAGTTTTGAACCGCCATGATGCGACTCCTTTTTCTCAGGCTCTTATACTGAGATTCACTCCCGGCCCGGAAGTTTCTTCCACGCTACGGTGTTTCGCAAATAAACCGGCTCGGCTTTCTCCACCGGCACGGTTTGCCCTGCCTCCAGCATCTGACAAGCGATGGGCAGCATATCTTCTGCGGCAGGCAGCAGCACTTTGCCGTCCACCAGCGTCAGACCGCTCTCCTTTGCCATGTCAGGCCAGGCTGGCCAGCCGGTTCCGACGGTTGCCCACTCACCGGAAAGCTGCTTCATGCGCTCACCTGCCGCTTCCGGCGTGAGCACCGCTTCACTCTCTTCCCCGTGCCAGACGCCCTGCTCGTCACGGGTATATTCCGCCCAGTAGACTTCGCCCATGCGGGCATCGATAGCTGCCAGTACGCGGGTCGCACCGGTGCTGCGCCACGCCCCCTGTGCCATGGTCGCCAGGGTCGAGACGCCAATCATTGGCAGTTCAGCGCCCAGCGCCAGCCCCTGGGCAATGCCGATACCGATGCGAACGCCGGTAAAGCTGCCCGGACCACGGCCATAGGCCAGCGCATCGAGGTCAGTGAGAGAGGTATTGCCCTCGGTGAGGATCATCTTCACCAGAGGCAGGATACGTTGGGTGTGTTCCCGGGGGCACTCTTCGAAATGAGCAAAGGGAGTACCGTCATTCCACAGGGCAACGGAGCAGGCCTCTGTGGCGGTATCGATAGCCAGAATTCGCATGTATTGTCGCGCTCTCGCAGTGGTCAGTCACAAAAAGGGGCGCATTTTAGCACACCCATCAGCAAATTACTGCGCCTGCGACGCAGCAAGGAAACGCACGGCGCGATCGATATCCCGGGTACGTGGCGCTGGCGGCAGGCTGGCGATAAAGGTGGCACCGTAAGGTCGCATGACCAGGCGGTTATCGCAGATCACCAGCACCCCGCGATCGTCCACGTCACGGATCAGGCGCCCCACCCCCTGCTTAAGGGTAATGACCGCATCCGGAAGCTGCACCTCATCAAACGGATCGCCTCCCCGCAGGCGGCAATCTTCCATCCGCGCCTTCAGCAACGGATCGTCCGGCGAGGTAAAGGGCAATTTGTCGATGATCACCAGCGACAGAGTATCGCCGCGCACGTCGACCCCTTCCCAGAAGCTGCTCGTGGCCACCAGCAGGGCATTGCCGTGGCTGACAAACTGCTGCAGCAGCTGGCCTTTGCTGGTTTCACCCTGCAACAGCACCGGCAGCGTCATGGTGGCGCGGAACTGCTCGGCCAGGTCGCGCATCATCGCGTGGGAGGTGCAGAGCATAAAGCAGCGGCCGTTGTTGGCCTCAATCATCGGCTTGAGCATCGCCGCCAGATGGCGGGCGGCGCCGGACTGATTGGGCAGCGGCAGGTTGCGCGGCACGCAGAGCAGTGCCTGGGTGGCGTAATCAAACGGGCTCGGCAGCAGCAGGGATTTGGCCTCTGCGATGCCGAGACGTTCGGTGAAATGGTGCAGATCGTCGTTAACCGACAGCGTGGCGGAGGTAAAGATCCAGCTGCCCGGCTTCTGCGCCATCACATCCTGGAACTTATCGGCCACGGTGAGCGGCGTCAGCGCAAGGGTAAAATGGCGCGAGTTGCATTCGTACCAGTAGCTGTAGCCGGGCTGGTTAAATTCTTTCAACTGTTTCAGACGCGCGCGATAGAGCGTGGCGCGTTCAAAGGCGGCATCCAGCAGCGCCGAACGGCCGAGGGAGAGCTTCGCCACGTCGTAGCAGAGCTCCAGGGCGTCATCGAGCAGCAGCAACGCGCGCTGAATATGCTGATCGGCCAGCAGTTCGCGCAGGTTGCCACGAAAACCCGGATCGCCAAGCTGCATGCGAAAATCCTGCGTACTCTGCGCCAGGCGGTCGGCGCACTTCTGCAGCTGCTGGGTATCTTTCAGTTCGGTGCGGTAGGCGATGGTAAAATCTTTCGCCAGATCCAGCAGCTGGCGGCTGGAGAGCGACTGGCCGAAATACTGGCTGGCGATATCGGGGAGCTGGTGGGCTTCGTCGAAGATCAGCACTTCGGCTTCGGGGATCAGCTCGCCAAAACCGCTCTCTTTCACCACCATATCCGCCAGGAAGAGGTGGTGGTTCACCACCACCACGTCGGCTTCCATCGCCGTTTTACGCGCTTTGACCACAAAACAGTCTTTATAAAGCGGGCAGTCGCTGCCCAGACAGTTGTCGTTGGTGCTGGTGACCAGCGGCCAGGCAGGTGAGTCTTCGGCGACGCTGGCGCAGGTACTGATATCGCCATCCTGGGTCTGGTTGGCCCAGCTGCGCAGGATGATCACATCGCTGAGGGTCTGTACCGGCAGATCGCCGCCCGCCAGCGCCTGCTGTTCGAGCCGCTCAATGCAGAGATAGTTGGAGCGCCCTTTCAGCAGGGCCAGACGGCCTTTGTATTTCAGGGCTTTGGCGACGGTGGGCAGATCGCGGCTGTAGAGCTGATCCTGCAACGCTTTCGAACCGGTGGAGATGATCACCTTCTTCTTCGTGCGCAGCGCTGGCGCCAGATAGGCGTACGTTTTACCGGTGCCGGTACCCGCCTCTACCACCAGCGGCTGGGCGCTGTCGATCGCCTCGGCTACTGCGTGCGCCATCTGGCGCTGCGGTTCGCGCGGCTTGAAGCCGGGAATTGCCTTTGCTAACTGTCCGTCTGCTGCGAAATCGTCTGCCACTCTGCCCCCTGTAATTTTGCACAGGGATTATGTCAGGCCGATCGTCCTGGCGCCAGTCGAGAGTGACGCAGGCAAAACAATATGGCAGTCTTGCCCGCAGAAAGTCACCATAACGAGGAAACGTGTATGACAATTGTGCGCATTGATGCCGAAGCCCGCTGGTCAGATGTTGTGATCCACAACCAGACCCTCTACTACACCGGCGTACCGGAAAACCTGGATGCCGACGCCTATGAGCAGACCGCCAATACCCTGGCGCAGATTGACGCAGTGCTGGAAAAACAGGGCAGCGACAAATCCCGCATTCTGGATGCGACCATTTTCCTGGCCAGTAAAGAGGATTTTGCGGCGATGAACAAAGCCTGGGATGAGTGGGTGGTGGCGGGTCACGCGCCTGTCCGCTGCACGGTACAGGCGACGCTGATGAAGCCGCAGTATAAGGTTGAGATTAAGATTATCGCTGCGGTGTAAGGGGCGTTACTCCTCTTCATCATCCTCAAAACGCGCCACGATCCGCTCGCCGGTATGGGTGGCGCGAAGCTCTTCTGCCACCTGGGAAATTGCCTGCCCGCTGCTCATCCCCTGGGACATCAGCTCCTGTATGCGCTCGACGGCCTTTTGCTGCTGCTCGTGGCTCAGTGAAGGTAAACCTGCAAACATCGTCAACTCCTGCTAAATTATTGGCGCTAATTATTTCACGCTGCCCGGTTGTTTACCACCCATGAACTCGTTATCCCCCGCTGTTATGACATTGCCGTGGCGTCCTGACGCCGCAGAATTCTGGTTTGCTCCGCTCAGCCATCTGCCGTGGGCCATGCTGCTGCACTCGGGCCATGCGGATCACCCCTACAGTCGCTTTGATATTCTTGTGGCCGACCCGCGCACCACGCTGGTGACCCACGGGGCGGATACGCTGATCGACGGGGTTCATTCTGACGCCTGCCCGCTGAGTTTGTTGCAGCAGGCCCTTGATGAGATGGGCCTGCCCTGCACGCCTGACCCGGACCTCCCCTTCCAGGGCGGCGCGCTGGGGCTGTTCGGCTACGACCTTGGCCGCCGCTTCGAAAAGCTGCCGGAACGGGCCTTGCGTGATATCACCCTGGCGGATATGGCGGTGGGCCTGTATGACTGGGCGATAATCGTCGATCACCACAAACAGCGGGTGTCGCTGGTCTGTCATGGTGATGCACAGGCGCGGCTGGCCTGGCTTGAAGCACAGCACTCCCCTGAGAATATACCTGCATTCCGGCTGACCTCCGGCTGGCAGGCCAATATGACCGCGGCGGAGTACAACGACAAATTTGAGCGCGTGCAGGCCTTCCTGCACAGCGGCGACTGCTATCAGGTGAATCTGGCCCAGCGTTTCCAGGCCCGCTACGAGGGCGACGAATGGCAGGCCTTTACCCGGCTGAACGCCAACAACCGCGCTCCGTTCAGCGCCTTTTTACGTCTTGAAGAGGGGGCGATCCTGAGCCTCTCCCCGGAGCGTTTTATTCACCTTGCGGACGGCACCATCCAGACCCGTCCCATTAAAGGCACCCTGCCGCGGCTGGCGGATGCCGAGGCGGATCGCCAGCAGGCGGAGAAGCTCGCCGCCTCGCCGAAAGATCGCGCCGAGAATCTGATGATCGTTGATCTGATGCGCAATGATATTGGCCGGGTGGCGGAGCCGGGAAGCGTGCGGGTGCCGGAACTGTTCGTGGTGGAGCCCTTCCCCGCCGTGCATCATCTGGTGAGCACCATCACCGCCCGCCTGCCGCAAACGCAGACCGCGTGCGATCTGCTGCGCGCCGCCTTCCCTGGCGGGTCGATCACCGGCGCGCCGAAAGTGCGGGCGATGGAGATCATCGACGAGCTGGAGCCGCATCGACGCAACGCCTGGTGCGGCAGCATCGGCTATATCAGCCTGTGCGGCGGCATGGATACCAGCATCACCATTCGTACCCTGACGGCGGTGGAGGGGCAGATCTACTGTTCCGCAGGCGGTGGCATTGTGGCTGACAGCCAGGCCGGGGCGGAATATCAGGAAACGTTTGATAAAGTGAATCGTATTCTGCAACAACTGGAGTGCTAACTGGTGAATACCCACGACCTGACCCTCGACCATTTTTTATCGCGTTTTCAGCTGTTGCGCCCGCAGGTGAACAGCACGTCGCTGAACCAGCGTCAAGCGGCGGTGTTGATCCCGGTGGTGCGCCGGGAGCAGCCGGGCCTGCTGTTGACCCGGCGCTCGGCGAAGCTGCGTAAACATGCCGGTCAGGTGGCCTTTCCCGGCGGCGCGGTGGACAGCACCGATGCCTCGTTAATTGCCGCTGCCCTGCGTGAAGCCGAGGAAGAGGTGGCGATCCCGCCGCACAAGGTCGAAGTGATTGGCGTCCTGCCGCCAGTGGACAGCGTCACCGGTTTTCAGGTCACGCCGGTGGTGGGGATTATTCCGCCGGATCTGCACTATCACGCCAGCGAGGACGAAGTGGAGTCGGTGTTCGAAATGCCGCTGGCGGAAGCCCTGCGTCTGGGCCGTTATCATCCGCTCGATATTCATCGCCGTGGCCACGATCATCGGGTGTGGCTCTCCTGGTATGAGCATTATTTTGTCTGGGGCATGACGGCGGGAATAATTCGTGAGCTGGCGCTGCAGATCGGCCTGAAACCTTGACTATACTTTACATTCGCCTCTTTTTTGCGCCTTTGCGATCCGCCTCCCGCTATTAGTTTATCAGGCGTTAATCATTAGTTTAATTCATGTGAATAGTTGAGCTGACGACAGGGTTCCCTCTTACACTATGCGAAGTTATTACATCGTTACTGGAAACCCGGTAACCCTGTCAGGAGTGTTAAAGTGATTAGTATATTCGACATGTTCAAAGTGGGGATTGGTCCCTCTTCTTCCCACACTGTCGGGCCGATGAAGGCCGGTAAACAGTTCGTCGATGACCTGGTCGAAAAAGGATTACTGGATAGCGTTACCCGCGTGGCTGTAGACGTTTACGGTTCACTGTCGCTTACGGGTAAAGGCCACCACACCGATATCGCCATTATTATGGGTCTGGCCGGAAATATGCCGGACACCGTAGATATTGACGCCATTCCGGCGTTTATTCGCGACGTGGAAACGCGCGGTCGTCTGCTGCTGGCGAATGGCCGGCATGAAGTGGATTTCCCCCAGGACGACGGCATGCGCTTTCGCAGCGACAACCTCTCCCTGCATGAAAACGGGATGCAGATCCACGCCTTCAGCGGCGAGAAAGTGGTCTACAGCAAGACCTACTACTCCATCGGCGGCGGTTTTATCGTCGATGAAGAGCATTTCGGCCAGGACGTCACGGGCGACGTAAAGGTGCCTTACCCGTTCAAATCGGCGACAGAGATGCTGAATTACTGCAAGGAGACTGGCCTGTCCCTCTCCGGCATGGTGATGCAGAACGAGCTGGCGCTGCACAGCAAGAAAGAGATTGAAGACTATTTCGCCAACGTCTGGCAGACCATGCGCGCCTGTATCGATCGCGGTATGAATACCGAAGGGGTACTGCCTGGCCCACTGCGCGTGCCGCGTCGTGCCTCTGCCCTGCGCCGGATGCTGGTCACGACGGATAAGTACTCCAACGATCCGATGAACGTGGTGGACTGGGTCAACATGTTTGCCCTCGCGGTGAACGAAGAGAACGCCGCCGGTGGCCGCGTGGTGACCGCACCAACCAACGGTGCCTGCGGGATCGTTCCGGCAGTGCTGGCCTACTACGATCACTTTATCGAATCGGTAAGCCCGGATATCTATATTCGCTACTTCCTCGCCGCAGGCGCGGTGGGTGCGCTGTATAAGATGAACGCTTCCATCTCCGGCGCCGAAGTTGGCTGCCAGGGTGAAGTGGGCGTGGCCTGCTCCATGGCGGCAGCCGGTCTGGCTGAGCTGCTGGGCGCCAGCCCGGAGCAGGTATGCGTGGCCGCCGAGATCGGTATGGAACATAACCTCGGTCTGACCTGTGACCCGGTGGCCGGTCAGGTGCAGGTGCCATGTATTGAGCGTAACGCGATTGCTTCTGTGAAAGCGATCAACGCTTCCCGTATGGCGATGCGCCGTACCAGCGAACCACGCGTTTCGCTGGATAAGGTGATCGAAACCATGTACGAAACCGGTAAAGATATGAACGCCAAATACCGCGAAACGTCCCGCGGCGGTCTGGCCATCAAGGTACAGTGCGACTAAGACGCTGAAAGCGCTTCTGCGACTTTCGTCTTTCATGCTCTAAACGCCCATCTGATAGGGATGGGCGAATTTCATCCACTTTCCTCGTTACCTGAAATAATGCCGACTACACTAGCCAGGTTGCCATGGGCATCTGCGCCAGTGGCTCTTCGGGTGACCGTGGCATGCAAACAACGCACAGGATAATTAAAAATTATCGCCGCAAACGGGTAATCGTCTGCCTCGTGCTGTCCCTTTCCACTCTCGTTTGCACGCTAATTATCGGCTTTATTTCACAGCGCAATTTAAATCAGCAGACCACCGTGGCCTTTGTCTCCCATGCTGTCGATACGCTGGAAAAGATCCTGCAACCGCTGGAGACGGGACGCGAGGTGGTACAACCGCTTATCGGCCTGCCCTGTGTGGAGGTCAACTTTTTATTGCGCAAGCACGCCGCCTCCCTGCAAACCGTGCGCTCAATCGGCCTGATTAAAGACGGCATTCTCTATTGCTCAAGTATGTTCGGTAACCGCGATATTCCCATCAGCCAGTTTCAGCCCCAGCTACCCGCCGCGCAGCCCTTACTGCTCCTGACCACAGACCAGCCGCTGATGAAAGGCAGCCCGGTGCTGATCCAGTGGTATCCGGCGCCCGGCCAGAGTGAGGATGGCATCATGGAGATTGTGAATATCGATCTTATCGCCCGGATGCTGCTGGAGCCCCAGCTGCCGATCATCAGCGACGTTAACCTCAGCGTCGGCGGTAAGTACCTGAACCATGAGCGCCAGCTTTCGGACAGGCTGGTAACAGACGCTGGCGACAACGTTTACCAGCAGGCTTCCCTCAACTTTCCTTTCATCATCACCGTTAACGGCCCGGGGCTGACCGCGCTGGCGCTGAAAAGTCTGCCGTCGCAGCTGCCGCTGGCGGTGATATTCAGCATGCTGGTGGGGTATATCGCCTGGCTTGCCACCGCCAGTCGCATGAGCTTTACCCGGGAGATCAACTTTGGCCTGGCCTCCGGCGAGTTTGAGCTCTTTTGCCAGCCGCTGATCGATGCCAAAAAACAGGATTGCGTCGGCGTGGAAATTCTACTGCGCTGGAATAATCCTCGGCAGGGGTGGATCGCCCCGGATATTTTTATTCCGCTGGCGGAGGAGCATAACCTGATTGTCCCCCTCACCCGCTACGTGCTTATCGAAACCGTCCGCCATCTGGCCATATTTCCGCCCGCGCCGGGCTTTCATATTGGGATCAACGTCGCGGCCAGCCATTTCCGTGACGGCACTCTGCTTCACGATCTGAATCGCGTCTGGTTCAGTGCCGAGCCCGCGCAGCAGCTGGTGATTGAATTAACCGAGCGCGATACCCTGCTGGAGATGGATTACAACATGGTAGAGGCGTTACATCAGAAAGGGGTGAAGCTGGCGATTGACGATTTTGGTACCGGGAGCAGTTCGCTTTCGTGGCTGGAGAAACTCAATCCGGAAGTGCTGAAAATTGATAAATCCTTTACCGCCGCCATCGGCACGGATGCCGTCAACTCAACGGTGACAGATATTATTATCGCCCTTGCCCAGCGTCTGAATATTGAACTGGTGGCTGAAGGGGTGGAAACCAGCGACCAGGCGAGCCATCTGCGCCTGCACGGTGTGGATATCCTTCAGGGATTTTTGTATGCGCGGCCAATGCCACTGCGGGATTTCCCGCAGTGGCTGGCGGAGAGTTCACCTCCGCCAGCCTCTCATAACGGCGATATGATGCCGTCGACTCCGTAATTACTCTTCTTCGTCGTGGGCGGACTGTTCTTTAACAATGCGCACCAGATCAACGCGGTAATCGTTGGCGGTCACGATGGTTATCTTCAGCGGCGGCAGCTCAAGCACATCACCGGCTCGCGGAATTTGACCGTTCACGGCAATCACCAGACCGGCCACCGTCGCGATATCTTCATCGTGGTTGGTCAGGTGTTCCAGCCCCAGCGTATGTTGCAGGGCGTGCAGGTCCGTGGTGCCTTTGACCAGCCAGCCATCATTATCGTTAACGATTTCCGGCGTTTCGTCGGCATCCGGGAACTCACCGGCAATCGCTTCCAGAACATCCAGCGGCGTTACCAGGCCCTGCACCACGCCAAACTCGTTGGTCACGATGACAAAGCTACCCCGGGCACGGCGCAGCACGCCAAGCAGGTTGATCGGGTCGAGCGTTTCCGGCACCACGATGGCAGGCGACGCGGCGGCAATGGCCTCAACGTCCACACCCTCTTCCAATGCCACCAGCATCTCTTTGGCACGGACCACGCCGATGATCTCATCCAGCTCGCCACGACACACCGGGAACAGGCTGTGCGGGGAGGAGAGCAGCTGCTGGCGGATTTCCGTCACGCTCAGTCTGGCATCGACCCAGCTGATTTCACCGCGTGGGGTCATGATGCCACGCAGGGAGCGCGAGGCCAGCGACAGCACGCCGTTGATCATATAGCGCTCTTCTTCAACAAAGGCGCCTTCCGGAACCGGCACCGGGACATGATTATCGCTGTCCTGCTGTGCTTTGGCTTCGCGGCGGCCGCCCATCAGACGCAAAATCGCATCAGCGGTACGGGCACGCAGCGGCTGGTTCGACTGCTGGCGAATAAAGTTGCGACGGGCAATCTGGTTAAACAGCTCTATAATGATGGAGAAACCAATGGCGGCGTACAGATAGCCTTTCGGAATATGGAAGCCGAAACCTTCTGCCACCAGGCTCAGACCGATCATCAGCAGGAAGCTCAGACAGAGCACCACCACGGTCGGATGCTGGTTAACGAATCGCGTCAACGGCTTCGAGGCGAGCAACATCACCGCCATCGCAATGACCACGGCGGCCATCATCACCGGCAGGTGGTTAACCATACCGACAGCGGTAATGACCGCGTCGAGGGAGAAGACCGCGTCCAGTACCACGATTTGCAGTACCACTACCCAGAAGCTGGCATAGCCTTTACCGTGTCCGTCGTCGTGCTGGCGGTTTTCCAGCCGTTCATGGAGCTCGGTTGTGGCTTTGAAGAGCAGGAATATCCCCCCCAGCAGCATGATCAGGTCGCGCCCTGAGAAGGTAAAGTTGAAGGCGGTGAACAGCGGTTGCGTAAGCGTAACCATCCATGAGATCACCGATAGCAGCGCAAGACGCATAATCAGCGCCAGCGACAGACCGATTAAACGTGCTTTATCACGTTGTTTAGGTGGAAGTTTATCCGCAAGGATCGCGATAAACACGAGGTTATCGATACCGAGAACGATCTCAAGTACCACCAGCGTGAGTAATCCTACCCAGATTTGCGGGTCCATTAAGAATTCCATGACAAGCTCCTGCTAAAGGAATGGCAAAACGGCGCCGCGAAAAGCTCGGGCGAAGCGGTAAAGAACGTAAACAGTGAGTGGCGCGAATCGCCGATAAGGCTGGCCAGAGCTGGCCGGGTGTGTGACTGGCGTCGGTGACGGTCCATACAGTGGGCTGCTGCCCCATACTCCTGACAATTAAACGGATGGTAAACATATCAGAGACCTGAGCTTTTTGGCAAAGATTTACTTTCCTTTGCAAACAGATGTTTCCGTGCTTATTTTGATCACAGAAATATCTTATTGGCTTAGGCTAAATTACGGATCTTCATCACATAAATTATTTTTTCGATGTCTAAAATAAATCGCGTAAGTCTTAGTTAATTGAACTCTAACCCTTATCTGAATCGATTCGTTCTTTCGAAGATGATCTCTAATGCTCCTCTCACCCGGGGGCATTAACGATAATAAAAGGAGGTAGCAAGTGACTATTGCTATTGTTATAGGCACACATGGTTGGGCTGCAGAGCAGTTACTTAAAACCGCAGAAATGCTTTTAGGCGAACAGGAAAACGTCGGTTGGATCGATTTCGTTCCCGGTGAAAATGCTGAGACGCTGATAGAAAAATATACCGCTCAACTGGCAAATCTGGATACCAGCAGCGGCGTGCTGTTCCTTGTCGATACCTGGGGCGGCAGTCCGTTTAACGCGGCAAGCCGCATTGTGGTTGATAAAGAGCAGCATGAAGTGGTTGCCGGGGTTAACATCCCCATGCTGGTCGAGACGCTGATGGCCCGTGATGACAACCCGAGCTTTGACGAGCTGGTTGCCCTGGCTGTCGAAACCGGTCGTGAAGGCGTGAAAGCGCTGAAAGCGAAACCTACAGAAAACGTCGCTCCGGCGGCTGCCCCTGCCCCGGCTGCTGCCCCGAAAGCCGCCGCCCCGCTTAAGCCGATGGGCCCGAACGATTACATGCAGATTGGCCTGGCGCGTATCGACGACCGTCTGATTCACGGCCAGGTGGCTACCCGCTGGACCAAAGAGACCAACGTCCAGCGCATCATTGTGGTCAGCGATGAAGTTGCCGCTGATACGGTTCGTAAAACTCTCCTTACCCAGGTGGCTCCGCCGGGCGTCACCGCGCACGTGGTGGATGTCGCCAAGATGATCCGCGTTTACAACAACCCGAAATATGCGGGTGAACGCGTGATGCTGCTGTTTACCAACCCAACAGACGTCGAACGTATTGTTGAGGAAGGGGTAAAAATCACCTCCGTGAATATCGGTGGTATGGCTTACCGTCAGGGCAAAACGCAGGTGAACAATGCGGTGTCGGTGGACGAAAAAGATATCGAAGCGTTCAGGAAACTCAACGATCGCGGGATCGAGCTTGAAGTTCGTAAAGTCTCTACCGACCCGAAACTGAAAATGATGGATCTGATCAGCAAAGTGGCGAAATAAGCCGGCGCTGGTTGACAAATTTCACACTTAAGTCTGTTAAAGCTATAGGAGAAGTACAATGGAGATTACCACTCTTCAGATTGTGCTGGTGTTCATCGTCGCGTGTATAGCGGGTATGGAATCCGTACTAGATGAATTTCAGTTTCACCGTCCGCTGGTCGCCTGTACGTTAATCGGCGCCGTTCTCGGCGATATGAAAACCGGTATCATCATCGGTGGTACCCTGGAAATGATCGCCCTGGGCTGGATGAACATCGGTGCGGCCGTTGCGCCGGATGCGGCTCTCGCCTCCATCATCTCTACCGTGCTGGTCATTGCCGGCCATCAAAATATCGGCGCCGGTATCGCGCTGGCTATCCCACTGGCTGCAGCAGGCCAGGTGCTGACCATCATCGTGCGTACTATCACCGTTGCATTCCAGCATGCGGCAGATAAGGCGGCGGAGAATGGCAACCTGACGGCGCTGTCGTGGATCCACGTCTCGTCCCTGTTCCTGCAGGCCATGCGTATCGCTATCCCGGCGGTGATCGTGGCAATCTCCGTCGGTACCAGCGAAGTCCAGGGCATGCTGAACGCCATTCCTGAAGTCGTCACCAGCGGTCTGAACATTGCAGGCGGCATGATCGTGGTCGTCGGTTATGCGATGGTCATCAACATGATGCGCGCAGGCTACCTGATGCCGTTCTTCTATCTCGGCTTCGTTACCGCGGCATTCACCAACTTCAACCTGGTGGCACTGGGTGTAATTGGTGCGGTAATGGCTATCCTCTACATCCAGCTCAGCCCGAAATATAACCGCGTAGCCGGTAGTGCACAGGTTGCTGGTAATAACGATCTCGATAACGAACTGGACTAGCAGGTGAGCGAAATGGTTGATATGACTAAAACTACCCCTCAGAAAAAACTGACTTCGGGTGATATTCGTGGCGTGTTCATCCGTTCAAACCTGTTCCAGGGTTCATGGAACTTCGAACGTATGCAGGCGCTGGGCTTCTGCTTCTCAATGGTACCGGCGATCAAACGCCTGTACCCGGAAAACAACGAAGCGCGTCGTCAGGCGATTAAGCGTCACCTGGAATTCTTCAACACCCATCCATACGTTGCGGCGCCGGTTCTGGGCGTAACGCTGGCGATGGAAGAGCAGCGTGCTAACGGCGCCGAGATTGACGATGGTGCCATCAACGGTATCAAAGTGGGTCTGATGGGGCCGCTGGCGGGCGTAGGTGACCCGATCTTCTGGGGTACCGTGCGTCCGGTCTTCGCCGCGCTCGGTGCGGGTATCGCCATGAGCGGTAGCCTGCTGGGTCCTCTGCTCTTCTTTATCCTGTTTAACGTGGTACGTCTGGCAACCCGTTACTACGGCGTGGCCTACGGCTACCGTAAGGGCGTGGATATCGTTCAGGATATGGGCGGCGGCTTCCTGCAGAAACTGACTGAGGGGGCGTCAATCCTCGGCCTGTTTGTCATGGGGGCGCTGGTTAACAAGTGGACGCATGTTAACATCCCGCTGGTGGTGTCAACCATCACCGGTCAGGATGGTCAGACCCGTGTGACCACCGTGCAAACCATTCTTGACCAGCTGATGCCGGGCCTGGTGCCGCTGCTGCTGACCTTCGCCTGTATGTGGCTGCTGCGTAAAAAGGTCAATGCGCTGTGGATCATCGTCGGCTTCTTCGTTATCGGTATCGTCGGTTACGCTATCGGTCTGCTGGGTCTGTAATTTTTTAGTGAATACACCGGGGGCATGAACGCCCCCGTTTTTTTATCCGGAGGATGAATGACGGTCACGGACATCGTACTGGTTGTCTTTATTGTTGCCCTTCTGGCGTATGCCCTCTACGACGAATTGATCATGCCCCGCCGCAACGGCGCGACGTTGCTCTCAATCCCCCTTCTGCGCCGCGGTCGCGTTGATGCCATCATCTTTACCGGTCTGCTGCTGATCCTTATCTATAACAACGTGATGAGCCAGGGGGCATTACTGACCACATGGTTATTATCTGCCCTGGCATTAATAGGGTTTTACCTGTTCTGGATCCGGGCGCCGAAAATAATCTTCAAATCTACTGGATTCTTTTTCGCCAATGTCTGGATAGAATATAACCGCATTAAAGAGATGAATTTATCAGAAGACGGCGTGCTGGTGATGCAATTAGAGCAGCGACGTTTGCTTATCCGGGTAAGAAATATTGACGATCTGGAGAAAATATACAAATTACTGGTTAAAACTCAATAAGATACAAAAATAGCACTGGCTATATTTCGCTATACTTTTCACAGTGTTATATAGCCAAAGCTATATTATGTCGCGACAGTTACGGGCTATTATTAACGTTATTTTCACATCAACCTCTAAATGAAAATCGTTATCAAAAACTAATCTGAATAATACTTCCCTGTAGTTGTTTTATATTCTCAAAATATGTTAAGGTTGCGCCCGTCGTTGGGGAGTAGCCGATTTCCGGTTTACCGGAAATGTACGTGTCAACATACTCGTTGCAAAACGTGGCACGTACGGATTTTTCTGCACAGCAGAAGGATCAGGCGAGACCATAGACGCATCGACTGCTGTTTACTGGGGGCAGTGATGTGTCATATGGATATCCCCGGTCTGGACGCGCTCATGAACCTCTCTGCAACACTTCTCCTGGCCTTTGGCATGTCGATGGATGCATTCGCCGCTTCCATGGGCAAAGGCGCCACGCTGCATAAACCTAAGTTCTCTGAAGCCCTGCGTACCGGTCTTATCTTTGGTGCTATCGAAACTCTGACCCCGCTGATTGGCTGGGGGCTGGGGATGCTCGCCAGCCAGTTCGTGCTGGAGTGGAACCACTGGATCGCCTTTATTCTTCTGACCTTCCTCGGCGGACGTATGGTTATCGAAGGTATTCGGAATGATGTCGGGGACGATGAGCCGATTCAGCGTCACGGCTTCTGGCTGCTGGTGACAACAGCTATTGCTACCAGTCTGGATGCGATGGCCGTCGGCGTCGGCCTGGCTTTCCTGCAGGTCAACATCATTGCCACCGCGCTGGCGATCGGCTGCGCGACCTTTATTATGTCTACCCTGGGCATGATGATTGGCCGTTTTATCGGCCCGCTGTTAGGAAAACGCGCCGAGATCCTCGGCGGTATCGTCTTGATCGGCATTGGCGCACAGATTATGTGGAGCCACTTCGCCGGTTAACTGACTCGCTGCCAGCAGTGGATACTAAAATCTGTCTGGCAGCTGAAATGCGCCTGTTTTGCCAGCGCCTCCCACACCTCCGGCTTTGCCCGCCACGCAAAGGGCGTCATCTGCAGCAGCGCTACCGCCTCTTTTCCAGTCAGTGACATGTTATAGGCCAGCGACAGCGCCTCTTTCAGGGCAAAGCCCTCCAGCTGCTCTGAATGCGGTGCATGCAGCAGAACTTCACTGTAAATCAGCCCTTTCAGCTCCATCAGGTGACGCGGTCCTGGCGTCACGGTGATCACCCAGCCGCCCTCTTTTACCACGCGCGCCAGCTCCTCGCCTTTGCAGGGGGCGTAGATGCGAACGATCGCATCCATACTGTTCTCTTCAAAAGGCAGACGATGGCTGGAGGCCACACAGAACGTCACCTCTGAATAGCGTTTAGCTGCCGCGCGGATGGCAGATTTTGAGACATCCAGACCAAAGGTGGCCGCGCCCTTTTCCTGCGCAGTTTGGGCAAAGGCAGCCGTGTAATAGCCTTCGCCACAGCCAATATCGAGAAGTGACGTCGCACCCTCCGGCAGTAAGGCCGCCAGCTTACCGGCTACCGCGTCACGCAGGGGCTGATAGTGCCCGGCATCGAGGAAGGCCCTGCGCGCCTGCATCATCTCTGCACTGTCGCCCGGATCGCGCGACCGCTTGTGCTGGACCGGCAGCAGATTGACATAGCCCTCTTTCGCCATATCGAACCGATGCCCCTGTGGGCAGGCGTAACTTTTATCCGCATGGGCGAGCGGCGCGTGGCAAAGAGGACAGCAGAATGTCATGGGAACTCCGGGCAATTATAAAGGGCGAAAGTGTACCGCTAATCGCCCCGCTATAAAACGCCTTGCTTAACGCATGACGATAAGATGGCTGGAATCGGCCGGGAGTCCATCCGGCTTGATGTTTTCGATGCGCAGCACGTCGCCCATAATCTGGCTGAAAACCGGTGCCGAAACCGCCCCGCCGTAATAGGCACCGTTTTGCGGATCGTTAATCACCACCGCCAGGGCAAATACAGGACGGCTGGCCGGTGCGACACCGGCGGTATAGGCCACATATTTGTCGACATAATTACCGCCATCGTCGATTTTCTTCGCGGTGCCGGTTTTCACCGCCACCCGGTAGTCACGCACCGCGGCTTTGATGCCGCCCCCACCCGGCAGGGCCACGCTTTCCATCATATGTTCCACCTCCTTCACAATCGACGCGGGCATCACCTGGGTACCCATAACCGGCGGATCGATGCGGGTGATAGAGAGTGGACGTTCCAGGCCATAGCTGCCGATAGTGGCGTAGACGTGGGCGAGCTGTAACGGCGTGACCATCAGGCCGTAGCCGAAGGCAAAGGTGGCGCGATCGAGCTGGCTCCAGAATTTACGCTCCGGCAGCAGGCCGCTGCTCTCCCCCGTCAATCCAAGTCCGGTGGAACGACCAAAACCAAACCCGTGGTAGGTATCCAGCAGTCGCTGGATCGGCATTGCCAGCGACAGGCGCGACACACCCGTGTCGCTCGATTTTTGCAGAATACCGGTCAGCGTCAGCTCCGGGTAGTAACCGACGTCGCGAATGCGGTGTCCGGCCAGGGTGTAGGGATGGGTGTCGATCACGCTGTCTGGCTGCACCAGCCCCTGCTGCAGGGCGGTCATCAGCACCAGCGGCTTGACCGTAGAGCCGGGTTCAAAGGTGTCGCTGATGGCGCGATTACGAAAATCGTTCAGCGTGGCACCCTCGCGGTTGTTGGGATTGAAATCCGGGTAGTTGGCCATCGCCAGGATCTCGCCCGTCTGGATGTTGATCAGCACCGCTGCTCCCGACTCCGCTTTATTCCAGGCGACAGCATTGTCCAGCGCATCTTCCGTGATGGTCTGCAGCCGCTCATCAATGCTCAACTGGATGTTATGCGCCGGAACGGGCGGCACTTCGGTAATATTTTCGATCACGCGTCCGAAGCGATCCTCACGCACACGGCGCAGACCGGGTTTGCCGGTGAGCTGCGCGTTAAAACTTTTCTCGATCCCTTCGATGCCCTGGCCGTCGATATTGGTAAAGCCGATCAGGTTAGCCGCCACGTGTCCGGCCGGGTAAAAACGGCGCGACTCATCACGCAGGCTGATACCAGGCAGCCGGAGTTTAGCGATCCACTGGGCCTGAGCGGGATCTACCTGGCGGGCCAGATAGATAAAACGGCCATGTGGATTGCTGTTGATGCGCGCCGCAAGCGTGGGGAGCGACAGATGTAGCGCACTGGCTAATGCCTGCCAGCGCGCGTCAAAACCCACTCCCCCTTTTGCCAGCACCGTTTTCGGATCCGCCCACACCGCCCGCACCGGCACACTCACGGCCAGCGGTCTCCCCTCCCTGTCCATGATCATCCCTCTGGGGGCATTGATGGCGACCTCACGCAGGGAGCGCATATCTTCCTGCTTAACCAGCGGGTCGGGTTTAACAATCTGCAACCAGGCGACACGACCAAGAAGAAAGAGAAGGCTGCCTAAAATTACCAGACAGAGGAGAGCAAAACGTAACGGGGTGAAGTTTGCTGCGGAATTGACGGGTTTCTTTTTCACCAGGGCTCCAGGGCTGAGTAACAACGCCCTGATTTAACGGCAAATTTGAGCCGTGAGGGTGAAAACAATGCTAATACTCTCGTAGCTTTGAAACAAACTGCTAACAGCGACGCATGTGGTAATACTTTGAAAAATATCCATTAAAAAGCCCCGCACAGGCGAGGCTTTATATCTCTGCAACTGAAACGTTATGACGCTTCAGATCAGGCAGGGGTTCGATCAGATAGCGGTTACGTTAACAGCAGCCGGACCTTTCTGGCCGTCCTGAATTTCGAACTCAACGTTCTGGCCTTCAGCCAGAGTTTTGAAGCCGTTACCCTGGATTGCAGAGAAATGTACGAATACATCTTTGCTGCCGTCAGCAGGAGTAATGAAACCAAAACCTTTAGACTCGTTGAACCACTTAACTTGACCTTTGATCTTTGCCATTTGCAAAATTCCTTAGAATGTTTTCTTAGCCCGCGGGCATTAACTGAGATAAAACTGAGACATTACTGCTTGAGGCACTAATATAAGGTTCGGCAGAGAAGCGGTATTCAACGACAACGTGTTTACTCAGGACTTCTTTACTGAAAATGCCACACATAAACAGAACTGTACCTCGTTTGACCCAAACCGTGTTATCACATACAACTTAAATAATGGCAAGCCATTTTTAAACGTGTCTCGATCAGCCGCACAAATTCCGAGACTGACTTGCCACAATCTGCACAGTAATGCACGTTCAGTGTATACCAGACCAAAATGTTGCCTGCCCAGTCGCTGTCAGGATAAGCGCTGTTATCAAAGACTTTTTTACATTAGCTCAATAACTTCATATCGTCCAGCAAGCGCGCCAGAATTTCTGTGGTCGCTATTTCATTTAGAACTTTTCGTGAAAAGTTATGCTGAATTGATCGTAACGACAAGGGATTGTTGCAGGAAAAAAACATTGTATATCGCTTCGCTTGTTTAAGTTATATACACCTAAACTGGTAATTCGCTATGCACCAAAATAATGATATTTTTATGAACCTGCCTCAAAAAAAGGCAATCAAAACGTTTCGATTAAAATAAAATATGACACCTGTCGGTTTAATAAAGAATATTCGCTAATTGAACCAGTAACGGTTTACAAGGATAAATATTGATCAATGCGCAGAGGATGAAAGTTATCGCTGCGCGGGGAGATATCTGCCAGTGCCTGCGCGAGCTCTCTGACGGGCTCATCCAGTGATTCATCTGCCAGTTCAAAGACACCCCAGTGGATCGGGATCGCCAGCGGCATGCCCAGTTGTTGCCAGAGGTTCACCGCCGCCTGCGGATCCATATGATGAATCGACATGAACCAACGTGGTGCATAGGCTCCGACAGGTATGGCAGCGGCATCTAATTTTCCCAATCGCTCCGGAATGGTTAACAGCTCCGGGGTAAAACCGGTATCGCCGCTAAACCAGAAGCGCTGCCTCTCGCTCTCAAAGACCCAGCCACACCATAACGAGCGATCGCGATCCCAGAGGCTACGCATGCTCCAGTGTTGCGCCGGTACGGCGGTAAACACCAGCCCTTCGAAAACATAGCTCTGCCACCAGTCCAGTTCGATAACCTGTTTCGCCCCACGGCGGCGACACCACGCCCCTAGTCCTAAAGGCACAAAAAAGGTCAACTGCGGAAAGCGTCGCAGAAGCTGGCGCACCGTGGCGGAGTCCAGGTGATCAAAATGGTTATGGGAAATGACAACGGCATCAAGTGGCGGAAGCGCCGCGACACTCATCACCGGGGGCGTTTTTCTTATCGGCCCGGCAAATGACACCGGCGAGGCGCGCCGTGAAAAGACCGGATCGGTGAGGATGTACTTTCCGTTCAGACGTAGCAGCAGGCTGGCGTGGCCTAGCCACCAGACGCCATCTTCTTCAAGGGTGTTGAGCGTAACGGGTTGCCACCACTGGCGGATAAAGGCGTCATAGCCTTCTGAAGGCGGTTTGGGCAACCCGGCGGCTTTACGCGCCTTGCGCCAGCGTTCTACATCGCCGGGTTGACGGACAGGGGCATCCAGATTGCGGAAACCCTGCGGGGTATGATGCGCAAGGGAGGGGTTATACCAGGGATTACGCCAGGCCATACTCACCTCCCTTGACCGATTAGCGTTCGGCTACCAGACGAATAAAGTCATCGTCCTGGCTCTTAGCCGTCTCTTCTGGCGCTTTTGGTACCTCTTTCTCTTCCGGTTCATTAGCTTCGCACAGCCGACGCAGCAGGACATTCTGTCGTTTCTGCAGGTCGACTAACTTCTCCAGCAGTTCGATCTGCTCGTTGGTACGGGAGCTCGCGCGATTGACAAAAAACCACAGCACCAGGCCCGCAACCAGCAGTACGACCGAAATCGCCAGAGATGCCACGCTGAACATCCCGGAATTGACTAACTCACCCATTTCACTCCCCCATAAAAGCGCCTATTTTACCACTCGCGTTAAGGAAGGAAATCACTTGCGATAAAAATGACAACTACCAGGGGATAAACTTATTAATAGAACAAATACCGCTAAAGAACTGTACATCCTGGTCGCACATCACATTGATGGTCTGCGTCCAAAGCAAAACACAGGCCACTAACACTAAGACCAGAATAACCCAGCGTATTTTCTTCACTCCACTCTCCGTACCGTAACTGCCTGATGCCAGGTTATCATGCGCAACTTAAACCATGCCTAACTGTAACGCGAAGGCGATGCTTTCGGAATCATAGACTTGTTAAAGTAAGTGTATCGATTACGCTAAGCGGCAGTTATTCAAAAAATGAGGTAATGATGCGCTTTTTTATTCGCACATTGATTGTTATAGCACTGGTCTGGACGGGTGTACTGCTCGCGGGCTACGGCGTCTTGATCGGCAGTAAAGAGAATGCAGGCGGGCTCGGGATCCAGTGCAAGTATCTCACCGCCCGCGGCGTCAGCACGGCGCAGTATATTCATTCAGACAGCGGTATTATCGGACTCTCCCGCTGCCCGCTCCTGCGAAAGAGCGAGACAGTGATCGATAACGGCTGATCCAATGCATAAAAAAACGCCGCCATCTGGCCGCGTTTTTTTATGGCGTTTTCAATCAGAACGGATAGTCGTTGTAACCCATCTGTTCAGAAATCTTACGCGCCGCCGTGTGCAGCATTTCAACGTACTCGTGCAGATGCTCTTCAGAGAAACGCAGCGTCGGGAAAGAGATACTCAGGCCGGCAATAACGACACCGAAACGGTCGAATACCGGAACGCCGATGCAGCGCAGGCCCTCTTCCTGCTCCTGGTTATCTTCGCCATAACCCTGCTCACGAACTTTATCCAACACCTGCAACAGCTCTTCAGTGGTGGTAATGGTACGCTCAGTGCTGCGTTTGTACTCCACGTTCTCAAGGATCTGCTTCACTTCATCACGGTCGCGCCATGCCAGCAGAACTTTACCGATAGCGGTACTGTAGAGCGGGTTACGGCGGCCAATGCGTGAGTACATACGCAGGTTATACATGGAGTCAATTTTATGGATATAGACGATACTGTCTTCATCCAGCGCCCCCAGGTGCACCGTCTCTTTCGTCAGACGGGAGAGTTCGCGCATCTGAATATCCGCGCTACGGATCAGATCGACGTTCTGCAGCGCACGAGCGCCCAGTTCAAATAACTTCAGGGTCAGGGAGTATTTTTCAGACTCGCCTTCCTGTGCAACATAACCCAGTGATTTCATGGTCTGTAAAAAGCGATAAACGGTGCTTTTTGACATCATCACACGCTGGGACAGCTCAGTAATACCGATTTCGCGCTCTTCACCTAGCGCCTGCAGGATGCCGAACACCTTTAACACGGATGAAACAGAATCTGGCTGTTTATCCAAATCCGCGATTGCCATTAATCACCTCAACGCAAGTGTTTTATAAAATTCAGAACCGGTTTTTATTATAAATTCGCTCATGCATTGCTGCAATCAATCCTGCTTTACCTGGTTACAAATCTGCGACATACAGCCGAAATAACAGTGATAATATCGTTACCCTGTTAATAATAACCCCCACTGCTAATAAATTTTCATGACTACACCCCTTAAAGATGGCCTGCCGCTGCCGCAACGCTATGGCGCTATTGCCACCATTATCATCGGTATTTCAATGGCTGTACTGGATGGCGCTATCGCCAACGTCGCCCTGCCAACCATTGCCAGCGACCTGAATGCTTCCCCGGCCAGCTCAATATGGATCGTTAACGCCTACCAGATAGCCATTGTTATCTCGCTGCTCTCGTTCTCGTTTCTCGGAGATATGTTTGGCTACCGCCGGGTTTATCAGTGCGGGCTGGCGGTATTTACGCTGACATCCCTCTTCTGCGCCCTTTCAGATACGCTGCACATGCTGACGCTGGCGCGTATCATGCAGGGGTTCGGCGGGGCGGCGCTGATGAGTGTGAATACCGCCTTGATCCGCCTCATCTATCCTCAGCGACATCTGGGCCGGGGCATGGGGATCAACTCCTTTATTGTTGCCGTCTCCTCGGCGGCGGGCCCGACGATTGCCGCGGCCATCCTCTCGGTCGCGTCCTGGCAGTGGCTATTTTTAATCAACGTTCCACTTGGGATCGTGGCGTTACTGTTCGCCCTGCGCTATTTACCCGCCAACGGACCGAAAAGCAGTATGCCAAAATTCGATCTCCCGAGCGCGGTCATGAACGCCCTCACCTTTGGCCTGCTGATCACCGCCCTGAGCGGCTTCGCCCAGGGACAGTCGCTGACGCTGATTGCGGGCGAGGTCGTGGCGCTGCTGGTGGTAGGCTTCTTCTTCGTGCGTCGCCAGCTGGCACTGCCGGTGCCGTTATTGCCGGTAGATCTGCTGCGTATTCCGCTCTTCTCCCTCTCCATCTGCACCTCCATCTGCTCCTTCTGCGCGCAGATGCTGGCGATGGTCTCTCTGCCCTTCTTCCTGCAGAGCGTGATTGGCCGCTCGGAAGTGGAAACAGGACTACTGCTAACCCCCTGGCCGCTGGCAACGATGGTGATGGCGCCGCTGGCGGGCTATCTGATTGAACGGGTGCATGCGGGGTTACTGGGCGCACTGGGTCTGGTGGTGATGGCGACAGGTCTTTTCGCTCTCGCCCTGCTGCCTGCGGCACCTCACGATCTGGATATTATCTGGCGGATGGTGCTGTGCGGGGCGGGCTTTGGCCTGTTTCAGTCACCGAATAACCATACCATTATTACCTCAGCCCCCCGCCATCGCAGCGGCGGCGCCAGTGGGATGCTGGGCACCGCCCGCCTGCTGGGACAGAGTACCGGCGCGGCGCTGGTGGCGTTGATGTTCAACCTGGCCGGACAAAGCGGCACGCATCTGGCGCTGCTGACCGCCGGCACGCTGGCTATCGTCGCGGCCATCATCAGCGGATTGCGGGTGAGCCAGCCTCGTTCGCAGGCATAAAAAAAGCGCGTCTTCAGACGCGCTTTTTTATTAGCAAACCCAGCCGTTATTTCAGGTATTCACCGTTACGCAGCGCTGCAATACGCTTATCCAGCGGCGGGTGAGACATGAACAGCTCGCTCAGCGATTTTGATTTACCGTTAATGCAGAATGCCATCATGCTTGAGGCTTCCTGCGGTTCATAGCTGGTTTTCAGACGCTGCAGCGCAGCAATCATCTTCTCGCGCCCCACCAGTTTGGCTGAACCCGCATCCGCGTGGAATTCACGGTGACGGGAGAACCACATGGTGATAATGCTCGCCAGAATACCAAATACCAGTTCCAGCACCATAGAGACCGCGAAGTAGATCAGCGGGTTACCGTTACTCGATTCGCCTTCCTCACGATCGCCACCCATAAACCCTGCGGCAATCTGGGCAATAATACGCGAGATAAAGATTACGAAGGTGTTCACTACACCCTGAATCAGGGTCATGGTCACCATATCGCCGTTAGCAATGTGGCTGATCTCGTGGGCGATAACCGCTTCGGCTTCATCACGGCTCATGTTCTGCAACAGGCCGGTACTCACTGCAACCAGAGAGGCGTCGCGACGCGCGCCGGTGGCAAAGGCGTTGATATCCGGCGCGTGATAGATTGCCACCTGCGGCATGGCGATACCCGCCTGACGGGACTGGTTGGCAACGGTGGTCATCAACCACTGTTCCATATCGTTACGCGGTTGCTCAATAACCTCACCGCCAACGGACTTCAGTGCCATCCACTTGGACATTAGCAGTGAGATAAAGGAGCCACCAAAACCAAACAGCAGCGCCATAATTAACAAACCCTGAACGCTGCTCGACTGAATTCCTGTCAGGCTGAGCACCAGCCCGAAGACCACCATGACCGCCAGGTTGGTGAGCAGGAAGAGCGCGATTCGCATCATAATATTCTTTTAACCTCAGTTTAACAAAACGCACTATGCGATTACCCACATCGTATGGGTATTCCGTATATTTTCAAGGATTGCAGCGGCGTAAGTCACCAGAAAGACACAACTTTACACAATAAAAGGAATGCCTGACGGCAGGATGCGGTTAACAAAAAAACAGGCACAATTTCTTGTGCCTGTCAGGGGAGATTATTTAGCCGGAGCGGGATTCCCGGCGGGCTTCTCTTTTTCCAGTTTCGCCAGATCGATAGCGATTTTCACCGTCTCATCAAGATAGGGATCCGGCTCCTGATAATCCTTCGGCAGGTCGTCCAGCTTTTTGAGGGCTGGCTTTCCTTCACGTTTGAAGCGGTCGTTAATCCGCGCCAGACGTGTTGCATCATCCTCTTCGTTCTCTTTCAGACGCTGCGCGTAATTCAGAGAGACGATATTGCGTTTCGCCTTCAGGGCGTTGAAGCGGGCAATATCTTTGATGATGTACTGGAACTCAGGATCTTTGGCGATGCGATCGTCGTGCTGCTTCAGCAGCGCCGGACCAAACGGAGTCATGTCGCCCGATTTCACGAAGGTGGCAGCGTTCACGCTATCCCACGGCAACGCGTTATCTTCAAACTTCTCACCTGTTTCGGTCTCTTCGGTTCCCGTCGGCATGATGATATCCGGGGTCACCCCTTTACGCTGGGTACTGCCGCCATTCACGCGGTAGAACTTCTGAATGGTGTACTGTACCGAGCCCAGCGCTGGCCATTCCGGACGCAGCATCTGATCGTAAATGCGGTTCAGAGAGCGGTACTGCTGTACCGTGCCCTTACCGAAGGTCGGTTCGCCAACAATCAGCGCGCGGCCATAATCTTGCATGGCGGCAGCAAAGATCTCTGAGGCCGAAGCACTGAAGCGATCGACCAGCACCACCAGCGGCCCTTTGTAGTAGACGACGCCATCGGTATCGGCGTCTTCACGCACTTTACCGTTATTGTCGCGAACCTGTACCACCGGACCGGACGGGATAAACAGACCCGAGAGCGAAACCGCCTCGGTCAGGGCGCCGCCGCCGTTGGTACGCAGATCGATAATAACGCTCTTAACGTTCTGTTTTTCCAGCTTCTGCAGTTGCACTTTGACGTCGTCCGTCAGGCCCACATAGAAACCAGGAATATCCAGCACGCCAACCTTATCTTTACCTACGGTTTTCACCGACATTTTCACCGCGCGATCTTCCAGACGGATGCGCTCGCGGGTCAGGGTAACGATACGGGTCTTGGTGCCTTTGCCCGCTGGTAGAATTTCCAGACGGACTTTACTGCCTTTCGGCCCTTTGATCAGGGCAACCACATCATCCAGACGCCAGCCGATGACATCGACCATGCTCTGACCAACCTGACCGACACCCACAATGCGATCGCCTACGCTTATCGCCTTGCTTTTAGCAGCCGGACCGCCGGCAACCATGGAGTTAATGACGGTGTAATCGTCGTCCATCTGCAGCACCGCGCCGATCCCTTCAAGGGAGAGGCTCATCTCGGTGTTAAACTGCTCGGTGTTGCGCGGAGAGAGATAGTTGGTATGCGGATCGATTTCGTGCGCGAAGGCGGTCATCGCCAGCGAGAAAACATCTTCACTGTTGGTCTGCGCCAGGCGACGAATGGCAAATTTGTAGCGGCGGGTCAGCGTTTCGCGGATCTCTTTCTCATCCTTACCGGTGAGTTTGAGGCTCAGCTCGTCGTACTTAACTTTGCTGTCCCACAGCTGATTCAGCTCGGCTTCATCTTTTGGCCACGGCGATTTACTGCGGTCAAGATTAAAGGTGTCGTTACCCGTGAAGTCCATTGGACGTTCAAGCACCTTAAGCGCGTATTGATAGCGCTCAAAACGGCGTTTCTGCGACAGGTTATACAGGTCGTAGAACAGGTCCAGCTTGCCGCTGCGTAACTCATCCCCGACCTGAGTCTGCTTTTTGGCAAATTGTTCGACATCGCTCGCCAGCAGGACGTTATGGCTGTAGTCCAGCAGGTTCAGATAGCGGTCGAAAATTTTTGTCGAAAAAGCCTCGTCGAGATCGAACTGACGATAGTGCGAACGGGTGAAGCGCGACGTGACGCGCTCACTGACCGTCGCGTGCTGAGTCTCTTCCTTCAGAACCGGAATCTGATCGACACGCGTAATCTCGTCCACAGCGAAAGCGTGGCCTGTTATCGCAAACAGGCCAGCCAGCGCGGTGAGCTTAAAAAATGTGTTCATGCCGGGCTTGGCCTCCGTTTTAGAACAACAAGTGTTCTGCGCGTACAATCATTGACAGACCAGAAGTCAGCTGTACACGAACGCCATCTTTGGTGATTTCCTGTACGGTGGCATCCATAGCATTGTTACCCGCTTTGACCTTCAGAGACTGACCGACGCTCAGGGCGTTAATGTCAGAAACCGGAGTGTGGCGCGGCTCTTCACGAGGCGCACGCGGGGCTTTTGCCGCTGGTTGCTCAGCACGAGGCTTACGCTCGGTATTTTCTTTGCGACGCGGTGCAGGACGTGGCTTGCGCTCACGGCGAGGCGCTTCTTCCTGGCCATTGGCCGCGGCAGCTTCGCGTTTTTTCGCCTGCTGTTCAGCACGCTGAGCCTGAACGCGCGCTTTGGCTTCTTCAAGCTGCTTACGCGCATGCTCTACGTGCTGTTCGTCCAGCACGCCGCATGGGTTGCCGTCGAGGTCAACACGCGTTGCGCCCGCTTTGATACCGTAAAGGTAACGCCAGCTCGAAGTATAAAGACGTAAGGCGGAGCGGAGTTGGGTTTTGCTGAGGTTCATCTCACCTTCAACACGCTCTACCAGATCCTGAAAAATACCAATTTTCAGGGGACGAGCTTCGCCCTCGGCACTAAAACATTGAGGAAAACGTTCGGCCAGAAACGCGATAACTTCTTTACTGCTATTCAACTTAGGTTGATTTTCCATGAAATTTCCTGATTACAACGGACGTTGCCGACAAGCCGCAGGCATGAACAGGCGTCATTATAATGACGCCATCCGTAAATGCTACGTTATCCGTTGATTATCCTGCGACGCTCGCAAAGAATTTATGATAATCGGTCGCGGCGAGAACCTGTTCCAGATTCCCTACCAGCTCGCGCAGCCCCTGTTCATCCTCAGGGGTAAAGCGATTAAAGACCGTGCTGTCGATGTCCAGAACACCAATAATCTGATTTCCCACTGTCAGTGGCAGCACGATTTCAGCGTTGCTGGCGCTGTCGCAGGCGATATGCCCGTCGAACGCATGAACGTCATCCACGCGCTGCACCTGGTTTTGCGCCACCGCCGTACCGCAAACACCGCGCCCAACCGGGATACGGACGCAGGCCAGTTTGCCCTGAAACGGCCCCAGCACCAGCGTGTCGCCTTCCAGCAGATAAAAACCGGCCCAGTTCACATCGGACAGACGCTCAAAAAGTAACGCGCTGGTGTTCGCCAGGGTGGCCAGGAAACTGGTTTCACCTGCCATCAATGCCTGGAAATCGCGGTTTAAATCCGCGTAGAATTCTGTTTTGTTCATTATTCAATCACTTGGTTGTCTTACAAAATTACAGCATAGCCTATTAAAATACGCATTATTTGCGTTCATGCTCAAGATGAATCAATTCATGAGTTAAGATAACTATTAACTATCCCTTTTTAGCGCGACCGATGGCTCTTAAATCACCGAAAATAACGCCGACGAAAAAGATCACTGTGCATGCGGTTGGCGATGCGCTGCCTCGTGCACATTATCAGCGTTGTCCGCAATGCGATACGCTTTTTACGTTGCCAAAGATGAAATCATACCAAAGTGCTTTCTGCCCGCGCTGCAACGCAAAAATCCGCGATGGCCGCGACTGGTCACTGACCCGGCTGGCGGCGATGGCCGTGACCATGATGCTGCTGATGCCCTTCGCCTGGAGCGAGCCCCTGCTTCAACTGCACCTGCTGGGCGTGCGCATCGACGCGAACCTGTTGCAGGGGATCTGGCAGATGACTCGTCAGGGCGATCCCCTGACGGCCTCCATGGTGCTCTTCTGTACCGTCGGTGCGCCGGTGGTGCTGGTGGCGGCGATAGCCTATCTGTGGTTCGGTAATATTCTGGGGATGAACCTGCGCCCGGTGCTCCTGATGCTGGAGAAGCTCAAGGAGTGGGTGATGCTGGATATCTACCTGGTGGGGATTGTCGTGGCCTCAATCAAAGTGCAGGACTACGCTTATCTGCAGCCGGGCGGCGGCCTGTTCGCCTTTATCGCGCTGGTGATATTGAGCGTCCTGACCTTGATTCACCTCAACGTGGAGCAGCTCTGGGAGCGTTTTTATCCCCAGCGCCCCGCCACCCGCTACGATCCGGCACTGCGGGTCTGCCTGGGTTGTCACTATACCGGCCAGCCCGACGCACGGGGCCGCTGTCCGCGCTGCCATATTCCCCTGCGCCTGCGGCGGCATAACAGCCTACAGAAATGCTGGGCGGCGCTCATCGCCTCAATGATATTTCTGCTGCCAGCTAACCTGCTGCCGATTTCGGTGATTTATGTCAACGGCGCGCGGCAGGAGGACACCATCATGTCGGGTATCGTCTCGCTGGCCCACAGCAACATCGCCGTGGCGGCGATCGTATTTATCGCCAGTATTCTGGTGCCCTTTACCAAAGTGGTGGTGATGTTTACTCTGCTCGTGAGCATTCATTTCAAATGTGAGCAGGGGCTGAGAACCCGCATACTGTTGTTGCGTTTCGTGACCTGGATTGGCCGCTGGTCAATGCTGGATCTGTTTGTTATTTCGTTGATGATGTCGCTGATCAATCGCGATCAGCTCCTTGCTTTTACTATGGGACCCGCAGCGTTCTATTTCGGCTCTGCGGTGATTTTGACTATTCTTGCAGTGGAATGGCTGGATAGCCGCTTACTTTGGGATGCACATGAGTCAGGAAACGCCAGCTTCGCCGACTGAAGCGCGAGTTAAAACAAAACGTCGTATTTCGCCATTCTGGTTATTGCCGGTTATCGCACTGATGATCGCCGGTTGGTTAATCTGGACCAGCTACGAGGATCGCGGCAATACCATCACCATTGACTTCCAGAGCGCCGACGGCATCGTTGCAGGCCGAACGCCCGTCCGTTTTCAGGGGGTTGAGGTGGGCACCGTTCAGGATGTTTCCCTGGACAAGAACCTGAATAAAATCGAGGTTCGCGCCAGCATCAAATCCGATATGAAAGATGCCCTGCGCGATGAGACCCAGTTCTGGCTGGTGACGCCTAAAGCCTCGCTGGCGGGCGTCTCCGGGCTGGATGCGCTGGTCGGGGGTAACTATATCGGCATGATGCCGGGCAAAGGCGAGCCAAAAGATCACTTTACCGCCCTCGACACGCAGCCGAAATACCGGCTTAACAATGGCGATCTGATGATCCATCTGCATGCGGCGGACCTGGGCTCCTTAAACAGCGGCTCGGTGGTCTATTTCCGTAAGATCCCCGTTGGCCGCGTCTATGACTACGCCATCACCCCCAACAAGCAGGGGGTGGTTATCGATGTGCTGATTGAGCGGCGCTTTACCTCGCTGGTGAAAAAAGGCAGCCGGTTCTGGAATGTCTCCGGCGTGGATGCCGACCTGAGCCTGAGCGGGGCCAAAGTGAAACTTGAGAGCCTGGCGGCGCTGGTGAACGGCGCAATCGCCTTCGATTCCCCGGAAGGCTCTGAGCCCGCTACCCAGGAAGATGATTTCGGCCTGTATAAAGATCTGGCCCACAGCCAGCGCGGCGTGATTGTGAAGCTCACCCTCCCCTCCGCGGATGGCCTGAAGGAGGATTCCACCCCGCTGATGTACCAGGGATTACAGGTCGGGCAGCTCACCAAAATGACGCTCAACCCTGGCGGCCTGGTGACCGGTGAGATGACCGTTGACCCCAGTGTGGTCGATCTGCTGCGTAAAAACACCCGCATAGAATTGCGTACGCCGAAACTCTCCCTCAGCAACCCCAGCGTCAGCAGCTTGCTGACCGGCAGTACGTTTGAGCTCATTCCGGGCGGCGGCGAACCGGTTAACCAGTTTGTCATTGCCCCGGCCGATAAGGCGCTGCTGCAAAAACCCGGCGTGCTGACCGTGACTCTCAACGCGCCGGAAAGCTACGGCATCGACGCCGGTCAGCCGCTGATTCTGCACGGGGTGCAGATTGGCCAGGTGCTTGAGCGCAACTTAACCAGCAAAGGCGTCACCTTTGCGGTGGCGATTGATCCGCAGTACCGCGAGCTGGTGCATGGCGACAGTAAATTCGTGGTCAACAGCCGGGTAGACGTGAAAGTCGGGCTCGACGGCGTCGAGTTCCTGGCGGCCAGCGCCAGCGAGTGGATCAGCGGCGGGATCCGTATCCTGCCGGGTGAGAAAGGTGCCATGCGCGACAGCTATCCGCTGTATGCCAACCTCGATAAAGCCCTGGAAAACAGCCTGAGCGATCTGCCGACCACCACCCTGACGCTGGTGGCCGACACGCTGCCGGACGTGCAGGCGGGCTCGGTGGTGCTGTATCGTAAATTCGAAGTGGGTGAAGTGATCCTGGTGCGCCCGCGCGCGAATGCCTTTGATATCGAACTGCATATCAAACCGGAATACCGCAAGCTGTTGACCAGCAACAGCGTGTTCTGGGCTGAAGGCGGGGCCAAAGTGCAGCTTAACGGCAGCGGCCTGACGGTGCAGGCCTCTCCGCTCTCCCGCGCCCTGCGTGGGGCCATCAGTTTCGACAACCTGAGCGGGGCCAGCGCCAGCCAGCGTAAAGGCGACAAGCGGATCCTCTATCCGTCTGAGACCGCAGCGCGTGCTGTCGGCAGTCAGATTACCCTGCATGCCTTTGACGCGGGCAAGCTCTCCGAAGGGATGCCGATACGCTATCTGGGGATCGATATCGGGCAGGTCCAGAGCCTGAAGCTGATCACCGCCCGCAATGAAGTGCAGGCCACGGCGGTGCTCTACCCGGAATATGTTGACAACTTCGCCCGCACCGGGACGCGCTTCTCGGTGATCACCCCGCAGATTTCCGCGGCGGGCGTTGAGCATCTTGATACTATTCTCCAGCCTTATATCAACGTCGAGCCTGGACAGGGTAAATCGCGCCGCGACTTCGAGCTGCAGGAGGCGACCATTACCGATTCACGCTATCTCGATGGCCTGAGCATTGTGGTGGAAGTGCCGGATGCTGCATCCCTCGATATCGGTACGCCGGTGCTGTTCCGGGGAATGGAAGTGGGTACGGTCACCGGCCTGTCGCTGGGGACGCTCTCGGATCGGGTGATGGTGGCCCTGCGTATCAGCGATCGCTACCAGCACCTGGTACGTAACAACTCCGTCTTCTGGCTGGCCTCCGGCTACTCGCTCGACTTCGGCCTGACCGGCGGGGTGGTGAAAACCGGGACCTTTAATCAGTTTATCCGCGGCGGTATCGCCTTTGCGACGCCGCCGGGCACCCCGCTGGCGCCGAAATCTCAGCCTGGCAAGCACTTCCTGCTGCAGGAGAGCGAGCCGAAAGAGTGGCGCACCTGGGGAACGGCCCTGCCACGATAACCCCTACGCTCCGGTGTCAACCCACCGGAGCGTTTGTGGTACACTGCGCGCCTCTTTGACTCCCTGTGGTGCGCTCGTGTCTCAACGTTCCGTCTATCTGCCAGAAGAATTTCTGGCACAAATGCGCCAGGCTCTGCCTGACCCTCTCTCTCTTGATGCGTTTATCGCTGCCTGCCAGCGCCCGCTGCGCCGCAGCCTGCGCGTCAACACCCTGAAAATCAGCGTGGCCGATTTCCTTACGCTTGTCGCCCCCTACGGCTGGCAGCTCACCCCTGTGCCGTGGTGCGAAGAGGGATTCTGGATCGAGCGTGACGACGAAGAGGCGTTGCCGCTGGGCAGTACCGCAGAACATCTGAGCGGGCTCTTTTATATTCAGGAAGCCAGCTCCATGCTGCCGGTTGCTGCGCTGTTTGCCGATGGCAATATGCCCGCCCGGGTGATGGACGTGGCGGCCGCCCCCGGCTCCAAAACTACCCAGATCGCCGCGCGGATGAACAACCAGGGCGCAATCCTCGCCAACGAGTTCTCCGCCAGTCGCGTTAAGGTGCTGCACGCGAACATCAGCCGCTGCGGGATCAGCAACGTGGCGCTCACCCATTTCGATGGCCGCGTGTTTGGCGCCGCCCTGCCGGAAGCCTTTGATGCGATCCTGCTGGATGCCCCCTGCTCCGGCGAAGGGGTGGTGCGAAAAGATCCCGATGCGCTGAAGAACTGGTCCGTTGCCAGCAACCTGGAGATCGCCGCCACCCAGCGCGAGCTTATCGACAGCGCCTTCCACGCCCTGCGTCCGGGCGGCACGCTGGTCTACTCCACCTGCACCCTGAACCGCGATGAAAACGAAGCCGTTTGTCTGTGGCTGAAAGAGCAGTACCCGGATGCCGTTGAATTCCTGCCGCTTAACGACCTGTTCGCCAGTGCCGGGGACTGCGTTACGCCTGAAGGCTTCCTGCACGTCTTCCCGCACATTTACGACTGCGAAGGCTTTTTCGTGGCGCGCCTGCATAAAAAGGCCGCCGTTGCAACGCTGCCCGCTCCCAAATATAAGGTCGGAAACTTCCCGTTCACGCCCCTTAAAACCCGCGAAGCCCAACAGATTACCGCCGCCGCTAACCAGGCGGGCCTGTTCTGGGACGACAACCTGCGTCTGTGGCAGCGAGATAAAGAGGTGTGGTTATTCCCGACAGAGATTGAGCCGCTGATCGGCAAAGTGCGCTTCTCCCGTCTTGGCCTGCGCCTGGCGGAGACGCACAACAAAGGCTATCGCTGGCAGCATGAAGCGGTGATCGCGCTGGCAGGCCAGCACAACACCTTTGCCTTAACCCAGGCGGAAGCGGAAGAGTGGTATCGCGGACGCGATGTCTGGCCGCAGGAGACCCCGTCCGGGGATGATGCTGTAGTAACCTGGCAGGGCTTCCCGATAGGCATGGCGAAAAAAGTGGGCACACGACTGAAAAACAGCTATCCGCGCGAGCTGGTTCGCGATGGCCGCTTGTTTACCGGTAACGGTGAAGCGCGCTAAAAAAAGCACTTTTTTACTGGCGCTTTTGCTCTTCATTGACCAGGCTGAAAAGTGGGCGACTATACTGGTCGTACCAGAACACAGCATGATCATGGAGAGCATTATGACGAAAACCAATGTGCGCATTGGCGCATTCGAAATCGATGATGCCGAGTTAAGCGGCGATACGCAGGGCGAACGAACGTTAACCATCCCCTGCAAGTCCGATCCCGACCTTTGCATGCAGCTCGATGCATGGGATGCAGACACCAGCGTCCCGGCAATCCTCGATGGCGAACACTCAGTCCTTTACCGTGAGCATTACGATCAAAGTTCCGATGCCTGGATCATGCGCCTTGCCTGATTCAAAGAGAACCCGCCCGCAGGCGGGTTATTTATTCTCATAATCTCCTCTTCCCTGAATCATCCCCTACAATATCAATATGGTAGTAAATGCTGAGGGGCATGATGTACGCACTGGTGTTATTTATCTGTTATCTGGACGCAGGCTGTGAAGATCTGGTGGTGGATGTGTATCGCACCGAACCGCAGTGTGAGGCCTCAATGGACGATCAGCGTATTCGTCACGGCGGCTGTTATCCGGTTGAAGACTTTATCGACGGATTCTGGCGTCCGGCGCAGGAGTATTCCGACCTGTAATCACTGTAGCTGCGCCAGAGTTAACGCGCCGCCAAATACCGCCCCGGTGTCGATATAGTGCAGGTTCTGGCAATCATAACGCGCTTTGAGCGGCGTATGCCCGAACCAGAAGTGATCCGCCCCGGCGATCCCCGCCTCGTTGCCGTTCATCAGTTCCCGCAGGCGCTCCCTGTCCCAGAGGACACTCTGCTTGTTGACCGGCTTGTCCCGCACGTAGTGGGACGACGGGTAATTGGCATGAGCTATAACATTCACGCCGTTGGTGCAGGCAATTTCGATAATCCACGGCAAGGTCTCACTGCGCCTGAGCAATACCAGCGCCTGCGCCTGCTGTTCACCCTTTAATTGTGCTAACCAATTGCCACCATTCATCATCCACAGACCAAAATCATTATTCTGCAGCGCGTCCAGCGCCATCTGCTCATGGTTGCCCCGCACGGCATAAAACCACGCTTCATTTAATAACTGCAGGCATTTCACGCTATCCGGTCCGCGATCGATTAAATCGCCGACGCAAATAAGTAAATCCTCATAGGGGTTAAAATGCCGCTGCCGCAGATCTGCCATAAGCATTTGATAACAACCATGAAGATCGCTTACCACCCAGACGTGTCGCCACTTATGACCATCAAGATTGAGATACATAGCGCCTCCTCATGATCAGTATAGCCCCTGGGATGCTGACAATAAGATGAGCGGTAAAGAGGGGTTCGGAATAACCTCAATCGACATTAAACAAAGCGGAAATAAAGGTTTAGCAACGCTTAAATGATTATCCGATGGCCTTTAAGATAATTGCAGAAATATAAAGAGGTCTTCATCGTGTCAAATACCATCCTGCCTGCTGAGGTGTCTTTAACGCACCGTTCTTCTGTTATCTTCGCACTGGCGAAAGGCGATTTTATGCCCGGCCCGCTGTGGCACAAACGCGACTACCGGCTGAAATTTTTCCTGCGCTCCCTGCTGTTCTGGTCCTCTACCACCCGCATGCTGGAGACACTCTCCCGTCGCGATGATTTTCCACTGTTGTTAAAAGCACAAACTACGCTGCCGGTGAAAACCCAGCGTCAGTATCTCACTCGCGGGTTACATGCCGGTGAGCGGGCCAACGCCATCCTGCACCATTATGCCTGGCTTGATGCGCTGCCGGACGCCAGCCTGGCGCGGAGCTTTAGCAACCCGACTCCGCTTTCGCTACTGCAGTTCGCCACTAAAGAGGATGCGAGCTATACCATCTACGCCAGCAGCGCGGTGAAGGCCGAACGCGAGGGCGAAACCACGCTCTGGCTGCGGGCCGGGGATAACACCCTGCTGGCGAGTCTGACCTTCAGCGTCGTTGAGGAAAAGGGCCAAAGTGCGCTGGTGATTGGCGGTCTGCAGGGACCGCGTAAGGACGTAGGGCGGGAGACGATCAAAAATGCCACCCGCGCCTGTTATGGCCTGTTTCCAAAACGTATCCTCCTGGAAGCGATCTTCAATCTGGCGAAGCAGTCGGGTATCAGCGCCATTTATGGTGTGAGCGATGAAGGCCACGTTTTTCGCGCCCTGCGCTATCGCCTGAGTAAAGGTCGTCATTTGCATGCCAGCTATGACGAATTCTGGCAATCGCTGGGCGCTAAGCCGTGCGGCGCATTTCGCTGGGCCTTGCCAGCAGGTATGGAGCGCAAAGCGATCGACAGCATTGCCAGTAAAAAACGCGCGGAATACCGCCGGCGTTTTCAACTGCTTGATGAGATAGAACGCGGCATCAGCGCGCGCTTTTGCCGCTAATATCTGCTTTCATCGGTAACAGTCAAAAATTTAACAAAACCGCTAAAAAGCACTGGACTTCCGCCGGGCGTAGTGTGGTATGGTTTAACGAAGAACAGAGAATGTTGCCCATCTGTTAAAGTCCGCAATGGGAAAAGGCGTTTACTTTCAACAGATAAAAAGAGACCGAATACGATTCCTGTATTCGGTCCAGGGAAATGGCTCTTGGGAGAGAGCCGTGCGCTAAAAGTTGGCATTAATGCAGGCTAAGTCGCCTTGCACTTTAAGAATAGATGACGACGCCAGGTTTTCCAGTCCGCAGCAAAAGTGGCCTGAAAAAAAGCGTGAGTCTGTTCTTAAACATAAAAACCGCAATGCTTCCGAAGAGAAGCCTGCGGTTTTTTTATTGGAAGCGGTAAGCTAGCAGAGCGTATTCGCGCGCTCGATAAACGGCGCCAGGCTCATCTTCTGCCCTGGGTTTGCCGGATCGTCAATCTGAATAACCGAGATGGGCTGGCCGTTGCTTTTACCGCTGTCGACCTGCTGCTGCGCCACGTCGTTCAGGGGATACTGCACCAGGGTGCTGGGGTTAATGGCATAGAGCGCATGGCCCGGACGGCAAGTCAGCATCACCTCTTCACGGTTAAAGGCCCATTTATCTTTACCCACTTCGAACCGGCTGACGGTGATCACCTGCGGGGCTGCCAGTGCCGCGCCGGAGCAGGCCAGCAATAAGAAAGAAAGTACTGTTTTTTTCATTGTATTCCACCTCGTCAGAAGGGTTCCCAGGTCGCGAACAGGCTGACTGCCGCCAGAACCAGCGCCCCCAGCACAACCTCACTCTGCGTCATCCTGATAAAATAGCGTTGCTCGCGTCCGTCGCCAGAACGAAACCGCGGCACCAGAACATACCGATTCACCAGGGCAATTACCACCATCATTGCCACCAGCGCACATTTCACCAACAGTAATTGCCCCCAGGCCGAGTGCCAGGGCAGTACCCACCCCTGGATCAGCACAATATTTACCATTCCGGTGAGGATCACCCCCGCCACCGCCAGATGTCCGTAGCGCGAGAAGCGCATCATGGTGTGAACGGCGGCTCGCCGCCAGCGTCCATGGGACAGGCGCAGGCAAAACAGCAGCGGCAGCAGGCCCCCCAGCCAGCCCGCGGCACATAAAAGATGCAGGCCATGGTTGCTGCGCTGCGCCAGGCCCGTTATCCCATCATGCAGCGCCGCATGCCCGGTTCCTGCCAGCAGGAAAAACTGCGCAGCGGTAAAGAACAGCATCAGCGGCATGGTTTTTCCCGGCTGCATCCAGGCGACCCAGAATGTAATCAGGGCCAGGATCATCTGCCATAACCAGATCCGCCCAAACTGGGTCGTGAGCACCGCCTGCCAGATGGATGGGCTGACCACATCCGGCCAGCCGTTACCCATCATGCCGCCCTGTAGCGCCAGCATCATCAGCGCGGCGAGCAGGCTGATGAATGCGACCTTTTTTTGCTGCCCCCGAAAGCGACGCGCCATTAGCCGCCGCAGCGCAACGGGCGCCAGCCATGCACCGTACAGGGCATTGCCAAACAGCACCATCAGGGCAGCAAAATGCGCGAAGCGCAGCGTAACGTAGCAGAACGCCAGCATCTTACTTCACGCTAAAACGGTAGCTGCCCTCGGTCTTATGACCATCTACGGAAACCACGTGCCACTTCACCTGATAGGTACCCGACGTCAGCGCAGCGGTCATCGGTACGATCAGCTGGGTCGGATCCTTCTCGTTGCGTTTTACCGCCCCGAGTGCGACGGGCTGCTGTTTATCATTGGTGAGGGTCACGCCGCTAAAACGGGGTTCGATCCCTTCGGAGAAGTTCAGGGTCAACGCCTGAGGCGCCGCGTCTACGGCAGCGTCTGCGGCGGGATATTGATGCTGTAAATGAGCGTGAGCAAAAACAACCGGTGCTGCGAGCGTCGCCAGCAGCACCGTCAGGGTGCGGGTAACGAGTTTTGTCATCACATATATTCCTTTTTGTTATGCCTGATTACCAGAGGATAACGCTGTACAATGGTCCAGTCGAGGATCATCCTGCCCGGGCTTGTCAACGCGCCGCCGTTTGGGTAACGTTGGCCCGCAAATGAAGGAGACGGTAATGCATATTAATCTCGCCACCCTCCCCCAGGAGGAGATGGACAAAGTGAATGTTGATTTGGCGGCCGCAGGTGTGGCATTCAAAGAGCGCTATAACATGCCGGTGATCGCCGAAGTGGTGGAGCGTGAGCAACCGTCGCACCTGCGTGACTGGTTTCGCGAGCGCCTGATTGCCCATCGACTCAACTCCGTTAACCTTTCTCGCCTGCCGTGGGAACCGAAAGTTAAATAAACTTACCCGCGGTTACAGTTCCTTACACTGTTTATGCCAGGATTAAAGCCCCTGATACATTCATGGGCTTTATGAATCTCTGCGACTCCGTGTATAAGGAAATCACGATGTCCCAATGGAATATTGCCGCCGCACAGTACCGCGCGAGCCATCACTGCGTTGATGAACACATCACGCATCACCTGCGTTTTATCACCGCCGCTGCCCGCCAGCAGTGCAATGTTGTCCTCTTCCCTGAGCTGTCGTTAACCGGCCCGGCCCTGCCCGATGGTCGGCTTCCCGCTCCCCCCGACCACCAGCAGCTGGCTCCGCTTCTGGATGCGGCAAAATCAGCTGACGTCTCGGTGATTGCCGGGCTCACGGTGGAAGAGAGAGGCCAGCGCCAGCCCGGACTGGCCTGGTTTTCCCCGAGCCAGCCCAACGCCATTCTTTATCCACATGGAGCAGGCGCCTGTCTGGAGAACAGACATGGCGGCCTGAGCATTGTTGATCCTCACTCCGATCAGCCCAATATTGCGCCTGATGCTGCTCTGTTTACCCGCGGCATGGCGGTGAGTGAAACGGGCTGGTCTGCCACCTTTTCCCAGCTCCAGCGTTTTGCCCACCGCTATGCCATCGCCGTACTGATGGCGAACCGTGACGGCGGGAGCGCGCTCTGGGATGCCCGTGGGCAATTAATCGTCCGCGCCGACCGGGGTGAACTATTATTGACCGGGCGCTTTGTTGAGCAGGGTTGGCAAGGTGAGATCATTCCATTACGCTAAGCCTTTTACGGCCAGGAGAGAGCCATGCTACGTGTCATCGACACCGAAACCTGTGACCTGCAGGGGGGGATTGTGGAAGTGGCATCTGTCGACGTTGTGAACGGGCAGATCGTCAATCCACGTAGCCATCTGGTACGTCCGGATCGCCCCATCAGCCCGCAGGCGATGGCTATCCACCGCATCACCGAGGCGATGGTCGCCGACAAACCCTGGATTGAAGAGGTGATCCCACATTATCACGGTAGCCCCTGGTATGTGGCGCACAACGCCAGCTTCGATCGCCGTGTACTGCCCGAGATGCCCGGGGAGTGGATCTGCACCATGAAGCTGGCGCGGCGCTTATGGCCGGGCATTAAATACAGCAATATGGCGCTCTATAAATCGCGCAAACTGAGCGTCCGGACGCCGGAAGGGTTGCACCACCACCGGGCCCTGTACGACTGCTACATCACCGCCGCGTTGCTGATCGATATCATGAACACCACCGGCTGGACGCCGGATGAGATGGCCGATATCACCGGACGCCCGGCGCTGCTGACTACCTTTACCTTCGGCAAATACCGCGGCAAAGCGGTGGCGGAAGTGGCAGACAAGGATCCGGGCTATCTCCGTTGGCTGTACAATAACCTCGACAGAATGAGCCCGGAGCTGCGTCTGACGCTGAAGCACTATCTGGGCGGATCCTGATCGACCTCTGCCGCCTGGCTGGTTAACGTCTCCTGAGCCAGGCCAACCAGAAATGCATACTCCAGGGCCACCCCTTCGTAGGATTTGAAGCGCCCGGATTTCCCACCGTGCCCGGCATCCATATCGGTGCAGAGTAGCAGTAAGTTATTGTCGGTCTTCATTTCCCGCAGCTTCGCCACCCACTTCGCGGGCTCCCAGTACTGAACCTGGGAGTCATGTAAACCGGTGGTAACCAACATGTGAGGATAGGCTTTCTCGCCAACGTTATCGTAGGGGCTGTAGGCTTTCATATAGCGATAGTAGGTCTCATCCTGCGGATTGCCCCACTCTTCATATTCGCCAATGGTCAGCGGGATAGACTCGTCCAGCATGGTGGTCAGGACATCCACAAACGGCACCTGCGCTATCACCCCTTTAAAGAGTCCCGGGCGCTCGTTAATCACGGTGCCCATCAGCATGCCGCCCGCGCTGCCGCCCATGGCAAAGCACTGTTTGCGATCGCCATAGCCTAGCCCCAGCAAACCCTCGCAGACATCCAGGTAGTCATTAAAGGTGTTTTTCTTTTTCAGGAATTTGCCATCTTCGTACCATTTTTGCCCCAGCTCGCCGCCGCCGCGGATATGAGCAATGGCGAAGACAAACCCGCGGTCGAGCAGGCTCAGGCGGCTGCCACTGAAATCCGCGTCAATACTGGAGCCATACGAGCCATAGCCGTAGATGAGGATCGGGTTTTTACCTTTGCGAAAATGGTGCTTGTGATAGACCAGCGAGACGGGCACTTCGGTGCCGTCGCGGGCGACAATCCACACGTGCTCGCTGCGATAAACATCGGCGTTAAACCCTTTCACCTCTGCCTGCTTCAACACCCGGCGCTGCCCGGTGTCCATGTCCAGTTCAAACAGGGTATCCGGGGTGGTCATGGAGGAGTAGCCGTAACGCAGGCGCGATGTTTCCGGCTCGGGGTTATAGCCAATCCAGGTGACATAGGCAGGATCGTCAAAGGCGATTCCGATCACTTCGCGGGTTTTACGGTTGATTTGCCGCAGGCTGGTGAGCCCGCGCTGGCGCTCTTCAACCACCAGCCAGTCGGTAAAGAGGGTGAAGCCTTCCAGCATCACCTGATCCCGCGGCGGGATCAGCACTTCCCATTTGCGTTCATCACGTACCTTGGTCTTATAGAGGCCAAAGTTTTTCCCCTCCCGGTTGGAGCGCAAATAGAAGGTGTGCTGGAAGTGATCGAGGCTGTACTCATGATCCTTGCGACGCGGCATAAAGCACAGCGGCTGAGCATCCGGCAGCTCGGCATCCAGCAGCAACACCTCGGTGGTGGTAGCGCTGGCGAGAAAGATAATCACATAGTGTTTGGAGGTGGTTTTATGCAGGCTGACGTAAAAGGTCTCGTCTTTCTCCTCATAAACCAGTTCATCACTTCTCGACGACGTACCGACCGTATGCCGCCAGACCTGATAAGGATGCAGGGTCGTGGCGTGCTTTTTGATGTAATAGATGGTTTCAGAGTCGTTGGCCCAGATAAAGTCGGGTGAAACGTTATCGAGCATCTCCGGATACCAGTTCCCGCTCTCCAGATTGCGGAAACGCAAACCATACTGCCGTCGGGAGAGGTAATCTTCGGCCAGCGCCATGATGGCGTTATCCGGCGATACCGCCATGCCGCCCAGGGTATAAAACTCGCTGTGCGCCGCACGCTGGTTGGCATCCAGCAGGGTCTCCCACTCTTCCCACTCGGCGCAAAGTACCGACTGGCGCTGGTAGATGGCATATTCGTTACCGGGCTCATAAACGTGCCGGTAACGATAGCCATTTCGACTCCAGGGGGCCGAGACGTCACGCTGCGGGACGCGCTCAACCATTTCGCTGAGCAGACGATCCTGCAGCGCCTGCTGCGTCGCCATGACCCTTCGGCCATAGTCATTCTCCTCGTGGAGGTAGTCCAGCACCTCCGGCTTTGAGCGGGTATCGTCGCGCAACCAGTAATAGTTGTCGATACGCGTGTCACCGTGCATGGTGAGAGCGTGCGGTATGCGTTGGGCTTTAGGTGGCATGGCGTTATGATTCTTCTACGTTTAACACCCTATAAGGTTGGCAAAACATGCGCACGATGCAAGCGAAACGGCTCCGCGAGGCGTAAAAATCTAGCCGGGGAGCGCTTGTTTTTGCTGGCGAATATCCTGCTCGATCCCTTCCCGTACGTCTGCCGGGATTTTCAGCGCATCGCCCAGCGCATTAAGATAGCTGCGCTCCATAAAATGATCGATGTCGATTGCCGCACAGCTCAGGAAGTACAGTTCGAGGGCCTCCTCTTCATTCTGGATACCCTTGGCCAGACGCGCAGGATCGAGCGGTTCCTCAATGGCACGTGCCACCAGCGCCCTGCCCTGCTCTTCCACGCCCGCTTCGCGCAACTGCTGTTCGATGGCAGCCCGCTCTTTATCGTCAATGTGGCCATCACTCTTTGCGGCAAAGACCAGCGCCAGGATCAGCCTTTCGCTGCGCTCGTCCAGCGGCGACGCCTGCTGACCAAACTGCGGCTCGCCCTGATGCGCGCTGCGAATTCTCTCTTTGTACTTGTTCCACAGTACAGTACCGGCAACGGCGCCGCCCCCGGCAAGCAGCGCGCCGGTGCCATATTTGCTCAGTAATTTACGCGAGGATTTATTCGCTACCAGTAATCCGGCCAGGCCGCCAAGCGCCCCCGGCGTCAGCAGTTTGCTCAGGCCTTCGCCAGATGACGAAGACCCTTTCTGCCCGAGCAGAGACTGTAATTGATTCAGCCAGTTTGACATGTTTACCCTCACTTAACGGTGGATGAATTTCACAGCGTAAGCGAGGGGATGTCAGGAAATGTCTATGGCGACAAAAGAAGCGAAAATTCACCTCTTCGACGACTGATACTGCGCGCTACCCGCTTTACAGTCGATCTTCACCTGATAATGGATATCGGTGTTTTTACCTCGTACTGTCAGCGGTACCGTCCAGCGATCATTCTCGCCTTTCACCTGCTTAGGGTTGATCCAGGCTACCGGATCGGCCTGTCCCAGGGTTTTTTGATCGTCCGCCCAGCGCACGATGCGGTTTTGCAGATAATCCCGCTTCACGCTGGCGGCAATACCTTCGGCATTCTGCCCTTCGCAGGTGGGAAATTTCACGGTTTTCTCCTCTGCGGCCTGGGCGGTCAGGCTGGCGGCCAGCAGTGCTATTGCTACCCCTGTTTTATTCATCATGCTCTCCTGTTTTGGTTCAACAAAAGCATGGTCGAAAAATGCCGCGATGCAAATAACCCTCCGTCAGCCCGACAGATTTTCGCAACACAAGACAGACGCAAACGTTTTCGTTTATACTGCGCGCAACTTTTTCAGGGGAATCATTATGACTCGTTTAGGAACTGCGCTGCGTCCGGCAGCAACGCGTGTGATGCTGCTGGGCTCAGGTGAGCTGGGTAAAGAGGTGGCCATTGAGTGCCAGCGTTTAGGTATCGAAGTGATCGCCGTCGATCGCTACGCCGATGCGCCAGCCATGCACGTTGCCCACCGCTCGCACGTGATCAATATGCTCGACGGTGACGCCCTGCGCACCCTGATCAATGAAGAAAAACCGCACTTCGTGGTGCCGGAAATTGAAGCCATCGCCACCGATACCCTGCTGGCGCTGGAAGCCGAAGGCCAGCGCGTGGTGCCCTGCGCCCGCGCAGCGAAGCTGACCATGAACCGGGAAGGCATTCGTCGTCTGGCGGCCGAAGAGCTCTCCCTGCCCACCTCACGCTATCGTTTCGCCGACAGCAAAAATGATTTTTTGCAGGCCGTGGCTGAAATTGGCTACCCGTGCATCATTAAACCGGTGATGAGCTCCTCCGGTAAAGGACAGAGCTTTGTGCGCAGCGCCGAACAGCTGGACAAGGCCTGGGATTACGCCCAGCAGGGTGGCCGCGCAGGCGCCGGGCGAGTGATCGTTGAGGGTGTGGTGCAGTTTGACTTTGAGATCACCCTGCTGACCGTCAGCGCCGTTGATGGGGTCCACTTCTGCGAGCCGATTGGTCATCGCCAGGAAGATGGCGACTACCGTGAATCCTGGCAGCCACAGCAGATGAGCCCGCTGGCCCGGGCGCGCGCCGAAGAGATCTCCCGTAAAGTGGTGCTGGCGCTGGGCGGCCATGGGCTGTTTGGCGTGGAGCTGTTCGTTTGCGGCGACGAGGTCATCTTCAGCGAGGTCTCCCCTCGCCCGCACGACACCGGTATGGTGACCTTAATTTCGCAGGATCTCTCCGAGTTTGCCCTGCACGTTCGCGCTTTCCTCGGCCTGCCGGTTGGCGGTGTGCGTCAGTACGGCCCGGCGGCCTCGGCGGTGATCCTGCCGCAGCTGACCAGCCAGAACGTCACCTTTGATAATGTCGATGTCGCAGTAGGCGCTGGCCTGCAGCTGCGTCTGTTTGGTAAGCCAGAGATTGACGGCTCGCGTCGCTTAGGTGTGGCGCTGGCGACGGGCGACAGCGTGGAAGAGGCCGTTGAGCGGGCGAAAAACGCGGCCGCCAGCGTGCAGGTAGCAGAATAAAAAAAACGGGCCGATTGGCCCGTTTTTGTATGGCATTTGACGTTTATCGTAGGCCGGGTAAGGCGAAGCTGCCACCCGGCAAAAAACGCGCACAATACCTAAAACTTACTGCTGCGCGCCTTCTACCGCTTCGCGCGCCAGCTTAGTGATGCGATCCCAGTCGCCCGCTTCCATGGCATCCGCCGGCACCAGCCAGGAGCCGCCGATGCACAGCACGCTTTTCAGCGCCAGGTAGTCACGGTAGTTCGCCGGAGAGATACCGCCAGTTGGGCAGAAACGGACGTTCGCGAACGGACCTGCGATAGCCTGCAGCGCTTTGGTGCCGCCGTTCGCTTCCGCCGGGAAGAATTTGAACTCTTTCAGACCGTAGTCCATACCCAGCATCAGTTCAGACACGGTGCTGATGCCTGGGATCAGAGGAATGGAGCCTTCGGTTGCGGCTTTCAGCAGAGGCTCGGTCAGGCCCGGGCTGATGGCGAACTGCGCACCGGCTTCGGTAACCTCAGCCAGCTGCTGCGGGTTCAGTACGGTACCCGCACCGATGATCGCTTCCGGCACTTCTTTAGCGATGGCGCGAATAGCATCCATTGCACAGGCAGTACGCAGCGTGACTTCCAGTACGCGTACACCGCCCGCAACCAGCGCTTTCGCCATCGGGACTGCGTGTTCCAGCTTATTAATCACGATAACCGGCACTACCGGGCCAGTTTTCAGGATTGCTTCTGCACTTGTATTCCAGTTTTTCATCAGAGTTTTCTCTCGCCAGATCGATAATTCTTGTCGTCTTAAAACGTAATACAGGTCGCGCCCTGTTCTGCACCCGAGAGGTTCTCGCGTAACGCGCTGAACATTTCGCGTCCCGTTCCCACGCGCGATGCGCTCAGGTCAGGAATATGCGGCTTACGTGCGGCCAGGACCGCCTCATCCACCAGTAAGGTCAACTCGCCTGTCTGACCATTAACGCGGATGATGTCGCCATCGTACACTTTCGCCAGCAGTCCACCATCGTAGGCTTCCGGGGTGACGTGGATGGCGGAAGGCACTTTACCCGATGCACCGGAGAGGCGTCCATCGGTAACTAATGCAATTTTGAAACAGCGGTCCAATAATACACCAAGTGGCGGCATTAGTTTATGTAATTCTGGCATTCCGTTCGCTTTTGGTCCCTGATGACGGACAACAACGACGCAATCTTTGTCCAGCAGACCGGCTTCAAATGCCGGCAGAACATCATGCTGGCTTTCGAAAACCACTGCCGGGGCTTCAATGATCTGGTTTTCCACCGGCACCGCGGAGGTTTTCATCACCGCACGGCCCAGGTTACCGGTCAGCACTTTGGTGCCGCCGTGGTGGGAGAAAGGCTTGTCGAAGGTGGCGATCACGCTGTCATCCAGCGAGGCCTGGGCCCCTTCACGCCAGTCCAGCTCACCCTCGTTCAGCCACGGCTCCAGGGTGTAACGCTGCAGGCCGAAACCGGCCACAGTGTTGACATCTTCATGCAGCAGGCCGCCCTTCAGCAGCTCGCGCATCAGCACCGGTACACCGCCCGCCGCCTGGAAGTGGTTGATATCGGCCGGACCATTCGGGTAAAGACGGGTCAACAGCGGAACCACTTCAGACAGATCGGAGAAATCATCCCAGTTAATCTGGATCCCGGCGGCACGCGCCATCGCCACCATATGCATGGTGTGGTTAGTGGAACCGCCCGTCGCCAGCAGGGCCACGATACCGTTCACTACCACTTTTTCATCCACCATTTTACCGAGCGGCATCCACTCGTTGCCGTTACCGGTCAGGCGGGTCACCTGACGGGCAGCGGCCGCGGTCAGCGCTTCACGCAGCGGGGCATCCGGATGGACGAACGACGAGCCCGGCAGCTGCATCCCCATAAACTCCACCACCATCTGGTTAGTGTTGGCGGTACCGTAGAAGGTACAGGTACCCGGTGCATGGTAGGAGGCAGCTTCGGATTCCAGCAGCGCCATGCGGTCAACTTTGCCTTCGGCGTAAAGCTGACGAATACGCACCTTCTCTTTATTGGCGAGGCCACTGGCCATTGGGCCTGACGGCACAAACAGCGCAGGCAGATGACCAAACGACAGCGCCGCCATGGTCAGGCCCGGGACAATCTTGTCGCACACGCCGAGGTAGAGCGCGCCGTCAAACATGTTATGCGACAGACCGACCGCCGTGGACATGGCGATCACTTCGCGGCTCAGCAGCGACAGCTCCATGCCATCCTGCCCCTGGGTCACGCCATCGCACATGGCGGGCACCCCGCCCGCTACCTGGCCTACCGCATTGGCCTGGTGCAGCGACTTGCGGATGATATCCGGGTAGGTCTCATAAGGCTGGTGCGCCGAGAGCATGTCGTTATAGGAGGTGATGATCGCGATATTGTTACGCAGCATACTTTTCAGCGAGGCTTTATCTTCTGGCTTACAGGCGGCAAAACCGTGCGCCAGGTTGCCGCAAGCCAGCTGCGATCGATGGACCGTGTCGGACTTCGCCTGCTGGATGCGCGCGAGGTAGGCAGAACGGGTCTGTTTCGAACGCTCAATAATGCGCTGTGTTACCCGTAACAAAGTCGAATTCATAGAAGCTCCTGTCATTTATCTGTCCGCGCTCTGGAATTAACAAAGTGTTTAGCAGGCGATAACATCGCTGAAACGCTTGATTGCCGGAGCCCTGGGGCAAAATCGCTGCTGGCAGTGTAATAAAAAAAGCCCCGGGTGGAAATCCACCGGGGGCTTAAATGATTAAATATTGCACGCTGGCCTGAGCCAGATCATGTTACCGGTAAAATACCCCGTAGGGATTAGCGGTCAGCCTTACTCAAACTCGTTCCAGGAACGGCCATCACGGGTGATCATCGCCACCGAGGCAACCGGTCCCCAGGTGCCCGCCTGATACGGTTTCGGTGCATCCTGATCCGCTGCCCACGCTTCGGTGATGGAGTCGACCCACTTCCACGCCTCTTCCACTTCGTCACGACGGACGAACAGCGCCTGGATACCGCGCATGGTTTCCAGCAGCAGACGTTCGTACGCATCCGCCAGATGGGTCTGGTTGAAGGTTTCGGAGTAGCTCAGATCCAGCTTGGTGGTCTGCAGGTTGTGTTTGTGGTCCAGGCCCGGCACTTTGTTCAGCACCTGAATGTCCACACCCTCGTCCGGCTGCAGACGGATGGTCAGTTTGTTCTGCGGCAGCTCCTGCCAGGACTCTTTGAACAGGTTCAGCTCTGGATTTTTGAAATAGACAACCACTTCAGAACATTTAGCGGGCAGACGTTTACCGGTACGCAGGTAGAACGGAACCCCCGCCCAGCGCCAGTCATCAATATCCACGCGGATCGCCACAAACGTCTCGGTGTTGCTGGATTTGTTCGCGCCCTCTTCTTCCAGGTAGCCTGGCACTTTTTTGCCCTGCGCAAACCCGGCGGTGTACTGGCCGCGTACCGTCTTCTCACGCACGTTGGAGCGGTCGATACGGCGCAGTGACTTCAATACTTTCACTTTCGCGTCGCGGATGCTGTCCGCGGTGAGATCCGACGGCGGAGACATGGCGATCATACAGAGCACCTGCAGCAGGTGGTTCTGGATCATGTCGCGCATCTGCCCGGCCTGGTCAAAATAACCCCAGCGCCCTTCAATGCCGACCTCTTCTGCCACCGTGATCTCAACGTGATCGATGGTGCGGTTATCCCAGTTATTCACAAACAGGGAGTTCGCAAAGCGCAGCGCCAGCAGGTTCAGCACCGTCTCTTTACCCAGATAGTGGTCGATACGGTAAACCTGGCACTCTTCAAAGTACTCGCCAACCTGGTCGTTGATTTCGCGGGAGGTGGCAAGGGAGGTGCCCAGCGGTTTTTCCATCACCACGCGCGCAGGTTTGGCGTTGAGGTTCGCTTCACCCAGCCCTTTGCAGATGGCGCCGAAGGTGCTTGGTGGCATGGCAAAGTAGTTAATGGTGACGCGATTTTTTTGATCGAGCATTGCGCTCAGATTGGCAAATGCCGACGTGTCGTTAACGTCGAGGTTGCAGAAATCGAGACGTCCGCTCAGCTTGTCCCACAAACTTTCATCGATTTTCTCTTTCATGAAAGTTTCCAGGGCTTCGCGCACGACTTTGGTATACGCGTCTTTATCCCAGTCCGCACGGCCCACGCCCAGGATGCGGGTCTCCGGGTGGATTTGACCCGCTTTTTCCAGTTGATACAGGGAAGGCAGCAATTTACGGCGTGCAAGATCGCCTTTCGCGCCGAAAATGACCAGGTCACATGCCTGGGCTGTTTGCGTTACCGCCATGTCATTCTCCTCAGTTGGATATCCTGGTGCTTTTGCCAGAATATCGTTGTAATTTTATTACAATGCACTCTACTGCTTTTACGTCATTCCCGAAACCATTTGCGCTTATCCTCCCGTGCGATACGGCGATATTTCGCCCGGAGCGCGCAGCAGCGAAGGTAATGGCGATGAAACTGGTGAAACTTTGCTCAGTCAGGCCGTTGCTAAAATCCGACAGCGATCAAGTAATGAAAAAAAACAACAACATTTTTTCCATGGTTTGTCCTTTTCGGACTATCACAGGCGTATATTCTTGCTAATTCGAATCGCGATTTCACCCATTTATGAAATCGCTTCCACCGATGAGCGCTGTGTTAATAATGAACATGCTGGAAAAAATCCAGTTTCAACTGGAACACCTTAGCAAATCCGAGCGAAAAGTGGCTGAAGTAATTCTCGCCGCGCCCGCTCAGGCCATTCATTCCAGCATTGCCGCCCTGGCACAGGAGTCGGGGGTCAGTGAACCGACCGTCAACCGGTTTTGCCGCAGCATGGAGACGCGTGGATTTCCCGATTTTAAACTGCATCTGGCGCAAAGTCTGGCGAACGGTACCCCCTATGTGAACCGCAATGTCGATGAAGACGACAGCGTGGAGGCCTATACGGGCAAGATTTTCGAATCGGCCATGGCGACGCTGGATCAGGTCCGCCAGTCGCTGGATATGACCTCGGTTAACCGCGCTGTCGATCTGCTGACCCAGGCGAAGAAAATTGCCTTCTTTGGCCTCGGTTCCTCCGCCGCTGTCGCTCACGATGCGATGAATAAATTTTTTCGCTTTAACGTCCCGGTTATCTATTCCGACGACATCGTGCTGCAACGCATGAGCTGTATGAACTGTAACGAAGATGACGTGGTGGTGCTGATATCGCATACTGGCCGCACCAAAAGTCTGGTCGAACTGGCCCAGCTGGCGCGTGAAAACGATGCCATGGTCATCGCCCTTACCTCCACCGGGACGCCGCTGGCGCGTGAAGCGACGCTGGCGATCACGCTAGACGTGCCGGAAGACACCGATATCTACATGCCGATGGTGTCCCGTCTGGCGCAGCTCACCGTCATCGATGTCCTGGCGACCGGTTTTACCCTGCGCCGCGGGGCGAAATTCAGAGATAACTTGAAGCGTGTCAAAGAAGCGCTCAAGGAATCGCGTTTTGATAAAGAATTGTTCATCAAGGGTGAAATTCCCTGATTTCAATTACAAAGTTGTTACTTTTTTCGGCATTCGGTAAGTTTGCTGTTGCTATTAAAGACGGACAACGTGCCGAATCATCGTTCACGCAACACCAGGTTGTTTTAGACAACGGAGTATTACATGTCCAGAAGGCTTCGCAGAACCAAGATCGTTACCACCTTAGGCCCGGCTACTGACCGCGATAATAACCTTGAGAAAATTATCGCCGCAGGCGCCAACGTAGTGCGTATGAACTTCTCTCACGGTACGCCAGAAGATCATAAATTACGTGCAGACAAGGTCCGTGAGATCGCGGCAAAACTGGGACGTCATGTCGCTATCCTCGGTGATCTGCAGGGTCCAAAAATCCGTGTCTCCACCTTCAAAGAAGGCAAAGTTTTCCTCAATATCGGGGATAAGTTCCTGCTGGATGCCAACCTGAGCAAAGGCGAAGGCGATAAAGAGAAAGTGGGCATCGACTACAAAGGCCTGCCTGCTGACGTGGTACCGGGCGATATCCTGCTGCTCGACGATGGTCGCGTTCAGCTGAAGGTGCTCGACGTTCAGGGCATGAAGGTCTTCACCGAAGTGACCGTTGGCGGCCCGCTCTCCAACAACAAAGGCATCAACAAGCTGGGCGGCGGTCTCTCTGCTGAAGCTCTGACCGAAAAAGACAAAGCCGACATCATCACCGCCGCGGATATCGGCGTGGATTATCTGGCCGTCTCCTTCCCGCGCTGTGGCGAAGATCTGAACTATGCCCGCCGTCTGGCGCGCGAGGCAGGCTGCGATGCCAAAATCGTGGCGAAAGTAGAACGTGCTGAAGCGGTCTGCAGCCAGGATGCGATGGACGATATCATCCTGGCTTCTGATGTGGTGATGGTTGCCCGCGGTGACCTGGGCGTTGAGATTGGCGACCCGGAACTGGTCGGGATCCAGAAAGCGCTGATCCGCCGTGCGCGTCAGCTTAACCGCTCCGTGATCACTGCAACCCAGATGATGGAGTCGATGATCACCAACCCGATGCCGACCCGTGCGGAAGTGATGGACGTGGCGAACGCCGTCCTCGACGGTACCGATGCGGTGATGCTCTCTGCGGAAACCGCTGCCGGTCAGTATCCGGCGGAGACCGTGGCCGCAATGGCGCGCGTCTGCCTGGGTGCAGAGAAGATCCCAAGCATCAACGTCTCTAAACACCGTCTGGACATTCAGTTCGACAACGTGGAAGAGGCGATTGCGATGTCCGCCATGTACGCGGCGAACCACCTGAAGGGCGTGACGGCGATCATCACCATGACCGAATCGGGCCGTACCGCGCTGATGACCTCCCGTATCAGCTCCGGTCTGCCGATCTTCGCCATGTCCCGCCATGAGCGCACCCTGAACCTGACCGCGCTCTATCGCGGCGTAACGCCGGTGTTCTTCGACAGCAATAACGACGGTGTGGCCGCGGCAAATGACGCCGTGAACCTGCTGCGCGATAAAGGTTATCTGGTGTCCGGGGATATCGTTATCGTCACCCAGGGCGATGTAATGAGCACCATCGGCTCGACCAACACCACCCGCGTGATGACCGTCGAATAATCCGACGGTTTCGCCGGGTGGCGCTGCGCTTACCCGGCCTACAGGTCCGTAGGCCCGTGCAAGCGCAGCGCCGCCGGGCAATAAAAAAATCCCCCGTTTCCGGGGGATTTTTTATTTCTTCGGATAGAGCTCTTTGCGCTTGTACGGCTCTTTCTCGCCCGGCTTGCGCGTCTTCAGCAGCTTCAGGATCCAGGTGTACTGCTCCGCGTGGGGCCCCACCAGGATCTCCACCTCATCGTTCATCCGGCGTGCAATAGTGTTGTCGTCCGCCGTCAGCAGGTCATCCATCGGCGGGCGGACTTCAATCGTCAGTCGATGGGTTTTGCCGTCATAAATGGGGAAGAGCGGAATCACCCGTGCCCGGCATACTTTCATCAAGCGGCCAATGGCGGGTAACGTCGCTTTATAGGTGGCAAAGAAATCAACAAACTCGCTGTGTTCCGCACCGTGATCCTGATCCGGGAGATAGTATCCCCAGTAGCCCTGACGTACGGACTGAATAAATGGCTTAATCCCGTCGTTACGGGCATGCAGGCGTCCGCCGAAGCGACGACGCACGGTGTTCCAGACATAATCAAAGACCTTATTTCCCTGATTGTGGAACATGGCCGCCATTTTTTGCCCCTGCGAGGCCATCAACATCGCCGGAATATCCACGCCCCAGCCGTGCGGCACCAGGAAGATCACCTTTTCATCGTTGCGACGCATCTCTTCGATGATCTCCAGCCCTTTCCAGTCGACCCGGCTGGTCATTTTTTCCGGCCCGCGTAAGGCCAGCTCAGCCATCATCGCCATCGCCTGCGGCGCGGTCGTGAACATCTCATCAATGATGGCTTCGCGTTCTGCCTCGCTCTTCTCCGGGAAGCAGTAAAAAAGGTTTATCTGGGCGCGACGGCGGGCGCTTTTGCCCAGTTTGCCCGCCAGGCGCCCCACTTTGCCGAGCAGCGGATCGCGCACGGAGGGAGGCAGCATCGCAATACCTGCAAACGCATAGACACCCAGCCAGGCGCCCCAGAAGCGCGGATGACGAAACGACTTCTCAAATTCAGGAATGTATTCACTATTGTTCTTTTTGGTTTCCATGCTTTTTCCAGGGCGGGTGAGGCTTTAAAGAATGATGAGATAGTTTAGCGAGGCCATGTGCAACGCACAAAAGAAAAAGCCGGTGCAGGAGTGCACCGGCTTTTATCGCTGCTGAATTAATTCAGGGTCAGCTGCGGAATAACTTCTTTGACCTGTGCCAGATAATCGCTGCGGTCTTTACCGGTCAGCCCTTCGGTGCGCGGCAGCTTCGCCGTTAACGGGTTAACCGCCTGCTGGTTGATCCACACTTCATAGTGCAGATGCGGGCCGGTAGAACGCCCGGTATTGCCCGACAGCGCAATACGGTCGCCACGTTTGACCTTCTGGCCAGGCTTCACCAGCAGCTTACGCAGGTGCATATAGCGCGTGGTGTAGGTGCGCCCGTGACGTATGGCGACATAATAGCCCGCCGCGCCACTGCGTTTTGCCATGACCACTTCGCCGTCACCGACTGCCAGAACAGGCGTACCCTGCGGCATGGCGAAATCCACCCCACGGTGCGGCGCAACACGGCCAGTGACCGGGTTCAGACGACGCGGGTTAAAGTTCGAAGAGACGCGGAACTGTTTCGAGGTCGGGAAGCGTAAAAAGCCTTTCGCCAGACCCGTACCGTTACGATCGTAGAATTTACCGTCTTCGGCGCGGATGGCGTAATAGTCTTTACCATCCGTGCGTAGACGGACGCCCAGTAGCTGGCTCTGTTCGCGCTTGCCGTCCAGCATTTCGCGGGACATCAGCACCGAAAACGAATCGCCTTTTTTCAGCTTACGGAAGTCCATCTGCCACTGCATGGCTTTGATCACCGAGCTGATTTCACCGCTGGTCAGCCCCGCATCACGGGCGCTGGCAACAAAACTACCGCCGCTTAAGGTGCCTTTGATGGCGCTGTTAACCCAGTCACCCTGCTGCATTTCACTGCTCATCTTGAAACCGTTTTCAGTACGATCGTAAGTGCGGGTTTCACGACGGGAGACTTCCCAGGTCAGGCGCTGCAAGTCACCGTTATCGGTGAGGGTCCAGGAGAGCTGTTGACCGATTTTCAGGTTTCGCAGATCTTTATCAGACGCAGCAAGCTGGCTGATTTCACCCATTTCAATGCCGTACTGGTTCAGAACGCTGCTTAATGTATCGCCCGTTGACACGACATATTCGTGTACGCCCACTTCGGCTTCGGTCTTTTCATCAAGCTCATCCTGCGGAATAGCTTCTTCTTCCTGTGGGGCCTGGTCGATAGGTTCACTGGCTTCCGGCAGCAGGGAGCGAATTTCACTCTTTTCCAGCTCAATGGTTCTGATAACTGGCGCGGAATTTGGGTGGTAAATATAGGGCCGCCAGACGGCGACCGCTAAGGTGAGAACTGTAAGCGACCCCAGCATGACGCGGTGGGGCCGGGGCAGATTGTTAAATGCCAGGGCGACAGAGCGGGCTATCTGTTGCACGTAATCACTTCCTCGTTAATCTCCTTTCAGGCAGCTCGCATACTGGTTCGCCAGTTGGCTGAGGAACTGCGAATAGCTCGCTTTGCTCAACTGGATAGAGGTTCCCAATGGATCAAGGGTGCCCATACGTACGGACGTTCCCCTTGCCACGGCTTCAACGACCGCTGGCCTGAACTGTGGCTCAGCAAAAACGCAGGTCGCTTTTTGCTCAACCAACTGTGTTCTGATTTCATGTAAACGCTGCGCACCAGGTTGAATTTCTGGATTCACGGTGAAGTGGCCAAGCGGCGTAAGACCGTAGTGTTTTTCGTAGTAGCCATAGGCATCATGAAAAACGAAATATCCCTTACCTTTCAATGGTGCGAGCTCGGTACCCACCTGCTTATCGGTTGCGGCAAGTTGTGCCTCAAAATCCTTCAGGTTGGCGTCTAGTTTGGCTCGACTTTGCGGCATAAGTTCCACTAATTTTTCATGGATTGCAACCGCTGACAGCCGCGCTATTTCTGGTGAAAGCCAAAGGTGCATGTTGTAGTCACCGTGATGGTGATGCTCATCACCTTTTTCCTCTGCACCATGGCCATGATCGTGGTCGTGATCGTCATCATCCGCCCCTTTCATGAGAAGCGGTTTCACACCTGCAAGGCCAGAGATGTTAACCTGTTTAGCGTCAGGCAGCTGACTCGCTGACTTTTGCATGAAGGCTTCCATCTCCGGGCCAATCCATACTACTAAGTCCGCGTTTTGTAAACGTTTTACGTCCGAAGGGCGCAGAGAATAGTCATGCTCTGACGCACCATCAGGTAATAAAACCTGGGTTTCTGTGACGCCATCTGCAATAGCTGAAGCGATAAAACCGAGCGGTTTAAGCGAAGCGACAACGGCGGCGTTAACATCTTGTACTGCGGTACCCCAAAGGGCGGCGGATAATCCAGCGAAAAGAAGCGTATTTTTCTGTAACATAATGCGACTAATCATCGTAATGAACATGTGGAATGTGATATTATAACATTCGATGACTTCTGCAAGCATAAATTGATATGACGACTTTGGTTTCTCTCGAAAATATTTCGGTTTCATTTGGTCAGCGCCGCGTCCTCTCTGACGTTTCGCTGGATCTGAAGCCAGGCAAAATTCTGACATTGCTCGGCCCCAATGGCGCGGGTAAATCAACACTGGTGCGGGTTGTACTCGGTCTGGTAGCACCCGATGCAGGCCTGATCAAGCGTGACCGGCAGCTACGTATTGGCTATGTCCCTCAGAAACTGCATCTGGACGCCACGCTGCCGCTGACGGTCAGCCGTTTCCTGCGTCTGCGTCCCGATACGCGTAAAGAGGATATTCTTCCGGCGCTCAAGCGGGTGCAGGCCGGGCATCTTATCGACGCGCCCCTGCAAAAGCTCTCCGGTGGCGAAACCCAGCGTGTGCTGCTGGCCCGCGCCCTGCTGAATAAGCCGCAGCTGCTGGTGCTCGACGAGCCGACTCAGGGTGTGGATGTCAACGGCCAGGTTGCCCTGTATGACCTCATCGATCAGCTGCGTAAAGAGCTGGACTGCGCCGTCCTGATGGTGTCGCACGACCTGCATCTGGTCATGGCGAAAACGGACGAAGTGCTCTGTCTGAACCATCACATCTGCTGCTCCGGCACGCCGGAAGTGGTCTCCATGCATCCGGAGTTTATCTCGATGTTTGGTCCTCGCGGTGCCGAACAGCTGGGCATTTATCGCCACCATCACAACCACCGCCATGATTTGCAGGGACGCATTGTCCTTCGCCGGGGAAACGGTAACTCATGATTGAACTCTTACTGCCCGGCTGGCTGGCCGGGATGATGCTCGCCTGCGCGGCGGGTCCACTGGGCTCGTTTGTTGTCTGGCGCCGGATGTCCTACTTTGGCGATACGCTGGCGCACGCTTCCCTACTGGGGGTGGCGTTTGGTTTGCTGCTGGATGTGAATCCTTTCTACGCGGTGATTGTGGTTACGCTGCTGCTGGCCGCTGGCCTGGTCTGGCTGGAGAAGCGCCCGCATCTGGCGGTGGATACGCTGCTTGGGATCATGGCTCACAGCGCCCTATCGCTGGGTCTGGTGGTAGTCAGCCTGATGTCCAATATTCGCGTGGATCTGATGGCCTATCTGTTTGGCGATCTGCTGGCGGTGACGCCTGATGATCTGATCGCCATTGCCATCGGGGTGGTAATAGTCCTCGCAATCCTGCTGTGGCAGTGGCGTAACCTGCTGGCGATGACCATCAGCCCGGATTTAGCCTTTGTTGATGGCGTGAAGCTGCAACGCGTGAAACTGCTGCTGATGCTGGTCACCGCCCTGACCATTGGCGTGGCGATGAAGTTTGTCGGGGCGCTGATCATCACCTCACTGCTGATTATCCCAGCCGCCACCGCCCGTCGTTTTGCCCGTACGCCGGAGCAGATGGCCGGTGTGGCCGTGGGTGTGGGGATGATTGCCGTCACCGGCGGGCTCACCTTCTCGGCGTTTTACGACACCCCTGCCGGACCGTCGGTAGTGCTGTGTGCGGCAGTGCTGTTTATCTTCAGCATGATGAAGAAACCAGCCAGCTGAGGTTATTAATTGCCCGGTGGCGCTACGCTTACCGGGCCTACTTAAAACCAACCGCCAGTTACGGCATCTCCGGCGGCGTAATGCCAAAGTGATCCCAGGCCCGCACCGTCGCCATGCGCCCGCGCGGCGTACGCTGCAAAAAGCCCTGCTGGATCAGATAGGGCTCCAGCACATCTTCAATTGTCTCACGCTCTTCGCCAATCGCTGCCGCCAGGTTATCAAGCCCGACCGGCCCGCCAAAGAATTTATCCAGCACCGCCAGCAGCAGCTTGCGGTCCATATAGTCAAATCCTTCGGCATCGACGTTCAGCATATCCAGCGCCTGGGCGGCGATCTCATGCGAAATAGTGCCGTCGTGTTTCACTTCGGCAAAATCACGCACCCTGCGCAGCAGCCGGTTGGCAATACGTGGCGTCCCGCGGGAACGCTTCGCCACTTCAAAGGCCCCCTCTTCGCTCATATCCAGCCCCATAAAGCGCGCGCTGCGGCTGACGATGTGCTGGAGATCGGGCACCTGATAAAACTCAAGACGCTGCACAATGCCGAAACGATCGCGCAGCGGTGAGGTTAACGACCCCGCGCGGGTGGTGGCGCCAATCAGCGTGAAAGGCGGCAGATCGATCTTAATCGAACGCGCTGCCGGACCTTCGCCAATCATGATATCCAGCTGGTAATCTTCCATCGCCGGATAGAGCACCTCTTCCACCACCGGTGACAGGCGGTGGATCTCATCGATAAACAGCACGTCGTGGGGTTCAAGGTTGGTCAGCATCGCCGCCAGATCCCCTGCCTTTTCCAGCACCGGGCCGGAGGTGGTGCGCAGGTTCACGCCCATCTCATTGGCGACGATATTGGCGAGGGTCGTTTTCCCGAGCCCCGGCGGGCCGAAAATCAACAGGTGATCGAGGGCATCGCCGCGAAGTTTCGCCGCCTGGATAAAGATCTCCATCTGCGAACGCACCTGCGGCTGGCCAATATACTCATCAAGCAGTTTCGGGCGGATCGCCCTGTCCACCAGATCTTCTGTCTGAACACTGCCTGCCGAGACCAGACGGTCTGCTTCAATCATCCTTTACCTCACAATGCGGCGCGCAGCGCTTCACGAATCAGGGTTTCACTGGTGGCGTCCGGTTTAGCCACTTTGCTAATCATCCGGCTCGCTTCCTGAGGTTTATAGCCCAGCGCCACCAGCGCGGCAACCGCTTCCTGTTCCGCATCGTCTGTTGCCGGGCCAGCCGGTGAGGTCAGCACCAGGTCGGCGGCAGGGGTAAACAGATCGCCATGCAGACCTTTAAAGCGATCTTTCATCTCGACAATCAGGCGCTCGGCCGTTTTCTTACCGATGCCAGGGAGCTTAACCAGGGCAGCGGGATCTTCACGCTCTACGGCGTTAACAAACTGCGGAGCCGACATCCCGGAGAGGATCGCCAGCGCCAGTTTTGGCCCCACGCCGTTGGTTTTAATCAGCTCTTTAAACAGGGTGCGTTCCTGCTTGTTGTTAAAGCCATACAGCAGCTGGGCATCTTCACGCACCACAAAGTGGGTAAAGACAATCGCTTCCTTGCCCGCGTCCGGCAATTCATAGAAACAGGTCATTGGCATATGGACTTCGTAGCCCACGCCTCCGGTCTCAAGCAGCACTATCGGGGGTTGTTTTTCTAGAATGATGCCTCTGAGTCTGCCTATCACGTGACGCTCCTGCGTTAAGGGCTAAAAGTTACCGCTGCCATAATAAAAAAAGGCTGGATAAACATCCAGCCTGATTTTTACATTTAGCGCAATCGACCGCGCGCCAGATTGAGCCGCGATTCGCTCATCTGCACCGCATTCTGGCTGATGTGGCAATGGGTAATGGCGATCGCCAGGGCATCGGCAGCATCCGCCTGCGGATTGGCGGGCAGTTTAAGCAGGGTACGCACCATGTGCTGCACCTGGCTTTTTTCCGCACTGCCAATTCCCACCACGGTCTGCTTAACCTGCCGTGCGGCGTATTCAAACACCGGCAGATCCTGATTCACCGCCGCAACAATCGCCACGCCGCGCGCCTGGCCAAGCTTCAGCGCCGAGTCGGCGTTTTTCGCCATAAATACCTGTTCAATGGCGAAATAGTCCGGCTGGAACTGGGTGATGATCTCCGTCACGCCCGCATAGATCAGCTTCAGGCGCGACGGCAGATCGTCCACTTTGGTACGGATACACCCACTGCCCAGGTAGGTCAACTGTCGCCCGACCTGACGGATAACGCCATAACCGGTGATGCGTGAGCCCGGGTCAATACCGAGAATAATTGCCATCACGCCGCTCCGGTTATTGGTTTACGTTGGGCCATTACAGCGTAGCCGCAACCTCGTCGGAGATTTCACCGTTGTGGTAGACTTCCTGCACATCGTCGCAATCTTCGAGCATATCGATCAGACGCAGCAGTTTTGGTGCGGTTTCCGCATCCATATCCGCTTTGGTGGACGGGATCATGGAGACTTCAGCCGCGTCGGCTTTCAGGCCCGCCGCTTCCAGTGCATCACGCACCGCGCCCATCTCTTCCCATGCGGTATAGACGTCAATCGCGCCGTCGTCATAGGTCACCACATCTTCAGCACCGGCTTCCAGCGCCGCTTCCATGATCACATCTTCGTCGCCTTTCTCGAAGGAGATGACGCCTTTTTTGCTGAACAGGTAGGCAACGGAACCGTCGGTACCCAGGTTGCCACCGGTTTTGCTGAAGGCATGACGCACTTCCGCCACGGTACGGTTACGGTTGTCGGACAGACATTCAACCATGACCGCTGTACCGCCAGGACCGTAACCTTCATAAATGATGGTTTCCATGTTCGCGTCTTCATCGCCGCCTACGCCACGGGCGATAGCACGGTTCAGGGTGTCGCGGGTCATGTTGTTGCTCAGCGCTTTATCGATCGCTGCGCGCAGACGCGGGTTGGAACCGGCATCGCCGCCACCCAGACGGGCTGCGGTGACCAGCTCGCGAATGATTTTGGTAAAGATCTTACCGCGTTTGGCATCCTGTGCCGCTTTGCGGTGTTTGGTGTTGGCCCACTTACTATGACCTGCCATAAAAATATCCTCAAAGAGCGCGCCCTTTCAGGCGGCGTTAATTACAAATTCTTCAATCGCCTGCCGGTTGCTCCACGACTTGGTTAACGCCGCAGCTTCGGTCGCATTAACCCAGCGGTAGGTCAAATGTTCGGTGAACACGATCTCCCGTTCGTGGGGAAGCGCAAGGCAGAACCAGGATTCTGTATTGCGTTCAGTCCCCGGCGCATAGCGATGACGTAAATGACTAAAAATTTCAAACTCCACCGTGCGCTGACAGTCCTTCAGGGTCAGTTGCTCGCGAGCAACGTCAATGGTGACCTCTTCCTTTACTTCGCGCGCGGCGGCCTGCAACGCGGTTTCTCCCTCCTCCAGGCTGCCGGTTACCGACTGCCAGAAGGCGGGATCGTCGCGTCGCTGCAACATCAGCACCCGCTTCGTGTCTTCTGCATAAATGATCACTAACACGGAAACGGGAAGCTTATATGCCATATCAGTTTTTCTCTTCCTTTTTCACCACTTCGATACCCAGCTCGCTCAGGGCGGTTGGGTTAGCAAAGCTTGGCGCTTCGGTCATCAGACACGCCGCGGCGGTGGTTTTCGGGAAGGCGATAACATCACGAATGTTGTCGGTACCGGTCAGCAGCATGGTCAGGCGATCCAGACCAAAGGCCAGGCCCGCGTGCGGCGGAGTACCGTACTTCAGCGCGTCCAGCAGGAAGCCAAACTTCTCGCGCTGCTCTTGTTCGTTGATGCCCAGAATACCAAACACGGTCTGCTGCATTTCACCGCTGTAGATACGCACGGAACCGCCACCCACTTCGTAGCCGTTGATGACCATATCGTAGGCATTCGCCACAGCATCTTCCGGCGCCGCTTTCAGCTCTGCCGCGCTCATATCTTTCGGCGAGGTGAACGGGTGGTGCATAGCGGTCAGGCCGCCTTCGCCGTCGTCTTCAAACATTGGGAAGTCGATAACCCACAGCGGCGCCCATTTGGCTTCGTCGGTCAGGTTCAGATCTTTACCCAACTTCAGACGCAGTGCGCCCATTGAATCGGCAACCACTTTCTTGTTGTCTGCCCCGAAGAAGATCATGTCGCCGTCCTGGGCTTCGGTGCGCGCCAGGATGGATTCGACGATCTCAGCATTCAGGAATTTCGCCACCGGGCTGGTGATGCCTTCGATGCCTTTCGCGCGCTCGGTGACTTTGATATAAGCCAGGCCTTTCGCGCCATAAATCTTGATGAAGTTACCGTAGTCGTCGATCTGCTTACGGCTCAGGCTTGCACCGCCCGGTACGCGCAGGGCAGCCACGCGGCCTTTCGGATCGTTAGCCGGGCCGGAGAAGACCGCAAACTCTACGCCTTTCACCAGGTCGGCAACGTCCACCAGCTCCATCGGGTTACGCAGGTCTGGCTTGTCGGAGCCGTAACGGCGCTCGGCTTCGGCGAAGGTCATGATCGGGAAGTCGCCCAGATCCACACCCTTCACGTCCAGCCACAGGCTGCGTACCAGCGCTTCCATCACTTCACGCACCTGCTCGGCAGTCATGAAGGAGGTCTCGACGTCGATCTGGGTAAATTCTGGCTGACGGTCAGCGCGCAGGTCTTCGTCACGGAAGCATTTGACGATCTGATAGTAGCGGTCGAAACCGGACATCATTAGCAGCTGTTTGAACAGCTGAGGAGACTGTGGCAGCGCGTAGAATTTGCCTTTATGGACGCGGGATGGCACGAGGTAGTCGCGTGCGCCTTCCGGGGTCGCTTTGGTCAGCATCGGGGTTTCGATATCGAGAAAACCGTGATCGTCCATAAAGCGGCGCACCAGGCTGGTGATTTTCGCGCGGGTTTTCAGGCGTTCGGCCATTTCCGGGCGACGCAGATCGAGGTAGCGATATTTCAGACGCGCTTCTTCGGTATTGACGTGGTTGAAATCCAGCGGCAGCGATTCTGAACGGTTGATGATGGTCAGATCGGTCGCCAGCACTTCGATTTCGCCGGTCGCCATGTCGCTGTTGATGTTTTTCTCGTCACGCGCACGCACGGTACCGGTCACCTGGATGCAGAACTCGTTACGCAGTTCAGCTGCCAGCTTTAACGCATCGGCGCGGTCTGGATCGAAAAACACCTGCACGATGCCTTCACGGTCGCGCATATCGATAAAGATAAGGCTGCCAAGATCACGACGACGGTTGACCCAACCACACAAGGTCACCTGCTGTCCGACGTGGGACTGACGCAGCTGCCCGCAATATTCTGTACGCATGAGATATCCCTTAACTTAGCCGCAGGCTACTATGTCGCAGCTTTTTGTATGTCAAACTGGATGAAAAAAGGCGGCTATTATACTGGAAATTCCGCCAGACGATAAGAGAGAAGCGCGCCATGCGCGCGTTTGCTGCTCGCATCTTGCATATTCTCACAAAATTTAACAAAAATATCAGACCTGGAACAGGCTGGCTCAGCGTAAGGTATTAGCATGGCTCACTATTTAACAGGAAAAACCATGTTCACACTCGACGCTGCCCGTACCGCCCTTGTGGTGATTGATTTACAGGAAGGGATCCTGCCCTTTGCCGGTGGCCCGCATACCGCTCAGGATGTGGTCAGCCGCAGTGCACGTCTGGCGGAAAAATGCCGCACCAGCGGCTCGCCGGTGGTGATGGTCCGCGTGGGCTGGTCCGCTGATTTCGCCGAGGCGCTGAAGCAGCCGGTAGATGCACAAGCCCCTGCCCATGCTCTGCCGGAAAACTGGTGGGACTACCCGCTGTCACTGGGTAAGCAAGAGAGCGATATCGAAGTGACCAAGCGCCAGTGGGGCGCGTTTTACGGCACCGATCTTGAGTTACAGCTGCGTCGTCGCGGCATCGATACGATCATTCTGTGTGGGATCTCCACCAATATTGGCGTCGAATCCACCGCCCGCAACGCCTGGGAGCTGGGCTTTAACCTGGTGATTGCCGAAGATGCCTGCAGCGCAGCCTCGGCCGAGCAGCACCTCGGCAGTATGACGAATATCTTCCCGCGTATTGGCCGGGTACGCAGCACCGAAGAGATAATCAACGCACTATGATCTATCTGGGGTTACCCCAATGGTCGCACCCGAAATGGGTGCGGCTGGGCATAACGGGTCTTGAAGAGTACGCCCGCCACTTTAATTGTGTGGAGGGTAACACCACGCTCTATGCCCTGCCTAAACCTGAAGTGGTGGCGCGCTGGCGAGAGCAGACCAGCGACGACTTTCGTTTCTGCTTTAAATTCCCGGCCACCATCTCCCATCAGGCTGCGCTGCGTAACTGTGACGATTTAACCGCAGAATTTTTTACCCGCCTGTCGCCGCTGGCCAACCGCATCGGCCAGTACTGGGTACAGCTCCCCGCCACCTTTGGCCCACGCGATCTGCCCGCGCTATGGCAGTTTCTTGATGCCCTGCCCCGGGAGTTCACTTATGGCGTTGAGGTTCGTCATCCTGAGTTCTTCATGAAAGGCGAGGCGGAGAAAGCGCTTAACCGCGGTCTGCATGAGCGCGGCGTCAATCGCACCATTCTCGACAGCCGCCCGGTTCACGCCGCCGTGCCGCACAACGAGGCCATCATCGACGCTCAGCGTAAAAAACCGAAGGTACCAGTTCATGCGGTAATGACCGCCAGCAATCCAATGGTGCGTTTTATCGGCAGCGACAACATGCCGCAAAACCAGGCGCTGTTTGCTGTCTGGTTACAGACCCTGGCGAAGTGGGAACAGACCGCCACGCCGTATCTTTTTTTGCATACCCCTGATATCGCCCAGGCGCCGCAACTGGTCGATGCTCTCTGGCACGCCTTGCAGACCGTGGCGCCGTCCATTGGCGACGCTCCCACAATCCCGCAACAATCTTCTCTTTTCTGAGCTCACCCCCTATCATAGAAGTGCCATCTGCCAAAAAACAGGGAGTTTGTATGGTTTGCGCGCTGTATGCGGTACTGGGTGCGTTGCTGTTAATCAAGTTTTCGTTCGATATTGCGCGCCTGCGGATGTTGTACCGCGTCTCTTATGGCGACGGAGGTTTCTCTGAGTTGCAAACCGCAATCCGCATTCATGGCAATGCGGTGGAATATCTCCCGGCGGCACTGATCTTGCTGTTATTTATGGAAATGAATGGCGCAGAGACCTGGATGGTGCACGTCTGCGGCCTGCTGCTGATCCTTGGGCGCCTGATGCACTACTATGGTCTCCATCAGCGTCTGTTCCGCTGGCGCCGCTCCGGCATGAGCGCGACCTGGTGTTCGCTTGTGCTAATGGTGCTGGCTAACCTGTGGTATATGCCCTGGGAGTTGGTTTTCTCCCTGCATTAGCGCACAATACGCCCCTTTATTTATCCCGGATTTTTACGTTATGTCAGATCGCGACACGCTTTTTTCTGCGCCTATCGCCAGTCTGGGCGACTGGACCTTTGATGAACGGGTGGCTGAAGTCTTCCCGGATATGATCCAGCGCTCGGTCCCCGGCTACTCTAATATCATCTCCATGATCGGCATGCTGGCGGAACGTTTTGTTCAGCCGGACACGCAGGTCTACGATCTGGGATGTTCGCTGGGCGCAGCCACGCTGTCGGTTCGTCGTAATATTAAGCACGACGGTTGCAAAATTATCGCTGTGGACAACTCACCGGCCATGGTCGAACGCTGCCGCCGCCATATTGACGCCTGGAAAGCCCCGACCCCGGTAGAAGTGGTCGAAGGCGATATTCGCCATATCGAGATTAAAAACGCCTCGATGGTGGTGCTGAATTTTACCCTGCAATTCCTGGTGCCCGAAGACCGTCAGCTGTTGCTGGACAAAATTTATCAGGGGCTGAACCCTGGCGGCGCTCTGGTGCTTTCGGAAAAATTCAGTTTCGAAGATGCCACCGTCGGCGAACTGCTGTTCAACATGCACCACGATTTCAAACGTGCCAACGGCTACAGCGAGCTGGAGATCAGCCAGAAGCGCAGCATGCTGGAAAATGTGATGCTGACCGATTCGGTTGAAACCCACAAAGCCCGTCTGCACAAAGCCGGATTCGCGCACAGCGAGCTGTGGTTCCAGTGCTTCAACTTTGGCTCACTGGTGGCGCTGAAAGGCGGTAACGCATGATTGATTTCGGTAACTTTTATCAGCTGATTGCCAAAAACCACCTCTCCCACTGGCTGGAAACCCTGCCCGCGCAGATCGCCGCCTGGCAGCGTGAATCCCTGCACGGCCAGTTTAAGCAGTGGAAAAATGCGGTGGAATTTCTGCCAGAAATGACGCCCTATAAGCTCGACCTGCTGCACAGCGTTACCGCCGAGAGCGAACAGCCGCTGAGCGAAGGCCAGATGCTGCGTCTCGAAAACCTGATGCGCAACCTGATGCCTTGGCGCAAAGGGCCGTTTTCTCTCTACGGCATGCAGATTGACACCGAATGGCGTTCAGACTGGAAGTGGGAGCGCGTGCTGCCGCACCTCTCTGATTTAACCGGACGCACCATTCTGGATGTCGGCTGCGGCAGCGGCTATCACATGTGGCGTATGATTGGCGCAGGCGCCCATCTGGCGGTAGGCATCGACCCGACCCAGCTGTTCCTCTGCCAGTTCGAAGCGGTGCGCAAACTGCTGGGCAACGACCAGCGCGCGCACCTGCTGCCGCTGGGGATTGAGCAACTCCCGGCGCTGGCGGCGTTCGACACCGTCTTCTCGATGGGCGTGCTCTACCATCGCCGCTCCCCGCTGGAACACCTCTGGCAGCTGAAAGATCAGCTGGTCAACGGCGGTGAGCTGGTGCTGGAGACGCTGGTGGTGGAAGGGGATGAGAACACCGTGCTGGTGCCAGGGGATCGCTATGCCCAGATGCGTAACGTCTACTTTATTCCGTCGGCGCTGGCGCTGAAAAACTGGCTGGCGAAGTGCGGTTTTGTCGATATCCGCATCGCGGATGTCTGCCCTACCACTACCGACGAACAGCGCCGTACCGAGTGGATGACCACCGAATCTCTGGCCGAGTTCCTCGATCCGAATGACAGCAGCAAAACGATTGAAGGTTATCCAGCCCCGGTCCGCGCGGTGTTGATTGCCACTAAGCCGTGATTTTTGCCGGGTGGCGGCTTCGCCTTACCCGGCCTACAAAAACGGTGCCGTGTCGCCGGAAAATGCATAAAAAAAGACCCCTGTTGAATTTGCAGGGGCCTGGTACAAACAAGCATCATATTGGGCGACATGATGCGCGGTAAAAACTGTTTTAGCGACAATACCTTTCAATTATCGCCTTCATCTCTGCAACCGACTCTCCCTCGACGCCGTAGCGGGAATATTCATCCGCGTCGGCATCCGTCGACATCGACAAGCCGGTGTTGCGATAGCGCATGGGTGACGGCAACCACTTGCCTGCCGAGCTGTGCAACTCTTCCACCCCTGCCTGTAAAAACGTCTGCAGATTGGCGGCGCGAACGCCAGCACCCGCCATTATTATTGGAACACCTGATTGCGCTTTTAGTTCCTTAATTAATGAAATACCTTTTTCTGCGGAGGCGTGTTGACCCGAAGTCAGCACGCGCGCAACCCCCAGTTCCGCGAGGTTTTCAAAGGCTTGCCGTGGGTTTACGCACATATCGAAGGCGCGATGAAAAGTTATCGCCATCCCCTCTGCGGCGGCCATAATCTGGCGCATGCGCGGCATATCGATATGACCATCCTCATCGAGCAGACCGGTCACCAGCCCCGGAAAACCCAGCTCCTTGACGAGGGCGATATCCTCCAGCATGGCGTTAAATTCGCCGCTGCTGTAGCAAAAGTCCCCGCCGCGGGGGCGAATAATCGGGTGAACCGGAATGGTCACCGCCTGACGCACCGATTTCAGCACCCCATAAGAGGGGGTCAGCCCGCCCTCTTTCGGGGCGGCACAGAGTTCGATGCGATCGGCGCCATGCGCCTGTGCGGTCACGGCGCACTCCATGCTGTAACAACAGATCTCCAGCAATGCCACGAAGCCTCCTTATAGCCTGTTGGGTTTTGCATCATGCCATGCCGCCTTCCCCGCGACACAGCGTCACCTCACAACTCTTTCGCTTTATTGTTCACTGGCGACAATCTCTTCGATTGTCCAGGGGTGAAACTTCACCGTCACGCTGCCGTCGGTAACCGCCAGGGTCGGATTTGGCAGGCGCTCGCGCTCCCCTTTTGGCGAGCTGGTTTTCACAAAAATGCCCGGCTGACTTAAGCCCTCATCAGAGAGCAGCGCCAGGGCGCGGGCATTCAGGGTTTCCGGGTCGCCGGGCAGGACAATCTCGATATGCTCCCAGCCTTCGTGGGGGTAGCGTTTTTCACCCGGCCACGGCAGTTCAACCACCGTAAAGCGCCAGTGGGCGACGCAGACGGGTTCATGCAGCTTAAAGAGACAGATAGGACGACCATTGATGATGTTTTCCGAGAGCAGTTCGCCGCACTGCTCAAACCCGCGCCGCCAGCGCTCCGCAGTGGCATTCTGATGGCAGCGCAGGGAGATGTGGTCCGCCGCGAGCGGAGCGATATCCAGACCCAGGCGGGCGGAAAGCGCCGCAAAGGCGTTAGTGAAACGCGTTAAATCGGCTGCAATGTCCTGCAGGTCGTCAATAGATTGCCAGTTCGCCATCATCAGTACTCTTATCGTCATGCAAAAGCGTTAATTTACTCTGTTGCTGGCCTGCGACCAACCGCTGTTTTGAGCCAGTGCTGACGGCAACGGGCAATTGCAGTATACTCCCGGCCTAAATTCGTTAACGGGCGCGGCAACGTGATGCGCGCGTCAAAAATGTAAGGTATCCCGGTGAATATTCAGGCTCTTCTCTCAGAAAAAGTCAGTCAGGCACTGATTGCTGCAGGCGCACCTGCAGACTGTGAACCGCAGGTTCGTCAGTCCGCGAAAGTACAGTTTGGCGACTATCAGGCCAATGGCGTGATGGCCGTAGCGAAAAAACTGGGCATGGCGCCACGACAACTCGCAGAGCAGGTTCTGTCCCATCTGGATCTCAGCGGTATTGCCAGCAAAACCGAAATCGCCGGACCGGGCTTTATCAACATTTTCCTCGATCCTGCCTTCCTGGCGCAGAACGTCGATGCCGCGTTGCAGTCCGATCGTCTGGGTGTGGCGCAGCCGCAGCCTCAGACCATCGTCGTTGACTACTCTGCCCCGAACGTGGCGAAAGAGATGCACGTCGGCCATCTGCGCTCCACCATCATCGGTGATGCCGCGGTACGCACCCTGGAGTTCCTCGGCCACAACGTGATCCGCGCGAACCATGTCGGCGACTGGGGCACCCAGTTCGGGATGCTGATCGCCTGGCTGGAAAAGCAGCAGCAGGAAAATGCCGGTGAAATGGCCCTGGCGGACCTCGAAGGCTTCTACCGCGATGCGAAAAAGCACTACGACGAAGATGAAGCCTTTGCCGAGCGCGCCCGTAGCTACGTAGTGAAACTGCAGGGTGGCGATGCGTACTTCCTTGAGATGTGGCGCAAGCTGGTGGACATCACCATGTCCCAGAACCAGATCACCTATGACCGCCTGAACGTCACCCTGACCCGTAAGGACGTGATGGGTGAAAGCCTTTATAACTCAATGCTGGCCGGTATCGTGGCCGATCTGAAGGCCAAAGGCCTGGCGGTCGAAAGCGAAGGCGCGACGGTGGTGTTCCTTGATGAGTACAAAAACAAGGAAGGCGAACCGATGGGCGTCATCATCCAGAAAAAGGATGGCGGCTTCCTCTACACCACCACCGATATCGCCTGCGCGAAATACCGCTACGAAACCCTGCATGCGGATCGCGTCCTCTATTACATTGACTCCCGTCAGCACCAGCACCTGATGCAGGCATGGACCATCGTGCGTAAAGCGGGCTATGTACCGGACTCCGTACCGCTGGAGCACCACATGTTCGGCATGATGCTGGGTAAAGACGGCAAGCCGTTTAAAACCCGTGCGGGCGGCACCGTGAAGCTGGCGGATCTGCTGGACGAGGCGCTGGAGCGTGCCCGCCGTCTGGTGGCGGAGAAAAACCCGGATATGCCTGCCGATGAGCTGGAAAAACTGGCCAACGCCGTCGGCATCGGTGCGGTGAAATACGCGGATCTCTCCAAGAACCGGACCACCGACTACGTTTTCGACTGGGATAACATGCTGGCGTTCGAAGGTAACACCGCGCCGTACATGCAGTATGCCTACACTCGCGTGCTGTCTGTCTTCCGTAAGGCTGAGATCGACGAAAGCGTGCTGGTACAGGCTCAGGTGACCATCAGCGAAGATCGCGAAGCGCAGCTGGCGGCGCGCCTGCTGCAGTTTGAAGAGACGCTCTCCGTGGTCGCCCGCGACGGCACCCCGCACGTGATGTGTGCCTACCTGTACGATCTGGCGGGCCTGTTCTCCGGCTTCTACGAGCACTGCCCTATCCTCTCTGCCGAGAGCGAAGCGGTACGCAACAGCCGCCTGAAACTGGCGCAGCTGACGGCGAAGACCCTGAAGCTGGGTCTGGATACCCTGGGTATCGAAACCGTAGAGCGTATGTAACATCGGTGCCCGGTTAACGCCTGATGGCGCTTCAACCGGTTATCGAAATAACACAAAACCCGGCGCAAGCCGGGTTTTGTGTTTGTAGCCCCGGTAAGCGTAGCGCCACCGGGGAGTGCAGTGGTCAAAAATACTTGCGCAGATACTCCGTCAGACAGAGGATTGCCATCGCCTGACCATACGGCATTGAGGTCAACGGGATCTGGCGATAGAACTCCAGATCGCTGCCCATTCCGGTACCGAACGAGGTTTGCAGCAGTTCACCTTCCGGGGAGATGTTCTTCACGATCCCGCGAATGGCTCTCTCCGCCACCTCCGCATATTCGGCCCCCACATAGCGCTTGCGTACCGCCTTCAGGATCCCGTAGCTGAACCCGGCGGTGGCCGAGGCCTCCAGATAGGAGTTGGGATCGTCGAGCAATGTATGCCACAGGCCGCTCTCATCCTGACACTTCGCCAGGGCGGCAATCTGCGCGTTCAGCACCTGCACCAGATAGCGGCGCACGGCGTTGTTCTCCGGCAGTTCCACCAGCTCAAGGAAATCAGGAATAACGATCGTCAGCCAGCTGTTGCCGCGCGCCCAGCGGGCGTTGGCAAAGTTGTGGTGGCCGTCGTAGTTCCACCCGTGGAACCAGAGCCCGGTCTCCCGATCCATCAGATTCTGCACATGCAGCAGGAACTGATAGACCGCCTCCTCCACATATTCGGGTTTATTGAGCAGTTTACCAATCTTCGCCAGCGGCAGGACGGTCATCATCAGGGTGTCGTCCCACATCTGCTGGTGGTTCTCCTCCGCCAGGGTGATGTGCTGCATACCGCCGTGATCGGTGCGCGGCATCTCGTTCATCGCCCACTCCGCCCAGCTCTCCAGCCATGGCAGCCAGGCCGGGTTGCGCGTCTCTTCATAGCGATACGCGAGGGTCAAAAACGGCGACATGGTGTTGACGTTTTTGGTGGTGGCCCCTTCGGCAAAGCGATCGGCAAACCAGCTGTCGATGATATCGCGCATCGCTTCATCCCCGGTCTGGCAGTAATATTGCCAGATACCGTAGAGACCAACGCCGTGGGTCCACTCCCAGCCCGCCCAGCCTTTGGTGTCGATTACCCGCCCGTCGTCCAGCCGCAGTAAAAACTCGCCGGTTTTATCGTGAATGTTCACCAGGTTATGCGTCACGTTTTGGATCAGCGTTTTCAGTTCATCTCTGGCGATAAAACGCTCTGGCTGACGCAGTAACGGGCTATGTTTGACAGGCCAAACCTTCATAATCTTAACCTCTGTTGTATGTCGAATTCAGTGGAGCACGTTCTTTCAGGGACGGTGCAGCGGGTTTATTGCGGTTCAGATAGCCGATGTTGTTGTTTCCCCACAGGCAGTCGTACGGCATACCGGCCAGTATCTCTACCGTGGCGCGGGCCTGCGGCGTGGCAGCCTCGGGCATCGCGCGGCCAGACTCACGCATTTTGGCCGTCTCTTCACGCAGCGTACTGTGCGTCTGTAAATTCAGCTTAAAGCGCAATGACACCAGGAAACCGCAGGTCAGCACCAGGATAGTGCCCACGCTCAGGATCATCAGAATGGTGTGACTTACCCCTTCCGGCTGCACCTTCTGGCCGCTGACAAAGCCAGACATCTGCATCACAATCCCTACCAGCATGATGGCTCCCGCCTGGGACGCTTTACGGGTCAGCGTCATGATCCCGGCGAAGATCCCCTCGCGGCGCTGGCCGGTGATGACTTCATCTACGTCAGCGATATAGGTGTAGGTGTTCCACGGCACATAGTTGATCCCACCGCGGCCCAGACCCGCCAGAGCAGAGACCAGCAGCAGGAGCGCGTAGATGTCGCTCATACCGGCGTAATACAAACCGGCATAGGAGAGCGACGCCAGACCGAACAGCACCACCACCATGCGGTACGACGGCGCCGGTCCAAAACGGATGCAGAGCGGAATCATGGCGATAACGGCCAGGAACTGGAAGATAGCCATGGTGCCCAGCAGATTCGAGGCCATGGAGGCTTCCTGCATCAGCACAAAGACCACGTAGTAGGTAAAGACGGCGTTGAACACGTCCTGGGCGATGTAGCCCCCAAGGTACATCCCCAGGTGCTGGCGGAAGATTTTGATCCGCAGGGTAGAGCTCAGCTCAACGAACAGACGGTTCAGGCTCTGGCCGAGGGTCAGTTTTTTCTTCTCCTCTTCGGCGCGCAGCGCAGCTTCACTCCACTCTTCACGCGGACGCTCCCAGGTGAAGAACCAGACGAAGGTCAGCATCAGGGCGCAGAGCACCGAGAAGACCAGGCTGGCATAGAAGAAGGAGATGGCGTTGTCTTTACCGAAGTGGGTTAACAGAATACCCGGCAGGAACGAGGCCAGAATCGCTGACATCTGGGCCATGGAGATACGCGCGCCGGAGAACTTGGTTTTCTGTTTGAAATCGTCGGTCATCTCCGGCACCAGCGTTTCGTACGGGACCAGGATCATGGTGTAGACGATATCGAAGATCAGATAGGTCAGCAGGTAGTACCAGAAGCCCATATCGCCGACCCACATCAGCGAGTAGCTGAAGACGCAGGGAATGCCGAGCAGAATAAAGAACTTGCGGCGGCCAAAGCGTTTGCCAAGCCAGGTGGTGCCAAAGTTATCGGTCAGGAAGCCCATCAGCGGACTGACGACGGCATCCAGAACCCTTGCCGCCGCAAAGATGAAGGTGGCCTCAATCGGCGTGAGGCCACAGAAGGTGGTGTAGAAATATAATAGCCAGGCAGCGGTCAGCGCTGTGGTCCCTGCCCCGAGAAAATCACCCGATCCGTAAGCAAGATAGTTCGCGAGTCCAATTTTACGTGTTTTCATTACCGTCGACCCTGTAAGTTTTAGATGACTCCCGGTTAACGCGACGCCAACGGGAGTGACTAGACGGTTACAGTAAGAGTATCGCTTACGGGATACCTTTCTGTTTCTGCCACCGCCAGGCGGCAACTGGCAAAAATGCAAAGAGAATTACTACGCGTGTCACTGTTTTATAAAACAGCGTTTCTTTTGCTTCAAAAGGAGGGGTCAGTTTTGCGAGCCAGTCATCAGAATGGCCTGATAACTGGCGAAAAAGCGATCACTAAACGGTCTGTTCAGACGGTTGTGTCGGTAAGCAGCAAAGCCAGAGAATAGAGATAGCCGCTAATACATTTAGCGTAATAGTGATGAACGCCGTCACCTGCCCTGCAGAGTGATTATCTACCGGGATAAGCATAACCTGATGAATACCCGTCAGAATGAGCGGCAGGATCAGCAGAATGAAGAGTAGCGCCCCGCCAAACCACCACCCCGATTTTCCTGCATCGTGCATTCGGCGGATACCCAGCGAGACGACTGGTACGAGCAAGATTACCGGGGCAAGCGCCCTGAGCGGAAGCCAGACAAACCAGGCCCACACCAGTATCATTCCCCCGCGACCGGTACGATCAGCAATCAATGTTATGAGAAAGAAATAACTCAGTGCGGCAACAAAGAGAATAATCGCTACATTAATGACGATAAATAACCAAAACTCTCTTCTTGTCGCTCGCCCCTTATAGACGAACGCCTTTTTCCAGCCGTCGAAATAACAATCCTTAATACTTTTATGCATACCTTCATCCTTTTAAAACACTATCCCTGAGTGATTAAAGCATTACTTATTTAATTTTCCTGAGATGATTACCGAGCTGACCTTTAGCGCCTCTGAAATCAGCAATAAAAATAGCGACACCGCGACGTTCCCCGGATTAATCCATTTCATAATCCAGGGTAAAAAGGTGAGAGACGGCACAACCACCAGCAGGCGCAAGGGGGTCTGCGCAGCTACCAGGTAGCCGACCTTATTCCATGCGGTAAGGAGAAACAGGGCAGAAAAAATAATGGACAGGGTTGTTATCATTGACAAAACAAAGAGAATAAGGAGCCAGTAGCTGCCACCCTGTTCTGAATAAAGCGCGCTAAAATTGATAATATCATCAACGAAAGGAATACGCCCCTGGGTACTACTCTTCCAGACATAGGTGGCCAGATATAAAACATCCATAACCCCCCAAAACAGGCATACTTGCCGAAAGCTCAATTTCATACCTGCTCCCTTTTGCATTATTGCGTTCCATCATTGATATGTATATCACATTATCTCAGCGCGTAGAGTATATTCTCCGGTTATTGACTTCCAGAGATATTCTCTTAATGAAAAGAGCGAGGGAAAAATTAACAGGGCAAGAACAGCAGGAAAAATAACGAAGCCTGCTGAACGACACCTCCATTCCGTTCGGACGAACGGAATGGAGTCAGAGGGTTAGCGGTAGTTCACAATCACTTCGTTACGCTGGACCTTCAGGGCCGGGATAAGGCGACCACCGCCGGGGACTTCCCAGATAAAGCGCAGCGGCTCAACGGCGGGCACGTTGTTGAACGCATGGGTCGTGCCGCTGGCCCCGTCCAGTTCGGTACAGCGCGTCTGGGAACAGAGCCGCACCCGCAGCCCGGCGGGGATCGGGCCGTTGAGCTCATAGCGCCAGGCCACCAGAGTCATCAGGCCCGATACCGGCTGCTGCGCCGACAGCGGGCGTGACGAAGCCGCCACGCCACGGTGGGTAAGGGTCAGGCCGATACTGCTGGCCTGCCATGCCCCCTCCCCTGCGGCCTGCGCCATCAGCGGCAGGGCCAGTAACCAGAGTAATTTACGCATTATTGGCCTCCGATGGTGGCGGTCATGCGGATATGGCGGTTGTCCGACAGCTCCATATTCGACAGCACGACCAGCTGCGACAGGCTGCGGCGCAGGAAGCGCGAGAGCAGCGGACGCAGGGCATGATTCACCAGCAGCACCGGCGGTGCCCCCAGCATCTCCTGACGCTGCAACGCCTCCTGGGTTTGCGCCAGCAGACGATCCGCCAGCCCCGGCTCCAGCCCGCCGCCGCCCTGCAACGCCTGCAGCAGCAGACGCTCAAGCGGCGTGTCGAGCCCAATCACCTGCACCTCGCCGGTACCCGGGAACCACTGCTGGGTGATGGCGCGGCCTAACGCCACGCGCACCACCGCCGTCAGCTCGTGCGGATCGTTCTGCAGCGGTGCATGCTCGGCCAGAGTCTCCAGAATGGTGCGCATATCGCGGATCGGCACCTTCTCGTCGAGCAGGTTCTGTAGCACCTTGTGCAGCGTGGTCAGGGTCAGGACACCCGGCACCAGATCTTCGGTGAGCTTCGGCATCTCCTGAGTGACGCGATCCAGCAGCTGCTGCGCCTCCTGGCGGCCGAACAGCTCTGCGGAGAACTGACCAATCAGGTGGTTAAGGTGAGTTGCCACGACGGTACTGGCTTCCACCACGGTATAGCCCTGGATCTGTGCCTGCTCTTTCAGGGCACTTTCGATCCAGATGGCGGCCAGGCCAAAGGCCGGATCGATGGTTTGTTCGCCCGGCAGCGTACCCGCTGCGGTGCCAGGGTTAATGGCCAGCCAGCGCCCCGGATAGGCGTCTCCGCTGCCGATCTCCACCCCTTTCATCAGGATGCGATAGCGCGCAGGGGGCAGATCCATGTTGTCGCGGATATGCACCACCGGCGGCAGGAAGCCCATGTCCTGGGCAAACTTTTTACGGATACTGCGGATACGTCCCAGCAGTTCGCCATCCTGTTGGGAATCGACCATCGGGATCAGGCGGTAGCCGACTTCCATCCCCAGCGAATCTTCCAGCTGGACGTCATTCCACGTGGCTTCCACCGCCTGGGTGTTTTCCGGCATTTTAACGGGTGCAGGTTCAGCCTTCGGTTTAGATTCGCGCCCGCGCAGCCACCAGGCCAGCCCCAGCAGCGCGCCGGTAAACAGCAGGAAGACGAAGTTCGGCATGCCCGGCACCAGGCCCAGCAGCCCCAGTACCGCAGCAGAGAGCATCAGCACGTTCGGGTTGTTGAACAGCTGCCCGACCATCTGCTCGCCGACATCCTGATCGGTGGCGACGCGGGTTACGATCACGCCGGCTGCAGTGGAGATCACCAGCGCCGGGATCTGGGCGACCAGCCCGTCACCGATGGTCAGCAACGTATAACTTTCTGCCGCATGGCCCATGTCCATCCCGTGTTGCAGTACCCCAACCAGCAGGCCGCCGACCACGTTGATGACCATGATCAGAATACCGGCGATGGCATCGCCGCGAACGAACTTACTCGCACCGTCCATCGAGCCGTAGAAGTCAGCCTCCTGGGTCACTTCGGCACGGCGTTTTTTCGCTTCATCTTCGCCAATCAGACCGGCGTTAAGATCGGCGTCAATCGCCATCTGTTTACCCGGCATCCCGTCCAGGACGAAACGTGCGCCCACTTCTGCGATACGCCCCGCACCTTTGGTGATAACCATGAAGTTGATGATCACGAGGATGATAAACACCACGATCCCGATGGCGAAGTTACCGCCGACCAGGAAGTGGCCAAAGGCCTCAACCACCTTACCTGCCGCCGCGCCGCCGGTATGTCCTTCCATCAGAATGATACGGGTGGAGGCCACGTTCAGCGCCAGACGCAGCAGCGTAGTGAAGAGCAGGATGGTCGGAAACGCGGCGAACTCCAGGGTGCGCTGGGTGAACATCGCCACCAGCAGCACCATAATGGAGAGCGCAATATTGAATGTGAAAAGCAGGTCGAGGATGAATGCCGGCAGCGGCAACACCATCATCGACAGGATTAGCAGGATGAGGATCGGCCCGGCAAGGATCTGCCATTGAGTCGATTTCAGGTTGCCGGGGAGGCGCAACATTGCCACCAGATTAGCCATCAGAGTCCTTCTCGTTCATAAAATCCAGCGCGGCAGGCACCGGGAGATTCTCAGGTTTAACAGGCCGTTGACCACCGGCCAGACGCCAGCGCTTCAATTGCCATACCCACGCCAGCACTTCCGCCACAGCGGCATAGAGCTGGCCCGGGATCTGCTGTCCTATTTCCGCATGCCGGTAGAGCGCACGCGCCAGTGGCGGCGCTTCCAGCATCGGGATACGGTTTTCATTACCAATTTCACGGATGCGCAGCGCGATAAGCCCCGCCCCTTTCGCCACCACTTTAGGCGCGCTCATTTTGTCTTCGTCATATTGCAGCGCAACGGAGTAGTGGGTTGGGTTGGTGACAATCACATCCGCTCTCGGTACATCTTCCATCATCCGGCGACGTGCGGCAGCACGCTGCATCTGGCGGATACGCCCTTTAACGTGCGGGTCGCCTTCCATCTGCTTATGTTCATCCCGGATGTCCTGGCGGGACATGCGCAGTTTTTTAATGTGGCTGTAGATCTGGAAGAAGACGTCAAATCCAACCATCGGGATAATCGAGAGCACCACCAGCAGCGAACAGAGCCCCACCAGATTGAGCGCGTTGCGCATGGCGGTAAACGGCGACTCGCTGATCAGGCGCATCATCTCCGGCCAGTTATGCCAGATAAAAAATCCCGCCACGCTGCCCATCAGCGTCGCTTTCATCAACGCTTTCAGCAGTTCGGCGCCAGTCTGCGCGGAGAACATTCTCGCGATGCCGGGCAAGGGGTTCAGCTTGGAGAATTTGAACTGCAGCGATTTCCCGCTGAACACCAGCCCGCCCAGCATCACCGGCGATACGATAGCCACCAGCACCACGCCGGTGATTAACGGCAGCAGCGCGATCATCGCGCTTTTGATCAGCAGGATAATCTGGCTGAGGATCAGGTTAGGGTCGTTGACCATGCTGTGATCGAAGCGCAGCCCGGCCGAGAGCATGCCGGCCAGTCTGCGGGCAAGGGACTCCCCGCCTATCCAGATAATGCACACGCCAACCAATAAAATCAGCAGCGAGGTGAGTTCTCGGGATCGGGGTATTTGCCCGTCCTCACGCGCTTTTTCAAGTCGGTGGGGTGTGGGGGCTTCTGTTTTGTCGTCGCTGTCTTCTGCCACGGCAAGCATCTCGCAGGTAGAGGTCTGGACGATATGATGCCAAAGCCGCGCCTGACCAATGCGTTAATTAGGGGCGTGAAAAGGGCTGATTTAGGGCTTTCGGTTGCGACAGGGAAAACGAGGGAAAAAAACGCCACCTTTACAGGTGGCGTTTTTGCCTGGCGGCGCTTCGCTTGCACAGGCCTACCGGGACCGCACAATATGATGATATTGCAGGTTTTGTAGGCCGGGTTAGCGCAGCGCCACCCGGCAATGCCAGCAAAACGCAGGTTATCAGAACCCTAAGCTGTCCAGCAGGTCGTCCACCTGATCCTGGCTTGCCACGACACCGGCTTTGGTGGTGTCGAGCTGGGGGCCATTCAGCAGGCTTTCGTTTTCGCGTTGTGGACGTGCGGAAGGTTCCGGCATGTTCTCCAGCAGCACCATTAACAACTGACGCTCAATCTCCTGGATCACATCCATCATGCGCTTGATCACCTGACCAGTAAGGTCCTGGAAATCCTGCGCCATCATGATGTCCAGCAGCTGGGCGTTAGTGAAGCTGGTATGGTCCGGCACCGCTTTCAGGTAGTGACGAGTATCGGTCACCAGTTCGCGGGCGTCGGAGAGTTCGATCGGATTTTCGAACCAGTCGTCCCAGCGTTTGGTCAGCGCTTTTGCGCCCTTTTCCATCTCGTCCTGATGCGGCTGCGACGCTTCAACACTGTTCAGCGCACGCTCTGCCGCCTGGGCAGTCATCTGTACAACATAATCCAGACGGTCGCGGGCATCGGGAATCGCTTCCGCCGCTTCCGCAATCGCCTGATCCAGACCCAGCTCACGCAGGCTGTCGCGCAACATACGCGTCAGGCTGCCGATGCGGGCAATTATGTCGCCGGGTGAATGCTCATCCGTGGGTTTAATCGAAGGCTGCATCATCTCCCGTACCTCACATGCCGAGTTTCTCGAAGATCTTACCGAGTTTTTCTTCCAGGGTTGCCGCGGTGAATGGCTTCACCACATATCCGCTTGCGCCAGCCTGTGCCGCAGCAATGATGTTCTCTTTCTTCGCTTCAGCCGTCACCATCAACACAGGCATAGAGGCCATCGCAGCATTCGCACGAATGGTTTTCAGCAGTTCCAGACCATCCATGTTCGGCATGTTCCAGTCAGAAATAACAAAACCAAAGCCGCCGGCATTCAGTTTGTTCAGCGCATCAACGCCGTCTTCTGCTTCTTCTACGTTATTAAAACCCAGCTCTTTCAGCAGGTTGCGCACGATGCGACGCATGGTGGAAAAGTCATCCACAACCAAAAACTTGAGCTCTTTGTCCGCCATAAAACTACACTCCTCGTTAAATACGTATTGCCTGTCCGGCACTGATTTTCGCCAGCATCTGCTGACTAACCTGACTAAGATCGACCACTTCGCTGACGCCACCCATATTGATGGCCTCGCGCGGCATGCCGAACACCACACAACTTGCTTCATTCTGCGCGATGGTCCAGGCGCCAGCCTGGTGCATCGCCAGCATTCCGGCGGCGCCATCGTTGCCCATCCCCGTCAGGATCACCCCAACGGCGTTGCGCCCCGCGTGTTTCGCCACCGAATGAAACAGCACATCCACCGACGGACGGTGCCGGTTAACCGGCGGCCCGTCATGAATTTTGATTTGATAGTTAGCGCCGCTGCGCGCCAGCTCCATATGCTTGTCGCCCGGGGCGATATAGGCATGCCCCGGCAGAACGCGTTCGCCATCTTCCGCCTCTTTCACGCTGATCTGACACAGCTTGTTCAGACGCTCCGCAAACGAGCGGGTAAAGCCTGGCGGCATATGCTGAGTGATCAGAATACCGGGGCTTGAAAGCGGCAATGGCTGGAGTACATGACGAATTGCCTCTGTTCCGCCGGTAGAGGCGCCGATAACCAGCAGCTTTTCCGAGCTCAGCAGCGGACCGGCTTTCAGGGTAGTCGGGGCCGCCAGCGGCTTATGCGTGGCAACCCGCGCCCTGGCCGCGGTACGAATTTTTTCCGCGATCATCTCGCTATACGCCAGCATCCCCTCGCGAATGCCGAGCTGCGGTTTGGTGACGAAATCCACCGCCCCCAGCTCCAGCGCCCGTAGGGTGATTTCGGACCCTTTGCCAGTCAGTGAAGAGACCATCACCACCGGCATCGGCCGCAGACGCATTAACTTTTCGAGGAAGTCGATGCCGTCCATGCGCGGCATTTCGACATCCAGCGTCAGCACGTCGGGGTTATATTTTTTAATTAAATCCCGGGCTACCAACGGATCGGGGGCCGTCGCCACCATCTCCATGTCGCTGTGGCTGTTGATAATCTCAGTCATGATCTGGCGCATTAACGCTGAATCATCAACTGACAAGACCCTGATTTTACTCATGCTTTATCCTTACTCAGCGCATATACCGTCTGGCCACGCAGGCTAAACTCGCGCACAAGATTGCTGAAGTTCTCCGAGTGCCCGGCAAACAGTAAACCGTCAGGTTTGAGCAACGGAACAAAGCGGCGCAGGATCTCCTGCTGCGTCGTTTTGTCGAAATAGATCATCACGTTACGACAGAAAATGGCGTCAAAGGGCCCCGCCACGTTGTACTGCTTCTCCAGCAGGTTGACCATGGAGAACTCCACCGCATTTGCCAGTTCGCTACGCACCCGCACCAGCCCTTCGTGCGGACCGGTGCCGCGCATGAAGTAGCGCTGAAGCTGCTGGGGTGACAGCGTTTTTAGCTCCTCCTGGCGATAGATCCCACTCTGCGCTTTTTGCAGCACCTCGGTATCTATATCGCTGGCGATCACCTTCCAGCGGCCCGGGGCGGTACCCAGCGTGTCGGCCAGGGTGATGGCGAGCGAGTAAGGCTCTTCCCCGGTCGACGCCGCCGCGCTCCAGACGCGATACTCACCGCTGCGGCGGCGGGCATGCTCCGCCAGCACCGGGAAGTGGTGTGCTTCCCGGAAAAAGGCGGTCAGGTTGGTGGTCAGGGAGTTGATAAACGCCTGCCACTCCGCGCTGTTTGGGTTGGCTTCCAGCATCCCCAGATAGCGACCAAAATCATCCAGTCCGAGCGTGCGCAGGCGACGCACAAGGCGGTTGTAGACCATGTCCCGCTTGTGATCGGCCAGCACAATCCCCGCGCGCTGGTAGATTAACTGACATATCCGACGGAAATGCGCATCGGACAGCGCAAGGCGCTGTGTCATCTGTAACAATAATGACGATTGCCCTGAGGGCAGTGGTGATGTCATAGCGCCTTCTTAATCACGTTCAGGTTCCGACTGGTACGGTCTGCGACCGACCGACTTCTGTTACTGCTTCAACACGTTCATTGACATTAAATACAGCCACCAGCGAGGTAAGGTGATCCGCCTGGCCCGCTAACTGATCGGTGGCTGCCGCGGCCTCTTCCACCAGCGCGGCGTTCTGCTGAGTCACCTGATCCATCTGACTTACCGCCTGCGCCACCTGCTCAATACCGCGGCGCTGTTCATCGGATGCGGAGGCGATTTCGCCCATAATGTCGTTAACCCGGGTGACCGAGCTGACGATCTCGGTCATGGTTTTCGCCGCCGTATCCACCAGCTCCGAACCCTGCTGAACGCGGGACACCGACTCTTCAATCAGCACCTTAATCTCTTTCGCCGCGTTGGCGCTGCGGCTCGCCAGGTTACGCACCTCGCCGGCCACCACCGCAAAGCCGCGCCCCTGCTCGCCCGCGCGGGCGGCTTCGACCGCGGCGTTCAGCGCCAGAATATTGGTCTGGAACGCGATGCCGTCGATCACGCTGATGATGTCGCCAATCTTTTGCGAACTGGCGGCGATCTCATTCATGGTGTTCGCCACGTGGGACGCCTGTTCGCCCCCCTTCTTCGCCGTCTGCGCCGCGCTCTTCGCCAGACCAGAGGCCTGACGGGCGTTGTCGGCGTTCTGCCCGACGGTGGCGGTCAACTGCTCCATGCTGGCGGCCGTTTGCGCCAGCGATGCCGCCTGCTGCTCGGTACGCGAAGAGAGATCGTTATTGCCCTCGGCAATTTCGGCGATCCCGGTGTGCATGGCGTAGCTGCCCTGTCGCACCTCGGATACCGTCTCACGCAGCGAGCCCTGCATCGCCTTCAGGCTGGCGAAAATGGCCGAAATTTCATTTTTGCCGTATACCGCTACAGGCCGCGCCAGATCGCCTTTGGCAATGCTGTCGAAATGGCTGCTGATAATCGCCAGCGGCTGGACAATCATCTTGCGCGACCAGAACAACGCGGCGCTGGTCAGTACCACCGCCAGCACAATCATGGTGGCGAAAATCACGCCAGACATGTGGTAGCTGTTGCGGCTGTCATTTCCCGCCGCCTGCACAAAGTTGTTGATCTCCTGCTGCCAGGCGTCGGTGCTGGCGTCAAATGCCGCCTGCGATTCCTGCACCGGCGCGGTCAGGAAATCTGACAGCTGGTTGTTCTCAAGCCACGTCGCCTGATGCTCCAGATCGCTATACCACTGACTGAACGCACCCTGCATCGCTTTTTTCAGCTCTGCGTCCTTCGCGCTAATCGCCGCCTGGCCGCTAAAGGTTTTGAACAGGCCATCCGCCTGCTTCAGGCTACCGCGCGCGGTTACCATCAGCGCCTTAATGTCATCGGGCGGATAGCTCAGGGCGGTTAAGGTGCCCGCTTTATTCAGCGCCGTGCTGGCCTGCAACAAGACTGCCCGGCTCTGGGTAAGCAGCTCGCGCTGCTGATTACTGCCCTGCATCTCCTGTAAATTTTGATAACCATCGCGAAAAGCCCAAAATGACAAGCCATTACTGCCAACCTGCAACACCCCACAGAGAATCAAAATCAAAAACAGGGTGGTCGAGATACGAATACGATTTAACATCCACGCTCCCATTTAGCGGCCAGCAGCCGCGATTTAACGTACAATCAAAATGTTTCCCAGTTCTCATCTTTCCCGGTTGCCAATGCGCGTACATATGCCGGTGCGTTAACCGGCGAGGCCGGTTGCGGGCTGACGCGCGATGAAACCGTGCTTGCAGGTCCAGAGTTAAGACGAAACGCCGAGACGGCCATCTTCAGACGGCTCGCCTGCTCTTCCAGTTGCGCCGCAGCGGCTGCGGACTCCTGAACCAGCGAGGCGTTTTGTTGTGTGACGCGATCCATTTCCGATACCGCCAAGGCCACCTGGTCGATACCACGGCTCTGCTCATCGGAAGCGGAGGCGATTTCCCCCATAATGTCCGTGACGCGGGTAACGGCATTCACGATGTCATTCATGGTTTCGCCCGCGCTCTCCACCAGCACCGAGCCGGTGTCGACGCGTGCGACAGAGTCTTCAATCAGGGCTTTAATCTCTTTGGCCGCGTTGGCGCTGCGGCTGGCGAGGTTACGCACTTCACCGGCGACCACCGCAAAGCCACGCCCCTGCTCACCGGCACGCGCCGCTTCCACCGCGGCGTTCAGCGCCAGGATATTGGTCTGGAAGGCGATACCGTCGATGACGCTGATAATGTCGGCGATCTTCTTCGAGCTTCCGGCGATGTCGTGCATGGTTTTCACCACGCCATCCACCACCTTGCCACCGCGCTGGGCGGTTTCCGAGGCGCTGTTCGCCAGCTGTGAGGCCTGGCGGGCGTTGTCGGCATTCTGCTTCACGGTGGCGGTGAGCTGCTCCATGCTTGCCGCGGTCTCTTCCAGCGCTGACGCCTGTTGCTCGGTGCGGGAGGAGAGGTCGTTGTTACCCAGCGCGATTTCGCTGGTGCCGGTGTAGATGGCCTCCGAGCCCTGACGCACGTTCGCCACCGTCTCGCTCAGGGAGCGCTGCATGTGGTCAACGCTGATGGCCAGCTGGGTGATTTCACTGCGCCCGGTGATAGTCAGGGAGTGGGTCAGATCGCCGCTGGCAATGTGACGGATATGGTCGATGACACGGTTTAACGGGTTAAGCAGGGTATGGCGAATGCCGTACCAGACCCCCACCAGCACGATCGCCAGGGCGAGCGCCAGGATCGCCATCTGCCATTTGGCGAAGGAGTAATCCTTCACGCTGGCATTAAACGCCGCCTGGTTACGCGCGTCGGATGCGGTAACGTAATCCCGCAGAGCGGTCCCCAGCGCGTTCTGTTTTGACTGGGTTGCCTGGGCGAAATAGGCCTCCATGTTGCCGTTATCAAGGAACTGGATCAGTTCAGTGAGCGCCGCAGCATAGTCCCGGTATGTCTCATTGATGGTCTGGCTCACCTGCTCCATCGACGGCTGTGGAGGAATGGCGCTGTAAGCCTTGAAGTGTTTATCCGCTTCCGCAAGCGTAGTGCGGGCGCTGTTCATCAGTTCCGTTTGCGGCTTAGCGGGATCGGTCACCATACGTGCGGAGGCGCGGCTCAGGTTGATGCGCGTTTGCAGCAGGTAATCCCAGGTGGAGGTGATTTCACTTTGTTGAACCCGGAACTCGTTCGAAACCGCAAAACTGTCCTGGTTGGCTTTAATGGAAGAGAAAAAGAGACTGCCGGAGACGAGCTGCAACAGAGCGAAAACAGCCAGCACCAACATCAGCATTGTGACAACGCGCATACGGTTCAACATACAACACCTTCTCATTGTTTTGTTCTCGGTGTTATCGGCACAACTGAGAGGAACTTTACATTTGCGAAAGGGAAAAGCGCGGTTCAGAACGCGACGTCTACCACGAGGGTATCGCTGTAGTTGCCGGCGGGAGGCGTGGTCTGGTTGGGGAGGATGCGGGCAGTGTAATTATAGGTGCGCAGGAGGCCGTCGGTACTTACCTGGGATGAGGCTCCGCTCGACCAGCGCTCGGTGCCGCTGACGCCCCAGCGGTTGGCGGTGGCCTCTTTATAGATCTCATAGCTCATACGGTTGTTACCGCTGGCCATGCGCCGGACATTATTCAGGGCGTTGAGGCCGTTATTGATGCCGATGGTGTAGGCGCTGCCCTTGGTGCAGGTGACGGCGATGGACTGGGAAATGGTGGGGAAATTCTGTACCAGCGGCGCGCTGTTAAAGTTGATATTCGGGGTGGTCATGGCGCTGCAGTCATTGGTGACGTTCATATTGAGGGTGATGCTGGTCACCGCCGTACCGGTCTGGGGGGTCAGGCAGAGGCCCACGGCCCCTACCTGGCAGACGTTGTAATTAACGCTGAAGTTAAGCGTCACCTGATAGGGCCCGGCGCTGACGTTCTGCCCGGCAACGGTACGGAAATAGAGCGGAATATTGTACTGCCTGGAACCCAGCAGCCCCAGCAGCGTGCTACCGCTCCAGGTATAGGAGCGGGCGATCTGCACTTCGCTGGTGCCGGTGCAGCCCGACGCACCGCACAGTCGGGTAGGAATAACATCGGTGATGGTGGCGTTATCGGTGCGTTTCAGGTTGGCGCGGCTGGCGGCGCTGACGGTGGCGCCGGTGTAGTTGAGGGTAATGGAGTCGTTGGTCAACAGGTTAAGCACCGCATCGCAGCTTACCACCAGGGTGCCGGTGGTCTGTACCTCGTTGTTGCCGCTCAGAGCGAAGGAGGTCACGCTGCCAAAGCTGGCATTGACGGTACTGACGGTACAGGCCCCCCAGCCAGTGCCGGAGACCAACAGCAGCAGTAACAGCAGCAGGCGCCTCATGGTGCCAGCCTGCAGGTCAGCGGACCGTATGTTTGCAGCTTATGGTCCGGATTAGGGGCAAGAGTCAGGGTCACATGGCAGTATTTTCCCTCCGGGGTGCGTACCTCCAGCGGGTTAACGTCGTTCAGGTTCTCCAGCCAGGCGATGCCGTCATAGCCCACGGTGGCCGGGGCGCGGGAGGCGCGGCGCACCTGGCTGCCGAGCGGAATATCCTGACCTTCGCCGTCGTGCAGGATCACGCTGGCGACCCGCTCCTCCTCCATCGGAAAGTCCACCAGGTAGCCGCTGTTGCGGCGCAGCGCCACCCGCCGCTCGGTCTCTTTTAGCCGGGTATCGGCGGGCAGGTTCAGGGTGTTGATGCTGTAGCTCGCCGGATAGTAGGCGGAAACGCCGCTCACCAGCAGGTAGCCGTTTTGGTTGGTTTTCCCCACCGGCTGGTTTTCGTAGCTTACTGGTACGTCGGGCTTGCCGTCGGTGCTGATGACCACGAAGGCGTCGTTGATCTTATTGGCGGCAAAGAGTTCGCCGTCCATCAGCACCAGCGAGCCCAGCGCCTCGCCCCACCAGGTCATCATGTCGCGCTCGCCGTAGGTGCCGCCCTGCACTTCAATATTGTTGTTACGCCAACCCAGCGAGGCCTGCTGGTAGCTGCGGGAGCGGGACTGGTTCGCCAGGGCCATGTTCCAGCTAAAGCCGCCGTCGGTGGGCATGGCGTGGTTGTAGTTGATGCGCTGGGTACTGCCCGCGTCCGGGGTGTTTTCCAGGGTGACGGCGGCGCTGTCGCGTTCGCCGAGCGGAATTTGCAGCGACAGGGCGACCGTCCAGTCGCCCCGCTGCTGGTCCCGGCTGGCGGCAAGGTAGATACTGCTGCTGCGCCACAGGTTGCGGCTCCAGGAGAGGTTAAGCAGCTCGGTTTTCTCGCTGTCGAAACTCTCCACCCCAATCCAGGCGGCGCCGATATTGCCATAATCACCCAGATTAAGGCTCAGGGAGTACTGGTCCGTATTGCGGCTAAGGCTGGCGATGGGCTGGTTGAATTCATCGTATACCGTCGGCTGGTCGTAGAGGGCCAGGTTGCCAAAGCCGCGATCCCGGCGGCTGTGCTGGGTAGCAATGCTGAATTCGCTGGTGCTGTACTGGTAGCCCCAGTTTACCTGCCCCCCCTCTTCACCGCGCATCCGGCTGCGGGTATACGCCGTATTGACCACGCCGAAACGCCCCATTTTTACCACCGTGCCCAAACCGCCCAGCGCCAGCTCTTCGGCCCCTTCCCCATGTCCTTCGAGGGTCAGCCAGTCGGTCAGCCCGTAGCGGTAAGAGCCGCTCCCCGCCGCCGGGCCGTAATCAAAACTTTCAATCCCGTAGTTACGGCGGAGGCTGCCGAGGGTCACGGCTCCGTCGCTCAGCCCTGCCTTCAGCAGTTCGCTGGTGACGTAAAACGGCAGCGTGGTGCTCACCTGGCGACCCAGCGCATCGGTGGTGACCAGCACCGCATCTCCCGCGCCGTTGATATAGGGCAGATTGGTGAGGGTGAACGGTCCCGGCTGCAGGCGGGTGGAGCCGGCGCGATAGCCGTTGACGAACAGATCTACCGAGGTGGGCACCGCCGCCTCGCCGGAAAATTCCGGCAGCGGCCAGGTGACCAGATCCGGGCGGAGCGAAAAGTCCCGGCCATAGCTGATGCCCCCCATACGCACGCTGCTGCTCCAGCTGACGGCATCGCTGATGACATCCCCGGCAGTCCAGGTGGTGGCATTATCCTCATTGGTGACCAGCAGCGTGGTGTCGTAACGCACGTATCCCTCCTGCATGCCGCCGCCGGAGAGGTTTTTGCGCACAAAACCGGTGGAGGATAAAGACCCCCGCTCGTCAAAATAGCGGAACTCATGCCAGAGCGAGGCCTGCCCGCCCGCATGATCGGTCTTGCTGGTATAGAAGTCATAGTTGAGCAGCGCCCCTCTGCCGTAGTGGGGCGTGCTCTGGGTCAGCTCGCCGCCAAAGGGGGTGACCCGGGCGGCGATCCACTCCCGGGGCACGCTCAACAGCAGGCGCTGCCCGGCGCTGTCATACTCGCTGCGCACATCGGCGAGGGTCGTCAGATTGACCTCCCCCGGCGGGACATTTTCCGGCGGCAGGCCTGCGCGCAGCAGGTCAGCGCTGGAGACCAGATAATCGCCGTTGCGCCGGGTGACGGGCACCACCAGCCCGGTATCGTAGTGGTTGACGATCAGCGCCAGCTGAAAGACCGCTTCGTCGTTCAGGGACTGAGGCGCGGGCGGCGGCGGTAGTGCATCGTCGCCGGTATTGGCCCAGCCTGCCGTGGAGACGCAAAGCAGGATCATCATCGTGGGTTTCAGTTGACGGGGGCCGACTGCCATTCGGTATCCCTGGCATTAATTTGCGCACTCATCTGGCCCGGCTGGGTGATGCCTGAGGGGAGAGGCCAGCTGCGTTCGCTGCCCGGCAGAACATACCCCAGCAGACCGTCCGCCATGCTCCTTTTCTGCCCGCCCTGGGTCAGGGAGACCTGACTGAGTCGAACATGCACATCGCCCCGGTTACGTACCTGCAACGCGGGCTGGCCGTTTTCGCGGATAACCCGCCAGCTCAGGTTGCGCGGCTCGGCAAAGGCATGATGTTCCCCCTCTTTGATGGTTTCGATCCCCTGCCCGTAAACAAACAGCGGAATGGAGTAGCGCATCTGCAGCTTAAGGCCGATCTGCGGCGTGGTGCTGTCCTGAGGCTGGGGAATTTCGTCGACGATAATGCGGTAGGCCTGTTCAACCCCCATCGGCACCCCGCCCTGTTTAATCAGGCGAATAAGCTGCTTGCTGCCTTTGGCAATAGTGACAATCGGCGGGCTGGCGACCACCTCCTGCTGGGCGGTGTAGCGCTCAAGGCCGCCCTCCTGGCGCCAGCGCACAATGCGCACCTGCATGGTGGTGGCGCTGTTGCCCTGGTTTTGCACCCACAGCTCGGTCGCGTTGGTATCGGCCGACAGCCAGGGATCGATGGGCCAGAGCAGAATGGATGCCGCACCCTGGGCGGCGTGCGCCGTTATCCCCAGCGCCACCAGCAGCGCCAGCGGGCCGCTTGCAAATGCCTTCATGGTCGTTCTCCCTGTATCACCAGGACAAGGTCACGGTGAGTTGATCTGAATAGTTCCCGGCCGGGCTAAAGCCCGTCAGAAGCGCCACGCCAAACAGCGGCAGGGCGATGTTATTGCTATTGGTATAGGTTACGGGTATGGCCTGGTTAACGCCGATTTCGCTGTTTGCCCCCAGCGAACTGCTGCTGTAGAGCCGGTAGGCGACCCGCTGGGTGCCGCCGGCGCGCTGCATATTGCGCACCGAGGCGTAATTCTGCCCGCCGTCGATGCTCATGCTCAGCGCCACCCCCGGCGTGCAGGCGATACTTAGCGAACCATTAGGCACAAAGCTGGTGCTGACCTGGCCGCTCTGCACCCCGCTGTAGCTGCCAAAATTGAGCGCCCCCAGGACCCCGCCGGTGCCGGAGGTCACCGAGCAGCCCGGAGTTATGGTGGCATTCACCTGAAACGACTGGCTGGTCACCGCCCGGGCGCCGGTCGTCGTCAGTATCAGGGCGACCAGGCCAAAAACGGCGTGCAGCCTCCCCTCACTCCGCGGCAGGAGTGATACGGTCACGCGCTTCATCAATCGCGCGGCTAGTAAGTGACGCTGACGTTTATGGTGTCGGTGTAGGTGCCGGGTACCACGGTGACGCTGTTGCCGCCGCCAGTAATACGGCCATAGAGCGTGTAGCTATTAACCCCGCCTGCGGTAGAGGCCACCGGGATCGGCGCGTTATTGGCGATCACGTTGTTAAAGCTGCTGTCGCTGAACAGGCTGTATGCCACACCCTGAGCGGTATTCGCGGTGTTGACCAGATAGCGCGCCGGCGTGCCGGGCGTACCCACAACCGTTCCCGGCGCGGTGGAGTTGGTATTGCCGGTAATGGCGACCGTGTAGCTGTCGGTGGTGCACTGGATGGTAAAGGTATTGCCCCCATTGGCTCCGGTGAGCTGGGTGGTGAGCGTCGAGAAGGTTGCCGGATGGGTACCGAAATCCAGGGTACCGAAGTTAATGCCGTTCTGGTTTGGCGAGCCGTTGATCAGGCAACCGTTGGTCAAGGTCAGGGTTGCGCCAATGGTCCCGCTGCTGGTTACCGCCTGTGCCGGAACTGTCGCCATCGCCGGAGCCGATCCCGCCAATAACACCAAAAGTTTTCTGTTCATTTTCCACCCTCCAGAAAATGTCGCCGTCGTTATCCTCTATTTTTGATAACGCTCAAATTGTTAGCACCCATTACTGTTGTTAATAGGTGGTTAAAATTAATTTAGATTAAGGCACCGCGAACAACCACTTTAGCCAGGCGGCTAAGACAAATGGCGTATTGACACAAAATATCTTTATATAACAATCGGATAAATTTTTAAAACGCCTGAATATTGAGGCCAGGCGGGATAAAAAATAGGAATAATGTGATACAGATCACAATATATCCTCTTGTTTTCATTGGCAATTTTAATGGCGGTTAAATAACAGTTAAGCCAGAGAAACTATTCCCTGAATTTTGGTTATGAATATATTCACAACTTGAATAAATAACAGGAAGAAAATAAGAACTGGTCGGCGCATAGCGGGAGAAATAAATAAGGGGACCAGCATGGTCCCCTTGAAGTGTTGTCCTGGCCGCCGCAGCGGTGATGGCCTCAGGCTACGTGACTTGCCGCCACATCCAGCAGCGCCATCTCATCACTGTTCAGCAGCTTCTCGATATTCACCAGAATCAGCATACGGTCACCGAGCGCCCCCAGACCAGTCAGGTATTCGGTGGACAGCGTAACCGCGAATTCCGGCGCCGGGCGGATCTGCTCGGCGGTCAGGGAGAGGACATCGGAAACCCCATCAACCACAATCCCGACCACGCGCTGGCCCAGATTGAGCACAATCACGACCGTGTTGTCATCATACTCGACGTCGCCCTGGCTGAACTTCACGCGCAGGTCGACGATTGGCACGATAACGCCACGCAGGTTGGTCACGCCTTTGATGAAATCTGGCGTGTTGGCGATGCGGGTCACCTGATCATAGCCACGGATCTCCTGCACCTTCAGAATATCGATACCGTATTCTTCGTCACCTAAGGTGAAAACCAGGAATTCCTGCCCTGATGGCTCGCCGGCCAGCTTGGTTACATTACTCATACCGGTCATTTTTTTACCTTCTTAACTGAATCAGGCGGCTGTGTGCGCCATACGTTGTTCACGATTTAATCCCTGAAGCGCCGAAACATCGACGATCAGCGCCACACTGCCATCGCCGAGGATGGTGGCGGCTGAAATGCCAGGTACTTTGCGGTAGTTGCTCTCGAGGTTCTTCACCACCACCTGATGCTGACCAATCAGCTGATCGACCAGCAGGGCGTAACGGCGGCCTGCGCTTTGCAGGATCACCACAATCCCCTGCGTGGCTTCAGTCTTGGCGCCGTCCACGTCGAACACTTTCCACAGTTCCACCAGCGGCAGGTATTCGCCACGCACTTCCAGCACGCGCTCACCGCCTGCCAGCGGGTGCAGATCTTCTTCACGCGGCTGCAGCGATTCCATCACCGCGTTCAGCGGCAGGATGAACACTTCGTCCGCCACTTTGACCGACATGCCGTCGAGGATCGCCAGCGTCAGCGGCAGCAGAATGCGGATAGTGGTGCCTGAGCCCTGCTTCGACTTGATCTCAACGTGGCCGCCCATCTCCTGGATGTTACGTTTCACCACGTCCATACCCACGCCGCGCCCGGAGACGTCTGTGACCTGCTCCGCGGTGGAGAAGCCCGGGGCGAAGATCAGCATGCCCACCTCTTCGTCGGTCATGTTTTCGCTGACCGCCATCCCCTGCGACATCGCTTTCGCCAGGATACGTTCGCGATTCAGGCCTGCGCCGTCATCGGTCACTTCGATGCAGATGTTCCCGCCCTGGTGTTCCGCAGACAAAATCAGGTTACCGACCGGGGATTTCCCTGCGGCAACACGGTTTTCCGGCAGTTCGATCCCGTGGTCAAGGCTGTTACGCACCAGGTGCGTTAACGGGTCGATAATGCGCTCAATCAGGCTCTTATCCAGCTCGGTGGAGCTGCCCATCAGCGTCAGTTCGATTTGCTTATTGAGCTTGCCCGCCAGGTCGCGCACCAGACGCGGGAAGCGGCTGAAGACATACTCCATCGGCATCATACGGATGGACATCACCGATTCCTGCAGATCGCGGGCGTTACGTTGTAACTGGCCCATGCTGGTGATGAGATCGCCGTGGTTGACCGGGTCAAGCTCGTTGGAGCGCTGGGCCAGCATCGACTGGGTGATCACCAGTTCGCCCACCAGGTTGATCAGCTGATCCACTTTTTCTACAGCGACACGAATACTGGTCGATTCGCTGGAGCGGGCGGCCGGTTTTTCACGCTCGCCGCGATTTGGCGCAGCGGATTCGCCCGGAACGGCTTTCAGCGCTGGCGCGGCAGGGGCCACGGCCGGTACCGCAGGTACAGCCGCGACTTCAGCCACTTCCGCCGTTTCTGCAGCCGGTGCATCGGTCACGGTCTCAAAGTCGATCTGCTCGGGTTCAATGACAAAACAGAGCACGGCGATGACGTCATCTTTGCTGATGCCGCCGTCGAGGTTAGCTGCCAGCGTGTCCTTGCCCTTCACCACGTTGCTCAGGGTGGCGAGATTGCTCAGCTCTTCTTCCAGAAGGTTAACTTCGCTCTCTTTCAGGCCGGACAGCACCACGCGCAGACGGTCGTCAGCGGCAGGCGCGGCCGCCGGGGCGGGCTCAACAACGCTCAGTTTTGCCGGGCTGACGGCAACGGCTGCCGTCTCGCCTTTGGCTTCCAGCGCTAACTGACGCAGCGCGTTGCAGATATATTCAAAGCTGGCAGCGTCCGGCTCTTGCGAGCTTTTGTAGGCATCGAGCTGTTCCTGCATAATGTCTTTCGTTTCCAAAAACAGGTTAATAATGTCGGTATTGAGCTGCATCTCACCGCGTCGGGCCTCATCGAGCAGGTTCTCCATCAGATGGGTGGTTTCCTGCAAAATGGTAAAGCCAAACGTACCGGCGCCTCCTTTAATGGAGTGAGCTGCGCGAAATATGGCGTTGAGCTGCTCTGAATCCGGCGCCTCGGGCACCAGGTCCAGCAGATGTTGCTCCATATCCGCCAACAACTCGTCGGCTTCATCAAAAAACGTCTGGTAAAAATCGCTAATATCCATGCTCACGCTATCACCTCGGATTGGCTGGTGGCGATGTTGGAACGGCAGCCGAAGGCGCAGGGCCTGGCTGTTTTAAATCATCCAGTGACTCATTCTGACTTTCGGCGTTTTCGTGCAGGATGGCCTGCTCTGCCTGTTTGTTGAGCACTAAGAGACTAATACGGCGGTTGATGGCGTCGTCCGGGCCGCGGTCGGTCACGCGCATGGTGGCGGCCATGCCGACGACGCGCAGCACTTTGCCATCGTCCAGCCCGCCGATCACCAGCTCACGACGGGATGCGTTTGCACGATCCGCCGAGAGCTCCCAGTTGCTGTACCCTTTTTCGCCACCGGCGTAAGGGAAGTCATCGGTGTGACCGGAAAGACTGATTCGGTTAGGGATCCCGTTCAGCACTGGCGCAATGGCGCGCAGGATGTCGCGCATATAGGGCTCTACATCGGCGCTGCCGGTTTTAAACATGGGACGGTTCTGGCTGTCGATAATCTGAATGCGCAGCCCTTCCTGAACAAGATCGATTTTCAGGTGCGGACGCAAGGCGCGCAGCTTCGGATCCGCTTCGATCAGCTGGTCCAGATCGCCGCGCAGTTTTTTCAGGCGGCTCTGCTCCATGCGTCTTTTCAGCTCGTCGATGTTCGGCTCGCGCTTCACTTCACCCTGCTTTTGCGTGTAGTCATCTCCACCGCCCGGGATCGGACTGTCGCTGTTGGAGATGCGCGGCCCCCCCGACACCGCCGTCGCCAGCGGGGTACGGAAATACTCTGCGATCTGAATCAGCTCTTTCGGGCTGGAGATTGAGATCAGCCACATCACCAGGAAAAACGCCATCATCGCGGTCATGAAATCGGCGTAGGCGATTTTCCACGAGCCACCATGATGGCCTCCATGCCCTTTATGCTTGCGCTTTTTGACTATGACGATGGGATGGGACTGGTTTTTCATGCGTCCTCAGTGCTCGTCTGCTGGTTTGGGTTCTTCACAGCGCGCACGTGCTCTTCAAGCTCAATAAACGACGGACGCTCGCTGGAGTACAGGGTTTTACGGCCAAACTCTACCGCGATCGGCGGGGCATAACCGTTAAGATTCGAGAGCAGCGTGATTTTGACGCACTGCATCATTTTGGTGGTTTCAGCGCTCTTCTGACGCAATACGGTCGCCAGCGGAGAGATAAATCCGTACGCCAGCAGAATGCCGAGGAAGGTCCCCACCATGGCGTGCGCGATCAAGGCGCCCAGTTCTGCCGCCGGACGATCCGCCGAGGCCAGGGCGTGAACGACCCCCATAACTGCCGCAACGATACCAAACGCAGGCAGGGAGTCCCCCACCATCGCCAGGCTGTTAGCCGGGACTTCAGCTTCGCTTTCATGCGTTTCGATCTCTTCGTCCATCAACGCTTCGATTTCGAAGGTGTTCATGTTGCCGCTGATGATGAGACGCAGATAGTCGACGATGAACTCAAGCATCATCTTATCGGCGATAATGCGCGGGTAGCTGGCAAAGATCTCGCTCTCTTTCGGATTCTCAATATCGCGCTCCAGGGAGAACATTCCCTGTTGACGCGACTTGGCCATCAGGCGATAGAGCAGCGCCAGAAGGTCCATATACATACTTTTGGTGTATTTCGAACGACGGAACAGTAACGGCAACGCTTTTAACGTTCCCTTGATCGCCTTGCCGTTGTTGCCAACGATAAACGCCCCCACCCCTGCACCACCGATAATAATCAGTTCGGCCGGTTGATAGAGTGCCCCAAGGTGCCCGCCGGTCATCATGTAACCGCCGAAAACTGTACCGAGAACTACCAGGTAACCTAATACGATAAGCACGACATCATCCTTCCGCTAGTGACTGTAGCCAGGATGCGCAGGTCGGGGTTTATCCTTCTGCGGGGCAAAAAAAAAGCAGCGGTAATCTCTTACCGCTGCTGGATCCTTGCCCACACGTTCGGGTTAAACAGCCTGTTCGATCTGTTCATCCAGCAGTTGTGGATTACTATCGGCAGCATCCCGGGAAAGTTTACGTCTTTTTACCGCACGAGACGGTGGTTGGCACAAACTGCAGGCGAAGCTGCCTGCGGGCTGATGTGCATGGGTGATAAAGTTGCCGCTGCAGCAGTTGCAGCGGGAGAGTTCCAGCAATCCGCTCTCAACAAAACGCACCAATGTCCATGCGCGGGTCAGGGCCAGCAAAGGGCCTTCTTCAGGCTGCGGGCACTGCTCGAGGTAAAGTTTGTACGCTTTAATGACCGCATCAACGCCGCTGCATAAGCCGGTCTTGAGCAGGTACTGCCAGGCATTACAGAACATGGAAGCATGAATATTCTGCTCCCAGGTCATAAACCAGTCGGTAGAGAATGGCAGCATCCCTTTTGGTGGTGGGCTGCCACGTAATTCTTTGTACAGTTTGATAAGACGACCACGGCTCAGCTGGGTTTCGCTTTCAAGCATTTGCAAACGAGCACCTAGCGTAATCAGTTCCATGGCCAGTTGAATATCACGCGCTTCCTGAACAATGCTCTTCTCACTCATTTTTAAGCCCTTTTCTTACGGGCTACGTCATCAGGCTGGCTGATTTCGTTAAGCAAACGGGTAGAAAGCAGAATGCCGGTGTGAACCTGTTGCAGGTCATCCACGCGGGATTCCTGAGTCAGTTGCGTGACGGTCTGGTGATTATCAAAGCGGAACTGGCAAACCAGTTGGTTTGTTTCGGCCAGTTTCACCATCTGCGGCAACGTTAAACCGCCAAGCGTGGTGGCCATTTCTTCCTGAATGCCCAGACGGAACATTGCGGAGGCTTTATCCTGGCTAATCAAACGTTGTGCAAGCAATAAATATGACAGGTTGATGTCATAAATGTGTTTTAGCAATTCGGATGTGTTCATTTATCCCTTCCCGAATAACACTTTAATTTCTTGTGCGGTCGACCCGCACCCCGTGATGTCGCCGGGAAAACCCCGGTAAAAAAAAGAAAAGGCTAAAACGCATAGTTGAATTAAGTTTTGTATCGATGAATCACGTTAAGAAAAACAAATTTTGTCTCTTACACATTTATCGCTTCTTACAATTAACTAAGACTTTTCCTAATTCGCGGCAACTTTACCCGTCCACTGTAGGACATACAATGCGGCCTCGCCTGAAATTTAAAATAAATGTGATCTACGTCACATAATTTAGGTGAATGTGAACCAAAAACCCATCAGCATCACTTCTAATTTGTCTGTTTTTTAAACAAATAAGACAAAGATATATTCTGTATCGCCGAATATTCATGCAGAAGTATGAAGAAACCAGGCACGTTACTTGCCTGGGGTTGACAAGTAACAAATTTGCAAAACAGCCTCCCATATCTAAGATAGAAACAATATGGTAAGGAATTGAAATTAAAGGATTAATACCAGGGTCAAAACGTAAGTATTTTATTACGTTTATGGCTGAATGGGTGTTGCGAAGAGGTAAATCCCCTTGTTTTTGCAGGGAATATATTTGTATGATTTACGTTAAGATAGCGGCTTTACCCCCCTTATGAGGGTTTAGCGCTATTCATTACATAAGAATATTTAATGAATAATTATGATAAGTATCACATGAATGTCACCTTCACCCCTTGCGAAGGCCAAAAAATCGCGCTAAAGCTGAGGAATAGCTAATGTACAGATACGTCCGGAGGGTACCATGAGTTACTCCCATATCCTTGTTTCTGTTTCAGTTTCCCCCGAAAGCCATCAACTGGTCGCCAAAGCGGTCGCTATCGCCCGACCGACTCAGGCACGCATCACTCTGGTCACCCTTTCCGCCGATCCTGAAATGTACAATCAACTGGCCGCACCGATGCTGGAAGATATTCGTGGCGTTTTTCAGGAGGAAACCCAGCAATTTCTGGATGATCTTATTGCGCGTGCAGAATATCCCATTGCACAAACGCTTTGTGCAACGGGAGAATTAAGCGAGAGGATACTTGATATATGTCACAAACAACGTGTTGACCTGGTGATATGCGGAAATCATAACCACAGCTTTTTTTCACGTGCAGCTTGTTCCGCAAAAACAATCGTTAACAACAGTAAAGTGGATGTGCTGTTAATTCCACTCAGGGCAGTGTAATGCCCTGAGTGGAATATTTATCAGGCGAGTTTAGGGAACGTTGCGACCTTTTTTTGCAGATTGCTCTCCACGCTGCGGGGAGTAATCTGCTTCAGATCCTCAGTGAAGCGCGCCTGCCAGCGGTCTATATCATTTTCGCGGATCACTTTCATCATATCGGCATGGCGTGAAATACGCTCCGTGAGGGGCATATTCAGCGCACGGTGCAGAGCATTGGCAACATCGTCCCGATCATACGGGTTAACGATCAGCGCCGAGGTGAGCTCGTTAGCGGCACCGGCAAACTGCGACAGCACCAGCACGCCCGGGTCGGCCGGATCCTGCGCGGCGACATACTCCTTCGCCACCAGGTTCATCCCGTCACGCAGCGGCGTGACCAGGCCAACATCGGCATAGCGGAACACCTTCATCAGGATTTTGCGCTCAAAATGCTGGTTGAGATAGAACAGCGGCGTCCAGCCTAACTGGCCGTAACGGCCGTTAATGCGACCGGCTTCGTTCTCAAGCTGATGTCGGATGTCCTGATAGGCCTGCACCTCGCCGCGCGAGGTCGGTGCGATTTGGGTATAGCGGATCTTACCGTGGTGCTCAGGATAATTCTCCAGCAGGGTCTCATAGGCCTGAAAACGCTCCGGCAGCCCTTTGGAGTAATCGAGACGCTCAACGGAGAAGATGTTTTTTACGTGCTTCAGCTCCTCTTTCAGCTGCGCCAGCTTAGGCGGCAGCGGCCCGGAAGCCTGCTCGATAATCTCGTCCGGCTCAATACCAATCGGATAGACTTCAGTGCGGAAGCGCTTGCCCCAGGCGGAGTGCGTGTCATCGTCATGTGCCGTCAGGCGCGTTTTGCTGGCCACGCTGTCGAGGAAGGCCAGGCGGTCATTTTCGGTCTGGAAGCCCAGCAGATCGTAATCGCAGAGCTGTTCAAGCAGCTCGTCGCTCGGCGGCAGCGCGTTGAAGATCTCCGGGGTCGGGAACGGAATATGCAGGAAGAAGCCAATCCGGTTGTTGACGCCGCGCTTGCGCAGCTCGCTGGCAAACGGCAGCAGATGATAATCGTGTATCCATAGCACGTCGTCCTGCTGGACTAACGGCAGCAGCTTATCGGCCAGCAGGCTATTGACCCGCGTGTACCCTTCCCAGGCCTCGCGCTTAAACTTTACCAGGTCGAGGCGGTAGTGGAAGGCTGGCCACAGCACGGCATTGGAGAACTGGCTGTAGTACTCATCGTAATTCTGTTCACTGAGATTAAACGAGGCCCAGGTGATATTCCCGCGCGTCACCTTTTTTAGCGGTTTGTCCTCATTACCAATCTCTCCACTCCAGCCAAACCAGAGCCCCCCCGTACTTTTTAACGCCCCCAGCACCCCAACTGCCAGGCCACCTGCGCTGGCTTTTTTATCATCCGGGGGAGCGATGCGATTAGAAACTACGATCAAGCGACCCATAAGGTTTTCTCCTGTTAATTTGCGCTATTTCTTGTTCTTGTTGATGGTTAGCGGCTTTTATTACCCATTGCCAGACATCAGGTACCGTAGCCAACCGCCAGCTGGCTTTGGTCTCACCTGCGCCGACTTTCACTGATACCCCTTTAAGCTGATTCACCACTTCAAAGCCATGCTCATCGGTGAGGTCATCACCAAAGAAAACCGGCGTTCTGCCGAGAAAAGGCGCTTCATGCATAAAGGCTGAGATAGCCTCGCCTTTATGGATCCCTCTCGGTTTGATTTCGACCACACATTTACCTGGCTGGAGTGACAGCTGCGGATTGTCGTGCACGATCTGTTCCGCCAGGGCGAAAATATTCTTCTCATATTCCTGAGCCTGACGGTAGTGGATTGCAAATGCCATCCCTTTGGCTTCAAGTTCGGTGCCAGGCAGATATAAAAGCGCCGTTGTAAGCTGCGCATGCAGCGTCTGGATCAGATCCGGGGGAAGAGAAACGGATTGCGAATGACCATGGATGTCGCGGCGCTCCGCCCCGTGTACACCGGCAAGCGGGAAACGGTAGGGTCTGGCGAGCTGGTCCAGCTCGGCCATTGAACGCCCTGATATCAATGCCAGTGCCCCCTCATTCAGCTGTGCCAGCTGATTCAGCGCCTGTAATACTTCTGCGGGAACAACTACCTCATCGGGGTGTGGCTTGATGGTAGCAAGGGTCCCGTCGAGGTCGAAAAAGTACGCAAAGTTTTCTGATAGTAAAGGCGGTGAAGTTAACGTATCGGCCACCCTGATCCTCCTTACAGTTGGCGAGATGAAAAACGGCAAACATCTCAGTAGCCATGTAAGTATAGACAGTGTGACGGGGCTCGCCATTTGACATCCCCCTTCCCGCTGCGGCTGGGAAGGGGGGCTACACTTAAAAGTTAAGTCGGGAGGGGGTGGAAAAAAGGGTTAAACGGTGCGCTTTGCTTTTTGCTTGTAACGGTCGAAAATCACCGCTGCAAGCAGGATCAGGCCACGTACCACATACTGCGAGAACGGGGAGATGTTCAGCAGATTCATGGCGTTCTCAACCGTGCCAAGAATCAGTATCCCGGCCACCACATATGAGATTTTTCCGATGCCGCCCTTCAGCGATACGCCACCTAAAACGCAGGCTGAGATGACGATCAGCTCATAGCCGATAGAGGTCATTGGCTGGCCGCTGGTCATACGTGAAGCCAGAATAATCCCCGCCGCCGCCGACACCAGACCGGAAAGCACGAAGATGATGATCTTGGTCCGTACTACCGGCACACCCGCCAGACGCGCCGCCTCTTCATTACCACCAATCGCCAGAGTATTACGGCCAAAGGTGGTTCTGTTCAGCAGGAAACCAAAAATGATCAGGCAACCGACCGTGAGCCAGATAGGCGCTGGCAGACCGAGCCAGTTGGCGTAGCCGAGGGTAAAGAAGCGCTCATCTTCAATCCCCACCGCTTTACCGTCAGAGATGATGTAGGCCAGCCCACGCACAATCTGCATGGTGGCGAGCGTGGTGATCAGGGCGTTGATTTTCAGGCGCGCAATCACGAAGCCGTTTACCAGCCCGCTGAGCACACCGAGCAGCAACCCGGCCGCCACGCCAATCCACAGGCTTTCGGTCATGTTAATGACCACTGCGGTGGTTACCCCGGCACAGGCGATAACCGAGGCGACCGACAGGTCGAAGTCGCCGGATGCCAGACAGAACAGCATCCCGCAGGCCACCATGCCCGACATGGAGATGGCAAGGCCCAGCCCTTTCATGTTAATGAAGGTGGCGAAATTAGGCACAAAGATGGCGCAGCCGAGGAACAGTACGGCAAACACGACCAGCATGCCGTATTGATCCCAGATCCGCCCAAAGCTGAAGGCCGATTTCGGCGCTCCGGATGTAGTGACAGAGGACATCTTATTCTCCTTACTCAGGCGACAGCCTGACTGACTTTAGGCATGGCGAGGCTTAACGCCTGCTGTTCATTCGCCTGTTCATGTAGCAATTCACCGGCAATGGCTCCTTCACGCATCACCACGATACGGTCTGCCACACCCAGTACTTCCGGCAGATCGCTGGAGGCGAAGAGCACCGCCACGCCACGTTTTGCCAGGGCATAAATGACGTTATAGATTTCGTGCTTGGCGCCCACATCGATACCACGCGTCGGTTCATCCAGCAGGATCACCTTCATCTCTTCCGACAGCCAGCGGCCCAGAATGGCCTTTTGCTGGTTGCCACCGGAGAGATTCATAATCAGCTGTTCCGCGCCCGGGGTTTTGATGTTGAGCGATCGAATGTGGTGATCGGCATTACTGACCTCCCACGTGTCGTTAATCAGGCATCCGGCACGAATGGTTTTCCGGCGGGCCGAGATATTGATGTTATCCCGCACCGAGTGCACCGGGATGATCCCTTCGGCTTTGCGGTCTTCCGGGCAGAGCATCATCCCTGCGCGAATGGCATGGGCTGGTTTCTGAATATCGACAGGCTGGCCGTCGATAAACACCTGACCGCCGGTGATGCGGGTGCCGCCAAACAGTCCTTTCATCAACTCGCTGCGCCCTGCCCCTACCAGTCCGAACAGGCCAACGATTTCACCGCTGCGCACCGTCAGGCTTACCGGGGTGCGTACGCCCGGGGCTTTAACCTCTTCGAGGCGCAGCAGTTCGCCGCCATACTGGCGCGGTTCCCAGTGATAGATATCACCCAGTTCGCGCCCTACCATCGCCTGCACCAGCAGGTCGTGGTTGACCTGCTGCATGTCGCTGAAGGTGCGGACATAGCGACCATCTTTAAACACGGTAATAGCGTCGCTGAGGGCGAAGATCTCTTCCATACGGTGCGATACGTACAGAATGATGCGCCCCTCTTTGCGCAGCTCGCGGATCACCCGGAACAGGTTCTCGATTTCACGTGCCGACAAGGAGCTGGTGGGTTCGTCAAAGGCGATAATTTTGGCATTGCGCGCCAGCGCCTTGGCAATCTCCACCATCTGCCACTGGCCGATGGAGAGATACTTGAGCGGGGTCTGGGGATCAATATCCAGCCCAAGGTGCTTAAGCTGTAATCCGGCCTCATAGTTGAGCAGCGAACGGTTAACGAAACCGCCCTTATGCGGAAGCTGCCCAAGATAGATGTTCTCCGCCACGGTCATCTCCGGCACCAGATGCAGTTCCTGGTAGATGATGGCGACACCGGCATTCAGCGCGGCGGTGGTGTCCGCGAAGGCGACCTCTTTGCCTTGGATGGCGAGCGTGCCTGTCGTGGGGGTGTAGTTACCGCTGAGGATCTTCAACAGCGTGGATTTTCCGGCGCCGTTCTCACCCATCAGGGCATGAACCTGACCCGCATAGCAGTCAAAGCTGATGTCGGTCAGCGCATTGACACCGGGAAAGGTTTTGCCGATGCCGCGAAAAGAGAGATACGGTTCAGACTGTTGCATAACGTCTCCGAGGATCGAGTAGTGAACGTCTGGCCCCCCGATGCTACGGGGGGCGCAATCACAGTGAATTACTTACCGCCCAGTCCCTTTTTCTCCAGCTCTGCTTTGAAGTTGTCACGGGTGATCAGCACCACGTCGGTAACTTCAGTGAATTTCGCTGGCTCGGCACCTTTGGTGACCCAGTTGTAGAGCATTTCGCTGGATTTATAGCCATGTACGTCCGGGCTTGGCAGCAGAGAGCCGTAGAAGCCGGTGGCCTGTGCTTTAGAGAGCTCGCTTACCGCATCAACGCCGTTGATGCCGATGCCGATTACATCTGCCGCTTTGAAGCCCTGGCCTTCGGTGGCGCGCACGCCGCCCAGTACGGTGTTGTCGTTCATCCCCACTACCAGCCAGTGTTTCACTTCAGGGTGTTGCACCAGCATGGAATTGGCCGCATCGAAGGCGCCCGGGATGTCGTTGGATTTGGTTGGCACTTTGTAGATCTGTTTTTCCGGGAAGCCGGCCGCTTTCAGGGCTTCCATCGAGCCGGTGGTACGACGGCGTGCGGTATCCAGTTCATCGGCGGTGATCGCCATAACCGCGGTGTCCTTCACGTCCCAGCCGCGTTTTTGCATCTCTTTATAGAGCTCCTGGCCCTGACGCTCGCCGATTTTGGTCGCCGCCATCATCACCAGCGGCACGGTATCCATCGGCTTGCCTTTGGCATTCACGAACTGGTCGTCCACGGCGATAACTTTCATGTCGTAGCCACGCGCTTTCGCCACGATAGCCGAGCCCAGTTTGGGATCCGGAGTACAGATGACAAACCCTTTCGCGCCGCTGGCTGCCAAGCTGTCGATAGCGTTCAGCGTTTTTTCACCATCCGGCACAGCAATTTTAATGACTTCAAAACCCAAATCTTTCCCGGCTTTATCGGCAAATTTCCACTCTGTCTGGAACCATGGCTCTTCCGGTTGCTTCACTAGGAAACCGAGCTTCAGGTTCTCCGCCATAGCGGATTGTGACATAACGGCAGCCAGACCGATGGCCGCCAGCGCTTTAGTAAATTTGTGCATGGTTAACTCCAGCTTTAGCGTTTTAATTTGTAGGGGAATAACAACTAAAATGTTTTTAATCGGACTTAAAACAAGGCATTAGCGCCAGGGGTGTATTAAGCGCATTTGCTTGAGATAGTTTTAGCGGGAAATTAATCATCCATAAGAGAGCGCCATCACACCGCAGAATTACAGTAATTGCGTACATAGATTCAGCGGAAAAAGACATAAATATGCAGGTATTTGTCTGACAAATAGAAAGGAGGAAAGCAGATTAGTCCATAAGATTAGCTAAGAAATCCTTGTGATCCGGGCGCGCTGGCGCCCGGCATCGTATTACCAGGGATAATAGATATGCTCGGCGTGATCGCGTACCGGTGCTTCATCACCCAGTAGACGTGCTGAGAGCGTCAGCGCAAAGTCAAAGGCATGACCCAGCCCCTTGCCGCTGATGAGGTTGCCATCTTCCACCACTGGCGCATCGACATATTCGCCGTCCTGAATTGCCTGCCAGAGTTCTCCCGAGCAGACATAGCGACGCCCTTTTAACAGGCCATTGCCGCCCAGCACGCGCGCCGCAGCCGAACAGATTGGTGCGATAAATTTGCCCGCTTCGTCATGCGCGGCGACAAAACGCACCACATCGGCACTGGCCGCCAGATTCACGCTGCCCTGCGGGCCACCGGGTAAAACGACCGCGTCGTAGTAACTGTCGATTTTTTCGCTGAGGGTGCTGTCCGCCACCATCGGGATATTATGGTAGCTCACCACCGCGCGCGACTCGGCGCAGGCCAGGGTTTCTACCTCAATGTGGAGACGGCGCAAGATATCAATAGTGATAATCGCTTCCGCCTCTTCAAATCCGGGTGCCAGCAGCACCGCTACTTTTGCCATAATGAACTCCGCTAATGAAACATAAAACAATGTTTCATTTTCACCGCGTACAGGGCGGAAAACTTCCAGCGGGATCACATATCGCACTATTTTCAGCAAAAATGATCTGGCGCAATTTTCACCAACTGTAAAAATCTATTAAAAACCAGAATTTTCTGTATTCCACCTGGCAGGAATAATTATCATCTTTTTTGCTAAGCGCCTATTTCACCGCGACGGAGAAAGACATAAAGTAATTTCATTGTTCGAGCTGTATTAAATTCATACAAATTTATATATTACAATAAGTTATTTGCAAAAACCTCACCCCTTTCTTCTCGAAATTCTTCATTTTTTTTAATTCTTGGTGAGGGGTAAGGTTTAGTAAGAATATATTTATAAGGATTTTCTTATAAAGGATTCACTGTTATTATGAATTCTACCTGGTGCCTGAAATGAATTTGGGATCACATACAGGGAAAACAGAATGCTTTTATTCTGTAGTGAACTATCGTTAATGATGATTATTTTTTTGGTTACATAAACGAAGAAAAGGGAATGGATATGGCTGTCTCGGATATGATCACCAGGCTCAACACGCAGATGAACCTCGAGTTTCATGCGTCAAATCTCTCTTTGCACCTCAGCGAGTGGTGTTCAGAACATCAGCTAACCGGTTCCGCGACCTTCCTGCGCCTCCAGGCGCAGAGCAACGTCACGCAAATGATGCGCGTTTTCGATTTTTTAAAAGCATCAGGCGCGATGCCGGTTCTGAAACCCGTGGATATGACTGACGAAGAGTGCAATTGCCTGGAAGCGGTTTTCCAGCGCACACTCGAAGAGTATGAGCAGCGCTGTCAGACGCTGAATCAATTAACGGATGAAGCGCGGAAAATGAAAGATATTTCTACGCTCAACTTCCTGCATGATATTGAAAAAGAACAGCAGCAGGATGGGGTATTACTCAAAACCATCCTTGATGAAGTTCGCCAGGCGCGTCGCACCGGCATGGGTCTGGAACAGACCGATCGCCAGCTGCTTAACGTCGTCAGCCGTCAGCATCACTGATTCTGCGCGTTAACTAAATTACCCGGCCTGTGCCGGGTAATTTTTTGCAAAAGCGTCACCAACCTACTGGTGCAGACCTTCATGTAATTCGCATTCCGGGCGACCCAGAGTCGCCCGTTCACATTATTCTCACAAAACCGTTTGTAAATTCAAAACACCGGTTTATTTTAGTGAGACTCGCCCTGCGGCGTGAACTTCAGCTCGATCAGCGCAATGGCTTTCTGTACGGCGCGCAGCGTAACAGGGTCGGCCGACGCAGGATTGCTGGCGAAATCGATGTTTTTCAGCTGACTGGACATTTTCTCGCGGACTTCTGCGGGCGCAATGATTTCAATCACATCAAGAATTTGTTTGATGACCAGCTGGCATGCAACGACGTCAGAGATCAGTTCCTGATCGGCACTCAGGTTTTGAGACATAGGCTTCTCCTGTTTGAAAGGCCGTCATAGTAGCAAAACGTCAGCGCTGATGCGGCGTACAGGCACAAAAAAACCTGCCGGAGCAGGTTTTTCTTATCAGAACATCGCGCCTGGCGGTACGTCCTTAAAGGTCTTGCAGTAGGATTCGAACATGCTTTTCAGGATCTTGCGCAATTTCATCGGTATGCTCCGGCTAAGTGTTATGCAGGTGTTATTGTTGATGCGGCTATAATATGACCTCCATCACAAAAATCAATGTTTTTGTGATATTCATCACGGCAGTTTATTTAAAACAAAACGATGTTCCGTTTAAAAACGAATATAATTCAGAGCATTAACGCACAACGTGTTTCCGTAAATTTTTAAAAAAATTTTTAAGTGGCAGAGAAAAAATGACCGAAAATCACTCCGGCAAAGCGGCCAGCGGGATCTCTCCCGCCGCGCTGCTGGTAGCCGGCGCGTTCTTTATGGAGTTTCTTGACGGCACGGTGATCGCCACGGCGTTACCCGATATGGCGAAAAGCTTTGGCGTGCAGGCGGTCGATCTTAATCTCGGGATCAGCGCCTACCTCATTACCCTGGCGGTGCTTATTCCGGCCAGCGGCTGGATCGCCGATCGCTTTGGCGCGCGTAAGGTGTTCACCCTAGCCCTGGCAATCTTCACTCTCGCCTCGGTGCTGTGCGGTCTCGCCACCAGCGTGGATCAGTTCATCGCCATGCGCATATTGCAGGGAATGGGCGGTGCATTAATGGTGCCGGTAGGCCGCCTTGCCGTATTGCGCACCACGCCTAAGCACCTGTTGATTACCGCCATCGCCACCCTCACCTGGCCCGCGCTGGTGGCGCCCATCATCGGCCCGCCGCTGGGGGGCTTTATTACCAGCTATGCCAACTGGCGCTGGATCTTCTTTATTAACGTGCCGTTAGGGCTGATAGCTATCGTGCTGGCGCTGCGCATTATTCCCGATATCTATGAAGAGGCCCGTCGCCCATTCGATACGCCGGGCTTTATCGCCACCTCAGTGGCGATGGTGAGTCTGGTCTATGCCATGGAGATAATGGGGGCGCAGGAGGTGAATACAGGCATGACCCTTGCGCTGCTGGCAACAGGAATGGTGACCATGATTTATGCCCTGCGCCATTTCCGGCGTGCCGAGTGGCCGATGATCCGCCTCGACGCCTTGCAGGTACCCACCTTTCGGGTGACGATGTACGGCGGGTCGCTGTTTCGCGCCTCCATCAGCGCCGTGCCGTTTTTGCTGCCGCTGCTCTTTCAGGTGGGATTCGGCATGGATGCGTTCCACTCCGGTTTGCTGGTGCTGGCCGTCTTTGTCGGCAACCTGACCATCAAACCGGCAACCACGCCACTGATTCGCGGACTGGGGTTTAAGAAGCTACTTCTAATCAACGGCGCGCTGAACGTGCTGGCTCTGCTGGCCTGCGCTTTCCTGACCCCGCAAACCCCGGTGTGGCTCATTATGCTGATCCTTTATCTGGGCGGCGTGTTCCGTTCCATTCAGTTTACCGCCATCAGTACCCTTGCTTTTGCGGATGTGCCTTCGCCGCAGATGAGCTATGCCAACACCCTATTTTCCACCGCCACCCAGCTGGCAGTGGGGCTGGGGATCACCCTCGGCGCCATCGGGATCCGCATCGGCGAAGTGTGTAGCGAATGGCTGGGGATGGCGTCGCTACCGGGCATCAGCTTCCGGCTGGCGTTTGTAGCGATTGCGCTGGTCTGTCTGCTGGGGATGGTCGATACCCTGCGGCTGGTAAAAGATGCCGGCAGTGCGGTATCCAGAAAACAGGCATAAAAAAAGCCAGCGCAAGCTGGCTTTTTATCAGTGTTAGCAACTTAGCCGATAATACCGCGAACAAAGGCTTCGATCTCTTTATCCTGGCAGTTCTCGAAGAAGCACTGCTGGAAACGCTGACCGGTAACCGCGGTTTTAACCAGCTCCGGATCGATGGCGCGCAGGGTGTCGAGATAGTTCTCTTTCACCACAGCCGCTTTCACCTGGTTCAGGATGCCCGCGTTGCGAACCTGAGGCTCTTTACGCTCTGGCGGATAACCTTCGCCTTTACGGCCAGTGAAGGCTTTTTCAAAGATAAAGCGCACGTTCAGCTCTGCGCCCCAGCCGAAGCCTTTGGCAAATGGCAGGGCGAGTGCGTTACCGTTGTTGATCTGTGCAAACAGGAAGGCGTCAGCAGGATCGATGCAGTAGCCACACACCACGCCCGGGTGGATGTTCAGGGACATCAGCGCACCCTGGCCGGTACCGCAACCGGTCACCACGAAATCAACCGCTTTAGAGTTCAGCAGAATGCTCGCCATGATCCCCAGGTGAATATAGGTCAGGTGGTGATCGTTTTCGTCGCTCATCCCAACGTTATAAACCGGGAAACCTTTCTCTTCAGCAACGGCGTTCAATTCCTTGAGGATGATGGCGTTTTTTTGCGCCTGGCTGTTTTCCATCATCAGTGCAATTTTCATACTTCGTCTCCTGAATGCGATGCGGGGCACCCCGCTGTGAATAGCTTACCTGACTCACCTTACTACTAAGCAAACGCACTTTCAAATTAAGTGAAAAATAGTTTCAAAAAACAAAGATGCGCTCACAATTTTGATGAAGAGGGATGTGAACACCGGTTCGCAAAAGGATGGCTTATGATTGAAAGAGCCGGATGGTCGTGGCGAAGAGAAAAGAGAGAACAGGTGGTTATTCCTGGCATTGCGCTTTACGTCTGGCGTTAGTATAGGTTATTTCAACGCATTCAGAGTGTTCTATGAAGAGATTATGCACGGTCGGTCTGGTGCTGTTACTGGCAGGTTGCGGCATCACCCGCAAGGCTGAAGTGAGCAGTGTCGATGTCACCTCGGGGGTCGTCAGGCTTGATTATGGTCAGCCACTATTCCAGACCTCTTATGATGATGCCTATGTAACAAGTGGCACTGCCACCCGCGAATGTCAGGCCATGGGATACAGCACGGCCCAGGCCTACGGTCAGCCGATCGAAACCTGTAGCGTGATCAGCGGCTCGCTGTGTCTGAACAAAACCGTCACTATCCAGTATCAGTGCCACGGTTACGCCCCCGCCCCTGCCGTTACGACCTCGGCTTATTACTAATTTCGTTGCCAGCGCTTCTGCTGGCAATAATATTCTAAACACGAAACAGAATAATTATCATTAATATATTTAAGCTGCACGCAATGCGTTTTATTCCCATTCGTATTATGATCGCTTAAATATTTATTTTACTTTTTGCAAATAAATAAATAACAAATTATAGTAACGCTCACGTTGACCAGTTAATAATAAAACGGAGCCACACCATGCTTAAAAGTGAAATGATCGACAAGCTCAATGAGCAAATGAATCTGGAGCTTTACTCCTCCCTGCTCTATCAACAGATGAGTGCCTGGTGCAGCTATCACAGTTTTGAAGGCGCGGCGGCATTTATGCGTCGTCACGCGCAGGAAGAGATGACGCACATGCAGCGTCTCTTTGATTATCTTACGGATACCGGCAGCCTGCCGCGCATCAACCCGGTGGCATCGCCGTTTGCAGAATATGCCTCATTAGATGAACTGTTCCGCGCTACCTACGAGCATGAACAGCTAATCACGCAAAAAATTAATGAACTGGTACACGCAGCAATGACCAGCCAGGATTATCCTACCTTTAATTTCCTGCAGTGGTATGTGGCAGAACAGCATGAAGAAGAGAAGCTGTTTAAATCGGTTCTCGATAAACTTTCACTGGCCGGAAAATCGGGTGAAGGGTTGTACTTTATTGATAAAGAACTGTCGACGCTCGATGCCCAAAATTAATATTTATGCGGCGCCATCAGGCGCCGCGTTATTATTAATGGCGGCAGATTTTACTTTCATGAGTTGAAAAACCCGACGCCTGCGGAATGAATTTACCGCGCGCCGCCAGAAATGCCACCAGCTCCGCCGCCGTCATATCCGCAGCTGAACAGGTGTGAAAACGCGCCTCGTCACCAAAACGCGCCGTAATCGCAGCAATCAGACTCTCTTCGCTGTATTGCTCACCGGACTCGATCATCATCGTCAGCACTTCGTGCCCATGAATGGATGCCATAAACCCTCCAGAAGAAAAGGCGCAGCCTAACCCTTTCCTCCCCGCAACGTTTTGCGCTGGCGCAGGTTTACATGCAACCCGCACAGCTGGTGCAGCGCCAGTCCTGTTTATTGACCGCTTGATAAAACTGGCGATAGCTGGCCGTCTCCAGCGGGATGCCGTGGTCGAAAAAGAGATCGGTCAGCCATTCGACGTTTTCAATAATCCACTCATCTTCCTGCAACCCTTGGGCAAAGATCTCATCTTCGGGATCGATGATCGAATAGATGGCCCAGGTCCCCATATCCTTTTCCTGCCTCGCCTCCGGTAAGGTTAGCGCCTGGCCCTGCCAGCTGATTATCCAGTGCCCGTGACACAATAAATTGCCTGAACGACTCCATTTCGCACAGAAGGGGTTACTGACCACCATCGTCGTCTCACTTTTTTTGAATATTTATAAGAAACGTTTACGTTACGCCTGATTATCGAGCGAAAACATTGCTCTTATGAAGTAGGCAAACCTCCTCATTTTTACGGGCATATGACCAGAGCGACGCTTAAGTTAAATAGCGTAAAGATTATATTACACTCGTTGTAACGCCGGTTTGACGAGCCCGTCCTTTTCCCTTACTCTGCGCCGCAGATTTTGTCGTTGTGCCGTAGGGTTTTAGAGGAAAACGTGAAGAACAGAACGCTGGGTAGTATTTTTATCGTCGCCGGAACGACGATTGGCGCCGGGATGCTGGCGATGCCGCTGGCGGCGGCAGGTGTCGGTTTTGGCGTTACGCTGGTGTTACTGGGCGTGCTGTGGGCACTGATGTGTTACACCGCCCTGTTGCTGCTCGAAGTGTATCAACACGTTCCTGCCGATACCGGGCTGGGATCGCTGGCCGGGCGTTATCTGGGGCGATTCGGCCAGTGGATCACCGGCTTTAGCATGATGTTCCTGATGTATGCCCTGACGGCAGCTTACATCAGCGGCGCCGGGGAGTTGATCGCCTCCAGCGTCAATGACGGGTTCAACGCTGATATCTCCCCCGCCACCGGGGTGCTCTTATTTACCCTGATTGGCGGGGGCGTGGTCTGCGTGGGCACTTCACTGGTCGATCTGTTCAACCGCCTCCTGTTCTCGGCAAAAATAGTCTTCCTGGTGGTGATGCTGGCCCTGCTGGCCCCGCATATTCATAAGGTCAACTTACTGACGCTGCCGCTGGAGAAAGGGCTGGCTCTGTCGGCTATCCCGGTCATTTTTACCTCGTTTGGTTTCCACGGCAGCGTGCCGAGCATTGTCAGCTATATGAATGGCAACGTGCGCAAGCTGCGCTGGATCTTTATCACCGGTAGCGCTATTCCGCTGGTGGCATACATCTTCTGGCAGCTGGTCACCCTCGGCAGTATCAACTCGTCGAGCTTCATGGGGATGCTGGCAAACCATAGTGGGCTGAACGGGCTGTTGCAGGCCGTACGCGAAGTGGTTGCCTCGCCGCACGTTGAGCTGGCGGTGCATCTGTTTGCCGATCTCGCCCTGGCGACCTCGTTCCTGGGGGTGGCGCTGGGCCTGTTCGACTACCTCGCCGACCTGTTCCAGCGCAGCCGCACGGTCAGCGGACGTATTCAGACCGGGGCAATCACCTTTCTGCCGCCGCTGGCCTTCGCGCTATTCTACCCACGGGGTTTTGTGATGGCGCTGGGTTACGCAGGCGTGGCGCTGGCGGTGCTGGCGCTGCTGCTGCCCTCGCTGCTGGTCTGGCAAAGCCGTAAGCATCATCCAGAAGGGAACTACCGGGTACCAGGCGGTAAGCCTGCGCTCTGTCTGGTCTTCGCCTGCGGGATCGCGATAATCCTGGTGCAGTTCGGGATTACGGCGGGGTTGCTGCCAGAGGTGGGATAACGTGCAATGATGCCGGGTGGCGCTGCGCTTACCCGGCCTACGGATATTGAGGCCCGCGCAAGCGAAGCGCCGCCGGGCGCTGTTAATGCAGACAGCAGTTCTTGAATTTCTTGCCGCTGCCGCACGGACAGGGATCGTTGCGCCCCACTTTGGTGCCGTTAATCACCGGCTGCTGAGTAACCGGCTCTTGCGGGTTGGCAATCCAGTAGTTATACAGACGCAGCGCTGCCGGACGAATCCCCTCGATGCTCTGCTGGAACGCCTCTTCACTGAAGGAATCCAGACGCTCAAAGTTCTCTTCGGAACCGTGCAGGGCAATTAAATCCAGATCGGCACGCAGCGACTCCGGCAGAGATGACCAGTCGGTCAATGCCACGCCGCGCATATAGCCGAAGCACCACTCTTCCACCACGGTATAGGTTTGACCGTCGACGTCGTTCATACCGAACATCGGTTCAAACTGATCCGGGTAGTCGCTCAGGCGTTCGGCGATATCGTTCATATGCTTGAAGCAGAGATCGATGAAGCGGTTCATCTCACGCTCGTTCTTCCAGCGCGGAATGTTCTTTTCGCCGCCCCACACCGCCACCAGCCAACGATCTGGTTCCACTACCACGGGGCCGGACAGCACCGCGGTCAGCATACCGTCGAGTTCTGAAACATCCATAACGGACTCGTCATCATGACCGTAGGTCATTAAGGTCTCTTCCAGCCACTCCATTTCGGTTTCGTTTAACGGGCCTTCGGTCATGGGTAGATCTCCTGCAGAATAGAATGGCGTGCAGGGTAACACAGAAACGGTTCTCTTCCCTGTTGATCCGCGGTCTTTGCTGGTGCAAAAACGCTTAAATCGTGACCGTTGCACAACTTATGTGCTTTGTTGTTAATGAGATGTGATCCCCGCTGTAATTTCACTTCGTGGTGCCGGGCGGCGTAAAACGGCGCTCTATACTGAAAATTGTCGAAACAAGGCCCTACGCTGCCCGTTCTGGCAACCATTTTGCTTAATGTTGTTCTGTCGAGGAAATGCGTCAGACACCCTCGCCTGTTTCTGCAGTTTGTCGTCCGTTTAGTGCAATGCATTTTTGGATTGGGTACGCCTTCAGGCGTTCGACTACACACGGTTGTGCAAAAATCACTCAGAAAAGGTAGATCATAATGTCGCTGAAATTCATCAGAAGTCCTCTTTCTCTTGTTCTGGCAGGCTGCCTGGTCACGGCGTTTTCCGCCCAGGCTGATATCGTGATTGGTGTGGCGGGTCCCTTTACCGGACCGAACGCCACGTACGGGGATCAGTACTGGCATGGCGCAACGCAGGCTGCGGAAGATATCAACGCCGCGGGCGGCATTAATGGTGAGAAGATCAAACTGGTGCAGGGCGATGACGCCTGCGAACCGAAGCAGGCTGTGTCGGTGGCTAACCGGCTGGTAGATCAGGATAAAGTTAAAGCTGTGGTCGGCCACTTCTGCTCCTCCTCCACCATGCCAGCCTCGGAGGTCTATAACGACGCCGGCGTGCTGGCCATCACCCCCGGCTCTACCAACCCGCAGATCACCGAGCGCGGCATGAGCGATATGTTCCGCATGTGCGGGCGCGATGACCAGCAGGGCCAGATCGCCAGCGATTTCATTATCGACAAGCTGAAAGCCAAACGGGTGGCGATTATTCACGACAAGGACACCTACGGACAGGGTCTGGCGGATGCTACCAAAGCGGCGCTGGCGAAACGTGGAGTGCAGAACGTGATGTACGAAGGGCTGTCCCGCGGCGAGAAAGACTTTAACGCGTTAGTGACCAAAATCGGCGCCCAGAAGCCAGACGTGGTCTTCTTTGGCGGCTGCCATCCGGAAGCAGGCCCGCTGGTGCGTCAGATGCGTGAGCAGGGCGTGCAGGCGAAATTCTTCTCCGGCGACTGTATCGTCAACGAAGAGATGGTCACCGCCGCCGGGGGGGCGCAGTACACCAAAGGCATCTACATGACCTTCGGCAAAGACCCGCGCCTGATCCCGGAAGGCAAAGCGGTGATCGACAAATTCCGCGCCAGTAAATTCGAGCCGGAAGGCTATACCCTCTACGCCTACGCCTCTGTGCAGGCCATTGCTGCGGCCTTTAAAGCTGCGGGCGGTGCCGATCCGGCCAAAGCCAGCGAATGGCTGAAAGCCAATTCGGTGGATACCGTAATGGGCAAAAAATCCTGGGACAGCAAGGGCGACCTGAAAGTCTCTGACTACGTGGTGTACGAGTGGGACGACCAGGGTAAATATAAGGAAGTACAGTAACGGGACGGAATCACGCTCAACGTCGGTATGGCGACATACCGACGCACTATAACCATCGGGCCGCAGCGCAACCTGCGGCCTGTAACACGAGCGCGCGATGATGGAAACTTTCTTTCTGCAGCAGCTAATCAATGGCTTAACGCTGGGGTCGGTCTACGGATTGATCGCCATCGGCTATACCATGGTCTACGGCATTATTGGCATGATTAACTTCGCCCACGGCGAAGTCTATATGATCTCAGCCTATCTCTGCGCCATCGGCCTGGCGCTCCTCTCCTTCTTCGGGCTGGAATCTTTTCCGCTGCTGATCCTCGGCACGCTGGTCTTCACCATCGTGGTAACCGGCGTCTATGGCTGGACCATCGAACGGATCGCCTATAAACCGCTGCGTAACTCTACGCGCCTGGCCCCGCTGATCTCCGCCATCGGCATGTCGTTGATCCTGCAAAACTATGCTCAGCTCAGCCAGGGCCCACGCCAGCAAGGGGTGCCCACCATGCTTGACGGGGTGCTTCGCTTTCACATTGGCGAAGGCTTTGTGCAGATCACCTACACCAAAGTCTTCATTCTGATTGCCTCGTTTACCGGGATGCTGGTGCTGACCTGGATCATCAGCAACACCCGTCTAGGGCGGATGTGTCGCGCCGTGCAGCAGGATCGCAAGATGGCGTCGATTCTCGGCATTAATACCGACCGGATTATCTCCCTGGTGTTTGTGATTGGCGCGGCGATGGCCGGGCTGGCGGGCGTGCTGATCACCATGAACTACGGCACCTTTGATTTTTACGCCGGGTTTATCATCGGGATTAAAGCCTTTACCGCCGCCGTGCTCGGGGGGATCGGCTCCCTGCCCGGCGCCATGTTAGGGGGGTTAATCCTCGGCATCGCCGAGGCGCAGTTCTCCGGCATGGTCAACACCGATTATAAAGATGTCTTCTCCTTTGGGTTGCTGGTGGTGATCCTTATTTTCCGTCCTCAGGGACTGCTTGGCCGTCCCGTCGTGGCCAAAGTGTGAGAGAAACAACATGACGTCACAGATCGTTTCACAGCCCGTTGCTCACGACGGCTTTTCACTCAAACGCTGCCTCCTCGACGCCATTTTTGCGGGCATGGTCGCGCTGATTATTTTCGGTCCGGTGGCGGGTGTGGTGCTGGATGGCTACAGCTTTAACTTCGAAGGGCGGCGCCTGGCGTGGATCATCGCCACGGTAATGACAGGACGTTTCTTACTCAGCGCCTTTTTAATGACCGCGCCGGGCAGGCGTCTCTCCGCGCGTTTCGAGAGCGACAGCGCCGGGGTTTACGTGCGCCCGCCGGAGTACAAAAGCCGGATGCGCTGGATCCTGCCGCTGATAATCGCTCTGGCGGTCTGTTTTCCTTTCGTCGCCACCAAATACGTGCTGACGGTGGCGATCCTCGGCCTGATCTACGTCCTGCTCGGCCTCGGGCTGAACATCGTGGTCGGGCTCGCGGGGCTGTTGGATCTTGGCTACGTCGCCTTTTATGCCATCGGCGCCTACGGGCTGGCGCTGGGCTATCAGTATCTGGGGCTCGGCTTCTGGACCATGCTCCCCCTGGCGGCGCTCATGGCCGCTGCCGCAGGCGCCCTGCTCGGCTTCCCGGTGCTGCGGATGCACGGTGACTATCTGGCGATTGTGACTCTCGGCTTCGGGGAGATCATTCGTCTGGTGCTTAATAACTGGCTGACCTTTACCGGCGGGCCGAACGGCGTCTCCGCCCCGCCCCCGACCTTTTTCGGGCTGGAGTTTGGTCGGCGGGCGAAAGAGGGCGGCGTCCCGTTCCACGAGTTTTTTAACCTGACCTTTAACCCCAATCTGAAGTTCATCTTCATCTACGCCGTGCTGCTACTGGTGGTGCTAGTGGTGCTCTACATCAAGCATCGCCTGACGCGAATGCCCATTGGCCGCGCCTGGGAAGCGCTGCGCGAAGACGAAATTGCCTGCCGCTCCATGGGCCTCAACCATGTGCTGGTCAAGCTGTCAGCCTTTACCCTTGGGGCGTCGACCGCGGGGATCGCCGGGGTATTCTTCGCCACCTATCAGGGGTTCGTTAACCCCACCTCGTTCACCTTCTTTGAGTCGGCCCTGATCCTCGCCATCGTGGTGTTGGGCGGAATGGGCTCCACCGTCGGGGTGGTGCTGGCGGCCTTCGTGCTCACCGTGACACCGGAGCTGTTGCGCACCTTTGCGGAGTACCGGGTGCTGCTCTTTGGCGTGTTAATGGTGGTAATGATGATCTGGCGGCCACGCGGCCTTATCCGTATCAACCGCAGCGGCTTCGCGGTGCGAAAAGGAGTGGCGCCATGAACGGGACTATCCTGAGCGTGGAGCATCTGATGATGCATTTTGGCGGCATTAAGGCGCTAAACGACGTCAATCTGGAGGTGCAGCGCGGCTCTATCACCGCCCTGATCGGGCCAAACGGCGCGGGGAAAACTACGGTCTTCAACTGTCTGACCGGGTTTTATAAAGCCTCCGGCGGCAATATTCTGTTCAATACCCGCAGCAAAACCACCAACGTGATCCAGATCCTCGGGCAGAAATTCCAGCCGGGAGACTGGATCAACCCGGCGCAGTTCGGCCAGCGTCTCTACTACAAGATGTTTGGCGGCACCCATCTGGTGAACCGGGCCGGGCTGGCGCGTACCTTCCAGAATATCCGCCTGTTCCGCGAGATGTCGGTGGTGGAGAACCTGCTGGTGGCCCAGCATATGCAGGTGAACCGCAACCTGCTGGCCGGGGTGCTGAATACCCCCGCCTATCGCCGGGCGGAGAGCGACGCCCTGGATCGGGCCTTCTACTGGCTGGAGGTGGTGAACCTGGTGGATTGCGCCAACCGGCTGGCGGGCGAGATCTCCTACGGCCAGCAGCGGCGACTCGAAATTGCCCGCGCCATGTGTACCGGCCCGGAGATGATCTGTCTTGATGAACCGGCCGCCGGGCTGAACCCGGTGGAAACCCACACGCTGAGTAACATCATCCGCCTCCTGCGCGATCGCCATGACATCACCGTCCTGCTGATCGAGCACGATATGGGCATGGTGATGGAGATATCGGATCACATCATCGTCCTCGACCACGGAGATGTGATCGCCCAGGGTAAACCCGAACAGATCCAGCACGATGAAAAAGTCATTGCCGCCTATCTGGGCACCGATGAGAGCGAGGTCAGTGTATGAGTGAGGCGATGCTGGAGTTTCGTCAGGTGGATGTCTATTACGGGGTGATCCAGGCGCTAAAGCAGGTTTCATTGCAGGTGAATCCCGGCGAAACCGTAGCGCTGATCGGCGCTAACGGGGCGGGAAAATCGACCCTACTGATGTCGATTTTCGGCCAGCCCCGGGTGCGCGACGGGCAAATTCTGTTTTGCGGCGAAGACATCAGCCATAAATCGACCCACTATGTCGCTTCGGGCGGCATCGCCCAGGCGCCGGAAGGACGGCGGATCTTTCCCGATATGACGGTCGAAGAGAACCTGCTGATGGGGACCATCCCCATCGGCAACCAGCATGCGGCCGAGGATCTGCAGAGCATGTTTGACCTCTTTCCGCGCCTGAAAGAGCGGCGAAAACAGCGGGCAATGACCATGTCCGGCGGCGAACAACAGATGCTGGCCATCGCCCGCGCCCTGATGAGCCGCCCCAAACTGTTACTGCTGGATGAGCCGAGCCTGGGTTTAGCGCCGATTGTGGTGAAGCAGATCTTCCAGACTCTGCGGGAGCTGGCGCGCAACGGGATGACCATTTTTCTGGTAGAGCAGAACGCGCACCATGCGCTGAAGCTCTCCGACCGGGGCTATGTGATGGTCAACGGCCAGATCCGCCTGAGCGGGAGCGGCGAGGAGCTACTCGGCAATCAGGAGGTCAGAAAGGCTTATCTGGGCGGTGTCTGAGCGGAAGCCCGCCAGTCAGGCCTCCCTGACTGGCGTTATCAATGAAGATCGTCAGGCAGCTGCGCGTAATTCACTTTCTGCTGCTTAAAGTTGGTCACCGTGGGCGAACCCACATCCTGCTCCGAGACAAAGGGATATTTCGGGCTTAACTCTTTCGCCTCGATCCCGGTCCAGACGGAGAAGAAATCGAGAAAATCATTGGCAGAGCGGCGGGCTTTAATCAGGCGATGCTCTTTGTCGTCGCTCGACATGATCATAAAGGGCACCTGATAGTTTTGCTGGAAGGCATCACCATGCCCCATATACTGCCCCCCGGTCAGTCGGGATTTATAGGTCAGACCGTGATCGGAGAAATAGACCATCGAGAAGCTGTCGCCGCTATTTTGTAGCTGCTGATAAAGCTGTTTTAACAGGGTGTCGGTCTGGGTGATGCTGTAGATGTAGCAGGAGGTCTCTTTCGACTGCACAAATTCACCATATTTTCCCTGGGTGCGCTCGCAGGCCTGGGGATGTGATCCCATTAAATGCAGGACGATCAGCTGCGTTTGGCTGTGGCGGGTAGAAAGCACCTGCTGCGTCATCTGTAATAAGGTTTCATCCCGGGGATTATTTTCATCTTCATAATAGCCTTTGCGTAAAAACTGCACGTTATGGGCACGCTTCGCAATACTGGCGACAGCGGTATCGTTTTCACCAATTTGTCCCTGATTGGAGAACCACCAGGTCTGGAATCCGGCGCGGTTTGCCAGCGTGACGAAGTTATTCTGATACTCCGGATTTCCCCCGCTCACCCGGGTCATGGAGAGGCCCAGCGAGGTTTGGGTGGAGGCACTGGAGGAGACATAATCCGTGAACAACGTGCCCTTAACCGTGCTGGCAAAGGGGGTGTTATTCCACTGTCCGCCAAAAGCGCCTAAGGCATCCCGACGCGCACTTTCACCGATCACCACCACGTAGTTGTGGTAGCGGGGCTTCACCGCCAGCACGGTCCAGTTGTCCTTCAGTTTAGCCAGCTCCAGCATGTGCGCTTTTTCCTGCACCACTTCGTGGTTGTTGATCACCACGTCTTTCACGAAGCGGAACACCGGATAGCCCACATCCAGCAGGGTGAAGTTTCCCCAGTGGACCAGATTTTTCATCGGCGTCATAAAGAAACAGGCGACGCTGAAGGCCAGACAGAGCATATCCACGCGGCGCCACGGCAGTTTTGGCGTACTTTTACGCCGGAGCGCCACCCCGCCCAGCGCCAGAATGATCAATGAGACCAGATAGCTGTGCCACGGGAATATTGTCAGGATCTCGACGGACTCACTGAAGTTGGTGGAGTGCAGCGCCAGCAGGGTATTAAAGTTCGGTGCGCCATAGGCCTGCTCAAACGGGAAGTAGATGGCCGCCAGCAGGCTACATAGGGCAATAAACCCTTTCTGCACGCGAGGCGCGATCCGCCACAGGACAAAAAGCACACAGCTAAATGCCACTGAATAGAGCAGGCTGAATGAATATCCAAACGAATAATTAATCAGTACGGATTGCAGGAAATAAAAAGCGGCCCACGGATTAAGGGAAACATCGCGCATCCAGAGGGCATATTTACTCGCGGTTATATTCATATTGACCGTAATCCACAATAAGCCGCAGCGACGGAATAACCCATCGTCATAAAAAGCGATATAAGGATAAAAATGGAGCAATTGATAGAGAAACTTATTCTAAGATAGAGCGCGCGGGTAGGAAGGTCAACGTTTTGTAACGCAATATTTATCAAACTGAAGTAATATCATCATAATTTATCAATATTTGTGTGATAGGGCGCCTTTCCTGGTATTTCAGAAAGGCGCCAGTACGACAATAATAATTAAGCCATAATGCGTAATTATTATATTTACGGTTTTTCAATACGGTTCACGGTTGCCGTATATCCCGTTTTCGCCACCGCCTGTAATAATGTCTCCGTCGGGAAACCTTCCGGGACGATGACGTCGGTTTGGCGCGTCTTCAACGACGCTTTCGCTTTCACCACCCCTTCCGTTTCACGCAGGGCCTGGTTAACCGAAATGACGCACAGCGAACAGGTCATGCCCTGCACATCCAGCACCACTTTTTCATTCGCGGCCTGGGCAAACAGCGGAAGCAGCAGACAGGCGCTTATTAACAGTCGTTTCATTCCATCACCTCATAAATCCAGGCTACCACCGTGGGGTAGAACAGCACCAGCAGCATTACCGGCAGCGAGAGCCAGAACAGTAAACGCATCTGCCCCAGGGTGAAACGCCCGGTACACCACAGCCTTTTTGAAAAATAGAGCCGCCAGAACACCCGCAGCATCAGCCCGAGGGAGAGCGCAATCATCGGCAGGCGCAGAAACTCAAACTGGCTGAGCCCGGCAAACCCCGCCGCTGAGATGCCAAAAAGCAGGTAGAGCAGCGGTCCGACGCAGCAGAGCCCGGCGGTAACGGCAGCCGCGGCTGCCGTCAGCAGGGTAAGGCCTGCCCCCTTAGCGTTGTTCAGTTGAGACATAGTGGTAAGTGAACACCTTTGGATCGTAAAAATTGACCGGATCGCCGTCCACCTCGGCATAGGGGTAGCCAAAGTTATTTACCGCCCCCTGCTCCGTCGCCGGGTACAGCTCGAAATCGCGCCCGTAGTTGAAGCCCACCCAGTTCATCTCCCAGTTGCCAAACAGGTAAGCATTCACCGCCTGCACATCGGGATCCTGATGGGCTTTTTTCTCCGCCAGACGCATTTTGGTGACGTCCGCCGGGTCGCACGGCAGCCAGCCGTAACCGGCCAGATAAAACTCCGCCCGGCAGTGCTGCCCGCCGCTGACGTCCGCTACGCCCGCGCTATCGGCCTTGCCGAAGGCGCTGGCGGAGTAGCGCTCCAGCTTGTTGGCTCTGCCCAGACGGATACCGAACAGTTCCCGCGCCGGGATGCCGCTGGCGCGCGCCAGGGCAACAAACACCGAGCTGATGTCGGTGCATTTGCCGCTGAGCTTGCCGCTTTGCAGAATGGTCGCCACATCACCGGTGCCACAGCCGATCACGTCGTTATCGCGCTCCATATGGCTGCTGACCCATTCGTAAATGAGGCGCGCTTTCTTCAGTGGATCGGTTTCGCCGCCGGTAATTTTTTGCGCCGTTTCGCGCACCAGGCCATCAACCGGTGTGTGCGTTGTTGGCAGCAGGTATGGCTTCACCGCCAGCGGATAAACAATCTGTTCCGGTGCCTGCCAGTTTTTCAGCGCGTCATGTTTCAGCGGCTCCCAGTCTGCCGTTTCGATCTCAAGATCGAGCTGAAGCAGCAGATCGCCTTCACTTTTTGGCCAGGTTGCGAACAGGGTTTTCGCGCCATAAGCGTTGTTGGTGGTGACATAGGCCTGCTGATAGTTGCCGGTAAACGCCATGCCGGTCATCTGCTGAAAGGCAGTATCCACCGGGAGCGGGATCCACAGCTTAACGACGCCGCTGGAGCCCTGCGGTGGCGCCAGTTTATAGGTTTGCGACAAGACAAAGCGGCGGCGCATCACCGGAGCGGCAAGCGGAGCGTTGTTTTGCACTACCGTCTTGCTGGCAACGGCCGGGCCCACCAGGCCTGCGGCAGAAAGAAGAACGCTATTTTTAAGAAATTGTCGACGCTGCATGGCTATCTGTCCCTTGAAAATGAGTCTGGCGACGGCAAAACGGGCCGACAGCACAGAGGATCATCACAGCAGACAGGCGCTGGCGCGAAGCGATGGGATTTATTCATCAATAACAGACCTGTTAACTGTGAATGATAGAAATTTTGGAGACGGTATTAGGCGCTTTTCAGCGTCGGTTGTACAGGCTTGAGGTCAAAAAAAGCGGCAGTTTCCCTGAAACGCGCCATATCGTTGCTTCAGCCCGGCGGATGGCGCAGGAAGCCTGATAAGTGACGGAAATCCCAAAACAGAGTATTGGCATAATAGTCCATGCGATGAGCCAGTAGTTCCATAACATTATAAATATGAAAACCCTACTGTTAATTCTTTAATCCAGCGGAGCTAACTCGCTATTTCCCCTGACTTTATCCGGGATAAAGTCTGCGAGGGAAGGATTATTATCACCTAATATTAAAAATGAACACGGGTAGGTCAAACAGCGAAACAACGTTATCACTATCATTTATTTTCACCACCATTCAGAGGTATGAGATGAGTAAAATGTGCTTAACAAAATTACTGTCGGCTGGTTTGCTCGGATTGATGGTATTTTCCACTTCCGCAATGGCGAAAGAAATTGAAGTGGTAAATATTTCAAAAATAGATGGCATGCCCTGGTTTAATCGTATGGGGGAAGGTGTCACCAAAGCCGGCAGTGACCTCGGTATTAAAGCCTCTCAGGTAGGCCCTTCCAGCACCGATGCCCCGCAGCAGGTGAAAATTATTGAGGACTTAATCGCGAAAAAAGTATCGGCGATCGGGATTGTCCCCAACGATGCCGATGTGCTCGAGCCGGTATTTAAAAAGGCGCGGGATGCTGGCATCGTGGTATTAACCAACGAATCTCCCGGACAACCGAGCGCCAACTGGGATGTTGAAATTATTGATAACGAAAAATTTGCCGCCGATAACGTCGAAGAGATGGCCAAAGCCATGGGCGGTAAAGGAGGTTATGTTATTTATGTCGGCAGTCTGACCGTGCCGCAACATAACCTGTGGGCGGATTTGTTCGTCAAATATCAGAAAGAGCACTACCCGGATATGCATGAAGTCACCAGCCGTATGCCGGTGGCCGAGAATATCGACGATGCCCGCCGGACCACCATCGACCTGATGAAAGCTCACCCCGACCTGAAAGGGATTGTCTCCTTTGGCTCTCAGGGGCCAATTGGCGCGGGCCGCGCGGTGAAAGAGAAACGGGCGAAAGGCAAAGTGTTTGTTTACGGCATGATGATCCCCTCTCAGGCCGCTTCCCTGATTAAGAGCGGTGATATCGCCATGGGCATCACCTACGACCCGGCCTCTGCGGGTTACGCCATTACCGCCGTGGCCGACAAGGTTCTGAAGGGAGAAGAGATTACCCAGGGTCTTGAGATCCCTAACCTCGGTAAAGCGGATGTGGATACTGAAAAACGCATCATCAAATTCCACAAAGTCCTGCGCGTGACGAAAGAAAATATCGACAGCCTGTATTAATCCGTTGGTTCTGCACGCCCTGCTGCGATGGTCGCAATATGGGCGTGCTGGGTGAGCCCCTGAGAGGTAATAATGGAGCCGTTTATTTCACTGGGTCATATCAGCAAAACGTTCTACGGTGTGAAAGCGCTGGATAACATCGACCTGACGCTATTTCCCGGGGAGGTCCATTGTCTGGCCGGGCAGAACGGCTGCGGCAAATCGACGCTGATTAAAATTATTTCTGGCGTCTATAAACCCGATCCCGGCTTTCAGATCGTCATTGACGGTAAGCCCCGCTCCCACCTCTCCCCCATCGACTCGGTGAAAGCCGGGATTCAGGTTATTTATCAGGATCTCTCTCTGTTCCCGAACCTCACCGTGGCGGAAAACATCGCTATCCACCAGCATCACCATAACCTGCTGGTGAATAAGGGTGAGATCCATCGCATCGCCGCGCGCACCGTGAAAAGCATTGAGGCGGAGCTGGATCTGGATGCCAATGTGGAGTCTCTGCCCATTGCCCAGCGCCAGATTGTGGCGATCTGCCGGGCGCTGGCCCAGGAAGCCAGGCTGATTATTATGGATGAGCCCACCGCCTCCCTCACCATGCAGGAGGTAAAAGGACTGCTGCGGGTGATTGGCGATTTAAAGAAAAGGAACATTTGCGTCGTGTTTGTCAGCCACCGTCTGGATGAAGTGCTCTCTATTTCCGACCGTATCAGCGTGCTCAAAAATGGCACCCTGGTTGGCACCTGGCCTGCCAGCGACATCAATAATAAAAAACTCGCTTTTCTGATGACCGGTAAAGAGTTTTCTTATGCGTTATTACCGCCGATAGAAAAACTTGGCGACGTAGCGCTGAGCGTTAAGAACCTCACTAAGCAGCACCAATACACCAACATCTCATTTCAGGTGCATCAGGGTGAGATCCTCGCCATTACCGGATTACTCGGTGCGGGAAGAACAGAGCTTTGCCTGAGCCTGTTTGGGCTCACACAGCCTGATTCCGGGGAGATCGTGCTGGCAGGCAACGCGGTGCGCTTCGCCAGCAACCGGGATGCGATCAATGCCGGGATTGGCTATGTCTCCGAAGACCGGATGAGCACCGGCCTGGTGATGGAACAGTCCATCAACGACAACATTATCTCTACCGTGCTTCGACGGCTTAAAACGCCCTTTAAATTGTTAGACAGAACCAAAGCGGACCGCGTCGTCGCCGATTTAGTCGAGCAACTGAGCATTAAAATTGGCAGCGTCAACCTGCCGGTCAATACCCTCTCCGGGGGCAATGCCCAACGCGTGGCGATAGCCAAATGGCTGGCTATCAATCCCAGGGTGCTGATCCTCGACTCCCCCACCGTCGGGGTGGACATTGCCAATAAAGCGGGGATCTATCAAATCATCTCCGCCCTGTCGCGCCAGGGGATCGCGGTGCTAATGATCACCGATGAGATCGATGAAGCCTACTTTAACAGTCATCGCATTTTAGTCATGCGCAAGGGTGAGATCGTCGCGGAACTCCTCCCGGAAAAGACCTCGGAAGCCGCGCTGGCGGAGGTGGTTAATGGTTAATAAATTCGGGATCAAAACCCACGAGCTGTTTTTAAGCCTGACCATACTGGTGATTGGCGGCTACCTGTCGTTTGCCAGCAGCGACTTTCTGACGCTCGGCAATATCTACGATCTGATCAATAACTACGCCATGCTCACTATTCTGGCCTGCGGCTTGTTTATTGTGCTGATTTCCGGCGGGATCGATATCTCCTTTCCGGCCATGACCATCATTTCACAGTACGTAATGGTGACGCTGATTCAGGGTACCACCGGAAACTTTGCCCTCGCGTTTGCGCTGGCCGGGGGGCTGGGATTGCTGCTCGGGTTGATCAACGCCACGCTGGTCAACCGGCTCAACGTGCCTTCCATCATTATCACTATTTCAACCCTGAATATTTTTTACGGCCTGCTGCTCTACCTGACCAAAGGCGTCTGGCTCTACAGCTATCCTGAGTGGTTTGAAGAGGGAGTGATGCTGTTCAAATTCACCGCCGCAGATGGCTACGACTATGGCTTAAGCCTGCCGATCATCACCCTGCTGGCAGTGGTGGCGTTAACCGGCTTCATCATGAATAAAACCAGCGTCGGGCGGATGATTTATGCCATGGGCGGCAACCGGGAGGCGGCCTCCCGCATGGGATTTGGCATCTTTAAAATGCAGCTGTTTGTCTATGGCTACATGGGGCTGATGTCCGGCGTGGCTGGCGTGGTGCAATCCGCGACCGTCTTAACCGTCGCGCCCGACTCTCTGCTGGGCTACGAACTGACGGTACTCGCTGCCGTGGTGTTAGGCGGAACCAGTATCGTCGGCGGGCGCGGCACCTTACTCGGCACCCTGTTAGGGGTGATTTTACTCGCCGTGCTGCAGAACGGTCTTAACCTGTTAGGGATCTCTTCGTACTGGCATACGGTCGTTACCGGGGTGGTGATTGTCACCAGTATCAGCATGACGGCATGGAGTCAGCGTAAAGGTCAGGGAGTCATAGTATGAGCGCCAATAAAACTCAGGATCGCGTCGAGATTTACCTGAGCGTGTTAATCGCGGTGGTGGTGATCGCGTTCAGCTTCCTGATACCCTCGGTCTTCTGGTCAGCCGCTAACTTCCAGTCCATTGCCTCGCAAATGCCGATCCTCGGCGTGCTGGCCCTCGCGATGGCGGTGACGATCCTCACCGGGGGGATCAACCTGTCCATCATCGCCACCATGAACGCCTGCGGTCTGGTGATGGCCTGGGTCGCTACCCATTATCCCCCAACCTTCAGCAGCATGCTGCTGGTGATTGCCGCCGGGTTAGTCATGGCCCTGGCGATCGGTTCGGTGATTGGATTTTTGGTCGCCGTGGTGCGGGTCTCGCCGATTTTAGCCACCCTTGGGATCATGACCCTGTTGAAAGGCATTAATATCCTTATCTCCAAAGGTTCGGCGATTTCTAACTTCCCTGACTATATTCTGGTGATTAACAGCACCAATATCCTCGGCATCCCGCTGCCGCTGCTGGTCTTTCTGGCGGTGGTGGTCGTATTGTGGGTGATCCTCGAAAAATCCGCTTTCGGGCGCACCCTCTACCTGATCGGCTCTAACGAGCAGGCGACCCACTACTCCGGGATCAATACCCGTAAAACCCTTATCTGGGTCTATGTGCTCTCCTCGGTACTGTGCGTGATTGCCGCCCTGCTGATGATGTCGAAACTCAATTCAGCCAAGGCCTCTTACGGTGAATCTTATCTGCTGGTGTCGATTCTGGCGGCTGTGCTGGGCGGGGTAAATCCGGACGGAGGCTTCGGTAAAGTCTTTGGCATGGTGATGGCGCTGATTCTGCTCCAGATGCTGGAGAGCGGCCTCAATATTCTGGGCGTGAGCAGCTACATCACCATGGCTCTGTGGGGCGGCTTGCTGCTGGCGTTTATTTTCCTGAAGGGGGCGCAGATCTCGCGTCTGTTTGGTAAACCCTGATCGCCGCTAATTCTGCTCGCTGCGCCGGTTGGTGTGGTCGTCACTGCGCTGTTGGCCCTGATCATCATCCTGCTTATCATGGCGGATGGGATGGCCCTGGCTGTCATAGATGATATCGTCATCGCCCGCAGCCCAGGCGCATGATGCAGCGAATGTCACTAACGCGGTAATCAAGGTCAGTTTGTTCATTTTGAACCCCTCGCGAAGTTGTCGTTATTAGCGAGTACTACCTTTTTACAGAATAGTTATCCGTAACGCGAAGCGGGTCGTAAAGAAAGGTGATTAATTCCGGTGTATACGAGGAAAGTTTGAGAGGGCGATGAATTTCAGGCACAAAAAAACCACCTTTCGGTGGTTTTACGACACTGCTTATTGCTTTGATTATTCTTGTCTTTCCCATGGTAGCCGGAGTGGGACTTGAACCCACACAGCGCGAACGCCGAGGGATTTTAAATTCTACGCCGAATCATGGTATTACATAGCGATTCATTGCAAAACGCTGCAGGTGTTGGCCAGCCTTCTTTGCAGCAGTTTGCAGAAAATGGATAGCGTTGTATTACGCTGAGCACAGAAACCGCACAGAGTCCTACGGAAAAGAATCTGACGTTCACCACAATGCCGTACCCCTTCACGAACGTGTAGTGCTCCGATCGTGCATTTGATGAACGACATTCAACTACATTCGATGAAACAGACCGCCGGTTATACTGATTGATTCACTGAGTACGACGTACTGCGCATAATAAATCACGGAAAAACAGGATGAAATCAAATACATGAATTTAGGTGTAATAAAGCATTAGGGGGGATAACACAGTTAACATCCCCCCTTGAATGCTCATTTACAAATGATATGCTACCCTCAATTCAACTATGACTTGTAGTACCCAACCGTTGTACCGGAAGATATTACCTGTTAACCCATCATAGTGATGAGGATACTGATAGTTCCGCAAGTTGAGTTTGGAATAGACTCAATTTTTGCTGGCTATCACGGATTGCCTGACTTTTTTCTGTCAGTTCTTTGACCACTTTTTCCATCTCTTGAATCTGCGGAGCAAAAAAGGCAAACGTTTGTTCCTCGGAAGACAGTAGATCATAAAGATCTTTGAATGGCACTTTAATAATTTTTGCCAGCGAAGCTTTCACGTCTTCTAACTCTCGCTCCCTCTCCCGTTCTTTATAAGCGTCCCACAAATCTGAACCTATCGTAAACACTGCCCCCGCAGGTCCGGCCCACTTTGATATACCAGCGGCCAGTTTGGTGGCCTGCCAAGGTTGGAATTTATAGACATAGCCCGTCAACTGACCAATCGTATCACGTGCAGCAAAAATGGTTGTTTTGAGTGTTTCTGGACTAATTTTCGATACGCCCTTAAAAACTCCACCCAAAGAACGGAACGCTCCTTCACTAACACCGCTTAAAAAGCTTTCACTGGAGTTCAATTGACGCGTGATATCATCGGACAAACGCTGAGTGACTGCTGTCGACTGTTCAAAATAGCGATCAACGGACAGCTTTATTCTCAGATGTAGCTTAAAGCCAACCCCCTCTTCTGTGTACCCCAGCTCATCATCCAAAAATGGGCGGATATCTTCCAAACTGAGAGGACGCAGCTTACCCATGAGTTTGTTTTCCATCTGGTTCAGTTCATCAAATAACTCACCCGCCAGACGCTTAACCTCTGCCCTACTCTGGGTAATATCTTTACGAAAACGACCTGCATCCTCATCGGTTTTCGTCACAAACATATTAAGTTCATCAAGCTGTAAACGGGCCTGTGTGACACGTTGCGTGACAATATCTTTCACCACGTCCATTCCGGTTTTAGCCAGCAACACCTCGGGGACATTCGACTTCAGAATTTTGGCAGCCGTAAATTTAAGATCATTTATACGGGAACGACTTTCATAGTGCTCAGGCTTGCTGAACCAGAACGGTAAACCGCGCCCATTTGGATTTGAGGCAATACAAACAATATTCAGTTGCTCACATTCCGTCGTGTTGAGATTTGCAGCGCGTTGTAGTTTACCCTTAAGATTCTCTTTTTTAATTGCTGCCTGCTCATCAAACAGGACCTGATTCGTGAGGTTAGTCACTTCATCCATTTTGTTAATAACAAAAATGGTTGATGCCAATTTATTCAGATCACGAAGGACCCATTTAACAATATCGCTATGGCTCTCTTTGAGTGGGTTAGTGGCATCAACAACGTAAAAAATAAGATGCGCTTCAGAGATATACCGCTTTGTCAGGTCCTCATACATCACCTGTTTACCATTAATTTCACGTTTTTTATCACCAAAAAGACCGGGAGTATCAACAATTTCACACTGGCCTGGGAGTCCTACCGGTTTGTAAATACTTAGCCGATCTGACGATTCATCCATGGAGATATTCATATCTTCCATAATTTGACCCAGCCAGGCTGCAATGACACTGGTTTTGCCATCAGAAAACGCTCCCAACAAGGCAATACGCAGAACATCAGACTCAACGGCATTGATCGCAGCGCTAATTTTTTGCAAGTCATCGCCTGTATCAATATCCATCTCACCCAGCGTTTCTAACATACCGCGCAATTTTAAAAGCGAATTAATAGCCGCCTGTTTTTCAAGGCTGAACTGCTTGAATTGTTCCATAAGGCATATTCTCCAGTTGATTTTTTAATTTTGTAACTCGGGTAATTTGTGCTTCAAAAATAGAAATTGGTTGTAGCAAGGCTGCCTGCATATTGTTTACTTTTTTGAGCAAGTCACCCTCAAGTTCTTTAGTTACTGACGTAACCAGTTTGCGTACTTCTACTGCCACGTCATCTAGAGCCTTATCACGTTCAAGCTCCAATTGTTCACGCACCTTTCCCTGTGCTTTACGGATTTTAGATGCTTTGCTCGTGAATAAACCGTATGCAAACATTATCGCCCCTACTACAGCACCTATAACAGCGCCGGGTATAGCTCCTATGCCCATGAAACTAGCGCCAATAGCAGCCCCTGTCGATGCATAAGAGCCAATTTTGGCTACCAGCGAGCCGAAATCGCGCAATCCGAGGTCATATCCCAGCACCATGTCACTGCCAAAAGAGAGGCTTCCACTACCTGAGAGGGTTGCACGCTGCTGAAACACAACATGCTCAATATCCTCCATCAAGCGGCTTACAGCTTGCAGCATCTGCTGTTGCAATACCTTTACGCTTTCATCAATATCCTTGCGCACTTTTTTTTCAACCTTGGTGCTCCTTTTTTTATACTCCTGCTGAATCCGACGTGAAATAGCATCTTTATCACCAAAGTCCTCTTCAACGATATTATCACTCGCCTCAAGTAACTCGTTAAAAAGAGTGTTCACGTGATTTCTACGTGTATTCGCCATTCGCCGTCGAAACTCTGAAATTGCATTTTTGGATGCAACTATACATTTTTCAAATTCAGGCTCTGTCTTTTTCATAAAACTTTTGTGATTAGCTAACTGCTCTTGCAGCACCTGCAAATATTGCCCTAATATTTCACGAACTTTTCCTTTATTGCTCTCGACAATATCCTGCTGAAAGGTAGTCACTTTACTCCTAATCGTCCGTGCGACAGCGTCAATCTGGCTAAATGTCCGCATATCCTGACGCGTAGGGAATGCATCAAAAAATTCCTGTTGAGCAACCCCAAGATCAAGATTTCGTGCAGGAACTATAGTTGAACATTTCGAACCGTCATCATAAGCCAAGGCAGAAAATGCAAGTAACCCCTGAACGCAGTGTCCCTTAATCAACACGTCTTTCCCTAATACGGCACTGAGCACGTCAATTGTCTGACTCAATGCACCACTTGCACCTCCATGTTGATCGAGAGACTGACGATCCTCTTCAAACTCATAATGGTCTGAAAATCCACGCACGTTAATTAGTGGATATACCTTTGTGCCATACTCTAGGTAAGATTGAATTTTTTTTGCAGTCACTGTTTCTGGTTTTTTGTTGGTACCATTGACGTAAACTACCATATGCGCTTTCGCTATGGCATCTTTAACCAGATGTACATAACGTGACTCATTTCCTTCAATTCCGGGTACATCAATCAGTTGAAAGACTTTGTCTTTGACATGAAGGTTATACTGAGTGTTGCCTTTGGTGAAATCGGCCTCACCCGTACCAATAATTAATCCATCGACACGATTTACTTTATTTTCTAACTGTACAAACTTAATGATTGAATGGATTAGGCGAGACAAACTTTGATCGAGCAATTGCTGAATACTGAGTGCTGACTCATATTCTCTGGAGGGGACAACATCAGGTTGTACCGCGTTATCATCAATAAGTATCTGTGTGTTATGCATAATTAATGCCCGTAAACTGATTTATCAGGAACATCAACCCCGAACCAATAAGCAAACTAATAATAGCGGTTGCCAACAGTTTGATACGTGTTTTACCATTGATTTGCTTTTGCAAAATTTGCAGCCGCAACTGACTTTCATTTTCTTCAAGACGTAATCGAGCTTGGCTCTCTTCCTCTTCTACTCTTACTCTGCATGCACTTTCATTCTTTTCAAGTTGAAAACGAAGTTGGCTCTCTGCTTCTTCTATTTTTAACCGAGAGACACTTTCATTTGAGATAATTTCCTGTAAATGCGCCGCAGACAAATTAATACCTTTTATTTTATCGGCAACATCAATGTAAACTTTTCCTAAATCACTTCGGAGTTGCGTTAAGTTAGCTAGGATCTCCTGCTCAGCCTGTTTTAGATCATTTTTATTTTTGTGCAATAAATTTTGACGGGATGTTTCGTTAAACAGTATTCGCAGTGACTCGATAATAGTGCTTTTACCCGCATTTGTTTCACCAAAAAATGCAAGCGTGAATTTATCCCACTCAGCATGATGTTCGAGATAAGACAATTTCTGGTTAAAAGTATACTGTAAATTTTTCAACTCTGCTGTCATAGCATTAAGTTGCTTTTTACCGTCTTCATTCTCGACATGAATTTCCGATATATCGGACAATGTATCTTCAATACTCTGTCCTACTTCGGCATAGAGTTTGTTAAAATCTTCAGCTGTACTCATGTTATCTCCCATCATTTTTTCGTCACCAACTAACCGTCCCATCTGTATTTCATACCCGGTAAAAACTTTTACTTTCAGCCCGACAAATCCCCAAAAACATTTATAAGATCTCTATTTCGTTGCATCTCTTCATAGCTAATTGCATTATTCAAGATCAATTCAGCATCTCTCAATGTACTGACAGTGCTTTTAAAATTGAGAATTCCTTCTGAATCGGTAATAAGATAATCTCTATCAGATATACCTACAGTCATGTACATTCCACTACCAAACCGAAGTGGTTTACAAACTCCAATGGAAACATTGAGTTCCTTCGCTGCCTGCATAATAAAAAAATTCCATTTATTTCTCAGCGATCTTTTACCATCATTTTTATTAACTGCTATTTTAAAACAAAGTTTATTCTCTTCCAATTGAATATAGCGGTCACAATCATCGCCATAATTGAAATGCCACCAGAACCCAATAAATCCTCCACTTGGATTTGCGACATAATCCCAGTCACCATCAAAGTTCTCTTGCAAACACTTATAAAAGCCAACCCAACAGTAATAGTCCCAATCAACTACTGGTGTATAACTGAACCTCATCACTGCCATTTCTTTATGTTCAAGATATCTGAGATAATCTAATAAAATGCCATTATCCCCTTGATAAGAACTAAGGATGCCAATCATTTCGCTCCGAGTAATTTGATAATAACCATATTCATTTACCCTATCATAATTACTTTGATCTTCACTCTTATAATAAATTGATACTACTTTATCCTTACTGAACCCCCTGGATATAATATTATCATAATATCGTTTAAGCTGATCGGAGTGATCATGAGTCCAGGTTTTGTCTTCAATAATTACTGCATATTCTTTATTGATGACGCAAAGAACATCAATGCCGTAATCTTGTTTTGTTACGGTTAAATTTTTAATTTTTTTTGGGAGCGTTAATGATTTCTTTTCAAAAATTGCGGATAAAAACTGACGCGCGCACGAATGCATTTCTCCATCGGTCACTGAAAATTCGTCATGTGCCCAACAAAGTAACCAACAAATGAATGCATCCTGTGATAATTCACTTGTTGCATAGGAAAATAAATTTGGTCTGTTCATATTAAATTTCCCTTAGACATTATCTATTCCAAATTTAAGAAACTCCAGTCAACTACTTCCCCACACTATTAAATCCAATTGTGCTTTACCACGTACTGCCTTGTTCTTGAGTTCTAAATCACAGACGAACAGGTGAGTAGATCCCTTCGACACTACAACTGTCTCCGTCATCAAATATCAACTCGCCACTACCATAACTATTCACGTCCAGGATTGCCTTTTCATTGAGAGCCAGACTAAGGCACATGGATGTCTTTATATTATTATCTGTACCATAAATTTCATACCAGTTGTCCTCTTTTTTCGAGACCTCCACCTCATATTTACCTGTATTAATATTAACTTTGCCAAAGACATCCGCTACATCACAGGAATCCTTGCTATCTGTAAAAATTAATTTTTTATCATAACCATCGATTCTGAGATATGCGTCTTCAGAATAAGCATAAACGTAACAATATTTAGTATTAACGTATACATCTTTCCCACTAATTTGATATACATTACCATCCTTCCTTGTGACATTTATCTCCCATGTATTTGCATTCGCATAACATGGAGAAAAAAACATGATTAATGATAACAGGCCAATCTTAGAGTTGGGTTTTCCAAAATTTTTAAGAAACAAGATACCCCTTCGAGAATAATTAGAAATATATATAACAACATTTAGTCAAGTAGTTTTTTAATGATGAATTTAATGCCATCTTTTGCATCATTAAATATTTACAGGCGAAACTCCACTACACCATGGACAATTAATCTCAAAAGTCGTTCTACTGCAAGTATCACACTGATAAATCATTTGAATATTCTCCTTTTATTCCAATATCTGTCTATTCGGCGCTTCAATTACCAACCTAATAATCCATAATTTAAAAAAGATCGTCATCACTCAGTCATATTACTTTATGTTCTTATTTTTGAGTCCATCCACTTAGTCATATCCTTGAGAAGAACCAGTGCATCTTTTTTGCTTCTCGTATTCCCCCAAAAACTCAGTTCAAGCACTTTCCCCTTCCCAGTAATTGATACTTCGTAGTCCTCAGGGCTAGCTGTTGGAATGAAATCTCCAGCACTTAAAGCAACTCTTATTTCTTCTTTTAGTGCATTAACTTCAGGGTAATCATCTGAATGTATCCATCCATATACGTAGAACTCAGCTTCATCTCGACCATCCTCTGAAGGGCGATAAACTAACGTAATTCCTGTTTTACCTTGCCCCCAGCATCCCGGCATCAGATGAATTGCTTTATAGTAACCCTTCCAGTTATTAATACCTGTTGCAATATGAATATCAGGCAATACCTCTGAGACAACCGATTTAGCTTCCTCGGTGATAGCATTTTGGTACATTTCCAGCAATTGAACCGATTTTATCAAAGCCGTGAAATTTTCAGTGACAAACTCCACATTTTTATCAGATACCTTATCCATACTAACCTCACTCAATTTTTTAAGATGACTTAAAAACTCCTGATAAAAAACAGTCCACTTGCTGAACCCTTGATTCATCATCTCCAACCCCAGACGTCGGATGGCGGTTTCCAGCAGCAGTGAATAATTGATAAGTTGCCAACCGTCTACGCCTTTAGCGCTGTTACCGTCAGGCTTTATTATACAGCGAAATAGTTTTTGATTGTTGCCGCCGTAACTATCAATGAGACTTACATAGCTGGGAAAAGGATTATATGTATCAGCCAGAACTTTATGCTCAATACCTATAATGAATTCATCATGTCTGATAAGAATATCAATATATTTCCCATCTTCTGTTCGGGCCTCTCTCATTAACTCCAGAGAAGTGAAATCAATTTCATCAACATCGAGGGAATCATCCAGGCAACATAGCAATGCTTTGAGCAACCATGGCGGCACCATTTTCTGGGCTCCCATAAACAAAGCCATCAAATCCGTAGTTGGATTTTCGAGATATCCGGAACCTCCCAATTCAAAGAAATTGAATTCAATATCATCCTCAACCGAGATGCCTTTCAGTTGTTCAATAAATTCGATAGCCAACGCTTCAGAATGCAATTCAACCTCCCTTTAACAATCATATTTACTATGCCATTTATTTGATATTTCAGTTATTGAAAACTGACACTGTTAATCAATATCCATGCAGAAAACTAAAACATTATTCATTAATCCTTTTGCGGGCAATATCTATCTCTATCGCCATTTTAATTTCATCTTTCTTGGATTCTATAATCCTGATATCTTTTTCCATACTTTCAATTAAAGCATTAAGTGTTTTTATTTTTTCAGGATCAGTTTCATATTTTAACTTTACCTCCGGTTCATTCATTTTCATTCTTATTGCATGAATTTGTTCGTTAAGAGGTTTTGTCTTTTCATTTATGATTCTGTTTTTCTCATTGAACCAATGCATGCCTTCATTAAAACGTTCCAGCCCGGCATTTGTATCATTTAGCACCCTGGCTACAACATTTGATACTTCTCCTGATTTACTCTTTCTTTTACCGAGAAGTTTCATTAATAATCCAGAAACAACAATCACCGGAATAGCCACATAAGTTAAATAGACACCAACATAGCTGACAGTTAGTAATGTCAGGACATAAAGAATTAGAGTGGTATAAAAAATATACTTTGATACTGAATACATAACTTCCCCGATTAGTTTCTAAATTAGAATAAGCCCCAAAATCACATATCAGTCAACAACATCCCCGCCATCCCATCCAGTCGCTTCTTGACCTTTTCCCACCCCGGCATGACCTGCCCCATCAGACGGTAAAACTCTTCGCTGTGGTTGTGCTCAGCCACATGGCATAACTCATGTAGCAATACATAGTCGATACATTCTGAGGACGCTTTCACCAGCCATGGATTCAGAGTCAGACAGCCTTTTGCAGAGCAGTTACCCCATTGCGTTTGCATCGCCCGCAGACGTATCGGCGGACGCTCATTAATCCAAAGGGTCTGCGGTATCAGTAAATCAAGCCTGCGTTGAAAGACATCTCTGGCGCGTTCCCGATACCATTCGGCCAGCAACGCTTTAACTTTTTCTGCCGATTTGTGCCTGACCGACACTTCCAGTCGCCCACGCAACATTTTCACTCGTTGCGGCTCCGTAGCGTCTTCTGTCACTTTCAACTGATATTGCTTTCCAAGATAGTAATGGCTTTCTCCGCTGACATACTGACGCGGAACAATGTGTGTCTGCTGCTCCCTGAAATCACGCAGTTGCTGATAGATCCAGCGCCCACGTTTTTTCAGCGCAGACAATACCTCGTGCTCCGGTGTTTCAGGCGGTACAGAGGCCACAACCCGGCAGTCCGGATAAACCTTGATGAGCACCCTGCCCTTTACGACCTGACGCGGAACACACTGTACGGTGATGACCTCATCACCATAAACAATGCGTAACGCTTTCACTGCTGGCGACTCTTTTTCACTCATGATTTCATCAAACCAACGCGCAGTATCTGGATGATAGTTTCCACAATACGGTTCACCTGGATCATTCCAGCCCCTATCTCCCGGCAGGACGTAAACAGCAGAGGTAAAAGATTTGTCTTGACCGCTTTCTCTATATCCTGAGGGTTCAGGGAATTTTCTGCTACTGCTTTGACGATAATGCTGTCCACCTCAAAGGCCAGCTTCGTCCACTTCTCCTGCACCTGAACATCGTTTACCGCAAAAACCTCAGGTAGCTCTTTTTTAAATACACCGTAATACGCCTGAGCATACTTGTTCACCGCCAGTGCATCCGGGATGTCGCTGAGCTTACGGGCTTCAACTTTTTCTTCAAACTCCCGGAATAGGAGATACTGTTTTAGTGGATGGTCGAACAGTTTTTCTGCTTCTTCGATAGCCATGCGCAGGAGTCTGGAAAATGCCTCCTGAGCGTACGGGTCATCACGCAGCTCCTGCTCAATCATCTTCGTCACACGGGTTTTAATGATGTCGGTTTCATTGCGGGTTTTATTGTTATCCCACTCTTCGGGTTTTTCGCTCTTGCCCATTTTACCGACTTCATACACGCCATCCGGTTCACGAACCTCAACGCCAGTGACATGCTTATCCAGCAGTTTTTTCACCTGCTCGGCGTAGTCGTCATAATTGACCTGCTCTCCACTTACCTGCATTGCCCACTGGCGAAGGCTGGACATCTGTTTTACGGTTTCTTTATAGAGATTTCGGTCTTGTTCCGTAAAGCTCTTGTCGGTGAAGAAGGTAGCGGACTGCAGTGCCACTTTCAGGCATCCGGCAAAGGCCGTTAACGCCTCGAAGAAATCATCACGGGTTTTCTGATGGATATCGACCATCTCTCCGTCACGTTCTTCCATTTTAGGCACCAGTACCGCACGTAACTGCTCAGTATCATTTTTGTTTTTAACACCGGCAAATATGGCCCACAGCTGGTTATACAGATGCGGTAGACGCTTGTATTCAGAGCTCATGGCGCTGTACAGCCCGTCAATATCTTTGATGTCGTATCCGCCCTGAGTTCGGGAGGCGAGGTCCTGATATTTGCCGATAGTCGTGTCCAGTTCAGCCAGAATGCCGCGATAATCTATCAGCAGGCCAAACTTTTTCAGTGGATGCAGTCGGTTTACCCGGGCAATCGCCTGGATAAGGTTATGGGATTTAAGCGGCTTGTCGATATACAGCACGGTATTCTTTGGTTCATCAAATCCAGTGAGCAGTTTATCGACGACAATCAACAATTTAAGCTTATCATCGGTATCGAAACGACTGATGATATTGCGGGTATACACGGACTCATCCTGCGTGCCGACGTTATCCTTCCACCATTTAGTCACTTCCGGCAGTTTGCTTTCATCCACTTCGGTATTCCCTTCCCGGGTATCCGGCGGGCTGATAACTACAGCTGACTCAAACAACCCGGCTTCATCAAGATACTTTTTATATTTGATGGCGGAAATCTTGCTGTCGCAGGCAAGCTGGCCTTTCAGCCCCTCATCAATATTCCTCGAGAAGTGCGTGGCGATATCTAACGCAATTAGACGGATGCGGTCATCTGCACTATAAACCTCACCCTTACGGGCATATTTACGCTTAAGGTCGGCTTTTTGCGCTTCTCTTAACCCATCGGTAATACGATCAAACCAGGCATCTATTGCCCGATCGTTAACCTCAAGGTCGGGAATACGTTCTTCATACAGCAAAGCTGTAACGGCTTTATCTTCTACCGCTCGCTGCATAGTATAAGCGTGGACAATCGGTCCGAATTTATTGGTGGTCTTATCTTCTTTTAGCAATGGCGTACCAGTAAATGCCACAAAGGCTGCATTCGGCAGGGCCAGTTTCATTCGCACATGATTCTCGCCACCCTGGCTGCGGTGTCCTTCATCAATCAGAACGATTATGTCGGGGCTGGTATTGACGCATTCAGGCAATTTTGTCGCTGAGTTAAATTTCTGGATAAGGGTAAAGATTATACGTTCTTTACCAGAGCCAATCTGCTGTGCCAGCTTCTGACCTGAGGTCGCCATCGCTTTGGCCTTATCATCCTTCCCGGCCAGTTCTCCACCAGAAGCGAAAGTACCGCTGAGTTGCCCTTCAAGATCGACACGATCAGTCACCACCACAATACGACACTGCTTCAGGCTGTCATGAAGGATCAGCGCCTTGCTGAGGAACACCATGGTGTACGATTTACCTGACCCCGTGGTATGCCAGATCACCCCACCTTCCCTGCCCCCATCCGGTCTGCGAGTACTGATGCGTTCCAGCAGTCTTTTTATGCCGAACACCTGCTGATAGCGAGCGACTATCTTCCCTGTCTTTTTATCAAACAGGGTGAAGAAGCGGGTCATCTCCAGCAGACGTTCCGGCGAAAGCAGGCTGATAAGCAACTTATCCTGTCCACTGACAGCCAGTTCACCAGCGGCGATTAACTGCTGGTACCAGTCGAGATCGGCTGAAGGACGATGATCAAACAACGCATGAATTTGTTCAGTCGATAACTGATGGTTGCGCAGAGCATACATCTGAGGATCGGTTATATCCTCTTCGCGCCATGCCGCCCAGAATTTCATTGGTGTATGACAGGTACCATAGCGTCCGTCATGCCCGTTAATTGACAGTAATAACTGGCTATAGGTAAAGAGCTGCGGGATTTCATCGTTGAACTGGTTGCGGATACTCTGGGATATCCCTTCGTCAATGGTTGGCCCTTTCTTGCCATGACCAGCCGGGCTTTTCGCCTCAATAACAGCCAGCGGGATACCATTAACAAAGCAGACAATATCTGGCCTCCGGGTTTCGACACCGCCTGACCGCAATACCGTAAACTCTTCAGTAAAGTGGAACTGGTTATTTTCCGGATGTTCCCAGTCAATCAGCGCAATGGTGGGGTTCACCTTCTTGCCGTCGATAAATTCCGTGACGGCGATTCCATAAAGCAGGTGGTTATACATCCGCTCATTGGCTTTCAGCAGCCCTTCATTCAGCGCCGGAGAACAGACCTGCGATATCAGGTTATCCAGTGCCTTTTCCGATAACTGGCAAGTTTTACCGCCCGCCATAAAGGAACGCTTCGACAACGCCTCACGCAGAACCGGACGCAGCACCACCTCATCCTGTTTATAGCCCCGATAACCCATAATCTGTTTCGGGGGTAAAAACGTCCAGCCGAGGCTGGTCAGTAACGTCAGTGCCGGGATTTTGGCGCTGTATTCTTCCTGGAATTTAGGTTGGTAGTGCTTATCCACCCGGTAATCCTTCTTGGCTAAGAGGTGAAACTGTATGTCTGTACGGACATACTCAAAAATGAGCGAAGACTTATGATGAAAAGAACGGCGAGTCCCGGTAAAGGCGATCATACTTGGCCTGTTCTGTTTCACCCTTGTTTACATTACCAAATTTCTCCTGATGCGTCGTACAGCAGGAACCACAGGATGCACAAATAAATCGTCCTTCTGAACATTTTTCATGCAAATCTCTGGCGTCAATTATTTCGCTGCATTTGTAACCAATACAGTGATTAATGTAATGCCCGATACCAAACTGTTCGCAGGAATGACTGGCACATTTAAAGACGGTCAGGCGATACGCGGCCTGGAAAGGTTGTTTCACAAATCCTTTCGACTTTGTATCCCAGACGCTGACTTCGACACGAGCATATTTCATATCTGGAACCATCAGCACCCCACAACTTCGGCAATGCAAGCGGGAATGTAATTCTCTGATACGATTGAAATACCCAGCCAGTTTAATTGGGAAATCCCGCTTAGAAGGTTCGCCTGCAATCAGATAGGTCATGCCATAGTGGGCAAGCCAGTCATAAATAGTGAAGTCGATGTAATCCCGACTGAGGTCGGGTAGTACCTGCGGATCATGGCAGATTTTCGAACGACAAAGGAATTTTTTCTCTATCGTTCCGTCAGGTTGTTTTGCATTCCAGTGAAACGCCTCACAGGATAATTCTAAACTTGGGAAACGAATTTGTAATGAACTACATTGTGGGAACAATTTGAAAACAGAAGGATGATTTACCGGAATTTTACCCGACAAGACTCCGTGCCATATCTCATGCAGAATAATACTCAGAACGGACTGTTCATCGTTGCGCCCAAGCAACGGTAACAATTTACTCAGAATGAAGTATTCAGGATCAGAAGAAATTTCAGTATTCGACTCGATATCATTAACAAAACTGAAATCTTTCCTGAACATCTTCTGTTTAATCAAATACGTATTGATAAAAGGACTAATCACGGAATGTTTATAAAATTGCTCTCTCGATGAGAATTTCTGCTGATAGGCATCACGGACAAATGGTTGTATATCCATTTTATTTTTCGTGAAACTACGTCGAACAAAATTCTCTATATCATCATGCCGATGTTCAAGAATCCGCTCGCTACTTATACAATCGTAAAATGCCAGGTAGAGAATAGCACTTATAGATATATGGCTGAGTAATTCATTGATGATGTCCGATGTTGAAGCCCCCTGGCAATCCGTAGCCGCAGAACACCTTTTCACCCAAACAGCGAACTGATCAATGTTATTATCGATAAATGACGAAGGCATGACCGCAGGAGATATTTGTTGTGCGGTCAAATCATCAAAATTCTTATCAGAAGCGAAAAGTGCAAACTGGTTATCGTAGTTACGTGATTTTAAAAATAGCGGCAAGACTTTTGTAGCAGCTATATCACTGGTAACTAACCGAATTATAGCCCTTTCGCCAAAGGACTGAGTGAGAAAATTAATAACGCAGTCACGATAACGCCAACGAGCGAAATCAACGCCCTCCTCAATAATAGCCCGGAGATATTCAATAAGGAGCTCAGCCGTCTCCTCATCTGTTTTATCAAGAATGTGAACATTAAAAGCCGTAGGCTTACCATTTTTACCTATACCTTCCCTGAACAGCACCGGTGCATTGTCAGCGGGTGTATAGTTCCGGCTTATCTCATTCTTATGAAAAAACAGCTCATTACCATTCTCTGATAAGAGAAAGCCAAAGTTATTCTCCCGATCCGTTTTGCTGTTGTAGCCTCCGAACCAGAGAACATTTCCCATGTACCACCGGGAACGATCCAGATTGTTCACTGCCATGAGCAAGCCCCCTTCCGCTTTGTCAGTGCAGGCAGCACTTTTTAAATTTTTTACCACTGCCACACTGACACGGGTCATTACGACCGGGCAGTTTTTCTGCCCCCTTCACGGGAACAGGCCGGGATGATGCCTCTGACATTCTCACCGACAACCAGTGCTGGTAAAGCGCCAGTGCCGCAGGCTGAATGAGAGTAATACTCTGTTCAAATTGAACAGGTGACATTTTCTCAACCACTGGGAAGTTCTTTTCAATACCATGAAGGGCTATCGCCTCCAGCGAGGGACGTAAGGCCTCTGGCAAGGCTGACCAGTCATCCAGAGACCGGCCTTTCATATACCCGAAACACCACTCTTCGACGATGGTATATGTCTTCCCCTTCACCTCACGTCCATTGAAAATCGGTTCAAACTGTTCAGGGGCCTCATACAGGCAGCCAGCGATATCGTTCATATGCTGAAAACACAGCCCCACAAAACGCGTCATCTCTTTTTCAGTGGTCCAGCGAGGGTGGTAATCACCTCGCCCCCAGATAGCACTGAGCCAGGTATTAGGGGAAATCGTATTCGGGCCAGAGACAATCGCCGTCAGAAAGCCATCCAGCTCAGAGAAACAGAGCACAGAGTCATCATTGCCGTATTTCATCAACACCTCTTCCAGCCAGTCGATTTCCCGGTCAATCAGCGGCCCGCTTTTCGTCAGTTTCATTCGGCAACCGCCTCATCGACCTTAACACGACGTTTGCCAGTCAGTAGCTGTTGCATCAGGGCTTTTTTCTCATCTCTCAGGCAGGCGAGTTTTTTCTCAAGTGTGTAGATTTCGGCGTCGGCTGCGGACAGCACGGTGGCGATCTTTTGTTGCTCTTCGATACAGGGCAAATTAATGATATGCGTTTTAATGTTTCCGGTTATTTGTGGTTGACCGGAACCGGATATTAAATACTTCAGATCACTGCCATTCAGAGTATAGAATAGAAATTTTTTACTCACGTAGGAATAGTTATCCGTATTGATAACCATTGCATTTCCGGTAATCCACGATTTTGCTTGAGTCCAATTGACTATGCCGCATGTGCTACCCCGGCAAGTTACGGCTATTTGTTCAGTTTCGTGGTTAAACTCTTGATAAAATCCAATAACTCCATTTGCGCCATAAACTGGATACCCCGAATCAGACATCATAGACTGGGATATTGTTTTTGGTTGATAAACATCAGCTACATCTGAAAGAAGTTTTTTCTCCCATTTACCATTAAACCTCACCCCATTCTCATCCAGCAAGCGTTTTTTCCCGGTAAGCAATTGCTGCATCAGGGCTTTTTTCTGCTGCTGACTGTTGGTGAGAAGCTTTTCCGTCACCGAAATCGCCTTATCCCAGGTTGACAGGATTTGGGCGATTTTCTTTTGTTCCGCCAATGGGGGGACCAAGATACAAACCCTAGCCAAATCCTTTTGCCCAATATTTGCTCGAATAGCACCCTGTCCCAATTTAACAACTTGACTTCTATAGTTTTTCGATTGAAACAAAAAAACCGAATAAGCTGGATCTATTTGGTTTCCCTTAGGACGAGCTCTAATAACAAATCCACCAAACGTAGCAATAGCATTATCAAGGTAAATTGCTGCTATTGCTATTTCATCAAACGTTTCAGACGTTCGATTAAATAGCACATCACCATACTTCAGCTGGTAGCCTTCAAGTTGTTTATCTGTAACCTGCACTCGACCAATAATTTTAGATTCTGTAAGAATATCATTTCTAAAGACATCCATAACGTTCACAAACTTATAACCGTTGCCATATTGTTCTTTTTCAGTGTTCAAGCCATTTTTGAACTCAAACAGGCTATCTAAAGAATTTTTTTCCCACCCCTTAGGCACCATAACCCAACTCCTTCAGATAACCCGCCATCTCCGTTTCCAGATTCGCCAGTTCCACCTTCAGTTGCTCACGTTCAGCACGCACGGCCAGCAAATCAATCTCGTCTTCTTCCTCGAAAGTATCAACATAACGTGGAATATTAAGGTTGTAATCGTTGTCCTGAATCTCTTTCAGGCTGGCAAGATAGGCGTATTTATCGACGTTATCGCCATCACGATAGGTCTTGACGATTTTCTCGATGTTTTCTGCGCTGAGCTGGTTCTGGTTTTTTCCAGCCTTAAATTCACGGCTGGCGTCGATAAACAGCACCTTGTCATCAACTTTCTGCTTTTTGAAAATCAGAATCGCAGCCGGAATCCCCGTACCGTAGAACAGTTTTTCCGGCAGACCAATTACCGCATCCAGCAAATTTTCGTCGATCAGTTTCTGGCGAATTTTACCTTCGCTGGAGCCACGGAACAGCACACCGTGTGGTACCACCACGCCCATACGACCCGTTCCCGGTTTCAGGGTTTCGATCATATGCGAGATAAAGGCGTAATCTCCTTTAGTCTTCGGCGGTACACCGCGACGAAAACGGCCAAACTTATCGTTCTCAGCCTCGTCATGGCCCCACTTATCCAGGCTGAACGGTGGGTTAGCGGTCACGATATCAAACAGCATCAGGTCGCCATTTTTATCGAGCAGTTTCGGGTTACGAATGGTATCGCCCCACTCGATTTTATGGTTGTCTTCGCCGTGCAGGAACATGTTCATTTTCGCCAGCGACCACGTGGAGCCAATCGCTTCCTGACCAAACAACGCATAATTACGGCTGTTATGTCCGGAGACAATTTTACGTCCGCACTTCATCAATAACGAACCAGAGCCGCAGGCCGGATCGCAGATGGTATCACCCGGTTGCGGATCAAGCAGTTCAGCAATCAGGTCTGAAACTTCTGGTGGGGTATAGAATTCCCCGGCTTTCTGCCCACCGCTGGCGGCAAAGTTTTTAATCAGATATTCGTAAGCATTACCGATGACATCCAGCGTACCTACACGGCTTGGCTTCAGGTTAAGATCTTCACCCGCAAAGTCTTCCAGCAGCTGGCGCAGGATGGTGTTCTTCTGTTTTTCTTCACCTAGGCGATCGGTGTTAAACGAAATATCCTGGAACACGCTTTTCCCGGCGTCTTTCAGTTTGGTGCCATTAGCTTCTTCAATCGCATGCAGCGCTTGGTCGATGCGCTCACCATTGCCCGGTTCATGACGACGTTCATACAGCGCATAGAAACTGGCGCTTTTCGGCAATACGAAACGTTCATTCGCCATCATGGCTTCAATGAGTTCTGGTGCATCACCATACTGTTTTTTATATTCATCGTAATGATCCTGCCAGACATCCGAAATGTACTTGAGGAACAGCATAGTAAGGAGAAAATCCTGGTACGTACCAGCATTGATGGTGCCACGGAAGGTATCACACGCGGCCCACAGGGCTTTGTTGATTGTATCCTGACTGATTTTGTCGTTCATGAGTCATCCTGGTATGAAGAAAAGCTAGCGATGCAGGGCTTTGCATCGTAAAAAATTGTGGTAAATGATACCTCAAGAAACGCCCATGGACACACCTGAATCACAGTATCTTTACGGGAATTGTCCACCTGATACCGACAGATGACTTACTAATCTCCTCATGTTTACAAGTTAACAAATTCTAATGATATTAGCAGGATAGACTCAACGTAAGCTATGGTGTAAAACTGCCGTTGGGGTAATGTTATACTCCCTTAACTCTCAACCGGGCCACCCTACACGGCATTGCATCACAAAGGACTTTATTATGTTCGAAACTTATCTGGATCTATCCAACCGCAATGCTAAAAACGCACGCCTTCTCGCAAACTATCAACCCGATATTGATGCCCTGTCTGATCTCTTCTCTGAAACTGATTTGCTAAATTTGATGCTCATAACCGATTCAAATGGCGATATATGGATGAAACCCTCGAGCGACATAATCAACGTCATCAACTCATCGGCGATAATGTCTAATCAGATTAATTTTTTTCAGGATACAACTGTTCTGAAAAAATGGTGTGAGCTTCAAAGTAAGGAATTTTCCAGACTGGCAATAGAGATTTATGCTCATAAATCTACTCGTCAGAATAAAATACCCAAGCATGTAATTGATAAACTAGATGTGTTTATTAAAAATGAATTTCGTTATGTAGAAATTTATGACCACCCATTACTCATGCCTTTCATGGAATTACTTGCTGAGATGGTCACCCCTGCAAAGTTTAGGACCCTCGATAGTTTTTCCTTTGATGGTAAGAAAACCATGCGGACATATGTCAGATCAATTAAATACTATAAATTGTATATCACAAAACACTTAACATCAGATGATTGGCTCAATAAATTTCTTGAAATTCCAGAACTTAAACCTGAAGAAACATCCTGGTTAGTTTTTTCTCATTTTTGTGCCAAATACCTTTTCAATTTAATCAGTAAAACACTCGATGATATGAGAGCGAAGATAATCATTGCCAATGATTATCTTCACCACCCCAACATGGTCATGTTAATCATATTGGCCATGTTACCTTATGAGGTGATGCAACCTGTCATACTCCGCGAAAAATATAGCAATACGCTTACCAGTCCAGATACCTTTATTGTGAAAAGCACGCTTCATCTCGGTAAAGCCAATCTGACAGGATATATAAAGGACGTTCAACAACTCATGCGTAAAGCCTACATCTATATCGCTTTACTGCTGAATCCTGGCTGGGGCCCTACCGCAAAAGAAATTGGCTATTTCATGGAGGGAAACAAACATTCCGAGGTCAAGGGATTTTTAAATCTCTCTCCTATTACTAATTCCAAGACTCCGTCTCCTCGCTCTATGATTAATGATATTACCCTGCTCGGCAAAGAGAACTATATCGATAAACTTATGGCACTGGTGCGCAATAAATAAACACATAAATTATAGCAGCCTGATTGCTTGGCCTTTCTTTCTTATTCTCACCGTTCGCCATCGATGCAAATTGAAATGATGAACTGTGAAAACGTCAACTCGTAATTAACTCACCTGACATCGTATTTTTCCTGGCACACATTCACAGGAGAACTACGATGTCCATTATTGATCTGCGTTTCAGCACTAAATCACTTCAGCAACTGCCGCATCCGACGACAGGTTGTCAGGAATACCGTGATATTCACTGCCCCCATCTGAGGGCGCTGGTCTATCCCAATCAAGTCACGCTTGCGTTTCGGGCGACCATCAACAATCAGCGCATTTATGAAACACTGGGCTCTTTTCCACTTCTCGGTGTGGAAGATGCCCGCCTGCACACCATGATTCTTCTTGGCAATAAAAAACGCCTTGCCATACAATCCCGCCGATATACCGTCGAACAGGCTATCAACGACTTGTGGCTACCTGACATGCGGTTATATAAAAAAAGCCCACAGTCTGAGCTCTCAAAACTCAATCGCTATATCCGCCCCTTCTGGGGACAGCGTCGCCTGCGCGATATTACTGCCGGTGAAATCGAAAAATTCGCGGCTGACCTGCGTTCGACATTACGCCCGGCAACCATAAACCGCCTTCTGGCACTGCTCTCAAAGATATGCTCTCTGGCTGTACGTGCTGAATGGATAAACCATTCCCCCATGACCCACGTTCGTTATCTGAAAGAGAACAACGTCCGGTATCGCACCCTCTCTGTCACTGAAATCCCATTATTTATTGCTGCCGCTGAAGCACTGAATACGCCCGCTGCTGATGCCATATTGCTCGCACTCTATACCGGTATGCGCATTGGCGAAGTTTGTACCCTGAAATGGGAATACTGGCATCCTGATGAACAGCAATTGCTTCTCCCGGATACGAAATCAGGGCACCCATTCACCTGCCCGCTTGCAAATCCCGCAGTGGCTATTATTCAGCGACAGGCACAACTGGCACTCAGCACGACCTGGATTTTCCCACGCATTACCGACACGACTCGCGAGTTGAGCTATCCGCGTGAAACCTTTGCCCGAATCTGCCGGGATGCTGGCATTGAAAATCTGCGGATGCATGACCTTCGCCGGACGTTTGCCACACGCGTGCTACAGGCAACCAGCGATATCGCCATGGCTTCCCGTTTACTGAATCACCACTCACTCACTGCGACCCGCCGCTATGCATTTCATAATGCAGCGGACTCTCAGGCGGTCGTATCACAAGTTGTTGATGCATATAAATAAAAAATCTGACGGAATGAGCTGTGAGTTTTTTGGCGTGTCATCAAACTGCGCGGCTCGTATGGTTAGAGCACACCACTGCAGGGCCCGGCAGTGACTGATAAAACCCTAACGACTTTTAGCTCAGAGGAGCCCTGATATGTACATAAATAGCAAACAGCTTGCTCTCCGCTTGGGCGTTTCACCCAGCACCATTGCCAGCGATATCACCCGTAACCCGGCCAAGCTCCCTCCGTTCATCCGGCTGGGACGTGCGATCCGTTTTCCAGTGGCTGAGGTGGAAGCCTGGGAAAAGCAGCAACTCACGAACATCCAAATTCCACGTTAATCACATTAATTTCTGATAAGGCGAAGAAATCATGACAACCTCAACAACACTCAGCAGTGATTACCTGGTGAACTCAAGCGATAAGATCATCCCTGTCTCTGATGTCAGTGGCATCAGTATCGTTGAAAACCGCCTGTACTTTATTGGCCGGGCAAGCCGTGCACTGCACATTGAGCATTTTGATTCGGACGAGGATGCGAAAGCTGCATTTACCGTCTATGCCAACATTTTCAAAAGCAGCCTGTCTGACGAGGCTATTTACGAAGGAAATCGCTGCATTGCCCGACTGCGATTCGTATACGGTATCAGCCTGTTTCAGAACGACGAGCAGGCTATCCTGATGTTGATTAACCGCAACGGCGGCACTCTCGTCAGTGAATCAGCCAAATCTGACACTCTTGATGAGGTATTTCAGGAACTGGCTACCGCTCTTGGCGGTCGCGAATTTGAAGCAATGCGCTTCCGTTGGTTACATGCAAATTGCCTGCTTTCATCGCGACTCCTCCCAATGGTTGAAAAAACCCCCAACGGCGTCGTCATCAAAGTAAACGATAAGTTCGTATCTTTCCTGGCAACGAAGGACGAAGAACAAAAAGAACAATTGTTTACTGAAATTCGTACAGCCCTCGTCTGATTTCCCCCTTTCTTCTCGGTGCCAGTAATGGCACCGTTCACCTGAATAAGAGAACCCCCAATGATTGACATGAATGCACTGCTCGCGAATGCGGCGGGTGTGACGCAACCTGACGCCCGCTCTGCTAGAACGCTTGATAACTTTCCGTTAATACCGCAAAAATCCAAAAAACGACTGGACGTCAGCAGCGAGCTACATCTTGATATCGGCTTTGATACTGAATATGTCTATAACCCACATACAAAGCAAAACGACATTCTGTCTTATCAGAGCTATGTCGTGCTGCCTGATGGAACGGGTGTTCCCGGAATCCTGTACCCCGCCAGCGCCCACAAAAAAGATCGCCTGTCGCTGAAAAACTTTCTCGCGAAAACCCTGACGCCGCTATTGAAGAATGAGCAGATTACCGAATGGCCGGGTTCGATGACGCTGTATGCTCATTTCCTGCGGGCTGATGTTGCCTCATTTTCCGATTTCTGGAGCGATCACAAAATATTGCTGAAAGGAATTCGCAGTACAGTTAGCAGTTTTAAAAACCGCTACGGTATTGATTTTGATGAAGTCGAAAATCGTCGTGAAAAAAATAGCCTCATCACGTTTGATAAACGGACCAGCCCGCCCCGTTGTAGCAATGTGACGTTCACCGATACGTTGTTGATCACTCCGGGTGGGATGGGGCTGGCGGAATGTGGCCAATTACTTGGTCTGCCGAAACTAACCGTTCCAGCCCCTTATTCAATCAACGATATGCGCCAGTATTTAAAAGGCGATCGACGCGGTTTCGAAGCTTATGCAGTTCGTGATGCCGAAATTGCCGTGCGCTATGCCTTACAGGTGAAATCGTTCTGCACTGAAAGTCTGATGATTGAGCGCGTCCCCACTACGATTGGTGCTATGGCTGTTTCCCGGTTTCTTAAGACCATTAAGGAAAGCGGCCAGTCTCCTGAAGTCTGTATGGGTACCAGGACAATATCGCGACAGTGCTGGAACCCGGATACTCATGGATTCAGAACGTTAAAATCGACGCAGAGTATACCCTCAAGGGAACTCTATGAGACGTTCGCCATAAACTGCTATCACGGCGGTCGAAATGAGTGCTTTATGATGGGTATCACCCCTGAAAGCCAATGGTATGACTACGATTTGGCAGGCGCATACACCACAGGCCTGTTAGATGTTTTGCAACCCGATTATGACAATCTTTATACGAGCCAAAATCCTGAGGAATTTTGCGGACATACCATGGGATTTGCGCTGGTCAGTTTTCGGTTTCCCGACACGGTACGCTACCCCTGCCTGCCCGTCAGAACCGACCAGTACGGATTGTTTTTCCCTTTGACAGGTGAGTCATGGGCGACCGCCCCGGAAATAGCCCTCGCTCTGTCTTTGGGTGCGGAAATAACTATTCAGCACGGTATTATCATCCCATGGCGTCAGTATAAATCTGATAATGCCTCGTCCCCGACAGAACCAGCATGCTCCGTGTTTTTACCCTTTGTGCAACAGGTACGCGAAAATCGTAATCGCCATGATAAAGGATCTCTGGAGGAGAAATTCTGGAAAGAGATCGGAAATTCACTATACGGAAAACTCGCTCAGGGTCTTCACGCAAAGACTGCATTTGATACCGCCCGTGGGCTGAACAGCCCTCTGCCGCCTTCGTCAGTCACCCAGCCATTTTTTGCTGCACATGTCACGGGATTTGTCCGCGCGGTGGTGGGCGAGTTGATGAATGCACTTCCGCCGAATGCAATCGTGGTCAGTGTGACTACAGATGGTTTTCTGACGGATGCTTCTATCGAGGATATCGATATGTCTGGGCCGTTATCGTCACGTTTTCAGGCGTTATGTGACATTGCTGATCCGGGCTCGTCCATGCTGACTTGTAAACATCAGGTCCGACAACTTGTTGCCATGAAAACCCGGGGGCAGTTGACCTATAAGGAATCAGAAGGCTTCCCAATCGTCCACGCACGTGCAGGCGTTAAACCCCCTGCCGATATTCCACGCGACGACTATAACCGCTATATGGTAGACCTCTATATGAATAGGGCTCCGGGTCAGAAACTTCGCAGGGGGTCTCTCATTTCAACCCGTGATATGTGGTTGAATGAAAGCGATCTGGTCGCTGTTGAGTCCGAGATCAGGTTAAACCTGGAATTCGACTTCAAACGTCAACTGCTCGCTCCCACCATGAATGAAGGGCATTTGTTAATGTATTCCCGTCCGTGGGATGATATGTCACAGGCACTTAAGCAACGCCAGCTTTTCGATGACTGGCGGCAGACACATGCTTTGAAAGATGAAGCCGACTGGGAAGACTGGTGTGATTTTCTCTATTGCAGAAACGTTTTTACCCCTCTGAAACTGAAAGTAGGACTAAATCGAAGCGATGATGTCCTTGTTCGCCTTTTCCTGCGGGCCCTGGCTCAACATCAATGGGGGCTTACGCCGGACGACAGAAAGATACAAACCAGTAAGGAGACAGCCACATGGCTAGTGTCTGAAGGTTATTCAGTAACCTTCAGTGATGTCAAAAACGCCGGAAGGGCGAAAATCCCACAAGTCGTGTTTCATTCCGAGACATCACGCATGACACACCTCTTAAGCATTATAACCACCCGATATCCCGGATTCACTCTGCCCAAAAAATGACCGATATCCCCCAATCCATAATCTGGATTGGGGGATATTCATAGAACTGTTGCGCTAAAACACCTGAATAACTGTTTGCTGTCATTTCTGCTCCTGACTTTGTAAATCTTCACAGCGTCAGAGGTCACATCAGGTAACTGCCGGGCAAGATATTTCCCCATATTAACCAGATGACCGACAGGAAGCACAGGGAGCTGATGCTCAGCAAGCAATATAAAATAATCCCGATGAACATCTGCAATCGCACTTCCCTGACCAAATGTGGCAGAAATAACTTTTTCAATAATCCCTCGATATAAACGCAGATCATATTTCTTCCTGCCCTGAATACTAACAAGTTGATAACGCCGTTCATGAATGTACATGAGCGCCCCCTTAATAATTAAATACTAATATTTTGTTTTTAATTATTAATCAGAAATAATGGGTGCCACGACGGAGGGCTACACATGACATCACCACCCTGCTCTTATGATTGTAGCTGGCAGCTTTGCGGTAGGATGGTGGCGGTGTCGACCTGGTAAAATAAGTTAACCGAACAGTAGTGAACTGCCTTTTACCTTTTCCCGATGGTAATACGAGCCAGTCATTTCACCGGGGTTTCCCACACCCGCCAGGTATCACCCTTCCTGTATACATCCAGACTACTCGCCAGAGTGACATCCGGACAGGACTCACCTGATATGCATTCTGCCGTGAAACGGTGACAATTATTCGATAACAGGTTATAGGTTCTTGTCTGGCCTACACTCGCCCGCGCACGTTTCGCCACAGCAGGATCGCCTGCCGGTTTAACGCCCTGACAGTCGGTATAAATTGACATGGCAGTATTCCAGCCGTTCAGCCGTGCCATAAAGGTTCTGGCATTATCCCGACATACCCGTCCGTCACCATCCAGATGAACAATCATCCCGTAGCCCACATAAATACCGCTGTGACGGGTCACATCCAGCCCCATTTCACACCACACAATGCCGCCGACTGCCGGTCTGACCACCGTGTCACGCACGACATTATCAATAAAACTTTCCGCAAGATTGTACAAGGGGTAGAAAATTTGCAGCATCATCCCTCCTCAGGGCGCTATATTCGTTTCGTTCTATCACCATAATTCAGATATACTGAAAAAAATTGACCTATGTCACTGATTAAAAGAGAAAAATTATACGGTGTAAAACCGCCGTTGGGGTAATGATTAACTGATATCGCCCTGGCCGACTGTTGAGGGGACGAAACAGTAAAAACACGAGGGATCTGAGATCCCCCGTGTCTGCACATGTTTATGCGAACAGCCCGGTAAAATAAACATCATCCCCATGCTGTGATGCACGCCACATGCAGAAGATTACAAAGCCGCCCGCTTTCTTCCTGTTCATAACGGGTCAACAACTTTCCACAGTTACCGTTACCCGGTAAATCCCCATTACCAGATATTCCATAAAATTACTCTCCCACAGGGACCAGAGTTCATTCTTCTCAGATGCCAATGAAATATCTCCAATCAGATAATGGGAGACGTAATGACCCGACCAGCAAAAGTCCATTTCCTTTTCCAGCTCCGGGTAAACTCGCCCCATGTAACTAAAGTCTGTGACATAATCGAAATACCATTCGTTATCCTGGCGGATGAACCGCATTTCAACCGGATGAAATCCGCCGGATTCTGCACTGTAGTCCGGGTCACGAAAATTAATGACTACTGCCCTGACCGATGTTTGCTGAGATTGTTCTGCCAGAAGCGTAGCGATGTGCTGCTGAAATAATTTAGTGACAGGCAGCGTTAATCCTGCCTGTTTTAAGACATACTGGGTTTGCATAATAGATTTTCCTGTAAAAGGTGAGTAGAGGTGTGTAGTAGTTTCTGGTTGTATAACAGTTCTGGTAAAGAATTAATTCTTCGCAATCCTTTCTTAATCGCCAACCTTACCGAGTGTTTTAAGACGCGCCCGCCAGTCAGCATATAAAACATGCGTAAACAACTTCTCAGGGTGCGCCTCAAGCAGACATATATCCGGGGAGCGTAAAACAGCAGCCAGAAAACCAGCATTATTGGCACTAGCCCCTTTAAATAATGGTCTGAATACGCCAGATGTGAAGCCCGTTGTCGGTTGAACTTCGAGTACACTTTCAATCTTAGAAAGTGCGATCCAGTCTTTAGAGAACAATCCTCCGCTACCATTTGCCATGAGACGCAGGTAAAGTTCATTATCCGTTTCAGACATTGCCAGTTGCCATGTCAGCATACCACTGGCTTTAGGACTGATTTTTTCCGCCTGTCCTGATTCAATGAGCAGCTTATAACTCTCTTCAGGTAATATTCGCTCATCTTCAGTGATACCTTTTTCAACATCACTTAAATCATTATTTAACTCCAGCTCATCGTGTTCATTATTGTTTTTCCCTGCCTTTGATTTTCTCATTTTCTTCTCCTGATTTTAATCCGATTTACAGACGCAATTCCGCCATAGACATTAATGTATCAATCCCACCAAGAGAACAATTGGGGTGAAATAACAAATAAATACCATTCCCGTTATCCTCTGTAATGGTTAGCATCAAGTAATATTCATCTGTCAGACGGACCACGAACTCAGGGTTTGCAATTAAATGATGAATTACATCTAACAGGTGCCGTTTAAAATCTTCGGGAACATCATCAGGTTCAATGTACATTAATGTTACGCCAACCTCGCCCCAGAAATTCCTTGCGGAGAATTCATCATCAAATGGAAGTATCAGTTCTTTTCTCAGGACAGTCATAACCGAATCGGGAAGAAGGAGCGATGGCAGGTCTTTCCAGCTCGAGACAAATTTCATTGAATAATCCTCATAAACAAAAACCCCGATACGTCTTAAGTATCGGGGTTATATAGACAGGGTTAAGAATCTTAAATTTCCTTCCGAGGTCATCTATATTCTTTCATAATATCCACACGATTTACAGATCAGCACTGGTGCATTATTTCTTTCTCGTTGTTCCAGAAATCCAAAGAGGCGTTTTATTGCCGTGATGATGTTTTTGAGCAATTCAGATAATTGCTCCGGGCTGATATAACCAGCAGACGTTGTCAGGAACCGATCATCGCGAGTCAACTCAGCTATCTTTCCGGCTGTTTCTGTCACTGTGTTTCGGCCACCGCACTTAGGACATTTTAACGACATAATCATTCTCCACGTTATAGGGATGCTAAAATCAATGTTCTTTACCGGTTGTAACGGTGTTCAAAAGAAGGTCGGTAACGCCCTGCCCGGTCTGACGCATACGCTCTGGTGTCAATTTTGCGTAGCGTTCAGTACTCTGAATACTCGCATGCGCCAGTTGGGCTTTAACGTCATACAGACTGTACTGACCACTGGAGACAAGTAATGATGCGACAGAATGGCGCGTGGTGTGGAAACAGACTTCACTCTTATCTATACCGCACTCGGCCAGTATTTTTTCATAGGCCCACCGGGGTTCTGATATCGGTTTTCCATTATCTTTTACGGCAAACAGATAGGGGTTGCTGCCAGCCCGTGGGATCGAATCAATAATGGATAATGCAACATCACTGAGATACACAGTTCTGCTGCGACCATTCTTAGTATAAGGAATGAATAACGACCTGTTATCCCGATCAATATGTTTGTGCATGACGTTCAGCATTTCTGATTTGCGTGTACCGGTTAACAGCAGCATGGCTATCAGTCCCCCGGCTGCCTTATTGGGGTATCGTACCGCAGCGTCGAGGATCCTTCTGATCTCATCGGCGTCAAAAAAGCGCGTCCGCTGATTATTCTCCTTCAGCAAAGGGATCTTATCGGCTTCATTCTTCTCCAGGACATCCTGTCGTAGCGCATAACGCCCCATAGTTTTCAGAATAGCCAGTGCCCTGTTACAGGTAGACGGTGCATACTGCTGGCCGTGAATACGACCTTCAAGCATGTCGAAAAGCACCTGCTGGATTTCCCGGGCCCGAAGGTCACAGTAACGTATCTTCCCCAGACGAGGTTCAATGTATTGCGTGAAACGCTGAACATCCTTATGCCAGGACTTTTTATGGCGCTTGATGAACGGAACATAGGTCTGGTGAAAAAACTCACTAAGCGTTGGCATCGCACGATAATTATCGCGCTCTGCCTTGGGGTCATTTCCCAGTGCAATCGCCTCCTTATGACGACGGGCTATCTGACGGGCTGTCCCCACATCAATTTCAGGGAATCTGCCAATACTGATACTTTTTTTGGTACCGTGGAAAGTGTAGCGCAGGAGGAAACGTTTGTTACCCGTTCGACCTGAGAGGCATTTGAGGCCAATGACCTCAGTATCGGATACCTCAAGCTCTGTAGATCGGGTATCTGTGTTTGCCGGAAGGGCTTTGATGGATGAATTGGTGAATCGGAAGGATTTTTGCATATTTATCCTCATGTATCTGATTGATATCATGAAAATAATATATATCTGAAGGTGTTTTTATTACGGAGCAGGATTGAAGAATGGAAAGGCTATTAGACGCGTAAAAACGGATATTACAGGAAGTTGACGCCCAGTCATTTAACCTGAATGAAGATAAATACTCAGGCGTCTTTTTACCCGTGCCGTTTGAAGAATACTGGCATTCACCGGTAAAAATCATGCTGGTTGGACGTGAAACCGCAGGCTGGAATACGCTGAATGGTAAGAATACGATATCACGGGTGTTGGGACTTATGCCTGACGTCACCATCGGGCAGGTGGTTGAAGAAGCTGTAGATCGTTACAGGAAACATCTTCCGGTACAAAATTATGGCACCACCAACCTCAAATCACGTAGCCGCTTCACGCAATATCATTTCAGGCTGGCCCGGGAGCTTAATATTCCTCCCCAGGCAATCGTGTATGCCAATCTACTGGCGTGGGATTACGACGGACTGACCCCTCTCAATCGCCCTCAAAATGAAGTGCAGGAAGTCATATTAGCCTCGCTGAAGCTGCTGGCGGTACAAATTAAACACCTTGAGCCTGATTTCATCATCTTTGCATCCGGAGCCCGGAGAACAGACTACATCATAAAACAGGGGCTTACTGAGCCAGGCGGCTATGAGACTTCTTCAGTTATTCCGGGGAAGCTGTGGGAGTTCAAAACAGGTAATGCAATCTGTTTCAGAATTGCCCATCCAAGGGCTATGCGCGGACACCAGAAGTACAGAGATGAGGTGATTGCACGAATTAAGCAACTTTGTACTCAGGGTGGCTAGAGCATTACAGCTTGCTCAGCAGGGCCCCTTCCCGGAAGAGTACCGGAAAACAGGCAAAGCAACCTGGTTCTCTATGCTGGAGGCGACACGTTCGATTCGGCATTGCCAGGCTGGAGATTGCAGCTCATTGCACCCCGTGAGCACAGGATATGCACAGGGCGTGAATTTCAGGCACAAAAAAACCACCCGTAGGTGGTTTTACGACACTGCTTATTGCTTTGATTATTATGCTTTTTCCCATGGTAGCCGGAGTGGGACTTGAACCCACACAGCGCGAACGCCGAGGGATTTTAAATCCCTTGTGTCTACCGATTCCACCATCCGGCCTCGGGAAGAAAGTGGAGGCGCGTTCCGGAGTCGAACCGGACTAGACGGATTTGCAATCCGCTACATAACCGCTTTGCTAACGCGCCTTAAATCTTTTGTCTTGCGACTGACACCCGCTATTGCGCATGTCTTAAATTTGGAGCGGGAAACGAGACTCGAACTCGCGACCCCGACCTTGGCAAGGTCGTGCTCTACCAACTGAGCTATTCCCGCATTCATCAAGTCATTATGCTAATCACTTGATTTTGCTATCGACTAACGGGCCGTGCCGTCGTTCGATGCGTTGCATTCTACTTACCTGACGTTTTGAGTCAACGTTAATTTTCGCAAGGATAGATCGTTTGCTGAAAATTGCGCCGAAACGATCACTGATCAAGCAAATCGCCGCGCGCGGCGTTCAAATATTGCAACATTGACCACAGGGTCAGCACCGCCGCGACCATAAACAGGCCAATACCTGCCCACTCTACCCACTCGTTTGGACGCCACAGCATCCATACCAGCGCCGCCATCTGCGCGGTGGTTTTCACCTTACCGATCCAGGAGACCGCCACGCTGCTGCGTTTACCCAGCTCCGCCATCCACTCGCGCAGGGCAGAGATAATAATTTCACGGGCAATCATGGTCGCCGCAGGCAGTGTGACCCACCAGCTGTGATAGTGCTCAACCACCAGCACCATGGCGATGGCCACCATCACCTTGTCAGCCACCGGGTCGAGGAACGCGCCGAAACGGGTGCTTTGATTCCAGCGACGCGCCAGGTAGCCGTCGAACCAGTCAGTGACTGCCGCAACAAAAAAGATAAGTGCACATGCGAAAGGCGCCCAGACAAATGGCAGATAAAACGCCAGTACGAAGAAAGGAATGAGAACGACGCGGAAAAGCGTCAGCAATGTAGGGATATTTAATCGCATAGTGACGGTAACTGTTTGTTGTCAGTAATTATTAGCCCTATGTTGCTACAGAGCCCTCAATGTTTCAACGAGTAGTAGATCTTTTCTGCCAGCCCTTGCGAAATACCTGGCACTTTTGCAATTTCCTCTACGCTGGCGTTGAGTAATCCTTGCAAACCGCCCATATATTTCAGCAACATCTGGCGACGTTTTGGCCCGACCCCTTCGATCGTTTCCAGGGTGCTGGTATTTTTTACCTTTGCCCGTTTTTTACGGTGACCACTAATGGCGTGAGCGTGCGACTCATCGCGAATATGCTGGATCACATGGAGCGCAGGCGAGTCCGGCGGCAGGCTAAAGCCCTCCCCTTCCGGCTCAAGGAACAGCGTCTCCAGCCCGGCTTTACGATCGGTGCCTTTCGCCACGCCCAGCAGCAGCGGATGGTGCTTATCCCAGCTTACATCCAGTTCGGCAAAAACGGATTTTGCCTGGGCGAGCTGGCCTTTACCACCATCAATCAGGATAACGTCCGGGATCTTACTCTCTTCGATAGCTTTACCATAGCGACGGCGCAGCACCTGGTTCATGGCCGCGTAATCGTCACCGGGAGTGATATCCGTAATGTTGTAGCGCCGGTACTCCGCCCGTAGCGGTCCGTTAGCATCAAATACCACGCAGGAGGCCACCGTCTGCTCCCCCATCGTGTGGCTGATGTCGAAACATTCCATCCGTTTCACTTCCGGCAGCTTAAGCACGGTTGCCAGCGCGATAAGACGCTGATGAACGGTCGACTGCTGCGACAGTTTGGTGGTCAACGCCGTTGCCGCATTGGTGCGCGCCAGCTTGAGGTAGCGGGCACGATCGCCGCGCGGTTTGGTCTGCACGTTAACCCGACGTCCCGCCAGCTCCGACAGCGAATCTGACAGCAGCGTTTTATCGCTGAGATTAAAATCGAGCAAAATTTCCGACGGCAGGGTTCGCATCTGGCTGCCCTGCAAATAGAACTGGCCGACAAAGGTCTCGACCACTTCACCCAGTTCGGTACCGCCCGGCACTTTAGGGAAATAGCTGCGGCTGCCCAGCACCTTACCCTGGCGGATAAAGAGTACATGCACGCAGGCCATGCCCGCATCGAATGAGACGCCAATCACGTCCAGATCATCGCCGGTATTGGAGACGAACTGTTTTTCCGTGACCCGTCGTACCGCCTGGATCTGATCGCGGATCCGCGCCGCCTCTTCAAAGTTTAGCGCCTGGCTGGCCTTCTCCATGCGGGCAATAAGCTGGTTCAGCACCTGATCGTCTTTACCGGCCAGGAACAGGCGCACATATTCTACCTGCTGTGCGTACTCCTCTTCGCTGACCAGCCCTTCCACACAGGGCCCGAGGCAACGGCCAATCTGATACTGCAGACAAGGGCGAGAGCGGTTGCGATAGACACTGTTTTCGCACTGGCGAATCGGGAATATCTTCTGCAGCAGCGCCAGCGTTTCCCGCACGGCGTAGCCGTTAGGGAACGGGCCGAAATACTCACCTTTCGCATGTTTGGCACCGCGATGGGTAGCCAGACGCGGATGGGTATCGCTGCTGAGAAAAATAAACGGGTAGGATTTGTCGTCACGCAGCAGCACGTTATAACGCGGCTGGTAGAGCTTGATGTAGTTATGCTCCAGCAACAGCGCTTCGGTCTCTGTGTGGGTCACAGTGACGTCAATCTGCTGGATCTGAGCGACCAGCGCTTCAGTTTTGCGGGAGGCAAGATTGCTGCGGAAATAGCTGGAAAGACGCTTCTTAAGATCTTTCGCTTTACCGACGTAAATAACCGTCCCGCCTGCGTCATACATCCGGTAGACGCCTGGCTGGCTGGTGACGGTTTTCAGGAAAGCACTGGAATCAAACACTTCACTCACTGACTAATTAGGGTCTCGGCATTGCACAGACCATGACGGATGGCCAGGTGAGTGAGTTCGACATCGCCATGAATGTTCAGCTTACTGAACATGCGGTAGCGGTAGCTGTTCACCGTTTTCGGGCTGAGATTAAGCTGCTCAGAGATCTCATTCACCTTCTGGCCTTTGGTAATCATCAGCATAATCTGCAATTCGCGCTCAGACAAACTGGCAAACGGTGATTCGGTCTTTTCTGGTTCAATCTGGCTGAGCGCCATCTGCTGCGCGATATCAGAAGCGATATAGCGCTGGCCGGAATAGACAGAACGGATAGCGTTAACCACTTCCTGAGGGGCTGCGCCCTTGCTCAGGTAGCCCGCGGCGCCCGCCTGCATCACTTTTGCAGGAAGGGGATTTTCAGTGTGAACCGTCAGCATGATCACTTTGGTATCAACCCAGGCGCGCGCGATTTTACGCGTTGCTTCCAGGCCGCCAATACCGGGCATGTTCATGTCCATCAGGACAACATCTGCACTATTTGTCCGGCACCATTTTACGGCATCTTCACCGCAGCAGGCCTCGCCAGCAACTTTTATACCTTTAATATCTTCAAGAATGCGTCGTATCCCTGCGCGCACCAGTTCGTGGTCATCAACAAGAAGGACGTTGATCAAAGGAAATTCTCCAGAATAGGGATAACGCTACAGACAGTTAATTCGGCTCATATTAACGTTTTTTATCGCAAACTGAAAACGTTAAAAAATGCAGGCCTTCGTTATAACTCTCTTTTTTGGAAATTAACTTGTACATCAACTGGAAACGGAAGCCTTGCGCCATGCGGCTCAGGCACCTTTTTTCAGGTTGATGTTTTCAAAAATTTACAAACTTTAGGGGCTATTTTTTTATTGTTAAAATACCTCACGTAATTTTGTAACAATAATTAACCTGCTAACTACCTTAGTTAAACAATACCCTCCGCTTAACGTCTTAAAAGTGTAGGGCGAACGGTCGTTCAATTAAATAAACAAAACGGCTGAAAGTACAAAAAACAAGCACTGCGTTTTTTTTTAAGGCTTGTGGTATACTCCGCCGCCTTGAACTTTGAACTATGCGCTCAAGCGCCGTTTTTATCATGAGGAAAATAAATGAGCACACCTGATTTTGCCACTGCTGAGAATAATCAAGAACTGGCACAGGAAGTCTCCTGTCTGAAATCTCTGTTGACCCTGATGCTGCAGGCGATGGGCCAGGCGGATGCCGGTCGTGTGATCATTAAGATGGAACGCCAGATTGCCCAGATGGAAGACCAGGCTCAGGCTGAGGTATTTTCCAGCACCGTTAAGCAAATCAAACAAGCTTACCGTCAATAAAACAAAAACGGCTGAAAGCAATGCATTCAGCCGTTTACTCGCCTGCCACGCAGAACTGAAGTGTAGTCAGATAATTCCCGTCGCTGCCGCATAGCAGGCTATTTGCGTTTTATTCGGCGCATTAAATTTCTTCTGCATATTCTTCTGGTGGAAGTTCACCGTATTCTCAGAAATAGAGAGTATAATCGCTATTTCTGCCGAGGTTTTGCCTTCCGCTGTCCATTTCAGGATCTCCTTCTCGCGCTTGCTGAACTTCATCTCGGGTGGCATCACCATTTCATGCTCCAGGCGTAGCAGCGTGGTCAAGGCCATTTGCACCAGCATTTGCAGACGCAACTCAACCACTTCATTCGCCATCATATTGACCGACAGGCTGGTGCTGGAGACCGACAGGAACCCCATCGCATGATTAGGCAGCATCAGACACTGAGTGATCCCTTTGCGCAGACCGTGGTCGCGCGCGCCGTCCCATAAGGGCTGCGCATCGGCAAATAAGGCGTCGTTCCAGGGTAAGTGCCCGTGGACGAAATTCTCGGGTTTCAGCACAGGATCGATGGTGAAATAATTTTCCGCCTGATAGTGCGCCATCCACTGTTGCGGATAGGTTGAGTGCACCGAGACTTTCGGTCGGGTAAACGGTACCGGATGACGGACGCAGAGAGCGAAATACTCATAACCCAGGTTCTGAGTTTGACGCTGAAGTTCGGGATATACCTCGCTGGCGGATGTCATCTCCTGAAAACGGAGATAGCATTCCCGTCGCCATGTAAAAAAGTCTAAATCCTTCATACCAAGTGAATGAAGCCCCTGTAAAGATAATCATTATTATGATTTCTTAAATTAACACATAAATCTTATTTATATGTATAAAATATCGACCCTGAGGTAATTATCTACAGATTTTATGCACTTAGGGGGTTTGTGGCGGGATAAAATCGCGGGACCATTCATTTCAGGGATGAATATTTTGCTCCGGAGATTAATTCCGGAGCAATTAAAAGCAAATATGCTATTGCATCAAAAATTTCTCAAGGAATTGCCGGGTACGGGGCTGCTGAGGATCGGCAAACAGCGCTTTCGCCGGCCCCTGCTCCACAATACGCCCCTGATCCATAAAAATCGCCCTGTCTGCCACGTCGCGGGCAAAGCTCATCTCATGGGTGACAATGACCATAGTACGTTTCTCCTGTGCCAGCTGGCGAATGGCATTCAGCACCTCCCCCACTAGCTCCGGATCCAGCGCAGAGGTAGGTTCATCAAACAGGATCACGTCAGGTCGCATCGCCAGGGCGCGGGCAATTGCCACACGCTGCTGCTGTCCACCGGAGAGACGGCGCGGGTAACTGCCCTCTTTCCCGGAAAGCCCCACTTTCGCCAGTAACTCCCGGGCGCGGGCTGTGGCCTCCTCTTTGGGTTCGCCTTTGACAATCACCGGCCCTTCAATAATGTTTTCCAGCACCGTGCGGTGAGGAAACAGGTTAAAGCTCTGGAAGACAAAGCCGACATGCTGACGCAGACGACGAATGAGCCCCTTTTGCTGACCCAGCGACTTACCGGTATCAATGGTGATGTCACCCACGCGAATGGTGCCAGCTTCCGGATGCTCCAGCAGGTTGATACTGCGCAGCAGCGTGGTTTTACCGGACCCGCTGGGCCCGATAATCGCCACCACTTCGCCCTCCTGCACTTCCAGGTCGATACCATGCAGCACCGTCTGGCCATGGAATTTCTTCACCAGGTTTTTAACGTCGATAGCACTCATTTCGGATCACGCTCCTGGCGGTTAAGCTGGTTTTCAAAATAGTTTTGCAGCGCGGACAGCACGGTTGCCATGATCCAGTAGATCAGCGAGGCGGCCAGATACATGGTAAAGACCTCCAGCGTGCGCGAGGTGATCAACTGCGCCTGACGGAACAGCTCCGGCACCTGAATGGTGGCCGCCAGCGAGGTGTCTTTTACCAGGCTGATAAAGCTGTTGCTGAGCGGTGGCAGCGCCACGCGCGCGGCCTGCGGCAGAATGGCCCGGCGCAAAGTCTGCCACGGCGTCATCCCGATACTGGCTGCGGCTTCCCACTGGCCTTTGTCGATGGAGGAGATAGCTGCACGCAGGGTTTCCGCCGCATAGGCAGCAGTATTAAGCGACAGACCGATCATTGCCGCCGGGATGGGATCCAGCTCAATACCAAACTGCGGCAGGCCGTAGTAAATCATAAACAGCTGTGCAATCAGCGGCGTGCCGCGGAAGATGGAAATATAAAAACGCGCCAGCCAGCGCACGGGCAGCAGAGGCGACATGCGCATCAACGCCAGCACAAAACCCAGCACCAGACCGAAAAACATCCCGCCAATACTCAGCTGCAGCGTAAATACTGCGCCTTTCAGCAGGAAGGGCAACGAATCAATCACCAGTTGAATACTTTCTTGCATTATGATTTTTCTGCCTGTGATTTAGACATGAGGATGGTAGGCAAAGAGAGCGGGCGCCCCGCCAGTATGAATAAACAGAATCGGGCCTTCATCTTTAAAGCGTTTCTGTTCGATCCCGTCAATAAGCCCGGCCATGGCTTTGCCGGTATAGACCGGATCCAGCAAAATCCCTTCAAGACGCGCCAGCAGTTTCACCGCCTCGGTCCCCTCATCATTAGGGGTGCCGTAGCCCGGCGCGAAATAGTCATCCCACAGCACGATATCCGCCTTCGCGCTCACCTCCAGCTGCTGTGCCACCGCCTGTTGCAACGACACTACCTTCGGTTTTTGATCGGCTACGCTGCGTGATACGGTAACGCCAATCAGTTCAACCTCCGGCATCAGCTGCTCCAGCCCGACCGCCAGCCCGGCATGGGTACCTGCACTGCCGGAGGCCACCACCACCGAGGAGAGGCCGACTGTGCCTTCGCACTGCTGGGCAATTTCCAGGGCGCTTTCGACGTAGCCCAACGCACCCAGCGCATTCGAACCGCCAACCGGGATCACATACGGGCGAAAACCCTGGGCTTCAACGCGGGTCGCCAGCGCATTCAGCTGCGCCACGGGATCGGTCAGCGCATCGCACATCTCTATCTGTACATTGAACAGATCCAGCAGCAGGCGGTTGCCATTGCTGAGGTAGTTTTCTGCCTTTGTGCCAATCGGGTTTTCCAGCAGGGCGATGCAGTGCAGGCCCAGCTTAGCCGCCACGGCCGCGGTCTGACGAACATGGTTCGACTGGATGGCGCCTGCGGTGATCAGCGTGTCGGCGCCTTCACGCAGGGCATCTGCCGCGAGGAACTCCAGCTTGCGCAGTTTGTTGCCCCCCATTGCTATGGGCGTCACGTCATCACGTTTGATAAGGATGTCGCGCCCCAGGTAATCCGATAAGCGCGGCAAATACTCCAGCGGCGTCGGCGCGCCGATAAATTCCAGACGCGGAAAACGCGTCAGGTTCTGTAATGACATGAAAACCTCCATAACCCTGTCTAAGTCTGATTTTTTTATTATGCACGTTGATGGCGAGGAAATAAAAAAGGCGCTTATCAAAGCGCCTTTTTTTTCAGTCAACTGCTTACTTTGTGACGTCTGCCCCGAACCATTTTTCGGAGAGCGCCTTCAGGCTGCCGTCTTTCTGCATCTCGGCAATGGCGCCGTCAACAGCTTTGACCAGATCCTCGTTGCCTTTGCGGATCGCAACGCCCGCTTCCTGACGGGAGAAGGCATCACCGGCAACGGCCAGGGTGTTGTTGGTCTTCTTCACCAGATCCAGCGCCGCCAGGCGGTCAACCAGAATGGCATCAATACGGCCTACGCGCAGATCCTGGTATTTGGTCGGGTCGTCGTCATAGGTGCGGATATCAACACCCTGCACGTTCTGGCGCAGCCACTCTTCGTAGTTGGTCCCCAGACCGACGCCCACTTTTTTATCTTTCAGGTCGGCAGCAGATTTAATGGAGCCTTCGTTACCTTTTTTCACCAGCGCCTGGATACCGGAGACGGTATACGGGGTGGAGAAGTCATACTTTTTCTTACGTTCGTCAGAGATGGTGACCTGGTTAATCACCACATCAATACGTTTTGAGTCCAGCGACGCCAGCATGCCGTCCCATTTGGTCGGCTTCAGCGAGGCTTTCACACCGAGGTGTTTTGCCAGCTCTTCGGCAAACTCCACCTCAAAACCGGTCAGTTTACCGTCGTCACCCTGGAAGCTGAACGGAGGGTAGGTCCCTTCCAGCCCAACCAGCAGCGTGCCGCGCTCTTTAACTTTGTTTAAAAGACCCTCTGCGGCGAAGGTCTTGACGCTCATACCCGCAACCAGCGCAACGGCCATTACACCCATCAGCGCCTGACGACCCAGAAGTGCAAATTTCATACATACCCCGATATCATTGGAATTTTGGTTGTAGTGTAGGGCGTTCAACCGCAAGGTCAAACACGACTGCGCTACATGTTATTCATTTTTAATATATATCAGAAGTTGTTTCACGGTGGACTTTCTGCTTCACCGCCATCGGCATTTGCGACCTGTATTGCGCATATTTGCGCAGCGCGATCCGGTAGTTGTTGGTGCTGGTCGCAGGCAGCCACGGCTCCAGATTTTCATCCAGATAACCGTCGGTCAGAAGCTCACGGGAAATATTCAGCGAGGTCAGATGCTGGCCAAGACGACGCAGACGCACAACATACTCGCGCACCGTTCCGTGACTCATCTCTGTCTGTTCAAACAGGAACTGTTTGAAACCAATAATATCGAAAAAGTCGCTCTGCTCTTTACAGTGCAGGTCGCCACAGAAACGACATAACGCCACCCACTCCTGTTGCTCTTTCTGCCAGCCGGCTTCATCCAGCAGGGTATCGAGACGGGAGATCGCGATTTTATTGACGATCTCTCCACGACGGACCAGCGTGATGCGGTCAAGCAGTTTATGGCAATGGGCGCAATGCGTCTGGCTGTGTTTAAAGTCTTTCAGGTAGCGGCTTAATGGCCGTCTTTTAGATTGCTGCACCGTCATGATAACTCCTGGTTGTCAATACGTTGTGCGGCACTTAACGGGTGACAAGGATCACCTATAACTTACCCAGCTTGGTACGTAAGCGTTTAATGGCCTGGCTGTGCAGCTGGCTAACCCGCGACTCCCCTACTTCCAGCACGGCGCCAATCTCCTTGAGATTGAGCTCTTCCTGGTAATAAAGGGTCAGCACCAGTTGTTCGCGTTCCGGTAAAGCTTCGATAGCTTCCATTACGCGCTGGCGTACGTTGCCTTCCATTAACTGGTGCAACGGGTTTTCCTGCTGATGATCGTCCGTCACCAGTTCAATGCTATCGCCATGCTCTTCGCGCCACTCGTCATAAGAGAAGAGCTGGCTGTTGTTGGTATCGAGCAACATCTGACGGTAGTCGGCAGTAGTGATCCCCAAACGATCCGCAACTTCGGTTTCCGTCGCGTTACGTCCAAGCTCCTGTTCCAGCTGCCCCATCGCTTGCGCTACTTCGCGTGCATTGCGGCGGACGCTGCGCGGCACCCAATCCCGACTGCGCAGTTCATCCAGCATCGCACCACGAATACGCTGTACTGCGTAAGTCGTAAATGCCGTTCCTTGCAGAGCGTCGTATCGGTCAACTGCATTCAGTAACCCGATCCCGCCCGCTTGTAGCAGATCGTCCAGTTCCACACTCGCCGGCAGACGTACCTGAAGCCGCAATGCTTCATGACGCACCAGCGGAACATAACGCTGCCACAGCGAGTGTTTATCCATTACACCTTCAGCGGTATAGAGTGAATTCACGATAAACAGCCCTGCGTTAGTTGAGTTATCGGCATGATTATCCGATTCTGGAGGGGTTTTAATCGTGTGAAAAGGGGGAGAAATGGGGGGTTATTTGGAATTTACGAGTGAAGGTCATAATAAACAAACCCCGCTAAAGCGGGGTTTGTATTTAAAACTTAACGCAGCAGGGACAACATGGTCTGTGGAACCTGGTTCGCCTGCGCCAGTACAGAAGAGCCAGCCTGCTGCAGGATCTGCGCGCGGGACATGTTGGACACTTCGGTCGCGTAATCGGAATCCTGAATACGGCTGCGGGCTGCAGACAGGTTATTCACGGTGTTGTTCAGGTTAGTGATGGTGGATTCGAAACGGTTCTGGGAGGCACCTAAAGAGCTACGCTGGGTGTCCACTGCTTTGATAGCTGCATCAATATCTGTCAGCGGCGTTGTACCTGCAGCAACACCTGTTGCACCACCGGTAACTTTACCTTTAAGAACGTCAAAACCAACTGCCGCTACGGTACGCATTTGGCCATTAACAGCTTCTTTTTTGGTTTCCGCTGCTGGAAGTGTCGCCGCGCTTTCAGTAAACACATATTTGTTTTCTGTTGCAGTATCTACGCCCGCTGCGCCAGCAGTTGCCAGGTTCCAGCCAGAGCTTCCATTGATACCGATGCTGATTTTCTCGCCATCTTTAGAACCAACCTGGAAATCATAATTTTTAGCCGTCGCTGTACGGTTATCCAGAATTTTGATGCCATTGAAGTCAGTTTCTTTGGTAACGCGGTTTACTTCCTGCATACGCTGGTTGACTTCAGACTGAATAGAGTCGATGTCAGACGCGGAATTGGAGCTGTTCTGCGCCTGGACGGTCAGGTCACGGATACGCTGCAGGTTGTTGTTGATTTCGCTCAGCGCGCCTTCAGCAGTCTGCGCCAGGGAGATACCGTCGTTGGCGTTACGTGCTGCCACATTCAGGCCGTTGATGTTGGAGGTGAAGCGGTTAGCAATCGCCTGGCCAGCGGCGTCGTCTTTCGCGCTGTTGATACGCAGGCCGGAGGACAGACGCTCAATTGCTGTACCCAGAGTTGACTGAGATTTGTTCAGGTTGCTCTGAGTCATCAGCGACAGAGTGTTAGTGTTAATCACTGCCATAGTTTATATCCTTCAATATTATTCATGAGTTACGGCATGCGGCCTGCGGCTTCATTGCCATCATGAAAGTTATCGACAGGTCAGGTCTAAACTTTAGTTTTTAATACCCCTTTTCTCAGTTAACTAAAAATGCAAAAAAGCGCCGGCATGCGGCGCTTTCAGAGAGTGCGTTAAAGATTAACGCAGCAGGGACAGCATGGTCTGTGGAACCTGGTTGGCCTGCGCCAGTACAGAAGAGCCGGCCTGCTGCAGGATCTGCGCGCGGGACATGTTGGACACTTCGGTCGCGTAGTCAGAATCCTGAATACGGCTGCGGGCTGCCGACAGGTTATTCACGGTGTTGTTCAGGTTAGTGATGGTGGATTCAAAACGGTTCTGGGAGGCACCCAGTGAGCTACGCTGGTTATCTACCGCTTTGATCGCAGCATCAATGTCTTCAAGCGGTTTTTTACCCGTTGCTACTCCAGAGTCATCTACCTGACCATTCAGTACGTCAAATCCTTTAGCTAAGACGGTTCGGAACTGTCCATTAACTGCTTCATTGGCTGCTTCAGCCGCCGTTATTTCAGCACCAGTAGGCGCCGTCGGATCTGCGGGAACTGCAGTATTTACGTATTCATTCAATGTCGTACCTGCTTGTCCTGTCGCTGCCAGGTTCCAGCCATCGCTTGAATTCAACGAAATATTGATTTTTTCGCCATCTTTAGAACCAACCTGGAAAGCATAATCCTTCGTTGCGTCCTTAGTATTGAGAATTTTAATGCCGTTAAAATCGGTTTCACGAGTGACGCGATCAACTTCCTCCATACGCTGGTTGACTTCAGACTGGATGGAGTCGATGTCAGACGCGGAGTTGGAGCTGTTCTGCGCCTGGACAGTCAGATCACGGATACGCTGCAGGTTGTTGTTGATTTCGCTCAGCGCGCCTTCAGCAGTCTGCGCCAGGGAGATACCGTCGTTGGCGTTACGTGCTGCTACATTCAGGCCATTGATATTGGAGGTGAAGCGGTTAGCAATTGCCTGGCCCGCGGCGTCGTCTTTCGCGCTGTTGATCCGCAGACCGGAGGACAGACGCTCGATCGCGGTACCCAGAGAAGACTGGGACTTGTTCAGGTTGCTCTGCGTCATCAGCGACAGGGTGTTAGTGTTAATTACAGCCATAGTGATCATCTTTTAATATGAGTCGTATAATAAGACCCGACGCATGCGGCCTGCGGCATGCGACTTCCTGAAAGTTATCGACAGCATACATTTAAACTTTAATAATTTTAATATATCTGGCTTTTTCACTACTTTTTTCAATAAAAAAGCGCCGACATGCGGCGCTTTCAGAGAGTGCGTTAAAAGATTAACGCAGCAGGGACAGCATGGTCTGTGGAACCTGGTTGGCCTGCGCCAGTACAGAAGAGCCAGCCTGCTGCAGGATCTGCGCGCGGGACATGTTGGACACTTCGGTCGCGTAGTCAGAATCCTGAATACGGCTGCGGGCTGCAGACAGGTTATTCACGGTGTTGTTCAGGTTAGTGATGGTGGATTCAAAACGGTTTTGAGAAGCACCTAAAGAGCTACGCTGCGTGTCAACGGATTTAATTGCGGCATCAATCGTCTGTAACGCACCCCATGTAGCCGTGTCCGTTGCATCATATGCACCTGTAGCCACTTTGCGCACGTCAAAACCTTTGGCTTCGACAGTGCGAGCCTCATTGTTAACTTGCGTTGCTGGCACAGCGCCACCGGCGTTGTACATATCCCAGCCACCCGTCGCACTAAAATCACTGGTATCCATCGTGATGGAAATTTTTTCGCCATCTTTCGAACCAACCTGGAAATCAAATTTCTTAGATGCCGCATTATCCAGGATTTTGATGCCGTTGAAGTCAGTTTCATTGGTAACGCGGTTGATCTCTTCCATACGCTGGTTGACTTCAGACTGGATGGAGTCGATGTCAGACGCGGAGTTGGAGCTGTTCTGCGCCTGGACGGTCAGGTCACGGATACGCTGCAGGTTGTTGTTGATTTCGCTCAGCGCGCCTTCAGCAGTCTGCGCCAGGGAGATACCGTCGTTGGCGTTACGTGCTGCCACATTCAGGCCGTTGATGTTGGAGGTGAAGCGGTTAGCAATCGCCTGGCCAGCGGCGTCGTCTTTCGCGCTGTTGATACGCAGGCCGGAGGACAGACGCTCAATTGCTGTACCCAGAGTTGACTGAGATTTGTTCAGGTTGCTCTGAGTCATCAGCGACAGAGTGTTAGTGTTAATCACTGCCATAGTTTATATCCTTCAATATTATTCATGAGTTACGGCATGCGGCCTGCGGCTTCATTGCCATCATGAAAGTTATCGACAGGTCAGGTCTAAACTTTAGTTTTAATACCCCTTTTCTCAGTTAACTAAAAATGCAAAAAAGCGCCGGCATGCGGCGCTTTCAGAGAGTGCGTTAAAGATTAACGCAGCAGGGACAGCATGGTCTGTGGAACCTGGTTGGCCTGCGCCAGTACAGAAGAGCCGGCCTGCTGCAGGATCTGCGCGCGGGACATGTTGGACACTTCGGTCGCGTAGTCAGAATCCTGAATACGGCTGCGGGCTGCCGACAGGTTATTCACGGTGTTGTTCAGGTTAGTGATGGTGGATTCAAAACGGTTCTGGGAGGCACCCAGTGAGCTACGCTGTGTATCGACCGCTTTAATCGCATCGTCAATGGTTTTTAAACCAGTGCTGGTAGTACCGTCGTTTTGCAGTACATCATAGCCATTGCTCGCTACTTTACGATCGCCAGCAGCAATGTTTCCGTCCAGACTTGCAATGCCAGCAGTAGTCGTAGCGGTATATTTATCCCATGCTGTTTTATCGTTCATAGTGATGCCGATTTGTTCACCATCTTTTGAACCAACCTGGAAGTTGAATGTTTTGGATGCTGTATTATTTAATACTTTGATACCGTTAAAGTCGGTCTGGGTAGCAACGCGGTTGATCTCTTTCATTCGCTCGTTCACCTCTGACTGAATCGAGTCGATGTCGGAAGCCGAGTTTGAGCTGTTCTGCGCCTGTACGGTCAGATCACGTACACGCTGCAGGTTGTTGTTGATTTCGCTCAGCGCGCCTTCAGCAGTCTGCGCCAGGGAGATACCGTCGTTAGCGTTACGTGCTGCCACGTTCAGACCGTTGATGTTGGAAGTAAAGCGGTTGGCAATCGCCTGGCCCGCAGCGTCATCTTTAGCGCTGTTGATGCGTAAACCAGACGACAGACGCTCGATCGCAGTTCCCAGAGAAGATTGAGATTTATTCAGATTGCTCTGCGTCATCAGCGACAGGGTGTTAGTGTTAATAACTGCCATGATTTTTATCCTTCAATATTTGTCATTAAGTTACGGCCTGCGGCCTGCGGCTTCATCGCCCTCCAGACAGTTATCGACAGCACAATTTCAAACTTTAATGGAAATGATAGCGTTTCGAGTTCTGTACTACCTTAATAAAAAAGCGCCAATAAATGGCGCTTTTAGACGTAATAATATCGAGCTTAACGCAGCAGAGACAGCATAGTCTGTGGAACCTGGTTGGCCTGCGCCAGTACAGAAGAACCAGCCTGCTGCAGGATCTGCGCGCGGGACATGTTTGACACTTCGGTCGCGTAGTCAGAATCCTGAATACGGCTGCGGGCTGCAGACAGGTTATTCACGGTGTTGTTCAGGTTAGTTACAGTAGACTCAAAACGGTTTTGAGAAGCACCCAAAGAACTACGTTGTGTATCAACGGCTTTAATAGCTTTATCGATATCTGCAAGCGGGTTTCCGGCCCCCAAGGCTGCACCAGTAACTTTACCGCTTCTCACGTCAAAACCAACCGCAGCAACGGAACGGTTGCCAGCAACGCCATTAACATCAGTCAAAGTTGCGGCTGCAACGGTGTTAGCATATACCCCTCCTGCAGTAACTGCAGTAGTTGTACCTGCTGCACCAGCTGCACTGCTTGAGGATGCAAGGTTCCATCCAGCTGCACTATTGATAGCAATTCCAATCGTCTCACCATCTTTTGAGCCAACCTGGAAATTATAATTTGACGCGGTAGCAGTTGTGTTATTAAGGACTTTAATGCCGTTGAAATCGGTCTGCGTTGTTACACGGTCGATTTCAGCCATACGCTGGTTAACTTCAGACTGGATAGAGTCAAGATCGGAAGCAGAGTTAGAGCTGTTCTGCGCCTGGACGGTCAGGTCACGGACACGCTGCAGGTTGTTGTTGATTTCGCTCAGCGCGCCTTCAGCAGTCTGCGCCAGGGAGATACCGTCGTTGGCGTTACGTGCTGCCACGTTCAGACCGTTGATGTTGGAGGTGAAGCGGTTAGCGATCGCCTGGCCCGCAGCATCATCTTTGGCGCTGTTGATACGCAAACCGGAGGACAGACGCTCAATCGCAGTGCCCAAAGTGGACTGAGATTTGCTCAGGTTGCTCTGAGTCATCAGAGACAGGGTGTTAGTATTAATAACAGCCATGATATGTTCCTTTAAAAGTTGTCAGATTCAGGCATCTGCCTACGGTTTTCTCACCGCTATCCTGGTTATCGCCCACCCTCTTCCTAACCTTTAGAAAAAAGATCATTTTTTTAAAGGGACAAACTGCCCGCTATTTTTCCGCTTAATTTCCGCATTGAAGACGGTAAAAAAAGCTAATCTTTTCGCAATTTCTGCCGATAGAGCATCCAGCGATTGTCTCAATAAAGGATGAAAACATGGCAAGTATTAGTTCACTCGGTGCAGGTACCAGTCTGGATCTCAATACGTTGTATGACAATTTACAGACAGCCGAGCAGACCAAACTCACGCCGATTACGCAGCAGCAGACCTCTTATAAAGCAAAATTGACAGCCTGGGGCGTGGTACAAACTGCATTAACCAAGTTTCAAACGGCTTCAGATGCGCTGAAAAATACCTCTGCTATCGCGCAGTCAAAAGTGACCAGCACGAATACGGCATTCAGTGCCACGCTGGCAAGCAGTGCCTCAGCCGGTTCTTACTCAGTAGAAGTGACGCAGCTGGCCGCAGCCCAGACGCTGCTGAGCCCGAAAGTAGCTAGCAAAGATACCGATCTTGGCGATAGCAGCATGAGTTCGCGCACGATCACTATCACGCAGCTAGGTCAGAAAGATCCGTTAAAAGTAACGCTGGCCAGCGACAAGACAAGCCTTGCAGATGTACGTGACGCGATTAACGCTAAACAAGGCAGCGTAACCGCCAGCATCATTAAAGCGGATGACAACAGTTACTATCTGTCACTGACCTCGCGTGACAGCGGTGTCGCCAACGAAATGACGATCACCACCGATGACAGCGAACTGGCGAAATATCTCAGCCACGATCCGCTTGATTCATCAACGGGAATGAAAGTTCAGGTTGCCGCGGCTGATGCCATTGTTAACATCAATGGCATCAAAATTACCCGTAGCAGCAACGCCATTACCGATGCCCCGGAAGGCGTCACGCTCAACCTGACCAAGACCAACGTTGGCAGCCCGGAAACATTGTCGATTGCGAAAGACAATCAGCCGATGACCGATGCGATCCAGGCCTTTGTCGATGCGTATAACTCGTTGCAGACGACCATCAGCAACCAGACGAAATATACCGCAGTGAAACAGGGCGATGGTTCTCAGGACTCTAGCAACGGCGACCTGTTGGGCGACGGCACCCTGCGTAATATCCAGACTCGCCTGCGCTCTATGGTCTCGTCAGCGCAAGGTACCGGCGAACTGGCGACGCTGTCGCAACTGGGCATCACCCAGGATATTAACGGCAAGCTGACCGTGGACAGCACCAAGTTAGGTAAGGCTCTGACGGATAAAACTACCGACGTGCTCGCATTCCTCTCCGGCGACGGTAAAACAACCGGCATGGCGACGCAAACCAGCAACCTGTTGAAAGACATGTTAGGCAACGAAGGTTCAGTTAAAAGCGCCACTGATGGCATCAACAAAACGCTGAAAAATCTGTCCGATCAGTACGACCGTGTTAACGCGCAAATTACAGCCACCATGGCGCGCTACAAAACGCAATTTACCAGTTTGAGTCAGCTGGTCTCCTCCATGGATCAAACCGGGAGCTATCTGACCCAACAGTTCAATGCTATGAACAGTTAATGAATGAGTTGAGGTTTTACGATGTATACAAAATCGGGAATTCAGGCCTATGCGCAGGTTAGTGTTGAAAGTGCCGTCCTGAGTGCCAGCCCGCATCAACTGGTGGTTTTACTTTTTGATGGCGCGTTAAGCGCCATGAAAAAAGCCGTCATATTGATTGAGCAAGGGGACATTCCCGGTAAAGGGCAGGCGCTGGGAAAAGCCATCAATATTATCAGTAACGGTCTGCAGTCTGGGCTAAATCACGAGATTGGTGGCGAGTTGACCACCAATCTCGACAGCCTCTACGACTATATGACCAAACGTCTTTTACAGGCCAATATTCATAATGACATTGATGCCATTAATGAAGTGATGGAGCTGCTCAACAACATCGCTGATGCCTGGAAAGAGATAGGCCCCAATTCTCAACATATGCGGGACAATGACTAATGGAAGCCAATCTGGGATTGCTCCAACACTATCAGCACCTGTTAACTACCAGCGCCTCGATGCTGGCGCTGTCAAAATCGGGGCGTTGGGATGAGCTGATTACTTTCGAAGTGAAGTATTTAACCGCCGTTGAAAAACTGACACATTTTCAGGATGCGAACGAGATTGCGCCGCACATACAGGCGCAAATACGCCCAATGCTCCGGCAGATCATCGATAATGAAATTGAGCTTAAAGCCTTGCTGCAACAGCGTATGGACGAGCTGAGAACTTTAGTTGGGCACTCCTCCCGACAACATAATCTGAATGCAACTTATGGACGTCTCTCTGGCAATATTCTTTTCCCCACGGACATCTAAACGGGGGGTGATTACAAGCGGGTGAAAATATTTCACTTTTTCACCCGCTAACTTCTCCCGTCTCGCTCATACTCTCTGTGTTCTTAAACTGGAGCACGGAAGATGAAAAACCCCACCCTTTTGCAGTTCTTCCATTGGTATTACCCTGAAGGCAGTCAGCTTTGGCCGGAAGTGGCCGAGCGCGCCGATGGCTTAAATGATATCGGTATTAACATGGTCTGGCTGCCCCCGGCGTATAAAGGCGCGACCGGCGGCTACTCTGTCGGCTATGACTGCTACGACCTTTTCGATCTCGGCGAGTTCGATCAAAAAGGATCTATTCCCACCAAATATGGTGACAAAACCCAGCTGCTTGCCGCTATCGACGCGCTGAAACGCAACAATATCGCGGTGCTGATGGACGTAGTCGTGAACCACAAGATGGGCGCCGATGAGAAAGAGGCCATCCGCGTTCAGCGGGTTAACGCCGACGATCGCAATCAGATCGATGACGAGATTATCGAGTGTGAAGCCTGGACCCGCTACACCTTCCCGGTTCGCGCCGGAAAGTATTCAAAATTCATCTGGGATTACAAATGCTTCAGCGGCATCGACCATATAGAAAACCCTGGTGAAAATGGCATCTTCAAGATCGTCAATGATTACACAGGTGATGGCTGGAACGATCAGGTCGATAACGAGATGGGAAACTTTGACTACCTGATGGGCGAAAACATCGATTTTCGTAACCGTGCGGTAACCGAGGAGATCAAATACTGGGCGCGCTGGCTGATGGAGCAAACCCATTGCGACGGCTTCCGTCTGGATGCGGTAAAACATATTCCGGCCTGGTTCTATAAAGAGTGGATCGAACATGTCCAGGAAGTGGCGCCGAAACCGCTGTTTATCGTGGCGGAATACTGGTCGCCAGATGTTGATAAACTGCGCCAATATATCGATCAGGTGGACGGGAAAACCATGCTGTTCGACGCCCCGCTGCACATGAAGTTTCACGAAGCCTCGCTGCAGGGACGTGATTACGACATGAGCCAAATCTTTACCGGCACGCTGGTGGAGGCCGCTCCGTTCTATGCGGTGACCCTGGTCGCTAACCATGACACCCAGCCGCTACAGGCGCTGGAGGCACCGGTCGAAGCCTGGTTTAAGCCGTTGGCCTATGCCCTGATTTTACTGCGCGAAAATGGCGTTCCCAGCGTCTTCTACCCCGATTTGTACGGCGCCAGCTATGACGATACCGGTGGTGACGGCGAGATGTACCACATCGATATGCCGGTGATTGAGCAGCTCGATCAGCTGATCCTCGCCCGACAGCGCTTTGCTCACGGCATTCAGACCCTGTGGTTCGATCACCCTAACTGCATCGCCTTCAGCCGCAGCGGCACCGACGATAATCCCGGCTGCGTGGTGGTGCTCTCTAACGGTGACGAAGGCGAAAAAACCATTACGCTTGGGGAAAACTACGGCAATAAAAGCTGGAAAGATTTTCTCGGTAACCGGGAAGAGGTCGTCATCACCGACGAAACTGGTACCGGCGTCTTTACCTGCAACGGCGGCAGCGTCAGCGTGTGGGTTATAGAAGCGGAATAGTCGTGCGTTGGTAGCCGGGCGGCGTTGCCCCTGCCCGGCCTGCAAATCCCTTAAGGCAGCTTGCTCTCAAGCGGATTTTTACTCAGGTAATTTGCACACTCGACGGTAGGTTTGTCGACGCGCTGCAGGATCATGCCATCGTACTCAATGGCGGAGCCTTCCCGCTCCAGCGGGTAGATATCCAGCTTGCGGGTGACGTTGTAATAATCGTCAGAACGCAGCATGATTTTCCCCGGCACGGCCACCACGCGCTGCCACTGCCGGCAATCGAGGGTATCCCCCTCTTGTGTCACGACCAGCGTCGCGATCGCTTCCGGGCTGACCATGCTGCTCTGCGGCCCTTTCGACTGCCAGTAACCCGCCAGTTCAGCCGGGACAGGATGTTTGATCACGTCCTGATATCTGTCGACCTGCACACAGCCGGTTAAGGCCAGCAGCCCCGCTATAATTGCTATTTTTTTCATCATGATTCCGTCTATGTCGAAAAAAATAGTGTGGCATTAAAGCCGTCGCGTCGCCAGCACCAGAAGGACTAAACCTGCATAGACATGACGTCCTGATACGCCTGCATCAGTTTATTACGCACCTGAATGCCCATCTGCATCGATACCGATGCTTTTTGCATATCGGCCATCACATCATTCAGACCAATGCCCGGTACGCCGAGGGTGAATTTTTCGCCCTGCACGCGCGCCGCAGTTTGCGTGTCGCTGATCCGGTCCAGCGCCGCATGCAGCTGGCCCGCGAAGCTGACCGTCGACTGCACATCAGCCACGTTCTGATTACGCGCAGACATCGCCGTTGCCTGCAGTTGGCTGATGACGCTTTCAATGCCCTGTATTGCCATGACTTTCCCCTGATGGTTTTCTACGCGCTCAAGAGTAGCAGTCTGTCAATGAGATAAAGGCGCTAAATAGCGTTAAAAAACCAGGTTATTTGACGCATAGAAATTCGCGTTTCAACAAATAATGGCACAGCCATGATTATGGAATTTTTTGTGTGTTTGCCGACCCGGGAGTCTGTTTTGTTTCTCCACACTAATAATGAAATCCACGATGAGTCGCGAGGTGCGCTATGAGTGCGTCAGCAACAACAAGCCCTCAAACTAAATCTCTCGAATGGATGAGCCGCTTGCGCGCGAACCCTAAAGTGCCGTTGATCGTGGCAGGCGCTGCCGCCATCGCGATTGTTGTCGCTATGGTCTTATGGGCCAAACAACCAGACTACCGCACGCTCTTCAGCAACCTTTCCGATCAGGATGGCGGCGCTATCGTCACCCAGCTCACCCAGATGAACGTCCCTTACCGCTTCGCGGATAATGGCGGCGCGCTGGAAGTCCCCGCCGATAAAGTTCATGAACTCCGCTTACGTCTTGCCCAGCAAGGCCTACCGAAAGGCGGGGCAGTAGGCTTTGAACTGCTGGATCAGGAAAAGTTTGGCATCAGCCAGTTCAGCGAGCAGGTGAACTATCAGCGCGCACTGGAAGGCGAACTGGCCCGTACCATCGAAACGCTGGGTCCGCTGAAAAGCGCCCGTGTTCACCTGGCCATGCCGAAACCGACCCTGTTTGTCCGGGAGCAAAAAGCCCCTTCGGCATCCGTCACCGTTAATCTGCAGCCTGGCCGCGCGCTGGACGAAGGGCAGATCAGCGCGGTGGTGCATCTGGTCTCCAGCGCCGTGGCGGGTTTACCGCCGGGTAATGTGACCCTGGTGGACCAGACGGGTCGCCTGTTAACCAAATCCAATACCGGCGATCGCGACCTCAATGACGCGCAGCTGAAATATGCCACTGATGTGGAAAATCGCATTCAGAGCCGCATCGAAGCCATTCTCGGGCCGATTGTAGGAACAACCAACGTTCATGCCCAGGTCACCGCGCAGATCGATTTCTCCGATAAAGAGCAGACCGAAGAGCAGTATCGTCCGAACGGCGATGCCGCCCAGGCGGTGATGCGTTCGCGTCAGGTAAACGAAAACCTGCAGGTGGGCGGCCCATTCCCGGGTGGCGTACCGGGTGCGCTCTCTAACCAACCTGCCCCGGCCAACACGGCGCCGATTAATGCGCCAGCGCAGAATCAACAGAACGGTCAGCAGGCGAATCAGCAGCAAACGGCGGCTGCGGCCAATTCCGGCCCGCGTACCAGCAGCCGCAACGAAACCACTAACTACGAAGTCGATCGCACCATTCGCCACACCAAAATGAACACCGGTGATGTGCAGCGCCTCTCCGTGGCGGTGGTCGTCAACTACAAAACCCTGCCGGACGGTAAACCGCTGCCGCTGACCGCCGAGCAGATGAAACAGATCGAAAACCTGACCCGTGAAGCGATGGGTTACTCTGAGAAGCGTGGCGATACCTTAAACGTCGTGAACTCGCCGTTCAGCGCGGTTGACGATAACAGCGGTGAGCTGCCGTTCTGGAAAACTCAGTCCTTTATCGCGCAGATGATGGATGCCGGTCGCTGGCTGCTGGTGGTGATTGTCGCCTGGCTGCTGTGGCGTAAAGCGGTACGTCCGCAGCTGGTACGCCGCGCCGAAGAGGCGAAAGCGCTGAAGGAGCAGACCACGCTGCGTCAGGAAACAGAAGAAGCGGTGGAAGTCCGTCTCAGCAAAGACGAGCAGCTGCAGCAGCGCCGTGCTAACCAGCGCATGGGCGCTGAAGTGATGAGCCAGCGTATTCGCGAAATGTCAGATAACGATCCGCGCGTCGTGGCGCTGGTCATTCGCCAGTGGATGAGTAACGAAAATGAGTAACCTTACCGGAACGGATAAAAGCGTCATCCTGCTGATGACCATTGGCGAGGACCGGGCGGCAGAGGTGTTCAAACACCTCTCCCAGCGCGAAGTGCAGGTTCTCAGTGCGGCAATGGCCAACGTGCGTCAGATCTCCAACAAGCAGCTGACCGAGGTGCTTGCGGAGTTTGAGCAGGAAGCGGAACAGTTTGCGGCGCTCAACGTCAATGCCAACGAATACCTGCGTTCGGTGCTGGTCAAAGCCCTCGGCGAAGAGCGTGCCGCCAGCCTGCTGGAAGATATTCTCGAGACCCGCGATACCGCCAGCGGTATCGAAACGCTCAACTTTATGGAGCCGCAGACCGCAGCCGATCTTATTCGCGACGAGCATCCGCAGATCATCGCCACCATCCTGGTCCACCTCAAGCGTGGTCAGGCGGCGGATATTCTGGCGCTGTTCGACGAGCGCCTGCGTCACGATGTGATGCTGCGTATCGCCACCTTCGGCGGCGTCCAGCCGGCGGCGCTGGCGGAACTGACCGAGGTGCTGAATGGCCTGCTCGACGGCCAGAACCTCAAGCGCAGCAAAATGGGCGGCGTGAGAACGGCGGCCGAAATTATCAACCTGATGAAAACGCAGCAGGAAGAGGCGGTTATTACCGCAGTGCGCGAATTCGACGGCGAACTGGCGCAGAAAATTATCGACGAGATGTTCCTGTTCGAAAACCTGGTCGACGTGGACGACCGCAGTATCCAGCGCCTGCTGCAGGAAGTGGACTCCGAATCGCTGCTTATCGCTCTCAAAGGCGCCGAACAGCCGCTGCGCGAGAAGTTCCTGCGCAACATGTCCCAGCGTGCGGCGGATATCCTGCGCGACGACCTTGCCAACCGTGGTCCGGTGCGTCTGTCTCAGGTGGAAAACGAACAGAAAGCGATCCTCCTTATTGTGCGTCGTCTGGCAGAAACCGGCGAGATGGTCGTAGGCAGCGGCGAGGATACCTATGTCTGATGAACTGCCGTGGAAGGTCTGGACCCCGGACGACCTCTCCCCTCCCCGCGCGGAATTTGTCCCTGCGACGGTCGACCCTGCCGGGCTGCGTGAGGAGGAGGACGAGCCAGAGCTGAGCGAAGAGGAGCAGCGCGCGCAGCAGCTGGCGCAGATCCAGATGCAGGCGCACGATCAAGGCTACGCGGCCGGTCTGAACGAAGGCCGGCAGAAGGGCCAGGAGCAGGGCTATCAGGAAGGTCTGGCTCAGGGGCTGGCCCAGGGTTTAGAGCAGGCGCGTTCGCAGCAGGCGCCGATCCATGCCCGGATGCAACAGCTGGTGAGCGAGTTCCAGAATACGCTGGATGCGCTGGACAGCGTTATCGCTTCGCGCCTGATGCAGATGGCGCTCGAGGCGGCACGCCAGGTCATCGGCCATACCCCGCCGGTGGATAATTCATCGCTGATCAAACAGATCCAGAGCCTGCTGCAGCAGGAGCCCTTATTCAGCGGCAAACCGCAGCTGCGCGTCCACCCGGACGATCTGCAGCGCGTGGAAGAGATGCTCGGCGCGACCCTGAGCCTGCACGGCTGGCGTCTGCGCGGGGATCCGACCCTGCATCACGGCGGCTGCAAAGTCTCTGCCGATGAAGGGGATCTGGATGCCAGCGTGGCAACCCGTTGGCAGGAACTGTGCCGCCTGGCGGCACCGGGAGTCATCTGATGACCGCTCGCCTCACCCGCTGGCTCACCACCCTCGACAACTTTGAAGCGAAGATGGCGCAACTGCCCCCCGTTCGTCGTTATGGCCGCTTAACCCGCGCCACCGGTCTGGTACTGGAGGCGACGGGTCTGCAACTGCCGCTGGGGGCCACCTGCATTATCGAACGGCAAGACGGCAACGAGATCCACGAAGTCGAGAGTGAAGTGGTCGGCTTTAACGGCCAGCGTCTGTTCTTAATGCCGCTGGAAGAGGTCGAAGGCGTGCTGCCCGGCGCGCGGGTCTATGCCAAAAATTTCTCCAGCGACGGACTGCACAGCGGCAAGCAACTGCCGCTCGGCCCGGCGCTGCTCGGACGGGTGCTGGACGGTGCCGGTAAGCCGCTGGATGGCCTGCCCGCCCCCGACACTACCGAAACCGGGGCGCTGGTTACGCCGCCTTTCAACCCCTTACAACGCACGCCGATCGAGCACGTGCTGGATACCGGCGTTCGCCCGATCAACGCCCTGCTGACCGTCGGTCGCGGCCAGCGTATGGGCCTCTTTGCTGGCTCCGGCGTCGGGAAATCGGTGCTGCTCGGCATGATGGCCCGCTACACCCAGGCCGACGTTATCGTGGTGGGGCTGATTGGCGAGCGTGGCCGTGAAGTTAAAGATTTTATCGAGAATATCCTCGGTGCGGAGGGGCGTGCCCGCTCGGTGGTGATTGCCGCCCCGGCAGACGTCTCTCCCCTGCTGCGTATGCAGGGGGCCGCCTATGCCACCCGTATCGCCGAAGATTTTCGCGACCGCGGTCAGCACGTGCTGCTGATCATGGACTCCCTGACCCGTTATGCGATGGCCCAGCGTGAGATCGCCCTGGCGATTGGCGAGCCACCGGCCACCAAAGGCTACCCGCCTTCGGTGTTTGCCAAACTCCCGGCGCTGGTTGAGCGCGCCGGGAACGGCATCAACGGTGGGGGCTCCATTACCGCCTTTTACACGGTGCTGACCGAGGGTGACGACCAGCAGGATCCGATTGCCGACTCGGCACGTGCGATCCTCGACGGCCATATCGTCCTGTCGCGCCGTCTGGCTGAGGCGGGCCACTATCCGGCCATCGATATCGAAGCCTCCATCAGCCGTGCGATGACGGCACTGATTACCGAGAAGCATTACGCCCGGGTGCGTAACTTCAAACAGCTGCTGTCCAGCTTCCAGCGCAACCGCGATCTGGTCAGCGTGGGGGCGTATGCCAAAGGCAGCGATCCGATGCTCGACAAGGCGATTGCCCTGTGGCCGCATCTGGAGGCGTATCTGCAGCAGGGTATTTTTGAGAAGGCCGACTGGGAAAGCTCAATCCAGGCTCTGGAGATGATCTTCCCGCAGGTGTAACAGGGTAGAGGGCGAATGTCATGGCACAACACGGCGCATTAACCACGCTGAAAGATCTGGCCGAGAAAGACGTTGATAATGCCGCGCAGCACCTTGGGGTGATGCGTCGCGGACAGCAACAGGCGGAAGAGCAGCTGAAGATGTTGATTGACTACCAGCATGAGTATCGCACCAACCTCAATACCGATATGACACAGGGCATCGGCAGCCAGCGCTGGATCAACTACCAACAGTTCATCCAGACCCTGGAGAAAGCGATCGAACAGCATCGTCAGCAGGTGGTTCAGTGGAGCAATAAAGTCGACCTTGCGCTGACGGCCTGGCGAGAGAAAAAACAGCGTTTACAGGCCTGGCAGACACTGCAGGATCGCCAGATTGCCGCCGCAACCCTGGCGGAAAGCCGTCTCGATCAGAAAAAAATGGATGAATTTGCCCAGCGGGCAACAATGAGGACCCAGGAATGATCACCCTTCAACAACTGCTTTCGAGCGACAGCGATCTTACGGCTGGCACGCGGGGCGGAAAAGCGGCCGACGGCGCGCAGGATTTTCTTGCCCTGCTGGCGGGCGCGTTAAGCGATGCTAAAGGTCAGGGCAAAGATGTCGGCCTGACGCTGAACGATCTCCAGACATCGGGCGGCAAGTTCGCCAAAGCGGCGCTGCAAACCGGCGCCGCTGATAGCGACGTTGACGCCGATGCCGGCAAGCTTGCCGAGCTGCTGGCTCGTCAGGATCTGACGCTATCCGATGGAGATGCCAGCCAGCCGGGGCTGGCGCACGGCCTGCTGCCGGTCGCCAAAAGCGAGGTGCTGAAATCGCTGACCCAGGCCGCTAAAGAGGCTGACAGCAAAACGGAGCTCAGCGAGGAAGAGCTGGCGGGATTAAGCGCCTTAATGGCGATGCTGCCCCACCAGCAGACCGCAACCGCGGCTACGCCTCAGTCAGTGAGCGCCGGGAGTCTGGATGTGAAAGCGACGCTGAACGGCGATCGTGGTCATCAGCCAGCGCTGGATACCGATGCGCTGCGCACCGCGAAAACCGTGGCTCAGGATAAAGGTGCGGCTTTAGCTTCTGACACCCAACTGACGCCAGCCGTCGCCGCGGCAACGACCAAACAGGGCGCAGAGACCACGCCATCACCGACCGGGCCAACCGCCACGATGGGGCCGATTGTCAGCAATCTTACCTCTGCTCAGCCGACGATGGCCGCCGCACCGGTGGTCAGCGCCCAGTTGGGTAGCAATGAATGGCAGCAGACCATCAGCCAGCACATCACGCTGTTCACCCGTCAGGGTCAGCAGAGCGCCGAGCTGCGTCTGCACCCGGAAGATCTGGGCCAGGTGCAAATCACGCTTAAGCTGGATGATAACCAGGCGCAGCTGCAGATGGTATCAGGCCATAGCCACGTTCGCGCGGCGCTGGAAGCGGCGCTGCCGGTGCTGCGTACTCAGCTGGCGGAAAACGGTATTCAGCTTACGCAAAGCAGCATCAGCAGTGAAAACTTTAACGGCCAACAGCAATCCTCTTCTCAGCATCAGCAGCAGGCATCCCGCGCCGGCAATGCTGGCGGATTTGATGAAGAGAGCGATGAGCTGCTGGCAGCACCGGCCTCCCTGCAGTCTGCAGCACGTGGAAACAGTGCCGTCGATATCTTCGCCTAAACCTAAACGCCAGAGGTAGCGTGATTATCCCCGTCTTTTCGACCCTTTGACGGCGACAGGACACGGGATAATCACCACATTAGCAGTCCCGAAACAGGAAGCACGCAACAGATGACTGACTCCGCCATCACCAAAAAAAGTAAGCGTTCCATCTGGATCCCGCTGTTGGTGTTAATTACGCTCGCCGCCTGCGCCACCGCAGGTTACAGCTACTGGCGTATGAATAAAGCCCCTTCAGCCGAAGCCAAAGTGGAACCACCCCCACCGGCGGCACCTGTCTTTTTCGCGCTGGATACCTTCACCGTTAACCTGGGCGACGCCGATCATGTCTTTTATGTGGGCATTACGCTGCGTCTGAAAGACGAAGCCACGCGCGCGCGTCTGAGTGAATACCTGCCGGAAGTACGCAGCCGTCTGCTGCTGCTGTTTTCTCGTCAGGATGCCACCCAGCTCTCTACCGATGAAGGTAAGCAGAAGCTGGTGGAAGCCATTAAGCAAACGCTGGCCGCGCCTCTGATCAGCGGCCAACCTAAGCAGGAAGTCACCGACGTTCTGTATACAGCTTTCATTCTGCGGTAACGACATGGGCGACAGTATTCTTTCTCAGGCGGAAATCGATGCGCTGCTCAACGGCGACAGCGACAAAGCCGACGAACCAAAAGCGGGCCTGGCGGGCGAAAGTGATATTCGCCCCTACGATCCCAATACCCAGCGTCGCGTGGTGCGCGAGCGTCTGCAGGCGCTGGAGATCATCAACGAACGTTTTGCCCGTCAGTTCCGTATGGGGCTCTTTAACCTGCTGCGCCGTAGCCCGGATATCACCGTCGGCGCGATCCGCATTCAGCCGTATCATGAGTTCGCCCGCAACCTGCCGGTGCCGACGAACCTCAACCTGATCCATCTGAAACCGCTGCGCGGCACGGGTCTGTTCGTCTTCTCGCCAAGCCTGGTGTTTATCGCCGTGGATAACCTCTTCGGCGGCGACGGACGGTTCCCGACGAAAGTGGAAGGCCGTGAATTCACCCACACCGAACAGCGCGTCATCAACCGCATGCTGAAGCTGGCCCTTGAAGGCTATAGCGACGCATGGAAGGCGATCCACCCGCTGGACGTGGAGTATGTCCGTTCCGAGATGCAGGTGAAGTTCACCAACATCACCACCTCGCCAAACGACATCGTGGTTAACACCCCGTTCCACGTGGAGATCGGCAACCTGACCGGCGAGTTTAATATCTGCCTGCCGTTCAGCATGATTGAGCCGCTGCGCGAAGTGCTGGTGAACCCGCCGCTGGAAAACTCCCGCCATGAAGATCAGAACTGGCGTGAGAACCTGGTGCGCCAGGTTCAGCACTCCCAGTTAGAACTGGTGGCCAATTTTGCCGACGTGCCGCTGCGTTTGTCGCAGATCTTAAAATTAAAACCCGGCGATGTTCTGCCGATAGAAAAACCCGACCGCATCATTGCGCATGTGGATGGCGTGCCCGTGCTGACCAGCCAGTATGGCACCGTGAATAATCAGTACGCGTTACGCGTTGAGCACCTGATCAACCCGATTTTGAATTCTCTGAATGAGGAACAGCCCAAATGAGTGATATGAACAATCCGTCCGATGACAACACCGGAGCACTGGACGATCTGTGGGCTGAGGCGTTAAACGAACAAAAAGCACCGGCCAGCAAAAGCGTTGCCGACTCGGTATTCCAGCAGCTGGGCGGCGGCGACGTCAGCGGTACGCTGCAGGATATCGATCTGATTATGGATATCCCGGTCAAGCTGACCGTGGAGCTGGGCCGTACCCGCATGACCATCAAAGAGCTGCTGCGCCTGACGCAGGGTTCCGTCGTGGCGCTGGATGGCCTGGCCGGTGAGCCGCTGGATATTCTGATCAACGGCTACCTGATCGCCCAAGGTGAAGTTGTGGTTGTCGCCGATAAGTACGGCGTGCGTATCACCGACATCATTACCCCGTCTGAACGTATGCGTCGTCTGAGCCGTTAAGCATGAAGACCCAGGCAGTCGTCTCTCAGCCCTCTGCGGTGCCAGGTTCGCCGCTGCTTCAGGTCAGCGGCGCGCTGCTGGGTATTATTGCCTTTATTCTCGTTGCCGCCTGGCTGGCTAAACGCGTGGGACTGGCGGGCAAAACCGCCGGTGCCCGCGGGCTGAAGCTGGCTGCCAGCACCTCGCTGGGCCCGCGTGAGCGCGTGGTGATCGTAGAAGTGGAAGACGCCCGCCTGGTGCTGGGTGTGACCGCCTCGAATATTAATATTCTGCATAAATTGCCGCCTGCGCCGGTCTCTGAGGAGAGTCGCACAGAGGTTCCACAGGATTTTCAGTCCGTGATGAAGAGTTTGCTTAAGCGTTCCGGGAGATCGTGATGCGCCGTTTGTTATCCCTTACGCTTGCCGGGGTTGGCCTGTTCGCTCCCGCCGTGTATGCCCAGCTGCCAGGCCTTATCTCCACGCCAATGGCCAATGGCGGTCAGAGCTGGTCTCTGCCGGTTCAGACGCTGGTGTTTATCACCTCGCTGACCTTTATCCCGGCGATTCTGCTGATGATGACCAGCTTCACCCGCATCATCATCGTCTTCGGTCTGCTGCGAAACGCCCTGGGTACCCCCTCCGCGCCGCCTAACCAGGTACTGCTCGGTCTCTCCCTGTTTTTGACCTTTTTCATTATGTCGCCGGTGATCGACAAGATTTATACCGACGCCTATCAGCCATTCAGCGAAGAGAAGATCTCCATGCAGGAGGCGCTGGAAAAAGGGGCGCAACCGCTGCGGGAATTTATGCTGCGTCAGACCCGCGAAGCCGACCTGGCGCTGTTTGCCCGTCTGGCGAACGCCGGGCCGATCCAAGGGCCGGAGGCGGTGCCGATGCGCATTCTGCTGCCCGCTTACGTTACCAGCGAGCTGAAAACCGCCTTCCAGATTGGTTTTACGATCTTCATTCCGTTTTTGATTATCGATCTGGTGATCGCCAGCGTCCTGATGGCGCTGGGGATGATGATGGTGCCGCCTGCAACCATCGCCCTGCCCTTCAAGCTGATGCTCTTTGTCCTGGTGGACGGCTGGCAGCTGCTGGTGGGGTCGCTGGCACAAAGTTTCTACAGTTAAGGAGCGCCCGGTGACGCCAGAATCGGTCATGATGATGGGCACGGAAGCGATGAAAGTCGCCATCTCCGTTGCCGCTCCCCTGCTGCTGGTGGCGCTGGTCACCGGTCTGATTATCAGTATCCTGCAGGCCGCCACGCAGATTAACGAGATGACGCTGTCGTTTATCCCGAAAATCATCGCCGTGTTTGTGGCGATCATTATCGCCGGGCCGTGGATGCTGAACCTGCTGCTGGATTACATGCGCAATCTGTTCACCAACCTGCCCTATATCATCGGCTAGGCATGCTGCAGGTTACCAGCATCCAATGGCTTGAGTGGCTCGGCCTCTACTTCTGGCCGCTCCTGCGTATTCTGGCGCTGATCTCCACCGCGCCGATCCTGAGCGAGCGGGCGATCCCCAAGCGGGTCAAGATTGGCCTGGCTATTCTTATCACTATCATCGTGGCCCCGACGCTGCCGCCGGTAAATGTCCCGATTTTCTCCGCGCCAGCGCTGTGGGTCGCGCTCCAGCAGATCCTGATTGGCGTTGCCATTGGCTTTACGATGCAGTTTGCCTTTGCCGCCGTGCGTACCGCCGGGGAGCTGATTGGCCTGCAGATGGGTCTCTCCTTCGCCACCTTCTTTGACCCGGGCAGCCGGCTGAACATGCCGATCATCGCCCGAATCATCGACCTGCTGGCGATGCTGCTGTTTATGGCCTTTGACGGGCATCTGTGGCTGATTTCGATGCTGGTGGATACTTTCCACACCCTGCCGATTGGCGGTGAGCCGGTAAACAGCAACGCCTTTATGGCCCTGACCCGCGCGGCCGGGCTGATTTTCCTCAACGGGCTGATGCTGGCGCTGCCGCTGATTACCCTGCTCCTGATCGTTAACCTGGCGTTGGGTTTACTCAACCGTATGGCGCCGCAGTTGTCGGTGTTTGTCATTGGTTTCCCAATCACCCTTACCATTGGCCTTCTGCTTATCGGCCTCTTAATGCCGCTTATTGCGCCATTCTGCGAACATTTATTCAGTGAAATATTTAATCTGCTGGCCAATATTGTGCGCGAACTTTCTGTGAAGTAATAACCCCTGTTTTTTATATTGTCTTTCTGAGGATATTCCTAAAAAAGAAAACGAGAAACATCTGCCAGGATATATCTGGAGCGGGTTTAATGCTTTTATACTCCTCACATTATTCAACATTTACTTTACTTTAAGATGTTTCCTGGCAAATTATACGTAACTTTACGGGATAGTGAGTTTGCCTGAAAGTCCATGTAATGCTCACAGGTAATTTATTTTTCCATCCCGTTTGGCTGTTATAGAGCTCTCAGGCAGGTGGTTAATTATCGTTATGCATTGAGTGAGGGTATGCCATGTCAACGATCATTATGGATTTATGCAGTTACACCCGGCTAGGGTTAACCGGGTATCTGGCCAGCAGAGGAGTAAAGAAAAAAGAGATCAACGACGTACATACGGTAGACGAGCTTGCCGCCGCATGTGACACCTTTACGCCAGGTGTGGTGTTTATTAATGAGGACTGTTTCATTCACGATCCCGCCAACAGTCAGCAAATAAAGCAGATCATTAATCAGCATCCCGGCACCCTGTTTATTGTTTTTATGGCTATAGCCAATATCCATTTCGATGAATATTTGCGGGTGCGTCAGAATCTTCTGATTAGTTCGAAATCTATTAAACCGGAATCGCTGGATGAACTGATCGGGGATTATTTAAACAAAGAGATAAAGAGTGTAGCCGAATTTAATTTTCCCACTTTATCATTAAGCCGAACTGAATCCAGCATGCTACGAATGTGGATGGCCGGACAAGGAACGATCCAGATTTCAGACCAGATGAATATCAAGGCGAAAACCGTATCGTCACATAAAGGAAATATTAAAAGGAAGATAAAAACGCATAATAAGCAAGTGATCTATCATGTCGTTCGTCTGACCGACAATGTGACCAACGGAATTTACGTTAATCTGCGTTAACCCCTTCCCTTTTTTGCTACGCAATCCGATCTCTGGCTATGCCAGAGATTTTTCATTTCGGCCGCGCCAGCTCGCACCAGCCGACACGCATGTTACTCCACGCTCTCAACGAAAATGCCGTCAGGATGGCCGTACTCGTTAAAGAACCAGATCCCGAGCGGGTAGTCTTCCAGCGAGACCAGATACATCGTGCCTTCATTAAACTGCTCAACTGCCAGTACTACCCCCGGGCGACGCGGCCCGCCGTCGGTTTTGACTGTAACCCGATCGTTGACGTTCATAAAATCCTCCTCTGGTTTTGAGCCAGTGTAGAACAAAACGTGAAAACTGGCAGCGTGCTGCTGCGCGTTTGCCGCTTTTATCGGCGGTCTATACTTAAAGCTGTAAAGGGTAAACGAGGAGTACGCAATGAAGACCGAAAAAGAGTACAGCGAAACGGCTAAACGGGAAGTGAATGTTGATGTGGATGCCTTGCTCGCCGCGATCAATGAAATCAGCGAGAGCGAAGTACAGCGCATAGAGGATGACCCTACCCGGGTACGGGTTAACGACCGGGATTACCACACCTGGCGCGAACTGGCGGAGGCCTTTGAGCTGGATATCCATGATTTCAGCGTAACGGAAGTAAATCGCTGAGGCGAAAAAAATCCCGGTCATGGGGTGACCGGGATGAAGCTTGCGTATGCAAGAAGCACTTGTAAATTCGTTACACCAGGAAATCTGATGTCGGGTAAACATTATCTGCAAATTTTTTGCAAGACAAGGAAATATTCTTCACATCTATAGTCGCCAGCTGAAATTAAAATATTGGTTATGGTTCCCCAACTGGCGTGGGCCGCGGGGCGCGCGGGATCGGTTCCATAAGAACATCGTTTTACAGGTCTGGCTTTTAAGAAAAATCCTATCATGGACCTTTATCTGTTACGGGAGATGCTATGCCTTCACTTGATGACCCGTTGCTCATCTACAGCGATCTGGACGGCACATTGCTGGACATTCACACCTATGACTGGCAGCCCGCACTTGGCTGGCTGGAGATCTTACAGGACCATCAGATCCCGGTGATTCTTTGCAGCAGCAAAACCGCGGCGGAGATGCTGGAGATCCAGAGCGATCTGGGGCTGGAGGGGCTGCCCTTTATTGCCGAAAACGGCGCGGTAATCCAGCTGGATGTCCGCTGGGATGACCATCCCAACGCCCCACGGTTAATCAATGGCGCTTCCCATGCCGATATCGTTAACATCCTCAATCAGCTCCGCACCCGGGAAGGTTATAAATTCACCACTTTTGATGACGTGGACGAGCGGGTCATTGGCGAGTGGACCGGGCTTAATAATGCGCGCGCGGGGCTGGCGAAACTGCATGAAGCCTCGGTAACGCTCATCTGGCGCGACAGCGATGAGAGAATGGTCGCGTTTGAGGAGGCGCTGGCCGGGCTGGGGCTAAAATTTGTTCAGGGCGCGCGGTTCTGGCACGTTCTGGATGAGCGCGGCGGCAAAGATCAGGCGATTAACTGGCTCAACGAGCAGTACCTGGATCGCGAAGGCGCGCTTCCCACTACCCTCGGCCTGGGTGACGGGCCAAACGACGCCCCGCTGCTGGATAGCGTCGATTTTGCGGTGGTAGTTAAAGGTATTAATCGCCAGGGTATCACGCTCAAAAACGACGACCCGGCGCGGGTCTACCATACTCACCAGCCTGGACCTGCAGGCTGGCGTGAAGCGCTGGATCACTTCTTCTCATCCTGACCCACAACCTGATTGCGTCCTCGCTGCTTCGCCTGGTAAAGCCGGGCGTCGGCGATGGACTGCAGCTGTTCAAAATCGTAATGGCCGTTTTCCTGCGCACTGCTGACGCCAATCGACACGCTAACCCGCGTCGTCTGGCTCTTTTTCACCAGGATCTCCCGGCGATTGATGCGCTCGCGGATCCGCTCGGCAATCGCCATCGCCTGCTCCGGCCCGGTGTCCGGTAACACAACGCAGAACTCTTCTCCCCCGATCCGCCCGGCAACGTCTGTCTCCCGTATCGTACGGGTGATCAATCCGGCCGTATGCGTCAGCACTTTATCCCCCGCCTGGTGACCAAATCTGTCGTTAATCCGTTTGAAATGGTCAAGGTCCATCTGCATTACCGAGTAAGGCTGCTTTTGCTGTTCACACCGCTTCGCCAGCGCTTTAGCCCGCTCAAAGAGCGCGCCACGGTTATTTATACGGGTCAGCGGATCGTGCCAGGCCTGCCACTGCAGCGAGTGTTGCAGGCGGTACATATTGCTGACCATCCGGCGGATGACAAACCACGAGCCAACCAGCATGGCGGTGAAGAGCAGCCACAGCAGCGCCAGCGCGATAGTAATGCTGCCGAAATCGCCATTCGCCCCTTCTCTCAGGGTGTGGATGCGCAGCACAAGACCATTAAAATGATCCAGATGATGCCAGTTGACGTAGCGGCTCCCCAGACGGATATCCCCTTCGGTATCCTTTTCCAGAGCAGCGGCAATTTGCGCCCGCTCGCGCTCGTCGAAATGGTTCACGTTGTCAGCAACACTCTCCGACGTGGCAAGCAGGTTAAAGCCTTTATCATAGAGCTGGAACTCTCCTTCACCGTTGCCGTCTACCGCATCCTGCAGCAGTTTATTCAGCCCGGGGAGGGTAAAATCTAACGCCAGCGCGCCGTACCAGTAGTGTTGATAATCGACCGGCACGCTGACGGTAACGGTGCGTTCGTCCGCATCATGGGTAAACCAGCGAACGCTGCGGGTCCGGTTCTCACGCTCCGATTGCCCGGTGTACCAGGGGCTGGTCACCAGCTGATAGTAGCGGGATACCACATCCGCGGCCCAGTCGGCGGGATCGGTCGAGACGTAAAACCCGGCGCGGGAGACATAGACCACGCGCTTCGCGTGTGCCGCTGGAGAATTAATACGCAGCAAATAGCCCATTTCAAAGGTGGCGCTCAACTCCTTTGCGAGCCGCTCCTCGTCGCGTCTCAGGCTGGTGGTTTGCTCCACAAAGGCATCAGACACGCCGTTTATGGGTAAGGTGCGCCGCGCGTCGAAGGTCAGCTGCCAGAACGTTTGTTCCTGCAGATCTTTAAAATGGGCGACGGAATTACGCAACAGCGTCGAGGCGAGAGGGGCTTCCAGAGCATCGTCCATGCCGTTGCGAAAGAACAGCAGCTTTTCCACGCTGAACTCAAGCTGACGATCCAGTGAATTGGCCACCGTCTCCAGATGGTTTTTCTGGCTGGCGGCGTACGCATCCTCCAGCACCACGGCTTCACGCCATGTCAACAGCGTGGAGAAGATAAGGACGACAATAAAGCAGATGTTAACAACCCGGCCCGGATGAAAGCGATGTTGTGCCGTAAAAGCCTCTTTTCCTGAAACAATGTCGTGCTTCACACACACTCCGCGAAAGCCACCTTTGCCATCCGTATGACGTCAAAGCCTGACTGATTTTGCTATGTTACTGCTGTTGGCGCGATTATAAGCTACAAAAACGCCCGGCAATGCCGGGCGTAGCGTGACTTAAGCCTTGTCCTGTCGCCGGGTGCCATCACCATGCTGAAGCTCATCTTCACGAAACGCTTCCTGCTTGATGCCGTAACCGTCGTACCAGCGACACTCTACCATTCCGCTTGCATAGCCGGTGACGACCATACTTGGACCGCCATTTTTAGGCTTAACTTCATCGCTGACCAGAAAGACCATAACCGCCTCCTTTATCAGTGTGAAACTGTATCAATTTAGACGAGGAATAGCAGTTACGCCTGGTATAGCTGCAACTTATTAATGCGAGCGGCCTCGCATTTTTTCCACAACTTTTACCACTCCGACAACGATGAGGCCAATGATAAAGCCGAGAACCAGATTGAGTAATGTCGGTAAAATGGCTGCGATAACAGCCCCTTGCGCCTCAGCGAAGTGCTCAATGGCATGATGTAGCGGCGCAATACCGTGCACCACAATCCCGCCGCCGACCAGGAACATCGCCAGGGTGCCAATCACCGACAATGACTTCATCAGCCAGGGCGCTATCACCAGCAGCGCTTTGCCGCTCGTCTTCGCCAGCGCATTGCCCTTTTCGTTCAGCCAGTAGCCGATATCGTCCAGTTTGACAATAAGCCCTACCAGACCGTAAACCCCAATGGTCACCAGAACGGCGATCCCGGAGAGCACCAGCACCTGATTCAGCAGCGGCGCATCCGCCACTATACCCAGGGTGATGGCGACAATTTCCGCCGACAGAATAAAGTCGGTGCGGATAGCCCCCTTTACCTTATCGCGCTCAAACGCAACGGGATCCTTTGCAGCCAGCGCTTCCAGGCGTTGCTGCCGCGCGGCCGGGGACTCCTTCTCCTTATCTTTACGCGATTCGATAGAGTGAAGGATTTTCTCTGCCCCTTCAAAACAGAGAAACGCCCCGCCGATCATCAGCAGCGGCGTAATGGCCCACGGGATAAAGGCGCTGATCAGCAGCGCCAGCGGCACGAGGATCACTTTATTGAGTAACGATCCCTTCGCCACGGCCCAGACCACGGGCAGTTCCCGGTTGGCACGCACGCCCGTCACCTGCTGAGCGTTTAACGACAAATCGTCACCCAGCACGCCTGCGGTCTTTTTCGCCGCCAGTTTTCCCATCAGTGAAATATCGTCCAGCAGCGTGGCGATATCATCCAGCAGTGTTAATAAGCTACTTCCCGCCAAAATAAGGTTCCTTCTTTATGTTAATTACCACAACAGTATGGAGTAAAACCGCCAACCTCGAAACCACCCCGTATATGTCAACAAATTCTTCACATCATCGACACAATTAAAGGACTCGCCAGCGTGATAGTTTTCACGTTAACTATATGCCACCTTTTTAATACGCCGTGAGGGAGTATGCGTTTCAGGCAAGTCTTACCATTAGCGGGCGCCCTGTTTGCGCTCTATATCATCTGGGGTTCTACCTATTTCGTCATCCGCATTGGGGTGGAAAGCTGGCCGCCCCTGTTGATGGCGGGGGTGCGTTTCCTCTCTGCGGGGGCGCTGCTGCTGGCGTTTCTTCTCCTGCGCGGCCATAAACTGCCGCCGCTGCGTCCGTTGCTCAATGCCGCCCTGATTGGCATCCTGTTGTTGGCGGTGGGTAATGGCTTTGTCACCGTCGCCGAGCATCAGAATGTGCCGTCCGGTATCGCCGCGGTGGTGGTAGCCACCGTTCCGCTGTTCACCCTCTGCTTCAGCCGTCTTTTTGGCATCAAAACGCGCAAGCTGGAGTGGCTGGGGATCGCCATCGGGATGGCGGGCATTATTCTGCTCAACAGCGGCGGTAACCTCAGCGGCAATCCCTGGGGAGCGGTGTTGATCCTGATTGGCTCGATGAGCTGGGCGTTTGGTTCGGTCTACGGCTCGCGTATTGAACTGCCCTCCGGGATGATGGCCGGCGCCATTGAGATGGTTACCGCCGGGATCGTGCTGCTGGCGGCATCCCTGCTGTCGGGGGAGAAAATGACCGCCCTGCCCGACCTCTCAGGGTGGCTGGCGGTGGGCTATCTGGCGATTTTCGGCTCGGTGATCGCGATTAACGCCTATATGTTTCTGATCCGCAATGTCTCACCGGCGGTCGCCACCAGCTATGCCTATGTGAATCCGGTGGTGGCCGTCCTGTTGGGTACGGGTCTTGGCGGGGAATCGCTCTCGGCGATAGAGTGGCTGGCGCTGGGGATTATTATTATGGCGGTGGTGCTGGTGACGCTCGGCAAGTACCTGCTGCCAGCAAAACCGGTGGTTACCTCGTGTCAGGCGGAGAAACCGTAAGCGGGCGAATGCCCTGCGTGTCGATCTGCGCGGTGTTACCGCCGCTGCAGATCCACTCTTCCAGCCGCTCGGTGAGCGCCCTGTCATCGAGCTTCATTCTGCCGCGCAGTGCGCACTCCCACACCACCAGGACCCGCCAGCCCTGCTCCTGCAACAGGGTGATATCCCGCGCGTCGCGCACGACGTTTTTACCAATTTTGTCCAGCCAGAAATCGGTGCGGGTCGCCGGGACTTTAAACAGATAGCAGTCGTGACGATGCCAGAAACAGCCGTGGGTAAAGATCACACACGTATGGCTGTCGATGACAAAATCAGGCCGTCCGGCAAGGGCGGCATCCTGCACGCGAAACTCAAAACCGACCTCCGTAAGCAGGCCGGCCAGCCGTTTTTCGATAGCCGTATCCCGCGTGCCGATGGCGCGCATATTTTTACTGCGGGTGGCCTTATTGTGAACGTCCGCCATTCGCGGCCTCAGCCTTGCGTTTCTCAACTGCCTGCAAAATGCGCGGCTCCAGCAACCGGGCGACGGCTGCAAAAGCTGGCACGACCACCGAATTACCAAACTGGCGATAGGCCTGGGTATCCGATACCGGAATGCGGAAGCCGTAGCCCTGCGGGGTTTCAAATCCCATCAGTCGCGCGCACTCCCGCGGCGTCAAACGGCGCGGACGGTGGCGCTGGTTTTCGGCATCATCGAAATCGCGCTCGCCAAGGGCTTTATCCCAGCCACGGTCAATCAGGATCTCGGCGCCATCTTTGTAATAGCGTGCCGACAGCGTGCGGGCGACGCTGTGCGGGTTAGTGGGATCGACCATCCCAAAACCAAAACCGTTGCCCTTCGCCTGATGCTTTTTGGCATAGCGATACAGGTACTTCCACAGCACCGGGGTGAGAATGAATTTGGCGTCCACCACGGGCTCAAGCAGATCGGCAATGGTCGGGCGACGGGTCGGCCACAGCCCCGGGAGATCCCGCAGCGTAAAATTACCGCGCAGGTTGAGATCGCGACGAAAGCCCACCAGTACTATGCGCTCGCGGTGCTGCGGCAGAAAATATTTACCGTCAACGATCTTAGGATCGTCCGGACCGCTGTCAGCGGCATCTGCCACGTCATACCCCAGCTCATCCAGGGTCTGCATGATGATGCGGAACGTTTTGCCCCCGTCGTGGCTCTTCAGGTTTTTGACATTTTCGAGGACGAAGATGGCCGGGCGCCGGGCATCGATAATGCGCGCCACATCGAAGAAGAGCGTTCCCTGGGTATCACAGGCAAAACCGTGCGCGCGGCCCAGCGCGTTCTTTTTCGATACCCCCGCCAGAGAAAACGGCTGGCACGGGAAGCCCGCGAGCAGCACGTCATGGGCGGGAATGTTGTCACGAATGTGCTGCGCCGCCTCTTCGTCCGTCACACCGGTCTGGTTGCTAAGCGTCACTTCACGAATATCTTCATTGAACTGATGCGTGTCAGGATCGCAATACCAGTTGGCTTTATAGGTACGCACCGCGTGTTTGTTCCATTCGCTGGTAAACACGCACTGTCCGCCAATCGCCTCAAAGCCGTGGCGAATACCGCCGATACCGGCGAAGAGATCGACAAAGCGGAAAGCATAGTGAGGATGACAGGCGGGCGGACGAGGCAGCAGGTTTCGCAACACGCTATATTCGCCGTCGCTGAGACGCCGCCCTGCCCGCTCACTGGTCACCAGCCGTTTAATGATTGCCGGGCTCCAGTGACTCTCGCCCTGAGCATTCAGCAGATGTGCCAGCGTTCTGGCATCGTAAATTTCCAGCAGCTGGCACAATAACGCCTGAACTGACGCCGTTGATTTTTCTGCCAGCAAAAGCGCGGACTCCATCACTGATACATTTTCCTGCATACATTTAACCGGGCCAAAAGGGGTTAACAGAGAGTAACACAGAAAGACTTTACAGACTTTCCCGGAAACGCTGTAACACCGCACCGTCGGTGCCTTCGTAATCACCGCGTAGTTCGGCACTCAGCCGGGCCATAAACTGAATTAAAAAGTCAGCGCTCTGGCGCGCCAGCGCACGCCCGGCGGCGGTTTGCATCGTCTGCGGCAGGCGCAGCAATTTGGTCTGAAAATGGTCAAGCGCAAAGGCGCGGTCGTTCAGCTCGCGCTCATCGGCAAAGGGATCTACCGGGTCGAAGAGAGGCACACCCAGTGCGCCAGAGACGGCAAACACACGTGCCAGGCCAATCGCACCCAAGGCTTCCAGCCTGTCAGCATCCTGCACGATTTTCGCTTCCTGCGTGCGCGGCGCAATGCCGGCACTGAAGCTGTGCGCTTCGATAGCATGGTGAACGGCGGCGTAATGCGCGGCAGGAAAATCGGCAAAGTCTTCACACAGGATGGCGATCGTTTTGTCCGCTGCCAGCTGCGACGAGCGGCCTCGCTGCGGATGATTTTTCGGCAGGCTGACAATATCGTGAAAATAACAGGCGGCCAGGATCGTCAGCGCATCGACCGGCTGGTCTGTCATGAGGCGTTTTGCGGTGTTCCAGACACGACGGAAATGGGAGATATCATGGGCAGTATCATCGCTGGCGTGATGCGCCGTCAGCCAGTTTTCAAAACGTTGCTGCCACTGCACAAGTTCCATAGCGCTTTCCATAAAGTGAAAAGCTGTACAATAGCAATTCTTTACCGATCTGACATTTCACGCGGCCGGGTATACCAGGCAATGCTACCGAGGATCGCCCCCACAACACTCAGCACCAGAAAGCCGCACAGGCCTCCCAGCCACTTGCCGGCTGTTGAGCCGGGATCGCATTGAATCATCGAACCTGATACCGAACTGACTTTACTGACGACCCACACATAGCGCGCCATCGCCCAGAGGAAGTAGCCGCAAAAGGCATAAAAGACCCACAGGGCAAGTTTGCCTCCCAGGCTGCGAACGTTTTTCTTTGCCATGTTGTCCTCTCAGCGCAGCAAGACCACTACATTCACACCAATAATATAAAATGTGAAATAAATCACATTTTTCTATCTAATGCACTCTCCTGCGCAGATTTTATGCTGTTAATTTGCGTTAAGTTGATCTTACGCAATTTTTAAGCGTGCCTGTTTATTGCGCTGCTTCGCTTATGCGCGAATGAGAGGAAGCAGGAAAGCAATTATATTGCGCTATTTTTTCACTCTCTTTATCCAGATAAACCTGTTTTCTCACGCTTATAATTGTGCAATGATAACGACGTTATGAGCTTTTTTGTCGTTTCATGATTAAACACCCTTAAATTACCCTTATCTTAGCCCGATAATATTATCGGGCTTTTTTTATTCTCTTCTCTCCTTCGCGCAAACATAAATCAACCAAATAAATTTATACAACCAATAACTGATTGATATAAATATCAATAATCATCGCCTATATTTATTTAAAATTAATAAAATAAACATATAAAGACATTTATATTAATATTTTGAAATAATCTAAATAATTTAGTTACATTTATTTTTAAACAGCAAAAACCCGCCCTGAAATAGTATTACCTCTGTAACCCGGAGGGGATTACGTATATTCATGAAGAAAATACATACAAAGGAATATATAATGAAAAGAAAAGTTCTGGAAGTTCTTGTCCCTGTTTTATTATGCGCTGGCGCGGCTAATGCGGCAGAGATCTACAACAAGGACGGCAATAAATTCGACCTGTACGGAAAAATGGTCGGCGAGCGTATCTGGGACAAGACCGATGATAGCAACAGCGAGAATGCCGATACCTCCTATGCCCGTTTCGGTATCAAAGGCGAAACGCAGATTAGCAACCAGCTGACCGGTTACGGCCAGTTTGAATACAACCTGAACGCCAGCACCCCGGAAGGCGAGCAGGATGAGAGCACCCGTCTGGCGTTCGCTGGCCTGAAATTCGGTGACTATGGTTCGTTCGACTATGGCCGTAACTACGGCGTAGCGTACGATGCAGGTGCGTACACCGATATGCTGGTGGAATGGGGCGGTGACTCCTGGGTTCACACCGATAACTTTATGACTCAGCGTACCACCGGCGTGGCGACCTATCGCAACACCGACTTCTTCGGCGCCGTTGAGGGTCTGGATTTTGCCCTGCAGTACCAGGGTAAAAACAACGATCGTGATATGAAAAAAGCCAACGGTGACGGCTACAGCACTTCACTGGCCTACAACTTCGATGGCTTCGGCTTCGTAGGTGTATACGGTAAGTCTGACCGTACCAACAGGCAGGCTGCTGACGGCTACGGCGATACCGCAGAAATCTGGTCACTGGCAGCGAAGTATGATGCTAACAACCTCTATGCTGCGGTGATGTACGGTGAAACCCGTAACATGACCTGGGCGGGAGATGCCGGTTTCGCTAACAAAACCCGCAACGTCGAAGCCGTGGTGCAGTACCAGTTCGATTTCGGCCTGCGTCCTTCTCTGGGCTACGTCTACTCCCAGGGCAAAGACCTGTATGCACGTAACGGTCATGGCGGCGTAGATGCCGATCTGGTGAACTATGTTGAACTGGGTACCTGGTACTACTTCAACAAAAACATGAACGTTTATACTGCGTACAAATTCAACCTGCTGGATGAAGATGAAGCAGGCATTACTGGCGCACATGCTGACGACCAGTTCGCACTGGGTATCGTTTACCAGTTCTGATTGAGATCGCCAAACGCTCTTAAGCCCGCTGCAAAGCGGGCTTTTTGCTTTCTGTCGCCGCCAGATTTACATCGCTTTTACAATTCCCGCCCATCAGCGATAATGCCCCCCTTTCTCTCTTTGCCGGAGTTTCAATGCGCGATTTGCCGCCCCTTCCCCTCACGCACAAGCGCCCAATGAAACTGAACACGCTGGTCACGCTGATGGTGTACGGTGTAACGGGCGCAATATTACTGGTGATTTTTGTTCTCTACTTTGCACAAATCACCCGCGCCACCCGTGATGGCGTGCGGGATACCGCCCTCGCGGTCGCCAGAACCCTGGCCGACAGCCCGGAGGTGATCCGCGGCTTATCCCTCCCGCCGGAGAGCAACATTATTCAGCCTGTCGCCATGGCAGTGATGCAGCGTAATAATCTGCTGTTTGCCGTCGTCACCAATATGCAGGGGATCCGCTATTCTCATCCCAACAGTGCCCTGCTCGGTAAAGCCTTTATTGGGGCCGATCTGCGGCCTGCGCTGGAAGATAAAGAGAATGTCGCCATCAATCATGGCGTGCTCGACGAGGCGCTGCGCGTATTTACGCCTGTTTATAACGCACATCATCAGCAAATTGGTGTCGTTGCCGTGGGGATCTCACTGAATAAAGTGGAGCAGCAGATCGCCCGCAATCGCTGGGATGCCATCTGGCTGGTGCTGTTCAGCGCGCTGCTGGGGGCGCTCGGTGCCTGGGGGCTGGTGCGGATGCTTAAGCGCATTCTGTTTGGGCTGGAGCCTTATCAAATCTCAGCCCTGCTGGAGCAACGTCAGGCGATGCTGCACTCCCTGCGCGAAGGGGTGATCGCCGTGGATCAACAGGGGCGTGTAACGATGGTCAATCATGCCGCCCGGCAGATCCTGAATATCAGCGCCAGCAGCAAGGCCCTGCACGAGGAACCGCTGCTGGCAAACCTGCGCGAGGTGTTGTGTAGCGGCATGGCTCGCCAGGACCAGGAGCTCAACTGCCACGGCCGGTTATTGCTCTGCAATACCTTGCCCGTCAGGAACGATAATCAGCTGATGGGCGCCATCACCACGTTTCGTGATAAGACGGAGATTAGCCAGCTCCTGCAACGGCTGGACGGTATGGTGAACTATCTGGATGCGCTGCGCAGCCACTCCCATGAGTTTATGAACAAGCTGCATGTGATACTTGGTCTGCTGCATATGAAGCACTATGCCAGACTGGAAGAGTATGTCCTGTCGACCGCCAACGCCTGGCAGACCGATGTCGGCACGCTACAGCGCAACATCAAATCGCCGGTGGTCGCAGGATTTCTGCTGGGTAAAATCAATCGCGCCAGAGAGCTGGGGTTTCGCCTGACGCTCTCCGATGCCAGTCAGGTACCGGATAATCCCAATGCGCAGCAGGTCGCCGGGCTGATTACCGTGCTGGGTAATCTGATTGAAAATGCGCTTGATGCTATGACTGGCCAGCCCGAGGGCGAAATCGGTCTGCTGCTGCACTATCAGCAGGGCTGGCTTAGCGCCGAGGTGAGCGACGATGGTCCGGGTATCGCCCCGGAACATCTGCACGCCATTTTTAGCAAAGGGTTTTCTACTAAAGGGGAAAACCGAGGGGTGGGATTATACCTGGCCCGTCAGCAGATCGAGGATCTGGGCGGAGAGATCGTCGTTGAATCGGAACCGGGCGTGTTTACCCAGTTTTTTGTGCAACTCCCCTGGGAGAGTGAAAGGAATAGCGCGTGATACATGTTTTAATTGTTGATGACGATGCCATGGTGGCCGATCTTAACCGCCAGTACGTCAACCGGGTTGAGGGTTTTTGCTGCTGCGGCGTGGCCACTTCCCTGGCAGAAGCCGGGGCCATACTTCACTCCCCTGCCCGGCAGGTTGACCTGATCCTGCTGGATGTTTACATGCAGCACGACAATGGCCTGAGCCTGCTGCCGGTTATCCGGGCATCCGGGCGCAAAACAGACGTCATTATGATCACCTCGGCCTCTGATGGTGCCACCATTCAAATGGCCATGCACTATGGCGTGGTGGACTACCTGATCAAACCGTTTCAGTTCCCGCGTTTCGAAGAGGCACTAAAGGGCTGGCGTGAAAAAAAGCAGCTGATGGAAGCGCATCAGTATTATGACCAGGCTGATGTTGACCGGCTTCTGCGTGGCGGTGCACCGGCGCTGGCAGACAGCCGTCGCCTGCCGAAAGGGTTAACCCCGCAGACGCTGCGTACGCTGTGCCTGTGGATTGATGCGCATCCGGGAACGGAGTTCTCCACCGACGAACTGGCTGGCGCAGTTAATATCTCGCGAGTATCCTGCCGCAAATACCTGATTTGGCTGGCGCAGGTCAACATTTTGCACACCAGCATCCACTACGGGGCGACCGGTCGGCCGGTCTATCGCTATCGCCTGCGGCCCGAGCAGATTGCCCTGCTCAGACAATATTGCCACCAGGAGTAATACATGCACTTCAACCTCTTCGGATAAACATCCTGATTTAGCTCACATATATTGTCTTGAGGCAGTAAAGGGCTATTACTCCACATAAGTGGAATGATAAGGTAGCCAGCGTAAAAGATCTCTGACGAGAAAACGTGCGGAAAATGTGACGGAAGAGGCTGCGTGGCGGAGAGAGGGGGATTTGAACCCCCGGTAGAGTTACCCCTACTCCGGTTTTCGAGACCGGTCCGTTCAGCCGCTCCGGCATCTCTCCGTTTTGATGTTGCCATCATGCCGGGTAATTTGGCATTTTAACAGACCATAACCGTTCAATTTTGTTCAAGTGACGAGTTTGCGAGCAAAGCGATGATTAAGTGGCCCTGGAAATCGAATGAATCCGCCCGAAGCGCGGCGCTGCCGTGGGAAGAGGCCCTGGCGATCCCCGTCCTGTCTACTTTATCAGATGAGGATAAATTGCGTCTGGTACAGCTTGCCATACGGTTCTTACAGCAAAAACGCCTGGTTCCCTTGCAGGGTTTTGAGCTCGACGATCGCAAGAGCACCCGCATTGCCCTGCTCTTTTGCTTGCCGGTACTGCAGCTGGGTATCGAGTGGCTGGACGGTTTCCATGAAGTTCTGATCTATCCGGCACCGTTTGTGGTGGACGATGAATGGGAAGATGAGATCGGGCTGGTGCACAATCAGCGGATGGTGCAGTCCGGTCAAAGCTGGCAGCAAGGGCCGATTATCCTCAACTGGCTGGATATTCAGGACTCGTTCGATGCCTCCGGTTTCAACCTCATCATTCATGAAGTGGCCCACAAACTGGATACCCGTAACGGCGATCGCGCCAGCGGTGTCCCCTTCATTCCCCTGCGTGAAGTGGCAGGCTGGGAGCACGACCTGCACGCCGCCATGAACAATATTCAGGATGAGATCGATCTGGTGGGCGAAAGCGCGGCCAGTATCGACGCCTATGCTGCCACCGATCCCGCCGAGTGCTTTGCGGTATTGTCGGAATATTTCTTCAGCGCACCCGAACTTTTCGCTCCACGCTTCCCGGCCCTGTGGCAGCGTTTTTGCCACTTTTACCAGCAGGACCCGCTACAGCGTTTACGTGAAAATGAAGGACCTGGCGAAGATTCCGCCGTGCAAGTACACTAAAACAGCAGGCTGTGTCATAATTAATCAATTGAATCAGTGCGTTGAATTTAGTGTTGACACAAAATAGCGAGGCCATTAATATGCGCCTCGTTCACACGATTCCTCTGTAGTTCAGTCGGTAGAACGGCGGACTGTTAATCCGTATGTCACTGGTTCGAGTCCAGTCAGAGGAGCCAAATTTAAGAAGCCCGCTTAAGGAAACTTAAGCGGGCTTTTTGCTATTTCTCACCGTTAAAACCCCGCATCGCAGGGTTAATCTGGCTATATCTGGTAGTCAATCGCCACCTCTTCCGGCTCCATGACCTGACGTTTGATCTCCTCTACCGACAGCCCGGCGTTGCAAAGTTCGATAAAGCGCCAGACATAGTTGCGCTGCAACTGCCCTCGCTTAAGTCCGAGCCACACGGTGTTGGCATCGAAAAGATGACGGGTATCAAGACGCACCAGGCTCCCCTGCTCGTGCTCGCCGCCGGACTGTTCCGCCACCAGCCCGATACCCAACCCGAGCTCGACGTAGGTTTTAATCACGTCGGAGTCCTGGGCGCTAAGCACCACATCCGGCGTCAGCCCTTTACGGTTGAAGGCCTCATCAATGCGTGACCGCCCGGTGATACCCTGGCGATAAGTGATTAAGGGCCATTTTGCGATAGCCTCGAGCGTCAACGGCGAGACCTGCGTCAGCGGATGATCGGGCGGCAGCAGCAGGCTGTGATGCCAGCGAAACCACGGGAACGCCGCCAGCAGCGGATCGTTGCTTAAGCGTTCGCTGGCGATGCCAATATCCGCCCCGCCGTTTTGCAACAGCACCTCAATCTCCTGGGGCGTACCCTGAATCAGCTCCAGGCGCACATCCGGGAACAGCTCCCGAAACGCCTTGATCACCGGCGGCAGGCTGTAGCGGGCCTGAGTGTGGGTGGTCGCGATAGTCAACACGCCGGTGGCGTCGTTGGTAAAGAGATCTGCCAGACGGCGCACGTTGCTGGCTTCATTGAGAATGCGTTCGGCAATGGTCAACAGCGCTTTGCCGGGCTCAGTCATTCCCAGCAGACGTTTGCCGCGACGAATGAAGATCTCAATGCCCAGCTCCTCTTCCAGCTCGCGGATATGGCGGCTGACGCCCGACTGAGAGGTATAAAGCATGTTGGCGACCTCGGTCAGGTTGTAATCCCGACGGGCCGCCTCACGGATAATTTTAAGCTGCTGGAAATTCACGGTTCACTCCGGCGAAACTGACATGACGCTATTGTTAAAGTGCGTCCGCCGTGTAAACAAATAATAAAAATCCGCAACTTATGCTTTTATGGAATATTAGCTGACCAGCTGCAGCTCGCGGTTCTCCAGCGACGGGCGGCTTACCAGCGACATCAGGATCTCTTTCACCGCCTGCGCCTGCGGTGACAGCGAGCCGCGGGCCGAGACGTTAAGCGATAACGGCAGGCTCATGGACGGCGAGCTGATTCTCGCCATCCAGCCGTTAGCGGCACTGGAGAGCGATCGCGCAGCCGATTCCGGCAGCACCGTCACCCCCATTCCGCTGGCAATGGCCGCGGTCAGGGTAGAGATGGAGTCGATCTCGCCAATGATTTTCGCCGTCAGACGGCGCAGCGAGAAGGCTTCATCGACGCGCAAACGTACGGCGCTATAATCACACGGTAAGAACAGATTCATCTCGGCCACCGCCGTTAAATCGACGCTCTGACCCGGGCAATCCCGCGTCCCTACCAGATAGAGATCTTCTTTTAGCACCGGCTGGCTGGTGATCCCCGCCACAGGAGAACGATCGTAGAGCACCGCCATATCCAGCTGTCCGCTGAGTAATTTGTCGTTCAGCGCCGCGCCGCTGTTTTCATGCAGGTAGACCAGTACTTCCGGCAGCTCTGCGCGCACCGCCTGTAATAATGGCATGGTTACAGACGAGGCCGCCGTACCCGGTGCCAGGCCAATCGAAACCTGGCCGGTCAGCGTCTGCCCGACATTGCCCACCGCCAGCTGCGCCTGTTCACACTGGCGCAAAATAGTGCGTGCATGGGTATAAAGGATCTTGCCTGCTTCGGTAGGGGTCACGCCGCGTTTCGTGCGGATCAACAGTTGCTGATCGAGTTCACCTTCCAGAGTGGCCACCTGCTGGCTCAGTGCCGGCTGTGCGATGTGTAACACTTCAGCGGCCTGGGTCAGGCTGCCGATATCGACGATTTTTACGAAGTATTTCAGTCGTCTTAAGTTCATGTTGCCCCCTGTACGAAATGCGTTGCCGGTTCCGGCGCGAATGTACAGAGGGTTTTGCAAGATGCTTGCCAGTTTTGAAAAGAGGTCCGATATGTCCGCTAAGCGGCTGAAAATAAGGAAATCCAATTACTGCCGTCGCTTTTTAAAGTGAAACAGCGGTTTATGATCTGCCCCATTCGGGGTATATCCGCACCAAAAACGTGCAATCCGCTGGTGAAAACATCACTTTGCTGATTTTGTCAGCAAACGAGTCAAACAGAGAAGATCACCCTTTGACAACGGCGACCCACGTCGATAATATGCGCCCCGTTCACACGATTCCTCTGTAGTTCAGTCGGTAGAACGGCGGACTGTTAATCCGTATGTCACTGGTTCGAGTCCAGTCAGAGGAGCCAAATTTAAAAAGCCTGCTTTTAAAGCAGGCTTTTTGCTTTTCTGAGTCGTTACTGAGAAATAGTCACCAGCGGCGTGTGCACCGCTCCGCTCACGTTCACCGGCATCCCCGACCGACGCTCCAGCGCCCCGTCAACCTTCACGGCATCCACATCCGCACCGTTGAGCTGCGCGCGCAGTCCTGCCGTCATGGGCAGCGGGACTCTGTTGGTCGACTCAAATTCCGCGCGATTACGCGACAGCGGCTCATGCACTTCGACCCAACGACTACCGTCCGGCTCAGTGGTGACTTTAACCGGCTGATCGATAAGCTGCACGCGCGTTCCGACCGGGACATTGTCGAACAGGTATTTGATATCGTCATTACGCAGACGAATGCAGCCCTGGCTCACGCGCAGCCCGATACCAAAGTTTGAATTGGTGCCATGAATTGCGTACAGCCTGCCGATATAGAGCGCATACAGCCCCATCGGGTTGTCCGGCCCCGCGGGCACAAACGCGGGCAGAGTCTTGCCCTCTTTGGCGTAGGCCCGACGGGTGTTTGGGGTTGGCGTCCAGGTAGGCCCATCCTGCTTGCGCTCGACGGCGGTTACCCAGTTACGCGGCGTCTCGCGCCCGGCTTCGCCGATACCGATGGGGAAGATCTCAACGGTGCTGCCCCCTGGCGGGTAATAATAGAGGCGCATCTCCGCCACGTTAACCACAATCCCCTCACGCACGGTTGCGGGGAGGATGAGCTGTTGCGGCACTACCAGCTGTGTACCGGGTTGAGGCAAAAACGGATCAACGCCCGGATTCGCCTCCAGCATATTACTGAGCCCCTGCCCGTACTGGGCCGCAAACGCCTCCAGCGGCAGTTTGTTGTCATGTGGAACGGTGATCACCTGCGAGGCCCCCACCAGACGACTCCCTTCAGGCGGCAACGGATAACTCACCGCCAGCGCACTCTGACTGACCAATAAAGCAGCAATAAAGCCCAACTTCATCATACGACGCATTATTCCCTTCCTCTGTCGCTCCGCGTATCTGACAAGCATAGCCTTGTTGCTGCGTTTATAGCCAGTTAACAAACCATCATTTCGATTAATATCACCCGTTTACCTCACGCGGGGATAAAATCGTTTTCACCCGTCCACTGTCGCGGTAGTCTCATATACGTCGCCGTTTTCAGGGCGACCGCAACGTGAGCGATATTCTTTCTAATACCTATAAAAAAATAACGTCAGACAGGATCACTATGGATACCACCCTCGCCTCCTCGTCCCCCGACGGGGCTATACCATCGCTGCATCGCGCGCGCCGCGCGGCCCTCGGCAGTTTTGCCGGTGCGGTAGTCGACTGGTACGATTTTTTGCTCTACGGCATTACCGCCGCGCTGGTTTTTAACCGTGAATTTTTCCCACAGATTAGTCCGGCGATGGGCACGCTCGCCGCCTTTGCCACCTTTGGCGTCGGTTTTTTATTCCGTCCGTTGGGCGGGGTGATCTTCGGTCATTTCGGCGACAAGCTGGGCCGTAAGCGAATGCTGATGCTGACGGTGTGGATGATGGGCATCGCCACGGCGCTGATTGGTCTCCTCCCCTCTTTTGCCGTTATTGGCTGGTGGGCGCCGGTTCTGCTGGTGACCCTGCGCGCCGTGCAGGGCTTTGCCGTCGGCGGCGAATGGGGCGGCGCGGCGCTGCTGTCTGTTGAAAGCGCTCCGGCGCGGAAAAAAGCTTTCTATAGCAGCGGCGTACAGGTGGGTTATGGCGTAGGTCTGTTGCTCTCTACCGGTCTGGTATCGCTGATCAGCACGCTCACCACCGACGAACAGTTCCTGAACTGGGGCTGGCGCATCCCGTTCCTGTTCAGCATTGTGCTGGTGCTGGGGGCACTGTGGGTGCGTAACAGAATGGATGAGTCTGCCGAGTTCGAACAGCAGCGGCAACAACCTGCAGAGAAGCGTCGCCTGCCGGTGATGGATGCGCTGATCCGTCATCCGGGGGCGTTTTTGAAAATTATCGCCCTGCGCCTGTGCGAGCTGCTGACCATGTATATCGTCACGGCTTTTGCGCTCAGTTACTCCACCCAGAATCTCGGCCTGCCCCGGGAGCTGTTTTTGAATATCGGCCTACTGGTGGGCGGCATCAGTTGTCTCACTATTCCCTGCTTCGCCTGGCTGGCCGATCGCTTTGGCCGCCGTCGGGTCTATATCACCGGGGCGTTAACGGGCGCATTGAGCACCTTCCCGTTCTTTATGGCCCTCGAAGCCCAGTCCGTTTTCTGGATTGTGGTGTTCGCCATTTTGCTGGCGAATATCGCCCATGACATGGTGGTGTGTGTCCAGCAGCCGATGTTTACTGAGATGTTTGGCGCGAGTTACCGCTACAGTGGCGCAGGGGTTGGCTATCAGGTGGCGAGCGTGGTGGGCGGCGGTTTTACGCCGTTTATTGCCGCCGCGCTGGTGACTTTCTCCGGCGGTGACTGGCACAGCGTGGCCATCTACCTGCTGGCCGGATGCCTGCTCTCCGCCGCCACCTGCCTGGTGATGAAACCGGCCGCTACCTGATCTCACTTTTGTTTCACATACAGGTGACATACTATCGGGTAACGCCGTACACCTGTGGAACAAGGAGACAGAGATGAATAATAAGGACTCCAGCCTGACCCCGGCTCAGGCACTGGACATGCTGGATGCGCTGTACGACCAAGCGGTTAACGCCCTGCGCAGCGCCATCAGCGACTATATCAAAGACGGAACGCTCCCCGATGCAGAGGCCAGAATGAATGGCCTCTTTGTTTATCCGTCACTTTCCGTGACCTGGGATGGTAGCGCCACCAATACGCCGAAGACCCGCGCCTATGCGCGATTCACCCACGCTGGCTGCTACTCCACCACTGTCACCCGTCCAACGCTGTTCCGCCCTTACCTGGAGGAGCAGCTGACGCTGCTGTATCAGGATTACGGCGCCCACATCACCGTGGAGCCCTCGCGCCATGAGATCCCCTACCCGTACGTTATCGATGGCTCAGAGCTGACCCTGGACCGCTCCATGAGCGCGGGCTTAACGCGCCACTTCCCGACCACCGAGCTTTCGCAGATCGGCGATGAGACCGCCGACGGGATCTACCATCCGGCGGAGTTTTCCCCGCTGTCGCACTTTGATGCCCGCCGGGTCGATTTTTCGCTGGCGCGTCTGCGTCACTACACCGGTACCCCGGCAGAACATTTCCAGCCGTTTGTCCTGTTCACCAACTACACCCGCTACGTGGATGAGTTTGTCCGCTGGGGCTGCAGCCAGATCCTCGATCCCGACAGCCCGTACATTGCCCTCTCCTGCGCGGGCGGGATCTGGATCACCGCCGAAACCGAAGCCCCGGAGCAGGCCATTTCTGACCTAGCGTGGAAAAAACATCAGATGCCCGCCTGGCACCTGGTCACCGCCGAAGGTCAGGGCATCACTCTAATTAACATTGGTGTAGGCCCGTCGAACGCCAAAACCATCTGCGACCACCTCGCGGTGCTACGCCCGGACGTCTGGCTGATGATTGGTCACTGTGGCGGCCTGCGTGAGAGCCAGTTGATTGGTGATTACGTGCTCGCCCACGCCTACTTGCGTGACGACCATGTGCTGGATGCGGTGTTGCCGCCGGATATTCCGATCCCAAGCATCGCCGAAGTGCAGCGGGCGCTCTACGACGCCACCAAAGAGGTGAGCGGTATGCCGGGAGAAGAAGTTAAGCAGCGGTTGCGCACCGGCACGGTTGTTACCACTGACGACCGTAACTGGGAGCTGCGCTACTCGGCCTCGGCGCTGCGCTTTAACCTGAGCCGCGCGGTGGCGATTGATATGGAGAGCGCCACCATCGCCGCTCAGGGTTACCGCTTCCGCGTACCCTACGGCACCCTGCTCTGCGTTTCCGATAAGCCGCTGCACGGGGAAATTAAACTTCCTGGCCAGGCAAACCGTTTTTACGAGGGGGCGATCTCCGAGCATCTGCAGATTGGCATTCGCGCTATCGATCTGCTGCGCGCCGAAGGGGATAAATTGCACTCGCGTAAACTGCGTACCTTTAACGAGCCGCCGTTCCGCTGATCATAAAAAAGGAAAGTTATGCAAACCACCTCACCGCTATTCACCCTGCGCCAGTGGCTGGAAACCCAGGCGCTGGATGGCATTATCGTCCCCCGCGCCGATGCCTTTCAGAGCGAATATTGTCATCCTCATGACGATATTCTCGCCTGGCTGACCGGCTTTGACGGCTCAGCGGGGCACGCCCTGATCCTGCGCGATCGCGCCCTGCTGTTTGTCGATGGACGTTATCAGGTTCAGGCTCGTGAACAGGTTAATCTGGCCGAGATTGAGATCCTGCATCTGCACAACGATCCGCTGGCAGACTGGTTGCAGCAGAACATGAACCCCGGGGCGCGTATCGCCTTTGAAGCGATGCTGATGACCCAAACCCAGTATGAAGCACTCAATGCCAGTCACTGTGAGCTTGTCGCCCTGAATGCATCGCCGTTTGATACCCTCTGGCAGGATCGTCCGGCCCCGCCTGTCGGGGCCATCCGCGAAATGCCGGTGGAGATCAGCGGTGAAAGCAGTGCCGATAAGCGCCAGCGCGTGGCCGCCATTCTGGCAGGACAGCATGCCGATTATCTGGCCATCACCCAGCCGGATAACATCGCCTGGCTGTTGAACGTACGCGGCAGCGATATTCCGACGAGCCCGGTACCGAACTCGTTTGCCCTGCTGAGCCGCGACGGTGCAGTGACGTGGTTTGTCACGCCTGAAAAAACCCGCGCGCTTTCGGCCCTGCTGCTGGAGAGCCTGACGCTGGCGCCTGAATCTGATTTTCTGTCGCAAAGCCAGCAGCTGTGCGTCGGTAAGCGCGTGATGGTGGATGCCGATTCCGCCCCTGTCGCCCTGCGCTTTGCCGTTGAGCCGCAGGGGGAGATCGTCTGGCACGCTGACCCGATCACCGCAATGAAAGCGCACAAAAACCCGATTGAGCTGGCGGGCTACCGCGACAGCCACCATCAGGACGGGGTGGCATGGGTCAACTTTCTTGCCTGGCTGGCGCACGAAGTGCCCCGTCGCGAAGCCTCTGGTCAACCCATTACCGAGCTGGAAGCCCAGGCGCAGCAGCTTCTCTTCCGTGAGCAGCGACCGGGCTTTATCGAGCAGAGTTTTGCCACTATCTCCGCCTCTGGTAGCAATGCGGCGATGTGCCATTACCACTCCAGCGAACAGACGAATGCGGCCATTACCCGCGACAACTTTTATCTGAACGATTCCGGCGGGCAGTATCACAACGGCACTACCGACGCCACGCGCACACTCGCTTTCGGCCCACTGAGCGCTCAGTGTCGTCTGCACTATACCGCTGTGCTGAAAGGCTTTTTATCGCTTATTTCCCTGCAATTCCCGTCCGGAACCTGCGGGCATCAGATCGATGCGTTCGCGCGGCGTGAGCTGTGGGAGCTGGGGCTCGATTTTGATCACGGCACCGGGCACGGCGTGGGCCATCAACTGCTGATCCATGAAAATCCGCAGCGTATTGCGAAGAAGGTTAACCCCTGGCCGCTGGTGGCGGGAAATATCATCACCATCGAGCCGGGCTACTATCTGGCGGATGCGTATGGTATTCGTATCGAAAACCAGGTGGAGGTGGTGGAGAGCGTACCGGGCTTCTGCCGCTTTGCGTCACTGACGCTGATCCCTATCGACCTGAGTCAGGTGGATCTGCATCTGCTGAGCGAAAAAGAGATTACATGGCTGGATGAGTACCACCAGCAGGTGCGTGAGGCGCTCTCGCCGCACGTTAACAGTGAGGCGCGTCCGTGGCTGATCTCGGCCACGGCGCCGGTGCGCGTACACCGCCAGGGGATCATTAAGTAATGACGGCAGCCTTCGGGTTGCCATTTTTTGGACTGTCCCGGAAAAGCAAAAAGCCTGCTTTAAAAGCAGGCTTTTTAAATTTGGCTCCTCTGACTGGACTCGAACCAGTGACATACGGATTAACAGTCCGCCGTTCTACCGACTGAACTACAGAGGAATCGTGTGAACGGGGCGAATATTAGCGATGCCACCTGGCGTTGTCAAAGGCAGAATGCAGATTTTGCATCGTTTGCCGATTTATTCCCCACTTTGCGCATTCACTATCCGTTCTGCGGGGATCGCCGCCACATTTTCACGCACAGGCCGCGGATATTTCCACAGCCAGCGTCCGCTGACCATTCGCCAGTAGAACAGTGCGCCACGTACTGTCCAGTCGAGGAACATCCCCAGCCAGACACCTACCACACCCAATCCCAGCATAATCCCCAGGGTATACCCCGCTACCACGCGGCAGCCCCACATCCCGAGCATAGAAACCCACATGGCGAAGCGGGCATCCCGCGCCCCTTTCAGCCCGGCAGGCAGCACCCACGACGCCGCCCAGATCGGCATAAAGGCGGCGTTCAGCCAGATGAGGATCACCACCACATCTTTTACATCCTGTTCATGGGTATAGAACGACGCCATCAGGCTGGCGAACGGCGCCGTGCCCCAGGCAATGGCCGTGAGCCCGATTGTCGAGAGCCAGAAAACATGGCGCAGCTGGCGCTCCGCCTGACCTATCTGCCCCTTCCCGAGCCGTTTACCGGTGATAATGGTGGAGGCGGAACCCAGCGCGTTACCCGGCAGGTTGATCAGTGCCGCAATGGAAAAAGCGATAAAGTTACCGGCGATCACGTCGGTACCCATTCCGGCCACAAACATCTGGGTCAACAGCTTGCCGCCGTTGAACAACACCGATTCAATGCTGGCGGGTACGCCGATCCCCATCACTTCCCAGATAATGGCGAAGTTAAGCGGCTTGAAATAACTTTTGAGGCTGATGCGCAGCGACGGGTTAAAACCAACCGCCAGCACCACAATAATGGCGATGGCGCCAATGTAGCGGGAGATGGTCAGACCAAGACCGGCTCCGATAAAACCGAGCCCGTCCCAGGAAAAAAGCCCGTAAATCAGCACGCTGCTGATTAAAATGTTGAGAATGTTCATTCCGCCGTTTATCAGCAGCGGAATTTTGGTATTCCCTGCCCCACGCAGCGCCCCGCTGCCAATCAGCGCAATCGCCGCGGCCGGGTAGCTGAGCACCGTCATTTCGAGATACGACAGCGCCAGGGCTTTTACCTCACCGGTCGCTTCTCCGGCCACCACATCGATAATCTCTTCGCCGAAATAGTGGATCACAGCCGCCAGCACAATGGAGAACAGGGTCATGATCACCAGCGACTGCCTGGCGGCAGCCCGGGCCCGGCGCGGATCGCGCTTACCCAGGCTAAAGGCCACCACCACCGTGGTACCCAGGTCTATCGCCGCGAAGAAAGAGATAATGACCATATTGAAGCTGTCGGCCAGCCCCACGCCCGCCATCGCCTCTTTACCGAGCCAGCTGACCAGGAAGGTGCTGAGCACGCCCATCAGCAGTACACAGGTATTTTCCAGAAAGATAGGCACGGCAAGGGGGGTGATTTCGCGCCAGAAGAGAACTTTGTAGCTCTTACGTTTGCTATACCAGCGCGTGCGCATCACGGCCTGGCGTAAAGCGGAGGTGACGTTCAAAATGGACCTTAGAGAGAAAGTTGAAACTACATTTCAAATAATGAGGGAGAAATGCAGATCCTGCAAAGTATTTCCCACAAAAATATGTAGGTAATTACGACAAACTGGTGACAGAACCGGCAGTTGATCGAATCGGACTAAGATCAGGTTTGACAAAAGTTTTTTCGCCGCTAAGATAACGCTCCACAACGATTCCTCTGTAGTTCAGTCGGTAGAACGGCGGACTGTTAATCCGTATGTCACTGGTTCGAGTCCAGTCAGAGGAGCCAAATTTAAAAAGCCTGCTTTCGAGCAGGCTTTTTGCTTTTCTGATGCCGCTAAAAACCGGAGCCAAAAAAAAGCCCCCCGACTGGTCGGAGGGCTTAGCTGTTAGGCGGTGATTACTCGCCTTTGGCTTCCGCGTGCTTCATCTCGCCCATCACTTTCAGTTTTTTGGAGATTTCGCGACGCTCTTTAGAGATCTCGGCGTTTTTGATGATGTAGTCGTCTACGCGGTCTTCGTAGTCGCTTTTCATGCTGGCAATGATGCCCTGGATAGCTTCAACGCTCATGCCTGGTTTGATGTAATCGCTCAGGTTGTCCAGCAGCAGAACGCGCTTCTGGTTGTCACGGATCTTCTTCTCAACGTCCTGGATTTCACGTTGCAGTTTGTTCTTGCGGCGGAACAGGCGGACGAACTCCAGAACATCCTGGAACGAAGGCTTAGTTGTTTCCATTTTTACACCCCTGATAATGTGAGATTCGGATTCGTTTAAACAACCGCGATAGCATTAACCTTACTGACAGCGATTGCTGATGACAATAATTTTTCCTTTGTCCCTATCATAACCTCAATTTCTGCTGAATCGAAGCAGCAGACAACACAACCCTGCATAGCCGCTTTTTATTTGCGCAATGCCCGGCAGATAAGATGCGATAATAATTCCAGCTGGCGAGCAAGCTCCATGCTCAACCATACATAGCCGTGTATGGGCGTTTCCGCCACGTTTTCATTGTGATGATCGTTGATCAACTGACGCAGCTCGGCAACGATTTCGTTCAGCCGCTCGGTGTTCGCCAGGATGGGCTGCGGATTGCCTTCATAAAGCGCATGGGCAATGGTGAGCAGCGTTTGCTGCGTCATCTGCTGCGTCTCTTTTAAGGTCCGGGCATTCAGCATCACAAAATGGCTGGCCCGGGAGGACCAGTGGGCGTTGATCTGTAGCTCGAGCATGCAGACCAGGTTGCGGCTCACGGTCTGGATCGCTTCAAAGATCGCTTTCTGAATATGGGTCTCTTTGCTGGCCGGAGTGATCAGACCGCGCATTTTTACCACGTCATTGAGGATGGTTTGCAGGTGTTTTTCCAGCCGTGGTCGTTCCACCAGGTTGGGGGAAAAGCCCGCCTGGTAGACCCGGTTAAAGGCGGTGACGTAGTTCGCCATCTGGATACGCCAGTGCAAAAAGGCCCGTTGCGGCCAGATGCCGGTAAAGAGCATCGCCAGCAGCGATCCCAGAATCACATCACCGCTTCGCCACAGGGCAGTCTGCATGTCCCCGGTCGGCGCGCCAATCACCACCGCGAGGGTGATGCCGATCAGCAGCGCCTGATAGGGGCGTTTGCCCAGTGCCAGCCAGCCGCAGAGAAACATGGCCGCCGCGCACCACACCAGCATCAGCGGCAGAGAAATTAGCTCCAGCTTCAGGGCAATTAACCCCAGCGCCGAGCCCAGAATGGTGCCGCCAATGCGCTCGTACGCGCGCGGAACGACATTGCCCCAGAAGGAGATCGGCCCCATGATGACCACCAGGGTGATCAGCGGCCATGTCCCTTCCGGCACGGCCAGCAGACGCACCAGTAAAAAGGTGAGGATAAACGCCAGCGCGATACGGCATCCATGTACGATGCGGTAATGACGATACAGTCGAATTTCAAAAGGCGTTAGAGATTTGTCGGGGCGCACACGCTCTCCAGCTTTACGGCAAACCCTGATTGTACTGCGTTTTCTGCCGGAGTAGTGCTCCCCGACAGAAAAACCCTGTTAAAAGTGGGCATTAGTGGACCGTTACGCAATCCGGCTCTGTACCGGAATAAACATCTCGATATCCCAGTAACCGTCGGCGTTACCGTCATTCAGGTAACGTTCAAAGCAGGCTTTTGGCGCGATCTGGTAATCGACATCCTCAAGCAGGCTGTCGAAAAACAGGTTCCAGGGCGTGGCGAAATCATGGTTTTCTACGCGGGCCGTCGCCACCGCGTAGTCGCCTGCAGCCACTTCGGTGAGGATCACCCCTTCACTGTTGGGAGGAATAACAAAATCGTCCGGCACGGTGATGACCGTGTCGCAGCGTAATTTTTCGGCAGGCACTTCGTCAGGGTTATCATAATAGACCGCCACCCATTCCAGCGGCTGGATCTGACGCCCCTGCACCCACATCATCAGTTGTTCAAAACCCTGCTTAACGGTTTGCTCCCACGGGCCAACCATATGAAAACCGGCAATTTTGCGTTTGTTCTGGTGCGTGATGCTGTAGTCCATGCTGCCTCCGATTGTTTACTGTATATACATACACTGTAATGCAGAAAAAAGCGGTTTAACAATAATGACCTGTCTATTATGCGAGCAGGCTCGCACAGTCGCCAGCCTGCTCCTCCATGCGCTACGCCTTATGGTGCAGATAGTCGCTTAGCCGCGAAAACATCCCGCCTTTACCGACGCTCTCCAGCGTCACCAGCGGCCAGTGGGCTACCACTCTATCGCGATCGTATAGTTCGATCTCCCCGACCCGCTGATGGGCGGCAATCGGTGCTTCGAGCTCTTTCTTATCCAGGACATACTTCGCCTTGATGTTGGGCAGCTCCGCCTTAGGCAGCGCCAGCCAGAAGTCCTGATCGGTGCCTAACGAAATACGCTCCTTATCACCGTACCAGATGCGCTCGTTGCCCACTTGCTTACCATTACGCAGGATCTGCACGGTATCGAAATTCTGTTGGCCCCACTGGAGTAGTTTGCGCGCCTGATCCTCGCGGCCTTTTGGACTTTCAGCTCCCATGACGACGGCAATCAGACGGCGCTCGCCGTCGACAGCAGAGGCGATCAGGTTAAAACCGGCGCCGGAGGTGTGTCCGGTTTTCAGACCATCCACATTGAGCGACTTGTCCCACAGCAGACCGTTACGGTTCTTTTGAGTGATACCGTTCCAGGTCAGGCTCTTTTCACTGTACATATGATAAAACGCCGGCTCACCGTGGATGATGGCGCGGGAGAGCACCGCCAGATCGTAAGCGGAGCTGTGCTGGCCCGGTGCATCGAGACCGTGTACCGTTTCAAAATGGGTGTCGCGCAAATTCAGCTTTTTGACGTAATTATTCATCATATTGACGAACTGCGGCTGCCCACCCGCCACGTAATCAGCCAGCGCCACGCAGGCGTCGTTCCCCGAATCGACAATCAGGCCGCGGCTGAGGTCGCGCACGGAGACCCGTTCACCCGCTTTCAGGAACATCAGCGAGGAGCCGTCAAAAACCGGATTGCCCTTGGCCCAGGCATCCTGACCGACCGTGACCATATCGTCGGGGGTGATGCGATGGCTGTCGATCGCGCGATCGACCACATAGCCGGTCATCAGCTTGGTCAGGCTGGCCGGATTGCGCTGCTGATGTTCGTTGCCCGCCGTTAAAATTTGCCCCGTCGTATAGTCCATCAGCACCCAGGAACCCGCCTGGATAGCTGGCGGCTGCGGCGCATAATTAATCGGGTCGGCAGCCAGCGCGGATGAAATGCTCAAAGTGAGTAAAGAAACAGCAATAAACAGACGGCGTTTCAACGGTATATCCTCAGGTCATTTAAAATCGTTGCCCTTTTTACGGAAGTTTCCCGCTGGATACCTGGAATAATTGCAAAAAAATGTGACAGCACGCAGGTTTTTCCCGAATGCCAGGTCGCAAATTTGCAGGTGGACAGCGCTTTTTCTTCGGCGTGCCAGGCCGGATGGTTTACCATAGCAGTGTCACTCATAAACAGGATGGTATTACTGGTGTCTGACTCCGCCGCGCGCCCTACATTTTTATTCCACGATTACGAAACCTTCGGCACCAGCCCGTCGCTGGATCGCCCCGCTCAGTTTGCTGCCATCCGCACCGATGCAGATTTCAACGTTATCGGCGAGCCGGAGGTGTTTTATTGCAAACCGGCCGATGATTATTTACCCCAGCCCGGCGCAGTGATGGTCACTGGCATTACCCCGCAGGAAGCCCGGGAGAAAGGGGTAAATGAGGCAGAGTTTGCCCGTCGCATTCACGACCTGTTCACCGTGCCCAACACCTGCGTGGTGGGCTACAACAACGTGCGCTTCGATGACGAAGTGACCCGCCATATTTTTTACCGTAACTTCTACGATCCTTACGCCTGGAGCTGGCAAAACCGTAATTCGCGCTGGGATCTGCTCGACGTGATGCGCGCCTGCTACGCCCTGCGTCCGGAGGGGATTAACTGGCCGGAAAACGACGACGGGCTGCCCAGCTTCCGCCTGGAACATCTGACCCGCGCGAACGGCATTGAACACAATAACGCCCATGATGCCATGGCGGATGTGTACGCTACCATTGCGATGGCGAAGCTGGTTAAGACCCGACAGCCGAAGCTGTTTGAGTACCTGCTCAGCCATCGCAGTAAGCAAAAGCTCACCACTCTGATTGACGTGCCGCAGATGAAACCGCTGATGCACATCTCCGGGATGTTTGGCGCCTGGCGAGGCAATACCAGTTGGGTTGCCCCGCTGGCCTGGCATCCGGAAAACCGCAACGCGGTGATTATGGTGGATTTGGCCGGGGATATTACTCCCCTGCTGACGCTGGAGAGCGACAGCCTGCGTGAACGGTTGTACACCCCGAAAGAGGCGCTGGGCGATGCGGCTGCCGTGCCGGTGAAGCTGGTGCACATCAACAAATGTCCGGTGCTGGCCCCCGCCAATACGCTGCGCCCGGAAGATGCCGAACGGCTGGGTATCGATCGTCAGCACTGTCTGGACAACCTGAAACGGCTGCGGGAAAACCCACAGGTGCGCGAAAAAGTGGTCGCGATATTTGCCGAAGCGGAGCCGTTCACGCCCTCTGAGAACGTCGATGCCCAGCTTTATAACGGCTTTTTCAGCGATGCTGACCGTTCAGCCATGAATATCGTGTTGCAGACCGATCCCCGTAACCTGCCCGCGCTGGATATTACCTTTGCCGACGGGCGCATCAACAAGCTGATCTTTAACTACCGGGCGCGTAATTTCCCCGGCACGCTTGATGAGGCCGAGCAGGAGCGCTGGTTGCAGCATCGCCGCAACGTCTTTACGCCGGAATATTTACAGGCTTATGCCCAGGAGCTGGAGATGCTCTACGGTGAGTACGAAGGCAATGCGGAGAAGCAGGCACTGTTGAAAGCGCTGTACCAGTATGCGCAGGAGATTGTGTAAGTTCAGGGCATAAAAAAACCGGAGGCGATGTTCTCCGGTTTTTTTGCTTTGCCCGGCGGCGTTACGCTTGCCGGGCCTGGAAAGTTGTTACGCGACGTCTTCGTACTGAGGAACCGGGTTACGGAAGCTTTTGGTTACGCATGCCAGGTAAACCAGGCCAATACCACCCCAGATCAGACCCAGAACCATGGAGCTCTCTTCCAGGTTGATCCACAGTGCCCCCACGGTCAGCGCGCCACATACCGGCAGCAGCAGGTAGTTGAAGTGGTCTTTCAGCGTTTTGTTGCGCTTCTCACGGATCCAGAACTGAGAGATCACGGAGAGGTTAACAAAGGTAAAGGCCACCAGCGCACCGAAGTTGATCAGCGCAGTTGCGGTCACCAGGTCAAAGTTAATCGCCAGCAGCGCAATCGCACCGACCAGCAGCACGTTCCATGCTGGGGTACGCCATTTCGGATGAACATAACCGAAGAAGCGCGTCGGGAATACACCGTCGCGGCCCATGACATACATCAGACGAGAAACGCCTGCGTGCGCCGCCATGCCGGATGCCAGTACGGTAACGCTGGAGAAGATCAGCACGCCCCACTGGAAGGTTTTACCCGCAACATACAGCATGATTTCTGGCTGTGACGCATCCGGATCTTTGAAGCGAGAGATATCCGGGAAGTAGAGCTGCAGGAAGTAAGACGCACCGATAAAGATGATGCCGCCCAGCAGCGCCGTCAGGAAGATAGCACGCGGGATGACACGCTCTGCGTCTTTTGTCTCTTCAGACAGAGAAGAGATACCGTCGAAGCCCAGGAACGAGAAGCAGAGGATCGTCGCACCGGTGATCATTGGCACAACGTGCGCGCCCTCAGACCAGAACGGACGTGAGCTTACCAGCGTACCCGCACCTTCACCGTGAGAAACACCGTAGATGATCAGACCGACGATTACCGCAACAATACCCATCTGCAGGATAACGATCAGGGTGTTGAAGTTAGCAACGGTCTTGATGCTGCGCAGGTTAGAGATGGTCATAAAGGCCACCAGCGCCACAACGAAGATCCACGACGGCACGGAAGGCACCAGCGCTTCGAAGTAAATTTTTGCCAGCAGAATGTTGATCATCGGCATGAACAGGTAGTCCAGCAGCGATGACCAGCCCACCATAAAGCCAACAGCCGGGCTAATGGATTTCTGAGCATAGGTGTACGCAGAGCCAGCAGACGGGAAGCGGCGAACCAGCTTACCGTAGCTCAGCGCGGTAAAGAGGATTGCAACCAGCGCAAAGGCATACGCCGTTGCAACGTGACCGTCAGTGAGGCCTGATACGATACCGAATGTATCAAACAGCGTCATCGGCTGCATATAGGCAAGGCCCATCATAACAACCGGAATCAACGTAAGCGTTTTACGTAATTCCACGCGAGAGGTTTTTGGAGTTGCGTTATGCGACATAGTTATTCTCCTTTACGGTGAATACCGCCACGTAAGCGAATGATTGCCCCATTTCTTTATTCCTCAGCGACAACAACTGTCGGATTTTAGTAAATATCTATCCGGTACGAAGCCCGGCCTCTTGGATTTAATGGTTTTCTTACATGCAAAAAAAAATAATCGACGCCTTTTATATCGTCGATTATTCCATGTTTGCTGCGGCGCATTTTCCCTAAATGATAGCTAAAATGCAAGAGATCGAAAGACATCCTAAAGTTAAATTTTTATTTAATCGGCTGATTTGTCAGCGGCACCCTGCGCATAAACGGCAGCGATAGCACTATTTGATAAAATTTCTTGTCGCCACCATGCACTGGCAAGCCCGGCGGTCTGCTCATTCCAGCCAATCCATACGGAATCATAACTGGATTGCGCAATAACCTGTTTCTCTACCAGCGCACCGCTTTCAATAAAACGCTGGGCTAAATAACGTGGCAGATAGCCACAACCTAAGCCGCTAATTTGCAACTCAAGCTTGGTTTTAAAATCAAAGACGGTAATGGCTTCCTGATCGTCCAGTAACTGGGAAGAGGCCGCACAGCCCGGTAATGAATCGTCCCCCACCACAATAGCGCGATAATTTTTGATCACCCGGCGGTTAACCGGCTCCGGCTCCTGGGCCAGCGGATGGTGTGGGGCGATGACGAACACCTGTTCCAGTTGTCCGAGACAGGCAAAGCCAAAATCGCTGAGCTGCGGCGGCTCATGCAGCGCACCGACGACAATATCTGCCCGTCCCTGGATCAGCGACTCCCATGAACCGGCCAGCACGCCATTGATAAACTTCAGACGGGTCACGCTATGTCGCTCGTAAAAAGCTTCAATAAGCGGCGCCAGCAGGGAAAACGGAAAGGTATCATCCACCCCAATAACCAGCTCATTTTCCCAACCCTGATGCAGTTTGACGGCCTGCTTTTCCAGCTCGCGTACTGAATGCAGTACTTCCCTCCCCTTTTCCAGGAGCATTTTTCCGGTGCGGGTAAAGCGCGCCCGGTGGCCGGTACGGTCAAGGATTTGAATATTAAGGTCGCTTTCCAGCTTGTGAACGGTATAACTGAGGGCGGAGGGCGTTTTAAAGAGCTTCGCCGACGCCGCAGCAAAGCTCCCCTCTTTTTCCAGTGCATCAAGGATTATAAGGACATCCAACAGCGGTTTCATGCTCACCCCCTTGTGGTGCGCTTACGCTCCGCCAGCGGCGTTACTCCATTGGCATAACCAGCGGATCGGGAAAGAGATACTCAAATCCCAGTTCATGACAGATGCGGTTCCCATCAATCAATTTGCCCTTCCCCTCTCCGGGGGCATCGTGAAAGTGCGGCGGTGCCAGGCCAAGCTGACGGGCCATCGCCGGATAGAATGTACTGCGTGTTGGATGAGAGGGCGCACATATATTATAGATGTGCCCGCCCTTCGGGGCCTGTAATAACAGGGTAATTGCGCCGATCACGTCTTCAAGATGCACCAGATTGACGCCATGTTGCCCGTCTGGGGCTGATTTACCGGCAAAAAAGCGCCCCGGATGACGACCAGGCCCAACCAATCCTGCAAGGCGTAATATATCTACCTGAGTGCCGGGTAAATTATGCAGCCAGTCCTCCAGCTCTTTTAAAACACGCCCGCTGGAGGTTACCGGCTGGCGCGGCATATTTTCTTTGACGGCGCCTTCGACATCGCCATATACCGAGGTTGAGCTGGTGAAAATAATGCGCGGAATATGGTGTGCCAGCGCGCTGTCGACAATTTCCTGCACCGCTTGCAGATAATAGGTTTCACCCGGACCGGTGCGACGTGCCGGCAGCGTTAATACCAGCGCATCCACATTCATCAGAGCGTCCAGGTCATCGGCGTCGCATACCAGTTCCGGCTCAAGGCGCAACTCAACGCTCTCAATACCGCACATCCGCGCCGCCTCGACGCCATCTGCGGTAGTTTTGCTGCCAGTGACGTGCCAGCCCCGCGCCTGTAACGACATAGCCAGCGGCATTCCAAGCCATCCCAGACCGACAATTGCGACCTTTTTCATGCGTTTTCTCCTGACTATTACGCCTCTGCTGTAAGGCTACGCCAGCCACGCTGAACTGACAATTGATAGCGCTAATATGAAATCATTTAATGATTAAAAAAAGCCCTTGCTTTATATAGCGCAAGTGGTTTAGGTTAAACGACATCACATGAATAAGCATTCATCGAGAATTTTATGACACGCGTTCAATTTAAACACCACCATCATCACCATCATCCTGACTAGTCTTTCAGGCGATGTGTGCTGGAAGACAGTTAGATCTTCCAGTGGTGCATGAACGCAAGAAAAAGCCCCCGGAAGATCATCTTCCGGGGGCTTTTTTTTGGACCGTATTCAGGCAAGTTACAACAGGATCATGAGGAACCGACAATGTTAGATAATTCACGTTTACGCATAGCTATGCAGAAATCAGGTCGTCTTAGCGACGATTCACGCGAACTGCTGGCGCGCTGCGGCATTAAAATTAACCTGCACACGCAGCGTTTGATTGCGCTGGCAGAGAATATGCCGATTGATATTCTGCGCGTGCGTGACGATGACATTCCGGGCCTGGTGATGGACGGCGTGGTGGATCTGGGCATCATTGGCGAAAACGTGCTGGAAGAAGAGCTGCTGACCCGCCGCGCCCAGGGCGAAGATCCGCGCTACTTCACGCTGCGCCGTCTGGATTTTGGCGGCTGCCGCCTGTCGCTGGCGACCGCGGCTGACGAACCCTGGGACGGCCCGGCTTCCCTGAACGGCAAGCGTATCGCCACCTCCTACCCTCACCTGCTGAAGCGCTACCTCGATCAGAAGGGCGTGCAGTTTAAATCCTGTCTGCTGAACGGTTCTGTTGAAGTCGCGCCGCGTGCCGGTCTGGCTGATGCAATTTGCGATCTGGTTTCCACGGGCGCCACGCTTGAAGCGAACGGCCTGCGTGAAGTGGAAGTGATCTATCGCTCCAAGGCCTGTCTGATCCAGCGCGACGGCGAAATGCCTGAAGCCAAGCAGCAGCTGATTGATCGTCTGCTGACCCGTATTCAGGGCGTGATCCAGGCCCGTGAATCTAAGTACATCATGATGCATGCACCTACTGAACGCCTGGATGAAGTAATTGCCCTGCTGCCAGGCGCTGAACGCCCAACTATTTTGCCGCTGGCAGGGGATCAGCAGCGCGTGGCGATGCACATGGTCAGCAGCGAAACCCTGTTCTGGGAAACCATGGAAAAACTGAAAGCGCTGGGTGCCAGTTCAATCCTGGTGTTGCCGATTGAGAAGATGATGGAGTAACAACCATGAGCTTTAACACCGTGATCGACTGGAACACCTGTAGCGCAGAACAGCAGCGCGACCTGCTGATGCGCCCGGCCATCTCCGCGTCACAGAGCATTACCCGCACCGTGGCGGAGATTCTGGACAATGTAAAAACCCGTGGTGACGAAGCCCTGCGGGAGTACGGCGCGAAATTCGATAAAACCGAAGTCGGCGCGCTGAAGGTGAGTGAGCAGGAGATAGCCGAAGCCGCAGCGCGTCTGAGCGATGAGTTAAAGCAGGCGATGGCTGTCGCAATGCAGAACATTGATACCTTCCACACGGCGCAAAAGCTGCAAACCGTCGATGTGGAAACCCTGCCCGGCGTGCGCTGCCAGCAGGTGACCCGTCCGGTCGACTCGGTGGGCTTGTATATTCCGGGTGGCTCCGCTCCGCTCTTCTCTACCGTGTTGATGCTGGCGACCCCTGCCCGTATCGCCGGTTGCCGTAAAGTGGTGCTCTGCTCTCCGCCACCGATTGCCGATGAAATTCTGTATGCCGCGCAGCTGTGCGGCGTGCAGGAGATTTTCAACGTCGGCGGGGCGCAGGCTATCGCGGCGCTGGCGCTGGGGACGGAGTCCGTTCCGCGCGTGGATAAAATCTTCGGGCCGGGCAACGCCTTTGTCACTGAAGCCAAGCGTCAGGTCAGCCAGCGGCTGGACGGCGCAGCCATCGACATGCCGGCCGGTCCGTCGGAGGTACTGGTGATTGCCGACAGCGGCGCGACCCCGGATTTTGTCGCTTCCGATCTGCTCTCCCAGGCCGAGCACGGCCCGGATTCGCAGGTGATCCTGCTGACGCCGGATGCAGATATGGCAAAACGCGTGGGTGAAGCCGTTGAACGTCAGCTTGCGGATCTGCCCCGGGCAGAGACTGCCCGCCAGGCGCTCTCTGCCAGCCGCCTGATTGTCGCCCGGGATCTGGACCAGTGCATCGCCATTTCTAATCTCTATGGCCCGGAGCACCTGATCATTCAAACCCGCAACGCCCGTGAGCTGGTCGACAGCATCACCAGCGCCGGTTCGGTATTTCTTGGCGACTGGTCCCCGGAGTCCGCAGGGGATTACGCTTCCGGAACGAACCACGTGCTGCCGACCTACGGCTATACCTCCACCTGTTCCAGTCTGGGACTGGCGGATTTCCAGAAGCGCATGACTGTGCAGGAGCTTAGCCGCGAGGGCTTTGCCTCTCTTGCCGCGACGATTGAAACCCTGGCCGCCGCTGAACGCCTGACCGCCCACAAAAATGCCGTGACGCTGCGCGTTGCCGCCCTGAAGGAGCAAGCATGAGTATTGAAGAGTTAGCCCGCGACAACGTTCGCGCCCTGACCCCGTATCAGTCTGCCCGCCGCCTGGGGGGCAATGGCGATGTCTGGCTGAATGCCAATGAATTTCCGACGCCTGTCGCCTTTGAGCTGACCCAGCAGACGCTGAACCGCTACCCGGAGTGTCAGCCGAAAGCGGTGATTGAAAACTATGCGGCCTACGCTGGAGTAAAACCGGAGCAGGTGCTGGTGAGCCGCGGGGCGGATGAAGGCATCGAACTGCTGATCCGCGCCTTCTGCGAGCCGGGCAAAGACGCGGTGCTCTACTGCCCGCCGACCTACGGCATGTACAGCGTCAGCGCAGAAACCTTCAACGTTGAGCTGCGTAAAGTGCCAACACTGGAAAACTGGCAGCTTGATTTGCAGGGTATTGCCGATAATCTCGACGGCGTGAAGGTGGTGTTTGTCTGCAGCCCGAATAACCCCACTGGTCAGCTGATTAACCCGCAGGATATCCGTGCGCTGCTGGAGATGACCCGCGGCAAAGCCCTGGTAGTCGCTGATGAAGCCTATATCGAGTTTTGCCCCCAGGCGACGCTCGCCGGCTGGCTGGCAGAGTATCCGCACCTGGTGATCCTGCGAACCCTCTCAAAAGCGTTTGCTCTGGCCGGGTTGCGCTGTGGCTTTACGCTGGCAAATAAAGAGGTGATTGATCTGCTGATGAAGGTGATTGCGCCTTATCCGCTCTCGACCCCGGTGGCCGATATCGCCGCCCAGGCGCTTACCCCTGAGGGTATTACCGCCATGCGCGGTCGCGTGGCGCAGATTATTGCCGAGCGCGACTATCTTGTCAGCGCCCTGAAAAAGATCTCCTGCGTTGAGCAGGTTTTCGATTCGGAAACTAACTATATTCTGGCGCGCTTCACCGCCTCAAGTGCAGTATTTAAATCTTTGTGGGATCAGGGCATTATCCTTAGAGACCAGAACAAACAACCCTCTTTGAGTGGCTGCTTACGTATCTCCGTAGGCACCCGGGAAGAGAGCCAGCGCGTTATCGACGCCCTGAATGCGGAGAAAGTATGAGCCAGAAGTACCTCTTTATCGATCGTGACGGCACCATTATTTCAGAACCACCCTCGGATTTTCAGGTCGATCGTTTCGACAAGCTGGCGTTTGAAGCCGATGTCATTCCGGTGCTGCTTAAGCTGCAAAAAGCCGGTTTTAAGCTGGTGATGATCACCAATCAGGACGGTCTGGGCACCGACAGCTTCCCGCAGGCCGATTTTGACGGCCCGCACGATCTGATGATGCAGATCCTGACCTCACAGGGCGTCGCCTTTGATGAAGTGCTGATTTGCCCGCACTTACCCGCTGATAACTGCGACTGCCGTAAGCCGAAAGTGAAGCTGGTCGAGCAGTATCTGGCCGAAGCGGCGCTGGATAAAGCCAACAGCTACGTGATTGGCGATCGCGCTACCGACATCGAACTGGCTGCTAACATGGGCATTACGGGCCTGCGCTATCACCGTGACACCCTGAACTGGGCGATGATTGGCGAGCAGCTGACCAAACGCGACCGCTTTTCTCACGTTGAGCGCAATACCAAAGAGACGCAGATCGACGTGAAGGTGTGGCTGGATCGCGAAGGCGGAAGCAAGATCCATACCGGCGTGGGCTTTTTCGATCATATGCTGGATCAGATCGCTACCCACGGCGGATTCCGCATGGAGATCGGCGTAAAAGGCGATCTCTACATTGACGATCACCACACCGTGGAAGATACCGGCCTGGCGCTGGGCGAAGCGCTGAAGCTGGCGCTGGGTGACAAGCGCGGGATTAACCGTTTCGGCTTTGTGCTGCCGATGGATGAGTGCCTGGCGCGCTGCGCGCTGGATATCTCTGGCCGTCCGCACCTGGAATATAAAGCTGACTTTACCTACCAGCGCGTAGGCGACCTGAGCACCGAGATGGTTGAGCACTTCTTCCGCTCCCTCTCCTACGCCATGGGCCTGACACTGCATCTGAAAACCAAAGGTAAGAACGATCACCACCGCGTGGAGAGCCTCTTTAAGGCCTTTGGCCGCACCCTGCGCCAGGCCATTCGCGTGGAAGGCGATACCCTGCCGTCGTCGAAAGGAGTGCTGTAATGAATGTGGTGATCCTCGATACCGGTTGCGCCAACCTTAACTCCGTAAAATCAGCCATTGCCCGCCACGGCTACGAGCCACTGGTCAGCCGCGATCCGGATGTGGTACTGCGCGCCAGCAAACTCTTTTTACCGGGCGTCGGTACGGCACAGGCGGCGATGGATCAGATCCACCAGCGTGAACTGGTTGAACTGATCAAAGCCTGTACCCAGCCGGTGCTGGGAATTTGTCTGGGCATGCAGCTGCTGGGCCGCCGCAGCGAAGAGTCCAATGGGGTGGACCTGCTGGGCATTATTGATGAAGATGTACCGAAAATGACCGATCACGGTTTACCTCTGCCGCACATGGGCTGGAACCGCGTCTATCCGAAAGCGGGCGATCGTCTGTTCCGTGGTATTGAGGATGGGGCGTACTTCTATTTCGTGCACAGCTACGCAATGCCGGTGAACACACACACTATCGCCCAGTGTCATTACGGCGAGCCTTTCACCGCCGCGGTGCAGAAAGATAACTTCTACGGCGTACAGTTTCACCCGGAGCGTTCCGGTGCCGCAGGCGCGCAGCTGCTGAAAAACTTCCTGGAGATGTGATGATTATTCCTGCTTTAGATTTGATTGACGGCACGGTTGTCCGTCTGCACCAGGGCGATTACGACCAGCAGCGCGACTACGGTAAAGATCCGCTGCCACGCCTTCAGGACTATGCCGCGCAGGGCGCTGAGGTTCTGCACCTGGTTGACCTCACCGGGGCGAAAGATCCGGCCAAACGCCAGATCCCGCTGCTGAAAAAACTGGTCGCGGGCGTTAATGTCCCGGTGCAGGTTGGCGGCGGTGTGCGTACAGAAGAGGACGTGGCGGCGCTGCTTGACGCGGGCGTTGCGCGCGTGGTGGTAGGCTCCACCGCGGTGAAAGATCCCGAGACGGTAAAAGGCTGGTTCAGACGCTTTGGCGCCGACGCGCTGGTGCTGGCGCTGGATGTGCGTATTGATGAACAGGATCAGAAACAGGTTGCGGTCAGCGGCTGGCAGGAGAACTCTGGCGTGACGCTGGAGGCGCTGGTCGATCTCTATCTGCCGGTGGGCCTGAAGCATGTTCTTTGCACCGATATCTCCCGCGACGGCACCCTGGCGGGCTCTAACGTGTCGCTGTATGAAGAGGTCTGCACCCGTTATCCGCAGGTGGCGTTCCAGTCTTCGGGCGGCATTGGTGATTTGAATGATATCGCGGCTCTGCGCGGTACGGGTGTTCGTGGGGTTATCGTTGGTCGCGCCCTGCTGGAAGAAAAATTTACTGTGATGGAGGCGATTCAATGCTGGCAAAACGGATAATTCCTTGTCTCGACGTGCGGGATGGTCAGGTCGTGAAAGGCGTGCAGTTCCGCAACCACGAGATCATCGGCGATATCGTTCCCCTCGCAAAACGCTATGCGGAAGAAGGTGCTGACGAGCTGGTCTTTTACGATATCACCGCGTCCAGCGATGGCCGCGTGGTGGATAAAAGCTGGGTGGCGCGCGTGGCGGAAGTGATCGACATTCCTTTCTGCGTGGCGGGTGGGATTAAATCGGCAGACGATGCGGCCAAAATTCTCTCCTTTGGCGCCGATAAGATCTCCATTAACTCCCCTGCCCTGGCCGATCCCGAACTGATTACCCGTCTGGCGGATCGTTTTGGCGTGCAGTGCATCGTGGTCGGCATCGACACCTGGTTTGATGAAGCCACCGGCAAATACCACGTTAACCAGTACACCGGTGATGAGAGCCGTACCCGCGTTACCCAGTGGGAGACTTTGAACTGGGTGCAGGAAGTGCAGAAGCGCGGCGCGGGGGAGATCGTACTGAACATGATGAACCAGGATGGCGTGCGCAACGGCTATGACCTCAAGCAGCTGAAAAAAGTACGCGAAGTATGCCATGTCCCGCTGATTGCCTCGGGTGGCGCAGGCACGATGGAGCACTTCCTGGAAGCCTTCCGCGATGCCGACGTTGACGGCGCGCTGGCGGCCTCGGTGTTCCACAAGCAGATTATCAATATTGGTGAGTTAAAAACGTTCCTGGCGAATCAGGGCGTGGAGATTAGGGTATGTTAACAGAGCAACAACGTGCGCAGCTGGACTGGGAAAAAACCGACGGCCTGATGCCGGTGGTGGTGCAGCACGCGGTGTCCGGTGAAGTACTGATGCTGGGCTATATGAATCAGGACGCCCTGGCGAAGACCCTCGACAGCGGCAAAGTGACTTTCTTCTCACGCACCAAACAGCGCCTGTGGACCAAAGGCGAAACCTCAGGTCATTTCCTGAATGTGGTCAGTATCACCCCTGACTGCGATAACGATACCCTGCTGGTGCTGGTTAACCCTATCGGGCCTACCTGCCATCTGGGCACCAGCAGCTGCTTTGGGGATGCCAGCCACCAGTGGCTCTTCCTCTATCAGCTGGAGCAGCTGCTGGCTGAACGCAAAACGGCCGACCCGCAAAGCTCCTATACCGCGAAGCTCTATGCCAGCGGCACCAAGCGTATCGCGCAGAAAGTGGGTGAAGAAGGCGTTGAAACGGCCCTGGCCGCCACCGTGAACGACCGGGTCGAGCTGACCAATGAAGCCTCTGACCTGATGTATCACCTGCTGGTGCTGCTCCAGGATCAGGATCTGGACTTAACGACAGTGATAGAAAATCTGCGCCAGCGACACAAATAAAAAAACCGGGGAAACCCGGTTTTTTTAGCTGTTGAATCTGTATCAGGCTCTGGCGTTATAGTTACGCAGCGCGTTACGGCCTAAGACAACGCCGGAGCCAATAATCCCGCCAAGCAGCACTGCAAGAACCAGTACGATTGAACGTTTCGGGCTATCGCGACGAATCGGCAGATCCGGCTTCATCACGTAACGATAGGCATGGATGGTTTCCGGATCGATTTTAAGTTTCTGAATATCAAGAAGTTTCTGTTTATTCTGATAGTAACTGTCGGGCAGCGACAGAGGACGTGATGACTCACGCGCAACCATGGCTTGCAATGCTTCAGTACCTAACAGAAACATCGTTTCCTGAGTAACATCCTGAGTCTGTTGAATTTTAGGTGTGGTAATGTTTGCTGCCTCGGCATATTTCAGTGCTTCGGCAACCTGCTTGATGCGTAAATCCTTCTGTTCCTGAGCAATCGTCTCCTGGTTACTCAGTACATCGTTCAGGCTGGCGACCTGCTGCTTGATGTTATCGTTGAGGTCAACTTCAAGCTCTTTTTGAATCAGCTCATCAACCTGCTGAATATACTGTGCGACCTGCTTTTGCGCCGCTTCGGCTGAACCACTTACATATTTGATACTTAAGGGAAAATTTTGACCTTTAACTGTAGGCTCTATAGTAAGCTTTTCCGCGTCAACTTTATTTTCCAGTGTTTGGGACAATGCAGAGAAAGAGGCGTTATAACGAGTGATCACACTCTCTTGAATTTCAGTTAATTTCGGTGCGTTACTACCATAGAGGATGTTGAGTGCATTGCTAAAGCCGCCAATTTGGGCTGCATCAGGTTGAGTGATAATCGCAGTAGATGTCCATTTCTCTTTGGCAAAAATCAGGTACACACCAGCAATAATAATGGCGATGGCGACAAACGCAGCGATTAACCATTTTCCACGCCACAGCTGTACCAACAGATCAATTAAATCAATCTGCTCAGGGTCACTGCTTCGCGTGACCACGTTATTGTTGTTCTGCGTCATATAATCCTTAAAAGGCCAAAAAGCGCAAATAATAAAGTTTCAGGTATAGTTTATCGATTGTTGACGGATTTTCTATAGGAATCCGATGAGGCATATCGAAAATATGATGTTTGGTAACCCTGCGCATCGCGTTATCATACCTCAAATCCGGTACTTAACGCACCGGGCACGATAAGTAACAGATGAGGACAGTTATGAAATTTCTGGTCACTGGCGCAGCAGGCTTTATCGGCGCACATGTCAGCAAGCGGCTTCTGGATGCCGGGCATCAGGTTGTAGGTATCGACAACCTCAATGACTATTACGATGTGAACCTGAAGCAGGCGCGTCTTGATCTTCTCACGTCCGCGAACTTCACCTTCCATAAGCTCGATTTGGCTGACCGCGAAGGTATGGCTACCCTGTTCGCCGATGAAAAATTTGATCGAGTGATTCATCTGGCCGCCCAGGCGGGTGTTCGTTACTCCCTGGAGAACCCCCATGCTTATGCTGAAGCCAATCTGGTAGGCCACCTCAATGTGCTTGAAGGCTGCCGTCACAATAAAGTACAGCACTTACTTTACGCATCTTCCAGCTCCGTTTACGGACTGAATCGTAAGATGCCGTTCTCTACCGACGACTCCGTAGATCACCCGGTTTCGCTGTATGCCGCGACCAAAAAAGCCAACGAATTGATGTCGCACACCTACTCCCATCTTTATGGGTTGCCAACTACCGGTCTGCGTTTCTTTACCGTTTATGGGCCGTGGGGTCGGCCGGATATGGCGCTCTTTAAGTTCACCAAAGCCATGGTGGAAGGCAAGAGTATCGACGTGTACAACTTCGGTAAGATGAAACGTGACTTTACCTACATCGACGATATCGCCGAGGCGATTGTTCGCCTGCAGGATGTGATCCCGCAGGCAGACAGTGAATGGACGGTTGAGTCTGGCTCTCCGGCAACCAGTTCGGCGCCGTATCGCGTTTATAATATCGGTAACAGCTCGCCCGTTGAGCTGATGGATTACATTACCGCGCTGGAAGAGGCCTTAGGCATTGAAGCTGACAAAAATATGATGCCTATTCAGCCGGGCGACGTGCTGGAAACCAGTGCGGATACCACCGCCCTGTATGAGGTGATCGGCTTTAAACCGCAAACCTCGGTGAAAGATGGCGTGAAAAACTTCGTTGACTGGTACCGCGAGTTTTACAAAGTGTAATAAAAAGCCCGGCGATAATGCCGGGCTTTTTCTTTAACCGCCGTATCAGTCGCTACCAAACAGATCGCGGGTATAGACCTTATCCGCCACGTCAGAGAGCTCTTCAGCCATCCGGTTAGAGATGATCACATCCGCTTCTTTCTTGAAAGCATCCAGGTCACGAACCACACGTGAATGGAAGAATTCATCCTCTTTCATCACTGGTTCATAAATAATAACCTGTACGCCCTTAGCCTTAATACGCTTCATGATCCCCTGGATGGAGGAGGCACGGAAGTTATCCGAGCCGCTTTTCATGATCAGACGGTACACGCCCACCACTTTCGGGTGACGCGCCAGAATGGAGTCGGCGATAAAGTCTTTACGCGTCCGGTTGGCATCCACAATGGCAGAGATTAGATTGTTCGGCACGGATTGATAGTTAGCCAGCAGCTGCTTGGTATCTTTCGGCAGGCAATAGCCGCCATAACCAAAAGACGGGTTGTTATAATGGTTGCCGATACGCGGGTCGAGGCACACACCTTCGATGATCTGACGGGTGTTCAGCCCGAGGCTCTCTGCGTAGCTGTCCAGCTCGTTAAAATAGGCAACACGCATTGCCAGATAGGTATTAGCAAAGAGTTTAATGGCTTCCGCTTCTGTCGCGTCCGTGAACAGAACGTCAATGTTCTTTTTAATTGCGCCTTCCTGCAGCAGCGCAGCAAAACGTTCCGCACGCTCTGAGCGCTCACCAATGACGATACGGGACGGGTGCAGGTTATCGTACAATGCCCTGCCCTCACGCAGAAACTCTGGTGAGAAAATGACATTATCGATACCCAGCTCTTCTTTGATCGACTGAGTGAAACCAACTGGAATAGTCGATTTGATGATCATCACGGCATTCGGATTGATTGCTGTCACATCCTTGATCACCGCCTCAACGCTTGAAGTATTGAAGTAGTTCGTCTTCGGATCGTAGTCAGTTGGCGTGGCAATGATGACAAAATCGGCCCCGCTGTAGGCATCAACTTTGTCCGTAGTGGCCCGGAAATTCAACGGTTTGTTGGTCAGGTACTCCTGGATCTCTTTATCCACGATAGGAGAGATCTTCTGGTTCAGCATATCAACTTTGGCCTGCACGATATCCAGTGCGACCACTTCATGGTGTTGCGCGATCAGGATCCCGTTTGAGAGACCCACATAACCTGTTCCGGAAATTGTTATTTTCATCGAGTTAACTTCTTTAGATTAAGTGTCCGGGAGCGACTACCGCCCCACCGCAATAAGCAACTTTTGGGGTTTTTACCGCGTATGTCGAGTTGATGTCAAGGCGAATGGCTGGCTACAGAAAGGCATAAATACAGTGGTTTATGCTGCAGTCTGGCGTGTCGGTTGAATCAGACGAGGCAATGCAGGGTATTACGCATAAAAAAAGCCCGATGATGTTCACCGGGCTTCGCTACATGACTGAGTTAAATCAGATTAATCCAGCCACTCGGTGTGGAATACACCTTCTTTATCAGTGCGTTTATAGGTGTGCGCACCGAAGTAGTCACGCTGCGCCTGAATCAGGTTGGCAGGCAGCACGGCGGCACGGTAGCTGTCGTAATAAGCAACGGCTGCAGAGAAGGTTGGAACCGGAATACCGTTCTGTACCGCATAAGCGACGACATCACGCAGCGCCTGCTGGTAATCATCGGCGATCTGCTTGAAATATGGCGCCAACAGCAGGTTAGCGATGTTCGCGTTTTCAGCGTAAGCATCGGTAATTTTTTGCAGGAACTGAGCACGGATGATGCAACCGGCACGGAAGATCTTCGCGATTTCGCCGTAGTTCAGATCCCAGTTGTTCTCGTCAGACGCAGCGCGCAGCTGAGAGAAGCCCTGAGCGTAAGAGACGATTTTACCCAGGTACAGCGCACGGCGGACTTTCTCAATAAATTCCGCTTTATCACCAGCAAGTTTCGGCTGTGGACCGGTCAGCACTTTAGATGCTGCTACACGCTGCTCTTTCAGAGAAGAGATATAACGTGCGAAGACCGATTCAGTGATCAGGGACAGCGGCTCACCCAGATCCAGGGAGCTCTGGCTGGTCCATTTACCGGTACCTTTGTTTGCCGCTTCATCAAGGATCACATCGACGAGATATTTACCGTCTTCATCTTTCTTGGTGAAAATGTCTTTGGTGATGTCGATCAAGTAGCTGCTCAGTTCACCGTTGTTCCAGTCGGTGAAGGTTTGTGCCAGCTCGTCGTTAGTGAGATTCAGGCCGCCTTTCAGCAGAGAATAGGCTTCAGCAATCAGCTGCATATCGCCGTATTCGATACCATTGTGAACCATTTTTACGTAATGACCCGCGCCATCCGGACCGATGTAGGTCACACACGGCTCACCATCTTCGGCAACGGCAGCAATCTTAGTCAGGATTGGTGCAACCAGCTCATAAGCATCTTTCTGGCCGCCAGGCATGATAGATGGGCCCTTCAACGCGCCCTCTTCACCGCCGGATACACCGGTACCGATGAAGTTGAAGCCTTCAGCAGAGAGCTCACGGTTACGACGAATGGTGTCGTGGAAGAAGGTGTTGCCGCCATCAATGATGATGTCGCCTTTTTCCAGATACGGTTTCAGGGAGTCGATGGCAGCATCAGTGCCAGCGCCAGCTTTCACCATTAACAGGATACGACGAGGCGTTTCCAGGGATTCAACAAACTCCTGAACCGTATAGAACGGAACGAGTTTTTTGCCTGGGTTCTCGGCAATCACTTCTTCAGTTTTATCACGGGAGCGGTTGAAAACGGAGACGGTATAACCACGGCTTTCGATGTTCAGCGCCAGGTTGCGCCCCATCACTGCCATACCGACGACGCCGATCTGTTGTTTGGACATTACATACTCCTGTCAGGTGTGGTCACCGCGACATATACGCGGCTTGAAATGTGGCTTAGATGTTAACTCAGGAAGTGCTAAGGTTGATAGCGTAAGATGCGTTTCAACTTACCATTGAGGGAACGACTTTGCATAAGCTGGATCGAATGGACCCTCTTTAACTTCCAGCATCAATGCTTGTTCAGTTATACACTCAACGCTATGAATATCACCAGGGGCAAATTCCACAACAGTAATGCCTGTATTTTGTCCGGCAGTAAAGCGCTTAATTAGCGCACCTTCATCATTATATAAGCAAACCTGGACTTGCCCCTGGATGATAGTAAACATCTCCCACTGATGCTTAAGAAGATGGAAATGAGGATCGACATAACTGCCCTTTTTCATCGCTATTAACAAGCGTTGAACTTTGTCTTGATGGGAAGCATGTAATAAAAGGTGAGAACGTAATCGTTCAGATTGTTCGGCTTCTTTGTATAAACTGTCCAGCTGCTCATTATCAATCAAACGCATCGACTCGCCTCCAGTCTCATTTCAATTGTTTGTGCCGCAGACTCAACGGAAAATTCTTTTTTTAAGAGTTGATTGGCAGCAATACCCAACTGCTTTCTGATTTCGATATCCTCCATCATTAACAGGGCAGACTGATAAAGATTATCATCCTCGCCATTAATATGAATTTTACCGGCATTATTATTATTGATGATTTCTAACAAGTCATTCCCGACATTAACACTACCTAATATAGGGATGGACTGCACCATATATCCCAGTATCTTACCAGGGAAGTTATGAGAAGAGTGTCTGGCAGAAAGTGAGAATAAACCTACATCGATTTCAGACAAAATACACTTAAATTCCGTCTGGTTAACCGAAGGCAAATAGCTGAAATTCGTCAAACCCCACTCAGTCGCCAACTCATTAATTAACGTAACTTCATCACCCTGGCCAACAAAAAGGAAGTGAGCGTCCGTATGGTTTTTCATCCGGCGCGCCAGACGCATAAGGTTGGCCATGTCCTGAGCGTGGCCAATGTTGCCACCATAGAAAAAGATAACTTTGTTCTCTAAATTCAGTCGCTGGCGTAGAGGCAAGTAGTCTGGTGGCAAAGTAACGGGCGTTAATGACGCCCAGTTACGCAACACTTCACAAGGATAGCCTTTGTTGGTTATCTGGAACGCCTCAATGTTCTTCTCTGACATAAACCCGATACGATTAGCCTGGTTATAAGAGATTTTCTCAAAAATCCGAAAATATATTTCAATCGCAGAACCAGCTTTTATCATACCTGCATCAATTACCCACTGAGGAAACATATCTCGTAAAACCAGATAAGCAGGGCATTGACAACGACTTTTGATTTTATTTACTAACCCGCCCCAGAAAATTGAAGGAGAATAATAAACAACACCCTGAAAGGTATTTTTCTTGACAAGCTTTTTTATCGCGCCCCATGCTTTGTAAGATAACAGCGTTTCATTAATAGCACGCTGAAATTTACCCACATCCTTAAGGGCACCACTTTTAAAACGCCATACGTTAACATTGTCAAAAGTGTCGACAACAAGTTGTTGTTGCAAATCAGAAGAGGGGGTAATAACAGTTACATCATGTCCACGAGCAATAAGTTCCTTTGCTAACTCATGAAACATTTTAGCACCCACCCGGGTGCTATTAGGTAAGTAATCATCAATGATCAGAGCAAGTTTCATTAATATTCTTTCCAGACGACTCTCTTAACGTAATCCGTGTAAGAATGCACGATTCTGACAACTTTGTCAGAAACATTAGGCATACTGTAGTCACTGACCTGGCGTAATAAACGTTCCTCACCACGCGGCTGGGTAGCTAAAATATCTAAGGCCTGCATCACTCGTGTACATTCAAGTCCAACCATCATTACCGAAGCCTCCTCAAAACCTTCCGGGCGTTCGTGCGCTTCACGTATATTTAAAGCGGGGAAGTTCATGATTGAAGATTCTTCAGTAATTGTGCCACTATCTGACAAAACCGCACGGGAATTTTTTTGGAGATTATTATAATCGTGGAAACCAAGCGGTTTTAATAACTTAATGTTGGGGTGAAACTCGATGCCCTGCTCATTAATACGATTACGGGTACGAGGGTGTGTTGAAACAATGACAGGCAAGTCATATTTTTCAGCAACGGTATTAAGTATAGTGGCAAGTTTTATCAATTGCTTAGGAGAGTCAACATTTTCTTCTCTATGAGCGCTGACAACAAAAAACTCACCGGGCCGTAAATTCAAACGCGACAGCACATCTGACGCATCAATTTGCGGCATGTAATGAGTTAAAACTTCAAACATCGGGCTGCCGGTTTTAATAATACGGTCAGCAGGCAGGCCTTCTGCAAGCAGGTATTCGCGCGCTATATCACTGTATGTCATGTTGATATCAGCGGTATGGTCTACGATGCGGCGATTCGTCTCCTCCGGAACACGTTGATCAAAACAGCGGTTTCCTGCTTCCATATGGAAAACAGGAACCTTACGTCTCTTAGCCGGAATGGCTGAAATGCAAGAGTTAGTGTCACCTAGAACCAGCATAGACTCTGGTTTTTCAATCTCTAAAACTTCGTCTATCTTAATAATCACCTGACCGATAGTTTCCGCAGCATTTTTGCCTGCTGCATTGAGAAAATAGTCCGGCTTTCGTACACCAAGGTCATTAAAAAAGACTTCGTTTAATTCATAATCGTAGTTTTGTCCCGTATGAACCAGTATATGTTCACAGTGCTTATCGAGTGCCGCAAGCACACGCGATAAACGAATGATCTCTGGGCGCGTACCCACTACGGACATCACTTTTAATTTTTTCATTATAAGCTTCTCGCTACTGTGTCAGGTTTCTCACGGTCAAAAATTTCGTTAGCCCAGAGCATGACAATAAGTTCATCATTACCGGTATTGGTAATATCGTGGGTCCAACCTGGCACTGTTTCTACAATTTTGAGCTCATCCGAGGAAACATTAAGTTCGTAACGTTCACCTGTTATTACATGCTCGAATTTAAAGCAGGCAACGCCACGAATAACCAAGAATTTCTCATTTTTGGTATGATGATAATGTCCACCACGCGTTATACCGGGATGAGCCGTAAAGAAGGAAAACTGACCTGCGGTTGGCGTTTTCAGCATTTCACAGAAAACACCCCGGGCATCGCCATAAGACGGTACACTATATGCGAATTCTTCTTTCGGTAAATAACTCAACCAGGTTGAGTATAAAGCCCGGACGAATCCCGTACCGACATTCTCAGTGATTAAAGTAGAACGGCTATTTTTGAAGCGATTAATTAACTCTGCAACTTCACCAACGGTTGTAGAATAAACAGGATGAACAGACTTATACCCCGCCTGAATATCTCCCGCAAGTAATGCTATTGCTTCGTTACAAAGATCATCAATATAAATAAGATTAACCGCAGCGGTCGGGTTATTTATGACAATATCTTCACCACGCGCAAGGTTATAGCAAAATGTTGCCACAAATGAATTGTAATTTGGCTTGCACCATTTGCCAAAAACATTAGGGTAGCGATAAATATAGACAGATGCCCCGCTTTCTTTCGCATAATACTCTATATGTTTTTCAGCGGTTGCTTTGCTTTGTCCGTAGGCATTATCCTGTTCGGCCTGGATAGAAGAGCTGAGCATCACAGGTGTTTTTTTGCCGCTGGCTAATAAAGCATCAATAATATATTTTGTTAGATTACTGTTACCTTCAGCGAATTCATGTTCTGTCTTAGGGCGATTGATGCCTGCAAGATGGTATATAAAGTCTGCCTGCTGAATAGCATTATCGAGCTCTTCCGAAGACGAATGCCGGTCAATTCGAATAAGCTCATGCTCCCCTCTTTCCTGAAGACGCAAACACAAGTTACGCCCGATAAAGCCATCAGCTCCAGTAATCAAAATTTTCATATCAGGCATCCAGATCGTATTGTTCACCCGCACGCAGCGCACGGATAAATGGAAGTTTAAGAAGCAATGCTTTCATACCTTCAACATCAAGGCGTTGGGTATTGTGAGAATTATAATCCTCAACTTCAGAGATACGACGATCGCCCTGTTCAACATATTTACCGTAATTCAAATCGCGCAAATCAGGTGGAACACGGTAATAATCACCCATATCGATGGCAGCAATCATTTCTTCACGACTTAATAAAGCCTCAAATAATTTCTCGCCATGTCTGGTTCCGATTACATTGACAGGATGGCTTTCGACATTCAACAGTTCTTTTAGAGCAATGGCCAGGGTCTCAATAGTTGCAGCTGGCGCTTTTTGAACAAAAATATCACCATTGTTACCATTCTCAAATGCATACAGCACTAAATCAACTGCATCTTCGAGGGTCATCATAAAACGCGTCATATTGGGATCGGTAATCGTCAATGCCTTACCATCTTTAATTAAATCAACGAATAATGGTATTACTGACCCACGAGATGCCATGACGTTACCATAGCGGGTGCCACAAATCACAGTCTTGCTGCTGTCAACGTTACGCGATTTGGCAACCATTACCTTTTCCATCATCGCCTTTGAAATACCCATAGCGTTGATAGGATAGACAGCTTTATCGGTACTCAGACATACCACGCGCTTAACCTTATTTGAGATTGCCGCTTCAAGAACATTCTCAGTCCCAAGGACGTTGGTTTTTACTGCCTCCATCGGATGGAACTCACACGACGGTACTTGTTTAAGCGCTGCTGCGTGATAGATATAATCCACACCGCGTGTAGCATTCAAAACGCTAGAATAATCGCGTACATCACCAATATAGAATTTAAGTTTTGGATTATTATACTTCTTACGCATATCATCTTGTTTTTTCTCGTCACGAGAAAAAATTCTAATTTCGCTAATTTCAGTATCAAGAAATCTATTTAATACTGCATTGCCGAAAGAACCTGTCCCACCAGTTATCAATAAAACTTTATTCTTAAACATAATCTTTCCTCATCAAAAAAAATTTCTAAAAACCATCCATCCGGCGGAAGCATCATAATTTAACGAATTATACTCAGATGGAATGTCTCCAGAATTATATTTCGAGATCACTTCTGCCCATTCATCACCCTTATCAGGATTCACAAAATAAGCACCATCGTAATCTTTTAAAACTTCATGGGCATATGGAAGATCGCTTACCAGAATAGGTTTACCAAGGTAAGCAGCCTCTAACAACGGCAATCCTACAGTTTCTAACAAACTGGGAAAAACAATAAGATCGACTTTATTATAAAGAGCGTACAAATCTTTTTGCGAAAGAACACCATGGAAAACAAAGTTATCAACAAGGTGATTTTCTTTGATCCTTTCTATCAAATTTGGATCCATGTCGGCAGTAAATGTAAAATGTACATTTATTTTATCTAATCCATATTTATTTTTTAATGTTCTTACAATATCGATAAATAAGGCATGCTGCTTATAGAAAAGAGGAGTTGCTGGATATAAAATATCCATAACGTCGCCCTCTTTTCTGTGCCCGGTTATATTCAATCCATCCATAACAAGCTCTGGCTTAACAACATGGACCTGTCGCGGATTGACATTTTTCTTTTTTATAATCGCATTACGCATCCATTCTGTTTGTACAAAATAAGAAGTGTCCTTATCAGAAAACAGAAAAATGAAGAAAGAGTAAAACTTTTTATATAACCAGATTTTTATACCCGATTTAGTGAACGGTGTTTTTAAATCAGAAAAGGGTATAGATTGATGTACGTAGACCAGTTGTTTGGCAGACACATTAACGCTAGTGTTTTGTAAGGAAATTACGCAGTCGACTGCGCACTTTAATTTTTTTATTTCTCGTTGTAAAAATATGGTATCCCATAAAATGCGCTGTAGCCAGTTTTTCCTTGCCACTTTAATATAAGTAATATTAGAGTGCGGGTTAAAACTAATTGCCTCTGGAACAAAGAACACAAAGTGCACATCAGATTGTGTGGAAGCAAACTGAATAAATTGTTTAAGAATGCTTAATCCTCCACTGCTAGCCAATGCTGTTCCTGAGATAATAACATTCTTCATAAATCATACTCTTACTATTATAGTGAACATAAAAAACCAGCGTTCAATTTATATAATGTATCACACTTACTTGCCGCTTCCTCTCTGAGTTGAGAATCAGGTAAGTTGTCAAATTCCTGGAATATTGTTTTCTGATTCAGTAAATTATACCGACTGATATCATACATAAATGGCCGTATTACTTGTATCATCATAAAGACTATTATCAGAAATTTATATAAGCTGTGCTTCGGGTTAATATCTTTTAAGTAAGGGAAAACGAAAGACCGTCCAATATGGATATATATGGAAATAATTACGTAAGGTAAGAAATACCACCCTATGCGTGTCATTACTGGCATCACCTTCCCGATTAAAATGGCGAAAGATACAAATAAAATAACGCCAAGAATCGTGATTGAGAATGCTGTTTTGTACTCATATCCAGTTCTGATATTTAATCTCTTAAGTATTTTTCTGGAATTGAACAGAATAAAAATCAATAACAAATCAAATATTGTACCTATACCAACTGATAACTGCGGTTTATACTGCTCTGTATTAAGATAAAAATACATTTTTGCAGCTATAGGGGAACTTGCTGGTAAAAACGACAGGACAAAAAGTATAAACTGTTCTGGAATTAGCATAAAGCATAATGATACTAACAGTACGCCTTTACCAAGTGTTTTTGTGAGTTTTAAACTGATCAAAGGCAGCATCATGATCATAAAAATCAGAGCTGTAGCATGAAACATTGCAGCAGCAATTACAAAAAGGAAGAAGTTTACCTTTTGTTTTTTGTAACCTGCAATTAAAGCTGACAAAAGGAATGTCAATGCTAATGCCTGACGGACTGCCTCAAAATAAAGCACCCATAAAAACATTGCCAGGAAAAAAAAATAGACGAGAGCAGGCCTGTCAAAATGTTTACAGAAATAATATAGCCTGATTAAAACAATTAAAGCTATGGCAACGGTGAGGAAATAGTAGCCAAAATAGCCAAATATAAATACTAATGCTACATAGCCTGGTTCAAAATACGTTGGGTTCAGCTGGCAAACATCATTCCATATGCAATCATAAAAACTGAAATACCCGAGCCAATCATTTCCACCCGGGAATGCAAAGGTAAGGTATGCAATAGATAGTATTAAAATGATAACGCCGGCTTGTCTTTTATTTGTTAGAAAAAGAAGTACAAATGCCGTCAGTGTAAAAAAGATTAAATAGAGCATTTTATAAAACACACCATAAAAATAATCGTATAGGCTTTTTTACCTGTCTTAGCCAACCCAGGGTATATATTGTTAATAATAAAGGATTTCTTACTAAACCTTATAGCAAATCTTTCCTGAAGCACGTACTGCATGCTCAACGTTTTCAGTGCTGCATCCTCTATCTTTTTTATATTAGTTTTTATAGAGCCAATTTTCCCCAGGAGTGTTTTTTTCCTGCCACCTACCACATTGGAAGAGTGTTGGCGATACAATACAGATTTATAATTAAAATACTTCACTTTTCCCTGCGTACAGGCTACTAATCCTATCCAATGGTCATGCATAGTGACCTGTTCAGGAAAAGGTAATGCTATTTCTAACAGTGACTTATTCATCATAGTAGAGCAGCCATAGATGCTTGATTTCCATCTTAACAGATCAAAATCCAGGTTCTCTTCTGGCTTTATTCCATTAATCGCATAATAGCTGTCACCTATGACGTTATCTTTTTCATCTATCAATGTAAGATCGGTATAGATCATCAACGGTTGGTTATTTTCGTGGACGATAAAATAATCCAACATACGCTGAAGCCTGTCATGTGGCCAAAGATCGTCCTGATCGCAAAAGCAAATATGTTCAGCCGTAACGCTTGATAGTGCCTTTGCAAAATTCTTTACAACGCCTCCCTGCCTTGAATCGCTCACTAGTATGATGCGGCTGTCTGCTGTTCCTATTTCTTTAATAATTTTAACTGTGTCATCAGTAGAACTGTCATCACTGATCAATAAACGCCAATTTGTATAGGATTGATTTTGTATAGAAGCTATTTGTTCTCTTACAAACTTGGCACCATTATAGGTAGCCATGACAATATCAACTGACATACTTTACCTTCTTGAAAAAATAACCAGCAGGACCAGGTCAGAAAAAGTACGCAACGACCATGCTATTGCCGTTCCGATAAGACCGAAATGGTTTGTTAAAATAAACAATAAAATCAGATACGGAATTATTTCAAGCGCATGAATACCTGCGGTTATTTTTGAATTGCCTTTAGCCTGGATTGTGGAAAACGGGATCTGAGCCAATGCATTAAAATAGAAGCCGACCAAAAGAATACACAATATAACTGAGCTATCGCCTGCATATTGTGGACCTAACCAGGTTGATAAAATATAAGACGAGAAAATGCCCCCTATAATTACAATAGGTAAGCATACCAGAGAGATAATGTAATAACTTCTGACCTCAAGCTTTTTTCTTTCTTTTTTATCCTGCGCATTGCTTAGTTTTGGGAAAAGCGCTCTTGATAAGGCTGTCGGGATGTTCAGTAGTCGCGCTACGCCTTCTGCGGGTGCCGTATAGAATGCAATTTTATTAGCACCTAACAGGCTCGATATAACAAACCGATCAAAATATACCATGATCGGACTGATAATATTGCTTACCGTCATCCAGCTTCCGAATTTAATTAAGCGTATCAGTGTGGCTTTATGGACGCGGAAAGTCACATTTCGCAAGAAAACTCTCACCGAGGTCGCAGCCATCAGCAAAGTAATCACCCTACCAATCAGAAGTCCAATAGTCGCGTAAACTAATGAATGATGATATAAAACTAAAAGCGTAGGCAATAATGCTAATAAAGAGCTACTAATGACTCGTTGAATATTAATATTAGCAAAACTCTCGATTCCCTCAAGGTAAGCCAGCCAGATTTGACTCACCAGGTAAACGGGAATAATAACTGATAATATTTTAAAGGATTGAACAGCAAAGGCGAACTGCTCCTGAGACACTTTCAGCAAGCTGGCCAGATTACCCGCGGAAAAATAGAGAATTAAGCTCGCAATAATCCCTAACGACAGAACGACTACCGTCGCCGTCCCGATAACCTTTTGTTGCTCATTCAGGTTATCGCGCAACATCGACACTTCACGAATGACGGCCCGGGTTATCCCGCCGTCGAAAATACTTGCGTAGCCAACAATAGCAAAGCTCAGCGTAAAAAGACCAAAGGATTCAGGCCCTAACGTCCTTGCTAGTATACCTAAGCAGGGAATAGCAATTAGCGTTGGAATGGCGAATCCCGCTAAATTATAGACACTATGTCTTATTAAACTCATTATTTAGTCATCACATTAAATAGTACTGCCAAATTCAAATTAATTACCATTAAGATCTTTGCTGAATGTACAAACAAAAAATTGTCTGGCGTCATTAAGCTTCGCTTTTTAAAAACCCTTAATCATTTTCATCAGATACTGTCCATAGGCGTTCTTGGATAAGGAAGCAGCCAGTTTTTTCACTTGTTCCGCATCAATAAACCCTTTGCGATAGGCAATCTCTTCCGGACAGGCTACTTTCAGCCCCTGACGCTGTTCAATGGTCGAAATGAAGTTACTGGCTTCGATCAGGCTATGATTAGTGCCCGTATCCAGCCAGGCAAATCCACGCCCCATCATGGCAACGGACAACTGCTCCTGTTCCATGTAGATGCGGTTGATATCTGTAATTTCCAGTTCGCCACGCGCGGACGGCTTCAGACTTTTTGCCATCTCAACGACGCTGTTGTCATAGAAGTAGAGTCCCGTTACGGCGTAATTACTTTTTGGTTCCGTAGGTTTTTCTTCCAGGCTGATGGCAGTGCCGTTTTTATCGAACTCAACAACACCGTACCGTTCAGGATCGTTAACATGGTAAGCAAATACTGTTGCCCCACTCTCCTGATTAACCGCCGTCTCCATCAGTTTTGGCAGATCGTGACCATAAAAAATATTATCGCCCAGCACCAGGGCACAATCGTCGTTTCCAATAAACGTTTCGCCAATGATAAAAGCCTGCGCCAGACCGTCCGGACTCGCCTGGACCTGATACTGTAAGTTCAGCCCCCACTGGCTACCGTCACCAAGTAGTTGCTCAAATCGCGGTGTATCCTGTGGCGTGCTAATGATCAGGATATCGCGGATCCCTGCCAACATCAGTGTGGACAGAGGATAGTAAATCATCGGTTTGTCATAAACGGGCAGCAACTGTTTGCTGACTGCCATCGTAACGGGATACAGACGTGTTCCCGATCCACCCGCCAGAATAATGCCTTTACGCGTTTTCATATCATTATCTCTTTATACGCCAAATGCCTGTTGCGGAGCAGCGTGTTTATCAAATGGCGGTGGTTGTAAATAATTCTGCCAGCATGCGTTTGACGCCCGTCTCCCACCGGGGAAGCACCATCCCAAAGTTTTGCTTAAATTTTGTGGTATCCAGTCTGGAGTTGTGCGGACGACGTGCCGGTGTAGGGTAATGGCTTGTCGGTACCGCATTTAAGCGGGTCAGAGCCAGCGTTATCCCCGCCTTACGGGCCTCGTCAAATACCAGCGCTGCATAGTCATGCCATGTTGTGGTTCCACCTGCGACAAGATGATATAACCCTGCTACTTCCGGTTTCATCAGCGCCACACGAATGGCGTGTGCGGTGCAATCAGCTAAAAGTTCGGCGCCGGTAGGCGCACCATATTGATCGTTAATCACGGACAATTCGCTACACTCTTTCGCAAGTCGCAGCATGGTTTTTGCAAAGTTATTACCCTTACCTGCATAGACCCAGCTGGTGCGGAATATTAAATGCCACGGGCAATGATTTTGCAGCGCTTTTTCACCGGCAAGCTTGGTTTCACCATAGACATTCAGGGGTGCGGTGGCATCTGTTTCCAGCCAGGGCGTATCCCCATGTCCAGGGAAAACGTAGTCGGTAGAGTAGTGCACAACCCAGGCACCAATCTTAGCCGCTTCTTTAGCAATGGCTTCAACGCTTGTAGCATTCAGCAACTGCGCAAATTCTGCTTCTGACTCGGCTTTATCCACGGCGGTGTGGGCAGCTGCGTTCACAATGACATCCGGCTTAATGCGACGAACGGTCTCAGCCACCCCTTCAGGATTACTCAAATCCCCGCAATACTCGCTGGAGCGAACATCAACGGCAATCAGATTACCTAAGGGCGCGAGGGAGCGCTGTAGCTCCCAGCCCACCTGCCCTGATTTGCCGCACAGCAGGATGTTCATTACTGACGAGCTCCGTAATTCTGCTCAATCCAGGTTTGATAGCTGCCGCTTTTCACGTTCTCAACCCATTGGGTGTTGGCCAGATACCACTCCACAGTTTTACGAATCCCGCTCTCGAACGTCTCCTGCGGCTTCCACCCCAACGTCTGGCTAATCTTATCGGCATCGATGGCATAGCGACGGTCATGGCCCGGGCGGTCAGTCACATAGGTGATTTGATCGCGATACGAGCCCTCTTTCGGTACGATTTCATCAAGCAGATCGCAAATCGTATGGACCACATCCAGGTTCTGTTTCTCGTTATGGCCGCCGATGTTATAGGTTTCACCGGCATTACCCTGAGTCACCACGGTATAAAGCGCACGGGCGTGATCTTCTACATACAGCCAGTCGCGGATCTGATCGCCTTTGCCGTAAATCGGTAACGCTTTACCTTCCAGCGCGTTCAGGATCACCAGTGGGATCAGTTTTTCCGGGAAATGGTAAGGGCCATAGTTGTTCGAGCAGTTAGTCACGATGGTCGGGAAACCGTAGGTACGCAACCAGGCGCGCACGAGGTGATCGCTGGAGGCCTTCGAGGCTGAATACGGGCTACTTGGTGCATAGGCCGTAGTCTCGGTAAACAGCGGCAGTTCCGTTGACGCCGGGCGTTCATCCGGATGCGGCAGATCGCCATACACTTCATCTGTGGAGATGTGGTGGAAAAGGAAGGCTTTCTTCGCCTCTTCGCCAAGCGTTAACCAGTATGCGCGGGCAGCTTCCAGCAGCACGTAAGTCCCGACGATATTAGTCTCGATAAACGCAGCCGGGCCGGTAATCGAACGGTCAACGTGGCTCTCCGCCGCCAGATGCATAACGGCATCAGGCTTGTGTTCGGCAAAAATACGATCCATTGCTGCTTTATCGCAAATATCAGCATGCTCAAAAGCGTAACGCGGGCTGCTACTCACCTCAGCCAGAGATTCAAGGTTACCGGCATAGGTCAATTTATCGACATTAATCACTTCATCCTGAGTGTTTTGAATAATATGTCGTACAACCGCAGAGCCGATAAAACCCGCACCGCCAGTAACAAGAATTTTCACGCGTTCTTTTCCGTTAATTGATATCAGGATGGTCACATTCTGCAGCTGCTATTACAGCCTGAACAGAAATCAGACACGCTACCGCCCCTGGCTTAACAGCTACCAGTGCACTGAACGTGGTCATAAAGAGGTATTTCGCCGCCAGCCCCCAGCATAATGGCAACAGGGTAGCGCACAAATCAATTAATAATTGTCGTCCTAAATGCTGGCAGAAACAAGGGAAAAATAGGGCTAATGAAACAAAAAACCAGCAGTTAACTCACTGAAAATTAGGAATTTATTTAAAAAAAGAAACGGCAGTGTCATTCACATGGCCTATGAAAGCCCGGAATGATCCACTGCCGTTCAGATAACGACGAACAACGGTTAATTGTTATTTAAGAGCTTCGTCATGCTTTCGCGGAACTTCTGCCCTTCTTTCAGGTTACGCAGGCCATACTGAACAAAGGCTTGCATGTATCCCAGTTTCTTACCGCAGTCGTAGCTGTCGCCGGTCATCAGCATAGCGTCCACAGACTGCTTTTTCGCCAGTTCAGCGATAGCATCCGTCAGCTGAATACGATCCCAAGCGCCTGGCTCGGTACGCTCCAGTTCAGCCCAGATTTCTGCGTTCAGTACATAGCGGCCTACGGCCATCAGATCGGAATCAAGCGTCTGCGGTTGATCCGGTTTCTCGATAAATTCAACGATACGGCTGACTTTACCCTCAGTATCCAATGGCTCTTTGGTCTGAATAACGGAGTATTCAGACAGATCGCCTTTCATGCGCTTCGCCAGCACCTGGCTACGGCCCGTCTCGTTGAAACGCGCCACCATTGCCGCCAGGTTGTAGCGCAGCGGATCGGCAGAGGCGTTATCCAGAATGATGTCGGGCAGGACGACCACGAACGGGTTATCCCCCACGACAGGACGCGCGCACAGAATAGAGTGGCCCAACCCCAGCGGCTGCGCCTGGCGAACGTTCATAATGGTCACGCCCGGTGGGCAGATGGACTGCACTTCCGCCAGCAGCTGACGCTTAACGCGCTGCTCCAGAAGGGCTTCAAGTTCGTAGGAGGTGTCGAAGTGGTTTTCTACCGCATTCTTGGAGGAGTGCGTAACCAGAACGATTTCTTTGATCCCTGCAGCAACAATCTCGTCGACAATGTACTGAATCATCGGCTTGTCAACGATCGGCAGCATCTCTTTAGGAATGGCTTTTGTGGCCGGGAGCATATGCATGCCGAGACCGGCTACCGGAATGACTGCTTTCAAATTAATCATATTTCTTCCACCTTAAAATGGTTGCCGAATTATAGCCCTTTACCCTGGTTTAGCCAGCACGAATTGCTACAAATCTTGAGAGGATGTTACGCAATTACAGCGTAAATACCAGCAGATGCAATCCGAATACTCGCGCTTTAATTCCAGGAATCCTCGCAAAATGCCGGCTGGTTAATATTTAGCGCTTCGGCAGGTTAAAATTCAGCCGTTCCGTATTGATCGTATGATGGTCAATTCGGTCGATATCGACCGAACTTTGTCCTTTTTCATTAACCGCGTTAATGTTCGCCAGCGAAAGCAGCGTCTCGTCTCGCGCCATAAACTTCCCGCGCACATCTTTACGCAGATCGAAATTCAGCTTCAGGGCTGGGCCCCTGTCTGCATCCTGCATCACGTTGATATTGCGCATAAAAAGATGCTGAGGTTTATTATGGAACTCCAGAGAGGCGCGCTTCATCTCAAGATTGGTGAGGGCCACGAACGAGGTTTTATTGCCGGAGGAGATCTGTATTCCGCGCAACTTTCGTGCAAGTTTCTGGTTATCCAGATGAATATTGTTGAGGCGAAAATTCTGCGGTATCGACAAATAGTCGCCTTTAATCACGCCGTAACCAATTAACATCCCGGCGCTATCGACCATCTCAACATTATCGATGACAAAATTATCGCAGCCATATATCGCAACCGTTGCGTTATCAATACCCGCTTTCTTACTGAAGTCCGGAGTGATATTTCGGGCTTTTACGTTACGGATAATAAAGTGTTTACCGTTCTCCACGTGCACTAACTGGCGGCAATGGCTACCAGTGATATTGGCCACCACAAAGTTCTTCACCGCCTGGTCTTCCGGGTAGGCATTGTCGTAGGTACTACCGGCCAATCCGATGCCGATGCCCCAGTTGATCTTCCCGTTAGTGCAGTCGATATGGTCGATGACATGGTCTGAGATCAAGATGTTCTGGTCGTTGATCGCCACGTTCCACTCAATGGCATCGCCCTGCAGATAGCTGAAGTGACAGTTGGTGATGCGGGCGCCATCCACCTGGTTATGAAAACCCTGACGCAAAATTGCATAGTTGGCTTTAGTGACCCGCAGGTTGTCGATCAGCAGATTACGCATCACCCGCTTTTGTTTACCGCCAATGTAAATCTGGGTCACCGGGCCATAGCCGCTCATCGTCAGGCCCTGGATCACGCAGTCAGAACCGCGCACGTCGAGGGTAATGTTTTCGCTGCGTCCCTTCCCCTCTCCGATTACCTTGCTGCCATCCTGCAATACCAGCCGCCCGCGGCCATTGCCGGTCATCGCGCCGAGAATGCGCAGGGTTTTACCCTCCGGAATAAAAATAGCGGCGTTGATGTTCTCGCAGGTGACGTCCGCAGGCACCACGACGGTATCACCCTCGGTAAAGGCCTTCTTAAATGCGGCAATGCCGTCACGAAGGTCATACTGGCTGATCTCTACCGTGACAGCGTTTTTGGCGGCCCGAACGCCGACCAGCGGCGCGGCCGCCAGAACGGAACAGGTGGTGACAAACGCGCGTCGCGTCATCTCTTTCGGCATATCGCCTCCCTTTTTAAAGCGTCTGTAGCAGAGTGGCTAACTGCCGGTTGATCAGGTGTTGATTAAAATCGGTCTCCACTTTCCGCCGCGCATTGTGCAGCACGGGCGAGAGCGCATGGTCATCCAGCGCGGCGAAGCGCTCCAGCTGCGTGGCCAGCGCCTCAGGGTTGTTCTCTTCCACCAGCCAGCCAGAGTGGCCGGGCTCGATCAGTTCAGGAATGCCGCTGTGTACCGTAGAGACCACCGGGATCCCCACCGCCATCGCCTCCATCAGCGCTACCGGGATGCCTTCCATATCGCCATCCTTACCGGTGACTGACGGGAGCAAAAAGAGGTCGGCAGCATCCAGCATGGCTTTCACTTCATGGCTGGGTTTGAACCCCGGCATCTCGACATACGCCTCCAGCTCATACTGTTCGATCAAGGTACGCAGACGACGTTCCCAGGGGCCAATACCCAGAATGCGGTAGTGAAAATCCACTCCGCGCGCTTTGAGCTGGCGGCAGGCTTCGATTGCCACGTGCAGCCCTTTTTTCTCGGTCAGACGTGCAACAGAGATGATTTGCAGCGGGCTTCCCGGCGTTTTAACCGGCCGTTGGGTAAAGCGTTGCATATCCACGCCCATACGCGAAACGGTGATTTTCTCCGGCGGGCAGCCCATATTTTTAAGGCGTCCGGCCCACAGGTCGCTTATTGGCAGCATCATGTCGCCGCGCTGAAACAGGCGTTGATACTCAGGGGTATAGTGCGCCAATACCTCCCGGCTGGAGATGTCGATCCCGTGAAAGACGGTAGCGATTTTCCCCTCGATAACCCCCAGTTCACGCAGCTTGGCCGCCGTGACGCCTGCCGGACCGAAGTGGGCGATAAACACATCCGCGCGCCAGGGCCGTACCGTCTGGCCGCAGATGGCGGAGAGGATCAGGTTGCGCGACTCGGCACCATAGCGGGAGACGTTCAGCGCCTTCCAGGTGCGCGGGCGATGCAGCCCGCGCAGGGTCTGGCGGGCGCGGTAGCCCAGTTTCGCAAGCCGGCCCTGCGGCTCATCCTGTAGCCAGCGAGTTTTGCTGGCCAGGTCGTACTGCGTCCATGCGGCGTGGGTATTTTGCGTATCGCCCTTTTGCAGGGCGACGATCTCCACGTCATAACCCATATCAATAAACGCGGTGATCTGGTTCAGTACAAAGGTTTCGGACGAGAGCGGGAATTTCAGTAAGAAGAAACCAACCTTCATTTGCCCTCCCCGACCCGATCCAGCACCGATTTCACCATCCTGATGCCGTTTTCACGTTCGGCTTTCACCGCCACCGCCAGACGTTCGTTGATGGCGGGCAGCTGGCCCAGGGTGTCACCCACCATCGCGCCCAGGGAGCCGTCCAGCAGATGGCGAATATCCACGGCCATCTCAGGCATACCCAGCTGCTGCATGATCCCGGCGGACTTGTGTTCGTAGTTAATGGCGATTGCTGGCGTACCGAAGTTCATCGAAATGATCGCCGAATGCAGACGTGTGCCTACGGTCAGATCGCACGCCCCCAGCAGCTTGCCCATCTCCAGATCGTTAAGTTCGTCCATCACTACGTGGTAGCGGGACGGATCGCTGACGTGCTGGCGCAGATTGAGCGCCACCATACGATCATCTTTGTTGTAGCTGTCGATCCCGGTACAGGTGGAGAGCGCCAGTACCTGATAGCCGCTGTCCAGCACCCGGTTAACCACCTCGGCAAAGGCTTTCTCATAGGCCGCCTGAGTGGTGCCCAGACGCTTATCAAACGGGGCCAGCTCACGCAGAGTGATGGCGACAGTCTTCTGCTGCGCCGCCACGTTCAGCCAGTGCTGCACCGCATAGCTGGGAGTAAAATTCGCTTCCTGATGATCCACCAGCCAGGCGGTATCCACGCCCTGCTCTACTTTGCTTGTGTCGATCTCGCTGCGTTGCATAAGATTCAGGCTCACCGATTCGCGCAGGATCAGCGCATCGCAGTGGCCAAAGACATAGTTGGCCAGCTGGTTGAACTGCGGATCCTGGAACGGGCCGACGCTGTGACCGACCATAAACAGCGGCTTTTTCGCCATAAAGGTGCAGAGCGCATGCTCGAACTGCGGCACGCCGTAGAGGTCAACGAAGAAGGAGCCCCCCACCTGGATGATGGCGTCGTAGCCGGAGAGCAGGCGGACAAAATCGGTAAAGCCCTGGGCGATGGCGATGTTGCGCAGCTTGCCGGTGTCGGTCACCCGTGACAGCAGCACCTGGTGCTGGTAGCGGCGGCGCAGCACCTTTTTCACCCGGCCCATCATGCCTGCGGCGCTGTTATGCTGCTTCATCTGGCTGTAGAGCGGATCGCCCATCACCGGGCGGTTCAGCAGCCAGGAGGAGCTGACCGGGTAACGGCTCATCACATCCACTTCTGTCTCCGGAGACAGGGCGTAAATCGCATCAAGCAGGCCGCGCAGAATGGCGCTGTCACCACGGTTGCCACAGGTATGGTTGCCCAGAATCAATAATTTCATAATAACCTCTTAAAAAATTCCCCTCCCCAGCGGAGAGAGGGAGGAAATAATTAACCTGCGCGAAGCAGCGTTTTCATTTTTTCGTTGCGGCAGAACTGACGCTTAACCTCTACCACCAGTGCATTACGCGACAGCACAATCATCACCGCGAACGCCAGGGCGCCCGCGGCGACCTGCACCGCCAGCAGCGCCGCCAGCGGCAGATGGCCTTTCAGGGCCAGCCCTAAGCCATAGCTCACTCCCAGCGTCGGCAGCGACAGGTAAAACGGCAGCCACAGGCTCAGGATGTACTGGCGATAGCTGGAGCCCAGCACCGGCTTAATCATCACGAAGTAGCTCAGAATGGTGTTGACGATCTGCACCAGCAGGAAGCCCAGCGTGACGCCCATCGCGCCCGCCAGATGGCCGCCAATAACGATCGCCGGAATAAACAGGAAAGTTTTGAAGACGTTGAATTTAAAGCTGATATCGACACGAGCTTTTGCCATCAGCAGCGATCCAATCGGGTTGCCGACGGAGCGCAACAGCCCCACCACGCACAGCAGTTGCAGGATCGGCACAATGCTCAGCCACTTCTCACCAAATACCAGCGGCACCAGATTGCCGGAGACCACCATCAGCCCCAGCAGGGTCGGGAAGTTAATGATCCCCACCACCGACAGCAGCTTGTAGAAGTTGAGCCTGAGCTTGTCGGTATCGTCCTGAATTTTAGCGAACGCCGGGAACAGCACGCGGGTGATAATCGGGTTGAGCTTCATCGGCGGAACGACCGCCACGTTGTACGCCAGGTTATAGCCACCCGCCACGCTGGCACCGAGAATACGCGCCAGTACCAGAGTGGAGAGGTTGGTGTTGACGTAGTTGATAATGCTGTCGGCGGTCAGCCAGGCACCAAAGCGCAGGTTGGACGACACCGAAGAGAGCGAGAAGTGGAAGCCCGGACGGTAGATCTTGCGCCCGAAGTAGCCAAACAGCAGGGTGCGCACGGCAGAGTTCACCAGATAGCCGAGAATGGCCGTCATCGCCAGCGGCCAGAAGTGGGCACTGACCACGGTGAAGGTAAACCCGGCCAGCACCGCGCTGGTTTCAATCATGCCGATTTTGCTGAACTCCAGCTCCTTTTGCATCAGCGCGCGGAACTGCTGCCCGTGGGGGATCACCACAAACGCGAACGACAGTGTACGCATCAGTGGCGCCAGCTCCGGGTTGTTCAGCGCCAGGGCAATGGCATCGCTCAGCAGAAACAGCGCCACGAACACCAGGATGCCGAGGCCGACGTTCAGCCAGTAGAGGGTGGTCAGCTCCAACTGGCTAATCTCTTTGCGCTGAATAATGGAGTTGGCGATGCCGAAATCTGACAGCGTATCGGCGAGGGCGATGATCACCAGTGAGACAGTCAACAGGCCAAACTGGTGGTTATCAATAATGCGCGCCAGCACCGTCATCTGCACCAGCCCAAGGCCGATGATGATCACCGTGGCGATAGCCGACCACTTTGCCCCGCTGAGGGTTTTTTCACGTAAGCTCATGTCAGTACGCCGCTTTGTTCACGAAACCCTTGAAGACGGTCAAGAAAACGATTTTGATATCGAACCAGAGGCTCCACTCGCGGATGTACTCCAGGTCGAACTCAATGCGTTTTTCCATCTTCTCCAGGGTGTCGGTTTCGCCGCGCCAGCCGTTGATCTGCGCCCAGCCGGTGATGCCCGGCTTCACTTTATGGCGCAGCATATAACCTTCGATAAGCTGACGATACTGCTCGTTATGGGCCACCGCATGCGGACGCGGGCCGACAATGGACATGCCTCCGGTTAACACATTAATAAACTGCGGCAGTTCGTCGAGCGAGGTGCGGCGCAGGAAGTTACCGACGCGGGTCACGCGCGGGTCATTTTGCGTCGCCTGGGTCACCACCTCGTCATTCTCCATCACCTTCATGGAGCGGAATTTCCACACCATGATCGGCTTACCATCCATACCGTAACGGGTCTGGCGGAAGATCACCGGCCCCTTTGAGGTGAGCTTCACCGCCAGCGCAATGGCGCACAGCACCGGGGAGATCAGCAGCAGGATCAGGGATGACAGCACGATGTCCTCCACGCGCTTCAGCACCCGGTTGAGGCCGGAGAGCGGCGTGTCATACAGGGGTACCACCGGCACGCCGTTCACCTCTTCAATACGGGAGTGCAGGATGTTAAAGGTGAAGACGTCGGGGATGAGGATCACCGAGCAGGTGGTATCCGCCAGCTTGCGCATCAGGGTTTTGATGCGGGCCTCGTCACTCATCGGCATGGCGATATAGACATTATGGATCTTGCCCGCTTTGGCATCGTCAATCAGCTGCGAATAGTTCCCGGCCCAGTCAGCGGATACGCCGCCAGGCTGCGCGTCGTGATAAACACCCACCACGTCAAAGCCCAGCCACGGCTCTTTACGAAAGCCGTCAAGCAGTGCCAGCCCGGCCGGCAGGCTGCCGGCCACCGCCACCCGGCGGGTGTTGTAGCCGCGGTTACGCAGCCAGCCCGCACCAAAACGGATAAGCGAGCGGCAGACTACCATCCCCACGCTGGTCAACAGGTACCAGGCGAAATAGGTGGCAAAGCGATTATCAAAGTCATTATTGAAGGCCACCAGCCCGAAGCTGAAGACCAGGCTTAAAGTCCAGTTCTGCAATAGCAGCAGTAGCTCGGTGGCGATCTTGACGCCCCGCCATGAGCGGTAGAAGTCGGTCATCCCGCCGATCATCTGGAAGACCACCAACGCGATCAGCGCCATCAGCAGATGCATGTAGAGGAACGGCAGCCCGCTGATTTTACACACCATCCACAACCCACCGAACATGATGGTGATATCAGAAAAACGCTGCACCATAGAGATTAACGATGCATTCGTTTTGGCTCGCTCGCGCTTTTTTAGATTTGTCATCGTTGTTCCTGTTTCAGGGCCCCCTCCCCCAGCGAGAGAGGGGGAAAGGTTACTGATTCAACAGCGCCATAATGTCCTGTGTTCGCGCCGCCATCAGCGCCGCATCGGCACGGGACTCCACGTTCAGGCGCACCACCGGCTCGGTGTTCGACGAGCGCAGGTTGAAGCGCCACTGCGGGAAGGTCATACTGATACCGTCGGTACGGTCGATCTCCAGCGCGTGCAGGGCAAAGTGGTGCTCCACGCGGGCAATCGCCTCGGCAGGTGCCGCCAGCGTGCTGTTGATCTCCCCGCTCGCCGGGAATGCCGCCATGCGGTCGCGCACCAGTTCACCCAGCGACTGGCCCTTCAGGCACAGCAGCTCGGTCACCAGCAGCCACGGGATCATCCCGCTGTCGCAGTAGGCAAAATCGCGGAAGTAGTGATGGGCGCTCATCTCGCCGCCATAAATCGCGTCTTCTTCGCGCATCCGCTCTTTGATAAAGGCGTGACCGGTTTTGGACATCACCGGCGTGCCGCCTGCCGCGGAGACCACATCCACCGTATTCCAGGAGAGGCGCGGGTCATGAATGATGCGCGAGCCGGGGTTTTTCTCGAGGAAGGCTTCCGCCAGCAGGCCGACGATGTAGTAGCCTTCAATAAACTGCCCCTTTTCGTCGAACAGGAAGCAGCGGTCGAAGTCGCCGTCAAAGGCGATGCCCATATCCGCGCCATGTTCAATCACCGCATTGCGGGTATCGTCGCGGCACTCCGGCAGCAGCGGGTTTGGAATACCGTTCGGGAAGGTGCCGTCCGGGGTGTTGTGCACTTTGACGAAGGTGACCGGCACGTTAATCGCCTTAAAGCGCGCTTCCAGGGCATCCACCACCGGGCCTGCGGCGCCGTTGCCGGAGTTGATGACCAGCTTCAGCGGCTTGAGGTTCGCCACATTGATGTAGCCCAGCAGGTGATCGATGTAAGCATCACGCAGATGGATTTTCTTATAGCTACCGCGCGTTGACTCGTTCACCGGCGGGAAGTCATTGGCTTCCGCCAGACGCTGTACGTCGCGCAGGCCGGTATCGCCGCTGATCGGGCGCGCGCCCTCGCGCACCAGCTTCATGCCGTTGTAGTCCATCGGATTGTGGCTGGCGGTCACTTCGATCCCGCCGTCGACGCCTAAATGGAAGGTGGCAAAATAGATCTCTTCGGTACCGGAAAGGCCGATATCCAGCACATCCACGCCCGCGTCCTGCAACCCTTTTGCCAGCGCCAGCTTTAACGCTTCGCTGGTCAGGCGCACGTCGCCGCCCAGAACAATGGTTTTCGGCTTTAAATATTCGCCGTACGCGCGGCCAATGCGCCACGCAATGTCCTCATTCAGCTCTTCACCGAGCTTGCCGCGAATGTCGTAGGCTTTAAAACAGGTTAACTTTTGCATCATTACCCCTTTTTCAGGCAACAGTTGGCCCGACCCGGAGAGGGCCAATTAAATTTTTTATTTCGTCTATTTCGTAGGCCGGATAAGCGAAGCGCCATCCGGCATTTCAGGTCGTGCTATACGCGCCCGTAACGGTCTTCAAATCGGACGATATCGTCCTCTTCCAGATACGAGCCGGAGCGCACTTCAATCAGATCGAGAGGGATTTTCCCTGGGTTTTCCAGGCAGTGCGTCGCCCCCAGCGGGATATAAATCGATTCGTTCTCACCGAGCAGGGTCTCAACATTGTCGATAGTGACTTTGGCGGTACCTGCCACCACTACCCAGTGTTCCGCGCGGTGGTGATGCATCTGTACCGACAGCCCCTCGCCCGGTTTAACGGTGATACGTTTCACCTGATAACGGTCGCCTTCGTCGATGGAGTCATATTTCCCCCACGGACGATAGACTTCGCGGTGAATGTGGTGCTCATGGCGGCCATCGGCCTTGATCTGCTCCACCACTTTTTTGACGTCCTGCACCGCGTTGCGATCGGCAATCAGTACCGCGTCTTTGGTCTGTACCACCACCAGATCCTTCACCCCAACAGTGGTGACCAGACCCGATTCGGCATAGACATAGCTGTTCTCGGTTTTATGGCTGATCACATCTCCGTGATGAACGTTACCTTCCGGCGTGTGGGCGCTGATCTCCCATAGGGATGACCAGGAGCCGACGTCGCTCCAGCCCGCATTCATCGGCACCACCACCGCATCGGCGGTGCGTTCCATTACTGCGTAATCCACTGACTCCTCCGGGCAGGCAAGGAACGCGGCTTCGTCCACGCGGATAAAGTCCAGATCCGGGTCGACGGTGGCCATTGCGCGTTCGCAGGCTTCAAGGATGTCCGGGCGGTACTTTTGCAGCTCTTCCAGATAGCGTCCGGCGCGGAACAGGAACATACCGCTGTTCCAGTAGTACTCGCCGCTGGCGACATAGGCCTGAGCGGTTTCCAGATTCGGCTTCTCAACGAACTGCGCGACGTCAAAGGCCAGGCTGTCGCCCTCACCCGGCGTGACGTTGCCGCGACGGATATAGCCATAGCCGGTCTCCGGCAGGTCCGGCACGATGCCGAAGGTGACCAGCTTGCCGCTTTCGGCATAAGGAATGGCGGCGCGCACCGCATCGCGGAACGCCTCTTCTTGCTGAATCACATGATCTGCTGCCAGCACCAGCATCAGCGGATCGCAATCCGGGCTGCTGCGCTTCGCCGCCAGCGCGGCGAGGGCGATGGCCGGGGCGGTGTTGCGTCCGGCAGGCTCCAGAATGATGTTTTCGGTGAGCTTGTTCAGCTGACGCAGCTGCTCAGCGACGATAAAACGGTGCTGTTCGTTACAGATCACCACCGGGCTTTCGCAATCTACGCCATTAAGACGGTTTACCGTGGTCTGCAGCATAGTGAGTTCCCCTTTCAGGCAGAGGAACTGTTTTGGATAGAGCACGCGGGAGAGTGGCCATAACCGGCTACCTGAGCCACCCGCCATCACAACCGGGTACAACGTATTCTTATTCATGATTTATCCCCGAATATCTGCAATAAACTGGTTCAGCACGTTCTCTTTCTCGAGCGTGCGTTCGGCATAGTCACGCGCGATCGCGTTCTCTTTGGGCATATTCAGCGCCCGTTCGATCCCGGCCACCAGGGCGGGTACCGACTCCGGTTCGACGCACACCGCGATCCCTGGCTGGGTGTCGCACAGTTGGCCCAGCTCGGTATGGGCTTCGGCGGTGATCACCGCGTTGCCGCCCACCGCCAGAATGTTGGTCAGCTTGGAGGGCAGAACGGCATCCGCCGCGCCGCGCTTTTGTACAACCAGATGGCAATCGGCCATCTTCAGCAGCGCCGGTAAGGCCTCGTAAGGCTGCAGCGGCAGGAAAGTGATGTTTTGCAGGCCGCGCTCCTGGGCCAACTTTTGCAGCCGCGCTTTGCCACCGCCCTGGCCGACAATCACAAACTGCCAGGGCTGGTCGCGGAGCTTTTCAGCGGCATCAATAACGTTCTCAAGCCCCTGCTTCTCACCGATGTTGCCCGAATAGAGAATGATTTTTTTGGCTTCTGGCAGACCCAACTGCTCGCGCAGGGCCGCCGCCTCAACAGCAGTCACGTCGCGAAAACGCGCCACTTCCGACCAGTTTGGAAAGAAGATCACCTTCTCCGCCGCTACGCCCTTCTCCTGCGCTTTGTTCATCATTGAGCGGGAGATGGTCGAGACGTAATCGACGTTATGCAGGCTGCTGCGCTCGAAGGCGCTGGCCAGTTTCGCCACTTTGCCGCCCTTGCCTTTCCCGGCCATTCCCAGGCCCAGCATGGCGTCCACTTCGTAATCCTGAATGTGCAGCAGGGTGCGGGCGCCTGAGAGCTTGCCCAGCAGGCGCATACCTGGAGTGCAAAACAGGGTCGGCACCACGCCGATAATGCGATCCGGCTTCCAGCGACGTTGCGCCATCAGCGGGAAGAAACTGCTCAGGGCAAAGCTGCCCAGATGAATCAAACGCTTTAAGGTCGAGGGCTGCTTTGGCACGTATAGCGGACAGCGCCAGACGGTCGCAGCGCCCTCTTCGCGGCGGTAGCGCCAGCTGGAATAGTGCTCGTCCACCTGCCACTCCGGATAATAAGGCGGTGCGGTAATGACCCGCACCTCATGGCCCTGACGGGCCATCCATTCCACCATCTCGCCGGTGTATTTGCCGATGCCGGTCAGCTCCGGCGAGTAGTTAATGCCGTATACGAGAATTTTCATAAGCCCGGCACTCCGGCCTGCTTCAGAAAATAGGCCCGGCTGTTGTCATGGACGTTATCGCTTGCCAGCAGCGCGTCGGGCGTCAGCCAGCGATAGTCGTCATGCTGCGCATCAGGCAGATGCAGCTCTGCCTGATTCACCTTCAGGCGAAAACCGAGCACCACATAGTGGGTGGTGAAATCGGTGCCGGAAAAGTTGTCGTCATAGAAGTGCTGCCAGACCCCGTAGAACTGCCCTGCCGTCATCGGCAGACGGAGCCCCAGCTCCGCCTGCGTCAGACGCGCAAAGGCATTTTCCAGCGTCTCATCTTTCTGCACCCGCCCACCTGGCACGAACCAGTAGCCCTGTGCCGGACGATTGGTGCGCTGTCCGAGCAGGAACTCGCCACGCTCGTTCTCCACAATCAGATCGATGGAGATCAGCGGCGTGGAACGCACTACCGTGGCAAAATCTTCCTGACTTAAAAACATAGTTACCCCCGGAAGCGGTGCTGATTTTCCAGGAACCACTGGTAGGTGCTGGCCAGCCCCTGGGCCAGCGTCACCTCGTGGAACCAGCCCAGCTGGTGCAGACGGGTCACGTCCAGCAGCTTGCGCGGGGTGCCGTCGGGTTTAGTGGCATCGAAGGCCACGCGGCCCTTGTACCCCACCACCTCAGCAATGGTTTCAGCCAGTTCGCGGATGGTGCAGTCCACCCCGGTGCCAACGTTGATGTGCGACAGCATCGGCTCGGTGTTCTCCTGCCACACCTCACGGGCAAGCTCCATCACATGAATGCTGGCGGCAGCCATATCATCCACGTGCAGGAATTCGCGCATCGGCGTGCCGCTGCCCCACACCACCACTTCCGGTGCGTTGCTGACGGTGGCTTCATGGAACCGGCGCAGCAGCGCCGGGATCACATGGGAGTTGCTCGGGTGGAAGTTATCGTTCGGGCCGTACAGGTTGGTCGGCATCACCGAACGATAGTCGCGACCGTACTGGCGATTGTAGGACTCGCACAGCTTGATCCCGGCAATCTTGGCAATCGCGTAGGGCTCGTTAGTTGCCTCGAGCGTACCCTGCAGCAGCTCGCTCTCGGCAATAGGCTGCTTCGCCATCTTCGGGTAGATACAGGATGAGCCGAGGAACAGCAGCTTGTTCACGTTGTGCAGGTGCGCCGCGTGAATGATGTTGCTCTCGATCATCATGTTCTCGTAGATGAAATCCGCCGGGTAGGTATTGTTGGCGACAATCCCCCCCACTTTCGCCGCCGCCAGATAGACCTGGTCGATGCGCTGTTCAGCAAAGAAAGCCTCGACTGCTTGCGCATCCAGCAGGTTAAGCTCGTCGCGGGTGCGCAGCACCAGCTCGACGTTGCCGCGCTGCTCCAGCTGGCGAACAATCGCCGAACCCACCATCCCGCGATGTCCGGCAACAAAAATACGTTGTTTGGTCATTCTCAGGACTCCAGCGCGATGGCAACCTCGTAGCCGTGGGATTTAAGCAAGGAGTGTTTTTTCGCCGCTTCGAGATCTTTAGCCACCATCTCGGAGACCATCTCCTGCAGCGTGGTTTCTGGTTTCCAGCCCAGTTTTTCGTGCGCTTTGGTCGGGTCGCCCAGCAGGGTTTCTACCTCGGCAGGACGGAAGTAGCGCGGGTCAACTTCCACAATCACATCGCCCGGCTGTACGCCCGGTGCATCGTGGCCGGTTACGGAGACCACAATCCCTTTCTCGTCTACGCCGGTGCCTTCGAAGCGCAGCTTGATGCCCAGCTGGGCCGCCGCCATCTCAACGAACTGACGAACGGAGTACTGCACGCCGGTGGCGATAACGAAGTCTTCCGGTTTTTCCTGCTGCAGCATCATCCACTGCATTTTTACGTAGTCTTTGGCATGGCCCCAGTCACGCAGGGAGTCCATGTTGCCGAGGTGCAGCTTCTTCTCCAGGCCCTGGGCGATGTTGGCGATCGCGCGGGTGATCTTACGGGTCACGAAGGTCTCGCCACGGCGCGGAGACTCGTGGTTGAACAGGATGCCGTTGCAGGCGTACATGCCGTAGGATTCACGGTAGTTAACGGTGATCCAGTAGGCGTACATTTTTGCCACCGCATACGGAGAGCGCGGGTAGAACGGGGTGGTCTCTTTCTGCGGGATCTCCTGCACCAGGCCGTACAACTCGGAAGTGGAGGCCTGATAGAAACGGGTCTTCTTCTCAAGACCGAGGAAACGAATCGCTTCCAGCAGACGCAGGGTGCCGATGGCGTCAACGTCAGCGGTGTATTCCGGGGATTCGAAGGAGACGGCCACGTGGCTCATCGCGCCCAGGTTATAGACTTCATCCGGCTGGACTTCCTGCAGAATACGGGTCAGGTTGGAGGTATCGGTCAGATCGCCGTAGTGCAGATGGAATTTCGGGTTCGCCGCGTGCGGATCCTGATAGATATGATCCACGCGCTCGGTGTTAAAAGAGGAGGCACGACGTTTGATTCCGTGCACTTCGTAGCCTTTTTCCAGCAGGAGTTCCGCCAGATAAGAACCATCCTGTCCGGTTACGCCGGTGATGAGAGCGACTTTAGACATGTTTATTTTCTCCAGACTTATCAGAAGTTATTCAGTTTCAACGCGTTCGCGTATCACCACTGCGGGATTGCCACGGCAAAGCCTGTTTGCCGGTAGCGACTTAAAAACACTGCTGCGCGCACCAATAACGGTGCCATTGCCAATGGAGACGCCGGGGGCGACAAATACGTCGGTCGCCAGCCAGCATTTCTCGCCAATGGTGATTGGCTGCGCATTAATATCAAAATGTTGACTCATATAATCGTGGCTGCCGGTACAGAGGTAGCATTTCTGAGATACCACTGCATTCGCGCCAATCGAAATTTCACCCAGCGTATATAACACCGCGTCGTCACCAACCCAGGCGTTATCCCCAAGGGTTAATTTCCATGGGTAAGTAATTTTTACCGACGGGCGAATGACTACGTTTTTTCCGATTTTTGCACCGAAGCTGCGTAATAAAAATGCGCGCCAGCGATACATAATTTGTGGGGACCAGGCAAATAATGTCGCCTGTACCGCCCACCATAACTGCACCTTAACCCCCCCTGCGCCACGAAATCCTTTTGGCACAGAGAAGCCGCTTAATTCCTGCATACTTTTTCCTTATATTCAGACTTTGTTATATAAGGCTTTGGTTTTACCCGTGGTTTTAAGACGTAATAAATAAGATAATTCCGCCCATACACCCGGCACGCGTAATATGTCGCGTTGCACCTTGCGGGCATCCTGGCATAATTCCAGATTATTCGACGTTGACACGCCGCCCATCGAAAATTCAGAAACCAGACCTGGCAGACGTTTAAAAGGATATCCGGCTTTATACAGCCGAGCGGCCAGAGCGTAATCCGATGAAACGCGGTACTGCAGATCGTACGGGTACGTTTTTAACCCGCTCAGTGGAAAGAAAATCGCCTGATGGCTGGCCGGCAGGCTGTGATAAATATACCAGCCCGGTTTCGCCGTACGGCGCACTTTATTTCCATCACCGAAATCAAGTAACGCATCGCCCATATACATAGCGTTATCCTGGACTCGAACGAGTTGACGGACAAACTGCGCTACGTCGTCATGAAAAATATCGCCGGAATTAAGGAAGATGGCATAGCGCCCCTGCGCCATGTCGATACCTTTATTCATGGCATCGTAGATACCGCGATCTTTCTCGCTGATGTAGCGTAAGTTATACTCACCATTCAGTTTTTCGAGGAATTCTGCGGTGCCGTCGTTCGAACCACCATCCACCACAATCCATTCAAAGTTGAGGCTGGGATCGCCTGCCAGATTGCGCAGCGACCGCCAGGTTTTTACCACGCCCTCGTAGTTACGAAAGGCGACAGTAATAACGCTTAGTAACATAAACCACCTCGTTATGAATGCGTAATATTAAGCGCTTTGCGCAAAATAAACGGGCATACAATCAAAAATGCATACTCTGGGCTAAATATTGACCCGGTAAAAAACAGCGATACTGGCGTAAAGAGATAAAGCTGTACGCGAAAATTCTGATTATCACCAAAGGCGCTGATCATCATTTTGAAAACTTTAAACAGATACCACGCCGTTAATAATACTGCGAACCATGAAAAATAAATAATCAGCAGATACAAACCATTGTCTATTGTTTTCCCGACGTCCGCACCGTTAAAGATTCCGAATGATGCGACATATTCATAAAGTGAGCCAAATCTGACTACACCGTCAATATGGGTTAAAGAGTACCCCACCATCACCAGCGGACCGATAATACGGTAATAAGAGGATGATCCTTCGGTGCCCAAATCACCCAGACGTTCGGAAATATACGGGAAGGCAAATACCACCCCGACTAAAAAGACGGACAATGAAATGATCGCTAAAGGTAACTTTTTCTTGATCGCCTCTTTATTCAGATACTGGAACGCCCACTCCAGAAGGTAAAACAGAATAAACGTCATCACCCCGGAGAACGATCCTGACAGAACAATTCCTGCAAGAATCATAGCATCGCTCTTAGGCGTTTTGATACCAAACTGTTTGATGCTGAGCCAAATTGAGATTAACGCCAGAGCGAAGAATGCCGGTTCAAAATAGAGCGCTGTGGTACGCTTGCCGCCAAATTTAATGAAATTCAGTACATAGCTATTACTGTAAATAAGATATTTCGAAATTATTTCCATCAGGCTACTGCCGCCGGTCAGAATAATTTGCGCCATCTCCAGTGCGGCGAGGGTGACAATGATTCCAATGACCAGATAAAAGAACCTGAGGATCTTCCGATAATTGTGCGGCGAGACCGTTTTAAAGCGAATACTCCACACCATGCCAATAATGATGACGATATAGACAAACAGCATGGTGGAAGTAACGTATTTACTGGCATCCAGCGACTGTCCAAAAATGTAGTTAAAGGCCGTCAGTCCCGCCCCCAGCCCCAGCGCTATCATCAGCTTTTTCACGCTGATTTTGTCGACAAACAGCAACAGCAGCAGCGGTAAAAAGGTTACGATGGTAATGGGGAAGCTCTCACCCAGCTGGGCAATTTTGACGTTGACCAGCAGGTAGATGAGCGGCAGCAGCAGATAGCTACAGATTCTGATAGAACGAGACATACTCCTCCAGCATCTGTTGTCCACTGTAGGCCTGGCGGCTGCGGGTGCGGAATGCCTCAAGGGAGGTGCCAAATACCGCCTGGGCGATATCCGCTTTCGCCAGCTGCACCAGAGGCAGCACTTCCTCTTCGCTGAAGGTTTTGCCCCCCGATTTTTCCAGCACTTCCCGCGCGGCGTCGCTGTGGGTGGCGATCACCGGCACCCCGATGGAGAGCGCTTCGCACAGGATCAGCGGGTAGTTATCCACCCGGGAGCTGAATACCAGCGCATCCATCCCGTTCAGGGCGCTCATCAGTTTGCGTTTGTCGGTTTCGAAGCCGTGGTTCACCACGTTCGGCCCTTCAAACGGCGAGAATTTGCCGAAGGTGTGCAGCTCGATCTTATCGCCGAGCGCCATCATGTTGCGCACCAGCTGCTGGTTAGTTTTGCCGTCGTAGCGCAGGTCGTGCGCCACTACCGCGATTTTCGGTTTGCCCGGCGTGACGGCGACCGGCGTCAGTTCCGCCAGAATGGCCTCCGTCGCCACGTCGATGCCGTTGTTGATGATCCGACAGCGCCCTGCCCCGTAAAGACTGTTAAAGGCGTCGGCCACATGCTGGCTGGGAGAGATAAACTGGCAGCCCAGCGCCAGCATGTCGCGGAACAGCTGGCGTTTGCCGTCCACCAGCTGGTGAGCGCGATCTACCTTCACCGGGGGATAGTTGCTGAGCGTCGGGCACTTCTTGCAACTCTCTTTCCAGCCTTCGCAGCCGTCGGTAAAGGCGCAGCGGCCAGTAACGCTCCAGTGATCGTGCAGGGTCCAGACGAACGTGGTGTCGGGTTTGTGCGCCTGCACCTTCTGGCAAAACGCCACGACCTCTTCCAGTTTCAGCCAGTAGCTGTGCAGGACGTGAAAATGGAGCACTACCGGGCCCGGGGTGCGGGTCACGGTGCGGTACAGGCTGTTGAGGTTGCCGAACAGATCGCGGTTAAACAGACGGAACAGGGCAATATTGGCCACCGAGGTCAGGCGCGGGGTATGTTTCACCACCTGCGGATAGCGATCGTGGCTGACGCTTTTTTTACCGCCCTTGCCGTAGCCGTAGATAAAGCGCGAATGAAGTCCTTTTTGCAGCGCGCGCTGGTGCAGATCCAGCGCCACCCCTGCCGCCCCGCCTTCGGCGAGACGAACGTTAAATTGCAGAATGTTCATTTGATCACCTTCACGCGGGCCTTCTCGCCCACCACCAGCGCGTTGTCGGGGATGCTATCCAGCACTACGCTTCCCGCCCCCACGGTGACGTTATTACCGACGGTGATATCACCGATCATCACCACGTTGGCGCCCAGCTCAACGTTATTGCCGATGACCGGACAGGCCAGGCTGTCCGGGCCGCGGTTACCGAGGGTCACACCGTGACGGATAGTAAAATCATCCCCGGCGACCACGAATTTATTGATCACCACGGCATAGCCGTGGTGAATGGTGAAGCGGCGGCCGATGGTGGCCGCGGCCTGGATTTCGTAGCCGAAGATGCACTCGGTGATGAGGCGGTAAAGCACCAGAACCGGCGCCGCCCACAGATTGTTGAGGACGTTTTTTTTGCGCCACACCGAGCAAAAATGGGCCACCCGGTAGGCCAGGACCATGCAGCAGGGGCGCAGGCTCCAGCTGTTTGCGCGACAATCTTCCAGCACCATTATTTCCCCCGCAGTCCGTCGGCCAGACGCTTACCGTTACGGACCGAAATCAGCGTCAACAGGGTGCGCCAGTTCATCCGCTTATTGCGGATCTGATACAGCGTAAAGAGCTGATACTTGCGGCTGGCGCGGTCGAACTTGTCCCGGTGCTTGCGGTAGAAGTGGAAGTAGCCGGAGAATTTTTTCGGCGACGAGGTGATCTGCATTTCACCATGATTGATGTGCAGGATCTGGGTGGCTTCTTCTACCTTCCACGGCTCGCCATACTCCACCACCATCCGCAGGAAGATGTCGTAATCCTGGGCGGCGGCAAGCGACGTATCGAACAGGCACTCCTTAAAGCGCCACGCCCAGGTAAAGACCTGATTGCCGATGATGTTGCGCTTGTAGAACAGCTGGCGGGAGTACGGCGATTTTGGGTACAACGGCAGGCTGGCGGGTTGAGAGTAGACCTCCCCCTCGCAAACGTAGTCGTTGGCGTACAAAAAGGCGTGGGTAACCAGGTGGTGCTGATGCGCCAGGAAGGTCGACAGCCGGTTTGGCGTCCACTCGTCGTCATCGTCAATACCGGTCAGATACTGGCCGGAGGCCTGCAGAATAGCCTGATTGCGGACCGCGCAGGCGCCGGAGTTAATAGGGTTATGGGTGTAGATCACCCGCGGGTCGTCCAGGTCAGCGACAAACTTCTGGAGCTGCTCGTACGAGGAGGAGCAGTCATCAACGATGATCAATTCCCAGTGGTCATAATCCTGGCGCAATACCGATTTTATCGCACGGATCGCCAGCTGCTGACGGTTCCATGTCGGCATATAAATGGAAATCAAAGGACGTGGTGTCATGGTGTTCCCCGAATGGCTCATTACTTGCTGTCCGACTTATATTCGTACTCGTAATACCCGTAATCCTGATACCCGGTGGCGCGGCGGAAGATGGAGTTGAGGATCACCCCTTTCACCGGAATGCCGTTCTGCTCGAAGCGGCTGAGGCTGGTTTCCACCTCTTTTAGGGTGTTCACCGCGTAGCGCGCCACCATCAGCGTGGTGCCCGCATGGCGACCGACAATTGCCGCATCCGTTACTGCGAGGATTGGCGGGGTGTCGATCAGCACCAGGTCATAGTTTTCACTGGCCCACTTCACCAGCTGGGTAAAGCGTTCGCTCATCAACAGTTCCGACGGGTTCGGCGGCACCTGTCCGCGCGTGACCAGGTCAAAGTTAGGGATGGAGGTCGGCTTCGCGCACTGGCTGATATCGCCCTTGCCCAGCAGAATGTCCGACAGACCGTTAACGTTGTTTGTGCCGAGCAGCTCGTGGGTGTAGCCCTTACGCATATCGCAGTCGATCAGCAGCACGCGCTTGTTGGTCTGGCTGACTACCGCCGCCAGGTTGGCGCAGACAAAGGTCTTGCCGATCGACGGGCTGACCCCGGTGAGCATCAGCACGTTGTTGCTGGCCTGCATCATGGCGAAGTGCAGACTGGTGCGCAGGCTGCGGATAGCTTCGATAGCCAGATCCGTCGGGTTACCGACTGCCAGCAGCTGGCTCTGTTTGTAGCGTTTAACGCCGTTAGTGGTTTTGACGCTGTCGCGCGACTTCTGCCACTCCGACAGCGGGATGCTGGCGTAGACGTTGATGCCGTGCTCCTCCAGCACCTGCGGGCTTTCGATCCCACGGTTAAACAGGGAGCGCAGCAGTACGCCGACGATGGAGAGCATCAGGCCGAGAATAATGCTGCCGAGAATAATCAGCGCCTTCTTCGGCTTCAGCACGCCCGGCTGGGTGATGGCCGGGTCGACAATACGCACATCGCCAACGGTGCTCGCCTCGGTGATCTTCAGCTCCTGCTGTTTGTTCAGCAGCTGCATATAGACCTGCTGGCCAGACTCCACGTCGCGGGTCAGACGCAGGATCTCCTGCTGGGTTTTTGGCATCGCGGTGACGCGGTTATTGAGCTTGGCTTTTTCCTCTTCCAGCGTCTGGCGTTTTTCCAGCAGCGTACGGTAGGCCGGATGGCGTTTGGTATAGAGCTTGGAAATTTCCGCCTCTTTAAAGGTCAGCTCGTTGAGCTGGGCGTCGATATTGACCATCGAATCCAGCACCGACTTCGCTTCGAGCGGCAGGTCGACGGAGTCTTTATCCTGACGGAAAGCGTTGAGCTTGTTCTCGGCCTGATCCAGATGGGCGCGCACTTCCGGGAGCTGTTTCGCGAGGAAGTCGAGGCTTTTTGACGCCTCTTCCGACTTACGCTTCACGTTCTGCGCCTGGTAGTTGCGGGTAATGCTGTTGAGGATGTCGCGGATCTTGTCCTTATCCTCGCCGGTAAAGGTCAGTCTCAGCACCCCGGTATCCTTTCCGGTTTCGGTGACCGACAGGTTGCCCTGCAGGTTATTGATCATCCCGAGCATTGAGAATTTGCTGACGGTGAACTCGCTGCCGCTCTGGGCATGGATGTCGCTGACCATCATGCTCACGCCATCTTTATTCAGCATCTCCCCCACCTTGCCGCGGGCGCTAAACCCGGCGTCGCTGGTAAGCTGATACTGGTCTTTCCCCAGCACCTCGAGGGTAAACTCATGGCTGGCGCCCCCGGCAGGAAGCTGGAAGGTGGTCACTTTAACCGTGTCATTCTGACGGCCCATCAACCGGTCCCAGCCCGCACCAAACACCGGGAAGGTGTTTTTAGTGACGCCGATATCGAGGTCCAGATCGTCCACGGTTTTTCCCAGCACAAGGCGGGACTGGATCAGCTCAATTTCCGCCTGCGAGGCGGGCGGCTTGTTTGCCAGCGCCGATCCAATGTCCTGCACCAGGGAATTGCCGGTGTTTTGCTCTATTTGTACCAGCGCGTCGGCGCTGTAGATCGGGGTGGCAAAAAAGGTGTAAATCACCGCCGCAACGGCAAAGAGCGCGGTGATGCCAATCACCCACCAGCGCGCCTCGACCACGGTCCCGATCAGACGACCAATATCAATTTCATCACTGCCCGCGCTCGGGGCGGCAGAAGGTTTTACGTTTGCTGTCATTATTATCCCTGCTGAACGTTCAGTGCCTCTGCCCACTGGCGGGCAGACTGGTCGAGTAAGGTGTAAACCGCCTCAAACGCTTCATGGCTTTTGCGGTACGGGTCGGGGATCTCACGCTCGTTGTCCCAGTGACCAAACAGCATCACTTTGCCGCGCATCTCCGGTGCGATATCGCACAGGGCATGAATGTGGCGTTTTTCCATCGCGAGGATCAGGTCGTAGTCACGGCACAGGCTGGCCGTCACCTGACGGGCGCAATGCCCGTCGAGTGAAAGCTGATGCTCCGCCGCAACCTGACTTGCACGCTCATCGGCCCCTTTGCCCACCAGCGCACCCAATCCGGCTGACGCCACGGTGAGCTGCGGTTGGTACTGCTTAAGTAGCCGCTCAGCGGTAGGGGAACGGCAGATATTCCCCACACAAACCACCAGAATTTTGTTAAACATCGTTATCACCAGTTGTGGTACTGATGTACCGTGTCGGTCATGGTATGGATATTGTTGATGGTCGGCATCAGCTGGTTCATCACACGGTTCCAGCGCGTTATCGGCGCGGTGGTGACATAGACCACGTCATACGGCTGGAGGCGGAAGCCGGTCGCCATCACCAGTGAGGTGGCATCAGACATATCCAGCTGGTAAACGTTGGCAATCTTGCCGTTCGCATTGTTTCCTGTAATCGGACGGATGACGAAGATACCGCTGGCATCGGAGGTGCTCATATCCAGCCCTTCCGCGTTGCCCAGCGCTTCGGTCAGGGTCATACCGCTCAGGTCCATCTTGAGGGTGCTCTGTTTCTTCACTTCACCCATCACGAACACTTTCAGGTCGTCATTGCGTGGCACAAACAGGATGTCGCCCGGATAGAGCAGACGGTTCTGGCTCAGATCGCCGTTCTGCATCAGCGCCTGCAGGGAGATACGCTCCTCTTTGCCTTTATGGGTCAGCACCACATTGCGCCAGTCGGCGCCATCAGTAAGCCCGCCCGCGGAGTTGATGGCGTCAAGCACCGTCAGCGGCACGTTGGTGATCGGCTGTTGGCCGGATTTATTCACCTGGCCGGAGACATAGACTTTCTGCGAACGGAATGCGGCGATATTAACGTCCACCTGCGGGTCAGCGATGTACTGCGCTAAACGGCCGGTAATATCACTACGGATCTGTGCGAGCGTTTTGCCCGCCACGCGAAGTTTGCCGACATAGGGATAGAACATGGTGCCATCCGCCTGAACCCAGTTGCCGGTATCGCTGGAGCTACGATACTGCCCCGCCGGTGTGGTCAGCTCCGGGTGATCCCAGACGGTGACGTTAATCACGTCCCCGGGCCCGACGCGGTACTGGTAGTTGGCGATCTCCTGGTCGAGATCGACATTCGGCCGAGCGACAATCGGGCGAGGGCGTAATTGTTCAACCAGCTGCGGGGTCATGGGATAAACGTTAACCATGCGGTTGATGTCAAAATCAGCATCCTGCTGTTTAATCACATCCTTACCGGAAGTTGAGATATTGCTGCCGGGGAAGATCGTACAACCACTCATCAAGGTCACAGAGACCAATAATGGCATCAATTTCATTTTGGATTTCATCATTGATTATTTATCACTATGGCAGAGTAATTATCCTGTGCATTTAAATAAGTGCGAAGGCGTATTACTTTTAGCATGCAGTCAATAAAAGAGAAATATAACTGGCATCAGTCCTAAAAGAAGCTTATTCGCTCTCAGGCTATTGACAGAATAATCAAGGCTGATTAACACGCTTTCAGGCACGCTACCGCCCTTGGCTTTCAGTTACCAATCTACTGTTTAAACAGCTAGTTAGGGGCAAACACCCTCTTTGACAGGGTTTAATGAGAAAATATAACGGGCAGGATTAATCCGAACACGATATACATTTTTCAGGTCATTAAACCGACACAGAAATAGCACCAAAAACGACCGCTATTTGATGCTGAAAGAATTGTTGCAGCTATCCGAAAAGCAGGCAAGGAATCATCAACGAAGGCGTGGCTTTTAAGAATAATATTAACGGTCGCATTTCCGTGTTTTTAGGAATAGCTTTATATTGACATTATTAAATAACGCCAGAGACCCTGCGATATTTCTTATTTTAATTTATTCGGAATTATTCCGATATTAACGTACAGAATGCAGGGTTTATTACCGGCCAGATAAGGAAAATCTATGCAGATAAATGCCAGGCCGGCATTGCATTTTTCTGGCGCAGTATCCATGATCGAAATGTGACAATTGTCATATAACGAAAGGTATTACTCTCACTATGGAATGGATAGCAGATCCATCAATATGGGCCGGTCTGGTCACCCTGGTGGTGCTGGAACTGGTGCTCGGTATCGATAACCTGGTCTTTATCGCTATTCTCGCCGAAAAACTGCCCCCTGCTCAGCGCGACCGCGCCCGCATCACCGGTCTGTTAATGGCGATGGTTATGCGCCTGCTGCTGTTGGCCTCTATCTCCTGGCTGGTGACCCTCACCCGCCCGCTGTTTACCGTCCACGGCTTTGGCTTCAGCGCCCGCGATCTGATCATGCTGTTTGGTGGTTTTTTCCTGATCTTCAAAGCCACTGTCGAACTCAACGAAAGGCTTGAAGGTAAGGACAGCGAGAACCCCACCCAGCGCCGCGGGGCGAAGTTCTGGGCGGTGGTGGCACAAATCGTGGTGCTGGACGCCGTCTTCTCGCTGGATTCCGTCATCACCGCCGTGGGGATGGTCGATCATCTGCCCGTTATGATGGCCGCCGTCATTATTGCCATTGCACTGATGGTGATGGCCAGCAAGGCGCTGACGCGCTTTGTTAACGACCACCCGACCATTGTCATTCTCTGCCTGAGTTTCCTGCTGATGATCGGCTTCAGCCTAGTGGCGGACGGTTTTGGTTTCCATATTCCGAAAGGGTATCTCTACGCCGCAATCGGCTTCTCGGTGATTATCGAGGCGCTGAACCAGCTGGCGATCTTCAACCGCCGCCGTTTCCTCTCAGCCAATCAGACGCTGCGCCAGCGCACCGCGGATACGGTTATCCGTCTGCTGAGCGGCAAAAAAGAGGATGCTGAACTGGATGCCCAGTCCGCCTCGCTGCTTGCCGACCATGACAACAGCCCGATCTTCGCCCCTCAGGAGCGGCGGATGATTGAGCGGGTGCTCCACCTGAACCAGCGCTCCGTCAGCAGCATCATGACCTCGCGCCATGATATTGAGCACATCGACCTTAATGCCCCGGAGGCGACCATCCGTGCGCTGCTGGATAAAAACCAGCACACCCGCATTGTGGTCACCGGTAGCGACCGGGAAGAGGAGCTGCTGGGTGTGGTTCACGTGATTGACCTGCTCAATCAGCAACTGCGTGGCGAGCCGTTAAACCTGAGGGTGCTGATCCGCCAGCCGCTGGTCTTCCCGGAAGTGCTGCCGCTGCTGCAGGCCCTGGAGCAGTTCCGTAACGCGCGCACCCACTTTGCTTTTGTGGTGGATGAGTTTGGTTCCGTGGAGGGGATTGTCACCCTCAGCGACGTAATGGAGACTATCGCGGGTAACCTGCCGAACGAAGTGGAAGAGATTGACGCCCGGCATGATATCCAGAAAAACGCCGACGGTAGCTGGACCGCCAACGGCCATATGCCGCTGGAAGATCTGGTGCAGTATGTGCCGCTGCCGCTGGACGATAAGCGCGAATATCACACCATCGCCGGGCTGCTGATGGAGAACCTGCAGCGGATACCCCAGCCGGGCGAAGAGGTGCAGGTGGGTGATTACGCGCTGAAAACGCTGGAGGTGGAGAACCACCGGGTGCAGAAGGTGCAGCTGATCCCGCTGATCACGGAGGATGATGTGGATTACGAGGTGTGATGCGGTTCCCCTCACCCTCTCGGGTGAGGGGAGATAGCGCTACTGAAGCTTATCCAGCAACTTCTTCACATCTTTCCCGTTCTTTGAATCTTTATTCTTCTCCGCCCAGTCGCTCAGACGACGTTTCGCTTCATCCTGGAGATGCTTACGCAGCAGCTGGTCCACCTGCAGGCTGTAGTTCAGTGCCTGCCATTTGCCGTATACGTTCAGCGGGATCGGCGTCGTTTTTAGGAAATCGACCAGCTTGCCTTCGCCAAGCCAGCCCTCCAGCACGCGAACTTTGAAGCGGGTGTCGGCGGTCTCCTTAACCAGATCCAGCGTGCCGTTGCCTTCGAGCATCAACATTGGTGATTCGCCCTGCATCCCCTCCAGCGTCACCTGCCCCTTGTCCAGGGTCAGATCGGTGACAAAGCTGTCCAGACGGGTCGCATTGTCAAAGTTGTCTTTGACCTTCACGTTACTGCTGCGCTCTACCGCCTGCTGCACCAGCTGCTGGAAGTTAAGCCCTTCCATGCGGGTATTGTGCATTTCCAGATGCGCCTTACCCTGCCAGTTGTGGCGGAAGGCTTCCGCGTCAATCTTGCTGCCGGAGAAATCCCCGGCCAGGTTCAGGCTACCGGTCAGCGCAATCGGATAATTAAAAGCCTTCAGGATGGTGCCGATCTCAATGTTATCAAGACGCGGCTGGAAGGTGGTCTGGGCGGTGGCTTTACGCACGTCGAGCGTGCCGGGCAAGGAGAGCTGCCCTTCCCCCAATTTACCGCTCAGTTCCGCAATGGTCAGAAGCCCGTTCTTGTTGCTCATCTGGCTGCTGACCTGAGTGAAGTCCATCCCACGCCAGCGAATGCTGTTGGCTTTGAGCTGGATATCGGCACTGAAGCCGCGCAGACCGTTGTAATCGGGCTCGTCCAGACTGGAGGCGATGACCGGGCGCTGGGCTCTGGCCTGATTTTGCCCCTGCTGTACCGCCTGGTTATTTGCCGCTGCGGTCGCCTGCGCCGGGAGCAGATTTTCCAGATTGAGCCTGTCGAATTGCAGGTTCATGTTCCACTGCGGGTCGGTTCCCAGGATCACGCTGGCCTGCCCGGTAAGGGCGCTGTCATTGGCCTGCAGATTGAGTTGGTTAAGCGCGAGTTGTTTCTGCTCCTCGCGCCACTGAACCTGCAGCGTGCCCTGCCCGCTGATGCCCTGCGCCGGCAGATCGACGCCGGTCAGTTGCCAGGTGAGCTGCTGAATGTCAGCGCTCAGCAGATGCGGATAGTCAGAAGCGTTGACGTTAGCGCTAAACGCGAGGTTCAGATCGCGCTGATTGCGGTTCACGCGGGCGCTAAAATCGATTTTACCTTTGTGATGTTCATCCTGCTCCATCTGCAGGTTGAGATTGCGAACCGTGACCTGCTCATCACCCTCGTGCTGGAACACCAGCACGCTGTCGGCCACCTTCAGACGGCCAATGTCAAATGACCAGCCTGCATCTTCCGCTTTATCGGGAAGGGTATTTTCCCGCGGTGCCACCGGGGCATCGGCATTACGAACTGCTTCGGTCTGCGGGGTCAGCTGGATCACCGCCCCTTTAAGCATCACCTGGTTGACCTGTAGCTGATGCGACAGCAGCGGCATTAACGCCACGTCAAGGCGCATATTGTCGGCAGTCACCAGCGGCTCGGTGGCCCCTGGCGCGGTGAGCGACATGCGCCCGGACAGGATGCTAAGCTGCGGCCAGACGTGCCAGCGCAGCGGGCCATCCAGCTTCAGGACATAGCCGCTGCGCGCCTCCACCTGACGCACCATGTAGGCGCGAAAGTCATTGGGATTGACCAGCAGAACCAACGCTGACAGGCCTGCAATCAGCACCACCAGCAAAATCATCAGCGTTGTCAGAACTCTTCTCATGGCTTCCTCAATGGACCGGATTTAAGCTCAATCTTTATCAATACGACTGGCGACAGCACCCTGCTGATCGCGATATTTAGCGTCCTGGCGGCGGTTGTACGGACGTGCCGCCGGGCCGGTTAACGGCTCGAAACTCAACGCGCCAATCATCATGCCCGGACGCAGTGCCAGGGGCAGTTTACCGGCGTTGAAAAACTCCAGTACGATACGCCCTGACCAGCCTGGATCGATACGGTGCGCGGTCACGTGTACCATCAGCCCCAGACGCGCCAGCGACGAACGCCCGTCGAGCCAGCCGACCAGATCCGCAGGCAGGGTGATGGATTCAAAGGTGACGGCCAGCGCCAGTTCACCCGGATGTAAATAGAACGCCTCGCCGTCGTCCAGCACGATTTCGTCGCTCATCACTCGATCGAGTGCGGCGCTGACTTCATCTTTCGGCCCGCTGAGGTCGATAAAGGGCGCGGTATGGCCGCTAAAGGTACGAAACTTATTCCCCAGACGGACATCGACAGTCACGCCGTTAATGCGCTCGACCGGCGGGCGCGGGGTAATGCTCAGACGTCCTTCGTCCAGCCAGGCTTCAATATCTCGATCACAAAGACGCATCACTTTCTCCTTTCGTGCAGCGCGCCCTCAGGCCACCAGAGCCGGAGGGCGAGCCCGGTTATCTTTGAACGGTACACAATTCGCGCGTGTTATTCAAAAAACTGGCTGATTTTCGCTTTCAGAATATCAATAGCGATGCGGTTTTTACCTCCGCGCGGCACGATGATATCGGCGTACTGTTTGGACGGTTCAATAAACTGCAGGAACATTGGGCGGACCGTTTTCTGATATTGCGCCATCACCGAATCCATGGAGCGGCCGCGTTCGTTCACGTCGCGTTTGATACGGCGCATCAGGCAGATATCGAGCGGTGTGTCGACAAAAATCGAGAAGTTCATGGATTCGCGCAGACGGGCGTCGGTGAGCAGCAGGATCCCTTCGAGGATAATGACCTTTTTCGGCGCAATGCGCACCGTTTCCTGCAGACGGGTGTGTTCAACATAGCTATAGACGGGCAGCTCAATGGCGGTACCGTTCTTCAGAGCCTGAAGATGCTGGAATAACAAGCTGTGATCCATCGCGCTGGGATGGTCATAGTTGGTCTTGACACGCTCTTCCATCGACAGATGGCTTTGATCTTTGTAATAGCTGTCTTCTGGAATAACGCCGATGTGCTCATCACCGACCTGTTCACGTAATTCACGGTAAAGCGTACTGGCAATGAGACTTTTACCTGAAGCCGATGCGCCGGCGATGCCTATAATGACGCACTGATGAGACTTATCAGTCATAAATTTTGCGACCTGAGTAACCTGGATGTAAGGAAGGACGACGCCTGAGCGTCAAACGCGGCAATTATAGGGATTTCATCGGCCTGATACCAGCCGAATAGAAATGTTATGCGAGACGCGTTCAAAGACAGTGCAGATTATTCCTGATACAAATTTTTTCGGCTACTTTTCCAGCGCCTAAGATGAATTTTTTGCAGGATAAGTATTTAATAATGCTGTGATGTCAATTTATGAGCGCATACCATATAAATTGTAAATTGTTTGTACTAGCATGAAGAAAATTAAAAAATGAACTCGTCCGGAGCAGACTCCTGGCGGCATGGCGTCTTCGGATAAAGCGGTAATGAATAAAAAATACCAGCGCGTTTTGGTCACTACGCCACATCCTCTACTACGGCTTGTCAGTCTTGGACTGGTTACCTTTATATTCACACTTTTCTCGCTCGAATTAACGCGTTTCGGCACTTTTTTAGCGCCTTTATGGTTCCCCACCTCTATTATGATGGTGGCGTTCTACCGCCATGCCGGAAAGATGTGGCCCGGCATCGCCCTCGCCTGTAGCGTCGGTAATATCTTCGCCACCTGGCTTATCTTCTCCTGGGATGCCATCAACCTGTGGTATACGGGCATTAACGTCCTGGAGGCAATTGTCGGCGCGTTATTGCTGCGCAAACTGCTTCCCGGTTACAACCCTTTGCAGAATCTCGGGGACTGGATCCGTCTGGCGCTCGGCAGCGCGCTGATCCCGCCCCTGCTGGGTGGCGTACTGGTCTGGCAACTGGTCCCGAGCGACGAGCCGCTGCGCAGCTTTATGGTCTGGGTGCTGTCAGAATCTGTCGGCGCGCTGGCGCTGGTGCCATTAGGGCTGCTGTTCAAGCCGCACTATCTGCTGCGCCATCGCAACCCCCGCCTGCTGTTTGAAACCCTGCTGACCATGGTGGTGACGCTGCTGCTCAGCTGGATCGCCCTGCATTTTTTGCCCTGGCCCTTTACGGCCATCATTGTCCTGCTGATGTGGAGCGCCGTGCGTCTGCCGCGTCTTGAAGCCTTCCTGGTCTTCCTGGTGACGGTAATGATGGTGTCGTTGATGATTGCCAAAAATCCGGTCCCGCTGACCACGCAAAATTTTGGCGCGATGACCAACGCTCCGTGGCTACCCTTCCTGATGATGTTGCTGCCCGCCAACGTAATGACCATGGTGATGTATGCGTTTCGCGCCGAGCGTAAGCACATTACCGAAAGCGAAGAGCGTTTTCGCAACGCGATGGAGTATTCCGTTATCGGTATGGCGCTGGTCAGCACCGACGGACAGTGGTTGCAGGCGAACAAAGCGCTGTGCCAGTTCCTGGGCTACTCCCAGGCCGAGCTGCGTTCCCTTAGCTTCCAGCAACTCACCTGGCCGGAAGATTTAGAGAGCGATCTGGAGCAACTGGACCAACTGCTGCAAGGCAAAATCAACAGTTACTCGCTGGAAAAGCGCTACTACACCCGCAGCGGCGAGGTGGTCTGGGCGCTGCTGGCGGTCTCCCTGGTGCGTCACGCCGATGGTACCCCGCTCTACTTTATTGCCCAGGTCGAAGATATTAACGACCTCAAGCATACCGAATGGGTGAATAAGCGTCTGATGGAACGTATTACGCTTGCCAACGAGGCTGGCGGGATTGGCATCTGGGAGTGGGATGTCAAACCCAACGTCATCAGCTGGGATAAGCGCATGTTCGAACTGTATGAAGTGCCTCCCCACGTTAAGCCTACCTGGCAGCTCTGGCATGAGAGCATGCTGCCGGAAGATCGTGCCATGGCGGAACAGGTGGTACGGGATTCGCTGGCGGCCCGCGTTCCGTTCAAGCTGGAGTTCCGTATCCGGGTGAAAGACGGTGTCCGGCACATTCGCGCTCTGGCGAACCGGGTGCTGAATAAACAGGGCGAAGTGGAACGCCTGCTTGGTATCAATATGGATATGACCGAAGTCAAAGAGCTGAACGAGGCGCTGTTCCAGGAAAAAGAGCGTCTGCATATTACTCTCGACTCCATCGGCGAAGCGGTGCTCTGTACCGACGTGAATATGAACGTCACCTTTATGAACCCGGTCGCGGAGAAGATGAGCGGCTGGCTGCAGGAAGAGGCGCTGTCCCAGCCGATCCTCTCGGTCCTGCATATCACCTTCGGCGATAACGGCCCGCTGATGGAGAACATCCACAGCGGAGATATGTCCCGCAGCGACATCGAACAGGATGTGGTGCTGCACAACCGCAACGGCGGCAGCTATGATATTCACTACAGCATTACCCCGCTAAGCACCCTCGACGGACAGAACATCGGCTCGGTGCTGGTTATCCAGGACGTTACCGAATCGCGCAAAATGCTGCGCGAGCTGAGCTATAACGCCTCTCATGATGCCCTCACCCACCTGGCGAACCGCGTCAGTTTTGAGGCTTCCCTTAAGCGGATGTTGCACACCGTGCAGGAGACGCGCCAGCGTCATGCGCTGGTGTTTATCGATCTGGACCGTTTCAAAGCGGTCAACGACACCGCAGGCCACGCGGCGGGGGATGCGCTGCTGCGGGAGCTCTCCTCCCTGATGCTGAGCATGCTGCGTTCTACCGATATGCTGGCCCGTCTGGGCGGGGATGAGTTTGGCCTGCTGCTGCCGGACTGCAACACGGAAAGTGCGCGCTATATTGCCGGTCGCATCATCGATGCCATCAACGGCTATCACTTTATGTGGGAGGGCCGCCTGCACCGCATCGGCGCCAGCGCCGGGATCACCCAGATCGACGAGCGCAATAACCAGGCCTCAGAAGTGATGTCGCAGGCCGATATCGCCTGCTACTCGTCGAAGAACAGTGGCCGTGGCGTGGTGACGGTGTATGAACCGCAGCAGGAGCGAATGCTGAACGCGCCGGGTGCTATCTCGCTGGACGAGCAGTGGCATATGATCAAAGACAATCATCTGCTGATGATCGCCCGCAGCGTCGCCTCGCCGCGCACCCCTGAAAGCAGTACCTTCTGGATGCTTGCCCTGCGCCTGTGGACCAACGACGGCGAGATGCTCGAAGAGCAGGCTTTCCGGGCGGGGCTGGCGGAGCCGGAGTTAATCCATGCCCTGGACAGACGTATTTTGCAGGAGTTTTTCCGCAACTTCGCCACCCCATTGACCAACAAAGGCACCGGGGTCGCCCTGCCGCTCTCCATGGCCGGTCTTGCCAGCGCCACGCTGGTGGATGAACTGCTGGAGATGCTGCACGCCTGTCCGCTGCAGACGCGCCTGCTACATCTGATCGTTAACGTCAGCGTCCTGACGCAGGAGGATGACAATACCCACCACAATCTGCAGAAGCTGCGTGAAGCCGGATGCCGTATCATCCTGAGCCATGTGGGCCGCGATATGGAGGTGTTCAACCACCTGAGCGCGCAGATGGCCGATTATCTGCTCCTCGACCCCGAGCTGGTGGCGAACGTTCACGGAAATCTGATGGATGAGATGCTGGTGACCATTATCCAGGGCCACGCCCAGCGGCTGGGCATCAAAACAATCGCCGGGCCGAGCAACCAACCGATCATGATGGATACCCTCTCCGGCATTGGCATCGACTATATCTACGGCAATACCATTGGCGAGCCGCAGCCGCTGGAGCTGCTACTGAATACCAGCTACTTCGGCATCAACTGACGGCGTCCAGCCGTCGGTGTACCAGATATGCAGCAGGGCGTACGAGCGCCACGGCTGCCAGCGTTCAGCATAGCGGCGGATTTGCGCCGGCGTCATCCCGGCAAAGCGCTGCTTAATCAGATAATCATCCGCCAGAAAGACATCTTTTGCCTGCCAGCCGCGCAGGGCAAAGTAGTTTGCCGTCCAGCGGCCAATTCCGGGCCGGGTCTGTAGCCCTTTAATCGCGCTCTCAATATCGGTCGGGGCCTCTGTCGGGAAATCCCCCGCCATGACCGACCGGGCCAGATGGATCAGCGACTCTGCGCGTTTCAGCGGCATGCCCAGCGCTTTCAGCGCCAGCGGATCGGTTTGTGCTACCGCGGCAGGCGTCGGGAAACAGCGATAGCCCGGCGCCTCCGGCAGGGGTTCACCACAGAGCGCCACCAGCTTCGCGGTGAGCTTCGCGGCCATCGCCACGCTGACCAGTTGGCCGAGGATGGCGCGCACGCCCTGCTCCCAGGTATCCATCGAGCCCGGCAGGCGCAGGCCAGGCCGCGCGGCGCCGAGCGAGCCCAGCGCCTGGGCGATCTGCTGCGGATCGCAGTGCAGATCGAACAGGCGGGTAAGCCGTGCCAGGCAGAGATCGGCAATGGGCAGCAGGCCCTCGCTGAGTACCACCTCCAGCGTGCCCCCGGGCTGCGGGGTGACGCGGATCAGCCCCTGATGTCCCTGGCAGGCAAAGCTGCGGGTATAGTCGGTGGGGGTCACGATTTCAATCCCGGCGACCGCACGATCGCCAAGAAATTTCAACATCCATTGCCAGTCATAGGGCGGCTGCCAGGTGAGGGTAAACATCGTCGCTCCTTTTTTTGTTCTGTCACAGCATAAACGGAGATTGCCACCTGCGCCTTGCTTTCATATTCCTGTTGTCGCCAGCCAGACATTTCGCTACAGTCTCGCCCCTTCTCAATGGCATGGGGACGCTGAAGTGTTTATCGGATTTGACTATGGCACCGCCAACTGTTCAGTTGCGGTGATGCAAAACGGGCAGCCGCAGCTGCTGAAAATGGAAAATAACAGCACGCTGCTGCCGTCGATGCTCTGCGCACCGACCCGCGAGGCGGTGAGCGAGTGGCTGTACCGCCACCATCAGGTTCCGGCTACCGGTACGGAAACCCAGGCGCTGCTGCGTCGGGCGGTGAGCTTTAACCGCGAAGAAGATATCGACGTCACCCCGGGCAGCGTGCAGTTCGGTCTGTCGTCGCTGGGTCACTACATTGAAGATCCGGAAGAGGTCTACTTCGTTAAGTCACCAAAATCCTTCCTCGGCGCCAGCGGCCTGAAGCCGCAGCAGGTGGCGCTGTTTGAAGATCTGGTCTGCGCCATGATGCTGCATATTCGCCAGCAGGCCCAGACGCAGCTGACGGATACGATCGCCCAGGCGGTGATTGGTCGGCCGATTAACTTCCAGGGGCTGGGGGGCGATGAAGCGAACCAGCAGGCGCAGGGGATTCTGGAACGTGCTGCGCAGCGTGCCGGGTTCCGCGACGTGGTGTTCCAGTATGAGCCGGTTGCCGCCGGTCTCGATTTTGAAGCAACCCTGAACAGTGAAAAACGGGTACTTGTCGTGGATATCGGCGGCGGGACCACCGACTGCTCGCTGCTGCTGATGGGCCCGCAGTGGCACCAGCGCCAGGATCGCGAGAGCAGCCTGCTGGGGCACAGCGGCTGTCGTATCGGCGGTAACGACCTGGACATCGCCCTGGCCTTTAAGAGCCTGATGCCGCTGCTCGGCATGGGCGGGCAGACCGAAAAAGGCACCGCGCTGCCGATCCTGCCGTGGTGGAACGCGGTAGCGATTAACGATGTGCCAGCGCAAAGCGATTTCTACAGCGTCGCCAATGGCCGTTTCCTTAACGATCTGATCCGTGACGCCCAGGATGGCGAAAAAGTGGCGCTGCTGCATAAAGTGTGGCGTCAGCGCCTGAGCTATCGGGTGGTACGTAGCGCCGAAGAGAGCAAAATTGCCCTCTCCGAGGCCGCAGAGCACGCCGTAACGCTGCCGTTCATCAGCGATGAGCTGGCGACAGCCATCAGCCAGCAGGGGCTGGAGGCGGCGCTGGCGCAGCCGTTACAGCGCATCCTCGAGCAGGTGCAGCTGGCGCTGGATAACGGCAACGAAAAGCCGGACGTGATCTATCTCACTGGGGGTAGCGCCCGTTCGCCGCTGATCAAAAAAGCGCTGGCGCAGCAGTTGCCGGGCATCCCGATTGCCGGGGGTGATGATTTTGGCTCCGTCACCGCCGGGCTGGCGCGCTGGGCGCAGGTGGTCTTCAGCTAGGGTGGAAATGCCGGGTGTCGTTTGTGTAGGCCGGGTAAGGCGCAGCCGCCACCCGGCACGCAGACCGCACCGGCCTTGCCCCGCGCCATTCGGACAATTCCAGACAGTCTTTCATATTTCCTCCATTTTTCCGCTCAATTGCCTCACTAAACTAGTATTATTTTCCGCACTGTTTCAGGACGAGAACATATAACGATGAAAGGCCGCAATAAATCCCGCTGGGTAATCGCCGCTGGCATCATTGTGGTGGCCCTTGCCGCCGCGTGGTACTGGCATCAACACGCTTCGGCTCCTGCCGGTGCATCCAGCCAGGCGCAGCGCCCGGCAGGCGGTGGACGCCACGGGATGCGCGGCGGTGCGCTGGCGCCAGTGCAGGCCGCCACCGCGGTCAGTAAATCCGTGCCGCGTTATCTCTCCGGGCTCGGCACCATTACCGCCGCCAACACCGTCACCGTGCGCAGCCGCGTCGACGGGCAGCTTATCGCCCTGCACTTCCAGGAAGGACAACAGGTAAAGGCTGGCGATCTGCTGGCTGAAGTCGATCCCAGCCAGTTCAAGGTTGCGCTGGCCCAGGCCCAGGGACAGCTGGCCAAAGATCAGGCCACTCTCGCTAATGCCCGCCGGGATCTGGCCCGTTATCAGCAGCTGGTGAAAACCAACCTCGTCTCCCGCCAGGAGCTCGACGCCCAGCAGGCGCTGGTGAGCGAAAGCATGGGGACCATTAAGGCAGACCAGGCCGCCGTCGCCAGCGCGCAGCTCCAGCTCGACTGGAGCCGCATCACCGCCCCTATCGACGGGCGGGTGGGGTTAAAACAGGTGGATATCGGCAACCAGATCTCCAGCGGCGATACCACCGGGATCGTGGTGCTGACCCAGACCCACCCTATCGATCTGGTGTTTACCCTGCCGGAGAGCGATATCGCCACCGTGATCCAGGCGCAGAAAGCCGGTAAAAGCTTAACCGTGGAGGCCTGGGATCGGGCCAATAAGCAGAAGCTCAGCGACGGCACCCTGCTGAGCCTCGATAACCAGATCGACACCACCACCGGTACCATCAAGCTGAAAGCGCGCTTCAACAATCAGGACGACGCCCTGTTCCCGAACCAGTTTGTTAACGCCCGCATGCTGGTCGCTACCGAAGAGAATGCGGTGGTGATCCCAACGGCAGCGTTGCAAATGGGTAACGAAGGCAACTTCGTCTGGGTGCTGAACAGTGACAACAAGGTCAGCAAGCACCTGGTGAAACCGGGCATTCAGGACAGCCAGAGCGTGGTGATTGCCGCCGGACTGTCGGCAGGCGACCGCGTGGTGACCGATGGCATCGACCGTCTGACCGAAGGGGCCAAAGTGGAGGTAGTGGAAGCCCACGCCGACACCCCTGCCCAGCCAGCCAAACGCGAACATAAAAAACAGGGAGAGAACGCCTGATGCAGGTGATGCCCCCGAGCTCAACAGGCGGGCCGTCGCGTCTGTTTATTCTGCGCCCTGTCGCCACCACCCTGCTGATGGTGGCGATCCTGCTGGCGGGGATCATTGGCTACCGCTTCCTGCCGGTCTCCGCCCTGCCGGAAGTGGATTACCCCACCATTCAGGTGGTGACGCTCTACCCTGGCGCCAGCCCGGATGTCGTGACTTCCGCTATCACCGCCCCGCTGGAGCGCCAGTTTGGGCAGATGTCGGGCCTGAAGCAGATGTCCTCCCAAAGCTCCGGCGGCGCGTCGGTGGTGACGTTACAGTTCCAGCTCAGCCTGTCGCTGGATGTTGCCGAGCAGGAGGTGCAGGCCGCCATCAACGCCGCCACCAACCTGCTGCCGTCCGACCTGCCTAACCCGCCGGTCTACAGCAAGGTGAACCCGGCGGATCCGCCGATTATGACCCTCGCCGTCACCTCCTCCGCCATGCCGATGACCCAGGTCGAAGATATGGTGGAAACCCGCGTGGCGCAGAAGATCTCCCAGGTCTCCGGCGTCGGGCTGGTGACCCTCTCCGGTGGCCAGCGCCCGGCGGTTCGCGTGAAGCTCAACGCCCAGGCGATCGCCTCCCTGGGGTTGACCAGCGAAACCATCCGCACCGCCATCAGCAACGCTAACGTCAACTCGGCGAAAGGCTCCCTCGATGGCCCGACCCGGGCGGTGACCCTCTCCGCCAACGACCAGATGCAGTCCGCGGATGAGTATCGTCAGCTGATTGTCGCCTACCAGAACGGGGCCGCAATCCGCTTAGGAGATGTCGCCACCGTCGAGCAAGGGGCAGAAAACAGCTGGCTTGGGGCCTGGGCCAACAAACAGCAGGCGATTGTGATGAACGTCCAGCGCCAGCCGGGGGCGAATATCATTGATACCGCCGACAGCATTCGCGCCATGCTGCCCACGCTTATCGACAGCCTGCCAAAATCGGTGAGCGTCAAGGTGCTCTCGGATCGCACCACCAACATTCGCGCCTCGGTGAGTGATACCCAGTTTGAGCTGATGCTGGCGATTGCGCTGGTGGTGATGATCATCTACCTGTTCCTGCGCAACGTTCCGGCGACCATCATCCCCGCCGTGGCGGTGCCCCTGTCGCTGGTGGGTACTTTCGCCGTCATGGTGTTCCTCGACTTCTCGATCAACAACCTGACGCTGATGGCCCTGACCATCGCCACCGGCTTTGTGGTGGATGACGCCATCGTGGTGATCGAGAACATCTCCCGCTATATCGAAAAAGGCGAAAAACCGCTGGCGGCAGCGCTGAAAGGCGCAGGCGAGATCGGCTTTACCATCATCTCGCTGACCTTCTCGCTGATTGCGGTGCTGATCCCGCTGCTGTTTATGGGCGATATCGTCGGGCGTCTGTTCCGGGAGTTTGCGGTGACCCTGGCGGTGGCGATTTTAATCTCGGCGGTGGTGTCGCTCACCCTGACGCCGATGATGTGCGCCCGCATGCTGAGCCATGAATCCCTGCGCAAGCAGAACCGTTTCTCCCGCGCCTCGGAGCGGATGTTCGAGCGGATTATTGCCGCTTACGGACGCCTGCTGGCCAAAGTGCTGAACCATCCGTGGGCGACCCTCGGCGTGGCGCTGGGCACCCTGGCCTTGAGCGTGCTGCTGTGGGTGATGATCCCCAAAGGCTTCTTCCCGATCCAGGATAACGGCATCATTCAGGGTACATTGCAGGCGCCGCAGTCGGTATCGTTCGCCAGCATGGCCCAGCGCCAGCAGGCGGTTTCCGACGTGATCATGAAAGATCCGGCGGTAGAGAGCCTGACCGCTTTTGTCGGCGTCGATGGCACCAACCCATCCCTCAACAGCGCCCGCCTGCAGATCAACCTCAAGCCGCTGGACGATCGTGACGACCGGGTCAATACGGTGATCGAGCGATTGCAGCGCGCGGTGGCGAAAGTGCCGGGCGTGGAGCTCTACCTGCAGCCGACTCAGGATCTGACCATCGACACCACGGTGAGCCGCACCCAGTATCAGTTCACTCTACAGGCCACCAGCCTCGACGCGCTCAGCACCTGGGTGCCGCAGCTGGTGGATGAGCTCCAGCAGTTGCCGCAGCTCTCCGATGTGAGCAGCGACTGGCAGGACAAAGGCCTGGCGGCGTATATCAACGTCGATCGCGACAGCGCCAGCCGGCTGGGCATTAGCATGGCGGATGTGGATAACGCCCTGTACAACGCCTTCGGCCAGCGCCTGATCTCCACCATCTATACCCAGGCTAACCAGTACAGGGTGGTACTGGAGCACGATACCCGGCAGACGCCGGGGCTGGCAGGGCTGGATTCGATTCGCCTGACCAGCAAAGATGGCGGAATTGTGCCCCTGAATGCAATTGCCAAAGTGGAAGAGCGCTTTACGCCGCTGGCGGTGAACCATCTGGATCAGTTCCCCTCCACCACCATTTCGTTTAACGTCCCGGACGACTACTCGCTGGGCGAAGCGATTCAGGCCATTACCGATACGGAAAAACGTCTCAGCTTCCCGACCGATATCCAGACCCACTTCCAGGGCAGTACACTCGCCTTCCAGGCGGCGCTCGGGAGCACCATCTGGCTGATCGTGGCCGCGGTGGTGGCGATGTATATCGTCCTGGGGGTGCTGTATGAGAGCTTTATTCACCCCATCACCATCCTCTCGACCCTGCCCACCGCGGGCGTGGGTGCGTTGCTGGCGCTGATGCTGGCGGGCAGCGAGCTGGATGTGATTGCGATCATCGGCATTATCCTGTTGATCGGCATCGTCAAGAAGAACGCCATCATGATGATCGACTTTGCCCTCGCCGCCGAGCGCGAGCAGGGCATGCCGCCGCGGGAGGCGATCTATCAGGCCTGTCTGCTGCGTTTCCGTCCGATCCTGATGACCACCCTCGCCGCGCTGCTTGGTGCCCTGCCGCTGATGCTCAGCACCGGGGTCGGGGCCGAACTGCGCCGTCCGTTAGGGATTGGCATGGTGGGCGGTCTGCTGGTGAGCCAGGTGTTAACCCTGTTTACCACGCCGGTGATCTACCTGCTCTTTGACCGCCTGGCCCTGTGGAGCAAAAGCCGTTTCCCGAAACGTGAAGAAGAGGAGGCGTAAGTGAAGTTTTTCGCCCTCTTCATTTACCGCCCGGTGGCAACGATTTTAATCTCTATCGCCATCACCCTCTGCGGCGTGCTCGGCTTCCGGCTGCTGCCGGTGGCCCCGCTGCCGCAGGTGGATTTCCCGGTGATCATGGTCAGCGCCTCGCTCCCCGGTGCCTCCCCGGAAACGATGGCCTCGTCGGTGGCTACGCCACTGGAGCGCTCGCTGGGGCGCATTGCCGGGGTCAACGAGATGACCTCCAGCAGCTCCCTCGGCAGCACGCGCATCATTCTGGAGTTTAACTTTAACCGCGACATCAACGGCGCGGCGCGCGACGTGCAGGCGGCGATCAACGCCGCGCAAAGCCTGCTCCCGAGCGGCATGCCGAGCCGTCCAACCTACCGCAAAGCCAACCCGTCCGATGCGCCGATCATGATCCTGACGCTCACCTCGGACACTTACTCCCAGGGGCAGCTGTACGATTTCGCCTCCACCCAGCTGGCGCAGACCATCGCCCAGATTGAGGGCGTGGGCGATGTGGACGTCGGCGGCAGCTCCCTGCCCGCGGTGCGCGTGGGGCTCAACCCGCAGGCGCTGTTTAACCAGGGCGTCTCGCTGGATGACGTGCGCAGCGCCATCAGCAACGCCAACGTGCGCAGGCCGCAAGGGTCGGTGGAGGATGGCAGCCGTCGCTGGCAGATCCAGACCAACGACGAGCTGAAGACCGCGGCGGAATATCAGCCCTTAATCATCCACTACAATAACGGCGCGGCGGTGCGCTTAAGCGACGTGGCGAGCATCACCGACTCGGTGCAAGACGTGCGCAACGCCGGGATGACCAACGCCAAACCGGCCATTTTGCTGATGATCCGCAAGCTGCCGGAAGCCAACATCATCGAGACGGTGAACAGCATTCGCGCCCGTCTGCCGGAGCTGCAGGAGACCATTCCGGCGGCCATCGATCTGCAGATTGCCCAGGATCGCTCCCCGACCATTCGCGCCTCGCTCGAAGAGGTGGAGCAAACGCTGATTATCTCGGTGGCGCTGGTGATCCTGGTGGTATTTCTCTTCCTGCGCTCCGGGCGCGCCACGCTGATCCCGGCGGTGGCGGTCCCGGTGTCGCTGATTGGCACCTTCGCCGCCATGTACCTGTGCGGCTTTAGCCTCAACAATTTGTCCCTGATGGCCCTGACCATCGCCACCGGCTTTGTAGTGGATGACGCCATCGTGGTGCTGGAGAACATCTCCCGCCACCTCGAAGCGGGGATGAAGCCGCTGCAGGCGGCGTTGCAAGGCTCGCGTGAGGTGGGCTTTACGGTGCTCTCCATGAGCCTCTCCCTGGTGGCGGTATTCCTGCCCCTGCTGTTGATGGACGGACTGCCGGGGCGTCTGTTACGGGAGTTTGCGGTCACGCTGTCGGTGGCGATCGGTATATCGCTGCTGGTGTCGCTGACGCTCACGCCGATGATGTGCGGCTGGATGCTGAAACGCAGCCCACCGACGTCGCAGCCGCGCAAACGGGGCTTTGGCCGGATGCTGATGGCGTTGCAGTCGGGCTACGGTAAATCGCTGCAGTGGGTGCTGAACCACACCCGGATCGTCGGGCTGGTGCTGATCGGCACCATCGCCCTCAACGTCTGGATGTATATCACCATTCCGAAAACTTTCTTCCCGGAGCAGGACACCGGGGTGCTGATGGGGGGCATCCAGGCCGACCAGAGCATCTCCTTCCAGGCGATGCGCGGCAAGTTGCAGGATTTCATGAAGATCATCCGCGAAGACAAAGCCGTGGATAACGTCACCGGCTTTACCGGCGGCTCGCGGGTCAACAGCGGGATGATGTTTATTACCCTCAAGCCCCGCGAGGAGCGTAATGAAACCGCGCAGCAGGTGATCGACCGCCTCAGGGGCGCGCTTTCGAAAGAGCCGGGAGCAAATATGTTCCTCGTGGCGGTGCAGGATATCCGCGTGGGCGGGCGCCAGTCGAATGCCAGCTACCAGTACACCCTGCTGTCAGACGATCTTGCCGCCCTCAGAGAGTGGGAGCCGAAGATCCGCAAAGCGCTGGCAGCGCTGCCGGAGCTGGCGGACGTTAACTCCGACCAGCAGGACAACGGCGCGGAGATGGCCCTGATCTACGATCGCGAAACCATGTCGCGGCTGGGCATTGATGTTAGCGCCGCCAACAGCCTGCTGAATAACGCCTTCGGCCAGCGGCAGATCTCCACCATCTATCAGCCGATGAACCAGTACAAGGTGGTGATGGAGGTCGATCCCCGCTATACCCAGGATATCAGCGCCCTGGATAAGATGTTTGTGATTAATAACGACGGCAAGGCGATCCCGCTCTCCTACTTTGCCCGCTGGCAGCCTTCGAACGCGCCGCTGTCGGTCAACCACCAAGGGCTGTCGGCGGCCTCGACCGTGTCGTTTAACCTGCCGACCGGCAAATCCCTCTCGGAAGCCAGCGACGCTATCAACCGCGCCATGACCCAGCTTGGCGTGCCGTCCACCGTGCGCGGCAGCTTTGCCGGCACCGCCCAGGTGTTCCAGGAGACCATGAACTCGCAGGTGATCCTGATTCTGGCGGCCATCGCCACGGTCTATATCGTGCTTGGGGTGCTCTATGAGAGCTACGTCCATCCGCTGACCATTCTCTCCACCCTCCCCTCGGCGGGCGTAGGCGCGTTGCTGGCGCTGGAGCTGTTTGGCGCCCCGTTCAGCCTGATTGCGTTGATCGGTATTATGCTGTTAATCGGCATCGTGAAGAAAAACGCCATCATGATGGTCGACTTTGCCCTGGAGGCGCAGCGCAACGGCAACATGACGCCGCAGGAGGCGATCTTCCAGGCCTGCCTGCTGCGTTTTCGCCCGATTATGATGACCACCCTGGCAGCGCTGTTCGGCGCTCTGCCGCTGGTGATCTCCAGCGGGGATGGCGCGGAGCTGCGCCAGCCGCTGGGGATCACCATTGTCGGCGGGCTGGTGATGAGCCAGCTGCTGACGCTCTATACCACCCCGGTGGTCTATCTGTTCTTTGATCGCTTACGGGTGCGTTTTTCACGTAAACAGAAAGAGACGGTAAACGGCTAATGACGGATCTCCCCGCTAACGTTCGCTGGCAGCTATGGATTGTCGCCTTCGGCTTCTTTATGCAGTCGCTGGATACGACGATCGTCAACACCGCCCTCCCCTCCATGGCGAAAAGCCTGGGGGAGAGCCCGCTGCATATGCATATGGTGATTGTCGCCTACGTGCTGACGGTGGCAGTGATGCTGCCCGCCAGCGGCTGGCTGGCGGACAAAGTGGGGGTGCGCAATATCTTCTTTACCGCCATCGTGCTCTTTACCGCAGGCTCCCTGTTCTGCGCCCGGGCGGAGACGCTCAACGAGCTGGTGATGGCCCGGGTGCTACAGGGCGTCGGCGGCGCGATGATGGTGCCGGTGGGCAGGCTGACGGTGATGAAGATCGTCCCGCGCGAGCAGTACATGGCGGCGATGACCTTCGTCACCCTCCCCGGCCAGGTCGGGCCGCTGCTGGGACCGGCCCTTGGCGGGGTGCTGGTGGAGTACGCATCCTGGCACTGGATCTTTCTCATCAACCTGCCGGTGGGCATTATCGGGGCGATTGCCACCCTGATGTTGATGCCGAACTACAAAATGCAGACCCGGCGTTTCGATCTGGGGGGCTTTTTCCTGCTGGCGGCGGGGATGGCAACCCTGACCCTGGCGCTGGACGGGCAAAAGGGGCTGGGGATCTCCTCCCAGGCCCTCGCCGGGCTGGTGGCTATCGGCGTACTGTCGATTCTCTGGTATCTGTGGCACGCCCGGGGTAACGACCGGGCGTTATTCAGCCTGACGCTGTTTCAGAACACCACCTACCGGCTGGGGCTGCTCGGCAGCCTGGCCGGACGCATCGGCAGTGGGATGCTGCCATTTATGACTCCGGTCTTCTTACAGATCGGCCTCGGCTTTTCGCCGTTCCACGCAGGGCTGATGATGATCCCGATGGTGCTCGGCAGCATGGGGATGAAGCGCATTGTCGTGCAGGTGGTCAACTACTTCGGTTATCGCCGGGTGCTGGTCGCCTCCACGCTGGGGCTGGCGCTGGTGAGCCTGCTGTTTATGGGCGTTGCGCTGCTGGGCTGGTACTACGTTCTGCCGCTGGTGCTGTTCTGCCAGGGGATGATCAACTCCATCCGCTTCTCTTCCATGAACACCCTGACGCTGAAAGATCTGCCCGATGAGCAGGCGAGCAGCGGCAACAGCCTGCTGTCGATGATCATGCAGCTGTCGATGAGCGTGGGCGTGACGATTGCCGGGCTGCTGCTGGGCTTGTACGGGCAGCATCAGCTCACCGCCGACAGCGCCGTCGTCCATCAGGTATTCCTCTACACCTACCTGAGCATGGCGTTGATTATCGCCCTGCCAGCCTTTATTTTCGCCCGGGTTCCGGATGATACCAGCAAGAATGTCGTCATCAGGCGGCGCAAAAGGAGTGAACGATGAAGTTCTGGCGACCGGGTATCACCGGCAAGCTATTTCTGGCTATTTTCGCCACCTGTATGGTCCTGCTGATCACCATGCACTGGGCGGTGCGGGTCAGCTTTGAGCGCGGCTTTATTGACTACATCAAACATGGTAACGAGCAGCGTCTGCAGGGCCTGAGCGATGCCCTGGCCGAGCAGTACGCCCTGCACGGCAACTGGCGTTTTTTACGCAACAATGACCGCTTTGTCTTTCAGATCCTGCGCTCGCTGGAGCACGACACTGACGACGATCGCCCCGGCCCCGGCATGCCGCCCCACGGCTGGCGCACCCAGTTCTGGGTGATCGACCAGGAGATGCGGGTGCTGGTCGGCCCGCGGGCTCCGGTGCCGCCGGACGGCACGAAGCGGGCCATCACCGTCAACGGCGCGGCCGTCGGCTGGGTGATCGCCTCCCCGGTCGAGCGGCTGACGCGCAATACCGACATCAATTTTGATCGACAGCAGCGTCAGACCAGCTGGCTGATAGTGGCTCTCTCCACCCTGCTGGCGGCGCTGGCGACCTTCCCGCTGGCGCGCGGCCTGCTGGCCCCGGTTAAACGACTGGTAGACGGCACCCACCAGCTGGCTGCGGGGAATTTTTCTACCCGCGTCGATACCCGCAGCCAGGACGAGCTGGGCAAACTGGCGCAGGACTTCAACCAGCTCGCCAGTACGCTTGAGAAGAACCAGCAGATGCGCCGGGATTTTATGGCTGATATTTCCCACGAGCTGCGTACCCCGCTGGCGGTGCTGCGCGGCGAACTGGAGGCGATTCAGGATGGTGTACGCAAGTTTACACCTGAATCGGTCGCCTCTTTACAGGCGGAAGTGGGCACCCTCACTAAACTGGTAGAGGATCTGCATCAGCTGTCGATGTCCGACGAAGGGGCGCTGGCCTACCAGAAAGCGCCGGTGGATGTGATCAACATTCTGGAAGTCGCCAGCGGCGCCTTCCGGGAACGCTTTGCCAGCCGCGACCTGCGCATTGAGCTGTCGCTGCCGGAGAACGCGGTGGTGTTTGGCGATCGCGACCGGCTGATGCAACTGTTCAACAACCTGCTGGAAAACAGCCTGCGCTATACCGATGCGGGCGGCGCGCTGCGTATTTCCGGCAAATGTGAAGATCACCGCTTTGCGCTGACCTTCGCCGACACCGCGCCCGGCGTCTCTGACGACCAGCTCAACAAGCTGTTTGAACGTTTTTATCGCACCGAAGGTTCCCGCAACCGCGCCAGCGGCGGCTCCGGGCTGGGGCTGGCGATCTGCGTCAACATCGTTGAAGCCCACGGCGGCACCCTCCGCGCCGCCCATTCGCCTTTTGGCGGGGTTAGCATTACAGTAGAGCTACCGCTGGAACGCGATTTATCGAGAGAAGTATGACTGAATTACCCATTGACGAAAACACACCCCGCATCCTGATTGTGGAGGATGAGCCTAAACTTGGGCAGTTATTAATCGACTATCTGCGGGCGGCGAGCTATGCCCCGTCGCTTATCAGCCACGGCGATCAGGTCCTGCCGTATGTACGTCAGACACCACCGGATCTGATCCTGCTCGACCTGATGCTGCCAGGCACCGACGGCCTGACCCTGTGCCGCGAAATCCGCCGCTTCTCTGAAGTGCCGATTGTCATGGTGACCGCCAAAATCGAAGAGATTGACCGCCTGCTGGGGCTGGAGATTGGCGCGGATGATTACATCTGCAAGCCCTACAGCCCGCGCGAAGTGGTGGCCCGGGTAAAAACCATTCTGCGCCGCTGCAAACCGCAGCGCGAGCTGCAGGCGCTGGATGCTGAAAGCCCGTTAATCATCGACGAAGGCCGTTTCCAGGCCAGCTGGCGCAGCAAGCTGCTGGATCTGACGCCCGCCGAGTTTCGCCTGCTGAAAACCCTGTCGCACGAGCCGGGCAAAGTGTTCTCCCGCGAGCAGCTGCTGAACCACCTGTACGATGACTACCGGGTGGTGACCGACCGCACTATCGACAGCCATATCAAAAATCTGCGCCGCAAGCTTGAAGCGCTGGATGCCGACCAGTCATTTATTCGCGCAGTGTATGGCGTGGGTTATCGCTGGGAAGCGGATGCGTGCCGGATTGGCGGATGAAGGGGAAAAATGTTACCCGCTGCGGCGGGTAATGGCATCAGACAGCCTCAGCTGCCCCATGTGCCGTAATGATATAACCCTGCTTTTGCCAGTGCTCCAGCTGCTGGCGCTGTGCGTCCGATAAGGTTTTACCCGCCCAGACGAGGATATGTTGTCCGGGGAAGAACTCCGGGTGAGGTAACTCAAGAGGTTCAGCAAAGACGTTGATGCGCCAACCCCGTTGCGAAAGGCGCCACGCCTCCAGCCACAAACGGGTACGATCCTCCACACCCCAGCCAATCAGTAACGCATCCCTGCCCGCTTTGGTGCGCGATTCGGTCAGGCTGCTCACCGCCTGCTCAATCAGGATACCGTCCAACAGGCTGCCCATGGCGCGCGCGGTGGCGTGGTCAAGACTGAGCGTTTCCCGCACGGGGATAAACACATGATCGACCAACGCATCTACTGAGTGGTGCTGACAAAATACCGCGATCTGCGCGCGTGATTTTGCCGGGCTGACCTGGCGCAGCGTGCCAATCATCTCTTCCTGCAGCACACGCCAGTCTCCCGGCTCGGCGGGTTTATCCCCATCAAGGAGGGCTTTAACCTTACCAACCGGTACGCCACGTTCAATCCAGCGCTTGATCTCCTCAATGCGCTGTAGATCGTCATCATCAAATTGACGATGTCCGCCTTCACTGCGCTGCGGTTTGAGCAGGCCATACCGGCGCTGCCATGCCCGCAGGGTGACGGGGTTGATGCCGCAGCGTTCTGCGACATCGCCTATACTGTAAAAGGCCATCGCTTCCTCATACATGATCGATATATTCATTGTTCAAGGTAACGAATCTCACCGGGCTGTACAACTCGTTATATTGTACAACAGAATTGTATCATTGCCCGGTGAAGGCTAGCGCTAAATCTCCTCGCGCGGCTCAGGCCACGAAACTGGCGGGATGCCGGCCAGTTCAGGGTGAGCAAACAGATGCCCCTGGAACTGCGAAACGCCGGCAGATTCGAGCCACATCCACTCTTCTGGCAGCTCAACACCCACCGCGGAGATCAATATTTCCAAAGCTGTACAACATTTGATAATCGCGAGCACGATCGCCTGCCGTGGACCACTCTTGTGCACGTCGCGGATCAGGTCCCGGTTGATCTTAATCCGGTCTGGCTGAAACTGCGCCAGCAGCAACAGGCCGGCAAACCCTCCACCGAAGTGGTCGATCGCCACGCCGATGCCCGCCGCTTTTAACTCACGCACCGCACCGGTAAACGCATCCAGACGGGAGATGACTTCATGCTCGGTGAACTCAACCACAATCTGCTCGGGCACCAGCCCGTGAGCCTCTATCTCCTGAATGAGATAGCTGACAGCGTTGGGGATATTGACCAACGTCATCGGTAAAAGGTTCACTGACAGGCTCTGTTCCCCCAGCCCCAGTGCGCTTGCCATCGCAAAGGCGACGCTTTTGCTTTTAAGGTCAGCTTCGTAGATGGCATCTTCCTCCAGCCCCGCAAACCAGTGCTGGGCAGAGCCCCCTTCCGGGGTGCGGACCAGGGCTTCAAGGGAGACAATTTCACGAGCCAGCGGATCGATAATCGGCTGGAACGCGAAGTTGCACGAGTCACTGTAACGCCCCGACAGAGCACGTACGCTGGGCGCCACAGTGTCCGGGACAAAGACCCAGTGATCCCCTGACGGTAGCTCAAAGTAGTTCTCTTTCTCACTCTCTTCGACGAAGGTTCTGAAGAAGTGCAGCGCCCTGTCGTTATAGGTCATCTGGTACTTTGTGGTGCCCTTATCCAGGACGTTTTGCAGCACCTCGTGGCGGTCATAGTGCCGTAAATCAAACAGTTCCATGCCGTATTTACCGAAACGTCGGGCGGGGGAGTAATCGCACAACAGTTCCACCACGTTGTGGTGACGCGGATCCTCACAAATCGCGCCGTAAATGGCTCTTACATTCTCCTCAGGTCCTTCGAGCAGCTGAAAAAAGAGCTTGCCAGTAAACAGAAGAATCCCGCTAACGCCGGCTTCTCTGTTTTTTACATTTGCTGCAACAACCATGTCTTCCAGCATAGTAACCGGTACGTCGTCACGAAGGTGACTACGGTAAATGATGGTAGTGAGCATAGGGTTTCCAATAAGAGGAGGTGAATGAATGTCCACAGTATCAGATGGTTGGCTTTACGTCTTATAAGCCTGCCCGGACGGAGCGGTATCCGTCACCTGTACCCGCCATAACGCCGTTAATTGTCGGAAATGTACAACGTTTTAAGCTTATTTTACAAAATAAATTCTTTTCAAGGCATTGAATAGTAATGATTAGCACATAATGATCAAAATATATTTGTTAACTTGTACAATTAGTATGTACAGTATTTACAACTTAACAAGATATTAACCTCTTTAATGCAGCGGATTTCAGGAGTGACATATGCGCGAGAACGGGTACACACCGAACACAGCCAATGCCATTGCCCATTATTTTAACAAAGCAAATCAACCTTCCCAGCAGGAGACGCTCGGACAGATTGTGGTGGAAATTTTACGGGAAGGAAAAATCCTTAATCGAAAAGCGATTTGCACCCGCCTGCTTTATCGAATGGAACAAGCATCGGATCGCGAAGAGGAGAGTCGCTATCAGACTCTGGTTGGCCTGCTGTTTGATCGTTAAGCGATACGTTACAGCGGCTAATTACCCTGTTTTTTGAGTCAGTTTTTTCTTTGAGACAGATTTTTTATACTGTCGCTACAGACTGACTTTATGCCGCATCTCTTCCTGCAGGAAGATGCGGCGACAGAGACGTAGTTATGAACAGAAGTGACCATGAACGACTGACTGATGAACTTATTGGTGAAGCCACCTTTTCTCTACTGAAAGATAACGGCCCCATCAGCATGAAGCTATTGCTGGAGAGGCTACAGCAGATGTTATCGGTAGAGCAGGACGGGCAGCGTCGGCACGTTCTTTCCCAAATTATTTTGGAAATTTCCAACGATGGGAAGGATAGTACCCGGCGTAATACCAAAAGTGAGCGGCAGGATTGGGATACGGATGGTCGACACAGCAGCAGCAATGTGTATCCCCTGTTTGGCAATAGCCCGCAAGCCAACAGGAATAAGCATTAACTGCACCACTTACTTATTAACTGAACCGGTGTGACACTATGAGCCAGGCTATGCTCCAGACAACTGACTTTTATGAAGAACTGCCCAATGCTGCATTGTCCAACTACTTTCGCAGCGCTGGCGCTATGCTGGCCGAAGAGTGGGCGTTGCTTCAGACTGTGACAGGCGCCATTCTGGATGCGAAGGAACCGCTGACTAACAAAGCGATTATTTTACGTTTGATCCGCGAAATCGAATCTACGCGCGATGTTGTCCGCGCCGATATCATTCGTAAGACCCTGGAAATTATTGTCGATCACACCCAGGACGACCTCTGATTACCCACGCCTGAGCCAAACACCGACGGTACTGTCCTGCCGTCGGCGTTTACTCACTCAATGGTTTACCTCCCCTTCCCGCAGCGCTACAATGCCCGCCCTTAATGTATGGGATCTCCTCCCGGCGCCCACCTGGTGTGCGCATCTGACCTGTCATCAGAACGAGAACTAACATGTTTAAACCGGAACTCCTCTCCCCGGCGGGAACGCTGAAAAATATGCGTTACGCCTTCGCCTACGGCGCCGATGCCGTTTATGCGGGCCAGCCGCGCTACTCCCTGCGCGTGCGTAATAATGAATTCAACCACGAGAACCTGCAGCTCGGCATCAACGAAGCCCACGCGCAGGGTAAAAAATTCTACGTGGTGGTTAACATCGCGCCGCATAACGCCAAGCTGAAAACCTTTATCCGCGACCTGAAACCGGTGGTGGAGATGGGGCCAGACGCGCTGATTATGTCGGACCCGGGTTTGATCATGCTGGTGCGGGAGCACTTCCCGGAGATGGACATTCATCTCTCGGTACAGGCCAATGCCGTGAACTGGGCGACGGTGAAATTCTGGAAGCAGATGGGGCTGACCCGCGTGATTTTGTCCCGCGAGCTGTCACTGGAAGAGATTGAAGAGATCCGCACCCAGGTGCCGGACATGGAGCTGGAAATTTTCGTGCATGGCGCCCTGTGCATGGCCTACTCCGGCCGCTGCCTGCTCTCTGGTTATATCAACAAGCGCGACCCGAACCAGGGCACCTGCACCAACGCCTGCCGCTGGGAATATAAGGTCCAGGAAGGTAAGCAGGATGAGGTAGGCAATATTGTGCATAAGCATGAGCCTATTCCGGTACAGAATATTGAGCCGACGCTGGGTATCGGGGCGCCAACCGACAGCGTGTTTATGATCGAAGAGGCCCAGCGCCCGGGTGAATATATGACCGCGTTCGAAGACGAGCACGGTACTTACATCATGAACTCTAAAGATCTGCGTGCCATCGCCCACGTTGAGCGCCTGACCCAGATGGGGGTGCACTCCCTGAAAATCGAAGGCCGCACCAAGTCCTATTACTACTGTGCGCGTACCGCTCAGGTCTATCGCCAGGCGATCGACGACGCGGCTGCAGGCAAACCGTTCGACAGCACCCTGCTGCAAACGCTGGAAGGGCTGGCGCACCGTGGCTATACCGAAGGTTTTCTGCGTCGCCATACCCATGACGACTACCAGAACTATGAATATGGCCACTCGGTTTCCGAACGCCAGCAGTTTGTCGGCGAGTTCACCGGTGAGCGCAAGGGCAACCTCGCGGCGGTGGCGGTCAAAAATAAGTTTCTGGTGGGCAACAGCCTGGAGTTGATGACCCCGCAGGGCAATATTAACTTCACCCTGGAACATATGGTGAATGGCAAAGGCGAGTCGGTCTCCGTAGCGCCAGGAGACGGTCATACCGTCTGGCTGCCTGTTCCGGAAGAGATTGCCCTAGATTACGCGTTGCTGATGCGTAATTTTGACGGCGAGAATACTCAGGCGCCGCACGCGAAATAATGAAAACGGGTTATTTTTTGGTATGAGATGATTCTTAGAATTCGATCACATACCGCTGCGTTTGATGAGGGTATTATTACCAACGCTGAAAAACATAACCCATAAATGCTAGCTGTACCAGGAACCACCTCCTTAGCCTGAGTAATCTCCCTTACGCAGGCTAATTTTTTTGTCTGAAATCCCCCTTCCCCTTTCCTGACGCCTCTTCGCCCTGCAAAAAACACTAATGTAAATTTATTTCAGTCTATAACCAAAAGTACGTGAATTTATAAATATATTAAAGTTAGGTTATATATTCACGCAGCCAATGCTATTCTTCTTTCGAATGAAATTTCACTTAAGGAGCAAGGAGGCAATATATGTACTGGGTGGTTGAAAACAGGATGGTTTGCCCTCGTACTGGAACAATTTTTATACACGTACTTACCGTTAAAAACCTCAGGCTGATAATTTGGTATAAAGGAGATTACTTTATCAGCATCGGATCCGTTCTTGTCACAAGTCCCTTCGGTATCGCCGTTGACGGCAAACTCAGAACACTACACATCCTTCGAACATTTCCCTATACACCTTCGTTCTGGTCATCATTTCTTGAGAATTCAGGCTGCCCTGGCAATGAAGAGGGGCTGATTACCCGCTGTGCACATCGTCAGAAATGTGTTTTTGCTTTATGCCCGTATGGTGCGATAACTGCCTGACCAGGCCTGCACGAGTGGCGTTCATTTTGGCTCGCCACTCATTTAATTTTCGCCTTTCGTCCTCTTCTTACCCGCTTTTCCCCGCGCTGCGATACACTTCTGGAAGATCAGCACAGGAGCAACGTGGATGGCGACCTATCCGGCAAGTTTATTAATTCTGAACGGCAAAGGGACAGGCAACGATCTGTTGCGCGAAGCCGTGACGCTTCTTCGTGAAGAAGGGGTGGTGATCCATGTTCGCGTAACATGGGAGAAAGGTGATGCAGCTCGTTATATCAAGGAAGCCTGCGACCTCGGTGTGGAGACCGTCATTGCAGGCGGCGGCGACGGCACCATAAACGAAGTGGCGACGGCGCTGATTGACCTGCCCGCCACGCAGCGTCCGGCGCTGGGCATTTTACCCCTCGGCACCGCCAACGATTTTGCCACCAGCGCCGGGATCCCGGAGGCGCTCGATAAGGCCCTGCAGTTGGCTATCGCCGGAAAAGCCACGGCGGTGGATATCGCCCGGGTCAACGACGAAACCTGCTTTATCAATATGGCGACGGGCGGTTTTGGCACTCGCATCACCAGCGAAACCCCGGAAAAACTCAAAGCTGCGCTGGGCGGTGTGTCGTACCTGCTCCACGGTCTGGCGCGGTTAGATACTTTGAAACCCGATCAATGTGAAATCCGCGGCGAAAACTTTCACTGGCAGGGTAACGCCCTGGTGATTGGCATCGGCAATGGCCGTCAGGCGGGCGGCGGCCAGCAGCTTTGCCCGGAGGCGCTAATCAACGACGGGCTGCTCGGGGTGCGTATCATTACCGGGGATGAGCTGCTGCCTGCCCTGCTCACTACTCTGACCAAAGCGGAAGACAGCCCGCATCTGGTGGATGGCGAGTCGGCGTGGTTCGAAATCCAGGCGCCGCACGGCATGACCTTTAACCTGGATGGCGAACCGCTGAGCGGCGACCATTTCCACATCGCCCTTTTGCCTGGGGCGATCCAGTGCCGGTTGCCGCCGGATTGTCCGCTTCTGCGCTGATTTGCCCGACGGCGCTGCGCTTGCGCGGGCCTACGGGTTTTGTAGGCCGGGTAAGGCGAAGCCGCCACCCGGCAACAGCCCGCACTATACACACTAATAGACCGCCACCTCCCGGGCCATCTCGCGGGAGTACTGCTGGCTGGCGTTAACCAGCATCCGGGTGTAATCGGTTTTGGCCTGCCCCGCCACCAGGTCGTCCACCGTCAACGTTTCCAGGATTTTCCCGTACTGCATCACCGCCACCTTCTGGCACAGATGGGCGATCACCCCCAGGTCGTGGGTCACCATCAGGTAGGTGAGCTTCGACTCGCGCTGCAGCTCCGCCAGCAGGTTTAAAATCTCCGCCTGCACCGAGACATCCAGCGCTGAGGTAGGCTCATCCAGCAACAGCACCTGCGGCTCCAGGATCAACGCCCGGGCGATGGCCACGCGCTGACGCTGGCCGCCGGAGAGCTGATGCGGGTAGCGGTCACGGAAGGCGCGGTTGAGGCCAACTTTATCCAGCAAGCCGTGAATACGCCGGTCCCGGTCGTTGATGCCGTGGATTTGCAGCGGCTCCTCCAGAATATCGCCGATGGTATGCCGGGGGTGCAGCGAACCGTACGGGTCCTGAAACACCATCTGTACCAGCCGACAGCGCTGGGGGCTGATGCGCCGCTCCAGCGCCTGGCCGTTAATCGCCAGCGCCCCCTCCCAGTGGGTGAACAATCCGGCCAGGCACTTCAGCACGGTGGTCTTTCCGGAGCCCGACTCCCCCACCAGGCCGTAAATCTCCCCTGGCTGCACGTTAATATTGACGTCATACAGTACCTGGTTGCGTTTCTCGCCTTCGCCGAACGCCAGATTCAGGTTTTTTACCTCGATCATCTTCGCTCCTTATTCGGTCAGCCAGCTGGCCTGGCGCTGCAATACCGGCAGCACCGGACGGCGGTGATTCATCTCCGGCAGGGCATTGATTAACCCCTGCGTATAGGGGTGCTGCGCGTTGTGCAGATCGCAGGCGGCGATGGACTCCACCACCCGCCCGGCATACATCACCAGCACCCGGTCGCAGAAGCTGCGCACCAGGTTGATGTCGTGACTGATAAAAATCAGCCCCAGCCCGCGGGACTGGACTAAATCGTCCAGCAGGCCCAGCACCTGCAGCCGCACCGAGACGTCCAGCGCCGAGGTCGGTTCATCGGCGATCACCAGCTCCGGGTCGGTGATCAGCATCATGGCGATCATGATGCGCTGCCCCTGCCCGCCGGAGATCTCATGCGGATAGAGCTGATAGACCCGCTCCGGCTGGCGAATGCGCACCACGTCGAGCATCTCCAGCACTTTGGCTTTCGCCTCGGCCTTGCGTCCCGGATGGTGGGTCAGCCAGGCCTCGGCAATCTGATCTCCGACGCAGACCACCGGGTTCAGGGAGTACTTCGGATCCTGCATGATCATCGAAATACGCTTGCCGCGAATACCGCGCATCTGCGCCTCGCTGACGCTGCGTAAATCGACATCGCCAAACTGCATCCGGGTGGCGGTGATCTGCGCCTTTGCCGGGTGCAGACGCAGCAGCGCCCGTCCGACGGTGGATTTCCCGGAGCCCGACTCACCGACAATCGCCAGCTTCTCGCGCCCGAGCTGAAAGGAGACGCCGCGCACCGCGTTGGTGACCGCGCGTCCGTTGATAAAGTCGACGTGCAGATCGCGCACATCGAGCAGCGGCACATCAGTTGCTGCGAGGATCGAGGATGTCACGTAAGCCATCTCCTAAGAAGTTGAACGCCAGGCTGTTAATCAGGATCGCCAGCCCCGGAATAGTCACTACCCACCAGCACTCCATCATGTAGGTGCGGCCGCTGGAGATCATCGCCCCCCACTCCGGCTCCGGAGGCTGTGCGCCAAGGCCGAGGAAGCCCAGCCCGGCGGCGGTCAGGATGATCCCGGCCATATTCATGGTGATACGGATAATCACCGACGGCAGGCACAGCGGCACGATGTGACGCCACAGCACCCGCACCGGGGAGGCCCCTTGCAGACGCACGGCGGAGATAAAGTCGGCCTGGCGTAACGACAGGGTTTCAGCGCGGGCCAGACGGGCAATCGGCGGCCAGGCGGTGAGCGTAATGGCGATCACGACATGTTCCAGCCCCGGGCCGAGCGCTGCGACAAACGCCAGCGCCAGCACCAGGCTCGGGAAAGAGATAAAGATATCGGTGACGCGCATCAGCACTGCATCCACCTTGCCGCCAAAGTAACCGGCGGTAACCCCCAACAGCAGCCCCAGCGGGCCGACGGTGACCGACACCAGCAGTACGATATAGAGCGTGATCCGCGAGCCGTAGACCAGGCGGCTGAAGATATCCCGGCCAAACTCGTCGGTGCCGAACCAGTGCTGCGCGTTCGGCGCCACCAGGGCGTTATTGAGATCCTGCACCAGCGGGTTGTACGGCGCGATCCAGGGCGCGAAGGCCGCCACGATCAACAGCAGCAGAATGATGCCGCCGCCAATGGCCGTCAGCGGGTTGCGCGCCATCTGCCCGGCAAAGCCGAAGGTGCGGCGGGCCATCCGCGCCAGGCGCTGGCGTCCTTCGCTGCGGGAAGTGCGCAGCGGTGTATCCAGAGAAACGGTCATGATTTCGTCCTCGGGTCAAAGAGTTGATACAGCATGTCGGAGAGCAGGTTGAGCATCACGAAGATCATCCCCACCAGCAGCACGCAGCCCATTACCGCATTCATATCCCCCAGCAGCAGGCTGCCGGTGAGATAGGAGCCAAAGCCCGGCCAGGAGAAGACTGTTTCGATCAGCACCGCTCCTTCCAGCAGCGAGCCGTAGGCCAGCGCCACCACCGTCAGCAGCTGCACCAGGATGTTGCGAAACGCGTGGTTCCAGATCACCTGCCGCTCGGTCAGGCCCTTCACCCGGGCGGTGATGATGAATTCCTGCGACAGCTGGGCCAGCATAAAGCTGCGGGTCATGCGGCTAATGTAAGCCAGGGAGTGGAAGCCCAGCAGCGAGGCAGGAAGCACCAGGTGGTTAATGGCGTTCCAGAAGACTGCGCTGTTACCCGCCAGCAGGGCATCGACGGTCATCAGCCCGGTGCGGCGTGGCACCAGGCCATCCAGCCCTAAATCCAGCCGTCCAGCGCCCCCTACCCAGCCAAGCCAGGCGTAGAACAGCAGCAGCCCCATCATCCCCACCCAGAAGATTGGCGTGGAGTACCCGGCCAGGCTGATGATGCGTACCACATAATCCGAGACGCTGTTACGGCGCGCGGCCGCCAGCACTCCCAGGGGGATGCCTAAACCGGCACCGACAATAATCGCCATCGTCGCCAGCTCCAGGGTGGCCGGGAAGACGCGCAGAATGTCATCCAGCACCGGTTTGCCGGTCAGCAGGGCATTGCCAAGATCGCCGTGCAGCAGGTTGTTCAGGTAGATCCCGAACTGGGTCAGCAGGGATTTATCAAAGCCCAGTTGCTGATAGACCTGCTGATAGGTGCTGTGGTCCGCATCCGGGCCGACAATCGCCAGCACCGGATCGACCGGCATTACGCGGCCAATGAAAAAGGTCAGCACCAGCAGGCCGAACAGGGTCACCAGCACCTGGGTCAGGCGTTTTGAGAAACGCCGGGTGCGGGAGCCTGGAGCGAGGATCGCAACACTCATTTTTCACCTCCGGTTTTGTAGACTTCCCGCAGGAAGGTGGTGGCGGAGGGATGCGACTGGAAGTTTTTCACCTCGTTACGCACCACCACCGAATCGACCATCTGGGAGAGCGGGATCAGCGCCGGGATCAGCTGGTCGTAACGCACCTGGATCTGCTGGTAATCGGCGATCTGCTTCTGCGGATCGCGTTCCAGCAGGGCTTTGTCGATCATCTCGTTCAGGGGCTTGTCGTAAAAACCGGTGCGCCAGCCCTGGAAGTTGGTCAGTCGGGCTTCGTCGCTGTTGTCCGGGTTATAGACCAGCGCGCGCAGGCTGGAGTGCGGATGGGGCTCCACGCCGCTGCCGCCGCGCCCGACCAGCATGTCGAACTTACGCTCGCGCATCGCGCCGTAGATCTGGTTCCCGGTGCCGGTGATGATTTTGGCATTGATACCCGCCTGCATCAGGGTGGACTGCACGGCGATAGCGATATTGAGGAACGGCTGATCCGCCAGCACCCGCAGGGTAGTGTCGAAACCTTCCGGGTAGCCCGCCTCCGCCAGCAGCTTTTTGGCGCGTGGGATATCGAGCTTATAGCCCGGGTCCGGCAGTGTGGACGGCATCCCCGCCTTGATCGGCCGCTGGTGCAATACGCCGTAGCCCGGCATCAGCGCCTTGTTGATGCCCTGATAGTCAATCAGGTAGCGCACCGCTTCACGTACTTTCGGGTTGGCGAAGTGTGCCTCCTTCATGCTCATCGCCACGTAGTAGACCGTGCCCTTCTGCACGGCTTCGACGGTGAGCTGCGGATCCTTACGCAGGGCATTGATGTCGGCTACCGCCATGTTGTTGGCGATATCCAGATCGCCCTTCTCCACCATCAGGCGCAGGGTTTGCGACTCCTGGAAATGGCGCAGCACCACGCGGTTCATCTTCGGCTCTTCGCGCCAGTATTTCGGGTTGCGCTGCATGCGCAGCACGTCTTTCGCCTGCCAGGTTTCCAGCATAAAGGGCCCGGAACCGGCTTCGTTGGTGGTCAGCCAGCGATTGCCCCAGTCACTATTGACCTCGTGACTGAGCACCGTTTTACGGTCCAGCACGCCGAGGTTGCCCAGCGCGCCGAGGGAGTAGATCACCAGCTGCGGGTCGTTGGCTTTCGGCAGGGTGAGCTGCACGGTGTAGTCATCCAGGGCCTTAATCTGCTGGTCGATATTCTTCTTAGAAAATCCATAGGATTTCCATACCGAGGCCTGGGCAAGATTGAGGTGCAGCAGGCGACGCATCGACCACACTACATCCTCGGCGGTCAGCGGGTTGCCGGAGTGGAAGGTCACGTTATCGCGCAGGTGGAAGGTCAGGGTTTTGCCGTCCGGCGAGATATCCCAGGATTTCGCCAGCGCCGGTTTGACGTTGGTGAGGGTGTTGGGGTCCAGTTCCACCAGCGAATCGTAGAGATTGACCACAATGCCGACCACTTCGTTGCCGGTCATCGCGGCCGGATCGAGGGTCAGCAGGTTGTTCATGTTCATACCGATGATGAGCTGATCGGGCGGCGTTTTTGCGTACGCCGCACCGCTCCCCATCATCAGCGAGAGCGCGAGTAAACACGCTCCAGCCAGAGAGGTTCGTTTCATGTATATATCGCCTGTAGGGTACGTTTTTATCTGTCAGTCGTGGCTGACGGTATTGGCTTCGATATATGCAAAATTAATGTCTTCGCCGAGTCCAGGACGCGTCGGCAGGCTGACCATGCCCTCATCATCCATCGGGTCGATCAGGCTGTGCAGGTACGCAGCTGGCTCATCGTAATCGAGGAACGGGTGCAGCAGGCCGCGCTCATACCAGCGGCAGTTCTTGATCGCGCCAATTACCGCCAGGCTCGCCGCGCCGTTGCCGTGTACTTCGCAGTCCATACCAAACGATTCGGCCAGGTTGGCCACTTTCAGGGTTGGCGAAATACCGCCCACGCCATTGGCACCGGCGCGCAGGATGTCGCAGGCCCCCGCCTTCACCCAGTCGGCGCGGCTGTGATGCTTACCGCCCAGGCTTTCCGGCCCGATAATCGGAATGGAGAGGTTTTCGGCCAGCCAGGCATAGGAGGCCATGCTCTCCTCTTCCATCGGCTCTTCAAACCAGGCGAAATTGAGTTTTTCCAGCTCCTTACCGATCCACAGCGCTTCCGCGCGGCTGTACCAGTGGTAGCCGTCGATCATCAGGTCGATATCCGGCCCGACCGCTTCACGCACCGCGGCGCAGGCTTTGATATCCATTTTTGGATTAGGAGCGAAAGAGACTGGCGGCATCCAGGTGTGGAGCTTGATCGCCTTATAGCCGCGGGCGACCAGCTTTTCGGCAAAGCTGGCGTACTCTTCCGGGGTAGAGAGGCCGCCCGGCAGGTCATCGCCGCACATGGTGCTGCCGTAGGCAGGGACTTTGTCGCGGTAGCCGCCGAGGAGTTTCCACACCGGCATATTGAGTTTGCGGCCAATCAGATCCCACAGCGCCTGCTCAACAAAGCCCAGCGCGCGCTCGGTCAGCTGATGAGCGCTGCCGCGCTGCCAGTGCGCCAGCTCCTGCCAGATCTTCTCGCGATTAAATGCATCCTGGCCGACCAGTACTTTACGAAAGAAGGTGTTGACCACAAAGGGGCGCACCACTTCCGGCGGTGCAAAGGCGTACCCTTTGGTGCCATCGTCTGCGGTAATGGTCAGCATCGCCATTTTTGCCAGGCTTTCCGGTCCCGGATGGGAATGTCCGGCGCTGTCAGAGACCCGGCGGGTGGGATACTGAAAGACGGTGACGTTTACAGATTCGATTTTCATTTTTTATCCTTAAAACGGCGTAGGTTCAGCGTGTTCTTTCATTTTGAAAAGCTGTTTCGAAACTAACTTTAAGCGCAAAATTCATCCACTTCCTTAGACAAATTCCGCTAAGCGCTGACCATTTTTTGTGCATTTGCACGGGCAGAAGTGACACTTTTCACAAAAGAGAGGGGAAATGTGAAGTGGATCGGAAGGGTGATTTGAATGAAATGAAACAAGGTTTCGTAAGTAGTTCTCGTCGCTGTAGGCCGGGCAAACGAAGTGTTGCCCGGCATCTGCCCCTCTTCCAACGGAAGAGGGGCAGAATGGCTAGGCGATAGTGACTTTTTTATCGAGATAGACGTCCTGCACGGCGTTAATCAGCTTCACGCCGTCGGCCATCGATTTTTTAAACGCCTTACGGCCGAGGATCAGCCCCATGCCGCCCGCGCGTTTATTGATCACCGCCGTGCGCACCGCATCGGTGAGATCGGTCTCGCCTCCTGCCGCGCCACCGGAGTTGATCAGCCCCGCGCGGCCCATATAGCAGTTCGCCAGCTGGTAGCGTACCAGGTCGATGGGGTTATCGCTGGTCAGTTTGCTGTAGACCCGATCGTCGGTATAGCCAAACTTGACCGCCGTATAGCCGCCGTTGTTCTCGGCCATTTTTTGCTTAACGATATCCGCCCCGATGGTGGCTGCCAGATGGTTGGCCTGCCCGGTTAAATCGGCAGAGACGTGGTAATCCGTACCGTCTTTATTGAAGGCCGGGTTACGCAGATAGGCCCACAGCACCGTCACCATGCCCAGCTCATGGGCACGCTCAAAGGCGGCGGAGATCTCTTCTATCTGGCGGCGCGACTGCTCCGAGCCGAAATAGATGGTCGCCCCTACCGCTACCGCACCCATGTTGAACGCCTGCTCGACGCTGGCATACAGGGTCTGGTCATATTCGGTAGGGTAGCTCAGGGTTTCGTTGTGGTTAAGCTTGACGAGGAACGGGATGCGGTGGGCATAACGTCGCGAGACCGAGGCCAGCACGCCATAGGTGGAGGCCACGCAGTTACAGCCGGCCTCGATTGCCAGCTCGACAATATTCTTCGGATCGAAATAGAGCGGGTTAGCGGCAAACGACGCCCCGGCCGAGTGTTCTACCCCCTGATCCACCGGCAGGATCGACAGATAGCCGGTTCCCCCCAGTCGCCCGGTGTTATACAGGGTCTGCATATTTCGCAGTACCGCTGGCGGGCGGTTGTTGTCGACCATCACGCGGTCGACGTAGTCATGGCCAGGCAGATAGAGCTGGTCGGCTGGAATGGTCATACAACGATGCTGTAACAGGCTTTCGGCATCTTTGCCAAGCAACTGCGCAATATCAGTCATAGGTTTGCTCCCCTTAGTGCCGACGGGCTGCCGGCATGTTTTCTCCAGGCTCACAGGATTGCGAGCTCCCTAAGCCTGGTCCGTGGGTGGCGATTTTTCCAGCGATAAGCGCTAACCTTCACCACCATGCATGGAAATGATGGACTGGACCAATGCCCTGCCCCACTTCCAGCGTGTCCGCCTCTGCCAGCGCGCAGGAGAGCCAGGCTTTGGCTTCGCGCACCGTATCCGCCCAGCTATCATGCCGCGGGCGCAGCGCCGCCAGCGCGGCCGAGAGCGTACAGCCGGTGCCGTGGGTATTTTTGGTATTGATGCGCGGGGCGGTAAAACGTAGGGTTCCATCCCGGGTGAACAGCCAGTCGGGACTTTCAGGATCGTCCAGATGCCCGCCCTTCATCAGCACCGCTTCACAGCCCATCGCCAGCAGGGCATCGCCCTGGGCTTTCATCTCCTGCTCATTGCGGGCATGGGGCGCATCCAGCAACGCCGCCGCCTCGGGTAAATTAGGGGTAATGAGCGCCACCTGCGGCAGCAGTTTCTTACGCAGCGTATCGACGGCGGAAGGTGAAAGGAGCGGATCGCCACTTTTCGCCAGCATCACCGTATCCAGCACTACGTTTTTAACCTGATGACGCAGGAGCTGCTCCGCGACGGCCTCGACAATATCGGCCTCCGCCAGCATGCCAATCTTGGTGGTGTCGATGCGTACATCGCTAAACACCGACTCCAGCTGCGCCGCCACGAAATCAGGTTCGATGCGATAGACCGACTGCACCCCGCGGGTATTCTGGGCAACCAGGGCGGTGATCACCGAGCAGCCGTATGCGCCGAGCGCGGAGAAGGTTTTCAAATCGGCCTGGATCCCGGCCCCGCCGCTGGGGTCGGTGCCGGCAATGGTCAGGGCATTAATGCGTTTCATCGTTGTGCCCCCAGTGTCCACAGGGCATCAAGAAACGCTGCCGCAAAACTGCCCGGCCCGCGGCTTTGGGCAGCCGCAAGGGTACCGGCCCGTTTCATCCAGCCGCAGGCCGCCGCGATGTTATCCAGCCGGTCACCCGGCAGCGAACAGCTGGCCGCCACCACCGCCGACAGCGCGCAGCCGGTGCCCACCACACGGGTCATCATCGGGTCGCCCCCCGTCAGGGTCTGGGTGCGCAGTCCGTCAGTGACGTAATCCACCTCCCCCGTTACCACCACAATCGCATTGGTTTGCCGCGCCAGCGCCTGGGCGGCGGGCAGCGCGCTGGCTGCCGTATCGGTGGTGTCCACGCCGCGTCCGCCCGCGCTCATTCCGGCGAGCGCGAGAATTTCCGAGGCATTGCCGCGAATGGCCGCCGGTTTCAGGGTGAGAATTTGCTGGCAAAAACGGGTCCGGTAGGCCAGCGCGCCAACGGCTACCGGATCGAGCGTCCAGGGCTTGTCCGCCGCCACCGCGCTTTCAATCGCCCGGCGCATCGCCTGGGCGCGCGGTGCGGTCAGGGTGCCGACGTTGATCAGCAGCGCATCGGCCAGCGCGGAGAATTGTTCGGCCTCTTCGGCTTCAATCACCATCGCCGGTGATGCACCAAGGGCCAGCAGAACATTGGCGGTAAAGGTCTGCACCACGTCGTTGGTCATGCAGTGGGTCAGCGGAGAACGGGTTCGGAAATGGTGTAAGGCGTGTAGATTAAGCAGGTCAGGCTGCATGGTATCGCTCCTGCCTTGCGCGAAGAAGCGATAGCCCGGAGGGCATCTGACTTCCCTACGCTGGCATTATCCAGATCAGGTGGTACGGGTATTTCTCAGCCTTCACAAAGAAGGGCACCCCGAGTCAAATTACATACTGTAATGGAGGCAGCGTAGAGGATGCGTCTGGCAATAGCAAGATCCTTTCTGGCACGCCCCCTTTATCACATTCACGTCACCATCCGGCTTACATCTGCAAAACCATTTTCTGACCTCCGGATAACCGTCAGCCAGGATAACTCTCAAGTTTTTAGCTATTCGTGCTAAATGTGATCTTCATCAACCTGATAACGCACCTCTTCCGCGATAGTCACCGCGAGCCATCGCTGCGTTTCTACTATAGACGCACGCATAGAATGGCCAGACCAACAATAATGAACTTATCAAACCCGGGGAATAATGTATGAAAAAGATTCTGTTAGTCGGGATGGTGGCTACGCTTCTTGCGGGCTGCGTCTCAGAAGAGCAGCGCTTAGCGCAGTGTCAGGCCAAAGGCGTAAGCCGCGACGCCTGCTACGTTGCCGATCAGAACCGTCAGGCCGCCATCAATGCCGCGGCGGAAAAACAGGCCCTTGAGAATGCGCATGAAGCCGTACAACACAGTCAGGCGGCACACGTTGCCGACCCGCTGCGTGAAGCGTCATTTAGCGCCAACGGTATCAAAGCCAGCATCAATAACGGCTTTACCCAGGCGACCATCAACGGCGAAAAAGCCACGGTGAAACGCTTTAATGCTAACTTCTACGAAGTCAGAGGCGCAGGCTACGTCCTGTCGATCTCGCTGGATGCGGACGGCGTGACCGATGCCTCGTGGAATAAAACCCATGGCCGCGACAACGGCATTCTGAACGTCGTTCAAAAGTAGTCCAAAAGTATTCTAAAACGCCCCTCTTTTTTACACGAAGCGCCCCCCACAAAACCTCAGCTACCATGCGGGGTTACGCCTTACGCGCGTTGATTCAACGCGCGTTACAAAACGATAAACAATTAACCATTGAGCCCCGGGCAAAAAGGCTCTATATTGGCCGCGTTTTTTGAGGCCCTTCTCATTTTTTTCATTAATTATTCAATCGGAGCCACGTGCTGAGCTGCGGTTGTAGGAGTGATATGATGACGGATAAAGTCCGTATTGATACTTTGAATGCTTCTTCTTTCAAAACCAACGAAACCTATCTGGCCCGTCAGGCCGAAATGGAATCCAATGTCAGGAGTTATCCGCGCAAACTGCCTTTAGCTATTACCAAGGCGGAAGGGGTGTGGATCACCGATGCGGATAATAAAGAGTATCTTGATTGCCTGGCCGGTGCGGGAACGCTGGCGCTGGGTCATAACCATCCTGATGTGCTGAAAAGCATTCAAAGTGTCATTACCAGCGGCTTGCCGTTACATACCCTGGATCTGACGACGCCGTTAAAAGATGCGTTCTCAGAATACCTGCTCTCCTTGCTGCCAGGTCAGGGTAAAGAGTACTGCCTGCAGTTTACCGGCCCATCCGGTGCAGACGCCGTTGAAGCCGCGCTGAAGCTGGCGAAAAAAGTGACTGGCCGTAGCGGCATTATCAGCTTCTCCGGTGCTTATCACGGCATGACCCACGGCGCACTGTCCGTGACCGGCAACCTCTCTCCGAAAGAAGCGGTTGACGGCATGATGCCTGAAGTTCAGTTCATGCCTTACCCACACCAGTACCGCTGCCCGCTGGGTATCGGTGGTGAAGCGGGCGTGAAAGCGCTGGCCTACTACTTCGAAAACCTGATCAACGACGTGGAAAGCGGCGTGCGTAAACCTGCTGCCGTGATCCTGGAAGCTGTCCAGGGCGAAGGCGGTGTGAACCCGGCGCCGGTTGAATGGCTGCAGCGCATCCGTAAAGTGACCGAAGAACACGGCATTCTGCTGATCCTCGACGAAGTTCAGGCTGGTTTTGCCCGTACCGGTAAATTCTTCGCCTTCGAACACGCAGGTATTCAGCCAGACATCGTGGTGATGTCCAAAGCTGTAGGCGGCGGTCTGCCGCTGGCCGTTCTGGGTATCAAAAAGCAGTTCGATGCCTGGTCTCCGGGTCACCATACCGGTACCTTCCGCGGCAACCAGCTGGCGATGGCTACCGGCCTCACCACCCTGCAGATCCTTAAAGAGCAGAACATCGCCGATAAAGTTGCCGCCCAGGGCGAGTGGCTGAAAGCGAAGCTGGTTGAGCTGCAGAAACGCTATCCGGTTATCGGTCACGTGCGCGGTCTGGGCATGATGATCGGTATTGAGATCGTCAAACCGCACGAAGCTGCCGACCATATGGGCTGCTTCCCGGGCGACGGCGAGCTCTCTGCGCTGATCCAGAAGAAGTGCTTCGAAGCAGGCCTGATTCTGGAGCGTGGCGGCCGTAACGGTAACGTTGTGCGTCTGCTGCCTTCCCTGCTGATCAGCGATCAGGAGCTGAATGTGTTCCTGGACAAATTTGAGCAGGCGCTGCTTGCTGCGGGCGTTCGCCCAGTTTAACCGGAGACAATGGATAGAATGTCAGATTTAAACCCGATTTTGTCGTCCTCGGCGCAAAGCATCGAAGCCTACCAGCAGGCGATCGAGCAGAGCACCCAGGCGGTCATGCAGTGGCTGAAACAGCCGGAAATGTACCAGGGTAAAACGGTCGCCGAGCTGCGCGAACGTATTAACCTGGAATTCAGTCCGGAAGGGCTGGGCAACGAAACCGCTATCGAGCGTGCCGTTGAATATTTCCTGAAAGACAGCCTGGCGGTGCATCATCCGCAGTGTGTGGCGCATCTCCACTGCCCGAGCCTGGTGGTAAGCCAGGCGGCGGAAGTGATGATCAACGCCACTAACCAGAGCATGGACTCCTGGGATCAGAGCCCGTCCGCGACCATTATCGAGATAAAACTGATCGAGTGGCTGCGTACCCGCCTGGGTTATCAGGCGGGCGACGCTGGGGTCTTCACCAGCGGCGGCACCCAGAGCAACATGATGGGTCTGATGCTGGCGCGCGATGCCTTCTTTGCGCGTCAGGGCCACTCCGTCCAGCAGGATGGTCTGGTGGGCGATCTGCGTAAGATCCGAGTGCTGTGCTCCGAGAGCGCGCACTTCTCCGTGCAGAAGAACATGGCGCTGATGGGCCTCGGCTACCAGTCCGTTATTCAGGTTAAAACTGACGAATGTTCGCGCATGGATCTGACCGATCTGGCCGCGAAAATTGAGCAGTGCAATGCCAACGGCGAACAGATTCTGGCGATCGTTGCCACCGCAGGCACCACCGATGCGGGCGCTATCGATCCGCTGCGTGCCATTGCAGAGCTGGCGGCGAAGCAGAATATCTGGGTTCACGTCGATGCGGCATGGGGCGGCGCGCTGCTGATGTCTGAGAAGTATCGCGATTACCTCGACGGTATCGAGCTGGTGGATTCCGTTACTCTGGACTTCCACAAGCAGTTCTTCCAGACCATCAGCTGCGGCGCGTTCCTGCTGAAAGAGGCGCGTCACTATGAGCTGATGCGCTATCAGGCGGCGTACCTGAACTCTGAGTTCGACGAAGAGGCTGGCGTACCAAACCTGGTATCCAAATCTCTGCAGACCACCCGTCGTTTTGACGCGCTGAAGTTGTGGATGAGCCTGGAAGCGTTGGGCGAGAAGAAATACGCTGAGATCATCGATCACGGTGTCACCATGGCCCAACAGGTTGCGGCGTATGTCACTGACCAGCCGCGACTGGAACTGGTCATGCCGCCGCAGCTGGCGAGCGTTCTGTTCCGTTTCCGTCCGGAGCATCAGCTGGATGACGCGGCCATCGCGCTGCTCAACCAGAAGATTGGCGATGCCCTGCTGGAATCAGGCCGCGCTAACGTGGGTGTTACCGAGCATAACGGTGTCACCTGCCTGAAGCTGACCCTGCTGAACCCAATTGTGACCCTGGAGGATGTTAAAGTCCTGCTGTCACTGGTGGAACGCACGGCGAACGAGCTGCTGGCTAAGTAAGTTGTCCCCCCGGCAGCGCTCGCTGCCGGGTCTCTCTCTTTCGTTATCTCGCTTTACTCTTCTCGCTTCCGTGCTGCCCGGCAGAATAGCCATAAGCATCATAACCGGAAGCATAATAGCTGGCTGCCGATTTCACGACGTCGTTCAGAATCGCCCCTTTGATGTTGACCCCCATCTGCTGTAAACGATGCTGGCTGACCTCCATCTCGCGAACGCTGGTCACGTTAAACCGGGCCACCAGCAGGGTAGAGGCGGCGATCTGACCTACCAACGCAGCATCGGTGACCGCCAGAACCGGCGGCGCGTCGACAATCACTATGTCGTACCGTTCGCTGGCCCAGGCCATAAATTCACGAAGACGATCGTGCGATAGCAGCTCAGCGGGATTAGGCGGATACTGCCCGCAGGTCACAACATCAAACTGTCCGCTGGTGTAAGTCTGAATCGCCGCCTGGAAGGTCACTTTGCCTGACAGCACATCCGATAAACCGGCGTCATTGCACAACCCAAAGATGTTATGCACGTAGCCTTTACGCATATCAGCATCGATAAACAGCACCCGTTTATCGACCTGCGTCACCAGCGCCGCCAGTGAGGTACTGACCAGTGTTTTACCGCAGTCCTGAGTCGGGCCGCTGAACATGAGAATGTTATTTGCGGCATCCATCATCGCGAAGTGCAGGCTGGTGCGTAACCCGCGCACTGCTTCGACAAAATTATCCAGCGGCCTGTCGACGGGTAAGAATGGCACATCTTTAATTTTATGCCGCCTGGAGTAGTTAAAGAAATAGCGGCCGCCCGCCCGGGTTTTATTATGCAGCCAGACCGAATGGGGCAACGTGGCATAAACGTTAATGCCCTCTTTTTCAAGCTGTTCCGGAGCGTTTATGCCGCGTCGCAGCGCCGCTTTCGCCAGCACGCACCCTGACGAGAGGAAGAATCCGAACAGGGTCATGAAAGCCACAATTGTCGCCTTGCGCGGCTTGATAGGCTCAGGGTGCGTGGCTGCCGAGTCGATAATGCGCGCATTGCCAATCGTGCTGGAACGGGAGATATTGAGCTCCTGCTGACGCGTCAGAAGCTGAAGATAAACCGCCCGATTGGTATCCACGTCGCGGCTCAGGCGCAAAACCTGCTGCTGCGTAGACGGCATCGTCTCCACACGCTTGTTCAGTCGTTCACGTTCGCTTTCTAAAGTCTGCCGCTTTTCACGCAGCGCCCGATAGGTTGGATGGTCCTTTTTAAAGTGCTGAGAGACCTCCGCCTCGCGGAAAGTGAGCTCGTTGAGCTGATTGTCAACGTTAACAATCTGTTCCAGCACTGACTTGGCTTCCAGGGTTAAATCCACCGAGTCACGCTGTTTACGATAGGCATTGAGACGCTCCTCGGCCTGCTCCAGCTCTTGCTGCACCAGCGGTAGCTGGCGTTGCAGAAAGTCGAGGCTCTGCGAATCCTGGGCGGCCTGGCGGGCAATATTCTGCTGCAGATAGTTGTGCATAATATGATTGAGCGTGCTTTTGATCTGCACAGGATCGTGGCCAGTCAGACTCAGCATCAGGATCCCGCTCTCTTTACCCTGCTCGGTCACGCTAAACTGACGGCTCAGGGCATTGATCACCTCCAGTTGCCCACGTTGCCGAACCTTGAATTGTGTGCCGGGCGGCGCCGACAATTCGCGAACGGTAATGCTCACCCCGGCATGCTGCACGGGGGTACCTACCGTGCCGCGCGCGCTGATGCCCTCTCCTTGCAGCAGAAAACGTCCGTTATCTTCGGCGGTCAGGGTCAGTATCATCGGTTTGCCTGGAATTTCAGGGATCGTCAAATTATCCAGAATCAGCGTAGCGGCGGGCTGACCGGTAAGCTTCGCCCATGCTTTGCCTATCAGCGGCAGGCGAACCTGGGTTATTTCATCGCGTAAGCGCAGCGCCTCCACCGTTTTACCCAGGATCATTCGCGATTTCAGTATCTGAATTTCGGCGCTGGAATCTGATGAAAGCGTCGGTGTCAGCTGATCTAAGGTTTTAAGAATGCTGTTCTGCTGCTTATCTTCTATTTGCACCATCGCATCGGCGAGATAGACCGGTGATGCAAAGAGTGCATAAAACGTTCCCAGAAGCACAAAAATTAGCGTAATGCCGAGAATAGCAACGCGATGATCGATTAACTCTCCCAGAAGACGCGCCAGATCAAGCTCATGATGACTGTCAGCATGACCTTGGGTATTTACAATGTTCGACGGCATGTACGTAATCCCTTAACGGTAAGTCGGTTGGCCCATTCCTGGCTTGCTTCGCCAAGCAGGCGAAAAACATATTCAAAAGCTTCCATGCTTTTGCCGTACGGATCGGGGATCTCTTGTTCCCTCAGCCATTGCCCAAACAGCAAGGCTTTGCCACGCGCCTCCGGCGCGATAAGCGAGATCCGGTTTATTTGCTGTGACTCCATGGCAAGGAGCAGATCGTATTCACGCATCATCGCTGCCGTCAGCGGACGGGCCACATGATCCGCCAGGGACAGGCCATGCATGGCAGCGATTTTTTGCGCATAACGATCCGCCGGGTACCCGGCAAGACCGCGAATACCTGCTGATGCGATGGTTAACGAGGGTAACTGTTGCTGTAACAGACGCTCTCCAATCGGGGAACGGCAAACATTTCCCGTACAAATCACCAGAATGGATCGGATCATTATTCAGGCCACGATTTAATAAAGCGCACAGTTTCGGTCAGATCATGCACACCGCTGATCGTCGGCACCAGCTGCGTCAATACTCTGTTCCAGCGTGAAACAGGCGCGGTGGTGACATAGACGATATCGTAGGGCTGAAGCTGAAATTCAGTGCCGAGCACCATCGCAGACGCGTCGCGGGCATTGAGTTGATAGATACGCGCGATTTTGCCGTCCTGGCTGTTCTTGCCGTTGGAGCGAATGACGAAGATGCCGGTGGCGTCGGCCATGCTCTGGTTAAGGCCACCCGCGTTCGCCAGGGCTTCTGCCAGCGTCATGCCGCTGCGATCCATCTTGAGGGTGCTCTGTTTCACCACTTCACCCATGACAAAAACTTTCAGAGCATCATTGCGTGGTACGAACAGAATATCGCCCGGCCACAGCAGCCTGTTTTGCGTCAGGTCCCCGTGCTGCATCAGGGCATAGAGAGAAATCCGGGTATCCTTACCCTTATGCGTCAACACGACATTTCGCCAGTCTGCATCCGTCGAGAGGCCACCCGCCGCGTTGATCGCATCCATAATGGTCAGAGGGATATTGGTAATTGGCTGCTGCCCTGACTTCACCACTTCGCCAGTGACATAGGCTTTTTGCGAACGAAACGCCGCGATACTGACATCGACCTGCGGGCTTTCAATCACCCTGTCCAGTCGGGCGGTGATCTCTTCGCGCACCTGGGCGAGCGTTTTTCCGGCAACGTGTAGCTTACCGACGTAGGGGTAAAAGAGCGTTCCGTCTGCGCCGACCCAGTTTCCGGTGTCGCTTGCGCTACGGTATTGCCCGGCAGGGGTAGTGAGCTCGGGGTGATCCCAGACGGTGATCATCAACACATCTCCGGGGCCTATACGGTACTCCCAGCGCTTTAATTGTTCATCCAGACTCGGATTTGCCTGAGATTTCACCTGGCTTGTTCGAAGCTGTTCAATCACTGAAGGCGTTAATGGCCAGACATCCATTTTCTTATTTAAATCATATGGATTGTCGCTAACTGCAATATTATTTTTCCCAGAAGTGTTTATATGTTGACCGGGCGTAATGGTGCAGCCTGTTAATAATAATGCGCAAAAAATACTTACACTGGAGCGGAGTGGTGTTGTCATTAATAAGAGATACTCTAATATATTCCGTTAAATGCCCATCAATTTCCCTGTAGCTCCCATTAAATTTGCCACATCACTTAACTTAAAATTTTACTTACGATCAAAGAGTTACAAGGAAACAACCTAATAAAAAAACACTAGCTGTACTGGAGATTGTCTGGTGATATCTTTGAAAAGAGGAAAACCAAAACAACACAAATTAATTAAAAAGCATCATAAACACTTCACAAAAAAATTAACATACTACATTAACGGCTATTATGTCCGAACGCGTCATTTTCGGAATTTATAAATACAAAAATAAATAATATAAATTTAAATTAGGAAATAAATTCACTATATAAATAATTGAGTCTGGCCAGAGCAACTTAAGGATGTGTTGATTTGTTACATTTTTAACGCACTTAGCCAACCGGCAAAACATAAAATAGACTATCTGTTGCTCAGCCACGAAACGGCAGAACAAGAGTAATGGCCACGGTAAATCTGGAGATAAAATGACTAAAGGTAAAATTCTACTTCTGGGCGTATTGATGTCACTGGCGAGCACGGCATTTGCTGCGCCACAAGCCACAGCGGCCCCCTCTGGCATCCAGGCCTATGAGGAACAGGAATTTGTAGCCGATTTTACGAAATACAAGATTGGTGATTTCGCCCCGGCGCAGTACCTGACACCTGAGTACACCATCAAGCAGTATAAGCTCCGTAACCTGCCTGAACCGGATGCGGGAACTCACTGGACTTACATGGGCGAGAACTACGTGCTGGTAGGCGATACTGACGGTAAGATCTACAAAGCGTATAACGGCGATATCTTCTACCACCGTTAATCGCTTATTGCGCCGGGTGACGCTTCGCTTACCCGGCCTACCCTAACTTGTAGGCCCACGCAAACAAAGCGCCCCCGGCAAAGCCTTACACCGCGCGGAACGCGATATCGCCCGGGATTACCTCACCCTGCCAGTAAAGCTGTGCGGCAACGCGGTTTGCCAGCTGACGATACATCTCAGCAAACTCACTTTCAGGACGGTTGACGACGGTCGGCTTGCCGCTATCCAGATCTTCACGCAGCGTAATGTGCAGCGGCATCTGCCCCAGCAGCTGGGTGTGATACTGCGCAGCCAGTTTTTCTGCCCCGCCGGTACCGAAGATGGCTTCATGGTGACCGCAGTTGCTGCAGATATGCATGCTCATGTTTTCAACGATACCCAGCACTGGCACCTCTACCTTCTCGAACATCACAATGCCTTTTTTGGCATCAATCAGCGCGATGTCCTGCGGGGTGGTGACAACCACCGCACCGGTAACCGGGATGTTCTGCGCCAGGGTCAGCTGAATGTCACCGGTGCCCGGCGGCATATCGAGCACCAGATAATCGAGATCCGGCCACATGGTCTCCTGCAACATCTGCATCAGCGCTTTGCTGGCCATCGGCCCGCGCCACACCATGGCGTTATCGTCAGTGACCAGATAGCCAATGGAGTTGGTCGCCAGACCGTAAGCCATAATCGGCGCCATGTGGGTGCCATCCGGCGAAGTCGGACGCTGATTTTCCGCGCCGAGCATGTTCGGGATTGACGGTCCATAGATATCAGCATCCAGGATACCAACCTTCGCCCCTTCGGCGGCCAGCGCCAGCGCCAGGTTCACGGCAGTAGAGGATTTACCCACCCCGCCCTTGCCGGAGCTGATCGCGATGATATTTTTCACGCCATTAATGCCCGGATGGTTCTTCACCCGTTTCAGCGTGGCGATGGTATGGGTCAATTTCCAGTCGATGGCCTTCGCCCCGGTGATGCGCAGCAGTTCGGCGCTGGTTTGCTCTTTCAGCGTCTCGAACGCATGGCTCCAGACGAACGGCATATGCAGTTCGACATGCAGGGTATCATCCAGCCACGCCACGTGATGTAACGCTTTCAGCGTGGTGAGATTGTGCTTCAGGGTGGGGTGCTGAAAATTAGCCAGCGTCCCGGCAACCATTGCGCGCAAGGCTTCCGGTGATTTGGCCTGGGATTGAGAACTCATCCCGACTCCTTTGTAGTTGTTCTGAAAAAGAGATGTAATTACCAAGTTTACCCCAGAGGTAACAATTATTCATTTATGGATTAATGCCCTTATCACTTGGCGTAGTTATTCCCTTTCGGGTAACATCAAAAACCCTTTTCACAGCTAAAAGAAGTAATACCTACTATGACTCAAGTCGCGAAAAAAATTCTGGTAACGTGCGCTCTGCCGTACGCTAACGGCTCCATCCACCTCGGCCACATGCTGGAGCATATCCAGGCTGATGTCTGGGTCCGTTACCAGCGAATGCGCGGCCACGAGGTAAACTTCATCTGTGCAGACGACGCTCACGGCACGCCAATCATGCTGAAAGCGCAGCAGCTGGGTATCTCCCCGGAGCAGATGATTGCCGAAATGAGTCAGGAGCATCAGACCGATTTTGCTGGCTTCGACATCAGCTATGACAACTATCACTCCACGCACAGCGACGAAAACCGTGAGCTGTCGGAGCTGATCTATACCCGTCTGAAAGAGAATGGTTTTATCAAAAACCGCACCATCTCTCAGCTCTACGATCCAGAAAAAGGCATGTTCCTGCCGGACCGTTTCGTGAAAGGCACCTGCCCGAAATGTAAGTCTCCGGACCAGTATGGCGATAACTGCGAAGTGTGCGGCGCAACCTACAGCCCAACCGAGCTGATTGAGCCGAAATCCGTGGTTTCCGGCGCGACGCCAGAGATGCGTGATTCCGAACACTTCTTCTTCGACCTGCCGTCGTTCAGCGAAATGCTGCAGGCGTGGACCCGCAGCGGCGCGCTGCAGGAGCAGGTGGCGAACAAGATGCAGGAGTGGTTTGAATCCGGCCTGCAGCAGTGGGATATCTCCCGCGATGCGCCATACTTCGGCTTCGAAATCCCGAACGCACCGGGCAAATACTTCTACGTCTGGCTGGATGCGCCTATCGGCTACATGGGCTCCTTCAAGAACCTGTGCGACAAGCGCGGCGATACCACCAGCTTCGACGAGTACTGGAAGAAAGATTCCACCGCCGAGCTGTATCACTTCATCGGCAAAGACATCGTTTACTTCCACAGCCTGTTCTGGCCTGCCATGCTGGAAGGCAGCGGTTTCCGCAAGCCAACCAACCTGTTCGTTCACGGCTATGTGACCGTAAACGGCGCGAAGATGTCCAAATCCCGCGGCACCTTCATTAAGGCCAGCACCTGGCTGAACCACTTTGATGCCGACAGCCTGCGCTACTACTACGCGGCGAAGCTCTCTTCCCGTATCGACGATATCGACCTGAACCTGGAAGATTTCGTCCAGCGTGTTAATGCTGACATCGTGAACAAAGTGGTCAACCTGGCTTCCCGTAACGCCGGCTTTATCGCCAAGCGTTTCGACGGCGTGATGGCGGCGGAACTGGCGGATCCTGAGCTGTACAAAACCTTCACCGACGCGGCTGCCGTAATTGGCGAAGCGTGGGAGAGCCGCGAGTTTGGTAAAGCGGTGCGTGAGATCATGGCCCTGGCCGACCTCGCTAACCGCTACGTTGACGAGCAGGCACCGTGGGTAGTTGCCAAACAGGAAGGCCGCGACGCTGACCTGCAGGCGATCTGCTCCATGGGGATCAACCTGTTCCGCGTGCTGATGTCTTACCTCAAGCCGGTTCTGCCGCAGCTGGCCGCGCGTACCGAAGCGTTCCTGAATACCGAACTGAGCTGGGACAGCATCAATCAGCCGCTGCTCGGCCATAAGCTGAACGCCTTCAAGGCGCTCTACAACCGCATCGAGATGAAGCAGGTTGAAGCCCTGGTTGAAGCCTCGAAAGAAGAGGTGAAAGCCGCAGCCGCGCCGGTTACCGGCCCGCTGGCGGACGATCCGATTCAGGAGACCATCAGTTTCGATGATTTCGCCAAAGTCGATATGCGCGTGGCGCTGATTGAAAACGCGGAATTTGTGGAAGGCTCCGACAAGCTGCTGCGCCTGACCCTCGATCTGGGCGGCGAGAAGCGCAACGTCTTCTCCGGTATTCGTTCCGCCTACCCGGATCCGCAGGTGCTGATTGGCCGCCACACGGTGATGGTGGCGAACCTCGCGCCGCGCAAAATGCGCTTCGGCATCTCTGAGGGGATGGTGATGGCCGCAGGTCCTGGCGGGAAAGATATCTTCCTGTTAAGCCCGGACAGCGGTGCGCTGCCTGGTCATCAGGTGAAATAAATAAAAAAGCCGGAGTTAATCTCCGGCTTTTTTTATACCCTTTTGCCGGGTGGCGGCTTCGCCTTACCCGGCCTGCATAACCCGTAGGCCCGCGCAAGCGCAGCGCCGCCGGGCAACATTACGGCTTCGCGGCATGCACCCGGTTGGTGAGCCCACGCAGGAAGTAGCGCAGGAACTGATCCCCACACTCGCGATAATTTTTATGGTCCGGCGCGCGCATCATGGCGGTGATTTCCGGCATTGAGACGCGGAACTTCTGTTCGGTCATAATGGCCAGAATATCGTCGGTTTTCAGCGAAAAGGCGATGCGCAGTTTCTTCAGCACCGTGTTGTTATTCACCCGACGCTCCAGCGACAGCTCAGGCGCAGATTCATCTTTGCCACGCTTGTGGTAGATCAGGCCGTTCAGAAAACCGGAGAGGATGATGTCCGGGCAGCGAACAAACCCCTCCTCGTCCTCTTTGGTCATCCAGGTGTCGAACCCGGCGGAGGTGGATTCCATGTCGGCAAGCGCAAGAATGCGCACCATGTCGTTGTTATTGGCTTTCAGGGTGTAGCGCAGGCTACGAAGAATATCATTACTGAGCATAGAGCCTTCGAGTGTCGATGATGCAATGGCGCGCAGTGTAGCAGTTTTACAGCCCTATCGCCTCTTTCAAACTTTTCAGGTAGCGACGGCTGACCGGCACCGTCTGTCCGGCGCGCAGCACCAGTTCTGCCTGACCGTTCTCCTCGAGGCGGATCTCTTTCAGATGCGCCATGTTCACCAGGTACTGGCGATGACAGCGCAGCAGCGGTGTACGGCTCTCCAGGGTGCGCAGCGTCAGCTCGGTAAAGCCCTCTTTGCCTTCGTGGCTGGTGACAAACACCCCGCTCATCCGGCTACTGACAAAGGCCACATCCTCCATCTGCAGCAGATAGATCCGGCTGTGGCCGGTACAGGGGATAAACTTCAGCGGCTGCTGGTGTTCCGCCAGCAGCGATACGTCCTGCACGTTGCGCTCCTGGCGCAGGCGGTTGAGGGTTTTTTCCAGCCGCGGCTCTTCGATGGGTTTCAGCAGATAGTCAAAGGCGTGCTCTTCGAACGCTTTTACCGCGTATTCATCAAAGGCGGTGAGAAAGACAATGTAGGGACGATGTTCCGGGTCGAGCATGCCCACCATCTCCAGACCGCTGATGCGCGGCATCTGGATATCCAGAAACAGCACATCGGGGCGCAGCTTGTGCACGGCACTAATGGCTTCAATGGCGTTAGCGCACTCGCCGACAATCTCAATATCGCTGTGCTCCTGCAGTAAAAATCGCAGGTTTTCTCGCGCTAAAGGCTCGTCATCGACAATCAGCACATTCAACATGCGTGTTCCTCCAGAGGCAGTCGTAAGGTTATACGGGTAAAGCTGTCGGGCTCACAGGTAACGGTAATGCCGCAGTTCTCACCAAAATGGGCGCGCAGGCGTTTGTCCACCAGCCCCATTCCCAGGCCTCCCCCCTCTTTTGCACCGCTGTAGAGCCCGGCGTTGTCTTCTATATGCAGCACCAGATATCGGTTAAAGCGGCTGGCAGTGATGGTTATCTCACCGATACCCAGTAGCTGGGAGGTGCCATGCTTGATGGCGTTTTCCACAATCGGCTGCAGGGTAAAGGCTGGCAGCTGCTGCCAGGCCAGCTCATCCGGCACCGACAGGGTCACCTGCAGACGCGACTGGAACCGGGCCTGCTCGATTTGCAGATAGGCATTCACATGCTCTATTTCATCCGCGAGGGTGACAATTTCCGACGGCCGCTTCAGATTCTTACGGAAAAAGGTCGAGAGAAATTGCACCAGCTGCGTTGCCTGCTCGCTGTCCCGACGGATCACTGCCTTCAGGGTGTTGAGGGCGTTAAACAGAAAATGCGGGTTCACCTGCGCATGCAGGAGCTTGATCTCCGACTGGGTCAGCAACGCCTTCTGCCGCTCATACTGCCCGGCGAGAATCTGCGCCGAGAGCAGCTGGGCGATCCCCTCCCCCAGTGTACGGTTGATGGAGCTGAACAGGCGGTTTTTCGCTTCATACAGTTTAATGGTGCCCATCACCCGCTGGTTTTCGCCGCGCAGCGGGATCACCAGCGTCGAGCCCAGCTTGCACTGCGGATGCAGTGAGCAGCGGTACGGCACTTCGTTTCCGTCGGCGTAGACTACCTCACCGGTCTCGATGGCACGAAGCGTATATGCGGACGAAATCGGTCTGCCTGGCAGGTGGTGGTCGTCCCCGGTGCCGGTAAAGGCCAGCAGTTTTTCGCGATCGGTAATGGCGACCGCGCTGATATCCAGCGCCTGATGGAGCACCTGCGCCACCTTCATGCTGTTCTCTTCGTTAAAGCCCTGACGCAGGATCCCCTCCGTCGAGGCCGCGACATTGAGCGCCGTTGCCGAAAAGGCCGAGGTGTACTTTTCAAACATGGCCCGCTTATCGAGCAGAATGCGCATAAACAGCGCGGCGCCTACGGTGTTGGTGACCATCATCGGCGCGGCAATGCTGCCCACCAGATGCAGGGCATCTTCGAAGGGACGGGCAATCAGCAAAATGATCAGCATCTGCACCAGCTCGGCCACCAGGGTTATCGCGCCTGCGGTAAGGGGGCTGAAGACTTTATCCGGGCGACCGCGGCGGATCATCACGCTGTGGACGAGGCCGCCAAGCAGCCCTTCGACAATGGTCGAGATCATACAGCTCAGCGCCGTCATGCCGCCCATTGAGTAGCGGTGCAGCCCCCCGGTCAGCCCCACCAGTCCGCCGACAACCGGGCCGCCGAGCAGGCCACCCATCACCGCGCCAATCGCACGGGTGTTGGCAATGGAGTCTTCGATATGCAGGCCCAGATAGGTGCCGAGAATGCAGAAGATAGAGAAGGTAACGTAGCAGAGCAGCTTGTGCGGCAGACGAACGGTGACCTGCATCAGGGGGATGAACAGGCGTGTTTTACTCATCAACCACGCGATGACCAGAAACACACACATCTGCTGAAGCAGCAGCAACACCAGATTAAATTCGTACATACCCACAAACCGCAAATTCTGAAAGCGCGTAACATACACCGAAGCGCAATAACTTTCTTTGCACTCAAAGGACGAAAATGTGTTTTCGTGTTAGCCATCACACCTTTAGCCGAACATAATCTGATATTCGCATTATTTGTGCAAAAAAAGAGCGAAACTTCCTGGTTCGGGATTCTCCGTCTACAGTTAATCTGGGCATCCGCAAGCCGGGGGAAAACATGGCGCTCTACACGATAGGAGAAGTGGCACTCCTGTGTGATATCAATCCTGTGACGTTACGGGCATGGCAACGACGATATGGATTACTGAAACCGCAGCGAACCGACGGCGGCCATCGGCTGTTTACGGATGGGGATATCGACCGCATCCGTGAGATCAAAGGCTGGATCGATAACGGCGTGCAGGTCGGGAAGGTCAAAACGCTATTGAGTCCGGAAGGTCAGGAGGCGCAGGATATCTGGCGCGAACAGCAAGAGGTACTGCTGCGTTATCTGCAGTGCGGCCATTTGCACCGCCTGCGTATCTGGATCAAGGAGCAAGGCAGTGAATACCCTGCGCAAACCTTAATTAACCAACTGTTCATCCCGTTACGCAGGCGTCTGCAATCCCAGCAGCCTACGCTCCAGGCGCTGCTGAGCGCGCTGGACGGGGTGCTTATCAACTACATCTGCATTTGTCTGGCTACGGCGCGAAAGAAGAACAGCAAGGATGCGCTGGTAGTGGGCTGGAACGTGCACGATACCACACGCCTGTGGCTGGAGGCGTGGATTGCGGCGCAGCAGGGCTGGCGCGTCGATGTGCTGGCGCATTCGCTGCCACAGCTGCGCCCGGAGCTGTTCGACGGACAGACCCTGCTGGTCTGGTGCGGAGAGTCACCGACGGCGGCACAGGAGCAGCAGCTGACCCAGTGGCAGGCGCACGGCTATCCCGTCTTCCCGCTGAAAGGCAATTAATGGTTCATTAACACCCGCGCTTCACCGTATAATCGCCCTGTTAACATCAGGAGCACATTATGAAGGCAACCAAAGTCGCGGTTATCACCCTCTTCTTTCTCATGGCCGTCAGCGGTATTGGGGGCGTGATGCTGGCAGGTTATTCGTTTATTGTCCGTGGTGGTGTCGGCTGAGGCTTCGCGCCAGCCGTTCAAAGGCGCGATCGACCACAATCGCCGCCAGCGCCACCAGCAGCGCACCCTGGATAATATAGGCGGTATTAAAGCCGCTTAAGCCGATAATAATCGGCGTCCCCAGCGTATTTGCCCCCACCGTTGAGGCAATGGCCGCGGTACCGATATTCACAATCACCGAGGTGCGGATCCCCGCCAGCATTACCGGCGCGGCCAGCGGCAGCTCGACGTTGCGCAGGCGCTGCCAGCCACTCATCCCCATCCCTTCGGCTACGCTGATGGCCGCCGCGGGCACTGCCGCCAGCCCCGCCAGCGTCGCCTGTAAAATCGGCAGCACCCCATAGAGGATCAGCGCGATAATCGCCGGCTGCTGACCAAAGCCCATCACCGGTACCGCAATAGCCAGCACCGCCACGGGCGGGAAGGTCTGCCCGACGGCGGCGATGGTTTCCACCAGCGGGCGAAACTCCCGGCCCGCCGGTCGCGTTACGGCAATCCCGGCGCCTGCACCCACCACGATGGCAAAAATACTGGAGATGCCGACCAGCCAGAAGTGGGCGAGCGTCAGGCTAACGAAGCTCTCCTGCTGGTAGACCGGGCGCGGCAGCTCCGGGAACAGCGCGCTGAAGAGCGGCGCGCTGTAGGGCATCAGGAACAGGAGCGCCATAAACAGCGCCACCAGCCACAGAAGTGGATCGCGTAATAGCCTCACGACGCCTCCCGGGTCAGCAGATCGCGAAACCAGAGCGTGCCGCACGGCTTTTCCTGGTCGTCCACCACCGGCAGACGTTCACAGCCCTGACTGACAAACGCCGAGAGCGCATCCCGCAGGCTCATGGAGGCCCGCAGCGGGCTGGACTCGCCCGAGGTGATTTCCGGGCGCATCGACTCGCCGACCGTGCGCAGCGACAGCAGGCGTACGCCGAGTTCGCTGCGGCCAAAAAACTCGCGCACAAATCCATTCGCCGGTCGGGTCAGCAGCGCCAGCGGCGTCCCCTGCTGCACTACCCTACCGCTGTCCATCAGCACCAGATGGTCTGCCAGCCGGAGCGCCTCGTCGATATCGTGAGTCACCAGAACAATGGTCCGCCCCAGAATGCGATGGATGCGGGTCATCTCCAGCTGCAACGCGCTACGAGTGACCGGGTCGAGAGCACCAAAAGGTTCATCCATCAGCAGTACCTCCGGGTTAGCGGCCAGCGCCCGCGCCACACCGACCCGCTGCTGCTGCCCGCCGGAGAGCTGGTGCGGATAGCGTTCACGCAGGGCGGGATCCAGCCCCAGCAGAGCCATCAGTTCATCCACCCGATCGTCAATCTGTTGCCGCGACCATTTTTGCAGCTGCGGCACGGTGGCGATATTGCGCGCCACCGTCCAGTGCGGGAAGAGACCGATGGACTGAATGGCATAACCCATCCGCCGACGCAGCTCCAGCACCGGCAGGCTGCGGATCTCCTGCCCGGCAAAGCGGATCAGACCGCTGTCGTGCTCCACCAGTCGGTTGATCATCTTCAGGGTGGTCGATTTGCCCGAACCCGAAGTACCCACCAGCACCGTGAAGGCCCCTTCGGCAAAGGTCAGATCCAGATTACTGACCGCGGGCTCGCCGGCAAAGGTTTTACTTACATCATCAAATTCAATCATCGGTTCTCCTTTGCAGCAGGGCGATCCACAGCGCAAACAGCGCATCCACTACCACCGCCAGCACGATGGTGGGTATAACGCCCAGCAGCACCAGATCCAGGGCGCTGCTCAGCAGCCCCTGGAACACCAGCGCGCCGAATCCTCCGGCGCCAATTAAGGCCGCTATCACCGCCATCCCCACGGTCTGCACCGCCACTACGCGCAGGCCGCGCAGCAGCACCGGCAGGGCCAGCGGGAGCTGGATCTGCCAGAAGCGCTGGCGGCTGTTCATCCCCATCGCGTCGGCGCTCTCCAGCACCTCGGCGGGCACCTGGCTGAGTCCCGCCAGCACCCCGCGCGCCAGCGGCAACAGGGCATAGAGCACCAGGGCGATCAGCGCGGGCGTCATGCCGGTTCCGGCAATGCCCAGCGACGACAGCCACGGCCAGGCGCGGGTCAGCCCGGCAAGGGGGGCAATCAGCAGACCGAACAATGCGACTGAGGGGATGGTCTGAATGATATTGAGCACCGCAAACACCGGCCCCTGGGAGGCCGGACGGCGATAACAAAGCAGCCCCAGCGGCACGCCAATGAGCAGGGCCGGGATGAGAGTGCCCAGCAGCAGCGTGAGGTGCTGCTGCCCGGCATCGTTAAAGACATCCTGCCGGTTGGCGTACTCTTTCATCAGCGAGAGGGCGTTGAGTTCGCCGCTGAACAGCAGCAGCAACGGCAGGATCCAGATTTGCGCCTGTAGCAGCCAGCGCCAGAGCGGCGACAGGCTAAGCCGACGAATAGCATCGCTGCAGGCGAGCAGGCAGAGCGCCAGCCAGAGCCACAGGCCGCTGCCCACGGCAGTCCGCGCCAGCGGACTTTCGCTGCTGGCAAGATGCGTGGCGGCAAGCCCCGCGCTCCAGACCAGCGCGGCGAACAGCAGCTCGCACACCACAAGCGTCGCCACCACTGCCCAGCGCCCACGCATCAGCGTGAGTCCCAGCAACAGGCCCGGCACAATAAGCAGCAGCGCAGGCGAGAACGCCCACACCTGCCAGACGGCGCGCCCTTCCCCGGACACCAGCCGGTTCGGGGCGAAATTCACAAAGGGTAGCGCTCCTGCTGCGAGGGCAATGAGAGCCATCAGCAGCAGCACGCGGTTATGACATCTTATCGGCACAGCACAGTCCTGCGGCGGGTTATTTCACCAGCCCTTTTTGCTTCAGGTAATCTGCCGCCACTTTTTTGGCATCCAGCCCTTCGACTGCAATGCTGGCGTTCAGCTGTTGCAGGGTTTTCTCATCCAGCGTTTCAAATACCGGCTTCAGCCACGCGTCCAGCTCCGGGTAGGCCTTCAGCACCGCTTCGCGCACCACCGGCGTCGGGGCATAGATCGGCTGAACGCCTTTCGGATCGGTCAGGGTTTGCAGGCCCAGCGCCGCTACCGGGCCGTCGGTACCGTAGGCCATCGCCGCATTCACGCCCGAGGTTTGCTGGGCAGCCGCTTTGATGGTGACGGCCGTATCACCCCCCGCCAGCGACAGCAGCTGGCTCTGATCGAGCTTGAAGTCATAGGCTTTTTCAAAGGCAGGCAGGGCATCCGGGCGTTCGATAAACTCGGCTGAGGCGGCGAGTTTAAAATCACCCTTCTCTTTCAGATAGCGGCTGAGATCCTCAAGGGAAGTGAGTTTGCCTTTCTCCGCCACATCCTTGCGTATCGCGATGGTCCAGGTGTTATTCGCCGGAGCCGGGGTCAGCCAGATTAGCTTGTTCTGTTCGGCATCGAGTTTTTTCACTTTCTCGTAGCCATCCTTTGCATTTTTCCACGCCGGGTCGTTTTCATCTTTAAAGAAGAAGGCCCCGTTGCCGGTGTATTCCGGGTAGATATCCAGTTCGCCGGAGGTGATGGCGCCACGCACTACCGGGGTAGTGCCAAGCTGCACTTTATTGACGGTTTTGACGCCGTGGCTCTCCAGCACCTGCAAAATAATGTTGCCCAGCAGCGCCCCTTCCGTATCAATTTTCGACCCGACCTTTACCGGCTCCGCCGCCTGTAATGGCAGGCTCAACGCCGCCAGCAGCGCCGTTGAGCCAACAATCCCCTTTAAAATAGTCATTCCGCTTTCCTCATGATTTTGCCGCCTTTTTCAGAGGCTTGAGAGAAAAGCGTAGTCGATAAGTGGCGTTTTAGCGCGTCTCAGGCAGTTTTAACGGCAGGGTAAGCACGCTGGCGGCAAAGTAGAGTATGGCGATCACCCACAGCGTCCCCTCCACGCCGAGCGGGGCCACGCAGAGAGTCACAATCAGCGGCCCGACAAAGTTGCTCAGGCCAGAGCCCAGATTGAGGCAGGCGATCGCCGCGCCTTTGTTATCAGGAAGCAGGGAGGGGATCAGCGCGCTGAGCGGCCCAAACGCCCCGAGCCCAATGGCATAGAGCGCTAAGGCGCAGAATAGCGCGGGCTCGCTGTCACCAAACAGCACCGGCGCGTAACATACCGCCACCATCGCCAGCCCGCACAGGGTGCCGGAGAACCAGACCACCGTGTTGCGCCAGCCGATGGTGTCCCCCAGCCAGCCAAAGAAGTAGCTGGCAAAAATATTAACCACGTTCACCAGCCCCCAGATGGTAAGCCACGCCGCGATGCTGAAGCCAAAGCGCGGCAGGTAGACCGGCATGAGAATCACCAGCGAAAATTTACCGATGTCGTTGATGGTTTTGACGATCACCGCGAAACGCATTTTGGGCTCCCGCACCAGCACCATGATCCCTTCGGTGAGTGCCGCCCCCAGGTTGCCGCCTAGGGCCATCTGCGGCCGATCGCGGTTGAGCACCAGCGCGCAGAACGCCCCCAGCACCACAAAGATAAAGCCGCTCAGCAGGGTCGCGGTTTCGCCGATCCGCGGCAGCATCAGGCTGGCGTACCACGGCCCGACGATCGTCATCCCCACGCCAAAGGCGATCCAGAACCAGGAAACCGCCCGCCCCAGAATACGCGGCTCGCAGCGCTGGTTGATCCAGACCAGAAACGAGTAGGCAAACAGCGGGTAAGCCACGCCACGCAGGGCGTAGCTGGCGACCATCAGGGGATAATTCCCCTGCGGCAGGGCATAGCCGATAAAGGGGATCGAACCGAGAAAATAGACCGCCGTGGCACCCCACATCAGGCGACGCAGGCCCAGTACCCCCGCGCCGATCCCCGAGAACCAGGAGATCACCGCCACGCACAGGCCGAACACCGATGAGAGCAGGCTGATGTGAAACGCGTCATAGCCGCGGTTTTGCAGCATCGAGGCCAGCCAGCTTTGCTCGATGGTGGCGCCGGTAATAAACAGGAGAAGGCCGATAAAGCCCCAGCTCAGTTCCCGGGGCAGACCCAGTCTGGCCCAGATCCCTTGCTGAATATATACGCTGTGTTCTGTCATGTGCTTCGTCCTGAAAGACCAGGCGCACAGGCCCGGTCAGAATAGGAAGATCAGGCGTTATTAAATTGCGGGGAGGTCTGTCGCGCCATCATTCGTTTGCGATTGAGATAGCCAACACTATTCTCGCCCCAGCAGTGCTCATACGGCATACCGGTCAGGCTTTCGATAACCGCACGGTTTTCCGCGCTGACGGTCGCCTTGCTACCCCCCTGCTTCAGGCGTGCCACCTCTTCGTTCAGAATGGCGTGCGTGCGGCTGTTAACGCGGAACTGGAAGGCCGACCAGATCCCCCACACGGTGAGTATCACCGGCAGGACAATCATGATTACCATGATCATATGGATGGCCGACTGCGGCTGTGCGGATTGCCCGGAGACAAAGCCCGACATCTGCAATGCCACACCGACGAGGAAAATTGACATCGCCTGAGAGGCTTTACGCAGCAGGCTCATAAAGCCGGCAAAGATCCCCTCCCGACGCTGACAGGTGAGGATCTCGTCCACATCCGCCACGAAGGTGTAGTTATTCCATGGAATGGCGTAGATCCCGCCGCGCGCCAGGCCGGCAATCGCCGCCCCGGCATACAGCAGCACCATCCCGCCGGTCTGGTGGAAGTATGCTGACACCAGCAGGGCAAAGGCCACCAGCGCCATTGAGGCCTGGGTGGCAAAGGCCCGGGACGGGGAGTAACGCAGGGTCAGCCAGGTGGCGATCCCGACGCCAAAGAACTGAAGAGCGTTGATCACGCCGAGCAGGTTAGAGGCCATCACCGACGAGGTCATCAGGGCGAAGACCACGAAGTAGGTAAAGACGGAGTTGAAGATATCCTGCGCCACTGAACCACCCAGATACATCCCGAGGTGCGATCTGAACGTCTTGATTTTCAGCGTAGAGACAAAATCGTAATAGATTTGGTACGCCCGGGTCGCCAGCGGCGCTTTCTCCTCCTCGTCAGCGTGGGCTTCGCTCTGCTGGATCTCCTCCAGCGAACGTTCCCAGGTGCCGAAGTAGACAAAGAAGAGCACAATCATAAAGGAGATGGTAAAGATGGCACCGGTGTAGAAAAACGACGCCGAGGTTTCCGGGCCGAAGTACGCCACCAGCCGTCCCGGCAGGAAGGCGGCGGCAAAGCCGGCCAGCTGGGCGATGTACATGCGGGCGCTGGTGAGTTTAGAGCGCTTTTTGAAGTCGGAGGTCATCTCTGCCGACAGGGTGTCGTAAGGGATGATGATCATGGTGTAGACAATCTCAAACAGGATGTAGAACAGCAGGTACATCCAGTAGTTAAAGCCCTCCACCCACAGCAGGCTGTAGACCGACACCAGCGGAATGCTGGCCAGCAGGAAGAAGCGGCGACGGCCAAAGCGGCGGCCCAGCGCCGTCTTGTGGAAATTATCGGAAATGTAGCCGATGACCGGACACATGATCACATCGACAATACGCGCCACCGCAAACAGCGAGCCCGCCTGAATCGGTGTCAATCCGCAGAAGGTGGTTAAGAAAAACAGCAGCCAGGCGCTGACAAGCGTGAAGGCGCCGGAGCCAATCACATCTGCCAGCCCGTAACAGACATAGTTACGCAGTTTTATTTCTCGCACTTTTTTTATCATTTTCTATTCCCTGTATTCGCCGGGTAAGTTCGGATGCTCTCTTCATCCCAGCCCGCAGGTAACGGCAGCGGACGGGTAATCTGGATGGCGTGCAGCTCTAATCCCTCAACGCCTGCGGCATAGAGCGCGGGCAGTCCGTGCGGATAACGTTCTACGCCGTGGGCGCGCCCCGTTTGCGGGTTGACGAGATAGGCGTTATCCAGCCCCATCCCTGTCGGGCGCGCGGGGTTGCAGGGAGGGCGCACGTCATAGCAGCCCTGCTCGTCGCTGGCGCTCAGGCGCTGAGAGAAGCTCAGCCCGTTGAAGGTGATGTCGTGAATGGCGCCCGGCACGTCGCTGTGCAGGTTGATAGCCCCTTCCCCGCTTCCGCTGAGGCTTAGAAAGGTGACCTGGCTTATCTCGCCCGGCGTGACGTCGGGCGCGCGGTGGCGGACGGAGACAAAGACCGGATCGGCTTTTCCCCAGTGGCAGGGATCGCCGTGCCGGCAATCAAAGACGATATTGCTGAACAGCATCTGGCTGAACCGTCCGCCGTCGCGGGAGACCAGGCCGATGGCGCGGTTGGATTCGAAAATGACGCAGTTGCTGACCACCAGGTTGCGGATATCGGCAAAGGTCTCGGTGCCCACTTTGATGGCGCAACTTTTGGAGCGAATGATGCAGTTATTGACCGTGACGTTCTCCATCGGCTGCTGCAACGCTGCGCTTTTGGCGGTGGTCTTCAGGCAGATGCCGTCGTCGGCGGCGCTGAAATAGCTGTCGCTGAGGTGAACGTGCTGGCAGCTGTCGAGATCCAGCGCATCGGTATTGGAGAGCGCCAGGTCGTTATCAATGGTGATCTGTTTGATGAAAACATGCCTGCAGCTGACCAGGTGCGCGGTCCACATGGGCGCGTCATACAGCGTGATATCGGCGATCCGCACCTGCTCGCACCCTTCCAGCGCCAGCAGGCGCGGACGATGGGTTTTCGGCTGACGGTAGCCCTGGGCGTCTGGCGTTGGCGCAAACCAGGCGCTCGCATTACCGTCGATACAGCCTGAACCGCTCAGGGTCAGATGATGGGCATCACGTCCATAGAGGAGCGCCATCCTTGAAAGCTCGGCCATGCTTTGGGTTTCGCAGGCCTGGTAGTCCGCCTCATGGGGGCTCGCCAGCAGACGCGCACCGGCTTCCAGATGCAGGGTGAAGTTTGACGGTAATACCAGCGTGCCCGTCAGGTAGGTACCCGGCGTGATCACCAGCGTCCCGCCACCGGCCTGAGCGAGGGTCGTAATCAGCCCCTGGAGGAGATCGGTGACGGGAGTCAGGCCGCTGCGGTCGAGAACGACATTTTCTAACGAGAGCTTCATGTTGATACCTGTCAGCTGTTAAGTGACAGGCATTTAACGCCGTTTTATCCCCCCGCTCGCGGGCCGTATTTGGGGATTTTGAGTGAAGAGTGAAGATCGTCACGCCAGAATAAGGCGGTAGAAAGCGCTTTTGATGGGGTTCACGTTTTCTCAGGGGCGGCAAAAATGAAGTGTGAAAATCATCACAAATCACCTGCCAGGAAGAGATAAAAAAGAGGGATTCAGGTCGGTTTCAGGCGGGACTGGAAAAAAATTGCGGGGCCGATCACGAATCAGGTGAGGCGGCCCCGTCTGGATATTGCCCGGCACCGCCGGGCTTTTTTTACAGCAGCTCGAACTCACCCTTGTTTACGCGGGCAGAATCCGTACCGATAAAGACGTTGAACTTGCCTGGCTCAGCGTCATATTTCATCTGCTGATTCCAGAACTTCAGCGCATCCACGTCGATTGGGAAGCTGATGGTCTTCGTTTCACCCGGTTTCAGGTTGACCTTCTCAAAGCCACGCAGCTGTTTCACCGGGCGGCTCATGGAGGCAGTAATATCCTGAACGTACATCTGAACCACCGTCTCCCCTTCACGTTTACCGGTGTTGGTGACATCCACGCTGGCGGTCACCGTGCCATCCGCCTTCATGGTCGGGGCCGACATTTTCACCTCAGAAACCTTAAAGGTGGTGTAGCTCAGGCCATAACCAAACGGATAGAGCGGACCATTGGCTTCGTCAAAGTAGCGCGAGGTGTACTTGTTCGGCTTGTCGGCGTTGTAAGGTCGGCCAGTATTCAGGTGGCTGTAATAGACCGGGATCTGCCCCACCGAGCGCGGGAAGGACATCGGCAGTTTACCCGACGGGTTGTAGTCCCCAAACAGCACGTCGGCAATGGCGTTACCGCCCTCGGTACCGGCGAACCAGGTTTCCAGAATCGCGTCAGCCTGCTGATCTTCTTTCACCAGCGCCAGCGGACGGCCATTCATCAGCACCAGCACCAATGGCTTGCCGGTGGCTTTCAGCGCGGTAATCAGATCGCGCTGGCTTTGCGGCAGGGTGATATCGGTACGGCTCGAGGCTTCATGCGCCATCCCCTGGGCTTCACCCACGACGGCCACTACCACATCAGACTGCTTCGCAGCATTCACCGCTTCGTCAATCATCTCCTGGGCGGAGCGCGGATCGACCTTCACCGCCTCTTCATACTGGTTGAGGAAGGTGACGATATCTTTATCGTTGGTGACATTGGCCCCTTTGGCGTAAATCACTTTGCCTTTGTCGCCCAGCGCGTCTTTAATGCCCGTCAGCACCGTGACGGACTGATCCGCTACGCCTGCCGCAGACCAGCTGCCCATCACGTCGCGTTTGCTGTCGGCCAGCGGGCCCACCACCGCCACGGTGCCGGATTTCGCCAACGGCAGGGTCTCGAGACGGTTTTTCAGCAGTACCAGGCTCTCACGCGCCACTTCACGCGCCTCTTTGCGGTGCAGGCGGCTTTCGGCGTTGGTGTCTACCGGGTCAGACTCTTTTGGCCCCAGGTGGCTGTACGGATCGTTAAACAGCCCCATATCATATTTGACGTTCAGAACGTGGCGCGTGGCGTCGTCCAGCTCCGCCATGGTGACCTTACCGCTCTTCACCAGACCCGGCAGGTACTTGCTGTAATACTCGTCGCTCATGCTCATGTTGATGCCGGACTTCAGCGCCACCCGCACCGCATCTTCCGGATCGGCGGCCGTGCCGTGCTTGATCAGCTCTTTGATCGCCCCATGATCGGAGACAGTGATGCCCTTAAAGCCCCACTGGTCGCGCAGAACCTCTTTCAGCAGCCAGCTGTCGGAGGTGGCCGGCGTCCCGTTCAGGGAGTTCAGGGCCACCATCACCGCGCCGCTCCCGGCATCCAGACCCGCTTTGTACGGCGGCATATAGTCGTTGAACAGGCGCTGCGGGCTCATGTCGACGGTATTGTACTCTTTACCGCCCTCCACTGCGCCATAGGCAGCGAAGTGTTTGACGCTGGTCATCACCGAGTAGCGATCCGCCGGGCTTTTACCCTGCATCGCTTCTACCATGGTTTTCCCCATCGTCGCGGTCAGGTAGGTATCTTCCCCGAAGCCTTCCGAGGCGCGGCCCCAGCGCGGATCGCGGGAGACGTCCACCATCGGCGCCCAGGTCATGTTGAGGCCGTCGTCCGCTGCTTCGTATGCCGACACGCGGCCGACGGTTTTCACCGCTTCGAGGTTAAAGGAGGAGGCAAGGCCGAGGGTAATCGGGAAGACGGTACGCTGGCCGTGAAGCACGTCAAAGGCGAAGAAGAGTGGGATTTTCAGGTGGCTGAGCTCCATCACCTGATCCTGCATTTTGCGGATATCCTGGCGGGTGACGGTGTTGAAAATTGCGCCCACCTGCCCGTTTTTAATCATCTCGCGAATGGCTTCTTTCGGATTATCCGGCCCGACGCTGATGAGGCGCAGCTGGCCGATTTTCTCATCAACCGACATCTTCGCGAGCAGGTCGGTTACAAATGCGTCCCGGGCTTCCGGCGTTAGCGGATGATTGCCAAACAGGTCGTCAGCCAGCGCGGGTTGCAGCGCCAGACTTACAGCCACACCTACAGAACAGAGCCATTTCATCTCGTTTACTCTCTCATCAATAACCGCCGGATAGTCGCGGCCAGACCGTACGAAAAGCGCAGTGTGCCATAAACCCTCTGAACGTTGCAGGGTTTATTCTCTGATTTTTCTGGTGAATACTGGTTCGCTTAAACATTAATCGCGCTATGATTTTTGACGACGCATTTGAATAACCACAAGGGGTGGACGATGTCTTCTGAACGACTGCACGATAACACCAGTTTCATTAACGAGCTATCACGCCTGGTAGGCCAGGCGCACCTGCTTACTGACGCCGCGAAAACCGCCCGCTACCGCAAGGGCTTTCGCTCCGGACAAGGGGACGCGCTGGCGGTGGTGTTCCCGGGCACGCTGCTGGAGCTGTGGCGGGTGCTCAATGCCTGCGTCGCAGCAGACAAAATTATTCTGATGCAGGCGGCCAATACCGGCCTGACCGAAGGCTCCACGCCGAACGGCAATGATTACGATCGCGACATTGTGATTATCAGCACCCTGCGCCTCGACAAGCTGCATCTGCTGGATAAAGGTGAGCAGGTGCTGGCCTATCCGGGCACCACGCTCTACTCCCTGGAAAAGGCGCTCAAGCCGCTGGGCCGTGAGCCGCACTCGGTGATTGGTTCCTCCTGTATCGGCGCCTCGGTGATCGGCGGGATCTGCAATAACTCTGGCGGATCGCTGGTACAGCGCGGCCCGGCCTATACCGAAATGTCACTCTTTGCCCGCATCGATGAGCAGGGCAAGCTGACGCTGGTGAACCATCTGGGTATCGATTTAGGGGTCACGCCGGAGCAGATCCTCAGCAAGCTGGATGATGACCGCGTGAAAGACAGCGATGTACTGCATGACGGACGCCACGCTCACGACCATGATTACATCAGCCGGGTGCGTGAAATTGATGCCGACACCCCGGCGCGCTATAACGCAGACCCGGATCGTCTGTTTGAATCCTCCGGCTGTGCCGGCAAGCTGGCGGTCTTTGCTGTACGCCTGGACACCTTCCCGGCCGAGAAACGCCAGCAGGTGTTCTATATCGGCACCAACCAGCCGGAGGTGCTGACCACCATCCGTCGCCACATTCTCGGGGAATTTACCCATCTGCCGGTGGCCGGTGAGTATATGCACCGGGATATTTACGACATCGCCGAACGCTACGGCAAAGACACCTTCCTGATGATCGACAAGCTCGGCACCGACAAGATGCCCTTCTTCTTCACCATGAAGGGGCGCACCGATGCGATGCTGGAGAAGGTGTCACTGTTTAAACCGCACTTTACCGACCGCTTTATGCAAAAGCTGGGCAACGCCTTCCCGGCGCACCTGCCGCCGCGGATGAAAAGCTGGCGGGATAAGTACGAGCATCACCTGCTGTTGAAGATGGCGGGCGACGGCATTGCCGAAGCGCAGAGCTGGCTGAGCGAATTCTTCAAAACCGCGGAGGGGGATTTCTTTGCCTGCACCCCTGAAGAGGGCAGCAAGGCCTTTTTACACCGCTTTGCCGCCGCTGGCGCCGCGATCCGCTATCAGGCGGTTCACGCAGACGAGGTGGAGGATATTCTGGCGCTGGATATCGCCCTGCGCCGCAACGATACCGAATGGTTCGAAAAACTGCCGCCGGAGATCGACAGCCAGCTGGTGCATAAGCTCTATTACGGCCACTTTATGTGTTACGTCTTCCACCAGGATTACATCGTTAAAAAAGGGGTCGATGCCCACGCCCTGAAGGCGCAAATGCTGGCTCTGCTGAAGGCGCGCGGCGCGCAATATCCGGCGGAACACAATGTCGGTCACATTTACGAAGCACCGGACTCATTAAAACAGTTTTATCGGGTTAATGACCCAACTAACAGTATGAATCCGGGGATTGGTAAAACAACCAAGCATAAAAACTGGCAAGAGCAGCCTGAAACAGCAATTCATAGCCCGCAAGCCACTGATCAAACCAGTTAGCCAGAATGGGCCCGCTGTTAAGCCTGTACAAATCGTACTAGAGTAGCCTCGGGTCGCCAGAGAAACGTTTCTCTGGCTTTTTTTGATGAGGAGCGGACATATTATGTCGGCTGTTGAAACTTTCTCCGAAACTGACGTTCAGGTTCGCGATGCAGAGGCGGAGGACGCTCATGCCATCGCCGCCATCTATGCCTGGCACGTCCTTAACGGGCGTGCATCGTTTGAAGAAGTTCCCCCTACCGTAGACGAAATGCGCGAGCGTATACACGCGGTGACCAGCCAGGGGCTGCCGTGGCTGGTGGCGCTCTATCGTGGGATTGTGGTGGGCTTCTGTTACGCCACCCATTATCGCGCGCGCCCCGCCTACCGTTACACCCTTGAAGAGTCGATTTACGTCGAGGCCAGCACCCCCGGACGCGGCTTTGGCAGCGCGCTGCTGAGCGCCCTGATTGCCCGCAGCGAAGAGGGTCCGTGGCGCCAGATGATCGCCGTGGTGGGCGATGGGCCGAACAACGCCGGATCGTTACGCCTGCATAAAAAGCACGGTTTTGAAGTGGCAGGACAGCTGAGAAGCGTGGGATACAAGAAAGGCGACTGGCGCGATACGCTGATTTTGCAGCGCCCCCTCAACGACGGTGACTGGACGCTGCCGGAGTAATCTATTTCAACGCGGTATTGCCGGGTGGCGCTGCGCTTACCCGGCCTACACAACCCGTAGGCCCGTGCAAGCGAAGCGCCGCCGGGCATTAAACGCGATTCAATCGTTCTGCGCCGTCGCCATCTGGGCGGCTTTTTGCTTTTTGTAGCTCAGAGCTGCGGCGGGAACCGGGGTGACTTTTCCGGTTTCAATCCAGGTCCGCAGACGGCTGGCGTCGGCAAAGTGGGTATATTTGCCAAAGGCGTCCATCACCACCAGCGCCACCGGCTTGCCATTAAAGACCGTACGCATCACCAGACAGTGGCCCGCGGCGTTGGTAAAGCCGGTTTTAGTCAGCTGGATATTCCAGTTATCGCGGTAGACCAGATGGTTGGTGTTACGAAACGGCAGGGTATACGCCGGATGCGAGAAGGTGGCCATCTCTTCCCGGGTGGTGCTGAGCTGGCCGAGCAGCGGATACTGCTTAGTGGCGATCAGCAGCCTCGTCAGATCCTGCGCCGTCGAGACGTTATGAATTGACAGACCGGTTGGCTCCACAAAGCGCGTCTGAACCATCCCCAGCGCCTTCGCTTTCGCATTCATCGCCCGGATAAACGCGTCATAACCGCCGGGATAGTGGTGCGCCAGGCTTGCCGCGGCGCGGTTTTCCGAGGACATCAGCGCCAGCAGCAGCATATTTTTACGGCTGATTTCGCTGTTCAGACGCACGCGGGAGTAGATCCCTTTCATCTCTGGCGTATGGCTGATGTCGACGCGCAGTTTTTCATCCAGCGGCAGTCGTGCATCCAGCACCACCATCGCGGTCATTAATTTGGTAATCGACGCGATCGGGCGCACCAGATTCGGGTGGCTGGAATAGATCACTTTGTTGGTATTCAGATCGACGATCATAGCGCTGCCGGAAGCAATCTCCGGCTGTGTCGCCGTAGCCACAGCGGCAGTTTTGGCGATTGCGGGGGTCGCCACTGGCACGGCCAGCAACAGTGCAAGACTCAGTAAAGAAACGCGGAATTTCAGCATGGTGAGATTTCGGATAATTATTCACGCACGTAATAACGTACGCCGCCCGGGCCGAAGCGAGAACACGGGCTGGCTAAGGCATCATAGCCGTCCGGATGCCTTGCTACCAGTAGTTAATCGTGAACAGATGCTGCATTGCTGGCAATTACGCCAGCAATGCAGTGTCGTCAGAAGAGACGATATCCATAACCCCAAAGAATAACCGTCAGCGCCAGTAGCACTTCCAGCAACAGCACGCCGATGGCGAGGGTCGAACCGGAAAAGCTGCGGCCCTCTTCTTTGTTGATATTCAGGAAGGTAGGAATACCGATATAGAGCAGATAGCCGGTATAAAAGAGCGCCAGCGTCCCCACCAGCGCGCACAGCCAGACTATCGGGTAGAGTGCCACAATCCCGCTCAGGAACAGCGGCGTCGCCACATAACCGGCAAACACCATACAGCGCGTCAGGGAAGGACGCTGCGGATAGCGGCGCGCCATCCAGTAAATCACCCGCCCCATCACTGCCACCCCGGCCAGCATCAGGGCGTAAAAGACCACTGCCAGCGCCAGGCCGGTTGTCCACGAAAGTTTTACAATGTTGCCGTCGTCAAAATCCCAGCCAATTTGCGTGGTACCGATGAACGCGCAAATCACCGGTACGGCGGCCATCAGCAACACATGGTGGGTATAGTGATGACTGACCGTTTCGTTTTCGCCTCTGATCACGTGCATTTCACGATCGGGATGGGAAAAGAGTCCCCAGACATGGTTCATAACGCCCCCTTGTTGTCGGCCCGCTAGCGATAACTCAAGTATAATGCAGGCCTGAGATTATTTTTTGTACAGTATAAAAATGCAGCGGCAGGTTTGGGCGTCTGGTATATTACTCCCTGCTAAACAGCAGCTTACGGGAGAGAATCGCTGATGGCAGAATTCATTTTTTTCCAGAAAGGAAAGCAAATCGCTGCGCTGGATAAGTCCGACCTGCAGGGTGCAAAAATGCTGGTTGAACAGGGGCATAAAAAGCAGTTTGAAGAGGTGACTGCCCCTGACGGCCAGCAGGCGCTGGCACGCTTTGCCGATATCAAAAAAGAAGAAGAGGTAGCGCCGTTTGCCTGGGCGACAGGTGCCCTGTTTTTTGGTCTGATCGTTCCTGTTTTAGGTTTCATCAGTTGGTTGTTCATGCGTTAACGTTTCCTGCGCTACGCTTAGCGTATGGATATTAATACTTTGATTGCACAGTATGGCTATGCCGCGCTGGTCGTTGGCAGCATAGCGGAAGGGGAAACTATCACTCTGCTGGGGGGTGTGGCGGCGCATCAGGGGCTGCTGCGTTTTCCGCTGGTCGTGGCCGCAGTAGCGCTGGGGGGCATGATCGGCGATCAGCTACTCTATCTGCTTGGCGTCCGGTTTGGTCCGGCGATCCTGCGGCGCTTTTCCCGCCATCAGAAGAAAATCAACCGCGCCCAGCAGCTGATCCAGCGCCACCCTTACCTTTTCGTGATCGGCACCCGCTTTATGTACGGTTTTCGCATCATCGGCCCGCTGCTGATCGGGGCCAGTCACCTGCCGCCAAAAATTTTCCTGCCGCTGAACATTGTGGGCGCCATCATCTGGGCGCTGATTTTCACCACCTTAGGCTACGTGGGCGGTGAAGTGCTGGAGCCCTGGCTGCACGCGCTGGACCAGCACCTGCGCCACTGGATCTGGCTGATTGTGGTGCTGGTGCTGGTTTTCGTGGTGCGCTGGTGGCTGAAACGCCGGGATCGCAGCTAAGGGTTACTGCTCCGGTTTAAACTGCGGATTGCCCAGCATAAAGCCGCCATCGACGATAAACGACTGTCCGGTGGCGTAGCTGGCGTCGGTGTCACATAGCCAGGCGACCAGGCTGGCGATCTCTTTGGTATGCCCCGGCCTTGCCAGTGGAATGTTGGGCATCGAGCCGGGCTTCACTTCGCTGTCGTCCATGTCATTCATCGGCGTGGCAATGGCGCCCGGCGCTACGGCGTTCACCAGAATGTTATGGTGAACCAGCTCCATCGCCATCGACTTGGTCAGGCCGCCGAGGGCGTGTTTGGCTGAGGTGTAAGCGCTGGCCTCCGGCAGCGGCGTATGTTCATGCACCGAGGTGATATTGACGATACGTCCCCCCTCCCCCTGCTTTACCATCTGCCGGGCGGCGATCTGCGAACAGAGAAATGCCCCATCCACATCGACGCTAAAAATGGATCGCCACTGGTCATATTCCATCTCAAGAAACGGCGCTTTGGTCATCGCCCCGGCGTTATTGACCAGCACGTCAAGACGGCCAAAACGTTCAATCAGCGTCTCGATGGCTTTCGCCCCGTCCGGCAACTGGCTGAGATCGAGATGGATGGCCTCTGCCCGCTGTCCGCGCGCCTCGATCTCGCGACAGGTTTTCATCGCCCCTTCTTCATCCGAGTGCCAGGTCACGCCAATATCAAACCCACGCTCCGCCAGCATCAGCGCTGTGGTTTTGCCGATCCCCGAATCTGATGCCGTTACAATAGCCACACGATTGGTTGAACCCATACTCACCTCCAGAAAAGAAGACAAAGAAGTAAGTATAGTGACTTCTCACTTTTCACCCGTGCTTATAGCCGCCACCCAGCGCGGAGGTGAGTTGCAGGGTGGCATCGATGTACTGTCCCTGCAGCGTCAGCCCGGCCAGTTGTTCCTGCAGAGCGGGGATCCGAGCCTCGCTGACCCGTGAGCCTGCGACAATCCCGGCATTAAAGCGCGCCTGTGCCAGCGCGACTACCCGTGCGGCATCGGCTTCAACGCGTTGCTGATGCTTATTTTTCGTCATTAACGTTTCGACTTCGCTTGCCGTCCGGGCGACCTGGTTGACAGCCTCCACTACCGCTTTGTTGTAGTTCGCGATCGACAGATTATTTTGCGCCTGGGCGATATCAAGGTTGGCATTCAGGCGCCCACTGTCGAAAATCGGCAGGGTCAGCCCGGCGGTAACGCCCATCTGCTGCGCCGAGGAGCGGAACAGATCGCTTAAGTGCAGCGCATCCTGTTGCAGGAAGGCCATCAGGTTCACGTCAGGATAGAAGGCCGCTTTCGCCGCATCCACCTCATGCAGGGAGGCTTCGATATACCAGTGCGCCTCCTGCAAATCAGGGCGGCGAGCCAGTAATTCATAGCCCAGAGTGGAAGGCATTTTGCTCTCGACAGCGGGCAAGGCGTGCGGGGTCAGCGTCACCGTTGGGGAGTTGGTAAGCGCCGCCAGACGCGCCTCAATGGCTTTCATTTTTCCCTTCACCTCCGCCAGGTGCTCATCGGTTTTACTGGCGTTAATGTCGGTTTCCACCCCTTCCACAGAAGAGGTGATGCCATGCTGGTACAGCTCCCGGTCGGTACCGATAATATTAAGCTGCTCCTGTTTGATGGCGGCTAAGAGATGCCCAATGGCCGCCTGGGTTTGCCAGTCCCAGTAAAGACGCGCCACGCTGCTGGCAAGCAGTTGACGGGTCTGCTGCAGCTCCGCCTGTTGTGCGTTGACCTTCCCGATGCGGGCTTCAACCTGGGCGCGGTTTTTACCCCACAAATCCAGATCCCAGCCGGCGGTCAGGCCGAAGGTGCCGTTGGTGTACCAGGGGCCAGTGGTTCCGGCCGCCGGATCGGTTATCGCGAAGGGCCCCATTAACCCTTCGGCTGACATCTTCTGCCGCTCTGCGTCGGCAGAGAAATTAACCTCCGGGCCATCGGTAGCCATTGCCATTTTGGCCTGCGCTTCGGCAAGGGCGATGCGCTGACGGGCAAGGGTCATATCCGGCGCATCGGCCAGGGCTTTGGTAATCAGCGTATTTAATTCTGGATCGTGAAAATCTTCCCACCAGCTCTCTTTTGGCCACTCTCCGGCAGCCAGGCCGGTATCGATTTTCGCGGCGGGGATCTGTTGATTCAGCGAGGTTGCGGTATCGTGGCCCGGGGCGCAGGCAACAAGAAGCAGGGAGAGAGGCAAGCAGCAGAAATAAAAAATCGAACGATTCATCACGTTATTCACCAAAAAAAGAAGGGGGGCAAAATACGCCCGCTTCGCCTCCTTTGTTTAGGAATCGGTGGCAATCCACAATTTGTCATACCTTTACATATCCAGTAAAAACCCGGATACGCATCCCGTTTGCACACGTTAACCGTGTCGTTCGGCGCCACAATGCGCGCCGCAAAAACGTGATGCTTGCCGTACTGCTATTTCGCCTGAATCACCCGGGCGATCTCCGCCGAAGATTGCAGGGCGCGGATCTCCTGAAACAGATCCAGGGCCTCGTCGTACTCTTTACGCAGGTAGCTCAACCACTGCTTGATGCGCGCCACGTGGTACAGGCCGGTGTCGCCCTGCTTTTCGAGGCGGGAGTACTTCTTCAGCAGCGTCACCACCTCCGGCCACGGCATACGCGGCTCGTTGTATTTAATCACCCGGCTGAGGTTTGGCACGTTGAGCGCCCCGCGCCCGATCATAATGGCATTGCAGCCGGTCTCCTGCATGCAGGCCAGCGCGCTCTCGCGATCCCAGATTTCGCCGTTGGCAACCACCGGGATAGTCAGCCGTTTGCGTATCTCGCCGATGGCCTGCCAGTTAATGCGCTCGGCTTTGTAACCATCTTCTTTGGTGCGGCCATGAACCACCAGCTCGCTGGCGCCCGCCTGCTGTACCGCATCGGCAATTTCAAACTGCCTGTCGCCGCTGTCCCAGCCGAGGCGAACCTTTACCGTCACCGGCAGATGGGAGGGCACCGCCTCGCGCATCGCTTTCGCGCCGCGGTAGATCAGCTCAGGATCTTTCAGCAGCGTGGCGCCGCCGCCGCTGCCGTTAACCATTTTTGATGGACAGCCGCAGTTCAGATCCACGCCCCAGGAGCCCAGCTCGACGGCGCGGGCGGCGTTTTCCGCCAGCCACTCGGGATATTGTCCCAGCAGTTGGATCCGCACCAGTGTGCCGGAGGGGGTGCGGCTCTGGTGATGCAGTTCCGGGCAGAGTCTGTAAAACGATTTTACCGGCAACAACATATCCACCACCCGCAGGAACTCGGTGATGCAATGGTCATAATCGTTAACGTCGGTCAGCAGCTCACGCACCAGCGAATCGAGCACGCCTTCCATCGGTGCCAGTAATACACGCATATCAGTACCCGTAAAAAAAGAGGCGCTATGGTATCTGCTCTGTGTAATGGTGGAAAGCCCTGTTTAAGGGCTCATGGAACCGGGCTGATTTATAATGTTTTTACCCTTCTGGCTGGGGGAATGCCCGAGGTTCCGAATGGGAATGTCTGGTATGCTCAAAAGTCATGATGTGATCCGTAGCACGTTTCCGGTTTTAATTGTATGATGAATGCGTTCCATTAAGGGCTTCCACCATGAATAAAACACTCATCGTTATCTGGCAATACCTGCGCGCCTTCATCCTGATTTATGCCTGCCTCTATGCAGGTATTTTTCTCGCCTCGCTGCTGCCGATCACCATTCCCGGCAGTATTATCGGCATGCTGATCCTGTTTGTGCTGCTTGCGCTGCAAATCCTTCCGGCAAACTGGGTCAAGCCAGGCTGCTCGGTACTGATCCGCTATATGGCCCTTCTGTTCGTCCCCATCGGTGTGGGCGTGATGCAGTATTACGATCTGCTGAGCGCGCAGTTTGGCCCGATATTTGTCTCCTGCACCATCAGTACGCTGGTGGTGTTTTTAGTGGTGAGCTGGAGTACCCATCTGGCGCACGGGGAGCGTAAAGTGATTGGACAGAAAGGACAGAAAAAATGATGGCTAATATCTGGTGGTCGTTGCCGCTCACCGTGGCAGTCTTCTTCGCCGCCCGCAAGCTGGCGGTGCGCCTGAAGTTTCCGCTGCTTAATCCCCTGCTGGTGGCGATGGTCGTGATCATCCCTTTCCTGCTGTTAACCGGCATCCCTTACGATCACTATTTCCAGGGCAGCAAAGTCCTCAACGATCTGCTCCAGCCTGCGGTGGTTGCGCTGGCGTTTCCGCTGTATGAACAGCTGCACCAGATCCGCGCCCGCTGGAAGTCGATTATTACCATCTGCCTGGTGGGTAGCGTGGTGGCGATGATCACCGGCACCTCGGTAGCGTTGCTGATGGGGGCAACACCGGAAATTGCCGCCTCCATTCTGCCTAAATCGGTCACCACCCCGATTGCCATGGCGGTGGGCGGCAGCCTCGGCGGTATCCCGGCGATCAGCGCCGTGTGCGTCATTTATGTCGGTATTCTGGGTGCGGTATTAGGCCATACGCTGCTGAACGCCATGCGCATTCGCACCAAATCTGCGCGTGGTCTGGCGATGGGCACCGCCTCACACGCCCTCGGCACCGCCCGCTGTGCGGAGCTGGATTACCAGGAAGGTGCCTTCAGTTCGCTGGCGCTGGTGATCTGCGGGATTTTGACCTCGCTCATCGCCCCTTTCCTGTTCCCGATCATTCTGGCGATGGTGGGCTAAAATTTGCGACGCGTCGCGCATTTTTAATCTGAGTTTCATAAGTTGCACACATAATGAGATCTAAGTCACATATAAAGCCCCAGCGGCTCCGTACACTACCGATCCATTAACCTTTATGAGGCAACGCCATGCATCCACGTTTTCAATCAGCTTTTGCCGAGCTTGCAGAGAATTTGCAGTCAGCCCTGGCCCCGGTTCTGGCGGATGCACACTTCCCCGCCCTGCTGACGGCTGAACAGGTCGCCGCACTGAAACGTGCCACGGATCTGGATGATGACGCACTGGCCTTTGCGCTTCTGCCGCTGGCGGCGGCCTGCGCCCGCGCTGACCTTTCCCATTTCAACGTCGGCGCCATTGCCCGCGGCGTGAGCGGCACCTGGTACTTCGGTGGCAATATGGAGTATCTCGGCGCCACCATGCAGCAGACCGTGCATGCGGAACAGAGCGCCATCAGCCACGCCTGGCTGCGTGGTGAAAAATCCCTGCAAGCGATCACCGTCAACTACACCCCGTGCGGCCACTGCCGTCAGTTTATGAACGAGCTTAACAGCGGTTTACAGCTGCGCATCAACCTGCCGGGCCGCGCCCAGCATACGCTGGCGGATTACCTGCCGGATGCGTTCGGACCGAAAGATCTTGAGATCAAATCGCTGCTGATGGACGAGCAGGACCACGGTTATACCGTGAGCGGAGATGAACTGACCCAGGCTGCTATTCTTGCCGCCAATAAAGCACACGCGCCATACAGCAACGCGCCAAGCGGCGTGGCGCTGGAGTGTCGTGACGGGCGAATCTTTACCGGCAGCTATGCTGAGAATGCCGCCTTTAACCCGACGCTGCCGCCGTTACAGGGGGCGCTGAACCTGCTCAGCCTTAACGGTTACGACTACCCGGATATCCAGCGCGCCATTCTGGCGGAAAAAGCTGACGCTCCGCTGATCCAGTGGGATGCCACTGCGGCCACGCTGCGTGCGCTGGGTTGTAGCAACATTGACCGTGTCCTGCTGGGCTAAGCGTATGATGCGGGCAGCAATGCCCGCACAACTGATGAAAATCCCCTCAATTAAATCGCCCTTTCTTGCGCTTACCAGACGGGTAAAGTAGCCTGAGTGAAATTTCACCTTTGGTAAGAGTCATCTGTATGTTAAAGCGCATGTTTTACAGCCTGGTTGTCCTGATCGGCATCGTGCTGTTGACTGCGCTGGGCCTCGACCGCTGGATGAGCTGGAAAACGGCTCCTTATATCTTTGATGACCTTCAGGATCTGCCCTACCGGCAGGTCGGCGTGGTGCTGGGCACCGCCAAGTATTACCGCACCGGGGTGATCAACCAGTATTACCGTTACCGCATTCAGGGAGCGCTCAACGCCTATAACAGCGGCAAGGTCAACTATCTGCTGCTGAGTGGCGACAACGCGCTGCAGAGCTATAACGAGCCGGTCACCATGCGTAAGGATTTGATTGCCGCAGGGGTTGATCCGGCCGATATCGTGCTCGACTACGCCGGTTTCAGAACCCTCGATTCGATTGTTCGCACCCGTAAGGTGTTTGATACCAACGATTTCATCATCATCACGCAACGCTTCCACTGCGAGCGCGCGCTGTTTATCGCCCTGCATATGGGCATTCAGGCCCAGTGTTATGCCGTTCCGTCACCAAAAGATATGCTCACCGTGCGGGTACGCGAGTTTGGCGCACGCCTGGGGGCGCTGGCGGATCTCTACATCTTCAAACGCGAACCACGCTTCTTAGGCCCGCTGGTGCCAATCCCGACGATGACAGAAGTCCCTGCCGATGCCCAGGGTTATCCGGCGGTCACCCCAGAACAGCTGCTTGAGATGCAGAAGAAGAAGTAACCCCCGCCGGGTGGCGGCTTCGCCTTACCCGGCCTACAAAACCAAGAACCAAAAAACAAAAACCAAAAACCAAAAACCAAATTCAGCGATGAAGAAATTCAAAGGGAAATAAAAGGCTTACAGCGGCTGCCTGGTCCGGCTGAAAATCGCCGAAGCGTTTCCGTAAGGCCGGGGCGAGGCGCATGGACGCGCCGAGAGGGCATAGCCTGCATGGATGCAGGCTGGTGCCCGACCCGAAAGCCTGAAGGAATAAGCTGAGGGCACCGCGAAGCGGCGATTTTCTTGCCGGGAGCCGGGATTGTTAAGGGGGCGGCGATAGCCCCCTTAACACGTTCACCGGTGACGCGGTGAACAGAGAAGCAGCGAACGCAAGGTGAACGGAATACCCATAGCCGCCGCATGTTCTCCTTACCTCTCTCCCTCAGTGAGAGGGACATAAAAAAACCCGCACAAGGCGGGTTTTTTGTTAACCGAAATATCACTTCTTACGCGCGTACTTCAGGGAGTCCAGCGCTACCGCAAAGATAATAATCGCGCCCTTGATAATGTACTGCCAGTACGGGTTGACGCCGATATAGGTCAGACCGTAGTTGATAACGGTGAAGATGATCACACCGGTGACCACACCCAGCACGGTACCCACACCACCACTGAACGACACGCCACCCACGACGCACGCAGCAATCGCATCCAGCTCATACATAAAGCCGAGGTTGTTGGTGGCAGAGCCGATACGGCCCGCTTCCAGCAAACCACCGAACGCATAGAACACGCCGGACAGGGCATAGATAACCAGCAGGTTCAGCGCCACGTTAACACCAGAGACTTTTGCCGCTTCCGGGTTACCCCCGATAGCGAAGATGTTCTTACCGAAGCGGGTTTTGTTCCACAGCACCCAGACGAACGCCACGGCAATCAGCGCGTAGAAGGTGATGTAGGAGAGGCGGAAACTGCCCATCGCGATAAAGCCCTGCGTAAAGGTCGAGAATCCACTGTCGAAACCGGAAATCGGTGATGCGCCCACAAAGTCGTAGTACAGGGAGTTGATACCGTAAACGATGATCATGGTACCCAGGGTGGTGATGAACGGCGTTACGTTCAGGTACGCAATGATGATGCCGTTAATCAGACCGATGACCGCGCCAATGGCACAGACAATCAGGATCACCAGGAAAATAGGCATGGTTGCCATTTCCGGGAAGACCTTGTTGGCGTTTTCCATCGACTGCAGAAGCGTTGCCGCAACAACCGCCGCCAGACCAACCTGACGGCCGGCTGACAGGTCAGTACCCTGGGTGACAATAAGACCTGCCACGCCGAGGGCGATAATAATACGCACCGAAGACTGGGTCAGAATGTTACTTAAGTTCAGCAGACTTAAGAAAGTCGGATCCTGGAAAATAATAATAGCCAGTAAGACTAAAAGAACAACGTAAATACCGCCTTCTTTCAGATAAGTAAGAAAACTTTTCTTATTTAACGCACTCATGAGGAGCCCCTGATCTTAAAGGTGCAAAGACGCAAGACGCAAAATTTCGTTTTGCGTTGTCGTTTTGGTGTCAACAATTCCGGCAACGAGACCATTGCTCATAACCAGAATACGATCTGTGATCCCTAACAATTCCGGCATTTCGGAAGAAATAATAATAATCCCTTTATCTTTCTTAGCTAATTCAGCAATCAGCTGATAAATTTCAAATTTTGCACCAACGTCGATACCGCGGGTTGGTTCATCCAGCATCAGAATTTCAGGCTGGGTTAACAACCAGCGCCCAATAATAACCTTTTGCTGGTTACCACCGGAAAGCGATCCAATTTGCGTGCGGTGTCCTGGGGTTTTTACGCGCATGGAGTCAATAACCCACTGGGTATCGCTCTTCATGCGGGAATTATCCAACAAACCGATTTTATTTTTATAATTATGAATATTAGAAATTAAGGAGTTAAAGTTAATATCCAGATAGGCGTAAATACCGGTCGAGCGACGCTCTTCCGTCACCAGCGCAAAGCCGTGGTTAATGGCTTCGTTGGCGTTATGGTTATTAATCTTTTTACCGTGCAGAGTGATAGTGCCGCCAGATTTCTCGCGGATGCCAAACAGCGTTTCGACGATATCGGTACGCTTGGCGCCCACCAGACCGGCAATCCCGAGGATCTCCCCTTTATGCAGATCGAAGGAGACATCGCGAATGGAAGGCTGACGCAGTGAAGTCAGGTTGCGCACTTCCAGAATCACTTCGCCCGGCTTGTTCTCTTTGTTCGGGAAGCGCTGGTTCAGGGAACGGCCAACCATCATGGCGATGATCTTGTCCATGTCCAGCCCTTCCAGCGACTGGGTGGCGATCCACTGCCCGTCGCGAAGCACGGTGATTTCATCACACAGCTGGAAGATCTCTTCCATTTTGTGAGAGATATAAACGATGCCGCAACCGCGCTCTTTCAGTTTACGGATAATGGTGAACAGGTGGTTCACCTCTTTCTCCGTTAATGAAGAGGTAGGCTCGTCCATAATCACGATTTTAGCGTTATAGGAGAAGGCCTTGGCGATTTCAATCATCTGCATTTGAGAAACAGACAACGTACCGACGCGCGCGCGCGGATCGATATCAATATCCAGTTCATCAAAAATAGCTTTGGTGTCGCGATACATTTTGTCCTGATCGACAAATACGCCTTTGGTCGGATAACGACCCAGCCACATATTGTCCATAACAGAACGCTGAAGTACCAGGTTTAGTTCCTGGTGAACCATCGAAATACCGTTTTCCAGCGCCTCTTTGGCGGAATGGAAATCGATCTCTTTTCCCTGAAAAAGAATGCTGCCAGAATCTTTTTGGTAGATCCCAAATAAGCATTTCAATAATGTTGATTTACCCGCACCGTTTTCACCCATTAAGGCGTGAATGGAGTGAGGCCGTACTTTTAAATTAACATTATCCAGTGCTTTAACACCGGGAAAAGACTTGTTGATACCGCTCATTTCCAACAAGTATTCACCGGACGACTGAGTCGTTGTGCTGACCATAATTATACCTTCTCGGCCTCGCGTCGCGTGATAAAAGGGCGCAGAAACTGCGCCCAGTGGAATGCTATAACTTATTTACCGGTGAACTGCGCCAGGTTTTCCTGATCTACGCCAACGTACGGTACACGAACAACTTTGTTGTCAATTTTCCAGTTAGTACCGTCAGCAGCGCCTTTGCCTTCTGCCAGGTTTTTCGCCAGATCGAAGGTGGCTTTCGCCTGGTTGTTGGCATCGTTCAGCACGGTACCGGCCATTGCGCCAGATTTAACCAGTGCCAGCGCTTCTGGCAGGGCATCAACACCAAATACCGGGATAGAGGATTTGTTGTGTGCTTTCAGAGCTTCTACCGCACCCATTGCCATCGCGTCGTTGTTCGCGATAACCACTTCAATTTTGTTCGCGTTCGGGCCGGACAGCCATGCGTCCATCTTGTCTTTCGCCTGAGCGGTATCCCACATTGCGGTATCTAAAGCCAGCTGCTGGGTTTTCAGACCCTTGTCGTTCAGCTCTTTGATAACGTAGGTGGTACGTGCTTCAGCGTCCGGGTGGCCTGGCTCGCCTTTCAGCAGTACGAACTGTACCTGACCGTCTTTGTTCAGATCCCAGTTCGGGTTAGCGGCCCAGTGTTTGGCAATCAGATCGCCCTGAATAATGCCGGATTCTTTGGAGTCGGTACCGACGTAGAAGGCTTTGTCGTAGCTATCCAGCGCTTTGCGGGAAGGTTCTTTGTTGAAGAACACAATCGGCACGTTCTGGCCGCGTGCTTTTTCAATAACGGTGCCTGCTGCTGCCGGGTCAACCAGGTTGATTGCCAGAGCTTTTACGCCTTTCGCCAGCAGAACGTCAATCTGGTCGTTCTGTTTGGACTGGTCATTCTGGGAGTCGTTCATCAGCAGCTGTACGTCTGGTGCGCCAGTACCCTCTTTCTCGATTGCCTTACGCACAACGGACATGAAGTTGTCGTCATACTTATAGATAGTCACACCAATACGGCTATCTGCAGCGTGCGCGGCGGCACCGAAAAGCATGCTTGCCATAACAGCAGACAGAGTCAACACCTTCTTATTCATGATATCTCCGATTTTTATGCAGGGTAGTTCGTGTGAATAAGGCTCGGCGGGCACATGTTAAAGAAACGTTACTGCCGGCCGAAGTCCACTTATAAAATTTCTATCTTCCTTGGTCGGTAACGCTCCAGAATGCGTTTTTTTGGATGTTTAACGAACCTTAGCTATAGCCAAAGTGATTAATCACCGTTACATAGCGTTTCAGTTGCTAAAACGCTGACATCATAGACAGCGCATTGTTAAGTTACTGTGAATTTACTCACAAATTGAAAACGGTTACATCACGGCGAATTATTAGTTAGTGATCGGCACCACAGTTTGCCGAATGGCAACGGAGTGGCGACGCACTAAAGTTGGCATGAAACAGTGTGTTGCATTGATATCCAGCTTCCCGGCGGCCCCCTGTAACGCCAGCTCCGTGGCCAACCGGGCCATGGAGGCGATGGGGTAGCGGACTGTGGTCAGCTGCGGGTCCGTGTAACGGGCAATCGGGATATCATCAAAACCAATCAATGACAGATGCTGTGGCACCGCAATGCCATTGTCTTTCAGCGCCGTGAGTGCGCCCGCCGCCATGCTGTCGTTGTAGGCAAAAACCGCGGTCAACTGCAGGTTGCGCCCGAGCAGCTCCACCATGGCCGCTTCCCCACCCTGCATGTCCGGCGCACCGGTGCCGATCCAGCTGTCTGATCCGGTAATACCCTGTTCCAGCAACGCTTTCTGCCAGCCTTCCCGGCGCATATCGTCGTCCTCAATGCGGTGGCTGGAGGCCAGATAGCCGATGCGCTGATGCCCGTTGTTCATCAGCATCCGCGTGGCCATCATCGCTCCGCTGACGTTATCGAGGCAGACGCAGCGGTGGGCGTAGCCGGGAACGATGCGGTTAATGAGCACCATGCCGGGGATCTGCTCCATGAGGGCAGAAAGCTCCTCGTCGCTCAGGGCTTTTGAATGGACGATCAGGGCGTTACAGCGCTGGCGAATCAGCACCTCAATGGCGTTACGCTCCTTCTCCGCCTCGTGATAGCTGTTGCCGATCAGCACGTTTTTCTGGTGCTCCTGGGCCACCATATCGACGGCTTTTACCAGCGCGCCGAAGAAGGCATCCGACACGTCCATCACCACCACACCGATGGTATCGCTGACCTGGGTCGCCAGCGCCTGGGCGTTCGCATTAGGCCGGTAGCCCAGCGCCGTGACGGCTTTCATCACGCATTCACGCGTCTCCGGACTGACCAGCGCGCTATTGTTGAGAACCCGGGAAACGGTGGCGACAGAAACGCCCGCCTGACGCGCGACGTCACGAATGGTGATCATATTCACCACCCTTATTTAGATTGCAGCGACTCACAGACACCCCCTGTGTTTAGCAAGGTGTCTATTCTGGCAGCGACAAGGCGAGGACTACGTGAAGAAGGTCACAAGGATGAAAACGGTTACATCCGTTTTGTTAATGATTGTGATCCAGATCGTTATCCGGATGTATGGCTTGATGAAACGCCTGACGCACGTATGGTCAATTGCCGCCATACCCATTCCAGCGGCCCCTGACGGAAATGGCGCAGCCAGAGAACAGAGAAAAGAATATTAACCAGCCACACCGGCAGGACAATGCCCAGCAATTGTAGCCGGTCGAACTTCATAAATAAGCCAAGCTGATAGAACAGGGTAGTACAGATCAGCGTCTGTAAAATATAGTTGCTGAGCGCCATGCGCCCCACGCAGGCCACCGCCGTCACCAGCCTGAAACGGCAGAGCTGTGGCCAGTAACCGTAGATGAGCGCGGCATAGCCAATCGTCTGAAACGGCGCGCTCAGCTCGCGCGGCGCCTGCAACAGGAATGCACACCAGCGATAATCCCAGTGCAGATACCACTGGGCGATCACCGCCGGAAGATTGATCGCCAGCCCGATCAGCACCAGCCACATCCCGGTGCGGCGATAGTGGCGCGGACTGAACTCGCCCTTCAGCCAGCCGGTACGCATCAGCGCGGCGCCGATCAGCATCATCCCCGCCAGCTGCCAGCCATACTGTGCGCCGAGCGCCAGTAAGCTGTTGCCAATCATATCCGCCCGGTTGCTGATGGCTTCCAGTCCGCCGCCCAACTTCCAGTACTGCTCATATTGCAGGTTTGCCGCATCCGGTACCCAGGAGCGGTTGGTCGAGCCGCCGGAGATAACCCCCAGCAGCAGCAATATAGCCACGCCGATAAGAAACAGCACCACGCCGGTATTGAAGAGATTTTTGATATCGTGCGCATCGCGGATGATGCGCCAGCAGATCAGCCCTACCAGCCCATAGGCCAGCAGAATGTCGCCATCCCAGAACAGCAGCCCATGAATAAATCCGAACAGCACCAGCAGAGAGAGCCGAGCCTGGATCCAGCGTTTACCGCGTTTCAGTAACAGCTGAAGACCTGCGCCAAACAGCAGCGCAAACAGGGTAAGGAATTTGACCTGGGCAAAGAGATCCAGCACCGCCCATGTCCAGGCGTCGCGGAGAGTGATATCGCCATACCAGGCGGGATTGAGGTAAGCGGCCTTCGGCAAACCGAAGGCGCTTATATTCAGAAGCAGAATACCCAGAATAGCGACGCCACGAACGAAATCCAGCGTGACATTTCTTTCCATGTACCCTGCCCTGACGATTAGCTAACGTGACGGACGGCGCGCAGGAACTCCTGGCGGGTATTCTGGCTCGATTTGAACAGGCCGCCCAGCGAGGTGGTGGTGGTGGCGCTGGTCGCATCACGAATGCCACGCGCTTTCACGCAGTAGTGTACCGCATCAATCGATACCGCCACGTTGTTGGTGCCAAGCAGCGTTTGCAGCGCGATGAGGATCTGCTGGGTTAAACGCTCCTGCACCTGCGGACGCTGGGCAAAGAACTGCACGATACGGTTGATTTTGGACAGGCCAATCACCGCATCTTTCGGGATATAGGCCACGGTTGCTTTACCGTCGATGGTCACAAAGTGATGTTCGCAGGTGCTGGTCAGAGTGATATCGCGCACCGTCACCATCTCATCGACCTTCATTTTGTTTTCAATGACGGTAATTTTCGGGAAATTAGCGTAATCAAGCCCGGAGAAAATCTCATCGACATACATTTTGGCGATGCGACGCGGCGTCTCCATCAGACTGTCATCACTCAAATCGAGATTGAGCAGCTGCATGATTTCGGTCATGTGCCCGGAAATAAGACTTTTACGTGTTTCGTTGTCCATCTCCTGAACCGGTGGGCGCAGCGGCGTTTCAAGGCCGTGTGCTACCAGCGCTTCATGGACGAGGGCAGCTTCTTTACTCATTGATGACATTCTTTTCTCCTGCAGGTGTGGCGCTCTTCTGCCCTCCGTGGGGCAAAATGTGCACTCATTGTGCGCGAGACGGCGAGCATAATCCAGTATTCACCGCGATAATTATTCTAATTGTCGTTACCTTTCAACCTGACGCTGCCAGACCAGTCCGCCCGCAACAAACAATGCGATACCGGCAAGGCCCAGCGCAGGCTCAAGCTGATGGGTAAGCCAGCTCGACAGTGCCGAGGTCATCGGGCCAATTAGCTGCCCGATGGCATAGCCGGTCGTCAGTAACCCGGCCATGTAACGCGTATGATTCGGTGCCAGTTCACGCCCATAGAGCAACGAGAGCTGCACCGCACATAAAAATCCGCCGCCGACCAGCAGCGCACCGGTCACCAGACCGGCCATCCCCGGCATCAGCCAGGCGGCAATCACTCCCACCGCCTGCAACCAGAGCACGATCGCCAGCCGACGATGGGTCGACGCGACGTGGCGCAAGGCTATGCTGAGGGCAATGCCCACCATCGAGGCGACACCAAAAACCGGCCAGACAAACTGGGCAAAGGCGCTACCGGGAAAGCGCAGCGCCGCCATCTGCGACAGAAAGGTCGCCGGGAGGATGTAGCCAAACCCGGCGAGGCTGTAGCTCCAGACCAGACGGCGCAGATCGCGGGTTAGCGTCAGCGGCTCCGGCGTTGTGCCCGGACGATGCAGCTGCCCGGCACGGGGCAGGTAGCGGGCCACCAGCGCGACGAGCACCAGCGCCAGCAGGCCGTAGATTTGCCAGGCAGCGCTGGCGGAGAGCGCCTGCGCCTGGATCCAGACCGCCAGCAGGCCGCTTAAGGCGATCCCCGCCCCCGGCCCGGCAAACACCGCGGCACTCAGGCCCGGCTTGCCAAAATGGGCCAGCCGTTCGTTGGTCCAGGCGGCAATCAACACCATCGACCAGCCGCTCATGCAACCAATCACAAAGCGCAGTAGCCCGTGGATCACCGCATTATCCGCCACGGCGGAGAGCAGCGTCAGCGCCACTGCTCCCCCGATCCCCAGCCACAGACGGCCCTCGACAAACCGGTGCGCGCGCATGGCATCCCACGCTCCCGCCAGATAGCCGAGATAGTTCATCGCCGCCACCAGCCCGGCGCTGGTCAGGGTGAGCTCGCCCGCCGAAATCATCAGCGGCACCTGAGGAGTAAAGGCAAAGCGCCCTATTCCCATCGCCACCACCAGAACCACAAATCCGCTGAGCGCGATACGCAGCGCCATGACCACCCCGATTGTTAAAGTTTCGTAAATTCATGATGCAGGATATGAGGCAAATGCGGAAGTGAAAGTTGCTCACACGTTACTGAATAATCTGTATTATGGCTTTCAATCCCGATCTCACCTTCCTGAAGGAGCCCTGCATGGAACTGCTCGAAGAGCACCACTGTTTTGAAGGTCGACAGCAGCGCTGGCGTCACGACTCCACGGTGCTGAACTGCGCGATGACGTTCAGCATTTTTCTTCCTCCGGCGACCGACGGGGCGAAACCGCCGGTGCTTTACTGGCTCTCTGGCCTGACCTGCAATGATGAGAACTTCACCACCAAAGCGGGCGCCCAGCGCGTGGCGGCCGAACTGGGGATCGCCCTGGTGATGCCGGATACCAGCCCGCGCGGCGACGACGTGGCGGACGATGCCGGATATGATCTGGGTAAAGGCGCCGGGTTCTACCTGAACGCCACCCAGCAGCCCTGGGCGCGTCATTACCGGATGTATGATTATCTGCGCGACGAGCTGCCGGCGCTGATCCAAGCGGAATTTGCAGTAGCCGATCGCTGTGCCATCAGCGGCCATTCGATGGGCGGTCACGGTGCGCTGGTGATGGCGCTGAAAAACCCGGGTAAATATGTCAGCGTCTCGGCGTTTGCGCCTATCGTCAACCCGACGCAGGTGCCGTGGGGGCAGAAAGCCTTTAGCCACTATCTGGGTGAAGATGCTGCAAACTGGCAGGCGTGGGACAGCTGCGCCCTGATGCTGGCCAGCCAGCCGGAACAGGCGATCCCGACGCTTATCGATCAGGGCGATGCCGATCAGTTCCTGGCAAGCCAGCTCCAGCCAGCCGTACTGGCGGAAGCGGCACGGCAAAAAGCCTGGCCGCTGACGTTACGTATCCAGCCGGGGTACGATCACAGCTATTATTTCATTGCGTCGTTTATTGAAGATCATCTGCGCTTCCATGCGCAGCAGTTGTTGAAGTAAGTGCCAGCCTCATGCCCGGTGGCGCTTCGCTTACCGGGCCTACAAAACCCACACCAGCCCGTAGGCCGGGCAAGCGCAGCGCCACCGGCAAACAGACCGCACCAGCCCGTAGGCCGGGCAAGCGCAGCGCCGCCCGGCAAACAGACCGCACCAGCCCGTAGGCCGGGCAAGCGCAGCGCCGCCCGGCAAACAGACCGCACCAGCCCGTAGGCCGGGCAAGCGCAGCGCCGCCCGGCAAACAGACCGCACCGCTCCGGCGATCCCTCGATCAGAACTGGTAATCCACCGCCATAAAGTAACGGCGTCCTTCTTCGGTATAGCTGTAGTCGTCGCGGCTGAGATCTTTATCCAGCAGGTTCATGACGCCCGCACGCAGCTTAACGTTTTTGGTCGCCTGCCATGCGCCACCGGTATTCCACACCACGTAGCCACCCGGCGTAGCCGCGCCATCGGTAATCGCGCGTTTCTCACCCGTGTAATTCCCCTGCACGTAGAAGGACCACGCCTGGGTCGCCTGCCAGTCCAGCGTACCGTTTGCGGTATGGAACGGCAGCTCGGAGAGCGGCTTGTTGCCGCCGTTGCTGATATCACGCCCGTCGTTATAGGTGTAATTCAGCGTCATTCGCCACTCTTCGGCAATCGGGAACTTAATCTCCGTCTCCAGGCCACGGATACGCGCCTTATTGACGTTGTAATAGCGGAACACCGGCTCGCCGTCGGCATTCAGCCCGACATAGTTAGGGTAGCTCTGCGCCTGGCCGACGTTGGCGGTACGGCTGATGCTGATCCGGTCATCAACGTCATTCTGGAAAGCGGTGATGCTCCCCTGAACGCCTTCTAACCAACCCTCTTCCCCGCTGTAGTACAGCCCCAGCTCGAAACTTTCACTGGTTTCTGGTTTCAGATCCGGGCTACCGACAATTTCACAGGCACCGCGGCAGGAGCCGGTGGTCCAGTCCGGACTCAGCTGCAACAGCGACGGCGCCTTGAATGCTGTCGCCCAGCCGCCTTTCACCGTTAGAGTATCGGTGGCGTTATAAACCAGGTAAGCACGCGGGCTCCAGTGGTCGCCGTAGGTTTCATGGTCATCCATGCGCACGCCGGTGGTCAGGGCCAGCGGCTCAAAGATCCGCCATTCATCTTCCAGGAACAGCGCATACTGGCTGGCCGATGTATTACTGCTGTTGCCGCCGGTAAGGTTGACCGGATCTTTCAGCTTATCGTGACGCCACTCTCCGCCAAAGGTCACCAGCTGGTTAATCTCCCCCAACGGCAGGACATATTTACCGTCGATGGAGTTGCTTTCGGAGGTGATCGCGCTGCTGTTGCCCGGATTTTTGTTGTCCACCTTCTCGCCGTAGAATTTCAGCTCGCTGTTGCCCAGCCCCCAGCGGCCATTGTGGCTCAGGGAGTAGTTCTGGCGCTCCAGACGGTTTTTGTCCAGCGAGTCGGAATCCCGATCCTGACGGTCAAAACCATACCCGGCGGTGAAATCGTGGTTATCGTTCGGGGTCCAGGCAAATTCCACGTTGGCATCACGGCTGGTGAAGCCTTCGATACGCGGGGTTTCGCCTGTAGCGCTGGTGGAAGAGGACTGCGGATCGTCTTTATCACGCTGGGAGACGCTGCCGAAGGCTTTCAGGCCGAGAACGCCATCCACCAGCGGGCCGCTGGTATAGAACTGGCCGCCGTAGGTGTCGCCGCGATCGCGATGTTCCTGAATGGTGGTGTCGGCAGTGAGGGTGCCGGTCCATTTCTGGCCGATCTTTTTGGTGATGATATTGACCACGCCGCCCAGAGCATCGGAGCCGTAGAGGGAGGACATTGGCCCGCGCACCACTTCGATGCGCTCGATGGCGTCCACCGGCACCCAGTTGAGATCGAAGTCGTTATGGCGGAACACGGCGTTGCGCGAGTTGACGCGTTTGCCGTCGATCAGGATCAGCGTATAGCTGCTGTCCAGCCCGCGGATACTGACGCCCTTGCGGTTGTCCCCTTCGTTAGTTAACTGCACGCCCGGCACGTCCTGTAACACATCTTTCAGGTTCTGCACTGGCTTACGCTGCAGATCCTGCTGGGTGATGACGCTGATACTGGCGGGGGCATCTTTCAGGTTTTGCTCGTTGGCCGAGGCGGTAACGACCATCGTGTCGCCAGATTCCACCGCCGCAACCGGCAGCGCCAGGGAAAGAGCAGACGCGCACAGCCCTCCCCGAACGAAGGGATTCAACCTAAACATTCCATTTCTCCATGAGGTAAACACAGCAAAATCAAATATGTACTGCTCACATTGCATTGCATGCCGCCCGCTTCTTTGGGCGGGTCGGTCTGGTAATTCTTTGCAGGTGTGGCCGCAACCCCTCCCCTGACCAGGGCGAGAAAGTTGACTCCTTCATCCTTTTGATTACTTTGCTAATGATAAGGCAAACGATAACCATTATCAATTCAATTGTTAAAAGTTATGTCAAGAGAGCATACTGTGGAGAAATAAAAAACCCGCTCGGCTGAGCGGGTTAGAGAGAGGTGGTGCGCTTATTTTTTAAAGCTATTCGGGAATTCCATTTCGCTGTAGCGCACAAACTTCGTTCCCTTCGCCAGCTTGTAACCAAACCAGATGATCAGGAACAGCGGGATACCGATATAGGTGGCCGCTACGCCGCCCCAGTCGATGGTGTCGGCCAGGAAGGCTTCGTAGTTCTGGCCGAGGGTGATGATCAGACAGAGCACAAAGGCGAAGATCGGACCCAGCGGGAAGAAGCCGGAGCGGTATGGCAGGTTGTTAATATCGTAACCCTGCTTCACGTAGCCGCGACGGAAACGGTAGTGGCTGATGGCGATGCCCAGCCAGGCGATAAAGCCCGTCATCCCGGAGGTATTCAGCAGCCACAGGTAGACGGTCTGGTTGCCGAACATCGAGGTCAGGAAGCACAGGCAGGCAATCACGGTGGTGGCGTAGAGCGCGTTACGCGGCACGCCGCCCCGGGAGAGCTTCGCGAAAATACGCGGCGCTTTGCCATCGCAGGCCAGGGAGTAGAGCATACGGGTAGAGGCGTACATCCCGGAGTTACCCGCCGACAGCACCGCCGTCAGGATCACCGCGTTCATAACCGCTGCCGCAGAGAGCAGACCAGCATGCTGGAACACCAGGGTGAACGGGCTGACGCTGATGTCTTTCACATCGTTACGCAGCAGGCTCGGATCGGTGTACGGAATGATCAGGCTGATAATCAGGATGGCGAACACATAGAACAGCAGGATACGCCAGAAGACCTGACGCACCGCGCGCGGGATGTTCTTCTCCGGGTTTTCGGATTCACCCGCCGCGATACCGATCAGTTCGGTCCCCTGGAAGGAGAAGCCGACAATCATCGCCACGCCAATCATCGCCGATAAACCACCCGCAAAAGGTGCATCGCCAACCGTCCAGTTGCTCCAGCCCGCAGGCTCGCTACCCTGGAAGATACCGACGATCATCGCCAGGCCGACGATAATAAAGATGATCACGGTCGCCACTTTGATCAGGGAGAACCAATATTCGGCCTCACCAAAGCCGCGCACGGAGATGTAGTTGAGCAGGAAGATCACCGCCAGGAAGAGCGCGCTCCAGATCCAGCCCGGCGTGTCCGGGAACCACCAGGTCATGACCAGCTGTGCCGCCACCAGGTCCACGGCGATGGTCACCGCCCAGTTGTACCAGTAGTTCCAGCCCAGCGCGAAGCCAAAGCCTTCTTCAACGTATTTCTGACCGTAGGTAGAAAAAGAACCGGATACCGGCATGTACGCCGCCAGTTCACCCAGGCTGGTCATCAGGAAGTAGACCATCAGACCGATCAGGATATAGGAAAAGAGCGCGCCGCCAGGACCCGCTGCTGAAATCGTCGCGCCAGAGGCGACAAAGAGGCCTGTACCGATAGAGCCGCCAATGGCGATCATCGTCAGGTGACGCGCCTTGAGTTCGCGACGTAGCGCGGGCGCTTCTGTGGTTTTAGTTTCGGAAACCATGTGAAAATGCTGTCCATTCAAAAAATGAGGCGCGATTGTAGCAGACGATCGCCGGCTCTTCCGGCACAAATGCCCTGTTATAAGAGAGCTTCATGACCGGTCCAGGATTATAAGTAAAGCAGAGAATAGTATTGATGCGAGTAATGACTACCGGCGGACAAAACGCCGCCGGGCAGGATTACATTTCGCAGTAACGCAGAAAACGCTGGAGGGAATTAGAGAGGTGCTTCTGACGGTGATGGATGCGCCACAGGGTGCGCACCAGCTTATTGGGCAACGGCACGGGGATCTCCACCAGCGTTCCGCTCTCCAGCTGTTCGGCAATCACCCGCCGCGACAGGCAGCTGATGCCAAGACCGTGGCGCACCGCATGTTTGATGGCCTCTGAATTGCCGAGTTCCATGCCCATATGGAACTGCGGCAGATGGGAGAGCAGCAGATAATCGACGATCTCACGCGTGCCTGAGCCCTGCTCGCGTAAAATCCACGGCGCCTGCGCCAGCCGCTCCAGGGTCACCTCCTGCTGTAATAAAGAAGAGGCCGGCGAGGCGAAGACCACCAGCTCATCCTCCAGCCAGGGCTCAGCAATAATGTCGGCGTTGTGGCATGGCCCTTCGATAAGGCCGATATCCACCCGAAAATCGATCACCGCGGTAATCACGTCCTGGCTGTTACCGACGCTCATCTCCAGCGGCAGGGTCGGGAAATCCCGGCGATAGCGGGCAATCACTTCAGGCAGGATATAGTTGCCAATGGTGCTGCTGGCGTAGACACGAATGGCGCCGTTATCCTCGCGAAAGAGCTGTTCGATTTCGACGGTCTGCTCCAGCAACGCCAGCGCGCGCGGGTAGAGCAAACGTCCATGCTCGTTCACCACCAGCCGCTTCCCTACCCGGTCAAAGAGCTGAACCCCCAATTGACCTTCGAGATCGGTGAGCGCAGCGCTGACGGCGGACTGAGAGAGTGCCAGCATCTGAGAAGCCTGGGTGGTCGATCCGCTTTTCAGTACTTCGGCGAAAACTTCAAGCTGGCGTAAGGTAATGTGCATAGTCGCTATCCGGTAGGGTAAGCACTCTGCTTACCACTTATAAAGATTAATTATAAATATATAATCAATTTTATTTTTAAGCCAGTGCGCCGTAACCTTTTAGCCAGAGAAAAGGAGACGGTTATGACAACACTCACCCTACAGCATCATCGTACCGTGTGGCATTACATTCCGGGCCTGGCGCTGAGCGCGCTGGTCACCGGTGTCGCATTATGGGGCGGCAGCATCCCGGCAGTTGCAGGCGCCGGATTCAGCGCCCTGACCCTGGCTATCCTGCTGGGGATGGTCGTCGGAAATACGGTTTATCCGCAGATCTACAAGCCGTGCGACGGCGGCGTTATCTTCGCCAAGCAGCATCTGCTGCGACTCGGGATCATCCTGTATGGCTTTCGTCTGACCTTCGCGCAGATTGCCGACGTCGGGGTAAGCGGTATTGCGATTGATATTTTAACCCTCTCGAGCACCTTTTTACTGGCCTGCTTTATCGGCCAGAAGGTGTTCGGGCTCGACAAACAGACCAGCTGGCTGATTGGTGCGGGCAGCAGCATCTGCGGCGCCGCAGCGGTGCTGGCCACCGAGCCGGTGGTAAAGGCCGAGTCCAGCAAGGTGACCGTGGCGGTGGCGACGGTGGTGATCTTCGGTACGCTGGCGATCTTCCTCTATCCGGCCATGTATCCGCTGGTAGCCCACTGGTTTAGCCCGGAAACCTACGGCATCTACATCGGTTCGACGATGCATGAGGTCGCCCAGGTGGTCGCGGCGGGTCACGCCATCAGCCCGGATGCGGAGAACGCCGCGGTGATCGCCAAAATGCTGCGGGTGATGATGCTGGCGCCGTTCCTGCTGATTCTGGCCGCAAGGGTGAAACAGCTTGCGCCAGCGGGCAACGGCGAGAAGAGCAAAATCACCATCCCGTGGTTTGCGATCCTGTTTATTGTGGTCGCGGTGTTTAACTCGTTTCATCTGCTGCCCAAAGCGGTCGTGGATATGCTGGTGACGCTGGATACCATCCTGTTGGCGATGGCGATGGCGGCGCTGGGCTTAACCACCCACGTCAGCGCCCTGAAAAAAGCCGGGGCGAAACCGCTGCTGATGGCGCTGCTGCTCTTTGTCTGGCTGATTGTCGGCGGGGGCGCCATTAACCTGGTGGTGCATAGCCTGATGGCATAAACCGCTGTAGCCTTATCCTGTTAACCCGCTATCATATGCGTTTGCGGGTTAACAGGAGTCCCTTTATGAAATATGTTGGAGCGCACGTCAGCGCTGCCGGCGGTCTGGCAAATGCCGCTATTCGCGCCGCCGAAATCGAGGCGACCGCTTTCGCCCTGTTCACCAAAAATCAGCGCCAATGGCGCGCCGCGCCGTTAACCACTCAGGTGATTGATGAGTTCAAAGCGGCCTGCGAAAAATACCATTTCTCCCCCGGCCAGATCCTGCCCCACGACAGTTTCCTGATTAACCTCGGTCACCCGGTCCAGGAGGCGCTGGACAAATCCCGTGCAGCCTTCCTTGATGAGGTACAGCGCTGCGAGCAGCTCGGCCTGACGCTGCTGAACTTCCATCCCGGCAGCCATCTGGCACAAATCGACGAAGAGGAATGCCTGGCGCGGATCGCCGAGTCGATCAATATCGTGCTGGCACAGACCCAGGGAGTGACGGCGGTGATTGAAAATACCGCAGGCCAGGGCAGCAACCTCGGTTTTCGCTTTGAGCATCTGGCGGCCATCATCGACGCCGTAGAAGATAAATCCCGCATCGGCGTCTGCATTGATACCTGCCACGCCTTTGCCGCCGGTTACGACCTGCGCAGCGCGGAAGCGTGTGCGAAAACCTTCGCCGAGTTCGAGCGCGTCGTGGGCTTTGAGTACCTGCGTGGTATGCACCTCAACGACGCGAAAAGCACCTTTGGCAGCCGCGTTGACCGTCACCATAGCCTGGGGGAAGGCAACATCGGCCATGATGCGTTCCGCTTTATCATGCAGGATCCGCGTTTCGACAACATTCCGCTGGTGCTGGAAACCATCAACCCGGATATCTGGGCGGAAGAGATTGCCTGGCTGAAAGCGCAACAGCATGCCGAGGCCACCGCAGAATGATGAACGAAAGGGAAAAGCAGATCCTGAAGATCCTGCGGCGCAACCCCCTTATTCAGCAGCATGAAATCGCCCAGATCCTCGATATCAGCCGCTCCCGCGTCGCTGCGCACATTATGGACCTGATGCGCAAGGGGGCGATCAAGGGCAAAGGCTATATCCTGACCGAACAGGATTATTGCGTGGCGCTCGGCGCCATCAATATGGATATTCGCGGGGTGGCCGATATTCGTTTTCCTGAACCCTCCTCCCATCCGGGGGCCATTCAGTGCGCGGCGGGCGGCGTGGCGCGTAACATCGCCCATAACCTCGCGCTGCTGGGGCGCGAGGTGCACCTGATCTCTGCCGTGGGCAGCGATTTTTATGGCGAAACCCTGCTGGAGCAGACCCGCCAGGCGGGCGTTAACGTGCAGAGCACCATCCGCCTGCACGGACAAAGCACCGCAACCTATCTGTCGATTGCCAGTCCGCAGGACGACACTGTGCTGGCGATCAATGACACCCATATCCTGCAGGGGCTGACGCCGCAGCTGCTGAACCAGTCGCGCGAGCTGCTGGCCCATGCGGGCGTGGTGCTGGCCGACTGTAACCTCACTACGGAAGCGCTGGAGTGGGTCTTTACCCTCGCCGGGGATGTGCCGGTGTTTGTCGACACGGTTTCAGAATTTAAAGCCGACAGGATCAAACCCTGGCTGTCGCGCATCCATACCCTGAAGCCGACGCTGAAGGAGCTGCAGATCCTGGCGGAGTGCGAGGATCGCAAGAGCGCCCTCGCCGTCCTGCATGAGAAAGGGGTGCAGCGGATTGTGGTCTGTCTGGAAGATGATTCGGTGCTGTGCAGTGAGCAGGGCGCGGAGCCGCTTCTGCTGACGCCCCCCACCCACCCGGTGGTTGACCGCTTTGGTGCCGATGACGCCTTTATGGCGGGGTTGATTTATGCCTTCCTCGATGGGAGCGATTTTACGGAGAGTGCCCGATTCGCGGGTGCCTGCGCGGCGCTCTCCCGCGCCAGTGAGAGTATCAATAACCCGACGCTGTCGGTAGATAACGTCCTGTCGCTACTGGACAGCCAGCCGTAAACAGGCCGGGTAGTTGCCCTACCCGGCCTGCGTCACTAGCCTGCTAAACCAATAAAGAAGCCCGCAATGGTGGCGCTCATCAGGTTAGAGAGCGTGGCCGCCACCAGTGCCCGCACGCCCAGCTGGGCAATCTCCGGGGCGCGCTGGGGCGATACCGCAGAAAAGGCCCCTACCACCACCCCAATCGAGCCGAAGTTGGCAAAGCCGCACAGGGCAAAAGAGATGATGGCGATGGTCTTCACATCCAGCTGCCCGGCGGTTTGCAGATACGGCGAGAAGTTGAGATAGGCAACAAATTCGTTAATCGCCAGCTTCTGCCCAATCAGGCTGCCTGCAAGCGTCGCATCCTGCCATTCGACCCCCATGATCCACGCCAGTGGCGCGAGGGCATAACCAAACAGCCCCTCAAGGCTCAGGCTTTCCATGCCAAACCAGCCGCCAATGCCGCCCAGAATACCGTTCAGCAGGGCGATGATCGCCACAAAGGCCATTACCACCGTCGCAACCCCGGCGGCGATTTTCAACCCGGTCATCGCCCCGGTCGCCGCGGCTTCGATAATGCTTTTCGGCGGCGTGTCGCTGAACGACAGATTCTCGAAGGTGACCTGTGACGCCTCCGTGGCCGGGCTCAGCAGACGGGCAAATAGGATCCCGCCAGGGATCGCCATCAGTGAGGCGGCGAGCAGGTAATCAATCGGCACCCCCATCCCGGCGTAGCCAATCAGCATCGAACCGGCAATCGACGCCATCCCGCTGCAGATAGCGGTAAACAGCTCGTTGCGGTTCAGCTTATCGACGAAAGGTTTCACGATCGCCGGGATCTCGTTCTGGCCGAGGAAGATGGTGGTCACCGCCACGAAGGATTCGATTTTACTGATACGCAGCGCTCTCTGGAAAATGCCACCCAGCACGCGGATCAGCAGCCCCATCACCCCGATGTAGTAGAGCAGGCTGATCAGCGCGGTGACAAAGATGATGGCGGGCAGTACCCGGAAGGCAAAGACGAACCCGGCGCCGTCAAACAGGGTGTCCATTTTGGGCCCCACCAGCGCGCCAAAGATAAAGGCGCTGCCGGCATCGCTGTAGGACATGACTTTACTGACCCCGATGGCGGCCTGCTCCACCAGCCATTTGCCGGGTGGGAAATAGAGCATGATGCCGCCAATTGCCACCTGCAAAATGAAAGCGGCGCCAACGGTACGCAGGCTGATACGGCGTTTATTGACCGACAGGAGGAAGGCTATCGCCAACAGAACCGCCATACCCAGCAGACTTCTCATTACGTCCATAATGATTTCCTTACCTGAAAACCCGGCGACTGGCCGGGTATCCGTGATTCCACTGTGAGGACAGGCGACGGCAAACTGCCTGTGAAAAGGTTACGCGATGCGCTGGTACGCCTTCGCGATATCGCAGGCCAGGCGGGCGTTGTTAAAGACCAGCTGAATATTGGATTTCAGGCTGTCGCCACCGGTCAGTTCCGCCACGCGAGCCAGCAGGAACGGCGTGCTGGCTTTGCCGGTCACGCCCTGCTCTTCCGCTTCCCGCACGGCCTGGTCGATAGCCGCGTTAATGGTCTCTTCAGGCATCGCAAACTGTTCCGGGATGGGATTCGCCACCACCAGGCCACCGTTCAGGCCGGTCTGCCATTTCACCGCCATTGCGCGCGCGATGGCTTCAGCGCTGTCGAGACGGATGCTGACCTCAAACGGACTGGTGCGACAGAAAAAGGCTGGCAGGGACTGGGTCTGATAACCAATTAACGGTACGCCGTTGGTTTCCAGATATTCAGTGGTTAACCCGAGGTCGAGAATAGATTTTGCCCCGGCGCAAACCACAGCAACATTGGTTTTCGCCAGCTCCTGTAAATCGGCAGAAATATCAAACGTGTGTTCCGCACCGCGGTGTACGCCGCCAATTCCGCCGGTAGCAAAAACCTTAATCCCGGCCATCGCCGCAATAATCATGGTTGAGGCAACCGTCGTCGCGCCATTTATTCCTGCGGCGACCACAAAAGGTAAATCCCGGCGGCTGACTTTAGTCACGGCATGGCCTTCACGGCCTAACAGTTCAATCTCTTCTTTGCTGAGCCCCACTTTCATTACGCCACGAATAATGGCGATAGTGGCGGGAATAACTCCCTGCTGGCGGATCGCATCTTCAACTTCCAGCGCCGTCTGGGCATTTTGCGGGAAAGGCATGCCGTGAGAAATAATGGTAGATTCAAGCGCTACAATCGGTTTGTTATTATTTAAAGCGTCCTGAACCTCAGGAGAAATTTGCAGGAACTCAGCAGATAATTTTAATTCAGACATGTTCTCTCTCCATTAATGCATTAACGTTTTCAGCCGATAAATCAGGGTTATTGGTATATACGGAAGCCAGCGCCAGCGACGAGCAGCCTTGGGCAAAACGAACGGAATGGGCAAATGTGGCCCCTTCCAGCCAGCAGAAGGCGAGCCCCGCCATCATCGCATCGCCCGCGCCGGTGACATTGACAAGCTGGGTTTTAAACGGGGCAGACCAGCCGCTTTCGCCTCCTTTCTCGCTGTAATAAACGCCGTCGCCGCCCATGCTCAATACCAGCCGAAACAGGCCATGCTGGTGAAACCAGGCCGCAACTTTCGGGGCATCCGCCGCGCAGGAGAGCGGGATGCCGCTCAGGGTTTCGGCTTCAATCCGGTTGGGCTTCAGCGTGTGGATATGGCCCAGCCAGTCGCGCACTTTGTTGCATTTCCAGGCCGAGACGGGGTCAACGAACACCGGTGCCTGGCCTGCATTTTCAAATATCCAGCCCAGCGCAGATTCACTGAGATTGCAGTCGATCACCACCGCTTTTGCCGCACGCAGAAAGGCCAGGTGGTGGGCCAGATAGTCCGGATTGATGTAGTCAGAAATAGCCATATCATTAATGGCTACCAGCATTTCGCCGGTATTATCCAGCAAGGATAAATAACTGGAGGTGCCTTCGCCCGCGATCACCTGGCATTTTTCCACCTGTACGCCAGCGGCCTGGGTTTGTGATAGCAGCGACTGACCGTAAAAGTCATCGCCGACAGCAGAAAGTAGCCAGACATTTTTTCCCAGCAAGGCAAGATTTTGCGCAATATTCCGCCCAACACCGCCGGGGGTAAATTTAATTTTCCCTGGGTTAGAGTCCGCATAATTAAGCGAGGCGTTTGAATACCCCGCAACATCCATATTCGCAGAACCAATAACAGCAATATAATCCTTTTCACGCATAGAACATCCTCTGGCACGCAGGCCATCGCAATGATAATTAAGCGAGGGAGTGACTTTAATTTATATTAGAGCACATGTTTATATGTGAACACGTGTTCATAGTATGCGTAAGAAGGGGAAAGTAAAGCGGTGGGAAAGAGGGTGTGAAAGGGTTATGAACAGAATCACAATTTTTTGTAGATAACTTTTTCTTGTCTCCAAAAAACTGCGAGCAGCAGCACGATTAAAGGCAAAAAAAAGGGCAGAGTCGCCTCTGCCCTTTTCGGATGGTGAGAGATTATGCTGCTTTCGCCGCAACCGCTTCAGCTTCCGGGCGTTTCAGCACCGCGTAAGAGAGGCCTGCCACCAGGGTGCCGGCGATAATCGCAAACAGGTAACCCAGCACTGGCGTAATCGCACCCGGGATTAACAGAACAAACAGACCGCCGTGCGGCGCCATCAGTTTCGCGCCAATCGCCATGGAGATAGCACCGGTTACCGCGCCACCGACGATACAACATGGCAGCACGCGCATCGGGTCACGGGCAGCGAACGGAATCGCCCCTTCGGTGATAAAGCACAGGCCCAGTACCAGCGCCGCTTTACCGCCTTCCTGCTGCGCCTTGTCGAACTTACGACGGGCAACGATGGTCGCCAGGCCCAGCGCCAGCGGTGGCACCATACCCGCCGCCATAATGGCAGCCATTGGCGCATAGGTCTGGGTACTCAGCAGGCCGACACCGAAGGCGTAAGATGCTTTGTTCACCGGACCACCCATATCGGTACACATCATCGCACCGAGGATCGCACCCAGCAGGACCGCATTGGCGGTGCCCATGGTTTGCAGCCAGTGGGTCAGGCCTTCGAGGATACTCGCAACCGGCTTACCGATCAGGTAGATCATCGCCAGGCCAACCACCAGGCTGGAGATCAGCGGAATGATCAGGATCGGTTTCAGGGCTTCCATGCTCTGCGGCAGTTTCAGCTTCGAGCTAATCAGCTTCGCCATGTAGCCTGCGAGGAAGCCCGCGATGATCCCGCCGATAAAGCCAGAGCCGGTGCTCACGGCCAGCATACCGCCAATCAGACCTGGAGTCAGACCCGGACGGTCAGCAATTGAGAACGCAATGTAACCCGCCAGGACCGGCACCATCAGCGCGAACGCCGAGCCGCCGCCAATCTGCATCAGCGCCGCCGCCAGGGTACCCGGCTCTTTAAAGGCTTCGATACCAAAGGCGAAGGAGAGCGCGATACAGAGACCGCCCGCCACCACCATCGGCAGCATATAGGAGACGCCCGTCAGCAGGTGACGATACGCGCCAGCGGACTCTTTTTTGCCTTCAGAAGCCGTAGACGCAGTGTTGCCGGCAGGCTGGAACGGTTTCGCTTCAGCCTGGGCTTTGTCCAGCTCTTGCGCGGTTTTCTTCAGCGCCAGACCGGTAGAGGTGCGGTACATCGGCTTACCGGCAAACTTCGCCAGATCCACTTCGATATCTGCCGCCACAATCACCAGATCCGCAGCCGCCACCTCTTCCGGGGTGATCGCATTACCTGCGCCTACGGAGCCGCGGGTTTCGACTTTTACCCACCAGCCGCGTTTTTTGGCTTCGGTTTCAATGGCTTCCGCCGCCATAAAGGTGTGCGCTACGCCGGTCGGGCAGGCGGTAACCGCCACCACGCGTTTCGGACCCGCAGCAACAGCCGTCTCCGCCGCCGCGACAGGTGCGGTATAGAGTGCCGCATGGCCTTTCGCTTCGCTCAGGAACAGTTCCGGGTGTGCAACGGCGCGGTTGATATCGCCCAGCCACACTTTTTTACCGTTCAGCGAGCTGTCCGCCGGGATTTTGTCGCCCAGGACGATAACCAGTTCGGCATCGCCCGGGTTGTCGATGAAATCAAGGTGTGCTTTATGTCCCGCCGAACTCAGCAGGGTTTTCGCCATATAGGCGCGCGCCTGTCCGAGTGCAGAGTCAATAATCAGCAGCGTTTTCATTATGCCTCTCCTGCTGTCAGTTAAAGGGTTTTAAGTCAACGCGCGCCATCATCGCGGCCAACTGGGTACGATCGGTAATACCGACATTGCTCTGGCTGACGGCCAGGGCTGCAACGGCGGTGGCAAGACGTAAAGTATGTTCACTGGATTCGCGCATCAGCAGGCCATAAATCAGCCCGCCAACCATCGAGTCGCCGGCACCGACGGTGCTGACCACTTCCATCGACGGTGGTTTCGCGATCCATTCGCCGGAGGCGTTAACCCACAGCGCGCCCTCTGCCCCCAGGGAGATGACCACATGAGCGATACCCTGCTCACGCAGCGCATGGGCGGCTTCAATCACATCCTTTAATTCTGGCAGCTTACGGCCTGCCCAGATCTCAAGTTCGCGACGATTAGGTTTCACCAGCCACGGTGCGGCTTTCAGCCCCGCCACCAGCGCATCGCGGCTGCTGTCAAAGATGATGCATGGGCACTGGCTGCGCAGACGCGTCATCCAGTCGGTAAAGGCTTCCGGGCTGACGCCGGACGGCAGACTGCCGCTGACGCAAACCATGTCGAACTGACCCAGCCAGCTCAGGGAGTCATTCACAAAACGTTCCCAGTCGGCCTGGGTGACTTCAAAACCGGAGAAGTTCAGGTCGGTGACTTCGCCATCTTTCTCGGTCAGCTTCACGTTGATGCGGGTACGACCCTGCACCACCTGGAAACGGTTGGCGATCCCCAGCTCGCTGAACAGCTGCTGGAAACCATCCTGGTTGTCTTTGCCGAGGAAACCGCCGACGGTAACGTCGATGCCCAGATCCTTCAGCACTTTGGCAACGTTAATCCCTTTACCTGCCGCGTGCAGGCCAGTGGTACGCACGAGGTTGACTTCGCCGCGTTCAATTTCTGGGCAAAAGCCCACGAGGTCGTAAGCCGGGTTCAGCGTAATAGTGGCAACACGTCTGCTCATTATGCGCCCTCCCCCAGACCCGCCGCGATGGCTTCGCCAATCGCTTTCAGCGCCTGTTCAGCATCCGCACCCTGCGCGGTGAAGCGCAGGCGATGGCCTTTCTTCACGCCCAGCGCCACGACTTTCATCAGGCTGCGGCCGTTGGCCGGTTTACCGCTACCGTCGAGGTTGGTGACGGTCACGTCGCTGTTGAACTGTTTAATGGTATTGACCAGCATGGTGCCCGGACGGGCGTGCAGGCCGTGTTCGTTGCGCACGACAAACTCGGCGCTCAGCAGTTCATCGGTGTTCACATCATCGCTGGTCAGCAGCGCCAGCAGGGTCGCGGCGTCCGCTTTCAGCAGTTGTTCAGCTTTTTTGTTCAGCAGCAGGTCGCCGAGGCGCTTCAGCACCTCAACCGGCTGTTCATCGGCCATGGCGACGGTCACCAGCATCGCCGTGGTTTCACCGGCGGTATCGAATGCGGTTGCCGCACGGCTGACGGCGATCGCGCTGCGCAGGTTGCCTTCAGCACAGTCGTTCAGCCAGACGCCCTGACCGAGATTCAGCGGTTTGTCGTTAATGGCATGAGCAACGAAGGCGGTATCCACTGCACCAGCCTCTTTCAGGCGACCGGCGTTCAGCGCCTGTAAGGTCACCAGATCGGAGGCGGCTACGTCGAGCGTCAGTGTCTCGTTATCCAGCTTCAGGGCTTCGCTCTGCTTCTCACCCATCAGCAGGGCGCGAAGCTCTTCGGCGGTGGTGGCGGATTTCAGCTGTTCAGCCACGGCGTCGTCGCTCAGGACGTGCGTCAGCTGACGCAGCAGACCGAGGTGCTCATCGCTGCTGGCGGCAATGCCGATGGCGACATAGGCCACCTGCCCTTCGCCCCAGAGCACGCCCTGCGGGAACTGATAGACCTGAACACCGGTTTTCAGCACCTGATCGCGGGTATCGGTGGTGCCATGCGGAATGGCGATGCCATTGCCAAGGAAAGTAGAAGTCTGCTGCTCACGCGCCAACATGCCGTCAACGTAGCCGTTGGCGACGTTGCCCGCCTGCACCAGCGCGGCGGCGATCTGCCGGATAGCCTCTTCTTTAGTACCGGCCTGTTCGCCGGGATGAATGTCCTGTACGGATAACTGGAACATGGTTCTCCACTCCTGCTGAAATTGAATCGTTTCAGCTTAAATGTGAAAAAAGGCGCCAATCCGTTTGGGTTAGGTAAACCAATTAGCGCTGAAACGTTTCAAGAAGTCTTGCGCTTTACAGGCTTCCTTGCAAGTAAAGCCGCATTTCAGCATGCAGAATTTAGAGTTACAGCACATTTTTGCTGCAGGCAGCTGCCTTTCGGGGGCGTGCAACCGCTCGGCTTCAGCAACTTCAGCAAGCGCAGCGGCGGAATAAAAACCTGTTTTGATTTTTTGTGGGGTAATTGGGGAGGGTATCTGTTTATTTTATAACAAGCGGCGTAAACTCCGCGTCTCTTCATATCACTGATACAGAAACATGCACACCACTCCCGCAGCCGCCTCACCGAAGTCATTTGATTTGACCTCATCGGCGTTTTTAATTGTTGCTTTCCTTACCGGCATTGCCGGCGCGTTACAGACCCCGACGCTGAGCCTGTTCCTCACCAACGAGGTGCATGCCCGCCCGGCCATGGTCGGCTTCTTCTTTACCGGTAGCGCCATTATCGGCATCCTGGTCAGCCAGTTCCTGGCCGGTCGTTCAGACAAGCGGGGCGATCGCAAGTCCTTAATCGTCTTCTGCTGTCTGCTGGGTGTCCTGGCCTGCCTGCTGTTCGCCTGGAACCGTAACTACTTTGTGTTGCTGTTTGTCGGCGTATTCCTTAGCAGCTTTGGCTCTACCGCCAACCCGCAGCTGTTTGCCTTAGCCCGCGAACATGCCGACCATACCGGTCGCGAGGCGGTGATGTTCAGCTCGATCCTGCGTGCCCAGGTGTCGCTGGCCTGGGTTGTGGGGCCGCCGGTGGCCTATGCGCTGGCGATGGGCTTTGGCTTCCCGGTGATGTATATCAGCGCCGCCGTGGCGTTTGTGGTCTGCGGCGCGATGGTCTGGTTTTTCCTGCCGACGATGCGCAAAGAGCCGAAGCTGGCAACCGGGGTGCTGGAGTCGCCGCGCCGCAACCGTCGCGACGCCCTGCTGCTGTTTACCATCTGCACCTTAATGTGGGGCACCAACAGCCTCTATATCATCAATATGCCGCTGTTTATCATTAATGAGCTGCATCTCTCCGAGAAGCTGGCGGGGGTAATGATGGGAACCGCTGCCGGGCTGGAGATCCCGACGATGCTGATTGCGGGCTACTACGCAAAACGCTTCGGTAAGCGCTTCCTGATGCGCGTTGCCGCCGTTGCCGGTTTGCTGTTTTACGTGGGGATGCTCACCGCGCACACGCCAGTAGTATTGCTGGGGTTACAGCTGCTGAACGCCATCTATATCGGCATTCTCGCCGGGATCGGCATGCTCTATTTCCAGGATCTGATGCCAGGTCAGGCGGGCGCGGCCACCACGCTTTATACTAACACCACCCGCGTCGGCTGGATCATCGCAGGCTCCGTGGCGGGTGTCGTGGCCGAGATCTGGAGCTATCACGCGGTATTCTGGATTGCGCTGGGGATGTGCATCGCTACGACGATCTGTCTGACGCGTATAAAGGACATTTAAGGCGCGGTAAGCGCCTCGAGTTCGAGCAGCCAGGTCATGGCCTGGCCGCGCGTATCGCCGCACATCTCCCGCGACGGCTGCAGGCCAGCACACACTTTGGGCCGCGAGCTCAAGCCGAAAATTTTGCAGCGCTGTTGCGCGTCCAACTGCACGCAGGGGGTATTGGCAGGCTTGCCGTTGGGCATCCCGGGAATGGGGCTGGTGATGGAGGGGGCGGTGCAACATGCTCCGCAGTCCGGACGGCAATCCATATTCGTACTTTACCTGAAAGAAAGCCGCTCCCGCGGGCGTGACGGGCACAGTAACACCTTTTGCGTATTGATAGCAAAAGCCGCGAAATCCGCTTGCCTGAAATGCCGCGCGCGAGTACTTTGACGCGATATTTTTGACCTTCCCGTTAACAGGATTACTGCAATGCCAAGAGCGAACGAAATTAAGAAAGGTATGGTGCTGAATTACAACGGCAAGCTGCTGATTGTAAAAGACATCGATATTCAGGCACCCAGCGCCCGTGGCGCAGCAACGCTGTACAAAATGCGTTTCGCTGATGTGCGTACCGGTCTGAAAGTTGAAGAGCGTTTCAAAGGCGACGATATCGTGGATACCGTTACCCTGACCCGTCGCTATGTCGATTTCTCATATGTTGACGGCAACGAATATGTCTTTATGGATAAAGAAGACTACACGCCATACATCTTCACCAAAGATCAGATCGAAGAAGAGCTGCTGTTTATTCCGGAAGGCGGCATGCCGGATATGCAGGTTCTGACCTGGGATGGCGTTCTACTGGCGCTGGAGCTGCCGCAGACCGTTGATCTGGAGATCGTGGATACGGCGCCGGGCATTAAAGGCGCATCCGCGTCTGCACGTAACAAACCTGCAACCCTGACCACCGGTCTGGTCGTGCAGGTGCCGGAATACCTCTCCGCAGGCGAGAAAATCCGCATCCATATCGAAGAAAAACGCTATATGGGTCGTGCTGACTAAGTGCGGGCTGTTTTGCCGGGTGGCGGCTTCGCCTTACCCGGCCTACAAAAGCTCGCATAAAAAAACCGGCTCATTGGCCGGTTTTTTTGTAGGCCCGGTAAGCGCAGCGCCACCGGGCAACAAGGCTTAAAGAAGCTCAGGATATTTGGTCATCTTCAGCGCCAGCTCCACGCCGCGCACTTCCGCCATCCCTTTCAGACGGCCAATGGCCGAATAACCCGGGTTGGTTTTCTTACGCAGATCGTCCAGCATCTGGTGCCCGTGATCCGGACGGAATGGAATAGGACGCAGATCCCCCGCCTGCTTACGGCGTTTCTCTTCACGCAGAATGGCATCCACGACCGCCACCATATTCACGTCACCGCCGAGGTGCGCCGCTTCGTGGAAGGTCTTCGGATTCTCTTCCCGGCAGGTTGCCCGCAGGTGGGTAAAGTGAATGCGGTCGCCGAAGGTTTCAATCATCTGCACCAGGTCGTTGTCGGCCCGCACGCCGTAGGAGCCGGTACACATGGTGAAGCCATTGCTGATGCTGTCGACCGTCTCTTTCAGCCACTGCATATCCTCAATGGTGGAGACGATACGCGGCAGGCCCAGGATAGGACGCGGTGGATCGTCCGGGTGAACCGCCAGACGCACGCCCACCTCTTCCGCCACCGGCACGATAGCGCGCAGGAAGACGGCCATATTTTCCCGCAGCTGGTTTTTATCGATGTTGCCATACTCCGCCAGGCGCGCACGGAACTGGTCGAGGGTGTAGCCCTCTTCCGCACCCGGCAGGCCGGCGATGATATTCCGGGTCAGCTTTTCGATATCCGCTTCGCTTGCCGCATCGAACCACGCCTGCGCCTGCTGCTGCTCTTCTGCAGTATAGTCAGCCGCTGCGCCTTCACGCTTCAGGATATGCAGCTCGAACGCGGCAAAGGCGATCTGGTCAAAACGCAGTGCCTTTGAACCATCCGGCAGCTGATATTCGAGGTCGGTACGCGTCCAGTCGAGGATCGGCATAAAGTTGTAGCATACGGTGTCAATGCCGCAGGTCGCGAGGTTGCGAATGCTCTGCTGGTAGTTGGCGATACAGGTCTGATAGTCGCCGGAGTGGGTTTTGATCTCCTCGTGAACCGGAATGCTCTCCACCACCGACCAGGTGAGTCCTTTTTCGGCCAGCAGCGCCTGACGCGCTTTGATCTCTTCTACCGGCCACACCTGACCGTTAGGAATATGGTGCAGCGCGGTGACAACGCCCGTTGCGCCAGCCTGACGCACGTCATCAAGAGAAACAGGATCTTTGGGTCCGTACCAACGCCAGGTTTGTTCCATCGATTCACCCTCAAAAGTTGTTATACCAATATTTCGTCATGTGATGACGACTACCATACATGCATGCGGAAACAGGTCAACTCGCCTCGCAATATTGATTGATCCATCTCACAGTTCCCGGATATTTACGGCTTACCAATTCAATTTGTTGTCATATAACTTTACACTCACCTTGTTAATTAATGGTTAATCAGGTGTTTATTTCATGAAGACAATTGCCTCCACCGCGCTTCCCGCTCACGTGTTGCAGCCGCAGTACGATCGTCAGGCGTTACGCTCCCGTATCGTCCATTTCGGCTTTGGCGCCTTTCATCGCGCCCATCAGGCACTCCTGACCGACCGGGTGCTGAACGCCAAAGGCGGCGACTGGGGGATCTGTGAGATTAGCCTGTTTAGCGGCGATACGCTGATGAGCCAGCTGCGCGCGCAGGATCATCTCTTTACGGTGCTGGAAAAAGGCGCCGACGGAAATCAGCCGATTATCGTCGGGGCGGTACATGAATGCCTGAACGCTAAACTCGATTCGCTGGCGGCCATTATTGAGAAGTTTTGCGAGCCGCAGGTGGCGATCGTCTCCCTGACCATCACGGAAAAGGGCTACTGCATCGATCCGGCCACCGGCAAGCTGGATACCCACAACGAACGTATTATTCACGATCTGGAGTACCCGGATGCGCCGCACTCGGCGCCGGGTATCCTGGTCGAAGCTCTGCATCGCCGCCGCGAGCGCGGCCTGGCACCGTTCAGCGTGCTCTCCTGCGATAACATTCCGGACAACGGCCACGTGGTGAAAAATGCGGTGCTGGGGATGGCCCACAAGCGCTCGCCAGAGCTGGCGGAGTGGATCGCCGCCAACGTCAGCTTCCCGGGCACGATGGTGGACAGGATCGTACCCGCCGCCACCGACGATTCCCTTGCGGAAATCGCCCGCGAAGTGGGGGTTGAGGATCCGTGCGCCATTAGCTGCGAGCCGTTTATTCAGTGGGTGATCGAGGATAACTTTGTTGCCGGTCGCCCGGAGTGGGAAGTGGCCGGAGTACAGATGGTGCAGGATGTCCTCCCCTGGGAGCAGATGAAGCTGCGCATGCTCAACGGCAGCCACTCTTTCCTCGCCTATCTCGGCTATCTGGCCGGTTTCGCCCATATTAACGACTGCATGGCCGACAGCGCGCTGCGTGACGCCGCTCGTCGTCTGATGCTTAACGAACAGGCGACGACGCTGCGCATCACCGGGGTGGATCTGATCGCCTACGCCGACAGCTTGATTGAGCGCTTCGCCAACCCGGCACTGCAACACCGCACCTGGCAGATTGCGATGGATGGCAGCCAGAAACTACCGCAGCGAATGCTGGAGAGTATCCGCCTCCACCTGCAGCGCGACACCGCCTGGCCACTGCTGGCGCTGGGAGTCGCCGGATGGATGCGCTACGTCAGCGGCGTGGATGATGCGGGCAATGCCATTGACGTGCGCGATCCGCTGAGCGATAAAATTCGCGCCATCATTGAGACCAGCAGCGAGGAGGAGCGCGTGACCGCCCTGCTGGCACTGAATGAAATCTTTGGCCACGACCTGCCTCAGGATCCTCAGTTCGTGGAGGCCATCACCCAGGCTTACCAGCGTATCAGCCAGTCGGGCGCGCGCCAGGCGATTATCGACACGCTGTCGCTTTAACCTTTATTGCGCTTAAGGCGAGCGGGGAGTCTCCCGTTCGCCCTTCCCCTTTCCAAGGCTGTTCTTTTCCGCCAGGATTATTGATAATTGTTATAGCATTACATTTATCACCCTGGAGCACCTGTGACTAAAACCAACCTCATTACCGGTTTTCTCGGCAGCGGGAAAACCACGTCGATACTGCACCTGCTGGCCAATAAAGATCCTGACGAAAAATGGGCCGTGCTGGTCAATGAATTTGGCGAGATCGGCATTGATGGCGCGTTGATGGCCGATAACGGGGCGCTGATAAAGGAGATCCCAGGGGGATGCATGTGCTGTGTCAACGGCCTGCCGATGCAGGTGGGGCTGAATACCCTGCTGCGACAGGGCAAGCCCGACCGACTGCTGATTGAACCTACCGGGCTCGGTCACCCAAAGCAGATCCTCGACCTGCTGACCGCTCCGGTCTATGAGCCGTGGATCGATTTACGCGCCACCCTGTGCCTGCTCGATCCCCGTCAGCTGCTGGACGAAAAGTTTGTCCAGAACGAGAATTTCCGCGACCAGCTGGCAGCCGCCGACATCATCATTGCCAATAAAGAGGACCGCGCCACCCCGCAAAGCCGCGCTGCGCTGGAACTCTGGTGGCAGCACTTCGGCGGCGAGCGTCAGCTTGCGCACACCACCCAGGGGAATGTGGACAATGCCCTGCTCGACCTGCCGCGGCGTAATCTTGCTGAACTGCCCGCCAGCGCAGCCCATTCCCACAGCCACGGCGAAAAACAGGGTCTGGCGGCACTGAGTCTGCCTGCACACCAGCGCTGGCGTCGCAGCCTGAACAGCGGCCAGGGGCATCAGGCCTGTGGTTGGGTCTTCGACGCCGACACCTGCTTCGATACCATCGGTTTACTGGAGTGGGCGCGGCTTGCGCCGGTTGAACGGGTGAAAGGGGTAATGCGTACGCCCGATGGGCTGGTACGGATTAATCGTCAGGGGGAAGATTTCTTCATCGAAACGCAGGGTGTGGCGCCGCCGGACAGCCGAATAGAGTTAATTAGTGCGGTTAACACCGACTGGAATGCCTTACAGTCGAGCTTGTTGAAGCTTCGTTTAAGTTCGGGGAACTAACGTTGCCCTGATTGAACTACTTACGGCGTAATGATGAAAACCCGACTTTTCCCCATTTTATTGCTTAATGTCGCCGGTGTGGCGCTCTTTTTATCCTGGTATCTGCCGGTCAACCACGGTTTCTGGTTCCCGCTGGATAGCGGGATATTCCACTTCTTTAACCGGCAACTGGGAGAGAACCGCGCCTTCCTGTGGCTGGTAGCAATTACCAATAACCGTGCCTTTGACGGCTGCTCGCTGCTGGCGATGGGTTATCTGATGCTGACGTTCTGGCGAAAAGAGAGTCCCGCCGGGCGCCGACGTATTCTGATGATTGGCCTGGTGATGCTACTGACCGCGGTGGTGCTGAACCAGCTGGCGCAGGCCCTAATACCGGTGAAACGCTCAAGTCCGACGCTATTTTTCCCGGATATTTACCGCGTCAGTGAATTGCTGCATATTTCGACAAAAGATGCCTCTAAAGACAGTTTCCCAGGCGATCACGGAATGATGCTGCTTATTTTCAGCGCTTTTATGTGGCGTTATTTCGGCCATAAGACTTTCGTATTAGCCCTGATTATTTTTGTGGTTTTCGCATTCCCTCGAGTAATGATCGGTGCGCATTGGTTCACTGATATTGCCGTTGGATCCCTTTCTGTGGCGTTGATTGGGCTTCCGTGGTGCCTGATGACGCCATTGAGTGAGCGTTTAATCGCCTTCTTTAATCGTTACCTGCCCGGCAATACAACAAAATCGAAACAAGTTACTAACCGAAATTAACAATAACCATCAGGGATCATAACCGATCCCTGATAGATTTTTCCCTCGATTTCATCTTCTTTGTCATCTTCCTGTCACATTAATAACGTTAGAAATTAACGCGTTGTACATTACTTAACCTAAATCACCCTGTCTGACCACGTTCCCGTCAAGTTACTTTTACTATCATATTTCCTTATAAAAAAATTGAGTATTTTTACTCGCAATACCTGTCTCAATCAGGTAATCTCAGACTCGTTTTACCTCAGCGCCACAATTATTATCGTTGTAAATAAATTTGTGCGATTCGCCACAGATTTGACCATAAAGAATTGTCTGTTAGTGCGCAGGTATTTAGTCTCGTCTCGCTTGGCATTTTTTATAACGATATTTGTCGTTAAGGACTTCAAGGGAAAATAAACAACATGGTCAAATCTCAACCGATCTTGAGATACTTCTCACGGGTAATCCCGGCGATTGCAGTCGCGGTTCTGCTTTCAGCTTGTAGCGCATCGAACACCGCAAAGAATATGCATCCTGAGACGCGTGTTGTGGGGTCAGAAGACGCCTCTTCACTGCAAGCTTCTCAGGATGAATTTGAAAAGATGGTCAGCAATCTGGATATCAAATCCCGATTAATGGACCAGTATGCCAGCTGGAAGGGCGTGCGCTATCGCCTGGGCGGCGAAACACGTAAAGGCATTGATTGTTCCGGTTTCGTACAGCGTACCTTCCGCGAACAGTTTGGTTTAGAACTTCCGCGTTCAACCTATGAACAACAGGAGATGGGCAAATCGATTTCGCGTAATAGCTTACGTACCGGCGATTTAGTTCTGTTCCGTGCGGGTTCAACCGGCCGTCATGTCGGCATCTATATTGGTAACGACCAGTTTGTTCACGCGTCCACCAGCAGTGGTGTGACGATCTCCAGTATGAACGAGCCATACTGGAAAAAACGCTACAATGAAGCGCGTCGTGTACTGACTCGCAGTTAACCGCCTGTGCTGTCCGTTTCCCTTGACTGACAGCATGGAAAAAAGCACTGCTATGGCAGTGCTTTTTTTTTATCGCAGGACGCGATAAGTCTGGACGGCTCGTTCCAGGCTATAGTTTTGTTGTTGCGTGAGTTTAGCCGTCATGATAATGCGGGCGGCAAATCAGGATCCCATAACATTTATGTTTACCCGCCATTTATCTTCCCGCCGAAAGGTGCTGATGCTCAGCGTACTTTCGGCTCTTATCGTCGCCCTGCTCTGCGGCGGTATGCAGTTTTTTTTCAGTTACCATAAACGCGAAGTAAAATACGATAACCTGATTAAAGACCTCCATGACTACATGGAAAGTTATTTTAAAGAGCTGCGCGTTTCTGTTGATGAATTACAGCCGCTGACGCTCAGCGAGTGCCCGGATGTACGCTCTGAACTCACCTCCCGCGCGTCATTCAGCCTGAACGTCCGCGCCTTTCTGCTGGTGAAAGATAAAATGGCCTTCTGCTCATCAGCAACCGGGCCGATGCATGTCGCGCTCAGCGAACTGGTGCCGGAAATTGACGCAACTAAAGCGGTAGATATGGCCCTGCTGCCGGGTACGCCAATGATGCCGAAAAAACCGGCCATTGTGTTGTGGCATCGTAATCTGCTGATGAAAGATGGCGGGATATTTACCTCTATTAACCTCAACCTGACCCCTTATTTGCTTTATACCGCTCGCCAGGATGAGTTTGCCGGTATTTCCCTGATCATTGGCAATACGGTTTTTTCCACCTATTCAAACCGCATCACCCACGTTTCGGAGCTGAAAGAGCGCCCTGCGCGCTCAAGCAAAATTGAAGGACTGCCGCTCACCGTTAATCTCTACGCCGAAAGCTGGACGATGGAAGATCTGGTCTTCGCACTGCTGTTTGGTCTGTTGTGCGGCTCCAGCGTCGGGGTGCTCTGCTTCTACTGGCTGATGATGCGCGCCAACCCGCGGAAAGAGATCCTCACCGGCATTAAGCAGAATCAGTTTCATGTGGTCTACCAGCCGGTGGTGGGTGCCAGCGATTTGCAGATGCGGGGCGTGGAGGTGCTGATGCGCTGGCAGCATCCCGGCGCGGGGGCGATCCCGCCGGATGCCTTTATTAACTTCGCAGAGGCCCAGCAACTGATTGTGCCGCTGACGTTGCACCTTTTCGACCTGATCCTGCGCGATGCACCGGCATTAGCGAAACGGCTGCCGCCAGGCTCCAAGCTGGGCATTAATATTTCGCCAGGTCACCTGCACGCCGACAGCTTTAAAGATGACATGCGCAAGTTTGCCGCCTCGCTGCCGCCGGATCATTTCCAGATTGTGCTCGAAATTACCGAGCGCGACATGCTCAATCAACGGGAAGCGACAAAGCTGTTTGAGTGGCTGCATCTGGAAGGTTTTGAAATCGCGGTGGATGATTTCGGCGCCGGACACAGCGCCCTGATCTACCTTGAGCGTTTTACCATGGACTACCTCAAAATCGACCGGGGTTTCGTGAATGCTATCGGGATGGAAACTGTCACCTCCCCGGTACTGGATGCGGTGCTGACCCTGGCCCGGCGGCTGAATATGGTGACCGTCGCCGAAGGTGTTGAAACCCCCGAGCAGGCGAAGTGGCTGCGCGATCACGACGTCAATCTGCTGCAGGGCTACTGGATAAGCCGGCCCCTGCCCCTGGAGCAGTTCCTGAACTGGCAACCTGATATTCACCTTGATAGCGAATAATTGCCCAACCACCGCTACGTCACTTATTATTCTGATATCTTGCCCGGGCAGAACAGATAAGGAAAACGTAGCGTAATGATAGTGCGCATTGTGGTGCTGATGGTGGCGTTGATAAGCGGGTTCAGTCAGGCGCAAACCATTAAAGAGAGCGACGCCTTTGCGGTTATTGGCGAGCCAAAATATGCCATCAATTTCGATCACTACGATTACGTCAATCCCGCCGCGCCAAAAGGGGGCGCTGTGACCCTGGCGGCAAATGGCACCTTCGATAATTTCAACCGCTATGCCCTGCGCGGCGTGGCGGCAGAAAGAACCGACGCCCTCTACGATACCCTCTTTACCACGTCAGACGACGAGCCCGGCAGCTATTATCCGCTGGTAGCTGAGACCGCCCGCTATGCCGATAATTTCTCCTGGATGGAATTGACCATCAACCCGCTGGCGCGGTTTCACGACGGTACGCCGGTCAAAGCCAGCGATGTCGCCTTCACCTTCCATAAATTTATGACCGAGGGCGTCCCCCAGTTCCGGCTGGTCTACAAAGGGGCGACGGTGACCGCCATCGCGCCGCTGACGGTGCGCATTACCCTTGCCAGTCCTAATAAAGAGGACATGCTGAGCCTGCTCACCTTGCCGGTAATGCCGGAAAAGTTCTGGAAAGATCATAAGCTCAGCGACCCGCTCTCCACCCCACCGCTGGCTGGCGGGCCGTATCGCATCACCAGCTGGCGGATGGGCCAATATGTGATTTATTCCCGGGTAAAAGATTACTGGGCGGCAAACCTGCCGGTAAACCGGGGCCGCTGGAATTTCGACACCCTGCGCTACGACTACTATCTGGATGACAACGTGGCCTTCGAAGCCTTTAAAGCGGGTGCCTTTGATATGCGGGTCGAGAGCAGCGCTAAAAACTGGGCCACACGCTACAGCGGAAAAAACTTTGATCGCGGCTTTATCGTGAAAGAGGCGCTGAAAAATGATTCCGCGCAGGACACGCGCTGGCTGGCATTTAATATTCAGCGCCCGGTATTTACCGATCGCCGCGTGCGCCAGGCCCTTACCCTCGCCTTCGATTTTGAGTGGATGAACAAGGCGCTCTTTTATGGTGCCTACAGCCGTGCCAACAGCTATTTCCAGAATACCGAGTATGCCGCCCAGGGCTACCCGGATGCCGCGGAGCTGACGCTCCTCGGCCCATTAAAAAATGCAGTTCCCCCGGAAGTGTTTACGACTCGCTTTCAGCCCCCCGTCTCGAAAGGCGACGGCTTTGATCGTAACAATCTCCTGAAAGCCAGCCAGCTGCTGGACGAGGCGGGTTGGGTCATCCGAAATAAGCAGCGGGTCAATAAGCAAACCGGCAAACCGCTCAGTTTTGAACTGCTGTTGGCCTCCGGCGGCAACAATCAGTGGGTACTGCCGTTCCAGCACAACCTGGCGCGGCTGGGCATTACCCTGAATATCCGTCAGGTGGATAATTCACAGCTCACCAACCGGATGCGCAACCGCGATTACGATATGATGCCGCGCCTGTGGCGGGCCATGCCGTGGCCGAGCAGCGATCTGCAAATCTCCTGGGCCTCTCAGTACATTGATTCCACCTACAATTCACCGGGGGTGAAAAACCCGGCGGTGGATAACCTGATTGCGCAAATCGTCGCCGCGCAGGGGGATAAAGCCAGACTGGTACCGCTTGGCCGGGCGCTGGATCGGGTACTGACCTGGAACTATTACATGCTGCCAATGTGGTTTATGGGGGAAGACAGGGTCGCCCGCTGGGATAAGTTCGCCCTTCCCGCCCAGCGCCCGGTTTATTCTCTCGGGTTTGATACCTGGTGGTATGACGTTAACAAAGCGGCGAAATTACCCGCCGAACGGCGTTAAGGGATCGCAATGGGCGCATATTTACTTCGTCGTTTACTGCTGGTGATCCCCACCCTGTGGGCGATCATCACCATCAACTTTTTTATCGTGCAGATTGCTCCGGGCGGCCCGGTGGATCAGGCCATTGCCGCCATCGAGTTCGGTAACAGCGGGACGATGCCCGGCGGAGGCGATGCGGGCATGCGCGCCAGCCACGCCCGCACCGGGGTCGGCAATATCAATGAGAGCCACTATCGCGGCGGGCGCGGGCTCGATCCGGAGGTGATCGCTGAGATCACCCAGCGGTACGGCTTCGACAAACCGATCCATGAGCGCTACTTCAAAATGCTGGGCGACTATCTGCGCTTCGATTTTGGCGACAGCCTGTTCCGCAGCGCCTCGGTGCTGCATCTGATTAAAGAGAGCCTGCCGGTCTCCATTACTCTGGGGCTATGGGGGACGCTGATCATCTATCTGGTCTCCATTCCGTTAGGTATTCGTAAGGCGATGGATAACGGCAGCCGGTTCGATATCTGGAGCAGCACCTTCATTATTATTGGCTATGCGATCCCGGCGTTTCTGTTTGCCGTCCTGCTGATTGTCTTTTTCGCCGGGGGAAGCTACTTCGATCTCTTCCCGCTGCGCGGGCTGGTCTCGACCGATTTCAGCAGCCTGCCGTGGTACAAAAAGATAACTGACTACCTGTGGCACATTACCCTGCCGGTGCTGGCGACGGTGATCGGCGGCTTTGCGGCCCTGACCATGCTGACCAAAAACGCCTTTCTTGACGAGATCCGCAAGCAGTATGTGGTCACCGCCCGCGCCAAGGGGGTGAGTGAGCGACGCATCCTGTGGAAACATATTTTTCGCAATGCCATGCTGCTGGTGATCGCCGGTTTTCCGGCCACCTTTATCAGCATGTTCTTTACCGGTTCCCTGTTAATTGAGGTGATGTTCTCCCTCAACGGCCTGGGACTGCTCGGCTATGAGGCCACCGTTTCGCGGGATTATCCGGTGATGTTTGGCACGCTCTATATTTTCACTCTGATTGGCCTGCTGCTGAATATCCTGAGTGATATCTGCTATACGCTGGTCGATCCGCGTATTGATTTTGAGGGTCGCTGATGCTGCGCTTAAGCCCCGTCAACCAGGCCCGCTGGGCTCGCTTTCGTCACAACCGCCGCGGCTACTGGTCGCTGTGGATCTTCGCCCTCTTTTTTGCGCTGAGCCTCTGTTCGGAGATCATCGCCAATGACAAACCGCTGCTGGTGCACTTTAACGATCGCTGGTACGTGCCGGTTTTCAAGGATTACAGCGAGAGCGACTTTGGCGGCCCCTTTGCTACCGCGGCGGATTATCAGGATCCGTGGCTACAGGCGCAATTAAAGGAGCACGGCTGGGTGCTCTGGACGCCGGTCCGCTTTGGCGCCAACAGCATTAACTTTGCCACTACCACACCGTTCCCGTCGCCACCCTCGGCACAAAACTGGCTGGGTACCGATGCCAACGGCGGCGATGTGCTGGCGCGTATTCTGTACGGTACCCGCATCTCCATACTGTTTGGCCTGCTGCTGACCCTGTTTTCCAGCGTCATGGGGGTGCTGGCCGGGGCGATCCAGGGCTATTACGGCGGCAAAATTGATCTCTGGGGACAGCGGTTTATCGAAGTCTGGTCCGGCATGCCAACACTGTTTTTAATTATTTTGCTCTCAAGCGTGGTGCAGCCTAACTTCTGGTGGCTGCTGGCTATCACAGTGCTGTTTGGCTGGATGGCCCTGGTAGGCGTGGTGCGGGCGGAGTTCCTGCGCACCCGCAACTTCGACTACATTCGCGCCGCCCAGGCGCTGGGGGTGAGCGATCGCGGGATCATTTTCCGCCACATGTTACCTAATGCGATGGTCGCCACCCTCACCTTCCTGCCATTTATTCTGTGCAGTTCTATTACTACCCTCACCTCGCTCGATTTTCTCGGCTTCGGCCTGCCGCTGGGCTCGCCTTCCTTGGGGGAGTTGCTGTTGCAGGGCAAAAATAACCTGCAGGCGCCATGGCTTGGGATCACCGCTTTCCTCTCCGTTGCTGTACTGCTCTCCTTGCTGATTTTTATTGGCGAAGCGGTACGCGATGCCTTCGACCCGAATAAGGCGGTTTAAGATGACGCAGCCTTTACTTCACATCGACGCGCTCTCCGTTGCTTTTCGCCAGCAGGACGAGCTGCGCACCGTGGTGAATGATATCTCCCTGAAAATTGACGCCGGCGAGACGCTGGCGCTGGTTGGCGAGTCGGGTTCCGGGAAGAGCGTCACTGCCCTGTCGATCCTGCGTCTGCTCCCCGCCCCGCCGGTGGTCTATCCCCAGGGCGATATCCTGTTTCACGGCCAGTCCCTGCTGCATGCTGACGAGCGCACGCTGCGCGGGGTGCGCGGGAATAAGATCGCCATGATCTTCCAGGAGCCAATGGTGTCGTTGAATCCGCTGCACACCCTTGAAAAACAGCTTTACGAGGTGCTCTCCCTGCACCGCGGGATGCGTAAAGAGGCCGCCCGGGGAGAGATGCTGGACTGCCTCGAACGCACCGGGATCCGCAACGCTGCAAAACGGCTTGCCGATTACCCGCATCAGCTTTCGGGCGGTGAGCGCCAGCGGGTGATGATTGCCATGGCGCTGCTGACCCGTCCGGAGCTGCTCATCGCCGATGAGCCCACCACCGCGCTGGATGTTACGGTGCAGGCGCAGATCCTGCAGCTGTTACGCGAGCTGCGCGACGAGCTGAACATGAGCCTGCTGTTTATTACCCACAATCTCAGCATTGTGAGAAAGCTGGCCGACCAGGTGGCGGTGATGCAGAACGGTCGCTGCGTGGAGCAGAACCGCGCCGCGCCGCTGCTTGCCGCACCGCAGCACTCCTACACCCAACGCCTGCTCAACAGCGAGCCCGCAGGGGATCCCATCCCACTGCCGCAAGATGTTCAGCCGCTGCTGCGGGTGAAGGATCTCTCGGTGGCGTTTCCGCTACGTAAAGGCATCCTGCGCCGGGTGGTGGATAACAAGCAGGTGCTGAACAACGTCAGCTTTACCCTGCGCCCGGGTGAGACCCTGGGGCTGGTGGGTGAGTCCGGCTCCGGCAAGAGCACCACCGGGCTGGCGCTGTTACGCCTGATCGCCTCAAAGGGGGAGATCCTGTTTGACGACAAGCCCCTGCATGAGTGGGATCGCCGCCAGATGTTACCCGTCCGCCACCGGATGCAGGTGGTTTTTCAGGATCCTAACTCTTCTCTTAACCCGCGCCTCAACGTTCAGCAGATCATTGAGGAGGGGCTGCGGGTGCATCAGCCCGATCTTAGCCTGCAAGCGCGTGAAGAGGAGGTCATTCGGGTAATGGGCGAAGTGGGGCTCGACCCGCAGACCCGGCATCGTTACCCCGCCGCCTTTTCCGGCGGCCAGCGGCAGCGGATCGCCATTGCCCGCGCGCTGATTTTGCGCCCGGAGCTGATAATTCTGGATGAGCCGACCTCATCCCTCGATAAAACCGTTCAGGCGCAGATCCTGGCGCTGTTGAAAGATTTACAGCGAAAACACCGTCTGGCCTATATTTTCATCAGCCACGATTTGCAGGTGGTACGTGCGCTATGTCACCAGGTGATTGTGTTACGTCAGGGAGAGGTGGTCGAGCAGGGAGACTGTCAGCGCGTCTTTGCCGCGCCGACGCAGGAGTATACGCGTCAGCTGTTAGCGTTACGCTGACGCTCAGAAAGGATTCTGGCCAGAGAAAGGCTCGGCGATAGCCACGCCGACGTTTTTCAGGCGGCAGGTTGCCGCAAACTCATCCTGGCTTTTCACGAACAGGCACGGCTCGCCTTCGCACTCCAGTACCGAGCTGTAAAGCTCAATGTCCGTCAGCGCCTGGCTCAGTTTTTCCATCAGCGGCCATGCGTTGCCCTCTTCCGGGCTCAGCAGTTTGAGCGCCACCAGACAGTTATCAGGGGTTGTTCCGCTTTGCGGAATCGGTTCAACTTTCGAGCCTGCAAAACCCGCCGACCAGCGATAGCTCTGCGGCAAGCGATGCACAATTGAGAGCTGTAATGTATTCACGTTTATTCCCCGGAAGCAAATTTACTTCACAATCTATTTACATTTATAGTAACACAACATTAACCGCCTGCTCTGTTTTTAGTAAGAAAACGCTTACATCCAGGATTTATGGGTTCAGACGTCTTGTTTTTCAGGGCTTTCTGGCGGTGTTTCAGGGTTGTAGCGGCGCTATATGTACCCGTTTCTGTGATCTAACACAACCTTTTTAACTACAAAGCTGTGACTATTTACACAAATAGATTTTACATAAAAGAAACAAACATGAGGTGAGTGAACCACATCCTGGTTGACCTGTATCAAAAAAGGGCTCCGACAGAGCCCTTTTTTGTGCATCAGTTCACCGATTTTCTTGGCCGACTCGCGTAAAGGCAGAAAAGAATTGAGCCAGTGGCGCACAGCGCAATTGACCAGAGCATCGGCCAGGCGCTGTTAAACGTCGCCAGTGAAAGCAGCGCGCCGACAATGGCGCCAATACCAAAGCGGAAAGTCCCCGCCAGTGAAGAGGCGGTACCAGCCATATGTGGGAATTCGTCGAGGATGACCGCCATTGCGTTGGACGAGACCATCGATATACAGCCAACAAACGCCGCAATACCGATCACCAGCGCCCAGAATCCGAAATCAAAGTAAGCGGTCACCACCATCCACACCGCCATCACGAACTGGATCCACAGCCCGATGCGGAACATATTCAGTGCCCCTACCCGGCGCACGAAGCGGCTGTTGATCATCGTCAACACGAAGATGAATACCACGTTCAGCGCGAAATAATAGCCAAATTGCTGCGGTGAGACATGGTTAAGTTCAATGTAGACAAACGGCCCGGCGCTGAGGAATGAGAACATGCCGGCAAAGCTGAAACCGCTGGCCAGCATGTAGCTCAGCACGCGCTTATGGCGAAACAGCGAGGCAAAGTTGCCAAGCGTGGTGCGAATATGAAACTTCTGCCGGTGTTGTGCAGGCAGGGTCTCTTTAATAAAGAAGAAGATCATTGCCGAGGCCAGCAGGGCCGCCAGCGCCAGGATCCAGAAAATGGCGTGCCAGCTAAACCAGACCAGCACCGCCCCCCCGACCATTGGCGCCACCAGCGGCGCGACGGTGGTCACCAGCATGACGAATGACATCATGCGGGAGAACTCCTCCTTCGGGTAGATATCGCGCATCAGGGCATTGATGACCACGCTTGCCGCCGCAGCCGCCAGGCCGTGGAAGAAACGCATCACAATAAGGTGATCGACGGACTGCGCCATCGCGCAGGCCATCGCCGCGCCAGCGAACACCAGCGTGCCGCCCAGCACCACCGGTTTGCGCCCCAGGCTGTCGGCCATTGGCCCGTAAAGCAGCTGACCGAGGGCAAAACCGAGAATATAGCTGCTGAGGGTCATTTGTACGCTGCCTGCCGGCACACCAAACTGCTCGGCGATCACCGGCAGTGCAGGCAGATACATGTCGATAGACAGCGGCATCAGCATGGCCAGCAGGCCAAGAATAAAAACAATGCTGAACGACGAGTGTGGCCTGGTGGTCACAATTAACTCCTGAAATTAGCGTGAAGAGAGGCCAACGCTGGCAATTTCTTCTTCCGTTAACGGGCGGTATTCGCCTGGCTCAAGGTCCGGGTCGAGAGCGATAGCCCCGATCCGTTCGCGATGCAGACCGACAACGTGATTTCCCACGGCAGCAAACATGCGCTTCACCTGATGATAGCGCCCTTCGCTGATGGTCAGACGCACCTCGGTTGGGGTAATAACTTCCAGCACGGCAGGTTTGGTCAGATCTTTTTCATTATGCAGCTGAACGCCGTGGGCGAACTGCTCTGCTGTACTGTCGCTCACCGGATTTTCCAGCGTCACCAGATAGGTCTTTTCACAATGGTGGCGCGGCGAGGTGATCCGGTGTGACCACTGACCGTCGTCGGTCATCAGCACCAGGCCGGTGGTATCGATATCCAGACGCCCGGCGGCATGCAGCTTGTGGGCGACCGGCTCATCGAGAAAATAGAGCACGGTGGGATGGTCGGGATCGTCGGTAGAGCAGACATAGCCTTGCGGTTTATTGAGCATGAAGTAGCGCGGGCCATTCTGCTGCGTCAGCGAATTGCCTTCGTACTCAACCTGATGGTCAGGCTGGAGTTTGAACGCGCTGTCTCGCACAATATCACCCTCCACGGTAACGTGGTTGGCGCGGATCAGACGCCCGGCAATAGCGCGGCTTACGCCGAGTTGCTGAGCGATAAACTTATCAAGTCGCATGAAATATTTTAAGCCTTAAAGGTGCCAGGAGCCGGACAATGCGTCCGGAAAAGAAGCAGTCAGGAACAGCCAAGTATAACGGGCTCTGTGCGCCACTCAAGGGAAAAAGTTTCGTGGCATAATATGAGCGAGATAACCAAACCGAGACCCCATGACCTTTACACTTCGCCCTTACCAGCAAGAAGCCGTGGACGCTACCCTCGCCCACTTTCGTCAGCATAAAGAACCGGCGGCCATTGTCCTGCCCACCGGCGCGGGCAAAAGCCTGGTGATCGCCGAGCTGGCGCGCCTGGCCCGGGGCCGCGTGTTGGTGCTGGCGCACGTCAAAGAGCTGGTGGCGCAAAACCATGCCAAATATCTGGCGCTGGGTCTGGAGGCTGATATTTTTGCGGCTGGCCTACAGCGCAAAGAGAGCCACGGCAAAGTGGTCTTTGGCAGCGTGCAGTCGGTGGCGCGCAATCTGGACAAGTTTCAGAGCGAATTCTCGCTGCTGATCGTGGATGAGTGCCACCGCATCAGCGATGATGATGATAGCCAGTATCAGCAGATTTTAACTCACCTGAAGAGCGTGAATCCGCAGATCCGCCTGCTGGGGCTCACTGCCACGCCGTTCCGCCTCGGTAAGGGCTGGATTTATCGCTTCCATTACCATGGCATGGTGCGCGGCAATGAAAATGCGCTGTTCCGCGACTGCATTTACGAGCTGCCGCTGCGCTACATGATCAAACATGGCTACCTGACCCCACCGGAGCGGCTGGATATGCCGGTGGTGCAGTATGATTTCAGCCGGTTACAGGTGCAGAGCAACGGCCTGTTCAGCGAGGCGGATCTCAACCGCGAGCTGAAAAAGCAGGATCGTATCACTCCCCATATCATCAGCCAGATCATGGAGTTTGCCGCCACGCGCAAAGGGGTGATGATTTTTGCCGCCACCGTGGAGCACGCCCGGGAGATCACCGGCCTGCTGCCTGCCAGCGAGGCCAGGCTTATCACCGGCGAAACGCCGGGCAGCGAGCGCGACCGGCTGATTGAGGATTTTAAGGCGCAGCAGTTCCGCTATCTGGTTAATGTGTCAGTGCTTACTACCGGCTTTGATGCCCCGCACGTGGATCTGATCGCCATTCTGCGCCCGACCGAATCCGTCAGCCTTTACCAGCAGATCGTGGGCCGCGGCCTGCGACTGGCCCCCGGTAAAACCGACTGCCTGATCCTGGATTATGCCGGGAACCCGCATGACCTGTATGCCCCGGAAGTAGGTGCGCCAAAAGGCAAAAGTGACAACGTGCCGGTACAGGTGTTTTGTCCCGCCTGCGGCTTTGCCAATACCTTCTGGGGTAAAACCACCGCCGACGGCACGCTAATTGAACACTTTGGCCGTCGCTGCCAGGGCTGGTTTGAAGATGACGAGGGCCATCGCGAACAGTGTGACTATCGCTTCCGCTTTAAAAACTGCCCCCAGTGCAACGCCGAAAACGATATCGCCGCCCGCCGCTGCCGCACGTGCGATGCGGTGCTGGTCGATCCCGACGATATGCTGAAAGCGGCCCTGAAGCTGAAGGACGCCCTGGTGCTGCGCTGCAGTGGAATGGCGCTGGCACACGGTGCCGATGATAAAGGCGAATGGCTGAAAATCACCTATTACGATGAAGATGGCGCCGATGTAAGTGAGCGCTTCCGTTTGCACACGCCCGCCCAGCGTACCGCCTTTGAACAACTGTTTATCCGCCCGCACACCCGTACGCCCGGCGTACCGCTGCGCTGGATCACCGCGGCGGATATCGTTCATCAACAGCCGCTACTGCGTCACCCGGATTTTGTAGTGGCGCGAAAAAAAGGGCAGTTCTGGCAGGTGCGAGAAAAAGTGTTTGATTATGAGGGCCGCTTCCGCCGTGCCAATGAATTGCGGGGATAGCGGGACTTTTCATTGATGTGAAAGCCATTTGAGTATAAAATGCCGCCCGCTTCACATCCGTGAGGCAGAACACTCACCTGTTGCTGGGTCGCCTGTAGCAGGATTTTTTATACAGAGAGAAATCAATGTTCACTATCAATGCAGAAGTACGTAAAGAGCAGGGTAAGGGTGCGAGCCGCCGCCTGCGCGCAGCTAACAAATTCCCGGCCATCATCTATGGCGGCGAAGCTGCTCCTGTCGCAATCGAACTGGACCACGACAAACTGTGGAACCTGCAGGACAAAGCTGAGTTCTACAGCGAAGTTCTGACCATCGTTGTTGACGGTAAAGAAGAGAAAGTTAAAGCTCAGGCAGTACAGCGTCACGCTTTCAAGCCAAAACTGACTCACATCGACTTCGTTCGCGCGTAATCGCAAACTTGTCGAAAAAAAACCCCGCATTGCGGGGTTTTTTTATGGCCGTTATTTGCCGCCAGAGGTGCGACGCTGCAGCTGATCCCGCAGATTTGGCGGAGTGCCTTTAATGGTCAGCGTGTCGGTCGCCGGATCCCAGAAAATGCGCTCGCCGAGCAACATGGCATCAAAGTTGATGGTTAATCCACCGCCGCTACCGGCAAATTTGGTGAGCTGACGCAGGGTACTGCGATCCGCCGGGAAGCTCTCTTCCAGCTCGTAGCCTTTCTCTGCCGTAAAGTCCTGGAAGCTCACTTCGCTGACGCCCGCCAGCTCTTTGGAGAGCGATTCCAGTTCAATCTCTTCGCCCGCCTGCAGCTGTTCGTTGCAGTAGGCATAAACCTGTTGGCGCACGTTCTGGCGTTCCGCTTTGTCCAGCTCGGCTTCTGCAGTGAAGTCATCCACCGCCTGCAGCAGGCCTTTATTCTGCGCTTTGGCATTCAGCCCTTCGCTGGCGCCGAGGAAATCCATAAAGAAGTCGGCCACCTTGCGCCCTACCCGGCCTTTCAGGAAGGTCAGATAGCGGGTGGATTCAGGATTGGTTTCCCATTCGGTCAAATCGATACGCGCCACAATATCCGCGTGGTTAATGTCCAGATAGTGGGTCGAGCTGATATCCAGCTGCTCGTTGACGCGCATGCTGCTTAAGTTGTTCAGCACCGCCACCAGCAGGTACTCGACCGCCAGGTAACGGTAGTGGCAGAACAGGACGATGCCACCATCGGCAAAGGGGTATTTTGCCAGCTCATCGCGCAGGCGGCCGGTGGCGGCCCGGCTGAACGCGAGAAAATCGTCTTCACCCTGACGCTGCTGGCGCAGCGCCTGCGCCAGTTCGCTCTCTTCGCTGAACAGGCCGTAGGCTTTGTTTTTGGCACTGTATACCCGATGCAGCTCCGCCATCATGTCAACAACGGTAGGCGTCGGTTCCAGTAACGAATCGCGCAGCACCAGCTCAAGGGTTTGCTCATCACGCTTGATAAGCTGGTGCAGGGCAATCTGGTTGATATCCAGACTCATGTTAAACTCTCCTTTTAGACCGGGCCGTATTCAACCACCCCCCAGTCATGTATGCAACCGAAGATAAAAAAGGGGAAAAAAAGCTGTTGCTACGGTAATATGTTGCCCTTTCCTCCACAAACAGATTTCGATTTATGCCACAACTCTCCCGCTACAGTGATGAACACGTTGAACAAATGCTCAGTGAGCTGCTCAACGTACTGGAAAAACATAAGGCACCGACCGACCTTTCCCTGATGGTTCTGGGAAATATGGTGACTAACCTTATCAATACCAGCGTTGCGCCGGCCCAGCGCCAGGCGATCGCGAAATCTTTCGCTCAGGCCTTACAGTCTTCGGTTAACGACGACCAGGCGCACTAAGGGAAACGAACGACAGTTTATGGTGACGAATCGTCAGCGCTACCGTGAAAAAGTCTCCCAGATGGTTAGCTGGGGGCACTGGTTTGCCCTGTTTAACATTCTGCTGGCGATGGTGCTTGGCAGTCGTTATCTGTTTGTCGCCGACTGGCCGACGACGCTTGCCGGACGGGTTTACTCCTGGATAAGCGTCATTGGCCATTTCAGCTTTCTGGTGTTCTCCACCTATTTACTGATCCTCTTCCCGCTGACGTTCATCGTCATGTCGCAGCGACTGATGCGGTTTATCTCCGCTATCCTCGCCACCGCAGGCATGACGCTGCTGCTTATCGACAGCGAAGTCTTTACCCGTTTTCACCTGCATCTTAATCCCGTCGTCTGGGAACTGGTGATCAATCCCGACCAGAACGAAACGGCGCGCGACTGGCAGCTGATGTTCATCAGCGTGCCGATTATCCTGCTGATTGAGATGCTGTTTGCCACCTGGAGCTGGCAAAAACTGCGCAGCCTGACGCGGCGCCGTCGCTACGCCAAACCGGTGGCCGCCCTCTTTTTTGTGGCCTTTATTGGCTCGCACTTTATGTATATCTGGGCGGACGCCAACTTCTACCGCCCCATCACCATGCAGCGCGCGAACCTGCCGCTCTCCTATCCAATGACCGCCCGTCGCTTCCTTGAGAAACACGGTCTGCTGGATGCGCAAGAGTATCAGCGCCGCCTGATTGAACAAGGGGATCCTGAAGCGGTATCGGTGCAGTATCCGCTCAGCGATCTGCGCTACCGTGACATGGGTCAGGGACAAAACGTTCTGCTGATCACTGTCGACGGTCTGAACTACTCGCGCTTTGAGAAACAGATGCCGGCGCTGGCGGAGTTCGCCGAGAAGAACATCAGCTTTACCCAGCATATGAGCTCCGGTAACTCGACCGATGCCGGGATCTTTGGCCTGTTCTACGGTATTTCACCAGGCTATATGGACGGCGTGCTGTCATCGCGTATCCCTGCCGCGCTCATTACCGGGCTCAACCAGCAGGGCTATCAGCTGGGGCTGTTCTCTTCAGATGGTTTCAGCAGTCCGCTCTATCGCCAGGCGCTGCTGTCCGACTTCTCACTGCCGACCACGCAGAGCCAGTCCGACGAACAGACCGCCGGGCAGTGGATCAGCTGGCTGCACCGTTATGCCCAGGACGACAACCGCTGGTTCTCCTGGGTTGCCCTGAACGGCACGACGCTGGATGACAGTAACCAGAAAACCTTCAACCGCCGCTACGCGCAGGCCGCAGGCAATGTCGATACCCAGATTGCCCGGGTGCTGGACGCGCTGCGGGAATCTGGCAAGCTGGAGAATACCGTGGTGGTGATCACCGCTGGCCATGGCGTACCGCTGGGCAGCGAGCGCAACGATGTCGACTGGGCGCGCCCTCGCCTGCATGTTCCGCTGGTGATCCACTGGCCTGGTACGCCGTCGCAGCGCATTAACATGCTGACCGATCATAAAGATGTGATGACGACCCTGATGCAGCGTCTGCTCCACGTCAGCACGCCAGCTAATGAGTATTCCCAGGGTCAGGATCTGTTCAGCGCAACGCGTCGTCATAACTGGGTGACGGCTGCCAGCAACAACACGCTGGCCGTCACAACGCCAACCCTGACGCTGGTGCTGAACAGCAACGGTAATTACAAAACCTATAATCCGCAGGGTGAGAAACTCAACGACCAGACGCCGCAGTTAAGCCTGCTGCTACAGGTGCTGACGGATGAGAAACGGTTTATTGCTAACTGATTTAATATTAATCAGTTAGCCTGCACCACCCTTGCAATAAATGCGGAAATAGGTAGTATGAATTTCACGTGTCGGCACGTAGCGCAGCCTGGTAGCGCACTGTCATGGGGTGTCAGGGGTCGGAGGTTCAAATCCTCTCGTGCCGACCAAAAATTCCTCAAAAAACCAACCTTCGCGGTTGGTTTTTTTTTGTGTCGTCCACCCGGGAGCATCATGCCAGGCAGGTGCGCCATACCTGACTTGCCTGTTTTTTAGCCACCTTCGGTTGGATTTGAGAGCGAAAAGCGTCTAATCATCAAAAAAATGCAGGCGAGTGGCAGTAAATCTACTTAAATCACTAAAAACAATTATAACTCGAACCGATTAAAGCACGCCTTTTAAGCCAGAAAAAATAAACAGTTAAGAAAATCTGTAATAAAAGTCCGTAATCAACACCCTTTTTACTTAAACACTTACGATATACCTTCCCGTGAAAGATAAGAATATAATATGTATCGGATAAATTCATTCATCAAATTTATTAGACGAACCTGTAATACATTCGCTGCGCTAATGGTTTAATAAACACTGGCATGGCAGTCATTTTAATTAAAAATTGAATTCAATTAATCGCCTGTACAAACAAATACCTACTCATTAAACTAGCCTCACATTCGAAACATGAGACGTTTGAATGTAATTCACTAAACGGAAACTCCCGGCAATATAATATTCCCAGTTCACTGCGAATATTCACTTAATATATAAGATTGCTGACGACTTATTACGCCAGGTGAATAAGACTGCTCCACCATAACGGATTAATACACTAAAGGAATAAAAGATGAAAAAATTAATGTTAGCTGGTTGCATCGCTGCCGCTTTTGTTTGCTCTAACGCTATGGCAGATGTGACTGCTTCCGCTACCGCTACCTGGGATGCAAGCGCAACTAAAGATACTACCAGCGCACTGGTTGTGACCCCACTCAAATCTCTCTCTTTCCAGTATGCAGAAGGCATTCAGGCGTTTAACACCCAGAATGGCGCTTTCGACATCACTATTAAAGGCCAGTCTGGTGCCACCGACTTCCTGCTGACCTCTCAGATCGTGACCAACACCCTGAGCCGCGCTACTGATACCTCTACGCTGGACGTAGGTATTAAATGGAATGGCCAGGCTCTGAGCAAAACCGAAGCTTTAAAACTGATCGATACTGCTAATAACGTCTCTGCAGGTCTGGACGCACTGGCTGTAAGCACTGCTTACGCAGGTAAAGATCGTACTTCTACTCAGGGTAACTTCACCTTTGGTATCGACTCTGCAACCAGCGACGGCACCAGCAAAGTTGAGTTCGCCGATCTGAACGACGGCTACTGGAGCGGCGACGTTAAGGTACAGTTCAACGCAGTGTGGACTACCGCTTAATTATTACCCCCGCAGTACCCCTCTAATGGAAAGAGACAAGGAGACTATTAGTCTCCTTTTAATGTAAGGATACCCCATGAAATTAAGTTATCTTTGCGCGGCTGCGTTATCTCTGGCAATTGTGTTTCCTGCTCAGGCAATTAACGTTGGGGATGTCACCTCAATAATTACCTCAAAAAATAATAGCCTGGCAAAAGAAATTGAGAATAACACCGAGGCTGCGCGATTCGTTACCGTTAAAGTTGAAAGACTATCCTCCCCGATGGCTGATGGCAAAATCATTCCAATGGCAGACCGGTCCGAATTACTTTCAACACCAGCAAGTTTAATATTACCCGGCTATGCCAAAGAAAACTTCCGTTTCATTTATAACGGACCAGCCGATGATAAAGAGCGCTATTATCGCCTGTCATGGACTGATGAACCCATCTCAGAATTTGACGGCACCAAAGAAAGCAAGCTCGGTCAGGCGACCACCTCAGCAGTCATTGGTACCATTCTGGTTGTTGCACCACGTAAAGAGCACTTCGACTATAAGCGCCAGGGTGGCGAGATAACCAACACAGGCAACGTTTCTTTCCGTGTTATTTCCTATGGCCCTTGTAAAGATAAAAAGAAGGATGACGGAAAGGGCTGCCGTGAAAGATATAATTTAATGCCTGGGCTCAGCGTAAAAATAAAACATACCGATCTCAACAATAAAATGACCCGTATTGGCATCTGGCATGGTGAGCAGTTAATTCACGCAAAATAGAGACTATTATGGATAAGTCGGATTTAAATAAGGGATCTGTATTCTGCGGGCTCATGTTGTCCGCTGTTGTTGCTTTACCAGCAAATTCTGCCGTACCTCTTCAGGTTAATAATCAAGTCATCCCTGCTGCTTTCGCCTATGCTCTTCAGCAGGGCATGACGATCCCCGTTTTTATACGATATGATGGTGAAAAGGCAGTAGCCCCCAGTCGTCAAAAAATCGCTGATGCAATCATCTCAGTTAGCGATGGTGTTTTTGTTATCAATCAGATCACGCTTTCTGACCTGCCAAACAGAACGGAGCTGGCTTCTCAGCTTAAAACTGTTATCAGCGAGTTGAAGGACGCTAAATTTAACGATGGGAATCGACTCCAGCTCAATAATGACGCCTCTATCATTCTGGATACCCGTTCGTTTTATCTTGAACTGCTGGTCAGCAGAGAGGCGATGGACGCGGCAATAATACCGCGCACCAATATACTGGGCGAATCATCTTCAGATCAGCTTTCTAACATTCTTAACTACAGTGTTGGGAGTTATTACAGCCAGTACGACGAGGATAACAACGGCAGCAGTTATATCACTCTGGATAACTCTACGTCGCTGCGCGAGCACCATGTAAACCTTAACGGTTCTGTTTATGGTGTTGGTACCAAAGATAATAAAAGCGAGCTGTATCGCGCAATGTATGAGCGCGACTATCAGGGGATGCGTGTTGCCGCAGGGATGGTGGATACGTGGAACCTGCAGTCGATAGCCAGCATGAGCGCGCTGAATTCCAGCCGCATTTACGGGGTTAGCCTTGGCAATAAAAGCAGCACCCGAATTGAAGATAATACCTTAACGCTGGTACCTATTACCGTGTTTTTACCTGCCGCAGGCGAGGTACATATTACGCGTAATGGTAAGCTGCTCAGCATTCAACAATTTTCAATGGGCAGCTATGAGGTTGACACCTCTAAGCTACCGTTTGGTGTCTACAATGTTGACGTGTCTGTGATAGTGAACGGCAAAGAGGTTAGCTACCGAACCACGCAAATCAACAAAACGTTTGCGCGCGAATCAAGCGTGACGGGTCTTATCGACTGGCAGCTATTTTCTGGCATGCTTAAATACAATAAGATGGATTATCGTGACCATGACAACATCGATTATGGTGAAAAAGATACCTGGGTCGCCGGCGCAGCATTGGGAACGCGGCTACCTATATTATCCGGCGTAAATATTAAATCCACCCTTTATGGTTTTGACAACAATGGCGTCAATGAGTCGGAAATTAACGTCGAGTTTAACGATCTCTTCAGCGCAAACCAGCAACTGCTGCTGGCAACAGACAGCAGCTGGCAGAGCATCAGTACGCTGAACTTTGCTCTTCCGGGCGGTTACGGCAATATCTGGGCATCGCGCCAGTTTAGCCATATAGGCGATAAACTGCCGATGTACAAAAGTGACTATACAACTATTGGCGCCAGCACCAATCTGAACACGTTTATTCCGGGGTTAGGGAGTCTCTCCGTTAGCTACTCAAAGGATAAATACAACAATAATGATTACACTAACGTAGATTACAGCCAGTCGCTTTATAATAACCGTTGGGCCACGCTCACGATGCGCACCGGTATCCAGCGCTATTCTTATCGTGATAACGGTAACGTCAGCGATAAATACATTAACCTGGATTTAAGCTTACCGCTTTCAACCTGGTTAAGTACTGGCATGTCCAGTGAAAATGGCGCTACGCTGGCGAACGCAACTCTCCGTAAAAGTTTTGACAACAGCCCAATTACTCAGGTTGGGGCATCAGTGTCGAAGCGTATTAGCGGCGGTGACGAGAGTGATAGCAATAGCTACCAGTCTGACGATTTCGACATCAACGGTTATGCCTCTTATGATACGAAATACAATACCGGAACCGTTTCGGCAACACGCTCTTCAGATAATAACACCAACCTGACCCTCAACTCTCAGGGTAGCGTTGCGTGGACGAAAGAGGGTGTTAACCTCGGTAAAGGTACGGATAATTCCGGTATTATTATCAAAACTAACTTCGCGGAAGAAGGTCAAATGACGGCGCAAATTAATGGCCACAATTACCCTCTCACCGGTAAAAGTAATTACATCAGCCTCCCCGCTTACGCTGAATATAAAGTTGAGCTAATGAACGACAAAAACTCTATGGATAGCGTAGAGATTGTCCGCGGGCGTCGCAGTAATGTCGTGCTGTATCCAGGTAACGTCAGCGTAATTACGCCTGAAGTCAAGCAGCTGGTCACCGTATTTGGCCGTATGAAAAACCTTAACGGCAAAGCTTTTTCCAACGTCAATATTCGTAACCACATTGGCAAAACGACAACCAATGATCAGGGCGAGTTTGCCATGGATGTAGACAAGCGCTACCCGGTCATCACGTTAATTGACCAGCAGGGCGGCGTTTGCGAAGCCGACCTTGAACTGACCAAAGCGCGTGGCGCCGTATGGATGGGTGATATTCCGTGCCATCCACAGGTTCAGTCAGCATCTAATAAAGGAGCGCAGCCTAATGTTTAACAGACAGACGTTAGCACTTATTATTTTCAGCCTTGCTATTACATTTTTAAATTCCAGGGCCGCGTACGCAGTTCATATGTATAATGAGGCAGCTGTCTCTAACTCCTATTTGTTTATTGAGAACAACGTCGATAATGAATATTTTCTGACTTCATCTTCCCTCGATCCCCGCTTTACGGGCGCAAATACCTGGACCAAGTATAAAACCAACCAGGATAGTATGGGGTATATGGGCGTCGTTGGCTGGCATGAAACTAATACCTGGGTGGATATGTGGATTGATAATTCCCCCATTAATGGTCCCTTAATGGGGATCCGCTGTCGTCTCCAGAACGGCGGGACATGCCCCTCTACAGGCTATCTCGAGGCGGGCGCCAGGGACAACAGCGGCTTTTATCACGCTCGTGCCGGTAATAGCTTATCTAATGGCTCGTATGGTTTTGCTTCATTTAGTCCAGCAGCATATAATTACTTTAAGGATCAGCCGGTTGGATCGCAGGATAGCTTTGAGCTGAACTACTGCTACAGTGACACGGACTACGACTACGCTGCAGGCGAGCGTTGTAATACCCTTAGCACTGGCTACTGGCACAAGCGTATATTTAACGCCACAAAACTGGGCCATCTCAGGCTCCAGAGCACGGGCGCCCTGGCGGAAGTCTGGATCGCCAGCGACGGTACACCGAGTGTAAACATTGGTTCTGAATATTGCCAGGTGGGGGTGGTCAGCAACGTCAGAGGGCTGATTTGTAAGATGGCCGCTTACTCCCTGCAAGAAACCCAAAAAATCAATTCGCTTGATTTCAAGATGATAATTGATAACTCGAAGCTTGGTTTTAGCCCGGCCGTGGCAGACGTAAAATACAGCGGCGATGCCAACAAATGGTATAACTTCAATACGAATACTGTATATAGCAACGTTTTCACCAATGGTGGTGATTATGTCTATGCCTTTATCTCAGATAGCTTTTTCCAAAAAATGGTTAAGGCGGGGACAAGTATTAGTGCCAATGACAATATTTTTACCCTAAACTTTTATAACAGCAACACACCCGAGTCGGGTTACTATCAATTCACGACCTCGACGACGCTGAATATCGTTCCCAAAGAGTATGGTATTAGCATTGTTTCAGCAGACGAAAAGGCGAATCCTAAACAGTCTGGCAAAATTGACAGTGATAAGCCCATTGAGTTTGAGTACCGTATTACCACATCGGCCCCGCGTCAGGCCGACAGCATTACCGTCCAGGTCGTCGGCGAGAGCGCAACCATTCAGCGCATCCCGTACTGCGTGTTTACCTCTGCCGATGAAACGTTGAAGGTGCCGGTTCCGGCCTATATCTCGTTCACCAGTAATACGGGAGCCACCATTACGAAGCGAAACAGCTGCTCGGACGCGCCGATCAATATTACTCGTGCCAATTGGGTACAAACGGCGTGGAACGCCAATCTCGATGATTCATTTTATTACAGAGCAAATATTAAGCTGATCTTCCCTATGAACGACTCTCGCTCGCAATTTACGCTCTCTGGCCAGGACTGGATGGGCACCGTGAGCGCCAGCGGGGAGATCAAGGCGACGGCAACCTGGGTGGGCGTCGATCGTTCATCTTAAGCCTGGTGCGCAAAGGTCTATGTTTATGAGAAAAGCGGGTTTCACAATCCCGGCGCTATTGGCAGCGCTGCTATCCATTAACACGGCACATGCCGTCTGGTTTAGCGCGCTTATCTACGATATGCCGGCAGACAAAGATTTCGTCTCCCGGCCAATCTATAACGATACCGACCGAACAAATCTGTATAACATCAGCGCCTGGAAAATTGACAGGCCTGGCAATGGCGGTGAAAACAAAATAAGCGACCAGGACCTGGAGATCCTCTGGGCACCGCTGAAGTTTTCGCTCGCGCCCCTGCAAACAGACTATTTTAAACTCTATTATCGCGGCCCAAAGGATGATAAAGAACGTTATTTCCGGGTCGTGTTTAAGGAGATCCCGCTTCGTCTCTACCCGCTGCAGAAAACCGGCAGTAATTTAAACGTGCTGCCGGTGACCTCGATGAGTACCATACTCGTCGTTCGTCCGCGTAAAATTAAACTGGCTTATCAAGTCGATGAGCAAAAAGGCATTATCGAAAACACCGGCAATACCTTTTTCAGGGTGATTATCCAGAAAGGTTGCGAGGGCGATGATGAAAGTTCAACGCAATTTTATATGTTGCCGGGGGAAAAGTATCAGGATAAAAGCGTAAGCGTGACGAATAGAAAATTTATCGTGGCGCAGGAGAAATACATTAAATTAGGTAATGGATGCTTCCATAATTAGCGATTGGTAAACCATAAGTCCCTCTGAACATAAGCCGGTTAACTAACCGGCTTCTGTCTGTTATAAATCCACTCTACCTTATGTCTCCGGGGTGTGTTTATACCCCGTCAGCATCAGTATCAGGCTCTCTTTAGAAGAGGCGGGGCTGAACTGGTAGTGGTTGCCCTGACGGTCGCCACCAATGTACCAGGAGATTTCCGTTTTGCCCGCCGCCAGCGCTTTGCGCACCGCCTTATCAACATCGACCATGCGATATTCACGCTTGTTGTTGAGATACAGCAGCGCATCTGACGAGTAATTGCAGGCCGGACGATTTTTCCAGGTGACAGTGGCGGGATCCCAGTCGTTGCTTGCCGGATAGAAGAAGATCTGATCCGCGCCGTTGGCCTCGACTTTTCCACCATAGATCCGCACCCGGTATTTGAACAGGGACGGCTCCTGGCCCTCAGGCAGCGCAGGGATCTTAAACTTAACCAGACTCATCGTTTCGCTGTTACGGGTGCGACCGCCGTTTTTCCAGTTATCCTGAACCAGCAAAGTCTGCGCCCCAGGTACCGGGGTGGTTGGGGTCTCGCTACTCACCCAGACGTTTGCCAGCGCCTTTGAATAGCCGTAGGGGACGTTAGTGCCGCAGTCCATGCCCTGATTCATGCACATCTCGGTCATAAAGCGCGCGCCGTCTTCAGTCCAGCCATTCATAAAGTCGGCGTGGGCGGTATAGAGGCTACCCCAGTGCTCTTCACGCACATCGCCATTCATGGTGGGATCGAGCGACAGCTGGGCTTTCGCGGTATCCAGGGAAGTGATCCCGTGCAGTACATAGGCCACGTTCATATTTACCGTCGGGATTTTCACCGGATAGCCGGACGGGCACTGCCCTTTCATATCGTAGGTCGCATTCGCCATGCCATGGTGCGGCTGCAGATGGATACCATCCCAGCAGTTAGGGAACTGGATCCCGATATTAAACTGCACCGCATCTTTGGCTTTTCTTAGCCCACACACTTCCCCGACTTTATTGCTGTAACCTTTGCCGTTAGCGCATAAGAAGGTAATGCGGGAGTTAGGCTTGGTGCCGTGGTGATCGCCCGCCAGCAGCGCCAGCCCGGCCGGGAACGGACTGAGCGGGAACTGTTCGACGTTAGACGCCTGGTAATAGGTCTTTTGGTAGGCGGGTTGAACCACCGTCCCGTCCGGCAGGCGCAGCGACGGCGCCCAGTAAGCTGAGCTGTCGGCTTTGTTATCGCAGGTGGTTTCTGACTGCTTACGCAGTGATTGATAGGTCGAATGGGCGTCCGTACGGGTGTTGCCGAAAAAGTCGTGCCACATCGCCTGGTTGGTTTTGCCAAACATCATTATGGCGTCATCGCCCAGGGTATGGTTATAAGCGCAGACGACGTGCGCCTGCGGGCCTGCATGGGCATAAAGTGACGGCAGCAGCAGTGCTGACGCCATCGCGGTATAAAGTGCGGTCCTTTTCATAAGTATCTCCTGATAGAAAGGACCACATTGGTAACAAAACGATACTCACGCTTCGAATGATTTGCGCAATATTTTTCTACTATTACGCGCTTTACAACGCCGCCGGGCGTTTGTGCAGATACCCCAGCGTCAGCAGGCAGATCATCGCCCCGGCATAAAAGGTATATTCCGCCCCCCACATTTCCCAGATGATGCCCGCCCCCAGGCTGGCAATCAGCAGCGCTACGCCGCTTATCATACTGAACAGGCCAAACGCTGTACCCCGCAGGTCGGGGGGTGCCGTCTTCGCCATCATCGCGGTCAGCAGCCCCTGAGTCATCCCCATATGGATGCCCCACAGCGCCACGCCGACAATAATCCCCATCCAGTGGGTGCTCAGCGCCAGCACGATATCGGCGGCGATCAACACCGCCAGCCCCCACTGCAGCAGACGGGTATGGCTCATGGCATCGGAGAGTTTGCCAAACGGATAAGCCGAAAACGCGTAAAGCAGATTCATGGCGACCATCACCAGCGGGATCAGCGCCAGCGGAATGTCCGCCTGCTGAGCCCGCAACACCAGAAATGCCTCGCTGAAACGGGCCAGGGTGAAGACCGCACCCAGGCCAATCACCCACCAGCAGCTGGCGCCGAGGCGTTTCAGGTTCTCTTTTTTAATCGGATTGGTGCGTTTATGGGTGACGGGAGAGGCAGGTTCATGCAGGCCAAAAAAGAGCAGCGCGACGGCAAGCACGCCGGGGATGACGGCTACCCAGAAGATGGTGCGGAAATCATCGTGCCACAGCAGCATCATGCCGACCGCCAGCAGCGGGCCGAGAAACGCGCCAATGGTGTCCATCGACTGACGCAGCCCGTATGCCGCCCCGCGCAGTTCCGGCGGTGTCACGTCGGCCACCAGCGCGTCGCGGGGGGCACCGCGGATCCCCTTCCCTACCCGGTCGATTAAGCGTGCCCCGAGGATCATCCCCGACGACGAGGCGAGCGCAAACAGTGGCTTGCTGGCGGCTCCCAGCCCGTAGCCCAGCAGCGCCAGCCCTTTGCGTTTCCCCAGATAGTCGCTGATGGCACCGGAGAAGACTTTGATGATCAACGCCGTGGCTTCCGCCAGCCCTTCAATCAGGCCAATAAAAATGACGCTGGCGCCCAGCGTGGTCACCATAAAGAGCGGTAATAAGCTATGGATGATCTCCGAGGAGATATCCATCAACATGCTGACGCCGCCAACGACCCAGACCCCTTTTGGGATCCGGCTCAGCGTGGAAAATCGGGAGACCATGCTCCACTCCTGCTATCGGGAAAACAGGTATTTAACCCGAAAACGGCGCAGGAGGGAATGCGAATCAATATCGTAAAAGCGAAGCGCGACAGCTTAGTGCTTATCGCTGCCACCGAGGAAAAAGATCCCCAGCGGGATAGCCAGCAGAACGGTAAAGACCGTGCTGTAGACCAACACCATCGCGGATTGCAGAACGAACATGCTGGTGGTCCACTCCGTCAACGAAATGTTGTACTGCTCAACCACGCCGACGATCGTCACACGCCCCACCCCAATTACCGCGATCAGAAACACCGTCAGCAGCGCCAGCAGAAATTTCTTCCCCGCCGGGGTGTTAAGTTTTTGGCGTACCATGCATTAATTCCTTCACCGATGAATAACAATGATTGCCGCTCACCCTACCACGAACGGCCCTCTGGGGCCAATCCAGAATTTAAAACCACAACAAAGGCAAATAGTCAGTGATATAAACCATATAAAAATAAAATAAAGGCAAAAAACACCAGTTATGGTAGTGTAGGCATGAACCGTTTGACATAAAAAGGAATGACTGTGAAAAACGCACCTAAAAGCATCGTCGCCCTGCTGGCGTTGGCCTGCGCCAGCGCTTATGCCGCTCAACCGCTAGAGAAAACGGCTCCGTATCCACAGGCGGAACAGGGGATGAAGCGCCAGGTTATCGACCTGCCCGCGCAGAAAGATGAAGCGAATTATAAAGTTGAGCTGCTGATCGGGCAGACGCTGGAAGTGGATTGCAACGTTCACCGCCTGGGCGGACAGTTAACCAGCAAGACGCTGGAAGGCTGGGGCTACGACTATTACGTCTTTGATAAAGTCACCTCCCCGGTCTCCACCATGATGGCCTGCCCGGATGGGAAAAAGAGCGCCAAATTTGTGACCGCGAATCTGGGTGAACACAGCTTGCTGCGCTACAACAGCAAGCTGCCGATTGTGATCTATACGCCGGACAACGTTGAGGTGAAATACCGCGTCTGGCAGGCAGATGAGAAAATCGAAAACGCCGTCGCGCGTTAATAAAAAAGCCGGGTGTGATAACCCGGCTTTTTTTGTATCAGAGCGCGATATCCGCGACCGGTTTGCTTTCCGGCTGGGAGGTCGCCTGCGCCTCAGGTTGAGGTGCCGCATCCGGTGCCTGCGGTTTTTCATACTTCAGCTGCAGCACGCGGCTGGTGTACTCCAGCTCCTGCTCGGTGGCCTCAACGTTGCCGTTCAGCGCCGTACCGTATGAAGGAATAATGGTCTTCAGCTTCGCCTGCCACTCCGGGCTGGCGACTTTGTCTTTGAACACTTTTTCCATCAGATGCAGCATAATCGGTGCCGCAGTAGAGGCGCCCGGGGAAGCCCCCAGCAGCGCGGCCACGGTGCCCTCTTTATCGCTGACCACTTCAGTGCCCAGACGCAGCACGCCGCCTTTTTCTTCATCACGCTTGATGATCTGCACACGCTGGCCCGCCTGCCACAGACGCCAGTCCGCTTTCTTCGCTTCCGGATAATACTCTTTCAGCGCCTCAAAACGATCGTCATCGGAGAGCATCACCTGGCTAATCAGGTATTTCACCAGATCGAAGTTATCCAGACCGACATCAACCATCGGACCCACGTTAGAAGTGGTGGTGGAGCTGAGCAGATCCCACAGCGAGCCGTTCTTCAGGAATTTGGTTGAGAAAGTCGCGAACGGCCCGAACAGCACCACGCGCTTGCCGTCGAGAACACGTGTGTCGATATGCGGCACCGACATCGGCGGTGCGCCCACGGACGCCTGGCCATAGACCTTCGCCAGATGGCGATTCACCACGTCCGGGTTTTCCGACACCAGGAACTGGCCGCCAACCGGGAAGCCCGCGTAATTCTCCGCTTCAGGAATACCGGTCTCCTGCAGCAGCTTCAGCGCTGCGCCGCCCGCACCGATAAAGACGAACTTCGCCTTGATGACGTGCTCTTCTTCATTGTGCTTCAGATCGGCGACGGTCACGCTCCAGGAGTTGTCCGCGTTACGCTTAAAGCCTCGCACTTCGGTATTCAGCGACAGGTTGAAGTTCTCTTTTTTCTGCAGAGAGCCCACCAGCTGACGGGTGATTTCGCCGTAGTTAACGTCGGTACCGATTTCCGTACGGGTGGCCGCCACCTTCTGGTTCGGGTCGCGCCCTTCCATCACCAGCGGCGCCCATTCTTTGATCTGGGCGTGATCTTCGGAGTACTTCATGCCGCGGAACAGCGAGCTTTGCTGCAGAGCAGCATAACGTCCGCGCAGGAAGTTTACGTTGTCGTCCCCCCAGACAAAGCTCATGTGCGGGACGGTGTTAATGAAATTGTGTGGATCGTGCAGCACACCGCTGTTCACCTGGTGAGACCAGAACTGACGGGAGATCTGAAACGCTTCGTTGATCTCCACCGCTTTCTCAATGCTGATAGAGCCATCTTTCTTCTGTGGGGTGTAGTTCAGCTCCATTAACGCGGAGTGGCCGGTCCCGGCGTTGTTCCAGCCGTTAGAGCTCTCCTGCGCTACGCCGTCCAGGCGTTCAACCATGGTCATGGACCAGTCCGGCTGAAGCTCCTGCAAATAGGTTCCCAGCGTGGCGCTCATGATCCCGCCACCAATTAACAGAACGTCCGTTTCCTGCTCTTGCGATGCCTGAGCCTTCGCCGCCATGGAGACAGCACTAAGGCTTGCCGCCGCAGCCAGCAGCAGGGCAGTCATTTTTTTCATAATTAATGCCTTCGTAATACGCGTTTGTTCGCTATTTATGCAGATGAAGTCGAGTGCGGCGCCACGGTAGCAATAATTAAATATTGTTTAAAGGTTAAATAATTATTGTAATTATGATAATAAATGTCGCTGCATTTGTAGGGGTATGGCTAATCCGGTGCTGGAAAAGTGCGCCATTTCCCGCTACTATGCAGCGCTTTGTGATCGCGCGCACAGATGCCTCTGGGCTGCACTCATTCTCCTGACCTGCGAAAAACTATGTCTTCAGTACACGCTTCTCCTTCTGCGCTCTCTATCCTGCGCTCTCCATCGCTGTTTATGCGTGAAACCCTTGCCGGTGTTATCACCGCCCTGGCGTTGATTCCGGAAGTGATCTCGTTCTCCGTCGTCGCGGGGGTTGATCCGAAGGTGAGCCTGTTTGCCTCGGTGGTCCTCTGCCTGGGGCTGTCGGTCATGGGTGGTCGCCCGGCGATGGTGACGGCAGCCGCGGGCTCCGTGGCGCTGGTGATCGGGCCGATGGTCCATCAGCATGGCGCGCAATACATCCTGCCGGCGGTGCTGCTGGCCGGCGTGATCCAGATCCTGTTCGGCGCGCTGGGAATGGCGCGTCTGATGCGTTTTATTCCCCAGGCAGTAATGACCGGGTTTGTTAACGCCCTGGGGATCCTGATTTTCTTTGCCCAAGTGCCGCATTTCTGGAGCAGAAGCCCGCTGATCGTCGGCCTGTTTGTGCTCACCCTGCTGATTGTGCTCTGGGCGCCCCGCTACATTAAAAGCGTGCCCTCCCCGTTAATTGCCATCGTGGTGCTGACACTCTATACCGTCACCAGCGGCCAGCTGCTGCCGACCGTGGGGGATGAAGGCTCTATCGGCGGCGGACTGCCGGGGATCACCCAGATGCTGGTGCCGCTGAATCTGCAAACCCTGAGTATTATCTGGCCCTACGCCCTGAGTATCGCCTTTGTCGGTCTGATGGAGTCGCTTCTGACCGCGAAGCTGGTGGATGAACTGACGGCGACCCCGTCCAGCAAGCGCCGCGAAAGCATGGGGCTGGGCGTGGCCAATATCATGGCGGGCTTCTTTGGCGGGATCGCCGGTTGCGCGATGATCGGTCAGACCATTGTTAACGTCGAAATGGGCAAAGGCCGCAGCCGCGTCTCCACCTTTGCCGCCGGGCTGGTACTGCTGGTGCTGGTCACTGCCCTGAGCGAAGTGATGGCGAAAATTCCGATGGCGGTGCTGGCGGGGATCATGGCGATTGTCGCCATTAAAACCTTCAACTGGCAGAGCATTCGCCCTGCCACGGTGAAAGGCGCGCCGGTTGCGGAAACGCTGGTGATGCTGGTGACCGTCGGGGCCACCGTTTCAACCGGCAACCTGGCAATTGGTGTGGTAGGCGGGATTATCATGATGGTGATCCTCCCTGCCCGCCTGCGACGCAAACACGCCGTTACAGCAGAAACAGCGTCGCCAGCCCAAGAAAAATAAAGAAGCCGCCAGTATCGGTAATGGCGGTGATCATCACGCTCGACCCCACTGCGGGGTCGCGCCCGAGGCGGGTCATGATCATCGGGATGAGGACGCCCATCGTCGCCGCCACCAGCAGGTTCAGCACCATCGCCAGAGTCATTACTCCCCCCAGCGCCATATCGCCGTACAGCCACCAGGTCACGCCCCCCATGATGCCGCCCCACACCAGGCCATTAATCAGCGCCACGCCGAGCTCACGCATGATCAGGAAGGTAAAGTTGCCCGGCTGAATATGCTGAAGCGCCAGGGCGCGCACGATCATGGTGATGGTCTGATTACCGGTATTGCCGCCAATGCCCGCTACGATAGGCATCAGCGAGGCCAGCGCCACCAGCTGGGAGATGGTGTGTTCAAATCCGTCAATGACACGTGAGGCGATGAAGGCGGTGCATAGGTTGATCGCCAGCCACGCCCAGCGGGTTTTCACCGCCTTACTCACCGGGGCATAGACATCCTCTTCGGCACTTAACCCGCCGAGGGCGCGCATATCGTTGTCGGTCTCTTTGTAGACCACGTCGACGATCTCATCGATGGTCAGACGCCCCAACAGTTTGCCTTCCGGGTCAACTACGCCCGCGCTGAGCAGGTTGTCACGTTCAAAGGTGCGGGCGGCTTTTTCGGCGTCATCTTCCGGGGAAAAGAGCATCGGCTGCGTTTCCATCACCTCGCTGACGAGGGTCTGGGTGCTGTTAAGCAGAATGGTCTGTAGATCAAGCTCGCCGAGCAGAGTTTTATCCCGGGAAGTCACAAACAGCTTATCGGTGTTCTTTGGCATTTTGCCCAGACGTCGCAGGTAGCGCTGGACCGCGCCCAGGGTGACGTCAGGGCGCACCGTAATGACGCTGAACTCCAGGATCGCACCGACGCGGTCCTGCTCATAGTGCATCACCTGTTGGACCCGGGCACGGTCCTGAGGCGGCAGCGACGCCAGCAACTGTCCGGTCAGGTTGCGCGGCAGGTGCTGGACCATGTAGAGCTGGTCGTCGATATCCAGGGTGCGTACCGCGTCGAGAATGGCCTGGTCGCTCATCTCGTCGATCAGATCGTCCCAGACGTTTTCGGAGGCTTCGAGCAATACCTGACCGCGCTCGTGATCCTCTACCAGTCGCCACAAAGCGTGGCGCTCTTCCGAGGGCAGCGCTTCGAGGGTGTCGGCGAGATCCGGCGGCGGCAAATGAGCTACCAGCGCCCCTACCTCAGCAATATCGTCGGCTAACGTCCCGACATCATATTGCTCAGCCAGGGTCAGTTTACCCAGCAGGGTGGAAGTGAGCGCTTTGTCGGTGGTCATCAGCCAGATCAGGCGCGCACGCTCTTCATCGCGCAGCCGTGCGCTGTTTTTGCTTAATACAGACATTAAATATCAATCCATTAAATAAGTTGGCATTAAGCATAGCGTGGGGTTGTGTAAATTTTAATAAACGGATGAGAGGAGAGGTCAAAAAAGCAGCAGGCGGGAAAAACAAGATTGCAGGCCGGGTGAGGCGAAGCCGCCACCCGGCACAGTTACGCTCAGGCGGTACGGGCTACCGCATCACGCGACGCGGCATCACGTTCCGCGCCGGTCAGTTCCGTCAGTTGGCCGCTGCGCATCTCAAGCAGACGGTCGGCATGGATAAAGTAATGGTCGTCATGGCTGATGGCGAAGATGGTTTTGCCCATCTGCTGCATCAGCGGCAGCAGGACCTGGTAAAACTCGCGACGGAAATGCGGGTCCTGATCCGCGGCCCACTCATCCAGCAGAATAATGTCACGCTCTTCCGCCAGCGCCAGCAGCAGCGCCACGCGCTTCTTCTGCCCTTTTGACAGCTTGAGGTTGAGGATTTTGCCATCCTGCAGCTCCAGCTTGTGGGACATTTGCAGATGCGCCAGCCACTTCTCCACCAGCGCCGGATCGGCCTGCTTGCCTTCCGGCCCCAGCAGCTGATCGAACAGCCAGACGTCGGTAAACACCGCCGAGAAGAGCTTGCGGTAATCCTCCGGTTTTTCAGCGCTCAACGGTTTACCGTCCAGCAGGATCTCACCCGACTGGGGCTGATACAGGCCGGTCAGCAGCATCGCCAGCGTCGATTTGCCGCTGCCGTTACCGCCAATCAGGAACAGGAGCTCGCCGCGATTAAGGGTTAAATTTACCGGCCCGACGGAAAATGCATTGTCCTGGTACTGGAAGGTGACGTTGCGCAGCTCCAGCGTCTGCCAGTTCGGGAAGGCCTCAGGACGCGGGAAATCAGGTTTGTACGGCGCGAGGGCAAACTTACGCAGCTTGTTAAAGGCGACCTGGGCGCTGAGCAGGGTCGGCAGCGCCCCGACGGCAGAAAGCAGCGGCGTACGCAGGAACAGCAGGGTCAGCGAATAGGTGGCGGCGACGTTAGTATCCGCCCAGCCGAGGCTGTTCGCCATCCAGAAGACCAGGCCAATCGCCCCCAGCATCATGATATTCGACCAGTTGACCGCGCTCAGGTGGAAGGTATCGGCCCGCACGATGTGGTGGCGATACTCGCGGGCATCCGGAATATAGAGGTTGTTGAAGATATGCTCGGCACGCTCACGGTTCAGGGTCAGCTCTTTGCGCCCTTCCAGCACCGTCTGATAGTCGTTATAGAGCTTATCTTCGGTTTCGCGCAGCACCGCCATGTGTTTGTAGACGCGCGACACCAGCAGGTAGCCGCCCCAGATGGTGATCGCAATCCACAGGGCGGTGATCGCCAACATTTTGGTGGAGAGCCAGGCCAGATAGGCCACCGATCCGAAGGTCAGGATGATCCCCTGTACCAGCTCCGGCAGACGCACAAAGGCGATGGTGATTGAGCGCACATCGCTGGTCAGCCCGGCCAGCAGCGAGGCGCTGCCCAGCTGCTCGACGCGTTCAACCTGGGTATCCAGAATCCGCTTGATGAACTCGCTGCGCAGGCGGTAGACAAAGTGGTGACCGAGCGTCGTGAGCGCCAGCTGCGAGCCGAGGGTGACGGCCATCAGCAGGACCAGCAGGCCGAGAAATTCCGGCAGCACCATCAGGGTGGTATCAACAGTTTCAATCAAACGCAGGTTGATAAAGGCGATCAGCCCAATACCCAGCGCGGCGCTGAGCAGGCTTAATGCCATCACCGCGATAAACGGCCAGCGATATTGGCGCCAGACCAGTAACAGGAGTTCCATGCAGAGCAATCCAGACAAGAAAAAACAGCCAGCAGTGTAAACTGCTCGCCGTTTACATCAAGAATAATTCTTATTTTTATTCGCTGTACGCCGCCTGGCGGAAGGTCAGGTTGTAGCGACAGTCGCCGGTAAGAGGATGCGTACCAGGCTTAAGGGGCTGAATGCCATGGTAAAACAGTCGTGATGGCCCGCCCCAGACCACCACATCGCCGTGCTCCAGCAGCAGGCGTTGCAGCGGAGCGTTACGCCGTAATCCGCCGAACTGGAATACCGCCGGCAGGCCGAGGGAAACCGAGACAATCGGCGCCCGCAGGTCCGCTTCATCTTTATCCTGATGCAGCGAGAGCTTAGCCCCAATCGCGTAACGGTTGATGAGACAGGCGTCCGGCTGGAACTCAGGATAGCCCGCCGCGCAGGCAGCATCGTGGCACAGGGTGGCAAACGCCTCCGGCATCGATGGCCAGAGGGCGTCGGTAAGCGGGTCTTTCGGGGAGTAGAGATAGCCCCGCTGATTGGTGGTCCAGCCCAGCCCGCCACAGTTGGTCATTGCCACCGACATGGTGTAGCCCCCGGGGGTGACCATCTGGCGGAACGGCGAGACGGTAGCCACCTGTTCGATTGCCTGCATTAATGCAGGCGCTCCAGCCCGGGCGAAGCGGCGCAGAATCACCGCACCGGGCGCAAGCGGCTCCTGCCAGGGTTGTTCATCTGCAAAGAGATCGAGCATCACACCTCCTCTTTTTTCGCTTCCCGACGCAGCAGCGCCGCTTTGCGGGCCGTACCCCAGCGGTAGCCCGAGATCCCGCCATCGCTTCGCACCACACGATGACAAGGGATGATAACCGCCAGTTTGTTGGCAGCACAGGCCCGGGCCACTGCCCGCACCGCGCCAGGGTGTCCAATGGCGTTTGCCACCTGTTGATAGCTTGCCGTTTCGCCGCCGGGAATGGCGCGCAAGGCCTGCCAGACCTGACGCTGAAAGGCGGTGCCGCGAATATCCAGCGGCAGGGCGAGCGCCACGGCGTGGTTATCCACGCTGGCGATCACCCGGGCGACGCGGGCGGCAAAGGCGGCATCTGCCTGTTCCCGCCGGGCGTGCGGAAAAAGGGTCGCCAGCTCGGCAACCAGCGTGCTGTCGTCATCGCCGGGTAAAATAGCGCAGATCCCCCGCGCGCTTTCCGCCACCAGGCAGCGCCCCAGCGTACAGTCGCTCAGGGCGTAGCGCACGGTGGTCTCTTCCCCGCCGTTGCGGTACTGCTTCGCGGTCATTCCCAGGGTGGCGTCTGCGTTGCGATAATAGCTGCTGCTGTCGGGGAAACCGGCCGCCAGCACGGAGTCGGTAATTTTATCCCCCTGCGCAAGGGCATGGCGCAGCCGTTTCGCCCGCGCCGCCTGCTGCCAGGCTTTAGGGGTCATCCCGGTGGCGGTTTTGAACAGACGATGGAGATGATACGGGCTCATCGCCACCGCTTGCGCCAGCTGCTCAAGGGTCAAAGGTTGCTCCTGTTCCAGCAACCGGCAGGCTTTTTCGATGGTCGCGACGCGCTGCGCCTGCGGATCCGGTTGATCCGGGCGGCAGCGTTTGCAGGGACGAAAACCCGCCTGCACCGCCTGGCGGGCATCAGGATAAAAGCGGATATTCTCACGCAGAGCATGGCGCGCCCGGCAGGAGGGGCGGCAGAAGATGCCGGTGGTCTGCACGGCAAACACAAACTGACCATCGGCATGGCGATCGCGGGCCAGCACCGCCAGCCAGCGTTCATCATCATTATTCAGGTTCGGCTTTTTCATGATCGGCTCCTTCTGTAAGCATACTCATAGCCTGCCTGAGCGCCAGCCGACAAAAACCCGCAACCTTGCTTTTTAATTCTTCCCGTTAACGAGGAAACTGGCAAACTGCGGGGACATCCAGGTTTTGAAGCCCTCCCCTTCCCGGGTGATCATATAGACAGCCAGACCTTGCTGACGTACAACCTCTTTGGCTTTTTCCGTCCCCAGCACCATCAGGCCGGTATCCCAGGCATCGGCCTCCAGAGCCGTCGGGGAGATCACCGTCACCGACACCAGGTTGTGGGTAATCGGACGACCGGTCTGTGGATCAATTACGTGCGAAATGCGTTTTCCGTCCAGCTCATAATAGTTGCGGTAGCTGCCGGAGGTACTGATGCCGTGGCCGTTGATATCGAGAATAGCCTGCACGGCGTTTTGCTCATCGGTCGGCTTCTGGATCGCCACGCGCCAGGGCTTATCGCTGGCGTTCATGCCCCGGCTGACCAGCGCCCCGCCTACCGATACCAGATAGCGCGAGATCCCCTCTTCGGCCATTAGCCGGGCCAGGTGATCGGCGGCGTAACCTTCGCCCACCGTTGAGAGATCGACAAACAGATCGGGAATATCTTTTTGCAGATACTGCTGGCCGGACTGATTAATCACGGACAGATGCTGCAGCCCCGTTTTCGCCCGGGCATCGTCAATTTGCGCCTGATCGGGGGTTTTCACCGGCTGCTTGTTCGGGCCAAAGCCCCAGAGGTTAACCAGTGGGCCGACGGTAATGTCCATCGCGCCGTTCGTTTTGTAGCCCACCCGCAGCGATTCGGTGACAATGTCAGCCATCGCTTCGCTCACCGGCCAGGGCGAGGTACTCTTCGACTGATTAAAGCGCATCAGCGCGGAGTCTTTTTTATAAGTGGACATTAGCTGGTCATCGCCGTCCAGCTGAGCCTGGATCTTCCCGCGCAGCTCTTCAGCCCGGGCAGCGGAGAGATCGATGGCGCTGACGCGCCAGAAGGTACCCATCGTTTTCCCTTCCAGCACCGTCGCGGCGGCGGTTTCGCTCTTTGCAGAGGGAGCAGGTGCGTCACACGCAGCCAGCATAAACAGCGTCGCCAGCAAGCCGACACGCAAAAAAGTAATTTCCATTCGTTATTATCCTCAAGCCTGAGACCGGCAAGAGTACACCAAAAAACAGGCTTTGTAAGGGCCTGATGGTAAAACAAAAAAAAGGGGCCTTTTGGCCCCTTTCGCAATAGTACGTAAGACTTAGAACTGGTAAACCAGACCCAGTGCTACGATGTCATCGGTGCTGATGCCTGCACGGTCGGTGAAGGCGTTTTCATCCAGCAGGTTGATTTTGTAATCAACATAGGTGGACATGTTTTTGTTGAAGTAGTAAGTCGCGCCAACATCAACATATTTCAGCAGATCCTGGTCGCCGTTGCCTTCGATATCCTTACCTTTAGACTGCAGGTAAGCCACGGATGGACGCAGACCGAAGTCGAACTGGTACTGTGCAACCACTTCGAAGTTCTGTGCTTTGTTAGCGAAGCCATAAACGGCGTTGTCGGCATCGGACTGAGAGTTGCCGAAGCGGGTAGCGTTGTAGGTCTGGGAGTACTGCGCTGCCAGGTACAGGTTGTTCGCGTCATATTTCAGACCGCCGCTGTACACTTCAGCATGGTCGCCACGGCCATAAACACCTGGACCGTTCTGGTCTGCGGTACGTTTAGAAGAGGCTGCTGCCGCACCTACGCTGAAGCCTTCGCCCAGATCGTAAGTCAGAGAGCCACCGAAGCCGTCGCCGTTCTGTTTCAGCAGGCTACGGCCGGTGTCGTTTTCGCCTTCTACGCTGCCGTTTTTACCCTGGTACTGCAGAGCAAAGTTCAGGCCGTCAACCAGACCGAAGAAGTCCTGGTTACGGTAGGTTGCAACGCCGTTACCACGGGATTGCAGGAAGTTATCAGAACCGTAAGTGTCGCCGCCGAATTCTGGCAGAACGTCGGTCCAGGAGGTGACGTCGTAGATTACGCCGTAGTTACGACCGTAGTCGAAAGAACCTGCTTCAGCGAACTTCAGACCCGCGAAGGCCACACGCGTCCAGGACTGGTTGTCGCTCTCGGTGGTGTTGCCCTGAATCTGGTATTCCCACTGACCGTAGCCAGTGATCTGATCGTTAACCTGAGTTTCGCCTTTGAAGCCGAGACGCATGTAAGTCTGATCGCCATCAGCGCCGTCGTCATCAGAGAAATAGTGCAGACCGTCTACTTTACCGTAGAGATCTAATTTGTTGCCGTCTTTGTTATAAATTTCAGCCGCATTCGCTGCGCCTGCTACCAGCAGTGCTGGCACCAGGAGGGACAGTACTTTAACTTTCATTATTTTAACCCTCTGTTATATGTCTTTTATTACCACTGCTTACTGATTAACCCTCTTAACCAGTCGGCAAGTTCATTCTCCTCAAAAATACAGAATAATCCAATAAGAATATGATACGAAAACTTTTAAGATGTTTCATATTACCGTATAGATGTTTCAAATTGTAAATTTCAGGGAACTTTTTGTCCGCACATTTAGCTAAAAAATAGCGCACTAAAAATCAAATTTCTAAAATTAATCATATAAATCAAAGATATATACAAAAATAAATTATAGCACTGATTGACAAAACAAAAACCGCAGCGGCTACTAAAATATCTCTCGCTATCATCATTAACTTTATTTATTACCGTCATTCAAATTTGAATGTCTGTTTATCCAGAATTGAACCGAATGCAATGCATTCGGTTTTTTTTTACTCATCTTTACGCAATTTTATATAATTTGTGCTACCCACCTGTAACTATAACGACTATTAATTAAATCTTCGCTTGCTATTTTTAGGATCATAAATTGCGTGGTGAATTTAATTTCTTGTTTATTCGTGCTATTTTTTCCAACTATTGTGAGTTATTTGTACAATTTTCACCTGGGCGTACAGATTTAAGACAATCCTTTTTCGTCCTGCAACGACGTGAAAAAGTCAGCCTCACCCGTGGCGTGAGGCTGGAAATTCGATTATTACGCTTTATACTGCCCTACTCGCCTGAAGCGCAGCCATAACGGGTTAAACACATCAATGAGTCAGTCTGAAACCACAGCCGCGAACAAGTTCTCCCTGCTTCCGGGCAGCATTACTCGTTTCTTTCTTCTATTGATCGTTGTGCTGTTAGTGACCATGGGCGTAATGGTGCAAAGCGCCGTGAACACCTGGCTCAAAGACCGCAGCTATCAGATTGTCGATATCAGCCACGCGCTGCATAAGCGCATCGATACCTGGCGCTACGCCACCTGGCAGATTTACGATAATATCGCGGCAACCCCTACCACCTCTTCTGCTGAAGGTTTGCAGGAGACGCGCCTGAAGCAGGACGTCTACTATCTTGAGAAAACGCGACGCAAAACCGAAGCCCTGATTTTTGGTTCCCACGACAGCGCTACGCTGGAGATGACCCAGCGCATGTCGACCTATCTGGATACGCTGTGGGGCGCGGAGACCGTTCCCTGGTCGATGTACTATCTCAACGGTCAGGACAACAGCATGATCCTGATCTCCACCCTGCCACTTAAAGATCTCTCCTCCGGATTCAAAGAGTCTACGGTGGGTAATATTGTCGATTCCCGTCGCGCGGAGATGCTGCAGCAGGCTAACGCCCTGGATGAGCGCGAAAGTTTCTCCTCCCTGCGCCGACTAGCCTGGCAAAATGGCCACTACTTTACCCTGCGTACGACGTTCAACCAGCCAGGGCATCTGGCCACGGTGGTGGCCTTTGATCTGCCCATCAACGATCTGATCCCGCCGGATATGCCGCTGGAAAGCTTCCGCCTGGAGCAGGACAACGGAGCGCAAAACCTGCGCACGCCGACGGATAAAGAGAGCCCTGACAGCGTCTCTATCACCTTTAATGGTTCGAAAATCGAAATTGCTTCCACCCTGAACACCACCGGCATGCGTCTGGTCTGGCAGGTGCCTTTCGGTACGCTGCTGCTGGATACGCTGCAAAACATCCTGTTGCCCCTGCTGCTTAATATTGGTCTGCTGGCGCTGGCGCTGTTCGGTTACAGTACCTTCCGTTCGCAGCCAGGTCGCCAGAGCGATGTTCCTGTGGCAGCCGGTACCAACAACGAGCTGCGTGTCCTGCGCGCGCTGAATGAAGAGATTGTCTCGGTATTGCCGCTCGGCCTGCTGGTCCACGACCAGGAGGCTAACCGTACGGTGATCAGCAACAAAATTGCCGACCATCTCCTGCCCCACCTGAATCTGCAAAACATCACCAGCATGGCGGATCAGCACCAGGGGGTGATTCAGGCCACGATTAATAATGAGCTGTACGAGATCCGCCAGTTCCGCAGCCAGGTGGCATCGCGCACGCAGATTTTCATTATTCGCGATCAGGATCGCGAGGTGCTGGTGAATAAAAAGCTCAAGCAGGCGCAAAGGCTGTACGAGAAGAACCAGCAGGGCCGCGCGGCGTTTATGCAAAATATCGGCGAAGCGTTCAAGCTGCCGCTGAAGGCGCTTGCCAGCGAAGCCGCCCATTTATCCACCCCGGAGAGCATGCAGCTTTCCGCTCATGCCGATACGCTGGTACGGCTGGTGGATGAGATCCAGCTTGCCAACATGCTGGAAAATGACACCTGGAAGAGCACGGCGTCGCTGTTTTCCATTCAGGATCTGATTGATGAAGTGGTGCCGGAAGTGCTGCCGGTCATCAAGCGTAAAGGGCTGCAGCTGCTGATTAACAACCCGCTGCGCGCGAACGATGAGCGTCATGGCGACCGCGACGCCCTGCGCCGCATTCTGTTGATGCTGATCCAGTACGCAGTCACCACCACCCAGATCGGCAAAATTACCCTTGAAGTGAGCAGCGATGAATCGGCTGAAGACCGTCTCACCTTCCGCATTCTGGATACCGGCGAAGGGGTTACCGCCAGCGAAATTGATAATCTGCACTTCCCGTTCCTCAACGAGACCCAGGGCGACAACTATGGCAAAGCCAATGCCCTCACCTTCTGGCTCTGCGATCAGCTGGCGCGTAAGCTCGGCGGCCATCTGAATATCAAAGCGCGTGAATCGCTGGGCACCCGCTACTCTCTGCACGTTAAAATGGCGGCAAGTCCGCAGGATGCGGAGGAGGATGAACGCCTGCTGGATGATGTGGTAATAATGGTGGATGTGACCTCAAACGAGATCCGCAATATTGTGGTTCGTCAGCTGGAAAACTGGGGTGCAACCTGTATATCCCCTGACGAACGGCTGGCAAGTCAAGAATATGATCTCTTTTTAACAGATAATCCGTCTAATCTTACTGCCTCGGGCTTGCTTTTAAGCGATGATGAGCCAGGCGTGCGGAAAATTGGCCCCGGCCAGGTGCGCGTCAACTTTAATATGAGCAATGCTATGCAGGAAGCTGTACTACAACTAATAGAAGAGCAACTGGCGCAGGAAACGATCCCGGAATCCCCACTGGGCGGCAATGAAAATGCTGAACTTCATGCCAGCGGATATTATTCGCTCTTTGTAGACACAGTTCCAGATGATGTTAAGAGGTTGTATACTGAATCGGCCGTGAACGACTTCGCGGCGCTGGCTCAGACAGCACACCGGCTCAAAGGGGTGTTTGCCATGCTTAATCTGGTTCCAGGCAAGCAATTATGTGAAACGCTGGAACATCTTATTCGTGAGAAAGATGCCGCCAGCATAGAAAAATACATCAGCGACATTGACGCCTACGTCAAAAGCTTGCTGTAGCAAGGTAGCCCTATACATGAACAATATGAACGTAATTATTGCCGATGACCATCCGATTGTACTGTTCGGTATTCGCAAATCACTTGAACAGATCGAGTGGGTGAATGTAGTCGGTGAATTTGAAGATTCCACAGCACTGATTAATAACCTGCCAAAGCTTGATGCGCACGTGCTCATCACCGACCTTTCCATGCCTGGAGATAAGTACGGTGACGGGATTACGCTGATCAAATACATCAAGCGCCATTTCCCAAGCATTTCGATCATCGTGCTGACCATGAACAATAACCCAGCGATTTTAAGCGCGGTTCTGGATCTCGATATCGAAGGCATCGTCCTGAAACAGGGCGCGCCGACCGATCTGCCGAAAGCGCTGGCCGCGCTGCAGAAAGGGAAAAAATTCACGCCGGAAAGCGTCTCTCGCCTGCTGGAAAAAATCAGCGCTGGCGGTTACGGCGACAAACGCCTGTCGCCAAAAGAGAGCGAAGTCCTGCGTCTGTTTGCCGAAGGTTTCCTGGTCACCGAAATTGCCAAGAAGCTGAACCGCAGCATCAAGACCATCAGTAGCCAGAAAAAATCGGCGATGATGAAGCTGGGCGTGGAGAACGACATCGCCCTGCTGAACTACCTCTCCTCTGTGACCCTGAGTCCTGCGGATAAAGAGTAATGAGCTACATGCCCGGCGGCGCTTCGCTTGCACGGGCCTACAGGTAGCGTAGGCCGGGTAAGCGTCAGCGCCACCCGGCAATAATAAAAAAGCCCATTTCTGGGCTTTTTTTTATCCCCGCGCTCTTCTCACCCGCTCCGCATATACCGACAGCGTCTGTTTCAGGACATCCAACGTTACCGGCTTGGAAAGACAGCTATCCATCCCCGATTCCAGACAACGCTGCTTCTCCTCTGCCAGCGCGTTAGCGGTGACGCCCACCACCGGGAGCGTCAGGCCGAGCTGACGGATGCGCTGAGTCAGACGATAGCCATCCATATTCGGCATGTTCACATCACTCAGGACAATGTCGATATGGTTTTTGCTCAGCACATTGAGGGCATCCACGCCGTCATTCGCCGTTTTACACTGATAGCCCAGCGAGCCGAGCTGATCGGCCAGCAGGCGGCGGTTAATCGGATGGTCGTCCACCACCAGGATCATCATGTCCTCATTCAACGACTGCTCGGATTCCGGCGACGGCAGCGACGTTGTCCCGTCCGCGCTGTCCATTTCCACACGATAGATACGCGCCAGCAGCGTAATCAGCTCGTGCGGCGAGGCCACGCTGTTCACCCACTCGCCGTGTGCACGCTCCAGGGCGATACCGATATGGCGCCGGCAGAAGATCACCGCCGCTTTACCCTGCCACGGCTTCGTCAGCTCATCGTCGGTGAGAAGCATATCTTCCGCGTCCGGGGTTTGTCCGGCGTAGCGCGCCACCCGGATGCCGTATGAGGTCAGCAGGGATTCCAGGTAGGCATACAGCGAGGCATTATTGACCGCCAGCCAGCAGCGTTTATCACTTAATCCCTCAATCAGCATGTTAGCCGGTGACTGCGCCGCATAAAGTGGAATACGGATAGTAAACTGACTGCCCATGCCCGGTTCGGTATCCACCGAGATATCGCCGTCCATCATGCTGATCAGTTTTTCACAGATCGCCAGCCCCAGCCCGGTGCCTTGGAAGTTGCGCTGAACCCCCGTCCCCACCTGGAAGAACGGGTCGAAAAGTTTGACCACCTCTTTGGCCGGGATCCCCACCCCGGTATCGCGCACGCGAATGCTCAGGTAGTCCCCCGCTTTGGCGACATGCATTACAATGCAACCCATGTCAGTGAACTTAATGGCGTTGCTGAGCAGGTTGGAGATCACCTGCTGCAGGCGCATCGGATCGCCCTGCAGCGTTAGCGGCACGTCCGGCTCAATAAAGCAGTACAGCCCCAGCTGCTTACGCACCACCAGCGGCAGGTAGTTGGCGCTGATATGGTTCATCACCTCGCGCGGCGAGAATTCGCGCGGTTCAATTTTCAGCTGCTCGGACTCAATTTTAGAGAAGTCGAGAATGTCGCTGATGATTTTCAGCAGCAGGCTGGAGGAGTTGTTCATCGCCGTCACCAGACGGTCAACGCCGCGCGGCAGCTCTTTGGTCTGCAGCAGATCGAGGTTACCGATAATCCCGTAGAGCGGAGTACGCAGTTCGTGACTGACGGTGGCAAGGAACATCGATTTCGACTGGCTGGCCTGTTCGGCGGACTGGGCCATGTCCTGCAACGACTCTTCCATTTTGACGCGCGCGGAAACATCCACCAGCACGCAGATCGCCACGTTCTCATTGCGATAGCGCGAATGGACAAAGCTTATCTGCAGGTTGGTGTTGTTACTGGTCAGGACATCGACGAAGTTGACCTGCTGCCCACAGATAATCTGCGTCAGCCGCTGTCGGTCCTCATGGGTGAGCATATTGAGATAGTTATGCGCCAGCTCGTTACTGAGGATGTTGGTCCCGTCAAGGGTGCGTAAAATACAAATCCCCACCGGCGCAGAGGCAACAATCTTGCGGTTAAACTGCTCATGCTCTTCAAGACGCTGGGCATCGTTCTCCGCCGGAATAAAGATTTTACGCTCGTACATCCGCGCGAGGGTAAACAGCGCAATCCCCACCAGCACGTTTAGCAGTACCGAGTTGAGGATCAGTATCCGAATACGCTCCAGCACCATATCCACTGGTACGGAGTAAACAATGCTCAGCGACGAAGGCGGCAGGCTTTTTTTCAACACCAGGTCACGAAAACCGGCGCTGTAGCCAAACCATGAGCGCTCCTGCATCCAGCGAGGATCAACCTTCAGCCGCGATTCCGGCCCGGCCAGTGAAATGAGAGAGTGACCGTTTTCATCGAGAATGGTCACGCCCATCGGCAGATTCCCTGGGGTGAAAAAGTTCTCCATGCGGATAGTCTGCTCAATACCGAGCATCGCCTGCAGACGGTTGCCCAGATAAACCGGCGTCAGGGCATAGAAGTAGCCTACTCCTGAACGCGGACCCTGGCTTATCCAGAACAGATTATTACCGCGCTCATCCTGCGGCGCGTTACGGTATTTGATGATCCGCTCGTGCAGGCTTTTCAGTGCGCTGTCGCGGTCCACCGGCACATCGCGCAGGCCAAAATCGGCCATACAGAGATTTTCGCTGCCAATCAGGAAAACGCGGTTCAGGTCATAGGCTGCCGAGAAGTTATCGCGCCAGTAGCGCATAAACCAGGCCAGCGACTCCAGCGATCCCCGCCACGCTGAGCCCATCGCCGAGCAGTCAGAGTCGGGGAAAAGCGGTTCAAAGTTGGGGACATCCGCCTTACTGTCGCGCCCGCGAATAGCCAGAACACCATTCTCCGCCGTCAGACGGTTTTCGGCGATATATTTGAGCTCCTTCATGACGTCCGCGGTGCGCTGAATATAGCGCTGGGACTGATCGAAGCTGAGGCTAAACTCCTGACGGATCTCCGCCTCCTTCTGGTGCAGCGCATTGACGATGTAAAACACCGAAAATAGCGCGATAAGCACCCAAATCAGGAGCGCCAGCGCCCGAAAAAGATAGCGAGAAACTTTCAGCGTGGTTCGAAAGGAGACGAGGTATTTCAAGGGGGCGAGGCTCCGCCGTCAGGTTCACAAGGAATGGGTTAAGGTAGCGGTAAATCGCCGCCGTCGCAACGTTCGGTTGTCTGCAATTCAGCGCCGCGACAAAAGAAAAGGGCCGGAAACCGGCCCTTTGTCATCAGAAGAGATTACTCTTCGGCATCATCTGCCGCATCATCGTCGATTTCCGCTTCCGGCGCGATTTCATCGTCACCTTCTGCCACGCTACCGTCGATAGAGTCGAGCTCTTCGTCATCCACTGGCTCAGCAACACGCTGCAGACCCACCACGTTTTCATCTTCCGCGGTACGGATGAGGATCACGCCCTGGGTGTTACGGCCCACCACGCTGATTTCCGACACGCGGGTACGCACCAGCGTACCGGCATCGGTGATCATCATGATCTGGTCGGCATCATCGACCTGTACCGCGCCAACAACGGAACCGTTGCGCTCGGTGACTTTGATCGAGATAACGCCCTGGGTGCCACGGGACTTGGTTGGATATTCGTCCTGGGCAGTACGCTTACCGTAACCATTCTGGGTGACGGTGAGGATTGCGCCTTCGCCACGTGGAACAATCAGGGAGACCACGCTGTCTTCGCCCGCCAGTTTGATCCCGCGGACACCGGTCGCCGTACGGCCCATGGCGCGCACCGCGTTCTCTTTGAAGCGCACCACTTTACCGGCGGCAGAGAAGAGCATCACTTCATCGGAGCCGGAGGTCAGATCCACGCCAATCAGTTCATCGCCTTCGTTCAGGTTGACGGCGATAATGCCGGCAGAACGTGGGCGGCTGAACTCGGTCAGGGCGGTTTTCTTCACCGTGCCGCTGGCGGTCGCCATAAAGACGTTCACCCCTTCAGCGTATTCGCGAACCGGCAGGATCGCCGTAATACGTTCGTTTTGTTCCAGCGGCAACAGGTTGACGATTGGGCGTCCACGGGCGCCACGGCTCGCTTCCGGCAGCTGATAGACCTTCATCCAGTACAGACGGCCCCGGCTGGAGAAGCAGAGGATGGTGTCGTGGGTGTTGGCCACCAGCAGGCGGTCGATAAAGTCTTCTTCTTTAATACGTGCCGCTGACTTGCCTTTGCCGCCACGACGCTGTGCTTCATAGTCGGTTAACGGCTGGTACTTCACGTAGCCCTGGTGAGACAGGGTAACAACAACGTCTTCCTGGTTGATCAGGTCTTCGATGTTGATATCCGCGGAGTTGGCGGTGATTTCCGTGCGACGCTCGTCACCGAACTGATCCCGGACCAGCTCCAGCTCCTCGCGGATTACTTCCATCAGACGATCGGCACTGCCCAGAATGTGCAGCAGCTCAGCGATCTGCTCCAGCAGCTCTTTGTACTCGTCGAGCAGTTTTTCATGCTCAAGGCCGGTCAGTTTCTGCAGACGCAGATCCAGAATCGCCTGAGCCTGCTGTTCGGTCAGCCAGTATTTGCCCTCGCGAATACCGTACTGCGGCTCCAGCCACTCAGGACGCGCGGCATCGTCACCGGCGCGTTCCAGCATCGCAGAGACGTTGCCCAGATCCCACGGCTGCGCGATCAGGCCCGCTTTCGCTTCGGCAGGGGTTGGCGCACGACGGATCAGCTCGATGATCGGGTCGATGTTCGCCAGCGCAACCGCCAGCGCTTCAAGGATGTGCGCACGATCGCGGGCTTTACGCAGTTCGAAAATAGTCCGGCGGGTCACCACTTCGCGGCGGTGACGCACGAACGCGCTCAGAATGTCTTTCAGGTTCATGATCTTCGGCTGACCATGGTGCAGTGCCACCATGTTAATACCGAAGGAGACCTGAAGCTGAGTCAGGGAATAGAGGTTGTTAAGCACCACCTCCCCTACCGCATCGCGTTTGATTTCAATCACGATACGCATGCCGTCTTTGTCAGACTCATCACGCAGCGCGCTGATACCTTCAATACGTTTCTCTTTAACCAGCTCGGCAATCTTCTCGATCAGGCGCGCTTTGTTCACCTGATACGGAATTTCGTGGACGATAATGGTCTCACGGCCAGATTTGGCATCCGCTTCCACTTCGGCGCGGGCACGAATATAGATCTTGCCGCGACCGGTACGGTACGCTTCTTCGATACCGCGACGGCCATTAATAATCGCTGCGGTCGGGAAGTCCGGGCCCGGGATGTGTTCCATCAGCCCTTCAATGCTGATCTCTTCATCGTCGATATAGGCCAGGCAGCCGTTAATCACTTCGGTGATGTTGTGCGGTGGAATGTTGGTCGCCATACCTACGGCGATACCGGACGAACCGTTTACCAGCAGGTTAGGGATCTTCGTCGGCATAACGTCAGGAATTTTTTCCGTGCCGTCATAGTTGTCGACAAAATCTACCGTCTCTTTTTCCAGATCGGCCATCAGCTCATGGGCAATCTTCGCCAGGCGGATTTCCGTATAACGCATTGCCGCAGCGGAGTCGCCGTCGATAGAACCGAAGTTACCCTGACCATCAACCAGCATGTAACGCAGCGAGAACGGCTGCGCCATACGGACGATGGTGTCGTACACCGCGGAGTCACCATGAGGATGGTATTTACCGATTACGTCACCAACGACACGGGCAGATTTTTTGTACGCTTTATTCCAGTCATTGCCCAATACGTTCATGGCGTATAGTACGCGACGGTGTACCGGCTTAAGTCCATCGCGGACATCCGGCAGCGCACGGCCAACAATGACCGACATCGCATAATCCAGATAGGAGCTCTTCAGCTCTTCCTCGATGTTAACCGGTGTAATTTCTCTCGCAAGGTCGCTCATCTAACCGCTATCCCTCTACTGTATCCCGGATTCAAAGGTCGGAAATTATAACACACCCGCTTAGGTTTAAACTAATTTGCTTTGTTATCCTGATATACTTCCTCGTCTTTAAATTACGGAGTAAAAGCGTCCATGAATGCGGAAAAATCCCCGATGGCTGACAACGTCGACCACGAAGAGATCGCCAAATTTGAAGCCGTGGCCTCGCGCTGGTGGGATCTTGAAGGTGAGTTCAAACCGCTGCACCGCATTAACCCTCTGCGCCTGGGCTATATCGCGGAGCGTTCCGGCGGCCTGTTCGGTAAAAAGGTGCTTGATGTGGGGTGCGGTGGCGGCATCCTGGCCGAGAGCATGGCGCGCGAAGGCGCCACGGTGACCGGGCTGGATATGGGCTTCGAGCCGCTACAGGTGGCGCGTCTGCACGCGCTGGAGAGCGGTGTCCAGGTGGAGTACGTTCAGGAAACGGTTGAAGCCCACGCGGCGGAGCACGCCCACCAGTACGACGTTGTCACTTGCATGGAGATGCTGGAGCATGTTCCCGATCCGCAATCGGTGGTAAAAGCCTGTGCCGCGCTGGTGAAGCCGGGCGGTCAGGTGTTCTTCTCCACCATCAACCGCAACGGCAAGGCCTGGCTGATGGCGGTGGTCGGCGCGGAGTATGTGCTGCGGATGGTGCCAAAAGGCACGCACGATGTGAAAAAATTCATCAAGCCGGCGGAATTACTGAGCTGGGTCGACGGCACCAGCCTGAAAGAGCAGCATATGACCGGCCTGCACTACAATCCCCTGACCGACAAATTCAAACTGGCGCCAGGCGTGGATGTTAACTACATGCTCCATACCACCGCCAAAAATGAGCAAGAGTAATTACTCTTTTTCTGACGAATGCGCAGCAGTTTGTTGCGCATTTTTGACCACCCGTTGAAGAAATCAGCAGTCGATCAAATTTTCATTTTTTTTTCTGGAATATTGACATGTCGTCCAGGCCTTACGGTACGAGGACTTACGCTTTTTTACGCTTTGACAACCTCAATTTAACCTCAAAATCAACTCTTGTACTCAAAAGAATCCTTACTAGAATACTCACCATCTTGCGTTATGCTTAATGCGAAACCCCTATATATAGTATTTATCCACAACAACCTGTGGATAAACGGGGGATATTTCTTTTTTTCACGGACAGGTAAAAACCCACATGAATCAGAGTCTGCTGGTGACAAAGCGCGACGGTACCACCGAGCGTATCAATCTGGACAAAATCCATCGAGTTCTCGACTGGGCAGCAGAAGGGCTGAATAACGTATCGATCTCCCAGGTTGAACTGCGCTCCCATATCCAGTTCTATGACGGCATCAAAACGTCTGATATCCACGAAACCATTATCAAAGCCGCGGCGGATCTCATCTCCCGCGACGCGCCGGATTATCAGTACCTCGCTGCCCGTCTGGCGATTTTCCACCTGCGTAAAAAAGCCTACGGTCAGTTTGAGCCGCCAGCGCTGTTCGATCATGTGGTGAAGATGGTCGAGCTTGGCAAGTACGACACGCATCTGCTGGAAGACTATACGGAAGAAGAGTTCAAGCAGATGGACGGGTTTATCGATCACTGGCGTGATATGAACTTCTCCTACGCCGCGGTGAAACAGCTGGAAGGGAAATACCTGGTCCAGAACCGCGTGACCGGCGAGATCTACGAAAGCGCCCAGTTCCTCTACATTCTTGTGGCGGCCTGCCTGTTCTCGAACTACCCGCGTGAAACCCGTCTGGAATACGTGAAGCGTTTCTACGATGCGGTTTCCACGTTCAAGATTTCTCTGCCAACGCCAATCATGTCCGGTGTTCGCACCCCAACCCGCCAGTTCAGCTCCTGCGTGCTGATCGAGTGCGGCGACAGCCTGGACTCCATCAACGCTACCTCCAGCGCCATTGTGAAATACGTTTCCCAGCGTGCCGGTATCGGCATTAACGCCGGTCGCATTCGTGCGCTGGGCAGCCCGATTCGGGGCGGTGAAGCGTTCCACACTGGCTGTATCCCGTTCTACAAACACTTCCAGACCGCGGTGAAATCCTGCTCTCAGGGCGGCGTGCGTGGCGGTGCAGCCACCCTCTTCTACCCAATGTGGCATCTGGAAGTAGAAAGCCTGCTGGTGCTGAAAAACAACCGTGGCGTGGAAGGCAACCGCGTGCGTCACATGGACTACGGCGTACAGATCAACAAGCTGATGTATACCCGTCTGCTGAAAGGTGAAGATATTACCCTCTTCAGCCCGTCCGACGTCCCGGGCCTGTATGACGCGTTCTTCGCCGATCAGGATGAGTTCGAGCGTCTGTACAGCAAATATGAAAAAGACGACAGCATCCGTAAACAGCGTGTGAAAGCGGTTGAACTGTTCTCCCTGATGATGCAGGAACGCGCCTCTACCGGCCGTATCTACATCCAGAACGTTGACCACTGCAACACCCACAGCCCGTTCGATCCGGTCGTTGCGCCAGTGCGCCAGTCCAACCTGTGTCTGGAGATCGCCCTGCCGACCAAACCGCTGGAAGATGTGAACGACGAAAACGGCGAAATCGCCTTGTGTACGCTCTCCGCGTTCAACCTGGGTGCGATCAACAGCCTGGACGAACTGGAAGAGCTGGCGGTGCTGGCGGTTCGCGCCCTGGATGCGCTGCTGGATTACCAGGATTACCCAATCCCGGCGGCAAAACGTGGTGCAATGGGTCGTCGTACCCTCGGCATTGGCGTTATTAACTATGCCTACTGGCTGGCGAAAAACGGCAAACGCTACTCCGACGGCAGCGCTAACAACCTGACGCACCAGACCTTCGAAGCCATTCAGTACTACCTGCTGAAAGCCTCGAACGAGCTGGCTAAAGAGCAAGGCGCCTGCCCGTGGTTCAATGAAACCACCTATTCCAAAGGCATTTTGCCGATCGACACCTATAAGAAAGACCTGGATGCGATCGCCAACGAGCCGCTGCACCTTGACTGGGAAGGCCTGCGCGAGTCCATCAAGACCCACGGCCTGCGTAACTCCACGCTCTCTGCCCTGATGCCGTCCGAGACCTCTTCGCAGATCTCCAACGCTACCAACGGTATTGAGCCGCCGCGCGGTCATGTCAGCATCAAAGCGTCGAAAGATGGGATCCTGCGCCAGGTGGTGCCGGATTATGAGCTGCTGAAAAACAACTACGAGCTGCTGTGGGAGATGCCAAATAACGACGGCTACCTGCAACTGGTGGGGATTATGCAGAAGTTTATCGACCAGTCGATCTCTGCCAACACCAACTACGATCCGTCACGCTTCCCGTCCGGAAAAGTGCCGATGCAGCAGCTGCTGAAAGACCTGCTCACCGCCTACAAATTTGGCGTGAAGACCCTGTACTATCAAAACACCCGCGACGGTGCGGAAGATGCGCAGGACGATCTGGCCCCGTCCATTCAGGATGATGGCTGCGAAAGCGGCGCATGTAAGATTTAATGTAAATGCCGGGTGGCGCTACGCTTACCCGGCCTACGATTTTGTTTGCCCGATCTACAAAATCTCTCACAGGACATACTCATGGCATACACCACCTTTTCACAGACGAAAAACGACCAGCTCAAAGAGCCGATGTTCTTCGGCCAGCCGGTCAACGTGGCGCGCTACGATCAGCAAAAATATGACATCTTCGAAAAGCTGATTGAAAAGCAACTCTCTTTCTTCTGGCGTCCGGAAGAAGTTGACGTTTCACGCGACCGCATCGATTTCCAGGCGCTGCCGGAACACGAAAAGCACATCTTCCTCAGCAACCTGAAGTACCAGACGCTGCTGGACTCCATTCAGGGACGTAGCCCGAACGTGGCGCTGCTGCCGCTGATCTCCATCCCGGAGTTGGAGACCTGGGTCGAGACGTGGGCGTTTTCCGAGACGATCCACTCCCGCTCCTATACCCACATCATCCGTAACATCGTCAACGATCCGGCGATTGTCTTCGATGATATCGTCACCAACGAACAGATCCTGAAGCGTGCGGAAGGCATCTCCCACTTCTACGACGATCTGATCGAGATGACCAGCTACTGGCACCTGCTGGGCGAAGGTACGCACAGCGTGAACGGCAAAACCGTCACCGTGAACCTGCGTGAACTGAAGAAAAAGCTCTACCTGTGCCTGATGAGCGTGAACGCACTTGAGGCGATCCGCTTCTACGTCAGCTTCGCCTGCTCCTTCGCCTTTGCGGAACGCGAGTTGATGGAAGGCAACGCCAAAATCATTCGCCTCATCGCCCGCGATGAAGCCCTGCATCTGACCGGAACCCAGCATATGCTGAATCTGCTGCGCAGCGGCGCTGACGATCCGGAGATGGCCGAGATTGCGGAAGAGTGCAAGCAGGAGAGCTATGACCTGTTTGTTCAGGCGGCACAGCAGGAGAAAGAGTGGGCGGAATACCTGTTCCAGGGCGGCTCCATGATCGGCCTGAACAAAGATATCCTCTGCCAGTACGTGGAGTACATCACCAATATCCGCATGCAGGCGGTCGGCCTGGATCTGCCGTTCCAGACCCGCTCCAACCCGATCCCGTGGATCAACACCTGGCTGGTCTCTGACAACGTGCAGGTTGCCCCACAGGAAGTGGAAGTGAGCTCCTACCTGGTCGGTCAGATTGACTCTGAAGTCAACACCGACGATTTGAGCGACTTCCAGCTCTGATGAGCCGCGTAACGCTTCGTCTTTCTGGCACAGAGCTTCTGTGCCAGGAAGAGCATCCCTCCCTGCTTATTGCGCTGGAATCCCACCAGATTGCCGTTGAATACCAGTGCCGCGAGGGCTATTGCGGCTCCTGCCGCTGTCGTCTGGTGACCGGTCAGGTTGACTGGATAACCGAACCGCTGGCCTTCATCAACGACGGTGAAATTTTGCCCTGCTGCTGCCGGGCAAAAGGGGATATAGAGATCGAGATGTAATTGTGCCGGGTGGCGCTTCGCTTACCCGGCCTACAAAACCGCAGTCCGTAGGCCGGGTAAGGCGCAGCCGCCACCCGGCAATTTCAGCGTTAATCCTTCAAAAAGCTCACCGCTTTATCAGGGAAGTCCGTAAACAATCCGTCCACGTCCGCCTGCTTATATAACACCTCGTAAAGCTGATTCACATCCGTGGCATACGGCGGCAACTGGTCAGCACGCACCGTATACGGATGCACCTGCATCTTGTTGGCGTGAGCCTCTTTCACCATCGCCGTCAGCTTCACGTGGCCCGGGGTTGAACCTTCCGCTACCAGCATGTGGTAATCCGGCCCGATCCCGTCGGCGTACTGCGCGATCTGCTTCATCGCACCCGGCTTAAACATCCAGTCGTAGTTGTAGTTTACCCACTTGCCGTCTGCCTGTTTCTCCTGGGTTTCATTCCAGTCGGTATAAGCGATCAGCTGGACCAGATTGAGATCCATCCCCATCTTTGGCTCCAGCTCGGTTTTGATGCGCTTCAGTTCCGCGGCGTCAAAACACTGGAGGTAGACTTTGTCCTTCTTGCTGGTGTAGCCGTACTGTTTCAGCACCTCCAGCGTTTTCGCGGCGATATCCTTCCCTTCCTGATGGTGGAACCACGGTGCTTTGATTTCCGGGTAGATACCGATATGTTTGCCGGTCGAGTGGTTCAGCCCCTGAACAAACTCAATCTCCTCCTGGAAGGTATGGATGCGGAAGTCCGATTTACCCATCGGGAAACGTCCGGGGTAAACCTGCACCTTCTTACCGTTTTCAATCTCAAAGCCCTCGGTAAAATTCAGAGAGCGGATTTCATCCAGAGTGAAGTCAATGGCGTAAAAACGGCCATCTTTTCGGGCACGGTATGGGAAACGATCCGCCACATCGGTCACCCGGTCAAGATAGTGGTCATGCAGGACGACCAGCTGGTCGTCCTTCGTCATCACCAGATCCTGCTCCAGATAATCAGCCCCCTGCGCATAGGCCATCGCTTTCGCCGGCAGCGTATGCTCCGGCAGATAGCCGCTTGCGCCGCGATGGGCAATAACGATTTTATCCGCCGCCAGGGCGGAGCCGGTCATCAGGCCCGCCAGCAGCAGACCGGTCGCGATTTGCGTTACTTTCATGGCAATGCTCCTTATTGACGACGCGCCAGCACTTCCGCGTGGTGACGTTTTTCACCGATCATGACCACAATCAGCAGCAGTACCGCCAGCACGCTGCCGCCGATCATCACCATAAAGCCGCCATCCCAGCCGAAGAAGTCAACGGTATAGCCCACAATGGCGCTCGCCGCCACTGAACCGCCCAGGTAGCCGAACAGACCGGTAAAGCCTGCCGCCGTACCTGCCGCTTTTTTCGGTGCCAGTTCCAGGGCATGCAGACCAATCAGCATAACAGGGCCATAAATCAGGAAGCCGATGACGATCATACAGGCCATGTCCACGCCCGGGTTGCCCGGCGGGTTGAGCCAGTAGACGACGGTGGCAATGGTCACGAGGGTCATAAAGAAGACGCCCGTCGCCCCACGGTTGCCCTTAAACACTTTGTCCGACATCCAGCCGCAAATCAGCGTTCCCGGGATCCCGGCGTATTCGTAGAGGAAGTAGGCCCAGGAAGATTTATCCAGCGCAAAGTGCTTCACCTCTTTCAGGTAGGTCGGTGACCAGTCGAGGATGCCGTAACGCAGCAGGTAGACGAACACGTTCGCCACCGCGATGTACCACAGCAGTTTGTTCGGCAACACGTATTTCATGAAGATCTGCTTTGCCGTCAGCTCTTCTTCGTGCTTCTCGCTGTAATCATCCGGATAGTCGTTTTTGTACTCTTCAATCGGCGGCAAACCGCAGGACTGCGGCGTGTCGCGCATCAGCGCAAAGGCGATAATCGCCACCAGGATTGCCCCAAAGGCTGGCATATAGAGCGCGGCGTGCCAGTCGTTGAACCAGGCCATCCCCAGCAGGAACAGCAGCGGTGGAAGCCCGCCGCCCACGTTATGGGCGCAGTTCCATACCGACACAATACCGCCGCGCTCTTTCTGCGACCACCAGTGCACCATGGTGCGTCCGCACGGTGGCCACCCCATCCCCTGGAACCAGCCGCAGAGGAACAGCAGCACGAACATAATGGCAATGCTGGAGGTCGCCCACGGTACAAAGCCCATGAACAGCATGACCGCTGCCGCCAGGATCAGACCGGCGGGCAGGAACACGCGCGGATTCGAGCGATCCGACACTGACCCCATAATGAATTTCGAAAAACCGTAGGCGATAGAGATCCCCGACAGCGCGAAACCGAGATCGCCGCGTGAGAAGCCCTGTTCCACCAGGTACGGCATGGCAAGCGCGAAGTTTTTACGTACCAGGTAGTACGCCGCATAGCCAAAGAAAATCCCCATGAAGATTTGCCAACGCAGACGGCGGTAAAGAGGGTCTATCTCTGCCTCTGGCAGTCGCGCCCGATGTGGCGCAGGTTTAAAGATACTGAGCATAACAGCCTCCGTGGCCTTTCAAAAAATGACCGGACAACGCGCGCCCGGCCTGAGAGGCGGGGATGTTAAGAAATCACGGTAATTGTTACTGTGAATCAACGCACAGATTGTTACAGAAATATGACAGAATGCGCAAAAAAGCGCATGAAATCACGTTTCACTTTCGAATTTTGCTCGTTTGTGTTCGAAATCAAACAAACCACAATTTTTATGTGGCTAAATGAGATAAAACGAACACAGAGGGATGGCAATGGCAATTCACGATCCACGCTATAGCGATGTGATTATCATTGGCGGGGGCGCGACCGGCGCTGGCATCGCCCGCGACTGCGCGCTCAGGGGGCTGAGCGTCACGCTTCTGGAGCGCCATGATATTGCAACGGGTGCCACCGGGCGCAATCATGGCCTGCTGCACAGCGGCGCCCGCTATGCCGTCACCGACGGCGAATCGGCACGTGAATGTATCGCCGAAAACCAGATCCTCCGGCGCATTGCCCGTCACTGCATTGAGCCAACCGACGGTCTGTTTATTACGCTTCCCGAAGACGATCTTGCCTTTCAGTCAACCTTTATTACCGCCTGCCAGGCCGCAGGCATTCAGGCGCAAGCCATTGACCCGGCCCTCGCACGCCGCATCGAACCTTCGGTTAATCCGGCACTGACGGGTGCAGTAAAAGTCCCGGACGGCACCGTGGATCCGTTTCGCCTGACGGCGGCCAACATGCTGGACGCCCGCGAGCATAGCGCGCGGATCCTGACCGGCCATCAGGTCACCGGGCTTATCCGTGAGGGGCATCGCATCAAAGGCGTGCGGGTCCTGGATATGCACTACAACGAACAGAGCGAGCTGTATGCCGCCGTGGTGGTCAACGCGGCGGGGATCTGGGGGCAGCGCATTGCGGAATACGCCGATTTATCTGTGCGCATGTTTCCGGCCAAAGGCTCGCTGTTAATCCTCGACCACCGCATTAATAACCATGTCATCAACCGCTGCCGCAAACCGTCTGATGCCGACATCCTCGTACCGGGCGATACCATTTCGTTAATCGGCACCACCTCCACGCACGTGGACTACAGCGAGATTGATTACAATCGGGTCACCGCAGAAGAGGTGGACATCCTGCTGCGTGAAGGGGAAAAACTGGCGCCGGTGATGGCCCAGACGCGTATTCTGCGCGCCTACGCGGGTGTGCGTCCGCTTGTCGCCAGCGATGACGATCCGAGCGGACGCAACGTCAGCCGCGGCATCGTGCTGCTTGACCATGCCGCGCGCGACGGGCTGGACGGGTTTATCACCATCACCGGCGGTAAATTAATGACCTACCGTCTGATGGCCGAATGGGCGACGGATGTTGTCTGCCGCAAACTGGGCAATACCGCACCGTGCGTGACCGCAGACCAGCCCCTGCCCGGCTCGCGCCAGTCCACCGAGAAAACGCTGCAAAAAATTATCTCCCTGCCCACCCCCCTGCGCGGTTCGGCCGTCTATCGCCATGGCGACAGAACACCGGTTTGGCTCGGCGAAGGACGACTGAGCCGCAGTCTGGTATGCGAATGCGAAGCCGTTACCGCCGGGGAAGTGCAATACGCGGTGGAGAATCTGACGGTGAATAGCCTGCTCGATCTCCGCCGCCGTACCCGCGTCGGGATGGGCACCTGCCAGGGGGAGCTGTGTGCCTGCCGTGCCGCCGGGCTGTTGCAGCGTTTTCATACCACCACCGCCACCCAGTCGCTCGATCAGCTCAGCGATTTTTTAAACGAGCGCTGGAAAGGCATTCAGCCTGTCGCCTGGGGCGATGCCCTGCGTGAAAGCGAATTTACCCGTTGGGTGTACCAGGGGCTTTGCGGTCTGGAGAAGGAGCAACGCGATGAAATTTGACACCGTGATCGTCGGCGGCGGGCTGGCGGGTCTGCTCTGTGGCATCAAACTCACGAAGCAGGGGCTGCGCTGCGCCATTATCACCCGGGGCCAGAGCGCCCTGCACTTCTCGTCGGGCTCGCTGGATCTGCTGGACGAAACTTACCGCGATACGCTGCCGCCGGAGCACCCCTATCATCTGACAGGCGTGCATAATGTTGAGCGCTTTGCGCTGGAAGCCGAAGCGCTGCTGGCTGAGTGTGGCGCCCGAATGCAGGGCAGCGCGCAGCGCAATCACCAGCGGGTGACCCCGCTCGGTACGCTCCGCTCCGCCTGGCTCAGCCCGGAAGAGGTCCCCGTTGCCCGGTTCAGTGGCGAGCGCGTGCGGGTAGTGGGTATTAGCGGTTTTCTGGATTTTCAGCCCCATCTGGCGGCCGCCTCGCTCAGCCGCCAGGGTATCAACGCTGAAACAACAGAGATTGACCTTCCTGAGCTGGATGTTCTGCGCGATAACCCCAGCGAGTTTCGCGCGGTAAATATTGCCCGTTTCCTCGATAACGAAGAGAAATGGCCCCAGCTGCTTGAGGCGCTCAAACCGCTTGCAGAGGGATACGATGCGCTCTTTATGCCCGCCTGTTTTAGCTTACAGGACAACCTTCTGTGGCGCTGGCTCTCCGACCGCCTGCCCTGTTCGCTCGGCCTGCTGCCAACGCTTCCCCCGTCCGTGCCCGGCATTCGCCTGCATACCCAGCTTCAGCGCCAGTTTGTGGCCCAGGGTGGCGTATGGATGGCGGGCGATGAGGTGAAAAAAATCACCCTGACTGACGGCGCGATGAGCGAAATCTGGACCCGCAACCACGACGACATTCCGCTTCGTACGCGTTACGCGGTGCTGGCAAGCGGCAGTTTCTTCAGCAACGGTCTGCTGAGCAGCCGGGACGGCATTCGCGAGGCGATTATGGGGCTGGACGTCCGCCAGAGTGCCTCTCGCGCGGACTGGTATCAAAGCGATTTCTTTGCCTCGCAGCCGTGGCAGCAGTTCGGCGTAATCGTGGATAACCAGCTGCATCCGCAACTTTCAGGAAAGTCAGTACCGAATCTCTACGCCATCGGCTCGCTTTTGGGCGGATACGATCCTATCGCCCAGGGCTGCGGCGGCGGCGTCTGCGCCATAACGGCGCTCTATGTGGCAGAGCAGATTTGCCAGCGCACGGAGGCTGCACAATGAACGACACCCGCTTTGAAAGCTGCATCAAATGCACGGTCTGCACCACCGTCTGCCCGGTCAGCGGCGTTAACCCACGCTATCCGGGGCCGAAACAGGCCGGGCCGGACGGCGAGCGCCTGCGTCTGAAGGACGGCGCGCTGTACGATGACGCGCTGAAATACTGCATCAACTGCAAACGCTGTGAAGTCGCCTGCCCGTCGGATGTGAAAATCGGCGACATCATTCAGCGCGCCCGCGCGCGCTACAGTACGCAAAAACCGTCGCTGCGCGATGCCATTCTCAGCCATACCGACCTGATGGGCAGCGTCTCCACGTCGTTTGCCCCGCTGGTGAATGCCGCGACCTCGCTGAAACCGGTGCGCCAGCTGCTGGATGCGACGCTGAAGATCGACCATCACCGCAGTCTGCCTAAATATTCCCACGGCACCTTCCGCCGCTGGTACAAAACGGTGGAGGCGGAACAGGCGCGGTACGCCGACCAGGTGGCGTTCTTCCATGGCTGCTACGTGAATTACAACCACCCACAGCTGGGCAAAGATCTGCTGAAGGTACTCAACGCCATGGGTACAGGGGTGCAGTTACTGAGCAAGGAGAAATGCTGCGGCGTGCCGCTGATCGCCAACGGGTTTACCGATAAAGCGCGCAGGCAGGCCAGAAGCAACGTCTCGTCGCTGCGCGAGGCCATCGTCGATAAAGGCATTCCGGTGCTGGCCACCTCCTCGACCTGCACCTTCACGCTGCGGGATGAGTATCCGCACCTGCTGGACGTGGACAATACCGGCCTGCGCGAAAAGATTGAGCTGGCAACGCGTTTCCTGTGGCGCAAGCTGGACAGCGGGCAGACGTTACCGCTGAAAAATTTACCCCTGAAAGTGGTCTACCATACGCCGTGCCATATGGAAAAAATGGGCTGGTCACTCTACACGCTGGAACTGTTGCGGTTAATTCCAGGGCTGGCGCTGACGGTGCTGGATTCGCGCTGCTGCGGCATTGCGGGGACGTACGGCTTTAAGCGTGAAAATTACGAAACATCACAGGCGATTGGCGCCCCGCTGTTCCGCCAGATTGAAGAGAGCGGCGCCGATATCGTGGTGACCGACTGCGAAACCTGCAAGTGGCAGATAGAGATGTCCACCCGCAAGCGCTGCGAACATCCCATCACGCTGCTGGCGAAGGCGCTGGGTTAGGTATCGCCGGGGCCGCCGCCCCGGCAAACCGGTCACTCAACGAACAGCGATTCCACCACGTTGATCCAGCCGTGCTCGCTGGCCACAGGCTTGCCGTTCAACCAGCGACGCAGCATGTTCAGCGCCATCATGGCGCAGACTTCCTGACGCACCGCCAGGCTGTAGCGCGCCGCGCTCATCTTAACGCGCAGGGCATGGGTGCCTTCCGGGGTAGCCAGGGCAAAGTTAAGATGATCCTCTTCCACACCCGACACCGCCAGTGCCAGACCGGCAAAGTGTTTTACGCGCCGCTCGGCAACCCAGTGGGCAGTTTGTGCCAGGGTCTCCTCCTGGGACGGCACCACTTCGCTTGCCAGCAGCGGAGCGCTTACCCGCGAGAGCTGTAACGCCAGCAGGCCGCCGGTGAATTGCTCACTCAGGGTCAGGCTCAACTGACGGTCCTGCAGATCGCGGGCGATTTGTGCCGGAAGCCCTTCGGTGCCTTCAAAGATCAGGCTTTCGCCCGCCACGCGCTGCACCTCAGGCCACAAGGCCAGCATCGCGTCTTTTTCCGTGGCCGGGCCGGTGAGCTTTAACTCGATAATCGGCATGGAAGAGCGATACCCCATCGTCACACCTGCCGGTAAGCTCAGGTGATCCAGGCTCTGCGCCAGGTCGCTCTCCGAGCGGCCAAAAGTAGTGAGACGTAAACAGATCGGGGGTTCAGGTAAGGTAAAACGCTGGCGCAGACGCGGCAGGATCTGTTGTTCGACCATCACCTTAAATTCGGACGGGACGCCGGGGGTAAAGAACATCAGGCAGCGATTAAGTTGAATGGCAAAACCACAGGCGGTGCCGACCGGGTTATCCACCAGCTCCGCGCTGACCGGGATTTCCGCTTGCTTGCGGTTGCTGGGAGCCATCACCCTGCCGCGATCGCTGAAGAAACGCTCCATATGGCTGAGCCACTCGGTGTGCAGCACCAGCTCTTCACCTTTTGCCGTGGCGGCGGCCAGCGCGCTCAGGTCATCGCTGGTTGGGCCAAGCCCGCCATTCACAATCAGGACATCCGCATGTTCGCTGCGCTCGCGCAAAATATTGACCAGTGCGTCCAGCGAATCGCCCACCGTATTACGGCGCGTTAACGGTAATCCCTGTTCAAAGAAAATATCAGCCAGCCAGGCCGCATTGGTATCGGTAATTTGTCCATGCAGCACTTCATCGCCAGTGGACAGCATCTCCACGTTTATCATTGTGTTCTCCCGCTTAGGTGGTGAAAACACTATAACGCAATCGGCGGAGGGAGAAAGAGAAACAGGCGCGGCAGGAGGCCGCGCCGGGGGATCAGAAGCCTGCGCTCACGCCCACGTACGGGCCATCAGCAAGGGCGTTGTCGCGGTTGCCCTCTTTGCCCGCCAGGTTCAGGTAGCGATAACCCGCTTCGATGGTAATCGGACGCATAATGGTCCAGCGCGCACCAGCATTCGCCTCTTCATAGCTGTCGATGCCGCTGGAGAGGGAGTCCGGAGAGTAGTAGTACTCGCCGAACAGACCAAAGCTGTCGCCAATTTTCCACTGCAGTCCGCCGCCCACTGCCGCCGCGTAACCTTCGTCACCGTCGTTCGGGTTGGTGTAAATGCCTTTACCGCCGACGGTCGCCAGGAATGGACCAAGCGGAACGTTAAAACCGAGGCCCAGGCTTGCCGCATCGCCATCGTCGTCGTTATGCGTCCAGCCGCCGGTCATCGCCAGGCCTGCGCTATCCGTGCCAAGACCAAAGCCCAGGTGGGTATAGTCCTCGCCCGCCGAGCCGTTGAAGGAAATAGCGTTGGCCGCTGCCGATACACACATCAGGCCTAAGCCCAGTAATGCCACTTTTTTCATTGTCGTGATCCCGCACAATTTTATAGAAAGCCCCAAAGCGCGTGATTTTAACGTGCGTGGGCCAGCGATCAACGACGACGTGATGTAATAAAAAATTAGATTGTAACGAGTTGATACTTACAGGTTTTAACAATGTTAAAGCCAGGGAAACAGGTTACACCCGGTAACATTGCGCTCGATCAATAATCACCCACCCTAATTTACTTAGATTAATCTGCGCTCAAAACGGAATTACCCACCAATACTGATAAAGAAGGAAGACAATATGAGCAAAAAAGGTTTAACCACGGCATCCGGTTGCCCCGTTTCCCATAACAATAATGTCGCCACGGCGGGTCCACGCGGGCCGATGCTGCTGCAGGATGTCTGGTTCCTGGAAAAACTGGCCCATTTCGACAGGGAAGTGATCCCGGAACGTCGCATGCACGCTAAAGGCTCAGGCGCATACGGCACCTTTACCGTCACCCAGGACATCACCGCTTTTTCCCGCGCGAAGCTGTTCTCCACCGTCGGTAAAAAAACCGATCTTTTTGTCCGCTTCTCCACTGTGGCTGGCGAACGTGGCGCTGCGGATGCGGAACGTGATATCCGCGGTTTCTCGATCAAGTTTTACACCGAGGAAGGCAACTGGGATCTGGTCGGGAATAACACGCCGATTTTCTACCTGCGGGATCCGCTGAAGTTCCCGGATCTTAATCACGTCGTGAAACGCGATCCGCGTACCAACCTGCGTAACCCGACTTACAAATGGGATTTCTTCTCCCAGCTGCCGGAAACGCTGCACCAGCTGACCATTGATTTCAGCGATCGCGGCCTGCCGCGCTCCTATCGCACCATGCACGGTTTCGGCAGCCACGCATTCAGCTTTATTAACCATAACAACGAACGCTTCTGGGTGAAATTCCACCTCAAGTCGCAGCAGGGTATTGAGAACCTGCAGGATGATGAAGCCAAACGCCTGGTCGCGGAAGATCGCGAGAGCTCGCAGCGTGATTTGTTCACCGCTATCGAAAAAGGGGACTTTCCGCGCTGGACCTTTTATGTGCAGATCATGCCGGAAAGCGATGCCGCGAAGGTGCCTTACAACCCGTTCGATCTGACCAAGGTCTGGCCGCACGGCGACTATCCGCTGATGGAAGTGGGTGTGCTGGAGCTGAACCGTAACCCGGATAACTACTTTGCGGAAGTTGAGCAAGTGGCGATGTCGCCTGCTAACGTGGTGCCGGGGATTGGCTTCTCACCGGATCGTATGTTGCAGGGGCGCCTCTTCTCCTACGGTGATGCACACCGCTACCGCTTAGGCGTCAACCACCATCAAATTCCGGTTAACGCCCCGCGCTGCCCGTTCCACAACTATCATCGTGACGGTGCCATGCGTGTGGACGGCAACAGCGGCAACGGCGCCACCTATGAGCCAAACAGCTTTGGCGTCTTCCAGGAACAGCCTGACTTCAGTGAACCGCCATTGTCCCTTGAAGGTGCCGCTGATCACTGGAACCATCGGGAAGATACCGACTACTTCAGCCAGCCGCGCAAGCTATTTGAACTCCTGAGCCCGGAAGAGCATCAGCGTATGTTTGACCGCATCGCCGGGGATATGAAGGATGTGCCGGCGTTCATTCAGGCGCGTCAGATTGCCCTTTTCAGCGAAGTCCATCCGCACTATGGCGCGGGTGTCCAGGCTGCGCTGATGCGTCTGGCGGAAGAGAAGTAAAAAACTAACGGGAGCCCAGGCTCCCGTTTTTCGAATAATTAATGTCTGGCCTGCTCGACAATCTCGGGTGCCAGCCCGGTGAGTTGGGTGACCATCTCAGGCTGCAGGCCCTTTTCCAGCATGGTCTTCGCGATACGAAGCGCTTCCTGTTCAACGCCCTCCGCTCTGCCCTGACTTAATCCCTGAGCCATGCCCTCTTCCCGGAGATATTGCGCAATATTCATTAATGTCTCCTTATGCTGATGATCCTTCGTCCTGTGTGCTAATGCCTGCAAAAACGCTGCGGGATCGGCGGTATGACCGGCCTGAAGAAGATAGTTCAGCAACGTTTTTAGCTGGGCGTTGCCAGTGTATCCCAGCGCCAGGATCCTGACCAGATGCTCATGAAGTTCCAGCATGTCCCGTTGCCGGACATGCTTTTGCAGCAGTTCCAGCATCGCAATCCGGCGGTGCTGCATGATGCTTTCGTCCGGCAGACAGGTGATGTCAACCAGGGGAAAGGGGCCGGTATAAAGAGATTCGGCCTGTTCAGGCATCAGAAAGCCATCGAGCCAGCGCAACGACCCTGGATAAGGTGAGATCCGACCATGATAAAACAGCAGCGGGATCACCAGCGGCAGCTCGCGGTGGCCTTTGTCGAGATGTCGCTGCATGGCGGCAATCGCGTAGCGCATCAGGCGAAAGGCCATGTGCCGATCCGGGGAGCTTTGATGCTCGATCAGCACATAAATATACCCCTCGCCGTTAGAAGTATTAACGGACCAGAGGAGATCGGCATGGCTTTGGCGAAGATCCTCTTCGACAAAGCTGCCAGACTCCAGCCGCAATGATGATAAATCACAGAGTGCGCGTAATTGTTCAGGCAAGTGGATCGTTAAAAAATCACGTGCCGTCTCCGGCTGCGACAGAATATGACGAAACACCGCGTCATGCGGGTTGGGTGTTGATGGGCTGTGCATATTTTCCCTTGCGCCAGTTCCTTTTGCCGGAAAATAGCACAGCGCCTGCTGCAGGTAAGATTGTTGACCTCCTTTCCCGAGCAGGCTCGCAAATCAGCCTCTTAACGACTGGTGAACCCACTGTTGCAGGGCGCGACGGGAGATCTTAATCCCGCCATTTTTCAACTCTGCCGGGAGCACCAGCCAGTGCACTGGCTGCTGAAAGCGCGCCAGTTTGTCGCTGAGCCAGTGCGGAAGCTGTTTGATATCCGCTCCCGCCTCGCATTCGACCACCGCCACCGGCCGCTGGCCAAACTCGTCATCATCCAGGGGAACCACATACACCTGGCTCACCTGCGGATGGGTCACGATCACCCGCTCCAGCTCTTCCGGCTGGATCCCTTCCCCGCCGCTGAAAAAAAGGTTATCCATGCGACCAAGGATCGACAGGCGTCCGTCAACCATTTCACCGCGATCGCGGGTAGCGAACCAACCCTGCGCGTTGGTAATACTGACCAGCTTGCCGTCACGCCAGTAGCCGCTGGCCATGCTGGGGGCCTTCAGCCACACTTCGCCCTCCACCAGCTTCACTTCCCGGCCCGGCAGGGGGTAGCCGACATCCGCCCGGCCATCCGCCTCTTTGGCACACACCGTGGAAGCAAACTCCGTCAGGCCGTAGCCGCACCAGCTGCGAATGCCCCGGCTTGCGGCTCGCTGGGTTAATTCAACGGGGATCGCCGCGCCGCCCAGCAGCACAGCTCTGAGCGCAACATCCTCGCCGGTATTGAGCAAACGCCAGAGCTGGGTAGGCACCAGCGAGGCGTGGGTGCAGCCCTGCAGCATCTGCTCCAGAGGCTGTTTTTCACAGACGGTGAGCCGGGCACCGGCTAGTAGCCAGCGCCAGAGGATCCCCTGTCCGGAAACGTGAAACAGCGGCAGGGAGAGCAGCCAGTCGTCCTCGCCGGTATAGGGCAGAAGCGACAGTACCCCTTCGGCACTGGCAAGGTGGGCAGCACAGGTATGCACCGCCGCTTTCGGCAGCCCGGTCGAGCCTGAGGTTAAGGTCATCGTCGCCAGCCGTTCTGGTTGCCACAGGGCGCCTGCGGTTCCCTGCTGCGGGGCAAGCGTCAGATCAGAAAGGCCGGCATAACCGCCATCACCGTTGAGTACCAGCGCAAAGCGCAGCGTCAGGGGCGGAAGCAGGATCTCTAGCACGGAACGCGGCAGTTGCGGGTTCACCGGCAGGATGCGTGCCCCGCACTGCAATAGCGCCAGCCAGGCCAGCAGCGTGTCGGGATGATTGTGCGCCTGCAGCATTACCCCATCACCTTCGCGCACCCCTTGCTGCACAAAACCGCTCGCCAGCGTATCGGTACGCTGGCAGAGCTCGCGCCAGCTCAGGCTCTCACCGTTAAGCCGCAGCGCCGGTTGGTCAGCCTTGTACGCGCACCAGTGCCGCCATGGCCAGTCAGAAAAAGTCATAGCAGCGGCTCCAGCGCCTCACGGCCCAGACATGGCAAGGTGCTGCCCGGCCAGGATCGCAGCAGCTGCGCCTGCATCAGGCTCAGGGTGTCCAGCCCGGGTACCGTATCCGGGGTGTACTGCGCGGCAATACGCGCCAGTTGGGTCAGACCGAGGCTCGACTCAATGGACGAGCTGATGACCGCCGTCAGCCCCAGGGCATGGGCCGCTTTTACCTGCTCATGCACTTTCATCAGGCAGCCGGTGAGCGTGGGTTTTATGACCACCGCTCTGACTCCCGGCTCGGCAACGAATATAAAATCGTCCTCGCGCAGGCTTTCATCCCAGGCAATGGCGATCCCTGTCTCGCGGGCGAAGGCCAGCGAGTCCGCGCGGGTTTTACAGGGCTCTTCCAGAAAGGCAATGCGATCGCGCCAGGCCGGATTGACATACTTCGCGAACTGCTGTGCCTTCAGCGGCGTCCAGGCGCGGTTAGCATCCAGACGCAGGCGCAGATCCGGGATGGCTTCCAGCAGCAGGTTCGCCACCATCCCGTCGCGCACCGCTTCATACAGACCCACCTTGATTTTCGCCACTTTTTCGCCCGGCATCGCCGCCAGTGCAGCAAACAGCTCATCGGGATCGCCGGTGCAGAGCGGTGCGGCGCGATAGTCCGCCTGTTCCGGCAGGCTGCCGTCCAGTTCCGCCAGCGCACAGCTGATGCCAAAGTCTACCGAAGGCAAACCTGGCAACAGCGGCGCCTCGCCGTTGCGCCACGCGCCAGACCATGCCCGCACTGCCGTTTCGGCTTCCTCCAGCGTTTCACGGCTGAAGCCCGGTAAGGGGGCGATCTCTCCCCACCCTTCCCGACCATCCTGCTGCAGATGAATAAACAGACCGTCGCGGGTTTTTAACCGCCGCTCGCGCAGTACCACACCCGCATCCATCGGTATCTGCCAGCGGTAGATCTGCACGCTGCGCATTACGGATTCCGTTTATATTTGCTGAAGTCCGGCTGGCGCTTCTCGTTGAAGGCGTTACGTCCTTCCTGGCCCTCTTCGGTCATGTAGAAGAGCATAGTGGCATTGCCTGCCAGCTCCTGCAGCCCCGCCTGACCGTCGCAGTCGGCGTTCAGGGCCGCCTTCAGGCAGCGCAGCGCCATCGGGCTGTTCTGCAGCATTTCACGACACCAGCGAACGGTCTCTTTTTCGAGGTCGGCAATCGGCACCACGGTGTTCACCAGGCCCATGTCCAGCGCTTCCTGAGCGTTGTACTGACGGCAGAGGAACCAGATCTCACGGGCTTTTTTCTGTCCGACAATGCGCGCCATATAAGAGGCACCCCAGCCGCCGTCGAAGGAACCGACTTTTGGTCCGGTCTGGCCGAAGATGGCGTTCTCCGCGGCAATGGTCAGGTCACACATCATATGCAGCACGTGACCACCGCCAATAGAGAAGCCCGCCACCATTGCGACAACCGGTTTCGGGCAGGTGCGGATCTGACGCTGGAAGTCGAGCACGTTCAGGTGGTGAACACCGGAGTCATCCTGATATCCGCCGTAGTCGCCGCGCACTTTCTGGTCGCCCCCGGCGCAGAACGCTTTTTCGCCTTCGCCGGTCAGAACGATAACGCCGATGTTGTCGTCGTAACGGGCATCCGCCAGGGCCTGAATCATCTCTTTGACGGTTAACGGGCGAAACGCGTTACGCACCTCTGGACGGTTAATGGTGATTTTGGCGATGCCGTCAGTGGACTTGTGATAGCGAATGTCGGTATAGCCTTCGGAGCAGTCCAGCCATTCCACCGGTGCATAGAGCATGTTTTCATCAGGGTAGATCATAGAGTGTCCTTAATTGAAAGACGGAGTATCTGGGCCAGACGCTCAGCCACCGCAGCGGGGTTTTCCCGATGGGCGTTATGTCCGGCGTGAGGAATTTCATGGCGGGTGGCGGTAAGCTGCCGGGCAATATCCCGAAACTTAGGATCCTGCTCGCCATAGAGATAGAAAAAAGGAAGTGCGCACGAGGCGAGCTCAGGGCGTAAATCGGCTTGTTCGGCAAGCGACGTCGCCTGGAGCATGGCGGCCAGAGCTGGACCATTATTCTGGCTACGCAGGGCGACAAGCTGTTCGCGCTGCGCGGGGGTTAGCGAGGCAAATACCGGCTGCTGATACCAGTCGGCAAACACCGACGCCAGAGGTTCATGGCGCAAGCGTGCCGCCCACTGCGCATCGGAGGCGCGACGGCTCGTCCGCGCGTCTTCATCGCTCAACCCCGGATGCGCCCCCTCCACAATCAGCCCCTGTAGCCCCCCGGGCCGCTGGCAGGCGTGATACATTGCAATGCGGCCGCCGAGGGAGTACCCCACCAGCCAGTAATTTAGTATGTTGTAACTAAGTACAGTGCGATTCAGCAGATGGCTCATCTCACTGAAATTGCTCACCGCAATGTGCGCCGATTCGCCGTGTCCCGGCAGATCGAGATACAGCCGGGAATAATCGCTCAGGCGCTCCCCTGACACCTGCCATTCGCGGCAATCGCCGGAAAAACCGTGCAGGAAAACCAGCCAGGGTTTATCCGGCTGACCTTTACGCTGGGTTCCCGCGAGGATCATAGATGGCTTACCTGCGCCAGCAGGTTTTGCAGCATCTGCGCCCCGTCGCTGTCATTTACCACCACCTCGATTAGCGTGGCGCCGGGTTTGCTCCACGCCGTGTTAAGCGCACTCTCCAGCTCCGCCCAGTTTTCCGGGCGCTGATACTTGAGGCTGAACATCGCCGCCGCATGTTCAAACTGCACGTTCTGCGGCATCAGATAAAAGCGTTCCCGTTCGCTCTGCGGCGTCGGCAGCAGGGAGAAAATCTGGCCGCCGTTGTTGTTGATCACCATCAGCACAAAGGGCGCCGAAGCCTGACGAAGCAGCGCCAGCGCGTTCAGATCGTAGAGCGCCGAGAGATCGCCGACGATCGCCAGCGTCGAACGGGCATTCGCGCGCTGAACCCCTGCTGCGGTTGAAATCAGCCCATCGATACCGCTGGCGCCACGGTTACTGTATACCGGGTAGCCCGCTGGCAGACGGGAGAAGGCGTCAATCAGACGTACTACCAGGCTGTTGCCCACAAACAACTGCCCCTGTTCGGGCAGATAGCGATGGATACGGTGGGCCAGCTGCGCTTCACCGAATACGTCGCTGTGTTGCGCCGTCAGTTCCCAAGCCTGGCGAGAGAGTTCAGGAATGTCGGTTGCCCAGGGGGCGCGTTTTTCCGCCGGATGCAGCTCCAGCCACTCGGCCACGCTGGATACCAGCCGACGGCCACGATGGTGCGCGGGATCCAGCCGCCCTTCCCGCGGATCCACCAGCCAGTACTCTTCCGGCCTGCAGGTGGCCTGCCACTGTAGAAGACGTTTACCCGTCAGGCTGCCGCCAAGCTGGACCACAATCTGTGCCTGCTCCAGTTCGGTCACGGCTCTGGCGTTGCCGAGCCAGAGATCCGCGCACGGCAGCGGCTGGCCGGTCTGGGAGAGCACGTCGCCAATCAGCGGCCAGCCAAGCCGTTGCGCCCACTGCGCTACCTGCTTGCCTTCCTCGGCACTCATCCTGCCCGCGATGACCACACCGCGTTTCTGCCGCCAGAAGAACCAGTCGCGCTGTTGCGGGCTAGAAAGCGCCGCCGGGGCGCGCAGCCAGGGCTTATCGCTCTGCCACCAGTCGCCCAGCGCCTGCTGCCACTCAAGATCGGTATCATCCATTTCGCCATACAGCGGCTCGGCAAACGGACAGTTGATGTGCAGCGCCCCGACACGCAGCCCGCCCAGAGCGTTATCTACCGTCGAAACCAGCCAGCGGGCGGGAATATCGCGGGTCGGACGCGGCAGCGACAGGGTTTCTGTCGGATGGGAGGCAAAAATCCCCGACTGGCGAATGGCCTGATTGGCGCCGCAGTCGATCAGCTCCGGAGGACGATCCGCCGTCAGCAGCACCAGTTTTTCACCGGTCAGCCCGGCTTCGATCAGCGCCGGATAGAGGTTAGCCACCGCCGTGCCGGAGGTGACAATCACCGCTACCGGCTCATGGCTGGCTTTGGCCAGCCCCAGCGCCAGATGGCCGAGACCGCGCTCATCAAAATGGGTGTGATGAATAAAGGCGCGGTTTTCGGCGGCGGCCAGGGTCAACGGCGTCGAGCGCGAGCCGGGCGCAATGCAAACATGCCTGACGCCATGGCGGGTCAGGGCTTCGAGGATCACCGCCGCCCAGCGCCGGTTAAAGGAACTCACTGACATGGAATTGTCCGGTATCAATATTGCGACGTAGTATAAATAATAGAGAAAGATGTAATTTTGATATGAATCGGGAATGTATGACTCAGTATTAATCCTTTAGGAGCAGAGAGCGCAGCCCGGCAGCTTTATTTTCAATCTCCTGCCACTCCTGATCGGGGTCAGAACCGCTGACGATCCCCGCCCCGGCATACAGGCGAACACAGCTCTCCTCAACGCTTGCCGAACGCAGCGCCACGCAGAACTCGCTTTGTGCTAACGAGAGATACCCGGCAGAACCGGCATACCACTCCCGGTCGAAGGGTTCATTGTGGGCGATGAAATCCCACGCCGCCTGGCGCGGCAGACCGGCAACGGCCGCGGTGGGCTGCAGGCGCAGCAGGCACTGTTCATCGTCCGGCTGTTGCAGCGCGGTCCAGATGCAGCGGCGTAAATGCTGAACCTTACGCAAACGCACGATTTGCGGCGGGAGGACATCAAGTACCCCATTTTCCCGCTGCAGGCGCTGGCAGATATCCTCAACCACCAGCATATTTTCCCGCTGGTTTTTATCGTCGTTCATCAGCCAGTTACCCAGCCGCGCGGCATGGGTATCGTCCGGGTGGCTGGCAACGGTTCCGGCCAGCGCTTCGGTGCGCAGCAGCAAACCGCGCCGCCGCCACAGCCGTTCCGGCGACGAGCCGAGAAACGCCCGGCTGGCATCAGTGCGCATAAAGAAGTGGTAGCACTGGAAGTTGACCTGCCGGCTGGCCGCCATCAGCGCGGCGGGGTTTACCGCCTCGTTAAACTGCAAATCTGTCGCCCGGGCCAGCACCACTTTATCGAATTCCCCCCGGCTGATAGCCTCTGTCGCCCGGGTAATCAGCTGAAGCCAGCCGGCCCGGTCAGGGAGATGCGTTTCGCTCACCACCGCTTGCGTGACCGGGGCGACAGGCTGGCTCTCCGCCAGGGTCTGCATAAACTCCCGCGCGCGCTGGGCCTCCGCTTTCAGGGAAGTGTCGCTCCAGAGTACCAGGCGCAACGTTGCGGTCCCGCCGAAGCGCTGCCACAAAAGGCGCGGCAGGAACAGATTGCCCTGCTTTGGATCGAAGGCATTAACGCCCACCACTTTCAGGTCGGGTGCGTGCGGATAACGGTTTAAAAACTGACGGGCGGCGGATAACGAGGGGAAATGCGTTATCGCTCCGAGAGCAGCATACTCTTCGTCGCCATTGCGCTGCTGCCAGTAGAACTGCGGGTAGATGTGCTGGGCATTCAGCCAGCCGAGCGGATCAAATGCGTCGTTGAGGGCAAAGGAGACATCGAGATAATGCAGGCCAGGGGTATCGGGAAAATCGTCGGCTAATTGTTGGCAAAGGCCTTTCAGCGCGGTGGAAATCGAGTGCACGCGAACTTCTCCCAGCTCAAAAACCTCACATTATAAGGGGTACTAATCAGAAAAAGCAGTACCCCCGAGTTGGCAGGGAGAAGCGTTCGTGCTGTGTTGTTAACGGCGGGCGAGTAAAATACCCAACACCAGACCAGCGGCGGCGCCTACACCAATCCCCTGCCATGGCTTTTCACGGACATAATCATCCGCACGATAGACCGCTTTTTTGGCCTTGTAATAGTATTGATCGGACGCATGACCCACGCGCGTTTTCACATCATGCAGAGCCTGCTCAGCACGCGCTTTTAGCTCAATGTATTTCTGATCGGCCGGATCGCCGGAAGAGCGTAAGACCTCCTCCAGGGTTTCACTCAGCAGGGTCAGATCGTCATCTACATGGTTATCCGATGATTGATAAGACATAGTGTTCTCCATGTGGTTGCATCAGTTCCGTAACTATAGACAATGCTTGACGATTCCGCCTGCTACGCTTGTTGTACCTCTTTCGCCATACCCATGTGCGGGATGCCATCTTCGTCGTAGATATCCGTCACCTGCACAAAGCCAAAACGGGCATAAAAAGCGTGCAGATGCGCCTGCGCTCCGAGATATAACGCCTTGTCGGGCCAGTTATTTTCGCAGGAACGCAGCGCGTGCTCCATCAGGGCATAGCCCAGCTTCTCGCCCCGCACCTCACGGCTGATAATCACGCGGCCAATCACAACGGGAGAGAAATCGTCGTCACTTTTCAGAATCCTCGCATACGCCACCAGCCGGTTATCTTTCCAGCCAAGGATATGGCGGTTCTCCCCCACCAGGTCTTCGCCGTCAATGTCCTGATAGGGGCAGGTTTGTTCAACGACAAACACCTCACAGCGCAGTTGAAGTAAGGCGTAAAGTACAGGAACGGTCAGCTCGCTATGGTGCAGATCTTGCCACTGGATCATTGAGGTCTCCTTATCGTGAGGGGAGCCGTTATACTAATGACTTTTCGTCCCCGGTGCAGAGGCTGAGTGCATTATGGAGCTGTTTTTTTTAGGAACATCCGCTGGCGTACCGACCCGTACGCGCAACGTCACCTCAATTTTGCTGGATCTCCAGCACCCCACCCGCAGCGGACTGTGGATGTTTGACTGCGGCGAAGGCACGCAGCACCAGCTGCTGCGCACCGCCGCGCATCCCGGCAAGCTGGATAAAATTTTCATCACTCACCTGCACGGCGACCATCTTTTTGGCCTGCCGGGGCTGCTCTGCAGCCGCTCGATGGCGGGGAATATTCAGCCGCTGACCATTTACGGCCCGCCCGGTATCCGGGCGTTTGTTGAAACCAGCCTGCGGATCAGCGGCTCATGGACAGATTATCCCCTCGAGATTATTGAGATCAAACCGGGCGTGGTGTTCAAAGATGATGCCTATACGGTGACCGCTGCGGCGCTCAATCACCCCGTGGAGTGTTACGGTTTTCGCATTGAAGAGCGGGATAAACCCGGCGCGCTGGACGGTGCCGCGCTGATCGCCGCGGGAGTGCCCTTCGGCCCGCTGTTTCAGCAGCTAAAACGCGGCGAAAGCATCACCCTGGAAGATGGCCGGACTATCAACGGCGCGGCGTATCTCTCCCCACCCCGTCCGGGTAAGAAGCTGGCTATCTTCGGGGATACCGCCCCCTGCGAGAACGCCCTTGCGTTGGCTCAGGGCGTCGATCTGCTGGTGCATGAGGCCACGCTGGAGGTAGCGATGGAGGAAAAAGCCAACAGCCGCGGCCACAGCTCAACGCATCAGGCGGCCAGGCTTGCCCGCGACGCGCAGGTAAAAAAACTGATCGTCACCCACGTCAGTTCCCGTTACGACGCCGAAGGCTGCGCCATGCTGCTGGCCGAGTGCCGCGCTCTGTTTGCCGACAGCCAGTTGGCAGAAGATTTTGCTACCGTGCGCGTTTAATGCTCTGGTTTTCCCCGAAACTGCCGATAACCCTATCAGGCCGGTATTTTTCACTGAGGGGCAAACATGGATAACTTCCAGAAAGACATTGATGACAGGGCAAATCTTACTCTGTCGAACCGATTTGAGCTGCTGCTGTTTCGTCTTGGCCGCTCAATGAATGAAAACAAATCTGAGCTGTTCGGCATCAACGTCTTTAAGCTTCGCGAGATTGTGCCCATGCCCTCGTTCACCAAACCGGCGGGCATGAAGTCGCCCCTGATGGGTATGGTTAATATTCGCGATCAGGTGATCCCGGTTATCGACCTGGCCGCGGTGGCAGGCTGCAAGCCGACGACGGGGCTGAACATTTTGCTGATCACCGAGTATGCCCGTAGCGTCCAGGCGTTTGCCGTGGAGTCGGTCGAAAATATCATGCGCCTGGACTGGAAGCAGGTGCATGCGGCGGAAACCGCGGTCAGCGGACGCTATATCACCAGTATCGCCTGTCTCGATGAGAAGACGGATACCAACGATCTGGCGATGGTGCTGGACGTTGAGCAGATCCTCTATGACATCACCCCGGCCAACCACGACCTGCATGCTACCGATCTGCAGATCACCAAATTCAATATCAAGCCGGGTGCAGTGGCGATTGTGGCAGAAGACTCCAAAGTGGCGCGCTCAATGCTGGAAAAAGGGCTGCAGGCGATGCAGATCCCGGCGCAGCTGCATATCACCGGTAAAGAGGCCTGGGAGAAGATCGGCGTGCTGGCCGCGCAGGCCCAGGCGGAAGGGGTGCCCATTACCGATAAGATCTCGCTGGTGCTGACCGACCTTGAGATGCCGGAAATGGACGGCTTTACCCTGACGCGCAAAATCAAAACCGACGCCATCCTGAAGGAGATCCCGGTGGTGATCCACTCTTCCCTTTCCGGCAACGCCAACGAAGATCATATCCGCAAGGTGAAAGCCGATGGCTACGTGGCAAAGTTCGAGCTGAACGAGCTCTCATCGGTGATTGAAGAGGTGCTGGAGCGCGCAAACAAAAAAATTGACGGGCCGCTGATTAGCCGTAAGCAGCTGGCTTAATTTGCACCATTTTGCCGGGTGGCGCTACGCTTACCCGGCCTACAAAACCTGTAGGCCCTGCAAGCGCAGCGCCGCTGGGCAATAAAAAACCCGCCGAAGCGGGTTTTTTTGTTTCTGGCGTTTTTACATCAGCGGCATCGCATGCTGCACGATGGTGATCAGCGGCTGCGGATAGATACCGAAGATCAGCACCAACAGCGCGGAGATCAGCACCACAATACCGCCCGCGCTGTACTGCCAGTTGCCTGGCGCATCGCGGTTGAGCTGCTGAGGCGCACTCAGATAGAGGCTCACGGCAACGCGCAGGTAGTAGTAGAGACCAATCGCGGAGCCGATAACGACACCCGCCGTCAGCCACCACAGACCGGCCTGCACACCCACTGCCAGCACGTAGAACTTACCGATAAAGCCGAGCGTCATCGGGATACCCGCCAGCGAGAGCATCATCACGGTCATCACCGCGGAGAGGATCGGACGGTGCCAGAACAGACCACGGTAGGAGAAGAGCGAGTCGGCATCCGGGCCACGGTACGGGCTGGACATCAGGCTCACCACGCCGAAGGCACCGAGGCTGCTGAACAGGTAACCGGCCAGGTAGACGCCCACGGTCTCCATGGACATCTGACCACTCTGCAGGGCAATCAGCGCCACCATCAGATAGCCGAGGTGCGAGATGGAGGAGTAACCGAGCAGACGCTTGATATTGGTCTGGCTCAGCGCCATCAGGTTACCGAAGATGATGGAGACAAAGGCGATCACGCCGAGCACCACGCGAACCGCTTCGCTGTCACCCACCGGGGCGTAGAGGAACAGACGCATCACCACGCCGAAGATAGCGATTTTGCTCGCCGTCGCCAGGAAGGTGGATACCGGCGCTGGCGCACCCTGGTAGACGTCTGGCGTCCACAGGTGGAACGGCACCAGAGAGAGTTTAAAGCCGAGGCCAACAATCATCATGCCCAGACCCGCCAGCAGCAGCGGCTCATGCAGCATGCCGTCGCCGAGGCTCTTGCCGAGCGCTTCAAACGAGAGGTTACCGGACTGAGCGTAGAGCAGCGCAATACCAAACAGCAGGAAGGACGAAGCAGCAGCAGACAGGATCGTATACTTGATACTCGCTTCCAGAGAGCGCTTCTGGCGGAAGGCATAACCAATCAGGCCGAACAGCGGCAGAGAGATGAGCTCAATACCGAGGAACAGCGCCGCCAGATGGTTGGCATTCGCCAGCAGAATGCCGCCCAGGGCAGCAATCAGAACCAGCAGGTAAAACTCTTCTCTGTTGTCGTTGTAGCCTTCCAGCCACGGGTAAGCAAAGGTGCAGGTCGCCAGGCTGGCTAACAGCACCAGCCCGGTGTAGAGCATGGCGAAGCCGTCAACGCGCATCAACGGCGTAACATCCATCGCACCCGCCTGGCCAACAAACCAGAGGGAGACTAACGCAGCGTTCAGACCCAGAACCGCCAGCGTGGCATTCAGGAAGTGATTGCGTCGCCACGCAATGGAGAGCATCACAACCACCACCGTCAATCCGACGATCAGCAGCGGTAGCAGCGCAATCAGTTGTTGTGGAGTTATTGTCATGGCGATTTACGGCCTTGTAGTAGAAGCAGAATTAACAAACCACTGCTGGATGTTACCCATCGCGGAGTGCGAGGTATCCAGAATCGGCTGCGGGAAGAAGCCCAGCAGCACCAGCAGTACGACCAGCAGCAGGATGATGAACAGCTCGCGCAGCGACATCCCCGGCAGTTCTTTGGCAGCGATGTCACTCTTCGCTTTACCGAAGTAAGCGCGGTGCAGCATCGCCAGCGAGTAAACGGAGGCGAACACCAGACCGAAGGTGGAGATCACGGTGATCGTCGGCACTACTTTAAAGCTGCCGAACAGGATCATAAATTCGCCAACGAAGTTACCGGTTCCCGGCATCCCCAGGGTGGCAACCGCGAAGAACATCGACATCGCTGGCAGCCATTTGATTTTGCTCCACAGACCACCCATCTGACGCATGTCACGGGTGTGCAGACGTTCGTACAGCTGACCACACAGGATGAAGAGACCGGCTGCGGAGAGACCGTGGGCAATCATCTGGATCACCGCGCCCTGGTAGGCCAGCTGGCTGCCGGTGTAGATAGCAATCAGCACGAAGCCCATGTGGGAAACGGAGGTGTAGGCAATCAGACGCTTGATGTCGTACTGCGTGAAGGCCATCCAGGCACCGTAGAAGATACCGATCACACCGAGCCACATGGCAATCGGCGCAAACTCTGCGGAGGCATTCGGGAACAGCGGCAGCGCGAAACGCAGCAGACCGTAGGCCGCGGTTTTCAGCAGGATGCCCGCCAGGTCAACGGAACCCGCCGTTGGTGCCTGGGAGTGCGCATCCGGCAGCCAGCCGTGCAGCGGCACCACCGGCATTTTCACCGCAAACGCAATGAAGAAGCCCAGCATCAGCAGATATTCAACGCCGTGAGACATCGGGGTCTTCAGCAGGTCCTGATAGTTGAAGGTCCAGACGCCGGTCGCGTTATAGTGCACGAACACCAGCGCCAGGATGGCAATCAACATCACCAGACCACTCGCCTGGGTATAGATGAAGAACTTGGTTGCCGCCGTGATACGCGTTTTACCGTCGGATGCCTTATGGCCCCACAGCGCGATCAGGAAGTACATCGGCACCAGCATCATCTCCCAGAAGAAGAAGAAGAGGAACATGTCGATGGCAAGGAACACGCCGATTACGCCGCCCAGGATCCACATCAGGTTCAGGTGGAAGAAGCCCTGGTATTTTTCGATTTCTCGCCAGGAGCACAGTACCGCCAGAACGCCGAGCAGACCGGTCAGCACCACCATCAGCAGCGACAGACCGTCAATCGCCAGGTGAATGGTAATACCGAAACGCGGGATCCACGGCAGAATGAATTCAGACTGCCACTGCGGAATGCCCGCAGACTGGGTCAGTGAATAGCCGCCCTGCAACCAGAGTTGCAGGCCAAGCGCGAGCGTCAATCCCATGGTGATCAGCGCAATCCAGCGCGGCATCTTCACGCCAAAGCGTTCGGTCTGCCAGCACAGGAACCCACCGATAAAGGGAATTAATATTAGCCAGGGTAGTAACATGGCGATTTGCATTCCTTTTTAAGGCCCCCAGAAGGGGCCTGATTTTCAACGAATTCGAATAAAATTCACTTAACGATCAACGCAACACCATCAGCAGCGCCAGCACCACAACCGCGCCGATGCTCATGGACGCTACATACCAGCGCAGATACCCGTTCTCGCTGAACAGCAGGCCTTTACCGGCCAGGCGAGAAAGGAGTGCCGGGATGTTCATTACCGCGTTCAGCGGATCGCGTTTGATCAGCCACGCAATGCCGAGGAACGGTTTCACGAAGATCATGTCGTACAGCCAGTCGAAGCCCCACGCGTTATACCACCAGGTGCCCAGCAGACGGCCCGGCGCACTGTTGGCAACGGCAGTCACAAGCTGTCGTTTGCCCAGCCACAGCCATGCCGCAATCAGGATGCCCGCGATAGCGACCACACCGGAGGTGATTTCAAGCGTCAGAACGCGACCGTGCTCAAGCTCGGTAGTGTCTGGCAGTACGCCCTGCAGCGGTGGCACAATCATCGCGCCAACGAAGGTGGAGAGTACCAGCAGCACAATCAGCGGCAGGTGGTGGGTAATCCCCTTCCCTGCGTGAGCGTGAATTTGTTCTTTACCGTGGAAGACGATGAAAATCATACGGAAGGTATACAGGGAGGTCATAAACGCACCGACCAGACCCGCAACCATCAGATTGATATGCCCGTTCGCCATGGCGCCCGCCAGGATTTCGTCCTTACTGAAGAAGCCCGCGGTAACAAGCGGCAGTGCCGCCAGCGCCGCGCCGCCCACCAGGAAGCAGACGTAAACCAGCGGGATGGACTTACGCAGTCCGCCCATTTTGAAGATGTTCTGCTCGTGGTGGCAGGCCAGGATCACCGAACCAGACGAGAGGAACAGCAGCGCTTTGAAGAACGCGTGCGTCATCAGGTGGAAAATCGCCGCGTCCCACGCCTGTACGCCCAGCGCCAGGAACATGTAACCGATCTGGCTCATGGTGGAGTATGCGAGAACGCGTTTGATGTCGGTCTGGACCAGCGCGGCAAAGCCTGCCAGCACCAGCGTCACCGCACCGACGATACCCACCAGATGCAGAATTTCCGGGGTCATCAGGAAAAGGCCGTGGGTACGCGCAATCAGGTAAACACCGGCGGTCACCATGGTGGCGGCGTGGATCAGCGCAGAGACAGGGGTTGGACCCGCCATCGCGTCGGCAAGCCAGGTCTGCAACGGCAGCTGTGCAGATTTACCCACAGCACCACCCAGCAGCATCAGGGTTGCCCACCACAGCATATTGTTGCCGGCTTCGAAGTGCGCCGGCGCCAGTTCCACCATTTCGCGGAAGTTCAGCGTGCCCAGTTCGTTGTAGAGAATGAACAGCGCGAAGGCGAGGAAGACGTCACCCACACGGGTTACGACGAACGCTTTCATGGCCGCTGCGCCATTCTTCGGATCGGTGTAGTAGAACCCGATCAGCAGGTAAGAGCAGAGACCCACCCCTTCCCAGCCGAGATACATCAGCAGCAGGTTATCCGCCAGCACCAGTACTACCATGCTGGCGATAAACAGGTTGGTGTAGGCGAAGAAGCGGGAGTAACCCTCTTCACCGCGCATATACCAGGAGGCGAACATGTGGATCAGGAAGCCGACACCGGTAACCACGGAGAGCATGGTCAGAGAGAGACCATCCAGCACCAGGTTAAAACCGATGTTGAAATCACCCACCGACATCCAGGTCCAGAGTGGAACGCTGAAAGCCTGACGTCCGTTGTTAAAGAAGTCGATCCCCGCATACGCTGTTACCAGTGCGGCCAGGCCCACAGAGCCCATGCCGATGGTCGCAGAGAGATTTTCAGACCAGCGGCCGCGTGAGAAAGACAGCAGCAGGAAGCCAATCAGCGGAAAAATAATGGTTAAGGCAAGCATGTTCATCCACGCAACTCACTTACTGAATCGATGTTCAGGTTCTGGCGGCGACGATGGAGCTGCAGCAACAGCGCCAGGCCAATACTCGCTTCCGCAGCCGCGAGGCTGATGGCGAGAATGTACATCACCTGACCATCGGTCTGGCCCCAGTAGCTACCGGCAACCACAAAGGCCAGCGCGGAAGCGTTGATCATGATCTCCAGGCCAATCAGCATAAACAGCAGATTGCGGCGGATAACCAGACCGGTTAAGCCCAGCACGAATAAAATCGCGGCGAGGATCAGTCCGTGTTGTAAAGGGATCATGCGTGATCCTCCGTTTTTCTTTTCGCGCTGTCGTCCTTACGGTTGCTCAGCACTTCACCCATGCGCTCTTCGCGACCTACGTGGAAAGCCACAACCAGGCCTGCCAGCAGCAGCATCGAGGCCAGTTCCACCGCCAGTACGTATGGCCCAAACAGGGTGACACCCACCGCTTTGGCGCTGATTGGCGTGCCGTCAATACCCTGGTCGTTCACACCCAGAATGGCGTAAACGATCACCGCCAGCATGATGGCCGACAGAATTGCCGGACCAATCCACACCTGCGGTTGCAGCCACTGACGTTCCTGCTCGATCTCAGAGCCGCCCAGGTTCAGCATCATCACCACGAAGACGAACAGAACCATGATGGCCCCGGCGTAAACGATGATTTCAAGCGCACCGGCAAAGTGTGCGCCCAGCGCAAAGAACACCCCGGAAATAGCCAGCAGCGAAATGATTAAATAGAGCAGCGCATGCACCGGGTTGGTGTGCGTAATCACTCGCAGCGTAGCCAGGATGGCGATCAGGCCACAGATATAAAAAGCGAATTCCATTGCCCCTCTCCTTACGGTAACAGGCTCTTGACGTCGATAGGCTTGGCTTCGTTCTCTGCTTCGCCCTTATCTTTGCCGTCGATTGCCATACCCGCCATCCGGTAGAAGTTATATTCCGGGTATTTGCCCGGACCGGAAATCAGCAGATCCTCTTTCTCGTACACCAGATCCTGACGTTTGAATTCACCCAGTTCAAAATCGGGGGTCAACTGAATCGCCGTGGTCGGGCACGCTTCTTCACACAGGCCGCAGAAGATGCAGCGTGAGAAGTTGATGCGGAAGAACTCCGGGTACCAGCGACCGTCCACCGTCTCTGCTTTCTGCAGAGAGATACAGCCAACCGGACAGGCTACCGCACACAGGTTACAGGCAACGCAGCGCTCCGAACCGTCCGGATCGCGCGTCAGCACGATACGGCCACGGTAGCGCGGCGGCAGATATACCGGTTCTTCCGGATACATCCGGGTTTCGCGTTTAGAAAACGCGTGCAGGCCGATCATCCAGATACTGCGTACCTGGGTGCCAAAGCCTACCAATAATTCTTTCAAGGTCATGATCTCAAAGCCCCTTATGGCTGCTGCCAGAGAATGACAGCCGCCGTTACCAACAAGTTGACGAGCGTCAGCGGCAGGCACACTTTCCAGCCGAAGGACATTACCTGGTCATAACGCGGACGTGGTAATGCAGCGCGAATCAAAATGAACATCATCATGAAGAACGCGGTTTTCAGCGCGAACCAGATGAACGGCGGTAAGAACGGGCCATGCCAGCCACCAAAGAACAGCGTAACCATCAGCGCGGAAATGGTGACGATACCGATGTACTCGCCCACGAAGAACAGACCGAACTTCATACCGGAATATTCAATGTGGTAACCGTCGGCCAGTTCCTGCTCGGCTTCTGGCTGGTCAAACGGGTGACGGTGACACACCGCCACGCCCGCGATAGCAAAGGTAACAAAACCAAAGAACTGCGGGATGACGTTCCAGATGTCGGCCTGGTTGTTGACGATGTCGGTCATGTTGAATGAACCGGCCTGCGCCACCACGCCCATCAGGGAGAGACCCAGGAACACTTCGTAGCTGAGCGTCTGCGCGGAAGCACGCATCGCACCCAGCAGGGAGTATTTGTTGTTACTGGACCAGCCTGCGAACAGCACCGCGTAAACCGCGAGACCTGCCATCATCAGGAAGAACAGAATGCCGATGTTCAGGTCAGCCACCACCCAGGTCGGGCTGACCGGAACGATAGCAAACGCCAGCAGCAGCGAGGTAAAGGCGATCATCGGTGCCAGAGTAAAGATCACGCGATCCGAGAAGCGTGGGATCCAGTCCTCTTTAAAGAACATCTTGATCATGTCCGCGACCAGCTGGAGTGAACCACCCCAGCCCACGCGGTTCGGTCCGTAACGGTTCTGGAACAGACCGAGCAGACGACGTTCACCGAAGCTCATGAACGCGCCGCAGGTGACCACCACCAGCAGGATAACAACCGCTTTCAGGATGTTCAGCAGGATGTCGATAAGATCAGGCGTTAACCAACTCATGCTTTTGCCTCCTGCAGGTTATCAAGACGCGCGCCGGCCAGCACCGGGGCAATGCCAGGCATACCCATCGGCAGACCCACCTGCCCTGCTGTCAGACCTTCAGAGATAATCAGCGGCAGGCTGATTGTCTGGCCTTCATAGCTAAAGCTGATGTTCGCGCCCGCGTTGACGCCAAGCTTCGCGGCATCTGCCGGGTTGAGCTTGATGTACGGCTGCGGCATACGGGTCTGGAAGACCGGGGAACGCTGGGACATTTCGTCGCTACCAAACAGATGGTAGTACGGCGCAATACGCCAGTTGCCTTCTTCTGCCTGGAAGCGTGCCGGAACGGTGGAGAAGAACGCCAGACCGGTTTCGCTGGCTTCAATCAGGCGTACGCCCGGATCGCCGTGGCGCAGGGAACCACCCACTTCAGCCTGGAATTTGTTCCATGCCTGCGGGGAGTTCCAGCCTGGCGCCCATGCGAATGGGATCTGCGAACGTGGCGCAGACGGCTGGTTGTTCCCTTCCATCGAGAAGGCGAACATGGTGTCTTTATCCTGCGGCTGACGCGGTTCGTGTACGCTGATGTTGGCGCGCATTGCAGTACGGCCACTGTAGCGATGCGGTTCACGCGCCAGTTTCTGGCCGCGAATACGGAAACTCGCTTCCGGCGCCGCATCTTTGATGCCTGCCAGCTGCGGCAGCTTTTCAATAACGGCGTCGATCACGTGGTCGAGTTGCGTCCAGTCCACCTCACGGCTCAGCACGGTGCTGTGCAGGGAGTGCAGCCAGCGCCAGCTTTCCAGCATCAGGGTGGTGTTGTCGTAGTAGGCCGGGTCATAAACCTGGAAGAAGCGCTGGGCACGGCCTTCGTTGTTAATCACCGTCCCGTCGCTTTCCGCGAAGCTTGCCGCAGAGAGCACCAGGTGCGCTTTGTCCATAATGGCGGTGCGCTGATGGTCGATAACCATCACCAGCGGCGCCTTAGAGAGCGCAGCGTCTACGCGTGCGGCAGAAGCATGGCGGTGGAGATCGTTTTCAAGTACGACAACGGCATCCGCAGAGCCAGATTCCAGCTCGCTCAGCGCCTCTTCCAGAGAGCCGCCGCCGATCATACCCAGACCAATGCTGTTTACCGCACGGGCAATCATGGTCACGCCAACGTCGGCGCCACGGCCTTTCAGCGCTTTGGCCACGTTCGCTGCCGCCTGAATGATCTCGCTGCTGCCAGCGTTGGTACCGGAGATAATCAGGGGTTTCTTCGCACCGGCCAGCGCCTGCACGATCACGTCAACTTTGTTCTGCAGATCGCGATCCAGTTCAACGGCCGGGGCACTGCTGTCGAGGCCGTTAGCAATAGCAAAGCCGAGACGGGCCTGATCTTCCACCGGCGCGCGGTAGGTCCAGGCGGCGATGTCATCCAGACGAGTGTCATCAACGTTGGTCACGAACAGCGGATGCTTCGCGCGCTGGCCGATGTTGAGAATAGCCGCGATCTGCCAGTCAGCCACTTTCTGGGCCGCAGCCATTTCGCGTGCTTTACCCTTCACCGCCTGACGAACCGCCAGGGCTGCGCGAGCGCCGGTCTGGGTCAAATCTTCACCCAATACCAGTACCGCATCATAGGATTCGATTTCGCGCAGCGCTGGGGTATGGATACCACCTTCGCGCAGCACTTTCAGCACCAGCTGCAGACGTTCCTGCTCGCCCTGGGCGATACCGGTATAGAAGTTATCCGCACCCACCAGCTCGCGCAGCGCGAAGTTGCTTTCGATGCTGGCGCGCGGGGAGCCGATACCGATCACTTTCTTCGACTGGCGCAGAATATCCGCCGCGCCCTGCATCGCCTGTTCAGCGTTCAGGGTGATGACGTCGTCGCCACGGCGCTGAACCGGACGACGCGGACGGTCTTTCAGGTTCACATAGCCATAGCCGAAACGACCGCGGTCGCAGAGGAAGTAGTGGTTCACGGTACCGTTGTAACGGTTTTCGATACGACGCAGTTCGCCGTAACGCTCACCCGGGCTGGTGTTACAGCCCAGCGAACACTGCTGGCAGATGCTTGGCGCAAACTGCATGTCCCACTTACGGTTGTAACGCTCGGAGTGGGTTTTGTCGGTGAACACACCAGTCGGGCAGATCTCTACCAGGTTACCGGAGAATTCGCTCTCCAGCGTACCGTCTTCCGGACGACCGAAGTAGACGTTGTCATGCGCGCCATAGACGCCCAGATCCTGACCATCCGCGTAGTCTTTGTAGTAACGCACGCAGCGGTAGCAGGCGATGCAGCGGTTCATTTCGTGAGAGATGAACGGCCCCAGATCCTGGTTACGGTGGGTACGCTTGGTAAAGCGATAGCGACGGAAGCTGTGACCGGTCATGACGGTCATATCCTGAAGGTGACAGTTACCGCCCTCTTCACAGACCGGACAGTCGTGCGGGTGGTTGGTCATCAACCACTCCACCACGCTTTCGCGGAACTGTTTCGCTTCCAGATCGTCGATAGAAATAAATGTGCCTTCGGCGGCTGGCGTCATACAGGACATTACCAGGCGACCACGCGTGTCTTCCGCGTTTTGATATTGCTTTACCGCACACTGGCGGCAAGCACCGACGCTGCCCAGCGCCGGATGCCAGCAAAAATACGGAATATCAAGGCCGAGAGACAGACAAGCTTCCAGCAGGTTGTCCGCCCCGTTGACCTCATATTCTTTGCCGTCTACATGAATCGTAGCCATTAGCATGCTTCCAGTTGTCTCGGTCGAAACCGAGCGTTAATCAAAATTCTGTTTTTACCAGCGCGCTTTCAGCAGGTTCGGCTGAATCCCATTGATTGAATGGGTATTGCTGAACGGCTGCTTGATGCCTGCTTCGAATTCGTCGCGGAAATATTTAATCGCGCTCTGCAGCGGCTCAACCGCACCTGGCGCATGCGCACAGAAGGTTTTACCTGGGCCCAGGAATCGACACAGTTGCTCAAGTGTCTCGATATCGCCAGGCTGGCCTTCGCCACGCTCAATAGCACGCAGGATCTTCACGCTCCACGGCAGGCCATCACGGCACGGTGTACACCAGCCGCAGGACTCGCGGGCGAAGAACTCTTCCAGGTTACGCACCAGCGACACCATGCCGATCTCGTGGTCGACGGCCATCGCCAGCGCCGTACCCAGACGGCTGCCTGCTTTACCAATGCTTTCGAATTCCATCGGCAGGTCGAGGTGGGCTTCGGTCAGGAAGTCAGTCCCTGCCCCACCCGGCTGCCAGGCTTTGAATTTCAGACCATCGCGCATGCCGCCGGCGTAATCTTCCAGAATCTCACGTGCGGTGGTACCGAACGGCAGTTCCCAGACGCCAGGATTTTTCACGCGGCCGGAGAAGCCCATCAGCTTGGTACCGGCATCCTTACTTTTAGAGATGCCCTGATACCACTCCACGCCGTTGGCGAGGATCGCCGGGACGTTACACAGGGTTTCGACGTTATTTACGCAGGTCGGTTTACCCCATACGCCGGAGCTGGCCGGGAATGGCGGCTTAGAACGCGGGTTGGCGCGACGGCCTTCCAGGGAGTTAATCAGCGCGGTCTCTTCCCCGCAGATATAACGCCCGGCCCCGGTGTGCACGAACAGTTCAAAGTCGAAACCGGTGCCAAGAATATTTTTGCCCAGCAGGCCCGCTTCGGTGGCTTCGGCAATCGCGCGACGCAGGTTCTCTGCCGCTTCGATGTACTCCCCGCGCAGGAAGATGTAGCCGCGATAGGCTTTCAGGGCGAAGGCGGAGATCAGCATACCTTCCACCAGCAGGTGCGGCAGCTGCTCCATCAGCAGGCGGTCTTTATAGGTGCCCGGCTCCATCTCATCGGCGTTACACAGCAGGTAACGAATGTTCATGGATTCGTCTTTTGGCATCAGGCTCCACTTCAGACCGGTGGAAAAGCCTGCGCCGCCGCGCCCTTTCAGGCCAGCGTCTTTAACCGCGTTAACGATCTCATCCGGCGCCATGCCGGAGAGGGCTTTACGTGCCCCGGCATAGCCGTTTTTGCTCTGGTACTCTTCGAGCCATACCGGCTGTTTGTCATCACGCAGACGCCAGGTCAGCGGATGCGTCTCAGCAGTACGAATTACAGTTTTCATTTGTACTGCTCCAGCAGGTCAGGAATGGCTTCCGGCGTCAGATAACTGTGAGTGTCCTCATCAATCATCATGGTCGGCCCCTTGTCGCAGTTACCCAGGCAGCAGGTTGGCAGCAGGGTAAAACGACCGTCAAAGGTGGTCTGGCCCGGCTTGATATTGAGCTTCTTCTCAATCGCAGCCTGAATGCCCTGATAACCAGTGATATGGCATACCACGCTGTCGCAGTAGCGGATCACGTGACGGCCTACCGGCTGACGGAAGATCTGGCTGTAGAACGTAGCCACGCCTTCGACGTCACTCGCCGAAATACCCAGCACTTTTGCGATCTCATAGATCGCGCCATCCGGCACCCAACCACGCTGTTTCTGTACGATTTTCAGCGCTTCAATGGACGCCGCACGCGGGTCTTCGTAGTGGTGCATCTCGTGCTCAATGGCGGCACGCTCTGCTTCACTCAGCTCAAAAGCCTCGGTTTGTGGTTGTTGATTCTCGTGCATAATTAGCGGTCCACATCTGACATAACAAAATCGATACTACCCAGATACACAATCAGGTCAGAGACCAGACTGCCGCGAATGGCTGACGGGATCTGCTGCAGGTGCGGGAAGCTTGGCGTACGTACACGGGTACGGTAGCTCATGGTGCTGCCGTCGCTGGTCAGGTAGTAACTGTTGATACCCTTGGTCGCTTCGATCATCTGGAAGGATTCCTGCGCCGGCATGACCGGACCCCAGGAAACCTGCAGGAAGTGCGTGATCAGGGTTTCGATATGCTGCAGCGTGCGCTCTTTCGGTGGCGGCGTGGTCAGCGGGTGATCCGCCTTGAACGGGCCTTCCGGCATGTTGTTGAGGCACTGCTCAAGGATGCGCAGGCTCTGGCGCAGCTCTTCCACTTTCAGCATCACGCGGGTATAGCAGTCGGAAACACCACCGCCCAGCGGCACTTCAAAGTCGAAGTTTTCATAGCCAGAGTAAGGACGCGCTTTACGCACGTCGAAATCGATACCGGTGGCGCGCAGGCCAGCGCCGGTGGTGCCCCACTCCAGCGCCTCTTTCGCACCGTAGGCAGCAACGCCCTGGGAACGGCCCTTCAGGATGGAGTTGCGCAGCGCGGCTTTCTCGTAAGAGGCCAGACGCTTCGGCATCCAGTCGAGGAACTCACGCAGCAGACGATCCCAGCCGCGCGGCAGGTCATGCGCGACGCCGCCAATTCGGAACCAGGCCGGGTGCATACGGAAACCGGTGATCGCTTCCACCAGATCGTAAATCTTCTGACGGTCGGTAAAGGCGAAGAAGACCGGGGTCATCGCGCCGACGTCCTGAATGAAGGTGGAGATGTAGAGCAGGTGGCTGTTGATACGGAACAGTTCAGACAGCATGACGCGAATCACGTTAACGCGATCCGGCACGGTGATGCCTGCCAGTTTCTCAACGGCCAGCACGTACGGCATTTCGTTCACGCAGCCGCCGAGGTACTCGATACGGTCGGTGTACGGAATGTAGCTGTGCCAGGATTGACGCTCACCCATCTTCTCAGCGCCACGGTGGTGGTAGCCGATGTCTGGCACGCAGTCGACGATCTCTTCACCATCAAGCTGCAGAATAATACGGAACGCACCGTGCGCAGACGGGTGGTTTGGACCGAGGTTGAGGAACATGAAGTCCTCGTTGTCGGTGCTGCGCTTCATGCCCCAGTCTTCCGGCTTGAAGGTCAGCGCTTCCATCTCCAGATCCTGCTTGGCTTTGGTCAACTCAAACGGATCGAATTCGGTGGCGCGCGCCGGGTAGTCTTTACGCAGCGGGTGGCCGGTCCAGGTCTGCGGCATCATAATACGCGTCAGATGCGGGTGGCCATCGAAGGTCATGCCAAACATTTCCCAGGTTTCACGCTCATACCAGTTAGCGTTTGGGAAGAGTTTGGTGATCGTCGGCAGATGCATGTCGTTTTCAGACAATGCCACCTTGAGCATGATATCCGTGTTGCGGTCTATTGAGATCAGGTGGTAGAAAACGGAAAAATCCGCCGCGGGTAAACCCTGGCGGTGAGTACGCAGACGTTCGTCCATGCCGTGTAAGTCAAACAGCATGACGTAAGGTTTAGGCAATTTCTTGAGGAAATCAACCACTTCCAGTAACTGCTCACGCTTCACCCAAACAACGGGTACCCCGGTGCGGGTGGCCTGAACAGTAAAGGCATCCGGCCCAAAACGGTTGCGCAGTTCGCCGATGACCGGGTCATCCAGATGATCCCGTGTTTGCCAGGCGGCGTCTTGCGCGGTTAAGTCGGTCATAGTGTTCACCATTGCAAAAGGTCCGTGGTGACTGTCGGGCGTGGCTTCGCGCTATTTGAATAGTGATATGCGAAGGTTATCTCCATGCCCACAGGCGCAAATTAAATTTCGTCTGGTGTCCGCAGATTGGTCACTGCGATACGTTCACCGCGTTTACGCTCGCGCTCAGACTGCATGTTAGCGCGGTACACGCCCTGGTCACCCACAACCCAGGAGAGCGGACGGCGTTCTTTGCCAATCGACTCCTGCAACAGCATCAGCGCCTGCATGTAGGCTTCCGGACGCGGTGGGCAGCCCGGGATATACACGTCAACCGGGATAAACTTATCTACACCTTGTACGACGGAATAGATGTCGTACATGCCGCCAGAGTTGGCACAAGCGCCCATGGAGATAACCCATTTCGGCTCGAGCATCTGGTCGTACAGACGCTGAATGACCGGCGCCATTTTGGTAAAGCAGGTGCCCGCTACCACCATCAGGTCAGCCTGACGCGGAGATGCACGCAGTACTTCTGCACCAAAACGCGCAACGTCATGCACCGCAGTGAATGACGTCACCATTTCAACGTAGCAGCAAGAAAGGCCAAAGTTGTATGGCCAGATGGAGTTCTTACGACCCCAGTTGACCATATCGTGCATGGCATGCTCGAGCTTGCCCATGTACACGCTTTTGTTGACTTCTTGCTCCAGGGGGTCGGTTACGATCTCCTGCTTTTGCAGGGGGTAACGGTCATTCTCACCGTTAGGATCTATGCGGGTGAGCGTATAATCCATCTTATTGCCTCGCTGTTACTGCTGACGATTAGGGATACTGTTTTCCGGGTTGATACGTTCACGGCGTGAACGTGCAGGTGTCCAGTCCAGCGCGCCAATACGCACCAGATAAACCAGACCGGCCAGTAACACTAAAATGAAAATTGCGGCCTCGACAAAGCCTACCCAGCCACTCTCACGAATGGAGGTCGACCATGCGAACAGGTAAAGCGCTTCCACGTCGAAAATGACGAAGAACATGGCTACCAGATAGAACTTGGCAGACAGGCGTAAACGCGCGGTACCTACCGAATCGATACCCGATTCGAATGGCGTGTTTTTGTGCCTTGCGCGGGCGCGACCGCCCAGGAACCAGCCGCCGACTAGCATCAGGCAGCACAGGCCAATGGCAACGATAAGAAAGATTGCGAATGCCCAGTGATGAGCGATGACTTCTGTGGATGTTGACATACTCATTGCTTACTCATCAAAAGTGATACCTGGAACACTGCTCTTACTGGCAGATGGGCATCACATCGATTCATGGGGAGGAACAAATAACCGTACACTAACTGTCGAAAATGAGACATAGACAGCAAAATGATGTGGTTTTTTACTCCTTTCTATAACCTTTTGTCAACTTTAACAAAAGTTTCTTCACATTAAATTACATTGATCGAACTTCATTAACATTTAATGCCCTTTACCCTCATTAAATGTGAGGCGCGTACCTGCGTGGGGGTGTTGAATCGTGTCCGTAATGTACTAATACAAAGATTACCCGCCTATTTTGACAGGAATTGCCGTCGATTCCTCCCCCCAAAGAGGAGTATTTTCTTGATCTGTGACACGCTTTTGTTAATTCAATCAAAAAAACGGCAACATCTTTGCTGCTTTTTTAACATGCCCATTGACATTAGAAAGAACAAGTATAGCGGGATTTTAGAGAAAGGCAGGATATCTATCAGATTGATAAAACAGAAAATTGGCAATGACTTAAGTCAAATCCCTCTGGATCCCAAGCAAAAAAAGAACCACTGTGCGCAGAGGCAGCGGCAGTGGTTCGTCATCGTCTGAGCGAATTGTTATCAGATTATTAGGGATTCGTTTACTCGAAATCGCTTTCAATGATTACCGAGTCATCCCCTCCTTGTTGAGTAACAGTATTGTACTGCCAGGGGTTATGGTAATCATCCATGGCGCTAAAGATGGTCTGCGCAAGCTCGTTGTTACTGGCCGGATTATGGCACAACAGATATTCCGTATCCGGCAGCGCGGGCAATCCATCCGCTTTACCTAACACACGCAAATCAGGACTCATCATCTCAACCGGACGAGCCGTTACGCCGAGCCCTGCTTTTACCGCGGCGCGGATCGCAGGCAGCGTGGAGGCAACGTAGGCCAGTCGCCATGGCACATTGGCGGCGTTGAGCGTAGCCAGCACAACGTCGCGGAACGGGCTGGGATCGTCCAGCAGGACTAACGGCACCGGCTCGCCGCGCTGCAACGTGAACTCGGCGGCGCAGTACCAGTGTGTCGGCGAGGTGCGTAGCGTCAGACATTCGAACTGGCTGGTACGATGGGTGGTGACCACCAGATCGACCTCCTGCTCCTGCAACATATCAACCATAAAGGCGTTGCGTTTCACTCTGACATCAAGAGCAAGTTTCGGGTAAACCGAACTGATGCGGTTGAGCAGGAACGGCAGAATGGTGTCGGCCGACTCATCAGAGGCGCCTAATGTTAAGACACCCTGCAGGTTGCTAAACATTAATGATGAACATGCTTCATCATTGAAGCGCAGAATTTTTCTGGCGTAACCCAGGAGCTGAATACCATGCTCCGTTAACAGCTTATTGCGGCCATGACGGGCAAAAAGCTCTTTACCGACCAGTTGTTCCAGTCGTTGCATTTGTTGGCTCACTGCGGACTGGGTACGGCAAACTGCCGCCGCCGCAGCAGCAAAGGTGTTCAGATCGGCGACCGCCACAAAGGTTCTCAGCAGATCGAGGTCGAGATTCAGTATCGGACGATTTGCATTAATCATATCTTTTCACTTACAGGTTGCTCGTACGGAGCTGCCCCGGGTTTAAGCTGTGTGCGTAAAAGTAATACAGTTCCTTCTGAACGAAATCCGCTGACGTCCCGGTCTGGCAGGGGCCTGCATAATGTAATTGTGCTGGTTATATCAGTGGTCAGAAACAACTTATCTGACGTTATTTTTATTCTCAAAATCGTTCGAGATATATAGGTATTTGCCGGATGATGTAAATTCGATTAAAGAAGATGCATATCCAACGTCAACTTTATCGCAGTACAGGTTGAGCGGCAATGGTATCGCTTAACTTCTCAAGGCAGAGATAATTCTAGCAATTACAATAAACTATTAAAGGTCCAGGCATCAAGGCCTGCTGTGACCTGTTATCTTTCATCGCTAAACCCGGCATACATCTTACCCTAAAACCTTTTTCTTTATAAGCCTTATTGCAAATCCTTTGATTTAACCTGAATGGTAACTAGCTAAACTAATTTTATTTATATTAACGAAAGTTGCGATTTCGTCTTTATTTAGAAATAAACAATAATTGAAACCGGACTTAATGATTAATAATGCTTAACATTAATTTCACATGAGCAACGTTAATATAAAAAGGCAGGAAAGCGAATAGCAGTGAGTTTCATTCAGCTTTTACGAAAAATCACTACAGTAAACTGTAGCACCGCCAGCGTAAGCCGCTCAATTCACGCCTTTTTTACAGCGTAAAATCCATATTAAAAGACCCGCAACAGGACAAAACACCAGTAACATCCCAAAATACACACAATAAAGTGATTAACCCCTTTAAAAATAGTTAAAAGATTCAGAGCAAACCGTCAGCAATGCACAAAATCTTCTTCTGCCAACGCTTCAAAATCGGGCGTTCGAGGAGTACATTGTTTCGTGCTGACTCCACGGCAGGACGTCGCAATAACAGTGAAAAGGTCAAAGATTCATGTCACCCATCGAAAAATCCAGCAAGTTAGATAACGTTTGTTATGACATTCGTGGCCCGGTTCTTAAAGAGGCAAAGCGTCTCGAAGAAGAAGGTAATAAAGTACTTAAGCTCAATATCGGCAACCCGGCGCCATTTGGTTTTGATGCACCGGATGAAATTCTGGTTGATGTGATTCGCAACCTGCCGACGGCGCAAGGCTACAGCGACTCCAAAGGTCTTTACTCTGCGCGTAAAGCCATCATGCAGCACTATCAGGCGCAGGGTATGCGCGATGTGACTGTAGAAGATATCTATATTGGTAACGGTGTTTCCGAGCTGATTGTCCAGGCGATGCAGGCCCTGCTGAACAGCGGTGACGAAATGCTGGTTCCGGCTCCGGACTACCCGCTCTGGACCGCAGCGGTCTCCCTTTCCAGCGGTAAAGCGGTGCACTACCTGTGTGACGAATCGGCTGACTGGTTCCCGGATCTGGATGATATTCGTGCCAAAATTACGCCGCGCACCCGCGGCATCGTCATCATCAACCCGAACAACCCCACCGGCGCCGTCTATTCCAAAGAGCTGCTGCTGGAGATCGTCGAGCTGGCCCGCCAGCATAACCTGATCATTTTCGCGGATGAGATCTACGACAAAATTCTGTATGACGCAGCGCAGCACCACTCTATTGCCGCGCTGGCGCCGGATCTGCTGACCGTCACCTTTAACGGCCTGTCAAAGACCTATCGTGTTGCGGGTTTCCGTCAGGGCTGGATGGTGCTGAACGGGCCGAAGAAACACGCGAGAGGCTATATCGAAGGGCTGGAGATGCTGGCCTCCATGCGTCTGTGCGCCAACGTTCCTGCGCAGCATGCGATCCAGACGGCGCTGGGTGGCTATCAGAGCATCAGCGAATTTATCGTGCCGGGCGGGCGTCTGTATGAGCAGCGTCAACGCGCGTGGGAGCTGATCAACGATATTCCGGGCGTCTCCTGCGTGAAGCCAAACGGCGCCCTCTATATGTTCCCGAAAATCGATATCAAACGCTTCAACATCTTTGACGATCAGAAAATGGTGCTCGACTTCCTGCTGCAGGAAAAAGTGTTGCTGGTACAGGGAACGGCGTTTAACTGGCCGTGGCCGGACCATGTGCGTATCGTAACGCTGCCGCGTGAAGATGAGCTGGAAATGGCCATCACCCGGTTTGGACGCTTCCTCGGCGGATACCATCAGTAAACAACTCTCGGGCTGCCACTGGCAGCCCGATTTGCATCTCACCGCCCCTCCCCTCACAATGAAACCTGTCGCTGTGCAGATTTAAGGTAACTTATGAGTCAGAGTCATTTCTTCGCCCATCTTTCCCGCCTGAAACTGATCAACCGCTGGCCGCTGATGCGCAATGTGCGCACCGAGAACGTTTCCGAACACAGCCTGCAGGTGGCGATGGTCGCCCACGCGCTGGCCGCCATCAAAAACCGTAAGTTCAATGGTCAGCTAAACGCCGAACGTATCGCACTGCTGGCGATGTACCACGATGCTTCAGAAGTGCTGACGGGCGATCTGCCCACGCCAGTGAAATACTTCAACTCGCAAATCGCCCAGGAGTACAAGGCGATTGAAAAAATCGCCCAGCAGAAGCTGGTCGACATGGTGCCGGACGAGCTTCGCGATATCTTTGCCCCGTTAATAGACGAGCAGAGCTACAGCGAAGAGGAGCACTTCATTGTGAAGCAGGCCGATGCGCTCTGCGCCTACCTGAAGTGTCTGGAAGAGCTCTCTGCCGGCAATCACGAGTTTTTACTGGCGAAAACGCGTCTGGAGAAGACGCTCGAAGCGCGCCGTAGCGAGGAGATGGACTACTTCATGGAGGTGTTTGTCCCGAGCTTCCAGCTGTCGCTGGATGAGATCAGTCAGGATTCGCCGTTGTGAGTTATGCCCGGCGGCGCTTCGCTTGCCGGGCCTACGGTTTCCAGGCAGCAAGCGTAGCGCCGCCGGGCAAAACTGTCAGAACGGGAACAACACCGGGATCATCACTACGCACACCACCATCACCAGGATCGTGAAGGGCACGCCGAGCTTCACGAAGTCGCTGAAGCTGTATCTTCCCGGCCCCAGCACCAGGGTGTTAACCGGTGACGACACCGGCGTCATAAACGCCGCGGAAGCGGCCATCGCCACCATCATGGCAAACGGATAAGGCGAGACTCCCATCGATTTCGCCATCGCCAGCGCAATAGGCGCCATCAGCACGGCAGTTGCGGTGTTGGAGATAAACAGCCCGATCGTGGCGCACATAACAAACAGGCACATCAGCATCATGTAAGGGCCATAGCCGCCGCCCAACTCCATCAGACCTTTCACCACTAAATCGACACCACCGGTTTTTTGCAGCGCCAGCGCAAAGGGCATCATGCCAACAATCAAAATAATGCTCGGCCAGTGAATCGCTTTGTAAGCGCTTTCAGCGTCGATACAGCGGAATTTCCCCATCAGCAGACAGGCGATGATCGCCGCCACCGGATTAGGGATTTCGTCGGTCAGCATCAGGGCGACCATCAGCACCAGACAAAAAATGGCGTGCGGTGCCTGGCTGTGGGCCGGGGATGCATCGCTGACCTCAACAGGCAGGTTGAGCACCACAAAGTCTCGCCCTCTCTGCCCCAGCTGGGTAATCAGCTTCCAGTTACCCACGACCAGGAAGATGTCCCCCAGCTCCAGAGGCTCATCCACCACCGAGCCATCCATCGCCTCGCCGTCGCGCTTTAACCCCACCACGTTCAGACCGTACCGGGTACGAAAGCCGATTTCACGAATGGTTTTGCCGAGCAGCTCCGACTCAGGGATCAGCGAGACCTCGGCCATCCCCACATCCAGCGCCTGATCGGAGAAGTACTCCCCGCGCAGGACCATCGGCTCCAGCAGCTGCTCGCTGCAAAATTCGCGCAGATCGACCTCTGCCGAAGACATATCAATGAGCAACACATCCCGGGCGCGAAACTCCGATACACCATTTACGTTAACGATAACCCGACGAAAACGGCGCCAGCGCTCCACGCCGATGACGTTGGCCCCGTAGCGTTCGCGGAGTTTCAAATCATCCAGACGTTGCCCAATCAGCGGTGAACCGGGGCGGATCGCCAGACGGCGCGCCCGCCCGGTAAGACGATACTCTTTGATCAGATCGCGAAACGTGCGGCGCTTCCAGCCGTCGCGGGTTTTATCCTGCTTTTCGCTTTTCAGGGCAAAGCGGGTTAACAGCATATAGACAATGCCTATCACCAGGACAACCAGCCCCAGCGGCGTCACGCTGAAGAAGTCGAAACCGTCCAGGCCTTCACGCAGCAGTTCACTATTCACCACCAGGTTCGGCGGAGTCGCCACCAGCGTCATCATGCCGCTGATAAGCCCGGCAAAACTCAGCGGCATCATCAGGCGCGACGGCGAAATCTGCATGCGCATGGAGACGCTCAACACCACCGGTATGAAGATAGCCACCACCCCGGTGGAGCTCATAAAGGCCCCGAGTCCAGCCACGGTGAGCATCAAAAAGACCAGCATTTTGGTCTCGCTGTTGCCCGCCACGCTCACCAGCCACGAGCCCATACTGGTTGCCACGCCGGTCCGCACCAGGCCGTCGCCGATAATAAACAGGGCGGCAATCAGAATCACGTTGGGATCGCTAAAGCCGGAAAAGGCTTCCGGGAGGGTTAAGGTGCCGCTCAGCACAAAAGCGACGATCACCAGCAGCGCCACGGCATCCATGCGGATTTTGCCGGTTGCAAAAAGAATAATGGCGATAAGAAGCAGGCTTAACACCCAGATAAGTTCACCGTTCACAACAGATCCTTGTCAGAAAAGAGTGCATCAGATAGTGCCATAAAAAAGCCCCAACAATGTGGGGCTAAATCATGTGATTACATTTTCCGGGTGACTGTTACATTCCCGTCGGGCTCACGGCTGACGGCGAGTGCCTCCAGCGTGGTGAGCACAAAATCCGCCTCATCCAGACGCGGCGAGTTAGCGGGGACATTGACGGCAATGACGTAGCTTCCGGCATTGAGGCCCGCCAGCACGCCGGCTGCGGCATCTTCTACCACCACACACTCTTCAGGCGCCAGCCCCAGCAGCTCCGCGCCCAGTAAAAAGGCATCGGGCTCTGGCTTGCCGCGCTTGACCCGCTCCGCGGTGATAAAGACTTCCGGCAGCGGCAGGCCTGCCGCTTTATGGCGCGCATGGGCTACAGGAACCGAACCGGAGGTGACGATAGCCCAGGGGATTGCCGCTTCATTCAGATGGGTGAGCAGCGCCTGTGCCCCCGGCAGCGCGGTAATACCGTCGGTATCGGTAGCCTCGACCTGCTCAAGCCAGGTGAACTCCGCCTGAATTTCCGCTTCACTTTTTCCCTGGAGAAAGTGCCGTAAAGAGGTTATGGCCTGTTTGCCATGGATAAAATTCAGTACGTCCTTATGGTCAATGCCATGCCTGTCGGCCCAACGGCACCAGGAGCGTTCTACAACCGGTAGCGAATCGACCAGCGTACCGTCCAGATCAAACAGAAAACCTTTACACTGCACATCTACCTCCGTCAGGCATTAATAATTTGTTGGATCTCGTTGCTGCTCAGGTGGTACTGGCGCGGGCAAGCGTGCCACACGCTGAGCATGCGCTGATATTTTTCCCACATCGGGGTCTGGGCATTAAAGCCATGGGTACCGGCATCGAAATGGGTATAGCGACCTTCGACATTGACCATAAAGCGGACATAGCTCAGGTAACGGGATTCAGTGGCCGCATCAAAACCCAGGAAGGTGACACGACGTTCATCGATGGTCTGAGCATCTTTCAGGTTGGTCCAGGAGACATGCAGGGCGTGGTACATCTCCATGATGTCGATGACCTGGCGGCAGGTCTCTTCTTTCAGTTCGCCAAAGTCGCGATCCAGCTCGCGCATCTGTAAACCAAAGCCACGTTCGACGATAGTCTGCAAGCGGCGATAGCGCTCTGCGTTGTCGGGATCAAGCATAGTCATCATTTTGTACTGATTGGACAAAATCAGACGTTGAGCGTGGGTCATTTCCATCTTTCGACTCCTGTTGCGCATGGCAGCTTTAAAAAAGACACGGTAACGGTGGGTTACTGTGCCTTCTTTTGGTCATCGTTTCGATGATCAATCACAAGTCATCAAGGAATGTTTTATCAAGTTGCTTGAATGCCCGCTTCAGCGTATCAGCCAGCGCCTGATAATCGGGTTTCCCCTCTACCGGCGCGAGCGCCTGACCGGCATCCTGCAATTTGCCGCGTACTTCATAGAACCAGGACAACACGGATGGCGGCAGCGGTGTGACCGAGCGTTTACCAAGCCACCACAGCCCCTGCATCGGCAGGCTCAGGGCAAACAGCGCGGTAGCAACGGCAGGGCCAAGCTGCCCGCCCAGCGCAATCTGCCAGCACAGGGTAAAGACCGCGAGAGGCGGCATCAGGCGAATAGCGTGACGAGTGGCGCGGATCACGCGGTTTTCAATAAAGACGGGCGCCAGACGCTTTTCCAGAGGCCACGTCTTTGCATAGTGCTGCCCCCGGCGAAAAAGGCTAAAAAAGCTCACGGATGGATGCTCGGGTGTCGACATGGCTTACCTCAACTTCACATATAAAGATTAAAAAAATCGTGCAAAACCACAACTGGTCATGACAACGTTCAAAAACTTTTGTCAGCGCTACCCAGTATCAGGTATCCTGTGCCGGCCTGCAAAGGCCTTAGACGAGGAACGTTCACTCGTCAAATTATCGCATATTATGCCATTGCCGGAAAAATGCGCAAAATGGCATAAAATCATATGTATTCTTTTCATGATGCCAGAATGTCCTTCCGGCATGATGTTAATCATAAATGTCAGCGATATCTTGCGCTACGATCCTGGACTCACTGACGTTTTTTTAGCCACGTATCAATAATAGGTACTTCCATGTCGAGTAAGTTAGTACTGGTTCTGAACTGCGGTAGCTCTTCCCTCAAATTCGCCATCATCGATGCGCTTAACGGTGAAGAGTACCTTTCTGGTTTGGCCGAATGTTTCCATCTTCCTGAAGCACGTCTGAAGTGGAAAATGGACGGCAGCAAACAGGAAGCGGCTTTAGGTGCAGGCGCCGCTCACAGCGAAGCGCTGAACTTTATCGTTAACACTATCCTGGCACAAAAACCGGAACTGTCCGCTCAGCTGACCGCAATCGGTCACCGTATTGTTCATGGTGGCGAGAAGTACACCAAATCTGTGGTCATCGATGACAGCGTTATTCAGGGCATCAAATACTCAGCCTCTTTTGCACCGCTGCATAACCCGGCTCACCTGATCGGTATCGCTGAAGCACTGAAAGCCTTCCCGCAGCTGAAAGACAAGAACGTGGCCGTATTTGATACCGCGTTCCATCAGACCATGCCGGAAGAGTCTTACCTCTATGCCCTGCCGTACAAACTGTACAAAGAGCACGGCGTTCGTCGCTATGGCGCACACGGCACCAGCCACTTCTACGTTACGCAAGAAGCAGCAAAAATGCTGAACAAGCCGGTAGAAGAAGTGAACATCATCACTTGCCACCTGGGCAACGGCGGTTCCGTTTCTGCTATCCGTAACGGCAAATGTGTTGATACCTCTATGGGTCTGACCCCGCTGGAAGGCCTGGTCATGGGTACTCGCTCCGGTGATATCGACCCGGCGATCATCTTCCACCTGCACGATACCCTGGGTATGAGCGTAGAAGACATCAACAAGATGCTGACCAAAGAGTCTGGCCTGCTGGGTCTGACCGAAGTGACCAGCGACTGCCGTTACGTTGAAGACAACTACGCAGAGAAAGAAGACGCTAAACGTGCAATGGACGTTTACTGCCACCGTCTGGCCAAGTACATCGGTTCTTACACTGCACTGATGGACGGTCGTCTGGACGGCGTGGTCTTCACTGGTGGTATCGGTGAGAACGCAGCAATGGTGCGCGAGCTCTCCCTGGGCAAACTGGGCGTGCTGGGCTTTGATGTTGACCATGAACGTAACCTGGCCGCGCGCTTCGGTAAGTCTGGCTTCATCAACAAAGAAGGCACCACGCTTGCAATGGTTATCCCAACCAACGAAGAGCTGGTTATCGCGCAAGACGCGAGCCGTCTGACTGCCTGATTCCACACCGCCAGCAATGCTGGCGGTGCTGTTTTGAAGCCCGCCCGTTTTCGGCGGTAACGAAAGAGGATAAATCGTGTCCCGTACTATTATGCTGATCCCGACCGGAACCAGCGTAGGCCTGACCAGCGTCAGCCTCGGTGTGATCCGTGCGATGGAACGCAAAGGCGTTCGTCTGAGCGTGTTTAAGCCAATCGCTCAACCACGTGCTGGTGGCGACGCACCAGACCAGACCACCACAATTGTTCGTGCAAACTCTAACCTGCCAGCCGCTGAACCGCTGAAGATGAGCCACGTTGAGTCTCTGCTCTCCAGCAACCAGAAAGATGTGCTGATGGAAGAGATCATCGCTAACTACCACGCTAACGCCCAGGATGCGGAAGTGGTGCTGGTAGAAGGCCTGGTTCCGACGCGCAAGCATCAGTTTGCCCAGTCTCTGAACTTCGAAATCGCCAAGACGCTGAACGCGGAAATCGTGTTTGTGATGTCCCAGGGTACCGATACCCCGGAACAGCTGAAAGAGCGTATTGAGCTGACCCGCAGCAGCTTCGGCGGCGCGAAAAACAGCAACATCACCGGCGTGATTGTGAACAAACTGAACGCCCCGGTTGATGAGCAAGGCCGTACCCGCCCTGACCTGTCCGAAATCTTCGACGATTCCTCCAAAGCGAAAATCGTGAAAATCGATCCGGCTAAGCTGCAGGAATTCAGCCCGCTGCCAGTGCTGGGCGCGGTGCAGTGGAGCTTCGATCTGATCGCGACCCGTGCTATCGACATGGCGCGCCACCTGAACGCCACCATCGTGAACGAAGGCGATATCAATACCCGTCGCGTGAAGTCCGTAACCTTCTGTGCGCGTAGCATTCCGCACATGCTGGAGCACTTCCGTGCAGGTTCCCTGCTGGTGACCTCTGCAGACCGTCCTGACGTGCTGGTTGCAGCCTGTCTGGCCGCGATGAACGGCGTGGAGATCGGTGCGATCCTACTGACCGGTGCCTATGAAATGGACCCACGCGTCAGCAAACTGTGCGAACGCGCGTTTGCTACCGGCCTGCCGGTCTTCATGGTGAACACCAACACCTGGCAGACCTCCCTGAGCCTGCAGAGCTTCAACCTGGAAGTGCCGGCTGATGACCACCAGCGTATCGAGAAAGTGCAGGAATATGTGGCCGGTTGCATCAATCCTGACTGGATTGAATCCCTGACCGCGACCTCCGAGCGCAGCCGTCGTCTCTCTCCACCAGCCTTCCGTTACCAGCTGACCGAGCTGGCGCGTAAAGCGGGCAAACGCGTTGTTCTGCCTGAAGGTGATGAACCACGTACCGTTAAAGCCGCAGCAATCTGTGCCGAGCGCGGTATCGCGACCTGTGTGCTGCTGGGTAACCCGGATGAGATCACCCGCGTCGCAGCGTCCCAGGGCGTTGAGCTGGGTGCGGGTATCGAAATCGTGGATCCAGAAGTGGTGCGCGAAAGCTATGTTGCCCGTCTGGTTGAGCTGCGTAAGAGCAAGGGCATGACCGAAGCCGTTGCCCGCGAACAGCTGGAAGACAACGTGGTTCTCGGTACCCTGATGCTGGAGCAGGACGAAGTTGACGGTCTGGTTTCCGGGGCTGTTCACACCACCGCGAACACCATTCGTCCGCCGCTGCAGCTGATCAAAACTGCACCAGGCAGCTCTCTGGTCTCTTCCGTCTTCTTCATGCTGCTGCCGGAACAGGTTTACGTTTACGGTGACTGTGCAATCAACCCGGATCCAACCGCTGAACAGCTGGCAGAGATCGCGATTCAGTCCGCTGACTCCGCGATTGCCTTCGGTATCGAACCGCGCGTAGCGATGCTCTCCTACTCCACCGGTAACTCTGGTGCAGGTAGCGACGTAGAGAAAGTACGTGAAGCCACCCGTCTGGCGCAGGAAAAACGCCCGGATCTGGTTATCGATGGCCCGCTGCAGTATGACGCCGCAGTAATGGCTGACGTGGCTAAATCCAAAGCGCCTAACTCGCCGGTTGCCGGTCGCGCAACCGTGTTCATCTTCCCGGATCTGAACACCGGTAACACCACTTACAAAGCGGTACAGCGTTCTGCCGACCTGATCTCCATCGGGCCGATGCTGCAGGGTATGCGCAAGCCAGTGAACGACCTGTCTCGTGGCGCGCTGGTAGACGATATCGTCTACACCATCGCTCTGACCGCGATCCAGGCTTCACAGCAGTAAGCTGCTGCCAAACGTAAAAAGGCGACCCCAGGGTCGCCTTTTTTATTATCGCATTTACGCTTCTTCTTGCTTAGCCGGTTCGTTGTTGGCGTTACGGCTCATCCACAGCGCCAGGGCTTTTAACGAATCAGGCGTGAAGTCATCGCAACGGGCAGTGATCTCCGCCGGGGTCATCCAGAAGACTTCGCTGACCTCTTCTTCCTGCAGCGCAAACGGACCGTGAGAGACGCAGCTGAAGAGGCCTCCCCAGACGCGGCAGTGGCTGTCTTCAAAATAGAACTGACCGTGTTCGGCAAACGGCACACCGGCAATCCCCAGCTCCTCTTCCGCTTCACGGCGGGCGGAGTCAAGTAATAGCTCATCGGCCTGCACCACGCCGCCAGCCGTTGCATCGAGCATGCCGGGCATGAAATCTTTCGTTTCGGTACGGCGCTGCACCAGAATGTTGCCCATACCATCATGCACCACGATATAGGTTGCGCGATGGCGCAGGCGCTGCGCCCGCATCTGCTCGCGGCTCGCCTGGGCGATGACTTCATTGTCTTCGCTGACTATATCTACCCACTCAGTACTTGCCAAATGACTCTGCTCCACCATCGGGAAACCTTCTCTTTAAAGCGCTCTCACGGCGCGTTTACTGTTGAGGAGTAAGTTACGGATTAATCCTGGACTCTGCAATAACCTGGCTGTCATTCAGCGTCATAACGCACAAATGGCCCCCTTCCAGAATCCCATAGCTGGGTGGAAACCCGCCTTTAGGCAGGCTGACGGAGCCAGGATTGAAATGAATAATGTCGCCCTTCTTCCCGGCTACCGGAATATGAGTATGACCATAAACCAGTACATCGCCAGCATTCAGCGCGGGCAGATTATCCGGACCAAACAGATGGCCGTGGGTAATAAAGAGACGGCAGTCCTCCAGCAAGATCTGCTGCCACGGGGCGGTGATGGGAAAGTCCAGTAACATCTGGTCGACTTCGCTGTCGCAGTTGCCCCGCACGGCGATAATGCGCGAGGCAAAAGCGTTAAGCCGCTCTGCAACCTCAGCAGGCGCATAGCCTTCGGGAAGCGGGTTGCGCGGGCCGTGATTAAGCACATCGCCGAGGATCACCAGCCATTGCGCCCCGCTCTGGTTAAACAGCGAAAGCACTTTTTCGGTCGCCGGTAGCGAGCCGTGAATGTCCGATGCAAACATCAGCTTCATCAGTGACTCCTTGTAGTGAAAAGCCGCCCCATCATACCTGAATCAGCAGGCCTTATCAGCCAGCCCGCTTCGCTGAAAGCGCCACATAGCGCTGCACTGAGGCGCGCTGCCACTGGAAGCTGGCGTAATCCACCAGCTGCTGCGGTACGTCGTCACCATTGAGCACCAGGCGGTTAAGCATCAGCGCCAGATCGCTATCCGCAATGCACCACTCCCCGAATAAATTCTGGTTGCCGTGGGCCAGAAGCGAGGTGGCGGTATCCATCAACTGGCTTGCCGCCCGCTGGGCAGTTTCGCTCAGGGCCGGTTTTTTCACCCCGGCAAACACTACATCGGTAGAACGTTCTTCACGGATGGGCATCAGATCGCTGCGCAGCCACGCCTGAATCTGGCGCGCGCGGGCGCGTTTTTGCAGATCGAGCGGATAGATCCGCTCCCATTCCGGCGGCGCAAAACACTCTTCCAGATATTCGGTAATCGCAGAGGATTCGCTGAGTTCAAACCCATCCACCTCAAGCACCGGTACGCGACGGGTCAGCCCGTAGCCCTGCCACTGCGGCTGCCGGTTTTCTCCCCGGCTGAGGTCGATGGTCTTCAGGGCGAAGGGCAATCCCTTTTCGGCCAACGCGACGTACACGCTCATCACGTAGGGTGAGAAATAGTCGGCATCTGACCACAGGGTAATCGCAGGTTGGCTCATAACGTCCTCATAAGGTTTCAGGTGATGGAGAGATATTCAAAATATAACCTCCTGCCCCGGCTGTCACTTGATGAAAACTCACGATTTATCATCACCACCTATACTCAATTCTATGCAGAAAAAAGCGCTATGACAGGAGTTGCGATGATTGACCTTTATTACGCCCCTACTCCCAACGGGCATAAGATCACTCTTTTTCTGGAAGAGGCCCAGCTGGACTACCGCATCCTGCCGGTCAATATCAGCAAAGGCGAACAGTTCCGCCCCGAGTTTCTCGCCATTTCCCCCAACAATAAAATTCCGGCGATTGTCGATCACGATCCGGAGGATGGCGGTACTCCGCTGAGCCTGTTTGAGTCCGGCGAAATATTGCTCTATCTGGCTGAAAAAACCGGCAAGCTGCTGAGCGGGGAATTACGTGAACGCCACGTCACGCTGCAGTGGCTCTTCTGGCAGGTTGGCGGCCTGGGGCCGATGATTGGTCAGAACTATCACTTTAACCATGCTGCGCCGCAGCCTATTGCCTATGCCATCGAACGTTTTCAGGTCGAAACGCAGCGGCTTTATAATGTGTTGAATAAACGTCTGGAAAAATCGCCGTGGCTGGGGGGTGAAAACTACAGCATCGCAGATATCGCCTGCTGGCCGTGGGTCAATACCCATGAAAACCATCGCGTCGATCTGGCGTCATGGCCCGCGGTGAACAACTGGTTTGAGCGTATCCGCACCCGCCCGGCAACCGAGCGTGCAATGCAAAAAGTGCAGCAGATATAAACGCTTTCCTCATGTATTATGGTGTCGATAATGACACGGAGGAAGCCTGCAATGTCCCAGCAAGACGCAATTATTCGTATTAAAAATTTACGCCTGCGCACCTTTATTGGAATCAAAGAAGAGGAGCGTGCTAATCGCCAGGATATCGTTATTAACGTGACGATCCACTATCCGGCAGACAAAGCCCGCGCCAGTGAAGACATTAATGATGCGCTGAACTATCGCACCATTACCAAAAGCATCATTCATCTGGTGGAGAATAACCGCTTCTCTTTACTGGAAAAATTAACTCAGGATGTGCTGGATATCGCACGCGAACATCACTGGGTCACCTATGCTGAAGTCGAGATCGATAAACTTCACGCGCTGCGTTACGCCGACTCCGTCTCTATGACGTTAAGCTGGCAACGCTAAGCGCAACCCTGGAGGTGGTATGAAGATCCTGGTAACCGGCGGCACCGGCCTGATTGGCCGGCATTTAATCCCACGTTTGCAGGTATTAGGCCATGAGCTGACTGTGGTCACGCGTAGCCCTGAGAAGGCGCGCCAGCTACTCGGCTCCGGCATCGATATCTGGAAAGGGCTGACGGAGCACCAGGATCTTAACGGCTTTGATGCCGTCATCAATCTTGCAGGCGAGCCCATTGCCGACAAGCGCTGGACAAAAGAGCATAAACAGCGTCTGTGCAACAGTCGCTGGAACATCACCCAGCGGCTGGTTGATATGGTTAAGGCCAGCGACACGCCGCCCTCGGTGTTTATCTCCGGTTCGGCTTCAGGTTATTACGGCGATTTAGGCGAAGTGGTGGTGACCGAAGAGGAGCCGCCGCACAATGAATTTACCCATAAACTGTGCGCCCGCTGGGAGCAGATTGCCTGCGGCGCGCAGAGCGAAAAGACCCGCGTATGCCTGTTGCGCACCGGCGTGGTGCTGGCCCCCAAAGGGGGGATTCTGGGCAAAATGCTGCCGGTATTTAAGCTGGGTCTTGGCGGCCCGGTCGGTAACGGGCGTCAGTACCTGGCGTGGATCCATATCGACGATATGGTCAACGGCATTCTCTGGCTGCTGGATAACGATCTGCGCGGCCCGTTCAATATGGTCTCCCCCTACCCGGTGCGTAACGAGCAGTTTGCCCATGCGCTGGGCCATGCGGTGCATCGCCCTGCTGTAGTTCGCGCGCCCGCCACCGCTATCCGCCTGCTGATGGGGGAATCCTCCGTGCTGGTGCTGGGCGGACAGCGTGCGCTGCCGAAGCGCCTGGAAGCCTCCGGCTTTGCTTTCAGGTGGTACGACTTAGAAGAGGCCCTGGGAGATGTGGTAGGTTAAACTTACTCTGTCAGCCATGTTAATTTGTTACGTCCGCTCTCTGTTCAAGGCGCTTCGATGGCAACAATTACTACTTCCCGGCTGACGCTCTCCCCTTTTGAGCCCGCTGACTGGCCCTTTTTCCATACTCTGCGCGAATCCCCGGAGATCATGCGCTATATGGCCACGATCGCTCCGGAAAAAGAGACCCGACGCCTGTTTGCCGCCCGTCTTACCGCCCCGCACACCTTTGTAATCCGCGCCCATGATGATGCCACCCCGCTCGGGGATATTGGCCTGCAAATCAGCTCCCACTACCCTGAAGAGGCCGATATTGGTTACACCGTGATTGCCGCCGCCCAGGGCCGGGGAATAGCCAGCGAGGCGCTGCGCGCCGTGTGTGAATATGCGTTTATCCGGGTGGGCGTAAAAGCGATTAACGCATATGTGCTGGCGGACAACGGCGGATCGGTGCGGGTGTTAGAGAAAGCGGGTTTCATGCGCACCCAGGTACTGGAGCAGGCATATGAGATTAACGGCGTGCGGTATGACGACTGGGTGTACCGACTGGAGGTAAGTGCGGCCAGAATGCCGGGCGGCACTGCGTTTACCCGGCCTACGGTTTTGTAGGCCCGGTAAGCGTAGCGCCACCGGGCAACAAACTACTTCAACGATCCCTTAAGGAACTGCTGCAGACGCGGGCTCTTCGGGTTGGCCAGCACCTCATCCGGATGCCCCTGCTCTTCGATTACGCCCTGATGCAGGAAAATCACGTGGTTGGAGACGTTACGGGCAAAGCCCATCTCGTGAGTCACCACCACCATGGTTTTCCCCTCTTCAGCCAACTGCTGCATGATACGCAGCACTTCGCCCACCAGCTCGGGATCGAGCGCGGAGGTGGGTTCGTCAAAGAGCAGCACTTCCGGCTCCATCGCCAGCGCACGGGCGATAGAGACACGCTGCTGCTGACCGCCGGAGAGATGCACCGGGTATTTCATCTGCTGGCGTTCGTCGATACCCACTTTCGCCAGGTATTTCTCCGCCCGGGTACGGGCTTCCTGCTTGCTTAAGCCCAGCACCTGCACCGGCGCTTCCATGACGTTCTCCAGCACCGTCATGTGACTCCAGAGGTTAAAGTGCTGGAACACCATCGTCAGACGAGTACGCAACATCCGCAGCTGGTGTTTATCCGCCACCTTCAGCTGACCGTCTTTGTCCTGCACCAGATTAATGTTCTCACCGCTGACCACAATCGAGCCGGCACTCGGCTTTTCAAGAAAGTTAATGCAGCGCAGGAAGGTACTTTTACCCGATCCTGAGGAGCCGATAATACTGATCACATCGCCCGCATTTGCCTGCAGCGACACCCCTTTCAGCACTTCATGTTCGCCGTAGCGTTTGTGCAAATCGATAACGTTTAATTTGTTCTCAGCCATCTTCATTCTCAGTGCGTCGAAGGTTTGACATGCTGCAACCAGCGTTTTTCCGCTTTGCGGAACAGGCTAATCAGGACATAAGAGATGATTAAATAGAGCACTGCCGCGATCCCGAAGGCGGTAAACGGCTGGTAGGTCGCCGAGTTAATATCACGGGCAATCTTCAGCAGATCCGGCACGGTGGCGGTAAAGGCCAGCGCGGTGGAGTGCAGCATTAAAATCACTTCGTTGCTGTAGGCAGGCAGCGCAATACGCAGCGCCGACGGCAGAATAATGCAGCGATAGAGCTTCACGGAGGAGAAGCCATACGCCCGCGCCGCCTCAATTTCACCGTGCGGCACGGAGCGGATCGCGCCGGCAAAGATCTCGGTGGTATAGGCGCAGGTGTTCAGCGTTAAGGCCAGCACGGTACAGTTCAGCCCGCTGCGGAAGAACGCGTTCAGCATCTCGGTGCCTTTGACGATCTCCAGCGTGTACATCCCGGAGTAGAAGACCAGCAGCTGCACATAGAGCGGCGTACCACGGAAGACATAGGTAAACAGCCAGATGGGGAAGCGGATGTAGTTATTGCTGGAGACGCGGCCAATGGCGAGGAATATCGCCAGGATCCCGCCCATCACTACAGAAGAAATCAGCAGCCAGAGGGTGATCGCCACACCGGTAAAGCGGTATCCGTCGGTCCACAGCAGGGATTTCCAGTATTCCTGAATAATTTCGATCACAGGTCAGCCCTCTTCACACCCACGGAATAGCGCCGTTCGAGCAGCAGCAGCACGCCATTGGAGACAGTGGTAAACACCAGATAAATCACCCCGCAGACAATCGCGAAGTAGAACGGTTCCCAGGTGCTTTTGCCTGCCAGCTGCGTCGCTTTCACCACATCTTCCAGCCCCAGTAAGGAGACCAGCGCCGTCGCTTTGAGGATAACCTGCCAGTTGTTGCCAATCCCCGGCAGCGCAAAGCGCATCATGGCCGGAAACATAATGCGGCGAAACGTCTGTGAGGAGGTAAACCCGAAGGCCGTAGCCGCTTCGATATGCCCTTTCGGCACCGCGAGATAGGCCCCGCGGAAGGTTTCGGTAAAATAGGCGCCGTAGATAAAGCCCAGGGTGATGATACCGGCCACCATCGGATCGATATCAATCTGCGCCATACCGATGGCATCCGTAATGCCGTTAAGGGCGATTTGCAGACCGTAGAAGATCAGCAGCATCAGCACCAGGTCAGGCACCCCGCGGATCAGGGTGGTATAGCCCTCAAACAGCAGCGCCATCGCCCGATTCGCAGAGAGCTTCGCGCCCGCGCCTGCAAGGCCTATTAACACGGCCAGCACCACCGAACTGAGGGCCAGTTCAAGGGTGACCAATGCGCCTTGTAAAATTACGCCAGAAAATCCGTACAGCATACCGCCTGCCCTGTCGTGAGTGGTGTAGCCGTGTCTTTTCCCCTCCCGGGATGGGAGGGGCCGCACGTTATTAAGTGGAGGGATTAACCACCGTAGACATCAAAGTCGAAGTATTTCTTCGCCAGTTTTTCGTAAGTGCCGTCGGCGCGCATCTCGGCAAAGGCTTTGTTCAGCGCTTCACGCAGTTCATTATCCTCTTTACGCAGCCCCATACCGGTGCCCACGCCGAAGAGTTTCTCGTCTTTGATGGACGGACCGCCGAACTTGTAATCTTTACCAACCGGCTGTTTCAGGAAGCCTTCGCTGGCTGCCACTTCATCCTGGAAGGCGGCGTCAATACGGCCCGCAGTCAGGTCAGCGTAGATATTCTCCTGGCCCTGGTAAGAGACGATTTCAATCCCTTTTGGTGCCCAGTGCTCGTTGCCGAAGGTCTCCTGAGTGGTGCCCTGCAGCACGCCCACACGTTTACCTTTCAGTGATTCGATGGTCGGCTGAATATCGGAAGATTTTGCTACCACCAGACGTGAGTCCGCTGCATAAAGCTTGTCGGTGAAGGCAATCTCCTGCTGGCGCTTTTCGGTGATAGAGAGGGAAGACATAATGGCGTCGATTTTTTTCGCTTTCAGCGAAGGGATCAGCGCATCCAGTGGGTTTTCAACGAAGGTACACTCTGTTTTGATACGTTTGCACAGCTCTTTAGCCAAATCGATATCAAATCCTACCAGTTCACCCTGCGCATTCTTCGATTCGAAGGGAGCATAAGTCGGGTCAGTACCAATACGAACTTTTTGCGGAATTGCTGCAAATGCCGCGGTAGCGCTGGAAAAGGCCAGAGCCAGAGAAAGTGACAAAACCAGTTTTTTCATATCTATCCTCAACAGACTGTCTTCTTACGGGATTTTAACGTCGACAGGGTGCCTTTAATGTGCCACTAATCGCCGCGGCAAGGCAAAAGATTATGCCCGGCAGGCGCGAAAAAGTGCATCGCGAGTGCTTAACTATTCACTTTATAACCAACGCGGCGCACGATTTGCACCATCCTGGTTCGCAAAGGCCATTGTCGCACCATAACGGGGAGCCATTATGGTGCGCACCCGTCAGTTCCGGTTAATCGCCGTAAACATTGAAGTCGAAGTATTTCTTCGCCAGTTTGTCGTAGGTACCGTCTTTACGCAGTTCATTAAAAGCTTTGTCAAAGGCCGCTTTCAGCTCGGCATCGTCTTTACGCAGACCGATCCCGGTGCCGTCGCCGAAATATTTTTTGTCTTTAACGGACGGGCCAGCAAAGGCAAACTCTTTACCTGCCGGTTGTTTCAGGAAGCCTTCGCTCGCGGCGACTTCATCCTGGAAAGCCGCATCCAGACGCCCTGCCGCCAGATCGGAATAGATCAGATCCTGGTTCTGGTACGCCACCACGTCCACGCCCTTCTCACGCCAGTTGGCGTTCGCATAGCCTTCCTGCGTTGAGCCCTGCAGCACGCCAACATGCTTGCCTTTCAGCGAGTCAATGGTTGGCTGGACTGGGGAGCCTTTCGCCGCAATCAGACGTGAATCCGCCGCGTAGAGCTTCTCAGAGAAGGCGATCTCCTGCTGACGTTTTTCGGTAATCGAGAGCGAGGAGATGATCGCGTCAATCTTCTTGGCTTTCAGAGACGGGATCAGCGCGTCGAAGTCGCTGCCCACCCAGGTGCATTTCACGGACATGCGTTTGCACATCTCATTTCCCAGGTCGATATCAAACCCAACGAAATCCCCCTTCGCATCTTTCGATGAGAACGGAGCATAGGTTGCGTCTGTACCGATACGTACGTTCTGTGGGAGCGCCGCAAAGCTGCTTGCCGCAGCGCTTAATCCCACCAGCAAAGACAGAGCCAGAACCGTCTTCTTCATACATTACCCTCAAGTGTCGTGATTTTCTTATGTAATAGATTGTGTTGTGTGTTGTTGCAGGCAATCTCTTGCAGGTCTTATGCCACATTGCACATAACGCAAAATTACGGCGTTAAATATGTTAATGAAAGGTTGCAGGATTGCCTTAATGGTGAAAGATAGCAGGTCTGCCAAACGAACCGCAGTGCCTGGAAAGGAAAAAAGGGATTAAATGTTGAGGATATGATCGCTGTTGCAGAATTGCCCTGAAACAGGGCATGTTGCGGTGAGCTGCACTCTGGCAGAACAGCTTTACCGTCAGGCGCCCTGCCAGCGGGTAAAGAGATCGTCCGGCAGGTCAATGTCGAACTGATCGAGCACCCGATTCACGGTCTGATTAATCACATCATCCAGGCTTTGCGGACGGTGATAAAACGCCGGCACCGGCGGCATGATCACCGCCCCCAGTTCAGCGGCCTGGGTCATCAGGCGCAGATGGCCCAGATGCAGCGGGGTTTCGCGCACGCACAATACCAGCGGGCGACGCTCTTTTAATATCACATCGGCCGCGCGGGTCACCAGCGTATCGGTATAGCTGTTGACGATGCCGGAGAGAGTTTTGATGGAACAGGGCAGGATCACCATGCCTGCGGTCTTAAACGACCCGGAGGAGATGCTGGCGGCGATATCGCGCGCGTCATGCACCACATCGGCCAGCGCCTGAACGTCACGCAGGGAGTAATCGGTTTCGAGAGAGAGGGTCTGACGCGCAGCCTGGCTCATTACCAGATGGGTTTCAACCTCGGCGACATCGCGTAATACCTGCAACAAACGGACACCGTAAATCGCACCGCTGGCCCCTGAGATCCCTACTATTAATCGTTTCATGATGTTCGCCCTTGCTGTTACAGGGCTGACTGTGCAGGATTTTGGCGGGAGTTGCAAGCGAGGGCAGATGCCCTCGCCTGCGATAGTACTTAACCTTCGTTATGCATCTCTAAACTTTCGAGATCGTTCGCCAGTTGGACGGCTTTCGCGTCGTCGTTGCGCAGCGAATCGAGGTAGTCCAGGTAGCCCTGATCCACATCTTTGGTCACGTAGATACCGTTAAACACCGAGCACTCAAACTGCTGAATATCCGGGTTCTCAGCACGCACCGCGTCGATCAGATCGTTCAGATCCTGGAAAATCAGGCCGTCGGCACCGATGATCTGGCGGATCTCATCCACTTCACGACCGTGGGCAATCAGCTCGTTGGCGGTAGGCATATCGATACCATACACGTTCGGGAAGCGAATCTCCGGTGCCGCAGAGGCCAGATAGACCTTCTTCGCACCCGCTTCACGGGCCATCTCGATAATCTGCTCAGAGGTGGTGCCACGCACGATGGAGTCATCCACCAGTAGCACGTTCTTGTCGCGGAACTCGGCGCGGTTGGCGTTCAGCTTGCGGCGCACCGATTTACGGCGCAGCTGCTGGCCCGGCATGATGAAGGTGCGGCCAACGTAGCGGTTCTTCACGAATCCCTGGCGGTAAGGTTTACCCAGAATACGCGCCATCTCCAGGGCGATATCGCAGGAGGTTTCCGGGATAGGGATGACCACGTCGATATCCAGGTCTTCCCACTCGCGGGCAATCTTCTCGCCGAGCTTGGTTCCCATATTCACACGGGCGCTGTAGACGGAGATCTTGTCGATGAAGGAGTCCGGACGGGCGAAGTAGACGTACTCGAACAGGCACGGATTGCTGACCGGATTCTCTGCGCACTGACGGGTAAACAGCTGGCCTTTCTCGGTGATGTAGACCGCTTCGCCAGGTGCGACGTCACGCAGGAACTCAAAGCCCAGGGTATCCAGCGCCACGCTTTCGGAGGCTACCATATACTCGGTGCGGCCATCGCCAATATCGCGCTTGCCCAGCACCAGCGGGCGGATGCCGTTAGGATCGCGGAAGGCGACCATACCGTGGCCGATAATCATCGCGACGCAGGCATAAGCGCCACGGATCAGACGGTTAGTGGCGGCTACCGCGGCAAAAATGTTGTCAGCTTCCAGCGGATAGTGGCGGAAGTTATCCAGCTCGCTGGCAAAGACGTTGAGCAGGATTTCAGAATCAGAAGTGGTGTTAATGTGACGACGCTTCTCTTCAAACAGCTTCTTACGCAGCTCGTGAGCATTGGTCAGGTTGCCGTTGTGGGCAAGCGTGATGCCATACGGCGAGTTAACGTAGAACGGCTGAGCTTCAGAGGCGCTGGAACTGCCAGCAGTCGGGTAACGAACGTGACCAATACCCATGTTGCCTTGAAGACGCTGCATATGGCGGGCTTCGAACACATCGTTTACCAGGCCGTTGGCCTTACGTAAACGGAAGCAGTTGTGTGCATCAATGGTGATGATACCCGCAGCATCCTGCCCACGGTGCTGAAGCACCGATAATGCGTCATAAATAGACTGGTTTACCGGCATGAAACCGGCGATACCGACAATACCGCACATTCGTCATTTCCTCGTTAAGCCACATCTCAGGGTTTATGCCCTGGGCAAAAAACTCGACGAGCTTTGCAGATAGTCAAAGAACCATCTGATGATGAAGCTGAACTGCGGGATAAGCTGCGATTTCTGCCAGTCTTCACTTTTTGAGAACCCGGTAAAGGTATCAAGGAAGAACAGTATCGCGGCAACAATCAGCGCGCCTCGCAACGCCCCGAAACAGATCCCCAGCACCCTGTCCGTTCCTGACAACCCGGTTTTCTCAACCAGCTGGCCAATCACGTAGTTAACAATGGCGCCGACAATCAGCGTCGCGATAAACAGCACCGCGATGGCAATCCCATTTCGAACCAGTTCATCTTCAAAGCCCGTGAACCAGACAGACAGGTAAGTGTAGTAATGACTGGCAACAAAGAAGGCACAGCCCCAGGTTACCAGCGATAACGCTTCACGAACAAAGCCACGGATCAGGCTAACCAGACAGGAAAAACCTATCACCGCAATGATGGCGTAATCAATCCAGACCATATGTGTCCCACGATCAAACGCCCTGTCATCCAGTTCGGGGCGAATTCTAACAGAAAAAGAAAACGTTTGCGTAGGGATTTCCTTCCCGCGCGTAAATAAAAAAAGCGCTGAAAAAATATTCAGCGCCCCAGGCGGGTTACCTTCTCAGGCAATCTGCTGCGCCTGTTTTTGCCTTATCCCGTAAGTGAGGGAAACCCTCAATTCACGCTGTAGTTCATCACCACGCCGCTCAAACCAGAGAGTTTATTCAGCTCCCCAAGCGATCCCTTCAGCTTGTCTCTCGACGCATCCGGCCCTACGAGAATACGGGTGATTTTACCCTGTACCGGTGTGGAAGGTGAAGTGTAAACGCGATACCCCGCGCCACGGAGTTTAGCCACCACCTCGTTGACCTTATCGGCGTTTTTCAGGGCACCGAGCTGCACAACGTAGGCTTTACCGGTCGGGGCCGGTTTCTCTTCTGCCGCCGGTTTGCCCGGTGGGGTTTCTGTCGCTGCCGCCAGCTGCTGGCTGGTGTTATCGCGCTGCGGCTTCTCAACCGGTTTCGGTTTTTGCACCGGTTTTGGCGCGTACTGCTCTACCGGCGCCGGAACGGGATCCAGCTCGTTGTTGTTTCCGGCTGCCAGACGCGCCGGATCTAACGATGGCGCCGCGGCATCGCCTGCGCGTACCTCTTCAGCTGCGCCTTCTGGTGGCTGTGCAGGCAGAGCCTGTGTTGCCGCCGGAAGCATGTCCGGCTCATCCCGATCGCCCGGTTTCGGCACCAGCGGGATCGCCGCAAACTCATCCTGATAATGTTTTTTCTGTCCATCAAGCAGCCCGGGGAGAATAATCACCCCCAGCGCCACCAGCACAATGGTACCTGCTAAACGGTTCTGAAACTTACTTGCCACCGGTTCTCCCCGCATCCATTACGTCCATGACATGTGCCACCGTGTGGAACGAACCACACACCAGCACGGTATCTTCTGGTCTGGCATCGGCCATCGCCGCCCGCCAGGCCTGCGCCACGCTATCAAAGCGCTGCCCTGCGCCGAGATGCGCCATCAGCTGTTCGGCAGTCGCCCCGCGTGGGCCTTCCAGAGGGGCACAATACCAGCTATCGACCACACTCTCCATGCAGGCCAGCGTGCCGCCAATATCTTTATCATGAAGCATACCGATAACCGCCAGCACACGCCCGGTTTTTGGCAACGATTTGAGACGTCCTGCGAGATACGCCGCGGCATGGGGGTTATGCGCCACATCCAGAATCAGACGCGGTGATTCGCTGACTATCTGGAAACGCCCCGGCAGAATCGCATGCTGAATGCCGTCGCGCATCGCCTGCTCGCTTACTGCCAGGCCGCTGGCGCGCAGTGCGGCCAGCGCCGTGGCGGCATTTGGCTGCGGTACCTGGGGCAGCGGCAGGTTATCCAGCGTGCCCGCCGCATCTTCAAAGCGCCAGCCGCTTTCCGTCACGCTGTAGCGCCAGTCCACGTCACGGCGCTGCAACAGCGCCCCTTTCTCCTGCGCCACGTCAGCAATAGTGTGCGGCATATCGGGTTCGCCGACGATAGCCGGTTTGCCCGGGCGGAAAATACCGGCTTTTTCACGGCCAATGCTCTCGCGATCGGGCCCCAGCCAGTCAGTATGATCCAGCGCGATGCTGGTGATTACCGCCACATCCGGGTCGACAATATTAGTGGCATCCAGACGCCCACCTAACCCGACCTCAAGGATCACCACGTCCAGCTGCGCCTGCTTAAAGAGCCACAGCGCCGACAGGGTGCCATATTCAAAATAGGTCAGCGAAATATCGCCGCGCGCGGCTTCGATCTCTGCAAACGAGGCGGTGTGGGCGGATTCGGCTAATTCTGTATTCTGCACCCGCACGCGCTCGGTATAGCGCACCAGATGGGGCGAGCTGTAGACCCCTACTTTGTAGCCCGCCGCCATCAGCATCGCTTCCAGGGTGCGGCAGGTGGTGCCTTTGCCGTTGGTACCCGCCACGGTGAAGACAAAGGGAGCCGGTTTCAGAACATCAAGGCGCGCCGCGACCTGGCTGACGCGCTCAAGTCCCATGTCGATGGCTTTACTGTGCAGGTTTTCCAGATAAGAAAGCCACGCGGCCAGAGGCGACGTGGCTTGGGGAAGAGTAGTATTTTCCATGTTGCGCGCTTTTCAGTTACGGTTAGAAAGCAAAAGGGCAGCGCCACTGGCCCTGCCCTTTTCAGTTATCAGGCCTCGGGTTCCTGATCCGGTACTACCACGCCTTCGCGCGGCTCATCCGGGCTCGGCGACGGCAGATTCATCAGCTTCGCCAGAATGCTGGCCAGTTTCAGGCGCATCTCCGGACGGCGAACGATCATGTCGATAGCGCCTTTCTCGATAAGGAACTCACTGCGCTGGAAGCCCGGCGGCAGCTTTTCACGTACCGTTTGTTCGATAACGCGCGGGCCGGCAAAGCCGATCAGCGCTTTCGGTTCAGCGATATTCAGATCGCCCAGCATCGCAAAACTTGCCGATACGCCGCCCATGGTTGGGTCGGTCAGCACGGAGATGTACGGCAGACCGCGCTCCTGCATTTTCGCCAGCGCTGCGGAGGTTTTTGCCATCTGCATCAGCGACATCAGCGCTTCCTGCATACGGGCACCACCGGAGGCGGAGAAGCAGATCAGCGGACAGTTGTCTTCCAGCGCCTGCTCAACGGCACGCACGAAGCGCGCGCCCACTACGGAGCCCATTGAGCCGCCCATAAAGGAGAACTCAAACGCCGCCGCGACAACCGGCATCTCGTGCAGGGTGCCTTTCATCACCACCAGGGCATCTTTCTCGCCGGTCTCTTTTTGCGCAGAGGCCAGACGGTCTTTGTATTTCTTGGAGTCACGGAACTTCAGCACATCTTTTGGCTCAAGCTCGCTACCCAGTTCAACCAGAGAACCTTCATCCAGCAGGCTATGCAGGCGGTTACGCGCCGACATACGCATGTGGTGATCGCACTTCGGACAAACTTCGAGATTACGCTCCAGTTCGGCGCGGTACAGGACCTGGCCACAGCTGTCACATTTAGTCCACACCCCTTCAGGAATACTCGCTTTGCGGGTTGGGGTGATATTGCTTTTAATTCGTTCAATCCAGCTCATTGATAACCTTTCTGCCTGAACCAGGTTTGCTGCAAGGGGCGCATAATGCCATTTTTGCCCCCGACAGACCATGAATGTTGCACATTAAAACATAACAGCCCGAAACTTTGGATAAAAAAGTGGTCGAACCGCAGTCGTGCCTTTATTTTGCTTGTTTTGCCGCCGCGCGACGGTGACGAATCACTTCGATGACGCCCGGCAGAATGGAAACCACAATAATCCCTACGATCAGCAACTTAAGGTTTTCCTGGATCATAGGAATGGTCCCGAAGAAATAACCCGCGTAGGTAAAGCTCAGCACCCACAGCAGCGCGCCGGTGACGTTATAAAGCGCGAACTGACGGTACGACATATGACCCATACCCGCAACAAACGGGGCAAAGGTTCTGACGATGGGCACAAAGCGCGCGAGAATGATGGTCTTACCGCCGTGTTTCTCATAAAACGCATGGGTTTTATCGAGATAGCTGCGACGGAAAATCTTCGAGTCCGGGTTACTGAACAACCGCTCGCCGAACAGCCGCCCTATAGTGTAGTTCACCGCATCGCCAAGGATGGCGGCAATCAGCATTAACACCACCATCAGATGAACGTTAAGGTCGTTGGTCTCCAGCGACGCCAGCGCGCCCGCCACGAACAGCAGCGAATCGCCCGGTAAGAAGGGCGTCACCACCAGCCCGGTTTCGCAAAACAGGATCAGGAACAGAATGGCATACACCCAGACGCCATAATCAGCGACCAGCTCTGCCAGGTGAACATCGATATGCAGAATGAAATCGATCAGAAAGCGAATTAAATCCATATTGTCTAAACCTTTATTGCCACGGCTATCAGTCCGCTAAGAACAGCGGGCCCATTGGCGGTTTTGGAAGGTCAAAACGATCCGGGTAATCGACCGAGACCAGATAGAGCCCTTCCGCTTTCGCCGTTGCTGCCGCCAGCGTTCTGTCCTTCGCCGCCAGCAACTCTGCAATCCAGCTCTCCGGCTGGTGTCCGGCGCCTACTTCCATCAGGCTGCCTGTAATATTCCTGACCATATGATGAACAAAGGCATTCGCTTTGATGTCCACCACCACATACGCGCCATGCCGGCTGACGTTAATATGCATCACGTTGCGCCACGGCGTGCGAGACTGGCACTGCACGGCACGGAACGAGGTGAAGTCGTTTTCGCCGATCAATGCCTGCGCCGCGCGATGCATGCGATCGGCATCCAGCGGCTCGTAAAAATGGGTGACGCCCTGGCCCAACACCGCCGGACGAAGACGCTGGTTATAGATGATGTAGCGGTAGCGGCGCGCGGTGGCGCTGAACCGCGCATGAAAATCATCCGGCACATTTTTGACCCAGCGTACCGCGATGTCACCAGGCAAATTCGCATTTACCCCCAGCGTCCAGGCCGCGTCTTTTCGCACTGCGGTGGTTTCAAAATGCACTACCTGCCCCGTACCATGGACACCGGCGTCGGTACGCCCCGCGCACAGGACATTGATGGGCTCATTCGCCACCTGAGAGAGCGCTTTTTCCAGCTTTTCCTGGACGCTGCGCACCTCATTCTGACGCTGCCAGCCATAATATTTACTGCCATCGTATTCAATCCCGAGGGCAATCTTATGAACGGGCTTTTGCTCCACTTCAGACATTAGTACAGATACTCCTGCACCAGTTTTTCAGCGATTTTTACCGCCATCAGCGCGCCGCCGAAACGCACGTTATCGGCGACCGACCAGAACTGGATCTGCTCCGGCATACCGTAATCGTTACGTACACAGCCAATGGAGAGACGCGCGTTGCCCGTTGCGTCGCCCACCTGGGTCGGGAATTCGCTCTCTTCAGACAGCTCAATATCTTCACCGCGGCCAAAGGCGTCGCGCGCCTCTTCCGCTGCCAGCGGACGCATGGCTTCAAAGCTCACCATCTGGGCATGGCCGTAGAACACCGGCGACTGCACACAGTTGGCGGAGATCATTAGCCCGTCATCCTGCAGGATCTTACGCACTTCATCGATGATACGGCGCTCTTCGCGCACGCTGCCTTCACGATCCGGCAGCAAGGGCAGCATATTGAACGCCAGCTGACGGCCAAAGAAATCCTCTTCGTCCACCGGAATACCGTTCAGCAGCTTCGCGCTCTGCCCCGCCAGAGCATCCACCGCTTTTTTACCGCGGGCTGAGACTGACATCAGGCTGGTTACGGCGATACGGGACAAGCCACCTTCGTCGATGAGCGGTTTCAGGGCGCTAAGCAGCTGGCTGGTCAGGCTGTCCGGGACGGCGATGATGTTACGGTTGCGGTAGTCGGCCAGCACGAAGGGGTTCACCTCCGGCACCACCAGCGGTACGTCCGGCTCAAGGGCAAACAGGCCGCTCAAATCAATGACCAGACAGCCCGCGTTGGTGGCCTCTTCAATATATGCTGCGGAGGCGTCGACACCGGCCGCGAAAAAGGCCAGCTGCGCCTGGGTCCAGTCAAACTCAGCCGCATCCTGAACCATGACGGATTTACCCGCAAAACGCAGGTGCTCGCCCGCGCTCTCATTACGCGCCAGGGCATAGATGTCGCCCACCGGGAACTGACGCTCAGCAAGGGTTTCGAGCAGGGCTTCGCCCACGGCGCCCGTTGCGCCCAGTATGGCAATGTTCCAGCCTTCAGACATGGTGGTTTACTCCAGAAATAAAAAAGCGTCCCTGGCGGGGTATCCGCCAAGGAGCATTAAGAAGACATTAACGAACCGGGTGATGAACGGCGTTGAAACCCAGCTTATGCAGCAGCGACGCCGCAGCAGGATCATCACACATCACATACAGAGAGGACCATTCGCGGCGCTCAACGTAATGCTTACGCAGCTTGTCAAATTCACCCGGCATACCCGCTACTTTTCGCAGCAGCGCGTCATCGCGGCGCACATCATACACTAAATGCACCAGCCTTTTCAGCGTTCCCTGATCCAGCGGGCCGTGCAGGGTAATGCGGCCAAAATCCGGGGTTGGCAGCAGGGTATCCAGCGCCACCTGCTGGGATTTACCGATAAACGCGCTGTACGCCTCAAACACTTGGGTGGTGCCGCGGGCTTTACCTTCGAGGGTGTAACCCGCGATATGCGCGGTACCGATATCCACTTTGTCCAGCAGGGCCACGTTGAGATCCGGCTCCGGCTCCCACACGTCCAGCACCACGCTCAGATCCTGACCCGCTTCCAGGCGCTGCAGCAGGGCCGCGTTATCCACCACCGGGCCACGGCAGGCATTAATCAGGATGGTGCCCGGCTTCAGGCGGCTAATCAGAGCGTCGTCTGCCAGATGGCGCGTTTTATACGGCCCGTCTTTAAATAGCGGCGTATGGAAGGTGAGCACGTCACACTCGGCCACCAGCTCATCCAGGCTGCGGAAATCCCCTTCATCGCCACGGTCAGCGCGGGGCGGATCGCACAGCAACGTGCGGATACCTAACGCCTCAAGGCGCTTTTGCAGGCGACCGCCGACGTTACCGACCCCGACAATGCCTACGGTCCGGCTGGTGAGCGTAAACCCATCACGCTCGGCCAGCATCAGCAGAGAAGAGAAAACATACTCCACGACGGCAATAGCGTTACAGCCCGGTGCGGCGGAAAAGCCAATCCCGGCCTGCTTCAGCCACGCGTCATCCACATGATCGGTTCCTGCGGTTGCCGTGCCGACAAATTTGATCCCTTTGCCAGACAGCAGCGCCTCATTCACTTTGGTCACTGAGCGCACCATCAGCGCATCGGCATCATCCAGCTCAGCGAGCGGAATGGGACGTCCAGGAACGGCCTTAACCTCACCCAGGCGGCTGAACAGCTCACGGGCGTAAGGCATATTTTCATCAACGAGGATTTTCACGTCTGAGTACCTGTTTGAGAGGAAGAAAACCTGTCAAGTGTGCCATAATCTGGCCGCCAGGCATATACGTAAACCTGGTTAACGATGAGTAACGACTTTAAGGATTTTTTGCCGATGCAGCCCATTTCAGGTACGCCGCCACAACCTCCGGGTGATGGCCCGCGTCCATCCCACGTCGCGGGCGAACAGCCCCTCTCCACACAGCAACGCACTGTACTGGAACGTCTGATCACCCGGTTAATCGCCCTGACGTCGCAGCAGAGTGCGGAAGTGTGGGCCGGGGTCAAACACGATCTGGGATTAAAGAGTGATGCGCCCATGCTGTCGCGCCACTTCCCTGCTGCGGAGCAAAACCTCAACCAGCGCCTGAACACCGCCCAGCAAAACCATACCACCCGGCAGATGGTCTCCCAGCTGACGGAGCTGCTGACTCAGGGTAATAACCGCCAGGCGGCCAGCGATTTTATTCGCCAGCAGTATGGCCAGACCGCTTTGAACCAGCTGACGCCCGAGCAGCTCAAAACGGTGCTGACGCTGTTGCAAAATAATCAGCTCAATATTCCGCAGCCGCAGCAGCGCCCGGCCACGGAGCGCCCGCTGCTGCCTGCCGAACACAATACGCTGAAGCAGATGGTGACCAAACTTGCCGCCGCCACGGGCGAGCCGACCAAGCTCATCTGGCAGTCGATGCTGGAACTGTCGGGGGTGAAAGCGGGAGAGTTAATCCCGGCCAGGCAGTTTACCCATCTTGCCACCTGGCTGCAGGCACGCCAGACGCTGAGCACCCAGAGTGCGCCCACGCTGCATACTCTGCAGGCTGCGCTGAAACAGCCGCTGGAGGCCCAGGAGTGGGACAGCATTCAGGACTATGCCCGACAGAACTGGCAGGCGACGCCGCAGACGGTGCTGACCACCGCCCAGGTACAGGATCTGCTCAACGAGATCTTCGTCCGCCGCACCGAGCGTGAAGCTGGCGTGACGGAAGTGCGCAATATCCAGCCAATTTACAGCCCGCTCTTTGCCCCGGTAGTGGAAACCTTCAGAACGCTGTCTGCCCGTCCAGGCCTGATGTTGGTTGCTTTAATCATTGCGCTGGCGATTTTCTGGCTGGTTGCCTGATGTTTTGCCCGGTGGCGCTACGCTTACCGGGCCTACAAAAACACAACCTGTAGGCCGGGTAAGGCGTAGCCGCCACCCGGCAACAAACCGCTAAGATTTCCGAAACGCCACCAGCGTCACCACAATCCCAACCACCGCTGAAACGGCTCCCGCCAGGAAGACCGAAGGATAACCAAACGAGGTGGCTAACAGCCCCGCCAGCGGCCCGGTCACGCCGTATGAGATATCCTGAAAGGCGGCATAGCCACCCAGCGCCGTGCCCCGCACCTGTGGGGCAACGCGTTTAACCACCTCAACACCCAGCGCCGGGAAGATCAGCGAACAGCCGCAGCCGGTCAGGGCTGCCCCCAGCAGTGCTACCGGCGCGGTCGGCGCCTGCCAGAGCAACACCAGACCCACGGTTTCAATCACCAGCGACGCCACCGCTACCTTCACGCCACCATAACGATCCGGCATCCAGCCGAACAGCACCCGCATCAGGACAAACGCGCCGCCAAAAGCGGTAAGCGTAAAACCGGCCATCGCCCAGCCGCGGCTCATAAAGTACAACGAGACGAAGGTACCAATCACCGCAAAGCCAACGCCCTGCAGCGCAAGGCCCAGGCCTGGCTGCCAGATCTGCCCCACCACACTCCACAGGGAAGGACGTTCGCCTTTATGGGCCGGAACTTTACGCACCGTGCCGTTAAACGCCCAGGCCAGCAGCGGCAGTGCCATGGTGGTGGCGGCCAGCGCCGCAAAGCCAAACTGGCTGTTGATCAAAAGACCCAGCGGCGCGCCTGCGGCCAGCGCACCATAGATAGCCATCCCGTTCCACGACATCACTTTGCCGGAACGCGCGGGCCCGACCAGCCCCATCCCCCATGTCAGGGTGCCGGTCAGCAGCTGGCTTTCACCAAAACCGAGAATTAAGCGCCCTACCACCAGCAGCGCGAATTTATAGGCCGCCTCCACCGGCAGCAGCGCGGCCAGTAGCCATGCGCCACCCGCCAGTGCGCAGGCGAACATGCCCTGCAATGCCGAGCGTTTTGCGCCGTGCTGATCCGCCAGCCGTCCGGCATAGCCGCGGGTTAACACCGTGGCTAAAAACTGAATACCCACGGCGATGCCGACCATGGTGTTGCCATAGCCCAGCTCCTGGTGCACAAACAGCGGGATCACCGGCAATGGCAAGCCGACGGTCATATAGGTGAGGAATACCGCAAAGGCGATACGGAACAGCGAGACGTTGCCGGAAGCGGCGTTTTTATCTTTGGTAACGGCCGTCATGCATAACTCCATGTTCAGGCATAAAAAAAGGGAGCCATCAGGCTCCCTTCTACTATACATTCAAACGCTTATGCTTTCAGCTTACGCATCACCAGCGTGGCGTTGGTGCCGCCGAAACCGAAGCTGTTGGACATGACGGTAGTCAGTTCACGCTCGGTTGTCGCAGTGACGATGTTCAGACCTGCGGCCTGCTCGTCCATCTCTTCAATGTTGATGCTCGGCGCGATAAAGCCGTTTTCCAGCATCAGCAGGGAGTAGATCGCTTCCTGCACGCCAGCCGCACCAAGGGAGTGACCGGTCATGGCTTTGGTAGCGGAGATAGCCGGGCTGTTGTCGCCGAACACTTCACGGATAGCACCCAGCTCTTTCACGTCGCCTACCGGAGTAGAGGTACCGTGGGAGTTCAGGTAGTCGATTGGGGTATCAACGCCATGCATCGCCATCTTCATGCAGCGTACTGCGCCTTCGCCTGATGGAGCCACCATGTCTGCACCGTCGGAGGTTGCGCCGTAGCCAACAATCTCAGCATAGATGTGCGCACCGCGGGCCAGAGCGTGTTCCAGCTCTTCCACCACGACCATACCGCCGCCGCCTGCGATAACAAAGCCGTCACGGCTTGCATCATAGGTACGGGAGGCTTTTTCCGGGCATTCGTTGTATTTGGTGGACAGGGCGCCCATCGCATCGAATTCACAGGCCATTTCCCAACCCAGCTCTTCGCCGCCGCCAGCAAATACGATGTCCTGTTTACCCAGCTGGATCTGCTCAACCGCGTTACCGATACAGTGTGCGGAGGTCGCGCAAGCGGAGCTGATGGAGTAGTTTACGCCGTGGATTTTGAACGGGGTCGCCAGACAAGCGGAAACCGCTGAACCCATCGCTTTGGTCACCACGTATGGACCGACCGCTTTCAGGCCGCGCGGGCTACGCATCGCGTCCGCACCAAATACCTGCGCTTTAGAGGAGCCGCCGGAGCCAGCAATCAGACCCACACGCGGGTTATTCTGATAAACCTCTTCGCTCAGGCCAGCGTCAGCAATCGCTTCCTGCATAGAGAGATAGGCGTAGATGGAGGCATCGTTCATGAAACGGACCACTTTGCGATCGATCATGCCCGTGGTGTCCAGTTTTACATTACCCCATACGTGGCTACGCATGCCGGAATCTTTAAACTCTTCAGAGAAGGTGATCCCGGAGCGTCCTTCACGCAGAGATGCCAGGACTTCCTGCTGGTTATTACCGATGCTGGAAACGATGCCCAAGCCAGTAATCACTGCACGTTTCATTCAATACCTCTGTAAGTCGCACTATTTAAGTTTCGAGTCGCACAATAGCGTACACTTGTACGCCGAACAAGTCCGATCAGCCAATTTCTGTGGAAATTTGCACCATCAGACGCACATCGTTAAGATCGCGGCACAGCCTGTCAGACGAGTAACTTACGTGAAACAAAACGCTATACAACCCGCCAACCTCGAATTCAACGCTGAGGGTACACCTGTTTCCCGAGATTTTGACGATGTCTACTTCTCTAATGATAACGGACTGGAAGAGACGCGTTATGTTTTCCTCGAAGGAAATCAGCTGAATTCCCGTTTTCCGCAGCATCCCCGCGATCTCTTTGTGGTGGCGGAGAGCGGATTTGGCACCGGGTTGAATTTCCTCACCCTCTGGCAAGCGTTCGATCGCTTTCGTGCAGCGCACCCTGACGCTACCCTGCAAAGGTTACATTTCATCAGTTTTGAGAAATACCCGCTGGCCGCCGACGATCTGCGTCTGGCGCATCAGCACTGGCCGGAATTAGCCCCCTGGGCGGAACAGCTTCAGGCCCAGTGGCCACTGCCTATCGCAGGCTGCCATCGCCTGCTGCTGGACGGCGGGCGCGTCACGCTCGATATCTGGCTGGGGGATATTAACGAACTCACCGACAAGCTGGATGATTCCCTGAACCAGCAGGTTGACGCCTGGTTCCTCGACGGTTTTGCCCCGGCCAAAAACCCGGATATGTGGACCCCAGAGCTGTTTGCCGCCATGGCGCGTCTGGCGCGGCCCGGTGGCACGCTCGCCACCTTCACCTGCGCCGGGTTTGTCCGTCGCGGCCTGCAGGAAGCAGGCTTCACCATGAAAAAAACCAAGGGCTTTGGCCGCAAGCGCGAAATGCTCGTCGGGGTGATGGAGCAGGATCGCCCCTCCCCTGCCCGCACCCCGTGGTTTGCCCGTCCGGCCAGCGACGGGCGCGAAACCGCCGTGGTGGGCGGCGGGATTGCCAGCGCGCTACTGTCGCTGGCGCTGCTGCGCCGTGGCTGGCAGGTGACGCTCTACTGCGCCGACGACGCACCGGCGACGGGCGCCTCCGGCAATCGTCAGGGGGCGCTCTATCCCCTGCTTAGCGCCCACGATGTGGCGCTGAGCCAGTTTTTCCCGACGGCGTTTACCTTTGCCCGCCGCCTGTACGACACCCTGCCGGTGGCCTTTGATCATACCTGGTGCGGCGTGACTCAGCTTGGCTGGGATGAGAAGAGTCAGCAGAAAATTGATCATATGCTCGCTCTGGGCCTGCCCGAGCAAATTGCGGTTGCGGTCAACGCCCGTCAGGTGGAAGAGAGCACCGGGGTGCCCACCGGCTGCGGCGGGATCCAGTATCCGCTCGGCGGCTGGCTGTGTCCGGCGCAGCTTACCGCGGCGGCGATCGCGCTGGCCCAAACTCTGGGCCTGCAGGTGCACTATGGCCGCAAGGTAACGTCGCTGGCGCAGACCGACGCCCGGTGGATGTTGCAGTTTGCCGACGGTGAGCAGGCGCAGCATGGCAGCGTGGTGCTGGCGAACGGACACGGCATCAGCCAGTTCAGCCAGACCACACCACTGCCGGTCTACCCGGTGGGTGGCCAGGTGAGCCATATCCCGGCGGCCCCGCAGCTGAGCCAGCTGCGCCAGGTGCTCTGCTACGACGGGTATCTGACCCCGCAAAATCCGGCCAACGGCCAGCACTGCATCGGCGCAAGCTATCATCGTGGGCAGACCGAGCCGCAGTACAGCGATGAGGACCAGCAGCATAATCGCCAGCGTCTGATCGACTGTTTGCCGCAGGCGGCATGGGCGCGTGAGGTGGATGTCAGCGCCGGCGAAGCGCGCAACGGCATTCGCTGCGCCACCCGCGATCACCTGCCGATGACGGGTGCGGTGCCGGACTATGAAGCCACGCTGACGGCTTATCAGGATCTCGCCAGCAATACATCCCAGGCGGTCAGCGCCCCGGCGTTCCGGAATCTGTTTATGCTGGGCGGGCTGGGCTCCCGCGGGCTTTGTACGGCGCCGCTGACGGCGGAGGTTCTTGCCGCGCAAATGAGCCACGAGCCGATCCCGCTGGACAGCCACACGCTGGCCGCGCTCAATCCGAACCGGTTATGGGTGAGGAAGTTGTTGAAGGGGAAGAGGGTGAAATCGTAGGCCCGGTAAGCTTAGCGCCACCGGGCGTCTGGCAAAGGAGCCGTTTTAACGCCGGGCGGCGCATCCGCTTGCCCGGCCTACATGTCCTGGCGCTAACTTATGACGTCAGGCTGGCTTTCTGAAACAAGGTTTCCCACATCCCCAGCACTAATGACTGGTCGCGCGGAGAGAGTTCGCCGGCCAGAATCGCTTTTTCCAGGCTGCGGGAGACTTCAGCATGCACCGCGTCCGCAGAGTGGTCGTCACCGGCTTCCAGTTCGGCGACGGCCAGCGTCAGGTGACCACGCAGATAACCGCTGGCAAACAGTTCATCGTCACTGGCGTGCTCCACCATGTCATCAATTAACGCCAGAATGCGTGATTCAAATTCTGCGATCATCTTCTTTCCTCAGTTAAGATCTTCCGGCCACGGGAAGTGTTCCGCCGTGATGTCCGGCGTGTGGTAATAATTCTGTAAAGCCTTGATCAAGCGCGCCGGACGTTCCGGGATGCCTTTCTCAAGGTACTCCATCACCTGCGCGTGCACGCGGCGCTGGAAGACAATACGGTCTGGCTCGAAGTCGCCTTCGAGATTGTCGCAGCTGACGTTGAACGGAAATCCTGCCGCCACGCAGAAGAGCCATTCCAGCGCCTGGGGTTTCACTTCCACATCTTCAAATTGCCCCTGGGTCGCAGCGTCACGCCCGTCCGGGCAGTACCAGTAGCCAAAGTCCACCAACTCGCGGCGCGCTTTACCGGCAATGCACCAGTGGGATATTTCGTGCAGCGCACTGGCGTAAAAGCCGTGGGCAAAGACGATCCGGTTGTACGGTAGCTCTGCATCAGCAGGAAGATAGATCGGTTCGTCGTCGCCTTTAATCAGACGGGTATTAAAATCTTGTGCGAAGCAGCCGTCGAAAATCTCAATCAGCTGTTCGTATTTATGCGTACTGTTCATTAGTTCATCCCCAACCAGTGGAGGATCTCCTGTCCGTGGCTGTCATAAAGAAGTTTGGCACTCATCACGGCCGAGACAATGACAATCATCGGACGGATAAGCTGTTGCCCTTTGCTTAACACCAGACGCGAACCTGCCCGTGCGCCCAGAAATTGTCCGGCCATCATTACGAAGCCGGTCGCCCAAATCACCTTCCCGCCGATGATAAAGAGCAGCAGACCACCGACATTAGAGGTGGCGTTCAGCACTTTCGCATGGGCGGTGGATTTGGCGAGGTTAAAACCGGCCAGCGTCACAAACGCCAGGGCGTAAAACGACCCGGCCCCGGGCCCGAAGAAGCCATCGTAAAAGCCGACGCAGCCGCCCGCAATCAGGGCAAACGGCAGACCGTGCAGGCGGCGCTGCCTGTCTTCTTCGCCCAGTTTCGGCATCAGTAAAAAGTAGAGGCCAATGCAGATGACGAGAATCGGCAAAATCTGGCGCAAAATATCGGACTGCACATGCTGAACCAGCAGCGCCCCGCTGGTCGATCCAATAAAGGTCATCAGGATGTTGAGCTTCTGATCGGCCAGGCTCACCACCTTGCGGCGGATAAAATAGAGCGAGGCGGATAACGATCCGCCACACGCCTGCAATTTGTTCGTCGCCAGCGCCTGGGCCGGGCTCATGCCCGCCGCCAGCAGGGCCGGAACCGTCAGTAACCCGCCGCCACCGGCCAGGGCATCAATAAACCCGGCCAGCATGGCGATAAAAAACAGCGCCACCAGCATCAGCGGCGACACCATAAACAACTCAGCAAATTGGTCCATCACAGGGCATGCTCATCCAGTAGCGCCTGGCAGGAAGGCGGCAACGGAGGCGGTGTCTTCTTCACAGGCTTGGTGGGTCCAGGTTTCGCTGGCTCAAACCAGCTTTGTAGTTCCGCGCCGCAGCCATCGCCTGGCGGCGGTAACGGTTGATCTTCACACTCGAGGCTGTTCGCCGGGCATCGCAGGCGCACGTGCATGTGCGCGCGGTGCTGGAACCACGGCCGCACTTTACGCAGCCAGTCGCGGTCGGTTCCGGCATCTTCGCATAGCTGCTGCTTGATGGCCGGGTTAACGAAGATACGTGTGACGTCGTTATCTTCCGCCGCCAGCTTGAGCATGCTGGAGACCTCCGGCGACCAGCGCGACGGCACTACCCGCTTGCCATCGCTGGAGACCAGATCGAGCGCCTGCGGCTTCAGCAGTTGCGAAGATGACCAGCGCGTTTTCGGCAGCTGGAGGAAGATATCGACATCCAGCCCGGTCTGGTGGCTGGCGTGGCCGCCATTAAAGCGACCGCCTGCCGGCATCCCCATATCGCCCACCAGCACCGTGCCGAGTCCCAGGTTATGCACCTGATTGCCCAGCCGCTGAATAAACAGCACCAGGTCCGGGTGGCCGAAGTAGCGGCGCTGGTCGGTACGCATCACCTGATACGTATCCGACTGCAGAGGAAGTTCCTGCGCACCAACGATACAGCCATTAGAGAACGCACCAATTGACTGGGCGCTACCTGCGATCGGGTGGGTAATTTTTTGCCACGGCGTTGCCGCCAGAGCGGCTCCACTGGCAAGCAGCGCCAGCAGAGCAATTGCGGTTTTTTTCATGGTTACCAGCGTGGAATGGTGGTCGTCACATCCGCATTCTGCGCGCGCTGGCGCAGGAAGTGATCCATCAGCACGATCGCCAGCATCGCTTCAGCGATCGGCACTGCGCGGATCCCGACGCAGGGATCGTGACGTCCTTTGGTGATCATCTCAACTTCTTCACCAGAGCGGTTAATGGTGTGGCCCGGCACGGTAATGCTGGAGGTTGGTTTCAGCGCAATGTTGGCGATAATCTGCTGCCCGCTGCTGATGCCGCCTAAAATGCCGCCCGCGTGATTGCTCTGGAAGCCCTGGGCTGTGATCTCGTCCCGATTCTGGCTGCCACGAAGCTGAACCACGTCAAAACCGTCGCCAATCTCCACCCCTTTGACCGCGTTGATGCTCATCATCGCATGGGCGATATCAGCATCAAGGCGGTCAAAGACCGGCTCGCCCCAGCCCGGCGGGACGCCGTCAGCCACCACGGTGACTTTGGCGCCAATAGAGTCGCCCTCTTTCTTCAGGGCGCGCATCAGTTCATCGAGCGCTTCCAGCTTCGAGGCGTCAGCGCAGAAGAACGGGTTCTGTTCAACCTGCTCCCAGTCGGCGATCGCCAGCGGGATATCGCCCATCTGGGTCAGACAGCCGCGAATGGTGATGCCAAACTTTTGCGCGAGGTATTTTTTGGCAATGGCCCCTGCCGCGACGCGCATGGCGGTTTCACGGGCGGAGGAGCGTCCGCCGCCGCGATAGTCGCGGAAACCATATTTCTGCTCGTAGGTGTAATCGGCGTGACCCGGACGGAACACATCCTTAATGGCACCGTAGTCCTGGGAACGCTGATCGGTATTCTCAATCAACAGGCCGATGCTGGTACCGGTGGTGCGTCCTTCAAAGACGCCTGACAGAATTTTGACTTGATCCGGCTCGCGGCGCTGGGTTGTGTAGCGTGACGTGCCTGGACGGCGTCGGTCGAGATCGTGCTGTAAATCGGCTTCAGTCAGTTCGATGCCTGGCGGTACGCCATCAACGATACAGCCCAGCGCCAGCCCGTGGGACTCACCAAACGTCGTCACACGGAATAATTGTCCAATACTGTTTCCTGCCATCACGGCTCCGTTTTCGTTGTTCTGTATTTGAGCTTTCTGTGTTTGCGCAATGTGAAACGGGCCGAAGCCCGTTGGATTAATCTTTGTAGATGCTGAAATGTTCGCGCGCGGCGAGAAGCTGCGCTTTGGTCAGCATGAAGACGCCGTCCCCACCGTTGTCGAACTCGAGCCAGGTGAACGGCACATCCGGATATTGCTCCATCAGATGTACCATGCTGTTACCCACTTCACAAATCAGAATGCCGTTGTCGGTGAGATAATCTGGCGCACAGGCCAGAATGCGGCGGGTCAGCTTCAGGCCGTCGGAGCCGGAAGCCAGGCCCAGCTCTGGCTCGTGACGGTATTCGTTTGGCAGGTCTGACATATCTTCTGCGTCAACGTACGGCGGATTGGTCACAATCAGGTCGTACTGCACTTTTGGCAGGTCACGGAACAGATCGGAACGGATCGGCGTGACGTGATGGATCAGACCGTGCTCTTCAATATTGTGTTCCGCTACCGCCAGCGCATCAGGGGAGATATCGACAGCATCCACTTCCGCTTCCGGGAAGGCGTACGCGCAGGCAATGGCGATGCAGCCGCTGCCGGTACACATATCCAGGATATGCTCAGGCTGATGGTCAATCAGGCCGGCGAACTGGTTGTTGATCAGTTCACCAATCGGCGAGCGCGGCACCAGCACGCGTTCATCGACAAAAAACTCATGGCCGCAGAACCAGGCTTTGTTGGTGAGGTACGCTACCGGAATGCGCTCGTTAACGCGACGGATCACGCGCTCAACGATGCGGTGTTTTTCGCTGGAGGTAAGGCGCGCGGAGCGCATATCTTCAGGAATATCCAGCGGCAGATAGAGGGATGGCAGAACCAGCTGTACCGCCTCGTCCCACGGGTTGTCGGTACCATGGCCGTACCAGATATTGGCCGCGCTGAAACGGCTGACCGCCCAACGCAACATGTCCTGAATGGTTTGCAGCTCATTTACCGCTTCATCGACAAAAATTTTATCCACTATGTTCTCCAGGGCATGCTCGCTAAATTTTCGGCGGCTAGTGTGCCATGAAGACGGCGATAAATCAGCACTGTCGCTAACGGCTTGCGGGTAAAAAATGCGTTTTGCCGCGCAGTGAGTCAGGTACACTGTCGGAAATAAGAGATGAGACGACCCCATGAAAAAGAAAATATCGCTCAGCGAGGAGGATCAAACGCTGTTTCGTCAGCTAATGACCGGCACGCGTCAAATCAAGCAGGACACCATTGTCCACCGCCCGCAGCGCAAAAAAGTGAGTGAAGTTCCGGTAAAACGGCTGATTCAGGAGCAGGCCGACGCCAGCCACTACTTTTCCGACGAGTTTCAGCCGCTGCTGAACACGGAAGGTGCGGTGAAATATGTGCGCGCGGACGTCAGCCATTTCGAGCTGAAAAAACTGCGTCGGGGAGATTATTCGCCGGAGCTGTTCCTCGATCTGCACAGGCTGACCCAGATGCAGGCGAAACAGGAGCTGGGCGCGCTGATTGCCGCCTGCCGTCGCGAACATGTTTTTTGTGCCTGCGTTATGCACGGCCACGGCAAACATATTCTCAAGCAGCAAACCCCACTGTGGCTGGCTCAGCATCCACACGTGATGGCATTTCATCAGGCACCGAAAGAGTATGGCGGTGATGCCGCCTTGCTGGTGTTGATTGAAGTGGAAGAGTGGCAACCGCCTGAGCTGCCCTGAGAGGCAGGCGGGTGGCTCATGCTACCCGCCTGGGTCCGATTTACATCAGATAGCTTTCGCCATCTTCAGATTGCAGGGGCTCATCTGCCAGTTGAAGACGCCAGCACCCGTTTCAGAGAGGGTAACGTTGGCAATGGCAGAGGTGCTGAACATCGGCGGCGTTTCGCCCGGGCAGAGTTCAGCCACCAGATAGCCGACTAACGGCAGATGGGAAATTACCAGCGCAGAGGCGACACCTTCATTGCACAGCGCCTGAAGATAGGCACTGACAAGACCCACGTCGCCACACGGGGTAAGCTCTGGCAGAACATCGACATTGGCTGGCAGGTTCATACACTCCCCTACCACATCCAGCGTCTGTTCAGCGCGTAAGAACGGGCTGACGAGGACACGTTCAATATCCACTTTTTGCCCTTTCAACCAGGTAGCCATTTGACGGGACTCGTCACAGCCGCAAGGCGTCAGAGGACGTACAGAGTCACTGGCAGCATCAAGTGCCGCGTCACCGTGACGCATGATAAAAACTTGCATATTGCACCGCTTTTGTTGACCAGGATCACCGGTGTTATTACCCCGTGTGAACACATAACGAGGTAGAAAACCCGATGGCCGGGCATTGTGCCTGATCCATCCGTTGAATGAAACGCTGTTTTTTACCTCAACGGCGTAAGTATAGTCAATGTCTGTTTACAAATTAGACAGGACCAGACCCTTCAACGGCGGATTTACTCTTATTTGACCTTAATTTACAAGGTCAGTTTCCTTTGCTGGCCAAAATCGCAGCCCCTGATCCGCCATCTGCAATAATGTGTCACACGGTGTAAACCGCGGCCCATATTGCACAGCCAGTCGTTGTAAAATCGCAACAACTTCACCCGCACCTACGCTATCCATATAGCGGAACGGGCCACCCAGGAAAGGTGGGAAACCAATGCCAAAGACGGCGCCAATGTCGCCATCGCGGGCATTTTTAATGACCTTCTCATCAAAGCAGCGTGCCGCTTCGTTGAGCATCATCATCACGCAGCGTTCCGCGCACTGGGTCGCAGAGAGTTTGCCCTCGCCGCCAGACTTAATAAGCCCATAAACCGCCGGGTCGACCCGCTTCTTGCTTTTACGCCCTTTTGGGTCGTAAAGATAGAAACCGCGGCCATTTTTTCTGCCTTTGCGATCGTCATTCAAAATTGCAGAAACAATGTTTGCGGGCGCGCTAAACCGTTCTCCATAAGCGCTCTCCAGCACAGGTATAATTTTAGTGCCGGTATCGATTCCCACCTCATCCAAAAGTTGGATTGGGCCAACGGGGAAACCAAACTTCACCAGCGCATTATCGATATGCTCGACCTTTTCGCCTTCGGTCAGCAGGCGCATGGCCTCGTTGATATAGGGGGCCAGAATGCGGTTGACGTAGAACCCGGCTTTATCAGCCACCACCACCGGCGTTTTGCCCTGCATTTTTGCCAGCTTAACGACGGTGGCAATGGTCTGCGGGCTGGTTCCGGCATGGGGTATAACCTCCACCAGAGGCATTTTTTCGACCGGACTAAAGAAATGCAGCCCAATCACCTGTTCAGGGCGCGCGGCCTGCGCTGCAATATCGCCAATCGGCAACGACGAGGTGTTAGAGGCAAAGATAGTGTGCGGCGCACAGTTCGCTTCGACCTCGGCCACCATCTGCTGTTTCAGCGCCAGATCCTCAAATACTGCCTCAATCACCACATCGCGATGACGGAATCCGCTGTAGTCAGTGGTGCCGGAGATCAGCGCCAGCTGGCGATCGCGCTCGCTGGCTTTGATATGGCGGCGTTTGACCTTTTTATCAAGCAGCTGCCAGCTGTACTGCAGGGCGTGGTTGATCCCTTTCGGGTTGATGTCTTTGATCCGCACCGGTAATTTGCCTTTGCTGGCGCTGACGAAGGCGATCCCGCCCCCCATCAGTCCGCCGCCCAGCACGCCAATTGATGCCAGCGGCGCAGGCTCGGCTTCGCTGCCGGGATCTTTTTTCACGTCGGTGCTGGCAAAAAAGATGCTGCGCAGCGCCTGAGACTGCGGCGTCATCGCCAGCTCGCCAAAGGCTTTCGCTTCTGCGGCATAGCCGCTGCTGCTACCCTGGGTCAGACCGGTATGAATAACCTCAAGAATGCGTTTTGTCGCCGGGTAGTTGCCCTGGGTTTTTTGCTCGGTTTTGTTCGCCACCATTTTAAACAGCAGCGCACGGCCCAGCGGCCCTGCCAGCACGCGCTCGCGCACCGGTAAGCGACGACTGTCGGGTTTGCCTTTCAGCGCGCGCGCCACGGCGGCATCCAGCAGAATGGAATGCGGAACCACCTCATCCACCAGCCCGACTTTCAGGGCCTGACGCGGGCGCAGCTGTTTGCCGGCGAGGATCATCTCCAGCGCCGTGCTGACACCCACCAGTCGCGGCAGGCGCTGGGTGCCGCCTGAGCCCGGCAGTAAGCCAAGCTGCACTTCCGGCAGGCCCAGCACCGTTTTGGCGTCGTCGGTACAAATTCGCCCATGGCAGGCCAGCGCCAGCTCCAGGCCGCCGCCGAGACAGGCGCCGTTGATCGCCGCAATCACCGGAATGGTCAGGGCGTGAATTTCGGCCATGATCTGCTGCCCCTGACGGGCCAAATCTTCCGCTTCCTGGGCGCTTTCAGCGCGGGCAATCATGTTGATATCGGCCCCGGCGATAAAGTTATCCGGCTTGGCCGAGATAAATACCAACCCGCGCAAGGCTTTGTTTTCTCGCACCTGTTTGAGGATAGCGCGAACCTGACCGCCAAACTCCGCTTTCAGGGTATTCATCTTTTCGCCTGGGGCGTCAATGGTGACGACCGCCACGTTGTCCGGACGTACGTCCAGGGTGAATGCCGTTGTCATCTCCATTACTCTGCCTCCAGAACCATTGCGGCACCCAGGCCACCCGCAGCACAGGCGGTGACCAGTCCAAACCCACCGCCGCGACGGCGCAACTCATGCAGCGTCTGGGTGATCATCCTCGCCCCGGTCGCCGCAAAGGGGTGACCGTAGGCAATGGAGCCCCCCAGCACGTTAAATTTGCTTTCGTCCACTTCACCGGTGGCGTGGGCGCGGCCCAGCACATCCCGGGCAAAACGGTCGCTTGCCAGCAGTTGCAGGTTAGCCAGAGTCTGCGCGGCAAAGGCTTCATGCATGTCGATGAGCGTCAGATCGCCCATCGTCAGTCCGGCGCGCTCCAGCGCCAGCGGCGTGGACCAGGCCGGCCCCAGCAGCATGTCCTGCCAGACATCAATGGCGGTAAAGGCATAGCTGCGCAGATAGCCGAGCGGCTTCAGGCCCAGCTCTCTGGCGCGGGATTCGGTCATCAGGATCACCGCTGCCGCGCCGTCGGTTAAAGGCGTGCTGTTCGCCGCCGTGACGGTGCCATGTTTGCGGTCGAATGCCGGACGCAGTTTCGCATAATCCGCCAGCGTAGAGGTGCCGCGAATATTGTTATCCTGGCTTAGCGGTTCGCGGAATGGTGGGGTGTAGGCGGTCATCACCTCCTCCGCCAGCTTGCCTTCGGCCCAGGCTTCTGCGGCGCGCTGGTGCGAGCGGTGCGCCAGGGCATCCTGCTGCTCACGGGTGATGCCATAGGTTTTCGCCATCTGTTCGGCGGTATCCCCCATTCGCAGCCCGGTGGAGTATTCCGCCACGGCGGGCGGAACAGGAAGGAGATCGCGCAGACGCAGGCGCGAGAACAGTGACAGCCGCTGCCCGGTGGTGCGGGCCTTGTTGACGTCTACCAGCACGCGCGCGAGCTTTTTGCTGACGCCGATCGGTAATACGGAGGAGGAGTCTGCGCCCCCGGCTATCCCGGCGCGAATGGTGCCGGTAATCAGGCTTTCTGCCACGTTCGCTACCGCCTGAAAGCTGGTGGCGCAGGCGCGGCTGACGCTGTAGGCATCAGTGTGGACATTCATTCCGGTGCCCAGCACGATTTCACGGGCGATATTCGGCGCTTCCGGCATTTGCACGACCTGGCCAAAGACCAGCTGTTCAATCACCTCGGGTGGGATTTCACTGCGAGCCAGCAGCTCCCCTACAACCATTTTTCCCAGATCGACGGCAGGTACGCCATGATACGCCGTCGCCTGACGGGCAAATGGCGTGCGTAATCCACTGACAATGGCAATGCGATCCCCCTGACGGGTGATTAGCGGTAATGCCTGACTCATAACGCTCCCCTGTGAATAACAAATGCGCAAAGTGGTCTGACCTGATAACAGTCTTAACTAAATTTTTACATTAGCCAATCGGGGAGAGGAAAAATTGCGAGCGAACACACAGAGAGGAGACGAAACGCCTCCCGGAAGGGAGGCGCGGGAAGGAATTAACGCAGACCGAGTTGAAAAATCAGGGATTCTGCTTCGCAGCTGAACACGAAGTCGATGTCCAGACGAACGCCGCCTTCCACTTCGGTGAAGTTGGCGTTGATTGTGCACGGTTCGGACTCCACGCTGCGGGCTTTTTCGGTCAGCGCGGCCAGCGTCTCTTCGGCGTCGGCACGGCGGGTAAACTCACGGCTGTAAGAGGCGGTGCAATCCGTGTTGTCCACAATGGTGCCCACATCCATACAGCAGCAAACCGGGGTTTCATCAGCACTGCATTTACTCATAGTAGATTTCCTCTTCATTCGCGCATGGCGCGAGATAAACACGATGCTGATATTTTACGCGCCGGGCGGGAGCGGCTCCAGTTGTTAATGGCTTTAAACCGGGTAAGTGAGCAATATCACAAGTAAAAATGATCTAAAACAAAAATCACCCATTAGGAGGACGCGAACTGGTCACAATTTTGCCAACCAGATCCCGTTTCGAAAAACATATCGGTAAATATTCATAAACACCCTTGCAACATTCTATCTGGTCAGACCTATACTCTCGCCACTGGTCTGATTTCTAAGTGTTACCACAGACCCTACACTTCGCGCTCCTGTTACGGTATGTAACAAAAATTGAATAAAAATAACTCAATGAGGTTATGGTCATGAGCCAGAAAACCCTGTTCAAAAAAACTGCGCTGGCAGTCGCAGTGGCAATCGTCTCCACCTCCGCCTGGTCAGCGGGCTTTCAGTTGAATGAGTTCTCTTCCTCAGGCCTGGGCCGCGCCTATTCCGGGGAAGGTGCTATCGCTGATGACGCAGGGAACGCGAGCCGTAACCCTGCCCTGATCATGATGTTTGATCGTCCTACCTTCTCCGCAGGCGCCATCTTTGTTGACCCTGATGTGGATATCTCTGGACGCTCGCCAACGGGCGCAAGCCTGAACGCGGATAACATCGCGCCAACAGCATGGGTGCCAAACCTGCACTTTGTCGCACCAATCAATGATCAATTCGGCTGGGGCGCATCCGTCACCTCTAACTACGGACTGGCGACCGAGTTCAATAACAACTACGCAGCAGGGGCATACGGCGGTACCACCGACCTGGAGACCCTCAACCTGAACCTGAGCGGTGCTTATCGCCTGGATAATCACTGGAGTTTCGGTGTTGGCTTTGATGCGGTCTATGCGAAAGCGAAAATTGAGCGCTACGCGGGTGACCTGGGTCGCATCGTTGCAGGCTCCGGCGCATTACCTCCGGCTCTGGCACGACAGGTCGCGGGGATCCAGGGAGATACCCAGATTGCCTACCTGAAGGGTGATGAGTGGGGCTTTGGCTGGAACGCCGGTATTCTGTATGAAATCGATAAGAACAACCGCTATGGCTTGACCTACCGCTCTGAAGTGAAAATCGATTTCGATGGCGACTATAAGAGCAGCCTGCCTTCAGCCTATAACCAGATCCTCGGCAACTTTGGTCTGCCAATGGGGACGGATGGCCGCACCACTGGCGGTTCTCTGACCCTGAATTTACCTGAGATGTGGGAACTGTCCGGTTATAACAGAGTCGCGCCGCAATGGGCCATCCACTATAGCCTGACCTACACGAGCTGGAGCCAGTTCCAGGAGCTGAAAGCGACTAACAGCGGCGGTGATACGCTTTTCTATAAAGACGAAAGCTTCCGTGACGCTTACCGCATCGCCTTGGGTACCACCTACTATATGGACGATAACTGGACGTTCCGTACCGGTATTGCCTTCGATGACAGCCCGGTTCCGGCAGACAAACGTTCTATCTCCATTCCGGATCAGGATCGCTTCTGGCTGAGCGCCGGTGCGACCTATGCATTCAACAAAGATGCCTCAATTGATGCGGGTGTCTCTTATATGCATGGTCAGAAAGTGTCGTTCCAGGAAGGTCCGTATGAGTTTTCTTCTGAAGGTAAAGCCTGGCTCTATGGCATGAACTTCAACTACGCGTTCTAATCACGCAGGGATAAAAAAAGGTGAGCCTCGCGCTCACCTTTTCTTTTTTATTCCGCATCAATCTCGGAGAGTTCATTCTCGATCGCTTTCGCGTTCGGGTTCTCTTCCGGTTTCAGCTTACCGCCGTTAGCAATGAAGTCGTGATTCTGGAAGTACGCTTCACGCACCATGAGATACGGATCGGAAGACTGACGCAGCAGACCGTCTGAATCCAGCAGTTGCGCGCGCGTCTCTACCCCTTCCAGCGTCCACTTACCCACCGACAGCGGCCAGGTCAGCCACGACAGCACCGGATAGAGCGTATCGACCATATCACCGCCGTCATCACGCAACGTGAAGCTACCGTAGAACGGCAGATGCACATACGGGCCGTAACCCACATTGTAGTGACCCAGCGTACTACCGAAACGGTGCGGCTGTTCGCGCTGCAGCTTCGGATTCGCCATCCCGGCAACGTCAATAAAGCCCCCCATCCCTAACAGGGTGTTCAGGAAGAAGCGGGTAAAGTGGACCATCCCCTGATAGGGATCGCCCTGCAGGAAGTAGTTCGCCATCACCGCTGGCTCTTCGAGGTTGCTGGTGAAGTTGCTCAGCCCGTTACGGGCAGGTTGTGGAACATAATCCCGCCATGCCACCGCAACCGGACGCACCACATACGGATCCAGCACGTTGTAGTTGAAGTTGTACATGGTGCGGTTAAATCCTTCCAGAGGATCGGAGCGCCCCTGCTGCTCGCCAGAGCTGGCGCAGCCCATCAGCAACGTGGTGCTCAACGCAACCACCGACAGCCGAAGTTTCATATCTTTCTCCCTGTTAAGTATGGCTATCAGCAAAAGCCATCCGTCATGGCGCTTTCGCGCTCTGTCTGTAAACGTGTAAGTGATTGTATCAGCGCGTTTACTGATGTCTACGACCACAAATCGGGGCAATAAACACTCTCTGGTATGATCTCAGAATAGCCTGGCTTTAGGTTTTCGTTTGGCTGGCAATTTTATACGGCCTTTGCCGGCGATGTATCGCCTTTATTGCCATTACAGGAATTTAAGAGCTTCCCCACGGGCGGCGGGAGAAAAAGCGCTACGCTTAAAGGTATCTGCAACCTATGGAGCATTGCGATGGACGAGCTAAAAGAAGAAAAAATTGATAGCCATACCGAAGAGCTGGAAGTTGAAAGCGAGGAGAATCGCCGGGGAAAGAAGATTGAGGTTGACGAGGATCGCCTGCCCTCACGTGCAATGGCAATCCACGAACATATTCGCCAGGATGGTGAAAAGGAGCTGGAGCGCGACGCCATGGCGCTGTTCTGGTCGGCCATTGCCGCCGGATTATCGATGGGCGCCTCCCTGCTGGCGAAAGGGATTTTTCATGTCGAGCTTGAAGGGGTGCCCGGCGGCATAATCATCGAAAACCTCGGATACACCTTTGGCTTTATTATCGTGATTATGGCGCGCCAGCAGCTCTTCACCGAGAATACCGTCACCGCCGTACTGCCGGTGATGCAAAGCCCAACCTGGGGTAATTTCGGCCTGCTGATGCGCCTGTGGAGCGTGGTACTGCTCGGCAATATTATCGGCACCGGTGTCGCCGCCTGGGCGTTCGAGTTTATGCCGATATTTGATGAGCCCACCCGCGACGCCTTTGTGAAAATCGGGATGGGGGTGATGGAAAACAGCCCGGCAGAGATGTTCGCCAACGCGATCATCTCCGGCTGGATTGTCGCCACCATGGTCTGGATGTTCCCGGCGGCCGGTTCAGCGAAAATCGTGGTCATTATCCTGATGACCTGGCTTATCGCCCTGGCCGATACCACCCACATCGTGGTGGGGACAGTGGAAATCCTGTACCTGGTGTTTAACGGCACCATTCACTGGACCGAGTTTTTCTGGCCCTTCGCGCTCCCTACCCTTGCCGGTAACATCTGCGGCGGTACCTTTATTTTTGCCCTGCTCAGCCATGCGCAAATCCGCAACGATATGTCGAATAAGCGTAAAGCTGAACTAAAAGCGAAAGAGCAAGCCCAGCAGGAAAAAGAGGAAGAACGCAAAAAAGCGGTGTGAGTGGCGACACTTTAAGCAGTCAGGCGGTCACGCGCTTAACGCATTGTATAAATGACGTTATACTCGTGCCGCTTTGTCCCCTTAGTTAAATGGATATAACGAGCCCCTCCTAAGGGCTAGTTGCAGGTTCGATTCCTGCAGGGGACACTTTCCTGCCGTCAGATTTACCATTTTTTCCCGCAACGTCGTAAGTTACTTTCTGTTCAATAGCACCCATAAACACAACTTAACGGGTTGCTGTAATGTACTCTCCCGCCATCAGAACGTATCCCTGGCTTACCAGGTAATACAAAATTGAACGGAGAAAGTTGATGAAAAAGATCCTGATCGCGCTGGCTTTAATCGCCCCATGCTCAGCCTTTGCTGGGGTTGTGTTTCACCCTGTAGAACGCGCAGCCGTGGTCGCAAATTCCGCCCACCCGGTAGCGGCTGCAACGGTTACCGCGCAGGCAAGAAATCACCGTGCCGCCAGGGTAGATGCTGTTAACTGCAACGATGGGCATTGCGTACAGCGCGGTAACGTCATTCGCTAAGCGTTACGGAGCCCCGAAAGCTCGGGGCTCTCACCGGATGTTATTTCATCGAATCATTCAGCAGTGACAACACTACCTGTGACGTCTGGTTGGCTTTGGTCATTAACGAGGCGAACGTTTCCTGGAGCATTTGCGCCCGGGCCATACTGGACACTTCCGCGGCATAGTCTGCATCTTCAATCCGCGAGCGGGACGCATTGACCGCAACAGACATTGTCGCCTGGAGATTTTGCGTGGACTCTAACCGGTTCGCCACAGCGCCCAGCGTGCTGCGTCTTTCATCAACCTGTTTAATGGCATTATCGAGCGCGGCCAGAGGATTCTCAGGATTTTTCAGGCGGATCTCATCGCCGACTTCAGCGATATTCAGGGTCGTATAGTTGGTCGCCGCATCCGTAGAGGCACTAAAAGACGCCTGGTAGTAGATCTGGAGATCCCCCAGACCATTCAGCGTTTTTAGCAGGAAGCGGGCAGGATTCTCATCAGTCAAAACCAGAGTGGCTTTTTTTGTCTCAGTGCCGTTCACCACTTCCATGTAGTAATTACCGTCCGCGTCCAGGCGCAGCACATCGTTGGAGATATTACCTTTGGCATCGGTATAACGTACGTTGACCTTCGCAGGATCCATCGTGACCCGTGACGACCCGCTGACCTGATTCACATCAGAGAAATTATTCAGGCTGGTGGCGTTATTCGCCGTCACCACAAGCGAACTGTTCGTACCGTCAGTCGTGGTCGTTACTGAGGCAGTGTAATAGTTAAAATTTCCATTGCCATCGTCCACTTCCATAATGTACTGGCTGCCTGACTTCAGGAGTCGGGAACTGGAGCCGGGAAGCGGATTATTACTCGCATCCCTGAAGCTCAATGCTGCGGTCGTAGCATCAATATTGGGCGTAGTCGTCACGACAGCCGGAAGTGTAGCGAAATCCGTATCCAGTTTTGCCGTGGTGCTGGTCATTTGTGCGGTGACGGCACCCGATGAACCGTAGCTCAGGGTTGCAGGATAATAGAAATCATCCTGCTCAATATAATACTGACCGTTTGATTCTCTTAATGACGGCGGGGGACTATTGCTTAACATTCCCCCGTTGGTATCGATATAGCTCACCGAAGTAATGGTCCGGCTATTTAGCTGGGTGACGCTGCTGTAGAGAGGCGTTCCATTGGTGGCACTGATATTTACAGTTCCGGTTCCGCTGGCGGTATCCCAGCTTGCCGCCGTGGTGGCCTGATAATAAGCTGGCTTGCCGTCGGCTCCCGTGTCCTGAATGTAATACCGGCCATCAGTGGCGTTTCGCACCAGTTGCGGCGAGTTGTATGAGCCCGTCGGATACCAGGTTACGCTGACATTGCCGCTGTTCAGGTCGATATTACTGGCATTTCCAGAAACCTGATTGATATCTGAAACTTTACCGCTGATGCCACGAATAACGAAATCCTTCAGGCCGATACTCTCTACGCTGAAATTTTTCGATAAATCGAGGGAGATTTTTTCATTATCCCGGGTGCCGACCTGAAAACCGACGGTACCCGCACTGCCATTCAACAGATTGATGCCGTTAAAGTCGACAGCGCCGTTCAGGCGGTCGATCTCTTTAAGGTTTAAGTTGATTTCGGCCTGAATGGTATCAGCATCCACCAGGGTATTGGATTCACTGAGCCCTTTGACTGTAAGCTCGCGAATACGCTGCAAACGATTGTTAATTTCATCCATTGCGCCTTCGGCCGTCTGAATCATCGACAAACCATCACCAGCATTACGTTGCGCCTGCTGCAGCCCATTTTGCTGGCTGGTCATGCGGTTAGCAATCGCCTGGTTGGCCGCATTGTCCTTCGCGCTATTGATACGCATGCCGGAAGACAAATTGCGGATAGACTGCTCCAGGGCAGAGGTGTTTTTTGCAGATTGACCCCGCAGCGTTAACGCCATCAGGTTAGTTTTTAGGCTCAGCATTTCGATATACCGATACAGGTTTCTCTGAAGCTGTTATCGGTCATACAGTGGATTAGTTGATGATTTATTTGAGCCTTAACCAAATTTGGTAGGGAGGCGTGGCGCATAATTGCGAATATGTTAATGCGCTCCAGCGTTACGAAGACGCCCAAAAGCCGATAATAACCCTGTCATCGGCACGGTTTAAGGAGGATTACATGCCAAAAGCACTACTCATCATCGATATGCAGAATTTTGTCATGGAAAGAATTCAGCAGGGCGTAGATTACTTCCCACATAACAGCATTGAAAACATGACCTCTGTAATTGAAAAATTCAGAAAATCAGGCCATCCCGTCATCCATGTTCGCCATCAGACGCCTGAACAGGGCTCACTTTTCCATCCCCGCTCGCCATCCAGCTTACCCCTGGACGCCTTCAAAGAATTAGCGAACGAACCGGTCTTTATCAAACACACCTCCTCCGCGTTCAGCTCAACGGAATTAATGCCTTATCTTCAGGACGTGCAGATTTCAGAGGTTGTTGTTATTGGCGCGGTGGCAGGATTTTGCGTTAACTCCACCGTCAGAATGGGTGCCGACCTTGGGTTAAAAATGACAGTAGTAAAAGATGCGGTGATCAGTTTTGAACTGAGACAATCTCAGCTCAGCGCAAAAGGCATTCATGATGTCACCCTTGCGCTACTTGAGGCCGATTTTGCCCAGGTGGCAGACGCCACGGCACTACAGCTGTCCTGAATAGTGTGCCGTGGGCGACCATCGCCTGGCACGCCCCTCACGCTCCAGGGTATAATCTGCCAATCATTTGACAGATTTCAGAAACGACGATGACCAAACTCACACTACAAGAGCAGATGCTGAAAGCTGGCTTAGTCAGCAGTAAAAAGCTGGAAAAAGTGCAGCGCACCGCCAAAAAGTCCCGCGTCCAGGCGCGTGAGGCCCGGGAAGCGGTAGAAGTGAATAAGCAGGCGCAAATTGAGCGCGACAAAGAGCTTAGCGAACAGCAAAAGCAGGCGACGCTGGCAAAAGAGTATAAGGCGCAGATCAAGCAGTTGATTGAGATGAACCGCATCGTCATTGCCAAAGGCGATATCGGCTTTAACTTCACCGACGGCAATCTGATTAAAAAAATCACTGTGGATAAGACCACGCAAAAACAGCTGATCAATGGCCGTCTGGCGATTGCGCGTCTGGTTGCTGAAGCGGGTCGCGAGAGCGAATACGCCATCATCCCTGCCGTTGTAGCGAATAAAATTATCCAGCGTGATGCGAGCTATATCGTCTTCAGCGGTGAACTGACGCAAGAAGCGAAGGATGAGGACGATCCGTACGCTGATTTTGTCGTGCCTGACGATTTGATGTGGTAACACTTAAAGGCCACCTCCCGGCGAGGTGGCCTTTCTCCATACTTATTAGCGTTCATGGAACGCCTCCGCTCTGGCGCGCAGAATCGGTTTCAGCAGATAGGCCATCACCGTTTTCTTACCGGTAATAATATCCACCGACGCCACCATCCCCGGAATAATTAACAGCGGCTTTTCATCCGTGCCGAGATGGTTTTTATCGGTGCGCAGGCGAATCACGTAAAAACTCTTCCCATCTTTGTCGGTTACCGTGTCGGGGCTGATCTGCTCCAGCGTCCCTTTCAGACCGCCATAGATGGTGTAGTCGTAGGCAGTGAACTTCACCGTTGCTTCCTGGCCCGGACGTAAAAACGCAATGTCCTGCGGACGGATTTTGGCCTCCACCAGCAGCTTGTCGTCCAGCGGCACAATCTCCACCAGGTCTTTGCCCGGCTGGATCACCCCGCCGATGGTGTTGACCATCAGCTGCTGCACCACGCCGCGCACCGGGGAGGTGACCAGGGTACGGTTCACCCGGTCAGAAATCGCCTTGCCCGAGGCCTCTATCTTGCTGAGATCGGTTCGCGCCTCGTTGAGCTGCCCCAGCGCCTCGCTGCGATAACGCCCCCGCGTTTCGCTGACTTTGCTCTCAATCTCCTTGATGGCCGCTTCCGCCCGCGGGATGGCGAGTGTCACGGAGTCGAGCTGTCCCTGGGTTTCTACCACGCCACGACGCAGGCGGAGCACTTCGACTTTGGAGATCGCCCCTTTCGCCACCAGCGGTTCAGACATGGCGACCTCCTGCTGTTGCAGCCCCAGGCTACGACGGTACTGGCTGGCCTTGCCCTGGAAGTCGAGCAGCTCCTGCTTCTTCTGGATAAGCTGTTCGTTGAGCCCCGCCAGTTCGCTCTGAATGCGTTTGTTCACGCTGGCGAAAAGCTCCATCTCACCGCTGGCGATCTCCGGCGCCTGCTTCACAATTTCCGGCGCCAGGGTCAGGGTTGTGGCATCGTTCAGCTGCGCGGTCAGACGCTGGATACGCGCCTGCAGCGCCAGCCTGTCGGCCTCGCTCTCCCCGGCGTTGGAACGAAACTGGGTATCATCCAGACGCAGCAGCGGCGCGCCGGCTTTCACCACCTCGCCTTCATGCACAAAGACCTCGGCGACGATCCCCCCTTCGAGGTTCTGCACTTTCTGCAGACGGGACGAGGGGATCGCCCGCCCTTCCCCGCGCGTCACTTCGTCAATACTGGCCAGCGATGCCCAGAGGATCATGGCGATAAAAAAGGCGAAGATAGCCCACAGCGTGACGCGTACCACCCGGGGGGCATCATCCAGCAACGCTTTGTTGACCTCGTTGGTGGTAAACGGCGCGGGCTGTTTATCTCCTGACAGCCAGCTCATCAGGCGGCTAAGCATCTCAACGATTCGCATGAATTTGTCCCTTCTTCAGCGCACTCATGACGCTCTCTTTCGGGCCATCGGCAATGATTTTGCCGTTGTCGACAATAATCAGACGATCCACCAGCGTCAGCAGCGAGGCACGGTGGGTAACCATCAGCAGCGTTTTGTTGGCAATCACTGGCGCAAGCGCCTTTTTGATCAGATCTTCGCTGGTGTTATCCATCGAACTGGTGGGTTCGTCCATTAACAGCACCGGCGGGTCGAGCAGTAGCGCCCGCGCCAGGGCGACAGCCTGTCGCTGGCCGCCGGAAAGACTCATTCCCCGCTCACCCACCTGCATGTTGTAACCGGAGGGGTGACGACGGGCAAACTCGTGCACCCCGGTCAGGGTGGCCACCCGCAGCATGGTTTCGTCATCAACGTAGCTGGCGCCGTAAACCAGGTTCTCCCGCAGGGTGCCGCTGAACAGATGAATATCCTGTGGCGCGTAGCCGATATTGTGCCGCAAGTCGTGAACATCGATCTGACGGGCATCGATGCCGTCGATCAGGACATTCCCACTGTCCGGCTGGTAAAAGCCGACCAGCAGTTTCGCCAGCGAGCTTTTCCCGGACCCACTGCGGCCGATAATCCCCACTTTTTCCCCGGGCTGGATCGTCAGCGAGACGTTGCTGAGCGAGGCATACTGATTGCCAGGATAGATAAAGGTCACATCGCGCAGCTCAATGGCGCCGGAGAGGGTTTCCCGCTTCAACGGCACTTCGTCGTCCTGCACCTCCTGCTCAAGATCCATCATCCGGTCGATGGTGGCCTTGGTCATGCGCGCGCGCTGGTAGCGGGTAATCAAGCTGCACAGCTGGCCGATGGGCATCATGGCGCGACGGTGCAATAGATAGCAGGCAATCAGCCCGCCCATGCTCAGGTTGCCGCTGATAATGATGTAGACCCCGGCCACGATCAGGGCCACGCCGCTGAACTGCTGCAGCCAGGCAGTAAAGTTCACCGCCACATAGGAGAGCGACTTCACCCGCAGTTCCAGCTTGCTCAGCTGACCGGTGAGGTGCTCCCACTGATACTGACGCTCGCTCTGGGCGTTGTTGATTTTGATGGCATCGAGACCGGTGAGTGTCTCGACCAGCATCGCCTGGCGTTCGTTAGAGAGCTGATAGGTTTTCCTGACCCGCGACATCAGCGGGCGCTGGATCAACCAGTTCACCAGCAGCGCCAGCGGATAAGCGAGCAGCGGGATAAAGACCAGCGGGCCGCCGATGATGCCAATGACCAGCAGGATCAGCAGGGTAAAGGGCAGATCGATAAAGGCGGTCAGGGTCAACGACGACAGAAAATCACGAATCGACTGGAACTCCTGGAAATTCTGCGCAAAGCTGCCCACCCGCTGCGGGCGGAGCTTCATCTTCATCCCCAGCAGCCGCTCGAACAGCGCCGAGGAGACCACCAGGTCGGTTTTTTTGCCCGCCAGATCGAGGCAAATTCCCCGCAGGATCTTCAGCACAAAGTCGAACACAAAGGCAATGCTGATGCCAATCGCCAGCACCCACAGCGTGGCGGTGGCCTGATTAGGCACCACCCGGTCATAGACGTTCATCACAAACAGCGGGGCGCTGAGGGCCACCAGGTTGACGAGGAAACTGGCGACCACCGCATCCAGGTAAAGGGATTTCGACAGTTTGAGCGTATCCTGGAACCAGGCTTTGGTACGCGGCAGAGTGGCCGTCGGCTGGGCATCAAACTCATGCTCCGGAGAGATAAAAATCACCCGGCCGCTGTAATTCTCCGCCAGCGTCTCTGGCGACACGGTGATCTCACCGCCCTCCGTTTCGCTGGGCAGCAGCCGGGCGCGCTGCTGCGCATCCCAGCCAATCAGCACCGCGGCCTGATTGTTCTTCAGCAGGAGAATGGCAGGCAGAGAGAGCGCGGTGATGTTTTCAAGCCCACGCTGAACGACTCGCGCCTTGAGCCCGGCCCGTCCGGCGGCGCGGGGAAAGGTCTCTGTCGTCAGGGCGTGGGCTGCCAGCGGCAACCCCGCGGTCAGGACGTTGCGGCTGGTGACAATGTTATGCAATTTACAGACGATCATCAGCGCATCCAGCAGGGGATCGTCATGGCTTTGCCGCGGATCTTGCCTGCCCTGCGCCTGCGGGGCCATCTTGATGCGATCAGAGGAGTCAATATCAGGCGTCATTCTCTGCCTCAGTGTTCTGCGGACGGGAACCGCAGATAAAAAAGAGAGGGTTGTTGCCGTTATCTCTGCCAGCAACAACCCCGTCAGCCTCTCAGGGCGTCTTACTTTAATTCAGGCAGTTCTGCCTGGGAAGATTTCGCTTGCGCGAGCGGCTCCGCTGCCGTCGGCGGCTGAATATTCAGGCTCTTAAGCAGTTCGCCGGTACGGGCGCTGATGCGGTAGGTGGTAAACATGTCGACAAACTGCAGCTCGACGTAGCGGCGCTGGGCGCTGAACACCTCGTTTTCACTGTCCAGCATATCGAGCAAGGTCCGGTCGCCAAGGCTGAACTGCTCCTGGTAGGCGCTACGCACCTGCACGCTGCGATCGGCATACTCTTTGGCGATCGGCACCTGCTGCCCGGCGTTTTTCAGGGCGTTCCAGGCCAGACGCAGCTCTTCGTTCAGCTGACGCTGGGCGTTATTTTTCACATCCTGCGCCTCTTTCATTTTGTAGGCGTAAGAGGTGAGCGTCGCCTGGTCGCTGCCGCCGTTATAGAGGTTGTAACGCATGCGCAGCATCGCCTGCCACTCCTGGCTGTGGCCGCGGGTCCCATCGATGTTGTTATCCATGGTGCGCCCGACTTCGACATTCACATCCGGATAAAAGCGCGATTTTGCCGCCTCGTACTGCTGGCGGGTCGCTTCCACATCGGCATCGGCCTGTTTCAGCAGCGGATTGTTTGCCAGCATGACGGTCCGCGCGGCCTCCAGCGAGGCGGGTACCGCGATTTTGGCGGGCATGACGAGAGTGTCAGGCTCTTTGCCGGTGATACTCTGGTAGTTGGCGCGAGCGTCTTCGAGGTTAGTTTGCTCGGTCAGCAGGTTGTTGCGCGCCTGGGCCAGACGAGCCTGAGCCTGCTCAAAGTCTGCCTGACGCCCCACCCCCTGCTCGGTACGCAAGCGGATCTGATCGAATACGCGCTCGTGATTCTTCAGGTTATCTTCTGCCAGCGCCACCATCTTCTGGCGCATCAGTACATCGAGATAGCTCTGGATCGCCTGCAGGGCGGTGGATTCGCTGGTATTCATTACCGTCCAGGCGCGGGAGTTGACCGTCGCTTTCTGGCGGCCCACTTCGCTGGTGGTGGCAAAACCGTTGAAGACGTTCTGGCGCAGATTGATGGCGGACTCGCTGCGGTGCAAATCACGCAGATGATCGCCTGCCCCGCGCGTGCTGGCGTTATCGGTTTGCTCCCAGCCGGTACCGGCGGTGAGATCCAGGGTCGGGAGATAGCCACCCTTGGCGGCGCGGAGATCCTGATCGGCGGAATAGCGGCTGTTTACCGAGGCGTTAACTTCCGGATGCCATAACAGGCTCTCTTTCACGGCCTGTTCCAGGGTCGTGGCCTGGCTATATGTGGCGCTCAGCGCCAGGGTAGCCCCTATAACGAACTGACTATACTGTTTCATCTTATTTTTTTCCTTCATATCCCTTGATTATTGGTCAATATTCACCAGAGAAACCCCATCAGAGAGAGGGGAAAAATGTACCCTGCGATTTTGCGGACAGACGGGATCCCTCGTCTGTCCTGAATAATGTTTGCCGCGCAGTGCCAGACCAGCCCTGCGCGGCGCCAGTCAGGCGTGCTCTTCCGGTTTGGCGATCAGGCTGTCGAGCATCGTGTCGTTACCCGCGTCATACCCCTCCGTTCCGGCGATCTCACCGCCTTCAGCAGGGACATGCTCGACCTCCGCCGGGCCCTCCGCCGTGTCGCTCTGCGGCCCCGCCTGGATCAGCGTGCTGAGATCGTTATGCTCTTCATCATGAATGAGATCGCTAAAGTTCAGCTGCTCCTCCTGATCCGTGCTCTGGAGCGTGAGGTTCTCGCTCTGCGCATTATCGACCGTTGGCGTGCCGTTGTTATCCACACTGCTGGTATTGAGCATCAGGTTGTCGTCATCGATTAACGATGCGGCGTGATCCCCGTTCGCCAGAGTGTGGTCGGCGTCATGCTCATCAGCCGTCAGGCTGCTCGTCTGCTTGTGATTCTCTTCACTGTCGCTTTCAACATGATTCTCCTCAACGCTGTGGTCAGCCATCAGAGGGTGATCGTCAACGTTATCATCGGCGTGCTCTTCTCCGCCGTGGCTTTCGCTGACAAACATTCCGCCCTCTTTCCCGTCAACGGTGAAGTCGGTTTCGTGTTGATCGAAGGCGGTAGAGTCCACTTTCAGCCCGATCTCCCCGAAATCGCTCTGACCGTCCGGCAGCTCAACACTCACCTGGCCGTTGAAGTGCGAGGTGTCGTTGTCAAAGGTCAGGGTGTAGCTCTTCTCTTCGGCGTTGTAACTGACGCTCGCATAGTTGCCGGTAAAGGTCGCGTTTTCCGGGATACCGCTCAGGGTGATGCTGTTAAGGTGATCGCTGCTGTCTGAGCTTTCGAGATTGACATCCAGATTCAGCGTCACCGTATAGCTGACGGTGGTATTGCCGCCGTGCGTGGAGGAAGGTCCGTCACCAAAAACAACGCCTTCGATGCCGTTGGCATTCTGGAACGGTGACTTCCCGGTCTCGTTATCAACCACATGCAGGTTATCTATATCGTTGTTTTTACCATTCTGTGGATGGTCGACACCGGTAACGGTGTAGTCAGCCTCATTCCCCTGAACAAAGATATAGTCCTTACCCACGCTGCTCTGAGGTAAGCCCTGGTTGCCAGTGATGCCGTTGAGCGGTCGGAATTCATAGCGATCCTGCGGCCAGTCACCCTGCTGGTAATAGCCACCCGTATGGTCACCGACCACAAAGATATCGGTGTAGGTCTTGTCGCCGTTATTGGCGTTGGCGTTACCCTGACTGTTGTAGTAGTGGATCTGATCCGGGCTGTCGGCCTTCGGCACGAAGTCGCCCTGGATCTTGCCGTCCGGGCTATCCGGAGTCAGCCAGACATGTACGTTGCTGCCGATCGCCACAATCACGCCGTTCTGGATGTCGTAACCGTTAGGATCGCCGCTGCCGCCATTAACGTGGATGATCTGGTCATCTGTCGTCTCGGTCGTCTTACTGCCTGGAGTGACGGTAACGGTTAGTTTGACGTCGGCGTCGGAATCAGCATCTGCATCAGCGTCAGAATCTGCATCGGCATCGGCATCGGCATCGGCATCGGCATCGGCATCGGCATCGGCATCGGCATCTGCATCTGCATCCGCATCCGCATCAGCGTCAGCATCGGCGTCGGCGTCGGCGTCGGCATCAGCGTCAGAATCCGCATCAGAATCCGCATCGGTATCAGCGTCCGCATCGGCATCAGCGTCCGCATCAGCGTCGGCGTCGGCGTCCGCATCTGCATCGGCATCGGCATCAGCATCGGAATCCGCATCGGCGTCTGCGTCTGCGTCTGCATCAGAATCAGAATCGGCATCAGCATCTGCATCGGCATCGGCATCGGCGTCCGCATCCGCATCCGCGTCAGCATCGGCATCAGAGTCCGCATCGGTATCAGCGTCCGCATCAGCATCGGCATCAGCATCAGCATCAGCATCGGCATCGGCATCTGCGTCGGCGTCCGCATCTGCATCTGCGTCTGCATCTGCGTCCGCGTCCGCATCGGAATCCGCATCGGAATCGGAATCGGCATCCGCGTCGGCATCAGAGTCCGCATCTGCGTCGGCGTCGGCGTCCGCATCTGCATCCGCGTCGGCATCGGCATCCGCATCGGCGTCCGCATCCGCATCCGCATCCGCATCAGCATCAGCATCGGCATCGGCGTCCGCGTCGGAGTCAGAATCCGCATCTGCATCTGCATCGGCATCAGCGTCGGCATCCGCATCCGCATCCGCATCCGCATCCGCATCCGCATCAGCGTCGGCGTCGGCGTCCGCATCGGCGTCCGCATCGGCATCAGCGTCGGCGTCCGCATCGGCATCAGCGTCCGCATCGGCATCGGCGTCCGCATCCGCATCAGCATCAGCGTCTGCGTCTGCGTCTGCATCAGAATCAGAATCGGCATCAGCATCGGCGTCGGCGTCCGCGTCCGCGTCGGAGTCAGAATCCGCATCGGCATCCGCATCGGCATCGGCATCGGCATCGGCATCGGCATCCGCGTCGGCATCAGAGTCCGCATCTGCGTCGGCGTCGGCGTCGGCGTCCGCATCTGCATCCGCATCGGCGTCCGCGTCCGCATCGGAATCAGAATCGGCATCCGCATCGGAATCGGCATCCGCATCGGAATCGGCATCCGCATCGGAATCGGCGTCCGCATCGGCATCGGCGTCCGCATCCGCATCGGCGTCCGCATCCGCATCGGAGTCAGAATCCGCATCGGCATCCGCATCGGCATCGGCATCGGCATCGGCATCGGCATCGGCATCCGCGTCGGCATCAGAGTCCGCATCTGCGTCGGCGTCGGCATCCGCATCCGCATCCGCATCAGCGTCAGCATCTGCATCTGCATCAGAATCGGCGTCGGCATCTGCGTCCGCATCGGCATCGGCATCGGCATCGGCATCAGAATCCGCATCGGCGTCTGCATCCGCATCAGAATCGGAATCGGCATCCGCATCAGCGTCGGCGTCCGCGTCGGCATCAGAATCCGCATCGGCGTCTGCGTCTGCGTCTGCATCAGAATCAGAATCAGCATCTGCATCGGCATCGGCGTCCGCATCCGCGTCGGCATCCGCATCCGCATCCGCATCCGCATCCGCATCCGCATCCGCATCCGCATCCGCATCAGCATCAGCATCGGAATCCGCATCCGCATCCGCATCAGCATCAGCATCGGAATCCGCATCGGCATCTGCGTCGGCATCAGTGTCGGCGTCGGCGTCCGCATCTGCATCTGCATCTGCATCTGCATCTGCATCGGCATCGGCATCGGCATCAGCATCGGAATCCGCATCGGCGTCTGCATCTGCGTCCGCGTCCGCATCGGAATCAGAATCGGCGTCTGCATCAGCATCGGCATCCGCATCGGAATCAGAATCAGCGTCCGCATCTGCGTCAGCGTCAGAATCGGCATCAGCGTCTGCATCCGCATCCGCATCCGAATCCGAATCAGCGTCAGCATCGGCGTCGGCATCAGCATCGGAATCCGCATCAGCATCCGCATCCGCATCTGCGTCCGCATCGGCATCGGCATCGGCATCGGCATCTGCATCCGAATCAGCGTCAGCGTCAGCATCGGCGTCGGCATCAGAATCGGCATCCGCATCGGCATCCGCATCGGCGTCTGCATCTGCGTCCGCATCGGAATCAGAATCGGCGTCTGCATCAGCATCGGCATCCGCATCGGAATCAGCGTCCGCATCTGCGTCAGCGTCTGCATCCGCATCCGCATCAGCGTCGGCGTCGGCATCGGCATCTGCATCTGCATCTGCATCTGCATCTGCATCCGAATCAGCGTCAGAATCGGAATCCGCATCTGCATCAGAATCGGCGTCGGCATCTGCGTCAGAGTCAGAGTCAGAGTCAGAGTCAGAGTCAGCATCCGCATCCGCATCGGCATCAGCATCCGCATCGGTATCAGCGTCTGCATCGGCATCAGCGTCCGCATCCGCATCAGCGTCGGCATCGGCATCGGCATCGGCATCGGCATCCGCATCGGCGTCTGCATCCGCATCTGCATCAGAATCGGCATCTGCATCGGCATCTGCATCGGCGTCTGCGTCTGCATCGGCGTCTGCGTCTGCATCAGCATCGGAATCTGCATCCGCATCCGCATCCGCATCCGCATCAGCATCCGCGTCGGCATCGGCATCTGCATCGGCATCAGAATCGGAATCCGCATCCGCATCCGCATCCGCATCCGCATCCGCATCAGCGTCAGCATCGGCATCTGCATCGGCATCAGAGTCCGCATCGGCGTCGGCATCTGCATCGGCATCAGAATCCGCATCTGCATCGGCATCAGAATCCGCATCTGCATCTGCGTCGGAATCCGCATCCGCATCCGCATCGGCGTCCGCGTCGGCATCGGCATCAGCATCGGCGTCAGCATCAGCATCAGCATCTGCATCGGCATCGGCATCGGCGTCCGCGTCGGAGTCAGAATCCGCATCTGCATCAGAATCAGAATCGGCATCAGCATCTGCATCAGCATCAGAATCTGCATCGGCATCGGAATCCGCATCCGCATCTGCATCCGCGTCGGAATCCGCATCGGCATCGGCATCAGAATCGGAATCCGCATCTGCATCAGAATCGGCATCTGCATCAGAATCGGCATCGGAATCGGAATCAGAATCGGCATCAGCGTCGGCATCCGCATCAGCATCAGCATCAGCATCAGCATCGGCATCAGAGTCCGCATCGGCGTCTGCATCAGAATCGGAATCCGCATCTGCATCTGCATCAGAATCGGCGTCGGCATCTGCATCCGCGTCGGCATCAGCGTCCGCATCCGCATCTGAATCATCAATATCGAGCAGCGTTAATTCTTCCGGGGGCTCATCATCGGGGAAATCCAGACCGATCGTTGGGTAACCCGCAGTGGGATCAACAATTTCGCCGGTAAGATCGAGCACGACGTGGGTATGTGACCCGCCGCCGCTGCCGCCTGGCTCGCCGCCAGAATTACCGGATTGCGGACCAGCTGCTGTCGCTTCCAGGGTTTGCGTCGGGTCCTGCCCGTCGGCAATAGCCTGCTGGATGGCTGCCACGTCCTGCTGCTGGGTCGCTGTGGCCTCTGCCACTATGTGCCCTGAGCTGTCCCACTGACTGTCACGCCCCAGATCCAGTTGTTTGCCATCCGGCAAAGATAAGGTAATTGCGCCAGCCGCTCCCGTCTGGACTTGTTCTCCTTCGAGAACGCGGTCGCCTTCGGTCAGCAAACGCTTACTGCCGTCAGGGCTGACGGCAAATACCTGCCCGATTACTGCTTTGACAATCCCGGATACGCCACTCATATATTGTCTCCCTCAATCTTTTTCTTGCCCAATTCATCCATTTGTCAGGCTTAGAATGCTAAAAGAGTATTTAATCTGTATTAGTAATATGCTGTGCAACTATGACTACAATACGCCTTTATGCACCAGATTTATTGATGCAGATACGGATCAGGGCGCTATATTAATAGATGCCATGAATAAACAGGAAACTAAAAAGATCTGTACTATCAAAATAGGGAGCCAGGGAAATATCCCCCTATTAATTGTTGATTAATCCCGGTACGCAAAAGAGGCTAAATAAGCCCCTCGTCCTCATCCGCGATTAACCCTTCCAGACCACTCAGCGAGCGACGCGCCTGCGCACGGCTGGTGAGTTTGGCCTGTGCGGCAGGCGGCAGGTCAGTAATGGTGATAACCCCTTTACTCATCAGAACCTCGATCAGATCCTCAAGCACACGCACCATCTCAAGGTCGCTTTGCCGCAGCTGGTACAGCGTGGCTTCGCGGATCTCACGCTGGCGCAACCACTCGTTAATCTCGGGCGTACAGAGATCGTGCTGTTCTGTCATTGCGGAAAAAGGTGTCAATTCCACCCGAATTATTCGTCTTTCCGTATCGCGTTCTACGTAATACATATTCAGCCTCTGTATAACCTGTGAGGTTAATTTCCACCCAGCGTACTGGCATCAGCAAAATAGCGCCCCATTGCGCCATACAGCCCCATTTTTTCGAGGATCGCCAGTTCACCTGCCGTTTCCACTCGCTCAGCAATTAAAGGAAGATTTATCTGACGGGCGGCCCAGTAAATAGCCTCAATAAACAGTTTTTTATCGTCCTCGCTGTCTATATCGCGAATATAACTGCCATCAACCTTAATCCAGGCCAGACCCCATTGCGGCAAATTGCCGATAAGGTGGAAGCGTCCGCCAAAGTGCTGGATCCCCAGACGACACCCCAACGCCTTCAGGCGGCTGACCAGAACATTCACCCGCTCGACATCGGGCAGCTCATTCTCATCCAGCTCAAACGTCAGCCAGGTTGCCAGCTGCGGCGCGCTTTTCAGCGGCTGCAGCAGAGCATTCAGGCTCTGGTCATCCGCGACGCTGGCCCCGCTGATGCTCAGCGCCAGCGGACGCGGTGATTTTGCCAGCTCACTTAGGGTCTGCTGGAGCATCACAATGTCCATGCGGCGGCTGAGATTGAGCCGGTGGATCCACGGCATAAAGCGCCCCGCAGGCACCAGCTCGCCCTCCGGGGTTTTAATCCGCGCGAGGATCTTATGATGCAGCACCTCACGCGCGTTGTTGCAGGCGTAGACCGGCTGCGAGAAGAGCGCGAAGGCGCCGCTCGTCAGCACCGCGTCCAGACGGGTGTACCAGCTGTGATGATCGTCTTCGCTCTCGGTGGCCGATGCGGTATCGGGCGTTGCAAAGATGCGCATTTCGGTTTCGGCTCTCGCCAGCGCCTGGTCCGCCTGGGCCAGTACTGCCTGGGGCGTATCGCCTGGGTTAAAGGGCACCATGGCAAAATGCGCCACCGGCGTTACGTCGCTCATGCCCATCTCAGACAGCGCCTTCAGCTGGGTGCTGAGGGTGTTGCGCAGATTATCAAGGTCCTGGCCCAGGATCTGCGGGGCGATAATGGCAAACTCCCCGCCGCGTACGCGGGCTAAAAAACCCTCGTTGTGGAAATAGTTGCGCTGCAGACCGCTCAGGATATCCGCCACGGCCACCAGCAATTGATCGGATTTCGCCCCACCCAGACGCTGGTTAAGCCCCATCAGATCTTGCACCCGCAGCAGCATCATATGGCCAGCGGCGTTCTCTTCATCGCTCAGGCGTGACTGGAGCTGCATATCAAACGCCCGGCGGTTGCTCAGACCGGTCAGGCTGTCGTGATAGGCCTCCTGACGCAGCGCTTCGGTACGCCGGGCCTGCTCGCTGAATAACACCTTGAGCTGCGTCACCATCATGTTGGTGGCGTCCACCACCCGGCGCAGTTCAGGCGTTTTCGGCAGCGCCTGTATGTTGAGAAACTCGCGGCGGCAGATGGCCATCGCCTGCCCGGCAATATAGTTAAGCGGACGCAGAATGCGGTTCAACATCAGGGTAGCCGCCAGCACAAACAGCAGGCTACAGCCGATCAGCCACAAAAAGCTGGCCACGATACTGTTCCACAGGCGGGCCAGGGCGAACATCGGATGGCTGACCACTTCGACCCGGGCGACCTGCGTCCAGCCCCGCATCACAATGGCATCCCCTTCGCCGGGGCTGAGGTTCACCAGCCGCACAAACCACTGCGGTACGCGGGTGCTCTGCGGCACGTCGCTGCGCTCGATAATCGGTTTATTGGTTTTAATATCGATCACGCGAATGCGATAGAAATAGCCGCTGTCGAAGATGGAGTTCACCATCAGTTCGGTCATGGTCGGATCGTCGATATGGGTGGTCAGCGACACTCCCAGTGCCGTCGCCGCGTCCTGCGCGTGGGCGCTAAGCTGATTGCGGTACTGCTCCCGTGAGCTTTCCAGGGTAACGAAAAAGTTGCCGCAGAAAATGACGAGCGTAAATAAACAGATGCCAATCAGTAGCTGTTTATAAAGAGACATGGCCCTATCCTATTCATTAATTACAAATCCTTCTGCACGCATACGGGTGAGAAGATCCTGCCAGCGGGAGAGCCGTTTGCTGTCGCCCACGCGTTTGTTGCCGCCGGACTGCGGCAGCCATAGCCCTTCGCCGTTAAACGCGTAGACCGGAAGCAGGTCGGTACGCTGTGTAGCAGGCAAGATGGCGGTTTTCAGGTTATCCAGAACCAGTGGGATCGCCGTGGGGGTGGAATACCATGTCACCACCATGTGCGCCTGATTCAGTTCGAGTGCTTTAACATAGGTAATACGTAACTGGTTCGCCGGCACGCCCATTTCGCGCAGGGTGAAATATTTCGCCAGCGCAAAGTCCTCGCAGTCCCCTGCCCCCTGACGTAAAAACTCAATTGGCGTTGCCCAGTAATCCTGCTGCTTCCAGACGACGATATCATCGCGAAACGCCATGCGGGCGTTAAAAAACTGGTTAACCCGGTTTAACGTGTCATGGATCGTGCCCTGCGACGGCTGTTTAAGCAACGCGGCCCACTCATCAATCCGCTGCCGGGCGGCGGGGGTAGCCGGGCCATAGAGCCGTTCGGTACGGGTGCTGATGGCGCTGAAATCCCACCCGGCGCCGAGCCCGGGAGAGATAACCAGCAGGAGCACCAGCCAGAGCGACAGCCAGCGTCGGCAGCTCGCCAGAAGAGAAGAAGGAAGCCGCATGGCGTTAACTTACTTCTCGCCTGACCGGACCAGCCAGCGCTTACGGTACGCGACATAGCCGGAAAGGTAGTGCTCAACGTCGTCGATTCGCACACGATAGCTGTGGTGACGAATAAAAAAGCTGCCGACGATGCTTGGCGGGTTTTTAAAGAACATCGCCAGTTCCGGCCAGAAAAAGCCGTTTGCCAGATAGCGGGCGCGGCTCTCCAGCGCCTGGTTGAACACCGTCATGTCGAAGCCCGCCAGCAGATGTTTATGGGGCGATGCCTCAAGCCGCGCGATCATCCGTGAGGCCGCCATCATTAACTCAAGCAGCGTAGGATAAGTGGTGACGCGGTTCTGAACGAAGTCGAGATGATCGCGCACGTTATCCAGCCCAAACTGGTAATAGCGCTCCAGCGGCCGATAGATCGTCAGCTCGTTGACGCAGTAGCTGAGCCAGTGATCGTGCGCCTGCCAGTGCTTCTGGTCGATAAAGTGCTCCATCGCCCGTTCGACCATTGCCAGCCAGCGCGGCGCCTTCGTCAGTCCGTAGAGACGCATCAGCGCAAAGGCGGCTTCCCCGTCGTAATAGATAATGCGGTGCGCCGCCTTCAGGGACAGATCGCCTGCATTCAGCACATGGACAAAACCGCCCGTCTGCGGATCCTGCATAAAGCCGATCCCGTTCGCCAACCGCGCCATCGGTTCCAGATATCGCTCATCGCCGGTCAGCTCGCTGTATTTCGCCATCGCCAGAATACACACCGCATTGCCGCCAAGCTTGATCTCATCCCCGGTATCGACCAGGAAATCGGCGTCGCTGCCATCCGGCAGCCTGTAAGTACGGATAAAGCTGGCGCAGAGGTCGTTGAGCGCCCGCTCGATTGCCGCGAACTGTTCAGGCTGCTGCGTCACTTCCCAGCCTTCGAGCAGTGCATAGGTGGAGCTGGCGTGGCGCAAGGCGTTATAAGTGGGAATCGCGCGGTCGAAACAGGGGAACCAGCCGTACTGATAGCGCCCGGTGGGGGTAATCTGCCGGGCAAGGTAGTCGGTGGCGGAGGCGATCATCGGCTCAAGCGCTGTCGCCTGCCAGTCGGGTAGCTGGCGGTAGCCGCTGTTACGTCCGGTCGATTCGATGGGCAGCAGCTGCTCGCCGTCGCAAAAGAGCGCCCGGGTGGTGAAGCGCCAGAGCGTCTGGTCAGGCTGCTCCGGCCAGCTCAGCACGGCGCCGAAGCGGCGGCGGGAGAAATGGGCCAGATTAGTGGCATTGGGCGTGGCAACGCCGTGATCGCCGTGATAGAGCAGCGCGTTGGCCGCGATCTCCTGCTCCAGCATGGCGTAGCGAAACGCCGGATCCAGGCTGATGCCAAAGCGAAAATAGTTGCGTTTGGTTTTGGCTAAGCGGGCTTGCAGGTTATCCCAGCGCAGAGCCTGCACCTGATCCACAAGGTCAACGCGCAGCCAGCAAACTTCCGTCCCACTCTTTTGCTGCCACTGCAGCAGCGCCTGTACACCCTGCTGCCAGGCGTGATCGAAGGTGTCGCCACAGCCCTGCACAACATGCGCACGGCTTTGGCCATCGGAAGCACTAAAAAAGATCGCCCAGGTGGGGCAGATCGGTGGTTTGGGCGCGACGTCCAGCAATTCCATCGCCGGGCGGATTTGCGCCAGTAATTGGCTGAGCGGCATTTTTACTCCTGATAACGCCTGAGGAAACCCTGTCAGAATAATCCTAACCAGATAATACCATTATGTATGACAAGTTGTGTATTCTGTATGTCTATTGTTTCTTCCGGGGCGGTGGTGTGAGTCGATGTTTCGCGGTATGGATCCTGCTGCTAATCAGCGTTTTCGCTTACGCTGAGACGCCGCTGCTGTGGAACCAGCCGGCCTCCCGACAGCACTGCCCGACCGGCGACGATGCCGTGTGGGTACACTACCCTGAAGGCAACGCCTGTATGCGCTATTTCAGCGCAGGCAATCTGCAGGCCGCCCCGCTGGCGGTGGTGATGCTGAAAGGCGACCGCGTCTCGCAGATAAAGCGCCCACCCGCCACCATCCCGGGGAATACCGCCGCCGACCAACGCCGTCAGGCCCGGGCCATCCTACGCCAGACCGGGTTGCCGACCATCATTCTCGCCCGCCCCGGCACCTACGGTTCCAGCGGTAACCATTACCACCGTCGTCAGGCGGAAGAGTTTCAGGCTATCGATGCCGCCCTCAATGCTATCAAGGCCCGCTATGGTATTCAGCGCTTTATTCTCAGCGGACACAGCGGAGGTGCCACCGCCGCCTCGGCGCTGTTGACTACCGGCCGCCGGGACATCGACTGCGCGGTGCTGAGCTCCGGTGCCTGGGGGCTGCTGGAGCGGGCGCAGCGCATGCGCCTGCAAAACGGTAACGCTCTGGCACCGGCACTGGATACCACCGGACTGCCGCACCCGTGGGATCCCCTCAACCACATCAGCGGGATCGCCGCCGATCCCTTCCGGTTGATCCTGGTGATCGGCAACCCGCAGGATCGCAATACGCCGTTCGATCTGCAGGCGCGATTCGCGGATGCGCTGCGGGAACATGGCCACCGGGTAGAACTGCTCGAACGCCCCGCCAGACCGCCGGAATATCATGATTTGACGGGTAATGCGGCAATCAACGCCATTCGCCTTTGTCCGCTACGCGGATAAGCCCAAAAAAGCAGGAATAAAAATATGAGCCAGAAACCGCCCCGCCAGCCACGCGCTGAGACGCAAGCACCGGGATGGACCGCTGCCGAACTCGAAAAACTACCCGGTAGCATCTGGCACAATCGCCCGGATGCAGGCTGGTGCGCCACTGACATTGTCCTTTTTCATGATAAGGCGCAGCCTGGCCATCACTGCCTCTTTGTCGCCATCGATCCCGACACCTGGCGTAAGGGCTCCGGCAACACCGGTATTTACGCTGGCTGGGATGATACTCATCTTTCGCTTTCCCGCCACGCCTCTCGCTACTGCGGGGCCATCGTCCAGCGCAAGGTTGACGGTCTGCCTCCGGACTTTCCTCAGCTGGTGGTGGGCAACAGCTATCAGGCCCTGCTTTGGCTTGCAGAAGAAGCCCGGCGGCGGCTGGACGGCAAGCTGGTGGCGATCACCGGTACGGTAGGCAAAACCTCGACCAAAGAGATGCTGAACAGCATTCTGGCAAACCACATGTCGGTAGTGGCGAGCCGCGGGAACCACAACACCCGCACAGGTGCCTCCATCACGCTGGCGCGTGCAGTCTGCAATCCGCAGGCGGTGGTAATGGAAGTGGCGATCTCTGCTCTGTGGATGCGCAACGGTGGGATCGGCCCGCGCATTAAGCCGCATATCGTCATTATCACCGAAATCGGCATCACCCAGGTGGGCAGGAGGGTGACCTCTCTCGATGATGTGGCCCGCTTTAAAGCGCGCATCAGTCACGGTCTTATTCCGGGTGGCTACGCCATTTTAAACCGTGATATGGCCGGATATAACACTGTGGCTGCCAGCGTTACCCGCGACGGTGCCCGCATCATCAGCTACGGGTTTGATGCCAACGCCGACGTGCGAATCACGGCATTTACCCAGGATGCCAACGGCAGCCTGATCACACTCAACCTCCACCAGCAGAGCCTGAGTTACCGGCTGGCCGTGCCGGGCAAAGGCGCCGCGCTTAACTCGGTGGCCTCGCTTATCGCCGCCGACCTGCTTGGAGTGAGCCTGGCGGAGATCGTTACCAGCCTTGAAGCCTGGCGCAGCGATGGTCAGCACATGGGCATTACCGCGCTGCCGCTGCAGGGCGGCGGGGCTGTCACTCTGATTGATGACAGCTATAACGCCGAATACCTGTCGATGCTCAACGCGTTTGAGGTGGCCGCCCAGCGTGCGCAGGAAGACGGTGGCCGGGTGATCGCCCTGCTGGGGCGGATCATCAACCTTGGGGATCAGTCCGCCGCCATCCACCGCTCACTGGCGCAGCCCCTGCTGGCGGCCAGCTGCCAGCAGGCATTTCTGCACGGTGACGAGATGCGTACCCTGCACGACGCCCTGCCGGAAGAGGTTCGCGGCGGCCATTTCAGCACCGCAGAGGCGCTGGTGGAGGCCGCTGCGCCGACGTTGCGCGACGGTGATATCGTGCTGGTCAAAGGGAGCGTGCGTAATTCCGACTTCAGGCGGGTTGTCGGCCTGTTGAAGCGCCGACTTACCGCGTCGCCAGCCCTGGCAAAAGGGCAAACCGCCCGTCTGCTGATGAATCTTACCACTGGCGAAACCCGGCTGTCTGAGCAGGGCGACAGCGCATTTGCCCCCACGTACTTGAGCCAGCTGCTGCTGGCCGTCTGCCTGGCAGAACGTCTGCTGGCGAAAAAAATAACCCTTGAGACGCCTGTTGAGATGCACGGCATCGCCGCCCATGTTCTGCAGGGCAATCCGGCTCTTGGCCTGCAACGGGGGAACACTGCAACCGTGAAATCGCTGGTGCAGGGGATGCTCATCCACAACGCCTGCGACGCCGCCATTCATCTGGCGGAAATGCTGGCAGGCAGCAGCGCGGAGGCGTTGAAGGCGCTGCGCAGCCTTGTTGACCAGCTGGAGATGCGCCACACCCATATCAATAACGTCTCCGGTCGTCCCCGCCCCGGCCAGCGCACCACGCTTACGGATATCGCCAGGCTGATACACCATTTCCAGCTGCGCTACCCGCACTGGCTTACGTGGCTGGGTGAGCACGAGGCGGCTATAGGCGAGCGGGTGTACCGTAAAAGCGGCAACCTGCACAGCAACGGCAGCGCATGGGGACAATTCTGCGCCGGACGCTGGGGCGTTGCGCTGCAGTGGATCGCAGGCGAACTCTGGCTGGCCTGCGCTGCCGGGGCGGATGATGCCTTTCATCTCGACTATCTGCTGGATGGGCTCCTGGCCGGAGTGGATGGCGCAGAGCCCGCACCGGCGCCCGTCGAACGGCACATCGACAAACCTGTGGCGACCCTCACCTTGTTGGGCGATACCTATTTTGGCGAGTGGTATACCCGCAAGCGCCAGGCGCGGGGTTTGGATGATGCCCTGCAACGTTACGGCTACGATCACAGCTTTCTGGGCATCGCCCCCCTGCTGCGCGGTAGCGACTTCACTCTTGCCAACTTTGAGGCGGCCCTCGCCACCGATCTGCGCACCAGTCTGGAAGGCCGAAAGCCGTTCTGCCTGACCGGGGATCCGGTCGCCTCGGTTACCGCCCTGCGTAAACAGGGTATCGACGCGGTGGCCCTTGGCAATAATCACGCCATGGATGCCGGACTCCCGGGGCTGGAGAGCACCCTGGCGGCGTTTAGCGGCGGCGGCATTGCCTGCATCGGCGCCGGACGCAATGCGCAGCAGGCCCACGCTCCGCTGGTGCTGACGGTGGGCGGCAGGCAGTACAAGATTTTCAGCGCCTACTGGTACCGGCGCTACATGGAGCAGGATTGCGCCTTTTACGCCCGCCCACGTCGGGCAGGGGTCGCCTGCCTGAGCGGCGGCCTGGCTGAACAGCTGCGTCTGGAGAAAGCACGCCCCCGGCCAGCCACCACTATCGTGCTCGCTCACTGGGGGCTAGATTACCAAGGGACAACGGCGGGACAGCGGGCGCTGGCGCAGCGTCTCTGCGAGGCCGGAGCCGACCTGATTATCGGCTCCGGGCCGCACATGGCTGGCGAGGCGGTACGACTGGGCGAAAGTCTGGTGGTCTACAGCATCGGCAACGGGGTGTTTAACAGTAACGGTGAATACCAGTCGCGCGGCGTGCCGCCGTATGGTTTTATCGTCCGCCTGCTGCTCGGCACCCCGCAACCGCAGATCGCGCTTCTGCCGATCCTGACCGACAATAAACAGACCTTCTGGCAACCCCGCCCGGTGACCGGGGCGGAATTTGCGGATCTGATCGCGCAGCTGACCGCGCAGGGTATGCCTATTACCCGGGAAGAGGCGTCCGATGCGGGCTGGCGCGCCGTCAGTGAGGAGGGTGAATGCAGGCTGATCATGCCGCTGGCTCAGCTGGCCGGGAGGTAAGCAGAATTTTTAAGCGATACAACTACCTGAATTAAAATTCCCGATTACATTTAAAAGACGTCACTCCGCTGTGCGACAGAGTCAGGACAAACTGATGAGCGTGCCACTGCAAAAAATGCCCCGCTGCGGGGTGGTGTTGTTAACGCTGCTTCTGAGCGTAAGCGGTTGTGCTAGCCATGATAAGAATCCCAGCCGGGCGCGCGTAGCGCCGAAATATGTTCGCCCTGCGCCTGTGCAGCCCGCGTATAGCGCACCTGAATCGTTCCTGAACACGCCAGAAGCGCCCTCTGCGCCGCCCGTAAAAGTAAAAAAACGGCCTCAGGTTAAAGCCGCAGAACCGCCCGCGCCCCGGGTCGTGCCGGTGCTGGATAACTCGTTGCCGGAGCAGATCTGGCAACCTGCGATCACCCGTCAGACCAGCCTGGAGCTGAAATCATGACGGAACGCGCTCTCGGTGAACTGGAAAACCGGGCCGATATTAAGCGCCCTGCGCTGCCGCTGTGGCAAAACGCGGTGGTTATTCTCCTCACCCTCACCTACCTTATCTGCGAGCTGGCCTTTAACTCGCGCCTGCTCGATCTGGTGGGAAGTCTCTCTACCCCCGACGATATCCACAATATGGAGCGCTATGGTCGGGCCCTAACCGCCATCGCCGCCGCGCTGCTGGCATTCCAGCTGGTGCTGGCGTGCAACGCCTGGCTGAAAAAACGCGACATTGCGTTTCCCGCTCCCTGGGTGGCAGGCATGGTGTTCTCGCTCTGTCTGCTCACCGGCGTGGTGACATGGCAAACGGTAGAGTGGGTTATTGAGCGCCAGGTTGCCCAAAGCACCGGCGAGTTTCGCCAGAAGTCGATGCTGGCGCAGCTCTATCAGCAGTCTTTAATTGACGGGCACCAGACGCTGGCGGGGATCCCGCTTGATGACGATGGCAGTCAGCGCGAAACCTGGACCAGTCCATCCGGAAAAGCGTTTCTGGCGATGCTGCCGCTACTTATGAGTTCGGTCAGCCGCTATCACGAACTGCTTGAGCGAGAGGCGGCACAAAACCTGCGCGACAGCATCAGCGTTCAGGAGGGCGGGCTCCTCGGCTATTACAAACTCTGGCTGGCCGCGCGCGCGGACATTTATCAGGACTATCTCGGCTATAACAGCGATACCCGGAAAAATGGGCTTTATCATGGGGTGACAATCCCGGCCCGCCTCGACTGGGAGACATTTTTCATGCTAGAACCGGTACAGAAGAGGCTGCGGGAAAAGCTGGCCCTGCCGCTGCAAACCCGGGTGCAGCCTGAATATCCGAAAGAGGACGCCCTGAAACAGTTCGCCCTGGCGCTGCAGGCTCCCCATCTTGACTACGTACTGCAACAGCAACTCCCCCGCCTGCAGGCTGCGCTGACCAGCTACGGTGCAGGCGGAGCAAATGAAAAACGGGGCGAGGATGCGGCGCGGGCGGTGATTGTGCCTCCCATTGCGCTGATGTTCTCCCTGCTCGGCGCCCTCACTCACCTGGCAAAACTGCTCTATCTGCTGCTTCTCCCGTTAAGTGCCGCCCTGCTCTCTGTCACCTCCTGGCGGCCCGTTCGCCTGCTCAACCGCCATCCGCTGATCTTCCCGGTGTTATTAATCTGCCTGCTGCTCGGCCTGTGCAGCGTGACGAACAACAGCATTACGGCTTCTCCGGCCTATCAGTCGCTGCGGCACGCATTGCAGGGAGCGGAAGTGACGATCACCGATACCCCCGCATCCCTGAGCGGCGGCACGCTGTTGCGGGTGATCCATACGGTCAGCATCGGGCAGAGTTACAGCTATCCGTTAAATCACGCCTTACGCCAGAACGTGCTGCTCGGCTTTGATTTTGGATATGAAAGACCTCATGAATAGCCTCTTAATGCGGATAAAAATAGCCTCCTGTTTTAGCGATTTTACCGGTTATTTTTTGCTCGAAAGTAGTGTTAGCAGTTAAGATATAACAGTGCTACATTACGCCGCCCAACGCCAACTGCTGTTTTTTCAGACTCCGGGCATGTACGGTTTCAGCCATGAACCAATACGATTACCGCGGGTCTTATTAACATTCCGGCGTAGCGCCAGTCTGGGGCTACCAACATACTCTTCACAAAGGTCGTTTTATCTTGTCTCAATGCAAATTCACGCGCACGCTTCTGCATCCGCGTTACTGGTTTACGTGGTTTGGTCTGGGCGTCCTGTGGCTGCTCGTGCAATTACCTTATCCGGCGCTGCGCTGGCTGGGTGCCGGTCTTGGAAGCCTCTCGCGTCGTTTTCTGAAGCGTCGTGAATCTATCGCGCGCAGAAACCTCGAACTCTGTTTTCCGGCACTCTCCCCTGCAGAGCGCGATCATCTCATTAATGAAAATTTTAAATCTATCGGCATGGCGTTGCTGGAAACGGGGATGGCCTGGTTCTGGCCGGACTCGCGGGTACGTAAGTGGTTTGACGTTGAAGGCCTGGAAAATTTGCAGCGCGCGCAGGCAAAAAACTGCGGAGTGATGGTGATCGGCGTTCACTTTACGTCGCTGGAGCTGGGTGGCCGGGTGATGGGGTTGTGCCAGCCGATGATGGCTACTTATCGTCCACATAATAGCGCCCTGATGGAGTGGGTGCAGACGTGCGGGCGCATGCGTTCAAATAAGGCGATGATCAGCCGCAATAATTTACGTGGGCTGGTTAGCGCCCTGAAAAAAGGCGAAGCGGTCTGGTTTGCTCCGGACCAGGACTATGGTCGCAATGGCAGCAGCTTCGCCCCCTTCTTCGCGGTAAAGGAGGTGGCCACCACTAACGGCACATTTGTGATTCACCGTCTTTCAAAGTCGGTGATGCTGACGGTTACCATGGTGAGAAAAGACGATAAAAGCGGTTATCGCCTGTTTATCATGCCGGAGATGGAGAACTATCCCCAGGAAGAGGCTGCCGCCGCGGCTTACATCAACAGGGTGATCGAGAGCGAGATCATGCGTGCGCCGGAACAGTATTTATGGGTGCATCGCCGTTTTAAAACGCGCCCTGTAGGACACGCTTCCCTCTATCTTTGACCCCGTCGAAGGTTAGTTTCTTTTAGAAACTAACCTTTTTAATCACCTGTAATCACTCATGTTTATCGTTAGCAGGCTATCTTGCTGAAGGACAATTTATTACCTGCCGAAATTAAACTGTCGCCGTTCCACGACACTCGTAAGTCGTGGAAATTATTTAGAAAAATGCCTCTTGTCACTCCCGAAATTTAAGCGTACATTAGCGCCGTCTGGCTACCTGAAAGCACAGAATTCTGAGCTGGAGTCGTCGCTGAAACGGGATAATTCTCATTTCGGCCCTGGACTGACTTCACCTCTCTATACTCAGTTGGACTCTGTTTTTTATTGCGTATCACGAAATACGCGGAGCGATGAACGTGAAATATTTCTTTATGGGTTTTTCAGTGATTTTGTTCGCATGGGTCGGTACGTTTGCCCTGATGATGAACTGAGCAAAGAAAATGTAGTCAAAAAAACAGGCGCCCAAGGCGCCTGTTTTTTTTGGGGTTACTGACCCGCCTGCTCTGGCGTGGTCTTTGTTACCTGGGGCAACAGTCCGTCGGCGCGGAACATGCTTTTAATGCCCCTCACCGCCTGACGGATACGATCGCTGTTCTCAATCAGCGCGAAACGCACGTGCGTATCGCCGTAGTCGCCAAAGCCAATCCCCGGGGAGACGCACACTTTCGCATCCTGCAGGAGTTTTTTGGCAAACTCCAGCGACCCCATCGCGGCGTAGGCCTCCGGGATCTTCGCCCAGACGTACATTGAAGCTTTCGGCATCTCCACCATCCAGCCCGCCTCATGCAGCCCTTTGACCAGCACATCGCGACGGCGTTTGTACTGGGCGGCAATCTCCTTCACGCACTGCTGATCGCCTTCCAGCGCAGCAATGGCCGCTACCTGCAGCGGGGTAAAGGTGCCGTAGTCGTGGTAGCTTTTGATACGTGCCAGCGCGTTTACCAGCGTCTTGTTGCCGACCATAAAGCCGATACGCCAGCCCGCCATGTTGTAGCTTTTCGACAGGGTGAAAAACTCCACCGCAACGTCCCGCGCGCCGGGTACCTGCATGATCGACGGCGCTTTCCAGCCGTCATACACAATGTCGGCGTAGGCCAGGTCATGCACCACCAGCACGTCGTAGCGCTTCGCCAGGGCCACCACTTTCTCAAAGAAGTCGAGTTCCACGCACTGGGCGGTCGGGTTGGAAGGAAAACCGAGGATCATCATCTTCGGCTTCGGATAGCTTTCCCGGATGGCGCGTTCCAGCTCGTTAAAAAAGTCGACGCCTTCTACCAGCGGCACAGAGCGCACCTGCGCACCGGCAATGACCGCACCGTAAATATGGATCGGGTAGCTGGGGTTCGGCACCAGCACCGTGTCGCCATGGTCCAGCGTCGCCAGCATCAGATGCGCCAGCCCCTCTTTTGAACCGATGGTGACAATGGCTTCGCTTTCAGGGTCGATCTCCACCTGATAGCGTTCCTGATACCAGCGCGAAATGGCGCGGCGTAAACGCGGAATCCCTTTAGAGGTTGAGTAACCATGCGTGTCCGGGCGCTGGGCGACGGTGCAGAGTTTTTCCACGATATGGGGCGGCGTAGCGCCGTCCGGATTACCCATACTGAAATCGATAATGTCTTCGCCGCGCCGACGCGCAGCCATTTTCAATTCAGCAGTAATGTTAAACACATACGGGGGAAGACGATCGATACGCGAAAAACGGCGTTCAGGACTGGAGTCAGCCATAAATTCCTCAGATTACGTTAGCGCCCGGACCGTCCGAGCGACGTCGCCACGGATGTGGCGTGCTTAGAAAATAACCTGAAAAAATTCGCCTTGTCGAGGGGGAAGAAATAAAAAAAAGCGTAGCGCTAAAACAGGAACACTGCTCAAGCAAAAACCGGAAGTAAAAGTGAAAAGAGGCATCATGAATGTTACTTTGTTAACATTTTAATATCATTACAGTTACGACTTCCGGGTGGCTTTTTAGCTTTTCTGCTCGCTTATGAGACCTTAGATACAATCCCCTTTGATTAACGTGGTTTATCCCCATTTTATAAAAGAGCGGGATGGCTGGTCATTGAGCGTCAGGTTTTTTATCATGGTTCTTTCCTCTTTTCCCAGGTTTACCCGTGCACGAAATATTCAATATGCTGCTGGCGGTGTTCGATCGCGCGGCGTTAATGCTGATTTGCCTGTTTTTCCTCATTCGCATCCGCCTGTTCCGCGAGCTGCTGCATAAGTCTGCCCACTCGCCGCGCGAGCTGCTGGCGGTCACCGTCATCTTCTCGATGTTTGCTCTGTTCAGCACCTGGTCCGGGGTGCCGGTGGAAGGTTCGCTGGTCAACGTGCGTATTATTGCCGTGATGTCAGGGGGGATCCTGTTTGGCCCGTGGGTGGGCATTATCACCGGTGTTATCGCCGGGCTTCACCGCTACCTGATCGATATCGGCGGCGTAACGGCGGTTCCCTGTCTGATCACCTGCGTTATCGCGGGCGTGATGTCGGGCTGGATCAACCGCACATTCCCCAAAAAGCAGCACTGGCGGGCGGGTATTATCGGTGGGATGATCTGTGAAACGATGACCATGATTCTGGTGGTGGCCTGGGCCCCGACCACCGAACTGGGGCTGGATATTGTGTCTAAAATCGGTATCCCGATGATCCTCGGCACCGTGTGCATCGGTTTTATCGTGCTGCTGGTGCAGAGCGTGGAAAGCGAAAAAGAGGCCAGCGCCGCCCGGCAGGCCAAGCTGGCGCTGGATATTGCCAATAAGACGTTGCCGCTGTTTCGCGATATTAACGCTGAATCGCTGCGCCAGGTGTGCGACATCATCCGCCGCGACATCGACGCTGATGCGGTGGCCATTACCAATATTGACCGGGTGCTCGCCTACGTGGGCGTGGGTGAAACAAACTACCGGGATAATGATGATACCATCAGCCCTACCACCCGCCAGGCAATCAGCGGCGGCAAGATCATCATTAAGAATAACGATGAGGCCCACCGCACCCCGGAGATCCACTCCATGCTTGTCATCCCGCTGTGGGAAAAAGGGGTCGTCACCGGCACGCTAAAAATTTACTACTGCCACGCGCACCAGATCACTTCCACCTTACAGGAGATGGCGGTCGGGCTGTCGCAGATTATCTCCACCCAGCTGGAGGTCTCCCGTGCCGAGCAGCTGCGGGAGATGGCAAACAAGGCAGAGCTGCGCGCCCTGCAGAGTAAAATTAATCCCCATTTCCTGTTCAATGCGCTGAACGCCATCTCCTCGTCGATCCGCCTGAATCCGGACACCGCCCGCCAGCTGATCTTCAATCTGTCGCGCTATCTGCGCTACAACATTGAGTTGAAAGATGACGAGCAGATCGACATCAAAAAAGAGCTTTATCAGATCAAGGATTACATCGCCATCGAGCAGGCGCGGTTTGGCGATAAGCTCACCGTTATCTATGACATCGATGAAGAGGTGAACTGCGTGATCCCAAGCCTGCTGATCCAGCCGCTGGTGGAGAATGCCATTGTCCACGGCATTCAGCCGCGCAAGGGTAAAGGCGTGGTTACCATCAGCGTGGCCGAATGCGGTAACCGCGTGCGGGTGGCGGTGCGCGACACCGGCCACGGGATCGACCCGAAAGTAATTGAACGGGTAGAGGCAAATGAGATGCCCGGCAATAAAATTGGTCTGCTCAATGTCCATCACCGCGTTAAGCTGCTTTATGGCGAAGGACTACATATTCGCCGCCTTGAGCCGGGTACCGAGATCGCGTTTTATGTTCCTAACGAACGCGCCGCCGTTCATGCCCAGACGTTGTTGTTGCCTTAGAGGGAGTGACGCATGAAAGTCATCATTGTGGAAGATGAAATACTCGCTCAACAGGAGCTGAGCTGGCTGATTAAAGAACACAGCCAGATGGAGATCGTCGGCACCTTTGAAGATGGTCTGGACGTGCTGAAATTTCTGCAGCAGAACCGGGTTGACGCCATATTTCTGGATATCAATATTCCCTCTCTGGACGGCGTATTGCTGGCGCAAAACATCAGCCAGTTTGCCAGTAAGCCGTTTATTGTCTTTGTCACCGCGTGGAAAGAGCATGCGGTGGAGGCCTTCGAGCTGGAAGCGTTCGACTATATTCTGAAGCCATACCAGGAGTCGCGGATTGTCAGCATGCTGCAGAAGCTGGAACACGCCTGGCACCAGCAGTCCGGCGCGGAACAGGTCGCGGCCTCACCGGTCATGCGTGAAAATGACACCATCAATTTGATCAAGGATGAACGCATCATCGTGACGCCGATGAACGATATCTATTATGCCGAAGCGCATGAGAAGATGACCTTCGTCTACACCCGCCGCGAGTCGTTCGTCATGCCGATGAACATCACCGAATTTTGCAGCAAGCTGCCGGCGAGCCATTTCTTCCGTTGCCATCGCTCGTTTTGCGTCAATCTGAACAAGATCCGCGAGATCGAACCCTGGTTCAACAACACCTACATTTTACGGCTGAAGGATCTTGATTTTCAGGTGCCGGTGAGTCGCAGCAAGGTGAAAGAGTTTCGCCAACTGATGCACCTGTGAAGGGAATGCCCCGGTGAACAGACGTCACCGGGGAGAAGCCATTACAGTACCTGGCCCAGAGTCTGACGCAGATGCGCGCCAGAGCCCAGCAGACCCGGATTGTCATGCACAATCAGGTACACCGGGATATCCCGGACATAATCGCGGAAGCGGCCCTTGTCTTCAAACCCGCCGCGGAAACCGGACGATTTAAAGAAGTCGAGGAAGCGCGGTACGATCCCGCCCGCGATATAGACCCCACCAAAGGTGCTCAGATTCAGCGCCAGGTTGCCGCCAAAACGCCCCATGATGACGCAGAAGAGCGAGAGCGCGCGACGGCAGTCGGTGCAGCTATCTTCCAGCGCGCGTTCGGTCACATCTTTCGGCTGCAGATTTTCCGGCAGACGGCCATCGGATTTCACAATCGCCCGGTAAAGGTTCACCAGGCCCGGACCCGAGAGCACCCGCTCCGCCGAGACGTGGCCGATCTCCGCGCGCAGCTCTTCGAGGATGATGCCCTCTTCTTCGCTGTTTGGCGCGAAATCGACATGTCCGCCTTCACCCGGCAGGCTGATCCAGCGCTTGTCGACGTGTACCAGATGGGAAACCCCCAGGCCGGTGCCAGCGCCGTAGACGGCAATGGGCTTACCTTCAACCGGCTGGGTGCCGCCGAACTGGATCAGATGCTCCGGCTTTAACATTGGGATCGCCATCGACACCGCGGTAAAGTCGTTAATAATTTCCAGATGGGCAAAGCCGAGGTTGGCCTTCATTTCGGCGACAGAGAATGCCCAGGTGTGGTTGGTCATCGCCACCCAGTCACCGGTAATCGGGCAGGCAATGGCGATACAGCCATCCTCAACGCTGACATCATGCTCCGTCAGATAGACACGAACCACCGCTTCCAGGCTGGGATAATCCAGCCCGGAATAGGTTTTGGCGCGGGAGATTTCGCCGGTGTTGACGTCACATAACGCCAGACGCGCGTTAGTCCCCCCTACATCACCTACCAAAGCATACTTTGTCATTCTTCTACTGCTCCGCTAAAGTCAAAATAACTGTTTGGCACACTCTAAATTCAAGGCCCGTGAACAACAACGACCTGAATAAAAGCACCCCAGGATTATCGATCTTCATCACAGAATAACTTTACCGTTTCAGCACCATTTGCACTATTGCCATAAGGCTGAACGTGCAAAGTACAGACAGCTCTTTTTAACAAGGAAATCATCATGCTCCATCCGCGAGCCAGAACGATGCTGCTGCTGGCCCCTCCTGCGCTGATTATTGGCGTTGCATCCAGCCTGATCCTGATTGTGATCATGAAGGTCGCCTCCGTGCTGCAATCGATTTTGTGGACCTCATTACCGGCTTCCCTCGGCCTTAACGCAAGCTCGCCGGTATGGGTTATTTTAATCCTGACGCTTACCGGTATCGCTGTAGGACTGGTGATACGCTACAGCCCGGGACATGCCGGGCCAGATCCGGCCGTAGAGCCGCTGATTGGCGCGCCGGTAGATGCCGCTGCCCTGCCCGGGTTGATTATCGCCCTGATTATTGGTCTGGCGGGCGGCGTCAGCCTTGGGCCTGAGCATCCGGTGATGGCGGTGAACATCGCGCTGGCCGTCGCCATAGGAGCGCGGGCGTTCCCCCGGGTGAACGCCCTCGACTGGACCATTCTCGCCTCTGCGGGCACCATCGGGGCGCTGTTCGGCACGCCTGTTGCGGCGGCGCTGATTTTTTCCCAGACCCTGAGCGGCAATCCGGAGATCCCGCTCTGGGATCGTCTGTTCGCCCCGCTCTTATCCGCCGCCGCCGGAGCCCTGACCACCAGCCTCTTTTTTCATCCTCACTTCTCGCTGCCCGTTGCTCACTACAGCCAGATGCAGATGGTCGATATTTTTAGCGGCGCGATTGTCGCCGCCATCGCTATCGCGCTGGGGATGGTGGCGGTCTGGTGTTTGCCACGCCTGCACCGTCTGATGCATCGTCTGAAGCACCCGGTCCTTATTCTTGGCGCTGGCGGATTTATTCTGGGGATCCTTGGGGCAATCGGGGGCAACATCACCTTGTTTAAGGGGCTGGATGAGATGCAGCAGATGGCCTTCAGCCAGATCTTCAGCGTGTCAGATTATCTGCTCTTTGCGCTGATAAAACTGGCGGCACTGGTGGTGGCTGCGGCGTGCGGTTTTCGCGGCGGGCGCATTTTCCCGGCGGTGTTCGTCGGCGCGGCGCTGGGGTTGATGCTGCATGAACATGTAGAGGCCGTTCCCCTGGCGATTACCATCTCCTGTTCGATTATGGGGCTGGTGCTGGTTGTCACCCGGGATGCATGGCTAAGCCTGTTTATGGCGGCAGTGGTGGTGCCGGACACCACCCTGCTGCCGCTGCTCTGTATTGTGATGCTGCCCGCCTGGCTGTTGCTGGCGGGCAGACCGATGATGGCTGCCTGGAACGATGAGAAGTAATCAGGCGCTTTTGCGTGCTTCCAGCGCCTGGATAATGCCGCTCAGCAGCGGCGGAACGTCGGCTTTCGGCAACATCACCTCAATTAACGACAGCCGTTGTGGGTGCGCGACTCTCTCCAGCACCTCTTCCAGCTGCACCGTCTCGCTCACCCGCCAGCACTCGGCCTGACAATCCAGGCTGAGCGCCTGCGGGATCTGCGTCCAGTTCCACAGCGCTATGTCGTTATAGCGCTGGTTCGGACCATGAATGGCGCGCTCTACCGTATACCCTTCGTTATTCAGGACCATGATCACCGGGCGCTGCTTATCCCGCAGCATGGAGCCCAGCTCCTGGATAGTGAGCTGCGCCGCACCGTCGCCGGTAATGGCAATCACGCGACGATCCGGGCAGGCAGTCTGCGCACCGTAGGCGGCGGCCAGAGTGTAGCCAATCGATCCCCAGATCGGCTGCACGATAAAATTGACCTCATCCGGCAGACGCAGCGCGCCAGCACCAAAGGCCGAGGTTCCCTGGTCGGCGAGAATAATGTCCCCCGGACGAATATAGGTTTGCAGCGTTTTCCAGAAGCTGTCCTGGGTCAGCGAGCCGGGATGAACCGCATGCAGCTGTCTCGCCGGGCGGGGCGTATTCCCGGTTTGGGCATACTGATGGCAGAGGCTGGAGAGCACCTTAATGGCCTGGCTCATGGAGATCCCGGTGTACCAGACATCGCCAATGCGCGAGGCGTGGGGCTGAACGTCAATGGTCTGCTGATGGGTGAGCTTGTGGGTGAAGCCTGCGGTAAGCGTATCGGTAAAACGCGTACCCACGCAGATGACGGTATCGGCGCCTTCAATGGCCTCGTTAACCTCGGCTGCGCTGGCGGAACCGCTGTAGGTGCCGGCAAAACCGGGTTTGCGCTCGTCAAAAATTCCTTTCCCCATCAGCATGGTGGCGTGGGCGATGGGCGTTTGGTCCACCCAGCGTTGCAGCTGATTTTTCAGGCCATAACGCAGGACGAGGAAGTCGGCCAGCAGCGCGGTGCGATCGCTCGCGGCCAGCCGTTTTTCTGCCGCCTGGCGGAAGGCGTCAAGACGGAAACTGTCGCTCTCATAAAGACGGTCCATAAGCGCGCTAACAGGCGGCGTGGCTGGTTTTTTTGCCACATCGGCAGGCAGCATAATATAGCCCGGACGGCGCTCCCGGAGCATCTGGGTCAGGACCCGGTCGATTTCATAGCAGGCGTTTTGTTCAGTCAGGAGCGCCTGGGCGACGGTAACGGGCTCACTCATCTTATAGAAGTGACGAAACTCGCCATCACCGAGCGTATGGTGCAGCAGCTCCCCTTTTTTCTGCGAGGCGCTGCCCGGGGCACCCACGATATGCAGAACCGGCACGTGCTCGGCGAAACTGCCCGCGATACCGTTCATGGCGCTGAGCTCGCCAACCCCGAACGTTGTCAGCAGCGCAGCAAATCCTTTGCAGCGCGCATATCCATCAGCGGCATAGGCCGCATTTAATTCGTTGGCACAACCTACCCAGCCAATATCCGGGCTGGCGATAACGTGATCGAGAAACTGCAGATTGTAGTCGCCCGGCACGCCAAACAGATGATCGGCACCACAATCTGTAAGACGGTCCAGCAGGTAATCGGCGACGGTGTAGGGGGTTTGCATGACAGTTATCCTTATAATGTTGACTTCAACTTGAGTATTGAAGAAGCGTGATAGCTGTCCAGGAATGGCGATAAACTGCCCATGGAAATAATGCTTTACGTATTTTCGCAAGGTAATCTGCCTGCCAGACGTTTAGTGTAAACGTATACACTGAATGACATTCTGACGCAGAGGGGCAAGTCTCATGGTTTATCAGGCGAATCAAAACCGTTACCAGTCAATGAATTATCAACGATGCGGGCAAAGTGGTCTCAAGCTCCCTGCCATCTCCCTGGGGCTGTGGCATAACTTTGGCGACGCCACGTTGATCGAAAACAGCCGTCAACTTTTACATCGTGCCTTCGATGTGGGGATTACGCACTTCGACCTTGCCAATAACTACGGTCCACCGCCGGGTTCCGCAGAGCGTAACTTTGGACGGATTTTGCAGGAAGATTTCAGCGCCTGGCGCGATGAACTCATCATCTCAACCAAGGCGGGCTATACCATGTGGGAGGGCCCCTATGGCGACTGGGGCTCGCGTAAGTATCTGATTGCCAGCCTCGATCAGAGCCTGAAGCGGATGGGCCTGGAGTATGTCGATATTTTCTATCATCACCGTCCGGACCCGGAAACGCCGTTGAAAGAGACGATGAAAGCGTTAGACCATGTCGTGCGCCAGGGCAAGGCACTGTACGTTGGGCTATCCAATTATCCGGCAGAGCTGGCTCGCCAGGCTATTGAGATCCTCGATGATTTAGGCACGCCCTGCCTTATCCATCAGCCGAAATACTCAATGTTTGAACGCACCCCGGAAGCGGGCTTACTGGATGTACTGAAGGATAAAGGGGTGGGCTGCATTGCCTTCTCGCCGCTCGCCGGGGGGCAGTTGACCGACCGCTATCTGAACGGTATTCCGGCAGATTCCCGCGCCGCCAGCGGGAGCCGGTTCCTCAATCCGGATCAGCTTACCGAAGAGAAACTGGCGAAAGTGCGTCAGCTCAACGCCCTGGCGGAACGCCGCAACCAGAAGCTGTCGCAGATGGCGCTGGCCTGGGTGTTACACCAGGAGGCCGTCACTTCGGTGCTGATTGGCGCCAGCAAAACGGCGCAAATTGATGATGCCGTGGGAATGCTGGCGAACCGTCACTTCACGCCTGAGGAACTGAACGAAATCGACGCGATTCTGAACAGTGTAAATTAAAAGCACTTTTAGCAAAAAGTGCTACGCCTTCTGAATTAGGAGTTAAAGCGATTATCCGGGACTTTACCGCCCCTTAATATTGCTTTAACAAGCCGATTACGGCTCCGATCGTGAAGGAGAATAACCATGTTCAGGTCTCTGATTCTGGCAGCAGTATTACTGGCTTCAGCCCCGCTGGTCGCTAATGCTGGCGAAATCACCCTGTTGCCATCCATAAAATTACAAATTGGCGATCGTGATAATTACGGTAACTACTGGGACGGCGGCGGCTGGCGTGACCGCGACTACTGGCGCCGTCATTATGAATGGCGCGGCAATCGCTGGCACAGACATGATAACGGCTACCACCGTGGCTGGGATAAACGTAAAGCCTATGAGCGTGGCTACCGCGCAGGCTGGAGCGATCGTGACGATCATCGAGGCCCACGAGGCCGCGGTCACGGGCATGGTCACGGCGGACACGGTCACCGTCACTGATACGAAAAAGGCGCCTCCCGGCGCCTTTTTTACAATCCCAGTGCGGTCCCGATTAGTAACCACAGATTCAGCGCCACCACCAGCACGACGATCGCCCACCCCGTCCGTTTCACCGTCTTACTGTTAACCAGATCGCCCATCAGCTTCTTGTCGCTGGTAAAGACCAGCAGCGGCACCAGCGCCAGCGCAATACCAAAACTGAGCAGCACCTGGCTCATCACCAGAATGCGGGTCGGATCCAGTCCCATCAGGATCACCACAAACGACGGCAGCATCGTGATCGAACGGCGCACCCATAAAGGAATGTGGAAGCGCACGAATCCCTGCATGACCACCTGCCCTGCCAGCGTGCCTACAACGGTGGAAGAGAGACCCGCCGCCACCAGGCTCAGGCCAAAGATAGTTGCCGCCGCGTGACTCAGCAGCGGTTCCAGCGTCAGGTACGCCTGATCCAGATCGGCGACGCCGGTATGGCCGTTGAAGTGGAATGCCGCTGCGGCGGTCGCCATCATCGCCAGGTTAACAAACCCGGCAATGGTCATGGCGATGGCAACGTCCCATTTCGTCGCGGAGTAGCGCTCCTGCCGTGAACCGCCATGCAGATTCTGGGTCAGCGAGGAGTGCAGATAGATCACGTGCGGCATAATGGTCGCGCCCAGTACCCCGGCTGCAAGGAACACCGCTTCGGTGGTCGGCAGGCTCGGGATCGCCATCCCTTTACCCAGCTGAACCAGATCCGGCTGAGAGAAGATGAGCTCAACAATGTAGGCTGCCGCCACAAACAGCAGCAGACCACCGATCACTTTCTCCAGCGGTTTCTGCCCGCGTCGTTGCAGCATCAGAATAAGGAAGGTGGCGATACCGGTTAATACCGCGCCCTGCAACAGCGACACGCCGAGGATCAGCTTAAAGCCAATCGCCGCGCCGATAAATTCTGCCAGATCGGTCGCCATGGCAATAATCTCCGCCTGCACCCAGTAGAACCAGACCAGCGGACGCGGATAGTGGTCGCGGATCTGCTCCGCGAGGTTTTTGCCGGTGGCAATGCCCAGTTTTGCCGACAGCACCTGGATCATCATCGCCATCAGGTTGGCCCAGACTACCACCCACAAAAGTTTATAGCCGAAGCTGGCTCCGGCCTGGATGTTGGTCGCAAAATTACCGGGATCGATATAGCCAATGGCGGCAATAAACGCAGGTCCCATTAATGCAAACCGCATTTTGCGTGCAGCCCTACCACTGCTACTCTCATCAACGCGACTGTTGCTCATTTTTGCCTCAGTAATATAGCCTTTGCTATGTTAAATGCTATCAAAATGCGAATGATTATCAAGTTCATTTAGAAGGATTATCGTGATTGCAGTGATAGCGAAGAACAATTAGCGGGCTGGAATGGTCTATCGATAGCGGGCAGAAGCACGCGCCTTTGTGAAGCGTAGCACACAAACTTAACTTTTAACTCATTTACATAACATAACGAAAATGTATCGTATGTCACTATTTTTGAGACTCGTCACAGGACTCAACGATAGTGTGGCTTTGATCTCGTTTTCTTTACGCTTGTTTCATAGAATGTGCAGCGAAATTAAACCTGCCTCATATTTGGAGCAAATATGGACCGCGTCCTACATTTTGTCCTGGCACTTGTTGTCGTTGCCGTGCTTGCGTTGCTGGTCAGCAGCGATCGCAAAAAGATCCGCATTCGCTATGTCATTCAGTTACTTGTTATTGAAGTATTGCTCGCCTGGTTCTTCCTGAACTCAGACGTGGGGCTGGGCTTTGTAAAAGGCTTCTCCGAGATGTTTGAAAAACTGCTCGGATTCGCCAATGAAGGAACCAACTTCGTGTTCGGTAAAATGAACGACGAAGGTCTGGCGTTCTTCTTCCTGAAAGTGTTGTGCCCAATCGTCTTTATCTCTGCCCTGATCGGTATCCTGCAGCACATCCGCATTCTGCCGATTGTCATCCGCGCTATTGGTACCGTGCTGTCTAAAGTGAACGGCATGGGCAAACTGGAATCTTTCAACGCCGTAAGCTCCCTGATCCTCGGTCAGTCTGAGAACTTTATTGCCTATAAAGATATCCTCGGCAAAATGTCCCGCAACCGCATGTACACCATGGCGGCAACGGCAATGTCTACCGTTTCCATGTCTATCGTGGGCGCGTATATGACCATGCTTGAGCCTAAATACGTGGTGGCTGCGCTGGTTCTGAACATGTTCAGCACCTTTATCGTTCTGTCACTGATCAACCCATACCGCGTGGATGAAAGTGAAGAGAATCTGCAGATGGCGAATCTGCATGAAGGTCAGAGCTTCTTCGAAATGCTGGGTGAATACATACTGGCAGGCTTCAAAGTAGCGGTGATTGTTGCTGCGATGCTGATCGGCTTTATCGCCCTGATCTCCGCGCTGAACGCCCTGTTTGCTGCCGTACTGGGTATCTCCTTCCAGGGTATTCTGGGTTACATTTTCTACCCGGTAGCCTGGGTGATGGGTGTGCCAGCCAGCGAAGCGCTGCAGGTGGGCAGTATTATGGCGACTAAACTGGTTTCTAACGAATTCGTCGCGATGATGGATCTGCAGAAAATCGCCGGTAGCCTCTCCCCGCGCGCCGAAGGCATTCTCTCCGTCTTCCTGGTTTCTTTCGCTAACTTCTCTTCCATCGGTATCATCGCCGGTGCGATTAAAGGTCTGAACGAAGAGCAGGGTAACGTGGTTTCCCGCTTCGGTCTGAAACTGGTCTACGGTTCTACGCTGGTCAGCGTCCTGTCTGCGTCCATCGCTGCACTGGTACTGTAATCAGCATAAAAAAAACCGGGGATAACGCCCCGGTTTTTTTTCGTCTGTCATTTGTCATTCAGTGAGCGGTTGCGGTTTGCCGACCAGATATCCCTGCAGATAATCCACTCCCGAGGCGAGCAACTTTTCCCGCTGCTCTTCCGTTTCGACAAACTCCGCCACCACACACAGCGATCGGGTCTTCGCCAGATTGCAGATGGATTTCACAATCATCGCATCCATGCTGTCGCTGCAAACATCCTTCACAAAGCAGCCGTCGATCTTGATGACATCCGCCTGCAGCCGCTTGAGCCGCTCGTAATTGGCGTACCCGGTACCGAAGTCGTCGATAGCAATTTTAAACCCGTACTGACGCAGCTGCTGAATATTAGCGATACTCACTTCCGAATTGGAGAACGCCTGCTCTTCGGTCACCTCAATTATTACCGTTTGCGGCTTCACGCTGTAGCGCTCAAACAGTGCAATGATCTCTGACGCAACCTCTTTTTGCATCAGCGTCAGCGGCATCAAATTCACCGAGAAACGCGCGCAGCACTCCTGTGAAGGGTGATTCTGCAGCCATACCAGCAGCGCTTCAACCACGCTAATATCGAAGCGTCGGCTCAGGTTAAATTGCGCTACCAGCGGCAGGAACCTGTCGGGCGTAAGGATTTCACCCTCACTCTCCAGGCGCGAGAGGATTTCGTGATACCCCATGCCATCGGCTCTCTGGATGGGTTGTGCATACAGACGCAGTCCCCCCTCATCCAGCGCCCGTTTAATGCGGCTCAGCATCAGCACACGCTCTGTCGTCTGTCCCGAAACCGTCTCAAGGCTGCTGTTCAGCGACAGAACCTGATTCGCCGAGCAGGCCTTTTCCGCCAGCCAGCTCAGCTGGCCCAACGTGTGGTACAAGCTCTCACCACCGCTAGACTCCACGCCGCCCCAGGCGCCGCCAAACTCAATATCCAGGCCGATATTGTTCCAGTAAATTTTGCGGCTGTTCAGGTAATCAATGATGTGTTGCAGGCGCGCTCCGGTTTCCGGGCCGCTGAGCACCACTACCAGCTCATTACCCGGGATCTGGAAAACCTGCTCATTGGCCATCAGCAATGGCTGTAGCTGGCGAATAATGGTCCGTTTGCACTGCACACGCATCATCAGGCCGTAATGACGGCTCAGAAACTCCATGTTGTCCATGCGCAAACAGCACAGGGTGACATCTCTGTTGTCCTTCAGAAAGCATTCCAGCGCGCGCAGGTTACGTAGTCCGGTTAACGGATCGACCAGTGCCCTCTCCCGCCAGTCACGTTTGAGCCACTCACTGCGCTGATAAATGCGGGACATATAAGCCAGACAAATAGCGAAGGAGATGAGCACCGACAGCACAAACGCCAGAGAGTAGCCGTTCTGCACACCCTGCAAAAAATTGCTGTTATAGGTCAGCAGCAGCAAGGCGCTCAGCGCCCAGCCCAGCGCGATAAAGTGATAGCGAAAGCGACTGACGCCTAAGGTGAATAAAATGAAGACAACCGGGACCAGATAACCCGCAATAATATCGGAGGGAAAAGGGACACAGAGCAGTAAAAGGAAAGCAACAAGACCGAGAAGTAATGAAGATGTGAATATTTGGTTGCGAAATGAAAACGAATCAGGAATATTCCGTCGCCAAAATGCACGGGCATAATTCGGATTAATAACCATTCTTAAAGGATAATAGAACAGCATGGTAAAAATCAGAACAGCACAAATCAGGCTCTGAATATCCACTATATGATAGATTACCGAACCCCGGTCAGTGAAGTTCGCAAGGGTAACCGGAAAATCACATAAATAACCGGCCAGATACATCGAGATTTTTATTGATAGCGGAAGGATAAATCCCAGACAGAAAATACGTGCGCCGATAAAGCGGCTGGGCACCTGGTAACGCCAGCGCGATCCGAGCTGCCATCGCAATATTCCGCAGACCACCAGTGTACTAAATACCTGACAAAATAATAAGATAGCATCCTGTCCTGGCGTTAAATCTAAATTCCATGCGTTAATGATGGCAAAGCTGAGAACGATTGGAAGAATAGCCTGACGACCAAATAAGAATATCATCGCCAGCATGACGCTCAGCGGCATCCATGCCAGATAAACCTCAAAACCATCGATGACAGATTTCGGGGAAATAAGGCGAGAAAAAGGAATGACAATCAGGCATAACACCAGCGCGAGCAAGAAGCTCTTTATGTTAATATTAAATTTAATATTCATTAATTTTATTAAACAATTTACCTGGCGTTATTAAATTCACAATAATAATAATTTCTTTATGCAGGTGATTCAAGTTAGGGCTCAGGAAATAGCATTTCCTGATCAGGAATAATCTCAAATAAGATTTATTTACAGAACAACAAAGGAGATAAAACGCTGTATTGCGGACATAAAAAAACCCCCGCCGTCTGGCGAGGGTTTAAATTTTGGTGGAGCTAAGCGGGATCGAACCGCTGACCTCTTGCATGCCATGCAAGCGCTCTCCCAGCTGAGCTATAGCCCCACAGTATTCTTTACGCACCAGACTCTGTTGGGTTCAGAGTTTGGTGGAGCTAAGCGGGATCGAACCGCTGACCTCTTGCATGCCATGCAAGCGCTCTCCCAGCTGAGCTATAGCCCCATCGCGTAAAGCGTGTCGTGTTGACGGGCGGCATCATATGAATTCCATTGCTGAGTGTCAACGGCAAATTTTCACACTGTGGTTCAATCGCTGAAAATTCATGCAAATGAATCACATTGCGAGAGCGCTCGCAGCCATGAGTTAATCTTGTCACGTTTTCCAGTAAAACGATGTTATAAAATGACCCACTAATTAACCACACTCTTACTCAGGAAATTGCATGATCAAGGAACGAATGACGCCAGAAGAGTTAGCCCGACTCACTGGCTATAGCCGACAGACCATCAATAAGTGGGTACGGAAAGAGGGTTGGTCCACATCCCCAAAACCCGGCGTTCAGGGCGGCAAAGCGCGTCTGGTCCATGTGAATGAGAAAGTTCGGGAGTTTATTCGCAACGCACGTAGAGTCCCGGATATGGCCGCATCGCCGGACATGCACCCCGATAACTCGCTACAGGCCTTGTTAATTACGCTGGCCAACGAAATGACACCATCAGAGCAGAAACAACTCACCTCTTTATTACTCCGGGAAGGGATTACCGGTTTGTTGCAACGTTTAGGGATCCGCGATCAGAACTGATATGAAAAGATTACGTAGTAAAATGACCACCGAGGAGCTTGCCGAGACGCTGGGGGTCGCCAGGCAAACCATCAACCGCTGGGTGCGCAATAATGGCTGGAAAACGGAAGGCATTAATGGGGTAAAGGGTGGGCGGGCGCGCCTGATCTATATTGATGCGCAGGTGCACGAGCACATCATGAACATCCCTGCCATTCGTAAACGACAGGCGCTCTACCAGTTGGCAGAGAACGGGGCAAGCTACGGTGAGGCTAAACCCGTTGCCGTGCTACCTGGGATCATCAATGCGCTGGAGAATATGACTTCAGCGGAACAAAAGCGGCTAGAAACGTTGCTTACCCGAGAAGGGATACAGGGTTTTCTCGTGCGGCTGAACATTCATCAGCCAGAGGAATAAAAAACGGCAGGGAGACCTGCCGTTTTTTCGTTCTGATTACTGCTGATTTTCGCGCTCAGCAATAAAGTCCAGCGCTCTGTTGATCCGCGCCACGCTACGGGTTTTGCCAATCGCGTGCACCGTAACGTCCAGAGCAGGAGACTGACCGGCACCGGTAACGGCTACGCGCAGCGGCATACCCACTTTACCCATACCGACTTCCAGCTCATCCGCTGTCGCCTGAATGGCATGATGCACATTCTCAGCGCTCCAGTCGGTAATGGCGGCCAGCTTGTCGCGAACCACTTCCAGCGGCTGACGTGCAACCGGACGCAGGTGCTTCTTCGCCGCGTCGGCATCGAACTCGTCATACTCCTCATAGAAGTAACGGCAGTTTTCCGCGATCTCTTTCAGGGTCTTACAACGTTCACCCAGCAGTTTGATCAGGTCGGCAAGCTGTGGACCGTTGCGGGTATCAATATTTGCCTGCTCAATGTGCCACTGCAGCTGGGTCGCAACATACTCTGGCGGCAGGGTATTGATGTAGTGATGGTTCAGCCACAGTAATTTATCGGTATTGAACGCACTGGCAGACTTACCTACCGCGCTCAGGGTGAAGAGCTGGATCATCTCTTCGCGGCTAAAGATCTCCTGATCGCCATGGGACCAGCCCAGACGCACCAGGTAGTTGAGCAGCGCTTCCGGCAGGTAGCCGTCGTCACGATACTGCATGACGCTGACTGCACCGTGGCGTTTAGACAGTTTTTTACCGTCGTCACCGTTGATCATAGAGACGTGGGCGTAAACCGGTACCGGCGCATTCAGCGCTTTAAGGATGTTGATCTGACGTGGGGTGTTATTGATATGGTCTTCGCCACGCACCACGTGGGTGATCGCCATATCCCAGTCATCCACCACGACGCAGAAGTTATAGGTTGGTGAACCGTCGGTACGGCGGATAATCAGATCGTCCAGCTCCTGGTTGCTGAATTCGATCGGGCCGCGGATCTGATCGTCAAAAATGACTGAACCTTCCTGCGGGTTCGCGAAACGCACTACGCACGGTTCATCCGCCGCGTGATGTGAATGATCGTGGCGGCAGCGACCGTCGTAACGAGGCTTTTCGTTATTCGCCATCTGCTCTTCACGCAGCGCTTCCAGGCGCTCTTTCGAGCAGTAGCATTTATATGCAGTGCCCGCTTCAAGCATGTCATCAATGACGGCGTTGTAGCGATCAAAACGTTTGGTCTGGAAATAAGGGCCTTCGTCCCACTCCAGATTGAGCCAGTTCATACCATCCATAATGGCTTCGATTGCTTCCGGCGTGGAGCGTTCGAGATCGGTGTCTTCGATACGCAGCACAAACTCACCGCCCTGGTTGCGAGCAAACAGCCAGGAATAGAGAGCAGTACGCGCACCGCCGACGTGCAGGTAGCCTGTCGGGCTTGGCGCGAAGCGAGTTTTGATTTTCATGAAGTGGCCTTACAGTGATAAAGATGCCGACAACCGGCATATCCTGGAAACTAAAGTGGGCAATATTCTATCACTCCAGCCTGATTCCTCAATCTTGTTACTGTCAGATCGTTCTCTGTAGCCGTTTTTGTTTAGAAATCATGCATCACAGGTGGTTTTGCGATCGTTTTGTTTAATTTTACGACGAACGAACAAAATCTTTAGAAAAGGCGTTGACTCATTTTCAACTCTCCCTATAATGCGACTCCACACAGCGGGGGTGATTAGCTCAGCTGGGAGAGCACCTCCCTTACAAGGAGGGGGTCGGCGGTTCGAACCCGTCATCACCCACCAACTACTTTATGTAGTCTCCGCCGTGTAGCAAGAAATTGAGAAGTGGGTGATTAGCTCAGCTGGGAGAGCACCTCCCTTACAAGGAGGGGGTCGGCGGTTCGATCCCGTCATCACCCACCACTTTCTCGCCAGCTGGATTTCTTGCCGTAGTAAATGAAGTACCGAAGTGGGTGATTAGCTCAGCTGGGAGAGCACCTCCCTTACAAGGAGGGGGTCGGCGGTTCGATCCCGTCATCACCCACCACTTCGGGTCGTTAGCTCAGTTGGTAGAGCAGTTGACTTTTAATCAATTGGTCGCAGGTTCGAATCCTGCACGACCCACCAATGTAAAAAGGCGCCCTAAAGGCGCCTTTTTGCTATCTGCGATATTAACGATTCGAACCTGCGCAGGTTCGGGACGAACGCAGTGAGTCAACGGAGCCGCCTGCGGCGACGGCCCGAAGGGCGAGCGAAGCGAGTCATCCTGCACGACCCACCAATGTCAAAAGGCGCCCTAAAGGCGCCTTTTTGCTATCTGCGATTCCTACTACTTCAGGTAGCGCTTCTCAAGCCCTTCAATTTTCTGCCGATATCTCTTTTTTAGGCAAGAGACTATCGTCATGACAACAATTCAAACATCCACCCCGTCCGTCCAGACTCAAAGCAGCGGCAGCAGCAGCGCCGGTGGCAGCGACATTGCGTCACAGATTAGCCGCCTGACCTCTCAAATCACCAAACTGACCAAACAGCTGAAAGATGTTGCCAACGGCAGTGGCTCGACGGAAGAGAAAAAAAAGCAGCAGGAGCTGCTGCAGAACCAAATCGAAATGTTGCAGGCCCAGCTCCAGCAGTTACAGCGTCGCCAGGCGGAAGAAGCTCAGCAGAAGCAGGATAAACAGCAGGGTAAAGTGGAAGGCGTTAACTCCCCTTCCGCTGAACACCAGATTGATATCTACGTTTAACGGTTTTCTGGGCTAAATAGCGGATCACGTATGCGGGCCTGTGTCAGCCGCTTCGCCTGCATGCGTACCACTTCCCACAGCGCCTGGGCAGCACCCGAAAGCGAGCGATTCTTTCGACGGACCAGCATCAGCTTCCGCTCGATGATTGGCGTGAAACGTTTTACCGTCAGCCGACTCCCCTGCGGCAACGGGAGCGCCAGCGCTGGCAGCACGCTAATCCCAATCCCGGCTTCGACCATTGGAAAGAGCGTGGCGGGATGACCTATCTCCTGCACAATCGTCGCCCTTACCTGCTGCTCTGTCAGAGCCGCATCAATCAGTGGCCGACTGCCAGAGGCGTAATCCTGTAACACCAGTTTGGCCCCCTGAAGCGACTGCCACGTCACCTCCTCCAGAGCAGCAAGGGGATCGTCGTCACGGCACAGCAATAAGAAAGGCTCAGAGAGCACCTCTTCACACTCCAGATCGCTAACCGGCCCCGGATCGATAACGATACCGAAATCGACTTCCCCCAGGCGGATGCTCTCCAGAACCCACTGCTGCGGCCGGTCATGGAGCACAAAATTGATATCCGGATACTGATGATTACTTTGCGCGATACAGTGTGGAATCAAATGCGCCGAAATGGTCTGGCTGGCGGCGACCCTTACTGTTCCGGAGAGCTGTTGCCCTACTCTGCCTGCATCCCGTAGCGTACTGGTAAGTTCATCCAGCAGCCTTTCCAGACGCGCGGCCAGCTGTTGACCTGCCTCTGTCAACACCACCTCACGGGTGGTGCGGTCGATAAGCCGCACGCCGGTCTGTAACTCCAGCTCTTTCACGCTATGGCTCACCGCAGACTGGCTCAGGCCGATCATCGTTCCCGCACGACTGAAACTTTTCGCCTGCGCGACGGTGACAAATATGCGAAGTTGCCGCAGAGAGTAATTCATCTGTTTTACTCATAAATTGATGCAATAAATCAATTTTATTTCTCAAACGGAGTTAAGCACAATAGCGTTATCTGTTTTCAGGAGTGTTTATGAAACTTTTGCGCATTCTCGATCCGTTCACCCTTATTCTTATCGTCGTGGTTCTGCTCGCCTCCTTCTTCCCGGCTCGCGGCGGCTTTGTCCCTTTCTTTGAAGGTTTAACCACTGCCGCCATCGCGCTGCTGTTCTTTATGCATGGGGCAAAACTCTCCCGTGAGGCAATTATCGCGGGCGGCAGTCACTGGCGACTGCACCTGTGGGTAATGTGCAGCACCTTTGTCGTTTTCCCTGTGCTGGGCGTGCTGTTTGCTTGGTGGGCGCCAGTCGACGTCGACCCGGCACTTTATACCGGCTTCCTCTATCTCTGCATTTTGCCAGCTACGGTGCAGTCGGCCATCGCCTTTACCTCCATGGCCGGCGGTAACGTGGCGGCTGCGGTCTGTTCAGCCTCCGCCTCCAGCCTGTTGGGGATTTTCCTTTCGCCGCTTCTGGTGGGGCTGGTGATGGACATGCACGGCGCAGAGGGCAGTCTGGAGCAGGTGGGCAAAATCATGCTGCAGCTGCTGCTGCCGTTTGTGCTGGGACATCTTTCCCGCCCGTGGACCGGGGCATTTGTGGCGAAACATAAGAAGTGGATCGCCAAAACCGATCAGTCATCGATTTTGCTGGTGGTCTACTCCGCGTTCAGCGAAGCCGTGGTGCATGGCATCTGGCATAAGGTTGGGGTCGGATCGCTGCTGTTTATCGTGGTGGTCAGCCTGGTGCTACTGGCGATTATCATTGCCATCAACGTCTTTGCCGCGCGCCGCTTCGGGTTTAACAAAGCTGACGAAATCACCATTGTCTTCTGTGGCTCGAAAAAGAGCCTGGCTAACGGCATCCCGATGGCCAACATTCTGTTTCCAGCCTCGGTGGTTGGGATAATGGTGCTGCCGCTGATGATCTTCCACCAGCTGCAGCTGATGATTTGCGCGGTGCTGGCGCGTCGCTACCGTCGCCAGACCGATGAGTTGCAGGCGCGGGAGCAGGCCCGCGCGGCAAAAGTTTAAGGACGTCTCAGGGGCTGAACCAGCTGGGTCAGCCCTTCGGTTTTAATCAGCAACGTCAAGGCCATCAGCTCACCCAGATGCCCGGCAGGAAATTCATCCTTACGGGCAAACCACAGCAAATACTCTTCCGGCAAGTCAATCAGCCGACGGCCTTTGTACTTGCCGAACGGCATTTCGGTATTGGCAATCTCAATAAGCTGCGCTTTATCCACGTTACTCTCCCAACAGACGCAGCATTTCGTCTTCGTCGATAACCGTGATGCCCAGCTCCTGCGCTTTGGCAAGTTTAGAGCCCGCCGCTTCACCGGCAATCACCAGGTCGGTTTTCTTCGACACACTGCCGACCACTTTTGCCCCCAGCGCCGTCAGACGCGCTTTAGCATCATCGCGTGAAAGCTGGCTCAGGCTACCGGTCAGCACCACGGTTTTGCCGGCAAACGGACTGTCGATCTCGTCAGCGTTGATCGCCACTGGCGCAGGCCAGCGGATCCCTTCATTAAGCAACTGACCGATAACGTCGCGGTTGCTCTCTTCCGAGAAGAAGTTAAAGACGTGGGTAGCGACGACGATGCCAACGTCCGGCACCTTTTGCAGCTCGTCGATCGTCGCCTTTTCCAGCGCCTCCAGCGTACCGAAATATGCCGCCAGCCCTGCCGCCGTCGCCTCCCCTACTTCGCGGATACCCAGCGCGTAGAGGAAACGGGCAAAGGTGGTCTCTTTGGCCTTTTCCAGCGCGTCGGCCACGTTCTGGGCAGATTTAGGCCCCATGCGATCCAGCCCGGTCAGCTTACCGGGCGTCAGGCGGAACAGGTCTGCTGGCGTATGGACATACTCTTTCTCTACCAGCTGGTCGATGATCTTATCGCCCATGCCGTCAACGTCCATTGCCCGGCGGGAGACGAAATGTTTCAGGGATTCTTTGCGCTGGGCGCCACAGACCAAACCGCCGGTACAGCGGGCTACGGCTTCCCCTTCGACGCGCTCAACGTCTGAGCCGCACACCGGACAGTGGGTCGGGAATTCCACCGCACGCGTATGCTCAGGGCGTTCAGACTCCACCACGTTCACCACCTGCGGGATCACATCCCCGGCACGGCGGATCACCACCTTATCGCCAATACGCAGCCCAAGCCGGTCGATCTCATCGGCGTTGTGCAGGGTTGCATTGCTGACCAGCACTCCGGCCACCTGAACAGGCTCCAGACGCGCGACAGGCGTTATCGCCCCGGTTCGCCCCACCTGGAACTCTACGTCACGCACAAAGGTCATCTGTTCCTGCGCCGGGAACTTAAAGGCTACCGCCCAGCGCGGCGCACGGGCGACAAAGCCAAGCTGCTCCTGCAGTGCGAGGGAATTGACTTTGATCACCACTCCGTCGATATCGAAGCCCAGCGTCGGACGATCGGCTTCGACCTGACGATAAAACGCCAGCACGGCCTCCGGCGAGTCGCACAGCTGCACCCGGTTACTGACCGGCAGCCCCCAGGCTTTAAACTGCAGCAAACGGCCCAGATGGGTATCAGGCAGCTCGCCCCCTTCCAGGATGCCGACCCCATAGCAGAAGAACGTTAGCGGGCGCTTCGCGGTAATACGCGGATCAAGCTGGCGCAGCGATCCGGCGGCGGCATTGCGGGGGTTAGCGAAGATTTTGCCGCCGGTACGACGCGCCTCTTCGTTGATTTTTTCAAATCCCGCCTGGGGCAGGAAGACTTCGCCGCGCACTTCGAGACGTGCCGGAATGTTCTCGCCATGTAATTTGAGCGGAATGGCGCGAATGGTACGCACATTGGCGGTAATGTCCTCGCCAGTGGTGCCATCGCCGCGGGTGGCCGCGCGGATCATCACGCCATTTTCGTACAGAATGCTGACGGCCAGCCCATCCAGCTTCAGCTCGCAGCACCAGCTCAGGGCATCGGTATGCTTCAGGCGATCCTGGACGCGTTTGTTGAAGGCGAGGAAGCTCTCTTCATCAAAGACGTTATCCAGCGACAGCATCGGCACTTCATGACGGACCTGGCTGAAAAAGGCCAGCGGTGCCGCCCCGACGCGCTGGGTTGGCGAGTCCGGCGTGATTAACTCGGGGTGCTGCGCTTCAAGCTCGCGCAGCTCACGCATCAGACGGTCATACTCCGCGTCCGGCACTTCCGGCGCATCCATCACATGATAGAGATATTCATGGTGGCGAAGCGTGGTTCGCAGTTCGGTGAGTTGTTGTTCGATTGAGTCCATGTCGCACCATTAATGAGAAAAACCCCCGACAGGCGGGGGTTGAGGAGGTGTGAAACAAACGCGAAAGTTTACGCGTTAGCTTCTTTCACTTCGCGGATGCGGTCCTGATATTCGCGCAGTTTCTGCGGCGTCATCATTCGACGCTGATCGTCGAGCACCATACCGCCGACTTCATCGGCAATATGCTGAGCGGACTGCAGCATCAGCTTAAAGTTTTGCAGTTCATCGCCATACGAAGGCACCTGCATAAAGATCGTTATGCCCGGCGTCGTGAAATCACCGGTCATCTCCGGATCAAAGGTTCCCGGATTAACCATATTCGCCAGGCTGAACAGCGAAGGGCCGCTGCCGTCAGGGCTGAGGTGGCGATGGAAGATATTCATATCGCCAAATTTAAAGCCCGCCTGATGAATGCTGTTAAGCAGCACGTCGCCATTCAGGGTGGTGCCTTGGTGAGCCGCAACGCTCATGACAATCACCGTCTCTTTACGCTGTGGTTTTTCAGCCACTGGCGCGGCCTCGACAACCGGCTCCGGCTCTGAAACCGGTGCTGGCGCAGGGGCGGGTTGCGGCGCTGGTGCAACAGGCTGTGGCGCCTGCTGTACGACAGGTTGTGGCTGCGGCTGTGGTTCAGGCTGAGCGGCATATTGCGGCTGCGGCACCGGCTGCTGACGCACAGGTTCATGCTGCTGCGGCACGGGCTGCTGTCGCACAGGTTCATGCTGCTGCGGCTGCGGCTGGCGTACCGGTTCGGCCACGGGCTGCGGCGCAGCGGGACGTGGCTGTGCAGAGGCGTAAGGCGGCTGGTACTGATGCTGCGGAGGCTGACGAGGCGCTTCATGCTCCCCATGGCCTGCGCCGGGCGCACTATTGGCCCGATGAACGCGTACTTCACCCACACCCTCGTCTTCCATGTCGTCGATATCCTCATCGCTATCGTCGTCACGGGTAGACTTCATGCGCTTCAGTGGGCGATCGCGAAACATAGAAGAGCGCTCTTTACGGCTGGTCCAGAACCCATGGACCAGTAAAGCGATTATGGCGATCGCGCCAACAATGATTAATATCAGACGCAAATCCTGCATCATTATATTCTCTGTTGTTCTAACACCTTGCCACCACGGCAAACATTTACTCACTAAGAGTATTTGCCGATTACGTCAAGTGCAAGTGCGTGCAGAGCATTCGCAGCATAAAGATGAGTTAAATCGTGCTTTTTGCTGTTTTTTCGAACATTTCCGAACTGGTCAACGTGCCGCAACTGGCTAATATAGGCAGGCAATTTCACTGGTTGTGATAAAAGGAGCTCAACCTGGTTATGGTTTCATCGACATCTTCCCCTTCACGCAGCGGCGTCTGGTACTTTTCGCAGGGCTGGAAACTGGTTTCCCTGCCCGGCATCAGACGCTTTGTGATCCTGCCTCTGCTGATCAACGTTCTGCTGATGGGGGGCGCCTTCTGGTGGCTGTTTACCCGTCTGGACACCTGGATCCCGGCGCTCATGAGCCATGTTCCCGACTGGCTGCAATGGCTGAGCTATCTGCTGTGGCCGATTGCGATCGTTTCGGTTCTGCTGGTGTTTGGCTACTTTTTCTCGACGCTCGCCAACTGGATCGCCGCGCCCTTTAACGGTCTGCTCGCCGAACAGCTGGAAGCGCGGCTGACGGGCGCCACGCCGCCGGACACCGGCGTGCTGGGGATCATGAAAGATCTGCCGCGCATTATGAAACGCGAATGGCAAAAGCTGGCATGGTATCTGCCTCGCGCCATCGTGCTGCTACTCCTCTATTTTATTCCCGGCATCGGCCAGACCGTAGCGCCGGTGCTCTGGTTCCTGTTCAGCGCGTGGATGCTGGCCATCCAGTATTGCGACTATCCCTTTGATAACCATAAGGTGCCCTTCAAAGAGATGCGCACCGCTCTGCGCAGCCGCAAAGTTGCCAATATGCAGTTTGGTGCGCTGACCAGCCTGTTCACTATGGTTCCGTTCCTTAATCTTTTCATCATGCCGGTGGCGGTGTGCGGGGCCACGGCGATGTGGGTGGATTGTTATCGCGACAAACACGCTTTGTGGAAATAAGTTAAAAAGAGGGGTGGCTTATGCCGCCCCTTATTCCATACTGATCCCCATTATTTCTATGCAGCATATAGATATGCGATTTCCTTACTTCCCCCTACCTATGCAACAGGTATGCTGGGACGGTATCCCAATTTCAAACAGTTAAGGACAGGCCATGAGTAAGATTTTTGAAGATAACTCGTTGACTATCGGTCACACGCCCCTGGTTCGACTGAACCGTATCGGTAATGGACGCATCCTGGCGAAGGTAGAATCTCGTAACCCAAGCTTCAGCGTAAAATGCCGTATCGGTGCCAACATGATTTGGGATGCGGAAAAGCGTGGCGTGCTGAAACCGGGCGTTGAGCTGGTTGAGCCGACCAGCGGTAACACCGGTATCGCGCTGGCCTACGTTGCCGCCGCGCGCGGTTATAAGCTGACGCTGACCATGCCAGAAACCATGAGTATCGAACGTCGTAAGCTGCTGAAGGCCCTAGGCGCAAATCTGGTCTTAACCGAAGGCGCAAAAGGCATGAAAGGCGCTATTCAGAAAGCAGAAGAAATTGTGGCCAGCGATCCGGCTAAATATCTGCTGCTGCAGCAGTTCAGCAACCCGGCTAACCCGGAAATCCACGAGAAGACCACCGGTCCGGAAATCTGGGAAGATACCGACGGTCAGGTTGATGTCTTTATCTCTGGTGTCGGTACCGGCGGTACGCTGACAGGCGTGAGCCGTTATATTAAAGGCACAAAAGGTAAAAAAGATCTTATCACCGTTGCCGTTGAGCCAACCGATTCGCCGGTGATTGCCCAGGCGCTGGCCGGAGAAGAGCTGAAGCCGGGCCCGCATAAAATTCAGGGTATCGGCGCGGGCTTTATTCCAGGCAACCTGGATCTGAAACTGATTGATAAAGTTGTGGCTATCACCAACGATGAAGCCATTTCTACCGCGCGCCGCCTGATGGAAGAAGAGGGTATTCTGGCGGGTATCTCCTCCGGTGCTGCCGTAGCCGCCGCGCTGAAATTACTTGAGGATGAAACCTTTACCAATAAGAATATCGTGGTTATTCTTCCATCGTCGGGTGAGCGTTATTTAAGTACTGCCCTGTTTGCCGATCTCTTCACCGAGAAAGAACTGCAACAGTAGTGCCAGAATGTAAATATCGCGTAAAAAAGCACCCATTCGGGTGCTTTTTTGTGGCCTGCTTCAAACTTTTATCTCTTCCGGCATTGCTCAACCCCGTTGGCTCTGGTATTTAAGCTGACAATTATTTTGAAGCACGAAATTAATCGATCCAGGAATTCGCGCTGCTGAATCGATTTTATGATTTGGTTCAAGTCTTGCTTTCGCGGCATAATGTTTAATGTCGAGCGAGACGTCAGCAGCCTGACATGCCAGTGCCGGAATACGTTTGACACATTTGTGCCTCGTGCCGTTAAGCCGGTGCTAACAATACAGGCTAAAGTCCTGCCGCCAGGCTAGACTTTAGTTCCACAACACTAAACCAATAAGTTGGGGAAATACAATGTTCCAGCAAGAAGTTACCATTACCGCTCCGAACGGTCTGCACACCCGCCCTGCTGCTCAGTTTGTTAAAGAAGCAAAAGGCTTCACTTCTGAGATCACTGTGACTTCCAACGGCAAAAGCGCAAGCGCAAAAAGCCTGTTCAAACTGCAGACTCTGGGTCTGACTCAGGGCACCGTTGTGACCATCTCCGCGGAAGGCGAAGACGAGCAGAAAGCAGTTGAGCATCTGGTAAAACTGATGGCTGAGCTCGAGTAAGTATCCGGGTTCTTTTAAATATCAGTCACAAGTAAGGTAGGGTTATGATTTCAGGCATTTTAGCATCCCCGGGTATCGCTTTCGGCAAAGCACTTCTGTTGAAAGAAGACGAGATCGTCATCGACCGGAAAAAAATTTCTGCTGATAAGGTAAATCAGGAAGTTGAACGTTTTCTGAGTGGCCGTGCAAAAGCATCTGCGCAACTGGAAGCGATCAAAACTAAAGCTGGCGAAACTTTCGGTGAAGAAAAAGAAGCCATCTTCGAAGGGCACATCATGTTGCTCGAAGATGAGGAGCTTGAGCAGGAAATCATAGCCCTGATTAAAGATAAAGGCATGACAGCGGATGCCGCTGCGCATGAAGTTATCGAAGGTCAGGCATCTGCCCTGGAAGAGCTGGATGATGAATATCTGAAAGAACGCGCGGCTGACGTGCGTGATATCGGTAAGCGCCTGCTGCGCAACATCCTTGGCCTTGCCATTATCGATCTGAGCGCGATTCAGGATGAAGTTATCCTGGTTGCTGCCGACCTGACCCCGTCAGAAACTGCACAGCTGAACCTGAACAAGGTGCTGGGTTTCATCACCGACGCGGGTGGCCGTACCTCCCACACCTCTATCATGGCGCGTTCTCTGGAGCTGCCAGCCATCGTGGGTACCGGTAGCGTGACCGCACAGGTGAAAAACGACGATTATCTGATTCTGGATGCCGTAAACAACGTGGTTTACGTCAACCCAACTAACGAAGAGATCGAAAAACTGCGTACCGTTCAGGAGCAGGTTGCGACTGAAAAAGCGGAACTCGCTAAGCTGAAAGATCTGCCTGCTATTACGCTGGATGGTCATCAGGTAGAAGTGTGCGCAAACATCGGTACCGTACGTGACGTCGATGGCGCTGAGCGCAACGGCGCGGAAGGTGTCGGTCTCTATCGTACTGAATTCCTGTTCATGGACCGTGACGCCCTGCCAACCGAAGAAGAGCAGTTTGCTGCCTATAAAGCGGTTGCAGAAGCCTGTGGCTCTCAGGCCGTTATCGTCCGTACCATGGACATTGGCGGCGACAAAGAGCTGCCGTACATGAACTTCCCGAAAGAAGAGAACCCGTTCCTGGGCTGGCGTGCCGTGCGTATCGCCATGGATCGCAAAGAGATCCTGCGCGACCAGGTCCGCGCTATCCTCCGCGCCTCCGCTTTCGGTAAACTGCGCATCATGTTCCCGATGATCATCTCTGTTGAAGAGGTGCGTTCACTGAAGAAAGAGATCGAAATCTTCAAACAGGAACTGCGCGACGAAGGTAAAGCATTCGACGAAGCAATCGAAGTTGGCGTGATGGTAGAAACCCCAGCTGCCGCGACGATCGCCCGTCATTTAGCCAAAGAAGTGGACTTCTTTAGTATTGGTACCAACGATTTAACCCAGTACACCCTGGCAGTTGACCGTGGTAATGATATGATTTCACATCTTTACCAACCAATGTCACCGTCCGTACTGAACTTGATCAAGCAAGTTATTGATGCTTCTCATGCAGAAGGTAAGTGGACAGGCATGTGTGGTGAGCTTGCAGGCGATGAACGTGCTACACTTCTGTTGCTGGGTATGGGTCTGGACGAATTCTCTATGAGCGCCATTTCCATCCCGCGCATCAAGAAGATTATCCGTAACACGAACTTCGAAGATGCGAAGGTGTTAGCAGAGCAGGCTCTTGCTCAACCGACAACGGACGAGTTAATGACGCTGGTTAACAAGTTCATTGAAGAAAAAACAATCTGCTAATCCACGAGATGCGGCCCAAATTACTGCTTAGGAGAGAAGTCTAATGGGTTTATTTAGTAAACTATTCGGTGACAAAGGCAATAACGACACCGGAACTATTGAGATTGTTGCTCCGCTGTCTGGTGAGATCGTCAACATCGAAGACGTGCCAGATGTCGTATTTGCTGAGAAAATCGTTGGTGATGGCATTGCTATCAAACCAACCGGTAACAAAATGGTTGCACCGGTTGACGGCACGATTGGTAAGATTTTTGAAACCAACCATGCATTCTCTATCGAATCCGATAGCGGTATTGAGCTGTTCGTTCACTTCGGTATCGACACTGTTGAACTGAAAGGCGAAGGCTTCAAGCGTATCGCTGAAGAAGGCCAGCGCGTTAAAGTTGGCGATCCGGTGATTGAATTCGATCTGCCACTGCTGGAAGAGAAAGCCAAGTCTACCCTGACGCCGGTTGTTATCTCCAACATGGACGAAATCAAAGAGCTGATTAAACTGTCCGGCAGCGTCACCGTGGGTGAAACCCCGGTTATCCGCATCAAAAAGTAATTTTTGACCGCACAGAAAAATGGCGCCTTCGGGCGCCATTTTTGTTTGTCAGAGGGGTAAAACCAACTCGTCGTACCCTTTTTCCTGAGTGTACTGCATGACCTGCGTCACCCTCTCCCCTGCCCGATTTATCGCCGCCGCCACACTCTCATTCTGCACCAGCGCGCTGACAAGCTCTGAACAGAACAGATCGCCAGTACCTTTAAGATCGACGTTGACGCGGGGATGGGTGCTGATTGTCACCTCGTCATGGGATACCAACACCACATGAATAGCGTCAGCGTCACCGGCCACCGGGGCGCTGGTAATCGCCACCCACTGCAACGTATCGGAAAGGAGCCCTTTTGCCGCGGCAATGGCGCTGGCGTTATCCCGACACGATTTGCCACTGAGCACTTCCAGCTCGTAGACATTGGGCGTAATCCCCTGCGCCAGCGGCAGCAGATGCTGACGGTAGGCCTCCGGAATTTCGGGTTTAACGTAGGTTCCGCTGTCGGTGTCGCCAATGACCGGGTCCACCAGAATAAAGATAGTCGGATGCTGCGCCTTAATCGTGCGCAGCCAGTTCGCCAGCAGGATAATCTGGCTGGCGCTGCCCATGTAGCCGGTGGTAACCGCTTTCAGCTCCCGCAAAATGTCCCGCTCTTCCAGCGCCTGCAGATAGCCGCTGAACCACTCGTCGGGGATCACCCCACCGTAAAAGGTGTCGTAGTGAGGGGTATTACTGAACAGCACGGTCGGTATCGCCGTCACGTTGAGGCGATGCTGTCGAATATTGGGCACCGCAATGCTGTTGCCCACGCTGCCATACACCACCTGCGACTGCACAGCCACAATATCGCTCTGCTGCGCCCGGGTTTTATCCCGGAATAAAATCATCTCCATCGCCTTTAGATCCCTGCCCCCTGCGTGTAGCTCTCCTCACCAAACACGCCGGTAGAGAGATAGCGATCGCCGCGATCGCAGATGATCGCCACTACCACCGCGCCCGGCACCGCCTGTGCAATGCGCAGGGCGCCCGCTACCGCGCCGCCTGAACTGACACCGCAGAAAACGCCTTCGCGCACGGCCAGTTCACGCATGGTATTTTCCGCCTCGCGCTGGTGAATATCCAGTACCTGGTCCACAAGCTGAGCATTAAAAATGCCCGGCATGTACTCCGCAGGCCAGCGGCGAATACCCGGGATGCTGCTCCCCTCTTCCGGTTGCAGGCCAACAATGATGACCGCTTTTTCCTGCTCACGCAGAAAACGGGAGACGCCGGTGATGGTGCCCGTGGTTCCCATGCTGGAGACAAAATGGGTGATGCGGCCTTCGGTCTGCTGCCAGATCTCCGGGCCGGTGGTGGTGTAATGGGCATAGGGGTTATCAGGATTGTTGAACTGATCCAGCAGCTTACCTTCACCACGCTTAGCCATCTCAAGGGCCAGATCGCGCGCCCCTTCCATCCCCTGCTCTTTGGTCACAAGAATCAGCTCGGCACCGTAAGCCCGCATCGCGGCACGACGCTCCTGGCTCATGTTGTCCGGCATCAGCAGCTTCATGCGATAGCCTTTGAGGGCGGCGATCATCGCCAGCGCAATGCCGGTGTTCCCGCTGGTCGCCTCGATCAGCACATCGCCGGGTTTGATTTCACCGCGCTTTTCCGCCTGGACAATCATCGACAGCGCGGCACGATCCTTCACCGAACCCGCCGGGTTGTTGCCTTCCAGTTTGATCCAGATTTCGCTGCCGTTATCCGGCCCCATCCGTTGCAGCTTGATCAGAGGGGTATTGCCGATGGTTTGTTCTAATGTGTTCATGACCGCTGTCCAATAAAAAGCCCGGTGGCGTTGACGCTTACCGGGCCTACACAGAGCATATCATAGGCCGGGTAAGCGCAGCGCCACCCGGCAAAACTACGTGGCGTTAACCTATCAGGCAGATTCCGCCAGAGCAAGATCTCCCCGCGTCTCGATACGATCCTTGTCGTGATAAATACGCGCGTGTTGCAGGCCGACAAACAGGCGTTCACCGCGGTGCGGCGGCTCCTCGTCGCGCATCACCACCGTCAGCGGTTCGTTGTACCAGCCCAGCGGCTGTACCACCAGTTGGGTGTAGTGACCTTTTGGGCTGGCTTCCAGCACCTGGACCGGCAGCGGCGAGTCGAGACTGGTGCGACGGCTGACATCCACTTCCCACGGACGCAGGAAGAGATCGACCGGCCCCTGATAGCCTGGGGTGTAACCCAGCGGCCAGCGGTGGGCGCCAACGTGGAACTGACCGCCGCGGATGTTGCCGTGCAGTCGGTTCACTTCCCCCATAAACTCCAGCACGAAGCGGGTCGCCGGTTCACGCCAGAGCTGCTCAGGCTCATCAACCTGTTCGATATTCCCCTGGCTCATTACCACCACCCGGTCGGCTACTTCCATCGCCTCTTCCTGATCGTGGGTCACGAAGACGCTGGTGAATTTCAGCTCTTCATGCAGTTGACGCAGCCAGCGGCGAAGCTCTTTACGCACCTGCGCATCCAGCGCGCCAAAGGGTTCGTCCAGCAGCAGGATCTGCGGCTCAACGGCCAGGGCGCGCGCCAGGGCCACACGCTGTTTCTGGCCGCCGGAAAGCTGGGCCGGATAACGGTCAGCCAGGTGCGCCAGCTGCACCATCTCCAGCAGTTTGGTCACTTTCGCCTTGATGGTGGCGGCGTTTGGACGTTCACGACGCGGCAGCACCGTCAGGCCAAAGGCGATGTTATCGAACACCGTCATGTGGCGGAACAGAGCGTAATGCTGGAACACAAAGCCCACCTTACGGTCGCGGGCATGCAGGCGGCTGACGTCGGTGCCGTGGAAGCGAATATGGCCGCTGGTCTGATGCTCCAGACCGGCGATGATACGCAGCAGCGTGGTTTTCCCGGAGCCAGACGGCCCCAGCAGCGCCACCATTTGTCCGGAAGGGATATCCAGCGAGATATCGTTCAGCACCTGGGTGCGACCAAAGGACTTCTTAATATTGGCAATCTCAATGCTCATGATTTCCCTCCTGATGCTGGCGTTTGGCCTGATTCTCTAAACGCCACTGCACCATACTCTTTAAAAACAGGGTCAAAATAGCCATCAGCGTCAGCAGGGCTGCGGCGGTAAAGGAACCGACGGTGTTATAGTCCTGCTCCAGCAATTCAATTTGTAACGGCAGCGACAGCGTTTCGCCGCGGATAGATCCGGATACCACCGACACCGCACCGAATTCGCCAATCGCACGGGCGTTGGTCAACACCACGCCATAGAGCAGCGCCCAGCGGATATTCGGCAGGGTGACGCGGCGGAACATCTGCCAGCCGGATGCGCCCAGCAGCACCGCCGCTTCGTCTTCGTTGCTGCCCTGGCTTAACATCACCGGCACCAGCTCACGTACCACAAACGGACAGGTGACAAATATCGTGACCAGCACCATGCCTGGCCAGGCGAACATGATCTGCAGGTTATGCTCATCCAGCCAGCCGCCCAGCGGGCCGTTGGAGCCGTAGAAGAGCAGATAGACCAGACCGGCCACCACCGGTGAGACCGCAAACGGAATGTCCAGCAGGGTCAGCAGCAGCTGGCGGCCCGGGAAGTTAAAACGGGTCACAAGCCAGGCCAGCAGAATGCCAAACACCAGGTTCACCGGCACGGTGATAAGCGCAATCATCACCGTCAGCCAGATGGCATGCAGCATGTCCGGGTCGGCCAGGTTTTGCAGCGCGGGCATAATCCCTTTGCTGAACGCCTGGACAAAGATATAGACCATCGGCACGACCAGAATGAAGGCCGATACCAGCACGCCGGTGCCAATCAGCACCCATTTTCCCCAGTTAATACGGGGAGCGTCGTAGCGTTTCAATTGAGTGATTTCCGCCATCAGTGACCTACCACGCGTCGACCAAAGCGACTTTGCAGAGTGTTAATCGAGAACAGCAGCAGCAGCGATGCCGCCAGGATCACCGAGGCAATGGCGCTCGCCGCCGGGTAATCAAACTCCTGCAGGCGAACAAAAATCATCAGCGAGGTCACTTCGGTTTTCCACGCGATGTTACCGGCGATAAAAATCACCGCGCCAAACTCACCGAGGCTGCGGGTGAACGACAGCGCCACGCCTGCCAGCAGGGCCGGAGAGAGCTCAGGCAGTACCACCTTGCGGAAGCTCTGCCAGCGCGTTGCGCCCAATGTTTCTGCCGCCTCTTCATATTCCGGGCCTAACTCTTCCAGCACCGGCTGCACGGTTCGCACTACAAACGGGATGCTGGTAAAGGCCATCGCCACCGCAATACCGAGCCAGGTATAGGTCACTTTGATATCAAACTTCGCCAGCCACTCGCCGTAAAAACCGTTGACGGAAAACAGCGAGGCCAGAGTCAGGCCCGCCACCGCGGTGGGCAGCGCGAAGGGTAAATCCATCAGCGCATCCAGCAACGTGCGGCCAGGGAAACGGTAGCGGGTTAAGATCCACGCCATCAGCAGGCCGAACACGCCATTAAACAGGGAGGCGACAAATGCCGACAGCAGCGTCACCTTATAGGCCGCCACTACCTGCGGATTGCTGATCACCTCCCAGTACTGGGACCAGCTCATCTCAGAGAGCTGGACCACCAGCGCGCTGAGCGGTAACAACAAAATCAAACAGACGAACAGCAGGCTGGTCCCGAGGCTTAAGGTAAAGCCCGGCAGCACACGTCTGGAGGAAACTGCAAACATTACTTACGCCCCGCCGCCAACAGTTTGTCTAACTCACCGCCGCTGGCGAAATGGGTTTTCATCACCTCAGGCCAGGAGCCAAAGTGATCTTCCACGCGGAACAGCTCGGTCTGCGGGAATTTGTCTTTCAGCTTGTTCATTACGTCCGGGTTATTCACGCGATAGTAGAAATCGGTGATCACCGTCTGCGCCTGCGGGCTGTAGAGATAGTTGAGATAGGCTTTCGCCGCCTTCTCCGTGCCGTTGGCTTCGATATTTTTATCCACCCACGCTACCGGGAACTCCGCCAGCACGTTGGTTTTCGGGATAACCACTTCAAAGCCCTGGGCTTCGTACTGCTTACGGATGTTGTTCACTTCCGATTCAAAGCTGATCAGCACATCGCCCAGACCACGTTCCGCGAAGGTGGTGGTAGCACCGCGACCGCCGGTATCGAACACTTCAACGTTTTTCAGGAACTGAGTCATGAACTGTTCGGTTTTGGCTTTATCGTTGCCGTCCGCTTTGTCCGCGGCGCCCCAGGCGGCCAGGTAGGTATAACGCGCGTTGCCGGAAGTTTTCGGGTTCGGGAAGATCAGCTTCACGTCAGAACGCACAAGGTCGTTCCAGTCGTGGATGTTCTTTGGGTTGCCCTTACGCACCAGGAAGCCCATGGTGGAGTAGAACGGCGAGCTGTTGTTCGGCAGACGGCTCTGCCAGTTAGCCGGGATCAGCTTGCCTTTGTCATGCAGGATCTGCACATCGGTGACCTGGTTATAGGTGACCACATCGGCCTTCAGCCCCTGCAGAATGGCCAGCGCCTGTTTCGACGAGCCGGCATGAGACTGCTTAATGGTCAGCTTATCGCCGTTATTCTCTTTCGCCCACTGCTGTTCAAACGGCGGATTCAGGGCGGCAAACAGCTCGCGCGAGACATCATAGGAGCTGTTCAGCAGCTCGGTTGCCTGCGCCTGCGCAACCAGCAACACTGAAGCTGCCAGCACCAGAGATCCTTTTTTCAGTACAGTAATGGCCATTGCGCACCCTTAAAATGTGATGTTTTTCTCAGGGCCATAATATTTATAACGCGTACTAAAGGAGTAACGGTTTTATATACCGTTTAGTGATTTGGAAGCAGAAAAGGGAATAAGGGTGCGGGGAAAGTGCCGGGTGGCGCTTACGCTTACCCGGCCTGTGAAAGGAGTGCCGTTTTATAACGCCAGCAGACGCTCGATAGATGGCGCAAAGTAGTAGCCGCCGGTCACCGGTTTGGTGAAGCGCAGCATCGCGTCGCGCTTGCCGTCGGTGTCGCCAAACATGCTCAGCAGCTGCTGTTCAATGTTATACAGACGCGCGCAGTAGGCGCAGAAGTAGAGGCCGTGTGTGCCGCTGGCGGTACCATACGGCAGGCTCTGGCGAACAATCTTCAGCCCTTTGCCATCCTCTTTCAGATCCACGCGACTCAGGTGTGAGGTCACCGGGCGCTCGTCGCCGTCGATCTCTTCATTGGCCTCTTTGGTGCGGCCAATCATCATCTCCTGGTCGTGCACGCTCATGCGGTTAAGCTGTTTGAGGTTATGCTCCCAGCGCTGGACAAAGACGTAACTGCCGCCCGCGTCCACGCCCTCTTTGATCACCGCGACTTCACGACGGGTCTCATCCCCAGCCGGGTTTTCGGTGCCGTCAACAAAGCCGCTCAGATCGCGATCTTCCACCCAGCGGAAACCGTGGATCTCTTCTTTTACTTCAACGCAGTCGCCAAAGGCAGCCATCGCAGCCTGGGCAATGGAGAAGTTCACGTCATGACGCAGAGAAAGAATATGGATCAGCACGTCGTACTGGGTGGCCGGAGCCAGACCTTTACCATAAGGCACAAAGTCTTTCAGCTCTTCGGCCCCTTCTCCGCCGCTCAGCTGACGCCAGACGTTGTGGCCAAACGCCACCACTGCGCCGCAGTGGGCATCCGGGAATTTGGCCTGGAAGGTGGCCACGTTATCAATAAAGACTTTGCTGGCCGCACGCAGGGCATCAACATCCCCTTTGACATTGGCTTCGATCCAAATCGCCGCGCGGCAATGTTCTGGCAAAATGCCACTCTGAACCTGAGACATCGCTCCTCCTGAAAAAAAGATGCCACGAAGTCGTGGCATGGTTGGCGGCGATTATACCCGCTTTTTCAGCGAGGCGGCTTGTCCAGGCGCAATTTACTGCTGCCAGATAATTTTGCTGACTTTCCAGTTTTTCAGGGTGTCGTCAGAGGGCATTAACCCCTGCGGACCATTCCAGGTTCCGCTGAACTGGTAGCTGATATGCTGGCTGCCTTCCGCCTTGCACTCAACCGCCACACCCTCTTCTGCAGGGGCGCTCGCGCAGTTGCCGTAGGCCTTCTGATAGAGGTCGCTAAATGGGGTGCCGATCTTCACCCCACTGTCGGTTTCGATATCGCTATCCAGCACCTCGATGCGCGTCACCGTATCTTTATTACCGTTAATCACCAGGGCCAGTTGGTCATCTTTCAGCGCTTCGTAATAGTGCACAATGTTGCCGTTCTGCGTTCTCATGCCGCTACGCAGCCGGTAATCACCGCCTAATGCCGATTCGATGGCGCTCTGTTCCAGCGGCGTGGCGGCGGTGAGGTTGCCTACCCCCTGCTCAGTCACGTCGGTGGATGAGCCAAACCAGTTCCAGGGATAAGCCGCAGACCAGTTAACGGCGGAAAGCGTTGAACAGCCCGTCAGGACAACGGGGAGCGCACATAACAGTAAACGCAGCGATTTCATCGGGAGTTCCTTTCTGGTTATTTGAACGCTTGTTGGAGTACAGCATCGCTAAAAAGTGCCGTTTAATCTTTCTCGGGGGTGAAACAGGCGCGCAGACGGGGATGGGTCAGCAGCCACAGCAGCGCCACAATATCGGCCACCACCAGCGCAATGCCCACGCCACTCAGGGCTTCACCGTTCAGCCAGAGCAGCGGCTGCCAGCACAGCAGTACGCCCTGGGCGAGGATAAGCAGCCCGCGCAGGGTACGCCACAGGCGCGGCCAGAGATGGCGCCGCCCGCTCAGTAAAAAGGCCAGCACCGCGGGGATGCCCGGCAGCAGCCCGAGCCAGAAGTTATTGCGATCGGGATAAAACAAGCTCAGCAGCGTGTTGCCCTGATCGCGGGAGGCGCCAGCCAGCACGAACAGCACCCAGGTGCGCGCCTGGAGGAGGAGCACGCACCAGAACAGAAACGGCAGACGCACCCGGCCATAGCTGTCGTAGTCGCCCGGGTGAAAATCAATACTCTTCATCTTCTATCAGGCGCTTGCCCAGCGTCAGCACGTCGGCATGTTCATAGTTAAGACGCTCGTACATGCCCAGTACCATGTCGTTATCTTCCCGCACCATGATCTGAATTTTTGGACAGCCACGGGCGATCAGTTTCTTTTCCAGACGGTTAAGCAGCGCGTTGGCGATGCCGCGACCACGAAACTCCGGGTGCACGCCCAGATAGTACGCCGAACCGCGATGCCCATCATAGCCGCCCATCACGGTGCCTACCACTTCGCCGTTCACCTCCGCCACCAGAAACAGGCTGACGTCATGATTGAGCTTGCGCTCGATGTCCATCTCCGGATCGTTCCACGGTCGCAGCAGCTCGCAGCGCTCCCAGAGGGTGATCACCTCTTCGAAGTCTGCCTGGCGAAAAACACGTATCTCCATGGTATTAACCGCCTTTTTGGGTTCAAAAACAGTGATTATGACGCGAACGCCCGCTTTCGCCAATATCCCGCGAAAAACGCCTGAAAATTTGGCATAATGGCACTTTGTCACGTATTGAAATGAAAAGTAAAACAATTCGCCACATGGACTGTCGTAACGAAAAAGACGATACGATATAACACCAGGACCCCAATTTTTACAATTCAGGCCGCATGAGCACATTCAAACCATTAAAAGCACTCACATCGCGTCGTCAGGTTCTCAAAGCGGGGCTGGCGGCCTTAACGTTAACGGGCATCGCAAAGCAGGCTCAGGCAAAAGACGAGAGCACGCTCAAAACCAGTAACGGACACAGTAAACCCAAAACCAAAAAACCCGGCGCGAAGCGTCTGGTCATGCTCGATCCCGGTCACGGCGGCATTGATACCGGCGCCATTGGCAGAAACGGTTCCAAAGAAAAACACGTTGTGCTGGCGATTGCAAAAAATGTCCGGTCGATTTTACGCAGCAACGGCATTGACGCCCGCCTGACGCGCACCGGCGATACCTTCATTCCGCTGTACGACCGCGTGGAGATCGCCCACAAGCACGGCGCGGATCTGTTTATGTCGATACACGCCGACGGCTTTACTAACCCGTCGGCGGCGGGGGCATCGGTATTTGCCCTCTCCAACCGCGGCGCCAGTAGCGCCATGGCAAAATACCTCTCCGACCGGGAAAACCGCGCGGATGAAGTGGCCGGAAAGAAAACCACCGATAAAGATCATCTCCTGCAGCAGGTGCTGTTTGACCTTGTTCAGACGGATACCATCAAAAACAGCCTGACGCTCGGCTCGCATATTCTGAAGAAGATTAAGCCAGTACACCGTCTGCACAGTAAAGGCACCGAGCAGGCGGCGTTTGTGGTGCTGAAATCGCCGTCGATTCCGTCGGTGCTGGTGGAAACCTCTTTTATTACCAACCCGGAAGAGGAGCGTCTGCTCGGCACGGCGGCGTTTCGCCAGAAGATTGCCAACGCAATTGCCTCCGGCATTATCAGTTACTTTAACTGGTTCGATAACCAGAAAGCGCACTCCAGGAAACGTTGATGAAACCCAATGCACAGCTGGTTAAAACTTTTCTGCTGCAACTGCAGGATGACATTTGCCAGAAACTGAGCGCCGTCGATGGCGGTGAATTCCAGCAGGACGAGTGGCAGCGCGAGGCCGGTGGCGGCGGACGCAGCCGCGTACTGCGCAACGGCGGCGTGTTCGAGCAGGCCGGGGTTAACTTCTCCCACGTCCACGGCGACGCGATGCCCGCCTCGGCTACCGCGCACCGCCCGGAGCTGGCAGGCCGCAGCTTTGAGGCAATGGGCGTCTCGCTGGTGGTGCACCCGCACAACCCGTTCGTGCCGACCAGCCACGCTAACGTGCGCTTTTTTATCGCCGAAAAACCGGGTGCTGAGCCGGTGTGGTGGTTCGGTGGCGGCTTCGACTTAACGCCCTATTACGGCTTTGAAGAGGACGCGGTGCACTGGCACCAGACCGCCCGCGATCTGTGTCAGCCCTTTGGCGACGAGGTCTATCCGAAATACAAGAAGTGGTGCGACGACTATTTTTACCTGAAGCACCGCGACGAGCAGCGCGGCATTGGCGGGCTGTTCTTTGACGATCTCAACACCCCCGATTTTGATACCGTGTTCCGCTTTATGCAGGCGGTGGGCAACGGCTATACAGAGGCGTACCTGCCGATTGTCGAACGGCGGAAAAACCACGATTACGGCGTGCGCGAACGCGAGTTCCAGCTCTATCGCCGCGGGCGCTACGTGGAGTTTAACCTGGTGTGGGACCGCGGGACGCTGTTCGGCCTGCAAACCGGTGGGCGCACGGAGTCGATTCTGATGTCGATGCCGCCGCTGGTGCGCTGGGAGTACAGTTATGAGCCAAAAGAAGGCAGCCCGGAGGCTGCCCTGAAGGATTTTATTAAGGTTCGCGACTGGATTTAACGCCGGGCGGCGCTGCGCTTGCCCGGCCTGCCAGACCCGCAGGTCGGGTAAGCGAAAGCGCCACCCGACAACTGTTGCTTACAGCGGCTGCGTTTGCGCCTCTACCACCGCCAGCGCCACCATGTTCACGATACGGCGCACCGAGGCAATCGGGGTTAATACATGCACCGGTTTCGCCACCCCCATCAGTACCGGCCCGACGGTCACCTCTTCTGAACTGGAGACGCGCAGCAGGTTGTAGCTGATACGCGCCGCTTCCACGTTCGGCATGATCAGCACGTTGGCAGAGCCTTTCAGCGGACTGTCCGGCATCCGCTCGTTACGGATGCTCTCCACCAGCGCGGCATCGCCATGCATCTCCCCGTCGATCATCAGCTCCGGCGCGCGCTCGCGCACCAGCGCCAGCGTCTGGCGCATTTTGCAGGCGGCAGCCGATTTGGATGAGCCAAAGTTGGAGTGCGACAGCAACGCCACCTTCGGTTCGATACCGAAGCGACGCACCGTCTCCGCCGCCATCACCGTAATCTCCGCCAGCTGTTCCGGAGTCGGATCGTCGTTGACGTAGGTATCGGCGATAAAGGTGTTACCGCTTGGCAGCAGTAGCGCGTTCATCGCCCCGGCAGTATGCACGTTGTCGCGATAGCCGAAGATCTCCTGCACCACGCTGAAGTGCTCATGGTACTCACCGATGGTGCCGCAGATTAGCGCGTCAGCTTCGCCACGGTGGACCATGATCGCCCCGATCACCGTGGTATTGCCGATCACCGCCCGCTGCGCCTGCTCCTGGGTGATCCCACGGCGCTTCATGATCGCGTAATATTCGCTCCAGTACTCCTTGAAGCGTGGATCGGATTCATTGTTGACGATTTCGAAATCGACGCCCGGCTTGATCTGCAGACCCAGCTTCTGGATACGCATCTCGATCACGCTCGGACGACCAATCAGGATCGGCTTCGCCAGCCCCAGGCTTACCAGCTCCTGGGTGGCGTGCAGGACACGCGCCTCCTCCCCTTCCGCCAGCACCACGCGTTTTGCGTCCGCGCGCGCCTGGGAGAAGATCGGCTTCATGAACAGGTTAGTTTTGTAGACGAACTCGGTGAGTTTATCGATGTAAGCATCAAAGTCGGCGATCGGGCGCGTTGCCACGCCGGAGTCCATTGCCGCTTTTGCCACCGCCGGAGCGATTTTGACAATCAGACGCGGATCGAACGGCTTCGGAATAATGTAATCCGGGCCAAAGCTCAGATCCTGATCGCCATAGGCGGAGGCCACCACTTCGCTCTGCTCCGCGTGGGCCAGCTCGGCAATGGCGTGAACCGCTGCCAGCTTCATCTCTTCGTTGATGGCGGTCGCGCCGACGTCCAGCGCCCCGCGGAAGATGAATGGGAAGCAGAGAACGTTGTTCACCTGGTTCGGATAATCGGAACGGCCGGTGCAGATGATCGCATCCGGGCGTACCGCTTTCGCCAGCGGGGGCAGGATCTCCGGCTCCGGGTTGGCCAGGGCAAGGATTAACGGCGCGCGCGCCATCTTCATCACCATCTCTTCGCTGAGCACTTTCGGGCCCGAGCAGCCAAGGAAGATATCCGCGCCGTCCACCACCTCTGCCAGAGTGCGCCTGCCGTCATCTTCCACGGCGTAGGCAGCTTTGGTCTCCGCCATGTTGGCTTCGCGGCCTTTATAAATAACGCCTTTGGAGTCGCAGACCACGATGTTGTGCTTCTGCATCCCCAGCGCCACCAGCAGGTTCATACAGGCGATAGCTGCCGCGCCTGCCCCGGAGACCACCATGCGCACGTCAGAGAGGTTTTTCTCCACCACCCGCAGGCCATTGAGGATAGCGGCGGTGCTGATGATGGCGGTTCCGTGCTGGTCGTCGTGGAACACCGGAATGTTCATCCGCTCGCGCAGTTTCTGCTCGATGTAGAAACATTCCGGCGCTTTGATGTCCTCAAGGTTGATGCCGCCAAAGGTCGGCTCCAGCGCGGCCACCACGTTGATAAATTTGTCCGGGTCGAGCTCGTCCACTTCAATATCGAACACGTCGATACCGGCGAATTTCTTGAACAGTACCCCTTTCCCTTCCATGACTGGTTTACCGGCCAGCGCACCGATATTCCCCAGCCCCAGCACCGCGGTGCCGTTGGAGATCACCGCCACCAGGTTACCGCGGGCGGTGTATTTATAGGCCGCCAGCGGATCTTTTTCGATTTCAAGACAGGGCGCGGCCACGCCCGGGGAGTAGGCTAACGCCAGGTCGCGCTGGGTCGCGAGAGGCTTGGTGGGAGAGACCTGAATTTTGCCGGGTACGGGGAATTCATGAAAATCGAGGGCACTCTGTCTTAACTGATCGTCCATTGTAAGGTTCCTTTCACGTGTCATTCAAAATGGGTGATGTTGTTATGGTCTGAGTTCACCCAGGGTGGCGGATAGTATCGCTGCTGACTGCGGTTCAAACTTTGAAGGGTGCCAAAGTCTCACTATCCAAAAACAAAAATTGTTATCAATTTATAACAATCATGTTACCTGCCCATCAAAGCAAGACCATGTCCGTCTGCTATGCTTTTTTGTTAAGTCCATCGCGAATTTCGCAGAAGTGTGATCTAACACACTCCACCAACTCTTTTATTTTCAAGGAGTCATCATTTATGAACCAACTAGACGGCATCAAACAATTCACCACAGTCGTGGCTGACAGCGGTGATATCGAATCCATCCGCCATTACCAGCCCCAGGATGCGACCACCAACCCGTCGCTGCTGCTGAAAGCCGCCGGGCTTGAGCACTTCTCGCACCTGATCGACGACGCTATTACGTTTGGTAAAGCCCGCGGGAAGACCAAAGAGCAACAGGTCGCCGAGGCCAGCGACAAACTGGCGGTGAATATCGGTAGCGAAATTCTGAAAAGTATTCCGGGGCGCGTCTCCACCGAAGTGGACGCCCGGCTGTCGTTTGACCAGGAGAAGAGCATCGCCAAAGCGCGGCAGATTGTGCAGCTCTATGAGGAGCAGGATGTGGAGAAATCGCGCATTCTGATCAAGCTGGCCTCCACCTGGGAGGGGATCCGCGCCGCCGAAGTGCTTGAGAAAGAGGGGATCAACTGTAACCTGACCCTGCTCTTCTCCTTCGCTCAGGCGCGTGCCTGCGCCGAGGCCGGGGTGCATCTGGTTTCACCGTTCGTCGGGCGAATCTACGACTGGTATCAGGCCCGCCAGCCGATGGACCCTTATGTGGTGGACGAAGATCCCGGCGTGAAATCCGTTCGCAATATCTACGATTACTATAAGCAACACCGCTACGAAACCATCGTGATGGGTGCCAGCTTCCGTCGGACCGAACAGATCCTGGCCCTCACCGGCTGCGACCGCCTGACCATCTCCCCTAACCTGCTGAAAGAGTTGCAGGAGAAAGATGAGCCGGTTATCCGCCGTCTGGTACCTTCCTCTACGGTGCTGCCAAAACCCAAACCCATGACCGAAGCCGAATTCCGCTGGGAGCATAATCAGGACGCCATGGCGGTCGAGAAGCTGTCAGAAGGGATCCGTCTTTTCGCGGTCGACCAGCGCAAACTCGAAGATCTGCTTGCCGCCAAACTGTAACCTTGCCATGGAGTGAACTATGTCCCGTAAAGAGTTAGCCAATGCCATTCGCGCCCTCAGCATGGATGCCGTGCAAAAAGCCAATTCCGGTCACCCAGGCGCGCCGATGGGCATGGCCGATATCGCCGAAGTGTTGTGGAACGATTTCCTGAAGCATAACCCTAACGATCCGACGTGGTATGACCGCGACCGCTTTATTCTCTCTAACGGTCACGCCTCGATGCTGCTTTATAGCCTGCTGCACCTCTCCGGCTATAACCTGCCGCTGGAGGAGTTGAAAAACTTCCGTCAGCTGCACTCAAAAACACCGGGGCACCCGGAGCTGGGTTATACGCCAGGGGTCGAAACCACCACCGGGCCGCTCGGTCAGGGGCTGGCGAATGCGGTCGGGCTGGCGATTGCCGAGCGCACGCTGGCGGCGCAGTTTAACCAGCCGGGACATGAAATTGTCGATCACCACACCTATGTCTTTATGGGCGATGGTTGTCTGATGGAGGGGATCTCGCACGAGGTCTGTTCCCTGGCGGGCACGCTGGGTCTGGGCAAGCTGATCGGCTTCTACGATCACAACGGCATCTCCATCGACGGCGAAACTGAGGGCTGGTTCACTGACGACACGGCCAAACGCTTTGAGGCCTATAACTGGCACGTGGTGCATGAGATTGACGGCCACGACCCAGAGGCGCTGAAAGCGGCCATTCAGGAAGCGCAAAGCGTAACTGATAAACCGTCGCTGATAATCTGTCGCACGGTCATCGGATTCGGTTCCCCGAACAAAGCCGGTAAGGAAGAGTCCCACGGCGCGGCGCTGGGGGAAGAGGAAGTGGCCCTGACGCGGCAGAAACTGGGCTGGAAATACCCGGCCTTTGAGATCCCAAAAGAGATCTACAAAGCCTGGGATGCCCGCGAAGAGGGCGAAAAAGCGCAGGCGGCCTGGAACGACAAATTTGCTGCCTATCAGAAAGCCCATCCGGAGCTGGCGGCAGAGTTCAGCCGTCGCATGGGCGGTGGCCTGCCTGAAAACTGGGAAGAGACAACCCAGGCGCTGATTGAAAATTTACAGGCTAACCCGGCGAAAATCGCCACCCGTAAGGCCTCGCAAAACGTCCTTAACGCCATTGGCCCGATCCTGCCGGAACTGCTCGGCGGCTCGGCGGACCTGGCACCGAGTAACCTGACTATCTGGTCGGGCTCGACCTCGCTCAAGGAAGATATCGCCGGGAACTACATCCACTACGGGGTGCGCGAGTTCGGCATGACCGCTATTGCCAACGGTATCGCCCACCACGGCGGGTTCGTGCCTTATACCGCCACCTTCCTGATGTTTGTGGAGTATGCGCGTAACGCCGCGCGTATGGCGGCACTGATGAAGGCCCGGCAGATCATGGTTTATACCCACGACTCCATCGGTCTGGGAGAAGATGGCCCAACTCACCAGGCGGTGGAACAGCTGGCCAGCCTGCGTCTGACGCCGAACTTCAGCACCTGGCGACCGTGCGATCAGGTTGAAGCCGCTGTCGGCTGGAAGCTGGCGATAGAGCGCCATAACGGTCCGACAGCACTGATCCTCTCCCGCCAGAACCTGGCGCAGATCGAGCGTACCCCGGAGCAAGTGAAAAACATTGCCCGCGGGGGGTATATCCTGAAAGACAGCGGCGGCAAGCCGGATCTGATTCTGATTGCTACCGGTTCGGAGATGGAGATTACCGTCAAGGCGGCGGAGAAGCTCACCGCCGAAGGCCATGCAGTACGGGTGGTGTCGCTGCCTTCAACGGATATCTTTGATGCTCAGGATGAAGAGTACCGCGAGTCGGTGCTGCCATCAGACGTCACGGCCCGTGTGGCGGTCGAAGCGGGTATCGCGGACTACTGGTACAAATATGTCGGGCTGAAAGGGAAGATTGTCGGCATGACCGGCTACGGTGAATCCGCTCCGGCCGAGAAGCTGTTCCCGTTCTTCGGCTTTACGGTGGAGAATGTGGTCGAGAAGGCGCAGGCCTTGCTGTAAGTGGTTTGCCCGGCGGCGCTGCGCTTGCCGGGCCTACTAGGTTAACGTCATTCGTAGGCCGGGTAAGCGCAGCGCCACCCGGCATTTTAACGCGTTATCCACAAGGTCGGCCATGCATCCGGCCCATGCCAGTTATCACAGCTTGGCTCTTCCGCATATCGCACCAGCCGGAAACGCTGGCCGGTAAAACGCCAGCGCGTCTGGATACCGCAGTCGGCAATCCCGCGCCCCAGCGCCAGGGTCGTCAGCTCGCGGCTCTTCTCATCAAAACTGGCGTTCATTAACTCCATCTCGCTGCTGTCGCTGGCGGGAACAAACGGCAGGCGCAGACGTACCGCATGGGAAGCAAACGGCTTTTTACGTGAGACCAGCCAGGCCAAATCGACGGTGTTGTATGCCCCCGCCTCGCAGCCAACCATCAGCAGCGCTTTGTCATCCGTTAGGGCGGTGACCCGCACTTCACGACGGGCCGGGTCGAGCGAACACTGGCTGTTGTTGATACGCCAGGTGCCATAGTCGAGCAGATCGCTGCGCTCCTCGCGGGTGAGCGGCGTCGGCGTCGGGTTCACCACGGCCACCTCTTTCAGCGCCGGTGCGGGCGGTACGCTCAGCGGGGGTTGCGCCCCTTTGTTGATCCACGCGGTTTCGCTCCCGCCACGCTTTTGCTGGGCATCAATAAACTGTAGCGCCTCTTTCATCCCATCCAGGGAGATGACCTGCTTGCCACCGGCGAGCGTGATGACCCTTTTTTGCTGAAGTGTAGTCAGCAGGGCGGTAATGGTGGCGGCATGGTCGGTCGTCAGACGCCACGGGGTAATCTGCCAGTGCGGGGGGCTAAGCTGCAACGGCTCGCCGTCGAGCAGCAAGCGGGGGGCAATGGCGGGCTGTTTGGGATCGGGTGTTGCCAGCCCACCGAGATCGATGCGCAGCAACGCGTCAGTTTTTGCACCCGCGCTGCGGCTTAGGGTCATCACCAGCCCGTGATGCTCGCCAGCATTACGGGCGATGCAAAAGTTCTGGTTGTTGCAGGTCACCTGCCAGTCAATAAACGACCGCTGTGCAGGTGCCGCCCGGGCTAACACCGCGGGCAGCACGCTGAGCATGAAAACAAATAAAAGGCAGTGACGCATGAATAGCAGGATCCCGAAAGCAATAGCTGAACAGACAGAGCGTATCTTCCTGCGCAGAACGGGGTTGCTCAATCAGATTTATCGGATAGATTTATTTTGAATACATCTTATTAACGGCAATAAGATCAAGCCATTAACCCGGAACTTTGCAAATACTGTAATAATATCACCGTTTTGCCGTCCCGTATTTCACCCGATTGCATCATCGATAATGCCTGAGCAAAGGGCAGTTCAAGCACCTCGATCTCCTCATCTTCGATGCCACCACCCGCTCCGGCACGCCGGGTGTCGCTATATTCCGCCACGAAGAAATGGACGATTTCCGTTACGCCGCCCGGAGACATATAGAGCTCAAACACTTTACGTGCCTCGCCGACGACAAAGCCAGTCTCTTCAATCGCCTCTTTGCGAATGCACACTTCCGGCTCATCGTTATCCAGCAGCCCGGCACAGGTTTCAATCAGGCGCCCGTCGGGGTTGCCATTCACCCAGGTGGCAATGCGGAACTGGCGGATCAACACCACGCTCTGCTTCTCACGGTTGTAAAGCAGGACCGTGGCGCCGTTGCCCCGATCGTACACTTCGCGTTTGTGGCGCACCACTTCACCATTACGCCGCGTCAGATCGTAGGTCAGGTTGCGCAGGATGAAATAGTTATCCGAAAGGCACTTGTCTTTAATTAATTCAATTTTCACGGTAATACGGGCTCCGTTGCGCTCAATACCGGTCATACTACGCTGCGAAGCCCGCGTTGTCGCCCGTCGGGTTAATGTTCGGTAGGAGAAGCGACCCCAAGCCAGTCGGCGATCCCCTGGGCGGCGTGTCGCCCTTCCGCCATCGCCGTTACCACCAGATCGGCTCCCCGCACCGCGTCGCCACCGGCAAAGATCTGCGGGTTGCTGGTCTGGTAGCGATAGCGCGATTCCACGCTTGCCGCAATCCTGCCCCAGTCATCCACCTCAACCCCCTGCGCCTGTAGCCAGGGCATCGCATGCGGGTTAAAACCAAAGGCCATAATCACCGCCTCGGCAGGCATCACAAACTCACTGCCCTCGATAGGCTCCGGACGACGGCGTCCCTGGGCATCCGGCTCACCCAGCCGGGTGCGCAGCAGGCGGATGCCGTTGACCCGCCCGGTGTCATCGAGGGTGAGCTCCACCGGCTGGACGTTAAACTCAAAGGTCGCTCCCTCTTCTCTGGCGTTTTTAACCTCTTTTTTCGAGCCCGGCATATTGGCCTCATCCCGGCGATAGGCGCAGGTGACATTCGCCGCCCCGTGGCGCAGGGCGGTGCGCACACAGTCCATCGCCGTATCGCCACCGCCCAGCACCACGACGTTGAGTCCGGCGGTATCGACAAAGGGCTCTTCCACCGACGGCGGCAGCCCCATCAGCTGACGGGTATTGCCCACCAGGAACGGCAGGGCATCGTAAACGCCCGGCGCATCTTCATTGGGAATACCCGCTTTCATTGAACGATAGGTCCCCACCCCAACAAAGAGGGCATCGTACTCGCTGAGCAGCTGCGCCAGCGGGATATCTTTACCCACCTCGCAGTTCAGTTCGAAGCGGATGCCCATGGCGGTGAAGATCTCCCGACGGCGGGCCAGCAGGGATTTATCCAGCTTAAAGGCCGGAATACCGAAAGTGAGCAGGCCGCCGATTTCCGGATGGCGGTCAAAGACCGTGACGCTGACGCCGCGACGGATCAACGCGTCAGCACACGCCAGCCCGGCGGGACCGGCGCCGATGATGGCGACCTGCTTATTGACCGGCGTAACGTGGCTCAGATCCGGTCGCCAGCCTTTCGCCAACGCCTGGTCGGAGATATAGCGTTCGATGTTGCCAATGGTCACCGATCCGGCCACGTCGCGCACCGTGCAGGCGCCCTCGCACAGTTTGTCCTGAGGGCAGACTCGGCCTGTTATCTCCGGCAGGCAGTTGGTCTGGTGAGAGAGCTCGACCGCCCCAGCGATATCCCCCGCTTTCACCCGTTCGATCCACTGGGGGATATGATTGTGCAACGGGCAGGTCCATTCGCACACCGAGTGCTCGCCACAGGTAAGGCAGCGGTCGGCCTCCCGCTTCGCCTGCGCCGGACGGAACGGCAGATAGATTTCGTTGAAATTACCCGCCCGCGCGTCAGGGGTGAGCTTATCCGGCTCGCCGCGCGCAGGCGTAGCCTCCAGCTGCTCGCGTTTGCTACCTGTTCTGGTCACGCTCGCCGCCCGGGTCTGCCACGGCTGGGCCTCATGGCGCGCCGTGCGCAATTGCCGGGCGCGAGCCAGCTGGTTCAGGTTATCGGGGGTCACCAGCGACAGGGCATCCGCCGGGCAGTTCGCCACACAGGCAGGCCCCTGCGGGCGCTCAAGGCAGAGATCGCACTTCTGGGCGGTAGCCGCCAGCGGTGTGGTGACAATCTCGATGGTGCCAAACGGGCAGGCAACCACGCAGGCTTTACAGCCGATACATTTGCGCTGATCCACCTGTACACTGTCATGCATGCGGCTGATGGCCCCGTTCGGGCAGCTCTGGGCGCAGGGGGCGTTTTCACAGTGATGGCAGGTTACGGCGCTCTGTTTATTGCCCTCTTTGACCACGGTGATGCGCGGGGTAAAATGGCGCTGGCTGAGGGCATGTTGCTCATTATTATGTGCCATGACGCAAGCGACCTCGCAGGCATAGCATCCAATACATTGCTGGCTATTTGCCATAATAAAACGGTTCATAACGGTTCCCTTGCTGGCCCTGATAACCTTATTCTTTTAACGGAATAGTGTATTTACCCACCGCAACGGTAACAGGCAATGTTCATTTGCCCAGGAACGGAAAATATTTCGCCTGAACCTGTATCAGATCAATTTATTTCAGCGCGGGTGAAATTACGTTTCATTCCCCAGCATAAACGCTTATCAGGACGCGACCGGTGAGAGTTAAACAACCTGTTTCACGCAGCCTTGCCCGGGCCTTTTTCTCCATCATTGCCCTGTCGCTGCTGACCAGCGCGATTGCGCTGTTTACTCTCGCCAGCGGCCAGCGTGATGCTGAAGCCATCAACCTGGCCGGATCGTTACGGATGCAGAGCTATCGCTTGGGTTACGACATCCAGCGGGGCAGCGTCGACCTGGTGCCCCATCGCCGGATCTGGCAACAAACCCTGGATGCCCCTGCCCTGCAAACCCTGAATAGCTGGTATGTCCCGAACGAGGTTAAGCAGCGCTATCGCCAGCTGCAGATCCGGTGGCAGGCGGTGGATCAGAAACTCGCTCAGGGTGATTACGCCTGGTATCAGGCGCAGATGGACGAGTATGTGGCGCGTATCGACGCCTTTGTCCTCTCCCTGCAGCACTATGCCGAACGTAAGATCACCCTGGTCTTCGCCATCTCCTTTGCCGGTGGAGCCAGTATTTTTCTGCTGGTGTTTGTCACCCTCCGGCGCATCCGCCAGCAGGTTGTCGCCCCGCTCAATCACCTGGTCACCTCCAGCTTGCGCATTGAACAAGGTCATTTTGATACCCCGGTGCCGAATACCGATCTCTCCAATGAGCTTGGCCTGCTCTCCCGTACCTTCAACCATATGTCGGCGGAGCTACACACCCTGTACCGCTCGCTGGAGATTTCGGTTGAAGAGAAGACGCATCACCTGCACGAAGCCCACCAGCAGCTGGAGATGCTGTTTACCTGCTCCCAGGCGTTGAATACCGGCAAGATTGACAGTCACTGCTTCCGCCACATCCTGCACATTGTTTGCGAATACACCGGGATCACTTACTTGGCCCTGCACACCAGCGACGGCTGGCAGATGCAGGAGGGTGAAGCCGCACTGCATCTCGACACCCAGGTGCTGCCGGTAGTGATGATGGAGACCCGTTTCGGTGAGCTGCGCTGGCAAAGTGCGCAGCGCCCCGTCCCGATGCCGCTGATGAAAAGCGTGGCGACGATGCTTGGCCGCGGCCTCTTTTCCAACCAGGCGCAGAAGCACTATCACCAGCTGCTGTTGATGGAGGAGCGCGCCACTATTGCCCGTGAACTGCATGATTCGCTGGCGCAGGTGCTCTCTTATCTGCGCATCCAGTTAACGCTACTCAAACATGCGGTGCCGGAAGAAAACGAAACGGCGCAGACGATCATTACCGATTTTTCCCAGGCGCTGAATGCCGCCTACCGCCAGCTGCGCGAGTTGCTTACCACCTTCCGCCTGACGCTGAACCAGGCCAATCTGCCGGCGGCGTTACAGGAGATGCTGGATGACTTACAAAAACAGACCGCTGCCCGGCTGACTCTCGACTGCCAGCTTTCGTCTCTGGCGCTGGATGCACAGATGCAGGTCCACCTGTTGCAGATAGTCCGGGAGGCGGTACTGAACGCCATCAAGCATGCGCAGGCCAGCGACATCACGGTCTGCTGCGTCACCGCCCCGGATGGCAGGCACACGGTGACAATTTGCGATAACGGCATCGGCATTGGTGATGCCAGCGAACCTCCGGGTCACTACGGTCTGAACATTATGCGTGAACGCGCCGACCGGCTGGGGGGAACTCTGAGCTTCTCACAGCCGCCAGACGGCGGTACCCAGGTGAGCGTGCGCTTTTGTTCTTCGACCGCAACCGAGGGTAAATAACGGTAAAAACAGGCGGGGGATCGCCTGGCAGCCACGCAGATGAACAATACTCACCGCTGCACCAGGGCGATGGCGCGGAAAAAGCGCATGATAATTTACATTATCTCCTTTATTTCTCCACGTTTGACATCTCCCTTGCCGCTAGAGTGAAGCGGGCTATCTACAATTACGACGCGCAGCAAAACGAGGTCCTATTTTAATGGCGAATTTTTTCATTGATCGCCCCATTTTTGCCTGGGTGCTGGCAATTTTATTGTGCCTGACCGGCACGCTGGCTATTTTTTCTCTCCCTGTTGAGCAGTACCCGGATCTGGCCCCGCCTAACGTGCGGATTACGGCTAACTATCCGGGGGCATCTGCACAAACCCTGGAGAACACCGTTACCCAGGTGATTGAACAGAACATGACGGGCCTCGACAACCTGATGTACATGTCGTCCCAGAGCAGCGCCACCGGCCAGGCATCGATAACGCTCAGCTTTACCGCGGGCGCCGACCCGGATGAAGCGGTGCAGCAGGTGCAGAACCAGCTCCAGTCAGCCTTGCGTAAGCTGCCGCAGGCGGTGCAAAACCAAGGCGTGACGGTGCGTAAAACCGGCGATACCAACATCCTGACCATCGCCTTTGTCTCTACCGATGGCTCGATGGATAAGCAGGATATCGCCGACTATGTTGCCAGTAATATTCAGGATCCGCTGAGCCGTATCAACGGCGTGGGGGATATCGACGCCTACGGGTCGCAGTACTCCATGCGCATCTGGCTCGACCCGGCGAAGCTCAACAGCTTCCAGATGACCGCGAAAGATGTCACCGACGCCATTGAATCGCAGAACGCCCAGATTGCGGTGGGTCAGTTGGGGGGCACGCCATCTGTAGATAAGCAGGCCCTGAATGCCACCATTAACTCCCAGTCGCTATTGCAAACACCCCAGCAGTTCCGCGACATCACCCTGCGTGTCAATCAGGATGGCTCGGAAGTGCGGCTGGGGGATGTCGCCACCGTGGAGATGGGGGCCGAGAAGTATGATTACCTGAGCCGCTTTAACGGCAAGGCGGCCTCCGGGCTGGGGGTTAAGCTGGCTTCCGGCGCCAACGAGATGGCCACCGCAGAACGGGTTATCGACCGTCTCGACGAGCTGTCGCACTACTTCCCGCACGGGCTGGAGTACAAAATCGCCTACGAGACCACCTCGTTCGTGAAGGCTTCTATTGAGGATGTGGTGAAAACCCTGCTCGAAGCCATCGCGCTGGTGTTCCTGGTCATGTACCTGTTCCTGCAAAACTTCCGTGCCACGCTGATCCCGACCATCGCCGTCCCGGTGGTGTTGATGGGCACCTTCACGGTGCTCTACGCCTTTGGCTACAGCATCAACACCCTCACCATGTTTGCGATGGTGCTGGCGATAGGCCTGCTGGTGGATGATGCCATCGTGGTGGTGGAGAACGTCGAACGTATCATGAGCGAAGAGGGACTCTCGCCCCGCGAAGCGACGCGAAAATCAATGAAGCAGATCCAGGGCGCGCTGGTGGGTATCGCCATGGTGTTGTCGGCAGTATTTGTGCCAATGGCCTTCTTTGGCGGTACGACCGGGGCGATCTACCGTCAGTTCTCAATCACCATCGTGGCGGCGATGGTGCTGTCGGTGCTGGTGGCGATGATCCTCACTCCGGCGCTCTGCGCCACCCTGCTTAAACCCCTGCATAAAGGTGAACACCACGGTCAGAAAGGCTTCTTTGGCTGGTTCAACCGCATGTTTAACCGCAACGCGGCGCGCTATGAGGCGGGCGTGGGGCGGGTTCTGCATCGCAGCCTGCGCTGGATGCTGATCTACATTCTGCTGCTGGGGGGCATGGTTTTCATGTTCCTGCGCCTACCCACCTCGTTCCTGCCGCTGGAAGACCGGGGCATGTTTATCACCTCCGTGCAGTTACCGAGCGGCTCGACCCAGCAGCAGACCCTGAAGGTGGTGCAGCAGGTGGAGTCGTACTTCTTTAACCAGGAGAAAGACAACGTGCTGTCGGTCTTTGCCACCGTCGGCTCCGGCCCGGGCGGGAACGGACAGAACGTGGCGCGTATGTTTGTCCGTCTGAAAGACTGGGATGAGCGCGATGCCACAACCGGCAGCTCGTTTGCCATTATCGAGCGCGCCACCAAAGCCTTCAGCCGCATCAAAGAGGCGCGGGTCTTTGCCAGCAGCCCACCCGCCATCAGCGGGCTCGGCAGTTCGGCGGGCTTTGATATGGAGCTGCAGGATCACGCCGGGGCCGGACATGATGCATTGATGGCTGCCCGCGACCGTCTGCTGGAGCTGGCCGGAGAAGAACCTTCCCTGACCCGCGTGCGTCACAACGGTCTGGACGACAGTCCGCAGCTGCAGATCGATATCGATCAGCGTAAAGCTCAGGCGCTGGGCGTATCCATCGATGATATCAACGATACCCTGCAAACCGCGTGGGGTTCGAGCTACGTGAACGACTTTATGGATCGTGGCCGCGTGAAAAAGGTCTATGTGCAGGCGGCGGCCAAATACCGCATGCTGCCGGACGATATCAATCTGTGGTACGTGCGCAATAAAGAGGGCGGCATGGTCCCCTTCTCGGCCTTTGCCACCTCGCGCTGGGAGACGGGCTCACCGCGCCTGGAGCGCTACAACGGCTACGCCGCGGTGGAAATTGTCGGTGAAGCCGCGCCGGGCGTCAGTACCGGTACCGCGATGGATGTGATGGAAAATCTGGTGCGGCAGCTGCCTGCCGGATTTGGCCTCGAGTGGACCGCCATGTCCTATCAGGAGCGCCTCTCGGGTGCTCAGGCTCCGGCACTGTATGCCCTGTCGCTGCTGGTGGTATTCCTCTGTCTGGCCGCGCTGTATGAGAGCTGGTCGGTGCCGTTCTCGGTGATGCTGGTAGTGCCGCTGGGGGTTATTGGCGCCCTGCTCGCCACCTGGATGCGCGGCCTGGAAAATGATGTCTATTTCCAGGTAGGGCTCTTAACGGTCATCGGTCTGTCGGCGAAGAACGCCATTCTGATTGTCGAGTTCGCCAACGAGATGAATGAAAAAGGTCAGGAGCTGATGGCCGCCACCCTGGAAGCCTGTCGCCAGCGCCTGCGCCCCATCCTAATGACCTCACTGGCGTTTGTGTTTGGCGTTCTGCCGATGGCGACCAGCTCTGGTGCGGGCTCAAGTAGCCAGCATGCGGTGGGTACCGGGGTGATGGGCGGGATGATTTCGGCCACTGTTCTCGCCATTTACTTTGTTCCGCTGTTCTTTGTTCTGGTACGGCGACGTTTCCCGTTAAAGGAAAAACAAAAATAAGATACTGAAAATAAAAAAGGCGTCCTTACCGGCCGCCTTTTTTGTGTGTTAATTTTCACACTTTTATTATTTAGAAAATTAAGTGCTCTTGCGTTTCTTGCTGAATGTCATTTACGAAGCATGCCTTCGATAAAATCTTTCCAGTTCCCCAGTTCACGTTCAATCATAACTACCTCTCTTATTATTATCGGCCATTCTACGAGAATATATCATCATTGTGAAGAGTTTTTAATCAGTGATACTGCTCTACCCCCGTTGGTACGACTGGCTTGTAGATACTATGGGCCCTTCGCGTTAAATTTTATGTGACCAACTGCAATATTTTGAAATAACCTTAATCAGAGCCGGGAAAATAACTTTGTAGTTGTTCTTAAATGCATTTTTGGCCGTCAGCGCTCTATGCAATAAAGGTGAAATAATATTCACGACTTAAGTACAATTTGTCCCGCTGCTGAATATTCAATAAGGTAATAAAACAAATGTGTTATATTTCCACAAACGTCTAACCATCGAAATTACTGAGCAACTGACCATTTTTAAGACAAAAGGATTCACCATGATCACCCTGTATGGCATTAAAAATTGCGACACTATCAAAAAAGCCCGCCGCTGGCTGGAGCAAAACAACCTTGAGTACCGTTTTCACGACTATCGCGCCGACGGTATTGATGCTGATTTGATGCAGAAATTTATTGCGGAGCTCGGCTGGGAAGCGCTGCTCAACACGCGCGGCACCACCTGGCGCAAACTGGATGAAAGTGTGCGGGCCAGCATCAACAATGCCGACAGCGCAGCCGCATTAATGGTGGAAATGCCCGCAATCATCAAACGCCCATTGCTCTGGGCGCCCGGTAAGCCTATGCTGCTGGGTTTCAACGAAAATCAATACCAAACCTATTTTATTGAGGTGTAGTCTATGTCATGCCCGGTCATTGAGCTGACTCAGCAGCTTATTCGCCGCCCCTCCCTGAGCCCTGATGATGCGGGTTGTCAGGCTTTGATGATCGAACGCCTGCGGGCGATTGGTTTTACCGTCGAACCGATGGATTTTGGCGATACGCAAAATTTCTGGGCCTGGCGCGGCCAGGGTGAAACGCTGGCATTTGCCGGACATACCGATGTGGTGCCAGCCGGTGATGCCGATCGCTGGATTAATCCTCCTTTCGAACCGACCATCCGCGACGGCATGCTCTTTGGTCGTGGCGCGGCGGATATGAAAGGATCGCTGGCAGCGATGGTGGTTGCCGCCGAACGTTTCGTGGCGCAGTACCCGAACCATAAAGGCCGCCTGGCGTTTTTGATCACCTCTGATGAAGAGGCCAGCGCTAAAAACGGCACCGTGAAGGTGGTTGAAACGCTGATGGCCCGTAATGAACGTCTGGATTACTGCCTCGTGGGCGAGCCGTCCAGCACCGAAATGGTGGGCGATGTGGTGAAAAATGGCCGTCGCGGCTCTATCACCTGCAACCTGACCATTCACGGCGTCCAGGGCCACGTGGCTTATCCACATCTGGCCGATAACCCGGTACACCGCGCCGCGCCGATGCTCAACGAGCTGGTAGCGATCGAGTGGGACAAAGGCAACGAGTATTTCCCGCCGACCAGCATGCAGATCGCCAACATTCAGGCCGGTACCGGCAGCAACAACGTGATCCCTGGCGATCTCTTTGTGCAGTTCAACTTCCGCTTCAGCACCGAGCTGACGGACGAGATGATCAAAGCCCGCGTCGTGGCCCTGCTGGAGAAACACCAGCTGCGCTACAGCATCGACTGGTGGCTTTCCGGGCAGCCGTTCCTGACCGGGCGCGGCAAACTGGTGGATGCGGTGGTTAACGCCATCGCGCACTATAATGAAATTAAACCGCAACTGCTGACCACAGGCGGTACCTCTGACGGACGTTTTATTGCCCGCATGGGTGCACAGGTGGTCGAACTTGGGCCGGTGAATGCCACGATTCATAAAATCAATGAATGCGTGAATGCCGCTGATTTGCAACTGCTGGCCCGTATGTATCAACGTATCATGGAGCAACTCGTCGCCTGACGATTGCCCCAAAGAAGGATAAGCGAATGGACTGGCTGGCTAAATACTGGTGGATCCTGGTACTGGTTTTTCTGGTAGGCGTACTGCTGAATGTGATCAAGGATCTCAAGCGCGTTGACCATAAGAAATTCCTCGCCAACAAACCCGAACTCCCCCCACATCGTGACTTTAACGACAAGTGGGATGATGAAGACGACTGGCCGAAGAAAGACCAGAAGAAGTAATGCCTTTCCCTCTCCCCTGGCGGGGAGAGGGTTATCCGCTAAAAGAACTCCACGATGTCGTCATCATTGGGCTTGCCGCCGCTGAGCGCTTCATCGAAGTAACGTTTCGGCACGGTAAAACGCAGATGATCCAGCGCAAATTGCATGCTGCGATCGTCAATGGCGTGTCCCAGATCGTCGACAATATCCAGCGTCACATCACCGCCCGCGCGGATCAGCGCCTCCTGAGCAGCAACCGCATGGGACAGCTCAATCACGCGATCTTCCCCGCCGTGGATCAGATGAATAGTGGTTCTGGTGGTCGCCTGTCCGGGCAAGGTCGCATAGCGGCCATTGAAAGCAATTACCCGCGAGACCAGGCCTGGCTCCGCTTTTATGCTCTCCAGCGCCATAATCGCCCCCTGAGAAAAACCGATCAACGCTGTGGCATCCGCCTTCACACCGCTTTGCTGCTGCCAGTAACGCACCGTTTCGACAAAGGTGGGCATGATGGCATCCACGCGCCCCTGACGGCTCTCTTCGGTCACGTCCTGCACGGAAAACCACTGGCGGCCGTTCGGGCCGCAAGGCTCCGGACCGCCCACGCTGACCACAAGCGCGTCAGGAAACAGGGGTGCAAACCAGCGGCCAATCTCCCCCATATTGACCGGGTTGTCGCCAACGCCATGAAACAGCAGCAGAAGCTGTTTGGCTGGCATAGCGGGGCTCTGGACAACAAAATGGTCATGTTTCATGGCAGTCTCCTTAATGGGTAAGCGGGATTCTACGCCTGACAGGCAGAATGAACATGCCAGTTTACTGATGAAGTTATTGAAAAAATTGCCATTGCAAAACCGTCTGCTTCAGCTCCTGACAGCGCTGACTGTCCAGCTGCGCCAGCGCCTGACCCGCCTCGCTGCGCAGATAATTCAGTAACGCCTTGCGCCCGTTCAGCCCCAGACTCTGGCTCAGAGCGCCGTCGTCCCGGTCCTGCTCGATTTTGCCCCGCAAGCCTGCCAGGGGCAGAACCGTTGACCGCAGCAGGCGCGTCAGACTGGCAAACGACGCCGTGAGGGGGCGATGCGCAAAAGCAAATCCGGTCAGCTCCAGCCAGTCATCATCATTAAGGGTAGACTCACCCGCGGGCTCTACCGGGATCTTTTCTCCGTTCATGCGTTCAATCACCGCGGCATCACGACAGAGCCGCTGATGCTCGCGCTGACACAGCGCCTGCCCCGCCGGGCTAAGCGGCAGGAGTGCCATCGCCGTGAAGCAGCCGCTGCTGGCCTCCTGGTGGCTCCCCATCCGCACCAGCACAAAACCGCAGCGCTGCCAGAAACGCCAGAGCGCGTCGGTGTAACCAAAGCTCACAGAAAGGTAGTCGAGGCTCGTCTGCTGGCGGGCCGCGGCCACCAGCGCCCGGCCAATGCCTTCGCGCTGGCGGGCAGGATGGACGGCTACGCGGGTCACCCGTCTCGCGCTCAGCGTTGCCGCCAGGGGCGAGCCCCCGTGTGCCGCCAAAGATTGCGCCACCAGATTGCCGCGCGGACGCCGGAAGCCCGCCCATACCGCCTGGCTGAGCGCCGGGCTTAAGCCTCCCTCCTCCACCAGCCACAGCGCGCCACAGACGCGCTCCCCTGCCCGGGCGACGGCAAAGTGCTGTCCGGGGGCATCCATCATGCGTCGCAGATCGAGGGGAGATGTCCGGTAGTGGGCGGCGCAAAGCAGTTTATAGACCGCCGCCGGAAGCGCAGGAGCGCGGTTCCAGGCCTCCTGCTCCAGGGTTGCGTAGCTAATCTCCCCCTGCGGGATGCTGTCGTCGGGCTCATCATCAAACAGCAGCACCTGCGCGATAAGGCGCTCCAGCGGGCACCCTGCCGCCCAGCGCACCGGAGTGGAGAGGGTGAAGTAACGCAGCCCGGCAAAACGGGCGCAGAATTTCAGCAGGAACCCCCTGCCGGTGCCCTCATAGCCCTGCACCGTGGTGGTCAGCAGGACCCGGGGGAAGCGCGTCACCAGCCGCTCCAGCAGCGGGCCGGGAATGGCCGCCGCCTCATCAACGATCAACCAGTCGGCATGCTCGTCCGAGGCCAGCAGTGCATCAGGAGCCATAAAGCGATAGCGCTCACCGCCGAAACGGGCAATCACGTCGGTCGCAGCCCTGGCGGGAGCGGTGACTATGGCGTTGCCCATAATGCGATGCAACAGCATGCCCGCCAGCGCCGACTTGCCGCGCCCGCGTGGAGCGGTGACGGCAGCGACGCCTTCGGGCATAGTAATGAGCTGGTCGAGTATCGCGGCCTGCTCGCTCTGGGGCTCGCCGTTGGCCGGATGCCAGTCGGGTGCGGGTGGCGTTGGCGTAAGCATAAAAGGCTCGCCCTGCTGCCAGCTTAACACCTGCGGATCGCCCAGGATGTGGCGGCAGAAGCGGTCAATAAAGCGCGGCGTAGGGATGGGCTCTGGCCTGTCGCTCCAGCGCAGGGAATCCTGGTCGGGAATTTTTGGCCACTGTGTCAGGGCGGGGGTGAGTAGAACCAGTAGACTGCCGGCTTGCAGGGTGCCCGCCACGGCAGCAAAGGCCGAGACGTCGAAGCCGTGCCGGGCGTCGAAGATAGCGTGAAGAAACTCACGGCCCAGCAGCTGATGCAGCGCTTGGGGCGCGCAGGATGGCGGCTGCGGGGCATCAGCGCCAATCCACAGCCACTCCCCGGGATAGTCCTCTTTCAACAGCCGCGCCTGCTGCTGCGTCCATGTTTCATCCCCGCTCAGCACCAGCAGTCGCCGGTGCCCTTCCCGCGCCAGTTGTTCAGGCAGGCCTGATAAATTCATCCCTGACATTGAAGATTACAGCGCCTTGCCGAAGGTATTGCACTGTGCCGGATCGCCGCCGTCAAAGCCCTTTTTGAACCAGTTATAACGCTGTTCTGATGTGCCGTGCGTAAAGCTGTCTGGCACGACATGGCCCTGACTTTGCTGTTGCAGGCGGTCATCGCCAATGGCATGGGCGGCGTTGAGGGCCTCTTCCAGATCGCCCGCCTCCAACACGCCCTCCTGCTGCATCTTGCGACCCCAGACGCCGGCGAAGCAGTCGGCCTGTAGCTCCATGCGTACCGACAGGGCATTCACCTCTCTCTCGCTGGCATTCTGCTGGAGCTGACGCACTTTTGGCTCGATGCCGAGCAGTTTTTGCACGTGATGGCCGACTTCATGAGCGATAACATAGCCCTGGGCAAAGTCGCCGTCGGCGCCCAGCTTATGTTTCATGTCATCGTAGAAGGAGAGATCGATATAGACGGTAGCGTCAGCAGGACAGTAGAACGGCCCCATGACCGATTGTCCGGTGCCGCAGCCGGTGCGGGTGGCGCCTCGATACATCACCAGCTTCGGTTGCTGGTAAGTACGGCCCATTTTTTCGAACAGCTGGCCCCAGGTATCTTCCGTGGTGGCGAGAATGACCGATGTAAATTTCGCCGCCTCGTCTTCGCTCGGGCTGATGGAGCGCGTTGCCTGCTGCTGTTGCTGCATCGGTTGCCCGGTTAACAGCCCGCTCAGGTCGACCCCGTAGTAGCCCGCCACCACGACCACCAGCAAAATAATAATGCCGCCCTTGCCTCCCGGCAGGCGAAATCCCGGGCCGCCCATCGACGGGCCCCCACTGCTGCGTCTGTCATCCACATTGTCACTTTCACGACGCCCTTGCCAGCGCATAATCCCACCTCGAAAAATATCATCTTGATAACAGGTATGATCGTAGGCGCTTCGAAGCAAGATTACCACAGGAAACAGGAGTGAGATGCCAGAGGAGGCTGTACTCCTCTGGCAGATAAGGCAGGATTAATCGAGTTTAACACCCAGACGGTGAGCAACGGCTTCGTACGCTTCAATCAGGCCGCCCAGGCTTTGGCGGAAGCGGTCTTTGTCCATTTTATCCAGGGTCTCTTTGTCCCACAGGCGGCTGCCGTCCGGGGAGAATTCATCACCCAGCACCACCTCACCTTTATACAATCCGAATTCCAGTTTGAAGTCGACCAGGATGAGGCCCGCGTCGTCAAACAGCTTCTTCAGCACGTCGTTGGCTTTGAAGGTCAGCTCCTGCATACGCGCCAAATTCTCTTTGCTCACCCAGCCAAAGGTTTCGCAGTAAGATTCGTTGACCATCGGATCGTGCATGGCGTCGTTTTTCAGGAACAGGTCGAACAGCGGTGGGTTCAGCTCCATGCCCTCTTCGATGCCCAGACGCTTCACCAGGGAGCCCGCGGCGCGGTTACGGACGACACATTCAACCGGCACCATGTCCAGCTTCTTCACCAGACACTCTGTATCGGACAGTAACGCTTCCATCTGCGTCGGGATACCCGCCTCTTCGAGCTTGCTCATAATGAAATGGTTGAACTTGTTGTTCACCATGCCTTTACGGTCAAACTGCTCAATGCGCGCGCCATCTCCTGCTGACGTATCATTGCGGAACTCGAGCACCAACAGATCCGGGTTTTCGGTGCTGTATACGGTTTTCGCTTTGCCACGATACAACTCAGCTTGCTTCTGCATCTTCATTACTCCTGGTGTGATGATTTGTGTTCAAAACTGGAGATATTATGCCACGCACACGTTTGCGTAGCACGAAAATTAAAAGGGCTGGATTAACCAGCCCCTTTTTTTTACTTGTTGAATGCCGCCTGAAGGACAGCGACCAGCGCATCATTCTGCGACTGGGTCAGCGTATGGCCTTTCGGATCGATAAACTGCAGGCTGCTACGGTTATCCAGATCGCCGACCTGAAGTTTGTAATCGCCTGAAGCCAGACCCGGATCGCGTACGCCCAGCTCTTCCCAGTTGCTGTCAGAGAGCGGTTTGTAGGTGAGCGTCATGCTGCCGGTTGAGCGGGTGCTGTCGGTGACTTTCATGCCGACACGCTCAAGGGTGGAAGGCAGACGCTGCCAGACCTGGTTGAACGGACCACGCACCACCAGCATTGGCAGACCGGTATCGTCGGCAGCGCTCTGCACGTCGAAGGTGGCACCATTACGGTTCTGAGCAGCATTCGCCGCGTCGGTGGCGCTCTTATCAAGACCCGCAGCAATCACGTTAAGCAGCTCGGTACTGTAACGCTGCATGGATGCCGCGTCGGCAACCGGTTTGCCCGCCTGCTCCAGGTTGATGAGTTTAACCACCACCGCCTGCTGATAACCCTGAGGTTTAACAGAGACTTGATAGCGCCCACGGTACTGTTGATCTTCATCCAGACGGCTCCATTCGATCCAGTCTGTCGTCAGCGTCTGGCTGGCATCGTCGCGCTGGGTGATCGCGTAATTCTTCGACTGAAGTACGCTCACCACCTGCGGCCACAGCCCGGCATTGCGCGCGCTCTCAACCTGCAGCGTCGCGGTATCGCCGGTGAACTGAGTACGCGCCCCGCTTACCAGCGCCAGAGGCTGTGCTGGCGGACGAATATCAAGCGCTTTGCCTACCGCGCCGCTACCGTTGGCAACCGGAATGTTGTAGTCGCCATTCTGAATGGGCAGGATCATGCCAGCAGGTGCATGAAGTTCAGCAAGCGGCGCAGCATCCAGATAGGATTCGTCACCGCTCACCTGGCGCTTGTAGCGTGAATCTGAGCTACAGGCCGCGAGCAGCATAACAAGCGAAACACCCGCAACCTTCGCCAGGCGCGACTTCTGTACTGAGTAAGCCATCAAATCTCCCTAAACTTTACAGCAGACCGGCATGCTTCAGCGCCGCAGTGACCGTTTCACGACCGTGGTCGGTAATCGGGGTCATTGGCAGACGCAGCGTATCGGTCGCTACAAGTCCCAACTCCTTACATGCCCATTTCACTGGGATTGGATTGGGTTCGACAAATAATTTGTTGTGCAGCGGCATCAGACGCTGGTTAATCACACGCGCTTCCTGGAAATGACCAGCCGCAGCCAGTTTACACATTTCAGCCATATCGCGGGCTGCAACGTTAGAGGTCACGGAAATCACGCCGTGGCCGCCAAGCTGCATAAAGTCCAGCGAGGTCGCATCATCGCCACTCAGCAGAATAAAGTCGTCTGAAACCAGCTCTTTGATCTGATGAACGCGGCTTAAGTTCCCGGTCGCCTCTTTAATACCGATAATATTTTTTACTTTCGCGAGGCGGCCTACCGTTTCTGGCAGCATATCGCAGCCAGTGCGCGACGGCACATTATACAGAATTTGTGGCAAGTCAGTATGTTCAGCGATGGCTTTGAAATGCTGGAACAGACCTTCCTGGGTTGGGCGGTTGTAGTATGGGGTTACCGTCAGGCAACCTACTACGCCGCTATCGTTGAAGCGCTGGGTCAGGCTGATGGCTTCAGCCGTGGCGTTGGCACCTGTACCAGCGATAACCGGGATACGCCCGTCAGCCAGTTCAAGGGTCATCAACACCACTTCGCCATGCTCTTCGTGGCTCAACGTAGCAGATTCACCGGTAGTCCCTACCGAAACAATCGCCGAGGTTCCGCTGGCGACATGATAATCAATCAGTTTCTTCAGGCTTGACCGGCAGACATTACCTTTCTCATCCATCGGTGTTACAAGCGCGACAATACTTCCCGTGAACATGGGCCATCCTCTGTGCGTACAAGAGCCTCAATGGTACGTTTGGTGCTGTAATAAAAGCAAGCGACGTGAGACCTCCAGGTTATTGTATGCCGGTTTTTTTTATGCTTTCCTTAGAAAGACTAAACCACGCAAAGGAAGAACAGGTTTGACAACCTCATCACAACATTACCTGGTTATTACTGCGCTGGGTGCCGACAGGCCGGGGATCGTGAACACCATTACCCGCCACGTCAGTAGCTGCGGATGCAACATCGAAGACAGCCGCCTGGCGATGCTGGGTGAAGAGTTCACTTTCATCATGCTGCTTTCCGGGTCGTGGAATGCGATCACCCTGATTGAATCGACCCTGCCGTTAAAAGGCGCAGAGCTGGATCTGCTGATCGTGATGAAGCGCACCACCGCGCGCCCGCAGCCTGCCCTGCCGGCTACCGTCTGGGTCCAGGTGGAAGTGACTGACTCCCCGCATTTAATCGAACGCTTTACCGCCCTGTTTGACAGCCACCAGATGAATATCGCCGAGCTGGTCTCGCGGACGCAACCGGGCAAAGATGACACCGTGCCGAAACTGTTTATTCAGATCACCGCCCACAGCCCGGCGTCGCGGGATGCCTCAAATATCGAGCAAGCGTTCAAAGCCCTCTGTACAGAACTGAATGCGCAAGGCAGTATTAACGTCGTCAATTATTCCCAGCATGAACAGGATGGAGTTGAGTAATGAATCCACTGAAAGCCGGTGACATCGCACCGAAATTTAGCTTGCCCGATCAAGACGGTGAGCAAGTAAATTTGACCGACTTCCAGGGACAGCGTGTACTGGTCTATTTCTACCCGAAAGCCATGACCCCAGGCTGTACCGTACAAGCCTGCGGCTTACGCGATAACATGGACGAGTTGAAAACCGCCGGCGTCGAAGTGCTGGGTATCAGCACCGACAAGCCGGAAAAACTGTCTCGTTTCGCCGAAAAAGAGCTGCTTAACTTCACGCTGCTTTCTGACGAAGATCACCAGGTTTGCAACGCGTTTGGCGTCTGGGGTGAGAAAACCTTTATGGGTAAAACCTATGACGGTATCCACCGCATCAGCTTCCTGATCGACGCTGACGGCAAAGTTGAACACGTGTTTGATGACTTCAAAACCAGCAATCACCACGATGTGGTGCTGGAATGGGTGAAAGCGAACGCCTGATTCGGATCTTCGCTTGTTTCGCCGGGTGACGCTACGCTTACCCGGCCTACAAAACCCGTAGGCCCGTGCAAGCGTTAGCGCCGCCGGGCAACAGCCTACTCCTCCACTGCCGGCACATCCGGCCAGGCATGCACCACCGCTTTGACCAGCGTTGCCAGCGGGATTGCGAAGAAGACTCCCCAGAATCCCCATAATCCGCCAAAAATTACCACCGACAGAATAATGACGAGTGGGTGCAGGTTTACCGCTTCCGAGAACAGCACCGGCACCAGCAGGTTTCCGTCCAGCCCCTGAATGATCAGATAGACGACGAAACAGCTCCAGAACTCGGTGCCCAGACCAAACTGGAAGAGCGCCACGCCCACCACCGGAATGGTGACCACAAACGCGCCGATATAGGGAATCAGCACCGAGAAGCCCACCAGCACCGCCAGCAGCAGCGAGTAGTTCAGGCCGAAGATTAAGAAGCCAATCCAGGTGGCAACCCCAACGACAATCATCTCCAGCACTTTGCCGCGAATGTAGTTGGTGATCTGCTGGTTCATCTCCTTCCACACCTGCCCTGCCAGCCCACGGTTACGCGGCAGGACGCGGCGCACCGCGTTAAGCATCTGATCTTTGTCCTTGACCAGGAAGAAGACCATCAGCGGCACCAGCACCAGATAGACCGCCAGCGTCAGCAGCCCCACCAGCGACGCGAGGGAGAATTTCACCACCGTATCCCCCATCGTCATGATGCGGGTGCGCATGTTCTCGGCCATGGCATCGATAATGCCCGCATCCATCAGGGCCGGATAGCGGCGCGGCAGGGTGGCGGCAAAATCAGAGAGTTTGCTGAGCATCCCCGGCATATCGCGGATGAGATTGATCCCCTGCTGCCAGGCGATCGGCAATACTACAAAGGACATCACCATCAGGATGCCAACAAAAAAGACCAGCACGATGATGCTGGCCCAGCGGCGGGAACAGCCAATATTTTCCAGCCGGACGGTAGGCCACTCCAGTAAATAGGCGAGCACGATCGCCACCAGTAGCGGCGCCAGCAGCCCGCTAAAGAAGAAGAGGATGCCAAAACCGGCAACCAGAATAATCAGCAAAGCAATGGCCTCAGGGTCGCTAAAACGACGGCGGTACCACTGCATTAATAACTCGAGCATTCAACCCTTCCCTGAAGATATTGGCGGAACCTAAAGGGTGAATTGTATCGAAGAGTTAATGAAAAAACTTTCGCTTTTTCTTGCTCCGTCACAAAACGCAAAAGCCTGAAAAGAGGGATTTTCTTATCGCCCTGAGGCGCATACACTTGCAGAGCAGCCGCAGATGAACGATATGCGGGTTCTTCGGTCAAATTAGCACACCCACCAGACAGGACAGAGGTTATGTTCAGGCAGTTGAAAAAAACGTTGGTTGCGACGCTCATCGCTGCGCTGACCGCTGGCCAGATGATGCCAGCCTTCGCTGACTCTGCAGACGCATTGCCGGATATGGGCACCTCGGCAGGAAGCACGCTCTCCATTGGTCAGGAGATGCAAATGGGCGATTTCTACGTGCGCCAACTGCGCGGCAGTGCGCCGCTGATCAACGATCCATTGCTGGTGCAGTACATTAATTCGCTGGGGATGCGCCTTGTCTCCCACGCGGATTCGGTAAAGACCCCTTTCCACTTCTATTTGATCAATAACGACGAGATCAACGCCTTCGCCTTCTTCGGCGGCAACGTGGTGCTGCACTCGGCGTTATTCCGCTATGCCGACAACGAAAGCCAGCTGGCCTCGGTGATGGCGCACGAAATTTCTCACGTCACCCAGCGTCACCTGGCGCGCGCGATGGAAGATCAGAAGCGCAGCGCCCCGCTCACCTGGGTGGGCGCACTGGGCTCTATTCTGCTGGCGATGGCGAGCCCGCAAGCGGGTATGGCTGCGCTGACCGGTACCCTGGCGGGAACCCGTCAGGGGATGATCAGCTTTACCCAGCAGAATGAACAGGAAGCGGACCGCATCGGTATTCAGGTACTGCAACGCTCCGGCTTCGACCCGCAGGCGATGCCGAACTTCCTCGAAAAGTTACTCGACCGGGCGCGCTACTCCTCGCGTCCGCCGGAAATTCTGCTGACTCACCCCCTGCCGGAAAGCCGTCTCTCGGATGCCCGCAACCGCGCCAACCAGATGCGTCCGGTGGTGGTGCAGTCCTCAGAAGATTTCTATATGGCGAAGGTCAGAACCCTCGGCATGTACAACTCGGGGCGCAACCAGCTGACCAACGATCTGCTGGATGCCCTGAACAAAGGCAACGTGCGTGAACAGCGTGCCGCCCGGTATGGTCGAGCGTTACAGGCAATGGAGGCCAGCAATTATGACGAGGCCCGCAAGAACCTGCAGCCGCTGCTGACCGCAGAGGCCAACAATGCCTGGTATCTTGATCTGGCAACCGACATCGACTTAGGGCAGAAAAAAGCCCAGGATGCGATCAACCGTCTGAAAGGCGCCCGTGATCTGCGCAATAACCCGGTCCTGCAACTCAACCTGGCGAATGCTTACTTACAGGGTGGACAGCCGCAGGAAGCCGCGCCCATTCTCAACCGCTACACCTTCAATAATAAAGATGATCCTAACGGCTGGGATCTGCTGGCCCAGGCGGAAGCCGCGCTCGGCCATCGCGATCAGGAGCTGGCTGCCCGCGCCGAAGGTTATGCCCTGGCCGGACGTCTGGATCAGGCCATCTCCCTGCTGAGCAGCGCCAGCTCGCAGGTGAAACTCGGCAGCCTGCAACAGGCCCGTTACGATGCCCGTATCGATCAGTTGCGCCAGCTGCAGCAGCGCTATCGCGCGTATGAAAAGATGTAAAAGGAGAAAAGATGTCTGACGCGGTTACGATCTACCATAACCCTCGCTGCTCAAAGAGCCGCGAAACCCTGAACCTGCTGAAAGCCAACGACGTTGAGCCGCAGGTGGTGCTCTATCTGGATACGCCGCCGGATGCCGATACCCTCCGCACGCTGCTTGCCCAACTGGGAATGACCAGCGCCAGAGCGTTAATGCGCCAGAAAGAGGAGCTTTACAGAGAGTTGGGTCTGGCAGACAGCGCGCTTAGTGAAGAGGCGTTGATTCAGGCGATGGTGGAGCATCCGAAGCTGATTGAGCGCCCGATTGTGGTGGCCAACGGCCAGGCCCGGATTGGACGACCGCCTGAGCAGGTGCTTGAGATTGTGAAGTAAGCAGGATTGGCCCGGTAGCGCGTGCGCCGGGCCTAAAGATTGAGAATGTCTTTCACAAAAGGAATGGTGAGTTTCCGCTGGGCAGTGATGGATGCCTTATCCAGCTGATCGAGGGTCATAAACAGCGTACGCATCTCGCGATCTAAACGTTTTAGCAGAAAACGTCCCACATCTTCCGGCAGTTCAAAACCCCGTAACCGCGCCCGCAGCTGCAAAGCCTGCAGTTTATCCTCATCGGAAAGCGGCTGTAATTTGTAGATTTGTCCCCAGTCGAGACGCGAGGCCAGATCGGCCAGCCCGAGATTTAACTGGCGCGGCGGTCGATCGCCAGTGATCAGCAACCGGGTCTTTCCGGACTCCAGAATGCGGTTATAGAGATTAAAAATCGCCATCTCCCACAGCTCATCTCCCGCCACGCATTCGATATTGTCGATGCAAACCAGCGACAGCTGTTCCATTCCATCGAGCACCTCCGGCACAAACCAGGTGCGTTTATCCAGCGGCACATAGCCGACCGCATCCCCGCGCTGAGAAAGTTCAGCGCAGGCGGCGTGCAGCAGATGGCTGCGCCCTGCACCTTCGCGTGACCAGATATAGATGTAACCGCTGTGCTCCTGGCGCAACACGTTTTGCAGTGCAGCCAGTAAAGAGGGGTTATCACCCGGCCAGAAACTCGCGAAAGTTTCGTCGTCGGGAAGATAGAGTGGCAAAGAGAGCTGTGCCGGTGCGTTCAGAAATACCTCAACCAGGTCTTACTCGGAATCGGCCCAGAGTTTAACACGGAACAAGCGGGGAGAGAACCGGGCGGATCGGCCGCCCGGTTGCAGGATCAATGCGAGACTTTTTCGCTCTCTTCGGCGTCCAGCACCACCTCTTCCGGGCGCAGAACGGAGATCAGCTTGAAGATGAGGGCCAGACCGATACCAACGATGGTCGCCAGCGCCATGCCTTTCAGCTCGGCGGCGCCAATGTGCACCTTGGCACCGCTGACGCCGATAATCAGGATCACCGAGGTCAGGATCAGGTTTTGCGCTTTGCTGTAGTCAACTTTAGAGTCGATCAGAACGCGAATACCGGAGGCGCCGATTACCCCATACAGCAGCAGCGAAACACCGCCCATGACCGGAACCGGAATGATCTGGATCGCTGCCGCCAGTTTGCCCACGCAGGAGAGCAGGATAGCGAAAATCGCCGCACCGCCGATAACCCAGGTGCTGTACACACGAGTAATGGCCATCACGCCGATATTCTCACCGTAGGTGGTGTTTGGCGTGGAGCCGAAGAAACCGGAGATAATGGTCGAGAAGCCGTTGGCAAACATCGAGCGGTGCAGACCCGGGTCGCGGATCAGGTCGCGCTTGACGATATTGGCCGTCACCACCAGGTGACCAACGTGCTCGGCAATCACCACCAGCGCAGCAGGCAGAATGGTGAAGATGGCAAACCACTCAAAGCGCGGGGTGTAGAAAGTTGGCAGCGCGAACCAGTGGGCCTGCGCAATCGGGGTGGTATCCACAACGCCCATCGCGAAGGAGAGCGCATAGCCTGCCAGCACGCCGATCAGGATAGGGATAATCGCCATAAAACCGCGGAACAACACGGAGCCAAAGACCGTCACGCCCAGCGTTACCAGCGAGATAATAATGGTTTTGGTATCCGGGGATTGCCCGTCTGCAGGCAACAGACCCGCCATGTTCGCCGCCACACCGGCCAGCTCAAGACCGATGACGGCAACGATTGCGCCCATCGCCGCAGGGGGGAACATCACATCCAGCCAGCCGGTCCCCGCTTTCTTCACAATGAAAGCCACCAGACAGAACAGCACGCCGCACATAATGAAACCACCCAGCGCCACTTCATAGCCTAACGGCAGCAACAGCAAGACCGGGGAGATAAAGGCAAAGCTGGAGCCCAGGTAGGCCGGGATCTTACCTTTACAAATAAAGAGATAAAGCAGCGTACCGATGCCGTTAAACAGCAACACGGTGGCCGGGTTAATGTGGAACAGAATGGGCACCAGCACGGTTGCACCAAACATCGCAAACAGGTGCTGCAAACTAAGCGGGATTGTCTGTAAAAGTGGCGGTCTTTCACTCACCCCGATAGCACGGCGCGTCATAGAATCTTCCTCAAGTGTTGTTTGTTTTAAGCGGTTGGGTTTATTATTCAAAAAAAAGCCGACTATCAAAGTCGGCTTCTTTTTCGTTATTCACTTATTTAGTACCAAAAATCTTATCGCCGGCATCGCCGAGTCCTGGGATGATGTACCCGTGCTCGTTCAGGCCCTGATCGACAGAGGCGGTGTACAGTTCAACGTCCGGGTGCGCTTTTTCCAGCGCGGCAATGCCTTCCGGCGCGGCAACCAGTACCAATACTTTGATGCTGCTACAGCCCGCATTTTTCAGCAGATCGATGGTGGCGATCATGGAGCCACCGGTGGCCAGCATCGGGTCAACGACCAGCGCCATACGCTCGTCGATATTGGAGACCAGCTTCTGGAAATAAGGCACCGGTTCCAGCGTCTCTTCGTTACGGTAGATGCCAACCACGCTGATACGCGCGCTCGGGACGTGCTCCAGCACGCCTTCCATCATGCCCAGACCTGCGCGCAGGATTGGCACAACGGTAATTTTTTTGCCTTTGATCTGCTCAACCTGTACCGGGCCGTTCCAGCCTTCAATGGTCACAGTTTCGGTTTCCAGATCGGAGGTTGCTTCATAGGTCAGTAAGCTGCCAACTTCAGAGGCCAGTTCACGAAAGCGCTTAGTGCTGATGTCATGCTCACGCATCAGGCCCAGCTTGTGTTTAACGAGTGGGTGTTTCACTTCCACAATCTTCATTCTCTTTCTCCTTCGGGTGGCAGCCACAAAAAAAATCGCCGGATTATACCGCTTTTTTCGGATAGCGCCATACCCATCTTGCTTGACCGGGATCAACCAAAGTGAATTAGAGGCTGTCAGAGAGTATAAAAGAGACAAAAAAAACCGGCGGGGGATCGCCGGCTTTTGTGCGGGGTTTCGCCCGGCGGCGCAGCGCTTGCACGGGCCTACGGTTTTGTAGGCCGGGTAAGGCGAAGCCGCCACCCGGCAGTGGGCGTTTAAAGTGACTCGCCGTTGCTGGCGATCACCTTCTGATACCAGGCGAACGACTTTTTCTTGCTGCGATTCAGCGTGCCGTTACCTTCGTTGTCTTTATCGACATAGATAAAGCCATAGCGTTTTTTCATCTCGCCCGTTCCGGCAGAGACCAGATCGATACAGCCCCACGGGGTGTAGCCCATCAGATCCACGCCATCTTCCACCACCGCTTTTTTCATCTCACGGATATGGGCGCTGAGATAGTCAATGCGGTACTGGTCATTGACCGTACCGTCGCTCTCCAGCACGTCGATGGCGCCAAACCCGTTCTCGACAATAAACAGCGGCAGCTGGTAGTGATCCCAGAACCAGTTCAGGGAGTAACGCAGCCCCACCGGATCAATCTGCCAGCCCCAGTCCGATTTCTGCACATAGGGGTTAGAGACCAGGCTTTTGCTTTCGTCGTAGTCGAGCTGCGGGTTATCTTCCGTGGCTTTGGTGGCAAACGACATGTAGTAGCTGAAGCCGATGTAATCCACGCAGCCCTGCTTCAGTGCCGCTTTATCCTCTTCGGTGATATCCAGCGCAAAACCGCGACGGGCAAAGTAGTTCAGCAGATGCTGCGGATAGGCGCCGCGCACGTGTACATCGGTGAACCAGTAGCGGCGGTGCATGGCGTTCATCGCCATCATCATGTCATTCGGGGCGCAGGTCAGGGGATAGATCGGGCACATGGCGATCATGCAGCCAATTTTCAGCGACGGGTTGATGTCGCGTCCGGCTTTTACCGCCAGGGCGCTGGCCACCAGCTCATAGTGCGCCGCCTGGAACATCACCGGCTCACGATCCTCACCCGGCTGGTACTTCAGCCCGGAGTTGGTAAACGGGGCGAAATCTTCGTGGAAGTTGGCCTGGTTGTTGATCTCGTTAAAGGTCATCCAGTACTTCACTTTGTGCTGATAACGCTCGAACACCACGCTGGCAAAGCGCACAAAGAAGTCGATCAGTTTGCGGTTACGCCAGCCGCCGTACTCTTTCACCAGGTGATAAGGCATTTCGAAGTGCGAGAGGGTAATCACCGGCTCGATGTCGTGCTTCAGGCACTCATCAAACAGATCGTCATAAAACTGGAGCCCTGCCTCATTGGGTTGCTGTTCATCGCCTTTCGGGAAAATACGCGTCCAGGCAATGGAAGTACGGAAACATTTAAAGCCCATTTCTGCGAACAGCTGGATGTCGTCTTTGTACCGGTGATAGAAATCGATGGCTTCATGGTTGGGGTAGTTTTTGCCCGGCAGTACGCCGTCGGTAATTTCGCGGGGGACGCCGTGGGCGCCAGCGGTCATCACGTCTGCCACACTCGTGCCCTTCCCACCCTCCTGCCAGCCGCCTTCAAGTTGATGCGCCGCCACCGCGCCGCCCCACAGAAAACCCTCTTTAAATCCTGACATGCGATATCCCTCATTCAGCGTTAATTATCGGCAAAAAAGAGTACAGAAACCGGTTTCAGTGAAATGATGTGCATTCAGCGAAGGGGTTGCAAGAATAAGAATGTACCCGGTTTCATTTTCGTGAACGGGTTCAAGTTTGTGCGCCAAGCTGCGATTTTCTCTGGATTTTCAGGGTCGCGTTTTTCTGTTGCAGAATGGGCTCGCAAACGTTTGCCTGGACTGTTAGAATTGCGCCGATTTTTCTTACTATCGCAATGCAATCGCGTGGGGACTTGAGCCGTGACCAACAAAACTTCTCTCAGCTACAAAGATGCCGGTGTAGATATTGACGCAGGTAATGCGCTGGTTGACCGTATCAAAGGGGTAGTTAAAAAAACCCGCCGCCCGGAAGTGATGGGTGGGCTGGGAGGATTCGGCGCCCTGTGCGCGCTGCCACAAAAATACCGTGAACCGGTTCTGGTCTCAGGCACCGACGGCGTAGGCACTAAGCTGCGTCTGGCGATGGATCTGAAACGCCATGACACCATCGGCGTAGACCTGGTCGCGATGTGCGTGAACGACCTGGTGGTTCAGGGCGCTGAGCCGCTGTTCTTCCTCGACTACTACGCGACCGGCAAGCTGGACGTCGACACCGCAGCCAGCGTCATCAGCGGTATCGCAGAAGGCTGTTTGCAGTCAGGCTGTGCACTGGTAGGCGGTGAAACCGCTGAAATGCCGGGCATGTACCACGGCGACGATTACGACGTGGCTGGCTTCTGCGTGGGCGTTGTCGAAAAATCAGAGATCATTGACGGCAGCAAAGTGACCGACGGCGACGTGCTGATTGCGCTGGGCTCCAGTGGCCCGCACTCTAACGGCTACTCCCTGGTGCGTAAAATTGTTGAAGTGAGCGGCTGCGACCCGCTGACCACCGAGCTGGAAGGCAAACCGCTGGCGGATCACCTGCTCGAACCAACCCGCATCTATGTGAAATCCATTCTGGAGCTGATTGAGAACGTGGACGTTCACGCGATTGCCCACCTGACCGGCGGCGGCTTCTGGGAAAATATTCCGCGCGTACTGCCGGATAACACCCAGGCGGTGATCGATGAATCCTCCTGGCAGTGGCCAGCAGTATTCAACTGGTTGCAGGATGCCGGTAACGTCAGCGATCATGAGATGTACCGCACCTTCAACTGCGGCGTGGGGATGGTTATCGCCCTGCCGGCAAGCGAAGTGGACAAGGCTCTGGCGCTGCTGCAGGCGAAAGGTGAAAACGCGTGGAAAATCGGTGTCATCAAAGCGTCTGATTCCGAACAGCGTGTGGTCATTGAATGAAAAATATAGTGGTGCTCATTTCCGGTAACGGAAGTAATTTGCAGGCTATCATCGATGCCTGCAAACAGAAGAAGATCAACGGCACCCTCCGCGCAGTATTCAGTAACAAGGCCGATGCATACGGCCTTGAGCGTGCCCGCGACGCGGGCATTGCCGCGCATGCGCTCAGCGCCGCCCAGTTTGCCAGCCGCGAGGCTTTTGACCGCGAGCTGGTGCAGGAGATCGACGCCTATGCCCCGGACGTGGTGGTGCTGGCCGGCTATATGCGGATCCTCAGCCCGGCGTTTGTGGCGCACTATGCCGGACGCCTGCTGAATATCCACCCTTCCCTGCTGCCAAAATATCCTGGCCTGAATACCCACCGTCAGGTGCTGGACAATGGCGACCTGGAGCACGGCACCTCAGTCCATTTCGTTACCGACGAACTGGACGGTGGCCCGGTGATCCTGCAGGCGAAAGTGCCGGTGTTTGCAGGCGACAGCGAAGAGGATGTGACCGCCCGGGTGCAGACCCAGGAGCACGCTATCTACCCGCTGGTGGTGAGCTGGTTCGTTGATGGCCGTCTTGAAATGCGCGACGGCGCCGCCTGGCTGGATGGCGCGCCGTTACCCCCGCAAGGTCACGCGGCGGAAGAGTAAACTTTTGCCGGGTGGCACTATCGCTTACCCGGCCTACAGCACCTTTTGCCCCGCCAACCCTCTATTATCCCTCAAGAAAAAATTTAACTGTCATACTTTTCTGACACAGTTGGACATATAGTGGAAATGCTCGCCATAATAAAGGCGAGACGGATTTACCACGTCCTGTGATTGAACTGGAGTGTGAGTAGTAATGGGTCAGGAAAAGTTATACATCGAGAAAGAGCTAAGCTGGTTAGCATTCAACGAGCGCGTGCTTCAGGAAGCGGCCGACAAAAGTAACCCGCTGATTGAGCGCATGCGTTTTCTGGGGATTTACTCCAATAACCTGGACGAGTTCTATAAAGTTCGCTTTGCTGAACTGAAGCGTCGGATCATCATTAGCGAAGAGCAGGGTTTAAACTCGAATTCGCGTCATCTGCTGGGCAAGATCCAGTCCAGGGTCCTGAAAGCCGATCAGGAATTTGACAGCCTGTATAACGAATTGCTGCTGGAGATGGCACGCAATCAAATCTTCCTGATTAACGAGCGACAGCTCTCGGTTAACCAGCAGAGCTGGCTGCGCCACTATTTCAAACAGTATCTGCGCCAGCACATCACCCCGATTCTGATTAACCGCGAAACCGATCTGGTGCAGTTCCTGAAAGATGACTACACCTACCTGGCGGTAGAGATTATCCGCGGCGACAGCATCCGCTATGCGCTGCTGGAAATCCCGTCAGACAAAGTGCCGCGCTTCGTCAACCTGCCGCCGGAGACGCCACGCCGCCGCAAACCGATGATCCTGCTGGATAACATCCTGCGCTACTGCCTTGACGATATCTTCAAGGGCTTCTTCGATTATGATGCCCTGAACGCCTATTCCATGAAGATGACCCGTGACGCCGAGTACGACCTGGTGCACGAGATGGAGGCCAGCCTGATGGAGCTGATGTCCTCCAGCCTCAAACAGCGTCTGACCGCCGAACCGGTGCGCTTTGTTTATCAGCGCGATATGCCCGATGCCATGGTCGAGATGCTGCGCGAAAAGCTGACCATCTCCCGCTACGACTCCATCGTGCCGGGCGGTCGCTATCACAACTTCAAAGACTTTATCGGCTTCCCGAACGTCGGCAAAGCCAACCTGGTGAACAAGCCGCTGCCCCGCCTGCGCCACATCTGGTTCGATAAGTTCCGCAACGGCTTCGACGCCATTCGCGAGCGCGACGTCCTGCTCTACTATCCGTACCATACCTTTGAGCATGTGCTGGAGCTGATGCGTCAGGCGTCGTTCGACCCCAACGTGCTGGCGATTAAAATCAACATCTACCGCGTGGCGAAAGATTCCCGCATCATCGATGCGATGATCCACGCTGCCCACAACGGCAAAAAAGTGACCGTTGTGGTGGAGCTGCAGGCACGTTTCGATGAAGAGGCCAACATCCACTGGGCCCGTCGTCTGACCGAAGCGGGCGTACACGTGATCTTCTCGGCTCCTGGGCTGAAGATCCACGCCAAGCTGTTCCTCATCTCCCGTAAAGAGGGTGATGACGTGGTGCGTTATGCTCATATCGGCACCGGTAACTTCAACGAAAAGACCGCGCGCATCTACACCGACTACTCGCTGTTGACCGCCGATGCGCGGATCACCAACGAGGTGCGTCGGGTATTTAACTTTATCGAAAACCCGTATCGCCCGGTCAGCTTCGACTATCTGCTGGTCTCCCCGCAGAACTCCCGTCGTCTGCTGTATGACATGATCGACCGCGAGATCGCCAACGCGCAAAACGGCCAGCCAGCCGGCATTACGCTTAAGCTCAACAACCTGGTCGATAAAGGGCTGGTGGATCGCCTGTATGCCGCCTCCAGTTCGGGAGTTCAGGTTAATCTGCTGATCCGCGGCATGTGCTCGCTGATCCCCGATCTTGAGGGTATCAGTGAAAATATTCGCGTCATCAGCATCGTCGATCGCTATCTTGAGCACGATCGGATCTATATTTTTGAGAACGGCGGCGATAAACGCGTCTACCTCTCTTCCGCCGACTGGATGACGCGAAACATCGATTACCGGATTGAAGTGGCGGCCCCGCTGCTCGATCCGCGGCTGAAGCAACAAATTCTTGATATTATCGACCTGTTGTTAAGTGATACTGTAAAAGCACGTTATGTCGATAAAGAACTGAGTAACCGCTATGTGCCGCGCGGCAATCGCCGTAAAGTACGGGCACAGCTGGCGATTTACGACTATATCAAATCACTCGAGCAACCCGATTAACCTATGCCGATAAACGATAAGACCCCACGACCGCAGGAGTTTGCTGCGGTCGACCTTGGTTCTAACAGCTTCCACATGGTCATCGCCCGTGAGGTGGATGGCGCAATGCAGATCATCGGTCGTCTGAAGCAGCGCGTCCACCTGGCTGACGGCCTGGGTGCGGACAATATGCTCAGCGAAGAGGCGATGGAGCGCGGGCTGAACTGCCTGTCGCTGTTTGCTGAACGCCTGCAGGGTTTCACCCCATCGAGCGTCTGCATTGTCGGAACGCATACCCTGCGCCAGGCCGCGAACGCGACGGAATTTTTAAAGCGCGCGGAAAAGGTGATCCCCTACCCTATCGAAATCATTTCGGGTAACGAAGAAGCCCGTCTGATTTTTATGGGTGTGGAGCATACGCAACCCGAAAAAGGCCGCAAGCTGGTGATTGATATTGGCGGCGGCTCGACGGAGCTGGTGATCGGCGAAAACTTTGAACCGCACCTGGTTGAAAGCCGCCGGATGGGCTGTGTCAGCTTTGCCCAACTCTATTTCCCGGGCGGGACAATCAGCCGGGAGAACTTCCAGCGCGCACGCATGGCCGCGGTACAGAAGCTGGAGTCCCTCGCCTGGCAATACCGTCTGCAGGGCTGGAACGTGGCGCTTGGCGCCTCGGGTACGATCAAAGCGGCACACGAAGTGCTGGTGGAGATGGGCGAAAAAGATGGCTTTATTACCCCTGAGCGCCTGACCCGGCTGATGGAAGAGGTGCTCAAGCATAAAAGCTTTACCGCCCTGAGCCTGCCGGGTCTCTCCGAAGAGCGCAAAGCGGTATTTGTGCCGGGTCTGGCGATTCTGTGCGGCGTGTTCGATGCGCTGGCCATTCGTGAGCTGCGTCTTTCCGACGGCGCGCTGCGCGAAGGCGTGCTGTATGAGATGGAAGGCCGTTTCCGTCATCAGGATATTCGCAGCCGCACCGCGCAGAGTCTGGCCAACCAGTACAATATTGACCGCGAACAGGCCAGACGCGTGCTGGAAACCACGACCCAAATGTATGATCAGTGGGAAGCCCAGAACCCGAAACTGGCGCATCCGCAGCTGGCGGCTCTGCTCAAATGGGCGGCGATGCTGCATGAAGTGGGGCTCAATATCAACCACAGCGGGATGCACCGTCATTCGGCCTACATTCTGCAACACAGCGACCTGCCAGGCTTCAACCAGGAGCAGCAGACCATGATGGCCTCGCTGGTGCGCTATCATCGTAAAGCCGTTAAGCTGGACGAGTTGCCGCGCTTTACGCTGTTCAAGAAAAAACAGTTCCTGCCGCTGATCCAGCTGTTACGTCTGGGCGTGTTGCTCAACAACCAGCGCCAGGCGACCACGACGCCACCAACGCTGACGCTCACCACGGACGATAACCACTGGACGCTAAGTTTCCCGCATGACTGGTTTAGCCAGAACGCGCTGGTCTTGCTGGATCTGGAAAAAGAGCAACAGTACTGGAGCGCCGTCACCGGTTGGTGCCTGAAAATTGAAGAAGAGCACTCCCCGCACGTCGCCGCGTAATCCTCCCGTCAGGCGCTCATACCGAGCGCCTCAACCCTAAGCAGACTCTCCAGCGGCACGGGTTTGCCAATCAAATAGCCCTGAAAATAGTCAATGCCCAGTTCTTCAGCGGCGTGGCGGATCTCTTCGCTTTCGACATACTCCGCCACCACCAGCATCTTTTTCATCCGCGCAAGATGACAAATTGAGGCGACAATCTGGTAATCCAGGCTATTGCTGACGATGTTACGAATAAAGCTGCCGTCGATTTTCAGGATATCGGCATTCACGTTTTTCAGCCGCGCATAGCTGGCGTAGCCGGTACCAAAATCATCAATGGCAATCCGGCACCCCATCTGCTGCAGATGATTCACGGTCTGCATCGCCAGCCCCGCGTTGCCAAAACTGCTGCTTTCGGTGATCTCGAAGATCAGCTGCCAGCTCTCAATGGCATATTTTTGCAACATCCGGCTGACCTCAAGCGGCAGCTGGGCCCGGCAGATAGAGGTTGGCGAAAGGTTGATGGCAAACCGCTGCCCCGGAAACGCTTCGCGGTTCTCCGCCATAAACTTGAGCGTCTTCTCCAGCACCAGCAGATCAATTCGCGACGAAAGGCCAAACTCCTGAGCAACAGGCAGAAAAATATCGGGCGAGATCAGTCCGGCATCACCATTTTGCAGACGGAGCAGTATCTCGTGATAGCTATCGCCGCGGATGCCCTGTACGGGCTGCGCCAGCAGGGTAAACTCATCTTTTTCCAGCGCCCGCTGCACGCGATTCATCATCGCGACTTTGTCTTTCAAACCGCGTTGTAGGTTGATTGCGCCCCGCTGCTGCAGGTTTTCCGGGTGGTTGGTCGCCAGAGAGAGATCGGCAATGGTACCCAGTTCACCCAACAGCAGATAGAGATGTACCACCGGGGAGCGCACATAACAGTAGCTAACTCCTACCTGCGGCTGAAGCGGCATGCCGTCCCAGAGGAAGCGGAAACGTTTGATCTGCAGATCCAGCTCTTCAATGCGGGACTGATGTGACTCGGTATCCAGCCGCAACACCAGATCGTGACCCGACATCTGATATACGCACTCGTCCGGCTGCAGAGAGTCGCTCAGCCAGGCGGCCAGCTTCTGTTTGTACTGAATACGCAGCAATACCCCATAGTTACGCCCCAGCACTTCCAGCTCAGGGATGCGCAAGAAACAGAGCACCGACCAGGGCTTTTTGCCCAGCGCGCGGTTAAGCGCCCGCAGGTTCGGCATATGTACGACCGGGTCGAGAAACGCCAGCCGTCTGGCGCGGATATTGATGGCCCGCTGTCGGGTCGCCAACACCGCCATATAGACCACCACGAAGGTAAAGACCAGATAACTGGAGGAGGTAATGGTGAGCTGGATATCGTATCCCTGTGACCAGGGGATGTAGCGGTAAAAATAGTGAATAGAGACGATCAGCACGGGCGTCCAGATCAGGGACATCAGCTTATAACCGAAACGCATCGATCCCCACAGCATGACCGGCATCAGCAGCGACAGCGTGTAGTTGGTACTGAAGATGCTGCTGTTTTCGTTGATCGGCCATAACAGCAAGGCCAGTAATGCGCCGTTGATCAGCACCCAGATGACGACTTCTGTCAGCGACACTTTGCGGTCTATCTGGACCCTTATCTGCGATATCAGGCTACGCAGATAGCGGGGATGACGGAGGATACGGATGATCACATAGCAGAACGGCACCCCCGTCAGGCAACCAACCATTAACCCCTGATAGTTAATCAGCGAGCGGATCCCGGGGGTACTGATACCGGCCAGGTCAAACCGCGCCTGGTAAACGCCGAGGTAAACCGCGAACTGGAACAGCAGCAGGAAAATCGAGGCCGGGCAGAACATCTGCCAGAACATCCGCTGCGCGATAAGCCGTGGGTCGCCATAGGCGGTCATATTACGCCGGGGTGTAAAGACCCGATATCCACCCCAACTGAGGGAGATTGGGATCAGGAAATGCGCAATGGCAATGGCCGTTTCGTAGCCGCCAATCGAGGGATAATAGTGCAGGAAGAGCGCAACCATAATGCCAGGCACTGCCGCCATCCCATAAAACAGCATGAAGGCAAGTAATAACGCCAGCGGCATATAATAGAGCACCACCAGACTCCCCTGAACCTGGGTGTAGGTAGTGGCTAAGCGCGCAATGGGTAGCAGCACGATCGGCAGAAGCAACGGCAGCGCCCACCAGTGATCTTTGTATTTTTTGTATAAAGAGAAAATAGTCATAGATGCCATAGTAAACCCGCTCGTCCAGGGGTAGTTCAGACAGGCATCCAACCTGACGCTGTTGCCGTGCAGACGAAATAACGATTACACGAAAAGGAATAAAGATTTTAGTTACCAACGGCGAGTGACATTTGACTTAAATCAAAAATAGTAATTTCGATAAATAAGATTCACATTTTTTAACCCTACTTTTGTGCTAATTATCAATGGCGTAAATAAACTAATTATTATACATAACATTAAGTAAGTGAGTTGTTGACGGAATTTTACATTACAATTAATTGACCCCTGCCCCCCCCGTATGCCTTAATGACGTACCGCCCGCAGGGTATTATCAGGAAAACAACAGTGAGTCAGGCCACACGTATGCGAAGACGACATCGGTTTAACACTCGGATGACGCGTATCATACTGCTAATCAGCTTCTTCTTTTTCCTTGGCCGTTTCGTCTATTCCTCTATAGGTGCCTGGTATCACCATCAGGAGAAAAAACAGGCCCAGCAATCCAGCCTCTCTGTCGATTACGCCGGGCGTTCCACATCGACAATTAATTAATCGTTTGGTTTTTATTGGTTAATTTAATTATTCTGCGGTTTGTAATAAACGAATAATTTCGCTCATTCCTCTGCTCAGTATTTTGTCCTGACGCATAACGATAGCCAGTTGGCGCTGTAATACCGGCGTAAGCGACTGTACGCATAATCCCTGCCTGTCCTGCGCGCAGGCGACCGCCATTCGGGGAATAATGCTGTACCCCAGCCCGACACGAACCATACGCTTGATCGCTTCGATGCTGCCGGACTGCATCACCGGCTGCACCTCCACGCCGCTTGCCTGGAACCAGGCGTCGATAACCGTACGCGTGCTGCTTCCCGCACTAAACGCGATAAAGGGCTGATCCTGCAGATGCTCTGCGGTCAGCATGCCGAACTCTCCCTGCTCTTCCCCGGCGGCGATAAAGACAAATTCCTCATCCATTACCGGCGCGATCGCCAGCGCAGAACCGGCAGCCGGGAGTGTCACCAGCCCCAGATCGAGACGGTTCTCCTCGATAGCGCGAACAATCTCCAGGGTATTGCCGGTGGTGACGCCAACCCGCAGCAGCGGATGCTCCTGACGCAGCTGCTGCAACAGAGGCGGCAGCAGGTGGATGCAGGCTGTCGCCCCCATTCCGAGGGTAATGGTTCCGCTCACGTCATGGCTGAAGGCCGCCACCGCTCGTATCGCCTCATCCACCGCCTGCTCGATGCGCTCGCCGTGCGTGAGTAACGCCAGCCCGGCCGCCGTGGCTTTAATCCCCCGCCCGGTACGCTCGATTAATCGCGCCTGCAGAAACTGCTCCAGCTGGCGGATCTGCAGACTAACGGCCGGTTGTGAAAGTCCCAGCAGATCCGCCGCGGCAGAAAAACTGCCCCGCTGCACCACCAGGCGAAAGGTCGCCAGCTGTCCCAGATTCAGCGTCGTCATCACAAAGTTTCCCTTATAGGAGCCATAAACGCACCGGCCTGCCAGGGTCCTGATGCAACCGATATGCTCAGCATAACGCCCTGATGGAATGAAAGATAATGAAAAACCCTGCCCTGCCCCGCGCCCTCTCCCTCACTGCCGGCTGTAACCAACTTATCAACTGGGGGATCTCTTTTTATATGCCGGGCACCTTTGCCCGGGCGATGACGGCGGATACCGGCTGGTCGTCAGCGCAAATCTACTCGGGCCTGACGCTCGCCATGCTGGTGATGGCTGCCCTCTCGCCGTTTGTCGCCCGCTTACTGGCGCGGATCGGCGGCCAGCGCGTGGTGATGACCGGCTCCCTGCTGATCGCCTTGGGTTGTCTGCTTATGGCTTACACACACTCGCTTATGACCTGGTACAGCGCCTGGGTGTTAACTGGCATCGGTATGCGCCTGTCGCTGTACGACGCGCTGTTTGCGGCGCTGGTTAATCTTTACGGTCAGCAGGCGCGGCGAACGATCTCCCGCGTGACGCTGGCGGGCGGGCTGGCCTCGGTGATGTTCTGGCCGCTGGGAGAGGCATTGCTCATGGTCATGAGCTGGCGTGAGGCGCTGCTGATCTACGCCCTGTTCGGCCTGCTGAGCGCCACGTTAACCCTGTCGCTACCCAATCAAACTCACCCTCTAGCCAACAAACCCGCCGCCCGTGCCGGGGGAGAGGATCGGCGCAACAGCTGGCTGTACGCCGCGTTTATCGCGCTCATCACCTTTGTCTCTAACGGCACCTCGACCCATCTGCCGGAATTTATCGCCAGCGTCGGCCTGCCGGTGACCATCGGCATGTTATGGGGAATTGGGCAGACCGGGGCGCGGTTCCTGGAGGTGGTGGCCGGAGCGGGACTCACTCCGCTGCGTCTGACCCTGCTTACCGCCCTTGCCATGCCGGTCTGCTTTATGCTCGGCCTGAGCAGTACGCTTTTCCTCTGGTCAGCCGCCGGTTTTGTGCTGGGCTATGGGGCGATTAACGGGCTGGTGACCATCGTCAAAGCCACGCTGCCGTTGCAGTTGTTTGCCCCTGAAGAGTACGCCAGACGCACCGGGGTGCTGCTGATCCCGGCCCAGCTGATGGCGGCGGCTTCTCCACTGGCCTATGCGTGGCTGAACAAGGCTTTAGGAACGATTGGGGCGATGTGGCTGTCGTGGGGGCTGACGCTGGTGATTGCCGGGCTGGCGGTGGCTATCGTCAAGGGTCAGGCATCGCGCCATGCTGAGGGCATCCCTGCCCTGAGTGACTAAAGAACAAATCCGCCGTCAATGGTCAGGCTTGCCCCGGTCATGTAGCCGGATGATGTCCCGGCAAGCCAGGCCGCCAGCGAGGCGATTTCGTCCGGCTCGCCCATTCTTTGCAACGGAATGCTACCAACGATCTGCTCCGCCATCCCGGCGGTCATATCGGTAGCGATGGGCCCTGGCTGGATGTTGTTAATAGTGATGCGCCGTGGCGCCAGATCCAGGGCGAGGTTCTGCACCATCGAGGCGACTGCCGCTTTACTCATGGCATACACGCTGCTGCCCGCATGGCCGGTACGCACCGCCGTATTACTGCCGATGGTGATAATCCTCCCCCCTTCTGCCATCGGCTTCACCGCTGCCTGAATGGCAAGAAAGACACCGCGCACGTTGACCGCCAGAGTGGTATCCAGATCCGCCAGGGAATACTCCTCAATCGTACCGAGGCGAAGCACGCCCGCGTTCACCACCGCGACATCCAGCCTGCCATAGTGGCGCAGCGTCGTATCCACTGCCGCCTGGATTGCTGCCGCATCTGCGCTGTCGGCTTCAATGGCTATCGCCTGACCGCCCTGTTGCTCAATCGTTGAGACCAGCGCCTGCGCCCGGTCCGGGCGTGATACCCAGGTAATGGCAACCCGATAACCCTCGCGCGCCAGTCGCGCCGCAATGGCCGCTCCGATCCCGCGCGCCCCGCCGAAAACCAACGCTACTTTTTCGTGATTCATGATGGTCGTTCTCCTGTTTGCTTTAGCACGCACCCGGGTGCCTCTGCAGACACCATGCCAGCAGAAACAGCCCTGCGCATGCGCGGAATGTATCGCACTGTATCCACGCCGCCCTGCTTACGCAGCCATACAAAAAAGCCGCCCACAGCAAACAGACCCGATACATAAAAATGGTTTTCTGTACCTGTCGTCACTGATTACCTGAAGAGGAGATACCCGGATGATGCATCGAAATATCCTGCTCACGCTGTTCGCCTTGTCATCAGGCTGTACCTGGGCCGCGCCGTTAAGCGGGCTCAGTGCCGCGGATGTGAATGGCCCTGCTGCCGTCGCACCGCTCGAACAGCCCCAGCCTCCGGCAAAGCTGATTGTGGATCCGCCGCTGGCGGGTCCGCTGAGTAAAGGCGCGGTCTTTATTCAATACCGCGCAGAGAACATGCGCATTGAACCGGTGTTCGGACCCGAGGCGTTGAAAGTGACGCCGCGCATCGGCCATATCCACGTCATCGTGGATGACAACCCCTGGCACTGGGCCGACGCCAGCGGCGAGCCGGTCATTCTGGTGGGTCTGCCCGCAGGTCATCACAAGGTGACCCTTATTCTCGCCGACCCAACCCATAAACCTGTTGATCGCAAGACCGTCGAATTCACCGTGCCGCCGCATGCCGCGGTTATGCACTGAACGCAACCCCTGACTTATTTTTGAGGATTTAAACCATGAAAACATTACTGATTGCTGTTCTGACCTTCACCGCCGCAATGGCCTCTTCCGCTTTCGCCGCCCAGGAGATTGATCATCCTCAGGGAGAGCAAAAGATTGGCACCGTTTCCGACAGCAGCGGCGCAACGTCGCTGGCGGATTTGGAGGCGAAACTGCAGGCCAAAGCCGATAAAGCGGGCGCCAGCGCATTTCATATTACCTCCGCCGGGGGGAACAATACCCTGTCCGGCACCGCCGATATTTATCGCTGAGGCGTAACCATGAAAAAACTGTTTATCCATACCGTTGCGGTGGGCCTGCTGCTGGCCGCCGCCAGTGGCTCCGCGCTGGCGAATAATAAAACCGTGGTGCTGGTGCACGGCGCTTTTGCCGACGGCAGCAGCTGGAACCGCGTGATCGACAAGCTGCAACGCCAACATACCGAGGTCATCGCCGTTCAGTTGCCCCTCACCTCGCTGAAAGAGGATATCGCCGCAACCCAGCGCGCTATCGCCCGGGCCCACGGGGATGTGGTGCTGGTGGGGCACTCCTGGGGCGGGATGGTGATAAGCGAGGCGGGTAACGATGCGCGGGTCAAAGCGCTGGTTTACGTGGCGGCGTTTGCCCCTGACTCGGGCAAGTCGACGGCGGATCTGGTGGGGAGCTACCCCGCCCCGCCGGGCAGCGCAGGCATCGTCAAAACCGCGGACGGTTTTCTCTATTTGCCTGAAAAATCGGTACGCCAGGACTTTGCGCCGGACATTAAGGCTGCTGAGCAAAACAGGCTGACCGCTACTCAGGGTCCGATCCGTGCGGATGCCTTTGCAGAAAAGGTCACGCATGCGGCCTGGCACGATAAACCGAGCTGGTATGTGGTCAGCAAGAGTGACCGGATGATCAACCCGGATCTGGAGCGGGCAATGGCGAAAGCGATTGATGCGAAAACCAGCGAGGTGGCGGCAAGCCATGTGTCGATGGTGAGTCATCCCGAGGAAGTTGCCCGGGTGATTGAGCAAGCGGAGAAATGAGACAGGCAATAAAAAGCCCGCGCGATGCGGGCTTGATTTATCAGCGCTTAACAGGCGGGAATTATTCCCACTCAATCGTCGCTGGTGGCTTACCGCTGATGTCATACACCACGCGGGAAATACCGTTCACTTCGTTGATGATGCGGTTGGATACGCGCCCCAGGAAGTCATACGGCAGGTGCGCCCAGTGGGCAGTCATAAAGTCGATGGTCTCTACCGCACGCAGGGAGACAACCCAGTCGTACTTACGGCCATCGCCCATTACGCCTACAGAACGAACCGGCAGGAAGACGGTGAACGCCTGGCTCACTTTGTTGTACAGGTCAGCTTTGTGCAGCTCTTCGATGAAGATCGCATCGGCGCGACGCAGCAGGTCGCAGTACTCTTTCTTCACTTCGCCCAGCACGCGCACGCCCAGACCTGGCCCCGGGAACGGGTGACGGTAGAGCATGTCGTACGGCAGACCCAGCTCCAGACCGATCTTACGCACTTCGTCTTTGAACAGCTCGCGCAGCGGTTCAACAAGGCCCATCTTCATCTCTTTCGGCAGGCCGCCCACGTTGTGGTGAGATTTGATGACGTGTGCTTTACCGGTGGCAGATGCTGCGGATTCGATCACGTCAGGGTAGATGGTGCCCTGCGCCAGCCACTTCACATCTTCCAGCTTCAGCGCTTCTTCGTCGAACACTTCAACGAAGACGCGGCCAATGATTTTACGTTTGGCTTCCGGATCGTTTTCACCCGCCAGCGCGTCGAGGAAGCGCTGCTCGCCTTCCACGTGAACGATGTTCAGACCGAAGTGGTCACCGAACATGTCCATCACCTGCTGGGCTTCGTTCAGGCGCAGCAGACCATTGTCGACGAAGACGCAGGTCAGGTTTTTGCCGATGGCGCGGTGCAGCAGCATCGCAGTCACGGAGGAGTCAACGCCACCGGACAGGCCGAGGATCACTTTGTCGTCACCCACCTGCTGGCGGATACGCTCCACGGCGTCGTCGATGATTTTTGCTGGCGTCCACAGCGCTTCACACTGGCAGATATCGCGAACAAAGCGCTCCAGCATGCGCATACCCTGACGGGTGTGGGTCACTTCCGGGTGGAACTGCACGCCGTAGAAGCGCTTCTCTTCGTTCGCCATGATAGCAAACGGGCAGCTCTCGGTGCTGGCAACGGTCACGAAGTCGGACGGGATAGCGGTGACTTTATCGCCGTGGCTCATCCAGACATCCAGCAGCGCTTTGCCGTCGGCGGTCAGGGAGTCTTCGATACCGCGGATCAGGGCGCTGTCGGTCTGTACTTCAACCTGTGCATAGCCGAACTCACGTTCGTTGGAACCTTCAACATGGCCACCCAGTTGCATCGCCATGGTCTGCATGCCGTAGCAGACGCCGAACACCGGCACACCGGCTTCGAACACATACTGCGGCGCGCGCGGGCTGTTATCTTCGGTGGTGCTTTCCGGGCCACCAGAGAGAATGATACCGCTTGGGTTGAATTCGCGAATCTGTGCTTCCGTGACATCCCACGCCCACAGTTCACAGTAAACGCCCAGCTCACGGACGCGACGTGCCACCAGCTGAGTGTACTGCGAACCGAAATCCAGAATGAGAATGCGATGTTTATGAATATTTTCCGTCATTGACGCTAATTCCGAGGCAAGTGAAACAAAATCGCCCGGCATATAGCCGGGCGTGGAAATTTATCAGGAGCCCATGCGGTAGTTCGGGGACTCTTTGGTGATGGTCACGTCGTGAACGTGGCTTTCCTGGATACCCGCACCGCTGATACGTACAAACTCCGCTTTGGTACGTAACAGGTCGATAGTACCACAGCCGGTCAGGCCCATACAGGAGCGCAGGCCGCCCATCTGCTGGTGGATGATCTCTTTCAGGTAGCCTTTATAGGCCACACGGCCTTCGATACCTTCCGGCACCAGTTTGTCGGCAGCGTTATCGGTCTGGAAGTAACGGTCGGAGGAGCCTTTGGACATCGCGCCCAGAGAGCCCATGCCGCGGTAAGATTTATAAGAACGGCCCTGGAACAGTTCGATTTCGCCCGGGGACTCTTCGGTACCGGCCAGCATGGAGCCCACCATTACCGCTGCCGCACCGGCCGCGATCGCTTTCGCGATATCACCAGAGAAACGGATACCGCCGTCAGCGATAACCGGAATACCGGTACCTTCCAGCGCTTCAACCGCGTCAGACACGGCGGTGATCTGCGGAACGCCCACGCCGGTCACGATACGGGTGGTACAGATGGAGCCTGGGCCGATACCCACTTTCACTGCGCTACAGCCAGCTTCAGCCAGGGCACGCGCGCCCGCGCCGGTTGCCACGTTACCGCCGATGATCTGCAGGTCAGGGTATTTTGCACGGGTCTCACGAATACGCTGGAGAACGCCTTCGGAGTGGCCATGAGAGGAGTCGATCAGCAGCACGTCAACGCCCGCCGCAACCAGTGCGTCAACACGTTCTTCGTTGCCAGCGCCTGCGCCCACCGCCGCGCCAACGCGCAGACGGCCATGCTCGTCTTTACAGGCGTTCGGTTTACGTTCTGCTTTCTGGAAGTCTTTAACGGTGATCATGCCGCGCAGGTGGAAGCTGTCGTCCACAACCAGCGCTTTTTCAACGCGTTTTTCGTGCATTTTTGCGAAGACCACGTCACGGGATTCGCCTTCACGCACGGTAACCAGACGCTCTTTCGGGGTCATGTAGACGCTGACCGGCTGGTTCAGGTCGGTGACGAAACGCACGTCACGGCCAGTGATGATGCCCACCAGTTCGTTATCGGAGGTGACAACAGGATAGCCTGCAAAACCGTTACGCTCGGTCAGCGCTTTCACTTCGTGCAGGGTGGTGGTTGGCAGAACGGTCTGTGGATCGGTAACGATGCCAGATTCATGTTTCTTCACGCGGCGAACTTCTTCCGCCTGGCGCTCGATAGACATGTTTTTATGGATAAAGCCAATGCCGCCTTCCTGAGCCAGGGCGATAGCCAGGCGCGCTTCCGTCACGGTGTCCATTGCCGCGGAGAGCATAGGAATGTTCAGGCGAATGGTCTTGGTTAACTGCGTGCTGAGGTCGGCAGTATTCGGCAGAACGGTGGAATGAGCGGGAACGAGGAGGACGTCGTCAAACGTCAGTGCTTCTTTAGCGATACGTAGCATGGGCAATATCTCTGACCTGGGTGGTTAAATATTGCCGTGGCATTATACAGAGCGTAACCGATTGCATCCACACTTTTTTATAAATAATGCTTGCGATTGCCTCTTATCAGGTTACTATCGACTGAATAACCTGCTGATTTAGAATTTGATCCCGCTCACATGTTATCCTCCCAGTCCCCCTCAATTTATACTGTCAGCCGCCTGAATCAGACGGTCCGCTTGCTGCTTGAGCAGGAAATAGGCCAGGTGTGGATCAGCGGGGAGATCTCCAATTTCACCCAGCCGGCGTCCGGTCACTGGTACTTCACCCTGAAGGACAACACCGCTCAGGTGCGCTGCGCGATGTTCCGCAACAGCAACCGCCGGGTGACCTTCCGTCCGCAGCACGGGCAGCAGGTGCTGGTTCGCGCCAGTATCACGCTGTACGAGCCGCGCGGTGACTATCAGATTATCGTCGAGAGCATGCAGCCTGCAGGGGAAGGGCTTCTTCAGCAGAAATATGAGCAGCTGAAAGCGGCGCTTTCCGCTGAGGGCCTGTTCGATCAGCAGTACAAACAACCGCTCCCCTCCCCCGCCCACTGCGTGGGGGTGATCACCTCGAAAACCGGCGCCGCGCTGCATGACATTCTGCACGTCCTGAAACGCCGCGACCCTTCCCTGCCGGTCGTTATCTATCCGACCGCGGTGCAGGGCGACGATGCGCCGGGGCAGATTGTCCGCGCCATTGAGCTTGCTAACGCCCGTCAGGAGTGTGATGTGCTGATTGTCGGGCGTGGCGGCGGCTCGCTGGAAGATCTCTGGAGCTTTAACGACGAACGCGTGGCGCGGGCAATTTTTGCCAGCCGGATACCGGTAGTGAGCGCCGTCGGGCACGAAACTGACGTCACCATCGCCGATTTTGTTGCTGACCTGCGGGCCCCCACACCGTCCGCTGCGGCAGAGATAGTGAGCCGTAACCAGCTCGAGCTGCTGCGCCAGCTGCAAAACGGCCAGCAACGGCTGGAGATGGCGATGGACTATTTCCTTGCCAACCGCACCCGCCGCTTTACCCAGCTTCATCATCGTCTGCAGCAGCAGCATCCTCAGTTGCGTCTGGCGCGCCAGCAAACGGTGCTGGAGCGTCTGCGCCAGCGGATGAACGTGGCGGTGGAGAGTCAGCTTAAACGGGCGGTACAGCGCCAGCAGCGCGTTACCCAGCGCCTGAACCAGCACAACCCGCAGCCGCGTATTTATCGCGCACAAACCCGCATTCAGCAGCTGGAGTATCGCCTTGCGGAGAATCTGCGTGCCCGCCTGAGCAGCACCCGCGAACGTTTTGGTAACGCGGTCACCCATCTGGAAGCGGTCAGCCCGCTCTCGACGCTGGCGCGCGGCTACAGCGTGACCACGGCAACCGACGGCAAAGTGCTGAAGCAGACGAAACAGGTTAAAGCGGGTGATGTGCTTACTACCCGCCTGTCAGACGGCTGGGTGGAAAGCGAAGTGAAAGGTGTGACGCCAGCCAGAAAAACCCGCGCCCGCAAAAAGGCCTGACGCGATTAATTCCGGGCGTCGGGCATCACCGCCAGCATCGCCAGCGATAGCGCGGAGAAGGCCAGCAGCGCCCACGCCGCGCCGACAAATCCATACAGCTGGCCAAAGAGCACCGAGCCGATTATCTGCCCGACCGCCAGCATCAGGAAGGCAACGCTGACCCCGGCCGCAGGCGAAGGCTCCGCGACCCGCGCCCCCTGCACCAGCAGCACGCCCGATAAAATCACATACCCCGCCCCGCTCATCGCCACCACCGGCACCAGCCACCAGGCAAAGCCCTTGCTGAAGGCCAGGGCAATCAGCGACCCCGCCATAAAGATCTGCGATCCGCGATAAACCCCGCGCATGCCGATGCGTTTCGCCAGGCTGCCGGTAAACACGGCGGCCACCCCAGCCCCGCCGCTCACCAGCCACAGGATGTTGGTGGCGGCGTCATCCAGCCCGGTATGGCGCTGCAAAAGCTCAGGGCCGAAGCTCCACCAGGCGGCGCTGGCGATGCCACTGACCAGCGCAATAGCGGAGAGCCGAATCATCCCCGGTTTATGCATGAGGCTGCGCCAGCCCGGTGCCGTTTCGCCCGCCCTTCCCGCGCGGGGCAGATGGCGCCAGACGGGAATAAGAGAGGCTAACGCCATAAGGGCAAAGATCGCGCAGGCAACCCGCCAGCCGCCCGGTACAAAAAACAGCACCGGCACCGACAGAATAATGCCGCCGCTGGTCCCGGCATTGATAATGGTGTTCACCTGAGTTTGCCGCTCGGGGTTAACCCCGAGGCTCACGGCCCCTGCCAGGGCGGGAGACGCCAGCCCCGAACTCAGGCCAGCAATGAACAGTCCCGCGGCCAGCACCGGCGGCGAAGGGGCGAACGCCAGAATCAGCAGCCCGGCCGCCGCCGTTAAGGCCGCCAGAACGGCCGGCAAGCGCGGCCCGAAGCGCTCAGTCAGAGATGAGGCGAAAAAAACCGACAGGCAATAGGCCCCGTAGCTGCAGGCGGCAATCAGGCCCGCGGCCTGCGGCGAGAAAGGGATAGCCTGCCGGATATCCGGCAGCATGATGCCCCATGAAAAGCGCGCCATCCCATAGGTGATAGCAATTAAGGTGAATCCTGTGATGGCCAGAGCCAGGTTTTTCTTCATGCCGTTCCTCGCATTGGGTCGTTAAAACCTAAACCCTGCGCGCCGGGTGCGCCACTTTTTCGCCCCGCGATTTGTCCGACTTGCCTGTCATTTTGCAGCGATGGCATACACTTACGTTGTTGCTTTTTTCGGCATTGCCATAACAGGAGAGACGCATGACCCGAACCTATAGCGTGATCCCGCCCTATATCCTTCGCCGTATTATCGAGAGCGGCTCTGAGCCGCAGCAGCGCTGCGCCCGCCAGACCCTGACCCATGTCCAGACGCTGATGGCCCACATGCCGGGCAAACCCGTCGCGCCGCACGTGAACAGACCCGGGCAGCTGGCGCGGGACATTTACGACGCCAGGCAGACCCAGGAGCTACCGGGCACCCAGGTGCGCTATGAGGGGCAGCGCTCTAACGGCGACGTGGCGGTGGACGAGGCTTACGATTATCTGGGCATCACCCATGATTTTTTCTGGAAAAACTATCAGCGTGACTCCCTCGATAACAAAGGGCTAATCCTCACCGGTACCGTGCATTATGGCCGGGAGTATCAGAACGCCTTCTGGAACGGGCAGCAGATGGTGTTTGGCGACGGGGACGGCGAGATTTTTAACCGCTTTACCATCGCCATCGACGTGGTCGCCCACGAGCTGAGCCACGGCGTCACCGAGACGGAAGCCGGGCTTATCTACTTTGAACAGTCCGGGGCGCTAAACGAGTCGTTATCAGACGTGTTCGGCGCGCTGGTGAAGCAATATCACCTTAAGCAAACCGCCGATGAGGCCGACTGGCTGATAGGTGAAGGCCTGCTGGCAGAGGGCGTTAACGGCAAGGCTCTGCGTTCCATGTCCGAGCCGGGCAGCGCCTACGACGATCCGTTGCTGGGCAAAGATCCGCAGCCGGGGCATATGGATGATTTCATTAAAACCCGTGAGGATAACGGCGGCGTGCACCTTAACTCCGGCATCCCTAACCGCGCCTTTTACCTGGCGGCCACCGCCATCGGGGGCTATGCCTGGGAAAAGGCTGGCTACGCCTGGTACGATACGGTGTGCGATCGCAACCTGGCGCAGGACGCGGATTTTGCCGCCTTTGCACGGCTGACCATCTATCATGGAGAGAAACGCGCCGGCGGCGACGTGGCGGCAGCCATTGAACAGGCCTGGAAGAGCACAGGAGTACTGTAAATGCAGATCCCGGAACTGACGGACGACGCCGTGGTTGAGCTGGCCCGCGAAGGCGGCGTCGCTTTTATACCTAAGCTGAGCGGCCTGCGGCGTATCGCCCTCTCGGAACTGAACGAGCAGCAGCGCCAGCGGGTGGTAGCGATCCTCGACCAGGCGCTGAACCTCGGCCAGCCGCCCGGCCAGGCGTCATCACCGGGGCGCGGCGATCAGCGCTATTTTCGCATCCAGATCATATGGACCCGGCACAACCAGGCGCAGTATACCGACGTGATCCTGCTGGTGCCGGAACAGGAAGCCCCGCCCTCGCTGGTGGATTTGTGGCGTAAGGGCGAAGACTGCGTCTGCGATTAAGCGCCGGGCAGGACGAACTCAACGCGCTTTTTCGAGATCAGGCCATGGCCGTTCTGGCAGAAATAGTCCACCGCACCGCAGGCTTTTAACACCTCAAGCGGCTTATGGCACTCGGGACAGCGCGCTTCCAGGGCAATATCCTGGTTGCAATGTTCACAATGCGCCACGCCGTTTTGCGGTTCAATCTCCGCATGGCAATCCGGGCAGGTAATCGACATGATGACTCCTTTGTAGGACATTCAGTTCTGTACCGATGTTAACACGATGCGTTTAGTGGGAGCCACGCAGCTGTTGCTGTAATGTCAGCAGGGTTTCCACCTCCTCCAGCCTGCGCTGCGTCGTGCGGCTCACCTCGTCGGGGTCGCGGGCGAACAGGCTCTGTTCACCCAGAATATGCTCCGTCAGACAGCGCGCGTAAATCGTGCCGCCAAAACGCCAGGACTGAACCTTATCACCCTCGATCAGCTCCAGCACATCTTCCGCCCCGCGCCGGTCGTGACTGAGGATGCGGCCGTCCCGCAGATAGAGCCGCAGCCCTTTTTGCCCGCCGCTCGGCCCGGCATACTTGTTTAGCCAGATATCCACCGGCACGCCGCCCATCGTTCCCTGCAGATGCGCCTCGCCTTCTGCGGTGGTCAGGTCGCCTTTAGCGATATCGCGCCCCAGCCGATCTCGGGCGGTCACCACCTGCAAGGCGAGATCGCCACTTCCGCCCAGATAGCGCACCGTCTCGCGCATCATCGCCAGCACGTGCGTGCCGATATCGAGGATCACCCCATCCGGGTGGCGAAGCGTCCGGGTATCCGGCTCGCCGGTGGCAAAGTTAAGCGCGACAGGCTCCCCCGCCGCGTTAAACCCGCTCGGCTCCTGTAAAAAGCCCTCGATCCTGACGATGTCAGAAAAGGAGCCGATCAGCCCCAGACGTACCAGATGAATGCGCGCCATCCAGTGATCGAGCGCCAGCACGCGGGAGGCCGCCTCCGGTCTCGCCAGCAGCGATGTCAGTTTTTCAGCCTGGGCAAGCGTGGCGACAATCGGTTTTTCGACCACAATCCTCGATATGGAGGAGGCCAGCGCCTGCTCAAGCACATCCAGATGGTGTAGTGATGAGGTCGTGATAAAAAGCGTATCGAGGGGGCGGGCAAGGAGGTCGTCGAGCGCAGGAGATCGCGTGATACCAGCAAGGGTCTTTGCGGGCTGGATATCAAACCCCACAGAGTGGAGTGAATCACCAAAGGTATTTTGTAGTGCGGGCAGGTAGGCGGTTTCAACCACCGCGCCAAGCCCGACAAATCCAATCTGCATCTGCTACCTCTTTCGTTGCATTGCCGGGGCGAAACCCCGCCCCGGCCAGGAAAGGTCAGATTCAGGCGTTGGTTACGGGTTTCGGCTCACTTTTCGTTTGCGCATTTTCCAGCATACGACGCACCGGAACAATGAGCACCGTCAGAACGGCAGCACAAATCAGCAGGGCGATGGAGCAGCGCGCGAAGAGGTCCGGCAGCATATCCAGCTGGTCGGCCTTCACGTGACCGCCAATCAGGCCCGCCGCCAGGTTGCCCAGCGCGCTAGCGCAGAACCACAGCCCCATCATCTGACCGCGCATTCTTTCCGGGGCCAGCAGGGTCATGGTCGCCAGACCAATCGGGCTCAGGCACAGTTCCCCGAGGGTCAGCATCAGGATACTGCCCACCAGCCAGAACGGGGAGACACCCGCCCCACCGTTGCTCAGGACATTCTGCGCCGCCAGCATCATCAGGCCAAAGCCCCCTGCCGCGCACAGAATCCCGATCACGAACTTGGTGATGCTGCTCGGGCGAATGTTATTTTGCGCCAGTTTAGGCCAGGCCCAGCTAAAGACCGGCGCCAGCAGAATAATAAACAGGGCGTTAATCGACTGGAACCACACCGCCGGGATTTCAAAATCGCCGATCATGCGGTTGGTGTAGTCATTGGCAAACAGGTTGAACGAGGTCGGCTTTTGTTCAAACGCAGACCAGAAGAAGGCAGCAGAGACCAGCAGGATGAAGCAGACCAGCAGTCTGGCGCGCTCTTTACGGTTCAGGCCAGCAAACATGAACAGCCAGATGAAGTAGAGCGCCACGGAGGCGGCAATCACATACACCAGCACGCTGGCCACGGCGACCGGGTTAATGACAATCACGCCCTGGGCAATCAGGGTGACGATAATTGCAATACCCGCCGCCAGCGCCAGCAACCAGCCGCCGACACCCTTTTTCTTCGCTACCGGGCTATTCCAGGTGGAGTCCAGCCCCACTTCGCTGTCGTAGCGCTTCATCGACGGCACGGCAAACAGGCGGAAGATGACCAGCGCCACCAGCATCCCGATGCCGCCGATACCAAAGCCCCAGTGCCAGCCGTGGGATTTAATCAACCAGCCGGAAATCAGCGGTGCGATAAACGACCCCATGTTGATGCCCATATAGAACAGCGAGAAGCCGCCATCACGACGCGCATCACCTTTCTTATACAGGGTGCCGACCATTACCGAGATACAGGTTTTGAACAGGCCAGAGCCAAGGACAATAAACATCAGGCCGATAAAGAACAGGTTGTTACCCATCACCGCCGACAGTGCAATCGACAGGTGGCCGAGCGCAATCAGAATCGAGCCGTACCAGACCGCTCTCTGTTGCCCGAGCCAGTTATCCGCCAGCCAGCCGCCCGGCAGCGCGGCCAGGTACATGGTACCGGCGAAGATACCGACAATAGCGGAGGCATTTTCACGCGCCAGCCCCATGCCGCCATCATAGACGGTGGCCGCCATAAAAAGGATCAGCAGCGGACGGATACCGTAAAACGAGAAGCGCTCCCACATCTCCGTGAAGAAGAGCGCGCCGAGCGGATAAGGATGGCCGAAGAAAGTTCGGCTTTCGTTTTTATTAACAGAGGATTGCATAATTCTCCCGAGATGATGTGTCGTCGTACTTGTTAGCACCGGAAGTCAGCCGCCCCGTTAGCATTCGGGTGGCTTTTTTACATCCGGCGAAATGTTATTTAACCATTTGATAACCTGAAGCAACTTTTGTCCAGCCCCCACCCCACCCTCAAAAGATGAAAGTTCGACAATCGTCTTATTTCTTAGATTTTATGTTGGATAAACATGAATAGTGATTGACATCACATCAATATTTATTCGTCCCTGTCAGGCATAAAAAAACCCGCGACAGGCGCGGGTTTTTTGACAGAGCAGCAAGGATTATTTGCTTTTCTTGATGTGTTTAATCAAACGCTTACGCTTACGCATCTGGTTCGGCGTCAGGGTGTTGCGTTTGTTAGCAAACGGGTTATCCCCTTCCTTGAACTGGATACGGATCGGCGTACCCATTACGTCCAGCGATTTGCGGAAGTAGTTCATCAGGTAACGTTTGTAGGAGTCCGGCAGATCCTTCACCTGGTTACCGTGAATAACCACGATCGGTGGGTTATAACCACCGGCGTGCGCATACTTCAGCTTCACGCGACGACCACGCACCAGCGGTGGCTGATGGTCTTCTGCCGCCATGGTCATGATGCGGGTCAGCATCGCGGTACCGACACGGCGGGTGGAGCTGTCGTAGGCTTCGCGTACGGATTCAAACAGGTTGCCGACGCCGCTACCGTGCAGGGCAGAGATGAAATGCACACGAGCAAAGTCGATAAAGCCCAGACGGAAGTCGAGGGTCTCTTTCACCTGCTCACGCACTTCATTGCTCAGGCCATCCCACTTGTTGACGACGATAACCAGTGAGCGCCCACTATTGAGGATAAAGCCGAGCAGGGAGAGATCCTGATCGGAGATACCTTCACGGGCATCGATAACCAGCATCACCACGTTGGCATCTTCAATCGCCTGCAGGGTTTTGATTACCGAGAATTTTTCCACTACATCGGTGATTTTGCCGCGCTTACGCACGCCCGCGGTGTCGATCAGCACATATTCACGCTCGTCGCGCTGCATCGGGATGTAGATGCTGTCACGGGTCGTGCCCGGCATGTCGTACACCACCACGCGATCTTCACCGAGAATACGGTTAGTAAGCGTTGACTTACCGACGTTTGGACGGCCCACGATGGCGAGCTTGATCGGCAGATCCTGCGGGTTGAAGTCGTCTTCCGGCTCCTCTTCTTCGCCCTCTTCGCCTTCTTCAAACTGCGCCCAGTATTCCGCGTCTTCATCGACTTCTTCGGGCGGGTTGATCTCATCAACATACGGCAGCAGCGCGGTTTCCAACAGACTGGTCACGCCACGACCGTGAGAGGCAGCGATCGGGTAGATATCGCCCAGGCCTAATGACCAGAAATCGGCCATCGCCTGGTCGGGATCGATACCGTCGGTTTTGTTCGCCACCAGGAAAGTTGCTTTTTCACGCGAGCGCAGGTGCTTGGCGATAGCCGAGTCGGCAGGCATCAGGCCCGCGCGCGCATCGACCATAAACAGCACGATGTCGGCCTCTTCGATCGCCAGCAGGGATTGCTCCGCCATGCGGGTTTCCACGCCGTCCTCTGTACCGTCGATACCACCGGTATCGATACAGATAAACTCACGACCTTCCACTTCTGCACGACCGTACTTACGGTCACGCGTGAGCCCCGGGAAATCCGCAACCAGCGCATCACGGGTGCGTGTTAAACGGTTAAAAAGAGTGGATTTTCCAACGTTCGGGCGCCCGACAAGCGCGACCACAGGTACCATGTTTAAAGCCTCATAAAATTCGATATCACGTCGCATTTGCGGCGTTTTTTAAAAAATCAAAACGGCCCCTGAAGCAACAGGAGCCGTTGAGTATACTACAACCGCGGTGATTAACGCGTGATCGCGTACAGCGTGCCGTCTTTTGCCTGGATCAGCAGTTTACCGTCAACCGATACCGGCTCGGTCAGGAAGCCGGAACTGTCGACCTTCGCCTGCGCGACAAAACGACCGTTGCTCGGATCAATCCAGTGCATATAGCCTTCGCTATCACCCACCACCAGGCTGCCGTTATAGAGTGCTGGCGCGGTCAGCAGACGGTGCAGCAGATCGCTTTGCGTCCACAGCGTCACGCCGCCTTCGGTGCTCAGGGCCAGCACGCGATCGTTCTGATCGACCAGGTAGATGCGGTTGCCGTCAACGATGAAATCGTTCACCGAGCCCAGCTCACGTTTCCACATGATCTGACCACTACGCAGATCCATCGCGGTCAGGTTACCGTTATAGGCCAGCGCATACACAACGCCATTCACGATAACCGGCGTGGTATCGACGTCGCTCAGACGGTCGATTTCGGTCGGACCGGTAGCCTGAGAGATACGCTGCTGCCAGATCAGCTGACCTTGCTGCATCAGTACGGCGCTAACGCGACCGTTATCACCGCCGACAATGGCGGCGCCAAACGCGGTAGCCGGAGCCGATTCGCCGCGCAGGGAGAGCGCAGGCATATCCAGGTTCACGGTCCATTTTACCGCGCCGTCAGTTTCATTCAGCGCCTGCAGCTGACCGTTTGCGGTATGCACCAGCACCATGCCGTCGCTGACGACCGGACGAGAGAGCGTTTCGCCCGCCACGCGAGTCTGCCAGGCAATGGAACCATCGCTGGCGTTAAGAGCATAGACCTGTGCCTTCTCGCTGCCGATATAAACATGGCCACCGGCAACCGTTACACCACCGGAGAGCAGCGCAGGCGTGCGTGACAGCCAGCCGCTTTTTTCTGCGAGGTTGACCGACCACACTTCTTTGCCGTCGTCGGCATTCAGGGCTTTCACCGTGCCTTTGCGGTCAGCCGCATAGACAATGCCGTCCGCAGAAGCCGGATGCAGGTTAGAGTAGAAATCACCAATCCCGTCGCCCACGGAGGTGCTCCAGGCGGTAGAAGGTTCAAACTGGTTTTCAACCGTTGGCAGTGGCGACATGGTCACGACATCTTCTTCACCGCTGAACAGTGAACAGCCGCTCAATAACGTAACGGAAAGCAGTCCTGGCAGAAGTAATTTACGCAATTGCATCGGGTCCCTCTCAGACGGACAAATTATTTATTTTCATCTGCAGCATTTCGCTCAGCGCTGGCGAGGCGTTGCTTTTCACGCCCGCTTCCCACGCGCTGCGCGCGCCCTGTTTGTCACCTTTGCTCAGCAATGCTTCGCCACGCAGGTCGGCAACAATGGCGGCGTAACCTTCACCTTTAACGCTGTCCAGCGTTTTCAGCGCGTCGTCAGTTTTCTTCTGCTGAACCTGAATACGGGCGAGACGCAGGTTGATAACCGCTTTCAGATTATCGTCGCTTGCTGATGCCAGACCCTGCTGCAGCTGGGCTGCCGCTTTGTCCAGTTCATTTTTATCAACAAACTGCTGAGCCACTTCCAGAGAAGCCAGCGCACCGTAGGTGTTTTTGTTGTCTGCGGCAAATTTCTCTGCCGCTGCCAGCGTTTGTGGCTGATCGGCGCGGATTGCGCTCACGGTATTTTCATACTGTAAGGAAGAACCACGGGCAGAGTCGACCTGATGATTGTTCCAGTAACGCCAGCCCACCAGCGCGCCTATACCTAAAATAACCCCAACAGCCAGGGCTTTGCCGTTTTCAGCAAAGAAGCGTTTAAGTGCATCAACCTGGTCGTTTTCGTTCTCGTAAATTTCCACGCAGTCCTTCTCCTTAGCCCAGTAGAGTGCGCAAGTGCGCCGCAACGCCGTCCTGCGTTACCGTTGTTTGCTCACCAGAGCGCAAATCTTTCACTACCACTTCGCCGTTAGCCACTTCTGACTCGCCAAGTACCAGTGCGATACGCGCGCCCCACTTATCGGCACGGGCGAACTGTTTTTTAAAGTTGCCGCCGCCGTGGTTGGTCATCAGCTTAGCCTCCGGGAGCGCATCGCGCACGCGTTCGGCAAGCTGCATTGCCGCAGGCTGCGTTTCCGCACCTGAGGCTACCAGGTATATATCGACAACAGGATCGGCTTTAAATTCCGGATTAACTGCCTGAACTAACAAAACAAGTCGCTCAAGGCCCATGGCGAAGCCAACGGCAGGTGCAGGGCGACCGCCTAACTGCTCAACCAGACCGTCATAACGACCGCCGGCACAGACAGTCCCCTGGGAACCCAGGCTGGTGGTGACCCACTCAAAGACGGTGCGGTTATAGTAGTCCAGACCGCGTACCAGGCGCTGGTTGACCGTATAGGTAATACCGGCAGCTTCCAGCAGTTTGCACAGACCGGCAAAGTGTTCGCGGGAGTCGTCATCCAGGTAATCACCCAGCGCAGGCGCATCGTTCAGCAGCGCCTGTACGTCCGGGTTCTTGGAGTCCAGCACGCGCAGCGGGTTGCTGTACATACGACGCTTGCAGTCTTCGTCCAGCTTCTCTTTGTGCAGTTCCAGGAACGCCACCAGCGCATCGCGGTAGTTGGCGCGCGCTTCAAGAGAACCGATAGAGTTCAGCTCCAGCGTAACGTGTTCAGCGATGCCCAGCGCACGCCACCAGCGCGCGGTAAGCATGATCAGCTCAGCGTCGATATCCGGCCCCTGCAGGCCAAAGGCTTCGACACCCAGCTGGTTAAACTGGCGGTAGCGGCCCTTCTGCGGACGTTCGTGGCGGAACATTGGGCCGATATACCACAGGCGTTGCTCCTGATTGTACAGGAGACCATGCTCGATGCCGGCGCGAACACAGCCCGCCGTACCTTCCGGACGTAAAGTCAGGCTGTCGCCGTTACGATCCTCAAAGGTGTACATCTCTTTTTCAACCACATCGGTCACTTCGCCGATAGCGCGTTTGAATAACGGGGTCTGCTCTACAATCGGCAAACGGATTTCGCTGTAACCGTAGCTGCCGAGCACCTGCTTCAGGGTGCCTTCAATGCGCTGCCAGATGGCGGTCTCGGCAGGCAGATAATCGTTCATGCCGCGAATGGCTTGAATATTCTTTGCCACGTTTGTTCTCTTTCTATAGACAAAAATGAACCCTGGGGTTCATAACCGAAGGGTTCAATCATACACAGGAAGCATACCGCTTCCCATCACGTTATTTTTCGACCTGGTGCACGCTGATGCGCTGCGCTTCATCAAGCATGGTCGCTTTGGCGCGGATTCGGGCTTCAAGCTGATCGATCATGTCGCTATTATCCAGACGATCTTTGCGAACGCCATCTTCATAGAGACCACTTTTCTTGTTGCCGCCCGTTACGCCAAGCGTTGATACCAGCGCTTCACCCGGACCGTTTACCACACAGCCGATAATCGAGACGTCCATTGGGGTGATGATATCTTCCAGACGCTGCTCAAGGGCATTCACGGTACCGATGACATCGAACTCCTGACGCGAACAGGTCGGGCAGGCGATAAAGTTGATGCCACGGGAACGGATACGCAGGGATTTCAGAATATCGAAACCGACTTTGATCTCTTCGACCGGATCGGCGGCCAGCGAGACGCGCAGGGTATCGCCAATGCCTTCGTTCAGCAGCAGGCCGAGGCCAATGGCTGACTTCACCGCCCCACTGCGCGCGCCACCGGCTTCGGTGATCCCCAGGTGCAGCGGCTGATCGATCTGCTTCGCCAGCAGACGATAGGATTCAACGGCAAGGAAAACGTCAGAGGCTTTCACGCTGACTTTGAACTGATCGAAGTTCAGGCGATCGAGATGATCCACATGACGCATGGCCGATTCCAGCAGCGCCTGCGGCGTCGGTTCGCCATACTTTTCCTGCAGATCCTTTTCCAGAGAACCGGCGTTCACGCCGATACGGATGGGGATGTTTTTATCGCGGGCGCAGTCCACCACCGCACGAATACGCTCTTCGCTGCCGATATTGCCGGGGTTGATACGCAGACAATCGACACCGTATTCCGCCACTTTCAGCGCGATGCGGTAATCGAAGTGAATATCGGCAACCAGCGGAACAGAGACCTGCTGCTTGATGAGTTTGAATGCTTCTGCCGCATCCATCGTTGGTACGGAAACGCGAACAATGTCCGCGCCTACGCGTTCTAACGCTTTGATCTGATTGACCGTCGCTTCCACATCCGTGGTGCGGGTGTTGGTCATCGACTGAACGGCGATGGGCGCACCATCACCGATTGGCACATTCCCGACGTAAATACGTTTCGATTTTCTACGTGGAATAGGAGCCTGGTTATGCATGAAAAATCTCCCGCGTTGCCTGTCCGTTACTTACTGTGCTGCTGATTGTTCGGCATTTACGGTCAGACGTGCAACCTGGTTAGTTCTGATAAAACGGCTCAGATCGACAGGTTTACCCTGGAACTGGATCTGGACCGCAGCCGGAGCACCAATCTTGAGTTTGTACGGCGCCTGGCCTGTCAGGTTTAAATTACCGTCTTTACGCTGCAGACCGCTGAACAGCTTTTTGCCCGTCGCATCGGTCACTTCCAGCCAGCAGTCGGCGGTGAAGTTCATCACCAGTGCGTTCGGGTCAACAGGTGCTGCCGACACGCCTGCCGGATCGGCAGGTAAGGTCTGAGTGGCATCCGCCGTTGCTGCAGGCGCGGTTGCAGGTGCAGTCTCGACGTTAGCCTGAGAAGGCGACACCACCGCATTGTCTGCCGGTGCCTGCGCCGTCTGATCCGCGGCTGGCGCAGCAGTTTGCGCCGTTGCCATATCCTGAGTGCCGGTCGCTGGCGTCTGTGAATCGCTGGCGCTTGCAGAGGCGTCGGTATTCAGAGGGATGCTCTGAGCGCCGTCGCCCGCTGAGTTATTGAGTTCGGCGGAAGTTTGATCGGCCATAGTGGTGATCTCTTCCTGCTGCGCTTTGTGGTTCTGCCACCACCACGCGCCTGTCAGGCCGATGACCACAAACAGCACCAGCCAGGTGAAACTCATCAGCCAGCCATCACGTTTTTTACGGCGTTTGCCCAGCGAAAAACTCTGCATCGGCGCGACTTTCGCCGCTCTGACCGGTGCCTGTTTTTCCATCATTGGCAGCAGTTCGTTTTCAGGGATATGAACCAGTTTCGCATAGGAGCGGATATAACCACGCAGAAACGTTGAAGCAAGATCGGCAGGAGCCTTATCTTCTTCAATATCGCGGACCGTGGAAACCTTCAGACATAAGCGCTCCGCAACAGCTTGCTGGCTTAGTCCGAGTTGTTCACGGGCGTTACGAAGACGTACGCCAGTGGAAAGTGCTGCATTTTGGTCGTGAGTGGCTTCAGTATTCATTCGCTACAACTACTGGTACGTGAAAAGTGAGGATCCTGGCGCCGGTGAGTCACAATGCCACCCGCACCGCGAAACTTCTGGTCAGTTAACCTAATGACCCCGCCCAACGCTGTCAGGTTATCGTTGACAGAGGCGGCCTGGCAGTGAGGCTAAACTGTTGTTGCGTCGTTACATACTGCCTCAAAGTCATATAAAACGCACCGTAATTATTACCCATATGCCGGCGCAATGACTGTTTATTCGCATCCGTAGCCGCCACGGCGCAATTCCTGCGCCGTGACTGCATAATAATTACACGGACTTGATCGCGATGGCGTCGCCCTGCATGCGTTTACGCAGCGTACGCTTGGTGCGGTCGATAACGTCACCAGCCAGCTGACCACAGGCGGCATCGATATCATCACCGCGGGTTTTACGCACAATAGTGGTAAAGCCATACTCCATCAGAACCTTGGAGAAACGGTCGATACGGCTGTTTGAGCTACGGCCATACGGCGCGCCCGGGAACGGGTTCCATGGGATCAGGTTGATCTTACACGGCGTGTCTTTCAACAGTGCCGCCAGCTCGTGGGCGTGTTCGGTACCGTCGTTGACATGATCCAGCATGACGTACTCAATGGTGACGCGACCCTGGTTGGCGTTGGACTTCGAAATGTAGCCACGAACCGAGTTCAGGAAGGTCTCAATGTTGTACTTCTTGTTGATGGGCACGATCTCATCGCGGATGGTATCGTTTGGCGCGTGCAGCGAAATCGCCAGCGCCACGTCAATCATATCGCCGAGCTTATCCAGCGCGGGAACAACGCCTGAGGTAGAGAGCGTAACGCGACGTTTGGACAGGCCAAAACCGAAGTCGTCGAGCATGATTTCCATCGCCGGAACCACGTTGGTCAGGTTCAGCAGCGGCTCGCCCATCCCCATCATCACCACGTTGGTGATTGGACGGGTGCCAGTGATTTTTGCCGCACCGACGATTTTCGCCGCACGCCACACCTGGCCGATAATTTCTGACACGCGCAGGTTACGGTTAAAGCCCTGCTGCGCCGTGGAGCAGAATTTACACTCCAGCGCACAACCCACCTGGGAGGAGACGCACAGGGTAGCGCGATCGTCTTCCGGGATATAAACCGTTTCAACACGCTGATCGCCAACCGCAATGGCCCATTTGATGGTGCCGTCAGCGGAACGCTGCTCTTCCACCACTTCCGGCGCGCGGATTTCGGCCACTTCTTTCAGCTTGTTGCGCAGCACTTTGTTAATGTCGGTCATCTCATCAAAGTTGTCGCTGCAATAGTGGTACATCCATTTCATGACCTGGTCGGCACGAAACGGCTTCTCGCCCATCTCTTTGAAGAACTCGCGCATCTGCTGACGGTTCAAATCCAGCAGGTTGATTTTTCCATTTTTATTCGGAACCGCAGGAATGGCGACTTCGGAGGTGTTAACTAATTCAGACATAATATATTCCGGCCTCGTTGTTACACGTTATGGCCCGTGGAGGGTTGAAAAGAAACGCCCCGGAAAGCGGTCTGCTCATCCGGGGCGTTACATTGTACAAAGTCTGGTGCAGGGATGCCACGTTTGCACGCGGCATTTACGAAAATAATGTGTAAACGAAACCGTTATATTAACGGGTACGTGGACACACTTCGCCTTCCGCGAAGAAGTAGGCGATTTCGCGTTTAGCAGATTCTACGGAGTCGGAACCGTGGGTGCCGTTCTCGGTGAAGCTGTCAGCGTAGTCTGCACGCAGCGTACCTGCCAGCGCGTTGTCCGGGTTAGTCGCACCCAGCAGATCGCGGTGACGCTGAACGGCATTTTCGCCTTCCAGAACGGAAACCACGATTGGGCCAGAGGTCATGAACTCAACCAGGCCGTCGAAGAATGGGCGACCTTCGTGCTCAGCATAGAAACCGCGAGCCTGCTCAACGGTCAGATGCAGCATTTTGGTACCAACAATTTTGAACCCTGCCGCTTCAAAGCGCGCAAAGATGCTGCCAATAACGTTTTTTGCCACCGCGTTTGGCTTGATGATGGAAAAAGTACGTTCAATAGCCATGATTACCTCTGTGATTTGTTCTGTTGTTATGCATTCATGCGTAATATGTGGCGCGGATTATAATGAGCATTAGCGCCATTGCCTATGGATGCATGTAACATTTTTTTAAAATAAGACGAGTATTAACAACAGATCCTCTTCAAAACGCCTTTATCTATTGCAGCGTGAAATCCACGGTCGCCACCTGCCCCGCCTCATCCATTACCAGTAGCTGATAATCTCCTGCATTTTCAAGCTGCAACGTATACATTCGCCCCTGGACGTTCAGCGGTTCGCCATTAAGAAACCACCAGCGCGGTCCGTCACTGCCGCTGACCTGCAGAGGTAACGAGACGCGCGACTCGCCCGGCAGACGCTTAATCACAGCCCCCTGACGAATACCGGAGAGCAGCAACGGCGCCGGGAAGGTCTGACCGAGCGGTGGACAGGTTGCAGACGCGGGCGGGATGCGGGCAGATCGCCGCTCTGCCTGAGGCAGCCACGGCTCCAGCGGCAGCGGCCAGACGTCGACGCTTTTTTCCTGCGCCTGCGGGCAGTCTGCCGCCACCCGCTTACCGCTGTTATCCAGCCAGATCGGAAAATGAATGCCGCGGATGCCCTCCTGCTCCGGCAGTAACAGCGTCGGCGGCTGGCTCCCTTCGAGCAGCCACGTCGCGAGTCGACGGCGGCAGTTGCTGTCCCCGTCTGGCAGCGACTGCCCGCCCGGCCAGCAAATCACCCCGCGGCTAACGGAGGCCGGGCGCGGATCGCGCGGCAGACGCGCCTCATCCAGCGCCGATCGCGACTGCAGCAGGTTATTAACCTGATTCAACACCGGCACGGCGCTGGCAAAACCAAACTGCCCGGCGACCGGGGTGCCGTCCGGCCTGCCGGTCCAGACCCCGATAACGTAGCGCGCATTCAGCCCTATCGCCCACGCATCACGATAGCCATAGCTGGTGCCGGTTTTTATTGCCAGCGATACCACCTGAGCAAGCGCGCTGTCGGGTAACGGCTGCGCCTCATTGGCAAGAATGCGTCGGATGATCCACGCGGACCCAGGAGAGAGTAAAGGCCGTTCCAGCAGCGGGTCGTCGGGTTTCAGGCGCAGCTTCCCTGCCCGACCCTGACGGGCAAACGCGCTGTATGCCGCGGCGATATCCGCCAGACGCGCCCCGGCGCCCCCGAGAATCAGGGACAGATTCGGCTGAGCGCCCGCAGGCAGGAGAAGCGGTAATCCGGCGTTACGCAGCATTCCGGCAAACTTCTTCGGCCCGTAGGCCTCCAGCACCTGGACGGCGGGCAGGTTCAGGGATCGCACCAGCGCTTCGCTCATGCTGATCGGGCCGTGAAAACCGCTATCAAAGTTACCCGGACGGTAATCGCCGGTGCGTCGCGGAACATCCTGCAACAGCGAGGCGGGATGGATCAGCCCCTCATCCATCGCCAGGCCATAGACAAAGGGCTTCAGCACCGATCCCGGGGATCGGATCGCGCTGATCATGTCCACATGGCTAAAGCGGCTGTCGTCGTTGATGTCGACCGACCCCACCCAGCCGCGCACCTTCATATCGGTATGATCCAGGACGATCATCGCCAGTGAGCTGCGGGGCGGCAGGCGGGACTTCCAGTTCAGGGCCAACTCCTCCAGCTGACGCTGCAGCGTGGCATCCAGCGTCGTCACCACTTTGCTGTCGCGGCTTTTGCCCAGCATCATGCGCGAGAACAGCGGCGCCAGCTGCGGCATCTGGCGGGGCGCCAGCCAGACGGGTTCCTCCTGCGACTCTTTGACCTGGCGGGCGGACCAGACGCCCTGGGATGCCATCCGGTTGAGGACTTTATTACGTGCCGCCTCTGCCCGCTGCGGCCAGCGATCCGGTCGCAAACGGCTCGGCGCCTGCGGCAGAACGGCAAGCAGGGCGGCTTCAGAGTAGCTCAGCTGTGCAGGGGCTTTTCCCAGATAGGCCCAGCTGGCAGCCCCCACCCCCTGCAGCGTGCCGCCAAAGGGGGCGCGGTTCAGATAGAGGGTCAGGATTTCACGTTTCGAGAGGTGCCACTCCAGCTGGAGCGCCCGCCAGAGCTGGCGCACTTTGCCGCCCATCGTGCGGGAGTGCGGATCCAGCAGCCGCGCTACCTGCATGGTTAGCGTACTGCCGCCCGACACCACCTTTCCGGCAGTGAGATCCTGCCAGGCGGCGCGCAGCACAGAGAACGGGTTAACGCCGGGATGATCCCAGAACCAGCGATCTTCATACTGGATCAGGGCCTCGAGATAGCGGGGTGAAACCTCTTCGATGGTGACCGGATAGCGCCAGATCCCGTCGCGATCGGCAAATCGCCACAACGGAATGCCCTTTTCATCCACCACCACGCGGGCAGGGTTGACCTCGTGTAATGGCAGTGGCCACAGGCGATCGGCGGCCACGACGGCGCCCCATAGCAGAAGAAGCGCTCCCGCCAGCCACAGCCAGCGGGAGCGTAACAGAGAGCGGCGCTGCACGTTACGGAACGACTGTTAGCGGGCCGCTGGCCGCACCCGTTGCCCGCCACTGCGGTACGTACATGGATTCCACCATCGGCACTGGCACCGCGTAGGTTCCCGGGGTGACGGCACGGGCCAGATAGACCAGCGTCACTGTCTCATAATTTTTCACCGACACCGCAGCGACAAAGCGATCGTCACGGAACTCCATATGTTGAATATCCGCCTGCTGCATCTGGTTGAGCAGGTTTTGTACCTCGCTGCCGCTCTCCTGCAGGCTGGCGCTGCTGCTGGCGAGGTTCTGGTTTTCCAGCTCCAGCCCCGCAGGCAGCAGATCCACCACCAGCGCATCCGGCACGTTCTTGCTGGCGCGCACGGTCAGCCAGACCAGAACCAGCTCCCCGCTCTTCAGGGAAGAGAGCGACTTGCTGCTGCCGTCGGTGGCCAGAATCTGTCGTTCAATTTTCAGCACGTTCGAGGCGGGCTGCGGCGCATATTGCGGATAGCCGCTGCTGTCCAGACGCACCCACAGCGGTGCAGTGCCGGTATTGGTCACCTGCAGGGCGGCCAGTTGATCGGCATTAAGATTTTGCACCTGCGGTTTGTCTCCTTTGACGTTGCCTTCCGCCAGCGACGTGGTGGCCTGCCACGCCCCGGAGAGGTTCTGCAGGGAGCGCCCCGCCAGGAACAGAGCGTTACTCTCCTGCGTTGAGAGCCAGCGCTGGCTGTACGCCTGCTCAGAAAGCACATTCAGCAGCGTATTCTGAGCGTTCGGCAGCAGTTTGTACTCTTCCAGCAGGCTGAGCATCATGGCGTTATCGCGAAGCGGGCTGCCGTAATCGGCCAGCCAGCTTTGCGTTTCGCTGCGCGGCGTTTTGATGGCCAGATCCAGCGCCTGCTGGCTGCGCGGCGCATCCCCCATCAGCTTCAGCGCCAGGCCAAGCTGCATCAGCGGCAGGCCCGATTTGGCCTGACCATGACGATCCCAGATTTCACGCAGCGCCCCCAGCGGCGCTTTTTGCTGACGAGCCAGCACCAGCGCGGCATAGGCCTGGATGGCAAATTTGCTGGCGGTGGTGTTCTCGCTGTAGCGGACAGACATCATGCCCGGGTCCTGCAGATAGCGCAGCAGGCGGTTGTTGGCGTTGGTAATGGCCTCAGCCGGGACGCTGTAACCCTGCTCGCCTGCCCGCACCAGGAAATCAGTGACGTAGGCGGTAAGCCAGTACTCTTCCTCACCGTTCTTATCCCACAGGGCAAAGCCACCATTGTCACGCTGCATCTGCAGCAGGCGGGAGATGCCGATCTCAATGGCCGCGCGACGTTTCTCGTCGCTGTCACCCTTGATCCCTAACGCGCTCAGTTGGGCGGCATTGGTATACAGAGAAGGGAAGAGACCGCTGGTGGTCTGTTCCAGACAGCCATACGGATAGGCCTGCAGCTCACGAATGTAGCGGGCCAGGTTGAGCGGCGCCTTGCCGCTGAGCAGAAGCTGCCCCTGTAAGGTCACCGGCGAGAAATTCGCCAGATGCTGTTCCGGCGCATGCCAGCTTTCACCCGGATTGAGCATGGTACCGGTGTTCACCGTCTGCGCCGGGAACGCCGGACGCACGCCGATTTTCCAGCTCTTCTGCTGCGGGGCAAAGGTTTCGCCGGGCAGCGTCAGGCCGTTTACCTGCGCGACGATTTCGCCCTCGCCGTAACCCTCCAGCGCCCGCACCGGAATAAACAGCGTCGAGCGTTCGCCCGCGGCCAGCGTAACCGGCTGTGGCTGGGCCCCTTCCAGCGCCAGATTACCGCCAGCGGTCAGGGCGACGTTCAGGGTCTGCGGACGATCGGTGAGATTAGTCAGATCCAGCGTCAGCCTCGCGCTATCGCCGCTGGCCAGGAAGCGCGGCGTGTTCAGCTCGGTGATCACCGGTGCGGCAACGATGATTTTGCTCTCGCTGCTGCCAAAATCATCGTCGGTCCAGGCTTGGGCCATCAGACGCAGCTCGCCGTTAAAGTCGCCGATAGGTAATGAAACAGTGCCCTCCCCGTTGGCGTCCAGCTCTACCGGCTGCGCCTGCTGGGCGATAATGGTGACATGGTTAACCGGCGGTTTGCCGCCGCGCTTGAGCTCATCGCCGTCGCCGCCAAAGCGCAGCGACGCCAGACGCCCCTGGCCTTCAATGACCTGGCCGTAAATATCGTAGATGTCCGCGCCATAGCGCTTCTGACCAAAGAACGCCTGCCACGGATCCGGGGTGACGTAATCGGTAATGTTGAGTACGCCGCTGTCCACCGCCGAAACCAGCACGTTAACTTTCTGCGGGGTCGTCCCCTCTTTCACGCTGGCTTTCACTTTCACCGTCAGCGTCTGGTCAGGGCGCATTTTGGGCGGGTTCTCCAGGGCGATGCTCAGGCGACGGTTCTCATCGCCCATCGGCAGATGCAGCAAGCCTACAGCCCGTTTTGGCGTGGCCGATTTGGATTTATCGCCAGGGCGAACCACCAGCGTGGAGAGGTAAAGATCGTGGCGTTTCCAGGCTTTATCTACCGGGATCGTCATATCCAGCCCTTCAGCCGGGACGTCGATCTCTTTCCACCACAGCGGCCCTTCGCTGGATTCAATCATCGCATAGCCTTTACCTGCCGCCGGGGCGGCAATGTGCAGCTTGATGGTATCCCCTGGCTGATAGGCCGGTTTGTCCAGCTTCAGGGTGACGCGATCCGGTCGCGCTGCGCCGGAGCCGTCGCTGTTATCCTGCCAGCTGTAGCCCGCCCAGAAGCGCACGCTGCTCACCGCATCATCCGGGGCTTTAACCTCCAGACGGTAGGAGCCCCACTCCACCGGGAAGCTCACTTTCCCCGTTTCGTCCGCGGCCAGATCCAGCGCCTGCTCGCCCTCGATCAGATCTTTTTGATCAAACTGCGACTGCCAGCCGTCACTTTCCGACCAGGTCCAGGCGTAGTCCCGACGTTCGCGGATCAGGCGAACCTGCAGGCCAGAAACGGCTTTCTTCGCCCCGCTGGCATCAGCGTAGACAATGTCGAACCCAGCCTGGCTGTTCTCCTCCACAATCGGCTGGTTGACGGTGGTATCGGTGCGGTAGTCATAGACCGATTTGCTGGCGAACTGCGGACGGATGCCCGGCAGGGTGGCCGCAGGCCAGATAGCCTGTTCCGCCCGGCGGGTCACCGGACGTCCGCCGGACTCCAGCAGGCTGGCCTGCAAAATAACCTGCAGCGGAGAGTGCGTCTCTTTCCACTGGCTTTCGCTGGTCACCTGACCCCGCCCTTGTTCGTCCAGGGTCAGTTGCACTTCGTCGAGGCTGCGGCTCAGGTTCTCTTCGGCGATATCGCCAAACTGGAAGCCCGGCAGTGCGGCCACGGCGTCACGCAGCGGGCGTAAAAAGAGCTGCCCTTGCAGGCTGTTGCCGTTGGCGGGAGCACCGTACAGGTAATACCCCGTTACGTCGAACGCGACATCATCCTGCGGCGCAACCGGCGCTTTTTGCCCGGTAAGATTCAGCGCCATGCGCTCTGGCATAAAGTCTTCGACATGGAAATCCCACATCCGCTGCTGGTTATCGCCGGTACTGGCGCGCACATGCCACATGCCGGTCTGCGCCCCGCTATCAAGGGGATAGTTAAAACGATAGAGACCGTTTTCCGGCTGGCTGACCACGGTACGTGCCACCTGGCCGTCCGGGCGTAATACCTCCAGCTTCACCGGCTGGTCGGGCAGAGGTTTGCCGTCGCTGTCGCGCAGCAGGCCGTTAAGGATCAGCGTTTCGCCCGGGCGGTAGAGATCGCGCGGACCAAACATAAAGAATTGCTTGTTCAGGCCTGGCGCGCCGGAGATGGCAAACTCCGCCAGATCCAGCGCCGGAAGGGTGAGATCCAAAAGCGTGGTCTGCCCATCTTTACGGGCGAGAAGCAGCGCGGCCGCTTTATCTGTCTGCAACGTCGCGTGACCGTCGGCATCGCTGGACGCCTGGGCTAGCGTCTGCCCTTTATCGTTGAGCAGCAGCACCTCAATGCCCGACTGCGCCGCGCCGTTCTCCAGGCTCTGGGTAAAAATATCCAGCCGGTTATGGTAACGGTGGGCGGAGAGACCAATATCGCTGAGGGTAAAGAGCGTGGCGGCGTTGCTGTAGTTATAGTGCCCGGCCTGATTCATCACCGCGATGTAGACCCCCGCCTGCTGTAGCGGCTTGATGTCCGCCAGCGGCAGCAGCAATTTCTCGCGGGTATTGCGCGCCGGGTTAAGGTCGAAGCGACCGGTATAGACCAGATCGGCCATCTTCAGCAGATTGTCAGATTCCCAGTTGGTGAGCGAACTGCGGTACTCCCACTGGCTGACGAACGCGGCCAGGGACTCGGGTTTGACCCGGTAGAAATTCACATCGACGTTGTTTACGTTCAGCGCCATTACCGGCAACCCTTCCACCACCTTGCCCGGCAGCAGCGAGCCGCGGCTGGCGAAGCCCACGGTCGGCTCAATATCGCGTGTGGTGATGGTTTTTTCGATATCGCTGCCCAGCGTGGCTTTATTCAGCCCAAGCAGCGCGCGCTCGACGGTGACCACCAGATTCCGGTTTGGCTCCAGATGGCGCAGGCGCAGCTCCTTCAGATTAGGCGACAGCTCCCATGCCCCATCAACCTTGCCGCTTTTTTTGTCCACCACGTGCACGGTGCGGGCAAAATCCTGGGCGGGATCGAGGGGAACCGAGAAGGTCAGCACCAGGGCTGCCGCGCCGTCGAGCTGGAGCTCTGAAGCATCCAGCAGGGTCAGCGCCTTGCCCTGGCTCTGCGCTGCCAGTTTTTCCAGCGTGGCGCCGTCAGGCTTCGCCGGGACAGTCGGCTGTGTGGTGGATGCAGCCGCCGCAGCGGGCGCCTGGGGTTTGGGCTTATCGTCACTGTTGTCACAGCCGATAAGCGCCAGTGAAGTGAGCAGCGCTAATGAAAGTGCGGCGAAGCGAAACGGTTTCATCCTTTATCCCTGGCCTCTCGGGCCTGTTGGTCGTCGTCGGGGTAAGTATTATCCGCAAGTTTCATTAATACAAAAGCACTCAATCCAATTACGGACAGCGCCTCGCAAAATAATTATCAGCGTTAAAAATTCTGCTGCTACGGCGATCACATCGCATAAGGTTACATGTAACCTTTAACGTCATTTGTTTTTAAAACAAGAAGATATATGGATAAACAGGCGTTCCCACTGCTAGTTTTACTCTCAGACGCACCTTGAGTGCGCGGTTCAATAAGAGAGAACGTGATGAAACGAGCCGTGAACGCCCTACAAAATTTCGGAAAATCATTATACGGACCGGTACTTATCCTGCCGATTGTCGGTCTGTTTATTGCCTTTGGAAACGTGCTGGGTAACGGTGGTCTTGCTGGCTACCTGCCGTTCCTTGGTCATCCACTGATCCAGAGCATCGGCCAGCTGATTTCAAAATCCGCCGTCTCGGTTCTGGTTAACCTCGCGCTGGTGTTCGCCGTGGGGATCCCCATCGGCCTTGCGACGCGTGACAAAGGTTACGCGGCGCTGATTGGTCTGGTCACTTTTGTGGTGTTTATCAACGCCATGAACGTGACCATGAATCTTCAGGGCGCGCTGGCCCCTGCGGAGCAGATGAAAGCCGCCGGACAGAGCATGGTGCTGGGGGTGCAGGTGCTGGAGATGGGCGTGTTTGCCGGGATCCTCACCGGGGCGCTGTCGGGCTACCTGTATAACAAATACTCCGGGGTACAGTTTAACGGCGCGATGGCGATCTACTCCGGCCACTGCTTTGTCGCCATCATTATGCTGCCGGTCTCGATGTTACTGGGGGTGGTGATGAGCGAGCTGTGGCCGTTTGCCCAGCACGGGATCAGCACGATGGCCTTAGCCATTAAAGGTTCCGGACCGTTTGGGGTGGCGATTTACGGCTTCCTTGAGCGCATCCTGGTGCCAACCGGACTGCACCATCTGGTTTATACCCCCTTCCTCTATACCGAACTGGGCGGCACCCAGGAGGTCTGCGGCGCTACCTACCAGGGCGCGCGTAATATCTACTTCGCCGAGATGGCCTGCCCGGAGGTGAAACAGCTCAGCAGCACCGTGGTCTGGGATGCTCGCGGTATCAGCAAAATGTTTGGCCTGTCTGCCGCCGCGCTGGCGATGTATGTCACCGCGAAACCGGAGCGTAAAGCCGCAGCGAAAGCGATTCTGATCCCGGCGGCGCTCACTTCGTTGCTGGTAGGCGTTACCGAACCCATCGAGTTCTCCTTCCTGTTTGTCGCCCCGCTGCTGTTTGTGGTGCATGCGGTGCTGACCGGGATCGGCATGATGCTCTTCTCCCTGTTCGGCGTTCACGCCATCGGCGCCAATGGCATCATCGATTTCATTCTTTATAACCTGCCGCTGGGCACGGAGAAATCCAACTGGCCGATGTACATCGTGGTCGGGCTGATCATGTTCACCGTCTACTTCCTTGTCTTCCGCTTCCTGATCCTGCATTTCCGCATGAAAACGCCGGGACGCGAGGAGGAAGATCAGGAGACCCGTCTGTACAGCAAGCAGGAGTACCAGGCGAAAGGCAGCAATGATGGCCTGGGCGAGGCGATTGTGGTCGGCCTCGGCGGACGTGAAAACATCGAGGTAGTGGATAACTGCTACACCCGCCTGCGCGTCACGGTGAAAGATGTCGCCGTCATCGACGAACCGCGGCTCAAGGCGACGGGCGCGAAAGGCATTATCAAACAAGGTAACAACGTTCAGGTGGTCTACGGGCTGCATGTCAAAAAAATGCGAGAAGCGGTCGAGACGGTTCTCTGAAGGAGATAAACATGATTACACCCCCATTCATTCTCTCTATCGCCGGTGGCGGTAGCACCTATACGCCAGGGATTGTGAAAAGCCTGATGGTGCAGCTGGACAAATTCCCGCTGGCGGAAATTCGCCTCTACGACATCGATGAAGCGCGGCAGAATACCATCGCGCCGGTAGTGGAGAAGGTGATTCGCGATCACAGTCAGAGCATCAAATTCACCGTCACCAGCGACCCGGAAGTGGCCTTCAGCGGTGCCCATTTCATCTTCGCCCAGATGCGCGTGGGTCAGTACAAAATGCGCGAGCAGGATGAGAAGATCCCGCTGCGTCACGGCGTGGTCGGCCAGGAGACCTGCGGCCCGGGCGGGCTGGCGTATGGCTTACGCACGATCCTGCCGATGGTTAAACTGATCGACATGGTCGAGCGCTATGCGCATGAAAAAGCGTGGATCGTTAACTACTCCAACCCGGCGGCCATCGTTGCGGAAGGGGTGCGCCGCCTGCGACCTGACGCCCGGGTGCTGAACATCTGCGATATGCCGGTCGCGGCGATGCGCAATATGGGGGCCATTCTGGGCGTGGATCGCCACAAGCTGGAGGTGGATTACTTCGGTCTGAACCACTTCGGCTGGTTTACCCGCGTGCTGGTGGATGGCGAGGACAAACTGCCGGAGCTGCGTCGCCATGTCGCCAGATTTGGCCTGCTGACGGAAGATGCGGCTAAAACCGACCCGCAGCACTCCGATCCGTCCTGGGTGAAAACCTGGCGCAACATCAAGCCGATCATGGATAACTTCCCGGAGTATCTGCCGAACCCCTATCTGCAGTACTACCTGATGCCAAACCAGATCGTGGAGCACCAGAACCCGGACTATACCCGCGCTAACGAAGTGATGAACGGTCGCGAGAAAAAGCTGTTTGCGGCTGCGGAAGAGTATAAACAGACCGGGATCCTGCCGGATGCGTTCCACGTGGGGGTACACGGCGAGTTTATCGTCGATGTGGCCCGCTCACTGGCGTTTAACCTGCGTCAGCGCCATCTGGTGATGGTGGAAAACCGCGGAGCGATTACTAACCTGCCGTATGACGCCATGGTTGAAGTGCCGGCCTATATCACAAGCGAAGGGCCAGAGCCGATCCGCATCGGCCAGGTGCCGCTGTTCCACCAGACCCTGCTGCAACAACAGCTGGCCTCGGAGCAGCTGCTGGTAGAGGCCACCATCGAAGGCAGCTACGAGAAAGCGTTGCAGGCGTTCACCCTGAACCGCACCGTGCCGACCATGGAGCATGCCAAAGCCATTCTGGACGAGATGATCGAAGCTAACCGTGAATACTGGCCTGCATTGCAGAAAGCGTGGCAGGACGGAGAAGCGGTGAAAAAATAAGGGCTTGCTCGCGAGTTGAACGTGGTTCCCTTGTCGGTGTCAGAAAAAACACCGACAATCCATTATTGGATTCATTTATGGAGGCAACCATGTCCACCTCATATTTTGTCGCAGCCGACTGGCTGATTGAGCACAGTGACGATCCTGAAGTCCAGATCCTCGACGCGCGCATGGCGCCGCCAGGGCAGGAGCATCGTGACATTCCCGCGGAATACCGCGCCGGGCATCTGCCGGGGGCGGTATTTTTTGATATTGAAGCCCTCTCCGATCACACCTCTCCCCTGCCGCACATGATGCCGCGTCCGGAAGCCTTTGCGGTAGCCATGCGCGAGCTGGGCGTCAGCCACGACAAGCATCTGGTGATTTATGATGAAGGGAATCTCTTCTCCGCGCCGCGTGCCTGGTGGATGTTGAAAACCTTCGGCGTGGAAAAGGTGTCGATTCTGGCGGGCGGTCTTGCGGGCTGGCAGCGGGCGGAGCTCCCGCTCCAGCAGGGCGATGTCTCCCTGCCGGACAGCGACTTTGAAGCCACCTTCGACGCCGGGGCGATCAAGCGCGTCACCGACGTGCTGCTGGCCAGCCACGAACAGACCGCGCAGATTGTCGATGCCCGCCCTGCCCCACGCTTTAACGCCGAGGCCGACGAGCCGCGCCCTGGCCTTAAGCGCGGCCATATCCCTGGCGCACGTAACGTGCCCTGGGGCGATCTGGTGTTTGAAGGCGAGCTGAAAACCACCGATGAGCTACGTGAGATTTTTGCCCGTCAGGGTGTGGATCTGCATCAGCCAGTCGTCGCCAGCTGCGGCTCGGGCGTCACCGCCTGTGTGGTGATCCTGGCGCTGGCGACCCTCGGCAAAACCGACGTGACGCTCTACGACGGGGCGTGGAGTGAATGGGGTGCCCGGGACGATCTGCCGGTTGAACCCGCGCAGTAATGGATAACCGCCTGGCGACATTGTTATCGCGCGGGGAGACCCTGACCCGCGCGGAATATCGCGTGCTGGCCCATCTGACCGGGCATCCACTGCTGGTGGGCCAGATCACGGTGCGGGAGCTGGCGCAGGCGACCTTTGTCTCGACCGCCACCATTATGCGCCTCTGCCGCAAGCTGGGGTTTAGCGGCTTTAGTGAGTTCATCTGGCACTGCAAGCAGCTGTTGAGCGACACGCCGCACATTGCCGCCGAAAGCCGTCAGCCTGCGGAGCTGCCCGCGCTTTTCAATCAGTTTATCGCCAACTATCAGCAGACCTTTCAGTGGGCGACGGCGCAAAAGCGCCACTATTTTGCCGAACTGCTGCGGGAAAAAGAGAGCTTCTTTCTCTACGGGGCGGGCTTTTCCTATCTTTTTGCCGAGTACCTGACCAAAAAATTGCAGGTGCTGGGCAAGACGGCCTTTATCTCCGGCCCGGGCGACAGCCGTAATATCTTTCTCAGCAACGCCTCGCGCTATCAGGTCTTTATCGCGGTCTCGCGCAGCGGGGAAACGGAACAGGTTCTGGATAAAGCGCGGATCGCGCAGAACGTGGGGATGACGGTGGTGGCTTTTACCCGCGCGTCGGCGAATAGCCTGGCGGGGATGGCGGATCTGCATTTTGCTTTGTACGACGAAGCGGTGCATTTCGCCGCCGAAGCCGCAGGGGTAACGTCGTTTGAGTCGAACCTGGTGCTGCTGATGGATTTACTGCTGCTGGAAGCAACGGGGTGAGAACCCACCCCGTACGGGCTCAGATAATACGGTTGTTTTTGAAATCGCGCAGGAAGCCACCCCAGCGGCGCTCATAGAATGGCGTGATGTGCTCGGTGATAAAGTGGCTGATGCCCTTCTCCCCCGCCACTACCCGGCAAATATCGATCGGCTCGTCGCCCGGCAGGGTGTCGGTCGCCACGCTGCCCGCGGCCTGAATGATGTCGTCGATCTCACCATCCGCCTCGATACCAATCAGCAGTACCGGCTGTTCGTCAGCCTGCTCTTTGATGGAGCAGAGAAACGCGCGCTTGACCGGCTTGAGGGTCTGGAAAAGGGTGGTCAGGGAGTCGATCATCTGCGCCGGTGGCTCGGCCACTTCCGACAGCAGCAGCGACTCGCCGCCCTCCAGCACTTCCTGAGTGCTAAGCGGGTTGCCCTCTTCGCCGATCAGATGGCTGATCTCGCGCGGGGTGAACTCTTTTCCGGTCGGGAGTTTGGCATTCAGAAACAGGGTTTCGCCAAGCGTCATCTCAAACAGGGTGCGCACCGGCATCACCACGAACGCCTGCTCATCTTCAACGGCCTGCTGTAAGGCCTCAAGGGAGGAGAAGAACGGGATCACCGAGGTGCCGTCGTCTTTTTCCCAGTGCAGCAGATCCAGGGCGCTGTCCTCAACAACCTGCTCGCCTTCCGCCGCCGTACCGGGCACCCAGACGGTGGACTCCAGCAGCGTGCGGAAGAATGCCGGACGATGGGCAGGCTCAGTGGCCGCTTTCTCCAGCAGGGTTTCTAATTCGTTTTTGGTTTCTGACATAGTTTCACTACTTCAAAAAACGCCGGGTGGCGCTTTGCTTACCCGGCCTACAACACCCGTAGGCCCGTGCAAGCGCAGCGCCGCCGGGCAAGCTAATTACTCTGCCGTCAGCAGGTTCGCAATGGTACGCACGCCCAGACCGGTCGCGCCCGCGGACCACTGTTCAACCGCCGCTTTACGGTAGGTCGCGGAGCAGTCGATGTGCAGCCAGCCTTCGCGATAGTTCTCGACAAAGTGCGACAGGAAACCGGCGGCGGTGCTTGCCCCTGCCGGATAGGCCGCGCTGGCGGTGTTGTTCAGCTCGGCAAAGTTCGACGGCAGCTGGCTGCGGTGGAACTCGGCCAGCGGCAGACGCCAGAACGGCTCGTTCTCGGCGGCGGCGCTCGCCAGCAGGCGGTTTGCCAGCTTATCGTCGAAGCTGAACAGCGCGTGGTAGTCGTTGCCCAGCGCGGTTTTCGCCGCCCCGGTCAGGGTCGCCATGTCGATAATCAGCTCTGGTTTTTGCGCCGAGGCATCGATCAGCCCATCCGCCAGCACCAGACGGCCTTCGGCGTCGGTGTTCATCACTTCGACGTTTTTGCCGTTGCGGTAGCGAATGATATCGCCGAGCTTGAAGGCGTTACCGCTGACCATGTTGTCGGCGCAGCAAAGGTAGAGCTTCACGCGTTTGTTCAGGCCGCGGGTGATGGCGAACGCCAGCGCACCGGTGATGGTCGCCGCGCCGCCCATGTCCGACTTCATAGAGTCCATGAACGCGCTCTGCTTCAGGCTGTAGCCGCCGGTATCAAAGGTAATGCCCTTCCCGACCAGGCAGGCGAATACCGGGGCCGCTTTATCGCCGGTTGGGTTGTAGTCCAGCGCCAGCAGCACCGGCGGGCGCTCAGAGCCGCGACCCACGGTGTGGATGCCCATATAGTTCTGCTCGCGCAGATCTTCGCCTTTGGTGATGCGGTAAGAGACGTTGTCGCCCGCCACCTTGCTCAGCAGATCGACGGCGCGCTGCGCCAGCTGCTCCGGACCCAGCTCTTCCGCCGGGGCGTTGATGGTGTCGCGCACCCAGTCGATAATGGTCAGACGGCTTTCCAGCTCGCTCTTGCCAGCTTCGTCAAGGCTTGCCCACTCAATTTTACGGCTGCCTTTTGGCCCTTTATAACCGGCCCAGAAGGCCCAGCTACGATCGGTGTCCCAGCCTTCGCCGTCGAGTAACACATGTTTAATGCCCAGGCCGTCAATTTTACGCGCCGCGCGCTGGATCAGGCCTAAATCGTCGCTGCCGTTCAGGTGCAGGGTAATACCGTCGTTGTTGATGCTGTAAGTGGCTTTTTCACCCCAGCGCGCATCGGCAGGCTGAGTAGAGAGCGTAATCTTCATCGCTTCGGTCATTTTATTTTTCCTTATGAGCAACAAGCAAACGGGCCGCCTGAAGGCAGCCCGTTACGTTTTTATTCTGCTTCGTCCAGCCAGACTAACAGAATCGCCTCCAGAATTTTTTCATTGGATGCGTTGGGATCGTCGTCAAACTCTTCCAGATCGCAAATCCACTGATGCATATCGGTGAAGCGTACGGTCTTCGGATCAAGATCCGGGTTGGCGTCGTACAGCGCCTCGCCGATTTCACGGCTGTCTGTCCACTTCAGTCCCATATTAATGCTCGCGTGCGTGGTTAAGCGTATAACGCGGAAGTTCGACCACCAGATCTTCATCGGTGACGCGCGCCTGACAGCTCAGGCGGCTTTCCGGCTCCAGACCCCATGCTTTATCCAGCATGTCGTCTTCATCTTCTGTGCTCTCCGCCAGGGAGTCAAACCCCTCGCGGACGATGCAGTGGCAGGTTGTGCAGGCACAGGATTTTTCACAGGCGTGTTCCACTTCAATACCGTTACGCAGGGCAACGTTAAGGATGGTTTCGCCGGTCTCAGCTTCCAGAACTGCGCCATCCGGACAGAGGTCCGCATGTGGCAGAAAAACAATCTTTGGCATATTAAACCTCGTCCACGGAGTGGCCTTTCAGCGCGGTACGGACAGACTGGTCCATACGACGAGCGGCAAACTCCTGGGTTTGTTTATCAACGTTTTTAATCGCTTGTTCTATGGCGTCAGCGTCATTGCCTTCGGCCACCGCAATCAACTGTGCGACGGCATCGTCAATGGCCTGACGTTCAGCGGCGCTTAGCAGCGCGGCATCAGCAGTGAGTGCGCTGTTCAGGCTTTCCAGCACGCGTGCGGCTTCGACTTTCTGTTCGGCCAGCATACGCGCCTTCACATCCTGCTCAGCAAAACTCATTGAGTCCTGAATCATGGTGGCGATCTCATTATCGGTCAGACCGTAAGACGGTTTCACCTGAATGGAGGATTCGACACCGGTCGATTTTTCCATCGCCGTGACGCTCAGCAGGCCGTCCGCATCCACCTGGAAGGTGACGCGGATGTGCGCCCCGCCCGCTGGCAGCGCCGGAATGCCGCGCAAGGCGAAACGCGCCAGCGAACGGCAGTCCTGAACCAGCTCGCGCTCACCCTGCAGCACGTGGATGGACATTGCAGTCTGGCCATCTTTAAAGGTGGTGAACTCCTGCGCGCGGGCCACCGGAATGGTGGTGTTACGCGGGATCACTTTCTCCACCAGGCCGCCCATGGTTTCTAACCCGAGGGAGAGCGGGATGACGTCCAGCAGCAGCATTTCGCTGTCCGGCTTGTTGCCGACCAGAATATCGGCCTGGATAGCGGCACCGATGGCGACCACTTTATCCGGATCGATAGAGGTTAATGGCGTGCGGCCAAAGAACTCGCCCACGCGCTCACGCACCAGCGGCACACGGGTTGAACCGCCAACCATCACCACCTCCAGCACCTCTTCGGCTTCCACGCCCGCATCTTTCAGCGCGCGGCGACAGGCCAGCAGGGTGCGTTTCACCAGCGGGGCAATCAGTTCATTGAACTGCTCGCGGCTGATGTCGCCTTTCCAGCCCGCCACCTCAACGGTAACGGAGGAGGCATCGCTGAGGGCGATTTTAGCGGCAATGGCCGCATCCAGCAGCTCGCGCTGGACACGCAGGTCGCTGCGATCGGCAATCCCCGCCTGCTCGCGGATGTGATCCGCCAGCAGATGGTCGAAGTCGTCGCCGCCGAGGGCAGAGTCGCCGCCGGTCGCCAGCACTTCAAACACCCCGCGGCTCAGACGCAGGATGGAGATATCAAAAGTCCCGCCGCCGAGATCGAATACCGCGATCACCCCTTCCTGGCCGGAGTCCAGGCCATAGGCAATGGCGGCCGCGGTCGGCTCGTTGAGCAGGCGCAGCACATGCAGGCCCGCCAGACGCGCGGCATCTTTGGTGCCCTGACGCTGGGCGTCATCGAAATAGGCCGGAACGGTGATCACCACGCCATCCAGCTCGCCTGAAAGGGTCGCGGTCGCGCGGGCGGCCAGCGCCTTGAGGATATCGGCAGAGACGCGGATCGGGTTCAGTAACCCTGCGGCAGTGGCGATCATCGGCAGGCCATTTTCACTTGCCTGCAGCTGATACGGCAGATGGGGATAACGGTTCTGGATATCCGCCAGCGAGCGGCCCATCATGCGTTTTACCGAGCTAATGGTGTTGGCAGGATCCTGCGCGGCATTGGCGCGGGCATCGAAGCCCACGCTGTGACCCTGAGGCTGATAGTGGACCACAGAAGGCAACAGATGTTGACCCTGCGCATCCGCCAGCGTCTCAGCCTGGCCGCTGCGCACGGTCGCCACCAGCGAGTTTGTGGTGCCTAAGTCGATGCCCACCGCCAGACGACGCTGGTGCGGTGCGGCACTTAAACCTGGCTCACTAATTTGTAATAAGGCCATAATTGCTTCCGAAATTAAAAATCGAGCAGCTTTTCTTCGAGTTGTTCAGCACTGCTTCGCAGTTTATCGAGAAAACGCAGCTTGCGAACGCTGTCCGCCGCTACATCCCACGTCTCGTTATTCAATTGGTCAACCATCTGCTGATGGCGGGTATCGAACATCCCTTTTACGCGTTTGATTAAGCGCTCAAGACGAGCTTCGTCTTTGGCCTGTTCGATCTCATCCAGCTCTTCGCGCAGCTCCAGCTGTTCCATCAGGAAGGCGGTGTCGCGGACGGTGTGTTGCTCACTGGAGAGATCAAACCCGTGGCGCGAAAGCAGATATTCTGCCCGGCTCAGCGGATTGCGCAGGGTTTGCCACGCCTGATTGATGGTCGCAGAGTGCTGCACCGCCGCCAGCTGTTCCGCCTGCGTGCCGCTGGCGAATTTATCCGGATGATACTGACGTTGCAGATCCTGGAAACGGGCCGCCAGCGCCTGAGTATCAATTTCATACCCGGCTGGTAACCCAAAGAGGGTGAAGTAATCCATAACAATCTCAGGGTTAGCTGATTAAAGCAAACCCCACACACAGCCTGGCTGCGGTGGGGTTAACAGGTGATGCGCAATTATACGTGGAAGCTTTCGCCGCAGCCGCACTCGTCTTTCACGTTCGGGTTGGTGAATTTAAACCCTTCGTTAAGACCTTCTTTAACAAAGTCCAGCTGAGTGCCGTTCAGGAACTGCAGGCTTTTACCATCGACCACCACCTTCACGCCTTTGTCTTCGAACACGGTATCTTCCGCCGCAGGTTCGTCAACAAATTCCAGTACATACGCCATACCGGAACAACCGGAGGTGCGTACACCCAGTCGCAGGCCAAAGCCTTTGCCACGGTTTGCCAGGAAGGCGCTTACTCGCGCGGCAGCGCTGTCGCTAAGGGTAATCGACATAACAACCTCAACTAATTATTTTGCTTCACGTTTGCTTTTGTAATCCGCAATTGCGGCTTTGATCGCATCTTCCGCCAGGATAGAGCAGTGAATTTTCACCGGCGGCAGTTCGAGTTCATCAGCAATATCGGTATTTTTGATCGCCTGCGCTTCGTCCAGAGACTTGCCCTTCACCCACTCGGTGACCAGGGAGCTGGACGCGATTGCGGAACCGCAACCGTAGGTCTTGAAGCGCGCGTCTTCAATGATACCTTCATTGTTGACTTTAATCTGCAACTTCATCACGTCGCCACACGCTGGTGCACCCACCATGCCGCTGCCCACGCTATCGTCGCTGTTGTCGAAGGAGCCCACGTTACGTGGATTCTCGTAATGATCGATAACTTTTTCGCTGTATGCCATGCTGAATTCTCCTTACAAACCGATTAGTGATGTGACCATTCAATGCTGTTCAGATCCACGCCTTCTTTGTACATTTCCCACAGTGGAGAAAGGTCACGCAGACGGCCAATGGAGTTGCGAACCAGTTGGATGGTGTAGTCAATCTCTTCATCGGTAGTAAAACGACCTAAAGAGAAGCGGATAGAGCTGTGTGCCAGTTCGTCGGTCATGCCCAGCGCACGCAGTACGTAGGACGGCTCCAGGCTTGCGGAAGTACACGCAGAACCGGAAGAGACGGCCAGGTCTTTCAGGGCCATAATCAGCGACTCGCCTTCAACATAGTTGAAGCTGACGTTGAGGATGTTCGGTGCGCCCTGCTCGAGATCGCCATTCAGGTAGACCTCTTCCATATCCTTCACGCCTTCCCACAGACGGTTGCGCAGCGTACGCAGGCGCGCCATCTCGGTTTCCATCTCTTCTTTGGCGATACGGTAAGCTTCACCCATGCCCACGATCTGGTGAACAGGCAGCGTACCGGAACGCATGCCGCGCTCGTGACCACCGCCGTGCATCTGGGATTCGATGCGGATACGTGGCTTACGACGCACGTACAGCGCGCCGATACCTTTCGGGCCATAGATTTTGTGGCCGGAGAAGGACATCAGATCCACTTTCAGCTGGCTCAGATCGATAGGCAGTTTGCCCACGCTCTGGGTCGCATCCACGTGATAGATAATGCCGCGCGCACGGCACAGCTCGCCGATTGTCGCGATATCCTGCACCACGCCGATTTCGTTGTTAACGTGCATGATGGAGACCAGAATGGTGTCGTCACGCATTGCCGCTTCGAGCTCTTTCAGGTCGATGATACCGTTGCGCTGCGGGGCGAGGTAGGTTACTTCAAACCCTTCACGCTCCAGCTGACGGCAGGTATCCAGCACGGCTTTGTGTTCAGTTTTGCTGGTGATGATGTGCTTGCCTTTTTTCTGGTAGAAATTAGCCGCACCTTTAATCGCCAGGTTATCGGATTCGGTTGCGCCAGAGGTGAAAACAATTTCACGCGGGTCGGCACCAACCAGCTCGGCAATCTGATTACGGGCGATATCGACCGCCTCTTCAGCATGCCAGCCAAAACGGTGTGAACGGGAAGCTGGGTTACCAAAGTTTCCGTCCAGGGTCAGACACTGCATCATTTTCTCGGCAACACGCGGGTCCACCGGCGTGGTTGCGGAGTAGTCGAGATAAATCGGTAATTTCATTGCTCTATAAACTCCGTACATCGCTTCAATGCAAGGAATCAGGCAACCGGCTGGATGTACGACCGAGTACGCGGGGCGTTACGCCCCGGCCTGATTCTGAAATACTTATCTTTTTATTACGCGCGTAATTTGACGTCGATAGCGTCCTGCGCGCGGGTATTACGATGGGAATCGTGGCTGTGCTGACGGCCTGATACGTCCAGAACTTCCTGGTTATTTACCAGCTCACCGAGGGTGATATTGTTCAGGAAACCGGTCAGACGGTCGCTCAGATCGCGCCACAGCGCGTGCGTCAGGCATTTGTCGCCGCCCTGACAGCCGCCTTTACCCTGGCAACGGGTCGCGTCGACGGATTCGTCAACTGCGCTAATCACTTCACCAACCGCAATACTGCCCGCGTCTTTACCTAACAGATAACCACCGCCAGGACCGCGAACGCTGGAAACCAGGCCATTTTTACGCAGTCGGGAAAAAAGCTGTTCCAGATAAGAGAGGGAGATTCCCTGACGTTCAGAAATATCAGCCAATGGAACCGGGCCCGCTTCGGAGTTGAGCGCAACGTCCAGCATCGCGGTCACGGCATAACGCCCTTTAGATGTCAGTCTCATGTCTTACTTAACCTCAAACTCGCCCCTGCCCGGGGTTTTTTATTGTAAAGTGGGGGTATTGCATAGCAGGGCCAAGTCTGACATTCCTGACTAAAATGGTCAACTATTTACTTGACTGATTTAGTCAGGTATTTAACCTTCTGTGCGTTCATCTGTTTTTGCCGGGTGGCGCTTCGCTTGTATGGGCCTGCGGGTTTCGTAGGCCGGGTAAGCGCAGCGCCACCCGGCGCCACACCGCACTACTCTTTATTCTTCTGCTCAATCGACGCCAGGATACCGCGCAGGATGTTCAGCTCCTGGCTCTCCGGACGGGCGCGAGTAAAGAGGCGGCGCAGACGGTTCATCACCTGACCCGGATGACCGGCGCGGATAAAGCCGGTAGCGAGCAGGGTCTGCTCCAGATGGCCGTAGAACCGCTCCAGATCGTCCACCAGCGGATAAGGCGTCTCTTCCTGCGCGGCCGGAACACCTTTTTCTTGGGTCGCCAGCCAGGCCATACGCACCTCATAGGCGATAACCTGCACAGCCATCGCCAGGTTCAGCGAGCTGTACTCCGGGTTGGCGGCAATGGCAACGTGATAGTGGCACTTCTGCAGCTCATCGTTGGTCAGCCCCACGCGCTCGCGGCCAAACACCAGCGCCACCGGCGCATGCTGGCCTTCGCTGATGCTTTTCAGCCCGCATTCACGCGGGTCGAGCATCGGCCACGGCAGGGTGCGGGAACGCGCGCTGGTGCCCACCACAAGGCTACAACCCGCTAAGGCCTCATCCAGGGTGTCGACGATCTGGGCATTGCCAATCACGTCGCTGGCGCCTGCCGCGAGGGCAATGGCCTGGGAGTCGGGTTTGACCAGCGGGTTAACCAGCCAGAGATTGGTTAAGCCCATGGTTTTCATAGCGCGGGCCACGGAGCCCATGTTGCCGGTATGCGATGTTTCGACCAGCACGATTCGGATATTTTGCAGCATAATTTTTCTGAGTATGGAGAATATTCGATGATGTTATCATAAACGGAAGACATATGCCGATCCCGCTGCTATACTCTGCGCCGTTTTCGTTTCCCCGTTCTTTAACATCCAGTGAGAGTAACCGATGCAACATCCAATGTTGACCATCGCCGTGCGCGCAGCGCGCAAGGCGGGTAATGTAATTGCCAAACACTACGAAACACCTGATTCCGTAGAAACCAGCCAGAAAGGCAGCAATGACTTTGTGACCAACGTTGATAAAGCGGCAGAAGCTGTAATTATCGACACCATTCGCAAATCTTACCCGCAGCACACCATCATCACCGAAGAAAGCGGTGAGCATGCAGGCGAAGATCAGGATGTTCAATGGGTTATCGATCCACTGGATGGCACCACCAACTTCGTTAAACGTCTCCCACACTTCGCTGTTTCTATCGCCGTACGCATCAAAGGCCGTACCGAAGTGGCCGTGGTTTACGATCCAATGCGTAACGAACTCTTCACCGCCACCCGCGGTCAGGGCGCACAGCTGAACGGCTACCGTCTGCGCGGCACCAACGCTCGCGACCTCGACGGCACCATCCTGGCGACCGGCTTCCCGTTCAAAGCCAAACAGCACGCCCCTGCGTACATGAAAATTCTGGGCAAACTGTTCACCGAGTGCGCCGACTTCCGCCGCACCGGTTCCGCTGCGCTGGACCTGGCCTACGTTGCCGCTGGCCGCGTTGATGGTTACTTCGAGATTGGCCTCAAGCCGTGGGACTTCGCCGCTGGCGAACTGATCGCGCGTGAAGCGGGCGCGCTGGTGTGCGATTTCACCGGTGGGCACAACTACATGCTGTCCGGCAACATCGTTGCGGGTAACCCACGCGTTGTGAAAGCGATGCTGGCGAACATGCGTGACGAACTGAGCGAAGCGCTGAAGCGTTAATCTCAGCGGGCGGGTGAAGATCCTTCACCCGCCTCTTTTCCTGCCCCGCCCCGCCCTCAGGCCATTAACGATTAATTCAGCAGTGACAGCAGAATACGAATGAAGGTATTGGTGACCATCACCAGCACCACCATGCCGTTAAACAGCGCAAAATACCGCCACCCTTTTTGACACCGCGCCTCCCCCAGCCACTGATGCAGCAAACAGGCGATACCGCCCGTCGCCAGTCTGGCTAACAGCACGCCAATCATGACGGGCACAAACAATAGCCATCCTGTCAGGATCAAATCATACTCCCGCGCGCCCAGCAGTAGCCATACGATCTGTGACGGCATATAGAAGCTCAGCGCGAAAATAAGCGGCAGGCGAATATTGCTGCGCGGACTTTCAGCGCTTTTCCGCCAGCACAGGGCATCGCGCACCAGTAACACGCCCAGTACCAGCGTGGCGAAATAGCAGACGTAGTTGAACGCTGCGCCAAAGCGCAGCAATGCCTCGTGGGAGAGATTCTGCGTAAATCCGATGCGCCAGAAAACAATGACAAAAAACCCGCACTGCAGGACCCAACTGCGCACTATCCAGTCAAAAAATTGCCTGGCCGAAGGCTGGTTATGCAGCATCCAGGCGACGAGTGGTATTTTGCTGTAGCCGGGATGCAGAAACGCCAGCACAAAACCGGCCACCAGCAGCTTGCCGTACAGCGCGAGCGGAAGCGTGTCGATGCTGGTTTGCCCCATACCGATAAGAAAATAGAAAATGGAATAGATGCGGGGAAGATCTTCAGGCCACCAGCTTGCCAGTTCGGGCCAGAAGAAGACGATAACCAGGCCGAGCAGCAGGCCGGACCCGGCGGCGAACCAGAGATAGCGTGTTGAAAGAGAAGCATTATGATCGGTCATCGTGACTCCTTGTCATGACCCCAAAGCAAAGCTGCAAACTAAAACATCCCTGTCGAAGCGGCAATCATGTCCCGCCATTTTGGGATTTTTGCCCGGCAGGGACGATTAAAACGGCCTCAGCCCCCTGCCCACCGGCACCGCGCTCAGCCACATGATGACCGCCGCCACCAGCAACACCACACCGCCCGCTAATGCCAGCGTCGTCCATCCGACCTGTCGCCACAGCACCGGCGTTTTATTGCCGCTGAGCCTGACCGCCAGATGACGAAAGCCGTGCACCAGCAGTGCCAGCGAAGAGATGGTTAACCCCGTTCCTGCCGCCATCGCCAGCGCCGAGGCCACACCCCAGCTGAATACGCCGATCACCTTACTGAACAGCAGCACCATAATAGCCCCGGAACAGGGCCGCATCCCCATCGATAGAATAATCATCAGCCGCGCCCGCCAGTCATCCGCGCCCTGCATCTGTCCCGGCGTAGGCAGATGTTGATGGCCGCAGCCGCAGTTTGCGTCGTGGACGTGGTGTGGGGTAAAGGCTTTAAAGGTCGGTTTGCGCAGCAAGGCGCGCAGTTTTTTCAGCGCCCGCCAGCAGAGCATAATCCCCAGCACGCCCACCAGGGCGTAGCTGCCCTTCTCCAGCCAGAAGCTGCTCATGTGCAGATCCCGCGCCGGGAGCCGCAGCAGCATTAATACCCCCACCACCAGGGCGATCGCCACGCCCCCCTGTAATAAAGAGGAGGCCAGGGTTAAGCCGATGCTCGATTTCAGTTTTGAGGGGTGGGTGGCAAGCCAGGTGGTGATCACAATTTTGCCATGCCCCGGCCCCAGCGCGTGCAGCACGCCATAGAGGAAGCTGAAGATCAGCAGTGTTCCGCCTGCTGCCGTCGGGTTGTCGGCCACCGCTTTCAGCAAACCGCTCATCTGCTGGTTGACATCCCGCTGCCAGAGAATGCTCTGACGCATCACCTGCGGCCACGCCTGCCATAACCACACGGCCCCCGCCGCTGCCACAACGAGGAACAGCCCCAGCGGCCAGAGCTCCCACCCACGTCGCGCGCGCATTACTGACATTGTAAGGTCACCGTCTGGGCAAACTGTTTGCCGAGATTCATATCTTCCGGCGGGGCATCGTCTTTATCCAGCGAGCTGGCAAAGTTGAGCGTCTCGTCGCTGGGCTCCGGGGTATCGATAGTAAGGGCGCATTGACTTTTCAGGCCGTCAGGCAGCGTCACGTCATTATCCTCGGCATAGCTCATGTCGACATAATAAGAGGGATCGAAGGTCGAGAAGGTGTACTTTTGTCCGGCCAGCGGCTGGGGCTCCGCCAGCGGCAGAATAAAGGTCAGCACCGCCTGGTGATCCACGCGGCTCATACCGTACTGAGTGGGGCGATTAAGAAATTTCACCTTTTCCCCGTTATGCCAGAACTCGGTAAAGTAGTGCTGGCCGAGCACGTTAGCCATGACCTCCGCCGCCAGTTTTTTCCAGATTTCATCCCCGGGCTTTGCGTTCCCGGCATCATAAAGCAGATCGGCGGATGTTAGCTCGTCCATCACCCAGCGCATTTTCAGGCCGGTGACCTGCTCATCCTTCACCATGATTTGCGTTTTCAGGGTGATAAAGCTGTGAGGGTGCGCGACGGCGGAAAAAGACAAAACCGCCAAAAAAAGCGCAGTTGCGCTGCGTTTAACTATTTGCATCTCATCCTCACGTCAAAAATTCTGTGATGTTCACCCGCATTCCTGAAGGAAAGCCCGGCATCCCGTGCTATGGCGTACATCCTTTAGCTATTCTTATCAAACACCCTAACTGGAACCCGACAGATGATGACGACTCTCGAAATGCCATCTGCACTTTCCAGTTCGCAGCGCCGTTGCCAGGTTCTGTTGATGCTCTATGTGCCAGGCTTTCGCGCCACTCTGCAAAGCATCGGTGAAATCAATGGTGTCGATGATGCCCTCTGCCGGCAGGATATCGACGAGATGCGCATGGAGATCCAGCGCTATCACCAGCTCGACATTGCGACACAGCATGATGGCTGCTACCTGCTGGAAGGTAGCCACCTTAATCAACGCTTATGCCTGCTGCACTGGTTGCGCCGGGCGTTACGCCTCTGCCCCCACTTCATCGCGCAGCAGTTTACCCCATCTCTGAAGATCGCGCTAAAGCAGCTCGGCATCGCCCGCACGTTATATGACGACACTAACCTGCAGGCGCTGGTCAATTTCTGCTCCCGCCGCCTGCAACGGCAGTTTGAATTCCGTGACGCGCAGTTTTTACAGCTCTACCTGCAATACTGCCTGCTCCAGCACCATCTGGGCCAGACGCCGCAGTTTACTGTGGTTCAGCGTAACTGGACCCAGTCGCGTAACGAATATCTGATGGCGCAGGAGATTGTACGCCACTGGCAGCGCCGCGTGGTGCAGGTTCCCCACGCGGATGAACAGCTGTTTCTGGCTCTGCTGTTTATGATGTTGCGTACCCCCGATCCGCTGCGCGATGCGCACCAGGAAGATGAGCGCCTGCGCCGCGCCATTACCCGGATGATCGACCGCTTCCGCGGGCAAACGGGAATGCATTTCAGTGACGAGCAGGGACTGACCGCTCAGCTCTATATCCACCTTGCCCAGGCGCTGGACCGCTCACTGTTTGGCATTGGCATCGACAACAGCCTGCCGGAGGAGATCCACCGCCTCTATCCGCGCCTGATGCGTACCACCCGGGAGGTGCTGTTTGAGCTGGAGTCCGAATTCGGCCTGCGTTTCTCCGAGGAGGAGGCGAGCCTGGTGGCGGTGATCTTTGGCGCCTGGCTGATGCAGGAGACCGATCTGCATGAAAAGCAGGTGGTGTTACTGACCGGTGAGGATAAAGCGTGCGAGGAGCTGATTGAACAGCAGCTCCGGGAACTGACCCTGCTGCCACTGAACATTCGCTATGTGACGTTACAGTCTTTTCAAAAGGATGGTGCCCCGCGCGAAGCGGCCCTGGTGGTCACACCTTACACCACCGCCCTGCCGCTGTTCTCGCCGCCGCTCATCCATGCCGTCGAGGCGTTGAATGCGCAGCAGCAGGAACATATTCGCGCCATGCTGGAAACTTAGTGCGCTGCCACGCGCGGACGCAGGAGAACCGCGGGCAGCGCCACCAGCGCCATCACCCAGAAGACCCCGTGACCCAGATGCTGGTAAAGGAAACCGGCAAACACGGTCATGATGGCAATACTGCCCCCCATCGCCACGGCGGAGTAGACCGCCTGCAGGCGGATCACGTCGCTGCCTTCTCGCGCCGCGATATAGCGCATCGCCGCCAGGTGGCACACCGTAAAGGTGCCGCAGTGCAGGATCTGCGCCACAATCAGCCACGGCAGCGCCGTGGTCCAGCCCATCAGACCCCAGCGTACAATCCCGCAGACAGCCGATAACAGCAGCAGGTCCCGGGCGCTAAAGCGGCGAAACAGTTTGTTGCTGAGGGCGAAGATGATCACTTCCGCCACCACGCCCAGCGACCAGAGATAGCCGACAGCGGAGGCCGAATACCCAGCTCCCTGCCAGTAGATAGCGCTGAAGCCATAGTAGGCGGCGTGCGCCCCCTGCAGCAGACAGACGCAGGCCAGAAAACGCCAGCTCTGGGCGACAAGCGATCGCCAGGCGGGCCAGCCTGCGCTCTCCTGCTGACGGCTCTCCCCCTGCGGCATCACCGACGGGCGTAACAGCATGCCGAGCAGCATCGACAGGATCCCCACGCTCAGCAGCGCCAGAATCGCGCGATAGTCGTAAAGGCTCACCAGTTTGCCCACCAGCGCCGAGCCAATCACAAAGGCAATCGAGCCCCACAGCCGCACCCGGCCATAGTCCATAGTGATCTGCTTTTGCCAGGTATTGGCGAGAGCGTCGGTCAGCGGAACCAGCGGCGAGAAGAAGAGGTTAAAGCCCACCATCACCACCATCAGCCAGGCAAACTGCTGGCTGACCCAGAAGCCGGCCATAAACACCAGGGTGAGCAGCGCCAGCACGCGTACGGCTTTGATTAACAGGGAGGGATCGCTGACGCGCGGCGCAATAAGCAGGCTACCGAGAAAACGGGCCACCAGGCCCGAGCCCAGCAGAAGGCCAATCATCTCCGGCGTAAGGCCAATCCCCTTGAGCCAGACGCTCCAGAAAGGCAGAAAAATACCGTAGCTAAAAAAGTAGGTGAAGTAGCTGAGCGCCAGCCAGCGTGTGGAATGCAAAACCATGAATCCCTCCCGTTTTGGAGGCGATAGTCTGGCGGCAAAAACGGGCTGGCGCAAGGGAGTATTAACCGCGGTTTAACAGTTTCAGAGCGCCTTTTCGACGGCAATTTCCATCGCAAAATGGCTGCTTTCTCCCCGGCCTAACGCCACCAGGCCAGGCTGCCCGGCCATATGGTGGGCATTGACCGGATGGCTCTGGGGCTCAAGGCATAAGAACGATTGCCCCGACATTCTGAACAGCATCAGCCACGGAGTTTGCGCTGTAATTGTGATATTCATCACATCATGTTCCAGCGTCGCCACCCCGTTCCAGCCGGAATAGCCGACGTTCAGCCAGCGATCGCCGCCATGGCGCGGCGTGCAGAAATCGATATCCGCCGGGATATCGCTCTGCCAGGCTTGCGGTAAATGGTGTTCACCTTCTGGCCAGTAGCCGCTGGCGGAGAAGCGCAGGCGGCTTTGCGCATCAAAACAGAACCACGGGTGAAAGCCCAGGCCGTACAGCATTGGCGCCTGACCAAGATGGGTGAGCGTCAGCTCCGCCCGCAGAACGTTCCCGCGCAACTGGTAGCGCAACCCGGCCTGATAATCAAAACCGCACTGATGCTGGCTGCGCAAGGTGAGGACGCACGCCGTGTCGGAATGCGAAGCTATCTGCCAGCGCGACTGCCAGCCATCACCGTGCAGGAAGAAGCGCTCATCAACCGGACTTTGCGGCAGCACCACCTCCCGCCCCTGAAACCGGAAGCGATTCCCCGCCACCCGGTTTGCCAGCGGCACCATCGGAAACAGCGCGCTGTCGCCGCCGTCCCATAATACCGGCTGCCCGCAGGTCAGGGAAAAGAGTTCCTGTAACCCGCCGCCCTGCGGGTTGACGCGCATCCGTAGATGCGCATTTTCAATCAACAGCGTTTCCATTAGTGCACGCGCTCAGCATGATTTGCGGAGGCAACCTTGCCGTGCTGTTTTTCCAGCTGTGCCTCCAGCGCCTCCAGCGTCACGCCTTTGGTCTCCGGCACTTTACGCAGAATGTAGAGATAGCCCGCCGCGCAAATCACCCCGTAGAGCAGGAAGCTCCCCGCCGCACCCAGCCCGGCATTGAGCAGTGGGAAGGTGTAGGTTAACAGGAAGCAGGCGATCCACAGCGCCAGCGTGCCCACGGACATCGCCAGGCCGCGCACGCGGTTGGGGAAGATCTCCGACAGCAGCACCCAGGTGACCGGCGCCAGCGTCACGGCGTAGATGGCAATCGCCGCCAGCACCAGCAGCAGCACCGGCCAGCCCATGATGTTCATGGCGTAGGCGCTGGCAATCAGCACGTAGATAATGGTTAAGCCTGAGGCGCCGAGCAGCATCAGCTTGCGGCGGCCAATCTTATCCACCAGCGGCAGCGCGGCGAGGGTAAAGACCAGATTAATGATGCCGGTCGCCACGATCGATTTCAGGGTGTCGTTGATATCAAACCCGGCGGAGGCGAAGATCTCCTGGGCATAGTTGAAGATCACGTTGATCCCGCACCACTGCTGGAACATCGCCAGCACGATGCCGATGATAACAATCGGTTTGACCTGCGGTTGCAGAAGCGTGGAGAACGCTACCTTCTGGGTGTCTTTCTCCAGGGTGTGGGCGATCTCTTTTAAGGTCTGACTGGCGTACGCCGGGGTGCCAATACGCTCCAGCATGGCGCGGGCACGCTCTGGCTTGCCCGCCTTCATTAGCCAGCGCGGCGATTCCGGGACAAAGAACATCAGCACCAGAAATGCCAGGGCCGGCACCAGCTCAGCGCCAAACATCCAGCGCCAGCCGGTCTGCCCGTTCCAGGTCTGAACGATGGCCTCCTGGGTGGCGCCTGGCGCTACCGGCTCGGCAATCATCAGGTTGATCAGCTGCGCCGCCAGCACCCCCACCACAATGGTCAGCTGGTTAATGGCCACGAAGCGACCGCGCTTTTCCGCCGGGCTGACTTCAGCGATATAGAGCGGGCTAAGGGCGGAGGCCAGGCCAATCCCGACCCCGCCGACGATGCGATAGACTACGAACATGTCAAAGCTGCTCGCCACCGCCGTGCCCCACGCCGAGGCGCTGAACAGCACCGCCGAGAGGATAAGCGGACGCTTGCGGCCAAATTTATCGGCACACCAGCCGGAGATCAACGCCCCGAAGATACAGCCCACCAGGGCGGAACTCATCGCCCAGCCGGACTGCGCCGGGTCGGTAATCGAGAACCAGGCTTCATAGAAGGGCTTGGCCCCGCCAATCACCACCCAGTCGTAGCCAAACAGTAATCCACCGCAGGCGGCGACCAGACAGATTGTCCAGACGTAGCCCATTTTCAGTTGTGTCTGCGCACTGTTATTCATGTTGATTCCTCTTTAAGGGAAACGCAGGGTACAGAGGGTTAACAGGTGGGTTTCCCCACCTGCGGGTCAGTTAATGGAAAATACCCGTGGCCTGCGCATGCTGAATCAGATGCGCTTTGTCATGGGCTGGGTTCAGCGCCAGTAAGTTCCCCAACAGGCGTTTGCAGGCCGCGAGATCGCCCAGCCCTGCATAGCCCAGCGCCTCAATGAACAGGCAATGCTGCTGGTGCTGATGACCCGCTGGCGTATCCAGTACCACCAGATCCGGGAGCGAAACCGCAAAGAAATCCGCTTCGGGCAGGTCGTCGCGATGGGCCTGCACCCACGCCAGGAATCCCTGGAAGTGGCGCTCCGCCGCGGCGGGATCGCCCAACTGGCGTAGCGCTATCCCCTGCCAGAACAGATAGTCCGCCGGCTGATCGTTGTAGTAGCGTCCGGCATCGAGAGTGGAGCCGCCCTGTGCCGCCCGGGCAAAACAGCGTTGTGCGTCGGCATGTGCGCCGCTTTGCGCATGGCAGTACCCCAGCAGATACCAGATATCGTTATCGGTTTGCCCCGGCAGACGCCCCTCCCCCAGGTTGTGCGGATAGTGCAATGCCGCCTGCAGCAGAGCCATCGCCTCCTGGAATTCCCCGCGGCTTATGTGCTGCAGGGCACGATGCTGCTGGTTCAGCAGATACTGCCCGGTCACTTTGCCTTCACCCCCTTCCCACGGATGGAACTGCCGCTCCTGAAGTACCTGCGCCGCAGCATCGTAGCGCCCGGAACCGTTCCACAGACTCAGGAGCTCTGCGGTGAGGTCATCGCGCTTCAGCGCCACGCGCTCCCGCTCGGTGAGCATGGCGAGGCGTTTCGCCACCGGCTGCCCGGTGAGCTTATTGAGATAATCAAGCTCAAACAGGAAACGCGGATTTTCCGGCTCCAGGGCCACGGCGCGCTGCAGACACTGCTCCGCCAGCGCCAGGTTGTGCTGTTTATTCCAGGCGTAAATCCCAAGCAGGCGGTGGGCAGGGGCAAACTCCGGCTCTTGTGCCAGCGTGGTCTGCCAGCATTTCACCGCATCGTCATAGCGGCGTTTGCTGTACCAAAAGCACCCCAGCAGATAGCAGGCATACGGGTCGTCGTGCAGGGTTTGCAGCATCTGCACTTCATCAAGAGCATTCGGGAAACGCACCCGGTTGGCCTCGCAGCGCCGCGCCGCGGCAATATAGCGGGCACGGGTAGCAGGATCGTCGCTTAAGGCGGCCCGCCACAGCTGAGGCAACGTCTCCTGGCTATCGAGCAGATCCAGCATCTCCCGGGCGGCGTCGTGCATGCCCATCGAGATCAACCAGCCCGCCAGCAGGCAGGCATTGGCCCCGCGACGACCGGTTACCTGCAGCAGCTGGTCACGGGCAGCATCGTCCCGGCTGATTGCCCAGCGGGCATAGTGCAGGGCATAGCTCAGAGGATGGGTTTGCAGACAGCGCTGAATGTAGTCCAGCGCTGCGCCTTCGCCCTGAACCTCTGCCAGCGCGAGGGCTTTCAGCCCCATCGCCAGGTTGTTGCTGGCGTTGACGCTAAGGCTGATATCAACTTTTTCCAGCGCGTCGGCACAGTTGCCGCGTTTCATCGCCAGCCGCGCCAGGGATAAGAAAGCCGCATCACGGCAGTTTCCGCTCCACGAGGCTTTGTAGTAGTGATCCCATGCGGCGTCGTCCTGCCCCTGCCGCTCCAGCGCCGTCGCCAGCAGCTGGCTGGCTTCGCCGTCGCGGGGGTTTTTATTCAGACGATGGGCGCGAACCAGCGCGGCTTCGGCGCAGCGTTGCGCCAGCGTCCAGTCGGCACGGTTGAGCGCCAGCGTGCCCAGCGCCACGTTATTACGATAGTCGTTAGCATCCAGCGTCAGCGCCCGGCGATAGTAATCTTCCGCATAGCGGCTGGCATGGTTGTACTGCTCCAGATGCTGCCCGATAAAATAGAGCTCGTCGCTGTTGCTGATCTCTTCCGGCATGGCGGGCGCGGTGGCCGGATCCGGCAGCGGCGTCTCTTGCGGGATATGCTCCAGATAGTGGAGCAGCGTGCGGCCCGAGGCCTCTTTCACCCTCAGCGTTAAGCGCTGCGGCCAGGTATCCGGCAGCGCCTGCTGCCAGCTTTCGCCCGGCATCAGGGTCAGCTGCGTCTCCCAGACCGGTTTTTCGTCGGCGGTCAGCTCGAGCCGCACATCATGCAGCGGTGCGATGGCGTAGAGGCCGAGGTGAAGCTGCTGCTCACACCGTTCCAGCTTAAGCGCCAGCTGCGTGTTGGCGTTCTGCACCTGTCCCAGTTCGCTATAGGGCAGGAAGTTCTGCACGAAGATTTTCTCTTCATAGGGTGCAAGCCAGGTGAAATCGGGCTGGTTATCGGTAAACACCCCGGTCATCAGCTCGATATAGGGGCCGTTTTCATCGGTCAGATTGCGATCCCAGGCACGGCCAAAATCGTCATGACCCCAGGTCCACTGCTTTTTCCCCGGCGACACATGGTGGTCGGCCACGTGCAGCAAGCCGCCGCGCTCGCCGTGATGGTATGCCCCGACGAAATCGTAGTCCGATTTTTCCGCCATGTAGGAGGTTGGCACCGGCACGTTTTTGTAGCGGGAGATATCCACGCCCGCCGAGTAATCGACTTTATAGTAGGTGCCGGTGGCAATCGGGAAGGCAGAGACGGCGCGCTTGCCATGGTCAAATACCGCCGTGACGTCCGGCGGGAAGACGCTCTGGTGATCGTCCCCGCCCTTCACCGCCGGATTTGCCCACCACAGGAAGTGGCGCGGCGTGGCGTTGCCGTTGAAGACTTTACCGGTGATCTCAATCAATGCCCGGTGAGGGTAAAGGGTAAACCCGGTCATCACCTGCAGGCCGCGCATCGGCTCGGCCTCGCCCAGCCAGACGGTTTGCGCCCCGTTATCCTGCTCCTGAATGGTGACGTCGACAGGCATAAAGGTGGTTGGGCGATGGTGCTGCGGCCAGTTAAATTCGATGCCACCAGAGATCCACGGCCCCAGCAGCCCCACCAGCGCCGGTTTCACCACTTCGTTGTAGTAGACGAAATCACGCTGCTGGACTTTGTCATACGCGCGATGAATACGTCCCCCCAGCTCCGGCAGCAGCATAATGCGGATGAAGTCGTTTTCCATCCAGACGGCCTGGTAATCGCGGTTTTCGCGAACGCCGGTCAGGGTGTCGGTCACGCCGTAGGGATAGACCGCGCCAGAGGAGCCCTGATAGACGCGCTTTTCCAGGAACATCGGGTTGGTATCTTCTGCGCCGGTGGTCCACGTCGGTAATGCTACGGTCTCCCGCCAGACCTTCACTGCTCCAGACATATTCACTCTCCAGTAAACAAATAACAGTAAAAAGCGATAAGATGGCAGTGTAGAGAGGAATTCAGCGCGCTGATTGCGTAATGCTCACGCAATATAATTAACGGAGTTTAGTGAATGCAGCTATCCGGTCTGAACAATCACAGGGTAAGACAGCATAACCGTCGCACGATCATGTCCCTGGTCTGGCGCTACAAGCGCCTGAGCAAATCCCAACTGGCCCAACACACCGGGCTCTCTATTCCGGCAGTAAGCAAGATCCTGGATGAGCTGGTGGCGGACAAAAAGCTGGGGCATTCCAGTGAAAACCTCAGCACCCGGGGAATGAACAGCGGCCATTATCAGATCCCCGATGAGGGGCCATTAATACTCTGCATGAATGTCAGCCCCACCAGCATTGAGAGCCAGCTGATCGACGCCCGCATGTCGCCGTTAGGCGAGTTTCGCTGGACTGACGTGAACGCACAGACGCCCGAAGCGTTGTTACAGGCCATTGAGAACCTGTGGCAGCAGCAGCGCAAACAGTGGCCGGGGCAGCACATCAATCTGGCGCTGGGGATCCACGGCCAGGTCGATAGGGCCACTGGGGTGTCGCAGATGATGCCCCAGGCGCCGTGGAAAAAACCGGTTGAGATTAAGTATCTGCTGGAAGAAAAACTGGGCATTACGGTGAAGGTGGATAACGACTGCGTGATGCTGGCGCTGGCGGAGAAGTGGCAAAACCCGGCCAACCGCGACGATTTTTGCGTGATTAATGTCGATTACGGTATCGGCTCCTCGTTCGTGATTAACGGCCAGGTCTATCGCGGGACGCTTAACGGCAGCGGGCAGATCGGCCACACCATTTTCGATCGCGACGGCGTGGCCTGCGCCTGCGGACGTTACGGCTGCCTGGAGACGGTCGCCTCCCTGTCGGCCCTGAAAAAACAGGCGCGTTTATGGCTGAAATCCCAGCCCGGCACCCTCGGGCTTGATCCGGACAGCCTCACCAGCCTGCAACTGATTGAGGCCTGGCGTCAGGGGAACGCGCCAATTCAGCGCTGGGCTGACGAGGCCGCCAACGCCATCGGGCTGACGCTCTACAACCTGCTCAACATCCTCAACATCAACCAAATCTGGTTCTATGGCCGCAGCTGCGCCTTTGGCGAACGCTGGCTGCAGACCATCAATCGCCAGATTGGATACACCCCCTTCGATCACGGCGATGCGGTGCGTAACCGGCAAACGGAAATCGCCTTTGGCGGCTTAACCCGGCAGCAGCAGATTATCGGCATTGGCTTTCTGTTCGTTGAGGACGCGCTGGCGGAAGGCTAGTGGAGAACATGCTGAAATGGGGGGAATTTAAATCATCCTGATGGCTGATTTATGGCGAAAAGCGGAATGGCGGGGCGGCAATTTGTGTATTAGCTTTAAGATAAATCCCACCCCAAACGAGCCTGCCATGAACACACTACGGTATTTCGATTTTGGTCAGTCCCGGGCGCTGATCCTGTTGATTGCCCGTCTCGCCCTTATCCTTCTGTTCATTATTTTCGGCGTGCCTAAAATGTTCGGTTTTGACGGCACGGTGCAGTATATGGTGAAGCTGGGCGCCCCGATGCCAATGCTGGCGGCCATTGTGGCGGTGATCATGGAAGTGCCCGCCGCCATTCTTATCGTGCTCGGCTTTTTTACCCGTCCACTGGCGGTGCTGTTTGTCTTTTATACGCTGGGAACGGCGTTGATTGGGCACCACTACTGGGATATGAGTGGCGATGCGGTGATGCCGAACATGATTAACTTCTTCAAGAACATCAGCATCGCTGGCGGATTCCTGCTGCTGGCGGTGGCAGGGCCGGGCGCTATCTCCATCGACCGGCGTTAGCCATAAAAAAAGGCCGCTTGCGCGGCCTTTTTGTTCTGCGAGGTAGACTTATGCGTAAACCGGGAAGCGAGCGCAGATTTCCAGCACTTTCGCTTTCACGCGTTCGATAACCGCTTCGTCGTTGATGTTGTCCAGCACGTCGCACATCCAGCCCGCCAGCTCTTTCACTTCCGCTTCTTTAAAGCCGCGGCGAGTGACAGCCGGAGAACCGATACGGATACCGGAGGTCACAAACGGGCTCTTCGGATCGTTTGGTACGCTGTTTTTGTTCACGGTGATGTTGGCGCGGCCCAGGGCAGCGTCAGCTTCTTTACCGGTCAGGTTTTTATCAACCAGATCCAGCAGGAACAGGTGGTTTTCAGTCCCGCCGGAAACCACTTTGTAACCGCGGTTCAGGAAGACTTCCACCATCGCTTTGGCGTTCTTAGCAACCTGCTGCTGGTAAACCTTGAACTCTGGCTCCATCGCCTCTTTCAGCGCCACGGCTTTTGCCGCGATAACGTGCATCAGCGGGCCGCCCTGCGCGCTTGGGAAGACGGCAGAGTTCAGTTTTTTATACAGCTCTTCGTCGCCACCTTTCGCCAGGATCAGGCCGCCACGTGGACCCGCCAGGGTTTTGTGGGTGGTGGTGGTGACAACGTGAGCGTGTGGAACCGGGTTCGGGTAGACGCCTGCGGCGATCAGACCGGCAACGTGTGCCATATCGACAAACAGGTATGCGCCGATGCTGTCTGCGATTTCACGCATTTTTGCCCAGTCAACGACACCGGAGTAGGCAGAGAAGCCACCGATGATCATCTTCGGTTTGTGCTCTTTGGCCTGCTTCTCCATGTCGGCGTAGTCAATTTTACCGGACTCATCGATACCGTAAGGGATGATGTTGTACAGTTTGCCGGAGAAGTTAACCGGGGAGCCGTGAGTCAGGTGGCCGCCCTGCGCCAGGTTCATACCCAGAACGGTATCGCCCGGCTGCAGCAGTGCGGTATAGACCGCGAAGTTAGCCTGAGAGCCAGAGTGCGGCTGCACGTTAGCGTAATCAGCGCCAAACAGCTCTTTTGCGCGATCGATTGCCAGCTGTTCAACCACATCGACATATTCGCAACCGCCGTAGTAGCGCTTGCCCGGGTAACCTTCAGCGTATTTGTTGGTCAGCTGAGAGCCCTGCGCCTGCATCACGCGCGGGCTGGTGTAGTTTTCGGAGGCGATCAGTTCGATGTGCTCTTCCTGACGTACTTTTTCCTGCTCCATAGCCTGCCACAGTTCGGCATCATAATCGGCAATGTTCATTTCACGCTTTAACATCCGCATCTCCTGACTCAGCTAACAAGTAAATTTTGGCCTGAAAAGGCAGTCCTGATGGACGACGGGCAACAGTATAACTGATTAGCAGAGTGATAACAGGTCTTGACAAAGGATTTTACGCAAACGTTTACCTACCCGCCACGCAAGGGTTTGAGGAATAGCGTCCTCGCCCTGCAAAAGGGAATTCTTTTCAGGTTTGTGATGCAGTTAATTCATGTTGCAAAGAACCATTTACAAAGCAGGGTTATTTTTTATAAGATGCATTCAAAATACACCATTAAAGTAACATTTGAAGGAAGCTGCTATGTTAGATGCCCAAACCATCGCTACCGTAAAAGCCACGATTCCCCTGCTGGTCGAAACGGGTCCTAAACTTACCGCCCATTTTTACGATCGTATGTTCGCGCACAACCCGGAGCTCAAAGAGATTTTTAACATGAGCAACCAGCGTAACGGCGATCAGCGCGAAGCGTTATTCAACGCCATTGCCGCCTACGCCAGCAACATCGAGAACCTGCCGGCCCTGCTGCCAGCAGTGGAAAAAATCGCTCAGAAACATACCAGCTTCCAGATCAAACCTGAGCAGTACAATATTGTTGGCACCCACCTGCTGGCGACCCTGGACGAAATGTTCAGCCCGGGCCAGGAAGTGCTGGACGCCTGGGGCAAAGCCTACGGCGTGCTGGCGAATGTGTTCATCAACCGTGAAGCGCAGATCTACAGCGAAAACGCCAGTAAGACCGGCGGCTGGGAAGGTACCCGCGCCTTCCGTATCGTGGAAAAAACCCCGCGCAGCCAGCTTATCACCAGCTTTGAATTTGAACCCGTCGACGGCCAGCCGGTTGCCGATTACCAGCCGGGCCAGTACCTGGGCGTGTGGCTGAAGCCTGAAGGCTTCCCGCATCAGGAGATCCGCCAGTACTCCCTGACCCGCAAGCCAAACGGCAAAAGCTATCGCATTGCGGTGAAACGCGAGGAAGGCGGTCAGGTTTCGACATGGCTGCATAACGAAGCCCGTGTGGGTGATGTGGTGCATCTGGCCGCGCCTGCGGGCGATTTCTTTATGGCTGTTGAGAGCAATACCCCGGTGACGCTGATCTCCGCCGGTGTCGGCCAGACCCCGATGCTGGCTATGCTGGACACCCTGGCGAAATCGCAGCATCAGGCGCAGGTAAACTGGTTCCACGCCGCAGAGAATGGCGAAGTACATGCGTTTTCTGATGAAGTGAAAAGCCTGGCTGCCGGCCTGCCTCACTTTACTGCCCATACCTGGTATCGCCTGCCGTCGGATGACGACCGTGCCGCTGCCCGCTTCGACAGCGAAGGCCTGATGGCGTTAAGCGAGCATAAAGAGCAGTTCCACGCCCCGGAGATGCAGTTCTACGTCTGTGGCCCGGTCGCCTTTATGCAGTATGCCGCCGCGCAACTCCTGGAGCTGGGGGTGAATAAAGAGAACATTCACTACGAATGCTTCGGCCCGCATAAGGTGCTGTAATGCAAAAAGCCCCTCAGTAGAGGGGCTTTTTTTGCCCGGCGGCGCTCCGCTTGCACGGGCCTACGGGATGTCAAACAACGGGTAATTAAATCGCCGCGTCGTCTTCTTCGCCGGTACGAATACGGATCACGCGCGACACGTCAAAGACGAAGATCTTGCCGTCACCGATTTTGCCGGTCTGGGCGGTACGGATAATGGTATCCACGCAGGTTTCCACGATGTCATCCGACACCACGATTTCAATCTTCACTTTCGGCAGGAAATCGACCATGTATTCCGCGCCACGGTAAAGTTCAGTGTGGCCCTTCTGACGACCAAAGCCTTTCACCTCTGTCACCGTCATGCCGGTAATGCCGACTTCTGCCAGCGCTTCGCGCACATCATCCAGTTTGAAAGGTTTAATAATCGCATCAATCTTTTTCATGGTGGTCCTTAAACTTATGCCTGTCAGCTGCCTCGTAATCGGTTGCTCACAGTATCATATTCAGGCGGAATTTAGCGCATCACTCTTTAAAATCGTTTGCTTCCAGCTCATGGCGCGAGAGCAGCTTATAAAACTCGGTGCGGTTACGCCCCGCCATGCGCGCCGCATGGGTGACGTTGCCTTTGGTGATCTGCAATAACTTACGCAGATAGTTAAGTTCAAACTGGTTGCGGGCTTCAACGAAGGTCGGCAGGGCGGTGTTTTCGCCCTCCAGCGCCTGCTCCACCAGCGCATCGCTGATCACCGGCGAGGAGGTGAGCGCCACACACTGCTCAATCACGTTCACCAGCTGACGCACGTTACCGGGCCAGCTGGCGGTCATCAGCCGCTTCATGGCGTCGGTGGAAAATGCACGGACAAACGGCTTGTGCCGCTCGGCGGCCTGGCGCAGCAGCTGGGTGGCGAGCAGCGGAATATCTTCTGCCCGCTCCGCCAGCGCCGGGATCTTCAGGTTAACGACGTTGAGGCGATAGAAGAGATCTTCACGAAACTCGTTGCGCGCCATCGCCTTGGGCAGATCCCGGTGGGTGGCGGAGATGATGCGCACGTTAATGTCGATATCGCGGTTGCTGCCGAGCGGTCTCACTTTGCGCTCCTGCAATACGCGCAGCAATTTGACCTGCAAAGGCGCAGGCATATCGCCAATTTCATCGAGGAACAGCGTGCCGCCTTCCGCGGCCTGGAAGAGCCCTTCCCGGCTGCTGACCGCGCCGGTGAAGGCGCCGCGCGCATGTCCAAAGAGCTCGGACTCCAGCAGCTGTTCGGGCAGCGCCCCGCAGTTAATGGCGATAAAAGCGTTTTTGCCCCGCGGGCTGGCGTTGTGAATGGCCTGGGCGAGGATCTCTTTCCCGGTGCCGCTCTGGCCGTTAATCAGCACGCTGACATCGGACTGCGCTACCATCCGCGCCTGCTCCAGCAGACGCAGCATAATTGGGCTGCGGGTGACAATCGCCTCCCGCCAGGTGTCGTCGCCCGAAGGGGCGGCGTGCTCAAGCGCATCATCGATGGCTTTGTAGAGCGCGTCTTTGTCCACCGGCTTGGTGAGGAAGCTAAAGACCCCCTGCTGGGTGGCGGCTACCGCATCGGGGATGGAGCCGTGGGCAGTAAGAATAATCACCGGCATGCCGGGCTGGAGCTTCTGGATCTCGGTGAAGAGCTGCATGCCGTCCATTTCGTCCATCCGCAGATCGCTTATCACCAGATCGATCTTCTCGCGGCCCAACACTTTCAGCCCCTCCTGACCACTTTCGGCGGTCACGACGCTGTAACCCTCGCTCACCAGACGCATCCCCAGCAGCTTCAGCAAACCGGGATCGTCATCCACCAGCAAAAGATGCGCAGGTTTTCGGCTTGTCATGGCTTTACGTCCTCCTGTTTCGGGGCATCGCTTTTCGGCTCTGTCGCATCACCCTCGGTGCCGGCGGGCGACGCGGCACTCTTCGGCGCGTCCGGCAGATAGTTACTGACCGGCTTACGGGTGGAGAGCTGCCGTTCAATATCGGTCAGGTTTTCCAGCTTGCGGGTTGTGGTGTCCAACTGCGCGCGCAGGTATTGCTGCTGCTGGCGCAGGGTATCCAGTTCACCGTCGGTCGTCTGCTGCAGCTTACCGTAGCGGAAACGCTCCTCCGCCAGCTGCAGTTGCAGCACCTGACCGTGTCGCCACAGCTGATAGAGCGGGCGTACCTGGGCCGGGATTTGCGGGCTCAGCGCATCCAGACGGGTAGTCAACTGGCGCCGCTCTACCGGGTTAATTTTGGCATTGGCCAGCAGGATCCCGCGTTTAAAACTCTCCTGCCAGGTATCATCGTCCCATCCCCTCGCCTCTGCACGCGCGGCGGCGGGTGAGAGACGATCTGCACAGTCCATGCCGCGCAGCCAGTAAAGCGGGTTGCTGTCGGTCTCCTGACCGTGCAGCTGCCAGATATTATTGCAGTCGGTAGACAGGAAGTCCGCCAGCTGATGCTCAGGCAATTTTTCACCCTGCTTGTCGCTGATGGCACTGGTCGGCGTACTGGTAACGCACCCGGCCAGCAGCAGGCAGGGAAGACTCAGAAAGAGAGAGTGACCGGAAAATACCGCGTTAATGGCGCGGGAAAAGACGTGTGACATACTCACCAGATTTAGATTCATTTTAGTGGTTTTTCCGACTCAAGCGGCAGTTCGATGCGAAAGCACACATCGGTATGGTCGTCAGTGACAAGGTTAAGCTCTCCCTGCATACGACGAATACAGTCGCGGGCGATACTCAGCCCCAGGCCGCTTCCCTTCACCGCCCCTTTTCGTTGATGACTCCCCTGATAAAAGGGTTCAAAGATCATCGCTTTTTCATCGTCGGGGATCGGGCTTCCGGTGTTGGCGACATCGATACAGACTCGCGAGCCGCGCGTAAAACTGCGAACATAAATGGTACCGGATTCAATACCATAGTGCACCGCATTGGAATAAAGATTATCCAGCACGCTCATCAGCAGCATCGGCTCGGCTAAACAGGCGGGTGTCGCCAGCGCCAGTTCAGTATGCATCATTTTAGCGCGTGCAGGCAGGCTGTGAGCAGACAGCACCATATCCACCAGCGGCGCGAGCTCTACGCGCTCAAGCTCCGGGACGCCGTCGGCCAGTTTACGGTTGTAGTCGAGCAGCTGTTCAATCAGCTTTTGCAGGTTGCGGCTGCTGGCATCGAGGATCTCAACAATCTCTCTTTGCTCCGGGGTCAGCGGCCCGGCAACCTCATCGGCCAACAGTTCGGTACCCTCACGCATGCTGGCGAGGGGCGTTTTCAGTTCGTGGGAAATATGGCGTAAAAACTGGTGGCGTTGGGATTCGAGCCACGACAGCCGCTCCGACAGCCAGATGATACGTTGCCCGACCGAACGCAGCTCGCGCGGGCCGGTAAAGGCCACGGTATTGCCCAGCGAGCGCCCCTCCCCCAGCCGGTTGATCATCCGCTCAATGCCCTTAACCGGGCCGATGATCATCCGGGTGAAGAGCAGCACTAACAGCAGGCTGAGCAGAAAAAGGACCAGCGCCTGCCAGCCAAAGAACTGGCCGCGCTCGGCAATCTCCTGCTGGAGCTGTTGCCCGCGGGAGAAGATCACCGACCGGGTCGCCTGAACCATCTCGGTATTGGCATTCGCAAAGGCCTCCAGCCGCATAGCGGCCTGGGCATCAGGCCCGCTGTTAATGCACTGCAGCTGGGACAGAGCGTTAAGATCCTGGCGCAACGTCTGATAGAGCTTATCGTCGGGCAGTACACCGGCATGGGCGTCGAGCATATCGCTGTAGCGCTTACGCTGATCCTGGTATACCCGCGCCAGCGTTCTGTCGTCGAGCACACAATACTGCCGGTAGCTGCGCTCCATCTCCAGGGCAGCATTGGTCATCGCCTCGCTGCGGCGGGCATCAATCAGGGTGGTTCTGTTGGTGAGCGCCGCCTGCGCGCTAAGCGCGTTCAGGCTCTGCCACGCCTGCCAAGCCAGCACCAGCAAAGGCAGCAGGATCAGCAGGAAGGCCATCATGACTAACTGTCGTAAGGAGCGAGGGAAAACGGGCCAGCGTTTCAACGCATTACTCTCTGTCGCGAGGGGGTAAGGGGATGCTAGCCGGACAAGCGTTCAGATACAACAAAGCCGGGTTAAAAACCCGGCTTTGTTGTGGAATGAGGCGGTGCCTAACTCGACGTTTCGCCCTGGGTCTGATAAAGCAACGCTATGATCAGTAGTTGGACGGCAGGCACCTTTTTGTGCGTCATTCGAAGTTTATGTAGCACGTCCCGAAGGGGCTGACATAAGAAGGTGAATGAGCCACTGGTTACTATTATGCAACAGATGTGCCAAAATGCAAATAAAAATATTAATATGTTGAAAAGTATGAACTTATAGGGTTTCAGGGATTCATTTAGCCCGTGATGATTTTCAGGCTATCTGTCGCTAATCGGCAACACCCTGACAGGATTCTTGTTACCCCTATAAAAATCAAAAACTTAAGTGTCGCTTTTTAGCGACACCGCAGAATGTGAGTTGTCGCACATTTGCGACACTGGGGAATTGCCGGGCGGCACTGCGTTTGCCCGGCCTACAAAATTTATCCGGCCTTTGGAGGCCCGGTAAGCGAAGCGCCACCGGGCACAACAACGATCTCTTAACCTAACTGCTTACGCGCGTTGCGGAAGATACGCATCCACGGGCTGTCCTCGCCCCAGTTTTCCGGGTGCCAGGAGTTGCTGACGGTGCGGAACACGCGCTCAGGGTGCGGCATCATCACCGTGACGCGACCGCTTTCGCTGGTCACCGCGGTGATCCCGTTGGCAGAGCCGTTCGGGTTTGCCGGATAGTTTTGCGTTACCTTGCCGAAGTTATCGACAAAGCGCAGCGCCACCAGACCTTTGCTCTCCAGCTCCGCCAGATGCGCGGCATCACGCAGTTCAACCTGCCCTTCACCGTGGGAGACAGCGATCGGCATCTGCGACCCCACCATTCCCTGCAGCAGCAGAGACGGGCTCTGGGTCACTTCCACCAGGCTGAAACGCGCTTCGAAGCGATCGGACTGGTTACGCACAAAGCGCGGCCAGGCTTCGCTGCCCGGAATCAGCTCACGCAGGTTCGACATCATCTGGCAGCCGTTACAGACGCCCAACGCCAGGGTCTGTGGACGATGGAAGAAGGTTTCGAACTCATCGCGGACGCGTTCGTTGAAGAGGATGGATTTTGCCCAGCCCTCGCCCGCGCCCAGCACGTCACCGTAGGAGAAGCCGCCGCAAGCCACCAGCGCCTGGAAATCAGCCAGACCGGTGCGCCCTGCCAGCAGGTCGCTCATGTGAACGTCGATGGCATCGAAGCCTGCACGGTGGAAGGCGGCCGCCATCTCAACGTGGGAGTTGACGCCCTGCTCACGCAGGACAGCCACTTTTGGACGCGCACCCTTCGCAATGTACGGCGCGGCAATATCTTCATTGATGTCGAACGACAGCTTCACGTTCAGGCCCGGATCGTTGTCGTTGGCTTTCGCCTCGTGCTCCTGATCGGCGCACGCCGGGTTATCGCGCAGACGCTGCATCTGCCAGGTGGTTTCCGCCCACCACATACGCAGCGTGGAGCGGCTTTCGGCAAAGACCGTCTGGCCATTCGCGTCGATAACAAAACGATCGCCGCTCACCGCTTTACCCAGATAATGTACGCAGTCGCCGAGACCGTACTGTGCCAGCAGCGCTTCCACTGCCTCGCGATCGGCCGCACGCACCTGAATCACGGCGCCCAGCTCTTCGTTGAACAGCGCAGCCAGATTATCGTTACCCAGAGAGGCAATATTCACTTCCACGCCGCAGTGGCCGGTGAAGGCCATTTCCGCCAGGGTGACCAGCAGGCCGCCGTCGGAACGGTCGTGGTAGGCCAGCAGTTTACGCTGCGCCACCAGCGCCTGAATGGCATCGTAGAAGCCTTTTAGCTGCGCCACATCGCGCACGTCTGCCGCTTTGTCGCCCAACTGGCGATAAACCTGCGCCAGTGCGGTGGCCCCCAGTGCGTTGTGACCTTTACCCAGGTCAATCAGCAGCAGGGCGTTGTCTTCGGTAGAGAGCTGCGGGGTAATGGTGTGACGCACATCTTCCACGCGGGCAAAGGCGGTGATCACCAGCGACAGCGGCGAAGTCATCTCGCGCTGTTCGTTGCCTTCCTGCCAGCGGGTTTTCATCGACATGGAGTCTTTACCCACCGGAATGGTCAGGCCCAGCGCCGGGCAGAGCTCTTCACCCACCGCTTTCACCGCTTCGTACAGCCCGGCGTCTTCACCCGGGTGACCGGCTGCGGCCATCCAGTTGGCGGAGAGCTTGATGCGTTTGATGTCGCCAATCTGGGTGGCGGCGATGTTAGTCAGCGCTTCACCCACCGCCAGGCGGGCAGAAGCGGCAAAGTCCAGCAGCGCCACCGGAGAGCGTTCGCCCAGCGCCATCGCTTCACCGTAGTAGCTGTCGAGGCTGGCGGTGGTGACCGCGCAGTTCGCCACCGGCACCTGCCACGGGCCCACCATCTGATCGCGGGCGACCATGCCGGTCACGGTACGGTCACCGATGGTGACAAGGAAGGTTTTCTCCGCCACCGCCGGCAGATGCAGAACGCGGTTAACCGCCTCGGCAACGGTCACACCCTGCAGGTCGAGGGCTTTACCGCTCGCTTTGCGGGATTCAACGTCGCGGGTCATCTTCGGCGTTTTACCCAGCAGCACGTCCAGCGGCAGATCGATCGGCTGGTTGTCGAAGTGAGTATCGCTTAAGGAGAGGTGCATCTCTTCGGTGGCCTCACCGATCACCGCATACGGGGCGCGCTCGCGGCGGCAGAGCTCGTCAAACAGCGGCAGCTGATCCGGGGCAACGGCCAGCACGTAGCGCTCCTGGGATTCGTTACACCAGATCTCCAGCGGGCTCATGCCGGGTTCATCACTCAGGATGTCGCGCAGGTTGAAGCGGCCCCCGCGGTTGCCGTCGCTCACCAGCTCCGGCATGGCGTTGGAGAGACCACCCGCGCCCACGTCGTGAATAAAGAGGATCGGGTTGGCGTCGCCCAGCTGCCAGCAGCGGTCGATCACCTCCTGGCAACGGCGCTCCATCTCCGGGTTGTCGCGCTGTACGGAAGCGAAGTCGAGATCCGCATCAGACTGGCCGGATGCCATAGAGGAGGCTGCCCCGCCGCCCAGACCGATATTCATCGCCGGGCCGCCCAGCACGATCAGCTTGGCACCCACGACGATCTCGCCCTTCTGCACGTGATCGGCGCGAATGTTGCCGATCCCGCCTGCCAGCATGATCGGCTTATGGTAGCCGCGCAGCTCTTCGCCGTTGTGGCTGTCCACCTTCTCTTCGTAGGTACGGAAGTAACCGTTCAGTGCCGGACGACCAAATTCGTTGTTAAACGCCGCGCCGCCCAGTGGGCCGTCGGTCATGATATCCAGCGCGGTAACAATACGCTCTGGTTTGCCAAAATCGTCTTCCCACGGCTGTTCAAAGCCCGGGATACGCAGGTTGGAGACGGAGAAACCGACCAGACCCGCTTTTGGTTTTGCCCCACGGCCGGTTGCGCCTTCGTCGCGGATTTCACCGCCGGAGCCGGTTGCAGCACCCGGCCACGGCGAGATCGCCGTCGGGTGGTTGTGGGTTTCAACCTTCATCAGGATATGCGCCGGCTCCTGATGGAAGTCATAGCGCCCCGCTTCGCGATCGGCGAAGAAGCGGCCCACCTCGGAACCTTCCATGACTGCGGCGTTGTCTTTATAGGCCGACAGCACGTGATCAGGGGTTTGCTCGAAGGTGTTTTTGATCATTTTGAACAGCGACTTTGGCTGTTGCTCGCCGTCGATAATCCAGTCGGCGTTGAAAATCTTGTGGCGGCAGTGTTCTGAGTTGGCCTGCGCGAACATATAGAGTTCGATGTCGTTCGGGTTGCGGTTCAGCTTAATGAACGCGTCCTGCAGGTAGTCAATCTCATCTTCGGCCAGCGCCAGACCCAGACGCAGGTTGGCGTCGATCAGCGCCTGACGGCCTTCACCCAGCAGGTCCACGCTCTGCACGGGCGCAGGCTGATGGTGAGAGAAAAGCTGCTGCGCGTCGTCGAGAGAGGCGAAGACGCTCTCCATCATGCGGTCGTGCAGTTCTGTTGCCACGCCTGACCACTGTTCGTGAGTCAGGCTTGCGGCTTCAACGTAATAGGCCACGCCCCGCTCCAGACGGTTAATCTGGCTCAGACCACAGTTATGGGCGATGTCGGTTGCTTTAGAAGACCAGGGGGAGATGGTGCCAGGGCGAGGCGTGACCAGCAGAAGTTTACCGTTCGGGGTATGGCTGCTCAGGCTTGGCCCGTACTTCAGCAGGCGTTCCAGTCGGCTCCGTTCGTCTGCCGATAAGGGCGCATTCAGGTCAGCAAAATGGACATACTCAGCGTAAATATTGCTTACCGGAAGGTCGGCCGCCTGAAAACGTGCCAGCAATTTATTGATACGGAAGGCAGACAGTGCAGGCGAACCACGCAGAATTTCCATCATAAGTCTCTCGTCTTCGAAGCGCCGGAGGCGCTTACAGTGTGCGCAAGGGGGGAAAACGGGCGCCATTATAGTGGATCCTGCGCGCCGACGAAACCGTTTGCGTCGTAATAAAATCGTCGTCGTCATTTAACCATTGGTGTTGCCTTTCCCGCTAATAAGTTGCCAAGTGGCGTAACTTTACGCAAAATGCCGCGAAATCTTTGGTAATACTTGTTTTTACTGTGACGACTACAAACCAAAATAATACACAGCTCATAGAATCAACTTATTGAAAAAATTAAAGATTAATTATCTGTTCATCGGCATCGTGACCCTGCTGCTGGCAGCGGCCCTTTGGCCTTCAATCCCCTGGTTCGGTAAAGCCGAAAATCGCATCGCCGCCATTCAGGCGCGGGGGGAGCTGCGCGTCAGTACTGTGGCCTCTCCCCTCACCTACAGTGCGATCAACGATAAAGTCATTGGGCTGGATTACGAGCTGGCGCAGCATTTTGCTGACTATCTGGGCGTAAAGCTCAAGATTACGGTACGCCAGAACATCAGCCAGCTGTTTGACGACCTGGACAATGACAAGGCTGACATGCTGGCTGCTGGCCTGGTCTATAACAGCGAGCGCAGCAAAAACTATCAGCCAGGCCCAACCTACTACTCTGTCTCGCAGCAGCTGGTCTATCGCGTGGGCAGCCTGCGCCCACGCACGCTTGCCGGGCTCACCGCCGAGCAGCTCACCGTTGCCCCGGGCCATGTCGTCATTGACGACCTTCGGGCGCTGAAAGAAAAAAAGTACCCTGAACTTAGCTGGAAGGTTGATAAGAAGCTCGGCACCACGGCGCTGCTGGAGCAAGTGACGGACGGGAAATTGCCCTACACCATCGCCGACTCGGTTGCCATCAGCCTGTTCCAGCGCGTTCACCCGGAGCTGGCCGTGGCGCTGGACGTCACTGACGAGCAGCCTGTCACCTGGTTTAGCCCTCTCGACGCCGACCAGACGCTCTCCGCCGCCATGCTCGATTTCTTTAACAGGATGAATGAAGACGGCACGCTGGCGCGTCTGGAGGAGAAGTACCTCGGTCACGGGGATGGCTTCGACTATGTCGATACCCGCAGCTTCCTGCGGGCGGTGGATAATGTCCTGCCGACGCTGAAGCCGCTGTTTGTGAAGTATGCCCAGGAGATTGACTGGCGACTGCTGGCCGCCATCTCGTACCAGGAGTCTCACTGGGACGCGCTGGCCACCTCGCCAACGGGGGTACGCGGCCTGATGATGCTGACCAAAAACACCGCCCAGAGCCTGGGCCTGACCGACCGTACCGATGCTGAGCAGAGCATCAGCGGCGGCGCGCGCTACCTGCAGGCGATGATGGACAGAGTGCCGGAGAGCGTCCCGGAAGAGGAGCGGATCTGGTTTGCGCTGGCGGCCTATAACATGGGCTATGCCCACATGATCGATGCCCGCGCCCTGACCGCGAAAACCAAAGGCAACCCCGACAGCTGGTCAGACGTAAAACAGCGTCTGCCGCTGCTGAGTCAGAAGCCGTATTACAGCAAGTTGACCTATGGCTACGCGCGCGGCCACGAGGCGTACGCCTACGTGGAAAATATCCGCAAATACCAGATAAGCCTGGTGGGGTATCTGATGGAGAAAGAGAAAGAGGCGCAGGCAGCCCAGCAGCTGGCCCAGGCCTATCCGGTGGTGGCACCGGATGAGCTTACTCACCCGATAACTTCGATTCTGCCTTTTGCTGCTTTTTCTGCTGACGCCGCATTCGAAAGAAGTCACTTAGCATCGCCGAACACGCTGGTGCCAGCACCTCTCCAATAACCTTGACCTGATGGTTCATGCCGGGGTGACTGAGCACGTCCAGCAGCGAACCTGCCGCACCGGTTTTTTCATCCCGCGCGCCATACACCACCGTACCGATCCGGCTGTGGATCATGGCGCCGGAGCACATGACGCAAGGTTCGAGAGTGACATACAGGGTGGTGTCCAGCAGGCGGTAGTTTTGCAGCACCAGCCCGCCCTGGCGCAGGGCCATAATTTCGGCATGGGCGGTGGGGTCGTGGCGACCAATCGGGCGATTCCAGCCTTCGCCGATCACCTGATTATTGTGTACCAGCACGGCACCGACCGGGACTTCGCCTTCATCCCAGGCACGTTGGGCAAGCTGGAGCGCATGGCGCATCCAGTATTCATGATTAAGTTCAGGGTCGGACAACGCAGCATACTCCAGTCTGAAAAGCGGGCGCATTATACACACCCGCTATGCATAATCACAAAATCATTCCAGTTGCTGAAGTTCGCCCAGCGGCGTGACGCGCCAGCGGTGCTGGCAGAAGTAGAGCAGCGGGTTATCCTGTTTGCTGTCGCTGTAGCCGCTGTAGAGCCGCAGCGGGGTGCCAATTTTCTTCTCCAGCTGTGCCACCTTCTCATGCCCAAGACAGCGCATGGTCAGCACCCAGCCGCCGTAGGCGCGGCCAATCTGGGTGGCGATCAGGTTAACGCGCGGCAGCCAGGGGGTATCAAAATAGACCTGTTCCACCAGCGGCTGCGGCGAGCCGGTGATGAGCCAGATGTCGGCATCGTTGGCGTCCAGGTAGTTTGTCAGCCGATCCTGCACCACCGGAAACGCGGTGACATGCGCGCGAAACCAGCTGACAAACTCTTTCTCCAGCTGTTTAAGCCGGGCTTCGCTGTGGCCGAAGGTACACCCCCACAGCAGCAGGCTCATCGGCCAGCGAGCGGCGCGCCCCTTCACCAGCAACACGCCGCCAATGATCGGCAGCAGAGGCAATACGAGCAGGGCATTCAGGGGCTGTCGGCGCAGTAAATAGCGCATAAACGTGCCGAACATATCCTGCTGATGCAGCGTTCCGTCCAGATCAAAAAAGACTACGCGACGCTCGTTATTTGCCAAACCTTACTCCTCTGGATCGTTAAACCCTAACAGCCAGGTAAACAGGAACCCGGCGATCACCGCTACCAAATAGCCTAACAGATAGAGCATGACTTTTCCGGTCACGATGGTTAATGCCAGCGGTAATCCGGAAATACCAAAGGTGATGACGGTCGCCACTTTCCAGTAACCGATCAGCGCCCCACCGACCGCGCCGCCCAGACAGGCCCCGATAAACGGCTTGCCGAGCGGGAGAGTGACACCAAAAATCAGCGGCTCGCCGATGCCCAGCAGCCCGACCGGCAGCGCCCCTTTGATCACCTTTTTCAGGCGTGCATTGCGGGTTTTCATCAGCACCGCGATGGCCGCGCCGATCTGTCCGACCCCGGCCATTGCCAGGATAGGCAGCAGGGCGTTGTAGCCGTGCGCCTGCACCAGCTCAACGTGGATCGGCACCAGCCCCTGATGTAAACCGGTCAGCACCAGCGGCAGGAAGGTGCCCGATAGCACCGCCCCCACCAGGAATCCACCGCGATCGATAGCCCAGGAGGCACCGTGGGCGATGGACTCCGAGATCCAGCCTCCCAGCGGCTGCAGGGCGATGATGGCGATACTGCCGGTGATAAGCGTGGTCAGCAGCGGGTTGAGGATCAGCTCCAGGGAGCCTGGCAGGATATTACGCAGCTTTTTCTCAAGCCAGCACATCAACACCACCACCAGCAGCACGGCGATCACCCCGCCGCGCCCCGGCTGCAGCGCTTCGCCGAACAGGGTGATTTGCGCCAGCTGCGGGCTGGAGAGAATGCCGGCCATCACCCCGCCTAAGGCCTGCGAGCCGCCAAACACTTTGGCGGTATTCACCCCCACCAGAATGTGCATGATGGCAAAGACCGCGCTGCCGAAAATGCCGAGGATCCCGAGCAGGTTTGGATATTGGGTCGCAAAATCCCCGACAATGTCCGGGCGTTTCAGGATATTGATAATGCCGGTGATGAGCCCTGAAGCAATAAAGGCTGGAATGAGCGGAATAAAGACATTTGCCAGCATGCGTAGCGCATCGCTCATCGGGGCTTTATATTTGGCTTTTGCCTGCGCTTTGGTACGCTCGGCATCATCAATCACCGCCCCGCCCATCAGGGAGCGCATGGCATCCACCACCTGTGCGGCCTTACCGGGGCCGACGATGAGCTGGTGCTGCTCCCCCTGCTTCACGTACCCGCTGACGCCGGGCAGTTTTTTCAGGGTGGCCGGATCGAGCTTGTCGTCATCCTGAACTTCCACCCTCACCCGCGTCATACAGTTTTCCAGACGCCGTATATTTTTTTCCCCGCCGATCCCCGCAAGAATACCGCTGGCGAGCGCTACTGTTTTTTCCATTTACGCCTCTTTAGTTTTCTAATGCCGCACGTAAGAATCCCTGATGCGCATCAAGCCTGGCGCGCGCCGCAGCGGCATCCAGCCCGCTTAAAATCATCAGAATGGCCGGTTTGACGTCATACCCGGTCTGCTGCAGTACCTTTTCCGCCTCTTCGCGGGAGGCGCCGGTGGCTTCGACCACCATGCGGCATGCCCGGTCAATGAGCTTCACGTTGGTCGCTTTCATGTCCACCATCAGGTTCTGGTAGACCTTACCGAACTTCACCATTGCCCCGGTGGAGATCATATTCAGCACCAGCTTTTGCGCCGTGCCGGATTTCAGGCGGGTGGAGCCGGTCAGCGCTTCCGGGCCGACAACCGGCGAGATGGCGATCGTCGCCACCTGGGCAATGGGTGAGCCTGGATTGCAGGAGATGGCCACGGTAGTGCAGCCGGTCTGGTTCGCATACTCCAGCCCGCCAATCACGTATGGCGTGCGCCCAGAGGCCGCCAGCCCGACCACCAGATCCTGCGCGGTCAGATTAAGTGCTTTGAGATCGTCTTCACCGAGCTGCTTGCTGTCCTCTGCCCCTTCCACCGCTTTCAGCAGTGCCCCCGGCCCACCGGCGATGAGGCCGATGACCAGGCCATGTGGTACGCCAAAGGTGGGTGGGCACTCTGAAGCATCCAGCACCCCCAGCCGTCCGCTGGTGCCTGCCCCCATATAGATAATGCGTCCCCCCGCTTTCAGCGCGTCTGCCGCGGCATCCACCGCTTTTGCCACCTCGGGCAATGTTTCTTTCACTGCCTGCGCGACCAGCGTATCCTGTTGGTTGAAGCGATGAACAAGGTCAAGCGTGGAGAGTGCATCCAGGTCGAGGGTTTGTGGGTTGCGTGATTCTGATACCAGTGAGCCGAGATTCATTTTTTTGTGCCTCAAGAATTTTTAATTCATAATAAGCGCATTATCATGGAATATAAAATTCATTCAGGCGAGCAGAATTCGCAATTGCTGCAGTCATCACATTTCGCCAGGAGTCCCTATGAACTGTCTAATTCGCATCCGCCAGCGATACGCGGGTTTTGCCCAGAGCGATAAAAAGCTGGCGGATTTTTTACTCTCGCAGCCCGATCGTGCCCGCCATTTAAGCTCCCAGCAGCTTGCCAGTGAGGCGGGCGTGAGCCAGTCAAGCGTGGTGAAATTCGCGCAAAAGATTGGTTTCAAAGGTTTTCCCGCCCTGAAACTGGCGCTCAGCGAGGCGCTGGCCAGCAACCCGAATCCGCAATCCATGCCGGTGCACAATCAGATCCGCGGCGACGATCCGATGCGCCTGGTGGGTGAAAAGCTGATCAAAGAGAACATCGCTGCGATGCACGCCACGCTGGACGTCAATAGCGAAGAGAAGCTGCTGGAGAGCGTGGCCATGCTGCGGGCGGCGCGGCGGGTGATCCTCACCGGGATCGGCGCGTCAGGGCTGGTGGCGCGTAATTTTGGCTGGAAGCTGAATAAGATTGGCCTGATCGCCATTGTTGAGCAGGATATGCACGCCCTGCTCGCTACCGTGCAGGCGATGGCACCAGACGATCTGCTGCTGGCTATCTCCTATACCGGTGAGCGCCGCGAGATTAATCTGGCCGCCGATGAAGTGCTGCGCGTGGGGGGCAAAATTCTGGCGATCACCGGCTTTACCCCCAATGCCCTGCAGCAGCGGGCCACGCGCTGTCTGTATACCATTGCTGAAGAGCAGGCCACCCGCAGCGCGGCGATCTCGTCCACCAGTGCGCAGATGATGCTGACCGATCTGCTGTTTATGGCGCTGGTTCAGCAGGATCTGGAGCATGCCCCGGAACGTATTCGCCATAGCGAGGCATTGGTAAAAAAACTGGTTTGAACAGACAATGAGCGTATAATGCCCGCCCTGTTTGTGTTGTTTCTGAGAATTTCCTGATGGCGCTGTTAATCACCAAAAAATGCATCAATTGCGATATGTGCGAACCCGAATGCCCTAACCAGGCAATTTCAATGGGAAAGAGCATTTACGAGATTAACAGCGACCGCTGCACCGAGTGCGTGGGTCATTATGAGACGCCAACCTGCCAGAAGGTGTGCCCGATCCCCAATACTATCCTGAAAGATCCGGCACATCCTGAATCGGAAGAGCAGCTGTGGGACAAGTTCGTTCTGATGCACCACGCCGATAAGATTTAACTTTCGATAATCACCGTGGCGCAGGCGTAATGGCGCTCATCCGCCAGCGTCACGTGCATGTGCGCCACGCCCAGCTTTTCGGCCAGATTTAGCGCCTCGCCCCACAGCCTGAGGCGCGGTTTGCCCAGCTCATCGTTAAAGACTTCGAACTGATTGAACGCCAGACCGTTGCGGATCCCGGTGCCGAAGGCTTTTGCCGCCGCCTCCTTCACCGCAAAACGTTTGGCAAGAAAACGCACCGGTTGCTGGTGCGCTTCCCAGATGGCCCACTCGTTATCGCTGAGCACCCGGCGGGCAAGGCGATCGCCGCTGCGGGCAATCACCGCCTCGATACGGGCGATCTCAACGATATCCGTGCCTAAGCCGAGGATAGCCATTACTTGCGGGCTTCCAGCATCAGGCGCTTCATCTCTGACACCGCCTCTTTCAGACCGCTCATCACCGCGCGCCCGATAATCGCATGGCCGATGTTCAGCTCGTGCATCTCCGGGATCGCCGCAATGGCCTTAACGTTATGGTAGGTCAGACCGTGACCGGCATTGACCTTCAGGCCCAGACCCGCCGCGTAGGTTGCCGCTTTGGCGATGCGATCGAGCTCTTTCGCCTGGGTCGCTTCGTCTTCGGCATCGGCGTAGCAGCCGGTGTGGATCTCAATGAACGGCGCGCCAACGTCGGCGGCGGCTTTGATCTGCGCTTCATCGGCATCGATAAACAGGGATACTAAAATCCCGGCATCGGCCAGACGTTTGCAGGCGTCACGCATCTTATCCAACTGACCGGCCACATCCAGCCCCCCTTCGGTGGTCACTTCCTGGCGCTTCTCCGGCACCAGGCAGCAGAAGTGCGGTTTGGTCTCAACGGCAATTGCCAGCATCTCTTCGGTGACGGCCATCTCCAGATTCATGCGGGTGTCCAGGGTCTGGCGCAGGATACGCACATCGCGGTCGGTAATATGGCGACGGTCCTCGCGCAGATGTACGGTAATACCGTCGGCACCCGCCTGCTCGGCGATAAAGGCCGCCTGGACCGGGTCAGGATAGGCGGTTCCGCGCGCATTGCGCAGCGTGGCAATATGGTCAATGTTGACGCCTAACAGTAATTCAGCCATGACAATCCTCGGTTTCTCGTTGTTCATTTACGCTTTGGCATAAACTGCCTGAATAATTCGCGGCTCTTTAAGGGCTTGCCACCAAGATACGGCTTGAGCGCAATACGGGTAAAGCGTTTTGCCGCCCGCAGAGTGCTGGCGTCCGGAAATTCGCGTTCCGCCAGCGCCCGCAGATCCCGCCCGGTAAAGGTACTGTTGTCGATGACCACGCTGGCGATAAAGCCCTTCTCCTCACGATAGCGGTAGGTCATGGTGTCCTCTACCGGCTCGCCGCTGCCCGCGCAGTGCAGAAAATCGACCCCATACCCCAGGTGCCCAAGCAACGCCAGCTCAAAGCGGCGCAGCGTCGGTTCCGGCGAACCGGTGGTACCCGCCAGGGCCTGAAGACAGTGCAGATAATCGAAAAAGAGTTCAGAGAAGCGGGTCTCATGTTCAAGCACGCGCGTAATAAGCTCGTTCACATACAGACCGCTGTAGAGCGTAATACCAGAGAGAGGGAGCGCCAGAGAGACGGCTTCAGCACTGCGCAGGGTTTTCACTTCCCCGCGTCCGCCAAAGCGCACCAGCAGCGGTGTGAAGGGCTGCAGAGCGCCTTTCAGGTTAGAACGTTTGGAACGTGCGCCTTTGGCAACAAGGCGCACGCGGCCTGACTCTTCCGTGAAGACGTCCAGCATCAGGCTGGTTTCGCTCCAGGGACGACTATGCAGTACAAAAGCGCGCTGCCAGCCTTCCACGTTTTAGTGGCTTATACGTCGTCGCCGTAACCAAGACTGCGCAGCGCGCGCTCGTCATCGGCCCAGCCAGATTTCACTTTCACCCACAGCTCCAGGTGAACCGGCGCTTCGAACATCTCCTGCATGTCCTTACGGGCTTCAATACCGATGGTTTTAATTTTGGCGCCTTTGTTGCCAATCACCATCTTCTTCTGCCCTTCGCGTTCAACGAGGATCAGCCCGTTGATGTCGTATCCGCCGCGCTCGTTAGTCTGGAAACGTTCGATTTCAACGGTGACAGAGTACGGCAGTTCCGCGCCGAGGAAACGCATCAGCTTCTCACGGATGATTTCAGACGCCATAAAACGCTGAGAACGGTCAGTGATGTACTCTTCCGGGAAGTGGTGAATCGCTTCCGGCAGGTGCTTACGCACGATGCCCGCGATGGTGTCGACGTTCAGACCGGTCTCGGCAGAGAGCGGGACAATATCGAGGAAGTTCATCTGGCTACCCAGCCACTGCAGATGCGGCAGCAGATCGGCTTTTTCCTGCACGTTGTCCACTTTGTTGACCGCGAGGATCACCGGCGTTTTACCGTCACGCAGTTTGTTCAGCACCATCTCGTCGTCCGGCGTCCAGCGGGTGCCTTCAACAACGAAAATCACCAGCTCAACGTCGCCGATAGAGCTGCTCGCCGCCTTGTTCATCAGACGGTTAATGGCACGCTTCTCTTCCATATGCAGACCGGGGGTATCGACATAAATCGCCTGATACGCCCCTTCGGTATGGATACCGACAATGCGGTGACGGGTGGTCTGCGCCTTGCGGGAGGTAATAGAGATCTTTTGCCCCAGCAGATTATTCAGCAGGGTTGATTTGCCTACGTTCGGACGTCCAACGATGGCAATAAATCCACAATAACTTTTTTCTTCGCTCATTCCAGCTCCAGCATTTTCAGCGCCTGTTCGGCGGCAGCCTGTTCCGCCTTACGACGGCTTGAACCTGTGCCAACCACCGGTTCACTCAGGCCACTGACTTGGCAATGGATGGTAAACTCCTGATCGTGTGCTTCGCCACGAACCTGCACCACCAGATAAGATGGCAGCGGCAGATGGCGACCCTGCAAATACTCCTGCAAACGGGTTTTTGGATCTTTCTGTTTATCACCCGGGCTGATCTCATCCAGACGCGTCTGATACCAGTTCAGGATCAGCTGCTCCACCGTCTGGATATCGCTGTCGAGGAAAACACCACCGATTAACGCTTCGACCGTATCCGCGAGAATAGATTCACGACGGAAGCCGCCGCTTTTCAGTTCGCCAGGCCCGAGTCGCAGGCATTCACCCAGTTCAAATTCACGGGCAATTTCGGCAAGCGTATTGCCACGTACCAGCGTTGCACGCATGCGGCTCATATCCCCTTCATCCACACGCGGGAAACGGTGATAAAGCGCATTCGCAATAACAAAACTTAAAATGGAGTCGCCCAGAAATTCGAGTCGCTCATTGTGTTTGCTGCTGGCACTGCGATGGGTTAATGCCTGTTGCAACAACTCCTGATGCTGAAAAGTGTAGCCCAGCTTCCGTTGAAGCCGATTAATTACGATGGGGTTCATGCGATACCAATAGAATAAATGCGTCAAAAATGCAGCACACGAAACCGTCCTGAGAAAGCCAACGCGGTTTCGTGTGCCGTGGCACTGAATCAGCGCCAACCTTAAACTTCGGGGGAATATTCTATACGCAACGACAGGGGTTGTCGTTAGTCAGAAGAGATTTATCAGTGAAATAATTCACGTAGCCTCTGGTTAAAGAGGCTACGCACTCATTTATCAGGAATTAATGGATACCGCCAATACGATTTAACCGTACGCCGGTTGGCCATTCCCCTTCCTGTTTCTCGAAGCTCATCCAGATGGTAGTGGCTTTACCCACCAGGTTCGCTTCCGGCACAAAGCCCCAGTAACGGCTGTCCGCGCTGTTGTCGCGGTTATCACCCATCATGAAGTAGTGTCCCGGTGGCACGATCCAGGTCGCCAGCTGCTGCCCCTTCTGCTGATAGTACATGCCCAGCTGATCCTGCGCGATGGAGACGGTCAGGATACGGTGCGTCACATCTCCCAGGGTCTCTTTACGCTCGTTCAGACGAATACCGTTCTCTTTGGTCTCGCCTTTCGGTAGCTGGAAGAAACCGCTGGTCGCTTCACCGCCGTTGCGACGGGCAAACGTCTGCACAAAGTCGCTTGGCTCAACGCCGGAATAGGTCACCGGTAATGCGCTACCGCAAGCGGTGCCGGAACTGCAGCCAGGCTGAACCGTCACCTCTTTGGAAACCGGATTATAGGTCACCTTATCACCCGGTACGCCAACGGTACGTTTGATGTAATCCAGACGCGGATCGTCCGGATATTTGAACACCACGATATCGCCGCGTTTTGGATGGCCGGTTTCGATCAGCGTCTTCTGGTAGATCGGATCTTTAATGCCATAAGCAAACTTCTCGACCAGAATAAAATCACCGATCAGCAGCGTTGGCATCATCGAACCGGATGGGATCTGGAAAGGTTCATAGATAAACGAACGTACCACCAGCACAATGGCCAGCACCGGAAAGACCGAAGCGCCTGTTTCCAGCCAGCCCGGCTTAGGGCTGACTTTCTTCAGGGTATTCGGATCCAACTGGTCGCCCGTGGCAGCCTGCGCGGCGGCCTGACGTTCGCGACGTTTCGGAGCAAAGATAAACTTATCCAGACACCACAACAGCCCCGTCACCAGTGTGGCAATCACCAGGATCAGGGCAAACATGTTCGCCATGCCAACTCCTTAAGGGTTATTTTCCGTCTTTACCAACGTGCAGAATGGCGAGGAACGCTTCCTGCGGCAGCTCAACGTTACCGACCTGCTTCATACGCTTCTTACCTTCTTTCTGCTTCTGGAGCAGCTTCTTCTTACGGCTGACGTCACCGCCATAGCATTTTGCCAGAACGTTTTTACGCAGCTGTTTCACCGTAGAACGGGCGATAATGTGGTTGCCAATGGCCGCCTGAATCGCAATGTCGAACTGCTGGCGTGGGATGAGATCTTTCATCTTCTCGACCAGTTCGCGACCGCGATACGGGGCGTTGTCGTTGTGGGTGATCAGCGCCAGCGCATCGACGCGCTCGCCGTTGATCAGCACGTCCACACGCACCATGTTGGAAGCCTGGAAGCGTTTGAAGTTGTAATCCAGCGACGCATAACCGCGTGAAGTTGACTTCAGACGATCGAAGAAGTCGAGCACCACTTCCGCCATCGGGATTTCATAGGTCAGCGCCACCTGGTTACCGTGGTAAACCATGTTGGTCTGCACACCACGTTTTTCGATACACAGCGTGATGACGTTACCGAGGAACTCCTGCGGCAGCAGCATGTGACACTCGGCGATCGGCTCGCGCAATTCATGAATATTATTTAGCGGCGGCAGCTTGGATGGACTGTCGACGTAGATAACCTCTTTCGAGGTGGTCTCGACTTCGTATACTACCGTTGGTGCGGTGGTGATCAGATCCAGATCGTATTCACGCTCCAGACGCTCCTGAATGATCTCCATGTGCAGCAGGCCGAGGAAGCCGCAGCGGAAGCCGAAGCCCAGCGCCGTCGAGCTTTCTGGCTCATAGAACAAGGAAGCATCGTTCAGGCTCAGCTTGCCGAGCGCGTCACGGAAGTTCTCATAATCGTCAGAGCTGACCGGGAACAGACCCGCATAAACCTGCGGCTTCACCTTTTTAAAGCCTGGCAGCGCTTTTTCTGCCGGGTTACGGGCGCCCGTCAGGGTATCGCCCACTGGCGCGCCGAGGATGTCTTTGATCGCACAAACCAGCCAGCCTACTTCGCCGCACTTCAGCTCGGTACGGTCGACCTGTTTTGGCGTGAAGATACCCAGACGGTCAGCGTTGTAAACCTGTCCGGTGCTCATCACTTTGATCTTGTCGCCTTTACGCATGGTGCCGTTTTTAATACGCACCAGCGAGACAACGCCGAGATAGTTATCGAACCAGGAGTCGATGATCAGCGCCTGCAGTGGCCCCTCCGGATCGCCTTCCGGCGCCGGGATGTCACGCACCAGACGTTCCAGCACGTCGGTGACACCCACGCCGGTTTTCGCCGAGCAGCGCACGGCGTCGGTCGCGTCGATGCCGACGATATCTTCGATCTCTTCCGCCACGCGCTCAGGGTCAGCGGCTGGCAGGTCGATTTTGTTCAGAACCGGCACCACTTCGAGATCCATTTCCATCGCGGTGTAGCAGTTAGCCAGGGTCTGGGCTTCTACGCCCTGCCCGGCATCAACTACCAGCAGCGCGCCTTCACAGGCCGCCAGCGAACGGGAAACTTCATAAGAGAAGTCAACGTGGCCTGGGGTGTCGATAAAGTTAAGTTGGTAGGTTTCACCGTCAGACGCTTTATAGTCGAGCGTAACGCTCTGCGCTTTAATGGTAATACCGCGTTCGCGTTCCAGGTCCATGGAGTCCAGTACCTGGGCTGCCATTTCACGATCAGACAGGCCACCGCAAATCTGGATAATACGGTCAGACAGCGTCGACTTACCGTGGTCAATGTGAGCAATGATCGAAAAGTTACGTATGTTCTTCATATAGTTAAATAATTATGCCTTACGAATTCCTGGAGGCCGCTGTTCTTAGCCTGACGTTTTTCAGTGCGAAAACGCAGCATTCTACACTACATCTCCGTCACCAGGAAATGCTCTTCCAGCAAGCTTAGCGCGAAGATCTGGCGTTTTCTTTTATGAGATGTAAATAAAACAAAGCCCGGTAACATCACCGGGCTTCTGAAGAGAGCGTGTCGACACGCAGCTGATCGGGTGGCAATCCGACGCTGAGAATAACGGGCTGCAACGCTTCACGCTCCGCAAGACGGGAGGAAAAGCCGCGTGCCAGTAAAAAGCCGCCCACGCCGCCCAGCGCTGCACCGCACATCGCGGCGAGATCGGTCCCAAACAGCACCTGGAACAGCCCGCCAAGGGCAAACAGCCCCACCAGCGGGGAGAGATAGACCAGCATCGCCGAGCCAAGCAGGCTACCTTCAGCGATCCCTAACTCGACTTTTTGACCTTCCACCAGCGGCTCTGCGCTGGGCACGCTGATCGTGTGTGAGGTCTGCGGTCCAAGTTTGTTCAGCACCCGGCTGCCGCAACCGGCGCGGGAGGCGCAGCTGTTGCAGGATGCTTTGACGTCGCAGCTGACCAGCGCGACGCCCTTATGCCATGAAACGACCGTTGCCCACTCTTTGATCATTGTGCAGCCCTGAATTTAATGCTGTCGGCGATACGTTTAGCGGTTTGCGGCGGCAGTTCACCGACAACGGTGATCTCTGCGTTATCCCGTATTGTGGTGCTGACGGTGCGACGCCCGGTACGCAGCATCTGATCGGCACTGACCGGTGTTGCCCGGTTAATGTTCACCGAGAAGCTGAACAAGCCGTCGGAGTAAAGACGGGATTCAACCGGGGTATCGATGGTGGGCAGCTGGCGTCGACTGCTGGAGACTTCACTGAAGCCCTGCGGGATCCAGTTGGGCGCCCAGTTAAAGTTAACGTTATCCCCCGCCGGGACGGAGAGCAGCGGCGGCAGGTTCGCTTTTGCCAGATTCTGCATGCTGTTACCGACCTGATCGTCGATAGTAAAGGAGATCACCCGGAACTGCTCCAGCGTCTCACCATCCCGATCCAGCAGATCGACCCGCATTGGCAGCTTGGTCTCTGCATCCATCCAGACGATATAGCTGTAACGTGTTCCGTCTCTGGCGACCACCCGCAGCACCTCGCAGAGCCGATCGGCGATACGGGTACGTCCTACGGAAATGAAGTCGTAGTAAGGGGACAACCGTTTAAAATCGGTATAGATAAGCGAAGGCAGCGAATCAACAATGTAGTCGCCATTCAGCGTAAAGGGTTCGAGACCCGGCTCGAAATAGCTGATTTCATTGCCACGCTGCACAACTTCACGGCGCGGACCATCCATCTGCAAAAGCTGGGCAAGAGGCTGTTTATCAAGACGGGCATGGCGATAGCGTAACGACTCTACACCTTGCTTATTGATACTGATAAAAGACAGCTCGTAGTTGAGTGACTGGCTGGCCTGGTTCATTTGCTGCAACAACGCCCCGGACGATACATCAGCCGAGGCGTTGACAGTGAACAACAGGCTACCCGCCATCAGAGACATGGCGCACCAAAGTTGCTTCATTACTGCGATTGCGTTCCTAAAGTTTGGTTTCCTGGCACTTGCACAGCAGCCTGCTGCGTTTGCGCCTGTTCAAACTGAAGCTGTTCAGAATGCAGACGACGCTGCAATTCATAATCCTGCAACATCGCATTGATACGACGGCGCTGCTCTTGAACCTGCTGCTGCTGACCGGCACCGGCCGAGGCATCAGAAGGAATGCCCAGGCTTACCGGGCTGGCTTTGCCCATCATCGGCAGCGTATTGAACACTGGCGCTTCTGGTTGCTGGCTCACTTCAGATTGAGTGTTATAGTGCTGGACGCCCACAATAACTGCAAGCGATACGCAAGCAGCCACACCCATTTGAGTCAGTTGACTCGCCCAGGGGCGCACTTTGTTCCAGAAAGGCATCTTCTGCCACAGGTGCGGTGCAGGTTGAGCTTCGGGGATGAGCGGGGTGGCCTGAGAAACAGGTTCGTTCTCTATGGCCGCCATTACGCGAGCTGAGATATCAAAATGGAGGACATCGCTGGTATCGCCGCGCAGAGTATCGCGAATGAGATGATAACTCTCCCAGGTTTTTTGCATCTCAGGAGAGCGAGAGAGCTCGTTGAGCATCTCACTGTCCAGCGTTTCACCATCCATCAAAGCGGAAAGTTGTTCTTTCTGCATGCCTAATACCTTTTCCAGTATCCCGCTATCGTCAACGCCTGATTAGCGGTTGAACTTTATTATCAATAGCTTCTCGCGCACGAAAGATCCGTGAGCGAACCGTACCGACCGGGCAATCCATGATAGCGGCTATCTCTTCATAGCTCAGGCCATCTAACTCCCGCAACGTAATTGCCATGCGTAAATCTTCCGGGAGCGACTCGATGGTGCGAAAAACTATTTGTCTCAGTTCTTCTGACAACATTAAGTTCTCAGGGTTCGAAATTTCTTTCAACGCACCGCCGCTTTCATAATTTTCAGCGTCGATAGCATCGACATCGCTTGAAGGCGGACGTCGGCCCTGAGCGACGAGGTAGTTCTTAGCCGTATTGACGGCAATACGATACAGCCAGGTATAAAAAGCACTATCTCCCCGGAAAGATTCCAGCGCACGATAGGCCTTAATGAAAGACTCTTGTACCACATCAGGAACATCCCCTGACGGTACATAGCGGGACACCAGACTCGCCACCTTATGCTGGTAGCGCACCACCAGTAGGTTAAAGGCTTTCTGATCTCCCTTCTGGACCCGTTCAACCAGAATCTGGTCCGTTAACTGCTCGCTCATCCGAGGTAAAGTCTCCCCAAACCTAAATTCCACGCGTTATCGAAACGCCACTCCAAACACTGCACTGTGAGCAAGCAGTTGCTTTGAGGGTCTTTATTTCAATTAGTTCCGTCACGCCTTTGTTTTTGTTAATCACGTCGCAGACTGTTCATTTTCTATCATTATAAGTCTGATACCGATACGTACCCAGTTTCTGCTAAGAAATGGTCTTTTACCGTTTGCAGGGTAACGCAAGACGGGCTTTATTTCACCACAAAATCTGTAGCTAACAATCTGCTACGCAAAATAATTTCGCCCTTTTTGTTCCTTATCGCTGTCCAGCCTCTGTTTAGTCATTGCAACTATTCTTAAAAAAAACGTGCGATTCATCGCATTCAGGTGCTATGCTGGCCAAACACTGTTTAGTAAATTAAACACACATCATGAACGCAATTTCCGAACTCACCTGTGACGTACTGATTATCGGCAGCGGCGCCGCCGGCCTTTCACTGGCGCTGCGACTCGCCCCACACCAGAAAGTGATTGTCCTCAGCAAAGGTCCTGTTAGCGAAGGTTCTACCTTCTATGCCCAGGGCGGAATTGCCGCGGTGTTTGATGAAACTGACAGTATCGACTCCCATGTCGAAGATACCTTGATTGCCGGTGGCGGCATCGTGGACCGACACGCGGCTGAATTTGTCGCCAGTAATGCCCGCCACTGCGTGCAATGGCTGATCGATCAGGGCGTGCTGTTTGATACCCAGGTGCAGGCCAACGGAGAAGAGAGTTACCACCTGACGCGTGAAGGAGGACACAGCCATCGCCGGATCCTGCATGCCGCAGATGCCACCGGTAAAGCAGTCGAAACGACGCTGGTCAGCCAGGCGTTAAGCCATCCCAACATCCGGGTGCTGGAACGCAGCAACGCGGTGGATTTGATCATCTCCGATAAAATTGGTCTGCCGGGCACGCGGCGCGTTGTGGGAGCCTGGGTCTGGAACCGTAATAAAGAGAAGGTGGAAACCTGTCGGGCAAAATCGGTTGTACTGGCAACCGGCGGTGCCTCTAAGGTGTATCAGTACACCACCAACCCGGATATTTCCTCAGGGGACGGTATTGCCATGGCCTGGCGAGCGGGTTGTCGCGTGGCCAATCTGGAATTTAACCAGTTCCACCCCACTGCGCTATTCCATCCGCAGGCACGCAACTTCCTGCTGACAGAAGCGCTACGCGGTGAAGGCGCGCATTTAAAACGCCCGGATGGCACTCGCTTTATGCAGGACTTTGACGAGCGGGGCGAGCTGGCGCCGCGTGATGTTGTGGCCCGCGCAATCGATCATGAGATGAAACGCCTGGGCGTGGACTGCATGTATCTGGATATCAGCCACAAACCCGAAGCCTTTATTCGCCAGCACTTCCCGACCATCTATGAAAAACTGTTGGGGCTCGGCATCGACATCACCAAAGAGCCAATGCCGGTGGTGCCCGCGGCGCACTATACCTGCGGCGGCGTGATGGTTGACGATCATGGCCGTACCGACGTTGACGGTTTGTACGCTATCGGCGAGGTGAGCTACACCGGCCTGCATGGCGCGAACCGAATGGCATCAAACTCGCTTCTGGAGTGCCTTGTGTACGGCTGGTCAGCGGCGGAAGATATCACGAAGCGCATGCCTTACGCCCGCCAGGTGGAAAACCTGCCGGACTGGGACGAAAGCCGCGTCGAGAACCCGGACGAACTGGTTGTGATCCAGCATAACTGGCACGAGCTGCGCCTCTTTATGTGGGATTACGTCGGCATTGTGCGCACCACCAAACGTCTGGAACGCGCCCTGCGCCGTATTACCATGTTGCAGCAGGAAATTGATGAGTATTACGCCCACTTCCGCGTATCCAATAATTTGCTGGAACTGCGTAATCTGGTTCAGGTGGCGGAGCTGATTGTGCGCTGCGCTATGATGCGCAAAGAGAGCCGCGGTTTGCACTACACGCTCGACTATCCGGAGCAGCTTGAGCATTCCGGCCCGTCGGTGCTCTCACCGCTGGCTCACATAAATAAATAGAAGGGGTGGGTCAGCGCCGTGTAGTCATCGGAATAACGCTGATCTGGCCCACGTATCACCAGCCTGTCGCTGAAGCACTCTCCCTCTTTCGGCGACAGCGCCAGCAGCACCCGGTGCGGCAGCCTGCCGTCGGTTTCCGCGATATCAGTGCGCAGGCGTAAAAACCAGCCCATCTCCAGCGCGCTGGCAATAAATGCACTGCCTGCGCTCTCCGGTAACACCACGCAGAAAAATCCCTCTTCGGAGATCAACCCGGCGGCGCAGGCTAACAGCGCGCTATGATCGAGCGTGTCGGTATACCGGGCCTGCTCTCGCTGGGGTGTAGCACAGGCTACGCCCGGTTCAAAATAGGGAGGGTTGCTGACAATCAGGTCATAGCGAGCCGTTTGCTCTGGCGCCCAGGCAAGAACATCCGCACAATGGAGAGATACGCGCGAAGCCCAGGGGGATTCCGCTACGTTTTCCGCTGCCTGCTCAGCCGCCTGGGGATCCAGTTCAACCGCGTCAAGCGTGACGGAGTGTTCGGTACGCTGCGCCAGCATCAGGGCTAATAATCCGCTGCCGCTGCCAATGTCGAGGATACGTTTAACGCCTGCTACCGGTGCCCATGCCCCCAGTAAAATGCCATCAGTGCCGACTTTCATTGCACAGCGATCGTGGGCGACAAAGAACTGCTTAAAAGTAAAACCATCGCGGCGCAGCTGCGCTTTGAGTTGAGACATGTCAGAGCAACCTTCAAAGTGAAACGGGAGTAGCATAGGTGAAAGCGTAACGACGGAAAAGGGATATCCACACAAACAGATGAAGATTGCAGCCGTAACGTCTATAATCAGCGCCCCACACAGAGGTAGAACATGACTGTAACGACTTTTTCCGAACTTGAACTCGATGAAAGCCTTCTGGACGCGCTCCAGGAAAAAGGCTTCACACGCCCGACCGCTATTCAGGAAGCGGCAATTCCGCCTGCACTGGAGGGCCGTGACGTGCTCGGTTCTGCGCCAACCGGCACGGGTAAAACGGCAGCCTATTTGCTGCCTGCGTTGCAGCATCTGCTGGATTTTCCGCGTAAGAAATCAGGTCCGCCGCGTATTCTGATCCTCACCCCGACCCGTGAACTGGCGATGCAGGTTGCCGATCATGCCCGTGAGCTGGCGAAGAATACCCACCTGGATATCGCAACCATTACCGGCGGTGTGGCCTATATGAACCACGCCGAAGTATTCAGTGAGAACCAGGATATCGTCGTTGCGACGACCGGGCGTCTGCTGCAATACATCAAAGAAGAGAACTTCGACTGCCGTGCGGTTGAAACCTTAATTCTTGACGAAGCTGACCGTATGCTGGATATGGGCTTTGCGCAGGATATCGAACACATTGCCGGTGAGACCCGCTGGCGTAAGCAGACCATGCTCTTCTCCGCGACGCTGGAAGGCGATGCGATTAAAGATTTTGCCGAGCGTCTGCTGGAAGATCCGGTCGAGGTGTCAGCCAATCCATCCACGCGTGAACGCAAGAAGATCCATCAGTGGTACTACCGCGCCGATGATATTCAGCATAAAACCGCGCTGCTGATCCACCTGCTGAAACAGCCTGAAGCCACCCGCTCTATCGTCTTTGTACGGAAACGTGAGCGTGTACACGAGCTGGCGACCTGGCTGCGTGAAGCGGGTATCAATAACTGCTATCTCGAAGGCGAGATGGTGCAGATTAAACGTAACGAAGCGATCAAACGTCTGACCGATGGCCGCGTGAACGTGCTGGTGGCGACCGACGTTGCAGCGCGCGGTATTGATATTCCTGATGTCAGCCACGTGTTTAACTTCGATCTGCCGCGCACTGCGGATACCTATCTGCACCGCATTGGCCGTACCGGCCGTGCCGGGCGTAAAGGGACAGCCATTTCGCTGGTCGAAGCGCATGACCATCTGCTGCTGCAAAAAATTGGTCGTTACGTTGAAGAGCCGCTGAAGGCCCGCGTGATCGACGAACTGCGTCCGAGCACCCGTGCGCCGAGCGAAAAAATGACGGGCAAACCGTCCAAGAAAGTGCTCGCTAAACGTGCCGAGAAAAAGGCGAAAGAGAAAGAGAAACCGCGCGTGAAGCAACGCCACCGTGATACCAAAAACGTGGGCAAGCGTCGTAAGCCTAGCGGCAGCGCGCCGGTGACACAGAAAGAAGAGTAATAAAAAAGCCGGGTTAAAACCCGGCTTTTTTTATCTGTACGCGGGTAACGATTACAGGCTGGCAGTAAAGGTACGGGCAATAACGTCGCGCTGCTGTTCTGCAGTCAGTGAGTTAAAACGTACCGCGTAGCCAGAAACACGGATGGTCAGCTGCGGATATTTTTCCGGATGCTTAACGGCATCTTCCAGCGTTTCACGACGCAGCACGTTAACGTTCAGATGCTGACCGCCTTCAACACGGACTTCAGGTTTGATTTCCATTGGGATTTCGCGGTATTCGAACTCGCCCAGCGCATTAACCTGAACAACTTCATCTTCAGCAAAGCCTGCTTTAGCGCATACGCAGCGCGCTTCGCCTTTCTCGTTGTCCAGCAGCCAGAAAGAGTTCAGCAGGTCGTCGTTTGCAGCTTTAGTAATCTGGATACCAGTAATCATGTGATGTCTCCCTTACACTACAATATTGGGTGTCGCCCGTTCGTTCGGGCAATTGGTAAAACCATTGTTGCTTGAGTGTATATATATCAGTCAAACCCTCGTCATTCCTTGACTTAAATCAACAAAAACCACACCAGCAAAAGGGTGATAACTGAAGATTATTGTTTTATATCAATTTTACCCTCGCACCACCTTCAAAATTCTGTGTAAATTTTCAATATTTTTCAATGTAATGACATTTTTGGCTCACCAGTTTTGTTCCCTCGTCATATGCAGTTAAGCTAAAGACAGTGAAAATTCGCAGGAGAGCGAGATGACAGCACCTTTGACCTGGCACGACGTACTGGCCGATGAAAAAAAACAGCCTTACTTCGTTAATACTCTGAATACCGTTGCCGCGGAACGTCAGGACGGCATCACCATCTATCCGCCCCAGAAAGATGTGTTCAACGCCTTTCGTTTTACCGAGCTGGCAGATGTCAAAGTGGTGATCCTGGGACAGGATCCCTACCACGGACCGGGTCAGGCGCACGGCCTGGCGTTTTCTGTGCGTCCGGGCGTTGCCATCCCCCCTTCCCTGCTGAATATGTACAAGGAGCTGGAAGCCTCGGTGCCGGGGTTTACCCGCCCTTCACATGGCTACCTGGAAAGCTGGGCGCGTCAGGGTGTTCTGTTGCTCAACACTGTGCTGACGGTTCGTGCCGGGCAGGCCCATTCTCATGCCAGCCTCGGGTGGGAGACATTTACCGACAAGGTCATCAGCCTGATTAACCAGCATCGGGAAGGGGTGGTCTTTTTGCTCTGGGGATCGCATGCGCAGAAGAAAGGGTCGATCATTGATACTCAGCGCCATCATGTGCTGAAAGCGCCGCACCCGTCACCGCTGTCAGCCCATCGCGGCTTTTTTGGCTGCAATCATTTTGTGCTGGCGAATGAGTGGCTGGAGAAACAGGGCGAAACGCCAATTGACTGGATGCCGGAGTTACCGGCTGAAAGCGAGTAAGTTGTTGTAGGCCGGGTAAGGCGAAGCCGCCACCCGGCACATTGCCCGGCGGCGCTACGCTTGCCGGGCCTACGAACGACGAACAAAGCGGAATTACGCTTTGTTCTGACGCCACCACTCCGCCAGCAGAACGCCAGTCGCAACGGATACGTTGAGGCTTTCTACATTGCCGGTGCCATCGATAGAGACGCTCAGATCGGCGCTGGAGAGTGCCGCATCGGAGAGACCATCGCGCTCCTGACCCAACACCAGCACCATCTTACGTGGCAATGTCGCTTTAAACAGCGGCGTGGTGCCTTTGTGGCTGGAGGTGGTCACGATGGCATAGCCCGCCTGACGGAACTGCTCAATCGCTTCCAGCACGCTGTCGCCGGTGATCGGCTGAACGTGCTCCGCGCCACCTTCCGCCGTACGGATTGCTGCGCCGGATTCCAGCAGTGCCGCATCCTGTAACAGAACGCCTTTTACGCCGAAGTGGGCGCAGCTGCGCATCATCGCGCCGAGGTTGTGCGGGTTACCCACGTCTTCCAGGGCCAGCACGCAGTCATCTTCGCCAGCCTGGCTAACCCACTGCTTAACGGTGGTACCGTTACGTTTCTTAATCAGGAAGCAGACGCCACCATGGTGTTCGGTGCCAGACGCTTTGGTGATCTCAGCATCGTCTACCACATGGTAGGCTTTGCGGTTGGCCGCCATCCAGCGCAGCGCTTCTTTGAAACGCGGCGTGACGCTCTGGATGAACCAGGCGCGCACGATGCAATCAGGACGGCTCTGGAACAGAGCCTGACAAGCGTTTTCGCCATAGACGCGCGTCTCTTCCGCACGCTGACGGCGGATCACTTCCGGATCGATAACCGTTTTACCGGCCATGCTGCCGTGATCGACGGGCGCAGTGGACTCGTCGCCCGGCGCGCGGGAGACGGTACGCCACGGTGAGGCGTCGCGGCTAAAGTCGTCGCGTTTGAAATCATCACGCTTACGGTCGTCACGTTTGCGGTCATCACCGCGGCTATTTCTCTCATCGCGGGCGGGGCGACGGCCACCGTCTGCACGAGATGGCCCTGGACGCCCGCCACCTTTTCCGGTACGCGGATTTTGGGTGCGTTTATCAGAGTCATCGTCACTGCGGACATACATCACTTTGACCTTGCCGCTTTTGTTTTTCAGTTCGTCGTTCATGCTTTTCTCCACCAGCGCTGCGCGAAGCGCGCAGATTACCCGATGTCCCGGCGCATAGCCATTACTTCGTATAAAAGCCTGTGACTATTGTTCTCATTGAACAAAACGCATTGTTGTTTCAAACAGGGTCGTTGATAATATGTAACATATTGGAAACATAACCGGCATGTTGCCGATTTGTCCCCCTGCTCTACCTGAGGTTAGTTATGAATACCGTATGTGCCAACTGCCAGGCTCTTAACCGCATTCCGGAAGATCGCATTGATGACGGAGCAAAATGCGGACGCTGCGGTCATGAATTGTTCGATGGTGACGTGATTAATGCTACCGGCGAAACTCTGGATAAACTGCTGAAGGATGATCTGCCGGTTGTTGTCGACTTCTGGGCACCGTGGTGCGGCCCGTGCCGTAACTTTGCGCCGATCTTTGAAGATGTCGCCGAAGAGCGTAGCGGTAAAATGCGTTTTGTGAAAGTGAACACCGAAGCTGAGCGCGAACTGAGCTCCCGCTTCCGCATTCGTAGTATCCCGACCATTATGATTTTCAAAAATGGTGAAGTCGTCGATATGCTCAATGGTGCCGTTCCGAAAGCACCTTTTGATAGCTGGCTGAACGAATCCCTCTGACATTCCGGGGCACGTAACTTGTGCCCCGCCCTCGCCTCTGCGAGAATGGCGTTTTTTCTGCGCTCCTTCCCATGACTGATAACGCCGTACTGCAACTGCGCGCCGAACGCCTGGCGCGTGCGACTCGCCCTTTTCTTGCCCGTGGTAACCGCATTCGTCGCTGTCAGCGCTGCCTGCTGCCGCTCAGGCAGTGTCTCTGCGCGACGCTGGCGCCCAGCCATGCTCAAAGCCGTTTCTGTCTGGTGATGTTCGATACCGAACCGATGAAGCCCAGCAATACCGGACGGCTGATCGCCGATATTCTACCGGATACCGCGGCCTTCCAGTGGTCACGCACTGAGCCACCTCAGGCGCTGCTCGATCTGGTCGCCAGCCCCAACTATCAACCGATGGTAGTGTTTCCGGCCTCCTACGCCGGTGAAACGCGTCAGGTGATTACCGCGCCCCCCGCCGGTAAACCGCCGCTGTTTATCATGCTGGATGGCACCTGGACTGAAGCGCGTAAAATGTTTCGCAAAAGCCCCTATCTGGATACGCTGCCGGTGATCTCCGTCGATTTGTCGCGCGTCTCGGCTTACCGGCTGCGTGAAGCCCACGCAGAAGGCCAGTATTGTACTGCCGAAGTGGCCATTGCCCTGCTGGATCTGGCGGGGGATGTTCAGGCGGCAGGCGCCCTGGGCGACCATTTCACGCGTTTTCGCGAACGTTATCTGGCCGGAAAAACCATTCATAAGGGAAGCATCACAGCGGCGGAGCCGGAAAGCGTTTAAAATCATCAGGTCACTCGCCTTTTCAGGAGATCTGTATGAGCCAGCGCGGGCTAGAAGCCTTACTCCGCCCTAAATCCATTGCCGTGATTGGCGCGTCGATGAAGCCCGAACGCGCTGGTTATCTGATGATGCGTAACCTGCTTGCTGGCGGCTTTAATGGCCCGATACTGCCGGTCACCCCTGCGTATAAAGCGGTGCTGGGCGTTCTGGCCTGGCCAGAGGTGGAGAGCCTGCCCTTCATTCCCGATCTCGCGGTGCTCTGTACCCACGCCCGACGTAACATCGCCCTGCTCGACGCGCTGGGGAAGAAGGGCTGCAAAACCTGCATTATTCTCTCTTCGCCCCCTGAACAGCAGGCGGAGCTGCTGGCCTGTGCGACGCGCTACCAGATGCGACTGCTGGGGCCAAACAGCCTGGGTCTTCTGGCACCGTGGCAGGGGCTGAATGCCAGCTTTTCTCCCGTTCCGATACGTAAAGGCAAGCTGGCCTTTATCTCCCAGTCGGCGGCGGTATCCAACACGATCCTCGACTGGGCCCAGCAGCGCGAAATGGGCTTTTCCTATTTCATCGCGCTGGGCGACGGTCTGGACATTGACGTTGACGAGCTGCTGGATTTTCTGGCGCGCGATAGCAAAACCAGCGCCATCCTGCTCTATCTTGAGCATCTCAGCGACGCGCGTCGCTTCGTCTCGGCAGCCCGTAGCGCTTCACGCAACAAACCAATTCTGGTGATCAAAAGCGGGCGTAGCCCGGCCGCCCAGCGTCTTTTGCATTCACATTCAGGCATGGATCCGGCATGGGATGCCGCTATCCAGCGTGCCGGCTTGCTGCGTGTTCAGGACACCCACGAACTCTTTTCCGCTGTCGAAACGCTCAGCCATATGCGCCCGCTAAGGGGGGAACGGCTGATGATCATCAGTAACGGCGCCGCACCGGCCGCGCTGGCGCTGGACGAACTCTGGCTGCGTAACGGTAAGCTGGCCACCCTCAGCGAAGAGACAATACAGCGCCTGCGTGAAGCGTTACCGCCCGGCGTGGAGCCGGGTAACCCCCTCGACTTACGCGACGATGCCAGCAGCGAGCACTATCTCAGCGCACTCAATATCCTGCTGGACAGCCAGGACTTTGATGCCCTGATGGTCATTCACTCCCCTAGTGCCGTAGCCCCGGGCAGCGAAAGCGCTCGTGCGCTGATTGATATTGTGAAGAAGCATCCGCGTGGAAAGTATGTGTCGCTTCTGACTAACTGGTGCGGTGAATTTTCATCTCAGGAGGCGCGACGTCTCTTCAGCGAGGCTGGCCTCCCCACTTACCGTACCCCGGAAGGCACCATCACCGCTTTTATGCATATGGTGGAGTATCGGCGCAATCAGAAACAGCTGCGGGAGACGCCTGCCCTGCCGGGAAACCTGACCGCCAATACGGGTCATGCTCACGACCTGTTGCAGCGTGCCATTGATGACGGCGCGCGTTCGCTGGATACGCACGAGGTACAGCCGATCCTCACCGCTTATGGCCTGCATACGCTGCCCACCTGGATCGCCAGCGACAGCGCGGAAGCGGTGCATATCGCCGAGCAGATCGGTTATCCGGTGGCACTGAAACTGCGTTCGCCAGATATCCCGCATAAATCTGAAGTTCAGGGGGTGATGTTGTATCTGCGTACCGCGGCGGAAGTCCAGCAGGCGGCGGATGCTATTATCGATCGCGTTAAAATGGCCTGGCCCCAGGCGCGGATCCACGGCCTGCTGGTGCAGAGCATGGCTAATCGTGCCGGCGCGCAGGAGCTACGGGTGGTGGTGGAACACGATCCGGTCTTCGGTCCGCTAATTATGTTGGGCGAAGGGGGCGTGGAGTGGCGCCCTGAAGAGCAGGCGGTGGTGGCCCTGCCGCCTCTGAACATGAACCTGGCGCGTTATCTGGTGATCCAGGCGATCAAGAGCAAAAAGATCCGCGGACGCAGTGCCTTAAGACCGCTGGATATCGCCGCCCTGAGCCAGTTCCTGGTGCAGGTATCGAACTTGATTGTTGATAGCCCGGAAATCCAGCGTCTGGATATTCATCCTTTACTGGTATCCGGCAGCGAACTGACGGCGCTGGATGTGACGATGGATGTGGCGGCCTATACCGGCGATCGCGAAAGCCGGCTTGCTATCCGCCCTTACCCCCATCAGCTTGAAGAGTGGGTGGAGATGAAAAATGGCGAACTCTCGCTGTTCCGCCCTATCCTTCCTGAAGATGAACCCCAGCTTCAGCGCTTTATCGCTCAGGTCACAAAAGAAGATTTGTACTACCGCTACTTTAGCGAAATCAACGAATTTACCCACGAAGATTTAGCCAATATGACGCAGATCGACTACGATCGGGAAATGGCTTTTGTTGCCGTCCGACGCACTGAAGAGGGCGATGAAATCCTTGGCGTCACACGTGCCATCTCCGATCCTGATAACGTCGATGCGGAGTTTGCGGTGCTTGTCCGCTCCGATCTGAAAGGTCTGGGGCTGGGAAGACGATTACTCGAAAAGCTAATCAGTTATACGCGCGATCACGGACTGATCCGCCTCAATGGCATTACTATGCCTAACAACCGTGGCATGGTCGCCCTGGCGCGAAAGCTAGGCTTTACCGTTGATATCCAGCTTGAAGATGGGATCGTCGGATTGACTCTGCAGCTGATGCCATCAGGTAAACAAGAGTAAGGTACTGGAAATGTTGACCACTTTAAACGGCACTGGTGGTATGATTGCCCGCTTCTGTTGGCTGCATAGTCCATATAATCCTTCAATGAACAGAGAAGAAACGCACTGTGATGTTGTCCAAATTTAAGCGTAATAAACATCAACAACACCTTGCTCAACTACCGAAGCTTTCTCAGTCAGTTGATGATGTAGAGTTTTTTTATGCTCCCGCCGATTTTCGGGAGACGCTACTGGAAAAAATTGCCAGCGCAACGCATCGTATCTGCATTATCGCGCTTTATCTTGAACAGGATGAAGGCGGCAGCGCCATTTTACGCGCCGTGTACGAAGCCAAACGCCAGCGCCCTGAGCTGGATGTCCGTATCCTGGTCGACTGGCATCGCGCCCAGCGCGGTCGTATTGGCGCGGCTGCGTCCAACACCAATGCCGACTGGTATTGCCGCATGGCGCAGGAAAACCCCGGCGTAGATGTCCCCGTTTATGGTGTTCCGGTTAACACTCGCGAAGCTCTGGGCGTCCTCCATTTCAAAGGCTTTATCATTGATGACAGCGTGCTCTATAGCGGCGCGAGTCTGAACGACGTCTATCTGCATCAGCTGGATAAGTACCGTTACGATCGTTATCACCTGGTGCGTAATGCCCGCATGGCTGACGTCATGTTTGAGTGGGTGGACCAACATCTGGTGCATGGCCGCGGCGTAAATCGCCTTGACGATCCACAGCGACCAAAAAGCCCGGAGATCAAAAATGACATCCGCCTTTTCCGTCAGGAACTGCGCGATGCCATGTTCCATTTCCAGGGCGACGCCGATAATGAACAGCTTGCAGTGACCCCACTGGTCGGGCTGGGTAAATCCAGCCTGCTCAACAAGACCATCTTCCATCTGATGCCGTGTACAGAGCATAAGCTGACCATCTGTACACCGTACTTCAACCTGCCGGCGGTGCTGGTGCGTAACATCATTCAGCTGTTGCGCGACGGTAAAAAGGTGGAAATTATCGTTGGCGATAAAACCGCGAACGATTTCTTCATTCCTGAAGATCAGCCGTTTAAGATCATCGGCGCCCTGCCTTATCTCTATGAGATCAACCTGCGCCGCTTCCTGAGCCGCCTGCAGTACTATGTGAATACCGATCAGCTGGTTGTGCGTCTGTGGAAAGATGAAGATAACAGCTATCATCTGAAAGGCATGTGGGTTGATGATGAATGGATGCTGCTGACGGGCAATAACCTCAATCCACGCGCGTGGCGACTGGATCTTGAAAATGCGATTTTGATCCACGATCCCCGCCAGGAGCTGGCTGCTCCGCGCGACCGTGAACTGGATCTGATCCGCACGCACACCACTGTGGTTAACCATTATCGCGATCTGCAAAGTATCGCTGACTATCCGGTGAAAGTGCGTAAGCTAATTCGCCGTTTACGTCGCATCCGAATCGACCGGTTGATTAGCCGCATCCTGTAATCTTCAGCCCTGTCATTGACGGGGCTTTTTTATGGAGGTCGTTGTGCGTTATTTGCTGTTAATGGGCTGTCTGGTTTTGAGCGGATGCAGCCATATGGCTCAGGATAGCTGGTCTGGTCAGGATAAGGCGCAACACTTTTTAGCCTCGGCGATGCTCTCGGCTGCGGGTAATGAATATGCCCAGCGCCAGGACTACAGTCGCGACCGCAGCGCTGCATACGGCCTGATGTTTTCAGTCAGTCTGGGGGCATCGAAAGAGCTTTGGGACAGCCGCCCGGCAGGGAGCGGCTGGAGCTGGAAAGATTTTGCCTGGGACATAGCCGGTGCGACTACCGGCTATGCCGTCTGGCAGATGGCGGATCATTAAAGACGCACGCCTTTCCCTTTGCGGTGCAGCATTAAAGAGACAATGAATGCCAGCGCCCCCATCAGCGTGACGTACCAGAAAAAGATTGTCTCACTCCCCACCGATTTTAATGACAGGGCGACATATTCAGCTGAGCCGCCAAACAGGGCGTTAGCCACCGCATAAGACAACCCAACGCCCAGTGCACGCACCTGAGCCGGGAACATCTCTGCCTTAAGAATGCCGCTGATCGAGGTGTAAAAACTGGCAATGACCAACGCGACCATCACCAGCGCAAAAGCGGCATAAGGGGATGTGACATGCTGGAGTGCAGTGAGAATGGGCACAGTACATATTGCCGACAACCCGCCGAAAATCAGCATCGAGCTACGACGTCCGATTCTATCCGACAGCGCACCGATAATGGGCTGGATGAGCATAAAGACAAAGAGCGCCACCGTCATGACCATGCTCGCCACGTTAGCGTGCATACCCGTGGTGTTAACCAGATACTTCTGCATATAGGTGGTGAAGGTATAGAAGGTGAGCGAACCGCCAGCCGTAAAGCCGAGCACCATTAAAAAGGCCTTCCGGTTACGCCATAAGCCTTTAAATGAACCTGCCTCTTTTAACGTTCTCACCTCTTTACGCGACGTTTCGTCCAGCTGACGGCGCAGCCACAGCGCCACAATGGCAAGGAGGGCGCCAAGCGCAAAAGGAATACGCCATCCCCAGGCACGGAGATCTTCATCACTCAGAACCTGTTGCAGGATCACGACGGCCAGAATAGCCAGGAGCTGTCCCCCTATCAGGGTGACGTACTGAAATGAGGCATAAAAGCCTTTACGCCCTTCCACGGCAACTTCACTCATATATGTCGCGCTTGTGCCATATTCCCCCCCAACGGAAAGTCCCTGGAACAAACGCGCCAACAGCAGTAAGGCTGGTGCCCAAGTACCGATAGTGTCATAACCCGGCAGACAGGCGATAACCAGGGAGCCGAAACACATCATGCAGACGGAGATCAGCATGGACGTTTTTCGCCCCTTTCGATCGGCAATACGCCCAAAGAGCCAGCCGCCGATTGGACGCATCAAAAAGCCTGCGGCGAAAACGCCTGCAGTTTGCAGAAGCTGGGTAGTGGTGTTGCCGGATGGGAAGAAGATATGGGCAAAATAGAGCGAGCAAAACGAGTAAACGTAAAAGTCGAACCATTCAACCAGATTGCCTGAAGATGCACCGACGATTGCCCAAATCCTGCGGCGAGTATCGTCCTCTGCCAGTTTTTTACTATCCGTATCTGTACTTGCTACGGTTTCTGTCATTTTAAATCCCCTGTCTTACAATGCGGGCCAAAGCACCCACTCCAGTAAAACCAGATTTAAAATTTAACGTTAGGTAAAATAATTGTTTCTATTATGTTTCATTTGGTTTTGTAATCTTGATCACAAAATGAATCCTGTCTGGATAACATTATCACCCCCACTTTTTTTTATGCGCTTGTTTTCGTTGTAAATAATCCTCATCGGCGCGAATTTTGTCCCACCATCCTTTGAATACTTTTGCGGCTTCGGCTTTGACGGGATCGTGATCCAGCGGGCGCACGTTACGTTCATCATCGTACTTTTTTCCGCCTTTGTGGTTGGCGTAGCGTCTGGCGCGGGTATATCCCATCTGGATAAATTTTCTGGCCATATCCATGCCCACAAAATCGTCTTGCTGACGGTATTGCTCAAAGAGTGCGTATATTTCCTGCGCAGATTTTGTCGCAACCTCAGCATTTTTGTATCGCCAGTAGGGCAGAATTTCGCTTTTGTAAGGTTCAACCAGCAGAACGCCTTGCTCTCCCCGCCCTACCTGATAAAGCTCAGGATGGTCGCGAAAATTTATGTTGGCGAAATCTTGTTGGTAGTTAAAAGGGGGATTCGGCAAAATAACCTCGTTGACGATGCGTATCTTGTTATTTTAGCCAGAGATTGTTGATTGTGCCCGCCAGGGTGGAAAAGCAAAAAACCCCGTACCTTGCGGTACGGGGTTTCTTTAATTGATGCCTGGCAGTTCCCTACTCTCGCATGGGGAGACCCCACACTACCATCGGCGCTACGGCGTTTCACTTCTGAGTTCGGCATGGGGTCAGGTGGGACCACCGCGCTACAGCCGCCAGGCAAATTCTTGGTGCTCTGTACGCAATACTTTATCGCATCAGCCGCGTTGGCCGCGCTCGTAAAGTCAGTCACATACTTCAGTATGCTCCTTCCTTTCCTTCGCTTGCCGCCTTGCTGCTGCGCAAACTATTGTGTACTTAACTCTGAATCAATGCTGAAAATCTCTCAAATCCACCGAAACAGCTTCGGCGTTGTAAGGTTAAGCCTCACGGTTCATTAGTACCGGTTAGCTCAACGCATCGCTGCGCTTACACACCCGGCCTATCAACGTCGTCGTCTTCAACGTTCCTTCAGGACCCTTAAAGGGTCAGGGAGAACTCATCTCGGGGCAAGTTTCGTGCTTAGATGCTTTCAGCACTTATCTCTTCCGCATTTAGCTACCGGGCAGTGCCATTGGCATGACAACCCGAACACCAGTGATGCGTCCACTCCGGTCCTCTCGTACTAGGAGCAGCCCCCCTCAATTCTCCAGCGCCCACGGCAGATAGGGACCGAACTGTCTCACGACGTTCTAAACCCAGCTCGCGTACCACTTTAAATGGCGAACAGCCATACCCTTGGGACCTACTTCAGCCCCAGGATGTGATGAGCCGACATCGAGGTGCCAAACACCGCCGTCGATATGAACTCTTGGGCGGTATCAGCCTGTTATCCCCGGAGTACCTTTTATCCGTTGAGCGATGGCCCTTCCATACAGAACCACCGGATCACTATGACCTGCTTTCGCACCTGCTCGAGCCGTCACTCTCGCAGTCAAGCCAGCTTATGCCATTGCACTAACCTCCTGATGTCCGACCAGGATTAGCTGACCTTCGTGCTCCTCCGTTACTCTTTAGGAGGAGACCGCCCCAGTCAAACTACCCACCAGACACTGTCCGCAACCCGGGTAACGGGTCCACGTTAGAACACCAGCCATTAAAGGGTGGTATTTCAAGGACGGCTCCATGCAGACTGGCGTCCACACTTCAAAGCCTCCCACCTATCCTACACATCAAGGACCAGTGTTCAGTGTCAAGCTATAGTAAAGGTTCACGGGGTCTTTCCGTCTTGCCGCGGGTACACTGCATCTTCACAGCGATTTCAATTTCACTGAGTCTCGGGTGGAGACAGCCTGGCCATCATTACGCCATTCGTGCAGGTCGGAACTTACCCGACAAGGAATTTCGCTACCTTAGGACCGTTATAGTTACGGCCGCCGTTTACCGGGGCTTCGATCAAGAGCTTCGCCTTACAGCTAACCCCATCAATTAACCTTCCGGCACCGGGCAGGCGTCACACCGTATACGTCCACTTTCGTGTTTGCACAGTGCTGTGTTTTTAATAAACAGTTGCAGCCAGCTGGTATCTTCGACTGATTTCAGCTCCACCCGCAGGGGCTTCACCTACATATCAGCGTGCCTTCTCCCGAAGTTACGGCACCATTTTGCCTAGTTCCTTCACCCGAGTTCTCTCAAGCGCCTTGGTATTCTCTACCTGACCACCTGTGTCGGTTTGGGGTACGATTTGATGTTACCTGATGCTTAGAGGCTTTTCCTGGAAGCAGGGCATTTGTTGCTTCAGCACCGTAGTGCCTCGTCATCACACCTCAGCGTTAAAAGGTACCGGATTTACCTGGAACCTCCGCCTACATGCTTAAACCGGGACAACCGTCGCCCGGCCAACATAGCCTTCTCCGTCCCCCCTTCGCAGTAACACCGAGTACAGGAATATTAACCTGTTTCCCATCGACTACGCCTTTCGGCCTCGCCTTAGGGGTCGACTCACCCTGCCCCGATTAACGTTGGACAGGAACCCTTGGTCTTCCGGCGAGCGGGCTTTTCACCCGCTTTATCGTTACTTATGTCAGCATTCGCACTTCTGATACCTCCAGCATGCCTCACAGCACACCTTCGCAGGCTTACAGAACGCTCCCCTACCCAACAACACATAGTGTCGCTGCCGCAGCTTCGGTGCATGGTTTAGCCCCGTTACATCTTCCGCGCAGGCCGACTCGACCAGTGAGCTATTACGCTTTCTTTAAATGATGGCTGCTTCTAAGCCAACATCCTGGCTGTCTGTGCCTTCCCACATCGTTTCCCACTTAACCATGACTTTGGGACCTTAGCTGGCGGTCTGGGTTGTTTCCCTCTTCACGACGGACGTTAGCACCCGCCGTGTGTCTCCCGTGATAACATTCCTCGGTATTCGCAGTTTGCATCGGGTTGGTAAGCCGGGATGGCCCCCTAGCCGAAACAGTGCTCTACCCCCGAGGATGAATTCACGAGGCGCTACCTAAATAGCTTTCGGGGAGAACCAGCTATCTCCCGGTTTGATTGGCCTTTCACCCCCAGCCACAGGTCATCCGCTAATTTTTCAACATTAGTCGGTTCGGTCCTCCAGTTAGTGTTACCCAACCTTCAACCTGCCCATGGCTAGATCACCGGGTTTCGGGTCTATACCCTGCAACTTAACGCCCAGTTAAGACTCGGTTTCCCTCCGGCTCCCCTATACGGTTAACCTTGCTACAGAATATAAGTCGCTGACCCATTATACAAAAGGTACGCAGTCACACCCGAAGGTGCTCCCACTGCTTGTACGTACACGGTTTCAGGTTCTTTTTCACTCCCCTCGCCGGGGTTCTTTTCGCCTTTCCCTCACGGTACTGGTTCACTATCGGTCAGTCAGGAGTATTTAGCCTTGGAGGATGGTCCCCCCATATTCAGACAGGATACCACGTGTCCCGCCCTACTCTTCGAGTTCACAGCATGTGTGCTTTCGTGTACGGGAGTATCACCCTGTACCCTGCGACTTTCCAGACGCTTCCACTAACACACAAGCTGATTCAGACTCCGGGCTGCTCCCCGTTCGCTCGCCGCTACTGGGGGAATCTCGGTTGATTTCTTTTCCTCGGGGTACTTAGATGTTTCAGTTCCCCCGGTTCGCCTCGTTAGCCTATGTATTCAGCTAACGATAGTGTGACGAATCACACTGGGTTTCCCCATTCGGACATCGCCGGGTCAAGGGTTCATATCACCTCGCCGGCGCTTTTCGCAGATTAGCACGTCCTTCATCGCCTCTGACTGCCAGGGCATCCACCGTGTACGCTTAGTCGCTTAACCTCACAACCCGAAGCTGTTTCACTTCGTGTTGTGAAAATTTGAGAGACTCGAACACACGTTCATCTGTTCTTATTACGGAGAACAGACACAGTGTGTCGTTTCAATTTTCAGCTTGATCCAGATTTTTAAAGAGCAAATATCTCAAACGTAACTCACTGAGTTAGTTTTGAGATACTGATTGGTTGTGCCTTTCACTCACACCCAGCAAGTGGCGTCCCCTAGGGGATTCGAACCCCTGTTGCCGCCGTGAAAGGGCGGAGTCCTAACCGCTAGACGAAGGGGACACGAGGTGTCACGACTTCGCAGCCGTCTTGCTTCTCTACATTCATCAGACAATCTGTGTGGACACTACAAAGGCAGGTTCTTTAAGGTAAGGAGGTGATCCAACCGCAGGTTCCCCTACGGTTACCTTGTTACGACTTCACCCCAGTCATGAATCACAAAGTGGTAAGCGCCCTCCCGAAGGTTAAGCTACCTACTTCTTTTGCAACCCACTCCCATGGTGTGACGGGCGGTGTGTACAAGGCCCGGGAACGTATTCACCGTAGCATTCTGATCTACGATTACTAGCGATTCCGACTTCATGGAGTCGAGTTGCAGACTCCAATCCGGACTACGACGCACTTTATGAGGTCCGCTTGCTCTCGCGAGGTCGCTTCTCTTTGTATGCGCCATTGTAGCACGTGTGTAGCCCTACTCGTAAGGGCCATGATGACTTGACGTCATCCCCACCTTCCTCCAGTTTATCACTGGCAGTCTCCTTTGAGTTCCCGGCCTAGCCGCTGGCAACAAAGGATAAGGGTTGCGCTCGTTGCGGGACTTAACCCAACATTTCACAACACGAGCTGACGACAGCCATGCAGCACCTGTCTCAGAGTTCCCGAAGGCACCAAGCCATCTCTGGCAAGTTCTCTGGATGTCAAGAGTAGGTAAGGTTCTTCGCGTTGCATCGAATTAAACCACATGCTCCACCGCTTGTGCGGGCCCCCGTCAATTCATTTGAGTTTTAACCTTGCGGCCGTACTCCCCAGGCGGTCGACTTAACGCGTTAGCTCCGGAAGCCACGCCTCAAGGGCACAACCTCCAAGTCGACATCGTTTACGGCGTGGACTACCAGGGTATCTAATCCTGTTTGCTCCCCACGCTTTCGCACCTGAGCGTCAGTCTTTGTCCAGGGGGCCGCCTTCGCCACCGGTATTCCTCCAGATCTCTACGCATTTCACCGCTACACCTGGAATTCTACCCCCCTCTACAAGACTCAAGCCTGCCAGTTTCAAATGCAGTTCCCAGGTTGAGCCCGGGGATTTCACATCTGACTTAACAGACCGCCTGCGTGCGCTTTACGCCCAGTAATTCCGATTAACGCTTGCACCCTCCGTATTACCGCGGCTGCTGGCACGGAGTTAGCCGGTGCTTCTTCTGCGAGTAACGTCAATCACTGTGGTTATTAACCACAATGCCTTCCTCCTCGCTGAAAGTACTTTACAACCCGAAGGCCTTCTTCATACACGCGGCATGGCTGCATCAGGCTTGCGCCCATTGTGCAATATTCCCCACTGCTGCCTCCCGTAGGAGTCTGGACCGTGTCTCAGTTCCAGTGTGGCTGGTCATCCTCTCAGACCAGCTAGGGATCGTCGCCTAGGTGAGCCATTACCCCACCTACTAGCTAATCCCATCTGGGCACATCCGATGGCAAGAGGCCCGAAGGTCCCCCTCTTTGGTCTTGCGACGTTATGCGGTATTAGCTACCGTTTCCAGTAGTTATCCCCCTCCATCAGGCAGTTTCCCAGACATTACTCACCCGTCCGCCACTCGTCACCCGAGAGCAAGCTCTCTGTGCTACCGTTCGACTTGCATGTGTTAGGCCTGCCGCCAGCGTTCAATCTGAGCCATGATCAAACTCTTCAATTTAAGTTTGATGCTCGTGAATTAAACTTCGTAATGAATTACGTGTTCACTCAGAGACTTGGTATTCATTTATTGTCCGAGGACGTTAAGAATCCATGTCACTTTGAGTGCCCACACAGATTGTCTGATAAATTGTTAAAGAGCAGTGCCGCTTCGCTTTTTCGCTGCGGCGCGGGGTGTGCATATTACGCTTCCCCGCCTCAGAGTCAAGCGATTATTTTCGCTTTTCTCCGTGAGGTTCTTACCGAACCTCGCTGACCCGGCGGCGTGTTTGCCGTTGTTCCGTGTCAGTGGTGGCGCATTATAGGCGCTTATTCCGGGCTGGCAAGTATAAAGTGAAAATTATTTATCAACCGCTCACTTTCCAGGCAACCCCGCTTCAGAAAGCCCATTCTTGCCTGGTTTTTAAACAAAAACGAGCCCCTGAGGGCTCGTTTTCATCATTTTGTGACTTACTGCACTGCCACAATCTGATCGTCTTTCTTCACCAGCTGGATGGTTTTACCCGGGAGCAGCTTCCCGGAAAGGATTTGCTGCGCCAGCGGGTTTTCTATCTGCTGCTGGATGGCACGTTTGAGAGGACGTGCACCGTACACCGGATCGTACCCATTTGCGCTCAGCAGTTGCAGCGCGTCATCCGCAATCTGCAGTTCATATCCACGCTCTTCCAGACGTTTATACAAACGCTGCAGCTGAATACGGGCAATAGAAGCAATGTGTTTTTCACCCAGTGGATGGAAGACCACGACTTCATCGATACGGTTGATGAACTCAGGACGGAAGCTGTGGCTAACCACGCCCATAACCAGATCCTTCATATGGCTGTAATCCAGTTCACCAAAACGCTCCTGAATCAGATCGGAACCCAGGTTCGAAGTCATTATGACCACCGTATTACGGAAATCGACCGTTCTTCCCTGCCCGTCGGTCAGGCGTCCGTCATCCAGAACCTGCAGCAGAATGTTGAACACATCCGGGTGCGCCTTTTCCACTTCATCCAGCAGGATGACGGAGTACGGACGACGGCGAACCGCTTCTGTCAGATAGCCACCCTCTTCATAACCGACATATCCCGGAGGTGCACCCACCAGACGTGAAACGGAGTGTTTCTCCATAAACTCGGACATGTCGATACGTACCATCGCATCGTCACTGTCGAACATGAAGTTTGCCAGCGCCTTACACAGTTCCGTTTTACCGACACCGGTCGGCCCCAGGAACAGGAAGGAGCCAATCGGACGGTTAGGATCGGACAAACCGGCACGGCTACGACGGATCGCGTTCGATACCGCCTCAACCGCTTCATCCTGACCGATGACGCGATGATGAAGATCTTCCTCCATGCGCAATAATTTGTCGCGCTCGCTCTCCATCATTCTGGCTACCGGGATCCCGGTCCAGCGCGCCAGTACCTCGGCAATTTCTGCATCCGTCACTTTATTACGTAACAGACGCATGGTTTTGCCTTCAGCCTGGGTTGCCGCCGCCAGCTGTTTTTCCAGTTCCGGAATTTTGCCGTACTGCAGCTCAGACATTTGCGCCAGATCGCCCACGCGACGTGCCTGCTCGATGGCGATCTTCGCCTGTTCCAGCTCGGCTTTAATCGTCTGGGTGCCGGAAAGGGATGCTTTTTCCGCTTTCCACTCCTCTTCTAAGCCAGAGTATTGACGCTCTTTATCCTGGAGCTCTTCATTAAGCATATCCAGACGCTTTTTACTCGCTTCATCAGACTCTTTTTTCAGCGCCTGCTGCTCGAGCTTGAGCTGAATGATCCGGCGATCGAGTCGGTCCAGTTCTTCTGGCTTGGAGTCAATCTGCATACGAATACTGGAGGCCGCTTCGTCGATAAGGTCGATCGCTTTGTCAGGCAGCTGTCGGTCGGCAATATAACGATGCGACAAGGTTGCAGCCGCCACGATGGCCGGGTCCGTAATCTGCACATGGTGGTGCAGCTCATAACGCTCTTTCAGGCCACGCAGGATCGCGATGGTATCTTCCACTGACGGTTCAGCCACAAACACTTTCTGGAATCGACGTTCCAGGGCAGCATCTTTTTCAATGTACTGACGATATTCATCAAGCGTGGTGGCGCCCACGCAGTGCAGCTCGCCGCGAGCAAGGGCCGGTTTGAGCATGTTCCCGGCATCCATGGCACCATCGGCTTTACCTGCCCCCACCATCGTGTGCAGTTCGTCGATAAACAGAATGACGTTGCCTTCCTGTTTTGCCAGATCGTTAAGCACCCCTTTCAGGCGCTCTTCAAATTCACCGCGGTATTTGGCCCCCGCCACCAGCGCGCCCATATCCAGCGCGAGTACACGACGGCCTTTCAGACCTTCCGGCACTTCACCATTGACGATACGCTGGGCCAGCCCTTCTACAATGGCCGTTTTACCAACACCAGGCTCACCGATCAGTACCGGGTTATTTTTGGTGCGGCGTTGCAGAACCTGAATCGTACGGCGGATCTCTTCGTCACGGCCAATGACCGGGTCAAGCTTGCCCTGTTCTGCACGCTCAGTCAGGTCGACCGTATATTTTTTCAATGCCTGACGCTGATCTTCAGCACCCTGATCGTTCACGCTCTCACCTCCGCGCATTTGTGCAATTGCCTGCGTCACGTTGGCGGTGGTTGCGCCGGCCGTTTTCAGCAGGTCGGTCAAGGTGCCACGTGATTCAAGCGCCGCCAGAACAAAGAGTTCTGACGAAATAAAGTTGTCGCCGCGTTTCTGCGCCAGTTTGTCGCACAGGTTTAATACGCGAACCAGATCCTGAGACGGCTGAACATCTCCGCCTGTGCCCTCTACCTGCGGTAAACGGCTCAGCGCCTGATCGATGGCTGTACGTAACTGGCCCGCATTAATGCCGGCAGATGTCAATAAAGGACGTACCGATCCCCCTTCCTGATTCAGTAAGGCGCTCATTAAATGAAGAGGTTCGATAAACTGATTGTCGTGCCCCAGTGCGAGAGACTGGGCATCGGCGAGAGCAAGCTGGAATTTATTAGTAAGACGATCCAGACGCATAACTCCTCCCATAACAGGTCAAAATTGCTACTGGAGATTAAATGAGGTCATCCCTCAATTATTCAAGGTGAATGACCTGAATTATGCGAAAAGAAAACAACGCGTGCCGGATCGTCTTGATTCTATAGGTTATATCAGCCAAATGAAACTTGCCATACGTCCTGTCGTCTTGTCGCGGCGATAGGAAAAGAAATCACCGTTTTCGGTGAAGGTGCAGCGATCGCCGCCGTAGATCTGGCTGATACCGACGCGGGTCAGGCGCTGGCGGGCAAGCTGATAAATGTCCGCCATGTACTTATCTCCTGCCGGAAGAAAAGCGCTCTGCGCCTGCGCATCGTGCGCCATAAAAGCGTCGCGCACCTCCGGCCCCACTTCAAAAGCCTGTGGGCCAATGGCCGGGCCAAGCCAGGCGATGATGTTATCCGCGCTGTCGGCAAAACAGGCGACGGTCTCTTCCAGAACGCCAGCGCACAATCCGCGCCAACCGGCATGGGCGGCGGCCACTTCCGTGCCCGCACGGTTGCAGAAAAGCACCGGCAGACAGTCAGCGGTCATGACGGCACAAACCGTGCCCGGAGTATTGCTGTAAGACGCATCGGCACGTTTCGAGGCATACGGCTCACCGGTGAGACGAAGCACAGCGGTACCATTTACCTGCTCAAGCCAGACCGGCTTCGACGGCAACTGGCCTGCCGCAAACAACCGCTTACGATTCTCTTCAACGTGATCGAGGTTATCGCCACAGTGAGCGCCCAGGTTTAATGATTCCCAGGCCCCCTCACTCACGCCGCCGATACGGGTTGAACTGCAGGCCGCTACGCCTTCAGGCGCAGGCCACTCCGGGACAATCAGTTTGGTCATAACCAGTCCACGTCATCCTTATGTTCTTCAAAATCGGCACGCATCGCGTCGATAAGATCCACCATATCCTGTGGAATTGGCGCATGCCATTCCATCTCAATGCCGGTGATCGGATGGTAGAGACGCAGCATGGTTGCGTGCAGGGCCTGGCGGTCGAATTTACGCAGCATTGCGATAAATTCGTCAGACGCCCCTTTCGGCGGACGCGGACGACCACCGTACAGCTGATCGCCCACCAGCGGATGAGTGATATGGGACATATGCACACGGATCTGGTGCGTACGGCCCGTTTCCAGACGCAGACGCAGACGCGTATGGATGCGGAAATGCTCCATGATGCGGTAGTGCGTGACGGCCGGTTTACCCATCGGGTGAACGGACATATGGGTACGCTTGGTCGGATGGCGACTGATAGGTTGCTCTACCGTACCGCCGGAGGTCATATGCCCGATGGCAACCGCTTCGTATTCACGGGTGATTTCACGCAGCTGCAGGGACTCCACCAGACGCGTCTGCGCCGGAATGGTCTTGGCAACGACCATCAGGCCGGTGGTGTCTTTATCCAGACGGTGAACGATCCCCGCACGCGGTACGTCCACAATAGGAGGATAGTAGTGCAGCAGGGCGTTCAGTACGGTGCCGTCAGGGTTACCTGCGCCAGGGTGTACAACCAGATCGCGCGGCTTGTTAATGACCAGGATGTCGTCATCTTCATAGACGATATTCAGCGGGATATCCTGAGGCTCAAAACGGACTTCTTCTTCGATGTCAGCATTGATGGCGACCACTTCCCCACCCAACACTTTCTCTTTTGGCTTGTCCCAGATCTTGCCATTTACCAGCACGCGCTGGTCAAGGATCCATTCTTTTATGCGTGAACGCGAATAATCAGGGAACATTTCGGCCAAAGCCTGATCTAAGCGTTGTCCGAGCTGATTTTCGGAGACTGTCGCGGTGAGTTCTACTCGTTGTGCCATAGACTGCTTCTTCGTTTAACGTTGGGTTTTACGGCTTTGCCGTTTAATATAGTGTGCTATTGTAGCTGGTCTTAATCGGGAGCAGGAAAGAGATTCTCCCGGACAAACATTTGAGGAAAGTCAAAACGTCATGACGCGCATGAAATATCTGGTGGCAGCGGCCACGTTGAGCCTGGCTTTGGTAGGCTGCTCCGGTTCGAATGAACAGGTCCCTGACAATCCGCCGAATGAAATCTATGCGACTGCTCAGCAAAAGCTGCAGGACGGTAACTGGAAACAGGCGATAACGCAACTGGAAGCGCTGGATAATCGCTATCCATTTGGCCCGTACTCCCAGCAGGTACAGTTGGATCTGATCTACGCCTACTATAAAAATGCCGATCTGCCACTGGCCCAGGCGACGATCGATCGCTTCATGCGTCTGAATCCGACCCATCCGAATATTGACTACGTGATGTATATGCGCGGCCTGACCAATATGGCGCTGGATGACAGCGCGCTGCAGGGCTTCTTTGGTGTGGATCGCTCCGACCGCGACCCGCAGCACGCCCGCGATGCGTTTAATGACTTCTCTAAACTGGTTCGCGGCTACCCGAACAGCCAGTACGTAACGGATGCCAGCAAACGTCTGGTGTTCCTGAAAGACCGTCTGGCGAAATACGAATACTCTGTGGCGGAATATTATACCCGTCGTGGTGCATACGTTGCCGTCGTGAACCGCGTCGAAGGCATGCTGCGCGATTATCCGGATACCCAGGCAACGCGTGATGGCCTGAAGCTGATGGAAAACGCCTATCGCCAGCTGCAGATGACTTCCCAGGCTGACAAAGTGGCGAAGATCATCGCCGCGAACAGCAGCAACTCCTGATTGTACAGTAGAATGCAAAACGGCAGCCTCAGGGCTGCCGTTTTTTTATCCATTTTCGCATCAAGCTGAAGCGGTTTAGCCTGCACGAATCCTATCAACTATGGCCGCAATTTGTCGCTTCGACAAGGTAAATGTTACGTGTTCCTGTCCTGCCTCACAAAAAGAATCCGTTGACAAAAAGTGACATAAAAATGTGATTTACATCACACATTTTGACATTAGGAACGGTATGCTGGACTTACCAAGACGGGAAAGACAAGAGGTAAAATTTATGACAATGAACATTACCAGTAAACAAATGGAAATTACTCCGGCAATCCGCCAGCACGTCGCAGACCGTCTCGCCAAACTGGATAAATGGCAAACACACTTGATTAACCCACATATCATTCTCTCTAAGGAGCCACAGGGTTTCATCGCTGACGCAACTATCAATACTCCAAACGGCCATCTGGTCGCCAGCGCGAAACATGAGGATATGTACACCGCCATCAACGATTTGATTAACAAGCTGGAACGGCAGCTCAATAAAGTGCAACACAAAGGTGAAGCCCGTCGCGCCACTACATCGGTGAAAGACGCCAGCTTCGCAGAAGAAGTTGAAGATGAGTAATCCCTTACATTGAGTCTATCGCCAACGCGCCTTCGGGCGCGTTTTTTATTGACAGGGTGAAAACAGTACGGGTACTTTAAGTCTGTCTTCTGAAGGAATCATCCATGACCGTTAAGCCGTTTTTCTTCGCATTCTTTTTTACCTTCCCCTGATTGGGAGGCGTTTCGTCGTGTGATAAAGAATGCGAAGACGAACAATAAGGCCTCCCACACCGGGGGGCCTTTTTTATTAATAACGATAAATGACAAAGGCAACGCTATGACACCGGAAAACCCGTTACTGGATCTGCGAGATAAGATCAGCGCTCTGGATGAAAAATTGCTTTCACTGTTGGCCGAACGCCGTGCGCTGGCCGTTGAGGTTGGAAAAGCAAAGCTGGCGTCACACCGTCCGGTACGTGATATCGATCGGGAGCGCGACCTGCTGGAACGCCTGATTAATCTTGGTAAAACGCACCATCTCGACGCGCACTACATCACCCGCCTGTTCCAGCTGATTATTGAAGATTCCGTCCTCACCCAGCAGGCATTACTGCAACAGCATCTGAACAAGACCAACCCGCACTCGGCGCGTATTGCCTTCCTTGGACCAAAAGGCTCCTATTCCCACCTCGCTGCACGTCAGTATGCTGCCCGTCACTTCGAAGAGTTTATTGAGAGCGGCTGCGCGAAGTTCGCCGATATTTTCAATCAGGTAGAAACCGGTCAGGCAGATTACGCTGTCGTGCCGATTGAGAACACCAGTTCCGGTGCAATCAACGACGTTTACGATCTGCTCCAGCACACCACCCTGTCGCTGGTCGGGGAGATGACAATCCCGATTGATCACTGCGTACTGGTTTCCGGAACGACTGACCTCGACAAAATCGAGACGGTCTATAGCCATCCACAACCTTTCCAGCAGTGCAGCCAGTTCCTGAACCGCTATCCGGGCTGGAAAATTGAATATACCGAAAGCACGTCAGCCGCGATGGAGAAGGTCGCACAGGCCAACTCCCCCACCGTTGCCGCACTCGGCAGCGAAGCGGGCGGTGCGCTGTATGGCTTACAGGTGCTGGAGCGCAACCTGGCCAACCAGACGCAAAACATCACCCGTTTCATCGTGCTGGCGCGTAAAGCGATCAACGTCTCCGATCAGGTGCCGGCCAAAACCACCCTGCTGATGGCGACGGGCCAGCAGGCTGGTGCGCTGGTAGAAGCCCTGCTGGTGCTGCGCAATCACAATCTGATTATGACCAAACTGGAATCGCGCCCGATTCATGGCAACCCGTGGGAAGAGATGTTCTATCTCGATATCCAGGCCAACCTGGAATCTGCATCCCTGCAGAAAGCCCTGCGTGAACTGGGTGAGATCACCCGGTCCATGAAGGTGCTGGGATGCTATCCGAGCGAAAACGTGGTCCCGGTCGATCCGGCTTAACGCGTAATAAATGGTCCTTTTTTTACCCCTGCCACGCTGACGGGCAGGGTGAAAATGGCGCCGGACAGAGGATATGCCGCCACCTCCTGCGCGTCCATGTTCTCGCGGGTGGTGGTGATAAACAGCGTCTGCATATCATCGCCACCGAAACAGACCATCGTCGGGCAGCGCACCGGCAACCGGTACTCTTCCAGCTGTTCGCCCTGCGGTGAAAAACGGGCGATCCGCCAGCCGTCAAACAGCGCGCTCCAGTAACACCCTTCCACATCCACCGCCGCGCCGTCCGGGATCCCCTCCCCCGGCTGGAACCGGCGAAAGACCTCCCGTTTACCCGGCTCACCCTGCTCATCCAGCGGCGTACGGTAGATCACCGCATTGGGCGTGTCTGAGGTGTACATCCAGCGCCGGTCATCGCTAAAGGCCAGCCCGTTATGACCGTGGATATCACACTGGATCACCTCCGGCGTCAGGTCGTTATCGATTCGCATCAGCAAGGCGCCGTTATAGTCCCCTGGCGCCCAGAATGTGCCCGCATAAAAACGGCCAAAATGATCGGTTCCCCCGTCATTAAAGCGTGCCAGCTGCGGGTTCGACGGGTTATCACAAACTTTTCGTTGTAGCAGCCCATGCTTATCCGCCAGCCAGATGCCCGTGCGCATGGCGACAATAAAACCCCCATCCTGACGCAGCGCGAAGCACCCCACCTCTTCATGGAAGGATAAAACGCTGTGTTCACCCGTCGGCAGATGGTAGCGGTGGATCTCGCCTTCCAGAATATCCGCCCAGTAGAGCGCGCTTTCTGCTGCGCTCCAGGTGGGACACTCTGGTAAGTGCCCCGTATAGTCAAACAAAACGCGTGGTTCAGCCATGACAGTTCCCCAAAATAAAAAAAGCCAGCAGTGCTGGCTTTCAGTATATACATCATCAGATTACTGGCGACTGTCATTCGCCTGTCTGAGCAAGATGCGGCTCTCGCTCTGGAAACGCTGGGCGTAATCGCCAAACCAGTGCTCGACCTTACGGAAGCTGTCGATAAACGCCTGCTTATTGCCCTGCTCCAGCAGCGTAATCGCCTCACCAAAACGCTGGTAGTAACGCTTGATCAGCGCCAGGTTATTGCCCGAGGACATAATGATATCCGCATAGAGCTGCGGATCCTGGGCAAATAGCCGTCCGACCATCGCCAGTTCAAGGCGATAGATAGGAGACGACAGCGACAGCAGCTGCTCAAGCTGAACGTTCTCTTCCGCCAGATGCAGGCCATACGCGAAGGTTGCGAAGTGGCGCAACGCCTGGATAAAGGCCATGTTCTGGTCATGCTCGACGGCACTGATCCGGTGCAGCCGCGCGCCCCATACCTGAATCTGCTCCAGGAACCACTGGTACGCTTCTGGCTGTCGGCCATCACAATAGACGACTACCTGCTTTGCCAGGCTGCCGCTGTCCGGGCCGAACATCGGGTGCAGCCCCAGCACCGGGCCACGGTGCGCGGCAAGCATCGCCTGCAATGGACCATTTTTTACCGAAGCCAGATCGACCAGAATACAGTCATCCGGCAGCGGTGGCAGTTGGGCAATAATCTCTTCGGTGATGTGGATCGGTACGCTGACAATGACCATGCCCGCATCGGCCACCATCGCCTGCGCCCGGGCCCAGTCCTCTTTTTCAAGGATACGTACCTGGTAGCCAGAAAGCGTGAGCATCTTTTCGAACAGACGCCCCATCTGCCCGCCACCACCGACAATGATCACCGGGCGCAGCGTCGGACAAAGGGTTTTAAACCCTTTGTCGTTTTCGCTGGAGTAAGACTCCCGCATCACCCGGCGCAGTACATCTTCAATCAGATCCGGCGAGACGCCCAGCGCCTGCGCCTCTTTGCGCCGGGAGGCCAGCATGGAGGCTTCGCGCTCCGGCACGTAAATCGGCAAACCGTATTTACTTTTTACTTCGCCAACTTCGGCGACCAGCGCCATACGGCGCGCCAGCAAATCCAGCAGCGCCTTATCTACCTCATCAATTTGATCGCGCAGGGCGGTCAATTCAGCAACCATAACAAACCTCTTAAGCCAGACGCGTCGCCAGCTGGCCGTTCAAATCTTTGTGGATCTCACGCAGCAGCGCATCGGTGGTTTCCCAGCTGATGCAGGCATCCGTAACAGATACCCCGTATTTCATGGCGCTGCGCGGCTGCTCAGATGACTGATTGCCTTCATGGATGTGGCTTTCAATCATCAGGCCAATAATCGAACGGTTGCCATCTTTGATCTGCGCGACGACGGATTCCGCCACCGCAGGCTGACGACGGTAATCTTTATTGGAATTACCATGACTGCAATCTACCATCAGCGCCGGGCGCAGTCCTGCCTGTTCCATCTCTTTTTCACACTGCGCCACATCTGCCGGGCTGTAGTTAGGCGCTTTGCCGCCGCGCAGGATGACGTGTCCGTCCGGGTTGCCCTGGGTCTGCAGCAGGCAAACCTGGCCCGCCTGGTTGATGCCGACAAAGCGGTGCGGCATGGCAGCGGCACGCATGGCGTTGATGGCTGTCGCCAGGCTGCCGTCGGTACCATTTTTGAAACCGACCGGCATGGAGAGGCCAGAGGCCATTTCACGGTGCGTCTGAGACTCGGTCGTACGCGCCCCGATTGCCGACCAGCTAAAGAGATCGCCCAGGTATTGCGGGCTGTTCGGATCCAGCGCTTCTGTCGCCAGCGGCAGCCCCATGTTTACCAGCTCCACCAGAAGATTACGCGCAATCTTCAGACCGGCTTCCACATCAAACGAGCCATCCATGTGCGGATCGTTAATCAACCCTTTCCAGCCGACGGTGGTACGAGGTTTTTCAAAATAGACGCGCATGACCAGGTAGAGGCTATCGCTGACCTCCTCGGCCAGGGCTTTAAAACGATGGGCATATTCGACGGCAGCTTCAGGATCATGAATAGAGCACGGACCACATACCACCAGCAGACGCGGATCGCGCCCGGCAATGATGTCGGAAATGGTCTTGCGAGAGTGCGCGATTTGCGCCTCTTGCTCAACGCTCAGCGGGAATTCCGCTTTCAGTTGATCCGGAGTAATCAAAACATGTTCATCAGTAATATGTACGTTATTCAGCGCGTCTTTTTGCATGATTGCGGTCCTGGAAGCTCGTTTGCGATAGTTGTTTCCTCACTGAGGAAGCCCAACGATATCACATCAAGTAAAGATTTCAATCCAAAATACGTAAATAATAGTTTACAACACCCCTTTTGAAGCAAAAAACATCTGATTAAGGTGTAACGTAAAAATTACAGAATAGATTCTTAACGCCAGGCTATGCTCAATGGAAAAAGGAGAATGCCTTATGCGCCTGACCGTGATCCCGCTTTTGGGTCTGCTATTAACCGCTTGTCAGATTGATCCTTACACCCATCAGCCTCACTGGACCGGCACCGACTGGTATGATGCGGGGAAAGAAGACGCGATGGACGGCGTGGCCGTAAAATCCCGTGAAACGCTTGCCGCTAATTTTAATGACCCTAAGGTGGACCGCCCGGCCTATCTCAAAGGATATAAAGAGGGACAGAAGAAAATATGCCAGGAAAATTTTGTTTACGCCTGGGGATTAGCCGGTCGAATATTCCCCGCCAGCTGTGATACCGCTGAAAACGCCACTCAGCTCCGCACCGCCTGGCAGCAGGGTATGGATGAAGGTACAAAAGCCAGCCGTTTGCATTAATAACCTCGATAGTTTCTTTTTAAATTAAGGAGCCAGGATTTTACTTAAGTCCCTTAATATCAGCGCGACGTAATGACGATCCGGGTAAAAAATGGTATTATTGCGGCAAAACTAAAGGGCTAATATTTCCAGAGTGGTATGGCGGATTCTGGTGGGTAACTATTTTCTCATATCCGGATGTCGGGTAGCGCTGCTGCTGATGCTGTTAATATCCTGCGGACACGCCATTGGCGGATCATTATCCAGAACGGATAAATCGGTACGTTCAATAGTCTCCGGGATCGTCAGTTATACCCGCTGGCCTACCCTCTCTGGCCAGCCAACCCTGTGCATTTTCGCCTCTTCCCGCTACGTTGAGGCGCTCAGTACCGATGGCCCGGACACGCTGCCCTATATCCCCGTCATTATCCATAGCGATCAAGAGGCACTGAGTGCAGGATGCCATGCGCTCTATTTTGGCAGTGAGCCTCCCCACGCCCAACTTGAATTAAGCACAGCATTTAATGCCAGACCGTTACTCCTCATTGCGGAGCAAAATTCGCAGTGTCTTACAGGCAGCGCTTTTTGCCTGATAATAGACGATAGACAGGTCAGATTTTCCGTCAATATGAATGTGCTGTCGCGCAGCGGAGTCCGGGTTAGTCCTGATGTGTTAATGCTTGCATGGAATACAAAGCATGAATAAGGAATTTACTTCAGCGCCGCGTCCAACTTTCAAAAGAACCCTCAGGCGCATCAGTATAATTAGTGTTCTCATTACCATGACGCTGGTCTGGTTATTATTGTCTATTGCTTCGGTATTCACGCTGAAACAGTACGCGCAACGAAACCTTGAATTAACCAGCGCCACGGTGAGTCGCAGCCTGGAGGCGACGCTGGTCTTTAATGATACCGCCGCCGCTCACGAAGCGCTGGCCACACTCGGCAAACAGGGGCAATTCTCGTCAGCAATATTGCTGGACCGCCACGATAACCCTTTTGCGGCGTGGTCAATGGAGCCAGACGTGCAGGCGGATCCCCTGAGTCAACTGGTCAGCCAGTGGTTATTCCCCCAGCCCATCAGACAGCGCGTCTGGCACAACAACCTGCCGATTGGTGAGTTACGCCTTACCGCACGTGACAGCCTGATTAGTCACTTTCTCTGGACGTCTCTGGCCGTGTTAACCGGCTGCATCCTGTTTGCCTCCCTTGTGGCGTTAGCGATCACCCGCACCCTGCACAATGGCGTGGTCACCGCCCTGCAAAACATTACCGAGGTAGTGCATGATGTCCGTACGAACCGGAATTTCTCCCGCCGGGTGCCAGAGGAACGTATTGATGAATTTCATCGTTTCGGTCAGGATTTCAACAGCCTGCTGGATGAAATGGAGGAGTGGCAGCGCAAGTTACAGGCGAAAAATGCCCAGCTGCTGCGCACTGCCATGCACGACCCGCTCACCGGGCTGGCGAATCGGGCCGCTTTTCGTACCCGCATCTCGGCCCTGATGAGTGACCCCTCCTCGCGGGCTAACACCGCCCTGCTCTTCCTGGATTGCGATGACTTCAAGCTGATTAACGATACCTGGGGGCACGCCGCGGGCGACGATGTGCTGATTGAAGTGGCCCGCCGCATGGTCGAATTCAGCGGCGGGCGTCATCAGCCCTATCGTCTGGGCGGGGATGAATTTGCCATCATTCTTTATGGCGTCCACTCGGAGTACGAGGTTCTGCGCCTTTGCGCTGCACTGACGCAGCAGTTCAGCCCGTCATATGACCTACAAAACGGACTCAGCACCAGAATGTCGCTCAGCATTGGCTTCGCGCTGAGCTGGCAACACCATTCCGTTGAAGCGTTGCTCGATCAAGCCGACCGGAATATGTATCTGGTGAAGCATCAGCGTCCTAGAAATTCTGCGTAGAAGACAACGCCGCTGATGCCGCGCGCCAGCGCAGCCAGTCAATGACGACGAACAGCGCCAGGCTGCATCCCATTACTGGCATCGCCAGCCCCAGTAAAAAGGCGATAGCGAAAGAGAGCACGCGGCCCCACAGCGGCAACGCCAGCCAGCTCTGACACAGCGTCTGCGCCGGATTGGTTGCCGTCTGACGGGGTCTTCGCACCCACCACATCCGGTATCCCCAGACAATCATCACACACAGCGCGAGGCCAAAAGCGATCAGCACCAGCTGGTTTGGCAGGCCAAACAGCACCCCCATATGGAAATCCACACCCCAGCGGGTCAGTTTGGCCATCAGCGGGAAATCCGCAAAGCGGGTCCGATCGATTACCGTCAGGGTCGCCGGGTCAACGGCCACCGCGTCCACCTGCGTCGGCCAGCCGCGATCGATCTCCGTTACCGTCCACGCCGTGGTAGCGCTCTTCGCCGGGCGGATCTCCAGCTTCGTGGCATCAATACCTGCTGCATTAGCCGCTTTCATTACGCCGTCATACAATGCCAGGTCGGGCTTCATCTGCGGCATGGGCATCGACATGTGGTGGCCATGATGATCGGCATGCGGATCGGCGACCTCCGCCGGACCGTGCAGCTGCGTATTCACCTGCGGCGTGAGCCAGTTCAGCTGCGCACGCAGTTTATCCACGTTGCCGCCCGCCCACTGTGACCAGGTCAGTCCGGTAGCCGAGAACAACAGCATCCCCAGCAGCAGACACCAGCCGAGGGAGACGTGCAGCCGACGGTGGTTCTGGAAGCGGTTATTGATGCGCCGTTTTGGGCGGGTATAGAACCACAGCGCGATCCCTCCCAGCGCAGCAATCCACATCCATGACGCGGCCAGCTCGCTGTAAATACGCCCCACATCGCCCAGCAGTAAGGATCGATGCAGATAATCAATCTTCTGGCGTAACGGCAGGATACCGCTGGTGCCATAGACGGTCATGTCGCCGCGCACCGCCAGGCTGACCGGGTCGATAAAGATGGCCCGGTTCTCCGAGGCGTTCAGCGCCGGGTCGGCATACATCACCCGGGTGGTCTCACCTGCGGCCAGGCCCGGCCGAACCGCATGCAGAGGTAGCTCTCCGCCGGTGACCTTTTCTGCGACCGCGATCTGTTCAGCAAGGGGACGCGCTTCTCCCTCGGTCTCGCTGAACAGGGCATGATGATAAAGCGCATTTTCCAGCTGCGGCGTAGCGACATAGAGCGTACCCGAGAGCGCAGCGATAAAGATAAACGGCCCGACAAACAGACCAATATAGAAGTGAAGACGACGCAGCAGGTTGCCCCAGGCTGCGCGCGATGTGCAGGTAGTCATGCTTCCCCTTTATCAGGCAATAGATTATCGGTACACCGGGGTGTACGTTTTTTTACATGGAATAAGCAGACAGGTGCGGCGGTGCGCGGGTATCGGGGCAGAGCCAGGGGAAGAAGTGCCAGTGGCGAACAGAGGGGCGCGGCGGCGTCAGGCGCTGCCTGAGTAATACCGCGCACAGCAGCATCACCAGCGCCAGAATCACACCCGGCACGTGGGCCAGCAGCACGCAGTAACCGCAGGCTTCGGCATGGTCGACAGGCATGCTTTCAGGCGGGGCATGGTGCTCCGCCATCATGCTCATGTCATGGTGCATGCCGGGCATCGCGCTCATGGGATCTTTTTGCAACGAGACAGAAACCAGCGGCGCAAAGACGATCATCAGGATCGCAAATAACGCGAGACCTGCCGCGATACGTTGCCATTTTGTCTGATGCTGTTGAGTCGTCACTTACCCTCCGTTAGAGCAGGGGCATTGTAAACGATTTATGACGAAGAAGTTAATGCACAAGGCACAGAGAGATAAAAAAAGGGCCGGCCATTCGGCCAGCCCTTTTTACAGGATGTCGCTTAAGCGAATCTTAGTTCAGACGCTCTTTAATACGAGCAGACTTACCAGTACGCTCACGCAGGTAGTACAGTTTAGCTTTACGTACAGCACCACGACGTTTAACAGCAATGCTGTCAACTACCGGAGAGTGAGTCTGGAAGACACGCTCAACGCCTTCGCCGTTGGAAATTTTACGAACAGTGAATGCAGAGTGCAGACCGCGGTTACGGATAGCGATAACCACGCCCTCAAATGCCTGCAGACGTTTTTTGGAACCTTCAACAACCCATACTTTCACTTCCACGGTATCACCCGGACGGAAGGAAGGTACGTCCTGCTTCATCTGCTCTTGTTCAAGTTGCTTAATAATGTTGCTCATAATTTAATCTCTTATCCTGGGTAAACTGATATTTGGGGGCCTCAGGCCATCCCATCATGTTTCTGCTGCTGGTGCGCATGTTCAGTTTTGAACTCGCCCAGCAACTTTGCTTGCTCTTCAGTCAGAGCCAGGTTTTCCAGAAGTTCAGGTCTTCTAAGCCAGGTACGGCCCAGCGACTGCTTCAGGCGCCAGCGACGAATCTCGGCATGGTTTCCCGACAGTAATACTGGCGGTACCTCCATTCCTTCTAACACTTCAGGACGGGTATAGTGTGGACAGTCCAGCAATCCATCAGCAAAAGAGTCTTCTGTTGCTGAAGCTTCATGGCCCAGAACCCCCGGAATAAACCGGGAAACCGAGTCAATCAGCGTCATTGCCGGTAACTCACCACCGCTGAGAACGTAATCGCCGATAGACCATTCTTCGTCAATCTCGGTTTGAATTACGCGCTCATCTATCCCTTCGTAGCGACCACACACCAGAATCAGTTTCTGATTCGTTGCCAGTTCGCTGACGCCCGCTTGATCAAGCTTGCGTCCCTGAGGTGACAGATAAATCACCTTTGCGCCTTCACCTGCCGCGGCTTTTGCTGCTGCGATGGCATCCCGCAAGGGTTGAACCATCATGAGCATCCCCGGTCCGCCGCCGTAAGGACGATCGTCCACGGTACGGTGCCGGTCATGCGTGAAGTCACGTGGACTCCAGCTCTCGATACTCAGCAGGCCATTTTTTACTGCCCGGCCAGTTACCCCGTAATCAGTAATCGCGCGGAACATTTCAGGAAACAGGCTAATAATGCCAATCCACATAGCGCCGTCTTTTACCGTTTTCAGGAGAATTTAAAAACCAGGATCCCAATCTACTTCGATAGTACGAGTAGCGAGATCGACTTTCTTGATAACCTGCCCATCGAGGAACGGAACCAGCCGCTCCTTGATACCAAACGCATCTTTCAGGTTTGCCTTAATGACGAGAACGTCATTGGATCCGGTTTCCATCATATCGATGACTTTCCCCAGACCGTAACCTTCAGTCGTGACTACCTGGCAACCCATAAGGTCTTTCCAGTAGTAGTCACCCTCTTCCAGCTGTGGCAACTGCGACGAATCGACGACAATTTCACAATTAGTCAGCGCATTCGCGGCATCACGATCGTCAACGCCTTTCAGCTTGATGATGATGTCCTGATTGTGGTGACGCCAGCTTTCCAGCTCGACCTCTTCCCACTTACCGGCCTTCTGGATAAACCAGGGCTGATAGTCAAAAATGCTTTCGGCGTCTTCGGTGGAGGAAAACACTCTGAGCCAACCACGGATACCGTAGCAAGAACCCATTTTGCCCAATACAATCGGTTCAACAGGTGCTTTTTTGCTCATCATGACCACCGTGACAGATTAAGCTGCTTTGTTTGCTGCTTTGATCAGCGTAGCAACGCGATCGGAAACAGTAGCGCCCTGGCCAACCCAGTGAGCGATACGATCCAGATCCAGACGGGTTTCTTCTTCTGCGCCAGCGGCCAGTGGGTTGAAGAAACCAACGCGCTCGATGAAGCGACCGTTGCGTGCATTACGGCTGTCGGTGACAACAACCTGGTAGAACGGACGCTTTTTCGCGCCGTGACGTGCTAAACGAATAGTTACCATAACATCCTCTTGTGTGAATAAAACACCGGGCCCCATCGAGGGAAGGAGCCCGGTGTCATATTAAAAGCCCGAAAATTTTACTGATTTCTGGGGAAAATGCAATCAACAGTTGATAATCCGCCGTAAAAGGCCGTCGGCGGTGCAGTCAGTTCGGTGCCGGCGTGCGCACAGCCACCGGAGCGTACACGCAGTACGTGAGGATGGCGAGCACACCCCGGTGCCGAAATGGCAAACAAGCCAGGCCTTTTAGCGGCCAGGGAATCCTGGGGGCATCATGCCCTTCATCCCGCGCATCATCTTGGCCATACCGCCCTTCTTCATCTTCTTCATCATGCGCTGCATGTCGTCGAACTGCTTCAGAAGACGGTTAACGTCCTGAACCTGCATCCCACAACCCGCCGCGATACGGCGTTTACGGGAGCCTTTGATGATTTCCGGCTTCGCGCGCTCTTTCAGCGTCATGGAGTTGATAATCGCCTCCATACGCACCAGGACCTTGTCGTCCATCTGCGCTTTTACGTTATCCGGAATTTGTCCCATGCCCGGCAGCTTGCCCATCAGGCTCGCCATACCGCCCATGTTTTTCATCTGGCGCAGCTGCTCCAGGAAGTCGGTCAGATCGAAGCCGTCGCCTTTTTTCAGCTTGGAGGCCAGCTTCTCGGCCTGGGCACGGTCAACCTTGCTCTCGATATCTTCGATCAGCGACAGCACGTCGCCCATGCCGAGGATACGGGAAGCAATACGGTCCGGGTGGAACGGCTCCAGCGCTTCGGTCTTTTCGCCGACGCCGAGGAACTTGATTGGCTTGCCGGTGATATGACGAATAGAGAGCGCCGCACCGCCGCGGGCGTCGCCGTCCACTTTGGTCAGCACCACGCCGGTTAACGGCAGCGCTTCGTTGAAGGCTTTTGCGGTATTGGCCGCATCCTGACCGGTCATGGCGTCAACGACAAACAGGGTTTCTACCGGATTGATCGCGGCATGCACCTGTTTGATTTCGTCCATCATCGCTTCGTCAACGTGCAGACGACCGGCGGTATCCACCAGCAGCACGTCAAAGAACTTCAGCTTCGCCTCTTTCAGCGCCGCGTTAACGATGTCGATCGGTTTCTGTCCGACATCGGACGGGAAGAACTCCACGCCAACCTGTTCGGCCAGGGTTTCCAGCTGTTTGATCGCCGCCGGGCGATAAACGTCGGCAGAGACGACCAGCACTTTCTTCTTGTGCTTCTCGCGCAGGAACTTACCCAGCTTACCGACGCTGGTGGTTTTACCCGCCCCCTGCAGACCTGCCATCAGCACCACTGCGGGGGGTTGCGCCGCCAGGTTCAGGCTCTGGTTCTCTTCGCCCATCGCCGCAACCAGTTCGTTACGCACGATTTTGACGAACTCCTGACCCGGGGTCAGGCTCTTATTCACTTCATGACCAACCGCTTTTTCTTTTACACGGTTGATGAAATCACGGACGACAGGCAGCGCGACGTCTGCTTCGAGCAGCGCCATACGCACTTCGCGCAGCGTCTCTTTAATATTGTCTTCGGTAAGGCGTCCACGGCCGCTGATGTTGCGCAGCGTGCGCGACAAACGATCGGTTAAATTATCAAACATTGTCTCTCGCCTGGGGTAGAAACGTTAGGTCGCTGGCGCGACACGTACACAGAATTTTGCCGGAGTATAACATGAAGCCGCCTTTGTTGTTATGCAACGGTTGGAGCACGCCTCACGTAACGTTATACTGCATCTCTTTCTTATCAGGACAACTGTCGACACCTATATGCCTGTTTTCGCTTTGATCGCCCTCGTCGCGTACTCTGTCAGCCTTGCGCTGATCATTCCTGGCCTGTTACAAAAAAACAGTGGCTGGCGGCGAATGGCTATTTTGTCGGCGGTCATCGCGTTGATAAGCCACGCTTTTGCGCTCGAAGCGCGCATTTTGCCGGGCGACGGTAGCGGGCAGAACCTGAGCCTGCTTAATGTCGGCTCGCTGGTCAGCCTGATGATCTGTACGGTGATGACTATCGTGGCGTCGAAAAACCGCGGCTGGCTGCTGCTGCCCATTGTCTACGCCTTTGCGCTGATCAATCTGGCCTTTGCCACCTTCATGCCGAACGAGTTTATTACTCACCTTGAGACCACCCCGGGCATGATGGTGCATATTGGCCTGTCGCTGTTCTCTTATGCCACGCTGATTATTGCCGCGCTGTACGCGCTGCAGCTGGCCTGGATTGACTACCAGCTCAAAAATAAAAAGCTGGTCTTCAGCAACGAGATGCCGCCGCTGATGACCATTGAGCGTAAGATGTTCCACATCACTCAGGTTGGCGTAGTATTGCTGACGCTCACCCTGAGCACTGGCCTGTTTTATATGCACAATCTCTTCAGCATGGAGAATATCGACAAGGCCGTGCTCTCCATCATCGCGTGGTTTGTCTATATTGTCCTGTTATGGGGCCATTATCATGAAGGCTGGCGCGGTCGCCGCGTGGTCTGGTTCAACGTGGCGGGTGCAGGCCTCCTGACCCTTGCCTATTTTGGTAGCCGCGTCATCCAGCAATTTGCCGGCTAAGTAACAAAGGAGTTCCCCCTGGAACACATCTCCACTACCACGCTGATCGTTACCCTGATCGTCATGGTGGTTATCTCCGCCTATTTCTCCGGCTCGGAGACCGGCATGATGACGCTCAACCGCTACCGGTTACGTCATCGCGCCAAACAGGGTAACCGTGCCGCTCGCCGTGTAGAAAAACTGCTGCGTAAGCCAGATCGCCTGATAAGCCTGGTGCTTATCGGCAATAACCTGGTCAACATTCTCGCCTCCGCACTGGGCACCATTGTCGGCATGCGTCTCTACGGCAACGCCGGGGTCGCTATCGCCACCGGGGTGCTGACCTTTGTGGTGCTGGTCTTTGCTGAAGTGTTACCGAAGACCATCGCAGCCCTCTATCCCGAGAAGGTCGCCTATCCCAGCAGCTTCCTGCTGGCGCCGTTACTAATTCTGATGATGCCGCTGGTCTGGCTGTTGAACGGCGTGACGCGCGTGCTGATGCGGATGGTGGGCATTAAAGCGGATGTGGCAATCAGCAGTGCGCTGAGCAAAGATGAATTGCGCACCATCGTGCATGAATCGCGCTCGCAAATTTCCCGCCGTAATCAGGATATGCTGCTGTCGGTGCTGGATCTGGAGAAGGTGAGCGTGGACGACATCATGGTGCCGCGCAATGAGATCGTCGGTATCGACATTAACGACGACTGGAAAGCGATTGTCCGCCAGCTGACCCACTCCCCGCACGGCCGCATCGTGCTGTACCGTGATTCGCTGGACGATACCATCAGCATGCTGCGCGTGCGTGAAGCATATCGTCTGATGACCGAGAAAAAAGAGTTCACTAAAGAGGTGATGCTGCGCGCGGCAGATGAGATTTACTACATCCCGGAAGGCACACCGCTCAGCACCCAGCTGATTAAATTCCAGCGCAATAAAAAGAAAGTGGGTCTGGTGGTCGATGAATATGGCGACATTCAGGGCCTGGTGACGGTAGAAGATATTCTGGAGGAGATTGTCGGCGACTTCACCACCTCCATGTCCCCTACTCTTGCCGAAGAGGTTACGCCGCAAAACGATGGCTCGGTGCTGATTGACGGCAGCGCGAACGTCCGTGAACTCAATAAAGCCTTTAACTGGCAGATGCCGGAAGAGGAAGCCCGAACCATCAACGGTATGATTCTGGAAGCGCTGGAGGAGATCCCGGCAGCGGGCACGCGGGTGCGGATTGGTCAGTACGATATTGATATCCTGGATGTGCAGGACAATATGATTAAGCAGGTCAAAGTCGTGCCGGTCAAACCGCTGAGGGAGAGCGTCGCGGAGTAACATGTTGTAGGCCGGGTGAGGCGACGCCACCACCCGGCACTACGGGAGGCGTATTACGCCTTTGCTTTCGCCACGGAGACCATCGCCGCGCGAATGGTACGACCGTTCAGGGTATAGCCTTTCTGCATCACCATCAGCACGTTGCCGGCAGCCACGTCCTCAGATTCCACCATCGCAATGGCCTGATGCACGTTCGGATCCATCGGTACGTTGGTATCGGCAACCACTTCCACACCGAACTTCTTCACCACGTCGAGCATGGATTTCAGCGTCAGCTCAATCCCTTCAACCATCGGTGCCATATCCGGGTTCGCTTTATCCGCTACTTCCAGCGCGCGATCCAGGCTGTCGATAACCGGCAGCAGTTCGTTGACAAATTCTTCCAGCGCAAATTTATGCGCTTTTTCAACGTCCAGCTCGGTACGGCGACGCAGGTTTTCCATTTCTGCTTTGATACGCAGGATGCCATCGCGCTCGCGGTTCTGGGCTTCAGCTAACTGCGCTTCCAGATTCGCAATTTTTTCATCGCGCGGATCCACCTGCTCAGCACCAGCCTCAGCCTCTACAGCCTCAACCTCTTCGTGCTGCTCCGTGATAATTTCTTCCGGGGCTTGCCCCTCAGGCGTTTTCTGTTCTTTACTACTCATGAATTTCTCCGCGTTTTTCTGCATTCAACTCGCTAACTTCGCTTATTATGGGGATCAGTTTCCGGGATTCAAGGGAACAAGCCACATTGTCATCATTCATTCGCACAAGGACCTTCAGAAAATGAGCAACCATTTCAAGTGTATTGGAATTGTCGGTCATCCACGTCACCCTACTGCGTTGACGACACATGAAATGCTCTATCGCTGGCTGTGCGCCAAAAATTATGACGTGATTGTGGAACAGCAAATTGCTCAGGAGCTGCAGTTAACAAACGTTAAAACCGGCACGCTGGCGGAAATCGGACAGCAGGCCGACCTGGCCGTGGTGGTCGGTGGCGACGGCAATATGCTGGGCGCCGCCCGTACCCTCGCCCGTTACGATATTAAAGTCATTGGCATCAACCGTGGCAACCTGGGCTTTTTGACCGACCTCGACCCGGATAATGCCCAGCAGCAGCTCGCCGACGTGCTGGAAGGCCACTACATCACTGAAAAACGCTTTTTACTGGAGGCGCAGGTCTGCCAGCAGGATTGCCAGAAGCGGATCAGTACCGCTATCAACGAAGTGGTGCTGCACCCAGGCAAAGTGGCGCATATGATTGAGTTTGAAGTCTATATCGACGAAATATTTGCCTTCTCGCAGCGCTCCGATGGGCTGATCATATCGACGCCGACCGGCTCGACAGCCTACTCACTCTCGGCGGGCGGCCCGATCCTGACGCCTTCGCTGGATGCCATCACCCTGGTACCGATGTTCCCGCATACCCTTTCAGCCCGCCCGCTGGTGATTAACAGCAGCAGCACCATCCGTCTGCGCTTTTCCCACCGCCGCAACGACCTGGAGATCAGCTGCGACAGCCAAATCGCACTGCCTATTCAGGAAGGTGAAGATGTGCTGATCCGCCGCTGCGATTATCACCTGAATCTTATTCACCCTAAAGATTACAGCTATTTCAACACATTAAGCTCCAAGCTCGGCTGGTCGAAAAAATTGTTCTGAAATAGCATCCAGCACTTTACTGTATAAAAAACCAGATTATACTGTACACAAACACAGTTATGGTTTTTCATACAGGAAAACGTTTATGCTGGCACAACTGACCATCAGCAACTTCGCCATCGTTCGTGAGCTCGAAATTGATTTCAACAGCGGTATGACGGCTATCACCGGGGAGACCGGGGCCGGTAAATCTATTGCGATTGACGCGCTGGGGCTCTGCCTTGGCGGTCGTGCTGATGGCAGCATGGTACGCGCCGGTGCCAGCCGCGCCGATCTGTGCGCCCGTTTTTCCCTCAAGGACACTCCCGCCGCGCTGCGCTGGCTTGAAGAAAACCAGCTTGAAGACGGACGTGAGTGCTTACTTCGCCGTGTTCTCAACAGTGATGGCCGCTCCCGTGGCTTTATCAACGGTACCGCGGTGCCGCTCTCCCAACTACGCGAGTTGGGCCAGCTGTTAATCCAGATCCACGGCCAGCATGCCCATCAGCAGCTTATCAAACCTGAACAGCAGAAATCGCTGCTCGACGGCTACGCCGGTGAGTCTGCGCTGATGCAGCTGATGGCTGCTCACTATCGTCAGTGGCATCAAAGCTGCCGCGAACTGGCGCTGCACCAACAGCAGAGCCAGGAACGCGCGGCCCGCGCCGAACTGCTGGCCTATCAGCTGAAAGAGTTAAACGAATTCAGCCCGCAGGCGGGAGAGTTTGAGCAGATTGACGAAGAGTACAAGCGCCTGGCCAACAGCGGCCAGCTGCTCTCCACCAGCCAGCAGGCGCTGAATTTGCTGGCCGATGGCGAAGATGTGAATCTGCAAAGCCAGCTGTATGCCGTACGCCAGCTCGTGACGGAACTGGCCGGTATGGACAGCAAAGTCTCTGGCATGCTCGATATGCTGGAAGAGGCGGCGATTCAGATCTCCGAAGCCAGCGACGAGCTGCGCCACTACTGCGAGCGACTGGATCTGGACCCTAACCGCCTGTTCGAGCTGGAACAGCGTATTTCGCGTCAGATCTCCCTTGCGCGCAAGCACCACATTTCACCTGAAGAGTTGCCCAATTTTCACCAGTCCCTGCTTGATGAGCAGAATCAGCTCGACGATCAGGCCGACTCGCTGGAGACCCTCTCTCTGGCCGTCAGCGTCCATCATAAGCAGGCTCTGGAAACGGCGACGCAGCTGCACAATGTCCGTCAGCGCTATGCTCAGGAGCTGAGCCAGCACATCACCGAGAGCATGCATCTGTTGTCGATGCCTCACGGCGTCTTCACCATTGATGTCAAGTTCGAAGCCAACCACCTGACGGCTGAAGGCGCAGACCGCATTGAATTCCGGGTCACCACCAACCCGGGGCAACCGCTGCAGCCTATCTCACGGGTCGCGTCGGGCGGTGAGCTGTCGCGTATTGCCCTGGCGATTCAGGTGATCACCGCGAAGAAAATGGAAACCCCGGCGCTGATCTTCGATGAAGTGGACGTTGGTATCAGCGGCCCGACCGCGGCGGTGGTCGGTAAACTGCTGCGTCAGCTTGGCGAGTCCACCCAGGTCATGTGTGTGACCCACCTGCCGCAGGTTGCCGGTTGCGGCCACCATCACTTCTTTGTCAGCAAAGAGACCGATGGCGAGATGACCGAAACGCACATGCAGCCGCTGGACAAGCGCGCCCGTCTGCAGGAGCTGGCCCGTCTGCTGGGCGGCAGCGAAGTCACCCGCAATACGCTGGCGAATGCGAAAGAACTGCTGGCTGCGTAAACTTTTTCGGTATCTCAGGGTCATACAGAACAATAAAAACGCCGACAGACCGGCCGCCAGAGGTTTTAATGTGGTGAAAGGTCTATTATCATCGGCATATTACATATGAGCCGTCGCGTATTGCCCGGGCCCGAAAAGGAATCAAATCACTATGCGCTGTAAAACGCTGACCGCTGCCGCAGCGGTTCTTCTGATGATGACCGCAGGCTGCTCCACGCTGGAAAAAGTGGTTTACCGCCCTGACATCAACCAGGGGAACTATCTCGCACCAAACGATGTGTCTAAAATTCGCGTCGGTATGACGCAACAGCAGGTCGCTTATGCCCTGGGCACACCGATGATGTCCGATCCATTCGGCACCAACACTTGGTTCTACGTCTTCCGCCAGCAACCGGGCCATGAAAACGTGTCGCAGCAGACCCTGACGCTGACTTTCAACAGCAGCGGCGTTCTGACCAATATCGACAACAAACCAGCACTCACCAACGAGTAAGGTTTCAGAAATCCAAAAGGTGCTCAATGAGCACCTTTTTTGTTTCTCTCGCTGCCTGTAGCCCCGGTAAGCGTAGCGCCGCCGGGTAAACCCGCTTATTTAGCCGCTTTCTCCGCACGCTGACGACGCAGCTCTTTTGGATCGGCAATCAGCGGACGGTAAATCTCGACCCGATCGCCATCTTTCAGGGTATCGGTTAGCTTCACCGGACGGCTGTAAATGCCAACTTTGTTTTTCGCCAGATCGATATCGCTTCGCAAGGTCAGCAGGCCAGAAGCATGGATCGCCTCTTCAACGGTCGCCCCCTCTTCCAGCGTAACGCGCTGCAGATACTGCTTTTCCGGCAACGCGTAAGCCACTTCCACCACGATCTCAGGCTGCACTGTAGACCTCTTTGGCGCGCACGGTGAACGCCTGAACCATATTGGCCGCCAGCTCTTTGAATATGCGGCCAAACGCCAGCTCAATCAGGGCGTTGGTAAACTCGAAGTCGAGATGGAATTCGATCCGGCAGGCATCGGCACTCAGCGGAACGAACTTCCATCCACCCATCAGTTTTTTGAAAGGACCATCCACCAGATGCATCAGAATACTCTGGTTATTGGTCAGCGTGTTACGGGTAGTGAACGTTTTGCTGATCCCGGCCTTGGAGACATCCACTGCCGCCGTCATTTGCGTCGGGCCTGACTCCAGCACGCGGCTCCCGGTGCACCCCGGGATAAACTGCGGATATGACTGTACGTCATTCACTAACTGGTACATCTGTTCCACACTGTAAGGGACAAGCGCAGTACGACTAATCTGAGGCATAACATTTTTCCTGATCAAACAACCAACAAATAATAACATTTATCACCTGTTAAAAAAACGCTGAGCCTTATCTCATGCTAATATAGCGCGTTAGACCTCACAGGACGCAATGAGGTGACTTTTTGACATCAGATTACCTACGGCTTTACGACACTTATGACGAAGAAAAAAGCACATAAACCTGGCTCGGCAACCATTGCGCTCAACAAGCGTGCCCGCCACGAGTATTTCATCGAAGAAGAATTCGAAGCTGGCCTTGCGCTGCAGGGCTGGGAAGTTAAATCGCTGCGCGCGGGTAAAGCCAACATCGGTGACAGCTACGTGATCTTTAAAGATGGCGAAGCCTTTCTGTTTGGCGCGAACTTTCAGCCGCTGACGGTCGCCTCTTCTCACTACGTTTGCGATCCGACCCGCACCCGTAAGCTGCTGCTGAACAAACGTGAGCTGGATTCGCTCTTCGGGCGTATCAACCGCGAAGGTTACACCGTGCTCGCCCTGTCGCTGTACTGGAAGAACGCCTGGTGCAAAGTGAAAATCGGCGTAGCAAAAGGTAAGAAGCAGCACGACAAGCGTAACGATGTGAAAGATCGCGAGTGGCAGGTCGATAAAGCGCGCATCATGAAGCACGCAGGCCGTTAATTTCCGGATACTTATTGAGCGATTCAATAAGTTAGCGTTCCGGGGTGGTAACCGGTCTGCAAATTCTGGTATACTTGCTGTAACACTATTGGGGCTGATTCTGGATTCGACGGGATTTGCGAAACCCAAGGTGCATGCCGAGGGGCGGTTTGCCTCGTAAAAAGCCGCAAAAAAATAGTCGCAAACGACGAAAACTACGCTTTAGCAGCTTAATAACCTGCTAAGAGCCCTCTCTCCCTAGCTTCCGCTCTTAAGACGGGGATCAAAGAGAGGTCAAACCCAAAAGAGATCGCGTGGAGGCCCTGCCTGGGGTTGAAGCGTTAAAACTAATCAGGCTAGTTTGTCAGTGGCGTGTCCGTCCGCAGCTGGCCAGCGAATGTAAAGACTGACTAAGCATGTAGTACCGAGGATGTAGAAATTTCGGACGCGGGTTCAACTCCCGCCAGCTCCACCAAAATTCTTTGTTGATGGTCACCAGAGCCTGATACAAAGTCCTGAAAGCCCGCAATGCGGGCTTTTTTGTTACTACTGTCCCTCTATTCCAGTACTCCAACCTTCCCTGCGTCCCTCAACAGAATCCTTAAGGCTCTACCGCCGTCAGGTAATCCAGCCGCAGCGGCTCCGCCAGCAATTCATCCATCTGCAGGATAAAAGCCTGGAAATGGGGCAGCGCAATGTGAGCCTCTAATGCCTCCTGGCCTCGCCAGGCTTCCCGGACGTAAAAACAGTCCGGCGTGTCGCGCAGCTGAAACAGCTGATACTCAACGTTGCCTGGCTCCTGACGGGTCGGCAGCAGCAGCGCCTGTAAGGCCGTCTTCAGCGCGTCACGTTTGCCGGGCTTCGCCTTCAGAACCGCTATAAGCGAGATGATGTCAGAGGAGGCCATCTCAGAACCCCTCCAGTACAATCTTCCCGACCGCACGCCCGGTCTCGAGCTGCGCATGGGCCTTCTGCACATTCGCCGCCGTAATCGCCCCGTAATGCTCACCCAGCGTCGTGGTAAGCACCTGCTCGTCAATGAGATTTGCCACGCGGGTCAGCAGCTGGTGCTGGGCAATCATATCGGCGGTTTCAAACATGGACCGTGTGAACATAAACTCCCAGTGCAGGGAGATGCTTTTTGCTTTCAGCGGACGGGCGTCCAGCGTATCGGGATCGTCGATCAGCGCCAGTTTGCCCTGCGGTGCTAGCGCCTTAATAATCTCATCATAGTGCGCTGCGGTATGGGTCAGGCTGGCGACATGAGTGACCTCTTTGATGCCCGCGGCGGCCAGTTCTTCCGACAGCGGTTTGCTATGATCGATAACGTGATGCGCCCCCGCTTCCCGCACCCACTGCTGGCTTTCCGGGCGTGACGCCGTACCTACTACAGTCATTTTTGTCAGCTTGCGCGCCAGCTGCACCAGAATCGACCCCACCCCGCCCGCCGCGCCGACAACCAGCAGCGTATCGCCTTCATTACCCTGCTCCTGAATGCCCAGGCGATCGAACAACATCTCCCACGCGGTGATGGCGGTTAACGGCATCGCGGCAGCGGAGGCGTTATCCAGGGTTTTGGGCTTCAGGGCGACAATGCGCTCGTCCACCAGCTGAAACTCGCTGTTGCTGCCAGGCCGTCCCAGCGCACCGGCATACCAGACTTCATCCCCGGGCGCGAAAAGTGTTACCGCCTCGCCCACCGCTGCCACCACGCCTACAGCATCCCAGCCGAGAACGCGCGGCGTATCGCCGGTAAAACCGGCGCGGACCTTGGTATCTACCGGGTTTACGGAGATAGCTTTCACTTCAATCAGCAGATCGTGTCCTGTCGCTTGCGGCTGCGGCAATTCGATATCCTGCAGGAACGCGATGTTGTCAGGGGCAGAACGGGTAATGGCAATGGCTTTCATAATCTCTCCGTCGTTTATCGTGTGTGTCGCAATAATGTGATGGTAAAGCGTAGCTATGGCGGGAAAAATAGCCTCGCGACGATAAGACTTGTACTCGGGAGATGAAAATGACCCGGCTTGAAGATGGGATACTGTCCGCGCGGGGCACGCCTGACAAGTCATGAAGATGACGCGTGATGTGAAGATCAGTCAGCGCGCAATAATGCCGTTTGGGCTCATTCTGACGCCCTCTGTAATGCGTCCCGATACCACTGACAGATATGCTCCAGCCGGGTGATGGCGGAACCGACCGTCACGGCCCATGCCCCATGTTCAATGGCCTGCGCCGCCAGTTCCGGTGAATTGTAACGCCCCTCGGCCACCACCCGGCACCCGGCCTGACTCAGGCTCGATACCAGCGCCAGATCCGGGGCCGTGGGCGTCACCTCTGAGGTGTAGCCCGACAGCGTGGTGCCGATCAGCTCAACCCCAAGCTGGTAGCAATACAGCCCGTCCTCCTGCGAGGAGCAGTCTGCCATTGCCGTCAGCTGATGGTGACGGATGCGGGCAAGCAGAGCGTCAATCGGTACCGGGCGCGGGCGCTGCGTACCGTCAAAAGCAATAATGCTGGCCCCTACTTCTGCCAGAACATCCACATCCTCCAGCCAGGGCGTAATGCGTACCGGAGAGTCGGGCAGATCGCGTTTCACAATGCCAATTATCGGCACGCTCACCACGGCACGCACCGCCCGCAGGTTTTTAATACCTTCAATGCGCAGCGCTACGGCTCCCGCCTGCTCCGCCGCCAGCGCCATGGCCGCGACAATCTCCGGCTTATCCAGCGGGCTGTGCGGCACCGGCTGACACGAGACGATAAGCCCACTCTGGGCTTTGACTTTTGCATCCAGTTCTTCAAGGAACGACATAACCCCTCCGTTAAGATATTCAGATTGCCCCGGGTATCTGGCAAGCCGGTTCGCTCTTTTACCCGCGATGCGGGGAAGGATCCTGCTACCCCTTGCCGACGCGCTTCCCTGTTTCTACGCTTATTCTCACGCAGGGCAACACCCCTCTTACACCAAACAAGCCTGCGCGCTGATGCGTTAACTTGCAACCTGTGAAAGGGAGAGCCCCCAATGCTGCGCCGCATTCTTCTGCTGGTCTTCACGCTCGTTTGTCCGTCGCTTTACGCCGCCCCCGTCGTCTATGCCATCGACACGCAGAAGACCGCCATCAAGCTGTCGTGGCGCGCCTTCGGCGGCATACCCTCCTGGGCGCATCTTCAGGGGGTGACGGGGACGGTCACGCTGAACCCGGACAATGAATTTGACGATCGCATCCGGGTGTCGGTGCCGGTCGCTACGCTTCAGGCCTCCAACAATCTGCTCACCTGGCAGTTGAAAAGCGATATGTTCTTTGACGCCGCCCGCTACCCGACGATCACCTTTACCAGCACCCGGGTGGTGAAGGTTAAGGACGATCATTACCGCGCGTTCGGCACTCTCACCGTCCGGGATCTCAGCCGCCCGGTGATCCTCGAAGCCACGCTCGATCGTCTGCCGGACGAGGCGATCGCGCTGCATGCTACCACCGCCATCTCCCGTTCCGCATATAAGATGGATCGCTTTGCGCTGGTGGTGGACGATCGCATCGCCATTGCCATTGAGATCCAGGCGATGCGGCGTCAGTAAATTTTTGACCTCATGCAATAATATTTATTAATAATTGCCCCGGTAAAAAATCCCGCCTGTTCTATACTGCCTTTCTGAAAATAATAAACACGTAAAAAAAATAGTACGAATGTCGTAGGGCATTTCCTGAAAGGCGTTATCCAATAGAGAAAAAATCATGCTTTTGTATTATTCAAAAATTCAGCAACGCTTCTATTACCCAGTTGCGAAAATAGCATGAACAGAGTGTTATCGCGCCCTCACATTTAATAAATAAAAAAGCTAATCCAGCGCTGAAATTTGTGATCTCTCGCATTCTCCGCTTCATTACCTGCACTAATAAAAGTCAACAAATCACAATAAAAACTCAATAAAACAATAATTTAATCAACAAACTTAGCAATTGCTTACTTGCTAATTGGGTTTCAGCGAAGTTTAGCAATCGGCTATGCTTTATTTCACCGCTTCGTCATTTGCGCTTTTGGTTCTTTCTGACTATATCCTTTAATGCACTTATAAAAAGCCAGCAATATAAATAACAGGGATGGCAATCATCACGCCTGCGCAAAAACAACAAAGTCGCAGAAAAACTATTACAGCAGGACATTATTTCTGACAAATAGTGTCTCCTTCGGGACGCTTAAAATCTGCTGAAAGAAAAACGATTTTTACACACAGCATTCATTACACTCTGTTGGGAGTCATACAAATGAGTAAATTCACTGTTATCTCCAGACTGACGCATCAACAAACAGTCGCAGAAGGTAACCAGATCATTCTGGGCGAGGATTCCGTTGTTGAGCTCGATGCAGGCAGGGGCGATATTGCCAGTTATTCCCGCAGCAATAACGATTTGCTGGTCAGGATGACCAACGGCGAAACCGTGACGCTGAAGAACTACTACGTCAACGATCATCAGCTGGTACTGAATGAAAACGGCGCGCTGTGGTGGATTGAAGATCCGCTGGCGGTTGAGCGTTACCAGTCGATCCCGTCAACCGACGCCTTGATTGCCGGTAACGTCAGCAGCTCATCGGGCGATACCCCTATCTGGCCGTGGGTGCTGGGTGGCGTGGCCGCAGCGGGGGGCATTGCGCTGGCAGCAGGCGGTGGTGGCGGCGGCGGTGGGGGCGGTGACGATCGCATCGATCCGGGTCCGGTAGCGCAGGATACCACGCCGCCCGACGCGCCCACTAACCTGCATTTCGCCAACGGTAACACCCAACTGCTCGGCAGCGCCGAAGCCAACAGCATGGTAACCATCACCGATGCCAGCGGTAACGTGGTGGGCAAAGCCAAAGCTAACGGCAATGGTGAATTTACCGTCGAGCTGGGGGTGCCCTACACCAACGGCGAAACGCTGACGGCCACAGCCGCCGACAGCTCCGGCAACGTCAGCCCGCCCACCAGCCTTACCGCTGCGGATACCACCCCGCCAGATGCGCCCATGATTATTATCGCTGACGACAACGCTGGCAGCCTGACCGGGGCGCTGAACAGCGATCAGACCACCGACGATCCGCGCCCGGTCTTTAGCGGCAGCGGCGAGGCCGGTTCGACCATCACAGTGTATGATAACGGAAAGAACATCGGCAGCACGGTAGTGAACAGCGACGGTAGCTGGACGTTTACCCCAACCGCCGATCTCGCTAACGGCTTGCATCAGATCACCGCCAGCGCCACCGACCCGGCAGGCAATACCAGCCCGGACTCTCCCGCATTTAACCTCACCATCGATACCGTCGCTCCGAATGCGCCGGTGCTGCAGGTGATGGATGAGGTGGGCAACCTCCAGGGGTTCATCACCTCCGGGGGTTTTACCGATGACAACCAGCCGGTGCTGAGCGGCACGGGCGATCCCGGCAGCACCATTACCCTCTACCACAACGATCTGCTGGTGGCGGAGATCATCGTTCCGGACAACGGCTCCTGGAGCTACCAGCTTGCCGAGCCGCTGACGGAAGGGCTACAGACCTTTACCCTGACGGAGACGGATGTTGCGGGCAATCTGAGCCCCTCTTCCACGCCGTTTGAATTTACCGTCGACCTCACACCGCCCGCCGCGCCAAGTGGTCTCGCCATCAATGCCACTGGCACCATCGTCACCGGTAGCGCCGAGCCCAACTCGACGGTTACGGTCACCAACGACGTGGGTGATAGCCTGGGTGAGGCCACCGCGGACGTCAACGGGGCATTTTCGCTGACCCTGACCACCCCACAGACTAATGGCGAAACCCTGAGCGCCGTGGCTACTGACCGGGCGGGTAACGAAGGTCCGGCCTCTTCGCTGCCTGTGCCGGACATCACCCCGCCAGCGGCACCGACAGCCCTCACCGTCGCCGCGACGGGTGACAGCGTGAGCGGTGAAGCGGAAGTGGACGCCCGCATCTCGGTACGCGATGCCACGGGCCAGGAGATAGGTACCGGCACCGTGGGTGCCGACGGCAAATTCACCGTCAATATCGCCCCGAACCAGCTCAACGGCGAAGTGCTGACGGTCTACGCCTTCGATACCGCCCAAAACCCGAGCCAGCCGGCGCAGGCCACCGCCCTTGACTCCACGCCACCGGCACCGCCTGCAGGGCTGGATGTCTCCGACAATGGCCTGGCGCTCACCGGCACCGCGGAAGTGGGCAGCACCGTGGTCATCATGGAAGGGACCACTAAACTCGGCGAGCTGACTGTCGGCGAATCGGGTAGCTTCTCCTTCACGCTGCCCACCGCCAAGCTGAACGGGGAGATCATGAGTCTTACCGCCACCGATAAGGCGGGCAACACCAGCGCCCCCAGTACGGTAGAAGCCGACGACACGACCCCACCGGCCACACCGCTCATTACCAACGTGGTGGATAACGTACCGGATGCCATCGGCACCATCGAGAGCGGATCGTTAAGCGACGACCGCACACCGCTCATCTCGGGCACCGGTGAGATCGGCACCAAAATTTATGTCTACAGCGAGCAGATGCAGATCGGCTTTACGGAGGTCGATTCAGCGGGTAACTGGTCGTTCCAGGTGCCCGCCAGTCTGACCGATGGGCTCCACTCCCTGACCGCCGATGCGGTTGATCGCCGCGGCAATCACAGCCTGATCTCTGAAACCTGGACGATTAACGTCGACCCGCTGGCCCCGAACCCACCGACGACATCAGTGGCAACCACGGCGTTTGCCCAGAGCGAGGAGCCGATGGTGAGCACCCTGAGCGCCAGCACCACCGGCGAGACGCTGATTTACAACGTGCTCAGCGATCATGGCGGAGAACACGTCAGCAACTTCTCGCTGGCGCAGGGCGATAAAATCGACATCAGCCAGCTGCTGGTGGGCTGGAATGGCGATGGCAACACGCTGGGGGATTATCTCCATGTCGCCAGCAACAGCGATGGCAGCACGACAATCACGCTCGACCGGGATGGTGCAGGCACCAGCTTTGCCCCGGCCACGCTGGTGACGCTCGATAACGTGCAGACCACTTACGAGGAGCTGGTGAACCAGAATCATATTATCACCGGTTAACTTAATCCCGCCGGGTGGCGGCTACGCCTAACCCGGCCTACAAAACCCGGCACAAAAATGTTAACGCAATGAAATAATTCCAGAATAATAACAGAATTAAAGCGGCCCCCTGGTCCGGCTGAAAATCGCCGTCTTGCCGGGAGCCCGGGTCGCCAGGGTGGTGGCGATTGAGCCACCCTGGCACGTTCACCGATTCAGGGGTAACAGAGAAGCAGAAAACGTGAGGTGAACGGAACCTTTACTTCGCCACATATACTCCCCCACCTCCCCCCAAAAAGAAAATAATGTGACCTCCCCCACCCTAATAACATTTCTACCAAATAACCTGGTTGCCTTAACTTATACGCTCATCTAAATAGCACAACTCTTTATTAATTCAACCCACATCCGGCAATATTAAAAATACCTTCAAATATATCATATTCAATATCACCTTTACTCCTGCTTAATTATTTACACAGCCACGCTAAAATACCCCCATAAAAAAACACCCCCTTACCAAATATCCCTATCTTATTAAATTAAAAACAAAAACCCGCACTTGCGCCTCGTTTAACCACCGCCCGCAAGCCGCGCCACGCCTGATCCCGATATTTTCACCCCGCAGAAAGCGATATTTTAAATAAGGCTAATCAACTATTAACTCACGCTTAATTTGCACTTCTGGTACTTTCTGGCTATATCAAATTCAGTCAATCACAAATTCTTACCATTATTAAAGACAAGGATTTTACCACCCAAAATATATTCCCAACCGCATTATCTCTTGAGTAACAAAGGCTAAATGTCGCTGCCACCATCGCTATATCGGCAGCTTTTAATCACTTTTAAATAATTACCCAGGGTCATTGTTTGAAATAAACAATTCCCCTTTGGGTGGCGCTTAATCTGCTGAAAAGAAATGGTAAAAACTGCACGCCATTTCTCTGCACTCTGCCGGGAGTAATACACATGAGTAAAATCACTGTCATCTCCAAACTGACGCACGTTGAATCAGTAACAGACGGGTCTCAGGTGACGCTGAAGGATTCCTCCATTGTAAAAATCAACGCTGATCGGGCCGACATTCTCGAGTACAACCGCAGCGGAAATGACCTGATCGTTAAGCTGACCGACGGCGAAACCATTACCGTTAAAAACTTCTTCGTCAGCGGCGATAACGGTATCAGCCAACTGGTGCTGGAAGAGGACAACGGTGCGCTGTGGTGGATTGCTGACCCAATGGCAGCAGAGCAATACCAGTCGATAGCCTCCATTGATGCCCTGCTGGCAGGAACCACAACCGCCTCCGCGGGCGAAGCGGCGATCTGGCCGTGGGCACTGGGCGGAGTGGCGGTCGCAGGGGGCATTGCACTGGCCGCTGGTGGCGGTGGCGGCGGCGGTGGTGGCGGAAGTAATGGCGACGGTGACGGCGGCATTGATAACGGCGGGGGCAGCGATAACGGCGGTGGCAGCAACAATGGCGGTGGCAGCGATAACGGCGGCAACCCCACCCTGCCGGGCAGCCCGAACGACACCACCCCGCCGGGCGCACCCGCCAACCTCCGATTCTCAGCAGATGGCACCCAGCTTAGCGGGAGCGCCGAACCCAACAGCACCCTCACCGTTACCGATGCCAACGGCAACGTCATCGGTCGGGGCCAGGCCAACGGCAACGGTGAGTTCACCGTCGATCTCGGCAAGCCTTACACCAACGGGGAAACCCTGACCGTCACGCCAACCGACGGCGCAGGCAACGTCGGCCCGGGCACTCCGGTGACCGCCGCAGATACCACCCCACCCGCTGCGCCAGTTGTCGCCAGCGTGGTCGATGACGTGGGCAACGTAACGGGGTCACTCACCAGCGGCCAGACCACCGATGACGCCCGCCCTACCTTTAACGGCAGCGGTGAACCCGGCACCACCATCACGATTTACGACAACGGCAACGCCATCGGCACCGCGCCGGTCAACAGCGACGGTAGCTGGACCTTCACCCCGGCCAGCGCGCTGGGCGAAGGGGCGCATCCGATCACCACCCGGGCCACCGACGGCGCGGGCAACACCGGACCGGCCTCCCCGGCCTTCAGCTTTACCGTGGATACCGTCGCGCCGAATGCGCCATCCGGCGTGACGGTGAATGACACCACCGGCACGATACAGGGGGTCATTGCCGCCGGGCAGACCACCGACGCCAACCGCCCTTCCCTGAACGGTAGCGGTGAAGCGGGCAGCACCATCCGGATTTATGATAACGGCCAGCTCGTGGGCGAGACCGTTGTCGGCGCAGACGGCACCTGGAGCTTTACTCCGGAGACGCCCCTTGCCGACGGGCCACACTCCCTCACCCTGACGGAAACGGATCTCACCGGCAACACCAGCGCCCCCTCAGAGCCGTTTGCTTTTACTGTCGATAGTACGCCTCCGGACCAGCCGACCATCGACCAGATCCCTTACGGCACCCAGGTCATAGGCACCGCCGAGCCAGGCAGCACCGTCACCATCTACAACGCGTCCGGGGAGCCGATTGGCAGCGCCACAGCCAACGCTCGCGGCCAGTTCAGCATTACCCTCACTGAAGGGCAGGCCGTGGGGGATGGCATCCGCGCGGTAGCTTCCGATGCCGCCGGAAACCAGAGCCAGCCAGCGACCGCCGTAATCAGCGATATCACCCCGCCTGACGCGCCAACCGATCTTCAAATCTCCCTGGACGGAGCCACCGTTACCGGTAAGGCGGAAGCGGGCAGCACCGTGACCATCCGCGATGGCGACGACGTGATCGGCGCAGGCCCGGCGGACGCTGACGGCAACTTCACCATTATTCTCACCACCCCGCGGCTGAACGGTGAGAACCTGGCGGTTACCGCTACCGATGCCGCGGGCAATACCGGGCCGGAAAGCAGCGTTACCGCCCCGGACGTCACCCCGCCCGAGGCGCCGGTTATCGTAAGCGTGGTGGATGGCATGGACGACATCACCGGCGTGGTCAATGACGGGCAGGTCACCAATGACCGCCAACCGCTCATCACTGGCACCGGTGAGCCGGGCGCCACCATTTACATCTATAACGGCGACGAGGAGGTCGGTTCTGCCAACGTCAACGCAGACGGCACCTGGTCTACCAACGTCACGCTGGGCGCAGACGGCGGCTACGTCCTGCGGGCGGAAGCGGTGGACAGTGAAGGCAACCGCAGCGTCCCGTCCAACACCTGGAGCATTATTCTCGATGCCACCGCGCCGGGTACGCCTGCCATCGTCCAGGTGATCAACGATCTGCCTGACTCTGCTGGCGTGATTAATAACAACAGCGCCACCAACGACAACCGCCCTACCCTCTACGGCACCGGTGAAGCCGGGTCGACTATCACTATTCTGGTGGATGGCGTGGAGGTGGGCACCGCGCTGGTGGGCAGCGGCGGCGAGTGGAACTTCACCCCGGCGACAGCGCTTGAAGATGGGGAGCACGCCATCACGGTGGTGGCGAAAGATGCCGCCGGGAATAACAGCGCCGCCTCCGACGCCTTTACGCTGACCGTTGATACCACCGCGCCCGCCGCCCCGGTCATTACCCGGGTGGCAGATAACACCGGCAGCGTGCAGGGTGATGTGGGCAATAACGTGCCCACCGACGAAACCCGTCCGGTGTTCTACGGCACCGGCCCGGCGAACGCGCAGATCGCCCTCTATGAAGGCACCACGCTGCTGGGCACTGCCATCACCAATGCGCAGGGCGAATGGAGCTTGCAAGTGACCGCCCCGCTGGGGAATGGCACTCACACCATTACCGCCACCGTCAGCGATGCGCTGGGCAACACCGCCACCTCTGAGAGCTTTAACCTGGTGGTGGATACCCTCGCGCCGGACACCCCGGCGCTACCGGAGATCACCGTCAATCCTGAAGGCGGCGAGGAAGCGATCCTCACCTCCGGCGGCAGCACCCGCGACACCACCCCAACCCTGAGCGGTACCGGTACGGAAGGCGACATCGTCACCATCTACGACGGCACTACCAAAATCGGCGAAACCACCGTCCAGCCAGACGGAAGCTGGAGCTGGACCCCGCCAGAAGGACTGCCTAACGGCACCTACGATCTCAGCCTGACCGTGACCAACAAAGATGGCGCGGGCAACGAGAGCGCCCCGTCGCAGCCGGTGAGCATTACCATCGATACCGACGCGCCGGATCAACCTGCCGCCCCGGTTATTACCGATAACGTCAGTGAAATTACCGGCCCGGTTGGCAACAACGGCGCCACTAACGATACCCGTCCGGTACTGAGCGGTACGGGCACCCCGGATGACACCATCAGCATCTACGACCAGACCGCCACGGGCAACGTCAAGGTGGGCGAAGCGGTGGTCGACATCAACGGCAACTGGAGCTGGCGACCTGATGACGAGCTGGCCCAGGGGCAGCACAACTTCACCGTGACCGCCACCGACGAAGCGGGTAACGTCTCGGCGATCTCAAACACCATCTCCGTGACCGTCGACAGCGTGGTACCGGCGATCCCGGTTATCAGCAGCGTGGATGATAACCTCCCGGCGGGCGGCAGCAGCAACGACAATACCCCGACCGTCACCGGCACCGGCGAAAACGGCACCACCGTGATCCTTTACAGCAACGGCGTGGAGGTGGGACGCAGCCTGGTCACTGACGGCAGCTGGAGCATCACCACTCCGGAACTGCGAGATGGCCCGACTACCCTGACCGTGGCGGCGGTGGATGCTGCCGGGAACGTCAGCGGCGCGGGCAACGATTTTGCCTTCACCATCGACACCCAGCCGCCAGGTAACCCACAGCTGCTTGACATCTCTGACAGCACCCTGGCGGGTGGCCAGCTTTACGCCAACAGCAGCACCCCGACCCTGCGCGGCAGCGGGGAACCGCTCAGCACCATCACCGTCGTTATCGACGGCAACGCCGTGGGCGAGGTGCAGACCGATGCCGAAGGCCAGTGGACGCTGCCGCTGCCGGAAGGCACCACGCTGAGCGATGCCAGCCATACCATCACCGTGGTGGCGCGCGACGCGGCGGGTAACACCAGCGAAAGCACGCCGGTTAACCTGATCGTTGATACCCAGGCACCGGGTGTGCCGGTGGTGACCGGAATTGTCTCCGGCGGTACGCCGCTGACCGGTACCGCCGAGGCGGGCGCTACCGTGACGGTACGTGGCCCGGATGAAGTGGTGCTGGGCACCGGCGTCGCCAACGCCCAGGGGCAGTTCTCCATCGCCCTGACCCCGCCGCAAAGCGACGCGGTTACCCTGAGCCTGACCGCCAGCGACGTGGCGGGCAACACCAGCCTGCAGGGATCATATGACGTTCCGGCTACGCCAGCGCTGCCAGACGTGCCGGCCATCAACGAGATTGTTGATGACAACGGCACCGGCGGCAACGTTAAAGGCGGCAGCTCTAACGACACCACGCCAACCCTCACCGGCACCGCCATCCCGGGCAGCGAGGTGACAATCTATCTCGACGGCAGCACCACGCCGCTGGGCACCGTCACCGCCGACGTCACCACCGGCGCCTGGTCGTTCCCGATCGAAACCGCCCTGGATGAGGGCAGCCATAGCTTCAGCGTCACCGCCACCGTTGACGGCCAGACCAGTGGCCTGTCGCCGGAGGCGACGGTCAATATCGATATCACCCCGCCGTCCGTCCCGGCGTTCGGTAGCGTGGTGGACGACGTGGGCCCGGTTTCGGGCGCCATCGTCAGCGGCAGACCGACCAACGATGACCTGCCGACTTTTAACGGCACGGCGACGCCGGGCGACGTCATTACCCTCTATGCAGGCGACACCGTGCTCGGTACGGCAACGGTGGGCAACACCGGGGCCTGGAGCATTACCCTTGCCCAGCCGCTGGATGATGACACCTACAGCCTGACCCTTACTGCCACCGATCCGGCAGGCAACGAAAGTCCGCGCTCGGCACCGTTCACGCTGGTGGTGGATACCAGCGCAGGCGAAGTGCTTATCACCGGCGCTAACGACAATGTCGATCCGGTCAGCGGCAACGTGGCTAACGGCGGCAGCACCAACGACAACACCCCTACCCTCTCGGGCACAGCACAGGCGGGCAGCAGCGTGGCGATCTACGATGGCATTACGCTGCTGGGTACCGTCACCGCCAGCGCCACGGGCGCCTGGAGCTTCACCCCCACCCGCGTGCTGGCGGAAGGTCAGCACAGCTTTACCGCAGTCGCTACCGACAGCGCGGGTAACGTCAGCCCGGTATCTGGTACTTACACGCTGTTCGTGGACATGACCCCACCGGCCACCCCGGTCATTGTCAGCGTCAACGATAATGTGGAGGGTAGCACCGGCCCGCTGACCAACGGCCAGGTCACCAACGACACCCGCCCGGAACTGACCGGGACCGGCGTGGCGGGCAGCACCGTGCATATTCTCGATAACGGCGTGGAGATCGGCACCGCCTTCGTTAGCGAAAGCGGCAACTGGAGCTTTATCCCTGAGACCGATCTGACGCAGGGCTCGCACGATCTGCGCGTCAGCGCCACCGATGCCGCAGGCAACCTCTCGGGCACCTCGCCAGCCTTTACGCTGAACGTGGATACCACCGCCCCGCTGGCGCCGGTGGTGATCACCGTGGCGGATGCTGTCGGCGCGGAGATCACCACGCTGGAAAGCGGCGATACCACCAACGACACTCGTCCAACCTTTACCGGCAGCGGCGAAGTGGGTGCCACGATCCGTATCCTTGTTGACGATCAGGAGATCGGCACCGCGGTGGTTAACGCCGCAGGCAGCTGGACCTTCTCGCCCGATCAGCCCCTGGAAGAGGGCACCCGCAGCATTCGCTTTACCGCCACTGACGTCGCCGGAAATACCGGGGATGCCAGCGAGCCGTTTGTTCTGACGGTGGATACCCAGGCCCCAACGGCACCGACCCTCACTGCCATCAGCGATAACGTCGGAACGATCCAGAACCCGATCACCACCTCCGGCCAGACCACCGACGACACCACCCCGACCCTGAGCGGCAGGGCTGAAGCCAATGCCACGGTGGATATTTATGACAACGGCGCTCTGATCGATACCGTGCAGGCTAACGAAGCGGGTGACTGGACATACACTCCAGACCAGGCGCTCAACAACGGCAGCCACACCTTTACCACCCGCGCCACCGACGCGGCGGGCAACGTCAGCGAGCTCTCGCCGGGCTTCACACTGATTGTCGATACCCTTAAACCGGTTGCGCCGGTGATCGCCCTGGCCCAGGATGACGTCGCACCGGGCACCGGTGCGCTCGCCAGCGGAAGCAGCACCAACGACACTCTCCCGGTGCTCACCGGCACCAGCGAGCCGAATGCCCGGGTGCAGATCTTTGAAGGCGAAACCCTGGTGGGTGAAGGCGTGGCGGATGCGCAAGGAAACTGGACGGCCACGCTCACCGAGCCGCTCAGCGACGCTGAGCACAGCTTTACAGCGGTAGCCATTGATGCCGCGGGCAACGCCAGCGATCCGTCCGCCGCCTTCACCCTGACCGTCGATACCCAGCCGCCAGCAGCGCCGGTGCTGGTTTCGGTCACTGATGATGTCGGCGCCGGAGGCATCCTCGACAACGCCCAGCTGACCAACGATGCGAACCCGACGTTACGCGGCACGGCAGAGGCGGGTGCCACGGTGAACATTTACGACGGCGCCACCCTGCTGGGCACTGCGCTCGTCGGGGCCGACAACGCCTGGATCTTTACCCCGCAGAGCCCACTGGGCGACGGCCTGCACACCCTGACGGTGACCGCCACCGACGCGGCGGGCAACGTCAGCCCGCCGACCAGCGGATTTGTGATCAACGTGGATACCATCGCGCCGCCAGCACCTGCCATCGTCTCGGTTGTGGATGACATCGGTTCGGTACAGGGGCCTGTCCTCAACGGCAACCCGACCAACGATACCCGTCCGACCCTCAACGGCACCGCCGAAGCGGGGGCCATCGTGCGTATTTACGACGGCGACACCCTGGTGGGCGAGACGATCGCTAACGCCGAGGGCCAGTGGACCCTGGCGCAGACCACCACCACTCTCATCGACGGGGTGCATAACTTCACCGCCACTGCCACCGACACTGCGGGCAACCTCAGCGCGAGGTCACCGGTTACGTCAATCACCGTTGACACTATCGCCCCGGGCGCGCCGGGCAGCTTCACCGTGCTCAACAACGGCAACACCCTCACCGGCCAGGGCGAAGCGGGCAGCACCATCACCGTGCGCGATGGCGACACGGTGATTGGCACCGGGGTCGTTGACGAGACCGGCAACTTCTCCCTCACCCTCACCACGCCAAAACAGAACGGGGAACTGCTGACGGTAACGGCAACCGACCGGGCCGGGAACACCGGCGCGGAAGGCCAGATCGTCGCTCCGGACACCACGCCGCCTGCCGTTCCGGCGATCACCGACGTGGTGGACAACGTGAGTGCGTATACCGGCACCGTCAACGACGGGCAGACCACCAATGACAACACGCCTCTGGTGCGCGGCACCGGCGTTGCCAACACCACCATCCTGCTCTACAGCGGCACGGATCTGGTTGGCACCACCCAGGTCAGCGCAGAGGGAACCTGGGAGATCCAGCTGACGGCACCGCTGCCTGATGGCGGCCATGTCCTGACCGCGCAGTCGGCGGACGCCGCGGGCAATAACAGCGCGCCGTCCAACAGCTGGAGCATCGTAGTGGATGCCACCGCCCCGGACGCGCCGGTTATCACCCAGGCGATCAACGATCTCTCCGGTAGCCCGGTTGCCATCAACAATAACGGCGCCACTAACGACAACCAGCCAACCCTGAGCGGTACCGGGGAGGCGGGCACCACCCTCAGCATTCGGGTGGATGGCGAGGAAGTGGGCACTGTTCAGGTAGGCGCGGGGGGTGAATGGACCTTCACACCGCCGGAGGCGCTCGGCGAAGGACTGCGCGTTATCACCGTGGTGGCGACCGATGCCGCCGGAAACACCGGTGAGCCGTCCGCAGCCTTTAACATCACTATCGATACCGTACCGCCAGCCGCCCCGGTCATCACCCTGGCCGTGGACAACACTGGCAGCGTCACCGGCGACGTGCTCAGCGACCAGCCGACCGATGAGAATCTGCCGCTGATCCGCGGAACGGGTCCGGCGAACGCGCAGATTAACCTCTATGACGGCACCACCCTGCTGGGCACCGCCACCACCAGCGCGACGGGGGCATGGAGCGTACAGCTCACCACGCCGCTGGGGAACGGCACCCACGCCCTGACCGCCACGGTGATCGATGCAGCAGGCAACACCGCCACCTCCGACACCTTTAACCTGGTGGTGGATAACGTGCCGCCTGCCACGCCGGAGATTCCGGCTATCACCGTCAACCCGGACGGCAGCGGCGAGACCCCGCTTACCGGCGGGGGCAGTACCCGTGATACCACCCCAACCCTGAGCGGGACCGGGAATGAGGGGGATCTCGTCACCATCTATAACGGTACCACCCCTATCGGTGAAACCACCGTGCAGCCGGACGGGACCTGGACCTGGACGCCGCCTGCGGATCTGCCTAACGGCACCTACGATCTGAGCCTGACCGTGACCAACAGTGACGGCGCGGGTAACGAGAGTGCGCCATCCCAGCCGGTAAGCATTACCATCGATACCGAAGCGCCAGAGACGCCAGCGCTGCCGGTGGTGACGGATAACGTCAGCGATATTACCGGCCCGGTAGCCAACAACGGCGCCACCAACGATACCCGTCCGGTGCTGAGCGGCACAGGCACGCCGGACGACATCATCACCATCTATGACGAGACCCTCAACGGAAACAATCCGGTGGGCGAAGTGGTGGTCGACATCAACGGCAACTGGACGTGGCGTCCGGACCTGCCGCTGACGGAGGGCAGCCATAGCTTCACCCTGACCGCCACCGACCCGGCGGGCAACGCATCGCCGGTATCTGGCAGCATGACCGTCACCGTTGACAGCGTCGTGCCAGCGATCCCAACTATCGGCATCGTGGATGACAACGTCGGTCCGGTCATCGGCAACATTGCGGCGGGGGGCAGCAGCAACGACAATACCCCAACCGTCACCGGTACCGGAGAGAACGGCACCACGGTGATTCTCTACAGCAACGGCATTGAGGTGGGACGCGGCCAGGTCACTGACGGCATCTGGACCATCACCACTCCGGAACTGCGAGATGGCCCAACCACCCTGACCGTGGCGGCGGTGGATGTTGCCGGGAACGTCAGCGCGGCGGGGAGCGACTTCGCCTTCACCATTGACACCCTCCCGCCTGCCATCCCGCAGCTGCTGGCGATCTCCGACAGCACCCTGGCGGGCGGCCAGCTCTACGCCAACAGCAGCACCCCGACCCTGAGCGGGACCGGGGAGCCGCTCAGCACCATCACCGTCTCTGTCGACGGACAACCGCTGGGCGAGGTGCAGACCGACGCCCAGGGCCAGTGGACGCTGCCGATCCCCGACGGCACCCCGCTCTCCGATGCCCCGCACACCTTTACCGTGGTGGCACGGGATGCGGCGGGCAACATCAGCGAAAGCACGCCGGTTAACTTGATCGTTGATACCCAGGCGCCGGGTGCGCCGGTGGTCACCGGGATTGTCTCCGGCGGTACGCCGCTGACCGGTACCGCCGAAGCGGGTTCCATCATTACGGTGACCGGCCCGGGCAACGTGGTGCTGGGCACCGGGGTCACCAACGCCCAGGGGCAGTTCTCCGTCGCCCTGACCCCGCCGCAAAGCGACGCGGTCACCCTGAGCCTGACCGCCAGCGACGTGGCGGGCAACACCAGCCTGCCGGGATCGTATGACGTTCCGGCCACGCCAGCGCTGCCGGACGTGCCGGTTATCGACGCCATCGTGGATGACAACGGCACCGGCGGCAGCATCAACGTCAAGGGCCTCAGCTCCAACGACGCTACGCCAACCCTTACCGGCACGGCGATCCCGGGCAGCGTGGTGACCGTTTATCTCGACGGCAGCACCACGCCGCTGGGCACCGTCACCGCCGACGCCACCACCGGGGCCTGGTCGTTGCCGGTTGCCACCGCCTTGAGTGAAGGCAGCCACAGCTTCAGCGTCACCGCTACCGTCGACGGCCAGACCAGCGGCCAGTCGCCGGAAGCGACGGTGAATATCGACCTCACCCCGCCTGCGGCACCTGCTCTGGGCACGCTGGTGGATAACGTCGGCACTGTCACCGGTTCAGTAGTTAGCGGTAACCCGACCAACGACAACCAGCCAACCCTGAACGGTACGGCGACGCCGGGGGATGTGATCACCATTTATGCCGGTGATACCGTGCTCGGCACCGTACCGGTGAGCGCAACCGGAGCCTGGAGCTTCACGCCCGCCGAGCCGCTGGCGGATGGCACCTATACCCTGCTCCTCACCGCCACCGATCCGGCGGGCAACCAGAGCCTGCCGTCGGCACCGTTCTCGCTGGTGGTAGATACTGTGGTAGCACCACCGGTTATTACCGGAGCGAACGATGATGTCGGGCCGGTGACCGGCAACGTGGTCAGCGGCGGCAGCACCAACGACAACACCCCAACCCTGACGGGCACAGCGGAAGCGGGCAGCAGCGTCGCCCTCTATGAAGGCACCCGCCTGCTCGGCACCGTGGTTGCCAACGCCAGCGGGATCTGGAGCTTCACTCCGACGGTGGTGCTGGCGGAGGGCCAACACAGCTTTACCGCCATCGCCACCGACCTGGCGGGCAACGTCAGCGCGGCGTCCGGGGCCTATACCCTGACCGTGGACATCACGCCGCCAGCGACGCCAGTCCTGGTGAGCGTTAACGACGACGTAGCGGGCAACACCGGCGTGCTGGTAAGCGGCCAGATCACCAACGACGCGCGTCCGGAACTGACCGGAACCGGCGTGGCGGGCAGCACCGTGCGCATTCTGGATAACGGCCAGCAGATCGGCACCGCGCTGGTGGACGACAGCGGCAACTGGCGCTTTACCCCGGACACCGATCTGGCTCAGGGGCCGCACGAGCTGCGCGTCAGCGCCACCGATGCCGCAGGCAACGTCTCGGGCACCTCTCCAGCCTTCTCCCTGAACGTCGACACCGTCGCGCCGCTGGCGCCGGTGCTGGCAAACGTGGTGGATGACGTCGGGACCCTTACCGGCACGGTGAACAACGGCGGCATCACCAACGATACCCGCCCAACCTTTAACGGCACCGGCGAAGCGGGCTCGATTGTCAGTATCCTTGTGGATGGAGAAGCGGTCGGCACTGCGGTGGTTAACGCCGCGGGGAACTGGACCTTTACCCCTGACACCGCCCTCGCCGAGGGGCTGCGCAGCGTCACCTTCACCGCCACCGATCCGGCGGGGAACACCGGTCCTGCAAGCGCAGCCTTTACCCTGACGGTAGACACCACCGCTCCGGCAGCACCGACCATCCTGGCCGCCGCCGATAACGTGGGCAGCATCCAGACGACGCTTACCGTCTCGGGCCAGGTGACCGACGATCCGACCCCAACCCTGTCCGGCCAGGCGGCCGCCAGCGCCACGGTGACGATCTATGACAATGGCGTGGCCCTTGGCACCGTACAGGCCAGCGCCGCCGGGGAGTGGAGCTTTACCCCGGCCACGGCGCTCGGTAACGGCAGCCACACCTTCACCGCCAGCGCCACCGACGCGGCAGGCAACCTCAGCGAAGCCTCGGCGGGCTTTACGGTGATTGTCGATACCGTCAAACCGCTCGCGCCGGTGATCGCCCTGGCCCAGGATGATGTCGGCAGCATAACCGGGGCACTCCCCAGCGGGCAGCGCACCGATGACACCCTGCCGGTGCTCACCGGGACCAGCGAAGCGAACGCCCGGGTGCAGGTGTTTGAAGGCGATATCCTGCTGGGCACCGCCACCGCGGATGCCAGCGGCAACTGGTCGATTGCCCTGACCACGCCGCTCACCAACGACACGCACAACTTCACGGCGGTGGCAACGGATGCGGCGGGTAACGTCAGCGATCCGTCCAACACCTTCAGCCTGACGGTAGATACCCTGCCGCCAGCGGTGCCGGTGCTGGTCTCAGTGGTGGATGATGTCGGCACGGTGACGACCCTCACCAGCGGCCAGCTGACCAACGACGCGAGACCAACCCTCAGCGGCACCGCGGAAGCGGGCGCGACGGTGAGCATCTACGACGGCACCCTGCTGCTCGGCAGCGTGGTGGCCGATGCCAACAGCGCCTGGAGCTTTACTCCGACTAACCCGCTGGCGGATGGCCTGCACACCCTGACGGTGACCGCCACCGACGCGGTGGGCAACGTCAGCCTGCCGACCACGGGCTTTACCGTGAATGTCGATGCCACCGCCCCGGCTGCGCCTGTCATCACCTCGGTGGTGGATGACGTCGGCTCGATCCAGGGCCCGGTGATCAACGGCAATCCGACCAACGACAACCGTCCAACCCTCAACGGCACCGCCGAAGCGGACGCAATAGTGCGCATCTACGACGGCACCACGCTGGTAGGCGAGGTAACGGCCAACGCCCAGGGCCAGTGGACGCTGGCGCAAACCACCACCGCCCTCACCAACGGGGTGCATAACTTAACCGCCACCGCCACCGATGCGGCGGGCAACCTCAGCGCAGCGTCGCCGGTCACCGCCATCACCGTCGACACCATCGCTCCGGGGGCACCGGGCGGCTTGACTGTACTGGAGAGCGGGGGCCGGATTAACGGCACCGCCGAGGCGGGCAGCACCGTCACCATTCTCGGCACCGACAACGTGACCGTGCTGGGCACCGGCGTCGCCGACGCGTCCGGGCGCTTCAGCATCGCGCTCTCCACGCCGCAGGTGAATGCCGAACTGCTGCACCTCTTCGCCACTGACCGGGCCGGTAACGTGGGGCAGACGGTGGATCTGCGGGTGCCGTACTCGGTGATCCCGAATCCGCCGGTCATCACCAGCGTCAACGACAACGTGGGCAGCATCATTGGCAATCTGATCAACGGACAGAGCACCGACGATACCACCCCAACGCTGACCGGGACCGCGCAGCCGCTCTCCACCATCACCCTGTATGACAATAATGTGTTGTTAGCCACGGTGACCACCAACAGCGCCGGGGTCTGGACATACACCCCAACCGTGCCGCTGGGTAATGGCCCTCACGCCTTTACCGCCACCGCAGGCAATGCGGCTGGCACCAGCGCGGTAACGCCGCTGAGCTCGATTGTCGTGGATACCGTCGCCCCGGGCACGCCGCAGGGGACCTTTAACGCCGACGGCAGCGTTCTGAGCGGAACCGCCGAAGCGGGGAGCACCATCACCCTGCTGCTGAGCGATAACAGCGTGGTGACCACCACCGCTAACGCCCAGGGCAACTGGAGCTACACCTTCCTCGACAGACAGTCCGAAGGGGAGCGGATCACGCTTTCCGCCACCGATGCGGCGGGCAACACCTCCGCTACCGGCACGGTGATTGCGCCAAACCTGCCGCTGTCGGCGAGTGACAACGTGGTGGGGCTGGCCCTGACCACCAACGCCACCACCAGCACCGCCCAGTACAGCGACTACGGCGTGCAACTGGTGGGCGGCGTCGGCAACGTGCTGTCGCTGCTGGGAGAGAACTCCGCCCAGGTGACCTTCACCGTACCGACCGGCGGTAGCGCAGATATGGAGATCAACGCCAGCGCCACGGGCATCGTGCTCTCCCTGCTCAACACCCTGGAGATCATTGTGCAGCGCTGGAACGGCAGCTCCTGGACCACCGAAGTGGATACTGGCCTGCCGCAGTTCGCCAACCTGCTGACCCTGGGCGCCAGCGGCGTGACCCTGAACCTGGCCGGTCTGCCGGGCGGGCAGTATCGCGTGGTGAGCTACAACACCAACCTGCTGGCGACCGGGTCGTACACCAGCCTGGACGTGGACGTCACCCAGACCACGGCAGGTACCCTGTCCGGCACGCTGGTGCAAAACGGTAACGTCATCACCGATATCGATCCGGTGAGCGGCAGCGACAGCGCGCCAAACGGCACGGTGGTGACCAGCGTGACCAACGCCAACGGCGTCACCGTCAACGTGGCGGCGGGTGCGGCGGGCACCACCATCAACGGGCTGTACGGCACCCTGACCCTACATACCGACGGGAGCTACACCTACACCCTGACCAATACCAGCGCCTCGGTGCTGGGCCGGACCGACACCTTCACCTATAACATCGCCGGAAAAGGGGCCACGGACGACGCCCGCCTGGTGATCACCCTGGGTGAGAACACGGTGCGCAACAGCGTGACGGCGGTGGACGACACCGCCTCCCTGACCTTCGGCACGCAGGTACAGGCCATCGACTACGGCCCGTCAAGCCAGGGCGGCTTTACCGTAGTGGGGGTTAACCTCGGCAACGTGCTGAACCTTAACCTGCTGGACGATCGTAGCGAGACCATGAAGTACAGCGTGGCGGAGGGCACCACCCGCACCATGACCATCCAGAGTAGCGTCGGCGGGGTGGCCCTGGCCTCGGTGTTTGACCTCTATATCTACAAGTTCAACCCGGCAACCCAGAGCTACGAGCGGGTACGCACCGAAGCAGGCTGGCTGCGCGCGCCGCTGCTGGGCGGCACCTCGGCACCGCTGACCCTGACCCTGCCGGCAGGGGATTACATCTTCCTGATGAACACCGTCTCGGGGATCACCGCCCTGACCGGCTACCGTCTGAACGTGCTTGAGGACCACGTTTATGCCGTCACCAGCACCACCGCCAGCACCACCGGCGACGTGCTGCAAAGTGACATCGCGCCTGCGGGCACGCTCGTCACCCAGGTGAACGGCGTTAACGTGAACGCCACCGGCACCACCCGCATCGAGGGAGAGTACGGCACGCTGCTGATCGACGCTCAGGGCAAATATACCTATACCCTGCGCGCCGGGGTGGGCGCCGACCAAATCAGCACCCCGGACAGCTTCATCTACACCGTGACGGCACCGAATGGCGATAAGGACACCGCCTCGCTGAACATCACCCCGACACCGGTGGCGCTGGATGCGGTGAGCGACGTCAGCCGCGAGCTGGTGGTGGATACTACCCCGCAGGTGGCCGCCTACCGCGATGACACGGTGGGTAACGCGACGTGGAACGCCGCCCTGCTGGCATCCACCACCGGCCGTGGCAGCGGCACGTTTGTGGTGGACGCCAACACCGCCCTGCATGACATCGTGCTCCACTTTAACGTCGCCTCCCTGCTTTCGCTGGGCGGACTGAACGTAAACTGGACCATTACCGGGGGAGGGGTTACCCGAAGCGGTTCCTTCAATGGCGGCCTGCTGCTGGGTGGCGTGGCGACCATTAACGTCACCGATCTGGATCTGGACGCCGGAACCTACACCCTGAGCTATACCGGCTCCATGGGGCCGCTGGGGTTAGGCCAGATCTCCATCACGCCTTATGTCACCGGTACCACCGTCTACCTGAACAATGAGCTCACCACTGCGGGCCACACCGTCACAGGCAATATCTTCGACGGGACGGATTCCGGCGGCGTGCTGGATCAGCTGCACTCGGTGGACAGCCGTCTGAGCATTACCGGCTATAACGGCACCACCACTATCCTTGATCCGTACACCACGGCCAACGCCACCGCCACCATTCAGGGGCATTACGGCGTGCTGAACATCGGAGTAGATGGTCACTACACCTACACCCTGAACAGCGGCGTCTCGCTGGCCTCAATGACCACGAAGGAGACCTTTACCTACAAACTGACCGGCGATAACGGCACGACCGACACCGCCACCCTCACCATCAACATGGCACCGAAGTTCGTCAGCACGGAGCATAACGATACCTTCACCGGTAGCGCCTATGGCGACACGCTGATTTACGAAGTGCTGAACAACACGGCGGGGAACGGGACGGCAGGCAACGGCGGTAACGACCACTGGACCAACTTCTCACTGGCGCAGGGAGACAAGATCGATATCAGCGATCTGCTGGTGGGCTGGAACGGAAGTAGCGCGACGCTCGGTAACTATTTGCACGTCACAAATAGCAATGGCAATACCGTGATCTCCGTCGACCGAGACGGAGCGGCAAATATTTACACGAATACTACACTGGTAACACTAGATAACGTTCAGACAACTTATGAGGAGCTGGTTAACCAGAATCACATCATCACCGGTTAGCGCTAATAACAAGACCCGGGCGCTCGTCGCCCGGGCTTAACATTATAAAGTTGTTCAGTTTTTTTAGGGATAATGCCATGAACAAAGTACCTTGCTGGTGGCTTGGGTGCTGCCTGTTGTCTGCACAGGTCCTTGCCGCCGATTCGCCTGCGGTAATCAGTTTTGGACAATTAAATGAAAATCAGGCGCTGCCCGCTCTGGATGGACGGGTCGCCCTGCCCACCAGTCAGGCTGCCCCCGGTACCTTAACCCTCGGCGATGCGGTGACCCGCGCCGTCAACTGGCATCCCACCATTCGCGAAGCGGTGGGCAAACTTTACGAACAGATCCAGCAGGTCGATGTCGCTAAATCGAAATACTATCCGCAGATCAGCGCCGGGATAGACAACGGCTACAGCAATAACTCCAGCGATACCGGCTTCACCCCCTCGGTGGTGGTCTCCCTCTCCCAGATGCTCTATGACTTTGGCAAGGTGGCAAGCCAGGTGCGCGCCGAAGACGCGGGCGTGGTGCAACAGCAGGCCAACGTGCTGTTGAGCATCGACACTATCGCCCGGGATACCGCCATTGCGCTGGTGCAGGTGCAGATGTGGCAGCAGATGGTGGAGACCGCCGAAGAGCAGCTTGAGGCGCTCGGCGCCATCGGCAAGCTGACGCGCCAGCGTAACGACGAAGGGGCCACCTCGCTCTCGGACGTGGTGCAGACCGACGCCCGTATCGAAGGGGCGCGTTCGCAGCTGATGCAGTATCAGGCCAACCTCGACAGCGCCCGCGCCACGCTGATGAGCAACCTCGGCTGGAGCAACCTGAATGCGGTCAGCAACGCCTTCCCGGAAAAACTCGCCCGCAGCTGCGACATCAACGAGCCGGATGACCGGCTGGTGCCCGCGGTGCTGGCGTCCTGGGCGCAGGCTAACGTGGCGCAGGCGAACCTCGATTACGCCAATGCGCAGATGACCCCTACCGTCTCGCTGGAGCCGCAGGTGCGTCACTACATGAATAACCGCTACCCCGGCCACGATACGCTGGACAAGACCCAGTACAACGTCTCGGTGAACGTCGAGATGCCCATCTACCAGGGCGGCGGGCTGAGCGCCCGGCGCAACGCCGCCAGCCACGCGGTGGAAGCGGCGCAGTCCAATATTCAGCGCACCCGGCTGGACGTGCGGCAAAAGCTGCTGGAGTCCAAAAGCCAGGTGATGAGCCTGATGAGCACTCTGCAGATCCAGTCCCGCCAGGAGACGCTCAGCCAGCGTACCCGCGAACTCTATCAGCAGCAGTATCTCGATCTGGGCTCCCGCCCCCTGCTGGACGTGCTGAACGCCGAGCAGGAGGTCTTCCAGACCCGCTTTACCCAGTGGCAAACCGCCGGGCAGCTCCGCCAGTTACAGATCAACTGCCTCTATAACACCGGGCGGATGCGCAATGCCTTCGGCCTTGAAAACCACACCATTCAGTCAGTGGAGATCCAACCATGATCCGAGACGATATCCTTTATGAGGAGACACTGACGCAAGAGGCGCTGGAGCACTGGGCGCAGGCGTTTGGCTACGTCGCCACCCGCTACCGGGTGGCCTGCTCCCCCGGCGCGCTGGTGGCGGGCGCGCCCTGGCTACAGGGCAAAAGCAAAATCCCGGCGCTGACCGGGCTTGCCCGCGAAGCGGGCCTCTCCTTTCAGCTGCTCACCAACGGCCAGGAGTCCATCAACAGCTGGCGCCTGCCGGTGGTGGTGGAGCTTAATGACGGCAAGATTGGGGTGATTGAGCACTTTGACGGCGAGGATCTGCTGGATGTCTGCTTCTTTGACGGCAAGGCGCAGACCAACCGCATCTCGCTGGCGAAGATGCTCCCGGCCATTCGCCAGGTGGTGGCCCTGCGCCCGCTGGCAGCGCTGAAAGACAGCCGGGTGGATGCCTATATCTCCAAATACCGCCCGGACTGGCTCTACCGGCTGGTGATGCGCGACCTGCGGCCTTATACCTACGTGATGCTGGCGGCGCTGTTCATCAACCTGCTGTCGCTGGCGGGCATTCTCTTTTCAATGCAGGTCTATGACCGGGTGATCCCCGCCCAGTCCTACCCCACCCTCTATGTGCTGACCATCGGGGTGCTGATTGCCACCCTGTTCGGCTTTATCCTGCGTATCGCCCGGTCTCACATTATGGATCTGCTGGGCAAACGCGCCGACATGCGCGTCTCGGACCGGGTGTTTGGCCACGCCCTGCGCCTGCGCAACAGCGCGGTGCCCCGCTCCACCGGCAGCTTTATCTCCCAGCTGCGCGAGCTGGAGCAGATCCGCGAGATGGTCACCTCCTCCACCATCTCTACCATCGTCGATCTGCCCTTCTTCTTCCTGTTTGTGGTGGTGCTGGCGATTATTGCCCCGTCACTCGCCTGGATCGCCCCGGTCGCGGCGGTGGTGATGGTGCTGCCGGGCCTGCTGCTGCAGAAAAAGCTGGCGGCGCTGGCGAAGCAGTCGGCCCACGAGGCGACCCTGCGTAACGCTGTGCTGGTGGAGAGTGTGCAGGGGCTGGAAGACATCAAGCTGATGCAGGCGGAGAACCGCTTCCTGCAACAGTGGAACAGCTACATTCAGATCACCGCCGAGTCGGGCCTTAAGACCCGGGAGCTGACCCAGGGCCTGATCAGCTGGGGGATGACCATTCAGAGCCTGGTCTACACCGCGGTGATTGTGGTGGGTGCCCCGATGGTGATCGAAGGCGAAATGACCACCGGTGCGGTGGTGGCCGCCTCGATGCTGGCCTCGCGGATGATCGCCCCGATGGCGACCCTGTGCGGCGTGCTGGCCCGCTGGCAGCAGGTGAAGGCCGCCAAAGAGGGGCTGGACAACATTATGCAGCTGCCCACCGAGAATCAGCGTGAAGAGACGCCGATCCGCCAGGATGTGCTGCGTGGACACTACCTCTTCGAGCAGGCGCAGTTCGCCTACGGCGGCGACGCGCAGAACCCGGCGCTGCGCATCAACCGGCTGGAGATTAAACCCGGCGAGCATGTGGCGGTGCTGGGGCGTAACGGCGCGGGCAAATCGACCCTGCTGCAGGCGATGGTAGGCAGCATGGATCTGGTGGGCGGCGAGCTGCGGCTCGACAACCTCAGCCTGCCCCATCTCGACATGGCGGATGTGCGCCGCAACGTCGGCCTGATGAGCCAGAACGCGCGGCTGTTTTACGGCACCCTGCGGGAGAACATCACCCTCGGGATGCCGCGGGCTACCGACGAGGAGATCTTTGCCGTGCTGGAGATGTGCGGCGCGGCCAGCTTTGTGCAGAAGCTGGCGAAGGGGCTGGATCACCCGATTATGGAGAACGGCGTCGGGCTCTCCGGCGGCCAGCGCCAGTCGATTTTGCTGGCGCGGATGTTCCTGCGCGATCCCAACGTCGTCCTGCTGGATGAACCCACCGCCTCGCTGGATGAGCACACCGAGCGCGAATTTATCCAACGTCTGGGCCAGTGGCTCGGCCACCGCACGCTGATTGTCGCCACCCACCGTGTACCGATGCTGGAGCTGGTGGAGCGCGTGGTGGTGCTGAAAGAGGGCATGCTGGTGATGGACGCGCCGAAAGCGCAGGCGCTGAGCAACAGCCGGATGCAGCAACCGCAGCAGGCAAATGGCCGGGAGTGGAAAAATGAAAATCAATCAGCGTGATGTTGCGGCGATGGATGACCTGGATAACGCCCTCGGCTCCGAGAGCGGCTATACCGGGGCGAGAAGCATTGTGTTATTCAGCTTGCTGCTGTTTGTCGCTGCCGGGGTGTGGGCGTGGTTCAGCATTCTCGATGAGGTCTCCACCGGCACCGGGAAAGTGATCCCCAGCTCCCGGGAGCAGGTGTTGCAGTCTCTCGACGGCGGGATCCTCGCCGAGCTGAAGGTTCACGAAGGGGATCAGGTGCAGGCCGGCCAGGTGCTGGCGCGCCTCGACCCGACCCGTTCTGAATCCAACGTCGGTGAAAGTGCCGCCCGCTACCGCGCGTCGCTGGCCTCCAGCGCCCGTCTGCGTGCAGAGGTGAACGATCTGCCCCTCACCTTCCCGCCGGAGCTGGCGAAATGGACCGATCTGATCGCCGCCGAAACCCGGCTCTACAACTCCCGCCGCGAGCAGCTGGAAGACTCCCGGCGCGAGCTGCGCCAGGCGCTGGATCTGGTGAATAAAGAGCTGGCGATCACCCAGCGGCTGGTGAAAACCGGCGCCGCCAGCCACGTCGAGGCGCTGCGCCTGCAACGCCAGAAGAGCGATCTTGAGCTGAAGCTCACCGACCTGCGCTCGCAGTACTATGTTCAGGCCCGGGAGGCGCTCTCTAAATCGAACGCCGAAGTGGATATGCTCTCGGCGGTGCTGAAAGGACGTGAAGACTCGGTGACCCGCCTGACGATGACCTCGCCGGTGCGCGGCATTGTGAAGAACATCAAGGTGACCACCATCGGCGGCGTTATTCCCCCGAACGGCGAAGTGATGGAGATTGTGCCGGTGGACGATCACCTGCTGATTGAAACCCGCCTGTCACCACGGGATATCGCCTTTATCCACCCCGGCCAGAAGGCGCTGGTGAAGATCACCGCCTACGATTACGCCATCTACGGCGGGCTGGATGGCGTGGTGGAGACCATCTCCCCGGACACCATTCAGGATGAAGCCAAACCGGAGGTCTTCTACTACCGGGTGTTTATCCGCACCAGCCAGGATTACCTGGTGAACAAAGCGGGCAGGCACTTCTCGATTGTGCCGGGGATGATTGCCACGGTGGATATCAAAACCGGCGAGAAATCGGTGATGGATTATATGATCAAGCCGTTTAACCGGGCGAAAGAGGCGCTAAGGGAGCGATAGCAAGAGCGCCGGGTGGCGGCTGCGCCTTACCCGGCTTAAAACGGCTCTCCAGCAGAGGTTCGGCGAGCCGCTGTAAATTACGGTTCGGCTATGTTCGCCAGGATGGATCTGTCTGCTCGATCAGTCGCGTAAGCGCTTTGAAAACATCTTGTCCTGCGCCAAATCGAGGATCGAACTGTAGCGAATCCTGGGTGCATTTGCGTTGGATATCTTCAGGTATCTCCAGTACCGGCCCCATCGACATTGAGGCGACCTGGATTTCACATGCCCGATTCAGGAGCCATAAATTCGCGAAAGCCTGAGGTAAATTGTGTCCCCAGGCCAGCAGACCGTGGTTTCGCAGGATAATACAGGGACGGTCGCCAATACTTTTGAGCAAGCGGGGCCCTTCGTCAGCATGTACCGTAATGCCTTCAAAATCATGATATGCCACTTTTTCATAAAGCTGTGCCGAGTAAAAGTTGCTCATTGAAAGACCTCCTGCGGAACATGCCACTGCCATGCCTGCGGTGGTATGGGTGTGCATAACGCAGTGAGCTTCCGGGATACTGTCATGTATGGCGCCATGAATGGTAAAGCCGGCTGGATTGATGGGCCAGTCGCTGTGTCCGATGATGTTGCCTTTATTATCAATTTTCACCAACGACGAAGCCGTCACCTCTGAATACATCAGACCAAAGGGGTTAATAAGAAAATGTTTTTCAGGCCCTGGCAAGCGTAAGGTGATGTGGTTGTAAATCAGCTCGTTCCAGCCAAGGTGAGCAAAGATACGATAACAGGCTGCAAGATCGACCCTTGCCGCCCACTCTTCCGGACTGTAGCCAGCGGGAATGTCATTACGGGAATTAGGATAAGAATGGGTTAATGTTATGGTCATGATGACTCTCCTTTTAAGATGAACAGGCAGGGTTTTTGTCTGCAGCGGGCTTCATTGGAATGGCAGCGATAAACAGCGTCCCTAATAACAGAACGACCACCGCGTAAAGCAGGCCAGAGGAAAAGCTGTTGGTCGCATCTCTCAGATAACCCACGACAAAAGCGCTCAGGGCCGATCCGATATTGCCAACCGCATTTATCAGGGCTATACCCACAGGTTTACTACGACTTGAAAGGACTTTATCTGGCGCGGTCCAGAATATCGCCATGGCGCAGAAACCACCGGTAGAGGCCATTGCGATGCCAGCAAGACGAATAATGGGGTTTTCAGCGTAGGCCGTTAGCAACCAGCCGACCGCTGCGAACAGCATGGGGATCGCAATATGCCATTTTCGTTCACGACGGCGATCGGAGCGTGCGCTCCACCAAATCATGCCGATGATGGTGCATATCTGAGGAATAGCAGCGAGTAAACCAATAGTGATGTTGCTGCTGGCAGCATTAAAGCTTTTTACAATCTGAGGGATCCATATCCCAATCAGGCTAAGCGTATTAACAAGGCACAAATAGGCCAGGGCAAATTTTATTATGACCGGCTGACAAAGTTCGCTTATCAGACTTCCCTTTCGCTCTTTCGGTACGTCCGCCTGGCTTTGTTCAGCAGCCAGCATTGCTGTCAGTCGTGCTTTTTCCTCACGGGTCAGCCAGTTTGCTTTCATCGGGTTATCATCGAGATAAAACAGGACGGCGATGCCCAGGACGACCGAAGGGAGGCCTTCAAGGAGAAACAACCATTGCCACCCTTTCAGGCCTAAAAAACCATTCATTTCAAGGATGTAACCGGACACCACTGACCCCAGGGCTGTGGTAACGGGTGTGGCTATCATAAATAAAGCGTTGGTTCGTCCGCGGCAGGCCTGAGGGAACCAGAATGTCAGATAAAGCAATATTCCCGGAATAAAGCCCGCTTCAGCGATCCCCACAAGCGTGCGCAATATATACAGACTTTGCGCGTCGTGGGCAAAAAGCGTCGCCGTAGAAGCAACCCCCCAGACGATCATAATAATCGACAGCCAGCGTCGGGCGCCGAAGCGTCCGAGGGCAATATTGCTGGGAATACTGAAGGCAATATAAGCGATATAAAAGAAGGTTGTTGCGAGGCCAAACATTGTCGCAGTCAATCCAAGATCCTGCGACATGGTAAGGCCCGCAAAACCAATATTAATGCGATCGAGGAAAGCAAACACGTAAAGCAGAAACAGAAACCAGACTAGTCTGCCGGACACTTTTTTAATAAGTTCATTATCCGTTTGCATAGAGCCCACAGAACTGAACTCTGTTTCGCCGCGGGCGGGGCTCACAAAAGAACCAGATTTTTCCAAAGTCATTGCAGGGTAGCTCCTCTGCTGTAGGGTGTGGGTAGAGGTTTTATATTTATTTGAAACCATTAATATGTTAATGACTTGTTGTGTACAATTTAATTAATCTGGTTTATTTGTTAGAAAACATCGTTAATCGGAACTGCCACCATGCCGTTTTTACGCTTTACCCTGCGTCAGCTGGAAACCTTTCTTACGGTCGCTGAAACCCATAGTTTCACGGATGCCGGTGAGCGTCTGGGGCTGACACCCTCTGCGGTCAGCCAGCTTGTACAAGAACTTGAGTCCGTGCTGGGTTTCCGCCTTTTTGATCGCAGTACCCGTCGCGTTTCGTTGTCTGTCACTGGCAAGGAGTTTCTCAATTCTGCGGGGGCGGTACTTAAACGTGCCAGGCAAGCTGAAACCATTGCCACAGCGATTAATGCCCGGGCGACAGGTGTGGTTCGTATTGCGGCACCGATGATTATTGCCAGCGCGATGCTGCCAAAAATCATCAAAGAATACAGAGTGCTTCAGCCAGAGGTAGCTGTTCGGATTATTGATTGCCCGGTGGAACGCCTTATCGATATCGTTATTGACGGTGATGCCGATATGTCGGTAGGTCCTAATGCGTTCTGTGGCGAAGAGATTATTTCCACCGTGTTATTTGAAAGTCCGTGGGTATTGTGGTGCACGCCGGATCACGCGCTGGCGCAGTTTGAGGAGGTAAGCTGGGAAAACCTGAAAATGTATCCGCTGGTCGCGGCAGGACGAGATCATGAACAGAATGTCGCTAAAATGGGAAGAGCTTTACCCAGTGCCGAAAGGATAAGTCCTGTCGATGTGGTAGATAATATTTCTACCGCTCTGGGTATAGCCTCTTCTGGCCTGGCCGTAACCCTGTCCCCTGCTTACGTTAAGCTACTGGCTAAACCTTTCGGTTTGGTTATGCGCCGTATTGTTGCGCCGGACGTGGTTCGCCAGGTTTGTTTATACCAGTCTTCAAAATTTTTTAACTCACCGGCCGCTGAAGGTTTTGCAGAACATCTTATTGAATGGATTGCTGAAAATGTTGAGTAATAACTTGCCGGTTTTGCGAAGTCGCTCTATTTCACTGTACACCAGGCATTTCTGTAAAGGGGACTTGTTCATCCCCGCTGTCACTAATGCTGGCGCTAAGCGATATGCAATAACATGAGCGTGACTAATAACATTATGTGTGGACAGATTTAGCGCACAGTGTATTTCCAACAGCTGGCTTGTTGTTTAGAGTCGCAGTAACGCGGCAAGCCGGGTCGTTAACCCTTACGCAGATTCGCCTGTTTGAACGTCTCTGTGTGATGCCCAAGGAACTTCAGCCTTCCCCGGCTCTCTTCTAACGCCGTTTCAAGCTTATCGACCTCATTAGAGAGACGGGAAACCATAACGAAGAGTATGGCAACCGCGATAACGACAGGAACAATTAACCACCATGACACAAACATATGCATAACCCTGGAAGATAATTAACGTAGTTACAGTCTTATGGTTAGCGATTTAAAAACAATAATAACAATTTATGAGTTTGTCTTAGGGCGAGTGCGGTTTGCTCACCCTTTTCCTCAAGTTTTGTCGGCCGGGTAAGGCGGAGCCGCTATCCGGCAATGCAGTGCGGCCTGATGCCCTCTCCCACCGGGAAAGGGCGCATCTTGCATTTACCTAAGCGCCCGGTGCTCTGGGGAAAATCTCCAGATACTTCTCCGAGCCATAAAATGGGATCACCAGAAACGCCATGCCCGCCGTTCCGCTGGCTAACTGCACCGCCATATCGCCGTTGCGGGTAATAAACAGCGCCCGGTCCTGCCAGCGGCAACCGACGCTCATATCCGGGGTGCAATTTTTAAACTTCGTTAACAGTAGGCCCTCTTTGCTCAGGAAAAAATACCGGCTTTCGACATCGGACGGTTTTGCCGCCGACTCATCCAGCAGCGTGAAAGTCTCCTCCCGCAGCGTTCTGTTTTGTGCATCCAGCGATTTCACCTGTAGCGATCGGCCAGGATAGTTGAAGCGTAACTCCACCATCGCCGCATTGTCGGCTCTGACATATAACGTCTCGGCCAGATCGTTTGCGCCGTAGTATTTCCCCCCGCCCGGCTTGAGCGGTTTATTCATAAAGCGGTACACCGTATGGCTGCGAATATCCTGGCGGTTGGGATACTCCGCATTAAATTGCGCTTTCTGTGGCGAGCTGACGACGCAACCGGTGAGTAATAACAGACAGAGCAGGACAGAGAGGTGACGCATTACATTCTCCTTTGGGATTGCCAGTACAGCGGCGTACCAAACGCCTCAACGTAGTAATCAATCACCGCCCGCACGTTCAGCGGCGGGTGGCGTGTATGGGGGTAGATCGCCGCAATGTTGTAGGGCTCGGTATTGATGGAGGTCTCCCAGGCCGGCAGCAGTTTCACCAGCTCCCCGCTCTGGAACCGGTCGCCAATCAGCCAGTCCGGGAACAGTACCATCCCCATCCCGCCCAGCGCGGCGATAAGCAGCGTTTCCGCGTTATTGGAAGAGATCAGCGGCGTGACGGGATAATGAGTCCACGCCTCGCCGGGCCGGCGCAGCAGCCAGCGGTTGGGGCCGGACGAGCCGCGATAGACCAGGCATTTGTGACGCATTATGTCGTCCGACGTTTCAGGCGTGCCGTATTTGCGCAGATAAGCCGGAGAAGCAGCCAGATGATAAAACTGCTGGCCCAGCACCCGGGCGTGAAATGAGGAGTCGGTCAGCGCGCCGATGCGAAAGATCACGTCGGCGGCATCCCGGTGGGGATCGATATAGTCGTCCGTCAGCGTCAGCTCGATGCTAAGACGGGGGTAGCGTTCCGTCAGGCCGGGAAGCCCCGGCGCGATATGCCGCTGGCCGAAAAAGACCGGGGCGTTGATGCGCAGCAGACCGGAGGGCTCCTGCTTGCGCGCATCCAGCTCCCGGCGCGCCTCCTCAAGATTACCGAGCATCAGGCGGGCATAGCGGATAAAAAGGTGACCACTTTCCGTGGGAATAATTGCCCGCGTGTTGCGGTAAAAAAGCTGCTGGCCGAGCGCATCCTCAAGCTGATGGATGACCCGCGAAACCTGCGAAGCGGAAATCCCCTCCCGGCGTGCCACCACCGAAAAATTCTGGGATTCATAGACCTCTTTAAAGGTTTGCAGCCAGCGGAGGCTGATGGTGGCGGGGTCGCGCATTAATGCATTTCCTGCACAGGTGTTTCTTACATTATGGCATTTTTCTCACGGATGTTCAGGCGTACGCTTCCCCGCCTTGAAAACGGAGAAGAGTAACTATGCAGCTGATATTGATTTTACTGGTTATTGCCGGGGGGATGGGACTGTCCGTCGAGGCAGGACTACTGGGGCCGCTCGGCGGTGAGGTAGGTGATTTATGGGCCACGTTCAGCGTGTTTGGCGTCGGTGCCGCCCTGACCTTTTTGCTGATGCTCTTTTTCAGCCCACGCAACAGCCCGTCGTTTTTTTCACAGCCTTCATGGCAGCTGCTGGGCGGCGTTCTCGGCCCGGTCTACGTCATTATTCTCACCGTAGTGACGCCCGCCATCGGTATCGCCATGACGATGATTGGCATCCTTGCCGGTCAGGTCTTTAAAAGCCTGATCATCGATCACTACGGTCTGCTGGGCACGCCGCACCGCAAAATTGACACTAAACGCATCATCGCGCTGATTTTTATCATTGCCGCGCTGGTTCTGGTTGCACAGGGGTAAGACGATGACATTGATTATGATTATTCTGGCGGTGATTGGCGGCGCGACGCTGAGTATGCAGGCTGCCATCAACGGCCAGCTGGGCAGCAAGGTGGGCGTATTCAAAAGCGCGTTCCTGACCTTTTCCGTCGGCGCGCTGATCACCGCCCTGCTGATCTTCTTCTTTGAACCGCGCCATGCCGTCAGCCTGCTGGATGTGCCTAAATGGCAGCTGCTGGGGGCGATGTTTGGCGTGCCGTACATCGTCATTATGGTGCTGGCCGTACAGCGTATCGGTACGGCGGTGGCCACGGTGGCGGTGATTTTCGGCCAGCTGACCATGAGCATGCTGATCGACAATTTTGGCTGGCTGGGGAACGACGCCATACCCTTTTCGATGACGCGCCTGGGCGCAGTCCTCTGCCTCGGGATTGCACTCTGGTTCATCTACTCCAGCAGCACGCAAAAGTCAGATGAGAAGGCGCCTGCAGAAACGCGGAGTTAAGCTGGCTTCGGTGAGGGGAGGCGCAGGCAGGTGTTTTTGCCTTTCAGGTCATTTATAGTACCTCCCCTCATCCCGTAGCCATTAACACCATGAAAACCGATAATAAACGCGTTCGTGCTTATCATTTTTCCCCCTTTCGCCATCTTTTTGCCGCACGTTTTCTTACCGTTCTGGGCAACGGTATCGCCCCCATCGCGCTGGCATTTGCGGTGCTGGATATTGGCGGCTCGGCCTCTGATTTAGGTATCGTCGTGGCCTCCCGCTCGATTTTTAACGTGCTGTTTCTGCTGCTGGGCGGAGTATTAGCGGACCGCTACTCCCGCAGCCGGGTGCTCGTCTCCTCGTCGGTGGTGGCCGCCATCTCGCAGGCTATCGTGGCGTGGTCGGTGCTGGACGGGTCCGCCACGGTACTCAGCCTGACCCTGCTTGGCGCGGTAAACGGTGCCGCCGCGGGCATCACCCTTCCCGCCTCTTCTGCCCTCGTTCCCCAGACGGTTCCCGGTAAAAGCCTGCGCGAAGCCAACGCCTTCATTCAGCTTGGGGTGTACAGCGGGACGGTCATCGGCGCGTCGCTGGGCGGCGTTCTGACAGGCGCCGTCGGACCGGGCTGGGGGCTTGCCATTGATGCCCTGGGGTTCGCCGCCGCCGCCCCCCTCTACCTGATGATTCGCGTGACCGCCCTCGAAGCCGGGCCTTCTAAAAGCAACATGCTGCAGGATTTAAAAGCGGGGTGGCAGGAGTTCGCCAGCCGGGCCTGGGTGTGGTCGATCGTCGTGCAGTTCACCATTATTAACGCCGCGTTTAGCGGGGTAATGATGGTGCTCGGGCCGGTGATTGCGGATACCTCTTTTGGCCGGGCGCAGTGGGGGATTATTGTGGCGTGCCAGAGCATTGGCCTCATCGTGGGCTCCTCCCTTGCTCTGCGCTGGCGACCGCGCCGGGATCTCTTTATCGGCGTGATGCTGGTGTCATGCTGCGCCCTGCCCATCTTTACGCTGAGCCTGCTCCCCTCCACGCCCTGGCTGATTGCCGCGTTCTTTATTGCCGGGGTGACCTTTGGCCTCTTTGGGGTGGCCTGGGCCCAGTCCCTGCAAACGCATATCCCGCAGGATAAGCTGGCGCGCGTCTATGCCTACGATGCGGTGGGATCGTTTGTGGCGATCCCCTTCGGCGAGCTTATCGCCGGGCCGCTGGCCAACCAGTATGGTACCCGCAACGTGCTGCTGGTGGCGGCCTGTGCCGTGGTTCTCGCCACGGTAGCCGCCAGCCTGGTGCCAGCGATCAGACGACTCGATAACACATCACAGCTTAAATCGCATACGTAATGGGTTATCATCCGTCTCCCTCTTGTTTCTGCGGTCAGACTGATGTCAGTGATTATCGATAATTTTATTGCCCCGCCCTGCCATGAGGCGATAGAGACGCTCTGGCAGGACGACCATCTGGTGCTGATCAATAAACCCAGCGGGCTGCTCAGCCTGTCGGGGAAAAATCCGCAAAACCTCGATTCGGTGCATTACCGGCTGGTGCAGACCTTTCCGGGTTGCACGCTGGTGCATCGCCTCGATTTTGGCACCTCCGGGCTGATGGTGATTGCCCGCAATAAGGCGATCAATGCCGCCCTCTGCCAGCAGTTCAGCCAGCGCAGCGTAACCAAGATCTACACCGCTCTGCTCTGCGGGCATCTGGTCGATGATGAAGGGGTGATAGACGCCCCCATAGCCAAAGATCCGGCGCTGTTCCCGCGGATGTCGATTTGCGCTATCAACGGCAAGCCCGCCCGCTCTCGCTATCGGGTGGTAGAGCGCGGGTATTATCAGGGAGATGTGCCGGTCACGCGGGTGGAACTGACGCCGGAGACGGGGCGCACCCACCAGCTGCGCATTCACTGCCAGCAACTGGGCCATCCGATTTTAGGCTGCGACCTGTATGGCGGAGTGCAGATGCCCGGCACCGAACGCACGCCGCGCCTGATGCTGCACGCCAGCGAGCTGCGGTTTGCGCATCCGGTCAGCGGGGAGCCTGTCCATATCCGCCATGCCAGCCCGTTTTGATCGTGCCATTTTGCCACGCGGCTTGCTGTTAGTTCAGCCCCACGCCTGGTTCTGAATCACCACCCGGTACCCGTTGTCATCCACGAATGTGCGCCCATTGACCTCCCAGTAGGGGTTAAACGAACTTACCGGGGTAAAACCCGCACTGCGCATTCGCCCGCATGTCGCTTCCCATTCGGCTTTATCGGGATAATAGAGCACGATCAGATCCTCGTTCGTTTGCAAAGGGTGAACGGGATGGTGGTGACACACGGTAAATTCGATGTGCCAGGGTAAATCTTCCCGCCCTAACATGATCCCGCTGAAACCCTGATGGTCGCTAAAGTCCGCAATCTTTTTCAGTCCTAACCCCTGGCTGTACATCAGGAAAGCCTTTTCGAGGTTTATGACAGGTCTGGCAATACGCATATGGGTGAACATCCGGGCTCCTGTGGGCTACTGGTTTATCATGCCGCCTCAGTCTACCTGCCGTTGCGTTTGTCATTTTCCTCTCAGTGCGTTCCGACATAACGGCGACACGCCTGATGTTGCATCGCGCCGCCGGGCGTTCCGGGTGATTTGCAGCGGAATATGGATATCCGGGTAATCCAGAACGATGAGCCCTCTCACCCCGCCTGCTGCACCGGTGCCGACAAATAGACCCGCACGTAGCGTACAAACTTGCCGACAAAGACCCCGGCGAACAGCCCGCCGGTAATGATGGCGAAGGCGCTTGCACCGGGGCGTTGCAGGGTCTCGGGCGCAATGGCGCTAATCACTCCCAGCACATATTTCACCGCGAAGGCCAGCATTATAATGGGCAGTGCCGAGTAGTCCGCCGAACGGTAAATGCTACGCGGAGCGGCAGCCCGGCTTACTATCGCCCCTTTGATCAGGATATATCCCATTGCCGCGCCGCTGAGTAGACCTGCCAGCCACAGGGAGCCGGTAGCGAGCGTGAGCGTGCGAAAGACCAGCAGGTCGTAGATATCCCAGATCAGAAACAGGGCCGGAACGATAGCGAGCTTTTCCAGCGCAACGGTGGCGGGCTTACGCGCCCGGATGCCTCTGCTTATCAGGAACAGCAGAATCAGATAGACCCAGACGGGGGTATGGATCAGGACACCAGAGATGAAATCAAGCATAGGGTTCACCTTCGCCTCCGCGGTGACACCGCGTCACCGTTCCGGTTGAGTATTGCCTGGGGTACGCGATCCACCATCATACTTTGTCAGGTTCTTTTATTTGCCCTTCGCTTACTCTTTTTGAAGTAGTAATTCCCGTGAGTAACTGGAATCCATACATAATATACGTAAGCAATTTGTTATATTATTTAACAACCGAAAACAACGACCATAAATAATATAAAAATCAATTAAGATTAATCCCACGTACAATATTTTTATATGCGCTATAAGCGAGCCACCTAGAGTGTAAACTTACGTAAAGAGCCCCGCCACGCCTGGACTCGCCCGTTTCAGCGAAACACAAAACAAGCAATAAAGCAGAACGCCCGGAAGGTCGTTTGTTTACATTACCTTGGCGAAACTTATTTGTGAAACAAGCGGAGCGATATATTCAGTTAAATCTTAAAACATAAGATAATTTATTTTCAAAACCACATTTGACTCTTCGGAAATAGGGGCTAAATTTAATCCTGAACGACAACGGATACGAATAAAAACGTATCTTACTGACATAAACGATGTAAATGAGGAAACATAATATGGCAGAGCAACGTGGTGGTTCAGGTAATTTCGCACAGGATCGTGAAAAGGCCTCTGAAGCAGGGAAAAAAGGCGGTCAGCAGAGCGGTGGTAATTTCAAAAACGATCCGCAGCGCGCTTCCGAAGCAGGTAAAAAGGGCGGTCAGCATAGCCATGGTGGCGGACGCAAGTCTGACAACTCTTAATTCATCTCATTATTAAAGCCTGTTCTTCACTTTAATGGGTAACCTCTGCGGGTCCGCGGGCTCGCAGAATTTTTATAGCACTGGAGAAAAAGTATGAATATGAAAAGTATAGAGGATGTATTTATTCATTTGTTATCCGATACCTATAGTGCAGAAAAACAGCTTACTCGTGCGCTGGCTAAATTATCCCGCGAAGCCGCCAGCCCTGATCTGAGCGCTGCGTTTAAAGCGCACCTGGAAGAAACCCATGGCCAGATTGAGCGTATCGATCAGCTCATCGAGAAAACGCCAAATATTAAATTGAAAAGAATGAAATGCGTGGCGATGGAAGGGTTAATTGAAGAAGCCAATGAAGTCCTTGAAAGCACAGAAAAAAATGAAGTCCGCGATGCAGCATTAATCGCTGCGGCGCAAAAAGTCGAACACTATGAAATTGCCAGCTACGGCACGCTCGCTACTTTGGCGGAGCAATTAGGGTATACCCAGGCAGTTAAATTATTAGCCGAGACGCTGGAAGAAGAGAAATCCACCGATCTTAAACTGACCGATTTGGCAGTCGGTAATATTAATCAGAAAGCAGAAAAGTAAGCCTGAAATAACCGAACCCGAGGACGAAAATATGAATCACGTAGAACACTACCATGACTGGCTACGCGATGCTCACGCCATGGAAAAGCAAGCGGAATCTATGCTCGAATCAATGGCGAGCCGTATCGATAACTATCCTGATGTCCGCGCCCGTATTGAGCAGCATCTTACTGAAACCAAACAGCAAATAAATGTACTGGAAGAGATCCTCGACCGTAACGATATTTCCCGCTCAATGTTGAAAGACTCCATGAGCAAAATGATGGCGTTCGGCCAGTCTGTCGGCGGCATTATGACCTCGGATGAAATCGTAAAAGGCTCTATTAGCGGCTACGTTTTCGAGCAGTTCGAAATCGCCTGCTATACCTCCCTGCTGGCCGCAGCACGAAAAGCTGGAGACGTGGCCTCGATCCCTGCGATTGAATCGATCCTCGCGGAAGAGCAGCGCATGGCCGACTGGCTGATCCAGCATATTCCTGACACGACTGAGCAGTTCCTGCTGCGTTCAGATGCCGACGGTGTCGAAGCGAAAAAATAACCAGGGAGTGAGCGTATGTTTCGACACGTAAAACAATTGCAGTATACCGTCCGCGTTGCCGAGCCGAATCCCGGCCTGGCAAACCTGCTGCTTGAACAGTTTGGCGGCCCTCAGGGCGAGCTGGCGGCCGCCTGCCGTTACTTCACCCAGGGGCTGGGCGATGATGATGCAGGCCGCAGAGAGATGCTGATGGATATCGCGACCGAAGAGCTCAGCCACCTTGAGATCATCGGTACGCTGGTAGGCATGCTGAACAAAGGCGCCAAAGGCGAACTGGCAGAAGGCACCGAAAGCGAAGCGGAACTCTACCGCTCCCTGACGCAAAACGGTAACGACAGCCATATCACCTCCCTGCTGTACGGCGGTGGGCCACCGCTGACCAACTCTGCAGGCGTGCCATGGACTGCGGCGTATATCGACACCATCGGGGAAGCCACCGCCGATTTGCGCTCCAACATCGCGGCGGAAGCGCGTGCCAAGATCATCTATGAACGCCTGATCAACGTCACTGACGATCCGGGGGTAAAAGATGCCCTTGCGTTCCTGATGACCCGTGAAGCCGCACACCAGCTCTCGTTTGAGAAGGCGTTGCAGTCGATTCGCAATAATTTCCCACCAGGGAAACTACCGCCAATCGAACAATACGCAACCACCTACTACAATATGTCTGCAGGTGATGATCTTCGCGGCAGCTGGAACAGCGATGAAAACTTTGAGTACGTTGCCGATCCGCAACCCGCCGTTGATGGCGGCGATGGCAGCGCCGAGGTTACGCTCACGAAAGAGCAGGCCGCACTACTCAAAGCGATGGCGAGCCGCACCGAGTCGGATCCAACAGCCGATCCGCTCACTGGCGCTGAGCTGGGTGCCGGTAAAAATAAACCGTAACCCCGCCCGCAACAACAGCCGTACCACGATGCCCCGTTCTATACGGGGCTTTTCGCTGACAGGGGAAGAGTACGATGTTCGAACTCGATGCGTTTTATCTCGCCAGGCTTCAGTTTGCCTTCACTGTCTCATTTCATATTATCTTCCCGGCGTTAACCATCGGCCTTGCCAGCTATCTGGTGGTACTGGAGGGGATGTGGCTGAGAACGAAAAATGATGTCTGGCGCTCGCTCTATCATTTCTGGTTAAAAATCTTCGCCGTTAACTTCGGCATGGGCGTGGTCTCCGGGCTGGTGATGGCTTACCAGTTTGGCACCAACTGGAGTGGCTTTTCGCAGTTTGCCGGCAGCATCACCGGCCCGCTGCTCACCTATGAAGTGCTCACCGCCTTCTTCCTCGAAGCGGGTTTCCTTGGGGTCATGCTGTTTGGCTGGAACAAGGTTGGGCCTGGCCTGCACTTCTTTGCCACCTGTATGGTGGCCCTGGGGACTCTGATGTCCACCTTCTGGATCCTCGCCTCCAACAGCTGGATGCACACGCCGCAGGGCTTTAGCATCGAGAACGGCCAGGTCATCCCCGAGGACTGGTTCGCCATCATTTTTAACCCCTCTTTCCCCTATCGTCTGATCCACATGTCCATCGCCGCCTTCCTGAGCAGCGCCCTGTTTGTTGGCGCCTCCGGTGCATGGCATCTGCTGCGCGGTAACGACAGCCCGGCGGTGCGCAAAATGTTCTCAATGGCGCTGTGGATGGCGCTGCTGGTGGCACCGATTCAGGCCTTTGTCGGGGATATGCACGGCCTGAACACCCTCGAACACCAGCCGGCAAAAATTGCCGCCATCGAAGGTCACTGGGAAAATCCCCCTGGCGAAGCGACGCCGCTGCTGCTGTTTGGTGTGCCCGATATGGAAGAGGAGCGCACCAAGTATGGGCTGGAGATCCCGGCGCTTGGCAGCCTGATCCTCACCCACAGCCTGGATAAGCAGGTCCCGGCGCTGAAAGATTTCCCGAAAGATGAGCGCCCTAACTCGCTCATCGTCTTCTGGTCGTTCCGCGTGATGGTGGGCCTGGGGCTGCTGATGATCCTGATGGGGGTTATCAGCCTTTGGTTGCGCCATCGCCGTCGGCTCTATCACTCCCGCCCGTTCCACCGCTTTGCCCTGAGTATGGGGCCAGCGGGTGTAGTCGCGATCCTCGCCGGCTGGGTCACGACCGAGGTGGGCCGCCAGCCGTGGGTCGTATATGGCTATCTGCGCACCATTGACGCGGTGTCGCTGCACAGCACCCTGCAAATGAGCATCAGCCTGCTGGCGTTTATCGTTGTTTACTGCTCGGTATTTGGCGTGGGGTTAGTCTACCTGGTGCGGTTAATTAAGAAGGGGCCGCAGCCTACCGACAATCTCTCGATGAAGACCGACGGCAGACCCGCACGCCCGCTCTCGGCGGCAGAACCGGTTCCGGAAGAGGAGAAACTGTAATGGGTGTCGATATCTCAGTTATCTGGTTTGCCATCATCGTTTTCGCCACCCTGATGTACATCATCATGGATGGCTTTGATTTAGGTATCGGCATGCTCTTCTACTTTGAGCGCGACCCGCAGGCGCGCGACGTGATGGTAAACAGCGTCGCCCCGGTATGGGACGGAAACGAAACCTGGCTGGTGCTGGGAGGCGCCGGGCTGTTTGGCGCCTTTCCGCTGGCCTATGCGGTAGTTATCGACGCCCTTACCATCCCGCTGACCGCGATGCTGATCGGGCTCATCTTCCGCGGGGTGGCGTTTGAGTTTCGTTTTAAAGCCACGCCGTCGCACCGCGCCTTCTGGGACTACTCCTTCGCCGGGGGATCGCTGCTGGCGACCTTCAGCCAGGGGATTGTCGTCGGGGCGATGATTAACGGCTTTGACGTTGAAGGCCGCCGCTTCGCGGGTTCGTCGCTGGACTGGCTGACCCCCTTCAACCTCTTCTGCGGTCTGGGGCTGATGGTGGCCTATACCCTGCTGGGCACCACCTGGCTGATTATGAAAAGCGAAGGGGCATTACAGCGCCATATGCGGGATTTGACCCGCAAGGTGCTGCTGGCGCTGCTGGCGGTAGTGGCGGTGGTAAGCGTCTGGACCCCGCTCGGCTGGCAATATGTGGCCGACCGCTGGTTCACATTGCCGAACTTCTTCTACTTCCTGCCGGTGCCGCTGCTGGTGGGGATCTTCGGTCTGTGGATCTGGCGACTCACCCGCGATCCGCACAGCCATACCAGGCCCTTCCTGCTGACCCTCGGGCTGATCTTCCTTGGCTTTAGCGGGCTCGGCATCAGCCTGTGGCCCAACATTATCCCGCCACGCATCACCATCTGGGACGCCGCCGCGCCGCCGTCCAGCCAGCTCTTTATGCTGGTGGGCACGCTGCTGATCATCCCGTTGATTCTGGTCTATACCGCCTGGAGCTACTACGTGTTTCGCGGCAAGGTGACTGACACCGAGGGCTACCACTAAGCGTCGCAGCATTGCCGGGTGGCGCTAACGCTTACCCGGCCTACAAATCGCCCCCAGGCCCGGCAAGCATCGCGCCGCCGGGCGGTGCGCAATAAAAAGCCGGGTGGCGGCTTTGCCTTACCCGGCCTACAAAACGATACTGCTTAACCTATTTCCGTCGGGCGATCAGTTTCCCCACCAGCAGCAATCCCGCCAGCGCAGCGCTACCCAGCAGTACTTTCCCCGGCACGCCGGAGGTGATGGCCGTCGCCCGGGTTCTCGACTCGTCGGAAAAGCGCCCATGGACCTGATGCATCCCCCTGACCGGCCCGGAAAGATAATCCTGCCGCTCGGGGACGTTGAGTTCGTTGGTCATCTGCCCTTCCCACGCCTTTTTCACCATCATGCGATCCAGCAGGCCGGGGAAGAGAAACTGGCCGATAATCGCCTGCATGGTGCTGCGCCCGACCCACAGCTCCCGCACCGGGCGGCGGGTCACGTTGAAAATCGCCTCGGCGGCCACCTCCGGCTCGTAGACCGGCCCGATGGGGCGCATGGCGAAGGCAAACTTATTGCGCGCCCAGCTAAACTGCGGCGTGTTAAGGCCCGGCATCTGCACCATCGACAGCTGGATATTGATACGCTCGTGGATAAGCTCGGTGCGTACCGCGTCGGTAAAGCCGCGGATCGCCGCTTTCGCGCCGCAGTAGGCGGACTGGAGCGGGATGGAGCGGTAAGCCAGCGCAGAGCCCACCTGAATAATCTGTCCGGCATCGCGCGGGGTCATCACGGACAATGCCGCCCGGGTGCCGTTAACGTAGCCCAGGTAGGTTACGTCCGTGACCCGGCGAAACTCCTCATCGCTCAGGGCGCGAAACGGCGCCAGCACCCCGCACATGGCGTTGTTGATCCATACGTCAATTGCGCCGAGCTGCGTCTCGAACGCGTTGGCCGCTGCCATGATGGCCGACGCGTCCGTCACATCGGCGTTCACCGTATGACACTTCACGCCGAAGCGTTCAATTTCGGCCCGCGCCGCCTCAAGGCTGGGGTCATCCCGGGCGATAATCCCCACGTGATAGCCCGCCTCTGCAAAACGCAGCGCCGTGGCTTTGCCCACGCCTGCCGTCGCTCCGGTGATCACCACAACGCTCATCATGCTCTCCTTAATGCAGTTGCTTTTTCCAGTGCGGGATCTGCCGCAACAGTTCAGAAAGCGCGTAGCGAACCGATTTCTCAATCACATCTTCGCACTCGCCGGTGAAGTGCTGCACGGCGGTAGTGACCTCGCCGCGAAAAGACCAGCCAAACCAGACGGTGCCTGCCGGGGTGCCATCCTCACCGCCGTCCGGCCCGGCATAACCGCTGATGGCAATGCTGATATCCGCGTCGGCAAGCTCCAGTGCGCCCTGCGCCATCTCGCCCACCGTCTGGCTGCTGACGGCGGTGTACTTTTCCAGGGTGGCATTGTTGACACCCAGTACCTTGTGTTTGGCTTCGTTGTTAAAGGTGACCACGCCGGTACCAAAGAACGAGGCGGTATCTTTCTCGGCGCAGAGCGCAGAGGCCAGGTTGCCGCCGGTGCAGGATTCTGCGGTAGTGAGCAGCCAGCCCAGATCGATCAGGACAGTTGATACCTGGCGGGTGAGTTCTTTGGTGGTTTTGGCCTGGTTCCAGACATTTTCATTTTCTTTCATGATGCACTCTCTTCAGGAATAATCGAAATATGACCATTACGTTCAAGTATGGCGTATTTAATTTCTTCCAGAGTGGTTATGCCGTGATTTTGCCGGGCAGAGACCAGAATGTCGTCGCAGGAGACATCGACTTTCTTTAATTTTTCGTTTTGCAGTTCACCGTGCACCACCAGAATAACCGGGGAGCCGTCGATGGCCGATTCCGCACCGGATATATATTTTTTCACCATGCCAAACAGCATATCCACCACCACCAGCGTAATAATGGTGAGCATGGCGCCGGTTACGGAAAAATCATCCCCCAGCAGCGCCTGTTGCGTAGCCTCACTAATAATTAATAACAGGATCAGATCGAAGCTGGTCATTTGCAGCAGCGCCCGCCTGCCGGCGATTTTAAATACCACCAGCAAAATCAGATAAATCGCCACCGCCCTGAGTATCATTTCCATGTTGGTGCCTTAGGGATAGATAAATTGCCAGAAAGAGAGGCCCGGTTGATTATTTACCGTGACAGAGAGGTCGGTTTTGCCGGGGCGTTGTGGGGTGGTATAGAGCCAGATGGTTAAATCTTTGCGCGGTTCCTGATAAACCAGCACGATCTCTCCGCCCTCGCTGTACATTTCATCGGGCTGTGGCCAGATATTATCGGTTTGCATCCGTTCCATATATTCGCCGCCAATGCGCAGCGTCAGCGGCGTAGTACTCTGTTCTGGCACGCTAATTTTCAACTCATTCGGCGTTTGCAAGCGTCCAAAACGTTCATACTCCACCTGCAGGTTGCCCGGAGCGTTAGTTTTTGTCGCTTCGCTAAAATAGCCGCCAGAAAAAAGCCCTAACAGCGCAGCGACGATAATGAGTATTAACAGAACAAAACCGAAGCGGTGCGCATCGTATTCAAACTGCAGGGCAGCATGACTCTGTTTGACACCGGGCAATTCAGGGGGATTTCCTTTGGCTTTTGCCATATATCACCGCACCGTCTCGTTAATTAATATTATGCAGCCAGATGATTTTTATAGATAAATTTGATTAAGACTGTTCTTGTTTGCAAATTAAAAAATAGCAACCAGGCTTAATCTGTCAAGCAGGCTAAACCAAGGAGGTCGTATGAAATTATCCGTCGCACCCTTATTGTGTTGTCTTATAATTCCGGCCGCGTATGCCGATGATAATGGTGGACTGAAGAAAGATACTGCTCCTCCTCCACCGCACGCGCTGGATGATGGTTATCGTGGGGCGGAAGATGCCCGCATCATGACTGTGGAGCAGGCCAAAGAGATGCACGATGGGGCTACGATCTCCCTGCGCGGTAATCTCATTGAAGGTTCCGGCGGCGATAAATTTAAATTCCGCGATAAAACCGGCACTATTGATATGGTGATCCCCCAGGCGGTATTTGATGGCCGTACCGTCCAGCCCGATAATATGATCAGCATTAACGGTAGTCTGGATAAAAAATCAAATCCACCGGTGGTCCGTGTCGACCGCATTCAGAAATAACGATAAATTTCACTTAAGTTTCTCGTGGATATTCCCGAATATCCACGAGAACCCTGCGGAATATATTCTCTAAGCCTTAACCTACCAGATTTAAGGAGCCAAAAACTCGGATAATTCCGGGCTTTAGGATTAATCCCCCTTTCCTTCCCCTCGCAATACTTAAACAATTTTACACAAATTCACATTGCCTTCTTTATTGCTTACACAGCACGGATTCGCCGATGAAAGCCCGACATAATATCGCCCTGATAATGGCGACAGCCTCTGGTCTGCCTTTAATGTTCTCTGCCCACGCGGCACCACCTGATAATCAATTTATTATTCAGCAGCAGCGCCAGAGAGCATTAGAGGAGCGATTAACCCCGCCGGTCCCGGATGTGCGCCTTTCAGAACCGTCGTCCGGCTCTGGCAAAATTGCCTTCCCGACCGAAACGCCCTGTTTTCCGATTAACCGCGTCGAACTGAGCGGCGAGGAGGCCCTGCCCCACTGGCTGCCGTTGCAGCGTATCGCGGACCAGGCACAGGGGCGCTGTCTGGGCGGTAAGGGCATTAACCTGCTGATGAGCACCCTGCAGAACCGCATCGTCGACCACGGCTGGATCACCACCCGCGTGCTGGCCCCGTCGCAGGATCTGAAGAGCGGCACCCTGAAACTTGCCATCGTGCCGGGCACTATCCGCCACGTGAAGCTGACCAAAGAGAGCGACGACTATATCCAGCTCTACAGCGCCTTCCCGGCTCATGAGGGCAACCTGCTGGATCTGCGCGATATTGAACAGGGGCTGGAAAACTTACAGCGCCTGCCAACGGTCGAGGCCAGTATGGAGCTGCTGCCGGGGGAAAACCCGGGCGAGAGCGACGTGGTCATCACCCGCAAGCAGAGCAAAATGTGGCGAATCGGCCTCTCGCTGGACGATGCTGGGACCGAAACCACCGGGCGCTACCAGGGCGGCGTAACGCTGTCGCTGGATAACCCCTTCTCGCTGAGCGATCTGCTCTATGTCTCTGCCAGCCACGATCTGAACGACAAGGGCGGCAAAGGCAGCAAAAACGTCACCGCCCACTACTCGGTGCCCTTCGGCTACTGGATGCTGGGCGTCACCGGTAGCGACTACGACTACCACCAGACCGTCGCCGGGCTGAACGAGGATTATCGCTACAGCGGTAAAAGCAAAAACCTCGACATTCAGCTCAGCCGGGTGCTGCACCGCAGCGGCTCGCAAAAAACCACCTTCTCTTACGACGTGCTGGCGCGAGAGACCCGCAACTATATCGACGACACGGAAGTGGGCGTTCAGCGCCGTCAGACCGCGGGCTGGCGCATCGGGCTGGATCATCGCCACTACATCGGCCAGGCGACGCTGGATGCGGGCATCAGCTATCAGCGCGGCACCCGCTGGTTCGGTGCCCAACCTGCGCCGGAAGAGTACTGGGGCGATGCCACTGCGCTCAGCAAAATTACCCTGCTGAGCGCCCAGCTCGACCTGCCGTTTGCCATCGGCACGCAAAACTTCCGCTACAACGTGCAGTACCTGCGTCAGATCAGCAACACGCCGCTGACGCCGCAGGATCAGTTCGCCATCGGCAACCGCTGGACGGTGCGCGGCTTTGACGGCGAACGCACCCTCAGCGCCAGCCACGGCTGGTACGTGCGTAACGACGTGGCCTGGCGCACGCCGCTGCCGAACCAGGAGTTCTATCTGGGCGCCGACTACGGCGAAGTGGGCGGCTACAGTTCGGATCTCCAGGTGGGTAAACACCTGGCAGGCGGCGTGGCGGGCCTGCGCGGTAACGCCTTTAACACCGGCTACGACCTGTTCGCCGGGACGCCGTTCTCGAAGCCGGACGGCTTTGAAACCAGCGATCTGACGCTCGGCTTTAACCTCAACTGGAGCTGGTGATGCGCGTCGGAGATCTGGATATCAAAGCGCCGCTGATCCTCGGCGGTGAGGAGAGCGAGGCCGAAGTGCTGGGCGCCACCGTCTGGCTGTGGATGCACTCCCCGATGCACCGGGATGCCCCGCTGCACGCCCTGCCCACCCTGCTGCTGCCGATCATCAAGCGCCGCCAGTACGTGCTGGTGAGCGAAAACGACCGTCCGGTCTTTTTCCTCAGCTGGGCCTGGCTGAACGAGGAGGCGGAAGCCCGCTACCTCACCCGCCCCGCCATCGAGATGCGAGAGGCGGACTGGGACAGCGGGGATCGGATCTGGTTCTGCGACTGGATCGCCCCCTTCGGCCATACCGCTGCGATGTACAACCTGCTGCGTCGCGATATCTTCCCCGACCACGTCTGCCGCGCGCTGTATCACCGCGGCGCGGCGCGTGGCAAGCGCGTGATGCTGTTCCACGGCAGCCGCGTCAGCCGTCAACACGCCAGAGAGTGGCAACAGAATCACCCGCTCGCCGTGAGCCTGCCGGAAGCGTTTAAAGGAATGAACCATGAATAAGAACCTGTACCGAATTGTCTTTAACAAAGCGCGCGGCATGCTGATGGTGGTGGCGGATATCGCCCGCTCCGGCCGCGCCGGTTCGTCCCGTTCTTCCGGCATTGGCCATACCCACAGCCAGCTTATCGGCAAGGTGAGCGCCTTAAGCTTTAGCCTGTGGCTGGCGATGGGGGCCGTGCAGACGGCGCAGGCCACTATCGTGGCCGACGCCGGTGCGCCAAAAAACCAGCAGCCAACGGTCATCAACAGCGCCAACGGCACGCCGCAGGTCAATATCCAGACGCCATCTGCTGCGGGGGTGTCACGTAACAACTACACCCAGTTCGACGTGGAGAGCAAAGGGGCGATCCTCAACAACTCGCACAAAAATGTGCAGACCAATATCGGCGGCATGGTGGCGGGCAACCCGTGGCTGGCGAAAGGCGAAGCCAAAGTGATCCTCAACGAGGTGAGCTCCCGCGACCCGAGCAAGCTGAACGGCATGATCGAAGTGGCCGGTAAAAAAGCCCAGGTGGTGATCGCCAACCCGTCAGGCATTACCTGTAGCGGCTGCGGCTTTATCAACGCCAACCGCGCCACTCTCACCACCGGCCAGCCGCAGATGAAAGACGGCGCGCTGACCGGGTTTAACGTCGAGCGCGGCGAAGTGGTGGTTGACGGCGCGGGGATGGATACCTCCGGCGCGGATTACACCGACATCATCGCCCGCTCGGTGAAGGTTAACGCCGGGCTGTGGGCCAACGATCTGAAGGTCACCACCGGGCGCAACAAGGTGGATGCCGCCCACGAGACGATCGAAAAAGGCAGTAACGATCCTGCCACCCGCCCGCAGCTGGCGGTGGACGTGGCCAGCCTCGGCGGCATGTACGCAGGCAAAATCCGCATGGTCGGCACCGAGAGCGGCGTCGGGGTACGTAACGCCGGGGCCATTGGCGCCCAGGCGGGCAGCGTGACGATCTCCGCTGATGGACGAATTGAGAACAGCGGTACCCTGCGCGCCGGCGACAGTGCCAGCCTGCAAACCGCAGGGGAAGTGAACAACAGCGGCGTGATGACCGCCGCGAATAACGTCCGGGTGAACGCCGCCAGCTTCACCGGCAGCCAGCAGAGCGTGCTGGCCGCCGGGGTCAAAAGCGACGGCACGCTCGCCGATGCGGGGGATCTGGACATCAGCACCGGCGGCCAGCTGAGCGCCCATGGGCAAACCCTGGCGGGCGGCAATCTCAGCGCCCGCGGTCAGGGGGTGGACGTCAGCGGCAGCCAGACCCAGGGCAAACGCGTGCTGCTGGACGGCGGCGCGGAAGGCGTGAGCACCGCCAGCGCGAAGGTCAACGCCAGCGAACTGACCGTGCGTACCGGCAAAATGCTCAATAACAACGGCGGCACGCTGGGGGCGGAGACCATCAGCGTCAGCGCCCACGACCTCAGCAACCAGAAAGGCAACATCGTCCAGCGCGGCAGCAGCCCCTTGGCGGTAGCGCTGCCGGGCACCCTCGATAACCAGCAGGGGCAGATTGGCGCGGCGAACGGCGTGCAGCTTAAGGCCGGGACCCTCGACAACACCGCCGGGCAGATCGTGGCGGTAGCGGGCAACACCCGGCTGGAGGCCGGGAGCGTAAACAATCAGCAGGGGTTGATCTCAGCTAGCGCGGGTGACGGCGAGATTGCCGGCCAGCAGGCGGTGAACAACGCCAAAGGCCGCATTGAGGCGGCGAAAACCCAGCGCATAAGCGCCGGAAGCCTCGACAACCAGCAGGGGGTGATTGTCGCCGACGGCGCAACCCTGGCCCTCAACGGCGGCGCCCTGGATAACCGCGACGGCGCCCTGCTCTCTCAGGGCTCCCTTAGCCTCGAGAGCGGCGCGCTGAATAACCAGCGCGGCTTCCTGGCGAGCGAGGGCGATTTTAGCCTGAGCGCGGAGGCTATCGACAACACCGACGGGCAGATTGGCGCGAACCGGACGTTGACCGCCGGGTTCGACACCCTCACCAATAACGGCGGCGCGCTGAAATCGGTCGGGGCTATGACCCTCAGCGGCGGCCTGCTGGATAACAGCCAGGGGACTACCTTCTCCGGCAACAGCCTGAATTTCAACGGCGGCACGCTGAATAATAGGTCCGGGCAGCTTGCTGCGACAGGGAGCCTGTCGCTGGGCACCTCGCAGCTCATCAATAATAAAGGCGTGCTGCAGGGCGACGGCGTGGCTGTCACCTCCGGCACGCTGGATAATAGCGCGGGCACCCTGAACAGCCTGGGGGCGCTGAACCTCTCGGCGGACAACGTGAATAACCAGGCCGGTACCCTGGCGGCCAGCGGCGCGGCGGAGATCGCCGCCACCAGCCTGGATAACCGCAACAATGGACGCATCATTGGCGAGGCCGATACCGCCCTGCATACCGGTAACCTGCAGAACGGCGGCGGAGAGATCCAGTCGGTGGGCGACCTGCTCCTCGACAGCGCCCAGGGTGTGGTGGATAACGTCTCCGGGCTGATCCGCAGCGGCAAAAGCGTGACCCTCAATGCCCTGGAATTTGTTAACACCAGTACGCTCGGTGAGAACCAGGGGCTGGAGGGCCAGAGCCTGGCGCTGAACACCGGGAGGCTGGATAACCAGCGCGGCAGTATCCTGGCGAATAACACCCTGAGCATCAATAACAGCGGCGTGCTGAACAACGGCGCGGGGGTGCTGGCCTCGGGCGATACCCTGGATCTCAGCGGTAGCGCCCTGAACCTGCTGAACGCGGACGGCACCCTGAAAGCGGGTAAAACGCTGAGCGTGGAGGCTCAGTCTCTGGATGCCAGCGGCCAGCTGCTGTCGCTGGGGGATATGACGCTTCACAGCAACAGCGGCGTGAATAACAGCGGCACCACCCTCGCCAACGGCAACCTGACGTTCACCACCGACGGCGATCTCACCAACAGCGGCCAGCTAATGGCGGGCAGCGTGCTGGACGTGCAGAGCGCGAACCTCACTAACCTCGCCAGCGGTGAAATCAACGCGGGCAGCACCACCCTGACGGCCAGCGGCACGGTACGCAACACCGGCCTGATCGACGGGATCGCCACCCGCATCAACGCCAACACCCTGACCAACATCGGCACCGGGCGGATTTATGGCGATGCGGTGGGCGTCAATACGATCACCTTTAACAACCTCGCTGAAAACGGCACCGCGGCGACGCTGGCCGGTCGCGAGCGCGTCAACCTCGGCGTGCAGACCCTGAATAACGCCGACCACGGCCTGATCTACAGTGCGGGCAGCATGAGCATCGGCGGCGCGCTGGATGACAACGGCGCCGTCACCGGCCGCGCCGGGACCCTCAATAACCACAGCTCGACTATTGAATCCGCCGGGGATATGGCGATTGCCGCCGGGCAGATCAACAACATCAACGACCACTTCTCCACTGAAGTGGTGCGGGTGTCGCAGGAAGAGCTCACCGACTATCAGCACACGGGTTCAACCAACCGCTGGAGTTCGACAGAAAAAGGCGTCTGGGTGGATGACAACTCCTCGGACGGGCTGCGTAACCTGAATACGCCAGACGATACCGGCGCCAATAACGACAACTTTAACCAGTACGACTACACCCGCACCATCGACGAAACGCGCATCAAAGAGAGCGACCCGGCGAAGATCCTCGCCGGAGGTAACCTGCTGATGACCGGCGACAAGCTGTTTAACGACAAGAGCCAGGTGATCGCGGGCGGCACCCTGGCAATCGACCAGATGGGCAGCGTGAAGAACGAGGACGTGCCCGGCAAGCGTTACACCACCGATGAGGGCACCGTCACCCACTACTACCGTATTCGCCACAAAGGCGACGATGAACAAGGGCGCGACCGCACGGCATACACCCCGCCCACCACCATTCAGGACATCTCTCTGAAGCCGGGCCAGCTGATCAGCAACGGCAGCGTCGAGGGCAGCAATCTCAGCATCACTCCGCGGGTAGCTCAGGGAACGGACGTGACCATTGGCCAGGCCGCCGGGGTGAAACCCGCCCCGCAGCAGACCGTTTCGCCGGGCGAGCCGGTGACCCCACCTGCCGGACAGCAGTTTGAAGTGACCCCATCTGACGGTGCGATCCGCATTATCGGCCCCAACACCACCCTGCCGGACAACAGCCTGTTCAAGGTGAACCCGTCGGCGGAGGTGCCGTACCTGGTGGAGACCGATCCGCGCTTCACTAACGAGCGCCAGTGGCTCGGCAGCGACTATATGCAGGACGCCTTTACCGCCGATGGCGACAACACGCTGAAACGGCTGGGGGATGGCTACTACGAGCAGCGCCTGATCCGCGAGCAGGTGATTGGCATCACCGGTCAGCGCTACCTGGATGGCTACAACAACGACGAAGAGCAGTACAAGGCGCTGATGGATCGCGGCATCACCTTCGGCAAGCAGTACGACCTGAAGATTGGCGTGGCGCTGACGCCAGAGCAGATGGCGCTGCTGACCGGGGATATCGTCTGGCTGGTCAACACCCGGGTGAAGATGCCGGACGGCTCCACCGAGAACGTGCTGGTGCCGCAGGTCTACGCCAAAGTGAAACCGGGCGATATCGACGGCTCCGGCGCGCTGATTGCCGGCAACAACGTCTCCATCAAGCTTAACGGCGACCTGTTTAACCGCGGCACCCTTGCCGGGCGCAAAGTCCTGCAACTGGACGCCGACAACATCACCAACCAGACCGGCACCATCCAGGGGGCGGACGTCAACCTCAACGCGCGCACCGATATCAACAATATCGGCGGTGCCATCGTGGGTGACAGCAGCCTGCTGGCCAACGCCGGACGCGATATCAATCTCACCAGCACCACCCTCAGTGCCGACAGCGTTAACGGCGAGAACCGCTTCGCCCGCACCACCATTGACAGCGTCTCCGGCATCTACGTCCAGGGCGACGACGGGAAACTGGCGTTGCAGTCCGGGCGGGATATCACCCTGACCGGGGCGCAGGTGATCGCCAGCGGCGAGAACGGCAAAGCGCAACTGGTGGCCGGGCGGGATATGAACCTCAACGATCTCCAGACCGCCAGCCGCGATAGCCTGGTGTGGGATGGTGACAACAGCCTGAAACAGGGGCAGACCAACAGCATCGGCAGCGAGGTGACCGGCAAAGGCGACGTGACCCTGGCGGCGGGCAACGACCTCAACGCCCGCGCCGCTGCCCTCTCCGCCGGGCAGGCGCTGAACGTCAGCGCCGGGAATAACCTGACCCTGACGGCGGGTGAAAACAGCCAGGATCTGGACGAACGGCATAAAGTGGTGGGCGGTAACGGCTGGCTGTCAAAAACCACCACCACCACCCGCGACCAGATCGCCCGTCAGACGGTGCAGAGCAGCGAGCTGAACGGCGACACGGTAAACCTCACCGCCGGAAACGATCTCACCGTGCGCGGCAGCAACGTGGCGGGCACGGGGGATGTAGCTCTGCTGGCAGGCAACAACCTGAGCGTGGAGACCCAGGCCGAACGCAATAACGAGCTGCACCTGAAGCAGGAGAAAAAATCGGGGCTGCTGAGCTCGGGCGGGATCGGCTTTAGCGTCGGCACACAGAGCATCAAAACCACCGACACCGGCGCGGACGCCACTCAGGCGGGCAGCACCGTCGGCAGCGTCGAGGGCGACCTGACCCTGCGCGCAGGGGATCGCCTGACGGTAAGCGGCTCCGATCTGGTAGCGGGTCAGGACATGACGCTGACCGGTAAAAACGTCGACATCACGGCGGTGAACAACCGCAGCCAGCAGACCCACGAGGTGGAGCAGAAAACCTCCGGGCTGACCCTGGCGCTCTCCGGTACCGTCGGCAGCGCACTGAACAGCGCCGTTGAGGCCTCCCAGCAGGCGAAATCCTCCGGTAGCGGTCGCCTGCAGGCATTGCAGGGCGTGAAGGCCGCGCTCTCCGGCGTGCAGGCTGCCCAGGCCGCACGCATGGACCAGGCGCTGGGGGCAGACAAATCAAACACCAATACCGTGGGCATCAGCCTCTCTTACGGCAGCCAGTCGTCGAAATCGACCCAGTACAGCGAGCAGAACACCGCCCAGGGCAGCACGCTTAACGCCGGGCGCGATCTCAGCGTTGTTGCCACTGGCAGCGGCGTGCGCGGCGCCGACGGGGATCTGACCGTGGAAGGCAGCCAGCTGAAGGCGGGCAACGATCTGACCCTCGCCGCCAACCGCGATCTGTATCTGCGCTCGGCGCAAAACACCCAGCTGCTGGACGGTAAAAACGAGAGCAAGGGCGGCAGCGTCGGAGTGGGCATCGGGTACGGCTCCGGCGGCGCGGGCATTAACATCTCCGCCAGCGTCAACCGCGGCAAGGGCAACGAGAGCGGCACCGGCACCACCCACAGCGAGACCACCGTGGACGCGGGCCGCCAGGTGAATATCCTGACCGGACGTGACGCCACCCTGACCGGGGCGCAGGTGAGCGGCGAAACGGTGAAAGCGGAGATTGGCCGCAACCTGACGCTCACCTCCGAGCAGGACAGCGATCGCTACGATTCAAAACAGCAGAACGCCAGCGCGGGGGGCAGCTTCAGCATCGGCTCTATGACTGGTTCGGCCAGCGTCAACCTCAGCCGCGACAAGATGCACAGTAACTACGACTCTGTCGTGGAGCAGACCGGGATCTTCGCCGGCAAAGGCGGCTACGACGTCACCGTGGGCGAGCATACCCAGCTCAACGGGGCGGTGATTGGCTCAACGGCGACCAATGACAAAAACCGTCTCGATACCGGCACCATTGGCTTCAGCGATATCGAAAACCGCGCCGACTTCGAGGTGGAACACCAGAGCGTGGGCATGAGCACCGGGGGCAGCATCGGCAGCCAGTTTGCCGGGAATATGGCGAACGGCCTGCTGGTGGGGGCGAACCGCGACGGGCATGACAGCAGTACCACGCACGCGGCAGTATCGGACGGCACTCTGATTGTCCGCGACCAGGATCGTCAGGTTCAGGATGTCAATCAGCTCAGCCGCGACGTGGAGCACGCCAACCAGACGCTCTCCCCTATCTTCGACAAAGAGAAAGAGCAGGAGCGGCTGATCGGCGAGATTGGCAATCAGGTGGCCGATATTGCCCGCACCGAGGGGAGCATCCGCGCCACCAACGCGGCGAAAGAGAAGCTGAATAACGTCAACGCGCAGGATCTGCAGGAGGCGAAAGCGGCGTGGGAGAAAGCCAACCCGGGCAAGACCGCGACGCTGGAAGACATTAACGGCCAGATCTACCAGACGGCGTACAACGATGCGATGAATGCTTCCGGCTTTGGCACCGGCGGGGAGTATCAGCGGGCGATTCAGGCGGCAACGGCGGCGGTTCAGGGGCTGGCGGGGAGCGATCTCAGCGCGGCCCTCGCGGGCGGTGCCGCACCGTACCTGGCTGATGTCATTGGGCACCGCAGCGGGTTGAGCGACGAGGGCAAAGTTGCCGCGCACGCGGTGGTCAACGCTGCGCTGGCCGCCGCTCAGGGGCAAAACGCGCTGGCGGGCGCTGCCGGAGCCGCCACGGGCGAGCTGGTGGGGATGATCTCCAAAGAGATGTACGGGAAATCTGCCGATGAGCTGGATGAAACGCAGAAGCAGACGGTTTCTGCGCTGGCGACGCTGGCGGCGGGGCTTTCCGGCGGCCTGGTGGGCGACAGCTCTGCGTCTGCTGTGGCGGGGGCGCAGGCGGGTAAGACGACGGTTGAGAATAACTATTTGAGCCAGAAACAACAGGCTCAGAGAGATAAAGAAATTGCCGAATGTCAGACTTTAGCTTGTAAGGCAGGCGCACAGGCTAAATGGACTGCGATTGACCTTGGACAGGATGGCAGCTTTGCAGCAGGGATGATCGCAGGCGTGCCGGCAGGACTGTATGATGCCGTTGACGGTATCGTAAAGGTCGGGGCAAATCCGCAGCAAACTTACGAAGCGCTGAAATCACTGTTTAACAGTGGCGATGTGTTAGGTAACGTTTCAGATGCGATAAAGCAGTCTTATATAGATCGTATTGACCATATGGAAGCAGAGTATAAGAAAGCTGGCGCAAGTGGTTCGTTTAATGCGGGGGTCGAAGGTGGCAAGCTGGTTACCGATATAGCTGGACTGCTTGCTGGTGGTGCAGGGGTGGTGAAAAACGGCGTCGTTCTCACGCAGAAGATTGTTGTGAAAACCACGAGTATGGTGGAAACAGCATTAAAATCTTCGGTTGTTAATAAAATTCTTAAAGCAGACAGAATTGGTAGTGGTTTAAAACCCGATCCCACTCATCGGGGGGCAAGTTATCTGAGCCGGGAGCAATTGATGGAGGGAAAAGTTTTCACGCTCAAAGGGGGTGATGGTGTAGAAAGAAAACTTCTTCAGGCTGAAGGTTCCTTTAATGATAAGAAAGGTATATATGAGTATATCTATGATAAGCAAGGGAACGTAACACACCAAAGATTTATTGAAAATGGTAAGATAACAGGTCTTCCTAATCAACGGCCACCGAAGGATAAGTGACATGACGTTATATCCGGTACCCTATGATTTTATTGTTGAAAATGCTCATCTTTCATGGTGTGAGGTGAAGTGGGGTTATGAAAATAATCTCATTGCATCAGACGTGCCCATAAAAATGGCGGAACAAATAGTCTTAACGGGAAGTTATGCTGATTCTGAACTTGAATTATCATTCCTTATGCCTGACAGTTCAAATCAGGTGTCTCTCTTTTTAGAGGAATTGTGTACAGGGTTTGAGCAAGAAAATGACTCGACGATTAGGCAAAAATGGTTGTTTATTGTTCTAAGCTGGCTTTGGAAAAATCGTGATAGTTTTGCAGATCCATTATCTGAAGTTGAAATTATTTATGCAGATTTTGACTACCCCACTGAAATAGAGGGTTTTGTTAAATATATGCCTGCTTCTGATGGATATGATCCATCAACGCATTCTCAGATGGAAAATATGAATCATTTAATGGAGAACTGGATGAATTATTTAGAAGAAAAGTTTGTCGAGTATAAAAAGTAAACATCCTAAAATCTGTGTCGGCACTTCAGAATGTCCCGTTTCAGGTTTTCAGGTAAGGAAGGCCCGATCATTAGCATCGGGCTATCAGGTTTTTCAGACATTTAGTCAAATGAAAAACAGCACTAAATCGTTTATTCACCTTGTTTACCTGTGCTGCGCAATAGGTCTGGCCGTGTTCATCCTGACGCTCCCTGGCCGTTTAGTCGGCGCAGGATTAGCATGGAACGTGAAGGAGGGTTTTCCTTTCTCTTTCAAGGACGTGTGGATATGTCTTGAGTTAACCTGGCTGGGGCTCCCTGCGGGTTTGATCATCTAGTTTTTTTATCACCGGTAAAAGCCAGGGCGGTATTAAGATAGCTCCAGTTTAACTGAATCTAATCTATCAATGATGGGCCGTCAGTAGAGAAACGATTAACCACAATGAAGACAAGAAACTTTAAATGACAAACAGAACTGTTAGCGAACTACAGGCGGGATTAGAGCGTAATCTGTTAAACGGCTATGTCGAATCCAATTCATTTAACGATCCGAATGAGGATGCTCTGGAATATCTGGGCATGCTGCTCGTGGAAGATCAACCCACGGCGCTAAAGTATTGCCAGAGATTTTTGCAGCAGTCCCAGGCCAATGATGAACTAAAATCAGCCGCACTTGATTTTTTACTACTGTCCAGTGAATGGAGTTTCGCGTATCAGTATCTTTATAGCCAGGCGGAAAGACTTTCTATCCCGGAACTTGAAAAGGCGTTTTTTTATTTTTATTGTGATAAAAACGAAGCCGCACCTCATCCCGTTCCCGAAGGGCTATTCACAAAATTGTTAGCACGATACGAGATTGTTAAGAATGAGCCCGATGCTTATTTTTATCATCTTCATGAAGCCTATAATGACTTTGTTGAAACACTTTCTGATAGGCGTAATTGACTTTAAATTGCCTGGCACTTTGTTAGCGGAATTTTGGCTATAAATTTGTTCTTTAACAAACAAGATATATTATAGTTGAGAAGTACACGCCAGATGGGGTTATAAAATGACAGTGGAATGGGCTAGTTTTATAGATGTTCTTGGTGAAAGGGAAGATTCTATTGGAGTTAACAACCTGTGTCATGCTATCGGTGAATCCCCGGTTATATCAGCTGATGCTGGCGAATATAATGATCCGGATGGAAAAACAAAGTACTATAAATTTTACCACTCGGGTATCGAGATGGGGTTTCGGAAAGACTGCTTAAGTCATATTCATTTTTACTTTGGCAATGAAGATGAATATTCACCGTTTACTGGTATATTCGGTGGTAGTATTGGCAAAGTGGCAACCGAGCAGCTACGGGGGCGACAGTGGGAGGGGTTGCTGGCAAAGAGTTAAAGATAAACTTAATAATGCAAAAAAGAAAAATGGAAAAATGGGAAAATTTAATATTAAGGATTTGGTTAAACTGGTTTGCGTATGTGTAAGTATATTGTTTATTGCGGTACTCATAAGCTATCTAATCGTTTCAGTAATCGTTTATTTTAAAATAAGTGTATTTGAGTTCGATTGGAGAGAAGCTTTCAGTGATGCCTTAAGGAAAGGCATCGCTGGCGGCTTAATACTTGCTTTCGGCATCTGGGTTAAAGCCAGGTTACAAGAGCGTAAAAAACAAAAAAGAAGCAGATAAATAAGCCAACAACAATCTCAGTCAGCAGACTGGGATTGTTGTAGAGAATAGCGCCCCTGGTGACTTCGCCACGGGGCAAGTGCCGGGTAAACCCACCGAGCAGGTGGCCGAAGAGCAGGTGAAGGCCGAAAATGAACGCTATAAGCGCGAAAAATGTAGGAATACTTGCAGCGATGACTCTTGCAGAAGTTGGGCCAGCGTCTGATGTAAAAGGTTTTTTCAATGTGGTGCTCTCTTTATTAGAAAACGGCACCAACGGTAGCAAATATCCCTGGATAATGGGAAAACTTTACCGTGGGTCTTTAGCTTATGATGAGCTTTACAAAGTCAAAAACGAGCTGGACTCCATTAAAAATGAATTATCAGCAATATCACCTGATAATATTGAGTGGTCGACATTTGGGATAGTTAAAAATCACTCCCGATTAAACTTTGATGCTGGTAATTTGTTTTTAGTCTTTGAACGGTTTTTTAAAGCTTTTGAAGAAGCATTAACATGTTCAGAGGCTTACTATCAAGCTTTTAATGAATATATACCTGTAAGATTAGGGTTCACCGACGCGCCGTATTATATTGATGATGTGAATAGAACATCAGAGCAATACAATGCATTAGGCCGAAATGATCCCCCTTTCTGGTTACGATAATGAATATTAAGATAGCTCCAGTTTATTCTGGAACTGGAGCTACTCTATCAATGGCGAGCGCCCTATAGAAAAACCTGTATTAATGAACCGGGAGAGAAAGAATGAGAAATGATCAAGAGATTTATAAAGATATCGGTAATGTTTTATACAGTATTGCTCCCGACCAAGCTAAAAAGATCATTATGCGTGCAGAGTTGTCACCGGAAAACGATCATTGTAAATATGAATATGATTATCTTGATGATGCTGATGAAACTCAATGGTTGACGGCTGGTGGAAGGGCAAATACAGATATCCTTCGTTATCTGGTAGAGCTTCGCAACTACTATATCGAAAACAATCTGACCAATGGCCGCCCTGCATGGCATGGATGTGAAGTTACGCTGGATATTGAAAAAATGAAACTCAATATAGACTTCCGCTACGATGATTAGGCATCAACGCTCCCTCTCCTGGCACCGGGAGCATGCTATCAGACGTGAACCCATTGCCCTCCTGGCAAAATGCGTTGTTCGAGGGGCGTGTTATCGATGGTATCACTTGAACCGATTTAGTATTGATGTTCTATTTTAAGCATCGCTATCGAGCTCATATGAGCTAATTTATCTGTCAGGAGGAATGATGCGCGAATCCCAGGATATTTATAATGACATTGGTGCGGTATTGCTTTCGATCGCGCCTGAGGATGCGGTAGAAATCATTCTGAACGCAAAGTTAGAACCTGAAAGCGACTGCGGTGAGTTTACTTATGACTATGTCGATAAACAGGGAAACCAGCATTGGGTTACTGAAACAGCGGATGCCAGTGCAAGACTTTTAGATCTTTTGGTCGAACTGAGGAATTTCTTCGTTGATAACGTTCAATCACTCGAAAAGCCGTTCTGGCAGGGCTGTGAGGTAACGGTAAACGTTGAAACACTCAGTATTAATATTGACTTTAAATATGAGGACTAAAATGTCTAATTTTTTGAAAAAAGTCTTATCCGGTTGCGGCGGTCAATTTTGTCTAAAAGAAGATGGCATATACACGTTCGATCCAGAGACAGGCGCTTTTGATTACCTTGCTCCAGATATCAATGAATGGTGTAAAAAGATTCTTGAAGACTATGAGGTATTAACGGGCTACCCACTGGCAAACGCATGGCAGAAGAAGTATGGTTCAATACCAGCGGGCTATCGCCTGGTTCCAAAAATTCCGTTTGTAGTGGGTGGCGAATATGAGCCAGATAATCTTTATTTAGAAAAATCGACAATAGCAATGAAAGCAAGAGCCAATATTGCATTGTAAATAAGAGACGTTCCTGATGGTAGCAATATCCAGTTAACGTTAAAATAGTGTGCAGTGAGGTTCAATAATATGTTAGTCAACATTGATGAAATACAAAAACAAGTTAATGAAATTATTTTACGAGCAGGCTTTCCAAAACATTCAGTTAATCTGTGTTCTGCTCCCTATGGCGATGGCACTCCCTATATTTCATTCGAAAATAGTTCATATAACTATATTTACTCAGAAAGAGGGTATGAGTTCTCCCGAAAAGTCACTCACTCTTTAAACACGCTGCTTTATTGGATAATCTCCGAATTTGCCTATAAGATTGCATACCAGTATGAGTTAGATCACAGGGTTGAAGGCAGAGATGGAAGGCGCATCGCTTTTCCAAAATTTATTGAAATAATGGCAAATATGAACCCAGCCTGGGAGTCAGAAGCACGAAATGAAATTCAAAATATTCTGGTTGAAGCACCCTATGACGATAGCCTCTATACATAGTTGAGGGCAGCATCGCATCAGCACCGACGCAGAAAATGTCTGCTCATTTTGACAAGGTAATGGCTATCAATCACAGGGAGTCGCAAATGAAAATATTCCCCATCCTGTTCTGTTTCATGCTCAGCGGCTGTGTTGTTGGCAATATGGATTCAACCGACTATCAATACGTGCGCTATGCGCAAACGTTTCAGAAGCCGGGTGCAGGCGGTTACACCGATAATGAACAGCGTAAAGCCGATCTCTATAGCTGTGGCGTACCTAAAAATGCCAATCTTGATGATGGTAGCTGGAACGGTGGCAGCGCCCGCCCGGAGCAAACGCTTCAGGAGATCGTTGCCAAGAACGAAAAAATTTCAGGCTGTATGAAAAGTAAAGGCTACAAGGTGTACGGTTACGATGCGTGTGGCCCACTTAAAGCGCCGACCGGCCTTTGCCCTAATTAATACGATTTGTCACCCCAGGATGAAAATATGCGCGAATCCCAGGCTATTTATAATGATATTGGCTCGGTCTTAGTTGCCGCTGCGCCCGATAACGCCGCAACCGTCATCGTGCGTGCTGAGCTGTCGCCCGAAAATGATCACTGCAAATGTGAGTTTGATTATGTGGACAGCACCTCAGGTGAGACAAACTGGTTTACTGCAGGCGCACAGGCCAATGCTGATTTGCTGGACCTTCTGGTTGAACTGAGGACATTTTTGTTAATAACATCTCCTCACAACAGCCTTCGTTCTGGCATGCTTGCGAAATAACGGTCGATGTTGAAACATTCAGAATTAAAATTGATTTTAAGTATGCTGATTAACAGATAATAATCTCGCACTAAATAAAACTTCAAGACAAATAAATGAGCGACTTAGACGATCTGCATAATAAAATTGGTCAATTACTGGTTGATGCCGGTCCTGCTGAGGCGAAGAAAATCATTGCTCGCGCAAAATTAGCCCAAGATGGCGAGTCCTGTGAATATGAATATGATTATGTTGATCAGCAGGATAACCTGGACTGGTTCGTGCCGGATAAGCTCGCCAGTTATCATCTTCGGCTCCTGTTAGTTAACCTGCGGGACTATTATATTCAGAATAATATGATGCAGGGTAAAGCGCCCTGGACAGGTTGCGATATCACCGTTGAAATACCCGCAGAGAAAATAAGCATCAGCTTTAAATATGACGCCCTACCAATATAGGGGAGGCAAATTCCAGGACTATTCCGGGCTTTAAGATTATTCCCTATTTCATCGCCTGCCAAAAAAACCAACAATTTTATCGCCTTAATTTGCAGTGGAATATCTCCAGCCTTACGGATGGGGATATATGGCATTACACATAAAAAATGACAACAAGGATTACGGAAAATGAAAAAACTCTCTCTGGCGGTATGCGTTGCGGCGAGTCTGGCAAGCGGCGCTGCTCTGGCGGATAATCAGACTGTTTCTGTGGGTTATGCGCAGAGTAACGTTGAAGACTTCAAAAATATCCGCGGCGTGAACGTTCAGTATCGCTACGAGTGGGATTCCCCGGTCAGCCTGATGGGTTCATTTACCTATATGAGCGGCGATCAGGACGAGCATTATTATCTCGCTTCCGACTCCATTAAAAACCACGTCGAAGTGAAATATTACTCCCTGATGGCAGGCCCGGCATATCGCCTGAATGATTTCGTTTCCCTGTATGCGCTGGGCGGCGTGGCACGCGTGAAAGCAGACGGCCACACCACCTGGGTGAACGGCGGCGACAACTATACCCAGCGTGACGGCATCGATGAGAAATCCACCTCTTTCGCTTACGGCGCGGGCGTACAGTTCAACCCAACGCCTGAGCTGGCGATCCACGTCGGTTACGAAGGCACCACGGCCGACCTGGGCGACGATTATGGGATCGACGGCTGGAATGTGGGCGTAGGTTACCGTTTTTAATTGGTGCGGCCTGATGCCGGGTGGCGGCGATGCCTTACCCGGCCTACGGGACGGTGCAGACTGATGCCGGGTGGCGGCGATGCCTTACCCGGCCTACGGTCTGAAGGTTTTGTAGGCCCGGCAAGCGCAGCGCCGCCGGGCGTTACAAACCGCACTGTGCCTGCATAATATGCTCAATAAACCGCGTGAGTTTCGGCAACGGACGTAGATCCTGACGCCATAACAGGTGTACCGGTCGGGGTTGTGGTGTGTAACCTTCTAAAACGCGTATAAGCCGCCCATTCGCCAGTTCGTCCGCCACCAGCACCTCCGGTTGCAACAGCAATCCCGCGCCGGCAATCGCCGCCATCCGCAGTCCATACCCGTCGTTACAGCGCAGGATCGCATCGCGCTTCCAGCGCACCTCCCCCTCCATGCCCGGCAGTCGCCACTCGTTGCGCGCGGTCCAGACGGTGTGGGAGAGACAAAGATGCTCCACCAGATCGTTCGGCGTTTGCGGCGTACCGTGGCGGGCTAAATAGTCCGGCGCGGCGCAGATCACCATCCGGTACGGGCAGAGATATTTCGCCACCAGATCCTCGGTGTGGATGTCGCCAATGCGGATCGCCAGATCTACCCCCTCCTCCACCAGATCGACCATCCGGTTAGTGAGATCCAGCTCGACGCGCACCTCCGGGAAACGCTGCAAAAAGGTGGCGGTCAGCGGGGCAATCACGCACCCGCCGAACGACGTGGGTGCGGTCACCCGCAGCGTGCCCGCGGGCGCGGTACGCAGACGCTCCACCGAACGTTCAGCGATGGCGACCTGCTCAATGACCCGCTTTGCCTCCTCAAACCAGACCCGCCCGGCGTCGGTCAGGCTCTGGCGGCGGGTATTGCGCTCCAGCAGCCGGGTGCCAAGCTGCGCCTCCAGCCAGGCGATGTACTTCCCGACCATCACCGCCGACATCTCCAGCCGCGCGGCGGCACCGGTAAAGCTGCCGCTCTCCACCACCGCGATAAAGGTCTCCATGCCGCGAAGCTTATCCATATTGCAAACCTCTGGTTAATAATGATCTAACTTTAGCCCAGTTTATCCGCTCTCTGGTTTGTTAAACAATCAAGGCTCACAACACAGAGGAGTCGGCTATGAAAATCGTCATTATTGGTGCCAGCGGTACGGTCGGTCAGGCCGTTACAGAAGAGCTGAGTCGTCGTCATGAAGTCATTCGCGTGGGTCGCACGAAAGGCGATCATCAGGTGGATATCACCTCGCAGGCCAGCGTGCAGGCGCTGTTCGAGAAGATCGGTCCGGTGGATGCGATTGTCTCTGCCAGCGGCGGGCTGCACTTTGGCCCTCTGTCGACCATGACCGACAGCGAGTTTAACCAGGGATTGCAGGACAAATTGCTGGGCCAGGTGCGGCTGGCGCTCACCGGGCAGCACTACCTGAATGAAGGCGGGTCAATTACGTTAATTAGCGGCATCGTCGCCCACGAGCCTATCGCCCAGGGGGTGAATGTCACCACGGTAAACGCCGCGCTGGAAGGCTTTGTCCGCGCCGCCGCCTGCGAACTGCCGCGCGGGATCCGCATCAACCTGATTAGCCCGACGGTACTCACCGAATCGGCCGAAGCCTACGACGGTTTCTTCCCGGGGTTCGAAAGCGTGCCCGCCGCAACTGTCGCCCAGGCCTATCGCCGCAGCGTGGAAGGGGTGCAGAGCGGGCGGGTGTATCAGGTAGGGTATTGATGGTAAACGGGGCGAGTCGGCCTCGCCCCGTTCAGGTTCAGAGCCTGCGGCGGATTTTTTCCACCATCGCCGCGGTGGAGATCCCGTAGCGGTCGTGCAGGGTCGGCAGCGCCCCGGCGTCGAGGAAGGCATCCGGCAGCGCGACGGTATCAAAATCGACCTGCACCCGGTTGCGCATCAGCAGTGACGCCACCGCCTCGCAGAGGCCCCCCACGCTGCTGTGGTTTTCCGCCACCACCACCAGCCTGCCCGGCTTCGCCGCCTGCGCCAGAATGGTCTCCTCGTCCAGCGGCTTGATGGTGGGCGAGTGGAGCACCGCCACGCTGATGTTGTCCTTACGCAGCTGCTTCGCCGCCTCCAGCGCCCGCATGGTCATCAGGCCGGAGGCGATAATCAGCACATCGCTCCCCTCCTCCAGCAGCGCGGCTTTGCCGATTTTGAACTGGTAGTTGTACTGGTCCAGCACCACCGGCACCTTGCCGCGCAGCAGGCGCATATAGACCGGGCCATCGTGCTCTGCCATGGCCGGTACCGCCTGCTCGGTGTCAATCGCATCACAGGGATCGATAATCGTCATGCCCGGAATGCCGCGCATGATAGCGAGATCTTCCGTCGCCTGATGGCTCGGGCCGTAACCGGTGGTCAGCCCCGGCAGCGCGGCGCAGATCTTCACGTTCAGGTGCTCTTCGGCGATCACCTGATGAATAAAGTCATAGGCGCGGCGGGTGGCAAACACCGCGTAGGTGGTGGCGAAGGGAATGAAGCCCTCTTTCGCCATTCCGCCCGCGGCGCCCATTAGCAACTGCTCCGCCATCCCCATCTGGAAGAAGCGCTCGGGGTGTGCCTGGGCAAAGATATGCAGGTCGGTGTATTTCGACAGATCCGCCGTCATGCCGACGATCTCCGGGCGCTGCTCCGCCAGCTTCACCAGCGCGTGGCCGAAAGGCGCGGCGCGGGTCTCCTGCCCCTCTTCGGCAATTGAGGCGATCATCGCCGAGGTGGTTAAACGCGGTTTTTTCTCGGTGGTCTGGCTCATCACTGCACTCCTTCCGGTTTGTTCGCGTCCAGCACCGCGAGCGCTTTTTGCCACTCGTCAGCATCCACGCGGATAAAATGGTTCTTGTCGCGCTGCTCAAGGAAAGGCACCCCCTTGCCCATCAGGGTGTCGCAAAGAATGACGCGGGGCTGATTCTCCGGATAGCGCTTCGCGTTATCGAACGCCGCCACCAGCGCCGGCACGTCGTTGCCGTTGACCCGCTGCACGTACCAGCCAAACGAGGTCCACTTATCTTCCAGCGGCTCAAAGCCGAGGATTTTGTGGGAGTTGCCGTCGGCCTGCTGGCGGTTGATATCCACCAGCACGATAAGGTTCGACAGGCCGTGGTGGGCGGCGGACATCGCCGCTTCCCAGGTGGAGCCTTCGTCCAGCTCGCCGTCGGACATGGAGTTCACCACCCAGGCCTCACTCCCTTTGTGCTTCAGCCCCAGGGCCATGCCCACGCCGATGCTCAGGCCCTGCCCCAGCGAGCCGCCGGAGATCTCCATGCCCGGTGTGTAGGTAGCCATGCCGGACATCGGCAGGCGGCTGTCGTCGGCGCCGTAGGTCTCCAGCTCCTCTTCGGGAATAATGCCCGCCTCGATCAGCGCCGCGTAGCAGGCGATGGCGTAGTGGCCGTGGGAGAGCAGAAAGCGGTCGCGCCCTTCCCACTCCGGCTCATCGGCTTTGAAGGTCATGCCGTGGGCAAAGGCGGTAGCCAGCACGTCCGCGTAGCCCAGCGCCTGGCCGATATAGCCCTGGCCCTGCACTTCGCCCATCCGCAGGGCGTAGCGGCGGATGCGCCATGCGGCGGCGGCAACCTGTTGAATCGTGGTATCAGTCATAATCCTGTCTCCTTAGTGGATCAGCATGCCGCCGTTGACGTCGAGGGTGATGCCGGTGGAGTAAGAGGAGAGATCGCTGCCGAGGAACAGCGCGGCGCGGGCGATATCCTGCGCGTCGCCGAGGCGGTTAAGCGGAATGCCTGCCAGAATGGCGGTTTTCATCTCGTCCGAAAGTTTGCCGGCGGTGATATCGGTCTGGATCAGCCCCGGAGTGATGCAATTTACCCGCACGTTATCCGGCCCCAGCTCGCGGGCCATCGCCTTCGCCAGCCCCAGCACGCCCGCTTTGGCGGCACTGTAGTGCGGCCCGCCGAAGATGCCGCCGCCGCGCTGGGCCGACACCGAGGAGATGCAGACGATGCTGCCGGACTGCTGGCCGCGCATGGTGGGAATAACGGCCTGGGACATCAAGAGCGTGCCGCGCAGGCTGACGTCCAGCACCGCGTCATAGTTTTCCCGCTTAATATCCATCAGCTTGATCGGCTGGGTGATGCCAGCGTTATTCACCAGAATATCGATGCGCCCGTATTTGCCCAGCACCTGCTCGATGGCGGCATTCACCTGCAGCTCGTTGCTGACGTTCGCCGCCAGCCCCAGATGCCCCTCGCCCAGGCTTGCCGCCGCCTGCTTACTGGCCTCTGCATCTAAATCAATAATGACCACTTTCGCGCCCTGTTCGGCATAGAGTTTTGCCGTGGCGAACCCCAAACCGCGTACGGAAGCCGCGCCGGTAATAACGGCGACTTTATCTTTCAGTAGCATATATTTACTCCATAATATTGAGAGGTGTTTAATTTATTATTTCGGCTCTTCCAGAAGGGTGATCATTAATAAGCCAATAGCTGCGCAAATACCGAAATAAATAAAGACGGAATTAAAACTTCCTGTTTTATCCAGCAGATAACCCGCCAGCATTGGCGAAACAAATCCACCGAGATTACCGCCGCTGTTAATAATTGACGCGGCGATGGGATAGGTTTTACTGTCCGCTACCGCCATGCCGTAGGCGGTAAAAGCGGGCCAGCCGATATTCAGACACAGGCCAACAAAGAAGAGCCCCACGCACACCGCCACGGTGCTTTGCGGAATATTGAGCATGATGACCATCATCAATACGGTGCTGATGGCGGTAAACATCATGGTCGGCTTACGTCGGCGCCCCAGCAGCTTATCCGACACGTAGCCGCCGAAAATCGCCCCGATAAAGCCACCGATGCAGGGCATGCTGGCGACCAGCCCCATGCTCATGAAGGTAAAGCCTTTCTCTTTGACCAGGTAGAGCGGGATCCAGGTCAGCAGGCCGTAAAGCACGCTTACCATCATGAAGTAGGCCACGCAGTCGCCGAGAATATTCTTCGAGGTGAAGAGCCCTTTCACCGTGCCTATCGGGACCAGATCGCGCACGCGGATCAGCCGGTCGAGGCGGTTGAAGCGCGGTTCAATCACGATGTTTTCCCGCCGGGTTTCCGCTGCGTTTTGCCCCCCGACAATGGTCTCCAGCTCAGCTTTAGAGACCATCGGGCTCTCTGCGGGACGGGTACGCACCAGCAGATACCAGAGCACGGCAATCACCAGCCCCGGAATGGCGAAGGAGAAAAAGACCCAGCGCCAGCCCCAGGTCATGGCGATCCACACCGCCAGCGGCGGCACCAGAATGGGGGCGAACATGGTGGCGGCGATATAGACGCCGGTGGCAGTCGCTTTCTCCTTCGGCGGGAACCAGTTATTGATGGTGGAGGCCAGCCCCACCGGGCAAGGACCTTCCGTCAGGCCGAGCCCGAGGCGGATAAACTTCAGCCCCAGCACCGAGGTGGCGGTGCCCATCAGCCAGGTGAAGGCAGAGAAGCCAAATATCGACACGGCCACCATGCCGCGAATGCCTTTTTTAGCAATAAAAAAGCCCGCCGGGATCTGGCTCAGGGCATAGCCTAAAAAAAACATGCTGGCGATGGCGCCGGCCTCGAAATTATTGATATGAAATTCATCGATGATAAAGGGAAGCACGGCGCCAATATTGGTTCTGTCTGCATAATTAATGGCATACACAATAAATATTAACGCCAGCACCACGAAGCGGTAATTGGTTTTTTTAGTGGCTATGTAGGGGACAGCTTGTTCTATACGAGACATGTTTTACCTCATTATTCGAACAACGTGAGTCGTTTTAATTTCGCGTTCGAACTCAATATATCGGCTTACGTTTGAAACACCATTCAATAAAACTCATTTATTGCTGAGATAAATTTGATTCGCGAAGCGCGTCATAAAAATAACGGCTTCGTTTATGGGGATATAGATTTTTTAAAAAATGTGGCGAGGATCCTGTTTAATCCATTCAGCTGCAATAATATTGCCGGTGCAGAGACAGGATGTTATGTTTTTTTACCGCAACATCCTCAAGGAGGACCGGTTATGCCCGCCCAGGATCGCCAGACGCTCCCCATCCCTTCGCTGCGAAACATTCAATCTTTTATTGCGGTCGCCAACTCCCTGAGCATTCATCTGGCGGCCGAGCAGCTTAACGTCACCCCCTCGGCGGTGAGCCATCAGATCGCCTCTCTGGAGTCCTGGATGGGCAAAAAGCTGTTTATCCGCAGCGGCAAGGGGGTCACCCTTACGCCTACTGGCGAGAAGTATCTGCGGGAGGTTTCGGCGGCCATGAGCGCCATCGGGCGCGCCACCGAGCAGGTGATCAAAGAGAAGGAGAACGCGGTGCTGCGCGTACACTCCTCCCCGACCTTCGGTTTATCCTGGCTGCTGCGCCGCCTGGGCAAGTTCCGCGCCGAATATCCCGATATCATCCTCAACCTCACCTGCTCTTATGAGAACCTGCAGTTCGCCCGGGATAACATCGACATCGATATTCGCCACGGCATCCCGGACTGGGACGCCTATCGGGTGATGACCATTAAGAATGACGCGCTGGTGGTGCTGGCCTCGCCGGATTACCTGCGTGAGCACCCCGTACAGTCACCGCAGGATCTCTTACAGCAGGCGCTGATTTCATCCACCAGCACCCTGGTGAACTGGGAGAAGTGGTTTGCCTGGCACAATATCGACCGGCCCTGGCTCAACTTCAGCCTGAGCTTCGATCGCTCCTATATGAGCTTTGAGGCGGCGCGCATGGGGCTGGGATTTATTCTTGAAAGCAAGATGATGGCTACCGATCACCTGAACGATGGCTCGCTGGTGCAGGTCCTGCCGGACAGCATGGGGATCGCCATTAACGCCCATCATCTGGTGATGCCGCACATGAACGAGCGCAGCTGGAAGATCCAGCAGTTTGTCGAGTGGATTGACCGGGAGTTGCGGCTGTCGGGGTATCACCTGTAACGCCGGGTGGCGGCTTCGCCTTACCCGGCCTACAGAACGTGCGGCCTGATGCCCTCACCCCAATCCTCTTCCACAAGGCTGAGGAATCCCCGGTAATTTTATTGCCTTTAAAGCAATGAAATAATCACATTAAAATAAATAAATTACAGCGACTCCCTGGTCCGGCTGAAAATCGCCGAAGCGTTTCCGGAAGGCCGGGGCGAGGCGCAGGGACGCGCCGAGAGGGCATAGCCTGCAGGGATGCAGGCTGGTGCCCGACCCGAAAGCCTGAAGGAATAAGCTGAGGGGACCGCGAAGCGGCGATTTTCTTTGCCGGGAGCCGGGGTTGCCAGGGGGGAGGCGGCGAGCCCCCCTGGCACGTTCACTGGTTCAGGCGTATCAGAGAAGCAAGGAACGTGAGGTGAACGGAACCCCCTCCTGAGTCGCATGCTCCCCCTCAGCCCACAGGGTGAGTACGCAAACACTAAAAACGGTAACTGGCGCTACCGTTTTGCTTTTACCTCGTAGGCCGGGTAAGGCGTAGCCGCCACCCGGCACAACATCACCCCACCGTGCCCCACACCAGATTCCCGTTATGGAAGGTCGCGGTACGCGGGGAGATACGCGCCACCGCTTCGGCGGAGCAGGAGGCATCCACCAGCACAAAGCTGGCGGCCTCCTGCGCCTTCGGCCATACGCGTTCGCCTTTATCGTTCAGCGGCAGCACGTCGCCAGTGGCGATACCCAGCGCGCGGGAGAGCGTCTGCTCGTTCGGGCGGATATAGAGCTGGGCATAGAGATTCGCTTTTTCCAGCATGTCCCCCAGGCCATACGGCGACCAGTGGTCGATCACGCTGTCGGTGCCGGTCATGACAAACACGCCTTTGTCACGCAACTGCTTGAGCGGCATGTGGAGCGTGCCAATCGGCACCGTGGAGGCGATAGTCACCTGCTGCGCCGCCATGCGGGTGGCGATCTCATCCACCTGCTGCTCGTTCATCGTCGCCAGCGCAAAGGCGTGGCTGATGGTCAGCTTACCCTTCAGCGCCGGAGTCTTCTCTACGGTCTGCACCATGTAGTTCACCGCCGCCACGCCCGCCGGGCTGGTTTCGTGCAGGTGGATATCCACCCCTTTGTCGTAATCGAGCGCAATCTGGAACATCAGGTCGAGGGATTTCTCCATCGCGCCGTCAACGCTGGTGGGATCCAGCCCGCCAACATAGTGCGCCCCGGCCTGCATCGCCTCACGCATCAGCTTTTCAGCGTTTGAGAGCAACAGACCGTGCTGCGGGAAAGCGACAATCTCACAGTCGAACCCGGGTTTACGCCGCGCCAGTACCGCCTGTAAATTTTCCAGGTTTTTCAGCCCGGAGGTCGGCTCGATATTGCAGTGGCTGCGGGCGATGGTGGATCCCTTCGACTGGATCAGGTCGATCAGTTTTTCCGCCCGCTCCCGGGTATAAGGTTGCAGCTCCGGGAGCAGCTTTTGCTCCAGACGGATCATGTCCTGAATGGTGGTGCCCGCCGGGCGGTTGAGCGAGCGCCACGGGCCGCCGTAGAAGGTCTTATCCAGATGGATGTGCATGTCGCGCATCGCCGGTAACAGCAGTTTGCCGCCCGCATCGTAGTGCGGCAGCGTGGCGTCGACGTGGCTGTTGTTATCGCGCAGAGCGGCGATTTTGCCGTCCTTGATCTCCAGTGTTTTCAGCTCGGTGCGGGTGCTGACGGCCACGTCGCCGTCAAAGTTAAACCCGGCCTCCAGCAGCACGTTGTCCAGATAGTAATTTGTCGCGGTAATGTTCATCGGTTTGCCCGTCTCGCAGGTCGCTTTTGCGGTGTCAGCAGCATACGCGACGGAGCCGGTGGCGCCAAACAGCGCGCAGGCGGTGGCAGCGGTGGCGATTTTGCCGCTCTGGCTGAGAAACTCCCGGCGGCTTTTATTCTCACTCATTGTCTTGTCCTTTTACTTACGTATTCACACAGCGGGCGGGAAGCCCGCCAGGGTTAAGCCACAATATGGGTCCCGGTTTCACCACGCAGCGCCGCGGGCAGGCAGTCCGGCGAGGTAATGATCACCCGCTTGCCGCCGTGGTGCAGAAATTCCAGCGAGGCCACAATTTTCGGCAGCATACTGCCCGCCGGGAAGTGCCCCTCTTCCATGTAGCGCGTCATCTGCGCCACGTTGACGGTGTCCAGCGCCTGCTGGTCTGGCTTGCCGAAGTTAATGCACACTCTCTCCACCCCGGTGGTGATCACCAGCACGTCGGCGCGGATCTCCCGGGCCAGCAGCGCGGTAGAGAGATCTTTGTCGATCACCGCATCCACGCTCTGGTAGTCGCCCTGTTCGGTACGCACCACCGGAATGCCGCCACCGCCCGCGCCAATCACCACAAAGCCTTGTTGCGTCAGGGCCTTGATGGCATCCGCCTCAACGATGCGTAGCGGCTGGGGCGAGGCGACCACGCGGCGGTATCCGCGGCCTGAATCCTCGACGAAATGCCAGTCGGGATGGGCGCGTTGCAGCTCATCGCGCTGCGTCTCGCTGAAAAACGCCCCGATGGGCTTGGCAGGATGGGTAAAGCCAGGATCGTTTTTATCCACCTCCACCTGGGTGACCACCGTGACCGCTTTCTGCTCACCGCGGGCGGCAAGGCGGTTATTCAACGCCTGCTGGATCAGGTAACCGATGCCGCCCTGGGTATCGGCCACGCAGTTTGCCAGCGGGGTCAGCGGCAGCCCTTCCCGCTCGTGCGCAATCTCGGCGCGGCGCAGATCCAGCCCCACCTGGGGGCCGTTGCCGTGGGTGAGGACGATGTCGTAGTCGGAAGCCAGCATCTCCAGCACCGACTCGGCCACCGCTTTCACCGCCTGCGCCTGGTGCTCAATCGACTGGCTGGCGTTATCTTTGATAATGCTGTTGCCACCAATGGCAACGACCATAAGCTCTTTCATACGTTGTCCTTTATAACGGTGCCCGACGTCGCGCTTGCCGCTTCGCGGCTATCCAGAACATGCTTCAACACAAACATGCCGCTCATCATCAGGTAGGCCAGCACAAAGGTCAGAGAACTGCCCTCGGCGAAGCCCACCACCGGGGCGTGGATGACCCCGAACAGCGCCAGCAGCGCACCGACCGCGGCGGCAACGGCACCGCGTAGCGGCTTGTTGATGATGGCGAAGATGGCGATACAGCCCCACAGCATGCTGGCGAGCGGTGCGCCGTTGCCGAGATGCATCAGCCCTTCGTAGTAAATCCCTTTGCTGTGCAGCACGTCGGTGCCGATTTTCGCCGCACTGGTGCCCGCCGCGCCCATCACGCTGTTCATCATGGTCAGCGCCCAGTTGGCGATCCACGGGAACAGACAGATAAAGATGACGGGCACCTCCACTTTGGGCGTCTCCCTCACCACCTGGTTGGCGGTGACCACGCCGATAAAGACCAGAATCGGCACGATGGCGGTCATCGGGATGATGGCGAGCATAAAGGCTCCCAGCCCGAACAGCGGCACGATGAACATGGTGACGCCGGAGGCCAGCGTGTAGCCGATGCTGGCCCCCATCGCTTTCCAGCCCGCGTGGCCGACGTAGACCGTTACCGGGAACGGGTTCCCCATCAGGCAGCCGAGCATGGACGAAAGACCGTTGGCCAGCATCACCTTGCGGGTCGGGTACTCATCCCCCGCCGCGTGGGCGCTTTCGATGTTCTCCAGGTCAAAGATGTAGTTCGCCAGCCCCAGCGGCACGGCAGAGGCCAGATACGGCAGGGCATGTGGCAGGCCCTGCATAAAGCTGTCGATATGCACTTCCGGCGGGTTAAAGCCGAAGGAGGACATCGACGCCTTGATCGCTTCCGGGCTTTGCAGGCCGGAGATCCACGCCAGCGCGGTACCGGCGATCAGCAGCAGGAGACCGGTGGGGATGCGGGCGAAGATCGGCTTTTTACCAAACCAGTTAATGAAGATCAGCAGCAGGACGATAAAGGAGACCGTCGGCGCTTCGAACGCCTGCAACATCGGGTTCATCGCTAACAGCAGCAGACCCAGACCGGAGAGGCACGAGAGCAGCACGGTACGCGGGATCATCTTGCGGATGGTTTCGCCAAGGAAAGAGCCGCCCGCGAGGATCATCGCCTCCACGAAGCACCACACCAGACCAATCTGGATGGCGAAATCCGCGTCACCGGTCTGCTGGTAGACCGGCATCAGCACCAGAAAGGTGACGGTGAAGATCGAGGGCGCGCTCGGCCCTGACGGCAGTGCAGTCACATCGTTACGCCCGGTCTGGCGCGCCATCTGTAAACCGAACCACGCGTAGCAGATACTCGCCACCAGTACCGCCAGCCCGAAGGCTGGCGCAATACGTCCATAAACAATCTCTTTCGGGATGCCGACGACAAAAATGAGCAGCCCCATCATGGTCAGCAGGTTCGTCAGGTTGTTGGTCATCAACCCGAAGTACGCCGCCCAGTCACCTCTTTTCCACTCCAGTTTCATGCTTTTCATGGATGCTTACCTTAAAGGAAATAGCGATCGCGGAAGGCTAACAGCGCCTTTTCAAAACAGCTAAATGGCGGATGAACGATCCCGGCACCAATCATGCCGATGCCCGCATCTTTATGGGCAATGGCGGTGTTGATCACCGGCAGAATACCGCTGCCCGCCACGCGGGTGATGTCGATGGCGGTGGGAACGCCCATAAACGAGAGGAGCGGAATGGTGACGTTCGGGTTTTCGCCCAGCGTGATCTCGCGCATCTGGCGGGAGAAGTCGATGGCTTCTTCCACCGTACCGCCCACCAGGGCGACAATCGCCGGGGCCGTCGCCATCGCAAAACCGCCAATGCCGTAGGTTTCGGTGATGGCGCTGTCGCCGATATCCAGTCCGGAGTCTTCCGGCTTGTATCCCGCGAACATCGGGCCAATCACCTGCTGCGCCGGACCGGTGAACCACTGCCCCGGCAGGCCGGAAACGCGCAGGCCAAACTCGTAGCCGTTGCGCGCCATGGTGGTGACCACGGTGCTGTACTCGATGCCGTGGGCAGCATCCAGCGCGGCTTTACACATCGCCATCCAGGTTGGGCCGGAGAAGTAGTCGCTGCTGGCGACGAATTCAAACACCTGCCGCTGCTGCTCCACCGGATAGCCCGCCTGGATCAGCCCTGGGGTCAGGGCCTGAATCAGCAGCGTGGTGCCTGCGTTATTACGGTTGTGGCACTCGTCGCCCATGTGCAGCGCCTGGGCCAGCATCAGGCGCAGGTCGATTTCACCGATGATCTTCATGGCGTCGCGCAGCATCGGGCCGAGCACGTCACGCATCCAGTTCAGACGATCGATCACGCTCTGGTCGTTGGCCCCCATGCGCAGGATCTTCGCCATCTGCTCGCTGAGGTTGGTGAAGGCGCGGTTGCCGTAGGTTTTGTTCTCGACGATATGCATAAACATCGACGCAGAGGTGACGCCCGCCATCGACCCCACGCAGTCGTGTTCGTGACATGGCGAGAAGGTGATCTCGCCTGAGGCCGCCAGCCTGGCTGCCTCCTCCAGATCCGTCGCCAGCCCTTCGAACACCAGCGCGCCGGTGACCGCCCCTTTCATCGCCCCGCACATGTTCTCCCATGCCACCGGCGGACCGGCGTGCAGGATGGTGGTGCGGGTCATGCCTGGCACGACGTTGATCGCCTGGTCATAACCCACCAGCACCGGGTGGGACTGAATAATGCGCTCAAGGGCAATCTTGTTAGCCGCGGCGATTTTCTCCGCCAGCGAGTTTTCTGCCAGTTGATCCAGCGCCTCAACGACCTGCATATTGCCCTGCCCCGGCGGGGTCCAGTCGAGATGGGTGACCGGAACGTGCTGCTTCTTGAGATCGTCGCTGAACAGGGCGATGCCGACGTTAATCACATTCAGCGGCTGGTTAAATAAGGTCGTCATTATGCTTTCTCCCCTTTGCAGACAAATTCACGTGCCAGTAATCCGGTATTGGTACTGCTGCTGGCCCAGATGACGCCCGCATCGGTGAGCAGCTGGCACTGCTGCGTCAGAGACTGGGGATCCTGGTCGGTGCCAAGCACATAGCCGAGAATGACCAGCGGTCGGTTATCGGCTTTCGCGATCGCCTGCGCCTCCTGGATCGCCTCGATCATCACCCCTACCGGATCGTCATGCGATCCAAAGCCGAGGACGAAATCCATCACGATCACGCCTACCTCCGGATCGCGCGCCTCCTGCAGCAGACGGCTGATGCGGTTGGTCGGATCGATCATCGGGTGCGGTTTGCCGTTGGTGAAATCGTCATCGCCGAAATCGAGGAAGGTATGGGCCTGGCTGACGTTGATGTCCTTCAGGCGTTTAGCCGGGTCCGGCTGGATGTTGCTCCAGACGTCGTCATATTTCTCCAGCGCGGCGAACATCGCTTCGTCGCACAGGGTGCCGCCGCAGAACAGACCGCGAATGTACTTCTGCTGCGGGGTCAGGTGGGCGCGCACCTCTTCAATCAGCGGCCAGTTGAGCGGGTGCAGATCGAGGGACTCTTTTTTGATCCCGGTGAGCAGCACCGCCTTCAGTGCCGCCTCTTTGGTACCGCGGGCAAACACTAATCCCGCTTCATCGGCTGGGGGTTCATTGCGGCCGAGGAAACAGACTACGACCGGTTTGCGGCAGGCACGGGCGCGGGCCAGCACCTTTTCCGCCACCGCAGGCGCAGGCGGTTTGGAGATCAGGGCGATGACCTGGGTGGCGTCGTCCGCTTCCAGCATGGCGATAGCATCCAGCATCATCAGGCCGCCGATTTTTTCACTCAAATCGCGACCGCCGGTGCCGATCAGCTGGGAGATGCCACCCCCGAACTCGTGGATGCGCGCGCTCAGCTCCTGGCTGCCGGTGCCGGAGGCGCCGACGATGCCAATCGACCCGCGACGGACCGCGTTGGCAAAGCAGAGCCCTGCCCCGTTAATGATGGCGGTACCGCAGTCCGGCCCCATCATCAGCAGCCCTTTTTCGTGGGCCAGCTGCTTGAGCGCCAGCTCATCGTCGAGGGAGACGTTATCGGAGAAGAGCATTACGTTGAGGTTGTTCTCCAGCGCCTGGCGCGCCTCGCGGGCGGCAAAGGTGCCGTTGACCGAGATCACCGCCAGGTTGGCGTCCGGACGGTGGGTTTTGGCGCTGGCGAGCGTGGCGTAGCGCGATTCGTGTGAGCCTGCGCTCTCTTTGCGGGTAAACAGGGCTTCGATGGCGGCCAGCGTCTCGTCGTTGGCGGCCTCGCCTTTAATGACGATCATCAGATCGCCGTTTTTGGCGTCTTCTAATTCCGGCGTCAGCAGGCCGAGATTTCTTAATACGCCTTTATTCATTTCGGTGGCCATAGCAACAAAGGCCTGCTCCACGCCGGGCAATTTGTTGGCTTTGGTGGAAACCGACATCAGCGAAACAGAATCAAAATAGGTATTCTTTTTTATCACGATTTTGGTGGGCATTACGTCCTCCTGAATGCGGGCAAAAGGGGGCCACATCACGCCCAAGGGCATGACGGGAAGAGCTATTTTTATTTCAGGCCAGCGCGAAACGGCTGGCCGGGAGTATCAGGCGCCGGCGGCGATCAGCAGCTCGGCAATCTCGCTGAAGCCTTTCTCCCGCGCCAGTTCGAGGGGGGATTTGCCGTATTTATCGGTCATATGCGGGTTGGCGCCGTGGTCGAGCAGTAGCTTCACGATCGCCTGCTGGCGAGGGCCGCCGTCATTTAACACAATGGCTTCGAGCAGCGGGGTCCAGCCGACAAAGTTGGTGTGGTTAACGTTGATGTCGGTGCGGGCCAGCAGCTCCTGCACCACCTCCAGATGCCCTTTCTCGCTGGCCGGGGTGATCCCCACCCCGCCAAAACGGGTCAGCCTGTCGAGATCCGGGTTGGCCGGCAGGACAAGACGCAGCAGGGTGAGATCGTTGGTCAGACAGCTAATCAGGAACGGGTTGAAACAGGTCTGATCCTGCTGGTCGATATTTGCGCCAGCGGCAATCAGCCGCTCCACGCAGGAATAGTGTTTATTCAGGCTGGCGATAATAATGGCGGTTCTTTTCTGCCGGTTGGTGGCATTTATATCCACCCCTTTTTCCAGACAGGCGTTTAATGCCGCGACATTCCCCTGCTCGGCGGCTAACAGAAATTCAGTAACGAGTTCATTGCTGGACATATCCACACTCCGGGTTTTCCTTTCTGATGGAGTGAGCATAGCAATGGCCTGGTCAGAAAAGAATCCGCTTAAAAATGATTCATCGACAGCGAATTCATTGTTGAGTTAAATTTAACAGTCCGGTCAAAACGTGCGTCTGTGCAACCTTTTCCTTATGTTTTACCGCTTTTTAGGCCCTTAAGCTGCATTCTGCTTATGTTCACGCAGCCCTTGCGCTGCGCGGCTCGCAGCAAATGAGCAGAACTGTGACCGGCTTCAAATGAGTTGTAACCGCGTTGTTAAAATATGTTCAAAACTGATGGGTGCCGGGAGCCATAATATGAATTCCATCTTTACCGAAGAGAACCTGCTGGCGTTTACTACCGCGGCCCGCTTCAGCAGCTTCAGCAAAGCGGCTACCGAGCTGGGGGTCACCACCTCGGCCATCAGCTACACCATCAAGCGGATGGAGACTGGCCTCGACGTGGTGCTGTTTGTGCGTAACACCCGCAGCATTGAACTCACCGAATCGGGCTTTTACTTTTACCGTAAGGCGGTAGACCTGCTGAATGACTTCCACGCCATCAAGCGCGGGATAGATACCATCTCCCAGGGCATTGAGACCCGGGTGCGGATCTGCATCAACCAGCTGCTCTATACGCCGCGCCACACCGCCCGCCTGTTGCAGGTATTAAAGAAACAGTTCCCCACCTGTCAGATCACCGTCACCACCGAGGTCTATAACGGCGTCTGGGATTCGATCATCAATAATCAGGCGAACATCGCCATTGGCGCGCCGGATACCCTGCTGGACGGCGGCGGGATCGATTACACCGAGATTGGCGCGATCCGCTGGGTGTTTGCCATCGCCCCGGACCACCCGCTGGCCCTGGCTCCGGAGCCGCTGGCCGAGAGCCAGTTGCGTCTGTATCCCAACATCATGGTCGAAGACACGGCGCATACCATTAACAAGAAAGTGGGCTGGCTGCTGCACGGCCAGGAGGCGATCCTGGTCCCGGATTTTAATACCAAATGCCAGTGCCAGATTCTGGGCGAGGGGATCGGTTTTTTACCGGAACATATGGCGAGAGAGGCGGTGGAGGCGGGGCTGCTGGTGACGCGGCGCATCAATAACCCACGCCAGGACTCGCGCATGCTGCTTGCCACGCAGCATGCGGCAACCGGTCTGGTCACCCGTTGGATCAAACAGCAGTTTGCGCCCCAGGGGGTGCTGACCGGGATCTACAGTGATTTACTGTGGCGGGATTAGCTGCGGCTATGCACCCAAAACGCATGGATAAGGCCGGGGATGTAGCCCAGCAGCGTCAGGATGACGTTGAGGATAAAGGCCCAGCCAAAGCCTTTGCCCAGCAGTACGCCAAGCGGGGGAAGCAGGATGGTAATTACGATACGCCAGAAACCCATAGATTCTCCATACAAGCAGTCAGGTCATTGTTAAAAAAGAGATTTTAACTTTAAGGGTAGCGAGTCTACGCACGGCTGCCAGCGTTGGCGTGAAGTTTTACCCTCTTTTACCCTCTTTACACAGGTTTAGGCTGGCGATTAAGGGGTAATCCGTCCGCCGCGCTGTACCGCGGCCTGCGCCTGGGCTAAGCTCGGAATTCATCCATCATAAGGAGGTAACTATGTTTTCTGTTGGCGATCTCGTACAGCCGCGCATGGGCGGACCAAAACTTAAAGTCATCGAAGTGCATGAAGATCAGATTGTGGCGGTGCAGGCAGGTAACGAACAGGGAGATAAATACACCCTGAAAGCAGCGGATGTGGCGCTGTATAAAGAAGATGGCGATTTCGGCGTCTGCTAAGCGCCGGTGCTGCCGGGCGGCGTGAATCCGCCCGGTCTGCGCGCATTAAATCAGGAAATCATCCAGTGATTTACCCTCTGCCAGCGCAAGGGAGATCGGCTTCGGCGTACGGCCCTGGCCGGTCCAGGTTTTTTCAGTGCCATCGAGATCGGTATAGCGATATTTTGCAGCACGCGGCTTGCGCTTTTTCGGCTGCGCGCTGGCGCTCAGCAGCTCGGAACCCAGCAGGTCTTCTGCCGAAATACCGTCAGCTTTCATCATCTCCAGCAGAGCGCTAATTTTTTGCTGCTGCTCGGCACGTTGCTGTTCGATCTCAGCCTGCTCATTACGTTTTTCTTCCGTGACAATACGCAGCTTTTCGAGCATATCTTCCAGCACGTCCAGAGAGAATTCACGCGCCATCGCGCGAAGTGAACGGATATTATTAAGATTATGTAACATTGAAGTCATGTAATATGAAAACCTTTTCAAAGTCGTCTGAATAATCAATACCGGCTCATGGTAATTCATTTGTTTATAAACATCCAGACGATACCGCACGAAAATATAATTCAGGTCAAACAACAGGGAATTAAGAATATATAATGACGGTTATTTTCAGTTTTAATGATTTATTCAGGACCGCAGTTTAATCATTATTTATTACCACTGTGCTATTACCGGCATCAGTGGTTGAGCCGCCGCGGCGCGAAACGAATATTCATTCATCTGCATCGCATAAAACCAAATCATCAATCTCAGAGCTTTACGCTGCACAACATCATTTTAACAACATAACCGCCTTGCGATATGGACGTTTTTCCTTACCTGAACACAGGTCATGCCAGACGCGGAAAAACGCTACATTAAGTAGTTGTTTTAAAATACAAAAACAGAGAGTAACAAAGAAAATAACGCAACACTGGCAAAACCGGTTCGTTTAGAGAATTTTACGGACAAAACGCCAGTAAATAAAAATTTATCGCTAATTGAGAGTTTCAATGCAGAGAGATACGCTATACACGAAAAACAAAGCAAACTAAAGCACTATCCCAACCCGCTTTAGCCTCGTTATCGTATCATCTTCAGGAGTCAGAACATGTTCTCACGGCAGTCTCGCCTGCGCCACGCTGTAGCGGACACATTTGCAATGGTGGTCTACTGTTCGGTGGTGAACATGCTGATTGAAATATTCCTCTCCGGAATGACCTTTGAGCAGTCACTTTCTTCACGTCTGGTCGCCGTGCCGGTGAACATCCTTATTGCATGGCCGTACGGTTTCTACCGCGATGCGGTGATGCGTTTTGCCCGCCGCTATTCATCTACCGGCTGGATGAAAAATCTGGCGGACGTGGTGGCCTATGTCACCTTCCAGTCGCCGGTATATGTCGCCATTTTATTAACGGTGGGCGCAGACTGGCACCAGATCGCCGCTGCTGTAAGTTCGAATATTGTGGTGTCGATGATGATGGGCGCGGTCTACGGCTATTTCCTCGACTACTGCCGACGTCTGTTTAAAGTGAGCCAGTACCAGCAGGTCAAGGCCTGAAACACGGCGACTGGCGAAAGCCAGTCGCGTCGTTATTGCGAGTCGCCAAACAGGCCTTTCAGAAACCGTTCCAGCGCCATGCGGGAACTGAAACCATGCGGAATACCATAATGTTCCTGATTATTGCCCCCTAAATAGAGCGGGAACTGCTGGTAATGGTCGCTGGTTTTCATCTCTGAAGCAGGCTCCGCGAAGGAAAGACTTCTCTCTTTCAACGTCGGATGAATGATCAGCGCAGTGCGCCCCATGCGGGCTTCCCGGTTCACATAAACATAATTATCGCCACGACGATAACCGTATGCTTTTTGTGTTACCACATCCACCGTAAATCCCGCTTTTTCAAGTTCGCGCGCAACCTCATCGGGTCGTAAATACATATTCTTTCCTCGTTATCATTTCCTGCCGGGCAACCTTACCGTATTCAGCATTAGCAGTGCTTTCAGAAAAATCCATAAACGGCCTGATAAGCCGTGACCGGCTTCAGATATTAAAAAGGTGGTCTAAACTGTTTATTACCGCAAATTCAAGGGAGAATTGTATGTTTAGCCGATCAAACCGAAACGATGTTGAGGACGATGCTCAGGATATCCATAACGATGTCAGGAAATTAGCGGATACGCTGGAAAGCGTTTTGAAATCCTGGGGATCGGATGCGAAGGGCGAAGCGGAAGATGCGAGACGTAAGGCGCGGTCGCTACTGCGCGAAACCCGTGCGCGTCTTAATGGATGTTCCACCAGCAAGCAGTCTGCCTGCGATGCCATAAACTGTGCGAACACCTTTATTCGCGAGAGACCCATGTGTGCGGTAGGTACCGTCGCGGCCGTCGGGATCTTCATCGGTGCGCTGCTCGCCCTGCGTAAGTAACGCCCAACGCCGAACTATGCTCTTCTACCCCAATGCTCTGCGGTGTTGGGGTTTTTCATTTTTATAAGCCATAGCCCCCCTTCCCGTAACAGTTGTTACCGGCAGCAAATACGCTTGAATTTCCCATATCTTGTGTGGTTGAAAGTTTAGATAACTACATCTAGTATTCCTTTTAGCAAGACAGACTCCTGGTGACGCGTTCAATCGCGTTGGACCCCCACTTTAAATGGAAATACGAATCATGCGCATTATTATTTACACTCGTGACAACTGTGTGCAGTGCCATGCCACCAAACGCGCCATGGAGAGTCGGGGCGTGAGCTTCGAACTGGTGAATGTGGATCAGGTTGCCGACGCGGCAGAGAGGCTTAAAGCCCAGGGGTTCCGCCAGTTGCCGGTGGTGGTCGCCGGGGAGATGAGCTGGTCGGGGTTCCGTCCAGATCTGATTAACCGGCTGCCGCAGGCTGCGCAGGCCGCCCGGGCATGAGCCTGCTCGTCTACTTCTCCAGCAGCTCGGAGAACACGCACCGCTTTATCGTGCGCCTCGGGCTGCCCGCCGTGCGGATCCCGCTGAACGAGCGGGAGCGCATTCAGGTGGACGAGCCTTTTATTCTGGTGGTGCCCAGCTACGGCGGCGGTGGAACCGCCGGGGCGGTACCGCGCCAGGCGATCCGCTTTCTTAACGATCCCCATAACCGGGGGCTTATCCGCGGGGTGATCGCCGCCGGCAACCGTAATTTCGGCGATGCCTTCTGCCGCGCCGGGGATGTCATCTCACAAAAGTGCGGCGTGCCGTACCTCTATCGCTTTGAGCTGATGGGGACACAGCAGGACGTCGACAACGTGCGTAAAGGAGTAAACGAATTTTGGCAACGACAACCGCAGAACGCGTGATGCAGGGATCGCAGGATTTCCATGCCCTGAACGCCATGCTGAACCTGTACGATGGTGACGGGAAGATCCAGTTCAGCAAAGATCATGAGGCGGTGGACGCCTTTTTTAACGCCCATGTCCGCCCCAACAGCGTGACCTTTGCCAGCCCGCAGGCGCGTCTGGACTACCTGCTCAGGGAAGGTTACTACGACCCACGGGTGCTGGCGCGCTATGAGAGCAGCTTTGTGCTGGCGCTCTTTGCCCATGCCCATGCCAGCGGTTTTCGTTTTCAGACCTTCCTCGGCGCCTGGAAGTTTTACACCAGCTATACGTTGAAAACTTTCGACGGAAAGCGCTATCTGGAGAGCTTTGAGGATCGGGTGGTGATGGTCGCCCTGACCCTGGCCCAGGGAGATGAAACGCTGGCCCGCCAGCTGACGGATGAGATCCTTTCCGGGCGTTTTCAGCCCGCCACGCCTACCTTCCTCAACGGCGGCAAAGCGCAGCGCGGGGAGCTGGTCTCCTGTTTCCTGCTGCGTATTGAAGACAACATGGAGTCGATTGGCCGGGCGGTCAATTCGGCACTACAACTTTCCAAACGCGGCGGCGGCGTGGCCTTTTTACTCTCGAACCTGCGGGAAGCGGGGGCGCCCATCAAGCGCATCGAGAACCAGTCCTCCGGGGTGATCCCGGTGATGAAGATGCTGGAAGATGCCTTCTCCTACGCCAACCAGCTCGGCGCGCGCCAGGGGGCCGGGGCGGTCTATCTTCATGCCCATCACCCGGACATCATGCGTTTTCTTGATACCAAACGCGAAAACGCCGACGAAAAAATTCGCATCAAAACCCTCTCCCTGGGGGTGGTGATCCCGGATATCACCTTCCGGCTGGCAAAAGAGAATGCCGATATGGCGCTCTTTTCCCCTTACGACGTGGAGCGCATCTACGGTAAGCCGTTTGGCGATGTGGCGGTGAGCGAGCTGTATGACGAGATGGTGGCAGATACGCGGATCCGCAAAAAAACCCTCAACGCCCGAGAGTTCTTCCAGCGGCTGGCCGAGATCCAGTTTGAGTCCGGCTATCCCTACATCATGTACGAGGACACGGTCAACCGCGCCAGCCCCATTGCCGGGCGCATCAATATGAGCAACCTCTGCTCGGAGATTTTGCAGGTTAACAGCCCTTCAACCTATGACGAGAACCTGGACTACGCCCGTATCGGGCACGATATCTCCTGCAATCTGGGCTCGCTGAATATTGCCCACACCATGGACTCGCCGGACTTTGGCCGCACCGTTGAGACCGCGGTACGCGGCCTGTCGGCAGTGTCGGAGATGAGCCACATCCGCAGCGTGCCGTCGGTAGAGGCCGGGAATGCCGCCTCGCACGCCATTGGGCTGGGGCAGATGAATCTGCACGGCTATCTGGCGCGAGAGGGCATTGCCTACGGGAGTCCGGAGGGGCTGGATTTCACCAACCTCTACTTCTACACCATCACCTGGCACGCGCTGAACACCTCAATGATGCTGGCCCGTGAAAAAGGGCAGCGATTCGCCGGTTTTGAGCAGTCGCGTTACGCCAGCGGAGAGTACTTTAACCTGTACCTCAGCGGCGACTGGCAGCCAAAAACGGAAAAAGTGCGGGCGCTGTTTACCCGCGCCGGGGTCCGCCTGCCAACGCGGGCGATGTGGCAACAGCTGCGCGACGACGTGATACGCTACGGCATCTACAACCAGAATCTGCAGGCGGTACCGCCCACCGGGTCGATCTCGTACATCAACCATGCCACCTCGAGCATCCACCCGATTGTGTCGAAAATCGAGATCCGCAAAGAGGGGAAAACCGGGCGCGTCTACTACCCTGCCCCGTTTATGACGAATGAGAATCTGGACCTCTATCAGGATGCCTATGAAATCGGCCCGGAAAAAATTATCGATACCTACGCCGAGGCGACAAAACATGTCGATCAGGGGCTGTCGCTGACGCTCTTCTTCCCGGACACCGCCACCACCCGCGACATCAACAAAGCGCAGATCTATGCGTGGAAGAAAGGGATCAAGACCCTGTACTACATTCGCCTGCGCCAGCTTGCGCTGGAAGGCACCGAAACAGAAGGCTGCGTGTCCTGCGCGCTGTAAGGAGAGAGCATGAAACTGTCCCGGGTTCACGCCATTAACTGGAACAAGATTGAAGATGACAAAGATCTGGAGGTATGGAACCGCCTGACCAGCAACTTCTGGCTACCGGAAAAGGTGCCGCTGTCGAACGACGTTCCGGCGTGGCAGACCTTAAGCCACGAAGAGCAGCAGCTCACTATCCGCGTCTTTACCGGCCTGACGCTGCTCGACACGGTGCAGAATACGGTGGGCGCACCGGCGCTGATTGACGATGCGCTGACCCCGCACGAAGAGGCAGTGATGTCGAATATCAGCTTTATGGAGGCGGTGCATGCCCGCTCCTACAGCTCCATCTTCTCGACGCTTTGTCAGACCAAAGATGTGGATACCGCGTACCGCTGGAGCGAAGATAGCGTTACGTTGCAGCGTAAAGCCCAGCGGGTACTGGAGCAGTATCGCGCCGACGAACCGCTGAAGAAGAAGATCGCCAGCGTCTTTCTGGAGTCGTTTCTCTTCTACTCCGGCTTCTGGCTGCCGATGTACTGGTCGAGCCGGGGTAAGCTCACCAATACTGCGGATCTGATTCGGCTGATCATCCGGGACGAGGCCGTGCACGGGTATTATATTGGCTATAAGTATCAGAAAGGGCTGGAGAAAGTTAGCGAGGCCGAACGCGAGGCGTTGAAGGGTTTTGCGCTGGATCTGCTGATGGAGTTGTATGATAACGGGTTGAGCTATACCGACGAGCTCTATGCCGGAACGGGCTGGGAGGAGGATGTGAAAGCGTTCCTCTGTTACAACGCCAACAAAGCGCTGATGAACCTCGGCTACGAGGCGCTCTTCCCGCCGGAAATGGCGGAGGTAAACCCGGCGATCCTCGCCGCGCTCTCGCCGAATGGTGACGAAAACCATGATTTTTTCTCCGGGTCGGGATCGTCCTATGTCATGGGAAAAACGGTGGAGACAGAAGACCAGGACTGGGATTTTTAAGTGAAATAAATCGGTTTTCAATGCGAAATATATCACTTAATGTCTGACAAATATCTCTTCGTGATCTACGCTGTAATTCTCCGGTCATATTCGCCTGGATCACATCGATTCAGGCGAAATTTCCCATCCGCACGGTAAAAATCTCAAAAAAATTCATCTCCCGCTCAGCCCTTATCTCATGGGAAATTGAGCGATATTGTCCGCATGCAAACCACGGCAAAATTCATGCCACAAGCGCCGCAAGGGTTGTCTCAGAATCTGAGTATGTTAGGGTATGGCCTGCTTATTATTTCACTGGTAACGCTATCGATTTAAATAAATAACGGGACATTCTTTATTGCATGGCAATTAAATTAGAAGTTAAAAACCTCTACAAAGTATTTGGCGAGCACCCGCAGAGGGCTTTCAAATATATTGAAAAAGGTCTCTCAAAAGAAAAAATTTTGGAAAAAACCGGGCTATCGCTTGGCGTGAAAGAAGCCAGTCTGGCCATTGAAGAAGGCGAGATATTTGTCATCATGGGATTATCCGGTTCGGGTAAATCCACTATGGTTCGCCTTCTCAATCGCCTGATTGAACCCACCCGCGGGCAGGTGCTGATTGACGGCGTCGATATCGCCAAAATATCGGACGCCGAGCTCCGCGAGGTGCGCAGAAAAAAGATCGCGATGGTGTTTCAGTCGTTCGCCCTGATGCCGCATATGACGGTGTTAAATAACACTGCTTTCGGCATGGAATTAGCCGGCGTACCGGCCAATGAGCGCCAGGAAAAAGCGCTGGATGCGCTGCGTCAGGTGGGGCTGGAAAATTACGCCCATGCATATCCGGATGAACTTTCCGGCGGGATGCGCCAGCGCGTGGGATTAGCCCGCGCATTAGCGATCAACCCCGATATATTATTAATGGACGAAGCCTTCTCGGCCCTCGATCCATTAATTCGCACCGAGATGCAGGACGAGCTGGTAAAACTGCAATCCCGACATCAGCGCACCATTGTCTTTATTTCCCATGACCTCGATGAAGCCATGCGAATTGGCGATCGTATTGCCATTATGCAAAACGGCGAAGTGGTTCAGGTGGGTACTCCGGACGAAATTCTGAATAATCCGGCAAATGATTATGTCCGCACCTTCTTCCGTGGCGTGGATATTAGCCAGGTGTTTAGCGCCAAAGATATTGCCCGCCGCACGCCAAACGGCATTATCCGTAAAACGCCAGGTTTTGGCCCGCGCTCAGCCCTGAAGCTGCTGCAGGATGAGGACCGGGAATATGGTTATCTGGTTGAACGCGGCAATAAATTTGTCGGCGTGGTCTCCATCGACTCCCTGAAGACCGCCCTTGGCGAAGGTCAGGGGATCGATGCGGCGTTAATCGACGCGCCACTTGCCGTGGACGCGGAAACGCCGCTCAGCGAGTTGCTCTCCCACGTTGGCCAGGCGCCCTGTGCGGTGCCGGTAATTGGAGAGGAACAACAGTACGTCGGCATCATTTCAAAACGTATGCTGCTGCAGGCTTTAGATCGCGAGGGGGCAAACAATGGCTGATCAATCTAACCCGTGGGGAACTACAGAGGCGGCGGACAGCGCGGCGCAATCCGCTGACGCGTGGGGCTCTTCTACGCCAGCACCCACCGACGGCGGTGGCGCTGACTGGCTGACCAGCGCTCCGGCGCCGGAACCAGAACATTTCAATATTATGGATCCGTTCCATAAAACCCTGATCCCGCTCGACCGCTGGGTGACGGAGGGAATCGACTGGGTGGTGACCCACTTCCGCCCGGTCTTCCAGGGGATCCGCGTCCCGGTGGACTACATCCTCAACGGCTTCCAGCAGCTGATGCTGGGGATGCCCGCTCCGGTCGCCATCGTGCTCTTCTCGCTGATTGCCTGGCAGTTTGGCAGCGCGGGAATGGGGATCGCCACGCTGATTTCGCTGATCGCCATCGGCGCCATTGGCGCGTGGTCCCAGGCGATGATCACCCTGGCGCTGGTGCTGACCGCCCTGCTCTTCTGCGTGGTGATCGGCCTGCCGATGGGGATCTGGCTGGCGCGCAGCCCGCGGGCGGCGAAAATTATCCGCCCACTGCTGGATGCGATGCAGACCACCCCGGCGTTTGTCTACCTGGTGCCTATCGTGATGCTGTTCGGCATCGGTAACGTGCCGGGCGTGGTGGTGACCATTATCTTCGCCCTGCCGCCGATTGTGCGTCTGACCATTCTGGGCATTAACCAGGTCCCGGCGGATCTGATCGAAGCCTCGCGCTCGTTTGGTGCCAGCCCGCGTCAGATGCTCTTTAAGGTGCAACTGCCGCTGGCGATGCCGACCATTATGGCGGGTGTGAACCAGACCCTGATGCTGGCCCTGTCGATGGTGGTGATCGCCTCGATGATCGCCGTGGGCGGTCTGGGCCAGATGGTGCTGCGCGGGATTGGTCGTCTCGATATGGGGCTGGCCACCGTCGGTGGCGTCGGGATCGTGATCCTCGCCATTATCCTTGACCGCCTGACCCAGGCTGTCGGTCGTGATGCACGCAGTCGCGGCAACCGTCGCTGGTATACCACCGGCCCTGTCGGGTTGCTTACCCGCCCATTCACAACGTCTAAATAAGGAACAACGATGCGACATAGCGTACTTTTTGCCACAGCGTTTGCCACCCTTGCCTCTACCAGCGCATTCGCTGCCGACCTGCCGGGCACCGGTATTACCGTGCAACCGGTCCAGAGCACCATCTCCGAAGAGTCATTCCAGACCGGGCTGGTCAGCCGGGCGCTGGAGAAGCTGGGTTATACCGTCAACAAGCCCAGCGAAGTGGATTACAACGTTGGCTATACCTCCATTGCCTCCGGCGATGCCACCTTTACTGCCGTGAACTGGCAGCCGCTGCATGACGACATGTACAGCGCGGCGGGCGGCGACAAGAAGTTCTACCGTGAAGGGACCTTTGTCTCCGGTGCGGCGCAGGGTTATCTGATCGACAAGAAAACCGCCGACCAGTACCACATCACCAATATTGAGCAGCTGAAAGATCCGAAGATTGCGAAGCTGTTCGATACCAACGGTGATGGCAAAGCCGACATGATGGGCTGCTCGCCGGGCTGGGGCTGCGAAGCGGTGATTAACCACCAGAACAAAGCCTTCGACCTGGCGAAAACCGTGGACGTCAGTCACGGGAATTACTCGGCGATGATGGCGGACACCATTGCCCGCTTTAAAGAGGGTAAACCGGTCATCTATTACACCTGGACGCCATACTGGGTGAGCGACGTGCTGAAGCCGGGTAAAGATGTGGTCTGGTTGCAGGTGCCATTCTCCTCCCTGCCTGGCGAGCAGAAGGATATCGACACCAAACTGCCGAACGGCATGAACTATGGCTTCCCGGTCAACACGATGCATATTGTGGCCAACAAAGCCTGGGCTGAGAAAAACCCGGCGGCGGCGAAGCTGTTCTCGGTCATGAAGCTGCCGCTGGCGGACATCAACGCCCAGAACGCGATGATGCATGCCGGCAAGTCATCTGAGGCCGATGTGCAGGGCCATATCGATGGCTGGATCAAAGCCCACCAGCAGCAGTTTGATGCATGGGTAAATGAAGCCCTGGCGGCACAGAAGTAACGCTACTCTGCTCCTCTCTCCCGTGAGGGGAGCAGACCGCACGATCCATCACTTAACAACTCCCCGCCCCCTCACTTCATCCGTTATTATGGTTTACGAAAAAATAATCACTTAACTAATGATTTCGAAACCAAATGACAAAAACAACTCAAGGGCTTAGCCCCGCGCTTATTCTGCTGATGTCAGTGGCAACCGGTCTGGCGGTCGCCAGCAATTACTATGCGCAACCCCTGCTGGAAACCATCGCCCGCAACTTCTCGCTCTCGGCAAGCTCAGCCGGTTTTATCGTTACCGCCGCCCAGCTGGGATACGCCGTTGGTCTGCTGTTCCTCGTCCCGCTGGGGGATATGTTTGAACGCCGGGCGATGATTGTCTCCATGACGCTGCTGGCCGCGGGCGGGATGTTGATCACCGCCTCCAGCCAGTCACTGAGCATGATGATCCTCGGCACCGCCCTGACCGGTCTCTTCTCGGTGGTGGCGCAGATTCTGGTGCCGCTCGCCGCCACCCTCGCCTCGCCGGAAAAACGCGGTAAGGTGGTGGGCACCATTATGAGCGGCCTGCTGCTGGGGATTTTACTGGCGCGTACCGTTGCGGGCTTACTGGCGGGTATCGGGGGCTGGCGCACCGTCTACTGGGTCGCCTCGGTGCTGATGGTGGTAATGGCGCTGGCGCTGTGGCGCGGTCTGCCGAAGGTGAAGTCAGAAACTCATCTCAACTATCCGCAGCTGCTGGGCTCCGTCTTTAGCCTGTTCATAAAGGATAAACTGCTACGTACCCGGGCGTTGCTCGGCTGTTTTACCTTCGCCAACTTCAGCATCCTCTGGACCTCGATGGCCTTCCTGCTGGCTTCTCCGCCGTTTAACTATTCCGAAGGGGTGATCGGTCTGTTTGGTCTGGCCGGGGCTGCCGGTGCGCTGGGGGCACGTCCTGCGGGTGGCCTGGCGGACAAGGGCAAATCGCACCTCACCACCACCGCCGGTCTGGTGATGCTGCTGCTCTCCTGGGCGGCAATCTGGTACGGACATGTCTCGGTGCTGGCGCTGATTGTCGGCATCCTGGTGCTCGACCTGACCGTGCAGGGGGTGCATATCACCAACCAGACCGTGATTTACCGCGTTAAGCCGGATGCCCGTAACCGCCTGACGGCCGGGTATATGACCAGCTACTTTATCGGCGGTGCGGCCGGGTCGCTCATTTCGGCCTCGGCGTGGCAGCATGCCGGCTGGACGGGCGTGTGTGCGGTCGGGGCGGTGATGGCGCTGCTTAACCTGCTGGTCTGGTGGCGCGGTTATCACCGTCAGGAGGCTATTCAATAAGGTTTACATAAGTTTGGGGCTCTCAGGGTGTTAAGGAGCCCCTCAGTCTGTTAAGGTACGCAATCATTTATACCGAAAATTTTTATGTGGGTAATATATTAGAATACCGCATGAATAGCTTACGCCTGATGACCCATCCCCGTTTTGCCAGCGTTACCCCCTCTTTTCTGTGCTTACCGGGTCACGGATCAACCCGGCTCTTGATGACAGTGAAATTCGTCTTGCGGATTTTATCCGCACAAATAATTCATTTACATTATTTGTCACTGTCGTTACTATATCGGCTGTAATTAATGAGGTTATGCCCAAATGGATAGTTCGTTTACGCCCATTGAACAAATGCTTAAATTTCGCGCCAGTCGCTATGCAGATTTCCCTTATCAGGAGATCCTGTTAACGCGTCTCTGCATGCACATGCAGGGTAAACTGCTGGAAAATCGCAATAAAATGCTGAAAGCTCAAGGGATTAACGAGACGTTATTTATGGCGTTGATTACGCTGGAGTCTCAGGAAAATCACAGCATTCAGCCTTCGGAGCTGAGTTGCGCGCTGGGTTCGTCCCGTACCAATGCGACCCGTATTGCCGATGAGCTTGAAAAACGTGGCTGGATTGAGCGCCGCGAAAGTGACAACGACCGCCGTTGTCTGCACCTGCAACTGACCGAGAAAGGTCACGAATTCCTGCGCGAGGTGCTCCCACCTCAGCACAACTGCCTGCATCAACTCTGGTCGTCTTTAAGTAACGCAGAGAAAGATCAGCTTGAGCATATCACCCGTAAGCTGCTCACCCGTCTGGACCAGATGGATGAAGATGGCGCTGTTCTTGAGGCGCTGCGCTAACGCGACGACACGCTCCAAAATCCAGATTAATAAGAAAACCGTCAGGCCAGCATCTCATCGTGCTGGCCTTTCTGATAACAGGTCGGCTCAGCCGATGTGAAATAATAAGATCGTGGAGAACAACATGAGCGCAAATGCGGAGAACACAACCCCGCAGCAACCGGTCAACAAGAAAGGCAAACGCAAGCGCGCCCTTCTGCTGCTGACCTTGCTCTTTATTATCATTGCCGTGGCATATGGGATCTATTGGTTTTTAGTACTGCGTCATAGTGAAGAGACGGATGACGCGTATGTGGCAGGGAACCAGGTTCAGATTATGGCGCAGGTGTCGGGCAGCGTGACGAAAGTCTGGGCTGACAATACCGACTTTGTGCAAAAAGGTGATGTGCTGGTGACGCTCGATCCGACCGATGCCCAGCAGGCGTTTGAAAAAGCGCAGACTGAGCTGGCCTCGAGCGTACGTCAGACCCGCCAGCTGATGATCAACAGCAAACAGCTGCAGGCCAATATTGACGTGCAGAAAACCGCCCTCGCCCAGGCCCAGAGCGACCTTAATCGTCGCGTCCCGCTGGGTTCGGCCAATCTGATTGGCCGCGAAGAGCTGCAACACGCCCGTGACGCGGTCGCCAGCGCGCAGGCTCAGCTGGATGTGGCCCTTCAGCAATATAACGCCAATCAGGCGATCGTGCTGAATACTACGCTCGACCAGCAACCGGCGGTAAAACAGGCGGCGACCGAAGTCCGTAACGCCTGGCTGGCACTGCAGCGTACCAAAATCGTCAGCCCAATGACCGGCTACGTTTCCCGTCGTTCGGTGCAGCCTGGCGCGCAGATCACCTCCTCCACCCCGCTGATGGCGGTGGTGCCGGCAACCAACCTGTGGATTGACGCCAACTTCAAAGAGACCCAGCTGGCGCATATGCGTATCGGCCAGACCGCCACGGTCGTCAGCGACATCTACGGCGACGACGTGAAGTACACCGGTAAAGTGGTGGGGCTGGATATGGGGACCGGCAGCGCCTTCTCGCTGCTGCCTGCACAGAATGCCACCGGGAACTGGATCAAAGTGGTTCAGCGTCTGCCGGTGCGTATCGAGCTGGATGAGAAACAGCTGGCGGACCATCCGCTGCGTATTGGCCTCTCCACGCTGGTGACGGTGGACACCTCCAACCGTGACGGCCAGATGCTGGCAAACCAGGCACGTTCGAACCCGGCCTACGAAAGTAATGCCCGCGAGATCAGCCTTGAGCCGGTGAATAAACTGATCGATGAGATCGTGAAGGCAAACGCCGGTTAATCCGAAGGTGAGCGTTATGCAGCAGCAAAAACCGCAAAAACCGTTGGAAGGGGCGCAGCTGGTCATCATGACCATTGCGCTTTCGCTGGCGACATTCATGCAGGTGCTGGACTCCACCATCGCGAACGTGGCGATCCCGACCATTGCCGGGAACCTTGGCTCATCCCTGAGCCAGGGGACATGGGTGATCACCTCATTCGGGGTGGCGAATGCGATCTCCATCCCGATTACCGGCTGGCTGGCAAAGCGTGTCGGGGAAGTGAAACTGTTCCTCTGGTCAACGATCGCTTTCGTACTGGCCTCCTGGGCGTGCGGCGTCTCCAGCAGTCTGACCATGCTGATCTTCTTCCGCGTGATCCAGGGGATTGTCGCCGGGCCGCTGATCCCGCTGTCGCAAAGTCTGCTCCTGAACAACTATCCGCCTGCCAAGCGCTCCATTGCGCTGGCGCTGTGGTCGATGACGGTGATTGTCGCCCCGATCTGCGGCCCGATTCTGGGCGGTTATATCAGCGATAACTATCACTGGGGCTGGATCTTCTTTATCAACGTGCCGATTGGCGCCCTAGTGGTACTGCTGACCCTGCAGTCGCTGCGTGGCCGCGAAACCCGCACTGAACAGCGGCGGATTGATGGCGTGGGGCTGGCGCTACTGGTGCTGGGCATCGGTAGCCTGCAGATCATGCTCGACCGCGGGAAAGAGCTGGACTGGTTCGCCTCCCAGGAGATCATCGTTCTGACTGTTGTGGCGGTGGTGGCGCTCAGCTTCCTGATTGTGTGGGAGCTGACGGACGACAACCCGATAGTCGATTTGTCGCTATTTAAATCACGCAACTTCACTATAGGTTGTTTGTGTATCAGCCTCGCCTACATGCTTTACTTCGGCGCCATTGTTCTGCTGCCGCAGCTGTTGCAGGAGGTGTACGGATATACCGCCACTTGGGCAGGGCTGGCCTCGGCGCCGGTCGGGGTGATCCCGGTCCTGCTGTCGCCGATCATCGGCCGCTTCGCCCATAAGCTGGATATGCGACGCCTGGTGACCTTCAGCTTCATCATGTATGCGGTGTGCTTCTACTGGCGCGCCTATACCTTTGAACCGGGCATGGACTTTGGCGCCTCCGCGTGGCCGCAGTTCATCCAGGGGTTTGCGGTGGCCTGCTTCTTTATGCCACTGACTACCATCACCCTCTCCGGTCTGCCGCCGGAAAGGATGGCGGCGGCGTCCAGCCTGTCGAACTTTATGCGTACGCTGGCGGGCTCTATCGGCACCTCGATGACGACGACCATGTGGACCAACCGGGAGTCGTTGCACCATGCTCAACTGACCGAGTCGGTGAACGTGTTCAATCCGCAGGCGCAGGAGATGTACAGCCAGCTACAGGGAATGGGCATGACCGAGCAACAGGCATCCGGGTGGATAGCACAGCAGATCACCGCGCAGGGGCTGATAATTTCGGCCAACGAGATCTTCTGGCTGTCGGCAGGTGTGTTCATTGTGTTACTGGGGCTGATCTGGTTTGCCAAACCGCCGTTTGGGGCGGGTGGCGGAGGGGGCGGCGCCCACTGACGTGTTTGCCTGAAAAGAAAAACGGATCTGCATGCAGATCCGTTTTTTTATGGCCGCGGTTACGGCTACTTAATCCCAATAATTTTAATCGTGATGATCGAGACTGTACCTGGCGGTACAAAACCGGGAACACCCGATTCACCATACGCCTGCTTTGCCGGGATATGGATTTTTGCCTCTCCGCCCAGACCCAGCTTTTTCACTACCGTCTGGAACAGCGGCGGTAAATCTTTCACCCGACTGGCACGAATTTCATTCCTGGACATGACTTTACCGGTGCCGAGCACTTCATCGATTTCGGTCATGATTTCATTTTTGTCGTTGATCAGGGGAGCTTCACCTTTTTTAATCACCCTGTAGACAGCGCCATCAGGTAGTCGCTTAGCCCCCTTCTCATTCGCCGCTTTTGTCATGATAGCTTTACTCTGCTTTTCATTTTCACTTTGCGTTGCGACAAACTGTTTTTTCTGTAACTGATCCAGTGCCGTCAGCTCTTTTGAAAGCGTGGCTTCTGCCAGCTGTAGCTTGTTAGTCACCTTATCGTTAAAGCCCTGCATAAAGGCGTTAAGATCGAGTTTTTTATTCAGACCGTCCAGCTTGGCTTTCTCACGCTCTGCCGCATCGCCATACCATGCACCGATTGCGTAGCTGGTCTTCGTATCTTTTGACGCCGTCTTATCAATCTTCACCTGCTGCACAGGCGCAACGTCTTTTCCAGCCTTAGCCTGAGTCTCTTTTAACTTCTGGTTTTCGGCCGTCAGCGCTGTAAGAGAGCTATTTTGCGTTTTATATTTCTCCTCAAGCGAGGCGTTTTGCCTCTGTAGCTCTGCCAGCTGCTTTTTCAGTTCCGCGGCCTCTTTACCTGCGGTCGCCAGCTGCGCGCTGCTCTTCTCTTTCTCAATGCCCGTATTGCTTTTATGTAAAGAGAGCAGGGATTCCTGAGAAGCGATAACTTTTTTAGCATCTTCAAGCTGCTTCAGCACAATATCGGACTTCGTTTTTTCACTGCTGAACTGCTTTTCCTGCTCGGCCAGACGGGTTTCCAGCGTCGCTTTTTGCAGGTTCAGTGCCGATAGCTGCGCTTTTAACGTGTCGAGCTCTTTGACCACACCGGTGCTTTTATCACCGCTCGCTTTAAGGGTAGCCAGCTGCGCATCCAGCACCTGCCGCTGCGCCTGCAGCTCTGCCAGCTGTTTGGTCAGGACGGCATTTTTCTCACGCGTCTCTTTCAACGCAATCAGCTCCGTTTCCAGCGCCTTTTTCTGCGTCTTCAGATCGCTCAACTCTTTGGCCAGCGCGGCGCTCTTTTCATCGGCGGTCTTCAGCGCGGCGAGTTGGGTTTCCAGCGCCTTTTTTTGCGCCTGCAGATCGGTCAGCTCTTTTGTGAGCGTCGCATTTTTATCAATGGCCTGTTTCAGCGTCGTCAGTTGAGTTTCCAGCGCTTTCTTCTGCGTTTGCAGGTCGGTCAGCTCTTTAGTGAACTTCTCTTTCTCGCTCCCGGCATTGCTTTTTTGCATTGCCAACAGTGATTCCTGAGAAGCCAGGACTTTTTTGGTATCTTCAAGCTGGCTCTGCGCAATGGCGGATTTCGCCTTCTCACTGTTGAACTCTTTCTCAAGCTCGGCCAGCCGCTTTTCCAGCGCGGTTTTTTGCTGGTTCTGTGTGGACAGCTGAGTTTTCAGGGCATCGATCTCACCCGTCAGGACCGTGCTCTTTTCAGAGTGAGTTTTAAGAGAGGCCAGTTGGGTATCCAGCGCATTCTTCTGCGCCTGCAGGTCGGCCAGCTGTTTGGTCAGCGCGGCGCTCCTTTCATCGGCGGCCTTCAGCGCGGTAAGTTGGGTTTCCAGTGCCTTTTTTTGCGCCTGCAGATCGGTCAGCTCTTTAGTGAGCTTCTCTTTCTCACTTCCGGCGCTGCTTTTTTGCGTTGCCAGCAGTGACTCCTGAGAGGCGAGGACTTTTTTAGTATCTTCGAGCTGGCTTTGCGTAATGGCGAATTTCGCCTTTTCACTGTTGAACTCTTTCTCAAGCTCGGCCAGCCGCTTTTCCAGCGCGGTTTTTTGCTGGTTCTGTGTGGACAGCTGAGCTTTCAGGGCATCGATCTCCCCCGTCAGGACAGTGCTTTTTTCAGAGTGAGTTTTAAGAGAGGCCAGTTGGGTATCCAGCGCATTCTTCTGCGCCTGCAGGTCGGCCAGCTGTTTGGTCAGCGCGGCATGCTGCACGTCGGCTTTACGCAGTTGTTCCGCCAGTTCCGCGTTTTTTTGTTTCTCGATGTCAGCAGACGTTGGCAATGCCGCAATGAGGCTTTCGACAGCAAGTTTTTGCGCACTGCCATCCGGTTGCGGTTTAAGCCGGGCGAGCGCCTGCTCCTTTTCCGCAACGCGATCCTTTTCATGGGCAACCGCCTGTTCCAGAGAGGCTTTCTCTCTTTCTAAAACACTTAGCTGTTTATTTAACGCGGTAATGGTGGAATTGGCCTGGCGAAGCGCGTCGTTCAGACGCGTAATTTTTGCCGGGTCTATCCCGGCAGCCTTGTCACTTTTAACGGCACTGGCACGGGGTACCGGATCAGCAGGCTTACTCGCCTGCGATTGGGGAAGATCCACTGCCGCCTTCTGGGGAGTTGTAGCGGTTTCAGAGGCAATAAAGGGGTTAGTTTTCTCCTGGCCGATAATTTTTTCATCATCCAGACGCTTTAATAAATCCGTGCCAACTGCAAGCGCCTTTCCGCCTGATAATAACAATCCGCAGTACAGTGCTGCGCTAAAGAATTTATTCATAACTTATTCATTTCATTAGCACGGTTCATCATGTTGGTATAGACCGTATTACGAATCCTTACGCATACCAGCGATAATTTTTTATTAATTTCGGTGAGCATAACCTCCGAAGCATTACCATCCACCAGGGATTTATTCGATTCGTAAATTTTATAGTTTTTATTAATATTATCGAATTGCTTACGGTAGGATTCATAGGCTACGGGGTCGAGCTTCTGTAACGCGGAAAACTCCTGATAGCATTGCACTTCCTGCTTACGTTCAGCAGGTGCTTTCGCAATAGGCGTCGTAACGCTTCCAGATCCGCATGCAGACAAAAAAAGAGTAGAAAAAAGGATGGCGGCACCTGTCAAATAAACTTTCATAAATCCCTCTGATTTTTATCTATTCCATGAAATATCAACGCACCCATAATTACAATGAATGCGTATTAATACATCATCCATAGATATAATATATAATTAACCATCATGCGTTGGCTGCAATAATAGTCACAAAGAGAGGGATGCACAACGAGAGATAATTTTTTAGGAATTTATAAATAAACAAGGCAGAAGGGAGTAAAATTACCCAGCTCACGCTTTGTTGAGAGCCGGGTAATGAACTAGATGTGCAGTTCCTGCAGCTTCTCTTTTGGCAGCGCCAGTTCGTCGTTGCTGTTAACGCGAACGTCACGCTCAAGAATGTGGCGGGCGATATCCTGTGCTTCTTCCAGAGAGTGCATCTGATATGTGCCGCACTGGTAAACGTTAAGTTCCGGGATCTGGTTCTGCTCTTTCACCTTCAGCACGTCAGCCATCGCCGCTTTCCAGGCCTCAGCAACGCGGGTCTCTTCCGGCACCCCAATCAGGCTCATGTAGAACCCGGTACGACAACCCATAGGCGAAATATCGATGATCTCAACGCCGTTACCGTTCAGGTGATCGCGCATGAAACCGGCAAACAGGTGCTCCAGAGTGTGAATGCCTTTTTCCGGCATCACTTCTTTATTCGGTACGCAGAAACGCAGGTCGAATACCGTGATCGTATCGCCGTGCGGGGTATGCATGGTCTTCGCAACGCGTACAGCAGGTGCTTCCATACGGGTATGGTCGACAGTAAAGCTATCTAATAACGGCATACGTCACCTCCGATAGTGATTTTTTTTTAAAAATAATGAACTCTTCAATTCAACGCGAGTCTGAGTATATGAAAGACGCGCATTTGTTATCATCATCCCTGTTCTTCAGAGATGTTATTTTGGCCACAGCGATGTGGCCTTTTTCTTTTCTGTCAGCCTTGTTTCGCCAGAAACTCAGCAAACGACTCTGTATCCGCCGCCTCAATCTCAGCCTGACGCACCATTGATGCTTCGCGTTCAGCAGCAAACTCCGCTTCGGTAAGCACTTCCAGCGGCTCCTTCAGCAGCATATCGCGATACTCCGCCGCCAGCGCACGACCGGTGCCACCGATACCCCGATCAATCATAGAACGCAGAATGCGTGCCGAGAATGTCAGCTCCGGATTATCAAAACTTTCGACCAGCTGATCGCACACCTGCTGATACTCATCGCCACCATAAACGCTATCCAGCGTGTGGGCGACACGTTTGAGATCGCGGAACAGATCTTTCCCCACCTGCTGCAGCGGGAACTGTGCCGTCTGGCAACCGATGCCCAGCGTCAAGCCTGGTTTGCGCCCTTCGAGGATCACCCGGTTCCAGTTAGTGCGGGTGCAAAGCAGTTCGTCAGAACTCATTTCCGGCGCATCGGCCAGCACGCACCAGACCATAAACAGATCGAGGAAGCGTACCTGCTGCTCGTCCACGCCAATTGGCGAGAACGGGTTGATATCCAGGGAGCGTACTTCGATGTACTCAATCCCACCGCGCTGTAACGCATCCGACGGAGTTTCTCCGCTGCGCGTGACGCGTTTCGGACGGATAGGCGCATACAGTTCGTTTTCAATCTGTAAAACGTTACTGTTGATTTGCAGGCGCTTACCGTCTTTCTCAAGACCGATCTCTTCGTAGGCTTCCGACGGGGTTTTGATCGCCCGCTTTAATCCTGCCACATACTCATGCAGATCGTTAAACGTAATTCCGAGATTGCTTTGCGACTTATTGGTATAACCCAGATCGCTGAGACGCAGGGAGGTCGCGTACGGCAGGTAGTACATGCCGCATTCGGTTTTCTCAAACGGCAGCGTGGTCGGTTTGCCCTGCAGGAAAGAGGAGCAAATCGCCGGAGACGCACCAAACAGATACGGGATGACCCAACCGAAGCGATAGTAGTTACGAATCAGGCGGAAATAGCCTGCGGAGATCGCCTCTTTGTCCGTTTCGCCGCACTTCGCCTGCCAGAATGCCATCGGCAAGGAGAAGTTATAGTGCACGCCAGAAATCGTCTGCATCAGCGCACCATAGCGATTTTTTAATCCTTCGCGATAGAGCGTTTTCAGACGACCGATATTGGACGTGCCGTACTGCGCCAGTTCAATATCCTGCCCCTGCGCAATATAGCATGGCATACTCAGCGGCCACATCCGCTCATCACCCAGATTACGGGCGCTGTAGCGATGAATGTCACGCATGATTTTCAGCATGTGGTCAATTTCGCCGTCGACCGGCGTAATAAACTCAAGCAGTGCTTCGGCGAAATCAGTGGTGATCCATTTATGGGTCAGCGCCGAACCCAACGCCTGTGGATGGCCCGTCGTTGCGAGACTGCCATCTGCGTTAACGCGCAGCGTTTCGCGCTCAAGACCGCGCTGAATACCCTTCAGAGCCTGAGGGTGGTTTTCCAGCCAGGCCAGTGCCTGTGATACGTCCGGGATCAATTCGACCTCCCGCCTGTCAAAATCATTTTATTTAGCATAATTGTAATGGTTTCTGGTCACAAACAGTCCAATTAGTGCCACCACGTCATGCCCTGCAAAGTTGCAACCGCTACAAGAATGTAGCGCAACGCCTTGCCAAGGCATAAAAAAAAGAGCACAGGCCCCCAAGGGATGCGCATCCATCCCGCCAGCAGGCACAGTAAATCACCGATTACCGGCATCCAGCTTAATAAAAGCGTGGCAGCGCCATAGCGTTTTAGCCAGCCGACTGCCTTTTCCTGCCAGCGCGACGTTTTGCGTAGCGGAAAGAATCGCCCAAGAATAACGTTAGTCAGCCCTCCAAGGCTATTACCCATTGTTGCTATTAACACGAGCAACCACGGCTGACTGACGCTGGACAAGAGCATCGCCACCAGTACCACCTCGGAATTTCCGGGAAGGATCGTAGCGCTTAAAAAACTGCTGGCGAATAATGAGGCGAGTGACAGTGCGTCACTCACAGTAAGCGAACATCCACCGCGGCCATACCGGCGTCTCGCGCCGCCTGAATACCGAAATCGGCATCTTCAAACACGACACACTTCGCGGGAGGGACTCCCATCAGCTCTGCGCAAAGCAGAAAGGTGTCAGGTGCAGGTTTATGGTTTTTAACGTGATCGGCCGCGACCACGGCAGAGAAATAGTGGCGCAGGTTAAGATGGTTGAGCAGCGCTTCGGCGATAGCGCTTTCACTGCCCGTACCAACGGACATGGGACGTCGCCCGTGCCACGCCTTCACTACCTCGATTAAGGGCAAAGGACGCACGGTGTCCAGCAGCATGGCTTTTACGGCATCGGTTTTTTCACGCGCGAGCAGGTGCGGGTCGAGATCGGCCTGATTCAGTTCAATCACGGCCTGCGCAATACGCCAGGTTGGAGATCCGTTGAGGGCTATCATCGCCTGTAAGTCGAAACGCATTCCGTAACGCCCCAGGACCTCAGTCCAGGCTTTACGATGCGTTGGCTCGGTGTCGAGGATGGTGCCATCCATATCGAAGATCAAACCGTCATACTGTGCGTACATCGTGCTCTCGCTAAACGATTAACAAAGCATTACTTTATCGTAAATGGCGGTTTTTGTCGCTGACAGTGAAGATGATTGCTGACGAAACGTCGAAGGAATAAACAATGAGGGAGAATATGGTGCATCCGGGAGGATTACTCGGCGTTGCCTCGCCCTCCGGGTCGTTGCTGAAGCAACGTTATCCTCCCTGGTGCTGACGATTGATTCGCAGACCATGAAACAACAGCCTGGCTGTTATCTCTGAGAATATGGTGCATCCGGGAGGATTCGAACCTCCGACCGCTCGGTTCGTAGCCGAGTACTCTATCCAGCTGAGCTACGGATGCATCGGGATTTACTACTGTACTACTCGATACTTATATCACTTCGAAAGCAATATGAAGTAATAGATGGTGCATCCGGGAGGATTACTCGGCTGCGCCTTGCCCTACGGGTCGTTGCTGAAGCAACGCTATCCTCCCTGGTGCTTGCGATTGACTCGCAGACCATGAAACAACAGTTTAGCTGCTATCTCGGAGAATATGGTGCATCCGGGAGGATTCGAACCTCCGACCGCTCGGTTCGTAGCCGAGTACTCTATCCAGCTGAGCTACGGATGCATCGGGATACTGCTTTGAGATGTAGTAAATGGTGCATCCGGGAGGATTCGAACCTCCGACCGCTCGGTTCGTAGCCGAGTACTCTATCCAGCTGAGCTACGGATGCATCGGGATTTACTACTGTACTGCTCGATATTCATATCACTTCTAAAGCAATATGAAGTAATAGATGGTGCATCCGGGAGGATTCGAACCTCCGACCGCTCGGTTCGTAGCCGAGTACTCTATCCAGCTGAGCTACGGATGCAAAATGGCGGTGAGGCGGGGATTCGAACCCCGGATGCAGCTTTTGACCGCATACTCCCTTAGCAGGGGAGCGCCTTCAGCCTCTCGGCCACCTCACCACACAACGCCTCTTTCGAGTGCTTCGAGTAACTCGCTAAGAGCTTCTCGTCGCTGCGTGGCGCATATATTACTTTCTGGGACTTATAAGTCAAACAATTTTCCACAAGCTTTTATCGTTTGCACAATTCACAGGCAATTCGGACGTAAAACCCGCAAAGAGAGTGTTTTATAAACGTATTTTGCCCCTCTTTCTGCACTCTTCTGCATGAAGAACGGTGGATTTTGGCGAAGTAAAAGAGATAAGAGTGGTTAAAAACAGAGCGAACGAAACAGAACGGTAACTTTAGGGAAGGAGAATGTCAGGAGGGGTGCGTCTCGCCAGAGAGCGAGACGCGATAATATCAGTAACTTGACTGCTGGGATTTTTCAGCCTGGATACGCTGGTAGATCTCTTCACGATGAACAGAGACTTCTTTAGGGGCGTTCACACCAATACGTACCTGGTTACCCTTTACCCCTAAAACTGTCACGGTGACCTCATCCCCAATCATGAGGGTCTCACCAACTCGACGAGTCAGAATCAGCATTCTTTGCTCCTTGAAAGATTAAAAGAGTCGGGTCTCTTGTATCCCGGCATTATCCATCATATAACGCCAAAAAGTAAGCGATGACAAACACGTAATGTGTAGGTAGTCACGGCATCACAATCTGTTAAACGTAAGTTTAGCCGATATACACAAACTCAACCTGACTTTATCATTATCGATAGCGTAGAGCGCAGTACGCCATAACAGTGTCGTTATGGCGTCTGATTACGCTTTGTAATTATTACAGTTTCGAACTTACCCAGCTTTCTACGCTGGCCAGCGCTGCCGGGAGGGCCGCTGCGTCCGTACCACCGGCTTGCGCCATGTCAGGACGACCACCGCCTTTACCGCCCACTTGCTGAGCGACCATACCAATCAGCTCCCCTGCTTTCACACGGTCGATCACGTCCTTAGATACGCCCGCAATCAGAGAAACCTTACCTTCCGCTACCGTTGCCAGAACGATAACCGTTGAACCGAGCTGGTTCTTCAGATCGTCGACCATGGTACGAAGCATTTTCGGCTCAACGCCCGTCAGCTCGCTGACCAGCAGTTTAACGCCTTTAATTTCAACCGCTTTGCTGGAGAGATTTGCGCTCTCCGCAACCGCAGCCTGCTCTTTCAGCTGCTGGAGTTCTTTTTCCAGCTGGCGGGTACGTTCCATCACGCTGCGCACTTTCTCGCCCAGGTTCTGACTGTCGCCCTTCAGCAGCTGCGCGATGTCGTGCAGCTGATCGCTCTCCGCATGGAGGCTGGCAATCGCGCCTTCACCAGTGACCGCTTCGATACGACGAACGCCTGCCGCGGTACCGGATTCGGACACGATGCGGAAAAGACCGATGTCGCCCGTACGGCTGGCGTGCGTACCACCACAAAGCTCGGTGGAGAAATCACCCATGCTCAGCACACGCACACGGTCGTCATACTTCTCGCCGAACAGGGCCATTGCGCCTTTGTTCTTCGCCGCCTCGAGATCCATGATGTTGGTTTCGATCGGCAGGTTACGACGGATCTGGGCATTAACCAGATCTTCCACCGCGCGGATTTCTGCCGGTTTCATCGCTTCAAAATGGGAGAAGTCGAAACGCAGCACTTTGTCATTCACCAGCGAGCCTTTCTGCGCAACGTGCGTACCCAGAACCTGGCGCAGTGCGGCGTGCATCAGGTGCGTCGCGGAGTGGTTCAGACGAATACGTGCGCGGCGCGCTTCGTCAACAATAGCCTGAACGCCCTCGCCCACTTTCAGTTCGCCGGATGCCAGCGTCCCCTGGTGGCCGATTGCCTGACCATATTTCTGCGTGTCGCTGACGGCAAAGCTGAAACCATTGCCTTTCAGTTCGCCTTTATCTCCAACCTGGCCGCCTGATTCTGCGTAGAACGGCGTCTTGTCCAGAACCACAACGGCAGTCTGGCCCGCGCTGATGCTCTCCACGGCTTTGCCGTCAACAAACAGGGCAGTCACTTTGCCGTTGGTTTCCAGATGCTCGTAACCTTCAAATTCGCTGCTGCCATCAACGCGGATCATGGCGTTGTAATCGGCGCCGAACCCGCTGGATTCACGCGCACGACGGCGCTGCTCTTCCATTGCCGCTTCGAAGCCCGCTTCGTCAACTTTGATGTTGCGCTCACGGCAAACATCAGCCGTCAGGTCAACCGGGAAACCATAGGTGTCGTACAGACGGAAGGCGGTTTCGCCATCCAGGGTGTCGCCTTTCAGCTTCGACAGCTCGTCGTCCAGCAGGGTCAGGCCACGTTCCAGCGTACGGGCAAACTGTTCTTCTTCAGTTTTCAGAACCTGCTCAACCTGCGCCTGCTGACGTTTCAGCTCTTCGCCCGCTGCGCCCATCACGCCAATCAGTGGCCCCACCAGCTTATAGAAGAAGGTCTCCTTCGCGCCCAGCATGTTGCCGTGACGGATCGCGCGGCGAATGATACGGCGCAGCACGTAGCCGCGGTTTTCATTCGATGGGATCACGCCGTCAGCAATCAGGAACGCACAGGAGCGGATGTGGTCGGCAATAACGCGCAGGGATTTGTTGCTCAGGTCGGTCGCGCCAGTCACGTCGGCAACGGACTTAATCAGAGTGCTGAACAGATCGATGTCGTAGTTGGAGTTAACGTGCTGCAGTACCGCGGCAATACGCTCCAGACCCATACCGGTATCCACGGATGGCTTCGGCAGTGGCTCCATAGTACCGTCGACCTGACGGTTGAATTGCATGAAGACGATGTTCCAGATCTCAATGTAACGGTCGCCGTCTTCTTCTGGGCTACCCGGAGGGCCGCCCCAGATGTGGTCGCCGTGATCGTAGAAGATTTCGGTGCAAGGACCGCACGGACCGGTGTCGCCCATCTGCCAGAAGTTGTCAGACGCGTACGGGGCACCTTTGTTATCGCCGATGCGAATAATGCGTTCGCGCGGGATACCGACTTCTTTTTCCCAGATTTCATAGGCTTCATCGTCGGTTTCGTAGACGGTAACCCACAGGCGCTCTTTCGGCAGGTTGAACCAGTTTTCACCGGTCAGCAGTTCCCATGCGTACTGGATAGCGTCATGTTTGAAATAGTCGCCGAAGCTGAAGTTACCCAGCATCTCGAAGAAGGTGTGGTGACGTGCGGTATAACCGACGTTTTCCAGATCGTTATGTTTACCACCCGCACGTACGCAACGCTGCGAGGTGGTCGCGCGGGAATAATTACGCTTGTCGAGACCAAGGAAGACATCCTTGAACTGGTTCATCCCGGCGTTGGTAAAGAGTAAAGTTGGATCGTTGTTCGGTACCAGGGAGCTGCTGGCAACAACCTGATGTCCCTTACTATGGAAAAAATCGAGAAACGCCTGTCGGATCTCAGCGGTGCTCTTGCTCATAATTATCCTGAAATCAAGCTAACGAAATGTCACAGCGGGTCACTACGCAACCGTTGTTGGACGGACCAGCTACTGTAAAAAGTGGGAATAAGATAAGTTTTCTTTGGAGGGAAGTAAAATCCCGCATGCGTTCAATCGGTAAAATTACGCCAGATATCCTGTATATCCTCCATCAGGAAACCGCGGTAGAGCAAAAAGCGCTGGATTTTGACTTTTTCTGAAAATTCACGCGGCAGCGGTTCGCCGTATTTTCGCACCGCCTGTTCCCGTGCCAGCGCGCACCAGTCAATCTCGCATTCACGCATCGCGCGTTCTGTGATTTCCCGTGGGATGCCTTTCTGATTAAGCTCCTGGCGGATACGCGCCGGGCCATAACCTTTACGGCTGCGGCTGGCGATAAAGCGAGAGACGAAGCGGGTATCGTCCAGATAGTTATGCTCGTAACACCAGGCAATAACGCGATCATAATCTTCCGCGGTCGCGTCGATTTGTTCCGGGCCGTTTTTGCTCATGACCGGCGCCATGAGTTTGCGGCGCAGCTCCTGTTCGCTATGGTCGCGCACACTCAGTATGCGTACCGCGCGATCAAGCAGACGGTTCCAGGCGGGGCGTCGGGGGGATGATTCACTCATAAAGCACCTGCTGAAAAACAAATGCAAAAAAGGGCCGCAATCGCAGCCCTTTTATTACATCAAGTGATTAGAAATCTTCGTTGGTTTCTTCTACGTCTGCGTCATCCGCAGTGAAGTCAGGCTTAGCATCCTGATTGTTGAGAAGCAGATCGCGTACCTTCTTCTCAATCTCTTTCGCTGCCGCCGGGTTCTCTTTCAGCCAGGAGATAGCATTCGCTTTACCCTGACCGATCTTGTCGCCGTTGTAGCTGTACCAGGCGCCCGCTTTCTCAATCAGCTTCTCTTTCACGCCCAGGTCAACCAGTTCGCCGTAGAAGTTGATGCCTTCGCCGTAGAGGATCTGGAATTCAGCCTGTTTGAACGGTGCAGCAATCTTGTTCTTCACAACCTTCACGCGGGTTTCGCTACCCACCACGTTTTCACCGTCTTTAACGGCACCGATACGGCGGATATCCAGACGCACGGAGGCGTAGAATTTCAGCGCGTTACCACCGGTGGTGGTTTCCGGGTTACCGAACATCACACCAATCTTCATACGGATCTGGTTGATGAAGATCAGCAGCGTGTTGGACTGCTTCAGGTTACCGGCCAGCTTACGCATCGCCTGGCTCATCATACGTGCCGCGAGGCCCATGTGAGAGTCACCGATTTCGCCTTCGATTTCTGCTTTTGGCGTCAGCGCCGCTACGGAGTCGACGATGATTACGTCAACTGCGCCAGAGCGCGCCAGTGCGTCACAGATTTCCAGCGCCTGCTCACCGGTATCCGGCTGGGAGCAGAGCAGGTTGTCGATATCGACACCCAGTTTACGTGCGTAAACCGGATCCAGCGCGTGCTCAGCATCGATAAAGGCACAGGTTTTGCCCTCGCGCTGTGCAGCAGCCACAACCTGTAAGGTCAGGGTGGTTTTACCGGAGGATTCTGGCCCGTAGATCTCTACGATACGACCCATAGGCAGGCCGCCAGCACCCAGTGCAATATCCAGAGAAAGCGAACCGGTGGAGATAGTTTCTACATCCATGGAACGATCTTCACCCAGGCGCATGATGGAACCTTTACCGAATTGCTTTTCGATCTGGCCCAGTGCTGCCGCCAACGCTTTCTGTTTGTTTTCGTCGATAGCCATTTTTTCCTCTCATGCCGGGTGAAACAACTGCGCTTCACCTTGGATTTCTGTTCTGTTGCAGCAATTATACTGTATGCTCATACAGTATCAAGTGTTTTGTAGAAATTGTTGCCAGAGCGTTTTTAACGCATAAACGGTGGCCTGACGACGCACGCTTTCACGGTCGCCGCTGAAGCATTCCCGGCGAGTAATCCCCTCGCCTTGCGCCGTCGCAAAGCCAAACCATACTGTTCCAACAGGCTTTTCTTCGCTGCCACCGTCCGGCCCGGCGATACCGCTAATAGAGATAGCATAGTCCGCCCGGGCGGCACGCAGGGCGCCAATCGCCATCTCAATGACCACCGGTTCACTGACCGCGCCATGCTCGATAAGCGTGGGTTCACGTACGCCGATCATCTGCGCTTTCGCTTCATTACTGTAGGTGACAAAACCGCGTTCAAACCAGGCGGAACTGCCCGCGATATCGGTGATAGCTTTCGCCACCCAGCCACCGGTACAGGACTCAGCCGTGGTGACCGTGGCACCGCGCTGTTTCAGCGCCTGCCCTACCCTCTCACTGAGCTGCATTAATTCATGGTCAGTCATCTCGTTTTGTCTCCATAAAAACGTGCAGCACAAGATAGCACTTTAGCCGATAGATATGAGGATGAGGGGGAGGTTTTACGAGGGGGATTCAGAAAAAATAAACCTGGCCATCCGGCCTGGAGTGAAACGTGAGTGGCATAAGCCACCCACGTTTTCAGACGTTAACTGAACGGCGAGGCCGCCCGTGCCTGGGCCACCGCCAGCCCCAGCTGCCAGACCGCCATCGCATAGTGCGTGCTGTGGTTGTAGCGGGTGATGGTGTAGAAGTTCGGCAGACCGTACCAGTACTGATAGCCGGTACCAATATCCAGACGCAGCAGGCTCACCTGCTGATTGCCGTTCAGCGGCTGCTGCGGCGTGAGCCCGGCAGAGGTCAGCTGTGCTGCGCTGTAGCGGGTTTTAAAGCCGTTCTCCAGCCCCGGTGCCTGGCCGTTAGCCATAATCGCGACCGGCTGGCCTGGCGTCCAGCCATGCTCTTTAAAGTAGTTGGCGACGCTGCCAATGGCATCCTCAGGATCCCACAGGTTGATGTGCCCGTCCCCGTTGAAATCGACCGCATACTGCTTATAGGAGGAGGGCATAAACTGGCCGTAGCCCATCGCCCCGGCAAAGGAACCTTTCAGATCCAGCGGGTCGTCCTGCTCGTCGCGTGCCATCAGCAGGAAGGTTTCCAGCTCGGAGGAGAAGTACTCCGCCCGGCGCGGGTAGTTAAAGGAGAGGGTCGCCAGCGCATCAAGGATGCGGGTTTTACCCATCACCCGGCCCCAGCGGGTCTCCACGCCGATAATCCCGACGATGATCTCCGGCGGCACGCCGTAAACCTGCTGAGCACGGGTCAGCGCATCCTGATACTGATTCCAGAACGCCACGCCATTCTGCACGTTGTCCGGGGTAATAAACTGTTTGCGATAGCGCAGCCATGCGCCATTCGGCCCGGCTGGCGGCTGGGTGGTCGGCGCCTGACGATCCATCAGTCGCAATACATAATCCAGACGTTTCGCCTGGGAGAGGATCTCCTGTAGCTGGGCTTTGTTAAAGCCGTGCTTGCTCACCATTTTGTCGATGAACTGTTCCGCCGCAGGGTTATTGGCAAAGTCGCCCCCCATCTGCATCACATTATGCTGAGGCTCCAGCAGGAAGCCGCCGGAAGGGGCGCCTGCCGTTTGCTGGACCTCTTCGGTCTTAGGTTTACTACTGCAGGCGGAGAGCAGAATAAGCGCAGGGAGTAGCGCTGCGTAACGACGCTTGAACATGACACATCCATTCACGAATTCGATAAGTGGCAAGTATGGTAAAGCATCCGGGACACCTCAAGGAAGGGGCGCACACGCACCCGGCAAAATCTTTACGCTGCCTAAAGGTAAATTCGTTCTCTTCTCCACCACGCCACCGTCACCTTTCTTATTATCTTTCAAAATAATCATTTTTTCTTTCATTGTGAGATCTGTTTAACACTTTAAAACCTTTCAAAGTGATTATTATTACTCCGCCAGAGCGAACTTACCCTACAGGAGAAAATAATGATAGAAACCATCACCCACGGCGCCGAGTGGTTTATCGGGCTGTTTCAGAAAGGTGGCGAGGTCTTCACCAGCATGGTCACCGGCATTCTGCCGCTGCTGATCAGCCTGCTGGTGATCATGAATGCGCTGATCAACTTTATTGGCCAGCAGCGGATTGAAAAGCTGGCCCAGCGCTGCGCGGGTAATCCCATCTCCCGCTATCTGCTGCTGCCCTGTATCGGCACTTTTGTGTTTTGTAACCCCATGACCCTGAGCCTCGGGCGCTTTATGCCCGAACGCTACAAGCCGAGCTACTACGCGGCAGCGTCGTACAGCTGCCACTCCATGAACGGTCTGTTTCCGCACATCAACCCCGGCGAGCTGTTTGTCTATCTGGGGATTGCGAGCGGCCTGACCACCCTCGGCCTGCCGCTCGGCCCGCTGGCGGTGAGCTACCTGCTGGTTGGCCTGGTAACTAACTTCTTCCGCGGCTGGGTGACCGATCTCACTACCGCCATTTTCGAAAAGAAAATGGGCATTCAGCTTGAACAGAACGTCCAGCTTAAGGGAGCTACAGCATGAGCCGGATCCGCATTGAAAAAGGCACGGGTGGCTGGGGCGGCCCGCTGGAGTTCGACGCCACCGAAGGCAAAAAGATCGTCTATATCACCGCGGGCACCCGCCCGGCTATCGTCGACAAGCTGCGCGAACTCACCGGCTGGGAAGCGGTGGACGGCTTTAAAGAGGGCGAGCCGCCGGAAGCGGAGATCGGCGTGGCAGTAATCGACTGCGGCGGCACCCTGCGCTGCGGCATCTACCCGAAACGGCGCATTCCCACCGTCAATATTCATTCGACGGGGAAATCCGGCCCGCTAGCGCAGCATATCGTGGAGGACATTTACGTCTCAGGCGTAAAAGAAGAGAACATCACGCTGGTAGACGGGGCTGCGCCGGTGAAAAAGCACGCGCCGCGCGAATATGACACCAGCAAGAAGATCACTGAGCAGAGCGACGGCCTGCTGGCAAAAGTCGGGATGGGAATGGGCTCTGCGGTTGCGGTCCTGTTCCAGTCCGGGCGCGACACCATCGATACGGTGCTGAAAACCATCCTGCCGTTCATGGCCTTCGTCTCGGCGCTGATCGGCATCATCATGGCCTCCGGCCTCGGAGACTGGATCGCCCACGGCCTGGCTCCGCTGGCCAGCCATCCGCTCGGGCTGGTGACCCTGGCGCTGATCTGCTCCTTCCCGCTGCTGTCGCCGTTTCTCGGCCCCGGCGCGGTCATCGCCCAGGTCATTGGCGTGTTGATTGGCGTGCAGATTGGGCTGGGCAATATTCCCCCGCACCTCGCCCTGCCCGCGCTGTTCGCCATTAATGCCCAGGCCGCCTGTGACTTTATTCCGGTGGGGCTGTCGCTGGCTGAAGCGCGCCAGGAGACCGTGCGCGTCGGCGTCCCTTCGGTGCTGGTAAGCCGCTTCCTGACCGGTGCGCCAACGGTGCTGATCGCCTGGTTCGTCTCCGGCTTTATTTATCAATAAGAGGAATTCCTGATGACCGTGATTTACCAGACCACCATTACCCGCATCGGCCAGAGCGCCCCGGATGCGCTGAGCGACCAGATGCTCATCACCTTTCGTGAAGGGGCCCCGGCGGATATCGAAGAGTTCTGTTTTATCCACTGCCACGGCGAGCTCAATGGCGAGCTGAAGGCCGGAAGCCAGCTGGAGCTGGGCGAAACGCGCTATGCCGTCACCGCTGTGGGCGACGTGGCCGAACAAAACCTGCGCGAGCTGGGCCACATCACCCTGCGTTTCGACGGTCAGCCCCAGGCGGAGTACCCCGGCACGGTTCACGTGGCGGGCCCGGTTCCGCAGGCTGTTACCCCAGGCTGCACATTAAAATTTGTTGCGTAATTAAGGAGAGAAATATGAGTCAGGTTGCCGTTGTCATTGGTGGAGGACAAACCTTAGGGGAGTTCCTCTGCCGTGGGCTTGCCGCAGAGGGTTACCGCGTGGCGGTAGTCGATATCCAGAGTGAAAAGGCCGCCCGCGTGGCGGACGCCATCAACACCGAATTCGGTAACGGGATGGCCTGGGGATTTGGCGCCGACGCCACCAGCGAGCAGAGCGTGCTGGCTCTCGCCCGCGGCGTGGACGAGATTTTTGGCCGCACCGATCTGCTGGTCTACAGCGCCGGGATCGCCAAAGCGGCGTTTATCAGCGACGTGGAACTGGGGGATTTCGACCGTTCATTGCAGGTGAACCTGGTGGGCTATTTCCTCTGCGCCCGGGAGTTCTCGCGCCTGATGATCCGCGACGGCATTGCCGGGCGCATCATTCAGATCAACTCCAAGTCCGGCAAGGTGGGCAGCAAGCACAACTCCGGCTATAGCGCGGCCAAGTTCGGCGGCGTGGGGCTGACGCAGTCCCTGGCGCTGGATCTGGCGGAATATGGCATTACCGTGCATTCCCTGATGCTCGGCAACCTGCTCAAATCGCCGATGTTCCAGTCCCTGCTGCCGCAGTACGCCACCAAACTTGGCATTAACGAAGATCAGGTGGAGCAATACTACATCGATAAAGTGCCGCTGAAGCGCGGCTGCGACTATCAGGACGTGCTGAATATGCTGCTGTTTTATGCCAGCCCGAAAGCCTCTTACTGCACCGGGCAGTCGATCAATGTCACCGGTGGGCAGGTGATGTTCTGATCGAGCCTAAACGCCCGGTGGCGCTTCGCTTACCGGGCCTACAAACCTCGAACCCCAGGCCGGGCAAGCGTAGCGCCGCCCGGCAATAGCACAGGAGCTAAACATGGTCACCACCCTGATCACCGTCGCCGTTATCGCCTGGCTGTGCCAGCTGGCACTCGGCGGCTGGCAAATCCATCGTTTTAACCGCGCCTTCGACGCCCTTTGCCAGAAAGGGCGCGTGGGCGTGGGCCGCTCCGGCGGTCGCTTTAAGCCGCGGGTGATTGTCGCCATTGCGCTGGATGATAACCACCGGGTCTGTGACTCCTTGATGATGCGTGGGCTGACGGTCTTTGCCCGACCGGTGAAAATTGCAGCGATTAACGGCACCGCGTTGCAGGAATTAGAGCCCGATGTGATCTTTCCCAATGATTCGCTCTGTCAGGATGCACTATCATTAGCGCTTAAATTGAAACATGGATAATTTCGTTGTGAACGTTATAAGCTTGCGAAATTATCATTTCGCAACCTAAGGAACTCAACGCCTATGAAACCCCGCCAGCGGCAGGCGGCCATACTCGACCATTTGCAAAAACAGGGAAAATGTTCGGTTGAGGATCTGGCCCACTACTTTGATACCACCGGCACCACAATCCGCAAGGATCTGGTGATCCTGGAAAACGCCGGGGCGGTGATCCGTACCTATGGCGGCGTGGTGCTGAATAAAGACGAGGCCGACCCGCCTATCGATCACAAAACGCTCATCAACACCCATCAAAAAGCGTTAATCGCTGACGCCGCGGTAAAATTTATCCATGACGGCGACTCCATCATCCTCGATGCAGGCAGCACGGTGCTGCAGATGGTGCCGATGCTGAGCCGCTTTAATAACATCACGGTGATGACCAACAGCCTGCATATCGTCAACGCCCTGTCCGAATTCGACAACGAACAAACCATCCTGATGCCCGGCGGCACCTTCCGCAAAAAATCGGCCTCGTTTCACGGCCAGCTGGCGGAGAACGCCTTCGACCATTTCAGCTTCGACCGCCTGTTTATGGGCACCGACGGCATCGACCTCAACGCGGGCGTCACCACCTTCAACGAAGTGTTCAGCGTCAGTAAAGCGATGTGCAATGCCGCCAGGGAGGTGATCCTGATGGCGGACTCGTCAAAGTTTGGCCGTAAAAGCCCGAATATTGTCTGTAGCCTGGAGAGCGTCGATAAGCTGATTACCGACGCGGGCATCGATCCGGCGTTTAAGAAAGCGCTGGAAGAGAAAGGAATCGACGTGATTGTAACCGGAGAGCGTGATGAGTGATTTTCTGTTAAACGCGGGTCGCCAGACCCTGATGCTGGAACTGCAGGAAGCCAGCCGCCTGCCGGACCGTCTGGGGGAGGATTTTGTTCGCGCAGCCAATACCATTATTCACTGCGACGGGAAGGTGATCGTCTCGGGCATCGGTAAATCCGGACACATCGGCAAGAAGATTGCCGCGACCCTTGCCAGCACCGGCACCCCGGCCTTCTTTGTCCATCCGGCTGAAGCCCTGCACGGCGATCTGGGGATGATTGAGAGCCGCGATGTGCTGCTGTTTATCTCCTACTCCGGCTCGGCAAAAGAGCTGGATTTGATCCTCCCGCGTTTGCAGGAAAAATCGGTGGCGCTGCTGGCGATGACCGGCAAGTCCCGCTCGCCGCTGGCGCTGGCGGCCAACGCCACGCTGGATATTTCGGTGGAGCGCGAAGCCTGCCCGATGCACCTCGCCCCGACCTCCAGCACCGTCAACACCCTGATGATGGGCGATGCGCTGGCGATGGCGGTGATGCAGGCCCGCGGCTTTAATGAAGAAGATTTTGCCCGCTCTCACCCGGCAGGCGCCCTGGGGGCACGTTTGCTGAATAAGGTACATCACCTGATGCGCACCGACGAGGCCATCCCGCAGGTGAAACTGAATACCAGCGTGATGGACGCGATGCTGGAGCTGAGCCGTACCGGGCTAGGGCTGGTGGCGGTCTGCGATGATGACCAACAGGTGAAAGGGGTCTTCACCGACGGCGACCTGCGCCGCTGGCTGGTGAGCGGCGGTAAACTGGAGATTGCCGTCAGCATCGCCATGACCGCCGGTGGCCTGACGCTGAATGCCGACAGCCGCGCCATTGAAGCCAAAGAGCTCTTGATGAAGCGCAAAATCACCGCCGCGCCGGTGGTGGATAGCCATGGCCGCCTGTGCGGTGCCATCAACCTGCAGGATTTCTACCAGGCAGGCATTCTCTAACCCTTAAGACCCAGACGTTTCGCCAGCCGGTGCAGGTTGGCGACGTCGGTCTCCAGCGCCCTCGCGCTCGCCGCCCAGTTGCGGCTGTTCTGCTCCAGCGCCCGGACAATCATCTGACGCTGAAACGCCTCCGTCGCCTCACGCAGGTTCTGATTCTCAACGCGCGGCGTCTCCGGCGTCACCACCGGCGTGCTCTCATCATGCAGGGCAAAGTGCTGCGCGTGGATCACCACTTCATCCCCTGCCCGCGCCGCTCGGGCCAGTACTACCGCCCGGTGAATGGCATGTTCCAGTTCTCGCACGTTACCCGGCCAGGCGTAGCTCAGCAGATGCGCCCGGGCGCCGGGGCTTAGCACCACCCGGGATAACCCCATCCGCAACCGGCACTGTTCACAGAAATAGCCTGCCAGCAGCACCACATCTTCGCCACGCTCGCGCAGCGGCGGCACCGAAAGCGGAAACACACTCAGGCGGTGGTACAGATCGGCGCGGAAATTCCCGGCTAACACCTCTTCGCGCAGATCGCGGTTGGTGGCGGCCAGCACCCGCACGTCGACCCGCAGGCTGCGGTCGTCACCCACGCGCTGGATATCGCCATACTGCAACACGCGCAGCAGCTTGGCCTGCAATGCCAGCGACAGCTCCCCTATCTCATCCAGGAACAGCGTGCCGTTATCGGCCATCTCAAACTTGCCGCTGCGGTTGCTGATGGCCCCGGTAAACGCTCCTTTGACGTGACCAAAGAGTTCGCTCTCCGCCACGCTTTCCGGCAGCGCGGCGCAGTTGAGATAGACCAGCGGATTCACCGCCCGGGGAGAGGCCTGATGAATGGCTTTTGCCACCAGCTCTTTACCGGTGCCGGTCTCCCCTTCGATCAGCACGTTCAGGTCGGAGGCGGCGACAATCTCAATCTCTTTTTTCAGGCTCACCATGCCCGGCGAGAGGCCAATCATCTCGGTGCTTTGTACCTGCTCAAATCCCGTCGGGCGGGTGGAGAGGGTGTTCTGGCTCTCGAGCTGCTCAATCAGCAGGGCATTATTCAGCGCCCCGGCGGCCAGGGCGGCAATCAGCCTCAGCTCCTCGTCGCTGAAGATATCGAACTGGTCCGGCGACATGCCGTCGAGGGTCAGCGCGCCAATCAGGTTCTGCCCGGCAAACAGCGGCAGGCCGATACAGGCGTGTACCTTCAGGCTCTCCTGGCCGGGGATCAACCCGTCGTAGGGATCGGGCAGGTCGCTGTCGGCCGGGAAGCGCACCACATCCCCGGCGCGGGCAATGGTCTCCAGCCGCGGATGGCCCTCCAGGGTAAAGCGCCGCCCCAGCACATCCTGCGCCAGCCCGTCGATGGCCAGCGGGATAAACTGCCGCCCTTCGTAGCGCAGCAGCGCCGACGCATCGCACTCCAGCACGTGGCGCAGGGTGGAGATCAGCCGCTGAAAACGATCCTGATGGCCGATGCCGCTCTGCAATTCAATGGCGATTTTCGCCAGCACCTCTACAGAAAAACTCATTCTCGCCTCGTTGTCATTTTGACAATACGCAGTGTCATATTGACTATACCAGACACAGTCAAATTGACTACCATGAAAGTGCCATTATTTTTAAAACCATTATAAATCAAACAATTAAAAAGTTGGCACGCACCCTGCAATAGACATGACATCTTTCATTTAATTGCGCTGTATTAAGTTGAGGTTGCTATGTCTATTCTGGTTAAAAACAATATTCATTGGGTTGGTCAACGTGACTGGGAAGTACGTGATTTTCACGGAACGGAGTACAAAACGCTGCGCGGTAGCAGCTATAACAGCTATCTCATCCGGGAAGAGAAAAACGTCCTGATCGATACCGTCGATCATAAATTCAGCCGCGAATTCGTGCAGAACCTGCGCAGTGAAATTGATCTGGCCGATATCGACTACATCATCATTAACCATGCGGAAGAGGACCACGCCGGGGCGCTGACCGAGCTGATGTCCTGCATCCCGGACACCCCGATCTACTGCACCGCCAACGCCATCGACTCCATCACCGGCCATCACCACCATCCGGAGTGGAACTTCAACGTGGTGAAAACCGGTGACTCACTGGATATCGGCAACGGCAAACAGCTGATCTTCGTGGAAACCCCGATGCTGCACTGGCCGGACAGCATGATGACCTATATGACCGGCGACGCGGTGCTGTTCAGTAATGACGCCTTCGGCCAGCACTACTGCGACGAACGTCTGTTCAATGACGAAGTGGATCAGGCCGAACTGTTTGAGCAGTGCCAGCGCTACTACGCCAACATCCTCACCCCGTTCAGCCGTCTGGTGACGCCAAAAATCACCGAGATCCTCGGCTTTAACCTGCCGGTGGATATGATTGCCACCTCTCACGGGGTGGTATGGCGTGATAACCCCACCCAGATCGTCGAGCTGTACCTGAAATGGGCGGCGGACTATCAGGAAGACCGCATCACCATTTTCTACGACACCATGTCCAACAACACCCGCATGATGGCCGACGCCATCGCCCAGGGCATCAATGAAGTGGATCCGAACGTGGCGGTGAAGATCTTTAACGTCGCCCGCAGCGATAAAAACGAAATTCTCACGAACGTCTTCCGCTCAAAAGGCGTGCTGGTGGGCACCTCCACCATGAACAACGTGATGATGCCGAAAATTGCCGGCCTGGTGGAAGAGATGACCGGCCTGCGCTTCCGTAACAAACGTGCCAGCGCCTTCGGCTCTCACGGCTGGAGCGGCGGCGCGGTAGACCGTCTCTCCACCCGTTTGCAGGATGCGGGCTTTGAAATGTCGATGAGCCTGAAGGCGAAATGGCGCCCGGATCTCGATGCGCTGGAAGTCTGCCGTCAGCATGGTCGCGATATTGCCCGTCAGTGGGCGCTCGCTCCGCTGCCGGAAGCCAGCGTGAAACCTGCCGCTCAGGCGGAAGAAAGCGCCAGCGTCGAAGAGTCCACCGCCGACCTCGGCCCCTGCATGCAGTGCAGCGTCTGCCAGTGGATCTACGATCCGACCCTCGGCGAACCACTGCAGGACGTCGCGCCAGGTACCCCGTGGAGCGACGTGCCGGACAACTTCCTCTGCCCGGAATGTTCCCTTGGTAAAGATGTATTTGAAGAACTGGCATCGGAGGCAAAATGAGCCACGGTATCGTCATCATCGGCTCGGGCTTCGCCGCCCGCCAGCTGGTGAAAAACATCCGTAAACAGGATGCGAACGTCCCGCTGACGCTTATTGCAGCTGACAGCATGGATGAGTACAACAAGCCAGACCTGAGCCACGTTATCAGCCAGAGTCAGCAGGCCGACGACCTCACCCGCCAGACGGCGGGTGAGTTTGCCGAACAGTTTAACCTGCGCCTGTTTCCTTACACCTGGGTCACCGACATCGACGCCGCCGCCCACGTGGTCAAAGGAAAAGACAAGCAGTGGTCCTATGACAAACTGGTGCTGGCAACCGGAGCCTCGGCCTTTGTGCCGCCGGTTGCAGGCCGCGAGCTGATGCTGACCCTCAACAGCCAGACGGAATACCGCGCCTGCGAAAGCACGTTGCGTGACGCCCGACGGGTGATGATTGTTGGCGCGGGTCTTATCGGCAGCGAACTGGCGATGGATTTTTGCCGGGCCGGGAAAGAGGTCACCCTGGTTGACCATTCCGCCAGCATTCTCTCAGCGCTGATGCCCGCCGAAGTAAGCAGTCGCTTACAACACCGGCTAACCGATATGGGGGTGCATCTGCAGCTGAAATCCCAGCTGCAAAGCCTGACCCAAACCGATACCGGGATCTGCGCCCTGCTGGATCGGGAGCGCTGCATTGAGGTCGATGTGGTGATTGCCGCCACCGGCCTGCGCCCGGAAATCGGGCTGGCACAGAGGGCCGGTGCAGAAACAGCTCGCGGCGTGAAGGTCGACAGCTATCTGCAAACCACCCGGCCCGATATTTATGCTCTGGGTGACTGCGCCGAAATTAATGGTCAGGTACTGCCGTTCCTGCAGCCGATCCAGTTAAGCGCCATGTATCTGGCGAAGAATCTGCTCGGGGCCAGTACGCCACTGAAACTGCCTGCGATGCTGGTGAAGGTCAAAACGCCGGAACTGCCGCTGCACCTGGCAGGCGAAACCCAGCGCCAGGATTTGAACTGGCAGATCGCCATCGAAGCCCAGGGGATGGTGGCGAAAGGGGCCGACAACGAGGGCAATCTGCGCGCCTTTGTGGTCAGTGAAGATCGGATGAAGGAGGCCTTCGCCCTGCTGAAAGCATTACCCGTTTAACCCTCAAACTCTTGTTCTTTTTCGTTGTATGCTTGTCACTCTTTGCCTTTCGCAGCCCTGGTGCCCCGGGGCTTTTTTAATGCGGAACAGCTGTAAAACCGCGTCCTGTTTTAATCCTGTTTTCCGGCCTACTCTGTTGCGGTATTCCTTCACCGGAGACGACAAATGGCAAACTTCACCCAAGAAATCACCTGGCTTGCCGCCTGGTTCAGACAGGTCAGGAAGCATGAACGTATTTTATTTCGCTGGCTCTATCTCAGCCCGGAAGCGCGTATCGAGCGGCTACGCGAACTAATGATGCCAGTCAGTAAGCGCTGATTGCCCGGCAAATCAAACCGCACCCGGCAAAACAGTTATAATCGCGCAAAAAGCCCTACACTCTTCGCAATGCCTTCGTCAGGGATGTCGCCATGCGCCAGCTTCAGAAAATCCGCCAGTATCAACGGCTCTCAGCCCATTACGGCTCAACGCCGCAGCTCACCACCATCACCGAAGTCGCCGAGGTGGCGCTCTGCAGCGAGCGCCACGCGCGCACGCTGCTCCGCCAGCTTGCTGAAAGCGGCTGGTTAAGCTGGCGCGCTCAGCCGGGGCGCGGGCATCGCGCTACGCTGCACTGCCTGGTGACCACCAGCGAACTCAGCGCCCCGCTGATGCATGCCTGTCTGGAGAAAGGCGATTATCAGAGCGCGCTACAGCTGGCAGACGGCGATCCGGCCAGCCTGCACCACATCATCACCCCGTTCCTTGGCGGTAAATGGCTCAAGCACCAGCCGACGCTGCGCATTCCCTGGTATCGTCCGCTCACGTCCCTGCAACCGGCGCTGCATCGACGGCGCGCTGAACAACATATTATCTGCGCGGTACACGCCGGTTTAACCCGTTATGAACCGGGAAAGGCGCAGCCGGTGGCCGACCTGGCGCACCACTGGGCCTGCTCTGACGACGGCCTGCGCTGGCATTTTTACCTGCGCAGCGGCGCGCACTGGCATAACGGCCAGCCGCTGAGCGACGAGGATATTCTGCGTGCGGTGCAGCAGCTGCTGGCCGATCCGGCGCGCAACAGCGGGTTGTTGCATATCGACGCGGTGACCCTTGCCGCCCCGTGGTGTCTGGCAGTTTATCTGCATGCGCCGGACGCTCTGCTGGCGCATCGTCTCGCCCATCCGGTCTGTCGGCTGCCGCATCCCCGTCAGCCGGAGGTCGGCGCCGGACCGTTTGCCATTGCCCGCCACCACTCCCATTTTCTGCGCCTCGAGCGTCAGTCCTGGTACTTTGCCGCCCATCCGCTACTGCATGCCATTGAGTTCTGGCGCACCGGTACGGTCGCCGATAAACCGGCGTGGATCACGGTAGGAAAAGGCAGCGCCCCGCAGGAAGCAGTGACATCAACCAGCGGCGGTTTTGCGTGGCTGATGGTCAATGGGAAGCTGCCCGCAGCGCTTGCCGCATTTTTGCGCCAGACCGCCCTGACCCTCAACCAGCAGTGCTTTGGCCGGCGTGAGGATCTGCAAATCCACACCGAAATCCTCCCCGGTCTTCAGGTGCCCAGCCTGCCCGCCCCCGTTGATATCGATCTGCCGCCCCGGCTAAAACTGGTGTGCTACAACACCCCGGAGCTGCGCGAGCTGGCTGAAAGCTGGCGGCTTCAGCTGCAGCCGCATGGCTGCGAGCTACACACCGACTGGAAAGATCGCGATGGCTGGTATGCCCCCGATACGCTGGCGGGTGCCGATCTGCTGCTGGGAGATCACCTGGCGACCGGGATGACCGGGTTTACGCTGGCGGAGTGGTTTATCTATGAACCGGCCTGGGCTACGGCGCTGGGAGAGGATCGCTGGCAGCAAGAGAAACGGCAGCTGATGCAGTACAGCGACAGCGAAGCGCGTTTTAACGCGCACCTGACGCCCTTTTTCCAGCGCCTGCTGGCGGAGGGCCGCTGCACGCCGCTGTTCCACTACCGCTACCGTATCAACGCCCTGGAAAACGTGCAGGATATGGTGCTGACCGCGGGCGGCTGGCTCGATTTTACCCGCGCCTGGCTGCCCCCGGCGGCCATATTGTGATCAGCGGTGCGGGCCGGGGATGACGGAATCACGCAGCATCAACTCTCCGGCGAAAGTCTGCCGGAAGGTGAAGTCCCCACCATCGAGCATAAAGATCAGGCGGCTGATGGTCTCTTTTACCATCTCTGTCACCGGGACGCGCACGCTGGAGAGGGACGGTACCACGTAGGGCGCCATCGCAATGTCATCGAAACCCACCACCGACACCGCCTCCGGTACGGCGACCCCGCTGTCGTGAAGCTGCTTAATGGCGCCGATCGCCATGTCGTCGTTACTCGCCACCAGCGCGGTAAAATGCTCGCCGCGCGCCAGCAGCGTCGCCACCCCTGCCGCCCCGCTGGCCGGGTGCCATTTACCCTCGACAATCAGCGACTCGCGTAGCGGAATACGGTGCGCAGCAAGGGCCTCTTTGTAGCCCGAAAGGCGTTCGATCCCGGTGGGGGAATCGAGGGATCCGGTGATAAACGCGATATCGCGGTGGCCCTGCTCGATAAGGGTCGATACCGCCGCCTGGCTGGAGGCTTTATGATCTGACCAGACGCAGTGGCTGCTGTTTTTACGCAGGCGTCGGTTGAGCACGATCACCGGCTGGGCGTGTTTCTGGATGATCTCGTCCATCTCATCAACGCTGAGAAAACGCGGGTAGATGATGATCGCATCGCAGCGCATATCCAGCAGGTACTGAATCGCCTCGCGCTCCTCATCGGCGCTGTGCTTACCGTCGGCGAGGATCAGCTGTCGTCCCTTCTCTTCGGTCATTCTGGCGGCATGGAACAGCAGCTCGCTGAAATAGACCCCGTGGTAGAGGGTGTTGGTCACCACCAGCCCAAGGGTTTGCGTGCTTTTGGTCGCCAGGTTACGCGCCAGTAAATTAGGCCGATACCCGCTCTCTTCAATCGCCTGAAAAACCTTGTCTTTTGTCTCCTGGCTCACGTAGCCATTGCCCGAAAGCACCCGGGAAACCGTCGCCTTCGAGACTCCTGCCCGCTTCGCCACTTCCAGCATCGTGGTCATGCATCTGTTCCGTCTTAATCCCGTGAGCGGCAGTGTACTGCACCACGTGAAAATTGTCGCAGCGTCTGTCACACGCTTTTTATCACGTCAGGTGATCGCCATCACGAATTTAAAAAATGGCTAAAACGTGATCTTGTTAGATTCCAGGAAACTCTTCATGATTTTGTGGAACCGGTTTCCTATATAAGTTTCATCGCTCACCCCGATGAAGACGTACCTTACTGATAAAACAGGATACAACCCGATGGCCAAAAATTATGCTGCGCTGGCGAATGCCGTTGTCAGCGCGCTCGGCGGCAAAGAGAATATCGTCGCGGTCACCCACTGCATGACCCGCCTGCGCTTCGTGGCAAAAGACGAAAGCCTGATCGACAGCGCGACGCTGAAAAGCATCAGCGGCGTGCTGGGCGTCGTGCGCAACGACAACCAGTGCCAGGTGATCATCGGCAATACCGTTTCCCAGGCGTACCGCGAGGTGGTCAACCTGCTGCCCGCCGACATGCAGCCTGCCGTGCCCCAGGGGCCGCAAAAGCTGACCCTGAAACGCATTGGCGCGGGCATTCTTGATGCCCTGATCGGCACCATGTCACCGCTGATCCCGGCGATCATCGGCGGTTCAATGGTCAAGCTGCTGGCGATGATCCTCGAGATGACCGGCGTGCTGACCAAAGGCGATCCGACGCTGACGATCCTGACCGTAATCGGCGACGGCGCGTTCTTCTTCCTGCCGCTGATGGTGGCTGCCTCTGCGGCGGTGAAATTCAAGACCAACATGTCGCTGGCGATCGCCATTGCGGGCGTGCTGGTCCACCCGAGCTTTATTGAGCTGATGGCGAAAGCGGCGCAGGGCGAGCACGTTGAGTTCGCGTTTGTGCCGGTGACGGCGGTGAAATATACCTATACGGTGATCCCGGCGCTGGTGATGACCTGGTGCCTGTCCTATATCGAACGCTGGGTCGATCGTATTACCCCGGCGGTGACGAAAAACTTCCTCAAGCCAATGCTGATCGTGCTGATTGCCGCCCCGCTCGCCATCGTCCTGATTGGGCCGCTGGGGATCTGGATCGGTAGCGGCATCTCCGCCTTGGTTTACACCATTCACGGCTATCTGGGTTGGCTCTCCGTCGCCATCATGGGCGCGCTGTGGCCGCTGCTGGTGATGACCGGGATGCACCGCGTCTTTACGCCTACCATTATTCAGACCATTGCCGAAACGGGCAAAGAGGGGATGGTGATGCCGTCAGAAATCGGCGCCAACCTCTCCCTCGGCGGTTCGTCGCTGGCGGTGGCATGGAAAACCAAAAACCCGGAACTGCGCCAGACGGCGCTGGCCGCGGCCGCTTCCGCCATCATGGCCGGGATCTCTGAACCGGCGCTGTACGGCGTGGCGGTGCGCCTGAAACGTCCTTTAATTGCGAGCCTGATCAGCGGCTTTATCTGCGGCGCCGTGGCCGGAATTGCAGGGCTGGCCAGCCACTCGATGGCGGCGCCGGGCCTGTTTACCAGCGTCCAGTTCTTCGACCCGGCCAACCCGATGTCCATCGTCTGGGTATTCGGGGTAATGGCCCTGGCCGTGGTGCTCTCTTTCGTGCTGACCCTGATTCTGGGCTTTGAAGATATCCCGGTAGAAGACGAAGCAGAAAAAGCGCGCGCGCTGCAATCCGCACCGGTTCAGGCCAAAGCAGCACAAGCATAAATTTATAGCGAGGTAAGAATGTCAGTTTTTCCACAAGGATTTTTATGGGGCGGCGCACTGGCCGCTAACCAGAGCGAAGGCGCATACCGCGAGGGCGGCAAGGGCCTGACCACCGTCGATATGATCCCCCACGGCGCAAATCGCCTGGCGGTGAAAGTCGGCAAGGAAAAACGCTTTTCGCTGCGTGACGACGAGTTCTATCCCAGCCACGACGCGATCGATTTTTACCATCGCTATAAAGAAGATATCGCCTTAATGGCCGAGATGGGCTTCACGGTATTCCGTACCTCCATTGCCTGGAGCCGTCTCTACCCGAACGGCGACGAACCGCTGCCTAATAAAGAAGGTATTGCCTTTTACCGGGCGGTGTTTGAGGAGTGCAAAAAGTACAACATCGAGCCGCTGGTGACCCTCTGCCACTTTGACGTGCCGATGCACCTGGTGACCGAGTACGGCTCCTGGCGCAACCGCAAGATGGTCGATTTCTTTGCCCGCTACGCCCGCACCTGCTTCGAAGAATTTAACGGGCTGGTGAAATACTGGCTCACCTTCAACGAGATCAACATCATGCTGCACAGCCCCTTCTCCGGTGCCGGGCTGGTGTTTGAGGAAGGCGAAAACGAGGATCAGGTGAAGTATCAGGCCGCCCACCATGAGCTGGTCGCCAGTGCGCTGGCAACCAAAATTGCCCATGAGGTGAACCCGCAAAACCAGGTGGGCTGCATGCTGGCGGGCGGTAACTTCTACCCATACTCCTGCAAGCCAGAAGATGTGTGGACGGCATTAGAAAAAGATCGTGAGAACCTGTTCTTTATCGACGTCCAGGCCCGTGGCCGCTACCCGGCCTACTCTGCTCGCGTGTTCCGCGAAAAGGGGGTGGTGATTGTCAAAGACCCTGGCGATGACGCACTGCTGACAAACACCGTCGATTTTGTCTCATTCAGCTATTACGCCTCGCGCTGCGCCTCGGCGGATATGAATGCCAACAACACCAGCGCGGCCAATATCGTGAAATCCCTGCGTAACCCGCATATTGAAGTCAGCGAATGGGGCTGGGGCATCGACCCGCTGGGCCTGCGTATCACCATGAACATGATGTACGATCGCTACCAGAAGCCGCTGTTCCTGGTGGAGAACGGCCTCGGTGCGAAAGATGAGATTGATGCCAACGGTGAGATTAACGACGACTACCGCATCAGCTACCTGCGGGAGCATATTCGCGCGATGGGCGACGCCATAGAAGATGGCATTCCGCTGATCGGCTACACCAGCTGGGGCTGTATCGATCTGGTGGCCGCCTCCACCGGCGAGATGAGCAAGCGCTACGGCTTTATCTATGTTGATCGTGATGATGCGGGCAACGGTACCCTTGAACGCAAACGCAAAAAATCGTTCTGGTGGTACAAGAAAGTGATTGCCAGCAACGGTGCAGATTTAGATTAATCCCCCTTCGCCGGGCGGCGCTACGCTTGCCCGGCCTACAAATCCCCTCTGAAATTCAATAATTTCATAACGTTATTATCGTTCATTGACACCATGAATATATCATTGTATAAAACCCCGCCACAATAAATGATATTCATTCTCAGCCATGCTCCCGGGCTGTCATCAATAAATTAATGAAGGATAGCGTTTCATGAAAAAGATCATCAGTGCATTAGGCTTGCTGATCGCGACAGCCGGTTCTGCTTTTGCAACCACCTACCCTCTGACGATCGAGAACTGCGGCTATAAAGAGACTTTCACCAAAGCGCCGGAGCGCGTGGTCGCACTGGGCCAGAACACCGTAGAAATTCTCTTACTGCTGGGCCTGCAGGATAAGGTTGCCGCCAGCGCCTTCTGGCCGACCAAAGTACTGCCTGAACTCGCTGAAAAGAATGAAAAAGTGAAATTGCTGACCGTCGAGATCCCGACGCTGGAGTCTATCCTTGCGCAAAATCCGGACTTCGTTCCGGCCCAGCTGCCGCTGCTGCTGGGGCCAGAGAGTAAAGTCGCCAAACGCGAAGATCTGGCTACCGTTGGCGTGAACAGCTACATGTCGCCGGGCATGTGCGCCACCAAAAAAGATGTGGGCGATATGTACGGCAGCCGCCAGAAGCTGTGGGATATGACCTTCCTGTATAAAGAGATCGAAGACTTCGCCAAAATCTTTAACGTCGAAGATCGCGGCCAGGCGTTGATTGCCGATTTTAAAAAGCGTGAAGCCGACCTGCGGGCTGAGTTCAGCAAAAACAAAAAAGACCTCTCATTTGTCTTCTGGTTCTCCAGCTCCTCCCCCTCTTCTGACGCCTACGTCGGCGGCAAAAACAGCGCCTCCGGCTTTATCGCTAACGTGCTGGGTGGCCACAACGCCATCACCTCTGAAACGGAATGGCCAACCGTCGGCTGGGAAAGCATTATCGCTGCCAACCCGGACGTGATCGTGGTCTCCAGCCTCGACCGTAACCGCTGGGCGCTGGATAACGCCGAGGAAAAAATCAAATTCCTGAAAAGCGATCCCGCCGTCAGCCAGCTCGATGCGGTGAAAAAAGGCCACATCGTGGTGATGGACGGCCAGGCGATGAACCCGACCATCCGCACCCTCTACGGCGCGGAGCAGATTGGTGAACAGCTCAGAAAAATGGAACTGAATTAATGACCGCAGTGGTACAACAGACCCGCCTGAACTGGCTGTTGCCAGCTTCGGGTTTCCTGGCGGTGGTCGCGCTGCTGCTGGTTATCGCTTTTGGCGTCAGCGTGGGGGAGTTGTCGATCCCCCTGCAGAGCGTGTTCTACGCCATTACCAATAAAATGGGCTTAACCGAGGTGCCGCTCAATCGCATCTACGAGAGCGTGATCTGGGACTTTCGCCTGAGCCGGGCGCTGGTGGCGGCCTGCTGCGGTGCGGGTCTGGCTATCTGCGGCGCGGTGCTGCAAAGCCTGCTGAAAAACGCCCTCGCCGAACCTTACGTGCTGGGCGTGTCCGCAGGGGCGTCAACCGGTGCGGTCTCCGTGGTCGTGCTGGGCATTGGCAGCGGTACCGTGACACTTTCCGCCGGGGCCTTCGCCGGCGCCTTTACCGCCTTCGCGTTTGTGGCCCTGCTGACGAACGGTGCCCGCGGCGGCAGCGAACGCACCATCCTTGCCGGGGTGGCCGCCTCGCAGCTGTTTAACGCCATCACCGCCTGGACCGTCAGCACCTCAGCCAGCGCCCAGCAGGCGCGCGACGTGATGTTCTGGCTGCTGGGCAGCTTTAGCGGCGTGAGATGGCCCGAGTTCCAGATGGTGCTGGTCGCGGTGCTGGTCGGTCTGGCCGTCTGCCTCTGGTATGCCCGGGCGCTCGACGCCTTCACCTTTGGCGATGATGCCGCCGCCTCGCTGGGGATTGCCGTCCCTTGGGTGCGGCTGATCCTGTTCATCGTTACCGCACTGATGACCGCCACCATCGTCAGCATGGCGGGCTCCATCGGCTTTGTCGGCCTGGTGGTGCCGCACATGATGCGCTTCTTCTTTGGTCCGCTGCACCACACGCTGCTTATCGCCAGCGCGCTGGCAGGTGCCATCCTGATGGTGCTGGCGGATATCGCCTCCCGCCTGCTGATCGCCCCGCAAAGCCTGCCGGTCGGCGTGGTGACCGCGCTGGTGGGCGTCCCGTTCTTTGCTGTGATTATCTACCGTTCAAGGAATAAGTGATGAGCATCACTGCTGAAAATATCACCTGGAAGGTGGGTAAAAAGGTCATCGTCGACAATGTCTCGCTGGCAGTATCTCAGGGGCAGACTGTCGGCCTGCTGGGGCCAAACGGCTCCGGCAAATCCTCGCTGCTGCGGATCCTGGCCGGTTTACGTCGCCCCCATAGCGGCACCGTCGCGCTGGATGGCAAAAGCATCAGTGGCATCCCGAAAAAGCAGCTCGCCCGGAGGGTAGCCTTTGTGGAACAGCACGGCATGACCGACGCCAACATGCGCGTGCGGGACGTGGTAAAGCTGGGGCGTATTCCGCACCACTCCCCTTTCTCCGGCTGGACGGCACAGGATGACGAAACGGTAAACCAGGCGCTGAAGACGGTGGATATGCTGCATCACAGCGAGCAGGGCTGGCTGAGTCTCTCCGGCGGCGAGCGCCAGCGGGTGCACATCGCCCGGGCGCTGGCGCAAATGCCAACCGAGATCCTGCTGGATGAACCCACTAACCATCTGGATATTCACCATCAGATGCAATTGATGCAGTTGATCAGCCAGCTGCCGGTCACCAGCATTGTCGCCATTCACGATCTTAACCACGCCTCCATGTTCTGTGATGCGCTGATCGTGATGCAGAAAGGGCGCGTTGTCGCCAGCGGTACGCCGCAGGCGATCCTGACCGAAGAGCTGCTGTGGGAGATATTCCGGGTGAAAACCCGCATTGAGCTCTCCCCCGATCATGGCAAAAAACATATTCACTTCCTCGTCTGAGGCGAGGTAACAGGTGCTATCCATTCGTCCCGCGACGCAACTCTGGCCGCCTGTCTTACTGGGCAGCCAGTTTGTTTTCAATATCGGTTTTTACGCCGTTGTTCCCTTCCTGGCGATTTTTTTACGCGACGATATGCTGCTCTCCGGCGGCGTTATCGGGCTGGTGCTTGGGCTGCGGACCTTCTCCCAGCAGGGGATGTTTATCGTTGGTGGCGCCCTCTCCGACCGCTACGGCGCGCGCATCATTATTCTTTGCGGCTGCGTTGTGCGGGTGGTGGGCTATCTGCTGCTGGCCTTTGGTTACAGCCTGCCCGTCATTATTGCCGGGGCGTGCCTCACCGGGATCGGCGGCGCGTTCTTCTCCCCTTCCATCGAAGCGTTACTGGCCAAAGCCGGAACCCGCAGCGAGGCGCAGGGAAAACGCAGCCGCGCCGAGTGGTTCGCCCTCTTTGCGGTGTGCGGCGAGCTGGGGGCAGTCCTGGGCCCGGTCGCAGGCGCCCTGCTCACCGGCCTGGGCTTTCGTCAGGTGGCGCTGGCCGGGGCCGCGGTCTTCGTGGTGGCGCTTATCGTGCTGTTCTTCTGTTTACCTTCAGGCTCAGCAAAAAATCAGCCGCTACATATCAACCCCTGGTGGACCACCTTTCGCCAGCCACGGTTCGTGGCGTTTATCATCGCCTGGAGTAGCTGGCTGTTAAGCTATAACCAGCTCTATCTGGCGCTCCCGGTGGAGATCCAGCGTGCTGGCGGCAGCGAGAAAGATCTTGGCCCGCTGTTTATGCTGGCCTCGGGGCTGGTGATCCTCTTTCAGCTGCCGCTGGCGCGTTTTGCCCGTCGGGTGGGCGCGGTGCGGATCCTGCCGGTGGGCTTTTTGCTTATCGCCGCCGCGTTTCTGAGCGTCGCGCTCTTTGCCTCTTCAACGCCGGGCGCGGGGTTGCTGCGCCTGCTGCCTGCGGCCTGTTTTGTCACGCTGCTAACCACCGGCCAGATGCTGCTGGTGCCAGCGGGCAAAGATGTGGTGCCGTGGTTTGCGAGTGAATCGACTTTAGGTGCGCACTATGGCGCACTGGCTACCGCTGGGGGCTGCGCGGTGCTGGCGGGGAATTTATTGCTCGGCGATCTGCTCGATCGGGCGCTGACGCCTTCCGCCGGGGCGATCGTTCCGTGGCTGGTGTTTGCGGTGTTTCCGCTGTGCAGTGCAATTGCTATGGTCGTTATCTGCCGCCCGATGCGCAGGCCGCGAGACTAATCGGCTGACGCCACAGCATGCGCGGCCCTGCCCGGCGCATCACCTGCTCATCTTCTACATAAGACATCCATTCGCCAGATGCCCGAATAAATCGAAGGAAAACAAGGAGTGCTACTCGGTTTAATGAAAACCATATTCTTGATGCAGTCTCGATTGTATTCACACTATGATTACAACAAAACACAATCCGAAAAAACATTGTAATTCAATAAGATAAAAATATGGCTGGTGATTATTATCACAGAATTGCATGCTTTTAAAAAAATCAAATACGATTTTTTTAGTATTTATATCCGTTTAAAATTTAAATTTTATGTGAATAAACTATTCAAAAACTCATATTTAAACAAAAACTCTGTTTTACTCTTTGAACAAATAGATGCCCGTTTTTAGTCGCTCCCCTCCCCAGCATTCCATTAACATTATTGGAACACCACCCAAACGAGGCATCATGATGCTATTCGATATTCCTTCAGATGACGTTCTTTATAAGGCATTGATTGAACGGGATCCTTCCTATGAAGGCTTTGCATATGTGGGGGTCAAAAGCACAGGTATCTTCTGCAAGCTGACCTGTCCTGCCAGAAAACCCAAAAAAGAAAATTCAATCTTTTACTCATCTATAGGTTCAGCGCTGGAAGCAGGGTTCAGACCTTGCAAACGCTGTAGACCGATGGCTATCGGCCTGACTCGTGAGCCTATGATTGACAAGCTACTGGATGAGCTGGAAAGCGACACTGATAAAAAGTGGTCCGAAGGTGCCATTGCAGAAATGGGATTCGATCCGTCGACAGTCAGACGGGCATTCAGGCGTCAGTTTGGCATTACTTTTTTAGAAATTGCCCGGCAGAGAAAGATTGGGAGAAGTGTGGAGTCTTTGACTGACGGATCAAAAATGATCGATGCACAATTAACAGCTAATTATGATTCAGGAAGCGGATTCCGTAATGCAATATCGCGGCATATCGGTGTTTCTCCCAAAAATGCTCATAATAGATTTTACCTTAAAGCAGACTGGATAGAGACCCCTATCGGAACAATGATCGCCATTGCGGATAAATACTCTCTTTATTTACTGGAATTTCTCGACAGAAAAGCGCTGCCAGGCGAAATGGAAAAACTTAAAAAAATCACCAACGCCGAAATTGTTATGGGCCGCGAAGCCCCCATCGTTCTCGTTGAGAAAGAGCTTAACTTATACTTCGAGGGTAGAATTTTCCATTTTAATACACCCTTAGCAGAATTTGGCACAAGATTTACAAGAGGAGTCTGGGATGCGCTGAGAAAAATTCCTATGGGCGAATTAAGAAGTTATTCAGATATTGCTAAAGAGATAGGCAATACCACGGCTTGTCGGGCAGTTGCCCGAGCTAATGGAGCAAATCAAATCTCCATTTTAATCCCATGCCATAGAGTAATTGGCGCAGACGGAACATTAACAGGATATGGTGGTGGACTGTGGCGTAAGAAATGGTTAATCGAACATGAACGCAGAATATCCAATAAGTGAGAGGCACTATGAATAAGCACATCGAATCATTTCATCTATTGCACAAAAAGGATCGCCCTCTTTTTCTCTACAATATCTGGGACGCCGGTACAGCCAAAATTCTTGCCACTAATGGCGCAGAGGCGATTGCGACCAGCAGCTGGTCCGTTGCGGAGGCGCAGGGATACACTGACGGGCAATCTATGCCTTTTGATGAGTTACTTGTAATTGTAAAAAATATTGTTAAAGCGGTAAACCTTCCAGTCACTGTCGACTTCGAAAGCGGATACGCTCAGGAATTAAAAGCGGTTTGTAAAAACTTCTCTGCGTTGATTGATGTCGGAGTTGCAGGCGTTAATTTTGAGGATCAAAATATCGCTGAGGGTAGTATATTCGGAATAGAAGAGCAATATGAAAGAATAACAGCCCTGAGAAAAACAGCAGATAAAATGGGGGTTAATGTTTTCATTAATGCCAGAACAGATATTTTCTTGCAAGAAGGTGACCAGAACAAACATACCAATTTACTAGAAGCCGTCAGCCACAGAGGACGTGCATATCGTGAGGCTGGCGCAAATGGATTCTTTATTCCTGGTACCACAGACCATTATTTAATAAAACAAGTTTGTTCGGCAGTCGATTTACCAGTAAATATAATGGATTTAAGCAGTAAACCGGACCTTCAGGCTTACAGTAAATCTGGCGTTAACCGTGTAAGTATCGGTCCAAAATCCTGGATTGAATTTTGTGGGCAACTGAAAGATAAAGTTATAGAAATTTATCGCTAAATTTACCTCACTTATTCATTTAGGAATTATTAATTTCAGTTTTCAGAAAGTATTGTAAATAATATACATTAACTTTCTTCAAGCCTGATACATAGCAAGAAAAATGCATTCGGTTGATTTAATAATGGTCAACTATGAGCTATCTCATCTCGCAGTTAAAATGGCAATCTGCCGCCCGATGCGCAGGCCGCGCACCTGAGAGGTTATTTTTTCGGGCGGTACTTTTCCGGTAGCTCTGGCACCGGGCGGCGATCGTCAATCAGATGGCGAATCGTCAGGATCGGGTGACGCCAGAGCATACGCGGCCCCGCCCAACGCATGACCTGCTTCATCTCTTCACGCTTAGCGGGCTGGTAGCAGTGGACCGGGCACTGCTTGCAGGCCGGTTTCTCTTCGCCAAACACGCATTTATCCAGCCGCTTGTCGGCATACGCATTCAGCGCTGCGTAATGCCCCGCCTCTTTAGATGCCTGCGGGCACTGCTTTTCATAGAGCGCGATCATCTTGCGGATGGTCTCTTTTTCACGCGCGATCCTTTTTCCTGCCATGGTCTGATTCCTAATGATAAGTTGTATTTATAATACCATTTTTCAGACTGGATATTTAGCCCGATTTCATATTTTACATTTCGTTTTCTGAAGACGCTTCGCAGTTCTGCGTTTGTCTCAGGTTCATTTTACTGGCATTTTATACAGGTGTTTATATCACCTAATCCTTGCCCGAGAAAAAGGAGTTTCTATGTCAGATATCAGCATTTCCAGACCCAGCCGTCAGCTCACTGTGGGTTATTTCAGAAAGCGCCACGAGGATCGCAAGACCAAGATCCCGACCCGCTACAGCGTACACGCCGCGCTGAGTTTAAAAGGCGACTGGCTGGAAGAGGCCGGTTTTAAAACCCATTCCCGGGTGCGGGTGCTGGTGGAACAGGGAAAACTGGTGATTGAGCTGGTCGGCGAAGAGCCGGACTAAGGCGGTGACATTTTGCTGCGCCGGGCCATTTTTTCATGCGACAATAGCGGCAATACACGACCCTAACGTCGCCTGAACAGCACTGTTTTCAAAGAAATGGACATCATCACTCCATGACCACTACTGACAATTTCGACGCCCACACCCCCATGATGCAGCAGTACCTGAAGCTGAAAGCTCAGCATCCCGAGATCCTGCTCTTTTACCGGATGGGCGACTTTTACGAGCTGTTTTATGACGATGCGAAACGCGCCTCGCAGCTGCTCGACATCTCCCTGACCAAACGCGGCGCCTCGGCCGGTGAACCTATCCCGATGGCCGGTATTCCGCATCATGCGGTAGAGAACTACCTGGCGAAGCTGGTTAACCAGGGTGAATCGGTCGCCATCTGCGAACAGATTGGCGACCCGGCCACTTCGAAAGGTCCGGTTGAGCGCAAAGTGGTACGCATCGTCACGCCGGGCACCATCAGCGATGAAGCGCTATTACAGGAGCGCCAGGATAACCTGCTCGCCGCCATCTGGCAGGAGAGCAAAGGTTTCGGTTACGCCACGCTGGATATCAGCTCCGGGCGTTTTCGCCTGAGCGAACCGGCCGACAGGGAAACTATGGCCGCCGAACTGCAACGCACTAATCCTGCGGAGCTGCTCTATGCCGAAGATTTCGCCGAGATGGGGCTGCTTGAGGGGCGTCGCGGTCTGCGTCGCCGTCCGCTATGGGAATTTGAAATCGACACCGCGCGCCAGCAGCTCAATCTGCAATTTGGCACCCGCGATCTGACCGGCTTTGGCGTAGAAAACGCGCCGCGCGGCCTGTGCGCCGCGGGCTGTCTGCTGCAGTACGTAAAAGATACCCAGCGCACCGCCCTGCCACATATCCGCTCCATTACGATTGAGCGCCAGCAGGACAGCATCATTATGGATGCCGCCACCCGCCGTAATCTGGAGATCACCCAGAATTTAGCCGGTGGTGTGGAGAACACCCTCGCCTCGGTGCTCGACAGTACCGTCACCCCGATGGGCAGCCGTATGCTGAAACGCTGGCTGCATATGCCGGTGCGCGATATTGCCACGCTCACTGCACGCCAGCAGACCATTGGCGCCCTGCAGGATCGGTACAGCGACATTCAGCCGGTATTGCGTCAGGTGGGCGATCTGGAACGTATTCTGGCACGACTGGCGCTGCGCACCGCACGCCCGCGCGATTTAGCCCGCATGCGCCATGCCTTCCAGCAACTGCCGGAACTGCGCAGCCAGCTGGCGGAGGTTGACTGCGCCCCGGTGCAAAAGCTGCGCGAGGCGATGGGCGAATTTAGCGAACTGCGCGAACTGCTGGAAAAAGCCATCATTGAAGCCCCGCCGGTGCTGGTGCGTGACGGCGGCGTGATTGCTCCGGGCTACAACGAAGAGCTGGACGAGTGGCGATCCCTGGCCGATGGCGCGACGGATTATCTGGATAAGCTGGAGATCCGCGAGCGTGAGCGCCTTGGACTGGACACCCTGAAGGTCGGTTACAACGCGGTACACGGCTACTTTATTCAGATCAGCCGTGGACAGAGCCATCTGGCCCCTATTCACTACGTGCGCCGCCAGACGCTGAAAAACGCCGAGCGTTACATTATTCCGGAGCTGAAAGAGTACGAAGACAAAGTGCTCACCTCCAAAGGCAAAGCCCTGGCGCTGGAAAAACAGCTGTATGATGCCCTGTTCGACATCCTGATGCCGCACCTTGCGGATCTGCAGCAGAGCGCCGCGGCGCTGGCCGAGCTGGATGTACTGGTCAACCTGGCGGAACGTGCCGAGACGCTGAACTACTGCTGCCCAACCTTCACCGATAAGCCAGGCGTGCGCATTACCGAAGGGCGCCACCCGGTGGTGGAACAGGTGCTGAACGAACCGTTTATCGCCAACCCGCTGAACCTGTCGCCGCAGCGCCGGATGCTGATTATTACCGGGCCAAACATGGGCGGTAAAAGTACCTATATGCGCCAGACGGCACTGATTGCGCTGCTGGCCTACATCGGCAGCTACGTTCCGGCGCAAAAGGTAGAGATCGGCCCTATCGACCGTATCTTTACCCGCGTGGGCGCGGCGGACGATCTGGCGAGCGGTCGTTCGACCTTTATGGTCGAGATGACCGAAACCGCCAACATTCTGCACAACGCCACGGAGTACAGCCTGGTGCTGATGGATGAGATTGGCCGTGGCACCTCAACCTATGACGGGCTTTCGCTGGCGTGGGCCTGTGCCGAAAGCCTGGCCAATAAGATCAAAGCCCTGACCCTGTTTGCCACCCACTACTTCGAGCTGACGCAACTGCCGGAGAAGATGGAGGGCGTGGCGAACGTGCATCTGGATGCGCTGGAGCACGGCGATACTATCGCCTTTATGCACAGCGTACAGGATGGCGCGGCGAGCAAAAGCTACGGTCTGGCCGTGGCGGCGCTGGCGGGCGTGCCGAAAGAGGTGATCAAGCGGGCCCGTCAGAAGCTGCGCGAACTGGAAAGCCTGGCGCCAAACGCAGCGGCTACCCAGGTAGATGGCACCCAGATGTCTCTGCTGGTCCCTGCCGAAGAGACCTCCCCGGCGCTGGAAGCACTGGAGAACCTCGACCCGGATTCTCTGACACCACGTCAGGCGCTGGAGTGGATTTATCGGTTGAAAAATCTGGTGTAAAGCCCTGCGGTCTGTATCGCCCGGTGGCGCTATCGCTTACCGGGCCTACGGGGATTTCGTGCGGGCTTTACGCCCGGTGGCGCTGCGCTTACCGGGCCTACAAAAGACGCTGGATCCCAGGCCGGGTAAGGCGTAGCCGCCTCCCGGCTTTTTTATCCGCGCTTATCTTCCGCCAGCAACGGCGGAATGGTCGGCACCTGTGGGGCATCGTCGATATCCTTCTGCGTCATGCGAAACGCTTCGGGATAGTGCTCACGGCTGGTGCGGCGCAGCGGCTCGGTATCACGCCAGGTATACAGACAGTGCTGGCACTGATACACCGTCCAGACATCTTTAACTGGCGACGTCGCCATCACCTCAATATGTTCATCGGCACAACGTGGACAAATCATTTTCCCCTCCTTATTTACGTGCGGCCAGCATCGCGGTCAGTTTTTCAGCCCAGGCTTTGGTTTCAGGCAGATCCTGTACCGGCTGGCTGTAGTGACCACGCATATCGGGTGCAACCGGTGTGGTGGCGTCGATAATCAATTTGTCGGTGATCCCCGCCGGGCTTGAACCTGGATCCAGCTCCAGCACCGACATATTCGGCAACTGCACCAGATCCCCTGCCGGGTTCACTTTCGATGACAGGGCCCACATCACCTGCGGCAGGTTGAACGGATCAACATCCTCATCCACCATGATCACCATCTTCACGTAGCCCAGACCGTGCGGCGTGGTCATTGCCCGCAGGCCAACGGCACGGGCAAAGCCGCCGTAGCGTTTTTTGGTGGAGATAATTGCCAGCAGGCCGTGGGTGTACATAGCGTTCACCGCCTGCACTTCCGGGAACTCGGCTTTCAGCTGCTGGTAGAGCGGCACGCAGGTTGCCGGGCCCATCAGATAGTCGATTTCGGTCCACGGCATCCCAAGATAGAGCGACTCAAAAATCGGTTTTGTGCGGTAAGAAACTTTATCGATGCGCACCACGGTCATGTTACGGCCACCGGAGTAGTGTCCGGTGAACTCCCCGAAAGGCCCTTCGATTTCGCGTTTGCGGCCTTCAATCACCCCTTCAAGGATCACTTCTGAACCCCAGGGGACGTCAAAACCGGTGAGCGGCGCGGTGGCGATCGGATACGGGCTTTCGCGTAACGCTCCCGCCATCTCATATTCTGATTGATCGTACTTCAGCGGCGTCGCCCCCATCAGGGTGATGATCGGGTCATTGCCCAGGGTGATCGCAATCGGCAGATCCTGCCCGCGCTCTTCCGCTTTATGCAAATGCAGGGCGATGTCATGCATCGGCACCGGCTGCAGACCCAGCTTGCGTTTGCCCTTCACCTCCATGCGGTAGATGCCGACGTTCTGCTTGCCGAAGTGATCCGGATCGAGGGGATCGCGGGAGACCACACAGGCTTTATCCAGATAGAATCCGCCGTCACCGTCGTTCAGGCGGAACAGCGGCAAAATATCGAACAGATTGATCTCGTCGCCATCCACCGTGTTCTCTGCCCAGGCCGGGTTTGCGCGACGCTCCGGCGCAACCGGGAAGTTATCCCAGCGGCGAATAAACTCGTCGATCTGCTTTTTGACCGGTGTATTCGGCGGAAGCCCACGGAGATGGCGTGATTCTGCCAGGATCCGATGGTGTTCATCGTCACGCGGGCGTCGGTAAAGCCGCGGATGTTGTCAAACCAGAGCGCAGGTGCGCCATCGCCAATGCGCCCGGTGGCGTTGGCTGCCGCGGCCAGATCCGGCTCCGCATCGACCTGTTCCGTGATTTTTAGCAGTTGCCCTTGCTCATCGAGCGCCTGCAGGAAGCTTCTCAAATCATCAAATGCCATGTTTATTCTCCTGGGAAAAATCTCTGGCCGCCTGTAACCCCTCCCAGCGACGGGCTTTGTTATGCGCCAGACCAAACTGATCGAGCACCCGGGTCACAATGTGTTGAGTAATGTCATCGGCGGTTTGCGGATGGTTGTAATAAGCGGGCATCGGCGGCACCATTGCCACGCCCATGCGGGAAAGCGCCAGCATATTTTCAAGATGGATAGTGCTGAGCGGCATTTCCCGCGGGACCAGCACCAGCTTGCGTCCCTCTTTTAACACCACGTCAGCGGCACGCCCCACCAGCCCTTCGGCGTAGCCTGCGCGGATGCCCGCCAGCGTTTTCATGCTGCAGGGAATGACGATCATGCCGTCGGTGCGAAAGGAGCCGGATGAGATGGTTGCCCCCTGATCCGCCGGGCTGTGAACCACATCCGCCAATCCGGCAACATCCTGAGCGGTATACGGCGTTTCCAGTTCAATCGTTGTTTTCGCCCATTTCGACATCACCAGATGGGTTTCTACTTCCGGCATGTCGCGCAGCGCCTGCAGCAATGCCACGCCGAGCGGCGCACCGGTCGCCCCTGTCATCCCAACAATCAATCTCATGCAACACCTCATTTCATTTGTTCGTATACGAACTTGTTGCTTACCGTACGCCCGGATCTGGGCGCTGACAAGATCGTTCGCATACGATCACACGAAATGGTAAAACGGGCCGCATTAAATTCACCGCTGATCGGGGCTATCATAAAGAGATCATTTTTATGCCGGAGAGTTCATGGAACTAAAACAAGAAGCGTTCCACCTGTTACGTCAGCTTTTTCAGCAACATACTGCGCGCTGGCAGCAGGCCTTACCCGAGCTGACCAAGCCGCAATACGCGGTAATGCGATCGATCGCTGAACATCCGGGCATTGAGCAGGTGGCGCTCACCGAAGCGGCGGTAAGCACCAAAGCTACCCTCGCGGAGATGCTGAGCCGTATGGAATTACGTGGGCTGGTGAAGCGCGAAGCCGATGCTGCAGATAAGCGCCGCCGGTTTGTATTCTTAACGCCGGAAGGCGAAGCGTTGCTCGGCAACTGTAAACCGGTAGGGAATCATGTCGATGAGGCTTTTCTGGGGCGTTTAACGGCTGAGGAGCGTCGCCAGTTTACGGAGTTGGTTCGCAAAATGATGGTAAAGGAGAGAGAATGACCCGCTATGAAACAGAAATTATTGATGCTCACATCGCATTAGAAAAGTGGTTAGGCCAGGGTGAAGGCGATTTTGCCCCCCTGCTCGCCCGTTTTCATCAGGATTTTTTGATGATTGCCCCAACCGGCGCACACCTGGATCACCCCGCGCTCACACGTTTCCTCGAGGCTCAGCGCGGCAGCCGCCCTGGACTGAATATCGTGATTGATGAATTAACGACGTTGCAGACCTGGGATAACGGCGCAGTGCTTCACTACCGTGAAACACAAACCCGCCCGGATCAGCCGGTGAACGTGCGCTGGTCCAGCGCCATCCTGAACCAGGAGGGAGACAACCTCACCTGGCGTCTGCTACACGAAACCGCAGCGCCTTAAGCAAAAGAAAAAGGCCAGTCTTTCGACTGGCCTTTTTTGACGAAAAGGTGCTTACTCGCGGAACAGCGCTTCGATATTCAGCCCTTGACCCTGCAGGATTTCACGCAGGCGACGCAGACCTTCTACCTGAATCTGCCGAACACGTTCACGGGTCAGGCCGATTTCACGACCGACATCTTCCAGTGTCGCAGCTTCATACCCCAGCAGACCGAAACGACGTGCCAGCACTTCACGCTGTTTGGCGTTCAGTTCGAACAGCCATTTGACGATGCTCTGTTTCATATCATCGTCCTGCGTGGTGTCTTCCGGGCCGTTGTCTTTTTCATCGGCCAGGATGTCCAGCAGCGCTTTCTCGGAATCGCCACCCAGCGGGGTGTCGACAGAGGTAATACGCTCGTTGAGACGCAGCATACGGCTAACATCATCAACAGGTTTATCAAGCTGTTCGGCAATCTCTTCCGCGCTTGGCTCGTGGTCCAGCTTATGGGACAACTCGCGTGCGGTACGCAGATAGACGTTCAACTCTTTCACGATGTGAATAGGCAGTCGAATCGTACGGGTCTGGTTCATGATTGCCCGTTCGATGGTCTGTCGGATCCACCACGTCGCATAGGTTGAGAAACGGAACCCACGTTCAGGGTCAAATTTCTCTACTGCGCGGATCAGGCCCAGGTTGCCCTCTTCAATCAGATCCAGCAGAGCCAGACCACGATTGCTGTAACGACGGGCAATCTTAACCACCAGACGCAGGTTACTTTCAATCATGCGACGACGTGAAGCCACATCACCACGTAATGCCCGGCGCGCGAAGTAAACTTCTTCTTCGGCTGTTAACAGTGGGGAGTAACCAATCTCCCCAAGGTAAAGCTGAGTCGCGTCCAGCACACGTTGTGTGGCACCCTGCGATAACAGCTCTTCTTCAGCTAAATCGTTATCACTGGGTTCCTCTTCTACTAAGGCTTTTTCGTCAAAAGCCTCTACTCCGTTCTCATCAAATTCCGCGTCTTCATTTAAATCATGAACTTTCAGCGTATTCTGACTCATAAAGGTGGCTCCTACCCGTGATCCCTGGGCGCAACATACCAAAAGATATGTCCCGCCAAATTATCGCTGCGGTAAATACTGCAGCGGGTTTACGGATTTCCCCTTGTAACGAATTTCAAAATGCAAGCGTGTAGAACTGGTTCCGGTGCTACCCATGGTAGCTATTTTCTGCCCCGCCTTAACTTCTTGTTGTTCCCGGACCAGCATCGTATCGTTATGGGCGTAGGCACTCAGGTAATCATCGTTGTGTTTGATGATAATAAGATTACCGTAACCGCGCAGAGCGTTACCGGCGTATACCACGCGTCCATCAGCGGTCGCGATAATAGCCTGTCCCTTACTCCCTGCGATATCGACCCCTTTATTTCCCCCCTCGGAGGAAGAAAAGTTCTCGATAACCTTGCCTTCAGTCGGCCAGCGCCACGAAGAAATTGGCGAGCTGGACGTCTGACTACTGGCAACGGGTGCGGTAGAGCTAACCACAGGAGCCGTAACGGGTGCTGTAACAACAGTCGCAGTCCCCTTATTGTTCGGCAACATCTTGTTAGCACTCTGTTCACCTGAATCTTCAGAATACGTAATTGTCGGTTGCGACGCAACCACTGTGCTTGATTTTTGCGCAGGCGTCACACTGTTATTTTGCGCCGTGACGTCAGCCGCAGAAACGGTATTGCCTGGCGTTAACGGCGCGCCGGTCGCATTGCCTACCTGCAGCGTCTGGCCGACATTCAGGCTATACGGGGCCGGAACGTTGTTTCGCTCTGCTAAATCACGGAAATCGTTCCCGGTGATCCAGGCAATATAGAAGAGGGTATCGCCGCGTTTCACGGTGTAAGTGCTGCCGCCGGTATAGCTGCCTTTCGGAATGTTCCCATACTTGCGGTTATACACAATGCGGCCATTTTCCGTCTGGACAGGTTGTTCCACTGGCTGAATCTGTACTGGCTGGGTAACCGGACGCTGAACAGGCTGGATTTGCGGAGTTTGTTGCGCCGTTGAGGTGCCCATCTTAGGCGGAGGGGTGATCAGCATGCCACCGGATGAATTACCAGAACCGCTATCACCGCCGACCGAACTTACAGGCGCAGGGGCATTATTCGATGTTGAACAACCTGCCAACCAGATTGAAACCAGTGACAATGCCGCAACACGGCTGATGGTGAATTTTGGGCTTCCCGCGCTCATTTATCCCCCAGGATTATTTTTAATTACCAGTGACTTAAAATTACCGTAATGTCACGACGTTTTGCGCCACACCATACGCTGAATTTGCCTGAATAACCCTGGAAAAATCCGAGTCTCAGGCCAGCTCTCCTTTTACCAGAGGCACGAAACGTACGGCTTCTACGGTATCGATAATAAACTCGTTGCCCCGTCGACGAACACGCTTCAACAGCTGGTGTTCATCGCCCACCGGTAAAACGAGGATCCCGCCGTCGTCCAGTTGCGCCATCAGCGCAGCCGGGATCTCAGGCGGTGCAGCCGTCACGATAATGGCATCAAACGGGCCGCGAGCCTTCCAGCCCTGCCAGCCATCCCCGTGACGGGTAGAAACATTATGTAAATCGAGCTGCTTCAGGCGGCGGCGCGCCTGCCATTGCAGCCCTTTAATGCGCTCAACCGAGCAGACATGATGCACCAGGTGCGCCAGAATGGCGGTCTGGTATCCAGAACCGGTGCCAATCTCCAGCACCCGCGAGTCCGGGGTCAGCTCCAGCAGCTCGGTCATGCGCGCCACCATATAGGGCTGGGAGATGGTTTGCCCCTGCCCTATCGGCAACGCGACGTTTTCCCACGCCTTGTGCTCAAACGCCTCATCCACGAACTTTTCCCGCGGTACCCGCGAGATGGCGTCCAGCACCCGCTCGTCAGCAATGCCCTGACTGCGTAATTGATTCAGAAGAGTTTGTACACGATTGCTTACCATTGCGAGCTCACCCCGGCGCGATCCAGCCAGCCTGAAACCACATCCTGCGCGTTATGCGCGGTCAAATCGACGTGCAGCGGGGTGACGGAGACGTAGCCTTCATCTACGGCGGCGAAATCGGTATCCGGCCCGGCATCATGTTTTTCGCCCGGCGGACCAATCCAGTACAGCGTGTTGCCGCGCGGATCTTCCTGCGGGATCACTTTATCCGCCGGGTGGCGGCTGCCACAGCGCGTCACGCGGATACCTTTGATTTGATCCAGCGGCAGATCGGGCACGTTGATATTAAGGATGCGGCCAGTGCGCAGCGGCTCACGGCTCAGCGCGCGCAGAATGGCGCAGGTGACCGCGGCGGCGGTATCGTAATGCTGATGGCCGTTAAGCGAGACCGCCAGGGCAGGAAAGCCGAGATGGCGCCCTTCCATGGCGGCCGCCACCGTACCGGAGTAGATCACGTCATCGCCCAGGTTGGGTCCGGCATTAATGCCGGAGACCACCACGTCCGGGCGGGGACGCATCAGCGCATTAACCCCCAGAAAGACACAGTCGGTCGGGGTGCCCATCTGCACGGCGATATCACCGTTATCGAAGGTAAAGGTGCGAAGAGACGACTCGAGGGTTAACGAGTTAGAGGCACCGCTGCGGTTACGATCGGGAGCCACCACCTGCACCTCGGCGAACTCACGTAGCGCTTTCGCCAGCGTCTGAATGCCTGGCGCATGGATCCCGTCATCGTTACTCAGCAATATTCGCATAGTCACCCGAAGTGTTGATAAGTTCCCTGACAACACTGGTGGCAAAGCTGCCTGCCGGCAGCCAGAAACGTAGCTCGACGGTTACGTCATCCCACCAGTTCCAGCTCAACTGTTGCGGATAGAGCAGCATCGCCCGGCGTGCCGCTTCGACTTTTTCCCGCACCAGCAGTGAGCATAACTCTGTTTCATCGGCGATGGCAGACTGTTCAAAGCGCAGCGCATCACCCTGCGGACCCCAGTCGCCGGTACCCGGCAGGGCCGCAGTGATCATCAGCGTTTTTGCCTCGACGCGCGCCTGCAGATCGCGCAGCTCTTCGTCAGTGGCGACAAACCAGCTGCCGCGTCCCGCTAATTGTAGCGCATCGCCGACAACAACTTGATTCGCGTCTGTTTTTTTCAATCGCTCGCTGACGATTTGATTAAACAACGCGCTGCGGGCTGCCGACAACCAAAAACTGCGTTTATTGCGATCGCGCACCGGAGCATTGCTTTGCGCCCAGCGCAGCGCACCCTGCAAGTTACTGCCGCCGATGCCAAAACGCTGCGCGCCAAAGTAGTTCGGCACCCCTTGCGCCTGGATGGCCTTAAGACGTTGCTCCACCTCGTCGCGGTGGCTTACCTCGCGCAGCACCAGGGTAAAAGCATTGCCCTTTAACGCGCCGAGGCGCAGCTTGCGCTTATGGCGGGCATATTCCAGTACCTGGCAGCCCTCAAGCTGGAACTGGCTTAAGTCGGGCATCGCATTACCTGGCACCCGCGCGCAGAGCCACTGTTCCGTCACGGCGTGTTTGTCTTTCTGCCCGGCGAAGCTCACTTCACGGGCGTGAATTTTCAGGAACTTTGCCAGCGCATCGGCCACAAAACGGGTGTTGCAGCCGTTCTTCAGGATCCGCACCAGAATATGCTCGCCCTCGCCATCCGGCTCAAAACCCAGATCCTCGACGACCCTAAAATCTTCCGGGTTGGCTTTCAGCAGCCCCGTGCCCTGCGGTTTACCGTGCAGGTAGGTCAGGTTGTCGAAGTCCGTCATTTCGCCGCCTTCACCAGCAGCGCCACGGCTTCGCAGGCGATGCCTTCACCACGGCCGGTAAAGCCGAGTTTCTCGGTGGTGGTCGCTTTGACGTTGACGTCGTCCATATGGCAGCCAAGATCTTCGGCGATAAAGACGCGCATCTGGGGAATATGCGGCAGCATTTTCGGCGCCTGGGCAATAATGGTCACATCCACGTTGCCAAGGGTATAGCCTTTGGCCTGAATACGGCGCCAGGCCTCGCGCAGCAGCTCGCGGCTGTCGGCCCCTTTGAAGGCCGGATCGGTATCCGGGAACAGCTTGCCGATATCGCCAAGCGCCGCGGCACCCAGCAGCGCATCGGTTAACGCGTGCAGGGCAACATCGCCATCAGAATGCGCGAGCAGTCCTTTTTCGTAAGGGATGCGTACGCCGCCAATGATAATTGGGCCCTCGCCGCCAAAGGCGTGTACGTCAAAACCATGTCCAATTCGCATTATGCCTTCTCCTGATGGGTCGAACGGGTAAGATAAAATTCTGCCAGCTGTAAATCTTCGGGGCGCGTCACCTTTATATTATCTGCGCGCCCTTCAATCAGTTCCGGGTGAAAACCGCAGTACTCCAGCGCCGAGGCTTCGTCGGTGATGGTTGCGCCTTCGTTCAGCGCACGGGTTAAGCAGTGGTGCAACAGCTCGCGAGGGAAAAACTGCGGCGTGAGCGCATGCCAGAGGTCAACGCGCTCTACCGTATGGGCGATGGCCGGTATTCCCGGCTCGCCGCGTTTCATGGTATCGCGAACCGGCGTGGCCAGAATGCCGCCAACGCGGCTGGTTTCGCTGATGGCCAGCAGCCGCGCCAGGTCATCCTGATGCAGGCACGGACGCGCCGCATCGTGCACCAGTACCCACTGCGCGTCACCGGCGGCTTTCAGTCCCGCCAGCACCGAATCGGCACGCTCTGCGCCACCGTCGACCACGGTCACCTGCGGGTGGCGGGCAAGCGGCAGCGCGGCGAAGCGGGCGTCGCCCGGGCTGATAGCGATAACGACCCGCGTCACGCGTGGGTTCGCCAGCAGCGCCGCCACGGTGTGCTCAAGGATCGTTTTATCACCAATTGAAAGGTATTGTTTAGGACATTCAGTCTGCATGCGCCGGCCAAACCCGGCGGCTGGCACAACGGCGCATACGTTGGAAAAAGTTACTGCCATGGCGTAATCCTGGGCCTGATTATCGAGTGTTTTGTACTGAGCCCTGGTTGCGTTTAGACGCATCCGGCACCAGACGATAGAAGGTTTCGCCCGGCTTAGTCATGCTGAGTTCGTTGCGCGCACGCTCTTCAATGGCTTCCTGTCCGCCATTGAGATCGTCAATTTCCGCAAACAGCTGATCGTTTCGCGCTTTTAATTTGCTGTTTGTTGCCTGCTGCGCCGTCACGTCATCGCTGACGCGACTGTAATCGTGAAGGCCGTTCTTACCGAACCACAGCGAATACTGAAGCCAGACCAGCAGAGCCAGCAACAGCAGCGTAAGTTTACCCATCCTGCCCCCTGAAAAACGGCATCATCATCCCATAACTTTCCCCATGACTCTACATCGGGGCTACAGAGATGCCGCAACATTGCGGGCAAATGTACCACATTTTTTTTGCAGATTCGCGCAAGCCAACAATGTCACATAGTTGGTTACGGTTTGAATTATGGCTGAACTTATCCCATGAGCCACAAAAATAACAGTCCGACCATGGCGACGACCGTCATAACCGTTATCAGGGCGCTGTAGAGCAGTTTGCCGTTAAGCAGAGAGTGCAGCGCGATCCCTACCACAACGGCAACGGGCATCAGCGCCAGAAAGAAAGGCCAGGTATAAAGGAAGAAAAACAGCGTATTGCTGCCGTAAAACAGGAAAGGGATCCCCAGTGCCATCAGCCATGACGCAAAGCCGACAATCGCCCCAGGAAAAGACCAGGTCGTCTCGTCATGTGCCGATACTGTGTCCGACCCGGTGATGATGTAGTTTTCACTGTTCCGCATAGCTGATCCTGTGACCGTGACATATTGATGGAGATTAAGCATCCCCATCAATACCATCTCAGGATCTGATAATATCGCCCTGCCGGAGCAGGTCTAATAATTGACCCACCAAATTTGTTACCAATTGTTGGCCTTCCAGGTGGATATCGGGGTTTTCCGGCGCTTCGTAAACCGCATCAATGCCGGTGAAATTCTTCAGCTCGCCAGCGCGCGCCTTTTTGTACAGTCCCTTCGGATCGCGTTGCTCGCATATTTCCAGCGGGGTATCGACAAACACTTCAATGAAGCGGCTGTTTCCTACCCGCTCACGCACCATCTGCCGCTCGGCGCGGTGCGGTGAGATAAAGGCGGTTAACACCACCAGCCCGGCATCGGCCATCAGGCTGGCCACTTCGCCCACCCGACGGATGTTCTCTTTGCGATCCGCATCGCTAAAGCCCAGATCGCTGCACAGCCCGTGGCGCACGTTGTCGCCATCCAGCAGATAGGTGCTGACGCCCGCTTTGTGCAGCGCCTCTTCCAGCGCGCCCGCAACGGTGGACTTACCGGAACCCGAGAGCCCGGTAAACCACAGCACAACCCCACGGTGACCTTGGAGCTGTTCGCGTTCGGCTACAGTGACCGGATGAGGATGCCAGACGACGTTCTCATCATGCTGCGCCATTACTTGCCTCCCAGCAGATCGCGTGCGCCCCAGTGCGGGAAGTGTTTGCGTACCAGCGCGTTGAGCTCCAGCTCAAAGGCGCTGAATTCAGACGGCACCGCGCTCGCCTGCGCTTTAGGTTCGCGCACCATCCCTGCGCCAACGGTGACGTTGGTCAGGCGATCGATAATAATCAGCCCCCCGGTTACCGGGTTCTGCTGATACTCGTCCAGGACCAGCGGCTCGTCGAAGGTGAAATCCACCAGACCGATGCCGTTCAGCGGCAGTTCAGTCACGCTGTGCTGCGCCAGGTTGTTGATATCCACCTGATACTGAATGCCGTCCACGCGGGCGCGGGTTTTCTTCCCGGCAATCTTGATGTCGTAGCTCTGGCCCGGGCTCAGCGGCTGCTCGGCCATCCACACCACATCCACCGCGGCGCTTTGTACCGCAGGCAGCGACTCCTGCGCATCCACCAGCAGATCGCCGCGGCTGATATCGATCTCATCTTTCAGCACCAGGGTGACCGCTTCGCCGGCACCCGCTTCCTGCAGATCGCCATCGAAGGTCACGATACGGGCAATGGCCGATTCCACGCCTGACGGCAGCACTTTCACGCGCTGACCCACCTGCACGCTGCCGGAGGCAATCGTGCCGGAGAAACCGCGGAAATCGAGGTTCGGGCGATTGACGTACTGCACCGGGAAGCGCATCGGCTGCGTATCCACGTCGCGCTGGATCTCAACGGTCTCCAGCACTTCCAGCAGCGTTGGGCCGCTGTACCATGGCATGCTCACGCTCTGGGAAGCGACGTTATCCCCTTCCAGCGCCGAAAGCGGCACAAAGCGGATATCGAGGTTGCCCGGCAGCTGCTCGGCAAAGGTGAGATAGCTCTCGCGGATCTCGTTAAACTTCTCTTCGCTGAAGTTCACCAGATCCATCTTGTTAACCGCCACTACCAGATGCTTGATCCCCAGCAGCGTGGAGATAAAGCTGTGACGGCGGGTCTGATCCAGGACCCCTTTACGGGCGTCGATCAGCAGGATCGCCAGGTCGCAGGTTGAGGCCCCGGTCGCCATATTGCGGGTATACTGCTCATGCCCTGGGGTGTCGGCGATGATAAATTTGCGCTTCTCGGTGGAGAAATAGCGATAGGCCACGTCGATGGTGATGCCCTGCTCGCGCTCCGCCTGCAGGCCATCCACCAGCAGCGCCAGATCGAGTTTTTCACCCTGGGTACCGTGACGCTTGCTGTCGTTGTGCAGGGAAGAGAGCTGATCTTCATAGATCTGACGGGTATCGTGCAGCAGGCGGCCAATCAGGGTGCTTTTTCCGTCGTCCACGCTGCCGCAGGTCAGAAAACGCAGCAAACTTTTGTGCTGCTGGGCGTGCAGGTAGGCTTCGACGCCGCCTTCATTGGCGATCTGTTGAGCAATAGTGGTATTCATGGCGGCTCCTTAGAAATAGCCCTGACGTTTCTTCAGCTCCATCGAGCCTGCCTGGTCGCGGTCAATCACGCGCCCCTGTCGCTCGCTGGTGGTGGACACCAGCATCTCTTCAATGATCTCCGGCAGCGTTTGCGCGTCGGATTCCACCGCGCCGGTCAGCGGCCAACAGCCGAGGGTACGGAAGCGTACCATCCGCTTTTTGATCACTTCGCCAGGCTGCAGGTCGATGCGATCGTCGTCGATCATCATCAGCATGCCGTCGCGCTCCAGAACCGGGCGTTCAGCCGCCAGGTAAAGCGGAACAATCTCGATATTTTCCAGATAGATGTACTGCCAGATATCCAGCTCGGTCCAGTTGGAGAGCGGGAAGACACGGATGCTTTCGCCCTTGTTAATCTGGCCGTTGTAGTTGTGCCACAGCTCCGGACGCTGGTTTTTAGGGTCCCAGCGGTGGAAGCGGTCACGGAAGGAGTAGATACGCTCCTTGGCGCGGGATTTCTCTTCATCGCGGCGGGCGCCGCCGAAAGCGGCATCAAAGCCGTATTTGTTCAGCGCCTGCTTCAGCCCTTCGGTCTTCATGATGTCGGTGTGCTTGGCACTGCCGTGGACAAACGGGTTAATGCCCATCGCCACCCCTTCCGGGTTTTTATGTACCAGCAGTTCGCAGCCGTAGGCTTTGGCGGTACGGTCACGGAACTCATACATTTCGCGGAATTTCCAGCCGGTATCCACGTGCAGCAGCGGGAACGGCAGCGTGCCCGGATAAAACGCTTTACGCGCCAGGTGCAGCATTACGCTGGAGTCTTTGCCGATGGAGTACATCATTACCGGATTTGCAAACTCAGCGGCCACTTCGCGGATAATATGAATACTCTCCGCTTCCAGTTGCCGCAGGTGCGTCAGTCGTTTTTGATCCATAACTGTTCCTTATAAGGCCTGGTGCAACAGGCGTTATTGTTGCAGCCAGTTTTGTCACGGCCTGCGCACAGCAACCGGAGCGTACTCAAGTACGTGAGGATTGCGAGCACAGCCCGGGGCAAAAATGGCAAATAAAATAGCCTGTTGCTCCAGGACTAAGCCAAATTGATAACAGAAGATCCAAAGCCTTCTGTGTCGGTTGTATGTTGGAACCAGGCGAGCGTGCTGTGCAGCTGCACCACTTCCCCCACCACAATCAGGGCGGGCATCGGGGCGTCTAACGCCAGGGTTGCAAGGTGTTGTAGTGTTCCGATCGACACATGCTGATCGACGCGCGTGCCGCGGGATATCACCGCGACAGGGGTATTCGCATCGCGCCCGTGTCGAATCAGTTGTTCGCTGATCTCCGCCGCTTTCATGGTGCCCATGTAGATGGCGAGGGTCTGACGGCTCTGCGCCAGATGCGTCCAGTCAAACGGGGTGCTGTCGGCCTTGTAGTGGCCGGTGACAAAAGTAACGCTCTGGGCGTAATCACGGTGCGTCAGGGGAATGCCGGCATAAGCCGTGACCGCCGAGGCCGCGGTGATCCCCGGCACTACCTGGAACGGCACGCCCGCTTCGGCTGCCGCCTGCAATTCTTCGCCACCACGACCAAAGATGAACGGATCGCCGCCTTTCAGGCGTACCACGGTTTTGCCCGCTTTGGCCGCCGCAATCAGCATCTGGTTGGTATCGTGCTGGGGAACAGCGTGGCCGCCCGCGCGTTTGCCCACGCAGATTTGCTCGGCGTCGCGACGAATCAGTTCGCGCACGCCGTCGCTCACCAGGTGGTCATAGAAAACCACATCGGCGTCCTGCAGCACCTGCAAACCGCGCAGGGTCAGCAGGCCAGCATCGCCTGGCCCGGCGCCCACCAGAATGATCTCCCCGCCAGTGCTGCCGGGGTTATCGAGTTCGTCTTCAAGAAGCTGTTGCGCTGCCGTCTCATTACCGGCCTGCATCAGGCTGGCAAAGCGACCACGAAATACCCGTTCCCAGAAGCGACGGCGTTCAGCCACGCTGGTCAGGCGGGTTTTCAGATAGTTGCGCCAGTAGCTGGCCTTCTCGGCCATCCGGCCCAGGCTTGTCGGCAGCAGCGCTTCGATTTTTTCCCGTAAGACGCGCGCCAGCACCGGGGCTGTCCCGCCAGAGGAGATCGCCACCAGCAGCGGCGAGCGGTCAACAATCGACGGAAAAATAAAGGAGCAGAGCGGCTGGTCATCCACCACGTTCACCAGACGGTGACGGGCGTGGGCGGCATCGGAGATGCGCTGGTTGAGTGCGCGATTTTCCGTTGCGGCAATCACCAGCACCACATTGTCGATTTGCGCTTCAGCAAAGTCCGCTTCGGCAACAACCTGCACGCGAGCGCCTGCCCGATGTAAAAAGGCAATTTTGCGCTCAGCGATTTCGCCGCTGCCGACAACCAGCACCGGGCGGTCTTTTACAGCAGCGAATAAAGGAAGGTAATCCACAATGCTACAACTCGCTAACAACAAGGAATAGGGGGACTATAGGGGGCGGCTACGAGCGAATGAAATTACGAATTGGAATGAGTAGTTACTCAATGGAATAACGCGCTGAAAAAGCTCATATCAAAAAGTGCTTAACGCGCGACATTCCGGGCATTTAAGAGCAAATCAAATTGTGTAAGCGCGGTCACAGTTTCATACTAAGCGCGTTAAAATTTTGCGTTATTTTTTTAAGGACTCACTATGTTTTCCGCAATGCGCCACCGATACGCTGCCCTGGCGCTCGGCGTTTGCTTAATCGGAACGGTTCAGGCTAAGACCTCGCCCCTGGGTGAGATGGCCGCGACGCAGGCTCGTCATATTGCCACCTTTTTCCCGGGTCGGATGACCGGCACCCCCGCCGAAATGCTCTCCGCTGACTACGTGCGCCAGCAGTTCGCCGGGATGGGCTACCAGAGCGATATCCGCACATTTCAGAGCCGCTACATCTATACCTCACGCAATCTGAACAAAAACTGGCACAACGTCACCGGCAGCACCGTGATTGCGGCCCATGAAGGCAAAGCCGCGCAGCAGATTATTATTCTGGCGCACCTCGACACCTATGCCCCGATGAGCGACAGCGATGCCGACAACAATCTTGGCGGCCTCACGTTACAGGGCATTGATGATAATGCCGCTGGGGTCGGGGTAATGCTGGAGCTGGCCGATCAGCTAAAAGATCTTCCCACCCAGTACAGCATCCGCTTTATCGCCACCAGCGGCGAGGAAGAGGGACGGCTGGGCGCCGAGAATGTCCTTAAACGCATGAGCGCGGCCGAGAAGAAAAACACCCTGCTGGTGATCAACCTCGATAATTTGATTGTGGGGGATAAGCTCTATTTCAACAGCGGCAAAACCACTCCAGGTCCGGTACGCAAGTTAACCCGTGACCGCGCGCTGGCGATTGCCCGAGCCCACGGCATCTATGCTGCCACCAACCCGGGCGGCAACGCCGCGTATCCGAAAGGCACCGGCTGCTGCAATGATGGCGAGGTGTTCGATAAAGCCGGGATCCCGGTGCTCTACGTTGAAGCGACCAACTGGTCCCTGGGCAAGAAGGATGGTTATCAGCAGCAGGCAAAATCTAAAGCGTTTCCAGAGGGAACAAGCTGGCACGACGTCAGGCTGGATAATCTGCAGTATATCGACGAGGCATTGCCGAAGCGGATTGAACACCGCAGCCGGGATGTGGTACGGGTGATGCTGCCACTGGTGAAGGAGCTGGCGAAAGCGGAGAAAGCCTGAGGCAGCTGCCGGGGGGCTGCGCTTACCGTGCCTACAGGATGCTTATTCGTAGGCCCGGTAAGGCGTAGCCGCCACCGGTCAAAAAACATTACCCTTCGTGCAGCCCGCACTCGCGCTTGAGGCCAAAGAAACGGGTCTCTTCTTCTGCCATACCCGGCTCCCATTTACGGGTGGTATGGGTATCCCCCACCGACAGATAGCCCTGATCCCATAGCGGATGGTATTTCAGGCCATGCTGTTGCAGGTACTGGTATACGGTCCGGTTGTCCCAGTCGATAATCGGCAGCACCTTGAACACCCCGCGCTGGATCGCCAGCACCGGTAAGGACGCCCGGCTGCCGGACTGATCCCGGCGCAGGCCGGCGAACCAGGTTTTGGCGTTGAGTTCAGACAGCGCCCGGTTCATCGGCTCGACTTTGTTGATGGCATTATATTTCTCAATGCCCTCTACGCCCTGCTCCCACAGCTTGCCGTAGCGTGCTTCCTGCCATGCCGCGCTCTGCTCCGCGCGGTAGACCTTCAGGTTCAGCTTGAGCTTGTCCGTCAGCTCATCAATAAACTGGTAGGTTTCCGGAAACAGGTAGCCGGTATCAGTGAGGATCACCGGGATATCCGGGCGAATTTTATTCACCAGATGCAGGCTGACCGCCGCCTGAATACCGAAGCTCGACGAGAGCACATATTCGCCCGGCAGATTTTCCAGCGCCCAGGCGACGCGGCCTTCGGCGTCCAGCTTCTCCAGCTCCGCGTTGGTTTCGGCCAGCGCCAGTATGCGTTCGACTTTTGGCAGATCGTTAAGGGCGTTTAGATCGAGTACGGACATAAGAACCTCGTTTGCCTGTTTTGCCGGGCGGCACGGCGTCTGCCCGGCCTGGAAAATCGGTAAAACCCGTGGGATGTTACTCCCAGAAATCCCTTGCGGGATCGAGCACCGGACGAATGATGCCCGCACGCACCGTAAAGTCGCCGAAGCCTTCACCCGCTTCGCGCTCTTTCGCCCAGCGCCCGATAAGCAGGTCGATGGAATCAAGGATTTCCGGCTCGGTGATGTTTTCCCGGAACATGCGCGGAATACGGGTGCCGATACGGTTACCGCCCAGGTGCAAGTTGTAGCGCCCCGGCGCTTTACCCACCAGCCCCAGCTCGGCCAGCATCGCGCGGCCGCAGCCGTTCGGGCAGCCGGTCACGCGCATCACGATATGTTCGTTCGGGATGCCATGTTTTTCCAGAATCGCTTCGACCTTGTCGGTGAACGACGGCAGGAAACGTTCGGCCTCAGCCATCGCCAGCGGACAGGTCGGGAACGACACGCAAGCCATGGAGTTTTCGCGCTGCGGTTTAACTGCCTCCATCAGGGCATGATCCCGCGCCAGCTTCTCGATCTTCGCCTTCTGGCTTTCCGGCACACCGGCGATGATCAGGTTCTGGTTGGCGGTGATACGGAACTCGCCCTGGTGGATCTTCGCAATCTCCAGCAGGCCGGTTTTCAGCGGACGGCCCGGATAATCCAGGATACGGCCATTTTCAATAAACAGCGTCAAGTGCCATTTATCGTCGATACCTTTTACCCAGCCAATGCGATCCCCGCGACCGGTGAATTCGTACGGGCGGATCGGCTCAAACTTGATGCCCGCGCGACGCTCCACTTCGGCTTTGAACGTCTCGACGCCCACGCGCTCAAGAGTGTATTTGGTCTTGGCGTTTTTACGATCGGTACGGTTGCCCCAGTCGCGCTGAGTGGTCACTACCGCTTCCGCCACCGCCAGGGTGTGCTCCAGCGGCAGATAGCCAAACTCGCTCGCGGTACGGGCGTAAGTCTTTTTGTTACCGTGCTCAATAGAGAGACCGCCGCCCACCAGCAGGTTAAAGCCCACCAGCTTGCCGTTCTCGGCAATGGCCACGAAGTTCATGTCGTTGGCGTGCAGATCGATATCGTTCTGCGGCGGGATCACCACCGTGGTTTTGAACTTACGCGGCAGGTAGGTCTGGCCCAGAATTGGCTCTTCGTCGGTGGTCGCCACTTTCTTCTGATCGAGCCAGATCTCGGCATAAGCGCGGGTACGCGGCAGCAGATGCTCGGAGATCTTCTTCGCCCACTCGTACGCTTCGGCATGCAGCTCGGACTCGTACGGGTTAGAGGTGCAGAGCACGTTACGGTTCATGTCGTTAGCGGTCGCCAGCGCGTCCAGCCCGACGGAGTGCAGCATCTGGTGTACCGGCTTCACGTTCTTCTTCAGAATGCCGTGGAACTGGAAGGTCTGACGGTTGGTCAGACGGATGCTGCCGTAAATTGTATTTTCACCGGCAAACTTGTCGATCGCCTGCCACTGTTTGGTGGTGATGATGCCACCCGGCAGGCGGCAGCGCAGCAGCATCGCATGACGCGGCTCCAGCTTCTGTTCAGCACGCTCGGCGCGGATATCGCGGTCGTCCTGCTGGTACATGCCGTGGAAACGGATCAGCAGGAAGTTGTCGCCTTTGAAACCGCCGGTCAGACCGTCATTTAAATCTTCGGCAATGGTGCCGCGCAGGTAGTTACTCTCAACCTTCATGCGCTCGGCATCAGACAGTTTGCCTTCGACCACCAGTGGGCCAGGATGTTTTTCGCTCATTAGTAGACATCTCGCTGATAACGGCGCTCGACGCGCAGCTCACTTAAATATTCATCCGCCGCTTCGGCATCCATACCGCCGAATTGGGCAATCACTTCCAGTAAAGCCTGCTCAACGTCTTTCGCCATGCGATTGGCGTCGCCGCAGACATAAATGTGGGCACCGTCATTGATCCAGCGCCACAGCTCTGCGCCCTGTTCGCGCAGTTTGTCTTGTACGTAGATTTTTTCTTTCTGATCGCGGGACCAGGCCAGATCGATCCGGCTCAGTACGCCCTCTTTAACGTAGCGCTGCCACTCCACCTGATAGAGGAAATCTTCAGTGAAGTGCGGGTTGCCGAAGAACAACCAGTTTTTACCCGGCGCTTCGTCGGCGGCGCGCTGCTGCATAAAGGCGCGGAACGGTGCAATACCGGTGCCCGGGCCAATCATGATCACCGGGGTTTCCGGGTTGGCAGGCAGACGGAAGTTGTCGTTGTGCTCGATAAAGACCCGCACCTCGCCCTCTTCTTCCACGCGATCCGCAAGGAAACTCGACGCGCCGCCGGCACGGGCGCGGCCTTCGATGTCGTAACGCACCACGCCCACGGTGACGTGGACTTCGTTCTCCACCTCAGCCTGGGCAGAGGCGATTGAGTAGAGGCGCGGCGTCAGCGGACGCAGCAGGCCGATTAACGCATCGGCTTCGAGCTGAGCTGGCGCGAAACGCACCATATCGACGATTGGCGTGGTGGTGGCGTAGTGTTGCAGTTTGGCTTTGTCGCCCACCAGCGGCAGCAGGGATTCGCTGCGGGTCAGGGTGGCGTAGTTTTCCACGATGTTCGCGGTGTTAACGGTCAGCTCGAAATGCCACTGCAGCGCTTCAGAGAGCGGCAGCGTTTTGCCGTCTACGCTGACCGGCTCATCGCCCTTCAGCCACAGCAGCTCAACCAGCTCTTTCACCAGCGCCGGATCGTTCTGGTACCAGACGCCAAGAGCATCGCCCGGCTGGTAGCGCAAGCCGGAGTCGCCGAGATCGATTTCGATATGGCGTACATCTTTTTCTGAATCGCGCCCGGTGATTTTCTGGTTCACCGAAAGGCTCGCCGTCAGCGGCGCTTCTTTGGTGTAGGGGCTGGTGTGAATGTCGTTGACTGCGCCAGCGGCGGTGGCTGCCGCCTGGGCTGGCGTCTCGGTCGGTACGCGGGCTTTCAGCACCTCGACAATGCGCGCGCGCCATTCGGCCGCCGCAGCCTGGTATTCAACATCGGTATCGACGCGGTCCAGCAGGCGTTCTGCCCCCAGCTCGGCCAGTTTGCTGTCGAAATCTTTGCCCGACTGGCAGAAAAATTCATAGGAGGAGTCGCCAAGGCCGAAGACCGCAAAGGCGGTGCCCGCCAGTTTTGGCGCCTTTTTCGAGAACAGGAACTTATGCAGCGCAACCGCTTCTTCAGGCGGCTCACCTTCGCCCTGGGTTGAGGTCACAACGATAACCAGCTTCTCTGACGCGATTTGCTTAAATTTATAGTCCCCGGCGTTCACCAGGTTCACGTTCAGTTTGGCTGCAAGCAGATCGTCGCGCAGGGCTTCCGCCACGCGACGGGCGTTGCCGGTTTGCGAGGCGGAGATAAGCGTGATTGCCGGGATCTCAACAGCCGTAGCCGGCGCACTCGCCACAGCCCCCGGCTGTTGATTGAGCATTCCCCAGAAATAACCGGATACCCAGGCCAGCTGGGTGGGTGAAAAGTCAGTGGTGGCCGCCTGCAGGCGTGCCAGTTGCTCCGGGTTCAGGGGAAGCAAATTTGAAGGTGGGGCCTGTGTTGTCATGCGTCGTTATGTTCCAGTAGCAAAGCTGAATTTTTATCTGAAAGACAGAACAGAGTGTAAGGTTAACGGCGCGGATCATAACAATTAAAGACAGGATGGAAATAATAAATAACCAAATGGACTAACCTCTTTTAGCTATTGTTCTTAACAATAAAAGTGATTAACCATCTCTTTGAAAATAAAACTAAAAAACAGCGCTAATTACGCTGTCTGGTGCCCCTGACCATAATGCCCGTTTTAGTTAATGATAAAAAATGTACTTTCCGGTACTCTACGGCGGTTTTTTCCGCATTTTTGAGAGTCCACGATGTCCACCACACTGTTTAAAGATTTCATCTTCGAAGCCGCCCACCATCTGCCTCACGTCCCGGAAGGGCATAAATGTGGTCGTCTGCACGGACACTCCTTTATGGTGCGTCTGGAGATCACGGGTGAAGTCGATCCGCATACCGGTTGGATCATGGATTTTGCCGAGCTGAAGGCCGCCTTCAAACCGACCTACGATCGCCTCGATCATTACTATCTGAACGATATTCCGGGACTTGAAAACCCCACCAGCGAAGTGCTGGCAAAATGGATCTGGAATGAGATCAAGCCGCTGGTGCCGCTGCTGAGTGCGGTAATGATCAAAGAGACCTGCACCGCGGGCTGCGTCTACCGCGGCGAATAATTACGTCTCATGAGAGAGCAACGGCGCGAGCTCAAAGAGCATCAGCGCGTTGCTTTCCAGCGACGCCGTAATCTGCCAGCCATCATGAAGCCGTTCATCACGCATTGACAGCGTTGGGCGCGCTTTATGCTCCATCCAGCGCCACATCTCTTCGTCAGGTCCCCTTTCACTGCGCACGCCTTCAATCAAGGGATACAACGCGCCGTTGTGCTGATCAAACAGATGACACTTAATCCGCCACCTGCCGCTTAGCCCCTTCAGCTGAACATGGTACTGCTGGCGAAAACGCTGAATGAAAGCCTCTTCGCTGGAGAGTAACGGGTTAAACACCACCGTATTGCGCAGCAGCAGTTGGTATCCTTTGTGGTGGCGCAATAGCAGAAGATTCTTTTCGTTGACTAACACCTCACCGCGCAGGCGTCGCCACAGCCAGACTACCCAATAGATCGGGCGCGGCAGGCCGTGGTTGTACTGCAGCGCCAGGCTCGAGGTATCGATGGTATTGTTGGCCCGCGCTTCCCCCTGTAAGCCCGAGTTGAGCCAGAACCCGGCCAGCCACACCTGTTCCGACAGCCCGAGCAGGTTTTGCATCAGCAGTGCCCCACGAAAAAACCAGCCGTTGGTGGCCCGCGTGTTCCCGGTGAGGGTATTCCACGACAGCAGCCATACCGGAAGCGAGAGCTTGCGCTGACGAAGCGAGGTCAGGATCTGCCGGACCTTCTGCACCGGATAGTTTTCAGAGGAAGAGAGATGAGCCGGATCCAGCTGCGCCAGATCGAGAAGCTCATTGGCATCGGCCGGACAGGCCAAAAAATCGGCCTGGGTGAGGAGAGTCGAGTCCAGCAGTGCCTCATCGTTATGCCCCGTGTGCCCGGGCGCAAAACGGTGCCACACGCCGAACATCGCCTGCGGCAGATATTCCCGCAGCGTCGCCCGCTGAGCCTGCCAGACCTGCGCTCTTGTCTCCTCGCTCGCCTGCGTTGACCAGTGCATCACAAATTGCCAGCGATCGGTAATCTCAGGCGAAAAGTGATTGACCGACTGCTGTAAGAAACGCGCCAGCAGGTCGGTGCGGGTTGTCAGGCCGGTATGCAGCAGCACCGTCCACTGTTTTTGAGCAAGCCAGCTGAAGACCTGATGAAGGTTGTACCAGCAGGCATAACCTGCCATCAGCGGATCGTCCCAGCCGCTGGCAAACAGGCGGCTACTGAGAAATGGCTCAGCGATATCAATCCCGAAAAGGGGCATCGCCTCCCCCAGCTTTTCCAGCTCCCGGCGCACATCCTCCCGCAGCAGATCGTCCAGCTCACGCACCGTCACTACCATTCGGGTATGACGCAACGGCGCGGCGGGCTTGAGAAGATGCAGATCGAGCACCCTCTCCTGCACCGGATGCGGGGTTAATGGCAACGGCTCCCGACCGCGCGTTTCGGCTTCATTTAGCAGGCTGAAGAGCTTGTCCACTGCCACCGGATAACGCTGCTCCCCATTGCCTGGACGTAGACGGGGCATCCCGGCGTGATGACGACGTTGTTTGCGATACGCTCCCGGGGCCATCTGGTGATGACGCCGGAACAGATCGCTCATCATCCGCGTACTGGCGAACCCCTGCTCCAGCGCAATCTGATGCAGCGGACGGTTGGTCAGGCGAAGCGCGTCGGCCGCCTTCTCAAGGCGCAGGGTGGTAATGTACTGCATAAAACTGACGCCCATCTCTTTGCGAAAAAGACGGGAGAGCCAGGCTTCTGAAACAAATTCGCTTCCGGCGATTTCAGCAAGCGTAATGCGTCGGGTGTAGCTGGCGTTGATGCGTTCCACCACCCGGGCGATGCGTTTGCTTACGCCCGGATGATGTTCCCGCAGAAGCAGGCGGGCGGGTTGCTGAAACCGGCTGGTCAGCAGGAGCAGGATCTCGCTCAGCCAGCGGGTCGCCTCCAGCCGGTAGCGATGCTGATCGTTGATCAGGGTGCAGACCAGCAGTTGGCGCAGAAGATGGCGTAGCTCATCACCAGGAGGCCAGCCGCTCCCGGCTTCGGGCGGGATGGCGTAATCATGGGTAAAAAAGTCGCTACAGAGCTGCTGGATCCAGCGCCCGGAAAGCATGACACACATCGTCGTATTGCCGCTCTCGCTGGTGAGCTGCCAGCGTTGATTGCGATTAACGATCGTCAGGCTATCCGCTGTCAGGGTCATCTGCCGCTGGTCGGTGTGCAGGTCGGCGCTCCCTTCCAGCAGCCACAGCAGCGTCAGCGCGTCGTCCTCCTCCTGATGAAACTGACGAATATCCTGCACCTTCACCCAAAACTCGCTACCCCGTTGCTCCATGTGTTCCTCCAGGGAAGACAAATTATGACGCGCTGTTTTTTGTCATAACGGAATTGTATGAAAAATAATCAGAAATAATGCGTCGCTTCACAACAAAAAAGTGCATTTTCCGTCGCTGCGATCGGCATAAACTCGAAATTAGCATTGTTTGATAAAAAAAGGATAACAAAAATGACACATCCGATTGTTGAAGCACTGCAGGGCAACGAAGCGCAGTTTATTGAGCTGCGGCGGCATTTTCATCAGCATCCTGAGATCGGTTTTGAGGAGCAGCAAACCAGCCAGCGCGTTGCGGAACTGCTTCAGCAATGGGGATATGAGGTACATCGCGGGATGGCAAAAACCGGGGTGGTCGGCACCCTGAAAATAGGCAACGGCAGCAAACGTCTTGGTCTTCGCGCCGATATGGATGCGTTGCCGATGCAGGAGGAGAGCGGCAAAGCGTGGAGCAGCACCGTTGAAGGCAAATTCCACGGCTGCGGTCACGACGGCCACACCACCACCCTGCTCTATGCCGCCGAGTACCTGGCGCGCACCCGCAACTTTAACGGTACGCTGCACCTGATTTTCCAGCCAGCGGAAGAGCTCCTGTATGGCGGACGGGTGATGGTCGAAGATGGCCTGTTTGAGACCTTCCCCTGCGACCATATTTTTGGCCTGCATAATATGCCGGGGCAGAAACTGGGCAAAATTGGCCTGCGCGATGGCGCCATGATGGCCTCCTCGGACACTATACACATTGAAGTTAATGGCGTGGGTGGGCACGGTGCCCTGCCGGAACATACCGTCGATGCTACGCTGGTGGCCTGCCATATTACCCTCGCCCTGCAGTCGATTGTGTCGCGCAATATCACTCCGTTTGAACCCGCCGTGGTGACGGTCGGCAGTATTCAGGCCGGTCATGCGCCCAACATCATCAATGACAAAGTTCTGATGAAACTGACCGTGCGCACCCTGAACGAAAAGGTGCGTCAAACCGTCCTGCAGCGCATCCACGATATCGCCGTTGCGCAGGCAGAGAGCTTCAACGCCACGGCCACCATCCGCCATATCAACGGCAGCCCGGTGCTCATCAATAATCCTGCGGCCAACGAGATGGTGCGTACCGTCGCCCAGGATCTGTTCGGACAGGATGCTGTGGCCGCTATCGGTTCATTCATGGGCAGTGAAGACTTCGCCTTTATGCTTGAAAAGAACCCTGACGGCTGTTACTTCACCATCGGCGCGGGCGATGAAGCGGATCGCTGCATGGTGCATAACCCGGGCTATGACTTTAACGACAAGATCCTGATCACCGGCGCCGCACTCTGGAGCGCCCTGACCGAACACTATCTGCGTTGATACCATATCCCCAGGAGGGCTGCACAATGAGTACCGTTCCCCTGACAGGCACCCCGGCTTTCGCAGGTAACGATCGACTGCTGGCGGGTATTGTTCTGAGCGTTCTGACATTCTGGTTATTTGCCCAGTCGGTGATTAACGTTGTGCCGGCCATGAAAAATAGCCTCGACATATCCCTGGAGACGCTCACGCTGGCAGTCAGTCTCAGCGCATTATTCAGCGGCTGCTTTGTGGTCGCCAGCGGTGGCTTTGCCGATAAGTTTGGCCGCGTGCGCCTGACGGTTATCGGCCTGGTGCTGAGTATCATCGGCAGCGGCCTGTTGTTTCTGGCCCGGGAACCGGTGCTTTTCCTGCTAGGACGGGCGATCCAGGGGCTGTCGGCAGCCTGCATTATGCCCGCGACACTGGCGCTGATTAAAACCTGGTACGACGGTAAAGCGCGCCAGCGGGCGATCAGCTTCTGGGTCATTGGCTCCTGGGGCGGCAGCGGCCTGAGCTCGTTTGTTGGCGGCGCGATTGCCACCAGCCTGGGCTGGCGCTGGATTTTTGTTTTTTCCATCGCGATGGCCCTGGCTGCACTGCTGTTGATCCGCGGTACGCCGGAAAGCCGAAGCGCCAGTGCTGGTCAGCACAAGCTGGATATTGGCGGGTTGGTGAGTTTTGTCTGTATGCTGGTGCTGCTCAACCTGTTTATCAGCAAAGGGCATAGCTGGGGCTGGGGCAGCGGCCTGTCGCTGACGGTGCTGGGGGCAACGATCCTCGCGGCACTCGGCTTTATCGTTACCGGCCTGCGCAAAGGCGATGCGGCGCTGATTGATTTTGCGCTGTTTAAAAACCGGGCCTACAGCGCGGCGGTGCTCTCGAACTTCATGCTCAACGGCTGTATTGGCACCATGATGATCACCAGCATCTGGTTACAGCAGGGCCATCATCTGACGCCTTTGCAAACCGGAATGATGACGCTGGGGTATCTGGTGACGGTGCTCGCCATGATTCGTGTGGGGGAAAAGCTGCTTCAACGCTATGGCGCCCGCCTGCCGATGATGACCGGCCCGGTGTTGACCGCAATCGGCATCACCTTTATCTCCTGCACTTTCCTGAGCAAAGAGATCTATATCGTGACCGTCTTTTTCAGCAACGTCCTGTTTGGCCTCGGGCTGGGCTGTTATGCCACGCCATCGACAGACACGGCGGTGATGAACGCGCCAGAGAGCAAAGTTGGGGTGGCATCAGGGATCTATAAGATGGGCAGTTCGCTGGGCGGAGCAATGGGGATCGCCGTAACGGCTTCACTGTATGCCCTGCTGCTGCCGCTGGGCATGGCCAGCGCCGCCCAGTATGCGCTGCTGTTTAACAGTGCGATTTGTCTCGGTTCGGCGGTGGTGGCCTGGGCGTTATTACCCAAATTGCGGGCCCCTTAGTAACAGAGGCCGCAGGGCTATCAGGCGATGTTCAGGTATTTGTGCGTCTGCATCGACAGACGCCAGTTACGCGCAATACAAGTCTCAATACACAGACGGGTGGCATCCTCTTTCTGGCTGATGGGCTGCAGCGCAATAACGCGCTGTTTTTCGTCCGTCAGCGTTGCCAGCAGCTCGTCCAGCGCTTCGATATCGCGCGTGCGCCCGACCGGGTGTTTGATCTCATCGGCACGCTCCAGCGCCTGGGAGAGGATATCGTAGCCGCCGCGCATATTTACTTTTGGTGATACCGTCACCCAGGTGGTGTGGGAGCAGCGCACTTCATGGGTGCCGCTGGTCTCAATCTGGCAGCTAAAGCCGTTCTTCTCCAGCAGCATGGTGAGCGGCATTAAGTCATGAATGCAGGGTTCGCCGCCGGTGATCACCACGTGGCGCGCGGTCCAGCCCTGACGGCCAATGATCGCCAGCAGATCTTCCGGATTGGCTGCGCCCCATTTATCGCTCTCTTTGGTTTTGGCCAGGATGCTAAACAGCGACACTTCCCGATCCGCGAGCTTATCCCAGGTATGTTTGGTGTCGCACCAGGCACAGCCAACCGGGCATCCCTGCAGTCGAATAAAAATAGCGGGAACGCCGGTGAAGTAACCCTCGCCTTGCAGGGTCTGGAACATCTCGTTAATCGGGTACTGCATAGTTATCTCTGGTCAGATTTACGGGGGGGCATTATTGCAGATCGCACATAATCAGGCAAAACAACCCCGGCCACGATTTTATTCCTGTCAGTTTAAGGATAGCCAGGCTAACAGTCTTAGGGTGGAAAGCCGTTGTCAGAAGGCAATGTTAAAAACATTAAAACTTACGCTACGCTTTTAAGATATCGCCCACCCGGCTGTCGACGTTAACCCCTTTGACTGAGTAGCCATCAGAATACTGGACAAGCAGAATGAGCCATTTTGCGGTAATAACGCTACCGTTATACAGCCATATGCGCGCTATGGAAGCACTGGCAAAACACCTTATCGTGCGCGGCCATCGGGTCACTTTTTTTCAACAGGAAGAGGCTCGCACGCTGCTCAGGGAACCGCAGGCGCGCTTCATCGCCGTGGGTCACCCGACGCCGTCTGCGATGCACGAGCCAGGTTTTTTCCGCCTGATATCAGATATGGCAAGCGTTACCGATATGCTGTGCCGTGAACTGCCTCTCGCCTTCCGACAGCACAATATTGACGCCGTGATTGTTGATCAGATGGAGCCGGCTGGAGGGCTGGTTGCACAAGCGCTCAACCTGCCCTTTATCTCCATCTGCTGCGCCCTGCCGGTAAACCGGGATAACACTATTCCCTTGCCGGTGATGCCTTTTCGCTATGGCACCAGCAATCGCAGCCGGAAATTATACGCCTCCAGTGCGGATGTGTATGACTGGCTGATGTCGAGACAGGGGCGAGTGATTGCCCGTCATGCCCGGGCGTTTGGTCTGTCCTCGCGCAACAGGCTGGATCAATGCCTGTCGCCGCTGGCGCAAATCAGCCAGACCATCCCAGGCTTTGATTTTCCACGCACCTTGCCCGCCTGCTTCCATGCGGTAGGTCCGCTACGCTACGATCCGCCAACGGTCTCTTCCGGCAATAAGAAGCCGTTTGTTTTTGCGTCATTAGGCACGCTTCAGGGCTACCGCTACGGGCTGTTCCGCACCATTGCCCGCGCCTGCCGACAGGCGGGTGTGCCCTTGCTAATTGCCCACTGTGACAGACTGAATGCAAGTCAAACCGCCCGGCTGGCGCGTGCCGGGGCGAAAACCGTAGGATTTACCGATCAGCTGGCGGTATTGCGCGATGCCAGCGCCGTCATTACCCACGCTGGGCTGAATACGGTTATGGATGCCATCGCCACCGCCACGCCGATCCTCGCCGTGCCTCTGGCGTTTGATCAGCCAGGCGTCGCCGCCCGAGTGGTCTTCAGCGGCATTGGCCTTAAGGCCTGCCGTTTTTCGCCGAGCCGCACGCTCAGCCAGCATCTTCTCGACCTGCTGGAAAATAAGCAGTACACGCAGCGCATCACCGCCCTCCAGACTCAGCTGATTAACGCCGGAGGGGCAGCACGGGCTGCCGAAATTATTGAACAGGCGGTATGCACACGTCATAGCGTACCGACGGTGTGATGATAAAAAAAAACCCGCCGAAGCGGGTTTTTCTAAAGATGAAGGTTCAGCGTGAATTACTGACCTTTGATCTCTTTACGACCGTTATAAGGTGCTTTTTCGCCCAGCGCTTCTTCGATACGAATCAGCTGGTTGTATTTAGCAACACGGTCAGAACGGCTCATAGAACCAGTTTTGATCTGGCCAGCAGCGGTACCAACAGCCAGGTCAGCGATGGTCGCGTCTTCAGTTTCGCCTGAACGGTGAGAGATAACGGCAGTGTAGCCAGCATCTTTCGCCATTTTGATCGCAGCCAGAGTTTCGGTCAGAGAACCGATCTGGTTGAATTTGATCAGGATGGAGTTAGCGATGCCTTTCTCGATACCTTCTTTCAGGATTTTGGTGTTGGTTACGAACAGGTCGTCACCAACCAGCTGGATTTTGTCGCCCAGTACTTTAGTCTGGTATGCGAAACCATCCCAGTCAGACTCGTCCAGACCATCTTCGATGGAGACGATTGGGTACTGTTTGGTCAGCTCTTCCAGGAAGTGAGTGAACTCTTCGGAAGAGAAGGCTTTGTTGCCTTCGCCAGCCAGAACGTATTTACCGTCTTTGTAGAATTCAGATGCTGCGCAGTCCATCGCCAGGGTGATGTCGGTGCCCAGCTCGTAGCCTGCTGCTTTAACTGCTTCAGCGATTACGGCCAGTGCTTCGGCGTTAGAACCCAGGTTAGGTGCATAACCACCTTCGTCACCAACAGCGGTGTTCATGCCTTTGGCTTTCAGAACTTTTGCCAGGTGATGGAAAACTTCAGAACCCATACGGATGGCTTCTTTAACAGTTTTCGCGCCAACCGGCTGAATCATGAATTCCTGGATGTCGACGTTGTTGTCAGCGTGCTCACCGCCGTTGATGATGTTCATCATCGGAACTGGCATGGAGTATTTGCCTGGAGTGCCGTTCAGTTCAGCAATGTGTTCGAACAGTGGCTGACCTTTAGAAGCTGCTGCTGCTTTGGCGTTTGCCAGGGAAACAGCCAGGATTGCGTTCGCACCGAAGTTAGATTTGTTTTCAGTACCGTCCAGATCGATCATGATCTTGTCAATGCCAGCCTGATCTTTGGCATCTTTGCCAAGGATTGCCTGAGCAATAGGACCGTTTACTGCGCCAACCGCTTTGGTTACGCCTTTGCCCAGGAAGCGGGATTTGTCGCCATCGCGCAGTTCCAGCGCTTCGCGGGAACCAGTAGAAGCACCTGACGGCGCAGCAGCCATACCTACGAAACCACCTTCCAGGTGTACTTCGGCTTCAACAGTCGGGTTACCACGGGAGTCGATGATTTCACGACCGATGACTTTAACGATTTTGGACATTAGATTTTCCTCAGTACAAGTTAAACTAAAACTCCAGACAAACAGCGCGTACCCCTGGTACGCGCTGCCGTTCTAACTTTTCTTACTTCGCCTGACGCTTCTGGAACTCCGTCGCGGCTTTCACAAAGCCAGCAAACAGCGGATGTCCATCACGCGGCGTAGAAGTAAATTCCGGGTGGAACTGGCAGGCAACGAACCATGGGTGGTTCGGCACTTCGATGATCTCGACCAACTGATCATCCCCGGAGCGGCCCGCAATACGCAGACCCGCAGCTTCAATTTGTTTCAACAGCAGGTTGTTCACTTCATAACGGTGACGATGGCGTTCAGTGATGACTGGCGCACCGTACATCTGGCGTACCAGGCTGTCATCAGAGAGCTGGCAAGCCTGAGAACCCAGACGCATCGTGCCACCCAGATCGCTTTTCTCGGTACGGACTTCGACGTTACCTTCTTCGTCGCGCCATTCGGTAATCAGCGCCACAACAGGGTACTTACAGTCTGGCACAAATTCCGTAGAGTTCGCGTTTTCCATGCCCACCACATTCCGGGCAAATTCAATCAGTGCAACCTGCATACCCAGGCAAATGCCGAGGTAAGGAATATTGTTTTCGCGCGCATAGCGTGCGGTAGCGATCTTGCCTTCAACGCCACGGTAGCCGAAGCCGCCAGGGATCAGAATAGCATCCAGATCTTTCAGAATTTCTACACCGCGGGTTTCAACATCCTGCGAGTCGATCAGCTTGATGTTGACGGTTACGCGGTTTTTCAGGCCACCGTGTTTCAGCGCTTCGATAACGGACTTATAGGCGTCCGGCAGTTCGATGTACTTGCCGACCATACCGATAGTCACTTCACCCGCCGGGTTCGCTTCTTCGTAAATAACCTGTTCCCATTCAGACAGGTTAGCTTCCGGACAGTTCAAGCTGAATCGTTTACAAATATAATCGTCCAGGCCCTGTGATTTCAACAGGCCCGGAATTTTATAAATGGAATCGACATCTTTCATTGAAATAACGGCTTTTTCTGGCACGTTACAGAACAATGCAATTTTTGCACGTTCGTTGGCCGGAACCGCACGATCGGAGCGACAGACCAGAATATCTGGCTGAATACCGATGGAGAGCAGCTCTTTAACGGAGTGCTGAGTCGGTTTGGTTTTCACTTCACCTGCGGCTGCCATGTACGGCACCAGAGTCAGGTGCATGAACAGCGCATGTTCGCGACCAATGTCCACCGCCAGCTGACGGATCGCTTCCAGGAACGGCAGGGATTCGATATCGCCTACAGTGCCGCCGATTTCTACCAGCACGACGTCGTGGCCTTCACCACCGGCAATAATGCGTTCTTTAATGGCGTTGGTGATGTGTGGGATAACCTGAACGGTTGCGCCCAGGTAGTCACCGCGACGCTCTTTACGCAGAACGTCGGAGTAGATACGGCCAGTCGTGAAGTTGTTACGGCGGGTCATTTTGGTGCGAATGAAGCGCTCGTAGTGACCCAGGTCCAGGTCGGTTTCAGCGCCGTCTTCAGTAACGAACACTTCCCCGTGTTGGATCGGGCTCATGGTACCTGGATCGACGTTGATGTACGGATCCAGCTTCATCATGGTCACATTGAGGCCACGGGCTTCAAGAATGGCTGCGAGGGAGGCTGCGGCAATGCCTTTACCCAGAGAGGATACAACCCCGCCGGTCACAAAAATATAGTTCGTTGTCATGCTGAACCTGAGAAGTTAGGGTGAAACGATGGAATAACCAGGACGGGAAAGTAGTATACCCGAACACGGCGAGCGCCACAAACTTTCATTCTCCGTCTCCTGTCTCAGGCTTTGACTCATATTGGGAGTGAGAAAATAGCCCCTTTTGGGTAAATGTTTTTGACGCAAATCAAGCGCTTGTCATTTAAAAAATCACACAAATTGCGCTTGATCGCAAAAACCCGTTAGAGATCAGATTCCTGGCGTTTTACTTCCTGCCAGACTTCTTCCATCGCATCGAGGTCCACGCCGGTCATTTCCAGGCCGCGAGCCGCGATAATGCGCTCCACTTCCCGGAAGCGGCGCTCGAATTTGAGGTTCGCTTTCTGCAGCGCCACTTCAGCTTTGACGCCCAGATGACGGGAAAGATTGACGGTGGCAAACAGCAGATCGCCCATCTCCTCTTCAAGCTTCTCCTGATCCACTACCGCCTGCTGCGCTTCGTGCATCACCTCGTCAATCTCTTCATGCACCTTGTCGAGCACCGGGCCTAAGGATGTCCAGTCAAACCCCACCGTCGAACAACGTTTCTGGATCTTGTGCGCGCGCATCAGCGCCGGCAGGCTTAACGGAATATCGTCCAGCGCGGAATGTTGCGATTTTTCAGCCCGTTCCGCGCTTTTAATCTGTTCCCAGCGGGCCAGAACCTCGGTACTGTTTTCGGCGGTAGCCTCGCCAAAGATGTGCGGGTGGCGGCGCTCCAGCTTGTCGCTGATGGCGGCGCAGATATCGTTGAAATCGAAGCGTCCCTCTTCCTGGGCCATCTGCGCATAGAACACCACCTGGAACAACAGGTCTCCCAGCTCGCCACGCAGATCGTCAAAATCTTCCCGGGAGATAGCGTCCAGCACCTCGTAGGTCTCTTCCAGAGTGTAGGGGGCGATGGTGGCGAAAGTCTGCTCTTTGTCCCACGGACAGCCGTTTTCCGGGTCGCGCAGACGTTGCATAATGCCGAGCAGGCGGTCGATTTGGGTCATAGTTTTGTCCTGATAAAAAAATGCCGGGTGGCGGCTTACGCCTTACCCGGCCTACAAAAGAAGGTGCGATTAGCCGCCGTGCAGACGGCGGGCGTCGATCACATCCGGCACCTGGTTCAGCTTGCCGAGCACGCGGCCCAGCACCTGCAGGTTATAGATTTCGATGGTCATATCAATGGTGGCGAGCTGCTGGCGCGTATCGCTGCGGCTGGCGACGCCCAGCACGTTCACCTTCTCGTTCGCCAGAATGGTGGTGATATCGCGCAGCAGGCCGCTGCGATCGTTGGCTGAGACCCGCACTACCAGTGAATAACCGGCAGAATAGCTCTCGCCCCACACCGCATCCACGATGCGTTCCGGCGCGTGGGACTGTAAATCATCCAGCTGATCGCAGTCCGCACGGTGAATGGAGATCCCGCGCCCCTGGGTGATAAAGCCGACAATCTCGTCCCCCGGGATGGGCTGGCAGCAGCGGGCAATATGGTGCATCAGGTTGCCGACGCCCTCCACCACCACTCTGCCTTTGTCTTTTTCTTTGCCACGGTGCGAGGGAGCGTAGCTTTTCTGCTGAAGCTGCTTCAGCGCCGCCGCATCTTGCTCTTCCGCGCTCGGTTTGTTGAATTGTGCCTGCAGGAAATTCACCATCTGGTTAAGGCGAATATCCCCACCGCCAATGGCGGCCAGCAGCTCATCCAGCTCGTTAAAGTTGTAGCGCGGCAGGAGGAATTTTTCTGCCTCTTTCAGGTGGATGCCTAAATGCTCCAGCTCATCATCAAGGATCTGGCGTCCGGCAAGAATATTCTTGTCGCGATCCTGCTTGCGGAACCAGGCATGAATTTTTGAGCGCCCGCGGCTGGTGGTGACATAGCCGAGGTTCGGGTTCAGCCAGTCGCGGCTCGGGTTCGGCTGTTTCTGGGTAATGATCTCAATCTGGTCGCCCATCTGCAGCTGGTAGGTGAACGGCACGATACGTCCGCCGATTTTAGCGCCGATGCAGCGATGCCCCACATCGCTATGGATATGGTAGGCGAAGTCGAGCGGCGTTGAGCCTGCCGGCAGGTCAACCACGTCGCCTTTCGGCGTAAAGACGTAGACCCGGTCGTCAAAGACCTGGCTGCGCAATTCGTCGAGCATTTCACCGGAGTCGGCCATCTCCTCCTGCCACGCAATCAGCTTACGCAGCCAGGCGATACGATCTTCGTGGCCGGAGCGCGCCCCGCTTGTGGGCCCCTCTTTATACTTCCAGTGCGCGGCGACGCCCAGCTCGGACTCTTCATGCATCTGCTTGGTACGGATCTGGATTTCGACGGTTTTGCCGCCCGGCCCCAGCACCACGGTATGGATCGACTGGTAGCCGTTCGGTTTCGGATTGGCGACATAGTCGTCAAACTCATCCGGCAGGTGACGGTAATGGGTGTGGACAATCCCCAGCGCGGCGTAGCAGTCCTGCAACCGCTCGGCAACGATACGCACGGCGCGCACATCAAACAGCTCGTCAAAGGCGAGATGCTTTTTCTGCATTTTGCGCCAGATGCTGTAGATATGCTTCGGACGGCCATAGACTTCGGCCTTCACACCCTCTTCTTTCATCGACTTACGTAAGCCGCCGACAAACTCATCGATGTAGTGTTCACGATCGATACGGCGTTCGTGCAGCAGCTTAGCAATGCGTTTGTATTCTGCCGGGTGCAGGTAGCGGAAGCAGTAATCCTCCAGCTCCCATTTCAGCTGGCCGATGCCCAGACGGTTCGCCAGCGGGGCATAGATGTTGGTGCACTCTTTCGCCGCCAGCACGCGTTCGTCTTCCGGCGCGTCCTTCACTTCCCGCAGATGGGCAACGCGTTCGGCAAGCTTAATGACCACGCAGCGAAAATCATCCACCATCGCCAGCAGCATACGGCGAACGTTATCCACCTGTTCAGACGAGACGGAGTCGGTGTGGGTGGCTTTAAGCTGACGGATGGCGGCCATATCGCGCACGCCGTGGATCAGCGCCACGATCGATTTCCCGACGCTTTCGCGCAGCACCTCTTCTGTGACCACCTCGGCGTCGGCCAGCGGGAAAAGCATAGCCGCACGGAGGGTGTCGATATCCATACTCAGCATGGAGAGGATCTCAACCATCTCTACGCCGCGCCACAGCAGCAGCTCGGCATCGGGATGCCCCTGTGTGGTGCGCAGACAGTAGGCCCATGTTTCGGTTAAGCGTTCACACGACTGCTGGCTGGCGATCCCCAGACTTGCGATCCATTTTTGTGGGTCAAACTCACCAGCTTTATTGAGATGTGCACTTCTTACCGCAACCATTGTCCTCTCCTTTAGGGACCCCTGCCTGTCGAATTCGACAAGCCGAAACTCATCAATTGTGTTCAAACAACGCCATTGATTCCAGATGCCCAGTGTGCGGGAACATATCAAGCATTGCCAGACGCTGAATCTGGTAACCCGCCGCTAATAACGCCTCGCTATCGCGGGCAAGCGTCGCCGGATTACAGGAAACATAGACCACACGTTTGGGGGCCAGTTTAATAATGTGCTGCATCACGCCTGGCGCGCCTGCGCGTGCCGGATCAAGCAGAATTTTATCGAAACCGTGCGCCGCCCATGGCTGCTGGGTAACATCCTCTTCCAGATTCTCGTGAAAAAATGTCACGTTTTGCAGCGCATTGTGAACAGCGTTATCGCGCCCCTTTTCCACCAGCGCCGCCACCCCTTCAACGCCGACCACGCTTCGTGCCCGTTTTGCCAGCGGCAGGGTAAAGTTGCCCATCCCGCAAAACAGGTCGAGCACCCGGTCCTCCGGCTGAATATCCAGCCACGCCAGCGCGGTCGCGACCATCTGCTGGTTAACGCCGTCATTCACCTGGATGAAGTCGCGCGGGCTGAACGTTAAGCGTAGCCCGTCTGAATCATACCAGGGCGTTTCCCCGCTCAGTTGCTCAAGTATCTCGCTTTGCGGGGCGAGATAAAGGTCAAGCTCATGGGAATGCGAAAAGCGTTCCAGTTTTTCGCGATCTTTGGCCGAAAGCGGTGCAGTATGGCGCAGCACCATCAGCGGGCCGCTGTTCGCCAGCACCAGTTCAACGTGCCCAAGATGGCGTACGCCCTGCAGGTCAGAGAGGCATTTGCGCACTTCTGGCAGCAATGCCTCAAGACGGGGCACCAGAATGGGGCACTCTCTGACATCAACGATGTCGCTGGAGTTGGCCTTGCGAAAGCCCATCTCCAGACGAGCGGTTTTCGGCTGATAATTGAGGCTCAGACGCGCCCGGCGGCGGTAGCCCCAGGGTTTATCTGCGATCACCTCATCGACGTCGTGCTTCAGCAGGCGTGCCAGGGCATTGCTTTTGCTGCGCTCCTGCAGCGCGACGCTGGCATGCTGCTGTTGGCAGCCGCCGCAGACACCAAAGTGCGGGCAGCGGGGCGTTTCGCGTTCCGGGCTATCATTAAGACGGCGCTTTACCTGCCCGCGAGCGTACTGACGTTTCTCTTCCGTCAGGGTGATTTCCGCACGCTCCTGGGGCAGCAGGCCGGGAATAAATACGGTCTTGCCCTCGTGGCGCGCCACCCCCTGTCCGAACGGATCGAGGTCTGTCACTTCAACAGTTATGATCTGACGCGTCGTCACGCGTCGCTTTGCAGAGTAGAATTGCGCCATCGCCGGGAATTTTCTCAAATGAACATATTGACTCTAATTGTCCCATAACGGAACTCCATGACCAACTACAGCCTGCGTGCGCGCATGATGATTTTGATCCTCGCCCCTACCGTACTCATTGGTTTACTGCTGAGTACCTTCTTCGTGGTGCACCGTTATAACGACCTGCAACGTCAGCTCGAGGACGCCGGTGCCAGCATTATTGAGCCGCTCGCGGTCTCCAGCGAGTACGGCATGAACCTGCAAAATCGCGAGCCCATCGGCCAGCTCATCAGCATTCTGCACCGTCGGCATTCGGACATTGTGCGGGCGATTTCAGTGTATGACCAAAATAATCACCTGTTCGTGACCTCCAATATTCAGCTTGATCCGGACACCCTGAAGCTGCCGGATGGTACGGCGTTTCCAAAGCGGCTGAGCGTGATCCGCCAGGGTGAAAAAATGATCCTGCGCACCCCCATTATTTCGGAAAGCTATTCACCGGATGAATCTCCCGCGTCAGACGCTAAGCCCAATAACAACTTGCTGGGATATGTGGCGCTGGAGCTGGATCTCAAGTCCGTGCGGCTGCAACAGTACCGGGAGATCTTTATCTCCACGGTGATGATGCTGTTTTGTATTGGCATTGCGCTGATCTTCGGCTGGCGTCTGATGCGGGATGTAACCAGCCCCATCCGCAACATGGTGAATACCGTCGACCGGATCCGCCGGGGCCAGCTCGACAGCCGCGTCGAAGGCTTTATGCTCGGCGAGCTGGATATGCTAAAAAACGGCATCAACTCGATGGCCATGTCGCTGGCGGCATACCATGAGGAGATGCAGCATAACGTCGATCAGGCCACTTCCGACCTGCGCGAAACGCTGGAGCAGATGGAGATCCAGAACGTTGAGCTGGATCTGGCTAAAAAACGCGCCCAGGAGGCGGCACGCATCAAGTCAGAGTTCCTGGCGAATATGTCCCACGAGCTGCGCACCCCGCTGAACGGGGTGATTGGCTTTACCCGCCTGACCCTGAAGACTGAGCTTAACCCGACCCAGCGCGACCACCTGCATACGATTGAACGCTCCGCCAACAACCTGCTGGCAATCATCAATGACGTGCTGGACTTCTCCAAGCTCGAGGCAGGCAAGCTGATTCTGGAGAGTATTCCGTTCCCGCTGCGTAACACCCTGGATGAGGTGGTCACCTTGCTGGCGCACTCCTCCCACGACAAGGGACTGGAGCTTACGCTGAACATTAAAAATGATGTGCCGGACAACGTCATTGGCGATCCGCTGCGCCTGCAACAGGTGATCACCAACCTGGTGGGTAACGCCATTAAGTTCACTGAGAGCGGGAACATCGACGTGCTGGTCGAAAAACGCTCCATCAGCAATACCAAAGTGCAGATTGAGGTGCAGATCCGCGACACGGGGATCGGTATTCCTGAGCGCGATCAGTCCCGGCTGTTCCAGGCCTTCCGCCAGGCCGATGCCAGCATCTCCCGCCGCCACGGCGGTACCGGGCTGGGGCTGGTCATCACGCAAAAACTGGTTAATGAGATGGGGGGCGATATCTCCTTCCACAGCCAGCCTAACCGGGGCTCGACCTTCTGGTTCCATATCAACCTCGACCTGAACCCGAATGTGCTCACCGATCGTCTGGCCATGGATTGTCTGCAGGGTAAACGGCTGGCGTACGTGGAGCCCAATACCGCCGCCGCGCAAAGCACCCTCGATGTGTTAAGCACGACACCGCTGGAGGTGGTCTACAGTCCGAACTTCTCCACGCTGCCGGTTGACCATTACGACATCCTGCTGCTGGGGATCCCGGTGACCTTTACCGGCGATCTGACCATGCAGGAGGAGCGGCTGGCAAAAGCGGCCTCGATGACCGATTACCTGCTGCTGGCCCTGCCCTGCCATGCCCAGATCAACGCCGAGGAGCTAAAACATGACGGGGCGGCCGCCTGCCTGCTGAAACCGCTGACGGCCACCCGCCTGTTGCCAACGCTGACGGAATATTGCCGTCTGAACCATCACATCGCACCGATTACCAGCGATGAGAGCAAACTGCCGATGACCGTGATGGCGGTGGATGACAACCCCGCCAACCTCAAGCTGATCGGGGCGCTGCTGGAAGATCAGGTTCAGCATGTCGAACTGTGCGAGAGCGGTTTGCAGGCCGTGGAGCGAGCGAAGGAGAAGCCGTTTGACCTGATCATGATGGATATCCAGATGCCCGGTATGGACGGCATCCGCGCCTGTGAACTGATTCGCCAGCTTCCCCATCAGCAGCAAACCCCGGTGATCGCCGTGACGGCGCATGCGATGGCGGGGCAAAAGGAGAAGCTGCTGAGCGCCGGGATGAACGACTATCTGGCGAAGCCGATTGAAGAAGAGAAACTGCACAGCCTGCTGCTGCGCTACAAACCCGGCCCTACCACAGGTCACTGGCTCCCCGCAACGGAGGTCCCGCCGGCGGTCCCGGAGATCGTAGTTAACGGCAGTGCCACCCTCGACTGGCAACTGGCGCTGCGTCAGGCGGCGGGCAAAAACGACCTCGCGCGGGAGATGCTGCAGATGCTGGTCGCGTTCCTGCCGGAGATCCGCAATAAAGTGGAAGAGCAGCTGGTGGGAGAAAACCCGGAAGATCTGGTCGGGGCGATCCATAAGCTGCACGGCAGTTGCGGGTACAGTGGGGTGCCGCGTCTTAAGAATCTCTGTCAGCTGCTGGAGCAGCAGTTACGTTCCGGCACGCCGGAAAGCGAGCTGGAGCCGGAGTTCCTGGAGTTGCTGGATGAGATGGATAACGTCACGCGGGAAGCGATGAAGGTGCTGGGGTCGTAAGGCCCCTCTCCCGACAGGAAGAGGGGGGTAAAGAAGGGATTACAGCCCCCTTCCCACTTTTAATACGGCGGCGATATTGCGGGCCGCCATCCGCACGTTTTCTTCGGCATCTTCCAGCGCCTCTTCCAGCGTGCAGACGGTATAAATCACGCTGAATACCGCGTCGATACCATGCTCGTGCACCACGCCGACATCCGCCGTCAGGCTGCCCGCCAGGCCAATGACCGGTTTATTGTAGCGTTTGGCAATCTTCGCCACCCCTACCGGCACTTTGCCATGAACGGTCTGGCTGTCGATCCGCCCTTCGCCGGTGATCACCAGATCGGCATCGGCCACCAGGCCGTCGAGATTGAGCGCATCAGTGACGATTTCAATACCCTGACGCAGCTGCGCGCCGCAGAACGCGTACAACGCCGCGCCCATACCGCCCGCCGCGCCGCCACCCGCCAGCCCGAGCACGTCAACGTCCAGGTCGCGGGCGATGATCCGGGCATACTGCGTCAGCGCGCGATCGAGGCGCACGATCATCTCTGAGGTTGCCCCCTTCTGCGGACCAAACACGGCGGTAGCGCCGTTGTCGCCGGTCAGCGGGTTGGTGACGTCGCATGCCACCTCAATGCGGCACGACGTCAGCCGTTTATCCAGACCACTGATATCGATACGTGCCAGCCTTTCCAGTTCACCGCCGCCGGGACCGATGGCGTGACCCTGTTCGTCCAGCAGCTTCGCGCCAAGCGCCTGCACCATCCCTGCGCCGCCATCGTTGGTGGCGCTGCCGCCAATCCCAATGATGATATGTTTTACGCCTGCATCCAGGGCATGGCGGATCAGCTCTCCGGTTCCCCAGGAGGTGGTTTTCAGCGGATTGCGCTGGGCCGGGGGAACCAGCTCCAGACCGCTGGCCGCCGCCATCTCGATAAATGCGCTTTTTCCATCGCCGGAGCGGCCATAAAAACCGTCAACATGCTCGCCGAGCGGCCCCGTTACGCGTACCTGAATAATTTCACCCTGGGTGGCGGCGACCATCGCTTCCACGGTGCCCTCCCCACCATCGGCAACCGGCAGTTTCACGTACTCCGCCGTGGGGAAAATCTCGCAAAATCCTTGCTCTATCGCCGTTGCCACTGCCAGGGCACTCAGGCTCTCTTTGTAAGAGTCCGGTGCGATCACTATTTTCATAAGCCGTCCTTACGCATGTTGACTACCATAAGCATACACCCGTCACGCAAGAGAAAATGCCGACTCCCGCAGGAACCGGCACCGGACTTAACGCACCATGCAAGGGCGTTTGTTGTTGAAGGTCCACTCCGGGATTAGATACTGCATCGCCATCGCGTCATCTCGTGCGCCCAGACCGTGCTGCAGATAGAGCTCGTGCGCCTTCATCACCTGATCCATATCCAGCTCCACGCCCAGACCCGGCGTGGTTGGTACCTGCACCATACCGCCCTTGATTTCGTACGGCTGTTTGGTCAGCCGCTGGTTGCCCTCCTGCCAGATCCAGTGGGTGTCGATGGCGGTGATGTTGCCCGGCGCGGCCGCGGCCACGTGGGTGAACATCGCCAGCGAGATATCAAAGTGGTTATTGGAGTGCGAGCCCCAGGTCAGGCCGAACTCGTGACACATCTGCGCCACGCGCACCGAGCCCTGCATGGTCCAGAAGTGCGGGTCCGCCAGCGGGATATCCACCGACTGCAGCGACAGGGTATGCCCCATCTGACGCCAGTCGGTGGCGATCATGTTGGTGGCGGTTGGCAGACCGGTGGCGCGGCGGAACTCGGCCATCACTTCACGGCCGGAGAAGCCCTGCTCAGCACCGCACGGATCTTCCGCATAGGCCAGCACGCCTTTCAGACGCTTACCGATGCGGATCGCCTCATCCAGCGACCAGGCCCCGTTTGGATCGAGGGTGACGCGCGCCTGTGGGAAGCGTTTCGCCAGCGCAATGATCGATTCGGCTTCTTCTTCACCCGCCAGCACGCCGCCCTTCAGTTTGAAATCGTTAAAGCCGTACTTCTCGTAGGCCGCTTCCGCCAGACGGACCACCGCATCAGGGGTCATCGCCTCTTCATGGCGCAGGCGATACCAGTCGCACTGCTCATCCGGCTGACTCTGATACGGCAGCGGGGTCAGCTTGCGGTTGCCGACGAAGAACAGGTAGCCCAGCATCTCAACTTCTGTGCGCTGCTGCCCATCACCCAGCAGGGAGGCGACGTTAACGCCCAGATGCTGGCCCAGCAGATCGAGCATTGCGGCTTCAATGCCGGTCACAACGTGAATAGTGGTGCGCAGGTCGAAGGTCTGCAAACCGCGGCCACCCGCGTCACGGTCGGCAAATTCGTTACGTACGGCGTTAAGAACGTTTTTATAGGCACCGAGGGTTTGCCCCACCACCAGCGGGATCGCCTCTTCAAGCGTTTTACGGATCTTCTCGCCACCCGGGATTTCACCTACCCCGGTGTGACCGGAGTTATCTTTGATGATCACAATATTACGGGTGAAGAACGGGGCATGGGCGCCGCTCAGGTTCATCAGCATGCTGTCATGGCCGGCAACCGGGATAACCTGCATGGAGGTCACAACAGGAGTAGTAAACGTGCTCATAATTCCATCCTTTAATCAGTGGCGACCGAACGCCGGGCGTTTACGGTCAAAGGTCCAGCCGGGGATAAGGTACTGCATTGGGCCTGCGTCATTACGCGCGCCGCCTGGCAGTTTCTTATACGCCTCATGCGCTTTGTGGATCTGATCCCAGTCAAGTTCCACGCCAAGCCCCGGTGCATCAGGTACGGCAATCTTGCCGTGTTTAATTTCGAGTGGATTTTTGGTCAGGCGCGCTTCGCCTTCCTGCCAGATCCAGTGGGTGTCGATAGCGGTCGGCGTGCCCGGTGCGGCAGCGCCGACATGGGTAAACATCGCCAGCGAAATATCAAAGTGGTTGTTGGAGTGGCAACCCCAGGTCAGGCCCCAGTCATCGCACAGCTGCGCCACCCGTACCGCGCCGGAAAGGGTCCAGAAGTGCGGGTCCGCCAGCGGAATATCGACCGCATTGAGCATGACGGCGTGCCCCATCTCGCGCCAGTTGGTGGCGATCATGTTGGTCGCCACCGGCAGGCCCGTGGCGCGGCGGAACTCCGCCATCACCTCTCGGCCAGAGAAACCTTGCTCGGCGCCGCACGGATCTTCGGCGTAGGTCAGGACATCGCCCAGCCCTTTGCACAAGGAGATGGCCTCATCCAGCAGCCAGGCGCCGTTGGGATCCACGGTAATGCGGGCATCCGGGAAGCGTTTTTTCAGGGCGCGGGCGCTCTCAATTTCCTGCTCGCCCGGCAGAACGCCGCCTTTCAGTTTGAAATCCTTAAAGCCGTAGCGATCCTGCGCGGCTTCCGCCAGACGCACCACCGCCTCACTGGAGAGCGCCTCCTGATGGCGCAGGTGATACCAGTCGTGGCTGCCCGGCGAACGTTCCAGGTAAGGGAGATCGGTTTTGGTGCGATCGCCCAGGTAGAAGAGATAGCCCAGCACGGTGACCGCATCGCGCTGCTTGCCCGGACCGAGCAGTTCGCACACCGGCACGTTCAGCGCTTTGCCGAGCAGGTCCAGCAGCGCCGCTTCCAGCGCCGCCACCGCATTCACCCGCAGTTCAAAGGTCCATGCGCCTTTGCCGAAGGTATCGAAGTCGGCAGACTGGTTGCCTTTATGTACGCGCTGCACCACTTTGTTCAGGCGCGCCACCTCCTGCCCCACCACCTGCGGAATGGCATCCACCAGGGTCTGGTAGATCACCTCGCCGCCGGGGGCTTCCCCAACACCGGTATTCCCGGCGTTGTCGGTCAGCACCACGATGTTGCGGGTAAACCAGGCGTTATGCGCGCCGCCGATGTTCAGCAGCATACTGTCCTGGCCGGCAACCGGGATAACCTTCATTTCAGTGACGACAGGGCTGGATTGCATACTCATCATTAACGCTCCGTAACAGGTTTCAGCTCAATACGTTTGATATCACCCACCAGCACCAGGTAGCTCAGCACCGCCACCAGGGCATGGATACCGACGTAGATCAGCGCCCCGTTAAACGAGCCTGTGGTACCGACGATGTAGCCAATGGCAATCGGAGTCACGATCCCGGAGATGTTGCCGAACATGTTGAACAGACCGCCGCTCAGGCCGCTGATCTCTTTCGGCGCGGTATCTGCCATCACCGCCCAGCCCAGCGCACCGATACCTTTACCGAAGAAGGCCATCGCCATAAAGCCGATAATCATCCACTCGGCGTTCACGTAGTTACACATCACCATCGTCATGGAGAGCAGCATACCCAGCACGATTGGCGTTTTACGGGCGATATTCAAAGAGCCAGTACGACGCATCAGCCAGTCGGAAATTACCCCGCCCAGTACGCCGCCGACAAAGCCGCAGATTGCCGGAACGGAGGCGACAAACCCGGCTTTCAGAATCGACATGCCGCGCGCCTGTACCAGATAGACCGGGAACCAGGTGATAAAGAAGTAGGTTAAGGCGTTGATGCAGTACTGGCCGAGATAGATCCCGAGCATCATGCGGGAACCCACCAGCTGTTTGATTTGGCCCAGTTTCTGGCTGAACGGGACTTTCGCTTTGCTGCTCGCCTGATCCATGTTGATCAGCGCGCCGCCTGCGGCGATGTAGTCCAGCTCTTTCTGGTTTACGCCGGGATGCTGGTTCGGTTCGTGGATCACTTTCAGCCAGATAAAGCTGATCACAATACCCAGACCACCCATAAAGAAGAACACGTGCGACCAGCCCACCTCGTGCGTCAGCCAGCCCATGATAGGGGCGAAGATGACGGTGGCAAAATATTGTGCGGAGTTGAAAATGGAGACCGCCGTTCCCCTCTCCTGCGCCGGGAACCAGGCAGCCACGATTCGGCTGTTGCCCGGGAAGGATGGGGCTTCTGCCAGCCCGACGAGGAAGCGCAGGGTAAAGAGCGCGACAATGATGCCAAAGCCGTTAAAGATATCTACAAAGCCCTGCAGCAGGGTAAACATGGACCAGATGAAAATGGACCAGAAATAGACGCGTTTTGAACCGAAGCGATCGAGCAGCCAACCGCCTGGAATTTGGCCGATAACATAGGCCCATGAAAATGCGGAGAAAACATACCCCATACCGACCGGATCCAGACCGATATCTTTTGCCATTTCTGAACCAGCAATCGACAGGGTGGCGCGGTCGCCATAGTTGAAGGATGTGACGATAAACAGCATCACCACTATCCAGTAGCGGGCGTTAGTACGCTTTTCAGCGCTGCTCGCCGCTTGGCTTAATGAACTCATTCTTGCACTCCTGAATCATAGCGTTTTCGCTACGTTCATTCTGAACAGCTCAACCGTAGGGTAATCAGAATGACGTGTATGTGTTTTTGCAGTTCGAACATGTAGGTCGTTTCGCCTTACTGACTGCATTTTTATTAACTGGCGGAAAAAGTATAAGAAAGGAACCAGGCCCCTCTCACCGTGCAACAACACAACATTGGCATGGCTCTGTGCGGTTGTTTGTGGCAAAAGCCCAGGACAATGGAAGAGACTTCACGGAAATGAAAACTGCCTGCCCGTAAGGGGGAGGCCAGAGTCAGGGAATAACGGGAGTGTGAAACAGGTCGCTTGACGCAGTGAAAATGCCTGCTAATAACCGCGCTTCAGGTGAGGATTTACGGGCGATTGCCCAAAGCTTACTCGATTCAGTTAACTTATACTGGCTGCATGGTCGCTTTGTTAACTGGCAAAGGGTTCTGGCCCTCCGCTTAGAGAGGGCAGGAACTTATTTTAGCAATGTGCCCCACTGTTCAACCCAGGGATTGGATTCGCCTTCCGGCTCAGGGTGTTCAGAGGCGTCAATCATAAGCATCTCACCCACGCGCTGCGCGCTTTGCTCCTGTAACAGAGCGTCGAACAGCTTGCCGCCACCGCAGAAATTCGCGTAAGTGCTATCACCGAGCGCAATAATGCCGTAACGCATTTCCGGCTGATAACCCAGCTTATCTTTAATTCCCTGGTACAACGGAACAATGCTGTCCGGGAGATCGCCCTGCCCGGTTGTCGAGGTGACGACCAGCGCATACTGGCCCTGGTATTTTTCCCAGTCGGCCAGATCGGGATCTTCATAGACCGTGGCTTTATGGCCCATACCCGCCAGAATCGCTTCGGCCTCTTCTGCCACCAGCAGCGAGTTACCGTACATCGTGCCGACAAAAATTCCGATTACCGCCATGTTTTACTCCCTGATTGAACGCTCGTTCCGATCATCCTGAACGTTGGTTACGTCAAACTCAACCCTTTCATTTTCGGGGAGTTGTCCGCGCCATCCAAACTGTGACAACGCCTGCATCCACACCTCGTCCAGCCCGGCCCGGATCGTCAGCGGCTCGCCGGTAAACGGATGGATAAGTTGCAGCTGGCTGGCGTGTAGCATCAGACGATGACAGCCGAAATGCTCTGCGGCGCTGCGGTTTTGCCGCAAGTCGCCATGCTTGCTGTCGCCGATGATCGGATGGCGGAGATGCGCAAGGTGACGTCGCAGCTGGTGCTTACGCCCGGTTTTCGGCTCCAGTTCAATCAGACTATAGCGCGTGGTGGGAAACTTACTGGTGGCAACCGGCATTTCAGTGGTCGCCATGCCGCGATAGTCGGTTACCGCGGGCTGCGGGCCTTTGTCGTCGCGGGCATACTTATCGGCAATTTTATCCAGCTCTTCCGTCAGGGGATAATCGAGCGTGGCGCACTCTGTCAGCCAGCCCCGGACAATCGCATGGTAGCGTTTCTGGATCTGATGCTGCTCAAACTGCTGCGCCAGACGTCGACCGGCCTCGCTGGAGAGTCCCATCAGCAGAACGCCGGAAGTGGGTCTGTCCAGACGGTGGGCAGTGAAGACATGCTGTCCGATCTGGTCGCGCACCGTCTGCATCACCACCACTTTTTCATCCCGGTCCAGCCAGCTACGGTGTACCAGCCAGCCGGAGGGCTTATTAACGGCGACCAGCCACTCATCCTGATAGAGGATCTCAATCATGCTTCGTCGCCGAAGAGCGTATCCAGCGCCAGCAGCGCGGCCAGCACCGCGTCGCGTGACGGATGGGCAGCGTCCAGCGCCATTTCATAATAGGGCGCTACGGCAAAGCTCTGGGGTAGCGGATGGCCACTATCGAGCAGGGCATGCATGCGGGGAATGAGGACCCATTGCAGCCACTCAAACGGCTCCAGGGTATCCATACAGAAAGGTTGCGTGCTCTCAAACGCGTCTGGCTGCGGCGCCGTCTCCTGCCACAGCTGATGATCGCGCAGTAAAGCTTCAATGGCGTGCAGTTGCGCGCGCACGTTGTCGTGATGGGTCATGAAAACCTCAACTGAAAATGTGAACGGCGCGCAGCATAGCAAAGACCACGCAGAAATAAAAAAAGGGAGCACTGTAAAAACAGTGCTCCCGGTTCGTTTCGCAGCAATCCAGCTACTTTTAGTGCTCCCTGCTCATCCGTGACAACTTTTCCTCTGACCCTAAGGTCTGGTCTTCCCTTGACCGCTGCATCCTGCGCACATCGTCCTGATGTGACTGCTTCTTCCTGAAGCGTCCTGGTCTTCCTGACCCACCGGACATCTGTACCGGCTCTCATTCTCCTTCCTGGAGGTGTCCTTCAACGCGTCCTGCGTGATCCTCTTGCTTCATCCTGAAGCCTTCCTTGTAGCGTCTTCCTGACGTGTCCTTGTTAAGAAACGTCATCATCCTGATGTTCGTTTCTTGTGTCGGCTTCCTGTCGACGGAGATAGAATCCATGATTCCGCTTCGTCTTACAAGGCACTGCGTAAGCCACATTAAAGAGTTTGCGTATCTGTACCAAGCGTTATGAAAGCGTAATAAGATGATAATACAGTGTTTTTCAAATGACCTGGTGTTTTAAACATTCAAGTAATAAGGGCGATCTCTCACAAACTCTGTAAGAGATCTCTCACACGCGCAGTAGTATGCAGGATTACACGACGGGATGAAGGTGATTAAGAAAATCCGCAAGGGAAGCGGAAAGGGTCTGACGTTTCTGCGTACCCAGTGTCTCTTTTACCACGTTGCCCGTGAGGTTGCAGACAGAGATAACGTCCATCTCACTGTCGAGCGTGGCGATAAACAACGTTGGCGATAGCTTCAGGCGCTTCTGGGTAACGAGGTGCCCTATCAGGTTCTCCTGCACGCGCAGCAGGTCATCTTCGCTCCAGGTTTGCAGCAACGTCATCGCTTCATTATCAAAGCGAGCGCACATATCCCCGGCGAACTGTGTGGTATAGAACGCGTGAACCGGAGGTTGTACCACAATGTCCATGGCACGTTCAATGGCATTTACACTCTGCTCAACGGTAAAGGGCTGCGGCTGCCATGTCACGGTATCCCCGGAAGAGGTAATAATGCAGGGTGAAGGCACGCCGTACAACTCTTCGCTTTGCGGCCATGACGCTTTCTGTTCATGCCAGGCGTCACAGTAACGCGTAGTAAATGCGGTTAACGCAGCAGCAGTCTCTTTATCCACCGGTTTCTCTCTTCATATAAGCCAGGATACACTCAGCCCATAGTTTACCTTTAAAGTGACAATGAAACATGTCTTACGAAAATCATGATGCCTTATCGGGCCTGACGCTGGGCAAAAGCACAGCCTATCGCGACATCTACGATGCCAGCCTGCTACAGGGCGTGCCGCGCAGCCTGAACCGCGATCCGCTGGGCCTGAAGGCCGATGCCCTGCCCTTCCACGGCGGCGATATCTGGACGCTCTACGAGCTCTCCTGGCTTAACGCCCGCGGTTTGCCGCAGGTGGCCGTGGGCCACGTTGAGCTGGATTACACCAGCGTCAATCTGGTGGAGTCCAAAAGCTTTAAGCTCTACCTCAACAGCTTTAACCAGACCCGCTTTGAGAGCTGGGAAGCGGTACAGCGCACTCTGGAGAGGGATTTAAGCGCCTGTGCCCAGGGCAAGGTCACGGTGGCGCTCTACCGGATTGATGAGCTTGAAGGGCAGCCCATCGCCCACTTCCACGGCACCTGCATCGACGATCAAGACATTGAGATCGACAACTATCAGTTTGACACCGCGTGGCTGGAAAAGAGTGCCAGCGGCAAAGTGGTGGAAGAGACGCTGGTCAGTCACCTGCTCAAATCCAACTGCCTGATTACCCATCAGCCTGACTGGGGTTCGGTGCAGATCCAGTATCGCGGGGCAAAAATCGATCGTGAGAAGCTGCTGCGCTATCTGGTCTCCTTCCGCAACCATAACGAGTTCCACGAACAGTGCGTGGAGCGCATCTTCAACGATATTCTTCGTTTCTGCCAGCCGGAGTCGCTCAGCGTCTATGCCCGCTATACCCGACGCGGCGGACTGGATATCAACCCGTGGCGCAGCAATACCGATTTTGTTCCTGCCATTGGTCGGTTAGTGCGTCAGTAAAATAAATAAATTCGCAATCTGCGCGGTATGTTCCGCGCTTTAGGTTGTGAAAGGTCATAAGCCAGGGCTATTGTAATCAACGGGGAAAGACGATAAACGTCCCGTAAGGAGCTCACTTGATTACACATATTAGCCCGCTTGGCTCAATGGATATGTTGTCGCAGCTGGAAGTGGACATGCTCAAGAGCACGGCCAGCAGCGATCTTTATCAATTGTTTCGCAACTGTTCACTTGCCGTTCTGAACTCCGGTAGCCTCACCGACAACAGCAAAGAGCTGCTGTCCCGCTTTGAAAGCTTTGATATTAACGTCCTGCGCCGCGAACGTGGCGTAAAGCTGGAACTGATTAACCCGCCGGAAGAGGCCTTTGTTGACGGGCGCATCATCCGTGCGCTGCAGGCTAACCTGTTTGCGGTTCTGCGCGACATCCTGTTCGTGAACGGCCAGATCAGTAACGCCGGTCGTTTCCAGCACCTGAACCTGGAAAGCTCCGTTCATATCACCAACCTGGTCTTCTCTATCCTGCGTAACGCCCGTGCCCTGCACGTGGGCGAAGCCCCAAGTATGGTGGTTTGCTGGGGTGGTCACTCCATTAACGAAACCGAATATCTCTATGCCCGTCGTGTGGGTACCCAGTTGGGTCTGCGCGAGCTGAACATCTGCACAGGCTGTGGCCCGGGTGCGATGGAAGCGCCGATGAAAGGTGCGGCAGTGGGTCATGCGCAGCAGCGCTACAAAGAGGGGCGCTTCATCGGTATGACCGAGCCGTCGATCATCGCCGCTGAACCACCGAATCCGCTGGTTAACGAACTGATCATCATGCCGGACATTGAGAAACGTCTGGAGGCGTTTGTCCGCATCGCCCACGGAATTATCATCTTCCCGGGCGGGGTGGGTACGGCAGAAGAGTTGCTCTATCTGCTGGGTATTCTGATGCATCCGGCCAACCAGGATCAGGTGCTGCCGCTGATACTTACCGGCCCGAAAGAGAGCGCCGACTACTTCCGCGTACTGGATGAGTTCATTGTGCATACGCTGGGCGAAACGGCGCGTCGTCACTATCGCATTATCATTGACGATGCCGCAGAAGTGGCACGCCTGATGAAAAAGGCCATGCCGCTGGTGAAAGAGAACCGCCGTGATACCGGAGATGCCTACAGCTTTAACTGGTCGATCCGTATTTCGCCGGATCTACAGATCCCGTTTGAGCCGTCACATGAAAATATGGCTAACCTGAAGCTCTACCCCGATCAGCCGGTTGAAACGCTGGCCGCCGACCTGCGTCGCGCCTTCTCGGGCATCGTGGCCGGTAACGTGAAAGAGGTGGGTATCCAGGCCATTGAGGAGTTTGGTCCCTATAAAATCCATGGCGACCGCGAAATGATGCGCCGCATGGACGATCTGCTGCAGGGCTTTGTCGCCCAGCACCGTATGAAACTTCCGGGCAGCGCCTATATCCCCTGCTACGAGATTTGCGCATAACGCCCCTGCCCGGCTGCGTGTCGGGCGCCTTCTCACTCTCTCCCGCCGGGAATGGCCTTCAGCCGCCCGGCTTTTTTATCGCCTTCAGTTACATGGCGTGGCGTCAGATATCACCATAACTTATCTTTTTACGTTTGCATTATGGAACGCAAACGATTACGTAGATTTCCTAAGCGTGATTTATTAGGTACAAATGCTTTAAATCACGAAAAAATCCTCTAAAACGCGACTTATACAGCGTATGACACCTATATTGCTGGGCTCTCTATCACGCTACATATCGTTAATGATAGCCTTCGCGCCCAGAAATTCGCTGTGATGTTTTCTTAGCAGATAAATGGTCTAAAGATATCCACCTCAAAAGTAGATTATTGCATTTGAGATCGGGATCACTGATAGATCCATTATGAAAATGTATCTTTCCGCCCGCCGATAGTTACGGAGAAAAATTATATAAAAACCGTCACTGAGCGAATTTCATATTACGATTTGTCCTTTTTGCATCGAATTTGACCAGAAACCTGACATTAGCTACTCCTGGAGACACAGATGGAAACCACTCAAACCAGCACCGTTGCTTCGATTGAAACCCGAAGCGGATGGCGTAAAACCGATACCATGTGGATGCTTGGCCTGTACGGCACAGCAATCGGCGCTGGTGTTCTCTTCCTGCCTATTAACGCGGGTGTTGGCGGCTTAATTCCGCTGATCATCATGGCAATCATTGCGTTCCCGATGACCTACTTCGCACACCGCGGCCTGACCCGTTTTGTGCTCTCCGGTAAAAATCCGGGCGAAGACATCACTGAAGTGGTTGAAGAGCACTTCGGGATTGGCGCAGGTAAACTGATTACCCTGCTCTACTTCTTCGCGATTTACCCTATCCTGCTGGTTTATAGCGTGGCTATCACCAACACCGTTGAGAGCTTTATGACCCACCAGCTGGGCATGACGCCGCCACCGCGCGCTATTCTGTCGCTGATCCTGATTGTCGGTATGATGACTATCGTGCGCTTCGGTGAGCAGATGATTGTAAAAGCGATGAGCGTACTGGTGTTCCCGTTCGTTATCGCCCTGATGGTGCTGGCCTGCTACCTGATCCCTCAGTGGAACGGCGCAGCGCTGGAAACCCTCTCTCTGAACAGCGCGTCTGCTACCGGTAATGGCCTGTGGATGACCCTGTGGCTGGCCATCCCGGTAATGGTCTTCTCCTTCAACCACTCGCCGATCATCTCCTCCTTCGCCGTGGCGAAGCGTGAAGAGTACGGCCAGGGCGCCGAGAAGAAGTGCTCCAGCATCCTGGCTCGCGCTCACGTGATGATGGTGCTGACCGTTATGTTCTTCGTCTTCAGCTGCGTACTGAGCCTCTCCCCGGCAGATCTGGCGGCAGCGAAAGAGCAGAACATCTCGATTCTCTCTTACCTGGCGAACCACTTTAATGCCCCAGTGATTGCCTGGATGGCGCCAATCATCGCGATTATCGCTATCACTAAATCTTTCCTCGGCCACTACCTGGGCGCGCGTGAAGGTTTTAACGGTATGGTGATTAAATCTCTGCGCGGTAAAGGTAAGAGCATTGAAATCAACAAGCTGAACAAAATCACTGCCCTGTTCATGCTGCTGACCACCTGGGCGGTTGCGACTCTGAACCCAAGCATCCTCGGCATGATCGAAACCCTGGGCGGCCCGGTTATTGCGATGATCCTGTTCCTGATGCCGATGTACGCCATTCAGAAAGTGCCAGCGATGCGTAAATACAGCGGCCAGATCAGCAACGTCTTCGTTGTGGTTATGGGTCTGATTGCTATCTCCGCTATCTTCTACTCGCTGTTCGCGTAATGCCTCCCGCGCCATCTTCGGATGGCGCAATCTACTCCTCTGACGTAAAGCAACGGACGCATCATGATTAGCGTTTTCGATATTTTTAAAATTGGTATTGGTCCTTCCAGCTCGCACACCGTCGGGCCAATGAAAGCGGGTAAACAGTTCACGGACGACCTTATTGCGCGCGGAATGCTGCACGACACCACCCGCGTGGTTGTAGATGTCTATGGCTCCCTGTCGCTGACCGGCAAAGGTCACCATACCGATATCGCCATCATTATGGGCCTGGCGGGCAACCTGCCGGATAGTGTTGATATTGACGCCATCCCGGGCTTTATCCAGGACGTTAACACCCATGGCCGACTGCTGCTGGCCCACGGTGAGCATGAAGTTGAATTCCTGGTTGATCGCTGCATGAATTTCCACGCCGACAACCTGTCGCTGCACGAAAATGGTATGCGCATCACCGCGCTGGCAGGCGACAAGGCGATTTACAGCCAAACCTATTACTCTATCGGCGGCGGTTTTATCGTCGACGAAGACCATTTTGGGCAGCCAGAGAGCGCACCTGTCGCGGTGCCGTATCCGTATAAAACGGCTGCCGACCTTCAGCGTCATTGCCAGGAGAGTGGCCTCTCCCTCTCCGGCCTGATGATGCAAAACGAGCTGGCGCTACACAGCAAAGAAGAACTGGAACAGCACTTTGCTAACGTCTGGGAAGTGATGCGCGGCGGTATTGAGCGCGGCATCACCACCGAGGGCGTGCTGCCGGGTAAACTGCGTGTTCCACGCCGTGCAGCGGCCCTGCGTCGTATGTTGGTGAGCAGCGATAAAACCACCAGCGATCCGATGGCGGTGGTGGACTGGATCAACATGTTCGCGCTGGCGGTGAACGAAGAGAACGCCGCGGGTGGCCGTGTGGTAACGGCCCCAACGAACGGTGCCTGCGGTATCGTTCCTGCGGTGCTGGCTTATTACGACAAGTTTATCCGCGAAGTAAACGCTAACTCACTGGCTCGCTATCTGCTGGTGACCAGCGCCATTGGCTCGCTGTATAAGATGAACGCCTCGATCTCTGGCGCCGAAGTGGGCTGTCAGGGCGAAGTGGGCGTGGCTTGCTCCATGGCGGCAGCGGGTCTGGCAGAGCTGCTGGGCGGCAGTCCGGCGCAGGTGTGCATTGCGGCAGAAATTGGCATGGAACATAACCTCGGTCTGACCTGCGATCCGGTTGCCGGCCAGGTGCAGGTGCCCTGTATCGAGCGTAACGCCATTGCCTCCGTGAAGGCGGTGAACGCCGCACGTATGGCGCTGCGTCGCACCAGCGAGCCGCGCGTCTGCCTCGATAAAGTGATCGAAACCATGTATGAAACCGGGAAAGATATGAACGCCAAATACCGTGAAACCTCTCGCGGTGGTCTGGCGATGAAGATCGTGACCTGCGACTAAGCCTCAAAAGGAGCCTTGTTTTGCGAGGCTCCTTCCCGTTCTTCCCGCCTCTCGTAGTTTCATGCCGCCGACGGTGTTACCCTTAATCCACTGGATATAAGAGGGATTATCTGTGGCTGTTCATTTGCTTATTGTCGACGCGCTGAATCTTATCCGCCGCATTCATGCGGTACAGGGTACCCCCTGCAAGGATACCTGCCTGCATGCTCTGGAGCAGCTTATTCGTCACAGCCAGCCCAGCCATGCGGTTGCCGTTTTTGACGATGAAGCCCGCAACAGCGGCTGGCGTCACCAGCGCCTGCCTGATTACAAAGCCGGCCGCGCGCCGATGCCGGACGATCTGCACGCCGAAATGCCCGCCATCCGCGCCGCCTTTGAGCAGCGCGGTGTCCCCTGCTGGGGTGCTCAGGGCAACGAAGCCGACGATCTGGCGGCGACTCTGGCGGTCAAAGTGGCCAGCGCAGGCCATCAGGCTACCATTGTCTCGACGGACAAAGGCTATTGTCAGCTCCTCTCCCCCACCATTCGCATTCGCGACTATTTCCAGAAACGCTGGCTCGATGCGCCCTTTATCGCCAGTGAGTTTGGCGTCTCGCCGCAGCAGCTGCCGGATTACTGGGGACTGGCGGGGATCAGCAGCTCCAGGGTGCCGGGCGTGGCGGGCATTGGCCCGAAAAGTGCCGCCCAACTGCTGGCTGATTTTCAGGATCTGGAAGGGATTTACGCCCGTCTGGATGAGGTGCCGGAGAAGTGGCGCAAAAAGCTGGAAGCGCACAAAGAGATGGCCTTTATCTGCCGGGACGTCGCGCGGTTGCAAACCGATTTACAGCTAGACGGAAATTTGCAGCAGCTCAGGTTAGAGCGAGTGTGACGTCATGCCCGGCGGCGCTGCGCTTACCGGGCCTACGGGACGAGGGTTGTTGTAGGCCCGGTAAGCGTAGCACCACCGGGCGTTGTACAGATTACCGCTCGTCGCGACGACCACCCACGGCAGCCCACCAGCGGCGCACATGCACGGTAACCTCTTCGCGGTCGTGGTACAGCTGACGCGCCTGGATCTCCGCATTGATGCCATGTTCATCAAGCTGGGTCTGGATGTATGCCAGGTTCTGGGAAACCTCTTCGTAGCGCTTTTTCATCGGCAGCTTGAGATTGAAAATCGCCTCGCGGCACCAGCCGTTGACCAGCCAGGTTGCCATCAGCGCAGCTACCTTGGCCGGTTTTTCTACCATATCGCACACCAGCCACGAGATGTTATTGCGGTTCGGACGGTAGCGGAAACCATCCTCGCGCAGCCAGGTCACCTGGCCTGTGTCCATCAGGCTTTGCGCAATCGGGCCGTTATCAATGGAGTAGACCCACATGTTGCGTTTCACCAGCTGATAGGTCCAGCCACCCGGACAGGCACCCAGATCCACCGCATACATCCCGTTTGCCAGACGCTCATCCCACTCGTCAGCCGGGATAAAGATATGGAACGCCTCTTCCAGCTTGAGGGTGGAACGGCTCGGCGCGTCGGACGGGAACTTAAGACGCGGGATCCCCATGTAAAACGGCGAATTGTTGGTGGTATAAGAATACCCGGCGTAGCAACAGCCCGGAGCGATAAAGAAGACATGCACCACCGGACGCTTTGGCGTCTCATAGTTGGTGAGCACGCCGCTGTCACGCAGTGCGGCGCGCAGCGGCACGGTGAATTTGCGGCAGAACTTCATCAGCTCTTTGCTTTCGTTAGTATCGGCCACCTCAACGCGCAGCTCACCGCCCTTCTCCACGACGCCCTGCAGCATACCAGCAATAGGGGTAATACGATCCTCTGGCGGCAGATCCTGCAGCAGCTCGCCGGCCACAAACATCTGACGGGCAAAAATCAGCGAGCTGAACGGCAGCTCGCGAACCAGTTTATCGGCATCTTCTGGCTGATAGCATTCGAAAACAACGTAGCCCGCATTCTCTTTCACGCGAGCGAAACCAAAGACTTCACGCTTCGCGGCTTTATCAGTAATTTCCGCGGCACACTCTTTTTCAAAGCCCGGGCGACAATATAAGACAACTTTATTCATGAACAACGCCCTTGCGTTTCAGACGGAACGAACCGATTAACATTAAAACCCACCCGACCAGGAAGCTGACGCCGCCCACCGGGGTAACAAACGCCCACAGGCGTAAATGCGACAGCGCAAGGCAATAGAGGCTACCGCTGAACAACACGGTACCCAGCGCCATAAATACGCTGCTCCAGTAAAACCAGATGCTGATGCGACGCTGCATCGCCACAGCCAGTCCGAAGATTGCCAGGGTATGAAACGCCTGATATTCCAGACCGGTATGGATCCAGCCCATCTCCACCACACCCAGGGATTTGCGTAATACATGTGCGCCAAAGGCGCCCAGCGCAACAAAAATGAAGCCACTCACCGCGGCAAAAATCAGCATAAAACGGCTGGTCATGTTTCTGTCCTGAAGTTATGCGCGCCCTGCACGCAAAAGAAAGTGTTACTCGTACCGAAAGCGGAATTTTTCTTGCTCGTTGGCCGCCTTTGCCAGGATCCACTGGCGAAACGCGGCTATTTTACCCAGTTCTGCCTGACTGTCATGACAAACCAGATAAAATGCGTTCTTACTGACCAAAACATCATTAAAGGGGCAGACCAGGCGGCCAGCCTCAATTTCGGACTGCGCCATCACGTTGTTAGCCAACGCCACGCCCTGTCCGTGGATAGCAGCCTGTAACACCATCGCACTGTGGCTAAAGATGGGTCCCTGCTGCACATTGATATGGTTAAGACCGAGCTGGCGGGTATAAGTTTGCCAGTCGCGGCGAGAAGCATCATGCAAAAGCGTGTGTTGCGCCAGATTGTCCGGCGTTTTTAACGCTTTTTCGCCCGTTAAGAGTAGTGGCGAGCAGACCGGCAGCAAATATTCCGCGTACAATTTTTCAACACGCAGCCCTGGCCAGTTGCCCCGGCCATAAAAAATCGCTACGTCGACATCGTCTGCCAGCTTCTCTTCCTGACGGTCGACCGCCTGGATTCGAACGTCGATTCCCGGATAAGCTGAGTTAAAGCTTGAGAGTCTCGGCACCAGCCATTGAATGGCAAAACTTGGCAATAAACTGACCGTCAGTGCCCCTTTGGCACTGCGCGCCTGCAGCTTACGGGTGGCCTCGGTGAGCTGGGAAAATATCTCTTTGATATCCTGAAAATAGCTCTGCCCCTCTTCCGTCAGAAGCAGGGAACGGTTGCGGCGGCGGAACAGCTTGAGGCCCAGAAAATCCTCAAGAGACTTGATTTGATGACTGACTGCGGCCTGAGTCACAAAAAGCTCATCGGCCGCGCGCGTGAAGCTCAGATGGCGCGCAGCAGCATCAAATACACGTAATGCATTAAGTGGTGGTAATCGCTTGGACATGGTTATCTGGCTTAGATGTTAACGGCTTTTAACAAACAGGAAACAACGTTTAACCTATTAGTTTTTTTTATCTGAGCCATTATAAATTGTCCGTTGAGGAACTACCAGCAAATACCTATAGTGGCGGCACTTCCTGAGCCGGAACGAAAAGCTTTTTTTGGAATGCGTGTTCTGATGGGCTTTTGGCTTACGGTTGTGATGTTGTGTTGTTGTGTTTGCAATTGGTCTGCGATTCAGACCACGGTAGGAAAACTACCACCTTTTCACTTCCTGTACATTTACCCTGTCTGTCCATAGTGATTAATGTAGCACCGCCCAATTGCGGTGCTTTTTTTTGTCTGCAATTCCGTTAGTGGTCCAGTTCAACCATCTCTTTCACATCACTGCGGTTGATCTGCTGTTTATTCCCGTTCGCGTCCTTATACGAGATCATGCCGGTATCATTATCAGTCTGCGGCTTACCTTCTGAGACGATGGAGCGGCCATCGTTAGTGTGCATAACATAGTTGTTGCCAGAACAGGCGCTCAGGGCAAAGGTAAGCATACAGGCAGAGGCGATTGCGATAGTCTTTTTCATTTTCTTCTCCTTCAGCAATTAATGCTATTTCAAGCGTGTTTATTAACAGGCTAAGACATTCTCCTGACTCTATTTCAGCATAACCTGCTTCGTCTGCTGCGCCAGGATAAACAGACAATTCCGATAGAGATCAACCTTCTTGCCCTGCTGCGGAATTTGCGCGACGATCTCATCATCACGAAGAGGAATTCCATGAACGCATTCAGCCCTGCCCATTTTCGCGCCCAGTTTCCGGCCCTGGCCGATGCCGGTGTCTATCTTGATAGCGCTGCGACAGCCCTTAAGCCTCAGGCAGTGATTGAGGCCACCAACCAGTTTTACAGCCTGAGCGCCGGCAATGTGCATCGCAGCCAGTTTGCCGAAGCCCAGCGCTTAACCGCGCGCTATGAAGCGGCGCGCGATCAGGTTGCCCGCCTGCTTAACGCTGAAAGCGGCAAAAATATTGTCTGGACGCGGGGCACCACCGAAGCCATCAACATGGTGGCGCAATGTTATGCCCGCCCGCGCCTGCAGCCGGGCGATGAGATTATCGTCAGCGAGGCGGAGCACCACGCTAACCTCGTGCCGTGGCTGATGGTGGCCGAACAGACCGGCGCGAAGGTGGTTAAGCTCCCGATTGGCACAGACTGCCTGGCGGATGTGGCTCGCCTGCCTGAGTTGATCACCCCGCGTAGCCGCATTCTCGCGCTGGGGCAGATGTCCAACGTCACCGGCGGCTGCCCGGATCTGGCCCACGCTATTCAGCTCGCCCATGCCAGCGGGATGGTAGTGATGGTGGATGGCGCCCAGGGCGTGGTCCACTTCCCGGCGGACGTGCAGGCGCTGGATATCGATTTCTATGCCTTCTCCGCACATAAGCTGTACGGCCCTACCGGGATTGGCGCACTGTACGGCAAAGCGGCGCTGCTGGAGGAGATGTCCCCGTGGCTCGGCGGCGGCAAGATGATCACCGAGGTGACTTTCGACGGCTTTAAAACCCAGCAGGTGCCTTATCGTCTGGAAGCCGGGACGCCAAATGTCGCAGGCGTCATTGGCCTGAGCGCGGCGCTGGAGTGGCTGGCGGATATCGATCTGCAACAGGCAGAGAGCTGGAGCCGCGGGCTGGCAACGCTGGCGGAAGAGGCGCTGAAACAACGCCCCGGTTTTCGCTCCTTCCGGGTACAGGATTCGAGCCTGCTGGCATTCGATTTTGCCGGGGTACATCACAGCGACATGGTGACGCTGCTGGCGGAGTATGGCATTGCTCTGCGCGCCGGCCAGCACTGCGCCCAGCCGCTGCTGGCGGCGCTCGGCGTCAACGGCACGCTGCGCGCCTCGTTTGCTCCCTATAACACCCAAAGCGATGTCGACGCGCTGGTTGCCGCCGTCGATCGCGCTCTTGCTTTACTGGTGGATTAATGACAAGCCCAACTCTCGCCGGACATCCGTTCGGCACCGTCATCACTGAAGAGACGTTAAAACAGACCTTTGCCCCGCTGACCCAGTGGGAAGACAAATATCGCCAGCTGATCCTGCTGGGCAAGCAGCTCCCTGCGCTGTCCGATGAACTCAAAGCGCAGGCCAAAGAGATCCCCGGCTGTGAGAACCGCGTCTGGCTTGGGGTTACACAAATTGGGGATAAGCTGCATTTTTATGGCGACAGCGAAGGGCGAATTGTTCGCGGCTTGCTGGCCGTGCTGCTGACCGCCATTGAGGGGAAAAGCGCCGCGCAGATCCTGGAGGAGAACCCGCTGGCGCTGTTCGATGCGCTGGGGCTACGCGGCCAGCTTAGCGCCTCGCGCAGCCAGGGGCTGGCTGCGCTCAGTGACGCGGTACTGGAAGCGGCGCGTCAGGCCTGACGTTCCGCCTTCGCCATCATCTTTTTCAGCGCGTGAGAGACGGCGATAAAACCAAAGCTCGCGGTCACCATCGTGGCCGCGCCAAACCCGGAGGCACAGTCCATCCGTTTTGGCCCTTCCGCAGTGCTTTTCATGGCGCAGACTGAACCATCTGCCTGCGGATAGACCAGCGCTTCCGTTGAAAAGACGCAGTCGATACCCAGCTTACCTTTGCTGTTTTTCACCACGCCAAAATCGCTTTTCAGACGCTCGCGCAGCTTGGCCGCCAGCGGATCCTGAATGGTTTTCGCCAGGTCCGTCACCTGGATCTGCGTCGGGTCGATCTGCCCGCCCGCACCGCCGGTGGTCACCAGCGGCACTTTATTGCGACGACACCAGGCGATCAGCGCTGCTTTCGGGCGCACGCTGTCGATGGCGTCGATCACGTAGCTGTAACCGGCTCCCATGTACTGGGCGACGTTATCGGCAGTCACAAAATCATCAATGACGGTGACGCGACACTCCGGGTTGATCTGGCGAATGCGATCCGCCATCACCTCTGACTTCGCCAGCCCGACGCTGTCGCGCAGGGCGTGGATCTGCCGGTTAGTGTTGGTGACGCAGACATCGTCCATGTCGATAAGCGTAATGGCGCCGATCCCGGTTCGTGCCAGCGCTTCCGCTGCCCATGAGCCGACACCGCCAATGCCGACCACGCAGATGTGCGCATCAGCAAACAGTTGCAGGGCTTTTTCACCATATAAACGTGCGGTGCCACCAAAACGCTGGCGCCAGGCTTCGCTCATTACCACAGACATAAGACCTCAGATGTAAAAAGGGTGAGAGTTACCCCTCACCCCGGAAAACATAGCGTCAATATTACCACACTCAGCCGCTAAAGACGTTGCCCGTACTTGCGGCGGTTTTCAGCACCCACACGCGGCCGTAATGGTTATACCAGCCCGCGCGGTGGCCGGCATCGGCGCCAATGCCCTGATAGATATCAAAGTGCTGGCCTTTAATCGCGCCACCCACGTCCAGCGCCACCATCAGACGCAGCTCGTACTGGCCGCTGAATTTGCCTTCGTTATTCAACAGCGGGACTTCGGCCAGCAGCGTGGTTCCCGGCGGGATCACTGTCTTGTCAGAGGCGACCGACGCGCGGCCAATCAGCGGCACCGCGCTGGCGCCTTTCACCGGGGCAAAGTTTTGCGGTTTGAAGAAGACAAACGACGGGTTCTGCTCAAGCAGCTCACGCACTTCATATTCGCTGTGCTTCTCGCCCCACTCGCGGATCGCCTGCATCGACATATCTTCGCGTTTCACTTCTCCGCGATCGATCAGCACTTTACCGATACTGCGGTAGGCATGGCCGTTTTTACCCGCATAGCTGAAGAAGTTAAGCGGGCTGCCGTCGCCAAAATCGATATAGCCGCTGCCCTGCACATCCATGATGAAGTTATCCATCAGCGAGTTGCTGTAAGCGAGAACATAGTTGTCGCTCAGCGCGCCCGAGTAGATTTCGGCGCGGGACGGCAGGCGGCCACGTTTTGGCGGCATGCGGTAGATAGGGTATTTGAACTCACCCTGCGCGGTATGGCGGGCCTGTACCACCGGGGTGTAGTAGCCGGTAAACTGGACGTTACCGTAGTTATCGGTGCCTTCCATCTGCCAGGCATCAATGCCGAACTGGCGCATGGTGCGGGTATCGCCCCCGGCGCGTAACCAGTCCTGCACGGCGTTATAGACGGCGTTCTGCGAGCTATACAGCCGCGGCGATGCGGTACGGATCTGGCTCACCTGCTCGGCGAAATCCCCGCCATTAATGGGCGCGCCCACGGCGTCCGGCTGGTTTACTAAAGAGAAAGGCTGGGTCAGTTTCCCGTCTTTATATTGCTGACCGCGATCGGTCGGTTTGGAGGAACAGGCGGCGAGGATTGCTACCAGTGCGCCTGTCATCAGATACTTCGCCCAACGTCCTTTCATATATCCCATCTTCAAGTTGCCCCATTCTGCGCAACGAAGATAACAAACCGGCAAAGGTATTGAAATGCGATTGCCTTCCCTTAGGTAAATTTTGCGCAAAAAATATTCAAATCGACGACAGAGCGGACAAATCAACGTCTAATTTGGTGATTTTTACGAAAAAGGGTTGCATCAAAAAGTCAGCAGAGTATAGTGCGCATCCACGGACGCGGGGTGGAGCAGCCTGGTAGCTCGTCGGGCTCATAACCCGAAGGTCGTCGGTTCAAATCCGGCCCCCGCAACCAATTAAAATTTGATGAAGTATCTTCTGCAAAGCAGAAAGACGGACGCGGGGTGGAGCAGCCTGGTAGCTCGTCGGGCTCATAACCCGAAGGTCGTCGGTTCAAATCCGGCCCCCGCAACCAATCAAATTTAAAGAAGTAAGTTTATATAAAGCAGTTCGAATCACAGGAAGGCGGCGACGCAGTGAATCCTTAGGAGCTTACTCCAGTAAGTGACTGAGGTGAACGAGGAAAGCCAACGCACATGTGGTTTGAAATGCGAAGTATAAAGACGGACGCGGGGTGGAGCAGCCTGGTAGCTCGTCGGGCTCATAACCCGAAGGTCGTCGGTTCAAATCCGGCCCCCGCAACCAACACTTCTAAAAACAATAAACACCCTTCCGGGTGTTTTTTTGTTTTTGTCGTCAGCCCACCCGTAGGCCCGCGCAAGCGCAGCGCCGCCGGGCAGTGTTGATCTTATCCGCGTCTCGCCAGCGTCGCCCCGTCAGAGAAATAGGCCTTAATCCCCGCCAGTATCGACTCCGCCACTTCCTGTTGGAACTTGGCCGTTTTGAGTTTGCGCTCCTCTTCCACGTTACTGATAAACGCGGTTTCCACCAGAATCGACGGGATGTCCGGCGCTTTTAACACCGCAAATCCGGCCTGCTCGACGCTATTCTTATGCAGCTTGTTCACATGCCCGAGCCTGCCCAGCACCGCTTTACCAAACTTCAGGCTGTCGGTGATGGTCAGCGACTGGACCATATCGAACATGGTGTGGTCGACGTAGCGATCGCCGCTCCGCCCTACCCCACCGATAAGGTCGGAGGCGTTCTGGGTATCGGCAAGATAGCGTGCTGCGGTACTGGTCGCCCCTTTGGTGGAGAGAGCAAACACTGATGACCCGCTGGGCTGACGGCTGGTAAAGGCGTCCGCATGGATAGAGATGAAGAGATCCGCACGCTGCTTTTGCGCTTTGGCCACACGCACCTTCAGCGGAATAAAGACATCTTCGTTGCGCGTCATGTAGGCGCGCATGTTGCCTTCTCTGTCGATCATCGCCTTCAGGCGACGGGCGATTTGCAGCACCACATCTTTTTCCCGGGTCCGGTATTTGCCTACCGCGCCGGAGTCCTCGCCGCCGTGCCCCGGATCGAGCATGATCACAATCGGGCGATCGCGACCCGCTTTGCCGGGCTGCGGGCCGCTTTGCGCAGGCGGTACCTGTTTTTCCAGATCGCCTTTGTTGTAATCCTCCAGCAGGGCCAGCAGCGGATCCTGAATATCGGTCGCGTTGGCAGGATAGAGGTCCATAACCAGACGCTCTTTAAAACCGGCCACCGGCGCGAGAGCAAACAGCTGCGGTTTGACGTTCTGCTTGAGCTCAAACACCATGCGCACGGTTTTCGGATCAAACTGCCCTACCCGCGCGGATTTGATAAAGGGATCGTCGCCGCGGATCTGGGCGCTCATTCCTTTCAGCACCGAGTTAAGATTTACGCCTTCGATATCCACCACCACCCGCTCCGGGTTGCTCAACGCGAATTGCTTATAGTTCAGCACCCGGTTTGACTCGACCGTCACGCGCGTATAGGTCGAAGACGGCCAGACGCGCACCGCAACAACCTGACTGACGGCGGCAAACCCGACCTGACTAACGCTAAGCAACCACATTGCCCCAGCCCCTTGTAACAGGCGACGGCGACTTAATGCTTTACTGGATCCCGACATGCTTCTCCCGAGCAAAGATATCGAATAACTTTTCATAACGTCCAAATTGACCGAAAACTTTAACGAATGATGCATAACCTGTCATCCCTAAAAGGGTAAACAATCCTGCGTTAACGATAACTTAACTGAATCTTTTCTTTGCTTCGCAGAAAAGTTTGGCTTGCGCACAGCGCGATATTCGAATAAAAATACAAAAATCACGAATAAACATTCATTGAGGGGTTGTGCCGTGGTGAAGGAACGTAGAATCGAACTGGTCCAGGGATTCCGCCATTCTGTTCCCTATATCAACGCCCACCGGGGAAAGACGTTTGTCGTCATGCTGGGTGGTGAAGCCATTGAGCATGAGAATTTCTCCAGCATTGTCAATGACATCGGCCTGCTGCATAGCCTGGGTATTCGCCTGGTCGTCGTGTATGGCGCTCGCCCGCAGATTGAGGCGAATCTGGCCGCGCATCATCACGAGCCGATCTACCACAAACATACCCGCGTCACCGACGCTAAAACGCTGGAGCTGGTTAAGCAGGCCGCCGGTCTGCTGCAACTGGACATCACCGCGCGTCTGTCGATGAGCCTTAACAACACCCCGCTGCAAGGGGCACATATTAACGTGGTCAGCGGTAATTTTATTATCGCCCAGCCGCTCGGCGTGGATGATGGCGTGGATTACTGCCACAGCGGACGTATTCGTCGTATTGATGAAGAGGCGATCCATCGTCAGCTCGACGGCGGCGCGATTGTGCTGACCGGCCCGGTTGCCGTCTCTGTTACGGGCGAAAGTTTCAATCTCACCTCTGAAGAGATTGCCACCCAGCTGGCGATCAAGCTGAAAGCAGAAAAAATGATCGGCTTCTGCTCCTCGCAGGGGGTGATGAACGAGCTCGGGAATATTGTCTCTGAGTTGTTCCCTAACGAGGCTCAGGCGCGCGTCGATGCCCTTGAGGCGCAGGGGGACTACTACTCCGGTACCGTGCGTTTTCTGCGGGGCGCAATCAAAGCCTGCCGCAGCGGCGTGCGTCGCAGCCACCTGATCAGCTATCAGGAAGATGGCGCCCTGCTGCAGGAGCTCTTCTCCCGCGACGGTATCGGGACGCAGATTGTGATGGAGAGCGCCGAGCAGATCCGTCGCGCCACCATCAACGACATCGGCGGCATTCTGGAACTCATCCGCCCGCTGGAGCAGCAGGGGATCCTGGTGCGCCGCTCCCGCGAACAGCTGGAGATGGAGATCGACAAGTTCACCATTATTCAGCGCGATAACCTCACCATCGCCTGTGCGGCGCTCTACCCCTTCCCGGAAGAGAAGATCGGTGAAATGGCCTGCGTGGCGGTGCATCCGGATTACCGCAGCTCATCGCGCGGCGAAGTGTTGCTGGAGCGCATCGCCCTCCAGGCGCGGCAGATGGGGCTGAGCAAGCTGTTTGTGCTGACGACCCGCAGTATTCACTGGTTCCAGGAGCGGGGTTTCACGCCGGTGGACATTGATTCCCTGCCGGAAACCAAGAAAGAGATGTACAACTATCAGCGCCGTTCAAAAGTGCTGATGGCGGACCTGGGATAACGGTCATCACCCACAGGCCGGGCAAGCGCTGCCCGGCTTTTCACTCGCTTATAAGGCTTCAAAGATCGCACTCAGCCCGCTGCGTCGCTCTGTACGGGTGGTGACAGCCTGCGTCAGTACCCCTTCATCCGCATACAACGACAACCGCCGACGGGCGCGGGTAATGGCGGTATAGACCAGCTCGCGGGTCACGACGGGCGACATCTGGTTAGGTAAAATCAGCGCCGCGTGATCGAACTCAGAGCCCTGGGATTTATGCACCGTCATGGCCCAGGCGGTTTCATGCTCCGGCAGACGGCTGGGCTGCACGGACTTCATACTGCCATCCGGCATCTGGAACCAGACCCGCAATCCCTGCCCACGATCCAGCGCAATCCCGATATCGCCGTTAAACAGGCCCAGCGCGCTGTCGTTGCGTGAAATCATCACCGGCCTGCCTTCATACCAGCGTGAATGGGGTTGACGGCCAATACGGCGTTTTTGCGCCAGCACCTGCTCAAGCCTTTCGTTAAGCCCGGCGACGCCGAAGGGGCCATCCCGTAAGGCGCAAAGCAGCTGGTAGCGGCCAAATGCCGCCAGGATCTCCGCTTCGGAGGCCTGCTGCTGCACGCTGTCGAGAAAATGTTGATACCCCTGCAGGGCATCTTCCAGCATCGCCAGATACTCTTCCCCGCTCTGGAGCTGCTTTTTCTCAATATCACTGAATTTGCCATCAAATACCGAGCGGATAGCGTGGCGATCGCCCCGGTTGACCGCGGCCGCCAATTGCCCGATGCCAGAATCGCTACCAAAACGGTAGCTTTTTTGCAGCAGGCACAGGCTGTCGCGTAGCGCACCCGCGACCGGGCTGACGTTGCCCTGCATCTCGCATCCCGTCATGCTGGCAAGCTCCTGTGCGCGCCGGACCGTAAAGCCAGCGCTGGCCCAGGTACAGATATCACCCAGCACCGCGCCCGCTTCGACGGAGGCCAGCTGGTCGCGATCGCCGAGGAAGATCACCCGGGCATGAGGCGGCAGGGCGTCAATCAGACGCGACATCATCGTCAGGTCAATCATCGACGCCTCATCCACCACCAGCACATCCAGGTGCAGCGGATTACCTGCATGGTAACGCAGGCGCTGGCTGCCCGGCTGCGCGCCAAGCAAACGGTGCAGCGTGCTCGCTTCCGTCGGGAATCGCGCGCGCTGGGCCTCGGTCAGGGGCAGTTTTTGCAGCGCGCCGCCCAGCGATTCGGTAAGACGAGCGGCCGCTTTGCCGGTGGGTGCCGCCAGCCGGATCCGGCATTTCTCTTCTCCCGCCATCTGGATCAGCGCCGCCAGCAGGCGGGCAACGGTGGTCGTTTTGCCGGTCCCCGGTCCGCCGGAAATCACGGAAATACGCCGCGTTAACGCGACTGCCGCCGCCACCTTTTGCCAGTTGACGGCTTCGTCAGAGGTGAACAGCGCATTCAGCGTGCGCTGAACGTCGGCGCTGTCATGGGGCAAAGGCTGGTTGGCTTCGCTAAAGAAGCGGGCCACCGCCCGCTCATAGCGCCACATCCGGTTGAGGTAGAGCCGCTCGCCGGTGAGCACCAGCGGCGTCGGTTCATCCCCTGCGCTCACCGCGCGGGAGCGCAGCAGCGTAGCGGTCCAGTCCGGCTCCTGGTCAAACAGCGCAAAACAGGCCTGCAGCGCGGCGCTTTTCGCCTCGGCACGCAGCCGGGACAACGGCAGGCAAACGTGCCCTTCTCCCGCATCACGGCTTAAGATCGCCGCCGCTAGCATCACCGCCGGTTCGTCGTTCCCTGCTACCATCATCGCAAACTGTACATCCAGACGACGCAGCACGCGCTGCTCTACGGCTTCCAGCAAGTGTTCCTGCATCGTCATTGTGTTAGCTCCTCGTTGCTGGCGGAAAACAGGCTATCCATTTGTTCGATTAACGCTTCATCTGGACGGGTGGCAAAGCAACCGGCGCCCGGCGAGCTGCCATCCACGCCACGTAAAAACAGGTAGATCACTCCGCCGAAATGGTGTTGATAGTCATAGTCGGCAATACGGTGACGTAAATATCGGTGCAGCGCCAGGGTGTAGAGCTGGTACTGCAGATCGTAGCGGTGCGACTGCATCGCCCGGGCCATGGCCTGCGGGGTATAAGCCTCGCTGTTTTCACCCAGCCAGTTGGATTTATAGTCCAGCAGGTAATAGCGGCCATTATGGCGGAAGACCAGGTCGATAAAGCCTTTCAGCATGCCGCGCACCTGACGAAAATCGAGCGGCGGGCAGCCCCGGGAGAGCGGATCGTACTCGCGGATCAACGCATCCAGCGCCCCGGCGGTGAGCGGCCCGGCGATGGGCAGATAAAACTCCATCTCAACCTGTTTATCAGCGGCTGTCAGCTGGCTCAGTGAGATCCCCTCCTCATTGACCGGAGTCTCCAGCACCTGCGCGATCCAGCGGGTTAACACCGGCTCCCAGCGGGCATCGTACCCCCCTTTTTGCAGCATCTCCAGCACCCACTCCGGAGAGACGGGCTGCGTAAAATCGAGTGCTTCAAACAGGCTGTGTAAAAAGGTGCCCGGCGAGGCGCCGCGCGGAAACTGGTGCGGCGTCAGCTCTGGCTCCTGCGGCACTTCACCGGTGCCTGCGGCATCAACATCGAGGCGTGGCATCAGATCCTGGGCGATACTGTGCCCGTGCTGCTGAAGCCCGGAATAGCTGGTGACCCGCCAGTCGTCATACAGCATGCGGGCCACCTGCCGCGCCTGCAGATCCGGTAACACCGGATCCGGCATATGCCAGCGGGCGGCGTCTGCCACACCGGCAACCTGCAATGCAATGTGCTCATTGCACAACGCCTCCAGACACTGGCGCAGACCGGCGGCATCTTTCGGCTCACCGCGCTGGATCAGGCGTCCAAGCGCGCTCAGGTGGAAGTCGCTGTCACCCGATTTTTCGCCACGCCGACGGAACAGCGGCGCCACGCCTAAGCTACAGTGCCACACCGAACGGGTCAGTGCCACATAGAGCAGGCGTAAATCTTCCGCCAGCCGTTCCGCCTCGGCCAGCTCCACGCTGTCGTCGGCCTTGCTGAGGTCAAGCACCGCTTCGAAGGTCTTACGATCGTGATAAAAGGCTTGATCCTGAACCCGGTAGTTGGCAATAAAGGGCAGCCAGACCAGCGGATACTCCAGCCCTTTCGATTTGTGAATGGTGACGATTTTAACCAGATGCTTGTCACTTTCGAGACGCATTTGCTGGCTTGAGGCGTTGCTGTTCGGCTCGGCAATGTGCTGCGCCAGCCAGCGCACGAGGGCATATTCACTCTCAAGCTGGGCCCCCGCCTCCTGCAACAGTTCGCTGATGTGCAGAATATCGGTCAGGCGGCGTTCCCCTCCGGCAGTTGCCAGCATATTTTCGGCGATGTTGCGCTGGGTCATGAGATCGCGCAGCATCGCCATTACGCCCCGCTTCTGCCAGCGCTCACGGTAGCGGGTAAACTCTTCTACCGCCTCATCCCAGAGTGTCTCACTGTTATTCAGCGTATCGATATCCTGGGCGTTAAGGCCGAGCATGGCGCTTGCCAGGGCGCTGCGCAGGGTACTTTCACGCTCCGGCGCCAGCACCGCCTGCAACAGCCAGAGCATCTCCTGGGCTTCCAGCGTTTCAAATACGCTGTCGCGGTTGGAGAGATAGACCGAAGGAATGCCAAGCAGGGTCAGCGCATCACGGATCAACGCCGCCTCCTGACGGCTGCGCACCAGCACCGTAATGTCTGACGCCTTCACCGGTTGGGCATCCTCGCCCCGGTGCAAAATGGCTTCGCCGCGTACGCCAGCGCTCAGCCAGTCGCGGATTTGCGCCGCGCAGTGCTGGGCCATAAAGGTCTGGTAATCTCCGACGCCACACCCTTCGCCCTCCATCAGCCAGATGCGCATCGCGGGCTGGAAATCGCCTTTATTCTCGAAACGCAGCGTGGCGTTTCTCGGGGCAGATTTGACCGGTAAGAAGGGGATCTCACGGAACATGAAGGCATCGTTCATCTGTGAAAAGAGCGTGTTCACGCTCTCCACCATGCCGGGGGCCGAGCGCCAGTTGGTATCCAGCGTATAGTGCGCGGCCACTTCGCCACGCGCTTTCATGTAGGTGAAAATATCCGCCCCACGGAAGGCGTAGATCGCCTGTTTCGGGTCGCCAATCAGCAGCAGAGCCGTATCCGGCTGCTGGCGCCAGATGCGGCGGAAAATCCGGTACTGCTGGGGATCGGTATCCTGAAATTCATCGATCATCGCCACCGGAAAACGGGTCCGAATGGCGGCAGCCAGCGCCTCGCCATTGTCGCTGTTGAGGGCATCATCGAGACGGCTGAGCATATCGTCGAAGCCCAGCTCACCGCGACGGCGCTTTTCCCGCGCCACCGCTTCGCGGATCTCTGACAGCGCACGGGTGATCATCAGATCGTTAAGGGTTAACGGCTCTGCCAGCAGGTTATCGATGGCGGAAAAGAGCGGGTGTTCCGGCACTTCGCCGCCCGCTTTCGTGCGCTCGGCAAGGAATGACTGGGAGAACTTTTCCAGCGCGTCAGGCAGCTGATAGCTGTGCTTCTCTTCCTGAGCCCAGGCCGTAACGCGCTCGATATATTTTGCCTGGTTGCCGCGGTTGAATTTACGCCGGTCGATGCCGGAGCGCTCAATCACCGCCTCGATTTCCGCCACGCTGTCAGACCACTGCTGTTTCATGGCGGCGATCAGGCCGACAATCTTCTCATGGCGTGAAGCCAGCGTTTCGTCCGCAGGCGGAGCAGATTTGATGACCGGGGCTTCCCCCTGCAGATAACGATCGATGGTCCGCAGTAGCTCGTCCGGGCCTTTCCAGAGATTATGTACCGCTTCGGCGATATCACGTGGCAGAGGGTAGCAATGGCGACGCCAGAAGTCGGCGCACGCCTGGTAGCGCAGCTGGGATTCATCTTCGATGAGTTGCTGCTCAAAAAGCATGCCTGATTCAAACGCATTCAGGCTGAGCATGCGCTGGCAGAAGCCGTGGATAGTAAACACGGCAGCCTCATCCATCTGCCGTTCCGCCAGCAGCAGCCACTGTGCCGCCTGCTGTTTATCGTCAATCTCATCCAGCAGGCTGGCATACAGCGGGTTATCTGTACTCTGTCGCAGGCAGGCGATGCGCAGCTCATGAATGTTGGCGCGGATACGTCCGCGCAGCTCTTCCGTCGCGGCTTCGGTGAAGGTTACCACCAGTAGCTCTTCCACGTTGAGCGGGCGGCTAAACGCCGCGCTGCCGCCCAGACCGAGCAGCAGTCGCAGATAGAGTGCAGCGATGGTGAAGGTTTTTCCGGTTCCCGCTGAGGCCTCTATCAGTCGCTCCCCCTGTAACGGTAAACGTAAGGGGTTAAGGGACTCAGCGGTATCGGTCATTCGTTCTTACTCCTGGGCAAAGATTGCTGCAATGCGCTCACGCTCTTCCATACCGTCCAGCCCGCCGGCGGGGTGACATCGGCTTTCTTACTCTGGCTACCGGAAACCTGTGACAGGATAGCCATCCCCTGCGGGGCGACCACGGCCTGGTGGAAGAAGTCGGCCACTTTCTGTGGCGTGAGCTGTTTTATCTCGGCCACTACTTTATCATGCGAATCGAAGCGCATATTACCCCGATCAAAATCTTTGCTGATTTTTGACGCTTCTTCAGCCAGCGTCTGCGGCGGCTGCATAATCTGGGCAATGACCGCCTGCTGAATCTGGGCAAACTCTTCCGGCTTCATCGAACGCAGCTTCGCTTCTGCCTGCGGGAAGAAGACCTGAAAACGCTGCCAGAGATAATCTGGCTGTTTATCACTGCTTTGCAGCAGGAAGCCCATCCCCCACTGGCGACCAACGTTCATCGAAAAGGCAAAGACGGCATAGCCCAGCTGCTCTTCGGTACGTAACTGGGTGTAGAACCAGGGCTGCACGATCTGTCCGAGTACAGCGCTGTATGCTGAACTGGCGTATTCGTCATAGCCGGTCGGGACAAAGACCGCTGCCAGAGCAGAATCCGTACTGCTGCCCGCTTTTTCGAAAATCACGTTCTGCTGTTTTTCGACCAGCACGTCCTGGTTACGACACCATTCGGTCCCCTTCGCACCCAGCTGAGTACGCACATCCTGCGCCAGGGTTTTCGCCTGATCTTCGCTCATGTTGCCCACCACCAGAAACTCCGGTCGGGCATTGGTTTTCAGCGCGGCACGGTAGGCCATCACCTCGTCCAGCGTGATGGACGGCAGCAGTTCCCGGCGCTCCTCGCGCTGGAAGTAGGGAACCTGCGAGAGCATCTGCACCGGCATAATAGCCTGATCGAAGGCTTTGCCCTTTTCTGCGGAATCCATCATCTGCGCGTACCAGGACTTAGCCTGCTCCAGCTGCTCCTCGGTGGCGGTGTAGCTGAAATAGCCTTCCAGCAGCGCTTTAAAGAGCTGTGGCAGACGCTGGGTGTAACCGTTGGCGTTGAGCATCAGGCCATTATTGGCGTTGGTCGAGAAACCGATCCCGCCTACTGCGGCCTGGTTGCTGAGCTGATCCAGCGCGATACCGGCCAGATAGTCATTCAGCGCAAACATCACCTGATTTTTAGCGGTATTCATCGCCGCAGGGTTACGCAGCACCATGCTGACGTTGGCTTTTGGCTCGCTGGCGAAGTAGCGGCTCGGGGTATAGACCACGCGCAGGTCAGGCTCATCCACAATCAGCTGCGGCTGTGGATAATCTTTAGTCGGTTTGATGAGGGTAAAGTCGTCCGGGATGTAAGGGTTCACCTCCGGCAGCTTAAGGGCGATCCCGGCGGATCTCTTCTGCCAGTCGGCAAAAGTTTGCTCGCTGATTTTGTCCACCTGATATTCGGCGTTCACAAAGTAAGCGGTCTTGTTATGCGGCTCGTTCGGGCTGATATACCAGATACGGGCATTCTGCGGCGTCATCATCGCCAGTCGGGCTTTGACGGCGTCAGCATCGTATTGATCGGCGATATTGACCGCATCCAGCGTATGCTCAACCGGCACGCGGATCATGGTATCGGCCAGCCACTCGACGTAGTCCATATCGCGGGTAATGGAAGGATAACGGAAGTCGAGATCCAGCACGTGCGCCAGCTCATCAAAGTAGCGTTTATCCACCCCTTTTTCACGCAGCAGCGAAAGGTAGCTGAAAATCGCGGCGACAACGTCATCGCGATGGGCCAGACCTTTATCGGTTAAGGTGGCGGAGATCGCCAGCACGCCGCTGTTGCCGTTAACGACGGGATCGGAGTCGGCGCGAATACCTTCCACCAGCCCCTGCTTTTGCAGCCAGTCGGAGAGGGTGTCCGGGCTACGGTTGCCAATCAGGTAGTTAACCAGCTCGTCGGTTTTACTGCGAAACTGCGGCGTATTGTTATCAATACGGAACTCCACGCGCAGCACCTTGCGGGGCATCGCGGGAACATAGTGAATGATCAGGCCTTTCTGCGCGTCGGTGACCACCGGCACGGTGATTTCCGGGCGGGTGATATTTTTATTCGGCACCCGGCCATAGGTCTGGGCAGCCAGCTGCGCCAGTTCCGGCAGCGGCTTATTGCTGTAGACCACGGCCTTCATCAAGTTAGCGGAGTAGTATTTGTCGCGAAACGCGTGCAGCGCATCAAGCACCGGGCTACCCGGCTTGTCGCTCAGCGTCTCAAGATTTCCGCCGGAGAAGCGCGATCCAGGGTGCGCGGGGTTGATGGTTTCGGCGCTGACCTGCGCCATGCGCATCCCGTCCCGGGTACGCGCCAGCGTCAGCTCCGCATTCACGGCGTTGCGCTCACGATCGGCATATTTTTTATCCAGCAGCGGGGCAGCAATGGCATCCGCCAGACGATCGACGGCACCTTCCAGCGCATCGTTTTCCACTTCAAGATAAAAAGCCGTACGGTACGGCGCGGTGCTGGCGTTATGGCTGCCACCGTGCATTTTCAAGAATTCGGCCAGGCTGTCAGGCTGCGGGTAGTTCTTTGAGCCCATCAGGGTCATATGTTCAAGATAGTGCGCGAGCCCTGGATGGGATTCAGGATCTTCCAGCGAGCCCACCGGCACCACCAGCGCCGACAGTGACTTTACGGCCTGAGGATCGGAAACCAGCAGCACGACCATCCCGTTATCAAGGCGGATCGCCTGATATTCACGGGTATCTTTATCACTTTTGCGGATCGTTTCCTGAACGGGTTGCCAACCGGTATTTGCCTGACTGAGGGGGGCCCAAAGAGCGACGAACAAAACTAACGTTTTCAACAAGGTGCTGCCTGGCATTCACTACCTCTTCATCACGGACATCATCATTAACAAGCTTCGTGCCGGACACGCCAGCATCTCTTTGTTTTGGTACATCAGTCCATGACAAGTTGCGCATCATAAATGAATGCCCAAATCCGTGCAATTTTTATACAGGCGTCAGGACTGATTAAATTTATACAGCGGTAACAGGTAGCGTCGGGCCTCGTTGGTGATGGCCTCGAAGTACTCAGGTTCAAGGGTTCGCCACAGACGTTGATACCAGACGTCGTCACCTTCCCCGCGGACGATCATGTTGCCTTCGTAGGCCTGCAAAAATTTGCTGCGCGCTTTTTGCAGGGTCGCCTCATCCGTTAACATGGCATCATTTGTGGCGTCATAACAGGTTTTAATCCATGCCCCCCCACTTTCTGGCAGCAGTAGCAGCGGCGTGTTCATCCCCTGCTGGTAACCCTCAACCAGCTGCGACAGATAGTTCATGGCCTGTTCAGCAGAGAGCGCCGGGAAGCGCCATTCACCCTCTTTGCGGACAAATAACCGGCTCTCACCTTCGCCACCGCTCGCACAGTAGACAAGGTGTTCCAGCCAAAGTTGCAAACCTTGCGAAACGCTGAGCATTGACGGTCGCCAGCGCAACAGCCCGTCGGGCTGCACGTGCTGTAGCCATCCCGTCAGATTCACACCGTTGCAATTGAGATCGATCTCCATGCTCGTACCCGGCTGACGGCACTCAATCACCCGACCAGCCAGGGCCTGCATTTCCTGACACTGAGCCTCCCAGACGATCTCGCCGAAGGCGCCATAGGGCAGTTGACCTGCCGCGCGATATTGACGGAACAGCTTCTGCGCATCTTCCTGCTCCACCAGCGCATTCAGCAATTGCTGATTGAGCTGGTAGCGGCTTAAGCCATCCAGCGTAAACGGCTCGGCATCCGGGATCTCGCTCTCTTCGGAGCGGAAGTTAACCTGCAACCGCATCTGGAAAAACGCCCGCACCGGGTGCGCCCAGAAGCGCTGAAGCTGTTCAAAGGGAACGGTATCAAGCGCTAACGGCTTCAGCGTCTGGATAAAGTCGCCATGGGCTACGCCCTCCCGTTTCGCGGCGGGCAGCCATTCCCGGGCATAGCTCTGCTGCTCGTTAGCTTTGTAGTTCTCCGCATCAAACGGCATACGGCTGTGACAACAGGTGATATGCGCTTTTACGCGCTTTTCGCTCTCATCACAGTTGAGCGCCTCATCTCCCGGCAGGTAGTGGCTTTGCCCGATGTAGTCCACCAGTTCCTGCACCAGCACGGAGGGGAACCGTTCGCTGTTATCCTGGATAGAGCGGCCGATATAGCTGATATAGAGCTGCTGTTGCGCGGAGATCAGCGCCTCAAGGAACAGATAGCGGTCATCATCGCGACGACTGCGGTCGCCGCGCTGCGCATTCTGACTCATTAAATCAAAGCCCAGCGGCGCCAGCGCGCGCGGGTAAATACCGTCGTTCATGCCCAGCAGGCAGACGACCTTAAACGGAATGGAGCGCATCGGCATCAGGGTGCAGATGTTTACCGGCCCGGCGAGAAAACGCTGGCTGATACGCTCCTGGTCGAGACGCAGGGTTAACTCATCCCGCAACAACGACAGGGGGATCGCTTCACCATAGTGCGAGGAGATCCCTTCATCGATGATCGCCTGCCACTGCTGCTCGATTAACGCCATCGCCGCTTCGGTTTCCTGATCCGGCAGGAAGAAATCATTGAGCATCTCGCGACATACCGGCATCCACTCGTCGAGCGGGCGGGCTTTCATCAGCTCCCGACGCCAGCGGTTAAGCTGCATCAGCAGTGACGCCAGATGCCCGACCAACTCGGCAATTAAGCCGCTGGACTCATCATAAGGCAGCACGGCATTCCACTCCCCCTGGCTACTCTCCATGGCGTACCCGAGCAGCATACGCGTCAGGCCAAACTGCCAGGTGTGCTGGCCGGTGACGGGCAACTCAAACTCCTGCACGTTGTCATCGTCCATGCCCCAGCGCACGCCCGACTCGTTAACCCACTGGCGCAGGTAGCGCAGCGCCTCCTCGTCAATATCAAAACGAGCCGCCAGGACCGGGACATCCAGCAGGGCCAGCACATCTTCCGGGACGAAGCGGCTGTCCGGCAGGGAGAGCAGGCTGACAAACGCCTGCAGGGCCGGGTGCGATTGACGCGCACGACGGTCTGATATCGCAAATGGCAGGTAGCGGTCGCCCGTCGCACTCCCAAAAACGGCCTGGATATAGGGGCTGTAGCTGTCGATATCCGCCACCATTACCACGATATCGCGCGGCGTCAGCTGCGGATCCTCCTCCAGCATCGCCAGCAGTTTGTCGTGCAACACCTCCACTTCTCGCTGCGGACTATGGCACAGGTGAACAGTCACGCTGCGATCGTCAGGATCGAGCCGGCGTTTGCTGTCACTGCGGGCAAACTCCGTAGCGGTGATGCCTGTTACCGCGCGGTTATCCAGCTCCAGAATGTCACGCTGTATGTTATGCAGCAAACTGTCCGGGGTGATATCCGCAAAGGCGTCGACATCCCCTTCCCCGGAGGCGGTCAGCTCCGAGAGCATATAGATATAGTCGCGCCCCAGCTTGCCCCAGGAGGCGAGCAGCGGATTCGGCAAGTGCTGGATCCCCTGTTCGTCAAAGAGTTCAGAGGCCGTCTCGCTGTCTTTAAACAGCGGTACCGTGCCGTCGTCAAACAGGCGACGACGCTGGCGCGTCACCATGCGGGCCAGCCAGCGGGCATCCTGAATATCTCCCCAGTAATGGCGGCAGGGGTTGGTGAAGAGAATATGAATGTCGATATGCCTGCCCAGGGCATTCAGCGCTTTCAGGTAGACCGGCGGCAGTGCGGATATTCCGCAGATAAAGATCCGGGACGGCAAACCGGCAGGCGTCTCAGAGGCGGACTCCAGGGTCGCGATAAAACGCTCATATAAATTTGCGCGGTGCCACTGCGGCTGGCCCAGCGCCTCAGTATGGGCGACTAACGCTTTCCACAGCGGCGCCTGCCAGATTTGCGCCTGGTCAAGACCGTCGACAAGCTCGCCCGCCTCCCAGCGCGTTAACCACTCCGGCCGATAGACCAGATACTGGTCGTAGAGATCCGCCGTACGCGACGCCAGCTGGAACAGCTTCCGTTTATCGGTATCGTCGTTCAGGTAGTGGCGCAGCATGACAAACTCATCATGGGTCAGCATCTCAGGCAGCAGCGACATCAGCTTCCAGCTCATGCTCTGTTTGCTGAATGCGCTCTGTTTTGGGATCTCCGGCAGTACGCGGACGAACATATCCCAGATAAAACTGGCCGGCAGCGGGAAATCAATATTGGCGGCGATACCAAACTTCTGTGAAAGGGACATCTGTAACCACTGCGCCATACCGGTGCTCTGAACCATGATCATCTCTGGTTCAAAGGGATCGTCGAGCCGCTGCTGCTCGACAATAAATTCCATCAGTGCTTCCAGCACATCAAGACGGTTTGAGTGGTAGACCCTTAACATTGCTGCTCCAACTACTGGCTAACCGGGCAGTGCAGGCGTGTCATTTGACCCTGCCGACCCAGAGGAGAAATAAGTTTGACCGAGATGCTGACACATCCAGCCTGTGTTGTCTGCATCCTGTTTACCTGCCAGCCGCCAGGCGCATCCCCGGCGCTCAGCTGGGACAGTGTCTGAGCATGACGCCAGAGCTGGCGATACTGCTCAAGCGTGACAAACCGACTGGCTAAAACACGATGGTAACCCGCCAGCGCGGTGACGACCATGACCATCAGCACCATTGCCAGCAGGACCTCCACGATGCTGAACCCTTTCTGTCTGGCTATTGTGGCTGACATAACGCCCTCTCCTTCAGGGGACAAAAATCGCTCCAGCCGTGGGGCAAAAAATGTACGCCGTCTGTCTTTACCTCGCCCAGACGCCACAACGTGATGCTGTCACTGCTGGCGATAAGCAGTGCGCGCCCCCCGGTCAGACGTAAACAGACTCGCCAGGGCTGCAGAGGATGCTGCTGGCACGCGTAGTCCACCTGCGTTTGCCAGTCGAGCGTTCTTCCCCACTCCAGCGCTGACTGGGCGGCAGCCTGATGCTGTATCGTCTGGCGTTCTGCACTGACGATACGCAGCAGCGCGTCAAGCTGCTGGTTAAGTCCCGCCAGCATCAGGCTACCCAGAATTAACAGCAGGAGCACCAGCGCCAGCGATGACATTCCCCGCTCGCGGCTCATAAATTAAACCCGGTAACGATGTGGCGCACCTCAACGCCGTCGTCATGCTCTCCGTTGACGGCGGCCGCCAGCATCAGACTCAGCTCCGGGGCAAAGCCTGCGCGGGCAATGCGCTGCACCTGAAAACGCAGGACCGTGATCCGGTCGGGATCGGTTATTCTCTCCCACCCCTTACCTTCACACTGTGTCGCGCCGCGCACTGTTTCCAGCGCACCGCCGTTCAGGCGAAACCCGGTCTGTTCCGCCGCGGCAGGCGGGGAGGTTTCCCAGCGGCCGCTGCTGTTTTCGTCCCACTGCACAATGACACATTCACCACCCTGCCCCACTTTTAACGCCTCGCCAGTGCACTCGCCCGCGCAATACCCCGCCCGCTGCAGATGTTTACCGATAGTGGTTATGCGTAGCCAAAGCTCTTCTTCAAGCTCCTGCTGTTTCGTGAGCCGCGTGACTGACTGCTGTAGCGCGGGCAAAAACCGCGCTGCGCTTAACAGCAGCACGCTGCTTATTGCCATCGCGATCAGCACTTCCGTGAGGGAAAATCCCCGCTGCTTTACCGGCATGCGAACGCTCCCTTGCCGTTGCACATCCGAATACGTCCCCATGAGGAGATGAGAATAAGCCACTCGCCGGCCTGGCTTTGCAGACGCACCCTTCCGGCCCAGGCGGTATCCCGCAAACCGTAAAATCCCAACCCCGGCGTTAACTCGGTAAGGCTGATATCCGCCCACTGTGGGATTAGCACAAAGGCGTTGTCCGCCTCACACGCAGGAATCCCCGTCTTTAACAGGCACCACCGCGTGCCGTCCTGTTTGAGTGTGACGATATGGTCGCGGTTATTTCGCCAGGCATCATTGCGTAGCACCACCAGAAAATCACGCACCTGACGCGCCGTCTGCCATAGCTGCTGTTGCTGCAGCCAGGATCGCCAGCCGTACAGCCCCGCAGCGCTCAGCGTCATGATGAGCGAGAGGGCGATCAGCATTTCCATGAGGGTAAACCCCTTTTCCTTTTTCATGGCGGCAGTGTGCCGGGGGGAAAGAAACAGGTCGAGGCGACATTAAGCGAATTACGAGGCGCTTTCCGCACTTTATGAGGGATTGCAGCCCGTTACAATCCTCGCGGAAGCAGGCTCGCAAAAGACAACGACAGGCGTAAAAAAACCGGCGCAGAGTGCGCCGGTTGTGTCAGGATTGCAGCATCAGACCGCTACAGGCGCTTTGATCCCCGGATGCGGGTCGTAGCCTTCGATTTCGAAATCTTCAAAGCGATAGTCGAAAATGGAGTCCGGCTTACGTTTGATAATCAGCTTCGGCAGCGCGCGCGGCTCGCGGGTCAGCTGCAGATGGGTCTGCTCCATATGGTTGCTGTAGAGGTGGGTATCCCCCCCGGTCCAGACAAAATCACCCACGTCCAGGTCGCACTGCTGGGCCATCATATGCACCAGCAGCGCATAGCTGGCGATGTTGAACGGCAGGCCGAGGAAGACATCGCAGGAGCGCTGGTAGAGCTGGCAGGAGAGCTTGCCATCCGCCACGTAGAACTGGAAAAACGCATGGCACGGAGCCAGGGCCATCTTGTCCATTTCGCCCACGTTCCAGGCCGACACAATGATACGGCGTGAATCGGGATCGTTTTTCAGCTGGTTCATCACGGTGGTGATCTGGTCAATGTGGCGGCCATCCGGCGTCGGCCAGGCGCGCCACTGCTTGCCGTATACCGGGCCCAGGTCGCCGTTCTCGTCTGCCCATTCGTCCCAGATAGAGACATTGTTCTCGCGCAGATAAGCGATGTTGGTGTCGCCCTGCAGGAACCAGAGCAGCTCGTGAATAATTGAGCGTAAGTGGCAGCGCTTGGTTGTGACCAGCGGAAAGCCTTCCTGCAGGTTGAAGCGCATCTGGTGCCCAAAAATGGAGAGGGTGCCGGTACCGGTACGATCGTTTTTTGGCGTGCCCTCATCGAGCACTTTTTGCATCAGTTCAAGATACTGTTTCATGATTCCTCAGGAGACCTGTTGCTGTGGACGACGGTACGCCCAGACCATCATTGCGATACCCGCGACGATCATCGGAATGGAGAGGATCTGCCCCATGCTGATGTACTGGACCCACGTCCCGGTAAATTGCGCATCCGGCTGGCGGAAGAATTCCACGATAATGCGGAACGCGCCATAACCAATCAGGAACAGGCCAGAGACGGAGCCTGTCGGGCGCGGTTTACGGATGAACAGGTTCAGAATGATAAATAGCACCACCCCTTCCAGCGCCATTTCATACAGCTGCGACATATGGCGCGGCAGGACGCCGTAGGTGTCGAAAATCGACTGCCATTCCGGGTGCGACGGCAGCAGGGCCATATCTTCGGCACGGGACTGCGGGAACAGCATAGTAAACGGTACGCTCGGGTCGACACGGCCCCACAGCTCGCCGTTGATAAAGTTACCGAGACGGCCTGCGCCCAGACCGAACGGGATCAGCGGCGCAATAAAGTCAGAGACCTGGAAGAAGCTGCGTTTGGTGCGCTTCGCGAAAATGACCATCACCAGAATGACGCCAATCAGGCCACCGTGGAAGGACATGCCGCCGTCCCAGACGCGGAACAGGTAGAGCGGATCGTTCAGGAAGACCGGGAAGTTGTAAAACAGCACATAGCCGATACGCCCACCGAGGAAAACGCCGAGGAAACCGGCATACAGCAGGTTTTCCACTTCGTCTTTGGTCCAGCCGCTGCCCGGGCGTTTGGCGCGACGGCCAGCCAGCCACATGGCAAAGACGAAACCGACCAGATACATCAATCCGTACCAGTGCAGCGCGACGGGTCCTACTGAGAAAATGACCGGATCAAACTCCGGAAAATGCAGATAGCCACTGTTCATCTGTCACCACAAGATGTTGTTATTCCGCTGAAAGTGGACAGCGGTAGAGAAGCGCGCAGAGGAGTACCCTGCGCTCCAAAGTTGCGAATCATAGCACAAGCGAGCGTGGAGGTTGCGCCAGAGATGTAAAAGATGTGTATAGGGGTTTGTATCCCCCGGCGCAGACGCTGAGGGATACCTGGTGCCTAACGTCCGCCGCGGATCAGCCCGCCCATGCCGCGACGCTCCATAAAGGCCGCCACCTGATGACGCACCTCCGTTGCCAGCTGGGCTTCAAGGCTGCGTTTCGCCAGCTGCTGAGCCTCTTCAAAGTCGATATGGCGCAGCAGATACTTCACGCGGGCAACGGAACGTCCGTTCATGGACAAGTGGCGGAAGCCGAGACCAATCAGGATCGCTACACACATTGAGTCGCCCGCCATCTCACCGCATAAACGCAGATCAATACCGTTGGCGTCCGCCTCGCGGGCAATCATCGCCAGCGCGCGCAGCATCGCCGGATGCAGGCTGTCGTAAATACTCGCCACCCGGGTGTTATTGCGATCCACCGCCAGCATGTACTGGGTCAGGTCGTTGGTGCCCACCGAAACAAAGTCGACGCGCGTGGCCAGCTGCGGGAGCATAAAGACCATCGACGGGACTTCCAGCATCACGCCAATGCGCGGCTTCGGGATTTCGTAGCCGATCATCTCTTCGACTTCTCGTCCGGCACGCTCGATCAGGCGGCGGGCTTCATCGATCTCATCAATACTGGTGACCATCGGCAGCAAAATACTGAGGTTACCGGTCGCCGCATTGGCACGCAGCATGGCGCGCACCTGGATCAGGAAGATCTCCGGCTGATCGAGAGTAATGCGGATCCCGCGCCAGCCCAGGCAAGGGTTCTCTTCGCTGATGGGCATGTACGGCAGTTGCTTATCTGCGCCAACGTCCAGCGTACGTAACGTCACCGGCTTGTCGTTGAACATCTGCAGCATGCCCTGATACTGCGCGACCTGCTCCTCCTCAGAGGGGAAGCCGCTTTGCAGCATGAACGGGATCTCGGTGCGGTAGAGACCGATACCATCAATACGGCTGCCGAGCTTCTCTTCATGTTCCGGGCTTAACCCGGCATTGAGCATTACCTTAATGCGCTCACCGCTTTTCAGCGCCGCAGGCTGGTTGACGTCGTCTTCCGCCAGACGGCTCAGCTCGTTCTCTTCGCTGATAAGGCGCTGATATTCCTGCAACAGTACCGGTTCAGGATCGACCAGCAGCTCGCCGCGATAACCGTCCACCACCAGCGTTCGGCGGTGCAGCGCAGAGGGCTGAATATCGGCCCCCATTACGGTCGGGATCCCGAGCGCCCGCACCATAATGGCGGCATGGGAGTTGGCGGCGCCGTCGCGAACCACGATCCCGGCCAGTCTGTCCTGCGGCAACTCTGCGAGCGTGGTGGCGGAAAGCTCATCCGCGACCAGCACAAAGCGCGGCGGCCAGGTATTGGCAGCCTGAATGGTATCATCGAGATGGAACAGCAGACGCTGACCTAAGGTACGCAGATCCCCGGCACGCTCTTTCAGATAGCCATCGGTCAGGGCGGCAAACTGTTCGGCGAATTTTTCGACGACCTTTTTGACGGCCCACTCCGCCACCGAGCCCCTGTCGACCTCATCAAACAGCTCCCGACGCAGCCGGGCATCAGACAACAGGTGTGAATAAAGATCGAAGATCGCTGCCGTCTCTTTTTGCGCACCTGCGGCATAGCGCTTGCTGTAGCGGCGAAATTCGTTGGCAGCCTCCTCCAGCGCGCCGGTCAGACGTTCGCGCTCAAGGGCGGTGTCCAGCGTGGAGGCTTCGTAAACCTGCTCCATGAGCGGCAGCGTGGCGTCCATCCAGCCTTCGGCGATCGCGACGCCGGGCGAGGCAGGCAAGGCGCGAATGCGCGTCTGCCGGTACTGACCAAACAGTGCCGCGAGCTGGGACTGGGAGAGAATAGCCGCCATTTGCGTGGCCAGCGTAACGAGGAATGACTCCTCGCTTTCGTCGTACTGACGCAGTTCGCGCTGCTGCACAACCAGCACGCCCAGCAGCTGACGACGCTGGATGATCGGTACGCCCAGGAAGGCGCGAAAACGCTCCTCTTTTACGGAGGGGATATATTTGAAGCTAGGGTGTTTTTGCGCATCGGCAAGGTTGATGGGTTCGGCCAGACGCCCGACCAGACCCACTACGCCTTCATCAAACGCCAGCGCAACGGTACGACCACGCGGTTTTTTCAATCCGCGCGTGGCCATAAGGTAGTAACACCTGCGATCGTGGTCGGCCAGATAGACCGAACAGACCTCGGTTTCCATCGCAAGGCAGATATCAGTGACCAGAATATCCAGCGCCTCGTTGAGCCGTGGGGCACTGGCCACCTTCTCGACTATTTCGCGCAGGCGGGTGAGCATAATGTGCGTAGCTTAACCTCTTTTACGTCGCCAGGCAGGTGCGCTCTGGGGCTTAGGAGGAACCTCCTGAAGCATCATCACGGCACTTGCGAACTCTTTCATCACCCTGCGGTAAACATCGCGCTTAAACGACACGACCTGCCGAACGGGATACCAGTAGCTGACCCAGCGCCAGCCATCAAACTCAGGCGTGCTGCTGGTTTGCATATTGATATCCGCATCGCTGCTCACCAATTGCAGAAGAAACCATTTCTGTTTCTGGCCGATACATACCGGCTTTGTGTCCCAACGCACCAAACGCTTCGGTAACTTGTAACGCAACCAGTTGCGGGTCGAAGCCAGAATGCGAACATCCTTGCGGCTTAAGCCAACTTCTTCGAACAGCTCCCGATACATCGCTTGCTCTGCGGACTCTCCAGGGTTAATCCCGCCTTGGGGAAATTGCCAGGAGTGCTGACCATATCGCCGGGCCCACATGACCTGCCCCTGGCGATTACAAATTACGATACCTACATTCGGGCGGTAGCCATCGTCATCAATCACCGGACTACCCCAAACTAAACCTTATATATAAATGATTGTTTCACACTCCAGTGAGGCGGTAAACCACTCTCTTTCGGGCCTGGAGCCGAATAACATTTGAATAACTCACAATTATCATCGGAGTTATAAACAGATGACCGCCCGGAAGGGCAATTTTATACACTTTTTCTGTGGATAGAGTTGTGAAGAAGTATGGAATTACCGATGGACAACCCAGAGCACTCTGAATATTGCAGAGATTAGCGTTTTTTACAACTCTCTATTTTTCATTAGTTTAAATGAGATTATCTGTGAAATGCACAGCATTGTGTGATGCAGGTCACCTGAAAGATCGTTGTGCTGATGAAAGATCGAGCAACGTCGGTTTTATCCACAGATTGTGCCAATAAGTTAGGCACATTTTGTCTGAATTTTCGATTTTCGTCGCGCGTCAAGGCTGTAAATGGAAACAGTAGTGGGGGTTATTCCCAGTTATCCCATTTTTCTGTGGATAACTGGGTGTAAGATCCTGTTTATTGTCAGTGACCAGATTTGGACAACCTGGATAACCGACCGGCAGCGCAGGGGAAAATGGCCATAAAAATACATATAAATCATTAACCTGGCACATGCAAAAAGAAAAAGATAAACTCTCTCTGTGCGGTGGAAAACTGCTGTTCATTTTTTAACCAAAAGGCAATTACCATGCTTCCCCTCGCTCCCCTCTCTTCGCCTCCTGCTACAGAAGCGGTGTTACTGCAACAAGCGCAGCGTCTGGCGGGCTATTCGCTGGGTGAACTCGCTGCCCTGGCAGGCCTGCCCATTCCGCCCGATCTTAAGCGCGATAAAGGCTGGACAGGCGTTCTGCTGGAGCTGTGGCTGGGTGCCAGCGCGGGCAGTAAGCCTGAACAGGATTTTGCCGCCTTAGGGGTAGAGCTCAAGACCATCCCTATCGACAGTGCAGGCCGGCCCCTGGAGACAACGTTTGTCTGCGTGGCGCCGTTAACCGGCAATACGGGGATCACGTGGGAGAGCAGTCATGTGCGGCATAAGCTGAAACGCGTGCTGTGGATCCCGGTTGAGGGGGATCGTGCGATCCCACTGGCCGCCCGTCGCGTCGGGGCGCCGTTGATCTGGAGCCCGAACGAAGAAGAGGATCGTCAGCTGCGTCTGGACTGGGAGGAGTTGATGGACATGATCGTCCTGGGTCAGGTTGAGCGCATCACTGCCCGCCACGGCGAGGTGCTCCAGCTACGGCCAAAAGCCGCAAACAGTAAAGCGCTCACCGAGGCCATCGGCGCACGCGGAGAACCGATCCTCACCCTGCCCCGGGGCTTTTATTTGAAAAAAAACTTCACGGGCGCGTTGCTGGCACGTCACTTTCTTTTGAATACCTGACTTTTTAGCCAGAATGTTGCTTTTTATCACATATTTCCCTGTTTTTTCAGAATTGACCACTTTCAGAAAAACAACGGCAGAGTTATTACTACACTGATAACTAACACGAGCCAGGCGGAGGTAACAAGAATGAAGAAATGGGCAGTGATAATCTCGGCAGTTGGTTTAGCGTTTGCCGTTTCTGGTTGTAGCAGCGACTACGTCATGGCGACCAAAGATGGTCGTATGATTCTGACCGACGGCAAACCCGAAGTCGACGATGATACCGGGCTGGTCAGCTACCGCGATCAGCAGGGTAACAATATGCAGATTAACCGCGACGAAGTTTCACAGATTATAGAAAGATAATAATAAAGGTCAGCGGCTTGCTGGCCTTTTGATTTTTCCCTTCCCCTCTGTCATGTTTATAGTCCTTTGTCGGGAATTTCCTGACGCAGATAACATGTCAAATAAGGAAGCCGGCTATGCATTATCACCGTATCCCCCATAGCGCTCTTGAGATAAGCCAACTGGGGTTGGGCACGATGACATTTGGTGAACAAAATAGCGAAGCCGATGCCCATGCACAACTCGATTACGCCGTCAGCCAGGGCATTAACCTGATTGATGTCGCGGAAATGTACCCGGTGCCGCCGCGTCCGGAAACGCAGGGATTAACTGAAACCTACGTCGGTAACTGGCTGGCAAAGCGCGGTAATCGCGAAAAGCTGATTGTCGCCTCCAAGGTCAGCGGCCCCTCCCGCAATAACGACAGCGGCATCCGTCCGAATCAGGTCCTCGATCGTAAAAACATCCGCGCCGCGCTGGACGCCAGCCTGACGCGTCTGCAGACCGATTATCTCGATCTCTATCAGGTTCACTGGCCGCAGCGCGCAACAAACTGCTTTGGCAAATTGGGCTACAGCTGGAGCGACAGTGCCCCTGTTGTCACGCTGCTGGAGACCCTGGAAGCGTTAACCGAGTGCCAGCGCGCGGGCAAAATCCGCTACATTGGCGTCTCTAACGAAACGGCCTTCGGCGTGATGCGTTATCTGCACCTGGCGGACAAGCACGACCTGCCGCGTATCGTGACCATTCAGAACCCGTACAGCCTGTTGAACCGCAGCTACGAAGTGGGTCTGGCGGAAGTGAGCCAGTATGAAGGCGTTGAGCTGCTGGCGTATTCCTGTCTGGGCTTTGGTACGCTGACCGGTAAGTATCTTAACGGTGCAAAACCGGCGGGGGCACGTAATACCCTGTTCAGCCGCTTTACCCGTTACAGCGGCGAGCAGACGCAAAAAGCGGTGGCGGCCTATGTCGATATCGCCAGACGTCACGGGCTCGATCCGGCGCAGATGGCGCTGGCCTTTGTGCGCCGTCAGCCGTTTGTCGCCAGCACCCTGCTGGGCGCGACCACCATGGAGCAGCTGAAAACAAATATCGAAAGCTTCCATCTGGAGTTGAGCGAAGAGGTGTTAGCGGAGATTGAGGCGGTGCATCAGGTGTATACCTATCCGGCGCCGTAATAAACGCAAAAAGGCAACGACAGTTGCCTTTTTAGTTTCACAGGTCGGGTAAGGCGAAGCCGTCACCCGACAAGTCGCTCCGGCGGCGCTTCGCTTGCCGGGCCTACAAGGTCAAAGGCGGATTTCGTAGCCGCCACCACATCATCGCCGACGCTGCCACACCCACAGCGCCGCTATCGCCACCGCAAACAGTCCGCCAAACCCGACGCCAATGCCCACCACAGGTACGCCCACCTTCACCGCCAGCGAGTAAAGACCGAGCATCAGCAGCATGGCGGCGTTTTCGCCGAGATTTTGCACCGCGATGGCATTTCCCGCGCCGACGGTATGCTTCCCGCGTTCCTGGAGCAGCGCGTTCAGCGGCACCACGAAGAAGCCCCCGCAGATCCCCATCAGGAAGAGCAGCGCATAGGAAGGCAACAGCGCATGTTGCAGGGCGAAGATCAGCACCACCAGGCCGATCAGGACCCCGGCAGGCATGCAACGGGCGACGGTTTGCAGCGTCACCAGCTTCGCCGCGGCTCCCGCGCCCAGCACGATCCCCACCGCCACCATGGCGTTGAGATAGGTCGGCGTGGCGTTATCGGTAATGCCCAGCGCCGTCGGCACCCAGAGCACCAGCAGGAAGCGCAGCGTTACCCCTGCGCCCCAGAACATGCTGGTGCCCATCAGTGAGAAACGGGTTTCGCCGTTACGCCACAGCACGCGACAGGCGTTAAAGAAGCTGGCGGTCATCGGCGTAAAGCGCCAGGACTGCCCCGGACGCGCCGCCGGCAGTTTCGGGATAAACAGGTTGGCGATCACCGCCCCGCCATACACCACGGCACAAACCCCCAGCGCCGCCAGTACGTGCCAGTCGGCCAGCACGCCGCCGGCTACCGAGCCCAGCAGGATCGCCGCAATGGTGGAGGCCTCCATCAGCCCGTTGGCTTTCACCAGCTTATCGCCGGTGGTGAGTTCACCGAGAATGCCATATTTGGCCGGGGAGTAGGCTGCCGCCCCGACGCCCACCAGCGTATAGCCCACAAATGGATTGACGCCAAAGCAGATACTCGCCGCTCCCAGCAGTTTCAGGCTGTTGGCAAACATCATCACCCGCCCTTTGGCGAAGCTGTCCGCCACCTGGCCAACAAAAGGGGCAAAAATGATGTAAGCGCCCACAAACACCATCTGCAGGATCGGCTGGCTCCAGTCCGGGTAAAACTGGGATTTAAGCAGCGCCAGAGTGGCAAACAGCAGCGCGTTATCACCAAAGGCAGAGAGAAACTGGGCGGCGATAACCGCCATCATCCCTTTCGACCAGATGGATGTGTTAGTGGGTACTGACTCACTCATCATGCGGCTCCGCCTGTTCAACCATGCCTTTCAGGGTGACAAAATCCGGCTTACCGCTGCCCAGCACCGGAAGTTGCTTGAGATAACGAATATCACGCGGCACGGCCAGCTCAGGGATGCCATGTGCGCGCGCATGTTGCAGAAGGAGATCGCGTTTCAGCTCGCTGTCGGTGGTAAAGAGCACCAGGGCTTCACCTTTACTGGCGTCGGCCTTCACCGCAGTGGCGTGCATTTTGTCAGGGGATACCGCCAGTGCCAGCTGTTCCACCATCTCCAGCGAGACCATTTCACCGGCGATTTTGGCGAAGCGCTTCGCCCGCCCCTGGATCTGCACGTAGCCCTGGTCATCGAAGCGCACGATATCGCCCGTGTCGTACCAGCCGGTCTCCACCTCGCCGTTGGCGTTTTCCGCCGTTGGCGCTTCCAGCACGCCCGGATTTTCCACCCGCAGATAGCCGTTCATGATGTTCGGCCCTTTCAGCTGCAGACGTGCGCCCTCTTCAATGCCCGGCACAGCGAGCAGACGGGCATCCATTCCCGGCAGAATGCGTCCTACCGTTCCCGGTTTGGCCGCCATCGGCACGTTAATAGAGACCACCGGCGCGCACTCGGTGACGCCGTAGCCCTCCAGAATGCGCAGACCAAATTTGTCCTGCCACAGCTGGCGGGTGCTCTCCTGCAATTTTTCCGCCCCGGCCACCACGTAGCGCACGCGATGGAAATCATACGGATTGGCAAAACGGGCGTAGTTGCCAAGGAAGGTCGAGGTGCCGAAGATCACCGTGCAGTTACGGTCATAGGTCAGTTCCGGCACGATGCGATAGTGCAGCGGGCTCGGGTAGAGGAATACTTCGGCACCGGTCAGCAGCGGCGTAAACAGTCCCACCGTCAGGCCAAAGGAGTGGAACAGCGGCAGCGCCGACATAAAGCGATCCCGGGCGGTGAAGTCGGCGATGGTCTTTATCTGCTCGACGTTAGCCAGCAGGCTTTTATGGCTATGAACCACCCCTTTCGGGTTCCCCTCCGAGCCGGAGGTAAAGAGGATCACGGCGGCATCTTCCGGCTGCTGTTTAACCTGCGCCAGGTGCGGCATCACCAGGTGAGCAAAGATCCACAGCTTATCGCCGAGGGTGACCTCCGCCTTAAGATCTTCCAGAAAGACCCAGCGTACCTGAGTAAGCTGCTCCGGCAGATGCCAGAGTTTGCCTTTATCGAGAAACGTGCGTGAGGTGAAGACAGTCTTGATCTGCGCGGCGGTGAAAGCGCTGCTGAGCCCTTTCACCCCTGCGGTGTAGTTGAGCATGGCCGGGACACGACCGCGGGAGACGGCGCCAAAGATCACCGCCGCGCTGATCCCGGCGTTCGGCAGCATCAGGCCAATCTTCTCCCCTTGCTGGCTGTATTTCTCAAGGATACGGCCGACAAACAGCGTCTTGGTCAGCAGCTTGCGATAAGTATCAGGCGCAAAATTGATGTCATCGATACAGTTTTTGTTCGCGCCATAACGGTACATTGCCGTCAGCAGCGACTCATACAGCGTTTCACGCGGACGCACCGCCATGCGAGCTTCCATCATGATCTGATGCAGCATCTCCCCGGCAATCTTACGTCGGTCGCGGGCGCGGGGTGCGTCGGGCATCGGCAAGGTGGTTGGCGGCAGCAGATGCAGGGTAATCCGCGGGAACAGGCGCTGCTTCACCAGCCCTTTCAGGCGGCTGAAAAAGGTCAGCTCCGCGCCTTCAATGCGCACCGGCACTACAGTGGCGCCCGATTTCGCCGCCACAAAGCCCGCGCCGTCATAAATTTTCATCAGCGAGCCGGTGATGGAGATGCGCCCTTCCGGGAAGATCACCACCGGGCGTCCCTGCCCGATCAGACGCACCAGATGTTTGATCATCATCGGTTTGGTGGGATCGAGCGGAACGAACTCAATCACGCTCGACAGCCAGCGCATGTACCACTGCTGGCTGATGGAGGTGTAGACCGCAAAGACCGGGCGCACGGGTAAAAACAGCGCCAGCAGAATGCCGTCAATAAAAGAGACATGGTTGGGGGTAATAATAACGCGTTCAGCGTGCAGAGCCTGGGTGTCGCCAGTCAGACGGACGCGAAAGAGGATACGAAACAGTGTGCGGAAAAACCCAAATAGCATTTCAACTCCCTTTGCTTTTCAATTAGCCGGGTTACGGTAAATTGTGGCAGATTACACGAGAAGTGCGGTGGGAGCGACAACCGGATAGGGACAAAAAAAAACCTGCGCATCTGCGCAGGTTGGTGCAAGAGATGAGTACGCAGTACGTACTAAGAATTCTCACCAATCAATACCTCTGGGATCTTGATTGTGGCTCCGGGCCCTCGACTTCACCAGCGCAAAAAAGCAAGGGAATGAGCCGAAGTGCAACCAGGTGTGAATTTTCTCCCTGGCTGTTACATGTTGAACAACAAGCAAAAAAAAACCTGCGTAAGAACGCAGGCTGGTGTAAAGCGTGTCAGTTAACCCGGGGTCAACTTCACCTATCAATACCTCTGGGATCTCAAATGTAGCAACGCGGCCCAAACCCCTGCCAGCAGACAATCGCAACAGCCTGAGGCAAAGTGTAACCAATGATTCAAATTCACCCTCTTCTGTCACGCTTCGCTGTGTAACGATTACACCATTTCCGCCAGCGTTTCTCACCTTTGTGAATTGCCTCACCGCCCTGCGCTTGAATACGCCTCACTTTTCCGCAACACTATTGAGTGTGTAAACGCTTACCCTAACAAGAAGGTAGAGAATGGCGACAATAAAGGATGTGGCCCGACTGGCGGGTGTTTCCGTCGCCACGGTTTCACGTGTGATCAACAACTCCCCGAAAGCCAGTGAAACCTCCCGCCAGGCGGTGCTGACCGCCATGGAATCCCTGAACTATCACCCCAACGCCAACGCCCGGGCGCTGGCTCAGCAATCTACCGATACCGTCGGGCTGGTGGTGGGCGATGTCTCCGATCCCTTTTTCGGCGCGATGGTCAAAGCCGTCGAGCAGGTCGCCTACCAGACCGGTAATTTTCTGCTGATCGGCAATGGCTACCACAACGAGCAGAAAGAGCGTCAGGCGATTGAGCAGCTGATCCGCCACCGCTGCGCGGCGCTGGTGGTGCATGCCAAAAAGCTGCCGGATGACGAGTTAGTCCATCTGATGAAGCAGATCCCCGGCATGGTGATTGTGAACCGCATTATTCCCGGCTATGAACAGCGCTGCGTGGCGCTGGACGATCGCTACGGCGCCTGGCTTGCTACCCGCCATCTGATCCAGCAGGGGCATACCCGTATCGGCTATCTCTGCTCCAACCACCCCATTTCGGATGCCGAAGATCGGCTGCAGGGTTATTACGATGCGCTGCGTGAGAATGACCTGCCCTGCAACGATCGCCTGGTCACTTATGGTGAACCTGACGAGCGCGGCGGCGAGCAGGCGATGACCGAGCTGCTGGGACGGGGGCGTAACTTTACGGCGATCGCCTGTTACAACGACTCGATGGCCGCCGGGGCGATGGGTGTGCTGAACGATAACGGCATTGACGTGCCGGGGGATATTTCGCTGATTGGCTTCGATGACATTCTTATTTCGCGCTATGTGCGGCCGCGCCTGACCACGGTGCGCTATCCTATCGTCACCATGGCGACCCAGGCGGCGGAGCTGGCGCTGTCACTGGCGGATAAACGCCAGCCGCCGGAGATCACCCACCTATTCAGCCCGACGCTGGTGCGTCGTCACTCCGTTGTGCCGCCGGCAGAGTCCGCCAGCGAATAGCGGTAGAGGTGGACGGTTTTGTCCGGGTACTCCAGACCGTCACCGATGTAATGCCAGCCGTAGCGCTCATAAAAATCGCGGCAGGCAGACCAGAGATGCAGTTCGCTAAAGCCGCTCTCTGCGGCGTAGCGCTGAACGTGCCGCTGTAACTTCCCCGCCAGTCCCTGTCCGCGCGCCGCGTCGTCCACGTACAGCGCCGCCAGCCAGGGATGGAGATCCTGACGGGTAATCAGATCGCAGCGCCATAACCCCACCGTGCCGAGCAGGCGTTTCCCTTCGGTAGCAATAAAGGTGAGCGGCAGCGCGCCGGGGGTCTGGCTATAGGTCACGACGCTGGCAAAAAAGTCACGCGACAGGCCGTCACCAAAGGCCTGCCACAGCCAGTCAATCACCTGCTCCGCGTGATGCGGGGCGGCGTACAGCGGTTGAATAATCACATCAGTTTCCCCTGGAAAAGGGGTACCGACTCAAACAGGTAGCCGTCAAAGTCCGGGGCGTCCTCGTCGGAGAGCTCCAGCAGGCTCTTTTTGACATTTTCCAGATGTTGCCACATCGCCTGCCAGGCACCCATCACGTCACGACGGCGCAGGGCGGCGAGGATGGTTTGTCTGTCGCCCAGCCACTTCAGGCGATACGCCCGGCTGGCGATATGGGCGTTGAACTGCTGCCAGAGCGGGCTGCTGTCCATGTGATGCCAGATACTTTCGACGGTGCCCAGCAGCATCTGATTCTGCGTTGCCCCCGCCAGCACCAGATGGAACATTTTATTGTTGTCCTGGCTGTTATCGTTGGCGGCGATCGCCCGCTGCTCTTGCTCGATGATGCGGCGCAGGTTATCGATGTCCGCCCGGGTCGCCATCTTCGCAGCAAAGGCGGCAATGTTACTTTCAAGCAGCTGGCGCGCCTGCAAAATCTCGAACGGGCCAACGTCGCTGTGAAAGAAGCGCTCTTCCTCGTTCTCATGCTCTTCAGGAATGCGCATCACGTAGACGCCGGAACCCTGGCGAATATCCACGGTGCCCTGTAGCTCCAGCATCAGCAGCGCCTCACGCACGATGGTACGGCTGACGCCGTAGGTTTCCGCAATGTTGCGCTCCGGCGGCAGACGTGAGCCCACGGGATAGTGCCCTTGGACGATCTGGGCGCGTAAATCCTCGCCAATCTCCTGGTACTGCTTCTTTTCCGCCGGGACGACAGCCTTATCCACGTTATCACCTGTACTGAGAGTTAATGCACGGGCCGGGCAGCTTCCCGGCCAGTTTGTGCCCTATGTTACCAGAAGCGGCTCACTCTTCGCCTACTTCCATTCATCATCAATGGTCAGGGTCAGCACGCGCTTATCGCGCAGTTGCCGGAACCAGCTGGCCGATTTTTTGGGGCGTCGGGCGCGGTTGTCCGCCAGATCGATCTCAATCAGGCCGTAGCGGTTCTTAAAGGCGTTCATCGGCGAGACGTTATCGGTGAAGGCCCACAGCATGTAACCGTGGCAGTTGGCCCCCTCCTCCCGCGCCAGCAGCGTGTAATAGAGGTGTTCGCTGATAAAGTTGATGCGGTAGTTGTCCTCGATGATGCCATCGCGGTTACGGTACTGGCCTTCGTTTTCCACCCCCATCCCGCTTTCGGCCACGAACCAGTCGATATTGCGGTAGTCGTTTTTGATGCGCATCGCCATGTCGTAGATGATGCGCGGGGCGATCTCCCAGCCGCGGGAGGGGTTCATCCTTCGCCCCGGCAGGTCAAACGGCTCGTAGTAGTATGCCGGATGGAACGGCGTCTCGGGATGCCAGGCCCGGGACGGCGCCTTCACCCGATGCGGGTAATAGAGATTGATCCCCAGCTCATCGACGGTGTTCTCCGCAATCAGGGCCAGTTCGTCGTCGTTGTACTCCCACCGCACCTGATGTTTTTCCAGCAGGGTGAACAGTTCCTGGGGATAACGTCCATGCACCAGCGGATCGAGGAACACCCGGTTGTAGAACAGATCGTAGATCTCCGCAGCCTTTATGTCGTGGGCGGCCCGGGAGCGAGGATAAGTGACTTCCGGATTGAGAATGCAGCCTACGCTGCCGCTGTAGCCCTTCTCGCGGAACAGCTTCACCACCTTCGCCGTCGCCAGCACTTTGTGGTGGTTCCACTGCATCCAGGTATGGGTGTTCTGTTCATAAGGCCAGCGCAGGGCGTCGAGGTATACTCGGGTCTGCACCACTATCGGCTCGTTGAAGGTAAACCAGCGCTTCACCACATGGTGATAGCGGGCAAAGACCTGTTCAGCATAGCGGGTGAACAGCTCGACCACATGCTTCGACGCCCAGCCGCCGTAGGTTTCCAGCAGCGTACCCGGCAGCTCGTAGTGTTCGAGACAGATCATCGGCTCAATGCCCTGACGATGCATCTCGGCAAACAGGGCGTCGTAATACGCAGCGTACTCCTCATCAACGGTGGCGTTTTCGTAGTCGGTAAGAAAACGCGACCAGTTGATGGAGGTGCGGTAGTGGGTCAGCCCGGCCTGCTTCATCAGCGCCACATCTTCCCGGAAGCGGTTGATAAAGTCGGTCGCCACCGCCGGGCCGTAGCCGTTGTGCCATACCTGACGATCGTTTTTGTACCAGAGATCGATCCAGGAATCCTGCCCGGCTTTTTTGCCGCTCCAGCCCTCGGTTTGCCAGGCGGAGGCCGCGGCCCCAAGGATAAACCCCTCGGGGATAGTCATCTGTTTAATGCTCATGCGTTATTCGTCGCCTCCTGGTTCGCGGCCTGCATCGCGGCCTGCTCTGCCCGGCGGGAGGCGATCTTCACAAACGGCAGATAGATCAGTACGGCGGTGATAATGCAGACCAGCTGGGTTACGACCGCGCCCATCGACCCGGCGGTAGAAAGCCAGGCGTTGATCAGCGGCGGCGTGGTCCAGGGCACCATCACCACCGCTTTGCCGGCAAAGCCGGTGACGGTGGCGAAGTAGCCGATGGTGCCGGTCACCAGCGGGGTGATGATGAACGGGATCGCCAGAATCGGGTTGAGCATGATTGGCATACCGAAGATCACCGGCTCGTTGATGTTAAAGATCCCCGGGCCGATGGAGAGCTTGGCGATCTCCTTCATCTCTTTGCGTTTGGTGCCGATCATCACCGCGATGAGCAGGCCGATGGTCAGACCCGAGCCGCCGATACTCATATAGACATCCCAGAACGGCATGGTGATGATGTTCGGGATCTCTTTCCCCTGCTCAAAGGCGCTCATGTTGACGGTGATCGCCCCCAGCAGCAGCGGCTCGCGGATCGGTTTGATCATCTGGTTGCCGTGGATCCCTATCACCCAGAAGAGCTGGGCCACGAACATCAGCAGCAGGATCCCCGGCAGGCTTTGCACTACCCGCTCAAGCGGCTGCTGCACCACCTGGTATACCGCATCGTAGAGATACATGCCGGTGAGCTGATGGAAGACAAAGCCGAAGGTGGCAATGGTAGTGGTGGTGATGATCGCTGGGATCAGGGCCGAGAACGAGGCCGAGACGTTTGGCGGCACGGTGTCCGGCATTCTGATTTTCAATCCCGGGCGCCCCTCCAGCCAGCAGTAGATCTCCACCGACAGGATGGCGATAAACATGCCGAGGAAGAGGCTGCGGGTATCCGAGAACTGGCGCAGGAGCACATCTTTTACCATGTGCATTTCGCCATCGACCATCATCTCAACGGTGGTCGGGGTGACGCAGATAAAGCAGATCACCGCCAGCAGCCCCGGGAACAACGACTTAATGCCGTTGATGCGTCCCAGCTCAATGCCGATCAGGAACACGGCCCCGATATTGAGGAAGTTGAGCGTGGCGTAGTTCAGGGCGCTGGTGATCGGTTTCAGCGCGGCGAGAAACGAAAGCGACTCAAAGCTGGCTAAGCCGTTTTTCGGATCCAGCACCATGTTGGAGATCAGCACCGAAAATGCGCCAACAATGATGACCGGCATTAAGGTGATGAAGGCGGACTTTATCGCCATGATATAGCGATAACTGTTGAACTTTGTGGCGAAACTGCCCAGAGAGTTGATCAGTTTTTCCTGTAATGCCATAGGGTAGTACCTCAGTAAAAGGGCCTTTATTGGGATTTAGGTGTTCAGCCGGCTTCTATTGGCATACCAAAAATAGCTTCTGGTGAAGATTTGTTCTGTGATTAAGCTCCCAACGCGACAAGAGGTATCCCGGAGTATGATTTATCAACACTTTGGTATGCCACTTGTTGTTACTCCTTCATCTGTTGCCGGAAAGCGTGATCGTGATGGGGGTTTTCACCCTCCCGCCCGGCTTATGCCTCTGAACGTCTGTGATAAACTTCCGTGCATAACGTGGAAGCAGGAATATCGAATGGCAACAATGCTGGATGTCTCACTGCGTGCGGGCGTGTCGAAAGCCACCGTATCGCGCGTACTGAACGGCACAGGTCAGGTAAAAGAGAGCACCCGTCAGCAGGTGTTTAACGCGATGGAAGAGCTGGGCTATCGCCCCAATTTCCTGGCGCGATCGCTGGCGAACCGGACCAGCAACAGCATTGGTCTGGTGGTCTCAACCTTTGACGGTTTTTACTTTGGTCGCCTGCTGCAGCAGGCCTCAAGACAGACCGAAACGCACGGCAAGCAGCTGATTGTCACCGACGGTCACGACACCCCTGAGCGGGAAGAGGAAGCGGTGCAGATGCTGGCCGATCGCCAGTGCGATGCCATCGTGCTTTACACCCGCTACATGAGCGAAAAAGCGATCATGAAGCTCATCAACAGCGTGCAGATGCCGCTTATCGTGATCAACCGTGACGTCAGCCAGGCGCGGGAGCGCTGCGTCTTCTTCGAGCAGCAGGAGGCGGCCTTCAACGCGGTGGAGTACCTGATAAGCCAGGGGCACCGGGAGATCGCCTGCATAACCGTGCCGATCCACACCCCTACCGGCAAGGCGCGGCTGACGGGTTATCGCAAGGCGCTGGAAAAGCACGGCATTCCCTGGGATGAGAACCGGGTGAAGTATGGCGATTCGGGAATGACGCGCGGATACGAGCTGTGTCAGGAGCTGCTGAACGAGAAGGTGGGGTTCAGCGCCCTGTTTGCCTGTAACGACGATATGGCGCTGGGCTCGTCAAAGGCGCTGCACCAGGCCGGGCTGCGCATTCCACAGGATGTGTCGCTGTTCGGCTTCGATGACGCACCCTGTGCGAAGTGGCTGGAGCCGGGGCTCTCTACCGTCTATCTGCCCATCGACAACATGATCACCACCGCGATCGATCAGGCCATCCGGCTGGTCAAAAACGAGCCGATCGAAGCGATCCCGCCCTTCACCGGCACGCTGGTGTTACGCGATTCGGTGGCGACGGGACCCTGGTGGGATCAGAACAGTTCGAGGGCGAGCAGTTCCTGAATGGTCTGGCGGCGGCGGATCAGGCGCGCCGCGCCCTTATCGAACAGCACTTCCGGCAGCAGCGGGCGGCTGTTGTAGTTAGATGACATAGACGCGCCGTATGCGCCGGTATCGTGCAGCACCAGATAATCCCCCGGCACGACCGGCGGCAGCGCGCGGGTTTCCACTTTTCCGCCCTCCAGCTGGGTAAACACATCCCCGGATTCGCACAGCGGCCCGGCCACCACCGTCTCCACGAGATCGGCCTGAGATAAGTCGCGGCCATCGGCAGCCAGCGCTGAAATGTGGTGGTAGCTGCCGTACATGGCCGGGCGCATCAGATCGTTGAAGCCCGCATCGATCAGCACGAAATGGCGGCTGCCCATCGCCTTCACGCTGCGCACCTGAGACACCAGAACGCCCGATTCGGCGACGAGGAAACGCCCCGGCTCGATCTCCAGCTTCACAGGGTGGCCCAGGTGGGCGGCGATTTTGTCGCGCGCGCCATTCCAGAGGCCGTAGTAGTGATCGGTATCGATCGCCTCTTCCCCTTCGCGATAGGGGATCGACAGCCCGCCGCCCGCGGAGATCGCCTCCAGATCCTGACCAAACTCAATCACCTGGCGCACCATGGCGCCGCACACCTGCTCGAGATGGCCGTAATCCACGCCGGAGCCGATATGCATATGAATGCCCACCAGCTTCAGGTTATAGCGTTGCAGTACGGTCAGTGCCGCAGGCAGATCGCTGTACCAGATGCCATGTTTGCTGTTTTCGCCGCCAGTGTTGGTCTTCTGGCTGTGGCCGTGACCAAAGCCCGGGTTAACCCGCAGCCAGACGCGGTGGCCTGGCGATACCTGACCGAGCTGCTCCAGCATGTCCACCGAACCGGCGTTGACCGGGATCTGCAGCTCATGCACCCGCGCCAGTGTGGCGCTGTCAATCAGGTCAGCGGTAAAGACAATCGCATCGCTGTCGATCTGCGGATCGTAGCCCGCCGCCAGCGCGCGCTCGATTTCACCCAGCGACACGGAGTCGACCTTGACGCCCTGCTCGCGCATCAGGCGCAGAATATGGATGTTGGAGCAGGCTTTCTGGGCAAAACGCACCACGTCGAACTGATGCAGGGCGGCAATTTTGTCGCGGATAATCTGCGCGTCATAAACCCAGACAGGGCAGCCAAACTCGGCAGGCAGACGCAGCAGGTTGTCAGCATTAAGATCGGTATCGGTGTTGTTCAGCGGGCGTGGCATGGTGCTCTCCGGAAAATCGATTTTTACTGATTACGCCACAGCCCGAAGAGAATAAAAAATATCGTTTTATCGCCACTCTATGCAAAAATGATATGGATTATGTTCAACCAGGTTGCTGCCATGCCCGCTGTGAATTTACGCCATATTGAGATTTTCCACGCGGTGATGACCGCCGGGAACCTGACCGAAGCCGCACGCCTGCTGCACACCTCGCAGCCGACGGTGAGCCGTGAGCTGGCGCGCTTCGAGAAGGTGATCGGCCTGACGCTGTTCGAGCGCACCCGCGGGCGGCTGCACCCTACGGTACAGGGGCTGCGGCTCTTCGAAGAGGTGCAGCGATCCTGGTACGGGCTGGACCGCATCGTCAGCGCCGCCGACAGCCTGCGCGAGTTTCGCCAGGGCGAGCTCTCCGTCGTCTGCCTGCCGGTCTTCTCCCAGTCATTTTTACCCGCCCTGCTACAGCCGTTTCTCGCCCGCTACCCGGACGTGAACCTGACCATCGTGCCCCAGGAGTCGCCCCTGCTGGAGGAGTGGCTCTCGGCCCAGCGTCACGATCTCGGCCTGACCGAAACCCTGGCGACTCCAGCGGGCACCGCGCGTCACGAGCTGCTGTCATTAGATGAGGTGTGCGTCCTGCCCGCCGGCCATCCCCTCGCCGCAAAAGCGGTGCTGACGCCGGGTGATTTTCAGGGCGAGAACTACATCAGCCTGTCGCGCACTGACAGTTATCGCCAGCTGCTGGACCAGCTTTTTGCCGAACATCAGGTGAAGCGACGCATGGTGGTGGAGACGCACAGCGCGGCCTCCATCTGTGCGATGGTGCGCGCGGGGGTGGGGATTTCGGTGGTCAATCCGCTGACGGCGCTGGATTATGCCGACAGCGGGATTGTTATTCGCCGCTTCAGTATCTCGGTGCCGTTTACGGTGAGCCTGATCCGCCCGCTGCACCGCCCGGCCTCGGCGCTGGTGGACGCTTTCAGCGCGCATCTGCAACAGGGGCTGGCGGCGATCACCGACCCGCTGGAACAGCTTTTAGCCTCGCCCGTTACGAAAGGATAAATTCCACCGCATCGGCGGCGTGGATCGCGGCGGTATCAAACACCGGGATCGGGCTTTCATCCGCCGGGATCAGCAGGCCAATCTCGGTGCAGCCAAAGATCACCCCCTGCGCCCCTCGATCGGCGAGCTTGCGGATCACGCTGAGGTAGTACTGGCGTGACGTCTCGCTAAAGGTGCCAAGACACAGCTCTTCAAAGATAATCTGATTGATACGGGCCCGATCCGCCTCGTCCGGGATCAGGCTCTCGATGCCGTACTGCGCCGTCAGCCGCCCGCGGTAAAAATCTTGCTCCATGGTATAGCGCGTACCCAGCAGCGCCACGCGGTTCATGCCCGCCGCGGTAATCGCCCGCCCGGTAGCATCGGCGATATGCAGGAACGGCAGGGAACAGCGGGTTTCAATCTGCTCAGCGACTTTGTGCATGGTGTTGGTGCAGAGCAAAATGGCCTGCGCCCCGGCACCCTGCAAGCCCAGTGCTGCCTCCGCCAGGATCTCCCCCGCCTTTTCCCAGTCGCCGCTGGACTGGCAGGCTTCGATTTCGTGAAAATCGACGCTGTGCAGCAGCAGGCTGGCCGAGTGTAATCCCCCGAGGCGCTGTTTTACCCCTTCGTTGATCAGACGATAATAGGGAATGGTGGACTCCCAGCTCATTCCTCCCAACAGGCCAATCGTTTTCATCTTGCTCTCCTTTCCGGTTTCATCCAGTGAAGCAAACTTGTGATCGAGTTTCCAGTTCTCTGGTTCAACATTTCCTTTTAGCTGGCTCTGGGATAAATTAAATGAAACGATGTTTCACTATATAACAGGACATGAGCATGTTTATTTTCCATAAAGAGACGCAGCTTGAAGATCTGGGTAATGGCGTGACGCGCCGTATTCTGGCGCACGATGGCAAAATGATGGCGGTAGAGGTCAATTTTGAGCAAGGCGCCGTTGGCCCAATGCATAACCATCCCCACGAGCAGCTGACCTATGTTTTGTCCGGTGAGTTTGAATTTACCATCGGCGAAGAAAAGCATGTGGTGACCGCGGGGGATACCCTTTATAAGCAGCCGCATATTATGCACGGCTGCGTTTGCCTGAAACCGGGTACACTTCTGGATACCTTCACCCCGGTTCGTGAAGATTTCCTCAAATAAAAAAATAAGGCGATGCGCGGGCATCGCCTTTTTCTTCTTAAGTGCAATTCACTTTATTTCCGCGAAGAATCATTCAACAAGTTAATTATATCCTCGCTACCTTACTTCTCATGTTACAGTTTTGCTACAAATATTAGTAGTTTGTATCTGCTATCAATAATTCCCAGAATATGTGAGCAAAGTCCCCGTTTAGCTGGCCTTCTTCCCTCATTTTTTCGCGCATACCGATAAAAATGCCACCCATCTCACCTTATTGAAACGCTGTTTCGACCTTGATCACATTTCCACTATTTATCGAATGACGTGGATTTAAATCACAATAAAATAAATTAAAACGTCGTTTTACAAATTGAAAACGGTGGTTCATAAGATTTAAAAAATTGCTTAACCGGGCAGGATGCGCCCGGCATTACCGGCACTCATAAACAGGTAGAAGGAGATACCGCAGTGAAATTTCGCACCAGACGCATTCCGCTGTTCGCTTGCTGTTAAGCGGGCAGAGCCGGGCAGATTCCGTTTTAAACCATTAATTACCAGGTAGGTATGTATGAATGAAAACAAGATGCTGGGGCTGGCCTGGATATCACCCTACATAATTGGGTTGATACTCTTCACCGCTTTCCCCTTTGTTTCATCTTTCTTCCTCAGTTTTACTGAGTACGATTTGATGAGCCCGCCCGTATTTAACGGCGTAGAAAACTATCGCTACATGTTTACGGAAGATACTCTCTTCTGGAAATCCATGGGCGTGACCTTTGCCTACGTATTTTTAACTATCCCGTTGAAGCTGGCCTTTGCGCTGGGTATTGCGTTTGTTCTGAACTTTAAACTGCGCGGCATCGGCTTCTTCCGTACCGCTTATTATATTCCGTCTATTCTCGGCAGCTCCGTTGCGATTGCCGTCCTGTGGCGTGCGCTGTTCGCGATCGATGGCCTGCTTAACAGCTTCATTGGCGTCTTTGGTTTCGACGCGGTGAACTGGCTGGGCGAGCCGTCTCTGGCGCTGATGTCCGTGACCCTGCTGCGCGTCTGGCAGTTCGGCTCTGCAATGGTAATCTTCCTGGCTGCCCTGCAGAACGTGCCGCAGTCGCAGTACGAAGCCGCGATGATTGACGGTGCCTCTAAATGGCAGATGTTCATGAAAGTGACCGTGCCGCTGATCACGCCGGTTATCTTCTTCAACTTCATCATGCAGACCACCCAGGCGTTCCAGGAATTTACCGGTCCGTATGTTATTACCGGCGGTGGACCAACCTACTCCACCTACCTGTTCTCACTCTACATCTACGATACCGCATTTAAGTACTTTGACATGGGTTACGGCGCTGCGCTGGCCTGGATCCTGTTCCTGGTGGTCGCTGTCTTTGCCGCTATCGCCTTTAAGTCTTCGAAATACTGGGTCTTCTACTCCGCCGATAAAGGAGGCAAAAATGGCTGATATTCAACAACTCTCCACGGCGAGAAGCATCGCAGAGCGTGAAGTGGCGCGTACTCAGCGTCGTGAAAAAATTAGCGCCACCATTCGCTATGTGATCCTGCTGTTTGTTGGCCTGCTGATGCTCTATCCGCTGGTGTGGATGTTCTCGGCGTCGTTCAAACCGAACCACGAGATCTTCACCACCCTCAGCCTGTGGCCCGCACACGCCACCTGGGACGGCTTTGTAAACGGCTGGAAAACCGGTACCGAGTACAACTTCGGCCATTACATGCTGAATACCTTTAAGTATGTGATCCCGAAAGTGATCCTGACCATTATCTCCTCCACCATCGTGGCGTACGGCTTTGCCCGCTTCGAGATCCCGTGGAAGAAGTTCTGGTTCGCGACGCTGATTACCACCATGTTGCTGCCAAGCACCGTACTGCTGATCCCGCAGTACCTGATGTTCCGTGAAATGGGCATGCTGAACAGCTATATGCCGCTCTACCTGCCGCTGGCCTTCGCCACGCAAGGGTTCTTCGTCTTCATGCTGATCCAGTTCCTGCGCGGCGTCCCGCGTGACATGGAAGAGGCGGCGCAGATTGACGGCTGTAACTCTATTCAGGTGCTGTGGTACGTGGTGGTACCAATCCTGAAGCCAGCCATCATCTCCGTGGCGCTGTTCCAGTTCATGTGGTCAATGAACGACTTTATCGGGCCGCTGATTTATGTCTACAGCGTGGATAAATACCCGATTGCACTGGCTCTGAAAATGTCCATCGACGTCACCGAAGGGGCGCCGTGGAACGAAATTCTGGCAATGGCGAGCATCTCCATCCTGCCATCCATCATTGTCTTCTTCCTGGCACAGCGCTACTTCGTACAGGGCGTAACCAGCAGCGGAATTAAAGGTTAAGAGGGAAATATCATGGCTGAAGTTATTTTCAACAAACTGGAAAAGGTCTACTCCAACGGCTTCAAAGCGGTACATGCTATCGACCTGAAAATCGCTGAAGGTGAGTTCATGGTCATCGTCGGCCCTTCCGGCTGCGCGAAGTCCACTACCCTGCGTATGCTGGCCGGTCTGGAGACCATCAGCGGCGGTGAAGTGCGTATCGGGGATAAGATCGTTAACAACCTCGCGCCAAAAGAGCGCGGGATTGCGATGGTGTTCCAGAACTATGCGCTCTACCCACACATGACCGTGCGGGAAAACCTGGCCTTCGGCCTGAAGCTGAGCAAGCTACCTAAAGCGCAGATTGAGACCCAGGTTAACGAAGCGGCAAAAATCCTTGAGCTGGAAGAGCTGCTCGACCGCCTGCCGCGCCAGCTTTCAGGTGGTCAGGCGCAGCGTGTGGCCGTCGGCCGCGCAATTGTGAAAAAGCCAGACGTGTTCCTGTTCGACGAACCGCTCTCCAACCTCGACGCCAAACTGCGTGCCTCGATGCGTATCCGTATTTCGGATCTGCACAAGCAGCTGAAGGCTTCCGGCAAGCCGGCGACCACCGTCTACGTGACGCATGACCAGACCGAAGCGATGACCATGGGCGACCGCATCTGCGTGATGAAGCTCGGCCACATCATGCAGGTAGATACCCCGGACAACCTGTATCACAAACCGAAAAACATGTTCGTCGCGGGCTTTATCGGCTCACCGGAGATGAACATCCGCGCCAGCAAGCTGGTGCAACAGGACGGTCAACTCTCCCTGACCATCGGCAACCAGACCATGCCGTTAAGCCCGGAGCTGAAAGAGAAAGTGGCCGGCCACGCGGATAAGGAGATTTTCTACGGCATTCGCCCTGATTTTGTCTCTATTTCCGATGAGCCGTTCGCTGAAGGTTGCTGCACCGGTGAGATGGTCCGCGCCGAAAATATGGGCCATGAATTCTTTGTATACCTGAAAGTTGGCGAGTACGAACTGACAGCCCGAATTCCTTCCGATGAAGCTAAGCCCATGATCAACAAGGGCCTTCACCGTAAGGTTTACTTTAAGTTTGATATGAATAAGTGTCATATTTTTGACGCAAAAACTGAACAGAACATCTCTCTTTAATGGAGTTATAAAAATGAAAAAAGTGCTTTTAAGCGCCGTTATCTCCGCTACCTTTGGAATGAGTGCCCTACCCACTTTTGCTGCGGACAGCACCGATCTGCGTATGTCCTGGTGGGGCGGCAATGGCCGTCACCAGGTCACACTGAAAGCCCTGGAAGAGTTCCACAAACAGAACCCGGACATTAACGTGAAGTCGGAATACACCGGCTGGGATGGTCACCTGTCGCGTCTGACCACGCAGATTGCGGGCGGCACCGAGCCGGACGTGATGCAGACCAACTGGAACTGGCTGCCGATCTTCTCTAAAACCGGCGACGGCTTCTACGATCTGAACAAAATGAAGGATGTGATCGATCTGTCCCAGTTCGATCCAAAAGAGCTGCAGTCGACCACGGTCAACGGCAAGCTGAACGGTATTCCGATCTCCGTGACCGCGCGCGTCTTCTACTTCAACGATGAAACCTGGAAAAAAGCGGGCGTCGAATACCCGAAAACCTGGGATGAGCTGATGGCGGCGGGTAAAGCCTTTGAGAGCAAGCTGGGTAAACAGTACTACCCGGTTATTCTCGAGCATCAGGATACCCTGGCGCTGCTGAACTCCTACATGATCCAGAAGTACAACATCCCGGCGGTGGACGAGAAGGCGAAAAAATTCTCCTACACCAAAGAGCAGTGGGTTGAATTCTTCCAGACCTATAAAAAGCTGATCGACAGCCACGTGATGCCGGACACCAAGTACTATGCGTCGTTCGGTAAGAGCAACATGTATGAGATGAAGCCGTGGATCGAAGGTGAATGGGGCGGCACCTACATGTGGAACTCCACCATCAAAAAATATTCCGACAACCTGAAGCCACCAGCGAAGCTGGAGCTGGGCAGCTACCCAATGCTGCCGGGTGCAACCGATGCCGGTCTGTTCTTCAAACCAGCACAGATGCTCTCTATCGGTAAATCGACCAAGAACCCGGAAGCGGCCGCGAAAGTGATCAACTTCCTGCTGAACAGCAAAGAAGGCGTTGAGACGCTGGGCCTGGAGCGTGGCGTACCGCTGAGCAAAGTAGCGGTGAAATACCTGACCGAAAACGGCGCTATCAAAGAGGACGATCCGGCGGTTGCGGGTCTGCGTCTGGCGCAATCTCTGCCAGCGAAACTCTCTGTGTCGCCATACTTCGATGACCCGCAGATCGTGGCGCAGTTCGGTACTTCGCTGCAGTACATCGACTATGGCCAGAAAACCGTTGAAGAGACGGCTGCTGACTTCCAGCGTCAGGCTGAACGTATCCTGAAACGCGCTATGCGCTAATTCCCATATGTTACCAATACCCTGCCGCGACTGCGGTGGGGTATTTTTTTATCTGAAGGAACATATTATGAAAGGAAAAATCATTCCCCTGAGTTTTCGGCCTCGTCAGGACAGTGAAACCGGACATGAGGTGATACGGCTGACGCCGCCGCACATCATCTGTCACCGTAACTACTTCTATCAGAAATGCTTTACCCGCGATGGCAGCAAGCTCATCTTTGGTGGTGCCTTTGAGGGCCACTGGAACTACTACCTGCTGGACATTGCGCAGCAACAGGCAACCCAGCTTACCGACGGCGCCGGAGATAACACCTTTGGCGGCTTCCTCTCCACGGACGATCGCTCGCTGTGGTATGTGAAAAACAGCCGCGAACTGCGGCGCGTCGACCTCGAGAGTCTGGAAGAGTATGTGGTCTATGAGGTCGATGACGAATGGGTGGCCTACGGTACCTGGGTGGCGAACTCAGACTGCACGAAGCTGGTGGGTATCGAGATTAAAAAAAGCGACTGGCAGCCGCTCACCGACTGGAGCAAATTCCGCGCATTTTACTTTACCAATCCGGAATGTCGCCTGATCAATATCGACCTGCAAACCGGCGAGCGCCGCGTGATTTTGCAGGAAAAGCGCTGGCTCGGGCACCCGATTTACCGTCCTTTTGACGATAATACCGTGGCGTTCTGCCACGAAGGACCGCGCGATGCGATCGACGCCCGTATGTGGCTGATTAACGAGGATGGCAGCAATCTGCGCAAGGTGCGCCAGCATGCTGAGGGGGAGAGTTTTACCCACGAGTTCTGGGTGCCGGACGGCTCGGCGCTCTATTACGTGGCACATAAGGAGAACGATCCTAAGCGCTATCTGTTCAGCGCCGATCCGCAAACGCTGGAGAACCGTCAACTGATGGCGATCCCGCCCTGCTCCCATCTGATGAGTAACCACGACGGGTCGCTGATCGTTGGCGACGGTGCGCCACACAACACCGGCGATATCAGCCTGAACGATCCCTTTATCTGGGTGTTCGACATTGCCAAAGGCACGCAAACCGCCATCTGCCAGCACAACACCAGCTGGAAAGTGCTGGACGGCGATCGCCAGGTGACCCATCCGCATCCGTCGTTTTCACCGGACAATAAGTGGGTGCTGTACACCTCCGACGAAGAAGGGATGCCGGCGCTGTACCTCGCCCGGGTGTAAAAAAGCCGGGTGGCGGCTACGCCTTACCCGGCCTACAAATCACGGCATTTGACCCCGTAGGCCCGGCAAGCGAAGCGCCGCCGGGCATTGCCGCATCAGGCTTGCTGCAACAAAAAAGCCGGGTGGCGGCTACGCCTTACCCGGCCTACGAATCACAGCATTTGACCCCGTAGGCCCGGCAAGCGAAGCGCCGCCGGGCATTGCCGCATCAGGCTCACTGCAACAAAAAAGCCGGGTGGCGGCTGCGCCTTACCCGGCCTACGAATCACAGCATTTGACCCCGTAGGCCCGGCAAGCGAAGCGCCGCCGGGCGTTGCCGTATCAGGCTTGCTGCAACAAAAAGCCGGGTGGCGGCTGCGCCTTACCCGGCCTACAAAACCCCATGCCCGGCAAGAGCTGCCGGGCAATCTGCTATACCCCAATATTCCGTAACTTCTCCCCTGTCATCAGCTTGCGCTCGATGTGCTCCAGGGTGACACCTTTCGTTTCCGGGATCAGCCAGAAGGTGATGCCAATAAATACCACGTTCAGCACCGTATAAAGCCAGAAGGTTCCCGCCGCGCCGATCGCATCCAGCAGGGTCAGGAAGGTGGCGCCAATGATCATGTTCGACACCCAGTTCGTGGTGGTGGAACAGGTGATCCCAAAGTCGCGGCATTTTAGTGGCTGAATTTCAGAGCAGAGGATCCACACCACCGGCGCGGCACTCATCGCGTAACCGGCAATGCACATCATCGTCATACCTACGGACAACCAGGATAAGCTGCTGGACGCCGTACCGTTATCAAACTGCATCAGGCAGTAGCCCAGGATCAGCGTCCCCAGCGCCATCACACTGAAACCAATTTTAAGGGCAGGCTTACGGCCCGCTTTATCGACGGTAAATACCGCAATAAAGGTGGCAAACATAAAGGTCAGCCCCACCACCAGCGTGGCGATCATCTGCTGCTCAGTGGTGGTGAATCCGGCCATTTTAAAAATACGTGGCGCGTAATACATGATGATGTTCATGCCGGTAAACTGCTGCATCGCCTGCAACAGCATGCCGAGAAATACCGCACGGCGCACGTTGCGGTTGGCTTTGAACAATGACCAGCCGCCCTGCTTAAGCTTGAGGCTTTCGCGGATCTCGTTCAGCTCTTCACGCGCTTTCTCGGAGGTGTCGCGCAGCATCCGCAGCACTTCTTCCGCTTCGACGTGGCGCCCTTTTTGCGCCAGCCAACGTGGACTGTTGGGCAAAAAAATCACCAGCACAATCAGCACTATTGCCGGTAATGCCAGTACACCCAGCATGGCGCGCCAGTTGCCGCTGTAGCTGAAATATGTATCAGAAAGAAAGGCCAGCACAATTCCAAGGGTCACCATCAGCTGGTACATGCTGATCATTTTGCCGCGCACGTCCTCGCTCGCCATCTCTGACAGATAAAGGGGGGCGGTATAGGAGGCAATCCCCACCGCCACGCCCAGCAGGACGCGCGAGAGCAACAGCACCTCCACGTTGGTGGCGAAAGCGGACCCTATCGAGCCGGCGACAAAGAGAATGGCGCCGACCATCAGGCTGTATTTCCGCCCCAGCCGGAACGAGAGCCAGCCATTGAACAAGGCTCCCACCGCTGCGCCCAGCATCATACTGCTCACCACCCACTCCTGCAGGCGATTGCTGAGCGTAAAGTGATCGGTGATAAAGGGTAACGCACCGGCAATAACGCCGATATCCAGCCCAAACAGTAAACCGGCCACCGCCGCGGAAACAGAAACAAACATATTCATCCTTCGGGTATCGCGAAGGGCGCGGGGCATAAAAGTAGAGTCATTTATAGATGTCATATTTTCCTGCCTGAACAGCCTAAGACGTTAATCGAAATTACGAGAAACCCTGAAAAAGTGTCAGGTCGTAAAACGTGAAAATATGGATATATCAGCTGGCAGGGTTCGATCTGTGATGGACATTACACTTTAAAAGAAGGGTAAAAATTACTCAATTATTGTTAATCATATGATTTCTTGAGGGTAAATGTGTGATCCATGCAATTTTCGTAAAATGCTTATGGATTTTTCTCTTTTTTGAATATGGACAATGGCTTATCCAGGTCAAAAAAAACCTCTGCCCTGGGGCAGAGGTTTTTTGACCTGAGCAGGAATTAACGCGCCAGCCAGCCGCCGTCAACCGCTACGGTGTAGCCGTTGATATAGTCAGATGCGCTGGAGGCCAGGAACACCACCGGCCCCATCAGATCGCTTGGCAGACCCCAACGACCCGCAGGGATACGCTCGAGGATAGCTGCGCTACGCTCTTCGTCAGCACGCAGCTGCTGGGTGTTGTTGGTAGCCATGTAACCCGGCGCAATGGCGTTCACGTTGATGTTGTGCTGCGCCCATTCGTTCGCCAGCAGACGGGTTACGCCCATGACGCCGCTCTTGGAAGCGGTATAAGAAGGCACACGGATGCCACCCTGGAAGGAGAGCATGGAGGCGATGTTGATGATTTTGCCGCCGTTGCCCTGGGCGATGAAGTGCTTCGCCGCCGCCTGAGACATGAAGAACACGCTCTTAATGTTCAGGTTCATGACGTCGTCCCAGTCCTGCTCGCTGAAGTTGATCGCATCTTCACGACGGATCAGACCGGCGTTGTTCACCAGAATGTCGATTTTACCGAATTCCGCCACCGCACGATCCAGCAGCTCAGGGATAGCGTCGATCTTACGCAGGTCAGCGGTCAGGCTCAGGAAACGACGGCCCAGCGCGGTTACACGCTCGATGGTCTCCTGCGGTTCAACGATGTTGATACCCACGATGTCGCAGCCCGCTTCCGCCAGACCCAACGCCATGCCCTGACCGAGGCCAGTGTCACAACCGGTGACGACCGCAACTTTACCTTGCAGAGAAAATGCATCCAGAATCATTTTTTATCCTTTATCTTTCAGCGCCTGAACGAACAGGCAAGTTTGTGCTTAACTGTCCGCGACTAGCGCAGATCCTTAACGGCTACATGGTCCATATCATCGAAGACCTGGTTTTCACCCACCATGCCCCAGATGAAGGTATAGGCACGCGTGCCCACGCCGGAGTGAATCGACCAGCTTGGCGAAATCACCGCCTGCTCGTTATGCATCACGATATGGCGCGTCTCCTGCGGCTGACCCATCATGTGGAATACGCAGGCGTCCTCTTCCATATTGAAGTAGAAATAAACTTCCATGCGGCGCTCGTGGGTATGGCACGGCATGGTGTTCCACAGGTTGCCCGGCTCAAGCTCGGTCAGACCCATGCTGAGCTGGCAGGTTTCCAGCACATCTGGAACGAAGTATTTGTTGATGGTGCGGCGGTTGCTGGTGAGGTTGTCGCCCAGGGTGACCGGAGCAACGTCTGCCGGGGTCACTTTTTTGGTTGGGTAGGTGGTGTGTGCCGGGGCGCAGTTATAGTAGAACTTCGCCGGTTTGTTGCTATCGACGCTGGCAAAGACCACTTCCTGTGCGCCTTTCCCGACGTACAGCGCATCGCGATGGCCGATCTCATAGCACTGACCGTCAACGGTGATGGTGCCCGGGCCGCCAATGTTGATCACGCCCAACTCGCGACGCTCGAGGAAGAAGCTGACGCCGAGCTGCTTGCCCACTTCTCCACCCACAGAAACCGTTTTGGCAACCGGCATAATGCCGCCAACGATGATGCGGTCAATGTGGCTGTACACCATGGTGTATTCATCTGCGACAAACACTTTCTCGACTAAAAACTCATCACGCAGACCCTGGGTATCCAGCGTTTTTGCATGCGCGCTGTGGATGCTTTGTCTGACTTCCACATTAACCTCCAGAATTTATCGGCCCCGACGGCCTGGATAATTAACAAAACGGTGTTCCGTTTTCATGATGAGTACATATTATCTGCTGTGAAATAGGTTTTCAATTACATTCAAAACGATGTTTCACTTTTTCTGCAAGTTAATCTCAAAACTGTAGTTTCGATCACGATTGTCAGGGAGTTGACAAGGCTTTCCTTCACCATTTTTTTAAATAAACCTTCTTATTTTTTAGAATAAACAAAAGGTTATGAAAAAATAAAAAATGGGTGCAGCCATCAGAAAAAACTGAACGAATTTAAAGATATTGATGAATCCGCAGGGTTTTCCTTCAGAAGTGCGCCACCAGTCACACATAGTGAAACATTGTTTTGATATTTTAACACCCAGTTTTTAAACTCATATTTTACCGATCGGACCGCAGGCGCGATCCTGCCGTCGAATTCAAGGAGCGCATCATGGCAAAAGGTATGCGGGTCAAACTGAACTATGAGGTCAGCCGCGATCCGGATACAGGCGTGGAAGTGACCCGCCTGACCCCCCCTGAAGTTACCTGTCACCGTAACTACTTCTATCAAAAGTGCTTTTTCAACGATGGCAGCCACCTGCTGTTTGCGGGTGAATTCGATGGCCACTGGAACTACTATCTGCTGGATCTGAAAAAAGCCGAAGCGGTGCAGTTAACCGAAGGCGCGGGCGATAACACCTTTGGCGGCTTCTTGTCCCCGGATGATAAATCCCTCTATTACGTTAAGAATGATCGCACCCTGCGGGAAGTCAATCTGACCACTCTCGAAGAGCGTGAAGTCTATCGCGTCAGCGACGACTGGGTCGGCTACGGTACCTGGGTAGCCAACAGCGACTGCACCAAACTGGTGGGCATCGAAATTGCGAAGAGCGACTGGACGCCGCTGAACGACTGGAAAATCTTCCACGACTTCTTCCATAAAGGCCCACACTGCCGCCTGCTGCGCGTCGATCTGCAGACCGGTGAGAGCAGCGTGATCCACGAAGAGAAAAACTGGCTCGGTCACCCGATTTACCGCCCGTTTGACGACAGCACCGTCGCGTTCTGTCATGAAGGCCCACACGATCTGGTGGATGCCCGCATGTGGATGGTCAACGAAGACGGCAGCAACGTGCGTAAGGTAAAAGAGCACGCCGAAGGCGAAAGCTGCACCCATGAGTTCTGGGTACCGAACGGCTCAGCGCTGGTTTATGTCTCTTACCTGAAAGGCAAGCAAGGCCGTACCGTATATAGCTTCAACCCGGACACCGGCGAGAACACTGCGGTAATGAAGATGCCTGCCTGTTCACACCTGATGAGTAACTTTGACGGCACGCTGCTGGTAGGCGATGGTTCCGGTACGCCGGTCGATGTGAAAGATACCAGCGGTTACACCATCGACAACGACCCGTATCTCTACGCATTCGACGTGGCGAAAGAGGCTTATTTCCGCATCGCGCGTCACGATACTTCCTGGGCAACCGTGGCAAACAGCCGCCAGGTCACCCACCCGCATCCCTCCTTTACTCCGGATGATAAAGCGGTGCTGTTTAGTTCCGATAAAGATGGCAAACCTGCTCTCTATATTGCGAAGCTTCCTGAGCAACCAGAACTGTTGCGAGAATAATGTTTGTGTTTGTGTTCCTGTAACTGGCCTTGCCCTCCTTTATGGAGGGCTTTTTTTATTGGCTGATTCGGTAGAGACAGCAAAAAATAATAAAATACAGGCGTAAAAAAACCGGCTCCTGAGAGCCGGTTTATCCCGGAGGTACTGCTTGTTATTAGAATGAATAAGCTACGCCGACACGAAGACGGGTCTGACGTTCATCGGTATCTTTCACACCGACGTTACCCACTTCGCCATACGGAGCCCAGTTCTTATCAATTTTGTACGCCAGCTTGACGTTATATTCCTGGGAGTAATCTTTATTGTTGTTACGAATATTCCCTTCTGTACTTTTCGCGTATACGTAGTTCAGCTCGGTACGCCAGTCGCCCATTACCCAACCAACCCAGGCATCGCCACGGTTAACTTTATCGTCGTCTTTATTCGCGTTTGACGGATAACGGGTGTAGTCATAGCGATAACGGGCTGCCACATAGAAGCCATTATCGAAGCTATATTGCGCGTGCAGATAAGGTTTATAAATAGTGAAGCTGTCTTTACTTTCGAGCGTAAAGCCTGGTGTTAACGCAATGTTCTGGTTCGCTTTCCAGCGCCAGCTAATCTGATCTTCGTGGCCGTTACCCACCACGTCCGCAAATGGCTGGTCAGCTTTATCGCCGCCAGATTTCCATTTTGCTTCTACAGAGAAACCAAAGCCATTTTCGAAACGGTGCGAAACCGAAACACGGTCTGCGTTCGAGCCGCTATCGATATATTCGTGACGCAGATCCACGGTGACAGCCTGAGCTGCGAAAGAAGCGCCAATAAGTGAAGCAAGGACCAGAGATTTCTTAAACATGGAAAAACCCTCGTTTAAAATGATGTTTCGTTTTTATGGAATTGCATTTTATTTTTTAATAAACGTAATTTTAGTGATCGCGATCGTAATTATTTGTTTCATTTTTTTCGGCAAGCCCAGCCGTGAGCAATATCAACAAAACAGGCCTTTTAAGCGGAATTTAACGGATCACGATCACACTAAATCGTTATTACAGATTCAGCGAATACGTTAAATATTTTGCGGGTGCTTAAGATTTTACTTACAGGAGGGTGAAATATGACGGTGCTCACAAACAAATAAGCCTCCGGGGTCGGAGGCTTATTTGGGTTGATATATATCAACGCGAATTATCTTTCTATAGCCAATGCCACGCCCTGCCCGCCGCCGATGCAGAGCGTAGCCAGCCCTTTACGCGCATCGCGTTTCACCATCTCATGCACCAGTGAGACCAGGATACGGCAACCCGATGCGCCAATGGGGTGGCCCAGCGCAATCGCCCCACCGTTGACATTCACCCGCCGCTCATCCCACTCCAGCATTTTACCCACCGACAGCGCCTGGGCGGCGAAGGCTTCATTCACTTCGATCAGATCAACATCCGCCAGTTGCCAGCCTGCCCGCTCAAGGCAGCGGCGCGTGGCATGGACCGGGGCGATGCCCATTAAGGCGGGATCGACACCCACGCTGGCAAAGGCTTTGATGCGCGCCAGCACCGGCAGATTCAGCGCTTCGGCTTTGCTCTCGCTCATCATCATTACCGCGGCGGCGCCGTCGTTAATCGAAGAGGCATTCCCGGCGGTGACCGAACCGGTGAGTTCAAAGGCAGGGTTTAGCTGCGCCAGCCCCTCTGCGCTGGCATCGGTGCGCGGCTGTTCATCAGTATCCACCAGCAGGCTCTCCCCACCCTGCTTCTGGGCGACAACCGGTACGATCTCGTCGCGAAAACGGCCCGCGTCGATGGCCGCCCGGGCCTTATGCTGGGAACTGAGGGCATAGGCATCCTGCAGCTCACGGGAGATGCCATATTCGCGCGCCAGGTTCTCCGCCGTGACGCCCATATGGTAATCGTTGAAGGCGTCCCACAGCCCGTCATGCACCAGGCTGTCGATAAGCTGACTGTTGCCTAGCTGGGCGCCGGTACGGCTGTCGGTGAGCACGTGCGGGGCACGGCTCATGTTCTCCTGGCCGCCCGCGATCACCACATCGGCTTCGCCGCACTGGATCGCCTGGGTCGCCAGATGCAGTGCCTTCAAACCGGAGCCGCACACGTCGTTGATAGTGATGGCAGAGACGGTATTGGGTAATCCGCCCTTCAGCGCGGCCTGACGGGCAGGGTTTTGCCCGGCGCCTGCGGTCAGCACCTGACCGAGGATCACTTCGTCGATCTCGTGTGCCTCAATGCCGCTTCGCTCCACCAGCGCGCGAACCACCACGCTGCCTAACTCAACCGCCGAGTGGCGTGAGAGCGCTCCCTGGAAACAGCCGATTGCGGTACGCAATGCACCGACTATCACGACGTCTTTCATCTCTACCTCTGCGCAAAATGACACCGCTCATAGTAGAGGATTGTTATCAACTAATGATGCAATTGTTTAAAAAAAGTGAGTTTTATCACAAAGGATTCTGGAGGGCCGAGAGAAATGAATGTTCTGCCGATACCGGGAAACTTACCCTGCGCGGGCGCAGGGCAAAGCGGGTCAAGATCTCCAGTACTGGGTTAAGGCGGGCGAGTTTCCATTTACCGGATCCTGCTCAGGAAACGGCAACGCCACGATCCGCGCCAGCATTGCTGGCGTTGCCGCCTGCTTGCAGAGATCCACATCCGTACCCGGCGGATAGGCTCCCACCACCATAAAATCGTCGGTTGCAGATATCCGGCAGTGCCCGGTTCCGGCAGGCAATAACAGTGCGTCTCCCGCTTCTACTTCGATCTCTTCGCCCCTTGGTCCGCCAACGATCAGGCGCGCCGCGCCCCGGGCAATACCTAAGACTTCATGCCCATTAGAGTGGTAATGGTGATAATCAAAAACCCCATCGCGCCACTGCGGCGGCCAACCGTTGTCGGCAAATCGTTGTTCAAACTGGCTTGCGCGATCGCCATCCGTTATCACCCCTTTATAAAGCAGCACCGGCAAATGGGGATTATTTGGCACCCAGTCTCTGGCGGAGAGCATCAGCGTCCGGGGCGTGATTGTCTCTTTAGCAGTCATGGTCTCTTCTCAGTCAGTCATTGCACTCCGCTAAGTGTAGTTCGTTTTAATGTCGCCACTGACGGGGGCAGAGATCACCGCGGATCCGCTTTTTGCTGTAAATAATGGCGCAGCCAGTTGCCCGCCGTCCCCGGCGGGGAGCGTTTATTCCAGACCAGATCGATCGCCACCGAGCGCGGCCAGCCCGGCACATTAAGCTGCACCAGCGCTTTCGCCGGGGCAAACTCCTCCACCAGCGCACAGGGCAGCGCGCACCAGCCGAAGCCCTGAACCGCCATGCTGAGCAACATCAGGTAGTTGGGCGCCGACCAGACTGGCCCCTGCGCCAGCACCGGTTCGCGCTCCAGATAGGTATTCAGGCGCAGCTCCCGCCAGCTGTGCAGTTCATCGTGCTCCGTTCGCACCTGCGCGGCCAGCGGATGGCTGGCTGACGTATAAATTGCCATATGGCTCTGCATCGGCAGGCGAACGGCGGCAATGTCCGTGGGATAGCTCTCCCGCGCCTCGGTGAGGCCGATCTGCGCCCGCTCCTTTTGCAGCAGATCGATGACATCTTCCTCTTCACCAATCAGACACTCAAATTCGGTGTGGGGAAAACGCTCATCAAAACGAAACAGCATCTCCTCCAGTACGTCCGGATGCAGGGTATCGGAGAGGACAAAGGTGAGCCGCGCTTCGGTCTCTTCGCTGAGGGATACCGCCAGTTCATCCAGCCGCGCGCTGGCCGCCAGGATCGACTGCACATAGCCCAGCACCTGCTTGCCCTGGGCGGTGAGTACCGGCTGGCGGGCGCTGCGGTCGAACAGGGTAAAACCCAGGTCATCTTCCAGATGGGCGATGGCGGTGCTAATGGTGGACTGGCTTTTACGCAGACGGCGGGCGGCAGCGGAGAACGAGCCCGCGGCAACCGTCTCGACAAACGCGGTTAACGCTTCGGGTGAGTAGCGCATGAAGTATCTACTTTATCGATGGAATCTCACTTTTATATATCACTTTTAACGATAAAAATAGCCGCATGATTGGCCCATCCTGGCTTGTTTTTGAGGTAATAAGTTATGCAGCACAACGATGTTCAGCGCAGAAAGCTGCCGGAACGCATTTTCCACGCCGTCTGCTTTGAGGGTATAGCCACGGCGATCCTGGCCCCGACCACCGCGTGGCTGATGCAGCGCCCGATACTGGAGATGGGTGGGTTAACTGTTCTTCTCGCCACCACGGCGATGATCTGGAACATCATCTTCAATTACCTGTTCGACAGGCTGTGGCCGCGGCATAAGGTGCCTCGCACCGCGAAAGTGCGCGCCCTGCACGCGCTGGGCTTTGAAGTGGGGTTCATCTTTATCGGCGTCGGGATTGTGTCGCTGGTGCTGGGCGTGAGCCTGCTTCAGGCCTTCACCTTAGAGATTGGCTTCTTTATTTTCTTCCTGCCGTACACCATGGTTTATAACTGGGCGTACGATACCCTGCGCGATCGCATGATTAAGCGACGCCAGCAGCGGCAGGCTGCCACCTCTTAACTCCCCCGGCCGGAAATGCTTTCCGGCCCGCTTAAAACCGTTCCAACCGCCAGGCCAACTGTTGATTATGGTAAAATAGTCTCCTTTTTGTTGGTTTTATAGTTGATACGTTTCTCTCATGTCGAAAATCTGGTCTAAAGAAGAGACCCTATGGAGCTTTGCCCTGTACGGCACGGCCGTGGGCGCAGGAACCCTGTTTCTGCCCATCCAACTGGGATCTGCGGGCGCTGTCGTCCTGTTCATCACCGCCCTTGTGGCATATCCATTCACCTACTGGCCCCACAAAGCGTTATGCCAGTTCATCCTCTCTGCAAAAACGAAAGGTAGCGAAGGGATCACCGGCGCGGTGACCTACTACTACGGGAAAAAGATCGGCAATCTGATCACCACGCTCTACTTTGTCGCCTTTTTTGTGGTGGTGCAGATCTATGCCGTGGCAATCACTAACTCGCTCACCGAACAGCTGGCGAAGCATATGACGGTGGACACCACCGTGCGGGTGCTGGTCAGCCTTGGCGTAGTGCTGGCGTTAAATCTGATCTTCCTGATGGGGCGGCATGCCACTATTCGGGTGATGGGTTTTCTGGTCTTCCCGCTGATCGCTTACTTCCTGCTGGTGTCGCTCTATCTCACCCACAGCTGGCAGCCCGCGCTGCTCACCAGCGAGATGAGCGTTGATAAGCACACTCTGCACCAGGTGTGGATCTCCATTCCGGTGATGGTGTTCGCCTTCAGCCATACGCCGATTATTTCAACCTTTGCCGTCGATCGGCAGGAAAAATATGGCGAGGCCGCCATGGGCAAATGTACCCGCATCATGAAGGTGGCCTACCTGGTTATCTGCCTGAGCGTGCTGTTTTTCGTCTTCAGCTGTCTGATGTCGATCCCACCCTCTTACATCGTCGCCGCGAAAGAGGAAGGGGTCACCATCCTCTCGGCGCTCTCGATGATGCCCTCCTCCCCTTCCTGGCTTGGGATCTCCGGGATTGTTGTCGCCATCATCGCGATGTCGAAGTCGTTTCTCGGCACCTATTTTGGCGTGATTGAGGGGGCTACAGCGATGGTGAAATCAGGGTTAAACCAGGTTGGCGTAAAGAAAAGCCGGGCCTTTAATCGGGCGGTATCGGTGATGGGGGTCTCCCTGATCACCTTTGCGGTGTGTTGCATTAACCCTAATGCCATTTCGATGATCTACGCCATCAGCGGGCCGCTTATCGCCATGATCCTGTTTATCATGCCGACCCTGTCGACCTTCCTGATCCCTGCCCTGAAGCCTTACCGCTCCATCGGCAATGTGCTGACGCTGATTGTCGGGGTGTTATGCGTGTCGGTGATGTTTATTGCCTGACTAAAAGAGAGCACGCTGTTTTACGACAGCGTGCTGTGCCGCGTCAGGCGCGGATATCGTCATACTCGCGGGTGTTATCAAATTCGTGTTTCGCAAACGGGCAGAGGGGAATAATTTTACGGTTTTCGGCACGCATCTTTTCCACCACCCTTGCCACCAGCTGTTTGCCCACGCCCTGCCCTTTCAGGCTGGGATCGACATCGGTATGCTCAATAATGCTGAGATGCTCGCCGGTGGGGACAAAGACGATCTCCGCAACCTGATTGCCTTCGGCATCGTTCACGTAAAACTTGTTATGGCCTTCCTGAATGTCCATGGTTTCTCGCTTATTTGTGGCGGTATTTAAGTGCGCCGCTGGGGCAGGTATCGATCACACGCACGACCGTATCGACATCCACTTCGTCAGGGATGATCCACGGTTTACGTTTCAGATTGAAGAGTTTAGCGCTGCCGCGCACGCAGTTTCCCGCGTGTTGGCAGATGCCGGTATTGAAGTAGACGTCAATTTTCTCACCGGTATAGGCCCGGTACCCCGCTTGCAGGAGATCATTATCCATGACATTGCCTCTGTAATTATTATGCGTTCGGGAATCAGGATGATGCAGGTGTTGAGATCCAAAAAGTTAACATTTATTTAATAGAAGGATCCAGCATATTCAGCAGAGGTGCCGTATATGTTCTTTGAGCGTAAGGGTATATAAGAAGAAAATCTGGAGCGGGCGAAGGGAATCGAACCCTCGTATAGAGCTTGGGAAGCTCTCGTTCTACCATTGAACTACGCCCGCGTTGAGGTGCGTAAAGCATTATAGACCTTACGCCTCTGCTGACAAGAGACCGGCTCGCTAAGTGGCGATTAAATAATCACTTAGCACTTCGGTTTACCACCTGGTGCCGGTAAATAGCGGATCGGATCGATAGCCGTTGCCCGATAGCGGATCTGGAAATGGAGCGCCACGGTATTCGATCCGGTACTGCCCATGGTGGCGATCTTCTGCCCGGACTTCACGTTTTGCCCGTTATTCACCAGCATCGTGTCGTTATGGGCATAGGCGGTGATGTAGTCCTCGCCGTGCTTAATCATGATCAGGTTGCCATAACCCCGCAGCTGATTGCCGACATAGACCACCTTGCCTGCATCGGAGGCATACACCGGCGCGCCGCGGGTGCCGGCGATATCAATGCCTTTGTTTCCCCCTTCCGCGGTGGAGTACGGAATCACCACTTTGCCGCTGGCCGGCCAGACCCAGCAGCGCTGCCCGACAGGCGGCCAGGAGGATTTAGGTACGTTGTAAGAAGGGGTGACCGCGGCGGTTTTACCGCTGCTTTTTGAGGAGGATTTCCTGGCCGTGCTGCTGCCGTTAATCTTCAGCTTTTGCCCCACTTCGATGGTGTAAGGCGGGGAAATATTGTTCAGGCGCGCCAGATCCTTCACGCTGGTGCCGGTTGCACGCGATATACGGTATAGCGTATCACCGCGTTTAACGGTATACACAGGACCAGAATCCGATGATTTACTGCCCGCACATCCCGCCAGCAACAGGGCCAGGGTCAGGCAAAACAGAGCAGAAACAGGGTTTTTCGTCGGGCTTCCTGCAAACAAAACAGTACCTCGGTCAACGTGAATGGCAGCGCTATCATAACAGTCTCAATCAGGATGCCAATAGCACCCTGAGCGACAACCCGTTTAGCAGCGATTACGATATAATCGCCCAGCCAGGCCGTGCTGAACTTACTGGAATGCTAACAGGTCAGTATCGCCCGGTAATTTCAGCACGGGAGTTACAATGGGAACGCACGAACACGTCATTTTAGTTAACGACCACGGAATGGTTATTGGCACACAGGAAAAGTACGCCGCACACACCTCGCACACCCCTCTTCATCTGGCCTTTTCATGTTGGTTATTCAATGCCAGGGGGGAGACGCTGGTTACGCGTCGCGCCATGAGCAAGAAAGCCTGGCCCGGCGTCTGGACCAACTCCGTTTGCGGACATCCGCAACAGGGGGAATCTCTGGAGCAGGCCATGATCCGCCGCTGCCGCTATGAAGTGGGCGCAGAGATCGCCGGGATCTGCCCGGTCGCACCGGCATTCCGCTACTGCGAAACCGATCCTTCCGGGATTGTCGAAAATGAGATCTGCCCGGTCTTCGCGGCGCTCGCCGTTAACGCCGTGATCATCAACCGCGACGAAGTGATGGATTATCAGTGGGTAACGCTGGAGGCAATGCTCGGCGCGCTGGAGGCCACTCCCTGGGCGTTCAGCCCGTGGATGGTGATGGAAGCCCAGGCAGCGAGAGACGCCCTGCTTCGCTTCGCGGCAAACGCCAGGCAATAAAAAAGCCCCGACGCGTTATACGCCGGGGCTTTTTATCAACAATGACTTATTTTACCGGACGCATCGCCGGGAAGAGGATCACGTCGCGGATGGTGTGGCTGTTGGTGAACAGCATCACCATACGGTCGATACCGATACCCAGGCCCGCTGTTGGCGGCAGGCCGTGTTCCAGGGCGGTCACGTAGTCTTCGTCGAAGAACATCGCTTCGTCGTCGCCTGCGGCTTTCGCATCAACCTGATCCTGGAAGCGCTGCGCCTGATCTTCTGCATCGTTCAGCTCGCTAAAGCCGTTGCCGATTTCGCGGCCACCGATGAAGAACTCGAAGCGGTCAGTGATTTCCGGATTAACATCGTTACGACGCGCCAGCGGAGAAACTTCAGCCGGGTATTCGGTAATGAAGGTTGGCTGAATCAGGTGCGCTTCGGCCACTTCTTCGAAGATCTCGGTCACGATACGGCCCAGACCCCAGCTCTTCTCAACCTTGATACCGATGCTCTCAGCGATCGCTTTCGCAGAGTCGAAGTTATCCAGATCCGCCATCTCAGTTTCCGGACGGTATTTCTTGATTGCTTCACGCATGGTCAGCTTAGCGAACGGCTTACCGAAGTCGAACACCTCTTCGCCGTACGGCACTTCGGTGGTGCCCAGAACGTCCTGCGCCAGGGTGCGGAACAGGGATTCGGTCAGCTCGATCAGATCTTTGTAATCCGCGTAGGCCATATAGAGTTCCATCATGGTGAACTCTGGGTTATGACGCACGGAGATGCCTTCGTTACGGAAGTTACGGTTGATCTCAAATACGCGATCGAAACCGCCCACCACCAGACGCTTCAGGTACAGTTCCGGCGCGATACGCAGGTACATGTCCAGGTCCAGGGCGTTGTGATGGGTGATGAATGGACGCGCGGAGGCACCGCCCGGGATCACCTGCATCATTGGGGTTTCCACTTCCATAAAGTCGCGGTTAACCATGAACTGGCGGATACCGGCCATGATCTTAGAGCGAATTTTGAAGGTGTTGCGGGATTCATCGTTAGAGATGAGATCCAGGTAGCGCTGACGGTAACGCGCTTCCTGATCCTGCAGGCCGTGGAACTTGTCCGGCAGCGGGCGCAGGGCTTTGGTCAGCAGACGCAGTTCAGTGCAGTGGATGGAGAGCTCGCCGGTCTTGGTTTTGAACAGCTTGCCTTTGGCGCCCAGGATATCGCCCAGGTCCCACTTTTTGAACTGCTCGTTGTAGATGCCTTCTGGCAGATCGTCGCGAGAAACATACAGCTGAATGCGGCCGCCAACGTCCTGCAGCGTAATAAAGGAGGCTTTACCCATGATACGGCGGGTCATCATACGGCCAGCAACGGCCACTTCGATGTTCAGCGCTTCCAGCTCTTCGTTCTCTTTAGCGTCGAAGTCAGCGTGCAGTTGGTCTGAGGTACGATCGCGGCGAAAATCGTTCGGGAACGGCACGCCCTGCTCGCGCAGCGCAGCCAGCTTTTCGCGGCGGGTTTTCAGTTCATTGTTAAGATCGGCTACCGCGTCAGCGCCCTGTGCTTGTTGTTCAGACATGTTGGTTCCTCATAACCCTGCTTTCAAACTTGCTTCGATAAATTGGTCCAGGCTGCCATCCAGCACCGCCTGCGTGTTACGGGTTTCGACACCGGTACGCAGGTCTTTGATGCGGGAGTCATCAAGGACGTAAGAACGGATCTGGCTGCCCCAGCCGATATCAGACTTGTTATCTTCCATCGCCTGTTTCTCAGCATTTTTCTTTTGCATCTCCAGCTCATAAAGCTTCGCTTTCATCTGCTTCATGGCCTGGTCTTTGTTTTTATGCTGGGAACGGTCGTTCTGGCACTGTGTCACCAGACCGGTAGGGATGTGGGTAATACGCACCGCAGATTCCGTACGGTTAACGTGCTGACCACCCGCACCGGATGCGCGGTAAACGTCGATACGCAGATCTGCCGGGTTGATTTCGATGTCGATATCTTCGTCCACTTCCGGATAGACAAACGCGGAGCTGAACGAAGTATGACGGCGACCGCCGGAGTCGAACGGGCTCTTACGCACCAGACGGTGTACGCCGGTTTCAGTACGCAGCCAGCCGTAAGCGTAATCGCCAATAATCTTGATGGTGACAGATTTCAGGCCTGCCACTTCGCCTTCAGACTCTTCGATAATCTCAGTCTTGAAGCCGCGGGCTTCAGCCCAACGCAGATACATACGGGTCAGCATGCTGGCCCAGTCCTGCGCTTCTGTACCGCCGGAACCGGCCTGGATATCAAGGTAGCAGTCGGCGCTGTCGTACTCGCCGGAGAACATACGACGGAATTCCAGCAGTGCCAGCTTCTCTTCCAGCCCATCGAGCTCTGCGACAGCTTCGTTGAAGGTCTCTTCGTCGTCGGCCTCAACGGCCAGCTCCAGCAGTCCGGAAACATCATCCAGACCCTGCGCCATTTGATCCAGCGTATCTACGATAGCTTCGAGAGAGGAACGCTCTTTACCCAGCGCCTGTGCGCGTTCAGGTTCGTTCCAGACGTCCGGCTGTTCCAGCTCGGCGTTTACTTCTTCAAGACGCTCTTTCTTGGCATCGTAGTCAAAGATACCCCCTAAGAACGTCGGAGCGCTCGGTGAGGTCCTGAATGCGGTTTTTTACCGGATTAATTTCAAACATGGTCTGTTTTCTTTTATGGACGAGTAAAAATGCGGTGTAAGGGCGGAATTGTACCGGATTCACGCCCTTTTTTATAGCGGAATAGTGATGCTAAAGTGGCCAGATATGGTCGATGATGATTTGCAGGCTGCGGTTGCCGCGAAACTCGTTAATATCCAGTTTATAGGCCAGTTCGACTTCGCGTACGCCGTTATCAGGCCAGATTGTGGTATCCACGTTAAAGGCGATACCGTCCAGCAGCGGGCCGCCGCCAACCGGTTCTACCATCACCTTCAGATGCCGTTCACCCACCAGCCGCTGCTGCAGCAGGCGGAAACGCCCGTCAAACAGCGGCTCCGGGAACATCTGTCCCCACGGACCGGCGTCGCGCAGCATCTGTGCCACCTCCATGGTCATATCCGCCGGCGCCAGCGGGCCATCGGTGACCACTTCGCCCTGGAGCAGAGCCGGATCCAGCCAGTCGGTAACCAGCTCGCTGAACAGGCGCTGGAACTGGTCAAATTTCGCCTCTTCCAGCGACAGTCCTGCCGCCATGGCGTGGCCGCCAAATTTGATCATCAGCCCCGGATGCAGCGTATGCAGGCGCTCCAGCGCGTCGCGCATATGCAGCCCCTGTATCGAGCGGCCAGACCCTTTCAGGGTGCCGTCTCCGGCAGGGGCAAAGGCAATCACCGGGCGGTGAAAACGCTCTTTAATGCGCGAGGCGAGGATGCCCACCACCCCCTGATGCCACTCGGGGTGATACATCGCCAGCCCACCGGGCAGCGAGTCGCCGCTGCGCTCCAGCTTTTCGCAGAGGATCAGGGCTTCGGCCTGCATCCCCTGTTCGATCTCTTTGCGGGTCTGGTTCAGGGCGTCCAGCTCGTTGGCCAGCACACGCGCTTCGCCGATGTTGTCGCACAGCAGCAGCGCCACCCCCACCGACATATCGTCCAGACGTCCGGCAGCGTTGAGACGCGGGCCGAGGGCAAAACCGAGATCGCTGGCGGCCAGCCGCAGCGGGTCCCGGTTGGAGATCTCCAGCAGCGCTTTAATACCCGGACGGCATTTGCCAGCACGAATGCGGTTCAAGCCCTGCCAGGTGAGAATACGGTTATTGGCATCCAGCGGCACCACGTCCGCCACGGTGCCCAGCGCCACCAGATCGAGGAATTCCGCCAGATTAGGCGGCGCAATACCTTTAGCGTCAAACCACCCTTCATCACGCAGCCGTGTACGCAGCGCCAGCATCAGATAGAAGGCCACCCCCACTCCCGCCAGCGATTTCGACGGGAAGTCGCAGTCGCGCAGGTTGGGGTTAACGATCGCTTCTGCCGCCGGTAAGGTATCGCCAGGCAGGTGGTGATCGGTGACCAGCACCGGGATGCCAAACTCATGCGCGCGCTCAACCCCGGCATGGGAGGAGATCCCGTTGTCCACCGTCAGGATCATCTGCGCGCCGCGGGCGTGAGCCTGATCCACCACTTCCGGACTCAGGCCATAGCCATCCTCGAAGCGGTTCGGCACCAGATATGAGACGTTGTCGCACCCCATCGCCCGCAGGCTGAGCACGCTCAGCGCGGTACTGGTGGCGCCATCGGCGTCAAAATCCCCCACCACAATGATGCGCGTCCCCTCCCGCAGGGCGTTGTACAGCAGCTCGGTGGCGCGTTCGACGCCGCTAAGCTGCTGCCAGGAGAGCATGCCCTTGACGCTGCGTTCAAGGTCATCTGCATTTCGCACACCACGGCTGGCATAGAGCCGACGCAACAGCGGAGGGAGCGTCGCGGGTAACGCGGCGCTCTCGTCCACCTCACGACGACGAAGTTGTGTCGAAGATTTCACGCGAATTATTTACCACCAAACTGTTTCTGGTGCGCATCAAGGAAGGCTTTCATCTCTTTCGGCCCCTGGTAGCCCGGCACCACGTAGCCGTTGCTCAGCACGATCGCAGGCGTACCGGTCACACCAAACTGCACGCCCAGCGCGTAGTGATTGGCAATGTCGATGTCGCAGGAGGCAGGCTGAACGCCTTTACCGCTCATGGCATCATCAAAGGCTTTGTTGCGATCTTTCGCACACCAGATAGCCTTCATGTCCTGCTCAGGCTGGCTCTGAACGCCCGCACGCGGGAAGGCGAGATAACGCACGGTGATCCCCAGCGCGTTGTAGTCTTTCATCTCTTCATGCAGCTTGTGACAGTAGCCGCAGGTGATGTCGGTAAAGACGGTAATGACATGTTTTTCCTGCGCCGCTTTGTAGACGATCATCTCTTTTTCCAGCGCGTTCAGGTTTTTCATCAGCATCTGATTGGTAACGTTAACCGGCTGCGCGCCGCTCACGTCGTACAGCGGTCCCTGGATAAAGTGCTTACCGTCTTCGGTCACATACAGCACGCCGTTGTTGGTCAGTACCGTTTTCATGCCCGCAACGGGCGCAGGCTGAATTTCGCTACTGGTGACACCGAGCTTCGCCAGAGACTGTTTAATGGCCGCATCGTCAGCATGCGCCAGACCGGATAATGACGCTGCCAGCAGAGAGAACAGCACTAAAGACTTTTTCATATTGGTTCCTGTTACAAGTCATCACGCACGTGGGTGATGCTGTTGGTGTAGCTGCCGCAGGCGTTCCGTCGCGACATGCGTGTAGATTTGCGTCGTTGACAGGTCACTGTGCCCAAGCAGCATCTGGACCACGCGCAGATCGGCGCCGTGGTTCAGAAGATGGGTCGCAAACGCGTGACGCAGAACGTGCGGCGAAAGTTTTTCACTGTCGATACCCGCCAGTGTGGCGTAATGTTTGATGCGATGCCAGAAGGTTTGACGTGTCATTTGCTGCGCGCGCTGGCTGGGAAACAGCACGTCAATGGAGACACCGTTCAGCAACCATGGGCGGCCATGCTGAAGATAGTTCTCCAGCCAGTAAACCGCCTCTTCGCCCAGCGGCACCAGACGCTCTTTATTGCCTTTGCCGATCACCCGTACCACGCCCTGGCGCAGACTGATATCGCTCATCGTCAGCCCGACCAGTTCAGACACGCGCAACCCTGTGGCATAAAGCACTTCGAGCATCGCTTTATCGCGTAACTCCAGCGGTTGGTCAACCACTGGCGACTGTAATAATCTCTCAACTTGTGCTTCGCTGAGATCTTTTGGCAGACGCTGGGGCAATTTTGGCGACGCCAGTGCCGCACTGGGATCATCAGGGCGTATCTTCTCGCGGTAAAGGTGCTGAAACAGACGCCGCATGGCGCTCAGCAGCCGCGCGGAACTGGTGGCTTTATATCCCCCTTCCATCCGCTCGGCAAGCAGCGCCTGCAAATTGTCGCTTTGGGCCGTGGTCAGAGAGAGATCATGATGGTGTAACCATGCCACCAGCATCGCCAAATCGCGTCGGTAGGCGCTGAGGGTGTTCTCGGCAAGATTCTTCTCCAGCCAGAGCGCATCGAGAAACTGTTCGATGAGTGAGAGATCCTTTTCCACGTCCGCCTCTTTCGTTCTGCAATGGGGCATTATGCCTGAATGGGTGTTGTTTCTGGTACACTACTCGCAAAGTCATAGCAAGTATTGAGACATTTTAGCGATGAATATTGGTCTGTTTTATGGTTCCAGCACCTGCTACACCGAGATGGCCGCAGAGAAAATTCGCGACATTATCGGCCCGGAACTGGTCACCCTGCACAATCTCAAAGATGATGCTCCATCGATGATGGAGCAGTACGACGTGCTGATCCTCGGCATCCCGACCTGGGATTTCGGTGAACTGCAGGAAGACTGGGAAGCCATCTGGGATCAGCTCGACTCCCTGGCGCTTGAAGGCAAAATTATCGCGCTTTACGGCATGGGCGATCAGCTGGGCTACGGCGAGTGGTTCCTCGACGCGCTGGGGATGCTGCATGACAAGCTGGCACCGAAAGGGGTGACGTTCATTGGTTATTGGCCGACAGAAGGCTATGAGTTTACCAGCAAGAAACCGATTATCGCCGACGGAGAACTGTTTGTCGGATTGGCCCTGGATGAAACCAACCAGTACGACCTCAGTGAAGAGCGCCTGCAGAGCTGGTGCGAGCAAATCCTTGGCGAAATGGCGGAGCAGTTCAGCTAAACCACTACCGCCCCTGCGTTGGCTGGTGCGACATCATCCGACGCAGATCCCGCCACTCCGCTTCATCCATACTGTCTGCCGCCAGCCATAAATGATGGCAGCGTTGACCCGCGCCTTTGCGTAAGCGGAGCATCATGCCGGAGTTCAGCATCCACGGCGTGCCGACAATTTCCCACTCGCTGTCTTGCCAGTGCAGACGGGAATCCATAAACAGTTTGATTTCACCCTGACGGGCGTTAATGCGCCGCTGACTGCGTACGCTATCAAACACCACCAGCGACAGCAGCATCAGCCATAATGGGGTGTAGCTCAGCGGCCATGGCATCAGAAGGATAACAGCCGCGACCAGGCCGTGGAGCAGAAGTGACATCCACTGGGCGCGCCATGAGACGCGTAAATCAGATTGCCACAGGACCACGTTCCTGATTCCGTGTCTGAATTAAAAGCACCATCCGTTGCAGCTCGGCGTCGGCAGGTTTGCCGTGATTCATCAACCAGTTAAATAAATCGGGATCGTCGTTCTCCAGCAGGCGGACGAAAAGATGCTTATCCTCATCGCTCAGGCTGTCATATTCATATTCGAAGAACGGCATGATGGAGATATCGAGTTCGCGCATGCCGCGACGGCATGCCCAGTGAATGCGGGCTTTGTTATTAATGTCCATGTCTGATTCCTGCATAACGTTGAGTTCAGGCAGTGTTCCGATCGTATCGGCAGAGAAACGTGCTCAACCGGGAAGAAACGGCTCTTAGTGTAACGTGTTTTTGCTGTTTCATTACTGGAATATTACGTTCCAGGAGCAGGCTTCCACAAAAAAACACAATAAATAAGCGTGTTCAGCTCTTTTGCGTAGCGTTACGCAGATTAGGCTAAGGGCACGAATAGCCTGTTGAAACCGCTTGCAATGGCTACAGTCTCTTTTACCATTAGGCATTATCAAAGCGTTAAGCAATTCAGGACATCAATATGGCATTTACACCCTTTTCTCCGCGCCAGCCTGTCGCCTCTGCGCGTCTGCCGCTGACGCTTATGACCCTTGATGACTGGGCGCTGGCAACCCTCGTCGGCGTGGACAGCGAAAAGTACCTGCAGGGCCAGGTGACCGCGGATGTCAGTCAGCTGACCGAACACCAGCATCTGCTGGCCGCGCACTGCGATCCGAAAGGCAAGATGTGGAGCAACCTGCGCCTCTTCCGTCGTCAGGATGGTTTTGCCCTGATCGAACGTCGTAGCCTGCGCGACGCCCAGCTCACCGAGCTGAAAAAGTATGCGGTATTCTCGAAAGTGACCATCGCGGCCGATGACGAGCAGGTGCTGCTGGGTGTGGCGGGCTTCCAGGCGCGCGCCGCGCTGAAAAACCTGTTCAGTGAACTGCCTGATGCAGAAAAACAGGTTACTAACGACGGGGCGACTTCGCTGCTGTGGTTTGAACATCCAGCCGAACGTTTCTTACTGGTAACCGATGTCGCTACCGCCGAGCGCGTGACCCAGGCCCTGCGTGGCGAAGCGCAGTTAAATAACAGCCAGCAGTGGCTGTCGCTGGACATTGAAGCGGGCATTCCGGTTATCGAGGCGGCCAACAGCGGGCAGTTTATTCCGCAGGCAACCAACCTGCAGGCGCTGGGTGGTATCAGCTTTAAAAAAGGCTGCTATACCGGTCAGGAGATGGTGGCACGTGCGAAGTTCCGCGGCGCCAACAAACGCGCGCTCTGGTATCTGGCGGGTAAAGCCAGCCGCGTACCTGAAGCTGGTGAAGATCTGGAGCTGAAAATGGGTGACAACTGGCGCCGTACCGGCACCGTGTTGGCTGCCGTTCAGCTTGACGATGGCCGCCTGCTGGTTCAGGCCGTGATGAATAATGATATGGAGCCAGACAGCGTCTTCCGCGTGCGTGAGGATGTGAATACGTTAAGCATCGAGCCGCTGCCGTATTCGCTGGAAGAGTAATAGCTGTTGCCCGGTGGCGCTGCGCTTACCGGGCCTACAAAACCCGTAGGCCGGGTAAGGCGAAGCCGCCACCCGGCAATTTTTATTAGACCTGCCCGACGTACAGATAAATCGCCAGGAAATGGCATACGCTGCCGCCCAGTACAAACCCGTGCCAGATAGCGTGGTTATAGGGTATGCGCTTGCAGACGTAAAAAATGACCCCCAGCGAATAGACAATTCCGCCTACCGCCAGCAACGTCACGCCGCCCGCCGCCAGTTTTACCGCCAGCTGATAGACCACAATCAGCGACAGCCAGCCCATGGTCAGATAGGTCACCAGCGACAGCACCTTAAAGCGGTGCGCGATGGTGAGTTTAAACAGGATCCCCAGCAGCGCCAGGCTCCAGATAACAATCATCAACCCGCGCGCCAGGGGTGAATCCAGCCCCACCAGCAGAAACGGCGTATAGGTTCCGGCAATCAGCAGATAGATCGCGCAGTGGTCAAATTTCTTCAGCCAGATCTTGGCCCGCTGATGGGGAATGGCGTGGTACAAAGTGGAGGCCAAAAACAGCAGGATCATACTCCCGCCGTAGAGGCTGTAACTGGTGATCGCCAGCGTGCTGGCGTTAGTGTCGATGGCCTGCACCAGCAGCAACACCAGCCCGACGATGCCAAACACCAGGCCAATACCGTGGCTAATGCTGTTGGCTATCTCCTCAGCCAGCGAATATCCCTGTGTGGTTAATGGTTTGCTAACCATAGATAACTCCGGGAAAACAAAAGTGAATAATGTCTCGCTGTCTATGCTAACTGAGAACGATTCCAGTGAACACCTGTTCGCTAAAATAAATATCAGTTTAAAATTTATTTATTACAATCATAAGGTTGAGTGGTTATTTCGGCTAACGACCGTTCACACAAAAACTCAAAGGCATTTAAATTCAATGACATAAAACTGATGCTGGTCCGGGTAAATGTCTGTAATTACCCGCTTCAGTTCGTCCAGGGACATGTTCTCCTGTTGAGCATGTTTTTCACTCAGCGTATCGAGCGTGACCGTCGACGTGCCTGTAACCTCAATGGTGCAGAAGTAGCCGTCATCTTCATAACGCCCCACCCGCAGCACATCGCCCGCTTTGAAATGTGATTCGCTTTCATCGCGGAGAGTAATGGTCTTACGTCCGGCCAGAATGTCATCCTGAAAGCGCTGAAAAAAAGTAATGTCGTTTGGCTGCATGTTATTATTCCCTGAAGATGAAGTCTGATGAGTGAGTTTAGCCCCAGTGAGCATGTTCTCCCATTCCGCCATTGCCAGCCTCAACAACCTGGAGATGATGGTCTACAACACCGTCATTAAAAACCGCGATCGGGTGATGTACATGACCATTCGCGAACTGGCGGATGCGGCGGGGGTCTCCACCACCACCGTGCTGCGCTTTTGCCGCAAGTTAAACTGCGATGGCTATTCGGAGTTCCGCGTGCGGTTTAAATTATATCTTGAGCAAAACGAACCGCAGCAGGCTAATTTTGGTGCCAGTGAGATTATCAGTTTTTTCAAAAGCGTAAACAACGACGAATTTGACGCGCTATTAAATAACGCCGTGGATATTATATTATCCTCGGAACGTATTATATTTGTCGGCGCGGGAACTTCAGGCTCGCTGGCAAAATATGGCGCACGGTTCTTTTCCAATATTGGAAAATTCAGCAACCATATCGACGACCCTTATTTCCCGGTCACCAACGATATGGCGAAAAACGCGCTGGCGATTGTGCTCTCAGTCTCGGGCGAAACCGAAGAGATCCTGCGCTTCGCCAGCCAGTTCAGCCTGCATCACTGCAAGGTACTCTCCATTACCAGCCACGAACATTCGCGACTAGCGAAACTGGCGGACTTCAATCTCTCCTGGCACGTGCCGCAAACCCGCGTCGGTGGCGTCTACGATATTACCACGCAGATTCCGGTGATTTATATTCTTGAATCGCTGGGGCGCAAACTGGCGAAGAAATTAACGGAATAAAACACCCTGTTTTTTCGGTGTGACATATTACAACTCTCACGAATTGTTATATCGTGACATTTTATTCCCCTTTGTTAGACTCAAAAACAATAGCAATAAATGAGATTAGCAAAGATGAAAAAACTCACCTTACCAAAAGACTTTTTATGGGGCGGCGCGGTTGCGGCGCATCAGGTTGAAGGCGGCTGGAACAAAGGCGGCAAAGGCCCGAGCATTTGTGACGTGCTGACCGGCGGCGCGCACGGCGTACCGCGTGAAATCACCCAAGAGGTGGTTGAGGGCAAATACTACCCTAACCACGAGGCCATCGACTTCCACGGTCACTATAAAGAAGATATCAAGCTGTTTGCCGAGATGGGCTTCAAATGCTTCCGCACCTCCATCGCCTGGACCCGTATCTTTCCGAAAGGTGACGAAACCCAGCCCAACGAAGAGGGGCTGAAGTTCTATGATGATATGTTCGATGAGCTGCTGAAATACAACATCGAGCCGGTCATCACCCTCTCCCACTTCGAAATGCCGCTGCACCTGGTGCAGGAGTACGGCGGCTGGACCAACCGTAAGGTGGGCGATTTCTTCGTCAACTTCGCCGAAGTGGTCTTTGAGCGCTACAAGAGCAAGGTCAAATACTGGATGACCTTCAACGAAATCAACAACCAGCGTAACTGGCGCGCGCCGCTGTTCGGCTACTGCTGTTCCGGCGTGGTCTATACCGAGCATCAAAACCCGGAAGAGACCATGTACCAGGTGCTGCATCACCAGTTCGTGGCCAGCGCCCTGGCGGTGAAAGCCGCCCGTCGCATCAACCCGGAAATGAAAGTCGGCTGTATGCTGGCGATGGTGGCGCTCTATCCGTTCTCCTGCAAACCAGAAGATGTGATGTTTGCCCAGGAATCGATGCGTGAACGCTATGTCTTTACCGACGTGCAGCTGCGGGGTTACTACCCGTCCTACGTGCTGAATGAGTGGGAGCGCCGCGGTTTCACCATCAATATGGAAGCGGGCGACGAGCAGATCCTGCGCGAAGGCACCTGTGACTATCTGGGCTTCAGCTATTACATGACCAACGCGGTGAAAGCGGAAGGCGGCACCGGCGATGCGATCTCCGGCTTTGAAGGCAGCGTGCCGAACCCGCACGTGAAAGCGTCCGACTGGGGCTGGCAGATTGACCCGGTGGGCCTGCGTTACTCCCTGTGCGAACTCTATGAGCGCTATCAGAAACCGCTGTTTATCGTGGAAAACGGCTTTGGCGCGTACGACAAAGTAGAAGAGGACGGCAGCATCAATGATGACTACCGCATCGACTACCTGCGCGCGCACGTGGAAGAGATGATGAAAGCGGTCACTTACGATGGTGTGGATCTGATGGGCTACACCCCGTGGGGCTGCATCGACTGTGTGTCGTTCACCACCGGTCAGTACAGCAAACGTTACGGCTTTATCTATGTGAACAAGCACGACGACGGCACCGGCGACATGTCCCGTTCGCGTAAGAAGAGCTTTGAGTGGTACAAAAAAGTGATCGCCAGCAACGGCGAGACGCTTTAATCCGGCCTTGCCGGGCGGCGCTGCGCTTGCACCGGCCTACAGCGATCGTAGGCCTGGTAAGCGTAGCGCCACCGGGCGTTACTTCCCGCCCGCTAACTCAATAAAACTGCCCGTCACGTACGAGGCTTTCTCGCTCAGCAGCCAGACAATCGCCTGCGCCACCTCTTCCGGCTGGCCGCCGCGCTGCATCGGCAGCATCGACTTCACCCGGTCCACCCGCCCCGGTTCACCGCCGGAGGCATGAATGTCGGTGTAGATCAGCCCCGGACGGACACAGTTCACCCGGATGCCCTGGGCCGCCACTTCCAGCGACAGCCCGGTGGTGAGAGAGTCCACCGCCCCTTTCGATGCCGCGTAATCCACATACTCCCCCGGTGCGCCGAGTCGTGAGGCTGCTGAAGAGACATTCACGATCGCCCCGCCTTTACCGCCATGTTTTAGCGACATGCGTTTCACCGCTTCGCGGCAGCAGAGGAAATACCCGGTCACGTTGGTGGCCAGCACGCGGTTAATCCGCTCGGCGGAGAGGTTCTCAATGGTGCTCTGCTCGAAGAGAATCCCGGCGTTGTTGACCAGCGCGGCGAGGGGCTCCCCTTCGCGATCGAGGCTGTCAAACATCGCCATGACCTGCGCTTCGTCGCTGATATCCGCGCGCAGGGCAAAGGCTCTGCCGCCCTCTTCTATAATCTGATTGATCACGTCGGTGGCGGCGCTGATGTTGTGGTGATAATTCACCGCCACGTTATAACCCATACGCGCCAGTTCAAGCGCCGTCGCTTTGCCAATCCCACGGCTGGCGCCGGTGACTAATGCGATTGCCATCTACAACCTCCGGATAAAAAAAAGCCGGGTGGCGCTGACGCTTACCCGGCCTACAGTATGACAGAAAGATTACTGGTATTCGCTCATCGGCACACAGGAGCAGAACAGGTTACGGTCGCCGTAAACGTCATCAAGACGCTTCACGGTCGGCCAGTACTTGTTGGCTACGCCTGCCGGGAAGACCGCCAGTTCGCGGGTGTAACCGTGGTTCCACTCTGCTACCAGTTCGTTCTGGGTATGCGGCGCGTTAACCAGCGGGTTATCTTCCAGCGTCCACTCACCGGCCTTCACACGGTCGATTTCGCTGCGGATCGCCAGCATCGCATCAATAAAGCGGTCCAGTTCAACTTTGCTTTCGGACTCGGTTGGTTCAACCATCAGCGTACCCGCAACCGGGAACGACATGGTCGGGGCGTGGAAGCCGTAGTCGATCAGACGCTTGGCGATATCCAGCTCGCTAATACCAGTCTCTTCTTTCAGAGGACGAATATCGAGGATGCACTCGTGCGCCACGCGACCATCACGGCCGGTGTAGAGCACCGGATAGGCATCTTTCAGACGCGTCGCGATGTAGTTGGCATTCAGGATCGCCACCTGGCTGGCCTGCTTCAGCCCTTCCGCGCCCATCATGCGGATATACATCCAGCTGATTGGCAGAATAGAGGCGCTGCCGAACGGTGCCGCAGAGACCGCGCCCTGACGGGTCAGCATGCCTTCGATCTGCACCACGCTGTGGCCCGGAACGAACGGCGCCAGGTGCGCTTTCACACCGATTGGGCCCATACCCGGACCGCCACCGCCGTGCGGAATGCAGAAGGTTTTATGCAGGTTCAGGTGCGACACGTCCGCGCCGATAAAACCTGGCGTGGTGATCCCCACCTGGGCGTTCATGTTGGCGCCATCGAGGTAAACCTGGCCGCCATACTGGTGCACGATTTCGCATACTTCGCGGATGGTCTCTTCATACACGCCGTGAGTGGACGGATAGGTGACCATGATGCAGGAGAGCTTATCGCCGGTCTGTTCCGCTTTCGCACGCAGATCGGCCAGGTCGATGTTGCCGTTTTTATCGCAGGCCACCACCACCACTTCCATCCCTGCCATCTGGGCGGAGGCCGGGTTGGTGCCGTGGGCGGAGCTTGGGATCAGGCAGATATCACGATGCCCTTCGTTACGGCTCTCGTGGTAATGGCGGATCGCCAGCAGACCTGCGTATTCACCCTGGGCGCCGGAGTTTGGCTGCATGCAGAGTGCGTCGTAGCCGGTCAGTTTCACCAGCCAGTCGGAGAGCTGGTTGATCATCTGATGATACCCTTCCGCCTGATCGGCCGGGCAGAATGGGTGCAGTTCAGCGAATTCCGGCCAGGTGATAGGGATCATCTCGGCGGCGGCGTTCAGCTTCATGGTGCAGGAGCCCAGCGGGATCATCGCCTGATTCAGGGCCAGATCTTTGCGCTCCAGAGAGTGCATATAGCGCATCATCTCGGTTTCGCTGTGATAGCGATTAAAGACCGGATGCGTCAGGATCGCGTCATCGCGCAGCATGCTCGCCTGAATGGAGCGGCTGTCGTGCGCCACCTCTTTATCGAGGGTATCCACGTCCAGACCGTGGTCTTCACCCAGCAGGACGTTAAACAGCACCTGTAGATCGTCACGGGTGGTGGTCTCATCCAGGGTGATGCTGACCGCATTCAGGATATCGCTGCGCAGGTTAATCTCAGCCGCTTCTGCGCGTGCCAGCACGGCAGCTTTGTCGGCCACGTCAACGCACAGGGTATCGAAGAAGTGGGCGTGACGCAGTTTTTGACCTTTCTGCTGCAGGCCACAGGCGAGAATATCGGCCAGGCGATGAATGCGGCTGGCGATACGCTTCAGGCCAACCGGGCCATGGAAGACCGCATAAAGGCTGGCGATATTGGCCAGCAGTACCTGAGAGGTACAGATGTTGGAGTTCGCTTTCTCACGGCGGATGTGCTGCTCGCGAGTCTGCATCGCCATGCGCAGGGCGGTGTTGCCGGCGGCATCTTTCGATACGCCAATAATACGGCCTGGCATGGAGCGTTTGAATTCATCTTTAGCGGCGAAGAAGGCCGCGTGCGGGCCGCCGTAGCCCATCGGTACGCCGAAGCGTTGCGCGGAGCCGAAGACGATATCCGCACCCTGTTTGCCCGGGGCGGTTAACAGCACCAGCGCCATAAAATCGGCCGCCACGCTGACGACAATTTTGCGCCCTTTTAGCTCGGCAATCAGTTTGGCGTAATCGTGCACTTCACCGGTGGTGCCAACCTGCTGCAACAGCACGCCGAACACATCCTGGTGATCCAGCACTTTATCGGCATCATCAACGATCACCTCAAAGCCAAAGGTCTCTGCACGGGTACGTACCACGTCGAGGGTTTGCGGATGAACGTCGGCTGCGACGAAGAAGCGGTTTGCGCCCTTCAGTTTGCTGACGCGTTTTGCCATCGCCATCGCTTCTGCGGCGGCAGTGGCTTCATCCAGCAGCGAGGCAGAGGCGATATCCAGACCGGTCAGATCCAGCGTCACCTGCTGGAAGTTGAGCAGCGCTTCCAGACGGCCCTGAGAGACTTCCGGCTGATAAGGGGTGTAGGCGGTGTACCAACCCGGGTTTTCCAGCATGTTGCGCAGGATCACCGGCGGCAACTGCACGTTGGTATAGCCCATGCCAATGTAAGACTTAAAGCGCTTGTTCAGGCTGGCAATGCCTTTCAGTTCCGCCAGGGCGGCATATTCAGTGGTCGATTCCCCCACCTGCGGCGGCGTGTCGAGCTGAATATCCTTTGGCACGATCTGGCCGATCAAGGCGTTGAGCGAATCCGCGCCAACCGTCTTCAGCATCTCCTGCTGTTGCTGAGCATCCGGCCCAATGTGACGTTCGATGAAGGCGCCACGGTTTTCAAGCTGGCTTAAAGTCTGTGTCATGAGCGATGGTTCCTGAAACGTGCAGTGAATCGTAGTTGTCTGTAACTCTGTTGCCCGGTGGCACTAACGCTTACCGGGCCTACGTTGTTCTGGAGGCCGGATAAGCGCAGCGCCATCCGGCACAACCTTATTCGTCTTCCAGTAAGGCTTCGTACGCGGTGGCATCCAGCAGGGCGGCAACTTCCGCTTCGTCGCTGGCCTTAATTTTGAAGATCCAGCCTTCACCGTAAGGCTCGCTGTTGACCAGCTCCGGGGAGTCGCTCAGGGCGTCGTTAACCGCCACGATTTCACCGCCGACCGGGGCATAGATGTCTGAAGCCGCTTTTACAGATTCCGCTACGGCACAGTCGTCGCCCGCGGTCACGGTCGCGCCCACTTCCGGCAGATCCACAAAGACCATGTCACCTAACAGCTCCTGAGCATGTTCGGTGATCCCAACGGTATAGGTGCCGTCGGCTTCTTTGCGCAGCCACTCGTGTTCTTTGCTGTATTTCAGTTCTGCTGGCACATTGCTCATTGAATTTCTCCTGATAAAAATAATTAGGCGACCGGTTTACCGGCGCGAACAAAAATCGGTTTGGTCACGCGGACCGGCATTTCGCGGTTGCGGATCTGCACCACGGCCGTCTCGCCAATGCCCGCCGGCACACGCGCCAGCGCAATACTGTAACCCAGCGTCGGGGAGAAGGTGCCGCTGGTGATAATGCCTTCGCAGTGGTTGCCATTGGCATCGGTGAAACGTACCGGCAGTTCACCGCGCAGCACGCCTTTCTCGGTCATTACCAGGCCAACCAGCTGTTCGGTGCCCTTCTCACGCTGCTGTTCCAGCACTTCACGACCGATAAAGTCGCGATCGGCCGGTTCCCAGGCAATGGTCCAGCCCATGTTGGCCGCCAGCGGAGAGACCCCTTCGTCCATCTCCTGGCCATATAAATTCATACCGGCTTCCAGACGCAGCGTATCGCGCGCGCCCAGACCTGCCGGCTTAACGCCCGCTTCCACCAGCGCACGCCAGAAGTCAGCCGCTTTTTCGTTCGGCATCGCAATTTCATAGCCCGCTTCACCGGTGTAGCCGGTGGTCGCCACAAAGAGATCGCCCGCCTGCACGCCAAAGAACGGCTTCATGCCTTCGGTGGCTTTGCGCTGTTCGTCGTTAAACAGGGAGGCGGCTTTCGCCTGGGCATTTGGTCCCTGCACCGCGATCAGCGACAGGTCGTCACGCACGGTGATGTCGATGCCGTAAGGTTCAGCGTGTTGGGTGATCCAGGAGAGGTCTTTTTCGCGGGTGGCGGAGTTTACAACGAGGCGGAAGAAATCTTCAGAGAGGTAATAGACAATCAGGTCGTCAATGACGCCGGCCGAGGCATTCAGCATGCCGCTATAGAGCGCTTTACCCGGCGTCTTCAGTTTGGCAACGTCATTTGCCAGCAGATAACGCAGAAACTCCCGGGTGCGGCTGCCGTGCAGATCGACAATGGTCATGTGAGAGACGTCGAACATACCGGCATCGGTGCGCACCGCATGATGCTCATCAATCTGCGAACCATAATGCAGCGGCATCATCCAGCCATGGAAATCGACCATACGTGCACCGCATAAGGTGTGTTGTTCATACAAAGGCGTCTGTTGAGCCATCTTATCCTCGTTGAATGAGCTGGGCTGTCTTGCGTTTCATGGCGAAAAATTCACCACGAAACCCGGCATCGGCATCGCTCCCGGACACCGACGCAAACGTTCTCTTTTACCTGAACTTACCACCGAAAACGGTGGTTAACCATAAGGCAAAATGGGTCATCACATTAGCTTATGGTCAAAAAAGCCAGCAAAGCGTACAGAATTATTCACTGCAAAAATGCGAATCATTCCGCACAAACGCAAAGGCAATAAGAGAGGATTTAGCACGGACTGATATTTACTGCGGAAAAATGCGCGAAATTTCCGTAACATAAAAATAGTCAGATTAGTTAATCTAATGCGAAAAAGACGGTGAAATTAGATTATTTCAAACGAGGGAGATCCCCCGGCCTGCAGGCCGGGAGAATAAAGTGTGATGGAGTTCTAAATTAGCGTAGCCAGTCCGGCAGGTCGTTAAGACCCATCGCCTGACGCAGGAGTTGTGGTTTAACGCCCGGGAGGGTGTCAGCCAGTTTCAGGCCAAGATCGCGCAGCAGTTTTTTCGCCGGGTTGGCACCGGCAAAGAGTTCGCGGAAGCCCTGCATCCCCGCCAGCATCATTGCCGCGCTGTGCTTACGGCTACGCTCGTACCGGCGCAGGTAAAGATGCTGACCGATATCTTTGCCTTCACGATGGAGGCGGCGCAGTTCATTCACCAGCTCGGCGGCATCCATAAAGCCCAGGTTTACCCCCTGCCCGGCCAGCGGATGAATGGTGTGCGCCGCGTCGCCCACCAGCGCCAGGCGATGCGCCGCGAACTGGCGCGCATAGCGACCGGTTAACGGGAATACCTGACGCTCGCTTTCGACGGTGCAAAGCCCCAGCCGGTTATCAAAGGCCACGCACAGGGCCTGATTAAATTCTTCGGCTGAAGCCTCCTGCATCTGCTGCGCCTTCTCAGGGGAAAGCGACCAGACGATGGAACAGAGATGCGGATCGCTAAGGGGCAAAAAGGCCAGAATGCCGTCGTTATGGAAGATCTGCCGGGCCACCGCCTGGTGCGGCTCTGCGGTGCGAATAGTGGCGACCAGGGCATGATGGCGGTAATCCCAGTACGTCAGGGGAATGTCAGCTTTGTTGCGCAACCAGGAGTTGGCGCCATCGGCCCCGACCACCAGACGCGCGGTCAGCATGTCGCCGCTTTGCAGGGTAATAAAGGCATCATTTTCGCCCCAGGCCACCTGCTGCAGCTGCGCGGGGGCAATCAGCGTAACGTCGCTGCACTGCTGCGCTTTCTGCCACAAGGCATGATGGATCACCGCGTTTTCGATGATATGGCCGAGATGGCTGTAGCCCATGCTCTCATCATCAAAGGCGATATGCCCGAAGCTGTCTTTATCCCACACTTCCATGCCGTGATAGCAGCTGGCGCGCTGGGCGATAATTTCTGACCAGACGCCAACGCGGGTCAGCAGCTTTTCACTGGCGGCGTTGATCGCCGAAACGCGTAGCTCAGGCGGCGCATCGGGAGCGACAGGCTGCGGCTGTTTCTGCTCCAGCACCGCCACGCGCAGACCGCTCCCCTGCAGACCGCAGGCCAGCGCCAGTCCTACCATTCCGCCACCGACAATGGCGACATCAACATTCTGCACTTTGTTTACTCCTTAGCGAGCGACCCAACCAAGCGTCCTCTGTGCCAGCACATCACGTGCCGGAATAAATAGTTCCATCGCCATTAACCCGGCGTTACGTCCCGCTACCAGCGGCGCCCAGCGATTGGCAAACAGATGCACCAGCCCGTCGGTTACGCCGATCGTCGCCGCTTTATCTGCCTGGCGACGCTTCTGGTAGTGGCATAACACCGGATATGCCCCGCAATCCTGCTGTTGCGCAAATGCATGGGCCAGGGTTTCGGCAAGGCTCATCACATCGCGCAGCCCGAGGTTAAAGCCCTGTCCGGCGATGGGGTGTAACGTCTGTGCCGCATTGCCCACCAGCGCGACGCGATGGGAGACAGACTGCGACGCCGTGGTTAAAGCCAGGGGATAGACCGAACGCTTGCCCGCATGGGTGATCCGCCCCAGCCGCCAGCCAAAGGCTTTTTGCAGTTCGGTGCAGAAGCGTTCATCAGACCAGCTCTGCACGTCGTCCGCACTCTCCAGCGAATGGCACCAGACCAGCGAGCTGCGCCCCTGCGACATCGGCAGCATGGCCAGCGGGCCATGCTGGGTAAAACGTTCAAAAGCGCGACCACGATGCGGCTCGGCGGTGGCGACGTTGGCAATCACCGCCAGCTGATGATACGGCTGCTGTTGCCACTGGATCCCACACTGCTGGCCGAGCGCCGAACGGGAGCCGTCGGCAGCCACCAGCAGTTGTCCGTCAAGGGTCGTGCCGTCATCCAGCGTGACGCTCACCGCCGCTTCGCTGCGGGTAAAATGCTCCACGCGCGCCGGGCAATGCAGCGTCACGCCTGGGGCCTCCTTTAGCAGACGGAACAGGCGCAGGCCCACGTCGTGCAGTTCAACCACCTGCCCCAGCGCATCAATGCGGTAATCCTGTGCCTCAAGGGTGACAAACCCGGCATGACCCCGGTCGCTGACATGAACGGTTTCGATGGCCGTGGCGCAATCGGCAATCGCCTGCCAGATGCCGCTGCGCGCGAGCTGCTGGCAAGTGCCCTGCGCCAGGGCGATAGCGCGTCCGTCAAATCCCGGATGGCCCGTCGACTGCGGCGCAACCGCTTCGACCAGATGGATCGGCAGCTTACCCTGGGTCAGGGAAGAGAGGGTCAGCGCCAACGTCGCTCCCGTCATGCCTCCGCCAACGATGATGATACTCATGCGCGCGCCGCCGCCATCAGCGCCTCGATCTCGTCGGCATTTTTCACCACCGATGCGGTGAGGTTTTCGTTGCCGGTTTCGGTGATAACGATGTCGTCTTCGATACGAATACCGATACCGCGATACTCCACAGGCACATCGGCATCCGGGGCGATATAGAGTCCCGGCTCAACGGTCAGCACCATGCCAGGCTCCAGCACGCGCGAACGTTCCGGGCCATAGGCACCCACATCATGCACGTCCAGCCCCAGCCAGTGGCTCAGGCCATGCATAAAGAAGGAACGGTGCGCGTTCTCAGCAATCAGCTGATCGACATCGCCCTGCAGGATACCCAGATCCACCAGCCCGCTGACCATGATGCGCACCACTTCGCCGGTCACTTCCTGAATGGAGGTGCCAGGGCGGAACAGCATCAGCGCGGTGTCCAGCGAGTGCAGAACGATGTCGTAGATGGCGCGCTGGGCTGGGGTAAATTTACCGTTCACCGGGAAGGTGCGGGTGATATCCCCGGCATAGCCTTTAAATTCACATCCGGCATCAATCAGCACCAGATCGCCATCCCGCAGTTCGGACTCGTTTTCGGTGTAGTGAAGAATGCAGCCATTTTCACCACCGCCCACAATGGTGTTGTAGGCCGGATAGCGCGCGCCGTGGCGGGAAAACTCATGATGAATTTCCCCTTCCAGCTGATATTCGAACATTCCCGGACGGCACTTTTGCATCGCCCGTTTGTGCGCCAGGGCGCTGATCTCACCCGCACGACGCATTACCTCCAGCTCTTCAGCCGATTTAAACAGGCGCAGCTCATGCACAACGGGACGCCAGTCGGTGATCGTTGCGGGCGCTTTCAGATTTTGCCGGGCGCCTTTACGCAGCTTATCCAGCGCGGCAAAGAGAATCTCATCGGCATACGCATATTCGCCCTGGGCGTGGTAAACCACATCCAGGCCATTAAGCAGCTGGTAAAGCTGATCGTTGATTTCGCTGAACGCCAGGGCGCGATCCACGCCCAGCTTTTCCGGCGCGGCCTGCTGTCCCAGCCGACGGCCAAACCAGATCTCGGCGGTGAGATCCCGGACGCGGTTAAACAGCACGCTGTGGTTGTGGGTGTCATCACTTTTAATCAGCACCAGTACCGACTCCGGCTCGTTGAAGCCGGTGAAGTACCAGAAATCACTGCTCTGGCGATACGGATATTCGCTATCGTTACTGCGCGTGGCCTCCGGTGCGGCAAATATCAGCGCGGCGCTTCCCGGCTGCATCGTAGCCAGCAGCGCCTGACGGCGACGAAGGTACTCTTGCTGAGTCATGACACCCTCCAGTAGTTGTTATTAGTGTAAGGTTGGTTTGCGCACTTCCGGCGCAGTGGGCTGAGTCCGCGTAAAGGTATCGTGGCAGAGCAACGACGCGACGCGCACATACTCAATGATCTCTTCGAGGGACATTTCCAGCTCTTCCTGGTCCTCTTCCTCGTCGTAGCCCAGCTGTGCAATGTTGCGCAGATCGTCGATCGCTTCTCCGGCTTCGCCCGTCACCTTTTCAAGTTTAGGCTGCGTTACGCCCAACCCCAACAGGTAATGGTTAACCCACCCGGCCAGCGCATCGGCGCGATCGAACACGCTGACGTCGTCGCCATCAGGCAGATAAAGCTGAAAAAGGAAGCCGTCATCTTCCAGCGCATCGCTGATTGCGCCATGCATACTGCGCAACGCCTGGGCCAGATCGTGACCAAACGCCAGACCTTCGTTCGTCAGGTCGTGAACCAGCGGCAGCCATGAGCTGTCGTTGTTTCCACCACACAGCATCCCGCTGATCAGACCGTGCATTTCAGCAGGTGTTAAACCCACGCCCTGCTGGTTCAGTAACTGGCTAACGTCGTTGTAGCCAGGCATTTCGTTCTGTATAGACATGCGCATTCGTCATCATTGGGAGGAATATTCATGGTATGCTACCACTTTGGACCCTGGTGAACCAGAATAGGGCTTGTATCTGCGCACCAGGGTAGCTATAGTGTCGCCCCTTCGCAGCCCCCGGAATCGGGTGTGAAGGCAGCGCAGTCAAACAGCAGGAAGGTGGCATGTCTGCACAACCCGTCGATATCCAAATTTTTGGCCGTTCGCTGCGAGTGAATTGTCCGCCTGAACAAAGGGATGCTTTGAATCAGGCTGCGGATGATTTGAATCAGCGGTTGCAAGATTTAAAAGAACGCACTAGAGTCACAAATACTGAGCAGCTGGTTTTCATCGCCGCGTTGAACATCAGTTATGAACTGACTCAGGAAAAAGCGAAGACCCGCGAATACGCGGCGAGCATGGAACAACGCATTAAAATGCTCCAGCAGACCATTGAACAGGCATTGCTTGATCAGGGTCGCATTACTGACAGACCGGGGCAAAACTTTGAATAACACTTCATGGTCTACTATGGTAGAGTGACCCTGAAGGAAAAATTTCTCTGAGATGTTCGCATGCGGGCCAGTCCCCTGAGCCGATATTTCATACCACAAGAATGTGGCGCTCCATGGTTGGTGAGCATGCTCGGTTCGTCCGAGAAGCCTTAAAATCATGACGACACATTCACCTTGAACCAAGGGTTCAAGGGTTACAGCCTGCGGCGGCATCTCGGAGATTCCCTCACCTTTCTACCCAGCGACTACCATGACGCAACTTCCTGAAGTTCCTGCCACACGTCAACACATTCGTCAGTTTATCCGTCAGCAACGCAGAGCCCTGACGCCTGAACAGCAAGCCCATTTCGCGCAGCAAGCCGCGGCCCGCATGATGGCGTATCCGCCCATGGTCATGGCGCACACGGTAGCCCTGTTTCTCTCCTTTGACGGTGAACTGGATACCCAGCCGCTGATCGATGAACTCTGGCGCACCGGGAAAAAGGTCTATCTGCCGGTACTCCACCCTTTTAGCCCAGGTAACCTTCTGTTTCTGCACTACCATCCTCACAGTGAACTGGTGGTAAATCGTCTGAAAATCACCGAACCGAAACTGGACGTGCGCGACGTATTGCCGCTGGATCAGTTGGATGTGCTGGTGACGCCGCTGGTGGCGTTTGATGAGAGCGGCCAGCGCTTAGGCATGGGCGGGGGGTTTTACGATCGCACGTTGCAGAACTGGCAGCAGTACGGTTTACATCCCGTGGGCTATGCGCATGATTGCCAAGGGGTTGAAAAGTTACCGGTGGAGAAGTGGGATATCCCGCTGCCTGCGGTGGTGACGCCTTCCAGGATTTGGCAGTGGTGAAAAAAGCCGGGTGGCGGCGTCGCCTTACCCGGCCTACACGGAACATTCAAATTTTGTAGGTCGGGTAAGCGAAGCGCCACCCGACAAAACAAAACGCAGATTAGTAAAGCAGACGCGCGCGAATCGTGCCCGGAATGGCTTTCATCCCCTGCAGCGCTTTCTCTGCAACGTCTTCATCCGCTTCGATATCGATAACCACATAACCCATCTGCGCGTTAGTTTGCAGATACTGTGCGGCAATGTTGACCCCCTGCTCGGCGAAGATCTGGTTAATGGCCGTCAGCACGCCCGGACGGTTTTCATGGATGTGCAGCAGACGACGTCCGCCGTGCAGCGGCAGCGAGACTTCCGGGAAGTTGACCGCAGAGAGGGTGGAACCGTTGTCGGAGTATTTGCTCAGCTTACCGGCCACTTCAAGACCGATATTTTCCTGCGCTTCCTGCGTGGAGCCGCCAATGTGCGGGGTCAGGATCACGTTGTCGAACTCACACAGCGGCGAGCTGAATGGATCGCTGTTGGTCGCCGGCTCGGTCGGGAAGACGTCAATGGCCGCCCCCGCCAGATGTTTGCTTTTCAGGGCGTCACACAGGGCAGGAATATCCACCACCGTACCGCGCGCGGCGTTGATCAGCAGCGAGCCCGGCTTCATCAGCGCCAGCTCTTCCGCACCCATCATGTTTTTGGTGGAGGCGTTTTCCGGCACGTGCAGGCTCACCACGTCGCTCATGTTGAGCAGATCGGAGAGATGCTGAACCTGGGTGGCATTACCCAGCGGCAGTTTGCTTTCAATGTCGTAGAAGAAGACGTGCATCCCGAGCGATTCGGCGAGAATGCCCAGCTGTGTACCGATGTGGCCGTAACCGATAATCCCCAGCTTTTTACCACGCGCTTCGTAGGAACCGGAGGCCAGCTTATTCCAGATCCCGCGGTGCGCTTTGGCGTTGGCTTCAGGAATGCCGCGCAGCAGCAGCAGAAGTTCGCCGATGACCAGCTCCGCCACGGAACGGGTGTTGGAGAATGGCGCGTTGAATACCGGAATACCGCGCTTCGCGGCAGCATTGAGATCGACCTGGTTGGTGCCGATGCAGAAGCAGCCAATCGCCACCAGTTTTTCTGCCGCGGCAATAACCTCTTCTGTCAGGTGGGTACGGGATCGCAGGCCGATGAAGTGGGCATCACGGATCGACTCTTTCAGCTGTTCGGTATCCAGTGCACCTTTGTGAAATTCGATGTTGGTGTAACCCGCCGCACGAAGGCTATCCAGTGCTTTCTGATGCACCCCTTCGACCAGCAGAAATTTAATCTTGTCTTTCTCCAGTGATACCTTTGCCATTTCCCCGACCCTGTCTGATTGTCTGAACTGTTGTTGTGCTGGATTGAAATCCACTCCCGCCAACATATCAAAAAAAACTATTGCAGCAATATGAACGTTTGCGTCGGCACTCTGAAGAAATGTCATACAGCCGCAATTGGCAGTGAATTGTTCTGTGGAGCAGGAGGAAAGCGGCAGGATCGTCAGGAGAGGGTTATAAATGTGACACAAGTCACCAAATATCGCTTTTGCAAAAATAATTAGCGGGGGGAGGCTCCCCCCGTCAGATCATTTCACGATGGTTTTGACGCCTTCGGCGGTGCCAATCAGCGCGACATCCGCACCTCGGTTGGCGAATAACCCTACAGTTACTACGCCTGGCAGGCCATTGATGGCGTTTTCCAGCGCCACGGCGTCGAGGATCTCCAGACCGTGAACATCCAGAATCACGTTACCGTTGTCCGTCACTACGCCCTGACGGTATTCCGGACGGCCACCGAGTTTGACCAGCTCACGGGCAACCGCGCTGCGCGCCATCGGGATTACTTCAACCGGCAGCGGGAATTTGCCAAGGATATCCACCTGCTTCGAGGCATCGGCGATACAGATGAACTTGTCCGCAACAGAGGCGATGATTTTTTCACGCGTTAGCGCCGCGCCGCCGCCCTTGATCATCTGCATATGACCGTTGATTTCATCCGCGCCATCAACGTAGATACCCAGGCGGTCGACTTCATTCAGATCGAAAACGGTAATACCCAGGCTTTTCAGCTTCTCCGTGGATGCATCGGAGCTAGAAACCGCGCCCTCGATCTGCCCTTTCATCGTGCCCAGTGCATCAATAAAGTGTGCTGCCGTTGATCCTGTGCCCACGCCGACAATGGTACCCGGCTGTACATACTGGAGAGCGGCCCATCCTACTGCTTTTTTCAGTTCATCCTGCGTCATGATCTCTTGCCCGTGGTGATTTTGCGTGACGCGCATTATAGAGCATTCACCTGCGCCATGTGATCTGCAAGGTCACCAATTTCGTCTGTATCAAACATAAATTTATGTCATAGTGCGAAGTATTGAATCATTTGGGAGTCAGCCAGAGCAATGAAACGTCCGGACTACAGAACATTACAGGCCCTTGATGCCGTTATTCGTGAACGCGGATTCGAACGCGCAGCACAGAAGCTGTGCATTACCCAGTCCGCCGTTTCGCAACGGATCAAACAGCTTGAGAATATGTTCGGGCAGCCGCTGCTGGTTCGTACCGTTCCGCCGCGTCCTACCGAACAGGGGCAAAAACTGCTGGCGCTGCTTCGTCAGGTTGAGCTGCTGGAAGATGAGTGGCTGGGGGATGAACAGACCGGCTCCACGCCGCTGCTCCTGTCGCTGGCGGTCAACGCCGACAGTCTGGCAACCTGGCTGCTGCCCGCGCTGGCGCCGGTGCTGGCCGATTCGCCTATCCGGCTGAATTTGCAGGTGGAAGACGAAACCCGGACTCAGGAGCGTCTGCGTCGCGGTGAAGTGGTGGGCGCGGTCAGTATCCAGCCTCAGGCGCTGCCGAGCTGCCTGGTGGATCAGCTGGGGGCGCTGGATTATCTGTTCGTTGCCTCCAAAGCCTTTGCTGAACGTTACTTCCCGAATGGCGTCACCCGCGCGGCACTGCTGAAAGCGCCCGCCGTGGCGTTTGACCATCTCGATGATATGCATCAGGCGTTTTTACAGCAGAACTTCGACCTGCCGCCCGGCAGCGTACCCTGCCATATCGTTAACTCATCAGAAGCCTTCGTGCAGCTGGCGCGTCAGGGCACAACCTGTTGCATGATCCCGCATCTGCAGATCGAGAAAGAGCTACAGAGCGGCGAACTGATCGACCTGACGCCAGGCCTGCACCAGCGCCGCATGCTCTACTGGCACCGCTTCGCGCCGGAAAGCCGGATGATGCGCAACGTCACCGATGCGCTGCTGGCCCACGGCCATAAGGTTCTGCGCCAGGACTAATAAAAAAGCCGGGTCGCGTTAACGTTCACCCGGCTTTTTATTACTGCTAAACAACCATTACGGTGCTTTTGTCGCCGTATCCGGCTGCTGCGCTTGCTGCTGCACCTGTGGAGTCTGCTGGCTCTGCTGCTGACCCTGTGCTGGCTCCAGCTGGAACACCACATCAACCTGATCGTCGAACTGAATCGTTGGCTGCTCGTAGGTATCCTGCGCGGAGACCGGCGCCGCTTCCGCTTTCATCATGCGCACCATCGGGCTCGGCTGGTAGTTAGAGACGTGGTAACGCACGCTGTATACCGGGCCCAGCTTGCTGTTAAAGCCAGAAGCCAGCTGCTGCGCCTGATGCAGGGCGTCATCAATCGCCGCTTTACGCGCTTCGTCTTTATATTTCTCAGGTTGCGCAACGCCCAGGGACACGGAACGGATCTCATTCAGACCCGCTTTCAGCGCGCCATCGAGCAGAGAGTTGAGTTTATCAAGCTGACGCAAGGTCACTTCGACGGTACGTACCGCGCGATAACCTTTCAGGATGCTTTTGCCATTCTGATAGTCGTAATCTGGCTGGGTGCGCAGGTTAGCGGAATTGATATCTTTCTTCGCTATGCCATTCTGCTCAAGGAAAGAGAGATATTGCGCAACGCGATCGTCTGCCTGTTTCTTGGCGGTGGCCGCATCTTTGGCCGCCACGTTAACTTCAATGGCAAGGGTAGCGATATCCGGTACTGCATCCACGCTTGCGGTTCCGGAAGTGACAATATGCGGGCTGTCAGGCAGCTCACTGGCCTGAGCGGATGCTGCGCCAAAACCCATTAATGCCGCCAGGGCGATTACATTCAACTTCACTTTAATTCCTCCATGTTGCGAAGAGTGCCCAGGTAACAGGGCGCATGCCAGCAAGCTTAGCGACTGCTGGCCGAATGTCCATAAGACAACGCTTAGTTGAATAGTTCACGAATGTGATGAATTCCCTCTTTCGCCAGCTGGAAAGCAATAAACCACATCACCGCGCCGACCAGGCCGTTAATAATGCGCTGGGCTTTGGCGGTGCGCAGGCGGGGTGCCAGCCATGCAGCGAGCAGCGCCAGACCAAAGAACCAGAGGAAGGAGGCGCTCACGGTACCCAGCGCGAACCAGCGCCTCGGCTCAGCATCCAGTTGCCCTCCCAGGCTGCCCAGCACCACAAACGTATCGAGATAAACGTGCGGATTAAGCCACGTCACCGCCAGCATGGTGACGATAATTTTCCAGCGCCCCTGCTTCATGACTTCAGCGCTGGCCAGCTCAATATTGCTGCCCAACGCCGTTTTCAGGGCGCCAAAGCCATACCAGAGCAGAAAGGCGACGCCGCCCCAGGTGACCAGTGCCAGCAGCCAGGGAGACTGCATCAGCAGCGCGCTACCGCCAAAAATCCCGGCACAAATCAGCAGCATATCGCTTAGTGCGCAGAGCAGCGCGATCATGATGTGATATTGACGTCGAATGCCCTGATTCATGACGAAGGCATTTTGCGGACCGAGAGGCAGGATCATCGCCGCGCCAATCATAAGCCCCTGAATGTAAAAAGATAACATGGAAACCAATCTCAAAAATGTGTCTTAGGGGCTGACTATACTGCGGGAGAATAATAAGAGGAAATGGATAATATTAATTGGCAATAAGGGAAGCTAATAAAACCCGGTACGCATTGTGCGCACCGGGTTAAGGTAAAAACCTTATTCCGCTGGTTCTTTCACCCGTTTGAAGTTCACGTCCATCTGCGGATACGGGAAGCTGATGCCGTTGGCATCAAAGTCGCGCTTGATGCGCTCCAGTACATCCCAGTAAACGCTTTGCAGATCGCTACTTTTGCTCCAGATACGGACAACGAAGTTGATAGAGGAGGCGCCCAGCTCGTTAAGGCGAACCGTCATTTCGCGGTCTTTCAGGATACGCTCGTCAGATTCAATGATGTCGGTGATGAGTTTTTTCACCTGCTCGATATCGGAATCATAGCCCACGCCGATCATAAGCTCATTGCGGCGAACCGGCTCCCGGGAGAAGTTAGTGATATTGCCGTCGATGACCTTTTTGTTAGGCACGATAACAATTTTGCCGTCCGCGGAACGCAGCGTAGTGGAAAAAATCTGCACGTTCAGCACCGTACCCGCGGTGCCGCCGAGATCGACATACTCCCCGGAACGGAATGGACGGAAGGTAACCAGCAGCACGCCGGCCGCCAGGTTTGCCAGCGAGCCCTGTAGCGCCAGCCCCACGGCCAGGCCAGCGGCACCCAGTACCGCAATCACCGAGGCGGTCTGAACCCCCACGCGCCCCATTGCTGCTATCAGGGTAAAAGCAATAATCGCGTAGCGCACCATTGCCGAGAGGAAATCGGCGACGGTAGCGTCAATATGCCGGGCGAGCATCACGCGGTTAATGCCTCTGGCAACCGTCCGGGCAACGATCATCCCCACCACCACGATGGCAATCGCCGCCGCAATATTTACGACATAGCTGATAAGCAACGCCTGATTACGCACCAGCCAGGAGCCCGCGTTATTGATGCTATCTACAACACCGAGATCTTCCATTTATCTTTCCTTATGCACATAAAACACAAATCCGCCCCATGCGGAGAGGAGCAAGTGTGTAAAGGGTAAACAAAAAGCCCACAATATGCCAAGCAGATCACATAAAACAGCCGCTATAGCCAGTTGAAAAGACATAAAAAAAGCCCGCGATTAACGCGGGCTTTTGATGGTGTCAGCAGCTTAAATTACAGAACGTCAACCGCGTTCAGCTCTTTGAAAGCCTGCTCCAGACGCGTCACCATAGAGGTCTGGGCTGCACGCAGCCATACGCGTGGATCGTAGTATTTCTTGTTCGGCTGGTCTTCGCCTTTCGGGTTGCCCAGCTGGCCCTGCAGGTAAGCTTCGTTAGTTTTGTAGTACTGCAGAATACCGTCCCAGGTTGCCCATTGGGTGTCGGTATCGATGTTCATTTTGATAACACCGTAGCTAACGGAATCTTTGATTTCCTGAGCAGAAGAACCGGAACCGCCGTGGAAGACGAAGTTCAGGCTGTTGTGCGGCAGGTTGTGTTTCTTGGAAACGTATTCCTGAGAATCACGCAGGATGGTTGGCGTCAGAACCACGTTACCTGGCTTGTACACACCGTGTACGTTACCGAAGGAAGCCGCGATAGTGAAACGTGGGCTGATTTTGCTCAGCTCGGTGTAAGCGTAATCAACGTCTTCTGGCTGAGTGTACAGAGCAGAAGCGTCCATGTGGCTGTTGTCCACGCCGTCTTCTTCGCCACCGGTGCAACCCAGTTCGATTTCCAGGGTCATGTCCATTTTGGCCATGCGCGCCAGGTATTTAGAGCAGATCTCGATGTTCTCTTCCAGAGACTCTTCAGACAGGTCGATCATGTGAGAAGAGAACAGTGGCTTACCGGTTGCAGCGAAGTGTTTTTCGCCCGCGTCCAGCAGACCGTCGATCCACGGCAGCAGTTTCTTCGCGCAGTGGTCAGTGTGCAGGATTACTGGAACGCCGTAGTGCTCAGCCATCTGGTGAACGTGATGTGCGCCAGAGATTGCGCCCAGGATTGCAGCACCCTGAGGAACGTCAGTTTTCACGCCTTTACCTGCGATAAACGCAGCACCGCCGTTAGAGAACTGAACGATTACCGGCGCTTTAACTTTGGCTGCAGCTTCCAGTACGGCGTTGATAGAGTCGGTACCGACGCAGTTAACCGCTGGCAGAGCAAAGTTGTTTTCTTTAGCTACCTGGAACACTTTCTGAACGTCATCACCAGTGATCACGCCAGGTTTTACGAAATCAAAAATTTTAGACATGTTGCGAGTCCTGTATCTTCGGCCTTGGAAAGGGGCGAGCTCTTAAAAGCGCGCTGAAAATTGGGCAGGTTTCCCTGCCCTTAAATGGCTTACTTCTTAGCGCGCTCTTCGAGCATGGCTACTGCTGGCAGAACTTTGCCTTCCACGAATTCGAGGAATGCGCCGCCGCCAGTGGAGATGTAGGAGATCTTGTCGGAAATACCGAACAGATCGATGGCTGCCAGGGTGTCACCGCCGCCAGCAATGGAGAATGCTTCGCTGTCTGCAATCGCGTTAGCCACGATTTCAGTACCTTTACGGAAGTTCGGGAATTCGAACACGCCAACCGGACCGTTCCACAGAATGGTTTTTGCATTCTTCAGGATTTCAGCCAGTTTCTCTGCAGAGGCGTCGCCCAGGTCCAGAATCTGCTCTTCATTTTTGATGTCAGAAACAGATTTCAGCTCTGCGGTTGCGGTTTCAGAGAACTCGGTCGCGACGCGAACGTCAGTTGGAACCGGGATATCGCAGGTGCTCAGCAGACGTTTCGCTTCGTCAACCAGGTCTGCTTCGTACAGGGATTTACCCACGTTGTGGCCCTGGGCAGCAACGAAGGTGTTAGCGATACCACCGCCAACGATCAGCTGGTCAGCGATTTTGGACAGAGAGTCCAGAACGGTCAGTTTGGTGGAAACTTTAGAACCACCAACGATAGCAACCATCGGACGAGCAGGTTCTTTCAGCGCTTTACCCAGCGCATCCAGCTCAGCGGCCAGCAGAGGACCTGCACAAGCGACGTCGGCGAATTTACCGATACCGTGGGTAGAAGCCTGGGCACGGTGAGCGGTACCGAATGCGTCCATCACGAATACGTCGCACAGTGCAGCATATTTTTTGGACAGGGTTTCGTCGTCTTTCTTCTCGCCTTTGTTGAAGCGAACGTTTTCCAGAACAACCAGCTCACCTTCAGCAACTTCCACGCCGTCCAGGTAGTCTTTAACCAGACGTACCGGGCTGGACAGTTTGTCTTTCAGGTAATTAACAACCGGCAGCAGAGAGAATTCTTCGTTGTACTCGCCTTCGGTCGGACGACCCAGGTGGGAGGTTACCATCACTTTTGCACCCTGCTTCAGTGCCAGTTCGATGGTTGGCAGAGAGGCACGGATACGCGCGTCGCTGGTTACTTTCCCATCTTTAACCGGTACGTTGAGATCCGCACGGATGAAAACGCGTTTACCTGCCAGATCCAGATCGGTCATCTTAATTACAGACATGGTGAATCCTCTCGTTGATTCTTAAAGTTTTGCAGACGCAATACGCGTCTTACCTGAAACCTTGTGCGGCCATGGCTAACGTGGTGTCGAGCATCCTGTTAGCAAAGCCCCATTCATTATCACACCAGACCAGCGTTTTGATCAGGTGCGCCCCACTCACTCGCGTTTGGGTGCCATCAACAATAGCGCTATGCGGATCGTGGTTAAAATCTACTGAGACCAACGGTAATTCCGTATAGTCAACTATACCATGAAATGCTTGCTGTGCCGCCTTTTGCAGCAACAGGTTGACCTCACAGGCTTTTACCGGTTTTTTTACGGTAACACTGAGGTCGATCGCCGTCACGTTGATGGTAGGTACGCGGACGGCGATAGCTTCAAAACGATCTTCAAACTGCGGGAAAATTCGGGTAATACCGGCCGCCAGTTTGGTGTCCACCGGGATAATCGACTGACTCGCCGCGCGAGTGCGTCGCAGGTCCGGGTGGTAAGCGTCAATGACCTGCTGATCGTGCATGGCTGAGTGGATAGTGGTAACCGTACCCGACTCAATGCCGTAGGCATCGTCCAGCAGTTTGATGACCGGAATAATACAGTTGGTGGTACAGGAGGCATTGGAGACAATTCGGTGTTCTGCGTGCAACTCATGATGGTTGACGCCGTAAACCACCGTGGCATCGAGATCGTTACTGCCAGGATGTGAAAAGAGCACTTTCTTTGCGCCAGCCGCCAAATGGGCTTCGCCGTGCTCGCGGTTGCCGTAGACGCCGGTACAATCGAGAACCACATCGACACCCAGTTCACGCCAGGGTAATGCTTCGATCATCCGCTCATGAAGCACACGGATCACGTCATCACCGACAAGCAGCTGCTCTCTCTCCTGACGAACGTCCCAGGCAAAGCGTCCATGGCTGGTGTCATATTTCAATAAATGCGCCATGCCTGCGGCATCCGCCAGTTCATTGATGGCCACCACGGTAATTTCCGCCCGGCGTCCGGATTCATATAAAGCACGAACCACGTTACGTCCGATGCGACCGAAACCATTAATCGCTACGCGTACGGTCATAAGTCTCCTGCAAAGCTTTCCCTGACACGAGGTGGCTGACAGAGTAATGCAGCAACGCGCTGAGGGGAATCCTTGCCTGTCACAAACTCCAACTGATTGGTCATTTGTCGAACATTTAATCGACTGAAACGCTTCAGCCAGAATAAGCGAAACACGGAATAAAGGGAATGACTGTCCAGACCAATAAGCCAGCTATATGACACACATCACATTTTAAGTGGAATAATTTACAGAGGTATTACATCTTTGAGGAATAACGTGCACAAAAAAGCCGGGTGACGCGTACGCCTGCCCGGCCTGAATATTTTGTAGGCCCGGCAAGCTACGCGCCGCCGGGCACAGCCGTGATTACAGCAATTCTTTCGCTTTCGCGACCACGTTCTCAACGGTGAAGCCGAACTCTTCGAACAGCTGCTCAGCTGGCGCAGACTCACCGAAGGTAGTCATGCCAACGATAGCGCCGTTCAGGCCCACATATTTGAACCAGTAGTCAGCGATACCCGCTTCGATTGCCACACGGGCAGAAACGGCTTTCGGCAGTACGGATTCACGGTAAGCCGCGTCCTGCTTGTCGAAGGCATCGGTAGACGGCATGGAGACCACGCGCGCTTTCACGCCTTCGCCTGCCAGCTGATCCCAGGCGGCAACAGCCAGTTCAACTTCAGAACCGGTTGCGATGAAGATCACCTGCGGCTGACCGTCGCAGTCTTTCAGCACGTAACCACCGCGGGCGATGTTCGCCAGCTGCTCTTCGGTACGATCCTGCTGAGCCAGGTTCTGACGGGAGAGGATCAGCGCGGTCGGGCCGTCATGACGCTCAACGCCATATTTCCACGCTACCGCAGATTCAACCTGGTCACATGGACGCCATGTGGACATGTTCGGGGTCACACGCAGAGAAGCAACCTGCTCAACCGGCTGGTGGGTCGGGCCATCTTCGCCCAGACCGATAGAGTCGTGGGTGTAGACCATCACCTGACGCTGTTTCATCAGCGCAGCCATACGCACCGCGTTACGGGCATATTCCACGAACATCAGGAAGGTGGAGGTGTACGGCAGGAAACCACCGTGCAGGGAGATACCGTTGGCAATCGCGGTCATACCGAACTCACGAACACCGTAATGGATGTAGTTACCGGCAGTATCTTCGTTGATCGCTTTAGAGCCAGACCAGATAGTCAGGTTTGATGGCGCCAGGTCAGCGGAGCCGCCGAGGAACTCTGGCAGCAGCGGGCCGAAGGCTTCGATCGCATTCTGGGAGGCTTTACGGCTGGCGATTTTAGCCGGGTTAGCCTGCAGCTTAGCGATGAACTCGTTCGCTTTAGCGTCGAAGTCTGCTGGCATCTCACCTTTCATACGACGGGTGAACTCTGCCGCTTCCTGTGGGAAGGCTTTAGCGTAGGCGGCGAATTTCTCGTTCCATGCCGCTTCTTTCGCCTGACCGGCTTCTTTGGCATCCCACTGCGCATAAATTTCAGACGGGATTTCAAACGCAGCGTGTTTCCAGCCCAGTGCTTCACGGGTCAGGGCGATCTCTGCATCACCCAGCGGTGCGCCGTGAGAGTCGTGCGTACCGGCTTTGTTCGGAGAACCGAAACCGATGATGGTTTTGCACATCAGCAGGGACGGTTTGTCGGTCACTGCGCGCGCTTCTTCTACTGCACGTTTAATCGCTTCAGCATCGTGACCGTCAACGCCACGCACCACGTGCCAGCCGTAGGCTTCGAAACGTGCTGCGGTGTCGTCAGTGAACCAGCCTTCAATGTGGCCGTCGATGGAGATGCCGTTGTCGTCATAGAACGCAACCAGTTTGCCCAGTTTCAGGGTGCCTGCCAGGGAGCACACTTCGTGAGAAATGCCTTCCATCATGCAGCCGTCACCCAGGAATGCATAGGTGAAGTGGTCGACAATGTCATGACCCGGACGGTTGAACTGCGCCGCCAGCGTCTTCTCGGCAATCGCCATACCCACGGCGTTAGCAATACCCTGACCCAGCGGACCGGTCGTGGTTTCAACACCTGCGGTGTAACCCACTTCCGGGTGACCCGGGGTTTTGGAGTGCAGCTGACGGAAGTTTTTCAGCTCTTCGATTGGCAGGTCATAGCCGGTGAGGTGCAGCAGGCTGTAGATCAGCATTGAGCCGTGGCCGTTAGAGAGAACGAAACGGTCGCGATCAGCCCATGCAGGGTTCTGCGGGTTGTGGTTCAGGAAATCACGCCACAGGACTTCGGCAATGTCAGCCATACCCATAGGGGCACCCGGGTGACCGGACTTAGCTTTTTGTACAGCATCCATGCTCAGCGCACGAATAGCATTGGCAAGCTCTTTACGTGAGGACATTTTGACTCCAGATCGGATGTTGAAGGCCATGCCCGTTTCGGCTTGACGACAGCGCGTTTTGGGCTACGCCAGAAAAAAGTGCCAACAATGTAACCCAAGCGACAAAGCATGTACATGGACCATTCTTTTGCCGCTTAAGAAATCTCTGGAACAGGCTCGCACGTTGCGCAATCTTCTCGCCCGCCTTCGTTTATATTCTTTATAATTGGAGCTGCACCCTCCTCCGGGGCGGCAAAACTTTCAGAATTTATCAAGTTTAACGAGTACGGAAGCAACATAATGAAAATGCGTGCAGTAGTGCTGGCTCTGGGAACGACCCTTCTTCTTAGCGGGTGTCAGAATATGAATTCTGGTGGCCTGCTAAGCTCCGGAGCAGAGGCGTTTCAGGCCTACTCCCTCACCGATGCCCAGGTGAAAACATTAAGCGATGAGGCCTGTAAAGAGATGGACGGTAAAGCGACCATCGCACCGGCAGACAGCACTTACGCTCAGCGTCTGAATAAGATTGCTTCAGCACTTGGCGATAACATTAACGGCCAGCCGGTGAACTACAAGGTTTACATGGCGAAAGACGTTAACGCCTTTGCGATGGCTAACGGCTGCATCCGCGTCTACAGCGGATTAATGGACATGATGAACGACAATGAAGTCGAAGCGGTTATCGGCCATGAAATGGGCCACGTTGCCCTCGGCCATGTGAAGAAAGGGATGCAGGTTGCCCTCGGCACGAACGCCGTTCGCGTGGCGGCGGCCTCTGCGGGTGGCATTGTAGGTAGCCTCTCCCAGTCGCAGCTCGGCGATCTCGGTGAAAAACTGGTTAACTCCCAGTTCTCTCAGCGTCAGGAATCTGAGGCCGATGATTACTCTTACGATCTGTTGCGCAAGCGTGGGATTAACCCATCAGGTTTAGCCACCAGCTTCGAAAAACTGGCTCAACAGGAAGCGGGCCGTCAAAGCTCCATGTTTGACGACCACCCTGCCTCCGCAGCGCGTGCGCAGCACATCCGCGATCGCATGGCGGCAGACGGGATTAAATAATGTACCGGGGAGGTGCCTGCGCCTCCGCTGAAAAGCCGGGTGGCGGCTTCGCCTTACCCGGCCTGCTCAGAACATAAGCGCAGCGCCACCGGGCACACAGCTAGTACAGCGTTTTCTGCGGCGGTCCGGCAAACTTCAGGGCGCCAATCTGCCCCATCCGCACCTCCACCACCGACGGCCCCGGCATCGCCAGCGCTTCCGTCATCACCGCATCAAAATCCTCTGCCCGCTCAACGCTCCACGCCTGCAGGCCAATCGCCTGGGCCAGCAGGGTAAAGTCCGGCGTATGCAGTTCGTTATAATACTGCCGTCCGCCAAAATATTTATCCTGAATGCCGCGCATCACGCCGTAACCGCCGTCGTTCATGATCAGCAGCGTCACGTTGGCTTTCTCCTGCGCCAGCGTCGCAAGTTCGCCTAAATTCAGGCTCAGGCCGCCGTCGCCCACCAGCCCCACGACCTTGCGCTGCGGATTGGCAATCGCAGTACCAATCGCCATCGGCAGCCCCATGCCAATCGCCCCGGCCAGAGAGTGAATGTTCATCAGCGGACCGTTGGCGCGGAACAGGCGGCTGCCCCACAGGCTGCCGGAAACGGTGATATCACGCACCAGCAGGCCATCCTGCGGCAGCGCTTTCTCGATGGCATCGTTGAGTTTCGCATAGGCACCACACTGCTCGCGCAGCCCCTGCTCAGCTTGCTCCACCGCCTGCTGGACCTGCGTGTCCCACTGCGCGTTACCCCATTCACGCCCCTGCGCTTTTGCAGCCAGCGCGTTAAGCAGCGCTGAACAATCGGCTACCAGCGTTTTATCCATCAAATAGTTACGGCTTGCCGCCGCCGGGTCGATATCGATCTGCACCCGCGGGTAAGGCAGCTCCAGCGTCCAGGAGCGGGTTTCGTTGCTGCGCAGGCGTGAGCCCGCCACCAGCGTAAAATCACACCGGGCGATCAGCGCCTCCACTGACGGCGAGTTATGGAAAGCCCGCAGGCTGGCGCGATGGCTGTCCGGCAGCACGCCGCGCGCGTGGGTGCTGGAGATCACGGTGATACCCGCATCCGCCAGTTTTTTCACCGCGTCCGCACTGCCCAGCGCCCCGCCACCCAGCCACAGCAGCGGCTGTTTCGCCTGCTTCAGCTGCGCCCAAAGCGCATCAACCATGCTGGCATCTGGCGCTGAAACTGACACCGGTTTTACCGGCGCCGTCACCAGCGACAGCGGAATTTTCGCCCCCTGAATATCAATCGGGATCTCCACAGAGACCGGCCCACACGGCGGCGTCTGCGCCTCCTGAATCGCTTTATGGAGAATCGCTATCGCCTGGTTGGCATTGCTGATGCGATACGCCCGTTTCGAACTGGCCTTGAGGAAGGTCAATTGGTCGCGGGTTTCGTGGATAAACCCGGTGTCAGCATCCAGCCAGGCTTTTTCCACCTGTCCGGTTAAATGCAGCAGCGGCGTGCAGGCATTCATCGCCTCCACCAGCGCGCCTACCGCGTTACCTGCCCCTGCCCCGGTACTGGTCAGCGCCACGCCGAGGCCAGAGAAACGCCCGTGGGCGTCGGCCATGGTGACGGATCCCGCCTCACCCCGCGCGGGCACAAAGCGGATATTGCCGCGCTGCCCTACTGCATCGGCGATGGGCAGGTTGTGAATAGAGATGACGCCGTAGATGGCCTCAACCTGATACTGCTCCAGCGTTCTGGCGATGGCGTCGCCGACGGTTATCATTTCGCTCATTGCTCACCCTTTCTCAGTCGCACCAGTGGTTGACGCTGTTACCCGTCGCCAGATAAATGCTCTTTTGTTGCATCCAGGCTTTCAGCCCCTGAATGCCCTTTTCGCGGCCCAGACCGCTCTCTTTAAAGCCCCCGAACGGGGTCGAAATCGCAAAGACCTTGTAGGTGTTGATCCACACCGTGCCCGCCTCAAGCTGCTCGCTTAAGCGCAGCGCGCGTCCGGTGTCGCGCGTCCAGATCCCGGCGGCCAGGCCGTAAACCGAGTTGTTCGCCTGCTGGATCAACGCCGCTTCATCGTTAAATGGCATCGCCACCAGCACCGGGCCGAAGATCTCCTCCTGACAGGCGCGGGCATTGTTGCTCAGCCCTTCGATAATCGTTGGCAGGAAGAAGCTGCCGTTTGCCAGCGAAGGATCGGCTGGGATCTCCCCGCCGCACAGCACGCGGCCCCCTTCGCGCTTCGCCAGCTCGACGTAGGCCTGCACGCTCTGGCGATGCTTATCGTTGATCAGCGGCCCGACGTGGGTGCCGTCGGTAAACGGATGCCCGACGCGCAGGCCACGGGTTAACTCCAGCAGCCGCGCCATCAGCGGAGCGTAAAGGCTTTCGTGGATAAACAGCCGCGACCCGGCGATACAGGCCTGTCCCGCCGAGCTAAAGATGCCGTAGCAGATCCCGCGCGCGGCCTGTTCAATATCCGCATCGTCCAGCACGATGGTCGGGGATTTACCGCCCAGCTCCAGGGAGGCCGGGATCAGCTTTTCCGCCGCCACGTGCGCCAGATGACGGCCAGTGGTGGTGCCGCCGGTAAAAGAGATTTTGCGCACTTTAGGATGGCGTGCCAGCGCATCGCCAATGACCGAGCCTTTGCCCGGCAGTACGCTCAGCAGCCCGGCGGGCAGCCCGGCCTGTTCAAAGATGCGCGCCAGCTCCAGCGCCATCAGCGGCGTCGCTTCGGCGGGCTTGAGGATCACCGCGTTTCCGGCGGCAATGGCCGGAGCGACTTTTTGCATTTCACTGGCAATCGGCGAGTTCCACGGCGTGATGGCCGCCACCACACCAAGCGGCTCATAGCGGCTCAGGGTCAGTAAATCCGGCTGGCGCGGCGTCGGAAGCTCCCCTTCCAGCAGTTCACAGGCGGCGGCAAAGTAGCGCGCCGTTCCCGCCGCGCTCATCACCAGCCCGCGTGCTTCCGCCAGCGGTTTGCCGTTATCGCGGCTCTGCATCTGCGCCAGCTCGTCGACGCGGGATTCAATCTGATCCGCCACTCTGTGCAGGATCTTCGCGCGCATATGCGGCAGGCTGTTACGCCACGCGGGATCGCGCCACGCCCGCTCGCCGGACTCGATTGCGTCATGCAGATCGTCGAGGCTTGCCGCGTTTAAAACCGCGTTGATCGTTCCATCAGCCGGGAAGTGGCTCTGCATCGGGTTGCCGCTGCCGTGTCGCCACTGGCCGCCGATAAAAATCTTCAGTTCGTCCATCGTCACTCCTCAGCGCTGGGCCAGCTCGCGGCAGGCGCGGACCGCGCTCAGTGCCGCCAGGGTGGAGGTTTTGGGATTAGAGGCCAGCGGCAGCCCGCTCAGCTCCAGATGGAACTCACCAAACACGCCTTCGACGTGCAGCGTATGGGTATTGCGTTTCGTGGCCGGGTCGACCATCAGCTGTACGCGGGTCTCATCCATCCCCACGCCACCGAGCGCCACGGTCGCCGCCACGTTGGCATTGGCCGGGAACAGTCGTGCCGCCTCCCGGGCGCTGCCTTCGAAAAAGACCTGCGCCACTGACACCGAATTAAGATCGATAAGCTGTTCGGCGTAGCTGCCGCGCCAGCTGGCCGGGCTTTTACGCGACTGATAGGTCACGCGCTCAAGCCCGCCCTCTTTCGCCGCCGCCAGCCCGTCGATGCCGGCCACCGCGCCGGAGAGCAGCGTCAGTTTGCCGCCCGCATTGAGCAGGCGCTGCTCCAGCGCGCTGTCCGCCAGTGCGCCGGTGGAGATCACCGCCAGATGCCAGCCGCGACGCAGAATATCCTCGCCGTACTGCGCCACCGCCTGCTGGCTGGCGCACTCCAGCACCAGATCGGGCGCATCAGCGCACTCCAGCGGCGAGGTCAGCGCCACCACCGCATCACCAAACTGTTGGCGAATCACCGCGTGGTGAGACTCGCGCGCCACGATCCAGCCGATAGCGACACCGGCAGGCAGGCGCTCAATCACCGCCTGCGCCATAGCGCCAAAACCAATTAACATGATCTTTTTCATGATGCGTCCTTACAGATGGCGGCAGAAGCCACCGGAAACGTCCAGCGCGGCGCCGGTGGTAAACGAGGCCAGCGGCGAGGCGAGGAACAGCAGCGCCTGCGCGGGCTCCTGCGGCTTGCCGAGGCGCGCCATCGGGATGCCGCGTTTGCGCGCGATCTCCGCCGTCCACTCCGGCCAGCTCTGGCTTTTGTCTGTACGGTTTTCAAAGCGGCGCTGCCACTGCCCGGACTCCACCATGCCAAGCAAAATGGAGTTCACGCGGATGCCTTTCCCTACCAGCTCTTTCGAGAGCGTCAGCGTCATATTCAGCAGCGCGGCGCGGGCAGCAGAGGTGGCGATCATGTGCTCCTCGGGCTGTAGCGCCAGCAGCGAGTTGACGCAGGTGATGGAGGCGATGTCGGACTGCTCCAGCAGCGGCTGAAACGCCTGCACCGGGTTGATCACCCCAAACAGTTTCAGCTCGGCTTCGTGCAGCCACGCCTCACGCGGCGTGTCATTGAAGTGCGCCACGTAGCCCTGCCCGGCGTTGTTGATCAGCATATCCGCCGCGCCAAAGTGCGCCTGAACGGCATCCGCAAAGGCCTGCATCTCGTCGGCTTTCAGCACGTCGCAGCGGTAAGAGAAAATCTCCCCGTCGGGGTATTCGTTTTGCAGCGCCGCATGGGCGCTGGCGAGCCGGTCCGGGTCGCGGCCACAAAAGGCCACTTTGGCCCCCTCGCCCAGCAGCAGGCGCAGCGTTTCAAAGCCAATGCCGGACGAACCGCCGGTGACGACCGCTATGCGCCCATCAATTTGTGCATTCATCGCGCACCTCTTCGTTAATGCGTAAAAGCTGTTGGTTAAAAAACGCGTCGTTGTCGAGATAGCTGGCGTGACCGGCCTGCGGAATGGCGATAAACGGCATGGAGTAGCGCAGCGCCAGCCCCGCTACCCGTTCAGGTTCCGTTATCGCATCCTGCTCACCACACCAGACTTCAAATTGGCCTGTGTAGCGTTTCAGCCAGCCGTGAATATCGTCGTGCGCCAGCATCCATGCGGCAGCGAGGTAGCCCTCAGGACGCAGCTTGCGCATTCCCGCCGCGACGCAACTGACATCCTCCGCCCGCGCACCGGGACGCAGCAGCTTCGCGGCGCGGGTCTGGGCGAGGATTTCGCCGCCCAGCGCCATCTGCTGCTCGCGGTTGCGCCAGACCTGCTCGCGCTGCTCCGGCGCGGCCTGGCCGTAGCCCTGCGCGACATCCGCCAGCACCAGATGGATAACGCGTTCCGGGAACTTCGCCGCAAAAGCACTGGCGACCAGCGCCCCCAGAGAGTGCCCTACCAGCACCGCCTGCCAGACGCCCGCCCGATCGAGCATCGCCGCCAGCGCGTCGGCGTAATCTCCGGCGTTTGCCCGTTCAGCTGCCAGCATCGGGCTTTCGCCATAGCCGGGCATGTCCCACGCCAGCACCCGAAAACCGTTTAGCGCCATCTGCTTATGCCAGGAGGCGGCGCCGGAGCTGATGCCGTGCAGCAACATCAGCGGAATGCCGCATCCCTGTTCACGAAATTCCGTCATCGTGCACCCCTTAGTTCCGCTTCACTTTTGAGAGCGGATGATCGGCCGGGTAGGTCGGGATTTCCGGCTTGTTGGTGCCCAGCATGACGCACATCAGCGCCTCTTCTTCCCCGTGGTTGAACAGGCCGCGATAGATGCCCGGCGGGACGGAGATCAGGTCACGCTCGCGCAGCACGGTTTCGGTGTAGTTGTCGCCATCCTGGATCATCAGCGTGATCTGCCCTTTCAGCATGAAGAAGACCTCTTCCACATCGTCATGCAGGTGCAGCGGCCCTTCGCACTTCGACGGCAGTACCATGGTGGAGAAGGTAAAGTGATCCGCCTGCACGGTGTTGGTGTCGTTCGCCACGCCGGTGGCACCGGTGCCGATGTAACGCATCTGCGCCCGGCGGTATTTCGGGTCAAAATCGGCCTGGAACTTCAGTGCGTTCCAGTCATATTTGCGCCCTTCGAAGCGCGCGATGCGCGACTCGACCCACTCCTCCATCGTCAGGTGGTCAGGTTTGATGCCAGATTTGTTGGTTACGGTTGAATCAGTCATGACACTCTCCTCAGTAACGTCTCAGCAGCGGCAGTAACAGGACGCAGCCCACCGCCGCCATCACCGCCAGAAAAATCAGCCCGGAATCCATGCTGTGGGTGAAGGCGATTAACGCGCCCATCACCGCCGGCGACAGCGCGCCCGCAAAGTTTCCCAGCCCGTTGAAGATGCCGCCCGCCGTGGCGCTCACCCGGGGATGGGTGGCCTTTGCCAGCAGGGCGAAAATGTTGGGTGCGCCGGTGCCCCACATAAAGGTGCTGAAGCTCATCGCCGCGATGATGGCCAGCGGGGTGTCGAGCTGCATGACCGCTGCCAGCCCCACCGCCGCCCCCGCCATAGAGATAAAGCAGGCCGCGGCGCGCTTATCGACCCGGTCCGAGAGCCATGCGCCAATCACCTCGCCTGCCAGCATGGCGATAAACGGCATCGACGACAGCCAGCCCGCGTGCTCCAGGTGAATGCCTTTGCCCTTGATGAGGTAGCCCGGCAGCCAGCCGTTGATACCCCACAGGTAGGTCAGGAAGGCGATGTTAAAGATGCAGATGATCCAGAAGTGCGGACTGACGAACAGCTCGCGCCGGGCCGCGCGGCGCTCATCCTGCGACGCCTGAGTGGTGGCCGGTTTCGCATCCAGACGGATCCCCCGCAGACCGATGCGCACGAAGATAAGCACCGGCACGGTCAGCATCGCCATCACGAAGAAGGTGCTCTGCCAGCCGAAGGTGTTCAGCAGCCAGAGGGAGAGCGGGAAGCCAATCGCCGCCCCCACCGGGGTGCCCAGCAGCCACAGCATGGTGGCGCGCGCCTGCAGATGCTGCGGGAAGTTGTGGCGCACAATGGCGAAGGCCAGCGGGAAGAGCGGCCCTTCTGCCACCCCCAGCAGGATGCGCAGGACAATCATCAGCGTGTAGTTATGGGTAAAGCCCATCGCCACCATCAGCACGCACCAGATCACCATCATCCCGGTGAGCAGGCGCAGCGGGGCGATTTTGTCCCCCAGCCCGCTTAAAAAGACCGATGAAAAGCCGTAGCTCAGCAGGAAGGCGCTCATCAGAATGCCGAGGCGCGTGGTGTCGAAATCGATGCCCATCGCCTGCTGGAAATGGCCGTCAGAAAACAGCGCCGCAATGCTGATTTTGTCAAAAAACGCCAGCAGCACGCAGGCCAGCAGCGCCAGCGGGATGGCCCAGCGCACCGCTTTTTCAGGCGTGCGGGTTCCCTCACCGCTCGCCTCAACAGGCGCGGTGTTGGTCTCTAATGTGGTCATGTCTCCCCCTACGGGTGCGGGTTAGCTATCGCAATGACATCAGTGAAAAGGTCGGGTCGCTGAGCGGTACGTCTGACAGATCCCTTCCCGCCGCCATCCAGCGCTTCGCCAGCTTGACGGTGCGCGCATCGTTGAACGCCACCAGCTGCGTCAGCCGCCCGTTCGCGTCGAGCGAGAAGAACAGCGAATCGTCCCGCACTATCGTGCTGCTGTCCGGCTGCGGAATGCCGAGGATCTGGATATTGTGCTGATATTGATCCGACCACAGCCACGGCGCGTCGTCGTAACCTGGCGCATCGGGGTTGAGCATCGCTTTCGCCGTCGCCACCGCCTGATTCTGGGCAAAGGCCCAGGACTGGATGCACAGGCCGTAGTGATGATGCTGGGCCACATCCCCGGCGGCAAAGATGAACGGATCTGCGGTGCGTCCCTGGGCATCCACCACGATCCCGCGTTCGGTTTTAAGCCCGGCGTTGCGCGCCAGCTCCAGGTTGAGATCGACGCCGATCCCCACCACCACTGCATCAAAGGTTTCACGCTGGCCGTCGCAGTGGATGACCGGCAGACCGTTATCGTCTTCCAGCTCCAGCGCGCCGCAGCCGGTACGGATCGCCACACCCTGCTCGCGATGAATTGTTGCTAAGCGCTGCGACACCTCGCCGCTCACGGAGCGCATGCAGAGTGCGGGCTGCTGCTCGAACAGGGTGACCGCTACACCGCTTTTGCGCGCGGAGGCGGCAATCTCCAGGCCGATCCAGCCCCCGCCGATAATCGCCAGGGTTTTACTTTCCGCCAGACGGCTTTTCAGGCGCTGCGCGTCCTGCCAGTGGCGCAGGGTGTAGACCTGCGGGTGCGCCGCCCACGCCTCACCCGGCAGGCGCGCCCGCCCTCCGGTGGCCAGTAAAAGAATGTTGTAACTAAGATGCTCGCCGTTGCTTAAAACAACCGCTTTTGCTTCACGGTCAATGGATTCAGCCCGCAACGGACGATACCAGGTCAGGTTCAGCGCCTGCTGCGCCTCTTCGGAAAAGAGTCGCGGAAGCGCCGCGTCTGGTTGCAAAAGAGAGGCTTTCGACAGCGGTGGCCGTTCATAGAAATCCCACTCCTCTTCCGCCACCACGCAAATCTCGCCGTCGAAGCCCTCGTCGCGCAGGGTTTTAGCCGCCCAGCCGCCCGCCTGACCGCCGCCGATAATGACAATGCGCGACGTCATACCGCCTCCGGTTTTTTCTGCTGGCGGCGCGTATCGTGGTCGATCCCGCCTTCCACCGCCCATTCGGTAAAGGAGACCAGCGAGTGCTCCAGCTCGCGCGGCTGCCAGTTTTCGGTCAGGTAGTCGTCATTGGTGTAGTACTCAAACGCGCCGCCGGTCGGGCTGTTGACGTACCAGAAGTAGGCCGACGAGACCGGATGGCGGCCTGGCCCAATAAAGGTGCTCCATTCATTTTTATTCATCGCGATACCGCCGCCGATCACCTCGTGGATATCGCGCACGGTAAAGGCCACGTGGTTCAGGCCGCGCTTACGGTTCGGCAATTGCAGCAGGAACAGGTTGTGATGCCCCCCACGCACGCCGCAGCGCAGGAACACGGCGCGGTTGATGTAGCGGTCAGAGACCTGGAAACCGAGCACTTCACGGTAGAATTTCTCCACCGCCGCCAGCTCCTCCACAAAGAAGACCACGTGACCAACGTTGATGGGCTGGGCGCGGTCGTAAACCGGGCTGGGGGTGTCAATCCGGCGGGCATCGCCCCACTGGTTAATCGGCTCCACGTTCAGCTCCACGTCGGTCTGCTGGCTGACCTGCACGCGCAGCGTCATGCCGTTCGGGTCGAGGCACTCCAGGGCATCACCCACCTCGCGGAAGCCGGGCTGCCCGGCAAGCTTAGGGCGCAGCGCGTCCAGATCGTTCTGGGTCGCTACCGCCCAGGTCATGCGGCGCAGGGTGTTACCCGCTTCAAACGCCGGGGGCAGATCGGGGCTGTCGATCGGGTTTAGCTCCACGCGCGCGCCGCTCAGGGTGGTAAAACGCTGGCCGCTGGCATCGCCCGTCAGGCCAAAATCACGCATAAATTTGGCGCAGTGCGTCAGGTTTTCCACGCCAAATTCCAGCTTTTCAATTCCGGTTACACTCATCGTTCGTTGCCTCATCTGGCCCAAATTGGGCGTAAAACATGCCCGACGCAGCAAAGCGCCTGACGTTAACTCACTGATTTAACTGGCCTGTGACAAATACCCTAAGAAGCCAGAAATTTTATCCGCCGCCAGACGAACGTCGTTTTGCAGACGTTCGCGGTCGGTTTGCGGGATCTCTTCCGCCGGCACCAGAATGCTGACCACCGCCGCCACGCGTCCGCTTCGGTCATACACCGGGTAGACGATGGAGGAGATGCCGTGGCGGAAGAAGGATTCGCCGATCACATACCCACGGGCTTTGTCCTGCTGCACCATCTGCCACAGAGCTTCGCGGTCATGAAGCTGCCCCGGCGTGTTGCCCGGCAGGCGCTCGTGCGGGAACAGCTGTTCAAAATCGGCGCGGGAAATATCGGTCAACAGCATGCGGCCGAGCGAGGTGCAGTGCACCGGCAGACGGGTGCCGATACTGACCTGATTGATGCGCGCCCCGGCGGCGCTGACGCGGGCGATGTAGATGATGTCGCGCCCGTCGCGGATCGCCAGATGGCTACTGCACTGGCTGACGTCGCGCAGCTGTTCGATAACCGGCTGGCCGACCTGGGCCACATCCAGCGAGGCGATGTACTCAAAGCCCAGACGCAGCACGTTCATGCCCAGCGAGAAGGTATTGGTGCGTGTGTTGCGCTCCAGAAAACCCATATACTCAAGCGTCTGTACCACGCGGTAGGCGGTGGCCTTCGGCATATCCACCAGCCGGTGCAGCTCGGCAAAGGTCAGATCGCGATGCTGCTCGCCGAAGGCCAACAGCAGCTGTAAACCGCGCTCCAGCCCCGGCACCAGATACTTCACTTCCTGATCGTTTGCCATAATCGCCAACCCTTAGTTAAAGACAAAACCGCCGTTGACCGGGATAAGCTGCCCGGTGATGAACCGCGACAGGTCGCTTAACAGCCAGACCACGCTGCCGGTGACATCTTCCGGCTGCTGCGCCCCCGTTAATGCGCGGCCATTTTCATAGAGCTGATGCCGTTCAGCGGGCACATATTCCGTCGCCTCGACGCGGGTTAATCCCGGCGCGATAGCGTTGATTCGAATGCGCTTTTCACCCAGCTCCCGCGCCATTGAGCGGGTCATGGCAATCACAGCCCCCTTACTGGCGACGTAGGCCATCAGGCGCGGCGCGCCCCACAGGGCGGTATCGGAGGCTACGTTCACAATCCCCGCTCCTTCGCGCAGCAGCGGCACGGCGGCGCGGGTGACCAGCCAGGTGCCTTTAACGTTGACGCTCATCACCCGATCCCAGAGATCCGGATCGTAATCGAGCATGTTTTTGCCGCCGACGCCGGTCGCCATCGCCGCGTTGTTCACCAGACCGTCAATCTGCCCCTGCTCGCCAATGGCGCTGAACACCTGTTCGATGGAATGGGGATCGGCCAGATCGATAACGTGCGATTCGATCGCATAACCCTGTTCGCTCAGCCCGTGGGCGCTTTCAGCCAGCTCGCCTTTCAGGATGTCGCACATCACCACCGCCGCCCCCTGCTCCGCGCAGGCTCTGGCGAAGTGGTAGCCCAGCCCGCGCGCGGCACCGGTTACAACGATGCGTTTTCCGCTCAACAGCCCGTTCATCAGGCGGCTCCCTGCTGCGCGTCGCGCATCGCCAGCTGCTCTTTCGCAGCTTTTTGCATCATGCGGCGCAGGCGGGAGAGGCCAACGTCATGCTGGTAGAGGTATTCATGGTCGCGGGCGTTTGGCGCCATGCTTTCCAGCACCACGCGATCCTGCTCCAGCACTTCCCAGTGCAGTTTTTCCAGACGGTTGCGGTACATAAAGCGCCACATATCGCGCTGCCAGCCCTGCACGCGGCGGATGCGCCAGAAGAAGACGCGGCAGTTGTCGTTATCTTCCGGCACCACCATACCGACGATAAAGAAGTGGCCGCCCGGTCCGAAACGCTTCCTGTAAGGAATGGAGAGGCGCATCCAGCAGGTACCGCTGTTGCCCAGCTCCACCCAGTCGAAGTTGACGCCGCTCTGCCCTTTTTTCTCAAAGATGAAGCCGGTTTTGGTCGGCTGGAGCACCATGTCGGCCTTGCGGTCTCCTTCCGCCATCGAGTGCGAGGAGGAGTGCAGATAGGTGCCGTGCATCGGGTCCATCACGTTTTCCAGCGCGTACTGGTAATTGCATTTCCACCCGGCGGTGCAGAGGAAGTTGCTGAAATTTTCCGTGTCGGCGAGTTCATCCGGGAAGGTCAGTTCGTCCGGCTGTTGATCGGCGGTGACGCCGAACCACAGAAAGATGGCGCCGTGCGCCTCCTGCACGTTATAGCTGCGTACGCACTGCTGGCCGACCAGCGGACATTTGTCCACCGCAGGCACATCCTTCACCTCTCCGTTGCCCGCCACTTCCACGCCGTGATACCAGCAGGCGATACGGTCCCCGAGATTCCAGCCCATCGACAGGCGCGCGCCGCGGTGCGGACAGCGGTCCTCCAGCGCCTGCACCTGGCCATCTTTGTTGCGCCAGACCACAATCTGCTCCCCCAGGCGGGTAATGCCCACCGGCGCAGACTGCACTTCCCAGCTCGCCAGGACCGGATACCAGAGGCCGCGCAGACCCTTATCGAGATAGTTTTGTACGGTAGTCGTCATCGCGTTGTCCTCAGTAGCCGTTAACCTGTAAGAATGCCTGGAAGCTGGCGTCGCTCCACGGCTCGCCCTGCTGATCGTGCATCCGCACCGCGTTCAGCCCCTTCACCAGCTCCGGTAAGGTTTCAATGCCCTGTTCGAAGAGATCTTCCAGCGTCGCAATCAGCTTCACTTCCCAGCTTTCCGGCTCGCGGCTGCGGGTCTGCCAGATCAAATTCTGATATTCGCCCGGCTTATGAATGGCGCCGTTACCGCCCTCTGCAGGCGGGGTAAACTGGCGGCTTTCGGGCAGGGCCGGGTTGAAATTCAGGGTGTCGCTCATGCCACGGTCTCCTCGACGAAGGTAATCTGGATTTGATTTTCAAAGACCCGAACCGGGTAGCGGTTGAGGTTGCGACCACCGGGGCCATGCAGACACTGGCCGGTTTTGACGTCGAAAACCGCTTCGTGCAGCGGGCATTCCACTTTACCGTCTTCCACGAAGCCCTGGCTCAGCAAGGCATACGCGTGCGGGCATACGTCTTCCAGCGCGTAATATTCGCCGTCAATCAAATAAACGCCGATCTCTTTGCCTTCGACGTTGCCGCTAAAAGGGAAATCTTCCTGTACTTGTTCTGCGTCACATACGCCTATCCAGCTCATCGCGATCCTCCAGGCTTTTGTTTCATATATGAAACTCTGTTTCTTATTTAATACGGTCAATATAAAAGCGATGAATGTTTCGTCAAGCGCTAATGTGACGAATTTGTTAACCGGCAGGTAATTAATTAACTAAGTGTGCAAAGGATCACGAAAAAATGCAGCGATATGAAATTTTCATTGTTACGGCGTGAATGAATACGATTTACCGATGAGGTTAAATTTAAATAAAGAAATATTGACTTCTTTTACTTTTGTTACCTAAAAATAAAACAACTGAAAAGCTGAGTGTTTCACCTGTGAAACATCTTTAAATTTTATTGTTTATAAACAATGAGTTTCACAGGTGAACCATTTTAGCTCCGTGACAATCACGCAAATAAAAATAAAATTACACGCATGTATAAGGCAGGCATTATGACGGCAAGATGGCAAGGCACAATTGCATTGTTATTACTCATTATTATTTCCTACGTCGACCGGGTGAATATCTCGGTGATGATTTTAAACCCAGAATTTGCCGAGCATTTCCGGTTAAATGAAAACAGAATGTTACAAGGAATGTTAATAACCTGCTTTCTGCTGGGTTATGGATTTTCCGCTTTATTATTAACTCCTGTTATTGAAAGCAAACTTCATTATCGGCAGGGGCTGTTAAGCAGCATTGCGATCTGGGCCCTGGTCTGCGCTGTTTCGCCATTGCTGGGCTCGCTAATGGGGATGCTTATCGCCCGCCTGGTGCTGGGCATTGCCGAAGGTCCGCTCTTTTCCCTGAAAACGCGCTTTATCAGCGATAACTTCAGCGCGGAAGAGATAGGCAAACCCAACGCCGTCACTGCGCTGGGCGTCTCGCTCGGGCTGGCGGTGGGCTTTCCGCTCGTCACCTGGCTGATGGCACATCTGGGCTGGGCGGGTTCGTTCTATGCGCTGGCGGCAATCAATCTGCTGCTGGGTGGCGGGTTAATCTGGCGCTTCCTGCCCGCACCGCGCGGTGCGGTGCAGAAGAAAAAATCGGGATTTGTCGAAACCTTTACCCTCGCCTGGCAAACGCCGCTGCTGGGCTGGATTTTACTGGTTGAAATCGCCACCCTGAGCTATCTCTGGGGAAGCAGTGCCTGGCTGCCCGCGTGGCTGCGGGATGAACACCATTTCTCCCTTCACGCGACGGGCTGGCTTGCGGCGATCCCCTTCCTGCTGAGCCTGGGTTCAAAGTTCCTCGGTGGTGTGCTGCTCGATAAAATGCGCCCGGACCAGGCTCCGGTACTCTTTGTTGTGGGCGGCGCGTTGACCGCGTTGTCAGTGGTCGCGCTGATGCTCAGCCATCAGCCGGTATGGCTGGCGCTGTTTATGCTTTCCGCCAATATCTTCTGGGGGCTTCAGGGGGCCGCCATTCCTGCGGTGATCCAGCATCACGCCGTGCGGGAAGCGGTGGGCAGTGCCTACGGGATCATTAATGGGATTGGCAATATCTGCGCGGCGTTTATTCCGCTACTGATGGGGATGGTGATGAAATCGGCCGGGTCGGTCAGCTCCGGTTTTTCGGTGCTGGTGGTGTCGCAGGTTATCACCCTGCTGGCCGGGGGAATGTTGCTGCTGCGCATGCGTCGCGCAGCAGCAATCAGCGCCTAAGGCTTACTCGCCTTTTTTCGCCGCCTGGATGTAGAGCATCTCCAGCGCCAGGGTCGCTGCGGCCAGCGCAGTGATCTCGGACTGGTCATAGGCAGGGGCCACTTCAACGACGTCCATACCGACGATGTTCAGATCCTTCAGGCCGCGCACCAGTTTGATGGCGCGGTCTGAGGTCAGGCCGCCGATCACCGGGGTACCGGTACCTGGGGCAAAGGCGGGATCCAGGCAGTCGATGTCGAAGGTCAGGTAGACCGGCATATCACCGACGATCTGCTTAACCTGGGCGATGATGTCATCCACGCCGCGATCGTTCACCTGGCAGGCATCCAGCACGGTGAAACCGTTGTCTTTGTCGAATTCGGTACGGATGCCGATCTGCACGGAGTGGTTCGGATCGATCAGACCTTCCTTCGGCGCGGTGAAGAACATGGTGCCGTGGTCAAATTCACAGCCGTTCGCGTAGGTGTCGGTATGCGCATCGAAATGCACCAGCGCCATCTTACCGAAGTGTTTCGCGTGGGCGCGCAGCAGTGGCAGCGTCACGAAGTGGTCACCACCGAAGGAGAGCATGCGCTTGCCGGCAGCCAGCAGTTTTTCTGCGTGCGCCTGCAGTTTTTCACTCATTTCACGCGCGTCACCGAAGGCATATACCAGGTCACCGCAGTCCACGACGTTCAGGCGCTCGCGCATGTCGAAGTTCCACGGGAAGCGGTTATGCTCCCAGGCGAGGTTGGTGGAAACCTGACGAATGGCCGCCGGGCCATGACGGCCACCGGCACGACCGGATGTCGCCATATCAAATGGTACGCCGGTGATCACCCAGTCCGCATCGCTGTCGTAAGGCTGGAAATTCATCGGAAGGCGTAGAAAACCAAAGGCATTAGAAACTAACGAGTTGTCGTACTGGTGACCTAAGGTGCTCATGGCAAAAACCTCATATTCGTCGCTATAAAAAAACCCTCCCGCGTCGTTAGCCCGACGAGGAAGGGTTAGATTGGAAAAAGGCAATAAAAAGAATTATCGCCGTTAATCTGCGCAGGTTCAAGTCAGGAAAAATGATCCCCCCACTTCACCCCTTATAAGCGACGCAACCGATCGATCAGCGGACCGGCCTCTTCAATCAGCGTTGCCGTTGACGGCTGGCACAGACACTCCAGCGAAACCGCACCCTGATAGTTGGCCGCTTTTAGCGCCAGATAGATGTCGTCAATCGGCAAATGGCCATACCCCGGAAACGCCCGGTTAGAGTCGGCAAAATGCACATGCCGCAGCCGGGAGCCCAGCAAGGCTATCGCGTCGGTGAAATCGCGATCCTCAATATTGGCATGGAAAATATCCCATAACACGCCGACGTTTTCCGGTGCGTCGCAGAAGTTCATAAACGCCATCATATCCGCCGCGCTGTGCAGATGCGCGATTTCATAGCGATTAAGGGCTTCAAGGACCAGCGTCACGCCGCACCGCTTCGCCTGCTCCACGCAAGGCGCCATCGCCTCCGCCAGCGCATGCATATACTCGGTTTTACTCAGCATCCTGTCCGTTGCGCGCAATGAGCCTATGGTGACATGGCTCGACAGCTGCGCGGCGGCGTCAATATGCTCCGCCAGGCGCCGTTGAGTACGCAAAACCACCGCCCTGTCGCTGGAAAGTAAAGAGAGGCCATCGCGCTTGCGGGCCTGCCCCGTGGCAATAGTGGTACACCCCAGCCGGTAGTCATCCAGACGCTTTTTCAGCCATGAGACCTCCATGCCTTCATAATCATTGATGCACAGTTCGGCGGCGTCGAAGCCGCTTTGCGCCAGCCACGCCAGCCCCTGCTCAAAGTCTTGCGGGGTAAAAGGTGAAAAAAGCGTTTCATAACGGCAGGTTAGCGTTGCGCTAAAGGTAATCATATCCTTCCCCATCATCTGTGAACCGGTATCGTCGGGTTAGCGCATTGCTCTGCCCAGGATGCGTTCGGCATTACGGGAGAAGCTTTTCGCCGCCTGCTCTACCGTAAGGGTGCCCTGGTCGATATTTTCAATGGTGTTGTGCCAAAGCTCGACAAACTGCGGGTTATCGAAATAGGGCGAGGTGGGGATGTTATGGGGCAGTGCCAGAGAGGCGTTGATCCCGGCCACGGTAATGTTGTCCTTTTGGATCACTCCCTCTGCCTCCAGCTGCTGCGCGGCCTTTTTACTCAGCGGCGTGCCGCGCTCCAGCCCCATCGCTTTGACGCCCTGCGGATCGTTCATTAAAAAATCGATCAGCTTCGCCGCCTCCTGTGGGTGCTTCGTCGATTTCCCCACGCTGAACATCATTGTCGGCTTGAAGAATAATCCGGCATCTTTCGCCCCCGGCAGCATAAAGAATGGCCCCAGCTCCAGCTTGTTATAGGGCGCGGTCAGGTTGTTTTCATACATCACGGCATTCGTATTCCACATATAGATGCCACCCCATTTCCCCTGGATCCAGGGCTTCATCTCCCAGGTATTACTTTTGCCGTAAGAGGAGAGTACCCGCATGGAAGGGAAGACGTGGCTGTCGACAAGATCTTTATACAGCTGGAAGAACTCCACCCACTGCTTCGGGGTATAGTTGAACTTGCCCGTTTTCTCATTAATCGCCGGAATCGCGTATTTCTGCACCATCCAGGACTGTACCAGCGTCAACGACTCCATATAGTCGAGTACCAGCGGATATTTCTCTTTGTCTTTTGCCTGAAACGCTTTCCCGGCCGCCATCAGCTCCGGCCAGCTCTGCGGATAGCTGACGCCCATCTCCTGCCATAATTTCTTGTTGTAGTAGAAGCTGCGTGCTGTCACCGCCACCGGAATGCCGTTCAGCTTGCCGTTGACCGTGGTGGTGCTCAGGGACTGCGGATCATATTGCCCGAGGTCGAGCACCGCTTTCTGGCTGTAGAGATCATAAAAGCCGTTGCCGTCCCGGGAAAAAATAGGCAGCCAGTTCCAGTTGGTCTGAATGACATCCGGCTCGTTGCCGCCCGCAATCTGTACGGTCAGGCGCGAGAGGTATCCTTCCCACCCGGCGTATTCGGCCTTCACCTTGATATCAGGATATTTTTGCTCAAACAGCTTAATGGCGTTCAAGGTCGCCTGGTGGCGGCTGTTTCCTCCCCACCAGGAGATACGGATTTCCGCCGCCTGCGCCGCCGCAAGGCAGGAGCAGGCAAGCAATAATGAGGCGCTCAGGCAAGCGTTACGTTTCTTCATCGTTTGCTCCTTATTAAGCCTTAATGTTTTGCAAAACCTCAGGCGGGATCTCGGCCAGATAGAGCGCCGGTTTACCGTCTTTATCCGTGCTGAACAGCACCGCTTTTTCGTCGGGCGTAAACGAGGGGTGCGGATGCGTCACCTGGCGATCGCCGTCCAGCACCTGCCAGGAGGAGCTGTGACGGGCGATTTTGTAGGCTTGCTTTTTCCGCAAATCAAATAACCACAGGTAGGGATCGCTGGTATCGCCATAGCCGGAGTTATCGGCGATATCAATGGGCACGCCGGAACCGTCGCCTACGGCGAGGGAGCCATCTTCGTTACTCATAACGTGGGAACAGGGGGGCATCGCCATCAGGCGTTCATCCTGGCCGCTCTGGCCATCAATACGGCATAAATAGCGCACAGGGCTGTTTTTCACATAGGTGACGTACATCAGCGCCGAGCCATCCGGCACCCAGAATTCATGGGTATAGCTTTCGCCGGGAGCGGGCTGTCTGGCTTTACGAATATTGTTGCCATCTTCGTCCATCAGCCACATACGGGCATCAACCCGGTCCAAAGGCCCCTCGTGGCAGAAGGCCACGGTGTTATCATCAAAAGGTCGATAAATCGGATGCCCCAGCCACTGATTCTCCTCCAGCAGCGTGGTTCTCTCCCCTGTATGCAGATCGATGCGGATAACCCGACAGCGCGGCTGCTCGGCCCAGAAGGTCTGGAAGACGGTCCAGTCGCTAATTGGCCGCCAGCTGTCGCGATGGATCTCCACGCCGACAAGCTTATTGCAGGCGCTGTTCGCCACCCAGGTGCCATATCCCACCCACTCTTCCGGCACTTGATAAACGATCTCTTCCTGCAGCGTCGACAGATTTACCCGCATTAAATTGCGTTCGCTTTTGACATAATAGAGCGAAGTTTCATCCGGTGATAAAAATCCGCCAAAGGTATTATCGCCCGCGCCTTCCGTTAATTGCGTTGCTATACCCGTCGCCAGATCCAGCAAATAATAGTTGCGGTTAACATCGAACTCACCGGCAAAAATTAATTTGCTGCCACCATCAATAAAACATTTCTGGTAAAAGTAATTACGATGACAAATAACATCAACAGGCGTGAAGCGGGTAACTTTAGCGCCGGTATCCTCATCGATATAATGTTCAAAATGTAATTGTACCTTCATACCTTTCGCCATGGGAACTCCTCCTGTCAGGGCATAACAATCTGGCCTGCAGATGACACACGTTTTTAGCGCATTCGAGCAGGCTCACACTTTTTTTCTTACGCCAGCAGCGGCGTTTGATCTTTGCGGGGATCGCATCTAGCATGCGTTTTTTATCGCTGCGGAATGCGTTTAATGAATACAACGACGCCTTACCTGTTAATGGAATTTAATTCACCTGAAATATGGCGCTGGGCTTTTATTGAAAAAGCGGTACGACTGGCCACAGGCTATGGTTTTCAGGGCATTATTATTCACCAGCAGTCATTATTAGCGCGTCTGGCTCCGCCTTCACCGCATTGTAAAGGCGCCGATTTAATTAATCTCACTATCGCCCAGGAAAATGCCATTATTTATTTACGCAAAGTGGGCGACTATGTTCAACGTCATAATTTGCAGCTTTGGTTACAGGGAGAAGCCACCCCTAATAGCCAGGAATTAAAGTCAAAATTCCCGGAGTTTTTTCTTTCTGAAAATAACGAATCCCACTTTATTCACGCTTTTTTTCAGAACGTCATTCCGCACATTCTCGCCGCGTTGCCCACCGTTCGCGGTCTGCGCCTGTCGTTATCCACGCCCGACGTCAGCACCGAAAAGTGGATTAGCGCATTAAAGGCGTTATATAAGGGCATCCGGCAACTGGGACGCCAGCTTATTTTACGCGATTACCAGGACAAAACCTGGCCCCGGCATATGCTGCGGGAAGCGCTGGAGGCCTTGCCCGGCGACGTTCGCGCCTCGGTTAAAGCAACCGAACTCGATTACCGTCCCGGCTTTGCCGGTAATCCCAATCTGCTCAACATTCGCCACAACCAGAAATGGCTGGAGCTGGATCTCTGGGGGCTGGAATATGGCTGGACGCTGCTGCCCTGTTATCTGCTTGACGAGATCCAGCAGCGCCTTAGCTGGCTTAATCAGCTCGACAGTACGCCAGAGGCCATCACCGTCCGCGTCGACTGGGAGTGGCTGCCCGACCTGACGCTGGAAGATTCCGTTAACGAGCTTAATTTGTCCGGCCTCTCCCGGCTGATCCACGAGCCAGAGGTTGCCCCCCGTCAACTGATCGCTCCCTGGCTACAGCAACGCGCCCGCGCCCCTCTCACCTTGCCAACCCTTAACGCCATCAGCGATATTCTCGTCGCCAGCCACGAATGGAGCTGTAAAACGCCTACCCTACTGGGGCGGGTGCTGCAATCCCACAGCCGCCCCCCGGAAGATTTAGACCAGACCCTGCATCTGCTTCATCTTGATACCCGCGGCGCCAGCTGGACCCAGTCTTTTCAACCGCTGATGCCGAGCGACGATCCGGAGCTGGGCCACCAGCAGCGTCAGCTTATCGAGCTTGAGGACCAGCGTAGCCGCTTCCTGGCCGACTATATGTACAGCCGGGCATCTAACCTTCTGCCTGATAGCATGCTCACCGACGACGCCCGGCATATTCTCCTTTCCGGGGTAACCCGGGCGGTAAAATATAGCCATATCTACAGCGCGTTCACCCGGGCGCTGACGCTGAAACTGTGGCTGCGCAAATATGGCGAACAAGCGGATGTCAGGGCGGAATTCACCGCGGCGCTGGCACACTTTACGCATCAGAATCGCGAGCTTGAAACGTGGCTGCTTCAGCACGGCTCACAACATCCCTCCTCCTTTGCCACACTGCTCAATCCGCCACGCATCGCGGCGTTGATAGCAAGCCTGGCTCACGACTAAGCGATAGTGAAAGCATGGTGGCACAGGGGCGGGAAGTAAATCCGTCAGGCAAAAAGAAAAGAGCAGTTAGCGCAATCAGCGGTAGAAAAAGTGAGACCGATCACGACCTGGGGAAATTTCAGGTGATCTAACTCACATTTGAGCGGCAGGATTTTGTGATCGCCATCGACTGGCTGGGGCAGGAAAAGCCCGGCGATGCAAACGTCGCCGGGCACTGTCATTACTCGTCTTCCAGATATGTGTAACCGTACAGACCGGCTTCAAACTCTTCCAGGAACTGTTTCTGCAACGTATCGTCCAGGTCGGTCTTTTTCACCTGATCGCGGAACTGGGTCAGCAGTTTGTTCGGATCGAGCTGCACGTACTGCAGCATGTCCGCCACGGTGTCGCCCTCGTCAGAGAGCTCCACTTCCACGTTGCCGTCAGGGAAGACAAACACGTCAACCGCTTCGGTGTCCCCGAACAGGTTGTGCATGTTGCCCAGGATCTCCTGATAGGCCCCGACCATAAAGAAGCCCAGCATAGGTGGGTTCTCCGGATCGTACTCCGGCATTGGCATGGTGGTGGCGATACCGTCACCGTCAATGTAGTGATCGATCGCGCCGTCGGAGTCACAGGTGATATCCAGCAGCACCGCGCGGCGCTCAGGCACCTGGTTCAGCCCTTCCAGCGGCAGGACCGGGAACAGCTGATCGATACCCCACGCGTCCGGCATCGACTGGAACAACGAGAAGTTGACGTACATTTTGTCCGCCATACGCTCCTGCAACTCGTCGATGATCGGACGGTGCGCACGGTTGCTTGGATCGAGCTGTTTCTGCACTTCGTGGCACATGTTCAGATAGAGCTGCTCTGCCCAGGCGCGTTCCTGCAGGCTGTATGTACCGGATGAATAGCCGATATGAATATCATGCAGGTCCATCTGGCTGTCGTGCAGCCACTCGCGCAGGGAACGGCGGGTGCCCGGCTCGTGCATCTCCTGCCAGGTTTCCCACATGCTCTGCAGGGCGCGTGGCGCGTCGTCAGCAGGTGGTGTGGCTTCGGTGTATTCGTTGCGCTCAACGCCGATAATGTTGGAGACCAGCACCGTATGGTGCGCGGTCACCGCACGCCCGGACTCGGTGATCACCGTCGGGTGCGGTAGGCCATGCTCTTCGCAGGCATCGCCGATAGCCCAGATAATGTTGTTCGCGTATTCGTTCAGGCCGTAGTTCACGGAGCAGTCAGACTTGGAGCGAGTACCCTCGTAGTCCACGCCCAGGCCGCCGCCCACGTCGAAGCACTGGATATTTACGCCCAGCTTATGCAGCTCGACGTAGAAACGGGCCGACTCGCGTACGCCGGTGGCGATATCGCGGATGTTGGCCATCTGGGAACCGAGGTGGAAGTGCAGCAGTTGGATGCTGTCCAGACGACCACGTTCGCGCATGATCTCCACCAGCTGCAGAACCTGGTTCGCCGCGAGGCCAAACTTGGATTTTTCACCGCCGGAGGACTGCCACTTGCCGGAGCCCTGGGAGGCCAGACGCGCACGTACGCCCAGGCGCGGCACCACGTTCAGACGCTCGGCCTCTTCCAGCACAATGTTAATCTCAGACATCTTCTCGATGACCAGATAGACCTTGTGGCCCATCTTCTCACCGATCAGCGCCAGACGAATGTATTCACGGTCTTTATAACCGTTACAGACGATCACCGAACGGGTCATGCCGGCATGGGCCAGCACCGCCATCAGCTCCGCTTTGGAACCGGCTTCCAGACCCAGCGGTTCGCCGGAGTGGATCAGGGATTCAATAACGCGACGATGCTGGTTTACCTTGATCGGATAGACCAGGAAGTAGTCGCCGTTATAGCCGTAGGATTCACGCGCGCGCTTAAAGGCGGCGTTAATGGAGCGCAGACGGTGTTGCAGGATCTGCGGGAAGCAGAACAGAGCGGGCAGACGCTGGCCCTGCGCTTCGCGTGCTTTTACCAGTTTGGCGAGATCGACGCGCGCTTCCGGTACGTCAGGATCCGGGCAAACGCTGATGTGGCCCAGCTCGTTGACGTCGTAGTAGTTGTTACCCCACCACGCAATATTGTATGTGCGCAGCATCTTGCTGGCTTCCTGGGAGCTCATCGCAACCTCCTGCATAGAACGTAGTACACCCTGTTCGCCCGCTGACGAAGGCGAAAACGAAGACATGTCGTCAGACATAGCGAACCTCAACTCTTACTATTAAGTGTAAAACAGTTGACTACTATCGCAGCGTCAATCTGCGATAACAACCCATTATCCGACCGGTTTTCCAGCACAGAATGCTGAAAGCCGGGCCGTGCGACCGGTTTCTTATTCATATCATTGTAAAACACGTATCCGAACTCTGTATGACAAGGTCCGGCGAAACCACGAGAAAACTCTTGTATTAACAAGAGCGCCCTTGTTCAGTCTTCACAAAGCGTAGTGCCTGCCCGGGAATCCTGAGAAGCGCCGAGATGGGTATAACATCGGCAGGTTTGCAGATTAGAAATGCGAATGGCGGGGAACATGTTCCGGCCTGAAAGGCAGAACTGAATTAGCGGAAAACGACGGTTCATTATCTCGTATCACCTCCACGCAAGCCTGATAAAACTCGCGACAAGTTAAAGCTAAAAGTTCACTGCTTTACCCGGCTGGAAGTGGCGACACGAAGAAACGTCGTGTGCTTTTTTGTATGAGCCGCGCGCCGCGTTTTATACCGACAAGACGCGGAAAATGCAAAATATAAATGCGAGCATTGACGCACCGTCAGCAAAAATTTCCAGCAGGGTTTTCAGGGGCGTGTGGATACCTTCAAAAAAAGCTGGAAATCGGGCGAAGAAGTGACCTAAAATAGCCGTCCAGATGTTAATCCATCCATACCGATTAACACTCAGACTGCCAGTGTCACCATCTGCAAGTCCTGGTGGAAAAACCTGCCACGGCTATCCCACACGACAGTTTGAGCTAAACAAATTCTCCTTAGGTAAAATAAAACATGGCAAAACACCTGTTTACGTCCGAGTCTGTATCAGAAGGACATCCTGATAAAATTGCTGACCAAATCTCCGATGCCGTGCTGGATGCGATCCTCGAGCAGGATCCAAAGGCGCGCGTAGCGTGTGAAACTTATGTCAAAACCGGCATGGTGATGGTAGGCGGTGAAATCACGACCAGTGCATGGGTTGATATCGAAGAGATCACCCGTAACACCGTACGTGAAATCGGCTATGTACATTCTGATATGGGCTTTGATGCCAACTCTTGCGCCGTCCTGAGCGCCATTGGCAAACAGTCCCCTGACATCAACCAGGGCGTTGACCGTGCCGATCCGCTGGAACAGGGTGCGGGCGACCAGGGCCTGATGTTTGGCTACGCGACCAACGAAACCGACGTGCTGATGCCAGCGCCAATCACCTATGCGCACCGTCTGGTGCAGCGTCAGGCTGAAGTGCGTAAAAACGGCACCCTGCCGTGGCTGCGTCCGGATGCGAAAAGCCAGGTCACCTTCCAGTACGACGACGGCAAAATTGTCGGTATCGACGCGGTGGTTCTCTCTACTCAGCACGCTGAAGATATCGAGCAGAAATCCCTGCAGGAAGCGGTGATGGAAGAGATCATCAAGCCGGTTCTGCCGACCGAATGGCTGAATGCCTCTACAAAATACTTCATCAACCCAACGGGCCGCTTTGTTATCGGTGGACCAATGGGCGACTGTGGCCTGACCGGTCGTAAGATCATCGTTGATACCTACGGCGGCATGGCGCGTCACGGTGGCGGCGCATTCTCCGGTAAGGATCCGTCTAAAGTTGACCGTTCCGCAGCCTACGCAGCACGTTATGTTGCCAAAAACATCGTGGCTGCTGGCCTGGCAGACCGCTGTGAGATCCAGGTCTCCTACGCTATCGGCGTGGCGGAACCGACCTCCATCATGGTTGAAACCTTTGGTACCGAAAAAGTGCCATCTGAGCAGCTGACCTTGCTGGTGCGCGAATTCTTCGACCTGCGTCCATACGGTCTGATCCAGATGCTGGATCTGCTGCACCCAATCTACAAAGAAACCGCTGCTTACGGTCACTTTGGTCGCGAACATTTCCCGTGGGAAAAAACCGACAAAGCCGCCCTGCTGCGTGAAGCTGCCGGTCTGAAATAATCGACTGACCGCTTACTGAAAAAGCCAGCCTCGTGCTGGCTTTTTGTTTTTTAGGCCCCTGAATGCCCCGCCTGAAATCGCTTACATCGCGATAAAAACGCAGCCCTTTCGGAATACTCTCTTTGTCTGTCCCGCCCCTCTCACATACTTTTACAGCATCCCATTCAAAACTTTACATTCATAAAACAAAAAACCAACTGGAGGCTTCATGCCTGATAATAAAAAACAGGGACGGACGTCCAACAAGACGATGACATTCTTCGTCTGCTTCCTCGCAGCACTGGCAGGTTTACTTTTCGGCCTCGATATCGGCGTGATTGCCGGCGCCCTGCCGTTCATTACTGACGAATTCCAGATCGATTCCCATACCCAGGAGTGGGTGGTCAGCTCGATGATGTTCGGAGCTGCGGTCGGGGCGGTCGGCAGCGGCTGGCTCTCCTTCAAACTCGGGCGTAAAAAGAGCCTGATGATTGGCGCGATTCTGTTTGTTGCCGGTTCGCTCTTCTCTGCCGCGGCGCCTAACGTGGAAGTGCTGATTGCTTCGCGTGTGCTGCTGGGCCTGGCGGTGGGTGTGGCCTCTTATACCGCGCCGCTGTATCTGTCTGAGATTGCACCGGAGAAAATCCGCGGCAGCATGATCTCCATGTATCAGCTGATGATCACTATCGGTATTCTTGGCGCCTATCTTTCTGACACCGCCTTCAGCTACAGCGGCGCATGGCGCTGGATGCTGGGCGTGATCATTATCCCGGCGGTGCTGCTGCTGATTGGCGTCTTCTTCCTGCCTGACAGCCCACGCTGGTTTGCGGCCAAGCGGCGCTTTAACGATGCGGAGCGCGTCCTGCTGCGCCTGCGCGATACCAGCGCGGAAGCGAAGCGTGAGCTGGAAGAGATCCGCGAAAGCCTGCAGGTAAAACAGAGCGGCTGGGCGCTGTTTAAAGAGAACAGCAACTTCCGTCGGGCGGTGTTCCTTGGCGTGCTGCTGCAGATCATGCAGCAGTTCACCGGGATGAACGTCATTATGTATTACGCGCCAAAAATCTTTGAGCTGGCGGGTTACAGCAACACCACTCAGCAGATGTGGGGCACCGTTATTGTCGGCCTGACCAACGTGCTGGCGACCTTTATCGCCATCGGTCTGGTGGATCGCTGGGGTCGTAAACCGACGCTGACGCTGGGCTTCCTGGTCATGGCGGCGGGTATGGGCGTGCTGGGTACCATGCTGCATGTGGGTATCAACTCTCCAACCATGCAGTACGTGGCCGTGGCGATGCTGCTGATGTTTATCGTCGGTTTTGCGATGAGCGCAGGCCCGCTGATCTGGGTACTCTGTTCTGAGATCCAGCCGCTGAAAGGCCGCGACTTCGGTATTACTTGCTCCACCGCCACCAACTGGATCGCCAACATGATTGTCGGCGCAACCTTCCTGACCATGCTCGATACGCTGGGTAATGCCAACACCTTCTGGGTGTACGGCGGTCTGAACCTGCTGTTTATCGTGCTGACGCTGTGGCTGGTTCCTGAAACGAAACATGTTTCGCTGGAACATATCGAACGCAACCTGATGAAAGGTCGTCCACTGCGCGAAATTGGCTCCCACGACTGATCCGTCCGGCTTCCTCCCCTGCGGAGGAAGCCGCTTGCACCGCCTCGCCGCAGGCTCTATGCTCTGCTCCTATGAAAACACCCCGTCTCCCTATTGCGCTTCAGCAAGCCGCTATGCGCAGCCTGCGCGATAAACTGGCCCAGGCCAACCTGAAACTCGACCGGAACTACCCTGAACCTAAGCTGGTGTGGCAGCAGCGCGGCACCGCAGCAGGCACCGCCTGGCTGGACGCGTACGAGATCCGCCTTAACCCCGTTTTAATGCTGGAAAACCAGCAGGCGTTTATTGACGAGGTGGTGCCGCATGAACTGGCGCATCTGCTGGTATGGAAGCACTTTGGCCGCGTGGCGCCGCACGGCAAAGAGTGGAAATGGATGATGGAAGCCGTGCTGGGCGTTCCGGCTCGCCGAACCCACCAGTTCGAGCTTGATTCCGTTCGGCGCAATACGTTCCCCTATCGCTGCCCCTGTCAGCAGCACCAGCTTACGGTGCGTCGCCATAACCGGGTGGTGCGCGGAGAAGCAACCTACCGCTGCGTCAAGTGCGGTGAACCCCTTATCGCTGAGTAAGCGGCAGAACAATCAGGAACATTCCTGATCTACCTGATTGCATACAGGAACAACTTTCGTTACGTTGCGGGCTCGTTTTGACACGGAGTTCACGATGTCCCGTAATTTTTCTCTCGCGGTCGCATTTCTGACGACGGCGTTCTCAGGCCATGCGCTGGCCGAAGGTATCCACAGTTTCTCTCAGGCAAAAGCCGCAGGCGTAAAGGTCAATGCCGACGTGCCGGGCGATTTTTACTGTGGCTGCAAAATTAACTGGCAGGGCAAAAAAGGGGTCGTGGATCTGCAATCCTGCGGCTATAAAGTGCGTAAAAATGAAAACCGCGCCAGCCGCATTGAGTGGGAACATGTGGTTCCGGCCTGGCAGTTCGGCCACCAGCGTCAGTGCTGGCAGGATGGCGGGCGTAAAAACTGCGCCAAAGACCCGATCTATCGCCAGATAGAGAGCGATATGCATAACCTGCAACCCGCCGTGGGCGAGGTAAATGGCGATCGCGGCAACTTTATGTACAGCCAGTGGAACGGCGGCGAAGGCCAGTATGGCCAGTGCGCCATGAAGGTCGATTTCAAGGAGAAACTTGCCGAGCCGCCTGCCCGCGCCCGCGGCAGCATCGCCCGCATCTACTTCTATATGCGCGACAGGTATCACCTCAACCTCTCCCGGCAGCAGACCCAGCTCTTCAACGCCTGGGATAAACTCTATCCGGTGACGGCCTGGGAGTGCATACGAGACGAGCGCATCGCCAAAGTACAGGGGAATCACAACCCTTACGTCCAGCGCGCTTGCCAGGCGCAAAAGAGCTAACCTACACTAGCGGCAACTGTTTCTTAGCGTCCCCCTCTCCCCTGTGGGATGAGGGGGACTCAGCTCTTGATGGATTTCTTAACTATGCGTGTTCCTCGTATTTATCACCCAGAACCGATTGCCGCTGGCAGCGAAATCGCCCTCTCTGAAGAGGCCGCCAACCACGTTGGCCGCGTGCTGCGCATGGGTGCAGGCCAGGCGATTCAACTGTTTGATGGTTCAAATCAGGTTTTTGACGCCGAAATTATTCGCGCCGATAAAAAAAGCGTGCAGGTCAGCGTCCTGCGTGGCGACATCGACGATCGTGAATCACCGCTGCATATCCATTTAGGCCAGGTGATGTCGCGCGGCGAAAAAATGGAATTCACCATCCAGAAATCGATCGAACTGGGTGTAAGCCTCATTACGCCACTTTTTTCTGAGCGCTGCGGGGTTAAACTGGATGCTGAACGTCTGAATAAGAAGCTCCAGCAGTGGCAAAAAATCGCCATTGCCGCCTGTGAGCAGTGTGGCCGCAACCGCGTCCCGGAGATCCGTCCGGCCATGGATCTTGAAGCCTGGTGCGCGGAAGAGGAGCAGGGTCTGAAGCTCAACCTTCATCCCCGCGCCAGCGCCAGCATCAACACCCTGCCGCTGCCGGTTGAGCGCGTGCGTTTGTTGATCGGTCCGGAAGGCGGCCTGTCGGCGGATGAGATCGCCATGACCGCACGCTACCAGTTTACTGATATTCTGTTGGGACCCCGCGTTCTGCGTACTGAGACCACCGCGCTAACCGCCATCACTGCCCTGCAGGTGCGTTTTGGCGATTTAGGTTGAAGCATTAACGGAGAAGACAATGATCAAGCTCGGCATCGTGATGGACCCCATCGCAAGCATCAATATCAAGAAAGATTCCAGCTTCGCTATGCTGCTGGAAGCGCAACGTCGCGGCTATCAGCTCCACTATATGGAGATGAGCGATCTGTATCTGATTAACGGCGAAGCGCGTGCGCGCACCCGCATCGTCAACGTCGAGCAGAATTACGATAAATGGTACGATTTTGGTTCCGAGCAGGATCTGCCGCTTGCCGAACTCGACGTGATCCTGATGCGTAAAGACCCGCCGTTCGACACGGAGTACATCTACTGCACCTATATCCTGGAGCGCGCAGAAGAGAAAGGCACCCTGATCGTCAACAAGCCGCAGAGCCTGCGCGACTGTAACGAGAAGCTCTACACCGCCTGGTTCTCCGACCTGACGCCAGAGACGCTGGTGACGCGCAACAAAGCGCAGCTGAAAGCCTTCTGGCAGAAACATGGCGATATCATCCTGAAACCGCTGGATGGCATGGGCGGCGCCTCAATCTTCCGCGTTAAAGAGGGTGACCCAAACCTGGGGGTGATCGCCGAAACGCTGACCGAGCATGGCACCCGCTACTGCATGGCGCAGAACTATATTCCGGCGATTGTCGACGGCGACAAGCGCGTGCTGGTAGTGGACGGCGAACCGGTGCCTTACTGCCTGGCGCGTATTCCGCAGGGTGGCGAAACCCGTGGTAACCTGGCGGCCGGTGGCCGTGGCGAGCCGCGTCCGCTGACCGAAAGCGACTGGGAAATTGCCCGCCGCGTGGGTCCGCTGTTAAAAGCCAAAGGGCTGATCTTCGTTGGCCTCGACATCATTGGCGATCGCCTGACAGAAGTGAACGTGACCAGCCCGACCTGTATTCGTGAAATCGAAGCTGAGTTCCCGGTTTCTATCACCGGCATGCTGATGGATGCGATCGAAAAACGGCTGAAGCAGTAACAGTCCCAATATTTATACACACAACCCTTCATGCTGCATCAAGGCGCAGCCATTGCCCCGGCAGCGTGAAGGGTGAAGTGTATAGTGACAGTGTCGGGTTTTGTCCGCATACTGGGTGCTGTCGCTTTTTAAACCAGGAAACTGAACCTCTGACAATGAATTTACAGCATCACTTTCTGATTGCCATGCCTGCTCTCCAGGATCCGATTTTCCGCCGTTCCGTCGTGTATATCTGCGAGTACAGCGAAGAGGGTGCGATGGGGATTATCATCAATAAACCGCTGGAAAATCTGACTGTTGAAGGCATTCTGGAAAAACTGAAAATTTCCCAGGACGAACGTGTTCCTGAAATTCGTCTCGACAAACCGGTGATGCTGGGTGGCCCGCTGGCAGAAGATCGCGGCTTTATTTTGCATACGCCGCCCGGTTTCTCCTCCAGCATCCGCATCTCTGACAATACCGTTGTGACCACCTCCCGTGACGTGCTGGAGACGCTGGGCACCACCAGCCAGCCGGCGGATGTGCTTGTGGCGCTCGGTTACGCCTCATGGGAAAAAGGCCAGCTTGAGCAGGAGATCCTGGATAATGCCTGGCTCACGGCCCCGGCAGATCTGAACATTCTGTTTAAAACCCCTATCGCCGATCGCTGGCGGGATGCGGCAAAACTGATCGGCATTGATATCCAGACCATGCCTGGCGTCGCGGGGCACGCCTGATGAGCGGCACGCTTCTCGCCTTTGATTTCGGCACCAAAAGTATCGGCGTGGCGATCGGCCAGCGCATCACCGGCACCGCCCGCCCGCTGACGGCGCTGAAAGCGCAAAACGGCACCCCGGACTGGAACCTGATCGAACGACTGCTGAAAGAGTGGCAGCCGGACGAGGTCATCGTCGGTTTACCGCTGAATATGGATGGCACAGAACAGCCACTAACTGCCCGGGCGCGCAATTTTGCCAATAAAATTCATGGCCGTTTTGGCGTGGCGATTAAGCTGCATGACGAGCGGTTAAGCACGGTTGAAGCCCGCGCCGGTCTGTTCGAGCATGGCGGTTTTCGCGCGCTAAACAAAGGCAGCGTCGATTCCGCTTCTGCGGTGATTATTCTCGAAAGTTACTTCGAGCAGGGTTACTGATCCCCTTCCCTTTGCCCGGCAATCCGGGCAATTCACTCCTGGTCCGCCAGCAGCGTGGCGTTGAGCGCGGTCAGCTCATCAAGACGTGAGCGGACGCTCTCATCGTCAATATTCCACATACCGGCAAACGCCAGCGCGGCATGATGCGCTCCTACGGGTACCGCCATCGACACTTCACCGTCGTCGTGATGCCAGATCACACGTCCCTGCTCACGCTGCTGGGCCACATGCGGGGCGAGGTTTTGCCACTGCTCGGGCGTAAAGCGGGGGATCAGCGCGTCATCCGGTTCGCTCGCCAGCAGCGACATGCCAATCACCGATTGCCAGGCGGGGAGCATATGGAATCCAGCCAGCGCCTGGCTGGCCTGGCTGCCGGGAACGGCGTGCCAGATATAAATGACCTGATCCTCCCACAGCACCCCCAACGCCACCACGATATCGCGTGGCGCATGGCGCTCCAGCCGGGGCAAGGCGCGGGAGAACAGCTCCGAGCCACGGATGGACTGCGCCGCCAGGGCATGAATACCGGGGCCTGGCAGGTAGCGGCGGTGCTCGTCCTGCATGGTCAGGCCAATAGAGGCCATGGTCATCAGCAAACGGTTCACTCGGGTGGTGTTGATCCCCATCAGTCGTGCGAGTTCACGGCAACCGATAGCACGGCCGCTGGAAACCAGATATTGCAGACAGCGAATGCCGTCGATAAGACTTTGGTTCGGTTGTGATGACATAGCCGCTTTCAATCAGTGCAATCAGAAACTCGATTCTAGCGCTCATACCGCAGGAAACAAGGCCATGAGAGGCATTCTCTGCTGGCGCAAGCTTATGACAATCGCCCCTGCGCCCTGCGCTCAGCCAGGCTCTGCTCGAAGTTTTGCATGCCAGCCTGCTGCCCGGTCTGGATCACGCCGGGCAGTTGATAGGTTTTGCCTTCACGGATCAAATTGGCCGCCGCTGGGGTATTAACCAGCAGCTCGAACAGCGCGACGCGCCCCTGCTGGTTGTCCCTTTCGAGTTTTTGCGCCAGCACGGCCCGCAGGCTGCCTGCCAGCTGTTTACGTACCGGCTCTTTTTCCTGCGCGGGAAAGGCATCCACCAGCCTCTCCACCGCCTGGGCGGCGCCCCGGGTGTGAAGCGTCGCCAGCACCACATGCCCGGTCTCGGCGGCGGTAAGCGCAAGGCGGATCGTCTCGCTGTCACGCAGTTCGCCCAGCAGGATTACATCGGGATCTTCACGTAATGCTGCCCGCAGCGCGTCAGAAAAGGAGAGGCAATGCAGGCCAATCTCCCGCTGCTGAATCAGGCAACGCTTGCTCTGATGGATAAATTCCACCGGATCTTCGAGCGTCAGGATATGTCCGTCGCTATGGTGATTGAGAAAATCGACCATCGCCGCAAGCGTGGTGGATTTACCGCTGCCTGTCGCCCCGGTCACCAGTATCAGGCCGTTATCATTTGCCAGCAGTTCAGGTATCGCCCGCGGCGCTCCCAGTGTATGCAACTGCGGGCACTCGTCTGGAAGCAGGCGGAGCGCCAGGGAACACCCCTGCATATGTGCAAAGGCGCTGGCCCGCAGCCGCTGCTTGCTCGCAAGCGTAACGGCAAAATCCACCTGTCCCTGGGCGCACCATGCCCCCTGCTGCTCGTCGCTAAGCCAGCTTTTCAGCAGCATCGCGACCTCCGGCCCCGGAAAGGGGGCAAATTCCATTTTCCCTCGCCGCCGCCAGCGAGGTGGCGCGTTACTGCACAGGTGTAGATCCGACACGTTATGCTTTACACTAAGGGCCACAATTTCTTCCATATCCATTTAATGATCCCCGGAAAATGAACGACATTGCGCATAACCTGGCACAGGTCAGGGACAAAATCTCAGCCGCGGCAACAGGTTGCGGCCGTGCTTCAGAAGAAGTTAAGTTGCTTGCAGTCAGTAAAACCAAGCCTGCGAGCGCCATCGCAGAAGCGATTGATGCAGGCCAGCGCATGTTCGGTGAAAACTACGTGCAGGAAGGGGTGGAAAAAATCCGCCATTTCCGGGAAAAGGGCACCGCGGATCTGCAGTGGCACTTTATCGGGCCACTACAGTCGAACAAAAGCCGACTGGTGGCGGAGCATTTCGACTGGTGTCATACCGTCGATCGTCTGCGCATCGCCACCCGTCTGAGCGAGCAGCGCCCGGCCGAGATGCCGCCGCTTAACGTGCTGATTCAAATCAATATTAGCGACGAAAACAGTAAGTCAGGTATTGCTCTTGAACAACTGGAGCAGCTGGCGGAACAGGTTGCCGCTCTGCCCGGCCTGACGCTTCGCGGGTTAATGGCGATCCCGGCCCCTGAAACAGATTACGACAGGCAGTTTGCCGTAGCCCGGCAAATGGCTGTAGCATTTGAGGCGCTTAAAACGCGCCACCCAACGGTCGACACGCTTTCACTGGGCATGACGGACGATATGGCCGCCGCGATTGCGGCTGGCAGCACCATGGTGCGCATCGGGACAGCAATTTTCGGCGCGCGCGATTACACCCAATAATAAGGAAACCTGAGGAACGCCATGAAGACGTTGACCTTCCTGCTCTCAACGGTCATTGAACTGTACACGATGGTGCTTTTGTTACGCGTCTGGATGCAGTGGGCCCGTTGTGATTTTTACAACCCCTTCTCACAGTTTGTCGTGAAAGTGACCCAACCGATTGTCGGGCCGCTGCGCCGGGTGATCCCGCCGATGGGCCCGATTGACAGCGCCTCCCTGCTGGTTGCGCTGATCCTGTGCGTGGTGAAAGCGATCGTGCTGTTTATGGTCATCACCTTCCAGCCGATCATCTGGATCGCGGCGGTATTGATCCTGATAAAAACGATCGGCCTGCTGATTTTCTGGGTTCTGCTGCTGATGGCGATCATGAGCTGGGTAAGCCAGGGCCGTAGCCCGGTGGAGTATGCCCTGATTCAGCTTGCCGACCCGCTGCTGCGCCCGATTCGTAATCTGCTGCCAGCCATGGGCGGAATTGACTTCTCCCCGATGATCCTCGTACTGCTGCTGTACGTGATCAACATGGGTATCGCTGAACTGCTGCAGTCCACAGGCAATATGTTGCTGCCGGGGCTGTGGATGGCGTTATGAGTGCTGTCAGCACCTGCGCCGATGGGCTGGTTTTACGGCTGTATATTCAGCCGAAAGCCAGCCGCGATACGATTATCGGACTGCATGGCGACGAAGTGAAAGTCGCCATCACCGCCCCTCCTGTGGATGGCCAGGCCAATGCCCATCTGGTGAAGTATCTGGCGAAGCAGTTTCGCGTTGCGAAAAGCCAGGTGCTGATCGAGAAAGGTGAACTGGGCCGTCACAAGCAGGTCAAAATTCTAAATCCGCAACAAATCCCGACGGAAGTCGCGGCTCTGATACAACAGGATTAACAGATGCAAAAAGTTGTTCTCGCTACCGGTAACGCCGGTAAAGTGCGCGAGCTGGCCTCGCTGTTAAATGATTTTGGTCTGGATGTGATTGCCCAGACCGAACTGGGCGTGGACTCTGCGGAAGAGACCGGCCTGACCTTTATTGAAAACGCCATTCTGAAGGCGCGCCATGCTGCACAGGTCACCGGCTTACCGGCCATTGCCGATGACTCGGGCCTGGCGGTAGATGCCCTTGGCGGCGCGCCAGGAATTTACTCCGCCCGCTATTCCGGCGTCGATGCCAGCGATCAGCAGAATCTCGAAAAGCTGCTGGAAACGCTCAAGGATGTGCCGGATGAGCAGCGCAAAGCGCAGTTCCACTGCGTGCTGGTCTATATGCGTCACGCTGAAGACCCAACGCCGCTGGTCTGCCACGGCAGCTGGCCGGGCGTGATCGCCCGCGAGGCGGCAGGCAATGGCGGCTTTGGCTACGATCCGATCTTCTTTGTCCCGAGCGAGGGCAAAACCGCTGCGGAACTGACCCGCGAAGAAAAAAGCGCGATTTCCCATCGTGGACGCGCCCTGAAACTGTTACTGGAAGCATTACGTAATGGCTAATTTGCCACCATTGAGTCTTTATATTCACATCCCGTGGTGCGTGCAGAAATGCCCGTACTGCGATTTCAACTCGCATGCGCTAAAAGGCGAAGTGCCCCATGACGATTACGTTCAGCATCTGCTTGCCGATCTGGACGCCGACGTACCTTACGCGCAGGGACGTGAAGTAAAGACCATTTTTATCGGTGGCGGTACGCCGAGCCTGCTCTCAGGCCCGGCGATGCAGACGCTGCTGGATGGCGTGCGTGCGCGTCTTAATCTGGCAGCGGATGCAGAGATTACCATGGAGGCCAACCCGGGAACCGTTGAGGCCGACCGTTTTGTGGAGTATCAGCGCGCCGGGGTGAACCGTATCTCTATTGGTGTGCAGAGCTTTAGCGCGTCAAAGTTAACGCGTCTGGGACGTATTCATGGCCCGGATGAAGCAAAGCGCGCCGCTCATCTTGCGACCGGGCTGGGATTGCGCAGCTTTAACCTCGACCTGATGCACGGCCTGCCGGATCAGTCCCTGGAGGAAGCGCTGGACGATCTGCGCCAGGCCATTGAGCTGAACCCGCCACACCTCTCCTGGTATCAGCTGACCATTGAGCCGAACACGCTGTTTGGTTCACGCCCGCCGGTGCTGCCTGATGATGACGCGCTGTGGGATATTTTCGAGCAAGGCCACAGGCTTTTGACCGCTGCCGGGTATCAGCAGTACGAAACCTCGGCCTACGCGAAGCCTGGCTACCAGTGTCAGCACAACCTGAACTACTGGCGTTTTGGCGACTACCTGGGCATTGGCTGTGGCGCCCACGGCAAAGTGACCTTCCCGGACGGACGGATTCTGCGCACGGCTAAAACGCGCCATCCGCGTGGCTATATGGAAGGACGCTATCTTGAGCGCAGCCATGATGTTGAAGCCGAAGATAAGCCGTTCGAGTTCTTTATGAACCGCTTCCGCCTGCTGGAAGCCGCACCGCGCGCGGAGTTTACGTTGTATACCGGCTTGCCTGAAGCGGTAATTCGCCCTCAACTGAATGAAGCCATCGCCAAAGGTTATCTGACCGAATGCGACCAGTACTGGCAAATCACCCAGCAGGGGAAATTGTTCCTGAACTCCCTTCTTGAGCTGTTCCTCGCAGAATAATGCCTGATGCGCCTCCGGGCGCATTTTTATATCGTTAAAACCGAATAAACATTACGGCTTTTTAATCACAAATAAAGTAGACCATATATTTTTGGCTGAATCATTAATCCCCCTCCGTCTATTTATCTAATCCAGCGCACATTTTAATAATAAACCCCTACTCCATGCGGAAATTACGATTACTATTGCGACACATGTACGACAACTTTGTTAATCTGTCATACAAATAAAAGTAACGCGTAATGGAATTAGTGATAACGACCTTTTAGCATGGAGCTTAATAATGAAAACTCGTTCGTATTTACGTTTATTATTATCGGCACTTTCAATTACGTTATTCGCTACTGCTGCCAGCGCAGCGGATAAAATCACCCTGAAACTGGCGCATAATCTCGAACGTAGCCACGTTGTCCACCGGGCGTTCGAAGCCATGGCGAAAGATGTTAAAACGCTCTCTGATGGCACCATGACCATACGGATCTATCCCAGCAGCCAAATGGGCAATGCCCGCGAAACCATGGAGCTTTTACAAAATGGCGCGCTGGATATGACAAAAGGCTCAGCCAGTGATTTAGAATCCTTTGATAATATTTACGCCATCTATAATTTACCTTTTTTATTTCGCGATCAGGCCCACTTTAATACCGTCGTATTTGGCGACATCGGCAAAGAAATTATGGCGTCGACCAAAGAGAGAGGCTTTTTTGCGTTATCCGCTTACGTTGCTGGCACCCGTAGCTTTTATGCTAAAAAGCCCATTACCAAACCAGACGATTTGAAAGGGCTTAAAATTCGCGTTCAGCCAAGCCCCACCACGATAAAAATGATTGAACTTATGGGTGGCTCGCCAACGCCCGTCTCCTTCGGCGAAGTCTATACCGCCATGCAGCAAGGGGTGGTTGATGGGGCGGAAAATAATGTGCCGTCATGGGTACAAACTCGCCACATTGAAATCGCGAAGGTCTTTTCTGAGGATGAACACGCCTCAATACCGGACTTTCTGGTTATCGCCACCAAAACCTGGGACGCTCTGACCCCGGCGCAGCAGCAGATCCTGGCAACCGCCGCCAGCAACTCGCAGGTTTATCAGCAAAAACTGTGGGATGAGATTGATGCGCAAACCCGCGCCCAGGCGAAAGCGATGGGTGGTGAGATTATCAAAGTTGATAAAGCCCCCTTCCGCGCCGCGGTTCAGCCGCTGTTTGATGATTTCAAAAAAGATCCCAAACAAGCAGCCCTGTTAGCGAAGTTTGAAAACGCGGTACCGCAATAATTTTTCTAAGGGCCGCATCAGGCCCTTTTTCAACGGGATATTCACCATGATATTTAACCGCCTTAAGGCTGCGGTAGACCGCGTCATTGCCGCTTTTTGCGTGCTGGTGATGATTGCGCTGGTTATCTGTGTGGTGTGGCAGGTTGTGAGTCGCTACGTCCTTAACCAACCCAGCACCCTGACCGATGAGCTGGCGCGCTTCTTAATGATCTGGGTGGGGTTGCTCGGTGCGGCTTACAGCGTGGGCGCCCAGCGACACCTCTCTATCGACCTTCTCGCCCTCTCCCTGAGTCAGCCTAAGCAGGCGCTGTTGAGCCTGCTGGTCAACCTGATGATCTTTGTTTTTGCCGGGCTGGTCATCGTAACGGGAGGCATCCGGCTTATCGGTAAAACCCTTGAGACGGCCCAAGTCTCTGCGGTCATGCAGATCCCCATGGGTTACGTCTACCTTATCCTTCCGCTGAGCGGCCTGGTGATCATGTTTTATGCCCTGAATTTTATGTGCCAGAGCCGGCTGGCTCTGAAAACCGCAAACGTGGAGGCGTTATAATGGAAAACGCAGTAGCGCTCACGCTGTTTGGCAGCTTTTTTGTGTTGGTTTTCATTGGCGTCCCGATCTCTTTTTCGATTGGTATCGCTACGGTGGCCTCCATGCTGCTGATGTTCCCGTGGGAGATCGCCGTCGTCACGGTGTCCCAACGTCTGGCGAACGGCCTGGATAATTTTTCGCTGCTGGCGATCCCGTTTTTTATCTTTGCGGGCACGCTAATGAACAGCGGCGGAATCGCCATACGGTTGATTAATCTGGCCCAGGTGATGGTTGGCCGGGTTCCCGGCTCGCTCGGTCACGTGAATGTGATGGCGAATATGATGTTTGGCTCCATCTCTGGTTCCGCGGTAGCCGCCGCGGCCGCCGTTGGCGGAACGCTTCACCCTATCCAGACAAAGCAGGGTTACGACCCCACCTTCACCACGGCGGTAAACGTCACATCCTGCATCACGGGCCTGCTCATTCCCCCTTCCAACGTGCTGATCGTCTTCTCCCTTACCGCGGGCGGCGTCTCGATAGCCTCACTGTTTATGGCGGGCTACCTGCCGGGTCTTCTGATGGGGCTGGCGGTTATGATCGTCTGTGCCGTCATTGCTAAACGCCGCGCTTATCCACTCGCTGAGCGCCCCACCCGCGCTCAGGCGATAAAGGCCTTTTTTGACGCGATGCCAAGCCTGCTGCTGGTCATCATCGTTATGGGCGGCATTCTGGGCGGTATCTTTACTGCCACGGAGGCATCGGCCATCGCTGTGGTCTACACCTTTATTCTGTCAGTGCTGATTTACCGGGAGGTGAAATGGCGGGAGTTACCCAGGCTGATTCTGGAGTCGGTGGTCATGACCTCCATCGTCTTGCTGCTGATCGGCTTTTCCGTGGGGATGTCCTGGGCGATGACCAACGCAGACATTCCGTATTTGATCAGCGATACGCTGATGGGGATCTCTGATAATCCGTTGATTATTCTGCTGCTGGTTAATATCGTGCTGCTGATCGTCGGGATCTTTATGGATATGACCCCTGCGGTGTTGATCTTTACCCCTATTTTCCTGCCTATTGCTCAGGAGCTGGGGATGGATCCGGTGCATTTCGGCATTATGATGGTGGCCAATCTCTGTATCGGCCTGCTGACGCCGCCGGTGGGCAGCGCATTATTTGTCGGCTGTTCTATTTCCGGGGTGAAGATCCAGCAGTTGATTAAACCTCTACTGCCGTTCTACTTAGCCCTGATAACCGCGCTGATGCTGATTACCTACATCCCTGCAATTTCGTTGTTTCTTCCTGAACTGCTGGGCTTAATGTGATGCAGACCAGCAAAGGGCGTCCCCCTTTGCTGGTTCAATAGCGTTACTTCAGCCCGCCCACCAGCGCCTTGCGGCTCTCTTCCAGCGAGACAACGCGCTGACACACGTCTTTGCCGAATGCCTTGAAATCCGCTTCCTGGTTTTTCCACTCGTTCTGGATGGCGGTTTGCAGGCCGCCCAGGCTACCCAGCACACCCTGCAGCGGGTTGCCGCCGCCTTTCAGTACCGCTTTGGCGCCCATCTCGTTAATGCTGTCCTGCAGAATGCCGCCCATCGCCTGGTTCACCAGCTGCTGGCCGTCGGCGCGCACCTGATCGATCGCTTTATAGTGGAACGTCAGGCCATCGGTGCGATGCTCAATAATGCGGTTCATCTGCTCTTTTAACTGCGCATCCAGTTTGGTGAGGCGCGAGCGCATATTGCTGCTCTCCCCTGCCTCTTTAGCGATGATCCTATCCAGCGCGACACGGCCTTTTTCCACGCGGGTCAGAGCGCCTTCGTCGATCCACGGCAGCGCGCTGCGCAGATCGGCCTGATAGTCTTTTGCCTGTTCACGTTGGGCTGCGCTCAGCGTGTACTGCTTGCCGTTAAACATGACGTTGCCATCCGGGGTGATCACCAGATTGCCGTTCTCGCCTTTTACCTGCACGGTTTGCGGGCTCAGGATCACGTCGTCACGCGGCGTGACTTCACATTTGTACTCTGCGTGAGCGGTGAGTGCCGTGGTCATTAAGGCCGCGGCGAGCAGCGTTTTGCGCATCATATATTCTCCCTCATACAAAATGGGCCAGCAATTGCTGGCCCCTGATGCTCTATTAGTCCCACCAAATGTCGAAAAGTTCGCTGATGCGCACCTCTTCGAATTTGTGGTCTTCCAGCCACTTACGCACAATGGCCTGATCTTCTTCGGTACACTTGCCGATCTCTTGTTTGCAGATCAAACCTTCCCAGGCCAGGTAGCCGCTGCCGTCAAACGCCAGCTTGTTCGGCTCAATGACTTCATTGATGAAAGCATCGACATCTTCATCAATTTTTTCTACGCTGGTGCCTTCCGGGAAACGCCATGCAACCGAAAAACCCACCTCCTGGAACTCTTCGATGTGCATTTTCTTACGCAGACGACGGCTACGGTTCTTTGCCATTATTTCACCCTCTCGAACATTAAGTCCCATACGCCGTGACCAAGACGATGGCCACGCTGTTCAAATTTGGTTACCGGACGCGATTCAGGACGCGGTACATAGTCATTGCTCGCAGACTGGTTTTTATACCCGTCCAGCGCCGACATCACTTCCAGCATATGTTCCGCATACTGTTCCCAGTCGGTTGCCATATGGAAAACACCACCCAGCTTCAGTTTGCTTCTGAGAAGTTCAGCAAACGGCGCCTGAACGATACGGCGTTTATTATGACGTGCTTTGTGCCACGGGTCAGGGAAAAAGAGCTGAACCATGCTCAGAGAATTGTCAGGAATCATCTTGTGCAGCACTTCTACCGCGTCGTGACACATCACGCGCAGGTTCTCGACGCCCTCTTCGTGCGCTGTCGCCAGACACGCACCGACGCCCGGGGAGTGGACTTCAATGCCGAGGAAGTTCTGCTCCGGGCGCGCTTTTGCCATAGTCACCAGCGAAGCGCCCATGCCGAAACCGATCTCCAGTGTGACCGGTGCGTCGCGGCCAAACAGCGCCACAAAGTCGAGCGGCTGTTCGGTGAACTCAACGCCCATCACCGGCCAGTAGTTATCCAGCGCGTGCTGCTGCCCTTTGGTCAGGCGCCCCTGACGGCGGACAAAGCTGCGAATACGGCGCAGCGGGCGACCGTTTTCATCAAATTCCGGTGATATGACGTCGTTTTTCATAAAAGAGTAGTCTGCTTGTGAGAATGTTCGGGAAACGGGCATTATCCAAAGTTAATGACCGGATGCAAGCATGGGAAAGATCCGGTTTACAGCCGCATGCCTCTGTGCTGCAATCTGCCTCCCTGATACCGCAAAGCGAAGACCATGCAAGCCTCTCAATTTTCAGCCCAGGTGCTGGACTGGTACGACAAATACGGGCGTAAAACCCTCCCCTGGCAAATTGAAAAAACACCGTACAAAGTATGGCTCTCAGAGGTGATGTTGCAACAAACGCAGGTCGCGACGGTTATCCCTTACTTTGAGCGCTTTATGGCGCGTTTTCCAACGGTGACCGATCTGGCTAACGCCCCGCTGGATGAAGTGCTGCATCTGTGGACCGGGCTCGGCTATTACGCCCGCGCCCGCAATCTGCATAAAGCCGCCCAGCAGGTGGTGTCGCTGCACGGTGGCACCTTCCCGGAAACCTTCGATGAAGTGGCCGCCCTGCCGGGCGTTGGGCGATCCACCGCCGGAGCCATCCTCTCTCTCTCGCTGGGTAAACACTTCCCGATTCTCGACGGCAACGTTAAACGCGTGCTGGCGCGCTGCTACGCCGTCGGTGGCTGGCCGGGCAAGAAAGAGGTGGAGAAGCGCCTGTGGGAGATCAGTGAAGCGGTCACTCCCGCTCACGGCGTTGAACGCTTTAACCAGGCGATGATGGATTTAGGGGCAATGGTCTGCACCCGCTCGAAACCGAAATGCGAACTTTGCCCGCTGAATAATCTGTGCGTCGCCTATGCTAACCAGTCGTGGGCACACTATCCTGGAAAAAAGCCGAAGCAGATCTTACCAGAGCGTACCGGCTATTTCCTGCTGATGCAGCACGAGGAGACCGTCTGGCTCGCCCAGCGTCCGCCAAGCGGTTTATGGGGCGGTCTCTTTTGCTTCCCGCAGTTTGAGGATGAGGAGCGTCTTCGCGACTGGCTGGCGCAACGCGGCATCCCTGCCGATACTCTTGTGCAGCTCAACGCGTTTCGCCATACCTTCAGCCACTTCCATCTGGATATTGTTCCAATGTGGCTTCCCGTGTCCTCATTCACGGCGTGCATGGATGAAGGCACCGCTCTCTGGTATAACTTAGCGCAACCGCCGTCAGTGGGGCTCGCGGCTCCCGTAGAGCGCCTGTTACAGCAATTACGTGTCGGAGCAACGGTTTAGCTCCGGGCGACAAAGAGGAATCAGTATGGCCAGAACAATTTTTTGCACCTTCCTGCAGCGTGAAGCAGAAGGCCAGGACTTCCAGCTCTATCCGGGCGATCTGGGTAAGCGCATCTATAACGAAATTTCAAAAGAGGCGTGGGCGCAGTGGCAACACAAGCAAACCATGCTGATTAACGAGCGCAAGCTCAACATGATGAACGTTGAACACCGCAAACAGCTTGAAGAGGAGATGGTCAATTTCCTGTTTGAAGGCAAAGACGTTCACATTGAAGGCTATACGCCACCAGAAAAATAATATCGTGCCGCCTTGCCTGGTCTACGGTTTGTAGGCCGGGTAAGCGTAGCGCCACCCGGCGAAAACAGCCCCAGAACAAACACAACACGCACTCCTGGAATGATGAAAAAATTTTTAGCGCTTGCTCTTGTTGCACCGTTACTTGTTTCGTGTTCCTCCAGTAAGAAAGGCGATAGCTATAACGAAGCCTGGGTAAAGGACACCAACGGTTTTGACATTCTGATGGGGCAATTCGCCCATAACATCGAAAATATCTGGGGATTTAACGAGGTACTGATCGCAGGACCAAAGGACTACGTTAAGTACACCGACGCTTACCAGACCCGCAGCCACATCAACTTTGACGAAGGTACCATTACCGTCGAGACCATTGCCGGAACCGATCCTGCGGCGCGTTTGCGCGAGGCGATCGTGAAAACCCTGCTGATGGGTGACGATCCGGGCTCTATCGACCTCTACTCCGATGCCGACGACATCACCATCTCCAAAGAGCCGTTCCTCTATGGCCAGGTGGTGGATCAAACCGGCCAGTCTATTCGCTGGGAAGGCCGTGCTAATAATTTTGCTAACTACCTGTTGCAGACGCGCCTGAAAAGCCGCAGCAACGGCCTGCGTGTTATCTACAGCGTGACCATTAACCTGGTGCCGAACCACCTCGATAAACGTGCGCACAAATATGTCGGGATGGTCCGTCAGGCATCGCGTAAATATGGTGTCGATGAGTCGCTGATCCTGGCGATTATGCAGACTGAATCGTCGTTTAACCCGTACGCGGTGAGCCGTTCCGACGCCCTGGGCCTGATGCAGGTTGTGCAGCACAGCGCCGGGAAAGATGTGTTCCGCTCGCAGGGAAGATCGGGTATGCCAAGCCGCAGTTACCTGTTTGATCCTGCCAGCAATATCGACACCGGTACCGCCTATCTGGCGATGCTGAATAACGTCTACCTGAGCGGCATTGATAACCCGACCTCACGTCGCTATGCGGTGATCACCGCCTACAACGGCGGCGCAGGCAGCGTGCTGCGGGTCTTCTCCAACGATAAAATCCAGGCGGCAAACATTATCAACAGTATGTCACCGGGGGATGTTTACCAGACCCTCACCAGCCGTCACCCTTCCGCAGAGTCCCGCCGCTACCTCTACAAGGTCAATACGGCTCAGAAGAGCTATCGTAGAAAGTAGTGTGACTTTTTTACCCTCTCCTTCGTGGGGAGGGTAAAGATTCCGTCGCTCCCCGCCCGCCTTCCCCATAAGAAATTGTTATTTGCATCACAATCCAAACTGCAAATTAATGTTGATTGCATTTTTTTGCGGGAGGTAACAAAACATCACGCCACTCGCTGATAGAATTGCATCAAATCCAAAACCCAAATGTTTCTACACCAACATACAGCCCGCTCTCTTGTGAGGAAAGTAACATGAACCTTAAGCTGCAGCTTAAAATCTTGTCGTTTCTGCAGTTCTGTCTGTGGGGGAGCTGGCTAACCACGCTCGGCTCCTACATGTTTGTCACCCTGAAATTCGATGGTGCTTCCATCGGCGCGGTCTATAGCTCGCTGGGCATTGCCGCGGTATTTATGCCGACCCTGCTCGGGATCGTGGCGGACAAATGGATCAGCGCGAAATGGCTTTACGCCCTCTGCCACCTGGTGGGCGCGGCCACGCTGTTTATGGCCGCGGGCGTAACCACGCCGGGGGCGATGTTTGTGGTGATCCTGCTTAACTCGCTGGCCTATATGCCAACGCTTGGGCTTGTGAACACCATCTCCTACTATCGCCTGAAAACGGCGGGTCTGGACATCGTGACCGACTTCCCGCCGATCCGTATCTGGGGCACCATCGGCTTTATTATGGCGATGTGGGCGGTGAGCTTCTCCGGCTTTGAGCTGAGCCATATGCAGCTCTATATCGGCGCAGCGCTCTCCATCGTGCTGGTGCTGTTCACCCTGACCCTGCCGCACATTCCGGTCTCTAACCAGCAGAAAAACCAGAGCTGGAGCTCCATGCTTGGCCTGGATGCGTTCGCGCTGTTTAAAAACAAACGCATGGCGATCTTCTTCATCTTCTCCATGCTGCTGGGTGCGGAGCTGCAGATCACCAACATGTTCGGCAACACCTTCCTGCACAGCTTCGATAACGACCCAATGTTCTCCGGGAGCTTTATCGTTGAACACGCGTCGGTGATGATGTCCATTTCGCAGATCTCCGAAACGCTGTTCATTCTGACCATCCCGTTCTTCCTGAGCCGCTACGGTATCAAGAACGTCATGATGATCAGTATTTTCGCGTGGATGCTGCGCTTTGGTCTGTTCGCCTACGGCGACCCGTCAGCCTTCGGTACTGTGCTGCTGGTGCTGTCGATGATTGTCTACGGCTGCGCCTTCGACTTCTTCAACATCTCCGGTTCCGTGTTTGTAGAGAAAGAGGTACGTCCGGAAATCCGCGCCAGCGCCCAGGGTATGTTCCTGATGATGACCAACGGCTTCGGCTGTATTCTCGGCGGCGTGGTGAGCGGTAAGGTTGTAGAGATGTATACCACCAACGGTATTACCGACTGGCAGCCGGTGTGGCTGATCTTTGCAGGCTACTCGCTGGTACTGGCCTTCGCGTTCATGGTGCTGTTCAAGTACAAACATGTTCGTACCCCAACAGGCGTGCAGACCGTCGCACATTAATCTGTGAACTCCCCCTCCCTGCGGAGGGGGAGTTTTTTTACTTCAGAACATATCCGTACAAACGCTTAATCCCGTCCGCATCCTTTTCGCTGTAAACGCCCTGCAATTCCGGAGAAAAACCGGGTAACAGATTGACGCCCTCTTCCAGCGCCAGGAAGTAACGCTGCACCGCCCCGCCCCACAGTTCGCCCGGCACCACGCACAGCACTCCTGGCGGGTATGGCAATGCCCCTTCCGCCGCGATACGCCCTTCGGCTTCGCTGATGCGCACCAGCTCGACGTCACCGCGAATAAAGGCCTGGTTAGCATCCTGCGGGTTCATCGCCACGGTAGGCAGGCTCTCTTTGCGGAACATCGCCTTTTGCAGATCCTTCACGTCAAAGCTGACATACAGATCGTGCATCTCCTGGCAAAGCTGACGCAGGGTGTAGTCGCGGTAGCGCACCGGATATTTGTTCCAGATGGTTGGCAGGACATCTGCCAGCGGGGTGTCATCTTCAATGTGCTGTTCAAACTGGCCCAGCATCGCCACCAGTTGCGCCATCTTCTCGGCGCTCTCCGCCGGGGTGAGCAGGAAAAGAATGGAGTTGAGATCGCACTTCTCCGGAACAATGCCTTTCTCGCGCAGGTAGTGCGCCAGAATGGTCGCCGGGATGCCAAAGTCGGTGTACTCCCCGCTTTCAGCATCGATGCCCGGCGTGGTCAGCAGCAGCTTGCACGGGTCGACAAAGTACTGCTCTTCGGCATACCCCTCAAAGCCGTGCCATTTCGCCCCCGGTTCAAAGCTGAAGAAACGCAGCTCGCTGGCAATCGCATGGGTAGGATGATCCTGCCACGGACGCCCGGCCACCACCGGCGGGATAAACGGCTTAATCATCTTGCAGTTGGCGATAATCGCCTTGCGCGCTTCGATGCCCATCTCAACGCATTCGGCCCACAACCGCCGTCCGCTCTCCCCTTCGTGGATTTTGGCGTTCACGTCAAGGGCCGCAAACAGCGGATAGAACGGGCTGGTCGACGCATGCAGCATAAAGGCGTTATTCAGGCGCTTATGCGGGCAGAAACGCGCCTGGCCGCGGATATGGTTGTCCTTTTTGTGGATCTGCGAGGTCTGGGAGAATCCGGCCTGCTGTTTATGTACCGACTGGGTGACAAAGATCCCCGGATCGTTCTCGTTGAGGTCCAGCAGCAGCGGGGAGCTGTCGGCCATCATCGGGATAAACTGTTCGTAGCCTACCCACGCCGAGTCGAAGAGAATGTAGTCGCACAGTTGGCCAATCTTGTCGATCACCTGACGGGCATTATAGATAGTGCCGTCATAGGTGCCGAGCTGGATCACCGCCAGGCGGAACGGGCGCGCTTCATGGGCTTTTTCCGGCGCCACTTCGCGGATCAGCTCCCGCAGGTACGTCTCGTCAAAACAACGATCATCAATGCCGCCAATAAAACCAAACGGGTTACGCGCCGCCTCGAGGTAAACCGGCGTGGCACCCGCCTGGATCAGCGCCCCATGATGGTTGGACTTATGGTTGTTGCGGTCAAACAGCACCAGATCGCCACGGGTCAGCAGCGCGTTGGTCACGACCTTATTGGCGGCAGAAGTACCATTAAGCACGAAATAGGTCTTGTCGGCATTGAACACTTTCGCCGCGAACTTTTGCGCATGTTTGGCGGAACCTTCGTGGATCAGCAGATCGCCGAGCTTGACGTCGGCGTTGCACATATCGGCACGAAAGACATTTTCGCCAAAGAAATCGAAAAACTGACGGCCAGCGGGATGCTTCTTAAAGAATGCGCCGTGCTGGTGTCCAGGACAGGCAAAGGTGCTGTTGTCCATCGCTACATACTGTCTGAGGGTGTCGAAAAACGGCGGCAGCAGGTTCTCTTCGTAACGACAGGCCGCCGCTTCCAGCTCTAACCACTCCTGTGCCTTGCCGTCGATTACTGCATTGACACCCGCAGGCGCTTCTACCGGCTCTGGTGAGAAGAGATAAACAGGTAAATGAAAACCGGTGCGTTTCAGCAATGCGAGAATGCCGCTGCGGCTTTCAGCGACGGTAATGACGACTGCCGCCACATCCGTAAAATCAGTGTTATCCAGCGTCACCACTTCCCGGTGCGTGGATAAGGCGGAGGCCAGCTCACGGCTGACGGCAATTTTCATTGATTTCATAAGCGCAAATACCCGTGCAAGGCGAGAAAAAGCCCCGGACAGGGAGTTCCCCTGCCCAACGAATGTGTCTGACCGGAGTTCAGCTCCGACCGCCAGACATCAGTAAAAACAGAACGCGTCTGGTTTTACTGTTGTCCTGCAGTGAGCCTGCGTTACCCTCACCGCATGGTGAGCGTAGAATAGATTGTGTCGATACGGCCAGCCATTCGCGCAGCGAGAGAGAGTCTGTTCATGGGCGGCCCCGTATCTGAGAGGAGAAAATTCGCGCAATAATGTCACCTTTCGCCAAGGGGCGCAAGGAGGAATCATTATGCAGAAAACGGGATTAAACTTGGCGATTACTCACTGAAAAGAGTAATAATAATGCAATATCAATGATTAAATAACAGGAGTTCATAGTGGTTACAGGACCGTTCATTAATGCCGGAGCCGTGCTGCTGGGCGGCGTACTTGGCGCCGTGCTTAGCCAGCGATTACCGGAGCGTATTCGCTCCTCCATGCCCTCAATCTTCGGCCTTGCCTCTATGGGGATTGGCATTCTTCTGGTCATCAAGTGCGCCAACCTGCCGGTAATGGTGCTGGCAACACTGCTTGGGGCGCTGATCGGCGAGTTTTGTTATCTGGAAAAAGGAATTAACGACGCCGTCGGCAAAGCGAAAAATCTGCTCGCCCGGGGTAAACAGAAAGGCGGTGGTCACGATGCCTATATCCAGAACTATGTCGCCATCATTATTCTGTTTTGCGCCAGCGGCACGGGGATTTTTGGCGCAATGCACGAAGGGATGACCGGCGACCCCAGCATTCTTATCGCTAAATCCTTCCTGGATTTCTTTACTGCAACGATTTTTGCAACCACCCTGGGTATCGCGGTTTCCGCGATTTGCGTGCCGATGCTGCTTATCCAGCTTGCACTTGCAACCTGCGCCACGCTGATACTCCCGCTGACCACCCCGGCGATGATGGCTGACTTTACCGCCGTCGGCGGCCTGCTGCTGCTGGCGACAGGGCTGCGGATCTGCGGTATCAAGATGTTTGCAGTGGTGAATATGCTGCCTGCGCTGGTGCTCGCTATGCCGCTCTCTGCCCTGTGGACAGCGTTTTTTGCCTGATATTGCAGCAAAGTGGCGACAGAGTGTGCGGTCAGTAGCGAAATCTACAAATTTCATTGACGGCAGAGGGTAGATCGGGTTTAATGCGCCCCGTTGCCCGGATAGCTCAGTCGGTAGAGCAGGGGATTGAAAATCCCCGTGTCCTTGGTTCGATTCCGAGTCCGGGCACCACTATTTAAAGAACCCGCCCAAAAGGCGGGTTTTTGCTTTCTGAGAGCCGGACTCTTCATCGAACTACGTTCGATTATTCGCCGCAAGCGGCTCACCCCTTCGGGGCCAGCGCGGCAAGCGCGCTGTTCAACGCCTGCGGCGTTAGTCCGGGTCCGGGCATCACTATTTAAAGAACCCGCCCAAAAGGCGGGTTTTTGCTTTTGGGCTTCTGGAGCGTTACACCCCTTCCCTTCTAAAATATCTTTAGCCTTATACAGGCGTTGCTATTATGCCGCCAGCATGAAGCTGACGGCATAATGTTGATCACCACAGCCGGGTTTGTTTACTGATCTCGCCCCAACGGATATACATATCGCAGGACATAATAAAGTCATTATGCCATTTCCAGTAACAACGCATTATGTAATAGCTGAAAAACGGCAAATAACAGAGCAGGTAATAAATCTCAAACCAAACCTGCCACTCTGCAAAGGCGAACAGAAGCGCAACCACCGTCACCCAAATAGCTTCAACAATCAGTAGCATCACCAACTGTAGCCAGTGTGGTTTGTCATAAAGCGAACGCCAGGGGAGCGTCTTTGAGAAGGTAAAATCAATTTCATTCAAAAAAAGATGACCCAGAAATACATATCTTTTTGAAATGAGCAGTGACAATAGACTGAGCGCAAATACGATGGTACACAAAACGCACATTGTAATAATGGCTTTAAGAGTAAAATAAGCGCCGTTGAAATCAAATTGTTCACTATGCCGCAGCGGACCAATTACCAGCAGGTTCATGATAATGCCGATAAACATGGTCGGTAGCATATAGCGGGTGAGACTCTTCCACCTCACTTTATCCACAAAAGAAATCGCGACCTGTTTGACATAGCCATTTCGAATGATGGCAAACATTCCCCAGATTATCAGCGGGACAAACATGGCAAGAAGAATTAACACGATGCCCGGAGTAGTTAACAAAAAAAGCGTGCTGGATAATGCACCAAAGATGAATAATGAGATCGTTACAGCCACCAAAGGCTTAAACATAACTATCTCAATTTTCTTATTAGTCTTATCTTTAAAGAACGACAAATCAATGTTTTTGACGACGCATTTATATGCCCAATAAGCCTTAAGATCGAAAATAAAGTTATGGAGTACCAGCGCAAAGATAGCACTGACCACCCATGCATCATCGCGGGTAAATGTAAAGTCCGTGTTTTTCCAGTAAAAACCCAGCAGTATCAACGTAATCAGATAGATAAACAGCAGAATCATTCTATCCTGAAAACGAATAAACCGTAAATAATCGGGAATCATATCAATACTCTTAAATTGCCAGAACTTTTCTACAATGCAAAACGCGCTCAGGATCAAACCCGGCAAAATCATTAAGCATTTGTCCAAGATAGGCTTTGTTGCTGATCTCAAGAAAAACGGTTTCAACCGGGCCGCTTAAAAAATGCTTCATGCTGTCGGTCCACTTAACGCTATGGGTTAAATGCAGGGAGAGGTTCTCTTTTATCTGCGCCGGGTCGGAGGTCGCCTGCGCCGTTACGTTCATCAGCACGTCATGCTGCGCAGGATGGAATTCCTGAGTCGCTAAAAAGTCGCGCATTAACTGCACGCCGTCGGCCATCAACCGGGTGTGCCAGGCACCACTTACGCCGAGCTTCACCGGGTCGAGACCGTTGTCCGCCAGCGTCCTGGCAAATTCGCTTAACGCAGAAGGCGCTCCGCCGATCACCTGTTGATTAGGCGTGTTATCACAGCTGATATCCAGTTCGATACCTGAGGAGGCAATCATCTCGCTCAGGGTTGCATAGTTCACCCCTTTCAGCGCCAGCATGGAGCCTTTGTGCTTCGTGCTCACCTCATGCATGGTGCTGGCGCGGAAGTGAATGGTGCGAAACAGCGTTTCCAGCGAGATCGCCCCAGCAGCATACAGGGCGCTGTATTCACCCACGCTATGGCCGCAGGAGCCGACAATGTGCATATTTTCATATCGCTCACGGCACAGGGTATAGAGCGTCACGTTGATGGCTGTCACGGCCAACTGTTGCACTGTCGTTTGAACCAGTCGATTCATGGGGCCTTTCTGGCAGAGGCGCCGCAAATCCATGCCGGAAATATCGCTGGCGCAATCCCAGATATTCTTCGTGGCGACACTCTTGTCCCACACGTCACTCCCCATACCAATTACCGGATTACCCTGCCCTGAAAAAAGGGCCACCACAGGTTGTGAAAGAGTATTCATCGCCATAACCACTCCCTTATAAATAATATTTAAAACCTAAATAAACGCCCAGCGTGTCACCGAAGAGCGCAAATTCAGAGTCTGAGCTTCCTTGTGAGGTAAATACCCCGGTATAGGCTTCAAGCCTTTCATCAATGCTGTTTAACGGCGTGCTGTAATGCACACCGAACATAGCGCTGCTGTCCATCAGGTTGACTGTCAGATAGGGCTGCAACCTGGATTGATCGTCTGACAGCAGGCTGGCCCAGGCGTTAAGGTAGTGTTTGCCTTGCAACATTCCTTTGCTGCCGGTGTTACTGATCTCCGATGCCATCAGGTATTTGTATGAGTCAAACGCTCGATCCACAACGCTATATCCGGTGCGCGTATTAAGGAACGAAATGAGATCGGTCTGTTTACGCCACTGCGCGCGGGAATATCCCTCGCTCTGAAAATAATATTCCAGGCCGTACACGCTGAAGTTGTCTGACGTATATTGCCCCCCCACGGCCAGTTCGACGCCCTCTTTCTGCCTGGTGCTATAGAGCGAGGAAGGAAACTGGTAATTCTCTACTTTCGCAGCGTTCTGCTCCGACAGATGTCGCCATTGCTGTTCGGCGTGGTAAGCCACTTCGGCATTAAGTACCAGTTGTGGGCTGTAGCTATAGCTGTTCGCCATCGCCAGCGAGTGACTGTCTCCCAGCTTCAGGTTGAACGTAGGCGTGTAGTCACCGAAGCGATTGTCGGTATAGCTCAACAGGTACTCTTCACTGCTGTTGCTGCGCTGATCCGCAGACCAGTTGCCCGCGGACTCATAACGTCTGTCAATATCCGCCAGCTTTGGTACCACGGTCAGCGACAACGACCAGTCGCGGGTATCTGCTGAGAGTTTGGCCGCCCATGGCGACTCCTCATATCCCGCAGCCATTGATGGATCGTAGAGTCGTGTGGACTTAAAACTTGCCGAATAGGCGCGATGCAACGCGGAGGGTGAACGTAATAAAAACAGCCCCGGTTTAGCTATGAGCTTACCCGCCTCCAACAGGATGCTTTCGGAGATCGTGTAAACGAGGCTGAGCCGATCGATCAGCGCACGCGAGCGATGATCATCCTCCTCAAATTTGCCGGGAGTATGCACAGAGTAGTAAGTCAAACCGTACAGCGTGTAATCAAGGGCCAGCTTGTTATCAATCACCGAGCATCCGCCGCTGAGCTTGAGGCCGAGATTGTTAAACGTATTGTTTTGGGTATAGGGGTTTTTGCCGTTAATCCGCCAGATTAAAGCCTGCCTGTTAACGTGGGAAACCTGTTCGAATAGGGTTACATCCGTGCTTTTTGCCACATCGGCGCCGGTCAAACAGTCTGCCCACAGGTCGAATGACAGCATGAGCAGTAGCAGCGGTATCGTGTTCAGAGAGGTTCTCATTTTGCCCCTCGCTGAATATATTCCCGGGTAAAGTGGTATTCCGGCAAGGACTCCAGACGCACGTCGCTGTACTCCATCACGGAGTAACTTTTATCATGGCGGGCCTCCTGCACCACAATTTTCGTCGGCCGCATTTTACCCAGCACCATCCGGAAATCCTGGTAAAGCACTTCCTTCAGTAATTTGTCATCCAGTGAGTAATACGCCGCTTTATAAGGGCGATTGTCGCCGTCCGTCTCGACGTAATACATCACCTTTGGCCAGGTCACTTCAGGGGATTTACGCGTCAGAGAGAGCTTATAACAGCGCTTATCTCCGCAGGGCTCTTGCCCTAACAGCGTGGCGTCGTAGGCATATTCGAAGTTGGTGACAATCACATCGCCATTGGAAATTTGCCCGATCAACCTTTGCTGGCGCGAAACGGAGATAGGACGACGTAGTTCAGGCGTATAGAACCATAAGTCATACCAGTCTGAGAGCAGTACCTTTCCTTTATCGCGCGGGGGATAGATGAAACGCGCCAGTGAACGGGCATCAGCCCTGGTTTCACCTTCAGGCTTCATAAAGCGCATAGAAATATCCAGAACCTGCCTAGCGTCCGGCTTTGCTACGCCATCCTTGTATTCCGTTATGGTGGTGGTATAGCGAAAAGGTTTGTTCGGCGAGCGCACTTCATCAGCCCGACGAATGATTTCCAGCGCATTGTTATCAACAGATGTTGCCAACACGCATGCTGAAAAGAGCCACAAGCCGGAAAGTGCTCGCCTGATAAGTACTGTGTTCATTTCGTATCCTTACGAAAATTTAAAAGCATCCGAAATATTGAGTCTTGATGCGCGCAAAGCAGGAAGGATTGACGCTCCCGTGGCGGTTAATATTGGCAAAACCAGGGTGATCCAGATAAGCGAAGGGCTGTTGGTTTTGATAAATGCGGTATATCCCGTCGTCTGGCCCGGTGAAGGCGGCATTTCAATACCATACAAATTGATAACCGAGGCAATAATAAGCCCCAGCGTCAGACTCCCAATCGCACCGGTGATACCCACGAAGATCCCCTCCAGGAAGAAGAGACGCGTGACGCGGAGCGGTTTTAAACCGATAGCCCTGAGCGTTGTAATTTCGCGTGTACGCTCAATGATATTCATGGTCATCGCGTTGCTAATCATAAAAATTACGATCAGGGCGACAATGAGCTTAATAAAGAAGTAGATACCGGACAGCAGCCCCTCTACCTGTTGATAAAAGAGAGAGACCTCTTTCCACTCTTTTACAATCAGGGGAAGTTGGTGACGGGCAATAAACTGGCGCAATTTCGCAGCGAAGGCGGCGCTATCGTCATCCTTTAGCAGGATCAACACCTTACTTACGCCATCTGTGCCCATAATACGCTGGGCGGTAGCCAACGGCAGCTTCATAGCCACATCATCATAGTCTTTAATACCTGACGCAAAAATGCCTCTCACCTTGAGTGACAAGGCACCCTGCCCCCCTCTGGTGTTAACCACCATGGCATCCAGCCAGTCGTCATACTTCGTATTAAGCGTTTTCGCCAACCCGCTACCCAGCGTAATTTCGTCGGCCCGGATACGCGATAGATCGCTGCCGGAGATAATTTTGTCAAAAGACCCCAGCTTTAATGCCGGTAACGCTTCAATACCCAGCCCGGAAAAATAGCTGGAGGTTTCATTCTCGTACTGCGAGATCACACCGGTAAACTCCAGCTGCCCGGAGAGGGTCGAAATATTTTCGGCCAGTTCGGGCGTCTCCAGAATGGCCTGTTTCAGCTGAGTATAATTTTCAATCAGGCTTTTATTTTTATTCGATGTCTCAAAGTAATTTTGGTTGTAGAACTGCACATGGCCAATGTTGGTGCGGATCGTCTGCTCTTTCAGGATCCAGAATGAATAGTCGATGAATCCGCCATAGAGAAATATCGACACGCCGCCCAGCACAATCGCGGCAATCGTTGAAAAAGAGCGACGCTTGTGGCGAAAAAGGTTTAAAAATGCAAACTTCACATCCCGGAAGCGAAACAGCACGCACCCGAGGACGAAGAGCAGAATCAGCGCAACGATGATGTTGATGAATAAAACTTCCCTGGACATTTAGTTCCCTTTTACCATCGGTATTAATACCTGCGTGACTTCATTCATATCCCAAAGCGGTGCAGTATCAGAAATCAGCGAATCTGCTGCGCCGGGGTTTTGCTGCCTGAGCTGCGCCAGAACCTCGTTGGCCTTTTGCGGCTCCTGACAGTTCATCAGCGCGCGATAGCGCATTGCGTTTATATGCTCGATCAGTCCTGCGTTGAGTACCGGGCGCTGTTCCAGCATGATCGCCGTATCCTTAAGCGTCACCACGCAGCGGCCACTCCCTGCCGTATAGGCATCTACCCGCGCGCGTAAGTAACGCACAAGCAGGTTATCCTCATGACTATCAACCGCTTCGTCGAGATAGAAAAAGCCGGTCCTGGCATATTCGTAAGCATGGATAAAGTCATTGGCGGTAGAGTAATGTTCCGCCAGACGCAGGATGCCGTAGGCGTAAAAAATCAGCGAGGTGACGTTTTTATTCGCGACATACTCTGCGAATAATTCATCATTTACCTTTGCCAGCGCCTCAGGATGTGCCGGAAAACCGCTCTGCATGATTTTCTCTACTGTCGGAACGGTTGAAGCCAGCGTCGAACCGCTGAATATTGCACAGAGCAGGCACCAGCACAGAGTCAAATAATTACGCTTCAGTTGCATCAACCAGCTCTCCATCTTTGATTTCAACCACCCTGTTTGCGCGCTCTTTTAACTGGCTTGAGTGCGTTGAAATAATGAACGTAGTACGGGTTTCCTGATTAATTTTCAGCATTAAATCCAGAATCGCCTCGCCCGTTGCCAGATCGAGATTCCCGGTGGGCTCATCGGCAATAACAACCTGTGGCTCATGGGCCAACGCCCTTGCAATCGCCACGCGCTGTTGCTGCCCGCCCGACAGTTGCCCCGGTTTGCGATCGATAAAGCCGGCCAGCCCCACGCTATCAAGAAAATGCAGCGCCCTCTCTTTCGCCTCTTTTTTAGTAAAGTGGCCATTCAACGCAAGAGGGAAAAACACGTTATCGAACGCGTTTAATACCGGCATCAGATTAAAAAACTGAAAAATAAAGCCCAGATGCTTGCCGCGGATGACCGACAGTTGCTCTTCTGGCATTGTATTCAGCAATTTTTTCAAAAACATCACGGTTCCGGCAGTCGGTTTATCAATGCCGGAAAGAACGTTTAATAACGTACTCTTACCGCTGCCGGAAGGGCCACACAGCGCCAGGAACTCCCCTTTCGCTATCTCAAGATTAATATCTTTCAGCGCTTCAACTTTCCCCTCACCGGTGCCGTAGCTTTTGTAGATGTTATTTAAAGCAATTACCGGGAGTTCTTTAATTATTCCACTCATCGCGCTGGTGTTACTCCTTACAAAATTCAATATCGAAATAGCTGTAACCAGTAAGGCGATCGGGAATGATGGTTCGTAATTTTCCCGTTTCAATAGGATGCCGGTTCAGATATTCAAAACTCAGTGCAGGGGTCAAACAACCGCTGTTGCCGTAGATATCAACAAGATCGAGCGTGTCAGTTTGTGATAAGTCTGAACGGATCAGCAGATCTTTACGCAGGCCGGCGAAAGCGAACTGGTCAATTTCGCCTGTGTGCTCAATTTTGTCGGCCATAACATATTTATTTCCACTCACGCGGATGTCGCTTTTATGCTGACTAAAAATAAAGCAACCGGTACGTTCCACCGTTAAGTTGAGGTTATCTGTACTCTTCGCGCGGGCTGGCAGGCGCGTATGTTCGCTACCTTCGTCAGAAAAAACGAGCGATAACACCGCGCGGTATGCGGCACATATCACCACGTAATCAAACACGTCCCAGCGCAAATAATCCTGCGCTACACGCATTGCCTGGGTAAATGCCTGTTTCTCGCCGCGAATTTTGCAAGTCGGCTCGCTGATCGCAAATTTTTTCACCAGATTCTTTGGCAGCGTATCGATCATTGAGATGTGCAAGGCGCTGTCGGTATTCTCAAACAGGCCAGACTCGCCCCAGGAATCCGCGTAGATAAATGCCGTCCGGGACTTCAGCAGCTTCACACGTTCTTTAGGCGAGAGGGATTGCAGAGCATTGTCGCCGACCTGCTCAATCGCTTCGATGTAATCGCTGTATTTCGGATTACGGATCATCTCTCCGGGATAGATCTCCGGATCGGTTCCGAAACGTTTAAAACCCCAGCCTGCAGCATGGGTGTTTTGCAATCCCTGATGATACAGATTGGCTTCCCGGGCATTCAACCAGCTGGGCTGGTAGAAATAAAACTTGTCTTCTGGCTCGATAAGCGCAAATGAGGATAAATACATTCAACTCTTCCTTTTTATTTATCGAGCTGCGTTAATACCGCGCTAATAATAGAACCATCAACGCCCACACCTGTTTTCAGCAGATGTTTTTTATCATGTTTAATGACACCGCAATCGACCAGGAGATACGGCGCCATGGCATCGATAATCGTGTCGTTGCTTACCGCAGAAATGAGCTCATTATGGGTCAGTGAATGATGACCAATAATTAAATCAACAATACCTGAACCCGTAGGGGTATATCCCACCTGTCCTTTCCAGGCAAGAACGGGGATGACATGGCCATCGGTGAACATGCCTATCGCATTTGCTTCCGCTTTATCGCTTAATGAAGAGCCGTTAGCGTGAGGAATAATAGCGCACAGGTCTTCCGGATTAACATCAGCATTTTTAACGGCTTTCTGCATAACTTTAAACATACTGCTACTGAGCCAGGTAATGTCATTACTTCTGCGCGCGCTGATCTGTGTGTAGGCCGTTTGCAGACTTATGCCTCCCTTTACGCCCCTGGCCTGGCGATGACTGTCGCTTTCCAGCAGCAGAGCGCTAAACCCTTCAGAAAAGAGTACGCCTTTGCTGTTTTCACCAAACGGCTGAACCAGATGGCTGTCCAGCATAGACTGGGTTTCAAGAAACCAGATATCCTGCGTAGTAATCTGGGAGCAATTTACAACCAGAACTAAATCAACCCCGCCATGCTCAATAGCCTGACAACCAAGATGAATCGCCGTTAATGATGAATTACTGGTGCAGTTCATATTGGGCGGTAAATATCGTAGGTGATATTTACGTGCAACGTTGCCGGAGAACATATCCTGCGACATATTCGCTGCATTCAACTTCGCCAGAGATTTAACGAAAACAATATCTTCGACGTCACTCTTATTATAAAGAGAGTTATAATGAATAGCGTCCACGCGCGGACCAATACCGGTAAGGTAGACCCGGACGTTATCGCCCGCCAGGCATTGCGTACTCAGCATTGCCTGGTCGAGCGTTTTTTCTATCAGGTCATAAACCTGTTCTAATGCGCGATCTTCTAAGTGTTTCAGTCTGCCGACATATTTATTACTGTCAAAACCACATTTAATTGCTTCTTCATCAGATGCAAACCAGGGTTTTCTGTCAACACGTGCCCCTTGCTTTAGACGTTCAATTAACTGAGTACTGTCTTCAGCAAATGACAAACAACAACTGAAACCTGAAATGATAGCGGCATTATTCACAATATTATCCTTTAATCACAAACGCGTAGTAGTTCCCGCCTTCCGTTGCGCCAACAAGTAAGACGTGCTTAAGCGCAAGACGTAACGGTTCGCGAACAAAGTTAATTCGCTGATCGAAAAACTCCTCGGTATAAGGAATGGCGGGAACAGACTGTTTCTTAAAGCAGTCAATAATGACGGCGAGATTGAGTAAACCGGCAGCAGAAGGAACAAAACCGAAGCAGGCATTGTAGTTAACGACCGGCACGTTCGGATTGGCGTCGATAAGTGTTTTGCAAATAGCAGAGATTTCAACCTGGGCGCTGTCGACATTGCCATTGCTGGTGCCGCAGACCAGATCGATCTCTTGTGCCGTGATGCCTGCATCAGCCAACGCGCGCTCAATAGCCAGCGCCATGGCATCTGATTTTTCATCAATCATTGAGGCATCAAAGAAGCTGTTGCTGCAGGATTTACCGTACCCCACCACTTCCGCCAGGACGTCAGCGCCGCGCGCTGCCGCCGTTTGCGGATCTTCCAGCACCAGCATGCACGCCCCTTCGCCAGGCACATAACCTTTTGGCTCTTTGCCATAGATTTGATAGTCGCTGGCATTAGAGGTCATATGGATTTTTTGCGTTACCGCGTCCATATAGAGCGACATTGACGGGAAATATTCATCTGCCCCACCGACAATAACCTGTGGTTGCAAATTCTGACGCACAATTTCATAACCGTAGGTCAGGGCACCTAATGCCGCATTCTCGCCGGTCGCCAGCGTGGTCGTGTAGCCCTTAATCCCTTCGGAAATGCCGCAGAAGGTTGGGATCGAGTTCATCAGCGAGCCCGGGAACTCTGAAGTCCGCACCTTACGTGGATCGGGTTTCAGGCTTTGCAGGTATTTATACGTCGTTTCCTGCGGACCACGGGACATCCCCATGATCATCCCAAGCTGATCGCCATCGCGCTTGATTTTCCGCTTCGCCTGTTCCAGCGCTTCGTTCAACGCGATAAGGGCAAAGGTGCCGCCACGCGTGGCTTTACGTGGATCGAAACGACGGAGATGTTTGCGCGGCTCCAGACCGGTCACCTGGAAGGTTTTAAAGTTCTCTTCCTCTTCCGGCAGTTTTGCACTGCTGAAGCTGTACTCTTCACCAAACAGTTCGGCAAACTGACTGGAGTTATCCAGAACACTGAGCAACTCTTTCGCTTCTTCCAGCGTATCTTCAGGGAACGTAACGCCGCTCAGCTCGACCTTGTTATTGCGCTGCCAGACGCCTTCAAGGATTTCGTTGAGCGAATGACCAATCGCCGAAATAACCCCTACGCCTGAAATCGCTACTCGCTTGCTGTCGTAGGATGTGACCGGAACAGTACAAGGCTCCATGCTCAGGATCATGCAGCAGTTATTGCCGCCGAAGGCATAGTTGTTCTTCATGAACAGGTTGATTTTTTGATCACGGAACTCATTCGGTACGTAATCAAGATCGCAGTTAGGGCGTGCTTTGGAGAAATTCAGCGTTGGCAGAACGCGTTTATCTGGCAGCGTAGCCAGGCAAGCAATCAGTTCAACAATCCCTGCCGCACCAATGTTGTGGCCAAAGTAGGATTTTGTAGAACTGACTAACAGCTTCTCATTATTAGCGAAGACCTTTTTCATCGCCATCGTTTCGATGCGATCGTTCGCTTCAGTACCGGTGCCATGCGCGTTAACGTACTCAATCTGGTCCGGCGTGACGCCAGCATTCTCCATCGCTTTATACATCACCTGCACGGCACCGCTGGCACGTGGATCGGGCCCGGTTTCGTGGAATGCGTCGCAGGAGGTAGCGTAAGAGAGAATTTCACCATAAATGGTGGCGCCGCGGGCAACGGCATGTTCGTACTCTTCCAGTACAACGGCCCCTGCACCTTCGCCGATAGACATCCCAGACTGCCCAGAGAAGGGGGTACAGGTTTCCGGATGCATCACGTTCAGCGCATAGAAGCCCGCAAAGGTCGGCAGGTAGATAGGCTCCGTGCCGACGGCCAGCATCGTTTTACTCTTGCCGTTCTGGATATAGTCAAACGCCATGCCGATTGCGTTAGGGCTGGCGGTACAGGCGGTAGCAACCAGCTCTACGCCGCCTTTCAGGCCGAGCAGCGTGGATACGCTGGAACAGCAGGAAGAGAAGCCCCCCGAAAAAAGCGCTTTTCGTAAAGAGAAATCAGCAATTCGCTGCTCAAAGAGCGGCAAAAAGGCTTCCGTTCCTGCTGAAGAGACACCCACGATCATCCCGGTCTCTTTGAGATCGGCTTTCTTTCCTAGCAGGCCAGCCTGGTTTAACGCATCTTTGCCCACTTTGTATGCCCAAAGCGCAGCGTTATCGAGTGATTCGACAATGCCTTCCGGGAGTTCCGAATAATCGATATCATGCAAAACTTCAGCGGCTCTTGCTCCTTCAAACCATTTTGCAAAGCGCTCACTATCCGCGACGCCATTGCGTTTATTCAGAAGAGCCTCTCTGAAGTCCTGCATATTTTCAGCCAGAGATGACAGGATTCCCATCCCGGTAATGACAACTCTTTTTCTGCTTATTTTCATAAGTGTTACTACCAATATTTACAGAGAATTGACAGCGCACAGATAACTAACCGGATGATGGCAACCGCTTATTTTTCTGTACGCTGGTCTGTTATTTAATTCAAAGCACTTTTGTTTTTTGAGGCATCAACAAAGCTGTGCTCGGTCGGGTTCACCAGCATGCTCAGGTTATAAATAAATGGCATGCTTTTGGTTTTTGCCTCGACGACTTCTGTATTCGTTTGAATGGCGTAACCGCTAATATCTGACCAGGCGTAGTCATAATCCAAAAGCGTCAGAGCAATGAAGCATTGCAGGGCAGGAGAGAAGATGGCTTTAATGACTTTACCTACAGCCTGCCCCTCGGCTAAGACGGTGTCGCCAGCCTCAACGCCAGCACATTCACCTTCAACGATCATGGCAATGATCTTGTGCTTAACGCAGCTGTGGGATAACGCTTCTGCCGCGTCTTTACCGACAAAACTCTCTTTGTCGTACTGGACGGCCCACTGCATCTGCAATTCGACAGGATTCAGGCCATATTCAGCGTAAAACGCCGCATTCCAGCCTGGGTTTTCCACTCGCACCAGTTTCTGATAATCCAGACCACCGGTTTGCATCAGATACTTCTCGCCGATTTCAAGCAGCTTCAACCACTGCTCAACCAGCTGTTCTTGTTGACCAATAAGGGTGTAAGCAAATTCGCCATGTTTCCCACAGCGGAAGATGATCAATCCCTCATCAGTATTCATGTACTCATAATAAGGCAGACCGATAATATCGAAACCGTGAATTTCTGACATCATCTCCCAGGAATAAGGTCCCTCGAGCATAATTGCGCCCCAGTTCTCCTCACGCATATCCTGGATCTCTGGCGTTTCCTGGATATCCAGTTCATCCGCTTTTTCAAGGAGTTTATTCAGGCTCGCGATAATCTCCGCTGCCGGGAGTTCTTCCGACATGATGTAATAGCCGTCAGAAGTGCAAAGCACATAGACGTCGCCGCGCACTGTGCCATCTTCATTAAGCACCAGAGAGTAAATTCCCTGCTCATCACGAATGATAGAAATGTCCGCAGAAACCAGATTGTTAACCAGCATCCAGGCATCTTCACCCATCACGCTGACAATCGACATATGTGAATAATCTACCAGCAGTGCATTTTCACGTACGGCTTTATATTCAACAAGCGGATCATGATATGCAGACGGAACGGATTGATTATTGTAAACGCCCAGGATGGCGTTGTTTTTTGAGTGAATATCAGAAAGAGATTTCATGCAAAATTCCTTTTAAGCGCTAATCCTGTTAAGCGTTTTGCTTCTGGATGACAAATGTTGCCAGGCTATTAATGCTTCGCATATAAGATGGGTCATCACTTTCGCTCACCTTAATATCGAAAACTTTATCCAACAACACAACAATCTCTGTCGCATCCACGGAATCCAGTTTCAGGCCATTGCCAAACAGCGCAGTGTCATCATCAATCTGTGATACATCGCGTTGGATATTCAGTCGCTGAATGATTTCGGTTTTAATCGTCAGCAAAACCTTTTTGCGCTGTTCAATATCGTCATTCATAGTAGACATGATTCAAGCCCCTTATAGGATTAATATATTTCACGGAAGTTAATAATGGTTCCGTGGCTTATCAGCTTTTTGCCGACGTTGGCCGTAACGGCGTAGTGCTTAAAGCCGTTACTGTCAGAAAAAGCCAATTTACTGGTAACTTCAATCGAGTCGCCAGGATAAGCGATCTCTTTAAACTTCAGATTTTGTGCTGCGAGAACACCCCGAACCTGAGCACGGCGGGTGCGGATAATTTCCAGCATTTCATTACTGGTAATACGCGCATGGATATCCTGCAGCGATCTCAGCTCTTCGTTATAACGCTCGGCGTAGATATCGCAGATATCCGTAAAGAACGAGAGATACTCACTAGCCTGCCCAAAAATCTCAGAAATAATCACACCGGGCATAATCGGATCGTCCGGAAAATGCCCCAACAAATATGGGTCGTTATACGTTACGTGTTTAACTACCTTTACATAACCGTTTTCGCCATATTTGAAGTCATCAATTCTGTCGACCATCATCAGGGGCTGGCGCCAGCCCCCCATTTCAAGAAATATCTTCGAAGGAATACTGTATTTAGACATAAATCACCGCATAACCAGGCCGCCATCGATGACGATGGTCTGGCCAACGATATAACTTGAAGCAGATGAGCTTAACCAGACAATGGTATTGGCAACCTCTTCGCATTTGCCCAGACGACGTAATGGAATGGATTGGGTGACGCCACGCACCACGGTGCGCGAAACTTTTTTAACCATTTTGGATTCAATCATCCCTGGAGCTACAGCATTTACGCGCACACCGAAATGAGCCACTTCCGCAGCCAGCGTTCGGGTGAAACCAAGGATGGCCGCTTTTGAGGCGCTGTAATTAATCTGGCCGACACTTGGGACAATGGCCGCAATCGACGACACATTTACAATCGCCGGGCTTTCAGAGGAGCGGAGCAGACTCATCGCCTCTTTGGTCAGGCGGAAAATACTGAACAGATTCGTTTCCACAACCTGGCTAAAGTCTTCAAAACTCATCGAAGCAAAGAGGGCATCTTTGACAATACCGGCGTTATTGACCAGTACATCGATCTTACCGGCAACTTCAGAGAGGTGATGGCATAACGCAGTAACGCTTTGCGGGTCGGCCAAATCGCATTGTAAAACATGCATGTTATGTCCTGCCGGATGCGTCTCTTTCAACTCCATCAACTGTACCGGATTTGAATTATATAACGCATAGACACAGCAGTTCTGGTCAAGGAATTTGGCACAGATCGCAAGACCGATATCGCCACTGGCTCCAGTTACAAGAACCGCTTTTTCATTAAGATCATTAAACTTGTACATAGTCAGGGAGAACCATTAAGTTAATAAAGAACCACTGCCGCTATGGCATGGGTCCGACAATGTGAGATGCTGAGGGACGATTGAGTGAGACCTTTCTCATCGAGCATCTCTTTCATTCTTCCCGTAAAATTAAAATGCGGACAGCCATATTCATCATGAATAATTTCAATATCATGAAATTTAATGCCATCGCGAAAACCATATCCGAGCGCCTTTACTGCAGCTTCTTTCGCCGCCCAAAATCCAGAAGCCCGCTCATAATCGGGGTCAGCCATATTAATTTTAATTATTTCTTGTTCCGTATAAACGCGCGCAAGAAAGCCACTGTCACCGTGACCAATCGCCCGGCTAATACGCGTAACTTCTACTATATCCGTACCGATACGCATGATACCGCTAATCCTTAACTATATCTGGTAAGAAAAATTGAAATTAATATTTGCTTTATCGACATTCAGATCGCCCGGGTATTTGAAGGGTGCCGAAACGGAAACGTCATACTCAAGGCTTTTAAAGTTCCCCTGAAGACCTATCGCACCACCGACGATGAATTCATCACCGTAATAGATATCCTCTTTAATTTGTCCCAAATCCACGCCAATGTAATAGTTCGCAAGCAGAAATCCTAAGGGGCGATACAGCGTATTTTGTACGAAGAAACCGTTGTTTCCGGTTAGCCCCACACTATTTTCAAAACCACGCACGCTCCAGCGATCGCCAATCGTTAGCTGATCCTGCAACGTCAGCTCATCCGGCGTATACTGAGAGAAAAAATTCATGCTATAAATACTATTGCTAAATTGCTTCGTGTAGTTCCCTTCAAGGTTAAACAGCTGGCTAGCTGAACTCACGTTGCCATAAACCATATCGGGTGTTTTTTCACCGCCGAACCATGTCAGAAAACGCTGCCATGACAGCGTTGCGCTCAAATTCCCATCTGCAAGCTGCTGTTTATAGTTGATGCCGAACTTCACGTTACCCATATTACGTTTTTGTAACGCCAGCTCTTCTCCCGCAATCGTGTAATTATAGTTTCTGCGTATAAATTCTGCGCTGCCCGTCAGCTTTCGACTACTGTCGCGATAAAGTGTTCGTGCTGCTTTTGCACTCCAGTACTCGCTGTCGCCCACATAGTCCATCGCTGTCCATGCGAGCGGGATATTTTGTTTAGATTTACTCTTGCTGTAGTAAAAATAATAATTCCAGTAATTTACTGGTAATGAATAGTACGTGCTTATGTTTTCATACTGGCCGGTGGTGCTTTTGGTACCCGCCAGATAAAAAAGATCGCTGGATTTCAATGCATTGAAAAGATAACCAATAACCGAGGCACGATAGCGCCCTGTTGCTTCATCACCCCAGTTATCGTAAATTGCTTTTACGCTCCATTTTTTAAAGCGATGAGTGTTAATCAAAACATTACTATAGCCATTCCTCGACCCCGGTTCGATATCGATTTTAACGTTAACGCCAGGAACCTGCTGAAGATTTTCCAGCCCCTGCTCTATATTGCGTATATTCAGGATATCGCCTTTCTTAAAAGGCAGTATCCAGGGTAAAATATCATTCCCCTCAATAATAATTTTGTCGATCCGGCCTGCATCGACAGTCAGTTTTAGCTCACCAGAAGAAATATTTTGCGATGGAATATCTACACGGGTAGTAATATAACCCGCATCAATATAATAATCCTGCAAAGCCGTGGCTATTTTGTTAATTCCAGTTGGGCCCACACAACGCCCGACAACACTCTTCTTGATATTGTTTTCTAATTTTTTTCTCAGAAAATTGTTATCCAGAATCAGTTCTTTTATAACAAAACAGTTCTTTTCGGCTGGAAGATCATCCAGCTCAAATGCTTTTAGTTTCGCGTTAGAGTAAACATCCTTCTTATCGATCTTTTGCTCATGATAAGTATTGTTGTCAGCATTTTTTTGTTGGATTATCAATGCATCAACACTAGCCTTTACTGGTACTTGAAAGAACAGCAAGGCGATTGCACAAAAGATTTTAAATCTCAATTCCATTGACTCACTCGGTAAAAAATAGAAGGCAGCAGCATCAAACAATGCTGCTGCCTTGTTTATGGTTTACATCCCTACAAGGGTACCAGTGTTAGTTGTCTTTTCTGACTCCAGTTCTAAACCATAAAAACCGCCTAAAACCGCATCTTTATCGCTGTTAACTACATTTTTCGCAGTGACTTTAGCGACACCGTAGCTCAGCATATTGAGATAGTTATAGATATCCCCTGCTGTTTTTGCGATTAAAGAATAATCGCTTACGATGTTCCCGTGGTTAACGATATTATTCACTGCATTCATCACGATATCTTTACCGAGCATATTACTATTATTACTATTTGTAATATGCTTCTCGGTATTCACGGTCAGCGTCGTTCCTGCAACAATGTCCTTATAGTTCTCAACTCCACTCAGGGTATTGATTGTCATAGCTTTGTCAGCAGAAAGCGTATTGCGGTTATAAAATGCTCCTTTCAGAACGTTAAGATTGACATCACCTTTACCGCTAATCCAGCCGTAGTTAGTAAAGCTGTTATCAATAGTAAGGTTCAAATTTTTATCTGAAGCAATAACACCTGTTGCGTTATTCTTCTCCATGCTTCCATTACTTAAATTTTCCAGCTTGGAAGCCTTAATATCAAGATTCCCCTCGCTGTATACGGTTGCATAATTATTGTAGAAAACACCAGCGACATTGATGCTGTTGTCAGCCCCGCTAATTACTTTCGCAGACGTATTATCGAAGACACCTCTGGAGTTTAACGTCAGAGCACCTTTCTCAGCGATCAAGTTACTATTGTTGTTGTAAATGTTCTGAGCAGTAATATTAAGTCCTTCTTTACCGCTCATACCGCCAATGCTATCAACCAGCTCAAAATATGCACCATGATCGCGATTAAAGTTGTTGCCATTTTTGTTCTCAACGTTACCGTTGGCATTAACAGTAAGAACTTTATAAGCAGAAATTAATGCATCATTGTTATAAATCGCTGATTTAGAATCGACGGAAACATTCTTACCTGAGATGAAACCGTTGTTATTATCAACGCTGTTCGCATTCAGAACGACATCACCCCAATTACTGCTGACAGATCCCTTACCATTGTCAAAGGATCCTTTAAGGGAAATGTTGATATCCCCGTTGCTTCCAATCAGGCCGTTATCATTGTTCAGATTGTTCCCTTTGATTGCAATCTTACCACCAGAGATAAGATAGCCATAATAATTATCAATATTATTATTAGTAGAAACAAGAGACATATCTCCAGTCTGAGAACGTAACGTTCCTCTGGAGTTGCCAATCTTGCCTGCTGAGTTAATACTCAAGGCACCCTTAGCATCGATCACCGAGTTATTGTTATTAACACTATTAGCAGTAATCGCCACGTCACCGTAGCTAACCAGATTGAGATAATTATTTAAATTACCTTTAGCGGTTATGTTCATGTCAGCATCGCTGACAATATTGCTACGGTTAGTGATATCATTGTTCGCATTCATAACGATATTATAACCAACAATATTACTGTTATTGTTGTTCACAATAGAACGTTTAGAATCGAGAGTTAATGTACCGCCAGAGGAGATATCTTTTGAGTTCTCAATACCATTAGAGGCCGTTATGGTCAGAGACTTATCGGCAGCGATCGTATTACGGTTATTTAATTGACCCTTCAGAACGTTAAGAGTGACATTGCCCTTACCGCTGATCCAGCCTGTGTTATTAAGATTATTAGTAACGTTCAGGATCAGATCTTTATCTGAAGCAATAATCCCGGTTGCATTGTTATCAAGGAAATTGCCGTTACTATTAATGCTTAAATTTGTGGTGTTGATGCTAAGGTTGCCAGCACTGTAGGTCGTCGCATAATTGTTATTAAACGTATTACCCACTTTTATGACTGCATCGCCACCGCTGACAAGTTGGGCGTTGTTATTTTCAAAATTATTTCTTGAATTCAGATCAATCGAACCTTTTTCAGAAATAATTCGACTATAGTTGTTATAAATATTGTTTGCGGTAAGGTTGACGCCTTCCTTTCCAATCATACCACCGTTCTGCTGTGGCATGCCAAAATAGAGACCGAAATTATTACCAAAATTGTTACTATTGCGGTTCTCAATATTTGTACCCGCATTCACCGTCAGCTTTTTATTGGCAACAATAAGTGCAGTACTGTTGTTTAACTCTCCCTTGGTATCGATAGAGATATTTTGCCCAGTAATAAAACCACCGTGGTTATTGATGGTATTGGCCTTCAGCGCGACATCGCCCTCTTCAGAACTTACGACGCCAATGTAGTTTGTCAGATTACCATCAACAGTAACATTTGTGCCCTGCTTGCCGCTGATACCACCGTTGTCATTGCGAACGGAGCTGCCTTTCACTATCGCTTTGGCGTTGGACATCACCTTGCCCGAATCGTTGTCAATCATGCCGCGGCTTTCCAACGAGACATCGCCATTAGATGCGATCTGTCCGCCATTGTTATAGATCGCATTAGCGACAATCTTAACCCCAGTTTCAGACGCAATACCTAATGTATCGGCACTGTTTGTATCCGCGGTTTTGGTGGTTTTATTATTGATTGACTTAGCAGCAGTCATATTAATCCGGCCACTTGCAGAGCGGATCAATCCTTTGTTGTTATCAATATTATCACTGCTGTTAATGATAATGTCGCCGTTAGTTTCTAATATCCCATTATTATTATTGAGATACGCAGAATTCAGCTCCATGTATTCACCACGAATTTGACCATTGCTGTTATTCAGCGTACCGGTCTCTAACGCGACAATACCTGCCTCAATACCCACATTATTTCCTTTACCGGAGTTAGTCAGGGTATTTTTATTCGTATTAACGGCTAACACTCCGCCAGCAGCAATCTTGCCGTTCGTGTTATCGATGGCACCACTGTTCACATAAATATCAGCGAAAGTTGTGATTTTTCCCGCGCGAGTATTGGTGATTTTGTTCTTATTAGTATCGATCGAGATCGTTTTGTTAGACGCGATTGTGCCTGTCGTGTTCTCCAGCGAGCCCTTTGTTTTTAAATTAATGATGCCTTCAGACTTAATCTGGGCGTTACTGTTCAGCAACTGGCCATTAGCATCGATACTGATCCCTTTCTCGCCGCCGACAATGACGCCGAGGTTACGGACACCTACCCCGCTTTCCGTGCTGACCAGATTAATTTTATTGGCATACATCCCGCCTAATTTAGCGACATCAACACTATAGCCGTTACGCTTGCCCGTTGCGGTTACTTTCCCAGTGACCTCACCAGCCGTGTTTACATAGTTATTCCCTGCCACCACGTTAAGTTCATCGGCAGAAACTTTGCCATTGATAACAACGTTGCGTGAAAGAATTTCTGTCGGGCTTGCACTATCCAGCTTGCCCAAAGTAATGGTGCCACCGTTGACGCTAAAGCCATTCAGTTCATCGTCCTTAATATCTGGCTTACCGGTAGTCAGGGTCAATTTGCTGGCGTTGATGCTGCCACCACCGCTCACGGTGATGCCATTAGGGTTAGCAATGATTAAACCCGCTTTGTCGCCAGCAACTTCCATCATGCCATTGATGGTCGTCATGTTTTTGGAGGTAACTTCGTTGAGAATGACTTTAGCGGTACCACCACTCAGATTGCTATTTCCCTGGATATCACCGCCTAATAGCGTACTGGTGGCTGAAGCGCTGTTGTTGAAAATGAGGCCTTTTTTATCAACGTTCAGATTGTCCCAAACGTTATGTGATAAACCGCTGCTGTTTGCCTTATTAATGTCAACAACCGGAACGCCGTTGGCGTTGTAGATTTTTCCATTTTTCATAGATAAATCTGCTGAATGTGCGACTGCAGGTAAGGCTAAAATCATTGCAATCGTTAACGGAGCCAGCTTAATACTGGCTCGCTGTTGAACTTTCTCATCCGAAGAAATCATACTTTTGTTCCCTTTTTAAAAACTTTCTGGTCTTGATATCTGAATTGAGCCTCTTTTTCCTAATCTGAATTAACCTGACCAAGAACCCTAAAAGGTACACCGCATCAGAATCAACAATTAAACCAGAGCCACCCGGCGAGCCTGCTCAGTGGCAGATCCCGATTAAGGTGACATTACGCGTTATTGAATACTGTTGTGGTCTTTCAGATATGGGATCAAGTAAGACCACCGCTAAAATTAACAGGAGCAGACCCCAGTCACAACCTACTGATGTTTAAATAGGAATCCACCAATATTATTGATTTCTCTTAACGTCTGAAAAAATAACCATTACAAATATCATTCACGAAATGCATTTCAAGATATTTATATTTATTAAAAATCGATTAGTTGGGAAACAATTACATTGTGAAATTAAAACGGTGGTAATGAATTATTAGTGCAATAATATTATTTATTCAAATTTTCTCTTTATTTCCCGCTAACAGGCCAAACCAACTTGAGAGTTCCTTCATTCAACAATCAGGGAGCTGATGCGTCAGTAACTGCGGCCAGATTGCCGGCCAGTCCGAGCCATGTGCCATCCCATTGATCACCTCTGCCCGCGCACATTCCTCCCCCACCGCCTGCTGAAAGCGCCGGGCAACGGCGGGCGGCACGGTGGTGTCTTCTGCCCCGCTGAAATGAATTTGCGGCAGTGTGCGAAGCGCGGGAACGCTTTCGATGGCGCTCGCCGCTTCGGGCATCGGGGTGACATGATGCAGGGCATTTACATACGCCACATCAAGATTGCCCGCCACCGTTCGCAAGGAGCGCACGTCGTGTCGACGTGCCGCCAGCAGCGCGGCAATATTGCCGCCCCCGGAGTAGCCGATCAGATCGATTTGCACTCCCGGATAGCGCGCCACGGCCCGGTTAACCGCCGCGTTCATCGCATCAATTATCGCAGGCGAGAAGCGATCCTGAGTCCAGATATTGGCACGGCAGCTGGCCGGCAAAGGGGGCCCGATAAACTGACAGGGCCGGGCCAGGTAAAGCACACTGGCATGATTGTCTGCCGCCGCCAGCTTCAGACCCACTGGATTACGTGGCGTCGGGTTATCCGAGGGAGTGGTGCGGTTTTTCCAGGCAAAACCATCTCCTTCGATATAGAGATGCAAGGTGTTCACCGGTGGCGTGATCCGATACCAGCCGACAATCGGGAAGGGATCTGCGTCAAATTTTTCACTGATCAGACCACTTTGCCCGGCAATACGCTGCGCGGCGGTGTTGGGATCGCCAGAAGTACACCCGCACAACAATAAAGACAAATTAATCAATAATGTTCCCTGCAAAAGGTGAGGATATATCCTCATTCCTCCACCAGCCTTAAGTCAAATTATAAACATTACAAAAAATGTGGAATAGATTCAGTCTGAAATAATTAAGCAGAGCTTATTGTTTTCGGCAACAAATTGTATATTCTGCGCCCGAAGATATCGGATTAATCCGAAGAAATCGCCACAGCATTTGCACAATCATCGCTACTTATGACGGAACACCATGGAAAAGAAACGCCTTAGCCAGCTGATTTCCCTGCTGGTTGCCTCGACGGCTGCGCAAGCCTTCGCAACGTCTCCCGAGTTAATTATCGACACACCCATAAGCAATATTCAGATAGCTGATGCAAAAGAGCTGGTGCATATTACGCATGAGGGAAATATCACCGGCAACCCCACCAACGCCTTAACCGTTAACGCGGGCGGTACTGTAACGACACTTATTAATGATGGCGTGATTAGCGACACCGCTGATAACCCATTATTGTTAAACAACAATATTGTTCAGATTGATGGAACAGTAGATACACTTAACAATAACGGCACCATCTCCAGCCTGAGCCAGTATCAAAACGGCAGCGTCGTGTCGGTAGGTGCAACGGGTGTGATTAACACCTTCACTAACAGCGGCACGCTCGAGAGGGTTCCGGGCTCTTACAACCTTTTCGGGTATAACAACACCGGTACGTTGAGCAATGCCGGGACGATCGGCACCCTGGCTAATACCGAAGATGGCAAGATTGTGGGCTATCGCGGCATCAACAATCAGGGCACCATCGATAACCTGAATAATGCTGGCCTTATCTCTTCTGTGAATAACGAGAACGGCATATTCATGGGGCAAAAAGGGGCCATTTTTAACAGCGGTACGATTGGCTCACTGCATAACACCGGAACAATTGAAGGCGGCACAACCGATTATTACGGTAGCTCCGGGATCATCAACCAGGGCGTTATTAATACTATCGTTAATGATGAGAAGATTAACGGCAGCTCCTTCGGCATTATTAACTCCGGCACCATTAACACCCTTGTTAATAACGGGAAAATCAGCGCTAACGACACGGCTGTCTATAACAACAGCAACAGTAACAGCGTTATTGGCTCCATTGTGAACAACGGTGAAATCGCGGGTAACTGGAGCGGGATTTACATCTGGAACGACAACAATCAGGGCAATACCGAGATCGTCAATAACGGTCAGTTAAGCGGTGGAGGCTATGCCCTTTTTGTTAACGGTAATAACAGCGACACGGTAACCCTCACCAATACCGGCACCATTATCGGTGATATTTATTCCACCAGCACGACGCCATTAACCATTAACGGTGGCACCACCCTGGGTACGCTGACCGGCATCGATGGCGCGACGGGCACCATTACTGGCTCGAATGTCACATTCGGCAGCGGCTCGCTGCTGCTCAACGATAATGTCAGTACGTTTAGCGTTATCCCTGAGTATGGCCTGATGGCAATGCAGATGAGCGACGACATCGAGGTGACGGCCGGCACCGTGCTGAACGAAGCTGCATCCCTGCAGGTGAATAACAGCATCAACATTCTGGGTGATTATCATCAGAAAGCGGCCGCAACACTCATCTCCGGCGTCTCTGATCTGGCCGTGGCTAGCGGTGATTTGCTTGCCGATGCCGGGTATGGTCGTCTGAACGTTAGCGGCAACGCCACTATCGACGCGGGATCGAGTATCAACCTGCTGCGCACCGGCAACACTTATAAGTTCGCCGAAGGGCAGCGCTATGTGGTGATCAACGCCAATGGGGCCCAGACCGACTACCATGCCGATCAGCTGAACTACAAAGCGCTCGGCTACCGTGGTGCGGTCAACGGCACCGTGTATGAAGATGCGACGAGCAAGGCGCTGGTCTTAACCCTGGGTGCAGAACCGATCGCCCCCGCGCCGGTAGAGCCGCAACCCCAGCCGGAGCCGACGCCAGAAGTGACGCCGCCAGTGGTAACCGAACCTGAGATTGTTCCGCCGGTCGTCACAACGCCAGTACCACCAACGCAGCCTGCGCCAGCGCCTGTCCAGCCGGGCAAACAGGGTTATGCCACCATCCCAAGCGCTACCGCATCACTTGGCGGGCTGGCGAACTATTCCGGCATCGCCTCTCCGCAGCTGCTGAATCTGTACAACGCCTCGCTGGCCATTGAAGGTGAAGAGGAGGCGAACCGCGTTGGCGAGCGTCTCTCTACCAGCCAGAACCTCAACACCAGTTCAGCGGCATCCGTTGCCATCTCTACTGCTCAGGCCGTAGTGGGTGCTCACATCGATACCGTGCGTAATCCACAGGCCTCCGGCGTGAGCGGAGTGGCAACTGGCGATGACTACGCAGAAAACTGGATTGTCTGGGGTCAGCCGTTCGGCGGTTATGCCCGTCAGGACAGCCGTGACGAAGTGAGCGGTTACTCAGCGAAATTTGGCGGCCTGATCATCGGTGCCGACCGCGCGCTGGGCGACGCCTGGCGTCTGGGCGCGGCGCTGAACTACAGCAACACCTCCGTACACGGTAAAGATAACCTGAGCGGCAACAACTCTACCGCCGATAACTACGGGGTGATTGGTTACGCAGCCTACACCGGCAATTCTTGGTACCTGAACCTCTCCGCGGGCCTGAACCGTCAGAACTACAGCTCCGTCCGCCGCGCCGATTTCACCGGCTTCTCTGGCGCAGCCCACGGCAAGTTCAACGGCCAGTCGGTCACTCTGCAAAGCGAGCTGGGTTACCCGATCACGCTGCCAGCCGACGTAGTACTGACCCCGCTCGCGGGCCTGACTTACGGTTATCAGCATGTGGATGGCTACAGCGAAACCGGCGGCAACGGGATGGCGCTGGATGTCAGCAGCACCCATACGCAGTCGGTAGTCAGCGATATCGGTGCCCGCCTGGAGAAGACCTTCTCCACCGGTCTGGGTAATCTGACGCCGTTTGCCCAGGTCTCCTGGCTCCACCAGTACGATAACCGCCAGGTCAGCAGCCATGCGACTTACGCCGCAGACGCCATCGGTGAAACCAGCTTTATCACCAAAGGTGCTTCTCCGGTGAAAGATATGGCCGGCGTAGCCATCGGCACTACGCTGTACGAGGCCAACGATCTGAGCTTCGACGCGCGTTACGACCTGCAGGCCGGCGAGCGTTACCAGGCCCACACTTTCAGCCTGCGTTTACGCAAGTCGTTCTGATTGATATGTACCTTCAACGGGGCCCTCAGGGGCCCCTTTTTCTATGCCCGGGTAAAACATTATGTTTTTAGCACACCAGCAGGCACTCCGTTGAGCGCATAACCTTATGCGCTCAGTTCGTTAAACCGTTCATGGAACACCTGCTACACTGCCTCAACACCTCCACAAAAAGGCAGATCAACATGTCCGAGAATAACTACCAGCCAGCGAAAGTCTGGGAATGGAAGCAGAACAACAGCGGCGGCGCGTTCGCCAGCATCAACCGCCCAATCTCTGGTGCCACCCACGAGAAAACCCTGCCAGTCGGTTCACATCCGTTGCAGCTTTACTCCCTGGGTACGCCAAACGGCCAGAAGGTCACTATTCTGCTGGAAGAGCTGCTGGCGCTTGGCGTCACCGGTGCGGAATATGACGCATGGCTGATCCGCATCGGCGAGGGCGATCAGTTCTCCAGCGGGTTTGTGGATGTCAACCCGAACTCTAAAATTCCGGCCCTGCGCGACCACTCCACCACGCCGCCAACGCGGGTGTTTGAGTCCGGCAATATCTTGCTCTACCTGGCGGAAAAATTCGGTCACTTCCTGCCAAAAGATCCGGCTGGACGTGTGGAAACCCTGAACTGGCTGTTCTGGCTGCAGGGCGCCGCCCCGTTCCTTGGCGGCGGTTTCGGCCACTTCTATCACTATGCCCCGGTAAAAATTGAGTACGCCATTGACCGCTTCACCATGGAAGCCAAACGTCTGTTCGACGTGCTGGATAAACAGCTGGCGCGGGGTCGCTACGTGGCAGGTGAAGAGTACACCATCGCCGACATTGCCATCTGGCCATGGTTTGGCAGCGTGGCGCTGGGCCAGGTTTATGGCGCAGCAGAGTTCCTCGATGCCGAAAGCTACAAGAACGTTCAGCGCTGGGCGAAGGATGTCGCCAGCCGTCCGGCGGTGAAGCGCGGGCGTATCGTTAACCGCACCAATGGCGAGCTGAGCGAACAGCTGCATGAGCGCCATGCGGCGAGTGATTTTGATACCAACACCGAAGATAAACGTCAGGGCTAACCCCCGTGCCGGGCGGGCCACCGCCCGGCGACGATCAGATTAAGACGAGTTTCTCCACCACGGCATTATTGGCCTACCCGACAATCCGTACAGCTGGCAGTATCCCCCGCAATGTCTCACTGCACATTTATAAGGAAATTGTCATGAAAACCATGAAAATCACGCTAATGATCGGTGCGTTGCTCTGCTCTGCTTCCAGCCTGGCGGCAGATAAAACCGCTACCGGGGCGCTGGTGGGCGCGACCATCGGCGCAGTAGCCGGGAAAAGCGTAAAATCCACCGTCGGCGGCGCGGTGGTTGGGGCGGGTACCGGGGCGATGTTTAAAAACGGTGAGAAAGGCAAAGCTGCCCGTAAAGGTGGCGTCATTGGTGCCGCTGTAGGCGCTGGTGCAGCCGCTGTAACCGGTAATAGCGTTCTCAAAGGCGCCGCCCTCGGCGCGGGAGCGGGCGGCCTGGTCGGCGAAGCTACCCATTAATAAAAATGCCAGGTGATTATTCCACCTGGCTTTATCAGGCCCCTCATTTCTTATTTCATGGCTGCTTATAAGACCGTGAATATAAGCCTTAACACAAATCCCTTTCTTTTTTTAACCGTATATTTACTTCCATCCCGTAAACTGGCATCAATAATTTCTTTCTTCAGATTATTCGCATGTCAGAAAAGGCGCTTAAACAACAGATTCAGAATCTCAAAAAGCACAATGCCCGGCTTGCCAGGCTGGCGCGTGACGCCCGAAACAAGCTCAGTGCTGCGCTCGACGGGACGGGTCTCTGTTTATGGCAGCTCGACGTTCCCACCGGGAAGCTGATTATCTATAACCGCCGCTGGGGCGCTATGCTGGGCTATCAGCCCAAGGAGCTGAGCGCGCAGTTTGAGATCTGGCGTGAGCATCTGCATCCGGATGACAAACAGAACGTACTGGATGCCTTCTACGATCACCTGCACGGCAAAACCCCCTTCTATGAAGCGCTGCACCGCATGCAGCACAAAAACGGCACCGTCACCTGGGTGCTGGACCGCGGGCGGGTGACGGACTGGGATGAAAACGGCAACCCCCTGAAGGTGACCGGTACCCATATCGACATGACCAAAGAGAAGCAGTACGAAGAGCAGCTGGCCCAGCTGGCTAATCACGATCCGCTCACTGGCCTTGCCAACCGCCACGCATTGCTTAAACACTTCGCCCAGCTTAAGGCCCAGGGGCCGCTCTGCATCGCCTTTATCGATCTCGATGATTTTAAAACGGTGAACGACACTTTCGGTCATCGCAGCGGCGATGAACTGCTGATCCAGCTCAGCCAGCGCCTGCGCGATGCCTGCCCGCCGGAGTCCGTTGTTGGCCGTCTGGGTGGCGATGAGTTCGTGCTGCTGCTGCCTTTCCCGCTTTCCAGTGTGCTGGTGAGCAGCACCGCCCACCGTTGTCTGCAGGCGGCGCTGACGCCGTTCGAGCTGGATAACGGTCAGGCGCAGGTCGGCGCCTCGGTGGGGATTGACGACGTACTGGAGCAGGATGATTTCGTCAACGCCCTGCGCCGCGCCGACCGGTCGATGTACCAGATTAAGCACACCGGCAAAAACGGCGTGGCGATTGGCCAGACACCGCTCGCCTTCACCCGTAACGGAACAGAACCATGAAAAGCACCCGTCATCAGGATCTTATCCGCCTGCTGGCGGCTTCCGACTGGCTGACGACAGAGGCGCTGGCCGCAGAGCTTAACGTCAGCAAAGAGACGATTCGTCGCGATCTGAAGCAGCTGCAACAGCAGGGAAAAATCGTGCGCCATCACGGGCGGGCCCGGGCGATCCATCCGGATCACCGCGACGGCGGCGAGCCCTTTGGCGCGCGGCTGAAAAGCCACTACGCGGACAAAGCCGATATCGCCCGTCACGCGCTGGACTGGGTCAGCGAAGGCATGACGCTGGCCCTGGATGCCAGCTCAACCTGCTTTCACCTGGCGCGGCAGCTGCCGGATATCGCCCTGACGGTCTTTACCAACAGCCTGCCCATCTGCCATGAGATGGCGAAGCGCGAGCGCATCACCCTGATCTGCTCGGGCGGGACGCTGGAGCGCAAATACCGCTGCTATGTGAATCCGGCCCTGGTGACGCTGCTGAAATCGCTGGAGATTGACCTGTTTATCTTCTCGTGTGAAGGAGTGGATGAGCTGGGTGTGATGTGGGATCCCACCCCGCATAGCGCCGGGTTTAAGTCGCAGCTGCTGGGCCGCGCCAGCCAGTCGCTGCTGCTGATCGACAAAAGCAAGTTTCAGCGCTCCAGCGAAGTGAAAATTGGTCACCTGTCGCAGGTGACGCAATTGATCAGCGACGCACAGCTCGCCCGACGTTAGTCTGCCAGACGGAACTTTTGCACCGAGCGTTGCAGCTCTTCGGTCTGGCGCTCCAGCGCGGAAGCCGCCGCCGATACCTGCTCCACCAGCGAGGCGTTCTGCTGGGTCACGCCGTCCATCTGGGTGATCGCCACCCCAACCTGCGAAATGCCTTTGCTCTGCTCTTCCGAGGCGCTGGCAATCTGCTTCATGATAGTGGTGACGCCAGTAATGTCGCGCAGCACCGCTTTCATGGTGGTGCCGGTCTCGGTCACCAGTTTGGACCCCTCCTCCACGCGGGAGACGGAGTCAGCGATTAACCCCTCGATCTCTTTTGCCGCGTTCGCGCTGCGGCTGGCGAGATTCCGCACCTCACCGGCCACCACCGCAAAGCCACGCCCCTGCTCCCCCGCCCGCGCCGCTTCCACCGCCGCGTTGAGGGCCAGAATATTGGTCTGGAAGGCGATGCTGTTGATGACGCTGGTGATCTCCGCAATTTTCTTTGAACTGATGGAGATCCCGGTCATGGTACTGACCACATTTTCCACCAGTGCGCCGCCGCGGCTGGCACTGACCGAGGCGACATCCGCCAGCTCGCTGGCCTGACGGGCATTATCCGCGTTGAGCTTCACCGTGGCGGTAAGCTGCTCCATGCTGGCGGCGGTCTCTTCCAGCGCCGCTGCCTGCTCTTCGGTACGCGACGAGAGATCGTTATTGCCGCTGGAGATCTCCGTCGCCCCGCGCCAGATGTTCTCGCTGCCGTTGCGGATGGTGCTCACCGCCTCGCGCAGGCTGTCCTGCATCGCCGTCAGCAGCGGCACCAGCTGGCCCACGCAGTTACGGCCAAAAGGCGCGATCGGCTGGCTAAGATCCCCCTGCGCAATCAGGCGGAAATGGTGGCGGAGCTGCTCAAGGGGTTTCACCAGCATGGCAACCAGATAACGGTCGGCGAACAGCAGGATCAACAGGCCGATTATCGTCGCGGTAATCATTACCGTGCGGGTGATGCTGGTGAAGCTATCCACTGTTATACGAGTGCGGTCAAGAATGGTGTCAGCGGCTTTATTGAACTGTCCGGCGCTCTCGCCAAAGGCGCGGCTTAGCGGTGGGGTAACATTATTCGCCTGCTGGCGATAGCCCTCAAGGTTGCCCTGCTGGGCCAGCTGCATCTGGGGCTTAACGCCATTATCCAGCAACGCCTGCCAGTTGGCGATCACCCGGGCGGAGACGTCGGCATCCATTGGCCCCGGCGACATGGCTTTCAACTCGTCGAGCCTGATGCTCATGGTATCCAGCGCCTGCTGCACAGCGGCAAAATCGGCCTTGCCGCCTGCCGCCTGCGTCTCCATCGCCCGGCTCAGCCGGGTGACAAAACGGAAATATTGATCGTTGCCCTGGCTGAGCACCGTCATCTGCCTGACCAGCTGACGATCAACCTCATTGCCATCCGCCACGCGAGAGAGCGCCCATGAGCCATACAGCCCCACGCCCGCCCACATTAAACAGAAGATACCCAGAATCGTCAGCATGACGAACCGGATTGTAAGATTACGAAATATACGCATAACTCTTTCCTTGCCTGAGGGAGATTTCGCCCGGAGGCGAGTATTACCCTCGTTATCGGCAAGAAAAGGCGAAGCAATACCTTTTCCTGGTTATTTTTATAAAACTTTTCATTTCGGTTTAATTAGCGTTGAAATAATAATAAAGCACAGGACTAAATAGCCCTCTAAATAATATGCCTTTACATTTCAAAAAGTTGCAAATGTAAAGCATCTAAAGGAATTATTCCCTGCATAATGATGAAGGCTGGGACACTCCATACAGCGTAATAAAAATGTCATAAACATAAGGATAGATACCGAAGAAATAATAAGGGTATTATCTGTTTTTTATAATATATGCCCGACCGCCGGACGGGGCGGGCATTTTTAGTTGGTTTAACTCAAATATTTCTCAAACCATCCCAGGGTTCTTTTCCACGCTAATTCGGCAGCAGGTTCGTCGTAACGCGGGGTCGAATCGTTGTGGAACCCGTGATTTACGCCAGGGTAGATCCATGCCTCATACACCTTACCGTTAGCTTTAAGCGCGGCCTCATAAGCAGGCCACCCCTCGTTAACATTCTTGTCGTGCTCGGCGTAATGCAGCAGCAGCGGCGCCTTAATTTTGGCGACGTCCGCCGCTGGTGGCTGACGGCCATAAAAAGGGACCGCGCAGGCCAGCTCTGGCCAGGCGACTGCAGCGGCATTAGACACTCCGCCGCCGTAGCAAAAGCCGGTGATCCCCACTTTACCGGTAGCGTCCGGGTGTTTTTGCATAAACCCGATGGCGGCAAAGAAGTCGTTCATCAGCTTCGTCGGATCGACCTTCTGCTGCAGGATTTTCCCCTCCTCATCGTTGCCGGGGTAACCGCCCACCGAACTTAAGCCATCCGGTGCCAGGGCGATGTAGCCCGCTTTGGCCACCCGACGCGCCACATCCTCAATGTAGGGATTGAGGCCGCGGTTTTCATGCACCACCACCACCGCCGGCACTTTGCCGGTGGCTTTGGCCGGTTTCACCAGATAGCCGCGCACCTGTCCATGGCCGTCCGGCGAGGGATAGGTGATGTATTCGGGCAGGATGTCGGGATCGGTGAACTTCACCTGCTCCGCGAGGGCGTAATTAGGCTTAAGCATATTGAACAGCGCCAGCGCCGTAACGCCGCCAACCGCATAGCGGGCAGCCAGATTGAGGAACTCACGTTTGTTGATTTTGCCGTGAGCGTAATAGTCGTAGTAGTCGAGCAATTCCTGAGGAAAGTCTTTGGCGGTCATACGCGTCATCGCATATCTCCATGAATTGTGAACGAACTAAGGTTAGAATAGAAACGCTGTTTCGAAAATCAATCACTAAGAAAGGAGACATCATGCCCTGGAACGCCTCCCCTGACCGCTACGAGACGATGCAGTACCGTTACTGCGGTAAAAGCGGCCTCCGCTTACCCGTCCTGTCACTCGGCCTGTGGCACAGCTTCGGCCACGTCCACGCCCTCGACTCACAGCGCGCCCTGCTGCGAAAAGCCTTCGATTGCGGCATCACCCATTTCGATCTCGCCAATAACTATGGCCCACCGCCGGGCAGCGCGGAGGAAAATTTTGGCCGCCTGCTGCGCGACGATTTCGCGGCTTATCGCGACGAACTGATTATCTCCACCAAAGCGGGCTATGACATGTGGCCGGGGCCTTACGGTGCGGGCGGTTCGCGCAAGTATCTGCTCGCCAGCCTCGATCAAAGCCTGAAGCGGATGGGGCTGGAGTACGTGGATATCTTCTATTCGCACCGGGTCGATGAGAACACGCCGATGGAGGAGACCGCCTCTGCGCTGGCGCAGGCGGTGCAGAGCGGGAAAGCGCTGTACGTCGGCATTTCCTCCTATTCGCCGGAGCGGACCCAGAAAATGGCGGAGCTGCTTCGCGAGTGGAAAATCCCGCTGCTTATCCACCAGCCCTCATACAACCTGCTTAACCGCTGGGTGGACAAGAGCGGTTTACTGGATACCCTGGCCGCTAACGGCACCGGCTGCATCGCCTTTACGCCGCTGGCCCAGGGGCTGTTGACCGGAAAATACCTGAACGGCATCCCTGACGGCTCCCGCATGCAGCGTGAGGGCAAAAAGGCACGCGGCCTGACGGAGAACATGCTGACCGAAGCCAACCTGAACAGCCTGCGTTTGCTCAATGAGATGGCCCAGGCGCGCGGACAGACGATGGCGCAGATGGCGCTGAGCTGGCTGCTGAAAGATGAGCGTGTCACCTCGGTACTGATTGGCGCCAGCCGGACAGAGCAGCTGGAGGAGAACGTGCAGGCGCTGAATAACCTGCACTTCAGCGAAGAAGAGCTGCAGCGGATTGACCAGCATGTGGCCGACGGGCAGCTGAATCTGTGGCAGGCCTCTTCGGATAAGTAGTTTCAGGAAAAGGGTCGGGTGGCGCTGCGCTTACCCGACCTACAGAATCCCCGTAGGCCTGATAAGTGCAGCGCCATCAGGCGTTTTGTCTTATTTGCGGCTCAGCTTGTCCAGATACCCCATCACAAACGCCGACAGCACAAACGTGAGGTGGATTATCACGTACCACATCAGCTTGTTGTCCGGGATATTTTTGGCATCCATAAACACCCGCAGCAGGTGAATGGAAGAGATCGCCACAATCGAGGCTGCCACTTTGTTTTTCAGCGACGAGGCATCCATTTTGCCAAGCCAGCTCAGCTTCTCTTTATCCGAGGAGATATCCAGCTGCGAGACAAAGTTTTCATAGCCCGAGAACATCACCATCACCAGCAGGCCGCCCACCAGGGTCATATCCACCAGCGACAGCAGCAGCAGGATCAGGTCGGATTCAGCGACGCTGAAAATATGCGGCAGAACGTGAAAAATTTCCTGAAAGAATTTAATACAGAGCGCCACCAGCGCCAGCGAGAGGCCAAAATAGACCGGGGCTAACAACCAGCGGGAGGCATACATTGCGTTTTCAAAAAAGCGTTCCATAGAGTCCTGTCTGCAAACGAAACCAGTGTGCAGTATATCGCAATGGCCCAAATTGTTTGCAACAACTAAACAACAGATCCCCTACACTTGCTCAGGCTTTACCACCGGGCGCTGATACTCAGGCCACACCAGCTCCACCAGCGATGGATACGCCTCCAGGCTGAACTCGCGAAAACACTGCCGCAGGTTCATTACCTCCAGATCGGTGTGCGACACTTTTTCGCCGTTCAGGCAGCGCTTCTTGATATTGTCGTAATATTTGTAGACCGCCGAGTTAAGATCGCTGCAACGGCGCTGCGCCTCAAACAGGTCAGGAATGCTATTTATTTCCACCATATTCATTCGTTTAATTGTGGCATGGAGGAAATCAATATATTCATGATTAACACGCCAGTACCAAACCGGCGTAATCGCATTCATTAACACTGAAAAATGGTCTTCGCCCTCTTCTTTTGACATCCGTTCCGGCTGAGGCGGGACGTGCGTGCTTCCCACATCGCTACTTTTATTGAACTCGCGCATCAATAAAAGAACCACGGCGGTAAGCAATAACAAAGTAATGACAGTATAAAAAATGCTGTTCATATAGGCAGGCTCCATTTTTTTTGATTTTAAATTTGCCTCATGTTATTGTCAACGAATCTCACACTCCAGACAACCCTACCCCATTGAAATTAAAGGAAATATAAAATGTTGCCCGACAATCTGGTTCCGGCCAAGTTTCACATGTCTTCCGTGGAACCAAAACCGCCAGAAGCAGAAAGCAATGCCAATTTCACTAAGGGGAAAAGAACACTCGCTGATTATGCGCCAGATATATTAATTGGCGTTACCCGTACCGGTAACTCCCGCAATATGTTGCTTGAAGAGCACGATCGGCATATTAAAGACCGCTTATTTCGGGTAGTTAAAATCGAGGTGTTTGCCCGGCTGTTGAATGATTTGCAGGCGGAGGGGGAAATAGATGCCCAGGCACTAAGTCAAATATTGGCGGAAAAAACCGATGAGATTAACGAAGCCGGTAATGAAATCTGGTTAAATCTTATTACCTGCGAAAAAAACACACCTGTGTTTTATACGCTAGAGGATGAATAACGTGAAGGATGTTGATAACAACAACGTTTATTTGGCTTTAGATGATAAAAAAAGCGATGAATTTATCTTAGAGCAAAACCTTGCCGCGCTTAAAGAGATTAAAAACGCTGAAATCCAAAGAATTGCTAAGGATCTGCTCTCCATTCCGGCCGGGCTGGTGCGTCTGAAATGGCAGAATCGCCGTGAAATTTATCCGTTGCAGGTAAAAGAAGAGATCTACGGCGCGACAATAAACGCCATTATGCAACAGCGCCCGGATTTAAAAGAAAAAATACTGGCGCGCCTGGAAACCAATTATCAATATATCCTGGCACGTGAAACCGCGACCCTGCGCGTCACCCGTAAGCTGGCTGATGAAGGCTATCGCACCACCAGCGTGACCACCGTTGCGCTGAATGAAGAGGTGCTGGCCGCCAAAGCGGACATCCCACCGCAAAAGCCGTAACCTCTCGCCGAACCCTGCCGTCTCGCCTGTTTCTCCTCAGCCCATTTTTTTTAAGGATTATCCTGAATAATCCTCACAGCCTAGTTGATTCTCCTAAGCTTAAAGTCTGATTAACCCCTCAAGGAGAACACCTATGGCAAACTCTCAGAGCAAAATTCAGGATCCGACAACCCAGTACTACACCGGCGAATATCCCAAGCAGAAACAGCCTGTACCGGGGCTGCAGAGCAAGATGGACCCGGTGCCGGACTGCGGCGAAAAGAGCTATAAAGGCAGCGGCAGACTACAGGATCGTAAGGCACTGGTGACAGGGGGCGATTCCGGGATTGGACGCGCTGCCGCCATCGCTTACGCGCGTGAAGGAGCAGACGTCGCCATTAACTATCTGCCCGACGAAGAAGAGGATGCCCAGCAGGTTAAGCAGCTTATTGAAGAGGCCGGGCGCAAAGCGGTGCTGATCCCTGGCGATCTGAGCGATGAACAGTTTGCCCGCTCGCTGGTACATAAAGCCCATCAGGAGCTGGGTGGGCTCGACGTGCTGGCGCTGGTAGCCGGTAAGCAGGTGGCGGTGGAGAAGATTGCCGATATCACCACCGAGCAGTTTAAGCAGACCTATGCCGTGAACGTGCTGGCCCTGTTCTGGATTACCCAGGAGGCACTGCCGCTGCTCCCCGCCGGGTCGAGCATTATCACCACATCCTCAATTCAGGCCTATCAGCCGAGCCCGCACCTGCTGGACTATGCCTCCACTAAAGCGGCTATTCTCAACTTCAGCCGCGGGCTGGCAAAACAGGTGGCAGAGACCGGCGTGCGCGTCAACGTGGTAGCCCCGGGTCCTATCTGGACGGCGCTGCAAGTCTCCGGCGGTCAGCCTCAGGAGAAGCTCCCGCAGTTTGGTCAGCAGACGCCGATGAAACGTGCAGGACAGCCTGCGGAGCTGGCGCCGGTGTATGTCTATCTGGCAAGTCAGGAGTCCAGCTACGTGACGGCAGAAGTGCACGGCGTATGCGGTGGGGAACATCTGGGGTAATTGTTGCCGGGTAAGCGTAACGCCACCGGGCAAAAACAAAAACGGCAACCTGAGGTTGCCGTTTCTCTTTATTTCGCCGCCGCTTTCTCTTCGCCGACTAAACCAATTTTCAGGTAACCCGCCTGGTGCAGCGTGTCCATTACCTTCATCATGGTTTCGTAATCGACCGTCTTATCGGCCCGGAAGAAGACGGTAGTGTCTTTCTTGCCTTCGGTCAGGGCGTTCAGCGCCGGGATCACCGACTCATCGGTCACCGGATCGTTGCCGAGGAACATAGATTTATCGGCTTTGACAGAGAGATAAATCGGTTTTTCCGGGCGCGGCTGCGGCTGACTGGATGACGCAGGCAGATTCACCTTCACGTCTACGGTCGCCAGCGGCGCCGCCACCATGAAGATAATCAGCAGAACCAACATAACGTCGATAAACGGCGTCACGTTGATTTCGTGCATTTCGCCGTTATCGTCCAGATTTTCATTAAGACGCATTGCCATGACGAATCAACCTACGTGAAATTTCTGAGCAGAACGAATCGGCTTAGCCGAGCTGGCGCTGAGATCCAGATCGCGGCTTTGCAGCAGCAGAACCTGGGCAGCAACGTCGCCGAGGGTCGCTTTGTAGCTGCCAATCATACGGGCGAAGACGTTATAAATAACGACTGCCGGGATTGCTGCCACCAGACCAATGGCCGTTGCCAGCAGTGCTTCGGCGATGCCGGGCGCCACAACTGCAAGGTTAGTAGTTTGCGTCTGGGCGATGCCGATAAAGCTGTTCATGATGCCCCAGACAGTACCGAACAGACCGACGAACGGCGAAATCGCGCCGATGGTCGCCAGGTAACCGTTACCCCGTCCCATATGACGGCCAACGGCCGCAACGCGACGCTCAAGGCGGAAGCCGGTACGCTCTTTAATCCCTTCGTTGTCTTCACTGCCTGCAGAAAGTTCGAGCTCGTTCTGCGCTTCGTTGATTAACAGGGTGGTCAGGCTCTTCGCCTGGAAAGAGGCGGCCATGTCGCTTGCCTGATTCAGGGTGCGGGCTTCGGCCAGCTGCTGCTGCTCGCGCTTAAGGCGACGTTTATGGGAAAGAAGCTCTACGCTCTTGCTAAAGAAAATAGCCCAGGTGACGACAGACGCCAGAATCAGGCCGATCATGACAATCTTCACCACGATGTCGGCATGATGATACATACCCCAGACGGAGAGGTCCGTCTGCATCAAATTATTACCCACTCGGTATCTCCAGGACGCAAATCACAAAATCTGAGCATAATAATATCAAAACAACGTCGAATTGATAGTAGTTCTCATTAGTATTTACATAGTGCCGTAAATTCGTTTCATTTTCCTTGCGCTTACGCAGGAAAAATTTCCCGGAAACAAATTTTAAAAAATTTTCCGCTGAACCCACTACCGCTAACGTGACCATTTTTACTTTCGTGGTAGTGTGGACGTCCAGACGTATAAAAACAGGTTGTGCAGATATGAAAGAGAAGCATCTTGATACCACCCTTGTCCAGGCGGGACGCAGTAAAAAATATACCCTTGGTTCCGTGAACAGCGTCATACAGCGCGCCTCGTCGCTGGTGTTTGATACCGTGGAGGCGAAAAAGCACGCCACCCGTAACCGGGCCAACGGTGAGCTGTTTTACGGGCGTCGCGGCACGCTGACCCACTTCTCGCTACAGGAAGCGATGTGCGAGCTGGAGGGCGGCGCGGGGTGTGCACTCTTCCCCTGCGGCGCAGCGGCGGTGGCCAACACCATTCTGGCCTTCGTTGAGCAGGGCGACCATATCCTGATGACCAACACCGCCTACGAGCCAAGCCAGGACTTCTGCACCAAAATCCTCAGCAAGCTGGGGGTCACTACCGACTGGTTCGATCCGCAGATTGGCGCGAACATCGCCGATCTGATCCAGCCCAACACCCGGATTGTGTTCCTGGAATCACCCGGCTCTATCACTATGGAAGTGCATGATGTGCCAGCCATTGTGCAGGCGGTACGCAGCAAAGCGCCGGAGGCTATCATCATGATTGATAATACCTGGGCGGCGGGTGTGCTGTTTAAGGCGCTCGATTTTGGTATCGACATCTCGATTCAGGCGGCGACGAAGTACCTGATTGGCCACTCTGACGGGATGATTGGTACCGCGGTTTGCAACGCCCGCTGCTGGGAGCAGCTGCGTGAGAACGCCTATCTGATGGGCCAGATGGTGGATGCCGACACCGCCTATATGACCAGCCGCGGCTTGCGTACCCTTGGTGTGCGTCTGCGTCAACATCATGAAAGCAGCGTGCAGGTTGCGCAGTGGCTGGCGCAGCATCCCCAGGTGGCGCGGGTTAACCATCCGGCACTGCCGGGCAGCGTCGGGCATGAATTCTGGCAACGTGACTTCACGGGCAGCAGCGGCCTGTTCTCATTCGTGCTTAATAAACGCCTGAGCAATGACGAACTTGCCGCTTACCTGGATAACTTCTCGCTGTTCAGCATGGCCTACTCCTGGGGCGGCTTTGAGTCGCTGATCCTGCCGAACCAGCCAGAGCAGATTGCGGCCCTGCGTCCGGGCGGCAACGTGGACTTTACCGGCACCCTGATCCGCCTGCATATCGGCCTGGAAAATGTCGACGATTTGATTGCCGATTTAGAGGCCGGGTTTGCGCGTATCGAATAGCGCAGGGCTACAAAAACAGTCCGCGGACACTTTTCTCCACGTTAAGTGCAGAAAAGTCTGATTTGTTGCGTCTGCGATCAAAGCCCGCCGACGAAATAGGGAGTACAATAGCTTTATATATGCTGTTCCACAGGAAAGCCCATGGCTGTTATTCAAGATATTATCGCTGCACTCTGGCAACACGACTTTGCAGCACTGGCGGATCCGCACGTGGTTGGGATTGTCTATTTCGTTATGTTCGCCACGCTGTTTCTGGAAAATGGGTTACTGCCCGCCTCCTTTTTACCGGGGGATAGCCTGCTACTGTTGGCAGGGGCGTTAATCGGTAAAGGGGTCATGGACTTTACCCCCACGATGGTGATCCTTACTTCAGCCGCCAGCCTGGGCTGCTGGCTCAGCTATTTGCAGGGCCGCTGGCTCGGCAATACACGGGTGGTCAAAAGCTGGCTGGCACAGCTGCCGCATAAATACCATCAGCGCGCGAACTGCATGTTTGACAGGCATGGCCTGCTGGCGCTGCTGGTTGGGCGTTTTCTGGCCTTTGTGCGTACGCTGCTGCCAACCATGGCCGGCATCTCCGGGCTCTCTAATCGCCGCTTCCAGTTCTTTAACTGGCTGAGCGCGTTGCTGTGGGTCGGTGTAGTGACCACTTTTGGCTATGCCCTGAGCATGATCCCGTTCGTTAAACGCCATGAAGATCAGGTCATGACCTTCCTGATGATCCTGCCTATTTTCCTGCTGATCGCAGGCCTGGTGGGAACGATTGTGGTGGTGATCCGTAAGAAGTACTGCAACGCCTGAGGCGCTGCTGTCGTTGTAGCCCCGGTAAGCGTAGCGCCTCCGGGGAAAAGCGCCGGGCGGCACTGCGTTTGCCCGGCCTACATGTCAATCACATCCCCTGCATCGTCCGCATCCGCGCCGCATCTTCCCCCGGCGTCACACCAAAGTAGCGCTTGAACTCCCGGCTGAACTGCGAGGCGCTTTCATAGCCTACCCGCAGCGCGGCGGCGCTGGCTTTCATGCCGTCGTGGATCATCATCATCCGCGCCTTATGCAGGCGGTAGCTCTTGAGATACTGCAGCGGCGAGGTGCTGGTTACCGACTTAAAGTTATGGTGGAACGCCGAGACGCTCATGTTGGCCTCTGCCGCCAGCTGATCCACGCTCAGGTTTTCGGTGTACTGGCTCTCGATGCGTTTCAGTACCCGTCCAATCAGGCTGAAGTGAGTCTGACGGCTGACCAACGCCAGCAGCGCCCCGCCGCCCGGCCCCAGCAGGATGTGGTAGAGGATCTCGCGCACGATCTGCTTACCCAGAATCCGCGCGTCCAGCGGCCGCTCCATCACGTCCAGCAGACGTTCAATGGCGCAGAGGATCTCATCCGTCAGCGTGGCGGAGTTGATGCCGCTCGCTGCCATCGACGGGCGAAACAGTTCGTCCTCGCCAATGTCCATCAGCAGCTCCTGCAGTTGCAGGATATCGATATTTAAGCGAATACCTGCCAGCGGCACCGCCTCTGTCGCGAAAGTTTCACATTCAAAGGGTAAAGGTACTGTCAGGAGCAGATATTCGTTGGGGTCATAACGAAATACCCGCTCGTTGATGTAGCCAATTTTGTGGCCAGAAAAGAGAAAAATGATACCCGGCAGATACATCACCGGGGTGCGGGCGTAGGGCTGAGTCCCGTACAGCAGGCGAACATCCGGCAGCAGCGTATCAAGATAATTTTCATTATCTTTCAGTTTCTTAATTTGTTCCGTTAGCTGCAGGCAGACGGCTTCACGTTTCATCTTCTCTCACTCCGGGTACGTTTTCCGACGCCTGCAGTGTGCGCATTTTTTCCCGTTTTCTCCAGCACTGTGTAGAAATGGGCAAGACAACGGCAGGAATGTGCATTGAGAGGAGCGCGTACGCTCGCCACAATGAGCACCATCAGGCAGCCCTCTGTGCCGCCCTGTTTTTTCACCCACCAAAGGGAACGAACAATGAACAATTTTAATCTGCATACCCCAACCCGCATCCTGTTTGGTAAAGGCGCCATCACCGATCTGCGCGAGCAGATCCCGGCCAACGCCCGCGTCCTGATTACCTATGGCGGCGGTAGCGTGAAGAAGAATGGCGTCCTGGATCAGGTTTACTCCGCGCTGGAAGGCATGGACGTGCGCGAGTTCAGCGGCATTGAGCCAAACCCCTCTTACGAAACGCTGATGAAGGCGGTGAAAATCGCCCGTGACGAGCAGATCACCTTCCTGCTGGCGGTGGGCGGCGGTTCGGTGCTGGACGGCACCAAGTTCATTGCCGCGGCAGCCCATTACGATGAAACCATCGACCCGTGGCACATCCTGCAAACCGGCGGCAGCGACATCAAGAGCGCCATTCCGATGGGCTCCGTACTGACCCTGCCGGCAACCGGCTCCGAGTCCAATAAAGGCGCGGTGATCTCCCGTAAAACCACCGGCGACAAGCAGGCCTTTATGAACGAGCACGTGCAGCCGGTGTTTGCGGTGCTGGATCCGGTCTACACCTACACCCTGCCGCCGCGTCAGGTGGCGAACGGCGTAGTGGATGCTTTTGTCCACACCGTTGAGCAGTACGTTACTTACCCGGTGAACGCTAAGATTCAGGATCGTTTCGCTGAGGGCATTCTGCTGACCCTGATCGAAGATGGCCCGCTGGCGCTGAAAGAGCCAGAAAACTACGAAGTGCGCGCCAACGTGATGTGGGCTGCGACTCAGGCGCTGAACGGCCTGATTGGCGCAGGCGTGCCACAGGACTGGGCAACCCATATGCTGGGCCATGAGCTGACGGCGATGCACGGCCTCGATCATGCCCAGACCCTGGCCGTGGTTCTGCCGGCACTGTGGAATGAAAAACGCGACACCAAGCGTGGCAAGCTGCTGCAGTACGCTGAGCGCGTCTGGGGTATTACTGCCGGTTCTGAAGATGAGCGTATCGATGCGGCTATCGCTGCCACCCGCAACTTCTTCGAGCAGTTGGGTGTTCCGACGCGTCTCTCCGGCTACGGTCTGGACGGCAGTTCCATCCCTGCCCTGCTGGCAAAACTTGAGGAGCACGGCATGACGCAAATCGGGGAACATCATGACATTACTCTCGATGTAAGCCGCCGTATTTACGAGGCCGCTCGCTAACTGATTTTACGCGATTGCCTTCCGTTTTTCGGCATTTAGGCCAGGCTTAATGCACATACGCCACCAGGGGATCACTCCTGGTGGATGTCCAATGAAGGAGGAAAAATGGCAAACCAAACCGTAATCAAGCTTCAGGATGGCAACGTAATGCCCCAGTTGGGGCTCGGCGTATGGAAAGCCGGTAACGACGAGGTCGTCTCCGCCATTCATAAAGCACTGGAAGTCGGCTATCGCTCCATTGATACCGCTGCCGCCTACAAAAATGAGGAGGGCGTCGGCAAGGCCCTTGCCAGCGCTGGCGTACCCCGCGAAGAGCTGTTCATTACTACCAAGCTGTGGAACGACGACCAGAAGCGTCCGGCAGAAGCCCTGCAGGAGAGCCTGGACAAGCTGCAACTCGATTTTGTCGATCTCTATCTGATGCACTGGCCGGTTCCGGCTATCGACCATTACGTCGATGCCTGGAAAGGGATGATTGAGCTGCAAAAAGCCGGGCTGATAAAAAGCATCGGGGTCTGTAATTTCCAGGTCCACCATCTGCAGCGCCTGATTGATGAGACAGGCGTCGCCCCGGTGATAAACCAGATTGAACTGCACCCGCTGATGCAGCAGCGCCAGCTGCATGCCTGGAATGCGACCCACAAGATCCAGACCGAATCCTGGAGCCCGCTGGCCCAGGGCGGCGAAGGGGTATTCGATCAGAAAATTATCCGCGACCTGGCCGATAAGTACGGCAAAACCCCGGCACAGATTGTTATTCGCTGGCATCTGGACTGCGGTCTGGTGGTGATCCCGAAATCGGTCACCCCGTCGCGCATCGCTGAGAACTTCAACGTGTGGGATTTCCGCCTGGATAAAGATGAACTGGGTGAAATTGCGAAGCTGGATAAAGGCAAGCGTTTAGGCCCGGATCCGGACCAGTTTGGCGGTTAGTAAAAAGCCGGGTGGCGGCTTCGCCTTACCCGGCCTACATATCAGAGCATAGGCCCGGTAAGCGCAGCGCCACCGGGCAATGCGGTTTAACCGCTCTTACGTTTTACACTCTTCTTCGTGCTCGCTCCACCGTTCGAACGCTGATGCACAATTGGCGTGTGCTTGGTCAGGGCCGGACGTGTATTGCGGTTCTGGCGGCGCGCTTCGCGCATCTCTTCAACCGTTGGCGCAGGCACCAGACAGTCGCGGCGTGAGCCAATCAGGTGCTTTTTGCCCATCTCTTCCAGCGCCTGGCGGATCAGCGGCCAGTTTTTCGGATCGTGATAACGCAGCAGGGCTTTATGCAGGCGACGCTGTTTGTCCCCCTTCGGCACCACCACATCTTCACTCTTATAGCCAATCTTACTCAGCGGGTTCTTGCCGGTGTAATACATGGTGGTTGAGTTCGCCAGCGGCGACGGATAGAAGTTCTGCACCTGATCCAGACGGAAGCGACGCTGCTTCAGCCACAGAGCCAGGTTCACCATGTCTTCATCACGCGTGCCCGGGTGCGCGGAGATAAAGTATGGGATCAGATACTGCTCTTTCCCGGCCTGCTTCGAATAGGTATCGAACAGCTCTTTAAAGCGGTCGTAGCTCCCCATCCCCGGCTTCATCATCTTCGACAGCGGCCCCTCTTCGGTATGCTCCGGGGCGATCTTCAGGTAGCCGCCCACGTGGTGGGTCGCCAGCTCTTTGATGTAGCGCGGATCTTCCACAGCGATGTCATAACGCACCCCGGAAGCGATGAGGATCTTCTTGATGCCTTTCAGATCGCGGGCACGACGGTAGAGGTTGATCGTCGGTTCGTGGTTAGTGTCCATGTGTTCGCAAATGCTCGGATAGACACAGGAGAGACGACGGCAGGTTTGCTCCGCGCGCGGCGACTTACAGCGCAGCATGTACATGTTGGCGGTTGGGCCACCCAGATCGGAGATGACGCCGGTAAAGCCCGGTACCGTGTCGCGAATGGCTTCGATCTCGTTGACGATGGAGTCTTCAGAGCGGCTCTGAATAATGCGCCCTTCATGCTCGGTGATCGAACAGAAAGAGCAGCCCCCAAAGCAGCCACGCATAATGTTGATCGAGAAGCGGATCATCTCATACGCCGGGATACGGGCGTTGCCGTATGCCGGGTGCGGCACGCGTTTGTACGGCAGCGCAAACACGCTGTCCATCTCTTCGGTAGAGAGTGGGATTGCCGGCGGGTTAATCCAGATGTAGCGCTCACCGTGCTTTTGCATCAGCGCACGGGCACAGCCCGGGTTGGTTTCATGGTGCAGAATACGGGACGCATGCGCGTAGAGCACCTTGTCACTTTTTACCTTCTCAAAGGATGGCAGCAGCACGTAGGTCTTTTCCCACGGCTTCGGACGCGGCGGCTGCACCACGATAGCTTTTGCTTCGGCTTTCTTCGGCGCAACCGGCTTGTTATCCGCACAGGGCAGATCTTCGCCGTACGGATGCGGGATCGGGTCGATTTTGCCCGGCATATCGATGATACGGGAATCCACCCCTTTCCAGCCCGGCAGCGCCTCTTTCACCATGATCGCGGTATTACGCACGTCGCGGATGTCGCCCACCGGTTCGCCCTGCGCCAGACGGTGCGCCACTTCCACCAGCGGACGCTCGCCGTTGCCGAAGATCAGCATGTCGGCTTTGGAGTCCACCAGCACCGAACGGCGCACGGTATCAGACCAGTAGTCGTAGTGCGCGGTACGACGCAGGCTCGCTTCGATACCCCCCAGGATGACCGGTACATCTTTCCAGGCCTCTTTGCAGCGCTGGGTGTAGACGAGGGTTGCGCGATCCGGACGCTTGCCCGCCACGTTATCCGCGGTGTAGGCGTCGTCGTGACGCAGCTTGCGGTCAGCGGTGTAGCGGTTGATCATCGAGTCCATGTTGCCCGCGGTAACGCCGAAGAAGAGGTTCGGCTTACCGAGGCGCATAAAATCATCTTTGCTGTTCCAGTCAGGCTGGGCAATGATCCCGACGCGGAAGCCCTGGGCTTCGAGCATGCGACCGCAGATCGCCATACCAAAGCTCGGATGATCGACGTAAGCGTCACCCGTCACCAGGATAATGTCGCAGCTGTCCCAGCCAAGTTGGTCCATCTCTTCACGAGACATCGGCAGGAAAGGCGCCGGTCCAAAGCAGGCCGCCCAGTACTGCGGCCAGGAGAAGAGGTCACGATCCGGCTGGATCAGGGAAATTGCGCTCATAATGCTTCCGAAGAAAAAATAGACAAAAGGAGCGGGATTATACGCTGGATCATTGTGGGAAATGAAGGAGTATTGTGCGGGGGATGTTAATGCCCGGTGGCGCTTCGCTTACCGGGCCTACGGCCTGTAGGTCGGGTAAGGCGAAGCCGCCACCCGGCACGTTTTATGGTGCCGGATTGATTAACATTTGCCCCACCGAGCCGCGATCCGCCATCTCCAGCGTCTGGCTGTGGAACAGGAACGGGAAGTGCGGCCAGGAAGGCTGCCCATAATAGACCAGCAGTTCCACCTGCCCGTCGACCCAGACGGTATCCTTCCAGCCTCTGTCTTCCGGGAACGGCATGGCGCCGTTGACGTTGCGGATCAGGAAACTCACCCCTTCGATATGGAACGACTGCGGCCTGTCGGCGCGCACCGTCCAGCGCTCCCAGGAGCCCTGCTGGGCGGTAATATCGATGCGGTTCACATCCCACAGCTGGCCGTTAATGCCCGGGTCGTCGCCAAGGCTGATATCCCGGCTGCGCACCGGCGTACCGCTCAGGATCTCCTCCGGCAGCAGGCGCATCGGCAGGGTATCGGTCACCAGCGGCAGCAGACCGGTTGGACGCAGGGTTAACACCAGCGTCGAGACCAGAATGCTCGACGGTTCAAAGAAACCGCGCAGACGATCAACGATGCCCGCCGCCTCGCCACAGGTGATCGACACCTCTTCGCCGTTGGTCATATCCACCAGGATTTCGCGTCGCTCGCCCGGCGCCAGCGCCAGCTGTTTAACCGACACCGGAGCCGGTAAAAAGCCCTGGTCTCCGGCAATGACGTGCAGCGCGCGGCCATCGCTCATCTGCAGTTGATAGCGACGCGAGTTGGAGGCATTCAGCAGACGCAGGCGTACCCAGCCGCGTGACACCTCGACATAGGGGCTTTGCGCGCCGTTGACCAGCAGCGTATCACCCACAAAACCGCCGCTGCCCGGCTCGCTGTACTCCGGCGTACCGAAATTATCCAGCCGCTTGTCCTGAATGATAAGCGGGAAGTCATCCACCCCGTAGTGGTTCGGGATCGGCAGGGATTTACTGACCTCATCCTCTATCAGCCACATCCCGGCCAGACCGTTGTAGACCTGCTGCGCGGTGCGGTTCGGGGTGTTGGCGTGATACCAGAGGGTGGCGGCGCGTTGGCGGACCGGCAGAACCGGTGCCCAGTCGGCGCTTGCGGACATCATGCGCGGGGCACCGCCCAGCAGCGGGCCCGGCACCTGCATCCCGCTGATGGTCATGGCCACGTTCTCCGCCAGACGGTTGCTGTAGATCAGTTTGACGTCATCGCCGCTCCAGACGCGCACCGTCGGGCCGAGGTAACGTCCGTTGATGCCCCAGACCGAAGCCCGGGTACCCTGAGTGAACGACCAGTGGGCACGCTGTAGCGTCAGAAACAGCGGCTGCCCGCGGCGGGATTCCAGTAACGGCGGAATGGGCAGCGGCTGCTGCTGCCCGGCGGCGTTTGCCCTCAGCGGAACCGCGCCTGCACAAAGGGCGATCCCCGATGCCTGAATAAACTGACGGCGACTGAGTGACATAATGGCTCCATCTATAAACGCACTAACACACGGGAATTCGTTTTCCCTTTAAGCCGGCTTAAACCTTGCCAGCAGCTTCTCGCTCTGCGACTTCTTTATCGAGCTCAGCGATTTTATTCAGCATTAATTCGCGGCAATGTGCCGCCAGCTCGCGTACCTGGTCTTTGCCATATTTACTGACATCGACCGGCGGCAGCATCTCTACGATGACCAGACCGTTACGCAGACGATTCAGGTTTATCTTATTCGATGTGTTGGAAACACACACTGGAATAATCGGTACGCCTGCCGCAATTGCGGCATGAAATGCGCCAGTTTTGAACGGCAGCAGGCCACGACCCCGGCTGCGGGTCCCTTCCGGAAACATCCAGATAGAGATCTTGCGTTTTTTGAAGTGGTTTACCACCTCGGCAATCGTGCCGTGCGCCTTGGCCCGGTTGTTACGGTCAATCAGCAGGTTACCGGTGAGCCAGTAGAGCTGGCCGAAGAACGGGATCCACAGCAGGCTTTTCTTGCCCACGGTGACAGTTGGCGGCTGCACGATTTTCGCTGCGGTCACCATATCGTAGTTATTCTGGTGGTTACCGATATAGATAGCGTTACCAAATTTCTCTGCCCCTTCCGGCAGACGCGTCTCTACCTTCAGGCCAAACAGCGGCGCCAGACGGGCAAACATGTGGCCAAAGGTAGCGACATGTTTTGGATTACGCGGGCTGAACAGGCAATAAACAGAGCCGAAGATACAGACCAGAATGCAGTAGATAACGGCAAGAATGGTACGAACAATTAATAGCATAGCGACCTCAAAAACCCCTGACAGTTGACGATTATACTGCAACTGTTAGCGGGTAACTCTTTTGTTTCTATAACGGATGTTTTTCACGAGTCCCCCTCCTGAGCGGAGGGGGAGGTGCTCTGTTACGCTTCGTTGTCGCCCGATGTCGCGCGGTGTGGAGAGTCGATCTCTACACGGTCAATGCGCTGCAAGCCACGCATCAGCGATCCTTTGCGTCCACGTTCGCCCACCACTTTCTGCAGCTCTTCCGGGCGCAGCTTGATTTTGCGTTTACCCACATGGATGGTCAACGTACTCTGCGGCGGCAGAATAAAGAGGTGCGCCAGGCTGTCTTCCCCTTTTGCCGCATCCGCCGCGGCGATGTTGATGATCTTATTGCCTTTGCCTTTCGACAGCTGCGGCAGATCGCTGAGCGGGAACATCAGCATGCGGCCCGCGGCGGAGATCGCCAGCAGCATGTCGTTCTCGTCTTCAATCACCAGCGGGGCCATGACCCGGGCGTTATCCGGCAGACTAATCAACGCCTTGCCCGCACGGTTGCGCGAGATCAGATCGTTAAAGGTACAGATGAAGCCGTAGCCCGCATCGGAGGCCAGCAGCAGCTTCTGCTCATCGCCTTCCATCAGCATATGCTCAATGGTCGCCCCTGGCGGCAGCGTCAGCTTGCCGGTGAGCGGCTCGCCCTGCCCGCGCGCTGACGGCAGCGTAATCGGGTCGATGGCGTAGCTGCGCCCGGTGGTGTCGATAAAGGCCACCGGCTGGTTGCTCTTGCCCTTCACGGCGGCTTTGAAGCTGTCGCCCGCTTTGTAACTCAGACCCGGCGCGTCGATATCATGACCTTTGGCGCTACGCACCCAGCCGCTTTGTGACAGCACAATGGTCACCGGCTCGGACGGCTGCAGGTCATGCTCGCTCATCGCTTTCGCTTCTTCGCGCTCGTGCAGCGGAGAGCGACGCTCATCGCCGAAGGCATCGGCGTCAGCCTGCAGCTCTTTCTTCAGCAGGTTGTTCATCTTGCGTTCGGAGGCGAGGATCGCCTGCAGCTGATCGCGCTCTTTTTCCAGCTCGTTCTGCTCACCGCGAATTTTCATCTCTTCCAGCTTCGCGAGATGGCGCAGTTTCAGCTCAAGGATCGCTTCCGCCTGAGTTTCGCTAATGCCAAAGCGTGACATCAGGGCCGGCTTCGGCTCATCCTCGGTACGGATGATCTCAATCACTTCGTCGATGTTGAGGAACGCCACCAGCAAACCTTCGAGGATATGCAGGCGCTTAAGCACTTTCTCCAGACGGTGATTCAGACGACGGCGCACCGTATCGCGGCGGAAGGTCAGCCATTCGGTGAGGATCTCCAGCAGGTTTTTCACCGCCGGACGGCCATCCAGCCCGATCATGTTCAGGTTGATACGGTAGCTTTTTTCCAGATCGGTGGTGGCGAACAGGTGGTTCATCACCGGCTCCATATCCACACGGTTGGAACGCGGTACGATCACCAGACGGGTCGGGTTTTCGTGGTCGGATTCATCGCGCAGATCGTCCACCATCGGCAGCTTTTTATTACGCATCTGGGTGGCGATCTGCTCCAGCACCTTCGCGCCGGAGACCTGGTGCGGCAGCGCGGTGATCACCACCGCGCCATCCTCTTTGGTCCACACCGCACGCATGCGCACCGAGCCGCGACCGTTCTGGTAGATTTTGCGGATTTCCGCGCGGGAGGTAATGATCTCCGCTTCGGTCGGGAAGTCCGGCCCCTGCACGATATCCAGCAGATCGTCCAGCGTGGTCTTCGGCTGTTCAATCAGGGTGATGGCCGCTTTCGCCACTTCACGCAGGTTGTGCGGCGGGATATCCGTCGCCATCCCGACGGCAATGCCGGTGGTGCCGTTCAGCAAAATGTTCGGCAGACGCGCAGGCAGCATTTTCGGCTCCTGCAGCGTACCGTCGAAGTTCGGTACCCACTCCACGGTGCCCTGGCCCAGCTCGCTGAGCAGCAGTTCGGCATATTTTGAGAGACGGGATTCGGTATAACGCATCGCCGCGAACGACTTCGGATCGTCCGGCGCACCCCAGTTCCCCTGGCCGTCGACCAGCGGATAGCGGTAGGAGAACGGCTGGGCCATCAACACCATCGCTTCATAACAGGCGCTGTCGCCGTGCGGATGGTATTTACCCAGCACGTCACCCACGGTACGGGCGGATTTTTTAAACTTGGCGCTGGCATTCAGTCCCAGCTCAGACATCGCATAAACGATGCGGCGCTGAACGGGTTTCAGGCCATCTCCGATAAACGGCAACGCCCTGTCCATGATGACGTACATGGAGTAGTTCAGGTAGGCGTTTTCCGTGAATTCATGTAGCGCGAGGCGCTCTGCCATATCGCTCATTAAATGGGATTCCTCAACTCAGAAACCAGTTGGTTTCAGGCAATATTGCCGCAGATACTACCTTATCTGGCGAGTCGAGTCACAAAGAAAAAGGGGCCGGAATAGTGGCCCCTTGATGGGTTATTTATTCAGCTTGATAACCTGTTTCACGTCGATTTCGAAATCGTTCCACTCTTTATCGACCTTGCCCTGCAGCTCAACCTTATCCTGCGGCGTAATGGTCTGGCCGTTCCAGTGTTTATTGTCGATCTCCACCGTTACCGTGCCGCTCTCATCACGGAAGGTATAACGGTCGTCAGAGAGGCGCTCGGTAATCGTCCCGCGCAGTTTCACCCAGCTGTCATCCTTCATATCCTTGACCTTCTGCGCCGTGGTGAGGTTAGCGTCATTATCGACAAACCCACCCTGCTGGGTTTGCGTCTGGGTTGCCGTCGCGGATGGGCCATTAAATCCACCCTGTGCCGCAAACACCGGCGCGGAGGTGATCATCATGATGGCAGCAATAGCAGCGATTTTTTTCATCTTAACTCTCCCTTTAATGTCGTTTCGCAATCCATTAAACAGGGTAAACCTTAACAACTTCTTAAGCGGAAAATTTAAATTTTTTTACTGTACAGCTGTGCGTAACAGAGGGTTTACTGACGGCATCAGGGAGGGAAACATGCGCATTTTACTGGTAGAAGATGACAGGCTGATTGGCGACGGCATTAAAGCCGGGCTGACGAAAATGGGCTTTTGCGTGGACTGGTTCACCGACGGCGAAACGGGCCGCGCGGCGCTCTACAGCGCCCCCTACGACGCCGTGGTACTCGACCTGACGCTGCCCGGCCTCGACGGGCTACAAATCCTGCGCGAATGGCGGGCACAGGGGCGCGACGAACCGGTGCTGATATTAACGGCGCGGGATGCGCTCGATCAGCGCGTCGAGGGGCTGCGCCTGGGGGCTGACGATTATCTCTGTAAACCCTTCGCCCTGATTGAGGTGGCCGCCCGCCTGGAGGCGCTGGTGCGCCGCAGCCACGGGCAGGCGCACAGCGAACTGCGCCACGGTAAGATCACGCTCAATCCTACCAGCCTCGTCGCCACGCTAAACGGCGAAACTCTGGTGCTGAAGCCGAAAGAGTTTGCCCTGCTGGAACTCCTGATGCGCAACGCAGGCCGCGTCCTGCCGCGGAAGCTGATTGAAGAGAAGCTCTATACCTGGGATGACGACGTCTCCAGTAACGCCATAGAAGTCCACATACACCATCTGCGCCGCAAGCTCGGCAGCGATGTTATCCGCACCGTGCACGGCATCGGTTATACCCTGGGTGACGCATGAAACTGACCCAACGCCTCAGCCTCAAGCTGCGCCTGACGCTGCTGTTCTTAGCCCTGTCGCTGACGGCGTGGTTTGCCGCGAGCATCGTCGCCTGGCACCAGACCACCGATAAGCTCGATAAGCTGTTTGACACCCAGCAAATGCTGTTTGCCAAACGGCTGCTGACCATGGATCTTGACGAGCTCAAAGCCCCGGAACGCATGCGCGAGGTGCCGAAAAAAGCCCGTCACGGCCATCTGGATGACGATGCGCTGGCCTTCGCCATCTACACCCCCGAGGGCAAAATGGTGCTTAACGACGGCGAAAACGGGCGCGACATTCCGTATCACTATCGCCGGGAAGGGTTTGATAACGGCCAGCTCAACGACGATAACGACGAATGGCGCTTCCTCTGGCTCACCGCCCCGGACGGCAAGTACCGGGTGGTGGTCGGCCAGGAGCGGGAGTACCGTCAGGAGATGGCGCTGGACGTGGTGCGATCGCAGCTCACGCCTTGGCTGGTGGCGCTGCCGGTGATGCTGCTGTTGCTTATCGTCTTGCTGAGCCGGGAACTGCACCCGCTGAAAAAGCTGGCGCAAACCCTGCGCCTCCGCTCACCGGATGCCACTGACCGCCTGCCGACCCACGGCGTGCCCGTTGAGGTTCGCCCGCTGCTCGATGCGCTGAATCATCTGTTCGCCCGCACCCAGGAGATGATGGCCCGCGAGCGCCGCTTTACCTCCGATGCCGCCCATGAACTGCGCAGCCCCCTCACCGCCCTGAAAGTGCAGACCGACGTGGCGCAGCTGTCGCTGGACGATCCTGAGGCGCAGGGCAAAGCGCTGAACCAGCTACACGCCGGTATCGACCGGGCATCGCGGCTGGTTGAGCAGCTCCTGACCCTGTCGCGCCTGGATTCGCTGGAGAGCCTTGATGACGTGGAATCCCTGGTGCTGGCCGATGTTCTCCAGTCGGCGGTGATGGAGATCTACCCTTCGGCGCAGCAGGCCGGGATCGAGATGCGCCTGAATATCAACGCCCCGCAGGTCACCCGCCCTGGTCAGCAGCTGCTGCTGAGCCTGCTGGTGCGCAATCTGCTGGATAACGCCGTCCGCTACAGCCCGCGCGGCAGTGTGGTGGAGGTTACGCTGGATAGCCGCAGTTTCACCGTCCGTGACAACGGAGCGGGCATTGCCCCCGAGGCGCTGGCGCGGATCGGCGAACGCTTCTATCGCCCGCCAGGACAGGAGCAAACCGGCAGCGGGTTGGGGTTGTCTATCGTCAAACGGATTGCCGCCCTGCATCGAATGACGGTAACACTCGGGAATGCGCCGGAGGGCGGCTTTGCCGTCACCGTCGGCTGGTAGGGAATTATTGCTGTTATAGCAAAAGACTTTGCACATTTTGCTAATTTCACCGCACCGCTGTCGCGCGTAGAATAGCCCTCAGACTCGCTACTTTGAGGACAACTTAATGAGCAATATCCTAATTATCAACGGCGCAAAAAAATTCGCCCACTCCAATGGCCAACTGAATGACACCCTGACCGAGGTCGCGGACGGCTTCCTGCGCGACGCCGGGCATGATGTTAAAGTCGTGCGCACCGACGGTGAATACGATATCCAGGCCGAAGTGCAGAACTTCCTCTGGGCTGACGTGGTGATCTGGCAGATGCCTGGCTGGTGGATGGGCGCGCCGTGGACCGTGAAAAAGTACATGGACGATGTCTTTACCGAAGGCCACGGCGCGCTGTATGCCAGTGATGGCCGCACCCGTTCAGATGCCTCGAAAAAATATGGCTCCGGCGGTCTGATTCAGGGGAAAAAGTACATGCTTTCCCTCACCTGGAACGCCCCGATAGAGGCCTTCACCGAAGAAGATCAGTTCTTCCACGGCGTGGGCGTGGACGGTGTTTATCTGCCGTTCCACAAAGCCAACCAGTTCCTGGGAATGGAGGCGCTGCCGACCTTTATCACCAACGACGTGATTAAAATGCCGGACGTGCCACGCTATATCGCAGAATATCGCAAGCATCTGGCTGAAATTTTTGCTTAACTGGTTGCATGTTATCAGGAGAAATGACCATGCTTACCGTTATTGCTGAAATTCGTACCCGTCCTGGCCAACATCACCGTCAGGCGGTGCTGGATCAGTTCGCTAAAATTATCCCGACCGTTTTAGAAGAAGCCGGCTGCCACGGCTACGCGCCGATGGTGGACACCGCCGCTGGCGTCAGCTTCCAGACCACCGCCCCCGACTCCATCGTGATGGTTGAGCAGTGGGAAACCGTGGCGCACCTTGAAGCGCATCTGCAGACCCCGCACATGAAAGCGTGGAGCGAGGCGGTGAAGGGTGACGTTCTGGAAACGCATATCCGTATTCTGGAAAACGGGGTTTAACCCCTGTTTTGCCCGGTGGCGCTACGCTTACCGGGCCTACAAAACCGTAGGCCGGGCAAACGAAGTGCCGCCCGGCAATACCAACAGCACCGAACCTCAGGCCCGGTACGCATAGCGTTTCCGGGCTTTTTTTATCACCTCGAAACGCACCTGCTATGCTTATTTCTGATTTCATTGTTATCTGGAGGAAGGAATGGGAATTTTTAACTTCGTTAAAGAAGCAGGTGAAAAGCTGTGGGACAACCTGACCGATCACAAAGGTCAGAGCGATAAGGTGACTGAACACCTTAAAAAACTCAACATACCGGGCGCCGACAAAGTACAGGTCAACGTCAACGACGGTAAGGCCGTGGTGACGGGTGACGGACTCACCCAGGAGCAGAAGGAAAAAATCCAGGTCGCGGTAGGGAACATCGCGGGCGTCAGCGAGGTGGAAAACACCATCACCGCCACCGATACCCAACATGAAGCCACCTACTACACGGTCAAATCGGGTGATACGCTGAGCGCTATCTCCAAAACGGTGTATGGCGATGCGTCGCAGTACAACAAAATCTTCGAAGCCAACCGCCCTATGCTCTCCAGCCCCGATAAAATTTATCCTGGCCAGACGCTGCGTATTCCGGAAGCCTGATAGCGCCGTACAGTGAGAAGATGATGAAGATAGCCTGTCTGGGCTGGGGCTCGTTGGTCTGGAAAAGCGGCTCACTCCCCGTCGCCGGGGAGTGGAAAACCGACGGACCGTCGCTGCCCGTCGAGTTTTGCCGGGTCAGTGACGGCGGTGAACTGGCAACCGCCATCTGTATGAATGCGCCTGCCGTACCGGTGCTCTGGGCATGGCTTAATGTGGAAACGCTGAGCGTGGCCTGTCAGGCGTTGCGTGAACGCGAGGGGATCCCGGAAGATCGTTGTGACGGTATAGGTTCATTGCTGATCGAAGGCCGCCACACCGGCCTGCTTTCGAGATGGGCGGTTGAGAGAGGCATTGAGGCGGTGATCTGGACCGGGCTGCCGCCGAGAAGCGCCTCCCTCGAGGGCCGCGTGCCCACCGTGGATGAAGCCATTGTTTATCTGGATAGCCTGAGCGGCGAGACCCGCCAGCATGCGCGGGATTACATCAATCGGGTGCCGGAGCAGATCGATACCCCTTATCGGCGAGTCATCAAAGAAGTGCTGGGGTGGTGACAACGCCACCCCAGCGTTTTCTTACCAGTACAGTTTCCAGCTCTGGGTGAAGCGCACCAGCGCTTCGACGTAGAAGTAATCCCCCCAGCTGGCGCACTCGTCCACGCCCTTGTTGCTGGCGAGGTGATACACGGAGTGTTTCAGCACGCCGTTGCCCTTCTCCTCTTTCCCCATCAGGTAGTGCCTGGTCAGCGAGGACATGATCCCTTTCGCCCACGCCAGATAGCGCTCGCGATCCGGGTCAGTCACCGGCAGGTGCTTCACCAGCTCCAGCAGGCCGCATACCGCAATCGCCGCCGACGAGGCGTCGCGCAGCGCGTCGGTGCCCACCAGCGCCAGATCCCAGTGACAGACGTAATCCTCCGGCAGACGGTTGAGGAAGTAGTTTGCCAGCCGTTTTGACAGGGCGATCATCGTCTCGTCGCCGGTATAGATATAGCTCAGCAGGAAGCCGTAAATCCCCCACGCCTGACCCCGCGACCAGCAGGAGTCGTCCGCATAGCCCTGCTGGGTATTGCCGTAGCGCGGCGCGCCGGTGACCACGTCCATATAGTAGGTGTGGAAGGTGGAGGCATCGTCACGGATCAGGTACGTTGCGGCCTGCATCACATGCGCTTTAGCGGCCTCGGCAAAGCGCGGATCGCCGGTCTGCTCCGTCGCCCAGTAGAGCAGCGGCAGGTTCATGTTGCAGTCGATGATCATCCGCCCGGCCTGTTCCGGATCGGCCAGATCGCCCCACGCCTGGATGATCTTCGCCTTCTCGTGGAAGCGTTCCAGCAGGGCTTCGGCGGCCAGCAGCGAGAAGCCGCGGGCCTCGCGACTGCCGGTCAGTCGCCAGTCCGCCACGCAGGAGAGCGTGTAGAGGAAGCCGAGATCGTGGGTGTTGGTGTCGCTGCGCCCGGCAATGCGCAGGCCAAACGAACGCGTGTGTTTTTGGGCCATCTCACGGAATTTCTCGTTCCCGCTCATCTCCCACGCCAGCCACAGCTGCCCGGTCCAGAAGCTGGTGGTCCATTCGACGTTATCGGTCAGGGGATAAAACCCCTCTTTGCAGGTTTCTGCCGGGAATTTGTCACCGAATTCCGTTAAATGACGGCTAATCAGGTCGAGGATATGGCTGCGCGCCGAGATTAATTCATCGCTAAAGGTGCGTTCATCCACGGGCACGGAAATATCGGCCAGACGTTCCTCGGTGATACGACTTAACATAATTCGATTCCTTCTTTGACGACGTAAATTAGTGATGTTCAACAACGTTCAGCGTTTTTGCGCCGCGCCATTTGCTCTGGCAGGCGGATAACGTGAAGGCGGAAATAAGGGTAAAGGTCAGCGCCGTGGCTCCCATGATGATATAGGTCTGCTCAAAGCCGATGCGGTCATACATATAACCGGCAGGGGAAGAGACCACGACATTACCGACGTAGAGCATTGCCTGATAACCCAGCAGATACATGGTGGCGTTCACCCGTTTATCGAAATGCTCGGCGATATATTTAAAGACCGACACCAGCAGGAGGCAGATCTCCAGACCGTACAGCGGCTTGAGAACCGAAATAAGCAGGTGCGAATCGCAGATCCCGGAAATAATCAGGCGCGCCCCGACAATCAGGCCGACAATTAATAACCCGCGTTTGGCGCCAATAAAATTCACGAACAGCGGGATCACCATATACATGACAAATTCCATGCCCGACTGCACGGTGCCCAGATAGCCAAATACCGCGTTGCCCTGGTGCACGTCATCAAAGAAGGTGACGAAATAGCGCGAGAACTGCTGCTCGGCGATAAACATCATCCACGCCACGCCCGCCACGTAAAGGCAGAAAGCCCAGAATTTGCGGCTGCGCAGCAGGGCGTAGACATCCGCCGGAACGATTTTCTCTTTGGTCAGCACCTCACCCGCATGAGCCGAGTTGGTGTTCACCTTCAGGCTCAGGAGGACAATCAGCATAATGACCGACGCCACGCTGCCCATAATAAAGTTGTACGCCGGAGAGAGGTTAAACAGCAGGCCGGAGAACGACGATGCCACCGCCCAGCCCAGCGAGCCCCACATACGGATCTGACCAAATTCCATGCCGTTCAGACGGCTGAAACGGTCGGAATAGGATTCGCACGCCGCGACGCCCGCATACCAGGCGAAACTTAAATAGAGCGCGCCGATAATAATCCCCAGCATGGTGTTGGACATTAACAGCGGCTGATAGACATAAATAAAGAATGGCGCCATCAGGGCGGACATCGCCACCACAAAATAGAGCAGGTATTTGCTCATGCCGATCTTATCCAGAATGTAGCCATAGATCGGTTTCAGAATAACGGAGAAGACACCGTTTACCGCAAATACGGTGCCGATCACCGAGCCGCTCAGGTTGGCTTTTTGCCCGAGCCAGATCGCCAGCAAACCAATACTGGCCGACCAGGTAAAGAAATAGAGAAAGATAAAACTGCTGATTTTGTAATATTCAGTTTTGTTGCTCATACCATCCTCGCCGATATCCAGGGTAAGGCTCTTATAAAATGAACGACAGCTTACGTTCGCTTCCGGGCGCGCAAATAACGACCCGGTTATCTTCTATTTTCAGTTGTGGTGTGTTTGCCTCTGCACGCGCTTTCCCGGAGGCGTATACAGCACTGCACAGCCAGCTCTCCCCCTGCGGGAGAGCGGTGGTCAGCACCGGAATGGCAGCGCATTCGGCAAACATGATGCTGCTGTTGGGTGGCGTCACCACGCTGTCAGGCTGACGGCTAATGACAGGCGACAGATCAACAATGACGCTGCTGCCGTTCGCGGCATTCAGGTAACTGCCGCGCCCGATAAGCTGGTGGTCGGTTTTCATTACCGCAAACCCGCCCTCCACCGTCTGCAACGTGCGGGCGCTGTTAATGCGGTGCAGGCGCAGATGCCACTCGCCAAACGGCACCAGCCAGCTCTCGATGTGGACGTCGTGCCACGGCGACCAGCGCGAAAAGATGAAGTTCTCGTCGACGCGAACCGCCTCGCATTCACGGCGTCCGCGGAAGTAGTTATCACCATCGGCCAGCAGCAGCATGGAGTCGCAGGCGGCATGCTTGATGCCGAAGCGGCCGCGCTCGATGGTGAACCCAAAGCGGCTGGAGTAGGCAAATTTGGTGTATTTCGCCTCGGTGTTAACGTAGTTGTTCAATTCCAGCTGTCCGGCGGTAAGCATGGTGACGTGATCCGCCTGCATCAGGATCTGCTGGGCATGGGGAATGACACGCTTTTCGGCAAGCGCAGGTAATGGCTGCTCTTCTGTCTGCCAGAACGGATGGCTCTCCGGCAGGGCCAGAATCAGGTAGGTTTTCAGCGCCCAGTAAGGCGAGCCGGGGGAGTTATAGTCCTCGCACATCGCCAGGTTCGGGTAGGCGAAACCCAGCGTCAGGACCCCGTCGCGATCGGTCATCGGCTGCTGCTGCCACCAGCGCAGATGACGCAGGATGATCCCTTTCACGATCCCCGGCGTAAACACCTCCAGCCCGGAAAAAGCCACCGCGCTCCAGAAGGCGACCATCGCGAAGCGGTAGGTCAGGCTGCGGCCAAAGGGCACCGAGGCGCCGTCGGCAGCGGACATATAGATAAAATCTTCCGCGAACAGGCGCGAACGCTGGCGCAGCACCTCTGCCCGCCCCTCATCGCCGCTGAGGGTGGCGTAAATCAGCCCGTAGAAGTGAAACGCCATCGAGATGTAATAGTCCTTTGGCCGTCCCGGACCGTCGGAATACCAGCCGTCCCCCAGATAGTAGGCCTCCATCATGGCGAAGCGGCGATCGATGGCCTGCTGATCGTAGGGCAGCCCGGCGCGCTTAAAGCCAAGCTGGACCATGATGGCGAAGTAGTTCCAGTTGCTGTCCGGCATCGTCGCGTCGGTGATCTGATTCAGCCAGGCGTGCAGGTTCATCAGCTCAGGTTCGCTAAACAGTTCAGTGAGTTTATCCTGCAACAGCGCCAGCCCGAGGCCATAGGCCGCCATCTCCACCAGACGCTGGTCATAAGGCCCGGCTTCGCCCCAGTAGCCTGCGCTTTGCGGATCGGTCCCCTGCTTAATGGCGGTGAGGTATTTATCGCTGAACGGCGTACTGTCGCCTGCGGCCATCAGCGGAAACAGCCCCCACAAGACCCGGGAGAGCCCCTCCATCTGCGCGACATCGGTGGCGTAGTGGGCGCTGGTATCGCCCAGTGAAAAACGGGAGCTACCCGCCGGGAACTGCTTATCCACCGCGGCCAGCAGGGTATTAAGGGCCGCCACCAGATTCTGGCGGGATGACAACGGATTTGATTTTTCTTTATTTGCCGCGCACATACGCTCGTCCTCGCAATCAACTGCGGCAAAGCATAGTTAATCAGCAAGGTGCAGAAATGTTAGCCGGGTCACAGGTGTGAGAGATGAATAAACCCGCAGTTGAGGAAATTTAAAAAGGTGGTTTATAAAGGGGAAAGAAAAGGGAAAAGTTGAGTTTTATTGCACTATGCGCGAGACCCCCACGGCGGAACACCTTGAGCTCATCACCCTGAACGATACCCTCGTGTCGTTCAGTCGCCTGTTCGCCAACACCGTGCGCTATCACCACTGGCATCAGTGCCTGGAGATCCTCTATGTCGAAGAGGGCTTTGGCGTGGCGATTGTCGATAATCGTCACTACACCATGCGCCCGGGGAGGCTGTTTTTCTTTCCTCCCTTTACCCTGCACAAGGTGATGGTCGATCCCCAGGCCGAAGCGAACTACCGCCGGACCATTATTCATCTCGATCAGCATGCGGTAATGAAAGCCCTGCGTGATTTCCCCCAGACCCAACAACGACTCCAGAAGCTGTCCCAACGGGGAGGAGAAGCCTGGGTAGCGGACATGGCCCACTGCCACAGCCATCTCGATCATCTCTTCAGCTGTTACCCGCCACCATTGAACAGCGAGCGCATCGCCAGCCTGCTGATTAGCCTGTTCGCCATGCTGCCGCACGATGACGAAGGCCAACTCGGCAACAGCCACGGTATCGCCAGCCAGGTAATGTTCTGGCTGGACGAGCACTATCAGCATAAGTTCAGTCTTGATGCGCTGGCAGACGAGCTGGGGAAATCCCGCAGCTACGTGTCACGGAAATTCCATGCGGAAACGGGAGAGAAAATTCACGATTACCTAAATACGTTACGATTACGCAAAGCCTGTGAATGCCTGCTGCATTCGGAGGCGAGCGTGCGGGAGATTGCCGCGCGGGTGGGGTTTTCGGACGTGACCTACTTTATCAGCGCATTTAAAAAGGGCATCGGAGAGACGCCCTTGCAGTACCGGAAGAATCATGCGGCCTGACGCAATGCCCGGCGGCGCTTCGCTTGCACGGGCCTACAGGTGCGGGTAGGCCGGGCAAGGCGCAGCCGCCGCCCGGCAAGGCATCAACCCTCGATATCCGCCAGGTCGCCCTTCTCCTGCAGCCAGTTGCGGCGGTCTTCCGAGCGCTTCTTGGCCAGCAGCATATCCATCACCGCGGTGGTCTGCTGCTCATCTTCATCGCTGATGGTGAGCTGTACCAGACGGCGGGTATTCGGATCGAGCGTGGTTTCACGCAGCTGCAACGGGTTCATCTCGCCCAGCCCTTTAAAGCGCTGCACGTTAGGTTTGCCCTTCTTGCGTTTAAGTTGTTCCAGCACGCCCGCTTTCTCTTCTTCCGTCAGGGCGTAATAGACCTCTTTACCGAGATCGATACGGTACAACGGCGGCAGCGCCACATAGACATGGCCGTTTTTCACCAGCGTGCGGAAGTGCTTCACAAAGAGCGCACACAGCAGGGTGGCGATGTGCAGCCCATCGGAGTCCGCATCCGCGAGGATACAGATCTTGCCGTAACGCAGCTGGCTGAGATCTTCGCTGTCCGGATCGATACCGATCGCCACGGAGATGTCATGCACCTCCTGCGACGCCAGCACCTCATCGGAAGAGACTTCCCAGGTGTTAAGGATCTTACCCTTCAGCGGCATGATCGCCTGATATTCACGGTCGCGCGCCTGCTTGGCCGACCCGCCCGCAGAATCTCCTTCCACGAGAAACAGCTCGGTACGGTTCAGATCCTGCGCGGTACAGTCCGCCAGTTTGCCCGGCAGCGCAGGGCCGCTGGTGAGCTTTTTACGCACCACTTTCTTCGCCGCGCGCAGACGGCGCTGGGCGCTGGAGATGGCCATTTCGGCCAGCATTTCTGCGGCCTGTACGTTCTGGTTCAGCCACAGACTGAAGGCATCTTTCACCACGCCGGAGACAAACGCCGCGCACTGGCGTGAAGAGAGCCGCTCTTTAGTCTGACCGGCAAACTGCGGATCCTGCATCTTCACGGAGAGGACGTAGGCGCAGCGCTCCCAGATATCTTCCGCCGACAGCTTCACGCCGCGCGGCAGGATATTGCGGTATTCGCAGAACTCACGCATCGCGTCCAGCAGCCCCTGGCGCAGGCCGTTCACGTGCGTGCCGCCCTGCATGGTCGGGATGAGGTTAACGTAGCTTTCGGTCAGCAGCTCGCCGCCTTCCGGCAGCCACAGCAGCGCCCAGTCCACCGCTTCCGTATCACCGGCAAAATTACCGATAAACGGTTTTTCCGGCAGGGTTGGCAGGCCATTAACCGCTTCGCCCAGGTAATCATTCAGACCATCCTGGTAGCACCAGCGCTGCTCGCTGTTGTTGACCTCATCCTTGAAGGTAATTTCTACCCCAGGGCAGAGCACCGCTTTCGCTTTCAGAATGTGCGTTAAGCGTGAGACCGAGAAACGCGGGCTGTCGAAGAAGCTCTCGTCCGGCCAGAAGTGGACGCTGGTGCCGGTATTGCGTTTCGCGCAGGTACCGATCACCTGCAAATCCTGCACTTTATCGCCGTTCTCAAAGGCGATGTTGTAGACCTGGCCGTCGCGCTTAACGGTCACTTCCACACGTTTGGACAGGGCGTTCACCACGGAGATACCTACCCCGTGCAGACCGCCTGAGAACTGGTAATTTTTATTGGAGAACTTCCCGCCCGCATGCAGGCGGCAGAGGATCAGTTCAACCGCCGGCACACCCTCTTCCGGGTGGATATCGACAGGCATGCCGCGTCCGTCGTCGATCACTTCCAGCGACTGGTCGGCATGCAGAATAACGTCAACGCGTCTGGCATGACCCGCCAGCGCTTCGTCGACGCTGTTATCAATTACTTCCTGGCCCAGATGGTTTGGGCGCGTGGTATCGGTGTACATCCCCGGACGGCGGCGAACCGGCTCAAGCCCGGTGAGTACCTCAATGGCATCAGCGTTATAGGTTTGCGTCATGATTTAAACTAGCAATTCGCAGCGATTGTCAGAGGCTGTGCAGACCGAGAAAATCGACAATCTGGGTGAAATGATCCTCAAAGCCCGTGAAAGCGTGGTTACCACCCTCTTCTACAGTCTGGCGGCAAGAGGCGTAATACGCCACTGCCTGGCGGTAATCCAGCACTTCATCACCCGTCTGTTGCAGCAGCCAAATAAGATCTGGCGCTTCCAGCGGATCGATCTGCATCACTTTGAGGTCGTAAATATGGCGAGACTCTAGCACATATTGCTGTCCGGTGTAGGGGTTCTCGTTGTGCCCAAGATAGCCCACCAGCAGCTCAAAAGGCCGCACCGCCGGATTCACCACCACGGCGGGTACCATAAAGCACTGGGAGAGCCAGGTGGCGTAGTAGCCGCCAAGGGAAGAGCCCACCACGCCGAACGGCTCGCCGCCGTGCGCCATGACGATGGTCTCCAGCATCTCGGCGGCATCTGCCGGGTACGGCGGCAGCTGCGGGACGATCATCTCGACGTCGGGATGATGAACCTCCAGCCATTGGCGAAACAGCGTCGCTTTTGCCGAGCGCGGGGAGCTGTTGAACCCGTGCAGATAAAGGAGCGCAGACATCAGTAGCCTTCTGACGCGGTATCCGGGCGGAACCGGGTGCCTTCCAGACGGCAGACTTCGGTGGTCAACGAGCCGTCGGCATGCAGTTCCAGCCAGCGCCAGCCTGGCGCAATGGTATCTAACGTGAAGTTCGCGCAATGCGGTTTGAACTGCACGCAGGTAGAAGGCGTAGCCAGCAGGCGACGACCGTTCCAGTCGAGATCCTGCTCCTGATGGATATGTCCGCAGAGCAAGTGCTTCACCCGCGGGAATTTCTCCAGCACCTGATCCAGGGCGGCGGAGTTGCGCAGGCTATGCTGATCGAGCCAGCTACATCCTGCCGGCAGCGGATGATGATGCAGTAAAAGCAGCGTGTTGCGCTCCGGCTCAGCCGCCAGTTTCGCTTCCAGCCACTCCAGCTGAAAATCGCTCAGCTCACCGTGCGGCACGCCGAAGACCTGGCTGTCGAGCAGCAGAATCTGCCAGTGGTCGCCGGCGTAGACCCGTTTAGCGGGCGAAATGCCTGAATCCTGAAGTGCGCTGTACATCGCCGGTTGAAAATCGTGGTTTCCCGGTAGCCAGACGCAGGGCGCGTTAAAGCTCGCGGTACCTTCAGCGAAATGCTGATAAGCCGCGGCGGTTTGGTCCTGCGCCAAATCGCCCGTTGCGACAATCAAATCGCATTCGCGCTTCTGGCCATGAATGGCTTCCAGAACAGCCTGATAACTCTCCCAGGTATTCACACCTAACAGGGTTTCATGCTTATTGGCAAACAGGTGAGTATCGGTAATTTGTAATACCCTGACTGGCGCCCCACCAGCAACAGTCAGGTTCAACAGGCTTTCCAAATGGTGTCCTTAGGTAGGTTTCACGACGCTAACAAACCGGAATCGCCATCGCTCCATGTGCTAAACAGTATCTTAGCCAATCAGCCAGAAACTGATTAATTTGATGCTTTTCGTCACGTTGATGCAACTTTTTATTTGGGTAATCATAACGCGCTTTGAAGCGGAAGATCTGCTGACTTGAACACACTTCAGCGACCATCGCGTCATGGTACAGCCGCACCGTCATCGACGGCAGGCTCCAGTAGCTGATGGAAGGTGCCGTTTGTTCGATCTCCACCAGCGTAGTGTAACGGGTTGATTCCGTAATCGTTAACCGATACTGCGCGTTGCTCACCTGATAGCTCACTGTTTCGCCGGGCGCGTCATTACGCGGCAGCAAACGGCGCAACTGGGCGAAGTTGGTTTCGCACAGGCGCATCATTTCAGGGAAGTCAGGTGTATAACGCTTCATTTTTTCCACTCGTTTCTTAATTCCTGATAGTGCAGCTGTAGCCATTGCAAAGCGATGACAGAAGCCGCGTTGTCGATTTTCCCCTCTTCTACCCATTGATAAGCCTGCTCCCGACTTACCACATGAACACGAATATCTTCGTTTTCATCAACCAGACCGTGAATCCCTTGCGCGGTCGTGGCGTCCACTTCGCCTACCAGAACCGATAAACGCTCGCTGGTGCCGCCAGGGCTTGCCAGATAATTCGAAATCGGTTTTGTACGCCCAACAATCAGCCCGGCCTCTTCCATCGCCTCGCGACGGGCGACCTCATCCGGGGTCTCGCCTGCTTCAACCATCCCGGCCACCATCTCCAGCAGCCACGGGCTTTCGCTGGTATCCAGCGCGGCAATGCGAATCTGCTCTACCAGTACCACTTCATCACGCACTGGGTCAAAGGGTAGCAAGACTGCAGCATGCCCGCGCTCAAAAATTTCGCGCCGCACTTCGCCACTCATTTCGCCGTTAAACAGACGATGGCGAAAACGGTATAATTCCAGTGAAAAAAATCCGCTGTAGAGCGTTTCTCGTGCAATAATTTCTACATCGTTTTTTGTGAATGTCACTGGCATCTTCTCTGGTTTTTCCATGTTTGCGTCCTGTTATTTATGGTGGCGTTAAGGTGAAATTCCAATCTGCTAAACTGCGGTTTCTACAACAGTATGGTAAATTGGTGCAAGTTACTGCCGCATGGCACGGAACGCCAACCTTTTGCAGTGGCGAAGTCTGCTAGAATCGGTAGATATTTTTTTAATTAGATCAGCGCTAACAAAGCTTCACAACAAGGAAAGCAAATGAAGAAATTGCTCCCCATCCTCATCGGCCTGAGCCTGACGGGCTTCAGCGCGTTGAGTCAGGCAGAAGACCTGATACAGGTTTATAAGCAGGCACGTCTGAGCAACCCGGAACTGCGCAAGTCCGCTGCCGATCGTGACGCTGCATTTGAAAAAATTAATGAAGCACGCAGTCCATTATTACCACAGCTGGGTTTAGGTGCTGATTATACCTATAACAACGGCTATCGTGATGCGAATGGCATCGACTCCAACGTGACCAGCGGTTCACTCCAGTTAACCCAGACGCTGTTTGATATGTCTAAATGGCGTACCCTGAGCCTGCAGGAAAAAGCAGCCGGTATTCAGGATGTCACCTATCAGACCGACCAGCAGACGCTGATCCTTAACACGGCTACCGCTTACTTCAGAGTGCTGAGCGCCATTGATACGCTCTCCTATATTGAAGCGCAGAAACAAGCCATCTACCGTCAGCTCGATCAGACGACCCAGCGTTTTAACGTGGGTCTGGTCGCGATCACCGACGTGCAGAACGCCCGTTCACAATACGACAGCGTGCTGGCGAACGAAGTGACCGCGCGTAACGATCTGGATAACGCCGTTGAAGAGCTGCGTCAGGTCACCGGTAACTACTACCCGCAACTGGCTTCCCTGAACGTTGAACGCTTCAAAACTGACAAGCCGCAGGCGGTGAATGCCCTGCTGAAAGAAGCTGAAAACCGTAACCTTAGCCTGCTGCAGGCCCGTCTGAACCAGGATCTGGCGCGTGAGCAAATTCGCCAGGCACAGGATGGCCACCTGCCAACCCTGAGCCTGAACGCCTCTACCAGCGTGTCGAATACCAGCTACAGCGGCTCCAGAACCAGCGGTGCCCAGGGTGGTCAGTACAGCGACAGCGATGTCGGCCAGAACAAAATTGGTCTGAGCTTCTCCCTGCCGATCTATCAGGGTGGTCAGGTCAATTCGCAGGTGAAACAGGCGCAGTACAACTTTGTCGGTGCCAGCGAACAGCTTGAAAGCGCGCACCGCAGCGTGGTTCAGACCGTGCGTTCCTCCTTCAACAACGTGAACGCCTCTATCAGCAGCATCAACGCCTACAAACAGGCCGTTGTCTCTGCCCAGAGCTCTTTGGATGCATCGGAAGCCGGTTACTCGGTGGGTACGCGTACCATTGTTGACGTTCTGGATGCGACCACCACGCTCTACAACGCCAAACAACAGCTCTCCAACGCCCGTTACAACTACCTGATTAACCAGCTGAACATCAAGTCAGCGCTGGGTACGTTGAACGAGCAGGATCTGCTGGCGCTGAACGGCGCCCTGGGTAAACCTATCTCCACTACCCCAGAGGTTGTGGCCCCGGAAAATCCACAGCAGGCTGCCTCTGCTGATGGCTTAACCGCCGCCGCTGCGCGTACCACCAGCAACTAATGCTGTTACCCGGCCAGGGCTATCCTGGCCGGGTATTATCGCGCTGTCCGACAAAAAAACGTAAGCCAACGTAAAGATCCCCCAGTTTCGCCCCCATCGCTTCAATTTCCACCACTCATCCTCTATTCTGAGCGTTATTTTCTGTGTTTTACCACTGGGTCCTGGAAGACGATCATGAAACGGACAAAATCCATTAATCACGCCACGTTCCGCAAAAGCTGGAACGCGCGTCACCTCACTCCTGTCGCCCTGGCGCTGGGCGCCGTGTTTATGCTGGCAGGCTGTGAACAAAGCGACGAAACGGTTTCGCTCTATCAGAATGCCGACGACTGCGCCTCCGCCACCGGCAACAAGGCAGAGTGTACCACCGCCTACAACAATGCCCTGAAAGAGGCCGAACGTACCGCGCCGAAATATGCCAGCCGTGAAGACTGCGTAGCGGAATTTGGCGAAGGCCAGTGCCAGCAGGCACCTGCTCCGGCTCAGGCGGGCACGGCGCCAGAAAACCAGGCTCAGGCGCAATCCAGCGGCAGTTTCTGGATGCCACTGATGGCCGGTTACATGATGGGCCGACTGATGGGCGGCGGTGCGGGTTATCAACAGCAACCGCTGTTCAGCTCTAAAAACCCAGCCAGCCCGGCTTACGGTCAGTACACCGATGCCAGCGGCAAAGGTTACGGTGCCGCACAGCCTGGCCGCACCATGAACGTACCTAAGACCGCCATGGCCCCAAAACCGGCGACCACCAGCACCGTTACCCGCGGCGGCTTTGGTGAATCTGTTGCCAAACAGAACACCATGCAGCGCAGCGCGACCGGCACCTCAACGCGCTCAATGGGCGGCTGATAATGGAACGAGTCAGTATTGTTGAGCGCCCGGACTGGCGCGAAAAAGCCACCGAATATGGTTTCAACTTCCACACCATGTACGGCGAGCCGTACTGGTGTGAAGATGCCTACTACAAGCTGACCCTCGCCCAGGTTGAAAAACTGGAAGAGGTGACGGCAGAGCTGCATCAGATGTGCCTGAAGGTGGTGGAAAAGGTGATCGCCAGCGATGAGCTGCTGACCAAATTCCGCATTCCGAAGCATACCTGGGGCTTTGTGCGTCAGTCATGGCTGACCCATCAGCCGTCGCTCTACTCCCGCCTCGATCTGGCGTGGGATGGCACCGGCGAACCGAAGCTGCTTGAGAACAACGCCGATACGCCAACCTCCCTGTATGAAGCGGCCTTCTTCCAGTGGATCTGGCTGGAAGATCAGCAGAACGCCGGTCGTCTGCCGGAAGGCAGTGACCAGTTCAACAGCCTGCAGGAAAAGCTGATCGCGCGTTTCACTGAGCTGCGCGAACAGTACGGCTTTAACCTGCTGCACTTTGCCTGCTGTCGCGACACGGTCGAAGATCGCGGCACGGTACAGTATCTGCAGGACTGCGCCGCCGAAGCGGACGTTGCCAGCGAATTTCTCTACATAGAAGATATCGGGCTGGGTGAAAAAGGCCAGTTCACCGATCTGCAGGACCAGGTAATCAGTAACCTGTTCAAGCTCTATCCGTGGGAATACATGCTGCGCGAAGTCTTCTCTACCAAACTGGAAGATGCGGGCGTACGCTGGCTCGAGCCGGCCTGGAAGAGCATTATCTCCAACAAAGCCCTGTTGCCATTGCTGTGGGAGATGTTCCCGGACCATCCAAATCTGCTGCCCGCTTACTTCGCGGAAGATGACCATCCGCAGATGGATAAGTATGTCAAAAAGCCGATTTTCTCCCGCGAAGGCGCCAACGTATCGATTATCGAAAACGGTAACACCGTGGAAGCGGTAGAAGGTCCGTATGGCGAAGAAGGGATGATCGTCCAGCAGTTCTGCCAGTTACCGAAGTATGGCGACAGCTACATGCTGATCGGCAGCTGGCTGATCAACGATCAGCCAGCCGGGATTGGTATTCGTGAAGATCGGGCGTTGATCACGCAAGACCTGTCACGGTTCTATCCGCATATCTTCGTGGAGTAGCCTGTGATGCCGGGTGGCGGCTTCGCCTTACCCGGCCTACATAACTCCGTAGGCCCGGTAAGCGCAGCGCCACCGGGCACTTTACCCCACCTGCACCGACAACATACTCAAGCTGCCCATCTCAATGCCATCCACCGGTGTGGAAACGGACTCCTGACCATCCCACGCCCCCAGAACATAGAGCAGCGGCAGGAAATGTTCTGCCGTCGGGTTCGAGAGCGAGCCGCCTTCATGCGCCAGATAGTTCACCAGGGGATGTTCTTCAGCCGGTCCCTGCCAGGTCAGGTTTGCTTTCACATAATCGTTAAACGACGTTGCCCACGGATAGGGCGTATTTTCGCCGTGCCAGCGGGCCGTGCGCAGGTTATGCACCACGTTGCCGCTGGCTACCAGCATGATGCCCTCGTCACGGAGTGCGGCGAGCTTACGCCCCATCTCAAGGTGCCACGCCGCCGGTTTGGTACTGTCGATGCTCAGCTGCACCATCGGGATGTCGGCATTCGGGTACATCTTAATCAGCACGCCCCAGGAGCCGTGGTCAAAGCCCCACGCCTCTTTATCAAGGGTGACCGGGAGAGGTGCCAGCAGCTCTACCAGCCGCTGCGCCAGGGCTGGTGATCCCGGTGCCGGATAGTGCGTGTCGTACAGCGCCTGCGGGAAGCCACCAAAATCATGGATCGTTTTCGGCGTTTCCATCGCGGTAACGCCGGTGCCACGGGTAAACCAGTGTGCAGAAATCACCACGATCGCTTTCGGACGCGGCAACGTCTCTCCCAGATGACGCCAGGCGCGGGTATAGACGTTATCCTCCAGCGCATTCATGGGGCTACCGTGGCCCAAAAACAGTGCTGGCATACGAGAAGATGTCATGATGATATCCTTACACAAGCTGTCGATTTGATAGCTTTACCTTACCCGTTAACAGGATAAGATGAACTCTGATAACCATGATGAAGATCATCAGGAAATTTGAATGTAAGGGATCTGTAAAGGCGATTATACCCGCTCGCTTTACGCGCGTTTAGCCTTTAATATGAATGATAATCATTATCATAAGGAGAGGTGAATGTCAGTTCCTCTGATTCTGACGATTCTCGCAGGCGCCGCCACCTTTATCGGCGCCCTGCTCGGCGTGCTGGGCCAGAAGCCCTCTAACCGCGTGCTGGCATTTTCGCTCGGCTTTGCCGCCGGGATCATGTTGCTTATCTCCCTGATGGAGATGCTGCCCGCGGCACTCGGCACCGAAGGGATGTCGCCGGTGCTCGGCTACGGGATGTTTGTTTTTGGCCTGCTGGGCTACTTTGCGCTGGACAGAATGCTGCCCCACGCGCACCCGCAGGATCTGATGCAGAAAGGGAGTCAGCCCCTGCCCCGCAACCTGCGACGTACCGCGCTGCTGCTGACCCTGGGCATCAGCCTGCATAACTTCCCGGAAGGCGTTGCGACCTATGTGACCGCCAGTAACAACCTGGAGTTAGGATTCGGTATTGCGCTGGCGGTGGCGTTGCACAATATCCCGGAGGGGCTGGCGGTCGCAGGCCCGGTCTATGCCGCAACGGGTTCTAAGCGTAAGGCGGTCTTCTGGGCAGGGATTTCCGGCATGGCAGAGATCCTCGGCGGGGTACTGGCGTGGTTGATCCTCGGCAGCCTGATCTCGCCAGTGGTGATGGCGGCCATTATGGCGGCAGTGGCGGGCATTATGGTGGCGCTGTCGGTGGACGAGCTGATGCCGCTCGCCAAAGAGATCGACCCTAATAACAATCCCAGCTACGGCGTGCTGTGCGGGATGTCGGTGATGGGGCTCAGTCTGGTGCTGCTCCAGACGGCAGGAATAGGTTAAAAAAACGCCGGGTTAACCCGGCGTTTTTTATGCTGCGTTATCAGCTGGCTTTGCGCTCTTGCGCCTGGCGATACGCCACCAGATCTTCAATGGTGACCACAGCCATGTTGTGTTTCACCGCGAAGTCGATGCACTCCGGCGCGCGGGCCATAGAGCCATCATCATTGGTCAGTTCACAGAGCACACCGGCGGGTTTGAAACCGGCCAGCGTGACCAGATCGATGGTCGCTTCGGTGTGGCCGCCGCGAGTCAATACGCCGCCCGGCTGCGCGCGCAGCGGGAAGACATGGCCCGGACGGTTCAGGTCAGAAGGTTTTGCACCATCGGCAATGGCGGCACGCACGGTGGTCACGCGGTCAGCAGCCGACACGCCGGTAGTCACACCGCTGGCCGCTTCGATGGTAACTGTAAAACCGGTGCCGAAGGCGCTGGTGTTGTTCTCAACCATCATCGGCAGTTCCAGCTGCTTACGGCGATCTTCGGTGATACACAGGCAAACAATACCGCTGCCGTGACGGATGGTCAGCGCCATCTGCTCAACGGTCATGGTTTCGGCGGCGAAAATCATATCACCTTCGTTTTCACGGTCTTCATCGTCAAGCACCATCACGCCGCGGCCTTCGCGAAGCGCAGCAAGCGCCTGCTCAACACGGTCAGTAGAGGTACCGAAAGAGGAAAGGAGCGTCTGATTCATGGTAAAAAAACCTCATTAAAATTATGGTTACCAGAATCAGGGCAGTCTTAGGAGCGCCGGAGTACGGCAAAAAAATAACGTGAGCGGGCCTCGCCCGACTGGTTCGTTACTCTCTCCCATCCGGACTTTAACCGTCGGCCCCGGAATTACACCGGATCTGCTGACCTTTGAGTGTGCACCCAAAGCGCTCGCGGGCTTTCAACATGGTGTTGATTTACCGCCGGTGGGGAATTTCGCCCCGCCCTGAGAATAAGCGGGATAACTATAACGCTAATGATTATGTTCGGCAACGCATAAGCTTCACACAATTCTGGTTTAAGGATCCCCGTAACGCGCTACAATGATTCTAAACATCTTTACTTCAAGGGAACTATGATGATCGACCCAAAAAAAATTGAACAACTTGCCCGCCAGGTCCATGAATCCATGCCGAAAGGCGTACGTGAGTTCGGTGATGATGTTGAGAAAAAGATCCGCCAGGTGCTGCAGGCGCAGCTGATGCGTCTGGATCTGGTCAGCCGTGAAGAATTTGACGTGCAGACGCAGGTTCTGCTGCGCACCCGTGAGAAGATTGCCCTGCTGGAGCAGCGCCTCACCGAGCTGGAAAACCGCAACGTTGTCGACGAAGTGAAACCGGCGCCAGCGATCCCACCGGTTGATAACGTGGAATAATTCACCGCAAAAAAAACGGGCCTTTCGGCCCGTTTTTTATTTCTCGCTATCTTTCTGAATCTTTTTGATGATGTTAGTGGTTGAACACCCGTCCTCAAAATTGAGCACCATCACTTCCCCACCGTTGGCCCAGACCTCTTCGCTGCCCGCGATCTGCTCAGGCTTGTAGTCACCGCCTTTCACCAGCAGGTCCGGCAGGATCCCGGCAATCAGACGCTGCGGGGTATCCTCTTCGAAGGAGACCACCCAGTCCACCGCTTCCAGCGCGCCAAGCACAATCATGCGCTGCTCAAGCGGGTTCACCGGACGGGTTTCGCCTTTCAGCCGTTTAGTGGAGGCATCGCTGTTCACCGCCACAATCAGGCGGTCGCCCAGCTTGCGCGCGTTGGCAAGATAAGAGACGTGGCCCGCGTGCAGAATGTCGAACACGCCGTTGGTCATCACCACTTTCTCACCACGCTTACGCGCGGCGGCCACGGCCACTTTCAGCTCTTCTTCACTCATCACGCCAAAACCGGTTTCGGCGCGCCCACGCACCGCGTTTTCCAGCTCGATGGGAGAGACGGTTGAGGTCCCCAGCTTGCCGACCACCACGCCTGCGGCAGCGTTGGCAAAGTAGCAGGCCTCTTCGAGGGTATTCCCGGCAGCCAGCGTCGCCGCCAGCACGCCAATCACCGTATCGCCCGCACCGGTGACGTCATACACTTCCTGCGCCTGGGTTGGCATATGCAGCGGCGCTTTGCCCGGTTGCAGCAGGGTCATCCCCTGCTCGGAACGGGTCACCAGCAGCGCGGAGAGGTCGAAGTCGGCGATGATCTTCATGCCGCGTTCAACAATCTCATCTTCGGTTTTGCATTTGCCCGCCACTGCTTCAAATTCGGAGAGGTTAGGCGTCAGCAGCGTCGCACCGCGATAGCGTTCAAAGTCGGTGCCTTTCGGGTCGATCAGCACCGGCACACCGGAAGCGCGCGCCAGCTTAATCATCTGCTGGACGCTCGCCAGCGCCCCTTTGGCGTAGTCGGAGAGCACCAGCGCCCCGATGTTGCCCAGAGCCTGGTTGATACGCTCGTGCAGCGGCTCCGGATCCACGCCTTCAAAGCCCTCTTCAAAGTCGAGGCGGATAAGTTGCTGGTTGCGCGACAGCACGCGCAGCTTGGTAATGGTCGGGTGCGTTGGAACAGAAACGAAATCACATTTAACGTTCACATCCGCCAGCGTCTTACTCAGCGCCCGCGCCGCATCGTCGATGCCGGTCAGACCGACCAGACGCGAATGCGCGCCGAGAGAAGCAATGTTCATCGCCACGTTTGCCGCGCCGCCAGGACGCTCTTCAATGGTATCCACCTTCACCACCGGGACCGGGGCTTCCGGGGAAATGCGGCTGGTTGGCCCATACCAGTAGCGATCCAGCATCACATCGCCAACTACCATAACTCCAGCACGTTCAAACTCTGGCAGTGTTACTTTCATTCCTGACTCCAGAAAGATTCACAATTTGCGCGCGATAATATCACACTTGTTTTGTTACGCACGGTTCCACCAGCCACTTCTGCCAGCAGGCGCGCACCAGCTCCCGCTCGGCGTTAAAGCAGTCGAGCGGCAGATGGCCAGGCTGCTCCTGCAACGCCAGATGGTGCAGTTCATCGCGCAGCGTGGTGTAAGCGCGGGTGAGCGCCAGCGCCTCCTGTTCATCCATAATGTCGTTTTGCGCCAGCAGTTCCAGAATGCGCACGTTATCCGACCAGCGGGTCAGCTTCGGTTTGGCGTGGGCGTCACGCAGCACCAGATACTGGGTGATAAATTCGATGTCGGTAATACCGCCCTCGTCAGCTTTAATATCAAAGCGATCCCGGTGCTTATTCCCCAGGTGAGCGCGCATTTTTTCACGCATTTCGCGCACCTCAGTCTGCAGCGTCGGGCCCTCGCGCGTGGCGGTCAGCACGTCGCGGCGAATGGTATCAAACTGCGCCTTAAGCTGCGGATCGCCATAGACCACCCGGGCGCGCACCAGAGCCTGATGCTCCCAGGTCCAGGCTTCGTTCTTCTGGTAGTCGGCGAACGACTCGGTGGAAGAGACCAGCATGCCCGCCGCCCCGGACGGACGCAGGCGGGCATCCACTTCATACAGAATGCCCGACGACGTGCGGGTGCTGAAGAGGTGCATGATGCGCTGGGCCAGGCGCAGGTAGAACTGACGCCCATCGATCTCACGCTCGCCGTCGGTCATCACATCCACCGGGCAGTCGTGAAGGAAAATGAGATCCAGATCGGAGCTGTAGCCCAGCTCCCAGCCGCCCAGCTTGCCGTAACCCACCACCGCAAAGCCGCGTCCTTCGCGATCGGCCAGGTGCTTCGGCTGGCCGTAACGCGCCACCATCTGCACCCACGCCTGATGGACAACGGCATCAATAATCGCCTCCGCCAGCCAGGTTAAGTGATCGCTCACTTTCATTACCGGCAGCGTTCCGGCGATGTCGGCGGCGGCTACACGCAGCAGCTGCGCCTGCTTAAACTGACGCAGCGCCTCCAGCTGCTGCTCCTCATCCTCCTCCGGCACGCGCAGCAGATACTGGCGCAGCTCGTCCCGGTAGGCGTCGGTCGCCGTCGGCTGGTAAAGGGTGTTGGGATCGAGCAGCTCGTCCAGCAGCAGCGGATAGCGCGCCAGCTTGCTGGCGATCATTGGCGAGGCGGCGCAGAGGGAAATCAGGTGCTTGAGCGCACCCGGAAACTCGCTGAGCAGCTCCAGATAGGTGGTGCGGGTGATGATCCCGCTGAGCAGCGGGGTCAAACGCGACAGCGGTACCGGCGCATCGGCGCGGGAACAGACATCGCTCAGCAGGTGCGGCATCAGGTGATCGAGCACCTGACGTCCGCGCGGGCCAATGGCGCGCTTGTTCAGTTCCAGGCGGAAATCGGCAATCAGCGCCACCACCCGGTGACGGTCATCATTGCTGAGGTGGGCCAGCACCGGGGTAGTGTCGTCCTCCTGCAGTGCATCCTGCCACAGCTCGCGCCAGTGCTCGGAAAGCTCATCATCCTGCGATTCACTCTCATCGTCGCCAATCAGATCGTTAAAAATCCGCCGCACCGCGGCCATGTGCGCATCCAGCGCCTCGGTCAGCGCCTGCCAGTCGTCCACGCGCATCCCCCAGGCGAGACGGGCGCGATTAAGCTCATCTCCCGGCAGGGTCTGGGTTTGTTCGTCGTTAATGCTCTGCAGCAGGTTCTCCAGCCGACGCAAAAAGAGGTAGGCCTCACGCAGGATGTGCGCATCCCCTTCCGGCAGCAGATTCAGCTGTGCAATTGCCGCAAGCGTTGGCAGCAGGGAGCGGGATTGCAGCGACGGCTCGCGCCCGCCGCGGATCAGCTGGAACACCTGGACGATAAACTCGATCTCGCGGATGCCGCCCGCCCCCAGCTTGATGTTGTCTTTCAGGCCGCGACGCCGCACTTCCCGGGCAATCATCCCTTTCATGTTGCGCAGCGACTGGATGACGCTGAAATCGATATAGCGACGGAACACGAACGGGCGCAGCATAGCGCGCAGCTCGCTGGCGTAGGCGCCGTCGTTATCGCCCATGATCCGCGCCTTGACCATCGCGTAGCGCTCCCAGTCGCGCCCCTGCTCCTGGTAGTAGTCCTCCAGCGCGGCAAAGCTCAGCACCAGCGGGCCGCTGTCGCCGAAGGGACGCAGGCGCATATCCACGCGATAGACAAAGCCATCCTGGGTGGGTTGATCCAGGGCCTTAATCAGCCGCTGCCCCAGGCGGGTAAAGAACTGGGCGTTGTCCAGCTCACGGCGTCCGCCGCGGGTGGCGCCCTTCTCCGGCCAGGCGAAGATCAGATCGATATCCGAGGAAAAGTTGAGCTCGCCGCCGCCGAGCTTGCCCATCCCTAAAATCAGCAGCGGCTGCGGGGTGCCATCCTCACTGCATGGCGTACCCCATTCACGACAGCAGGCGTCGTACAGCCAGTCGCGGGCGGCGACGATCAGCGTCTCCGCAAGGTGACTCAACTGCTGCAACGTGCTCTCTTCACTCACCAGCATCAGCGCCTGCGCCCAGGCGATACGCACCATCACCCGACGGCGGAAATGGCGCAGCTCGCGCATCAGCGCGGCTTCATCGCTGACATCTGCCAGCGCGTCGCGTAACCACTGCGCGTAGTGCTGCCACTCATCCGCCTGCGGCGGCGCGGCCTCAAGCCCGGTCAGCCAGTCAGGATGTGCCGTAACGCTCTCCTGCACAAAGTCGCTGAATGCCAGCACCTGCCGGGCCTGCTCGCTTAATGACGAGGCGGGTAATGCTTCCGGCAGACGCTCACATACCGTCTGCCACTGCTGCTGTAAGGGTGAAGAAAGCGGCATCATTGGGGTTCCTTGCCTGCGTTAACGTTTTCCGCTGTGCAGCCAGAATGGCTCCTGCGAAATGGCTTCGTTACGGAAATGCTCAATTTCAATGTGCTGGCGCGTCTTAATGGCATGCAGCAGACCTTGCCAGTTTTCCAGCCAGGCGCGGGCCACCGGGCCGTCATAGGCCCCTGCCAGCAGCAGCATGCTGTCGATGTTACGCGCCAGACGAATCAGCTGATCGCCATACTGATCCCCCAGCGGATGGGCGAACGTGGTTTTCAGTTCAGCGGCGTGACGGGAGAGGTGAATATCGGCGAAGCGCTTAAAGTTATCCGCTATTTTGCTCTGCGCCTTCGCGTCGAGGAAGGTACGCCAGCCGCGTGTCACCAGAAACTCGGTCAGCGCCAGTTTCGCGGTGGCGGTTTGCGGGCTGTAGACCGCCGTCTCGGCAGAGACATCCGACGCCATCAGGGTTTCGGTCTGCGTCAGCAGATCGCGTAAGTGAGCACTTGCTTTACGTGGCACAATGCCGCCGAACAGCGTCAGGCTGTGACGTACCAGCGCCATCGCCGCCAGCACCTCGGCTTTCGCCCCTTTCACGCCGCGAACCCACAGCTCCTCGTGATACTGCCACTGGCTCAGGGCCAGCTCCAGCGAGGCTTCAAACCCCTGCTCAATGGAGGATTTCGGCGCGACGCGCATAATCTCCAGCGGTTTCAGGATGCGCGGCGCATTGCCCTGGGCCAGATGATAGCCGCGGGCGGCTTTGCTCAGGCTCCCCTGACGCAGACCGCTCTGGGTCACCAGCTTACGGGCCAGCTTCAGCACGTCATCGGCGTGGCCTTCCAGTAGCTCAAGCTCCAGCTCGCAGATCGGCTCCTGGAACTCGCCCGCTTTTACCTCACCCCGGTCGAGGGCGATTTCAATGCGGCTTTTACCTTCGTTCACCAGCCACTTTTCGCGCCAGAAATCGGTGCTGAACAGCGGGCTGGCGCTCTCTTCCAGGCCCTCGGGCAGTTGTCCTTCCGGCCACACTTCCGCCGGGAAGCGCGCCAGATCCAGCGCAGGCTGGTCAATTTCAATATTGTATTCCGGGCGCTGATGCAGACCGCCCACCACGCGGCCACCAATTTTCATGGTCATCTCGTAGCGACCATCGACGCCGCGAATGCGCAGCCCCCTGTCATGGCGACGCAGCCACAGGTCCCGGGTTTCGTAATAGATGTTGAGCAGTTGCACCGGCTCGTGATGTTCAGCTGTCAGCTGGTGCAGATGGTTTTTCAGCGCGTCGACGCTCTCATTTTCAACGATAAACTTTAATTCGATTTCCTGAGCCATGGCCTTGTTCTTTTGATTGCAGCACTGCGGGGTAAATTTAGGCGAACTTACTCGCCACTTTTTTGTCAGTAGATAGTATTTTGCGCCAGATTGCCACGCAATGAGCAATTTGACGGGCGTAAAGTTTGTTAAAGTGGCAAACAGTACACGGAGGATTCCGAATGCTGACGAATCCTTTGCGTGGAGAAGCCGTTACCACTACTATCGTTCCACTTTTTATGAAAATAACGACTGCCTGATGCTTAAATTACGCCTAATCGGACTGACATTACTTGCTTTTAGCGCCGCAACAGCGGTTCACGCTGAAGAGAAACGCTACGTTTCTGACGAACTGAATACCTGGGTACGTAGTGGACCGGGTGACAATTATCGCCTCGTGGGTACGATTAATGCCGGCGAGGAAGTGGCGCTGTTACAGAGCAACGCAGACGCCAGCTATGGCCAGGTGCGCGACAGCAGCGGCCGTATCGCCTGGATCCCGTTAAAAGAGCTTAGCACCAGCCCAAGCCTGCGCACTCGCGTGCCGGATCTGGAAAACCAGGTCAAAACCCTGACCGACAAACTGACCAATATCGATGCCACCTGGAACCAGCGCACGGCTGAAATGCAGCAGAAAGTGGCCCAGAGCGACGGGGTGATCAACGGTCTTAAAGACGAAAACCAGAAGCTGAAAAACGAGCTGATCGTCGCCCAGAAAAAAGTGAGCGCAGCCAACCTGCAGCTGGATGACAAACAGCGCACCATCATTATGCAGTGGTTTATGTATGGCGGCGGCGTGCTGGGTATGGGTCTGCTGCTGGGTCTGGTACTGCCGCATCTGGTGCCGAGCCGTAAGCGTAAAGACCGTTGGATGAACTAAATCGCTATCTCTGCCACACTTACGTATTATTGCCATTTTTGATACGGGAGAGTGAGGCGTGAAGATTTATCTGGTCGGTGGTGCGGTTCGTGATGCGTTGTTAGGTCTGCCGGTCAAAGATAAAGACTGGGTGGTGGTAGGCGCCACACCTCAGGAGATGCTCGATGCGGGCTACCAGCAGGTAGGCCGCGATTTTCCTGTCTTTCTGCATCCGCAAAGCCGCCAGGAGTACGCCCTGGCGCGTACCGAGCGCAAATCCGGTGTCGGTTATACCGGCTTCACCTGCCATGCCGCACCGGACGTCACCCTTGAAGAGGATTTGCAGCGCCGCGATCTGACCATCAACGCCCTCGCCCAGGATGAACACGGCCACATCGTTGATGCCTATGGCGGCCAGTCGGATCTGCAAAACCGCATCCTGCGCCATGTTTCCCCCGCCTTCTCTGAAGATCCGCTCCGCGTGCTGCGCGTGGCGCGCTTTGCTGCCCGCTATGCCCACCTGAGCTTTCGCATCGCCGATGAAACGATGGCGCTGATGACCGCAATGACCAGAGCGGGCGAGCTGGAACACCTTACCCCCGAGCGCGTGTGGAAAGAGACCGAGAATGCGCTTACCACGCGTAATCCACAGGTTTACTTCCAGGTGCTGCGCGACTGCGGGGCGCTGAAGGTGCTGTTCCCGGAAGTGGACGCCCTGTTTGGCGTGCCGGCTCCGGCGAAGTGGCACCCGGAAATCGATACCGGCATCCATACCCTGATGACCCTGAGCATGGCGGCAATGCTGAGCCCGGAGGTGGATGTCCGCTTTGCCACGCTCTGTCATGACCTCGGCAAGGGCTTAACGCCGCCTGAACTCTGGCCGCGCCACCACGGCCACGGCCCGGCGGGCGTGCGGCTGGTTGAACGGGTCTGCCAGCGGATGCGGGTCCCTAACGAGATCCGCGATCTGGCGAAGCTGGTCGCCGAGTTCCACGACCTGATCCACACCTTCCCGATCCTCAAACCAGCTACTATTGTGAAGCTGTTCGACAGCATTGACGCCTGGCGCAAGCCGCAGCGCGTGGAGCAGATCGCCTTAACCAGCGAAGCCGACGTGCGCGGACGCGCCGGGTTTGAAGCCAACGATTATCCGCAGGGGCGGTTGCTGCGTGAAGCCTGGATCGTTGCGAAAGCAGTGCCGACAAAAGCGGTGGTTGAGGCTGGATTTAAAGGTCCCGAGATCCGGGAAGAGTTAACAAAACGGCGGATCCGGGCCGTCGCAGCCTGGAAGGAACAGCATTGCCCTCAGCCGAAAGACTGAGGGCGGGCAATCAGAAGAAGACCACGTAGACCGCGGCCGCCACGATAAAGCGATAGATGGCGAACGGGATAAACGAGATGCGCTTGATCAGCTGCAGGAAGGTTTTGATGGCGATCAGCGCCACGATGAAGGCGGTGATAAAGCCCACGGCAAACATCGGGATGTCGCCCGCGGTCAGGAAGTGGTAGCTCTTGTAGAGATCGAGCGCGGTGGCGCCCATCATCATCGGCACTGCCAGCAGGAATGAGAACTCAGAGGCCGCATAGCGGCTCACGCCCATCAGCATCCCGCCTGAAATCGTCGCCCCAGAGCGAGAGAAGCCCGGCCACAGCGCCAGGCACTGGAAGCAGCCAATCATAAACGCCTGACGGTAGGTCATGTCGTCCAGACCCGGCGCGCGGGGCTCTTTCGGCTTCAGCAGCTCGGCGGCAATTAACAGGATACCGCCAACCACCAGGGCATACATGACGTTAATCGGGTTAAACAGCGACTTGATGGTGTCGTGGAGCACCAGACCCAGCACCACCGCCGGAATCATCCCGAGCAGGATGTGCAGCAACGTTAAACGCCCTTTACCGGCGCCTTCATGCGGCGGATGACCAAAGTGGATGCCAATCAGGCCGAACAGGCGACGCCAGAACATCACCACCACCGCCAGAATGGATCCTAACTGGATCACTACTTCAAAGGTTTTCGCCGTTTCGCCCTCGAACCCCAGCAGATGGCCGACAATGATCATATGGCCTGTACTGGAAACCGGCAAAAACTCTGTCAATCCTTCGACCACACCCAGTATTGCTGCCACCAGCAGGGAGTGCATATCGCTCATCAATTAACCCCTAAAAGACAGAAAAAAGGGCTACCCAGGGGGTAACCGTAAAAGGAACAGCTGTAAGACTGATTTAACAGGAATTGGTTTAACTATTATACCTTTAAATGTTTCCTTTCAGATTTTGGCTACGTTCGATAATGACCCCGACATTGGCCGCCCGCGCAACCGCTCCCGGCTTGCTGACTTTGATGCGCACCCATGGGGAGTTGAAGCGGCTGAGCAGCAGCTCCGCCACCTCTTCCGCCACGCGCTCCACCAGCGCAAAACGCTGGCCTTCCACGTGACTGATGACCGCTTCACTCACGTCGGCATAGCTCAGACAGTCGTTCACATCGTCGCTTTTTGCCGCGGCGACGTTATCCCAGCCCATTTCGATATCGAACACGAGTTTCTGCTCGATGGTCTGCTCCCAGTCATACACCCCGATAGTGGTGATTACCGAAAGTTGCTCTATAAATACTATATCCATCACGACCTGCCTGGTTTTTGGCTAAACCGGATACCACTCCCGGCGAATTATGCGTATTATCCACAGATGCTAAGTACAAAACGACATTTTCAAAACGGAACAGCGTTATGAGTGCAATCGCGCCTGGAATGATCCTCCTTGCCTACCTTTGCGGCTCAATTTCCAGCGCCATTCTGGTCTGCCGTATCGCTGGCTTACCCGATCCACGCGAGAACGGATCCGGGAATCCGGGGGCGACCAATGTACTACGAATTGGCGGCAAAGGAGCAGCCGTAGCGGTTCTGATTTTTGACGTTCTGAAAGGAATGCTTCCCGTCTGGGGCGCGTATGCACTGGGCGTCACGCCGTTCTGGCTGGGGCTGATTGCCATTGCCGCCTGTCTGGGCCACATCTGGCCGGTTTTCTTTGGTTTTAAAGGCGGTAAAGGCGTCGCCACCGCGTTTGGCGCCATCGCCCCCATTGGCTGGGATCTGACCGGCGTGATGGCCGGCACCTGGCTGCTCAGCGTGTTGCTGAGCGGGTACTCTTCGCTTGGCGCCATTGTGAGCGCGCTGATTGCACCGTTTTATGTCTGGTGGTTTAAGCCGCAGTTTACTTTTCCGGTGTCGATGCTCTCTTGTCTGATCCTGTTGCGTCACCATGACAATATTCAGCGGTTATGGCGGCATCAGGAGACGAAGATCTGGGCGCGGTTGAAGCGGAAGAAGAAAGAGACGCGGTAGCTTATATTGAGTTTAGTGGAATAGTTCCGTTCACTTTACGACCAACAGAATATGACGTTCCGGAACCCGTGAACGTGATAAGGGGGCCACCGCGGCCCCCTTATCAATCCCCGCGGCCCCGCGACGAAATCGGTGCTTCGCACTGCGCTCACCTCACGACCTGCTGCCTGCGGTCGGCTCAACTCGACATCCTGTCTCGATTCGCCTCTGGCCGCCATCCCTGGCGTCCAGCCCTTGTCATCCGGTCTCCGGTTCGCCGATTTCAGCGGGGACTCAACACCCGTGCCACATTCCGGCAATAAAAAAATTTGCAGAGAAATGACGTTCTGTTTCATTCAGGCCGCAGCGAAGGCTGATGGAGCGTGAGTCCGGCTGAAAATCGCTGAGGCGTTGACCGCAGGCCGGGGCGAGGCGCAGGGATGCGCCGAGAGGGCGTGACCTACATGGATGTAGGATCACGCCCGACCCGATAGCCGGAGGGAATAAGCCGAAGGGACCGCGAAGCGGCGATTTTCTTTGCCGGGAGCCGGGATTGTTAAGGGGGCGGCGGCAGCCCCCTTAACACGTTCACCGCAGCGGGGCGTACATAACGCAGAGAAGTCATAGTGAACGGAACAATTCCACCACTCCAGAAAATAAGTGGGCGCTTAGCAACCGCCCCCATCCATAAGCGACTCATATGACAGCCTTCATTTCCGCCAGGGCATACTAAAAAAACCCGACGGCGAGCAGATGGATAAAGCATGTCAGCAACTCAGATGGTTGATAAAACAGTAAAAGGCTGGCAGGCGTCGCTTGCTTTGCAGTTTTGTCACACCCCTGAAAAAACCCTCCTTCACTCTGCCCGCCACATCGGGCCGCTCACCGTGCAGCGCCCCTTTTATCCCGAAGGTGAAACCTGCCACCTCTATCTGCTGCACCCGCCGGGTGGGATTGTTGGCGGGGATGAACTGACGATTACCGTTCATCTTGCGGCCCATAGCCACGCGCTGATCACCATGCCCGGCGCCAGCAAGTTCTATCGCAGCAATGGTGCGCTGGCGCGGCTGGATCAGCATTTCACGCTGGAGGAGAACGCCATTCTGGAGTGGCTGCCGCAGGACACCCTTTTCTTCCCCGGCGCACAGGCTGCCCTGCGCTCGGTGTTCCATCTGCAGCGCAGCAGCACCCTGCTGGCCTGGGAGCTGTTTTGCCTGGGCCGCCCGGTGATTAATGAGCCCTTCAGCCACGGCCGTATTGAGAGCCGTCTCGAAGTCTGGCTTGAGGGTGAGCCGCTGCTGATCGAGCGCCAGCACCTGGCCGACGGCGATCTGACCCCCGTGGCGGAACACCCGTGGATCGGCACCCTGCTGTTTTACCCGGCGAGCGAAACGCAGCTAGAGGAGGCCCGCGACGCCCTGGCACCGCTGGAGCATTTCGCTGGCGCGACCCTCACCGAGGGCCTGCTGTCGGTCCGTTTTCTGGCCCATGACAACCTGATTTGCCAGCAGGCGATGCGTGAGATCTGGCAGCGCCTGCGTCCGCAGCTTACCGCCAAAGCCCCCTGTTCGCCCCGAATCTGGCACACCTGAGAGAAGCACGATGGAACTGACCCCCAGAGAAAAAGACAAGCTGTTGCTATTTACCGCCGCGCTGGTCGCCGAGCGTCGTCTCGCCCGTGGCGTGAAGCTCAATTACCCCGAATCGGTGGCCCTGATCAGCGCCTTCATTATGGAAGGGGCGCGCGACGGGCAGACGGTTGCGGAATTAATGGAAGCGGGCCGCCATGTTCTGACCCGCGCCCAGGTGATGGAGGGCGTGCCGGAGATGATCCCGGACATTCAGGTGGAGGCCACCTTTCCGGACGGCTCCAAGCTCGTCACCGTTCACAATCCGATCCTGTAAGGGGGCAACATGATCCCAGGCGAATACCAGATACAACCCGGCCAGATCGTCATTAACGCGGATCGCGATACCCGGACGGTGATCGTCGAGAACCACGGCGACCGCCCGATCCAGGTCGGATCCCACTACCACTTTTACGAAGTTAATCCAGCACTCAAATTCGATCGTGAGCCGACCCGAGGCTACCGCCTGAACATCGCCGCCGGCACTGCCGTGCGCTTTGAACCGGGGCAGAAGCGCGCCGTCACGCTGGTAGCTGTAGCAGGCGCACAGCGTATTGTCGGCTTTCGTGGCGAGGTGATGGGCGAGGTGGATCATGGCTGAGATTTCACGTCAGGCCTATGCCGACATGTTCGGCCCCACCACCGGGGATAAAGTCCGTCTCGCCGATACCGAGCTCTGGATCGAGGTGGAAAACGATCTGACCATCTACGGCGAAGAGGTCAAATTCGGCGGCGGAAAAGTGATCCGCGACGGTATGGGCCAGGGGCAGATGATGGCGCAGGACTGCGTGGATCTGGTGCTGACCAATGCGCTGATCGTCGATCACTGGGGGATCGTCAAAGCGGATATCGGCGTGAAGGATGGCAGGATCTTCGCCATCGGCAAAGCGGGTAACCCGGACATTCAGCCCGGCGTAACGATCCCCATTGGCGCGGCCACCGAAGTGATCGCCGCCGAAGGGAAGATCGTGACCGCAGGCGGGGTCGATACCCATATCCACTGGATCTGCCCGCAGCAGGCAGAAGAGGCACTGGTCTCTGGCGTCACCACCATGATTGGCGGCGGTACCGGCCCTGCCGCAGGCACCAATGCCACCACCTGCACGCCGGGGCCGTGGTATATCGCCCGCATGTTGCAGGCGGTCGACACGCTGCCGGTCAACATTGGCCTGCTGGGTAAAGGCAACGGCTCCAACCCGGATGCCCTGCGCGAGCAGGTTGCCGCGGGTGCGATTGGCCTGAAAATTCATGAGGACTGGGGTTCCACCCCTGCGGCGATCGACTGCGCCCTGACGGTGGCGGACGAGATGGATATCCAGGTGGCGCTGCACAGCGACACCCTTAACGAAGGCGGGTTTGTCGAGGACACCCTGGCGGCCATCGCCGGGCGCACCATCCACACCTTCCACACCGAAGGGGCGGGCGGCGGCCATGCGCCGGATATCATCACCGCCTGCGCGCACCCTAACATTCTGCCCTCCTCTACCAACCCGACCCTGCCCTATACGGTCAACACCATCGACGAACATCTGGACATGCTGATGGTCTGCCACCATCTCGACCCGGATATCGCCGAGGATGTGGCCTTTGCCGAATCACGCATTCGCCGGGAGACCATCGCCGCCGAAGACGTGCTGCACGACCTGGGGGCCTTCTCGCTCACCTCGTCCGATTCGCAGGCGATGGGCCGGGTGGGAGAAGTGATCATCCGCACCTGGCAGGTGGCGCACCGCATGAAGGTACAGCGCGGCCCGCTGGCGGAGGAGACCGGCGATAACGACAACCTGCGGGTGAAGCGCTATATCGCCAAGTACACCATCAACCCGGCGCTGACCCACGGCATCGCCCATGAGGTCGGGTCGGTTGAGGCGGGGAAACTGGCGGACCTGGTGGTCTGGTCCCCGGCCTTCTTTGGCGTGAAGCCAGCCACCATCGTCAAAGGCGGGATGATCGCCTGCGCGCCGATGGGCGACATTAACGCCTCGATCCCCACGCCGCAGCCGGTGCACTACAGGCCCATGTTTGGTTCGCTGGGCGCCGCCCGCCACGCCACCCGCCTGACCTTTCTCTCGCAGGCCGCTGCCGATAACAACATCGCGCAGCAACTGAACCTGCAGAGCGCCACCGCAGTGGTCACAGGCTGCCGGACGGTGAAAAAAGCCGACATGATCCACAACGGTCTGCAGCCCAACATTACCGTCGATGCGCAAACCTATGAGGTGCGCATTGACGGGGAACTGATTACCAGCGCACCGGCAGAGGTTCTGCCGATGGCGCAACGCTATTTCCTGTTCTGAGGAGCATTCATGATCACCTTAACCCAACGCCTGGATCATCCCCATCCCGTTACCGCACACGTCACGCTGCCGATTGATGTGCGGGTAAAGAGCCGCGCCCGCGTGGTGCTGGACGACGGTCGCGATGCCGGGTTGATCCTGCCGCGCGGCCTGCTGCTGCGCGGCGGCGACCTGCTTGCCAGCGACGATGGTCGTGAAGTGGTGGAAGTTATTGCCGCACCCGAACCGCTGTCGGTGGTGCGCTGCGCCGATCCCTTCCTGCTGGCGCGCGCCTGCTATCACCTGGGCAACCGCCACGTGCCGCTGCAAATTCTGCCCGGCGAGCTGCGCTATCACCACGATCACGTGCTGGACGAGATGCTGCACCTGTTCGATCTCGAGGTGACTTTCGCCAGCCTGCCCTTCGAACCGGAAGCGGGTGCCTACGCCAGCGAAGGTCACTCCCATTCACACTCTCACGCTCATTCACATTAAGGATCAATCATGCGTAAGTTGTTACCCCTGCTTCTGCTGGCCTTCTCCCTGCCCGCGCTGGCCCATCCGGGACACGGCAGCGACAGCTTTCAGGCGGGCTTTTTCCATCCCCTGACCGGGCTTGATCATCTCCTGATGCTCACCGGCGCAGGCGTGCTCGCCGCCCTGAGCGGCCGCAGGCTGCTGATGCCCTTTGCCACCCTCGGCATGATGCTCACCGGGGCGATTGCAGGCAGCCTGCTGGGGGGCTTTAGCGGCATGGAGATGCTGATCATCGCCTCGCTGGCGGTGTGTGGCGTGATGATGTTCAAAACCGAAAACCGCCTGCTGCTGGCCGTGCCCGCGCTGGCGATGTTTCACGGCTGGGCGCACGGGGTAGAGATGGCAGGTCACAGCTTCTGGCTGTTCACCAGCGGCTTTATGTTCGCCAGCGCCGCAGTGCTGTGCGTCAGCTTTGCCGCCGGTATGCTGCTGCGCCGTCACGACGGGCTGCGTAAAACCTTCGGCGGCGGGCTGATCGCCTCTGCCCTGCTGGCGCTGATGAGCTGATGGAACCGTCCCGCCAGCTGCGTCTGATGCAGCTCACCAGCAGCAGTCTGCCGGTGGGATCTTTTACCTGGTCGCAGGGGCTGGAATGGGCGGTGGAAGCGGGCTGGGTCACTACCCCGGCAGCATTCAAAGCCTGGCAGTGTCAGCAGATGGAACAGAGCTTTTTCTGCGTCGATCTGCCGCTCTTTTCCCGCCTCTACCGCGCCTGCGAACAGCAGGATCTGGCGAGCGCCGCGCACTGGACAGCGTACCTGCTGGCCTGCCGGGAGACCCGCGAGTTGCGGGAGGAGGAGCGCAACCGCGGGGCGGCCTTCACCCGGCTGATCAAAAGCTGGGAGGCGGATTGCCCAGCTGACTGGCTGGTGCTGTTCCCGCAAAGCCAACTGTGCGGCATGGCGTGGCTCGGCGTGCGCTGGGGGATCGATCTGCGCGAGATGGCGCTGAGCCTTGGCTACAGCTGGATAGAGAGCGCGGTAATGGCGGGCGTCAAGCTGGTGCCCTTTGGGCAGCAGGCGGCCCAGCTGTTGATCATCGAACTCTGCGATCGCTTTACCGACGGGCTGGAGCAGGCGCTTCTGCGCCGCGATGACCAGCTGGGGGCGGCCACGCCGCTCTCCGCCATCGCTTCGGCGCTTCACGAAACCCAATATTCACGGTTATTCCGTTCCTGAGGAGTCTCTATGTCTGAGTACAAACACCCCCTGCGTGTGGGCGTCGGCGGCCCGGTGGGGTCGGGTAAAACCGCCCTGCTGGAAGCGCTGTGTAAAGCGATGCGCGACACCTATCACCTCGCGGTGGTGACGAACGATATCTACACCAAAGAGGATCAGCGCATCCTCACCGAGGCGGGCGCTCTGGAGCCGGAGCGCATTGTGGGGGTGGAGACCGGCGGCTGTCCGCACACCGCCATTCGTGAAGATGCCTCAATGAACCTGGCGGCGGTAGAAGCGTTAAGCGAGAAGTTCGGCAACCTGGATCTGATCTTTGTCGAGAGCGGCGGCGACAACCTGAGCGCCACCTTCAGCCCGGAGTTGGCGGATCTGACCATCTACGTGATCGACGTGGCGGAAGGGGAGAAGATCCCGCGCAAAGGCGGGCCGGGGATCACCAAATCCGATTTTCTGGTGATCAACAAAACCGATCTCGCGCCCTATGTGGGTGCGTCGCTGGAGGTGATGGAGCGCGATACCAACCGCATGCGCGGCGAGCGTCCGTGGACCTTTACCAACCTGAAAGCGGGTGACGGGCTGGCGACAATCATTCGCTTCCTGGAAGAGAAAGGCATGTTGAAGGTATAAAAAAAGCCTGGCTTTCGCCAGGCTTGCCGATCATTTACAGGTGTTGTACTTGGATCCCTGCTCGCGCCAGACGCCCCAGGTACTGAAGCCTTTGCCCGGTTCTTCCTGGCCCGGGTTGACATACCACTGGTTAAACCAAATTTTACCGTTGTGAGACACCTTCGTGCACTTCACTGGATAGGCAATTTTTGGGTTGTAGGCCGGCACGGTCTCTTTAGCCGGGGTGTCATCTTGCGCAGGCGTGGTGTCCTGTGCCGGGGTGTCGTCCTGCGCAGGCGTGGTGTCCTGGGCCGGAGTGTCATCCTGTGCCGGAACCGCCGGTTTGCTGACCTTGATGGTCATGCTGTCCTGCGCCGTGCGGCCATCGGCGCCGGTTGTGGTCAGCGTAAAGACCGCATCACCCTCGGTATTTGCCGGGATCACCGCATAGGCATGGGCGCTATCAACGCTGCTGCTCAGGGTGCCGTTCAGGTTCTGCTGCACAAAGAAGGTTCCAGCCCCTTTGGTCACGCTCCAGTTATACGATTTCGCATTCAGGCTCTTGCTGCCATCCAGCGGATAGGTTTTTACACCAGAGACGGGGGAAACCATCGTGTAATCCGCGCCTGCAGCAGCGGTAGGAGCTGGAAGGGTGGCGCTGCCGCCGTCCTTCAGCGCCAGAATGCGCGCCACTGCACGTTCCATATCAGGTTGAGTACCTACTTTTGCTGAATCCCCATTCGCCAGCGGTGTACCAGTTTCCTGCAAAATCTGGCGCATTTGTACCGGCGTAACGGTAATACCATGCGCTTTTGCAATGCCTGACAGGCTTGCTACTACCCCCGCAATAATTGGGTTAGCAGAAGAGGTGCCGGAGAAGGTGTCCGTATACTGGGCGTTTGCCACATTATACAGGCCACCATAGCCAGCCGTTACCACATCCCAGCATCCCCATGCGGAGCTGGTCACACGCGAGCCATAGGTACTAAATGAGGCTTTTTTTCCATCTTTAGCACAGAATGCACCGGCGATAATGGCGCCAGAATCGCGAACGTTAACATCAAATTTACCTTTAAAAGCACTATGATCGAGGTTAACGTTGCCGTTACCAGCAGCTTCAATAACGTATACGCCTTTATCCGTCAGCGCCTTGATAACATCGTAGTAACTGCTGGCATTTTCCTGCGGCACGTAACATTCTTTAGTACATCCCGTGACTTCGCCGCCGCCGGTCTGCATCCCAATCTGTACGACATCCCCTGCTTTCAGCAACGGGATCATGTTATAGAGGTTGTTGTACTTCCAGTCGTTAAAGCCCACGCGGCTTTTCCAGCTGAGCCCGCGTACACCAGCCCCAATATCTTTTGCCGCCATGATACCCACAGAAGCCGTATCATGATCGTCGTAATATTTGTTGCTGCCCTGAATTAACTCGGGTTTCGGCAGGTTTATATGGTTGACGTTCCAGATGTCGTTTTCCATGGAAATAATGGTCACGCCTTCGCCGTCATTACCCGGATATTTATTTACGCTGTCACGGTTAACGCCGCCCATATAATATCCTGAGCGCTTGTCTGTAGGCGATTTTGTATAGTACTGGAGGTGACGAAAATCAGGTACTGTCGATGCACCAACAGTGCTTTGCACGGTCGATTTCAGCAATGGTTTACTTTGCTCCGCCTCACCGTGATATTTATCCAGAGTAGCAGGTACACTTTCTGGATAGATAATTTCAACATTCTGATTATGCTCTAACTCAGTGATAATATTATTTATATAGTTTTTATCCTTACTTTTTTCTTCAGGTAATGCGATACGTAAATAACGGTCAAAACCGTAGCGCGCGTTGAGTTGTGCAAATTCATCAGACTGCGTGCTACGCAAGTTGTTCGGGCGGAATACGTTGACAGGAACCAGAGATGGATCGCTTAACGTTAACTTACTCGAGGTCGATGTGGTCGTTGCCTGATTGGTAGACTTCAGTAAGGGTTTACTGGCCTTCATTTTAACCACAACCGCGATATAGGACTCGCCATCATGGGCAAATTCGACCTGGGGTGCTGTTCCAGCATAAGCAGAGCAAGTGACCGCAGCGCCGATCAAGAGAGAGAGCATACTTTTTTTCATTTTGCCAACGTTCCTTAATGACATTTATTAATGTGAAATTCCTTTATTCACAATGAAAGAAAATCATCGGCCTGCCAATAAGAGCGCTCTTCGGATAAATAAGAAAGTTCCTTCACGGATACCTCCCGGGGAAAAATAAATTATATGGAATATGTCAATCATTACGGCGGATAAAAATATCCAAATTAATCTACGGCGGCGTTAAAAAACGCAAAAACAAAGGCGAAAAGAATAGCAGAAACGCCAGCGCAAGGCATTTTTAATATTAAAAATATCTTTCAAAGCATAATTACTAATATTTACGCCGCGATAAAATTGACCACCTTATACGCTGGCGTCATCGCTTCAGCGTGCAATGCTGGAGGAGTATGATGCAAGTAAAAATAACGCTCGCCGATGAACATCCCCTGATTCGCCGGGGGGTTCGCGCGATGCTCAACGACATGAACAGCGCCAGCGACGGTATGACGTTTACGCTGGCCGATGAAACACAGACCACGTCCGAACTGCTGAAACAGCTGGCGCAGCAGCTCCCTGATATTCTGTTGCTGGGCTATACGCTTAGCGGCACGCAAAGCGCCGATCCCTTGAGTCACATGGAAGGGCTGGCGCTGGTAAAAGGTCTGAGCCAGCGCTATCCCACGATAAAAGTGATCCTGCTTACCCGCTACAAAAATCCCCAACTGATCCGGCTGGCGATCGAGACGGGGGTAAAGGGGTACGTAAGTCACAATATGAGCGAGAAGACCTTCCGCGATGCACTTACCGGCGTGTTGAACGACGAAGTTTATGTCGAACCGGCATTAATGAAAACGCTGTTTCCGGCGGAAAAACTGCCCTCAGAGGCGCTCTCTCCCAGAGAGATGGATGTACTGCGCTTACTCTGTAAAAGTGGAAACCTGACGGATGTGTCGCGGCGAATGCACCTGAGCATTAAGACCGTGAGCGCACATAAGATCCGGGCGATGGAGAAGCTGGGGGTAAAAAATGACTGTCAGCTCTATTGTCTGCTGGCCCGTACCCGGATGTTCGATATTACCCTGTGACATCCGGGCCGGGGAGCGATCAGGCGGCGGGCAGTTCGGCCAGTGGCCAGCGCGGGCGCACGGAGACGCTCAGGTCCGCCGTGGCGTTCGATTTCAGACGCACCATACCGGCATAGGCGATCATCGCCCCGTTATCGGTACAAAATTCCGGGCGGGCATAGAACACTTCACCGCGGCGTTTTTGCATCATCTCCGCGAGCTTCGCGCGCAGCGTGCGGTTGGCGCTGACGCCGCCCGCCATTACCAGGCGCTTAAAGCCGGTCTGATCCAGCGCGCGTTTGCACTTGATCATTAAGGTATCCACCACCGCATCTTCAAAGGCGCGGGCGATGTCGGCGCGTGTCTGATCGTCGTCATCATTATTCCGGATGGTATTGGCGGCAAAAGTCTTCAGGCCGGAGAAGCTGAAGTCCAGACCCGGACGGTCGGTCATCGGGCGCGGGAAGACAAAGCGCCCTTCGGTACCCTGCGAGGCCATTTTCGACAGCATCGGGCCGCCAGGGTAATCGAGCCCCAGCAGCTTGGCGGTTTTGTCGAACGCTTCACCCGCCGCATCGTCAATGGACTCGCCCAGCAGTTCGTACTGACCAATACCGGTGACGCTGATCAATTGCGTGTGACCGCCGGAAACCAGCAGCGCCACAAACGGAAATTCAGGGGGATTCTCTTCCAGCATCGGTGCCAGCAGATGCCCTTCCATATGGTGAACCGGGATAGCCGGAACATCCCACGCGAACGCCAGCGAACGCCCGACAGTGGCGCCGACCAGCAGCGCCCCGACCAGGCCAGGACCCGCCGTGTAGGCCACAGCGTCAATATCTTTTGCCGTAAAGCCAGCCTCTTTCAGCGCCGCCTGGATCAGGGGCACCGTTTTACGCACATGGTCGCGGGAGGCCAGTTCCGGCACGACGCCACCGTAGTCGGCATGCAATTTTACCTGACTATACAATTGGTTGGCGACGAGCCCTTTTTCATCGTCGTAGATCGCGATGCCGGTTTCATCGCAGGATGTTTCAATACCCAGTACACGCATGACTTGTTTTACCTCACTCAGATACCGCGCAGTTTAGAGCCTGAGCGGGTTGATGTAAAACTTTCCTCACCCCTGGAGTTCACTTCGTGTATACTCCTCACCCTTATAAAAGTCCCCTTTCAAAAACGGCCGCGGTGCTTTACAAAGCAGCAGCAATTGCAGTAAAATTCCGCACCATTTTGAAATAAGCTGGCGTTGATGCCAGCGGCAAACCGAATTTATAAAGGTGAGAGTTACATGCCGGTAATTAAAGTACGTGAAAACGAGCCGTTCGACGTAGCACTGCGTCGCTTCAAGCGTTCATGCGAGAAAGCAGGTGTTCTGGCTGAAGTTCGTCGTCGTGAGTTCTATGAAAAACCAACGACCGAACGTAAGCGCGCTAAAGCTTCTGCTGTGAAACGTCACGCGAAGAAACTGGCTCGCGAAAACGCACGCCGTACTCGTCTGTACTAATCTATTGAGGACGCACGTCCTCAGTTGTCAGACAGAGTAGTAGTCGTAAGGCCGTGCTTCCGGAAGGAATGCGCGGCTTGTTTTCGTTTATGAGTTCCTAAAAATTTCTGGGGCCTATGGCTGGACGAATTCCACGCGTATTTATCAACGATCTGCTGGCAAGAACCGACATTGTCGATCTCATCGACGCGCGGGTAAAGCTGAAGAAGCAGGGCAAGAACTATCACGCGTGCTGTCCATTCCATAACGAAAAAACCCCCTCTTTCACCGTAAACGGTGAAAAGCAGTTCTACCACTGCTTCGGCTGTGGTGCGCACGGCAACGCCGTCGACTTTTTGATGAACTACGACAAGCTCGAGTTCGTTGAAACCGTCGAAGAGCTGGCTGCCATGCACAATCTTGAAGTGCCTTATGAAGCAGGCAGTGGCCCCAGCCAGATAGAGCGTCATCAACGACAAACGCTGTATCAGCTGATGGACGGCCTGAATTCGTTTTACCAACAGTCTCTCAAGCAACCTGCTGCTGAGCCTGCGCGTCAGTATCTGAACAAGCGCGGACTGAGCGACGATGTCATTGCGCGTTTCGCTATTGGTTACGCCCCGCCCGGCTGGGATAACGTGTTGAAGCGTTTTGGCGGCAATAGCGAAGATCGTAAATCACTCATCGACGCGGGCATGCTGGTCACTAACGACCAGGGACGTAGCTATGACCGCTTCCGCGAACGGGTGATGTTCCCTATTCGCGACAAGCGTGGCCGGGTAATTGGTTTTGGTGGCCGCGTGCTGGGCGATGCCCTGCCGAAATACCTCAACTCCCCGGAAACCGATATTTTCCATAAAGGCCGCCAGCTGTATGGCCTGTATGAAGCCCAGCAGAATAACGCTGAACCGCAGCGGCTGCTGGTGGTCGAAGGCTATATGGATGTGGTGGCGCTGGCGCAGTTCGACATTAACTATGCCGTGGCGTCGTTGGGTACCTCTACCACTGCCGACCATATCCAGCTGCTGTTCCGGGTGACCAACACGGTCGTCTGCTGTTACGACGGTGACCGGGCCGGACGCGAAGCCGCCTGGCGCGCGCTGGAGACGGCGCTGCCTTATATGACCGACGGGCGCCAGTTGCGCTTTATGTTCCTGCCCGACGGCGAAGACCCGGATACGCTAGTGCGTAAAGAGGGCAAAGCGGCATTCGAAGCGCGGATGGAGCAGGCTCAGCCGCTCTCCACGTTTCTGTTTAACAGCCTGATGCCGCAGGTGGATTTGAGCACCCCGGATGGCCGCGCCCAGCTGAGCACGCTGGCGTTACCGCTGATTACCCAAGTGCCGGGCGAAACGTTGCGCATCTATCTGCGTCAGGAGCTGGGCAAGAAACTTGGCATTCTGGATGACAGTCAGCTTGAACGTTTAATGCCAAAACTGGCTGAAAGCGGAGCGGCTCGCCCCGCGCCTCAGCTAAAACGCACAACCATGCGTATACTGATAGGACTGTTGGTGCAAAACCCGGAGCTGGCCCCACGCGTGCCTTCTCTGGCGGGTTTAGACCACGAAAAGCTGCCCGGACTTGGCTTATTTGCAGAACTGGTCAACACTTGTCTCTCACAGCCAGGTCTGACCACCGGGCAACTTTTAGAGCATTATCGCGGAACAAAAGCGTCCGCAACCCTTGAAAAACTGTCGATGTGGGACGATATAGCAGATAAAGAGATTGCTGAAGAGACCTTCACCGACTCGCTCAACCATATGTTTGATTCGATGCTTGAACTGCGCCAGGAAGAGTTGATTGCTCGCGAGCGCACACACGGTTTAAGCAGCGAAGAACGCCGGGAGCTCTGGATGATTAGCCAGGAGCTGGCAAAGAAATAACAGAAAGATAAAAGTATTTAACGGCTTAAGTGCCGAATATCGATCGGGTAGATCCCGACAGCCGCACTGAGAGGCAGCGGCAAAAATACAAGTACGCCCTCGCTTTAAAGGTTGGCAGCCGTATCGCCGACACCAATCAAACGAATAAGTGTGGATACCGTCTTATGGAGCAAAACCCGCAGTCACAGCTGAAACTTCTTGTCCAACGTGGTAAGGAGCAAGGCTATCTGACCTATGCCGAGGTCAATGACCATCTGCCGGAAGATATCGTCGACTCCGATCAGATCGAAGACATCATCCAAATGATCAACGACATGGGTATTCAGGTGATGGAAGAAGCCCCTGATGCCGATGATCTGTTACTTGCTGAAAACTCAAACAACACCGACGAAGATGCAGAGGAAGCTGCTGCACAGGTCCTGTCGAGCGTTGAATCTGAAATCGGCCGCACCACCGACCCGGTTCGCATGTACATGCGCGAAATGGGTACCGTTGAACTGTTGACCCGCGAAGGCGAAATTGACATCGCTAAACGTATCGAAGACGGGATCAACCAGGTTCAATGTTCCGTTGCCGAATACCCGGAAGCGATCACCTATCTGCTGGAGCAGTACGATCGCGTTGAGGCAGAAGAAGCCCGCCTGTCCGATCTGATCACCGGTTTTGTCGATCCGAACGCAGAAGAAGACATGGCCCCAACGGCGACGCACGTCGGTTCTGAACTCTCTCAGGAAGAGATGGATGATGACGAAGACGAAGACGACGAAGATGGCGATGACGACAGCAGCGATGACGACAACAGCATCGACCCTGAACTGGCTCGCGAGAAGTTTGCTGAACTGCGCGCGCAGTATGTCGTTACCCGCGACACGATCAAAGCGAAAGGCCGCAGCCACGCAGCCGCTCAGGAAGAGATCCTGAAGCTGTCTGAAGTGTTCAAACAGTTCCGTCTGGTGCCAAAACAGTTCGATTACCTGGTAAACAGCATGCGCGTGATGATGGATCGCGTACGTACCCAGGAACGCATCATCATGAAGGTGTGCGTTGAACAGTGCAAAATGCCGAAGAAGAACTTCATCACCCTCTTCACCGGCAACGAAACCAGCGAGACCTGGTTCAACGCCGCTATCGCGATGAACAAGCCGTGGTCTGAAAAACTGCGTGACGTGGCTGAAGAAGTACATCGTGGCCTGCAGAAGCTGCAGCAGATTGAAGAAGAGACCGGCCTGACCATCGAGCAGGTAAAAGACATCAACCGTCGTATGTCCATCGGTGAAGCGAAAGCCCGCCGTGCGAAGAAAGAGATGGTTGAGGCGAACTTGCGTCTGGTTATCTCTATCGCCAAGAAGTACACCAACCGCGGTCTGCAGTTCCTGGATCTGATTCAGGAAGGCAACATCGGTCTGATGAAAGCGGTTGATAAGTTCGAATACCGTCGTGGTTATAAGTTCTCCACCTACGCAACCTGGTGGATCCGTCAGGCGATCACCCGCTCTATCGCGGATCAGGCGCGCACCATTCGTATTCCGGTGCATATGATTGAGACCATCAACAAGCTCAACCGTATCTCCCGCCAGATGCTGCAGGAGATGGGTCGCGAGCCGACGCCGGAAGAGCTGGCCGAGCGCATGCTGATGCCGGAAGACAAGATCCGTAAGGTGCTGAAAATCGCTAAAGAGCCAATCTCCATGGAAACACCAATCGGTGATGATGAAGATTCGCATCTGGGTGATTTCATCGAGGATACCACCCTCGAGCTGCCGCTGGACTCTGCCACCACCGAGAGCCTGCGTGCCGCCACCCACGACGTACTGGCTGGCCTGACCGCCCGTGAAGCGAAAGTCCTGCGTATGCGTTTCGGTATCGATATGAACACCGACCACACGCTGGAAGAAGTGGGTAAACAGTTCGACGTGACCCGCGAACGTATCCGTCAGATCGAAGCGAAGGCGCTGCGTAAACTGCGCCACCCGAGCCGCTCTGAAGTGCTGCGTAGCTTCCTGGACGACTAATTCGTCCTGATGTAAAAAAGCTCCCTACGGGGAGCTTTTTTTATGGCTGACGCTTCAGAGCCTAAAGCCCCCGCACCACCAGCGCCTCGTCCAGCTCCCGGTACGCCTCCACCAGCTTCTCCAGCGTTGCCCGGTTCAGGCCGCTCGGATTGGGCAGCACCCACACCTGCGTTACGCCGATGGTGATCTTCTGCTTTCCCCACTGCACCCCACGCTGGCTAAAAGCCTGCTCATACGCCTGCTTGCCGAGGACCGCCAGCGCCGCGGGCTGATAGTCCTCCATCTTTTTAACTAACTCGCGCCCGCCGCTACGTAGCTCATGCAGGTTTACCTCACTCGCCTGCACCGTAGGCCGCTCCACCAGCATGGTGATGCCGCAGCGGGTATCCAGCAGCTGCTGCTCCTCTTCCGGCTTGAGCAATTTATCGGTAAACCCGGCCTGATAAATCACTTTCCAGAAGCGATTACCGGGATGCGCAAAGTGAAAACCAGTATGGGCGGAAGACTTGCCCGGATTGATGCCGCAGAACACCACCCGCAGGCCTGGCGCCAGGATATCGCTGATCATTATTACTCCTGCTTATTGATTCAGGCTTTAAGTATAAAAGATTGAAAATGCGTTGTTTATAAAAACAGCAGGCAGGTACGTATGGCTGGATTGCAGCGAGCAGTTACTTTATAATCCTCCGCCACGGCCCCTTAGCTCAGTGGTTAGAGCAGGCGACTCATAATCGCTTGGTCGCTGGTTCAAGTCCAGCAGGGGCCACCAAATTTCAAGGACTTAGTCAGGAAACTGGCTAAGTCTTTTTTGTTTATATCGCCAGGGTCCGGTTAACAATATTCCCCAAAAAACAAAAAGCGCCACCGCAAGTCATTCTTGCGAGGCGCTTTCCAGAATCTCACTGTGAGAAGATAAAACTTATCTTGCCAGCGACACCAGCATCTTCAGACTCGCAGAATAATAATCCTCCTGCGCCGTGATCTGCGGATCGCCCGCCGGAAGTTGCCCCATTGCCAAATCACGCACCGCCAGTAAACCGCCTTCCATCATATAGGGAGCCGGATCGTTGGTGGTGATATTGACCCATGCAGGGGTCTGGGTACGGGCAAAACGTCCCCAGTAGGCGGTATACGGCGCCATCAGCGGGCTGGTGGGTTGGTACCACTTCACATACAGCGGCACGCGGATCGCATCGTAGCTAAAGCGCGCCGGCCACTCTTTGGCCGGGGCTACACGGCCGTCGGCGTACAGCGATACCCAGTCTGCCGGCAGCTGGGTATTGCCGAAGCGCATTTTCACCAGCAGCTTCTGCCCGTCATTGATCAGGTCACGCCACACGGTCAGATGACTGCGCTTCGCGAAATCTTCCCAGGCCGGGAAGATAAAATAGGACGGGTTAAGATTCACATAGCTGTTGAGGTTAAAGCCTTTCGCGCCAGGCAGCATCACGCGGTAACCGGCAAAGCTGATCACGTTGCGGGCCAGCAGCGATTTGGTAATGGCGTCAGAGGCGTTCAGATAGTTGTTGTCATTCCACTGGGTGCCCGCTTTCAACAGCGCCCAGGCGATAAAGGTATCGCCATCGGTAGCATTGTTTCTGTCGGCGATCGGGTCCGGTGCAACCGGGTTATAACGCCAGTAAAACAGCCCCGTCTGCGGGTTTTGCAGGTTTTTTTTGGTCCAGCTCCAGATTTTGTCAAAACCCGCGCGATCGTTGTTGCGCACCGCCATCATCATGGCGAAGCCCTGCCCCTCGGTATGGCTCACGCTGTTGTTGCCGGTATCAATGATGCGACCATCCGGCATCAAAAACCGCGCCTTGTAACTCTCCCATGCGCTTCCAGCGAAAACCTGATGGCTTAACAACAGCCCCAGCGCCAGAACCACGATTTTAGTTCGCTGCCACATGGCCGATCCTTATTGATTGTTTTGATATCTGAAATGGATAACCGTAGCCGAGGGGGATGCCTCCCGCCACAGTGAAACGTGCGATTTTCCGCCCTGCTCACGCAGCCAGCGGGCGTAAAGCCCCTCCAGCACCGCGCTGAAGGCCTGGTTCCAGGCCATCTGCTTTGCCTCTTCAGGCGGCACCGGCAATGCCGTATGCACGATGCGGATCGCCGTGTCGCTGGCATCAATATCAATATAGCCCCAGTTAAAGGCCGCCAGCCGGGCGTTGATCTGCTCTTCGAGTTCGCCCACCGTGTGCGCCAGCGTCAGCGGGAATCGCTCGCCCAGGGCGTCGCCCATCTGCACGAGAAAGGCGCGGCTCTGCGCCTCGCCGACGTTCGCCACCATCGTCTCAACCATCACATGGATCAGTCCAAACCAGCCCGACTGGGACTGTTGATGCTGGTAATAGTGCAAAAGCTGTTGATCGTTCATTACTTGTTCCCCAGAAGGTAGCGGAAGTAGAGGCTTGCGGTGCTTTCGTTGTAATCACCGAAGGTGTCATACCCAATCTGCCCGCCGATGGTCATATCTTTGTTGAGTTTGTAGTCCGTGGACGCGCGCAGGTTGTAGCCCAGGCCGTTTTCGCTGTTGCCTTTGTAGAACGCCTCTTTGGCGAAACCACGGGAGACATAATCTTCCAGCTGGCGCTGCATGGCCGCGTCCGTCGGGAAGTACGGGCTCTCATCCTGGGTGTAGGATTGATAACCAATCGACGCGCCTAACCCCAGGTTCCAGTTGTCATATTTCTGGGTGTAATCCACCGGGAAGGAGACGCTGATATAGTCCTGCGGGCTGAAATAGCCCCCCTGCCCGTAGCTGAAGTAGCTCAGGTTTTTGTCGAAGTTCATGTAGTTCATGTTGATGCCGGCTTTCAGCTCGCGGTCGGCGGCGTAGTAAGGGCGGAAATAGACCCCCGCAGAGCCGGTGACGCTGGTGTTGCTCGGCACGTTCTCCCCGACGTAGTCATACACGCCAAACCCGGCGTAGAAACCTGCATCGGTATTGTCATAGCTCAGCTGCGCGCTGCCGCCGTTTTTGGTGACCTGGCCCCACTTCTTGCCGCTGTATTTGTCCTCAACGCCAACATAGGAGAGGAGGCTGTCTACCACCGCACGACGCTCGCCGGTAAGCACCAGCTTGAGGTAATCGGTCAGCTGTGGCGACCACTGGATCCCACCCACTACGGTGTTCAGATCCTGACCCAGCGGCGTGGAGCCGACGTCAATTTTGTATTGATCCCCGGTGAGCGCCATCGCCACTTCCACACCCTGAGCGCTTTGCGAGCCCTGGGACGGCACCTTGATTTTGTCGATATTCGGCAGCTCAGGCGGCGTGGTGGTGGAAGCGTTATAGAGCTCTTCGGCCACGCCGCCCTGAATCAGCGCCCCGGTACCAAACCGGCGGCTGGATTCATCGGACGAGGTACCCGCATCGAGGCTTATCGGCGTCACGTTAACATCCAGACGCGAGTCGCCGAACGGCACGGTGGACCACTGCAGCGGCGCCTTGATCTCCGTCAGCTTGCTCAGCCCCTCCTCGCCGTCACGCGCGCGCAGGGAGGTTGAACCCCGCGCCCAGGTGGCGGTTTTGTCGACCAGCATCTCCATCATGTTATCCACCTGACGCAGCGTACCCGCCTGGGCGGTTTCCACCGGCAGATCGGTGCGCACGGTACCCGGCGGCGCGGTCTCTGGATTACGCGCCAGCTGGGCCACCTGCCACGGCATCGCCTGGCCGTAGAGTGACGGCGACGCTGCCACCTCGCTGGTACTGGAGGTCCCTACAAACGGGTTGTCGGCCAGTGCCAGGCCGCCCAGCATTGGGGCGGTTTCACCGGTGTTATTCTGCAGGCCGAGCAGCTTGCCGCGCGCGGTGCGCAGATAGCTCATCGCCTGCTGATGATTGCCTTCCGCCTCGGAGACCCGCGCCAGCAGCAGCAGGCGCTCCGGCGTACCGTCGTTGGTCAGCCCGGCGCTCAGCTGCTTCGCTTTATCGACGTTTTTGCTGGCCAGGGCCACATCGATCGCCCCGGCCCGCGCATCCTGCTGCGGCGTATCGCGGGTCATCAGGTAGTCGTAGACCACCCCTGCCTCTTTATTCATCTTGCCGGACTGGTAGACGCGGGCCATCGCAAACATCAGATCGGTGTTCTGCGGATCGTTTTGCATGGCGCGGATCAGCTTATCGTAGGCCGCAGCATAGTTACCCTGTACGCGCAGACGGTCGGCCTCGTTGATCACGTAGCCGTTACGAATGCTCGCCAGCTGGGTCGGGGTACTGCGGGACTGCAACTCCGGGCTGGCAAGCCAGACCTGGGCTTCGCTGCCCAGCCCCGCCTGATTGAGCACCGCCACCTGATCAGCATAATCCCCGGCGTTACCCTGCACGCCGCGGCGCATGTTGTCGTGGACCACGCTCACCGCAGTGGTGACATCCCCGCTCTGGGCCAGCATCCGCGCCAGCTTGCCGGCATCCGCCGGGCTTTGTGGCGGACGCGCCGCCAGGGCTTTCAGGGTGTTGGCCGCCGCGGTGCGATCGCCCTGCGCCAGATAGCGCTCGGCGACGTTCATCTGCAGGTTGTAGTTGACCCGCTGCGACAGCTCGCGCATATCGCGATTCTGGCTGGAGGCTGGAATGCGCGACAGCAGGGTTTGCGACTGCTGCCAGGCGTTGTTTTCACTGGCGAACAGCGCGGCAGCGTAGAGTTCGCTGTTGCTGGCGTTCGGGCGGAAAGCTGGTGCCATGGTGTTGGCCGCCTCTGCGTCGCGTCCCTGTTTCTGCAGCAGACGGGCCAGATCCAGACGCAGCCAGGGATCGGACGGATAGCGGGCCGTCCCCTGCTGCAACAGCGCAATAGCGCGCTGCGGATCGCCGTTGGCCGCCGCCTGCTGCGCCTGACGACGCAGCGGATCTGTCGGGTTGCCACCGGAGACGCGCGGCTGAAGCCTCGCCTGCAGGCTGGCCGGCAGGGTCTGCAACATCGCCTGGGCTTCGGCAGTTTTGTTCTGCTCGCGCAGGACGTAGTAGAGGTTTTCCCGGGCCGCGCCGTTGTTCGGCTGCTCGGTCAGCATGCCGCGCAGGGTCTGCTCCGCCGAGGTGTAATCTTTGTTATGCCGCTGGACGTCGGCGCGGAACAGCTTCGCCGCCGCCCCCTGTTCGCCACTGCGCTGGGCGAGCGGTGCGCTCAGGGCCAGCGCCTGGCTGACGTTACCCTGTTTGTAGGCCGCCTGCGCCTGGGCCAGTTGGCCGTAGAACTCGGCATCCTGCGCCTGCTGCTTGCGCTCCTCAGAGGCGCTTCCGCCCAGGCTTGCCGCACGGTTCAGGTACTGCGCGCCCGCGGCGTAGTCCCCTTTGCGCAGGGCCACGTAGCCCATCCCGGCCAGCGCGTCGGCATCTTCCGGGTTGGTCTTCAGCGCCTGCTCAAACTGGCTGCGGGCGGTGTCGGTATTGCCGCTGTTCAGCGCCACATAGCCTTCGCCTTTTGCCGCCCCGCCGATGCTTTTACGGAAGTAGTCCTGCACTGCGGTATCGGTGGGATGGCGCTGGAGGTAAGTCTGGTAATAAGCTTCGTCACCCGCCTGCGGCCCCAGCCAGAGCAGAGCCTGACGCAGAGATTTATCCGCATCCTGATTACCGCTCGCCAGATCCTGCAGGATATCCATCCCCTCGCGGCGAGTGCTCTCCTGATAGGTGAGCACTTTGCCCAGCGCAATTTTAACGTTGTTATCTTGCGGGTACTGCACGCGCAGCTGACGAAGCTCGCTCACCGCCTGCGGATAGAGGGATTTGTCCCCCGCCATGGTCAGATAGTATTCCGGGGCCAGGCTCGGCGGCGGCTGGTTGCCGGTAAACAGGCTCTGCCAGGTGCTAAGCGCGGCGGGAATATTGCCGCTGCGTGCCTGCTGGCGGGCAAGCTCCAGCTGCCCACGCGGCACCTGCTGCATCTGTTTGGCGTTATCCAGCGCCTGCAGATTCGCATCCTGCGGCGAGACCGCCGTTAAGCGTTCACGCCACTGCGCGGCCCCTTTCATGTCCCCAGCCTGCTGTGACCACAGCGCCATCAGGTAGAGCGCCTGGGTGTTGTTGGGGTCCACCATCAGCACTTTTTTCAGCGATTCCATCGCCAGGTTATCGTGAGACTTTTCGTGCCAGTAGTTCGCCTGGTCGAAGAGCGCTTTCAGCGCCGGGTTATTGGCCGACTGCGCGGCATCCGCCGCCTGGGCGCCCTGAAGGCCCCCGAGCGCCAGCCCGCTAAACAGGCAAAGCACAGGCAGATGTCTGGCGGTTTTGTTTTTATTTTCCATAGTGTTACCACCCTTACTCACGATCTGAATCCTGTGGGTTAAGACGTTTATGCGCGCGTTTTTTCAGTAACGAGTAGAGGCTCAGGCCAATAATCGTCGCGAACAGCAGGCCAAAGATTGCCAGCATGGCGGAGTGCTGCGTGGCATACCACACCACCATCATGTACCAGGGCATCTGGCCGCTCGGGAACTGCGGGCCAACGCGGAAGCTGCGCACACCGTTTTCATCAGTGATGATCGCCGTATCGCCGCGGATCCCGGCGTTGATGCGGGCCGAGTTAAGATCGTTATGCAGACGCGAAAGCTGTTGGTCATTGCTGCCAATCGCCATCACCACCAGACGTTCCGGGTTCCACTGGGAGCGGAAGCTGACAAAGCCGCGCCAGGATTCGTTCGACGAGAAGTAGCGGTCGGCATCGACGCCCGACGCGTTCCAGTCGCCCTCCAGCAAGCGCTGCGCTTTTTCCAGCATCCTCGGCTCGCGCACCCCAAAGGTGTGCTCGTTGCTGATAAACGGCGACTGGGCCAGCAGCGCACGGTTGAAGGCAGTTTGATCCAGCGTGGAAACCGCCAGCACATCGCTTTCACTGAGGCGCAGCAGGTTCGCCCCGCCAGATGGCAGACCGAACATCACGCGGTTGTTGTTCAGCGCGGTGCCGGTGGCGTTCCCGGAGCGGGCAGAGAGATCCAGCAGGGTGCTGATCTCGCTTTCGCTCGGGTTCTCCGGCAGCAGCAGCACCGTCTGGGAGAAGTCCGCCAGACGGGTGAACGGGAACGAGGCGCCGACGAAGTACGACAGGTTCGGCAGCAGCGTAAAGTGGCGCGTGTTGCTCAGATCGATGCTGGAATCTTCGTCGATACGGCTCTTGATGTTGTTATTGAGCAACACGCTGCACGGCGCGGTCTCTTTGGTCTGGATGTTGAAATAGAGCTGCAGCTGGTTGTCGCCGTAAATCAGGTATGGCTCCAGCGGCACCTCAACATTCTCCTGACGCGCATCGCCGCCAAGCTTGTGCCACAGGCTTTCGAGCAGACCCTGTTTGTTGACCGGCAGGTTGCGCAGGAACGCGCCGTTGAAGGTCATCGACAGATACGAACGCTGCTCGTCAATCCAGCTTTCGGACGGGAAGCGATAGGCCACTTTCAGCGGAATGGTGTCGCCATCCCACATAAAGAGATCCGGTGCGGCGCGGAACCCAAGGGTCAGCGGCTCGTGCCAGATGCCGGTCACCGTCAGGCTCTGATCTTTACGCATCAGCTCGCTCAGCAGCACCGGGCGGTCGGTGGCGATCCAGCGCGGGGCGTCATAAGGCTTGCTGACCGGGATGTTCTGAGCCTCCACCGGCAGGCTGGTGGTCTGGCCGCTGAACTGTCCGCGGGTCAGACGCCATGCGGCGCTTTTCAGCTGCTGCTCGTTATTGCCCACCACCAGTAGCAGTTTGTAGATCGGGTTGGCCGGGTTATCCACCACCTGGAGCATCGCCCCGTTAGAGGCGGGCAGCGTCAGGCCGCCAATCGACTCGCCCGGTTTGCCGAACAGAATGCCGTTTTTCTCCGGCAACTGGTCATGCAGGGCGTCAAATGAAATACCGCGGTAGTCCGCTTCGATCCCCAGCCACGAGGCGATCAGCGCCGCCGCGCCCACCTGCTCCGGCAGGGTTTTGGCCGGGAAGGCGAAGGTCAGCGTGGTCGGCGTCATCTGCATCTCATCAAGGAACGGACGCGGGAAATGGCTCAGATCCGCGCCAATGTTCAGCTGCTGCGCCTCCAGGTCGAGACGCGTGTTCGGCATGATGGTGACCTGATAATTGTCCGACAGATCCCGCTGGCACAGCAGGGCGTCGCCGTCGTTGATTTTGAAGCTGATGTTGTTGCGTGACACCACCATCGCCGCAGGGATCTCCAGCTGATAGCTCGACACGTTGCTGTCGGCAGAGCCCAACGGCACCGTCCCCAGCGGCTGGCCGTTGAGCATCAGCTGCAGGGTGGTATTACGGGCCGCCATCGCCGGAGAGACCTTCAGGTTCAGCTCCAGCTGGGCATTGGTGATCACCTGGTCCGCCGAGAGGGTAAAATCGATCCCCCCCTGTAGCTGCCCACCGCTTAACACCACGCCATTGGGCTGCCCCATCTGGGCAACGGTGATACTGCTGCTGGTGCCAGGGGTGATCCCCATCGGCACCGGAGAAGCAGGAACGGCGTCGTGCGTCACCGGTACGGCATCCGGTGCCGGGCTGGCAGCTGGTTCCGCAGCCGCCTCTGCCGCCGGTGGGGTCTGGAAAGCGGGCAGCGTATCGGGTGCAGGCAGGGAAGCCGGCGCCGCATCCGCAGCGGACTGCGCCGCGTCCGTCCCCGGCGGCGGGAGATCCACCGGCAGCAGCGATTCCACGGTGGTCGGCTCTTCCGCCGTCACCGGCTGCGCCAGTACGCCAAATACAAACAGCATCTGCAGGGCTTTGCGGGTCATCCCTTTCATACAGCGGTATCCTCGGTGGCGTTATTCCTGCGCCCTGCATCCTCATGGCGTTGACGACGCTTATTACGACGGTCTTTCCAGGTCAGCCAGAACAGATCAAATACGCTGCGAATAATAATAAACAACGAGCGGAACGGATTGTCCTGCGGCTTAGGCGGGTTGATCCACGCATCGGCGCGGGCCAGCACCACGCGCACCAGCTCGCGGCGGCGCTCCAGCGGGATCTCGGCAAACATCAGGCGAATGTACTGCTCATCGTGGGCAATGACGCTGACCGGAATGCTGATCGCCCCCGACTGCAGCTGTAGCTCAATCTCTTCGATCTCATCGGTCAAGTGGCGGTCATCCACCACCGCAATACGGCAGCCGCCCATGGAGAGATCCAGGGTATGGCTGCGCGAGGAGATACCGCTGGCGTAGTGGATCACCACCGGCACGTTGGCATCGATACGGATCGTCTTACGCGTCTGGCGGGTTTCCCGCGCCACGGCAATGGCCGCCAGCAGGAAGATCAGGCTGTAGATACCCCAACCGACGTTCAGGGCGATAACCATCGGATCGACGTTGAAATAGTCATGCGCGACGGCGCGCGTGATCCCGGCAACAACCCCTGCCGCCAGCAACACCGCAATAATCAGGTGTGGGCGGACAATGCTGAAGTCGAAATAGCCCACGTCCAGCAGCGCGCCTTTATCGGTTACGTTGAACTTCCCGCGTTTCGGGAAGATCAGGGTAATCACCGTCGGCAGCACCAGGTGGAAGGCCAGCACGAGATCATAGATCTCCCCCCAGAAGCTGTAGCGGAAGCGCCCGTTGACCCGCGAGTTTACATAGATACAGAGGAACAGGTGCGGCAGCATATAGGCGAAAATCAGGCTCGCCGAGGAGTGGATAATGTTCAGGTTAAACAGCAGGTAGGCCAGCGGCGCGGTGAGGAACGCCACGCGCGGCAACGCAAACTGGAACGAGAGCATGGCGTTAAGGTAGCAAAGACGCTGCTGCCACTTCAGGCCACGGCCCAGCAGCGGGTTATCGACCCGCAAAATCTGCGTCATGCCGCGCGCCCAGCGGGTACGCTGGATCACGTGCACCACCAGGCGCTCCGTCGCCAGCCCTGCGGCCAGCGGAATATTCAGATAGGCCGATTTCCAGCCCAGGCGCTGCATCTTCAGCGCGGTGTGGGCGTCTTCGGTAACGGTTTCCACCGCAAAGCCACCAATCTCTTCCAGCGCGCTGCGACGGATCACCGCACAGGAGCCGCAGAAGAAAGTGGCGTTCCAGTTATCGTTACCGCGCTGGATCTGCCCATAGAACAGCTGACCCTCGTTAGGAATATCGCGGCCTGCGGAGAGGTTACGCTCGAACGGATCCGGCGAGTAGAAGTAGTGCGGCGTCTGCATCAGCGCCAGCTTCGGATCCTGCAGGAAGGCCCCAACCGTCGCCTGCAGGAAGATACGCGTCGCTACGTGGTCACAGTCAAAGACGCAGATCAGCTCGCCTTTGGTGAGCTTCATCGCGTGGTTGAGGTTGCCCGCTTTGGCGTGGGAGTTGTCGTTACGCGTGATGTACCCTACCCCGACGTTGGCGGCAAACACCGCGAACTCGCTGCGCTTGCCGTCATCCAGCAGGTAGATCTTCAGCTTATCCGCCGGATAATCCAGGCACTGCGCCGCCAGCACGGTATCGCGCACCACGTCCAGGCTTTCGTTATAGGACGGGATATAGATATCCACCGTAGGCCACTGCGACATATCATCCGGCAGCGGCACAATCTTGCGCTGTAACGGAAAGAGGTTTTGCAGATAACTCAAAATAATGGTTATCCAGATATAGAGTTCGGCGAGAAATAACCCGATCCCCAGTATGGCCTCAATTTCGGAATTAAAGTGCAGCGTCTGCGTGGCCCGGAACCAGATATATCGTGTGGACATTAACACCGCCACGATCATCATGATTACCGATACGCGGTGATGTTTGCTAAAGCCGAGCAGCAGCAGCGCCCCAATGCTGATTAAGCCGAAGATATACTGCTTCTGGCTATCCATTGGGGTGATAATAATTAATACGGCGATGGGTGCTAAGACCAATAGCAGTAGATAAAACAGCGCCTTTTTCATAGGACGTCCTGGAAATTGTCGTCAGAAACCGGAGGTTCTCAGGTTGGCGTGCACGGCGCCGTCCCCTACCTGGATACCCAAAATACCCGCGATACGCTTACTCACCAGCTCGATATCGAACGCCGCCGCCGAGGTGGCGCTGAAATCCAGTATCGATTGCTGTGAGGCATTGGCCTCAGGCACGCTTTCATCCCGGTTGATCACACCAAGCAGGCGATCGCCGAGGCGTTGCTGTAAGAAGGCGGTGACGTCACGGCTGATATGGCGCCGGTTGTCACTCTGGTTCACCAGGAAATAGTATCCGGCCTTGTTGTTCGGCGGTTCTCCGCCGGTCAGCCGGTGGTTTTCAATGTGGGGCAGCAGTGACAGCGATGCGGTGTCGGCCAGCAGGGTCACCAGGTGCATATCGGCCAGCGGGGAGATCGCCTTCAGCGCCGGGTTCGGCCCTGGCGGGAAGTCGGCCAGAATGACCAGCCCCGGGTAGTTCAGCAGAGAACTTAACCCACGCGCCAGGAAATTGCTGTCGCTGGTGAGGTTATGTTCAAAGATCAGGCGCTGCTCTTCCGTCACTTCACCGTAGGGCAGGACAAACATATTGTTGCCCGCCGTCAGTACCGACTGGCTCCAGTCGGCGGATTCATTGGCGCGGGCAACGTAGCCGCGTCCGTCAGACAACGGCACGCCAAAATGCAGACGCAGCGCGTTCTGTACGTCGAAGTCAATGGCCAGAACTTTACTGCCGGAACGTGCCAGAGCATAAGCGAGGTTGGCCGTGACCGTGGTTTTCCCGACTCCGCCTTTTGGCGAGCAAATACACACTAACGGCATGAAGCGATTTTCTCCAGGAGCGGTTGTAAGGGAAGATCTTTTACCGGATGGCTGGCACGTTCAGACGCTTTGGTGGCGAACAGCTGCTCAAAGCGCACCGGCTCTGCAGGTTTTGGCGCAGGGGTAGCTTGCGCAATGGGCACTACGGGCGCAGGGGTTGCACGAACCTCAGGTTGCGGCGCAGGCGACTCTTTCACCGGCGGCTGGCTTGCCACCTCAGGTTTAAGCTGATCGAACAGCGAGGGCGCAGGCTGAATCGGCGCCTCTTTTTCGGCGCGGTCAACATTCATGCTTTGCATGATCGAAGGCGAGGAAACGGCAGGCACCTTCGTCAGACTGGCAAAGGCAGCATCCAGCTCACCGGGTTGCACTGCCTGGGGAACCGGTACGGCGACGCTGCCCGCTTTCGCCAGCGCCGCGTCATTATTCACACCTGCCAGCTGGTTGATGATCGCCCAGCCGCTACTGGAAGCCTGCTTGTTTTGCGCAGACAAGTCCTTGAAGTTGATGTCACCGGTGCGCGTTTTATCCTTGAAACGCTGCAAATCATCATAATTTTTCATGGTATTACTCGTGATTTACAAGTCAGTATTTTTTGTTTCCTGCATGACTTTGCCAGGGACAACATTTTTGTGGGAATACGAACGTGTAAAGGGGATCAGTGATTAACAACCGCCATAAAGCCTTCCCTTTACGGGTAGTCATATTTGCTTAGTAAATATTCTAATGCATATTACGTAGAGCTAATACTATGTACAAGCTTATCGACAGATCGCGTAATTTCTCCACTTTCTGCCAGCAGTAACCCCCAACATACAGATAAAATATCGCTCTATGTTACCCAGGCGAGAGATTAATCCAGCAAAAATATAGCACGCAAAGCTTAGTATCGACAGGGAACTATAAGCGAGGTTTATGAAAAGCAGGATACAGGGGTGAGTATGGCGGGTGCACGGCAGCCTTTTTATATTTGCCAGCATCATTTCCTTTTAATATGTATTTGCTGGATGCCAGTCCCGGTGATGAGATTATTGACCGCCTCCCGGAGAGTAAGATCCAGCACTTTGCCGTTCAGCGTGGCACCGTAGCTGGCGAGGCCGCCGCTGCGAGCTTACCGCGCGCAAAATTAACGCATTCCCCCGTCGCGCCATTCATCAGACATGTGTATTATTCCCTGTTGTTTTCCTGACAACTATCCTTAACTCAAATACTTAAGCGCAAAAGCGAAAAGCATCATGAGCACACCGATCAAACGGCTGGAAATCATTAAAAATGCTATCGAACTGGAAGATGACGACATCATCGAGAGTCAGCTGGCACGGTTAAAAAGCGAAGCCTTTGACGAGGAGCTGCGGGCGATCGTCGTGGCGCTTGAGCAGAAAAACTACACCGGGGCGATGGCGGCTATTACCGCATGGCTCCAGGGTCAGCGTGCCGTTACCCCATGGCGGGATCCGCAGCTGGCCGCCAGCAAGCTGGAGCTGAAAGCGCTGGAAGAGCGCCTGCGCGATCTCATCGATCGCCGTAACGCCCGCGTCCAGCAGCTGGATGAATTTAACGACCTCTACCTCACCCGCCTCGGCCCACTGATGAGCCAGATCCTCGCCCTGCGCAAAACCCTGGCGGAGCTGAATCTGCGTCGCCAGCAGGCAGAGGCGCGCCGTCGCGAAGCAGACTATCGCCGCTGCCAGCAGTATGTCGCCCAGGCGGTGGAGGTGCTGGCTACCCTGACCCGGCACTGGCGGGATCAGCCCGCCGATTCGGTGCAGGCTGCCGCGGCACGCAAACAACTGCAGCAACAAAGCAACCTGATCGCCAACCTGCTGGCCGAAGCCCAGGAGCTGGAAACGGGCTTAACCCGCGAAGAGGAGCCCGCCCGCCAGGCGCGGGACGAGGCCAACGACGAGTATGAAAAATACCGCGAGCAGCAGCATGAAGCGGAGATCCGGCTGCGCAAGGGCAAAGACCTGTCCGAAGAGGATCAGAACGAGTTAAAACGGCTCTGGCGCCAGGCGAGCAAGCTCTGTCACCCGGATCTGGTGGCGGACGAGCTGAAAGAAGAGGCGAACGCCATGATGGTACAGCTCAACCAGGCGAAGCAGCGCGGCGACGTGAAGGCGATCCGCTCGCTGGTGGCCCGCCTGCATCAGGGGCTGGAGCCGCTGATGGCCAGCGACCGGCTGAACGATCTGACGCGGATCCGCAAAAAGATGGCCCAGGTTCGCGAACAGATCGACACCCTGGTGAGCGAGCTGGCAGAGCTGGAAAAAGAGGAGTCCTGGCTGCTGGTCTCCTCGCTGAGCAATATGGAAGCCTATTTCGCCCAGCAGGAGAAAGCCCTGCACGAGGTGCGCGCCTCGCTGGAACATCAGGTCAGCGAAGCGCAGCTCGACGACGTGGCCTGACTATTTGGCGTGCCAGTACGCGCTGGCACGCACCAGCTTCTGATCGATGGCGTCGGTTTCAAACAGGCGGCTCAGGTTTTTCACCACCTTCCCTTCCCCGGTCAGCCAGATGAAGTAATCTTCTGCCGGCACGCTGAGCGCCGCCAGACGATCCGCCACCGCCTGCTCGTTATGCCCCACCACCCAGCTGATGTTGAACTCGCTTAAGTGCGCCAGATAGTCCTGGCAGGCGGCATCGCTCACGGTCACCACAGCGTGCACTTCCGGACGTACCGGCAGGGCGCGCAGGGTCTCCAGACGACGGCGCAAGGCGGGCATGCCCGACTCATCACAGACGTACAGCTGCCAGGCATAATCTTCCGGCACCACCAGCGAACCGCGCGGGCCGCCGATAGAGAGGGTATCTCCCGGTTTTGCGTCCACAGCCCACTGGCTTGCCACGCCGCCGTCGTGGATAAAGAAATCGAGCACCAGCTCGTGACGGGCCGCGTCATAGAGCGGGGTGTAATCCCGCGCCTGCGGACGCACGCCCTCACCCCACTCCACGCCCTCGTCCGTCACGACCGGAGGAACAAAGGTTGTGCCCTGTTCCGGGAAAAAGACTTTGCAGTGGTCGTCGAAGCCGCGGGAGCTGAAGCCCTCCAGCGCTTCGCCGCCCAGTACGATGCGCTGAAAACTGGTACTGACGCGCTCCACGCGGAGCACGTTCAGCTCGCGAAAGCGCAGGTCGTTACGGACACGTTGAGGATAGCGGGGTGTGGTCATAATGTGCCTTCGTGAAAGTTAAATCGATATATCGGAAATGAAAGTTAAATGATAATGATTGCTAATAAGAAGAATTGCAAGATTTTTTTGATATAGACAGATTTCGCAATCCCAAAGCCAACCTTATACATTTAAAACCTTAAATATTAGTAAGTTAAATAAATTACGTGCGATGACGTTGCTTGTTTTTAAGATTTAGATATAAATTAGATATATCAAAAATACGGAGAAAGACGATGCGACACTCTCACGATCATGATCACCGCGATCACGCTCACCGCGGACGCGGCGGCGATCACCATCACGGCGGCGGTCGCCGCCAGCGCTTCTTTGGTCACGGCGAATTACGGCTGGTGATCCTCGATATTCTGACCCGCAACGCCAGCCACGGTTATGAGCTGATTAAGGCGATCGAGACCCTGACCCAGGGCAACTACACCCCCAGCCCGGGCGTCATCTACCCGACGCTCGATTTTCTCCAGGATCAGCAATTTATTACGCTTACCGAGGAGGAGAACGGGCGTAAAAAGATTGAGATCACCGTTGCCGGGCAGCAGTGGCTGGATGAAAACATAGACCATCTGGAGCACATTCTGGCGCGTGTCAAAGCGCGTTGCGTGGGCTTTGAGCTGCGCAAAAACCCGCAGATGAAGCGGGCGCTGGATAACTTTAAAGCGGTGCTGGATCTGAAGGTGAATCAGGGAGAAACCAGCGACGCGCAGATCAAACAGATTATCGGCGTGATCGACCGCGCGGCGCTGGAGATCTCCCAGCTCGATTAAGCGGCGACGCGGAACACTTTCACCAGCGCTTTCAGGTTCATCGCCTGCTCGTTTAGGGATGATGCCGCCGCAACAGACTCCTCCACCAGGGCGGAGTTCTGTTGGGTGGTGGAGTCAATCAGGCCAATGGCGCTGTTGATCTGCGAAATGCCTTCCGTCTGCTCATGGCTTGCCTGGCGGATCTCGCGCAGGATGACATCCATCTCCTCCACGTTACCCACCATGCCATTAATCAGCCCGCTTGCTTTTTCCACCAGCGCCATCCCGTCCTGGGTCTGGCTGGTTGAGCTTTCAATCAGCTGACGAATTTCGCTGGCTGAGGTGGCGCTTTTCTGCGCCAGCTGGCGAACTTCACCGGCCACCACCGCAAAGCCGCGGCCATGCTCGCCCGCGCGCGCCGCCTCAACCGCCGCGTTCAGCGCCAGAATGTTGGTCTGGAAGGCGATGGAGTCGATCAGGTTGATGATGTCGGACATCCGGTTGGAGGTCTCGTTAATCAGGCGCATTTTGCTGGTGACCTGCTGCATCATCTCGCCGTTGTGTTTCACCACCCGGGCCGCGTCCGCAGAGAGGTTCGTCGCCTCGCCGGTATGCGAGGCGGTATTTTTCACCGTCGCGGTGATCTGCTCCATCGACGCCGCCGTCTGTTCAACGGAGCTGGCCTGCTCTTCGGTACGCGCCGCCAGATCCTGATTACCCGCCACAATCTGCGCCGCGGCGCTGGAGATGCTCTCCGAACCGGTCTGTACCTGCTGCACAATCTCCAGCAGACGGACTTTCATCTCCATCAGCGCCGTGAGCAGCTGGCCGGTTTCATCTTTCCCGTGCGAGGCAATGTTGCGGGTGAGATCGCCCTCGGCAATGGACTGGGCAAAGCCCACCGCCTCGCCCAGCGGACGGGTAATGGAGCGCACGATAAACCAGCCCATCAGGCTGCCCACCACCACGCTGAAGAGCGTGATGAGGATCAGCACCAGGCGGTTGCTTTTAAAATCGCCTTCCACCTCTTCACCTGCGCGCTGCATCTGGGTGTTCTGGATCGCAATCAGCGCCTGCACCTTCGCTTTATAGGCTTGCTGCAAGCTGAGGGTATTGGTCATCATCTCCTGAATCGCCCCCGCCCGATCGTTGTTCTGCACCGCCTGCAAAATGCGATAGCGGGAGTCAAGATACTGCTGGCGAACGCCGCGGATATCGGCCAGCACCTGCTGGGATTGTTTATCCTGGAGGGCCTTGTCCAGCTCCCCGAGTATAAGAGTGATACGCTCGCTGATCGCCTTCAGATGCTGCTCTGACTGCGCCGTGTAAGTGCCCTGATCGTCCAGCAGCATCAGCTGTTGAGTGCTAATAAATTCCTGAAAATTTTCGATTAACTGGTTGGCTTTTACGGTCGTGGGATAATCGCTGGTGATGATGGATTGCATCCCGTTATTTGCCCGGTTCAGGCTCAACAGAGATAAACTCGCACTTATCCCCATCAGGACAATAAAGAATCCAAACGCCAGAAATAATTTCGTGCCGATTTTAACGTCGTGTAAGAACATATTTACTCCATCGATGTGATTATTTCTCAGACGATCAGCGTTATCGGTAACTCTACCGCTAACTTTATGACTTTGATCGCTTTTTTATTTCATAATCACCACAATGGATAGGCGCAGACTATTAATTTTAACTCATCGATCGTTATACAACCACCGGCACACTTTTTTTGACAACGCAACAGGGAAAACAGACGCAGGCAGAGAGAATTAATCGCGGCGATTTTTTTAATTATTTAATATTTAAATAACAATAAATGATAAAAACAATGACAATTCGCCCATAAAAAAACCGCTTACGCTGTGAAGCGTAAACGGCTTTTTTAGAACATTACTGACTCAGTGAAGGACGGTGACCGCATCCTCAAGGCGTTTAGCCCGGTGTTTCACCATCGCCGACACCTGGGCGCTGGTTTCCACCAGCGCGGCGTTTTTCTGGGTAATCGCATCCAGCTCCGCTACCGCGCGGGTCAGCTCCGACAGCCCGGACGCCTGCTCGGAGGTCGAGTGGCTGATCTCCGCGATAAGCCGGGTGACGTTCTGCACTTTCTCCACAATATCATCCATTGTGCGCCCGGCAGCATTGACCTGCTCTGAGCCCGACAGCACTTTGCTGGCGCTGGCGTCGATCAGTTTGCGGATGTCGTTGGCGGCGGTAGCGCTGCGGCTGGCAAGATGACGCACCTCTCCGGCTACCACCGCAAAGCCTTTGCCCTGCTCCCCTGCCCTGGCCGCTTCTACCGCCGCATTCAGCGCCAGAATATTGGTCTGGAAGGCGATGTCATTAATCAGCTTGGTGATAGAGCCGATACGCTGGGTGCTGTCGGCAATCTCGTCCATGGTTTTGACCACGGTTTGCATCGCGTGTCCGCCTTCGGTGGCGGCATCACTGGCGGCGATGGAGAGCTTATCAGCGTCAACCGCGGTTCTGGTGTTGTTCTGGACGGTCATTGCCAGCTGGTTCATGGTCTCCACGGTCTGCTTCACGTTCGACACCGTCTGGTGGGTGCGATCGTTAAGGTCATCATTGCCCTTCGCCAGCTGGTCGCTGCCGTCGCGCACGTTAACGACCTGGCTGGAGACATCATTGATCAGCCAGCGGCACATCAGGCCGAGCTGCCCTACTGCGCGCAGGGTCAGCCCCAGCTCGTCGCTGCGGTTGAGATGCTCAACGCTGTTGCGCTCGCCCGTCGCCACCTTCAGCGCCTGACGCGCCACGTTCTCGACCGGACGCACAATCTGCTGCTCAAACAGGAGCGTACCCAGCAGCATGACCAGCGCGCTGGCGCCCAGTGCTGACCATTCCGCACCGGTGGCAAACAGGGTGGCCGCCAGCACGGCAAATAACGCGGTCATCACGCCGCGGACCCGCCAGCGCAGCGGCATCGACGGGAGTTTGCCGGTCCAGCCTCTGGCAACCACCAGCCCTTTATGCACGCGCTTTTTGCAGCGCCCTTCGTTCAGCGCCTTATAGAGCGGCTCGACAGCGGCGATCTCTTCCGGCGTGGCCTTCACGCGGATGGACATGTACCCGGTGGTCTGGCCGTTGCGCACCATCGGCACCGCATTCGCGCGCACCCAGTAGTGATCGCCATTTTTACGGCGGTTTTTCACAATTCCGCTCCAGGGTTCGCCCTGTTGCAGGGTATACCACATGTCGGCAAAGGCCGCTTTTGGCATATCCGGGTGACGGACCTGGTTGTGCGGCTGTCCTGTCAGTTCGGCAAGCGTATACCCGCTTACCTGCACAAACGTGTCGTTGGCCTGAGTAATGTAGCTGTGCAGATCGGTGGTGGACATCAGGGTGGTGTCATCTTGCAGCGGGTATTCACACTGCGTGACAAACGGTTGAGGCGACATAGGCATCCCTTGCAGGTTACTTGAATGTTATTTTTGTGGCGTAAATATTTTACGGCGGTAACGAACATATCTTTAGTTGTTAAACATGCCTGAGATCGCAAAACGCCACTAAACCGCATTTTTTGTGTGTTTTTATAATTTATTGATATCTAATGGTTTCGCGACGAAACTACTCCTGAAGGAGGATCCGTATCTGTTCCCTTTCCGCCCTAAAACAGAGCAAATGCACTGCTATCGGGCATCTCTGTTTCTGAAAATTCCCTGCCGCAGCGGCCAGGCTGCGCTTTTGCATGATTAAATATTGTGTAACATTATTTTAACCTGGCGTTTATCCCGATTTTTGTTAAGGCCCTGGATGTGGCGTAAAGCCTGCAATACTTAATCCAGTATCATGTGATACGCCATCCCCGGGAGCACATCTTGAACAGGTTACCTTCCAGCGCGTCGGCCCTTGCCTGTACCGCGCACGCCTTGAATCTCATTGAGAAGCGAACGCTTGATCATGAGGAGATGAAACAACTTAACCGCGAGGTGATTGATTACTTCAAAGAGCATGTCAATCCAGGTTTTCTCGAATACAGGAAATCGGTAACGGCAGGCGGGGATTACGGAGCCGTAGAGTGGCAGGCGGGAAGTTTGAATACGCTTGTCGACACTCAGGGACAGGAGTTTATAGATTGCCTGGGTGGATTTGGTATTTTCAACGTGGGGCACCGTAATCCAGTAGTAGTTTCCGCCGTACAAAATCAGCTTGCAAAACAACCCCTTCATAGCCAGGAACTGCTTGACCCTTTGCGGGCGATGCTGGCAAAAACGCTGGCGGCACTGACGCCGGGGAAACTGAAATACAGCTTCTTCTGTAACAGCGGCACGGAATCGGTCGAAGCGGCGATCAAACTCGCCAAAGCGTACCAGTCGCCGCGCGGGAAGTTCACGTTTATCGCCACCAGCGGCGCCTTCCACGGCAAGTCGCTCGGGGCCCTCTCTGCCACCGCGAAATCCACCTTCCGTAAGCCGTTTATGCCGCTGCTGCCGGGCTTCCGCCATGTGCCGTTCGGCGACATCAACGCCATGCGCACCATGTTGTCGGAATGCCATAAAACCGGCGATGAGGTGGCGGCGGTGATCCTCGAGCCTATCCAGGGCGAAGGCGGCGTGATCCTGCCTCCGCAGGGCTACCTGCCCGCGGTGCGTAAGCTCTGCGATGAGTTTGGCGCGCTGCTGATCCTGGATGAAGTGCAGACCGGCATGGGGCGTACCGGCAAAATGTTTGCCTGCGAGCACGAGAACGTGCAGCCGGACATTCTGTGCCTGGCGAAAGCGCTGGGCGGCGGCGTGATGCCGATTGGTGCCACTGTCGCCACCGAAGAGGTCTTCTCGGTGCTGTTCGATAATCCTTTCCTGCATACCACCACCTTTGGCGGCAATCCGTTGGCCTGTGCCGCGGCGCTGGCGACCATCAACGTGCTGCTGGAGCAGAACCTGCCCGCCCAGGCGGAACAGAAAGGCGACATGCTGCTGGATGGCTTCCGCCAGCTAGGGCGTGAATACCCGGATCTGGTCCAGGAGGCGCGCGGCAAAGGGATGCTGATGGCGATTGAGTTTGTCGATAACGAAACCGGCTACAGCTTCGCCAGCGAGATGTTCCGCCAGCGGGTGCTGGTGGCAGGCACGCTCAACAACTCGAAGACCATTCGCATTGAACCGCCGCTAACGCTGACCATTGAGCAGTGTGAGCTGGTGCTGAAAGCGGCCCGTAAGGCGCTGGCGGCCATGCAGGTGAGTGTGACCGAAGCGTAAAAACCGCCGGGCGGCGCTGCGCTTGCCCGGCCTACAAAACCCGCACCGTTTGAACCCTTGTAGGCCCGGTAAGCAACGCGCCACCGGGCAACAGACCGCACAAGCCCGTAGGCCCGGTAAGCAACGCGCCACCGGGCGATTTTTACTCCGGCATCAACCCGACAAAACAACGTTTTTTACGCGGCTCAGACATGAGATCCTCAAGTTTTTCCACACACGCCAGATAGTGCGGGGTCTGCTTATGCGCCGCCACTGCCTCCTCATCCTTGTAAGCCTCGTAGATAAAGAACCGGGTTTTCACCCGCGGATCCTGCAAAACGTCAAACCGTAGGTTGCCCGGCTCCTGGATCGCTCCTTCATGGTTGGCGCGAAACACCTCCAGAAACTCGTCCACCTTGTCCGGCTTAATGTTGATCTCCACTAAGGTCACGTTCATTGTGTTTCTCCTTGTTTTTCCTCCTGCCAGAACTGATACGCCTCGCGGGCGCTCATCTTCTCGTGCACTACCTTCTTCACCGCCTTGAGCATCGCCAGCGGCGCGCTGGACTGGAAGATATTGCGTCCCATATCGACACCCGACGCGCCCTGATCGATGGCGCGGAAGCACATCTCCAGCGCCTCGTGCTCCGGCAGCTTTTTACCCCCGGCGATGACAATCGGCACCGGGCAGCTGGCGGTCACTTTCTCGAATCCCTCTTCCACAAAATAGGTTTTGACGAACTGCGCCCCCATCTCGGCGGCGATGCGGCTGGCGAGCGAGAAGTAACGCGCGTCGCGGGCCATCTCCTTACCCACGCCAGTCACCGCCAGGGTCGGCATACCGTAGCGGTTGCCCGCATCCACCAGCTTGATGATGTTGTTGATCGACTGGTGCTCATACTCACTGCCGATATAGACCTGCGCCGCCACCGCACAGACGTTGAGGCGCAGGGCGTCCTCCATCGCCACCGCCACGCACTCGTTAGAGAGTTCGCCCAGCATCGAGTTGCCCCCGGAGGCGCGCAGCACCACCGGCTTGTTGGTGACGGGCGGCACGGTGCTTCTGAGAATGCCGCGGGTACACATCAGCACATCGGTTTCGCCAAACAGCGGCGCAATAGAGAGATCGATGCGCTCCAGCCCGGTGGTCGGCCCCTGGAAATAGCCATGATCGAAGGCCAGCATCACCGTGCGGTTGCTGGTGGGGTTAAAAATGCGCGCCATGCGGGACTGCATCCCCCAGTCCAGCGCCCCACACCCCTTCAGGGTAAAAGGCACATTCTGCTGCGGCCGGTCGAGGCCAAAGTTCTTGCCCTCTTTGATGTCGTCTAAATCAGCCATGTTCTCTCCCGTCAGAAGTCGTAGTTGTTGATGTTCTCTTTGGTGAACACCACCCGCTCCGGCAGCAGCACAATGCCGTTGCCTTTCGCTTCATACTGATAGCCCTGCACGCTGTTCGGCTCGACCTTGAGATTGCCGATATCCTTGATCTCCACGCTGTCGCCGACGTTAAGATCGCCTTTTTTCAGCAAACGATCGGCGACATTGACCGCAATTTTGCCCTGCTGCACCACATCCCACAGGCCGAAGGCTTTCACCGTGCCGCGCTCCACATACGGACGCATAACGTTCGGCGTGCTGAAGCCGACGATCGCCACCCCTTCACGCTTCAGGTTTTCCGCCGCCTGGGCTGCCGCCGGCAGGGCGTTGGCATCTGGGGCGATGATCGCATCCAGATCCGGGTAGGCTTTTAAGATCCCCTCGGCGGTCTGCAAGGATTTGGTGGCGTCGTTATAGCCAAACTGGGTGGTGACGATCTGCCACTGGGGATGATCTTTGGCGATTTTGGCTTTCGCCGCGTTCACCCACTGGTTCTGGTCGGTGACGGTGGGGCTGGAGTAGAAGAAGGCCACTTTGGCGTCCGGTTTGGTCACCTGCTTCGAGGCCATCTCCACCAGCAGGCCACCGAGCTGTTCCGGCGTCCCCTGGTTGATGTAGATGCTGCGGCACTCCGGTTTGGTGTCGGAATCCCAGGTCAGCACTTTCACTCCGCGCTGCATGGCGCGCTTCAGCGCCGGGCAGAGGCCATCCGGCGACACGGCGGAGACGATAATGGCGTTATAGCCCTGGTTGACGAAGTTATTGATCAGCTGCACCTGCCCCGAGACGCTCGGCTCGGTGGGGCCATCGTAGGTAACGTCCGTGCCCAGCGCTTTACCCGCCTCTTTCGCCCCGTTGCCGCCGCTGGTAAAGAAGCCGACCCCCACCAGTTTCGGGATAAACGCAATGCGGTCGGCGGCCTGCGCCGAGGCAACGCTTAACGCTACGGCCAGCACCATCAGTTTTATTTTCATCTTACGCTCCGGGTAGTTTTGTGAAGAGAGATCGCACCCACTCACGGTGCAGACTCAGTGAACGTCCCATCACCACCACAACCAACAGCGCCCCTGACAGCGCGCTCGACACCTGGTTGGGGATGCCGACCATCTGTAACCCCTGTTGCAGATACCCCACCAGCAATGCCGCCAGCGCAGTACCCAGTACCGAACCTGAACCACCATAGATATTCGCCCCGCCCAGCACCGCGGCGGTGAGCGCGGGCATCAGCAGGTCGCGCCCTAAATCAGAACGCGCTGAGCCGAAATAGGAGACCATCACCAGGGCGGCAATCGCCGACGCCACCCCCACCAGGCCATAGAGCGCGTAGGGCATGCCGTTAACCGACAGCGCCGCATAGCGCGCCGCGCGCGGATTCTGCCCAATCAGAAACAGATGGCGGCCAAAGCGCCCGCGATGGGTAATCAGCCAGAAGAGAAAGGTGATGATCGCGAACAGCACCAGCGGGATAGGCAGCCCGATAACCGTGAGATTGGCAAAAGCGGTAAAGCTCTCCGGGAAGCCGCCAATGCCTTCGTAGCCGGTCGCCCCGGCCATACCCGAGAGCAGCAGCGCTCCGCCGCCGTAGAGGTAGAGCGTGCCGAGGGTGATCACCAGCGGGCTGATGCCGGTGTAGTGGATAAGCAAAGCGTTGAACAGACCACACAGCAGCCCGAGCAGCAGGGTGAGCGGGATCGCCGCCGCCATCGGCACGCCAGACTGCATCATCACCCCCAGGGCGATGGCGCACAGGCCGATGGTCGAGCCGAGGGAGATGTCTATCCCGCCGCTGATGATCACCAGCGTCAGCGGCAGCGCCACAATGCCGATGCAGATAAAATCGCTGGTGCTGAACAGCAGCATATTGATGTCGAGCATCCGCGGGTTAAGGGTGCCAAACAGCAGGATCTCCAGCACCAGTAACAGCAGCAGCGCCCACTCCCAGTTAAGCTTCATCTACGCCACCTCTTTGTTGCGTTTGCGAAACGGGGTGACGTGCTTCCCCCCTTTGTTGCCCGGCTGAAAACGGCTGTACTTCAGGGCCCGCTGATGACGCGCCAGCGCCTGGCGCAGCCGTCCGTCCAGTACCAGTACCCCCAGCAGGACCAGGCCAGCGATAAAGTCGTTCCACCAGGCCGGGAGGCGGAACAGCACCAGCACGGTGTCGATCTGAGTCAGGAAGAAGGCCCCCAGCAGGGCGCCAATTAAGGTTCCGGTGCCGCCGAGCAGGGAGATGCCGCCGAGCACGCAGGCGGCGATGGCTTTCATCTCCAGCCCGCTGCCGGTCTGGTTAGGGACAAAACCGATCTGCGCGGCAAAGACGATCCCGGCGCAGGCGGCCAGTACGCCGTTAATCGTGAAGGCCGCCATCCGGGTGCGGTTGACCGCCACCCCGAGCTGGCGGGCGGCGGCGAGGTTATCCCCCACGGCGTAAAAATCCCGGCCAAAGGCGGTGCGCGACAGCGTCCAGGTCCCGAGAGCGGCGATAATCAGCACTACGATCCCCAGGGGCGATACCCCAAGCGCCACCGGCTCTGACAGGGATTTCAGGCTCACCGGCAGCCCTTCAATCCACTTCCCGCCGGTCCAGAGCAGCATCACCCCGCGCCATAGCCCCAGCGTGCCGAGGGTGGCGACAATCGCCGGAATGCGCAGCCCCACCACCAGCAGGCCGTTGAAGGCCCCCGCCAGCGCCCCGATCGCCAGCGCAAAGAGGATTGCCACCGGCAGGCCGTAGCCGTTGTTCAGCGCCACCCCCACGGCGATGGCGCAGAGCCCGACAATCGAGCCGACCGACACATCAATATTGCGGGTCAGCATCACCAGCCCGGCGCCGAGGGCCAGCAGGATCAGGATTTGCGAACTGGCGAAGATCATCCCCAGAGTCTGCAAACTGAGATAGGCCGGATTCAGGGCCACCAGCACCACAAACAGGGCGAGGATCGCCAGCAGAGCGCTGAGCTCGCGGTTTTTCAGGAGTGTTTTCATGCCTGCCCTCCGAAGGCCAGGGACATCATGCGATCGAGGCTGACGGCGTGGCGCGGCAGTTCCCCGCTGAGTACCCCCTGGTGCATCACCAGCACCCGATCCGCCAGGCCGGGAAACTCATCCATGTCGCTGGAGATCATCAGCACCGCCACGTTTTGCGCCGCCACGCTTTTGAGAAGCCCATAGATATCGGCCCGGGCGGAGACGTCCACGCCGCGGGTCGGCTCATCAACAATCAGCAGCAGCGGATTGGCCTCCAGGCAGCGGGCCAGCAGCACCTTCTGCTGATTGCCTCCCGACAGGGTGCGCACGGTCTGATCCGGGCCGTTGAGTTTGATCCCCAGCGCCCGGTGATAGCGCTCCACCACCGCCGCCTCGCGTTTGCGCTGCTGCCAGAGGGAAGGTTCGTTCAGCGCCACCGTATTCCAGCGTACCGGCGCATCAAGGAACAGGCCGGAGACCTGCCGGTCTTCCGGGAGATAGACCAGCCCTTTCTCCAGCCGGGCGCTGACCGGATCGCGGTCGATCTGCTGGTTTTCGAGCCAGATCCTCCCGCCCCGCGACGGACGCAGGCCGTAGAGCGTTTCAGCAAATTCGGTGCGCCCGGAGCCTACTAATCCCGCCAGGCCGACGATCTCCCCGGCGTAGATCTCCAGACTGAGATCGATAAAGCCCTCCCCGGTAAGCGTCTCCACCCGCAGCACCGGAAAATCCTGCGCCTGGGTGCGGCGATTGCCCGGCAGCGCCAGCCACAGCTTTTGCGTGTCGCTCAGGCCCTGCTCGCGGCTGACCGGGGTCATGGCGGCGATGAGCGCGTTATCGTCAAACTGCGCGGTTTCGCCGCTCAGCACGATTGCCCCGTCGCGCATCACCGAGACATGGCTGGCGAGCTGACGAATTTCGAGCAGCTTGTGAGAGATAAAGACGATACCGACGCCCGTTTCCTGAAGCGCGCGGATCTGGCGGAACAGGCGCTCCGTTTCGCCCGGCGTCAGCGAGGCGGTGGGTTCATCAAGGATGAGGATCTTCGCTTCGCGCATCAGCCCGCGCAGGATCTCCACCATCTGCTGATCCGCCACCTCCAGGGTGCTGGCGGCGGCCTCTAAATTGAGCTGGCACTGGAGCTGCTCCAGCTTATCCCCAAGGCGCTGGGCGGTGGCCTGCCCGCGCGGCAGGCGAAAGAGAATGTTTTCCCGCACGCTGAGGTTCGGAAACAACATCGGCTCCTGGGGTACAAGATAGATGCCGAGCTGGTGGGCCTGGCCCGGTTTGAGGCGAGCAAAAGGCTGGCCCTCAATAGAAAGTTCACCGCGGTCGGGCGTTTCGACCCCGGCAACAATCTTCATCAGGGTCGATTTCCCGGCGCCGTTGCCCCCCATCAGGGCGTGTACCTGGCCGGCAAGCAGAGTGAAATCAATGTTTTTCAATACTGGAACGCCGGAGAACTGCTTCTGGATCCCGCGCGCCTCAATCAGTGCTCTCATTATCGCTCCGCTATTGAACAAATGATTTTTGAAATTAATAATGTTCAAAAGCGTAGACGGTGAACTATATTTACAACCGTGCAGGGATCACAGTTTTATGGATATGATCCCGATAATGCTGAAACATTCCGGAATATCCGTTTTGCCGTGTGGCTCACAGATTCAAGCTGCGGCAAAGCGAACATATGATCTAAATTTTGATAAGAGTTCAAATATGGCTGAGAAACGCGTTGCCGAAGAGGGACGATTTGCCGGACTGGCACTGACGGAAGAGGAACTGGTGGCGCGCGTGGCGTGGTGCTACTACCACGACGGCCTGACGCAGAACGATATTGGCGAGCGGCTGGGCTTACCGCGGCTCAAGATTTCGCGACTGCTGGAAAAGGGCCGACAGTCGGGGGTGATCCGCGTGCAGATCAACTCCCGCTACGAAGGGTGTCTGGCACTGGAGACCGAGCTCCAGCAGCGTTTCGGCCTGAAGCTGGTGCGTGTCCTGCCCGCTCTGAATACCCCGGCGATGAGCGTGCGCTTAGGGATTGGCGCCGCGCAGTCGTTAATGGGCGTGCTGGAGCCGGGGCAACTGCTGGCGGTGGGATTTGGTGAAACCACCATGAGCTGCATTCAGCACTTAAGCGGCTTTATCAGCTCCCAGCAGGTGCGGCTGGTGACCCTCTCCGGCGGCGTCGGGCCCTATATGACCGGCATTGGCCAGCTGGATGCCGAATGCAGTATCAGCATGATCCCCGCCCCGCTGCGGGTCTCATCGGCGGAGGTGGCCGGGATCCTGAAGCGGGAATCCAGCGTGCGGGATGTGATCCTCGCCGCCACCGCCGCCGATGTGGCGGTGGTCGGCATTGGCTCAGTGAACCAGCGCCGGGATGCCACCATCTTGCGTTCCGGCTACATCAGCGAAGGGGAACAGCTGATGTTTGCCCGCAAAGGGGCGGTGGGCGACATCCTGGGCTATTTCCTCAATGCCGAGGGAGAGCGGGTATCGGATCTGGAGATCCACCGTGAATTACTGGGCGTCACCCTCGATGAACTGGCGCAGTTGCCCACCATCGTTGGCGTCGCCGGAGGAGAAGAGAAAGCCGATGCGATTTATGCCGCACTGAAGGGTCGCCGTATCAATGGCCTGGTGACGGAAGAGACGACAGCCCGCGCGGTGCTGGCTCTGGCCGGATAAGAGTCGCCCTGCGCCTGACACGAGGCAAGCTCATGAGTTACCTTTTAGCGTTAGATGCAGGGACAGGCAGCGTTCGCGCCGTGGTGTTTGATCTCCAGGGCAACCAGATAGCCGTCGGCCAGGCCGAATGGAAACACCTGAGCGTGGAGAACGTCCCCGGCTCGATGGAGTTCGACCTCGACACCAACTGGCGGCTGGCCTGCCAGTGTATTCACCAGGCGCTGGAGCGGGCGCACCTGAGCGCGGCGGATATCCAGTCCGTCGCCTGCTGCTCAATGCGTGAGGGGATTGTCCTCTACGACCGCAACGGCGACGCCATCTGGGCCTGCGCCAACGTCGATGCCCGCGCCAGCCGCGAAGTGGCCGAACTCAAAGAGATCCACGATTACCGCTTTGAATCCGAAGTGTATGACGTCTCCGGCCAGACGCTGGCCCTGAGCGCCATGCCGCGCCTGCTGTGGCTGGCGCACCATCGCCCGGATATTTATCGCAACGCGGCGACCATTACCATGATCAGCGACTGGCTGGCGGCGAAGCTCTCCGGCGAGCTGGCCGTTGACCCGTCTAACGCTGGCACCACCGGCATGTTAGATCTCTTTTCCCGCGACTGGCGGCCCGCGCTGCTGGACATGGCCGGGCTGCGGGCCGATATCCTCTCGCCGGTCAAAGAGACGGGGAGCGTGCTGGGTGCCGTCACCCGGGAGGCGGCGCAGCAGTCGGGCCTGCGGGAAGGCACACCGGTGGTGATGGGCGGCGGCGATGTGCAGTTGGGCTGTCTGGGACTGGGGGTGGTCCGCGCCGGGCAAACCGCAGTACTGGGCGGCACCTTCTGGCAGCAGGTAGTCAACCTGCCACAGGTACGTACCGATCCGCAGATGAACATCCGCGTGAACCCGCACGTCATTCCGGGTATGGCCCAGGCGGAGTCGATCAGCTTCTTCACCGGGCTGACCATGCGCTGGTTCCGCGACGCCTTCTGCGCCGAAGAGAAGCTGATCGCCGAACGCATGGGGATGGACACCTACGCCCTGATGGAGGAGATGGCCAGCCGGGTACCGGCGGGCTCTCACGGGGTGATGCCGATCTTCTCCGACGCCATGCACTTTAAGCAGTGGTATCACGCTGCGCCGTCGTTTATTAACCTCTCCATCGACCCCGAAAAATGCAATAAGGCTACCCTGTTCCGCGCCCTGGAGGAGAATGCGGCGATTGTCTCCGCCTGTAACCTGGCGCAGATTTCGCAGTTCTCCGGCGTCACCTTTGACAGCCTGGTGTTTGCTGGCGGCGGCGCGAAAGGAGCGCTGTGGAGCCAGATCTTAAGCGACGTTACCGGCCTGCCGGTGCGGGTGCCGGAGGTGAAAGAAGCCACCGCGCTCGGCTGCGCCATCGCCGCCGGGAGCGGCGCCGGGCTGTATGGTGATATGGCTGCCACGGGTGAGTCGCTGGTGAAATGGAGCCGGGAGTTCACCCCCAATCCGGCGCACCGGGAGCTGTACGACGGCATGATGCAGAAGTGGCAGGCGGTCTATGCCGACCAGCTCGGGCTGGTGGACAGCGGGCTGACCACGTCGATGTGGCAGGCACCGGGGCTGGTGCGCGCAACGGCGCCGTAAAAACGCCGGATGGCGCTGCGCTTATCCGGCCTACGGTTTTGTAGCCCCGGTAAGCACAGCGCCACCGGGGAAGTTCTTTGAGATCTATCACAATCATTCGATCCCGCTTTTACCTTTCTTCTGCCGCTGGCTAAATTAGTAACTCATCCGACCACATAACAATAATTTTACACTGGAAGAGACTATGAGCCGCTACCCGTCGCTATTCGCCCCCCTCGATCTGGGCTTCACCACCCTGAAAAACCGCGTGTTAATGGGCTCAATGCATACCGGGCTGGAAGAGCGGCCGGACGGTGCTGAGCGGCTGGCCGCGTTCTATGCCGAGCGTGCCCGTCATGGCGTGGCGCTCATCGTCACCGGCGGTGTGGCCCCTGCGCCATCCGGGGTGGCGATGGAGGGCGGCGCGGTGCTGAACGATGCGGCACAGCTACCCCATCACCGGATCGTGACCGATGCCGTCCACCAGGAAGGCGGTAAAATCGCTCTGCAAATTCTGCATACCGGGCGCTACAGCTATCAGCCAAACCCGGTGGCCCCGTCGGCGATCCAGGCTCCGATCAACCGCTTTAAGCCGCATGCCCTCACCCATGACGAGATCCTGACCCTGATCGATGACTTCGCCCGCTGCGCGGCGCTGGCGCGGGAGGCGGGTTACGACGGCGTGGAGGTGATGGGCTCTGAAGGCTATCTGATTAACGAATTTCTCGCCGCACGCACCAACCAGCGCGAGGACGAATGGGGCGGCGACTATGCCCGCCGGATGCGCTTTGCCGTGGAGGTGGTGCGCGCCGTGCGCGAGCGCGCCGGAAGCGACTTTATTATTATCTTCCGCCTGTCGATGCTCGATCTGGTGGAGGGCGGCGGCACCTTCGAGGAAACCGTCCGGCTGGCGCAGGCCATAGAGGCGGCGGGCGCAACCATCATCAACACCGGGATCGGCTGGCACGAAGCACGCATTCCGACCATCGCCACCCCGGTGCCGCGCGCGGCGTTTAGCTGGGTGACCCGCAAGCTGAAAGGCAAGGTGTCGATCCCGCTGGTGACCACCAACCGCATTAACGATCCGCAAGTCGCAGACGATCTGCTGGCGAATGGCGATGCCGATATGGTGTCGATGGCGCGGCCCTTCCTCGCCGATGCGGAGATCCTCTCCAAAGCGCAAAGCGGCCGTGCAGATGAGATCAACACCTGTATCGGCTGCAACCAGGCCTGCCTGGATCAGATCTTCGTCGGCAAAGTCACCTCCTGCCTGGTGAACCCGCGCGCCTGTCACGAAACCCGCATGCCCATCGTTCCGGCCATCAACAAAAAGCGGCTGGCGGTGGTGGGCGCAGGCCCGGCGGGGCTGGCGTTTGCGGTGAATGCTGCCTCGCGCGGGCACAGCGTCACGCTGTTTGATGCCGCCGCTGAGATTGGCGGCCAGTTTAATATCGCCAAACAGATCCCCGGCAAAGAGGAGTTCTACGAGACGCTGCGCTACTACCGCCGGATGATCGAGGTTACCGGCGTGGATCTGCGGCTCAATCAGTGGGTAACCGCGGACGATCTCGCCGACTTTGACGAGACGATCCTCGCCAGCGGGATCGCCCCGCGTCTGCCTGCGATCGAGGGCATCGATCATCCGAAAGTGCTGAGCTACCTCGAGGTGCTGCGCGACAAAGCACCGGTGGGCGATCGGGTGGCGATTATCGGTTGCGGCGGGATCGGCTTTGATACCGCCATGTATCTGAGCCAGACGGGCGAGGCCACCAGCCAGAATATCACGGAATTCTGCGCAGAATGGGGCATCGACACCAGCCTGAATCAGGTGGGGGGCTTGCGTCCGGAAGGGCCACAGTTGCCAAAAAGCCCGCGCCAGATTGTGATGCTGCAACGCAAGGCCAGCAAACCTGGCGAAGGGCTGGGGAAAACCACCGGCTGGATCCATCGCGCCACCCTCCTCGCCCGCGGCGTGAAGATGATCCCGGCGGTGAGTTATCAGAAGATCGACGACGAAGGGCTGCATGTGCTGATCGGCGGTGAACCGCAGCTGCTGCCCGTCGATCATGTGATTTTGTGTGCCGGTCAGGAGCCGAAGCGCGATCTGGCCGAGCCGCTGCGCGAGGCGGGCAGAACGGTGCATCTGATTGGCGGGTGCGATGTAGCGATGGAGCTGGATGCCCGGCGGGCGATTGCCCAGGGGACGAAGCTGGCTCTGGAGATCTAACGGCATTGCCGGGCGGCGCTACGCTTGCACCGGCCTACGGGTTCGGTATCGTTGTGTAAGCGGTAATTTGTAGGCCCGGTAAGTTGTAGGCCCGGTAAGCGCAGCGCCACCGGGCAAAACAATCTTAACGACGGCGGCCTAATTTCACCGCTTTCAGCACCACGAACTTGTTGTTTGTCGCAATGGTGGTGCAGTTACCGAAGATCTTCTTCAGCTTGTGGAAGTAGTCCAGGTGGCGGTTGGCGACGATGTACAGCTCCCCGTTGATTTTCAGGCAGCGGCGCGCGTGGTGGAACATCTCCCAGGCGACGTTATCGGTCAGGGCGTGCTTCTGATGGAACGGCGGGTTGCAGAACACGGCGTTGAAGCGGAACGGCTCCACGCCCGAGAGCGCGTTGTTGATCATAAACTCGCAGCGATCCAGCGCCTCCGGCATGTTGGTCTCCACGTTGAGACGGCTGGAGGCCACCGCCATTGGCGATTCGTCGCTGAAGACCACGCTGGCCTCCGGGTTCTTCGCCAGCAACGTCAGGCCGATCACTCCGTTACCGCAGCCCAGATCGACAATTTCGCCTTCCAGATTTTCCGGCAGATGCTCGATAAAGAAACGCGCCCCGATATCCAGCCCGGTGCGGGAGAAGACGTTGGCGTGGTTGTGGATGGTCCAGTCGGTGCCTTCCAGCTTCCAGCTCAGGGTTTCTGGCGCGTCGGCCAGGTCTGGTGCCGTGAAAGTACAGTTGATGAGGCGCGCTTTTTTCCAGGCAAGCGTAGTGGTGGTTGGCCCCAGCACTTTCTCGAACAGTTCCAGCGTAGAGGTATGGATATCACGCGCTTTGGCACCGGCGATAATGCGCGTCTCTGGCGTCACCACCTTGCGCAGCGCGCGCAGCTGCTGCTCCAGCAACGCCATCGTTTTAGGCACTTTGATCAGCACCACGCCCGGGGCCTGCGGGTAATCCGCCGTGCTGTCGAGGAATTTTACGCTGCCTTCGTCGATGTCGTTGTGACGCAGGTTTTCCCGCGTCGCCAGCTCGCTTATGTACGAATCACCGATGCTGTAAGGAGTGTGTTCGGCCAGGGCGCAAGCCAGGGCGCCGAAAGCATCATTCAGGATCAGAACCGGGCCGCTGATTTCGGTCTCATCCAACTGTTGCAGCAGATAGTCATCCGCCGCTTCCCACGCCTGCAGTGGGTTAACGTCGTCCGTTTCCGGAAAACGTTTTAAGTCGAGTGAACGGAAACCGTTGTCTAAGTGGCTCATCGGCCCTCCTGAGTGGTAAAATTTCGGCGTTATCCCTGAAAAGGGTGCGTGAGTATACCCGTTTTCACACTGATGTGGGCTTTTGATGAACCAACTTCCTTATCTCCAGGGCTACCCGGAGCATTTACTTTCTCAGGTTCGCAGCCTGATCGCCGAGCAGAAGCTGGGCGCGGTGCTGGAAAAACGCTATCCCGGCACCCACGATGTCGCCACCGATAAAGCCCTCTGGCAGTATACGCAGGATCTCAAAAGCCGTTACCTGAAGAGCGCCCCGCCGATCAATAAGGTGATGTACGACAACAAGATCCATGTCCTGAAGAACGCGCTGGGTCTGCATACCGCCATCTCCCGCGTGCAGGGCGGCAAGCTGAAGGCCAAAGCCGAAATCCGCGTGGCGACCGTGTTTCGCAACGCGCCGGAGGCGTTCCTGCGCATGATCGTGGTGCATGAGCTGGCGCACCTGAAAGAGAAAGAACACGATAAAGCGTTCTATTCCCTCTGCTGCCACATGGAGCCGCAGTACCACCAGCTGGAGTTTGATACCCGGCTGTGGCTGACGCATCTATCGTTAAAGAGTAATGCGGTTTAGCGCACGCGATTTGTCATGATGACGTGCTACAGTGGCTAAAGGTTCCCTGCTACGGAGTACGTAAACGTTTATGATACGTTTCGCAGTCATTGGGACGAACTGGATCACCCGTCAGTTCGTCGATGCCGCCCATGAGACCGGCAAATATAAACTTACCGCAGTTTATTCCCGCAGCCTTGAACAGGCCCAGACCTTTGCGAACGACTACCTCGTCGAACATCTCTTTACCTCGCTGGAGGAGATGGCGCAAAGCGATGCGATTGACGCGGTTTATATTGCCAGCCCCAACTCTCTGCACTTCCCGCAGACGAAGCTGTTCCTCAGCCATAAAAAACATGTGATTTGCGAGAAGCCGCTGGCCTCAAATATCGATGAGGTTGAAGCCGCCATTGCCCTTGCAAGGGAAAATCAGGTGGTGCTGTTCGAAGCCTTCAAAACCGCCAGCCTGCCGAATTTCCTGCTGCTGCAGCAGTCGCTGTCGAAAGTGGGCCGCATCCGCAAAGCCTTTATCAACTACTGCCAGTACTCGTCGCGCTACCAGCGCTACCTGGACGGCGAGAATCCGAACACCTTTAATCCGCAGTTCTCCAACGGCTCGATTATGGATATCGGTTTCTACTGCCTGGCCTCAGCGGTGGCGCTGTGGGGCGAGCCGCACCGGGTGCAGGCGACCGCCAGCCTGCTGGAAAGCGGCGTGGATGCCCACGGCCTGGTGGTGCTGGATTATGGCGATTTCAGCGTGACGCTGCAGCACTCCAAAGTGAGTGACTCGGTGCTGCCAAGCGAGATCCAGGGCGAGAACGGCGCGCTGGTGATCGAGAAGATCTCTGAGTGTCAGAAGCTGAGCTACGTCCCGCGCGGCGGCAAGCCTCAGGAACTGACGCAGCCTCAGCATATCAACACTATGCTGTATGAGGCAGAGGTGTTCGCGCGTCTGGTCGAAACCCAGGAAGTTAACCATCCGGGCCTTGCGGTGAGCCGTACCACGGCGAAGCTGCAAACCGAGATCCGTCGCCAGACAGGGGTGGTTTTCCCGGCTGACGGCCTTAACGCAGAAGTTACCGCGTAAAGCTGTGTAATGAATTCGTGCAGGCCATTGACGAAACCAGTGGCCTGACATATTTTGTTACCTGCAAAGGGGAGTAACTTCCTGGTCGGTGGATCGTCATTACGATGCGTGTAATACCGCATCCGGTCGCCGGGCAACGAAAAAGGAATACGTGAGCGTATTCCTTTCTTGTTGTAAGTGAGACCTTGCCGGAAGGCGAGGTCTATGCACAAAAAACGCAACGGCTATCGTCTTCTGACGTTAGCCGTTTTTTTTTGTGGAAGGAAAATTGTATGAATACTGTCGGTACTCCGCTGATGTGGGGAGGATTCGCCATCGTTGTGGTCATCATGCTGGCGATCGATCTCTTTTTGCAGGGTCGGCGCGGCGCGCATGGCATGACCATGAAGCAGGCGGCCGCCTGGTCGCTGGTGTGGGTCACGCTCTCCCTGCTCTTCTGTGCCGCCTTCTGGTGGTATCTCTCCATTACGCAAGGCCGCGCGGTGGCCGATCCCCAGGCGCTGGCGTTCCTCACCGGCTATCTGATTGAAAAAGCCCTGGCGGTGGATAACGTCTTCGTCTGGCTGATGCTGTTCAGCTATTTCGCGGTGCCTGCAGCCTTGCAGCGTCGGGTGCTGGTGTATGGCGTGCTGGGCGCGATCGTGTTGCGTACCATCATGATCTTCGCCGGTAGCTGGCTCATTACCCAGTTCGAATGGCTGCTGTACATTTTCGGCGCCTTCCTGCTCTTTACCGGCGTGAAGATGGCGCTGGCGAAGGAAGATGAAACCGGTATTGGCGAGAAGCCGCTGGTACGCTGGCTGCGTGGTCATATGCGTATGACCGACACCATCGAAAGCGAGCACTTCTTCGTGCGTAAAAACGGCCTGCTGTTTGCCACGCCGCTGCTGCTGGTGCTGATCATGGTGGAGCTGAGCGATGTGATTTTCGCGGTCGACAGTATTCCGGCGATCTTCGCGGTGACCACTGACCCGTTCATCGTGCTGACCTCAAACCTGTTTGCGATCCTCGGCCTGCGTGCGATGTACTTCCTGCTGGCGGGCGTGGCGGAGCGCTTCTCAATGCTGAAGTATGGTCTGTCGGTGATCCTGGTGTTTATCGGCATTAAGATGTTGATTGTCGATTTCTATCACATCCCAATCGCTATCTCGCTGGGCGTGGTGTTTGGCATCCTGGTTGTGACCCTGCTTATCAACGCCTGGGTGAACCACCAGAACGATAAGAAGCGGCAGATCCAGTAAGGGATTGTGCGGTCTGGTGCCCGGCGGCGCGACGCTTGCCGGGCCTACGGTTTTGTAGGTCGGGTAAGCGCAGCGCCACCCGGCATGACAACACGCAGCGGAGTAAAACGCGCTACCCGGCAAAAATGTAACAAGACAGTTAAAAAACATGACGCAGTACGTAAATTCCAGCATTTTGCTCTTCCCAGACTTCACGCATTCAATATACTCATCCTGACAAACACACACCTCTAACCGGAATATAAGTGCCTGAGAGCATCTCCGGGACGGAACGCAATTTCACTGAAGGAATTTCCTATGACCACACAATCTTCTGGTCTGCTCGCGCGTCTGACGCAGGGCAGCCTTGTTAAACAAATACTGGTAGGCCTGGTGCTGGGTATTTTACTGGCACTGGTTTCCAAACCGGCGGCCATTGCTACCGGCCTGCTCGGCACGCTTTTCGTTGGCGCGTTAAAAGCCGTCGCACCGGTACTGGTGCTGATGCTGGTTATGGCCTCTATTGCCAACCACCAGCATGGCCAGAAAACCAACATTCGCCCGATTCTGTTCCTTTATCTGCTGGGTACTTTCTCTGCCGCGCTGACAGCAGTGGTCTTTAGCTTCCTCTTCCCGTCCACGCTGCACCTCACCTCTGCGGCGGGTGATATCACTCCGCCATCGGGCATCGTGGAAGTGCTTCGCGGCCTGCTGATGAGCATGGTCTCTAACCCGATCGACGCACTGCTGAATGCTAACTACATCGGCATTCTGGTGTGGGCCATTGGTCTGGGCTTTGCCCTGCGCCACGGTAACGAGACCACCAAAAACCTGGTTAACGATATGTCCAACGCGGTGACCTTTATGGTGAAAGTGGTGATCCGCTTTGCGCCGATCGGTATCTTCGGCCTGGTCTCCTCCACGCTGGCGACCACCGGGTTTGATACTCTGTGGGGCTACGCGCAACTGCTGCTGGTGCTGATTGGCTGTATGCTGCTGGTGGCACTGGTGATTAACCCGCTGCTGGTATTCTGGCAGATCCGCCGTAACCCGTACCCACTGGTGCTGATGTGCCTGCGTGAGAGCGGCGTTTATGCCTTCTTCACCCGCAGCTCTGCGGCAAACATTCCGGTGAACATGGCGCTGGCCGAGAAGCTGAACCTGGATCGTGACACTTACTCTGTCTCTATTCCGCTGGGTGCGACGGTGAACATGGCAGGTGCGGCGATCACCATCACCGTGCTGACCTTAGCGGCGGTGCATACTCTGGGTGTCCCGGTGGATCTGCCGACCGCGCTGCTGCTGAGCGTCGTGGCATCGCTGTGCGCCTGTGGTGCATCGGGCGTGGCGGGCGGTTCTCTGCTGCTGATCCCGCTGGCCTGTAACATGTTCGGTATTCCAAATGAAGTGGCGATGCAGGTTGTGGCAGTGGGCTTTATCATTGGCGTGCTGCAGGACTCCTGCGAAACCGCGCTGAACTCCTCCACCGACGTGCTGTTCACCGCCGCGGCGTGTCAGGCTGAAGATGCGCGTCTGGCTAAGAACGCTTTACGTAGTTAATAAAAAAGCCCGGTGGCGGCTACGCCTTACCGGGCCTGATTTTGGTTCGTAGGTCGGGTAAGCGTTAGCGCCACCCGACACCACACCTATAGCGTCACACCACTCTTGAAGATCGCCAGCTCGCGGAAGTCGTTTTTCTCGTTGCAGGCCTGTTTGCCATTGGCGATATCCACAATCACATCCACGAATTCCGTTAACAACTGCGGCATCGCTTTGCCGTGGATCAGCTGACCGGCATCGAAATCGATCCAGTGCTTTTTCTTCGCCGCCAGCTCGCTGTTGGTGGCAATTTTCACCGTTGGCACAAAACCGCCGTACGGGGTGCCGCGGCCGGTGCTGAACAGCACCATATGGCAGCCAGCACCCGCCAGGGCGCTGGTAGCAACGGCATCGTTACCCGGCGCGCTTAGCAGGTTCAGACCTGGCGTGCTCAACCGCTCGCCGTAGCGCAGGACGTCCACCACCTGGCTGGCACCCGCTTTCTGGGTACAGCCGAGGGATTTCTCTTCCAGCGTGGTGATCCCGCCCGCCTTGTTGCCCGGGGATGGGTTCTCGTAAATCGGCTGGTTGTGGGCGATAAAGTACTGCTTGAAGTCGTTGACCATGGTGACGGTCTTTTCAAACGTCGCTTCATCGCGGCAGTGGCTCATCAAAATGCGCTCGGCACCGAACATCTCCGGCACTTCGGTCAGCACGGTGGTGCCGCCGTTGCTGATGACATAATCAGAGAACTGACCCAGCATCGGGTTAGCGGTAATGCCGGACAGCCCATCCGAGCCGCCGCACTCCAGACCAAACTTCAGCTCGCTCAGCTTGCCTGGCTCACGCTTATCATGGCGCATCGCCTCATACAGCTCATGCAGATGCTCCAGACCGGCTTCCACCTCATCTTCCTGATGCTGGCACACCATAAAGTGAACGCGGGCAGGGTCGAAATCCCCCAGCGTTTCACGGAAGGCATCTACCTGGTTGTTTTCACAACCGAGGCCAATCACCAGCACCGCCCCGGCGTTCGGGTGGCGGACCATGTTTTGCAGCATGGTGCGGGTGTTGATGTGGTCGTCACCCAACTGGGAACAGCCGTAGGTATGGCTGAACAGGAAGACGCCGTCGGTGCCTTCCGCCTGGTTAGTCTCTTTCAGAAAGCGGCTCTGGATCTGACGGGCGATGCCGTTGACGCAGCCGACGGTGGGCAGGATCCACAGTTCATTGCGGATCCCCACCTCACCGCTGGCGCGGCGGTAGATCTGAACGTCACGATCTGCCGCCTGGCGGCTCTCAGCCAGCAACTCAGGTTGATAGCTGTACTCATCCAGATCGCTCAGATTGGTGCGCGTATTGTGGGAGTGAATAAATTCACCCGCCGCGATATCCGCCAGGGCATGGCCGATAGGCAGACCGTATTTGATAACGTTCTCCCCTTTGGCAATCGGCTGCAGGGCAAACTTGTGCCCGCGCGCCAGATCCTGGCGCAGGGTGACGGTCTGGTTGTCAAACGTCACTTCCAGGCCTTCGCTCAGGTCGGCCAGCGCGACCGCAACGTTATCCAGCGAATGGATTTTGATGTATTGCATATCAACCTCAGACGGCCTTAGTTCAGTTCAATAGCGAAGTAGTCGCGCGCATTGTTAAAGCAGATGTTTCTCACCATTTCGCCCAGCAGCTGGATATCGGCAGGCGCTTCGCCCGCGGTGACCCAGCGGCCAATCATCTGGCACAGAATGCGGCGGAAATATTCATGGCGAGTATAAGAAAGGAAGCTGCGGCTGTCGGTCAGCATGCCAACAAAGCGGCTCAGCAGACCAAGCTGCGCCAGCTGGGTCATTTGACGCTCCATGCCATCTTTCTGGTCGTTGAACCACCAGCCGGAACCGAACTGCATTTTGCCCGGCATCCCTTCGCCCTGGAAGTTACCGATCATGGTGCCCAGCACTTCGTTATCGCGTGGGTTCAGGCAGTAGAGGATGGTTTTTGGCAGCAGATTCTCTTCGTTCTGTTTGCTCAGCAGTTTGGAGAGCTCTTCCGCCAGCGGACGGTCGTTGATGGAGTCGAAACCGACATCGGCGCCCAGCAGCTTGAACTGACGCAGGTTGTTGTTGCGCAGCGCGCCAATGTGGTACTGCTGCACCCAGCCGCGACGGGCATATTCTGCCGCCAGCCAGACCAGCACTGCGGTTTTGAACTGCGCCACTTCATGCTCGCTCAGGGTTTCACCCGCCAGGCGGCGCGCCAGGATGCTGTCCAGCTCGGCTTCGTTCGCCTCAGCAAACAGCACCACGTCCAACGCATGGTCAGACACTTTACAGCCGTGAGCCGCGAAGTGATCCAGACGCTTCGCCAGCGCGGTCTGCAGATCGCCGAAACGGCGGATCTCGGTATCAGAGACTTCACTCAGCTTCGCCATGTAGTCGGCAAAGGTCGCCTGCTCAATGTTGAAGGCTTTATCCGGGCGCCAGCTTGGCAGCACTTTGACGTCAAACGAGCTGTCTTTCGCGACAACGGCGTGATGCTCCAAAGAGTCAATCGGATCGTCGGTGGTACCGACCATCTTCACGTTCATCTGCTTCATGATGCCGCGGGCAGAGAATTTATCCTGGGCCAGCAGCTCATTACATTCGTTCCAGATCTCATCCGCGGTAGACGGAGAGAGCAGCTTGCCGGTGATCCCGAACGGACGGCGCAGCTCCAGATGGGTCCAGTGGTAGAGCGGGTTACCAATGGTGTGCGGCACGGTCGCGGCCCAGGCATCGAATTTTTCACGGTCAGACGCATCGCCGGTACAGAGGCGTTCAGCCACCCCGTTGGTACGCATGGCGCGCCACTTGTAGTGGTCGCCTTTCAGCCAGATGTCATACAGGTTTTTAAAACGGTAATCTTCGGCAACCTGCTGCGGCGGAAGGTGGCAGTGGTAGTCGAAAATCGGCTGGTCTTTCGCGTAATCATGGTACAGGCGGCGGGCAAATTCGGTATCTAACAGAAAATCTTCAGTCATAAACGGAGTCATGTCGTCATCCTCTTAACGGGCACGTCAGAAAACAGCAATGTTCAGATGCTGCAAAGTTATCACACCAATTTCCAGAGGCCGATGATTTTTTCGTGAGTTAGATCAATAAACGTCGACAAATAATCTACGCCCAAAGGAGTAAACACCGCTCAACACCGCGCCAGCTCTGGCCTGACGCAGCCTCGACATTACCCTTACAATTATTGACACATTTGTGATGTCACTCACCTTTTAAAGTTGTATGACAAGTTATCGTTCTGCCGTCGCAAATTATAAGCCGACGGAATGCATTACCGGTGCCACAGGCGTCGGACTCAGCGGTAAGGATACCGAATTATGCACGTTACTTATGGCAAGGTTCGGGCCGTACCGGGAGCATTCCCGGTTACGCCCTCCCGTTGAAAACATCTCACGCAATGCATAGAGATGCCCGTACTCCGGTGCGGCAATAACATAACGATGAGGTTTTACATGCGTAAAATTAAAGGGTTACGTTGGTACATGATCGCACTGGTGACGCTCGGCACCGTGCTGGGCTACCTGACGCGTAATACCATAGCGGCGGCTGCGCCAACGCTAATGGAAGAGTTGCATATCTCCACGCAACAATACTCCTATATTATCGCGGCCTATTCCGCGGCTTATACCATCATGCAGCCGGTAGCAGGCTACGTGCTGGATATTCTGGGTACGAAAGTTGGCTATGCCGTATTCGCCGTCACCTGGGCCATCTTCTGCGGCGCAACCGCGCTGGCAGGCAGCTGGGGTGGTCTGGCGCTGGCTCGTGGCGCGGTAGGTGCTGCGGAAGCGGCGATGATCCCTGCAGGTCTGAAAGCGGCGTCCGAGTGGTTCCCGGCGAAAGAGCGTTCCATCGCGGTGGGCTACTTCAACGTGGGTTCCTCTATCGGCGCGATGATTGCTCCGCCGCTGGTGGTGTGGGCTATCGTGATGCACAGCTGGCAGCTGGCGTTTATTCTCTCCGGCGTGCTGAGCTTCGCCTGGGCGATGTCCTGGCTAATCTTCTACAAACACCCGCGCGATCAGAAGAAGCTCTCTGATGAAGAACGCGACTACATCATCGGTGGCCAGGAGTCCCAGCACCAGACCAATAACGGCAAGAAGATGTCTGTTCTGCAGATTCTGGGTACCCGTCAGTTCTGGGGTATCGCCCTGCCGCGCTTCCTGGCTGAGCCTGCATGGGGGACGTTCAACGCCTGGATCCCACTGTTCATGTTTAAAGTTTACGGCTTTAACCTGAAAGAGATCGCCATGTTCGCCTGGATGCCAATGCTGTTCGCAGACCTGGGCTGTATCGTCGGGGGTTACCTGCCACCGCTGTTCCAGCGCTGGTTCGGCGTGAACCTGATTGTCTCCCGTAAGATGGTTGTGACCATGGGTGCCTTGCTGATGATTGGCCCAGGGATGATTGGTCTGTTCACCAGCCCGTATGTCGCGATTGCGCTGCTGTGCGTCGGGGGCTTTGCTCACCAGTCTCTCTCTGGTGCGCTGATCACCCTCTCTTCTGACGTCTTCGGTCGTAATGAAGTGGCGACCGCTAACGGCCTGACCGGGATGGCAGCCTGGACCGCCAGTACCCTGTTCGCCCTGGTGGTCGGTGCGCTGGCTGACACCATCGGCTTTAGCCCACTGTTCGCAGTACTGGCTGTCTTCGACCTGCTGGGGGCGGTGCTTATCTGGACGGTGCTGAAAAGCAAGTCCGCAGAGGAGCTGTTGCAAGAGTCCGTTGGAAGGCCCGCGACTCAGAGCTAGATTTATTGCCGGGTGACGCCTCGCTTACCCGGCCTACTAAACCGCCAGGGCGCGTAAGCGAAGCGCGACCTGGTATATAAAAGCCGCTCCCGAGCGGCTTTTTTGCGGGTCAAATCTGGAGAGAAAGGGGTAAAAGTGGTATAACAAATCATTAGCCATACCCTGCCTGGAGCGCATATGGAAATCAACGAACCCCGTCGTCTTTATCAGCAACTTGCTGCCGAACTGAAATCGCGCATCGAGCAAGGCGTTTATCTGGTAGGCGACAAATTACCTGCCGAGCGTTTTATCGCTGATGAGAAGAGCGTAAGCCGCACCGTGGTTCGTGAAGCCATCATCATGCTGGAAGTGGAAGGCTATGTTGAAGTGCGTAAAGGTTCCGGCATTCATGTTATCTCCAGCCAACCAAAACACTCCCCGGCCCCGGAAGAAAATCTGGAATTTGCCAATTACGGTCCCTTTGAGCTGCTCCAGGCTCGTCAGCTTATTGAGAGTAATATCGCCGAGTTTGCGGCGACGCAGGTGACCAAGCAGGACATCATGAAGTTGATGGAGATCCAGGACAACGCGCGTAAAGAGAAATGCTTCCGCGACTCCGAGTGGGACCTGCAGTTTCATGTTCAGGTGGCGCTGGCGACGCAAAACACCGCGCTTGCGGCAATCGTCGAAAAAATGTGGACTCAGCGCGTTCATAACCCGTACTGGAAAAAACTGCACGATCACATCGATTCCCGCACCGTGGATAACTGGTGTGACGATCATGACCAAATCCTTAAGGCGCTGATTCGTAAAGACCCGCATGCGGCAAAAGTAGCCATGTGGCAGCATCTCGAAAACACCAAACAGATGTTGTTCAATGAAACCAGTGACGACTTCGAATTTAACGCTGACCGCTATCTTTTTGCTGAGAATCCGGTGGTTCACCTCGATAGCGCAGTAAGTCACGCAAAATAGTTTTCTTCACGCATCGGCAGGCGCTTCGCTGCGCCTTCCGGCCAAGGTGGGTAAGTAAACATATATAGTGTCAGCCTTTGTAAATAGCCTCGCGTCTCCTCCCTGGGTTAAGACAAAATCTATCTGCGGTACATGTAAATACTGTGACGGATCCCATTGGCGTTTGTTACAATTAGATGCAATTTGCCGTTTAGTTAGTTAGTGCTTGCTTACTTAGCCATTTAACAGGGAACAGTTTGGCCACACACTGTGTCCGCGAGCGACCATAATGAAATTATAAAAAATGTCGCCGTGCTGTTTGACCCGGTTGACAGGTGCGTCGTTAACCGCTTTCCAGGAACACTGAATGGAACTTTTGACCCAACTACTTAATGCCTTATGGGCTCAGGATTTCGAAACGCTGGCCAATCCGTCCATGATTGGCATGCTCTATTTTGTCCTGTTTATGATTCTGTTTCTTGAAAACGGTCTGCTTCCTGCCGCTTTCCTGCCAGGCGATAGTCTGCTGGTGCTGGTGGGTGTGCTGTGCGCAAAAGGGGCAATGCAATTTCCGCAAACCGTCCTGCTGCTGACCATTGCCGCCAGCCTCGGCTGCTGGTTGAGCTATATCCAGGGGCGATGGCTTGGCAATACGCGTATTGTGCAAAACTGGCTATCGCACCTGCCAGCGCACTATCATCAGCGGGCGCATCACCTGTTCCACAAGCACGGGCTTTCCGCGCTGCTGGTGGGCCGCTTTATCGCCTTTGTCCGCACCCTGCTGCCAACCATTGCCGGTCTTTCTGGCCTCAGCAGCACGCGCTTTCAGTTCTTTAACTGGATGAGTGGCTTGCTGTGGGTGCTGATCCTTACTACGCTGGGTTATCTGCTCGGCAAAACGCCGGTGTTCCTGAAATATGAAGATCAGCTGATGTCCTGCCTGATGCTGCTGCCGGTCGTGCTGCTGGTGTTCGGGCTGATTGGTTCGCTGGTGGTTCTCTGGAAGAAAAAACATGGAAGTCAGGGCTAACAACATGGCCAATCCTAACGCGTCAATGCGCCGTCTCTCTTACGCCATGGTCGCGCTGGTGATGTTCAGCGCCCTGCTGCTGGCCTGGGCGGCGCTGCAAAAACAGGAATCGACGCTGGCGATCCGCGCGGTCAATCAGGGCGTCAGCATGCCGGATGGTTTCTCCATCTGGCATCACCTGGATGCCAACGGCATTCAGTTCAAAAGTATTACCCCGCAGAAAGATGTGCTGCTGATCACCTTCGACTCCAGCGTACAGAGCGCTGCCGCGAAGAAGGTGCTCGATCGCAGCCTGCCGCATGGCTATATCATTGCTCAACAGGATAAAGACAATCAGGCGGTGGTCTGGCTGACCCGTCTGCGTGATACATCACGTCTGTTAGGCTAAATTTCCACTAATCTGAATCTTTTCACTTACTTTGGTGATATCCCCGTTTACTTACTATGCTTAAGTACGCGGAGCACCTCTCACACGTACTCCGCACAACTCTGGAATTCGACATTTCCGCAGGTTACGTCGAAAACAATGGAAGGTTTCAACAATGAATTACCGCATCGCCCTGGGCCTCGCCCTTTTTTCTTTGAGCACAGCTTCGTTCGCTTCGTCTCTTTGTCAGGAGAAGGAACAGGATATTCAACGCGAGATCAGTTACGCTGAAAAGCATAACAATCAGAGCAGAATCAACGGATTGAATAAAGCGCTGAGCGAAGTGAAAGCGAACTGTTCCGACGACAAGTTGCGCGCCGATCACCAGCGCAAGATTGCCGAACAGAAAGAAGAAATTGCTGAACGCCGCCGGGATCTGGCGGAGGCAAAGGAGAAAGGCGATGCAGACAAAGTTGCCAAACGTGAGCAGAAACTGCAAGAAGCGCAGAACGAACTGAAAGCGCTGGAGTCTCGCGATTACTGATTTAACGGACATCGTAACAGGAGAGAATCATGTCAAAAGATACCACGTCAGACCATTTACGCGCTGAACTGAAGTCCCTGGCGGATACCCTGGAAGAGGTACTGAGCTCCTCTGGCAATAAGTCGAAAGAAGAGCTGAGCAAACTGCGTAATAAAGCGGAGCAGGCCCTGCACGAAAGCCGCTATCGTCTGGGCGAAACCAGCGATGCACTGGCGAAACAGACCCGTGAGGCCGCCGCGCGCGCTGATGAGTATGTGCGTGAGAATCCGTGGGCCGGCGTAGGTATCGGTGCTGCGGTTGGTGTTGTCATCGGCATGCTGCTTACGCGACGTTAATTATGGAAGATTCACGTCAACCACAAGGGCCCGCAAAAAACGTTCTCGGTATCGGACAGCGGATTTTGACTACTCTCGTCGGCATCGCAGAGACGCGTATCCGGCTGGCAGTGGTCGAACTGGAAGAAGAGAAAGCGAATCTCTTCCAGCTGCTACTGATGCTGGGGTTGACCATGCTCTTCGCCGCCTTTGGCCTGATGAGCCTGATGGTATTGATTATCTGGGCAGTCGATCCGCAGTATCGTCTTAATGTGATGATTGGCACCACCGTGGTGCTGCTGCTTGCTGCTCTGATAGGGGGAATATGGACGATGCGCAAAGTGCGCCAGTCGACCCTGCTACATCATACCCGTAAGGAACTCGCCAACGACCGGTCACTGCTGGAGGATGATAAAAAGTGAGCAGAAGCCGAGCGGAACGTGAGCGAGAAAAGGCATTTTTGCTGAGCCAGATCCAGCAGCAACGGCTGGATCTGTCGGCTGGCAGCCGCGACTGGCTGGAAGCCACGCACAGCTATGACCGCGGGTGGAATATGTTTCTGAACCTGCGGGCGTGGGCGCTGATAGGGAGCAGCCTTCTGGCGGTGAGGGCCGTGCGTCATCCGAATATGCTGATCCGCTGGGCGCGCCGCGGTCTGGGCATCTGGAGCGCGTGGAAGATGATTAAAACCACCCTTACCCAGCAGCAGCTCCGCAAACAAGAAACCCGCTGACGTCTACCCTGCCTCACCCTGTAAAGCGCCTCCTGGCGCTTTACTTTTATCCTTTCCCTCCCTTCACATTACTCAATATCTTTGAAGAAGATTGACAGTTTTCCTTGCTAACAATCCCCATTCGCCCCGTTTATGATTCTCTCCATCGACAGCGAGACCGCGGCATCCGCCCGATTTTGCACAATAAATAGTATTTACAGCCCAAGTGGTTCCCTGGAGAGTAAGATGAAAAAATTAGAAGATGTTGGTGTACTGGTAGCGCGCGTTCTGATGCCAATCCTGTTTATTACCGCAGGCTGGAGCAAAATCGGGGGTTACGCCGGCACGCAACAGTATATGGAAGCGATGGGCGTTCCGGGGTTCCTGCTGCCGCTGACCATTCTGCTTGAACTGGGGGGGGGCCTGGCCATTCTGTTCGGTTTCCTGACCCGGACTACCGCACTGTTCACCGCAGGCTTCACCCTGCTGACCGCGTTCCTGTTCCACAGCAACTTTGCGGAAGGGGTGAACTCTCTGATGTTCATGAAAAACCTGACTATCGCAGGCGGTTACCTGCTGCTGGCTATCACCGGCCCGGGTGCATACAGCATCGACCGCGTCCTGAATAAGAAGTGGTAAGCACGCTATACTGAATCAAAAAGCGAGGAGATTTCTCCTCGCTTTTGCTATCTAAGGAGGAAAAGATGGGACAACTTGTAGACGGCGTCTGGCAGGATACCTGGTATGACACCAAATCAACCGGGGGACGTTTCAAACGTTCTGTTTCGGCCTTCCGTAACTGGCTCACCGCCGACGGCGCGCCTGGCCCAAGCGGCGAAGGCGGCTTTGCGGCGGAGAAAGATCGTTACCACCTCTATGTTTCTCTGGCCTGCCCGTGGGCGCATCGCACCCTGATCGTCCGCGCCCTGAAGGGGCTGGAATCGCTGATCCCCGTCTCGGTGGTGCATCCGCTGATGCTGGAGAACGGCTGGACTTTCGGCGATGATTTCCCGGCGGCCAATGGCGATTCACTCTATCACCACGATTTTCTCTACCAGCTCTACCTGCGCGCCGATCCGCACTACACCGGCCGCGTTACCGTTCCGGTACTGTGGGACAAGAAAAATCAGACCATCGTCAGCAATGAGTCAGCCGAGATCATCCGCATGTTTAACACCGCGTTTGATGCCCACGGCGCCCGGGCAGGCGATTTTTATCCGCCCGCGCTGCGCGATAAAATTGATGACCTGAATAGCTGGATTTACGACAACGTGAACAACGGCGTCTATAAGGCCGGGTTTGCCACCAGCCAGGAAGCCTACGACGAAGCCGTGACCAATGTTTTTGCCTCGCTGGAGCGACTGGAGCAGATCCTCGGCCAGCACCGCTATCTCACCGGCGACCAGTTGACCGAAGCCGACATCCGTCTGTGGACCACACTGGTGCGCTTTGACCCGGTTTACGTGACCCACTTCAAGTGCGACAAACACCGGATCAGCGATTACCTCAACCTGTACGGTTTCCTGCGCGACATCTATCAGATGCCGGGGATTGCGGAGACGGTCGATTTTGACCATATCCGTAACCATTACTATCGCAGCCATAAAACCATTAATCCGACGGGCATTATCTCCATTGGCCCGTGGCAGGATCTGACTGAACCGCACGGGCGCGACGTCCGCTTCGGCTAAACCTCAGGGGCGCTTTTCTGGCGCCCTTTACCCCCCTTTTATTCCCGTCTATGCTTTAGTGGATCGCTTAAAAAACAAGTGATTAATTGCTGCGGAGGCCACAAGAAATGGACTGGTATCTGAAAGTACTGCGAAATTATATCGGGTTTAAAGGGCGCGCCCGCCGCAAAGAGTTCTGGATGTTTACTCTGGTGAACTTCATTCTGGTTTGTGTGCTGGGGCTGATCGACAAAATGCTGGGCTGGGAGCGGGCTGGCGGCGAAGGCATTATCACCACCGTGTATGGCTTGCTGGTACTTCTGCCATCGTGGGCCGTGCTCTTTCGTCGGCTGCATGATACCGATCGTTCGGCGTGGTGGCTGCTGCTGGTGCTGATCCCGGTGCTCGGCTGGATCATTATTCTGATCTTCAACTGCCAGCGCGGAACGGAAGGTGAAAACCGGTTTGGGCCGGATCCGTTGCTAAACCGCTGAGGCATTGCCCGGCGGCGCTGTGCTTGCCGGGCCTACAATAGACATTACTTCTGGGTAAAGAGCTTCTGGATCTCGCGCAGACACCAGGATTTGGCTTCGCCCATGCTGTCGCGTCGCCACGCCATAATGATATCCACTTCACTGGTGTACTCCGGACTCACCACCCGCAGCCGCCCTTCGGCAATATCTTTCTCAACGAACGGATACGGCATGGTTGCCACGCCCAGCCCGGCCAGCAGCGCCTGACGCTTATCTTCCAGGGTACTGACGGTGAGGCGCGGCTGTTTATCAAGCAGCTGAACGGTTAATACCGGGCGCTCGCGGGCGGTATCGGCCACCGCCACGCCGCGGTATTTTACGCGGGTCACTTCCGACAGCGGCTCGGGTTCCTGATGAATCGGGTGATCCGGTGCGGCGACATAGACATTCATCACGGTATAGAGCTTGCGGGAGTTGATTTCGGACGAGGAGCGGAAGTGCATATCCGGCGCGATCACGATATCAGCCCGGCCCTGCTCCAGGCGCTCCCACGCCCCGGCAAGCACCTCGGTGATAATAGAAAGCTGGGTATTGGCTTTTTCTGCCAGGCGATCCACCAGCGGGTAGAGCGCAGTGGTGGGTACCAGCGCTTCGGTGACCAGCGTCAGATGCGTTTCCCAGCCGCGGGCCAGCGCTTCGGCGTCGGTGGTCAGTTTATCCGCCGCTTCCAGCAACACGCGCCCGCGCTCCAGCAGCATGCGTCCGACATTGGTGAATTTTGTTCGATGACCAGAGCGGTCAAACAGCACCACATCCAGCTCTTCTTCCAGTTTCTGCATGGTGTAACTCAGGGCAGATGGCACGCGCCCCAGTTCATCCGCTGCTGCGGCGAAGCTACCGCGTCGATCGATCGCGTCCATCACACGTAGTGCTTCAAGGGTCAATGCTCTCTCTTTAGCCATGGTGTTCTCATTCAGGAAATTTGAACATACCGGGCAGAATATCTGGCTAACAATGCAGCGTCCATACCTTTACCATTGTTTTAGTGTAAAGAGAGGTCAAGTTTTATGATTACGACAAGAACAGCTAAACAGTGCGGACAAGCCGATTTCGGTTGGCTGCAGGCCCGCTACACCTTTTCCTTTGGACACTACTTTGACCCGAAACTGCTGGGCTATGCCTCTTTACGTGTACTGAACCAGGAGGTACTTGCACCCGGAGCTTCGTTCCAGCCGCGTACCTATCCAAAAGTGGATATCCTGAACCTCATTCTTGAAGGCGAAGCAGAGTATCGCGACAGCGAGGGCAACCATGTCCAGGCGAAAGCCGGTGAAGCATTGCTGATAGCCACCCAGCCAGGTATCAGCTATAGCGAACATAACCTCAGCAAAGATAAGTCGCTGACGCGGATGCAACTGTGGCTGGATGCCTGCCCGGAGCGGGAAAATCCGCTGCTCCAGAAGATCGATCTGCTGGATGCCAAACAGCAGCTGCTGGCCTCGCCGGATGGTAGCGCAGGCAGCCTGCAGCTCCGCCAGCAGGTGTGGCTGCATCATATCGAGCTGGATAAAGGGGAGCGCCTGAGTTTTCAGCTGCACGGCCCGCGCGCCTACCTGCAATCTATTCACGGTACGGTACATGCGCAAACGCCCGCTGAGGAGCGCGAAGCGCTGACCTGCGGAGATGGTGCGTTTATTCGCGACGAGGCGAATATCACCCTGGTGGCTGACACGCCGCTGCGTGCGCTGTTGATCGATTTGCCGGTCTGAACAGGCGGCCTCTCCCTGCACAAGGAGAGGCCGTTATTTCAGGCGACTTTCTCTGCCATTATCTCAATGATCTGTTTATCCGTTGCCTGCATCGAACGGCATGCGAGCGAGCACAGATTGGCGATGGACTGTTCAACATCGTGCGCCACAATCCCTTCGTTGCCGGTCACGGCGCAATCATCAAGCGCCATCATTACCGATTTCCAGGCACTGCTGACGCTGGTTGAGACTTTCATCGCGCAGCTGTTCGATGCTCCATCGCAGATCATTCCGCTGACGTCGCCAATCATACTGCTGATTGCCATCTCAATCGCCTTATAGCCCCCGTCCAGCAGCCATGCCATACCTGCTGCCGCGCCCATGGCCGCGGTCGTCGCCGCGCACAATGCCGACAGGCGAGGAAGCTGATAATGGATATAAATGGCCGAGAGGTGCGAAAGCATCAGTGCCCGCGCCAGTTTTTCCTCGTCAGCCTGGAGATATTCCGCCACGACCAGAACTGGCATCGTTGCCGTGATCCCCTGATTACCCGAGCCGGAATTGCTCATCGCAGGCAGTGTCGCGCCGCCCATTCGGGCATCTGACGCGGCGCTGGTGCGGATGATAATCTCCGATCCTAGTCCCTGGTCGATAAAGCCACGCGCCTGCTGTCTATGCAACGTCGCGCCAATATGGAGTCCCCATTTGCCGGTTAATCCCTCCCGGGAGAGCGCATCGTTTAGATGCCCGGCTTCCAGGATAAAACGAATGGCGGAAAACGGAACCTGCTCAACAAACTCCAGGATCTGCGACAGCGACGTGCTCGACAGTACCCTCAGCGGATCGCCGTCAGAGCACTGCGGCTGTTCGTCCAGCATAAAGCGTGTTTCGCCCTGATAGCTGATCTGTACGACCCGCGTATGCCCTCCCGCAATGGTGACGCTTGCCGATTCCGTCCCGGCATAGACAGTGGCGCGGGAATAGAGGATTTCGTCGCAGGGTTGCTGCAGTTTTACCTGCACGTTTCCTGCCGCCAGTAACGCTTTAGCGTGGGCAATCGCCTCGGGCGAAGCATCTTTTAACACCTCCAGCCCGCCCCGGGGATTACCCCCAATCGCCCCCAGCGCAGCCGCAACAGGCAGGCCAACCATGCCGGTACCCGGTACCGTTACACCCAGCCCATTTTTCATTAAATTCGGTGAAACCCACGCCTCAATTTGCGTAATGTCTCCGCTTAATTGTTCAGCCGCGATGGCACAGGCCAGCGCCAGCGAGACAGGCTCTGTACATCCCAGGGCAGGTTTAACCTCTTCCTGCACCGCGTGAATAAACAGGTTCCCTAGAGGGTTTATTTGCTCAGACATCGTTACGACCTTTATTGCACATCAGGAAAAAGCGAGGAAAGGAGAAACACAAAGCAGTAGCCCGGTGATAATAATAATCACCAGCGACACGCCTTTGTATTTATGCAGCGCAGGGACCTTGTAGACCAGCCACGCCGGAATTAAACAGCCCACCATGCCGAAAATAGGGCTGCAGATAGAGGTGAAACTCAGCACAGGCGCGTTTAATACAATGGCGCTCCAGGCAAGCAGTATGGCAAACACCATAATGCCGCGCTGTACGGTAGTTTCATTGATTTTATCCGCCGGAAATTTGCGGCGCAGGATATTCATCACGATGCCTTGCGTCGCTTCACGAAAGCCGAGATAGACGCCAAAGAAAGCCGTCATCACAGCGAAGATATTCAGAATAACGCTGACGATTTTTACCCAACCCGCGCCATCACCGCTAATAAACTGCGCAGCAATTGCCAGGGCGGAAATATTCTGTTCATAGGCTTTGACCGCTTCCTCATGCCCCATCGCCAGGGTAAAAGAGACCGCGTAGAAAAAGACCGTCACAAACAGAATGCCAAACGCAATATTCATTGCCCGCAGGGCTTTGTACCGTGCCACTTCGATCGATTTTGCGCGGGAGCGGTAGGAGATCACCATTGGGCTTAGGGTCTGAATAAACAGAATGGAGGTGAGAGTAAACGGCAGGGTAATAATGGCATTCTTGATCAGCAGCCCCATCGGCGGCAGCGCGCCAACATTATAGAGGTGCCACATGCCAATCATTGAGACCCCCAGTGCCGCCACCACCAGCAGTTTGGTGAGCACCATCAGGCTGGAGACTTTAAACAGCAGTTTTTCACCCCGGGATGAGATCGCCACCAGGATACAGATCAGTAATAAGCCATAGAACGGGTTTTCTGACAGTAAACCGTCCGTCACGCCGAAGGTATGCAGATAAGAGGCGCTGTCATTGGTGATCGCCGTGGAATAAACAAACATCCAGATAACCAGCATGACAAAATAGAGCGCTCCTAACAGAATGCCCCAGTTTTTACCCAGATAACCGCTGATCACGCTCGGGTAATCTTTGCACTCTGGTGATTCCGCCAGCGTATTAATAAACAGGCGCTGAAAGAGATACATCGCCGGATAACCAATGATGGAAGAGAGCAGAAAAACCCACAGGCCCATTAATCCCACCTGGACCGGGAGAAAAACAATACCGGCACCGATTGCCATGCCGATACTCATGATTATCCAACCGGTGTCATTGCTGTCGAATTTAATTGCTTCTTGCCATTCACTCTCGCTCATTCCAGCCCGTCTTGCTGCCGGTGAGTCGTTCACAATTACGCTATTATTTGTCGCCGTATCCATTAGGCTCTCGCTTATTTTGTAGGGTAAACAGTTATTTTTTATGGATATCTGCTCATCAGCGATAATGAGCCAGAGAGGTGCAGGCGTTTGTTATTGGTGTGGAAATATCATATCCGGAGAGGAAGAGAAAAAAATCACAACGTTAGTGTGGTTTTTGATTGAAAAAAGAAAAAACTACTCTTTTCAAAAAAGAAGTGGGACGATTTTTCTCATTGTGACGCGCTTCAAGGAATAAACAACCCGCGACACGCGCGGGTTGTTGATCGCTGGTACGTGACTGACACCAGAAAGCAAAAAACCCGCCGAAGCGGGGTTTTATTAAAGAGTTGAAGCTGACCGATAAGCCGCGTTCTTTTTGGTATAGCGTCGTTGGACAGTCATTCATCTCAACCGCTACGTAGCAAAAACCCCGCCGAAGCGGGGTTTTCTAAAGAGTTGAAGCTGACCGATAAGCCGGGTTCTGTCGTTGGACAGTCATTCATCTAGGCCAGCAATCGCTCACTGGCTCAAGCAGCCTACCCGGGTTCAGTACGGGCCGTACCATGTGAACCCCTATTTGGCCTTGCTCCGGGTGGAGTTTACCGTGCCACGGACTGTTACCAGCCGCGCGGTGCGCTCTTACCGCACCCTTTCACCCTTACCTGATCCCACTTGCATGGGCCATCGGCGGTTTGCTCTCTGTTGCACTGGTCGTGGGTTTCCCCCCCAGGCGTTACCTGGCACCCTGCCCTATGGAGCCCGGACTTTCCTCCCCTCCGCCCGTCTCCCCCGAAAGGGACGACGACGAAGCGGCGACTGTCTGGTCAGCTTCGGCGCGCAGTATAGAGGGTTTGCGCCCCGCTGTCACCCTTCGGTGAGCATCCCTACCCGCAGGGTGGCGGCAATATTGCGCGAGGCGCGATAAATATTGTCAAACGCGCCGCGGAACGCCTCTTCCAGGGTGCTGATACTGGTCAGGACGCTGAACACTGCGTCGATGCCATATTGATGAACTACCCCGACGTCGCTGGTCAGGCTGCCGGCAATGCCGATGACCGGCTTGCGATATTTACTGGCGACGCGCGCCACGCCCACCGGCACTTTACCGTGAATACTTTGACTGTCCAGGCGTCCTTCGCCGGTCACCACCCAGGTGCAGTCGTGAATATGCTCTTCGAGATTCAGCGCCTGGGTGACAATTTCGATGCCGCTCTTCAGCTCCGCACCGAGGAATGCCATCAGCGCGGCGCCCATGCCGCCTGCCGCACCCGCGCCAGGGACATTTTTGACATCAATACGCAGCGCGGTATGAATCACATCGGCGTAGTGAGAAAGATTGTTGTCGAGTTCGACGATGTTGGCTTCTGTCGCCCCTTTCTGCGGGCCGAAGATGCGGGAGGCACCCTGCTCACCGATCAGCGGATTGCTCACATCGCAGGCCACCCGTATCGCGCAGGTTTTGAGACGCGGATCGAGCAACGAAATATCAATATTGTTCAGCGCCATCAGGCTGCCACCGCCGTGGCCAATCTCGGTGCCGTTGGCATCCGTCAGTTTTGCCCCCAGCGCCTGCACCATTCCGGCACCGCCGTCGTTGGTGGCACTGCCGCCAATCCCGATAATGATATTGCGCGCACCTTTATCGAGTGCCGCGAGGATCAGCTCGCCCGTCCCGCGGGAGGTGGTAATCAGCGGGTTGCGCTGGGCTGGAGGAACCAGTGCCAGTCCGCTCGCCGCCGCCATCTCAATAAACGCCGTCACGCCATCGCCGGAGATCCCCCAGCAGGCATTGACACTTTCGCCCAGTGGCCCCGTCACTACTGCATGCTGCATCGTGCCATTGGTGGCGGCAACCATCGCTTCAACCGTGCCTTCCCCGCCATCCGCCACGGGAACCGAAACATACTCTGCATCGGGAAAGATCTCCCGAAAGCCTTTTTCTATCGCCTGCGCTACCTCGGTGGCAGACAGGCTTTCTTTGTAAGAGTCAGGGGCAATTACGATTTTCATAGTTATAGCCTGTTACCGCTTGAGGCAAAAATAGCGGGCGCGTTCCCGCGCCCGTCTTTGTTAGCGAGAGACTTCCACTTTCGCCAGTTTTTCGTAATAGCAGGCAATGGCGCTGTGGTCGGCCGTTCCCAGCCCGTCGGCACGCAGGGCCTGCATCATCTCCATCACCGCCGCGGTCAGCGGTAGTTGGGCCCCCACGCCGTGAGAGGTATCCAGCGCGTTCGCCAGATCCTTGATGTGCAGATCGATACGGAAGCCTGGCTTGAAGTTACGATCCATCACCATTGGCGCTTTGGCATCCAGTACGGTGCTGCCCGCCAGGCCGCCACGGATCGCCTGATACACCAGATCCGGGTTAACGCCCGCTTTGGTCGCCAGGGTCAGGGCTTCAGACATCGCGGCGATGTTCAGGGCCACAATCACCTGGTTTGCCAGCTTGGTGACGTTACCGGCGCCAATCTCACCGGTGTGCACCACGGAGCCAGCCATCGCTTTCATCAGGTCGTAATATTTGTCGAAGATGGCTTTGTCACCACCCACCATCACAGAGAGGGTGCCGTCGATAGCTTTCGGCTCGCCGCCGCTCACCGGTGCATCCAGCATGTCGATGCCTTTTGCTTTTAACGCCTCGCTGATTTCACGGCTGGCCAGCGGTGCAATAGAGCTCATGTCGATCAGCACAGTACCCGGTTTGGCCCCTTCGATGATGCCGCCTTCGCCCAGCGCCACCTCTTTCACGTGCGGGGAGTTTGGCAGCATGGTGATGATCACATCGCACTGCTCAGCAATGGCCTTTGCCGTGGCGGCCGTTTCTGCGCCTGCGGCGATCACTTCAGCAATGGCTTCCGGGTTACGGTCTGCAACCACCAGTGAGTAACCTGCTTTGATGAGGTTTTTACTCATTGGTTTACCCATGATACCCAGGCCAATAAAACCAACTTTCAGTGTCATAATTGCGTCTCTCTTTATTCAGTGGTGGTGGTTATTTCTTGAAGGAATCCGCTAACTTCTGGGTGGCGGAGCGGAACACGCCAAGATCGCTGCCGACGGCAACAAAGGTTGCGCCCCATTCCAGATAACGGCGGGCATCGGCCTCGACCGGCGCCAGAATGCCGGACGGCTTGCCGTGCGCTTTGGCGCGGGCAAAGATATGTTGGATGGCGCGCTGCACTTCCGGGTGATTTGCGTTCCCCAGATGACCAAAGGCGGCCGCCAGGTCGCTTGGACCGACAAAGATGCCGTCTACGCCGTCAGTGGCGGCGATGGCATCGACGTTGTCCACGCCCTGCTGGCTCTCAATCTGCACCAGGATAGTGATGTTCTTGTTCGACTGGGCGAGGTAGTCCGGCACGGTGCCAAACATATTGGCGCGATGGGAGACCGACACGCCGCGAATGCCTTCAGGCGGATAGCGGGTGGAAGCTACCGCCTGCACCGCCTCTTCGACGTTTTCCACAAACGGGATCAGGAAGTTATAGAAACCAATATCCAGCAGGCGCTTGATGATCACCGGCTCATTGGTCGGCACGCGAACCACCGGCGCGCTGTGGCTGCCCTTCAGGGCCATCAGCTGCGGAATAAAAGTGGTGACGTCGTTCGGCGCATGTTCACCGTCCAGCACCAGCCAGTCAAAACCTGCCAGTCCCAGCACTTCGGTGCTGATTGGGCTTGCCAGCGCGGACCAGCAGCCGATCTGAATCTGATGTGCCGCGAGGGCCGCTTTAAATTTGTTCGGGAAAATATCGTTACTCATCGCTTATACCTTTGCTTATTTCTGCAATTCCATACGTTTGATGTCGCCCACTACGAACAGGTAGCAGAACATCGCCATCAGCGCAGAACACCCTACGAACAGCAGTGCCGCGTTGAACGAATGCAGTTCACTGACCAGATAGCCAATCACCAGCGGAGTGACGATTGACGCTACGTTGCCAAAGACGTTAAACACACCACCGCACAGGCCAACAATCTCTTTTGGTGCGGTGTCAGATATGACCGGCCAGCCCAGGGCACCAAACCCTTTACCGAAGAAGGCCAGCGCCATCAGCGCGACCACCAGCGTGGTGTTGTTGGTGTAGTTGCACAGAATGATTGAGGAGGCCAGCAGCATACCCAGCACGATCGGCAGCTTACGCGCCAGGGTAATCGACTTGCCTTGCTTAATCAGGTGATCCGAGAATACGCCGCCCAGTACGCCGCCGGCAAAGCCGCACAGCGCCGGAATGGATGCCACCAGGCCCACTTTCAGAATCGACATCCCCTTCTCCTGCACCAGATAAATCGGGAACCAGGTGAGGAAGAACCAGGTGATGGTGTTGATAAAGTATTGCCCGAAAAATACGCCTAGCATCATGCGGTTAGACAATAACTGTTTGATGTAATGCAGCTTCGGACCGCTGGCCGCTTTGTCGCCTGGCTTTTTGTGGTCCATATCGACCACCGCGCCGCCCTCCTTAATGAACTTCAGCTCATCGGCGCTTATGCCTGGATGGTCGGTCGGGTTATGAATAAACTTCGCCCACATGCCGGTGAGCACAAAACCAATCACACCCATTACGGTGAAAACATGTTCCCAGCCCCAGGCGAAGGTCAGCCAGCCGAGCAGCGGGGAGAAGAGCGCCAGCGAGAAATATTGCGCGGCGTTAAAAATAGCCGATGCCGTACCGCGCTCTTTGGTCGGGAACCAGGCCGCCACGATACGGGCGTTAGCCGGGAAGGATGGCGCCTCGGAGAAGCCGAGCATAAAGCGCATAAAGAACATTGAAACGCCCGCCCACGCCAGCGGGAAGAGATCGACAAACCCCTGCAGGAAGGTGAACAGCGACCAGAAGAAGAGACTGTAGGTATAGACCTTTTTCGAGCCGAATTTGTCCAGCAGCCAGCCGCCGGGGATCTGCATCAGCAGATAGGCCCAGCCGAAGGCGGAGAAGATGTAGCCCATCGACACGGCGCTTAATTGCAGCTCTTTGGCGACTTCCGTACCGGCAATAGAGAGCGTGGCGCGGTCAGCGTAATTGACCGCAGTAACAATAAAAATGATGAGTAATATTAAATAACGGGTGGGGACACCCTTTTTAGTTTCAACGGTAGTATCCAGCAACATATTTATTTCCTCTGGTACATCAATGAAATTATTTTTATTGTTTTAAGAAAGAGGCAATCCTGATTATTTTGCTAATTAGAGATAATTGCGGTTAATTAACCGAATCCATGAAAGCGTTAATGAGTATAATCAAGCGCCCACCACCACGCATTGTCGCATTGCTCAATTATCAATTTCATTGTGAATATTATTTTGAGCATATGCACAAACCCTTGGGCGCTGATGCACAGATTTCGCCATTGCTCCCCTTATGGGCAGGCCACCGTCACAAATGAGTGATCGCGATCACATTATTAATTCCCCATGCCTGACATTCTTTATTCCACTGAGCAGAGTCTTTATTTTTTATAACAAGAAAATATAGGTACTCTTTGATCAATTAATTATCCCCCACGCGCTGGAGAATACTGGACAATGGCCGACATCGAAATTCGTCAAACGTCGCCGACCGCGTTTTATATTAAGGTACATGAGACCGATAACGTGGCGATTATTGTTAACGATCAGGGGTTAAAAGCCGGAACGCGTTTCCCGGACGGACTTGAACTCATCGAGCATATTCCACAGGGCCATAAAGTGGCGCTGGTGGATATCCCGGCGCAGGGCGAAATCGTGCGTTACGGCGAAGTCATCGGCTACGCCGTGCGCGCCATCCCCCAGGGTAGCTGGATTGATGAGTCGCTGGTTGCCCTGCCGGAAGCCCCGCCGCTGCACACCCTGCCGCTGGCCACCCGCGTACCGGAGCCGCTGCCTGCGCTTGAAGGCTACACCTTTGAAGGTTATCGCAATGCGGACGGCAGCGTCGGCACCAAAAACCTGCTCGGCATCAGCACCAGCGTGCATTGCGTGGCGGGTGTGGTCGATTATGTGGTGAAGATCATCGAACGCGATCTGCTGCCAAAATACCCCAACGTCGACGGCGTGGTGGGTCTGAACCACCTTTACGGCTGCGGCGTGGCGATCAATGCCCCGGCGGCAATTGTCCCTATCCGCACTATTCACAATATCGCCCTGAACCCGAACTTCGGCGGCGAAGTGATGGTTATCGGCCTCGGCTGCGAGAAGCTGCAACCCGAAAAGCTGCTCCAGGGCACCGAAGATGTGCAGGCGATCCCGGTGGATGACGCCAGCATCGTGCGTTTGCAGGACGAGCAGCATGTCGGCTTCCGGTCGATGGTGGATGACATTCTGCAGGTCGCAGAGCGCCATCTGGCAAAACTGAATCAGCGCCAGCGTGAAACCTGCCCGGCCTCTGAGCTGGTGGTGGGGATGCAGTGCGGCGGCAGCGACGCCTTCTCGGGCGTGACCGCCAACCCAGCAGTGGGCTATGCCTCAGACCTGCTGGTGCGCTGTGGCGCCACGGTGATGTTCTCCGAAGTGACCGAAGTGCGCGACGCGATCCATCTCCTGACGCCGCGCGCCATCAACGAAGAGGTGGGCAAACGCCTGCTGGAGGAGATGGCCTGGTATGATAACTATCTCGACATGGGCAAGACCGACCGCAGCGCCAACCCGTCACCGGGCAACAAGAAAGGCGGCCTGGCGAACGTGGTGGAAAAAGCGCTGGGCTCCATCGCCAAATCGGGCAAGAGCGCCATCGTTGAAGTGCTTTCCCCCGGCCAGCGCCCGACAAAACGTGGCCTGATCTACGCCGCCACGCCCGCCAGCGATTTCGTCTGTGGTACCCAGCAGGTGGCCTCCGGGATCACCGTCCAGGTCTTCACTACCGGTCGCGGCACCCCGTACGGCCTGATGGCGGTTCCCGTCATTAAAATGGCGACCCGTACCGAGCTGGCGAACCGTTGGTTTGACCTGATGGATATCAATGCAGGCACTATCGCTACCGGCGAAGAGAGCATTGAGGACGTAGGCTGGAAGCTGTTCCACTTCATTCTCGACGTGGCGAGTGGACGTAAGAAGACTTTCTCCGATCAATGGGGATTACATAACCAGCTGGCGGTATTTAACCCGGCACCGGTGACCTGAGTTTGCAGTAAACCTCTTTTAGCATGGCTCCGGCCATGCTTTTTTTTGCCTTTCGTTCTGGCAGATGCTCAACATTTCGAAGGTTTGCATATCAGAAGTAATATCGTCTGACAGGACAAGCGCAGCCTATCTTAAGACCTGCCAGTACCCACCTTTTCTAGCACCGACCCGTTGTACCTTACCCTTGCTTTGTAATGCGCTAAGGTAGCGTTCTACCGTACGGGAGGTTACACCGAGCATTGAGGCCAGGGTGGAAGCTGTCATCTTTGGCTGGGCAATCAAAAGTTGCAGGATGGCTTCCTCTTTTTCCGACATTTGTTCCGACATTTGTTCCGACAATGCATGCGGGGTTGAGATACTTTCACGCAGCGCATCGGCAAGATTTTGTAGCATAAATTCGACAAAAGCCGTGCAGTCGCTGGCTTTATCACACTGCCCAAGGATGGCGTAGTACCGCTCTTGCTGAAAGTGGATCAGCGTTTCCACCGGCAACCAGGCCAGCTCGGCACGCCAGTGGCTGAGGATAAGAGTCTGCCAGAGACGCCCCATACGACCATTACCGTCGGCAAAGGGATGGATAAATTCAAATTCATAGTGGAATACAGAGCTGGCGATCAGCGGGTGCAAGTCTGTGGCATTAAGCCAGCCAAGCAGCTCATCCACCAGACGAGGTACCTGAGACGCAGGAGGTGCCATATGCACCAGTTGGTTACCACGATAGATCCCGACATCCCCCTGGCGCAGTTGCCCGGGATTATCTACGAGCCCCTTCATCAGGAGCCGATGGACACTCAGCAAATCTTTCAGGCGACTGGCTTGCCAGATATTCAGGTGCTCGTAGGCCTGGATGGCGTTTCTGACTTCCTGAATATCTTTTGCCGGGGCCAGCACCCGCTTTCCATCCATAATTGCGGTCACCTGCCCGGTGGTCAGCGAATTATGCTCGATGGCTAACGACGCCTGGATAGTACGAATACGATTCTCTTTACGCAGCAGAGGTGAAGCTCGCCCCGTATAAGCAGCCCAGTGTCCCAGCAATTCTCCCGTTTCAACCACCAGATTAAGGATTGCAGACGTAATCGTAAAAGGCGGTTGATAACGGCTCACGAGCTTACTCTCCCTGCTGCTCCAGCGCATATTTATACAGCGCGTTCTTTTTCACGCCGTGGATCTCTGCTGCCAGCGCGGCCGCTTTCTTCAGCGGTAGCTCGGCCTGCAACAGCACGAGGGTGCGCAGGGCATCCGCAGGCAGGGCGTCCTCTTCGGCCTTGTGCCCTTCGACAATCAGCACCATCTCGCCCTTACGGCGGTTTTCATCCTCTTTCACCCATGCCAGCAATTCGCCAACCGGCAGGCCGTGGATGGTCTCCCAGGTTTTGGTCAGCTCACGGGCCAGCACCACGTAACGCGCCTCTCCCCAAACGGCGACCATGTCTTCCAGGCTCTCCAGCAGACGGTGGGTTGATTCGTAGAAGATCAGCGTGCGCGGTTCGGCTTCCAGCGCTTTCAGCACGTCGCGACGACCTTTGGATTTGGCGGGCAGGAAGCCTTCGTAGCAGAAGCGGTCAGACGGCAGGCCCGCCGCGCTCAGGGCGGCAATGGCGGCGCACGGTCCTGGCAGCGGGACAACCCGAATGCCCGCCTCGCGGCAGGTGCGAACCAGGTGATAGCCCGGATCGTTAATCAGCGGCGTGCCGGCATCGGAGACCAGGGCGATGTTCTGCCCCTCTTTCAGCTTTGCCACCAGCGTCTCGGCCTTTTGCTGCTCGTTATGGTCGTGCAGGGCAAACAGGCGGGCATTAATGGCGAAGTGTTGCAGCAGCAGGCCAGTATGGCGGGTATCTTCAGCCGCAATAAGATCAACGCTTTGCAATACGGTGAGTGCACGTTGGGTAATATCAGATAAATTCCCGATGGGAGTAGGTACAATATATAGCTGACCCTGAGAATTATCTGCCGTTTCGTGTTGTTTCATTGTTTCATCCGTATTGCCGATTTAATATTAAGCATTGCGTAAAAAATATCACTGGATACAGTATGGTACCCTTAACGTTTTTTCATAATAAAGCCACGCGCAGCCTTCCGCTGGTGCTGGCAGCCCTGTTCTTTGCAGGCTGTGGCACACAGGCGCCCGATCAAAGTGCTGCCCACATGGAGGGTACAGCCCAGGCTGACTCCGGCTTCTATCTGCACCAGATGGAGCAGAGCTCGAATGATACCAGGATCAACTGGCAATTACTCGCCATTCGTGCACTGCTGAAAGAGGGTAAAACCCAGCATGCCACCGATCTGTTTAACCAGTTGCCGCAGGATCTGACCGATACCCAACGTCGCGAGCAGTCGCTGCTGGCCGCAGAGCTGAAAATTGCGCAGAACGATGCTGCCGGCGCGAAGACTATCCTCGGCAATATCGACATCAGCGCGCTGGATAAAAATCAGCAGGCGCGTTTCTGGCAGGCCGGTATCGCTGCCGAACAGGGTCGCCCTTCCCTGACGCTGCTGCGGGCGTTGATCGCCCAGGAGCCGCTGCTCTCCGCTGCCGAAAAACAGAAAAATATCGATGCCACCTGGCAGACGCTCTCCGCCATGAATCCCGATCAGGCCAATGCGCTGGTGATTAACGCCGACGAGAATATCCTGCAGGGCTGGCTGGATCTGCAGCGCGTCTGGTTCGATAACCGCAACGATCCGAATATGCTGAAAGCCGGAATTAAAGACTGGCAAACCCGCTATCCAAATAACCCGGGCGCAACCATGCTGCCAACGCAGCTGGTTAATGTACAGAACTTCAAGCCAGCCTCCACCAGCAAAATCGCCCTGCTGCTGCCATTAGGTGGCCAGGCCGCCGTCTTTGGCCGCACGATCCAGCAGGGTTTTGAAGCGGCGAGAAACGGTACTGCCGCCGTCGCGGGCAGCGCGGTTCCCGCCCAGGTCGCCCAGGTCGCCCAGGCCGCTAATGCCGGTGATGTGGTGAGCCCGTCCAGTGCCGAAACCAACGATCTGACCGCGACCCAGCCTGTCGCTGCTCAGCCAGGCACGCTTCAGAATCCGGTGCAGGCCCCTGCCACTCCGCAACCTGTCGCCGCGCCGGAAGGCAACGTACAGGAAAGCAACGTGCAGGAGCCGGTGCAGACTCCGGTCACGACACAAGAGACGCAGACCGTCGCCCAGCCACAGGCCATGGGTAATCCGTCTGCAGAGATAAAAGTGTATGACACCAGCAGCCAGCCGCTCGATCAGGTGCTGAATCAGGTGCAGCAGGATGGCGCCAGCATCGTGGTCGGCCCGCTGCTGAAAAACAACGTGGACGAGCTGGTGAGAAGCAACACCCCGCTGAACGTGCTGGCGCTGAACCAGCCGGAGCAGGTGCAGAATCGCCCTAACGTCTGCTACTTTGCCCTGTCGCCAGAAGACGAAGCCCGCGATGCGGCCCGCCATATTCATGAGCAAGGTAAGCAGGCTCCCCTGCTGCTGATCCCGCGCAGCCAACTGGGCGATCGCGTCGCTAACGCTTTTGCCCAGGAGTGGCAACAGCTGGGCGGTGGTATTGTTCTACAGCAGAAATTTGGCTCAGCCTCAGAACTGCGCGCGGGCGTGAACGGCGGAGCGGGTATTGCCCTCAGCGGTAGCCCGGTGACTGCCAGCCTGCCACAGCAGCAGAGCGTGACGATTGGTGGTCTGACTATCCCGGCGCCGCCAACGGATGCGCAGATCAGCGGCGGCGGTAACGTCGATGCGGCCTATATTGTCGCCACCCCGGAAGAGATCGCCTTTATCAAACCGATGATCGCCATGCGTAACGGCAGCCAGGCGGGCGTGTCGCTGTACGCCAGCTCGCGCAGCGCACAGGGCACCGCAGGCCCGGACTTCCGTCTTGAGATGGAAGGACTGCAGTACAGCGAAATCCCGATGCTCGCAGGGGCAAACCCAGAGCTGATGCAGCAGGCGCTCAGCAGCGTGCGTAACGACTACTCGCTGGCGCGCCTGTATGCCATGGGCGTGGATGCCTGGGCGCTGGCGAACCACTTCACCCAGATGCGCCAGGTGCCGGGCTTTACCCTTAACGGCAATACCGGCGATCTCACCGCCACTCAGGACTGCGTGATTAACAGGAAGTTATCATGGCTCAAATACCAGCAGGGACAGATCGTTCCGGCCAGTTAACCCGCAAACAGACCGGCGACGCGCGCGAATTACAGGCGCGTCGCTGGCTTGAGCGCAAAGGACTGCGCTTTATCGCCGCCAACGTTCGCGGACGCGGTGGGGAAATTGACCTTATCATGCAGGACGGCCCGTCCATCGTGTTCATTGAGGTGCGCTACCGCCAGTCATCCCGTTACGGTGGGGCCGCCGCCAGCGTGACCCGGGCTAAGCAACAAAAATTGTTACACACCGCCCAGTTGTGGCTTGCCCGGCATAATGGCAGCTTTGACACTGTGGATTGCCGGTTCGATGTGGTAGCCTTCACCGGAAACGCCATCGAATGGTTCAAAAACGCCTTCGGCGAAGACGCGTAAATCAGATCGTTAAGGGATACCGTGCTCGAAAGAATTAAGGTTTGCTTCACGGAAAGCATTCAGACTCAGATTGCAGCAGCAGAAGCGCTGCCGGACGCCATCTCCCGCGCGGCGATGACGCTGGTTCAGTCCCTGCTTAACGGCAACAAAATTCTCTGTTGTGGTAATGGCACCTCGGCCGCCAACGCACAGCATTTTGCTGCCAGTATGATCAATCGTTTTGAGACAGAGCGCCCCAGTTTACCTGCCATTGCACTTAATACCGATAACGTGGTCTTAACGGCGATTGCCAACGATCGTCTTCATGATGAGATCTACGCCAAGCAGGTGCGCGCGTTAGGGCATGCCGGTGATGTCCTGCTGGCCATCTCCACGCGCGGCAACAGCCGCGACATCGTGAAAGCCGTGGAAGCGGCTGTCACGCGCGATATGACCATCGTTGCGCTGACCGGTTACGACGGCGGCGAGCTGGCGGGGCTGTTAGGTCCGCATGACGTTGAGATCCGTATTCCTTCCCACCGCAGCGCGCGCATTCAGGAGATGCATATGCTGACGGTGAACTGTTTATGCGATCTGATCGATAACACGCTTTTCCCTCACCAGGATGATTAAGGAGTAAACATGAAGGCACTTTCGCCCCTCGCAGTCCTTATTTCTGCGCTGCTGCTTCAGGGATGTGTGGCTGCAGCGGTAGTGGGTACCGCCGCTGTGAGCACCAAAGCCGCGACCGACCCGCGTACCGTGGGCACGCAGGTGGATGACGGCACCCTGGAGCTGCGCGTAAACAGTGCACTCTCCAAAGACCAACAGATTAAGAAAGAAGCGCGCATTAACGTTACGGCTTATCAGGGCAAGGTGTTACTGGCCGGACAGGCGCCGAATACCGAGCTTGCCTCCCGCGCGAAACAAATTGCGATGGGTGTAGAAGGGACGACTGAGGTATTTAACGAAATACGTCAGGGCCAGCCGATTGGCCTGGGTGCCGCCTCAAATGACACCTGGATCACCACCAAAGTGCGCTCCCAGCTGCTGGGTAGCGATCAGGTGAAATCCTCTAACGTGAAAGTGACCACCGAGAACAGCGAAGTGTTCCTGCTCGGCCTGGTGACCGAGCGTGAAGGTAAAGCGGCGGCGGATATCGCCAGCCGGGTGAGTGGCGTGAAACACGTGACCACGGCCTTCACCTACATCAAATAATCTCCCCTGCCCTCTGCCGTTGGCAGAGGGCGCTCATCCTTCGCCCTGCGCCTGCTCCCTGATTTTCGCCGACGGAATAATATTGACCCCTGCCGGTGCTGCACCCAGCGCCTCCTGCAGCATGACCTGCGCCACATCCCGCGCCTCGACAGACTTCCAGTTGCCGGGCAGCAGGCTGAACAGCGGGGAAAACAGCGACTCGCTGAAGCGATGCTTCTCCCGCTCCCCCAGCAGCATTGACGGTCGCACAATGGTCAACCGCTCCCACTTCTGGGCGATCAGGGCCTCTTCCATTTTGCCTTTCACCTTGTTGTAGAAGAACGGCGAATGCGCGTTAGCCCCCATGGCGCTCACGACCAGGAAATGCTTCGCCCCGAGTCGTTTGCCGGTCAGCGCAGTATCCACCACCAGCGTGTAATCGGCATGAATAAAGGCCTCTTTGCTGCCGGCCTCACGCCGGGTGGTGCCCAGACAGCAAAAGACGGTATCAACCGGATCCTGAACCTGTGCCAGCGCATCGGTCAGTTGCGGATCGTGGGGATTAAACACCCCTTCTATATCGCCCAGCGGGCGACGCGTCGGGGCGGCAATATAGTTGATCTTCTGCTCCTGAATTAGCATACGCAGCAGGTGCCCACCCACAAGGCCGGTCGCGCCGGTAATTAAAACCTGACTCATTACTCCTCCTTTGCAGATTAGTCCGTATGCGATTTCATGCCACTCAACCACACTTAGTGGTCTGAACGTTAAGTATTTACCACAAGCTGGAAAAAAGCTGTCTGAAGCCAAAACAACGGAGGAAGCATGAGCAAGAAAATTGCGGTCTTGATTACCGACGAGTTTGAAGATTCAGAATTTACTTCACCTGCCGAGGCGTTTCGTAAGGCGGGCCATGAGGTGATCACCATTGAAAAAGAGGCAGGCAAAACGGTAAAAGGCCATAAGGGCGAGGCCAGCGTGACCATCGATAAAACCATCGATGAGGTGAGCCCGTCTGACTTTGACGCCCTGTTACTGCCGGGCGGGCACTCCCCGGACTCGCTACGCAGCGATACGCGTTTCGTGACCTTTACCCGGGACTTTGTCTCCAGCGGGAAACCGGTCTTTGCTATCTGCCACGGTCCGCAGCTGCTCATCAGCGCTGAGGTTGTGCGCGGACGTAAACTAACGGGCGTGAAATCGATCGCCATCGATCTGAAAAACGCAGGAGCCGATTTTCACGATCAGGAGGTAGTCATCGATAACGATCAGCTGGTTACCAGCCGGACGCCAGAAGATCTTATCGCCTTTAACCGTGAGGCGTTGCGCTTACTCGGCGCGTAGCCAGTGATGTTTTTTGCCAAAGCCTAACGTGTTGTCAGTGAACTTCAGTTCATCCAGACGGATCTCCCATACCGGAGCTGGCATGGCAGCGGCAACCGGAAAGCGACGAAGATAGTGCTTGCGCATCACGTCGCTTTCCTCCCCTTCCAGACGACGAATCTCCCCTTTGAACTGCACCCCGCGGATTAACGCCACGGTTTTGGGCTGCCCGTTGACGGTGCCTGCAACTTTCGCCTGTTTGCCGCTCATCTGCGCATGGCGGGTTTTGTCTTCGCTTAAGACGTAGAACGCGACGCGCTGCGAGTCATAATAGTAAAAGGCATTTGCACACCACAGCTCATCGTCATGGTGCACGCACCAGGTGACCACGTGCTGCTTCGCCAGCCAGCGGTTGATGGCGGCCAGAGTTTCCATTTCGCTTCTCTCTCATGCTAAGGTGCACTCACCTTAACATACTGAATCTGTCGCCGTGTGCTGGTTTCTCTATCTTGTTCGAACTGCTGATAATGCACTCTATACGGGCATCACAACCGATGTGCCGCGCCGCTTCCTGCAACATCAAACGGGAAAAGGAGCGAAGGCGTTGAGGGGTAAAGGAGAGCTGACGCTGGCGTTTTCCGCCGTCGCAGGGGATCGCTCCCTGGCCCTCCGGCTGGAATATCGCATTAAACAGCTCACGAAGCGCCAGAAAGAGCGCCTCGTCAGCGGAGACGGGTCGTTTGAGGCGCTACGCGAGAGCCTGCAAAGGCCGCCGGTTAAAAGCTATTGAAGCGATCGTGGTACTCCACCAGGCCGCTCACGCCGTTAAGCGCATCGTCGGCCAGACGGTGGACCTGAAAAGCCGACTCGGTGCCCGGCCAGCGGCAACGCAGATCGTAATGTGCCGCTTTCTCGAAGCCTAAACGGCTGTAGAAATCCGGATCGCCCAGCGTCACGACCGCGGCGTAGCCAAACTCATTGAGTGAATCCAGCCCTTCGTAGACCAGCTGGCGCGCCAGTCCCTGTCCGCGATAGTTTTCATCCACCGCCAGCGGCGCCATGCCGACCCACTGCAGCTCTTCGCCCTGCACGATGACCGGACTAAAAGCCACGTAGCCAACGACCTGACCTTCATCATCGGTGGCGACCAGACCCAGCGTAATCAAGCCGTCTTCACGAAGATCGTGAACCAGTTGCGCTTCACCTTCCCCTTCAAACGACCGGCGTAATAAGGCGTCAATACCCGGGGCATCGATGCCAATTTCTACTCGAATCAACATGGCTCACCTACAGAAGTGTGTTTACTTTCCGGCGGAGTTTTCAGACCCGCCTCGACAAAATCGGCCAGTTGCAACAGAGCCACGCGCAGCGGCTTCGGCATCTGTTCCAGTTCAATCGCATCCATCAGGTTTTTGACATACAGACCTAACTCGGTATCGCCTTCAATCACCAGACGGCGCTGGAAGAAGAGCGTGTCGGGATCCTGCTTGCGTGCCGCAATCATCAGCAGATCGCTGGCGTCAGCGCTGAAGCTGACATCCGCCTCGGCGGATTCGCGCACCACCAGCTGTTCATTTTCAACGGAGGTGTACCAGCGCAGACCAATATCGCGCACCTCGATACGTAACCAGCGCCCTTCGAGAAATTCCAGCTCGCCATCCGCCAGCGCCTGGCGGAATTGCCAGCTGAGCACCTGCTCCAGTACCTGACGCTTCAGGGCAAAGGGCACGAGCTTAACCGGCACGCTCAGCAGCGACGGGCCAAATTGTACGAGACGTGAACGCAGTTTATCCAGCACGAGCAATACTCCTGATATCTATAGTCCTGATATTTTGCCATATCCAGTCGCCGGTATAGCGGGGTAAATCAACAAACTGACAACCGGCCTAACCCATTATTGGTGTCATCAATACGCCATTAGCTGCCTTAAATCAAAAATTGTCGCCGGATGGTTAATTAAAATCCCTGTTCGATAACAATTTTGCATCCCTCTGGGGCTGCGAACGTCAGGATAAATTATGGAGCTGCTCTGCCCTGCCGGGAACTTACCGGCGTTAAAGGCGGCCATCGAAAACGGCGCCGATGCGGTTTATATCGGGCTGAAGGACGATACCAATGCCCGTCACTTCGCTGGTCTCAATTTTACCGAGAAAAAACTGCAGGAAGCGGTGAGCTTCGTACATCTTCATCGCCGTAAACTGCATATCGCTATCAATACCTTTGCCCACCCCGACGGCTATCAACGCTGGCAGCGCGCGGTGGATATGGCGGCACAGCTGGGTGCCGACGCCCTGATTCTGGCGGATCTCGCCATGCTGGAGTATGCCGCAGAACGCTATCCCCACATTGAGCGCCATGTCTCGGTACAGGCGTCTGCCACTAACGAAGAGGCCGTACGCTTTTATCATCGTAATTTTGAAGTGTCGCGCGTGGTGCTGCCGCGCGTACTCTCTATCCATCAGGTTAAGCAACTGGCGCGGGTCACGCCAGTTCCGCTGGAAGTTTTTGCCTTTGGCAGCCTGTGCATCATGGCTGAAGGGCGCTGCTACCTCTCTTCTTATCTCACCGGGGAATCCCCTAACACCGTGGGCGCCTGCTCCCCTGCCCGCTACGTGCGCTGGCAGCAAACGCCGCAGGGGCTGGAGTCGCGTCTGAACGAGGTGCTGATTGACCGCTATCAGGATGATGAAAACGCCGGCTATCCGACGCTGTGCAAAGGCCGCTATCTGGTGGATGGCGAGCGCTACCATGCGCTGGAGGAGCCCACCAGCCTGAACACCCTCGAACTGCTGCCGGAACTGCTGGCTGCCAACATCGCCTCGGTGAAAATTGAAGGACGCCAGCGCAGCCCGGCCTATGTCAGCCAGGTGGCAAAAGTGTGGCGCCAGGCGATCGATCGCTGCATGGCAAATCCGCAGAGCTATACGCCAGAACCGGCGTGGATGGAGACGCTCGGCTCGATGTCCGAAGGCACGCAGACCACGCTGGGTGCGTATCACCGTAAATGGCAGTGAGATAAAGCATGAAATATTCATTAGGACCGGTGCTCTATTACTGGTCGAAAGAGACGCTGGAAGACTTTTATCAGCAGGCGGCAACCAGCCAGGCGGATGTGATTTACCTCGGCGAGGCGGTGTGCAGTAAGCGTCGTGCCACAAAGGTGGGTGACTGGCTGGAGATGGCGAAAACCCTGGCCGACAGTGGCAAGCAAGTCGTGCTCTCTACGCTGGCGCTGGTTCAGGCCTCGTCAGAACTGAATGAGCTGAAGCGCTATGTGGAGAACGGTGAATTTCTGCTGGAGGCCAGCGACCTCGGCGTGGTGAACCTGTGCGCCGAGCGCAAACTGCCGTTTGTCGCCGGGCATGCGCTGAACTGCTACAACGCCGTGACGCTGCGTCTGCTGCTCAAACAGGGCATGACGCGCTGGTGTATGCCGGTGGAACTCTCCCGCGACTGGCTGGTGAACATCCTGGCGCAGTGCGACGAGCTGGGGATCCGCAATCAGTTTGAAGTGGAAGTGCTCAGCTACGGGCATCTGCCGCTGGCGTACTCCGCCCGCTGCTTTACCGCGCGCTCAGAGAATCTGCCGAAAGATGAGTGCGAAACCTGCTGCATCAAATATCCCAATGGACGCAGCATGCTGTCGCAGGAGAATCAGCAGGTGTTTGTCCTCAACGGCATTCAGACCATGAGCGGCTACGTTTACAACCTCGGCAACGAACTGGCCTCAATGAAAGGGCTGGTGGATATGGTGCGTCTGTCGCCGCTGGGCACCGCAACCTTCGCCATGATCGACGCCTTCCGCGCCAATGAAAATGGCGCTGCCCCGCTGCCGCTGACGGCGAACAGCGAGTGCAACGGCTACTGGCGACGTCTCGCCGGGCTGGAGCTGCAGGACTAAAAAAGGCTCACTTTGTTAACAACGACTGTAAAATTTTAATGCACTATTAAAGATTCACCGTCGACAAAGTGAGCTGCTATGACTGATAAATCCATTCCGTTTTCGGTGCTGGACCTGGCGCCGATCCCTGAAGGCTCCTCGGCAAGGGAAGCCTTTACCCACTCACTGGATCTCGCCCGCCTGGCTGAACAGCGCGGCTATCATCGCTACTGGCTGGCGGAACACCACAACATGGTCGGGATTGCCAGCGCCGCCACCTCAGTGCTGCTCGGCTATCTGGCGGCGAATACCACGACGCTGCATTTAGGCTCGGGCGGCGTGATGCTGCCTAACCATTCGCCGCTGGTTATTGCCGAGCAGTTTGGTACTCTCAACACCCTCTATCCGGGCCGTATCGACCTGGGACTGGGCCGCGCACCGGGCAGCGATCAGCCGACCATGCGCGCCCTGCGTCGCCATATGAGCGGTGACATCGATAACTTCCCCCGCGACGTGCTTGAACTGGTGGAGTGGTTTGATGCCCGTGACCCGAATCCGCAGGTGCGTCCTGTGCCGGGCTACGGCGAGCAGATCCCGGTGTGGCTGTTAGGCTCCAGCCTCTACAGCGCGCAGCTGGCCGCGCAGCTGGGCCTGCCGTTTGCGTTTGCCTCGCACTTTGCGCCGGATATGCTGCACCAGGCACTGCATCTCTATCGCACTAACTTTAAGCCTTCGGCGCGGCTGGAAAAACCGTATGCGATGGTGTGCATCAACATCATTGCCGCTGACAGCAACCGCGATGCGGAATTTCTGTTTACCTCCATGCAGCAGGCCTTTATGAAGCTGCGCCGCGGCGAGACGGGGCAACTGCCACCGCCGGTGGAGAATATGCACCAGCTGTGGTCGGCCTCAGAACAGTATGGCGTGCAGCAGGCGTTAAGCATGTCGCTGGTAGGGGATAAAGCGAAGGTGCGTCATGGACTGGAAGCGGTGCTGCGTGAGACGCAGGCTGATGAGATCATGGTCAACGGCCAGATCTTCGATCACCAGGCGCGTCTGCATTCGTTCGATCTGGCGATGCAGGTGAAAGAGGAGTTGGTGGGGTAGTTTTTTGCCGGGCGGCGCTGCGCTTGCCCGGCCTACTCCATCCCTGTAGGCCCGGTAAGCGAAGCGCCACCGGGCAATATGTTCACTGATATACAGGCAGCAGATTAAAGCTCGACAGCACGTGGACCACTGCGTTGCCGATACCGAACACCAGGATCAGCGCAATCATCGGCTTGCCGCCCCAGACGCGGAATTTTGGGCTACCGAAGCGCTTGCGTGATTTACGCGCCAGCAGCGCCGGAACAATCGCCGCCCAGATGGTTGCCGCCAGTCCCGCATAGCCAATGGCATACAGGAAACCGTTCGGCCACAGCAGGCCACCAATGACCGGCGGCAGGAAGGTCAGCAGCGCGGTTTTCAGACGCCCCAGCGCAGAGTCATCAAAGCCACAGAGATCGGCCAGGTAGTCAAACAGCCCCAGGGTCACGCCGAGGAACGAGCTCGCCACGGCGAAGTTGGAGAAGATCACCAGCAGCAGGTCCAGGCTACGGCTGTTGAGTACGCCGCTCAGCGCCTGCACCAGCACATCAATATTACCGCCCTTCTGCGCAATGCCGATGAACTCCGGACGCGGGATGTTCCCCATCGTCCCCAGCAGCCAGATCACATACAGCCCCAGTGCCAGCAGCGTGCCGTAGACCAGGCAGCGGGTGATGGTGCGCGGATCTTTGCCGTAATACTTCATCAGGCTCGGAACGTTGCCGTGATAGCCAAACGACGCCAGACAAAACGGCAGGGTCATCAGCAGATAGGGTGAATACGACGTGTTGCTCTGCGCCACGTTAAACAGCGTGGCGGGCGTAACATGTCCCAGCAAGCTGCCGAAGGTCAGGAAGAAGGTGATGACTTTGGCACCCAGCACAATGGCCGTCATCCGGCTCACCGCTTTGGTACTCATCCAGACGATAAATGCCACGCCAAGGGCGAAGGCAAAACCTGCCAGGCGCGCCGGTACGTTCAGCGACATCTCTGCGAAGGTGTGATGCAGAATCGAACCGCTGGCCGAGATATAGGCGTAGGTCAGGATATAGAGCACAAAGGCAATGGAGATACCGTTGACGATATTCCAGCGCTTGCCCAGCAGGTCGCGGGTGATGGTGTCAAAGCTCGACCCAATGCGGTAGTTGAGGTTAGCTTCGAGGATCATCAGCCCGGAGTGCAGCATACAGAACCAGGTGAAGACCAGCGCCGCCAGCGACCAGAAGAACCACGCCCCGGACATGACCACCGGCAGGGAGAACATCCCCGCACCTATGATGGTTCCGCCGATGATCACCACACCGCCGAGCAGTGAGGGTGACGTTTGGGTGGTGGTAAGTGTCGCCATACAGCCTTTTCTCCAGTTAATAATTTGGGACCTGCATCTTAATGTGCTGCACTGTACCAGTACAATAGTACAAAAGGAATAAAAAAAGCCCCGATAAAAATATCGGGGCTGTATATTTTACTTTACGCTACAGGGCGTGAAGATTACGCGTCACGACGACGAACCGGGCCATCTTCACGACGTGGGCCACGGCTTTCACGACGCTCACCGCTGAAACGACCTGCACCTGGCGCAGCCCCTTCACGACGAGGACCACGACCGCCTTCACGACGCTCGCCACCGAAGCTGCGGCCACCGCCACGACGTTCGCCGCCACGGTCCGGACGCGGCTGAGCATCGCCCAGCAGCTGCATGTTCATCGGCTTGTTCAGGATGCGGGTACGGGTAAAGTGCTGCAGAACCTCGCCCGGCATACCTTTTGGCAGTTCGATGGTGGAGTGGGTGCCGAACAGCTTGATGTTACCGATGTAACGGCTGCTGATGTCGCCTTCGTTAGCGATCGCGCCAACAATATGACGAACTTCAACACCATCATCACGGCCCACTTCAATGCGGTACAGTTCCATTTCGCCAGCGTCACGACGTTCGCGACGTGGACGATCTTCACCACCACGCTCTGGACGGTCGCCACGTGGGCCACGATCGTTGCGGTCGCCACGACGTTCGAAACGATCGTCACGGTCACGGAACTCACGCTTAGGACGCATCGGTGCATCTGGCGGCACGATCAGAGAACGTTCGCCCTGCGCCATCTTCAGCAGTGCAGCGGCCAGCGTTTCGATATCCAGCTCTTCGCCTTCGGCGGTCGGCTGGATCTGCGTCAGCAGCGCACGGTACTGATCCAGATCGCTGCTTTCCAGCTGCTGCTGGACTTTCGCAGCGAATTTTTCCAGACGGCGTTTGCCCAGCAGTTCTGCGTTTGGCAGGTCTGCTTCTGGAATGGTCAGCTTCATGGTGCGTTCGATGTTACGCAGCAGACGACGCTCGCGGTTCTCAACGAACAGCAGCGCACGGCCCGCACGACCTGCACGACCGGTACGGCCAATACGGTGAACGTAAGACTCGGAGTCCATCGGGATGTCGTAGTTAACAACCAGGCTGATACGTTCAACGTCCAGACCACGTGCTGCCACGTCGGTTGCAATCAGGATATCCAGACGACCGTCTTTCAGACGCTCCAGTGTCTGCTCACGCAGCGCCTGGTTCATGTCGCCGTTCAGCGCTGCGCTGTTGTAGCCGCTACGCTCCAGGGCTTCTGCCACTTCCAGGGTCGCATTTTTGGTACGAACGAAGATGATCGCCGCATCAAAATCTTCTGCTTCCAGGAAACGCACCAGCGCTTCGTTTTTACGCATACCGTACACAGACCAGTAGCTCTGGCTGATGTCCGGGCGAGTGGTCACGCTGGACTGGATGCGCACTTCCTGCGGCTCTTTCATGAAGCGGCGGGTAATGCGACGGATCGCTTCCGGCATGGTGGCAGAGAACAGGGCGGTCTGATGACCTTCCGGGATCTGCGCCATAATGGTTTCTACGTCTTCGATGAAGCCCATGCGGAGCATTTCGTCAGCTTCATCCAGTACCAGACCGCTCAGTTTAGAGAGATCCAGCGTACCGCGTTTCAGGTGATCCAGCAGACGACCCGGCGTACCGACGACGATCTGTGGACCCTGACGCAGGGCGCGTAACTGCACGTCATAACGCTGGCCGCCGTACAGAGCAACCACGTTTACGCCGCGCATGTGTTTAGAGAATTCAGTCATAGCTTCCGCCACCTGAACAGCCAGTTCACGGGTCGGAGCCAGTACGAGGATCTGCGGTGCACGCAGGTCCGGGTCAATGTTATTCAGCAGCGGCAGCGAGAACGCTGCGGTTTTACCGCTACCAGTCTGGGCCATGCCCAGCACGTCACGACCAGAGAGCAGATGTGGGATACATTCTGCCTGGATCGGAGATGGTTTTTCGTAACCCAGATCGTTAAGGGCTTCAAGGATAGGAGCCTTCAGGCCCAGATCTGCAAAAGTGGTTTCGAATTCAGCCATGTAGTACGAGTGCCTCAATGTCAATGGCGGCCAGTCTACATAACTTATCGTGAAAATTTTCGGTAATTTTCATTGAAAGTGTGAACCGGCTCAAAGTAGGTGTATTGACGAACAACAACGCCCTCACCAGTAAAGGTGATGGCAATCAAAAGATTACGGGCTGATGTTTATGTCGTCAGCTATTGCTGGTCCGATTCTGCCAGGTCGTCATGCTCCTGGCCCAAGAGCGATAATTCCAACAATGCATAACGGTGCTCAACGTAGTTGTGTACGTTGTTAGCAACCGCTAATTTGAACAGTGCCGTAGCGCTGTCCGTATCCCCCAGACTTAGGTAGTACTTACCTAAATAGAAGTTGGTTTCACTGAGATGCTCAGCGAGCGAGGTGTTATCCGTTGCGTCCGCCTTCAGGCGTTCCATCAGCGTTGCTTCGCTAATGTCGCCCAGGTAGAACTCGACAATATTCCATCCCCACTGCTCCTTGTCCGATTTGTCGAAGCGTTGTTTTAACGCGTCTTTAGCCTGCTTTTCGTCAAGCTTCTGCTCAACAATGAAAAGCCACAGGCTACGGAAAGGATCGTTAGGATCGTCTTGATAAAACGCCAGCAGATCATCTTGCGCTAACTTGTCACGACCGCCGTAATACAATGCGATACCGCGATTCAAGTGCGCGTAGTTGTAAGTTGGATCAAGCTCAAGTACAGAATCAAACGCTTCATAGGCAGCATCAAAATTGCCTGCCTGCGTTAAATAAATGCCTAAGTAATTGAATACTTCAGGCATATCCGGTCGGATCGCCAACGCTTGTGAAAAATCATTTCGCGCCAGTGCCCTCAGACCGAGACTATCATACAACACTCCGCGCTCATATAAAAGCTGTGCGCGTTCGTCATCGGTTAAAGCCCGACTGGCAAGAATTTGTTCCATGCGTGCCAGAATCACTTCCTGCTGCAAAGTCGGTTGCAGTGGCACTGCGAGGACTTCACTTTTACGCCAGGCAGAGTTGCTGCATCCTGCCAGCGTCAAAGCTGTCGCAACGAAACACCAGCGCAGAAAAGGCTTCATTTCCCACTCCCGAAGACAACAATTGGATGAACGTCCTGTCCCCCGGCTGCTAACAAGGCGTCCTGCCTGATAACAAGCCCCCCGCTTGCACGGGGGGCAAACGGCAACCTTACTCGCCCTGTTCGCCAGCCGGAGCTTCCGGCGCAGCGGCAGGCTGAGACTGCTCGGTCGCTTCTTTAATGCTCAGACGGATACGGCCCTGACGGTCAACTTCGAGAACTTTAACCGGCACTTCCTGACCCATCTGCAGGTAATCGGTCACTTTCTCAACGCGCTTGTCAGCGATCTGAGAGATGTGTACCAGACCTTCTTTACCGCCACCGATGGCAACGAATGCGCCAAAGTCAACGATACGGGTCACTTTACCATTGTAGACACGGCCCACTTCGATCTCGGCAGTGATCTCTTCGATACGACGGATAGCGTATTTCGCTTTCTCGCCGTCGGTCGCTGCGATCTTCACAGTACCGTCATCTTCGATTTCGATGGTGGTGCCAGTCTCTTCGGTCAGGGCGCGGATAACAGAACCGCCTTTACCGATAACGTCTTTGATCTTGTCCGGGCTGATCTTAATGGTGTGGATACGTGGAGCGAACTGGGAAATGTCGCCACGCGGCGCGTTGATCGCCTGTTCCATCACGCTCAGGATGTGCAGACGTGCACCTTTAGCCTGGTTCAGCGCAACCTGCATGATCTCTTTGGTGATGCCTTCAATTTTGATATCCATCTGCAGGGCAGAGATACCTTCGCGGGAACCCGCGACTTTGAAGTCCATGTCACCCAGGTGATCTTCGTCGCCCAGGATGTCAGACAGAACAACGAAGTTGTCGCCTTCTTTCACCAGACCCATTGCGATACCCGCAACGGCCGCTTTCACCGGTACGCCCGCATCCATCAGTGCCAGAGAAGCACCGCATACGGAAGCCATAGAAGAAGAACCGTTAGATTCGGTGATTTCAGAAACCACACGAACGGTGTACGGGAATTTATCAGCATCTGGCATCACAGCCAGCACGCCGCGCTTCGCCAGACGACCGTGACCAATTTCACGACGCTTCGGCGAGCCAACCATACCGGTTTCACCTACGGAGTACGGAGGGAAGTTGTAGTGGAACAGGAAGCTGTCAGTGCGCTCGCCCATCAGTTCGTCGATGTTCTGTGCGTCACGGGCAGTACCCAGGGTCGCGGTAACCAGCGCCTGCGTTTCACCACGGGTGAACAGCGCAGAACCGTGAGTACGTGGCAGCACGCCAGTACGCACATCCAGACCACGGATCATATCTTTTTCACGGCCATCGATACGCGGCTCGCCTGCCAGAACGCGGCTACGAACAACGTTTTTCTCGATAGCGTGCAGGATTTCGCCGAGCTCGTTAGCGTCCAGGGACTCATCTTCTGCCACCAGCGTAGCGATGGTTTCAGATTTGATCGCGTCAACCTGGGTATAACGCTCTTGCTTGTCGGTGATGCGGTAAGCATCGCTCAGACGCGCTTCGGCCAGGGCTGCAACGCGTGCATTCAGCGCGTCGTTTGCCGCTTCTGGCTGCCAGTCCCAACGTGGTTTACCGGCTTCTTTCACCAGGTCGTTGATGTTCTGGATAACGATCTGCTGCTGATCGTGGCCAAAGACCACCGCGCCCAGCATCTGGTCTTCGCTCAGCAGTTCTGCTTCGGATTCAACCATCAGTACCGCAGCTTCGGTACCGGCAACAACCAGGTCCAGCTTGCTTGACTTCAGCTCGTCCTGAGTTGGGTTCAGAACGTACTGGTCATTGATGTAACCCACGCGCGCAGCACCGATAGGACCGTTGAATGGAATACCAGACAGGGAGAGGGCTGCGGATGCGCCGATCATCGCAACGATGTCCGGGTTAACCTGTGGGTTAACGGAAACAACGGTTGCGATAACCTGAACTTCGTTAACGAAGCCTTCCGGGAAGAGCGGACGAACCGGGCGGTCAATCAGACGCGCGATCAGGGTTTCGCCTTCGCTTGGACGGCCTTCACGACGGAAGAAACCACCCGGGATTTTACCGGCAGCGTAAGTACGCTCCTGGTAGTTTACGGTCAGTGGGAAGAAGTCCTGACCTGGTTTAGCTTTTTTCTGGCCAACCACGGTCACGAATACCGCGGTGTCATCCATGCTTACCATAACAGCAGCAGTAGCCTGACGTGCCATCATGCCGGTTTCCAGCGTAACGGTATGTTGACCGTACTGGAATTTACGAACGATCGGATTCAGCAAGATTCTGTCCTTTCTTAAATGAATGACAGCACACCAAAGGCGTGCTGACTTTTACCGGACCTTCTTCGCATCCTCGCGACTAATGACAACCGACACCCCCATGGGTGAAGCCTCTCATTAGCCGCGCGAACCTCTGCAATGAAGATCATTTATAGCAACAATACATTAGTTTCCAGTGAATTGCTGCGGTCTGGTTGAAAAAAGGGGCCATAAGGCCCCCTTTTCTGAAACTCGCAAGACTTAGCGACGCAGGCCCAGACGCTCGATCAGCGCGGTGTAGCGTGCAACATCTTTACGTTTCAGGTAGTCGAGCAGTTTACGACGCTGAGAAACCATGCGCAGCAGACCACGACGGCTGTGGTGATCTTTTTTGTGCTCTGCAAAGTGACCCTGCAGGTGGTTAATCTGTGCAGTCAGCAGTGCAACCTGAACTTCGGTAGAACCGCTGTCGTTAGCATCACGACCAAACTCAGAAACGATTTTAGCTTTAGCTTCAACGCTTAGAGACATTTTAAAACTCCAAAATTTAAAGAATGAAAGGAAGCCGATCTCTAATTCAGCTTTCCCATGTATAACGTATGCCAATTGTTAAACAATTTACCAGACGTTAAGCCGCAATATTCTACCCGCCTCCCCTGCTTATCGCAAGGCAAGGCGTCAGCTTATGCCGGATATTCAACCACCAGACGGCGTGGGGCAACACGACCTTCGTCGTCGATTTCACCCATCCCGATGAAGGTGTTGTCATCCCCTTCCGTAACGCGCACCAGCCCTTGCGCCGGGACATTCGTCGTGCGCACCGGGTTGCCGTTTTTAAAGTAAACGGAGGAGGTCAACGGCAGATTGACAACCGGATAGTCCGAAGCAGGACTGTCCATTGGCATCAGTAATGGGTCAAGCAGGTCCGCAGCCTCTGTGCCCTGCTCCTGCGCCTGGTCCACCAGCGCCTGCAGCTGCTCCAGCGTCACCATACGTTCAGCCGGGTACTTGCTGACTGCCAGACGGCGCAGATAAATAACGTGCGCGCCACAGCCCAGCTTCTCACCCAGATCGTCGATGATGGTGCGGATATAGGTGCCTTTTGAGCAATGCACTTCCAGCTCCAGCTCATCGCCTTCGTGACGAATGAACAGCAGCTCATAGACCGTAATCGGACGGGCCTCGCGTGGCACCTCAATTCCCTGACGCGCATACTCATAGAGCTTTTTGCCCTGGTACTTCAGCGCCGAGTACATGGACGGCACCTGTTGGGTATCGCCACGGAAGCTCTCGAGCGCGGCATCAAGCTGTTCGCTGCTGAACGTCACCGGACGCTCTTCGACGACCTGACCATCAGCATCGGAGGTGTCCGTGCGCTGGCCAAGCTTTGCAATCACGCGGTAGCGCTTGTCCGAATCCAGCAGATATTGGGAAAACTTGGTCGCTTCACCCAGACAAATCGGCAGCATACCGGTCGCCAGCGGATCCAGCGCCCCGGTGTGCCCCGCGCGGTTGGCGTTATATATACGCTTTACTTTTTGCAGCACGTCGTTGCTGGATGCACCCTGCGGTTTATCCAGCAGCAGCACGCCGTGCACGTCGCGACCGCGACGACGAGGACGACTCATCAGTCCTCCTTTTTATCGTCCGGGTTCACACGACGCTCATCATCCTGCTTCACCACGCTGGTGACCAGGTTGGACATGCGCATACCTTCGACCAGCGAGTTGTCGTAGAAGAAGGTTAGCTCTGGCACGATACGCAGGCGCATCGCTTTGCCAAGCAGAGAGCGGATGAAACCAGAAGCTTCCTGCAGCGCTTTAATACCGTTCTTAACCGCGTCTTCGTCCTGGTCATTCAGGAAAGTCACGAACACTTTGGCATACGCCAGGTCGCGGGACATTTCAACGCCAGACACGGTGGTCATCATCCCCAGACGCGGGTCTTTGATTTCGCGCTGAAGGATGATTGCGATCTCTTTTTGCATCTCCTGAGCCACGCGCTGCGGGCGACCAAATTCTTTCGCCATAATAAATTCTCCAGACAAAAAAGGGGCCAAAGCCCCTTTTGAAATTTAATGCCGGGTGGCGCGAGGCGATCCCGGCCTACAATCGGCAATCTTAGCGAAGATTACGCGATAGTGCGTTGGATCTCGATGATCTCGAACACTTCGATCATATCGCCAACGCGAACGTCGTTGTAGTTCTTAACGCCGATACCACATTCCATGCCGTTACGGACTTCGTTAACGTCATCTTTGAAGCGGCGCAGGGATTCCAGCTCGCCTTCGTAGATAACCACGTTGTCACGCAGTACGCGGATTGGGTTGTGACGCTTGATGTTACCCTCGGTAACCATACAGCCCGCGATCGCACCGAATTTCGGTGATTTGAACACGTCACGCACTTCAGCCAGACCGATGATCTGCTGTTTCAGTTCCGGAGACAGCATACCGCTCATTGCCGCTTTCACTTCGTCGATCAGGTTATAAATGACGGAGTAGTAACGCAGATCCAGGCTTTCCGCTTCGATCACGCGACGCGCAGAGGCGTCGGCACGCACGTTGAAGCCAACCAGAATCGCGTTGGACGCTGCAGCCAGGGTTGCGTCGGTTTCGGTGATACCACCTACGCCGGAACCGATGATCTTCACCTTCACTTCGTCGGTAGAGAGTTTCAGTAAAGAGTCGGAGATCGCTTCCACAGAACCCTGAACGTCGGCCTTCAGAACCACGTTCACTTCGTGAACTTCGCCTTCGGTCATGTTGGCGAACATGTTCTCGAGTTTAGATTTCTGCTGACGAGCCAGTTTAACTTCACGGAATTTGCCCTGACGGTACAGCGCAACTTCACGCGCTTTCTTCTCGTCACGAACAACGGTCACTTCATCACCGGCAGCCGGAACACCGGACAGACCCAGGATTTCCACAGGAATGGATGGACCTGCTTCCAGCACTTCGCGACCCAGTTCGTCACGCATTGCACGAACACGGCCATATTCGAAGCCACACAGCACGATGTCGCCTTTGTTCAGGGTACCTTCACGTACCAGAACGGTCGCAACCGGGCCACGGCCTTTATCCAGGAAGGATTCGATTACCGCGCCGCTCGCCATACCATTGCGAACCGCTTTCAGCTCCAGAACTTCAGCCTGCAGCAGGATAGCGTTCAGCAGGTCGTCGATACCGGTACCCACTTTTGCAGAAACCGGGATGAACTGAGACTCACCGCCCCACTCTTCCGGCATAACACCGTACTGGGACAGTTCGTTTTTAACGCGATCCATGTCCGCTTCTGGCTTATCGATTTTGTTCACTGCAACAACCAGAGGCACCTGCGCCGCTTTCGCGTGCTGGATAGCTTCGATGGTCTGTGGCATTACGCCATCGTCTGCTGCGACAACCAGAACAACGATATCCGTTGCCTGAGCACCACGTGCACGCATGGAGGTAAACGCGGCGTGGCCCGGGGTATCCAGGAAGGTGATCATCCCGTTATCGGTTTCTACATGGTATGCACCGATGTGCTGGGTAATGCCGCCTGCTTCGCCGGAGGCAACTTTCGTAGAACGAATGTAGTCCAGCAGAGAGGTTTTACCGTGGTCAACGTGACCCATGATGGTCACAACCGGTGCACGCGGCTCAGCTGCTGCGCCAGTGTCACGGTCGCTCATTACCGCTTCTTCCAGCTCGTTTTCACGACGCAGGATAACTTTGTGGCCCATCTCTTCGGCAACCAGCTGTGCGGTTTCCTGGTCGATAACCTGGTTGATGGTCGCCATTGCGCCCAGCTTCATCATCGCTTTGATGACCTGAGAGCCTTTAACCGCCATCTTGTTAGCCAGATCGCCAACGGTGATGGTTTCGCCGATCACAACGTCACGGTTAACAGCCTGCGCTGGCTTCTGGAAGCCCTGCTGCAGAGCGGAACCTTTACGCTTGCCGCCTTTACCACCGCGAACGGCAGCACGTGCTTCTTCACGGTCAGCTTTAGATTCGGCGTGCTTATTGCCTTTTTTGGCTGGACGCGCGGCTTTCGCACTGCGCGTGCGGCCACGACCACCTTCAACTTCACGGTCGTTGTCATCTTCAGCCTGACGCGCGTGCTGGGAGGTGGTGACGTGATAGTCGCTGGTGTCTTCGGACGGTTCAGCGGCATTCACACCGTTTTTCTCGTTCTCTTCTGCCATACGGCGCGCTTCTTCAGCAACGCGACGGGCTTCTTCTTCAAGCTTGCGACGGGCTTCTTCTTCCGCTTTACGCTTCAGCTCGGCTGCTTCATTTTCACGACGGGCTTTTTCTGCCTGGGCGTTTTTGGTCATATCGTCAGTCTGTTGATTGCTCACTTTGTCTTTTTCCGCAGCGTCGCGCTTCGCTTTTTCAGCGGCGTCACGTTTCGCTTTTTCTGCGGCCTCACGTTCAGCTTTTAATACTGCCTCACGTTTGGCGTTTTCTTCTGCCTCACGCTGGGCTTGCTCTTCCGCTTCACGCTGTGCCTGCTCTTCCGCAGCGAGGCGTTCTGCCTCTTGCGGATCACGTTTTACAAAGGTGCGCGTCTTGCGGACTTCGATTTGTACCGATTTACTTTTTCCACCGGTACCTGGAATGTTTAACGTGCTACGCGTTTTGCGCTGCAGCGTTAACTTGTCAGGCGTTGAACCATGTTCACGGTTCAGGTGCGTTAACAAGGTTTGTTTTTCTTGCGCGGTCACCGAGTCATCAGCGGACTTCGGGATCCCTGCATCAGCAAATTGCTGTACCAGGCGATCCACGGAGGTCTGAATCTCAGCAGCCAGCGTTTTTACAGTTACATCAGTCATGCTGTTCCTTCCTGCTACAGTTTATTACGCTTCGTCGCCGAACCAGCAGATATTACGTGCGGCCATGATGAGTTCGCCGGCTTTCTCGTCGGTTAAACCTTCGATATCGGCCAGGTCATCAACGCCTTGCTCAGCGAGATCTTCCAGCGTACAAACACCACGGGCAGCCAGCTTGAACGCGATCGCACGATCAAGACCTTCCAGATTCAGCAGGTCATCAGCCGGCTTGTTATCACCAAGGCTTTCTTCCTGAGCCAGTGCCAGGGTGGTCAGTGCGTTTTTAGCGCGTTCACGCAGGGCTTCAACGGTGGCTTCATCCAGACCGTCAATTTCCAGCAGTTCTTTCATTGGCACATAGGCCAGTTCTTCCAGCGTAGAGAAGCCTTCTTCAACCAGAACGGTGGCGAACTCTTCGTCAATGTCCAGGTGCTTAGTGAAGGTATCAATCGCTGCATGGGCTTCAGCCTGGTGCTTCGCCTGCAGGTCGTCAACGGTCATTACGTTGAGTTCCCAGCCGCTCAGCTGCGACGCCAGACGGACGTTCTGACCGTTACGGCCGATAGCCTGTGCCAGGTTACCGGCTTCAACGGCGATATCCATTGTGTGCTTGTCTTCGTCGACGACGATAGAGGCAACATCAGCCGGGGCCATCGCGTTAATCACGAACTGCGCCGGGTTGTCGTCCCACAGAACGATATCAATACGCTCACCGCCGAGTTCAGTCGAAACGGCCTGAACGCGCGCGCCACGCATACCGACGCAAGCACCGACCGGATCGATACGTTTGTCGTTGGTTTTCACCGCGATTTTCGCACGGGAACCTGGATCGCGGGCAGCCGCTTTGATCTCGATAACTTCTTCGCCGATTTCTGGCACTTCGATGCGGAACAGTTCGACCAGCATCTCAGGCTTAGAACGGGTCACGAACAACTGAGCACCGCGGGCTTCTGGACGCACGGAATAGAGTACGCCGCGAATACGGTCGCCCGGACGGAAGTTTTCGCGTGGCAGCATATCTTCACGCAGGATAACCGCTTCCGCGTTGTTACCCAGATCCAGGGAGATGTTGTCGCGGTTAACTTTCTTCACCACGCCGGTGATGATCTCACCTTCGTGCTCGCGGAACTGGTCAACAACCATCGCACGTTCAGCTTCACGTACTTTCTGTACGATAACCTGTTTCGCGGTCTGTGTGGTGATACGGTCGAAGGTCACGGATTCAATCTGATCTTCAACGTAATCATCAATGTTCAGGCTTTCATCTTCGAAACGCGCCGCTTCGAGGGTGATTTCCTTCGTTGGTTGGGTCACTTCTTCAACGATAAGCCAACGACGGAAAGTATCGAAGTCACCGCTTTTACGATCGATTTCAACGCGGACATCGATCTCTTGTTCATATTTTTTCTTGGTTGCCGTAGCCAGTGCACTTTCCAGCGCTTCGAAAATTTTCTCACGCGGCAGGGCTTTCTCGTTGGAAACGGCTTCAACAACAGCCAAAATTTCTTTGTTCATCGCGGGCTTTTCACCTCAATCCAGACTGTTAAAAGTGGGGAACCAGGTTCGCCTTCTGGATATTACTCAGCGCGAACACTTCATCTTTGCCTTCGACTGTAACCGTGATCATCTCACCATCAACGGCTTTAATAACGCCTTGCCATTTACGGCGGTTCTGTACGGCCATGCGCAGAACGAGAGCCACTTCTTCACCAGTAAAGCGCGTGTAGTGTTCAGCCGTGAACATTGGTCTGTCGAGACCAGGCGAGGAAACTTCCAGGTTGTAGGCAACAGTAATGGGATCTTCAACATCGAGAACCGCACTCACCTGGTGGCTGACATCAGCACAATCATCAACATTGATGCCATCTTCACTATCAATATAGATGCGCAGCGTGGATGTACGACCCCGAACGAATTCGATGCCGACCAGTTCGTAGCCCAGTGCTTCGACCGGTGCTGTAATCATCTCTGTTAATTTTTGCTCTAATGTGGACAAGCCCACCCCCAAGACGTAAAAAAAGGGCATAAAGCCCAGTTATTCTGTAGTCAGATAACAAAAAACCCCGATAAATCGGGGCTTTAGATAACTGAACCCTATAGCCACAACTGTGGCCTGGAGCACTTTCAAAAAGAATTTTTTCAAATCCAGCTACGAAGGCGCTAAGTCTTCACAGTATATTTGAAAAAGGACTTTATAGGAAAGTGGTTGCGGGGGCCGGATTTGAACCGACGACCTTCGGGTTATGAGCCCGACGAGCTACCAGGCTGCTCCACCCCGCGCCTGAAACGTGGCAAATTCTACTCGCTGTGGGTAAAAATTGCAAATAATGCTGGGATTTGGTACCGAGGACGGGACGTAAAATCGGCATACAGTATATTGATAGCGCACCCCCACTGTCAACCCCGTGAACAACAGCGATTAAGACGGGAAATTTTTACAAAAAATCCACGAATCTCTTTCGGTACTTGCCAAAAGATGATTAAATGAAAACTCACTTATTCTGCATAAAAATGCATTTTAGGGTGAAGCGATCACTCATCAGTCAATCAAGCAGGGTTTTATTTTATGACGACGATTCTCAAGCATCTTCCGCAAGGACAACGTATTGGCATCGCTTTTTCCGGCGGTCTGGACACCAGCGCTGCACTGCTTTGGATGCGCCAGAAGGGAGCGGTTCCGTATGCATATACTGCGAACCTGGGTCAGCCGGATGAGGACGATTACGAAGCCATCCCGCGTCGCGCCATGGAGTATGGTGCCGAGAACGCACGCCTGATTGACTGCCGTAAGCAGCTGGTTGCCGAAGGTATCGCTGCTATTCAGTGCGGCGCTTTCCATAACACTACCGGCGGCCTGACCTATTTCAACACCACGCCGCTGGGCCGTGCTGTTACCGGTACGATGCTGGTTGCCGCCATGAAAGAAGATGGCGTCAACATCTGGGGCGACGGCAGTACCTATAAAGGCAACGATATCGAGCGCTTCTATCGTTACGGCCTGCTGACTAACGCCGAGCTGCAGATTTATAAGCCGTGGCTCGATACCGATTTCATCGATGAGCTGGGCGGCCGTCATGAAATGTCTGAATTTATGATCGCCTGCGGTTTCGATTACAAGATGTCGGTCGAGAAAGCCTATTCAACCGACTCCAACATGCTGGGTGCTACCCACGAAGCAAAAGACCTGGAATACCTGAACTCCAGCGTGAAGATCGTTAACCCGATCATGGGCGTGAAGTTCTGGGACGAAAACGTCAAAATCCAGGCAGAAGAAGTAACCGTACGTTTTGAACGCGGCCACCCGGTTGCCCTCAACGGTCAGACCTTCTCTGACGACGTAGAACTGATGCTGGAAGCTAACCGCATTGGTGGCCGTCACGGTCTGGGTATGAGCGATCAGATTGAAAACCGTATCATCGAAGCAAAAAGCCGTGGCATCTATGAAGCCCCGGGGATGGCGCTGCTGCACATCGCTTACGAGCGTCTGCTGACCGGCATTCATAACGAAGACACCATCGAGCAGTATCACTCCCACGGTCGCCAGTTAGGTAAACTGCTGTACCAGGGCCGCTGGTTCGATCCGCAGGCGTTGATGCTGCGTGATGCCCTGCAGCGTTGGGTGGCGAGCGCCATCACCGGTGAAGTGACCTTAGAGCTGCGTCGCGGCAATGACTACTCGATTCTGAATACGGTCTCTGACAACCTGACCTACCAGCCAGAGCGTCTGACCATGGAAAAAGGTGATTCCGTCTTCTCGCCGGACGACCGTATTGGTCAACTGACGATGCGCAATCTGGATATCACCGATACCCGCGCCAAGCTGTTCACCTATACCGAAAATGGCCTGCTCTCCGTCTCTACCGGTAACGGCCTGCCGCAGGTTGAGAATCTGGAAAACAGCGATAAGCAGTAATCACTGTACCGAAATGCAAAAGGCGCCTGAGGGCGCCTTTTTTATTGCCGAATGTCGTGACGTGTAGGGCGGGCAAGCCCGGCGGTGCAACGCTTGCCGGGCCTACGAAAAGACAATGTACAGACGAAAAAAAAGACGTCTTTCGACGTCTTTCTTTCGGAATATTGGTACTGAGGATGGGACTCGAACCCACAAGCCCGTTAGGGCACTACCACCTCAAGGTAGCGTGTCTACCAATTCCACCACCTCAGCACAGATACTACTCTTACTGCGGGATATCGCTGGTCGGCTTAGCCGGTGCAGCTGGCTGAGTCTGCTCAGATTTCGCTGGCGCGCTCAGGTTATCCCACTCGCTTCCTTTGTTGATCTTGTTGCTATTGATATTGCCAAGCGCCAGACTGATGATGAAAAACAGCGTTGCCAGAATCGCCGTTGCGCGGGTCATGAAGTTACCAGAACCACTTGAACCGAACAGCGTACCAGAAGCGCCTGCTCCAAAAGAGGCCCCCATATCAGCGCCTTTACCTTGCTGCAGCATGATCAGCGCTACCAGAGCGATGGCTACAATAAGGAAAACAACTAAAAGAGCTTCGTACATAATCAACCTGTTCCTTGCGGATTTGCCGCATACCAATGCTTCAACCAATAAGCAGGAATTTTGCTTTCCCACTGAAGCGGGTGTGAATACTAACCAAAGCGAATGACCTTCGCAAGGGCAATTTCAGCTCATTGTATCAAGTGCGGAAAAAAACAGCAAAACCGCCACAACTGTACAAAACAAAGGCGGCATAAGCCGCCTTTTTAAACACTTACCAGAGGTTACGCTGCTTTTACCGCATCAGCGATACGATGGGCAAACTCGGTGACCTGTGCTTCGTCTTCCCCTTCCACCATCACACGGATCAGCGGTTCGGTACCCGACTTACGCAGCAGAACACGGCCACGGGAGCCCAACGCCGCCTCCACTTCAGCCATCACCGCTTTCACGTTCTCGTTTTCCAGTGGATCGCCCTTACCTGCCGTAAAGCGAACGTTGACCAGGATCTGCGGGAACATTTTCATCCCACTGCACAGATCGTGCAGAGACATATGGTTACGCACCATCGCTGCCACAACCTGCAGGCTCGCCACGATCCCGTCACCGGTAGTGGTTTTGTCGAGCAGGATCACGTGACCGGAGTTCTCCGCACCGATGCGCCAGCCTTTCTCCTGCAGTTTTTCCAGTACGTAACGGTCGCCAACCTTCGCGCGCACAAACGGAATACCCAACTGCTTAAGCGCCAGCTCCAGGCCCATGTTGCTCATCAGCGTTCCAACGGCGCCACCGCGCAGCTGTCCCTGACGCAGACCTTCACGGGCGATGATATAGAGGATCTGGTCGCCATCGACTTTATTGCCTTCATGGTCAACCATGATGACGCGGTCACCATCACCATCGTAAGCAATCCCGAGATCGGCCTTCTCCGCCAGCACACGCGCCTGCAGAGCGCGAACATCCGTTGCACCTACCTCGGCATTGATATTCAGACCGTTTGGCTCGCAACCGATGGCAACAACCTGCGCGCCCAGTTCGCGGAATACGTTAGGGGCGATGTGGTAGGTTGCACCGTTAGCGCAGTCCACCACAATCTTCAAATGACCCAGGCTGAGTTCGTTCGGGAAGGTGCCTTTGCAAAATTCAATATAGCGACCCGCAGCATCGACGATACGGCTGGCTTTACCCAGCTCAGCGGAGTCAACGCAGGTCAGCTCTTTTTCCATTTCCGCTTCAATCGCTTCTTCAACGTCATCCGGCAGTTTGGTGCCGTCAATGGAGAAGAATTTGATGCCGTTATCGTAGAACGGGTTATGCGAGGCAGAGATCACGATGCCCGCTTCGGCACGGAACGCGCGGGTCAGATAGGCCACTGCGGGGGTGGGCATAGGGCCCGTGAAAGAGGCGGAGAGCCCAGCGGCAGACAGACCCGCTTCCAGTGCGGATTCGAGCATGTAACCGGAAATACGCGTATCTTTACCGATAATGATTTTGCGCGAACCGTGGCTTGCCAGCACCTTGCCAGCCGCCCAGCCTAACTTCAGTACAAACTCAGGAGTGATTGGCGCATCGCCCACGCGTCCACGAATGCCGTCGGTACCAAAAAATTTACGATTACTCATAGCGGGAGTTTTCCTTAGCTGCCAGTGTGGCTTCCACCACTCGCATGGCTTCTGCTGTTTCTTTTACGTCATGGACGCGAATTATATGTGCTCCCTGCATCGCTGCAATCACCGCACAGGCCAGACTGCCACTCAGACGTTCTGACGGCCCAACGTTAAGCAGTTGGCCTATCATTGATTTTCTCGACATTCCGACCAGCAGCGGCAGGCCAAAATGGTGAAACTCTGATAAGCGCGCAAGAAGTTCGTAGTTGTGAGAGAGATTTTTACCGAAACCGAAGCCCGGGTCGAGCAGCAATTTCGCTTTTGCGATACCGGCACGTTCACAGCGCGCAATATGCTCTTCAAAGTAGCGGTTCACGTCCGCAAACACGTCGCTGTATTTCGGCGCATCCTGCATGGTTTTCGGCTGGCCCTGCATATGCATCAGGCATACCGGTAACCCGGTCTCGGCAGCCGCTTCAAGCGCACCGGGCTCGGTGAGGGAGCGAATGTCATTGATAATGTGAGCGCCCACTCTTGCCGATTCGCGAATCACCTCGGGTTTGGAGGTATCAACAGAGATCCAGACTTCGAAACGCTGAGCGATCGCCTCAACGACCGGGATAACGCGCGATAACTCTTCATCAACGCTGACATCCGCAGCCCCGGGTCGCGTTGACTCTCCACCTACGTCGATGATCGTCGCGCCAGCGTTGATCATCAGATTCGCATGCCTGACCGCATCGATAAGCGAGTTATGCGTGCCGCCATCGGAAAAAGAGTCTGGCGTGACGTTCAGGATCCCCATCACATGGGGATGAGAAAGATCGAGATAAGAATCCTGGGCGAAGAGTTTCATAGCAAGTCCCTGATTTTTGGTTAAGCAGACAAGAAAAACCCCGGGGCAAGCCCCAGGGTTTCAGGTTAAGAGAAGATCATTGACAGCGGTGGCTTATTTGTCGCCCAACTGTTCTGACATAGTGTTGCCCGGGTTTGGCGTACGCGGTTCATCGACCGGACGCGGCGCACGTGGCGTACCGTTGTTGTCAGAGTTGTTAGAGGCACCTGGATCTTCCCAGCCCGCAGGCGGACGAACATCACGGCGAGCCATCAGGTCGTCAATCTGCGGCGCATCGATGGTCTCATATTTCATGAGCGCATCTTTCATGGCGTGCAGGATATCCATATTGTCATTCAGGATCTGACGAGCGCGACCGTAGTTACGTTCAATCAGCGCTTTCACTTCCTGGTCGATGATACGGGCTGTTTCATCGGACATATGTTTCGCTTTCGCCACGCTGCGGCCGAGGAACACTTCGCCTTCTTCTTCCGCATAGAGCAGCGGACCAAGTTTGTCGGAGAAGCCCCACTGGGTCACCATGTTACGGGCCAGGTTGGTCGCGACTTTAATGTCGTTAGACGCACCGGTCGAAACATGTTCCACACCGTAGATAATTTCTTCTGCCAGACGACCACCGTAGAGGGTTGAAATCTGGCTTTCCAGTTTCTGGCGGCTGGCACTGATTGCATCGCCTTCCGGCAGGAAGAACGTAACGCCCAGCGCACGGCCACGTGGAATAATGGTTACTTTATGCACCGGATCGTGTTCCGGCACCAGGCGACCAATAATCGCGTGGCCCGCTTCGTGGTAAGCCGTGGACTCTTTCTGCGCTTCCGTCATCACCATGGAGCGACGTTCCGCACCCATCATGATTTTGTCTTTCGCTTTCTCGAACTCCACCATGGAGACCACACGCTTGTTGCCGCGGGCAGCAAACAGTGCAGCTTCGTTCACCAGGTTAGCCAGATCCGCACCGGAGAAGCCTGGCGTACCGCGCGCAATGATTGCCGCATCGATGTCCGGAGAGAGCGGTACGCGACGCATATGCACTTTCAGGATCTGCTCACGACCACGAACGTCTGGCAGACCAACCACAACCTGACGGTCAAAACGACCTGGACGCAGCAGCGCAGGGTCAAGAACGTCCGGACGGTTAGTTGCCGCGATAACGATAATGCCTTCGTTACCTTCAAAGCCATCCATCTCAACCAGCATCTGGTTCAGCGTCTGCTCACGTTCATCGTGACCACCGCCCAGGCCCGCGCCACGCTGGCGGCCTACGGCGTCGATTTCATCGATGAAGATGATGCACGGTGCGGCTTTCTTGGCCTGTTCGAACATGTCACGCACACGAGATGCACCCACACCCACGAACATTTCAACGAAGTCAGAACCGGAAATGGTAAAGAACGGCACCTTCGCTTCACCTGCGATGGCTTTCGCCAGCAGGGTTTTACCGGTACCAGGAGGACCTACCATCAGAACGCCTTTCGGGATCTTACCGCCCAGTTTCTGGAAACGGCTCGGCTCACGCAGGTATTCAACCAGTTCACCCACCTCTTCTTTCGCTTCGTCGCAACCTGCAACGTCAGCAAAAGTGGTTTTGATCTGGTCTTCCGTCAGCATACGCGCCTTGCTCTTGCCGAACGACATGGCGCCTTTGCCACCGCCGCCCTGCATCTGACGCATAAAGAAGATCCAGACGCCGATAAGCAGCAGCATCGGGAACCAGGAAATGAAGATAGAAGCCAGCAGGCTTGGCTCTTCCGGCGGCTCGCCGACAACCTTGACGTTTTTAGTCAGCAGGTTATCAAGCAGCTTAGGATCGTTCACCGGAATGTAAGTCGTGTAACGGTTACTATCTTTCTTGGTAACGTTGATCTCACGTCCGTTGATACGCGCTTCGCGAACCTGATCCTGGTTGACCTCTTGCAGGAAGGTAGAGTAGTCCACCTTACGGCCATTAGACTCGCTGGGCCCAAAGCTCTGGAATACTGACATCAGCACAACGGCAATGACCAGCCAGAGTATTAGGTTTTTCGCCATGTCACTCAAGGGATTAACCTCTTATTACAACTGTGTTAAAAACAGCGTCAGGATACTCTGTATCCGATTTATTTCAAACTTTCGCCTGAAATTCACCGGTTATCATTTTCGCCCGGTCGCTACAATATACACTTCACGTGAACGCGCACGCGAAGAGTCCGGTTTACGAACTTTGACCTTCGTAAACAGGGAGCGAATTTCCTTCAGATACTCCTCGAAACCTTCGCCCTGGAACACCTTTACTAAAAAACTACCACCCGGCGCTAATACATCACGACACATTTCTAACGCCAGTTCTACCAGATACATGGAGCGGGGGATATCCACCGCCGGTGTTCCGCACATATTTGGCGCCATATCGGACATGACAACCTGAACTTTACTGTCACCTACCCGTTCAAGTAACGCTTTCAGTACTAATTCATCACGAAAATCGCCCTGAAGGAAGTCCACACCAACGATAGGATCCATAGGTAAAAGATCGCAGGCGATAATTCGGCCCGTTCCGCCGATTTGCGTTACCGCATATTGCGACCATCCACCGGGCGCTGCACCGAGGTCAACAACTGTCATCCCCGGTTTAAAGAGTTTGTCACTTTGCTGTATTTCATCAAGTTTAAACCAGGCACGGGAACGTAACCCCTTTTTCTGTGCCTGTTGAACATATTTATCGCTAAAGTGTTCCTGGAGCCAGCGGCTCGAGCTAGCAGAACGCTTTTTACCTGTCATTTAACTTTCCGTCCTGGTTCATCGTAGCCTGTGGTGTAAATTTCCACTCAGCAATTTGGCGATATTAGGGAGATGGCGGTAGAATGAACCGTTTTCAATCCCAACGTAAGCAAAAATATACGATGAATCTGAGTACTAAACAAAAACAGCACCTTAAAGGTCTGGCACATCCGCTCAAGCCTGTAGTGATGCTTGGCAACAATGGTTTGACCGAAGGGGTACTGGCCGAGATTGAACAAGCGCTGGAGCACCACGAATTAATCAAGGTGAAAATCGCCTCTGAAGACAGAGACACCAAGACCTTGATCGTGGAAGCAATCGTGCGCGAGACCGGCGCCTGTAATGTACAGGTCATCGGTAAAACGCTGGTGCTCTACCGCCCATCTAAAGAGCGTAAAATCTCGCTGCCACGCTAAGATTATCCTGAATTGAACACATTTACTGTGTAAAACGAGGGGTTTTTCTTTAGCAGGTGAGCAAAATGCCACGCTCCTTGAGTTGATAAAAGGCCGCTATGCGGCCTTTTTCCTATCTTTACAATCTATCAACATCTGTCCGGGGATGCGAATTACAGGTAATCAACCTTGGTAATTTCGAATTCCACTTCGCCGCCTGGCGTACGGATAGTGACAACATCGTCCTGTTCTTTACCCACCAGACCGCGTGCGATTGGCGAGTTTACTGAGATCAGATTCTGCTTAAAATCAGCCTCGTCATCACCCACGATGCGGTAGGAGACCTCTTCGTCCGTATCCAGGTTAATCACGGTGACGGTAGAGCCAAAAATCACGCGTCCGTTATTTGGCATTTTTGTGATATCAATCACCTGCGCATTTGACAGCTTGGCTTCGATATCTTTGATACGCCCTTCGCAGAACCCCTGCTGCTCACGCGCGGCGTGATACTCAGCATTCTCTTTCAGATCGCCATGCTCACGTGCTTCCGCAATGGCGGCGATGATTTCAGGGCGGCGAACAGATTTCAAAAAATCCAGTTCTTCACGCAGTTTTTCAGCACCACGTAAGGTCATCGGAATAGCTTGCATTTGTTATACCTCTTTGACATTCCTGTTAGGTACGGTTAACCGACCCGACTACTGGCCCCGCAGGCATCACAGCCTGGCACAGGTCAGAAGCAAAAGAAAACTGACCCGGAAACAATGTTCCAGGTCAGCAGCAATTTTTCAGTTTGATACGTATTTTAACGCGAAGTTCAGTATGGGTCATCGTTTACTTTACAGGGCGTTGGGCCGTAGTATGACGGTTTGTTTCCGGGTTGTTAGCGCGAGATTATGCGATTTTCCAGATTTATCATCGGATTGACCACCACTATTGCGTTCACTGTCCAGGCAGCGAACGTTGACGAGTACATTAATCAGCTGCCCGATGGCGCCAATCTTGCCCTGGTCGTGCAAAAGGTGGGGGCTCAGGCGCCTGAGATTGATTATCACAGCCAGCAGATGGCTCTGCCTGCCAGTACCCAAAAGGTGATCACGGCGCTGGCCGCCCTGCTGCAGCTTGGGCCTGACTTTCGTTTTACGACCACGCTTGAAAGCAAAGGCAACGTTGAGAACGGCGTGCTGAAAGGCGATCTTATTGCCCGTTTTGGCGGCGATCCGACATTTAAGCGTCAGGATATCCGCAACATGGTCGCCGTGCTAAAGAAGTCTGGTGTACAGCGCATTGAAGGCAATGTGCTTATCGATACATCCATTTTTGCCAGCCATGATAAAGCCCCCGGCTGGCCGTGGAATGACATGACCCAGTGCTTTAGCGCCCCGCCTGCGGCCGCGATCGTCGATCGCAACTGCTTCTCCATTTCGTTATACAGCGCCCCCAAACCGAACGATTTAGCCTTCATTCGGGTGGCCTCTTACTATCCGGTCAACATGTTCAGCCAGGTGCGTACCCTGGCGAAAGGTTCCCCGGAAGCGCAGTACTGCGAACTGGATGTCGTCCCGGGCGATTTGAACCGCTTTACCCTGACCGGCTGCCTGACGCAGCGGGCCGATCCGCTGCCGCTGGCCTTCGCCATTCAGGATGGCGCAAGCTATGCCGGGGCGATCCTCAAGAATGAACTGAAGCAGGCCAACATCACTTACAGCGGTACCCTGCTGCGTCAGACGCAGAGCAACGAGCCCGGCACCGTGATTGCCAGTAAGCAGTCGGCGCCGCTGCACGATCTGCTGAAGATCATGCTGAAAAAATCGGACAACATGATCGCCGATACCGTATTTCGCATGATTGGGCATGCCCGCTTTGGCGTACCTGGCACCTGGCGTGCCGGTTCAGATGCGGTTCGTCAGATCCTCCGCCAGCAGGCTGGCATCGATCTTGGCAATACCATCGCGGTCGATGGTTCAGGTCTGTCGCGCCATAACCTGATCTCTCCTGCCACCATGATGCAGGTCCTTCAGTACATTGCTCAGCACGACACTGAACTAAACTTTATCTCAATGCTGCCGCTCGCCGGTTATGACGGCTCCCTGCAGTACCGTGCGGGCCTGCATGCCGCGGGCGTCGATGGCAAAGTCTCCGCCAAAACGGGCTCCCTGCAGGGGGTGTATAACCTTGCCGGATTTATCACCACCGCCAGCGGACAGCGGATGGCATTTGTGCAGTATCTTTCTGGCTACGCGGTGGAACCTGCCGACCAACGTAACCGTCGTATCCCGCTGGTGCGCTTTGAAAGCCGGCTTTACAAGGACATTTATCAGAACAACTAGCGATGAAATTACTCATTGTTGAAGACGATCTGCTGTTGCAGGAAGGACTGGCGCTGGCGCTCTCGGCTGAAGGCTACACGCTTGATTGCGCGGGTACCGCCGCCGAAGCTGATGGCCTTATCCAGAGCGGCGAATACAGTCTGGTGATCCTCGATCTTGGCCTGCCGGATAAAGACGGCGCCACCCTGCTAAGCCAGTGGCGCCGACGGGGTATCGATAACCCTGTGCTGATCCTGACCGCCCGCGACGCGCTGGAAGACCGGATAAACGGCCTGGACTCCGGCGCCGATGACTATCTGGTCAAGCCCTTTGCGCTGGCGGAACTCCAGGCGCGCGCCAGAGCGTTGATCCGGCGCTATCAGGGGCACAGCGATAACCTGCTCAGCGATGGCGATCTGACGTTAAATCTGCAAACCCAGCAGGTGTTACAGCAGTCCCAGCCGGTCGAAGTCACCCCTAAAGAGTTCGCCCTGTTAACCCGGCTGATTATGCGCACCGGACAGACCGTCCACCGGGAAACCTTACAGCAGGATATTTACTCCTGGCAGGACGACCCCGGCTCTAATACGCTGGAAGTGCATATTCATAACCTGCGACGCAAGCTGGGCAAAGACCGGATCAAAACGGTACGCGGCGTGGGATATCGCCTTGAGAGTCAAAAATGAACAGCATGCGCCGTCGTCTGATGGTGCTGTTGGCAGTCATTCTGCTTTTCTTTCAACTGATCAGCGTCATCTGGCTCTGGCATGAGAGCCGGGAGCAAATCAGCTTTCTGGTGAGCGAGACGCTGTCGGCAAAATCCCGCAACCAGCATGTCGAGAAAGAGATCCGGGAGGCGATCGCCTCGTTGCTGGTCCCTTCGCTGGTGATGGTCGGGTTTACCCTGCTTTTCTCTTTCTGGGCCGTCAGCTGGATCACCCGTCCGCTGAATCAGTTACGTACCAGCCTGGCGAACCGTTCTGCCGATAATCTTACGCCGCTGCCGATGTACTCCGATATGGAGGAAATTGGCGCCGTCACCACCTCGCTGAATCAGCTGCTCGCCCGACTGGATCAAACCATTCAGCAGGAGCGCCTGTTCACCGCTGATGCCGCGCATGAGCTGCGTACGCCCCTGGCGGGTATTCGCCTGCATCTGGAGCTGATGGCGCAGTCAGGCTCGCCCCAGGCGACGACGCTGATTGCCCGAATCGATCAACTGATGCATACCGTAGAGCAACTGCTAATGCTGGCCCGGGCGGGGCAAGCTATGGCCAGCGGCCACTATGATACGGTTAACTGGAGCGAAGCCATTATTGCGCCGCTGGCGCTGGAGAATGAGGCGAAAAATCACACCCTGGTCTGGCCGCAGGCGAGCCCACAGAACGTACAGGGCGATGCAATCCTGTTACGGCTGATGTTACGTAATTTGCTGGAAAACGCGGTGCGTTACAGCCCGGCGGGAACCACTATTGAAGTCGCCATGCAGGAGGTCGACGGCGGTACGCAGGTGAGCGTCAGCGATCAGGGGCCTGGCATAGATGAAGCCCATCGCCAGTCGATTACCGAGCCGTTTCGCCGCATCGATCAACGCTATGGCGGTAGCGGGCTGGGGCTGAGCATCGTTCAGCGTATTGTACAGCTGCATCGCGGCAAGCTGACGCTGGAAAATCGCCCCGAAGGCGGCTTGATAGTCACCTGCTGGCTGCCTGAAACACTGAACTAAAAAGCCCCCTTGATAGGGGGCTCTTGATGGTTTTAACGCTTATAGATGAATTCGACGCCTTCTTCGTCATCTTCATCCCAGTCGTCATCCCACTCTTCGTCGTCTTCTTCCGCCTGCTCTTCAAGCTGCTGACGGTGGTAGTCATCCCACATGAATTCGACTTTCTCAGGCTGTTTCGCTTCTTCTGCCTGCGTTACCGGGTTCTCGATGATGAAGGTCATCACATCCCAGCACAGCTCTTTCACGCCCATCTGGCTTGCGGCGGAGATGAGATAGTACTTGTCTTCCCAGCCCATCGCTTCGGCAATGGCTTTCGCCTTCGCTTCGGCTTCCGCTTTATCCATCAGGTCGATCTTGTTAAAGACCAGCCAGCGCGGCTTGGCAGCCAGTTTGTCGCTGTATTTTTCCAGCTCGCCGATAATGATACGGGCGTTTTCCACCGGATCGGAACCGTCGATTGGATCGATATCGATGAGGTGCAGCAGAACGCGGCAACGCTCAAGGTGCTTCAGGAAGCGAATACCTAAGCCCGCCCCTTCGGCAGCGCCTTCGATCAGGCCCGGGATATCGGCCACGACGAAGCTCTTCTCGTTGTCCATACGCACTACGCCGAGGCTTGGTACCAGGGTCGTAAACGGATAGTCGGCCACTTTTGGTTTGGCCGCAGAGACAGCACGGATAAAGGTGGATTTACCTGCGTTTGGCATCCCCAGCATGCCCACGTCCGCCAGCAGCATCAGTTCCAGCTGCAGATCGCGCTTATCACCCGGGGTACCCATCGTCTTCTGACGCGGCGTACGGTTAACGGAGGATTTGAAACGGGTATTACCCAGACCGTGCCAGCCGCCCTTTGCGACCATCAGGCGCTGACCATGTTTGGTCATATCACCCATGGTTTCGCCCGTGCCCTGATCGATAACACGCGTTCCGACAGGGACTTTAACCGTGACATCTTTCCCGCGTTTACCGGTACAGTCACGGCTCTGGCCATTCTGACCGCGCTCAGCACGGAATGATTTTTCGAAACGGTAGTCGATCAGGGTGTTGAGGTTTTCATCCGCCTCTAACCACACGTCACCGCCGTCGCCGCCGTCGCCGCCATCAGGACCGCCACGGGGAATGTATTTTTCGCGGCGGAAGCTTACGCAACCATTACCGCCATCACCTGCCACGACCAGGATCGTTGCTTCATCAACAAACTTCATTTTACTCTCCGTAAATCATTCGCCTGAGCGGGGGCCGCTTCATTTTTGCGCCAACGTCCCCAAAGACGATGACCAATGGCGGAATACATCGCGCCCGCAACCACGACAAACGCACCGAGATAAGCCAACAGGTTTAACATCGGTTTGACGAAGAAATCGGGCCAGGCCATTGATAATAAATCTGAAAATAACAGTGTAAACAGTGGCGTCAGCGTAATCAGCGCACTTACCTGCGCTGCCTGCCAGCGCGCCATCGCTTCTGCCAGCGCGCCATAACCCACTAATGTGTTCAGACCACAAAAGATCAGACACGCCAGCTGCCAGTCGCTTAACTGGGAGATGACTCCCGGCTTCGCCAGCGGCAACAGGGCAATAGTACATAAAGTGTACAGCAAAAACAGAATCTGCTGTGACGCCAGACGGCGTAATAACACCTTTTGCGCGACGCCATAACTCACCCATACCGCCGCCGCGCCCACCCCGAAAATTACACCCCAGGTGTAATCCGTCAGGCGGGTAAAAATCTCTATCAGACTGGTATTGAAGAACAACACCAGACCGCAAAGCAGCATCAGTGCCCCGATAATCTGCGTGCCGCGCATCTTCTCTTTCAGAATAAAGACGCTGGCAACCATCATGCCTACCGGCGAGAGCTGGCCAATAACCTGCGAGGCCGTAGGACTGAGGTATTGCAGGGAAGAACTGAACAGAATGAAGTTACCGAACAGACCACCTGTCGCAATCGCCAGCAGTACCAGCCAGCGCGGTTTGCGAAAGATACGCAGCGGAGGAAGCTTACCCTTTATCGCAAGGATAATACCTAATCCAATACCGGCCATCAGGAAGCGGTAGAAGACCACCGTTGGCGGCTCCATCACTTCCAGTACCTGCTTCATTGCAATTGGCAGCGCACCCCAGCACATTGCGGTAGTGAGCGCCAAAAGAATACCAATGCCGGCCTGCTGCTTCATGCCCGTTTTCCCTACCGAAAAAATTACCGGGTTTCCAATGTAAAAAGCCCCGCAACACGTTGCGGGGCTTTAATCCGTTACCGGACCGAGAAAACCTTACTCAGCAACAATGCTGATGTATTTACGGTTGTTCGGGCCTTTAACTTCAAATTTCACTTTACCGTCTGCTTTAGCAAACAGAGTGTGGTCACGACCGCAACCTACGTTGTTACCAGCGTGGAATTTAGTACCACGCTGACGAACGATGATGCTACCCGCCAGAACGGTTTCGCCACCGAAACGCTTAACGCCGAGGCGTTTAGCTTCTGAATCGCGACCGTTACGTGTGGAGCCGCCAGCCTTTTTATGTGCCATTTAAATCTCTCCTCAGGTCTTAGGCGCTGATGCCAGTAATTTTCACATCAGTGAACCACTGACGGTGGCCCTGCTGCTTACGGTAGTGTTTACGACGACGAAACTTAACGATTTTAACTTTCTCGCCACGACCATGAGCAACAACTTCAGCTTTGATAACGCCGCCATCAACGAAAGGAACGCCGATTTTGACTTCTTCACCGTTTGCGATCATCAGAACTTCAGCGAATTCAATAGATTCGCCAGTTGCGATGTCCAGCTTTTCCAGGCGAACGGTCTGACCTTCGCTTACTCGGTGTTGTTTACCACCACTTTGGAAAACCGCGTACATATAAACTCCGCTTCCGCGCACATCCTCGTGTGATTCAGAGTGCGCTATAAATATTCACAATAGGGCGCGAATATTACGCAAAACGCGAGCCTTTGACAAGTGCTACAGTCAATACATGAAGAAAAAAAACACAACACGTACGGTAACGTTTATCTGCCGCGTTTTTTCAGTACAATCAGCGCTACTATTGATAAACCGAACCCTTCGTTAGCCCATTTGATATGTGGTAAACAGGACTTAAAGCCCGGCTTTTGCGATGAATTTAGAAAAAATCAATGAGTTAACCGCGCAAGATATGGCGGGTGTGAATGCAGCGATCCTGGAGCAGCTCGATTCTGACGTTCAACTAATCAATCAGTTGGGTTATTACATCGTCAGCGGCGGGGGTAAACGCATCCGTCCAATGATCGCTGTGCTGGCCGCCCGAGCGGTCGGCTATCAGGAGAACGCGCACGTAACGATCGCAGCGCTGATCGAATTTATCCATACCGCCACGCTGCTGCATGATGACGTTGTCGATGAGTCCGACATGCGTCGTGGCAAAGCCACCGCCAACGCCGCGTTTGGTAATGCTGCCAGCGTGCTGGTAGGCGATTTTATCTATACGCGCGCCTTCCAGATGATGACCAGCCTGGGATCGCTGAAGATCCTGGAAGTGATGTCCAAAGCGGTGAACGTCATTGCAGAAGGCGAAGTTCTGCAGCTGATGAACGTCAACGACCCGGACATCACTGAAGAGAACTACATGCGGGTGATCTACAGCAAAACCGCTCGTCTGTTCGAAGCCGCTGCGCAGTGCTCCGGTATTCTGGCCGGCTGTACTGACGAGCAGGAGCGTGGGCTGCAGGATTACGGGCGCTACCTTGGCACCGCCTTCCAGCTGATCGACGATCTGCTCGACTACAGCGCCGATGGCGAAACGCTCGGCAAGAACGTCGGTGATGACCTTAATGAAGGCAAACCGACGCTGCCGCTGCTGCATGCTATGCGTCACGGCACCCCTGAACAGGCTAAGCTTATTCGCGAAGCGATTGAGCAAGGAAACGGTCGACATCTTCTGGAACCTGTACTGGAAGCAATGGCAACCTGTGGTTCCCTGGAATGGACGCGCCAGCGTGCTGAGGAAGAAGCGGATAAAGCCATTGCCGCACTTCAGGTCATCCCTGACAGCCCATGGCGAGACGCCCTGATCGGCCTCGCGCATATTGCTGTTCAGCGCGATCGATAACCCCCGATGAACTCTCTTTTATGTAAAAAGAGAGTTCTAGTAAGTTCCAATTTTTATCCATGAAATTGTTAAATAATCCCCTTACAGGCCGCATGATTAAAGCCCTGGTAAAATCCGAATATTGCCTCCTGTAATGCGAACTTTTTAGAACCGATGTTTGAAGAAGGTATAGTAACACTGTCATTTAAGAGGAAATGACGTACACGTACCCGAACAGAGGGATAGCTGAATGGATAAGAAATTTACCGACTGGCACTCGGCCGATATCATCGCCGCGCTGCGCAAAAAGGGAACATCACTTGCTGCAGAATCCCGCCGTAATGGCCTGAGTTCATCCACCCTTGCAAATGCGCTAACGCGCCCCTGGCCAAAGGGAGAATTGATCATTGCTACAGCGCTCGGCACCGACCCTTGGGTTATCTGGCCATCACGCTACCACGACCCCATCACTCACGAGTTTGTCGACAGAACGCGCATGATGCGCCATAAGAAACAAGAAAAAGAGCGCCAGGAATGACGCTCTTGTAAACGGGAATAGCAACCCCCCGGTCATTTTGGCAGGGGGCTGCCGGAACGATTACTCGCCTTTTACACGCTCAATATTTGCACCCAGCGCGCGCAGTTTATCTTCAATGCGTTCATAGCCGCGATCGATGTGATAAATACGATCCACCAGCGTCGTCCCTTCCGCAATACAACCTGCCAGCACCAGGCTCGCAGAAGCACGCAGATCGGTTGCCATCACCTGAGCACCAGACAGTTTTTCCACGCCATGACAGATCACGGTGTTACTTTCGATCTCAGCGTGTGCGCCCATACGGATCAGTTCCGGTACATGCATAAAACGGTTTTCAAAGATCGTTTCAGTGATCACACCCGTCCCTTCCGCCACCAGGTTCAGCAGAGTAAACTGGGCCTGCATATCGGTCGGGAATGCCGGATGCGGAGAGGTACGTACGTTAACGGCTTTCGGACGTTTACCGTGCATATCCAGGCTGATCCAGTCTTCGCCGGTTTCAACATCGGCACCGGCTTCGCGGAGTTTTGCCAGTACCGCATCCAGCGTATCAGGCTGGGCGTTGCGGCAGACGATCTTACCGCCGGAGATGGCTGCGGCGACCAGGAAGGTCCCGGTTTCGATACGGTCAGGCAGGACGCGATATACGCCGCCACCCAGACGCTCAACGCCTTCAATGGTAATACGGTCGGTGCCTTGACCGGTGATCTTCGCGCCCAGCGTATTCAGGAAGTTCGCAGTATCCACAATCTCCGGCTCGCGCGCGGCGTTCTCGATGATGGTGGTGCCTTCGGCCAGCGTCGCTGCGGACATGATGGTGACGGTAGCGCCAACGCTTACTTTGTCCATCACGATGTGGGCGCCTTTCAGACGGCCATTCACGGAGGCCTTTACGTAGCCCTCTTCCAGCTTAATTTCTGCGCCCAGCTTCTCAAGGCCAAAAATGTGCAGGTCCACCGGACGCGCGCCAATGGCGCAACCGCCCGGCAGAGAGACCTGGCCCTGTCCAAAACGGGCCACCAGCGGACCCAGCGCCCAGATGGATGCGCGCATGGTCTTCACCAGATCGTAAGGGGCGGAAAAGTTATTCACGTTGCTGGCATCGATCCATACGGATCCGTTACGCTCAACCTTGGTACCCAACTGGCCGAGCAGTTTCATGGTGGTATCAATGTCTTTCAGCTTTGGTACGTTCTGGATCTCTACCGGCTCTTCCGCAAGCAGTGCGGCGAAGAGGATCGGCAGCGCGGCATTTTTAGCGCCGGAAATTGTGACTTCGCCCTGGAGACGCGTCGGCCCCTGAACACGAAATTTGTCCATGTAATTACTCTCTGTATGAATTCAACCGTGCTGCGGGCAAATCACCCTCAGCTCAAAAACCGTTTAGTTTGCGATCGCGTGCCCACTCTGTAGGGGTAAACGCCTTAATCGACAGGGCATGGATACGATTATCCGCGATATATTCCATCAGCGGCGCATAGACAGCCTGCTGCTTCTTCACGCGGCTCATGCCGTCAAAAATCTCACCCACAGCAATAACCTGAAAGTGGCTGCCGTCGCCGGAGACGTGGACTTCCTGAAGGGCGAGTGCGTTCATCAGCACTGTCTGGATTTCATGATTTTCCATGGGTTCTATATCATCTGGTAGTGAAAACAAGCCCAACATCTTAGAGCAAAGTGGCGCGGTCTTAAATAAGCAAAAAGCCCCGACGATGAAACTGTCAGGGCTTTTGATAGTAACGTACTGAAAAAATTAGCGGGGCAATACGTCTTCCGGCAGATTATAGAGCTGGGCCAGGATGACGACATTGTCGCTGACGCCCGAAAGCGTCACCGGGATGCCCTGCTGCTTGCCCGTTGAGACCAGATGAACCAGCAACGCCACACCCGCCGTATCCACACGAGAGATACCGCTCAGGTCGATTCGGGAAACTCCCCTCATGGCATCGTCCCGCGCATCCCACAGAGGATTCAGATAATCCTGATCCAGCTCGCCTGAGAGTAATAACGTCTCACCCTCACGGGTCCAGCTCAGCTGCGACATAATTACTTGTTTCCTTCCAGGGTAATTTTCTGACGTGCGATGCTGTTCAGCTGTGCGGTCAGACCATCAATGCCCTTGGTACGCAGCAGATCGCTCCATTCGTTCTGCTTGGTGGTGATCATGCTGACGCCTTCGGCAATCATGTCGTAAGCCTGCCAGTTACCGCTCTGGGTGTTCTTACGCCACTGGAAATCCAGACGCACTGGCGGACGACCGTTCGGATCGACGATGGTCACGCGGATAGGCACGATGGTCGCAGAACCCAGCGGCTGCTCCGGTGCGATCTGATACGTCTGACCGTGGTACATGGCGAGAGCCTGACCGTAGGCCTGCTTCAGATATTCACGGAACGCAGCGAAATAGGCTTCGCGCTGCGCAGGCGTTGCGTCTTTGTAGTAACGGCCCAGCACCAGCGCACCGGCATATTTCACCTGGACATATGGCAGCAGTTCCTGGTCAACCACATCACGCAGATAGTCAGGATTGGAGCGGATCTTTGGCTGCTCATTTTTAAGGCGATCGAAGGTTTTCTTTGCTGCCTCATTCATCTGTTGATAAGGATTGCTCTGATCGGCTGCGTTAGCTGCAGTCAGAGGGGCAATCATCAGCATGGCAACCATTAACAGTCGTTTAATCATGAATTACTTCTCCTGAGATGAATTCGTCGTGCCAACAGGCGGCGTAATGTCACTCTGCGCAGGGGTCTGCGCAGCTTGATTCTCGTCACCCCCTTTACTGTTGCTGTTGTAAAGGAACTGACCAATCATATCTTCCAGCACCATGGCTGACTTCGTATCCTGAATCACGCCACCGTCCTTAAGGATAGACGTTCCCAGTTCGGGATCGTCAAAACCGATGTTCAGCGCCAGGTATTGTTCCCCTAACAGGCCGGATGTACGGATAGAGAGGGAGCTGGTATCCGGGATGTGGTTGTAACGTTCTTCAATATCCAGCGCGACGCGCGGCAGATAGGTTTTCTCATCGAGGGTGATATCGGCCACACGCCCTACCACTACCCCGCCAATACGCACCGGAGAACGGCTCTTCAGGCCACCGATGTTATCGAAGGTGGCATAAATGCGGTATGTCGGCTCGGTGCGGATGGTCGTTACGTCCGCCACTTTAAAGCTTAAAAAGAGTGCTGCCAGCAGCGCCAGCAGGACAAATACGCCAACCCAAATTTCTACTTTTTTCGTTTGCATGAACTCATTTCCCAAACATCAGTGCGGTGAGCACAAAATCCAGAGCCAGTATGGCCAGCGACGAATGAACAACGGTACGTGTAGTTGCCCGGCTGATACCGGCAGACGTCGGGATCGCATCGTAGCCGTTGAACAGCGCAATCCAGGTGATCGTCACAGCAAATACTGCGCTTTTAATCAGGCAGTTAACCAGATCCAGACGCCAGTCAACGGCGCCCTGCATCGCTGACCAGAAGAAACCGGCATCGATCCCTTTCCACTGCACGCCAACCATCGAACCGCCCCAGATGCCGACCGCGACAAAGAGGATAGTTAACAGCGGCAGCGAAATCATACCGGCCCAGAAGCGCGGCGAGATGACCCGACGCAGCGGATCCACGGCCATCATTTCCATACTGGAGAGCTGCTCCGTGGCGCGCATCAGGCCGATTTCAGCGGTCAGCGCCGAACCGGCACGTCCTGCGAATAACAGCGCGGCGACCACCGGTCCCAGCTCACGCAGCAGGGAGAGCGCCACCAGCATTCCGAGGCTGGTTTCTGCGCTGTAGGTAGTGAGAACCAGATACCCCTGCAGCCCCAGCACCATCCCGATAAAGACCCCGGAAACGATGATAATGAGCATCGACAGCACGCCGACATTATACAGCTGGCGTACCAGCAGAGGGGCATGTTTGCGGAATTCCGGTTTCCCGACCAGCGCATTGAATAACATCAACCCGGCACGCCCGAACGTCCTGATGGTTTTTATGCCACGGTGTCCGAGAGCGGCCAACGCATTTAACAGCATGAGTGGCTTAACTCCCTATTCCCAATAGATCTTTATGATAATCACCCGCAGGATAACGGAACGGCACGGGGCCATCTGCAATGCCGTCGAGGAACTGACGGACTCGCGCATCGCTGTTGGTCTGCAATGATTGGGCGCTACCGTGCGCCACAATTTTTTTATCCGCCACGATATAGGCGTAGTCGGCAATGCTCAGCACTTCCGGTACGTCATGAGATACCACAATACAGGTTACGCCCAGCGCGCTGTTCAGCTCAGAGATCAGTTTGACCAACACGCCCATGGTGATTGGGTCCTGCCCGACAAAGGGCTCATCGAACATGATCAAATCGGGTTCCAGCGCAATCGCGCGCGCCAGCGCCGCACGGCGGGCCATACCGCCAGAGAGTTCGGAAGGCATCAGCTTCGCCGCGCCACGCAGCCCCACAGCCTCAAGCTTCATCATTACGGTGCTTTTCAGCAGCGCCGGGGGCAGCTGCGTATGCTCACGCAGCGGGTAGGCGACATTATCGAAGACATTCATGTCAGTAAATAGCGCCCCGGACTGGAACAGCATGCTCATGCGTTTACGCACGGTATAGAGGCGCGAGCGTGACATTGCCGGAATATTTTCGCCATCAAAAAGGATCTCGCCCTGGCTTGGCGGAATTTGCCCTCCAATCAGGCGTAACAGCGTTGTTTTACCAATGCCGGAGGGGCCCATGATGGCGGTAATTTTACCGCGGGGCACGGTGAGAGAGATGTTGTCAAAAATGACCCGGCTGCTGCGCGTGAAGCTGACGCCACGGACATCGACTATATTCGCCTCATTCAGGCTCATGTACATTTCCTTTCTGTTGCCGGTTCAGGATCAGCTTGATGCCTGATTTCGCCGCAAACCCAACATTTTTACAGAATATTACCTCTGCAGGTAAGCGAAAGCTGGCATTTGTTTTACTTTTACAGCGCATAAAGTCAAAATTAGGATTCGTTACATCTACAGACAGTATGCAGCGGCAGAGATTTTTTCTCAGTGGACCGGCGAGTATACCTGAAGAAAGGACTTTTGATGCTTCTTGCAACGGCACTGTTAATAATTGGTTTACTTTTGGTGGTCTACAGTGCCGACCGTCTGGTGTTCTCCGCTTCAATCCTCTGCCGTTTGTTAGGTGTTCCCCCCCTGATTATTGGGATGACGGTGGTCAGCGTGGGCACTTCCCTGCCGGAGATCATCGTCTCTGCGGCCGCCTCAATGCACGATCAGGTTGATCTTGCGGTCGGAACGGCTATTGGCTCCAATATCGTCAATATCTTGCTCATCCTGGGCCTTGCTGCGCTACTGCATCCTTTTCGCGTGCATTCTGATGTTCTGCGGCGTGAATTACCGCTAATGTTAATTGTCAGCCTGCTGGCGGGTTATGTGTTATATGACGGGCAGTTAACCCTCAGCGATGGCATTTTTCTGCTGGCGCTGGCGGTCATCTGGCTGTTTTATATCGTGAAGCTTGCCCGGGCGGCAGAAAAGCAAGGCAGTGACACGTTGACCCGCGAACAGGTGGCAGAGCTGCCGCGTGAGGGGAACTTACCCGTCGCGCTGCTCTGGCTGGGCGTGGCGTTAATCATCATGCCCATGGCGACGCAGATGATTGTAGATAACGCTACGGTTCTGGCCAACTATTTCGCCATGAGCGAGTTAACCATCGGCCTGACGGTGATTGCCATTGGTACCAGTTTGCCTGAGCTCGCAACGGCTATCGCCGGGGCGCGTAAGGGTGAAGATGACATGGCGATTGGCAATATCATCGGCTCGAATATTTTTAATGTTGCTATCGTGCTTGGCCTGCCTGCCCTGATTGCCCCTGGCGCGTTTAATCCGCTCGCGTTCAGCCGCGATTACGGGGTGATGGTCTTAGTCAGCGTAATCTTCGCCCTGCTCTGCTGGCGGCGAAAAAGGCAGATTGGTCAGGGCGCCGGTGCGCTGCTGACGGTGGGATTTGTCGTATGGATGGCGATGCTGTACTGGCTCTCGCCGCTTCTCTCTGGGTAAACGGAAACGCATTATGTCGCAAATAGAATTGCAGCCGGGTTTTGACTTTCAGAAAGCAGGAAAAGAGGTTCTGGAGATTGAACGTGAAGGTCTGGCGCAGTTAGATCAATACATTAATCAGGACTTTAGCCTGGCGTGCGAAAAACTTTTCCACTGTCCTGGCAAAGTCGTGGTGATGGGGATGGGTAAATCTGGCCATATTGGCCGTAAAATGGCAGCAACCTTCGCCAGTACCGGCACGAAAGCGTTTTTCGTCCATCCCGGCGAAGCGGCGCATGGCGATCTGGGTATGGTTTCGTCACAGGATATCGTCATCGCGTTATCCAACTCGGGCGAATCGAATGAGATCCTGGCGCTGATCCCGGTCCTGAAACGCCTGCACGTTCCCCTGATCTGTATTACCAGCCGTCCGGAGAGCAGCATGGCGCGCGCCGCAGATATCCACCTGTGCGTTAAAGTGCCAAAAGAAGCCTGTCCCCTGGGGCTGGCGCCGACCTCCAGCACCACTGCCGCACTGGTTATGGGTGATGCGCTGGCTGTCGCCCTGCTTGAAGCGCGCGGCTTTACCGCCGAAGATTTTGCCCTCTCCCATCCGGGCGGTGCGCTGGGACGTAAACTGCTGCTGCGCGTAAATGATATTATGCATACGGGGGATGAAATTCCGCACGTCAGCAAAGAGGCCTCCCTGCGCGATGCGCTGCTGGAAATTACCCGTAAAAACCTGGGGATGACCGTCATCTGCAACGATCAGATGAAGATTGAGGGTATCTTTACCGACGGGGATCTCCGTCGCGTGTTCGATATGGGTGTGGATGTCCGTAAGCTGGGTATCGCCGATGTGATGACCTCAGGCGGTATTCGGGTGCGTCCCGGCACGCTGGCCGTTGAGGTACTGAACCTGATGCAGTCCCGCCATATCACCTCCGTTATGGTTGCCGATGGCGACCAGTTACTGGGTGTGGTACATATGCATGATCTTTTGCGCGCAGGCGTAGTGTAATGAAGGATAAGACAATGATTAATACGGGTGCATCCCTTGCAACCTGTTATGGCCCGGTAAGCGCGCAGATGATGTCGCAGGCCGAGAAAATTCGCCTGCTGATCCTGGATGTGGATGGCGTGCTGTCAGACGGCCTGATTTATATGGGCAATAATGGTGAAGAGCTGAAAGCCTTCAACGTGCGTGATGGCTACGGGATTCGCTGTGCCCTGACATCTGGCATAGAAGTTGCCATCATCACCGGACGTAAGGCTAAACTGGTAGAAGATCGGTGCGAAACGCTGGGCATTACCCATCTCTATCAGGGGCAATCCGATAAGATGGTCGCTTTCAGGGACTTACTTGGTAAACTTGCCATCGCCCCGGAAAACGTTGCCTATGTCGGAGACGATCTTATTGACTGGCCAGTGATGGCAGAAGTGGGACTTAGCATCGCCGTGGCCGATGCCTATCCGCTTTTGATCCCACGCGCTGACTATGTCACCCGGATTAACGGTGGCCGTGGCGCAGTACGAGAAGTCTGCGACCTGTTACTGCTGGCGCAAGGTAAGCTTGATGAGGCCAAAGGGCAATCGATATGAGTAAAACCAGACGTTGGGTTATTATTCTGCTAACGCTTGTCGTACTGGTACTGATTGGCGTGAATCTCGCTGACCGGGACGACGAACAAGCGCCGACGGTCAACACCAACGATCCAACGTATAAAAGCGATCACAGCGATACCGTCGTTTACAGCCCGGAAGGGGCGCTGAATTACCGCCTTATCGCTCAGCACGTTGAGTATTTTTCCGAACAGGGCGTCTCATGGTTTACTCAACCGGTGATGACCACGTTTGATACCGATAAAATTCCGACATGGTCGATTAAAGCAGATCGGGCAAAACTGACGAATGACCGTATGCTTTATCTGTATGGCCATGTTGAAGTGAATGCGCTGACCGCAGATGCGCAGTTGCGCAAAATCACGACCGATAACGCACAGATAAACCTTGTGACTCAGGATGTAACATCGCAGGATCTGGTCACGTTATACGGCACAACATTTAATTCCAGCGGTCTGAGAATGCGCGGGAACTTACGCAGCAAGAACGCAGAGCTGATTGAAAAGGTTAGAACCTCTTATGAAATTCAAAACAAACAAACTCAGCCTTAATTGTGTTATAGCCAGCGCCCTGCTGGCCCTTAGCCTGCCTGCGCTTGCTGTGACGGGTGATACCGAGCAGCCGATTCATATCGAATCTGATACGCAATCACTCGATATGCAAGGCAACGTGGTGACCTTTACCGGCAACGTGGTCGTGACTCAGGGCACCATCAAAATTAATGCCGACAAAGTGGTGGTGACGCGTCCTGGCGGTGAGGACGGGAAAGAGATTATCGATGGCTACGGCAACCCGGCCACCTTCTATCAGATGCAGGATAACGGCAAGCCGGTAAAAGGCCACGCCTCCCAGATGCACTACGAGCTGGCGAAAGATTTCGTTGTTCTTACCGGTAATGCGTACCTGGAGCAGCTCGACAGCAACATCAAGGGCGACAAGATCACCTACCTGGTCAAAGAGCAGAAAATGCAGGCCTTCAGCGAGAAAGGCAAACGCGTGACCACCGTACTGGTTCCATCGCAGCTGCAGGACAAAAATAGCAATCAGGCCCCGGCACAGAAAAAGAGTAACTAATTCGTTATGGCAACATTAACTGCAAAGAATCTCGCCAAAGCCTATAAGGGCCGCCGCGTCGTGGAAGATGTCAGTTTGACCGTCAACTCCGGCGAGATTGTCGGCCTGTTGGGTCCTAACGGTGCAGGTAAAACCACCACCTTTTATATGGTGGTGGGCATTGTTCCGCGCGACGCGGGTAACATCATTATTGATGAAGAAGATATCAGCCTGCTGCCCCTGCACGCCCGTGCGCGCCGCGGGATCGGTTATCTGCCGCAGGAAGCCTCAATTTTCCGTCGTCTGAGCGTTTTCGATAACCTGATGGCGGTGCTGCAGATCCGCGATGATCTGACTGCCGAACAGCGTCAGGATCGCGCCAACGAGCTGATGGAAGAGTTCCATATCGAACACCTGCGCGACAGCATGGGCCAGGCGCTCTCCGGCGGTGAACGCCGCCGTGTGGAAATTGCCCGCGCGCTGGCGGCTAATCCGAAATTTATTCTGCTCGATGAACCGTTTGCGGGCGTTGACCCCATTTCGGTTATCGATATCAAACGTATTATTGAGCATCTGCGCGACAGTGGCCTCGGGGTTCTCATTACCGACCACAACGTACGTGAGACGCTGGCGGTGTGTGAGCGTGCCTATATCGTCAGCCAGGGCCACCTCATCGCCCACGGTACCCCGCAGCAGATCCTCGAAGACGATCATGTTAAGCGCGTGTATCTTGGGGAAGACTTCAGACTCTGATAGGGTAGAAGTTAAGACTCGCGTAAACGGAGAAAAATGCTCTGAACATGAAGCAAGGTTTGCAATTAAGGCTCAGCCAACAGCTGGCAATGACGCCGCAGTTACAACAGGCTATTCGTCTGTTGCAACTGTCGACGCTGGAACTGCAGCAGGAGCTCCAGCAAGCGCTGGAAAGTAACCCCCTGCTCGAGCAAACCGATCTTCACGATGAGGTAGAAACGCAACAAAGCCAGGATAACGAGACCCTCGACACGGTTGATGCCCTTGAGCAAAAAGAGATGCCCGACGAGCTCCCTCTCGATGCCAGCTGGGATGAGATCTACACCGCCGGCACGCCATCCGGTACGCGCGCAGACTACCAGGATGACGAGCTGCCGGTCTATCAGGGCGAAACCACCCAGTCACTGCAGGATTACCTGATGTGGCAGGTGGAGCTGACACCGTTCTCCGATACCGATCGCGCCATCGCCACCTCCATTGTGGATGCCGTGGATGAGACCGGTTACCTGACCGTGTCGCTGGACGATATTCTGGAGAGCATAGGCGATGACGAGATTGAGCTTGAAGAGGTCGAAGCGGTCCTGAAACGCGTTCAGCGCTTTGACCCGATTGGCGTTGCCGCGAGAGATCTCCGTGACTGCCTGCTCATTCAGCTTTCGCAGTTTGTTAAAGAGACCCCGTGGCTGGAAGAGGCCCGGCTTATCATCAGCGAACATCTGGATCTGCTTGCCAACCACGATTTCCGCTCACTGATGCGCGTCACGCGGCTGAAAGAGGAGATCCTGAAAGAGGCGGTCAACCTGATTCAGTCTCTGGATCCGCGCCCGGGGCAATCTATCCAGACCAGCGAGCCGGAGTATGTCATTCCCGATGTGCTGGTGCGCAAGCATAACGGCCTGTGGACCGTCGAGCTGAATTCCGACAGCATTCCCCGCCTGCAAATCAATCAGCAATACGCCTCAATGTGCACCAGCTCGCGCAACGACTCGGATAACCAGTTTATCCGCAGTAATCTGCAGGAAGCCCGCTGGCTAATCAAAAGCCTTGAGAGCCGCAATGATACACTGCTTCGCGTCAGCCGCTGCATCGTCGAGCAGCAGCAGGCGTTTTTTGAGCAGGGTGAAGAGTTTATGAAACCGATGGTGCTGGCGGATATCGCCCAGGCCGTCGAGATGCATGAGTCGACCATTTCTCGCGTGACGACGCAGAAGTATCTGCACAGTCCGCGTGGTATTTTTGAGCTTAAGTATTTTTTCTCCAGCCATGTCAACACCGAAGGCGGCGGCGAAGCCTCGTCGACGGCCATCCGGGCGCTGGTGAAAAAATTGATCGCCGCGGAAAACCCCGCGAAACCGCTGAGTGACAGTAAGTTGACCACCATGCTGTCCGAACAAGGTATCATGGTGGCACGCCGCACTGTTGCGAAGTATCGAGAGTCTTTATCCATTCCGCCGTCAAACCAGCGTAAACAACTGGTCTGACACAACCGATAAGGAAGACACTATGCAGCTCAACATCACAGGACACAATGTCGAAATCACTGAATCCCTGCGTGAATTTGTGAATACCAAGTTCGCTAAGCTCGAGCAGTATTTCGAGAGGATCAACCAGGTCTATGTTGTGTTAAAAGTGGAAAAAGTGACTCATATCTCGGATGCTACCTTGCACGTCAACGGGGGCGAAATCCATGCCAGTGCGGAAGGGCAGGACATGTACGCGGCTATCGACGGCTTGATTGACAAGCTGGCACGACAGCTAAACAAACATAAAGACAAACTGAAACAACACTAATTGTCCGGGCAGTTAACGGGTGCAGGATGGCCTGTTGTGAAACACAACGGGCCCTTTGTACAGTTAGCGCTTAGGTGAAATTATGATGAATAACGATTCCACTCTACAACTGAGCAGTGTCCTTAATCAGGAATGTACCCGCAGTGCCGTTCACTGCCAGAGCAAAAAACGTGCGCTGGAGATCATCAGTGAACTGGCCGCAAAACAGCTGAGCCTGGCGCCACAAGTGGTCTTTGAAGCGATCCTCACCCGCGAAAAAATGGGCAGTACCGGCATCGGTAACGGCATCGCCATTCCACATGGCAAACTGGAAGAGGATACTCTGCGCGCTGTAGGGGTGTTTGTTCAACTGGAAACACCTATCGCCTTCGATGCCATTGATAACCAGCCGGTCGATTTGCTGTTTGCCCTGCTGGTGCCAGCCGACCAGACCAAAACGCATCTGCATACGCTCTCGCTGGTGGCTAAACGTCTGGCGGATAAAACCATCTGTCGTCGTTTACGCGCGGCGCAGAGCGACGAAGAGCTCTATCAAATTATTACAGAAACGGAAGGCAATCAGGATGAGGCGTAATCGGGTGATGGCTTTAACATCTGTGGTCCTGAGGAGAAACGGTACATGGTGCTGATGATCGTCAGCGGGCGTTCGGGCTCCGGGAAATCGGTCGCCCTGCGCGCGCTGGAAGATATGGGCTTTTACTGCGTGGATAACCTGCCGGTGGTGCTTCTGCCCGAGCTGGCCCGTTCGCTGGCGGATCGGCAGATCTCTGCGGCAGTCAGCATCGACGTGCGTAATATGCCTGAATCGCCGGAGATCTTTGAGCAGGCGATGAGCAATCTGCCAGAGGCCTTTTCACCTCAGCTGCTGTTCCTTGATGCCGACCGCAATACGTTGATTCGTCGCTACAGTGACACCCGCCGTTTGCATCCGCTCTCCAGTAAAAATCTGTCGCTGGAAAGTGCCATTGACCAGGAGAGCGATCTGCTGGAGCCGCTGCGCTCGCGCGCCGATCTGATCGTCGATACCTCAGAGATGTCGGTCCATGAGCTGGCGGAGATGCTGCGCACCCGTCTGCTGGGTAAACGCGAACGCGAGCTGACGATGGTCTTTGAATCGTTCGGCTTTAAGCACGGCATTCCTATTGATGCGGACTACGTGTTTGACGTGCGCTTCTTACCGAACCCGCACTGGGATCCGAAGCTGCGCCCGATGACCGGCCTGGATAAGCCGGTCGCAGCCTTCCTTGACAGACATACGGAAGTGCATAACTTTATCTATCAGACGCGCAGCTATCTTGAACTCTGGTTGCCGATGCTGGAGACAAACAATCGCAGCTATCTGACGGTGGCGATTGGTTGTACCGGGGGTAAACACCGTTCGGTCTATATTGCTGAGCAACTGGCTGACTATTTCCGCTCGCGCGGTAAAAACGTGCAGTCCCGTCATCGTACGCTGGAAAAACGTAAAACATGACCGTAAAGCAGACCGTTGAAATCACCAACAAGCTGGGCATGCATGCCCGCCCGGCGATGAAGTTATTTGAACTGATGCAGGGATTTGACGCGGAAGTTCTGCTGCGTAACGACGAAGGCACCGAAGCCGAAGCCAACAGCGTCATCGCTCTGCTGATGCTGGATTCGGCAAAGGGCCGTCAGATTGAAATTGAAGCCACCGGCCCGCAGGAAGTGGAGGCGCTGGCAGCGGTCATTGCGCTGTTCAACGCCGGGTTTGATGAAGATTAATGCAGCTTATTGGCCTGCATAAATCCTTCCCCACCGAGCTGGCGCATCTGGCGCAGGATCCACGCCTGACGGCTACGTACATAGCCTGATGGCGCACTGGCCTTAAAGCGAATCGGGTTCGGTAACACAGCCGCCAGCAGCGCGGCCTCCGACGCTGTCAGACGGCTTGCAGGTTTGTTGAAATAGCGCTGCGCCGCGGCTTCGACCCCAAATATCCCTTCGCCAAATTCCGCGATATTGAGATATACCGTCAGGATCCGTTTCTTACTCCACACCGTTTCGATACCCAGCGTCAGCCCGGCTTCAAAGCCCTTTCTCACCCAGCTGCGACCGTCCCATAAAAACAGGTTTTTCGCCGTCTGCTGAGAAAGCGTGGATGCTCCGCGGATACGGCTCTCGTTGCGCTCGTTATGCGCTAGCGCCTTCTCGATCGCCCCGACGTCAAACCCCCAGTGCTGAGGGAATTTTTGATCTTCGGCGGCAATCACGGCGAGCCCCATCCAGGGGGAGATCTCATCCATACTCACCCAGTCAGAGTGCGCAAAGTAGCTGAAATTACCGCTCAGCCAGTTGCTCACCTGACGTTCAACCATTACCGCTGAAAATGGCACCGGCAGAAAGCTGAACAGGGCGATACCCCCACCCCAGAAAACCGCCATAATCAACAGAATGCGAATGACGATCCGTCTTAACCAACCCGCTTTCGGACGTCTTAACTTCATGCAGCGAGCACCAGTACGCGGGTGACCAGCTTCTCAATGCCCGTCGCCGCTTCCGCAATAGTTTGTGCCAGCATGTAAGCGGGTGTGGTGACGATCCTGTTCTCTTCGTCGACCACAATATCATCCACCGGGCAGGGGATATGCTCACCGCCCATATCCTCGATAGCCTCAGCGGTATCAATATCCGTGCCGATGGTCAGGCGCAGCGGCATATCAAAAATGGCTGGCAGCATCGCAGGGGCGATACAGATAAAGCCCAACGGTTTACCAGCTTCATGCATCTGCAGCGCCAGCGCTTTTAAATCACTGTCTACCCGGCAACCACTTCCCTGGGCGGCAAAATCGCTCAGGTTTTTTGCCGCGCCAAAACCGCCCGGCACAATCAGCGCGTCCAGCTCGGTGGCCCGGGCCTCGCTGAGCGGACGAACCTGTCCACGGGCAATCCGTGCGGCCTCAATCAGGACGTTACGGCTTTCGGCCATCGTTTCGCCGGTCAGGTGGTTGATCACGTCGACCTGGGTTTTATCCGGGGCGAAGCAGACCGCTTCGGCGCCGTTACGCGCCAGAGCCAGTAGCGTCAAAACAGCTTCATGAATTTCAGAACCATCGTAAACACCACACCCGCTCAGTACCACGCCAACCTTTTTCATCCTGGGATCCCTCTCGAAAAATGCTAAATGCACATTAAAGATTCTGATTAAAACGGTATGCTTCACACATTTAACTGATTCATGTAACAACGTATTTAAGATTTGCTATCTTAACTGCGTGCAGCCTAAAGTTTCCGGCTACGCCATTTACGAAAAAAACTATTTCTATTCAGGCGCAGCCAAGATTTCCCTGGTGTTGGCGCAGTATTCGCGCACCCCGGTCTACCGGGGTCATTTTTTTCTGCTCTCCACCCAGGCTTTCAGCACGGCCACATCGTTCTGCCACTCCTGCTTCATCTCCTCAACCCATTCACCCACGTTATCTTCCCACGCGGGTAAATCCGGAGACTGAATCTGCTGACCAAGCTGCTGCAGATGACGCAAACCCACCGATCCAGCCGCACCTTTGATTTTGTGGCCTTCTTCAACGATGCCTTTCTTATCCCGCGCCGTCAGGTTTGACTCAAGCACGTTTAAATAGCCCGGCATCATCTTCTCGAAGATCGCCAGGCCATCGGTAATCAACTTCGGACCAACCAGATCGATGTACTGCTCGAGCATGTCGATATCCAGCAAAGACTGCGCTTTCTCTGTATCTACCTTCGTCATGGTGCTCTCCTCTTCGTCACAGGTGTCCCAGAACTTCTTGATCATGGCGGTTAAGGCGGGTACCGCCAGCGGTTTGCTCAGTACATCGTCCATACCAGCATCCAGGTACTCTTTTTTGTCTTTCAGCACGTTGGCGGTCAGCGCCACCAGCGGCGGCAGTTCGTCGCTGGCGTAACGGCTCGTCAGCTCGCGCGAGATATCCAGCCCGGTCATGTCCGGCAACTGAATGTCCAGCAGCACCAGGTCATATTCGCCCGGCGTGAACATCTCCAGCGCGGCTTTACCGGTCATGGCGACGTCCACGCTGCTGCCCAGTTTCTCCAGCACCGAGCGCGCGACAATCACGTTCAGCTCGATATCTTCCACCAGCAGCACATGCAGGGCAGGCAGCGGCATGTCGTCATGGGCAAAGGTGTCTTCGACCTCTTCCGCCACTGCCGGGGCCCGAACGCTGAGTTTAAAGACAGAGCCGTGCCCAGGGTTGCTGGTCACCGTGATATCACCGCCCATGCTCTTCGCCAGACGGCGCGATACCGCCAGACCGATGCCGGTCCCGGTAGCGGGTTTGCCCCCGTGGCTGTCTTTAACCTGGTAATACATGGCGAAGATTTTGTCCTGCTCCTCCTGCGGGATCCCGATCCCGGAATCTTCCACCTCGAAGTGCAGCATCTCCCCCTCGCCGTAGCGCACGCGAACCGCCACCTGACCACTCTGGGTGAATTTGACCGCGTTACTGATTAAGTTCCACAGGATCTGGCGCAGGCGCGTACCGTCGGTCACCACCTTATGCGGCAGCGGCAGGGTTGGCTCCATCACAAAGCGTAGCCCTTTCTGCTGCGCCTGCAGACCAGAGAGGTTTTCCAGATCGGCCAGGAAGCTGGTGAAGTCCACCGGCTGGTTATCCAGCTGGACTTTGCGCCGCTCCATCTTATCCATATCAATAATATCGTTGAAGATATTGCCGAGCGTGACCGCCGAGACATGGATGGTTTTAAGATATTTCTCCTGCTCGGCCGTCAGTTCGGTGTCGAGCAGAATGCGGCTTAACCCGACGATACCGTTAAGCGGAGTACGCAGTTCATGGCTGATGGTGGAGATAAAGGTCGTTTTATCCCGGCTTGCGCGCTCCAGCGCATCCTGGTAGCGCTTACGCTCGGTAATATCACGCCCGAAGCCCATCAACCCGTGACGTTTCCCGACGCGGTCGTAGTACGGCACTTTACGGATTTCGAAGCAGGCTTTGCGTCCGTCCGGGTAGTCGAGCCACTGCTCGTAGGTCAGGGAGACGTTGTGACGGAACACCTTCTCATCGGTTTCGATAACTTTGGCTGCCGCCTCCGGAGAGTAGACATCCTGCGGGCGCAGATTGATAAGCTGTTTTTCGCTCTTACCGGTCAGTAACTCCATCGCCCGGTTACAGCCGGAAAACTCTTTATCTTCATTGCGGTAGAAAACCAGGTCTGGGGAGGCATCAAGGAAAGAGCGCAGGAACGAAGACTGCTGTTCAAGCTGGATCTGCGTCTGTTCACGCTCTTTCATTTCGATTTTCAGCTGTTCCAGCGTAGTCTGGCGCTCAGCCTCCGCTTTTTCACGATCTGAGATCTCCTGGTTCAGCTGAGCGATGTTGTCTTTTAGCTGCACATTGAGCTTCAGATCGCGCTCGCGCATCTCTTCCAGCTTTTCCACCAGCCGGGTCAACCGCTGGCGGGACTCCTCCAGCTGCTCAACCACCACCGAGAGGAAATAGACCGCCCAGGGCGTAATCAGCAGGCCAAAGAAAATGGAACGTATAAGGTCGATACTCTCAACCTGGCCGTGGAGCACCATGGTAATGGCCATCTGTACCACAATCGCCAGCACCACCAGCGCCAGCGCCAGCAACAGGGAGAAGCGCACCAGGCCAAGCTTCATCATCAGATCGACATAGTATTGCGCCAGTAACCGAATTTGCTTCATAAGGGATCTCTTCACGACGTCATCGCACAATAATACTCAAATTCCGGGCAAGACGTTGAAGGTTGTGCAAAAAAGTGAGGGGTAAAACAGGCGATGCGCCTCACTTCCCGGGCAGGGAAGTGAGGCGGGAGGGGTCAGGAGCGCTTCAGCAGCAGCCAGAGGCTGATCACGAAGAAGGAGGCGCTCGGTAGCAGCGCGCCAATCACCGGCGGTATACCGTACACCAGCGTCAACGGGCCGAAGATTTGGTCCAGAACGTAGAAGACAAAGCCGAAGCTGATACCTGTCACGACACGCACCCCCATCGGGACGCTACGCAGCGGACCAAAGATAAACGACAGCGCCATCAGCATCATTACCGCCACCGAGAGCGGCTGGAAGACCTTGCTCCACATGTTGAGCTGATAACGTCCGGAATCCTGGCCGCTCGATTTCAGGTACTTCACGTAGTTGTACAGGCCGCTGATGGAGAGGGCATCCGGATCCAGCGCAACCACACCGAGCTTATCCGGCGTCAGGTTGGTTTTCCATGTGCCAGAGACCGTTTGCGACCCGGTGATCTGTTTTGGATCCTGCAGGTTTGATTCATCTACCTGCGACAGACGCCAGACCTTGTTATCAGTATCAAACGTGGCCGACGCGGCGTAACGCACCGCCTGCAGACGACGCTGATCGTTAAAGCTGTAAATGCTTACCCCGCCGAGGGAGTTATCGCCCGTGACGCGTTCGATGTAGACAAAGTTATTGCCATCTTTCGCCCACAGCCCCTGCTGGGTAGAGAGCAACGAGCCGCCATACATCATTTGCGCGCGGTAGTTACGCGCCATCTGTTCGCCCTGTGGCGCAACCCACTCCCCCATCGCCATGGTCAGCAATACCAGCGGGATCGCCGTTTTCATGACGGAGAGCGCCACCTGCATACGGGTAAAGCCGGAGGCCTGCATGACCACCAGCTCACTGCGCTGCGCCAGCATCCCCAGCCCCAGCAACGCCCCTAACAGCGCCGCCATCGGGAAGAAGATTTGCACATCTTTTGGAATGCTGAGCAGGGTATACATGCCCGCGCCCATGGCATCGTAGCTCCCCTGCCCGGCCTTTTTCAGCTGGTCCACAAACTTGATGATGCCGGAGAGCGACACCAGCATGAATAAGGTCATCATGATGGTGGTGAAAATGGTTTTACCGATATAGCGGTCAAGAACGCCAAACGCCTGCATTACACCGCTCCTTTACGCATAAACCGGGCCCGCACGCGGCGCATCGGCACGGTGTCCCACAGGTTGAGGGCAACGGCCAACAGCAGATAGAGTCCGTTAATTACCCAGGTCCAGATAACCGGGTCAATTTTTCCTTTGCCGCCGTTCGATTTGATCGACGTTTGCAGCAGGAAGAACACCAGATAAAGCAGCATGGCGGGCAGCATGGAGAGCACCCGTCCCTGACGTGGGTTTACCACGCTAAGCGGCACCACCATCAACGCCATCATAAAGACGGTAAACACCAGCGTGATTCGCCAGTGCAGCTCCGCGCGGGCGCGATTGGTATCGGTATTGATCAGCGTACGCATGTCCATCTGCTCGGTATCGCTGGGATCCAGCGCAACCGCCTGATGACCAATAATTGCCTGATAGTTCTGGAAGTCAGTGATGCGGAAATCACGCAGCAGCGCCGTGCCTTCAAAGCGGGTGCCTTTGTTCAGCGTCACAATCTGCGAACCGTCTTTCCCCTGCGCCAGCTGACCGGAATCGGCCACCACGACAGAGGGACGGGCATTGCCCTTGGGACGGATTTGCGCGAGGAACACATCGTTAAAGCGGTTGCCATCCACGCTTTCGATAAACAGCACGGAGTTACCATCCGTTGCCTGCTGGAACTGCCCCTGGGCCAGCGCGGCCATACCGGGGTTGGCTTTCGCCTCCGCCAGCACTTCATCCTGATGGCGAGAAGAGACCGGACCGGCCCACATGACGTTTACGGCGGCCACGATGCCGGTGAATAACGCCAGGAGCATAGCGGCTTTAACCAGAACCGCTTTGCTCAGACCGCACGCATGCATGACGGTGATTTCACTTTCGGTATAGAGTTTACCGAGCGTCATCAGCAGTCCGAGGAAAAGGCTAAGTGGCAGGATAAGCTGCGCCATTTCAGGCACGCCCAGCCCAAGCAGAGAAAGCACCAGATTTGTGGGAATTTCGCCATCAACAGCCGCGCCGAGGATCCTTACCAGTTTCTGACAGAAAAAGATCAGAAGCAGTATGAAGAGTATCGCCAGCTGGCTTTTGAGCGTCTCCCGCACCAGATATCTTATGATTATCACATTAAATACGCCCGTAAAAACCCGTCTCTTTGCAGGAAAATCGCTTGTTTCATGGCTTAAACGTCATTTATTCTCTTGAGTCGTCGAAATCATCGCTAAGATTAGAACACCCGACGGATTCGCGCTTCAGGAGTTATTATGACGTGCCGAAACCGTAATAACGTAAGATTAACACGAAGTCACCGCAACAGCGGGTACGAGTTACGAAAGGTTTCAATTCTATCCGTAGCTGCCGCTGTTGTCTTTAAGATTCAGGAGCGTAGTTCATGGAGTTCAGTGTAAAAAGCGGTAGCCCGGAGAAACAGCGGAGTGCCTGCATCGTTGTCGGCGTGTTTGAACCCCGCAGACTCTCTCCAATCGCCGAACAACTCGATAAGATCAGTGACGGCTACATTAGCGCCCTGCTGCGCCGCGGCGAGCTGGAAGGCAAGCCGGGCCAGACATTGCTGCTGCATCATGTGCCTAACGTCCTCTCCGAGCGCATCCTGCTGATTGGCTGTGGCAAGGAGCGTGAGCTGGACGAACGCCAGTACAAACAGGTCATTCAGAAAACCATCAATACGCTGAATGATACTGGCTCAATGGAGGCCGTCTGCTTCCTGACCGAACTGCACGTCAAAGGCCGCAATACCTACTGGAAAGTACGCCAGGCGGTTGAGACAGCCAAAGAGACCCTTTACAGCTTCGATCAGCTGAAAACCACTAAAAGCGAACCGCGTCGTCCGCTGCGTAAGATGGTCTTTAACGTCCCCACCCGTCGCGAGCTGACCAGCGGTGAACGCGCCATTCAGCATGGCCTGGCTATTGCAGCCGGTATCAAGGCCGCGAAAGATCTGGGCAATATGCCGCCAAACATCTGTAACGCGGGCTACCTTGCATCACAGGCGCGTCAGCTGGCTGACTCCTACAGCAAAAATGTCGTCACCCGCGTGATTGGCGAACAGCAGATGAAAGAGCTGGGGATGCACTCCTACCTCGCCGTCGGCAACGGTTCACAAAATGAATCCCTGATGTCGGTCATTGAGTACAAAGGCAACCCGGCAGAAGACGTACGTCCGATTGTGCTGGTGGGTAAAGGCCTGACCTTCGACTCCGGCGGTATCTCCATCAAGCCTGCCGAAGGCATGGACGAGATGAAGTACGACATGTGCGGCGCGGCGGCGGTTTACGGCGTAATGCGCATGGTGGCCGAGCTGCAACTGCCAATCAACGTGATTGGCGTGCTGGCGGGCTGTGAAAACATGCCGGGTGGTCGCGCCTATCGTCCAGGTGACGTCCTTACCACCATGTCCGGGCAGACCGTTGAAGTCCTGAACACCGACGCCGAAGGCCGTCTGGTGCTGTGCGACGTGCTGACCTACGTTGAGCGCTTCGATCCGGAAGCGGTTATCGACGTAGCAACCCTGACCGGCGCCTGCGTGATTGCCCTGGGTCACCACATCACCGGCCTGATGTCGAACCACAACCCGCTGGCGCATGAGCTGATTGGTGCCTCCGAGCAGGCGGGCGATCGTGCATGGCGTCTGCCGCTGGGCGATGAGTATCAGGAGCAGCTGGAGTCTAACTTTGCGGATATGGCGAATATCGGCGGTCGTCCTGGCGGTGCTATCACCGCGGGCTGCTTCCTGTCGCGCTTTACCCGCAAGTACAATTGGGCACACCTGGATATCGCGGGCACCGCATGGCGCTCCGGTAAAGCCAAAGGCGCAACTGGCCGTCCAGTGGCTCTGCTGTCGCAGTTCCTGCTCAATCGCGCCGGTTTTAACGGCGACGAGTAAGGGTAAATGCCGGGTGGCGGCGTCGCCTTACCCGGCCTACAAACGGCAGTAAACCGTAGGCCCGGTAAGCGTAGCGCCACCGGGCTTAAGCATTTAAAGTCACCACAAGAAACCCCATATATGAAAAACGCAACGTTCTATCTTCTGGACAATGACACCCAACAGGATGGCTTAAGCGCCGTTGAACAACTGGTGTGTGACATTGCCGCAGAACGTTGGCGCGCGGGTCTTCGCGTGCTGATTGCCTGCGAAGATGAGCAGCAGGCCATCCGTCTGGATGAAGCGCTGTGGGCACGACCGCCGGAAAGTTTTGTTCCGCATAATCTGGCGGGAGAAGGACCGCGCGGCGGTGCGCCGGTGGAGATCGCCTGGCCGCAAAAGCGTAACAGCAGTCCACGCGATATTCTGATTAGCCTGCGCAGCGGCTTTGCAGATTTTGCCACCGCTTTCACAGAAGTGATAGACTTTGTCCCTCACGAAGATTCCCTGAAACAACTGGCGCGCGAACGCTATAAAGCGTACCGCCTGGCTGGTTTTAACCTGAATACGGCAACCTGGAAATAATGGAAAAGACATATAACCCACGCGATATCGAACAGCCGCTTTACGAGCACTGGGAACAGCAGGGCTATTTCAAGCCTAACGGCGATGAAAGCAAAGAGTCCTTCTGCATCATGATCCCGCCGCCGAACGTCACCGGCAGTTTGCATATGGGGCATGCCTTCCAGCAGACCATCATGGATACCATGATCCGTTACCAGCGCATGCAGGGCAAAAACACCCTGTGGCAGGCCGGTACTGACCACGCGGGTATCGCTACCCAGATGGTGGTTGAGCGTAAGATTGCCGCTGAAGAAGGTAAAACCCGTCACGACTATGGCCGCGACGCCTTTATCGACAAAATCTGGCAGTGGAAAGCGGAATCTGGCGGCACCATTACCCGTCAGATGCGCCGTCTCGGCAACTCCGTGGACTGGGAGCGCGAGCGCTTCACCATGGACGAAGGTCTTTCCAATGCCGTTAAAGAAGTGTTCGTCCGTCTGTATAAAGAAGACCTGATTTACCGTGGCAAGCGCCTGGTAAACTGGGACCCGAAACTGCGCACCGCCATCTCTGACCTGGAAGTGGAAAACCGCGAGTCGAAAGGCTCCATGTGGCACATCCGCTATCCGCTGGCCGACGGCGCAAAAACCGCAGACGGTAAAGATTACCTGATTGTCGCGACCACCCGACCAGAAACCCTGCTGGGCGATACCGGCGTGGCCGTTAACCCGGAAGATCCGCGTTACAAAGATCTGATTGGTAAATTTGTGGTGCTGCCGCTGGTGAACCGCCGTATTCCGATTGTGGGCGACGAACACGCCGACATGGAAAAAGGCACTGGCTGCGTGAAGATCACCCCGGCACATGACTTTAACGACTACGAAGTGGGTCGTCGTCACGCCCTGCCAATGATCAACATCCTGACCTTTGACGGCGATATCCGTGAAAGCGCAGAGGTGTATGACACCAAAGGCAACGAATCTGACGTTTACTCAAGCGACATTCCGGCTGAGTTCCAGAAGCTGGAGCGCTTCGCCGCGCGTAAAGCAATCGTTGCCGCTGTCGACGCCCTGGGCCTGCTGGACGAAATCAAGCCGCACGACCTGACTGTCCCCTATGGCGACCGTGGCGGCGTGGTGATCGAGCCGATGCTAACCGACCAGTGGTACGTTCGTGCTGACGTACTGGCGAAACCCGCGGTTGAAGCGGTCGAAAACGGCGACATCCAGTTCGTACCGAAGCAGTACGAAAACATGTACTTCTCCTGGATGCGCGATATTCAGGACTGGTGTATCTCCCGTCAGCTGTGGTGGGGCCACCGTATCCCGGCATGGTATGACAACGAAGGTAATGTCTACGTTGGCCGTACTGAAGACGAAGTGCGTCAGGAAAACAACCTGAGCGCGGACGTGGCCCTGCGTCAGGACGAAGACGTACTGGACACCTGGTTCTCCTCCGCGCTGTGGACCTTCTCCACCCTCGGCTGGCCAGAAAACACCGATGCGCTGCGTCAGTTCCACCCAACCAGCGTGATGGTCTCCGGCTTCGATATCATCTTCTTCTGGATCGCCCGCATGATCATGATGACCATGCACTTCATCAAAGATGAAAACGGCAAGCCGCAGGTTCCGTTCCATACCGTCTATATGACCGGTCTGATCCGTGACGACGAAGGCCAGAAGATGTCCAAGTCCAAGGGTAACGTTATTGACCCACTGGATATGGTGGACGGTATCTCTCTGGAAGAGCTGCTGGAAAAACGTACCGGCAACATGATGCAGCCGCAGCTGGCTGAGAAGATCCGCAAGCGCACCGAGAAGCAGTTCCCGAACGGCATTGAGCCGCACGGTACCGACGCCCTGCGTTTCACCCTGGCAGCGCTGGCCTCTACTGGCCGTGATATCAACTGGGACATGAAGCGCCTGGAAGGTTACCGTAACTTCTGTAACAAGCTGTGGAACGCCAGCCGCTTTGTGCTGATGAACACCGAGGATCAGGATTGCGGCTTTAACGGCGGCGAAATGACCCTGTCCCTGGCAGACCGCTGGATCCTGGCTGAATTCAACCAGACCATTAAAGCGTTCCGCGAGGCGCTGGATAACTATCGCTTCGATATTGCGGCAGGCATTCTGTACGAATTTACCTGGAACCAGTTCTGCGACTGGTACCTGGAGCTGACCAAGCCGGTCATGAACGGCGGCACTGAAGCGGAACTGCGCGGCACGCGCCATACGCTGATTACCGTTCTGGAAGGTCTGCTGCGCCTGGCGCACCCGATCATCCCGTTCATCACCGAAACCATCTGGCAGCGTGTGAAGGTCATTGCCGGTATCAATGCCGATACCATCATGTTGCAGCCGTTCCCGTCCTTCGATGCCACGCAGATTGATGAAGCCGCCGCATCCGATACTGAATGGCTGAAGCAGGCAATCATTGCGGTGCGTAATATCCGTGCCGAAATGAACATCGCCCCGGGCAAACCACTGGCGCTGTTACTGCGCGGTTGCAGCGAAGCGGCACAGCGTCGCGTGACCGAGAACAGCACCTTCCTGCAGACCATGGCACGTCTGGAGAGCATCACCGTACTGCCAGCCGATGATAAAGGTCCGGTCTCCGTGACCAAAATCATCGACGGCGCCGAGCTGCTGATCCCGATGGCGGGCCTGATTGACAAAGATGCAGAGCTGGCACGTCTGGCGAAAGAAGTGGCTAAAGTTGACGATGAAATTGGCCGTATCGAAAGCAAACTGTCCAATGAAGGCTTCGTTGCCCGTGCCCCGGAAGCGGTGATCGCCAAAGAGCGTGAAAAGCTGAACGGTTATGCACAAGCGAAAGCGAAGCTGATTGAGCAGCAGGCAGTGATCGCCGCGCTCTAATCGCACATACAGGCGGAACAAAAAAGCCGGAGTACGCTCCGGCTTTTTTTATTCAGTTTCTATTTTACATAACGAAACCACTGCACAAACGAGTCGTTACATTGGGTTCCGGCTGGCCCTCTTCAATGTCAGTAGACACACTATCCAGATCGCCAACAACAGCAGTATTCTCAGCCAGATAACGTAATAAACCAATTTTTGCCCATGGATAAGCCAGCCCCAGCGTTATAGCCGACAGGAAAACTAAACCTAAAAGGCGCGGAGCCATTCCAGAGAATGTCAGCGTAGAGCGGAATCGAATGCTTTCCCCCAGTACCAGATTATTCATGGCAAGATTACGCAAAGCGCCCCAAAGATACGCCTTCGATAAAACGGCGCCGATCCCCAGAACGAGATAGCAAAAAACAACCCAGCCTGAATTTGTCAATATATATCTCTCCGCTGTACTGCCATTGCATATACCCAGCATACAGCTCGTCATCATCCCGGAAAAAAGGGAAACCAGCACCCAGATAATGAATAAAATAAAGGGGATCATTATTGCCGCGGCCCATAAGAAAATAATGATGCAACGTTTGCTACTAATCAAAATGCTGAATGTATTTGCGCCAAATGAGAGACCATTCCCTATTAACTCCATTAAATGGCTATAAACGAGACCGTAAATGACACTGCTTGCCACAAAAATGAGCAGCAATACCACAGCGGCGCGAAATAGCATATCGCTGAGACTCATTGGATCCCTGACAATCAGACTCAACATCACCGTCACCAGCGCGGCCATCACCACGGGCAGCCCAATCATCACCCACCATGCACGAAGTGCAGACGTTTGAAAATTAAAATGGATGGAATTGAGTGACGTCATCATGAGGTGATAGCTGATCCCCTTTACGATCATAAACGGCAGAGCCAGCAAGATAAAAAGCAGTGTACCGACACCTTCGGCATCCGGGATAATGAAGAGTTGCGCCAGCGATACCAGCGTTAACACGACCAGGATGAAAAGCCAACTGAGCAGGATCGTGCCGCCACGCGCCCTGTAGGCAAAACGCGCCCCTTTTAGCTCCATGTTCTCACAGATATAGCGCCGCGTACGCACCAACGCCCAGGGAATAAATATGCCGAATGTAATAATCGATAAAATGACATTAACTAAACAGATAATAAAATAGGGTTTAACCTGCCCATGAAATATAAAATGTTGCGTGTTATTATGTTGCCCTGATAGTGCACTCATAAATATATCGTCCTTGTATTTTTAATAACAAATAAAAACCCAGCCTTGCTAGAACAAACAAAAGGATATATGGATTTCCGTTGCGTCAGCAATACATTAAACACGTACCTTGCGCCATTAAAAAAATAGTGGTATTAAAGAAACGTATAGTTTTCTGAATTGAAATTGAGTTATTTATGAATCTTGTTGCGCCAAAGACCGCCTCGCTACGCCGCCTCTCTGCGCAGGATAATGCCGCGATAGCCGCTGTTATCCGTCAGGTTTCCGCAGAATATGGCCTGACCGCCGATAAAGGCTACACCGTGGCCGACCCTAATCTGGATGAACTTTTTCAGCTGTACAGCCAGCCGGGTGCAGCCTATTGGGTGGTTGAGCAAGAGGGTCAGGTCGTAGGTGGAGGTGGGGTTGCGCCATTAGTTTGCAGCGAACCCGATATCTGCGAGCTGCAAAAAATGTATTTCCTGCCCGTTGTCCGTGGACAAGGCCTGGCGAAAAAACTGGCATTACTGGCGATGAATCACGCCCGCGCTCAAGGGTTTAAACGCTGCTATCTTGAAACCACCGCCTTCCTGACCGAAGCCATCAGGCTGTACGAGCATCTCGGCTTTGAGCATATCGACCAGCCCCTGGGCTGTACCGGCCATGTTGATTGCGAAGTGCGAATGCTGAAAACGCTGTAACCTCTCTCCTGCCCCCTTCTGTTAAGCGGTTGTAAACTGAATGCTCTACACTCTCAGTTCAACACCACGAAGGGGAAAACTGATGTCAAAGATAAAAAGCTACGCCGCACCGCAGGCGGGTGCAGAGCTTGAGCTGTACGAATACGATGCGGGCGAGCTGAAAGCAGAAGACGTCGAAGTGCAGGTGGATTACTGCGGCATTTGCCATTCCGACCTGTCGATGATCGATAACGAATGGGGCTTTTCACAATACCCGCTGATTGCCGGTCACGAAGTGATCGGGCGCGTTGTTGCCCTGGGCGATGCCGCGCAGGATAAAGGGCTGAAAATTGGTCAACGCGTGGGCATTGGCTGGACAGCCCGTAGCTGTGGTCACTGTGATGCCTGTATCAGCGGCAACCAGATCAACTGTCTGGAAGGGGCCACACCCACCATCCTGAACAACGGCGGTTTCGCCGACAAACTGCGCGCCGACTGGCAGTGGGTCATTCCTCTCCCTGAGCAGATGGATATTGAATCTGCGGGTCCGCTGCTGTGCGGCGGTATCACGGTTTTCAAACCGCTGCTGATGCACCACGTCACCGCCACCAGCCGCGTAGGGGTGATTGGCATTGGTGGTCTGGGCCACATTGCCATTAAGCTGCTGCATGCGATGGGCTGTGAAGTGACCGCCTTTAGCTCAAACCCGGCCAAAGAGCAGGAAGTGCTGGCGATGGGTGCTGACAAAGTGGTCAACAGCCGCGATCCCGAGGCGCTGACCGCCCTGGCGGGGCAGTTCGATCTGATCATCAACACCGTAAATGTCGATCTCGACTGGCAGCCCTACTTTGAAGCGCTGGCCTATGGCGGAAACTTCCATACCGTCGGTGCCGTGCTGAAGCCGCTCCCGGTTCCCGCCTTTACGCTGATCGGTGGCGACCGTAGCATCTCCGGTTCCGCAACCGGCACACCGTACGAGCTGCGCAAACTGATGAAGTTTGCCGGCCGCACCGGAGTCGCGCCGACCATCGAGATGTACCCGATGTCGAAAATCAACGAAGCGATCCAGCATGTTCGTGACGGCAAAGCCCGTTACCGTGTGGTGTTAAAAGCGGATTTTTGACGTGAATGTGCCGGGTGGCGGCTACGCCTTACCCGGCCTACATGTGCTTTGTAGGCCCGGTAAGCGTAGCGCCACCGGGCGTTTGTCTACAATCGCACCAGAGCCGCAAACACCTCGGCCACCGCAACCGCGCCAGGATCGGCAACACCCTGCAGATTCTCCTTATTCACATACGATGAACGTCCCGCCCCGGCTTTGCCCATGCTCGTCGTGGCATCTGCCCCCTCTTTTGCCGCCCTGACGGCAGCCTGAAGCCCCTCTTTCTGCCACGCTTCCAGCGAGGGCTGCAGCGCATCAATCAGCGTGCGATCCCCCAGCTCGGCACCGCCATAGTGCTTCATTTGCGCAAGCCCGGTCAGCAAGGCATCCGGCAGGGGCTTACCGCTACGCAGCCCCTCCCCGGCGGCGGTAAAGAAGATCGACATCAACACCCCGCTTGAACCGCCCATCACCGTCGCCAGCCGCTCACCCACCAGCAGCAACAGCTGCGGCAGATCGTTCAGCGGCAGGCGATCTTCTTCCAGCCATTGCGCAATGTCCCGCGCGCCTTGCGCAAAGGTCGAACCGGTATCGCCATCACCCACTTTCGCGTCCAGGGCGTTAAGGCGGTTTTCCAGGGCGATTAACCGCTCCGCCACCGCAGCGACGTGCTGCGCCACCTGTGCATTTGCCGATGGGGTAAACTCCACGCTGTCGTGCAGCGGAGTGTGCGTTAACGTACGCAGCGGCGCAAAGGCGACGGGCTTTTGCCAGCCCAGCGTCTCCACCGGGGCGTTCAGTGCCTGCTCAAATGTCGCGTTCAGCTTCAGCAGCGATAACGAAAAGCCTTTCATATCCAGCGAGCTCACCAGCGGCGCCGGGCCAATCAAATACGCAATCTGATCCTTCAGGGCGGAATGCGCCAGCTCTTTGGTCAGCAGCGCCATCTCCAGGGCCGACACGCCGCCGAGGTTATTGATCAGGACCGCCAGTCGCCCCTGCCCCGCCTGCGCCAGCAGCGGTTGCACCAGCGTATCGATAATGGCTTTGCTGTTTTGGGTCTCTACTACCGATGCCCCGGGCTCGCCGTGGATCCCCAGCCCCAGCTCGACATGGCCTTTTTTGATGCGCCCCTCTTCGTCATCGCTGCCCGGCAGGTTGCAGGTTTGCATGGCCACACCCAGGCTCCAGAGATTATCGCAGGCCTGGCGGGCCATATCGCGCACCTCGTTTAGCGACTTGCCCTGTTCAGCGGCATACCCGGCGATCTTATGCACCAGCGCGGTTCCGGCGATGCCACGCGGCTGCTTGTTATCCGGCAGGGCAATATCATCGGCCACGATCACCATCTCCACTTTGAGCCCGTAGCGTTTAGCCTTTTCTGCCGCGAGGCCAAAGTTGAGACGATCCCCGGTGTAGTTTTTGACGATCAGCAGACAGCCACGATCGCCCGTGACGGCCACAATGGCGTTCAGCACCGCCTCGACGCTGGGGGACGCAAACAGATCGCCGCAGACGGCCGCGGTCAGCATCCCTTTACCAACAAAACCCGCGTGCGCCGGTTCATGGCCGGAGCCCCCGCCGGATATCACCGCCACGCGACTTTTATCCCAGTCGGCGCGCACCACCACGCGGATAGCCGGATCGATATCCAGTCTGGCGAGATTGCCGTGCGGGGCAGAGATCAGCATCCCTTCAATGGCATCATTCACCAGCTGTTTGCGGTCGTTAAAGAAGAATCTGGACATAACTTTCCAATATGTTGTTAACCGTATGCAAAAGCATAGTCCGCGCTGCGTAATGCGCTGCAAACTAAGAAATTGACACATTCATTTTGCCGTCAGGTTGCCTATACTCCACGCAGGATTCCACGAGGATGCGCATCATGAGTACACCCCTGCTGATTGCCCGGACGCCAGACACTGAGCTGTTTTTGCTGCCCGCGATGGCAAACCGTCATGGTCTGATCACCGGTGCAACGGGCACGGGGAAAACGGTGACGTTGCAAAAGCTGGCCGAGTCATTTTCCACTATTGGCGTGCCGGTGTTTATGGCTGACGTGAAAGGCGATCTCAGCGGCGTTGCCCGGGAGGGAGCCGCATCGGATAAGTTACTCGAACGGCTAAAGAATATTGGCGTGAACGACTGGCAGCCACAAAACAATCCAGTGGTGGCGTGGGATATTTTCGGCGAGCGAGGGCATCCGGTACGGGCGACCGTTTCCGATCTCGGCCCGTTGCTGCTGGCACGTCTGCTCGATCTGAACGAGGTGCAGACCGGCGTGCTGAACATTATCTTCCGCATTGCCGACGATCAGGGGCTATTGCTGCTCGATTTCAAAGATCTGCGGGCCATTACGCAGTATATCGGCGATAACGCCAAAGCCTTCCAGACACAGTACGGCAATATCAGCCCCGCCTCTATCGGCGCTATCCAGCGTGGCTTGCTCTCTCTGGAGCAGCAGGGGGCCGAGCACTTCTTTGGCGAGCCGATGCTCGATATCAAAGACTGGATGCGAACCGACAGCAACGGCAAAGGCATTATCAACATCCTGAGCGCGGAAAAGCTCTATCAGATGCCGAAGCTCTACGCGGCCAGCCTGCTCTGGATGCTCTCAGAGCTCTTTGAACAGCTGCCGGAAGCGGGCGATCTGGACAAACCGAAGCTGGTCTTCTTCTTCGACGAAGCCCATCTGCTGTTCAGCGATGCGCCGCAGGTACTGCTGGATAAGATCGAGCAGGTGATCCGCCTGATCCGCTCTAAAGGGGTGGGCGTCTGGTTCGTTTCGCAAAACCCGGCCGATATTCCTGATAACGTCCTGGGCCAGCTGGGTAACCGCGTCCAGCACGCCCTGCGCGCCTTTACGCCGAAAGATCAGAAAGCGGTCAAAGCCGCAGCGCAGACCATGCGCGCTAATCCGGCCTTTGAGACCGAAGCGGCCATTCAGGCGCTGGGCACCGGCGAGGCGCTGATCTCCTTTCTCGATGCCAAAGGCAGCCCATCCATGGTGGAGCGCGCGATGGTCATTGCGCCCCACTCCAGAATGGGGCCGATTAGCGACGACGAGCGTAACGGGCTGATCAACCATTCCCCGCTCTACGGTAAATATGAAGATCAGGTGGACCGGGAGTCCGCGTTTGAGATGCTGCAAAAAGGGGTGCAGGCCACCACAGAGCAACAGCAGGCGCCAGCCGCTAAAGGCCAGTCCGTGGCGGTCGATGAGGGCATTCTCGGCGGGTTAAAAGAGATTCTGTTTGGCAGCACCGGGCCGCGCGGCGGTAAACGCGACGGGGTGGTGCAAACCATGGCGAAAAGCGCGGCGCGTCAGGTGACGAATCAGATTGTCCGCGGTGTGCTGGGCAGTTTACTGGGCGGACGCCGGAGATAGCGTGGGCACCCAGGGTGTACCCAGCGCCGAGCCCTGCACGCCCTGCTCGTTCAGATAGCGGTCCAGCTCCACCATCCCCGTCCAGCGATTCTCACACCACAGCGGTGCCAGTAGCGTTGGACGACGGGCGCTGGCGGAGATGCGGTGATAGACCACTTCCGGTGGTGTATGGCGAATCATCTCCCCGGCGGTGAGAACATACTCGTCCAGCTCAATCCCGTTCAGCCGCCCGGCTTCCCACGCTTTCGCCATAATGCTGCCTCTGACGATATGCAGTGGGTGCAGCTTGATGCCATCCACGCCCGTCTCTACCACCCTGTGCAGGGTTTCCAGCGCGTGATGCTGCCCTTCTCCCGGCAGGCCGACAATAAGATGGGTACAGACCTTCAGCCCGCGCTCGCGCGCCAGCCGAGTAGTCCGCTGATAGCAGGCAAAATCATGACCACGGTTGATGCGATGCAAGGTTTTATCGTGGGCGGTCTGCAATCCCAGCTCCAGCCAGATCTCGTACCCCTGCTCTTTATATTCGCTGAGCAGATCGAGTACCGCTTCCGGTACGCAGTCGGGGCGTGTACCGACGCAGAGCCCGACGATATTCGCCTGGCTCACCGCCTGTTGATACATCGTTCGCAGCACCTGCACTTCAGCCCAGGTGCTGGTATAAGCCTGAAAATAGGCCAGATACTGCTTCGCCCGGTTAACCCGCGTCGACTGATAGGCAAGCTGCGTAGCGATAGACTGATGCTGTTGCGCTTCGTCAGCAAAAGAGGCCACATTACAGAAGGTACAGCCGCCGCGTCCGATAGTGCCGTCGCGGTTCGGGCAGCTAAATCCCCCGTGCAGCGACAGCTTATGAACCTTTTGCCCGTACCGGCGCGAAAGATCCCCACCAAACATATTGACTAATTTCTGTAACTGCATAATCTGTTAGACCGCCCCGCTGAAAGGGGACAAGCCTGCCATTTTTAACCGCCGTCGGCGATGACCTGGATCAATCGCCCCGGTGTGCTTTTATCTTTTGAATAATTAACCAGGATAATTGCAATTTCATGCACCGTCCGCTTAATTACTTTTCCTTATGTTCTGATGGATTTTTTCATTTATATCGTCTTCGCTGAAAAACAGTGACATCATGCGGGCTTTTTTGGCATAGCAGCATTTAATCCTGCTTAAATCGCACTATTTAGCATGCTACAGCGATAATACCGCTTTCATATAGTGAGTCAGATCACACTACCCAAAAGCCCACAGCAAGGTTACAGTGATGTGAAAGTGGTTAAATATTTAAATAAATCAAACAATTAACCTCCTCTTAGCACATATTTGGATAAATAAGATTGCCATTTGACCTGTGTACAGATTCCCGATAAGTTGGAAATCCGCTGGAAGCTTTCTGGATGAGCAGCCTGCTCATCATATTTATGCAGTAATTGAGATTCCCTCTGAAGCAAGTCCTCAAACTTGTTTACCTGCGCGAAAAGGATATTAAGAGGGCGAATGCGAGGTACGCGTATGAAGCGCAAACCCCGTCGCCATGCTCTTTCTGTGCCTGTGCGCCATGGTTCAGTGGGAAGCCCGACGAGCCTGGGGAGGTTCACTGATATGTTGTACGATAAATCCCTTGAGAAGGATAACTGTGGTTTCGGCCTGATCGCCCACATAGAAGGCGAACCTAGCCACAAGGTAGTGCGTACTGCTATACACGCACTGGCCCGTATGCAGCACCGTGGCGCTATCCTTGCGGATGGTAAAACCGGCGACGGTTGCGGTCTGCTGCTGCAAAAACCGGATCGTTTCTTCCGTATCGTGGCGGAAGAGCGCGGCTGGCGTTTAGCCAAAAACTACGCTGTCGGCATGCTGTTCCTGAATCAGGACGCTGAAAAAGCCGCCGTATCACGCCGCATCGTCGAAGAAGAACTTCAACGTGAAACCCTCTCTATTGTCGGCTGGCGCGATGTGCCAACCAACGAAGGGGTGCTCGGTGAAATCGCCCTCTCCTCGCTGCCTCGTATCGAGCAAATCTTTGTCAACGCGCCTGCGGGCTGGCGTCCGCGTGATATGGAACGCCGCCTGTTTATCGCCCGCCGCCGCATTGAAAAACGTCTCCAGGACGATAAAGAGTTCTACGTTTGTAGCCTCTCGAACCTGGTGAACATCTATAAAGGTCTCTGTATGCCGGCTGACCTGCCGCGCTTCTACCTGGACCTGGCGGACCTGCGTCTGGAATCGGCCATTTGCCTGTTCCACCAGCGCTTCTCCACCAACACCGTACCTCGCTGGCCGCTGGCTCAGCCGTTCCGCTATCTGGCGCACAACGGCGAGATCAACACCATCACCGGTAACCGCCAGTGGGCCCGCGCCCGTACCTATAAATTCCAGACCCCGCTGATCCCGGATCTGCACGATGCCGCGCCGTTCGTTAACGAAACCGGCTCGGACTCCAGCTCCATGGATAACATGCTGGAGCTGCTGCTCGCCGGCGGGATGGATATTGTCCGCGCCATGCGCCTGCTCGTGCCACCAGCCTGGCAGAATAACCCGGATATGGATCCGGAGCTGCGCGCCTTCTTCGACTTTAACTCCATGCATATGGAGCCGTGGGATGGCCCGGCCGGTATCGTCATGTCCGACGGTCGCTTTGCCGCCTGTAACCTCGACCGTAACGGCCTGCGTCCGGCGCGCTACGTCATCACCAAAGACAAGCTGATCACCTGTGCCTCCGAAGTGGGCATCTGGGATTACCAGCCTGACGAAGTGGTGGAAAAAGGCCGTGTTGGCCCTGGCGAGCTGATGGTCATCGACACCCGTGGCGGCCGCATCCTGCACTCCGCGGAAACCGACAACGATCTGAAGAGCCGTCACCCGTATAAAGAGTGGATGGAGAAAAACGTCCGCCGTCTGGTGCCGTTCGAAGATCTGCCGGATAACGACGTGGGCAGCCGCGAGCTGGATGACGATACCCTCGCCAGCTACCAGAAACAGTTTAACTACAGTGCGGAAGAGCTGGACTCCGTTATCCGCGTACTGGGTGAAAACGGCCAGGAAGCGGTCGGCTCTATGGGTGACGATACCCCGTTTGCCGTCCTCTCCAGCCAGCCGCGCATTATTTACGACTACTTCCGTCAGCAGTTCGCGCAGGTGACCAACCCGCCGATCGACCCGCTGCGTGAAGCCCACGTAATGTCGCTGGCGACCAGCATCGGTCGTGAGATGAACGTCTTCTGCGAAGCTGAAGGCCAGGCGCACCGTCTGACCTTTAAATCGCCGATTCTGCTCTACTCCGATTTTACCCAGCTGACCACCATGCAAGAGGAGCACTACCGCGCCGACACGCTCGATATCACCTTCGACGTGACCGAAGCGAACCTCGAAGAGACGGTGAAAGCGCTGTGCGATAAGGCCGAACAGATGGTGCGTAACGGTACCGTTCTGCTGGTGCTGTCCGACCGTAATATCGCGAAGAACCGTCTGCCGGTTCCGGCGCCTATGGCGGTGGGTGCAATCCAGACGCGTCTGGTGGAGAAGAGCCTGCGCTGTGACGCCAACATCATTGTTGAGACCGCAAGTGCGCGCGACCCGCACCACTTTGCCGTGCTGCTGGGCTTTGGTGCGACGGCGATCTACCCGTACCTGGCCTACGAAACGCTGGCAAAATTGGTCGACACCAACGCCATCGAAAAAGATTACCGTACCGTGATGCTGAACTACCGTAACGGCATCAACAAAGGTCTGTACAAGATCATGTCCAAAATGGGCATCTCGACCATCGCCTCTTACCGCTGCTCGAAGCTGTTCGAAGCCGTTGGTCTGCATGACGATGTCGCCGATCTCTGCTTCCAGGGCGTGATCAGCCGTATCGGCGGGGCGGGCTTCAGCGACTTCCAGCAGGATCTACTGAACCTCTCCAAACGCGCCTGGCTGGCACGTAAGCCGCTGGATCAGGGCGGACAGCTGAAGTACGTGCACGGCGGCGAATACCACGCCTATAACCCGGACGTGGTGCGCACCCTGCAACAGGCTGTCCAGAGCGGCGAGTACAGCGATTATCAGCAGTATGCTGAGCTGGTTAACAACCGCCCGGCGGCCACGCTGCGTGACTTGCTGGCGCTGAACCCGGGTGACGAGGCTGTGAGCATCGATGACGTAGAGCCTGCGTCTGAGCTGTTCAAACGCTTCGATACCGCTGCGATGTCCATCGGTGCGCTGAGCCCGGAAGCCCACGAGGCGCTGGCTGAGGCGATGAACAGCATCGGCGGCAACTCCAACTCCGGCGAAGGCGGTGAAGATCCGGCGCGCTACGGCACCAATAAAGTGTCGCGCATTAAGCAGGTTGCGTCTGGTCGCTTCGGTGTGACCCCAGCGTACCTGGTCAACGCCGACGTGATTCAGATTAAAGTCGCTCAGGGTGCAAAACCGGGCGAAGGCGGCCAGTTACCGGGTGACAAAGTGACCCCGTACATCGCCAAACTGCGCTACTCGGTACCGGGCGTGACGCTGATCTCCCCGCCGCCGCACCACGATATCTACTCTATCGAGGACTTAGCGCAGCTGATTTTCGACCTGAAACAGGTCAACCCGAAAGCGATGATCTCCGTGAAGCTGGTTTCCGAACCGGGTGTCGGTACCATCGCCACCGGCGTGGCAAAAGCCTATGCGGATCTCATCACCATCGCCGGTTACGACGGCGGCACCGGCGCAAGCCCGCTCTCCTCCGTGAAGTATGCGGGCTGTCCGTGGGAGCTGGGCCTGGTGGAAACCCAGCAGGCGCTGGTGGCTAACGGCCTGCGCCACAAGATCCGTCTGCAGGTGGATGGCGGCCTGAAAACCGGCCTCGACATCATTAAAGCGGCGATTCTGGGTGCGGAAAGCTTTGGTTTCGGTACCGGCCCGATGGTGGCGCTGGGCTGTAAATACCTGCGTATTTGTCACCTGAACAACTGCGCAACCGGTGTTGCTACCCAGGACGAGAAGCTGCGTAAGAACCACTATCACGGTCTGCCGTTCAAAGTGACCAACTACTTTGACTTCATCGCCCGCGAAACCCGCGAGCTGATGGCGCAGCTGGGCGTGACGCGTCTGGTGGATCTGATTGGCCGTACCGACCTGCTGAAAGAGCTGGACGGGTTCACGGCTAAACAGCAGAACCTGAAGCTCTCCCGCCTGCTGGAAACGGCTGAGCCGCATCCGGGCAAAGCGGTCTACTGCACCGAGAACAACCCGCCGTTCGACAATGGCGTGCTGAACGCGCAGCTGTTGCAGCAGGCGAAGCCGTTTGTGGATGAGAAGCAGAGCAAAACCTTCTGGTTTGATATTCGCAACACCGACCGTTCCGTAGGCGCGTCGCTCTCTGGCTATATCGCGCAGACGCACGGCGATCAAGGCCTGGCTGCCGATCCGATTATCGCGCACTTCAGCGGTACCGCGGGCCAGAGCTTCGGCGTCTGGAACGCAGGCGGCGTTGAGCTGTACCTGACAGGCGATGCCAACGACTATGTCGGTAAAGGCATGGCGGGCGGTCTGCTGGCGGTACGTCCTCCGGTGGGTTCTGCCTTCCGCAGCTGTGATGCGAGCATCATCGGCAACACCTGTCTGTACGGTGCCACCGGCGGTCGTCTGTTTGCCGCAGGCCGTGCGGGTGAGCGTTTTGCGGTACGTAACTCCGGTGCCATCACCGTGGTGGAAGGTATCGGCGATAACGGCTGTGAATACATGACCGGCGGGATTGTCTGCGTACTGGGCAAAACGGGCGTTAACTTCGGTGCAGGCATGACCGGTGGTTTCGCCTATGTACTGGATGAAGACGGTGAGTTCCGCAAACGCGTGAACCCGGAACTGGTGGAAGTGCTGGAGGTTGATAGCCTGGCGATCCACGAGGAGCACCTGCGTGGTCTGATTACCGAGCACGTGCATCATACCGGTTCCGTACGCGGCGAAGAGATCCTGGCGAACTGGCCGGCGTTCTCTGCGAAATTCGCGCTGGTTAAACCGAAGTCCAGCGATGTCAAAGCCCTGTTGGGTCACCGTAGTCGTAGCGCAGCAGAGCTGCGTGTGCAGGCGCAGTAAGGAATTCAGATGAGCCAGAATGTTTACCAGTTTATCGACCTGCAGCGTGTGGATCCGCCGAAGAAGCCGCTGAAGATCCGTAAAATTGAATTTGTTGAAATTTATGAGCCGTTTTCCGAAGGCCAGGCCAAAGCACAGGCAGACCGTTGCCTCTCCTGCGGCAACCCGTACTGCGAGTGGAAATGTCCGGTGCATAACTACATCCCGAACTGGCTGAAGCTGGCTAACGAAGGACGTATTTTTGAGGCCGCCGAGCTCTCTCACCAGACCAACACCCTGCCGGAAGTGTGCGGCCGCGTCTGCCCTCAGGACCGTCTGTGTGAAGGTTCCTGCACCCTGAACGACGAGTTCGGTGCGGTGACCATCGGTAACATCGAACGCTATATCAACGATAAAGCGTTCGAGATGGGCTGGCGCCCGGACATGACCGGCGTGCGTCAGACTGACAAACGCGTGGCGATCATCGGTGCCGGTCCGGCAGGACTGGCCTGTGCCGACGTGCTGACCCGCAACGGCGTGAAAGCGGTGGTGTTTGACCGTCATCCGGAGATCGGCGGTCTGCTGACCTTCGGCATCCCGGCCTTCAAACTGGAAAAAGAGGTGATGACCCGCCGCCGTGAAATCTTCACCGGTATGGGCATTGAGTTCAAACTCAACACCGAAGTGGGCCGTGACGTTCAGCTCGACGATCTGCTGAAAGATTACGACGCCGTATTCCTGGGCGTGGGGACCTATCAGTCGATGCGTGGTGGGCTGGAGAACGAAGAGGCGCCAGGCGTATACGACGCGCTGCCGTTCCTGATTGCCAATACCAAGCAGCTGATGGGCTATGGCGAAACCGCCGACGAGCCGTTTGTGAGCATGGAAGGCAAACGCGTGGTGGTGCTGGGCGGGGGTGATACCGCGATGGACTGCGTGCGTACCTCCATTCGTCAGAATGCGGCGCACGTTATCTGTGCCTACCGTCGTGATGAAGAGAACATGCCGGGCTCTAAACGCGAAGTGAAAAACGCGCGTGAAGAGGGCGTGGAATTCCAGTTCAACATCCAGCCTCTGGGTATTGAAGTGAATGCCAACGGTAAGGTGAGTGGCGTGAAGATGGCGCGTACCGAGATGGGTGCGCCAGATGCCAAAGGCCGTCGCCGCGCGGAGATTGTGGCTGGTTCCGAATTTGTGATCCCGGCTGACGCGGTCGTCATGGCGTTCGGTTTCCGACCTCACAGCATGGAGTGGCTGGCGAAGCACAGCGTCGAGCTGGATTCTCAGGGCCGCATCATCGCCCCGGAAGGCAGCGACAACGCCTTCCAGACCAGCAACCCGAAAATCTTCGCCGGTGGCGATATCGTTCGCGGTTCAGACCTGGTGGTGACCGCCATTGCCGAAGGCCGTAAAGCGGCTGACGGCATCATGAACTACCTCGAAGTGTAAACAGGCCCGGCGGGATTGAATCCCGCCGAACCGTTAAAGAGGTGTTTACGGGACAAAAAAAAGGGCCAACAGGCCCTTTTTTATTTCACAACGCGAAGCGATGGACGCCCACCGCGTGGTGGCGGCGTGTCGTCTGGATCATCATCGTGATCGGGCTTATCGCCATCGATAATCGACATGACCGGTTCGCTTTCACTCTCGGTCGCGCCATGTTCATCATTGAGGCTGGCAACGTCTTCATCATAAGCCGCTTCCGGCTCAAACATGGTGCCCGCGCCGTTTTCCCGTGCGTAAATAGCCAGTACAGCAGCCAGCGGCACAGAAACCTGACGCGGAACGCCGCCAAAGCGGGCGTTGAAGCGAACTTCGTCGTTCGCCAGCTCAAGACCACCCACCGCGCGCGGCGCAATGTTCAACACAATTTGCCCGTCACGTGCATATTCCATAGGGACCTGCACGCCCGGTAACGTCACATCCACTACCAGGTGCGGCGTGAGCTGGTTATCCAGCAGCCATTCATAGAAGGCACGCAGCAGATACGGACGGCGCGGAGAAAGCTGTGACATTTCCACAATGATTAACCCCGGCCGAGACGCATTTCACGTTCAGCTTCAGTCAGAGAAGCAAGGAAGGAGTCGCGTTCAAATACGCGCGTCATGTAGCCTTTGAGCTCTTTCGCGCCAGGACCGCTGAATTCAACACCCAGAGTTGGCAAACGCCACAGCAGCGGAGCCAGGTAGCAATCCACCAGGCTGAACTCATCGCTCAGGAAGAACGGACGCTGACCGAACACCGGTGCGATCGCCAGCAGCTCTTCACGCAGCTGTTTACGCGCAGCATCGGCTTCCGAAGAGGAACCGTTCGCAATGACGTTCATCAGCGTATACCAGTCTTTCTCGATACGCTGCATGTACAGACGGCTCTCCCCACGCGCAACCGGATAGACCGGCATCAGCGGCGGATGCGGGAAACGCTCATCCAGATATTCCATAATGATACGGGATTCCCACAGGGTCAGCTCACGATCCACCAGCGTTGGTACGCTCTGGCTTGGGTTGAGATCAATAAGATCCTGAGGCGGGTTATCCTTTTCCACATGCTCGATCTCAAAACTGACACCCTTCTCGGCCAGCACGATACGAACCTGATGGCTATAAATGTCAGTAGGACCAGAAAACAGCGTCATTACCGAACGTTTGTTGGCAGCGACAGCCATGAAAACCTCCAGGTATATTCAGAATTTTTACTGCTACCGGCCATACAGGCCAGCCAGATGTTTTGTTGCCCATCCCAGGGAATTTCTACTCTTGTTCAAAAAGAGAACAAAAATCGAGCATTCACCATTATTTGGGCAGAAAAGTGGATGATAGTTTACCAGATTTTGCGACCTTTGTGGTGAGGGTATTCTGGAAATGCTGAAAAAGAGGTCAGAAAGGGCCTCTGGACGTGGATGCTTTGAGCGTTACCTATAAAAAAACCCGCCGAAGCGGGTTTTTCGCAAATTGTTGTCTGCCGAAGCAGAAAGCAATTAACGCTTGGAGAACTGTGGACGACGACGTGCTTTACGCAGACCCACTTTCTTACGTTCAACCTGACGAGCGTCACGAGTAACGAAGCCAGCTTTACGCAGTTCAGAACGCAGGGATTCGTCGTACTCCATCAGAGCGCGGGTGATACCGTGACGGATCGCACCTGCCTGACCGGAGATACCACCACCTTTAACGGTGATGTACAGATCCAGTTTTTCTACCATATCAACCAGTTCCAGCGGCTGGCGAACTACCATGCGGGCAGTTTCACGACCGAAGTATTGTTCCAGAGAACGCTGGTTGATTACGATTTTACCACTGCCCGGTTTGATGAACACGCGAGCGGCGGAGCTTTTGCGGCGACCAGTGCCGTAGTATTGATTTTCAGCCATTGCCTATAATCCCGATTAGATGTCAAGAACTTGCGGTTGCTGTGCCGCGTGGTTGTGCTCGTTACCTGCGTAAACTTTCAGTTTACGGTACATAGCACGACCCAGCGGGCCTTTTGGCAGCATGCCTTTAACCGCGATTTCAATCACACGCTCAGGACGGCGGGCAATCATCTCTTCAAAGGTCGCTTGTTTGATACCGCCGATGTGGCCGGTGTGGTGATAGTACACTTTGTCAGTACGCTTGTTGCCGGTTACAGCAACTTTGTCAGCGTTCAGAACGATGATGTAATCACCGGTATCGACGTGCGGAGTGTATTCCGCTTTGTGCTTACCGCGCAGGCGACGAGCCAGTTCGGTAGCCAGACGGCCCAGAGTTTTACCGGTCGCGTCAACAACATACCAGTCGCGTTTTACGGTTTCTGGTTTAGCTGTAAAAGTTTTCATTAAAAGCTTACCCAAATAAATAAGTTACACGTTGGTGAACACCCAAACGTTTAGTAGTTGAGGTTCACACGACATTGTCCAGCAAACCTACCCCTTCGAATAGCCTATGCCGGCGCAGAGAAAGTTTTGGGAAAAAAACCTTCTTGTAACGTGGGGTCGCAAGATTATAGAGAAGTCAGGGGTAAAGATCGACCCTTAATTGTGATTTGAAGCGGGTTTTTCCAGGGGCGGGAAAAGCGCGGTCTGTTGCCCTCTCCCACGGGGAGAGGGTGGCATTTATTACGGCATATGCTCGCGCTTCAGATACTCTTCGCTTTGCATCTCCTGCAGGCGTGACAAGCAGCGCTGGAACTCAAACTTCAGCCGCTCCCCCTGATAGATCTCATATAAAGGCACGGCTGCGCTCACCACCAGCTTCACGTGGCGTTCGTAGAACTCATCCACCAGCGCGATAAAACGTCGGGCTTCGCTCTCCATCAACGTAGTCATCACCGGCACCTCAAACAGCATCACCGTATGGAACAGGCGCGAGAGCGCAATATAGTCATGCTGGCTGCGGGCATCGACACAGAGGGTGGCAAACGACACGGCGAGGGTCTGGTTGACGACGCCCAGCGTTTGCAGGGGACGATGGTTTACCTCCAGCACCGGGGCGTTACCCCGCTCTGCGCCAGCAAGCGCCAGCCACAGCTTGTCCATCTGCTGTTGCGTGTCGTCATTCAACGGCGAAATCCACAGATGGGCCTGGGTCAGCGTACGCAGACGGTAGTCGATGCCAGCATCCACATTCATGATGTGACAATGCTCTTTAATCGCCGCGATAGCAGGCAGGAAGCGGGCACGTTGCAGGCCGTTACGGTAGAGATCATCTGGCGGAATGTTTGACGTCGCCACCAGGGTGATACCCCGGTCAAAGAGCGCTTTCATTAATCCGCCCAGCAGCATGGCGTCGGTAATATCCGAGACAAAAAACTCATCGAAGCAGAGCACATCGGTTTCGGCTTTAAAACGCTCAGCGACAATATCCAGCGGATCGCTCTGCCCCTGCAGGGCCGTCAGCTCTTCATGCACCCGCAGCATAAAGCGGTGAAAGTGCAGACGCTGCTTACGCGTCCCCGGCAGGCTCTGGTAAAAAAGATCCATCAGCCAGGTTTTGCCGCGCCCGACGCCCCCCCACATATATAAGCCGCGCACTGGCGTGACGCTCTGCGGCGCTTTCTTGCCCAGCAACCGTCCAAATGCGGCTTTTAACCCACCGGAAGGCGCAGCTTCGGCTGGCCGGGCCATCAACTCATGCCAGATGCCGTCCAGACGGCTTACCGCTTCACGCTGTACCTCATCTGGCTGGTGGGAGCCCTCGCTCAGGGCCTGTTGATAACGCGATGTAGGGGAGAGACTTTGCATAATGTTATTGTTATTCCTTCAATTAATACCCGTCAGACGGCTCAGTTGACGAAAAAAAGGCCGTTCTACAGTACGCGATGATGCGGCGGGATTCCACTTCTAAGGAAATAGCGGTTATAGTGGCATAATCAGGCCCTGGCATGGAGCCGAGCCAACACCCTACGGAACCACAAGACAACGGGAGAAGTTCATGACCTGGGAATATGCGCTAATTGGTTTAGTCGTCGGCATCGCTATCGGCGCCGTGGCCATGCGTTTTGGTAATCGCAAATTGCGTCAGCAACAGGCGTTGCAGTACGAACTGGAAAAGAACAAAGCTGAACTGGACGAGTATCGTGAAGAGCTGGTCAGCCACTTTGCTCAGAGCGCCGAGCTGCTGGACAACATGGCGCATGACTACCGTCAGCTTTATCAGCACATGGCGAAAAGCTCCAGCAGCCTGCTGCCGGAGATGAGCGCGGAAAACAATCCGTTCCGTAACCGTCTGGCCGAGTCCGAAGCCAGTAACGATCAAGCGCCTGTACAGATGCCACGTGACTACTCCGAAGGGGCTTCCGGCCTGCTGCGCGGTGGCGCAAAGCGCGACTAATCGCAGATCGAAAATAAATTTTACGGGCGCAGCCTTTGCGCCCGTCCTTTCTTCCTGACCCCAGCTATTATTTAGTCAAACACCTCATTGTTCAGCGTTTTAAAATTCAATAACATCAGTCTGTTTCAGGGCCGTTATCCCTTCATTCCAGGTTGCGAGAGCCAGCATAAATGAACAAAAAAAATCAGCTGTTGAGCGCGTTAGCATTGAGTATCGGTTTATCCCTGTCGGCCTCGTATCCGCTGGCCGCCGCACTCCCTTCGCAGGTTCCCGGCGAGGCCGCCCTGCCGAGCCTGGCGCCGATGCTGGAGAAAGTCCTGCCCGCCGTCGTGAGCGTACAGGTCGAAGGCACTGCGGTGCAGAGCCAGCGTATTCCGGAAGAGTTGAAAAAGTATTTTGGCGATGAGGCCCCTGACCAGCAGGGACAGCCCTTTGAAGGTCTGGGCTCCGGGGTCATCATCGACGCCGCGAAGGGCTATGTCCTGACCAATAACCACGTCATCAGCCATGCCGATAAAATCAGCGTGCAGATGAATGATGGCCGGGAGTTCGATGCCAAACTGATTGGCGGTGACGATCAGAGCGATATCGCCCTGCTGCAGTTGCAAAACCCAACCGGCCTGACGCAAATCGCCATTGCTGACTCCGACAAGCTGCGCGTCGGCGATTTCGCGGTGGCGGTGGGTAACCCCTTCGGCCTCGGCCAGACCGCCACCTCCGGCATTATCTCCGCGCTGGGCCGCAGTGGGCTGAATCTTGAAGGGCTGGAAAACTTTATCCAGACCGACGCCTCCATTAACCGAGGTAACTCCGGCGGCGCGCTGCTGAACCTGAACGGCGAGCTGATAGGCATTAATACCGCCATCCTGGCCCCTGGCGGCGGTAGCGTCGGGATTGGCTTTGCCATTCCCAGCAACATGGCCCGCACGCTGGCCCAGCAGCTGATTGAATTTGGCGAAGTGAAACGTGGCCTGCTGGGTATTAAAGGCACCGAGATGAGCGCGGATATCGCCAAAGCGTTCAACCTGAACGTGCAGCGCGGCGCCTTCGTCAGCGAAGTGTTGCCGAATTCCGGTTCCGCAAAAGCGGGCGTGAAATCCGGGGACGTGATTGTCAGCCTGAATGATAAACCGTTAAGCAGCTTTGCCGAACTGCGCTCGCGCATCGCCACTACGGAGCCGGGTGCGACGGTTAAGCTCGGCATTTTGCGTGACGGGAAGCCGCTGGATCTGCAGGTCACGCTCGATAAAAGCACCTCTTCATCGGCCAGCGCAGAGATGATTGCTCCTGCGCTACAGGGGGCGACCTTAAGCGACGGGCAGTTAAAAGATGGCACCAAAGGCATCACTCTCGACAGCGTTGAGAAGAGCAGCCCTGCCGCGCAGGCTGGGCTTCATCAGGACGATGTGATTATCGGGGTGAACCGCGTTCGCGTGCAGTCTATCGCCGAAATGCGCAAGGTGCTGGAGAGCAAACCTACCGTTATCGCCCTGCAGATCGTGCGTGGTAACGATACGCTCTATATTCTGCTGCGTTAAGCCTGTGCCTGTCCGGACATCGCCCCGTGTGATGTCCGGATAAGTCATGTTATGCTGCTTGCGTTCTCCCTTTAACGACGCCCGTATCATGGTTTTTAAGCTCATTCGTTCGGTCGCCATCGGCCTGGTAGTAGGTGGCCTGTTACTGGCCGCGATGCCCTCTTTACGTCAGTTCAATCAGCTGGCTGCGCCGCAGTTCGACAGCGCAGATGAAACGCCTGCCAGTTATAACCAGGCAGTACGCCGCGCCGCCCCTGCGGTGGTTAACGTCTATAACCGTGGGCTGAACAGCACCAGCCATAATCAGCTGGAGATCCGTACCCTTGGCTCCGGGGTGATCATGGATGAACGCGGCTACATTATTACCAACAAACATGTGATCAACGATGCCGATCAGATCATCGTGGCGTTGCAGGATGGCCGCGTCTTTGAAGCACTGCTCGTGGGCTCCGACAGTCTGACGGATCTGGCAGTCCTCAAAATCAACGCCACGGGCGGGCTGCCCGTTATCCCCATCAACCGTAAGCGGACGCCGCATATCGGCGACGTGGTGCTGGCGATTGGCAACCCCTATAACCTCGGTCAAACCATTACCCAAGGGATCATCAGCGCCACCGGGCGTATCGGCCTGAACCCATCCGGACGGCAGAACTTCCTGCAGACGGACGCTTCCATCAACCATGGCAACTCCGGCGGCGCGCTGGTGAACTCGCTGGGCGAACTGATGGGCATCAACACCCTCTCGTTTGATAAGAGCAACGACGGGGAAACGCCCGAAGGGATCGGCTTCGCCATCCCGTTCCAGCTCGCCAACAAGATTATGGATAAGCTGATTCGCGACGGACGCGTGATCCGCGGCTACATTGGCATTGGCGGGCGTGAGATTGCTCCGCTGCATTCTCAGGGTGGCGGAATCGATCAGATCCAGGGGATTGTGGTGAACGAAGTGACCCCTGGCGGCCCGGCGGCAGAAGCGGGTATCAGGGTTAACGACGTAATTGTCTCGGTGAACGGCAAACCGGCCGTATCGGCGCTGGAAACCATGGATCAGGTGGCGGAGATCAGGCCTGGCTCTATCATCCCGGTGGAAGTGATGCGTGATGATAAGAAACTGACCCTGCAGGTGACCATTCAGGAATACCCGGCCACCAACTGAGTTGGCAGGCATAAAAAAACCGGAGTCCATGCTCCGGTTTTTTATTGCCCTGACGGGAAGCGCGTCGCTTACTTGTTAACGAACTCTTCGCCCAGAACGATATCGTTCTTCAGGGTTTCCAGCATGCCAGCCATCGCCTGCTGTTCAAACGCGCTCAGGGTGCCGATAGACTTACGCTCTTCGATACCGTTTTTACCCAGCAGCAGCGGCTGAGAGAAGAAGCGTGCGTGCTCGCCGTCACCTTCAACGTAAGCGCATTCCACCACGCCTTGCTCACCCTGCAGGGCGCGAACCAGAGAGAGACCGAAACGTGCCGCAGCCTGGCCCATAGAGAGGGTTGCAGAACCGCCACCCGCCTTCGCTTCCACCACTTCGGTGCCGGCGTTCTGGATACGTTTGGTCAGGTCAGCCACTTCCTGCTCGGTGAAGCTCACGCCTGGGATCTGGGACAGCAGTGGCAGAATGGTCACGCCAGAGTGGCCGCCGATAACCGGGACTTCGAGCTCGGTTGGCTGTTTGCCTTTCAGTTCCGCCACAAAGGTGTTGGAGCGGATGATGTCCAGCGTGGTCACGCCAAACAGTTTGTTCTTGTCATACACGCCCGCTTTTTTCAGCACTTCTGCCGCGATAGCCACAGTGGTGTTAACCGGGTTAGTGATGATACCGATGCAGGCTTTCGGGCAGGTAGTAGCAACCTGCTGAATCAGGTTCTTAACGATACCCGCGTTCACGTTGAACAGGTCGGAACGATCCATACCAGGCTTACGCGCCACGCCTGCGGAGATCAGCACCACGTCTGCGCCTTCGAGCGCCGGGCGAGCATCTTCACCGGAGAAGCCTTTAATTTTAACAGCCGTCGGGATGTGGCTGAGGTCTACCGCCACACCAGGTGTTACCGGGGCGATATCGTAGAGGGAGAGTTCTGAGCCTGCAGGCAGCTGAGTTTTCAGTAGTAGGGCAAGCGCCTGGCCGATACCGCCAGCAGCGCCGAGGACTGCGACTTTCATCCTAAACTCCTTATTATGGTGAGCTAACTTTCTGTTACTCCGTCGCGGCGACCTTAATTCAGCAGATCAATAATTACAATCGTGATGTATCAGGAATTAGCGGTCACGCGCTTTTCGCTTCTGCCGGAAAGCTATCGGGCGTTATGCGATAACTAAGCAACGAATCAAGAGGTGGTTACAATACACCCTCGCCAGCCACCAAAACAACATCAATTTGATAACATTTAATTTACTTTTAAGGTTATTTGCGAGGCGTGACGCAGGCATGTTCCTTGATAACGAATTTTGATAAAATCACTCCCTTTCATAACATTATTTCAGCCTAAGATTGGGCAGATAATTTGCATAAAAATTCATCCATGTGCATAATAATGTTGTTTCTACCGCTATATTTCGGGTGATTTATGCGAATCTCTTCTAAACAAGAAGAATTGGTTAAAGCGTTTAAAGCGCTGCTTAAAGAAGAAAAATTTAGTTCCCAGGGGGAGATTGTCCAGGCTCTACAGGATGAGGGTTTCGAAAACATCAACCAGTCGAAAGTCTCCCGCATGTTAACCAAGTTCGGCGCGGTGCGTACCCGCAACGCCAAAATGGAGATGGTCTACTGTCTGCCAGCCGAACTGGGCGTTCCGACCACGTCGAGCCCGCTGAAGAATCTGGTACTGGATATCGACTATAACGATGCTGTGGTGGTGATCCACACCAGCCCGGGTGCAGCACAACTGATTGCGCGCCTGCTCGACTCGCTGGGTAAAGCGGAAGGTATCCTCGGCACTATTGCTGGTGACGATACCATCTTCACGACCCCGGCCAATGGTTTCTCGGTGAAAGATCTCTACGAAGCCATTCTGGTGCTGTTCGAACAGGAACTCTGATCCCCTTCCCCGCTGCCACTCGCGGCGGGGAACCTTCTGCTCCCGCCTCGTTTTTCCCTACAATCTGTTATCTGTAATTTAACAAATAGTGCGTTTTTCTGTCCCAATGCATTCACCCAGTGAATGATAAACCGCGAGATCGCACGAATAATCAAATTCGCGTATCCCCTTAATTTTAATAGAAATAAACCTCTGAACTCCGCTTAATCTTCTGGTTTTTATTCCATGTGGTTATAAAAAGCATTTTGCTTAATACGTGATTACACAAGAAACAATTAGCATGGTATTAATTTTTGGCGTTATTAGTGTATACTTGATTTTGTGATGAGGGTCACGAAACGAAGACCCCAGTAAAGAATATGACGAGGAAGAGAATCATGAAAATCAAAACTACCGTAGCCACACTAAGCATTCTGTCTGTCCTGTCTTTCGGTGCTTTTGCCGCCGATGCGATTAACGCTGAGCAGGCCCAGTCCCGTGAATCTATCGGTACGGTTTCCGTCGGTGCTATCGGTACCTCTCCGATGGACATGAATCAGATGCTGAACAAAAAAGCACAGGAACAGGGTGCCTCTGCTTATCGCGTTATCGAAGCGCGTTCAGGTGACCACTGGCACGCCACTGCTGAGCTGTACAAATAAGCCGTACCGAGCATTACCCGTACTACCCGATATCTCTGTTCAACGGCATCAGGCATAAAAATAGCAGCACAACCCTTCCTGCCGTTGAGCCTGCACTCCAGGAGTAAAGACTATGAACACTAAATTAATCATCGCCGCTGGTTTCGCTTCCGTTCTCTCATTTGGTGCCGGCGCAGCCGTACACCAGGTAAACGCTGACCAGGCGCAAGGCCTGCAATCGATGGGAAGTATCTCTGTTAATGAGGTTGCCGGTTCTCCGATGGATATCCGTCAGGCTCTGGCGGAAAAAGCTGAAAAGGCGGGCGCCAGCAGCTACCGCGTCACCGAACTGAACACCGGTGACCACTGGCACGCGACCGCTGAGCTGTACAAATAAACCCTCGTCGTATTGATATACGACTTGCCCCTGCTTTGCAGGGGCTTTTTTATGCCCCGCACTAACGTACGTTAAAGCGAATCTGCCCTTCCAGCTCCTCTTCCGCCTCATCAAACAGCAGGATCAGCGCCCCAAAACGTCTGCGCAGCTTTTCCGGTAAATGGATGAATTCGATTTCAAGCGGTAGCGGCAACTGGCTGCTGGTCACTATTTCCCACAGGGAGTCCAGATCCGTCACCCTCTCCTGACCTATGCCGAAGGTCCGTGAAAACTCACGGTAGAAATCCTCCTGACTGTCGATTTCATCAAAATCAAACGTATAGATATTCATGCCAGCCACCCCGTCCAGGTGAGCGGCTTCTGCCGCCCCGTCGATTATAATCCCCCGATATGCAGGGTTTTCACTTCCAGGAACTCCTCCAGTCCCAGTACTGACCCTTCGCGGCCCAGCCCCGACTCTTTCACCCCGCCAAACGGCCCCAGTTCGGTAGAGACCGCGCATTCATTAATCCCAATCATCCCGCTCTCAATGGCTTGCGAAACGCGGAACACCCGCTGCAAATTCTGAGTATAGAAATAGGCAGCCAGGCCAAACGGCGTATTGTTGGCACGCTGGATCACCTCCTCTTCGGAGGTAAATCGGAAGCAGGCCGCCACGGGTCCGAAGGTCTCTTCGCTGGCAAGCGCCATCCCTTCATGACAGTTTCCCAATACCGTCGGTTGCCAGAAGTTGCCGCCGAGGGCATGGGCTTTGCCGCCCGCCAGCACCGTGGCTCCTTTGGCGACCGCATCCTCCACATGTTCACGCACTTTTTTCACTGCGGCGGGTTCAATCAACGGCCCGACAACGGTCCCCTCTTCCAGACCGTCACCCACTTTTAAGTCGTTCACGGCAGCCACGAGTTTGCTGACAAATGCCTCATACACCGACTCCTGAATATAGAAGCGGTTAACGCTGACGCAGACCTGACCCGCGTTACGGAATTTATTGGCAATCGCCCCTTTCACCGCCGCATCGATATCGGCATCGTCAAAGACGATATAAGGCGCATTCCCGCCCAGCTCCATTGAGACTTTTTTCATGGTCTCGGCGGCATTGCGCATCAGGGTTTTGCCCACCGCCGTCGAGCCGGTAAAGGAGATTTTGCGCACCTCAGGGCTGGACATGATCGCGTCGCTTATCTCAGCGGTATTTCCGGCCACCGCGTTGAGTACGCCGTCCGGGACACCCGCTTTTTTAGCCAGAGTGAGCAGCGCAAAGGCGCTAAGCGGCGTGTTATTGGCCGGTTTTATCACCCCGGTACAGCCTGCCGCCAGCGCCGGGCCCAGCTTGCGGGTCAGCATCGCCATCGGGAAGTTCCACGGCGTGATAGCCGCCACCACGCCAACCGGCTCACGGGTGGCCAGAATGCGGGAGCCGGGTTTAACAGGAGGGATGATTTCGCCGTTGGCGCGTTTGGCCTGCTCGGCAAACCACTGGATGAAACTGGCCGCGTACTCCACTTCCCCTTCCGCCTCTTTCAGCGGTTTGCCCTGCTCGGTGGTCATCAGCTGGCCAAGCCACTGCTTGTTTTCAATGATTAATTCATACCAGCGATAGAGAATGGCCGAACGCTCTTTTGCGGTTCTGGCACGCCAGGCCGGGAAAGCCCGGCTTGCGGCGGCGATGGCCTCTTCGGTCTCTTTCTTGCCTGCTTTTGCCACCTGGGCTACTACCGCCCCGGTCGCCGGGTTAAGTACATCGAATGTGGTATCGAGCGTTTTCCATACGCCATCGACTAAATATCCGGTCTGAAATAGCGCACTATCCTGAAGAGACTGGGTAGTCATGTATCCTCCCATTCTGGGTTTAAGTACTTGCCCGAATAAGTATAGTCACAAAAAAACCGACGCTTATGGCGTCGGTTTTCGGAAGGATCAGCTGTCGGTCAGGGCATTCTGGTAACGATGCAGCATGCCCACCAGCCGCTGCACCGGTTCGGTCACCTGTCGCGGCGCCTCCCAGATACGCAGTTTTTCCTGATAGATATCCAGCTCCGCCAGCAGCTGCGTGAAATAGCGTCGGCGCTTATCGTCGCTGGACGCTGAAATCACATGATCGGCAGTACGGCGCAGCTGGCGGTGGAAGGCGGAAAGATCGTCATTTACCGGAATCGGCGCGTTGCGCAGACGCTGGTGGGCGATGATCAGCGTCAGGGCCAGGCGGAATTTCGCGATATCGCCCGGGAACTTGTTCAGCAGTAAAAAGAGCTGCTGATAGAGCGCAGGCAGATGGTTCTCTTTACGCCGGGCGGTATTGGTGGTCATCGCCGAGACGGCGGCAGAAACAAACTGGTTCAGCAGTACGCGGCCAGTTCGGGCCTGAGAGTTATCGCGCACCAGCAGGATCACCATCATCGCCAGGAAGCAGCCGACAATCTGCCCCAGCGCGCTGTCGAGAAACTGGCTGAAGTGGAAAGTCATTGGGTTATCCAGCACCAGAATATTGATGGTACTGGCCAGGGCCCCCAGCGATCCGAGGCGTCGCTTCTGCACCTCGATACCAATAAAGAAGGCCATAACCGCGAGACTCAGACAGAGCAACAGCATGCTTTGCTGGGTCGAGGGCAGAACCACCAGGAAATAGAAGGCACCAAGCGGCAGCGCCGCCAGCGTGCCGTACAGAAAATCGAGCGCCACCATCCGGGGATTAGGCAGACGCATCGCCAGCGAGGTGACTACCGCGATCATCACCATCGCACCGCTGCCGGAGGTCCAGCCGGTCCAGAGCCAGAAAAGCGTACCCAGCATACAGGCGAGCGTGGTGCGCCAGAAGTTAACCATCGCATGGTGACGTTCCGCCGACTCGGCTTTCACCACCACTTCACCCTGCAATACCTCCTCTTCGGTGGCGCTGATTTTAGTGTTGCCGATCACGCCACGCTTGAGCAGCAGGTAGCGCGTCGCCGCGCCAACCCAGGTGTAGATAGTCACCGGGGTATCACGCTCGCCGGTCCAGGCGATGACCCGGCGCATGCGTTTGAGCTGTTTATGCACGTCCTGAACGGTGGCAACGGGGGTGGCAAACAGCTCCCGGAAGGTCCCGGTGATCGCCTCGGGGCGCGTGTTCTGGATCAGATAGGTTTCACAGGCCTGGGTGATCAGGGTTAAGGAGACGGTATTAAGCGCCTTCAGGCGGCGGTTTGCCCGCGACCAACGCGACGACTCCATATTGAGGTTGCTACGCATCCCCTCCAGTGCGGTGGTACGGCGTACCAGCGCACTCCAGGCATTATCCACTTCTTCACTGTCGCCGTGCTCGATGCAGAGCTGCATGAGTTGATACTGGGCAACGATCAGCGCATCCAGCTCGCGATCCACCTCCTGTTTGATCGAGCGCGGAGAAAACAGCAGATCCGCTACGATCGCGCAGACGATCCCCATCACGATCTCACTGCAGCGCTCAACGGCAAACTGCGGCGTCAACAGCGGGTTGGCCTCAATGGTGATGATAATGATCAGCGCCGTATAGCCGGAAAGGCCCCAGGCGTAGGAGTTTTCCACCCGCACCAGGGAGGAGATCCAGGTACAAAAACCGGCCCAGATACAGCACACCATCAGCATCAGCAGCGGGGTGCGGATCATCAGGATCACGATGGTCAGCGCCGCGATACAGCCGATAAAGGTGCCGACGATACGCAGCATCCCGCGATAGCGGATGGCGCCAGAGTAAGGTTCGCCCCCCGCCGCAAAGGCCGGGCCGGCGGCAACAATCGCGGCCGTCAGCACCGCCCAGCGGGGCGTTTCCAGCTGAAAGTGGAACCCGACAAACAGCGCCAGCACAATGGCGAAGGCCAGCTTAATCGCGAAGCGCAGGTGCTGATTGGCGATGGAAAGGATACCCATGGCGATTAACCAAACTCGCGCAGACGGTGGGCAATTTTGCGGAACAGCGAGTCGTGGCTGGCATCCCGGTCTTTCTCACCGGTGATCACCACTGTCGCCGTCGTACCCGCTGGCCACAGGTCGCCCTGCTGCTCATCCAGACGAATACGCACCGGCACGCGCTGCGCCAGACGCACCCACTCCAGATTGGAATCGACGGTCGCCATCCCTTTGCTGTCGCGGGTGGCGCTGGAGTTGGTCACCCCTGCCGCCACGCTGTCGACCGTCCCTTTAATGACGCGGTTGCTGCCCAGCGGAGTGATCTCCGCCCGGTAGCCCGGACGGACGTTCTCCAGCTTGGTCTCTTCCATATAGGCGAGCACATAGAAGGAGTGCTGTTTCACCAGCGCCACGGCGGTGGAGCCGCGGGTAATAAATTCACCGGTATAGACGTTGAGGTTGGTCACCCAGCCATCGGACGGGGCGCGGATGACGGTACGCTCGAGATCGAGCTTCGCCAGATCGCGCGTGGCCTCGGACTTCGCCAGCTGATGCAGTACGGTTTGCAGCACGTTGTTGGACTGGTCAATCTCCTCGCGGGACATCGCCTGCACCCCCAGCTTATTACGCCGCCCTGCCTCGCGGCGTTTTTCCGCGGCCAGCGCCTGGTAATAGGAGACATCCGCTTCCGCTTGTTCCAGGGCTTTCTGGTAACGAGGCTGGTCAACGGTGAACAGCACCTGGTCCTTTTTGACCAGCTGGTTATCATGCACATTGACGGCGGTAATAAGCCCCGCCACATCCGGGGCGATGGCGACGATGTCGGCGCTAAAGCGCGCATCACGCGTCCACGGTGATTCGGTGTAGTAAACCCACGCGCGGAAAATAGCGATGAACGCGAGGATGACCAGTGCCAGCGTAATGGCGGTACGGGAGACTTTTCTTGTTAGTGTTTTCACATCTACCTCAAACAAACAGGCGCGATACCAGATAGAACAGGCAGCAATAGAGCGCGGAATTGAACAATGCAGGGTGCCAGACGAAATCATAGATCCCGGTTGGAGCCAGCACCTTTCGCACCAGCCAAAAAATCGCCAGTGATAAAAGCAGTTCGAAGAATATCGGTGGGAACGACAAACCGAACACCACGATAACGGGAAACAGACTCATGTTGACCTTGATTAGAGCGAGCAGGCGAAAGAATTATTCAGCGTACACCACCGCAGAAGTGGCCAGAAAAGCCGGGCGAGAGTGGCGTAGCTATAATGTATTAATAATATATTAGCGTAACTGTTATGCTGTTATCTATCATATGTGATCTAAATCACTTTTAAGCCAGAGTGAATAATGGAACGTCTAAAACGGATGTCAGTTTTTGCCAAAGTCGTTGAGCTGGGCTCTTTTACCGCCGCGGCCAGGCAACTACAGATGAGCGTCTCTTCTATCAGCCAGACCGTTGCCAAACTGGAAGATGACCTCCAGGTAAAGCTTCTCAACCGCAGCACCCGCAGTCTCGGCCTGACGGAGGCCGGGAAAATCTATTACCAGGGCTGTCGGCGAATGTTGTATGAAGCCCAGTCGGTGCATGAACAACTCTACGCTTTCAATAACACCCCCATCGGCACGCTGCGCATCGGCTGCTCTTCAACTATGGCACAAAATGTCCTGGCGGGAATGACCGCCGAGATGTTGCAGGAGTATCCGGGGCTGACGGTTAATCTGGTCACCGGTATTCCCGCCCCGGATCTGATCGCCGATGGCCTGGATGTGGTGATCCGCGTCGGGGCTTTGCAGGATTCGAGCCTCTTTTCGCGTCGTCTGGGGAGCATGCCGATGGTGGTGTGCGCGGCGAAAAAGTACCTCGCCAGAGCGGGGATCCCGGAAAAACCGGCGGATCTCAGCAATCACGCCTGGCTGGAGTACAGCGTGCGTCCGGATAATGAATTTGAGCTGACTGCGCCAGAGGGTCTGTCAACAAAGCTGCTGCCGCAGGGGCGTTTTGTGACTAACGATCCGATGACCATCTCCCGCTGGCTGGTGGCCGGAGCCGGGATCGCCTATGTGCCGCTGATGTGGGTGATCAACGAGATCAACAGCGGGGAACTGGAGATCCTCTTCCCACGTTACCAGTCGGATCCACGTCCGGTTTACGCGGTCTATACCCAAAAGGACAAACTGCCGCTGAAGGTGCAGGTGTGCATTAACTATCTGACGGACTATTTTGTGCAGGTGGCGACGCTGTTTCAGGAGATGCGGGGAAGGAAGGAGTAACCCTCTCCCGCGGGAGAGGGTCAGGATGACAAGATTACGCGGTACCGCCGACGGTCAGGTTATCCACTTTCAGGGTTGGCTGGCCGACACCCACCGGCAGGCTCTGCCCCTCTTTACCGCAGACACCGACGCCATTATCCAGCTTCAGATCGTTACCCACCATTGAGATCTGCTGCATCGCTTCGATGCCGGAGCCAATCAGGGTGGCACCTTTCACCGCTTTGGTCACTTTGCCCTTCTCAATCAGATAGGCTTCTGAGGTTGAGAAGACAAATTTACCGGAGGTGATATCCACCTGGCCACCGCCGAAGTTCGGCGCGTAGATCCCGTAATCAACGGATTCGATAATTTCCTGCGGCGTGGATTTACCCGCCAGCATATAGGTGTTGGTCATACGCGGCATCGGCAGGTGCGCGTAGGATTCGCGACGGCCATTGCCGGTTGGCGCAACGCCCATCAGGCGCGCATTCAGCTTGTCCTGCATATAGCCTTTCAGGATGCCGTTTTCGATCAGCACGTTGTACTGGCCCGGCGTGCCTTCATCGTCGATGGAGATAGAGCCACGACGGTCGGTCATGGTGCCATCATCCACTACGGTACAGAGTTCCGAGGCCACCAGCTCCCCTACCTGACCGCTGAACACAGAGGTGCCGCGGCGGTTGAAGTCACCTTCCAGACCGTGGCCTACCGCTTCGTGCAGCAGTACACCAGGCCAGCCCGCACCCAGCACCACCGGCAGCGTACCCGCAGGCGCCGCCACGGCAGAGAGGTTAACCAGCGCCATGCGCACCGCCTCTTTCGCCCAGGCGTCGGCACGCACTTCGCCATCCACCGGATTGAGGAACCATTCATAACCGAAACGACCGCCGCCGCCGCTGGAGCCACGCTCGCGTTTGCCATCCTCTTCCACCAGCACACTGACGGAGAGACGCACCAGCGGACGCACATCGGCGGCCAGGGTGCCGTCGGTTGCCGCCACCAGAATCAGTTCATACACGCCGCTCAGGCTGGCCGAGACTTCCTGCACGCGCTTGTCTTCCGCCCGGGCGACTTTGTCCACCCGGCGCAGGATATCCAGCTTCTCTTCACGACTCATGCTTTGCAGCGGATCGACGCTGGTATAGAGCGCAGAGTGCTGCACTTCGCCCAGGGTTTTCACCCGGCCATCGCCGCTCTCGCGCACGATGGTGCGGGCTGCCTGCGCGCTCTGTTCCAGCGCGGTCAGGCTAACCTGGTCCGCATAGGCAAAACCGGTTTTCTCACCGCTAATGGCACGTACGCCGACGCCCTGGTCGATGTTATACGAGCCATCTTTGATGATGCTGTCTTCTAAAACCCAGGATTCGTGATAGCTCGACTGAAAGTAGAGATCGCCGTAGTCGAGACGGCGTTCGGTCAGTTGACCAAGAATGGAAAACAGGTCCTGATGGCTCAGGCCGTTCGCTGCCAGCAGATGTTCACTTACCAGGTTCAGACTCATCGTTTTGCTACTCGTTCGTTGCCGTCCACAGGACGTATCTAAGATCTTATCTATTGAGAGTGAGGCAATTAATTGCCCGCGTCAAATCATTGCTGTGCATCTTTGCGTGGCTGACGCAGCACTTCATTAATCTGCGGTTTATCCACCGGGCCGGTGATGTGATAACGCAGAATAGAGACTTTGCTCCACAGCGGCCCCAGCACTTTGCTGGCGGCAAACACGGCCGCGCCGACAATCGGGTTAACGGCAAAAGCCGCCGCCACGCCGACGGTGGCGGAAATTTCCGGCGCCACCACCGCTTCCATATCCAGCTCACGACGCACCAGATTGACGGAGCCTTTCATAGCGATATCGGCTTCCAGCCCGTCCACCAGCGTGTCGTCGGTGTGCAATACGCCATCTTTGATCCATGCGGTGCTGCGGATCGAGTCGAAGTAGAAGCCTTCATTGAAGGTATCGTTGAAGTCAAAGCGCAGCTTGCGCAGCAGGGCATCGAAACTGAGTAAGCGCAACAGTTGCCCTGCATGGCCGGTGCTGAGATCGGCGATTTCACCTCTCCCCAGCCGCGTTTTCAGAATGCCGTTCAGCGAGGCTTCGTCAGGCTTCCAGGGCATGTCGCGCCAGTGCAGATCGTAATCGAGATCAAACGACGAACCGCGAATCGGGGTCGTGACGCCAAAATAGTTAGCGGCGGCATCCAGCTTGTTGCCCTTAATTTGCCCCTTCAGGGAGGTGCGCTTCTCGCGGACGCCGTTCACCCATTCGCCGTTGGCGGTCAGGCGCCCGAAGCCGGTATCAATCAACCCGCCCGCCAGGGTCAGGGTATCGCCCTTGATGGTGAAATCACCATTAATCCGGCCATACTTCTGTCCCCAGAGCCAGCACTCGGCGCAGCGCAGCTGCAGGTCAGGCCAGCCGCTAAAATCGATTCGTGAGGTACTGGATAACGGCGAGACGTTATTGCTTGTCCCGGCGGTGACGGAGGCCGGATTGTAATAAAGATAGCGGATCTGCGCCTGCCACGGCGCGGTGTCACGCATCAGCAGGCTGGCGTTGATCTCCCGTCCCTGGGCATCGATTTTCGAACCGTTGAGGGTGGGCTGCGAGACAATACTCAGGTTATTCCACTGCTGCCCGCCCAGCGTCAGCGCTGGCGTGCGTACCGTGATGTGTTGCGGGAACTGCGCCGCTTCATCCACATTTTGCCCCACCCCGCGCTGGAAAAGCGCCAGCCATTCTGCCCCATCCATCGGCGGCAGGTTGAGCTCTATACCCGCCTGCTCCGGCAGCGGCGGCAGGGTGCGGCTGTCGGTGGTCCAGATGGCGCGATCCAGCGTCAGCTTGCGGTTCAGCAGCCAGCGGCTGTTAAAGTGATTTGTCCCGCTGGCGTTACCGGTCAGGATAAAGCTGTTGAGATCCCCGTCGACATTCAGCTTCACCGGCAGCGGCTCGCCTGCGCGCTTGTTCAGGGGCGAAGGCAGATCGCTGCTAACGCTTTTCAGGTCGCCGCTGATGTCCACCTTGTAATGCGGGGTGCCACGATAAGGCAAATCGATCGCGACTTTGCCGTTCCACGGTAAACGGCCTTCAAGGGACTGGCTGACCACTTTGGGCAGCACATCCATCCGCGAAGGCTGCCAGCTGGCATCCATATTGACCGCCACCTGGTAGGCTTTCTCGCCCTCGGTGGTGGAGAAATCCATCTTCACCGGCTGGCTGAACCAGTTTGCGGTCAGCGGCCCGCTTTTCAGATCGCCATTCACGAAGCTGAACTGGCCGGTCAGGTTTTTCAACGTGCTGTTCAGCGGCTTGATGAACAGGCTGTTATTTTTCAGCCTGACGTCGCCTTTGGCGGTGGTCATGGTGCCGTCCAGCGGGATATCCAGATGTAAGCGAGCATTCACATCGCCAACCAGCTGGAGCTGCTGGAGCGTGGCGCCCAGCGAATCGTCTAACGGCGTCTCGTCAAAATAGGGCCCAACGGCTTTTCCAGGCCCGTTGATATCGGCGTCGATCAGCAATTTTTCTTTTGAATAATCGGGGATCACCGCCGTCAGGTTGCTGGCCTTCACGCCGCCCAACGCCACGCCGTCGGTTTTCATCCACAAGCCGTCATTGATGAAGTTGAGTTCAATATCGAGGTTTTTCAACGCCGGCCAGCCAGGCTGGAAGGCATAGGTGGCGTTGCGTAACGGCACCAGCACCTGGAACTGCCCTTCGTTGTGCTTGTAGGGGAACAGATGCGGGTTGCCGCCATACGCCAGGGTGGCGCTGTCCGCCTGCCCGCCCTGAATGGCGCCGCTCAAATAGTCCACCAGCGCTTTACCCATCAGGTTTTCAGGAAAATAGCGCCAGGCCTGTGAGCCGTCGTCGGTGCTGATGCCCGCCAGGATCCCCAGCCAGGGTTCATCGCCCGCCGGTTGCAGATAGCGGAAATCACCCCGGGCATGTACCGCTTTGGCTTTCACGTCGATGTCGCGCCCGTCAAGCTGGAAACCCTTCTCGTTCTTCAGCCAGTGGAGGGTGGCGGTTCCTTTTTCAATTTCCAGCGGTGCGCGGAAAACCGTTTCATACGGCATTTTAGCATCACGCATATGGGCTACCAGACGGCCATCTTCCATGCTGCCTTCCAGCGTGCCGCTAAAATGCTCGGCGCCCGGCAACATCTCCCACTGCTTCCAGGCGAGATCGGTCCAGGCAATGTTGAAGCGGGTTTTTTCTGTTGCCTGCAGCGGAATATCCAGTGCCAGAGCGTTGATCGCTCCCACCGGCTGGGTGGCCTGCCAGACTTCGCCCAGCGCCGGAGAGAGCTTCGCCGCAATGGTCCGCAGCCCCTCAAGGCCAGACAGCTCCAGATTGCTGGCGCGAATGCGCAGTTCATCGCTGCGTTTACTGTTAACGCCGCCCACATCCTGCGCCGGGATCCAGGCCAGCGACAGCGCCCCACGTGGCCAGGCTTTGTCATCCAGGGTGATACGGGTATCCGGAATGGCGAACTGCCACCCCTCATTGGCACGGGTCACATGGGCGGTGAGATTATCCACAGAGAGCTGATGCTGACGCGTTTCCCCCGGCCAGGTGGCGCCGCCCTGCTTCAGCCAGAGATCGCCGCTGGCGAACTTGCCGTTGGTGAGAGTCATCCAGCCTTCAATGCTAAAGCGTGCGGTTTCGAGCTGCATGTCCTGCTGCAGCAACTCTCCCAGCCAGGGTTTGACGTCCACGTCGTCGGCCTGCATCCACACTTTGCCGTTATTCAGCAGGCCATTGTCGTCACGCAGATCCATACGCACCTGCATCACGCCGTGCTGTCCGTTCAGGCTGGAGAGGCTGACCTGGCCTTCAGCGCGATGGCGCTCTTTGCCGTTGAGCCAGGTTAACTGGGGGATCGCCAGCTCGGCACGCTGCCCGGAAAGGGTGATAAAGCTAATCTCGCTGTCGCGCAGATCGAAATGATCGAACTGGCGCAGGAAGAGATCGCTGATGCGGTTGGCTTCGAAGCCTTCGCCTTGATCGTCGCTGCGCAGCGGGGTGTTGGTCAGAAATTGCAGCTGATAGAAGGTGAGATCGCGAAACTGCCAGCGCAGATGCAGCAGACTTTGCCAGACATCCAGCGCCAGGGTCACACGCTTAATCTTAACGTGGCCGCCATCTTTTAGCTGCGCGTTGATGTCGCGCACTTCCAGGGTCGGGCCAAAATTTTGCCAGCTCGCGTTGAGCTGGCTGGCCGCGACGGGCATGCCGGTCGCGGATTCGATCTTCGCCAGCAGCTGCGGGCGCCAGTTGTCCAGATGCGGCAATACGAGACGCAGCCCGCTTACCAGCAGCGCGACAATCACTATCAGCGTTGCCCCTGTAAGCAGTAAAATCCCCGGCAATCGCCTCACGCGTCTCTCCTTGTCAGCCGTTTTCTCGCAGCACGCTGCGTTTTACATCATCACCACGTCAAACTGCTCCGGATTATAGAGCGGCTCGATTTGTACTTTTACCTGTTTGCCGACAAAGATTTCCACTTCCGCCAGAGCGTGTGACTCTTCCCCTTTCAGGGCTTCCGCCACCGAAGGAGAAGCATAGACCAGGAAACGGTCGGAGTCGTAGGCGTGATGCACGCGCACGATCTCACGCATAATCTCGTAGCAAACCGTCTCTACCGTCTTCACCGTGCCGCGACCATGGCAGGTTGGGCACTCGTTACACAGCACATGCTCCACGCTTTCACGGGTGCGCTTGCGGGTCATTTCTACCAGCCCAAGCTGGGAGAAGCCGTTAATGCTGGTTTTCACGCGATCTTTACTCAGCGCCTGCTCCAGCGAATGCAGCACGCGACGGCGGTGGTCTTCGTTACTCATATCGATAAAGTCGATGATGATGATGCCACCCAGATTGCGCAGACGAAGCTGACGCGCAATGGCCTGCGTCGCTTCAATGTTGGTGTTGAAAATGGTGTCGTCCAGATTGCGATGCCCGACAAACGCCCCGGTGTTGATATCCACGGTGGTCATCGCTTCGGTCTGATCGATAATCAGATAGCCGCCGGACTTCAGCTCGACTTTACGCTCCAGCGCGCGCTGAATTTCGTTCTCAACGTCGTAGAGATCGAAGATGGGCTGCTTGCCGGTGTAGTGCTCCAGCAGGCCCGGCATTTCAGGAATGTATTCAGCGGTGAATTCGAGCAGCGCATCATAGGTCAGACGGGAGTCGACGCGGATGCGATCGAGCTGGGCATCGGCGAAGTCACGCAGGACGCGCTGGGCCAGCGCTAGTTCGCCGTACAGCTGACAGCGGGTCTGGTTGCGTTTTTTACGCTCCATCACTTTGGTCCAGACGCGTTTCAGGTAGGCCGCATCCGAGGCCAGATCCTCTTCGCTAATCCCCTCTGCGGCTGTGCGAATGATAAAGCCGCCCTGCTCATCGCAGTAAGCACTGACGACCTTTTTCAGCCGCTCGCGCTCGCTTTCGCTTTCGATACGCTGAGAGACGCCAACGTGTGACGCGCCAGGCATAAAGACCAGATAACGGGAGGGTAAGGTGATGTCGGTGGTCAGGCGCGCCCCTTTGGTGCCCAGCGGATCTTTCACCACCTGCACCATCAGATCCTGGCCCTGACGCACCAGCTCGGAGATATCACGGACGGTAAACTGTTTTTGCTCTTCACCCGCCACGCATTCGGTGTGCGGCATGATATCTGAGGCGTGTAAAAATGCCGCTTTATCGAGTCCAATATCTACAAATGCCGCCTGCATACCCGGTAGTACACGACTGACACGACCTTTGTAGATATTGCCTACTATTCCGCGTCGCGCTTCGCGCTCAATATGGATTTCCTGAAGAATGCCGCCATCAATATAGGCCACACGGGTTTCCGATGGCGTTACGTTTACCAACAATTCAGCCGTCATAATTATCCCTTCCCTCACGCAGTGAGTTAAAATTGCTCAGCAACTCATACGTTTCCACCAGCGGTAAGCCGACTACGGCGTGATAGCTGCCATTGATCTTCCTGACAAAACAGCCACCCAACCCTTGAATACCGTATGCACCTGCTTTATCCATAGGTTCACCGCTGGTGATATAACCGGCGATATCCTCATCTGTGAGTACTCTGAACGTGACATCGGTGACAACCAGACAGTCGAGCACGTGCTGACGATCAGCCAGCGCGACGGCGGTCATCACCTGATGCGTTTGTCCGGACAATTTGCGCAGCATCCTGAAGGCATGCTCGCCGTCGTGAGGTTTCTCGAGGACTTCACCGTTAAGGATCACGATGGTATCTGCGCCCAGCACCGGTAAATCGCGCGGCACCTGCGCCACGCCAGCCTGCGCTTTCTCCCGCGCCAGGCGAGAGACATACTGCTGAGCGCTTTCGCCCTCAGCCCGTGTTTCCTCAATGCCGGTAACGATACGTTCAAAAGAGAGACCCAACTGCGTGAGCAACTCCTGACGGCGCGGGGAGCCGGAAGCGAGATATAAAGACGTCATAGAAACCTTTTATTGCACGGCAAATTGCTGGCGGACCTTACGCATCAACAGGAATAACCATGGCCAGAGCACACCGTTTACTACACTACTCCAGAACACTTCCGGACGGAAAGAGACGTTGATCACTAAAAACTCTGCCCAGAAAACAATGATATCCGCGGCCATGGATAACAACATCACCACCAGCGCCTGTTGCCAGAGCGCCAGATTACGAAAGAGCTGATATTTCAGTGCGACCAGGTATGCGATGATACTCATGGAAAGTGCGCGTACGCCAAGCGTCGAGCCACTGATCAGATCCAGTATGGCACCCATCACAAAACCTGTGCCCACATTTACGCGGTGCGGTAGAGCGAGGATCCAGTAGAGCAAAATCAGCAGCACCCAGTTTGGCCGGAAAACGAGAATGTCGTCCGGCCAGGGCATGACTTGCAGCAACAGCGCGATCAAAAACGAGAGCCAGATAACCCAGCGTCCCTGGCTACGGTAGCTTGCCACTATTGCCCTCCCGGAGAGAGTTGCGGTGGCGGCGGCGCATCAGGCGGTGGCTGGGTCAGCCCTGTCGCCGGCGCAGGGACTGGTGCCGGCGGCCCCATGGAATTTGGCGCAGGCAGAACCTGCGGCATCATCTGCATCAGACGTTCATTCGCCACGCGGTGCACCTCTTCCGGCGTCATGGGGTTACTACCGTTACGATCGGCGCCCCACAACAGCAGCAGATAGCGCAGACGCTGCAAGCCCGCGGTAGGACGTGCCTGAATCACAGTATACGCGCGCTGAGTATCCAGCTTCACGGAGGAGACCACCCCAACCGGGTACCCTTCCGGGAAACGTCCGCCGAGACCGGAGGTCACCAGCACGTCACCCACACGAATATCGGTATTCGCCGGCAGATGTTCCAGTTGCAGATCGTCCGTACAGCCGTTACCGGCGGCAATCACGCGGATGTCGTTACGCAGAACCTGGATCGGCAGCGCATGGGTCGCATCGCAAATCAGCAATACGCGGCTGGTAAGCTTGGCAACAGCCACCACCTGGCCGACGACGCCTTTATCGCTGATAACAGGTTGGCCTTCGTAGACGCCATTAACGCTGCCTTTGTCGATGACCACCTGATCGCTATACGGATCGTTAACGGTGGAGATCACCTGGGTCACCATCTTCTGCTCATCCTGACGCAGCGGAGAGCCCAGCAGCTCGCGCAGACGGGCATTCTCCTGCTTGTACTGGCCCAGCATCAGCAGTTCGCTGTTTTTCAGCAGCAGTTCCTGTCGTAACGCGCGGTTTTCAAGTTCGAGTTGATCGCGTGAGGACAGGGTTTGCGAGACGCTGTCGAGTAATTCACGGGGACCATTTGATACAAAATAGAAAGGACTGACGGCGGTATCCATGTACGTTCTGATCTGGCTGAACGTACCGAGGCGGCTATCGGCAATAATGACACCAAGCGCTACCAACACCCCAAGGATGAGGCGAAACTGTAGCGACGGGCCACGGCTAAAAATTGGCTTCATAGGCTATGCGTACTCTCGCGTCAGAGAGAAAGGGTAGCCATCCGCTACCCTTTCACACCTGACTACTCTTCGCTGAACAAGTCGCCGCCGTGCATGTCGATCATCTCCAGCGCCTTGCCGCCGCCACGGGCTACGCAAGTCAGTGGATCTTCTGCAACTACGACAGGAATTCCTGTCTCTTCCATCAACAGGCGGTCGAGGTTACGCAGCAGCGCACCACCACCGGTCAGAACCATACCGCGCTCGGAGATATCGGAAGCCAGTTCCGGCGGGCACTGCTCGAGGGCAACCATGACGGCGCTGACGATACCGGTTAACGGCTCCTGCAGCGCCTCGAGGATTTCATTGGAATTCAGGGTAAAGCCACGCGGAACCCCTTCTGCCAGGTTACGGCCGCGCACTTCGATCTCGCGAACTTCATCACCCGGATAAGCAGAACCGATTTCGTGCTTGATACGCTCTGCGGTGGCTTCACCGATCAGAGAGCCGTAGTTACGGCGTACGTAGTTGATGATGGCTTCGTCAAAGCGGTCGCCACCGATACGTACGGAGGAGGAGTAAACTACACCATTCAGGGAGATAACGGCCACTTCAGTGGTACCGCCACCGATATCCACCACCATGGAACCGGTTGCTTCGGAAACCGGCAGACCCGCGCCGATTGCCGCAGCCATTGGTTCTTCAATCAGGAAGACTTCACGCGCACCAGCGCCCTGAGCGGATTCACGAATAGCACGACGTTCAACCTGGGTCGCGCCAACCGGCACACACACCAGAACACGTGGACTCGGACGCATAAAGCTGTTGCTATGCACTTGCTTGATAAAGTGCTGAAGCATTTTCTCGGTCACGAAGAAGTCAGCGATAACGCCGTCTTTCATCGGACGAATGGCAGCGATATTACCCGGCGTACGGCCAAGCATCTGCTTAGCGTCATGGCCTACAGCCGCTACGCTTTTCGGTGAACCAGCACGATCCTGACGAATGGCCACAACTGAAGGCTCATTCAGTACGATGCCTTGTCCTTTTACATAAATGAGGGTATTCGCGGTACCCAGGTCAATGGACAGGTCATTGGAAAACATGCCACGAAATTTTTTCAACATACTAAGGGATAATCCTGAAAGCTGGGGCGGAAAACAAAATCCGCTTACTTTACCAACCACACGCAGCAGCGACAAGGCGCAAAAATCGCCTGCTACGGTGAAAATTAGTGCAGCACGTTTCCTTTGTTACAAATCGTCGCCTGACTCCCTCAGGGCTGAGAAAACAGCAGTATTCCTCACGTACATTTGTAACCCGTTAAAGGTCGTTCACTGTCTTTTTGCTCGTCATACATCACGCTACAGGCGCGATATTCTACGTGAAAACTCACCAAACGGCAGGTTAAACAGAGTATCTTTGCGAATATTTTTTCACATTGCTGTCAAGAGGCTGAGAGGCCGCGAAAAAATCCCCCTGGCCCCCTGTCACGCCGCGCTCTGTCAATGTCTGCCATTCCGTTCGCGAGCGTACACCTGTAGCAAATACACGCGTTTGCGTTCCTTTGCACGCTTCCACTAGGCTCTGTACCAGCAGCTGGTTTTCTGTGCGCTTTTCGATATTCCTTACCAGCCCCGGATGCAGCTTCAGTAGCTCTACCTCCAGCGCCTTGATCCAGCTGGTGCTGACCAGCGTTAAACCCGCCTGCGTCACCGCGACGCGCGGACCCAATGCGTTGATGAGCCGAACGACCGGCTGTAACCGACTGATGTGTTGACAAACATCCGCCTCTGCAAGTTCAAAAATAATCCGTTTACGCTGCGATTTTTCACATTGCATCAGCAGATCGCGCAGCCAGCGCTGGAAACGCGGGCGGATCAGCGACTCCACCGTCACCTGCAGCGCCAGGTTCTCTTCAGGCCAGTAGGATAAGAATGGCATCAATCGCGATATCTGCTGACGGTCGTACTCTTCAGAGAGGCCAAACTGCAGGACCATCGGCAGGAACTCCGCCGATACCACCTCTTCATTGCCATCGAAGAGCCGGCAGAGCAGTTCCCGATGATGGACCTTGCCACTGGTCAACACTGCCGGTTTTTGATAAATCCGCGGCCCGCCGCGGGTAAGCATCTGCTCGATTAAGGTTCGCCAGCGAACGTTGCCGCGTCCTTTTTCTGGCAGGGAGTCATCATAAACCGCCCAGCCGTTCGCCCCCTGAAGTACCGCGTTGCGGGTAGCGACTTCCGCATGCTCCATTACCTGTTCGGTGGTCTGCCCGCCGCGCCAGGCGCAAATGCCGATATGCACCATATCATCACGATCGAGCATTTTGCTGGGGGGGAGCGCATCCACCGATTTCAACAGCAGCCCGGCAATGCTTTCAGACTCTTTCAGGGTGCGGTGCGGCAGCAATACGGCGTAATCACTGCGGTGATAACGTGCCAGCAGCGCGCCGGGGTAACGCATGATAAAGGTGGAGAGCATATTAATGAGCGTAAACTGCTGCTCCTCCGCCACTGCCCGGCCCCAGTTATCTTTCAGCAGATCGAAGTCCGGCAGACGGATAATCATCACCACCCCATGTGTGCCCACGTTCTCCTGATCTTCCAGCAAAGTGCCCAGCTGATTATCAAAGAACAGACGATTATTGAGGCCGGTTTTATTGTCCTGGGCGGCATAGGATCGGATCAGGGTGTCTATCCGGCTGCGCTGGTCACTGGCGAACTGAATTTCGGACAGCAAAACGTCCAGCGCGCTGCTGGTACGTGAGGGCCACTCATAGACCGAGCCGCGCACCTGCGCGCCGCGTTCACCGTTGAGGATCCGTGTGGAGCGCGACTCCAGTAACTCTTGTCCCGCGAGCTGACGCCGCAGCCAGCGCACGGCCAGGAAGATCAACACCACGATGAAAATCACCGCCACCGTCAGCGGTGCGGTGGTCATCATTGAACGAAAATAACTGGTCATGGGGTCCAGATAGACCAGGCTTATCGTTATACCGGGGTTTTTCAGGGAGTGGACGGTGAGTTCGAGCAGTTGCGGAGGTGAACCCACCTGCCGGTAATGCGTATGCCCGGTGTGGCTTAAAAGGAGGTTGCCGCCCTGCTTAATCTCCACCCGCATGATATCCACCGGGGCCATCAGCTCATCCAGCTGACGGGAAAGTTCTGGAAAGGGTGTGCTGACAAGGCGGGAATCAATCACTGCCGCCACAGAGTGGACGCGGTTCGCCAGCTTCCCCTGAATCGCATTATAAAAACTGAGCGAGCAGCCGATAAAGGTGACAAAAATGGTCAATCCGGTAAGCAAGGAGATAAAAGCGGAGAACTTCGTCGATAATCGCATCCTTGAGATTACTCCGTGAGTTGGTGAGGATAGCAAGTAAGTACTAACTTGCAATACGGCATCGGCATACTACCAAATCCGGTGTATCTGGCAATTTATTGCGTTAAATCGGCATTGCATGTCAATGAGCGAGTATAGTCTTCAAAAAATTTTTTCCAATCATCATGCTGAGTAAGGAATCGTATGCAGGCTTTGATCTTAGAACAGCAGGAAGGCAAAACTCTTGCGTCAGTGCAATCTATCGAGGAGAGCCGTCTGCCTGAAGGGGCCGTGACCGTAGACATCGACTGGTCAAGCCTTAACTATAAAGACGCCCTTGCCATTACGGGCACCGGAAAAATCATTCGTAATTTCCCAATGGTTCCAGGTATTGACTTTGCGGGACGTGTGCACTCAAGCGAAGACCCACGTTTTCATGCCGGCCAGCAGGTGTTGCTGACCGGTTGGGGCGTTGGCGAGAACCACTGGGGCGGGCTGGCGGCGCAGGCGCGTGTCAATGGCGACTGGCTGGTGCCAATGCCACAAGGGCTGGATGGCCGGAAAGCGATGATTATCGGTACCGCCGGTTTTACCGCCATGCTCTGCGTGATGGCGCTGGAAGAGGCCGGAGTGCGCCCTGAATCGGGTGAAGTGGTGGTGACGGGCGCCAGCGGCGGCGTCGGCAGTACAGCGGTTGCCCTGCTGCATAAGCTGGGCTATCAGGTGGCGGCGGTGTCCGGCCGCGAAAGTACCCATGACTATCTGCGTTCCCTGGGCGCGAGCCGCATTCTGGGCCGCGACGAGTTCGCTGAGACCCGCCCGCTGGAGAAACAGATCTGGGCCGGAGCCATTGATACTGTGGGCGACAAAGTGCTGGCGAAAGTGCTGGCGCAGATGAACTACGGCGGTTGCGTGGCGGCGTGCGGCCTGGCGGGCGGTTTTGCCCTGCCGACCACGGTGATGCCGTTTATTCTGCGCAACGTCCGTCTGCAGGGTGTCGATTCCGTGATGACTCCGCCAGAGCGCCGTGCCCAGGCCTGGGAGCGACTGGTACGCGATCTGCCGGCCGCCTTCTATGATCAAAGCGCCACCCAGATTAGCCTTGAACAGGCGCCAGAGTATGCCGCGAAGATCATCAATAACCAGATCCAGGGCCGTACCCTGGTGAAGCTGGCGTAATCTTCAAATTTTCGTGACATATTCGCTTTAACCCCGCTCCTCCGTCATGCTTAGAAAAATGCATGACGGAGGATGCCATGAAAGTGAAACCCCTGACGGAAGCCGATATCACCGCGGAATCCGTTTTTATGCTCAAGCGCCGCCAGATCCTGAAGATGCTGGGGATCGGCGCTGGTGCGCTGACCCTTTCGCCCCTCGCCCAGGCCGACCTGCTGGACTGGTTCAAGGGCAACGATCGCCCAAAAGCGCCACCCGGAAAACCGCTCACCTTTACCCAGCCTGCCCAGTGGCAAAGCCAACTTGCGAAGACGCCTGAAGAGAAAGTGACGGGCTATAACAACTTCTATGAGTTTGGCCTCGATAAAGCCGATCCTGCCGCCAACGCCGGCAGCCTGAAGACCAATCCCTGGACGCTGAAAATCGACGGCGAAGTGGCAAAACCCTTGACCCTTGATTACGACGACCTGACTAACCGTTTTCCGCTGGAAGAGCGAATTTACCGTATGCGCTGCGTTGAGGCCTGGTCGATGGTGGTGCCGTGGATAGGTTTTCCGCTGCATAAACTGCTGGCGCTGGTAGAGCCCACCAGCAATGCGAAGTATGTCGCCTTCCAGACCCTTTACGCCCCGGAGATCATGCCCGGGCAGAAAGACCGGTTTATCGGCGGCGGACTCGATTACCCGTACGTGGAAGGGCTGCGCATTGACGAGGCCATGCACCCGCTGACGCTGCTTACCGTCGGCGTGTACGGTAAAGCCCTGCCGCCGCAAAACGGCGCCCCCATCCGCCTGACCGTGCCGTGGAAATATGGCTTTAAGGGGATCAAATCGATTGTCAGCATCAAGCTGACCCGCGAGCGTCCGCCTACCACCTGGAACCTTGCCGCACCAAACGAGTACGGTTTTTACGCCAACGTGAACCCGCACGTCGATCACCCGCGCTGGTCGCAGGCTACCGAGCGCTTTATAGGCTCAGGCGGCGCGCTGGATGTCAAACGCCAGCCCACGCTGCTGTTTAACGGCTATGCTGACCAGGTGGCCTCGCTCTACCGCGGCCTCGATTTAAAGGAGTTTTTCTAAGTGCGTCTGACGGCAAAACAGATTACCTGGCTGAAAGTCGCCCTGCATCTTGCAGGGTTACTTCCTTTTATATGGCTTTTCTGGGCCGCCAGTCATGGCGGGTTTAGCGCCGATCCGGCCAAAGATATCCAGCACTTTACCGGCCGGACCGCACTGAAGTTTTTACTGGCGACGCTGCTGGTTTCACCGCTGGCGCGCTATGCAAAACAGCCGCTGCTGATCCGCACCCGTCGCCTTCTGGGGCTCTGGTGCTTCGCCTGGGCGACGTTACACCTCACCAGCTATGCGTTACTGGAACTGGGCATCAACAATCTGGCCCTACTGGGGAGCGAACTGGTGACTCGTCCATACCTGACGCTCGGGATCGTCAGCTGGGTGATTTTACTGGCGTTAACCCTCACCTCTACCCAGTTCGCCCAGCGAAAACTGGGAAGGCGCTGGCAACTTCTGCATAATTTCGTTTATCTTGTCGCGATTCTGGCACCCATCCACTACCTTTGGTCAGTGAAAATTCTCTCGCCACAGCCCATCATCTATGCGCTGCTGGCAGTGGGGCTTCTGGCATGGCGTTATAAGAAGTTTCGCCAATGGTGGCGATAGTGCACGAAAACGTGCCTGTTGCCGCAGATCGTTTAACCTTCCCGGGTATTTATCCGAATCCTGTTGATAATCTTCCCTGATAAGACCAGTATTTAGCTGCCAAATGCTACGAAATCGTTATAATGTGCCACTTTGGTTTTCCCGACGGGTTTTTCATGGCCTGAAAGGGTGACAATCGCGCATCGAAGGTATATTTTGTTTTTTACCGGAGAATCGCAGGAGATAGCGGCACAATGGCTGACAAGTTTCACATCTTAGTTTTGAACGGACCGAACCTGAATATGCTCGGCACCCGTGAACCCGAGAAGTACGGCACGCTGACGCTCACCGATATTGTTAATCGTCTGTGTAGCGAAGCCGCGGCGCTCAATGTGGAACTTGACCATTTTCAGTCGAACGCGGAGTACGCACTCATCGACCGCATTCATCAGGCTAAAGACAAGACTGACTATATCCTGATCAATCCGGCCGCGTTTACGCACACCAGTGTTGCTATTCGCGACGCGCTGCTGGCAGTGAGCATCCCATTTATTGAGATCCACCTCAGCAACGTGCATGCGCGGGAGCCGTTCCGCCACCACTCCTACCTGTCGGATATCGCCACTGGCGTCATCTGTGGACTGGGGGCTGACGGTTATTCATTCGCTTTACAGACAGCGGTAAAACGCCTGTCACAATCACACTAAACAAAGAGTACGGAACCCACTCATGGATATTCGTAAGATTAAAAAACTGATCGAGCTGGTTGAAGAATCAGGCATCTCCGAACTGGAAATTTCTGAAGGCGAAGAGTCTGTACGCATCAGCCGTGCAGCGCCAAACGCAGGCTTCCCGGTTATGCAACAGGCTTATGCTGCGCCAATGATGCAGCAGCCAGCGCTGTCTAACGCTGTCGCGCCAGCAGCGGCTCCAGCAATGGAAGCGCCAGCAGCAGCTGAAATCAGTGGCCACATCGTACGTTCCCCAATGGTTGGTACTTTCTACCGCACCCCGAGCCCGGACGCGAAAGCGTTCATCGAAGTGGGCCAGAAAGTTAACGTGGGCGATACCCTGTGCATCGTTGAAGCCATGAAAATGATGAACCAGATCGAAGCAGACAAGTCAGGTACTGTGAAAGCGATTCTGGTCGAAAGTGGTCAGCCGGTTGAATTTGACGAGCCGCTGGTCGTCATCGAGTAACGAGGCGAACATGCTGGATAAAATTGTTATCGCTAACCGTGGCGAGATTGCCCTGCGCATCCTTCGTGCCTGTAAAGAGCTGGGCATCAAGACCGTCGCTGTGCACTCAAGCGCGGACCGCGATCTGAAACACGTATTACTGGCGGATGAGACGGTCTGTATTGGCCCGGCTCCGTCCGTCAAAAGCTATCTGAACATCCCGGCAATCATCAGCGCCGCTGAGATCACCGGCGCGGTGGCTATTCACCCGGGTTATGGCTTCCTCTCTGAGAACGCCAACTTTGCTGAGCAGGTTGAACGCTCTGGCTTTATCTTCATCGGCCCGAAAGCCGACACCATCCGTCTGATGGGCGATAAAGTGTCTGCGATCACCGCAATGAAGAAAGCGGGCGTACCGACCGTACCAGGTTCCGACGGCCCACTGGGCGACGATATGGATGCTAACCGCGCCCATGCGAAACGCATTGGCTATCCGGTTATCATCAAAGCGTCTGGCGGTGGCGGCGGTCGCGGTATGCGCGTTGTGCGCAGCGATGCCGAACTGGCCCAGTCTATCTCCATGACCAAAGCGGAAGCGAAAGCCGCTTTCAACAACGACATGGTCTACATGGAGAAGTACCTGGAAAACCCACGCCACATCGAAATTCAGGTGCTGGCAGACGGTCAGGGTAACGCAATCTATCTGGCAGAACGTGACTGCTCCATGCAGCGTCGTCACCAGAAAGTTGTCGAAGAGGCACCAGCACCAGGCATCACGCCGGAGCTGCGTCGCTACATCGGCGAGCGTTGCGCCAAAGCCTGTGTGGATATCGGCTACCGCGGGGCGGGTACTTTCGAGTTCCTGTTCGAAAACGGCGAGTTCTACTTCATTGAGATGAACACCCGTATTCAGGTTGAACACCCGGTTACCGAAATGATCACCGGCGTTGACCTGATCAAAGAGCAGCTGCGTATCGCTGCGGGCCAGCCGCTCTCCATCAAGCAGGAAGAAGTTGTGGTTAAAGGCCATGCGGTGGAATGCCGTATCAACGCCGAAGACCCGAACATCTTCCTGCCAAGCCCGGGTAAAATCACGCGTTTCCACGCGCCGGGTGGCTTTGGTGTGCGCTGGGAGTCTCATATCTACGCCGGTTACACCGTACCGCCGTACTATGACTCAATGATCGGCAAGCTGATCTGCTACGGCGAATCCCGTGATGTGGCGATTGCCCGCATGAAGAATGCCCTGCAGGAGCTGATCATCGACGGCATCAAAACCAACGTTGATCTGCAGATGCGTATCATGAGCGACGAGAACTTCCAGCATGGTGGAACCAACATCCACTATCTGGAGAAAAAACTTGGTCTCAATGAGAAATAAGCCTGCATAAGCGTAAAAAGGTCGGTTAATCCGGCCTTTTTTTATTTCTGGGGATCGCCAGGCCCCATAAGGTACAATCCCCGCTTTCTTTTTCCACAAGGGACAAAAAATGGACAAACGTTTTGTTCAGGCCCATAAAGAAGCGCGCTGGGCGCTGTGGCTAACCCTTCTCTATCTCGCCGCATGGTTAGTGGCCGCTTACTTACCTGATTCTGCTATCGGTATTACCGGTCTTCCGCATTGGTTTGAGATGGCCTGCCTGCTCATCCCGCTGGTGTTTATTCTGCTCTGCTGGGCGATGGTGAAATTCATCTATCGCGATATTCCGCTGGAGGATGACGATAATGCAGCTTGAAGTGATCCTGCCGCTCGTCGCGTATCTTTTTATTGTTTTTGGTCTGTCCGTTTATGCCATGCGCAAAAGAACCACGGGCACCTTCCTGAACGAGTATTTTCTTGGCAGCCGCTCGATGGGCGGTATTGTGCTGGCGATGACCCTGACCGCCACCTATATCAGCGCCAGCTCTTTTATTGGCGGTCCGGGTGCGGCCTATAAATATGGGCTGGGCTGGGTATTGCTGGCGATGATCCAGCTCCCCGCCATCTGGCTCTCGCTGGGCATTCTGGGGAAGAAATTCGCTATCCTGGCGCGTCGTTATAATGCAGTAACCCTCAACGACATGCTGTTTGCCCGATATCAGAGCCGCCTGCTGGTCTGGCTGGCCAGCCTTAGCCTGCTGGTGGCCTTCGTAGGTGCCATGACCGTGCAGTTTATCGGCGGCGCGCGCCTGCTTGAGACTGCTGCCGGGATCCCCTATGAAACGGGCCTGCTGATTTTTGGGGTCAGTATTGCGCTCTATACCGCCTTTGGCGGATTCCGCGCCAGCGTGCTTAACGACACCATGCAGGGCATGGTAATGCTGATTGGCACCCTTGTGCTGCTGGTGGGCGTGGTACATGCGGCGGGCGGGTTAAGCCACGCGGTAGAAACATTGCAGGCCATCGATCCGAAACTGGTTTCGCCGCAGGGTGCAGACGACATTCTGTCGCCAACCTTTATGACCTCCTTCTGGGTGCTGGTCTGCTTCGGGGTGATTGGTTTACCCCATACCGCCGTGCGCTGCATCTCCTATAAAGACAGCAAGGCGGTACACCGCGGGATTGTCATCGGCACTGTCGTGGTGGCGATCCTGATGTTCGGTATGCACCTTGCGGGCGCGCTGGGCCGGGCGGTGATACCTGACTTAACCGTGCCGGATCTGGTGATCCCTACCCTGATGGTGAAAGTGCTGCCGCCGTTTGCTGCCGGGATCTTCCTCGCCGCGCCAATGGCGGCGATCATGTCGACAATTAACGCCCAGCTGCTGCAAAGTTCCGCTACGATCATTAAAGATCTCTACCTGAACATGTGCCCGGATCAGATGACCAACGAGCGACGCCTGAAGCGGATGTCTGCCGTCATCACCCTGGTGCTGGGCGCGTTACTGCTGCTGGCCGCATGGAAGCCGCCTGAGATGATCATCTGGCTCAACCTGCTGGCGTTTGGTGGCCTGGAAGCAGTGTTCCTCTGGCCGCTGGTGCTGGGGCTCTACTGGGAGCGTGCCAACGCGGCCGGTGCCCTGAGCGCGATGATTGTCGGCGGCGTACTCTATGCCGTGCTCGCCACCTTTAAGATTCAGTACCTGGGCTTCCATCCGATTGTGCCTTCGTTACTGCTAAGTTTGCTGGCGTTTGTGGTAGGGAACCGTTTCGGTCATCCCGCTCCACAGAGCGTCGTCATTTCTACTGATAAATAAAGAGTTTTGCCATGCCGTGGATCCAATTAAAACTGAATACGACCGGCGCTAACGCCGAAGAGATGAGCGATGCGCTGATGGAGGCCGGAGCGGTCTCCATCACTTTCCAGGACACGCATGACACGCCAGTGTTTGAACCGCTGCCGGGTGAAACGCGTCTTTGGGGCGATACCGACGTCATCGGCCTGTTTGACGCCGAAACTGATATGGCTGAAGTGGTCGCGATTCTGGAAAATCACCCGCTGCTGGGCGCCGGTTTTGCGCACAAGATTGAACAGCTGGAGGACAAAGACTGGGAGCGCGAGTGGATGGATAACTTCCACCCGATGCAGTTCGGTAAGCGTCTGTGGATCTGCCCGAGCTGGCGGGACGTGCCGGATGAAAATGCGGTAAACGTGATGCTCGATCCGGGCCTGGCGTTTGGTACCGGTACTCACCCGACCACCTCTCTGTGCCTGCAGTGGCTGGATAGCCTGGATCTGGATGGCAAGACGGTGATCGACTTTGGCTGCGGTTCCGGGATCCTCGCCATCGCGGCCCTGAAGCTGGGTGCGGCAAAAGCGATTGGGATCGATATCGATCCGCAGGCGATTCAGGCCAGTCGCGATAACGCCGAACGCAACGGTGTCTCCGATCGTCTTGAACTCTATCTGCCGAATGACCAGCCGCAAGCCATGAAAGCGGACGTGGTGGTCGCGAACATTCTGGCTGGCCCGTTACGTGAGCTGGCACCGTTAATCAGCGTGCTGCCCGTTGAGGGCGGTCTGCTGGGCCTTTCCGGTATCCTTGCCAGCCAGGCAGAAAGCGTATGCGAAGCCTACACCGAGCTTTTCGCTCTCGACCCGGTGGTTGAGAAAGAGGAGTGGTGCCGTATTACGGGTTGTAAGAAGTAATCCTGCCGCGTGGCCGTTCTGGCCACGCAGTTTTTACCGCGTTTACAAGCGCTTAGCCTCGTAATAATATCCCTTCGAAGTATATGTCTTATTTTACATACAATTCATCGGAAGAATATTATGACCAGACGTATTGGCAAGGCCGCGCTACTGACGCTGAGTATCATGTCCGCTTCAGGATACGCTTCACACTGGAGTTACGAAGGGGAAGGCGCCCCCGAGCATTGGGGCGAGCTGGATGAAGCCTGGAAGACTTGCCGGACCGGGATGAACCAATCCCCTATCAATATTGACTCATCGCTGAAAGCCCACCTCAACCCGCTGGTCACTCACTATACGGACGGCCCGGCCACGTTGATTAACAACGGCCATACCATTCAGGCAGGCGAAAAAATCAATACCCAGGACAGCATTACCCTCGACGGTAAAAAGTGGATGCTACAGCAGTTCCACTTCCATGCCCCCAGTGAAAATACTGTGCGGGGCAAAACATACGCGATGGAAATGCATCTGGTACACAAGAATGACGAAGGTGAGATCGCCGTCGTCGCCGTGATGTTTGAGCAGGGGGCCGCCAATCCGCAACTGGAAAAACTGTGGCGCGCCATGCCTGCGCAGCCGGAAGAGTCGACCGCCATAACAGAACATCTGGATCTGGACCATCTGCTGCCAGCGGATAAAACCTACTGGCGCTTTAGCGGTTCATTGACCACCCCGCCCTGCTCTGAAGGCGTGACCTGGATAGTCATGAAGCATCCCCTGACACTCTCAGCCACACAGCTGGAAAAATTCCATCATACGCTGCACCACAATAATAACCGCCCGGTACAGTCGCTCCACGGTCGTATTGTGGTTGAATAATGCACAATCCCGGCCCTGACATGATGTTCTAAAATGCGACGCAGATCGCAAAGAACAGGGGAAATCTGCTGTTAAAAACAGCAGATTATCTCGCCGGGAGGTTTCATTCATTAAGAATAAACGAGAAGTTTTGGGAAATTGTAAGCGGTCATAAAAACAGCATAATTCATTAAATGCATGATTTAAATAAATTATATTTACACAGCAATAGCTTCGCCTGTGATTCCATGATCTGCAACAGGGGATTGTTCAAAGTTTGGCCTTTCATCTCGTGCAAAAAATGCGTAAGATACGCCGCCTTGCAGTCACAGTATGGTCATTTCTTAACTCATGCGCATCGGAAACCACCAGCTCAGAAATCGCCTGATCGCAGCACCTATGGCAGGTATTACCGACCGACCATTCAGGACGCTGTGCTATGAGATGGGAGCAGGATTAACCGTTTCAGAGATGATGTCGTCTAACCCGCAGGTTTGGGAAAGCGATAAATCCCGTCTTCGGATGGTGCATATTGACGAACCAGGTATCCGCACCGTGCAAATCGCCGGGAGCGTGCCTGAAGAGATGGCAGATGCCGCGCGTATCAACGTGGAAAGTGGCGCCCAGATTATTGATATCAATATGGGATGCCCGGCCAAAAAGGTGAATCGCAAGCTTGCGGGTTCAGCCCTTCTGCAATACCCCGATCAGGTGAAGTCAATCCTGACCGCGGTTGTCAGCGCAGTGGACGTTCCTGTTACGTTAAAGATTCGCACGGGTTGGTCGCCGGATCACCGTAACTGTGTAGAGATTGCCCAACTGGCCGAAGACTGTGGCATTCAGGCCCTGACCATACATGGACGCACCCGCGCCTGTTTGTTCAACGGTGAAGCTGAATACGACAGCATTCGGGCAGTTAAGCAGAAAGTTTCCATTCCGATTATCGCGAATGGCGACATTACTGACCCGCTTAAAGCCAGAGCTGTGCTCGACTATACAGGGGCTGATGCTCTGATGATAGGACGTGCAGCTCAGGGAAGACCCTGGATCTTTCGGGAAATCCAGCATTATCTGGACACTGGGGAGTTGCTTGCCCCGCTGCCGCTGGCAGAGGTTAAGCACTTGCTATGCGCACATATTCGGGAACTGCACGACTTTTATGGTCAGGCTAAAGGGTACCGAATTGCGCGTAAACACGTATCCTGGTATCTCCAGGAACACGCTCCGGATGACCAGTTTCGGCGCACATTCAACGCCATAGAGGATGCCAGCGAACAGCTGGAGGCGTTGGAGGCATACTTCGAAAATCTTGCGTAATGAAATAAAGAGCTGACAGAACTATGTTCGAACAACGCGTAAATTCTGACGTACTGACCGTTTCCACCGTTAACTCTCAGGACCAGGTAACTCAAAAGCCCCTGCGTGACTCGGTTAAACAGGCACTGAAGAACTATTTTGCTCAACTGAATGGTCAGGACGTTAACGACCTGTATGAGCTGGTACTGGCTGAAGTTGAACAGCCCCTGTTGGACATGGTGATGCAATACACCCGCGGTAACCAGACCCGTGCTGCTCTGATGATGGGCATCAACCGTGGTACGCTGCGTAAGAAACTGAAAAAATACGGCATGAACTAATTTCGATTAGCTAAATGCTTGTTTAAAAAGGCGCGAACCGGCATGGGGAAGCGCCTTTTTTTATGCCTGGCCTTCCCTCGTTTTTTAACGCTTCTCACACCATTATCCCCCGAAACGTAAACATCTCTCAGCCCACTTCTCAGCCGCTATTTTTCGTGTATATTTCCTGCACTCTTGTCAATTGTCCCCGGAAATTCCGAATGATCCGTAAGTATTGGTGGTTAGTCGTCTTCGCGATTAGCGTTTTCCTTTTCGATGCGCTGCTAATGCAGTGGATTGAGTTGATGTCTACGGAAACGGACCAATGCCGCAACATGAATTCGGTTAATCCGCTTAAGCTGGTTAATTGCTCGGATCTGGATTAAACGCCTGCTTTTCCTCGAAAAATGTGCGGTTTTAAAAACCTTTGAGGCATCTCTGTTGGATGATAATGTCTCAGCCCGTCTCACCCGGTATCACGTAATACCCCACTGCGTATGAGTTGATGAGATCATGCTGGTTAGCCAATACGACCAACTTCTTGTGGTTATCTCCTTTGTTGTCGCCATTCTTGCATCCTATACCGCGCTGAATATGGCAGGGCGGGTTGCCGGCAGTACCGGCGTTGCGGCACATATCTGGCTGACGGGCGGGGGGATCGCTATGGGTATCGGGATATGGGCCATGCATTTTATCGGCATGCTGGCGATGGATATCTCCATGCGGATGAACTACGACCTGCCAAAAACAGGTCTTTCCATGCTGATCGCCATTGGCGCCTCGCTGTTTGCCCTCTGGCTGGTGAGCCGCGATCATTTACGCAAACGCCGCTTGTTTACCGGCGCGGTGATCCTGGGGACCGGTATCGTGGCGATGCACTACACCGGCATGAAAGCTTTGCAGGTAGCGCCCGCTATCGTCTGGAATATGCGCTGGGTTGCGCTGTCGGTGGTTATCGCCCTCCTCGCCTCGCTGGCCGCCCTGTGGCTGACGTTCCGTTTACGGCGGGATGCCGCCCAGGTCGCGCTGATGCGTGCGGGCGCTGCCGTGCTGATGGGCATCGCGATTGCCGGCATGCACTACACCGGCATGAAAGCGGCCCAGTTTCCACTTCAGGTGCATATGCATCATCAGGGGGTGAACGGCAGCTGGTTGGCGGTGCTGGTGAGCGTTGTGGCGCTCTCTATTCTGGGTATTACGCTGCTGGTTTCTATGTTTGATGCCCGGCTGCAGGCCCGCACCTCCCTTCTCGCCTCATCGCTGGCGGAAGCCAACCGCGAGCTGGCCCAGCTGGCGCTGCACGATACGCTGACCCGCTTGCCGAACCGCGTACTGCTGGAAGATCGTCTCGAGCAGGCGATCAACAAAGCCGATCGCGAAGGCAAACTGTTTGCCCTGCTGTTTATGGATCTGGATGGCTTCAAAGCTGTTAACGATGCCTACGGCCATGATACGGGCGATAAGCTATTGGTTGCCGTGACTGAGCGTCTGGAACAGCCCCTGAAGGGCCAGTACACCCTCGCTCGTATTGGTGGCGACGAGTTTGTGCTGCTGGCCGAGATCGACTCTCCCAACGATGCCGCATCACTCGCCAGCTCGCTGGTGCACGTTATCGATCAGCCTTTCAGCCTTGAGCTGTACGATGTGGTAGTGACGCTTAGCGTGGGCATCGCTATTTATCCCCATGACGGCAAAAACCAGCGCGAACTGATGTTCAACGCCGATGCGGCGATGTATCACACCAAGCACATGGGGCGTAACGGCTATCACTTCTTCCAGCCGTCGATGAATACCCTGGCGCAAAATCAGCTACAGCTAATGAACGATCTATGGCTGGCGCTGGAGCGCAAGGAGCTGCATCTGGTCTATCAGCCTAAGTTCCAGGCGCCGATGGGCCCCATTGTCGGCTTTGAAGCCCTGCTGCGCTGGCAACATCCTGTCCAGGGCTTGTTATCTCCCGACCAGTTCCTGCCGCTGGCAGAAAAAAGCGGGCTGATTATTCCTATCGGCAACTGGGTAATTGATGAAGCGTGCCGCCAGCTGCGCGTATGGCATCTTGACGGCCATACTGAATGGTCGATGGCGGTGAACCTCTCTACGCTGCAGTTTGAACAGCCCCAGCTGGTTGAGACAGTGATGGGCAGCCTGGCGCGACACCGTATTCCGCCGCATACCCTGATTCTGGAAGTGACCGAAACCACGGCCATGAATAACCCCGATGAGAGCGTCCGGGTGCTGACTGAGTTGACTCAGGCCGGGGTAAAAGCCTCGATCGATGATTTTGGCACCGGCTATTCCAGCCTGCTGTACCTGAAAAAGTTGCCCGCCTGCGAGCTGAAAATTGATCGGGCGTTTGTGAAAGATCTCAACAGCACGGGTGATGATGCAACCATCGTTTCCGCCATTGTTGCGCTGGCAAAAACGCTCAATCTGAAGGTGGTTGCCGAAGGGGTGGAAACCGAAGAGCAGCAGACCTTTTTGACCAATCTGGGATGTAATACGCTACAGGGCTATCTGCTGGGTAAACCCGTCACGGCACAAGCTATCAACGCTCTGAGCCGCGATCCGCAGGCCATGTTGACGCAGCAAATCTGACGCGATGTCGCTATGAGGCGGTGTCGTATTCTCTATGGGCTATCGGCAACGTTGAGAGAATATTGTCGACCAGTTCCGGGGCCTGCCGGTAGAGATCCAGGTGTTCCGGGCTCATTAACCAGTTTTTAATCAGCCCGCAAAAAAAGCCATGCAAAACAATTAACGTCGTGTCGATATTGATCTGCGCGGAGATGCTGCCAAGCATAATGCCTCTCTGCAATATTTCACGGACGTTTTCATAATTGAATCCAATCCTTTCGCGAATTTGGGTTTCTGAAATCATATCCTCATCAAATTCACATTTGTGATACAGGATCTGCAATAAAGTCCGCTGGCGCCGATCCTGGGCAATATATTGCAAAGCGGTAACAAACTGCTCACGCAAAGTTAATAAAGGATCGCTCTCTTCTGCCTGCGACAGCTGACCGCGAATAATCTCGCGCAGCGGGCGTTGCTCCTGCCAGATAGCGTTAAATATCTCGGCTTTACTGGTGAAATGCCAGTAAACGGCTCCCCGTGTCAGGCAGGCGGCATCGGCGATATCCGTCAGCGTCGTGTTGGCGACACCCCGTGTAGCGAACTGCTCTATTGCCGCCTCAATCAATAACTGGCGTGTCTTCTGCGCCTCGGCCTTGGTTTTGCGCCCCATAGAAAATCACTCATTTAACGGATTGGTTACTTTTATTAAACAACGACAATAATCGTCGGAGCAGGAATTATCTATCAGTCAGGAAAATAAATATGAACAAAAAAAGTTAACTCACCTAACTTATAAACCATGATGATATCTACCAGGCATTCAATTCATAAAATACATGAATGCATCTAAAGCAAAACGGCCAGCAATACATAGCCGGACGTGCTATATCATTGTTTACGCTCACTCGCTGCTCTTTTTTTTATCCTCAGTTCCTTCTCCGCACTTATAAATCAAAAACCCGCACGGCCATTCTTTATTATGGCGCCCGCCCTTTTCCGTTTACCTCTATTTAACGCTTAACCGTGTCGGTTAATGCGGATTGATGATTTTGAAGGAATAGTCATGACGCCTAATTTCAGGTTTTTACCCTTATCCGGTTTTATCATCGGTGCCGCATTGCTTGTGGGTTGTGATGATCATGCAGGCCAGGCGCAGCAGCCGCCGACACCCCAGGTCGTGGTGCATGTCGTGAAGAGTGCGCCGCTGGAGGTGACCACCGAGCTGCCTGGCCGGACCGATGCTTACCGCGTCGCCGAGGTTCGCCCGCAGGTCAGCGGCATTGTACTGAAGCGCAACTTTACTGAAGGCAGCGATGTGAAAGCTGGCGAGTCACTGTATCAGATCGATCCCGCCTCTTATCAGGCCGCATTTGATAGTGCTTCAGGGGAACTGGCAAAAGCCCAGGCTGCCGCCAGCATTGCTCACCTGACGGTAAAACGCTATTTACCCCTGGTCGGCACGCAGTACGTCAGCAAACAGGAGTACGATCAGTCAGTGGCGAATGCCCGTCAGGCTGATGCCTCGGTGATTGCAGCCAAAGCCGCCGTCGAAACCGCGCGCATCAACCTTGCGTACACCAAAGTGACGTCGCCTATCAGCGGGCGGATCGGTAAATCCAGCGTCACCGAAGGTGCCCTGGTCGCGAACGGACAGGCCACAGCGCTGGCAACGGTTCAGCAGCTTGATCCGATTTATGTCGATGTTACACAGTCCAGCAACGATTTTATGCGTCTCAAGCAGTCCAGCCTGCAGACCGGCGAAGGCACCAGCAGCGTACAGCTGTTGATGGAAAACGGTCAGCCCTATCCGTTAAAAGGATCGCTGCAATTCTCAGATGTCACCGTGGATGAGAGCACCGGCTCCATCACCCTGCGGGCTATTTTCCCCAACCCGCAACATATCCTGCTGCCCGGCATGTTTGTCCGCGCGCGCATTAATGAAGGCACCCAGCCGCACGCCATTCTGGTTCCACAACAGGGCGTTACGCGCACCCCACGCGGTGAGGCCAGCGTGATGGTGGTCAACAGTAAAAACCAGGTTGAAGCCCGTAACGTTGTCGCCCCTCAGGCGATTGGCGATCAATGGCTGGTTACAGACGGCCTACAGGAAGGCGACCGGGTGATTATCAGCGGGCTGCAAAAAGTACGTCCTGGCGTCGCGGTGGTGGCAACGCCGGACACCGCTGCGCAGAAAGTGGGATAAGGAACAGAGCATGGCTAACTTCTTTATTCAGCGCCCAATCTTTGCGTGGGTGCTGTCCATTATCCTGATGCTGGCGGGCGGGCTTGCGATCCTGAAGCTGCCGGTGGCGCAGTATCCCACCATTGCGCCGCCTGCCGTGGCTATCTCGGCGACCTATCCCGGCGCGGATGCCCAGACGGTGCAGGATACGGTGACCCAGGTTATCGAGCAGAACATGAACGGTATCGATAACCTCATGTACATGTCCTCCACCAGCGATTCAGCGGGCAGTGTTACCCTCACCCTGACCTTCCAGTCGGGAACCGATCCGGATATCGCTCAGGTACAGGTGCAGAACAAGCTGCAGCTGGCCATGCCGTTACTGCCGCAGGAAGTGCAGCAGCAAGGGATTAGCGTGGAGAAGTCGAGCAGCAGCTTCCTGCTGGTGGCCGGTTTTGTCTCGGACAATAAGAACCTGAGCCAGGAAGATATCTCCGACTATGTCGCCTCTAACGTCAAGGATGCTATCAGCCGCACCTCCGGGGTGGGCGATGTGCAGCTGTTTGGCGCCCAATATGCGATGCGTATCTGGCTGGATGCGAATAAGCTGAACGCTTATCAGTTAACGCCACTGGACGTGATTAACCAGTTAAAAACCCAGAACAACCAGATTGCCGCCGGTCAGCTCGGCGGAACGCCGTCGGTGCCGGGCCAGCAGCTCAACGCCTCCATCATCGCCCAGACGCGCCTGAAAACCGCAGAGGAGTTTGGCAACATCACCCTGAAGGTCAATCAGGACGGGTCGATGGTGCATCTGAAAGATGTCGCCCGCATTGCGCCAGGCGGCGAAAACTACAACATGGTGACCAAAATCAATGGTCAGGCGGCAACCGGTCTCGGTATTAAGCTCGCTACCGGAGCCAACGCGCTGGATACCGCCGCGGCGATTAAAAGCAAACTGGCGCAGCTGCAAGCCTTCTTCCCGCAGGGGCTGAAGGTGGTCTACCCCTATGACACCACGCCGTTCGTGAAGATCTCCATTCATGAAGTGGTCAAGACGTTGTTTGAAGCCATCATTCTCGTCTTCCTCGTGATGTACCTGTTCCTGCAAAACCTGCGGGCCACGCTCATCCCGACCATTGCCGTGCCGGTGGTTCTGCTGGGCACCTTTGCGGTACTGGCGGCGTTTGGCTTCTCGATAAACACCCTGACCATGTTTGGTATGGTGCTGGCAATAGGCTTGCTGGTGGATGATGCCATCGTGGTGGTGGAAAACGTCGAGCGCGTGATGGTGGAGGAGAAACTCCCGCCAAAAGAGGCGACGCAAAAATCGATGTCGCAAATTCAGGGAGCGCTGGTCGGCATCGCCATGGTGCTCTCAGCGGTATTTATCCCGATGGCCTTTTTCGGCGGCTCCACCGGGGCGATTTATCGCCAGTTCTCCCTGACCATTGTTTCGGCGATGGCCCTCTCGGTACTGGTGGCGCTGATTCTGACTCCTGCCCTGTGTGCCACCCTGCTGAAAGCCCCCAGCGAGCATCATGAGAACAAAGGCGGCTTTTTCGGCTGGTTTAATGCCCTGTTCGACAGAAGCGTGGCCCATTACAGCAACAGCGTGAGCCATATTCTGCGTAAGACGGGCCGCTACCTGGTGGTCTATGTCCTGATTGTCGGCGGCATGGCGGTGCTGTTCCTGCGCCTGCCCACCTCTTTCCTGCCGGAAGAGGATCAGGGCGTGTTTATGACGATGGTGCAGCTTCCGGCGGGCGCGACGCAAAGCCGCACCCAGAAGGTGCTGGATCAGGTTGAGCACTACTACCTCAACAATGAGAAGGCCAACGTAGAATCGGTGTTTACCGTTAACGGCTTCAGCTTCAGCGGCCAGGGGCAAAACGCCGGGGTGGCGTTTATCAGCCTGAAGCCCTGGGAGGAGCGCCCGGGTGCGGAAAACAGCGTTGGGGCCATCGTCAGCCGGGCAACACGGGCCTTTAGTCAGATCAAAGACGGGCTGGTCTTCCCGTTCAACCTGCCCGCCATTATCGAACTGGGCACCGCAACGGGCTTCGATTTTGAACTGATTGACCAGGCCAACCTGGGACATAACCAGCTAACGCAGGCGCGAAACCAGCTGCTGGGCATGATCAAAGAGCACAGCGATATGCTGGTGCGTGTGCGTCCCAATGGGCTGGAAGATACCCCGCAGTTCAAGCTGGATATCGATCAGGAAAAAGCGCAGGCGCTGGGCGTGAGCGTGTCGGACATCAACCAGATCATCTCCACCGCGCTGGGGGGTACCTATGTCAATGACTACATCGACCGTGGCCGGGTGAAGAAAGTCTATGTCCAGGCGGATGCCCACTTCAGGATGCTGCCGGAGGATATTAATCGCCTCTATGTCCGCAGCGCCAACGGTGAAATGGTGCCGCTCTCCGCGTTCAGCCAGTCGCACTGGATATACGGCTCACCGCGCCTGGAGCGCTATAACGGCAGCCCTTCCATGGAGATCCTCGGGGAAGCCGCGCCCGGCAAGAGTACCGGTGAAGCCATGGTGCTAATGGAAAAACTGGCGGCGAAACTGCCAACCGGCATCGGTTACGACTGGACAGGCATGTCTTATCAGGAACGGCTCTCCGGCAACCAGGCGCCTGCCCTGTATGCCATCTCGCTGGTGGTGGTGTTCCTCTGCCTGGCGGCGCTGTATGAGAGCTGGTCGATTCCTTTCTCGGTAATGCTGGTGGTGCCATTAGGGGTGGTTGGTGCCCTGCTGGCCGCTTCCCTGCGTGGGCTGAATAATGACGTCTACTTCCAGGTGGGGCTGCTCACCACTATTGGTCTATCGGCAAAGAACGCCATCCTGATTGTCGAGTTTGCTAAGGATCTGATGGAGAAAGAGGGGAAAGGGATTATTGAAGCCACGCTGGAGGCATCACGCATGCGCCTTCGTCCTATCCTCATGACCTCGCTGGCATTTATCCTTGGTGTGTTGCCGCTGGTCATCAGTCACGGAGCGGGCAGCGGCGCGCAAAACGCCGTGGGGACCGGCGTGATGGGCGGTATGCTTTCAGCTACCCTGCTGGCAATCTTCTTTGTGCCGGTCTTCTTTGTGGTAGTGCGGCGACGCTTTACGCGTCATCAGGAACAGTAATAGATAAAGGCGCTCCGGCGCCTTTATTCATGATAATAAACACAAAATTATTCTTATCCATTTCATTTTCTTATTAATTAGCGCGCCAATGAATTGTTTGCTTGCGATTTTTAACTTGCGCATTTAATCAATTCGCCTCCCTTATCTCTCCATAATTAGCGTGCACAAGAGGGATTTCTCCATCTTTTTTACAATCCAAATAATTTGAGATTATTCACTCTTCATCGCTATTTTTAAGCGGTGGTAATATAACCCTCAGCTTTGCAAAAGACCGTACTGACTATATCGCAAAGTTAGATTTCATTTTGAGGTAACACCATGAAAAGATTCATTTCGGTTGCACTCCTTGCCGCGCTGCTTGCGGGCTGCGCGCATGACTCTCCGTGCGTACCGGTGTACGACGATCAGGGCCGACTGGTTCACACCAATACCTGTATGAAGGGTACCACGCAGGATAACTGGGAAACCGCAGGGGCAATCGCAGGTGGCGCAGCGGCTTTAGCTGGCCTGACACTGGGCATCATTGCCGTGTCCAAGTAATCCAGAAAGCGCGAATTCGTTCGCGCTTTTGCTTTCCCAATTCAGGTTAATAATTAAATCTGAATTTGCTCACATCCTTTTGCTTTTTTATTTTCCTTTCAGAGTGCCGACGTGATGTTATTCACACCTTTCTGGTTTCTGATATTCACGCCATCCCCCCTCCCTTAATTTTCTCGTTTCTTAATCAGACTTTTGCTCTGAATTGTGGCGCAGGTTGTAATTTCGCACCATTTCAGGGCGCTCGATTTAATTATCACTGTCTACACTCAGCTTTACGCGTTGCGTAATCGTTTATTACGTCAAATGCAAAACTGGCATCGCGTTTGCTTTATTAACGTCGGCCACAGCCACAGACAGGTTAAAGCGTTTATAAGCGCTTCACTATAACGATAATTTTTCGCTACACAGGATGCATTATGAAAAAGATGATGATGGCCAGCCTCGCCGCTGCAGGTGTGCTTGTTGCAATGACCGGCCAGGCTCAGGCAGGTGCGACTCTGGATGCCGTTAAGCAGAAAGGTTTCGTGCAATGTGGGATCAGCGATGGTCTGCCGGGTTTCTCCTATGCAGATGCCAACGGTAAATTCTCCGGTATCGATGTCGACGTGTGCCGTGGCGTTGCCGCTGCGGTATTCGGCGACGACACCAAAGTGAAATATACCCCGCTGACGGCGAAAGAGCGCTTTACTGCCCTGCAATCCGGCGAAGTGGATATGCTTTCGCGTAATACCACCTGGACCTCATCCCGTGATGCCGGGATGGGAATGACCTTCACCGGTGTAACTTATTACGACGGCATTGGTTTCCTGACGCACAATAAAGCGGGCCTCAAAAGTGCGAAGGAGCTGGATGGTGCCACCGTCTGTATTCAGGCGGGTACGGATACTGAACTGAACGTCGCCGACTATTTCAAAGCCAACAACATGAAATATACCCCAGTGACCTTTGACCGCTCTGACGAATCCGCCAAAGCGCTGGAGTCCGGCCGCTGCGATACCCTGGCCTCGGATCAGTCTCAGCTTTATGCGCTGCGGATCAAGCTGAGCAATCCGGCGGAATGGATCGTCCTGCCAGAAGTAATCTCCAAAGAGCCGCTGGGGCCGGTCGTCCGTCGCGGGGATGATGAATGGAACGCTGTCGTTCGCTGGACGCTGTTCGCCATGCTCAACGCGGAAGAGATGGGGGTCAACTCAAAGAACGTCGATGAGAAGGCGGCTAATCCGGCCACGCCTGATATGGCCCATCTGCTGGGCAAAGAAGGAGATTACGGCAAGGATCTGAAGCTGGATAACAAATGGGCGTACAACATCATTAAAAAGGTGGGTAACTACGCGGAGATCTTCGAGCGTAACGTTGGATCTGAGAGCGCGCTGAAGATCAGCCGTGGGCAGAACAACCTCTGGAACAATGGCGGCATTCAATACGCGCCGCCAGTACGCTAAGCATCTTGCTGTAACGGGCACTGCCAGCGCAGTGCCCAGTCCAGAGTCATGGTTACCCGAGGTTTTATATGTTCCATCGCCGCTTAGCCCTGAAAGGAGCTCTCTCCTTTTCTAATCCTGCGGTTCGCGCCTGGCTGTTTCAGATCCTCGCAGTTCTCGCTGTCCTGGCCGTCGCGATCTACCTGTTCCACAACACTGTTACCAACCTCAGCACACGCGGCATTACGTCGGGCTTTGCCTTCCTTGACCGTAGTGCAGGGTTTGGCATTGTTCAGCACTTAATTGATTACGGTGAAGGCGATACCTATGGCCGCGTATTCCTTGTCGGCCTGATGAATACCCTGCTGGTTTCAGCGTTATGCATTGTGTTTGCTTCTCTGCTGGGCTTTTTCCTCGGACTCGCGCGTCTCTCGGATAACTGGCTGCTGCGTAAGCTCTCCACGTTTTATATCGAGACCTTCCGTAACATTCCCCCGCTGCTGCAGATCTTCTTCTGGTATTTCGCCGTCCTGCGCAATCTGCCTGGCCCCCGTCAGGCGGTGGATGCGTTCGATCTGGCCTTTTTAAGCAACCGCGGTCTCTATATCCCCGCACCGCAGATTGCCGAAGGGATGCTGGCATTGCTGGCCGCGTTGGCGTGCGTAATTGGCGTTTCGGTTGCGCTGTTTCGCTACAACCGCATGCATCAGATTAAAACCGGCCAGCTACGGCGCACCTGGCCCGTCACCCTGGCTTTAGTGGTGATCCTGCCGTGGCTGGCGCATACAATAGCTGGCCCGGCAATGCACTGGGATGTTCCGCAGCTGAAGGGGTTTAACTTCCGCGGCGGCATGGTGTTGATCCCGGAGCTGGCCGCCCTGACGCTGGCGCTCTCCATCTATACCTCGGCCTTTATCGCAGAGATTATTCGCGCCGGTATTCAGGCCGTTCCCCATGGTCAGCATGAGGCTGCTCGCTCCCTTGGGCTTCCCAATCCGATCACTCTGCGCCAGGTCATCATCCCCCAGGCCTTGCGGGTGATCATTCCTCCGCTGACCAGCCAGTATCTCAACATCGTGAAAAACTCCTCTCTCGCGGCGGCGATCGGCTATCCCGATATGGTCTCGTTGTTCGCCGGAACCGTTCTTAACCAGACCGGCCAGGCAATAGAAACCATTGCCATTACGATGTCGGTCTACCTGATTATTAGCCTGACCATTTCACTGTTGATGAATATCTACAACCGTCGTATCGCGCTGGTTGAACGCTAAGGAACCATGATGACAAAAGCGGTCTTGTCTCACCCTGCGCGTCCGGCCACAATCGGCAACGGACGCATCATTAACTGGGCTCGTAAAAACCTGTTCTCCAGCTGGAGCAACAGTTTGCTCACCCTGTTCTGCTTCTGGCTGATGTGGGAGCTTATCCCGCCACTCATTAACTGGGCTTTTTTGCAGGCTAACTGGATCGGTACCACCCGCGCCGATTGCACAAAAGAGGGAGCCTGCTGGGTCTTTATTCATCAGCGCTTCGGCCAGTTTATGTATGGGCTCTATCCCCACGATCAGCGTTGGCGCATCAACCTTGCGCTGGTTATCGGGCTGCTCTCTGTCGTTCCCATGTTCTGGAAGAGGTTACCCCATCGGGGACGATACATCGCCTGTTGGGCGGTGATTTATCCCCTGCTCGTCTGGGGACTGTTGTATGGCGGCGTGCTGGGGCTGGATCGCGTTGAAACCCGCCAGTGGGGCGGGCTGACGCTGACGCTGATTATCGCCTCGGTAGGGATTGCCGGCGCATTGCCATTAGGGATTTTACTGGCGCTGGGCCGTCGCTCAACCATGCCGGTCGTGCGCGTCCTCTCGGTAATTTTTATCGAGTTCTGGCGCGGCGTTCCGCTTATCACCGTGCTCTTTATGTCTTCCGTGATGCTACCGCTGTTTATGGCGGAGGGCACTACCATCGACAAGCTGATCCGCGCTCTGGTCGGTGTCATTCTGTTCCAGTCTGCTTATGTCGCCGAGGTCGTGCGCGGCGGATTGCAGGCGCTCCCCAAGGGCCAGTATGAAGCAGCCGAATCGCTGGCGCTGGGTTACTGGAAAACGCAGGGACTGGTGATCCTTCCCCAGGCGCTGAAGCTGGTGATCCCGGGCCTGGTGAACACCATCATTGCGCTGTTTAAGGACACCAGTCTGGTGATCATTATTGGATTATTCGATCTGTTCAGTAGCGTGCAGCAGGCTACCGTCGACCCGGCGTGGCTGGGCATGTCGACGGAAGGCTACGTTTTTGCAGCACTTATCTACTGGATTTTCTGTTTTAGCATGTCGCGCTACAGCCAGCATCTGGAAAAGCGCTTTAACACCGGGCGTACACCGCACTGAGGAACCTATGAGCCAGATAACTATGACCCCCGCTGACGCGATGATTACGCTGGATAACGTGAATAAGTGGTACGGACAATTTCATGTGCTGAAAAACATTAACCTGAAGGTGAAACAAGGCGAGCGTATTGTCCTTTGTGGGCCTTCAGGCTCGGGTAAATCAACAACGATCCGCTGTATCAACCATCTGGAAGAGCATCAGCAAGGCCGGATTGTGGTGGATGGGATCGAGCTGAATGACGACATCCGCAACGTGGAGCGTGTTCGCCAGGAGGTGGGCATGGTCTTCCAGCATTTTAATTTATTCCCTCATCTGACGGTTCTGCAAAACTGTACTCTCGCACCCATCTGGGTACGCAAAATGCCGAAAAAGGAAGCGGAGGCGCTGGCCATGCACTATCTGGAGCGGGTACGCATTGCAGAGCATGCCCATAAATTTCCGGGGCAGATCTCAGGCGGGCAGCAACAGCGCGTGGCGATCGCCCGCTCTCTGTGTATGAAACCTAAAATTATGCTGTTCGATGAACCTACCTCAGCACTGGATCCGGAGATGGTGAAAGAGGTACTGGATACGATGATAGGCCTGGCAGAGTCGGGAATGACGATGCTCTGCGTCACGCACGAGATGGGCTTCGCCAGAACTGTGGCAGATCGGGTGATCTTTATGGATCGCGGAGAAATTGTCGAGCAGGCGCCGCCGGAAGAATTTTTCTCTAACCCAAAATCAGAACGTACGCGCGCGTTTTTGTCGCAGGTTATCCACTAACGTTGATCGGCCCGGCGGCGCTGTACGCGTCGGGCCATGGCTTTTGTGGCGCAGAAATGCAAAAAGGCCATCCTTTCGGATGGCCTTTTCACTTGTTTGATGTCTGGCAGTTCCCTACTCTCGCATGGGGAGACCCCACACTACCATCGGCGCTACGGCGTTTCACTTCTGAGTTCGGCATGGGGTCAGGTGGGACCACCGCGCTACAGCCGCCAGACAAATTCTTTTACTTCTTGCCGAACTTTAACCTAAGTATAAAGTGGTGCTGATACCCAGAGTCGAACTGGGGACCTCACCCTTACCAAGGGTGCGCTCTACCAACTGAGCCATATCAGCACGCTAAATTTGATGCCTGGCAGTTCCCTACTCTCGCATGGGGAGACCCCACACTACCATCGGCGCTACGGCGTTTCACTTCTGAGTTCGGCATGGGGTCAGGTGGGACCACCGCGCTACAGCCGCCAGGCAAATTCTGTAATCTGTATCAGCTGAAAATCTTCTCAAACCCACCGAAACAGCTTCGGCGTTGTAAGGTTAAGCCTCACGGTTCATTAGTACCGGTTAGCTCAACGCATCGCTGCGCTTACACACCCGGCCTATCAACGTCGTCGTCTTCAACGTTCCTTCAGGACCCTTAAAGGGTCAGGGAGAACTCATCTCGGGGCAAGTTTCGTGCTTAGATGCTTTCAGCACTTATCTCTTCCGCATTTAGCTACCGGGCAGTGCCATTGGCATGACAACCCGAACACCAGTGATGCGTCCACTCCGGTCCTCTCGTACTAGGAGCAGCCCCCCTCAATTCTCCAGCGCCCACGGCAGATAGGGACCGAACTGTCTCACGACGTTCTAAACCCAGCTCGCGTACCACTTTAAATGGCGAACAGCCATACCCTTGGGACCTACTTCAGCCCCAGGATGTGATGAGCCGACATCGAGGTGCCAAACACCGCCGTCGATATGAACTCTTGGGCGGTATCAGCCTGTTATCCCCGGAGTACCTTTTATCCGTTGAGCGATGGCCCTTCCATTCAGAACCACCGGATCACTATGACCTGCTTTCGCACCTGCTCGAGCCGTCACTCTCGCAGTCAAGCCAGCTTATGCCATTGCACTAACCTCCTGATGTCCGACCAGGATTAGCTGACCTTCGTGCTCCTCCGTTACTCTTTAGGAGGAGACCGCCCCAGTCAAACTACCCACCAGACACTGTCCGCAACCCGGGTAACGGGTCCACGTTAGAACACCAGCCATTAAAGGGTGGTATTTCAAGGACGGCTCCATGCAGACTGGCGTCCACACTTCAAAGCCTCCCACCTATCCTACACATCAAGGACCAGTGTTCAGTGTCAAGCTATAGTAAAGGTTCACGGGGTCTTTCCGTCTTGCCGCGGGTACACTGCATCTTCACAGCGATTTCAATTTCACTGAGTCTCGGGTGGAGACAGCCTGGCCATCATTACGCCATTCGTGCAGGTCGGAACTTACCCGACAAGGAATTTCGCTACCTTAGGACCGTTATAGTTACGGCCGCCGTTTACCGGGGCTTCGATCAAGAGCTTCGCCTTACAGCTAACCCCATCAATTAACCTTCCGGCACCGGGCAGGCGTCACACCGTATACGTCCACTTTCGTGTTTGCACAGTGCTGTGTTTTTAATAAACAGTTGCAGCCAGCTGGTATCTTCGACTGATTTCAGCTCCACCCGCAGGGGCTTCACCTACATATCAGCGTGCCTTCTCCCGAAGTTACGGCACCATTTTGCCTAGTTCCTTCACCCGAGTTCTCTCAAGCGCCTTGGTATTCTCTACCTGACCACCTGTGTCGGTTTGGGGTACGATTTGATGTTACCTGATGCTTAGAGGCTTTTCCTGGAAGCAGGGCATTTGTTGCTTCAGCACCGTAGTGCCTCGTCATCACACCTCAGCGTTAAAAGGTACCGGATTTACCTGGAACCTCCGCCTACATGCTTAAACCGGGACAACCGTCGCCCGGCCAACATAGCCTTCTCCGTCCCCCCTTCGCAGTAACACCGAGTACAGGAATATTAACCTGTTTCCCATCGACTACGCCTTTCGGCCTCGCCTTAGGGGTCGACTCACCCTGCCCCGATTAACGTTGGACAGGAACCCTTGGTCTTCCGGCGAGCGGGCTTTTCACCCGCTTTATCGTTACTTATGTCAGCATTCGCACTTCTGATACCTCCAGCATGCCTCACAGCACACCTTCGCAGGCTTACAGAACGCTCCCCTACCCAACAACACATAGTGTCGCTGCCGCAGCTTCGGTGCATGGTTTAGCCCCGTTACATCTTCCGCGCAGGCCGACTCGACCAGTGAGCTATTACGCTTTCTTTAAATGATGGCTGCTTCTAAGCCAACATCCTGGCTGTCTGTGCCTTCCCACATCGTTTCCCACTTAACCATGACTTTGGGACCTTAGCTGGCGGTCTGGGTTGTTTCCCTCTTCACGACGGACGTTAGCACCCGCCGTGTGTCTCCCGTGATAACATTCCTCGGTATTCGCAGTTTGCATCGGGTTGGTAAGCCGGGATGGCCCCCTAGCCGAAACAGTGCTCTACCCCCGAGGATGAATTCACGAGGCGCTACCTAAATAGCTTTCGGGGAGAACCAGCTATCTCCCGGTTTGATTGGCCTTTCACCCCCAGCCACAGGTCATCCGCTAATTTTTCAACATTAGTCGGTTCGGTCCTCCAGTTAGTGTTACCCAACCTTCAACCTGCCCATGGCTAGATCACCGGGTTTCGGGTCTATACCCTGCAACTTAACGCCCAGTTAAGACTCGGTTTCCCTTCGGCTCCCCTATACGGTTAACCTTGCTACAGAATATAAGTCGCTGACCCATTATACAAAAGGTACGCAGTCACACCCGAAGGTGCTCCCACTGCTTGTACGTACACGGTTTCAGGTTCTTTTTCACTCCCCTCGCCGGGGTTCTTTTCGCCTTTCCCTCACGGTACTGGTTCACTATCGGTCAGTCAGGAGTATTTAGCCTTGGAGGATGGTCCCCCCATATTCAGACAGGATACCACGTGTCCCGCCCTACTCTTCGAGTTCACAGCATGTGTGCTTTCGTGTACGGGAGTATCACCCTGTACCCTGCGACTTTCCAGACGCTTCCACTAACACACAAGCTGATTCAGACTCCGGGCTGCTCCCCGTTCGCTCGCCGCTACTGGGGGAATCTCGGTTGATTTCTTTTCCTCGGGGTACTTAGATGTTTCAGTTCCCCCGGTTCGCCTCGTTAGCCTATGTATTCAGCTAACGATAGTGTGACGAATCACACTGGGTTTCCCCATTCGGACATCGCCGGGTCAAGGGTTCATATCACCTCGCCGGCGCTTTTCGCAGATTAGCACGTCCTTCATCGCCTCTGACTGCCAGGGCATCCACCGTGTACGCTTAGTCGCTTAACCTCACAACCCGAAGCTGTTTCACTTCGTGTTGTGAAAATTTGAGAGACTCGAACACACCTTCATCTGTTCTTATTACGGAGAACAGACACAGCGTGTCGTTTCAATTTTCAGCTTGATCCAGATTTTTAAAGAGCAAAACTTCGCAGCGCACCTTTTCAGGTACACTCTGAAGTTTTCAGGTTGTGCAGTAAAGATGGTGGAGCTATGCGGGATCGAACCGCAGACCTCCTGCGTGCAAGGCAGGCGCTCTCCCAGCTGAGCTATAGCCCCATCGTGGCAAATCTCTTCAAATTTGCATCGCAAATTTGGTAGGCCTGAGTGGACTTGAACCACCGACCTCACCCTTATCAGGGGTGCGCTCTAACCACCTGAGCTACAAGCCTGCAGAGATTTTTTACTGCTAATTTTCATCAGACAATCTGTGTGAGCACTGCAAAGGCAGGTTCTTTAAGGTAAGGAGGTGATCCAACCGCAGGTTCCCCTACGGTTACCTTGTTACGACTTCACCCCAGTCATGAATCACAAAGTGGTAAGCGCCCTCCCGAAGGTTAAGCTACCTACTTCTTTTGCAACCCACTCCCATGGTGTGACGGGCGGTGTGTACAAGGCCCGGGAACGTATTCACCGTAGCATTCTGATCTACGATTACTAGCGATTCCGACTTCATGGAGTCGAGTTGCAGACTCCAATCCGGACTACGACGCACTTTATGAGGTCCGCTTGCTCTCGCGAGGTCGCTTCTCTTTGTATGCGCCATTGTAGCACGTGTGTAGCCCTACTCGTAAGGGCCATGATGACTTGACGTCATCCCCACCTTCCTCCAGTTTATCACTGGCAGTCTCCTTTGAGTTCCCGGCCTAACCGCTGGCAACAAAGGATAAGGGTTGCGCTCGTTGCGGGACTTAACCCAACATTTCACAACACGAGCTGACGACAGCCATGCAGCACCTGTCTCAGAGTTCCCGAAGGCACCAAGCCATCTCTGGCAAGTTCTCTGGATGTCAAGAGTAGGTAAGGTTCTTCGCGTTGCATCGAATTAAACCACATGCTCCACCGCTTGTGCGGGCCCCCGTCAATTCATTTGAGTTTTAACCTTGCGGCCGTACTCCCCAGGCGGTCGACTTAACGCGTTAGCTCCGGAAGCCACGCCTCAAGGGCACAACCTCCAAGTCGACATCGTTTACGGCGTGGACTACCAGGGTATCTAATCCTGTTTGCTCCCCACGCTTTCGCACCTGAGCGTCAGTCTTTGTCCAGGGGGCCGCCTTCGCCACCGGTATTCCTCCAGATCTCTACGCATTTCACCGCTACACCTGGAATTCTACCCCCCTCTACAAGACTCAAGCCTGCCAGTTTCAAATGCAGTTCCCAGGTTGAGCCCGGGGATTTCACATCTGACTTAACAGACCGCCTGCGTGCGCTTTACGCCCAGTAATTCCGATTAACGCTTGCACCCTCCGTATTACCGCGGCTGCTGGCACGGAGTTAGCCGGTGCTTCTTCTGCGAGTAACGTCAATCACTGCGGTTATTAACCACAATGCCTTCCTCCTCGCTGAAAGTACTTTACAACCCGAAGGCCTTCTTCATACACGCGGCATGGCTGCATCAGGCTTGCGCCCATTGTGCAATATTCCCCACTGCTGCCTCCCGTAGGAGTCTGGACCGTGTCTCAGTTCCAGTGTGGCTGGTCATCCTCTCAGACCAGCTAGGGATCGTCGCCTAGGTGAGCCATTACCCCACCTACTAGCTAATCCCATCTGGGCACATCCGATGGCAAGAGGCCCGAAGGTCCCCCTCTTTGGTCTTGCGACGTTATGCGGTATTAGCTACCGTTTCCAGTAGTTATCCCCCTCCATCAGGCAGTTTCCCAGACATTACTCACCCGTCCGCCACTCGTCACCCGAGAGCAAGCTCTCTGTGCTACCGTTCGACTTGCATGTGTTAGGCCTGCCGCCAGCGTTCAATCTGAGCCATGATCAAACTCTTCAATTTAAGTTTGATGCTCGTGAATTAAACTTCGTAATGAATTACGTGTTCACTCAGAGACTTGGTATTCATTTTTCGTCCGAGGACGTTAAGAATCCATGTCACTTTGAGTGCCCACACAGATTGTCTGATAAATTGTTAAAGAGCAGTGCAACGCGGCTTTCGCTCACCGTTGCGAGGTGGCGTATATTACGCTTTCCTCTTTCAGAGTCAAGTGATTATTTTCGCTTTTCTTCTCAACCGGCCCGGCTGTTAGTGTGAAGTGATTCACATCTGCCGTGTCGATGGAGGCGCATTATAGGGATCCCAGTTTTTAGCACAAGTATTTTTTTGATCTTTTCTTCTGACTGTTCTTTTTTCGTTCTTTCCGCTGAAATCCCATCCGATATGCTCAAATAATGACGTAATTGGCCCTTGATCAAGCTACGTATTAGGATCAAAGTCATCAAAAGAATGCACATCAGTCGAGGTTGATATGTCTGCAGTACTCCGTCCCTATAAAGATCTTTTCCCAAAACAAGGCGATCGCGTCATGATCGACAGCAGTAGCGTGGTCATTGGCGATGTCCGGCTGGGTGATGATGTCAGTATCTGGCCGCTGGTTGCCATCCGTGGAGATGTGAATTACGTCGCCATCGGCGCCCGTACCAATATTCAGGATGGCAGCGTGCTGCATGTCACCCATAAATCTTCTTATAACCCTGAAGGTAATCCCCTGATCGTTGGTGAGGAGGTCACTGTCGGTCATAAAGTAATGTTGCACGGCTGCACGATCGGCAATCGCGTTCTGGTCGGCATGGGATCGATTTTGCTGGATGGTGTGGTAGTAGAAGATGACGTAATGATTGGTGCCGGCAGCCTGGTTCCGCAAAACAAGCGGCTCGAGAGCGGCTTTCTCTATTTAGGGAGTCCGGTTAAACAGATCCGCCCCCTGACGGAAGCGGAAATAGAAGGGTTAAAGTACTCAGCCAATAACTACGTTAAATGGAAGAATGACTATCTGGATCAGGAAAGCCAGAACCACCCTTGATCGTCCTCGTCACCCTTGCGGATCGCATCGCTGGCTTCTTCTTCCAGATCCCAGCGATGTTCACGAAACATCTCAATTGGCAGGCCGTCACCAAAACGACGCGCCAGCGTCCCTGCTTCAATGGCACACATCATTTGCATGCCATTTACCAGCGCGGGAAAACAGACTGCCTGTTTATCTTCATCCCAGCTTTCTCGATCCGGGAACTGGATCGCCTGGTTCATGCCGATAGCTCCAGTTTGAGTTTTTCAATGACCGGCTCCACTTCCGGCAGCACGCCGTGCCAGAGCATCACCGCATGCGCGGCCTGCCCCACCAGCATCCCCAGTCCATCAGCCACACGTTTTGCGCCTTGCCGTTCACACCAACTCAGAAAAGGCGTTTTGCCTTTCTGATAGAACATGTCATAGCAATTAACCTGTCCATTGATCAATGACGCCGGAATGGCGGGAACATCGCCGCCAATGCCGCTTGAGGTCGCATTAACGATCAGATCAAACTCATGGCCGCTTAGCGCGTCCATGGCAACCGCATGAATGCTGCCAGTGTGGGCAAACAGAGCGGCCAACTCTTCTGCCCGGGAGTAGGTACGATTCGTAATGGTTACTGCGCAATCCAGGGAGAGCAGAGGTAAAATCACACCTCGCGCCGCGCCGCCCGCGCCAATCAAAAGAATACGCGCGCCAGGTTTGATAAATGACAGACGTTCCAGATCGCTCAGCAGGCCAATGCCATCAGTGTTGTCTCCCAGAATTCGGCCATCTTCAAGCCGCTTGAGCGTATTCACAGCTCCCGCAAGAGAGGCGCGCTCGGTTAACTCATCTGCGCGCCCGAATGCCTCTTCTTTAAAAGGTACGGTGACATTCGCCCCTTTTCCGCCACCAGCGAAAAAAGCCTCCAGCGTCGTCACAAAGGCATCAACGGGTGCAAGCACACGGCCATAAGGGTGATCGATATGCAACTGCTGTGCGAACTGTTGGTGAATAAACGGCGATTTGCTATGCGCAACTGGATTACCAAAAACGGCGTACGCTTCCATCTGATTACCCCTGGCGAAACAGTTCGCCGGTCAAAGCATCACGAATTTCTGACGGGTTCAGGCGACCACCGGTTTCACCGATGACCACCGGGAACTCACTACCAAACTGCGCTGACACCTCTTCTGCAGTGCGGCAAGGAGGCAATCCCGTCAGATTGGCGCTGGTAGAGACCAGCGGTTTACCAAAGCGATTACACAGCTCGATGACTAATGGATGGTCCGTCACGCGAACAGCAAGGGAGTCAAAACGCCCTGTCAGCCATCGAGGCGTTGTCGGCAGCGCCGGAAACACAAACGTTACCGGCCCTGGCCAGGAGGAGAAAATGGTTTCACGCTGCGCTGACGTCAACATGGAATCATCTATATAAGGTTTAAGCTGTTCAAAACTGGCGGCGATGAGAATCAGGCCTTTTTCTACCGGGCGCTGTTTAAGCGTTAAGAGACGTGTTACGGCTACTTCGCTGTCGGGATCACATCCCACCCCAAAAACCGCTTCTGTTGGATAGGCGATGACTTCTTCATTTTTCAGCACATCCACTGCATGCGCAACGGAGCCTGACTGCAGGTTATTCTTCACTTTTTTATTCCGCCGAAACCGGCTTTCCACATTGTTTACTGGCGCAGAAGCGCTTCATACCTTGCGCCGTTTTTTTCTCGATAAGTAGCGGGTAATGGCACTCAGGGCAGCTGCCCGCCACTGGTTTGAAATTGGTAACAAATTGACATTCAGGATAACGATCGCAGGAGTGGAATGTCTTACCATAGCGTGAACGGCGTTGCACGAGATGACCGCTGCCGCATTGCGGGCAGGCTACGGCTGTTTCATCAGGTTTATCGATTTGTTCGGTGTGATGGCATTCGGGATAGCGACTGCAGCCGATAAACATGCCAAAACGCCCCTGGCGCAGCGCCAGATCGCCGCCACATTCCGGACAGGCTTGTCCCTCCAGAATCTTAACAATATGCCCGTCCGCCTGGTTTTTCAGGGGACGGACATAATCACATTCTGGATAGTGTGAACAACCGAGAAACGGCCCGTGTTTACCGGACCGGATAACAAGTTCTGCCCCACACTGCGGGCAGGACTCATGTTTACGCACCGTAAATAGTGCTGATTTGGCCATAACAACTCTTGGTGCTGCACAATGAATTAGTGCAGCATACCTTCATTCACTTCAAAGAGTAATTCTTCCATTTGCTGATAGGCATTTTCACACCCTGGAATATTGAACAGAACCATCAGGATGACCCACTTCAGGTCCTCCAGCTCAAATTCTGCGGTATCCAGCGCCATGACGCGCTCTATCACCATTTCTCGTGTTTCGAGGTTCAGCACCTGAATCTGCTCAAGGAATAAGATGAATCCCCGGCAACTGGCATCCAGCCTTTCACACTCTTCAGCCGTATAGATGCGTACAGACAGTGGATCGGAAACTAACTGCATCGGTTCGGCAAGGCCTTCCTGATAATCAGCCAGTTTTTCCAGCCATATTAACGCGTTGTAGATATCTTCCCGTTCGAAACCTGCATCGGTGAGATCGCGTGTGAGTTTGTCCTGATCCACGCGTGCTTCAGCTTCGTTATGGATGTAAGTCTCAAACAAATACATGAGTACGTCGAACATGGCTTGCCCTCCTTAATCGGACATAGCCGCCGGGTACAGCTGCGATCCATCCTGCTAACTCCAGTTCGAGTAGCTGTGCTACGGTTACTGGCACAGGTTGGCCGGCACGTTCAGCGACAACGTCAACAGGTGTTACCTCATCTCCTACGTTAGCCAGGAGCTCAGGAAATGGCAATGCTACCTGGTCCTGATCTGAAGAATAAAGCCAATTTTTGGGATCCTCTGGCAGCCAGCTCAGTCCGTTTTGCAACGTTTCCAGAATATCTTCTGCCGTTGTCACGGGAGTCGCCCCTTGCTTTATTAACCAGTGAGGACCTTCACTCCCCGGGTTGCCAATGGCTCCCGGTAATGCAAAGACCTCACGCCCCTGCTCAAGGGCGCATTTGGCGGTAACGAGAGAACCGCTTCTTATCATCGCTTCGATAACGAACACCCCCTGACTGAGGCCGCTAATGATGCGGTTACGTCGCGGGAAATTACCCGGCCAGGGAGGTGTCGCGAGTGAAAACTCAGAGATCACTGCACCGCCGCTTTCAACAAGACGCATGGCCAGCGACGAATGGCGACGGGGATAGACATCAGCCAGACCGTTGCCCAGCACCGCGACGCTTTTGCCTTTAACGTTGAGCGCAGCGCGATGCGCTATACCATCGATGCCGCAGGCCAGCCCGCTGGTAATCGTCAGGCCCGCCTGGGCTAGCTGCTCACAAAGCGCTTTGCCCCAACGCTCTCCATACCAGGAGTGGGATCGGCTGCCGACCACGGCAAGTTGCAGACTCGACAGCACGGAGGGCTCCCCCTTAACAAACAAAGCCCCAGGGTAATCGGCAATAGCGCGAAGCTGCTCAGGATAGAGGGCATTATCCGCACATATCAGATGATGCCCCTGTCCGTCCAGCCAGGCCATACTGCGGTCGAGTTCCCGCAGTGAAAACGATAAAAACTTCTCCTTTTGCCTGTGGGTGAGCCCCCTTTCCACCAGCAGAGCACCATCAATATGGGGTTCGCGCTGCAGCTGCTGCGCTATCGCCACCATTTTGTCGCCGTACATTTCTCCCGTGCTTATCAGGCGTAGCCAAATCTCTGTGGATGTCATCCTTTCCCCTGCCAGAAGCCGCTATAGCAATCTTTGCGATTGGTCACTGATGCTGTCAATCAGAGGGGGTTTTGTCTAGAATAGAGGTTATATTCTTATCAACTCCTGAATACGACTCTGGAAATATATGGCAGTTTTGCAAGTGTTACATATTCCGGACGAGCGCCTTCGCAAAGTCGCCGAGCCGGTTAAAGAAGTGAATGCAGAAACTCAACGTATCATTGATGATATGTTCGATACGATGTACGCCGAAGAAGGCATCGGTCTCGCGGCGACTCAGGTGGATATTCACCAGCGCATCATTGTGATCGACGTTTCTGAGAACCGCGACGGGCGCCTGGTATTAATCAATCCGGAGCTTCTGGAAAAAAGCGGTGAAACCGGTATCGAAGAAGGCTGCCTCTCTATCCCTGAGCAGCGAGCACTGGTACCGCGTGCAGAAAAGGTCAAAATCCGCGCGCTTGATCGCGACGGTAAGCCGTTCGAACTGGAAGCGGATGATCTGCTGGCCATCTGCATTCAGCATGAGATGGATCATCTGGTCGGTAAACTGTTTATCGATTATCTCTCTCCACTGAAGCAGCAGCGTATTCGTCAGAAAGTAGAGAAACTGGATCGCATGCGCGCTCGCGCTTAATGTGACCCCGGATACAAGGAATAACGTGTCTACATCACTACGTATCATCTTTGCAGGAACACCTGACTTCGCAGCGCGTCATCTCGACGCGCTGTTGTCGTCTGGTCATAAGGTTGTTGGCGTGTTTACTCAGCCCGATCGTCCGGCAGGCCGTGGTAAAAAATTGATGCCGAGCCCGGTTAAAGTCCTGGCTGAAGAGCACGGTTTACCGGTCTTTCAACCTGCTTCGTTACGGCCGCAGGAAAATCAGCAGCTGGTTGCGCAGTTAAATGCAGATGTTATGGTGGTTGTGGCGTATGGCCTCATCCTGCCGAAAGCGGTGCTTGATATGCCGCGTCTGGGCTGCATTAATGTCCACGGTTCACTTCTCCCACGCTGGCGTGGTGCAGCGCCGATCCAGCGTTCGTTGTGGGCTGGCGATGCCGATACTGGCGTGACGATTATGCAAATGGACGTAGGGCTGGATACTGGCGATATGCTGCATAAGCTCTCTTGTCCTATTACCGCCGAAGATACCAGTGCCACCCTGTATGACAAACTGGCAGAGCTTGGGCCAAAAGGGCTAATTGATACACTGCAACAGCTTGCAGAGAATCGGGCTCAACCAGAAGTTCAGGACGAAGCATTAGTGACCCATGCTGAAAAGCTCAGCAAAGAAGAGGCCCGCCTCGACTGGACTCTCCCTGCTGCTCAGCTTGAACGCTGCATTCGGGCTTTCAATCCATGGCCAATGAGCTGGCTTGAGATAGACGGACAGCCGGTGAAGGTATGGAAGGCCTCCGTGATTGATGGCCAAACTCACGCTGCACCTGGAACAATCATTGAAGCCAGTAAACAGGGTATTCAGGTCGCGACAGTTGAAGGGATCCTTAATCTGGAATCCTTACAACCAGCAGGTAAAAAAGCCATGAGCGCGCAGGACCTTCTTAACTCCCGCCGTGAATGGTTTACCCCTGGCAACAGTCTCGCCTGAGATCATCTCAAATTAAGGCCCGGTGTTTCCGGGCATTTTTATTTTTGCGGTTATGAAAAAACAAAATTTACGCAGCCTGGCAGCACAGGCGATTGAGCAAGTGGTCGAGCAGGGTCAGTCCCTGAGCAATGTCCTGCCACCGTTACAGCAAAAGGTTTCCGATAAAGATAAGTCGCTGCTTCAGGAGTTGTGCTTTGGTGTTCTGCGCACGTTACCCCAGATGGAGTGGCTGATCGGAAAACTTATGGCGCGCCCGATGGCGGGCAAGCAACGCGTCATTCACTACCTGATCATGGTCGGCTTCTATCAGCTGCTGCATACCCGCATTCCACCTCATGCCGCACTGGCAGAGACCGTAGAAGGCGCGGTTGCGGTAAAACGCCCGCAGCTGAAAGGGTTGATCAACGGCGTGTTGCGACAGTTCCAACGTCAGCAAGATGAATTACTGGCTGAGTTTGCCCGCACGGAAAAACGTTTCCTGCATCCTGACTGGTTATTAAAGCGTCTGCAAAAAGCCTATCCTGAGCAGTGGGAAGCGCTAATTAATGCCAATAACCAGCGTCCACCTATGTGGCTACGCGTTAACCGCAATCACCACACCCGGGATGCCTGGCTGGCATTACTGGAAGAGGCCGGGATGACCGGGTTCCCTCATCCTGAATACAGCGATGCAGTGCGCCTGGCGGCCCCTGCACCGGTACATGCTCTGCCTGGCTTTGAACAGGGCTGGGTTACCGTTCAGGACGCTTCAGCCCAGGGTTGCATGACCTGGCTTGAGCCGCAGAATGGCGAGCGGATCCTTGATCTTTGCGCCGCGCCAGGCGGTAAGACAACGCATATCCTGGAAGTCGCACCACAGGCGAACGTGATGGCTGTCGACGTTGACGAACAGCGTCTTTCGCGTGTCTACGATAATCTCAAACGTCTGGGTATGAAGGCGGAGGTTAAGCAGGGTGACGGACGTACGCCTGGGCAGTGGTGCGGGGATGAGCAGTTCGATCGCATTTTACTGGATGCCCCTTGCTCAGCGACTGGCGTTATCCGCCGTCATCCGGATATCAAATGGTTGCGCCGCGACCGGGATATCAACGAACTGGCACAGTTGCAGTCAGAGATCCTCGACGCTATCTGGCCGCATCTGAAAACAGGCGGGACGCTGGTTTATGCCACCTGTTCTGTTCTGCCGGAAGAGAATAGCCAGCAGATCGCTGCGTTCCTGAAGCGCACACCTGATGCCCGCCTGCATCTGACCGGCACACCAGAACTGCCCGGCAAGCAAAACCTGCCAGGGGCAGAAGAAGGCGACGGTTTCTTTTACGCTAAGCTAATCAAAGAGTGATGTTGATAACGGGTCACAAGATATGAAGATAATCATTCTGGGCGCGGGGCAGGTAGGCGGTACGCTAGCAGAAAACCTGGTCGGTGAGAATAACGACATCACTATCGTTGATACTAATGGCGATCGTCTGCGCGGCCTGCAGGATAAATTCGATCTGCGCGTGGTTCAGGGGCATGGCTCTCATCCACGCGTGTTGCGTGAAGCCGGAGCGGATGACGCAGATATGCTGGTTGCTGTCACCAGTTCTGATGAAACGAATATGGTGGCCTGTCAGGTGGCCTATTCGTTATTTAATACCCCAAACCGAATCGCGCGTATACGTTCGCCGGATTACGTTCGTGATGCCGATAAGTTGTTTCAGTCCGAAGCGGTGCCAATCGACCACTTAATCGCGCCGGAACAGCTGGTTATCGACAGTATTTATCGCCTGATTGAATACCCGGGCGCACTGCAGGTTGTGAATTTCGCAGAAGGCAAGGTCAGTCTTGCGGTAGTAAAAGCCTACTATGGCGGCCCGCTGATCGGTAACGCACTCTCTACGATGCGCGAACATATGCCGCACATCGATACGCGCGTCGCCGCGATTTTCCGTCATGACCGCCCTATTCGTCCCCAAGGCTCTACCATTGTCGAAGCCGGTGACGAGGTTTTCTTTATCGCCGCGTCACAGCACATCCGTGCGGTAATGAGCGAGCTTCAGCGACTGGAAAAACCCTATAAGCGCATCATGCTGGTCGGGGGCGGTAATATCGGCGCCGGCCTGGCCCGGCAGCTGGAAAAAGATTACAGCGTGAAATTGATCGAACGGGATCAACAGCGCGCCGCTGAACTGGCAGAAAAACTGCAAAATACGATCGTTTTTTATGGCGATGCGTCGGATCAGGAGCTGCTTGCCGAAGAGCATATCGATCAGGTTGATCTTTTCATTGCTGTTACCAACGACGACGAAGCCAACATCATGTCAGCGATGCTGGCAAAACGGATGGGTGCGAAAAAGGTTATGGTGCTTATCCAGCGCAAAGCCTATGTCGATCTGGTGCAGGGAAGCGTTATCGATATTGCGATTTCGCCGCAACAGGCCACTATCTCTGCCCTGCTGAGTCACGTGCGAAAAGCGGATATCGTTGGCGTTTCTTCCCTCCGTCGTGGAGTGGCAGAAGCTATCGAAGCCGTGGCGCATGGCGACGAAAGCACGTCCCGTGTGGTTGGGCGTACCATCGATGAGATTAAGCTCCCGCCGGGCACTATCATTGGTGCAGTGGTGCGGGGTAACGATGTCATGATCGCTAATGACAATCTACGCATTGAGCAGGGCGATCACGTTATTATGTTCCTGACCGATAAAAAGTTTATTACCGACGTCGAGCGCTTATTCCAGCCAAGTCCTTTCTTCCTCTGACGCTTGCAAAGGTGCTGCTTTCAGCACCTTTTCTTTTTAACCCAATAATATGTAAGGGTTATATTTCTGTGACGTACGTCTCTCTTCAATGGCAATCCGCTAATGATTTGTTAGACTTGTATTTGTCAGCTGGCACAAGGAGAACAAAATGAGTTTTATTAAAGAATTTCGCGAATTTGCGATGCGCGGAAACGTAGTGGATTTGGCTGTGGGTGTGATTATTGGTGCGGCGTTTGGCAAGATCGTTTCATCACTGGTTGCGGATATCATCATGCCACCACTGGGCCTGTTAATTGGCGGAATAGATTTCAAGCAATTCGCCATAACGCTGCGGGAAGCGCAAGGTGATGTCCCTGCGGTGGTAATGCACTATGGCGTGTTTATTCAAAACGTATTTGATTTTATGATTGTTGCTTTCGCCATCTTTATGGCCATTAAGCTCATCAATAAATTAAACCGTAAGAAAAAAGAAGAACCGGCTGCGCCGCCAGCCCCATCGAAAGAAGAAGTGCTGCTTACTGAAATTCGTGACTTACTGAAGGCGCAGAACAACCGCACTTTGTAAGCCGCTCAAAGCAAGAAGGCCAGTGGTAAGAAAGCGATTCGCTTGCTTGCCACTGGCCTCCCAGTTACCCCGTTTTGCATGTTTAGTTTTGCGCAGATAACTTCCTTTCCCCTTCTTGTTCTTCTCGATCCGCTGTCTGAATAAAGGATCATGCAGTAACGCCTCAATGGCATTGTTGTTGATCTGACCTTTCTTGTGTTGATAATGGCTCATACTTTCTCCAGTGTTCAAAATATCGACGCAAGTGTAGAAGGTGCTGACAATAAAATCAACACCCGCGAGACTCACCATTCGCCCCTTGTTCAAGGGTTTCCAGAATAGAACAGTAAACGCTGCTATGTGCAGTACCGCAACAGGCATCGTTCAACCGCTGTAAAGAGAGCCGCATGGTTTGAAGCTCTTCGATACGCGCTTCGACTTCACTCAATCTCGCCTGCACAATACTTTTTGATTCCTGGCAGGTGTGATGCTCGGGATCGATACGGATCGACAGTAGCTCGCGGATCGATTCCAGGGTAAATCCTAGCTGTCGCGCATGACGAATAAACTTAAGGCGCTGAAGATCCCTGTCGGTATAAAGCCGGAAGCCCCCTTCAGTGCGAATCTCATGCTCCATCATCTGCTGCTTTTCGTAATAACGAATAGTATCAGGGGTAACCTCAGCCAGCTTAGCAAGCTCACCAATACGATACATCGCTACTCCTCCTTCATTTTTTGCATTAGACGTTCAGCATAATCCCCGCGCAGAAACTCAGTACTCGCTCCCGCCTGGCGAAGCTTTAGTTCCAGAAGGGCGAGACGGCGAGTGTAATCTGCATGCGCTGCAGTGCCCTCTTTGACTGTGGTGAGCAACTGAGACAGTTCGATCACCTCTTTACGCTGTTCAAGTTCAGGAGGGAGGCAACCCGCATTTTTTAATATGCGGTAGGCTGCTCTAAGCTCTGGGGGGACATGTGAATCATCATCCAGTTTCAGCGGCTGGCCACTGCCGGGCAGGTCATCGAATTCACCCTGGCGCTGGGCATCCAGAATGTGTCGTTCTGCCCATTGGTCCAATAACCACATAGCAAAACTCCAGTAAGAAGGAAAAGAATATGATTAGTGTAGAAAATGGGGATTCAGCAGATATAAAAAAACCCGCCGAGGCGGGTTTTTTTACGTTACTGCAGATTACTCTGCAGCAGTTTCTGCTTTCTCTGAACGATCAACCAGCTCGATGTAAGCCATCGGCGCGTTGTCGCCTGCACGGAAGCCACACTTCAGAATGCGAGTGTAACCACCGGCACGGCTCGCGAAACGCGGGCCCAGTTCGTTAAACAGTTTTGCCACGATCTCGTTATCACGAGTACGGGCGAATGCCAGACGACGATTAGCAACGCTGTCAGTCTTGGCAAGAGTAATCAGCGGCTCAACTACGCGACGCAGCTCTTTCGCTTTAGGCAGGGTCGTCTTGATGATTTCATGACGAACCAGTGAACCTGCCATGTTGCGGAACATAGCCTGGCGATGGCTGCTGTTGCGGTTCAGTTGACGACCACTCTTACGATGGCGCATGACCTTATCCTTCTCAGTAAAACCTTAACCTGTGATCCGGTTACTCGTCAGCAATGCTTGCTGGTGGCCAGTTTTCCAGGCGCATGCCCAGAGACAGACCACGTGAAGCCAGCACGTCTTTAATCTCAGTAAGAGATTTTTTACCCAGGTTCGGCGTTTTCAGCAACTCAACCTCGGTACGCTGTACCAGATCACCGATATAGTGGATAGCTTCTGCCTTGAGGCAGTTAGCAGAGCGGACAGTCAATTCCAGATCGTCAACAGGGCGCAGCAGGATCGGATCGAATTCTGGTTTCTCTTCTTTCACTTCCGGCTGACGTACATCACGTAAGTCAACGAAAGCTTCCAGTTGTTCTGCCAGGATGGTTGCCGCACGACGAATCGCCTCTTCAGGATCGATTGTGCCGTTGGTTTCCATTTCGATGACCAGCTTGTCCAGGTCGGTACGCTGTTCTACACGCGCTGCTTCAACATTGTAGGCAATACGCTCTACAGGGCTGTAGCATGCGTCGACCAGCAGACGGCCGATTGGGCGCTCATCTTCTTCCGAATGAATTCGGGCAGAAGCCGGCACATAACCACGACCGCGCTGAACTTTGATACGCATGCTAATCGCTGCGTTCTCATCGGTCAGGTGGCAGATCACGTGCTGCGGCTTGACGATTTCAACATCACCGTCGTGGGTGATGTCGGCTGCAGTCACAGGGCCAATGCCAGATTTATTCAGAGTAAGAATAACTTCATCTTTACCCTGAACTCTCACCGCCAGCCCTTTCAGGTTGAGCAGGATTTCAAGGATATCTTCCTGAACGCCTTCTTTGGTGCTGTACTCATGAAGTACACCATCAATCTCAACCTCGGTCACCGCGCAACCCGGCATCGATGAGAGCAGAATACGGCGCAGTGCGTTACCCAGAGTATGGCCAAAGCCACGCTCTAAAGGCTCAAGGGTCACCTTGGCGTGCGTCGAACTCACTTGCTCGATATCTACCAGGCGCGGTTTTAGAAACTCTGTCACAGAACCCTGCATTGTGTCCTCTCTTTGGTACTAAGCTTTACTTGGAGTAAAGCTCGACGATCAGGTGTTCGTTAATGTCCGCAGACAGATCAGAACGTTCTGGCTGACGCTTGAACGTACCTTCCATCTTGCCAGCATCAACTTCCAGCCAGGTTGGCTTTTCACGCTGCTCAGCCAGCTCCAGAGCGGCTTTCACGCGAGATTGCTTTTTCGCTTTCTCACGAATGCTAACAACGTCATTCGCTTTAACCTGATAAGAAGCGATGTTAACAACACGACCGTTTACCATGATTGCTTTATGGCTAACCATCTGACGTGCTTCAGCACGAGTGGCGCCAAAGCCCATACGGTATACAACGTTGTCCAGACGACCTTCCAGCAGAGCCAACAGGTTTTCACCGGTGTTGCCTTTCAGACGTGCTGCTTCTTTATAGTAGTTACGGAACTGACGCTCCAGCACACCGTACATACGGCGAACTTTTTGCTTTTCACGCAACTGCACACCATAGTCAGACAGACGCGGTTTACGCGCACCGTGCTGGCCAGGAGCTTGTTCAATTTTACACTTGGTATCGATCGCGCGAACGCCAGACTTAAGGAATAAGTCGGTGCCCTCACGACGGCTCAGCTTGAGCTTAGGACCCAAATATCTTGCCATTTTCTATCTCCAACAAACCTGGAAAACGAACGCGTTATACGCGACGTTTTTTCGGCGGACGACAACCGTTATGAGGGATCGGAGTCACATCAGTAATATTAGTGATGCGGAAACCAGCGGCGTTCAGAGCACGAACGGTAGATTCGCGACCCGGACCCGGACCTTTTACCATAACTTCCAGATTCTTGATGCCGTATTCTTTTACGGCTTCAGCGCAACGCTCTGCCGCAACCTGAGCTGCGAACGGAGTGGATTTGCGAGAACCACGGAAACCGGAACCACCGGCTGTTGCCCAACCCAGCGCGTTACCCTGACGATCAGTAATAGTAACGATGGTGTTGTTGAAAGAAGCATGGATATGAGCCACGCCGTCAGAGACTTGTTTTCTTACACGCTTACGTGCACGAACTGGTGCCTTTGCCATTATTCAATCACCCCGATTATTTCTTGATCGGTTTGCGCGGACCCTTACGGGTACGTGCGTTGGTCTTAGTACGCTGACCGCGCACTGGCAGACCACGACGATGACGCAAACCGCGATAGCAACCAAGATCCATCAGGCGCTTGATGCTCATGCTAACTTCACGGCGCAGATCACCTTCAACGACAAATTTGGCAACTTCGTCACGCAGCGTGTCGATTTGTTCTTCAGACAGCTCACTGATCTTAACATCTTCAGCGATACCCGCTGCAGCCAGAATGGCTTTAGAACGGGTCTTGCCGACGCCATAGATCGAAGTTAATGCGATCACAGCATGTTTCTGATCAGGAATGTTAATGCCTGCTATACGGGCCACTATGCACTCCTACTATTTAATATGTACGCACCATGCTGAAAAGCCCGTTTTCAGGATACTCAAATGGAAACGTACAGACATACAAAAGATTGGCTGGCTAATCTAGCCAGCTCAACCCAACTTTGCAAGAAAAATATGCGAAATAATCAGCCTTGGCGCTGTTTATGCTTCGGCTCGGCACTGCAAATCACACGGATGACACCATCACGCTTAACGATTTTGCAGTTACGGCATAATTTCTTGACGGAAGCACGAACTTTCATTTTTACTCTCCGTAACTTCTCGGGCGACCTATTAGCGGCCGTAGCCTTTCAGGTTCGCCTTCTTCAATGCAGACTCGTACTGACTTGACATCATTAGAGTTTGCACTTGAGCCATAAAGTCCATAATCACGACAACAACGATAAGCAGTGAGGTTCCACCGAAGTAGAACGGTACTTTCATTGCATCACGCATGAACTCCGGGATCAGGCAGATAAAGGTAATATAAAGCGCACCAACCAGAGTCAGGCGGGTCATTACTTTATCGATATACTTCGCCGTTTGCTCTCCCGGACGAATTCCTGGTACAAATGCACCGGACTTCTTCAGGTTATCTGCTGTTTCACGCGGGTTGAAGACCAACGCCGTGTAGAAGAAACAGAAGAAGATGATCGCAGACGCATAGAGTAACACATAAAGCGGTTGCCCAGGCTGCAAATACAGCGAAATTGTTGTCAGCCAGTTCCAACCAGTCCCGCCCCCGAACCATGACGCGATGGTCGCCGGGAACAGAATAATACTGGAAGCGAAGATTGCCGGGATTACCCCTGCCATATTCACTTTCAGCGGTAAATGTGTGCTCTGTGCAGCATAGACACGACGACCTTGCTGACGTTTCGCGTAGTTTACCACAATGCGGCGTTGACCACGTTCAACGAAAATAACAAAGAACGTCACTGCAAATACTAATACTGCAACCAACAGCAACAGGAGGAAGTGCAGGTCGCCTTGACGCGCTTGCTCGATAGTATGGGCAATGGCTGGCGGGAGTCCCGCGACAATACCGGCGAAAATAATGATCGAAATACCGTTACCGATACCCCGTTCAGTAATTTGTTCGCCGAGCCACATCAGGAACATTGTTCCTGAAACCAGACTTACAACAGCGGTGAAATAGAATGCAAAGCCTGGGTTAATAACCAGGCCCTGCATACCAGGCATATTCGGTAGACCAGTAGCAATACCGATCGACTGGAATATTGCCAGCACCAGAGTACCGTAGCGGGTGTACTGGCTGATCTTACGACGACCAGACTCCCCTTCTTTCTTCAGTTCTGCCAGGGCCGGATGAACGACCGTCAGCAGCTGGATAATAATCGATGCCGAAATGTACGGCATGATACCCAGAGCAAAGATAGAAGCACGGCTGAGAGCACCACCAGAGAACATGTTAAACATTTCAATGATGGTGCCACGCTGTTGCTCAAGCAGTTTGGCAAGTACAGCGGCATCAATACCAGGGATCGGAATAAAAGAGCCAATACGGAAAACAATCAGCGCACCGATCACAAACAAAAGTCTGCGTTTCAGTTCGCCAAGCCCACCTTTGGCACTTTGAAAATCTAATCCCGGTTGTTTAGCCATCTGCTACTTATTCCTCAATTTTACCGCCAGCAGCTTCGATAGCAGCACGAGCACCTTTAGTAACACGCAGGCCACGAACAGTTACCGGGGTAGAAACTTCACCAGACAGGATCACTTTCGCGAACTCGATCTGAATACCGATAATGTTTGCTGCTTTCAGCGTGTTCAGGTCTACAACGCCGCCTTCAACTTTCGCCAGGTCAGACAGACGAACTTCGGCTGTGATCGCTGATTTGCGAGAGGTGAAGCCGAACTTCGGCAGACGACGGTACAGTGGCATCTGGCCACCCTCGAAACCGCGACGTACGCCACCGCCAGAACGAGAGTTCTGACCTTTGTGACCACGACCACCGGTTTTGCCGAGGCCAGAACCGATACCACGACCCAGGCGTTTACCCGCCTTTTTAGAGCCTTCGGCCGGAGACAGAGTATTTAAACGCATCTCTTACTCCTCAACTTTAACCATGAAGTAAACCGCGTTGACCATACCACGTACAGCAGGAGTATCCTCGCGCTCAACGGTATGACCAATACGACGCAGACCCAGGCCAAGCAGCGTTGCCTTGTGTTTCGGCAGACGTCCGATTGCACTGCGGGTTTGTGTAATTTTAATAGTCTTTGCCATGGTCAATTACCCCAGAATTTCTTCAACGGATTTACCACGCTTGGCAGCGACCATTTCTGGAGATTTCATATTTTCCAGGCCATCAATAGTTGCACGAACCACGTTGATCGGGTTGGTGGAACCGTATGCTTTAGCCAGAACGTTATGAACCCCAGCGACTTCCAGAACGGCGCGCATTGCACCACCGGCGATGATACCGGTACCTTCGGAAGCCGGCTGCATGAAGACACGAGAACCCGTGTGAGTACCCTTAACTGGGTGCTGCAGGGTGCCGTGGTTCAGCGCGACGTTAATCATATTGCGACGGGCTTTTTCCATCGCTTTCTGGATCGCTGCTGGAACTTCACGCGCTTTACCGTAACCAAAACCAACGCGACCGTTACCATCGCCAACTACAGTCAGAGCTGTGAAGGAGAAAATACGACCACCTTTAACGGTTTTAGATACGCGGTTAACCGCGATCAGCTTTTCCTGCAGTTCGCCAGCTTGTTTTTCGATGTGAGCCATCTTACACCTCTACCTTAGAACTGAAGGCCAGCTTCACGGGCAGCATCTGCCAGTGCCTGGACACGACCATGATATTGGAACCCGGAACGGTCAAAGGAAACATCTTTGATGCCTTTTTCCAGAGCGCGTTCAGCAACAGCTTTACCTACAGCTGCAGCGGCGTCTTTGTTACCGGTGTACTTCAATTGTTCAGAGATAGCTTTTTCTACAGTAGAAGCAGCTACCAGAACTTCAGAACCGTTCGGTGCAATTACCTGTGCGTAAATGTGACGCGGGGTACGATGTACCACCAGGCGAGTTGCACCCAGCTCTTTGAGCTTGCGGCGTGCGCGGGTCGCACGACGGATACGAGCAGATTTCTTATCCATAGTGTTACCTTACTTCTTCTTAGCCTCTTTGGTACGCACGACTTCGTCGGCGTAACGAACACCCTTGCCTTTGTAAGGCTCAGGACGACGGTAGGCGCGCAGATCTGCTGCAACCTGACCGATCAGCTGTTTATCAGCGCCTTTCAGCACGATTTCAGTCTGAGACGGGCATTCTGCAGTAATACCTGCTGGCAGCGCGTGTTCAACAGGGTGAGAGAAGCCCAGAGCCAGGCTTACTGCGTTCCCTTTGATCGCTGCACGATAACCTACACCAACCAGCTGCAGCTTCTTAGTGAAGCCTTCGGTAACACCGATAACCATTGAGTTCAGCAGGGCACGCGCGGTACCAGCCTGAGCCCAGCCATCAACGTAACCAGTACGTGGGCCGAAAGTCAGAGCGTTATCTGCATGAGTAACTTCAACAGCATCGTTGAGAGTACGAGTCAGCTCGCCGTTTTTACCTTTGATCGTAATAACCTGACCGTTGATTTTTACATCAACGCCGGCAGGAACAACGACCGGTGCTTTAGCAACACGAGACATTTTTTCCTCCGATTAGGCTACGTAGCAGATAATTTCGCCACCAAGACCAGCCTGGCGCGCTGCACGATCAGTCATAACACCTTTAGAGGTAGAAACAACTGCGATACCCATGCCGGCCATAACTTTTGGCAGCTCATCTTTACGTTTGTAGATGCGCAGACCTGGGCGGCTGACACGCTGAATGCTTTCTACAACAGCCTTGCCCTGGAAATACTTAAGAGTAAGTTCCAGTTCAGGCTTGGTGTCGCCTTCAACTTTAAAATCTTCGATAAAACCTTCTTCCTTCAGCACGTTGGCGATTGCCACTTTCAGCTTGGAGGAAGGCATGGTGACCGCAGCTTTGTTCGCGGCCTGACCGTTACGGATACGGGTCAGCATATCCGCGATCGGATCTTGCATGCTCATCTGTCTTTACTCCCGTGATTCAATTGGTGACAATTACCAGCTAGCCTTTTTCAGACCCGGGATTTCACCGCGCATTGCGGCTTCACGGACCTTGATACGGCTCAACCCGAACTTCCGCAGGAAAGCGTGCGGACGACCAGTTTGACGGCAGCGGTTACGCTGACGAGACGGGCTGGAATCACGCGGCAGAGTCTGCAGCTTGAGAACTGCATTCCAACGATCTTCGTCGGAAGCGTTCACATCAGAAATGATCGCTTTCAGTTCAGCGCGTTTAGCGAAGAATTTATCAGCTAAAGCTACGCGCTTTACTTCGCGTGCTTTCATTGATTGCTTAGCCATTCAGTAACCCTACCTTACTTGCGGAACGGGAAGTCAAAGGCAGCCAGCAGAGCACGGCCTTCTTCGTCAGATTTCGCAGTAGTGGTAATGGTAATATCCAAACCACGCACGCGGTCGACTTTATCGTAGTCGATTTCTGGGAAGATGATCTGCTCACGGACACCCATGCTGTAGTTACCACGACCGTCGAAAGACTTAGCGGACAAGCCACGGAAGTCACGGATACGAGGTACAGCAATAGTGATCAGGCGCTCAAAGAACTCCCACATGCGTTCGCCACGCAGAGTTACTTTACAGCCGATCGGATAGCCCTGACGGATTTTGAAGCCTGCAACAGATTTGCGTGCTTTGGTGATCAACGGTTTTTGACCGGAGATAGCTGCCAGGTCAGCTGCTGCGTTATCCAGCAGTTTCTTGTCAGCGATCGCTTCACCAACACCCATGTTCAGGGTGATCTTCTCGACCCGAGGGACTTGCATGACAGAATTGTAGTTAAACTCAGTCATGAGCTTATTAACTACTTCGTCTTTGTAGTAATCATGCAGTTTCGCCATCGTACTACTCCAAATTACTTGATAGTTTCGCTGTTAGACTTGAAGAAACGGACTTTTTTGCCGTCTTCGAATCTAAAGCCTACACGGTCAGCCTTGCCGGTTGCCGCATTGAAGATTGCAACGTTAGAAACCTGAATAGCAGCTTCTTTTTCAACGATGCCACCTGGCTGGTTCAGGGCCGGAACCGGCTTCTGATGTTTCTTAACCAGGTTGATACCTTCAACAATGACCTTGCCGGAAGACAGGACATTTTTTACTTTACCGCGTTTACCTTTATCTTTACCGGTTAACACGATAACTTCGTCATCACGACGGATTTTCGCTGCCATGATTCGCTCCTTAGAGTACTTCTGGTGCCAGAGAGATAATTTTCATGAACTTCTCAGTACGAAGTTCACGAGTTACCGGCCCAAAGATACGCGTGCCGATAGGCTGCTCGCTGTTATTGTTTAAAATAACGCATGCATTACCATCGAAGCGAATGACAGAACCGTCAGGGCGACGAACACCCTTCTTGGTGCGCACCACTACCGCTTTCAGCACATCACCTTTCTTGACCTTACCACGTGGAATTGCTTCTTTGATGGTGATCTTGATGATGTCGCCTACGCCTGCGTAGCGACGGTGCGAGCCACCCAGAACCTTGATACACATTACGCGACGTGCACCGGAGTTGTCGGCGACGTTCAGCATAGTCTGTTCTTGGATCATTTTAGTGCTCCGCTAATGTCAACTACTACCTGAGACTCTAAAATCAGAGCCGTTAAAAAGCCCCATATCGAGGGCGCGGCATTATAACACCGCTTCTGCAATATGGGTAGAAAAAATAAACGGCTCATCGCTGAGCCGTTTATTCGTATCGAGAAGGCTACTCTATTACAGAACCGCTTTCTCTACAACGCGAACCAGCGTCCAGGACTTAGTCTTGGACAGTGGACGGCATTCGCGGATTTCTACCACGTCACCGATACCACATTCGTTGTTCTCGTCATGTACGTGCAGTTTGGTCGTACGCTTGATGAATTTACCGTAGATCGGGTGTTTCACAACGCGCTCGATAGCAACAACGATGGATTTCTCCATTTTGTCGCTAACAACACGACCTTGCAGAGTACGGATTTTATCGGTCATTACGCACCCGCCTTCTGAGTCAGTAAAGTCTTAACGCGTGCAACATCACGACGCACTTGCTTCAGCAGGTGAGTCTGTTGCAGCTGGCCACTTGCAGCCTGCATACGCAGGTTGAACTGCTCACGCAGCAGGTTCAGCAGCTCAGCGTTCAGCTCTTCTACGCTTTTTTCACGCAGCTCATTTGCTTTCATTACATCACCGTCTTAGTTACAAAGGTGGTTTTGATAGGCAGTTTCGCTGCTGCCAGGCCGAAGGCTTCACGGGCCAGCTCTTCCGGAACACCGTCCATTTCATACAGGACTTTGCCCGGTTGGATCAAGGCAACCCAGTACTCCACGTTACCTTTACCTTTACCCATACGAACTTCCAGCGGCTTCTCGGTAATTGGTTTGTCCGGGAATACACGGATCCAAATTTTACCTTGACGCTTAACTGCACGGGTCATAGCACGACGTGCTGCTTCGATCTGACGTGCAGTCAGACGACCACGGCCAACAGCTTTCAGACCGAAAGTGCCGAAGCTAACATCCGTACCCTGCGCCAGACCACGGTTGCGGCCTTTGTGCACTTTACGGAATTTTGTACGCTTTGGTTGTAACATCAGCGACGCTCCTTATTTACGGCCTTTACGCTGCTGCTTTTTAGGTTGAGCAGCCGGTTTTTCCGGTTGTTCAACAGCAGCCATACCACCCAGGATCTCACCTTTGAAGATCCATACCTTAACGCCGATTACACCGTAAGTGGTGTGCGCTTCAGAGGTGTTGTAGTCGATGTCAGCACGCAGAGTGTGCAGCGGTACGCGACCTTCGCGGTACCATTCGGTACGTGCGATTTCCGCGCCGCCCAGACGGCCGCTAACTTCAACTTTGATACCTTTAGCGCCCAGACGCATTGCGTTCTGTACAGCACGCTTCATAGCACGACGGAACATAACACGACGTTCCAGCTGAGAAGTGATGCTGTCAGCAACCAGTTTTGCGTCCAGTTCAGGCTTACGAACTTCAGCGATATTGATCTGTGCAGGAACGCCAGCGATATCCGCTACGACCTTGCGCAGTTTTTCTACGTCTTCGCCTTTCTTACCGATAACGATGCCAGGACGAGCAGTGTGAATGGTTACACGGATGCTCTTAGCCGGACGCTCGATTACGATACGAGATACGGACGCTTTAGCCAGTTCCTTAGTCAGGTACTGACGTACTTTAAAATCGCTGTCCAGGTTGTCAGCGAATTCTTTGGTGTTCGCAAACCAGGTTGAGTTCCATGGTTTTACAATACCCAGGCGAATACCATTAGGATGTACTTTCTGACCCATTGCTAGTCTCCAGAGTCTCAGCGATCGGACACAACCACAGTAATGTGGCTGGTGCGCTTCAGGATGCGATCTGCACGACCTTTCGCACGCGGCATAATGCGCTTCATGCTCGGGCCTTCGTCTACGAAAATTTTCGCAACTTTCAGATCGTCAATGTCAGCGCCATCGTTGTGTTCAGCGTTAGCAATGGCAGATTCCAGAACTTTCTTGACCAGTACAGCCGCTTTCTTATTGGTGTAGGTCAGAATATCCAGGGCCTGCGACACTTTCTTACCGCGAATCAGGTCAGCAACAAGGCGAACCTTCTGAGCAGAAGAACGAGCATGGCGATGTTGAGCTAAAGTTTCCATCTCTTCCTCCTACCTTATTTCTTCTTCGCTTTTTTATCAGCAGCGTGGCCGCGATAAGTACGAGTCGGTGCGAATTCACCCAGTTTGTGACCGACCATTTCATCGGAAACGAATACTGGAACGTGCTGACGACCATTATGGACAGCGATGGTCAAACCGATCATGTTAGGAAAGATCGTTGAACGACGGGACCAAGTGCGCAGGGGCTTCTTGTCTCCGCTTTCCACCGCTTTCTCTACCTTCTTCAGCAAGTGCAGGTCAATAAAAGGACCTTTCTTGAGAGAACGTGGCATGGCTTATCCTCTAATATTATTTGCTACGGCGACGTACGATAAATTTATCAGTACGCTTGTTGCTGCGGGTCTTCTTACCTTTGGTCTGAACGCCCCACGGAGTTACCGGGTGCTTACCAAAGTTACGACCTTCACCACCACCATGTGGGTGGTCGACTGGGTTCATCGCAGTACCGCGAACGGTAGGACGAACACCACGCCAGCGTGCAGCACCTGCTTTACCCAGAACGCGCAGCATATGCTCAGCATTGCCAACTTCGCCCAGGGTAGCGCGGCAGTCTGCTTCGACTTTACGCATTTCACCAGAACGCAGACGCAGGGTGACATAAGCACCATCACGCGCAACGATCTGAACGTAAGTACCAGCGGAACGTGCCAGCTGACCGCCTTTACCTGGTTTCATTTCTACGTTATGAACGGTAGAACCAACCGGGATATTGCGCATCGGCAGGGTGTTACCTGCTTTGATTGCAGCATCAACGCCAGACTGAATCTGGTCGCCAGCTTTCAGGCCTTTAGGGGCCAGGATGTAACGGCGTTCGCCATCTTTGTACAGAACCAGCGCGATGTTCGCGGAACGGTTCGGATCGTACTCAAGACGCTCAACAACTGCTGGGATACCGTCTTTGTTGCGTTTAAAGTCAACAATACGATAAGCCTGCTTGTGGCCACCACCGATGTGACGAGTGGTGATACGGCCATTGTTGTTACGACCACCGGATTTGCTGTTCTTTTCCAGCAACGGAGCAAAAGGCTTGCCCTTGTGCAGCTCAGGGTTAACCACTTTAACAACGTGGCGACGACCCGGAGATGTCGGTTTACATTTAACAACTGCCATTGTATTACTCCTCCGACTTACTCAGCGCCGCCAACGAAGTCCAGATTCTGGCCTTCTTTCAGGGTGACGTAAGCTTTTTTCCAGTCGCTACGACGACCGATACGCTGTCCGTGACGTTTAACTTTCCCTTTAACTACCAGGGTGTTAACGACTTCGACTTCGACTTCAAACAGTTTCTGCACAGCAGCTTTGATTTCTGCTTTGGTCGCGTCTTTAGCAACTTTGAGAACGATGGTGTTAGTTTTTTCCATCGCAGTAGACGCTTTTTCAGAAACGTGCGGTGCGCGCAGCACCTTCAGCAGACGTTCTTCACGAATCATGCCAGCATCTCCTCAACTTGCTTAACAGCATCAGCAGTCATTACGACTTTGTCGAAGGCGATCAGGCTAACCGGGTCGATACCAGTCGCATCGCGTACGTCAACCTTGTGCAGGTTACGTGCGGCCAGGAACAGGTTCTCGTCCAGCTCACCGGTGATGATCAGCACATCTTCCAGAGCCATGTCTTTCAGTTTCTGTGCCAGCAGCTTAGTTTTAGGCGCTTCTACAGAGAAAGATTCGACAACGATCAGACGATCCTGACGTACCAGCTCGGACAGGATGCTTTTCAGCGCGCCGCGGTACATCTTTTTATTAACTTTTTGACTGTGGTCCTGCGGGCGAGCAGCGAAGGTCACGCCACCGGAACGCCAGATCGGGCTCTTGATAGAACCTGAACGCGCACGGCCAGTACCTTTCTGGCGCCACGGCTTTTTGCCGGAACCAGTTACTTCAGCACGAGTCTTCTGAGCACGAGTACCCTGACGAGCACCAGCTGCATAAGCAACAACAACCTGGTGAACCAGCGCTTCGTTGAAATCACGACCGAAGGTAGTTTCGGAAACAGTCAGCGCGCTCTGCGCGTCTTTCAATACTAATTCCATTGCTATCCCCTTACGCCTTCACAGCTGGTTTAACGATCAGGTCGCTACCGGTTGCACCCGGGACCGCACCTTTAACCAGCAGCAGGTTGCGCTCAGCGTCAACACGTACTACGTCCAGGCTCTGAACGGTTACACGTTCGTTACCCAGCTGACCTGCCATTTTCTTGCCTTTGAACACTTTGCCCGGAGTCTGGTTCTGACCGATAGAACCCGGAACGCGGTGAGACAAGGAGTTACCGTGAGTAGCGTCTTGGGTACGGAAGTTCCAGCGCTTAACGGTACCAGCAAAACCTTTACCTTTAGAGGTACCGGTTACGTCAACTTTTTTAACTTCAGCAAACAGTTCAACGCTAATGTCCTGACCTACGGTGAACTCTTCGCCTTCAGCCAGGCGGAATTCCCACAGACCACGGCCAGCTTCTACGCCAGCTTTAGCGAAGTGACCCGCTTCTGGCTTGGTTACACGGTTAGCTTTTTTAGCACCAGTGGTAACCTGAATAGCGCGGTAGCCATCGTTAGCCAGATCTTTAACCTGAGTAACGCGGTTTGCTTCAACTTCGATTACGGTTACTGGGATAGAAACGCCATCTTCAGTGAAGATGCGGGTCATACCCACTTTTTTACCGACTAAACCAATCATTGTATCAACCTCTCAATCGCTCGATGACCTGATTAACCCAGGCTGATCTGCACGTCTACACCGGCAGCCAGATCCAGACGCATCAGAGCATCAACGGTTTTCTCAGTTGGCTCAACGATGTCAACCAGACGCTTGTGAGTGCGGATCTCGTACTGATCACGCGCGTCTTTGTTAACGTGCGGGGAGATCAGAACGGTAAAGCGCTCTTTGCGGGTCGGCAGCGGGATCGGACCACGGACTTGCGCACCAGTGCGCTTAGCAGTCTCGACGATTTCCGCGGTTGATTGATCGATCAGACGATGATCAAACGCTTTAAGGCGGATACGGATTCTTTGGTTCTGCATGAGACCAGAGCTCCAATTATTTTATAAACGAAAATGATCACTACTCAGACCCATTACGATTGATGGGAGAGTGTAACCGTTCTTACGTAGCTCCCCGATTGGGAGCATTGTTAGGCAACTGAAAAAGATTGCTGCCAGGGGTTCAGATTGAACCAGCTGTCAATTACGACAAGCCCGCGCATTATACGTAAATCTGGGCAGGACGCAAGCCCAGTTTAGAAAATAGACGGCAGAGCTCAATTTTGCGTGTCCCCTCGTAAATACGATGCAATCGTACATTGTCGTGATAACAGGCAGGAAGGCGTCTCGCAGCGTTTTAGTTTGCCGTTTGTTTCACCTTTGGGGTGCATGGAATATGGAGGCAAACATTCTATTGAGGTTTACGCCAATGCTTACTCCCCTCCCCTTCTTGCTTGCCTACCTGGGATTAACAGCACTGTTAGTTCGCGAGGATATCCGCTCACATCTGCTTCCGGACCGATATCTCTGCCCGCTACTATGGGTTGGTCTGCTTTATCACCTCTGTCTTCAACCCGAGCGGCTGCCTGCCGCCGTCGCAGGGGCGATAGCGGGGTACACAGGATTCGCGATTATTTATTGGGGTTACAGGCTGCTACGTAAGCGTGAAGGGCTGGGTTACGGTGACGTAAAGTATCTGGGTGCGCTGGGCGCATGGCATGGATGGTGCGTACTTCCTGTGCTGGCATTATCAGCAGCTTTGCTGGCTACACTTTATCTTCTCATCCTGGCGATGTGTAAACCCGGGGAACAGATATTAAAAAACCCACTGCCATTTGGACCTTTCATGGCGGCAGCGGGTTTAATGATGAGTGGGCAAAGCCTAGTCAGCTTTCCACTTTAATTTGCGACTGGAGGTAATTTTGCAGCCCAATTTTACTGATAAGATCTAGTTCTGTTTCCAGCCAGTCGATGTGCCCTTCTTCATCGGCCAGAATCTCAATCATCATATCGCGGCTGACGTAGTCATGAACGCTGTCTGCATAAGCAATAGCTTCACGTAGATCTTTCGCCCCTTCGAGCTCCAGCGTCAGATCCGAACGCAATATCTCTTCGACATCTTCGCCGATACCCAGCTTGCCGAGATCCTGCAGGTTGGGGATACCCTCGAGGAACAGAATACGCTCGATGTACTTATCAGCATGCTTCATCTCATCGATGGACTCATGGTATTCAATATCGTTGAGGCGAGTCAGACCCCAGTTTTTGAACATTCTCGCATGGAGAAAGTATTGGTTGATTGCGACAAGCTCATTTCCCAATAATTTATTGAGATAACTTATGATTTTGATATCACCTTTCATTATAGTCCCTCCGCTTCCACTCATTGAAGCGTAGATGGGGCTACAGGGATGTCAAAAGAAAAGTATGAGCCTCAGGCAATCTCTTTGTATTCCGGGATCTGCATCAATTCGTCCTGCATAATCTCGCGGGCAGCGCGAACGCACTTACCGCATTGATTTCCAACCGGAACAAACTTACGCAGCTGCTGAAAAGATTGGGGATGAAACTGGCGAACGGCCTGACGAATTTTTTTATCACTCACACCGTTACATAAACAAACGTACATAACCACTCCCGTTCAAAATATGTGCAAAGTGTAAGTGAGAATAATTATGATTACAATAGCACAAGCATGAAGATGCGGGGCGGGAGCGAACAAAAAATACGAAAATTTGTGACAGCCATAAACGCTGAAAACAAAAAAGGACGCCGAAGCGTCCTTTTTAATTCAGGGATAATTAATTAGCCCAGAACTTTAGCAACAACACCCGCGCCAACGGTACGGCCGCCTTCGCGGATTGCGAAACGCAGACCATCGTCCATTGCGATTGGGTGGATCAGGGTAACAACCATTTTGATGTTGTCGCCTGGCATTACCATCTCAACGCCTTCTGGCAGTTCGATGGTACCGGTCACGTCAGTAGTACGGAAGTAGAACTGTGGACGGTAGCCTTTGAAGAACGGAGTATGACGGCCGCCTTCGTCTTTGGACAGGATGTACACTTCAGATTCGAACTTGGTGTGTGGCTTGATTGAGCCTGGCTTCGCCAGAACCTGACCACGTTCGATTTCTTCACGCTTGATACCACGCAGCAGAACACCAACGTTCTCACCAGCACGGCCTTCGTCCAGCAGTTTGCGGAACATTTCAACGCCAGTACAGGTAGACTTAGCAGTCTCTTTGATACCAACGATTTCAACTTCTTCACCAACTTTGATGATACCGCGCTCTACACGACCGGTAACAACGGTACCACGACCGGAGATGGAGAATACGTCTTCGATTGGCAGCAGGAACGGCTTGTCGATAGCACGCTCTGGTTCTGGGATGTAAGAATCCAGGTAGCCAGCCAGTTCGATGATTTTCTCTTCCCACTCAGCTTCGCCTTCCAGCGCTTTCAGAGCAGAACCACGAACGATTGGGGTATCGTCGCCTGGGAAATCGTACTGGGACAGAAGTTCACGAACTTCCATTTCTACCAGTTCCAGCAGCTCTTCGTCATCAACCATGTCGCATTTGTTCAGGAACACGATGATGAAAGGAACGCCTACCTGACGACCCAGCAGGATGTGTTCACGGGTCTGAGGCATTGGGCCGTCAGTCGCAGCAACAACCAGGATCGCGCCGTCCATCTGCGCAGCACCGGTGATCATGTTTTTAACATAGTCGGCGTGGCCTGGGCAGTCTACGTGTGCGTAGTGGCGAGTCGGGGTGTCGTATTCAACGTGAGAAGTGTTGATGGTGATACCACGAGCTTTTTCTTCTGGTGCGTTATCGATCTGGTCGAATGCACGAGCAGAACCACCGTAGGTTTTAGCCAGAACGGTAGTGATTGCAGCGGTCAGGGTAGTTTTACCGTGGTCAACGTGGCCGATAGTACCAACGTTGACGTGCGGTTTTGTACGTTCAAATTTTTCTTTAGACACGGCTATATTCCTTACTATAGTGCCCCCTCACCGAGGGGGCACGGGACTTAGATTTTAACCCTACGGCTTATTTACCACGGGCTTCAATTACGGCCTGAGCAACGTTGTTCGGCGCATCATCATACTTCAGGAACTCCATGGAGTAAGAAGCACGACCTTTGGTCAGAGAACGCAGCTGAGTTGCATATCCGAACATTTCAGACAGCGGAACTTCAGCGTGGATCACAACGCCAGTAACGTTAGTTTCCTGACCACGCAGCATACCACGACGACGGCTCAAGTCACCGATGACGTCACCGGTGTTCTCTTCAGGCGTTTCTACTTCAACCTTCATGATTGGCTCAAGCAGAACTGGTTTCGCTTTCTTAAAGCCTTCTTTAAAGGCGATAGAAGCAGCCAGTTTAAACGCCAGTTCAGAGGAGTCAACGTCATGGTAAGAACCGAAGTGCAGACGAATACCCATGTCTACTACCGGGTAACCAGCCAGCGGACCAGACTTCAGCTGCTCCTGGATGCCTTTATCAACGGCAGGGATGTATTCGCCAGGAATTACACCACCTTTGATGTCGTTGATGAACTCGTAACCTTTAGGGTTAGAGCCCGGCTCCAGTGGGTACATGTCGATCACAACGTGACCGTACTGACCACGACCACCAGACTGCTTAGCGTGTTTACCTTCAACATCGGTAACTTTCTGGCGAATCGCTTCGCGGTAAGCAACCTGAGGTTTACCCACGTTAGCTTCAACGTTGAATTCACGCTTCATACGGTCAACGATGATGTCCAGGTGCAGTTCACCCATACCAGCGATGATGGTCTGGTTAGATTCTTCATCAGTCCATACGCGGAATGATGGGTCTTCTTTAGCCAGACGGCCCAGAGCCAGACCCATTTTTTCCTGGTCAGCTTTGGTTTTTGGTTCAACGGCGATAGAGATTACTGGCTCTGGGAACTCCATGCGCTCCAGAATGATTGGGTGATCTGGGTTACACAGGGTATCACCAGTAGTCACGTCTTTCAGACCGATAGCAGCAGCGATGTCACCCGCGCGAACTTCTTTGATCTCTTCACGTTTGTTCGCGTGCATCTGTACGATACGACCGAAACGCTCACGTGCAGCTTTCACGGAGTTCAGGATGGTGTCACCGGAGTTAACCACACCAGAGTACACGCGGAAGAACGTCAGGTTACCCACGAACGGGTCGGTAGCGATTTTGAACGCCAGAGCAGCAAACGGCTCGTCATCACTTGCGTGACGCTCAGCCGGCGTGTCTTTACCGTCGTCCAGGATACCGTTGATCGCAGGAACGTCTACCGGGGATGGCAGGTAGTCAACTACCGCATCCAGCATCGCCTGAACACCTTTGTTCTTGAACGCAGAACCACAGGTTACCAGGATGATTTCGTTGTTCAGAACACGCTGACGCAGAGCTTTTTTGATCTCTTCTTCAGACAGTTCTTCACCACCCAGGTATTTCTCCATCAGGTCTTCTGAAGCTTCTGCAGCGGACTCGATCAGGTTCTGGTGCCATTCGTCAGCCAGGTCCTGCATGTCAGCCGGGATATCTTCATAAGTGAAGGTTACGCCTGCGTCTTCTTCATTCCAGTTGATGGCTTTCATTTTCACCAGGTCAACAACACCGGTGAAACCTTCTTCAGCACCAATCGCCAGCTGCAGCGGAACAGGGTTCGCGCCCAGACGGGTTTTGATCTGACCAACAACTTTCAGGAAGTTCGCACCCATACGGTCCATTTTGTTAACGAACGCAATGCGTGGAACTTTATATTTGTTTGCCTGACGCCATACGGTTTCAGACTGTGGCTGAACACCACCAACTGCGCAGTAAACCATTACCGCACCATCAAGAACACGCATGGAACGTTCTACTTCGATGGTGAAGTCAACGTGGCCCGGGGTGTCGATGATGTTTACGCGGTGTGGTTCATACTGCTTAGCCATACCAGACCAGAATGCAGTAGTCGCTGCGGAGGTGATGGTAATACCACGCTCCTGCTCCTGCTCCATCCAGTCCATGGTTGCGGCGCCGTCATGAACTTCACCGATTTTATGGTTTACACCGGTGTAGAACAGAATACGTTCGGTGGTAGTGGTTTTACCGGCGTCGATGTGCGCACTGATACCGATGTTACGGTAGCGTGCGATGGGTGTTGTACGAGCCATTTGATTCCTCGTTTATCTTTTTAGGCGTTCAGTTAAGTAACCCAAAGCGGGCTGCTTCGCTGAAGCGCCCGCCTGGTGACTAATACTCCGAAGGGATTACCAACGGTAGTGTGCGAACGCCTTGTTGGCTTCTGCCATACGGTGAACGTCTTCACGTTTCTTAACTGCAGTACCTTTGTTGTCTGCAGCGTCAGAAAGTTCGTTCGCCAGACGCAGAGCCATGGATTTATCACCGCGTTTACGAGCAGCTTCAACGATCCAACGCATTGCCAGAGCATTACGACGGACCGGACGGACTTCAACTGGTACCTGATAAGTAGAACCACCAACGCGGCGAGACTTAACTTCTACAGTCGGGCGTACGTTGTCGAGAGCTACTTCGAAAGCTTCCAGTTCATTTTTACCAGAACGCTGAGCCAGGGTCTCCAGCGCGCTGTATACGATTGCTTCTGCAGTAGATTTTTTACCATCTACCATCAGGATATTTACAAATTTTGCCAGCAGTTCTGATCCGAATTTCGGATCTGGAAGAATTTTACGCTGACCAATGACGCGACGACGTGGCATGGGAATACTCCGTTGTTAATTCAGGATTGTCCAAAACTCTAAGAGTTTAGTGTGACATTAAGATAAATCAGTTTGGCCTTACTTAACGGAGAACCATTAAGCCTTAGGACGTTTCACGCCGTATTTGGAGCGAGATTGCTTACGGTCTTTAACGCCGGAGCAGTCAAGCGCACCACGAACGGTGTGGTAACGAACACCCGGAAGGTCTTTTACACGACCGCCACGGATCAGGATCACGGAGTGTTCCTGCAGGTTGTGACCTTCACCACCGATGTAGGAAGTCACTTCAAAACCGTTAGTCAAACGCACACGGCATACTTTACGCAGTGCGGAGTTTGGTTTTTTAGGAGTGGTAGTATATACACGAGTACATACGCCACGTTTCTGCGGGCAGGCTTCCAGCGCAGGCACGTTGCTTTTTGCAACTTTGCGTGCACGTGGTTTGCGTACCAGCTGGTTAACTGTTGCCATTAAATAGCTCCTGGTTTTAGCTTTTGCTTCGTAAACACGTAATAAAACGCCCTCATACAATATGAGGACGCGAAATTTTAGGGCTACGTCGAAAAGGTGTCAAGAATTATACAGCGATCTCAGATCACCAGTTCATTTGGCCGGTGTGCTGGATGGCCAGATTGACGAAATCAGTATAGCTAACCACGTCAATTTTGGTTGAAATTTGACCAATAAGGCCGCGAGCCTCGATATCATCTTTTAGCGCTGAGACAGAGATGGGGGCATTACAGAGAATATCAACAAAGCGGCTGCCTTCTACTGCCGCCAGAACGCCATCCTGGATCAGCAGCACAGTATCACCCTCACGCAGCATGCTTAACAGGCTTTCGATGTCGCAGTGCCAGGGGGAGTGGCTCAGGGTATGGAGCATGACGGCCTCAGAAGGTCAGAATGATGTCGAAATGGGCGAGATGTTCACGCAACACCTCCGGCGCAACCACCGTGGCGTCGAGAACAAAAGGCGTATTTTCACTTAAACCGCGCGCCTGCAGGGAGGCGGCACAGACGTAAAACGTCTCGATATCGTACAGCGGCAGCACTTTAAAGGTCACGATATAGTCGCGCGCCAGCACCGCCTGCGGCTGCTGACCGGCAAGCAGCTGGAATACGCCGTCTCCGATAAAGAACACACCGATCTCTTCCGTCAGCGCAGAAGTGGCCAGTAACGCATCCAGCCCTTCCCTTCCGGCGGCGCTGCCATGTGGGGCAGAATGAAATACAAACGCAACGCGGTTCATCAGAATTGCACCATACGATCGCAGGTTAAGGCAGCCTGTGCCAGCGCCCCAAGACCGCTAAGGGAGAAGCCCTCGTTAAGATTCGCGGCAGGCAAGCCGAGACGTTGCGCTTCATTCGCATCGCTTACCCCCCGACGCAGAGCCGCCGCCACGCAGATATGCAAGGCAACGCCATGCTCCTGGTTCAGCGACTGCCAGGCCCGGACCAGATCGAACTCGTCTGATGCCGGAGAGGTCAGCTGGTTCGCGTTATACACCCCTTCCCGATAAAAAAAGACGCTGACCAGCTCATGGCCGGCCGCCAGCAGTGCACGGGCAAACTGCAACGCGCTGCTGGCCTGCTGTGTACCGTATGCCGGGCCTGTCACCATTAATGCAAAACGCATTACTTCTCTTGCCCCAGGAAATCGCCGCTTTTGAACTGACGAATGTAGAGATAGACCGTGTGCTTGGAAATGTTGAGACGATCGGCCACCTGGTTAATGGCGTCTTTAATATCAAAAATGCCTTTCTCGTAGAGGTTAAGCACGATCTGACGATTCTTGGCATTGTTGGAGACGTTGCGATCGGCATTAACTTCTTCAATGGTGAATTCCAGCGTCTGGGTCACGAGGTCTTCAACGGAAGAGGCAAAGTTGACGGAGGAGCCGACATCCGGTGTTTCTGGCGGAATGAAGGTGTTCATGATCTGGGAGAACGGCACATCAAGGTTCATGTTGATGCACAGCAAACCAATCACACGATGATCGCGGTTGCGGATCGCGATGGTGACGGACTTCATGAGAACACCGCTCTTCGCGCGGGTGAAATAACATTTGGAGACGCTGCTGTCCGCGCCGGTCATGTCGTGCAGCATACGCAGTGCAAGGTCAGTGATTGGCGAGCCGATTTTACGGCCAGTATGCTCACCATTGGCGATACGGATGGCAGAACATTTCAGATCTTGCAGGGAGTGCAAAACGATTTCGCAGTGGGACCCAATGAGCATCGCTAACCCGTCCACTACCGCTTCGTAGGATTTCAGAATATCGAAATCGGTCTGATCGAAAGGACGTTGATCCAGCAAATCAAGTTCGCTGGTTTCGTTGGTTAAAAGCGACCTGGTCATGAAAAAAACACTCCTTTTCAGGAGCCTGTCGGTAGGTTTTCAGGGCAGGCTCATTATTTACACGGGCAATTAAGTTAATACAGCGTAGGTAGCGCTTCCAGTGTTAATTATATCTACACCCCAATAAAAAAACCGCCGCTTCTGAGGCGGCGGTTTTAACCGGTTTACTTCTTGGTGGCTTCTGCCGGCGCTTCCGGCTTCGCGTCTGGCTTAGCATCCGCTTTCGGCGCTGGCTTGATGTCCAGCAGCTCTACGTCGAATACCAGCGTGGAGTTAGCCGGGATACCCGGGACGCCCGTTTTGCCATAAGCCAGCTCCGGTGGGATGACCAGCTTGATTTTACCGCCTTTCTTGATGTTCTTCAGGCCTTCAGTCCAGCCAGGGATAACACCATCCAGACGGAAGGAGAGCGGCTCACCGCGGGTATAAGAGTTATCGAACTCTTTACCGTCGGTCAGCGTACCTTTGTAGTTCACAACGACGGTATCGCTGTCTTTCGGTGCCTCGCCAGTCCCTTCTTTCTCTACTTTGTAGACCAGGCCAGTAGGAGAGGTTTTCGCGCCTTTCTCTTTAGCGAAAGCCTCACGGTAGGTTTTGCCTTTCGTTTCGTTCTCAGCTGCGTCTTTCTCCATCTTCTCCTGCGCTGCGCCTTTCACGCGCGCTTCGAAAGCCTGCAGAGTTTGCTCGATTTCCTGGTCAGACAGTTTGCTCTTGTCTGCAAACGCATCCTGAACGCCTGCGATCAACTGAGCCTGGTCCAGTTTGATGCCCAGTTTTTCTTGCTCTTTCAGAGAGTTTTCCATGTAACGGCCCAGAGATGCGCCCAGCGCGTAGGCTGATTTCTGGTCGTCATTTTTGAACGCTGCATTGCTGTCAGCAGTCGCAGCAGGTTTCGCAGCGGTATCAGCAGCGAAAGTCAGCGGCGCATGCAAAGCGACAGCCATTGTGGTCGCCAGCAGCGTTACTTTAAACAGTGATTTCATCCATTTCTCCAGGGCCGGGGACTCTCACCCCGTATTAAGCGTAAATGAGTAGCGTACTATAAAACGTTGAGGAACAAATCTACAGGTAGACACCCCTGATTAGCACCACATTTCAGACTATTTTTGTTTAAATTAGTTTCGCAGCAAGGGGATGTTTACTGCGCGCAAGGATAATCTCAGGTAAAATTCGCCGCCGCCAGCCCCGGACGGGTTTAACGAAACAAACGAGGTGAATCATGCAGAATAGAGAGATGGAAGCACGTCTGGCTGAGCTTGAAAGCCGCCTGGCTTTTCAGGAGATCACCATCGATGAGCTGAATCAGACCGTCACCGCCCACGAGCTGGAGATGGCAAAGCTGCGGGATCTGATGCGTCTGTTAACTGAAAAAGTAAAAGCCTCCCAGGCATCGCACATCGCGTCGCAGTCGGAAGAGACGCCGCCACCCCATTATTAAGACGTAAAAAAAGCGGGAATATCCCGCTTTTTTGTGCCTTAAGGCGTAACGCTTAGTGGCAACCGCAGCCGCCGTTACCGCCGCAACCGCCTTTACCGTGCTCGTGACCATGGTCGTGATCGTGGCCGTGACCACCGCAGCAGCCATCGTGACCGTGATCGTGGTCATGACCGTGCGCACCATGAACGTGGCCGTGAGCCAGCTCTTCTTCAGTGGCTTCGCGGATCGCAACCACTTCAACGTTGAACTTCAGGTTCTGGCCAGCCAGCATATGGTTGCCGTCAACCACAACGTGGTCGTCTTCAACTTCCGTAATTTCTACTGGAACCGGACCCTGGTCAGTTTCAGCCAGGAAACGCATGCCAACCTGCAGCTCATCAACGCCCATGAAGACGTCTTTAGGAACACGCTGAACCAGGTTTTCATCGTACTGACCGTAAGCGTCGTTTGCGCCTACAGCAACGTCAAATTTGTCACCAACTTCATGACCGTCCAGCGCGTTTTCCAGGCCGGAGATCAGGGAACCGTGACCGTGCAGGTAGTCCAGCGGCGCACTCACCGGAGACTCATCAACCAACACACCGTCTTCTGTACGTACCTGATAGGCCAGGCTGACCACCAGGTCTTTTGCTACTTTCATGATATCTCCTGAGCGTGGGAAAATTGCTGGCGCAGATTGTAGCCGAATTCTGCACCCGTGTACCCTTTAGCTTAAAAAAACTCGGGACATATCGCTAGTCCGGATGAAAAATGCCGATCACTTGTTCTTCTTTGCGAACGTGATCGCGCACTTCTTTATCGGCTTCCCGCATCTGGTGACCGCACTTAACACACTCAACAATATCGATATTGTTCTCTCGCCACATGGCCAGTGAATCCTGAGCCTGGCAGGCCGGGCATTTCGCGCCGGCGATAAAACGTTTACGTACCGCCATTCTTTACCTCGTTATTCATATTCATCCCAGCCGTCCGGCTGCCGACGCTCCTGCTGCATCTCACGCTGGAAGATCTCTTCCAGCTCGCGACGCGCCTCCCGTACGCGGGAAATCTGCACCGTATCGGTGTGGACCGGCATCAACTCGCGCAGCATGCGCATATCAAGACGACGGAAATGTAACTGTGCGCGCTGGGCCTGATGAGGATGCATACCCAGCGTCACTAATGCTTTACGCCCCAGCTCCAGCGCACTGGAGAAGGTCTCGCGGGTAAAATACTTTACCCCAGCCTGAAGCAGCTCATGTGCCTCAACACGCCCTCGCGCCCGGGCCAGGATGTGCAGATGGGGAAAATGCTGCTGGCAGATCTCCACCAGCTTCAGGGTGTCTTCCGGATCATTACAGGTGATAACAATCGACTCCGCCGCCTCTGCGCCTGCGGAGCGCAGTAGTTCGACCTGTGTGGCATCGCCGTAATAGACCTTATAACCGTACTTGCGCATCAGGTTTACCGCGCTGATGTCGCGCTCAAGCACCGTCACGCGCATTTTATTTGCCATCAGCAGACGCCCGATCACCTGCCCAAACCGCCCGAAGCCCACCACTATCACCTGCGGTTTATCGTCCTCCACAAAGGGCGCTTCATGCTCATCTTCCGGGGCATTCATCCGGCGAGACAGCTGCTTATCGATAAGTTTCATGAGCAGCGGCGTGGTCATCATCGACAGCGTCACGGTCACTAACAGCAGCGCCATCTGGTCATCCTGAAACAATCTCTGGGACGATGCTGTGGAGAAGAGCACAAAAGCGAATTCGCCCCCCTGGCTCAGCACCCCGGCAAGCTGCGCCTTTTCCGCCTGACGCAGGCCGTAAACCCGCGCCAGCCCATACAGCACCGCCATTTTAACCGTGACCAGCACGGCAACGCTCATCACCACCCACAGGATATGGGTGTAGAGCACGCCGAGATTGAGCGCCATGCCGACAGAGATAAAGAACAGCCCTAACAGCAGCCCCTTAAAGGGATCGATGGCAATTTCCAGTTCATGCCGGTACTCACTCTCCGCCAGCAGCACACCCGCGATAAACGTACCGAGCGCCATCGACAGACCCAGCGCATCCATAAACAGGGCCGATCCCAGCACCAGCAGCAGCGTCGCGGCGGTAAACACCTCGCGTACGCCGGAGGCGGCAATAAACCGGAACACCGGGCGGAGCAGATAGCGCCCTCCCACCAGCATGCCGGCAAAGGCCAGCACCTTCATGCCGATCTTCATCCAGTCGAAATGTTCCTCGCCCGATCCTGCCAGCAGTGGAACCAGGGCCAGCGCGGGGATCACCGCCAGATCCTGAAACAAAAGGATCGAGAAGCCCAGCTGTCCCGCTTCGTTGCGGTTCATGCCCTTATCGCGCATCAGCTGTAACGCCATTGCCGTAGAGGACATCGCCAGACCAATCCCGCCAACCACCGCAGCCTGCCATGAGAAGTGGGTGAGCATCAGGAGTCCGCCGAGGATCACCGCGCTGCAAAACACCTGCGCGGCACCTACGCCAAAGATCGAGCGCCGTAGTTGCCAGAGCTTCGTCGGGTTGAGCTCAAGGCCGATAATAAACATCAGAAAGACGACGCCCAGCTCCGAGAAGTGCAGGATTTCGTCCACATCGCTGATGAATCCCAGCCCCCACGGGCCGATGGCGATGCCCGCCAGCAGATAGCCGAGCACCGCGCCAATCCCCAGACGCGAAGCCAACGGCACCGCCACCACGGCGGCGAACAGGAACAACACGCCTGCGAGTAAAAGATCTGAGCCTTCCATCAGTGACCTCCTGTCAGATTTGGCGCCGCCAGCCACTCACCGTACGCGCGGGCATGGCTGGTCAGCTCATCCTGATGCTGCCGACGAGCCCAGTAGATAATGATCGGACTCAGCCAGTGCATGCGGCACATGGCCGCCGTCAGCTCGAACGGGCGTAAGATCTCGTTCATCGAGTAGCGGTTAAGCCCATCGTGGCGATACGCACTCTCCGGCTCGCCGGTGGTAATGACGCTCCGCCAGGACTTTCCCGCCAGCTGGTTTCCTCCCACGCCACTGGCAAATCCACGGCTCAGCACGCGGTCCAGCCACTCTTTCAGCAGTGCCGGGCAGCTGTAGGTGTAAAGCGGATGCTGGAACACGATGACGTCGTGCTGGCGCAGCAGCTCCTGCTCATAGGGAATATCGATAAAAAAATCGGGGTAGTGCGCGTAAAGATCGTGCACTGTCACATTACTTAGCTGTAATGCCGGTTGTAGCAAAACCCGGTTAGCGACCGAGTCCTGAGACTCCGGATGGGCATACAGCAGCAGCACTTTGGCTGTCTGGGACATCATTCCTCTCCCGGGTCGTCATCACTGTTGTTTTGGGCTACCATGGCACACCCACGCGGCGCGTGGCGGCACATTTAACCTGATTATAATGACAACTTAACATAGTCGGAACATACGGCGCTCTATGATTGTTTTCTCCTCATTACAAATTCGTCGCGGCGTACGTGTCCTGCTGGACAACGCTACAGCCACCATTAACCCGGGCCAGAAAGTCGGCCTGGTGGGCAAAAACGGCTGCGGTAAATCCACGTTACTGTCATTGCTGAAAAACGAAATCAGTGCCGACGGGGGTAATTTTACCTACCCCGGCAACTGGCAGCTGGCCTGGGTAAACCAGGAGACGCCAGCCCTGAGCGTACCGGCGATGGATTATGTTATCGACGGCGATCGGGAATACCGCAAGCTGGAAGCGGAGCTGCATGCCGCCAACGAACGCAACGACGGCCATGCGATTGCCACCGTGCACGGCAAACTCGACGCCATTGATGCCTGGACTATTCGCTCCCGCGCCGCCAGCCTGTTGCACGGCCTGGGGTTCAGTAACGAGCAACTGGAACGCCCGGTCAGTGATTTCTCCGGCGGCTGGCGCATGCGCCTTAACCTGGCCCAGGCGCTGATCTGCCGCTCTGACCTGCTGCTGCTCGATGAACCGACCAACCACCTCGATCTCGATGCGGTGATCTGGCTGGAGAAGTGGCTGAAGAGCTATCAGGGCACGCTGATCCTGATCTCCCATGACCGTGACTTCCTTGACCCGGTGGTGGACAAAATTATTCATATCGAACAGGAAACGATGTTCGAGTACACCGGCAACTATAGCTCGTTTGAGCGCCAGCGCGCGGTACGTCTCTCCCAGCAGCAGGCGATGTACGAAAGCCAGCAGCAGCGCGTGGCGCACCTGCAGAGCTTTGTCGATCGCTTCAAGGCGAAGGCGTCAAAAGCCAAACAGGCCCAGAGCCGCATTAAGATGCTGGAACGCATGGAGATGATCGCCCCGGCGCACGTCGACAACCCGTTCCACTTTAGCTTCCGCGCGCCGGAAAGCCTGCCCAACCCACTGCTGAAAATGGAAAAAGTCAGCGCGGGCTATGGCGAGCGCATCATCCTGGATTCCATCAAACTCAACCTGGTGCCGGGTTCCCGTATCGGTCTGCTCGGGCGCAACGGCGCCGGTAAATCGACGCTGATTAAGCTGCTGGCGGGCGAGCTTGCGCCGGTACGTGGCGATATTGGTCTGGCAAAGGGCATTAAGCTGGGCTATTTCGCCCAGCATCAGCTGGAGTTTTTACGCGCGGACGAATCGCCACTACAGCACCTGGCGCGTCTGGCCCCGCAGGAGATGGAGCAGAAGCTGCGGGATTATCTGGGCGGCTTCGGCTTCCAGGGCGATAAAGTGACCGAGAATACTGAGCGCTTCTCCGGCGGCGAAAAAGCGCGCCTGGTGCTGGCCCTCATCGTCTGGCAGCGCCCGAATCTGCTACTGCTCGATGAACCGACTAACCACCTGGATCTCGACATGCGCCAGGCGCTGACCGAAGCGCTGATTGAGTTCGAAGGCGCGCTGGTTGTCGTTTCGCACGATCGTCACCTGATCCGCTCCACCACCGACGATCTCTACCTGGTGCACGACAGTAAAGTAGAGCCTTTCGACGGCGATCTGGAAGATTACCAGCAGTGGCTGACGGACGTGCAGAAGCAGGAAAACCAGCCGGAAGAGGCAGCGAAAGAGAACGCCAACAGCGCCCAGGCGCGTAAAGATCAGAAGCGCCGTGAAGCAGAGCTGCGCACTCAGACCCAGCCGCTGCGTAAAGAGATTACCCGTCTGGAAAAAGAGATGGAGAAGCTCAACGCCACGCTTGCCACCGTGGAAGAGAAGCTGGGCGACAGCGGCCTGTATGACCAGACGCGTAAAGCCGAGCTCACCGAGTGCCTGCAGGTGCAGGCCAAAACCAAATCCAGCCTTGAGGAGTGCGAAATGGCCTGGCTGGAGGCGCAGGAACAGCTCGAAGAGATGCTCCAGAGCGACTAACCCGGGAGGGGCGATGATACCTGACCTGACCAGCGAAATTACATTCCGCAAACTGAGCATCTTCATGACCTTCATGGAGACGGGCAATATCGCCCGTGCCGCTGAGGTGCTGAACCTCAGCGGGGTCAGCGTCCATCGTGCCCTGCACACCCTGGAAGAGAACGTCCGCTGCCCGCTGTTTACGCATAAAGGCCGTAATCTGATCGCCCTGCCCGCCGCCTGGACGCTGCTTGAGTACTGTCAGGAGGTGATGCAGGTGATGGGGCGCGGGCTGGAAGAGGCGCGTAAAACAGCCGGCGTCGGCCAGGGCCGTCTGCGGGTGGGGACGCTCTACTCTCTGACGCTTGAGACCGTTCCGCAGCTCATTATGGGCATGAAACTGCGCCGTCCGGATCTGGAGATGGATCTCACCATGGGATCCAACGACACCCTGCTGCATCTGCTGGATGAAGGCGCGCTCGATGCCATTCTCATCTCCATCTCGGAGAGTGAGATTGACCGCAACAACCTCGAAGTGCTGCCCCTGTTCCACGATGACATCTTTCTGGCCGCCCCCGCTTCGGCGCAGCTCAATACCAACGCGCTGGCGGACTTACGCGACTACAAAGACCAGAAGTTTGTCGCCCTGGCAGAGGGCTTCGCCACCTATGCCGGTTTCCAGGAAGCGTTTCATATCGCTGGTTTTGAGCCGGAAATCGTCACCCGGGTCAATGATATTTTTTCAATGCTGAGTCTGGTGCAGGCAGGTGTCGGCTTTACGCTGATGCCGGGCAGGATGAAAAAAGTGTATGAAAACTCGGTGCAGCTGTTAAAGCTGGCCCAGCCGTATCAAATGCAGCAGCTGATCGCCATCGTCTTTGCCCGCAACCGCGAGCAGGATCCGAGCCTGCGGGCGCTGGCGGCGGAAGGCCGCATGTACGCCCGCCGCCTTGAGCAGAACGCTACGCCTTAAGTCGCCGGGCGAGATGCACCGCGACATCCATGCCGCTCCTTTCCAGAGAGACCGACTCCCCTTCCCAGGCCGCCTGACGCGTCAGGCAGGTGAGCACGCCGCCGGGAGGCATCTCTATCACCAGCCGCGCTTCGCGTTCGTTAGCGGCAATCACCGCCTCCTGCCAGCGCACCGTCCGGGCCATGTTCATCGCCAGATCGTCGGCAATTTTCTCTGGCTGCCAGAGTACACGCCCGGTGCTGCCGCTAAGGTAGGCGCAGCGGGGACGAGAGAGCGTGACCCGGCTAAAGGCCTCAACCAGTTTTTGCGCCGGCTCGGCCAGCAGTTCGCAGTGCGACGGGACGCTCACCGCCAGACGACGGGCTTTGTTGGCCCCTTTCGCCAGCGCGCGCGCCGCCACTTCCGCCATCCCCTCGTCGGTTCCCGCAATCACAATCTGCGTCTCCGCGTTCAGGTTGGCAACGTAGGTGCCGGTACCTTCCATCAGGGTTTCTACCTGCGCAAGGGTTAACCCCATAATGGCTGTCAGGCCGTAACCGTGTGGATAAGCCTGCTCCATCAGATCGCCACGCAGGGCCACCAGCGTCAGGGCATCAGCAAAATCGAGCGCTCCGGAGAGCACAGCCGCAGGATACGCGCCGATAGAGAGGCCGCTGACGATATCCGGCGCCACGCCGCGACGCGCCAGTTCCCGCGCCCAGGCGACACCCGCGATCAGCAGCGAGAGCTGCACCGCGCGGGTATGCTGTAGCGCCGCCGGGGAGTCCAGCGCATCCACTTCACTGGCGCCCAGCACTTCACGCGCCTGCGCCAGCTCGGTTCCCGGCAGGTTTTGCAGCATACCAGGATGCTGCGTCCCCTGCCCCGGAAAGGTAAACAGGATCTTCATTGTTCCTCCCATGCCCAGGGGTTCGTCGTCATGCGCGGCCCCCGGTCGGTTTTCAGCAACGTTTTTCCATCACGTAGCCATTCGTTGAGCGCAAAGCCGCCCAGCGGCGTCTCAACCTGGGTATCGGCCCGGCAGAGCGCCCCCTCAAGCTGTGACTGCCAGCTGAGTAAATCCGTGCGGGAAAGCGGCTGCGGGGCGCGGATCAGCAGATCGAGATCGCTTGCGGCGTGGATCACCGCAATACCGGTCGCCAGCGCATAGCCGGTGCTGCCAGTAATGCCCCACGTCCAGGGCCAGGAGATGCGGGAAAGCTGTACGGCCACCTGAACCGGCGGCTGGGTGATAAATGGCGAGCGCAGCAGACTTTCTTCTGCGCTCAGCTGTTCGGGGGAGACCACGCGGGCAATCTGGTGAGGGTTAACCCAGCCCGCCGCCCGCTGCTCGCGCTTAAGGCCGCGTACCCCGACCGGAATACGCCCACTACCCTCAACATCACGCCGCACCACCACCGGCAACCCGGTATGCCAGGCTGCATCCACCCAGGGCTCCTGGATATCCTCCAGCGCATCCCGTGTGGTAAGCCAGATTAAGTCGTGCGGGCGTAATGTTGTGGTCATGATTACATTCCTGAAGTCAGCGAGATAAACAGCGGCAGCGACAGGATACACAGGACGGAGCTTAACAGCAGCACCGCTTCTGCATCCGGCGACTGCACGCCAAAGCGGTTACCAAACACCACGCCGAAGAAACCGGCGGACAGGGCGATCATCAGGATAGCGGTGATAGCCACAGAACCGTGCAGACCGAAGAGTAAAACGATACCCCACGCAATGGCTGGTTGAATCAGCAGCTTGGCGATCGTCGCGCTAATGACCATCGTGTTGATCTGCAGCTTACGGGCCGACAGGATCACCCCGGTCAGGAACAGCGCCGCAGCGGTGGCGGAGAGCCCCAGCGGTTTAATCGCCGCCAGAACCAGTTCCGGCATTTTGATACCGATGGCAGAGAGAATGACACCCAGCAGCGGGCCCATCACAATCGGTTTCTTAATGGAGCGCCACATCAGCACCGGCAGCATAGAGAGCGTTGAACCGGAGTTATTGCCCTCGGCGCGCGCTTTCTCACGTTCAAGGATCAGCAGACAGAACGGCGTCATCAGTACGGAGCCGCAGGCAATGGAGACCGCTACCGAGAGTGAGGTCGCCGGGCTTTCACCCAACACGCTGCCCAGAATCGGCAGGCCCAGTGCCGCATAGTTCGGCAGCGCCACGGTCAGCGTCAGCACGGCGGCATCCTGCGGGGACTTTTTAAAGACTTTCGTGGCGAGGAAGTAGATGGCCGCATAGGTGATCCACATCGCCAGAGTCAGAACCAGGATCAGCGGCGACTGGGCAATGATGCCTGTCCAGGAGGTTTGCACCGTGGCGCTGAACAGCGCGGCGGGCAGCGCAAAATCCATCACGAAGATATTAAGCAGAGAGACATTTTTGTTGTCCACCATTTTGGCTTTACCGGCCCAGAAGCCGAGCAGCATGATGACAAAAATGGGGGCAAGGGCATGAACAATCACATAAGTCATAAATCACCTGTAAAAAAGAAGTTTAAGCACTGACGCGATGGTTATTATTTTCAGGATGCAGGTTCCCACGCGGGCGCAACGGGTGCGCCCACGGGGCGTGCATCTGGCAGGTCTTTTATTTTTTGGTATTACCAGCAAGCTCGCATACGTTCGCGTACAAGAGCGGAGCTATGACGATTGTCGGCACCCAGACGGCTTTTCAGCGTCGGATCCCGGCGAGCGTCATCAATGGCCTGTTGCAATGTGGTTTTCACCAGCGCCAGATCGATGGATGAAGGTGCGTCCGGATTGCTGATATCCAGCAGGTTCTCCAGCAGCCCCAGGGTAGCGTAGTTACTGATGTCATACGCCATCGGCGGTATGGTTGCCGCCAGTTTTTCCAGCGCCTCAACGGTACGCAGCGTGATACGGGCAGCAGACTCTTTGCCCATCGCGTGGATCAGCACGCCCTTGTCGTTGAAGGCGATCAGTCGGTTGGCCTGATAGCCGTGGGCCAGAAACGCCCCGGACATCGCTTTTCCGACGATCAGACCAATCACCGGATGGCCCGCCAGACGGGCGTTAGCATAGGCCGCAGCAGCACCGGCCAGCGCCTGATGAATACCAAAGCCCTCTTCACGGCGACCATAGGCCTGGCTCGGCACATCAATTACCGCCACAATCGGGCGCTTAACCGCTTTGTCAGCATCGGCCGTGACGGTTTCACTCACCACTTTGGCCAGGGTCCAGCCTTCCAGCAGACCCACTTCGCCTTTCGCCGCACGCGGGTAGTGGTTGTTTGCATCCGGCACCACCGCCACAAAGCGTACCGCTTCGCCATTCAGCTCGCCGTCCGCCGCCTGAACCGACGGGCAGAGCCCTTCCAGACGACGGGCATTCGGCGCAAGGGTTTCCAGCCAGAGTTCACCACGGCTAATTGAAGTACTCATCATTTCACCTCCCGGGCAAAGAGCGCGTGAATCTGTTCGGTATCCGCCTGTTTGCGGGTGTCGAAGTGACTCAGACGTTCAAGATACCAGTCATAGTTGTCGGTGCGGTGTTTTGCCGGCACGCCTTTCGCAATCGCGTCGTTCATCGCCGCTTTCACCGCGTTCACGCCGTCGCCCACCAGGGCATCCACCAGCCCGCTTTGATAGCGAATTTCGCCCCCGGTCATGCTCCAGATAAACGGACGGTCGCGGGAGTCATACTCTTCAATGCCCGCCTCCTGCTCGATAACCTGCGGGCCGTTCAGGCCGAGACGCGCTTCGCGGGTCACAATCAGATAGCTGCACAGCGCTGCGGCAATGGACATCCCGCCGAAGCAACCAACGGTACCGGCGACAATGCCGATGACCGGGGTATAGCGACGCAGATCGACGATGGCCGCGTGGATATCGGCAATCGCCGCCAGGCCAAGGTTAGCCTCCTGCAGACGTACGCCGCCGGTTTCGAGGCTCAGTACCGCCTGGGTTGGAATGCCGTTACGGTTATCTTCCGCCGCCAGCTCCAGCGCGGCCGCCATTTTGGCGCCGGAGACTTCGCCCATACTGCCGCCCTGGAACGCGCCTTCGATCGCCACGACCACGGCAGGTTTACCGTTGATGGTGCCTTTTGCCACCACCATGCCGTCATCGGCCTGCGGCACAATGCCCTGCGGCCCCAGCCACGGAGAGATAATCCCTTCAAACGGATCCAGCAGTTCGCGATAGCTGCCCTCGTCGAGCAGCGCCTGCGCACGCTGGCGCGCTTTCAATTCAATAAAGCTGCTGTCATCACGCATGGCTCACCCCCTCAAAGACCTGTTCGATACGAATGCGCGCCACGCCCGGCGTTGCGCCAAAGTCGTGAATGGTTAGCTTGCCAGCCGGCAGGCTGCTGACGGTTTGCAGTCTGTTAAACAGCGCGTCCCAGCGGCCACGGCTGTTATCGACGGAGGTAGTGATCTCGACTGTTAATGTCTGGCCCTGGTCGGCGGTAAATAACACCTCCATATCCCCGGAGCCCACAACGCCTGCCAGCGCTTTGCCGTTCAGGGCACGGCTGGCGGGCAGTGTTAATGTGATTTTTTCCATAACATCCTCTTAATTCGCTAAATAAGGCGTCTCTATGCGGTCAAGGAACAGCGTGGCGGCCAGCAGGTCGGCCGCGCCGCCCGGTGAGGCATTGAGCAAGAGCATCTGTTTGTCTAATACTGCGAGCGCACGTTGCCCCTCAGGCTGTGCGGTGCCGCCGGCGGATAATACCGCCCGGGCCCCGTGCTGCATGGCGTCTAACCCCTCCATTCCGGCGCGGGAAAGCACGCAGGTATCGGTTAATGAGGTCATGATCGCCATCAGCGCATCGAGCCGGGCATGGGCTTCGCTACTGCCGTTAAGACGGCTCAGGCGAAGCTGCGGCAACGCCCGCTGCATAATGTGCGGAAACGCCTGCTGCGCCTCTTCGCGCGCGCCCGGCACCCGATAACGGTGGGTGGCGCGCAGCCCTTTGCTGAACACTTTCGGCGCGGCGTCATCCGGCAGTTTCGCCAGCTGCGCGGCGGTGTCGGCGACCGACTGCGCTGTTGCGCTGCCGCCATGCATCGCCACGGCGCTGACTAACAATCCCAGCGCCCAGATAGCGCCACGGTGGGTATTCACCCCGCCGGTGGCAGCCATCATCTGCTGCTCGCCTTCGCGCCCCAGCCGACCCACGGTCTGCCGTAGCGCGATATCGGCCGGACGCTGCCAGCTTTGCAGCGCCAGCGCCTGAAACGTAGGGGTCAGGCTGTGCGCCGAACGCTCCATCAGCGCGAGCGAAAGATCGTGGTGCGCGCCGTTCCCCCGACTGTCCACCAGACCGGGTTTCGGGCTAAGTCGCGCTTCGTCAATGAGACACTGCGTGGCGGTTCGCGCCAGCCATTCGGCACCGCCTTCAACCTGGATCCGGGGCAGAAGTTTCATTACCAGCTCCGGAATTTCGCAGGTGGGTTGTAGAGACCGCCGGACCATTCAACCAGGTCAGAGACGCTGCCCGCCGCCAGCAGCGAGCGGGTGGCGTCGGTGCGGCGAATGCCCATATCTTCCGGGTAGAGCACTTTGCCGCTCTGGCGCAGCTCGGCGACGCGTTTAGCGTCCACACCCAGGCCGATATCGGTGATACCTGCGACCGCAGCGACCATGGCGCGACGCTCTTCCAGATCTTTCGCCCGGTAGAGGTAAGCAATCCCCTCTTCCGTCAGCACGTGGGTGACGTCATCGCCGTAGATCATGACCGGTGCCAGCGGCATACCGGAGGCTTTCGCCACATCAACCGCATCGAGTTTTTCGACGAAGGTCGGCTTCACGCCCGCCTGGAAGGTTTCGACCATCTGCACGACCAGTTTCTTACCGCGCTGCATCGGGTCGGGCTCGGTGATCATGTTCAGCCAGGCCGGGGTGGCATGACGACGACCGTGCGGGTCATGGCCCATGTTAGGCGCGCCGCCGAAGCCGGAAAGACGGCCGCGGGTCACGGTAGAGGAGTTGGCGTAACCATCCACCTGCAGGGTTGAGCCGATAAACATATCGACCGCGTACTGGCCTGCCAGCTGACAGAAGGCGCGGTTAGAGCGCATGGAGCCATCGGCACCGGTAAAGAAGATATCCGGACGGGCACGAATGTACTCTTCCATCCCCAGCTCACCGCCGAAGCAGTGCACGCTCTCCACCCAGCCGCTCTCAATCGCCGGGATCAGCGTCGGATGCGGGTTCAGGGTCCAGTGTTTACAGATTTTGCCTTTGAGTCCGAGCTGTTCGCCGTAAGTAGGCAGCAGCAGCTCAATCGCCGCGGTGTTGAAGCCAATCCCGTGGTTCAGGGACTGCACCTGGTGTTCCGCATAAATACCCTTGATGGCCATCATCGCCATCAGGATATGTTCCTGTTTGATCAGGCGCGGGTCGCGGGTGAAGAGCGGTTCAATGAAGAACGGCTTGTCGGCGACGACCACGAAATCAATCCAGGAGCCGGGGATATCCACGCGCGGCAGGTCACACTCGTCGTCCACCAGTTCGTTCACCTGGGCGATGACAATGCCGTCGTGGAAGGCAGCGGCTTCTACCAGCGCCGGGGTATCCTCGGTGCTGGCACCGGTGTAGAGATTACCTTTACGGTCCGCTTTAAACCCGGCAATCAGCGCCACGTTCGGCGACAGGTCGACATAGAGGCGGGAGTAGAGTTCGATGTAGGTATGGATCGCACCGATCTCCAGCTGTCCATCCTCCAGCAGCTGCGAAATACGCAGGCTCTGGGTACCGGAGAAGGAGAAGTCGAGCTTGCGGGCGATGCCTTTTTCAAAGATATCCAGGTGTTCACTGCGGCCCACGCTCGGCATAATCATATGCAGATCGTGAACGACCTGAGGGTTCACCTCGGCCAGCGAGCGGGAAAGGAAATCCGCCTGCTTCTGGTTGTTCCCTTCCAGTACGACTTTGTCGCCTGGGGCGATCAGTTTTTCCAGCATAGCGACGAGGTCGCCTGTTGGCAGTACCTTGCCCTGCACCGGGACGGAAGCCAGGCGGCGCGCTTTTTCAGTGCGACGCGTGTTCCAGTTCCGGGCTGGCGTTTGCCCTGATAACATTGTTAACCTCCTGATTCAGCACATCTTTAGATTTGCTTAACGTTGAGTTAAGTGTGCGCTCTGGTGATAAAGTCATCAATTAAGCCTGGAACAGAATCGTTAGCCTGAGAGTAATAAAGAAGGCACCGAATTGTGATCGGGATCATTTGACGTTGTTAAACAACAGGCTACGGGCTAAATAAGGGCGCTGTGAGGAGAGGCGATCGCGCAATCGCGTGGCTTTTTATAAACAGGAGCCGATTCGGAAGGTATAGTGAACGATTGAGAAGAATTAACATCACACCGTTATGACGCAGACAATCCCATCTGAATTTAACTTTACGCCCGACGAGAGCGCGACCTTTGTCCCCATGCGGGGCCTGTCGAACCGCCATCTGCAAACCATGCTGCCGCGTCTCATCCGCCGTAAAGTGCTTTTTACCCCCGTCTGGCAGCGACTCGACCTGCCGGATGATGACTTTGTGGATCTGGCATGGAGTGAAGATCCCTCTAAGGCACAGCACAAACCCCGGCTGGTGGTCTTTCATGGTCTGGAGGGCAGCCTGCACAGCCCCTATGCTCACGGCCTGATTCAGGCGGCAAAAGCGCGCGGCTGGCTGGGCGTGGTGATGCATTTCAGAGGCTGTAGCGGCGAACCCAATCGCCAGAAACGCATCTATCACTCCGGCGAAACAGAGGATGGCACATGGTTCCTGCGCTGGCTGGCGGAGACCCACGGCCCGGCCCCCACCGCTGCGGTGGGCTATTCGCTGGGGGGAAACATGCTCGCCTGCCTGCTGGCGAAAGAGGGGGACACGATCCCGCTGGATGCCGCCGTCATCGTCTCTGCCCCGTTTATGCTGGAACAGTGCAGCTATCATATGGATAAGGGCTTTTCGCGCGTGTATCAGCGCTACCTGCTTAACCTGCTGAAAGGCAACGCCTCACGCAAACTAAAGGCCTATCCGGGCTCGCTGCCGATAAACCTTGAGCAGCTCAAGCGCATGCGGCGCATTCGTGAATTTGACGATCTGATCACCGCGAAAATTCACGGTTTTGCCGATGCGATTGACTACTATCGTCAGTGCAGCGCCATGCCATTGCTGAATCAAATCACCCGGCCTACGCTGATCATTCATGCGAAAGACGATCCGTTTATGGATCATCATTCGATTCCGGCGCCGGAACATTTACCGGCAAACGTACAGTATCAGCTGACTGAACATGGCGGACACGTGGGCTTTATCAGCGGAACGCTGCGCCGACCGCAGATGTGGCTGGAGACACGTATCCCGGACTGGCTGACCCCCTATCTGGAAAAATAAACATGATTATTCCCTGGCAAGATCTGGCTCCCGAAACGCTGGATAATCTGATTGAAAGCTTTGTGTTACGCGAAGGCACCGATTATGGTGAAGAGGAACGTTCGCTTGAGCAGAAGGTCGCTGACGTCAGGCGGCAGCTGCAAAGCGGTGAGGTGCTGGTCGTATGGTCCGAGTTGCACGAAACCGTCAACATCATGCCTCGCAATCAATTTCGCGGTTAACCGCGACATCTTTCCACTCAGGGAGTTGCTATGTCCGCCAGACATCCGGTTATCGCCGTCACAGGATCGAGTGGTGCGGGTACCACCACCACCAGCCTCGCCTTTCGTAAGATCTTCTCGCAACTGCATCTGCGTGCCGCGGAAGTGGAAGGCGACAGCTTTCACCGCTACACCCGCCCTGAGATGGATATGGCCATCCGCAAGGCCCGTGATTTAGGCAAACATATCAGCTACTTTGGCCCCGACGCTAACGACTTTGGCCTGCTGGAGCAGACCTTCGCAGAGTACGGTCGAAGCGGCACCGGCCAGTCGCGCAAATACCTGCATACCTATGATGAAGCGGTACCCTGGAACCAGGTTCCGGGCACTTTCACTCCCTGGCAGCCGCTGCCAGAACCCACGGATGTGCTGTTTTATGAAGGTCTGCACGGCGGGGTCGTTACGCCGCACCATGACGTGGCGCGCCATGTCGATCTGCTGGTGGGCGTCGTACCCATTGTAAACCTGGAGTGGATCCAGAAGCTGACGCGGGATACCAGCGAGCGCGGCCATTCCCGCGAGGCAGTGATGGATTCGGTGGTTCGCTCCATGGAGGATTACATCAACTTCCTGACGCCGCAGTTTTCCCGCACCCATATTAACTTCCAGCGCGTCCCGACCGTGGACACCTCTAACCCCTTTGCCGCTAAAGGCATCCCGTCGCTGGATGAGAGCTTTGTGGTGATCCATTTCCGTAATCTGGACAATATCGATTACCCCTGGCTGCTGGCGATGCTGCAGGGTTCGTTTATTTCGCACATCAATACGCTGGTGGTGCCGGGCGGGAAGATGGGGCTGGCGATGGAGTTAATCATGACGCCGCTGGTGCAGCGGTTAATGGAAGGGAAGAAGATCGATTGAGGCTTGTTGCCCGGTGGCGCTACGCTTACCGGGCCTACAAGGTTCTGTAGGCCGGGCAAACGAAGTGCCGCCCGGCGTTTGATCCAGGCCTTACGCCTCGATCACTTCATACGAATGGGTAATATTGACCGCTTTCTCCAGCATCAGCGCCACGGAGCAGTACTTCTCCGCAGAGAGATCCACCGCGCGGGAGACCGCAGCGTCTTTCAGCGCTTTGCCGGTCACCACGAAATGCAGGTTGATATGGGTGAAGAGACGCGGTGCTTCATCCCGACGTTCTGAGGTCAGTTTCACTTCGCAGTCGGTCACATCGTGACGCCCTTTTTGCAGAATCGACACCACGTCGATAGCGCTGCATCCGCCCGCCGCCATCAGAACCACTTCCATCGGGCTGGGTGCTTTATCACCGGAGTTGCCATCCATCAGAATCTGATGCCCCGACGCGGACTCACCGAGAAACGTTAAACCTTCAACCCATTTCACACGTGCTTGCATTTTAACTCACTCCAGGATTGCATTTTTCTTGTCAGATTACGCGCCAGTAACAATTCTGGCAACGGAAGTCGACCTGCATCAAGCTGAAGCGAGACACCAGGAGACACGCGGCAAAAGCTATGCTAAAACAGTCGAGATGCTACAGTAATACATTGACGTTGCACATGTATGCAGAGGACATCACACATTACAGGCTGCTAATCATTGTGACAGCCAGACCCCAGGCAGGGGAAAGAATACGATTGCAACCCCAGAGTACAGGTACAGAGCCAGACTCTGGAGCCAGCTTATAACAGAGGATAACAGCGCATGGTGCTTGGCAAACCGCAAACAGACCCGACTCTCGAATGGTTCTTGTCTCATTGCCACATTCATAAGTACCCATCGAAGAGCACGCTGATTCACCAGGGTGAAAAAGCGGAAACGTTGTATTACATCGTCAAAGGCTCAGTGGCAGTGCTGATCAAAGATGAAGAAGGCAAAGAGATGATCCTCTCTTACCTGAATCAGGGAGACTTTATCGGTGAACTGGGCCTGTTTGAAGAAGGTCAGGAGCGTAGCGCCTGGGTCCGTGCGAAAACCGCGTGTGAAGTGGCTGAGATCTCTTATAAAAAGTTTCGCCAGCTGATCCAGGTTAACCCGGATATCCTGATGCGCCTCTCTTCGCAGATGGCTCGCCGTCTGCAGGTTACTTCCGAGAAAGTGGGCAACCTCGCCTTCCTGGACGTAACGGGCCGTATCGCTCAGACGCTGCTGAACCTGGCGAAACAGCCAGACGCCATGACCCATCCGGACGGTATGCAAATTAAAATTACCCGTCAGGAAATCGGTCAGATCGTCGGTTGTTCCCGTGAGACAGTGGGCCGTATTTTGAAAATGCTGGAAGATCAGAACCTGATTTCCGCCCACGGTAAAACCATCGTGGTTTACGGAACACGTTAATTCCGCTCAAACGGCGTGGCATCGCACGATGACACGCCGTTTTTGTCTCTCTCACCCATGTGGCGCAGGCTTATTTACCACCCGGAAGTTAACTACGCACTGCGGCAAACCCTGGTGCTGTGTCTCCCTGTGGCTGTGGGTTTAGTTCTCGGTTATCTGCAATACGGCCTTCTGTTTTCTCTCGTTCCCGCCTGCTGCAACATTGCGGGTCTCGACACGCCCCATAAACGTTTTTTTAAACGCCTGATGATTGGCGGCTGCCTGTTTGCCGGCTGTAGCCTTGCCGTGCAGCTGCTGCTGGCGCGCGATATTCCGCTGCCCCTCATTCTGACCGCCCTGGCGATGACGCTGGGGGTCACGGCGGAGATCAGCGCCCTGCACGCCCGCCTGCTGCCCGCCTCGCTGATTGCGGCCATCTTTACCCTCAGCCTGGCGGGGAATATGCCGATCTGGGCGCCGCTGCTGATCTACGCTCTGGGGACACTCTGGTACGGGCTGTTTAACTGGTTCTGGTTCTGGCTGTGGCGGGAGCAGCCGCTGCGTGAATCCCTGAGCGTGCTCTACCGCCAGCTGGCCGATTACTGCGAAGCGAAATACACCCTGCTGACCCAGCATACCGACCCGGAAAAATCGCTGCCGCCGCTGCTGGCACGCCAGCAGAAGGTGGTGGACCTGATTAGTCAGTGCTACCAGCAGTTGCATATGCTGGCGGCGAACAGGAATCATGAATACAAACGCCTGCTGCGTACCTTCCAGGTGGGGCTGGATCTGCAGGAGCATATTTCCGTCAGCCTGCATCATCCGCAGGAGGTGCAAAAGCTGGTGGAGCGCAGCCACGCCGAAGCGGTGATCCGCTGGAACGCACAGACCGTCGCCGCCCGACTGCGGGTGCTGGCTGACGACATTCTCTATCATCGCTACCCCACCCGTTTCACCATGGACAAGCAGCTCGGCGCGCTGGAGAAGATCGCCCGTCAGCATCCGGATAACCCGGTGGGCCAGTTCTGCGCCTGGCACTTCAGCCGTATTGCCCGGGTGCTACGCACCCAGCGCCCGCTCTACCCCCGCGACCTGATGGCAGACAAGCAGAAACGCCTGCCGCTGATCCCCGCCCTGAGAAGCTATCTGTCGCTGAAGTCTGCCGCCCTGCGCAATGCTGCCCGCATCAGCGTGATGCTGAGTATCGCCAGCCTAATGGGGATGGCGCTGCATCTGCCTAAGCCTTACTGGATCTTAATGACTGTGCTGCTGGTGACGCAAAACGGCTACAGCGCCACGCGGGTGCGCATCCTCCACCGGGCGGGCGGCACAATGGCGGGGCTGATTATTGCGGGGATCACCCTGCACTTACACGTCCCGGAAGGCTATACCCTGGCCGGGATGCTGTTGGTGACGCTGGTAAGCTACCTGATTATTCGCAAGAGCTACGGCTGGGCAACGGTGGGCTTTACGCTGACCGCGGTATACAGCCTGCAACTGATTACGCTCAATGGTGAGCAGTTTATTATCGCCCGGCTGGCGGATACGCTGATTGGCTGCCTGATTGCCTTTGGCGGCATGGTCTGGCTGTGGCCGCAGTGGCAGAGCGGATTGCTGCGGCAGAACGCTCACGACGCGCTGGAGGCCGATCAGGAAGCCATCCGCCTGATCCTCAGCGACGATCCGCAACCCACGCCGCTGGCCTGGCAGCGCATGAAGGTCAATCAGGCGCACAATGCGCTGTTCAACTCCCTCAATCAGGCGATGCAGGAGCCGGGCTTCAATTCGGCGTATCTGGCGGATATGAAACTCTGGGTGACGCACAGCCAGTTTATCGTCGAGCATATCAACGCAATGACGACCCTGGCGCGGGAGCATACGATGCTAACGCCAGACCTGGCGCAGCGTTATTTGCAGTCGTGTGAAATCGCCCTTCAGCGCTGTCAGCAGCGTCTGGAGTATGACGAGCCGGGTGAGAGTGGGGACAGCAATATTCTGGAAGCGCCAGAGACCCTGACGCAAGGCCCCATGAGTACGCTGGAACAACATCTGCAGCGCACCCTGGGCCATCTGAATACCATGCACACCATTTCGTCGGTGGCGTGGCGCCAGCGTCCGCATCATGGCATCTGGTTGATACGGCGGCTGAAACGCACACCGTATTAAATGGCGGGTGGCGCTGCGCTTACCCGGCCTACGGTCTTGTAGGCCCGTGCAAGCGTAGCGCCGCCGGGCTACACAGCTACTGCTGAACCACCCGCTTCACCGCCTGCGCAAAGCGGGTCATCCCCTCTTCGATATCCTGGCTTTCCACCAGCAGCGACGGCGCAAAGCGCATCACGTCCGGCCCGGCATTGAGCACCATCGCCCCTTCACTGGCGGCGGCGTAGAGGAAATCGCGCGCCCGGCCTTTGTATTGCGGCTTCAGTTCGGCGCCAATCAACAGCCCCATGCCACGGATATCGCTGAAGACATCGTACTGCGCATCGATCTGCTGAAGATGCTTCACAAACTGCTCGCGCTTTGTATTGACGCCGCTCAGCACTTCCGGGGTATTGATGATATCGAACGCCGCCCCGGCAACCGCGCACGCCAGCGGGTTGCCGCCGTAGGTCGAGCCGTGAGAGCCCACATGGAATGCTGACGCGATATCCTGCGTGGTGAGCACGGCGCTCACCGGGAAGCCACCCCCGAGCGCTTTGGCGCTGGTCAGGATGTCCGGCGTCACGCCGTAGTGCATATAAGCAAACAGATCCCCGGTGCGCCCCATGCCGCTCTGCACTTCGTCAAAGACCAGCAGGGCCTGGTGCTGATCGCACAGATCGCGCAGCCCCTGCAGGAATTCTGGCGTTGCCGCCATCACGCCGCCTTCACCCTGGATCGGCTCAACCACCACCGCGCAGGTGTGATCGTCCATCACCGCTTTTACCGCATGCAGATCGTTAAACGGCACGTGGATGATGTCGGCCGGTTTCGGGCCAAAACCATCGGAATATTTTGGCTGACCGCCCACGGTCACGGTAAACAGCGAACGGCCATGAAACGCATTGTGGAAGGCGATGATTTTGGTTTTAAACGGGCTGTGGCGGGTGGAGGCGTAATAGCGGGCCAGCTTAAAAGCGGTTTCGTTGGCTTCGGTGCCGGAGTTCATAAACAGCACACGCTCGGAAAAGGTAGCCTCGATGATTTTGCGGCCCAGGCGCAGCGCTGGTTCGTTGGTGAAAACGTTGCTGGTGTGCCACAGGGTTTCGCCCTGAGTTTTGAGCGCCTCGACCAGCGCCGGGTGGCAGTGACCTAACGCCGTTACCGCAATGCCGCCCGCAAAATCAATGTACTCTTTGCCCTGTTGATCCCAGACGCGACTGCCTTTCCCCTTCACCGGGATAAACTCAGCCGGTGCATAAATTGGCAGTATCACTTCATCGAATGTTGCGCGCGTAATTGCAGATTGTTCAGTTGCCATGTAACCCCACCCTTTTTTAAGCAAAAAGCAGAAGTGAAAATATAATCACGAAATATGCTTAAAAAATCACTTCATGGCAACTAAAAATCAACGTTTGAGGAAATTAGCCAGCAGCTGGTGGCCCTGTTCGCTGAGAATGCTTTCGGGATGGAACTGCACCCCTTCCAGATCCCATTCACGGTGACGGATACCCATGATCTCCTGCGTTTCGCTCCAGGCGGTCACCTCAAAGCAGTTGGGTAAGGTGGGCGGATCGATGATGAGGGAGTGATAGCGGGTGACGGTAAGGGGGTTATTCAGGCCGCAGAACACCCCGGCACCGTTGTGCGTCACCGGGGAGGTTTTGCCGTGCATCACTTTCGCGGCCCGCACAATGGTGGCGCCAAAGACCTGGGCGATGGCCTGATGCCCGAGGCAGACGCCGAGGATCGGCACTTCACCGGCATAGCGCTGGATCACCGCCAGCGAAATGCCGGATTCATCCGGCGTGCAGGGGCCGGGGGAGATAACGATTTTTTGCGGATTGAGCGCGGCGACATCCTCCAGAGAGAGTGCGTCGTTGCGCCGGACCACCACCTCCGCCCCCAGCTCGCAAAAATACTGGTAGAGGTTCCAGGTGAAGGAATCGTAGTTATCAATCAGCAGAATCATGGCGGCTCCTGAAAAAATGGCCGCCCTATTCTACTCAGTTTCCCCGGCTTCGCTTACCACTTTACTGAAGATTGCGTTCAACGCGCTCAGATCCCCCATCGCACCGCTCTGGTTGGCCTGCGCCCACTCTTCCGGGTCGATACCGCGCCAGTCAAGCTGATAGCCCGCATGGATCGCCAGCTGCTCAAAGAAGATGCGCTGAACAATACCGTTGCCGATGCGGAACGGATGCAGGACGTTGATCTCGCAATAGTAGTGGCTGAGGCGGTTAATGAAATCCTCTCTCTCCAGCCCGACGAGATATCCCTCCTCCTCCAGATCCTGCATCAGGGCATTGCCCTCTTTTTCGATGTAGGCGAAGTGGCAGAAGCGGGTATCGCCCTGATAAATATCCACCTCGCGAATATCTCCCGCCCAGTCGAAGATATCCTGATAGATGTGCTGATGAATGGCGCACAGATGCGGCAGGCCGCGCAGCAGTGGCCCCAGCCCCAGGGTTGCCGCTCGCAGCGCGGTGAATTCATACGCCGCCTGCGCCAGACGCTCCGCCTGGCGGATGCCCAGCCGGTTACGCATGACATTCAGGCCGGGATAGAGATAGGGATCGCGATCGTTGCCGTATTTATCGCTCATACTGCCTCCTGAGCTCCTCAAGACGCAGTTCTGCCTCGTCGGCATTGAGCGTGACTAATGGACTATCGACGCCTTCAAGACGGCGACTGGCCTGAAAATTCGCGTTTCGCTGTTGTTCCCAAAGACGGGATTTTTGCTTATCAGTGAGTTTTTTCACCTTTTTCCTCCCTGCTTGTGCCCGTGTTGCCACAAGTATAAGCAGCAAACTGCGGTTTCGCAGGGAGGTAAAGGTAACGCGGGCAAAACTTGCCCGCGCCATTACGCATTAAGGCAGGACTTTCGCAGAGAGGATAACTATCGGTTTTGACGGCACATTCTGGTAAGGACCGACGTCGTGCGTCTGTACCTGAGAAATTTTATCGGCCACATCCATGCCTTTCACAACTTTACCAAACACCGCATAGCCAAAATCACGCTGGCCATGGTCGAGGAAGGCGTTATCCGCCACGTTGAGGAAGAACTGACTGGTTGCGCTGTCTTTATCGGCGGTACGGGCCATGGAGATAGTGCCGCGGGTGTTACGCAGGCCGTTATCCGCTTCGTTCTTGATTGGCGGGTTTGGCTGCTTCTGCTGCATCTGCTCGTTGAAGCCGCCGCCCTGCACCATAAAGCCTGGGATCACACGGTGGAACGTGGTGCCGTTATAAAAACCGCTGTTGACATAATCGAGGAAGTTTTTCACAGAAACGGGAGCTTTCTGGCTGTTCAGTTCCAGCTCAATGTTGCCGGCAGAGGTGGTCAACAGAACGTGCGGGTCTCCTTTCGCTGCCAGCGCAGCAGGAGAGAGGGCTGAAAGAGCGAGTACAGCCGCGACAGCCGCCAGGGTTGATTTGAGCATGAGAATTCCTTAACAAAGCGCAGTAAAGAAAGCGAATGGCTTGATTCTAAAGAGCAGTATGAACGTAGGCCAGCCCTTTACCTAATTTTACCTATTTGAAACAGATGTAACCGCCCGGCAAAGTCATGCCAGCGACCTTAACGTGATTAATATCACCCTTTTTTATGCAATGAATGATTAATTTGTCCTAAAAGATTTAATTAGATCACATTCACGATTAAAATCTGGCCGCTCGCAGCGCCGTCAATGCGCTTTACACTTCTATTCACAGGCCAGTCATGACTAACAGCAATCGTATCAAGCTCACATGGATCAGCTTCTTCTCCTACGCCCTCACCGGTGCGTTGGTAATTGTCACCGGGATGGTGATGGGAAATATCGCAGACTATTTCAACCTGCCCGTTTCCAGCATGAGTAACACCTTCACCTTTCTTAACGCCGGGATCCTGATCTCCATTTTTCTCAATGCCTGGCTGATGGAAATCGTCCCGCTGAAAACGCAGCTGCGTTTTGGCTTTGTATTGATGGTCCTTGCCGTGGCGGGTCTGATGCTCAGCCACAGCATTGCCTTGTTCTCCGCCGCCATGTTTGTGCTGGGTCTGGTCAGCGGCATCACCATGTCCATCGGGACATTCCTCATCACCCACATGTATGAAGGCCGCCAGCGCGGCGCGCGACTGCTCTTCACCGACTCCTTCTTCAGCATGGCAGGGATGATCTTCCCGATTGTGGCCGCCGCGCTGCTGGCCCGCAGCATTGAGTGGTACTGGGTCTACGCCTGCATTGGTCTGGTCTACGTGGCGATCTTTATTCTGACCTTCGGCTGTGACTTCCCGGTTCTGGGCAAAAAAGCGCAGACCACCAGCGAGCCGGTGGTGAAAGAAAAATGGGGGATTGGCGTCCTGTTCCTCTCTGTCGCCGCCCTCTGCTACATCCTGGGCCAGTTGGGCTTTATCTCCTGGGTACCGGAGTATGCCAAAGGTCTGGGGATGAGCCTGAACGATGCCGGTAAGCTGGTGAGTGACTTCTGGATGTCGTACATGTTCGGCATGTGGGCGTTCAGCTTTATCCTGCGCTTCTTCGATCTGCAGCGGATCCTCACCGTGCTGGCGGGCGTCGCCACCGTGCTGATGTACCTCTTTATCAACGGCTCCCCGGAGCAGATGCCGTGGTTTATCCTGACGCTCGGCTTCTTCTCCAGCGCCATTTACACCTCGATCATCACTCTGGGCTCCCTGCAGACCAAAGTGGCCTCGCCGAAGCTGGTTAACTTCGTGCTGACCTGCGGCACCATCGGCACCATGCTGACCTTCGTGGTGACCGGCCCGATTGTGGCGCACAAGGGCCCGCTGGCAGCATTACACACCGCCAATGGTCTTTATGCCGTGGTATTTGTGATGTGTCTGGTGCTGGGCTTCGTCACCCGCCACCGCCAGCATAACGCGGCGGCAGCGACGCACTAATCCTTATGCCCCTTTGCGCTCAGTAAAGGGGCTGTTTTTGGTAAAGCATACCTCTTCCCCGCCGTTGTCCATCTGAACCCAAGTCTGGGCTAACTGCGTGGCGGCAATGACCCTGCCCTGACGAATCGACCAGCGCACAGGCACCTGACAACGCACCGCCTCAAAGCCACTTTCCGCGGGCAGAATCACCAGATTCGCCGGATTCCCCGTCGCAATACCGTAATCGCTCAGCCCAAACGTTCTGGCGCTGTTATGGGTGATCAGGTTAAGTCCGCTATCAATTTGCTGATACCCCATCATCTGACAGACATGCAGCCCCATATGCAGCACCTGCAACATATTGCCGGTGCCCAGCGGATACCACGGATCAAACACGTCGTCATGGCCGAAGCAGACGTTGATGCCCGCCTCAAGCAGCTCCTTCACGCGGGTAATGCCGCGCCGCTTCGGATAATCATCAAAGCGCCCCTGCAGATGGATATTCACCAGCGGATTGGCCACAAAGTTAATCCCGGAGAGCTTTAGCAGGCGGAACAGCCGCGAAGTGTAAGCCCCGTTGTAAGAGTGCATGGCGGTGGTGTGGCTGGCAGTGACGCGCGGGCCGATCCCGGCCTCATACGCCAGCGTCGCCACCGTTTCGACAAACCGAGACTGTTCGTCGTCGATTTCATCGCAGTGAATATCCAGCGGCCGGTCATACTTCTTCGCCAGTTCAAAGGCGATATGCAGGGACTGCACGCCATACTCCCGGGTGAATTCGAAGTGCGGGATGGCGCCCACCACATCCGCCCCCAGCTTTAAGGCCTCTTCCAGCAGCGCCGCGCCATTCGGGTAAGAGAGAATCCCTTCCTGCGGGAAGGCCACAATCTGCAGCGTCACCCACGGGGCGACCTCCTGCTTCACCTCCAGCATCGCTTTCAGGGCGGTCAGCGTCGGGTCGGAGACATCCACATGGGTGCGCACAAACTGGATGCCGTTGGCGATCTGCCACTTCAGGGTTTTCCAGGCCCGGGCTTTAACATCCTCATGGCTGAGCAGCGCTTTGCGCTCTGCCCAACGCTCTATGCCCTCAAACAGCGTCCCGGACTGGTTCCAGTTCGGCTCACCTGCGGTCTGGGTGGTATCCAGGTGGATATGCGGTTCGATAAAAGGCGGAATGGCTAACCCTCCGCGGGCATTCAACACTTCATCGCTCTCAACCTGCTTTTCGCCCGTCGGGGTGATTTCGCCAAAACGACCGTTCTCAATAGCCAGCTGCCAAAAGCCGTCACGGCCCGGTAAACGAATGTTCTGAATAAGCCAAAGCGGTGCTGTAGACATCATATTCTCCCTAAGATGGGGGCTGAAATTCAGGAGTAGCTGAAATTAAAAATTAGCCTCCTGATTTGTACACATAATCATCGATTATGAAAAGCCTGCGATTTCCACGACTTATAAAAAACCTGACAAATCAGTCATCTACCCACTAAGGAGTAGTTGAAGGCGTATTTGATTTGCATCAATAAGCGCCGTTGCTGAATCGTTAAGGTAGGCAGTAATAGAAAAGAAATCGAGGCAAAAATGAGCAAAGTCAGACTCGCTATTATCGGTAACGGCATGGTCGGTCACCGCTTTATTGAGGATCTTCTCGATAAAGCCGATGCCGCCCAGTTCGACATTACCGTGTTCTGTGAAGAACCCCGTAAGGCGTACGACCGCGTGCACCTCTCCTCCTATTTCTCTCACCACACTGCCGAAGAACTCTCTCTGGTGCGTGAAGGTTTTTACGAGAAACATGGCGTGAAGGTGCTGGTGGGCGAGCGCGCTATCACCATCAACCGTCAGGAAAAAGTGATTCATTCCAGTGCGGGACGCACGGTTTTTTACGACAAGCTGATCATGGCGACTGGCTCCTATCCGTGGATCCCGCCGATCAAAGGCTCGGAAACCCAGGACTGCTTCGTCTATCGCACCATTGAAGATCTCAACGCTATCGAATCCTGCGCCCGTCGCAGTAAACGTGGCGCGGTGGTCGGCGGCGGCTTGCTCGGCCTCGAAGCCGCTGGCGCACTGAAGAACTTAGGCATTGAAACCCACGTCATCGAATTTGCCCCGATGCTGATGGCAGAGCAGCTTGACCACATGGGTGGCGAGCAGCTCAAACGCAAAATTGAGAGCATGGGTGTAAAAGTTCACACCAGCAAAAATACCAAAGAGATCGTGCAGGAAGGTACCGAGGCGCGTAAAACCATGCGCTTCGCCGACGGCAGCGAGCTGGAAGTCGACTTTATCGTCTTCTCCACCGGTATTCGCCCGCGCGACAAGCTGGCTACCCAGTGCGGCCTGGCGGTTGCCCAGCGTGGCGGCATTATGATCAACTCTACCTGCCAGACCTCCGATCCAGATATCTACGCCATCGGCGAGTGCGCCAGCTGGGAAAATCATGTCTACGGTCTGGTTGCACCGGGCTACAAAATGGCGCAGGTCGCCGTTGACCATATCCTCGGCAATGAAAACGCCTTCGAAGGCGCAGACATGAGCGCCAAGCTGAAACTGCTGGGCGTTGACGTGGGTGGTATCGGCGATGCGCATGGCCGTACGCCAAACTCCCGCAGCTACGTCTATCTCGACGAAAGCAAAGAGGTCTATAAACGTCTTATCGTCAGCGAAGATAACAAAACCCTGCTCGGCGCGGTGCTGGTGGGCGACACCAGCGATTTCGGCAACCTGCTGCAGCTGGTGCTGAACGCTATCGAACTGCCGGAGAATCCGGATGCGCTGATCCTGCCTGCTCATGCGGCCAGCGGCAAACCTTCTATCGGTGTCGATAAGCTGCCCGACAGCGCGCAGATCTGCTCCTGCTTCGATGTCACCAAAGGCATGCTGATTTCTGCCATCAACAAAGGCTGCCACACCGTGGCGGCGCTGAAAGCGGAAACCAAAGCCGGTACCGGCTGCGGCGGTTGTATCCCGCTGGTGACCCAGGTGCTCAACGCCGAGCTGGCGAAACAGGGTATCGAAGTGAACAACAACCTGTGCGAGCACTTCGCTTACTCTCGCCAGGAGCTGTACCACCTGATCCGCGTTGAAGGCATCAAATCCTTCGACGAGCTGCTGCAAAAACATGGCCAGGGTTACGGCTGTGAAGTGTGTAAACCGACCGTCGGTTCTCTGCTGGCCTCCTGCTGGAATGAGTATGTGCTCAAACCGCAGCACACGCCGCTGCAGGACACCAACGACAACTTCCTGGCGAACATCCAGAAAGACGGTACCTACTCGGTGATCCCACGCTCTGCCGGCGGCGAAATCACCCCGGAAGGACTGGTGGCGGTGGGCCGCATCGCCCGCGAATTTAACCTCTACACCAAAATCACCGGCTCCCAGCGTATCGGTCTGTTCGGTGCGCAGAAAGATGACCTGCCGGAAATCTGGCGTCAGCTGATTGAAGCGGGCTTCGAAACCGGTCATGCCTATGCCAAAGCGCTGCGTATGGCGAAAACCTGCGTCGGCAGCACCTGGTGCCGTTACGGCGTGGGCGACAGCGTCGGCTTCGGCGTCGAGCTGGAAAACCGCTACAAAGGCATTCGCACCCCGCACAAAATGAAGTTCGGCGTCTCCGGCTGTACCCGTGAATGTGCCGAAGCGCAGGGTAAAGATGTGGGTATCATCGCCACTGAGAAAGGCTGGAACCTGTACGTCTGCGGTAACGGCGGGATGAAACCACGCCATGCGGATCTGCTGGCGGCGGATATCGACCGTGAAACGCTGATCAAATACCTCGACCGCTTCATGATGTTCTACATCCGTACCGCGGACAAACTGACCCGTACTGCACCGTGGCTGGATAATCTGGAAGGCGGCATCGACTACCTGAAGTCCGTCATCATCGACGACAAGCTCGGCCTGAACGCGACGCTGGAAGAAGAGATGGCTCGCCTGCGCGACGCCGTGATTTGCGAATGGACAGAAACCGTCAACACCCCGTCGGCGCAGGTTCGCTTCAAACACTTTATCAACAGCAACCAGCGCGATCCGAGCGTGCAGGTCGTGCCTGAGCGCGAGCAACATCGCCCGGCAACGCCATATGAACGTATTCCGGTGATGCTGGTGGAGGAAAACGTATGAGCCAGTGGGTCAATATCTGCAACATCGACGAGATCCTGCCTGCCACCGGCGTGTGCGCGCTGTTAGGTCATGAGCAGGTTGCTATTTTCCGTCCGCGCCACGACGAACAGGTTTTTGCCATCAGCAATATCGACCCGTTCTTTGAGGCCAGCGTGCTTTCCCGTGGGATTATCGCTGAACACCAGGGCGAGCTGTGGGTTGCCAGCCCGCTGAAAAAGCAGCGTTTCCGCCTGAGCGACGGCCACTGTATGGAAGACGAAACCCGCTCCGTGAAGCACTATGACGTTCGCGTGAAGGACGGCAAGGTGCAGCTGCGAGGCTGATTAAAACGGGGGCGCAACGCCCCCGCTATTTGTTTTGATTTTGATGTTGTAGGCCCGGCAAGCGCTGCGCCGCCGGGCAGTTGCCGGGTGGCGCAGCAGGCTCCTTATCCGGCCTACAACGTATTTATTCTTTCTTTCATTACTATTCTGGATAATCAAATGTTTACAGACACCATCAATAAGTGTGCGGCTAACGCTGCCCGGATTGCACGCCTCAGTAAAAACAGTCCTCTCGGCTTCTGGATCAGCTCCGCCATGGCGGGCGCCTATGTCGGCCTGGGGATCATTTTAATTTTCACTCTTGGTAACCTCGTCGACCCGTCTGTGCGTCCGCTGGTAATGGGCGCCACCTTCGGGATCGCATTAACACTGGTTATTATTGCTGGCTCTGAACTGTTCACCGGTCACACCATGTTCCTGACGCTGGGTGTTAAAGCGGGCACCATCACTCAGGGCCAGATGTGGGGCATTCTGCCGCAGACCTGGCTCGGCAACCTGGTGGGCTCGGTGTTTGTCGCACTACTGTATAGCTGGGGCGGCGGAAGCCTGCTGCCGGTCGATACCAGCCTCGTGCACACCGTCGCGTTGGCAAAAACTACCGCCCCGGCGATGGTGCTCTTCTTTAAAGGCGCACTCTGTAACTGGCTGGTTTGCCTGGCTATCTGGATGGCAATCCGTACTGACGGCGCCGCGAAGTTCATCGCGATCTGGTGGTGTCTGCTGGCCTTTATCGCCTCTGGCTACGAACACTCCATCGCCAACATGACGCTATTTGCCCTCTCCTGGTTCGGTCACCACAGCGAAGCGTACACCCTGTCAGGTATCGGCCATAACCTGTTGTGGGTAACGCTTGGCAATACCCTTTCCGGGGTTGTATTTATGGGTTGGGGTTACTGGTATGCTACCCCTAAAGCGGAGCGTCCGACTCCTGCAACCATCGCAACCGTTCAGGCGAAAGCCAACCAGTAAGAGGTAATGTCGTGGATCACCTGCCAATATTCTGTCAATTACGCAATCGTGACTGCCTGCTTGTAGGTGGTGGCGATGTGGCTGAACGCAAAGCCCGCCTGCTGTTAGACGCAGGTGCCCGACTTACCGTCAACGCCCTCGACTTCGCCCCGCAATTCACCGTGTGGGCGCAGGAAGGGATGCTCACCCTCGTTGAGGGTGAGTTCAACGAAACGCTGCTCGATACCTGCTGGCTGACCATCGCCGCCACCGACGACGATGCGGTTAACCAGCGCGTCAGCGACGCCTGTGAAGTTCGCCGAATCTTCTGCAACGTGGTGGATGCGCCGAAAGAGGCGAGCTTTATCATGCCGTCGATTATCGACCGCTCGCCGCTGATGGTCGCCGTCTCCTCCGGCGGCACCTCGCCGGTGCTTGCGCGCCTGCTGCGCGAAAAGCTGGAAGCCATTCTGCCGCAGCATCTAGGCCAGGTGGCCCACTATGCAGGGCAACTGCGAAGCCGTGTGAAAAAGCAGTTTGCCACCGTAGGCGAACGCCGTCGTTTCTGGGAAAAATTCTTTGTGAACGACCGGCTGGCGCAGTCGCTGGCGAATCAGGATCAAAAGGCCGTGGATGAAACCACCGAGCAACTGATCAATGCCCCGCTCGATCACCGGGGCGAAGTGGTGCTGGTGGGCGCCGGTCCGGGTGATGCCGGCCTGTTAACCCTGAAAGGGCTACAGCAGATCCAGCAGGCGGATATCGTGGTCTATGACCGCCTGGTCTCTGACGACATTATGAACCTGGTGCGCCGGGATGCCGATCGGGTGTTTGTCGGCAAGCGCGCCGGTTATCACTGCGTTCCGCAGGAAGAGATTAACCAGATCCTGCTGCGTGAAGCCCAGAAGGGTAAACGCGTGGTGCGGCTGAAAGGCGGCGATCCCTTTATTTTCGGGCGCGGCGGCGAGGAGCTGGAGACGCTGTGCGAAGCGGGCATTCCCTTCTCAGTGGTGCCGGGTATTACCGCTGCCTCCGGCTGCTCCGCCTATTCCGGCATTCCGCTGACTCATCGCGATTACGCCCAGAGCGTGCGTCTGGTGACCGGCCACCTGAAAACCGGCAGCGAGCTGGACTGGCACAACCTGGCCGCAGAGAAACAGACACTGGTCTTCTATATGGGGCTGAACCAGGCGGCGACCATTCAGGCGAAACTGCTGGAACATGGCATGGATGCGGAAATGCCGGTTGCGCTGGTGGAAAACGGCACATCGATTAAACAGCGCGTGGTCAGCGGCGTGTTAACCCAGCTGGGCGAGCTGGCGCAGCAGGTTGAAAGCCCGGCGCTGATCGTGGTGGGTCGCGTGGTGGCGCTGCGTGACAAACTCAACTGGTTTTCGAACCACTAAGCCAGGCTGAACATATTCCCCGCTAAATGAGTAGTCCTGTAATGGACTACTCCTCTCCTGACGCTGCCGATAACATACCTTCCGCGAAAGCACATTTTCTATATATTCCCTCAAGTTACAGACAAGGAAGCGTTATGTTCAAACTGGCAAAGATTGCCCTGGTTGCAGGCATCTTAACAACCCTGACAGCGTGCACTGGCCACGTGCAAAACACCAAAAATAACTGCAGCTACGATTACCTGCTCCACCCGGCGATCTCTATTTCCAAGATCATCGGTGGCTGCGGCCCGGCAGCAAATCAGTAATCGTTTCGCAGGCAATAAAAAAACCGGGAAAATCCCGGTTTTTTTATTGGGTTATTTCGCCGGATAAGCGTAGCGCCACCCGGCAAGCAACCTTAAGGTTTCGCCACAAATCCAATCGCTTCGTAGACCGCTTTCAGCGTTTCAGAGGCACGTGCGCTGGCTTTCTCGGCACCCTCTTTCATCACCTTCTGCAGGAAGGCTTCGTCATTGCGGAACTGGTGATAGCGCGCCTGCAGTTCGGTCAGCATGCCGGAGACCGCATCCGCCACTTCACCTTTCAGATGGCCGTACATTTTGCCTTCGAAGTGCTGCTCCAGCTCCGGAATGGTGCGGCCCGTTACGCCAGAGAGAATATCCAACAGGTTAGAGACGCCCGCTTTGTTCTGCACGTCGTAACGCACCACAGGCGGCTCATCTGAGTCAGTAACCGCACGTTTGAGCTTTTTAACCACCGATTTCGGATCTTCCAGCAGACCGATAACGTTATTGCGGTTATCGTCCGACTTGGACATCTTTTTAGTCGGCTCCAGCAGGGACATCACGCGGGCACCGGACTTCGGAATAAACGGCTCCGGCACTTTGAAGACATCACCATAGAGCGCGTTAAAGCGCTGGGCGATATCACGACTCAGCTCCAGATGCTGCTTCTGATCTTCACCCACCGGCACCTGGTTGGTCTGGTACAGCAGAATGTCAGCGGCCATCAGCACCGGGTAATCAAACAGACCGGCGTTGATGTTTTCAGAATAGCGGGCCGATTTGTCCTTGAACTGGGTCATGCGGCTCAGTTCGCCAAAGTAGGTGTAGCAGTTCAGGGCCCAGCCCAGCTGCGCATGCTCCGGCACGTGAGACTGAACGAAAATGGTGCTTTTCTGCGGGTCGATACCGCAGGCCAGATAGAGCGCCAGCGTATCCAGCGTGGCCTTACGCAGTTTCTCAGGATCCTGACGCGCGGTGATAGCGTGCAGATCCACGATGCAATAAATGCAGTGGTAATCATCCTGCATGCCAACCCACTGACGCAGCGCACCCATATAGTTGCCAATGGTCAGTTCACCTGAGGGCTGTGCGCCACTAAATACGATGGGCTTAGTCATTTTTCAATTCCTGATTTTCACTGTGCGAAAGCCCGAGAACGGGCAACAAATCTTTGAAGTGGTCGAAGACAAAATCCGGCTCACTCAGCGTAATGGATTCACCATAGTTATAACCATAGGTCAGGCCAACGGAAGGGCAGCCTGCGGCCCTGGCAGCCAGAATATCATTACGCGAATCCCCCACAAAGAGTAGCGCTTCAGGCGTTAAGGATAATTTTCCTGCCACCAGCAGCAGCGGTTCGGGATGCGGCTTCTTGTTCTGCACATCGTCGCCGCCGACAATAACCGAGAAATAGTGAGCGATATCCAGCGCTTCCAGCAGTGGGGCGACGAACGCCGTCGGCTTGTTGGTCACCAGCGCCAGCGGCAGACCCTGAGCATGCAGCGCGCTCAGCGTAGCGGCCACATCCGGGAACAGGAAGCTGCCCTCTTCCACCGTCTCTTCATAAAAACGGTTAAACAGCTTACGCAGGATACGCACCTGCTCTTCCTGGGGGATGTCTGCATCATCGACACTCGGTTTGCCCTGCGCCGCACGTTGAACAGCACGCTCCTGACGCGCCCAGGTCAGCGCGCGCTCCATCAGCACGTCGGCCCCGTTACCGATCCACGTCACCACACGTTCTTCGCCTGCCACCGGCAGTTCCAGCGCGTACAGCGCCTGATCGACCGCCGCGGTTAAACCCGGTGCGCTGTCCACCAGCGTACCGTCGAGGTCAAATGCAACACCCCGAATTGCCTGCAAATTATCCATGACTTACCTTCGCCAGTTCACTGCGCATTTCATCAATGACTTTTTTGTAGTCCGGCTGATCGAAAATAGCCGAACCCGCGACAAACATATCTGCCCCCGCCGCCGCGATTTCGCCGATATTGCTGACCTTCACGCCGCCATCCACTTCGAGGCGGATATCAAAGCCAGACTCGTCGATACGGCGACGTACTTCCCGCAGTTTATCCAGCGTATGCGGAATGAAAGACTGCCCGCCAAAGCCCGGGTTAACGGACATCAGCAGGATCACGTCCAGCTTGTCCATGACGTAATCCAGGTAGCTCAGCGGCGTGGCCGGATTGAAGACCAGGCCCGCCTTACAGCCGTGCTCTTTGATCAGCTGTAGCGTACGGTCAATGTGTTCGGAGGCTTCAGGATGGAAGGTGATGATGCTGGCACCTGCGGCGGCAAAATCCGGCACGATGCGATCGACCGGTTTTACCATCAGGTGCACGTCAATAGGTGCGGTAACGCCATAATTGCGCAGCGCCTTCAGGACCATCGGGCCGATGGTCAGGTTAGGCACGTAGTGGTTATCCATAACGTCGAAATGAACGACATCCGCACCGGCAGCCAGTGCTTTCGCGGTGTCTTCGCCCAGCCGGGCAAAATCAGCCGAAAGAATTGAGGGTGCAATCAAATACTGTTTCATCCGCATCTCCTTGAACTTTGTTTAACGGCGGGCGAAACGGCTCAGGGCAGATAGAGAGCCAGCAGTTCGTCCACCTTTTTACGTGTGCCGCCGTTGCTGCTGATGCTGCGCCGGACTTTGACCTGAAAATGCTTCGCGGCCTTGTACCATTCGCGCGTATCGGGCGTATCGTGATTCGAAATTAACACCGGGATACTTTTGCTGACCAGCTTTTCCGCCATCCCCGCCAGATGCGCCTGCTCGGCAGGACTAAAGCTGTTGGTGTGATAAGCGGTAAAGTTCGCCGTAGCAGACAGAGGTGCGTACGGTGGATCACAGTAAACCACCGAATTGGCGTCAGCAAGGTTCATGCACTCTTCATACGAGAGGCAATGGAATTCCGCATTCTGCGCTTTTTCAGCAAAGTGATACAGCTCGGCCTGAGGAAAATAGGGGCGCTTGTAGCGTCCAAACGGCACGTTAAATTCACCACGCAGGTTATACCGGCACAGGCCGTTGTAGCCGTGGCGATTAAGATAGAGGAACAGCAGCGCACGGCGGAACTTATCCTGGCACTGATTAAACTCAGCGCGATGCTGATAGTAAACGTCCGGGGTGTTGTTCTCTGGCGTAAAGAGCTTGCGCGCCTCATCGACGTACTCATCGGTACGCTCTTTTACGATTTCGTAAAGACTGATCAGGTCGCTGTTGATATCCGCAAGGATGTAGCGGGTGTAGTTGGTATTGAGAAATACCGAGCCCGCACCAACAAAGGGTTCGACAAGACACTCGCCGTCTGGCAGGTGTTTTTGAATATCATCGAGCAGGGGGTATTTCCCCCCTGCCCATTTCAAAAAAGCGCGATTTTTTTTCATGCTGACTAACTGATTACACCTTCTCCGGCTGTGGAGAAAGCTCCGACAGCATCCTGCGCTTCACAGATTACTTCAAATCGGACTGAACCTGACGGATCGGCTTCGCCCACGGATTTTTCGCCTGAACGTCGGCTGGCAGTGTGGCAACCGCACGTTTTGCTTCGTCTTTCGATGAGTACACACCGCTTACCAGCACATACCATGGCTGACCGTTACGGGTGGTCTCGTAGACAACAAAGTTTTTCAGGTTCGATTTTTTCGCCCAGCCGTTGAGGTTGTCATAGCTGGAAGAGCTGCTCAGCTGCAACGTGTAGTTGGTGGACGGCGCAGACTTCAGAGAACTCACGTTCCCTGTCGATTTACCGGTGCTGGCAGAAGCCGCCGGGGCGCTCGCCGCTGGCGTCGATGCTGTTGCGGTCGGCGTTGGCGTTGCTTTCGGTGCCGTCGCGGTTGTTGCAGGCGCTTTCGCCGGGGCGCTGGTTGCCGTTTCAGTGTGCTTCGGCTGCGCGGCTGCTTTTGGCGCTTCTGCTTTCGCAACAGGCTGCGGCTTCACTTCACGCTTCGGCTCAATCACCGCCTGCTTACGCTCCTGATGCTGCGCAGGTTTAGTCTGACGTGGCGCAGATTCTGCGGCCGCCGTCTGCTGTTGCCCGTTAGCACCACGGATTGGCGCCACGGTTGCAGGCTCGGTCGGCAGGGTGGAGTTCACCACCACGTTGTTAACCTGCTGCTCGCTCTGCGGCTGCGTCAGGGCGTTATTCAGATCGCCCTGAACCTCAACGCGCTGCTGGCCTTCAGGCGTAGCCGGAGACTGGCCCTGAGTCGGCGTGGAGGCAACAGGCGGCAGAGAGATCTCCTGCTGCGTATTCTCCGCGGAGGTGGCGCCTGGCGCTGGCTGCGAGCCATTTGCCTGGTCGGCAGCGCTGCCGGAAAGATCGATACTCTTCTCGCCAGAAGCAGTTTGTTCAGCAGGCGAGGTGGACGGGGCTTTCAGTGCGGAGCCGACGCCGATAATCAGCAGCAGCAGGACCAGCACACCCAGGCCCATCATAATATACTGGCGGGAAGCGGGCTTCGCCGCAGCGGCCTTACGCTTGCGCGGGCGACGCTGTACGGGCGCTTCGTCCATTGAATCATCTTCGGACTCATAATCCTCTTCTTCACGCTCGTCGCGGGCGGCGCGGCCACGCGAAGGACGAGGATCGTCATTGTCCAGATCGACCTCATCAAAGTTGATTTGCGGCTCGTTATCACGTTCTGAAGATTGGCGAGTACGACCAGTACGACGATCGCTGGGATCGGGTTTCAGCTCGTCTTCTGGTTTGAATTCATCCATTTAACACCCCACTAAAAGGCTTATGCCTACGACTTTGCATATCACCTGAAGCAAAATGGCTACGTATTACCGCAGCCGGACCTTTCTAATAGTTACGCTTGCTGGCAATCAGCAATAGCGCCAAGAACGACATCGTGCGGCACACCGCCACGAACTTCACTCTTTCCGATTGCAAGCGGGAGTACCAGACGCATCTCGCCTGCTAATACTTTTTTATCACGCATCATGTGCGGCAAGTAGGCCTGCGCTGACATTTCGCGCGGCCCCGTCACCGGTAACCCGGCACGCTCAAGCAACGTGATAATGCGTTGTGTATCCGCCTTGCTGAACTGACCCAGACGCTCCGAGGTGCGAGCGGCCATCACCATCCCCGCCGCCACGGCCTCGCCATGCAGCCAGTTACCGTAGCCCATTTCGGCTTCGATAGCATGGCCATAGGTGTGCCCCAGATTCAGTAAAGCACGTAAGCCTGTTTCGCGCTCGTCTGCGGCAACCACTTCTGCTTTCAGCTCACAACAACGGCGAATACAGTACGCCATCGCCTGACCATCCAGGCGCAATAAGGCGTCCATATTCTCTTCAAGCCAGCTAAAAAACTCGCCATCGAGAATAATGCCGTACTTGATCACTTCCGCCAGGCCAGATGCCAGCTCGCGCTTAGGCAGCGTTTGCAGACAGTCGAGATCCACCACCACCGACGCGGGCTGATAGAACGCGCCAATCATGTTTTTGCCAAGCGGATGGTTTACGGCGGTTTTGCCGCCAACAGAAGAGTCAACCTGCGACAACAACGTGGTCGGGATCTGAATAAAACGAACGCCACGCTGATAGCTTGCCGCCGCAAACCCCGTCAGATCGCCAACAACACCGCCGCCTAATGCCAGCAGTGTTGTGTCGCGACCGTGCGGTTTTTGCAGTAATGCGGTGAAGACGGTATCAAGTACCGTCAGGCTTTTATACTGCTCGCCATCAGGCAGAATCACACTGTCGACCTTCACGCCAGCCTGTTCAAGCAGCTGACGTACTCGGTCGAGATAAAGCGGAGCCAGCGTCTCATTGGTGACCAGCATTGCCTGATCACCCGCTTTCAGTGGTAAGAAGGAAGCTGGGTCGTTAAACAAACCAGCCGCGATAGTGATAGGGTAACTCCGTTCACCGAGAGTGACTGTAATCCTCTCCATAGCGCGACATCCACCTTAAATACTTTTTACCCGCAGGCGAGTATATATAAAGCCAGAATCAGTTGCTTTCCAGCATATGAATAATCTGGTTTGCGACCACTTTAGCGCTCTGATCGTCTGTGCGAATGGTAACGTCAGCAATCTCTTCATACAGGGGATTGCGTTCATCAGCCAGCGCTTCCAGAACTTCACGTGGAGGCGTCTCAACCTGCAGCAACGGGCGTTTTTTATCACGCTGCGTACGCGCCAGTTGTTTTTCGATGGTCGTTTCGAGATAGACCACGACACCGCGGGCGGAGAGACGGTTGCGAGTTTCGCGAGATTTTACAGAGCCGCCGCCAGTAGCCAGCACAATGCCCTGTTTTTCCGTAAGTTCATTGATAACTTTTTCTTCTCGGTCACGGAAACCCTCTTCGCCTTCTACATCGAAGACCCAGCCCACATCAGCTCCGGTTCGTTTCTCAATCTCTTGATCAGAATCGTAAAATTCCATATTGAGTTGTTGAGCTAACTGGCGCCCAATAGTGCTTTTGCCGGCACCCATAGGCCCAACCAGAAAGATATTGCGTTTCTCTGCCATTTTTTCGGTACTACTAAGACTATTCGTTAATGGTAAACCCGCTTCGCCGACACCTGGCGTAACAGGACATGAACTGAAACCTCATATGCGATAGAGCGAGAGTCAGACTAAAAATTATCTCAATACTCCAGCTTGTTTGGCAACAGAATAAATCACCCTGCTTGCCGCTTAAGTTGTTAAGGTGTGAGATTGAGTAGGCTGATTCTCAAATCGGTACTCCTTGTATGCTAATTAATGCCCCACGTCAAACATCTGCAACAAACAGAATGCAAAATCACGTGGGGCGTTGCCGCATATCAGGAGGTCGTAACCAGACGAGGGGTGATAAAAACCACTAATTCCCGGCGCTCGTTGTCTTTACCCTGATGGCGAAAAAACTGCCCCAGGATGGGGATACGGCTCAAGCCTGGCACATTTTCACTCCCGCTTTTATGTCTCTGAGAAAAAATTCCGCCTAAGGCCAGCGTTTCACCACTTTTGACCTCTACCTGGGTTTCGATCTCCTGTTTGTCTATCGTCATGGTTTCACTGTCGGCCTGCTTTAGCACCTGGCCCGGGCTGTTCTCGCTGATGCGCAGCTTCAGGCGTACACGTCCATTGGCCAGCACCACCGGAGTCACCTCCATGCCCAGCACCGCCTCTTTAAATTCCACCGACGTCGCGCCGCTCTCTCCGCTGGAAACCTGGTAGGGAATTTCACTGCCCTGTTTAATGCTGGCAGGCTGCATATGCGACGCCAGCAGACGCGGGCTGGCGATAATATCCACCTGCTGTTTTTGTTCCAGGGCGGAGAGCTCAATGTCCAGCAACCGGCCATTAATCCGGCCGATAGTGAAACCCACCTGCGTAGTGGCGTTGGTCACCGCAAGATCGCTGTTGAGTATCGTCAACTCTCCGGGCTTACCAGGCTGCTGCGCCTGCGCCAGGCTCCACTTCACGCCCAGCTCCCGCAGGCTTTTTTCACTCATGCTGACAATGTGTGCCGCCAACTCGACCTGGGCTACCGGCAGATCCATCTGCCCCACCCAGTGCTGTAACGCATCCAGCGCAGCCCTGCTGTCGCGCACCAGCAGACGGTTGGTGCGTTTGTCCACCGCAAGGCTGCCTTTTGGGCTGAGGAGCTTTTCGGCAGCCTGCCTGAGATCGCCCGCATCCGCATAGGAGAGAGAAAAACTGCGCGCCTCCAGCGGCACACTGAGCTGACGCTTAGCGCGCTCCGCCTCTTTTCTGGCCTGCTGCTGTTGTTGCCAGGCGGCGCTGTGGATATAAAAGATGCCCTCCTGCTGGCGCATCACCAGCCCGGCGCTGGTCACCACCGTCTGTATCGCCTGTAACCAGGGCACCTTTTGCAGACGCAAAGAGACATTGCCGCTCACGTCTGGTGCAATAATCATATTGCGGTTCTCCTGCTCCGCCAGGGCCTGCAGAAGCTGGGCGACCGGCACATCATCCACGACCAGATTCACGGCCAACGGTTCCGCTGCCAGCGTCTGGCTGCCGATCAGCAGTAATGCCACCATCCCTCTTTTCATCCTGTTTCGTTCCTTGTCGTTGCCATCGCCATAACGGCGGTTCACACGCCTCAGACGTGTCGATGACCAACTCCTTTTCATTCAGCACCCTTACCTGCCAGCCCTGGGGCAGCGTGTCGCCGCGACGCACCCGCAACCAGCGGGACTTTTCATCCCTGACGATGCCCACCGGCACCGCGCCGGATACCAGCCCGGCATAACGCCACTGGCTCAGGGCTGCGTCGGGGCAGCGTGACACCGGCGCCTGAAACGGATCGCGCATGCCGAGAAGAAGCGGCAGCAGAAGCAGTACGCCACGGCTAACCCGCATTCTGGCGCTCCAGTTGCAGGGTGAGGCGCAGCTTTTGCTGTTCTGGCTGGAGCGTAAAACGCGCCACCGCCACGTCGCGTTGGGCGAGAGTGGCAAACAGCCCGGGTATCTGCCCCCATACCGCCTCGACCACCAGTTCGCCTCCCGCATTGACGGGTTGCCAGCGCACCATGTGTAGCTCACCGTTATCGAACTCCAGCGGTGAAAAGGGGCGCAGCGCCACGGACGATGGCGCATCCTCAACGGGCGAGAGCTTACGCACCGCGGTCCATAAGCGGCCGTTGATCGCCGCGTCACGCGCGTGCTGAGCCTGGTGCGTGGCGAGCTGTTGCTGCTGCATGCGTAGCTGCCCCCCGAGCACACAGAGCAGCATCAGCCCTGAGCTGAGGCCCCAGCACAGCCAGCGCCAGCGCGGGGACAACGCGTACCAGATGTCAGGAGGGATCCGCATCAGCCTCCTCCTTGCGGGTCAGCGCCCAGCTAAATTGCCAGCGCCCCTGTGCGTCCTGGCGCATCTCGCCGGGCGTGGTAGGGGTAAACCCCGGCAGCTGGCGTAGCGCCGTCTCCAGCGCCGCAAGCGCCGGTAACGTGGCGGCGTATCCACTCAGGGAGAGCGTGGAGTGCTGGAAACGAAGCTGCGCCAGCCATGCCTGCTCCGGCAGGGCGCGGGCCAGGACGATGAGGATCGTCTGCCAGGCCTCTGTCTGCGCTTTTTTTTGCGCCCAGATCTGCTGTTGCTGGCGCTGAACAATACGCGCCGTCCACTGCTTTTGCCGCTGCGCCAGCGCCTGCCTCAGCGCCCCATCGCTGGCCTGTCGCTGCGCGAAAACCTGCGCTTGTAGCGGGACGTCGGCCCGCCGGGCGGTCCAGAGCCCCAGCGTTACCAGCAGCGAGCCGGTGAACAGCAAGCCCCAGAAGCGCAGGCAGTGGCGTTTTTGTTGCTGACGCCACGGCAGCAGGTTGGCCGCGCTCATCGCGCATAGCCTTCCGTCGCCAGCGCTAACGCCAGTGCGACGCTAAAATCCGCGCCATTTTCAGGCAGCGGCGGTTGCCGGTGGGACAACACGTTCCAGGGGTCGAAACTGCGCATATCGCAGCAGGCGATCTCCTCAACCCCTAGCGCCAGCAGGGCTGCCAGGCTTTCAACATCGGGCGCCTCCGCCAGCCCACGTCTGCCCCACTGGTGACGCATCGCCCATAGCCATTGATCCCGATCGCGCCAGGCAACGCACTGGGCAGGCGCGTGTACAAAAGGCAGAAAATGGGCCAGCGCCCCGGCATCGGGTGTGATCGCAGTCAGCCGCAGACGCAACACCCGGGCCAGATCCAGCAGCGTGGCGATCTCTTTATTTTGTGCCGCGGTAACCTGATACCCCTGGCTGAACGTATCTTCCGCATAATCAAAACGCAGGGCATCGGGTGCCATCTCCAGCTCGCGGCTCAAGGCCGCGCCAATCCAGGCCGTCTCCTCACTGTCGCGCAGGGTTATTGCCGGGCGCGGAAAGGTGCGTTGCAGGGTGCGTGCGGCCGGAAAGGCGAGAAGTACCTGATGCTGGTAAGGCAGCCATTGCCGCCACTCGCGCAACGCCGCAGCCAGTTGTTCGGGCTGAAGAATTTGCCCGTCGCGGATAATGCCCTCCGCCAGGGGGAGCTGCCACCAGCGGCGCAGCCCCCAGCCCGACTTTCTGCGTACCAGCGCGACGGCCAGCACCTTATCCTGTTGAATATGAACGCCTGTTCGCCATGTTTTAAATACCATGTTTCACGATCTCCTTATCGTCCGGGGGGATAACGGCTATATCAATGCTACAGGCTTGCCTTTATACTACCGCGCGATTGTTTAGAAACTGCCCAGTTCAAACTAAATGGGAAATCTCCAGTGAAGTTCGTAAAGTATTTATTGATCCTTGCAGTCTGTTGCATTCTGCTTGGAGCAGGCTCGATTTTTGGTTTGTACAAATATATTGAGCCGCAACTGCCTGATGTCGCTACGCTTCGTGACGTACGCCTTCAGATCCCGATGCAGGTTTATAGCGCCGATGGCGAGCTGATTGCCCAGTACGGCGAAAAGCGGCGTATCCCGCTGACGCTGAATCAAATTCCGCCAGTAATGGTGAAAGCCTTTATTGCCACAGAAGATAGCCGCTTTTATGAGCACCACGGCGTCGACCCGGTGGGGATTTTCCGTGCCGCCAGCGTGGCGCTCTTCTCCGGCCATGCTTCGCAGGGGGCGAGTACCATCACCCAGCAGTTGGCGCGTAATTTCTTCCTGAGCCCTGAAAAAACGCTGATGCGTAAGATTAAGGAAGTGTTCCTGGCGATCCGCATTGAGCAGCTGCTGAATAAAGATGAGATCCTTGAGCTTTACCTCAACAAGATCTATCTCGGCTACCGTGCCTATGGCGTGGGTGCGGCGGCGCAGGTCTATTTCGGTAAATCCATCGAACAGCTGACCCTGAGTGAAATGGCGACCATCGCCGGTCTGCCGAAGGCGCCTTCCACCTTCAACCCGCTCTACTCGCTGGATCGCGCTACCGCACGTCGCAACGTGGTGCTGTCGCGTATGTTGAGCGAGGGCTATATCAGCCAGACGCAGTACGATCAGGCGCGCAGTGAGGTGATTGATGCCAACTATCACGCGCCGGAAATTGCCTTCTCCGCCCCTTATCTCAGCGAGATGGTTCGCCAGGAGATGGTCTCCCGCTACGGCGAACAGGCCTACGAGGATGGTTACCGCGTTTACACCACCATCAGCCGCAACATCCAGCAGGGCGCGCAGCAGGCGGTGCGTAACAACGTCATAGATTACGATATGCGCCACGGCTACCGCGGCCCGTCAAACGTGCTGTGGAAGGTAGGTGAATCCGCCTGGAGCAGTAAAAAAATCACCGACACCCTGAAGCCGCTTCCGGGCTATGGGCCCTTCGTGGCGGCGGTGGTGACCCAGGCCAATCCGCAGGAAGCCACGGCGATGCTCGCCGACGGCACCTCCGTGTCGCTGCGGATGGAAGGGGTACGCTGGGCACGTCCGTACCGCTCTGATACACAGCAGGGCGCGACGCCACGCAAAGTGACCGACGTCGTACAGGTGGGCCAGCAAATCTGGGTGCGCCAGGTTAATGACGCCTGGTGGCTGGGACAGATCCCGGACGTTAACTCGGCGCTGGTCTCTATCGACCCGCATAACGGTGCGGTTCTGGCGCTGGTGGGCGGCTTCGACTTCAATCAGAGCAAGTTTAACCGTGCCACTCAGGCGCTGCGTCAGGTCGGTTCCAATATCAAACCGTTCCTCTACACCGCGGCAATGGACAAGGGTCTGACCCTCGCCAGTATTCTCAATGACGTGCCGATCTCCCGCTGGGATGCCGGGGCCGGTTCCGACTGGCGGCCAAAAAACTCACCGGCAGAGTACGCCGGCCCGATTCGCCTGCGTCAGGGACTGGGGCAGTCGAAGAACGTGGTGATGGTGCGTGCCATGCGTGCCATGGGCGTCGATTATGCGGCAGAGTATCTGCAGCGCTTCGGCTTCCCGGCGCAGAATATCGTACATACCGAGTCGCTGGCGCTGGGTTCCGCGTCGTTTACCCCGCTACAGGTGGCCCGCGGTTATGCGGTGATGGCCAACGGCGGCTTCCTGGTCGATCCGTTCTTCATCAGCAAAATCGAGAACGATCAGGGCGGCGTACTGTTTGAGGCCAGGCCGAAGATCGCCTGCGCCGAGTGTGATATTCCCGTCATCTATGGCGATACGCCTAAATCAGACGCGCTGAACAACCAGGACATGGAAGATGTCGCGATCTCGCAGGAGCGGCAAAATGCGGCGGTGCCGATGCCGCAGCTCCAGCAGGCGAACCAGGCGCTGGTCGCCCAGACCGGCGCTCAGGAGTACGCCCCGCATGTGATTAACACTCCGCTGGCGTTCCTGATCAAGAGCGCGCTGAACAGCAACATCTTTGGTGAACCGGGCTGGCAGGGTACAGGCTGGCGTGCCGGTCGTGATTTGCAGCGCAAGGATATTGGCGGCAAAACCGGCACCACCAACAGCTCCAAAGATGCCTGGTTCTCGGGTTATGGTCCGGGGGCAGTCACCTCGGTGTGGATCGGCTTTGACGATCACCGTCGTGATTTAGGGCGAACCACAGCCTCCGGAGCAATTAAAGATCAGATCTCCGGTTACGAGGGCGGAGCCAAAAGCGCGCAGCCCGCGTGGGATGCCTTTATGAAGATCGTTCTTGATGGCGTACCGGAAGAACCACTTACGCCACCGCCGGGCATCGTAACGGTCAATATCGATCGCTACAGCGGTCAGCTCGCTAACGGTGGTAACAGTCGTGAGGAGTATTTCATCGAAGGTACGCAGCCAACGCATCAGGTGGTGCATGAGGTGGGTACAACGTTGATAGATAACGGCGAAACGCAAGAGCTCTTCTGATATGTCTCCCCCCTTCCCGGTGGAGGGGGGATTTTCCGCTATAGTCTTCCCTGCCCTTTCAGCCACTCCCGTACCAGAAACAGTGCGCTTACGTTCCGGGCTTCGTTAAAATCGGGCTCTTCCAGCAGATCCATCAGATGCGCCAGCGGCCAGCGTACCTGCGGCAGCGGCTCAGGTTCATCACCTTCCAGCGATTCAGGATAGAGATCTTCCGCCAGCACAATATTCATTTTGCTGGAGAAATAGGAAGGGGCCATGCTGAGCTTTTTCAGGAAAGTAAGCTCCTTCGCACCAAAGCCCACCTCTTCTTTCAGTTCACGGTTGGCGGCTTCATAAACCGACTCGCCGGGATCGATAAGTCCCTTGGAGAAGCCCAGCTCGTAAGATTCCGTTCCCACCGCGTATTCACGGATCAGGATCAGATGCTCGTCGACAATAGGCACAATCATGACGGCTTCGCGTGTGGAGGGACGCATACGCTCGTAGACGCGGCGCACGCCGTTACTGAACTCCAGATCCACGCTCTCAACGTTAAACAGCCGCGATTTGGCGACAGTCTCAACATTCAGGATGGTGGGCTTTTGTAAGGGTTTGCTCATTTTGACGGGTCTTTGCTGGGTGAACAGACCTCATTGTGCGATATGCCGCACGGTTTCGGCAATGTCCTTCGCGGTTTATTTACATTTATGCAACTTAATCAGATTCATTACGCATTTCAACACAAAAGTCAATAGGTTGAAATTATTCCAGGAATTTGCTGATATTCCGCCACGGTTGCCTTTGCTATCATCAGCGAACACTGGGATGCGCTTCAAATTGCTCAAGTTCAACGCCTTACATGCCGATAGCCAACCACAGACACGCATTCACTGTTAAAGGTGCTACTGACTACACCTGTAAGAAAAGTAAGATGGGGAAAGCATGAGCACCATTTTAATAATTATCGCTGCTATGCTGGCCTGCGCATTAATTGCAGGGTGGTGGTTCAGACGTCGATCGCAGCGTCGATATCGCCTGCCTTATCTCAACGCCTTTACCGGGGCGAGCACACGCAAACTCACCGCAGAAGAACGTAGCGCGATTGAGCAATATCTCGAGTCGTTTAACCGCATCCAGCAAATGCCTGCAACAGGCGCCAGCGCGGCTCCGGTCTCGTTAAGCCTGAACGCCGAGAGCAATACCGTGCTCTGCCTGACGCGCTCCATTACCCGCTATGGCATTACCACAGACGATCCCAATAAATGGCGCTACTACCTCGACTCCGTCGAAGTGCATCTGCCGCCGTTCTGGGAGCAGTACATCAATGATGAAAACAGCGTTGAGCTGATCCACACCGACGCTATCCCGCTGGTAATTACCCTGAACGGCCACTCCATCGCCGAGTATGTCCAGGAAGCGCCGCATCTGGCGCTGGAACACGTCAGCTCAACCCAGGCGTCGATTCGTGGCGAAGAGACAGAGCAGATCGAACTGCTGAACATTCGTCAGGAGACCCACGAAGAGTATGCCCTCAGCCGCCCGGATGGCATTCGTGAAGCGCTGCTGATTGTCGCCGCCTTCCTGCTGTTCTTCTTCTGCCTGCTGAGTCCGGATGTGTTTGTCCCCTGGCTTGCTGGTGGCGGCGTGCTGCTGCTGGCGGCGGGTTTATGGGGATTATTTGCCCCGCCGGCGAAAAACGCGCTGCGTGAGATCCACTGCCTGCGCGGGACGCCAAAGCGCTGGGGTCTGTTTGGCGAGAACGATCAGGATCACGTCAACAATATCTCGATGGGCATTATTGACCTGATCTACCCGCGCCACTGGCAGCCGTGGCTGGCCCAGGATTTAGGGCAAAAGACCGATGTTGATATCTATCTGGACAGGCATGTGGTGCGCCAGGGACGTTATTTATCCCTGCATGACGAGGTGAAAAACTTCCCGCTGCAGCACTGGTTGCGCAGCACGGTGATTGCCGGTGGCGCCGGGCTGGTGCTGGCAATGCTGATTTTCCTCGTACCGCTGGATATGCCGATCAAATTTACCCTGTCGTGGATCAAAGGCGCCCAGACCATCGAGGCTACCAGCGTTGGGGAGCTTGAAAACGCCGGGGTGCGCGTCGGCGATACGCTGAATCTGAAGGGAACGGGGATGTGTAATATCCACGCGCCGGGCAACTGGAACGCCCGTCAGAGCTCGCCTTTTGCCCCCTTTGACTGCTCGCAGCTGATCTGGAATGACGCAGCCCCGCTGCCGCTGCCGGAATCAGACATTGTTAACAAAGCCACGGCGCTGACCCAGGCCCTGAGCCGCCAGCTCCATCCTCAACCGGAAGATGTTACGCGCGTCAGCCCGGCGTTACGCTCCGCCATTCAGAAATCGGGCATGATCCTGCTGGATGACTTTGGCGATATCGTACTGAAGACCCAGGAGCTGTGCGCGGAGGCGGATGAGTGCGTCAGGCTGAAGAACGCGCTGGTGAACCTCGGCAACAGCAAAGACTGGGAAGCGCTGGTGAAACGTGCCACGACTGGTCGTCTTGATGGTGTTAACGTCCTGCTGCGTCCGGTGAGCGCCGAGTCGCTGGAAAACCTGGTCGCCACCTCTACCGCGCCATTCGTTATGCGCGAAACCTCGCGTGCCGCGCAGGCGCTTAACAGCCCGGCGCCCGGCGGCTTTGTGATCGTCAGCGATGAAGGCAGCGATCTGGTCGATCAGCCCTACCCGCCGGTGGCGCTGTATGACTACCCGGCGCAGGAGCAGTGGGGCGAGTTTCAGCGACTGGCGCAGATGCTGATGCACACGCCGTTCAGCGCCGAAGGAATTGTGACGAGCATCTTTACCGATGCCAATGGCACCCGCCATATCGAGCTGCACCGCATACCGGATAGCGCCGTTTTATGGCGTTACATTGCCACCTCGCTGCTGATGCTGGCGATGGTGGTGTGCATTATCTGGAACGGCGTGATGGCGTTACGCCGCTACCAGCGCTCGCGCACCCGCCTGGCGGAGATCCAGCAGTACTACGAAAATTGCCTCAATCCGAAGCTTGTTCCTACCCCTGAGAGCCTGATCGGATAACCTCTGTGCGCGACCAGATATGCTACCCTGTCGCGCACGTTTTTTCTGGCTGGAGTATTCCCCATGCATCTTGATATCGCCTGGCAGGAGGTTGATACCGTCCTGCTGGATATGGACGGCACGCTGCTGGACCTCGCGTTTGATAACTACTTCTGGCAAACACTGGTGCCGGAAACCTACGGCGAGCAGCAAGGGATCACCCCGCTGGAGGCGCAGGAATTCATACGCCAGCAATATACCGCCGTACAACATACGCTAAACTGGTACTGTCTGGACTACTGGAGCGAACGCCTTGGTCTGGATATTTGTGCCATGACCACCGCTCAGGGCCCGCGCGCCGTTTTGCGTGAAGATACCGTCCCCTTTCTGGACGCGCTCAAAGCCAGCGGCAAGCGGCGCATTTTGCTGACCAACGCACACCCGCATAATCTGGCGGTGAAGCTGGAACATACCGGACTGGGTTCACACCTTGATTTATTACTTTCCACCCACACATTTGGTTATCCGAAAGAGGATCAGCGTTTGTGGCAGGCGGTGGCAGAAGAGACCGGCCTGCAGCCAGAAAGAACGTTGTTCATTGATGACAGCGAACCCATTCTGGATGCGGCGGCAAAATTTGGCATTCGTTATTGCCTTGGCGTGACCAATCCTGATTCTGGCCTGGCTGAAAAAAGCTATCTGCGACATCCGGGGCTGAACGACTACCGCCGGATGATCCCCTCACTCACCGTGAAGGAGAAGCCATGAAAGAGAAACCCTCCGAAGGAGTAAGACTGGATAAATGGTTATGGGCTGCCCGCTTTTACAAAACGCGCGCCCTCGCCCGCGAAATGATTGAAGGCGGCAAGGTGCATTACAACGGGCAGCGCAGCAAGCCGAGCAAGCTCGTGGAGCTGAACGCCACCCTGACCCTGCGTCAGGGCAACGATGAACGGACGGTGATCGTGAAAAACATCACCGAACAACGTCGCCCGGCAGTGGAAGCCAGCACCCTGTACGAAGAGGCGGCAGAAAGCGTGGAGAAACGCGAAAAGATGGCGCAGGCGCGAAAGCTGAATGCCCTGACCATGCCGCATCCCGACAGACGCCCTGACAAGAAAGAACGTCGCGATCTGATTAAATTTAAAAATGGCGAGAATGAGTGATTCTTGCTGAACGAGAGATGACTATGGCCCAACACGACCAATTACACCGCTATCTGTTTGAACAATTTGCCGTTCGCGGCGAGCTGGTTACCGTATCCGAAACCTGGAAACAGATCCTGGAAAACCACAACTACCCGCTGCCGGTAAAAACCGTGCTGGGCGAGCTGCTGGTCGCGACCAGCCTGCTGACCGCGACCCTGAAATTTGCCGGTGACATCACCGTGCAGCTGCAGGGTGATGGCCCGATGAGCCTGGCGGTAATCAACGGCAACAACCAGCAGCAGATGCGCGGCGTGGCGCGCGTACAGGGCGAGATCCCTGAAAACGCAGACCTGAAAACGCTGGTGGGCAATGGCTACCTGGTCATCACCATCTCCCCGGAAGAGGGCGAGCGCTATCAGGGGGTCGTCGGTCTGGAAGGCGACACGCTGGCAGCCTGCCTGGAAGACTACTTCCTGCGCTCCGAACAGCTGCCGACGCGTCTGTTTATCCGTACCGGCGAAGTCGACGGCCAGCCGTGTGCCGGCGGGATGCTGCTGCAGGTGCTGCCAGCCCAGAACGCGCAGGCAGATGATTTCGATCACCTGGCCACCCTGACCGAAACCATCAAAGCCGAAGAGCTGTTCACCTTACCGGCGAACGAAGTGCTGTGGCGTCTGTATCACGAAGAAGAGGTAACGCTCTACGATCCGCAGGATGTTGAGTTCAAGTGCACCTGCTCCCGTGAACGCTGCGCGGGCGCCCTGAAAACACTGCCGGATGAAGAGATTGACAGCATCCTGGCGGAAGATGGCGAAATCGACATGAACTGCGACTACTGCGGTTCTCACTACGTCTTTAACGCAATGGACATTGCCGAGATCCGCAACAACGCCTCCCCGGCCGATCCGCAGCTGCACTAAGACCTGCCGTTAACTGCCCTCTTGAGGGGGCAGTTAACCTTTTCCCCTCCCCTAATCATTAATTTCATTCACTATTTATCCCAATCTGCTGAATCGTTATCAGTAATGTAAGACTTTCGTAATTTTCTTTCATGTATGCGCTTACATTCACATTCTCGCAGTTTAATTTATCGCTCATTAACCTTTTCGGAACATTTTCCCCAACCGAAAAGTGATTCCTGCCATAATCTGCACCGCAAAGTGACAGGAGTCACAGCGTTTTCCGTCATAAAGGGTTTTTGTCCAGATACGCAAATCTATGAGCCCGGTCGCGGTTAACATTCGAAGAAAACCCCTACAATTTCAGGCAGTATAAATTGGCTAAGGAGCAGTGATATGCGTGTTAATGGTTTAACCCCGCAAGATCTCAAGGCTTATGGTATCAACGACGCTCGCGACATCGTCTATAACCCTGATTACGATACGCTTTATCAGGAAGAGCTCAATCCAGCACTCGAAGGATACGAGCGCGGTATATTGACGACGACCGGCGCTATCGCTGTCGACACCGGTATTTTTACCGGCCGTTCGCCGAAAGATAAGTACATTGTTCGTGACGACACCACCCGCGACACCCTGTGGTGGGCCGATCACGGCAAAGGGAAGAACGACAACAAAGCGATCTCCCCTGAAATCTGGCAGCATCTGAAATCCCTCGTCACCCAACAACTTTCCGGTAAACGTCTGTTCATCATCGACGCTTACTGCGGTGCCAACGCCGATACCCGCCTTTCCGTTCGTTTTATCACTGAAGTCGCCTGGCAGGCCCATTTCGTGAAGAACATGTTCATTCGCCCGACCGAAGAAGAGTTACAGAGCTTCGAGCCTGACTTTGTGGTGATGAACGGTGCGAAATGCACCAACCCGCAGTGGAAAGAGCAGGGACTGAACTCGGAAAACTTTGTCGCCTTTAACCTGACGGAGCGTATCCAGCTTATCGGCGGTACCTGGTACGGCGGCGAAATGAAGAAAGGGATGTTCTCGGTGATGAACTACCTGCTGCCGTTAAAAGGTATTGCCTCCATGCACTGCTCGGCGAACGTGGGCGAGAAAGGCGACGTGGCGGTCTTCTTTGGCCTCTCCGGCACCGGTAAAACTACCCTCTCCACCGATCCGAAACGTCGCCTGATTGGCGATGACGAGCACGGCTGGGATGACGACGGCGTGTTTAACTTCGAAGGCGGTTGCTACGCCAAAACCATTCGCCTGTCAGCTGAAGCGGAGCCGGATATCTTCCAGGCGATCCGTCGTGATGCGTTGCTGGAGAACGTGACGGTACGTGCTGACGGCACGGTCGATTTTGACGATGCGTCAAAAACGGAAAACACCCGCGTCAGCTACCCGATCTACCACATCGACAATATCGTTAAGCCAGTGTCAAAAGCGGGCCACGCGACTAAGGTGATCTTCCTCACCGCCGACGCGTTTGGTGTGCTGCCGCCGGTTTCACGCCTCACCGCCAGCCAGACGCAGTATCACTTCCTCTCCGGGTTTACCGCCAAGCTGGCCGGTACCGAACGGGGTGTGACTGAGCCGACGCCAACCTTCTCCGCCTGCTTTGGCGCAGCCTTCCTGTCGCTGCACCCGACGCAGTACGCCGAAGTGCTGGTGAAACGCATGCAGGCCTCGGGTGCCCAGGCGTATCTGGTCAACACCGGCTGGAACGGCACTGGCAAACGTATCTCCATCAAAGATACCCGCGCCATTATCGACGCCATTCTGAATGGTTCGCTGGATGATGCGGAAACCTTCACCCTGCCGATGTTCGATCTGGCAATCCCGACCGAACTGCCGGGCGTGGACAGCCATATCCTCGACCCACGCAACACCTACGCGTCGCCGGAGCAGTGGCAGGAAAAAGCCACCACGCTTGCGAAGCTGTTTGTGCAAAACTTTGAGAAGTACACCGATACGCCAGCGGGTGCGGCGTTGGTGAGTGCGGGACCGAAGCTGTAAAAATTGTGCCGGGTGGCGCTTCGCTTACCCGGCATTTTTAACTCTCTTTCACCTGCCCGCGCGGAAACGGAACCGGCAGCCAGGCGCGGATACTCAACCCACCCCGTTCGCTGGTGCCAATCTCCAGCAGACCGTTATGGTTATCCACAATACGCTGCACAATCGCCAGACCTAAACCGGTGCCGCTGGTGCTGCGCGCGCTGTCGCCGCGCACAAACGGCTGGAACAGGTGTTTACGCTGCTCCGGTTTGATCCCCGGGCCGTCATCTTCCACCTGGAACCAGGCGCGACTCAGCTCGGAGCCGCTGCTGACCTTGATCCAGCCGTTGCCGTACCGGGCGGCATTGACCACCATATTCGCCACGGCGCGCTTAATGGAGAGCGGGTGCATCCGCACGGTGATATCGCCCGGCTGCAGATCGGTTTCGATCTCACGCTCGTAGCCGCTTTCGGCCGCCACCACTTCACCCAGCACCGCGTTCAGATCTGCCATCTCCATCGGCATCTCCTGCCCGGTGCGCAGGTAGTCGATGAACTGCTCGATAATGGCGTTGCACTCTTCGATGTCCTTGTTGATGGACTCCGCCAGATAGCCATCTTCCTCGCCCATCATTTCGGTCGCCAGACGAATACGCGTTAACGGGGTGCGCAGATCATGACTGACGCCAGCCATCAGCAGGGTACGGTCATCCGCCAGTTGTTTCACCCCCGCCGCCATATGGTTGAACGCGCGGGTAACGGAACGCACTTCCGACGCGCCATATTCACGCAGCGGAGGAGGAATAATTCCTTTACCGACCTGGAGCGCCGCATGCTCCAGGTCGACCAGCGGTCGGTTCTGAATGCGGATAAACAGCCACGCACCGCCTATCGCCAGCAGCATGATCGCCAGGGTGTAGCGGAACAGCGGCGAGAAGTCGCCCTGATGGATTTCGGTGAGGGGTACGCGCACCCAGATATTGGGTGAGAGCCAGGTTTTCAGCCAGACCACCGGCGAGCTTTTGTTGACCTCAACGCGCACTTCCGTTGGGCCGCCCAGCTGCTGCGCCATCTGCTGGCTTAAAAATTCATAGTGTTGTGCCCAACGCAGTCCTGCGTCTTCCGCCGCTTCGTTAGAGTAGAGCGATATCCCCAGCTCACGGTAGATTTCACGGCGAAACGCAGGGGGAACCACCAGCTGCGTGCCATCTTCCAGCTGCAGTTTATCGGTCATCAGCATACGCACTTCGTAGGCCAGGACCTTATTAAACTGCTGGAGGCTCGGTAGGATCGCAAAGTTCAGCACCACCAGATAGGTCGTCACCAGGCTGACGAACAGCAGGGTGACGATCAGTAACAGGGTGCGGGCAAACGAGCTTCGCGGCGAAAAACGCATTCGCCTCATGCTTTAGAGCCGTCCGGGACAAACACGTAGCCCAGACCCCAGACGGTCTGGATATAGCGCGGATGCGCCGGATCCTCTTCCACCATGCGGCGCAGGCGGGAGATCTGTACGTCGATGGAACGTTCCATCGCGGAGTATTCACGGCCACGGGCCAGGTTCATCAGCTTATCGCGCGACAGTGGCTCGCGCGGGTGGCTGACCAGCGCTTTCAGGACCGCGAACTCACCGCTGGTGAGCGGCATCGGCTCATCTTCGCGGAACATCTCGCGGGTGCCGAGATTCAGCTTGAACTTACCGAAGGCGATCACCGCCTCTTCCTGCGACGGTGCGCCAGGCAGTTCGTTCGCCTGACGGCGCAGTACGGCACGGATACGCGCCAGCAACTCACGCGGGTTAAACGGTTTTGGAATGTAGTCGTCGGCGCCAATTTCCAGACCCACGATACGGTCAACCTCTTCCCCTTTCGCCGTCACCATAATGATCGGCATTGGGTTGCTTTGGCTGCGCAGGCGACGGCAGATAGAGAGGCCATCTTCGCCCGGCAGCATCAGATCCAGCACCATCAGGTGGAAGGATTCACGGGTCAGCAGGCGATCCATCTGTTCGGCGTTAGCCACGCTACGAACCTGGAAGCCCTGCTCGGTCAGATAACGCTCAAGGAGCGCACGCAGGCGCATGTCGTCATCCACCACCAGAATCTTATAATTCTCTTGCATTGTCAGTACTCCCAAAGGTTCGGATAATCTTGAACAGCGTATTCTAAAAAAGTGCGCGTCCACGACCAGCTAATTCTGGTATAAATTCTAGTCGAAATTGTTACAAAGCATATTTAACAGCAGCTTATATGTACATTCCATCACATAACTCATTATTAATCCTCTCTGTTAAGATAAGTGATACGTAATGTGCGCAAGGTAAGCAACCTCGTCGTAAGGCAAAAGAATGAAAACGCCCCTGATCACCCGCGAAGGGTATGAAAATCTGAAGAAAGAGCTGGACACCCTGTGGCGGGAAGAGCGCCCGGAAGTGACGAAAAAAGTGACCTGGGCGGCAAGTCTCGGCGACCGCAGTGAGAATGCCGACTACCAGTACAACAAAAAGCGGCTGCGTGAAATCGACCGTCGGGTGCGTTATCTGACCAAATGCCTCGAGAACCTGAAAATCGTCGACTATTCCCCGCAGCAGGAGGGCAAAGTCTTCTTCGGCGCGTGGGTGGAGATCGAAAACGACGACGGCGATCTCAAGCGCTTTCGTATCGTCGGCTACGATGAAATTTTTGGTCGTAAGGATTACATCTCCATCGATTCTCCAATGGCCCGCGCGCTGCTGAAAAAAGAGGTAGGCGATCTGGCTATCGTCCAGACCCCGGCGGGAGAAGCCAGCTGGTATGTAAATGAAATCGAGTACGTAAAATAGTCCTGGAGCGCCCTCCGCGACTGGCATTTTGCTGTGCCAGTCCGTATAACTATCCCCTGATTTTTGACCCACAAGATGAAATAGCCATGATGAAAGATTCGCTCTGCCGCATTATTGCGGGTGAACTTCAGGCAAGGGCTGAACAGGTAGAAGCTGCCGTTCGCCTGCTTGATGAAGGGAACACCGTGCCGTTTATTGCACGTTATCGTAAGGAAGTCACCGGCGGTCTGGATGATACGCAGCTGCGTAACCTGGAGACCCGCCTTGGCTATCTCCGTGAGCTGGAAGAGAGGCGCCAGGCGATTCTGAAATCCATTGGCGAACAGGGCAAGCTGACCAGCGATCTGGAAAAAGCCATTAATGGCACCCTGAGCAAAACCGAGCTGGAAGACCTCTATCTTCCCTATAAACCCAAGCGCCGTACCCGCGGGCAGATTGCCATCGAAGCAGGCCTGGAGCCGCTGGCCGATCTGCTGTGGAATGAGCCCTCGCACGACCCGGAAACCGAAGCCGCGAAATTTATCGATGCCGACAAAGGCGTGGCCGACACCAAAGCCGCCCTTGATGGCGCACGCTACATCCTGATGGAGCGCTTCGCCGAAGATGCTGCCCTGCTGGCAAAAGTGCGTGATTACCTGTGGAAGAACGCCCATATCGTCTCCACCGTGGTCAGCGGCAAAGAGGAGGAAGGGGCGAAATTCCGCGACTACTTCGATCACCATGAACCGATTTCAACCGTGCCTTCTCACCGCGCGCTGGCGATGTTCCGCGGTCGCAACGAGGGCATTTTGCAGCTCTCCCTGAACGCCGACCCGCAGTTCGACGAGCCGCCGAAAGAGAGCTACGGCGAGCAGATCATCACCGATCATCTCGGTCTGCGCCTGAATAACGCCCCGGCAGACAGCTGGCGCAAAGGGGTGGTAAGCTGGACCTGGCGTATCAAGGTGCTGATGCATCTCGAAACCGAACTGATGGGCACCGTGCGCGAACGCGCCGAAGACGAGGCGATTAACGTCTTTGCCCGTAACCTGCACGACCTGCTGATGGCTGCCCCTGCTGGCCTGCGCGCCACCATGGGTCTCGATCCGGGTCTGCGTACCGGCGTGAAGGTCGCCGTGGTGGATGGCACCGGCAAGCTGGTGGCCACCGATACCATTTATCCGCATACCGGTCAGGCGGCAAAAGCGGCGACGGTGGTTGCGGCGCTGTGCGAGAAGTACAACGTGGAGCTGGTGGCGATCGGCAACGGCACCGCCTCCCGCGAAACCGAACGTTTCTATCTGGACGTGCAGAAGCAGTTCCCGAAAGTGACAGCGCAGAAAGTGATCGTCAGCGAAGCGGGGGCATCCGTGTACTCGGCCTCCGAGCTGGCGGCACAGGAGTTCCCGGATCTCGATGTTTCCCTGCGTGGGGCGGTCTCTATCGCCCGCCGCCTGCAGGATCCACTGGCGGAGCTGGTGAAGATCGATCCGAAATCTATCGGCGTGGGCCAGTACCAGCATGATGTCAGCCAGACCCAGCTGGCGCGTAAGCTGGACGCGGTGGTGGAAGACTGCGTGAACGCCGTCGGCGTTGACCTTAACACCGCCTCCGTTCCCCTGCTGACCCGCGTGGCGGGCTTAACCCGTATGATGGCGCAGAATATCGTCGCCTGGCGTGATGAGAACGGTCAGTTCCAGAACCGCCAGCAGCTGCTGAAGGTGAGTCGTCTGGGGCCAAAAGCGTTCGAGCAGTGCGCGGGCTTCCTGCGTATTAACCACGGCGACAACCCGCTGGATGCCTCCACCGTTCACCCGGAAGCCTACCCGGTGGTCGAGCGCATTCTGGCCGCTACCCAGCAGGCGCTGAAGACGCTGATGGGCAACAGCAGTGAGCTGCGTAGCCTGAAAGCCGTTGACTTCACCGATGAAAAATTCGGTGTGCCGACCGTGACCGACATCATCAAAGAGCTGGAAAAACCTGGCCGCGACCCGCGTCCGGAGTTCAAAACCGCGCAGTTTGCGGAAGGCGTCGAGACGATGAACGACCTGCTGCCGGGTATGGTGCTGGAAGGCGCAGTCACCAACGTCACCAACTTTGGCGCGTTTGTGGACATCGGCGTGCATCAGGACGGCCTGGTGCATATCTCCTCCCTGGCCGACAAGTTCGTGGAAGATCCGCATACCGTGGTGAAAGCTGGCGACATCGTGAAGGTAAAAGTGCTGGAGGTGGATCTGCAGCGCAAGCGCATCGCCCTCACCATGCGTCTGGACGAGCAGCCTGGCGAAACCAACGCCCGTCGTGGCGGCGGTAACAGCGAGGCACGTCAGCAGCGTCCGGCGGCGAAACCACGCGGGCGTGAAGCACAACCCTCCGGCAACAGCGCGATGATGGATGCGCTGGCGGCGGCGATGGGTAAAAAGCGTTAATTGTTGTGCCCTCTCCTCTTTGGGGAGAGGGTTTATTATTTGTTATTTTTATTTTCATTAAGCAGCAAATATAAAACTCCTCATCAGCACTTTATTAACAAATAATCCACCCGCCTCCGCCGTAAATATTGAGCAAGGTCAACCTGGCTGCAAATTAATAGCGCCATGCACATTCCGTCACATATTTAATATTGATGATAGAAACCATTCTCATTACCATTGTGCCTGTTGATTATTTAACCTCTCGTTAAGTAGGCACTATGCAATTTACTCCAGACAGCGCGTGGAAGATCACCGGCTTCACCCGCGAAATCAGCCCGGCCTATCGCCAGAAGCTGCTCTCTTTAGGGCTACTTCCCGGCTCCGCATTTCACGTTGTGCGCGTGGCTCCGCTGGGCGATCCGGTACATATCGAAACCCGACGGGTAAATCTGGTTCTGCGTAAGAAAGATCTCGCATTAATAGAAGTTGAAGCTCTGTCTCAATAAAACGCCAGCTCTCGTAGCGAGTCTGAAAAAATGAAAAAATTAACCATTGGCTTAATTGGCAATCCCAATTCCGGCAAGACAACGTTATTTAACCAGCTTACCGGCGCTCGTCAGCGCGTCGGTAACTGGGCGGGCGTCACGGTCGAGCGTAAAGAGGGTCAGTTTACGACCATCGACAATCAGGTCACCCTCGTCGATCTGCCCGGCACCTACTCGTTAACCACTATCTCCTCCCAAACCTCGCTCGATGAGCAGATCGCCTGCCACTATATTTTAAGCGGCGACGCCGACCTGCTGATCAACGTGGTGGACGCCTCGAACCTCGAGCGAAACCTCTACCTGACGCTGCAACTGCTGGAGCTGGGTATTCCCTGCGTGGTGGCGCTGAACATGCTCGACATTGCGGAGAAACAGCAGATCCGTATCGATGTCGACGCGCTTTCCGCCCGTCTGGGTTGCCCGGTGGTGCCGCTGATCTCAACCCGCGCCCGTGGAATCGACGCCCTGAAGATCGCCATTGACCGCCACAGCCGTAACGCTGAGGTGGAGCTGGTGCACTACGCCCAGCCGCTGCTGCGTGAAGCCGGGATCCTCGCAAAGGCAATGGCGCACAGCATGCCGTTCAGGCTGCGCCACTGGCTCGGCCTGCAAATGCTGGAAGGCGATATCTACAGCCGCGCCTATGCCGGTGATGCCGCCCACCAGCTGGATGCTTCTCTGGCACGGTTGAATGACGAGCTGGACGACCCTGCCCTGCACATTGCCGATGCCCGCTATCAGAGCATTGCCGCCATTTGCGACGTGGTCAGCAATGCCCTCACCGCCGAGCCGAGCCGCTTTACCCGGGCGATGGATACGGTGATCCTCAACCGCTTCCTCGGTCTGCCGGTCTTCCTGCTGGTGATGTACGTGATGTTCCTGCTGGCCATCAACATTGGCGGCGCGCTGCAGCCGCTGTTTGACGTCGGCTCCGTCGCCATCTTTATTCACGGCATTCAGTGGCTGGGCTATACGCTGCATCTGCCGGAATGGCTGACTATCTTCCTCGCCCAGGGGCTGGGGGGCGGGATCAACACCGTCCTGCCGCTGGTGCCGCAGATCGGCATGATGTATCTGTTCCTCTCTTTCCTGGAGGACTCCGGCTACATGGCCCGCGCGGCCTTCGTGATGGATCGTCTGATGCAGGCCCTCGGCCTGCCGGGCAAATCGTTCGTGCCGCTGATTGTCGGCTTCGGCTGCAACGTGCCATCGGTAATGGGGGCGCGCACGCTGGATGCGCCTCGCGAACGGCTGATGACCATCATGATGGCGCCGTTTATGTCCTGCGGCGCACGGCTGGCGATCTTCGCGGTGTTTGCCGCCGCCTTCTTCGGTCAGGAGGGGGCGCTGGCGGTCTTCTCGCTCTACGTGCTGGGCATTGTGATGGCGATCCTCACCGGCCTGATGCTCAAGCACACCATCATGCGTGGTGAGGCGACCCCGTTCGTGATGGAGCTGCCGGTCTACCACGTTCCGCACCTGAAAAGCCTGCTGATCCAGACCTGGCAGCGGCTGAAGGGCTTTGTGCTGCGGGCGGGTAAAGTGATTGTAGTGGTCAGTATCTTCCTCAGCGCGTTCAACAGCTTCTCTCTGAACGGCAAGGCGGTAGACAACATTGACGACTCCGCCCTGGCCTCCGTCAGCCGCGTTATCACCCCGCTGTTCAAGCCGATTGGCGTACACGAGGACAACTGGCAGGCTACCGTCGGGCTGTTCACTGGCGCAATGGCGAAAGAGGTGGTGGTGGGTACGCTGAACACCCTCTACACCGCTGAAAATATTCAGGAAGCCGCATTTAACCCGGCCGATTTCCACCTCGGCGACGAACTGGTCAGCGCCGTGGATGAAACCTGGCAGAGCCTGAAAGAGACCTTCAGCCTGAGCGTTCTGGCGAACCCGATTGAAGCCAGCAAAGGCGACGGCGAAATGGCGAGCGGCGCCATGGGCGTGATGAGTGAGAAGTTTGGCAGCGCCTCGGCGGCCTACAGCTACCTGATCTTCGTTCTACTCTACATTCCGTGCATCTCGGTCATGGGAGCCATCGCCCGCGAATCGAGCCGCGGCTGGATGGGCTTTTCGGTGCTGTGGGGGCTGAACATCGCCTACTCGCTGGCGACAGTCTACTACCAGACGGTCAATTTCAATCAGCATCCGCAGTACAGCCTGGTATGCATCCTGGCAGTGGTGCTGTTTAACGTGGTGGTAATCGGGCTGTTACGCCGGGCCCGCAGCCGTGTGGACGTTAATCTGCTGGCGAAAGGCAAAACCGCGGCGGCCTGCTGTGAAAGTCCGGTAAGCGACTGTCATTAGGAGGCGGCATGGCATCGTTAATTGAAGTACGTGATTTACTGGCGCTACAGGGAAGAATGGAGGCCACCCAGCTTAGCCAGATGCTGCATACCCCGCAGGCGATGATCGAGGCCATGCTGCAACGTCTTGAGGCGATGGGCAAAGCGAAGCGGATTCAGGAAGATGCCGACGGCTGCTTATCTGGCAGCTGCAAAAGCTGTCCTGAAGGAAAAGCCTGCCTCAGGGAGTGGTGGGCGCTGCGTTAAGCGTGAATAAAGCCGGGCAAGTCTGCCCGGCTTTGTGCAATTATTTGTAGACTTCTGCGGTCGCGCGGATGTCTTTCGAATCTTTATTGGCGCTGGTGACGACATAGTATTTACCGCCCAGCTCATCCGCTTTCTGTGAAAGCTCTTTTCTCGCATCCATTGGCGCGGTGGTATCAGACGTAGAAATATCGCCAACTTTCGTCAAATTCATCTCTTTAACTTTGTCCTTCTGGATCTCTTCCGCCGCCATAACGCCAAAAGAGAGTGATCCAATAACCAGAGAAGCAACAATACCTGTGACAAGTTTCATAGCCATAACTCCCAAAGATGATTGTAATTTTGATTATCGAAGGCGGGACAACCGCAACGATATATTGAGTATTGTTGCGGTACGTCACTTTTTCCAGCAGTAACAGAAAATAATCAGTTTAAACGGCGACTTAAGGCCATCAGCGCCGCGCAAAACTCGTCGGAGTGAGAGATAAAGGGCGCATGCGCGGCTTTGGCGATGATCAGGGCTTCGCTTTGCGGCCATTGCTCATCCAGCAGCGGCACGATCTTGCGCGGCACCAGCCCGTCCAGATAGCCATAAATACGCAGGTGCGGCAGCGAAAGCGACGCCAGCGGCGCGCGCAGATCGGCCGTTTTCAGGATCTCCAGCCCGCCATTCAGCACCTCCACCTCCGGCATCGGCAATGACAGCACCGTGGTTTTCAGCGTGCGGGCATCCTGGCGCGCCGTTTCTGTGCCCATGGTTTGCAGGGCAAGAAAACGCTCTACCGTCCGCTGGAAATCATTGCTCAGCTGCTGCTGGAAACCGGCCAGCACTTCAGGTTTGATCCCCGGCCACTCTCCCTGGGCGCTAAAACAAGGGGATGACGCCACGGTGACCAGGGCCTGCACCCGCTCCGGGTGCGTTAGAGCAATCTGGCTCGCCACCAGTCCGCCCAGGCTCCAGCCGAGCCAGATCGCCCGATCCGGGGCCTGAGCCAGCACCTGCTCCGCCATCTCCTCAAGCGTCATCGCGCCAAAATCACGGCTACGGCCAAAGCCCGGCAGATCCACCAGGTGCAGCGTAAAATGCGAGGCCAGTTCCTCACTGACGCAACGCCATACTTCGGCATTCAGCCCCCATCCGTGCAGCAGCACAAGATGACAATTTCCTGTCCCGACGGTCTGCCACCAAAGGTTGTTCATCGATTACTGTTCTCTTTTTTCACAAGGAGGTTGTCTATGCTAACAGTGCCCGGCTTGTGCTGGCTATGCCGGATGCCGCTGACCCTCGGCCATTGGGGAGTCTGTTCCGTATGTGAAAGGGGAATTGCCCCGCGGGGGAGCCGTTGCCCCCGGTGCGGCTTGCCGGCCATCCACCCTCACCTGCCCTGTGGGCGCTGCCTGCGTAAACCGCCGCCGTGGCAGGCGCTGGTGGCGGTGTGCGGTTACAGGCCGCCGGTAAGTCTGCTTGTCCATCAGCTAAAATTTTCTCGCCGCAGCCAGCTGGCCCAGCCGCTGGCGAGGCTGTTACTGTTGGCGCTGTTGCGGGCCAGGCGCAGCCACGGTTTACCGCGTGTCGACATGATAGTCAGTGTGCCGCTCTGGTCCCGGCGGCACTGGCGGCGCGGTTTTAACCAGAGTGACCTGCTCTGTCGCCCGCTGGCCCGCTGGTTAAACTGCCGCTATGTTCCCGACGCCCTTCGCCGCACCCGTGCGACCCCGGCCCAGCATCTGCTCAGCGCGCGACTGCGTAAACGCAACCTGCAGCACGCCTTTGCGCTTGAATTCCCGGTGGCAGGACGCCATATCGCTCTGGTGGATGATGTCGTGACAACAGGTGCTACCGTCGCGGAGCTCTCCCGCCTGCTTTTGCGAAGCGGCGCGGCGTCGGTTCAGGTATGGTGTCTGTGTCGAACCTTGTAGCGCCCTCAGGTTGGGCGTATTATACCCAGGTAATTTAGTCAACTATTAGGCCAATTCTATGATCCGTATTTCCGATGCTGCACAAGCGCACTTTGCCAAACTGCTGGCAAATCAGGAAGAAGGGACCCAGATCCGCGTATTCGTGATCAACCCGGGCACCCCGAATGCAGAATGCGGCGTCTCTTATTGCCCACCGGATGCTGTGGAAGCAACTGACACCGCCCTGAAATTTGAGCAGCTCACTGCCTATGTCGATGAGCTGAGCGCCCCGTATCTGGAAGATGCGGAAATTGATTTTGTCACCGACCAGCTGGGCTCGCAGTTAACGCTGAAAGCGCCAAACGCCAAAATGCGTAAAGTGGGCGATGACGCTCCGCTGATGGAGCGCGTTGAGTATCTGCTGCAGTCCCAGATCAACCCGCAGCTGGCGGGTCACGGTGGTCGCGTATCCCTGATGGAGATCACCGAAGACGGTCTGGCGATTCTGCAGTTTGGCGGCGGCTGTAACGGCTGTTCCATGGTCGACGTCACCCTGAAAGAGGGGATCGAGAAGCAGCTGCTGAACGAGTTCCCGGAGCTGAAAGGCGTGCGCGATCTTACCGAACACCAGCGCGGCGAACACTCCTACTACTGATTGCCCGTTTGCTTGCCCGGTGGCGCTACGCTTACCGGGCCTACAAACACACATCCCCTTTTCTCTTGCCTCATAACATGACCTGCGTCTCAGAATTCACATTTTGACCACCGGGGTCATTCTCAAGCCACACATGTTACCCGTATCATTCTCACGGGCACTAAAACAGCTTTACGCCGACCGACTAAACTAAAGATTTAGAAGGCAGCCTCTCTGTGTGCCATCAGTTAGCCGTTCCCAGTTGGGGCAACATTAGTATGTCGTTGAAATAATGACGTTACCCATAACAATTTTTAAGGCCAGATAATCATGCCATTAGTCATTGTCGCTATCGGTGTAATCCTGTTACTGCTCTTGATGATCCGTTTCAAAATGAACGGTTTTATCGCCCTTGTTCTGGTGGCACTTGCTGTCGGCCTGATGCAGGGTATGCCGCTGGTAAAAGTTATCAGCTCCATTAAAGCTGGCGTGGGCGGTACGCTCGGTAGCCTCGCGCTGATCATGGGCTTCGGCGCCATGCTCGGTAAAATGCTGGCTGACTGCGGTGGCGCACAACGCATCGCAACCACGCTGATTGCAAAATTCGGCAAAAACAACATTCAGTGGGCGGTGGTCTTAACCGGCTTTACCGTTGGTTTCGCGCTGTTCTACGAAGTGGGCTTCGTGCTGATGCTGCCGCTGGTGTTCACCATCGCCGCCTCTGCCAGCATCCCGCTGCTCTATGTCGGTGTGCCGATGGCTGCTGCATTGTCAGTGACACACGGCTTCCTGCCGCCACACCCGGGCCCGACCGCTATCGCCACTATTTTCCATGCGGACATGGGTAAAACCCTGCTGTTCGGTACCATCCTTGCGATCCCGACCGTTATCCTGGCAGGCCCGGTATTTGCCCGTTGCCTGAAAGGTATCGACAAGCCGATCCCGGAAGGGCTCTACAACGCGAAAACCTTTACTGAAGCCGAGATGCCAAGCTTTGCCGTCAGCGTCTGGACCTCTCTGGTACCGGTTGTGCTGATGGCCATGCGCGCCGTCTGTGAAATGGTGCTGCCGAAAGGCCATCCGGTTCTCGGCGTGGCTGAGTTCCTGGGCGACCCGGTAATGGCGACGCTGATCGCGGTTCTGATTGCGCTTTTCACCTTTGGTCTGAACCGTGGCCGCTCCATGGATCAGATTAACGACACCCTGGGCTCCTCAATCAAAATCATCGCCATGATGCTGCTGATCATCGGTGGTGGCGGTGCGTTCAAACAGGTTCTGGTGGATAGCGGCGTGGACAAGTACATCGCCTCTATGATGCATGAAACCAACATCTCCCCTATCCTGATGGCTTGGTCTATCGCCGCAGTCCTGCGTATCGCGCTGGGTTCTGCCACCGTGGCCGCTATCACTGCGGGCGGTATCGTGGCGCCACTGATTGCCACCACCGGCGTCAGCCCTGAGCTGATGGTTATCGCGGTCGGTTCCGGTAGCGTGATCTTCTCTCACGTCAACGATCCGGGCTTCTGGCTGTTCAAGGAGTACTTCAACCTGACCATCGGTGAGACCATCAAGTCCTGGTCGATGCTAGAGACCATCATCTCGGTCTGCGGCCTGATTGGGTGTCTGCTGCTGGGTATGGTTGTTTGATGTGACAGTGCCGGGTGGCGGCTGCACCTTACTCGGCCTACAAAAGCAGAGCATGCACATTCCGTAGGCCCGGATCGCTACGCGTCACCGGGCAATAAAAAACCCGCCATCCGGCGGGTTTTTTATCACTTCTTCGCAGCCACTTTTCGCCGCTTATCGAGATCCTTAATCAGCTTATTCACACCCTCGTCAGCAAACATCGCCTCAAGGGAGGTGGAGAGCTTGCGACGCCAGTTCTTGTACTGGTAGCTGGTGCCCGGAATGTTAACCGGCTCCGCCATACCCAGCCAGTCTTCCGGCTGCAACCCCAGCAGCGCACTGTTGCTGTCGGCAATGTAGCGCTGTAACCCGCGGTTGAGCGTCGGGGTCATCGACATCAACGACGCCTTATGCCCGGTGCGTTTTGGCAGGCAGCCGTGCTCATGCAACGCATCCAGCAGCCCCTGCTTTGACAGCTCGCGATCCTGATACAGGCCGCGCAACATCACTTCGTCAGGGTAGAGGCCCAGCGTCTTGCCCAGGGTAAGGTCGCCGCTGTCCCACCAGCCCCGAAGCGTAGGAAGGTCATGCGTCGTCGCGACTGCCATTGATTGTTCTGGATACGCCTCCGGCGCGCGGAAGTTCTTTTCAAGGTCGTTTTCAAAATAGAGCACCTTGTAGGAGTACACGCCGCTGTCACGCAGCTTGCTGACAATTTCTACCGGTACGGTACCGAGATCTTCACCGATTACCATACAGTTATGGCGCTTACTCTCCAGCGCAAGAATCGAGAGCAGATCGTCCACCGGATAGTGAACGTAGGCGCCGTGGTCGGCGGTTTCGCCGTAGGGGATCCACCACAGACGCAACACCGACATTACGTGGTCGATACGCAGCGCGCCGCAGTTCTGCATGTTAGCGCGCAGCAGCTCGATAAAGGGCTCATAAGCGCGGGCCGCGATCACGTGCGGGTCCATCGGCGGCAGGCCCCAGTTCTGGCCGAGCGGGCCCAGAATATCCGGGGGCGCGCCGACCGAGGCTTTCAGGCAGTAAAGCTCGCGATCGCACCAGGTCTCCGCCCCGCCTTCGGCCACGCCCACCGCCAGGTCACGGTAGAGACCAATCGGCATGTCGTAACCCTGGCTCTCCTGCCAGCAGGCTGCGAACTGGCTGTAGGCCAGCCACTGCAGCCAGAGGTAAAAATCGACCTCGTCGGCATGTTCGTCGCAAAACGCTTTCACTGCCGGGGAGTCGACGGACTGATACTGCTCAGGCCAGACCGGCCAGCCCCAGCGCATTTCATCCTCTTTCACCTGATGCGCATGCAGCGCGTCGAACGCCGCCTGCCAGTAGAGGCTCTCCCCTTCACGGGCAACAAAGGCCCGGAAGGCCGCCATCTGTTCGTCGTCACGCTGTGCAAAGCCTTTCCACGCCATACGCAGCGCGGCCATCTTCAGCGCGGTGACGGAAGCATAATCGACCCACTCGGCATCGCGGGCGCGTTGCAGCGACTGGCGGGTAGTCTCCATCTTCCACCAGGCCTGCGCCTCGTCGCTGTTGCGGAAATCCTCAACGGCATTCACGTCGATATAAATCACGTTCAGCCAGCGGCGGGACGACGGGCTGTACGGGCTGGCGCTCTCCGGGTTAGCCGGATAGAGCGCATGGATCGGGTTAAGGCCGATAAAGGCCCCGCCGCGCTTGCCGACATCCGCCAGCATCTTTTTCAGATCGCCGAAATCGCCGATCCCCCAGTTATTCTCCGAGCGCAGCGTGTAGAGCTGCACACAGGCACCCCACAGCTTTTTGCCCTCTTTCAGCGCCTGCGGCTCGTAGCAGCGTTTTGGCGCCACAATCACCCGGCAGTGCCAGCGCTGGCCGTCCTGGGTGAGCGTCAGCGTGTGGTAGCCCTCCGGCAGTTTTGCCGGAAGGTTGAGGTTTTTGCCGCCCGTGGCGTGGCCCTTATGCTGATGTCCCTCTTCGGTGGTCAGCAGCCAGCCAAAGTCGCCGCTGCCTTCGATCGTCAGCGGCATCTTTTTCCCGGCGGTGTAGACCATCACGTTCGGGACGGGGGTAACCGCCGCTTTCGCGACGGGTTTGGCTTTATGCATGGCATCCAGCAAACGCCTCTTGGTTTCAGCACCAATAGACTGCGGTTTACCATGAGCATTGATATAGCTGGGGCTGATGCCCGCCGCCAGTGCGGCATTATCGAGACGTTTACTTTCCATCGCGCTTCCTTAGCGTTTTGCCTGCCAGATGCGGGTCTGGTAGTCGCGGATTGAACGGTCAGAGCTGAACATGCCGCAGCGCGCGGTGTTCAGAATGCACGCCCGGGCCCAGGCTTCCTGGTCGCGATACAGAACATCGACCTGTTTCTGCGCCTCAACGTAGCCCGCAAAGTCCGCCATCAGCAGGTACGGGTCGCCGCCCTCTTTGCCGATGCTGTGTAGCATCTGGTCGAACGCGTGCTTGTCGCCGTCGCTGTATTTGCCGCTCTCCAGCTCTTTCAGTACCGCATCCAGCAGTTTATCTTTTTTACGCCATTTCACCGGGTCATAACCTTTGGCTTTAATGGCTTTCACCTCTTCCACAGTATGGCCGAAGATAAAGATGTTCTCGTCGCCCACCTGCTCGGCAATCTCAACGTTCGCCCCGTCCAGAGTACCCACAGTCAGCGCGCCGTTCAGGGCCAGCTTCATGTTGCCGGTGCCGGAGGCCTCTTTACCGGCGGTAGAAATCTGCTCAGAAACGTCCGCCGCCGGGATTAACAGCTCAGCCGCAGAGACACAGTAATCCGGCAGGAAGACCACCTTCAGCTTGTCGCCCACTTTCGGATCGTTGTTCACCGCGTCGGCCACTTTATTGATAGCGAAGATAATGTTTTTTGCCAGGTAGTAGCCCGGCGCCGCTTTCGCGCCAAACAGGAACACGCGCGGCACGCGATCGGCCTGCGGGTTCTCACGGATCTCTTTGTACAGCGCCAGAATGTGCAGCAGGTTCAGGTGCTGACGCTTGTACTCGTGCAGACGCTTAATCTGGATATCAAACAGCGCGTTCGGGTTGATCTCAATCCCGGTACGGGCTTTGACGTACGCCGCCAGGCGCACTTTGTTATCCTGCTTGATGGTGCGGTAAGTCTCGCGGAACGCCGCATCGTCGGCATACTTCTCGAGGTTAATCAGCTGATCGAGATCGTTGGCCCACTCTTTATCCAGCGATGAATCCAGCAGCGCGGAGAGTGCCGGGTTGCACTGCTTGATCCAGCGACGCGGCGTGATGCCGTTGGTCACGTTGTGGAACTTGTTCGGCCACAGCTGGTGATATTCCGGGAACAGATCTTTTACCACCAGGTCGGAGTGCAGCGCAGCCACGCCGTTTACCGCAAAACCGCTCACCACGCAGAGGTTAGCCATGCGCACCTGCTTGTCGAACACCACCGCCAGCTTCGCCCATACCGCTTTATCGCCCGGCCAGGTTTTCTCGACCTGCTTTTTGAAGCGGTTGTTGATTTCGGTGATGATCTGCATATGGCGAGGCAGCAGAGTTTTAATCAGCTTCTCGTCCCAGCACTCCAGCGCCTCTGGCATCAGGGTGTGGTTGGTGTAGGCGAAGGTCTTACTGGTGATCGCCCATGCGTCATCCCAGCTCAGCTGATGCTCGTCGATCAGCACGCGCAGCAGTTCCGGAATGGCAATGGTTGGGTGGGTGTCGTTCAGCTGGATCACTTCGTAATCCGCCAGCTCCGCCAGCTTGCGGCCCGCCAGGTGATGACGACGCAGAATGTCGGCCACGGAGCAGGCGCACTGGAAGTACTGCTGCATCAGGCGCAGCTTTTTGCCCGCCAGATGGTTGTCGTTCGGGTAGAGAACTTTGGTCAGCTTGTCGGCGTCGATCCCCTGCTGCTCGGCTCGCAGGAAATCGCCGTCGTTGAATTTGGTCAGGTTGAACGGATGGGCATGGGTCGCCTGCCACAGACGCAGCGGCTGCGCCACGCCGTTACGGTAGCCCAGCACCGGCAGATCCCAGGCCTGGCCGGTGATGGTGAAGCCCGGCTCCCACTGACCCGCTTTCGTCACTTTACCGCCAATGCCCACCTGCACATCCAGCGCTTCGTTGTGGCGGAACCAAGGGTAGCTGCCACGATGCCAGTCATCCGGGGCTTCCATCTGCTGGCCGTCGGCAAAGGACTGACGGAACAGGCCGTACTGATAGTTCAGACCATAGCCGATCGCCGACTGGCCTACCGTCGCCATGGAGTCCAGGAAGCAGGCCGCCAGACGCCCCAGGCCGCCGTTGCCGAGCGCCGGGTCGATCTCCTCTTCCAGCAGGTCGGTCAGGTTAACGTTGTGCGCGTTCAGCACATCGCTCACCTCCTGATACCAGCCCAGGTTCAGCAGATTGTTGCCGGTCAGACGGCCAATCAGGAATTCCATTGAGATGTAGTTAACGTGGCGCTGATCTTTCGCCGGTTCTACTGCGGGTTGGGCGCTCAGTAACTCGGCGAGCGCTCCACTGACGGCCTGCCACCACTGGCGGGAGGTCATCTCTTCAGCGGCATGTAAACCAAAACGCTGCCACTGACGCGTCAGGGCAGCCTGGAATTGAGCTTTGTTGAAAGTAGGCTGTGACATAGGGAATCTGCATCCTGTAGAGAGAAAATAAAACGTTGGCGCTAGTGTGCCTGGCTACTTATGGCTCTTCCTCCTCCTGCCAGGGATTAGGCGGGGAGGAGTAGCGGGGATGAGCGATAAAGTGTGATCGCGGCCACTTTCCGCAGCCAAAGTGTGGGGCATTGCAGACGAGATTACCGGGAAGAGTGTCAAAAAATGAAACAGGTTTTCAGAAGGAATATATGAGCGCAGTAATAATTGCTTACCTGAAATAATAACTGTAGGATTTTACTGCATCGCAGAGGGTTATTTTACCAGGGTAACCATCCCAGGACTTTATTAACTTTTCACAGCCTTTACGATTCTATATTCCTTTTTATGCTTAACCTTCCGCATACGCGCCAAACCAGTATCCATGCTCTTTCGAGGCCCATCGGAAAAGTTCCCGCACCCCAGCATATATTTTTGTGACCGAGTGCAAATTAAGGGATATAAAACCCGGACATAACTTGCAATAAAGAGGTTTCTGACCGACCTTATATGCATTAATTACGAAGCGCAAAAAAAATCAAAAATCTCGATTTCCACACAGTGAAGTGAAAACTATGTTGATTCCGTCAAAATTAAGTCGCCCGGTTCGTCTTGACCATACTGTGGTCCGCGAACGCTTGCTGGCGAAACTTTCCGGCGCGAACAATTTTCGACTGGCGCTGGTAACGAGCCCTGCCGGGTACGGCAAAACCACGCTCATTTCGCAGTGGGCATCCGGCAAGACCGATCTTGGCTGGTACTCCCTTGATGAGGGCGATAACCAGCAGGAGCGTTTCGCCAGTTATCTTATCGCCGCCATTCAGCAGGCGACCAACGGACACTGCGTAACCAGCGAAAGCATGGTGCAAAAGCGGCAGTACGCCAGCCTCTCTTCACTGTTTTCCCAACTCTTTATCGAGCTGGCCGAATGGCATCGCCCGCTCTATCTGGTCATTGACGATTATCATCTGATCACCAACCCGGTTATCCATGAGTCGATGCGCTTCTTCCTGCGTCATCAGCCGGAAAACCTGACCCTGGTGGTGCTGTCGCGCAACCTGCCGCAGCTGGGCATTGCCAACCTGCGCGTGCGCGATCAGCTGCTGGAAATCGGCAGCCAGCAGCTCTCCTTTACCCATCAGGAGGCGAAGCAGTTCTTTGACTGCCGCCTGAAATCCCCTATCGAGGTGGCGGAAAGCAGCCGCCTGTGCGACGACGTGGCTGGCTGGGCGACCGCCCTGCAGCTGATTGCCCTGTCGGCGCGGCATAATAACAGCCCGACGCAGCAGTCCGCCCGTCGCCTGTCGGGGATCAATGCCAGCCACCTCTCCGATTACCTGGTGGATGAGGTGCTCAACAGCGTCGATCAATCCACCCGTCAGTTCCTGCTGAAAAGCTCCCTGCTGCGCTCAATGAACGATGCGCTGATTGTGCGCGTCACCGGCGAAGACAACGGCCAGATGCGCCTGGAAGAGATTGAGCGTCAGGGGTTGTTCCTGCAGCGCATGGATGACTCCGGCGAATGGTTCAGCTACCACCCGCTGTTTGGCAGCTTCCTGCGCCAGCGCTGTCAGTGGGAGCTGGCAACCGAATTACCGGAAATCCACCGCGCCGCCGCCGAGAGCTGGATGGCGCAGGGCTTCCCGAGCGAGGCGATTCATCACGCGCTGGCGGCGGGCGATGCCCATATGCTGCGCGATATCCTGCTCAACCACGCCTGGAGCCTGTTTAATCACAGCGAGCTGGCCCTGCTGGAAGAGTCGCTGCGCGCCCTGCCGTGGGAGAGCCTGCTGGAAAACCCGCGCCTGGTGCTGCTCCAGGCCTGGCTGATGCAAAGCCAGCATCGCTACAGCGAAGTGAACACCCTGCTGGCCCGCGCCGAGCAGGAGATGAAGGGCGAGATGGATGCCGCCCTGCACGGCGAGTTTAACGCCCTGCGCGCGCAGGTGGCGATCAATGACGGCGACCAGGAAGAGGCCCAGCGCCTGTCGATGGTCGCGCTGGAAGAGCTGCCCCTGGCGAACTTCTACAGCCGTATCGTTGCCACCTCGGTGCATGGGGAAGTGCTGCACTGTAAAGGCGATCTCACCCGTTCCCTGTCGCTGATGCAGCAGACCGAACAGATGGCGCGCCGTCACGATGTCTGGCACTACGCGCTGTGGAGCCTGATCCAGCAGAGCGAAATTTTGTTTGCCCAGGGCTTCCTGCAGGCCGCCTGGGAGACGCAGGAAAAAGCGTTCAACCTGATCCGCGATCAGCATCTGGAACAGCTGCCAATGCACGAGTTCCTGCTGCGCATTCGCGCCCAGCTTCTGTGGGCGTGGGCGCGTCTGGACGAAGCCGAAAGCACCGCCCGTCTTGGGGTCAATGTGCTCTCCACCTATCAGCCGCAGCAGCAGTTGCAGTGTCTGGGCCTGCTGGTGCAGTGCTCGCTGGCGCGCGGCGATTTGGATAACGCCCGTAACCACCTCAACCGCCTGGAGAACCTGCTCGGCAACGGTCAGTACCACAGCGACTGGGTATCCAACGCCGATAAGGTGCGGGTGATCTACTGGCAGATGACCGGCGACAAGAAATCGGCGGCCAACTGGCTGCGCCAGACGCCGAAGCCGGCGTTCGCCAATAACCACTTCCTGCAGAGCCAGTGGCGCAACATTGCCCGGGCGCAGATCCTGTTAGGCGAATTTGAACCGGCAGAGATGGTACTGGAAGAGCTGAACGAAAATGCCCGCAGCCTGCGTCTGATGAGCGATCTCAACCGCAACCTGCTGCTGCAAAACCAGCTTTACTGGCAGTCAGGCCGTAAGAATGACGCCCAGCGCGTGCTGCTGGAAGCGTTGCAGCTGGCTAATCGCACCGGCTTTATTAGCCACTTTGTGATTGAAGGCGAGACCATGGCGCAGCAGCTGCGCCAGCTTATTCAGCTGAACACGCTGCCGGAGCTGGATCAGCACCGTGCCCAGCGCATTCTGCGTGAAATTAACCAGCATCATCGCCACAAGTTTGCCCACTTCGATGAGACCTTTGTGGAACGTCTGCTGAATCATCCGGAAGTGCCGGAGCTGATCCGCACCAGTCCGCTGACCCAGCGCGAATGGCAGGTTCTGGGGTTGATTTACTCAGGCTACAGCAACGAGCAGATTGCCGGTGAGCTGGCCGTGGCGGCCACCACCATTAAAACGCATATCCGGAACCTGTATCAGAAGCTGGGCGTCGCACATCGTCAGGACGCGGTGCAGCATGCGCAGCAGCTGCTGAAGATGATGGGGTACGGCGTGTAGGGCATTGCCCGGCGGCGCTGCGCTTGCGCGGGCCTACGGTTTTGTTGCCATTTATTGCCCGGCGACGCTACGCTTGCACGGGCCTACGGTTTTGTAGGCCGGGTAAGGCGAAGCCGCCACCCGGCACAAACTCAGCACAGTTCTAACTGCAACTTATGATCGCGAATCACTTTTAACACCCCTTCCGGCGGCATCACATCCGTATAGACCGCATTCACCATACTTATGCTGCCCATATTCACCATCGCGTTACGGCCAAACTTGGAGTGATCCACCACCAGCATGACATGGCGTGAGTTCTCAATGATCGCCCGCTTGGTGCGCACTTCGTGGTAGTCAAACTCCAGCAGCGAGCCGTCGGTATCAATGCCGCTGATGCCGAGAATGCCAAAGTCGAGGCGGAACTGGGAGATAAAGTCGAGGGTCGCCTCGCCAATAATGCCGCCGTCACGGCTGCGCAGCTCGCCACCCGCCAGAATGATGCGAAAGTCCTCTTTCTGCATCAGGGTGGTGGCGACGTTGAGGTTGTTGGTCACGATACGCAAGTTTTCATGACCGAGCAGGGCATGCGCCACAGCCTCCGGCGTGGTGCCGATGTCGATAAACAGCGTCGCGCCGTTGGGGATCTGACTGGCGACCTTACGGGCGATACGCTCCTTTTCCGAGGTCTGCGTCGCCTTGCGGTCGTGCCAGGGGGTGTTGACCGAACTGGAGGGCAGCGCCGCGCCGCCGTGGTGGCGCAGGATACGGTTCTGATCGGCCAGGTCGTTGAGGTCGCGGCGGATGGTCTGCGGGCTGACGGCAAACTGCTCCACCAGCTCTTCGGTACTGACGTATCCCTGCTTTTTCACCAGGTCAATAATGGCATCATGACGTTGTGTTTGTTTCATCGGAGTTCCCTGCCAGATTTATGTTCGTTTTCGCGCATTGAGCGTATCGGCAAACGCCATCGCCAGCCCGACCGCCAGCCCGGCGACGTGAGCACCGTTGGCAATCGCCATACCAAACAGATCAAACCATCCGGCAATAATCCAGATTAATGCGAAAGTCATTAACCCGCGCTGCAGGTAGATACCGCTCTCTGGATCGCGCTCGCCGCGCAGCCAGACATAGCCCATCAGCGCGTAGACCACGCCGGAAAGGCCACCAAACCACGGGCCGCCGAACTTATGCTGGATAAAGCCGCTGAGCAGCGCGCTGATAAGGGTGAGCACGATGAGCTTGCCGCTGCCGAGCCGTTTCTCCACCGCCCCGCCGAGATACCACCACCACAGCAGGTTAAAAAGAATATGCAGGAACGAGAAGTGCATCAGCGCGTGGGTGAAGTAGCGCCAGAATTCGAACTCTAACGAGGCGTCATAGGGCCAGGCCAGCAGCAGCATGATCTGCTGATCGCCCACCACGCTCATCATAATGAAGACCAGAATGCAGGCCGCCATTAACCCCAGGGTAAACGGCCCCGCGCGTTCGCGCACGGTCGCAAGGAAAGGAAAGCGCTGATAACGCAGGCCGCTACCGGTATGGCCGGACTGCCAGCTCGCCGCCAGATAGCGCGCATCGCCGGGATTTTCCAGAAAACGCGCCAGCTCCGCCTCAACCCGGGCGGCCTGGCTCTCATCCGCCAGCCAGACGTCGGTTTGCGTATGTTGTTGAATGGTAAGAATGACACCCTGCGTCGCCATGTAGTCGACAAACGCCTGGGCGACGCGCGGGTTGTTAAAAGAGGTGATCAGTAGCATCGGCGGCAGTCGCTTATTCCACACAAAAGGGGACAGTATATACCCTAAATGCCCGCGTGCTCGACTTCTGCCGGGAAATGACGGTGCCAGGCATCGAAGCCGCCGTCCACGCTGTAAACCGAGTCATAGCCCTGTTGCAGCAGATATTGCGCCGCTCCCTTACTGCTGTTGCCGTGATAGCACATCACCATCACCGGGGTGTCGAAATCGTTGTCACGCATAAACTCGGCGAGCGAGGCATTGGTCAGATGGAATGCGCCCGGGGTGTGGCCCATCGCAAAACTCTGCGGATCGCGAATATCCACCAGCACTGCGGTGCCCTGGTGCATCTTCTGATGGGCTTCTTCTACGTTAATACATTCAAATTGTTCCATGGTGCTCTCTGTTGTCTGTTCACGTGCCGTGCGGCCTGGGACCGCACTATTTTAACGGTTAGTGTACGTCGTGGCGGCGGGTAAACGCCATTATGTTAGCTCTATCACTCAAAAATGTTTTTTTGATGTTACTAAAATCCATTTCCTTTGCTAATATGAGCGATATCGAACATTTTTGAGCTTTAACGAAAGTGCGTGAGGATGCAATGGAAACTAAAGATCTGATTGTAATAGGTGGCGGTATCAACGGTGCAGGTATTGCGGCTGATGCGGCCGGGCGCGGGTTATCTGTCCTGATGCTGGAAGCGCAGGATCTCGCCTGTGCCACCTCCTCCGCCAGCTCCAAACTGATCCACGGTGGCCTGCGTTACCTGGAACACTATGAGTTCCGCCTGGTGAGTGAAGCGCTGGCGGAACGTGAAGTGCTGCTGAAAATGGCCCCCCATATCGCCACGCCGATGCGTTTTCGTCTGCCGCACCGCCCGCATCTGCGCCCGGCATGGATGATCCGCATTGGTCTGTTTATGTACGACCACCTGGGTAAACGCACCAGCCTGCCCGCCTCTGCCGGTGTGCGTTTTGGCGCAGACTCGGTGCTGAAGCCTGAAATCGTGCGCGGATTCGAATATTCCGACTGCTGGGTGGACGATGCCCGTCTGGTGCTGGCCAACGCGCAAATGGTTGAACGCAAAGGCGGTGAGGTGAAAACCCGCACCCGCGCGGTCTCGGCGCGCCGGGAAAAGGGGCTGTGGATTGTCGAAGCGGAAGATATCGATACCGGCGAGCGTTTCAGCTGGCAGGCACGCGGGCTGGTCAACGCCACCGGCCCGTGGGTGAAGCAGTTCTTTGACCAGGGGATGCAGCTGCCGTCACCGTATGGCATCCGCCTGATCAAAGGTAGCCACATTGTGGTGCCGCGGGTGCATACCCAGAAGCAGGCCTATATTCTGCAAAACGAAGACAAGCGCATCGTGTTTGTGATCCCGTGGATGGATGAGTTCTCCATCATCGGCACCACCGACGTGGAGTACAAAGGCGATCCGAAGAACGTTGAGATCGACGAGAGCGAAGTCAGCTATCTGCTGGAGGTCTATAACGCGCACTTTAAAAAGACGCTGACGCGCGAGGATGTGGTCTGGAGCTACTCCGGGGTGCGTCCGCTGTGCGATGACGAATCCGATTCACCGCAGGCCATCACCCGCGACTACACGCTTGATATTCACGACGATCACGGCAAAGCGCCGCTGCTGTCGGTGTTTGGCGGCAAGCTCACCACCTACCGTAAGCTGGCGGAACATGCGATGGAAAAACTGGCCCCCTACTACCAGGGTATCGGCCCGGCATGGACCAAAGGCGCGGTACTGCCTGGCGGTGATATCGGCGGCAACCGCGATGACTACGCGGCAAAACTGCGCCGTCGCTATCCGTTTATCAGCGAATCCATGGCCCGCCACTTTGCCCGCACCTACGGCAGCAACAGCGAGTTGATCCTGAACGGGGCGAAGGATCTGACCGATCTGGGCGAACATTTTGGCCACGAGTTTTACGAGGCGGAACTGCGCTACTTAGCCGACCACGAGTGGGTACGCCGCGCAGACGATGCGCTCTGGCGTCGCACCAAAGAGGGGATGTGGCTCAATGCGGAGCAACAGTCGCGCGTGGCGCTGTGGCTGGCGCAGCGTATGGGAAAGCGTGAGCTGTCGTTAGCATCATAAAAAATGCCCGGTGGCGCTAACGCTTACCGGGCCTACAGGTTTCGTGCGGGCTTCGTGCCCGGTGGCGCTGGCGCTTACCGGACCTACAAAAGACAAAAGTACGTAGGCCGGGTAAGGCGCAGCCGCCACCCGGCATTTTTTACAACCGCACCGGTTTGATATGCCAGATGTTCTCGGCATACTCCTGGATGGTGCGATCCGACGAGAAGTAGCCCATATTGGCGATGTTGTGCATCGCTTTGGTGGCCCACTCTTCCGGCTTGCGGTACAGCTCGTCGACCTTGTCCTGACAATCCACATAGCTGCGGTAGTCAGCCAGCACCTGGTAGTGGTCACCGAAGTTAATCAGCGAATCCACCAGGTCGCGATAGCGGCCAGGCTCGTCCGGGTTAAATACCCCGGTGCCGATCTGGGTCAGCACCTGACGCAGCTCTTCATCCTGCTCGTAATAATCACGCGGCGAGTAGCCCTTGGCACGCAGCGCCTCCACCTCTTCCGTGGTATTACCGAAGATAAAGATATTCTCTTCACCCACGTGCTCCAGCATCTCAACATTGGCGCCATCCAGCGTGCCGATGGTCAGCGCGCCGTTGAGGGCAAACTTCATGTTACTGGTGCCAGAGGCTTCGGTGCCTGCGGTCGAGATCTGCTCCGAGAGATCGGCAGCCGGAATGATCAGCTGGGCCAGACTCACGCTGTAGTTCGGGATAAAGACGACCTTCAGCTTGTCGCCAATCTGCGGATCGTTATTGATCACCTTCGCCACGTCGTTGATCAGATGAATAATGTGCTTCGCCATGTAATAGGCCGAGGCGGCTTTCCCGGCGAAAATGTTCACGCGTGGCACCCAGTCCGCATCCGGGTCGGCCTTGATGCGGTTATAGCGGGTGATCACGTGTAGCACGTTCATCAGCTGACGCTTGTACTCGTGGATACGTTTGATCTGCACGTCGAACAGCGCTTTCGGGTTAGCCACCACGTTAAGATGCAGCGCCATCCACACCGCCAGCCGCTTTTTATTCAGCAGTTTGGCATCACGCACCGCTTTATTCACCGTCGGGAAGTCAGCATGCTGCTCAAGCTCGCTCAGCTGGCTTAAATCGGTCCGCCAGGTGCGGCCAATGTTTTCGTCGAGCACATCAGAGAGCGGCTGGTTCGCCAGCGCCAGCCAGCGGCGTGGCGTCACCCCGTTGGTGACGTTGCAGAAACGCATCGGGAAGATTTTCGCAAAGTCTGCGAACAGCGACTGCACCATCAGGTTCGAGTGCAGCTCAGACACGCCGTTGACCTTGTGGCTGATCACCACCGCCAGCCACGCCATGCGCACCCGGCGACCATTGGATTCATCAATGATCGAGGTGCGGCTCAGCAGGCCGGTGTCGTGCGGATACTGCTCCTGCAACGTTCTCAGGAAGAAGTCGTTAATCTCGAAGATAATCTGCAGGTGGCGCGGCAGGATTTTGCCGAGCATGTCCACCGGCCAGGTTTCCAGCGCTTCGCTCATCAACGTATGGTTAGTGTAGGAGAAGACCTGGCAGGTCACCTCAAACGCCTCGTCCCAGCTGAACTTGTGCTCGTCAATCAGCAGGCGCATCAGCTCAGGGATCGACAGCACCGGATGGGTGTCATTCAGGTGAATCGCGATCTTATCCGCCAGATTGGCGTAGGTTTTATGCAGCTGGTAGTGACGGCTCAGGATATCCTGAATGGTCGCGGAGACCAGGAAGTACTCCTGACGCAGGCGCAGCTCGCGTCCGGAGTAGGTGGAATCATCCGGATAGAGCACACGGGAGACGTTCTCGGAGTGGTTTTTGTCTTCCACCGCCGCGAAGTAGTCGCCCTGGTTGAACTTACCGAGGTTAATCGCGCTACTGGCCTGGGCATTCCACAGGCGCAGCGTATTGGTCGCATCGGTGTCGTAGCCGGGAATGATCTGATCGTAAGCCACGGCCAGGATCTCTTCGGTTTCGACCCAGCGGCTCTTTTTGCCTTCCTGCTGAATACGGCCACCGAAGCGGACTTTATAGCGGGTATTGTGGCGCTTGAACTCCCACGGGTTGCCGTACTCCAGCCAGTAGTCCGGAGACTCTTTCTGCCGGCCATCGACAATGTTCTGTTTGAACATGCCGTAATCGTAGCGGATACCGTAGCCACGCCCTGGCAGGGCGAGGGTCGCCAGCGAATCGAGGAAGCAAGCCGCCAGACGGCCCAGACCACCGTTGCCGAGGCCAGGGTCGTTCTCTTCGTCAATCAGCTCTTCTAAATCTAACCCCATCTCTTCCAGCGCAGTTTTGACGTCGTCATAGATACCCAGCGACAACAGCGCGTTGGAAAGGGTGCGGCCAATCAAAAACTCCATCGACAGATAGTAAACCTGGCGAGTCTCCTGTGAGAGCTGGGCGCGGTTGGAGCGCAGCCAGCGCTCAACCAGCCGGTCACGCACCGCAAACAGGGTGGCGTTGAGCCATTCGTGTTTGTTGGCGATGACCGGGTCTTTGCCAATGGTGAACATCAGCTTGTAAGCAATGGAGTGCTTTAACGCCTCAATGCTTACCGTGGGAGACGCATAGGAAAAGGGTGCATTCATATCTCTGATTCCAGCATTGTTACATCAAGCGTTGATAAAGATCGCGGTAGGACTGCGCCGCAACTTGCCAGCTAAAATCCATGGACATCGCCTGGCGTTGAACAAAACGCCATAAAGAAGGACGTGACCACAACACGAAAGCACGACGAATCGCGCGTAACAGCGACCAGGCATTACTGTCTTCAAAGACAAATCCGGTGGCGATCCCATCCGCCAGATTCTCCAGCGAGGTGTCGGATACGGTATCCGCCAGCCCGCCAGTACGCCGCACCAGTGGCAGCGTGCCGTACTTCAGACCATACAGCTGGGTTAAGCCGCAGGGCTCAAAACGGCTCGGCACCAGAATAACGTCTGCGCCCGCCATGATGCGGTGCGAAAACGCTTCGTGATAGCCAATCTGCACACCCACCTGTCCCGGATGTTCGGCGGCGGCAGCGAGGAAGCCCTCCTGCAGTACCGGATCGCCCGCACCCAGCAGCGCCAGTTGTCCGCCCTGCTCCAGCAGGCCCGGCAGCGCCTCGAGCACCAGATCGAGTCCTTTCTGGCTGGTCAGACGGCTTACCACCGCAAACAGCGGCACCTTGTCGTTGACCTTCAGTCCCATGGCAACTTGCAGCTGACGTTTGTTCTCGGCCTTATCTTCCACGGAGTCGCGGTTATAGCGCGCCCCCAGCAGCAGATCGGTTTCCGGACTCCAGATTTTTTCATCCACGCCGTTGAGAATGCCCGACAGTCGGCCTTCGCGATGGCGCTGGCTGAGCAGCCCCTCCATCCCGTAGCCAAACTGCGCTTCGGTGATCTCCCGCGCGTAGGTTGGACTGACGGCGGTGATGTGATCGGCGTAGTAAAGCCCGGCCTTGAGGAAGGAGATCTGCCCCTTAAACTCCAGCCCGTGCATATTAAAGAATGACCATGGCAAATCGATGTCATCCATATGTTTGGCGAGATACATGCCCTGGTACGCCAGGTTATGCACGGTAAAGACCGACTTCGCCGGATGGCCACGTGCCGCCAGATAGGCTGGCGCTAACCCGGCGTGCCAGTCGTGGGCATGCACCACGTCCGGACGCCAGAACGGATCCAGCCCACAGGCCATCTCCGCCCCTACCCAGCCGAGCAGCGCGAAACGCAGCACGTTATCGGTATAGGCAAACAGGTTAGTGTCGTGGTACGGGCTCCCTGGGCGGTCATAAAGATGCGGCGCGTCAATCAGGTAGATACCCACGCCGTTGTAATGGCCAAACAGTAATGTGATGCGCCCGGCAAAGGTCTCGCGGCGGCTGACGATCTGCGCGTCAGGCACGCCGCGACGAATATCTGGAAAAGCGGGTAATAGCACGCGGGTATCAACCCCACCTGCAATTTGCGCCGCCGGTAACGCCCCTATCACATCCGCCAACCCGCCAGTTTTGAGCAACGGGAACATTTCAGAACAAACGTGTAAAACCTGCATCATCGCTCCTGTTTGATCTGCAGTTTACGCAGCATTTCCCGCGTAACCAGCACGATACCTTCTTCTGAGCGGTAGAAACGGCGCGCGTCCTCTTCCGCATTTTCTCCAATTACCATGCCTTCCGGAATGACGCAGGCACGGTCGATAACGCAACGACGCAGGCGGCACGAGCGGCCCACCCAGACGTCGGGTAACAGCACTGACGAATCAATATTGCAGAAGGAGTTCACCCGCACGCGCGGGAACAATACCGACTGCACCACCACCGAGCCGGAGATAATGCACCCGCCGGAAACCAGCGAGTTCAGGGTCATGCCGTGGCTGCCCGAACGGTCCTGGACAAATTTCGCCGGCGGCAGAGACTCCATATGGGTGCGGATCGGCCAGTTATGGTCGTACATATCCAGTTCCGGCGTAACAGAGGCCAGATCGAGGTTAGCCTTCCAGTACGCTTCCAGGGTTCCTACATCGCGCCAGTACGGTTCTGAATTCGGATCGGACTGCACGCAGGAGAGCGGGAAAGGATGTGCATAGGCCATGCCAGATTTGGTGATTTTCGGGATGATGTCTTTGCCGAAGTCGTGGCTGGATTGTTCATCCTTGTCGTCCTCTTCCAGCAGCTGGTAAAGGTAATCTGCATCAAAGACATAGATACCCATGCTGGCAAGCGCTTTAGTGTCATCGCCCGGCATTGAAGGTGGGTTCGCCGGTTTTTCCACGAAATCGATCACCTTGTCGTTTTCGTCCACCGCCATGACGCCAAACGCCGTCGCCTCGGCAACGGGCACCGGCAAACAGGCTACGGTGCAGCGCGCCCCTTTTTCGACATGGTCGATAAGCATGCGCGAGTAGTCCTGCTTGTAGATATGGTCCCCGGCGAGGATCACCACGTACTCGGCGTTATAACGGCGAATGATATCGAGGTTCTGCGTGACCGCATCAGCGGTGCCGCGGTACCAGTTTTCGCCATGTACGCGCTGCTGGGCAGGCAACAGGTCGACAAACTCGTTCATCTCCTCACTGAAGAACGACCAGCCGCGCTGAATATGCTGCACCAGAGTGTGTGACTGATACTGGGTAATGACGCCAATACGGCGAATGCCTGAGTTGAGGCAATTGGACAGAGCAAAATCGATAATACGGAATTTACCGCCGAAGTGGACGGCGGGTTTGGCGCGCTTGATCGTTAAATCTTTTAATCGGGTACCGCGGCCGCCAGCAAGAATCAGGGCAACAGACTTCAATGGCAGCTGACGCGCCAACATTAGAGGGTCGTTCTTATCTAACCTAACCATGATCAACTCCTTTTATTATCATCTCTGGAATACACATACACCGTGCGCAGGCCCATGCCAGACAGTCATAACGACCGGATTATCCTCTCCGGCAAATGGGGGGATAGCCCGCCACTCCCCTTCAGGTAAAATAATTTCTGCGACCTCATCTGTGGCATTGAGGGTGATGAGCCAGCAATCCGAAAGCAGGATTTGCAGGCGCGGCACCCCGTTCTGCCACTCGTGCGCACCTAACGGTTGCGCCATTTTATTTAACCAGCGAACGTTGCCGTCGCCCTCTTCCCACCACCGATCCTCGGTGAGCGCCGGGATCTGCTTACGCAGATGGACCAACGCGGCAGTAAAGGCGACAAGTCCCTCGTTTGCCTGCTGCCAGTCAAGCCAGGTTAACGCGTTATCCTGGCAATAAGCATTGTTGTTGCCGCGCTGACTGTGACCATGTTCATCGCCTGCCAGCAGCATCGGCGTACCCTGTGACAGTAAAAGCGTCGTCAGCAGCGCATGCACGCTGGCGCGGCGCCGCTCGATCACATCCAGATTGCCACTTAACCCTTCAATACCATGATTAAAACTGTGGTTATTGGAGGTGCCGTCACGGTTTTCTTCGCCGTTTGCTTCATTGTGTTTCTGATTGAAACAAACGCAGTCACGCAGGGTGAAACCGTCGTGCGCCGTCAACAGGTTGATCGACGCGGAAGGCAAACGCCCGTTGCGTTTAAATACATCGCTGGAAGCGGCGAAACGTCCGGCAAATGTTCCTAAAGAGAGATCGCGCGTCAGCCAGAAGCGGCGCGCCGCATCACGATAGTGATCGTTCCATTCCGCGAACGGCGGCGGGAAATTTCCCACCTGATAGCCGCCCGGGCCGATATCCCAGGGCTCTGCAATCAGCTTCACACCTGAAAGCAGCGGGCAGTTTTTTATCGCCTCAAACAGCGGCGACTGCTGGCTGAATTCCGGCGTGCGTCCAATCACCGACGCAAGATCAAAACGAAAACCGTCGATATGGAAGGTTTCAACCCAGTACTTCAGGCAGGCATACGCATAGTCTGTCACTGCCGGATGGCTGAGATTGAGAGTGTTACCGCAACCGGTCCAGTTGTGATAATCACCATCCTCTCTTAACCAATAATAGCTAGGGTTATCAATTCCGCGCAGGGAGAACGTCGGCCCCTCAAGATCCAGCTCGGCGCTGTGGTTGAGGACGATATCCAGAATGACCTCGATACCCGCTTCGTGCAGCGCCTTCACCGCGTCACGAAACTCATCTCTTGCCCGGTCGGGATGCGAGGCATAGCGCGGCTCAAGGGCAAACATCGCCATCGGGTTATAGCCCCAGTAGTTACTGAGGCCGAGGCGTTGCAGGCGCGGCTCGCTGGCAAAATGGGCCACCGGTAATAATTCCAGGGTGGTGATACCGAGGTGCTTAAAATAAGCAATCATCACCGGGTGACTGAGCGCTTTGTAGGTGCCCCGGATATCTTCGGGGATATCAGGATGCAGCCAGGTCAGCCCCTTGACGTGGGCTTCATAGATGACCGTTTTGCCCCACGGTATATTGGGCGGGGCATCCTCTTCCCAGTCGTAATGATCGCTGACTACGACGCTTTTTGGCGCCACCGCCGCGCTGTCACGGTGATCCGGAGTATCTGTGCCGCTGTGCAGCAGGGGATCATCATTCAGCGTGCCTTCGACCTGATACGCGCACGGGTCAAGCAGCAGTTTTGCCGGGTTAAAGCGCAGCCCCTTTGCGGGATCCCACGGGCCATAAACCCGAAAGCCATAGCGCATGCCGGGGCGGGCATGTTCCAGATAGCCATGCCAGATATCGCCGCTGCGTGCCACCATATCGTACCGATGTTCAATGCCTTTGCCGTCAAACACGCAGAGTTCAACCCGATCCGCGTGGGCGGAAAAGAGAGTGAAATTCACCCCTTTTCCGTCATAGCATGCGCCGAGCGGAGCGGGTTTACCTGCGGCGAGTTGCGTCATTCCCCCTCCCGGACCAGCCAGATAGTGGCTAACGGCGGCAACGTAATGCTCAGGGATTGTGGGCGGCCATGGCTCTCCTGTTCATCGCTCTGTACCAGCCCCCCGTTACCCGCGTTGCTGCCGTGATAGTGCATGGAGTCGGTATTCAGCACTTCACGCCATTTGCCTGGCTGATTGATGCCGAAACGGTAGTGATGGCGCGTCACCGGGGTAAAGTTACTGGCGACGATAATTTCGTTACCCGCCTTGTCGCGACGGACAAAGATCAGCACCGAGCGCTCGTGGTCATCCACCACCAGCCACTCAAAGCCGTAATCATCAAAGTCGAGCTCGTGCAGGGCTTTGTGGTGACGGTAGGTATGGTTGAGATCGCGAACCAGGCGCTGAACGCCGTGGTGCCAGTTGTCGCCCCCTTCCAGCAGATGCCAGTCAAGACTGGTGTCGTGGTTCCATTCGCGTCCCTGGGCGAACTCGTTGCCCATAAACAGCAGCTTTTTGCCCGGGAAGGCGAACATCCAGCCGTAGTAAGCGCGCAGGTTGGCAAATTTCTGCCACGCGTCTCCTGGCATACGGTCGAGAATCGATTTTTTGCCGTGCACCACTTCATCGTGGGAGAGCGGCAGGACAAAGTTTTCGGTGCTGTTATAGAGCATGCCGAAGGTCAGTTTGTCGTGATGATACTGACGATGCACCGGATCCAGCTTCATGTAATCCAGGGTGTCATGCATCCAGCCGAGGTTCCACTTGTACCAGAAGCCCAGCCCGCCCATTGACGGCGGACGGGAGACGCCCGGGAAGTCGGTGGACTCTTCAGCCATCGTGACCGCGCCTGGCGCCTGTTCGCCAAGAATGCGGTTGGTGCTGCGCAGAAACTCAATCGCTTCCAGGTTTTCACGTCCGCCGAACTCGTTCGGGATCCACTCGCCCTCTTTGCGGCTGTAGTCGCGGTAGATCATTGAGGCGACGGCGTCCACGCGCAGGGCATCAATGCCGAAACGCTCGATCCAGTAGAGGGCGTTGCCCACCAGGTAGTTGGTCACTTCCCGACGGCCATAGTTATAGATCAGGGTATTCCAGTCCTGGTGATAGCCTTCCCGCGGGTCGCTGTGTTCATACAGGCTTGTGCCGTCAAATTGCGCGAGGCCAAAATCATCGGACGGGAAGTGGCCCGGCACCCAGTCGAGGATCACGTTCAGCCCGGCGGCGTGCGCGGCGTTGATAAAGTAGCGGAAGTCGTCGCGGGTGCCGAAACGGCGGGTCGGGGCATACATCCCGGTCGGCTGGTAGCCCCAGCTGCCGTCAAACGGATGCTCGTTAATCGGCAGCAGCTCCAGATGGGTAAAGCCCATCCATTTCACATAGGGGATCAGCTGGTCAGCCAGCTCCCGGTAGCTGAGCCAGAAGTTGTTATCGGTATGACGACGCCAGGAGCCAAGATGGACTTCATAAATAGAGATCGGCATATCGAACTGGTTCGCCCGGATACGCTCTTCGCTCTGGGCGACTTTATCCGGCAGGCCGCAAATGAGTGACGCCGTTTCCGGGCGCATCTGCGCTTCGAAGGCATAGGGGTCGGCTTTGATACGCAGATTACCCTGCGCATCGATCATCTCATATTTGTAGAGCTGGCCGTTCAGTGCGCCAGGGATAAACAGCTCCCAGATGCCGGTTTCACGCCGCAGACGCATCGGATGGCGACGGCCATCCCAGTAGTTGAACTGCCCCACCACGGAGACACGCTGGGCATTTGGCGCCCAGACGGTAAAACGGGTGCCGGTGACGCCATCCATAGTGTCGGCATGAGCGCCAAGCGTCTCATAAGGACGCAGGTGCGTACCTTCAGACAGTAGCCAGGCATCCATCTCCTGCAACAGCGGACCAAAGCGATAGGGATCGTCGATCAGATTCTGTTGTCCATGCCAGATCACAGCGAGCTGGTAGCGGAAGAAGTTTTTACGGCGGGCCATCACGCCAGCGAAAAAGCCGCGTGAATCGAGACATTCGAGTTTCCCGACCTTGCGGCCGGTTTTAGGTTCAATCACCCACACTTCCGTTGCGTCAGGTAACAGTGCACGGACTTCCAGGCCGGCATCAGTGCGGTGCATGCCAAGTACAGAAAACGGATCCGCAAAGTGACCCGTAATAAGCGCATTAATCACGTCTCTATCAATACGAACGGACATGGTATTCATCCTGTTTTTTTAGTTGCCGCCCCTTTCGCGCGCCGGGTACGACCTTGATGTGACCTGAACGGAACCGCACATTGTGCATCCTCTCTGTTCCGTTCAACCTCCAGGCGGAATATGTGACATCCCGCATAAAGCATAGCCAACGCTTTATATGACTCCTGAAAAATTATGGACCATTTGGCGTTTACTCCATGTAGTACGCAAAAAAAGGGGTGATAAATCACCCCTTAGTATTAAGTATTTATTACGCCAGCTGGCGCAGCATTCTGCGCAGCGGTTCGGCGGCACCCCACAACAGCTGGTCGCCGACGGTAAAGGCGGAAAGGTATTCCGGACCCATATTTAGCTTACGCAGACGGCCTACCGGGGTAGATAATGTGCCGGTGACCGCAGCTGGGGTCAGTTCGCGCATGGTGATGTCGCGGTCGTTTGGCACCACTTTCGCCCACGCATTGTGTGATGCGAGCAGTTCTTCCACGGTCGGAATAGACACATCTTTTTTCAGTTTAATGGTGAATGCCTGGCTGTGGCAGCGCAGCGCGCCGATGCGCACGCACAGGCCATCAACCGGGATTACGGAAGCGGTGCGCAGGATTTTGTTGGTCTCTGCCTGGCCTTTCCACTCTTCGCGGGTCTGGCCGTTATCCAGCTGTTTATCGATCCACGGGATCAGGCCACCGGCCAGCGGTACGCCGAAGTTATCCACCGGCAGCTCGCCGCTGCGGGTCAGCTGAGTCACTTTGCGTTCGATATCGAGAATAGCGGACGCCGGGTTTGCCAGTTCATCAGCAACACTGTGGTGCAGTTGGCCCATCTGGGTCAGCAGTTCGCGCATATGGCGCGCGCCGCCGCCGGAGGCCGCCTGGTAGGTCGCCACAGAGACCCACTCCACCAGATCCTGAGCAAACAGGCCGCCCAGCGACATCAGCATCAGGCTGACGGTACAGTTGCCGCCCACGAAGGTCTTCACGCCCTTGTTCAGGCCGTCGGTAATGACATCCTGGTTAACCGGGTCAAGAATAATAATGGCGTCGTCTTTCATGCGCAGCGAAGAGGCCGCGTCAATCCAGTAGCCCTGCCAGCCGCTTTCACGAAGCTTTGGATAAATTTCGTTGGTATAATCGCCGCCCTGGCAGGTGACAATAATATCCAGCGCCTTCAACGCTTCCAGATCGTAAGCATCCTGCAACGTGCCTGTGGTACCCCCAAAGGACGGTGCAGCCTGGCCGAGCTGGGAAGTGGAGAAGAAGACCGGACGGATAGCGTCGAAATCGCGCTCTTCAACCATGCGTTGCATGAGTACAGAGCCGACCATACCGCGCCAGCCGATAAAACCAACGTTTTTCATAGCATTTTTTTCCTGCAGAGGGTGTGTGCTGTTTGTGCAAGCCAGTATTGAACTGGGATATGCTTCACATTACAAAATGCTGCCAAAGTCGCAAGCGAAATTAATCGATGATTGCCCGCCGATCAGAAAAAGAGCTAATCATCGGGGAAACCATACAAGTATCAGGGATAATGTACGATGAGTGAAATCATTTCCGCAGCTGTTTTATTGATCCTAATTATGGATCCACTCGGAAACCTGCCTATTTTCATGTCGGTGTTGAAGCACACCGAGCCGAAGCGTCGTCGGGCCATCATGATCCGCGAGCTGCTCATCGCTCTGCTGGTGATGTTTATTTTCCTGTTTGCCGGCGAGAAAATCCTCGCGTTCCTGAACTTACGCGCTGAAACGGTCTCCATTTCCGGCGGGATTATTCTGTTCCTGATTGCCATCAAAATGATTTTCCCGAGCACCGAAGGCAACAGCAGCGGCCTGCCGGCGGGTGAAGAGCCGTTTATTGTGCCGCTGGCGATCCCGCTGGTCGCTGGGCCGACCATTCTGGCGACGCTGATGCTGCTGTCGCATCAGTATCCGAACCAGATGAGCCACCTGGTGATTGCCCTGCTGATTGCCTGGGGCGGAACGTTCATCATTCTGCTGCAGTCGTCGCTGTTTTTGCGCCTGCTGGGGGAAAAAGGGGTGAATGCGCTGGAGCGGCTGATGGGGCTGATTCTGGTGATGATGGCGACGCAGATGTTCCTGGATGGGATTCGGGCGTGGATGAAGGGGTGAGGTTGTTTTGGCGTTATGGAGTGAGAACATGAGGCTGTCGCGGTAGTTCCGTTCACTTTATGTCCCTTGCTTCTCTGTTACACCCGAACCGGTGAACGTGCCAGGGTGGCTCAATCGCCACCACCCTGGCGACCCGGGCTACCGGCAAGAAAATCGCCGCTCCGCGGTGCCCTCAGCTTATTCCCTCCGGCTATCGGGTCGGGCACCAGCCTGCATCCATGCAGGCTATGCCCTCTCGGCGCATCCCTGCGCCTCGCCCCGGCCTGCGGGAAACGCTTCGGCGATTTTCAGCCGGACCTGGATGCCGCTGTAGCTTTTTTACTTTCTTGTAATTTGGACATCGCGTTAAGTAATGTAGGCCGGGTAAGCGCAAGCGCCACCCGGCGTTTTACCGGCTCGCATAACCAGAAATTAAATCTTCAGCGGCGAAAAGAGTCAGGTAAGCAAAACACCCGCAGCACGCCCTGGTCCTGCTGAAAATCGCTGGGGCATTGACTGGAGGCGGAGTCGAGGGCAGAGATGCGCCGAGAGAGAGTGGTAAGGGGGGCGGCGGCGAGCCCCCCTGACACGTTCACGGGTGACGTGGCATACAGAGCAGCATTGAACACCCCCGTTGCCACATGTTCACCGCCGGGTGGCGGCTACGCCTTACCCGGCCTACATCCCTGCCCACATAACCCGAAATTAAATCTTCAGCGGCGAAAGTAGTCAGGCAAGCAAAACACCCGCAGCGGCTCCCTGGTCCGGCTGAAAATCGCTGAGGCGTTGACTGGAGGCCGGGGCGAGGCGCAGGGACGCGCCGAGAGGGGGCGACCTACAGGGATGTAGGATCGCCCCCGACCCGACAGCCGCAAGTCATAAGCCGAAGGGACCGCAACGCGGCGATTTTCCTGGCCGGGAGCCGGGGTGGTCAGGGGGGCGGCGGCGAGCCCCCCTGACACGTTCACGGGTTCTGGCGCCCCAGAGAAGCATTGAACGTAAAGTGAACGGAACCACCAACAGAGCCGCATGTTCTCCTGCACGCACAAAAAAGCCGGGTGGCGGCTACGCCTTACCCGGCCTACAGTCTGATTTGTAACTTTCCCGCTAGCTCAACAACGTAAACGCAATCATCCCGACAATCGCCCCGGTCGTCCCGAGGATGGTTTCCATCATCGTCCAGGTTTTCAGGGTTTGCGCTTCCGTCGCCCCGGTAAATTTACCGAACAGCCAGAAACCGGCGTCGTTCACGTGTGACACCACAATCGAGCCACCGGCGATACAGATAGAGAGCGCTGCCATCTGCGCGCCGGAGTAGTTCAGCTGTTCAATTACCGGCATCACCAACCCGACGGCGGTTAAACAGGCCACGGTCGCAGAGCCCTGAATGATACGCACCGCCGCAGCCAGCACGAAGCAGGTCACCGCAATCGGCAGCCCCATACCGGTGAGCGCCCCACCTAACGCCGGCCCAACGCCAGAATCTACCAGCACCTGCTTGAACACCCCGCCCGCACCGATCACCAGCAGAATAATACCCGCCGGTTGCAGCGCTGCACCGCAGATCTCCATCACGCGGTCTTTCGCCATGCCCTGGCGCATTGCCAGTCCATAAATCGCCACCAGACAGGCCACCAGGATTGCCGTGAACGGGTGACCGATAAACTCAAACCATTCGTAGGCACTCGATCCCTCCGGCACAAAGCGCGCGGCGATGGTTTTGAGCCCGACCAGCACCAGCGGCAGCAGGATCAGGGCGAGGCTAAAGCCGAAGGAGGGCATTTTGTTTTCGCCCAGATGCGGCTCAGTGATGTCGTCAGGAATGTGCAACTCAACGTAACGGCTGATGAAGTTGCCCCACAGCGGACCGGCAATGAGCATGCCCGGGATTGCCGCGCACAGGCCGATGAGGATCATCCAGCCGAAGTCAGCATGCATCTGCGAGGCCAGCAGCATCGGCGCGGGGCCAGGCAGCAGGAACGCTGCGGCGGCGGCGGCGACACCGGCAAACAGCGGGATAACAAGCTTCACAAGGTTGGTGCCGGTGTGGCGCGCCATCGAAAACGCCACGCTAATCAGCAGCACTACCGCCACTTCGAAAAACAGCGGCAGCGCGCAGATCAGACCGGCCAGACCGATGGCGTAATGCGCTCGGCTGTGGCCGAAGGATTTCAGCATCCTGACGGCGATCTGATCGACCGCGCCGGTTTCATGCAGGATTTTGCCAAACATTGCGCCAAGCGCGACCACAATCGCCAGGAAGCCCAGCGTGCCTCCCATCCCTTTTTCCATGGTCGCAGCGATTTTGTCGAGCGGCATGCCGGAAAAGAGACCTGCACCAATAGATACCACCATCAAAGCCACGAAGGCGTGCATACGGGCCTTCATGACCAAAAACAGCAGTAGCAGCACGGAGCCTACTGCTGTTAAAACAAGCGTTAACGTACTCAAAACTTACTGCCTTTTGTTGATGACCTCAATGGTGCTTGCAACAACACCGTCCAGCGGCTGATCGATATCCACGACCAGTACATCGCTTTCATCCGCGCCCGGCTCCTGCAGGGTTTCAAACTGCGTCACCAGCATCTGGGTCTTAAAGAAGTGTCCTTTGCGCGCTTTCAGACGGGTTTCAATCACGTCGAAATCGCCCTTCAGGTAGATAAAGGAGAGGTTAGCGTTACCTTCGCGCAGCTGGTCGCGGTAGCTCTTTTTCAGCGCAGAGCAGACGATCAGCGAGACTTTGTTGGTGCGCTGCATGGCAAACGCCGCATCGTTCAGGGCCTGCAGCCACGGTTTACGATCGTCGTCGTTCAGCGGCTCACCTGAGGCCATTTTGTTGATGTTGCTGCGCGGATGGAGAAAATCACCATCAAGAAACGCAGCATGGATTTGATGTGCCACTTCGCTGGCAACGGCGGACTTACCGCTACCGGAAACGCCCATCAGGACATAAACGTGGTGATCTGGATTTGTGGTGCTCAAAGTATGTCCCTCAGTCGATTGTTACGGGTAACAGTTATCGGTAACATTGTCCTGCCGGGGCTGACGAGAAGCAATATCCAAACGTGCGCGAAGTGAATAAGTGTGAGCTAGTTCAAACTTGTCACGCTAAATAGATCCACCTGGTGACAGAGTGAAACCTAAATCTAACATTTTAGGCGACACCGCTTCACCACGAATGCGCGCCAGCAGGCGTTCCGCACCGATACGGCCCATGCGTTCACGCGGCGTCAGGACGCTCGCCAGACGCGGCTCCATGACCTGGCCGATGTCGTGACCGTGGAAACCGGCAATCGCCATATCCTGCGGGATTTTCAGGCCCAGACGCTGGCATTCAAAAGCGGCACCCACCGCGAGGTCATCGTTAGTACAGAAGATGCCATCAAGCTGCGGATATTCACGACGCGCCTGACGCATCAGCTCAATGCCGGAGGTGTAGGAGGAGGACTGCTCTACCATCACACTGTAGGGCGTTAAGTTCGCGTCGAGCATCGCCTGCTCGTACCCCTTCTGTTTGATGATAGTACGTTCGTCCAGACGTGCGCCAAGATAGGCGACATGACGATGGCCGCGGGCGATGATCGCCGCCGTCATCTGCCGGGCCGCTTCAAAGTTGTCGAACCCGACCGCGATATCCAGGCACGGCGACTGGCTGTCCATCAGCTCCACTACCGGAATACCCGCCACTTCGATCATCTTCAGCGTGCGTGGGGTGTGGGTGCGTTCGGTGAGGATCAGGCCATCAATGTTCCAGGAAAGCATGGATTCCAGACGCTCCTCTTCCAGCTCCGGCTTGTAACCGTAGTGGGCGAGCATAGTCTGATAGCCAAAGGCGTCGGTGACGCTTTCGATGCCGCGAAGCACCTCGGCGAAGACCTGGTTGGTTAAAGAGGGAAGCAGGACGCCCACCGCACGGCTGGTCGCATTGGAGAGAATGTCGGGTGCACGGTTGGGGATATAACCCAGTTCATCGAGAGCAGCCGCAATCTTGCCACGTAATGCCACGGAAACCTGTTCCGGGTTACGTAAAAAACGGCTGACCGTCATTTTGGTCACACCGACGCGATCGGCGACATCCTGAAGTACGGGGCGTTTCTTTTTCATCGTCCTGAGAAATCATGAGTGAGAGATTTTCTCAGTTTATCACGGACAAAGCGCAACCTTCCCCGTTTAAAGGGAAGGTTGCGTAATTATTTAGACCGGCGGCAGGTCGAATAGCAGGATTTCAGCAGCGCTGTCAGCATGGACAGAGATCGCCTGCTCATCCCAGATGGCCAGACCATCGCTGGTGGTCGCTTTGGTGCCGTTGATGGTCACGTCGCCTTTCACCACCTGGATCCACACTTTGCGGTTGGCGGCAATCTGGTGCACAGACTGCTCATCTTTCGCCAGCGCCCAGCGGTAAAGCTCCATATCCTGATGCACTTTCAGCGAGCCGTCACGGGCATCCGGCGACAGTACCAACTGTTTACCCTGCTGCGCGTCAAAACGGCGTTGCTCGTAGCGCGGGGTGATGCCTTTCGCTTCCGGAATGATCCAGATCTGGTACAGACGCAGACGGTCGGTTTTGCTTGGGTTGTATTCGGAGTGACGCACTCCGGTGCCCGCACTCATAATCTGGAACTCACCCGCCGGCACCTGCTCTTTATTACCCATGCTGTCCTGGTGCTCCACCGCCCCTTCCAGCACGTAAGTCAGGATTTCCATATCTTTGTGCGGGTGGGTACCGAAGCCCTGGCCTGCGTCAATCACGTCATCGTTAATCACGCGCAGTGCCGAGAAGCCCATAAAATTCGGGTCGTAATAATCGGCGAACGAGAAGCTGTGCCATGAGTCCAGCCAGCCATGATTTGCGTGTCCACGGTCGTTTGCTTTGCGTAAGAAGATCATTGTTTTTACCCTCAGTTCGTTTCGATGGAGTAAGTGTGGACGCAATCGACCTGGGATCATAGAGGGTGAAAATTGACTCCTCTGTTCAAAATATCTGAACAAGCACAGAGGAGTCATTCAGGCTTATCGGGCAAGGGTTATCGTGGCAGGTGATGCCTGTTCAAAGGCGCGTTCAAGGATTTCCAGGTTGGTCATCACTTCAATTTCCTTGACGTAATTAGGGGTACCTTTGGTCAGGGTCTCATAGAGTGCATCGTAGACCTGACCGTAGTCACCGGTGCCCGGTTTAATCTCTTCTTTCACCGTCACGCCCGCGTCGTTGACATACTCCAGCACGCCCACGGAATCATCCGCCGCAAACCCAGGTTCACCCGGCATGATATTGGCCTTCAGGCTGGTCTCCTGCTGGTCGATACCGTATTTGATAAACGAGCCTTTGGTGCCGTGAACGATAAATTTCGGGTAGTCGATCTTCACCAGATGGCTGGTTTTGACAATCGCTTTCAGATCGCCGTAGAACAGCTGTGCTTCAAAGGTATCGTCCGGGTTGGCTTTATTACGCAGGCTGCGGATGTCATAGGCCACGTGATCCGGACGGCCAAACAGGCTGATTATCTGGTCCATGGTATGGACGCCAAGGCCATAGAACGAGCCATCCTGCGGCAGACCGGGTTTGGTCTCCGCCACCGGACGGTAGTAATCGAAGTGGCTTTCGATTTCGACAATCTCGCCCAGCTTGCCGCTCTCGATGGCCTGCTTCGCGGTAAGGAAGCAGGTGTCAAAGCGACGGTTCTGATACGGCGTGACGGTCAGCCCTTTGCTACGCGCCAGCTCGAACAGCGTTTTCGCCTCGGCCATCGTCGGAGTAAATGGCTTCTCCACCAGCACGTTTTTACCCGCTTCCAGCGCGCGTTTCGCGTACTCAAAATGGCTGTCGGCATGGGTACAGACGATCACCAGCTTCACTTCGGGATCGTTCAATACCTCGTCGAGATCGCTGGTGAAGTGAATATGGGAGTACTGCGGAGACTGCTCTTCCGGTTTCGGGTGGCGGCGGAAGATATGCGCCACATGCCAGCTGGCTTTACGGGTAAGAACATAGGGAAGGTGATAGCGGGTGGTGCTTTTGCCAAATCCAATAAATGCGCAGTGTAGTGTCATGATGTTGTTCCTGGCTAAGGTCTCTGCCTTCAACCATAGCGCAACCTGCTGGCGAATTTAACCCCATCAATCTTTTAGGCTTATTCCGGCGGGAAAACCGTGCCGTGAATATATTGCTATATCGAATCCGAAAATAACGGGCATAACCTTGACCCTGCCTCTGAATCCCAGGATAAGAAGGCAATCAAATTAACATGCTCGCGAAAGGAGTCGCGCTCATTTTCTATGGACAGAAAATACCTCGCGTTAAATAGCGCACTTCTCTTCTGGCTGCTCGCCCTGGTCGCCTGGTGCTTCAATGCCCCCTCCCTGACGTGGCTGTTCGCGGCATTAACCCTAATGGCCTTTGGTCTCCCTCTTCTATCTAATCAGGTTAACCTCATGTTTAAGAAACAAAAAAAAACCGAAACTGACAAGCAAGAAATTCTCCCTCCGGCACCGGTCATTGAAAAAGAACCCACCGCGGTGGAGAAGCATGGCACCACCGTGATCGCCAGCGATGTGCATTTTGAAGGCAATATCGTTTCCGGCGGGCACGTCTATGTTCACGGCAAGCTGAACGGCAATATCGACTCTAAAGAGAGCCTGATAAAAATCATGCGTGGGGGCTATGTAGAGGGAAACATCACCTGCCGGGAGCTGATCGTGGACGGTAAGGTCATCGGTCAGTGCAGCAGCGAGGCCATTGAAATCTGCGAAAATGGCCAGATTACCGGCACCCTGCTCTACCGGACCCTGGCGATCAAAAAAGGCGGCGTCTTTTCCGGTCAGGCGGAGGTCTTACCGGCTGTCGCGGAGAAGAACAACGTGGTGGGCATGATAAAAGAGAACCCGGCTGATATGCCGGATCGCCTGCATTCGCAAAAGCTGTAAACAAAAAAAAGCCAGCGAGACGCTGGCTAAAATAATACTGGAAGCAATGTGAGCAATGTCGTGCTTTCAGGTTTCCGTCGCGGACTCCCTGAACGCAAGACAATAATAATCATTCTCATTCGCACTTGTCTACTGATTTTTTGCAAAAAATGCTTGTTGACTCACATTTCAAACTGACGGATGTTGGAAAGGAACCTAACTAACTGAGGAAGAAGGAATGAGTGAGATAGTGATACGCCACGTTGAAGCCGCCGATGCCGAAGCATTACGCCTGCTTAATACCCATCCGGGGGTGTATCACCAGACACTACAACTTCCTCATCCGTCGATGGAGATGTGGCAGGAACGGGTAATGAAAAAGCCGGGCAGACGCCATCTGGTGGCCTGCCTGGACGATAAGGTTGTCGGTCATCTGGCGCTGGACGTGATGGAAAACCCCCGACGCAGCCACGTGGCGACCTTTGGTATCAGCGTCTCTGCCGACGTGCAGGGCCGCGGCGCGGGCAGCGCGTTGATGCGGGAGATGATCAACCTGTGCGACAACTGGCTGCGCATCGAACGTATTGAGCTGACGGTGTTTGCCGACAACGCGCCTGCCATTGCCCTGTACCGCAAGTACGGATTTGTGGTGGAAGGCACCGGGAAGCGATTCGCCCTGCGTGACGGCGAATTTGTCGATGCGCTCTATATGGCGCGGGTTAAGTGAGTATTGCCCGGTGGCGCTACGCTTACCGGGCCTACGGAACCTTGTAGGCCGGGTAAGGCGGAGCCGCCACCCGGCAAACCGTTTAATACCCGGCCGTCAAATCGCCTGGCGAGCGCGGATCCGACGCCCCATACAGTGCGCCGTCCGGCCCGACCATAATGCTTTGGGTGCTGCCCATCGCCTCTTTCACCGCCACTTTTTGTCCGCGCTGCTCCAGCAGCTTCAGCGTATCCGGGCTGAAGCCCTTCTCTACCCGCAGCTCATCCGGCAGCCACTGGTGATGGAAGCGCGGGGCGTTGGTCGCTTCCGCCACGTTCATCCCGAAATCGATGCTGTTGACTACCATCTGCAGTACGGTGGTGATAATCCGGCTGCCGCCCGGACTGCCGGTCACCAGCCAGGTTTTGCCATCTTTCACCACAATCGTTGGTGACATCGACGACAGCGGACGCTTCTTCGGCCCCACGGCGTTGGCATCCCCGCCCACCAGCCCGTAGACGTTCGGCACGCCCGGCTTGGCGGAGAAGTCATCCATCTCGTTGTTGAGCAGAATGCCGCTGTTGCCCGCCACGATCCCGGTCCCAAAGGTGGTGTTGAGGGTATAGGTCACCGCCACCGCGTTACCGTCTTTATCCACTACCGAGAAGTGGGTGGTCTGGTTGCTCTCATACGGCGCCAGCTTGCCGGGGCGGATCTCGCTCGACGGTCTGGCCTTGTTGATATCAATCTGATCGGCCAGGGATTTGGCGTAGGCTTTATTGGTCAGCGCCTGCCACGGCACCTTGACGAAGTCCGGGTCGCCCAGATACTCCGAGCGGTCGGCGTAGGCATATTTTTCCGCCTCGGCCATCACCTGCAATGTGTCTGCACTGCCGAAACCAAACTTATGCAGATCGAAGTTTTCGAGAATGTTGAGGATCTGCACGATGTGGATCCCGCCGGAGGACGGTGGCGGCATGGAGTAGACCTGATACCCGCGGTAGTCGCCGCTAATCGGCGTGCGCTCCACCGCCTTGTACTCCGCCAGATCCGCTTTGGTGATCAGCCCGCCGTTCTTACTCATCTCTTCGGCAATCTGGTCGGCGATCGCCCCTTTATAGAAGGCGTCCGGGCCGTTCTCCGCAATCATCTCCAGGCTTTTGGCGAGGTTCGTCTGCACCAGCTTATCGCCCTTTTTCAGCGGCTCGCCCTCCTTCCAGAAGATCGCTTTGCTGTTCTCATGGTTGGGGATCACTTCGCTGCCGTAGGTTTTCAGGTCGTCGGCCAGCGCATCGTTGACCTCAAAGCCGTCCCGCGCCAGTTTGATGGCGGGTTGCACCACCTTGTTCAGCGGCAGGGTGCCGTATTTATCCAGCGCCAGCGAGAAGCCCGCCACGGTGCCCGGCGTACCGGTCGCCAGATGGGAGGTAAGCGATTTTTTACTGTCGGCATTGCCCTGGTCATCAAGGAACATGTCCCGCGTGGCCTGGTTGGGCGCCATTTCGCGGAAGTCGATTGCCGTGGTGGTGCCATCTTTGGTGCGCAGCATCATAAAACCGCCACCGCCGAGGTTGCCCGCCTGCGGGTGGGTCACCGCCAGCGCATAGCCCACCGCCACCGCCGCATCCACCGCATTACCGCCCTGTTTGAGGATATCCACCCCCACTTGGGTCGCGAGGGCATCCACTGAGGAGACCATCCCCTTCTGCGCCCGCACGGGATGAAACACATCCTCTTCCACACCATAGGAGACCGGCGGTGCCGCCGGCGGATTCGCTGCCACGCAAAACGTACCGCCTGCCGTCAGGGCAGCAATCGCCACCCAGCGTAAAAACGTTGGTTTCATCATTGTTATTCTCCAGGTACAGGGACTCATGCTCCCGCTTAAGCCTGGTTCATAACTCTTAAAAAATCATCGTAATGGCGGATTCGAGATAAACTTACAGAAGGCTTCAGATGGAGGGAATGACCATGAAACGTCTCATTCTTGTGGCGGCGTTACTGCCGTTTGCCGTATTCGCGCAGCCTATCAACACCCTGAATAACCCCAATCAGCCGGGCTATCAGAACCCCAGCCAGCAGCGAATGCAAAATCAGATGATGATGCAGCAGCAACAGCAAACAGGGATGCTAAACCAGCAGCTGCAAACGCAAACCCGCGTTCAGCAGCAGCACCTGCAAACGCAGATGGATAACAACACCCAGCGGATTCAGCAGAGCCAGCCGGGGGTGCAGGTTCTGCCTAATACCAGCGGCGGGATGCTCAGCGGCGGCAGTGTCGACTCCGGCGGCGTGCAGCAGCAACATATGCTGCCGCAGCGGCAGAATGGCGACATGCTCAATAACCCTTAGGGCTGAAAGTCCGGGCCGATAAGGGCAATCGCATCGGTACAGATACAATCGACGCCCCAGCGCAGCAGTTCCGCTGCTCGCTGGGGCTGATTGACGGTATAGACCAGGATATGCAGGCCGGCGGCCTTAATCGCCTTCACCCGCGCTTCATCCAGCAGGCGATGGTTCAGGTGAATGGATACGCACTCCAGCCGACTGGTCAGCTCGCGCCAGTCATCACGCCAGGCATCCAGCAATAACCCACGCGGCAATTCAGGCGCAGCAGCCTGCGCGGCTTCCAGCGCGTCAATCTCAAACGACGACAGCAGCGGTGGAGTCATTCCTGCCCACAGCTCACGCGCCGCCAGGGCAATGACTTTGCCGGTGAGTGGCCCAGTACCGGTGGTCGGTTTGATTTCGATATTGGCCATCATCCCGTGTTGACGACAGCGGTCAGCCACCTCAGTCAGCAGCGGCAGCGGCTCGCCTTTAAACTCGCCGCTAAACCAGCTTCCGGCGTCCACCTTCAGCAGATCGCGCCACGGCAGATCACCCGCCACGCCCCAGCCGTTGCTGGTGCGCTCAAGGTTATCGTCATGCAGGAGGAAGATCTCCCCGTCTTTCGACAGCTTGGCATCGAACTCAATCATGGTATGACCGTAACGCGCGCCAACGTCGATGGCCGCCAGGGTATTTTCCGGTGCCAGTTTACCGCCGCCACGGTGGGCGACGATGCGGGGATAAGGCCAGTTACTCATATGCGTTGTCCTGTTTCACCATCAAATAAGTGCAGATGATTTTCCGGCAGATGCAGCCATAGCGTGCTGCCCGCTTTTGGGCGCTCCTCGTGCGACATACGCACCACCAGCTTCTGCTCGCCCCAGCGTCCGTGCGCCAGGTTATCGGCCCCCAGCATCTCCAGGGTGTCCATCACCAGCGGTACGCCGCCTTCCGCCTGCGAGCTTAGCGCAATATGTTCCGGGCGGATACCCAGGGTCATCTTACGTCCGGCGTAACCGCGATAGTACCAGTTGATCGGCAGCGCCATGCCGCTCTCCAGTTCAAAATGGGTACCCGCAGTGCTGATGCGTCCTTCCAGCAGGTTCATCGCCGGGCTGCCGATAAAGCTCGCCACAAAGTGGCTGGCGGGCTTTTCATACACCTCCACCGGGGTGCCAATCTGCTCGGCCACACCTTTGTTCATCACCATCACCCGCTGGGCGAGGGTCATCGCCTCCACCTGATCGTGGGTAACGTACAGAGAGGTAGTTTTCAGTCGTCGGTGCAGCTGCTGCAGCTCAAGGCGCATCTGCACGCGCAGCTTGGCGTCGAGGTTAGAGAGCGGTTCATCGAACAGGAACACCGCCGGATCGCGCACGATGGCACGCCCCATCGCCACGCGCTGGCGCTGGCCGCCGGAGAGCTCGCGCGGACGGCGCTTCAGCAGGCCATCCAGCTCCAGAATGCGCGCCGCCTCTTTGACGCGCTCGTCGATGTGGCTTTTGCCCATCCCACGAATTTTCAGCCCCCAGGCCATGTTCTCTTCCACGCTCATGTGCGGATAGAGGGCGTAGTTCTGAAACACCATCGCGATGCCGCGATCTTTGGGTTCCATCTCGGTCACGCGCTGGCGGTCAATCCAGATATCGCCCGAGGTGACGCGCTCGAGCCCGGCCACCATGCGCAGCAGGGTGGATTTGCCGCAGCCCGACGGGCCAACCATCACGATAAATTCGCCGTCCGCCACGTCGAGGGTCAGCGGCTGAATCACCTGGGTTTTGCCATCCCAGCTTTTGGTTACTGCCTGAAGTTTTAAACCTGCCATCTTATTTCTCACTGTCCACTAAACCACGCACGAACGCGCGCTGCATGGCTAAAACGATAACGACCGGGGGGATAAGGGTAAGCAGCATCGCCGCCATCACCTGGTTCCAGAGGGTGGTGCCTTCGCCGGTGGCGATCATGCCCTTGATGCCCGCCACGGCGGTGCCGAGATTGACGTCCTGGATAATCAGCAGCGGCCACAGGTACTGGTTCCAGCCGTAGATAAAGGTGATGACAAAGAGCGCCGCGAGATTGGTTCTCGACAGCGGCAGCACGATGTCGCGGAAAAAGCGCATCGGCGAGGCGCCGTCGATCCGCGCGGCCTCAATCAGCTCGTCCGGCAGGGTCATAAAGAACTGGCGGAACAGGAAGGTGGCGGTGGCCGAGGCCATCAGCGGCAGGGTTAAGCCCGCATAGCTGTCGAGCATGCCGAGGTTGGCGATCACCTCCACCGTCGGGAAGATACGCACCTCCACCGGCAGCATCAGGGTGATGAAGATCATCCAGAAGAAGAGGTTACGCAGCGGAAAGCGGAACCAGACGATGGCAAACGCCGAGAGCATCGACACCGTGATTTTGCCCACGGTAATGCCGAATGCCATGATGAAGCTGTTGAGCATCATCAGCCAGAACGGGGCGCTGTTGACCCCCACGCCCTGGGTCCAGATGGTCGCCATGTTCTCGAAGAGATGCGAACCCGGCACCAGGGTCATTGGGGTTTCAAAGATGGCGTTTCTGTCCAGCGTGGCGGCGACAAAGGCCACGTACAGCGGGAACAGGATAACGACGATCCCCAGGATCAGCATGGTATGGCTGAAAATCGTCAGCCCGCGACGGTTCTCAATCATTGGTAGCGCACCTTACTTTCAACATAGCGGAACTGCACCACCGTGAGGATGATGACGAGGAACATCAGCACCACCGACTGGGCGGCAGAGGCCGAGAGATCCAGACCGGCAAAGCCTTCGCGGTAGATCTTATAGATCAGCGTGGTGGTGGCCTGCACCGGGCCGCCTGCGGTGGCGGCGTCGATCACCGGGAAGGTGTCGAAGAAGGCGTAGACCAGGTTGACCACCAGCAGGAAGAAACTCACCGGGGCGATCAGCGGCAGCGATAGCCGGAAGAAGCGGCGGATCGGACCTGCGCCGTCAATCGCGGCGGCTTCTACCAGCGAACGCGGAATGGACTGCAGCGCGGCAAAGAAGAAGAGGAAGTTGTAGCTGATCTGCTTCCATACCGAGGCGAAGACCACCAGGAACATCGCCTGGCCGCTGTGCTGGGCGTGGTTCCAGTCATAGCCTAACTCTGCCAGAGAATGGGTGATGAGCCCGCGGCCAGGGTTAAAGAGGAAGATCCACAGCACCGCGGCGACGGCGGGGGCGACGGCGTAAGGCAGCAGCATCAGCGTCTGGTAAAGACGGCTGCCGCGCACCACGTAATCCACCAGCGCGGCAAAGAAGAGCGAGGCGAGAAGACCGCTCACCGTCACCAGGGTGCTGAATTTGATCGTCGTCCAGAAGGCGTCGATGTAGTAGCTGTCGTGCCACAGGGCAGCGAAGTTATCCAGGCCAACAAACTGGCTGGAGAGCCCGAACGGATCGACGCTTTGTACCGAGTACCAGAGCGCTTCGCCCGCAGGCCAGATAAAGAAGATAACGGTGATGACCAGCTGGGGCGCGACCAGAAGATAGGGCAGCCAGCGGGAACGGAACACCGGACGGGATGAGGACATGGAGATTTGGTTCCTGAACAATGCCGGGTGGCGGCTACGCCTTACCCGGCCTACATGGGGCACATCGTAGGCCCGGTAAGCGAAGCGCCACCGGGCATTTTTTTACGATTTGGTCGACTGCTCGAAGCGGCGCAGCAGCTGGTTTCCGCGCTCGACTGCCGCATCCAGCGCCTGCTGTGGCGTTTTCTTGCCGGTCCAGACGCTTTCCAGCTCTTCATCCACAACGGTACGGATCTGCGGCATGTTGCCCAGACGCAGACCTTTGGTGTACGGCAACGGTGGTTTGTTCAGCATCTGGCGCGTGGCGATGTCTGCCCCTGGGTTCTTGTCATAGAAGCCCTGTTCGCGGGTCAGGTCATAGGCGGCTTTGGTGATCGGCAGGTAGCCGGTCTTCTGGTGCCATTCGGCGGCGTTTTCCGGCTTCGCCAGGAAGTCGAGGAACTCCGCCACGCCCTTGTAGGTGTCCTTATCTTTGCCCTGCATTACCCACAGGCTGGCCCCGCCGATGATGGCGTTCTGCGGCGCGCCTTTTGAGTCGGCGTCGTACGGCATCATCCCCACGCCGTAGTTAAATTTGGCGTAGTGACGGATATCCGCCAGCGAGCCGGACGAGGCGGTGGTAATGGCGCAGTCGCCGCTGTAGAACTTCTCGGTGGATTCGTCTTTACGCCCGAAGTAGCTGAAGTCGCCCTTCTTGTTCAGATCGGCAAGCAGGGCAATGTGCTTCACCTGCTCCGGCTTGTTGAATTCCAGCACCGCGTTGGTGCCGTTGAAACCGTTGTTCTCGGTGGCTACCGGCTGGCCGTGCCAGGCGCTGAAGTTCTCGATCTGGATCCAGCCCTGCCAGCCGCTGGCGTAGCCGCACTTCATGCCGGCCGCTTTCAGTTTGGCGGTGTACTCCGCCAGATCCTGCCAGGTTTTCGGCGGCTGTTCCGGATCTAAACCGGCTTTCTTAAAGGCGTCTTTGTTGTAATACAGCACCGGGGTGGAGCTGTTAAACGGCTGGGAGAGCAGATGACCGGATTTAGAATCGGTGTAATAGCCCGCGACGGTTGGCACGAACTGCGATTCGTCGAAGTTAATACCCGCCTCTTTAAACACCTCATAGACCGGCTCGATGGCTTTGGAGGCCATCATGGTGGCCGTGCCCACCTCATAGACCTGCAACAGCGCCGGGGCGTTACCGGTACGGAACGCGGCAATGCCCGCGCTCAGGCTCTGCTCGTAGTTGCCTTTGTACACCGGCACAATTTTATAATCCGGGTGGCTGTCGTTGAAACGCTGCGCCAGGGAGTCAACCTCTTTACCCAACTCCCCTTCCATGGAATGCCAGAACGGAATAGTGGTGACGGCCATTGCGTTAGCCGCAAAAGCCAAACCCATTGCCAGACCCAAAGCTGTGTGTCGTAACGATGTCATTGTCATCTCTCTTATTGTGCCGGATGCGCGATATCACGCGTTTTGTGCTCGCGAGGTAACATGACATGCTCGAATTACAGAAAAATAACCGTTTGTTTACAGAGATATGACAACAGGGCGTCAGGGGGATGATGGAAATATGAAGGAGACTAGCGGCGTAAACGTTCAACAATCTCTTCAAGCGATAAGCGACCCGCAGCAGCTTCAACCGTCATCGCCACATAATCTGGATTGGCTTTTAGCGAGATACCGTTACGTTTGAGAAAAAGCAGGGTGATGAACAGGGCTGTACGTTTATTACCGTCATTGAAGATATGACCGCGGGAAATTGCCAGCAAATGCATCGCCGCCAGGATCCAGACATCGGTCACCCCTTCGTATTGATATTTGTTTAATACACGATGGAGCAACGCTTCAGCACGGCCTGGGTCTGACATTCCCGCGACGCCAGGCGTGACGCTCAGAAGTTTGTCATGAAACAGGACTATCTCTTCCGCTGAGATAAATTGCAGATTCATTTATCGGCCAGTTCCCTTATCTCGTTCCCATGTATGCCCATAATGGCATCGAACTCAGCATCCAGTTTTGCCGCCTGATAACGCTCAAACTCTTCCACACTGATAATTACGGCAGGTTTATGGCCACGACGCGTGATCGTCACGGGCGTGCCCGTCGCCGCAGAATCCAACGCTGAAGCAAGATTCTGCCGTGCTTCGCTATAGTTCATTGTACGCATAGCTCCTCCTTTTAAGTACAAGTGAATTGTACAACTGAAGCGTACAAAAAACAAAAAAGCCGGGTGGCGGCTTCGCCTTACCCGGCCTACGTATGGCACGCTGTTGTAGGCCCGGATCGCTATGCGCCACCGGGCAATACAGACGGCTCAACCGCCTAAATATGCGCTCCGTACCGCCTCGTTCGCCAGCAGCGCGTCGCCGGTATCTTCCAGCACCACGCGGCCATTCTCCAGCACGTAGCCGCGATCCGCGAGCTTCAGCGCCTGGTTGGCGTTCTGCTCCACGAGGAAGATGGTCATCCCTTCGCTGCGCAACTGCTCGATGGTGTCGAAGATCTGCTGAATGATGATCGGTGCCAGCCCGAGCGAAGGTTCGTCGAGCAGCAGCAGGCGCGGCTGGCTCATCAGCGCGCGGCCAATCGCCAGCATCTGCTGTTCCCCGCCGGACATGGTGCCTGCCCGCTGAATACGGCGTTCAAACAGGCGCGGGAAGAGGTCATACACGCGCTTGATGCGGGTCTGGAACTGTTCGCGCTCGGCAAAGAAGCCGCCCATCGCCAGGTTCTCTTCTACCGTCATGCGGGAGAAGACGCGCCGTCCTTCCGGAACAATCGCCACCGCTTCACGCATGATTTTTGCGGTCTGCCAGTCGGTGATGTCTTTACCGTCAAAGACGATACGCCCGCTGGTGGCGCGCGGGTCGCCGCACAGGGTGCCGAGCAGGGTGGTTTTCCCCGCGCCGTTGGCGCCAATCAGGGTGACGATTTCGCCCTGATTGATGTGCAGACTGACGTCGTGCAGGGCCTGGATCTTGCCGTAGTGGGCATTAACCTTGTCAAAAGATAACATCGCTTTTTCCATCTTATGCCTCACCCAGGTAAGCGCGGATCACGTCCGGGTTGTTGCGGATCTCTTCCGGCGTGCCGTTCGCCAGCGGCGTCCCCTGGTTTACCACGTAAATACGATCCGAAATGCCCATCACCAGCTTCATATCATGCTCAATCAGCAGGATGGTGGTGTCGTGATGGTTACGCAGCTCGACAATCAGCTCGTCCAGCTCTTTGGTCTCTTTCGGGTTCAGCCCTGCCGCTGGCTCATCGAGCATCAGGATCTCCGGCTGGGTCACCATACAGCGGATAATCTCCAGACGACGCTGATCGCCGTAAGCGAGGTTGCTTGCCTGGCGGTTAGCATGCTGGAGCAGGCCGATACGATCGAGCCAGGTGGCGGCGCGATCTAATGCTTCGTCCTGGGCACGGCGAAACGCCGGGGTTTTCAGCAGGCCGGAGAAGAGCCCGGTTTTCAGCTGCTGATGCTGGGCTACCAGCAGGTTTTCAATCACCGTCATCTCACGGAACAGACGCACGTGCTGGAAGGTACGCACTACGCCCATGCGGGCAATCTGCTGGCCCGGGAGCCCTTCCAGGTGCTGGTCGCGCAGCATGATGGTGCCGCCCGTCGGCTTGTAGAAACCAGTCAGGCAGTTAAAGACCGTGGTCTTACCGGCACCGTTCGGGCCGATCAGCGACACAATCTCTTTTTGATGCAGATCCAAAGAGACATTGTTGACCGCCAGCAGGCCGCCAAAACGCATCATCAGGCCGTTAACGGATAATAATGGCTGACTCATGCCTGCTCTCCTTTTGTCTGCCCGTTCTTCAGCTTCAGCTGCGGACGGGTCATCGGCAGCAGACCCTGCGGACGCCAGATCATCATCAGCACCATCAAACCACCCAGCATCAGCATGCTGTATTCGTTAAAGTCGCGCATCAGCTCGCGGGAGACCACCAGCAGGATGGCCGCGAGAATCACCGCGAACTGCGAGCCCATCCCACCCAGCACCACAATCGCCAGTACAAAGGCGGATTCCGCAAAGGTGAACGACTCCGGGCTGACGAAGCCCTGACGCGCGGCAAACAGCGTTCCGGCAAAACCGGCAAACGCGGCGCTGATGGTAAAGGCAGTCAGCTTGATGCGGGTCGGGTTCAGGCCCAGGGAGCGGCAGGCGATCTCATCTTCACGCAGCGCTTCCCATGCACGCCCCAGCGGCATACGCAGCAGGCGGTTAATCACGAACAGGGTGAGAACCACCAGCAGCAGCGCCACCAGATAGAGCCAGATCACGCGGTCGGATGGGTCGTACTTCACGCTGAAGAAGTTGCTGAAGGTGTCCCAGCCGCCTTCACGGGCGGAACGGCTGAACTCCAGGCCGAAGAAGGTCGGTTTCGGGATCTGGCTGATGCCGTTCGGGCCGCCGGTCACTTCGGTATTATTGAGCAGCAGGATACGGACGATTTCGCCGAAGCCCAAGGTCACAATCGCCAGATAGTCACCGCGCAGGCGCAGCACCGGGAAGCCAAGCAGGAAACCGGCGGCAGCAGAGACCAGCCCCGCCAGCGGCAGACAGGTCCAGAAGCCAAGGCCGTAATAGTGGTTCAGCAGGGCGAAGGTGTAGGCGCCGATGGCATAGAAACCGCCGTAGCCCAATACCAGCAGGCCTGACAGCCCCACCACCACGTTCAGACCAAGGCCGAGGATCACATAAATCATGGTCAGGGTGGCGATATCCACCGTGCCACGCGAGACCACGAACGGCCACGCCACGGCCGCCACCAGCAGCGCCACGAGGAACAGCTTCTGTTTAACGGTTGAGCCGTCGATAGCTGGCAGGACAAACTTCGGCCCGGAGACGCTTTTCAACGTCTTCTGGAAAACCGGACGCAGCAGCTGGAAGAAGAAGACCACCGCGGTGCCAACAAAGACCCACTGCCAGCGGATATCCGACGCGGAATCCACCACCAGCTTAGTGCCGCTCAGCTCCAGCTGAACGCCCATAAAGACCGCCGCCAGCACGAAGAACATCGCCGCAGAGAGCAGTGCCATAGCAAAATGCATCGGTTTCATACTTTCTCTACCTCCGGACGACCCAGAATACCGGTAGGCATGACCAGCAGAACCAGAATCAGCAGGGCAAACGACACCACATCTTTATATTCGGTACTCAGATAGGCCGAGGAGAGCGCTTCGGCCACGCCCAGAATCAGGCCGCCGATCATCGCGCCCGGAATACTGCCGATTCCGCCCAGTACCGCCGCGGTGAAGGCTTTCATCCCGGCCATAAAGCCGATGTACGGGTTGATCACGCCGTAGAACTGGCCGAGCAGCACACCCGCCACCGCCGCCATCGCCGCACCAATCACGAAGGTCAGGGCAATCACGCGGTCGGTGTTGATTCCGAGCAGGCTCGCCATTTTCAGGTCTTCGGCACAGGCGCGGCAGGCGCGGCCCATGCGGGAGTAGCGGATAAACAGCGTCAGGGCCAGCATCGCAATAAAGGTCACAACCCAGATCACCAGCTGCATGGTGGTGATGGAGGCGGAGAAGTTCTCGCTGGCGCCGACAATCCACTGACCGTTAAACAGGCTTGGCAGCGCCACGTCGCGCGACCCTTCGGTGAGGCTGACGTAGTTTTGCAGGAAGATGGACATACCAATCGCGGAGATCAGCGCAATCAGACGCTTGGAGCTACGCACCGGGCGATAGGCCACCCGTTCGATACTCCAGCCGTAAGCGCTGGCAATGACAATCGCCCCGACAAAACCGGCGGCCACCAGCAGCCAGCTGCTATCGATGCCCATCATCATCAGCGCGGCGATAATCATAAAGGAGACATAGCTGCCGATCATGTACACCTCGCCGTGGGCGAAGTTGATCATGCCGATAATGCCATACACCATCGTGTAGCCGATGGCGATCAGTGCATAGGTGCTTCCCAGCGTGACGCCGTTAAACATCTGCTGCAGAAAATAGAGAAACTGCTCGGACATAAGGTAACCTTTCTATTCCCGCCCGGTCCTGCCGGGCGGTGGGATAATTATTTGGCGGCCGAGGATGAACCGTCGGCGTGCCACTTAAAGACACCAAACTCAAATCCCTTCAGATCGCCATTCTCATCCCAGTTCAGCGGCCCAATCACGGTGTTAGCCCCGTGTGCTTTTAAATCTTTAATCAGATCCTGCGGCGCTTTGCTGCCGGTACGATCCATGGCGGTAGCCAGAGACTGCACGGCGGCATAGGTGATCCAGACATACGGACCACTCGCGTCTTTCTTCTCGGCTTTCAGAGCGTTAACGATAGCGCTGTTCGCCGGATCCTGGTCATAGCGTTTTGGCATTGTCACCAGCATGCCTTCGCCCGCATCGCCTGCAATGTTCGACAGGGAGGCGTTACCTACCCCTTCCGGCCCCATAAACTGGGTTTTCAGGCCGATAGCGCGCGCCTGGCGCAGCATCTGCCCCATTTCCGGGTAGTAGCCACCGTAGTAGACGAAATCGATGTTCTCTTTTTGCAGACGCGCCAGCAGTGCGGAGAAGTCTTTTTCGCCTGCGGTGATGCCGTCAAAGAAGACCACGTTGGCACCGCCTTTTTTCAGGCCATCCTGTACAGAGCGGGCCAGCCCTTCGCCGTACTGCTGCTTATCGTGAATGATGGCGATACGCTGCGGCTTCACGCTCTCGAGAATGTACTTCGCCGCGGTCGGCCCCTGTGAAGAGTCGAGCCCTGCGGTACGCATGATGTACTGATAGCCGCGCTGGGTCAGTTCAGGGTTAGTGGCGCCAGGCGTGATCATCAGAATGCCTTCATCCTCGTAGATATCGGACGCAGGCTGGGTGGAGGAAGAGCAGAGATGGCCAATCACATACTGAATACCATCGTTCACAATTTTGTTGGCAACGGCCACGGCTTGTTTCGGGTCGCAGGCATCGTCATATTCCACACCGACCAGTTTGTCGCCTTTGATGCCGCCTTTGGCGTTGATGTCTTTAATTGCCTGGCGCGCGCCGTTGAACTCCATATCACCCCACTGGGCAACCGGACCGGACAATGCACCTACCACCGCAACTTTAATATCCTCCGCCATGGCCGCCTGCGAAACTGCCAGTGCAACCATTCCCGCGATCAATGTTTTCGCGTTCCTTTTCATTGGTGAATCCCCATTCGTGACGTGATGTATATATTTTGTTTTATTATGGTTAAAAAGCATTCTGTACTTTTATTAAACAACGCAACTTTTGCTATTGCCTTTAATGGTTTAGCACAGTTTTTTCACAAAAATCAGAGTAAAGTCTCTATATTTCAGGTGATTAAGCAAAGATAATATTCTGAAATCAGGCAGAGATAAACAACTAAAAGTAGAGTTTGCAGCATAAAATAACGGCACAAAGAGCGGAATAAAACGCTGCCTTTTAGGTTAATATTCTGCTTATTTTTCGATCCCTACGTTTTATGGCTGTACATTTGGCTGCCAAAAAAGTAATCACCTAAAGAATGGATTGAAAAAGGAGAAGCCGTCAGCAGGATAAATTGAGTACACTGCCTGTACTTTTTTTACGTGGATAAGCTGCTAATGAAACTGACTATCGTCCGTCTGGTGACCTTTAGCGACCAGGATCGTATCGATCTTGGCAAAATCTGGCCGGAATACTCCCCCGCCTCCCTCACCGTTGATGATACCCATCGAATTTATGCTGCGCGCTTTAACGAGCGGCTGTTAGGCGCGGTGCGCGTCACGCTGAGCGGGACGGAAGGCGCGCTGGACTCCTTGCGCGTGCGTGAAGTCACGCGTCGTCGCGGCGTAGGGCAATATCTGGTTGAAGAGGTGATGCGCGATAACCCGAGCGTGGCCTCGTGGTGGATGGCGGACGTGGGCGTTGAAGACCGCGGCGTGATGGCGGCCTTTATGCAGGCGCTGGGTTTTGTGGCGCAGCAGGACGGATGGGTCCACCACGGGCAGGAATAAGCCTGCGACTTAATTGTATTTAATAAACTCGGTGGCGAATTTAAACCGGTTATAACGGTGAGTGGCGACCGAGTATTCAAACAGCTTGCCGTTATCTAAATAGGCGGTCTGCTCAACGTGGATAACCACCTCCGGCTCGGCCAGCTGCAATAGCTGGCTTTGCTGTTCATCTGCTATGGAGGCGGTGATCATCATGTGGCTGCTGTGGATCTGATAGCCCAGCGCGTCGGTAATATAGCTGTATATGGAGTCCGCCACGTTGGCATAGTTGAGGCCAGGAATAACGTTCACCGGCATAAATGTTTTTTCGATAATGGCCGGCACGTCGTTAATAACCCTGACGCGAAGGATCGAATAGACCATCTCATCGCCGCCAAGCTGGAGTTTTTCCTGCACGTCGGCCGGGGCGGGAATGGCGGAAAAAGCAATTACTCGCGTTGTTATTGTCTCGCCTGATTCATCACAGCGCGCTTTGGTGCCCTTCAGATGGCTATTAATTGACGAGGTATTAAACGGTAATTTAACAAAAGAGCCGAGACCTCTTTTTCTGACGACCAGCCCCTCTTTAACCAGAATATCCAGCGCCTTGGTAATAGTCAGTTCGCTACAATCAAAAAGCAGCGCGAATTTCTTTCCTTCCGGCAGCTGGCTATTCTGGGCGTAGTAGCCAGAAAGTATTCTTTTTTTAATCTCTTTATATATAGCAAGATACTTCGGCATTCTGACCACAATACAGACCTATAAACATAGGCCTGTTATACTATAAATACAGGCAGATAGAAATCTCAACGCATTATAGATGAGGCCATCCGAACCCAGGTGTGCCTTTTTCCGCGTACGGCAATCGACAGGCGGTAAATCGCTTCCGGGTCGGCTATTCCCGCGCAGCCAGCATCCCCAAAGCTATGGATGTCGCTGCCGCAGCGCTTGCTGGCAAGACCAATCTGGCTCACCGTTGCGCCGTCTGCCCCCTCCTGACTGGTGCTGATGGTAGTAATAGCCAGGGAACCCGCCAGGTGTACGGCATCAACGATCGCGCTCACCTCTCCTTCACGGCTCCCCTGACAGGTTCCTGGTGCGGGGATCACCACCGCGTGGGCACCCGCCGTCGCGTACTCCGCATATTCCGCCGCCGCCATCAGCCCCCGGGCGCTGAACTTCGCCACCATGATAAAGCCGGGGAAGTGCGCCTTCGCAAGGCTTATCGCCTGAAGCATGCTGTGCCGATCCACCCCCGGCTTGTCGTAGCCGGTCAGGCAGAGGAAATCCGCCCCCTGCGCCTGTTCAAGCGCGTGCCGCGACAGGCTGCGCGGGTTATCGGCGTCGTTTTCGGAAGTCACCTCAAGGCTGACGCCCACCAGCCTGCCGGTAAGGGCTTTGACCTGCTCAATTCCCCCCGCCACGGGCGCTCCGGCGATTGCATGGGTGGCGGTATTGTATCCCTTGAGCAGAACCATATCGGCACCGAACGCCGCCACCAGCTCGGCATTGGTGACATCCGGGTAGAGCGGCGGGGATTCCGCCGCCACTTCGGCGAGCACGACCCGCCCCTCAGAGGCGCGAATGGCCGCCACTAACGCCGCCGCATCAGGCTGGCGCTGAAAATCGGACGCCCGACAATTTAATATCCGTTTCATAGTATTAATCCAAATCGATAACGAAAGGCGTGGCGCGGCTAAAACCGCCCTCAAGTATTTCCAGGTTGGTCAACATATCCTGCTCGCTGACGTAATTGGCGGCACCGTTCATTATGGTGTCGTAGAGCGCGTCATACACCCGGCCATAATCGCCGCGCACCGCAGGCACCTCGCGCTTAACCGTCTGCTGCTCCTCATTCAGATATTCAATAATGCCCGGCTGGTTATTGGCGCAAAATGTCGGGTGGTCCGGCATGATATTCTCCTTCAGGTAACTCTCCTGACGGTCGATCTGCATCTGAATAAAGGAGCCGCGGGTGCCGTGAACAATAAACCGCGGATAGGGCGTCATCACCAGATGGCTGGTTTTAATGATCGCCTTCAGGTCGTCGTAATAGAGCTGGGCTTCAAAGGTATCGTCGGGATTTTGCTTCAGCCGCAGGCTACGGATGTCATAGGCTACCTGGCGCGGCCGGCCAAACAGCGCCAGCATCTGGTCGAGGGTGTGGATCCCAAGGCCATAAAATGCGCCGTTGAAGGGGTGGTTAACCTGCGGCTGCGCCTCAGGGCGGAAATAGTCGAAGTGGCTCTCAATTTCCACGATATCCCCGAGCAGGCCGCTCTTAATCACCTGCTGCACGGTCAGGAAACAGGAGTCGAAGCGGCGGTTCTGAAACGGCGTGACGGTGACGCCGTGCTGCTTCGCCAGCGCCAGCAGCGTCTTCGCCTCGTCCAGCGTGGTAGTAAACGGCTTCTCGACCATGACGTTTTTGCCGTGCTCGATGCAGGCCTTTGCCCAGGAATAGTGGCTGTCCGGGTGGGTGCAGATAACCACCAGGCGGATGGTGTCATCCGTAAGGATCTCGTTAACGTCACGGGTAAAAGTAATTCCGCGGTATTGCGGCCGGGACTCTATCTCGGGCTTAGCGACAATATCGTAAATCGTCTTCACACGATATTTATCGTTGCGGATCAGGACGTAGGGCAAATGGTAGCGAGTAGCACTTTTACCAAAGCCAATAAATGCGCAATTAATCATATAACTTCCTTATTTTAACAACGTGACGGCATGCTCAATGAGCGCCTGACCATTCATATTTGAAAAATGCTGCGGGTTAACCCGCGCCACGCGGCAGCGATCTCCTGCCGTTTCCCGAACGTTGCTTTCCATATAGGTAAGCTGCGGCGAGAGGAGTATCAGGTCAGCTTTTTGCACGGTTTCTTCGAGGTTGCCGATATGGGTGGCGCTAATCGACGCGGTACAGTGGATACTCTCTGCATATTGCCGCATCTTTTTTGCCACCAGCGAGGTGGACATGCCCTCGTTACACATCAGCACGATGGTTTTATCGTCCAGCGGGTGGGCCTCGCCCTCGCGCAGCGGCTGCGCGATTGCCGGTTCTGGCTCAGGAGATGTTGGCGGCGTCGTGGCGATGGTCTCAATGACCTGCTGCGCTTTTTTCGCGCTGATTGAGCGCTCATAGGCCAGCAGGAAGGGAAGGTAAATCACGACCCCAACGCCAATCAGGATAATTTGCAGCACCACGTTGCGCAGATCGCCTCCCGATCCCAGCCAGCCGGAGAGCAAAGGCGGTACCGACCAGGGTACGTAGGCGACAATATGCGATACCCAGCCCCAGGCGGTGGCGTAATAGGCGATGATAAAGTTTATCTGCGGGTAGAAAATAAACGGGATCATCATCAGTGGGTTAAGGATCACCGGCAGGCCAAAAATCACCGGTTCGTTGATATTAAACACTCCAGGAGCAATCACCGTTCTGGCAAACTTTTTATGGCTGCTCATGCGGCTGCGCAGCAGGATCGCCAGCAACAGCGCCAGCGTTGAACCCGTTCCGCCCATGTGACCATACAGGTCGCGAAACGGCAGCACGATAATGTGCGGCGGCTGCAGGCCAGCGGCGAAGGCGGCCATGTTCTCCTGCATGGCGACCAGCAGCGGCGGCTCCAGCACCGGGTTGATAATACCCGAGGGGTGAATACCCAGCGAAAAGAGCAAGTTCGTCAGGGTGGTTAAAGTAATAAAGCCCGGCAGGCTGGTGGTCAGATGGACCAGCGGCTTTTGCACCAGGGTCTGGATCAGTGCAAACAGCTCGGTATGCGTCAGGCTGGTAATGGCAAAGGTGGCGACGGAGAAGAAAGCCACGGTGATCATGATGGCAGACAGGGCGTTAAACGACTGCTGCACCATAGGAGGCACCTCCTCCCCCAGCGAGATCCGCAGCGCCGGGGAGCTGGAGATCTTCAGAAAAATGCTGGTAGAGAGAAAGGCGCACAGAATCGCCAGAAATACCCCACCCGCGTTGGTCTGCGCGTAGGGCACCACGCCCGTCACACTCACCGTCTCGCCGGTGGCAGCGGTAACGGAGGCGGTAACCGGCATCAGCACAAAAAAGCAGGCCAGCGAAACCATCGCGGCAATGATCGGGCTTTCGAACTTACGCTTGCTGGCCAGCGAATAGGCCACCAGCACCGCCAGCATAATGGACAAAATGTTCATGGTGCCGTTGAGCGCCCGCTCGCCGATACCCCGCCACTGCACCATGGTGTCGGCAGAGAGCACGTGGCGCATAAAGCCGTTGGTATCGAGAAAGACGTAGTTGACCATAATAAAAAGCCCGGCCAACACTAAAAACGGGATAGCGATAATAAAGCTGTCGCGCAGGCTGCGCAGATGCACCTGGCCAGCCAGTTTTTGCGAAAAACCGGCAATCGTATCTAAAACCGTCATGATGTGCCTTCCGCTCTGTTCTGGTGGACCTTTTTCGCCTCGGCTAACAGACGCTGCACCTGATCATTATCCTGTCGTTTCGCCGCCAGAAGCGCAGCGAAAGCCGGGCTGTTGCAGCTGTCGGCATGGGTAATTAGCCCCATAATCATTCCTTCGTAATTTTCTGGCATAGGTATTCTCCCTTTGTGCAAAACCCCTGTTTTTGTGCAGAGCGGCAATAAGTTATTCGCGGATAAATGCCATTTGGGCGCGGGCGAGCCAAACGCTATCGGCAAAGCGATATTGCCTATTATCTTCAGCAATTATTTATTGTCGTAATAAGCGGCAAATATAAGGCTTTAGCAGAAATAATATTTAAAGCGCAATTGCACACCGTAGCGGTCGTCGGAATCATTGCCGTCGCGATGCAGGTTATATACATCGCGTTCTATTAACGAGCTGTATGTATCAAAATAAATATTAAAGGTTATCCATATCTAAAACGTTACCATTTCCCTGCAGTGACGCCATAATAAAACTATATAGTTTTAAAAAATAAGGTATATGATCACATTTTTTGAGATTAGCGAAATGGAATAGCGGATGAGCGCGAAACGACGGAGATGATGTCAGAGGAGGGAATTCGAGAAGAAAAAAAGGGCGAGCGATGAGACGCTCGCCCTGAGGATTATTTGGCGTCGGTCGCCGTACCGTTGGCATGCCAGTCAAACACGCCGAATTCAAAGCCTTTCAGGTCGCCTTTCTCATCCCAGGAGAGCGGCCCCATTACGGTTTCAACGGCGTTCGCTTTCAGCCAGGTAGCGATGTCAGCCGGTTCAGCGGACTGATTCAGGCCCGCCTGCAGGGTTTGCAGCGCCGCGTAGGTGGTCCAGACGAAGGCACCGCTTGGATCCTGTTTCTTCGCCTTGATGGCGTCTACGATCGGTTTGTTGGCAGGGACCTGGTCGTAGTTCTTCGGCTTGGTCACCAGCAGGCCTTCCGCAGATTCACCGGCGATGTTAGAGAGGGAGACGTTCGCCACCCCTTCCGGACCCATGAACTGCGTTTTCAGACCGGCAGCGCGAGACTGACGCAGGATCTGGCCCATCTCCGGGTGATAACCCCCGTAGTAAACGAAATCGATGTTCTCTTTTTTCAGGCGCGCCACCAGAGTAGAGAAATCTTTCTCACCGGCGGTGATACCGTCGAAGAAGACCACGTTAGCGTTCGCTTTTTTCAGGTTGTCCTGCACGGAACGCGCCAGACCTTCACCGTACTGCTGCTTGTCATGGACAATGGCGATACGCTTCGGCTTCACTTTCTCAACGATATATTTCGCTGCGGTTGGGCCCTGGTCAGAGTCCAGCCCGGTGGTACGCATGACCATCTTATAGCCACGGGAGGTCAGCTCCGGCGCGGTAGCCGCTGGGGTGATCATCAGAATGCCTTCATCTTCGTAGATGTCAGACGCAGGCTGCGTGGAAGAGGAGCAGAGGTGGCCGATAACGTATTTGATGCCGTCATTCACCACTTTGTTGGCAACCGCAACCGCTTGTTTCGGGTCGCAGGCATCATCATATTTTACGATCTGCAGCTTTTCGCCTTTGATACCGCCCTTGGCATTAATGTCGGCAACCGCCTGCTCTGCACCTGTGAACTCCTGATCGCCGTACTGGGCTACCGGACCGGACATTGCGCCGACAACGGCCACTTTGATATCAGCCTGAGCGGTGCCGAAAGCCAACGCAATACATCCTGCCAGTAAGGCTTTACCCTTCATATTCATCCTGAGAATCCCCATTGTGATGGTTATTGTGTTTGTTGTGATGTTGTTTTTTGGCGCTTTATTTCAATAATGCGTCTGCCGTGCGCGCCTTTTCAGCATACTCTGCTAAAACATACCCCATTTTTATCGAATTGGAATAGCTATTTTGTAATGTATATAAGGTAAGCGAGGCTTTAACGAGTCAGCACACGGCGTCAGGTAACTGTTTGCCAGGAGGGGAGTATTTGCCAGTACGGGCGCTAAAAAAACAAACCCCCGAATTTGCATTCGAGGGTTATCGGGGAGCTTCGCGAAGATTACGCTTCGATAGCGGCGCGAAGTTTTTTCATGGCGTTCTTTTCCAGCTGACGCACACGTTCAGCGGAGACACCATAGCGGTCGGCCAGCTCCTGCAGGGTGGACTTGTTGTCTTCGTCCAGCCAGCGGGCACGGATGATATCCTGGCTACGCTCGTCGAGGCCTTCCATTGCATAGGTCAGCTTATTGGCGGCCTGCTCTTCCCAGTTATCATCTTCAATGCCGTCGGCAAAGTTAGATGACTTATCCTGCAGATAGAGGACCGGGGCCATCGGCTGGCTGTCGGACGCATCGTCGTCAGAGGACATATCAAAGGTCATGTCCTGCGCGGCCATTCGCGATTCCATCTCACGCACGTCTTTGCTGGACACACCCAGCTCGCGCGCAACCATTTCTACTTCGTCCTGGTTGAACCAGCCCAGACGCTGCTTGGTTTTACGCAGGTTAAAGAACAGTTTACGCTGTGCTTTGGTGGTGGCGACCTTCACGATACGCCAGTTACGCAGCACGTATTCGTGGATTTCCGCTTTGATCCAGTGCACAGCAAAGGAGACCAGACGCACACCCACTTCCGGGTTGAAGCGACGCACCGCCTTCATCAGGCCAATGTTACCTTCCTGGATCAGGTCTGCCTGCGGCAGGCCGTAGCCCGCGTAATTACGAGCAACGTGAACAACAAAGCGCAGGTGAGACAGGATCAGCGTCTTAGCTGCTTCCAGATCGCCCTGGTAATGCAGCTTTTCAGCAAGCTCCTTTTCTTCCTCGGCCGTCAACATCGGCCAGGTGTTAGCGGCCCGGATGTAAGATTCCAGGTTACCAACAGGGGCTAAAGCTAAAGTTTGCATTTCTTTGGTCATTCATTCCTCTCAATTAATTTTTCTGGCGGCGGTTTGTCCCCATCAGGCAACGAACATGCCAGAATTAATGAGCAACGAGAATATCACTCACTCTTTTATCAGACAGTGATTTTATCCACAAGTTCCGAGTGAAACTGTGAATAAATTACGCACAAAATGTGACATGAAGATGATGATGCGGGTCAGAGTCAGCGAAAGGCTCTTTCCCTGCACGGTGATTCTCAATGCAGGGAAAGATTATACCAGAGATTTTTTAGTCAGGGGTAAAGTGACGTAAATGTTGCACGGTTGCTAACCAGGCCGCTATCCAGCCGATCATCGAGCAAACCAGCAGCAATAACAGGCACTCGTCGAAGGATAAACCACTGATATTAAACTTAGTTCCAAAAACCTGCGCCACTTCGGTTACCGCGGCGGAAAGTCGCATCACCAAAATTTCTGACAAAATCAGTGAAAGAAATGCGCCGGCAAAACCGAGCAGTGCGCCGCCATACAGGAACGGACGCAGGATGAAACCATCGGTAGCGCCGATCAGCTTCTGCACGTTAATAGTGTCGCGACGGGCAAAGATGCTCAGGCGCACGCTGTTGCCGATAACGAGGAACACCGCCGCTACCATGAGCACGCCGATCATCGCCGCAACGCGCCCGACCAGGCCCGTCAGCGCGGTGAGACGGGCGAACCAGCTGTCGTCCATCCGCACCTCATCAATGCCGTGAATGCGGGAGACGCGATCGCGCAGGGTGTTCAGCGACTCGGTGCCCTGGAAATCCAGTTTTGGGATCACCACCGCCACCGCTGGCAGAGGGTTCTCTTCCAGCATATCCAGCGCGCCGCCAAATCCGGACCAGTTACGGAACTCGCCCAGCGCGTCTTCCCGCGACAGGTAGTTCACCTTCTCAACCCCCTGCTCGGCCTGTAGCTGACCCACCACCTGGGCAGCGGCGTTATCGTCGAGGGATTTATCGAGATAAACGGTGATCTGCGGAGAAGGATAGTACTGCGACGCCGCCTGATTAACGTTTTTGTAGACCATGTAGCAGACGCTGGGCAGAGTCAGAGAGATGGCGATAACCATGACCGTCAGGAAGGTGGCAAACGGTTTGCTTTTTAGATCCTGCAGCGCGCCCTGGAAGGCGTAACGCACCTGCTCGTTAAACACGTTGGTTTTGCGCGAGTTGGGTCTTGGCGCGGATTTGCTGCGCTTCGGCGCATTGCGGTTGCCGTCCCCCGGGCCGCCTGCCGATTTACGGAAACGGTCAAGTTTGCTGCCAAACTGCCGCATCTGGTTCATTGCGTCACGCTTATTCACCGAGGCCTCCGTGCAAATGACCGTCGCTGAGCGTCAGCATGCGGTACGAACGACGAGCAATCAGCCCCATGTCGTGCGTCGCCATCAGTACTGTCACCCCCACGCGGTTAAATTCCTCAAACAGACGCAGGATCCCTTCGGAAAGGGCGTCGTCCAGGTTACCGGTCGGTTCATCCGCCAGCAGCACCGCCGGTTTGTTCACCACCGCGCGGGCAATGCCCACGCGCTGCTGTTCACCGCCGGAGAGCTGGATAGGGAAGTTCTTCGCTTTGTCCAGCAGCCCGACCTTATCCAGCGCCGCCGACACGCGACGACGAATATCATCCCCGCTGGCGCCCGCGATAATCAGCGGGATCGCCACGTTGTCGAATACGGTGCGGTCCATCAGCAGATGGTGATCCTGGAAAATCATGCCGATCTGCCGACGCAGAAACGGCACTTCGCGGTTTTTCAGGCGGCTGATGTCGTGGCCGCTGAACCAGATTTTCCCGGCGCTTGGCCGTTCGATCCCACAGATAAGCTTGAGCAGGGTACTTTTCCCCGCGCCGGAGTGGCCGGTCAGAAATGCCATCTCGCCCGGCTGCAGGTGGAATGTCACTCCCTGCAGCGCTTGTCTCCCACCGAGATAGGCCTTGCTGACGTGTTCAAAGCGAATCATTGTTAATCCTCTCGGGCAAAAAGTGCCTCAATAAAGTCGCCCGATTTAAACGGACGTAAATCTTCGATACGTTCGCCAACACCAATGTAGCGGATAGGAATACCAAATTGATCCGCTACCGAGAAGATCACCCCGCCTTTCGCGGTGCCATCCAGCTTGGTCAGCGTGATCCCGGTCAGCCCTACCGCTTCATGGAACAGCTTCGCCTGACTGATGGCGTTCTGTCCGGTGCTGGCATCAATAGTCAGCATAATTTCATGCGGTGCATCTTCGTCCAGCTTTTTCATCACGCGGACGATCTTCTTCAGCTCTTCCATCAGGTGCGATTTATTCTGCAGACGCCCTGCGGTATCGGCAATCAGGACATCAATATTGCGCGCTTTCGCCGCCTGAATCGCATCGAAAATCACCGATGCGGAGTCTGCGCCAGTGTGCTGGGCAATCACCGGAATATTGTTGCGCTGGCCCCACACCTGCAGCTGCTCAACGGCGGCGGCACGGAAGGTATCCCCCGCAGCCAGCATCACCGATTTACCCTGCTGTTCAAACTGACGCGCCAGCTTGCCGATGGTGGTGGTTTTACCCACGCCGTTTACGCCAACCATCAGAATAACAAATGGCATTTTGCCTTCAATATTAAGCGGTTCGTCAACTTTTGCGAGGATTTCACCCATCTCTTCTTTCAGCAGGCCGTAGAGCGCTTCGGCGTCGCGCAACTGTTTACGGCTGGCGCTCTCCGTCAGGCTGCTGATGATTTTGCGGGTGGTTTCCACGCCAACGTCGGCAATCAGGAGCTGTTCTTCCAGCTCTTCAAAGAGATCATCGTCGATTTTTTTACCGCGGAACAGACTGATAAATCCGGAACCGAGGTTCTCTTTGGTTTTAATCAGGCTGCGTTTCAGGCGCGCGAAGAAACCTTCTTTGGTCGGTTTTTCCTGCTCCTGAACAATCTCTTCAACCGGCTCGTTCTCGTCGGCGACCGGGACAACCATCACCGCCTCTTCTGCCGCCTCAGCCGCCAGCGTCTGCGCTTCGAGCTCTTCGTCGCTGATCGTCTCTTCTTCGGTTTCTGGCAGATACTCTTCCGGGATCGCCTCTTTACTCTCTTCAGCGATCTCTTCCGGCAGCGGTAATTCTTCATGCTCGACAGCCTGCGGTGGGAGCTCCTCCGTGACCGGCTCGACAATCTCCTCGACCGCGACAGGTTCTGGCTCAACGGCGACAGGCTCCAGTTCAACCGGCTGCGGTTTTTCGCGCTCCTGAACCTGCTCCGTGACCTCAACCACCTCTTCAGCAAAGGCTTCGGTCTCTTGCGGGCTGTGGGTGCGCGTTTCTGCTTCTACGTCAGCGACGGTTTCAACAGGGGTTTCAGGCTGCGGCTGTTCAACCGCTGCGGGCTGTTCTGCGCTCTGTTGTTCTTCGTTCTGCTGCTCGGTTTCCTGCTCTTTTTGACCAAATCCCAGCCAGGAAAAGAAGCCACGTTTTTTCTCTTTTGCCATCTGCGACTACACCCCTCGCGGTTAATTACTGGCGCTATATACATGGAAGCTAAAAAAATGATGAAATAGTTTATCACTTAACTTAACGCACATCACCGCCTGCAAACGCAGGCCGTACGAGTGACCTGAGCAACAATATGAAGAAACCCAACCGTGCTGCCGCGGGCCAAATTCGCATTATCGGCGGCCAGTGGCGTGGCCGTAAACTTCCCGTCCCGGACAGCCCCGGCCTGCGCCCGACCACCGACCGCGTCCGTGAGACGCTGTTTAACTGGCTGGCACCTTCAATGGTAGATGCCCGATGCCTGGACTGCTTCGCCGGAAGCGGCGCGCTCGGCCTTGAAGCCCTTTCACGCTACGCCGCCAGCACCACGCTGCTGGAGATGGATCGCAGTGTCGCCCAGCAGTTACAGCAAAACCTGGTGACGCTGAAAGCGGCGCACGCCCGCGTCGTTAACACCAATACCCTCGCGTTTCTGGCCCAGGCGGGCACCCCGCACGATGTAGTATTTGTCGATCCGCCGTTTCGCAAAGGACTGCTGGAAGAGACGCTGACGCTGCTGGAAAACAACGGCTGGCTGGCGGATGATGCGCTAATCTACGTCGAGAGCGAGGTAGAAAACGGTTTACCGCCGGTGCCCGCCCACTGGGATCTGCACCGGGAGAAAGTGGCCGGACAGGTCGCCTATCGTCTTTATCACCGTCAATCACAAGGAGAGACTGATGCCGGTACTGATTAATCTGGGTCGTTTGCTGATGCTGGGGGTCTGGGCATTTTTGCTCCTCAACCTCGTCCACCCGTTCCCACGCCCGATGAACATTTTTGTTAACGTGGCGCTGATTTTTACCTCGTTTATGCATGCCCTGCAGATGGTGATGCTGAAAAACGGCTTACCGAAAGACGGTCCGCAGATGACCGGCTGGCAGCAGGCCCGCGTCTTTATCTTCGGCGTGTTTGAGCTGCTGGTGTGGATGAAGAAGTTTAAGGCGCAGGTGAAGAAGTAACCTGCGGCCTTCTGCCCGGTGGCGCTGCGCTTACCGGGCCAACAGTTCGTGCGGGCTGGCTACGGCGCCGGATCAAACCCCTCAAACCGTGACCCCTTATAACGCAACGTTCCTTTATCCCCCACCGTCAGCTGATGGTACTGCTTCTCGTCGAGGCGAAAGGTCATCTCCAGACCGCCGCTTTCCGGCTTAAAGCTCGCTTCATAGCGTATGCTGGTGCCAGCAGGCGTAACCTGCTGCTGACGCGAGCGCCGGTCGTTGAGCGCTTTTTCCCGTTTATTGCTCACCACCACCCGCTTTTGCAGCAGCGGCGCGGCGTCGTTATCGGCCTTTTCCCGACGCTGCTGCACAAAGCGAAATGACGCGGCAACGACGATAATTGCCAGAACGATAATAAAAAAGAGCGGCATCTTGCTCATTAGACAATCCTTAAGACCAGGCTGAAATCAGGATAGCGTGCCACGCTGTGCATTGCTATTGGCCCGTCTGCACCACTACACTGAAGTGAAACTGTTTATTCAACAATAACAGATACAGGGACTTAATATGCTTTGGTCATTTATCGCTGTCTGTTTCTCCGCATGGCTATATGTCGATGCGTCCTACCGCGGCCCTGCCTGGCAGCGCTGGCTGTTTAAACCCGTCACCTTACTGCTCCTGTTACTGCTGGCCTGGCAGGCGCCAATGTTTAATGCTATCAGCTACCTGGTGCTCGCCGGGCTCTGCGCGTCGCTAGTGGGCGATGCCCTGACCCTGCTGCCGCGCCAGCGCCTGCTCTATGCCGTGGGGGCGTTCTTCTTATCGCATCTGCTCTATACCATCTATTTTGCCAGCCAGATGACGCTCTCCTTCTTCTGGCCGCTGCCGCTGGCGCTGCTGGTCGTTGGCGCGGTGCTGATCGCGGTGGTCTGGACGCGTCTGGAGGAGATGCGCTGGCCAATTTGTACATTTATCGCCATGACGCTGGTGATGGTGTGGCTGGCGGGCGAGCTGTGGTTCTTCCGTCCGACGGCACCTGCCCTGTCCGCCTTCGTGGGGGCCACGCTACTGCTGCTGAGCAATATTGTCTGGCTGGGTAGCCATTACCGTCGCCGTTTCCGCGCCGATAATGCCATCGCCGCCGCCTGCTATTTTGCCGGGCACTTCCTGATCGTGCGTTCGCTCTATATTTAACGCTTGACTCTGGAGTCGACTCCAGAGTGTATGCTGCGGTTAATGAGAAAATTATCATTGCCGGAGAGTGCCATGTCGACTCCAGAAACACCGAAAAAAGTGCCGCAGTTCGCGGCGCTTAAACTCGCCCCCCTTCCCGCAAAAGAGGCCTGCTGTAGCGCAGATCACCCTCCATCGCAGGCCGAAACCGTGCTGCCTGTCGAGGGCGAGCGTTACAGCTGGGTGGTCAACGGCATGGACTGCGCCGCCTGCGCGCGCAAAGTGGAAAACGCCGTTCGCCAGGTGGCGGGGGTGAACCATGTCCAGGTGCTGTTCGCCACGCAAAAGCTGCTGGTTGATGCCGCAAGCGACGTCAGCGGCCAGGTCGAGGCCGCAGTGGTAAAGGCGGGCTACACGCTGCGCAATGAAAACGCGCCGGTCGAAAAATCCTCCATGCTGCGCGAAAACCTCCCGCTCCTCACACTGATAGTGTTGATGGCCCTGAGCTGGGGTCTGGCGCAGTTTAACCCTCCCCTCGGCAATATCGCCTTTATCGCCACCACGCTGGTCGGGCTCTGGCCGGTGGCCCGTCAGGCGCTGCGTCTGATGAAAAGCGGCAGCGGGTTCGCCATTGAGACGCTGATGAGCGTGGCCGCCATCGGGGCGCTTTTTATCGGTGCCACGGCGGAAGCGGCGATGGTGCTGCTGCTGTTTTTAATCGGCGAACGGCTGGAGGGCTGGGCGGCGAGCCGGGCGCGCAAAGGGGTGAGCGCGCTGATGGCGCTGAAACCGGAAACCGCCACGCAGATAATCAACGGCGAGCGCAAAACCGTGCCCATTGCCGGGCTGCGCCCGGGGGATGTGATCGAAGTCGCCGCCGGGGGCCGTCTGCCTGCCGACGGGACGCTGCTCACCGCCGCCGCCAGCTTTGACGAAAGCGCCCTCACCGGCGAGTCCATCCCGGTCGATCGCACCGCGGGCGAAAAAGTGCCGGCGGGAGCCACCAGCGTCGATCGTCTGGTCGAGCTGACGGTGCTGTCGGAGCCGGGCGAGAGCGCCATCGACCGCATCCTGAAGCTGATCGAAGAGGCGGAAGCGCGCCGCGCCCCGGTGGAGCGCTTTATCGACCGCTTCAGCCGCCTCTATACCCCGGTGATAATGCTCATCGCCCTGCTGGTTGCCGTAGTGCCACCGCTGCTGTTCAGCGCGCCCTGGGAGGGTTGGATCTACAAGGGGCTGACCCTGCTGCTGATTGGCTGTCCGTGCGCGCTGGTGATCTCGACGCCTGCGGCGATCACCTCCGGGCTGGCAGCCGCGGCGCGACGTGGCGCGTTGATTAAGGGTGGGGCAGCGCTGGAGCAGCTGGCGCAGATGCAGCAGGTGGCCTTCGATAAAACCGGTACCCTGACGGTTGGCAAGCCTCAGGTGAGGGGCATTTATCCGCTCGACAACGGCGAAAACGACCTGCTGGCGCTGGCGGCGGCGGTGGAGCAGGGTTCCACCCACCCGCTGGCACAGGCGATTGTGCGTGAAGCAAAAGCCCGCGGGCTGACGATTGCGGCGGCGGCCGCGCAGCGGGCGCTGATGGGCTCCGGGATTGAAGCCGAGGTCGCGGGCAGTAAAGTGCTGATTTGCGCCGCGGATAAATTCCCTGCCCCGCACCTGGCGGCGCAAATCACTACCCTGGAGCAGGCCGGACAGACGGTGGTGATGGTGATCCAGGACGGTGCGGCCAAGGGGCTTATTACGCTGCGCGACACCCTGCGGGATGATGCGAAAGAGGCCGTGCAGGCCCTGCATCAGCTGGGGATCAAGGGCGTGATTCTCACCGGGGATAACCCGCGCGCCGCCGCGGCCATTGCTAGCGAACTGGGGCTGGATTTTCGGGCGGGGCTGCTGCCCGCCGATAAAGTGCAGGCGGTGACGGCGCTGAATGACACCGCGCCGCTGGCGATGGTAGGAGACGGTATTAACGACGCCCCGGCGATGAAGGCGGCAACCCTTGGCATTGCAATGGGCAGCGGCACCGATGTGGCGCTGGAGACCGCCGACGCGGCCCTCACCCACAACCGCCTGACTGGGCTGGCGCAGATGATAAGCCTCGCGCGCGCTACCCACGCCAATATCCGGCAGAACATTACTATCGCGCTGGGGTTGAAGGGAATTTTCCTGGTGACAACCCTGCTGGGCATGACGGGATTATGGCTGGCGGTGCTGGCGGATACCGGGGCGACGGTGCTGGTGACGGCCAACGCGCTACGGTTATTGCGTCGTCGATAAAAAAAGCCCGGTGGCGGCTGCGCCTTACCGGGCCTACGATTTTCCAGGGCGGGCAAGCGCAGCGCCGCCCGGCACAACAGCTATTGCATACCCAACATGTGCGGCAACCACAGCGAAATCGCCGGAATGTATGTCACCATTCCGAGCACCACCAGCAGCATGCCGTAAAACGGCAGCATCTCCTTCACTACGGCTTCGATCTTCTGCTTGCTCACCGCACTGGCGACAAACAGCACCGATCCTACCGGCGGGGTAATCAGGCCGATCCCGAGGTTAACCATCATGATCATGCCGAAATGCACCGGATCGATGCCCAGGGCGTTAGTCACCGGCAGCAGGACCGGCGTCAGGATCAGGATGATCGGCGCCATGTCCATCAGGGTGCCAATCAGCAGCAGCATGATGTTGAGGTACATCAGAATGACGTACTTGTTATCCGAGAGCGAGGTGAAGAACTCGGTGATGCGCATCGGCAGCTGCATGTAGGTCATCACCGCACCAAAGGCCGCGGCAAAGCCGATCAGGATCATCACGATGGTGACCGTTTTGACCGTGCGGCACATCAGTTTCGGCAGCTCGTTCCACTTGTAGTCGCGGTAGATAAACATGGTGACAAAGAACGCCCACAGGCAGGCAACCGCCGCCGATTCCGTCGCGGTAAAGATCCCCGATAAAATGCCGCCGAGAATGATCACTACCGTCATCAGCCCCCACAGGGCATCGAAGAAGATCTTCAGCGCCTGCTTAAAGGGGATTCTCTCCCCTTTCGGATAGCCGCGCTTATGGGCAAAGCCCAGGCACAGCACCATCAGACATAAACCCAGCAGCAGTCCCGGCAGCACCCCGGCGATAAACAGCGTGGCAATCGACACCGTACCGCCTGCCGCCAGGGAGTAGATCACCGAGTTATGGCTGGGTGGAATCAGAATCGCCTGCACCGAGCCGCTGGCGGTGACCGCCGCCGCGTATTCACGCGGATAGCCCTTCTTCTCCATCTCCGGGATCATTACGGTCCCGATGGAGGCGGTATCCGCCACCGAGGAGCCGGAAATGGCGCCGAAAAAGGTCGAGGCGACGATATTCACCAGCGACAGCCCACCGCGAATAAAGCCGACAAAGATATAGGCGAAGTTAACCAGCCGCCGGGCAATGCCGCCTTCCGCCATGATCGCCCCCGCGAGGATAAAGAACGGGATCGCCAGCAGGGTAAATTTGTTCACCCCGCTGGTAATTTGGATCATTAATGCTTCAAGCGGCAGGTCAATCCACAGCGCGCCAGCCACGGCGCTTAAGCCGACGGCAAAGGCCACCGGCATCCCCAGCGCCAGCAAAATGGCGAGGGTGAATAACAAAACAAATGCATCCATTGTTCACCCCTTAACTGTGGTTGCCGATCAGTACGACCGGGCGGTTTTCCTGAGAGCCAAACAGCAGGCGCTCAAGCACAAACAGGATCAAAATCGCCGACCCGACCGGCAGCGGCAGATAACTTTCGCCGGAGGTCATAATCGGAAACTCTGCGACCGGCTGGTCCCAGAGCTCAATGCACAGCAGGTAGCTGTACCAGAACATGATGCCGGAGATGACCAGCATCAGCAGATCTACCACCCGTGCACAGATCGTCTTCAGTGAGTCTGGTAGTCTGTCGGTAAGCATATTCACCGCAATGTGCGATCCGGCGCGGTAGCTCACCGCCGCGCCGACAAAGGTGAAGGTCACCATGCAGATAATGGCAACCGGCTCCGGCCATGACTCACCGCGGTTGAGTACGTAGCGCGAAAAGATGCCAATCGGGATAACGATAGTCATCACCAGCAGCGACAGCCCGGCAACGGCCATCGCTAGCAGGTAAAGACGGTCCATCCATTTCAGGTAGAGTTCGGACATAAATACTCCGGCTTACTTAACGTCAGCGATGGCTTTCATCAGATCCTGATGTTTTTCACCATACTGGGCGCGCACCGGCTCGGTCGCTTTGACGAACACCGCCTTATCGATGTCGTGGAACTGCACGCCACCCGCCTTCATCTTCGCCAGCGCTTCGTCATTGTAGGCCTGCCACAGCTTACGCTGTTCCATCTGCGCTTCACGGGCCAGGGTCTTAATTTTTTCCTGCTCGTCGGCGCTCAGCTTGTCCCACTTCACTTTGGAGTAGAGCAGCATTTCCGGGGTGATAAAGTGGCCGCTCAGGGTGTAATTTTTGGCCACCGGCATGTAGTTGTGGGCGATAAAGGTGGGTGGGTTATTCTCTGCGCCGTCGATAACGCCGGTCTGCATGCCGCTGTAGACCTCGCTTACCCCCATCGCCACTGAGTTGGCGCCCATATCTTTCAACGTGGCCAGCGCTACCGGGCTGCCCTGAACGCGGATTTTCTTACCTTTCAAATCTTCCGGTTTAACAATCGGATCTTTGGTGATCAGGTTACGGGTGCCGGAGTCCATCCAGCCGAGGAAGACCAGCTTCGATTTCGGGTTCGCCGTGAGTTTTTCGCCGATCTGCTTACCAATGTCGCCGTCGATCACCTTGTGCATGTGGTCTTCATCACGGAAAACATACGGCAGGGTAAAGACTTCGATATCCGGCAGGATGGCCGCAACCGGCGCCATGGAGACGCGGATCATATCGATAGCGCCCATCTGCGCCTGCTCAATCATCTGCTTTTCATCACCCAGTACGCCGCCCGGAAAGACTTTGATCTCCAGCTTGCCGTCGGTTTGTTGTTTAAGTTTTTCACCCATATGCTGCACCGCCACCACGTTCGGGTAGCCTTCAGGATGCACATCAGCAGCTTTGATGGTTTGAGCAGAGACAGAGGCAGCAAAAGCAGACAGACACAGAGCGGCCAGCAACGGCTTGATGGTCGTTTTCATTGAGTCAACTCCAGGGTAGTGAGGGTGAGTATCGGAACGTTGTTTTAGTTTTAACGTCTAGAAACTAGCCTACTGCCTGAAAAGCGTAGGTGAAGCGCCTCACAAAAAGCGCTAAAAATTGAAATGGCGGTTCAGAATTGTGCGGAATGTCATGCCGGGTGGCGGCAAAGCCTGACCCGGCCTACCTGTAGGCCCATGCAAGCGAAGCGCCGCCGGGCAAAATGGCATTAGCCTTTGCGGATAAGATAGCGGTACGGCAGCGTGTCGGTCTCTTGCGCCAGCAGCTCGTGTTCCATAAAGGTACAAAAGCCGGGAATGTCGCGGGTGGTGGCCGGATCGTCGGCAATAATTAACAGCGTTTCGCCGGTTTGCATCGTGCGCACGGTTTTGCGCACCATCATAACGGGTTCCGGGCAGCGCAGGCCCAGGGCGTCAAGAGTATGGTCTGGGCTGGAAAACAGATCGGTCATCGTCGTCTCGTTCAGATAAAAAACGGCAGTAGTTTACGCCCCAGGCCGGGCAAAGCAAACCAAGTTAACGATTGCGTAAAAATTAGCCGTTGCAAAGCGCAATGAAAGCAGTATGATGCGGCCGGTTTATTGGGTTCCCTCACCCCAACTTCTAAAAAGGTCACAATATGACGCAGTTCTCTCAATCGCAGCGCGTGAAAGCGTTGTTCTGGCTTTCGCTTTTCCATCTGCTGGTGATCACCTCCAGTAACTACCTGGTACAGCTGCCGATCTCCATTTTTGGTTTTCATACCACCTGGGGCGCGTTCAGTTTCCCGTTTATCTTCCTTGCGACCGATCTTACCGTTCGTATCTTTGGCGCCCCGCTGGCCCGACGCATTATTTTTGCCGTCATGCTTCCGGCGCTGTTTGTGTCGTACGCGATCTCCTCGCTTTTTTATATGGGAAGCTGGCAGGGCTTTGAGGCGCTGACGCACTTCAACCTGTTTGTCGCCCGTATCGCCGCCGCCAGCTTTATGGCCTATGCGCTGGGGCAGATCCTTGACGTGCATGTCTTTAACCGCCTGCGCCAGAACCATCTCTGGTGGATGGCGCCGACCGCCTCCACGCTGTTTGGCAACGTCAGCGATACGCTGGCCTTTTTCTTTATCGCCTTCTGGCGCAGCCCGGATGCGTTTATGGCTGAACACTGGATGGAAATTGCCCTCGTGGATTACGCCTTCAAGGTACTTATCAGCCTGGTCTTCTTCCTGCCGATGTACGGCGTACTGCTGAATATGTTGCTGAAAAGATTCGAGGATAAATCTGAAATTTCAGCATTACGGGCAGGTTAAAGGTTCCCCTGAACAGTTGTGATAAGATGGATTGATGCGCCGTTATGGCCGTTTATCGAAAGGAAGAATGTAATGCGCAATCTGGTTAAATATGTCGGGATTGGCCTGCTGGTGATGGGGCTGGCCGCTTGTGATAACAGCGACACGAAAACGCCAGCTCAGGCTGCGTCTGCGGAAAGCAACGCCACGGGTCAGCCGGTCAGCCTGATGGATGGCAAACTCAGTTTCTCACTGCCAGCGGATATGACCGATCAGAGCGGCAAGCTGGGCACGCAGGCGAACAATATGCACGTCTATTCCGATGCCACCGGACAGAAAGCGGTGATTGTGATCGTCGGCGACGACACCAATGAAGACCTGGGCGTGCTGGCGAAACGTCTGGAAGATCAGCAGCGCAGCCGCGACCCGCAGCTGCAGGTGGTCACCAACAAAGCCATCGATCTGAAAGGCCACAACCTGCAACAGCTGGACAGCATTATCTCTGCCAAAGGCCAGACCGCTTACTCCTCCGTGGTGCTGGGCAAAGTGGACAACAAGCTGCTGACCCTGCAGATCACGCTGCCTGCTGACGATCAGCAGAAAGCGCAAACTGCCGCAGAGAACATCATCAATACCCTCGTGATTCAGTAAGCGTCACGATGAAATGGCCTCCTCCGGAGGCCATTTTTTAGCCGCCACGTCAGCAGTAACGCCACCGCCACCAGCCCCGCTGCCGCCAGATAGATAACCGGCACCCCGGCCCATGCCATCACCAGCCCGGCCAGCGGCCCGGTCACCCCCAGCGACATATCCATAAACACCGTATAAGTCGCCAGCGCCGCCCCCTGATTCTGCTGCGGTACCGCTTTGACCGCCACCACGCCCAGCGCCGGGAAGACCAGCGAGAAGCCCGCCCCCGCAAGAAACACCCCGATCCGCGCCATCCAGGGCGCATCGGCAATACCGGTCAGCAGCAGGCCAACAATCTCAACGCTAAAGCAGATCATCGCCACGTTCAGTCCGCCCAGCCGGTTGATGCCGTTGGGGAACAGCAGGCGGGTGCCAACGAAGGCGCAGCTAAAGAGCGTCAGCGCGAAGGCCGCGCCGTCCCAGCCTTTATCGGCGTAAAACAGCGTAATGAAGGTGGCGATGACCCCAAAACCCGCCGAACCGAGGGCCAGCGCCATCCCGTACGGCCAGACGCGCCCCAGCACCGTGCGAAACGGCATCGGCTTGCCTTTGCTGGCCTTCACTTTCGGACGTGGCAGGGCGAAGAGGATCGCCAGCAGCGCCACCCCCATAATGGTCAACGCCAGCCCGCTCAGGCCGGTGTAGCGATAGCAGAGCACGCCAAGCGGCGCGCCCATCGCCATTGCACCATAGGTGACGATGCCATTCCAGGAGATCACCCGCCCGATGTGCGAAGCTCCCACTACCCCCACGCCCCACAGCGTTGAGCCCGTTCCGGCGAGACTTTGTCCGATGCCTAAAATCACCCGGCCAAAACAGAGCAGCGCCAGGCTCACCACCGGCCAGGCGCTGGTCAGCCCGGCCAGGAAATAGCTCACCCCGCTCAGGAAGCAGCCGCACAGCCCCAGCACCACAATGCTCTTTGGCCCGAACAGATCGGCATAGCGTCCGGCATAGGGGCGGCTTAACAGGGTGGCGAAGTATTGCAGGCTGATGACCAGGCCCGCCCAGAAGGCGCTAAAGCCCATGATGTCATGCACATAGCCCGGCAGGACGGCCAGCGGCAGGCCGATGGTCAGGTAGCTGGCAAAGTTGAAAATCACGACGGAAACAATACGCAGGTTGAGGCGCAATCCACTCAGTGCCGGTTCGGCGGCAGGTTCGGGCATCAGGTTCACCAGAATTTTTACAACAGTGTTTCACTATTACCACGCCAGGGAGAGAAATGCAGCAGCGACTTTAAGATTAACGGCGTCAGCCGAAGCGCTGCGGGCGCACTACACTTAGGAGCATCTTATAAGAGGAATAATCATGATAATCACGCCGCCCGATAAAACGGGTCTTCCACCCGCTGATAAAGCGGGTCTCCATATTTTAATGAAGCTGGCCTGTCTGGTGGTGATCCTGGCAGGTATTCATGCCGCAGCAGATATTCTCGTTCAGCTATTGCTGGCGCTCTTTTTCGCCATCGTCCTTAACCCCCTCGTCACCTGGTTTTTGCGCCGGGGGGTAAGCCGCCCTGTTGCCATCACCATTGTGGTGGTGGTGATGCTGATTGGGCTGACGGCGCTGTTTGGGGTGCTGGCGGCCTCGCTCAATGAATTTGCCGCTATGCTGCCGAAATACAATAAAGAGCTGACGCGCAAAATTGTCGGTCTACAGCAAATGTTCCCGTTCCTCAACCTGCACTTCTCCCCGGAGCGCATGCTGAGACGGATGGATTCAGAGAAGGTAATGACCTTTGCCACCGCGCTGATGACCCAGCTTTCCGGGGCGATGGCCAGCGTCCTGCTGCTGGTGATGACCGTGGTCTTTATGCTGTTTGAAGTGCGCCACGTGCCGTACAAGATGCGTTTTGCCCTCAATAATCCGCAGATCCACATCGCCGGTTTACACCGCGCGCTAAAAGGTGTGTCGCACTATCTGGCGCTAAAAACGCTGCTGAGTTTGTGGACCGGGGCCATTGTCTGGCTGGGGCTGACGCTGCTGGGCGTGCAGTTTGCCCTGATGTGGGGCGTGCTGGCCTTCCTGCTGAACTATGTGCCTAATATCGGCGCGGTGATCTCCGCCGTACCGCCGATGATCCAGGCCTTCCTGTTCAACGGTTTTTACGAATGCATGATGGTGGGGGCGCTGTTCCTTATCGTCCACATGGTGCTGGGCAATATCGTGGAGCCGCGAATGATGGGCCACCGGCTGGGGATGTCCACCCTGGTGGTATTCCTGTCGTTATTGATCTGGGGCTGGTTGCTCGGCCCGGTGGGGATGTTACTTTCCGTGCCGCTCACCAGCGTCTGTAAGATCTGGATGGAGACCACCCGGGGCGGCAGCAAACTGGCGATCCTGCTTGGCCCAGGCAGACCAAAAAGCAAGCTGCCGGGATAAGAGATGTATGCGCTGGTGGCGTGAGGGCGGGTTCGCGCCGCCCATCAATTTAAGACAACCGGATGAGCAATGCGGCGCGTTAGATTATATTATGGGTGAGGCCCGTCACATTGACTGCGAATATCTTCAAAGCAACACCTTCGCGTTCGGCGGCATTAATACTTCCATAATCATTAAACGCTGGGCGTGACTATGTACCAGTTCTTACTGGGAAAAATTTCTACCCTCAGCGCTGACCCTCTGGCGTCAGCGCTTTCTGAGCAGGCGCCGCAGGGCGCGCGCCGACTCCCCTGGCTGGCTGGCCGGGCGCTACTCGCTCGGGCGTTATCGCCCACCCCGGTACCGGAAATTGTCTTCGGTGAACAGGGCAAACCGGCGTTCGTCGATGCCAGACCCTACTGGTTTAACCTGAGCCACAGCGGGGATGATATCGCCCTGCTGTTAAGCGACGAAGGCGAAGTGGGCTGCGACATCGAAGTGATCCGCCCGCGGGATAACTGGCAGGCGCTGGCTAACGCCGTTTTTAGCCTCGCCGAACATGACGAGCTGGAGCGGGAGGCGCCGGAGGCAAAACTGTCGGCCTTCTGGCGCATCTGGACGCGTAAAGAGGCGATCGTCAAACAGCGCGGCGGCAGCGCCTGGCAGATTGTCAGTATCGATAGCACCTTAAGGTCGGCGCTCTGCGTCAGCCACTGTCAGTACGGCGAACTCAGCCTCGCGGTCTGTACGCCAACGCCCTTCCCCCTCCATAACGGTGCACTTCAGGTTCTGTAACCCGCTTATTTCAAATTATTCGGAAAGTCTGCCGGCAGCTCGCTGGCAGCACAGTCAATGACAGCATCGTTATTGGCACCGCAGTCGCGCACAAAGGTAATGGTGGCGAACTCATCGATGACTTCGGTTGGGTAGGCCGGGCCCGCCTCGCGATAAGAGACCATCAGCGGAATATGATCGTTCTGGAAGCAGATGGTTTTTTCCGGGTTATTCATCACCCAACGCGGGAAGAAGATCGTGCCGTGGAACAGCTTGTCGCCGAGATTCACAATCAGGCTCACATCGGTACCGGTCGGTTCAGTCCACGAGATTTTATAAATACTCTCGCCCACGCGAACGATATAAGCCTGCTGATCTTTTACCCAACGGTTTGCCACGATCCCGCTATGAATACGGTAGTCGAGCGTCTGCTCATTTTTGACATAAATCTCGTAGTTCCAGCCGTTATCGTAGGTGTAGACCAAATGTTTGCCGACGAAACCGCTTAAATCATGCTTATCAAACTGGCTCATATCCTGTCTCCTCTGTTTCAATGAGCTCATCTTACGCCTGCAAAAATTGGATGAATAACGCTATGATTTAATCAAATTCATCCAAAAATTAGATTAGTTATGCACAAAACTACCCTTGAGCAGTGGTCGCTGCTGGAACGCGTCGTTGAGTTGGGCAGCTTTGCCCGCGCCGCAGAGGAGACGCATCGCAGCCAATCTTCCGTCAGTTATAACCTGGCGTTGTTGCAGGAGCGGCTGGGCGTGGCGCTGCTGGTACAGGCGGGACGTAAGGCGGTGCTGACCCCGGAAGGGGAGCTGCTGTTAAATCAGGTCAAACCGCTGCTTAACGCCTTTACCCTGCTGGAGACGCGCGCCACGACGCTACGCAACGGGATGCGGACCCGACTGGATGTGGTGGTGGACAGCATTTTCCCTCGCCGTCACCTGTTTGCCATTCTGCGCCAGTTTCAACAGCGCTATCCGCAAACCGAGGTGAATCTGACCGAAATACTTGAGAACGCCGGCGAGGCCCTGGCCCAGAACGAAGCCGACGTGATGGTGCTAACCCGCCGCCATGATGTGACCGGGCGCGGCGAGTGGCTGATGAATATCGATTTTGTCGCCGTGGCGCATCGGGAGCATCCGCTGTTTGAACTCGATACGCCGCTCACTGATGAAATGCTACGCCCCTGGCCACTCATCCAGATCGCCGGGCAGAACTACGCCGCGCCTCCCGGCGGCGAAGCCTGGACCTTCTCCACCATCGATGCCGCTATCGATGCGGTGATGTATCAGGTGGGGTATGGCTGGCTGCCGGAAGAGCGAATTCAGCAACAGCTGGAAACCGGTGTGCTGAAAACAGTGCCCCTGAACCACGGTACGCGCCGTGCTACACCGCTGCATCTGATTGTAAAACGCACGCTCGCCCCGCTCGACGAACAGGTTGAAACCTTACTGCACCTCTTCAGCCAGCCGTCGTAAAGGTGAACTGCTACGCTTAATGGTCTGAACTTCAAATATGACAAGGAGCAGGCCGTGAAAATCGATCTTACGGGAAAAGTGGCGTTAGTAACCGCCTCCACAGGCGGCATTGGCTTCGCCATTGCCAGAGGGCTGGCGGAGAGCGGCGCCGAGGTGATTGTTAACGGACGCAGCGTCGACTCGGTTAACCGGGGCATCCAGCAGCTGCAGCAGCAGATACCGGGCGTTCAGGTGCGGGCCGCCATTGCCGACCTCAGTACGCAGGAAGGGGTGGATGCTCTGCTCCGGGTCGCTTCGGGTGTCGATATCCTCGTCAACAACGCCGGGATCTACGGCCCCCAGGATTTTTACGCCACCGACGACGAGACCTGGAATCACTACTGGCAAACCAACGTGATGTCCGGTGTGCGACTGTCGCGCGCCCTGCTGCCCGGCATGGTGCAAAAAGGCTGGGGACGGGTGGTGTTTATCTCCTCGGAGTCAGCCTGCAATATTCCGGCGGACATGATCCACTATGGCGTGACGAAAACCGCTCAGCTCTCTCTGGCGCGCGGTCTGGCAAAGTTTGTCGCCGGGAGTGGCGTCACCGTGAACAGCGTCCTGCCTGGCCCGACGATGTCGGACGGCTTTGCAGAGATGATGAAAGACGAAATAGAGAAAACCGGCAAATCCCTGGAGACGCTGGCAAAAGAGTTCGTGATGGCAAACCGCCCAAGCTCGGTGATCCAGCGGGCCGCCACGGTAGACGAGGTGGCGAACATGGTGGTTTACGTCTGTTCCCAGCAGGCATCCGCCACCTCCGGCGCGGCGCTGCGCGTGGATGGCGGCGTGGTGGACGATATTATCTAGCGCTGCCGATGGCCGCCTGTCCGCTGGCGGGTGGCATCTGACGCTAAAGCAGGTAAACTGAGGACAGAATGTGAATTTACGCTAAGACTCTGTTATGACCAATATGATTGCCGATGAGGCGATGGCAAAATCCAGCGTCCTCTCCGTGTTCGACTTTGATGGCACGCTGACCCATCACGACAGCTTTATCCCCTTCTTACGCTTTGCGTTCGGTAAGCGCTACTTTGCTGGTCGCCTGGTGCGGATGGCCTTGCCCACCCTTCACTGCGTACGCCGCAAGCTGACCCGTGATGAACTGAAAGAGGTGCTGATCAAAACCTTCCTGACTGGCGTGGATGAGCACTGGCTGCGTGAGCAGGCAGAGCGGTTCTGCGAAAAGTACTGGGACAAACTGATGCGCCCGCAGGGGGTGCTGGCGGTGGCGGCGGAGGTGAACTCCGGCGCAGAAGTAACTATCTGCTCTGCCTCCCCGGCGCTGGTGTTGCAGCCCTGGGCCGACAAGCTTGGCATTAAACTTATCGGCACCCAGCTGGAAGTCAAAGAGGGCAAGCTGACCGGGCGGATCACCGGCCATAACTGTCGCTGTGCGCAGAAAGTGGCCCGGCTGGAGAGCGTGTACGGCAGCCTGACCAACTACCACGTGCGCGCCTGGGGCGATACCCGTGGCGATCACGAGCTGCTGGCGGCGGCGCAGGATCCGCACTGGCGTCATTTCCATCCGCCGCGCGCGCGCCGCAACTCACCGATCAAGCTGTAAACCCTGCCGGGTGGCAGCTTCGCCTTACCCGGCCTACAGGGCTTGTAGGCCCGGCAAGCACAGCGCGGCCGGGCAAAATCCGTCAGGCTTCCCGTTTCCCCGGGAACAGCAGGCTCGCCAGAATCCCCGCCGCCAGCACGCCTAACACCACCAACAGACTCGCCGTGGCGCCGATACCGTAGCCGTGGTGCCAGAAGTGATCCGTCGCGTTCAGACCAAGCTTAAAGGCGACGAAGAAGAGCAGCGCGATCACCGCTTTCTCCAGATGCACCAGATACTGCTTCAGCGCCTCCAGCACGAAGTAGAGGGTACGCAGGCCGAGGATGGCGAACATCATGGCGCTGTAGATAATCAGCGGCTCGCGGCTGACCGCAATGATCGCGGGCACCGAGTCAAAGGCGAACATCACGTCTGACAGTTCCACTACCGCCACACAGAGCAGCAGCGGCGTGGCATAGCGCTTCGCCTTCTTCACCCGCCCGACCATCACATCCTGGTTTTCAGGCTTAGCCAGCTCGGCATCCACCTCTTTCTGGCTGAGAAGAAACGCGTTACCGGTAATTTTTGGCCAGATCGGATAGAAGCGTTTTACCGCGCGGTAAGCCAGATGCTGGGAGTAATCTTCAATCTCGTCCTGCTCTTCGCCGCGTTTAAGCATCATCACCGCCGTCCAGGCCACAATCAGGGCGAAGACCACTTCAACGTATGGCCCCAGGCTCAGCAGGCTGGTGCCGATAGCGACGAAGATCCCGCGGAAGACAATCGCGCCAATCACCCCCCAGTAGAGCACCCGGTGACGATACTGATCCGGCACACCAAACCAGGCGAAGATCGCCATCATCACGAAGAGGTTATCAACGGAGAGCACCTCTTCCAGGGCGTAACCGGTGAGGAACAGGCTCGCCACTTCGGCACCGTGATGCACGTAGAGGAACCCGGCGAACGCCATCGCCATCATCACCCAGAAGAGGGACCAGAGTGAGGCGCTTTTCAGTGAAATTGGTTTGTCATGGCGATGCATGAAGAGGTCGATAAACATCGCCCCGACAGCCATAACCACAAAAACAATAACGGTTTCCGTCGGGAAACCGAGATGAGCAGAGGACATAGACAACCCTTTTTGAAGACAAAATACACACCATGCAGACTGGCGAAGCCAGTAAAGAAAAAGAGGGACCGTTTACCGGCTCTCCTCTTAAAACGCATAACCCTGCGTGAGGGAGTGTACTTTACCTCACAATGCGGAGGTTCTGCCATCGGCGCTTTACTGGCTCATGCCGCGCAGCCGTTGCAGGACAGCCACCAGCACCGCCACTGACCAGCCAACCATCAGCGCGCCAACCAGTCCTTCCACCCCGCCAATCAGTCGCCAGTGTTCCGACAACGTGACATCGCCGTACCCTACTGTAGCGTAGCTGACCAGCGAGAAATAGAAGCTGGTGTTCCAGTCAGTAAATGCGCCGACGAAGCGATAGAAAACGGCAAACAGGCTGGCTTCAAGCAGATGGGCAAACAGGGCAGTCATGATGATAACGATATTGCGGAACACAACACGCATCACCGATTCCACATTCAGGTTGATAAACTTCAGGATAATAAACATCCATGTGGAATGAATGATCACCGTCAGGTTGATCAAAATAATAATGCTCACAAGCTGCATATCACACTCTCTGAAAGGTGACGCAATACGCCCTGCTCAACAGAGCAGGGCGTAAAATAGCGGAACGTTTGAGATGCAGTGTAGCGGATGGGGGCGAGTCCAGGGCGCTATCGTGGCGCCGGAGCACTACCTTCCTGCCAGCGCCTCTGCGCAGGCCCAGGCGCTGGCCCACGCCCACTGGAAGTTATAGCCACCCAGCCAGCCGGTGACGTCCATGACCTCGCCGATAAAATAGAGTCCCGGCACGTTGCGGGCCTCCATGGTGCGCGAAGAGAGTTCGTTGGTGTCCACACCCCCCAGCGTCACTTCCGCGGTGCGATACCCTTCGGTGCCGTTGGGCTGGACGCGCCAGGCGCTTAAGGTCTCCACCAGCGTCTGCTGGTCACGGCTGTTGAGCTGCTTCAACGACACATCGGGAATTTGCCCCAGCAGCTGCAGGCACTCCACCAGCCGTTTCGGCAGCTGCATTGCCAGGGTATTCTTCAGGCTCTGGTTAGGGTGCGCCGCCCGCTGCTCATTGAGGAAGCTCTCCAGATCGCAATCCGGCACTAAATTGATGGTGACGAACTCGCCCGGCTGCCAGTAGCTGGAGATTTGCAGTACCGCCGGACCGGAGAGGCCGCGATGGGTGAACAGCAGATTCTCACGAAACAGCGTGCCGTCTTCGGCGGTAATCACCGACGGCACCGACACGCCGGAGAGCGTTTGCAGCTGCTCCAGCAACGGCTTATGCAGGGTAAATGGCACCAGGCCGGCACGGGTGGGTAACACCTTCAGGCCAAACTGCTCGGCAATTTTATAGCCAAACGGTGTGGCACCCAGCCCCGGCATTGAGAGCCCGCCGCTGGCGATCACCAGTTTTTCTGCGCTCACGGTTTCGCCATTAAGCTGCAGCGTGTACCCTGCGTCGTCACGCGCTACATCCAGCACTTCGCTGCGAAGTCGCAGGGTAACCTGGCCTTTTTCACACTCCGCCACCAGCATATCGACGATTTGTTGTGCGGAATCGTCGCAAAATAATTGCCCCAGCGTTTTCTCATGCCAGGCGATCCCATGTTTACCCACGAGGTCGATGAAGTCCCACTGGGTGTAGCGCGCCAACGCAGATTTGCAAAAATGACGGTTCTGGCTCAGATATGCCGCAGGTTCGATATAAAGGTTAGTAAAGTTGCAGCGGCCCCCACCAGACATCAGGATTTTACGACCTGGTTTTTTGCCGTTATCGAGCAGCAGAACCCGGCGTCCTGCCTGTCCGGCCATCGCCGCACAGAATAAACCCGCCGCACCTGCGCCAATAATGATGGCATCGTACTTTTCCACGTCTCGATCCTCCTGGTTTTCAGGGCGCGAATTGTAAAGTTTCCTCAAGAAACGCACCAGCGTAAAAATCTGTAATTTCATGCATTTCTTTGAAATTTAAAAAGTAATTCTTTTGCTGCTACGCTTATGTCAGTAAGCAAATCAAAAAAAGGCTATATTTCACTTTGCCCGTTGCGCATTTGTCCTGGATAATGCGCCGCGTTCATGTCCTCAAAATGGCGTAACGTCCTATGCTACATTTGTTTGCTGGCCTGGATTTCCATACCGGGCTTTTACTTTTGCTTGCTCTGGCCTTTGTATTGTTCTACGAAGCGATTAACGGCTTCCACGATACTGCAAACGCAGTGGCAACGGTTATCTACACCCGGGCATTACGATCGCAAGTTGCGGTGGTGATGGCTGCAGTGTTTAACTTCTTTGGCGTTCTTCTTGGAGGTCTGAGCGTAGCCTACGCCATTGTGCATATGCTGCCAACGGATCTGCTGTTGAACGTCAGCTCTGGTCATGGCCTTGCTATGGTCTTCTCCCTGCTGTTTGCTGCAATTATCTGGAACCTCGGTACCTGGTATTTCGGCCTGCCAGCATCCAGTTCCCACACGCTGATCGGCGCTATCATCGGTATTGGTTTAACCAATGCGCTGATGACCGGTACGTCTGTGGTGGACGCACTGAACATCCCTAAAGTTCTGGGTATTTTCGGTTCACTGATTATTTCCCCGATTGTCGGTCTGGTTGTGGCGGGGGGGTTAATCTTCCTGCTGCGTCGTTACTGGAGCGGTACGAAAAAACGTGCCCGTATCCACCTGACGCCAGCAGAGCGTGAAAAGAAAGACGGCAAGAAGAAGCCGCCATTCTGGACGCGTATCGCTCTGATCATCTCTGCAATCGGCGTGGCTTTCTCGCACGGCGCAAACGACGGTCAGAAAGGCATTGGTCTGGTGATGCTGGTGCTGATCGGCGTGGCCCCGGCGGGCTTCGTGGTCAATATGAATGCGTCCGGTTACGAAATTACCCGTACCCGTGATGCCATCAACAACGTTGAAACCTATTTCCAGCAGCATCCTGACCTGCTGAAAAAAGCGACCGGCGTTGACCAGTTGATCCCTTCTCCGGAAGCGGGCGCTACCAAACCGGCGGAGTTCCATTGCCATCCGGCTAATGCGATCAGTGCCCTGGAGCGCGCCAAAGGCATGCTGACGGACGTTGAAAGCTACGACAAGCTCTCCGTAGAGCAGCGTGGCCAGATGCGCCGCATCATGCTGTGCATCTCTGACGTCACCGACAAAGTGGCTAAGCTGCCTGAAGTCTCTGCCGACGACAAACGTCTGCTGAAGAAGCTGAAAGTCGACATGCTGAACACCATTGAGTACGCACCGATCTGGATCATCATGGCGGTTGCGCTGGCGCTGGGTCTCGGTACGATGATTGGCTGGCGTCGCGTAGCAACAACCATCGGCGAGAAGATTGGTAAGAAAGGCATGACCTATGCCCAGGGGATGTCCGCTCAGATGACGGCGGCAGTCTCTATCGGTCTGGCCAGCTACACCGGTATGCCGGTATCCACTACCCACGTTCTCTCTTCGTCCGTGGCGGGTACCATGCTGGTTGATGGCGGTGGTCTGCAACGCAAAACCGTGACCAGCATTCTGATGGCCTGGGTATTTACCCTGCCGGCATCCATTCTGCTGTCTGGCGGTCTGTACTGGATCTCCCTGCAATTCCTGTAATCGCAGGCAGGTTACGCGAAGAGCGGGTCAGGTAACTGGCCCGCTTTTTTTATGGCTGCGATTTAAGCTTATTCCATTGTTAACATAAGGAAAACCTGAACATTTTTTGTTCACTCCGTTGACAGGGAAATCATTATCATGCCGGGTGCGATTAATTATCATGCAATGGAGAATGTATGGCTTCTGTACCTACCCCTGGACCGGGCTCAATCGTCATCGCTAACAATATGCGCGAAGCGCGTCGACATGGCATGTCGCGCAATATGGCAACGCCTTCGACCTATTACTGGTTTTATCAAAAGGTCAGAAATGGTGGGCCATGGGACTACAAAAAATTCGATCCGTACTACGCAGCATTTGGTAATTTCAATTTCGGGGCTGCCGGTACGGCTATCCTCCTGATGGGCGCGGGATGGGCTCGGGGGCGTGCGGGTACATCGAAAGCTGAATGGGGAAAATGGTATGAAAAGCCCCCTTACGGAGATGATCCGACAGACCAGCGCAATATCAGAGAAGGAATAGAATATGCCATTCAAAACGGCTATTAAATGGACCCACCGGTTTGTCACGCTTGCGCTACTAATTCTGGTCTTAGGGTTCATGTGGCTAAACCACCAGCCCGATCCGCGAGAGGGTGATGAACTGCAACGGATTTATAAATTATCTGACAGCGTCTGGCTCTATATGACGGTTAACGATAAGGGTGGTGCAACGGTACCCATAATCTACCGTTACTATCTGTCAAAAGAGATACGCGGGGAAAAGAGGGACATTATTCGAAAGCTTGCCATGCGCGTTCCGGTACTTGAGGGAACAGGCACAATCACTGATGCCAGCATAGGGAGTAACGGCGAAGTGAACATCTCCTACAGTGGGAAAATATTCTCAGTGCAGAAAGATATCTCAAACCTTCGGTTTACGGTTTTACCCGATAAGTGACAAAAGGAAGGCGAGGTTTGACCCGCCTTCCTCTGTGCTCAATGCCAGATGAGGAGAGCAATCATGCTCACCACCACAAGGCCACACAGTGCGCTGGTCAGGATGAACTGACGACGCAGGCGCTCACAGCGACGGATAAACTCATCATCATGATGATCGCGATAACGCTGGGCGTAGATATACCACACCAGGCGCATCTGTTTGCTGGGCTGCCCGTGCGAGGTAAAGAAGCCCCCGCCGTCCACATATTGATAAAGCAACGGATCGCAGCCACGCAGTACCACTAATAGCGCGCGCAAGGATGAGAAATAACGCGCCATATTCACAATGCAAACCACACATAACGCCCAAAACAATGCGACGGTGCTAATCATACTTCCTCCCCGGCGTCCGCCCTCGAAGCAACGCTTCGGGACTACCGCACCCCAATGCCCTGACAGACGGTTCAGTGATAGAGAGACTCAAAAGCCGATCGGCTTCACATTTTATTATCCGAACGGCTTATTCAATAGTGTAGGAGATCAGTTAATTTTTTTGCCACAAGGTTAATCGTTATCAACACCAATGCTTGAAAATTTTGTTTAACTAAGCCGTAATGAAAGCAGGTAGACGACTGCTACACGCATTGGTCATCGATAACTTAAGGAAGGAGTAACACTATGGCTTATAAACATATTCTGATCGCTGTTGACCTCTCCCCGGAGAGCAAAGTGCTGGTTGATAAAGCGGTATCCATGGCGCGTCCGTACAATGCGAAAGTTTCCTTAATTCATGTGGACGTTAACTACTCCGATCTTTATACCGGCCTGATCGATGTGAATCTGGGGGACATGCAGAAGCGTATCTCTGAAGAGACCCACCATGCGCTGACCGAACTTTCCACGAATGCGGGCTATCCGATCACCGAAACCCTGAGCGGCAGCGGCGACCTGGGCCAGGTTCTGGTCGATGCGATTAAGAAATACGATATGGATCTAGTGGTCTGCGGCCATCACCAGGATTTCTGGAGCAAGCTTATGTCGTCAGCCCGTCAGCTGATTAACACCGTACATGTGGATATGCTGATTGTGCCGCTGCGCGACGAAGACGACGAGTAAGGCGGGATTGCCTGAATGTAGGCCGGGTAAGGCGAAGCCGCCACCCGGCTTTTTTATTCCGGGGTGCCGGAATAGATATCAAACCGGTGCCCTTTGGTGGTCACCGCATTGGTCGTCGCAACCTCCGCCAGCGGCGGCGCATAGTCAGGACGTTTCACTACCACCCGCTTCGTGGCCAGCAGACGCGCAGGCGCCAGCAGGCCATCCGCATCCAGATCCGGCCCCACCAGCGACTGAAACACCCGCATCTCTTTCTTCACCAGCGCGCTTTTCTGCTTATGCGGGAACATCGGGTCGAGATAAACCACCTGCGGGCGTGGGGTGATATCGGTCAGTGCCGTCAGGCTTGAGGCGTGGATCAGCTGTAACCGCTCCTGCAACCACGAACCAATTTCCGGGTCGGCATAGCCGCGCGCCAGTCCATCGTCGAGCAATGCCGCAACCACTGGATTGCGCTCCAGCATCCGCACCCGACAGCCCACCGAGGCCAGCACAAAAGCATCACGCCCGAGTCCCGCCGTGGCATCCACCACATCCGGCAGGTAGCTGCCCTTAATCCCTACCGCTTTGGCCACCGCTTCGCCGCGTCCGCCGCCAAACTTGCGCCGGTGCGCCATCGCCCCACCGACAAAATCGACGAAAATGCCGCCGAGTTTGGGCTCGTCGCGCTTACGCAGCTCCAGATGGTCCGGGGTCATCACCAGCGCCATCAGGTTTTCTTCATCGTGTTCCAGCCCCCAGCGGGCCGCCAGAACAGATAAGGCGCCGTCTCCGGCGCCTGTTTCATCAACTAAGTGAATCTTCACGAATCAACTAACCCTTGATGCCGTAATGCTCAAGCATCGCGTCCAGCTGAGGCTCGCGGCCACGGAAGCGTTTGAACAGCTCCATTGGCTCTTCAGAGCCGCCACGGGTCAGGATGTTATCGAGGAACGACTGGCCGGTTTCGCGGTTGAAAATTCCCTCTTCCTCGAAGCGGGAGTAAGCGTCTGCCGCCAGCACGTCGGCCCACAGGTAGCTGTAGTAACCCGCCGCATAACCGCCCGCAAAGATATGGCTGAACGCGTGCGGGAAGCGTCCCCAGGCCGGACCTGGAATAAGGGCAACCTGCTTCTTGATCTCCGCCAGGGTTTCGAGGACCTTCGCCCCCTGCTCCGGGCTGAACTCCGCATGCAGACGGAAATCGAACAGGCCGAACTCCAGCTGACGCAGGATGAACATCGCCGCCTGGTAGTTTTTCGCTTCCAGCATCTTATCCAGCAGCGCTTTTGGCAGCGGCTCGCCGGTCTCGTAGTGGCCGGAGATAAACGCCAGCGCGTCCGGCTCCCAGCACCAGTTTTCCATAAACTGGCTCGGCAGCTCCACTGCATCCCACGGTACACCGCTGATACCGGCAACGCCTGCCGCTTCAATGCGGGTCAGCATGTGATGCAGACCATGGCCGAACTCGTGGAACAGGGTAATCACTTCGTCATGGGTGAACAGCGCAGGTTTGCCGTTAACCGGACGGTTGAAGTTACAGGTCAGATAAGCAACCGGCTTTTGCAGCGAGCCGTCGGCTTTACGCATCTGCCCTACACAGTCATCCATCCAGGCGCCGCCGCGTTTATTTTCGCGAGCGTAGAGGTCTAGATAGAAGCTGCCGCGCAGTTCGTTCTGGTCGTCATACAGCTCGAAGAAACGCACGTCGTCGTGCCACACTTCCACATCGTTGCGCTCTTTAGCAGTGATGCCGTAAATGCGTTTCACCACTTCGAACAGGCCGTTAACGGCTTTGTTTTCCGGGAAGTACGGACGCAGCTGCTCATCGCTGATGCTGTAGAGATGCTGCTTCTGTTTCTCGCTGTAATAGGCGATATCCCACGGCTGCAACTCATCGACGCCGAACTCCGCTTTCGCAAAGGCGCGCAGCTGGGCCAGCTCTTTCTCGCCCTGAGGACGGGCGCGTTTGGCCAGATCGGTTAAGAAATCGAGTACCTGCTGCGGGTTCTCAGCCATTTTGGTGGCAAGAGATTTGTCCGCGTAGCTGTCAAAGCCCAGCAGCTGCGCCAACTCGTGACGCAGGGCAAGAATTTCCGCCATCACCGGGGTGTTATCCCACTTACCGGCGTTCGGGCCCTGATCGGATGCGCGGGTGCTGTAGGCGCGATACATCTCTTCACGCAGGGCCTGGTTGTCGCAGTAGGTCATGACCGGCAGATAGCTCGGGATATCCAGCGTCAACAGATAACCTTCCTGCTCTTTCGCTTCGGCTTGCGCTTTTGCTGCCGCCAGCGCGCTTTCCGGCATGCCAGCCAGCTCCGCTTCGTCGGTAATCAGCTTCGTCCAGCCCATGGTGGCATCCAGCACGTTGTTGCTGTACTGGTTGCCCAGCTCAGACAGGCGCGTCGCGATTTCGCCGTAGCGCTGCTGCTTCTCTTTTGCCAGACCGATGCCCGACAGTTCAAAATCGCGCAGCGCATTATCAACAGCCTTTTTCTGCGCGATATTCAGCGTCGCATAGTGATCGCCATCGCGCAGGTCGCGGTACGCTTTGTAGAGCCCTTCGTGCTGCCCGACCCAGGTACTGTATTCCGACAGCAGCGGCAGAGTTTGTTCGTAGGCTTCACGCAGTTCCGGGCTGTTTTTCACCGAGTTGAGGTGGCTGACCGGGGAGAAGATGCGGCCAAGCACATCATCCACTTCCGCCAGCGGCTGACACAGGTTTTCCCAGGTGTAGGGAGCGCCGTTCGCCACCACGCTCTCCACTGCACTACGGCAATCGTCCAGCGCTTTAGTGACCGCAGGGACAACATGTTCAGGCCGAATGGAGGAGAACGGTGGCAACGAAAAAGGCGTCAGTAATGGGTTGGTCATAAGCACTGTCCTGTTAAATGAGTGAATGAAGCGCACATCCTGCGCGAGCATATTGTTTCCAGGATGGGGTTAAGTGTAGTGAATTTCAATGGCTGCGGTGACAGAAAAAGCGTGGGCCCGACGGCGCTTTCCGGGCCTGCGGGTATTCTGTGTCGTTCTGCGGTAAACTGTGGAAAATCGTTTACTCAGTGGAATTCATCTACCCATGCTCAGTTATCGCCACAGCTTTCACGCGGGCAACCACGCCGACGTCCTTAAACACACCGTTCAGAGCCTGATTATCGAAGCGCTAAAAGAGAAAGATAAGCCTTTTCTTTATCTGGACACCCATGCTGGCGCGGGCCGCTATCAGCTGAGCGGCGAGCATGCCGAGCGCACCGGGGAGTACCTAGAAGGCATCGCCCGCATCTGGCAGCAGGATGACCTGCCGGCGGAGCTTGAGCCGTATATCGGCGTGATCAATCATTTTAACCGCAGCGGCCAGTTACGCTACTACCCAGGTTCTCCGCTGATCGCCCGCCAGCTGCTGCGCGAGCAGGACAGCATTCAGCTGACCGAACTGCACCCGAGCGATTACCCGCTGCTGCGCTCTGAATTCCAGAAAGACAGCCGCGCGCGCGTGGAAAAGTCGGACGGCTATCAGCAGCTGAAAGCGAAGTTACCGCCGGTGTCCCGTCGCGGCCTGGTGCTGATCGACCCGCCATACGAAATCAAAAGCGATTACCAGGCGGTGGTTACCGGCATCAACGAGGGCTACAAACGCTTTGCCACTGGCACCTATGCGCTGTGGTATCCGGTGGTGCTGCGTTCGCAGATCAAGCGCATGAGCAAGGATCTGGAAGCGACCGGCATCCGTAAGATCCTGCAAATTGAGCTGGCGGTTCTCCCGGACAGCGATCGACGCGGTATGACCGCCTCCGGCATGATTGTGATTAACCCGCCCTGGAAGCTTGAAGCGCAGATGAATAACGTCCTGCCGTGGCTGCACAAAAAGCTGGTCCCGGCCGGTACTGGCCATACTACCGTTAGCTGGATCGTGCCAGAGTAATTGCAGTCATCGATGGAAACTATTGATTTCAGGTATACAATCGCGGCAATTAACGATTAAGGATAAGACCATGACTAAGCATTATGACTACATCGCTATCGGCGGCGGCAGCGGCGGTATCGCCTCGATTAACCGTGCGGCCATGTATGGCCAAAAGTGCGCGCTGATTGAAGCAAAAGATCTCGGCGGCACCTGCGTTAACGTTGGTTGTGTACCGAAAAAAGTGATGTGGCATGCAGCGCAGATCCGCGAGGCCATCCACCTGTATGGCCCGGATTACGGTTTTGATACCACCATTAACAATTTCGACTGGGATCGCCTGATCGCCAGCCGCACCGCTTACATCGACCGCATTCACACCTCCTACGATAACGTACTGGGTAAGAACAACGTCGACGTAATCCGCGGTTTTGCCCGCTTTGTCGATGCGAAGACGATCGAAGTCAACGGTGAAACGATCACTGCCGATCATATCCTGATCGCCACCGGTGGCCGCCCGAGCCATCCGGCTATTCCGGGTGCGGAATACGGTATCGACTCCGACGGTTTCTTTGAGCTGCCTGCTCTGCCGAAACGCGTTGCCATCGTTGGCGCGGGTTACATCGCCGTGGAGCTGGCGGGCGTGATTAACGGCCTCGGCGCCGAAGCGCACCTGTTTGTGCGTAAACACGCGCCGCTGCGCAACTTTGATCCGCTGATCGTCGATACGCTGGTGGAAGTGATGAATGCTGAAGGACCGCATCTGCATACGGAAGCCATTCCGAAAGCGGTTGTGAAAAACGCTGACGGTAGCCTGACCCTTGAGCTGGAAGATGGCCGCAGCCAGACCGTGGATTGCCTGATCTGGGCCATTGGCCGTGAACCCGCAAACGACAACTTCAACCTGGCCGTCACGGGTGTCAAAACCAATGAGAAAGGCTATATCATTGTCGATAAGTTCCAGAACACCAGCGTACCAGGCATCTACGCCGTGGGCGATAACACCGGTGCCGTTGAACTGACCCCGGTGGCTGTCGCCGCGGGACGTCGTCTTTCCGAGCGCCTGTTTAACAACAAACCGGACGAGCACCTGGACTACAACAACATCCCGACCGTAGTCTTCAGCCACCCGCCAATCGGTACCGTTGGTTTAACCGAACCTCAGGCGCGCGCGCACTATGGCGACGACCAGGTGAAAGTGTATAAATCCGCCTTCACCGCCATGTATACCGCGGTAACGTCTCACCGTCAGCCGTGCCGCATGAAGTTAGTGTGCGTCGGCCCGGATGAGAAGATTGTCGGCATTCACGGTATCGGCTTTGGTATGGATGAGATCCTGCAGGGCTTTGCGGTCGCGCTGAAAATGGGTGCGACCAAGAAAGACTTTGATAATACCGTGGCTATTCACCCAACGGCGGCAGAAGAGTTCGTGACCATGCGTTAATGCATGTAAATACTCGCTTTAAACCTCTCTGAAAAACTGGCAATACAGCGCCAGTTTTTCAGCTTTTATATGACATCAGAAAGATGAATCATATGCATACTATTTTTGATGGAAAACATCATTTAGCAGTACAAATAATTCTGCGTCAGTTTCTACGCCGAGTTTTCGCATCGCATTACATTTATGCGCGCTAACGGTTTTAATACTTAGCGTTTTCATTTTCGCAATGTGTTGTAAATCCATACCATTGAGTAAATGCTTTAATACATCCATTTCACTTCGCGTCAGACTGGATATCATTCTGTCATTTTTATCATTGATATGAGAGAGAGCAGTGTAGATTTTTGGACTTAACACCCGCCTCTGAGCAAACGCTTTTTTGAAGTAATTCTCAGTGTCTGCCATCGACTCTCCACGTGCGATCAAGCTGATATTTTGCTGATTAAATAATTTCCATAATTCTTTACTGTCATGACAAAAGGTATACACAACCATATTCAGGTTGGGAAATTGCGAACCCAGGTGTAACAAAGTATCCACCCCTTCCTGCAGACTTTCCTCTACGCTTTGCAGGTCGGTAATGAGAATATCGACCGACTGATACATCAATGCTTCTGAAATTTTACTCAGACTCGTCTCTTTAATCAGAATATTACATGTTGGCGCGATGGATTGAATGAGTGTCGACAGACCAAAAAGTGCCAGAGGGTGGCTGTCCATCAATGCGGCTGTTTGAGGCCAGAGGGAGATTAAGTTCATAGCGCTGCTGTTCCATGCTGTTTGGGAATTGCGCCCCGATACTTATCTTTATGCAATCCCCATCCTTGGTATCTTATAAACGGGCGGCAGGGCCTGTTTTTGCCATCCACGTACATTGAGCATAAAGTTCACTGTCATTGTGATAGCCCAATTTTATCATCGCATTACGCTTATGCGTACTCACGGTACGGACGTTGCGATAGAGAGTCTTCGCTATACCGGAAACACTCAAGCCTGAGAACAGATATGCAAGCACATCCAGCTCGCGGGCGGTCAGCGGAGTGCTTGACGGGGCACTCTTAGAGAGCAACCGTTTCGCTTTAGGGCTTACCCACTGCCGCTCCCCTGACATGACGGCGGAAACACACTGTGTTAATGCCAGCACTGGCTCGTGTTTGAGTAAGATACCGTTGGCATGCGATGACACTAGCAGCTCAAGAATACGATGATCGCTAAAATCAGTGCATATTATAACCTTCATCGACGGATGAGATTCGTGCAGATGCGCCAACAACCGCAGCCCATCAAGCATCAATTCATTTTCACCGCAAATGTCCATGATAAGCAGCGCTGGCAATGTACTGGCAATAGCAGAGGGAATAGAGGCAAGGTTTTGTACGGCACCGATGGGTTCGACGATCCCGCACGACTCCGTTAATACGCGCTTAATGCCCAGAGCAGTAACCGGGCTGGCATCCATAATCAACACGCCTTCGCCCACGGAGACGGCGGGAGAAGGGCTTAATGGGACATGAGGTACAGGATTACTGATTTTATTCATCTACCTTCCTTGTATTCTCAGTAACGCTCCCCTACCGGGAACGTTACTGAGTCAGACGTTTTTATTTACTCGCAGATTCTTCCTGAAGCCGCGGTTATTGCTGTTTACTGATAAGTAAAGGTAAGCTGCACTACGCCAAGGATCGACCCCGGTGTTGCGTTACCCTTAGAGCTGTACGCCCGCGCCTGCATATTGAAGGTCGTGCCTTTGCTGGTAGATTCTACGTCCTGAACCAGAGTTGAGGCATTACCCAGCGCCTGACCTGACGCTGTATTTTGCAGTTGGATTTGCACTTGTTCTGCTGTTCCGTTGTTCTTGTACATATCAGGCTCGTCCGTATCCGCCGTGCCGCTCAGCGCCATGGTAACTTTAGACGTGGTGGCTGGGCATTCACTCACCGCAATGGCAATAGGTTTCCATTCAGTTGCCGATTTAGCCTCAGACAGATCCCCCGCCATGATATTCTGCCCCAAATCCACATTCACCCCGCCTGCAGGCACGTCGATTTTGCACGGCGAGGCTTTAATGGTACCCGTGATATTCAGTTGCGTATCAGCATTTGCAGAATAGGACAGCATGCCTGCAGCCAGACACAGCAGCAACGCAGGGGCTTTTCTCTTTTGATGTATTGATAAAATTGAATCCTTCATTATTTTCCCTTACCGGTAGCGTCCGGAATTATTGTATTTCAGCACGAATGGTGGCTGTTGCGGTAAAGTCACCCGTTTCAGGCATTTTACCGGTGGTATTAAATGGAAATAAGGTAATCGACGATGTTGCTATCTGGCTGGTATAATCCATATTTAACGGCAATTCTCCACCATTCGGGTCGAGATTATCTCCCTTTGGATTCTTCATTCTGACGCCCACATCTTTATTGGTTGTCGATAAGGCAGTCGGATCATTCATATCCGGCGTTCCAGAGAAAGAGAGGCTGACCTTCACCCCTTCGGAAATATTGGAGCATTTCACATTCAAATTGACGTTTCTAGGCGTGAAGTTTTTAGCCATTTCGCCTTTCGTCGTAATATCGCCAGCCATAATATCTTTGAAATCCACATCGATAGTGCCCCCGCCATTAATCACGCATGATTGCGGTACTGTAACTTTTCCGCTCATCCAAACCGTTGACACCGGCTCGATGGACTGAGTCTTGTCATCAGTAGCGATATACACATCGGTAACCTTAGTTACCGGAATGATTTGTTCACCCACAAAGGGCCGCCGGAAATAGAGGGAAATACTACCTTTCGAGCCGGTACCATAGAGAAAAGTGTTGCACCGGACCGGTTTGTTCCTATTAGACTTGTTGGTAAAAGGCGTCGCGACGTCTTCATCCCTGCCGCCAGCGATCCATACCTTGCTGGCCACTGCCAGATAGTCATTAATGGCGTAAAATTTCAGGTCACCGTCGGTATGTACCAGCTCTCTTTCAGGTACTTTTGCGGTAATCCAGGCAGGCCCGTATTCTCCGGTACAGTCACAACTCACGTAGTAGATGCTGCCAAGGTTCCATTGATAGGCACCGTTAATCGTCCTTCCGGCCACGTTCTCGGTAGGATCTTTTAACGTGTAATCCATCAGAAAGTCATAGCGTTGCGTCCCGCTGTCTGATCTGCATGCGGCTGCCTGTACGGAGGTGCTCAGCATCCAGCCCGCCAATGCCAGGCCGAATAATGCGCTGCTTTTTTTACCGGCGATACGACGCCATGGAATGTGGCGTGAAGTCTTATCTGCGACAAATGTCATCGTGCGTTCGGTCATGTCCATATCCCGCCTTACCGGCAGTCTCCATTAATAATTTGAATCCCCGCCGTGGCCGATTGCGAAGGTAACGTATAACTCACCCGACAGGTCTGCGCCTCTGCGTTACCCCATTTCGCCATAAGCGTTCCGGCATCGGCCATACCCGACAGATAAACCTGACCGCCATCGCCGACAATGCTGCCATCGTCTTTTGTGCCATCCACCTTGCTCACCGTTGCACCGAAAGGCACCGGTTCGCCATTGGCACGGAGCAGCGTCATTAGCACACGTTGTCCGACACTCGGGTTAAAGTCTGCGCGCACGACGGCACCGCGGGTAGGAATGACTGACGCACTGGTCAGCGTCATATCCACATCTTCAGGCAAGGTTAAGGTATCAAGATAAATCTGGTTACGTCGGTATGCCGTGGCGTAAGGCACCACCGCATAGCCGCGCCAGTCGGTTGTCACACCGGTGTTGTTCGAGATGGTTACACCGTCCGCGCCCGGCGCTTTTACCAGCACCACGGTTTCATTGAGCGGCTGTGAAAGCGTTAAGCCGTTTTCATGCAAGACAATGCCGCCTTGCAAGCCATAATCCAGACGGCGCTGGCTTTTATCGTAACCATAACCCGCGTTAATTTCCCCGTATCCACCTCTGTAATCCGCGCTGGCGTAGCCGTTCGCCCCTTCTCCCTGAGAGGTATAACCCTGGGAGAGGCTGTAACTCAGGTTGTTATCAGCAAGCGCCGTACCGTTGAGACCAACGTTATTTGAGGTAGTACCATTTTTGCTGCTGTTAAGGTTGTAGGTTGCGTAGCTGTTCGGTAGCCACTGACTCAATGGAACACTGACGTTCACGGCCACGATCTGATCGGTATAGTACGTCCGCTTTTTGTGCTGATCCTGACCATTGCGGCTATAGGTGTAGTTGATCCCGTAGGAGATCCCTTTCCAGGAGTTGTTATACCCAACACCAACCGATTCGGTAGAACGGTTGTTATTCCAGTAATCTTCTCTTACCAGGTTAAGAGAGAACGCACCGGCTTTGTCCCCCAGGTTTTGACTCAAAACCAGCTCGGCACGGCTTTTCTTATGATCGTTAAACTGACCATTATTTCCGGTGTAGCTATCCAGCGCCTCCTGCAGCGTGTAAAAACCCGCGGTGGAATAGCGGTAGCTGGCAAGGCTGAAGTTGGTGCCGGTTTCAGCGAAACTTTTACCGTAGCGCAGACGGTACGACTGGCCGCTGTCTTTCTCTGCGTGTTCCAGCTTGGTCCATGCCTGCATAACGTCTGCAGAAAGCGCCCCGAAGCGGCCCAGGTTTTGCCCGATCCCCACAGCCAGCGACTGATATTTGCTCGCCGCCTGCATGCCGCCATACAGCGTCGCGCCGAACGGTAATCCGTACATGGCAGTGAGCTGCGAGAATAACGTCTTATCAACGTCATCGTTATATGAGCGGTACTGACCACTGGTGACGCTATACTTCAGGCGGCCTTCACGCTGGAGCACAGGTACGGAAGCAAAAGGTACAATCATTGTTCGCTCGGTACCGTCAGCTTCTTTAATGATCACGTTCAGATCGCCACTACCCGCCGTCGGATAGAGGTCAGTGATGGCGAACGGGCCAGCTGGTACGTAGCTCTGGTAAATGACGTAACCATTCTGGTATATCGTTACCTGCGCATTGCTGCTTGCAATACCGCGTACCACCGGTGAATAGCCTTTCAGGCTGTCCGGCAGCATGTCTTCATCGGAAGCCAACTGTATACCGCGAAACGGTACGGAATCGAAGATTTCACTGGGTGAGGTGCTGTCGCCCAGGGTGAGCTGACTTCTTAGAATATGAATGTCGCGTTGCAGATAAGTGCTGATAGATTCCCAGCGCTCGTTTCCATCACTGTCGCGGTTCCAGGTCGAATAGTTACGTAGACGCCAGGCCCCCAGATTCGCTCCAGAACGCAAGTTCAGGTAATAGTTATCTGAGTTTCTACTGTCGCCATTTCGCGCCTCGGTATTTGCGCCGCTGAAGCTATAATTTACGAGTAATGCTGGAATGCCCTGATCCCACTTATCCGGAGAAACGTAACCACGAGCCTCGGCATTAAGCGCTATCTGCGGCATGCTCAATTCAAGGCGTTGTTGATCGAATCGAAATTTTGCAGAAGATTGCGCTATCGCACCGGTAAAGTTGGCGCATTCATCTGTGACCTTAATACCGGGGAACATACCAATTTTCACGCCTATTTCCTGCAATAGCTCTCCACTCAAACAGGGATAAAGGCTCTGATTACCGGCAGCATCAACAACAAGGGAAAATTTAATGTCACGGGTAACTACTTCTGATCCGTTAAGATAGATATCAACACGATAGGTGCCTGGTGCCTGTAAGTCGCCATCTTCGAAAATAGATAAATCCGCTTTTCCCTGGCCTGGATTATCGATTTCGAGTAACGCAGGATTAAAATATTCCGCTGCGTGCGTAAGGGCAGCCCCGCCCATTAAAAATGTTAACAAGCAGGCAAGACGAGTACGTGAAAAATGGTTCGAAGTATGGCTCTTCGTAATTTTATTCATATTATTTTCCCATATACAAACGCAGCCATTTGATAATGAAATTGATGACTAACGTTCTTCACTTCCATGCTCAATCAACGCAGCGACACTCTGGTGATTGAGTTCAAATACCAACAGTGAGAATTTTGCTTGTGCCGCCATAATCGTTAATAAACTGCCAGTTCAGCGAATTCCCTGAAACGTTGCCCGGCAAATCGAAGCTGGCCTCTGATTGCGGCGCAACCATAGTGGCGTTTTTTACTTCAATCCCATTGATATTAACTTTGAAAAAATTAATATAATTTGGGGATGGGTTAGTGACCTTCAACTGATTACCCATTCGTTTCCAGGTCAGGCTTTTGGCGGACTCTTCAAGGGAATTATTAACACTAGCGGGACGGAAAATGAGCTTAATACGCGTTTTCACTGCAATCTGCAGTGTATTTTCTTGCGATTTATTAGCAGAAGGGATCGATTTAATATTGAGCCAGTACATCGACTCTTTATTCTGTGGCAGATTGCCGCCCGCACGCACGATACGCAAAATGTTTTGCTGATTGCTGTCCAGTCGGAATAAAGGAGGAGTAACAATAAACGGTGCTTTATCAGTTGTCCCTGCGCCATCTACCCATGACTGAATGAGATAGACATTGTTGTCAGGGTTACTGACATTAATGGAACTTTCTTTTTTTGCGCCGTCATAAATTACCCGTGTTCCCCCTACCACCACGCCCGCCTGCGCCGTCGTGACTAAGGTCATTAATAATGCAGCCACCCCTGTAGCGTGCCATCTATTCATGCTATCCCTGCCTGTCTCGAATGTTCAAAAAGACCAGAGGCATACCTTGCCTCCAGTCTGATTTAGCTCAGTGAAAATTACTGATATACGATAGTGAACTGAGTAACAGCGTTTGCCTCACCCACAGTGACTTTATCAGACAGGGCGATATAACCTGCGCGGAAGCTCAGGGTGTTAGGACCAGTGCTGGTCAGGCTGTAAACAGATGAGTCGGTATACAGTGGAACGACTTTATTCTGAGCGTCAGTAATCTGAATACCGACTTCTTTAGCGGTCTTTTCACCTGCGGTCAGCGCCAGAATGCCGTTGTCACCAGCTGCCTGCTCACCGTCGAAACGAACAACTGCACCTTTTACAGTATCCGGGCAATCTTTCAGTACCAGTTTGAACCCTTTAGTACCAGAGATATCGCCAGCAGCTTTGAATGCATTGCGGCTAATGTTACCCAGAATCACTGACTGATTCAGAGAATCTGCATCAACAGTACAAGCTGCATCGGTAATAGTACCAGTGAAGTTAACTGCGCCATCAGCAGCGATTGCTGAAGTAGCGAAAACGGAGGTAGCCATCAGAGCAACTGCCAGAAGATTTTTTTTCATTAATTTGTCCCTATTAAATATGTTACACGACAACGCTATGTCATTTCCTTTATTTAGTTCCTGAAGTCTCCACCGCAGTAAATAAAACGTTGGATGGGTTCCCCCTAAATCCCAACGATTCATGTCGAACTAAATTGGAGCACAATTTAATGAGATGGTAATTTCATGTCAATACTGATTCCCTTACTCGGCTTCCATTTATGTTTAACTTTCTATTTCAGTACGTTACGCTCTAAACCGTTGTTTTTATCCTATTTATCGGGTTCGGTTTTTTCTTGTATTCATGAAACTTCTTATAGGGACTCTAAATAAACAACAGAAAAATGAATTACGCTAAAATTTATTGCCGCTCATTTCACGACATTTTACGCTGCGGCATGGCGATATATTAGTTTTAAGAACCAAAAAAAGTCACCTTAGTTTAACACCATTTCTTTTAAAGATTTTTTCACACCAAACTCACAAAATTTATTTAAAACTTCCAGTATTACCCGTAGTACACAACAAAACTGCATCCTGAATAGTGCGGCATCCTGACTGATTTTTGATGAATCGCGTATCGTTTCCCCGAGCAAACTTTGCTAAAGCAGACCCGCACTTTAACACTTGAGGCGCTACATTCATTGTCATCCTGACGGCCTCAAATAAGTTTCTCTGAAGTAATTCAGTTCGCTAATCGATACGGAAAAAGATAATTTATTTAAATGGCGCGCTAATGATTTATATTCTTTATCTATAGAAAACGACATCCGATAAGATACAGCCACACTTAAATCATACTTTAAAAGAATAGTTATTGTTTTCTCCGGCTGGAACTATGCGCTTACAAAATGATTTTATCCTGCTGTCAGCGGTCAGCACCATAGGTTATTTCTTAGATTTTTTGCGTACTTTTTGTGATGAAAAAGACGCTATTTTTTAGAATAGTGAGAAATATCTCAAATTTATACGATTCCAGACCTAATGCTCAGTAAAATAAACCTGGCAGGAGACTGTTTTTTGTGTGAATAAAAAGACAGGACGCCTTGCGTCCTGTTTGAAGTGAATAGAATGTTGTCATTCTGATCAGGCGGAAAGGCCACCATCCAGAATAAGAGTTTGTCCGGTCATATAAGTGCTGTCGTCACTCACCAGCCATGCCACCGCACCAGCGACTTCGTTTACTGTACCGAAGCGTTTCATCGGAATGGTTTTGTGCAGCGCAGTCAGTTTTTCTTTAGGGATATTGGCCAGAATATCGGTGTCGATATAGCCGGGTAGCAAGCAATTGACCCTGACGTTAAAACGCCCTAACTCCACTGATAGCGTCCGTGCAAGGCCAATCATGGCCGCTTTACTCGCTGCATAGGCACTTTGCCCACTATTGCCCTTCACACCGGTAACTGACGACATCATTACTATAGAACCGCCACCTTCTATCAACATCGGCTTAAGCAGATGCTGGTTAAAATAGAAGACAGCATTTAAGTTCGTATCCATCACCTTACGCCAGTTATCCGGGTTTTGGTGAATGTGCAATTCATCAAGCGTGATACCGGCATTGTGCACTACGCCGTGGGGCGCACCGTAACGCGTCAGTAAATCAGTGGCGACACGCGCCACAGCCTGCTCATCACTTCCGTCACATTGATAGCTTTCAACCTTACCCGGCAGCGTTGCGCAGGCCTGTTCAACCTCCCGAGCCGCGCTTTCACCCTGATTCCAGGTAAATATCACATTATATTCTTTCGCCAGACGCAGCACCGTAGCACGTCCGATCCCACGGCTTCCGCCGGTGACTAATATCCATTTCCTCTGCATAGTTAAAGACTTTTTTCGCTGAGATACTGACATAGCTCGCGAAGCGTAATATTCACATTATTTGTGAACAGTTCAGCTTCAATGGTGACGCCAAATTCTTTCTTTGCCAGCACCATAAGTTCCACATAATCCAGGCTATCGAGCTTTAGCTGATACAGAGGCATGTCCGGATCCAGATCTTCCATTTCCATGTCTTTTGCATCGCACAACATCTCACAAACTTTGCTATAAACTTCATCAAAAGGTGTCATGATTTATTCCTTTAATTCAGACTGTTGAATGTTATTTAGGGTTAATTGCTCTTTTTTATCAGCAATCACCTGTCAGCCAGCCAGCGAGCCGGTTTTCAATGTAACCGTGACAGACATCAACGGCTCATTGACACGCCACGCCTGAATGCCCGCCACTAAAACCAGTCCAGCATGTTTATTGCCCATTACCAGCGTCGGCAGGATCGCATAATCGATAGCGTCAAAACGCTGACCACTCTCATTTTGCCGTAACAACCGGGGTGAAAAATGCGTGTCATGGTGCGTCTGAACAACCTGCACCAGGCTGAAAACATCGCGCAGGCTATTGGCCTTATGCTCAGGGATAATGCTATGCACCGTCTCGAGCGTTGCCGGTGCATTGACTAACTGGCGGAACAATATCGCATCAAGGAAAATCCACAGCGGAGCAACCTGTCCGACATGAGTCAGAAACTGGGTATACAGCACCGCCAGCTCTTCCCCTTCAAGCGTATTCACCTGAGCGGCAGGTGATAACGTCAATGAGTTAGCGCCAGTGATTTTACTACTGATGCTGGTCTTCTGTGTCTGAAAATTCACCAAATTTCCGCTCACCTGCATCTGCTCACGACGCACCACTTCTTTTACAGGCAGCTCATAGGGTATTTCACACATCACCGGCTCGCGAAGACGACTGCTGAATACCAGACCTTCCAGTGACGATGCATGTTTTTCCACGGCAGCACTGAGCGCGGATTTTACATCCAGCAGCGCGCGCATGCCGTGTACGCATAATCCGTCCACCCCCAGACGCTTCGCCTCGTTAACGTCAAAATGAATGGGATTATAGTCACCCGAAAAGGCCGCCCAGCGTTTGGCATGTTCCAGGCTGTAGCTTAGCGACATCATTTCCCCCTGCCGATCACCAGCGCCGCGTTCGCGCCGCCAAACCCGAAGCTGAGGTTGAGGGTTGTGTTTAGCGCTGCCGGGCGATGGGTATTGGGTACATAATCCAGATTGCATGCCGGATCGGGCGTAGCGAGATGACAGGTCGCAGGCATCACCTGATGCTCAAGGGCCTGCAAACAAACGATCGATTCAAAGCTGCCAGCGGCAGCAATCAGATGGCCAGTATAGGATTTCGTACTTGAGCAAGGCGTGGTGTAAGCCGCCTCGCCCAGCGCAATCTTCATCGCCTCGGTTTCATTAAGGTCGTTAAGCGGCGTAGACGTGCCGTGGGCGTTGATATAATCCAGTTCCCGGGCGGTAACGCCAGCCTGCTGAAGGGCATGGCGGATGGTTTGCACCCGCGCAATTTTGTCTTCGGCCGGCGCGGTAAAATCACTGGCATCGGAGAAATTACCGTACCCGAGAATTTCGCCAAGAATAGTCGCACCACGTGCAATAGCAGATTCACGCTCTTCGAGACACAGCACCGCCGCCCCTTCGCTTAGCACAAAGCCATTACGATGCAGGCTGAACGGACAACAGGCGCGCGTGATCTCTTCCTGCTCGCTGGCCAGCGCGCCAAGCACGTCAATATTCCATACTGCTGAATCAGAACGCAGCGATTCTCCGGCCCCCGCCAGCATCATGTTTGCACGACCATGTCGGATAAGTTCAAACGCATCGCCTATCGCGATGGTCCCCGTCGCGCAGGCTGCGATCGGTGTATTTTGATAGCCACGGAGCCCCCACAGCAGGCTGACTGCCGCCGTGGCCGAGCTGGGCATCGAGAAAAAGCAGCCAAAAGGGGAGCCCACCCCGGTGCGCATATAATCTTCGTAATAAACCTGGGTTTCGTCCTGACCTGCCCAGCCGGTGCCCATGATGGCGCCGCAATCGCGCAGATCGTAATAGTGCTCAGGCTTTTCATCGCCAAACGACATCTGCATGGCCTCTCGCGCAGCGGCCAGCGTAAGCCGTGCATAACGTGGCAAGCGGCGTCGGATGGCGGCAGGTACGCCTTTGAGTGAAGGCTCCTCATCGATCAGGCCATAAAAACGGGATTTGATCCCGGCGGCAGATTTGTCGCAATAACGGTAGCCGAGTTTGTAATCCATGATGGCTGCCCAGCTTTCAGCGGCATTCATCCCCAGCGGTGTTACTGCCCCATAACCCGTAACCACTACCCGACGCGGCGCGTCCATCGTCTGTAAAGTGTCCATTGTCATGGCTTATCCTTGTTTATTCATCGTATTGTCTTCCCCGCCCCCTAGCGCCAACCAGAGTTTCATCGTGGAATACAGGTAGTTGTACTGGTTTGTTACCAGCGCGTTTTCGCTGACCAGCAGCGCATTCTGCGCATCAAGTAACGCCTGATAACTCACCGAACCGTGGTGATACTGGCTTTCCACCAGCACCAGCCGCTGTTGGCTCAGCGCCAAATCGTTCAATAAATGCTGTTTTTCCTGCTGCCAGGTCAGGCGCTGCGACATCGCGTTATCGATATCCTGCAGCGCACTGTAGGAGGCGTGACGAAACTGAATCGCCGCACTCTGGACATCCAGGCCGGACTGGTCGACGGTCAGTTGCACTTTGTTCCACTGGATGAAAGGCAGATCGACCGCTGATCCCAGCGTTCGGGCCGGGTTGCTGAACCATTGCTGAAACACAGCAGCACCGGCATTCAATGAGGCACTGAGCGACAGCGAGGGATAAAAACTCAATCGCGCAACGTCTGAACCCGCCAGCGCGGCACGCAGTTTCAGTTCGGCGGACTGCACGTCCGGCCTTTTGGCGATGGTTTCCAGTGGCAGGCGCTGCGCCACCGGTACACGCTGATGGAGATCCAGCGTCTGACGTTCGGCAGGGTACTGTCCAGGCGGGCGGCTGAGTAGAATCGCCAATGCATTACGGCTTTCATCGCGCTGCTGGAGTAAATCACGCAGACTAATTTCACGGCTCAACACCGTCTGCTGCGCCTGCAAATAATCGAGCTGGCCCAGATCACCCGCCTTCCAGCGGGAGGTCACCATGCGCAGAGTTTCTCTGGCAATCTCCAGACTCTGCCGGACATTGCCGATCTGCTGATTCAGGCTGGCAATCTGCCAGTAAAGCTGAGACGTTGTGCCAATAAGCGACAGCGCAGTAGCCTGTAAATCCTGCTCCGATGCTTTTGCCAGCCAGTCGGACTGCTCCCGGATACGCGCCAGTTTTCCCCAGAGATCCAGCTCGTATGACGCTGAAAGAGCGTTGCTGTAGCTTTCTGTCGGCGTAGTGTCGTGATGCAGAGACTTAGTATTACTGGCTCTTCCGCCTGCGGTGACGTCAGGCGTCAGATTAAGATCCGATATCCCAGCCGCCAGTCGCGCCTGGCGAAGCTTGATCCCTGCCAGCGCCAGATCGTTATTGCTCTGCAACATGGAAACGATCAGGCGTGACAGCTGCGGATCGCCAAAATTATCCCACCAGTGCGGGGAAAATTTCGCTACGCCCTCGCCAGTATCCTTCACACGCCAGGCGTCAGGTACTGACAGCATGGGTCTTTGATAGTCGCTTTTCAGCGCCTGACCACAGCCAAACAGCGTCAGCGTCATGGCGGCAATGATGAATGGGTTCAGTTTCATTCGCGGGCCAGCGCCTCCGTGGGATGCAGGCGGGCCGCATTGCGCGCCGGGAAAAAGCCAAAGCCAAGCCCGATCAGCGCGGAGAAGCCACAGGCCAAAAGGATGGGCGGCCAGGTGAAAATCATGGTGAATTCCTGCGTAACCAAAGAAAAAATCAGCCCCGCCAGACCCGAGCCGATAATGCCAATCAGGCCGCCGAGGGAACAAATCACCATCGCCTCAATCAGGAACTGACGCATGATGTCCGCAGGCCGGGCACCGACCGAGAGGCGAATGCCAATCTCATGGGTCCTTTCCGTTACCGACACCAGCATGATGTTCATCACCCCGACGCCACCTACCAGCAGAGAAATTCCGGCAATCGCGGTGATCAGCAGGGTCATCGACTCCGACGTTTTACGAATCGTCTTCGTCATCTGATCGTTGGTCATGGTGAAGAAATCCCGTCTGCCGTGCACCGAATCCAGCAGTTGCTCGACATCTCGCTGAGCAGCATCGAGTGGATAATCGTCGGCGATACGCAGGGTAATGGACTGCAACGGCGTATCACCCGACATCCGCTCCAGCAGCGAGGTATAGGGGATCCATGCGCCGAGTTGCTCGCCGAAATATTTCGGCCCTTTTTTCTCCGCTACGCCGATCACTCTGTAAGGCACGCCGGAAAGTTGAATAATTTCGCCCAGCGGATCCTGCCCGCCAGGGAATAGCGTGCTGCGCACGTTCGGATCGATGATGACCACCGGCTCACGTTCATCCAGATCGCGTGCCGTGAAACGGTTCCCATTAACAAAGTTCAGCCCCTGCACACGAAAGAAACCGTTACTGACGCCCGACAGGGAGACAACAACTTGCTTACCGCCCCGGACCGCCATAGCAGTTTTATTCACTATCGGCGACAGGCTGTCGATGTATGGCTGTTTGCCGAGCAAATCCACATCATCCAGCGTCAATGCCCGTTCAAAATCGGGCCGCAGTTTGTCCCAGCCGAGACCGGGCCGAATTTCGACCGAGCTGCTTCCCAGCTGGCTTATCTGGCTGAGAATGCTCTGCCTTGCCCCTTCACCGACTGCCATAGAAGAGACAACAGAAGAGATGCCGATGATGATGCCCAGCATGGAAAGGAAGGCGCGGATCCGATGCCCAAGCAGGGAGCGCCACGCCATGCGCACCGCTTCCTTGATGCTCTGCCAGACAGGCGTTCGCCCGGTGGCGGCTATGGCTGGAAGGTCATGGGATGTCACCTTCGGCATAACTGGATTGACCCGGTCAGCCACAATCTGGCCGTCGTGGATTTCGACAATGCGCTGGCACTGTTCGGCGATACACCGGTCATGGGTGACGATAATAAGCGTATGCCCGGCCTGATGAAGTCCATGCAAAATGGCCATCAGCTCCTGGCCACTGGTGCTGTCGAGCGCCCCCGTGGGCTCATCCGCCAGAATCACCGGCGCGCCGTTCATCAGGGCTCGGGCGATACTGACGCGTTGCTGCTGCCCGCCGGAGAGCTGTGCAGGCCGGTAATTCATGCGCTCACCAAGACCCAAGCGAGTCAACAGATACTCAGCCCGTGTCCGACGTTCAGGGGCAGGCATATCGGTATACAGTGCCGGAATGGTGACGTTTTCGATGGCCGTCAGATAGGGCATCAGGTGATAGCGCTGAAAGATAAAGCCCAGATACTGGCTGCGCAGCTCTGCGAGTTGTTCGCTGCTGGCCACCTGCGCAGGGATATCCATAATGCGCATTTCGCCTTCCGACGGTTTATCCAGGCAGCCAATGATATTCATCAGCGTGGATTTCCCGGAACCCGATGCACCGATAATGGCGACCATCTCCCCCGCCTCAACGCGCAGGGAGATATCCTTCAGCACAGTTACCGCAGCGCTGCCCGAGCCAAAATGGCGGGAGATATGTGAAAGTTCGATAACCGGCGCGTTAGCCATGCGCAGCCCCGGTCTCATTTTGCACAATCACAACGTGCTCGCCTTCGCTCAGGCCCTCTTTCACCTCAACGAACTGACGGTCGTTGATGCCCACTCGCACCTGCCGCAGTTCGATCTTATCGCCCTTCATTACCTGCACCTGATAGCGATCTTTCCCCTGCGGCTGACCCAGTGCCATCAGCGGCAGGCGCAGCACATTTTTAACCTGATCGGTGATGATGAACACCTGTGCCGTCATAGAGGTACGTAGCAGATGGTCGGGGTTCGGTACGCTGAATACGCCATCGTAATAGACGGCGGAGGCTTGTTGCCCCTGGGGACGGGCACTGTCATCCTGTAAAGCGTCACTCGGCGCATCCTGAAGTGTGCCCATCACACTTTGATATCGACGTTTAGGATCGGCCACAACGGAAAACCACAGCGGCTGGCCGGGACGGACTTTCAGAATGTCTGTTTCTGAAATACGCGTGTGCACCGTCATGGTATCAACGTCGGCCAGCACCAGAATGGTCGGCGCGGTCTGCGAGGAGACAACGGTCTGTCCTTCCCGGGTAACGATACCCAACACCTGTCCGTCCACCGGCGCCATAATCTGCGTATAGCCCAGATTGGCTTTTGCCGTTTCCAGCGCCATCCACGCCTGTACGATCTGCGCTTCATTGACTAACAACTGCGCCTTCTGCGTATCGAACCTGGCCTGCGCCTCCTCGAGATTGCTCTTCGTGCCGGATCCGTCGCGATCCATCCGCAACTGGCGTTTAAGCTCAAGATCATACTGTTTGAGCGTGACTTGGGCGGCCTCTTTCTGGGCGATGGCAATATCCAGCGCCGCCTCAGATTTACGCAGCTCGCTTTGTTGCAACGCCGGGTCAATTTCAGCCAGCAGTTGACCTTTAGTGACGCGATCGCCGGCACGAACGTGCAGTTTTTTTAACTGACCATTGACCTGCGCACCGACATTCACCTGTACAGAAGGTTTGAGGATGCCGGTCGCCAGGACGGTCTTCTGAATATCACCGCGTTCAATTACCTGCGTAACGACCGGCACCTCGGTCCCGGACCACATACGTTGCACAGCCAGCACACCGACAATCACCAGCGCCACGGCCAACACGCCCAGGGCATAAAAGGTCTTGCGGTTTCTGCCCGCCATAGCGAGTAATCGTTTGATCGCAACTCTCACGCCAGCTCTCCTTCAGGGAGAATGGTGGACACAGAGGGGTTTTCCACCGCTTCTATATGGCCTTTTCTCATTGCACAGAGGCGGTCGAACAGGTGTAGCGTCGTTTCACTGTGCGTTACGACGATCAGCGTTTTTTCATATTCACGGCAATGATCGATAAGGGTTTGCATCACCTGGTGAGCGGTCTGTTCGTCAAGATTGGCGGTCGGCTCATCCAGCACCATCACCGGCCGATCGCTGTACATTGCACGGGCCAGCATCAGACGCTGACGTTGCCCAAGCGACAGTGCAGGATGGCTCTCGCGAATCAGGGCGTTCTGTTTTCCCGGGAGACGATCAATCACGTCGGTCAGGTTCAGCCCGTGCAGGGATTTATTGATGCGCGCCTGTTTTTTGGCGTCGTACTCGCGATCAAACAGCGTGATGTTCTGCAATACGCTGGTGTTGAAAAGGATGTCCTCCTGGCTTTGCAGGAAGAACAGTTTCTGCGCCTGACGACAGTTTACCGGCTGCCCGTCGGCGAGGATCTCCCCGGACTGAGGTTCAATAAGCCCGGTAATGACTTTGAGCAACGTACTTTTTCCCGCGCCAGACTCGCCGATAATCGCCAGTGATTCACCCCGACGCAGCACTATCGACACATTATCGAGCACCGGTTTGCCCGGATCGTACGCATACTGCAGCTCACGATAGTGAAGCTGATGATTAAACGCCACCGGCGGCAGTAGTGCGTCGTGACGTTCTTCTTTCACCTTCGGGAACAGATCGGCGGCACGGGTATCGATCACGTGCAGCTGGTTTTTGCGCAGAACAGAGAAGAAAATCTGGGTGATATAGGCGGTAAAAATCTGGCGCACAAAGCTATAGGCAAAAAACTCACCCAGCGAGATGCTGTGATTTTTCAGCAGCGGCAACGCCAGCAGCATAAAAAAGACCATCTCGAGACTGCCAATCAGCTGATACAGGCTGCCCTTTACCTGCTCATATATTTTCTGTTTCTGCCGACAGTCAAACAGGGAGATAACATAATTCGCGAATGCGGCCTGACGCTGGCTGGTCAAGCCAGCCGATTTCAGCGTCGCAAATCCCTGAATGGTCTCCAGCAGAAAATCGCTTTGCTCCGCGCTCTTCACCTGCATCTGTTGCGTAAAATAGCGGTCCCGGAAAATAGCCCAAACGCTGACCAGCCCCATCAGCGTTACGCCAGCGGCAGAAATGGCGGCCAACAGTGGGCTGATGTAGCACATGACCCCCAGCGCAATGACTCCCACCACCCAGTCTATTCGCAGGCCGTTATCCAGCTCGATTTTTTGGGCTGCCGCCATTTGCCAGTTGGAGAAGCGGCTGAAGATTTCCCCTGGGCTGCGTTTTTCGAAGAACGCGAGCGAGTTCGTCAGAAGATGAGCAAAACCGCTGACGCTCTGCATCACCACAAAACGTTTGATAAACCGCTCGGTCACGCTGCGCACAAAGAAAGCCAGCAGAGTTGAGACGACAAAGGCCAGCAGGTAATAGAAATATGGAAATTCTGTTTTACCGCCCGAGGAGAAAACGTTGTTGATAGCAGAGCTGACCATCACCGGCATGATAAACAAGGTCAGTGAAATCAAAAACGCCAGCAGCATCAGCCGATAAATGCCGGGGATCGCCGCGGTCTGTTTTAAACTCATGCACTCCAGAGCGCGAAAATGTCGCGTGCGTTTGTGTTTCTCCAACGGCGGTGCGGCACTTTCCGCTTCCTGGTCGAGAACCAGGGCATAACCGCTGATTTCAGATTTCAGCGCGGCGATGGGTAAGAGCTGCTCGCCAATCGCCGGATTCATCACGCAAACATAACTTCCCTGGCGGTAGGCCAGCAGCACATAGTGGCTCGCACCGTAATGCAAAATGGCAGGTAACGGGAGTTCTGCGAGTTCATTCAAATCGAAGGCGACCGGATAAACGGGGATCGCCAGTTCGGTCAGGATATCGCACATGGTTGAGAGCGCGGTGCCGTGGGCAGACGCCGGAAAGCGCTCGCGTAACTCATCAAGAGGCGCATCGACGCCCTGTGTTTCCGCCAGCATGGAAATACAGGCCAGCGCGCATTCATTTGTTTCTGCCTGATAAACCATTTCGGGAATGATATGTTCCATAATTGACACCTTTGAACGTCCTGTTCTCATCTGTAATATCACTAGCGCCGCGCTGTAAACTTATACATTTTCAATCATTAATGAAGAATAAAGAGTGTGAATGCCATAGCATCCAGTCGGTGGAATACTCGCGAATACTCTGTTCAATAATTCCCGGCATTTCATCTTTCAATTTTTTTGCCGGAACCGGATCATGAATGCGAATTTTCAATCCGTTATCGTAATAAAGATGATAAAAAACCACCTTCGCTGACATCATTCTTGCCAGCCGGATAATGCCGCTGTGTAACGTAGCCGGGCGGCCAAACAACCGGCATTTTAATTTCCCGGCTTTGTCTTTACTGGCAAATTGCGTAAAGTCAGGCGTAATATCCGGGAATAAAATAATATTTCGCTGGTTACTCGCGGCATCCATTACCGAGGTCATCAGCGTTCCCGCAATGTTTTTATTATCCTCGTGTATAGAACAATACGTAAGATCCAGACCACCCATTTGCCGTTCGGCTGCGGAATAGACATCGGCACTGCGTGACGTAATCACCGTCGCCTTGCCAGGGTACACCGTGCCGCCGATCATGGTGCTGAGTATGTCCGAGACCATATGTAACGGGGCGAGGATCACCGACTGGCCTGCGCGCTGCAACGGTTCGACGACAGCATTGAGTTGTGCCGTACAGGCTGCAAGCTCCTGCAAGGCCCAGCGATTTTGCCCGTAAGTGACGGCCTGGACCAGTAACTCACGCCGCTGCGTCAGCCAGATATAGTCAAATGCCTTGTTATCATGAAGCAGGCACTGACGGTTAGATTGTGCGACGACGGCCCGCAATTTTACATCTCGCCGTGTCAGCCCCAGGAAGCGGCTTACATGCGAGAAAGCGAAGATGACGCGATAGTGCATGCGCCGGAATAATAAGCAATGTGCCCTGTAGCTGATCAGCCCGAGCTTATGTAATGCCAGCTGATATTTGACGGCGAGGTTTTTCCACACCAGCGCACACCACAGGGCAAAAAATTTCATTATTACTCCGCCGCGCGATTGGTTTCTAATAACGTGATTAATTTGTCCGCGAAAGTTGAGAAATCACCTTCCTGAAGCGCGACCCATTTTTTATTAACAATAAATGACGGCGTTGCATTGATATTATAATGCTGAGTAACGCGAACCATATAATCCATACGCGCTTTTACTTCAGCGGACTGGCTAACGGTATTATATTTATCCACGTTAATATTATTCTTTTCCAGCCATGCAGTGCGCTGCGCTGGATCGCCTAAATCAACCTTATCATTGATCACCGCCTGGTAGGCGCTTTCACGGTGCGCTTCTTCGAGCCCCATCACCTGTAGGGTGGCGAACACCGGCGCAAAGCGCGCTAGCCCACCTTGCTTATCGAGATTGAAATGAAGACGTACCAGTTTCTTCCCTGCGGGCAGGCGTTTTTCCAACTCAGACACATTTTTTTCATTTACTGCACAGAAATGGCAACCGTATGAAAAAATTTCAATAATATCCTCTCCGTCAGCGATTGGGCTTTTCGCTACTTTATCAGCTGACAGTGAGACCAATGCTTGCTGTCCGCTATTATCGGCGTTATTGAATACGAAATAATGGAACCAGGCAGTCGTAATCAACGATGAAATGACGGCGATAAAAATGGTGTAAGCCAGAATAAGAAGAATTCTTTTTTTCATGGGAGGCTTTTCATCCTGAAAATAAAAGTAGGAGAAGCTCTAAGGGGGCGTTGTAAAAAATTACACAACGCCCTTCAGAATAATCAGAAATTATTCCATTTAACTAAGAGACAGAGGTTTCTTAGCCGACATCTGGGCAGTTAGCCTTGTCTGAAATTTTATAAGTTCTGGTTACAGCGCCATTTTTGTCAGTGCAGGTCTTTACATCCGCACATACGTTAGAACCATTAACTATCATTAATTCATAAGTGTTTACACAAGTTTCGCAAGTACCGCCAATAATTGCGCTTGCTTCAGTCATGTTGATCTTTTTCATTTTAATATATCCTTATTTATGAGTATTTCATTTTGAACAAAGTGCGTCTGATATATTTACAGCAGAATAATACATTACAGAAGACCCATTCCTTTTTACACCGAAATAACAACGCTTAACGTAAAACGTTAAGCGTTGTTATTTCGGATTTACGCATTGTAGCGATGCTTTTTTCTTTGAGCAATATGCCCCAAACAGCCTGAAACGTACCTCATTAAAGAGGGCGTCATTTGGCTGACAGGATTTTTTCCATAAAAAATCGTGTTAATAAACGCAAAAATAAAAAAAAGCTCACCAAATACCTGTTTACCGCTTTCGGTTCGGCAGGACTTTTCTTAGAAAAACTCAAGAGTACAAGATCATTACACAATATTATTTTTTCTAAAAAAGGTTGTACCGCTCTTCCCAAGGGGATTAGCTTTCGATTACCCTCGTTAAACTTACGTTTATGCCCTTGTACACGTTAAACGCACGTATCCTTGCCGCTATGCGGGCCAATAAAATATAAATACACATAGATTGTGTTATTAATCAATAACAACAGGTCATTTTACGCAAGCAGAGAATTTCGCGTACGTCTGCATTCGGGGAATTTTTGCACGCGCAAAAGCGTATCGCTTTAGCGGCAAGGCGGATGCTGTCGCCTGATGCCCTCTTAACGGCATAGCGAATGATCCGAATTTTATTTGCTCTCTTTACTGTGGATTGTCCTGTTTACTGTCTGAAAAACATCGACATGGCGCCAACCGCTCACTTTTTTGCTTCGTAGCAAAGCGTGATCTACCGCACATTTCCCTCACCACAGACCGAAGCGAATGTCTAAGATTAGTAAGCAACCGGATAAAACCAGACCCGAGATAACGCTAACCGGAGGTCCTGACCACCATGTTCAACCAGAAAATACGCACTGTAGAGACCGTAGAGTTCGACATAGAACAAGAACTTCTCTACGAAATCGATCCCTGCGAGTTAAAACTGGATGAAATGCTCGAGGCGGAGCCGGAACCTGAAATGATTGAAGGGCTGCCCGCATCCGATGCGCTCACCCCTGCCGATCGCTACCTTGAACTCTTCGAGCATGTTCAGTCGTCGCGACTGTTTGAAGACAGCAAAACCTTTCCCGACTGTGCGCCGAAAATGGATCCGCTGGATATCCTTATCCGCTATCGCAAGGTGAGACGACACCGGGACTTTGACCTGCGCCAGTTTGTGGAAAACCACTTCTGGCTGCCGGAAGTGCTATCGAGCGAATATGTCTCCGATCCCTCTTTCTCGCTCAAAGACCATATCGATAATCTGTGGCCGGTGCTGACCCGAGAGCCGCAGGATCATATTCCGTGGTCGTCATTGCTGGCGCTGCCGCAGGCCTACATTGTGCCCGGCGGGCGATTCAGCGAGACCTACTACTGGGACTCCTATTTTACCATGCTGGGGCTGGCCGAAAGCGGCCGCCACGACATGCTCAAGTGCATGGCAGATAACTTTGCGTGGATGATTGAAAAATACGGCCATATTCCTAACGGCAACCGCACCTACTATCTGAGCCGCTCGCAGCCGCCGGTGTTTGCCCTGATGGTAGAGCTGTTTGAAGAGGATGGCGTGCGCGGTGCTAAGCGCTATCTGGACCATCTGAAAATGGAGTATGCCTTCTGGATGGACGGCGCAGAGTCCCTGCTGCTCAACCAGGCTTACCGCAGCGCGGTACGTATGCCGGACGGCTCTCTGCTCAACCGTTACTGGGATGACCGTGACACCCCAAGGGATGAATCGTGGATAGAGGACGTCGAGACCGCCCGCCACTCCGGGCGTCCACCTAATGAGGTCTATCGCGATCTGCGTGCCGGGGCCGCTTCCGGCTGGGACTACTCCTCCCGCTGGCTGCGGGATCCGAGTCGGCTGGCGAGTATCCGCACCACCCAGTTTATCCCTATCGATCTCAACGCTTTCCTGTTCAAGCTGGAGAGCGCCATTGCGAATATTTCGGCCTCAAAAGGGGATAAAGAGACCGCGGAGCGCTTCCGCCAGAAGGCGAGCGATCGTCGCGAGGCGGTTAACCGCTATCTCTGGGATGAGGAGAACGGCTGCTATCGCGATTACGACTGGCGCCGGGAGCAACTGGCGCTCTTTTCCGCGGCCAGCATCGTGCCGCTGTATGTCGGTATGTGTACCCATGAACAGGCAGAACGGCTATCCGATGCGGTAAAAGCACGCCTCCTGACACCGGGCGGTATCCTTGCCACCGAGTATGAAACCGGCGAACAGTGGGATAAACCTAACGGCTGGGCACCGTTGCAGTGGATGGCGATTCAGGGGTTCAAGCAATACGGCAACGACTCCCTGGGGGATGAAATCGCGTGGAGCTGGCTGCATACGGTAAACCACTTCTACAAAATGCATCACAAGCTGATTGAGAAGTACCACATCGCCAGCAGCCAGCCCCGGGAAGGGGGTGGGGGTGAGTATCCCCTGCAGGATGGGTTTGGCTGGACTAACGGCGTGGTGCGCAGACTTATTGGCCTGTACGGGGAGCCATAACTCCCCGCATTCTCAGCGGATCACCTCATAAATGGCTGTCTGGATCGTCTGCCATTTTTTGGTACTGGCGTCCGGCTGGGCCTGGGCTCGCCGCTTCGCCTGATCCATCTCGCGTCGCTGGCGTTCGACCACCGCCGGAACGGTACAAAACGCCTGGAGATACTCTTTGCGCAGATCCGTCAGCGGTTCGCCCGCTGACATCGCGTGTGCGAGGGTGTTGATAAACTGTCTGCAGGGCTTGGCCTGCCCCATCTGCAGGCGATAGCGCATCAGGACATCCAGTACCTCCCGATGCCCCACCGACAGGGCATGCTCCGTCCAGGAGAGCTTCCACTCCATTCCCGCTTTCAGAAACAGCAGCGCCACGCGGGTATCGTTCCTGTCGATCGCCGCGCGGAAATTATTCTCATCCCAGGTGACGCCCATGCGCGTCAGCGCTTCGCGGGAGGAAGGTAATTCACGCATCTCTTCCGCCGCGGTCTGCACAGGAGGCGAGGCGCTACTGGCCGCCTGGGTCGGCGTGCTGCTTTCCATTAACAACCAGGTGCCCGCCACCAGCATTCCCATCACCATTACCCCCACCGCGCCCCACAGCCCCACCGAGATCAGGTGATCGCGCTGCTCCGGCGTACGCGCGGGCCGACGGTTCGGTTTATCGATGGTGTCGCGCACCTCAAAAATGTCATCGCCGGTGGCCCGGCATTTTTCTCGCGCATTTTCCCAGAAGAGCTCCAGCTCGTGGTTGCCTTCTGCCATCAACCCCGCCGGGTTCACCGCGGTACGGCCCTCGTTAAAGGCACGCTGAACGGGGCCGGCAATCTGGGCGTAATAGTTGTCCAGCAGAAGGATTTGCGCAGAGGTCAGCGGCTGCTGGGCGATGATGTTGTTGCGGATCAGCCGGATATCATCAAGAAAGGAGTGGAGCGTTTTACGTGGTTCCATCATCAGCGTCAGCAGAGCGGGATCGCTGAACAGCGCCGAATAAGAGCGGGAGTACTCTTTCTTGTCCACCAGCATCAGTGCCAGCTCGCTAAACATCATGCCGCCGAGGGCATCGTTGCGTTCGCCCTGCTGCAGCCAGCGGCGGACCCTATCGGCGCCGAATAGCGTTTTAAGGTGATTGTTCAGGCGCGTTGGATCCGGCCAGGCCTGCATAATTAACCCTTTAAGCATCAGTTCCAGCGCACGCACCTGCTTCCGGGCATATTGCTGATGAAACTCATCGCCGGGGCTCATTTCGGTACTGTAGGTTAGCAGCGGCTGCTGCAAACGCAGGTGTTCCAGCGCCGTTACAAAGCGCGTCGCGGCAATCAACTGGTTGTCGCTCACATCCTGCCCGCTCTCATACTGCGGCACCCGCTGCTGCAAAAGCCGTAATTGCAGGGTAAATTGTGAGAGCTCCGCATCGTTGAGGTTCAGGCGTTTTGCCACGCTCGCCCAGCCCCCCAGCGCCAGCCTGGCGGAATCCAGTTGCTCAAGGAACCAACGGGGATCTTTGCCTTCGGCAACATGCACCTTTAACAGGAGCAGGATCTCCACAGAGGCCTGACGAATAATTCCCAGACAGCGTTCAAACTGCTCGCGGATCACGTGCGATTTACTGAGGGTCATCATTTTCCTTTAACTGCCGCGCAAGGATTCAGGCGCAGCGAACGGAGAGCGGTTGTTTTTTAAGTGGTTATACCAGATTAAACATACCCGATAACCGCCACTATTTCAGTGATAATGTTAATATCATTTACAAAAGCTCCCGGAGACCTGGCATGCCTGTGCTGCACACCCCGCGTTTAATCTGTTCCCCACTGCAGGAAGAGGACTGGCCCTTTTTTCTTTCTCTGCAACAACACCCCGACGTGATGCGCTACGTGGCCGAAGCCCGCCCGGAAGAGGCCATTCGCGAAACGTTTACCACTCGCCTGCCCGCGTGGTCGCCGGGCAGTGACCACTGGCTGAGCCTGGTGGTGCGCGATCACAATCAGACGCCGCTCGGGGTCACAGGCTATATTCATCGCGATGATGATTGCGCCGAAGTGGGGTTCCTGTTCGCCCCGCAGGCGCAGGGTAAAGGCTACGGCTTTGAATCTTTACAGGCGGTGTGCGATTACGCCTTTATGCAGGGAGGCATCCGCCGTTTAACCGCCACGGTGACGGCGGGCAATATCGCCTCTAAACGCCTGCTGGAAAAAGTGGGTTTTGTGCTGGAAGGTGAACTGCGCGAAAGCTACTGGCTGGCAGGTGAGTGGCATAACGACTGGCTGTTTGGGCTGTTAAGAAAAGAGTACTGCTAAGCGTGCCGCGGGGTTCCCTCCCCGGCACCTGATTACAGGAACATCCCCCCGGAGACCTCAATGCGCTGCGCATTCATCCAGCCGAGTTCGTCGCTGAGCAGCGCCGCAATCGCATCGCCGATATCGTCCGGTAACCCAACGCGGCCCAGCGCCGTCTGGGAGGCGATCTGCTGATTGATCTCTTTGTTATCGCGTACACGACCGCCGCCAAAATCGGTTTCGATCGCTCCCGGGGCGATAATATTGGCGGTGATCCCGCGCGCGCCCAGCTCTTTAGCCTGGTAGCGAGTGAGCACTTCCATAGCACCTTTCATCGCCGCATAGGTGCTGGAGCCCGGTAGCGCAAAACGGGCCAGGCCAGATGAGACATTCAGGATCCGCCCGCCGTTTTCCATCAGCGGTAACAGCCCCTGAGTCAGAAAGAACGGGCCTTTGAAATGGATATTCATCACTTCATCAAACTGCGCTTCCGTGGTCTCCATATAGGGGGCGTATAAACCCACGCCTGCGTTGTTCAACAAATAATCGAAGGTGTTGCGCTGCCAAACCGAATGCAGTTTTTCACTCACCTCAGTGACGAACTGTTCAAAGCTGGCAATATCGCCGACGTTCAGCTGCAATGCCGCTGCTTTTACCCCTTTTTGTTCAATTTCGCGCACAACTTCGAGCGCTTCCTGCTCGCTCCGGTTGTAGGTCAGCAGGATGCCGACACCTTTTGCTGCCAGCTTCAGCGCCGCGTTTTTACCGAGCCCGCGGCTGCCGCCGGTCACTATTGCAATACGTTCAGTCATGAGAAACCTCGTTTCGGCTGTTGTGGTGATTGAGAAAGAGCTTATTAGGTGATAGAAAATCAATAAATACGCTCTACAACGCTTCACTGTTTCAAAATCAACAACAATGAGCGCTTCCTATGGATAAAATTCACGCAATGCAGTTATTTATTCGCGTCGCTGAACTGGAGAGTTTTTCCCGCGCCGCAGACTCAATGGGCCTGCCTAAAGGTAGCGTATCGCGCCAGATTCAGGCGCTGGAGAATGGGCTTGGCACCCAGCTGCTGCACCGCACCACACGGCGGGTCAGCCTGACGCAGGACGGTATGGTCTACTACGAGCGGGCCAAAGATCTGCTGACCAATATGGAAGAACTGGATGGTCTTTTTTTGCACGACCCTGCCAGCGTCAGTGGAAGAATACGCGTCGATATGCCGGCCAACGTTGCGCGAAATTTAGTCATCCCCAAACTGCCACTCTTCCTGCAACAGTACCCCGGCATTGAACTGGAGCTGAGCAGCAGCGACAGGCTGGTGGATGTGATTCGGGAAGGATTTGATTGCGTGGTGCGCGTCGGCACCCTGAAAGATTCCGGCTTAATCGCCCGCCCGCTCGGCAGGCTGTCGGTGATCAACTGCGCCAGCCCCGATTATCTGTCGCGTTTTGGCTATCCCGACGGGCTGGATGATTTAACCTCCCATGCGATGGTGCATTACGCAACGCATCTCGGCACCCGGCCCCAGGGGTTCGAATATTACGATGGTGAGGCGACCCACTGGATTAAGACCGGCGGTGTCCTGACGGTCAACAGCACCGAGACTTACCATGCCTCGGCCCTCGCCGGACTGGGGATTATTCAGGTGCCGCGGGTAGGCGTGCGTGACGCGCTGCGTGCCAAAAAGCTGCTGGAGATCCTCCCGCAGTACCGCGCCCGGCCGATGCCGGTATCGCTCATCTATCCCCACCGCCGCAACCTCTCCCGCCGGGTGCATCTGTTTATGGCCTGGCTCACGGACATCATGAAAGCCTACGTTGACTGAGCGCAGGCTATAATTTTAAGGACCTCCCGCTAAACAATAAGGAAAGTGCGCGTGATGCCGGAAAATAGTGAGCAACGCCCCACCCATGATCTGGACTTCGAGCCGATTAAAAAACTGGAAACCCGTCCGCCTCAGGCGCCGGAAGAACCTAAAATCACCTCCATACGTAAAACGGGGAGCCTGCTGGACAAGGCGAAGGACGCCTTCCAGCTGATTCAGCAGCAGCCAATGATTGCCCACCTGCTGCGCGCCACCGAGCGATTTAACGATCGGCTGGGAAACCAGTTTGGCGCGGCGATCACCTACTTCTCATTTTTATCGATGATCCCCATCCTGATGCTCTCCTTCGCCGCGGCGGGTTTCGTTCTGATCTCGCACCCGACTCTGCTGCAGGATATCTTCGCTAAAATTCTGCAGAACGTCAGCGATCCGACGCTGGCCGCGACCCTGAAAAGCACTATCCGTACCGCCGTAGAGCAGCGTACCACCGTGGGGATTGTCGGGCTGTTAGTGGCGCTCTACTCTGGTATTAACTGGATGGGCAACCTGCGGGAGGCGATCCGCGCCCAGTCGCGTGACGTCTGGGAGCGTAAGCCGCAGGATGAGGAGAAGTTCTGGATCAAATATTTGCGCGACTTTATCTCGCTGATTGGCCTGCTGGTGGCGCTGGTTATCACCCTTTCCATCACCTCCGCGGCAGGCTCGGCGCAGCAGATGATCATCTCCGCGCTCTATCTCGACACCATTGAGTGGCTGAAGCCGGTCTGGCATCTGGTGGGGTTAGGGATCTCAATGCTGGCGAACTATTTGCTGTTCTTCTGGATCTTCTGGCGCCTGCCGCGCCACCGTCCACGGCGTAAGGCGCTGATCCGCGGCACCTTCATTGCCGCTATCGGCTTTGAGGTGATCAAAATCGTGATGACCTACACCCTGCCGTCGCTGGTCACTTCCCCGTCCGGGGCGGCATTCGGCTCCGTGCTGGGGTTGCTGGCCTTCTTCTACTTCTTCGCCAGGCTGACCCTCTTCTGCGCGGCATGGATCGCCACTGCCGAGTACCCGGATGACCGCCGAATGCCCGGTAAAAGTCACCATTAACACCGCTATCGGGCTGAATAAGAATGAAATATATCAGCCCGATTCATCATTTCAGCATATAAATCCAGCCTGTAACTTTTATTTAACCGAAAACCAGTTTTATATTCTAACTTTTAATTTCTGTGAAGCATTTCATGGATGTGATTCTTCTGGTCCGAAAATTATCCGCTTTTTGCTCTCTTTTTCACCCCTCGCTGCGTTTGTTACAGATTGAAATATCGCTTTTGCTGTGCGTAATATGGCCTTTCGTTCGCCAAAAATAAGAAAAGTTTATGCAAGCCACAGCCACAACACTCAATTCAGAGCAGGAAAACGTCCCGGTTAACTCGCGCAATAAAGTCGTCGTCGCGTCGCTGATTGGCACCGCCATCGAATTCTTCGACTTCTATATTTACGCCACCGCTGCGGTTATCGTTTTCCCGCATATCTTCTTCCCGCAGGGCGACCCGACGGCGGCCACGCTGCAGTCGCTGGCAACCTTCGCCATCGCCTTTGTCGCGCGTCCTATCGGCTCGGCCCTGTTCGGTCACTTCGGCGATCGCGTCGGACGTAAGGTGACCCTGGTCGCCTCGCTGCTGACCATGGGGATCTCCACCGTTGCCATCGGCCTGCTGCCAACCTATGAAACCATCGGGATTCTGGCCCCGCTGCTGCTGGCGCTGGCCCGTTTTGGTCAGGGTCTGGGTCTGGGCGGTGAGTGGGGCGGCGCAGCGCTGCTGGCCACCGAAAATGCCCCGCCACGCAAGCGTGCGCTGTATGGCTCCTTCCCACAGTTGGGCGCACCGATTGGCTTCTTCTTTGCCAACGGCACCTTCCTGCTGCTCTCATGGCTGCTGACTGACGAGCAGTTCATGACCTGGGGCTGGCGTATTCCGTTTATCTTCTCGGCGGTGCTGGTGCTGATCGGCCTCTATGTGCGCGTCTCCCTGCATGAGACGCCGGTCTTTGCCAAAGTGGCCGCCGCGAAGAAACAGGTAAAAATCCCGCTGGGCACGCTGCTGACCAAACACGTTCGCGTAACCGTGCTCGGCACCTTCATCATGCTGGCGACCTATACGCTGTTCTATATCATGACCGTCTATTCCATGACCTTCAGCACCACGCCTGCGCCGGTGGGCCTGGGCCTGCCGCGTAACGAAGTGCTGTGGATGCTGATGATGGCGGTTATCGGTTTTGGTGTGATGGTGCCGATTGCCGGCGTGCTGGCCGACCGCTTTGGCCGTCGCCCGAGCATGATTGTGATCACCTCGCTGATTATTCTGTTTGCGCTGTTCGTCTTCCCGCCGCTGCTCGGTTCCGGTAACCCGTCGCTGGTGATGGCGTATCTGCTGATTGGCCTGAGCCTGATGGGGCTGACGTTCGGTCCGATGGGCGCGCTGCTGCCAGAGCTGTTCCCGACCGAAGTGCGTTATACCGGGGCCTCCTTCTCCTATAACGTCTCTTCGATTCTGGGTGCGTCTGTGGCGCCGTATATCGCCACCTGGTTACAGGCGAATTATGGTCTGCAATACGTGGGGATCTACCTGGCAGCGATGGCGGCACTGACGCTGATTGCGCTGCTGCTGACCCACGAGACTCGCCATCAGTCATTGTGATCCTTAATGCCGGATGGCGCTGCGCTTACCCGGCCTACCTTCTCCTGTAGGCCGGGCAAATCCCCCCACTATTTCTTCATCTGCGACAGAATGGTCTGGCACTGATTGGCCTGCCCTTCAGACGGCGAGATGAGCGCCAGCAGCGCTGCGGCAGGGGTAACCAGGGTCGCCAGCGCAGCGGCCACCGCACCACGAGCAATTAACGGCCCCGCCTTCACCCCCGCATCCGGATCTTTAAAGCTACCGCGCACGTACAGCGGCGAGCGCAGCGTCACGATGCGAATGCCTTTACTTTCCGGGTTGATGGTGAGATCCAGCTGTTCCGAGGCCATACTGGCGGTGCCGGTAACGTTGATCACCGCGTTTTCGGTATCGAAGGCGAAAATCTGCGGCCGGGCGACGCCATTGACCAGGTCGATATTGGCCGCCGCGCAGTTCACCCGCACCTCGTCGTCGCCAAAGATCTGGCCGACGATGAAGTTCCCGACGTTCAGACCCAGAATCTCCATCAGGTTACGGCTCACCAGCCCGTCATTCATCAGCAGCTTCAGATTGCCGTTGCCGTTCCCCAGCAGGGCCGCTACCGAGTTGCCGGTACCGCGAATTTTGGCATCGCCATTCATCTCACCCAAGGTTTTCTGCATCAGCTCCACATCCGGCATCAGCTCCTTCAGCTTCAGCCGTCGCGCCTGAATATCGGCCTGGCCCCGCATCGGATTTTTATCGCCTTCAAGATGGATATTTGAGGAGATGGTCCCGCCCGCCAGACCGAACTTCAGCGGCTCCAGACGCAGGTCGGCATTTTTCAGGAGGATATGAGTAGAAAGATTACTGATAGGCAGGCTGCTGCCATGCTCGATTCGCCGCCCCTTGAAGCGCACGTCCGCATCCATTACGTCCCACTTATCGGTTTCGAAGCGGTCATTGGGCAGCACTTTGCCGGAAGGGGGCGCCTGCTTGCGCACCTCCTCCGCTTTGGTGCCTTTACCGGAGTCGACGCCAATCAGCGGCCCGAGGTCCGCCAGCCGCAGCTGACGCGACTCCACATCCCCTTCCAGCTTCGGCCGCGGTTTGCCGGTGGTGTAGGTCAGCGAGCCATGGATATCGCTGTCACCGATCCGGCCATTAAAGTTGCGGTAATCGTAGACCGAGGCCTCTTCCGAATTGATCTTCGCCACCAGCCGACCGTCAGTTTCAAACGGCGGCGTATCCGGCAGCAGTACGCCGGTCAACTCATAGAGTTCACCCAGCGAATCCCCGGCGAATTTCAGCTTCAGATCGACGCCGCCCATCTTCATTGGGTCGTTCACCGTACCGACAAAAGCCACCCGGGTATTGCCGGAGCGGAAGTCAGCCTGCACCGGGAAGGGGGTGCCTTCGCTGCGCAGCGCCAGCATACCGCCAATTTTACCGGTGCCGCGCAGCGGCTGGTCGTTGTAGCGCCCTTCAGCCTTCAGGCCAAAGACGTAATCGCCGACCTTATCCTTTTTGCCTTTATCGCCGGTCACTTCGCTGAAGGGTACCGGCTTGCCCAGCGGATCGACGAAGATCTCCATCTGGGCTTTGCTGACCGCGTCGTTTACGTCGATCCGCCCGCGATCGAACAGAATATTATCGAGGCGGAAAGACCAGGACGAAGGCTGGGCATCAGGATCTTTTTCTTTATCATCACCCGCCAGATTGAAGGTCCAGTTATTGGTCTTCTCCGACAGACGGATCAGCCGGGCATCAGGCTGTTGCAGTTTGATCCACGGTAGGTAGACCGTTTTAGTAAGCAGCGCCAGCGGCGCAAGGGTGGCCTCGACGCGCGGAAGATGCACCATGGTGATTGCAGGAATGTCCGGCGGGTTGCCGAGCATAACGTCGTTAGCATGAACGTGCGGCCAGGGTATCCAGCTGCGCCAGCCCGTTTCGCCCTTCTGCCGCTCCCATACCACGCCCAGATCGCCGCGAATAGCGAAAGGGCGGTTAAGTTCGGTCGAGACTTTCTGGTTGATGGTCGGTTTGAGGCGGTTCCAGTCAAATGTCGCGATCACGACAATCAGCACCACAATCAGCAACAAGAAGACTCCCCCTGTCCAGGTGATAATCTTCGCTGTTTTTGTCATCCCATACTCCCTTTCAGTAATCACTTGCCTTTCATGAATATAGTCCAGGCATGCGGAAAGGGGGCGGCAGCGTCCGGTAATAACGCGTTAACCACGCACTATTACGGGAAGCTGCAGGGTTTTACAGGGTGATGATTACGTTGTCGAGCGTCTCCATCGATACCGGGCGGGAGAGGAAATAGCCCTGGGCGGCGGCGGCAGGTGAGTTCTGTACATCGCGCCACTCTTCCAGCGTCTCGACGCCTTCGACGATCACCCCCTGACAGTAGCGGTTCATCAGCTGCAGCAGAAGCGTGAACAGATTGCGCCCTTCCGGGGTCTGGCGCAGCATAATGAACAGGTCGCGCGCCACTTTGATGTAGTCGTAACGCACTTCGCTCAGGGCGGAGAAGTTCGCCATGCCGGTGCCAAAATCGTCCAGCCACAAGGGGCCAAACTCACACATGGTGGCAAACGAGGAGTCCTGCGGCAGACGAACGTGCTCCACCAGCTCAAAGCGCAGCCACGGCAGCTGGTGGATCAGCTTCTGCAGGCTCTCATCCTGCCGCACCGCCAGCAGAGTTGGACCATCGACATTAACCGAAGCCAGAATATTGTTATCAGCAAAAAAGGCCTGCCTGGCCATCAGCATGGCGAGCTGCTCTTCAAGGATATCCAGACGATGGCGCACGGGCACTTCCGCGAAGTAGCGATCGGGTGCAATCCGCTGTGCCGGGTTTGAAGGGTGGGTTACGACGGTCAGGATCTCAATCGCCATCAGCTTACCGTCGGTGCGGTAGATCGGCTGATAAGTATAAGCGCGCTCACATTGCAGCCAGTAGCGGTGTTCCTGTAAGTTCTCAATACTCGCTTCAGGGATGCTCAGCAGCTGGATGTCCTGCCTTAACTTCATTTCAGATGTCCTGTTGAATGGGAAAGAGCCTGTCGGGACTGGTCAAAGGATTATCGGCTCCAGGTAAGAGAACTTTATGTTCGGTTGCGGACGAAAATGAAAATCTGAGATATCAAACCCGTCAGGAACTTGTCCAGGTTCAAAAAAATAATGGAACGTCGTTTTAATACAGTTGACCGCTTCCGGCCTCCAGCGCAAACTAACCGCAGTTTAATTATCCAGGTTCACGACTATGTCCAAAAAAATTGCCGTGATCGGCGAATGTATGATCGAACTCTCCCAGAAAGGCGCGGAAGTTAGCCGCGGCTTCGGTGGCGATACCTTAAATACCTCCGTATATATTGCTCGTCAGGTCGATGCTGATGCGCTGGCGGTAAATTATGTTACTGCGCTGGGCACCGACAATTTCAGCCAGCAGATGCTGGACGCATGGCAGAGTGAAAATGTCGACACCTCCCTGACCCAGCGGATGGAAAACCGCCTGCCGGGCCTCTATTACATCGAGACCGACAGCACCGGCGAGCGTACGTTCTATTACTGGCGTAACGAAGCCGCCGCCAAATTCTGGCTGGAGAGCGACAGCGCGGCGCAGATCTGCGAAACGCTGGCCCATTTTGACTATCTCTATCTGAGCGGCATCAGCCTTGCGATCCTCAGCCAGAGCAGCCGTGAAAAACTGCTCTCCCTGCTGCGCGAATGCCGCGCCAACGGCGGGAAGGTGATTTTCGACAACAACTATCGTCCACGCCTGTGGGCCAGCCGCGAAGAGACGCAGCAGGTCTATAGCCAGATGCTGGAATGCACCGATATCGCTTTCTTAACCCTCGACGACGAAGATGCGCTGTGGGGCGAGAAGCCGGTTGATGAGGTGATTGCCCGTACGCAGGCCGCCGGTGTCAGCGAAGTGGTAATTAAGCGCGGGGCAGATTCCTGCCTGGTGGCGATCGCCGGAGAAGCGGTTATCGAAGTACCTGCGGTGAAGCTGGCGAAAGAGAAAGTAATTGATACGACCGCGGCGGGTGACTCCTTCAGCGCTGGCTATCTGGCGGTGCGTCTGACGGGCGGTACGCCGGAAGCGGCAGCGCAGCGCGGCCACCTGACCGCCAGCACGGTGATCCAGTATCGCGGCGCCATTATTCCACGCGAAGCGATGCCTGCTTAAGGGCTGTATCCATTAAAAAAGGCAACGTACGTTGCCTTTTTCCTTTTACTGCGCGGGCGCCATAATGTCGTTCCACGTCGCCTGCAGCTCCTTCATATCATATTCAGGTTCACCTTTCGGCTGCATTAAAATTAGCGACATATCCTGGGAAAGCTGCTGCCGCAGATCCTGGCTCAACATATCCGCGGTCAGGCTGTTAAGAAAGTCCTGGCGCAGCTTCTGATATTGTTCCGGCGCGATATCCACCACCTGATTTTGCAGGGAGCGAATACGCTGGCTAATCAGGATATCGGTATCGGTACGAGCATAGGTAGCGAACAGTTTTTGCAGCTCAATATTTTTTTGCGCCACCAGCGCGTTGAACTCCTCTTCACTCAGGCCGTTATCACGCACTTTCGCCAACTCTTTCGCCACTATCGCCATATTGGCGTTCAGCTTGTCGGCCGGCGACTCAACATTAATGGCGCACTGGGCGCGCTGGAACAGCACCCGGCAATCAAAGCCCAGACCGATATCTTTGGCGTTGTTCTTACTCAGGGTTTGCTGCACATGCCAGAACAGCGCTTCACGGGCTAAATCGGCACGCCAGTAGCGCAGCAGCGCGGCAGACTCACGAATCGGCTGCCACGGGCTGTCCCACATGATGGAGAGACGATCCTGGCGCACGGCATCGGTCATGATGCTCACCGGCTCTGCGCGCAGCGGTGAAAGCGTTGGTACCGGCGCTGGCGTGTTACGTTTGCCTTTCAGCTCGCCGAAGGTTTTGCCAATCTGCTCGATCACCGCGCGGCTATCAATGTTGCCGACCACAATCAGGGTCATGGCATCCGGGGTGTACCAGGTCTGGTAGAACGACTTCACCTGTTCAATATCAACCGGTTGCTTTAGCGGCTCTGCCGGATCGTGGCCCAGCAGCGCCGAACCTTTCAGACGATAGCGCCACCAGCCCTCTTTGGTATCCGCAGGCCAGGTCGCCACCATGTCGCTGTTGCTCAGGGCGTAATTCACCGTTTCAGGGGTAATGGAGACGCTACCGGCGGTATCTGACAGCCAGGTCAGCGCCTCTTTAAGCAGATCGTTGCGGTTGTTTGGCAGGCTGAGGTTAAACATGGTGTAGTCGTAGGAGACGATGGCAGGCGGCAGCGGGCGTTTCGGATCGATACCCTGTTGCCACAGAGAACGGGCCTGTACAGCCTGAAGGCTACCGCTTTGGGTCAGCGCCAGACGAGGAATAAAATGGCTGAAACCGCTCTGCTGCGTACTCTCGGTCAGGGAGCCGGTATTGACGGAAAGGCGGATTTCAATGCGGTCGCTGGGGCGCTGTGGGGTGGCTAAAACTTGCCACTGGAAACCGTTAGACAGCGTTCCCTGTTGCCAGGCCGGGTCCGGCTGGAGCGCGTCAGCCTGCACGTAACTGGCTGCTGCCATCATGAGCAAACCGCCGGTTAAGAGTCGAATTTTTGTGCCCTGCATGTGAACCCCTGATCAACATTCCTGGTTACAAAGAGTGCCACACGCCCTGTCGCACTCTAAATATGATGTACAAAACACTCCGATTAGACCGCGCATGAAACGAAACGTCACGGCATGAAGTGAAATTTACCCGAAATAAATCTTATCGAATTATGACAAGTATGCCGGGCCATTATGCGCAGGAGCCCGCACCCCGACAAGGGAATGCGGGCCTGAGGGAAGATTTTAGGAGGACAAACCGTGTGTTTTGCCGTCTGGCGCACGATTATTCAGCGTATCGTCGAGCTTTTTGTGGTCCAGCTCTTTCACCCACTTCGCCACCACGATCGTCGCCACGCCGTTACCCACCAGATTAGTCAGGGCACGCGCTTCGGACATAAAGCGGTCGATACCGAGGATCAGCGCCAGGCCCGCCACCGGCAAATGTCCCACGGCAGAGATGGTTGCCGCCAGGACGATAAATCCGCTGCCCGTCACCCCGGCCGCCCCTTTTGAAGAGAGCAGGAGCACCACCAGCAGCGTGATTTGATGGAAGATATCCATATGGCTGTTGGTGGCCTGTGCGATAAACACCGCCGCCATCGTCAGGTAGATTGAGGTACCGTCGAGGTTAAAGGAGTAGCCAGTGGGGATCACCAGCCCGACGACCGATTTACGGCAGCCCAGTTTCTCCATCTTATCAAGCATGCGCGGCAGCGCCGATTCAGACGAGGAGGTGCCCAGCACAATCAGCAGCTCTTCACGGATGTAGCGAATGAATTTGAAGATGCTGAAGCCAGTCGCGCGGGCAATGCTGCCCAGCACCACCACCACGAACAGAATACAGGTGATATAGAAGCAGATGATCAGCTGGCCCAGCTGCACGAGGGTACCGACACCATATTTACCGATAGTGAAGGCCATTGCCCCGAAGGCGCCAATAGGTGCCAGACGCATAATCATGTTGATGATGCCGAAAATCACCTGCGAGAAACTTTCAATAACGTTGAAAATCAGCTGGCCTTTGCTGCCGAGGCGATGCAGGGCAAAACCAAACATCACGGCGAACAGCAGCACCTGCAGGATATTCCCGCTGGCGAAGGCGCCAATCACACTACCGGGGATCACATCCAGCAGGAAGGCGACCACGCCCTGATCTTTCGCCTGCTCGGCGTAGACCGCCACCGCTTTCGCATCCAGCGTAGAGGGGTCAACGTTCATGCCCGCGCCGGGCTGCACGACGTTAACAATCACCAGACCAATGATCAGCGCAAGGGTGCTGACGACTTCGAAATAGAGCAGTGCCACCGCACCCGTACGGCCAACGGCTTTCATGCTTTCCATGCCTGCGATACCGGTCACGACGGTGCAGAAAATAACCGGCGCGATCACCATCTTAATCAGCTTAACGAAGGCATCGCCAAGCGGTTTCATCTGGGCGCCTAACTCAGGATAGTAATGACCAAGCAGGATACCGATAGCAATGGCGGTTAAGACCTGAAAGTAAAGACTTTTGAAGAGAGAGGTTTTCATAAGATGTCCTTGGGAAGAAAAGCCACAGGCGAAGTAGGGTTACTGCTCACCTGCGGCCTTAAAATATCACCCATAAATCAGGACAGATAGAAGATCAGGCTGAATTTGAAACACAAATGTTAAGAACTTTGAGCTGACTCGCACAATTCAGCAACATTTCAGTCATCAGCATTAGCGCGTTTAAAATAACGGCTCTCAAAAATATCACCCGGAACGGCTTTGTCGAACAGATACCCCTGGCCGTATTCCACCCCGGCATCGGCCAGCCATTGGCGCTGAGCTTCGGTTTCGACACCTTCAGCGATAATTTCCAGCTTCAGGCTACGCGCCAGCTGGATAATTGCCTCGACCATGCTGCTGTCTTCCGGTAGCCCCTCCACAAAGGCCTTATCAATCTTCAGCACATCTACCGGCAGGGTTTTCATATGTTGCAATTGACGCAGGCCAGCGTATCCCATGCCAAAGTCGTCCAGCGCGATACGGACCCCGGCGTTACGCAGCGGGCGAAGTATTGCCACCGCTTCGTTAGGATCGTCAATCCGGCGGCTCTCGGTCACTTCCAGCATCAGGGTGTCCGGCTTGATCTGGTAGCGGTGAATCAACGCCAGCAGATCCGGCACCATGTTGGGATGCATCAGCTGCAAGGCCGATAAGTTAACCGACAGCGGCATCATCACCCCGCGCGACTGCCAGGCTGACAGCAAACGGCAGGACTCTTCCAGCACCCAGTGACCCACCGTCACAATCAGGCCGCAATTTTCAATACGGTCAATCAGCCCTTCCGGAAGCTCCCAGCCGCCGTCGGGCTGACGCATCCGCAACAGCGCTTCGGCGCTATGGACCTTACCGGTACGCAGATTGACCTGCGGCTGCAGCCAGATGGCGAAATCGTTGCTGTCCAGCGCGGTAAGGATGTCGTTCTCTTCTGAGAGCCGCTGCTGCGCTTTCTCCATCTGCTCGGGTTCGAAGAACTGAATCTGATTCTTACCCTTCTGGCGGGCGGTAAACGCGGCGGAAAATGCCCGGCGATAGAGCTGTTCTGCGGTCAGGTTGCCGTAAAACATGGCGATACCGATACTGGCGCTCGGGCGCAGCTGGATCCCCTGAACCGGCAACCGCTCATTGATAACAGTAAGCACTTGCTGACCTAATGTGATGGCATGCCACGGCTCCTTGACGCCATTGGCGATAATCACGAAGTCGTAGCCGCTCACCTGCGTCAGTACCATCCGTGGTGCAAGCACGGATTTCAGCTTTTCGACCAGCGTCAGTAAGACCATCTCTCGCTGACTCTCTTTCAACACGCCCGCGGTATCCTGCAACGTTTCACAGGCCACTACCATCAGCGCCATGGTCTGCTGCCGCTTCACGGCCTGCTCCAGCATCACCATCAGAAACGCCTTGTTCGGCAGTTCCGACACCGGGAAACGGGTGGCATTGTGGTTGAGCTCATCGTGCTGGCGCATCATGCGCTGCTGGTTGAGGTTGTAGCTGCGGACCAGCATGCCAATTTCGTCGTCGTGATGCAGACGCGGCAGAGCAAGCTGGTGCCCCACCTGTTGCTGCGGCGAGAGGGTATCCAGCTCCCGGGCAATGCGACGCAGCGGATGAACGATAAGGCGGTTAATGCACCAGGTCAGCGCCACGGTAAGCATCAGTGTCAACAATAAGTAAGTGGTTACTAACGTTGAGATCCAACTGATGACAAATTTGTACATTCGCCAGGAGTCAGACTGGAGCACCAGATAGGCCAGCGGCTGCGGGTTCGCCGGACGTTGCAACGAATAGACCGGAAGGGAGATCTGCACCGGCATTTCAAACAGGCGTTTCATCATCACCGGTACCGGATGCTCCGGGATAAAGTTCATGCGTAACGCCTGAAACTGATTCGGCAGCACGACATCCGCCTGGCTGACAACCCCTGCTGGTTTAATGCTTTTAATAATGGACTCCGCCTGAGGAATATCACCCTTCAGAATGGCGGCAGAGAGGGGCTCACGGATTGAGCGGGCAATGCTCTCGAGTTGCGTAGCCGTGTTGTAGCGATTCTGCTGAATGGCATGAAACAGCAAAATGACGCAAAAGACGAAAACAAACACCATGGTGACGGCAGTGACCATCGCCATTTGTTTGATAGTTAAAGAGCGGCTGACACGCAAAATGGATCTCCAGAAACGCGAAAGGCAGGTTAATCAACTGTTACCCTGCTGCTTTCAGAGTATACCTTATCGGGAACTGTTTAAGAGAGTGTAACCAAGCGTTTAGGGATTATTCTGGTTGCCGCTTCGCACGGGGCTGGCGGCGGTATAGCTGAAGAACCGGGGAGCCCGCGGCTCCCCGCAATTTATTCGGCGCTGCGCAGTGAAATCTCGCCGCCGACCCATGGTTTAATCACGCCATCCTGCTCCAGCAACAGCGCGCCCTGCTCGTTGATACCGCGCGACGTGCCGTAGATCTCTTTGTCGCCGATGATCAGCTTCACCGCACGGTGAGCAAAGTTATCCAGCTTTTCCCAGCGAGGCAAAAACGGGGCTAAACCTTCCTGTTCGAAGATTTTCAGCGAGTGGCGTAGCTCGTTAATCACCCGTACGGCAAGGACATTGCGATCGATGACGATCCCTGCTTCCTGCAGGTTGATCCAGCCCTGGTTAATATCTTCGGCCTGTACATTGCGCATCACCAGGTTTATGCCGGCACCCATTACGATCTGCGCGGCATCACCGGTTTTTCCGGTCAGTTCTACCAGAATACCGGCCAGTTTGCGATCGTTCAGATAGAGATCGTTTGGCCACTTCACGCGCACTTTATCAGCGCCCAGCGACTGCAACACTTCTGCCAGCACAATGCCAATCACCAGACTGAGGCCGATGGCGGCGGCAGGACCTTGTTCCAGACGCCAGTACATGGAGAGATAAAGATTGGCGCCAAAAGGCGAGAACCATTTACGTCCCCGGCGGCCACGACCCGCCTGTTGGTATTCTGCCACGCAGCAGTCACCGGAGTGCAGCGTGTTAAGCCGGTCGAGCAGATACTGGTTGGTAGAATCAATCACCGGCAGAACGGCAACGCTGCTGTCGGTGATCTGACTGCTGATAAAGGCTTCGTCCAGGAGCTGAACCGGCTCCGGCAGGCTGTAGCCTTTGCCCGGCACGGTAAAGACATCCACTCCCCAGTCACGCAGGGTCTGAATATGTTTATTAATGGCGGCGCGGCTCATTCCCAGCTGTTCCCCCAGCTGTTCACCGGAATGGAAATCGCCATCAGCCAGAACAGAGATCAGCTTCAGGGGAACGGTATGATCTTTCATGCAATGGCCTCCACCGCATTAACTTCACCGTGATGGCCGATAAAGCGCACCTCCGGCTCCAGCCAGACATCAAATTTCTTACCCACGCGCTGGCGCACCTGATGGGCCAGCTGCACGACATCACGGCTGGTCGCATTGTTTTCGTTGATAAGTACCAGGGCCTGCTGACGATGTACCGCTGCGCCGCCACAGGTTGTGCCTTTAAGCTGACACTGATCGATCAGCCAGCCCGCTGCCAGCTTAACGCTGCCATCTGCCTGCGGATAGTGCGGCGCCAGCGGCCACTCGGCGAGTAAGGTTTCGGCTTTTTCACTGGAGATAACCGGGTTTTTGAAGAAACTTCCGGCATTTCCGTTCACTTTCGGATCGGGCAATTTACTCATTCGCATATGGCAAACCGCCTCGAAAATCTCTTTTGCAGTGACCGTGGCAGGATCCAGACGAGTAAGATCGCCGTAGGTGAGGACAGGCTGCCAGTTTTTGGTCAGGCGCAGTCCAACCGCAACGATGACATATTTATCCTGATACTCATGTTTAAAAATGCTGTCGCGGTAGCCAAAGCGGCACTGTTCCGCGCTTAAACGCAGCGGATTGCCCGTTGCCAGCTCGATACAGTCGACATAATCACAAACATGTTTGAGTTCGATGCCATAGGCACCGATGTTCTGAATAGGGGATGAACCCGCGCAACCAGGGATGAGCGCCAGGTTTTCCAGCCCCGGCATATTATTTTCAAGGGTAAACTGCACAAGGCGATGCCAGTTTTCCCCGGCTCCCACATGCAAACGCCAACAATCCTGCGCCTCTTCAACTTTAATCCCGCGGATGCGGTTAACGATCACCGTGCCAGAAAAGTCTTCCAGAAAGAGAACGTTACTGCCTTCGCCCAGAATAAGAACAGGGAGGTGGTGTTGCGTGGCATGATTCCATGCGGCCAGCAGTTGCTGCGCATCGTCGGCCCGCACGATCTGACGGGCATTTCGGTCAATACCGAAGGTATTCCAGGGCTTAAGGGAGTGATTCATAGACGCTATCCAGATGCAAAAACCGGGATAGTTTACCGTATATGGAATCGGTTAGGGGGATAACTTTAAAGACGGGATAGAATGCGCAGAAACGCAAAAAGCCCGTCCTTGCGGACGGGCTTTCGGCTTTAATTGATGCCTGGCAGTTCCCTACTCTCGCATGGGGAGGCCCCACACTACCATCGGCGCTACGGCGTTTCACTTCTGAGTTCGGCATGGGGTCAGGTGGGACCACCGCGCTACAGCCGCCAGGCAAATTCTGTAATCTGTATCAGCTGAAAATCTCTCAAATCCACCGAAACAGCTTCGGCGTTGTAAGGTTAAGCCTCACGGTTCATTAGTACCGGTTAGCTCAACGCATCGCTGCGCTTACACACCCGGCCTATCAACGTCGTCGTCTTCAACGTTCCTTCAGGACCCTTAAAGGGTCAGGGAGAACTCATCTCGGGGCAAGTTTCGTGCTTAGATGCTTTCAGCACTTATCTCTTCCGCATTTAGCTACCGGGCAGTGCCATTGGCATGACAACCCGAACACCAGTGATGCGTCCACTCCGGTCCTCTCGTACTAGGAGCAGCCCCCCTCAATTCTCCAGCGCCCACGGCAGATAGGGACCGAACTGTCTCACGACGTTCTAAACCCAGCTCGCGTACCACTTTAAATGGCGAACAGCCATACCCTTGGGACCTACTTCAGCCCCAGGATGTGATGAGCCGACATCGAGGTGCCAAACACCGCCGTCGATATGAACTCTTGGGCGGTATCAGCCTGTTATCCCCGGAGTACCTTTTATCCGTTGAGCGATGGCCCTTCCATTCAGAACCACCGGATCACTATGACCTGCTTTCGCACCTGCTCGAGCCGTCACTCTCGCAGTCAAGCCAGCTTATGCCATTGCACTAACCTCCTGATGTCCGACCAGGATTAGCTGACCTTCGTGCTCCTCCGTTACTCTTTAGGAGGAGACCGCCCCAGTCAAACTACCCACCAGACACTGTCCGCAACCCGGGTAACGGGTCCACGTTAGAACACCAGCCATTAAAGGGTGGTATTTCAAGGACGGCTCCATGCAGACTGGCGTCCACACTTCAAAGCCTCCCACCTATCCTACACATCAAGGACCAGTGTTCAGTGTCAAGCTATAGTAAAGGTTCACGGGGTCTTTCCGTCTTGCCGCGGGTACACTGCATCTTCACAGCGATTTCAATTTCACTGAGTCTCGGGTGGAGACAGCCTGGCCATCATTACGCCATTCGTGCAGGTCGGAACTTACCCGACAAGGAATTTCGCTACCTTAGGACCGTTATAGTTACGGCCGCCGTTTACCGGGGCTTCGATCAAGAGCTTCGCGTTGCCGCTAACCCCATCAATTAACCTTCCGGCACCGGGCAGGCGTCACACCGTATACGTCCACTTTCGTGTTTGCACAGTGCTGTGTTTTTAATAAACAGTTGCAGCCAGCTGGTATCTTCGACTGATTTCAGCTCCACCCGCAGGGGCTTCACCTACATATCAGCGTGCCTTCTCCCGAAGTTACGGCACCATTTTGCCTAGTTCCTTCACCCGAGTTCTCTCAAGCGCCTTGGTATTCTCTACCTGACCACCTGTGTCGGTTTGGGGTACGATTTGGTGTTACCTGATGCTTAGAGGCTTTTCCTGGAAGCAGGGCATTTGTTGCTTCAGCACCGTAGTGCCTCGTCATCACACCTCAGCGTTAATAAGGTACCGGATTTACCTGGAACCTCCGCCTACATGCTTAAACCGGGACAACCGTCGCCCGGCCAACATAGCCTTCTCCGTCCCCCCTTCGCAGTAACACCGAGTACAGGAATATTAACCTGTTTCCCATCGACTACGCCTTTCGGCCTCGCCTTAGGGGTCGACTCACCCTGCCCCGATTAACGTTGGACAGGAACCCTTGGTCTTCCGGCGAGCGGGCTTTTCACCCGCTTTATCGTTACTTATGTCAGCATTCGCACTTCTGATACCTCCAGCATGCCTCACAGCACACCTTCGCAGGCTTACAGAACGCTCCCCTACCCAACAACACATAGTGTCGCTGCCGCAGCTTCGGTGCATGGTTTAGCCCCGTTACATCTTCCGCGCAGGCCGACTCGACCAGTGAGCTATTACGCTTTCTTTAAATGATGGCTGCTTCTAAGCCAACATCCTGGCTGTCTGTGCCTTCCCACATCGTTTCCCACTTAACCATGACTTTGGGACCTTAGCTGGCGGTCTGGGTTGTTTCCCTCTTCACGACGGACGTTAGCACCCGCCGTGTGTCTCCCGTGATAACATTCCTCGGTATTCGCAGTTTGCATCGGGTTGGTAAGCCGGGATGGCCCCCTAGCCGAAACAGTGCTCTACCCCCGAGGATGAGTTCACGAGGCGCTACCTAAATAGCTTTCGGGGAGAACCAGCTATCTCCCGGTTTGATTGGCCTTTCACCCCCAGCCACAGGTCATCCGCTAATTTTTCAACATTAGTCGGTTCGGTCCTCCAGTTAGTGTTACCCAACCTTCAACCTGCCCATGGCTAGATCACCGGGTTTCGGGTCTATACCCTGCAACTTAACGCCCAGTTAAGACTCGGTTTCCCTCCGGCTCCCCTATACGGTTAACCTTGCTACAGAATATAAGTCGCTGACCCATTATACAAAAGGTACGCAGTCACACCCCGAAGGATGCTCCCACTGCTTGTACGTACACGGTTTCAGGTTCTTTTTCACTCCCCTCGCCGGGGTTCTTTTCGCCTTTCCCTCACGGTACTGGTTCACTATCGGTCAGTCAGGAGTATTTAGCCTTGGAGGATGGTCCCCCCATATTCAGACAGGATACCACGTGTCCCGCCCTACTCTTCGAGTTCACAGCATGTGTGCTTTCGTGTACGGGAGTATCACCCTGTACCCTGCGACTTTCCAGACGCTTCCACTAACACACAAGCTGATTCAGACTCCGGGCTGCTCCCCGTTCGCTCGCCGCTACTGGGGGAATCTCGGTTGATTTCTTTTCCTCGGGGTACTTAGATGTTTCAGTTCCCCCGGTTCGCCTCGTTAGCCTATGTATTCAGCTAACGATAGTGTGACGAATCACACTGGGTTTCCCCATTCGGACATCGCCGGGTCAAGGGTTCATATCACCTCGCCGGCGCTTTTCGCAGATTAGCACGTCCTTCATCGCCTCTGACTGCCAGGGCATCCACCGTGTACGCTTAGTCGCTTAACCTCACAACCCGAAGCTGTTTCACTTCGCGTTGTGAAAATTTGAGAGACTCGAACACACCGCATTTCTGTTCTTATTACGGAGAACAGACACAGCGTGTCGTTTCAATTTTCAGCTTGATCCAGATTTTTAAAGAGCAAATATCGCAAACATGACTCGCAAGTCAGTTTTGAGATACTGATTGGTTGTGCCTTTCACTCACACCCAGCAAGTGGCGTCCCCTAGGGGATTCGAACCCCTGTTGCCGCCGTGAAAGGGCGGAGTCCTAACCGCTAGACGAAGGGGACACGAGGTGTCACGACTTCGCAGCCGTCTTGCTTTTCACTTTCTATCAGACAATCTGTGTGAGCACTACAAAGGCAGGTTCTTTAAGGTAAGGAGGTGATCCAACCGCAGGTTCCCCTACGGTTACCTTGTTACGACTTCACCCCAGTCATGAATCACAAAGTGGTAAGCGCCCTCCCGAAGGTTAAGCTACCTACTTCTTTTGCAACCCACTCCCATGGTGTGACGGGCGGTGTGTACAAGGCCCGGGAACGTATTCACCGTAGCATTCTGATCTACGATTACTAGCGATTCCGACTTCATGGAGTCGAGTTGCAGACTCCAATCCGGACTACGACGCACTTTATGAGGTCCGCTTGCTCTCGCGAGGTCGCTTCTCTTTGTATGCGCCATTGTAGCACGTGTGTAGCCCTACTCGTAAGGGCCATGATGACTTGACGTCATCCCCACCTTCCTCCAGTTTATCACTGGCAGTCTCCTTTGAGTTCCCGGCCTAACCGCTGGCAACAAAGGATAAGGGTTGCGCTCGTTGCGGGACTTAACCCAACATTTCACAACACGAGCTGACGACAGCCATGCAGCACCTGTCTCAGAGTTCCCGAAGGCACCAAGGCATCTCTGCCAAGTTCTCTGGATGTCAAGAGTAGGTAAGGTTCTTCGCGTTGCATCGAATTAAACCACATGCTCCACCGCTTGTGCGGGCCCCCGTCAATTCATTTGAGTTTTAACCTTGCGGCCGTACTCCCCAGGCGGTCGACTTAACGCGTTAGCTCCGGAAGCCACGCCTCAAGGGCACAACCTCCAAGTCGACATCGTTTACGGCGTGGACTACCAGGGTATCTAATCCTGTTTGCTCCCCACGCTTTCGCACCTGAGCGTCAGTCTTTGTCCAGGGGGCCGCCTTCGCCACCGGTATTCCTCCAGATCTCTACGCATTTCACCGCTACACCTGGAATTCTACCCCCCTCTACAAGACTCAAGCCTGCCAGTTTCAAATGCAGTTCCCAGGTTGAGCCCGGGGATTTCACATCTGACTTAACAGACCGCCTGCGTGCGCTTTACGCCCAGTAATTCCGATTAACGCTTGCACCCTCCGTATTACCGCGGCTGCTGGCACGGAGTTAGCCGGTGCTTCTTCTGCGAGTAACGTCAATCACTGCGGTTATTAACCACAATGCCTTCCTCCTCGCTGAAAGTACTTTACAACCCGAAGGCCTTCTTCATACACGCGGCATGGCTGCATCAGGCTTGCGCCCATTGTGCAATATTCCCCACTGCTGCCTCCCGTAGGAGTCTGGACCGTGTCTCAGTTCCAGTGTGGCTGGTCATCCTCTCAGACCAGCTAGGGATCGTCGCCTAGGTGAGCCATTACCCCACCTACTAGCTAATCCCATCTGGGCACATCCGATGGCAAGAGGCCCGAAGGTCCCCCTCTTTGGTCTTGCGACGTTATGCGGTATTAGCTACCGTTTCCAGTAGTTATCCCCCTCCATCAGGCAGTTTCCCAGACATTACTCACCCGTCCGCCACTCGTCACCCGAGAGCAAGCTCTCTGTGCTACCGTTCGACTTGCATGTGTTAGGCCTGCCGCCAGCGTTCAATCTGAGCCATGATCAAACTCTTCAATTTAAGTTTGATGCTCGTGAATTAAACTTCGTAATGAATTACGTGTTCACTCAGAGACTTGGTATTCATTTATTGTCCGAAGACATTAAGAATCCATGTCACTTTGAGTGCCCACACAGATTGTCTGATAAATTGTTAAAGAGCAGTGCCGCTTCGCTTTTTCGCTGCGGCGCGGGGTGTGCATATTACGCTTCCCCGCCTCAGAGTCAAGCGATTATTTTCGCTTTTCTCCGTGAGGTTCTTACCGAACCCCGCTGACCCGGCGGCGTGTTTGCCGTTGTTCCGTGTCAGTGGTGGCGCATTATAGGGAGTTATCTGACGGTGACAAGCAGAAATATTAAAAAGTTTACCGTTCGCTTATTTTTCGACCTGTGCGACTATTAAAGCCGCGGATTGCGGGTTAATTGCGCAATTTCCCGGGCAAAACTGGCGACCTGGGACCAGTCGGTGTAGACCACCTCTTTACGGGTATCCGTTTCGCCGCCTGTCATCTTCATAATAAGGCGGATCATAAAGCGATCGTACCAGCGGTAACGCGGATAACGCAGCGCGCCCGCAAAAACTGCACAGGCAGTTGGCTTCCAGGGTGAGTTCAGTAAAAATTTGCGCGTGTAGCTGTTGGTTTGCGGCGTACGCTTTTCCGCTTTACGCGCCACCAGATTCACAGAAAAGAAAGCGCCCGGCAGGCTATTCAGCGTTGCCGTGTGTTTTTTCACGAAGCGATCCACCGCAGGATGGAAATGGCCGTAACGAATCGAGGCGCCAATCACCACGCGGTCATACTCCTGCCATGCAATATCTTCGGTGCGGTTCAGATTGACGACATCCGCATAGATACCCTGCTCTTTTAACTCAGAAGCCAGAAAAGCGGCAATCTCCCGCGTCTGCCCGTCGCGCGTTGAAAATAGAATTAATGTTTTCACAAACGGCTCCCTTATTCGCGCCAGAATGTTGGTGTCAGGAGAACCAACAGCGTGAAGACCTCAAGACGCCCGAACAGCATGTTGGCAATCAGGATCCACTTCGCGGTTGGGTTCATACTGGCAAAGTTGTCTGCGACCACGCCAAGGCCCGGCCCCAGGTTGTTCAGTGTGGCGACAACGGAAGCAAAGGCCGAAAAGTCATCCACGCCCGTCGCGATGATCGCCAGCATACTGACGATAAAGACCAGCGCGTAGGCAGAGAAGAAGCCCCACACCGCCTCCAGAATACGCTCCGGCAGTGCGCGGTTGCCCAGTTTGATGCTGTAAACCGCATTCGGGTGCACCAGACGCTTAAGCTCGCGGTTCCCCTGTTTAAAGAGCAGCAGGATGCGGATCACCTTCAGGCCACCGCCCGTCGAACCGGCACAGCCGCCGATAAAGGCCGAACAGAGCAGCAGGACCGGCAGGAAGAGCGGCCAGCGCGCAATGCTGTCGGTAGTAAAGCCTGCGGTAGTAGCCATAGATACCACCTGGAAGAAGGCCTGGTTCAGGGTGGTGACCGCCGAGGCATAGACATCGTGTAGCCACAACACCAGGGTGCAGATCACCACCAGCGTCAGCTGCACGCCGATAAACATGCGGAATTCCGGGTCGCGCCAGTAGACCTTCAGATTACGGCCACTGAGTAAAGAGAAGTGCAGTCCATAGTTACAGCCGGAGATAAGCAGGAAGATAGCAATGATGGTGTTGATTGTCGGACTGTCAAAATAGCCGACGCTGGCATCATGAGTTGAGAACCCACCAATGGCGATGGTGGCAAAGCTATGGCCAATGGCATCAAAGGCTGGCATTCCGGCGAACCACAGCGCCAGCGCACAGGCGACCGTCAACAGCACATAGATCAGCCATAACGTTTTGGCCGTCTCGGCAATACGCGGGCGCATTTTGTTATCTTTCAGCGGCCCCGGCATTTCGGCACGGTAGAGCTGCATCCCCCCGACGCCCAGTATCGGCAGAATCGCCACGGCTAATACGATGATCCCCATACCGCCGAACCATTGCAGCATCTGCCGGTAAAAGAGGATGGCATGAGGTAATGAGTCCAGCCCCACCAGCGTGGTGGCCCCGGTGGTGGTCAGCCCGGAGAAGGATTCAAAGAAGGCATCGGTGATGGTCAGGTTGGGCTGTTCCGAGAAGATGAAGGGTAATGCCCCCACGCTGCCCAGCACGGTCCAGAACAGCACCACGATCAGGAAGCCTTCCCGGGATTTCAGCTCCCCTTTCTGACGGCGGTTAGGCCACCACAGCAGGGAGCCAATCATCAGCGCGACGAAAAAGGTCTGCGTAAAGGCGCGGCCCGCACCATCCCGATAAATAAGCGCTACCAGTCCCGGGAGGATCATCGTCCCGGAAAAGAGTATGACCAACAATCCAACGATTCGGGTTATGGCACGAAAATGCATCTCTGCCGCTTCCTTTGGTATTCAATAAGTAGGGTGGGGATTATTCTTCAATTGGCCGTAATTGCAACGAACCACGACTAAAATCAGCCAGTTTTGCTGAGAATGCCGGAAGCGAAGCCTGGGGTAATGCCACCCGCAAGTGCACCATCGCTTGGTAGTCACTGTGTACGATGAGGCCCTGATACTGCTTCAGCAATGCCTCGATGCCGGATAACTGGGCGTAATCGCACAATAAAGTATATTCGGTAAGTGGCGTTTTGCGGATAGTCGTCAGCTGATTAAGCGCCTGCTGGACGCCGCCGCCATAGGCCTTGACCAGCCCGCCCGTTCCCAGTAACACGCCGCCGTAGTATCGCACCACGACGGCGGTGATTTCGCCAACGCCGCTGCCCATGAGCTGCGAGAGCATGGGTTTGCCCGCCGTGCCCGCCGGTTCACCATCATCCGAGAACCCGAGCTTTTGCGAGTCGTCAGGCGGCCCGGCCACCCATGCCACGCAGTGGTGGCGGGCGTCGGGATGTTCCGCTCTTACTGCCTCTACAAACGCCTTCGCCGCCTCCACGCCGTCGGTATGCGCCAACAGCGTGATGAAACGGCTTTTCTTGATCTCTTCCGTAAAGGTGACCGGCGCTGCCGGTATGAGCCAGCTTTCCATTACGCCAGCTTCAGATCTCGCGTCATGTTTTCAGTACCGTTCTCGTGGATCACCACGTTATCTTCGATACGGATCCCACCAAACGGCTTCAGCGCTTCGATTTTCTGCCAGTTGAAGTGTTTGCTGAACTGTCCTTCACGCCACGGCGCCAGCAGCGACTCAATAAAGTAGATGCCCGGCTCGATGGTCAGCACCATGCGCGGTTGCAGAATGCGGGTGCAGCGCAGGTAGGGATATTTGGACGGCGCCGCCAGATGTGTCCCTGTGTCATCCTGCATAAAGCCAGCGGTATCATGTACCTGCAGACCCAGCGGATGACCGATCCCGTGCGGCATAAACGGCCCGGTCAGGTCGTTTTCCACCATCGCCTCTTCGCTCATATCGCTGACGATCTGGTGCTTACGCAGCAGCTTCGCGATGCGCTGATGGAACTGAATGTGGTAATCCACGTAGCTCACCCCGGCCTTCATGGTGGCGATCAGGGCCAGTTGCTCTTCATTCACATCTTTGATCAGCTGGGCGAACTCGGTATCGCTGTTGCTGGCCCAGGTGCGCGTCAGGTCAGCGGCATAGCCGTTGTACTCCGCACCGGCATCCAGCAGGAAGCTGCGCATTTCGGACGGCGCGCGGTGATCAAGTTTGGTGTAGTGCAGCACCGCCGCGTGCTCATTCAGCGCCACGATGTTGCTGTAAGGCACGTCGGTATCACGATGGCCGGTGGCCGTCAGGTAGGCCAGGTTAATGTCGAACTCGCTCATGCCGGACAGGAAGGCTTCGTGCGCCGCACGATGGCCGTTGACTGCGGTTTTTTGCGCTTCACGCATGCACGCCAGCTCATAGTCGGTCTTATAGGAGCGATAGTAGTGCAGATAGTCGATAACGCCTTTTGGGTTGATGTTATCGGCGGCAATCTCCAGACCGCGCGCACGCTCCGGCACCGGGCCAATATAGGCAATGTTGCCTCGGGCAGCAGGTAACTGGCTGCCAATGCCGTCAGCTTTCGGCAGGGCGATCACCTCAATATCTTCCGTCCAGAAAGAGGTCGGCAGCGGTTCCACGTTGTGCCAGTAATCCACCGGCAGGTAGAACCACAGTTTTGGCTTGTTCACACCATCCACCAGCAACCAGCAATTGGGAACCTGGGTTACCGGTACCCAGGCTTTAAATTGCGGGTTCACCTTGAAGGGATAGGCGTGATCGTCGAGAAAGACATTAAACAGCTCCCCGGAATGGATGAGCAAAGCATCCAGCTTAAAGCGAGCCAGTACGTCGCGGGTACGTTCCTGTAACGTAACAATATGATTTTTATACAGCGCGGCCAGTGAGTCCATCGTTCTTCCTTTTGTTTTGACCTCAAGTATCCGCATCTTAGCACACCTCAGAAAGGCTGCGTGATCTCCGCCGATCGTGATCGGACCTACAATTATTTAATGAGTAATTTGCATTTCATTAACACAAATCCCACACTCCGAATCATCTGGTATGACCAGATCCAATTGCTGGATTCAGGAGACCGACATGCTCTACAAAGGCGACACCCTGTACGTAGACTGGCTGGAAGGTGGCATTGCCGAACTGGTGTTCGACGCCCCCGGCTCAGTGAACAAGCTTGATACCGCAACCGTGGCCAGCCTTGGCCAGGCGCTGGACGTTCTTGAAAAACAAACCGATTTAAAAGGTCTGCTGCTGCGTTCCGAAAAAGCGGCATTTATTGTCGGCGCAGACATCACCGAATTCCTCTCGCTGTTCCTGGTGCCCCAGGAGCAGTTGAGCCAGTGGCTACATTTTGCCAACAGCGTCTTTAACCGCCTGGAAGATCTGCCGGTCCCGACCCTTTCTGCGGTCAATGGCTATGCGCTCGGCGGCGGCTGCGAATGCGTGCTGGCGACCGATTATCGTCTGGCGACGCCGGATCTGCGCATTGGTCTGCCTGAAACTAAGCTCGGCATCATGCCGGGCTTTGGCGGCTCGGTACGCCTGCCGCGCCTGCTGGGTGCCGACAGCGCCCTGGAAATTATCGCCGCGGGTAAAGATGTCAGTGCCGATCAGGCGTTAAAGCTCGGTCTGGTGGATGGCGTCGTTAAGCCGGAAAAATTGCATGAAGGGGCTCTGACGATACTGCGCCAGGCGATTAACGGCGATCTCGACTGGAAAGCGAAACGCCAGCCGAAACTGGAGCCGCTGCACTTAAGTAAAATTGAAGCCACCATGAGTTTCACCATCGCTAAAGGCATGGTGATGCAGACGGCGGGTAAACACTATCCGGCGCCGATCACTGCGGTGAAAACCATCGAAGCCGCCGCACGTCTGGGCCGTGACGAAGCACTGAAATTAGAAAACCAAAGTTTCGTTCCGCTGGCTCACACCAACGAAGCGCGTGCCCTGGTGGGTATTTTCCTCAACGATCAGTTCGTGAAGGGCAAAGCGAAGCAGCTGACCAAAAATGTCGAGACGCCAAAACAGGCTGCGGTGCTGGGTGCGGGCATTATGGGCGGCGGCATCGCCTACCAGTCGGCCTGGAAAGGCGTGCCGGTGGTGATGAAAGACATCAATGAGAAATCACTAACGCTGGGCATGACCGAAGCAGCCAAGCTGCTGAACAAACAGCTGGAGCGCGGCAAGATCGACGGTCTGAAGCTCTCCGGCGTAATCTCCACTATTCATCCGACGCTGGAATACAGCGGTTTCGATCGCGTGGATGTGGTCGTCGAAGCGGTAGTTGAAAACCCGAAAGTGAAAAAAGCGGTGCTGGCGGAAACAGAAGAGAAGGTTCGCCCGGAGACTGTGCTGGCCTCCAACACCTCTACCATTCCAATCAGCGAACTGGCCAGCGTGCTGAAGCGCCCGGAAAACTTCTGCGGTATGCACTTCTTTAACCCGGTGCACCGTATGCCGCTGGTTGAAGTGATTCGCGGAGAAAAGACCTCCGATGAAACGATCGCCAAAGTGGTGGCGTGGGCCAGCAAGATGGGCAAAACCCCAATTGTCGTTAATGACTGCCCGGGCTTCTTCGTCAACCGCGTGCTGTTCCCCTACTTCGCCGGTTTCAGCCAGCTGCTGCGCGACGGGGCAGATTTCCGCAAGATCGACAAAGTGATGGAAAAACAGTTTGGCTGGCCAATGGGCCCGGCCTATCTGCTCGATGTTGTGGGTATTGATACGGCGCATCACGCCCAGGCGGTGATGGCGGCTGGTTTCCCGGAGCGGATGCAGAAAGATTACCGCGATGCCATCGACGCCCTGTTCGAATCGAACCGCTACGGTCAGAAAAACGGTCTCGGCTTCTGGCGTTATAAAGAAGACAGCAAAGGTAAGCCGAAGAAAGAGGAAGACGCAGCCGTGGACAGCCTGCTGGCAAAGGTCAGCCACGCGAAGCGCGATTTCAGCGACGAAGAGATTATTGCCCGCATGATGATCCCGATGGTCAACGAAGTGGTGCGCTGTCTCGAAGAGGGCATTATCGCCAGCCCGGCGGAAGCGGATATGGCGCTGGTGTACGGCCTGGGCTTCCCTCCGTTCCACGGCGGCGCGTTCCGCTGGCTGGATACGCTCGGCAGCGCCCGCTATCTGGATATGACGCAACAGTACGAGCATCTCGGCGCGTTGTATCATGCACCGGAAGGTCTGCGTACCAAAGCGCGTAATAACGAAGCGTACTATCCCCCGGTTGAGCCTGCCCGTCCGGTTGGCGCACTGAAAACGGCTTAAGGAGTCACAATGGAACAGGTTGTCATTGTCGATGCAATTCGCACCCCGATGGGCCGTTCGAAGGGCGGCGCATTTCGTAACGTGCGCGCGGAAGATCTCTCCGCACATTTAATGCGTAGCCTGCTGGCGCGCAACCCGGCGCTGGACGCCACCGCGCTGGACGATATCTACTGGGGCTGCGTGCAGCAGACTCTGGAGCAGGGCTTTAACATCGCCCGTAACGCCGCGCTGCTGGCGGAAATCCCGCACTCGGTACCGGCTGTCACCGTCAACCGCCTGTGCGGTTCGTCGATGCAGGCCCTGCACGATGCGGCACGCATGATCATGACCGGCGACGCGCAGGTATGCATGATTGGCGGCGTGGAACACATGGGCCATGTGCCGATGAACCACGGCGTCGATTTCCATCCCGGCATGAGCCGCACCGTGGCGAAAGCCGCGGGCATGATGGGGCTGACGGCGGAGATGCTCTCCCGTCTGCACGGCATCAGCCGTGAAATGCAGGACAGCTTTGCCGCCCGCTCGCACGCTCGTGCCTGGGCCGCGACGCAGTCCGGCGCCTTCAAAAATGAGATCCTGCCGACCGGCGGCCACGATGCCGATGGCGTGCTGAAACAGTTCTACTTCGACGAAGTGATCCGCCCGGAAACCACCGTTGAAGCGCTCTCTACGCTGAAACCGGCCTTTGATCCGGTGACCGGCACCGTGACGGCGGGCAGCTCTTCCGCCCTCTCCGATGGTGCTGCCGCCATGCTGGTGATGAGCGAAAGCCGCGCCCGCGAGTTGGGTCTGACGCCGCGCGCCCGTATCCGCTCGATGGCGGTAGTGGGCTGCGATCCGTCGATTATGGGTTACGGCCCGGTACCGGCCTCAAAGCTGGCGCTGAAAAAAGCCGGGCTTTCCACCAGCGATATCGATGTGTTCGAGATGAACGAAGCCTTCGCCGCGCAGATCCTGCCGTGCATTAAGGATCTGGGCCTGATGGATCAGATCGACGAAAAGATTAACCTCAACGGCGGTGCCATTGCGCTGGGTCACCCGCTGGGCTGTTCCGGGGCGCGTATCAGCACCACGCTGATTAACCTGATGGAACGCAAAGATGCCCAGTTTGGTCTGGCGACCATGTGTATCGGCCTGGGTCAGGGGATCGCAACGGTATTTGAGAGGGTGTAATCGAAGAATATTCCCCTAAATCATTCGCGTTGCATCGCGGCGGCAACTGCGCGAATCCCCGGTCACATAGTTAACTATGTGACCGGGGTGAGCAAAGGCAGCCAACAAAGAGGCAGTGTGAATGATGACGGGGAAAGTTTTAGTTGCCGTTTTCCCGCCTGTCAGGGGCGGGTTTTTTTCGTCTCAAATAAAGGCAAACGCGTCGCCAAACAGACGATCTTCACGCGCACCACGCTCATTGCAGAACAGGTCACGGGCAATTTTCGCCATTTCGAAACGACCGGCAATATAGATATCGTGATTTACCAGCGTGCCATGATCCTGCAGTACCGCCGTTAACACGGTGCCGCTGCGGCCGCGCCATCCCTCTTCCGGCTGCTCCACCACCGGCTCAACACGCAGGTTTGGATGGATCACGCTCAGCGCTTCCAGCTCGGACAGATCGTAAAGGTGCTTCGACTCGCGGCCACCCCAGTAGATGGTGATATCCCGGTCCGGGTTACGCGCCAGCGCCGTCAGCAGGATAGAGCGCGCGTAGGAGAAACCGGTGCCGCCGGCAATCAGGATCAGCGGACGCTCTTCGTCATCGCGCAGCCAGGCTTCGCCGTGAGGCATATCAACTTCAATCACGTTCTCTTTCAGAATGCGATCCATCACCGCCATCGCATACAGGTTGAGCTCTGACGCCCCAATGTGCAGCTCGATAAACTCTTGCTCATCCGGCGTCGAGGCCATTGAGAAAGGGCGCTTATCCCGCTCATCCATCACCACCATTAAATACTGGCCAGCGCGGAAGGAGAACGCCGATTCAGGTACTAAACGGACGCGATATACAGTGTCGGTGATAGCGTCTACCGAGGTCACTTTACAGCTTAAGGTTGTCATTCGCTCTCTCTGTCGGGAAGTCTATAGGGCATAACGGGCGCATTCAGGCGTCTTTACCGTTATTCATTATGGCCAGTTCATCCCAGATCGCGTCAATTCGCGCAGTCACCTCAGGATCCTTTTTGATCGGTCGACCCCATTCACGTTGGGTTTCGCCGGGCCATTTATTGGTGGCATCCAGTCCCATTTTTGAGCCAAGACCGGAAACCGGCGAGGCAAAATCCAGGTAATCAATTGGCGTGTTTTCGACTAAGACCGTATCGCGTGCCGGATCCATACGCGTGGTAATGGCCCAGATCACGTCATTCCAGTCGCGGGCGTTGACGTCATCATCGCAAACGATCACAAACTTGGTATACATAAACTGGCGCAGGAAAGACCATACGCCCATCATTACCCGTTTAGCGTGACCCGCATACTGCTTCTTAATGGTTACCACCGCCAGGCGATAGGAACACCCTTCCGGCGGCAGATAGAAATCAACGATCTCCGGGAACTGCTTTTGCAGGATCGGCACAAAGACTTCGTTCAGCGCCACACCGAGCACCGCGGGTTCATCCGGCGGACGGCCGGTATAGGTGGAGTGGTAAATCGCATCTTCCCGCTGGGTAATGTGGGTCACGGTAAATACCGGGAAGTTATCTATTTCATTGTAATAGCCGGTGTGGTCGCCATACGGCCCTTCCGGGGCCAACTCCCCTGGCTCGATGTAGCCTTCGAGGACGATTTCAGCGCTGGCGGGCACTTCCAGATCGTTAGAAACGCACTTGACCACTTCGGTTTTGGTGCCACGCAGTAACCCAGCAAAGGCATATTCCGACAGCGTGTCTGGCACCGGCGTCACTGCGCCGAGTATGGTGGCCGGATCGGCACCCAGCGCCACGGAGACCGGGAAGCGTTCGCCCGGATGGGCCGCGCACCACTCCTGGAAATCCAGCGCGCCGCCGCGGTGCGACAGCCAGCGCATAATGAGTTTGTTTTTACCGATGAGCTGCTGACGGTAGATCCCGAGGTTCTGCCGCTCTTTGTACGGACCGCGCGTCACGGTCAGACCCCAGGTGATCAGCGGGGCGGCGTCTTCTGGCCAGCACTGCATGATGGGAATACGGGTCAGATCGACCGCATCGCCTTCCACAATTTTCTGCTGGCAGGGCGCACCGCGCAGCCGTTTGGTTGGCATGTTCAACACCTGCTTAAACTGCGGCAGCTTATCAAAGAGATCGCGAAAACCTTTTGGTGGCTCAGGCTCTTTCAGAAAAGCCAGCAGCTTACCCACTTCACGCAGCGCGCTGACATCTTCCTGCCCCATCCCCATCGCCACACGCCTGGGTGTGCCAAACAGGTTACAGAGCACCGGCATGGTGTAGCCTTTCGGGTTTTCAAACAGCAGCGCGGGCCCACCGGCACGCAAGGTGCGGTCGGCAATCTCTGTCATCTCCAGATAAGGATCGACAGGCAGGGTAATGCGTTTGAGTTCGCCCTGCTTTTCCAGCAGTTCCAGGAAGTCGCGTAGATCGTTGTATTTCATGCAGTTAGTCAAGCTCTCTCTGTATGCGGTTCATTATACGGCGTAAGACTGCGTGATGCTGTATTTTTGTTAAATTAGCGTGAAGATTCACGGCTTCTTCTGCGTACGGCCATTATAATCAGCTTAGCGATCCCGCCAGGGTTTTGATATGCTTGCCGGCATAACAAGCGGAAAAGAGTCATTATGCGGGCCTGGTATTTACTGTATTGCAAGCGTGGGCAACTTCAGCGTGCTCAGGAACATCTGGAACGCCAGGCGGTGAACTGTCTGACGCCTGTGATCACGCTGGAAAAAATGGTTCGCGGTAAGCGCACAAACGTCAGTGAACCACTGTTCCCGAACTATCTGTTTGTTGAATTCGACCCTGAAGTGATCCACACCACCACCATCAGTGCGACGCGCGGTGTCAGTCACTTCGTACGCTTTGGCATTCATCCGGCCACGGTGCCCTCTTCCGTCATCCACCAGCTCTCGGTTTATAAACAGCCAGAAGGCATGACCGATCCTGATACGCCCTTCTCCGGCGATGATGTGGTGATCACCGAAGGGGCGTTCGAAGGGCTGGTAGCGATTTTCGCTGAGCCGGATGGGGAAGCCCGCTCCATGCTGCTGCTTAACTTGCTGAATAAAGAAGTGAAGCAGAGCGTGAAAAACACCAGTTTCCGCAAAGTTTAAAAGTCGACGCCAAACAGACGACGCACGTTGTCATCCGTCTGCGCAGCCAGCCACTGCGTCTCTTCGCCGCGCCAGTGGGCGACCCGTTCAATGATGTGTCCCAGATAAGCCGGTTCATTACGCCGTGAGGCCGGTTTAGGGCTGAGATCGCGCGGCAGCAGGTACGGCGCATCGGTCTCAATCAGCAGGCGCTCGGCAGGAATAACCGGCAGCAGCTCGCGTAGCGCCAGCCCGCGTCGTTCATCGCATACCCAGCCGGTGATCCCCAGATACAATCCACGATCCAGACAAGCTATCGCCTCTTCACGCGTGCCGGTAAAACAGTGCAGCACCGCGCCGGGCAGTTTATCCAGCCAGGGTTCCAGCAGCGCCAGAAAGCGTTCGTGAGCATCACGGCAGTGCATAAATACCGGCATACCCAGCTCCGCGGCTAACGCCAGCTGGGCGCTAAAGGCATGCTCCTGCTCGGCGGGGGTAGAGAAATTGCGATTAAAGTCGAGACCACACTCTCCGATTGCCACCACCTCAGGCGAGGCGGCTAACGCCCGCAGCGTGACTGCGCTCTCTGTCGTCCATTGGCTGCTGTCGTGAGGATGAACGCCTGCCGTTGACCAGCAGCGATCGTAACGTTGCGCCAGCTGCTGCGCCTGCTGACTTTCATGGAGGTTGGTGCCCGTCAGCAGTAAGCCCTTTACCCCGGCGGCAAAGGCCCTGGTAACGACCTCATCGCGATCCTGGGCAAACTGCGGGCTGGTCAGGTTCAGACCGATATCAAACATACTCGCTCCCATATGACAACCGCCCTGGCGGGCGGTTGGTTTTATTCTTCTGACTCTTCCTCGTGATCTTCACGTCGCTTTCCAATATAGAAGCGCGAGAAGAAGACGCCGACCTCAAACAGGCAATACATCGGGATTGCCAGCAGGGTTTGCGAGAAGACATCCGGCGGCGTCAGCAGCATGCCAATGACAAAGGCACCCACCAGAATGTATGGCCGTTTTTTACGTAAGTCTTCCGGCGTGGTGATCCCCACCCAGCAGAGCAGCACGATGGCAACCGGCACTTCAAACGCCACGCCGAAGGCCATAAACAGCGCCATCACAAAGCTCAGATAACTGGCGATGTCCGTCGAGACCTGGACCCCTACCGGCGCGGTGTTTGCCAGGAAGCCAAAGGCCAGCGGGAAAACCACGAAGTAGGCGAAGGCCATGCCGATATAAAACAGCAGCGAGCTGGAGACCAGCAGCGGGATCACCAGGCGGCGTTCATGCTTATACAGCGCTGGGGCAATAAAGGCCCAGACCTGGTAAAGGATCACTGGCGCAGAGGCAATCAGCGATACCCAGAAGGTCAGCTTGATCGGCGTGAAGAATGGCGACGCTACGTCGGTAGCGATCATGGTGGCCCCGAGCGGCATCTGCTTAATCAGGGGTGCAGAGACCACCTGATAGATGTCGTTGGCAAAATAGACCAGGCATAAAAAAATGAGGCAAACCGCAATAATGCAGTTCAGCAGGCGTTTACGCAGCTCGATCAGGTGCGTAATCAGCGGTTGAGTTTCATCTACTGCCATGTTTACGATTTATCACTCGACGAGGGGGACGCATCAGCGGCGGGGGCAGGCTTTTTCTCTGCGGGCGCTGGCGTCGGTTCTTGTTTTGGGGTCACCGGCTCGGCAGGCGTCTGTTCGGGCGCCGTGGCCTGGTGTTCTGCGGTAGCAGGCGTTACGCCTTCGTGCTGCGCTTCGTTATCTTTGACCAGCGGATTGCGAATGGTGTTGGCTTCATCACTCGCTTTTTCCGGGTCGTTAACGCTGTAGGAGCGCTTCATGGATTCCGCCGCTTCGCGCAGTTCATCCATGGAGGCTTTGAGTTCCGGCGTCAGGTTATCCATGCTCGCCTTCTCCACTTTTTTCAGGCTGTCCTGAAACTCCTGCAGCTTAAGCTCCTGCGCCAGCTCGTTTTGAACCGTTGTCGCAAGCGAACGCAGCGCGCGCACCCAGCCTGCAATTGTTTTTACTGCCACCGGCAAACGCTGTGGCCCCAGTACAATGAGGCCAATCACGAATACCAGCAGCAGTTCGCTAAAACCAATATCAAACACAGATTACACCTGCTCGTTATCGTGGCGTTTAGCATTTTCCTTTTTGACGTCGTCTGGTTTATCGGCGATAGATTTAGCAGTGAAATCCGCGTCCTGGCTGGATTTGTCCTGCTTCTCGTCATCATCTTTGATCGCTTTCTTGAAGCCTTTGATGGAGGCACCAAGATCGGAACCGATAGAACCCAGTTTTTTGGTACCGAAAAGCAGCACAACGATGACGGCAATAATCACCAATTGCCAGATACTGATACCACCCATACTTCTTCCTCAGTTGTAGATGATAAATTAATCAGGCCGCATTATACGTTATGCGGCCCTGCGATAGCGATGCAATTCAGCGTGTTTTACGCCATCCTGCCAGCCAGACCACCACTCCACCGGCCATCAGCCAGGCGGGCATCAACTCCCAGTCAGGACGGTTGATCAGCAATAGCGTGCCGCTTAACAACAGCGTGGCGCCTATGCCAAACAGATACCGGGACTGGCCCTGACGCACATGATTGGTCTGTAGCTCGCGGGCAATTTTATCCACGCTATGTTGCAGATTTTTGCTCTGACGCAAACTGTCGTACACCAGTTCAGGAATTTCGGGCATTTTTTCAATCCAGAACGGCGCTTTCTCTTTCAGGGAGCGGACCAGCGCGGGCAGCCCAACCTGGTCTTTGATCCATGACTCAAGGAACGGTTTTGCCGTTTTCCATAAGTCTAACTGAGGATAGAGTTGCCGCCCCACCCCTTCAACGTAAAGTAATGTTTTCTGAAGTAAAACTAATTGCGGCTGCACTTCCATATTGAAGCGTCGGGCGGTATTAAACAGGTTCAGCAGCACATGGCCAAACGAGATCTCCGCCAGCGGTTTCTCGAAAATGGGCTCACAAACCGTACGAATGGCGAACTCAAACTCTTCGACGTTGGTGTCCGGCGGAACCCAACCGGAGTCGACGTGCAGTTCGGCCACTTTACGGTAATCGCGGTTAAAGAAGGCGATAAAGTTCTCAGCCAGGTAGCGCTTATCTTCCTTGTTCAGCGAGCCGACGATACCGCAGTCAATGCCGATGTACTGCGGATCTTCTGGGTGCTCGTAGCTAACGAAGATATTGCCCGGGTGCATATCGGCATGGAAGAAGCTGTCGCGGAACACCTGGGTAAAGAAGACCTGCACGCCACGTTCGGCCAGCAGCTTCATGTTGGTGCCCTGCTTTTCGAGGGTCGCGACGTCCGATACCGGGATGCCGTAGATGCGCTCCATCACCATCATGTCCTGGCTGCAATAGTCGGAGTAGACCTCCGGCACATACAGCATCGGGCTGTTTTCAAAGTTGCGGCGCAGCTGAATGGCGTTCGCCGATTCACGCAGCAGATTTAGCTCATCAATCAGCGTCTTTTCATACTCACGCACCACTTCCATCGGACGCAGGCGACGGCCATCAGGCAGCAGACGCGGCACCCAGCGAGCCAGGCGGTAGATGAGTCTCATGTCGGCTCTGATGATCGGCAGAATGTCCGGGCGGATCACCTTGATGACCACCTCTTTGCCGTTCTCTTTCAGCCGCGCGGTGTGAACCTGAGCGATAGAGGCCGAAGCCAGCGGCTGGATGTCAAAATCATCAAACCAGGTTTCAACCGGGAGATCACCCATCGCTTTTTCGATCTGCCGCTTTGCCAGCCGGCCGTCGAACGGGGCGACTTTATCCTGCAGCAGAGCCAGCTGATCGGCAATCTGAGGGGGGAAGAGATCGCGGCGGGTCGAGAGCATCTGGCCGAACTTGATCCATACCGGACCCAGCTCCTGCAACGCCAGCCGCAGACGCTCACCGAGCAGCTTGTCTTTATGGCGATTTGGCATCCAGAATAGCGTTTGCCGCCAGAGGCGCAGCGGCAAGGTAATGCGCATTCGAGGGATCAACTCATCGAGCCCGTAGCTCAAAAAGGTGCGGATGATAAAATAGAGGCGCCGAATTTCACCTGGCGTCATTTGCCCTCCAGCTTTTCAAGCCTTTTAGTCAGTGCATCAACCGAACGTTCAACCGCGGCGGTTTCTTCTGCAAACCATGCGGCTTCCAGCGGCCCGGGGGCCATGCGCCACTCTTCGGTAAGCACCTCCGCAGCATAGCGCTGCTGACGCTGAAAACCTTTTTTCAGCAATGAGGCACCGCCACGCAGCACTTTACTGATCCCCTCTGCGGCAATATCGCCCGTCCAGGGAGCCAGCAGTTCTGCCGGATCAAATTCCGCCAGGTCAGCCAGCGAAACGAAGTTTTGTACCACCTGGATATCGCCTTCGACTTCCAGCTCCCCGCTACGGATCAGGGCGGTGAGCTGCTGCCGATCGCGCAGTTTAGGCAGCGTACTCATATGGGTGATAACAGAGCAGTCAGCCTCGCCCTCCCACTCGCCCAGCACGTCGAGCTGACGCTCGCTGAATACCAGCACCAGCGGGGTCGAAAACTCTTTTACCACCACACGCAGCACTTTACCGTTCAGTCGCTGGCGTGCCGTTTTAAGCGCGGGCGAGCGATACAGAAAGGTATTGAGTACGTTTTCAATACCGGCTGTGATCAAGGGTTTAAACGGCATCTGCCACCTCCACTCAGAACTTGTACCCGCGATGCAGGGCGACAACGCCCGCGGTCATGTTGAAGTAATCAACATTGTCAAAGCCCGCATCCTGCATCATGGCCTTTAACGTGTCCTGATTAGGGTGCATACGGATGGACTCGGCCAGGTAGCGATAGCTGTCGGCGTCGTTAGCAACCACTTCACCAATGCGCGGCAGAATGTGGAAAGAGTAAGCGTCGTAGGCCTTGCTCAGCGGTTCAATAATCGGTTTCGAGAACTCCAGCACCAGCAGGCGTCCACCCGGTTTCAGCACGCGGTACATGGAACGCAGCGCTTTCTCTTTATCGGTGACGTTACGCAGACCAAAGGAGATGGTGATGCAGTCAAAAGTGTTATCCGGGAAAGGCAGCGCCTCGGCGTTCGCCTGGACATACTCAACGTTGCCGACCACACCGAGATTGCGCAGTTTCTCACGCCCCATTTTCAGCATGGAGTCGTTGATATCAGCCAGCACAACGCGGCCTGTTTCCCCTACCAGACGCGAGAATTTCGCGGTAAGGTCGCCGGTCCCGCCCGCCAGATCCAGCACCGTTTGCCCACGTCGTACGCCGCTACAATCAATAGTGAAGCGCTTCCACAAGCGATGAATGCCGAATGACATCAGGTCATTCATTACATCGTACTTCGCCGCCACGGAATGGAATACGTGGGCCACCATGTCAGCTTTCTGCGCTTTAGCGACAGTCTGAAAGCCAAAGTGCGTTGTGTCTTGTGAATCTTCAACCATCTCAGAGCCTGCTTATCAATCAAATGTACGAGAAGTGTAACAGATTGGGCGAATTTGCCCTACGATTCAACCACCCCAGGAATAACGTCCTACAGGTCTGCCGACGCGTGTGCTTCTGCTAACGTATTGTTTGTCTTTTGAACATCGCCCTCGCCACGCAACCGGTACTCTTCATCCTGCGCGGTGGCCTGCTCGACTAAATCCGGATTAATCTCGCGTTTTATCTCCACGCCAAGGCTGCGGAACGATTCGGCCTGAGCCAGCAGGTTGCCGCGCCCGGAGGCCAGCTTTTTCATCGCCTGACGGTAATTATCCTGAGCGCGATCCAGGCTCTGCCCAACGGACGACATGTCATCGACGAACAGGCGCATTTTGTCGTACAACCGGCTGGCCCGATCGGCAATCTGCTGGGCATTGCGGCTCTGGTGCTCATAGCGCCACAGATTCGCAATGGTGCGCAGCGCCACCAGCAGCGTGGTGGGGCTCACCAGCATAATGTTGTTTTTCAGCGCTTCGGAGATCAACTCCGGCTGACGGTCCAGCGCCAGTAAGAAGGCGGGTTCAACCGGGATAAACATTAGCACGTAGTCAAGCGAGCGCAGGCCGGGTAGCTGTTGATAATCTTTACGCCCCAGCAGGCGAATGTGGTTCCGCACCGAGGCGATATGCTCCTGCAACGCCGTCTCGCGGGTGTAGTCATCCTCGGCATTGAAGTAACGCTCATAGGCCACCAGTGTCATTTTGGCGTCGATGACCACATCCTTCTCCTGCGGCAGGCGGACAATAACATCCGGCTGCATCCGCGCGCGGGATTCTGTTTCGATACTAACCTGGGTCTGATATTCATGCCCTTCACGCAGGCCGGAGGCTTCCAGTACGCGGGTCAACACCACTTCGCCCCAGTTACCCTGGGTTTTATTGTCGCCTTTCAGCGCCCGGGTCAGGTTGATTGCCTCCTGGGCCATCTGGGCATTTAGCTGCTGGAGATTGCGAATTTCATGGGCCAACGTGTGTCGCTCCCGCGCCTCCTGGCCAAAGCTGTCCTGCACCTGGCGACGAAAACCGTCCAGCTGTTCGCGCAGGGGAGTCAGCAGACCGTTCAGGCTCTGGCGGTTTTGCTCGTCAACACGGCGGTTGCTCTGCTCAAAGATGCGATTGGCCAGGTTTTCGAACTGCTCGCTCAGGCGCTGTTCGCTGTTCATCATCTGGCGGATTTTGTCTTCCGCATGCAGCTGGGTGGATTCCAGGCGGGTGGTGACTTCGCGCAGGTCGGCTTCCAGCGAGGTGTTGATATCCCGCAGATTACGCAGTTCGTTATTGAGTAGCTCGCACTCGTCGCGCCAGTGTCCGCTTTGCGCCGCCTGTTGTTTCAACGCGCTTAAGGCAGCCACCATCTCTTCACGTTCGGCCAGCTGATCGGCTTTTTGCTGCGCATGCTGATAGCTGGCGAACAACCAGCCCACGCCGACGCTAATTAGCGCGATAACGGCATAAAAAAGGATGGAGATATCCACGACGCCCCCTGCATCAAGGTATGACCCGCACAAAATAGAATTGTGCTGTATAAACGTCCAGTTTGAAAAGGGTTTTCTGCGAGGGGCTACGCAAAGAAAAAGGCCGAACGGGTCGGCCTTTGGCAAAGAAAAGGAGTAATTACAGCAGGCGGCGGGCCGCTTCCACCACGATTTTCACCGCGTGGCTTTCGGTCTGCTTCATGGTCTCGGCGTTCGGGATCTCTTGCTGGGTACGGTTCACAATGACACCCGCAACCATACCGGCACGCAGACCCTGGCTTGCGCACATGGTCAGCAGCGTGGCGGATTCCATTTCATAGTTCATAACACCCATGGACTGCCACTCTTCCATCGAGCCTTTGAAACGGCTTACCACGCGGCCGGAGAAGGTGTCATAGCGCTCCTGGCCCGGGTAGAAGGTGTCAGACGAGGCGGTGACGCCAACGTGGGTGGTTGCGCCAACGGATTTTGCTGCTTCCACCAGCGCGGTGGTGCATTCGAAGTCGGCTACTGCCGGGAACTCCATCGGGGCAAAGTGCAGGCTCGCGCCGTCCAGACGTACAGACGCCGTGGTGACCAGCACGTCGCCAACGTTGATATGCGGCTGGATTGCACCGGTTGTACCGATACGCAGGAAAGTACGGATGCCCAGCTGCGCCAGCTCTTCGACGGCAATAGAGGTAGACGGGCCACCGATACCGGTTGAGCACACGATCACCGCTTTACCATCCAGCTCTGCCCGCCAGGTCGTGAATTCGCGATGGGCTGCCAGCTTAACCGGCTTATCCATCAGCGCGGCGATCTTTTCCACACGCTCAGGATCGCCAGGGACGATAGCGAGCGTAGCCCCTTGTAAATCGTTTTTAGTGAGGCCGAGATGAAAAACATCAGACTTAGACATAGAAAACTCCTCTGTGGGTCAGTTTGTCAGCAGAAGCAAAGCGGTACTTTACCGAAGGAACTGGCTTCATTTCGTGATAGACATCACCGCTAATGAAATTGATTGCAGTTAATTACCATGAAATAGTGATTAACATCACATTAACGACTTATATCGTTATCTGTTGCACAAAAGATAGCCTGTTTCGGGCACTGTGGATTGTTAACCTGCGGACTATATTTACTTTTGCGCTAATTGGTACGGAGAATGCCATGACTGGAACATCTGGATTTGCCCCTGCTGCTGATCTGCAAGCCTCAACCGTTGTCACTACCCCCGACGAGGCGATTACCGCCGGGGAGACCTCGATTCCGACCCAGGGCGATAATATGCCCGCTTACCATGCCCGGCCCAAAAATGCGCAAGGGGCATTGCCGATCGTCATCGTGGTTCAGGAAATTTTCGGCGTACATGAGCATATTCGTGATATCTGCCGCCGCCTGGCGCTGGAAGGTTATCTGGCGGTCGCGCCGGAGCTCTACTTCCGTCAGGGCGATCCGAACGAGTACAGCGACATCCCTACCCTGTTCAGCAACCTGGTCAGTAAAGTGCCGGACGCGCAGGTGCTGGCGGATCTTGACCACGTCGCCAACTGGGCAGCGCGCAACGGTGGCGATCCCCATCGTCTGCTGGCGACCGGTTTCTGCTGGGGCGGACGGATCAGCTGGCTCTATGCCGCCCATAACCCGCAGCTGAAAGCAGCCGTGGCGTGGTATGGCAAACTGGTCGGCGAGAAAACCCTGAATTCACCAAAACATCCTGTCGATATTGCTACCGATTTAAACGCCCCCGTACTGGGGCTCTATGGCGCCGAAGACACCGGCATCCCACTGGATACCGTCGAGACGATGCGTCATGCCCTGCGGGCGGCGAACGCAACGGCGGAGATTGTGGTCTATCCGGGAGCGGGACATGCATTTAATGCCGATTACCGTCCGAGCTATCACGAAGAGTCAGCGAAGGATGGCTGGCAGCGGATGCTGGCCTGGTTTGCGCAGTACGGGAATAAAAAGCAACCGTAGGTTCAGATAAATTGCCGGGTGGCAACTTCGCCTTACCCGGCCTACAGCCGATTTTGTAGGCCCGGTAAGCGTAGCGCCACCGGGCAAACTGCCGATATCATTAACCCTGACGCAAATTCTGCGCCGCTTTCACCATATTTGCCAGTGCGGCGCGCGTTTCAGGCCAGCCGCGGGTTTTCAGGCCGCAGTCCGGGTTCACCCACAGGCGCTCTGCCGGAATGCGCTGAGCCGCTTTTTTCAGCAGGTCTTCAATCCACTCCACGCTCGGGACGTTCGGGGAGTGAATGTCATAGACGCCAGGCCCGATTTCGTTCGGGTAGTCGAACTCTTCAAACGACTCCAGCAGCTCCATATCCGAGCGTGAGGTTTCGATGGTGATGACGTCAGCATCCAGCGCGGCGATGGAATCCATGATGTCGTTGAACTCGCAGTAACACATATGGGTGTGGATCTGGGTCTCATCCTTCGCCACCGCGGCGTTGATGCGGAACGCTTCCACGCCCCACGCCAGGTAGGCATCCCAGTCGCTGCGACGCAATGGCAGGCCCTCGCGCAACGCCGGTTCGTCAATCTGGATGATGCCGATGCCTGCGGCTTCCAGATCCGCCACTTCATCACGCAGCGCCAGCGCGATCTGCTTCGCAATGGTCTCACGGGACACATCTTCACGCGGGAAGGACCAGCAGAGAATGGTTACCGGCCCGGTCAGCATGCCTTTTACCGGTTTGTCGGTCAGGAACTGGGCATACTTCGCCCACTCGACGGTGATCGCTTCCGGGCGGCTGACGTCACCGATCACCACCGGCGGCTTCACGCAGCGGGATCCGTAGCTCTGCACCCAGCCGTTCTGGGTAAAGACGAAACCGTCCAGATGCTCACCAAAATACTCCACCATGTCGTTACGCTCGGCTTCGCCGTGGACCAGCACATCCAGCCCCAGGCGCTCCTGCTCCACAATCGCCTGCTTGATATGTTCGGCGATGCCGGTGCGGTAGTTGCCAGCGTCCAGATTGCCCTTTTTGAAGTCCAGACGCAGGCCGCGGATCTCTTTGGTCTGCGGGAAAGAGCCGATAGTGGTGGTCGGCCAGGCCGGGAGCTTAAAGCGGGCACGCTGGGCTTCAGCACGTACCTCATAAGGACTCTGACGCTGGCTCTCCTTCGCGGTGATGGCGGCCAGACGTTTCTCTACCGCCGGGTTATGCACGCGGGTAGAGTGGCGGCGGGCCTGAATTGGCGCGCTCCATGCGGTAATCGCCGCCGTATCGCCGCTGTTCAGCGCATCGCGCAGCAGGGCCAGCTCTTCGCATTTTTGCAGGGCGAAGGCAAACCAGCTCTTCACTTCGGCATCCAGACGGGTTTCGACGCTGAGGTCGATGGGACTGTGCAGCAGGGAGCAGGATGAGGCGATCCACAGATCGCGTTTGCCGACGATGTCTTTAATCTGACCATATTTTTCTGTCAGATCGGCGCGCCAGACGTTGCGACCGTTCACCAGCCCGGCCGAGAGCAGCCAGTCGGACGGCAGACGGGAATGGAGTTCTGCCACGTCATCTTTACCGTGGACCAGATCCACGTGCAACCCCTGCACTGACAGGGCGGTGATGGTATCAAGGTTTGGCGTTACCCCTTCAAAATAGGTGGTCAGCAGCAGCTTAACCTGCCCCGCGAGCGCGTCGTATGCCGGTTTGAAGGCATCCAGCCACGCCTGCGGCAGCTCCAGCACCAGCGCCGGTTCGTCGATCTGTACCCACTCAACGCCGCGTTTCGCCAGTTCGCCCAGCACCTGCTGGTACACCGGCAGGATCTCATTCAGCAGGCTCAGGCGATCAAACTGTTCGCCCTTCACTTTACCCAGCCACAGGTACGTTACCGGCCCCAGCAGAACAGGTTTCACCTGATGGCCGAGGGCCAGGGCTTCGTCCACTTCATCCAGCAACTGGGTCCAGGTCAGTTTGAACTGCTGGCCCTTCACGAACTCCGGCACCATGTAGTGGTAGTTGGTGTTAAACCACTTGGTCATCTCTGCTGCCGCCGCGGGTTCACCCGTTGGCGCACGGCCACGGCCAATGCGGAACAGGGTGTCGATATCTACCGAGCCATCGTTGCTCTGATGACGAGCCGGCACATTGCCAAGCAGCAGGCTGGTGGTCAGAACATGGTCGTACCAGGCGAAATCGCCCACCGGCAGCAGGTCAATGCCCGCCTGCTTCTGCTGATCCCAGTGGCGGGCACGGAGTTCACGTCCCACCGCCAGCAGTTCATCACGGGTGGCATTACCCGCCCAGTAGCTTTCCAGCGCTTTTTTCAGCTCGCGGCGCAGGCCGACGCGCGGGAAACCGAGGGTATGGTTACGAATTGTCATGATGTGCCCCTTATGGAATTTGCAGTATTTAGCCGTCCAGATGTTTACACTTCCATAATGTGTAGGTACTGTATATTCCTCAAGCGCAAATTGTTCATGGCGAAGTGAAGGACATTCATGATCGAGATAAAACACCTGAAAACGCTCCAGGCGTTGCGGAACTGCGGCTCTCTTGCAGCGGCGGCGGCGGCGCTGCATCAGACGCAATCCGCCCTTTCTCACCAGTTCAGCGATCTGGAACAGCGCCTTGGCTTCCGTCTGTTTGTGCGTAAAAGTCAGCCGCTACGCTTCACGCCGCAGGGAGAGATCCTGCTGCAGCTGGCGAATCAGGTGTTGCCGCAGATCGCCAGCGCGTTGCAGGCCTGCCATGAGCCACAGCAAACCCGGCTGCGCATCGCCATTGAATGCCACAGCTGTATCCAGTGGCTGACCCCCGCGCTTGAGAACTTCCGCCAGAGATGGCCGCAGGTGGAGATGGACTTTAAATCCGGCGTGACCTTTGACCCGCAGCCGTCGCTCCAGCAGGGCGAGCTGGATCTGGTCATGACCTCGGATATTCTGCCGCGCAGTGGCCTGCACTATTCGCCAATGTTTGATTTTGAAGTACGCCTGGTATTGGCGCCGGATCATCCGCTGGCTGCCAGAACGCGCATTACACCGGAAGATCTGGCGACCGAAACGCTGCTGATCTACCCGGTCCAGCGCAGTCGTCTGGATATCTGGCGTCACTTCCTGCAGCCGGCAGGCATCAGCCCGCAGCTGAAAAGCGTGGACAATACCCTGCTGTTAATTCAGATGGTGGCGGCCCGCATGGGTATTGCCGCGTTACCACACTGGGTGGTGGAGAGTTTTGAACGCCAGGGCCTGGTGGTGACCAGAACCCTGGGCGAGGGATTGTGGAGCCGGTTGTACGCCGCCGTGCGCGATGGCGAGCAGCGTCAACCGGTTACCGAGGCCTTTATTCGCTCAGCGCGGAATCACGCTTGCGATCATCTGCCATTTGTCCGGAGCGCGGAGCGACCCAACGGCGATGCACCCACAGTGAAGCCAGGATCACCGTCCCCCCAATAATGAAGCTCGGCCAGTGCGGTTGTTCCTGCCAGATGGCGAGGTTCACCAGCAGGCCTGCCGGGACGTGAACGTTGTTCATAATCCCAAGCGTCCCGGCGTCCACCTGCGTGGCGCCGTAGTTCCACATGAAGTAACCCAGCCCGGATGCCACCACGCCCAGCCAGACCAGCACGCTCCACTGCAACGTCGTGGTCGGCAGTTTTTGCGGATTGCCGAGCATAAACCACGCCGCCACGGCGACAATCGCCGCCCCCATATAAAACCAGGCAAAGGCATTGTGCTGCGGCATCGGGCGGGTTTCCATCAGGCGCTTATAGCCCACCATACCAATCGCAAAGCTGATGTTAGCGAGCTGAACGAACATCAACCCGGTCCAGAAGTGATCGCTCACTTTGTCGTAGCGAATGATCGCCGCGCCCACCACCGCCAGCGCCGCGCTCAGCAGGTAGCCCCAGCGCAAACGTCGTTTGCTCAGCAGGTCATAGATCAGCGTGATATAGAGCGGCGTGAGCACGGTAAACAGCAGGAATTCCGACACCGACAGGTAGACGTAAGCGCGGAAGCTGAACAGGTACATGATGCCAAGCTGCATCGCACCCACCAGCATATAGAGCAGAATGGTTTTCAGCGTTTGCCCGCGCGTACGCAGGAACGGCAGGAACACCAGCGCCGCCAGCCCTACGCGCATCAGCACCGAGAAATAGCTGTCGACATGTCCGGCGAGATATTCACCGATCAGGCTAAAGGAGAAGGCCCACAGAATAGTGGTGATAATGAGTAGCGCCACAATGCTTGTCTCTTGAAAAGATGGACAGGCATTGTAGCGAACTCCTTGGTTGACAACTGAACGTTAAACAACCAAATGAAGATTATTCAAGAAACAGCTTACGCAGATATTTTGGTACCGCGTTGTCGCCGTTGGTGCCGATCACTTCCAGCTCCGGGTGCAGATCTTTCAGGCGCTGGTGGGCGTTTTCCATGATGCAGCCCTTACCCGCCATGGAGAGCATTTCGGCGTCGTTCATGCCGTCGCCAAAGGCGATGCAGTCCTTAAGATCAAAGCCCAGACGTTTGGCTACCGCTTCAAGGGCATGCCCCTTGGAGACGCCGCCCGCCATCACTTCCAGGCAGGTCAGCGTGGAGAAGCTGACGTTAACCCGATCGCCCCAACGGGCGTTAATCGCCTGCTCCAGCGGCAGCAGCGCTTCGTGGCTGTCGGTGGTGAAGAACACCTTGCTGATGCCTTCCGGCTCCAGCAGGCCCGGCTCATACAGCGAATAGTTGAATACCGCCTCTTTAAAGAAGCGCATCTCGTCCGGGCGGTGACGGTTCATAAACCACTCGTCGTCGCGATAGACGTTGGTGATGATGTCGGGGTTGTTGTGCATGATCCCGAACAGATCGGTGGCGATGTCGCGATCGAGGTTATGGGTGAAGATCAGATTCCCGTCCAGATCGTGCACGCGGGCGCCGTTGGAGGTGATCATGTAGGATTTGATCTCCAGATTATCGCGGATCTGCCCCACATCAACGTGGTGGCGGCCGGTGGCGAAGACAAAGTTCACGCCACGGGCAGTCAGGAGTTTTAAGGTCTCTTTCGCGTAGGGCGATAAAGTGTGATCGGGGGAGAGCAGCGTGCCATCTAAATCAGACGCGACAACCTGGTACATAGAAAAATTTAACCTCTGGTGAATATCAGTTATGCCTGTCGAAAAAGTCGACGATGGCGTGGAGTGCGACTGAGCGCATGGCGTCCTTTTCGAAAAGGATCTCATGGTACGCGCCGTTTATGACCAGCGGTTTACCCCCTTCGCAAGGGTGACCGGCTGCGGCTCGCAGTTCACAGAAGCGGTCGTGCATGCGGTTATCCACTACCCGCTCCTCTTCAGCCTGAAGGATGAGCGTGGGCGTATCGTCCTGACCGGCACCCGCCAATACCTCTTCACCCGCCAGAATACCTTCGCGAACCCAGTGCCAGGTGGGGCCGCCAACGCGCAAGCGCGGTTCATCGGCATAAAAACGCAGGTTGCGGCGATAACGCTGCTGGCTGTGGGTTAAGACGTTGATGGCAAAAGGCAAAGCCCGCCAGCGTCCTGTTCCGATGGCGTAGCCTTCACGAATACGCTGATGGCCCTCAGCCCAGTCGAGAAGATGGCGCACCATCCAGTCCGGAAAACGTATCACAATGCCATACATCGGCGCGGTAAGCGCAATGGCATCGCACTGGTGATCGTAGCGCTGCAAAAAGAGCGTAGAGATGGCGCCGCCCATGGAGTGCGCAAGAATATAGCGCTTGCGCCACGGGCCGGGCTGCACTTCCTGCTGCCAGAATGCGGCCAGATCGTCGACGTAATCGCTGAAGTTTTCCACGTGACCACGATGGGTATCCGGCAACATCCGACCGGAAAGCCCCTGCCCGCGATGGTCGATAATTAACACATCAAAACCCAGATGGAACAGATCGTACGCCAGCTCGGCATATTTGATGTAGCTTTCGATACGCCCGGGGCAGACGACAATCACCCGGTCATTTTTTTCATCACGGAAACGAACGAAGCGTACCGGGATATCCCCGACGCCCGTAAACTCATCTTCCTCGCGCTGGCGCCAGAAATCGGTCAACGGTCCCATGGAGAAAGCAGCAAATGCCTTTTCTCGCGTTTCCCAGTCCTTATTCAGCTGAAACATCGGGTTTACGCCCCTGTAAGCCAAGGAATATCGTTTTTTTGTGACAGGCCGTAAAATGACGCAACATTAGCGTATTGTGGCATAAAAATAGACGATTCGGGAGTTTCAAATGACCTTTGAGTGGTGGTTCGCCTACCTGCTGACATCCATTATCCTCAGCCTTTCACCGGGCTCAGGGGCGATCAATACCATGACCACCGCCATGAACCACGGCTATCGCGGCGCAGCGGCGTCGATTGCCGGCTTGCAAACCGGGCTGGCTATTCACATTGTGCTGGTCGGCGTGGGACTCGGCACGCTCTTCTCCCGTTCGGTGCTGGCCTTCGAAGTGCTGAAATGGGCTGGGGCAGCCTATCTGATCTGGCTGGGTATTCAGCAGTGGCGCGCCGCAGGATCCCTTGACCTCAACACGCTCGCCCAGACGCAAAGCCGGGGAAAACTGTTTAAGCGTGCAGTGTTTGTGAACCTGACCAACCCGAAGAGCATCGTCTTCCTGGCCGCCCTGTTTCCGCAGTTTATCGTGCCGCATCAGCCCCAGATCATGCAGTACGTGGTGCTCGGCGTGACCACCATTGTGGTCGATATCATTGTGATGATTGGCTATGCGACGCTGGCTACGCGGATTGCGACATGGATTAAAGGGCCTCGTCAGATGAAGGCCCTGAATAAAGTGTTCGGTTCGCTGTTTATGCTGGTGGGTGCGCTGCTGGCATCAGCAAGGCACGCTTAACGCGACAGGATCAGATGAATGCCGAAGCCGGCGAATAACGCGCCGGCAACGCCGTCAATCCACTTCGCCAGACGTTGGTAGCCGCGTCGCATGGAGGGTAACGCAAACAGGCTTGCCACCACGGTGAACCAGGCAAACGTCTCCAGAACGATCAGCAGGAAGATGCCCCAGCGCGCCCCGGCACCGACATCCTCACCCACGAACAGTGAAAATACCGAACCAAAATAAATAATGGCTTTTGGATTAGCCAGGTTCGTCAGCAGCCCTTTTACAAAGCTGCGTCCGCTGGCCGCCAGCTCCATTTTAGGCTCAGGCGCTTCGCTGTCCTCTTTTTTGAACGCCCCGCGCAGCATCTGATAGCCCATCCAGCACAGATAGAGGCCGCCGCCGACCATAATGATGTTATGCAGCCAGGCCATCTTAGCGAGGATCAGGTTCAGGCCCAGCAGGGCCAGGGCAGCCCAGACCATAACGCCAAGGGTAATGCCCAGCACACCCATCATCGCCTCTTTGCGCGAACGGCTCACCGCCGTTTGGGAAACAAAGAAAAAGTCGGGGCCAGGGCTCATCAGCGCCACAATATGCACCAGCGCCACGGTCAGAAACAGGGTTAACATAATTAACTCGCGGGGAAATAGTTCAGGGAGCAATCATCCTGGCACTTTTTTGCCGGGCTGACTACTCCTCATCATCACCATCGGTATGAGAACGAATAAGCGCCATAAACTCTTTGCCGAAGCGCTCCAGTTTGCGGGTGCCCACGCCGTTGACGCTGAGCATTTCGCTGGCGCTGAGCGGCATCTGCTCGGCCATCTCAATCAGCGTGGCATCGTTGAACACTACATAAGGCGGGATATTCTCTTCATCCGCAATGGCTTTGCGCAGCTTACGCAGCTTGGCAAACAGCTTACGGTCATAATTGCCGCCGTAGGATTTCTGCATCACACGCGGTTTCAGCGCCACCACGCGCGGCACGGCAAGCTGCAATTCGACCTCGCCGCGCAGCACCGGACGGGCGGCTTCGGTCAGCTGCAGCGCGGAGTGCTGGGCAATGTTCTGGGTCGCAAAGCCCAAGTGGATCAGCTGACGGATCACGCTGACCCAATGCTCATGGCTCTGATCGCGGCCAATACCGTAGACCGGCAGCTTGTCATGGCCCATCTCGCGGATACGCTGATTGTTGGCGCCGCGCAGCACTTCCACCACGTAGCCCATCCCGAAGCGTTGATTGACGCGGCCAATGGTGGAGAGCGCCTTACGCGCGTCCATCAGGCCATCGTACTGCTTCGGCGGGTCGAGACAGATATCGCAGTTGCCGCACGACTCCTGGCGTCCCTCGCCAAAATAGTTCAGCAGCACCAGACGGCGGCAGGTTTGCGCTTCGGCAAAGGCACCCATCGCGTTGAGCTTGTGGCGCTCGATATCCTGCAACTGCCCCTGCGGTTTCTCTTCCAGGCAGCGACGCAGCCAGGCCATATCCGCCGGATCGTAGAAGAGCATCGCCTCGGCGGGCAAGCCGTCGCGCCCGGCGCGGCCCGTCTCCTGATAGTAGGATTCGATATTGCGCGGAATGTCGAAATGCACCACAAAACGCACGTTCGGCTTGTTGATGCCCATCCCAAAGGCGACGGTTGCCACCACGATTTGCAGGTCGTCGCGCTGGAACTTCTCCTGCACCTCGGCACGGATGTGGTTCTCCAGCCCCGCATGATAGGCCGCGGCGCTGAAGCCCCGGCTTTGCAGACGGGCGGCGGTGTCTTCAACCTTCGCCCGGCTGTTGCAGTAGATAATGCCGGATTTGCCGCGCTGCTCCTGCACATAGCGCAGCAGCTGATCCAGCGGCTTAAATTTCTCCATCAGCATGTAGCGGATGTTCGGGCGGTCGAAGCTGCTGACCTGGATCAGCGGATCGTTAAGCCCCAGCAGACGGACAATATCCTGCCGGGTGGTGTCGTCGGCGGTAGCGGTAAGGGCCATAAACGGCACCGACGGGAAGCGCTGACGCAGCTGACCGAGGGCGGCATACTCCGGGCGGAAATCATGCCCCCACTGGGAGATACAGTGCGCTTCGTCTACCGCCAGCAGTACCGGGTTCCAGTGCGCCAGATGCTCAAGGAAGTTATCCAGCATCAGACGTTCCGGAGCGATATAGAGCAGACGAACCTGCCCGGTGCGGCACCCGGCCATCACCTCCTGCTGCTGCTCGCGGGTCTGGGTAGAGTTGAGGCAGGCCGCCGCCACGCCGTTCGCCAGCAGCTGGTCGACCTGGTCTTTCATCAGCGAGATCAGCGGTGACACCACCACCGTCAGGCCATTCAGTACCAGCGCGGGAACCTGATAGCACAGCGATTTACCGCCGCCTGTCGGCATGACCACCAGACAGTCACGCCCCTCAAGGGCCGTGTTGATGATGGTTTCCTGGCCCGGGCGGAACTGGTGATAGCCAAAGGTTTCATGCAAAACCTGTTTAGCCAGCGACTCCTGATTAACGACTTCCGCCTGCACCACATCAACCCCATTTGCCCGAAATTAAAACAGGCGCTATTTTCAGCGCCTGCGAGAGAAACTTCAACGTTTAAGAGAAAAACATTCGAGGAGGCTAGAAAAGATCGTTCAGCATCACGCCCACACCCACGCGGGTCTGGTTGAAGTTGTAGTCGATGAGAGATTCGCCATAGCCGCTGTAGACCTGGGTATACAGACGAACATGTTTGGTCAGCGGGTAGCTGACGCCCATCTCTGCACCACCATAGCCGGTGTTCCAGTTGTACTGCCCCTTCACGCTGAGCACCGCTTCACCCAGCTGATAGCCCACCCGCAGCTGGTAGTAGCCCATGTATTTGGTGATATCCGGATTATCGTCGGTGTTGCCCACCACATACCAGGGTTTCACCTCCACCAGCCAGTTGCCGTTCTGCGCCATCAGGCGGCTATAGATGCGGTTCCAGCTGCGCGAGGTGGGGTCGGAGCGACCGTTGGATTGATGGTTGTAGCCAAACTCCACGTCCCGCAGCGTCCAGCCCGCCAGCGAGTAGTCGGTGGCAAAGCCAAGGAACAGCTGCGGCTCGTAGTTGGTCTCGCGGAACGGTGACGATTCATCGCTGTTAGATAACTGCCACCATGACTTCTGCGTATAGGAGGCGCCCAGAATGGAATTCTGCCCCAGAATACCGCGCCACAGCGGGAAGGCGAGACTCAGCTGGAATTTCACCTCATCTTTCTGCGAATCGTCGGCCCAGTCGTAAGTTTTGATCGCCTCTTTATTGAGGTCGCTGGTCACGGTATAGATCAGATAATTGCTGTCATAAGGATAGAGCGTAAAAGGATTATCGTGCTCCTCCAACAGGTTAGCGATGATGCTGCCCCGCACGGCAGGCACCTCCTGAGTTGTCGCGTCCTGCGCAAATGCCGAAAGAGGCAGCGCAGCCGCCGCCATGAGTACGGCCTGATATGTCCGCATCGGTGATGCTCTCCTGCAAAGCGTTTTAATGAGAAATATTTTGATCCCTTTTAGCATATTTAATGGTGAGTGGCTTCACCTGTGCTCCGAATCTGGCAATTCAATTTGATGGGGCATAAAATCAACATTCTTTTAACAATAAGGATGTGACGTGTTATGTCTGCCACGCTTACTGCCGAAGAAGCGCTGAAGCTTGTCGGCGAGATTTTTGTCTACCACATGCCGTTCAACCGTGCTCTGGGGCTGGAGCTGGAGCGCTACGAAAAAGATTTCGCCCAACTGAGCTTTAACAACCAGCCAATGATGGTCGGTAACTGGGCACAAAGCATTCTGCATGGCGGCGTTATTGCCTCCGCCCTCGACGTTGCTGCCGGTCTGGTCTGCGTTGGCAGCACCCTGACCCGCCACGACACCATTAACGAAGATGAGCTGCGCCAGCGCCTGTCGCGAATGGGAACCATCGATCTGCGCGTCGATTATCTGCGCCCGGGTCGCGGCAATCGCTTCACCGCCAGCAGCAGCCTGCTGCGTGCGGGCAATAAAGTCGCCGTCGCCCGCGTGGAGTTACATAACGAAGATCAGCTCTATATCGCCAGCGCAACTGCCACATATATGGTGGGTTGAGACGGTAAAATCGGGTAAAATTGCGTGACATATTTGTAACGGATTTTCCTGATGGATGCTAAACAGACGCGGCAAGGCGTTTTACTCGCGCTTGCCGCTTATTTTATTTGGGGTATCGCGCCCGCGTACTTCAAGCTGATTCACTACGTTCCTGCCGATGAAATTCTCACTCACCGCGTAATCTGGTCGTTTTTCTTTATGGTGGCGCTGATGAGCGTAAGCCGTCAGTGGTCAGGGGTGAAAACGCTTCTGCAAACGCCTAAGAAAATTTTCCTGCTGGCGCTCTCCGCCGTACTGATTGGTGGCAACTGGCTGCTCTTCATCTGGGCGGTAAACAACCAGCATATGCTGGAGGCGAGCCTCGGCTATTTCATTAACCCGCTGGTGAATATCGTGCTGGGGATGTTGTTCCTCGGCGAGCGCTTCCGCCGGATGCAGTGGCTGGCGGTGCTTCTGGCCTTTTGTGGCGTGCTGGTTCAGCTGTGGACCTTTGGCTCGCTGCCGATCATCGCTCTGGGGCTGGCGTTCAGCTTCGCCTTTTATGGTCTGGTGCGTAAAAAAATCGCCGTCGAAGCGCAAACCGGGATGCTGTTTGAAACCCTGTGGCTGCTGCCGGTGGCCGCCATTTATCTGTTTGCTATCGCCGACAGTAGCACCAGCCATATGGGCAGCAACCCGTGGACGCTGAATGTGATGTTGATGGCGGCCGGTGTGGTCACGACCATCCCGCTGCTCTGCTTTACCGGTGCGGCAACGCGCCTGCGCCTGTCAACGCTGGGCTTCTTCCAGTATATCGGCCCGACGCTGATGTTCCTGCTGGCGGTGCTGTTCTACGGTGAAGTGCCGGGGGCAGATAAGATGGTGACGTTCGCGTTTATCTGGGTGGCGCTGGCGGTGTTTGTGGCGGATGCGATTTATACCCAGCGCAGGACGCGCAGAGGCCTGTAGTGCTTTTTTGCCGGATGGCGCTTCGCTTATCCGGCCTACGGGTTCGTGCTTTTCCAGATCGTAGGCCGGGTAAGGCGTAGCCGCCACCCGGCACAACACTCAAAGCCAGTTACGGCGCTTAAAGTAGAGATACGGCGCCAGCCCGGCAAGCACCATAAAGACAATCGCCCCCGGGTAGCCAAAGCTCCACTTCAGCTCCGGCATAAACTCGAAGTTCATCCCATAGCTGGACGCCACTAATGTAGGCGGCAGGAAGACCACCGACACCACCGAGAAGATCTTGATGATGCGGTTCTGCTCGATGTTGATAAAGCCCATCGCCGCCTGCATCAGGAAGTTCACCTTCTGGAACAGGGATTCGTTGTGCGGCAGCAGGGATTCGATATCGCGGAGGATCTCACGCGCCTGCTCAAGCTGCCCACCCGGCAGACGCGCCTTGCGCACCAGGAAGTTCAGCGCGCGCTGGGTATCCATCAGACACAGACGGACTTTCCAGCCGATATCTTCCAGCTCTGCCAGCGTTGACAGCGCTTCATCGTACTCATCGCCCTGATGCCCTTCCATGATCACCCGGCTCAGCTCTTCCAGATCGCTGTAGATGTTTTCAATCTCATCCGCCAGCTGTTCGATTTTTGTTTCAAACAGGTCGAGCAGCAACTCGTAGGCGTTACCGTCCACCATCGCCTGGTTACGGGCGCGCATACGGTAGAGGCGGAACGCAGGCAGCTCACGCTCACGCAGGGTAAACAGGCGGCCATCGCGGATGGTGAATGCGACGGTGGAGTTACCGGCGTGATCTTCTGCATCTTCAAAGAAGAAAAAGGAGTGAATATGCAGGCCATCTTCGTCTTCAAAGAAACGGGCCGATGCTTCGATATCTTCCAGTTCCGGGCGGGTGGCCAGGCTTTGTCCGAGCTCAGATTGTACGCGCAGGCGTTCGTCGTCATCCGGTTCGACCAGATCCACCCAAACGGCATCAATGAGGGGTTGTGACTCTTCAGCTTCAAGCCGAATCAGTCGGTTTTTTTCCAGTTGAAATGCGCTCAGCATGACCGGGACTCCCAATGCAAAAAATATCGGACAGTTCGGTGGGCACACAGAAACAATTTGGGTTTCAGACCATTAAACAGCCTGACTCAGCGCGACGGGAAGAATTGTCGCTGACAACCACTAAGGCCATCAGCGTGAGGAGATAGCCTTAGGAGTTGTTCCTGGATGACAGGGAATTGAGCCAGTATCTACTGGGTGTGTCCAAGGCGAATGTCCTCTTAGCGTAATCGTGCGCGCATGTTACGCCAGCAGTAACGGCGGCGTCAACTCGCAACGGAACGCTGAAGGGTAATAAATAGCCTTATACATATAAGGCTAGCAGATAGTTACAAAATAGTGATATTTTTCTGAAAGTTACACGGTTTCCAGCTTGGCGTAAGCGGCCACCAGCCATTTGATGCCCTGCCCCTGGAACGCCACCTGCAGACGGCTGTGCTCGCCGCTACCCTCCAGATTGACGATGGTGCCTTCGCCAAATTTGGCATGGCGAACACGCTGGCCCAGCTTAAAGCCGCTGTCGCTTTCCGAGACCGGCGTCCCCAGACGCTGATGGCTCACCGGGCGGCTGATGCTGGCGCGCAGGCGTACCTCTTCCACGCACTCCTCCGGCAGCTCGCCGACAAAGCGTGACGGGCGGTGATAGACCTCTTTGCCGTACAGACGGCGGGTTTCGGCATAGGTCAGGGTCAGCTTTTGCATCGCGCGGGTCACGCCCACATAGGCCAGACGACGCTCCTCCTCCAGACGGCCGCCCTCATCCAGCGACATCTGGCTCGGGAACATCCCCTCTTCCATGCCGACGATAAACACCTGCGGGAACTCCAGACCTTTGGCCGAGTGGAGGGTCATCAGCTGCACCGCGTCCTGCCAGGTGTCGGCCTGCCCTTCGCCCGCCTCCAGCGCGGCATGGGACAGGAACGCCTGCAGCGGCATCAGGTCTTCATCTTCTTCGTTGTAGCTGAACTGACGCGTGGCGGTCACCAGTTCCTCTAAGTTCTCAATACGGGTCTGGCCCTTCTCGCCTTTCTCCTGCTCATACATCATGCGCAGGCCGGAGTCTTTGATCACCCGGTCGGTCTGAACGTGCAACGGCATGTCGGCTGTTTCTTGCGCCAGAGCTTCGATAAGCTCCAGGAAGCGCTGCAGCGCGCTGGCTGCGCGTCCGGCAAGCGCCCGCTCCTGCAGCAGCTCGCGACACGCCTGCCACAGTGTCAACTGGCGATCCCGGGAGGTCTGACGCACCACGTCCAGGGTGCGATCGCCGATGCCGCGGGTTGGCGTGTTAACCACGCGCTCGAAGGCTGCGTCGTCGTTGCGGTTGGCGATCAGACGCAGATAGGAGAGCGCGTCTTTGATCTCCTGACGTTCGAAGAAGCGCATGCCGCCATAGATGCGGTAGGGCATGCTGGCCTGTAGCAGCGCCTCTTCCAGCACACGCGACTGGGCGTTGCTGCGATAGAGAATGGCGCACTGCTCCAGCGCCCCGCCGTTGTCCTGCCAGGTTTTGATCCGGTTGACCACAAAGCGGGCTTCATCCAACTCGTTAAAGGCGCAGTAGAGGGAGATCGGCTCGCCGTCGATGCCCTCGGTCCAGAGCTTTTTGCCCAGGCGGCCATTGTTATTTTCAATCAGGGCGTTGGCTGCGCTCAGAATGTTGTTGGTAGAGCGGTAGTTCTGTTCCAGGCGAATAGTCTCTGCGCCCGGGAAATCCTTCAGGAAGCGCTGGATGTTCTCGACCTGCGCGCCGCGCCAGCCGTAGATTGACTGATCGTCGTCACCCACGATCATCACCTTGCTGGAGTCGCCCGCCAGCAGGCGGATCCACGCGTACTGAATGTTGTTAGTATCCTGGAATTCGTCCACCAGGATGTTGGTAAAGCGTTCGCGATAGTGCTGCAGAATATGCGGTTTGTTCAGCCACAGCTCATGAGCGCGCAACAGCAGCTCGGCAAAATCCACCAGCCCGGCGCGATCGCAGGCTTCCTGATAGGCCTGGTAGACCTTCTGCCAGGTCTGCTCAATCGGATTACCAAAGCTCTGGATATGGTGCGGACGCAGCCCTTCGTCTTTCTGGCTGTTGATGTACCACATCGCCTGACGCGGCGGCCACTGCTTCTCGTCGAGGTTCATGGCTTTGATCAGGCGCTTCAGAAGACGCAGCTGATCTTCGCTGTCGAGGATCTGAAAGTCCTGCGGCAGGTTAGCGTCCAGATGGTGCGCACGCAGCAGGCGGTGCGCCAGCCCGTGGAAGGTACCCACCCACATGCCGCCCTGGCTGGTGCCCATCAGCTGGGCGATACGGTGGCGCATCTCCGCCGCCGCTTTGTTGGTGAAGGTCACCGCCATAATGGAGTATGGCGAACAGTTCTCCACGCTCTGCAGCCAGGCGATACGGTGTACCAGCACGCGTGTCTTACCACTGCCCGCCCCTGCCAGCACCAGCATATTGGTGCGCGTCGCGGCAACCGCGTCACGCTGTTTGTCATTAAGGCTGTCGAGCAGGTAAGAAACGTCCATTGGCACCGTCACGTAGTAATCAGGAACACTGCAAAACGCCCGCTGGCGCTTCGCTTACCGGGCCTTCGACCGCAAAACCCTGGTAATTTATACAATATTACTGGTGATTATATCAGCGTGGTGAGGGATGCCAACCGTGAAATTTCCAGGTGCGGCAGCAGACGGCTGTCCAGCGTAGTCATCAGATCGGCATTTTCAGGCTTGATCCAGCAGGCCTGCATGCCGCAGCGGATCGCCCCTGCAACATCGGTGGTCAGATCATCGCCCACGTGAAGAATATTCCCCAACGGCAGGTCGAGCTTCTCCGCCGCCAGATGGTACATATCGTTAAATGGCTTCGAGCGCCCGTGCGGGCCTGCGCGCAGCACAAACTGGAAGTAGTCGCCAAGGCCGAACAGTTCCGGCTGGGCATTGCCGTTGGTGATAGCCACCAGCGGCCACTTTTCGGCAAGCGCAGCCAGCGTGTCGTGCGTCTCCTGCGGGACGTCGATACGGCTGCGCCATGTCGCGAAGTGCGCCATCGAGGCTTCCGCGCCAAGCGCGGCCTCGGCAGCGGTCAGACCCGCGTTGAGCATAGCCAGCTCAACGGCCCGACGGCGCCATTCCGTCACATCGTGATAGATTTCCGGTTCGGTCTGCCGTAACGCCTGGCGCAGACGGTGAAACTCTTTGTTTTCCAGCGCTTTTAACGCCGGATGATAGTTTTGTACAAAAGCCAGTGCTTCCTGCTCGGTTCGCAGGATCACCTGACGGTTGTCGTAAAGGGTGTCATCAAGGTCAAACGTCAGGGCAGAGATTTGGCCTAATGGACGATAAAAACGCATTATTTCCCCCGTTTGGCGCGTGGATGCGCCGCGTCGTACACCGAGGCAAGGTGTTGAAAATCGAGATGGGTATAGATTTGGGTGGTGGACAAATTGGCGTGGCCCAGCAGCTCCTGGACGCCACGCAGGTCACCGCTGGACTCCAGCATGTGGGTGGCGAACGAATGGCGCAATTTATGGGGATGGACATGGCTGTTCAGCCCCTGCTTAATCCCCCACTCAGCAAACCGTTTTTGCACATTACGCGCCGAGATGCGCTTGCCCAGCTTCGAGAGGAAGAGCGCATCGTCTTCGGTACCGAACAGGCCGCGCAGATCGAGCCAGTGCTCAATCCACACCACGGCATTGCGGCCAATGGGCAAGCGCCGCTCTTTGCTGCCTTTGCCCATCACCCACACTTCCCCGGTATCCAGATCGAGATGTTTGATATCCAGGTTAACCAGCTCGGAAAGACGCAGGCCGGCGCCGTACATCACCTCCAGCATGGCGCGGTCACGCACCGCCAGCGGATCGTTGAGATCGATATCCAGCAGGCGGTTAACGTCATCCACGTCGATATTTTTGGGCAGATGGCGCGGCGCTTTCGGGGCGGCGATCCCTTTGGCCGGATTGGCGCTGATTTCGCCCTGGCTGACCAGCCAGTCAAAGAAGCTGCGCAGTGCCGAGAGCCGAAGCGCAAGGCTGGCCGGGCCAAGCCCTTTACGGCGGCTGCGCACAGCAAACGTGCGCACCGTGGCGGCATCACATTGTTGCCAGCTCGTCAGGCCGATTTCATCGGCTAACTGCATGATGGCATCAAGCTGACGCTGATAGTTCAACAGGGTGATCGGGCTGAGCTGGCGCTCAACGCCCAGATAGCGCAGAAAACGGGTAACGGCAGGTGCCAGCTGAGCGTCCGTCATACGCGTTCAATCCAGCGCTCCAGCAGCTCGGGCAGCATCTGCGCAATCTCCTGCAGCAGTTGTGTGCCTTGTCCCTGCTGGTAATGATGCGGATCGCGGCTGGTAAACAGCATCACACCAAGCTCGCCGTCGCGCCCCATCAGGGACATGGCTACCGACCCGATAGCTTTGGCCTCTGGCAGCACCACCAGGAGCTCAGGACCATTCAGCTGTCCAAGATAGTGATTCGCTTGTCCCATACGCTGAATACGCAGCGGCTCAAACGCCTGACGCGACAGGGCCAGATGGGTAAAACGTGAGGGCGCGCCAATGCGCCAGCGGTCCGGGAAGAGGCGTATCGTGGCACCCGCCAGCCCCAGATCCCGCGCCCAGCGATGCAAACGGAGAAGAAATTCGTCCAGGCTGCTGGCCGACGCCAGCCGGGATTGCAGGTGCAGGAGGCGATAGAACAGCCCTTCATTACTGCTCGCCTGCTCCATCAGCAGGGAGATATTCTCTTCAAGATGGTTAATATGGTTGCGCGCGCGCGCCATATGCCACTCAACCAGCGAGACCGTACCGCGGACCGGGTGCGGGACGCGCATCTCTTCAACGACACGCGCATTGCGAATAAAGAAATCAGGATGGCGCAGCAGGTAATCAACAACCGCCCGGTCGTCCATTGCCGTCAGCGTCTCCTGCAGTTCTTCTCCTGGTTGTTTCATAGATGGATAAACCCGTCATAAACTTGTGTCGCCGGGCCGGTCATATAGAGCGGCTGGCCCGGGCCTTTCCAGGCGATATCAAGACGCCCGCCTGGCAAATCCACGCGAACCTCTGGTGCCAATAAACCCTGCGTAATCCCCACCGCGACGGCCGCACAGGCACCGCTGCCGCACGCCTGCGTCTCGCCTGCGCCACGTTCAAAAACGCGCAGACGAATGTGTTCGCGGGTGAGAACCTGCATAAACCCAATGTTGGCGCGCTCAGGGAAACGCTCATGGCTCTCCAGCACCGGGCCGAGGGTTTCGACGGGCGCCGTCGCCACGTCATCAACCTGAATCACGCAGTGCGGGTTCCCCATGGAGACCACGCCGCACAAGACTGTCTGTTCCGCCGCGCGCATGATATAGGTCTTTTCCGCTTTGTTGGCGCGGAACGGCACCTGCGAGGGTTCGAAGTTTGGCTCGCCCATATTCACCCGCACCAGCTCGTCGTCGGTCACGCTCAGTACCATCCGTCCGTTGGCGGTGCTGACGCGAATATCGCGCTTGTTAGTGAGCCCCTTCAGACGGACAAAACGGGCAAAACAGCGCGCGCCGTTGCCGCACTGGGAGACCTCGCTGCCGTCGGCATTAAAGATACGGTAGTGAAAATCGAGATCCGGATCGTAGGGCGGCTCAACCACCAGCAGCTGATCAAACCCCACCCCCAGGTGCCGATCGGCCAGACGGCGGATCAGCTCCGGGGAAAAGAAGACATTCTGCGTTACCGCGTCGACGACCATAAAGTCATTGCCAAGGCCATGCATCTTAGAAAACTGCATTATTTACTCCATTGCGCGGACAGGAGCGCTTGTCAGTAATTGACCTGGCTTGGACCGTTGTTATCGCCACGATCGTTACGATCCGGCATGGTGGTTTGCACTGGGCTTTCCACTTTTTTGGTCGGTGGCGGCGCGGTTTCATCTGCTGGCGGGAAATAGAGCGGCCCTTTCAGACCACATCCGGTCAGGCTAAACAGCGTAAGGAGAACGGCAAGCGTTCGAAAAACGTTTTTCATTATCATGTTGCCTGTAAGTTCAAATCTGTTTTCTATCATCGCAGGAGAAGGCACAAAAGCAAGAGTTTGCCGCTAACCTGCAACCGGAATTATTTAGCGTTATACTGCCGCCATCACGAAAAACAGGAACAGAACCATGAATGACAGTGAATTCCATCGCCTTGCCGATAACCTGTGGCAAACCATCGAAGAACGCCTGGATGACTGGGATGGCGACAGCGACATCGATTGTGAAATCAATGGCGGCGTGCTGACCATCAGCTTCGAAAACGGCAGCAAAATCATTATTAACCGCCAGGAGCCGCTTCACCAGGTGTGGCTGGCCACTAAACAGGGCGGCTACCACTTCGACCTGAAAGGCGACGAGTGGATTTGCGATCGCAGCGGTGAGACCTTCTGGGATCTGCTTGAGCAGGCTGCGACGCAGCAGTCAGGTGAAGAGGTGAGCTTCCGCTAAGGCTGTTTTGCCGGATGGCGCTTCGCTTATCCGGCCTACGGGTTCGTGCCTTTGTAGGCCCGGTAAGCGTAGCGCCACCGGGCAATGGCCGTCAGGAGAAATACTGCTGCAACAGCGGGGTGCTGGCGTCCTGTCTGTCAGGGACGACCGGGGTAATCGCCTGGGTGCGGAACGGGATCACCTGCGCACGGCCATCCACCTTCACAATCTGATAGAACTGCGGCAGGTTGAAGTTGATAAAACTTGAGCCGTAGGTGAAGCGGTCATGGGAAGAGGAGTAGAAGCGGCTGACGTCGCGCACCAGCTCCTCTTTGCTGCCTTCACAGTGGTGATACACTTCGGCGCGGTTGGTTTCGTCGAGGATGTAGATATTGAACCCGGCATCCTCCCCCGTCTCTTCAAAGAAGAACTGAATAATCCCTTCACTGGCGAAGCCGTCCACCACCTGCGGCAGTTTGACGTGGTTGGTCTCAACCTGTACCGACAGACCGTGCAGCTTGTTATGCGAAATGGCGCCATAAAACTCGATAGCGTTTTCCAGCTTCTGCACCGAGACATTCAGACGTTCAAAGAAGAGGCCCCAGGTCTGGCCGGAGACGCGCAGCGCTTTAAAGCGCCCGGTTTCCTGACGGGTACTGGAGAGACGCAGATCGATACACTCGGAAACCAGCTGCTGTACGCGGGTACGGATCAGGCCGCGCAGATGCTGGCTATAACAGAACACCTCGACGCTGTCCGGCGGCGCGGCATCCTGGTGCATTTTACCGAGAATCGTTTTCAGCGCTTCGATCATCGCCTGCTCGCCGTTGAAGTGCAGGGTACGCACTTCGTTCCACGAGTTGCGGTAGAGCAGATCGACGCTGCCCACCAGGCAGTTTTGCTGCTCGCCAAAGCTGAAGACGTCCAGCTTGCGGAAATCGAAATGGACCACCTGATTGCGGAACGCCGCCGTCGGGTCATATTCCAGGTTGACGATAATCGCCAGATGGCGAATTTCGCACGGGCTGTAGAGCGCTTTCGGCGTCGGCGCAGGCAGACGCAGCGGGAAGTGGTGCGACACATCGGCGACCATTTCCTGCAGCTTGGCTAAATCGACAATCTCGTTGCCTTTAATAAACAGACGCGTGCGGGAAGTCAGCAGGCCGTTAAACCAGGCCCACGCCACCAGCTTGTTCAGGTAACGGTTATATTCCAGCGGCTGATGGCTGATGATCGAATCCATGCTTGGGGCACGGTTGTAGAGATACCAGCCGGTACGGTTCGCACGACCCGGTGGAACATAGATAAAGGTCAGGTTCGGTTCAGACAGGTCCGGCGAAATCTGTGGGTTCACCAGCGTCACTTTACCCGGCAGCGCTTCAAACGCCGCGTACAGCTTACGGGTCAGCACCCCAATGTCCTGCGGGCTGGCGGAAACGCTGAGGTTGTTACGACGGGCAAAGCGGATCAGGTTACGGTAGCTCTGCATCATCGCATCGAGCAGTTCGTTATGCGCTTCACGCACCTGATCGATCTTCCAGTTGGCGCGGTTATCGAGCATCGACAGGCGCTCTTCGTCCCATCCCCACTCTTTGACTAACTGACTGACCACTTCACGACGCCAGCCAACGCAGGCGCGCTCACGGCTGAGCTTCTCACAGACTTTGAGGTAGAAACATCGACGGACCAGATCGAGACGGGTCGGATCGTCGATGGCTTTCAGGTATTCGGTGACGCGCTCGAGCATCATGCAGTAGGCATCAAGACCGAAAGAGACGATCTCGCCATCATGCAGACGCTGTTTAATGTCTTTCGCCAGCAGGCGCGGGGTCGGGTATTCCCATGAATAGGCTTCGAGCAGCAGGGTTTTCAGCACCGCTTTGTACGGGGAATCGATACTTTTATAGAGCTGCCACAGGCTCGCGCCGAAGTACTCTTCAGCAGAGAGCGAGCTTAAGCCGCCCAGGTCCAGCCACTCGTTTGGCGTCAGGACACCCTGGGCATAGAGCTTCATGACGTAGTCGTCGTAATGCTCTTCTTCGTCGCACGGCACCATACTCCACAGGATACGCTTCCCGGCGAGGCGCACGGCGGTACGGTAAAATTCATCCAGCAACAGGATGTGCTGGGTCGAGCCGCAGTCTTCGCCCCCCAGACTGCCGCTTTCATTATGGCGGAAACGGTTTTCATCAATCAGGAAGAAGCTGACTTCCACGCCGAGCGATGCCGCCCAGCTCTCCAGCAGGCTGCATTTACGCTGCAGCAGTTGACGTTCTTCATTATCAAGCCAGGATTGATGACAGACCCAGATATCAAGATCCGACGAGCAGCTTTGCCCCACCGAAGAGGTACTGCCCATGGTGTAGACGCCAGTGATAGGCAGTTCGCCTTTTGGCGACTCCTGCGCCGGCATACCGCGATAGAGTTCCAGCTCTTTCAGATAGTGCTGTTGGGTTTCATCAGGCGTGAAAAGGCAGATGCCTTTGGGAACGTTACCATCGAGGTAACCCGGCATCAGCGGATGGTGATAATGCAACAATGTCGGCAGTAGACTGTAAACCTGCTGGAAAGCAGGTCCCATGGCAGCAAGCGCGCGATCGACGCGCAGTTGATTGATGGCATCCAGTCGCTGTTTCAGAGTCTCAATATAGAGGTACAAGACGTATCGCCTGATGTTCAGAAAGCGCTCACCTTCAGCAAGACCGAGGATAACGCATTCACAGTATTTCGAAAGTAGCCGTCGCCCTTTTTCGCCCTTATCTTTATGGTCTCGGAGACGAAAAAATGGTCTAAAACGTGATCAATTTAACACCTTGCCGTTTGACCGTAAAGAAAGATGCGCTACATACAAGTGTAGCACCGTTCTGTACGTGTAAATTCCTGAATACGGCAGCAGGCAACCTGTATCGCAGCCCTGTCCTGAACCCCTTCTGCGTCCGTAAACCTGACAGTCCTGAGACAACAATGTTAGGATGGTCAGCAGACGATTAAGACGGTAACAAGCATGTTAGACAATGTTTTAAGAATTGCCACACGCCAAAGCCCCCTTGCGCTCTGGCAGGCACATTATGTTAAGCAGCGCCTTGAGGCCTGCCATGCAGGTTTACGTGTAGAGCTGGTGCCAATGGTGACACGCGGTGATGTCATCCTTGATACACCGCTGGCGAAAGTGGGCGGGAAAGGCCTGTTCGTAAAAGAGCTTGAGCTGGCACTGCTTGAAGGTCGCGCCGATATCGCGGTTCACTCCATGAAGGACGTCCCGGTTGATTTCCCTGAGGGGCTGGGTCTGGTCACGATTTGCGAGCGGGAAGATCCACGCGATGCCTTTGTCTCAAATCACTACGACTCCCTGGATGCTCTGCCACACGGGAGCATCGTTGGCACGTCAAGTTTACGCCGCCAGTGCCAGCTGGCCGAGTATCGCCCGGATCTCATCATCCGCTCCCTGCGCGGTAACGTCGGCACCCGTCTCGGCAAGCTGGATAACGGTGAGTACGACGCTATCATTCTGGCGGTGGCTGGCCTGAAACGCCTGGGACTGGAGTCGCGTATCAAGGCGGCGCTCTCCCCGGAACAGTCGCTGCCGGCCGTGGGCCAGGGCGCGGTGGGCATTGAGTGCCGACTCGACGATACCCGTACCCATGCGCTGCTGGCGCCGCTCAATCACGACGAGACCGCAATCCGCGTGCAGGCGGAGCGCGCCATGAATACCCGCCTGGAAGGGGGATGTCAGGTGCCGATTGGCAGCTATGCTGAATTAACAGATGGCGAACTGTGGCTGCGCGCGCTGGTTGGCGCGCCGGACGGTTCGCAGATGGTGCGCGGCGAACGTCGCGGCAAACCGCAGGACGCCGAGAAGCTGGGTATTTCGCTGGCGGAAGAGCTACTGGACAACGGCGCCCGTGAAATTCTCGCGGATGTCTATAATGGAGAACCCCCGGCATGAGTATTCTCGTCACCCGCCCTTCTCCCGCAGGAGATCAGTTAGTGAGCCGTCTGCGCGCACTGGGGCAGGTGGCGTGGAGCTTTCCGCTGATTGAGTTCACCCCGGGCCGGGCGCTTCCCCGGCTTGCCGGTCATCTCGGCGCGCTGCAGGCAGGCGATCTGCTGTTTGCCCTGTCGCAACATGCCGTGGCATTTGCCCACGCCCGGCTGCAGCAGGAGGGCCAGCGCTGGCCGGATGCGCCGTGCTATTTCGCTATCGGCAGAACCACCGCCCTGGCGCTGCACACCGAAAGTGGCAAGCATGTTCGCTACCCGTTGGATCGGGAAACCAGCGAAGTGTTGCTACAATTACCTGAATTACAAACCGTTGTGGGGAAGCGTGCCCTGATTTTACGCGGCAACGGTGGACGAGAACTGCTGGGCGACACGCTGCGTGAGCGTGGAGCAGAAGTGACATTTTGCGAATGTTATCAACGTTGTAATAAATACTATGACGGTGCAGAAGAGGCGATGCGCTGGCAGGCTCGCGGCGTTACCACTCTGGTGGTGACCAGCGGGGAGATGCTGCAACACCTCTGGTCGCTGATCCCACAATGGTATCGTGAAAACTGGTTACTCCGCTGTCGGCTTCTGGTCGTCAGTGAGCGTCTGGCGAACCTCGCCCGGGAACTGGGCTGGCAAGATATTCGGATCGCTGATAACGCCGACAACGATGCGCTGCTGCGCGCATTACAATAACTCTCATAATGGGAAGCCATAATGACGGAACAAGAAAAATCCTCCGCCGTGGTTGAAGAGACCAGGGAGACTGTGGACACCACGCCACAGCCAGAAACGACAGAGAAAAAGCATGGCAGCAATAAAACCAGTCTGGCGTTAAGCGCGATTGCTATCGCCATTGCGCTGGCCGCTGGCGTCGGTCTGTATGGGCTGGTGAAAAAACAAGCTACCAATCAGGTTGCCACGAACGACGAACTGGTGACGCAAATTACCGCCTTACAACAGGCGCAGCAGTCGCAAAAAGCCGAGCTGGATGGGGTAATTAAACAGCAGGCCGATCAGCTGGCCGCCGCCACCCGTAAGCAGGACGAGCTGACCAAACAGCTGGATGAAATGCAGCAAAAAGTGGCGGCCATTTCCGGTACCGATGCCAAAACCTGGCTGCTGGCACAGGCTGATTTCCTGGTCAAACTGGCCGGGCGCAAGCTGTGGAGCGATCAGGATGTCACCACCGCTGCCGCGCTGCTGAAAAGCGCTGATGCCAGCCTGGGCGATATGAACGACCCAAGCCTGATCACTGCCCGCCGGGCACTCACTGCGGATATCGCCAGCCTGTCGACCGTTTCCCAGGTGGACTACGACGGCATCATCCTGAAAGTGAATCAGCTGTCGAACCAGATCGATAACCTGCGTCTGGCAGATAATAATGACGACGACTCCCCGATGGATTCCGACAGCAGCGAACTCTCCAGCTCATTGAGCGAGTGGCGCATCAATCTGCAAAAAAGCTGGCAGAACTTTATGGACAGCTTTATCACCGTTCGCCGCCGCGATGAGACCGCCGTACCGCTGCTCGCGCCGAATCAGGACGTCTACCTGCGCGAGAACCTGCGTTCACGTCTGCTGGTGGCCGCGCAGGCTGTGCCTCGCCATCAGGAAGAGACCTACAAGCAGGCGCTGGATAATGTCTCCACCTGGGTACGCGCTTACTACGATACCGACGATGCCACCACTACCGCTTTCCTCGAAGAGGTGGACAAGCTGAGTCAACAGAACATCACCATGAACGTACCGGATAAGCTGGAGAGCCAGCCGATTCTGGAGAAGCTGATGCAGACGCGCGTGCGTAACCTGCTGGCACAGCCGGGCGAAGCGGCGGAGCAATCTCCTGCTCCAGCCCCTGCTCCCGCCCCTGACAGCGCACCGCAAGGAGAGTAATTATGTTAAAAGTTTTATTACTCTTCGCACTGCTGCTCGCCGGGATCGTGCTGGGTCCTATGCTGGCGGGCCATCAGGGCTACGTGCTGATCCAGACTGATAACTACAATATCGAAACCAGCGTCACCGGGCTGGTGATCATTTTGATCCTGGTAATGGTGGCGTTTCTGGCGATCGAGTGGATCCTGCGCCGCATCTTCCGTACCGGGGCCCATACCCGCAGCTGGTTTGTCGGCCGCAAGCGCCGCCGTGCCCGCAAGCAGACCGAACAGGCCCTGCTGAAGCTGGCCGAAGGCGACTATCAGCAGGTTGAGAAGCTGATGTCGAAGAATGCCGATCATGCTGAACAGCCGGTGGTCAACTATCTGCTGGCGGCGGAAGCCGCACAGCAGCGCGGCGACGAAGCACGCGCCAATCAGCATCTGGAGCGTGCCGCTGAGCTGGCTGAAAACGACCCGATCCCGGTGGAGATCACCCGGGTACGTCTGCAACTGGCGCGCAACGAAAACCATGCCGCCCGCCACGGCGTCGATCGTCTGCTGGAGATCGCGCCGCGTCATCCGGAGGTGCTGCGTCTGGCTGAGCAGGCCTATATCCGCACCGGCGCCTGGGGCTCGCTGCTGGACATCATCCCATCGATGGCGAAAGCCGACGTCTGTGACGAAGAGCAGCGCGACAGCCTGCAACGTCAGGCCTGGATCGGGCTGATGGACCAGGCGCGAGCCGATCAGGGCAGCGATGGCCTGAAAGCCTGGTGGAAAAATCAGAGCCGCAAAACGCGCCAGCAGGTCCCCCTGCAGGTGGCGATGGCGGAACACCTGATTGAGTGTGACGATCACGATACCGCCCAGAGCATCATCCTTGATGGCCTGAAACGCCAGTACGACGATCGTCTGGTGATGGTGATCCCGCGCCTGAAAACCAATAATCCGGAGCAGATCGAGAAAATGCTGCGCCAGCAGATCAAAACCGTGGGCGACCGCCCTCTGCTGTGGAGCACTCTGGGTCAGTCACTGGCCAGACATGGTGAATGGAAAGAGGCCAGCCTCGCCTTCCGCGCCGCGTTAAAACAGCGCCCGGATGCGTTCGATTATGCCTGGCTGGCGGATACGCTGGATAAACTGCATCTGCCGGAAGAGGCTGCCGAAATGCGTCGCGACGGTCTGCTGCTGACGTTGCAGAACAATCCCCCGCAGCAATAATTGCACAGGAGGCCTGACGGCCTCCTTTTTTATTTGCTACATTCTTAGCATCTTCTTCAGAGACCCATCTCCGCCAATGTAACGATCTCCTTTCATTGAACATTTTTTCTGTACACGCCTTTTACGGCGTGGATTAAATCGTTTTTGAAAGGATCGTTTCATGAACACGCTTTTGTATGCGCTTTTTTGCGCGCTCCGCAGCCACCGTTGGCTGCGCCTGCTGGCCTGCGCTTTTCTGTTTACCTCTGTGGGGAATGGCTTAACCCAGGTGATGGTCTTTGGTCTGCTGCTGGAGTGGCAGGCACCCGCCTCTTTACTGACCCTGGCATATCTGTTTGCCCTGCTACCGGGATTTCTGGGCAGCCTCGTCGGGGAGAAGTTCTGTATGCGTTTTTCACCCATCGGCCTGCTGCTCCTGACCGAGTGGCTGGGCCTGCTCGCCCTGCTTTTTCCTCTGCTGGGCATTCAGTTTCACAGCATGATGGCGCTGCTGGCGGTGCAGTCCACCGAGGCCTTTCTGACGGGCATGAGCTGGCCCGCGCTGGCCCTGCTGTTCCGGCGGGGATTGTCCGAAGCCGAGCTGCCTGCAGCGACCTGCCTGGAGACGATGATTTTTGCTTCGCAGGTGCTACTGGGCACCGGGCTGGGTATGGTGCTGTTTCATCATCTGCCCGCGCTGGCACTGCTGGGGATTGACGCGCTCACCTTTGCGGGCTCCTTGCTGATGCTGCGCCTCACCGGCAGCGCGTTGCCTTCTCTGGCGCCTGAGCAGGCAGCAGAAACCGAAAGACCGGTGGCGATGCGCTGGCAGGCACTGGGAGCGCAGCAAAAACGCAGCCTGTTGCTGCTTCCTGCCCTCGCCGCCGTGGGTTCACCTGCTATGGCGCTGCTGCCTGCACTGGCGCAGCAGATTGAGCCGAATGATGCTGCCGGGCTGGCCCTGCCTCTGCTTTTTGCCCGCAGCATGGGACAGCTGTGCGGCCCGCTGCTGTTGAAAAGAGAGAGCCTGCCCCGCTACGCCGGGCAAAACCGCCTCCTGCTGACCTGCCTCGGCCTCTTTTTACTCGCCTACGGGACGATCCCGCTGCTATCGGGGATGCAAGCGTTGGGAGCCGTGTTTGTCGCCCATCTCGCCTCGAACGTCGTTTTTGCGGTGGGCACTTTTAGCCTGCTGAGCAGCTTTCAGGCTGACCTGATCTCCTCGGCCAGCAGCAGGGTCTGGCGATGGCAAACCGCCAGCGCATCGCTCTTTACCGGCCTCACGGCACTGGTTGCTGACGTGCTGGGGCCGCTACAGGCGCTGTATGGCGTTTCGGGCTGTGCCCTGCTGATGGTGGTGGGGATCCTGACGCGCTACTGCAGATAAGGCATAAAAAAACGCCTGCTAAAAAGCAGGCGTTAAACAGGTCTGTTTGACAACTTGTGGTGCTTCACTCAACGTTGTGTCCATGGTGTTTGATGAGGCCGAAGCGACATCTGTCAGTGGACGATAAGCACCGTAAATGGCTCTGCGTCATTCCGGAGTTTATGAGGCACTAAGGCGAACATAAGAGGTGGAATGAGCATCTACACGTATATTATTGCATGCAATGTGCCAATGTTGCATCACGAAGTTGTATGGATCTCAACTTTTTAAGATAAAAGGAAATTATCCCTTTCAGCCAGGAAACAGGCAGCAGATTGGGCCGATAACCAGACCAAAGTGTCTCCAGGAAGAGACAGGCTGACGGGTTAAGCAATATATTGATTTATTTCAATATGTTATATGTCACTTATTCACGACAGGCCAGGATATCGCTGTCGGCAATAAACAACAGGGGCAGGAAAAGCAGAAAACAAAAAACCCCGCCGAAGCGGGGTTCAAAATTGGTCGGCGAGAGAGGATTCGAACCTCCGACCCACTGGTCCCAAACCAGTTGCGCTACCAAGCTGCGCTACTCGCCGTTGTACTGCTTTTTGAATTTTTAGTTCAATTCATTAAAAGTCGTGGTGCGAGGGGGGGGACTCGAACCCCCACATCCTAAGGACACTAACACCTGAAGCTAGCGCGTCTACCAATTCCGCCACCTTCGCAATTCACAACTCTTTAAATAATGGGGTGGCTAATGGGATTCGAACCCACGACAACTGGAATCACAATCCAGGGCTCTACCAACTGAGCTATAGCCACCACTACTTGATTCTTTACTCTTTCACGCGGTTCTGCCTACTTAACAGACCACCGCAGCTCCAGCACCGGGTGAATGGTGCGCCCGACAGGATTCGAACCTGAGACCTCTGCCTCCGGAGGGCAGCGCTCTATCCAGCTGAGCTACGGGCGCTTAGCGCCGTTGCGGGGCTGGATATTACGGAGGTCTCGGTCTGCTGTCTAGTGCTTTTTTAAAATAAATGCGCGTTTGATTAGACTTTGCGCACTTTGCCGCATATTACTGCGTTTTGGCCCTTTCCACGTGTCGCCCCAGGCCAAAAATCTTGTATCCCGCGCTAACGGCCGCCAGGAATATCGCCCCGACATACAGCGACATGCGGGTGTCTTCGTTGAAGTACATGCCGATCAGCACACAGATCAGGAACGCCATCGTTAAATAGTTAGCCCACGGGAAGAGAATGGAGCGGAACGGATGGCTGGCGATCGCGTTTTTATGCGCCTGACGAAAACGCAGCTGGCTAATCAGGATCACAAACCACGGCACCATACCTGGCAGAACGCTGGCGCTGTAGACATAAACGAAGACACGCTGTGGGTTCGGGATGATGTAGTTCAGGCATGACCCCACCAGCAGAATAATAATCGAGATGGCAACGCCCACCACCGGCACTCCGGCGCGGGAGACTTTCCCCACCGCCGCTGGCAGCTGGCGGTTGTTCGCCAGCGCGTAGAGCATACGTCCGCAGCTGTACATGCCGCTATTACAGCCGGAGAGTGCCGCCGTCAGCACCACAAAGTTGATAATCGCCGCTGCTGCGGTAATGCCGATTTTGGCAAAGGTGAGCACGAATGGGCTGCCGTTACTGCCAATCTCATTCCACGGGAAGATAGTGACGATGACAAAAATCGCGCCGACATAGAAGATGAGGATACGCCACAGCACCTTGCCCACCGCGCTGCGCAGAGTCACCTGCGGGTTTTTCGCTTCGCCGGCGGTGATCCCGATAAGCTCAACGCCCTGGTAGGAGGCCACCACGATACAGAGCGCGGTCAGGAAGCCCTTCCAGCCGCCAGCAAAGAAGCCGCCGTGCTCGGTCAGGTTGCCAAAGCCAATCGCCTGGCCGCCGTTACCCAGGCCGAAGAAGATCACCCCCACGCCGATGACAATCATCACGATAATGGTGGTTACTTTAATCATCGCAAACCAGAATTCGATCTCACCGTACAGACGCACGGCGGCGAGGTTCGCCAGCGCCACCAGCCCCACGGCGATAAGCGCAGGTATCCACTGTGCCATTTCCGGGAACCAGAACTGCACATAAACCCCAATGGCGGTGATCTCCGATATGCCCACCGCCATCCACATAAACCAGTACGACCACGCCGTGAGATAGCCAAAAAACGGGCTCATGTAGCGATGCGCATAAACGGCGAACGAACCGGCGACCGGCTCGAGGAACAGCATCTCCCCCATGGAGCGCATGATAAAGAAGACGAACAGCCCGGCGATGATATACGCCAGCAGGACCGACGGCCCGGCCCATTTCAGGGTGCTGGCGGAGCCCATAAACAGGCCCACGCCAATCGTCCCGCCAAGGGCGATAAGTTCGATATGACGAGCTTCCAGCCCACGCTGAAGCTCCGGTTTTTTCTCTGACATAAATCCTCGGTTGTGCTTGCGACTCTCCCGGCCTGCGCCGGTTATTGTTATAGGTACAGATGCGCTATCACAGGCTGTGCGTTATGGGCCGTTTATGTTTACGGTTGATGCTAAAACAGCCTGGTACGGTAGTGACGGGGGAATGGTTTCTTAAATTTTGTAAAATGGCAAACGATGCGTTAAATAAATGAATGTATTGTTGAGAAAAGCAGCAGATTTACGGGGAGATCGCAGCGCGAGCAGTATATCGCGCTGCGTTTCAGATATTACAGGCGACCGGAGTAGTGCCAGCCGAGATAACGCAGCAGACGGAGCTGGCGGGTGATCCGGCTCGGCTGGGATAACAGGCGATACAGCCACTCCAGCCCCAGGTTCTGCCACACTTTGGGCGCGCGCTTTACGTGGCCGGTGAAGACATCGTAAGTGCCGCCCACGCCCATATAGAGCGCATCCGGATAGACCTGACGGCAGTCGCGCATCAGGATCTCCTGCCGCGGTGAACCCATCGCGACGGTGATGATCTTCGCCCCGCTGTCACGAATGCGGGCGAACAGCGCCTGCTGATCGTCAGGGCTGAAATAGCCATCCTGACTGCCGACGATATTCACCTGCCACTGGTCACGCAATTTCTGCTCGGTTTGCGCCAGCACCCCAGGTTTGCCGCCGACGAGGAAGACCGGCGTACCGTCTGCCCCCGCCCGCGCCATCAGCGCTTCCCAGAGATCGGCCCCCGCGACGCGAGAGATGTTCGCCCCCGGGTACTTCTTACGCACGGAGCGCACCACACTTATCCCGTCCGCATATTTAAACTCGGCCGCCTCGATGAGGTCGCGCACCTGGGCGTTATCCTCAAGGGTAAGCATTTTTTCTGCATTGATGGCCACCAGCGTACCGGTTTTGATCCCGTCCCCGGCACAGAGATAGTCCAGCGCATGCTGCATATCACGCCAGCCGATCAGCTTCAGGCCCCGCAGGTCATACTGCGGTGCTGAGGTATTATCAGTCATTATTATCCTTACTCAGACTCGCGAAAGCGCCCTGCCGTTTGCCGGTTCGCGCTTATGCACTAACCCGGCGCTGTCGAATAGCCAGTACAGCAGCTTCGCCATCAGCAGACAGGCGCCAAAAACCACCATGAAAAAGACCACACGGGAGACGAACGAATCCAGCCCTTCTCGCGCCAGCACGATCATATTGAAAATGGCACCGAAACAGAAACTATGCAAAATCGCTGCCTTATAGCGGTTGGTCTCCTGATTGCCCAGCGTATAGAGCCAGTCGAACCATTTGATAATCAGCCCGACGGCAATCGCCCCCGGCAGGATAAACCAGCCGCCGCCCATCACCACCAGGGAACCGATCAGCGTCGGTGAGATGGCCAGCCCGGAGTGGTTGTTCAGCACTTCCCAGGTAAAGTAGTTTGCCGTATTCAGCACCACGCCCGGTCTGTCCGGCCACAGCCAGGTGGGGATAAAGACATAAAAATCGCGAACAATGGGCGCCAGCCCCTGAAAATCGATTTTGTCGTAGTTTTGCAGCAGCAGGGCGAGGTTCTCCCACGGCGAGAAGGTGTCGCGGGTGAGGTATAAAAAGGTGTAAAACGCTTCGTCGCCGCTGACATCCATGCCGTAGCGCTTCAGCGCCAGCCAGAACATCCCCACAATTCCCAGCACGCCTGCCGCAGCCAGCATCCACAGCGAGATCCAGCCGCGAATAATGCCGATAAACAGGAAGATCGCGAAGGCGATAATGATGTTTGCGCGCGTGCCGCCGACAATCATGTAGGTCAGCAGGCCAAACGCCACGGTACTGACCAGGAAAAAGAGCCACGCCCGGGCACTCTGATGCAGGAAATAGATCACCAGCATCGCCGGAATGAAGAAATAGAAGAAGCGCTTGAGCGCTACCCCGGAGACTTCGCTGGAGAAGATCTGGCTGTAGGAATGCAGCTTAAAGAGCAAAAAGCCATTGTGCATGAAGAAGATACCGACGGTGACAAGCGCAATGCCCATCAGCAGCATCCAGGTCAGATGCGTCTCAACCCGGTTCATGGTGAACAAAGGCCGTCGCGATGCGTCACTGCTGGCCGGTTTTAGCCGCGTCTTATAGGCGACGTAATAGACCCCATAGAAGCAGGTCGCCGACAGCAGCGCCTGCATGAGTATCTCCGGCGGTACGACGGCCACATCGAAGCGGAACACCAGCACGCTGGTCAGCGGAAAGCCGAAGTAAAAGGTGAGCAGAAACAGCAGCGAGAAGAAGACGTTGAAGTTAAAGCGCACCCGGCGGAATTCAAACCACGTCAGCGTGGCGATAAACAAGGCGCTCAGAAGCCAGATGACCAGCAGGCCGCTAAATTGCAACTGGCTCATGTATTCTCTCCTGAGGCGATCCGCAGCGCCTGATGCCACGGCGTAAGGTAGTTCGGGCTGAAGAAGTCGATGGCGTTTTTATCCACCTGCGCAAGCTGTCGCTGGGCTTCACGCACCACCTCTTCGTTCAGGTCATCGGTGGTAAACAGCACCGGAATGTGCTGCTCCGCCATGTCCTGCCAGAACGGGTTTTCGCGATTAAGCACGCAGGGAATGCCCGCCTGAATCAACAGACAGAGCGTGCCGATCCCCTGCTGGCGCGCAAAGATGAAATAGCCCAGATCGCACTTACGCAGCAATGCCAGGTAGTCATCAAAGGCCAGCTTATCGCTGAGGATCTGCAAATTGTCCGGGCTGAATAATGCCTGTCCGCTCTGACGGACTTCATCGATGTATGCCGCGTTATTAGCAGGATAGCCCATCGGCACGATCACGTTGACCGTATCGCCAAACTGCTGATGCACCGCCTTTAATGCCGCAATATGTTCGTTACTGCGATCCCCGGAGTTACCCACCAGAATCGTCAGTTTACCCTCGCGTTTCACCTCTTGGGCTAACCCGTTCAGCGACGGGTCCATGCGGGTCGGGAAATAGAGCAGTTCGCCGCGCACGTTTGGATGCTGTTTTGCGAAATAATTCAGATCGCCGCGGGTGGCAAAGATGCAGCCCACCCGCCCCTGCGCCATGCGCCGCAGCGGGTAGAAGAGACGGAACTTCCAGCCCCGGGAGACTTCATACAGGTCGGCGCCCCAGATATGCCAGTTAAACTGCGCGGGCCTGATCCCACCACTCAACAAGGCCAGCCACAGGCCGGTATTGAACTGCCCGTGAAAAAAGAAACGCTGCTGGCGGTTGGCCTTGGCTTTGGCGATCACCGCTTTCGCAAGCGTAGCTTTGTCCGGCCAGAAGGTCAGCTGCAGTGCCGGAAAGGCGGCGCTAAGGTCGGTGTCCTTACCCACCACCATAAATTCCCGCGCCAGCTCGCTGCCGGGAGCCAGTTCATCGTTAAAGAACCGCAGTACGGTCTGGTTATGGTGTGGGATATCCGATCCCAGGACGTGAATCAGTGCAGTCATGCGCGTTTATGCCAAAGTAAAAAGACGCCGCAACAGGCAGCAAAATAGACTATATAGGTGGCCATATAGGCCTGAGCCGCTCCCAGCGCGCCGTGCGCGGGGATCAGCCAGTGAGAGAATGCCGTCAGCAACGCAAACTGGCTGATTTCCGCCAGAATGTAGAGCCGCAGCGACGCTTTAGCAATCACCAGATAGCCAAAGACGTAAGCGCCTACTTTCAGTACGTCCCCCACCAGTTGCCAGGCGAACAGGTCGCGCATCGCGGTAAACTTGGCGGAAAACAGCAGCCAGATGGCGACATCGCGCAGCAACCAGACGGTAAAGCTGGCAACAGCCACCGCCGGTAAGACGAAGCGCAGCGAACGGAGGATTTCGCGGGTGATCTCCTGCCGGGCGGTGAGCCGTGAGAGCGTAGGCAACAGGTAGACGCTAAAGGAGGCGGTAATAAACTGCAGGTAGGCATCCGAGATACTGCTGACCCCCTGCCAGATCCCCACCTCATCCCAGCTGTAATGCGCCGCCAGCAGGTTTCGCATCATCACATAGGCCACCGGCAGGGTGACGGAAGTAATCAGCGCCATCAGGGTAAACTTTCCCAGCTGTCCCGCCAGAAGCCGATCCCATTTGGGCTTCAGATAGTGCAGCGGGATGGTGCCCCTGCGCATCAGCATAAACGCCGCCGGAACGACCACCAGCGCGGGCACCAGCGCCAGCCCCAGCAGCGCGCCTTCGTAGCCGCCGAGGCGATAGCAGACGTAATAGGCAACCACCCCGATGACGCTGCCGACGATCAGCGCCAACGCATTGCCGGCGGCATCGCGAAAGCCTTTCATCAGTGCCAGCAGCAGGTTCGCCCAGGCGATGCCCATCTGCACCAGCGCCACCAGCCGCACCAGACCCTGATAGCCCGTGTGACCGAACAGCCCCTGGCTGATGGGCGCGGCCGCCAGTAAAAAGATGACCGCCAGCAGCGTGGAAAAGCCCAGCACCATTGCCGACGAGGTCCCGACAACCGTGCGCAGCTGCGCCGCATCATCATGATATTGCGCCACGTACTTGGTCACGCCGTTGAAGATCCCCGCCCCGGCCAGTACACCGAGGACGGTAACCAGCTGGCGGAAGTTCCCCGCCTGCCCGACACCCGCCGGGCCAAAGGAGACGGCCAGCAGTTTTACCACCAGCAATCCCGCGCCGATCTTGACGAGTGTGGACGCGGCGGTCCACACCGATGCTTTCGCCAGAGACATATCAGCCGAAATAACTCAGAAGGGTATTAATCACCGTGCGCTGGTTGACCGCAGCGAGGTTGTAGAACAGCGGTAAGCGGAGTAACCGCTCACTTTCTTTGGTGGTAAAGCGATCTTCACCCGCGAACTGACCAAAGGCTTCTCCCGCCGGGCTGGAGTGCAGCGGAATATAGTGGAACACCGCCAGGATTTCGGCCTCTTTCAGATACGCGATAAGCGCGCTGCGATCGTCGTTATCCCGCAGCTTGATGTAGAACATATGGGCATTATGGACGCAATCTGCCGGAATGGTCGGCAGCTCGATACGGCCTTTACGCGCAAGCGGGGCCAGCGCATCGTGATAGGTCTGCCACAGCGCCAGACGCTGCTGGTTGATACGGTCTGCCGCTTCCAGCTGTGCCCACAGGTACGCAGCCTGCAGATCCGCCATCAGATAGCTGGAGCCGATATCCCGCCAGGTGTACTTATCCACCTGCCCACGGAAGAACTGGCTGCGGTTGGTGCCCTTCTCGCGGATGATCTCCGCGCGCTCCACCAGGGCGCGATCGTTAATCAACGTCGCGCCGCCTTCACCGCCTGCGGTGTAGTTTTTGGTTTCGTGGAAGCTAAAGCAGCCGATGTGCCCGATGGTGCCCAGCGCGCGGCCCTTGTAGGTGGACATCACCCCCTGCGCGGCATCTTCCACCACATACAGGTTATGTTTTTTGGCGATCGCCATGATGGTGTCCATCTCGCATGCCACCCCGGCATAGTGTACCGGCACGATGGCGCGGGTCTTGTCGGTGATAGCCGCTTCAATCAGCGTCTCGTCAATGTTCATGGTATCCGGGCGGATATCGACAAAGACGATTTTCGCCCCGCGCAGCACGAAAGCGTTGGCGGTGGAGACAAAGGTGTAGCTCGGCATGATCACTTCATCGCCAGGACCAATATCCAGCAACAGGGCGGCCATCTCCAGCGAGGCGGTGCAGGAGGGAGTCAGCAGGACCTTCGCGCTCTGAAAGCGCTGCTCCATCCACTGCTGGCAACGGCGCGTATAGCCGCCATCGCCGCAAAGTTTGCCGCTGCCCATTGCAGACTGCATGTAATCGAGTTCGGTGCCCACCACGGGAGGCGCATTAAATGGGATCATCTTGTCACCTGTATAGCCAGTAAGCGGTCGTTTCGATGTTGCCGCCGCTTGCGATATAACGTTTAAGCGCGGCGGTGTTGCCCATCTGGGTCGCCACCCGCAAAGTAGAAATCTGCTGTTGCTGCGCCCAGTGCAGCGCCGCCTGCATTAACTTCTCGCCCATGCCGCGCCCGGCCAGCAGACCGATACGCGCCTCGTTGTCGCTGAGCTTACGCAGGGAGACAAAGCCCTGGATGGCGCCATCCGGCGCACGGAACACCAGGCAGAGATGGTCGAAGGCGCCTTTTACCGCATTTTCGATCCACCGGGCATAGAAGCGACCGCTGTCGTCAGGGGCGTACCACGGCGCGCGAAAGCGGCTCTGCGCAAAGGCCTGGGCAGCCAGCTGGCGCAGCGCCGGGATATCCTGCTCCGTCGCAGATTCCGCGCCAGGGCAAGCGTGTTGCGTCACGGTAATGGCGAGATCGACTTCGCCTTCCACCAGCCTGAAGCCCTGCGCCTGCAACGCGTCCAGCCAGTCGGCGCGGGTGGCCGGAATTTTGGCCTGCAACCGCTGCCATGCGTCCAGCTCGGATGCCGCCAGCAGCGGAGCATCATCAGAGAGGCGCACAAGCGCCGTGGGAAGGGCAAAAAACTCGCTTTCCCACTCCAGCGGCTGTAACGCACCGTGGAGCTGACTCAACGCCAGACCCCTTTGGTATCGACGATAAATTCCTGACGGACGGCCTCGCCCGGGATCGCTTTGAACGCGTTATGGTCCACCAGCAGCACCAGCACATCAGCGGTTGCCAGCGCCTCTTCAAGGCTTGTCAGGGTGCAGTGACCGGTCAGTTTTTTCGGCAGTTCATGAATATTCGGTTCAACCACCTGCGTTTCGCCGCTGTGCCACTGGGCGATCATCTCAGCAATTTCCATCGCCGGGCTTTCCCGCAGATCGTCGATGTTCGGCTTAAAGGCGAGACCAAAACAGGCGATGGTCACATCGTTCGCCCGCTTGCCGCTTTGGGTCAGGTAATCTGCCACGGTGGCCTTCACCTGGTTCAGTACCCAGTGCGGCTTGCTGTCGTTGACTTCGCGGGCGATACGGATAAGCCGTGCCTGCTGCGGGTTCTGCGCCACGATAAACCACGGGTCGACCGCGATGCAGTGACCGCCTACCCCCGGACCCGGTTGCAGAATATTGACGCGCGGGTGGCGGTTCGCCAGACGAATCAGTTCCCAGACGTTAATCCCCTGATCGGCGCAAATCAGCGACAGTTCATTGGCAAACGCAATATTCACATCGCGGAAGCTGTTTTCGGTGAGTTTACACATCTCAGCGGTACGGGAGTTGGTCACCACGCATTCGCCTTCGAGGAAGATGTTATACAGCTCGCTGGCGCGGGCGGAACAGACCGGGGTCATGCCGCCAATAACCCGATCGTTTTTAATCAGTTCGACCATCACCTGCCCCGGCAGCACGCGCTCCGGGCAGTAGGCGACGTTGATATCGGCCTGCTCGCCCGCCTGCTGCGGGAAAGTAAGATCCGGGCGCGCCTCAGCCAGCCACTGGGCCATTTGCTCGGTGGCACCCACCGGTGAGGTGGATTCGAGGATCACCAGCGCGCCTTTTTTCAGTACCGGGGCGATGGATTTCGCTGCCGCTTCGACATAGGCCATATCCGGCTCATGCTCGCCTTTGAACGGCGTCGGCACGGCAATCAGGTAGGCATCGGCAACCACCGGCGTGGTACTGGCCCTGAGGTATCCCCCTTCAACGGCGGTTTTTACCACCTTGTCGAGATCCGGCTCAACGATATGAATTTCACCCTTGTTGATCGTCTCAACCGCATGCTGGTTGATATCAACACCCACTACCTGTTTTTGACGGGAGGCAAATGCCGCCGCCGTGGGCAGCCCAATATAGCCAAGACCAATGACAGAAATGGTAGTAAAACTCATAGCGATACCCGATTGTGTTTAAGTGCGTACAAAATGCGGTCACAGGCCTGGCCGTCACCATACGGGTTATGGGCCCGGCTCATGGCCTGATACTCTTCATTGTTATGCAGCAGGCGCGTCACCTCTTCCACGATGGTTCGTGAATCGGTCCCCACCAGCCTTACCGTTCCCGCTTTAACCGCCTCAGGACGCTCAGTGGTTTCACGCATCACCAGTACCGGTTTCCCCAGTGAAGGCGCTTCTTCCTGAATACCGCCTGAATCCGTCAGGATCAGCCAGGCATGGTTCATCAGCCAGACGAATGGCAGATAGTCCTGCGGCTCAATAAGTATGACGTTTTTGACATGCCCCAGGATGCGGTTAACCGGCTCGCTGACGTTAGGGTTCAGATGCACCGGATAGACGATCTGGACATCTTCATTACGCGCGGCGATTTCAGCCAGCGCATGGCAGATTTGCTCGAAGCCCTGGCCAAAACTTTCCCGCCGGTGTCCGGTAACCAGAATCATCTTTTTACCGTTGGCGAGGAACGGATACTGTTCAGCCAGTTGCCCACGCAAGCTCTCGTTCGCCAGCACCCGGTCGCGCACCCAGATCAGCGCGTCGATCACCGTGTTACCGGTGACAAAGATGTGCTGGTCATTAACATTTTCGCGCAGCAGGTTTTGGCGAGAGGTCTCGGTTGGCGCAAAGTGATACATCGCCAGATGCCCGGTCAGAGTCCGGTTCGCCTCTTCCGGCCACGGGGAGGAGAGATCGCCCGTGCGTAAGCCGGCTTCAACATGCCCAACCGGAATACGTTGATAGAATGCCGCCAGACTGGTGGCGATGGTGGTGGTGGTATCGCCGTGCACCAGCACAACATCCGGCCTGAACGACTCCAGAATAGGTTTTAAACCTTCCAGAATACGGCAGGTAATTTCGGTTAGCCCTTGTCCCGGCTTCATAATATTGAGGTCGTAGTCGGGAACAATGGAAAAGAGTTTAAGGACCTGATCCAGCATCTCCCGATGCTGCGCGGTAACGCAAACTTTCGCCTCAAAATGAGGGTCACTTGCCAGCGCATGGACCAGAGGCGCCATCTTGATGGCTTCCGGCCTTGTACCAAAGACAGTGAGTACTTTCACATCGATTCTCTTCGATTAAGCGATGAAGGCCAGGAGCCTTCATCGTAGATGGCGTTCTTAAATTTTGCGACGACGGGTTAATGCCACGCCTGCGCCAATTAAAGCACCCACAATCCCCCACATAATCATCAGGAATGCGCGACGTGGACTATCGCGTTTTACAGGTTCTTCAGGTGTTCGCAAATAACGATAGGTCTGAAAACGCGGGTCCAGTGTCGGACCTACGTTGAGGGTGTTGAGCATGGCGCGGTTCTGGTCGTAATCGAGGTCAAAATCTGGCCCAACGGCCTGCAGATTTTCCAGGCGAGCCTGGAGCATAGGACGACCCAGCAGGAACATTTCAGAATCGGGCAGTTCATCGGCTGGCACGTCGGTTTCGCTGCGCGAGATATTGCTCTTTTCAGCAATCTTCAGCGCCTGATCGATGTTATGCACCCGGCGATTAAAGATGGCTTTGGCCACCTCTTCCTGACGTTTGACCTGCGCTTTCATCTGCACGGTACGTGCCGCCCAGGCGCCTTTCAGCTCATCATTAAGATGGCTTGCCGCGCGCTGGCTGGCAAAAGCGACATACTGACGCAGCAGGTTGTTAGCATCCGGCGCCGTTTCAGCGATCAGCTTGACGCTGTCGTTGATGTTGCGCAGCGGATCGCCCGCCATAAACTGGATGTTGTTGATCAGCTCATCCAGCAGGGCGGCATCGGCTTTGCTGTTGCCGACCATTCGCTGTTTGAAATAGTCGGTCTGGTTCCAGAAATCGCGGCGCGTATCCCAGGAGGCGAGCTGCATAACAAACTCTTTGTAGGACTCGTCCATTACCGAGGACTGGTCGGCGGTTGCAGGATTCGCTTTTACATCCAGATTCCGCAAAAACTGTTGCTGAGAGTAGAAGCCTCCGAGCATGTTCACTGTTGGACGGTCGGTAATCGCCGTCGCGCTCCACTCTTGTCTGGCGAAAAAGGTATAGGCCAGGGCGATAAGTGCAAAGCCCAGCGCAATGCCTGCAATCCAAAACTTGCCCGCCCACAACACGCGGAACAAGCCACGAACATCCAGCTCATTCTCAGTTACCACTGATTTTGCTCCCGCCAACGGTTGAGTCATTACAGTCCCGATTTACTTAGTTAAAGTTGGGTTGTTGCCATTATTTCTACGCATACGGCGTTTTACGCGTTTAATAAAGCGCGCCACTTTCCATGCGCGTTTAATACAGTAGCCGTACAGGAAAAATGCTAGCAAGAATAATACCAACATTACCCATTCAGGAATGAAATGTGCATATTCTGCGGCAACGCCAATGCCAGCTAACAGCGCAGCGGCCAGCGTAATCAAGACAAATGCCTGACGTGAGGTGAAGCCGGCGCGCATAATAAGATGGTGAATATGCTGGCGGTCCGGGGAGAAGGGACTCATGCCTTTACGCAGACGGCGGTACATAATTGCCACCATATCCATCAGCGGAATGGCGATGATCCACAGGGCTGTCACCGGACTGATTGGATGGGTATTACCCTGGGTGGTTTCCAGCAGGATCCAGATAACGGTAAAGCCAATCAGCGTACTTCCGGCATCACCCATAAAGACTTTGTAGCGACGCCCTAGAACACCGAGGTTAAGGCAGATATAAGGCAGAATGGCGGCGATCATCGCGAAGCACCACATCGACAGGCTGTATTGGCCGTCGAACCAGAGGATGATGCCGATAGCCGCGAAGGAGACGCTGGAGAGCCCGCCAAGCAGACCGTCAATGCCGTCTACCATGTTAAAGGCGTTAATCGCCGCCCACACGGCAAATAACGTCAGGAAGTAGCCGAATGGCCCCAGTACCATCTCCCAGGTGCCAAAAATGTAGCCAAGGCTGCTGAGATACAATTTCCCCACTACCATCATGATGACGCCGATAGCCGCCTGAACCGCGGCGCGGAATTTGACGCTGATGTCGTATCGGTCGTCCAGTGCCCCAACCAGCACCAGCACACCGGCGCAGGCCAGATAGAGTGCTGCATGAGGAATGTAATAATCCGCAATGGCGAAGGTGAAGCAGATACCCGCGTAAACAGAGATCCCACCAACCAGCGGAATCAAGCCTTGATGGCGTTTACGATAATTGGGTTTATCCACCAATCCGATTCTCTTCGCGACCTTACGGGCGAGGAATAAAAAGCAGGTGGTGAAAAGAAAAATACTGATTAGCTCAGTCACCGCAGTGAGTAGATTCACAATGGATGCTCTCAAAAAATGTTAATCCCGAAAGTATAACCTTGAAGGCTCGGCTCCAGAAGGAAAAAGCAGGCTTCGCCCAAGTCCCTTTGTTTATTTTTCAGACAATTACTTTTCTACTTTGACGAACATTCCGATTTTCGTCCCTGGCAGAATAATTTGACAGCTTACAATTACAGCGTATAAGCCATAAAAGAAAAACGCCACGTAAAAACGTGGCGTTTCGGCGCTTTATTTATATTACGAGCGTTTCATCATATCGAAGAAATCATCGTTAGTTTTCGTCATCGCCAGCTTGTTAATGAGGAATTCCATCGCGTCGATTTCACCCATTGGATGGATAATTTTGCGCAGGATCCACATTTTCTGCAGCTCTTCCTGAGTGGTGAGCAGCTCTTCTTTACGGGTACCGGAACGGTTGTAGTCGATAGCCGGGAAGACGCGTTTTTCAGCGATTTTACGCGACAGGTGCAGTTCCATGTTGCCTGTACCTTTAAACTCTTCGTAAATCACTTCATCCATCTTCGAACCGGTGTCGATCAGCGCGGTTGCGATGATGGTCAGGCTACCGCCCTCTTCCACGTTACGCGCAGCACCGAAGAAACGCTTCGGACGATGCAGGGCGTTGGCATCCACACCACCGGTCAAGACTTTACCGGACGCCGGAACCACGGTGTTATAGGCACGCGCCAGACGGGTGATGGAGTCGAGCAGGATGATAACGTCTTTCTTATGTTCAACCAGACGCTTCGCCTTCTCGATAACCATTTCAGCGACCTGAACGTGGCGGGAGGCAGGTTCGTCAAAGGTCGAAGCAACAACTTCACCTTTCACCAGACGCTGCATCTCGGTCACTTCTTCCGGACGTTCGTCAATCAGCAGTACCATCAGTACGCAGTCTGGGTGGTTGTAAGCGATGCTCTGCGCGATGTTTTGCAGCAGCATGGTTTTACCCGCTTTTGGCGGAGCGACAATCAGACCACGCTGGCCACGACCAATTGGCGAAGCCAGATCCAGAACGCGAGCGGTTAAGTCTTCGGTAGAACCGTTACCACGCTCCATGCGCAGGCGAGAGTTCGCGTGCAGCGGCGTTAAGTTTTCGAACAGGATCTTATTGCGCGAGTTTTCTGGTTTGTCGTAGTTAACTTCGTTAACTTTCAACAGCGCAAAGTAGCGTTCACCCTCTTTAGGAGGACGAATCTTACCTGAAATGGTGTCACCAGTGCGGAGGTTGAAACGGCGGATTTGGCTGGGAGAAACGTAGATATCATCAGGACCGGCGAGGTAGGAGCTGTCTGCAGAGCGGAGGAAACCAAATCCGTCCTGCAATATCTCCAGCACACCGTCGCCAAAGATATCTTCGCCACTCTTTGCGTGCTGCTTCAGGATGGCAAAAATGATGTCCTGCTTGCGCATACGAGCCTGGTTTTCCAGCCCCATATTTTCGCCGAGAGTGATCAGCTCAGAAACCGGCGTATTCTTTAATTCGGTAAGATTCATAATGGTGTGGGTTCTTAAACTCGGGGTAATACTCGAACTTAATTTGTGAATGGTATGGCAGGGTCATCCATGCCTGTTAACGGCTATCAACTCATGTCTGTTCGCTGTCTGCTCACAGGGAAAGCACAGAACTGAAACGACAAGACGGATTGAGTGACAAGCCCGGAATCTATCCACTTCTCGCGCTGTTTATGTCAACAACGGGAAGTATCGGGTAAAACAAGATTCAAACAACAAGGTATGTTTAAAACGAAGTCATAGCTAACTTAGCACGACTCAAGCCGGGCGTCCAGAGATCCAAACAATTTAGAAACCCTGGACGCACAGACGAGAAGCCTTACGCCAGATTGGCGTCCAGGAACTCTTTCAGCTGACCTTTGGACAGTGCGCCCACTTTAGTCGCTGCCACTTCACCGTTCTTAAACAGCAGCAGAGTCGGGATGCCGCGGATGCCATATTTTGGCGCGGTGCCCGGGTTCTGGTCGATGTTCAGTTTAGCCACGGTCAGTTTGCCCTGATATTCGTCGGCGATCTCATCCAGAATCGGGGCGATCATTTTGCAAGGACCACACCATTCAGCCCAGAAATCGACGAGGATCAGCCCGTCAGCTTTAAGTACGTCCGTGTCAAAACTGTCGTCAGTCAGGTGAATAATTTTATCGCTCATATATAACTCCACAGGAATAAGCCTGGCGCGTTGATCTCGCATCCATCAACGACCTGTTGATGTAGCATTAACCAACTAAAGGTTGACTTTATTTCACCGGATACGCTTTCGTAAAGCAATAGTAAGCTGATATTCTACCACACTATGAGCAAAACACATTTAACAGAACAGAAGTTTTCCGACTTCGCCCTGCACCCAAAGGTGATTGAAGCCCTTGAAAATAAAGGGTTTCATAACTGCACGCCCATTCAGGCTCTCGCCCTTCCGCTGACGCTGGCGGGTCGCGACGTTGCAGGGCAGGCGCAAACCGGTACCGGCAAAACGATGGCGTTTTTAACGTCAACGTTTCATTATTTACTCTCTCATCCGGCAATTGCTGACCGTAAAGTTAACCAACCGCGCGCGCTGATTATGGCACCGACGCGAGAACTGGCGGTACAGATCCACGCTGATGCAGAACCCCTGGCGCAAGCTACCGGCCTGAAACTCGGCCTGGCCTACGGCGGTGACGGTTATGACAAACAGCTGAAAGTGCTGGAAAGCGGCGTCGATATTCTGATCGGCACCACCGGCCGTCTTATCGATTACGCTAAGCAGAACCACATTAACCTCGGCGCTATCCAGGTTGTGGTACTGGACGAAGCCGATCGCATGTACGATCTCGGCTTTATTAAAGATATCCGCTGGCTGTTCCGCCGCATGCCTGCCGCTAACCAGCGTCTGAATATGCTGTTCTCGGCAACGCTCTCTTATCGCGTCCGTGAACTGGCGTTCGAACAGATGAACAACGCCGAATATGTCGAAGTGGAACCGGAACAGAAAACCGGCCACCGTATTAAAGAAGAGCTCTTCTACCCTTCTAACGAAGAGAAAATGCGTCTGCTGCAGTCGCTCATTGAAGAAGAGTGGCCGGATCGCGCGATCGTTTTCGCCAATACCAAACACCGCTGTGAAGATATCTGGGGCCACCTGGCTGCGGATGGACACCGTGTTGGTCTGTTGACGGGCGATGTCGCACAGAAAAAACGTCTGCGCATTCTTGAAGAGTTTACCCGTGGCGATCTGGATATTCTGGTTGCAACGGATGTCGCTGCGCGCGGTCTGCACATTCCGGCGGTTACGCACGTCTTCAACTATGACCTGCCGGATGATTGCGAAGATTACGTTCACCGTATCGGACGTACCGGTCGTGCGGGTGCCAGCGGGCACTCCATCAGCCTGGCCTGTGAAGAGTACGCGCTGAACCTGCCAGCAATTGAGACCTATATTGGCCACTCAATTCCGGTCAGCAAATACAACCCGGAAGCGCTGTTGAGCGAACTTCCACCGCCGAAGCGCCTGACCCGCGCGCGTTCTGGCAATGGTCCGCGCCGTAACAGCGCACCGCGTAATCGTCGTCGTTCAGGCTAAAAATATGCTCCGGTCTACCTCGCTCTATGCAGCTATTGATTTAGGTTCGAATAGTTTTCATATGCTGGTTGTACGCGAGGTGGCGGGCAGTGTTCAAACGCTGACGCGTATTAAGCGCAAGGTCCGCCTCGCGGCGGGCCTGAGTGCTGATAATCACCTCTCTCCAGAAGCCATGGAGCGCGGCTGGCAATGTCTGCGCCTTTTTGCCGAACGCCTGCAGGATATCCCTTCTCAGCAAATCCGCGTTGTCGCTACCGCAACCCTGCGTCTGGCGGTGAATGCCGGTGAATTTATTGCCACGGCCCAGCAGATCCTCGGCTGCCCGATACAGGTGATCAGTGGTGAAGAAGAAGCCCGCCTGATTTATCAGGGAGTAGCGCATACCACGGGCGGTGACGAGCGTCGTCTGGTGGTGGACATCGGTGGCGCAAGCACTGAGCTGGTCACCGGTAATGGCGCCCAGGCGACATCCCTGAACAGCTTATCGATGGGTTGTGTCACCTGGCTTGAACGCTACTTCACCGATCGCAATCTGGCGCAAGAAAACTTTGATGACGCGGAAAAAGCCGCGCGCGAAGTGCTGCGTCCGGTGGCGGATGAGCTGCGTTATCACGGCTGGAAAGTCTGCGTCGGTGCTTCCGGCACCGTTCAGGCGTTGCAGGAAATCATGATGGCGCAGGGGATGGATGAGCGCATCACGCTGGCGAAACTTCAGCAGTTAAAACAGCGCGCGATCCTCTGCGGTCGCCTGGAAGAGCTGGAAATTGAAGGGCTCACCCTTGAGCGCGCGCTGGTCTTCCCGAGCGGGCTGGCGATCCTGATTGCCATTTTCACCGAACTGAATATTCAGTGCATGACCCTTGCGGGCGGCGCACTGCGGGAAGGGCTGGTCTACGGCATGCTGCATCTGGCGGTCGATCAGGATATTCGCGACCACACGCTGCGCAACATCCAGCGCCGGTTCATGATCGATATTGAACAGGCGCACCGGGTAGCGAATCTGGCGACACGTTTCCTCGATCTCGTCGAAAATGAGTGGCATATTGAGCCCATCTGCCGCGAATTACTGCTTAGCGCCTGCCAGTTACATGAAATGGGCCTGAGCGTCGATTTCAAACAAGCGCCGCTACACGCGGCGTATCTGGTGCGCAATCTCGATTTGCCCGGCTTTACCCCGGCGCAAAAGAAACTGTTGGCCACACTGCTGTTAAACCAGACCAACCCTGTCGATCTCTCTTCGCTCCACCAGCAGAACGCGGTTCCGCCGCGCGTGGCGGAACATCTGTGCCGCCTGCTGCGTCTGGCGATCCTCTTTGCCAGCCGTCGCCGGGACGATCTGTTGCCGGCCATCACGCTGAAGGCGGAAGGAGAGAAACTGACGCTAACCTTGCCGGAAAACTGGCTGGAGACGCATCCGCTGGGTGCCGAAATGCTGGTACAGGAGTCCCAGTGGCAGAGCTACGTGCACTGGGCGCTTGAGATTCATTAATTACGACGATATGCCCGGTAGCGCTACGCATACCGGGCCTTCAGACTAGCGGTTTTTCGCTTTTTCCATCATGGCGCGAATATTGGCGATGCTGGCCTGCCCCTTGTGCATCCGCTCTTCGGCGGTAATGACCTTACGTTCCTGCTCCCAGAGCACATCATCCTGCGGTAACTCCAGCAGGAAGCGGCTCGGCTCCGGACGCACCAGCTCTCCATACTGACGTCGCTCCTTACACAGCGTAAATGTCAGCTCTTTTTGCGCCCGCGTGATGCCTACATAGGCCAGACGACGCTCTTCATCGACGTTATCCTCATCGATACTACTCTGGTGCGGCAGTAAGCCCTCTTCCATGCCCACCAGATAGACATACGGGAACTCAAGCCCCTTCGAGGCGTGCAGGGTCATTAGTTGCACCTGATCCGCCTCTTCTTCGCTTTCGCCGCGCTCCATCATATCGCGCAGGGTAAAGCGGGTAACCACTTGGGTCAGGGTCATCGGTTCATCGATCTCCGTCCCTTCCAGCATCTCAGTCATCCAGCTGAAGAGCTGGTTGACGTTCTTCATCCGCATCTCGGCCGCTTTCGGGCTGGCGGAAGTTTCATACAGCCAGGATTCATAGTCGATGCCGCGGATCAGATCCCGCACCGCATTAATCGGCTCCCGCTCGCTGAGCTGCTGGATCTCGCGCAGCCAGTGGGTAAAGCGGGTCAGCGATTCATAGCCACGCCCGGTTAAGGTCTGGCTCAGACCCATATCGAAACTGGCCGTTAACAGGCTCTTGTTGCGGGTCATCGCCCACTCGCCTAGTTTTTGCAGCGTCGCCGGGCCAATCTCGCGCTTCGGCGTATTGACGATCCGCAGGAAAGCGCTGTCATCGTCCGGGTTGGTCAGCACGCGCAGGTAGGCGAGCAGATCCTTGATTTCCGGGCGCGAGAAGAACGAGGTTCCGCCGGAGATTTTGTACGGGATGCGGTTCTGCATCAGCATCTTTTCAAAGACGCGCGACTGGTGATTTCCGCGATAGAGAATGGCGTAATCTTTGTAGTTGGTTTTGTTCACGAAGTGATGGGCAATCAGTTCGCCCGCCACGCGCTCGGCTTCGTGATCTTCATTGTTGGCGCTGAGCACCTTCAGCTCCGTGCCGTATCCCAGTTCGGAAAAGAGGCGTTTTTCAAACACATGTGGGTTATTGGCGATCAGGATGTTAGCCGCCTTCAGAATACGCCCGGATGAGCGGTAGTTCTGCTCCAGCTTGATCACCTGCAGCGCCGGGAAGTCCTTACTGAGCAGGACCAGGTTCTGTGGACGAGCGCCGCGCCAGGAGTAGATCGACTGGTCATCGTCACCCACCACGGTGAAACGCGCCCGCTGACCCACCAGCAGTTTCACCAGCTCGTACTGGCTGGTGTTGGTGTCCTGATATTCATCCACCAGCAGATAGCGGATCTTGTTCTGCCAACGCTCACGCACCTCTTCATTGCTTTGCAGCAGCAGCGTAGGCAGCAGGATCAGGTCGTCAAAGTCGAGCACATTGCAGGCTTTGAGATGATCGTTATACAGGCTGTAGCAGTGGGCGAAGATCCGATCCCGCTCCCCTTTGGCGCTTGCGGCGGCCTGGGCAGGGCTCATCAGATCGTTTTTCCAGTTTGAGATCGTGGAGATCAACTGCTGCAGCACCACTTTGTCATCTTCGATCAGCCCTTCGGTAAGCTCTTTCAGCAACGCCACCTGATCGGTATCGTCAAAAAGGGAGAAGTTCGACTTCATGCCCAACGCCGCGTATTCGCGCTTAATGATATCCAGACCCAGGGTATGGAAGGTGGAGATCATCAGGCCGCGGGCCTCTTTGCGCCCTAACGTCTGCCCGACACGCTCTTTCATCTCGCGCGCCGCTTTGTTGGTAAAGGTCACCGCGGCAATGTGGCGTGCCTGATAGCCGCAGCCGCGGATCAGGTGAGCGATTTTGTTGGTGATGACGCGGGTTTTACCGGAACCCGCCCCTGCCAGCACCAGGCATGGTCCAGTAACGAATTCGACCGCTTGTTGTTGTCCAGGGTTTAAACGCATGGGAATATTGCTCAATCTTCGAACGGGGTGGGGATTGTAGCAGAAAGCCGGGCGCAGATTTACCGGCTAATGATAAAGTGAACAAAACGCGATTAACCCCGAGAGCAGAACCATGAAAAAGAGCGCAGCGGCCCTGCACATTCTGGTAAAAGAAGAGAAGCTGGCGCAGGAGATCCTCGCCAAACTGGAACGTGGCATCAGCTTCGATCATCTGGCGAAGCGCTACTCTAAATGTCCCTCCGGGCGCAGCGGCGGCGATTTAGGGGAATTTAAGCAGGGTGTGATGGTGGGCCCTTTCGATGAAGCGGTTTTTAGCTGCCCGCTGCTGAAACCCTACGGCCCGGTCAAAACGAAGTATGGCTACCATATCATTAAGGTGCTGTATCGCCGCTAACGCGTGGTATATTGCGCCCCGATTTAACTCAACCCTTCAAGGCACGATCATGGCAAAAACAGCAGCAGCACTGCATATTCTTGTTAAAGAAGAGAAACTGGCTCTGGATCTTCTGGAGCAGATTAAAAACGGCGCCGACTTCGGCAAGCTGGCGAAGAAGCACTCTATTTGCCCGTCAGGCAAACGCGGCGGCGATCTGGGTGAATTCCGCCAGGGTCAGATGGTCCCGGCGTTCGATAAAGTGGTCTTCTCCTGCCCGGTGCTGGAGCCAACCGGCCCGCTGCACACCCAGTTCGGTTACCACATCATTAAAGTGCTGTACCGCAAATAAAAAGCCGGGTGGCGGCTTCGCCTTACCCGGCCTACTTGATACAGCTTTGTAGGTCGGGTAAGCGCAGCGCCACCCGACATGAGGTTTTAGCCTGCTACCGCGATACGTTTCATATCGGTCATATAGCCACGCAGCTTCTGACCCACTTTCTCGATCTCGTGGCTGCGAATCGCTTCGTTCACGTCACGCAGCTGGGCATTATCTACCGCACCTTCGGCAATCGCTTTGCCCAGATCGCCTGGCTGCAGGGTGGTCATGAACTCTTTCAGCAGCGGTACGCAGGCATAAGAGAACAGGTAGTTACCGTATTCAGCGGTATCGGAGATAACCACGTTCATCTCATACAGACGCTTACGGGCGATAGTGTTCGCGATCAGCGGCAGCTCGTGCAGGGATTCATAGTACGCAGACTCTTCGATGATGCCGGAATCCACCATGGTTTCGAACGCCAGCTCAACGCCCGCTTTCACCATCGCAATCATCAGAACGCCTTTATCGAAGTACTCCTGCTCGCTGATTTTGCCTTCATACTGTGGCGCAGTTTCGAACGCGGTTTTACCGGTCTCTTCGCGCCAGGTCAGCAGGTTTTTGTCGTCGTTGGCCCAGTCGGCCATCATGCCGGAAGAGAACTCACCGGAGATGATGTCGTCCATATGTTTCTGGAACAGCGGCGCCATGATAGTTTTCAGCTGCTCGGACAGTGCAAAGGCACGCAGCTTCGCCGGATTAGACAGGCGATCCATCATCAGGGTGATGCCGCCCTGCTTCAGCGCTTCGGTGATGGTTTCCCAGCCGAACTGAATCAGTTTTTCCGCATATGCCGGGTCAGTACCCTCTTCCACCAGCTTGTCGAAGCAGAGCAGAGAACCGGCCTGCAGCATGCCGCACAGAATGGTCTGCTCGCCCATCAGGTCAGATTTCACTTCGGCCACGAAGGAGGACTCCAGCACGCCCGCACGGTGGCCGCCGGTAGCTGCTGCCCATGCTTTCGCGATCGCCATCCCTTCGCCTTTCGGATCGTTTTCCGGGTGAACCGCGATCAGGGTCGGCACACCGAAACCACGCTTGTACTCTTCACGCACTTCGGTACCCGGGCATTTTGGCGCCACCATCACGACGGTGATGTCTTTACGAATCTGCTCGCCCACTTCAACGATGTTGAAGCCGTGGGAATAACCCAGCGCCGCGCCATCTTTCATCATAGGCTGTACGGAACGCACAACGTCAGAGTGCTGTTTGTCTGGCGTCAGGTTAACCACCAGATCCGCCTGTGGAATCAGCTCTTCGTAGGTACCCACTTTGAAGCCGTTTTCGGTCGCTTTGCGCCAGGAAGCACGCTTCTCAGCAATCGCTTCTTTACGCAGGGCGTAGGAGATATCCAGGCCGGAGTCGCGCATGTTCAGACCCTGGTTCAGGCCCTGGGCGCCACAGCCGACGATGACCACTTTCTTACCCTGAAGGTAGCTTGCGCCATCGGCAAATTCATCGCGCGCCATAAAGCGGCATTTGCCCAGCTGCGCCAGCTGCTGGCGCAGGTTCAGTGTGTTGAAGTAGTTAGCCATGGTGATACCTCGTGATGTTGTGTGTCTTATTGTTCGGTTCGCTGTTCAGCGAGAATGTACCCACATTACAACAGGAAATTTATTGCGGAAATTGATATATTCACAACGTCACGTTGCAATATTTGCAATGTAAAAAGGGGGAGTGGAATCGGTGGATTTACGCGATCTAAAAATGTTTCTGCATCTGGCGGAAAGCCGCCATTTTGGCCGCAGCGCACGGGCGATGCATGTCAGCCCCTCCACGCTTTCCCGCCAGATCCAGCGTCTGGAAGAGGATCTCGGCCAGCCGCTGTTTGTGCGTGATAACCGCACGGTGACACTCACCGAAGCGGGGGAAGAGTTGCGTACGTTTGCCCAACAGACGTTATTGCAGTATCAGCAGCTGCGCCACACCATCGACCAGCAAGGGCCCTCTCTGTCCGGCGAGCTCCACATCTTCTGCTCGGTGACCGCCGCCTATAGCCATCTTCCCCCCATTCTTGACCGCTTCCGCGCGGAGCATCCCTCGGTTGAAATTAAACTCACCACCGGCGATGCCGCCGATGCGATGGAAAAAGTGGTGACGGGTGAAGCGGATCTGGCCATTGCCGGCAAACCGGAAACCCTGCCGGGGGCTGTGGCCTTCTCGATGCTGGAAAATCTGGCGGTAGTGCTGATTGCCCCGGCGCTGCCCTGCCCGGTGCGTAATCAGGTGTCGGTGGAGAAGCCCGACTGGTCAACGGTGCCCTTTATCATGGCCGATCAGGGGCCGGTGCGCCGTCGCATTGAGCTGTGGTTCCGTCGTCAGAAAATCAGCAACCCCTCCATTTATGCGACAGTGGGCGGCCATGAGGCGATGGTCTCAATGGTGGCGTTGGGCTGCGGCGTGGCGCTGCTGCCGGAAGTGGTGCTGGAGAACAGCCCGGAGCCGGTGCGTAACCGCGTGATGATTCTGGAGCGCAGCGACGAGAAAACGCCGTTTGAGCTTGGCGTCTGCGCACAAAAAAAGCGGCTGCATGAGCCGCTTATTGATGCGTTCTGGAAGATATTGCCGAACCACTAAAGCCGGGTGGCGCTGCGCTAACCCGGCCTACGACTCACCTAACCCGCCAGGAAGAACCTGAACGCCGGGTTGTGGGTTTCGTCGTGACACTCATAGCCCAGCTCGTTCAGCCGCGTTTCGAAATCTGGCTCGTGCTCGCCCAGTTCAAACGCCGCCAGTACCCGACCATAGTCGGTGCCGTGGCTGCGGTAGTGGAACAGGGAGATGTTCCAGTGCGTGCCCAGGGTATGCAGGAACTTCAGTAGCGCGCCGGGGGACTCCGGAAACTCAAAGCTGAACAGACGCTCCCGTAACGGTTTAGACGGACGCCCGCCTACCATGTAGCGCACGTGCAGCTTCGCCATCTCGTCGTCGGAGAGATCCACCACGCTGTAGCCACCTTCATGCAGCAGGCTGAGGATCTCTTTGCGCTCTTCCAGACCGCGGCTCAGGCGCACGCCGACAAAAATGCAGGCATCTTTAGCATCGGCAAAGCGGTAGTTGAACTCTGTTACCGAACGGCCGCCCAGCAGCTGGCAGAACTTGAGGAAGCTGCCCTTCTCTTCCGGGATGGTCACCGCCAGCAGGGCCTCACGCTGCTCACCCAGCTCGCAACGCTCGGAAACGTAGCGCAGGCCGTGGAAGTTTACGTTAGCGCCGGAAAGGACATGGGCCAGACGCTCGCCGCGAATATTGTGCTGGGCGATATATTTTTTCATCCCCGCCAGCGCCAGCGCGCCAGACGGCTCTGCCACCGCGCGCACATCCTCGAACAGATCTTTCATTGCCGCGCAGATGGCATCACTGTCGACGGTGATGATGTCGTCGAGATACTCCTGGCAGAGACGGAAGGTTTCATCCCCGATGCGTTTCACCGCCACGCCCTCGGCAAACAGTCCAACGCGCGGGAGATCGACCGGATGCCCGGCATCCAGCGCCGCCTTCAGGCAGGCAGAGTCTTCCGCTTCCACGGCAATCACCTTGATTTGCGGCATCAGCTGTTTGATGAGTACCGCCACGCCCGCCGCCAGGCCACCGCCGCCGACCGGCACAAATACGCGGTCGAGATGGGCATCCTGCTGCAGCAGCTCCAGCGCCAGCGTCCCCTGACCAGCAATCACCATCGGGTGATCGAACGGCGGCACCCAGGTAAATCCCTGCTGCTGTGCCAGCTCGATCGCTTTGGCTTTCGCTTCGTCAAAATTGGCACCGTGGAGCAGCACTTCACCGCCAAAACCCCGTACCGCATCCACTTTGATATCTGCCGTGGCAACCGGCATTACAATCAGCGCTTTTAACCCCAGACGCGCAGACGAGAACGCCACGCCCTGGGCATGGTTGCCCGCAGACGCCGTGATCACACCACGCGCTTTTTGCTCGTCGGTCAGCCCGGCCATCATCGCGTAGGCGCCGCGCAGCTTAAAGCTGTGTACCGGCTGACGGTCTTCACGTTTTACCAGAATGACGTTATCGAGGCGCGCCGAGAGCTTGTCCATTTTTTGCAGCGGCGTGACCTGCACCGCTTCATAGACCGGTGCACGTAGCACCGCCCTGAGATACTCCGCCCCCTCAGGGGCGGCGGATAAGGGTTGGGATTCGGCCATCATTAGCCCCCGAGTTTAGATTTATCGCGCACTGCGCCTTTATCTGCACTGGTGGCGAGGGTCGCGTAAGCGCGCAGGGCGAAGGAGACTTCACGCTGGCGATCTTTCGGCGTCCAGGCTTTATCCCCACGCGCTTCCTGCGCTTCGCGGCGGGCCGCAATTTCCTGGTCGCTCAGTTTCAGCTGGATACCGCGATTCGGAATGTCGATTTCGATCAGGTCGCCATCTTCGATGATCGCAATGTTGCCGCCGCTGGCTGCTTCCGGCGAAACGTGGCCGATAGAGAGACCAGAGGTGCCGCCGGAGAAGCGACCATCGGTGATCAGCGCACAGGCTTTACCGAGGCCCATGGACTTCAGGAAGGTGGTCGGGTAGAGCATCTCCTGCATTCCCGGCCCGCCTTTCGGCCCTTCGTAGCGGATCACCACGACATCGCCTTCGACCACTTTGCCGCCGAGGATCGCTTCTACCGCCTCGTCCTGGCTCTCGTAGACTTTTGCCGGACCGGTAAATTTCAGGATGCTGTCATCCACGCCTGCGGTTTTAACGATACAGCCGTTTTCCGCAAAGTTGCCGTACAGCACTGCCAGGCCACCATCTTTGCTGTAGGCATGTTCCAGCGAGCGGATACAACCTTCAGCGCGATCGTCATCCAGAGTATCCCAGCGACAATCCTGCGAGAATGCCTGGGTGGTACGGATACCGGCCGGACCGGCGCGGAACATTTTTTTCACTGACTCATCTTTGGTCAGCATCACGTCATACTGATCCAGCGCCTGCGGCAGCGTCAGGCCCAGCACGTTTTTCACGTCGCGGTTCATCAACCCGGCGCGATCCAGCTCACCGAGGATCCCCAGCACGCCACCGGCACGGTGAACATCTTCCATGTGGTATTTTTGCGTGCTTGGCGCAACCTTACACAGCTGCGGCACCTTGCGTGAGAGCTTGTCGATATCACTCATGGTGAAATCGATCTCCGCTTCCTGCGCGGCGGCCAGCAGGTGCAGAACGGTGTTAGTGGAACCACCCATAGCGATATCCAGCGTCATGGCATTTTCAAATGCCGCTTTGCTGGCGATATTGCGCGGCAGCGCGCTGGCATCGTCCTGCTCGTAGTAGCGTTTGGTCAGCTCAACGATGCGTTTACCGGCATTGATAAACAGCTCCTTACGATCGGCGTGGGTCGCCAGCAGCGAGCCGTTACCCGGCTGAGATAAGCCCAGCGCTTCGGTCAGGCAGTTCATCGAGTTGGCGGTGAACATCCCGGAGCAAGAGCCGCAGGTCGGGCACGCTGAACGTTCAACCTGTTCGCTCTGCTCGTCGGAGACTTTCGGGTCCGCGCCCTGAATCATCGCGTCAACCAGGTCGAGCTTGATGATCTTATCGGAGAGCTTGGTTTTACCCGCTTCCATTGGGCCGCCGGAGACGAAGATCACCGGAATGTTCAGGCGCAGGGAGGCCATCAGCATCCCTGGGGTGATTTTGTCGCAGTTGGAGATACAGACCATGGCATCGGCACAGTGGGCGTTCACCATGTACTCCACCGAGTCGGCAATCAGCTCGCGCGACGGCAGTGAATAAAGCATGCCCCCGTGCCCCATTGCGATCCCGTCATCCACGGCGATGGTGTTGAACTCTTTCGCCACGCCACCGGAGGCTTCAATCTGCTCGGCAACCAGCTTCCCGAGGTCGCGCAGGTGCACGTGGCCCGGCACAAACTGGGTAAAAGAGTTGACCACGGCGATAATCGGTTTCCCGAAGTCGGCGTCGGTCATTCCGGTGGCGCGCCACAGCGCGCGGGCACCCGCCATGTTGCGGCCGTGAGTGGTGGTGGCGGAACGGTACTTAGGCATGCGTTATTTACTCCCGTCTATCTGGTAAATGGGACGGTGCGTGCCGTCCCATATTTATGCTTATGGATTAACCTGGTCCAACCAACCCCATTTATCTTCGGTTTCGCCGGTGAAGAGGCCGAAGAAGGCTTCCTGGATACGTTTAGTGACCGGGCCACGGCGGCCTTCGCCGACCTGAATGCCGTCAACGCTGCGTACCGGGGTGATCTCTGCTGCGGTACCGGACATGAACACTTCATCGGCCAGGTACAGCGATTCACGGGACAGCACCTGCTCGCGCACTTCAATGCCAAGATCCTGTGCCAGTTTGATAATGGCGTCGCGGGTGATACCCGGCAGGGCGGAAGAGGTGAATGGCGGAGTGAACAGAACGCCATCTTTCACTTCAAACAGGTTTTCACCTGCGCCTTCAGAGATGTAGCCGTTCACATCCAGGGCGATACCTTCCTGATAACCGTGACGGCGCGCTTCGCTGCCTACCAGCAGGGAGGAGAGATAGTTACCGCCCGCTTTGGCTGCGGTCGGGATAGTGTTTGGCGCCACACGGTTCCAGGAGGAGACCATCGCATCGATCCCCTGTTCCAGCGCTTCGGCGCCCAGGTATGCTCCCCACGGGAACGCGGCGATGATCACATCGGTGGTGTAACCGGCTGGCGGGTTGACGCCCATACCCACATCACCCACGAAAACCAGCGGACGAATATAGGCGCTGGTCAGGTTGTTTTTACGCAGCACCGCGCGGCAAGCTTCCATCAGCTCGTCGACGCTCTGAGATACAGGGAAGCGATAAATTTTGGCTGAATCACGCAGACGTTGCATGTGTTCACGATGACGGAACACCACCGGGCCTTTGTGTGAGTCGTAGCAACGGATACCTTCAAATACAGACGTACCGTAGTGAAGCGCGTGGGACATCACGTGGACTTTAGCGTCCTCCCAGCGAATCATCTCACCATTGGACCAAATGAAATCAGCTTTTTTCGTCGTCATTTTTCTTCCTTTTGCGCTCAGGCGCGGATTTGTTGTGTTTGTGATGAAGCGGCACGCTGCTGGATATCAACCCGGGCGACGTCGACAAGTTTGCTCAACTGGCTAAACAGTAATTCGACGGGGCGCTGACTGGCAACGGTCAATTCAATATTTATGTTCTGCGCGTCGGTGGCGGTTTCCATGTTCATCGAACAGATCTGGAACCCACGATGGCGCACCACGCGCAATACACGTTCTAACGTTTCCGGGTTGAAGCGAGCCTGAACGGCGACCTGATGTTGCATCATGATAATTTCTCCAGCATTTGTGAGTTACTGGCGCCGGGCGGCACCAACGGCCAGACATTCTCAAGCTCGTCGATTGAGACATGAAGCAGGTAAGGCCCCTTGCTTGACAACATTTCATCAAGTGCCGCTTCAACCTGGTCTTTACGGGTGATGTGCTGGCCAGGGATGCCAAAGGCGCTGGCCAGAACGAGGAAATCGGGGTTATCGGTCAGGGTGGTTTCGCTGTAACGCTCCTGGAAAAAGAGCTGCTGCCACTGGCGAACCATGCCTAAACGTTGGTTATCCAGCAGTACGATCTTAACCGGCAGTTGCTTACGCTTGATGGTGCCCAGCTCCTGGACGTTCATCATGAAGGAGCCGTCACCGGAGATACAGATGACCGTATCGTCCGGGCGCGCCACCTGGGCACCCACCGCGGCAGGCAAGCCAAAGCCCATCGTGCCTAAGCCGCTGGACGTGATGAAATTTTCCGGGCGCGTGTAGGTCATGTGCTGGGCTGACCACATCTGGTGCTGGCCCACGTCGGTAGTGACTACGCTGTCGGCTGGCTTACAATCCGACAGCTGTTTCAGCAGCAGCGGCGCATAGATAGCGTCACCCGGATGGTCATAGCGCCAGGCATGTTCGCGGCGCATTGCTGCCGCATGCTGACGCCATGCGTCAATCGCTAAGGGCTGTTGTAACGCAGGCAGCAGCGCGTTGAGATCGCCCTGCAAAGCCACATGCGCCTGACGGAGCTTGTTCATCTCTGCCGGATCGATATCCATATGAATGACTTTTGCATTCGGCGCGAAGGTATTCAGCTTGCCGGTGACACGATCGTCAAAGCGCGCGCCCACAGCGATCAACAGGTCGCACTCCTGCACCGCGAGGTTGGCCGCTTTCGTGCCGTGCATCCCCAACATACCCAGATAGTACGGGTAGTCGGCATCCACCGCGCCCAACCCTTTCAATGTGCAGGTCGCGGGCATTTGGGTAACCGCGATAAATTCACGCAGGGCTGGAACGGCCTGCGCCATCCCAACACCGCCGCCCACGTAGAGGATTGGCTTTTGCGCGTGGGCCAGCATCTGACTCGCTTCATCTACTTCGGTATGCGGGAAATCATCAGCATTCTCAACGGTAGAGAAGTGGGGCTCCAGTTCGCCCAGCGCAACCTGAATATCTTTAGGAATATCAACCAGAACAGGACCAGGACGGCCTGAGTTTGCCACCTCAAATGCCTCCGCCATGACGCGAGGCAGCTCTTCGAGTGACTGGACGAGGAAGCTGTGTTTCGTACACGCCAGTGACAAACCGAGGACGTCCACTTCCTGGAAAGCGTCGGTGCCGATGAAGGGAGAGGCAACCTGACCGGTGATGGCCACAACGGGAACGGAATCAAGCAGTGCGTCAGCCAGACCGGTGATCAGGTTGGTTGCGCCAGGGCCAGAGGTCGCCATACAGACGCCGGTTTTCCCTGTAGCACGCGCATAACCGATGGCCGCCATTGCTGCGCCCTGCTCGTGTCGGCACAACAGATGTTCCACGCCGCCGTCATACAGAGCATCGTAAATCGGCATAATTGCACCACCCGGGTAACCGAATACTGTCTCGACTCCCTGCGCCCGCAACGCATGTACTACCCATTGTGCGCCATTCATAGTTAGTTCCCCGTCGTAAATCGGGAGAAACAGAATATTATGCTATTACTCATCATCTGCTCCTCGCTTATGTTTTAAGGTCATAAAAAAACCCCCGGACCTTTCGGTGCGGGGGTCTTAGTTCGTTAAGGCTTGATTATTAAGCCTTTCCTCGTCCAAGTGCAGCCCCGCACGGTGGGATAATAATCACCACCACGCTAATCACGACCAGGCTAATCACTCGTAGAAGGGCTGTCATTTGCTGTTCTTTTTGCATCTTGTTCGAAGGAATACCTAAAGAGTTATCACAGATATCGAATTAAACACAACATTTTTTTATAATTAATTTGATTATTACGCTAATAGTTCAGATAAAAATCATTGTTTTTTATGACAAAAATAGAAAATGAATTATTTTCATTTTTTCCTGGGCAATCGCTGTGAGAAGACAAGCTTATTACCCTTTTTGCGAGCAGGCTTCCATGATGATGAAAACATTGCAATTCAGGGAAAATAATCAGGAACAGGCCGCGTAAAAACGCGAACTGACGGTAAAAATCGCATCGGGCAGATGACATAGTGGCACGACAAGGAGGCGATTTATGTCATTGTCGGTTGTCTATACCCGCGCTGCATTAGGCGTTGAAGCACCGCTTATTTGCGTCGAAGTTCATCTCAGTAATGGCCTGCCTGGCCTGACGCTGGTCGGCCTGCCCGAAACCACCGTCAAGGAGGCCAGAGACCGGGTACGCAGCGCGATCATCAATAGTGGTTATACCTTCCCGGCCAAAAAAATCACCATCAATCTGGCCCCAGCCGATCTCCCTAAGGAAGGCGGACGATACGATTTACCTATCGCCATCGCGCTTCTCGTCGCCTCTGAGCAGCTCTCCTCCACCAGGATAAGCGCATATGAGTTTGTGGGTGAGCTGGCGCTTACAGGCGCATTAAGAGGGGTTCCTGGCGCGATATCTGGCGCTCTGGCGGCTATACGCGCCGGGAGAGAGATTATCGTCGCCAGAGATAATGCTGCAGAAGTCAGCCTTATTGAAGAAAAAGGCTGCCTGGTTGCTGAACATCTGCAGGAGGTATGCGCTTTTCTTGAGGGGCGTCATGAGCTGGCCGCGCCCGTTGGGGAGCCGTTTGTTGCCGAATATAACGAGTGTGACATCAGCGATATCATCGGCCAGGAACAGGGTAAGAGGGCGCTGGAGATCACCGCAGCCGGTGCGCATAACCTGTTGCTCATTGGCCCACCCGGCACCGGCAAAACCATGCTCGCGAGCCGGCTCAACACTCTGCTGCCGCCACTCAGTAACCATGAGGCGCTGGAAAGCGCGGCTATCGTAAGCCTGGTCAGCGCCACATCAATGTATAAACAATGGCGTCAGCGCCCTTTCCGGGCCCCGCATCATAGTGCCTCGCTGGTAGCCATGGTGGGTGGAGGCGCAATCCCTGCGCCAGGAGAGATCTCACTGGCACATAACGGCATCCTGTTCCTGGACGAATTGCCCGAGTTTGAGCGTCGCGTACTGGATGCCTTACGCGAGCCCATCGAATCCGGACAAATTAATATCTCCCGCACCCGCGCCAAGATCAGTTATCCGGCACGCTTCCAGCTTATCGCCGCCATGAACCCCAGCCCAACGGGGCACTATCAAGGCAATCATAATCGCTGCTCGCCCGAGCAGACGCTGCGCTATCTGGGTCGCTTGTCCGGGCCATTCCTCGACCGCTTCGATCTATCGCTCGAGATCCCACTCCCGCCGCCAGGCTTGCTAAGCCAGGCGCATAAAACGGGAGAATCAAGCCTCACCGTGCGAAACCGAGTGATTGTCGCGCAGGAGAGGCAGCTGGCGAGGCAGAATAAACGTAACGCGCATCTCGACAACGCAGAGATCCGCACCTTTTGCCGGCTAGCGGCAGACGACGCGCTGTGGCTGGAGGAGACACTTACCCACTTTGGTCTGTCAGTACGTGCGTGGCAGCGGTTGTTAAAAGTTGCCCGTACTATTGCCGATCTGGAGGAGTGTGAAAATATTGAACGCAGGCATCTACAGGAAGCGCTGAGCTATCGCGCTATTGACCGCCTGCTGTTACACCTGCAAAAGATGCTGGCATAAAAAAAGGGGCCGTAGCCCCTTTTTATTAATCGTCTGAATCGGTGTAGTCTTCCGCACCTTCCATCTGTGGTTTACCACCAGACAGAGTATGGAAACGCTTTGGACGCTTGATACGCGCCATATATTTGATCCATACGCGCTCCGCTTCCGTTACTGGCTCACGCTCGCCACGGCAGACGGCAACAAATGATTTTTCGTCTTCAGTGGAGGGTTCACGTTTTCCCAAATCCAGTTCATTGAAGGCATAACCATGGCGCTCAAGCAGTTGTGCCTCTTTGATGGTGAAATCACCATGGCGAGAAAATCCGCGTGGATAATTTTTGTTGTCGAAAAAACGATTAGTCGTCGTAAAGCTTTCCGCCATCCTACACGCTCCTATATCTTTGGCCGAGCTATTTATGGCGCGGAGTATTAGTTACGCTTGACAGAGCGTCAAACAAAACATTTAAATCATAACGACAAATAATTTTGCGGAGAATCCCGTGGATACGGAATTGCTAAAAACTTTTCTCGAAGTGAGCAGAACTCGCCACTTTGGGCGCGCCGCAGAAGCGCTTTATCTGACGCAGTCGGCAGTGAGCTTTCGTATTCGACAGCTTGAAAATCAGCTCGGTGTAAACCTTTTCACCCGCCATCGCAACAACATCCGCTTAACGCCAGCGGGAGAGAAACTTCTGCCGTATGCCGAAACGCTCATGAACACCTGGCAGGCGGCACGTAAAGAGGTTGCTCATACCTCAAAGCATAATGAGTTCTCTATCGGTGCCAGCGCCTCGCTATGGGAGTGCATGCTTAGCCCGTGGCTCAGTCGGCTATATCGCTCTCACGGGCATCTGCAGTTTGAGGCGCGTATTGCGCAACGGCAGTCGCTGGTTAAGCAACTGCATGAAAGACAACTGGATCTTCTGATCACTACCGAAGCACCGAAAATGGATGAATTCAGCAGCCAGGTTCTCGGGCAGTTCAGTCTGGGACTCTATGCGGCCGAACCTTCCGCTCTGAAAAGCGACCTGAATTATCTGCGCCTTGAATGGGGCCCCGATTTCCAGCCCCATGAGGCGGGGTTGATTGCAGCGGACGATGTTCCAGTCCTGACAACCAGTTCTGCTGAAATAGCCTGCCAACAACTCGCAGCGCTTAAAGGTTGTACCTGGTTGCCACAACGCTGGGCCAGTAATAAACCAGATCTGTATGCGGTCACCGATTCAGCCCTGCTCCAGAGGCCGCTGTACGCTATCTGGCTTCAGAACAGTGACAAACAGGGGCAGATCAAAGATCTGCTTAAAATCAACGTGATGGAGTGAATCAGCCTGTTGCAGGGACGCAATTAAAGGCTTAAAGAGGGGAAAGTTGAAATATTACAGGCAAAAAAAATCCTTCGCCGAAGCAAAGGATTCTTTATATGGCAGGGGCGGAGAGACTCGAACTCGCGACACCCGGTTTTGGAGACCGGTGCTCTACCAACTGAGCTACGCCCCTAAATTTCTTACTACTAAGCCTGCTACATTAGCAGGCTTAGTTTAAATAAGTGGCGGAACGGACGGGACTCGAACCCGCGACCCCCTGCGTGACAGGCAGGTATTCTAACCGACTGAACTACCGCTCCACCGAATACTTCTGTAACTACCGGTTTATTGCCCCGGTTTACTACGTAATTTGATGCCTGGCAGTTCCCTACTCTCGCATGGGGAGGCCCCACACTACCATCGGCGCTACGGCGTTTCACTTCTGAGTTCGGCATGGGGTCAGGTGGGACCACCGCGCTACAGCCGCCAGGCAAATTCTGTAATCTGTATCAGCTGAAAATCTTCTCAAACCCACCGAAACAGCTTCGGCGTTGTAAGGTTAAGCCTCACGGTTCATTAGTACCGGTTAGCTCAACGCATCGCTGCGCTTACACACCCGGCCTATCAACGTCGTCGTCTTCAACGTTCCTTCAGGACCCTCAAAGGGTCAGGGAGAACTCATCTCGGGGCAAGTTTCGTGCTTAGATGCTTTCAGCACTTATCTCTTCCGCATTTAGCTACCGGGCAGTGCCATTGGCATGACAACCCGAACACCAGTGATGCGTCCACTCCGGTCCTCTCGTACTAGGAGCAGCCCCCCTCAATTCTCCAGCGCCCACGGCAGATAGGGACCGAACTGTCTCACGACGTTCTAAACCCAGCTCGCGTACCACTTTAAATGGCGAACAGCCATACCCTTGGGACCTACTTCAGCCCCAGGATGTGATGAGCCGACATCGAGGTGCCAAACACCGCCGTCGATATGAACTCTTGGGCGGTATCAGCCTGTTATCCCCGGAGTACCTTTTATCCGTTGAGCGATGGCCCTTCCATACAGAACCACCGGATCACTATGACCTGCTTTCGCACCTGCTCGAGCCGTCACTCTCGCAGTCAAGCCAGCTTATGCCATTGCACTAACCTCCTGATGTCCGACCAGGATTAGCTGACCTTCGTGCTCCTCCGTTACTCTTTAGGAGGAGACCGCCCCAGTCAAACTACCCACCAGACACTGTCCGCAACCCGGGTAACGGGTCCACGTTAGAACACCAGCCATTAAAGGGTGGTATTTCAAGGACGGCTCCATGCAGACTGGCGTCCACACTTCAAAGCCTCCCACCTATCCTACACATCAAGGACCAGTGTTCAGTGTCAAGCTATAGTAAAGGTTCACGGGGTCTTTCCGTCTTGCCGCGGGTACACTGCATCTTCACAGCGATTTCAATTTCACTGAGTCTCGGGTGGAGACAGCCTGGCCATCATTACGCCATTCGTGCAGGTCGGAACTTACCCGACAAGGAATTTCGCTACCTTAGGACCGTTATAGTTACGGCCGCCGTTTACCGGGGCTTCGATCAAGAGCTTCGCCTTACAGCTAACCCCATCAATTAACCTTCCGGCACCGGGCAGGCGTCACACCGTATACGTCCACTTTCGTGTTTGCACAGTGCTGTGTTTTTAATAAACAGTTGCAGCCAGCTGGTATCTTCGACTGATTTCAGCTCCACCCGCAGGGGCTTCACCTACATATCAGCGTGCCTTCTCCCGAAGTTACGGCACCATTTTGCCTAGTTCCTTCACCCGAGTTCTCTCAAGCGCCTTGGTATTCTCTACCTGACCACCTGTGTCGGTTTGGGGTACGATTTGATGTTACCTGATGCTTAGAGGCTTTTCCTGGAAGCAGGGCATTTGTTGCTTCAGCACCGTAGTGCCTCGTCATCACACCTCAGCGTTAATAAGGTACCGGATTTACCTGGAACCTCCGCCTACATGCTTAAACCGGGACAACCGTCGCCCGGCCAACATAGCCTTCTCCGTCCCCCCTTCGCAGTAACACCGAGTACAGGAATATTAACCTGTTTCCCATCGACTACGCCTTTCGGCCTCGCCTTAGGGGTCGACTCACCCTGCCCCGATTAACGTTGGACAGGAACCCTTGGTCTTCCGGCGAGCGGGCTTTTCACCCGCTTTATCGTTACTTATGTCAGCATTCGCACTTCTGATACCTCCAGCATGCCTCACAGCACACCTTCGCAGGCTTACAGAACGCTCCCCTACCCAACAACACATAGTGTCGCTGCCGCAGCTTCGGTGCATGGTTTAGCCCCGTTACATCTTCCGCGCAGGCCGACTCGACCAGTGAGCTATTACGCTTTCTTTAAATGATGGCTGCTTCTAAGCCAACATCCTGGCTGTCTGTGCCTTCCCACATCGTTTCCCACTTAACCATGACTTTGGGACCTTAGCTGGCGGTCTGGGTTGTTTCCCTCTTCACGACGGACGTTAGCACCCGCCGTGTGTCTCCCGTGATAACATTCCTCGGTATTCGCAGTTTGCATCGGGTTGGTAAGCCGGGATGGCCCCCTAGCCGAAACAGTGCTCTACCCCCGAGGATGAATTCACGAGGCGCTACCTAAATAGCTTTCGGGGAGAACCAGCTATCTCCCGGTTTGATTGGCCTTTCACCCCCAGCCACAGGTCATCCGCTAATTTTTCAACATTAGTCGGTTCGGTCCTCCAGTTAGTGTTACCCAACCTTCAACCTGCCCATGGCTAGATCACCGGGTTTCGGGTCTATACCCTGCAACTTAACGCCCAGTTAAGACTCGGTTTCCCTTCGGCTCCCCTATACGGTTAACCTTGCTACAGAATATAAGTCGCTGACCCATTATACAAAAGGTACGCAGTCACACCCGAAGGTGCTCCCACTGCTTGTACGTACACGGTTTCAGGTTCTTTTTCACTCCCCTCGCCGGGGTTCTTTTCGCCTTTCCCTCACGGTACTGGTTCACTATCGGTCAGTCAGGAGTATTTAGCCTTGGAGGATGGTCCCCCCATATTCAGACAGGATACCACGTGTCCCGCCCTACTCTTCGAGTTCACAGCATGTGTGCTTTCGTGTACGGGAGTATCACCCTGTACCCTGCGACTTTCCAGACGCTTCCACTAACACACAAGCTGATTCAGACTCCGGGCTGCTCCCCGTTCGCTCGCCGCTACTGGGGGAATCTCGGTTGATTTCTTTTCCTCGGGGTACTTAGATGTTTCAGTTCCCCCGGTTCGCCTCGTTAGCCTATGTATTCAGCTAACGATAGTGTGACGAATCACACTGGGTTTCCCCATTCGGACATCGCCGGGTCAAGGGTTCATATCACCTCGCCGGCGCTTTTCGCAGATTAGCACGTCCTTCATCGCCTCTGACTGCCAGGGCATCCACCGTGTACGCTTAGTCGCTTAACCTCACAACCCGAAGCTGTTTCACTTCGCTTTGTGAAAATTTGAGAGACTCGAACACACTTGACGTGTGTCGTTTCAATTTTCAGCTTGATCCAGATTTTTAAAGAGCAAATATCGCAAACATGACTCGCAAGTCAGTTTTGAGATACTGATTGGTTGTGCCTTTCACTCACACCCAGCAAGTGGCGTCCCCTAGGGGATTCGAACCCCTGTTGCCGCCGTGAAAGGGCGGAGTCCTAACCGCTAGACGAAGGGGACACGAGGTGTCACGACTTCGCAGCCGTCTTGCTTTCTGCTTTCTATCAGACAATCTGTGTGAGCACTGCAAAGGCAGGTTCTTTAAGGTAAGGAGGTGATCCAACCGCAGGTTCCCCTACGGTTACCTTGTTACGACTTCACCCCAGTCATGAATCACAAAGTGGTAAGCGCCCTCCCGAAGGTTAAGCTACCTACTTCTTTTGCAACCCACTCCCATGGTGTGACGGGCGGTGTGTACAAGGCCCGGGAACGTATTCACCGTAGCATTCTGATCTACGATTACTAGCGATTCCGACTTCATGGAGTCGAGTTGCAGACTCCAATCCGGACTACGACGCACTTTATGAGGTCCGCTTGCTCTCGCGAGGTCGCTTCTCTTTGTATGCGCCATTGTAGCACGTGTGTAGCCCTACTCGTAAGGGCCATGATGACTTGACGTCATCCCCACCTTCCTCCAGTTTATCACTGGCAGTCTCCTTTGAGTTCCCGGCCTAACCGCTGGCAACAAAGGATAAGGGTTGCGCTCGTTGCGGGACTTAACCCAACATTTCACAACACGAGCTGACGACAGCCATGCAGCACCTGTCTCAGAGTTCCCGAAGGCACCAAGCCATCTCTGGCAAGTTCTCTGGATGTCAAGAGTAGGTAAGGTTCTTCGCGTTGCATCGAATTAAACCACATGCTCCACCGCTTGTGCGGGCCCCCGTCAATTCATTTGAGTTTTAACCTTGCGGCCGTACTCCCCAGGCGGTCGACTTAACGCGTTAGCTCCGGAAGCCACGCCTCAAGGGCACAACCTCCAAGTCGACATCGTTTACGGCGTGGACTACCAGGGTATCTAATCCTGTTTGCTCCCCACGCTTTCGCACCTGAGCGTCAGTCTTTGTCCAGGGGGCCGCCTTCGCCACCGGTATTCCTCCAGATCTCTACGCATTTCACCGCTACACCTGGAATTCTACCCCCCTCTACAAGACTCAAGCCTGCCAGTTTCAAATGCAGTTCCCAGGTTGAGCCCGGGGATTTCACATCTGACTTAACAGACCGCCTGCGTGCGCTTTACGCCCAGTAATTCCGATTAACGCTTGCACCCTCCGTATTACCGCGGCTGCTGGCACGGAGTTAGCCGGTGCTTCTTCTGCGAGTAACGTCAATCACTGCGGTTATTAACCACAATGCCTTCCTCCTCGCTGAAAGTACTTTACAACCCGAAGGCCTTCTTCATACACGCGGCATGGCTGCATCAGGCTTGCGCCCATTGTGCAATATTCCCCACTGCTGCCTCCCGTAGGAGTCTGGACCGTGTCTCAGTTCCAGTGTGGCTGGTCATCCTCTCAGACCAGCTAGGGATCGTCGCCTAGGTGAGCCATTACCCCACCTACTAGCTAATCCCATCTGGGCACATCCGATGGCAAGAGGCCCGAAGGTCCCCCTCTTTGGTCTTGCGACGTTATGCGGTATTAGCTACCGTTTCCAGTAGTTATCCCCCTCCATCAGGCAGTTTCCCAGACATTACTCACCCGTCCGCCACTCGTCACCCGAGAGCAAGCTCTCTGTGCTACCGTTCGACTTGCATGTGTTAGGCCTGCCGCCAGCGTTCAATCTGAGCCATGATCAAACTCTTCAATTTAAGTTTGATGCTCGTGAATTAAACTTCGTAATGAATTACGTGTTCACTCAGAGACTTGGTATTCATTTTTCGTCCGAGGACATTAAGAATCCATGTCACTTTGAGTGCCCACACAGATTGTCTGATAAATTGTTAAAGAGCAGTGCAACGCGGCTTTCGCTCACCGTTGCGAGGTCCCGTATATTACGTTTTCCTCATTCAGAGTCAAGCGATTATTTTCGCTTTTCTCTGCCGGGTATTCATCGCTGAACCCCGCTGACCCGGCGGCTTGCGTGCCGTTGTTCCGTGTCAGTGGAGGCGCATTATAGGGAGTTCTCCGGCGCTGACAAGAGCTAATTTAAAAAAACTTTTCAACTGCCTTTTTTTTGCACAAAAACGTGCTACACCGCTAGTTTTTCGAGCGTTTCGAAGCCATAACGGTGTAAAACGGGTAAAAGTTGCTCAGTCTCAGCGGTCAATGCCATGCAATAAGCGATATTTGCGTCGGCAGATTTTGCATCTGGCGCTTCATGTTCAAGTAGCCACGCTGTGCGACGGGCAATCGCTGCCCCTGAATCCACCAGCCGGGTGCCTTCCGGAAGTACGGCCAACAGCTCTTCCTGCAGTAAAGGGAAATGCGTACAACCCAGCACCACCGTATCCGGCGGCTCCGCCATCCGCAGCCATGGACGCAGAACACGGCGCAGCTCTTCCAGCGAGACCGCTTTGCCGTGCAGTTTGGCTTCCGCCATCTCAACCAGCTCGGCAGAACCTAACATCGCAATCTGGCATTCATTTGCAAAGCGTTCGATCAGTTCGCGAGTATAAGGACGCTTAACCGTACCGCGCGTTGCCAGGAGCCCCACCACGCCATTTGCCGTCAGGCGCGCAGCAGGTTTGATCGCCGGGACCACGCCCACAACCGGGAACGGGAACTTTTCGCGTAAGGCAGGAAGGGAAACCGTACTGGCGGTATTGCAGGCAATCACCGCCAGTGCGAGGGGATACTGCTGTTGCACGGCGGTAACGATCTCAACGACGCGTTCAACAATAAACGCTTCGCTCTTTTCCCCGTAGGGGAAAGCCACGTTATCGAAGGCATAGATGTAATGAAGATCCGGCAGAAGTTGCCGAATCTCATCATAGACTGAAAGCCCACCGACACCGGAGTCAAACACCAGTACGGTGGGACGTGGGTCAGAAGGTGTAGCTGCCAGACAAGGTGTATTCCCGTCCTGCAGTTTCGTAGCCATAAACTGCCTCGTAGTCTTTATCGAACAGGTTGGCTATTTTACCACGAACTGTAAGGTGAGAGGTGACAGGATATGAAACTGCGAGATCCCACAGGCTTACCCCACCCATTTTCACTCGCTCTGAGGTGAACGTATCAGGATCGTACGCCACGTCATAACGGGTGCCCAGGTAACGGTAGGCCAGATTCCAGTCGAGATCCCACACCTGCGTATCCAGCTGATACTTCACCTGCTGCTTCGAACGTCGGGCAAGCACTTCGTTCGTTTTGGCATTGCGCGGATCCACGTAATCATAAGAAATCTGATGGCCTACCGGGCCAGTATCAAACTGCGCCGTGGCTTCAATACCTTTGATACGGGCTTTATCAACGTTGTAGTAGCGGAACGTACGCGGGTCGCTGCTGATCAGGTTGTCGATATCGTTACGATAACCCGATACACGCCAGGTCACCGGGCCGGTCAGCCCCTCGAAACCGCCTTCCCACTGCTTGCTCTCTTCCGGTTTCAGATCCGGGTTGCCGTAGCTCGCACTGTGGATCTGGCTCATGGTCGGTGCTTTATAGGCGGTGCCGTAGGAAGCGATGATGCGGTAACCGTCAATGAACTCCCATCCGGCGCTGGTCTGCCAGGTGTTATGGTTACCAAAGTTAGAGTTGTCATCATTACGCGCGGCGGCTTCCAGAGTGACGCTATCGAACTGCTGCATGGCAGACAGGAATACCCCGGTGTTGCGCTGCTCATAGCCTTTATCCAGATAACCCGTTCCCGCCTGGGTTTTTTGCTTCTGCCAGTCCAGACCGGCGCCGATATTGCCGTGGCCCACCGTGACGGTGTTCATCCACTGGGCGGTGTATTGCTTAACGTCATCCGTGGTGGCAGAGGAAGCATAACGGCCTTTGCTCGGATCGTAGTTCTGGTCTTTACTGCGACCGTAACCGCCCACCAGCTGAGTCTGGTAAATCCCCTGGTGATAGCGCAGGCCGGTGTCCCAGTTCTGGCTGTAAAGCTGACGGGTATCAGGCAGGCCATCGACCATGAAGTTGTTGTCATAATGCTCATAGCCGTCATACGCGGTGCGGTTGTCGTAGCCGAGGCCACGCACGAAACCGCTCAGGCTGTCAGTGAATTGCTGCTCAACCGAGCCAAACAGCGACTTACTCATAAAGCCGTCACGATCGGGCTGGCGTGGCGCATCGGCCGCATCAATATCAAAGCCGCGGGTATAGGTATAGTTACCGCCCAGGGTAATTTTGGTTTTATCCAGCACCTGCTGGAAGGAGCCATCATAGGATTGATAGCCTTTCGAGCCGACGCTGGCGGTGATTTCCCCCCCTGGCGTGTCCCGACCCGTAATGATGTTAATCACGCCGCCAATCGCATCTGAACCATACAGGGCTGAACGCGGGCCACGGATGTATTCAACACGCTGAATGAGTGAAACGGGGATTTGGCTGAGATCCGGTGAGTTACTGATCCCGGCGTTATTCAGTGGAATGCCGTCAATCAGCACCAGCACATGGCGGGATTCCGTCCCGCGAATAAAGGTAGAAGAGGTAGCGCCCAGGCCGCCGCTTTGGGCGATATCCACACCCGGTAAGCGCGACATCACTTCAACGACGCTTTTTGCCTGCCAACGCTCAATATCTTCCCGGGTAACGACAGAACTCGGAGCCAGAACGGTATTTGCAGGTTGTGCAACACGGTTTGCCGTCACCACCAACGAGTCTGCGCCATCCTGCGCCCAGCCCGAAAATGCCGTGACGGAAAGCGCCGTCAACAGCGATACTTTTTTAATCATTGTAAAAGCATCCACAATATAAGAAGGATGCCGCAGGCCCCATCGATAGCACGCGATGATGAAACCAAATGCGACGTGATCCCGGCAGGTCTTCGGGCTAGGTGGCGTTTAGTGGATGTAGACTTCCCATTTTCACAGTGTCTGTTAACTCATCCCGCCAGTCTTTACCGCTGCGCGTCAGCTCCAGATTTGCACTGGATTCCCTTTTCACTCATAAGAGACCGGAAACATAATGCTACATTTAGACACGTATAGATGTCCAGACTGCCGTTGACCATTAAGGCTGGACATCCCCTGTACAATCCCTACAATCCCCGCGTAATTCATCATCAACAGGAAGCATCATGACCCCAGAACACCTCCCGACAGAACAGTACGACGCGCAACTGGCAGAGAAAGTCGTCCGTCTGCAAAGTATGATGACGCCTTTTGCTGCGCCTGCGCCTGAGGTGTTCCGTTCGCCTGTCAGCCACTACCGTATGCGTGCCGAATTCCGCATCTGGCACGACGGCGACGACCTGTACCACATCATTTTCGATCAGCAGACCAAAAGCCGGATCCGCGTGGACAGTTTCCCGGCGGCCAGCGAGCTGATTAACCAGTTGATGACGCTGATGATGGATGGCGTGCGCAATAATCCGCTGCTGCGCCATAAGCTCTTCCAGATCGACTACCTGACCACCCAAAGCAATCAGGCCATCGTCTCGCTGCTCTACCATAAGGCGTTGAACGACGAGTGGCGCCAGGCCGCAGAAGCCCTGCGTGATGCGCTGCGCGCGCAGAACATCAATGTGCATCTGATTGGCCGCGCGACAAAAACCAAAATCGCGCTGGATCAGGACTATATAGACGAGCGCCTGCCGGTTGCCGGAAAAGAGATGATCTACCGCCAGGTGGAGAACAGCTTTACGCAGCCGAACGCGGCGATGAATGTGCAGATGCTCGAGTGGGCGCTGAACGCTACCGAGGGCTCAACCGGCGATCTGCTGGAGCTGTACTGCGGTAACGGCAACTTCTCGCTGGCGCTGGCGCGTAACTTCGACCGCGTACTGGCCACCGAAATTGCCAAGCCGTCGGTCGCCGCCGCGCAATACAACATCGCGGCGAACCATATTGATAATGTGCAGATCATTCGCATGTCGGCGGAAGAGTTTACTCAGGCGATGAACGGCGTAAGGGACTTTAACCGTCTGCAGGGGATCGATCTGAAGAGCTACCAGTGTGAGACCATTTTCGTCGACCCGCCACGCAGCGGGCTGGACAGCGAAACGGAGAAGATGGTGCAGGCGTACCCGCGTATTCTCTATATCTCCTGTAATCCGGAGACCTTGTGTCAGAACCTGGAAACATTAAGCCAGACGCACAAGGTTGAACGTCTGGCTCTGTTCGATCAGTTCCCGTACACGCACCATATGGAGTGCGGGGTGTTACTGACGGCTAAAAACGCGTAGGCCGGATAAACGAAGCGCCAGCTGGCGCTTTTTGGCAGGTGGCGCTGCGCTTACCTGCCCTACAGAACGGCAAGATAATTACTCTGGCAGCTGCTGCTTACGGTTACGCATTTTAATGCCGATCCAGAACACCAGCGCCACCGACAGCACAGCCGGCAGGAAGTTAGAGCCAATGTCCGGGTACTCAGCGCGCACCACGGTGCTATACAGCAGGACGCCCAGCACAAAGAACGCCGCCGACAATGCCGGTAACCCCACCGGCATGGTGCGATTCTGATAACGCTGATGCAGACAGTACACCGTCAGCACCAGAGAAATCATCGGGAAAACCGAGAACGGTACAATAGAGCTAAAAAGCGCTGCGAACGTACCGTTAATGGATAAGCCAGCGATCAATGCCAGCAACAATGTTCCTTTATCCTGTCCTGTCTGTTTCATTACTCACCTTTCACTCATCGGATTGATGCGCCAGTTTTTCTTGTTCACGGCGATACCAGTAATAAGCCCCTTTAGAGATCATCCGCAGCTGCAATACCAGTCGCTCTTCGAGTTGCTTGCGTTGTTCAACGCTCACATCCAGTGCTTCGGCGCCCGCACTGAAGACTATTGTTACCATCGCCTCGGCCTGCGCCTCAGTGAAGGCGCGCGGCATATGGTTTTCGAGTTCAAGATAGTCGGCAAGTTCCGCAATAAAATGCTGAATCTCGCGGGCCACGGCGGCACGAAACGCGGCCGAGGTGCCTGAGCGTTCCCGTAACAATAAACGAAACGCGTTGGGATTATTGCCGATAAATTCCATAAAAGTGGAAACAGAGGTGCGGATCACGCTGCCCCCTTTGGCGATACGCTGACGCGCCTGGCGCATCAGCTGGCGCAGCATCAGCCCGCTCTCATCCACCATGGTCAGACCCAGTTCATCCACGTCACGGAAGTGACGATAGAAAGAGGTAGGCGCAATCCCGGCTTCGCGTGCGACTTCCCGCAGGCTCAGACTGGCGAAACTTCGCTCAGCACTCAGTTGACTGAATGCAGCTTCTACCAGCGAACGCCGGGTTTTCTCTTTTTGTTGTGCTCTTACGCCCATCACGATAGTTGAATCCTTCCAAAGGCCCGCAGGCACTATACCAGAGAATAAAATTAATCGGATTACCTGGCTTACAGAATGAAGGTTTACATGTTGTTTGTGCTCCACCGCGCGAAAAGAGCACAACGATAATTGGGTTATCCTGTCAATGATGTTACTATTCTGTTGCTTTTATGTATAAGAACAGGTAAGCCTTACCATGTCACATTCCTACGATTACGACGCAATTGTTATTGGTTCCGGCCCCGGCGGCGAAGGCGCTGCTATGGGACTGGTTAAACAGGGAGCCAGAGTAGCGGTTATTGAGCGCTACCATAACGTTGGCGGCGGTTGTACCCACTGGGGCACCATCCCTTCCAAAGCCCTCCGCCACGCCGTCAGCCGCATTATTGAATTTAACCAGAACCCTCTCTACAGCGATCACTCCCGTCTTCTTCGTTCCTCCTTTGCCGATATTCTGAATCACGCGGATAACGTGATTAATCAGCAGACGCGCATGCGCCAGGGTTTTTATGAGCGCAACCACTGCGAAATTCTGCAGGGCAGCGCGCATTTTGTGGATGAACATACGCTGGCGCTGGAGTGCCATGACGGTTCTGTTGAGACCATCACCGCAGAGAAATTTGTGATCGCCTGCGGCTCACGCCCGTATCGCCCGGCCGATGTCGATTTCTCCCACCCGCGCGTCTACGACAGCGACTCCATTCTGAGCCTGCACCATGAACCGCGCCACGTACTCATCTACGGCGCCGGGGTGATCGGCTGTGAATATGCCTCTATCTTCCGCGGTATGAACGTGAAGGTCGACCTGATTAACACCCGCGATCGTCTGCTGGCCTTCCTCGATCAGGAGATGTCTGACTCGCTCTCGTATCACTTCTGGAACAGCGGCGTGGTGATTCGTCACAACGAAGAGTACGAGAAGATCGAAGGTTGTGATGATGGCGTCATCATGCACCTGAAATCCGGCAAAAAGCTGAAAGCCGACTGCCTGCTGTATGCCAATGGCCGTACGGGTAACACCGATTCGCTGGCGCTGGAAAACATCGGTCTGACCACCGACAGCCGCGGGCAGATCAAGGTGAACAGCATGTACCAGACCGCCTTGCCACATATCTATGCCGTGGGTGACGTGATCGGTTATCCAAGCCTGGCGTCGGCGGCGTATGACCAGGGGCGCATTGCCGCTCAGGCGCTGGTGAAAGGCGAAGCGACAGCACACCTGATCGAAGATATCCCGACAGGTATTTACACCATTCCGGAGATCAGTTCTGTAGGGAAAACCGAACAGCAACTGACGGCCATGAAGGTGCCTTACGAAGTGGGTCGTGCCCAGTTTAAACATCTGGCGCGGGCGCAAATCGTAGGAATGAGCGTCGGTACGCTGAAGATTTTGTTCCATCGCGAGACGAAAGAGATCCTCGGCATTCACTGCTTCGGTGAACGTGCGGCGGAAATTATCCATATCGGCCAGGCGATCATGGAGCAAAAAGGTGGCGGTAACACGATCGAATACTTTGTTAATACCACCTTTAACTACCCGACCATGGCGGAAGCCTATCGGGTAGCGGCGCTGAACGGCTTAAACCGCCTGTTTTAAGGTACTGTCGAAATGGCCATCCATTGCACCACGGATGGCCTCCGCCAGCTGCTCATAGCGGCTGCGCAGCGGTGAACCCGGACGATAAACCAGGCCAATGGTACGACGCGGTTCCGGCTTGATGCATGGCAGATAGACCACGCCATCACGCTTATGTTCGCGCGGCACGGCCAGCGCAGGCAGCAGCGTAATACCGCTTCCCGCCGCCACCATGTTACGCAGCGTTTCCAGGCTGGTTGCGCGGAAGTGGGTATCTTCATCGGCACCGGCTTCAAAACAGAAGCCCATCGCTTGATCGCGCAGGCAGTGACCATCTTCCAGCATCAGCAGCTTTTCACCGGCCAGATCGGCCATCGGCACGCGATCGCGGCTCGCCCACGGGTGATCCTCATAGATCGCCAGCATCATCGGCTCATCAAACAGCGGCACTTCGATAAAGGCTTCGCTCTCTTTGACCAACGCCAGAATGGCACAGTCGAGCTTACCGCTATCTAACTGCGCCAGCAGCTGATGGGTTTGCGCTTCATGCAGGTACATTTCGAGTTTAGGGAAGGTCTGATGCAGCAAAGGAATAATATGCGGCAGCAGGTACGGGCCAACGGTTGGGATCAGGCCAATATGCAGCGGGCCGGACATTGTCTCCCCCTGCTGGCTTGCCATTTCCTTGAGCACTTTGACCTCGCGCAACACGGTGCGCGCCTGATCCACCAGCAGCAGGCCTGCCTGGGTGAACAGCACTTTACGACTGGTGCGCTCCAGCAGCATTACACCAAGCTCGTCTTCCAGCTTACGGATCTGACCGCTAAGGGTTGGCTGGCTGACGTGGCAGGAGTCTGCCGCGCGGCGAAAATGGCGGTGTTCGGCTAACGCCACCAGGTATTCAAGATCACGAATATTCATTATTCATCCTCCGTCGCCACGATAGTTCATGGCGATAGATAGCATAGCAATGAACGATTATCCCTATCAAGCATTCTGTTGAATAATGCATCACAGAGACGAGGCGGCACCGATTACCCTTGAAGTCCTGTCCCGTCTTACGAGTTTCTCTCAAAACTCGCACAACTAAAGCCAACGTGAACTTTTGCGGACCCCGTGGTCCGCTTTTTTTTGCGTAAAAAAGCCCAACACAGGGTTGGGCTTTGGTTTGTAGGTCGGATAAGGCGAAGCCGCCATCCAACATATCAGGCATCACACCAGACGGGTTTTCGCATCCGCAATGGCCTGCGCCACCTGCTTCGGTGACACGCCGCCTTTTGCGGCACGCTTGTCCAGACAAGACTGCAACGCCAGGATCGGATAAACATCATCGCCAATCACGTTGCTGAATTTCTGCAGATCGGCAAGCGGGAGATCTTCCAGCGCTTTGCCCTGACGAATCGCTTCCACGACCGCTTCACCGACAATATGGTGCGCTTCACGGAACGGAACGCCTTTCGCCACAAGATAGTCCGCCAGCTCGGTGGAGTTGGCATAGCCCTGCTGGGCGGCTTCCTGGCAGCGCGGGCGTTTCACCTGAATGCCGTCCAGCACCAGGGTCGCCATATGCAGACAGTCCAGCCAGGTGTCGAGCGCGTCGAACAGCCCTTCTTTGTCTTCCTGCATATCTTTGTTGTAGGCCAGCGGCAGACCTTTCAGGGTCATCATCATCCCGGTCAGCGCGCCCTGCACACGGCCACACTTACCGCGGATCAGCTCCAGCGCATCCGGGTTTTTCTTCTGCGGCATCAGGGAAGAGCCGGAGGTCACGCGATCAGACAGCTCAACAAATCCGGCTTCGCCGGAGTTAAAGAAGATCAGATCTTCGGCGAAGCGCGACAGATGGACCATGCCGATAGAAGCGTTGGAGAGTAGCTCCAGCACGTGGTCACGGTCGGATACACTGTCCAGGCTGTTACGGGTCGCAGAGGCAAAGCCCAGCCAGCCCGCCAGCTGTTCACGGTCGATTTCATAGGCGGTGCCGGCCAGCGCGCCGCTGCCCAGCGGGCTCACGTCCAGACGCTTTAAGGTATCCTGCAGACGGCTTTCATCGCGCGCCAGCATCTCGACATAGGCCAGCGACCAGTGAGCAAAGGTGACAGGCTGCGCACGCTGCAGGTGGGTATACCCCGGCATCACCGCATCCTGATTATTCTGCGCGGTCTCCACCAGCGCGCTCTGCAACTGACGGTTAGCCGCCAGCAGTTCCGCCACGGTCTCTTTGCACCACAGCTTCAGATCGGTTGCGACCTGGTCGTTACGGCTACGGCCAGTGTGCAGCTTTTTACCCAGCTGGCCGACTTTGTCGATCAGTTTGCCTTCCACCCAGCTGTGAATATCTTCGGCATCGCTTTCAAGGATTTGCTGCGGGTTAAGACGCACCTCTTCCAGCAGATTGTTCAGCGCCTCTTCCAGCTGCAGCTGTTCGTCTGCGGTCAGCACGCCAACGGTGACCAGCGCTTTGGACCAGGCCACAGAGCCGACGATATCCTGTTCGGCCAGGCGGTAGTCGAAGCGCAAAGAGTCGTTGAACTGTTTGAACCGTTGATCCGCTGCCTGTGTAAAACGCCCACCCCAAAGTGCCATAACATCGTTCCTTTATTCGTTAGTTCTGCCGGGCGGCGCTGCGCTTACCCGGCCTACGGTCATTCATTAAAAACTTACGCTAAAATACGCGTGCCAATCGGCGTGCCGTTAAACAGCGCCGGAAGCTGCTCCGCGTGACGCCAGGAGGCGATATCCACCGGGCGACCCAGCGTGCGCGCCGCATCCAGCGCGGCGTTCACTTTGACGATCATCCCGTCGGTAATAATGCCCTGCTCGATCAGCTGCTCGGCTTTTGCCGCGGTCATCTCCGCAATGCGCTGGCCTTTGCCGTCCAGAATGCCGCTCACGTCGGAGAGCAGGATCAGGTCTGCGCCCAGCGTTGCCGCCAGGGCGGTTGCCGCCTGGTCAGCGTTGACGTTCATCAGTTGCCCCTCTTCGGTCACACCGATAGAGCTGACGACAGGCAGGAAACTGCCTTCCAGCAGCGTATTGATCAGTTTTGGCGAACCCGGCTGGGCCAGGCCAACGTGGCCAAGCTCTTCGTCAAGCTGGGTCACCTTAACGCTGTCGCCATCGCCCAGGTAGAGACCGACAGAGGCGATATGGTGTTTCTTCGCCCATGCCAGCAGGGTTTTGTTTGCCGTCCCCGCCAGCGCACCGGTAATGATGTCGATCTGATCGGCAGGCGTCACGCGCAGGCCGTTCTTCTTTTTCACCGGCAGGTTCAGGCCTTTCATTAACTCATCGACCACACAGCCGCCGCCGTGAACAATCACCAGCGGGCGTTGATGTGATTCGCGATAGTTGACCAGCGCGGTAAACAGACGCTCCAGCGCCTCTTCGCTGTCCAGCAGTACACCACCAAGCTTGATAATTAATGGGTTCATCATCACACCTTAAATAAGAGACTGCGTTTCAGCATAGCCAAAACGAATATTTGCGCACTGCATTGCCTGGGCGGCAGCGCCTTTCAGTAAGTTATCTTCTGCGGCCACCACAATCAGGTGCTCGCCCTGCACGGCAAAACCGATGTCGCAGAACGGCAGGCCGACCACATTTTTCAGCGCGGGCACGCCTTTGTCATAGAGACGCACCAGCGGTTTATCCGCATACGCCTGGGTAAAGGCCTCGCTCACCTGCTCTTTGGTCACGCCAGGCTTCAGGCGGCAGGTGATGGTTTCGAGGATCCCACGCGGGAAACTGCCCAGGTGCGGTGTGAAAATCACATCCGCGCCCAGATGGGTAGTGATTTCCGGGTGATGGCGGTGGTTAAACACGCCATACGGCTGCAGGCTCACTTCGCAGAAGCTGTTGGAGATAGCCGCTTTGCGTCCTGCCCCGCTCACGCCGCTGGTGGCGTTGATCACCGGCCACTGGTTCAGATCCAGCAGACCCGCGTCGATCAACGGCTTCAGGGAGAGCTGCGCCGCAGTCGGGTAGCAACCCGGTACGGCAATCAGGTTCGCTTCTTTCAGTTTGTCTGCGCTCCACTCCGCCAGACCGTAGACTGCCTTTTCAAGCAGGTCCGGATGCTGATGGGTGAAACCGTAGTATTTTTCATAGAACGCGGCGTCGTTCACGCGGAACGCACCGGAGAGATCGAATACCACGCAACCGGCCGCCAGGAACTGCGGCGCCAGGTCGTGGCTGACTTCGTGAGCGGTGGCTAAAAAGACCACGTCCACGCCGTCGGTAAATTCGCTGATATCCGACATTGGCTGCAATGGCAGATCGACAATCCCTTTAAGCTGCGGATGTAAATCGGAAATTAACTTTCCTGCATCATTGCTTTGCGCTGAGACAGTCAAAGCGGTTATGGTCATATGAGGATGGCGATTCACGTAGCTTACAAGCTCTGCGCCCGCATAACCGCTAGCGCCTACAATCAGCGTATTCAACATCGGGTTCCTTTATGCTCAACGTTAATGTATTTTTATTCACATTTATTGCATGAATATTGATACTATCACGACCTAAGGTGTGTCAACAATGAAAATGAATTTACCGCCATTTATCGAGATCTACCGCGCCCTGATTGCCACGCCGTCCATCAGCGCAACGGAAGAAGCGCTGGATCAGAGTAATGAGACTTTAATCAATCTGCTGGCAGGCTGGTTCAGCGATCTCGGGTTTAAGGTGGAGGTTCAGCCGGTGCCGGGAACTCGTAACAAATTTAACCTGCTCGCCAGTACCGGAACCGGTGCGGGCGGCCTGCTGCTGGCAGGGCACACCGACACCGTGCCGTTTGACGATGGCCGCTGGACGCGCGACCCCTTCACCCTGACCGAGCACGACAACAAGCTCTACGGGCTGGGCACCGCCGACATGAAAGGCTTCTTCGCCTTTATCCTCGACGCGCTGCGTGACGTCGACGTGACCAAACTGAAAAAGCCGCTCTATATTCTGGCCACCGCCGACGAAGAGACCAGCATGGCCGGGGCACGCTACTTCTCGGAAAACACGGCGATTCGTCCGGATTGCGCCATCATCGGCGAGCCAACATCTCTGCAACCGATCCGCGCGCATAAAGGCCATATCTCCACGGCGGTGCGCGTGCTGGGCCAGTCCGGCCACTCCAGCGATCCGGCGCGCGGCGTTAACGCCATTGAACTGATGCACGACGCCATTGGCCGCATCATGACGCTGCGCGACAACCTGAAGGAGCGGTATCACTACGATGCCTTCACCGTTCCTTACCCGACGCTGAACCTCGGCAGCCTGCACGGTGGTGACGCCTCTAACCGTATCTGCGCCTGCTGTGAACTGCATATGGATATTCGCCCGCTGCCGGGCATGACCCTGAGCGACCTCGACGGCTTGCTGAACGAAGCGTTGGCCCCGGTGAGCGAGCGCTGGCCGGGCCGCCTGACGGTCTCTGAGCTGCATCCGCCAATCCCGGGTTACGAGTGCCCGCCGGACCATCAGCTGGTGGAAGTGGTGGAAAAACTGCTCGGCGAGAAAACCGACGTGGTGAACTACTGCACCGAAGCGCCGTTTATTCAGACCCTCTGTCCGACCCTGGTGCTTGGCCCAGGCTCCATCAACCAGGCCCACCAGCCGGATGAGTACCTGGAAACCCGCTTTATCAAGCCAACCCGCGAACTGATCGCTCAGGTTGTGCATCACTTCTGCTGGCATTAATGACTGTTCCCCTCTTTCGCGAGAGGGGAAAAATCTCATGATCTTCGTCACATTCTCATAAGCATCTCTTATCTGACGCAAAGCGAATTAAGTTTCGTAAATTGCCCCTATTTATTCGTTTGCTGAACCGTTTTCGCAGCAATTGACGACGGGGGTTTTACGTGGCTTTATAAAGGGAGATGACAAAATAATGTCCGCGAGATGGCTTTACGGGCATAAACAAAAATGATGGGGTGACTGGGTTTTTATGAACGAACAATATTCCGCGTTGCGTAGTAATGTCAGTATGCTCGGCAAGGTGCTGGGAGATACCATCAAGGATGCGTTGGGCGAGAACATTCTCGATCGCGTTGAAACAATCCGTAAGCTGTCTAAATCTTCCCGCGCGGGTAACGAAGCCAATCGTCAGGAGCTGCTCACCACGCTGCAGAACCTTTCCAACGACGAACTGCTCCCTGTTGCCCGTGCCTTCAGCCAGTTCCTGAACCTGGCAAACACCGCCGAGCAGTACCACAGCATTTCGCCAAATGGCGAAGGGGCCAGCAACCCGGAAGTGATTGCCCGCACGCTCAGAAAACTCAAGGACCAACCCGATCTTAACGAAGCCACCATCAAAAAGGCCGTCGAGTCCCTGTCGCTGGAGCTGGTGCTCACCGCCCACCCGACCGAGATCACCCGTCGTACCCTGATCCACAAAATGGTGGAAGTAAACAACTGCCTGAAGCAGCTGGATAACAAAGAGATCGCTGATTACGAACGTAACCAGCTGATGCGCCGTCTGCGCCAGCTGATTGCCCAGTCCTGGCATACCGATGAAATTCGTAAGCACCGCCCAAGCCCGGTTGACGAAGCCAAATGGGGCTTTGCGGTGGTGGAAAACAGCCTGTGGGAAGGGGTGCCAAACTACCTGCGCGAGCTGAACGAGCAGCTGGAAGAGAACCTCGGCTACCGCCTGCCGGTGGATTTTGTGCCGGTACGCTTCACCTCCTGGATGGGTGGCGACCGCGACGGCAACCCGAATGTGACTGCCGACATCACCCGCCACGTACTGCTGCTGAGCCGCTGGAAAGCCACCGACCTGTTCCTGAAAGATATTCAGGTGCTCATCTCTGAGCTGTCGATGGTTGAAGCCACGCCGGAACTGCGCGAGCTGGCTGGCGAAGAGGGTGCCAGCGAGCCGTACCGTTATCTGATGAAAAAGCTGCGCGGCCAGTTGCTGGCGACGCAGGCCTGGCTGGAAGCCCGCCTGAAAGGCCAGCGTCTGCCGAAGCCAGAAGGTCTGCTGAGCCAGAACGAGCAGCTCTGGGATCCGCTGTATGCCTGCTATAAATCGCTGCAGGCCTGCGGTATGGGCATCATCGCCAACGGCGAACTGCTCGACACCCTGCGCCGCGTGAAGTGTTTTGGCGTGCCGCTGGTACGTATCGACGTGCGTCAGGAGAGCACCCGTCACACCGAAGCGCTGGGCGAGCTGACCCGTTATCTCGGCATTGGCGACTATGAAAGCTGGTCAGAAGCTGACAAACAGGCCTTCCTGATCCGCGAGCTGAACTCCAAACGTCCGCTGCTGCCGCGCAACTGGGAGCCAAGCAACGAAACCCGCGAAGTGCTCAACACCTGCAAAGCGATCGTTGATGCGCCGAAAGGATCGGTGGCAGCCTATGTGATCTCCATGGCGAAGACTCCATCCGACGTGCTGGGCGTTCATCTGCTGCTGAAAGAAGCGGGCATCGACTATGCCCTGCCGGTGGCACCGCTGTTCGAAACCCTTGATGACCTGAACAACGCTAACGACGTGATGACCCAGCTGCTGAACATCGACTGGTATCGCGGCTTTATTCAGGGCAAACAGATGGTGATGATTGGCTATTCCGACTCCGCAAAAGACGCGGGCGTAATGGCAGCATCCTGGGCGCAGTATCAGGCGCAGGACGCACTGATCAAGACCTGCGAGAAAGCCGGTATTGAACTGACCCTGTTCCACGGTCGCGGCGGCTCTATCGGTCGTGGCGGTGCGCCAGCGCATGCGGCGCTGCTTTCCCAGCCGCCGGGCAGCCTGAAAGGCGGTCTGCGTGTGACCGAACAGGGCGAGATGATCCGCTTTAAGTACGGCCTGCCAGAAGTGACCATCAGCAGCCTGTCGCTCTACACCAGCGCGATCCTCGAAGCCAACCTGTTGCCGCCGCCAGAGCCGAAAGCCGCCTGGTGCCATATTATGGACGAGCTGTCGGACATCTCCTGCGATCTGTATCGCGGCTATGTGCGTGAAAACAAAGATTTCGTGCCTTACTTCCGTTCGGCTACACCGGAGCAGGAGCTGGGTAAACTGCCGCTCGGCTCCCGTCCGGCCAAGCGTCGCCCGACCGGTGGCGTAGAGTCTCTGCGTGCTATCCCGTGGATCTTCGCGTGGACGCAAAACCGCCTGATGCTCCCGGCCTGGCTGGGTGCCGGTGCCGCGCTGCAAAAGGTGGTGGACGACGGCAAGCAGAGCGAACTGGAGACCATGTGCCGCGACTGGCCGTTCTTCTCCACCCGTCTGGGCATGCTGGAGATGGTCTTCTCCAAAGTCGACCTGTGGCTGGCGGAATACTACGACCAGCGCCTGGTGAAACCGGAGCTGTGGACGCTGGGTAAAGAGCTGCGCGAACTGCTGGAAGGCGACATCAAAGTGGTGCTGGCTATCGCCAACGATTCCCACCTGATGGCCGATCTGCCGTGGATTGCGGAGTCTATCCAGCTGCGTAACATCTACACCGACCCGCTGAACGTTCTGCAGGCAGAGCTGCTGTACCGTTCGCGTAAAGCGGAAGAAGAGGGTCAGGAGCCAGACCCGCGCGTGGAACAAGCGCTGATGGTCACCATCGCGGGCGTTGCGGCGGGGATGCGTAACACCGGCTAATGGGTTCCGCCGGGTGGCGCTTGCGCTTACCCGGCCTACAAAGGCATCACGCAGGCCCGGCAAGCGCAGCACCGCCGGGCATTACCTCAGAACCTCCACTATGCACCACGATATCACCTCTATTCTGACTGACCTGATAAAGGGTACGCCGCCGCTGCGTCAGGTGCATTTTGCGCCTTTGGCCGAACGGGTTCCGCATACTTCTCCTCGTCTGGTCATTGTTCCTGAAGGCGAAACGCATGATGCGGTCTTCTCTTCCGTCGGGTTTATTGACGATCTTCCGTCCGTCACCCTACTCAGCATCAGCTTCGGTAAGCAGCAGCTGACGATTCAACTCCAGCGTGACAGCACCGTTTTATGCCAACAGCAGGTTGCCAGGCGCGGCCCGAGAACGGGTGCCTTTCTGCTGCAAACGCTCGCGGAGTTGCAGATGCAGCCGGATGAACAGGAGACGGCCAGACTGGTGGTGTTAAGCCTGCTAAGTCACTGCCGCGATCTACTGGGCAGCGATATCCACACCGCCTCCCGCAGCCGGGCGTTGTTCGAAGCCATTCGTCGCTATATCGAAGAACACCATGCCTCCCCACTTACCCGCGAGTCGGTGGCACAGGCGTTTTATATTTCACCGAACTACCTTTCTCACCTTTTTCAAAAGACCGGCAGCGTTGGGTTTAATGAATACCTGACCCACGTTCGTCTCGAACATGCCCGGCATTTGCTCAAAGGCTACGATCTGAAAATTAAAGATATCGCCGCGCATTGCGGCTTTGCCGACAGCAACTACTTCTGTCGACTGTTTCGCAGGCACACGGAGCGCTCGCCTTCGGAATATCGCCGCCAGTATCACAGCCAGCTCACTGCCAAAAACTAGCATTGTGATCGTCCTCTCACTTCGCTAAGGATCTTACATTTGTCCAGTATTTGGCAAATTTGACTTCTGGTTCACGCCATCTGGCCCGCCGTATCCTTAATTCATACCCGCTGACTTAAGGAAAAATAATGGAACTGTATCTGGATACCGCCAACGTGGCGGACGTTGAACGCCTTGCCCGCATCTTTCCCATTGCCGGTGTGACCACCAACCCGAGCATTATTGCCGCCAGCGGTGAGCCGCTCTGGGAAGTCCTGCCGCGCCTGCAGAACGTCATCGGCCCGCAGGGCATCCTGTTCGCCCAGACAATGAGCCGCGACGCCGAAGGGATGGTTGCCGAAGCCAGACGCCTGCGTAAAGCGATCCCCACTATTGTGGTCAAAATTCCGGTTACCGCTGAAGGGCTGGTCGCGATTAAAGCCCTTAAAAAAGAGGGCATTACTACGCTCGGCACCGCAGTTTACAGCGCCTCACAAGGTTTGCTGGCGGCGTTGGCCGGGGCGAAGTACATCGCGCCTTACGTCAATCGCGTGGATGCTCAGGGGGGCGACGGGATCCGCACGGTACAGGAGTTGCAAAGCCTGCTGGAAATGCATGCGCCAGAGAGCAGCGTGCTGGCCGCCAGTTTCAAAACGCCACGTCAGGCGCTGGACTGCCTGCTCGCCGGTTGTGAAGCGATCACCCTGCCGACTGATGTAGCGCAACAAATGCTCAATACGCCAGCGGTAGAGTCAGCCATAGACAAGTTTGAGCAGGACTGGAAAAACGCGTTTGGTAGCCTCAACCTGTAAAGGAGACATAGGATGGATCGTATTATTCAATCGCCTGGCAAATACATTCAGGGTGCAGATGTGCTCTCACGCCTCGGCGACTACCTGAAACCGCTGGCGGCGCGCTGGCTGGTGGTAGGCGATAAATTTGTGCTGGGCTTTGCGGAAGAGACGCTGTGTCAGAGTTTTAAACAGGCGGAACTGTACGTAGAAATCGCGCCATTTGGCGGCGAATGTTCGCAGAATGAGATCGACCGGCTGCGCAAGCTGGCGAAAAGTGCGGATTGCCAGGCAATCCTCGGCATCGGCGGCGGTAAAACGCTGGATACCGCCAAAGCGCTGGCGCATTTCATGGATGTCCCTGTCGCCATTGCCCCGACCATTGCCTCTACTGATGCACCCTGCAGCGCGCTTTCTGTTATCTACACCGACAGCGGGGAGTTTGATCGCTACCTGATGCTGCCGCATAACCCGAACATCGTGATTGTGGATACCAAAGTGGTGGCAGGGGCGCCTGCACGTCTGCTGGCAGCTGGCATCGGCGACGCGCTGGCAACCTGGTTTGAAGCCCGGGCCTGCTCACGCAGCGGCGCCACCACCATGGCGGGAGGCAAATGCACCCAGGCCGCGCTGGCACTGGCCGAGCTGTGCTACAACACCCTGATTGAAGAGGGTGAAAAAGCGATGCTGGCGGCAGAGCAGCATGTGGTGACTCCTGCCCTTGAGCGGGTCATTGAAGCCAACACCTATCTGAGCGGCGTCGGTTTTGAAAGCGGCGGGCTGGCAGCGGCGCACGCCATTCATAACGGCCTGACCGCTATACCGGATGCCCATCATTACTATCACGGCGAGAAAGTAGCGTTTGGTACGCTGACCCAGCTGGTGCTGGAGAATGCCCCGGTTGAAGAGATTGAAACCGTCGCGGCACTCTGCCACAGCGTAGGGTTGCCCATCACGCTGGCGCAGCTGGATATTACCGAAGATATCCCCGCCAAAATGCGCCTGGTGGCGACAGCAGCCTGTGCGAAAGATGAAACCATCCATAACATGCCGGGCGGGACAACGGCGGATCAGGTGTATGCCGCCTTGCTGGTGGCCGACCAGTACGGTCAGCGTTTTATGCAGGAATGAGAGTAGCCATCTTGCCCGGCGGCGCTGCGCTTGCACGGGCCTACAAATACGTAGGCCGGGTAAGGCGCAGCCGCCACCCGGCAAAGGGCAAAAAAATCCCCGCCGGAGCGGGGATTTTCTGTTTACAGCAGATCGAACCGGTCGAGGTTCATCACTTTCACCCATGCCGCGACAAAGTCGTTCACGAACTTCTCGTGGGCATCGCTGCTGGCGTAAACCTCCGCCAGGGCACGAAGCACGGAGTTAGAACCGAACACCAGATCGGCACGGCTCGCCAGATATTTGACTTCCCCGCTCATACGATCGCGCCCTTCGAACAGCTCGCTGGATTCATCGGTAGCTTTCCACTGCGTGCCCATATCCAGCAGATTGACGAAGAAGTCCGTGCTGAGTACGCCCACGCGGTCGGTAAAGACGCCGCTCTTACCGCCATCAAAGTTAGCACCCAGTACGCGCAGCCCGCCCAGCAACACCGTCATCTCTGGTGCGGTCAGCGTCAACTGCTGCGCTTTATCAATCAGCAACGATTCGGTGGTGGAGACATCGATCGCCGCCCGGTAGTTACGGAAGCCATCGGCAACCGGCTGCAGCAGCGTAAACATGCCAATATCGGTCTGATCCTGGCGCGCGTCGACACGGCCTGGCGTAAACGGTACGGTGATGTTGAAGCCCGCCGCTTTCGCCGCCTGCTCAACGCCCACCACACCGGCCAGCACAATGATGTCCGCCAGCGACGCTTTATGCGCCGATTTATAGATCCCTTCCAGCACCGGCAGTACGCGCGCGGCGACGGCGTTGACATCCCAGCTACGCTGCGGCGCCAGCGCCAGACGTGCGCCGTTGGCCCCGCCACGCTTATCGCCACCGCGGAAGGTGGAAGCCGACGCCCATGCCACCGACACCAGCTCGCTCACCGACAGGCCAGAAGCCGCAATGTCCGCCTTCAGGCTTTCGATATCTTCAGCGGTCGGGTGGAAGAACGGCTGCGGCAGCGGATCCTGCCAAATCAGCTCTTCTTTTGGCACTTCCGGTCCGATATAACGGGAAATCGGCCCCATATCACGGTGGGTCAGTTTGAACCACGCGCGGGCGAAGGCTTCGTTAAAGGCCTGCGGATCGTTGAGGAAGCGACGAGAAATTTTGTCGAATTCCGGATCGAAACGCAGCGTCAGGTCGGTCACCAGCATGGTCGGTTTACGTTTTTTCGACGGGTCGAAGGGATCCGGCATGATTTCCGGCGCATTCGACGCTTCGAACTGGATAGCACCAGCCGGACTGCGGGTTTGCACCCAGTCGTATTTGTAGAGGTTCTCGAAGAAGTAGTTGCTCCACTGGGTCGGCGTCTGGGACCAGATCACCTCCAGGCCGGAGGTAATGGCGTCTGCCCCGATACCGGTACCATGGGTGCTGGCCCAGCCCAGGCCCTGAGCCTCAAGCGGGCCGCCTTCCGGATCGACACCCACATGGCTGGCTTCCCCTGCCCCGTGGGTTTTACCCAACGTATGGCCGCCTGCGATCAGCGCGACGGTCTCTTCATCGTTCATCCCCATGTTGCCAAAGGTAGCGCGGATCGCCGCCGCCGCCGACAGCGGTTCGCCGCTGGCGTTTGGCCCTTCCGGGTTCACGTAGATCAGCCCCATCTCGGTGGCACCAATGGCGCTTTTCGCCAGGCTTTCCGGGTGACGATGCTCCAGCCAGGCTTTCTCATCGCCCCAGTTAACGTCCAGATCGGGTTCCCAGACATCTTCGCGTCCGGCACCAAAGCCGAAGGTTCTGAAGCCGGAATTCTCCAGCGCCACGTTGCCCGCAAGGATAAACAGGTCGGCCCAGGAGATTTTCTGGCCATATTTTTGTTTGATCGGCCACAGCAGACGACGCGCCTTATCGAGGCTGACGTTGTCCGGCCAGGAGTTAAGCGGAGAAAAACGCTGTTGACCGCGGCCTGCGCCGCCGCGCCCGTCTACAGAGCGATAGGTGCCCGCGCCGTGCCACGCCATGCGAATGAACAGACCGGCATAGCTGCCCCAGTCTGCAGGCCACCACGGTTGAGAATCGGTCAGGAGCGCTTTCAGATCGCCTTTCAGAGCGGAGTAATCCAGCTTGCTGAATTCTTTGCGGTAGTTGAAGTCTTTGCCTAGCGGGTTGGAACGTTCGGAATGCTGGTTGAGAAGATCAATACGAAGTTGTTTAGGCCACCAGTCCCGGCTGTTGGTGCCGGCACCTGCACTTTTGTCATAACTGCCCTGATGGAAAGGGCACTTACCTGAATTCTGGTTCTCGTCGGACGTACTCATCGCTCTGCTCCCTCTATGGTTTTATCGTTAGGATATACACCACCGGGAATAAGAGATAATTGAAACAATCCACAGATTTGATAGTTAATACCGTTGTTATCCACCTGAAATATAAAAGCCCTCATATTATTGAGGGCTTCGTCTTTACAGACCCGGGCGAACCCCTAACGTGTGGCAGATCGCGTAGCTCATTTCGGCGCGGTTGAGGGTATAGAAATGGAAATCCTTCACCCCTTCACGGCTTAAAATCTTCACCATATCCATGGCGATGCTGGCACCCACCAGCTTGCGGGTTTCGGCGTCATCGTCCAGGCCTTCATACATCTTCGCCATCCAGTGCGGGATGCGCACGTTGGTCATGTCGGCAAATTTCTTGGCCTGCTTAAAGTTAGAAACCGGCAGGATGCCAGGGATAATTTCCACGTCGATACCGGCGGAGACGCAGCGGTCGCGGAAGCGCAGATAGCTTTCAACATCAAAGAAAAACTGGGTGATGGCGCGATTGGCACCCGCATCCACTTTGCGTTTCAGGTTGAGCAGATCCGCCTGGGCGCTTTTCGCTTCCGGGTGCACTTCCGGGTAAGCCGCCACGGAGATGTCGAAATCGCCCACCTCTTTCAGCAGCGCCACCAGATCGGTCGCGTACATATCCGGCTTACCGCTGCCCGGCGGCAGGTCGCCACGCAGGGCCACGATGTGGCGGATGCCGTTGTTCCAGTAATCCTGGGCAATGGTGCGCAGCTCGTCGCGGGTGGCGTCGATACAGGTCAGATGCGGGGCAGCTTCCAGACCGGTACGATCCTTAATACCTTTAATGATGCTGTGCGTGCGGTCGCGCTCGCCGGAGTTGGCGCCGTAGGTCACGGAGACAAATTTGGGTTTCAGGCTGCTCAGGCGATCGATAGAGGCCCACAGGGTCTGCTCCATTTCACTGGTGCGCGGCGGGAAAAATTCAAAAGAGACGTTAATCTGGCCGTTTACTTCTGCCAGGCTCTGATTCAGGGCTTCCCGCTGGTTGGCGTGAAAAAAGCTCATACCTTACCTCATCAATCGCGTGTCGTTGTTTGTTATGCTTCGAACTTCTATACGTTTAGACGTCCAGATGTAAAAATGACGGAAAAGCGGACTGGCGTCAACTGAAAATATCACCATTGACGGTGAGGAATGCTCAGGGAAGGTGAAAAAAGTTCAGGATGGGAAAAAAGAAGGCCCGGTAAGCGTTGCGCCACCGGGCATAGGGCTTTACAGCAGCTGCGCCAGACGGTTGATATCGGACTGGATCGCCCCGGCGGTCACGTCGCGGCCCGCGCCTGGGCCACGGATCACCAGCGGGTTATCGCGATACCAGCGGCTTTCGATGGCAAAGACGTTATCGCACGGCAGCAGCGCCGCCAGCGGATGTTCCGGGCGGACAGCCTCAACCCCAACGCGCGCCTTGCCGTTGGCATCGAAACGCGCCACGTAGCGCAGCACCAGACCCATTTCGCGCGCCGCTTCCAGCCGCTGTAGCATCTGCTCGTTCAGCGCTTCACCGTTCTCGAAGAAGTGATCGACAGACCCCTCTTCGCAGCCCGCCGGCACCAGCGACTCCACGCGCACCTGATTCGGCTCGATGTCGTAGCCCGCTTCACGCGCCAGGATCACCAGCTTACGCATCACGTCTTTGCCGGAGAGGTCAACGCGCGGGTCGGGCTCGGTCAGCCCCTGCTGCCACGCCTGATCCACCAGGTCGGTGAAGGGCACGGTGCCATCAAACTGCAGGAACAGCCAAGAGAGCGTCCCGGAGAAGATACCGCTGATCGCCAGAATGCTGTCGCCGCTATCGATCAGATCGCGCACGGTGTGGTTCACCGGCAGACCGGCGCCGACGGTGGCGTTGTAGAGCCAGTGACGGCCCGTTTTTTCAAAGGCGTCGTGGATCTGACGATAGTTGCGGGTGTTGCTGGCCCCCGCCAGTTTGTTAGCGCTGATGACGTGGAAGCCGTGGCTGGCGAAATCAAGATACTGATCGGCCAGCTGCTCGCTGGCGGTCACATCCAGCACCACCAGATCATCATAGGGGTGGGCGCGCATCCACAGGAACAGCGACTCTTCATCCTGCTCGATGGCCTCATCGTTGAAGAAGGCCAGCGCACGGCTGGCGTCCAGCCCTTCATAACTGAGCAGGCTGCGGCGACTGTCCACCACGCCCGCCAGTACAAATTCAAAACCGGTACGCGCCGAGAGCGTGGTTTGCTCGCGGGCAAACAGCTCCAGCCAGCGGGAACCGATATTCCCTTTCCCAAACAGCATCAGACCGATGCGTTTTTCGGCGCGGAACAGCGACTGGTGCAGGCCCTGGATCAGACTCTCGGTAGGCCCGGTACGCATCACCGCCACCAGGCTGATGCCCTCCTCGGACTGCCAGGTAAATTCAACCGGCTGCCCTTTCAGCTGCTGCCAGAAACGGTGGCAGTGCAGCGGGTTACGGGTGACGCCCGCGCCCACCATCGCAATCAGCGCCAGCCCCTGACGCAGACGAAGCTCGCCCGGCAGACCCGCTTCATCGAGAATCTTCAGCGCGCTGTCGGCCACTTCGGCGGTGTAGCAGAACTGCAGCAGGTGACGATCGGTATGCACCCCCACGGCCAGCGGGCGCACCTGGGCACGCTTGAGGATCAAGTCGATCTCTTTATGCGCCAGTTTGAAATCCTGACCAGCAGGAACGAGGAACTCAATCAGGCAGATATCGTCATGGCTGGTGACAATACGCGCCCCGGTGCCGGAAGCCAGCACGCGCTCAATGCGGGTGGAACCCTGATCCGGCGTATAGCTACAGCGCAACTGCAGATCGATATCGCTGCCGGAAACCGGCTGCAGGGTACGGGCGTGGAGAACCGGGGCCGCCAGACGGGCCAGCTCGCTGGCTTCATCGAGACGCAGCAGCGGCAGCAGGCAGGCATCTTTAACCTTGCGCGGGTCGGCGCTATAGACGCCCGCCACGTCGCTCCAGATGGTGACGCGCGACACACCGGCCAGCGCACCAATCTGCGTTGCCGAGTAGTCGGAGCCGTTACGCCCCAGCAGCACGGTTTCACCCGCGTTGCTGCGGCTGATAAAGCCGGTCACGACAATACGTTTATTCGGATGCTGCACCAGCAGTTGCTGGAGCAGCGGATAAGAGAGGCCTTCATCAACCTGCGGCTGAGCGCCACGCTCGGCACGCAGGAAGTCCCGCGCGTCCAGCCATGCGGCCTCCAGCCCCTGCTGTTGCAGAACCGCCGCCATCAGACGGGCAGACCAGACTTCACCGTGGCCCACGACCTCGGCGTAAACGGCATCGGTCACGCCGCTGTCGAGTAACGCGGCCAGCCGCTCCAGATCCTGGATAAAGTTGCTGATCAGGCCATCGGCCACGTCGGCAGGCAGTAACCCGGCGATCAATTCACTCTGATAACGGCGTAACGCTTGTTGAACCTGATGCGCAGAGAGACGATCGGTCTGGCTTAACTTCAGCCAACTAATCAACTGGTTGGTGGTGCTGCCCGCCGCAGAGACAACCATCATGTCCCCCGGCATCGAATACTCTGCCATGATCCCCGCGACCCGCAGGTAACATTTCACATCAGCAAGACTACTACCACCAAACTTGTGCAGCTGACGACCCTTCGCCCCTGCCTGCGCTATCACACTCATGATTACCCCTTGGCTGCGATCCGGAAGCCATTTTCCAGATCGGCAATTAAATCTTCACAATCTTCAATACCGGTTGAGATACGCAACAGCGTCTCGGAGATCCCGGCGGCGGCACGCGCTTCTGGCGCCATGCCTGCGTGCGTCATGGTGGCGGCGTGGGAGATCAAACTTTCAACCCCACCTAAAGATTCCGCCAGCGTAAACAGTGACAGCCCGCTCAGGAAGCGACGTAGCGTCTGCTCATCGCCATCCAGCTCAAAACTTAACATCGCGCCAAAACCCTTTTGTTGACGCGCAGCAATCTCGTGCCCCTGATTCTCCGGCAGCGACGGGTGATAAAGCTTTTTCACCAGCGGCTGGGTCTTCAGGAAATCGACAATCGCCTGGGCATTACGCTGCGCCACATCCATACGCGGCGACAGGGTGCGCAGACCACGCAGCAGCAGATAGCTGTCGAACGCGCTGCCGGTGACGCCGATGTTATTCGCCCACCATGCCAGTTCGGTGACAACCTCCGGATCTTTCGCAATCACCACCCCGGCAACCACGTCCGAGTGGCCGTTCAAATATTTGGTGCATGAATGCAATACCAGGTCTGCTCCCAGTGCCAGCGGGTTCTGTAGCGCCGGACTGAGGAAGGTATTATCCACTACACTTATCGCTCCCGCATCCCTTGCAAGCTGACAAATTTTTGCAATGTCCACGACGCGCAGCAGCGGATTGCTCGGACTTTCGATTAATACCAGCTTCGGTTTTTCTGCCAGCGCCTGTTTCAGCGCCTGCTCATCACCCTGATCGACAAACAGCACGCGATAGCAACCGCGCTTCGCCAGGCTGTCAAACAGGCGGTAGCTGCCGCCATAACAGTCGTGCGGGGCCACCAGCAGATCGCCCGGTTTCAGGAACACCGTGGTCACCAGGTGAATAGCCGACATGCCGGTATTGGTCATCACCGCACCTGCGCCACCTTCCAGCTCCGCCAGCGCGCGCTGGGTGACATCACGCGTAGGGTTACCACGGCGCGAGTAGTCATGGGCGCGAGGTTCATTAAATCCGGTGAAGTTATAGGTACTGGAGAGATGAATCGGCGGGACAACGCAGCCGTACTGTTCGTCATCATTCAATCCGCTACGCACTGCGATGGTGGCCTGTTTACGCGTCATGGTGAAGGCTTCCTGGCTTAATGGATGAAAAGTCAGGCACCAGAGTAAACATTGATTATATGGACGTCAATACATCTGGACATCTAAACTTCTTTGCGTATAGATTGAGCAATGCGCAAATAGCCGTTAAAATTATATGCTTTAGCGCATACCGCAGAGGCAATATCCGTGTCACAACGGCATCTCTACGGTAAACTACGCGCGATTATGGCTCGAACCCCGGCGAACCGCTGCGGTGTCAGCCTCATATTAATGACAGAGAGGATTAAAGGTATCTCATGGCTGAATGGAGCGGCGAATATATCAGCCCATACGCTGAGCACGGTAAGAAGAGTGAACAAGTAAAAAAAATTACGGTTTCCATTCCTCTGAAGGTGTTAAAGATCCTCACCGATGAACGCACGCGTCGTCAGGTGAATAACCTGCGTCACGCTACCAACAGCGAACTGCTGTGCGAAGCGTTCCTGCACGCGTTTACCGGTCAACCGTTGCCGAACGATGAAGACCTGCGCAAAGAGCGTAGCGATGAAATTCCGGAAGAGGCAAAGGTGATCATGCGTGAGCTGGGTATCGACCCGGAGACGTGGGAATACTGATTTACAGATACAAAAAAAGCGCCTTGCGGCGCTTTTTTTTCGGGAAACTTACTTGGAACCCGGGATGCTGAAACGCTTGTTGAAGCGGTCAACACGGCCACCGGTTGCAACGTCACGCTGCTTACCAGTGTAGAACGGGTGGCACTGGCCGCACACGTCCAGGTTCAGATCGTGACCCACGGTGGAGCGGATCTGGATAGAGTTACCGCAAGAGCAGTTTGCAGTAATCATTTCGTATTTAGGATGGATATCTTTTTTCATGGGAGAACCTCAGTTAAGGCCGCGTCGCTCTTCCAGCCCTAACGCCAGACACCACGCGATGTTGAATGTAAGTTCTTTGATGCAAAGTGCACCAAAGGCGGCGAATCATACAGAATTTAACCAGGGTATGCAAACTGATCCGCACGCCGCCTTTCACTAATGTGTATACTAACGCGCCACTTTTCAAGTCAGGAAGATTCGATGCCCGTTGCTCACGTTGCCCTGCCCGTTCCGCTTCCCCGTACCTTTGACTACCTGCTGCCAGACAACATGCAGGCTGAGGCGGGCTGTCGCGTGAATGTGCCGTTTGGCAAACAGCAGCGGGTGGGTATTGTCGTCTCCGTAAGCCAGCACAGCGAGTTACCTCTCAGTGAACTCAAAAGCGTGGTCGAGGTGCTGGACAGCGAACCGGTCTTTTCCGCCAGCGTCTGGCGACTGCTCCTGTGGGCGGCCGACTATTATCATCATCCCATTGGTGATGTGCTGTTTCACGCCTTACCCATTCTGCTGCGACAGGGCAAAAGCGCCAGCCATGCGCCGATGTGGTACTGGTTTGCCACCGAGCAGGGGCAGGCGGTAGATATTAATAGCCTGAAACGCTCCCCGAAACAGCAGCAGGCACTGGCGGCGTTACGCCAGGGCAGGATCTGGCGTCATCAGGTTGAGAACCTCGACTTTAACGACGCGGCGCTCCAGAGCTTACGTAAAAAAGGGCTGAGCGAAATGGCCTGCGAAGCGCCGGCGCTTATCGACTGGCGCGACGGCTTTAGCGTCGCGGGCGACCGTCTGCGGCTCAATACCGAACAGGCGACCGCCGTTGGGACGATCCACAGCGCGTCCGATCGCTTTTCAGCCTGGCTGCTGGCAGGCGTGACCGGTTCCGGTAAAACTGAAGTCTATCTGAGCGTACTGGAAAATGTACTGACTCAGGGCAAGCAGGCGCTGGTGATGGTGCCGGAAATCGGCCTGACCCCGCAGACCATCGCCCGTTTTCGCGAGCGCTTTAACGCCCCGGTCGAGGTGCTGCACTCCGGCTTAAACGACAGCGAGCGCCTCAGCGCCTGGCTGAAAGCGAAAAATGGCGAAGCGGCAATCGTGATTGGCACCCGCTCATCCCTGTTTACACCCTTTAAAAATCTCGGGGTGATCGTCATCGACGAAGAGCACGACAGCTCTTATAAACAGCAGGAGGGCTGGCGATATCACGCCCGCGACCTGGCGGTCTATCGCGCCCACAGCGAACAGATCCCAATCATTCTCGGCTCCGCGACCCCTGCGCTGGAGACGCTGCACAATGTGCGCCAGCGAAAATACCATCTATTACGCCTGACGCGGCGGGCGGGTAATGCCCGTCCTGCCATGCAGCACGTACTGGATCTGAAAGGTCAGCCGGTGCAGGCCGGGCTAGCCCCGGCGCTGATCGCCCGCATGCGCCAGCATCTGCAGGCCAACAACCAGGTGATCCTGTTTCTCAACCGGCGCGGTTTTGCCCCGGCGCTGCTGTGCCACGACTGCGGCTGGATCGCTGAATGCCCGCGCTGCGATCACTACTATACCCTGCATCAGGCCCAGCATCATTTGCGCTGTCACCACTGCGACAGCCAGCGACCGGTGCCGCGCCAGTGTCCTTCCTGCGGCTCGACCCATATGGTGCCGGTCGGTCTGGGCACCGAGCAGCTGGAGCAGGCGCTGACCCCCTTCTTCCCGGGCGTGGCTATCTCACGTATCGACCGCGACACCACCAGCCGCAAAGGCGCCCTTGAGCAACAGCTGGCGGAAGTGCATCGCGGCGGGGCGCGGATCCTGATCGGTACCCAGATGCTGGCGAAAGGGCACCACTTCCCGGACGTGACCCTGGTGGCGCTGCTGGATGTCGACGGGGCGCTCTTCTCGGCTGATTTCCGCTCCGCGGAGCGCTTTGCCCAGCTCTATACCCAAGTGGCAGGCCGTGCCGGGCGCGCCGGTAAACAGGGCGAGGTGGTGCTACAAACCCACCACCCCGAGCATCCGCTGCTGCAAACCTTGCTGCATAAAGGCTACGACGCCTTCGCCGAACAGGCGCTGGCGGAACGTCAGACCCTGCAACTCCCGCCGTGGACCAGCCATGTGATTATCCGCGCCGAGGATCACAACAACCAGCAGGCGCCGCTGTTCCTCCAGCAACTGCGCAACCTGCTGCAGGCCAGCCCGCTGGTGGATAATCAGCTGTGGATTTTAGGTCCGGTTCCGGCCCTGGCCCCCAAACGCGGCGGACGCTATCGCTGGCAAATCCTGCTACAACACCCTTCCCGGGTGCGGCTGCAGCATATCGTCAGCGGCACGCTGGCGTTGATTAACACCCTGCCGGAAGCGCGTAAAGTGAAGTGGGTCCTGGACGTTGATCCTATCGAAAGCTAAAAAAGGGTGGGAGGCGGATCGAAAAATTAAACACGACTCACACTTTTTATGAAAATTCTGTAACCGCTTCCATTCGCAATCTGATAAAACTGACACAGTCAGAAGTGCGGTGATACGCCTGCGAGGAGAAGAAGTTGAAGTCCAGGAAAGAGGTTGCCTCGGCGACCATGAAAGATGTTGCCCTGAAAGCAAAAGTCTCAACGGCAACGGTATCCCGAGCATTAATGAATCCCGACAAAGTCTCTCAGAGCACGCGTAACCGTGTAGAGCAGGCTGCGCTGGAGGTGGGTTATCTGCCCCAGGCTATGGGCCGTAACGTCAAACGGAACGAATCCCGCACCATTTTGGTCATTGTGCCCGACATCTGCGATCCCTTTTTCAGCGAAATCATTCGCGGTATCGAAGTGACCGCCGCCGCCCAGGGCTACCTGGTGCTGATTGGCGACTGCGCGCACCAGAATCAGCAGGAAAAGACCTTCATTGACCTGATTATCACCAAGCAGATCGACGGCATGCTGCTGCTCGGTTCCCGCCTGCCCTTTGATGCCAGCATTGAAGAGCAGCGCAATCTGCCGCCGATGGTGATGGCCAACGAGTTTGCCCCTGAGCTGGAGCTGCCTACCGTTCACATCGATAACCTCACCGCTGCCTTCAACGCCGTAAATTATCTCCAGGATCTGGGCCATAAACGCATCGGCTGTATCGCCGGACCGGAAGAGATGCCGCTGTGCCACTATCGCCTCCAGGGCTATGTTCAGGCGCTGCGCCGCACCGGGGCGACGGTGGACCCACACTATATCGCCCGGGGCGATTTTACCTATGCCGCAGGCGGCCTGGCGCTGGAAAAACTGCTGTCGCTGCCGCAACCGCCTACCGCCGTGTTCTGTCACAGCGACGTGATGGCGCTGGGCGCGCTCTCCTATGCCAAACGGCGCGGTCTGAAAGTGCCGAAAGACCTCTCAATCATCGGCTTCGATAATATTTCTCTGTCTGAATTTTGCGATCCTCCGCTCTCGACGGTGGCGCAACCCCGCTATGATATTGGCCGGGAAGCGATGCTGCTGTTACTGGATCAGCTGAACGGACAAACAGTTAGCAGCGGCTCCCGTTTACTGGACTGTGAATTGATCGTCAGAGGTTCAACCCAGGCCCTGACTTAAAGTAAACGCCTTTCAGACGTCCTCATCTGGTCAAAGGCCCGTCGCTTAAGTAACATGACGGGCTGACAAACGAAAAAATACAGCGAAACGATAGTGGCACAACGAGATTATGTACGTCGCGGCCAGCCGGCACCTTCGCGACGCAAAAAGAGTAGCTCACGGAAACCGCAACGCAGCAGCCTGCCCGCAGTCTCACCGGCTATGGTGGCGATCGCGGCGGCGGTCCTGGTGGCATTTATCGGCGGCCTCTGGTTCATTACGCACCATAAAAAAGAAGAAGCAGAAGCGCTGCAGGGCAATAAAGTGGTCGGCAATGGCTTGCCCCCTAAACCGGAAGAGCGCTGGCGCTATATTAAAGAGCTTGAGAGCCGCCAGCCGGGCGTGCGTGCGCCTACTGAACCCTCTGCCGGTGGCGAAGTGGTGGATCCTAACCAGTTAACCAACGAACAGCGCCAGCTGCTGGCACAGATGCAGGCCGATATGCGCCAGCAGCCGACCCAGCTCAATGAAGTGCCGTGGAATGAGCAGACGCCGGCACAGCGTCAGCAAACGCTGCAGCGTCAGCGCCAGGCGCAGCAGCAGGCTCAGCAGCAGCAACAGTGGGCGCAAAGCCAGACGGTACAGCAGCCGAAAGCGCAGCAGCGGGTGACGGAACAGCCGTACCAGCAGCCTAAGGTGGCACAGACGCAACCGGCGCAACAGCCGAAGACGCAGCCTGCGAAGCAAAATAGCAACACGCAGCCGTATCAGGATCTGCTGCAAACCCCTGCGCATACCACCGCGCAGCAGCCAAAAGCCGCGCCGGTCACCAAAGAGACCGAGGCACCAAAGCAGACGGCTGAGAAGAAAGACGAACGTCGCTGGATGGTGCAGTGCGGTTCCTTTAAAGGCGCAGAGCAGGCGGAAACCGTACGTGCCCAGCTGGCCTTTGAAGGCTTTGACTCACGCATTACCACCAATAACGGCTGGAATCGCGTAGTGATCGGCCCGGTTAAAGGCAAAGACAATGCCGATGGCACTATCAGCCGTCTGAAGATGGCAGGTCACACAAACTGCATTCGACTCGCTTCCGGGGGTTGAAACCCCCAAAATCCCCCCCATCTATCATTCTATTCAGCCCTGAGCACTGGCTCAGGGCCTCTATTTTCCGAATGTGTAACCAGGGGGTCTGCTCGTGACAACAATAGTAAGTGTACGCCGTAACGGCCAGGTGGTGATTGCCGGTGATGGCCAGGCCACGCTGGGTAATACCGTCATGAAAGGCAACGTGAAAAAAGTGCGTCGTCTGTATAACGACAAAGTGATCGCCGGTTTTGCGGGCGGCACTGCGGACGCCTTCACGCTGTTTGAGCTGTTTGAACGTAAACTGGAAATGCATCAAGGCCATCTGGTGAAAGCTGCCGTTGAGCTGGCGAAAGACTGGCGTACCGACCGTATGCTGCGCAAGCTGGAAGCACTGCTGGCGGTGGCCGATGAAAATGCCTCGCTGATCATCACCGGTAACGGTGACGTGGTGCAGCCAGAAAATGACCTGATTGCTATCGGTTCCGGTGGCCCGTACGCCCAGGCCGCCGCCCGCGCGCTGTTGGAAAACTCCGATCTGGGCGCACGCGATATCGCTGTGAAGGCGTTGGATATTGCAGGTGATATCTGCATCTATACCAACCACTTCCACACCATCGAAGAATTGCCGTCTAAGGCGTAAGGATTTCTCATGTCTGAAATGACCCCACGCGAAATTGTCAGCGAACTGAACAAACACATCATCGGCCAGGATAACGCCAAGCGTTCCGTGGCGATTGCCCTGCGTAACCGCTGGCGTCGTATGCAGCTGGATGAAGTGCTGCGCCATGAAGTGACGCCAAAAAACATTTTGATGATCGGCCCAACCGGTGTTGGTAAAACCGAAATCGCCCGTCGTCTGGCTAAACTGGCCAACGCGCCATTCATCAAAGTCGAAGCGACCAAGTTCACCGAAGTGGGCTATGTCGGTAAAGAAGTGGACTCTATCATCCGCGATCTGACCGATTCTGCCATTAAGATGGTCCGCGTCCAGTCCATCGAGAAAAACCGCTATCGCGCTGAAGAGATGGCGGAAGAGCGCGTGCTGGATGTGCTGATCCCACCGGCGAAAAACAACTGGGGCCAGGCAGAACAGCCTGCTGAGCCGTCCGCTGCGCGCCAGGCTTTCCGCAAAAAACTGCGTGAAGGCCAGCTGGATGACAAAGAGATTGAGATCGAGCTCGCCGCCGCGCCAATGGGCGTGGAAATTATGTCTCCGCCAGGTATGGAAGAGATGACCAGCCAGCTGCAGTCCATGTTCCAGAACCTGGGCGGGCAGAAGCAAAAGCCGCGTAAGCTGAAAATCAAAGACGCGATGAAGCTGCTGATTGAAGAAGAAGCGGCGAAGCTGGTAAACCCGGAAGAGCTGAAGCAGGACGCTATCGACGCGGTTGAACAGCACGGTATCGTGTTTATCGATGAGATCGATAAAATCTGTAAGCGCGGCGAATCCTCCGGCCCGGACGTTTCCCGTGAAGGCGTACAGCGCGACCTGCTGCCGCTGGTTGAAGGCTGCACCGTCTCCACCAAGCATGGCATGGTGAAAACCGATCACATTCTGTTTATCGCCTCTGGCGCGTTCCAGGTTGCCAAGCCGTCGGATCTGATCCCGGAACTGCAGGGCCGTCTGCCGATCCGCGTTGAGCTGCAGGCGCTGACTACCGAAGACTTCGAGCGCATCCTGACCGAACCAAACGCCTCCATCACCGTGCAGTACAAAGCGCTGATGGCGACCGAAGGGGTGAACATTGAGTTCACCGAAGATGGGATCAAGCGTATCGCCCAGGCCGCATGGCAGGTTAACGAAACCACCGAAAACATCGGTGCGCGTCGTCTGCATACCGTGCTGGAACGCCTGATGGAAGATATCTCTTATGATGCAAGCGACCTGAATGGTCAAAGCATTAAAATTGATGCCGACTATGTGAGTAAGCACCTTGATGCTTTAGTAGCAGATGAAGATCTGAGCCGTTTTATCCTATAATCGCGGCAATTGCATTTTCATCACAAATGATGGGGCTGAAAGGCCCCATTTTTATTGGCACATAATTACTATGACTGAAATCAGCCGCACGCAGGCCTGGCTGGAAAGCCTGCGTCCTAAAACGCTCCCTCTCGCTTTCGCCGCCATTATTGTTGGCACCACCCTCGCGTGGTGGCAGGGGCATTTCGACCCGCTGGTGGCTGCCCTGGCGCTGCTGACCGCCGGGCTTCTGCAAATCCTCTCTAACCTCGCCAACGATTACGGGGATGCCGTCAAGGGCAGCGATAAGCCCGACCGCATCGGGCCATTGCGCGGAATGCAGAAAGGGGTGATCACCCAGGAGGAGATGAAACGGGCGCTGATTATCACCGTCGCGCTGATCTGTCTTTCCGGGATTGCGCTGGTGCTGGTGGCCTGTAAAACCCCGGCGGATGCGGTTGGCTTCCTCGTGCTCGGTCTGCTGGCGATTGTCGCGGCCATCACCTATACCGTCGGCACCCGCCCTTACGGTTACATCGGGCTGGGGGATATCTCCGTGCTGGTCTTCTTCGGCTGGCTGAGCGTGATGGGCAGCTGGTATCTGCAGGCGCACTCGTTAATTCCTGCTCTGTTCCTGCCAGCCACCGCCTGCGGCATGCTGGCGACGGCGGTACTGAATATCAACAATCTGCGCGATATCGACAGCGATCGTCAGAACGGTAAAAACACCCTGGCGGTGCGGTTAGGCGCGGTGAATGCGCGCCGCTACCATGCCTGCCTGCTGATGGGCGCCCTGCTCTGTCTGGCGCTGTTTAACCTGCTTTCCCTGCACAGTCTGTGGGGCTGGCTGTTTGTGCTCGCCACGCCGCTGCTGGTCAAACAGGCGCGCTACGTGATGCGCGAGCAGAGCGCCTCGGCCATGCCGCCAATGCTGGAACGCACGGTAAAAGGCGCACTACTGACTAACCTGTTGTTCGTGATAGGGATTATTCTTAGTCAGACGCTAAATTAGCTGACAAATATCAATTAACAATTGATGATTTTGCCAACAATGCAATTCGCGCGATATACTGAAAACACTCGCAGCAACTGAACTTAAGCCTATGAAATACGATACCTCCGAGCTTTGTGACATCTACCAGGAAGATGTGAACGTCGTAGAACCGCTGTTTTCCAACTTTGGAGGACGGTCGTCGTTTGGCGGACAAATCATTACGGTGAAATGTTTTGAGGACAACGGGTTGCTGTACGATCTGCTCGAACAGAACGGCCGTGGACGCATTCTGCTGGTTGATGGTGGCGGCTCCGTGCGTCGCGCATTAGTTGATGCGGAACTTGCCCGTCTCGCCACCCAGAACGAGTGGGAAGGCATTGTGGTCTATGGCGCGGTGCGTCAGGTGGATGACCTCGAAGAGATGGACATCGGCATTCAGGCGATTGCGGCCATTCCGGTAGGTGCCGCAGGTGAAGGCATTGGCGAAAGCGACGTGCGCGTCAATTTCGGCGGCGTGACCTTCTTCTCCGGCGACCATCTCTATGCCGATAACACCGGCATTATCCTCTCTGAAGATCCGCTGGATATCGAGTAGAAAAAGAAGGCCATCTGTTTTAAGGAGATGGCCTTCTATTTTAATTATCTTTATTCGTATCGTAATGAGTGATATGTAGTTCAAACATCCCTTTCTTTTCCTCTACCGCTATGCTCATTGTTGCATGACGATCCTGATAGTTATCAATATAAGCTTCAAGCTTTTCGTGCTTCCTCTGAAGTTCACTCTTTTGGATACCGGTGAAAGTGAGTGTACTGATCTGCAAACCACTTCCTTCAACGGTTTGCTTCGTGAAGTACCAGTTCTCTGTGATCCTTGGTGCATCCTTCAGTGGTTTCGGTGTTAATAAGTAATATTGAATTAGATTGCCTTGTTTATAATATTCATCGGAAAATATTCTGGTCATTATTAAGGAATAGAGCACGGCCATCAGAACGAATAGAAAAACGATGATATGCCTACATTTCATATACGAACCTCCCTAACGACGGAAGGATCAGATACTGGCACAATAGAATCCATAAATGCAGGCAAATGGCCCGGGAATGGTTGGTGTTTTAGACTCTTATCTTCAGGGTCTGGAAACAGTAAGGGAAGTACACTTTTATTTTTAAATTGCCCAACAGGGCCATAGTAATCCCAGATGCGATAAGCTTTCTCTTTGGAACAAATGTCCAGGAAGGGGGTATAATCTGCATAGTTAACGGCCTGGCAAAAACCAAAAAGATTAGAAACCAAATCTTCTGCGCTGTATCCGCTATCCGTAATCAGAATATAGGGCCAAAAACCCTGCAAGGATTCAAAGCTGTGAGAAGTACTCATAAAAATGGATAAGGCCACACCTCTTAAAACCTCATCGCTTAAGCCTCTACGCACTAAAAAGCGTCTGTATATCCCGGTTGTGGCATTTAATCCTACGATTTTTCTGGACATGCTTTGATGATAATGAATTTCAAACCAGTCGGTGGCGTCTCTGCCAGGCATTATCATTTGTTGCCATAATCGTTCAGCGCCGGAGGGATTTGCGTGTCCTAAGTCAATCCATCCCAGATTTTCCGTATAAATGAGGCCTGATGGAGTATTACGGGTAATGTATCGGTCAGAATTATCAATAATCTCGCTTCGCTTTGTCATCTCGCATTCCTTGTGAGTAACATGTTGAGCGATCTTATTCCCGCAACATAAAAAAGGCATCCCTTGTGGATGCCTTTTTCAGGAATTCGGAATCAGACCTCTTCCATGCGCCCGAGCAGGGCATGCAGACGATCCTGCCAGCCGTTCTGCTGTTCGCGCAGCTGGTGGTTTTCACGCTCCAGCTCTTCACGTCCGTGCTGAGCAGTCTGAATTTCCTGCGACAGCGCGTTGTTTTTTTCTTTCAGCTCTTCGATTTCCATCTGCAGCAGGGTGATGGTATCAATCGCCTGCTGTACTTTCGATTCCAGTTTCTCAAACACTTCTAACGACATAATGCTACCTCTCCTGAATTTGCAAGGCGACGCTTGACGTAAACGCGCACAACACCTGGTGTCGATTGTATGGAGCCCCGCCCTCCCTGTCCAGCGGCAGACCGCGCAGATTGCGGTTTGCAACACTTTTCAGTCTCCTCCTGGTGCGTTCGTGCCATATACCCCTAAATTGTTAACACTTTAGTTAATAGAAAGCTTACTCCCCCTTTCGCTTACAGCAATTCTTGCCCGCTTTATGGCGCGTTATCGCTCATTTTGTTGACGCGGCACACACATTTTAAGTTCGATATTTCTCGTTTTTGTTCGTTAACGATAAATTAACACTATGTCTACAGGACATCGTGCCGGTCATGGCGACCGTCGCGCCAACAATAACCATTAATCATTTTCAGGATCCGATTATGAGTGAAACATCAACCTTAAAAGGCCAATGCATCGCAGAGTTCCTGGGTACTGGGTTGTTGATTTTCTTTGGCGTAGGATGTGTGGCTGCACTGAAAGTGGCGGGTGCCAGTTTCGGTCAGTGGGAAATCAGTGTGATCTGGGGTCTGGGCGTGGCGATGGCCATCTACCTGACGGCGGGTGTTTCGGGTGCGCACCTCAACCCTGCGGTCACCATCGCGCTGTGTCTGTTTGCCTGCTTCGACAAACGCAAGGTTGTGCCTTTTATTGTGGCGCAGTTTGCTGGTGCGTTTTGTGCAGCGGCGTTAGTTTACGGGCTCTATTACAATCTGTTTATCGACTTCGAGCAGACGCACCATATGGTGCGTGGCAGTACCGAAAGCCTTGAGCTGGCGGGGATCTTCTCCACCTATCCGAACCCGCACATTAACTTTGTGCAGGCCTTCGCGGTAGAGATGGTAATCACCGCCATCCTGATGGGTACCATCCTGGCGCTGACCGATGACGGCAATGGCATTCCGCGCGGTCCGCTGGCACCGCTGTTGATTGGCCTGCTGATTGCGGTGATCGGCGCATCGATGGGGCCACTGACCGGTTTCGCCATGAACCCGGCGCGCGACATCGGCCCGAAAGCCTTCGCCTTTATTGCCGGGTGGGGTGACGTGGCCTTCACCGGCGGCAAAGATATTCCTTATTTCCTGGTGCCGCTGTTCGGCCCTATTGTAGGTGCTGCGCTGGGTGCCTTCGGCTATCGTAAATTGATTGGCCGCCACCTGCCGTGTGACACCTGTGTCGTCGAAGAGGCCGAAGAGAAGGAAACCACCTCTGGCGCACACCAAAACGCTTCGCTGTAATCTGACTACGGGACCACAACTATGACCGACAAAAAATATATCGTTGCGCTCGACCAGGGCACGACCAGCTCCCGCGCTGTCGTTATGGATCATGACGCGAACATCGTCAGCGTGTCACAGCGCGAATTCGAGCAAATCTATCCTCGTCCAGGCTGGGTTGAACACGACCCGATGGAGATCTGGGCGTCACAAAGCTCAACACTGGTAGAAGTACTGGCGAAAGCTGATATCAGTTCCGACGAGATTGCAGCGATTGGCATCACCAACCAGCGTGAAACGGCCATCGTCTGGGAACGCGAAACCGGTAAGCCGATTTACAACGCCATTGTCTGGCAGTGCCGCCGTACAGCGGATATCTGCGAGAAGCTCAAGCGAGACGGCATGGAAGAGTACGTGCGTAGCGCCACCGGCCTGGTGGTAGACCCCTACTTCTCCGGCACCAAGGTGAAATGGATCCTCGACCATGTCGAAGGCTCCCGCGAGCGGGCAAAGCGCGGCGAACTGCTGTTCGGTACCGTAGATACCTGGCTTATCTGGAAGATGACTCAGGGGCGCGTTCACGTCACCGATTACACCAACGCCTCGCGCACCATGCTGTTCAACATCCACGATCTTGACTGGGATGACAAAATGCTGGACGCGCTGGACATCCCGCGCGCCATGCTGCCGCAGGTGCGTAAGTCGTCTGAAGTTTACGGTCAGACCAATATCGGCGGTAAAGGCGGCACCCGTATTCCTATCGCCGGGATCGCCGGTGACCAGCAGGCAGCGCTGTTTGGCCAGCTGTGCGTAAAAGAGGGGATGGCGAAGAACACCTACGGCACCGGCTGCTTTATGCTGATGAACACCGGCGAGAAGGCGGTGAAATCGGAGCATGGCCTGCTGACCACCATTGCCTGCGGCCCACGCGGTGAGGTGAATTACGCCCTGGAAGGCGCGGTGTTTATGGCAGGCGCGTCCATTCAGTGGCTGCGCGATGAGATGAAACTGATCAGCGACGCCTTCGACTCGGAATATTTTGCCACCAAGGTGAAAGACACCAACGGCGTGTACGTGGTGCCGGCCTTTACCGGCCTGGGCGCCCCCTACTGGGACCCCTACGCCCGCGGCGCGATTTTCGGCCTGACGCGTGGGGTTAACTCCAACCACATCATCCGCGCCACGCTGGAGTCGATTGCCTTCCAGACCCGCGACGTACTGGAAGCGATGCAGGCCGACTCCGGTATTCGTCTGCACGCCCTGCGCGTGGATGGCGGCGCGGTGGCGAACAACTTCCTGATGCAGTTCCAGTCCGACATTCTGGGTACCCGCGTGGAACGCCCGGAAGTGCGTGAAGTGACGGCGCTGGGTGCGGCCTATCTTGCCGGTCTGGCGGTCGGTTTCTGGCAGAACCTGGACGAACTGCAGGAGAAAGCGGTCATTGAGCGCGAATTCCGTCCGGGCATCGAAACCACCGAGCGTAATTACCGCTACAGTGGCTGGAAGAAAGCCGTGAAACGTGCGCTGGCCTGGGAAGAGCACGACGAGTCATAACACCTCCCCCTCACCCCGTCGGGGTGAGGGGTCCAAACCGCCTCCTCCACTCTGTGATAAACTTCGTGCAATTCCTTTTGATTGCACGAGTATCTGATGAAACGTGAACTTGCTATCGAGTTTTCCCGCGTAACCGAAGCTGCCGCTCTGGCAGGCTACAAGTGGCTTGGCCGTGGTGATAAAAATACCGCTGACGGCGCAGCCGTCCATGCCATGCGCATCATGCTTAACCAGGTCAACATCGATGGCACCATCGTGATTGGTGAAGGTGAGATTGACGAAGCCCCCATGCTGTTCATCGGCGAAAAGGTCGGGACCGGCAACGGCGATGCGGTGGATATCGCGGTAGACCCCATTGAAGGCACCCGCATGACCGCTATGGGTCAGGCTAACGCCCTGGCGGTACTGGCGGTGGGCGATAAAGGCACCTTCCTCAACGCGCCCGATATGTATATGGAGAAGCTGATTGTCGGCCCTGGCGCAAAAGGGGTCATCGACCTTAATCTGCCGCTGGCGGAAAACCTGCGTAATATCGCCGCCGCGCTCAATAAACCGTTGAGCGAACTGACAGTCACCATTCTGGCGAAACCGCGTCACGATGCGGTCATCGCCCAGATGCAGCAGCTGGGCGTGCGCGTCTTTGCTATCCCCGATGGCGACGTGGCGGCCTCCATCCTCACCTGCATGCCGGACAGCGAAGTGGACGTACTGTACGGCATCGGCGGCGCACCGGAAGGGGTGGTTTCTGCTGCGGTCATCCGCGCCCTCGACGGCGATATGCATGGCCGTCTACTGGCCCGCCATGACGTAAAAGGCGATAGCGAAGAGAACCGCCGTATCGGTGAGCAGGAGCTGGCCCGCTGTGCCGCAATGGGCATCGAGGCCAATACCGTGCTGCGTCTGGATGATATGGCGCGCAGCGATAACGTTATCTTCTCGGCGACCGGCATCACCAAAGGCGATCTGCTGGACGGCATCACCCGCAAAGGCAATATGGCCACCACCGAAACGCTGCTGATCCGCGGTAAATCACGCACCATCCGCCGCATCCAGTCGATTCACTATCTCGACCGTAAAGATCCGGACGTGCAGACCCACATTCTTTAAAACCGTTTGATCAATTGAGCTTTCCGGCCCGCACGGGCTGGAAATCTCCCTCTCAGGTAAGGAAGATAGAACCCGAGATCAGTACAGGAGAACATCATGGCAGACTGGGTAACAGGTAAAGTCAAAAAGGTAGAGTTCTGGACCGATGCGCTATTTAGCCTCACCGTTCATGCACCCATCCAGCCTTTCACGGCCGGGCAATTTGCCAAGCTGGGGCTGGAGATCGACGGCGAACGCGTGCAGCGCGCCTACTCCTATGTCAACGCGCCGGATAACCCGGATCTCGAGTTCTACCTTGTCACCGTTCCCGATGGCAAACTCAGCCCGCGCCTGGCGGCACTTAAACCAGACGATGAGATCCAGATTGTCAGCGAAGCCGCAGGCTTCTTCGTGCTGGATGAAGTGCCAGACTGCGAGACGCTGTGGATGCTGGCGACCGGTACCGCCATCGGCCCTTACCTGTCGATCCTGCAATATGGGCAGGACCTGGATCGCTTTAAAAATATCGTTCTCGTGCATGCCGCGCGCTACGCCGCAGACCTGAGCTACCTGCCGCTGATGCAGGAACTGCAGAAGCGTTATGAAGGGAAAGTAAAAATCCAGACGGTGGTGAGCCGTGAAACGGTGCCGGGGTCACTTCACGGGCGCGTACCGGCCCTGATTGAAAATGGCGAGCTGGAAGCCGCCGTGGGTCTGAAGATGGAGGCCGACACCAGCCACGTGATGCTGTGTGGCAACCCGCAAATGGTGCGTGATACCCAACAGCTCCTGAAAGAGACCCGGCAGATGACCAAGCATTTACGCCGTCGGCCGGGCCATATGACCGCAGAACATTACTGGTAATTAGCGGTACTTTACGTCGATCGTATCTTTTCCGTATTTATTTTCGCCCTGGGTGCCCACAAACGCGCCCAGGTCGACAATGATCATCACAAAAATAATGGTAGGGATCAGCCTGCCCACCACCCACGGCAGCATGGAGGGCAGCATCGACCAGTTGCCGGCCAGCAGCATCCACGCCAGTATCACCAGCAGCGCCCACAACCCCGAACGCCCGCGATCGTGCAGACGTTTCACTAACACCGCCGCGGTCGGCCACAGCAGCGACACCAGCGCGAAGGCTGCCGTCTGGGTGTTCAACCAGGCGTTATTGGCAAAAATAAACAGAGCCAGCATGGCGACAATCCATACGCCAATCCAGATCCAGAAATCACGGCGTCCAATACGCCCTTTGAATGAAAACAACCACTGCTGTATGGTCATGTCAGGTTCCTAAAAGTCATCGCGGCGCGTAGTTTACCCTGGAGTCGCCTCCTTTTGACAAGCCAGCCGGATCCCGTTTTAATCGTGGGCAGTAACATTCAGAGACTTTATTGATGAAGATGTGGTTTCACCTTATTTGGCTGGGTTTAACACTGTTGGGTGCAAGCGCACCTCTGCATGCTGCTGAGACTTCCGTATCGGCTACCGCACCCTATGTGATGCCGGGCGCGCCGACCTTTGATCAGTCGATCAGCCTGTTCCGTGAAGCCTTCAATCAGGACAATCCAAAGCTGCCGCTCAATGAGTTTCGCTCCATTGATGGCACCCGCGACACCCCGAACCTGACCCGGGCTGCCAGCAAAATTAATGAGAATTTGTACGCCTCGACGGCGCTTGAGCGCGGAACCCTCAAAATCAAAAGTATGCAGATTACCTGGCTGCCGATTCAGGGACCGGAGCAGAAAGCCGCCAAAGCTAAAGCGCTGGAGTATATGAGCGCCATTTTACGCGCCTTTACCCCTGCCCTGACCAAAGCGCAAAGCCAGCAAAAGCTGCAAAAGCTCCTCACGGCCGGTAAAAACAAGCGCTATTACGCCGAAACGGAAGGCGCGGTTCGCTATGTTGTGGCAGATAACGGCGAAAAGGGGCTGACCTTCGCTGTTGAACCGATTAAGCTGGCGCTATCTGAGGCACTCGGCGGGTCGAATTAATGACAAAAAGCAAAGCCTTTCGAGGGAAAATCTCTATACTGATTCACAGACCATGCTGCCCTGTCGGGCGGCCATATTCCTTAATTCGCTCTTGAGCGTGGAGAATTGAAATGCGACATCCTTTAGTGATGGGTAACTGGAAACTGAACGGCAGCCGCCACATGGTAAACGAGCTGGTAGCTAACCTGCGTAAAGAGCTGGCTGGTGTGACTGGCTGTGCTGTTGCTATCGCTCCGCCGGACATGTACCTGGATATGGCTAAGAAAGCGGCTGACGGCAGCCACATCGTTCTGGGTGCCCAGAACGTTGACGTTAACCTGTCTGGCGCGTTCACCGGTGAAACCTCCGCTGAAATGCTGAAAGATATCGGCGCAAAATACATCATTATTGGCCACTCTGAGCGTCGTACCTACCACAAAGAGTCCGACGAGTTCATCGCCAAGAAATTCGCTGTGCTGAAAGAGCAGGGTCTGATCCCGGTTCTGTGCATCGGTGAAACCGAAGCAGAAAACGAAGCGGGCAAAACCGAAGAAGTCTGCGCACGTCAGATCGACGCAGTCCTGACCACTCAGGGCGCGAGCGCGTTCGAAGGTGCGGTCATTGCTTACGAGCCAGTATGGGCGATCGGTACCGGCAAATCTGCCACCCCAGCACAGGCTCAGGCCGTTCACAAATTCATCCGTGACCACATTGCGAAAGCCGACGCGAAAGTGGCTGAGCAAGTGATCATCCAGTACGGCGGTTCCGTAAACGCCTCTAACGCAGCAGAACTGTTCACCCAGCCGGACATCGACGGCGCGCTGGTTGGCGGCGCATCCCTGAAAGCAGACGCTTTCGCGGTGATCGTTAAAGCAGCAGAAGCAGCGAAACAGGCGTAAGAGCATCTGTGGCGGGTGGCGCTTCGCTGACCCGCCCTACGATACTCCAGGCCCGGTAAGCGCCAGCGCTACCGGGCTTTTTTACAGCCGTCCCAGCAGGCTAAACCACAGATAATCCAGCGGCAATAGCACCAGATAGGTTGCCACCGCCAGCGCCAGACAGAGCAGCATCCCCGCCCGTGCAGGCACCCTTCCCAGCCCCATCGCCACCACAATCGGCGACGCCTGATACGGCAGCAGCGGCGTGGAATACCCCAGCACCTGAATCATAATCACCGACAGCAGCGGAAAGCCGGTGGCGTCCGAGAAGCTTTGCGCCAGGGTGGTATACAGCGCCGGTACGCCGTTGGCGGTCATAATGAAATTCAGGGCGGTGGTGATACCAGTCAGGGCCAGGAAACTGGTGAACGGCGCATCGGCATCCAGCGGCATTACCCGCATCAGCGCCTCGCCCACCGCACTGCCAATACCGGTTTGCGTCACGGTGATCGCCAGCCCCAGAATACCCGCCACATAAATACAGGTGCGCATATTCACCCCCGCCGAGAATTCGTCCCCGGTGATAAAGCCAACCCGCGGCAGCATCACCACAATCGACGCCGCGAGCCCGGTCCACGCCGGTCCAATGCCGTGCCAGCTTTCAGTTACCCACATCACCAGCACCACCGCCAGCAGCCAGGCGAGGCGTTTTTCGTCGCGGCCCATCGGCTCCGGCGGAGTCAAATCCTTCGCCGGTTTTGGCGCGCCGGGGAACAGCCAGCAGATCAGGCCGATCAGGATCAGACCCTTGAGAATACCCAGCACAGGCGTGTGCAGCAGCAGGTACGGAACATAGTTAAGATGGATGCCGTACGAGCCTTCCGCCGCCCCGCTCATCACCAGATTAGGTACGTTGGCCGGAAGGATGGTGGCCGATAGCTGGAAGGTGCCAAACCCCACCGCCAGCGCCAGGCCGAACCACGCCCGCGTACCGTCCGCAATGCCCGCCCGCTTCGCCATCGCCGCCACGATGGGCATCAGCAGCGCGATGCGCCCCATGTTGGAGGGCATCACAAACGCCAGCGCATAGGTGAGCAGCACTACGCTTGCCACCATCAGCGGCCAGGAGTCGGTCAGCCTGGCCGACAGCGCCCGCGCCGCCCTGTCCGCCAGTCCGGTTTTGCGGATCGCCACCCCCAGCACAAATCCGCTGAACACCAGCCAGAATGCTGACGAGGCAAAACCGCCAAAAATCACCTCCGGCGGGGCAATACGCGCGATCATCGCCGCAGTAAAGAACAGCAGCGCGGTGAGGAATTCCGGCAGCAGCGAGGTGGCCCACAGAATGATAGTGACGACGATAATCAGCGAGGGCAGAAACAGCGGGTGAGTGAACCAGAGCGACATGCCTGTCTCCTGTAGAATTTTTCAGCAAGTCTACGGCGACAGGCAGGGCGAGTAAACGCTATTTATGGTGGGGTTCATTCAGGATAGTGCATTGATGATCCTGTAATTCCTCAGCGGAAGCGAGGTTAAACGTCAGCAGGTTGCGCTCGGTTGCCAACAGGATAAACGATCCGTCCGCCTGCTGCGCCATCGCCAGCGCAAAGCGTCCCATATGGTCGCGCGCTTCCGGCAACTCTTCTGCCAGCATCATAAACGGGCTGCGTTTCACCAGCTCCGCTTCCGTCACCCGACGCGCCAGGTATTCATTCCCCTCCAACCCGCCGGGGAACGGCAGCCACTGGGTGCTGATTTGCCCCTGACTGGCATTGAGCTTCTCGCGCACGTCCGGGCGCAGGCAGGAGATATGGATATGAAAATGATTTTGCGTGCGACCGGTCGGGGAGTTGATGGTCAGTGAAACTGCACTGTCGGGTACGTTGCTTCCCCGCTTCATGCTCATAAAGTGGCGCGACTGCCACGCCAGCCAGAAGAAATTGGGCGTCTGAGCCTCGGTCAGAAGCGGGCTTTCGGTACCCTTGATGCGGTACGTGGGCATCAGCAGATATTGCAGCGGCCCGTTGCGATCTTTAAACACCACATATCCCGCATCCGTTTTTACCAGCGCACAGGGCGCCGGGTTACGGTTCTGCATCTGACCAGGCACACACTGGTCGAGAACGATATGCCGCAGCGCGTTTGGGTTACCCGCTTTCAGCCAGAACCCGACACCTGCCGCGAGCGCAATCACAACCAGTACCAGCACGATTATTTTTTTCACAGCGCATTCCCTGTATCCACCTGACGCCAAAGAGTAACGCATAAAAATGAACAAATAAAAAACCCGGTGGATTTCTCACACCGGGTCCCGTGTCGTTCTTCAAAAAATGCTTAACGCTTGCTGATCTGATCGAAGGTGCCGCCATTCGAGAAGTGATCTTTCTGCGCTTTCGTCCAGCCGCCGAAGACTTCATCGATAGTGAAGAGCTTCAGTTTCGGGAAGGCGTTCTCATACTTCTTCGCCACCGCCTCATCACGTGGACGATAGAAATTCTTCGCGGCAATCTCCTGGCCTTCCGGGGAGTAAAGGTATTTCAGGTAGGCTTCCGCCACGGCCTGGGTGCCTTTCTTATCCACTACTTTATCGACAACGGAGACGGTTGGCTCAGCCAGAATGGATTCGCTTGGGGTGACAATTTCAAATTTGTCTTTACCCAGTTCGTTAGTCGCCAGCAGCGCTTCGTTTTCCCACGCAATCAGCACATCACCAATGCCGCGTTCAACGAAGGTGTTAGTTGCGCCACGCGCGCCGGAGTCCAGCACTTCGACGTTTTTGAACAGCGCTTTCACGAAATCCTGCGCTTTGGCCTGATCGCCATTGTTCTGGTGCAGGGCGTAACCCCAGGCTGCCAGGTAGTTCCAGCGTGCGCCGCCAGAGCTTTTTGGGTTTGGAGTGATAACCGATACGCCCGGCTTAACCAGATCGTTCCAGTCATGGATCTGTTTCGGGTTGCCTTTGCGGACCAGGAAAACGATGGTGGAGGTATACGGCGCGGAGTTGTCCGGCAGGCGTTTGATCCAGTTTTTATCGATACGGCCGCGTTCCGCGATAGCGTCCACGTCATACGCCAGCGCCAGGGTCACGACGTCGGCTTCAATGCCGTTAATCACCGAGGTCGCCTGCTTGCCGGAGCCACCGTGGGACTGGCGGACCACGACGTTATCGCCGGTTTCCTGTTTCCAGTGTGCGGCGAACGCTTTGTTGTACTGCTCGTACAGTTCACGCGTCGGATCGTAAGACACGTTCAGTAACTGAATATCCTTTGCCAGAACGCTGGTCGATGCCAGCAATAACGTTAAACCCACGCCCCATTTATTCATCGCCCAACTCTCTTAATGTTGTGTTTGATGAGTGCAGGGTGCCAGAAAGCGAACCAATGATTAAAGAATAAAAAAAGATTGGCTATAACGCAGGGGAATAAAAAGAGGGGATGAAGGCACAAAAAAGCCGGGTAGCAGCTACGCCTTACCCGGCCTACGAACCATGCTTTTGTGGGCCCGGTCAGCGCAGCGCCACCGGGCAACAGCCGCCGATCAGTACAGCTTTTTCGCGCACTCCAGCCAGTCACCTTTGAACGGACGCTTCATATTTTCAATAGCGTCGATGATGTCATGGTGAACCAGTTTTTCGTTCTGAATGCCGACGCAACGACCGCCAAAGCCCTGCTGCAGCAGTTCAATCGCGTAAGCGCCCATACGGGATGCCAGGATACGGTCGTAAGGACCCGGAGAGCCGCCACGCTGGATGTGGCCAAGAACGGTCGCGCGGGTTTCGCGTTTGGTTTCGGCTTCAATGTACTTCGCCAGCTCGTCAACGTCGCAGATGTGCTCGGTGATGGCAACGATGGCGTGTTTCTTACCTTTGGCGATACCGGCTTTGATTTCTGCCACCAGATCTTCACGGCTGAATTCCACTTCCGGCACCACGATGAACTCACAGCCGCCCGCAATCGCCGCCGCCAGGGTCAGGTCGCCACAGTAGCGGCCCATCACTTCGACGATAGAGATACGCTGGTGAGAAGAAGAGGTGTCGCGCAGACGGTCAATCGCCTCTACCACGGTGCCCAGTGCAGTGAAGTAACCGATGGTGTAGTCGGTGCCTTTAATGTCGTTGTCGATGGTGCCTGGCAGACCGATGCATGGGAAGCCCATTTCAGTCAGGCGTTTTGCCCCCATGTAGGAACCGTCACCGCCGATAACAACCAGCGCGTCCAGGCCGCGTTTTTTCATGTTCTCGATAGCCACTTCACGGATGCGCTCATCGCGGAATTCCGGGAAACGCGCGGAGCCCAGGAAGGTACCGCCACGGTTAATCATGTCGGACACGCTGTAGCGGTCGAGCTGCACCATGCGATCTTCATACAGGCCCAGATAACCGTCATAGATACCAAAAACTTCCAGACCTTCCGTCAACGCTGCGCGCACTACACCACGAATTGCTGCGTTCATGCCGGGCGCATCACCGCCGCTTGTCAACACACCGATTTTCTTAATCATGACTACCTCTGAACTTAGGAATGCAAAAATGAAATCTGTTGCCGGAAGACGTCCTATCGACCAACGAATAGTGCAAATAGTATATCAATCACTTCCCGCTGAATTGATTCAGGTCAGACCAAATGGCGGTTATTTTTCCACAAAATGCTGCCCCGGTTCACTTTTTTACAACGAATTACGAAAGCCCAAAATGTCCAGTACCTGGCTTAGGCACGACTGAGCAGGGATCCTGGTGAATAATGACATCTGACCCCGGGAAACGCTGCAAAATCGCCTGTTCAACCTGTTCCGCCACCAGATGGGCCTGAACGAGCGGCAGGTTATCTTCCATTTCTAAATGAATCTGAATAAAGCGGGTCGGCCCTGACTGCCGCGTGCGAAGATCGTGAGCGCCGCTGACGCCGGGCCAGGAGGTCACAATTTCAAAGATTTCATGCCGTTCTGCGTCTGGCAGTGCGCGATCGAGCAGGGATTGCACTGCATCGTACCCCATACGCAACGCACTGTATAAAATATAGAATCCAATCCCTAACGCAAATAACGCATCGGCCCGGTGCCAGCCATACCAGGCCAGACCGAGCGCAATAAGAATCGCACCGTTCATCATAACATCAGACTGATAATGAAGCATATCTGCCCGTACCGCCTGACTCTGCGTTTTACGCACCACCCAGCGCTGGAACGTTACCAGAACTAATGTGCTTATAAGTGCAATAACGGTTACCACCACGCCGACGCCCGGATCTTTCATCGGCGACGGGGTATACAGATGCTGAATGCCAGTCAAAAAGAGGAACAGCGCTGAACCGGAAATAAACATGCTTTGCGCCAGCGCCGCCAGCGACTCCGCTTTACCATGACCAAAGGTATGCTCTTCATCTGCCGGCTGTAACGAGTAACGCACCACCCACAGGTTCGTCACCGAGGCGGCAATATCCACCAGGGAGTCCACCAGCGCCGCCAGAATACTGACCGAACCGGTATACCACCACGCGAAGATTTTAATGACTAACAGGCACGACGCCATGACCGTCGCGGCGATTGCGGCCCGGCTCACCAGCCGTCCATAGGATTGATTCATAAACACTCCTGTCACGCTATGCCGCTAGTATAACGGATGCAGAGGAGTCAATAAGATGAATAAACGGTTAACGCATTTTAATGATGGGCAAAAAAAACCCCCACATCATGTGGGGGAAGACAGGGATGGTGATTTAATTTTCCCTGTAAGCAATGGAAACATAAGGATTTGTTTCTAACGATGTCCACACGTCGTCCACACATCGATAAAAAGCCCCGCATTCGCGGGGCTTTCTTTTGGTCACATCCAGTGGATCTGTTGCTGTCCTGACGTTGTCGGATGCGGTGGCGCTGGCACCACTTCACCCGGTGACACGATAAAGCGCTCGACAGTCTCAGTGGTGACAAATGTGCAACTGCAGTTGATGTTTGTGCACTGGTGATAGCGCTCTTTGGTCGTGTCAGAAAAATAGCGGCTTGTGCGAGCGTGTGCAGCAAAATGGCATTTAGGGCAGTGAAACATGGCGAGCACCTTTTCTTTATTTTCGATGCGGTAATTTTAGCCATTAAAACCATACATAACAAACACTTAATGGCATTTCATTAGTCTAATTCCTCGCTTTCGTACTCCACATCCGAAACCTTAACCTCAAGCTCTAAGCCCGTCGTGTAGCCGTTCCCGTTAAAGTTATGCACCACCCGGCTGATTATCCACGCCTGCTGGTCTATAACGCGCTTAAAGCCTTTAACCGCCACCGGCGTTTCGGGAAATAAATCCGCACGGCCAAACGCCAGCGAGATTGAAAACTCCGCGACCCCGCGCTGAATTTTGTCCCACTTTGCCTGAGCGGCGCGCATGGCCTGCGCCTTTGTCGCGTAGATGGTTGTCAGCTCCAGCACGTTGTCAGACTCACCAGCCATATACTCACCCTCGCGCGCTTCCTGCTCCTTTTTGGCTTTGGCCTTTGCCGTGGTTTTGGTCGCCTTCGGGTGCTGCAGCGCGCGCAGGTGCTGCACCTTTGGTTTGCGTTTGAGCTTCACCTTTTGCTTTTGTGGCTTCGGGTCTTTGGTGTGCAGCCATTTTGCTGTTACGCCGGTGTAAGCCTCCCGGTCAGCAATGGCAAACTGATGCCGGTCGCCGTCGCCGCGCTCAATGGTCATTTCCGGGACAGGTTTGCCACTGGCCGTCATCGCGCTACCGGCTTTGAGGAACAGCAGTTTACCGGCCTTAACCGAGACCGTTGCGCCGTTGCGGTCAGCCAGGCGGGACAGAAACACCGCGTCGGATTCCTGCGTCTGGTCAATGTGAGGCACGGGGATCGCTTTCAGCGTATCGGCCACGCTCGCCGTCAGCTTGTTGCGTGCCGCGATAGTCTCGACAATAACCCCGAGCGTGGTGTCATGCCATGACTGTTCCCGGCGCGAGTTCAGCGTTCCGCGAAAATCGGCGCTACGCCCCCGGATGGTCAGCGTATCAGGCGCGCCCCGGTGCTCGATTTCATCGACCGTGAAACTACCCTTATTCAGCAAGGCCGAGCCCTGCCAGCCTAACCACAGCGTCAGCTTTGCACCGCGCGGCGGCAGCTCGACAAGTCCGTCGGTATCATCGAGTTCAATGTCGAGCTGGTCAGCCTCGAATCCGCGATTGTCCGTCATGGTCAGACCGATAAGCCGGTCGCTGAAATTCTGCGTGATGTCATCGCCATCGAGCGTGAGCATAAACGCCGGGGCAACCCGCGCCCCGGCCTGCACGTTAATCCCGCTAATCATCCCGTCAGCCCTCCAATCCAGTTACCGGCAGACGTCACCAGACTATCAGCCTGCGTTTTCAGGTCGCCGTATATGGCCGCGAGCGAGTCATCGACCCGTTTCAGTGACAGGCTGAATTCAATTTTTCTGGCCGCGCCGTCGCTGAATAACTCAGTGTGCGTGTGGGTCACTTTGTCGATGACATACATGCCGTGGATCATGCCCGTTCCGTCAATCAGCGGCCACGCCCTGCCCTCGTCTGCCATCAGCTCGACAGCCATCAGCGACAGGCGGCCGCCGGTAATTTCAGGATAAAGCACGCCCGACAGCGTGCGCGAGGTTTCCCCCTCCCCGAGAAACTGATAGGCCGGTGGTTTACCAACACGGTCGTTTGACGCCCAGCGGTAATCCTTCGAATACTGCATCGACTGATGCGGCAGCGTGCGGCGCTCAAAAACAAATAAACCCAGTACCATTAACATGCTTTAGCCCTCATCCGTCGTGGCGCATACTTGAGCGCTGGCGCGCCCGTTCTTCGCGGTCGATTCTGTCGACGGCGTCGCGCAGCTGTCGGTCAAGGTCAGTCCCCGCCCCGGCACCACCTGACAGATTGATGTTGTATTCCCGCTTGCTCTGGTCGATGTAAGACCGGCCTGCAGGCGCTGTCACCGGCTGATAAGCCTGATAACCACCATAAGCCGAGGTTGCCGGGATATATGACCCGTTTTGCGCACCGGCTTTCGCTGCAGTCTGGTCGAGGTCGCCCGACTCTTTTTTAATGACCCCGAGTTTTTCCAGCAGCCATCCGACCTTGCCACTCAGGCTGTTAAAGATATTCAGGGGAGCCATCAGCGCATCGGCCAGAGCCTGACCAAACGCCAAGCCGACATTTTTGCAGCGGTCGATCGTTTCCTGCGTCGCCTTAACCGGCGCTATCAGGTCAGTGAACCACTGCCATACCCCGCGCAGTTTCTCGATGATGGAGTCAAACACCGGTGCGAGCGGGGCAAAGATTTCCGCAACAGGCGCAAAGGCCGCTTTAAGTCCCTCCACTACGCCCGAGAAGAATGCGCCCAGCGGCTCCCAGTATTTACGGATCAGGAGCGCACCGGCCACAACAGCACCGGCTACCGCCACCACTGGCAGGCTAATTGCACCAAGCGCGGTGACAATCGCGCTACCGGCTACGGTAAACACCGTTCCCAGCACTCCGGCAGCGGCAATAATGGCGTTAATTCCTATGACTACCGGCCATGCAATCAGACCAATCCCGCCGAGCACACCAATCAGCCCCAGCGCGCCACCGACTACCACACCGATAGTGGTCGCCAGTGATTTATTACGTGTGATCCAGCCATCCAGTTTCAAAACATATTGCGTGGCCGTTTGCGTCAGTTTCCGCAAAGAGCCCTCTTGCTGGTCAAACAGGTCAGTCCCCACGGCCTCATAGGCTGACTGAAACTCCTTAAAGTCACCGCCGAGATTGTCCTGCATGACTTTGACGAGCTCTTCGGTCTTACCGTCAGAGGCTTTGAATGCAGCGGTTAGCTGGTCCAGTTTACCGGTTGAGGCTGCGGTCATCAGTACCGCCGCCGCCGAGCTGGCCTCTTCACCAAAGATGGCTTTCATGTACTCGCCGCGCTGACTCGTTCCGAGATTGTTTTTCTCAAAACTGCTCTGCATTTCCTTCAGGATGGAAAATATCGGGCGAGTATTACCTTTACTGTCAGACGTTTTAACGCCGAGCTCCTTGATGGCCTCAAAGGCTTTTCCGGTCGGAGCCTGCAGGCGGCTCAGGATGGCACGGCTACCCGTACCCGCCATTGAGCCGGTGATTTTGGCGTCGTGCAGCGCGCCGACCATCGCTGCGGTCTGCTCGATACTGACCCCGGCATTTTTTGCCACCGGCGCGGCATAGGTCAGCGCGTCGCTCAGCCCGTCAAAATCGGCGGCGGTTTTGTTCATCGTCATCGAGAGAACGTCGCCAATGTGCGCGATTTTATCGTTTGAGAGCCCAAACGCGGATTTCATCCCCGTCAGCAGCGCGGCGTTTTCCTCCATCGAGCGCCGGTTAGACAGTGCCATATTCAGCGTGACCGGCGTCGCCGCCTGAATGGCAGCAGCATCCCCGCCGCTTTTCGCAATGATGATTTGCGCGCTCGCTGCATCGTCTGCAGAGGCAGCGGTATTGTCGCCAAGCTGTCGCGCCTGTTTGCGCAGTGCCTGCATTTCTGGCGACTGGTTATCCACCCCGAGTACGGCCTGCAGCTCAGAGTTTTTCTGTGCAAAGTCAAAGCCAGGCATCAGCAGTTTCACCCCGGCCATGGTTCCCGCCGTGGCGATGCCAACACCCGCCGCGCCAGCCGCTGCCGCGTTTCCTGCGATGGATTTACCGGCCTGATAACGGTCTTTAACGCGGCTCAGTTTCGCCTGTTGCTGGCTGACGCGCGCCAGCGCATCACGTTGCCGGTTAAGCTGCGCGGTTGTCTCGCTGATACTGGCTTTGAGACGGCGCTCATCCGCCGACAGCGTGCGGGTGTTTATCCCGGCCTGCGCGAGCTCCGTGCGCTGGCGCTGCACCGACTGCCTGAGCCCGTTGTATTTGAGCTGCAGGTCAGCGGCGGATTTCTTTGCCGCCTCCATCGCGCGCGCCTGCGCCGTGGTGGGGTTTTGCGTGTTTTTAAACTGGATGGCCAGCGCGGCGGCTTCCTGTTTCGCTTTATTAAGCGACTGACCGGTCACGGCAAGCTGTGCGCTCGCTTTCCTGAATCCGTCAATTCGGGACGCCTGCGCATTCAGATCGCGCAGGCTGGTTTGTGAAGTGCGGATGTCGCCTGCAAGGGATTTGCTGGCGTTCTGGATAGCTTTGAGCGGTCGGCTTGCCCGGTCTACTGCGTTAAGCAGCACCTCAAGTCTGACGTTATTGCTCATGATGTTTTCCGCTTCGCTGCAGCGCCTTCTCGCGCCATGTGAGGAGCTCGGTCACGCTCAGTGAATTCAGCTCTGATGGCGGCCAGTGAAATATCACTGCGATATCCGCCATCAGGTCATCGACCGACAGGTTATCGGGGAATTTCAGCGAGCCGAAGATGGCGACAAAAAACCCACCACCTTACCAGCGAATAAAATCAGGTCTGATGCCTCCATACGCATGACCTCATGCTCGGTGAGTGCCGGGTAAGTCATGCGCGGCAGCACCTTAATCAGCGCATCGACATCCGAGTTTGCCAGCGACGCCAGCGACACACCGCGCAGGGTTCCCGCGTTGGGTTTTGTGACTGTTACCTGCCCGATTTTTTGCTCACCGCGCATGACGGGGTTATCGAGGATCACAATGTTCGGGTTTTCAGTTTCAGTGGTGGCGGTTTCGTTGATGTTTTCCATGATGTTTCTCTCGTCAAAGTTAAGTGACCGGCCAGCCTGATTGACCGGTTAAGGGATTACAGGCCGATGGCCTTACGGTGCTCAGCCAGACGGTCGACGCCGTCGACTTTCAGCACCATGTTGATGACGTCAATCTCGATGACCTCTTTGCCGTCAATCGTGAGCTGGTAGTAAGCGCACTCGGTTGACATTTTGGTCGTGCCGCTTTCGCCCTGTTTATTCTCGCCGCCGTCATACTCTTTGTGACGGCCACGCATGACCACCTCAACAGCGGAAATCTCGCCGGTGTCATCGCGCTGGTATGAGCCAGCAAAACGTAACGGCACGCTGGCCGCGCCCGGTGATGCGTACTGCGCCCACAGTGCGACGTCAGGCAGGCCACCAATCGTCCACTCAAGAGACAGCGCATCGTCATCGAGGCCGAGGTCAATTGACACCGCGCCCGGCATCCCGCCGCCACGGTATTTCTCAAGCTTACGGGTCAGCTTTGGCAGGGTGACGGATTCCACGACGCCCATGTAGCTGAGGCCGTCGTTAAACATGTTCAGGTATTTCAGTTTGCGTGGTAATGCCATGCTCTGAGCTCCTTAGCTGTTGACCGACTCTGACAGGTTCGCCAGATAGGTATCAGTGATGCGCTGGCGCAGGGTCAGGTTTTCCAGCGGCGGGACGGGGGTGTAGTCGTAATCGATATACAGTTTCCCCGCTTTGAGCGTTTCCACGCTGTTTGAATCCGGGTCGTACCAGCACGAACCGTCGACGATATAGCCGTTGTTTTTCAGCTCGCGGAATTTGGCATTAATACCGGCGACGATGTCGCGGATAAGCGTTGCGGTGACAGGTTTATCCATCGCCCAGGCGTGCGCCTCCGCCATCGTGTCGGCCAGCACCTGCGCGGTGCGGGTGTAGTTCTCAAACAGGAAAAGCGGGTCATCAGAACAGGTGCGGTTTCCCCAGAACTTAAAGCCGTCATTGCGAATAAGCGTGGTGACACCGGCCTGATTTAACAGGTTGGCGTCCGTGGCTGACTCCTGCAAATCCCATGAGACCGAGGCACTGACGCCGGTGACACCATTGACGCCGACGTTTGACAGGGTCTTGTGCCAGCCGGTTTCCTGGTCGATTTTGGCACGCAGGCCGAGCGCGCGGGCGGTCGCCCATGCAACAGCGGTTTCATTCGTCGTGGTGTCCCATGCCAGAAAATCAGGATGAATGACCATAAGCTCGCGCTGGCTGAAATTCTCACGATAGGCAATCGCGTCTGAAATGGTTTTGCACCCCCACGCGCTGACATAGCCAAACGCGCGCAGGCTCTGGCAGGTCGACGCCAGCGCGGTCGCCACTTCCTGAGAATCCAGCCCCGGCACGCCAAGGATACGCGGCTTGACGCCGGTGACAGTTTTCGCCGTCAGCAGCGCTTTCAGCCCGGTGTATTTGCCGTTTTCATCGGTCGTGCCGATGATGTTCGAGATAGTTTCGTTCTGCGCCGCCTCTTCGTCGTCAGGGTCTGCGACACCTTCGGCAACACGAACAACTACAATGACCGGTTTGCACTGGTCTGCGATGGCCTGCAGGGAAGCTGACAGCGTTCCAAGCTTACCGGCTTTACCGATAGCGCTCTGCACGCTGGTAATCAGCACCGGCTCATTTAGGGGGAATGTCTTTTCGTCAGCATCGCTGGCCGTGCAGACCATACCGATGATTGCCGTCGAGACGGTGGAAATGGTGCGCGTGCCATCGTTAATCTCGATGACCTCAACGCCGTGATGAAAGTCACTCATCCGTTTAACTCCGTAGTAAGGGGTGAGTGTCATTTTCCTGATAGTGTCAAAGACGGTCTAACCGTGAAGGCTCGGTGATAGCTGGCACAACGACGAGTCGGTATTTATGGCGAGGGATTTTCTTAAGACGGGGAAAAGCGCGTTTTGATGTGAGGGTCACGTTGATACGGGGATGTATCCGGGCGCGGTGAATGCATGGACACATCCGCCGTCCCGGAGAATGAACGACCTACACCGCCGGAGAAACCGGCCAGTTAATACCCGGTGCCGTATCGGTATCAACAGCCTGCAGCTCTTTGATATAAGCCATCCAGCTAATCAGGCTGGTTTTGTCATCATCAGAGATGCTGCCGAGCTGGAGCTCGGTTTGCCACAGGCTGATAGTGCTTTGGGCTTCGGCCAGCAATAAGCCTTTTTTCTGTTGAGCTGCCGCAACCTGACCCGTTTTTTGAGCATCCGTGTCGGTGACCCATTCGCTACCGTTCCAGCGGTCATAAGGCGTCAGCGGCTTAACAGTGGTCACACTGGCAGGATAATCACCCAGCGCAGTAATCTCGACAGGCTGGCCGGTTGCCGTGTCATAAACCGTCTCGCTCCGGTGATCGGTAACATACTCCCACCCATCACAGCTGGCCGTGCGGCAAATGGCAAAACCGGCTTTATTATCGGGCGGCGCATCAGTGCAGGAATTAGCAGGAATCCCCACGCCCACCGCCAGAAACTCGACGGATGACGCCAGAAATTCGCGGGTTTCACCATCGTAGTTATACACCGTCATATCACCGGCTTTCGTGGCAATGCCGTTTTTATTCAATGTTGCTTTCGCCATCATGCCGCCCTCACGATGTAGTTAAATGCAATGTTGCGCGGTCGGGTTTCGGTAGCCGAGCGAACAACACGGGAAGAATCAAAGTTGTGATCGGTTACTGCATTACCTTGTGGGTTTTCATCCAGAGAGACACTATTCCCCGTATCACCAGTATCAAACACGCCGGTACCCTGATTGTTAGAAAAATGCACTACCCCCTTGATTGCGCCAGTCATCTTCTGCACTGCATCAGTCTGGCTCGATAGAATGGCACGGCCAGAATCCACACCGCGCCCGTCATCCCACCCGCGCATAAACTCACCGCGCATATCAGGCAGGGTACCGGACGGATAAACGACGGCCAGCTTTGGATATTTCGTCTTGTCAAAAGTCGCGCCGTTGCATTTAAGCCAGCCAGCCGGCGGCGTTACCTGCGGCCACGGCAGCGGAAACCCGACCGGAATGTATTTATCAATATCCGCTGTTTTGAGGTACTGCGCGTGCGGGTCAGCAGCGGCAAGGTGTGCGGTCAGCAGACTATCGGCATAGGCTTTCACCTCGATAACCCCATCGTCGACATACTGGCGCGTTGCCAGCACGACCGACGGGTCAATTTTCAGGGTAATGGCCGACGTGCTCGACACAATCAGGATCATGCGAATGGTCTGCGTGCGACCGCTTCCCTCCTGCAGCTGCGGCTTATAGGTTTCCGGGCAGTTCGCCACGGCAATCAAAATGCCGTCTTCGTCATAGATACCAATCTCGCGTATCCAGAAGCCCCCCTCATTCTCGGGGATAATCTGCTCCGCGATAATCTGGCTTTCATTTGCCGGGTCAATGCTCAGCATGTTCAGCGGCGCAATACGCTTCTGATTGATGAGCTTCGTTTGCGCGGGGTCAGGGGTCGGCAGCGTACCGTTTGCATCACCGACGCCCATCTGCGTCAGGTTAAGTCTGGTACCGAGTGCCGCCGCGTTCGCCAGCCGCGCCGCGCCCTGATTGGTCAGAATGGCTAAATATTTTGCGGTCATACGTTCACTCTCAGGTTGTCAATCAAATGGATGGCCGAGGCCGGATAATATTCACCGCCGACGATAATTTCCTCGGGGGTGTAGGGGTAAACCGTCAGCGCGTCGCCGTGGTAGCATCCTGCGCCGACATACAGCTCGCCGGTCGCACTGAGGCTGATAGCCAGCCCGGTCAGGTGGCGGCTTGCCGGTCTGGCATCGTCAATCAGGCGCTCAAGCTCCTGATACATTTCATCCGTGATGCCACTGTCGAGCACGCCGACAACGAGGCGGAATGTGCCGGGCTCCTCGTCGAGCTGCCACCACTCGCGTACCTCAATCAGATAGCCGAGCGGTTCAACGACCCGACGTAATGCGCTGATAGTGCCTTTGTGCTGATGGACGAAAAACGAGGACGCACACACGCTGCGCTTTGTCGCCTCCGGCCACCCCTCATCCCACCTGTCAACCGACAGCGCCCACGCCAGATAGGGCAGCAGGTTTAACGGGCAGTCGCGCCAGTTCCACAGGGTGCGCAGCGGTACCGGCACGCACTTAATCTCAGCGAGCGCGGCAGCGGCGGCGACTTCAAGCTGTGATGAGCCAACGGGTAAAAGCCGGTCACTCATCCGAGCCCCCGATAGTTATCTGGTACTCGGTGCAGTTCGACGCCTGCGACTTAGTCAGCACAATATCGGCCTGCGGTGATGCCAGCTCAACACGCTGCACACCTTCAACATGCAGCGCCGCATAAATGGCCGACAGGCGGATATCACGCCCGAGACGGTGCTGCGCGCTGATGTAGCTCTGCAGCTTCTGCTCTGATGCCTGCCTGATGGGCTCAGATTCGGGGCCGGGGTAAACGTAGAGCGTTGCGTCAATCTGATACGGCACAATTTCGGCTGACTGGACGGTCACCCGGTCGGCTACCGGGCGCACATCTTCGGCATTGAGCGCCTTATCAACAATCGCCAGTAACTCAGGGCTGGCGGTGCCGTCATCCTCGCGGGATAACACGGTGATCGTCACGCAGGCTGGCGACGGGCTTTCGACCGAGACGTCAGCGACCCGCCCGTCTGCGCTGCGGCCGTGATACTCATACGCCCCGACCGGCCCCGCCACGCTCAACCCCTCAAACGCCTGTTGTGCGCGCAGGCGCAGGTCGGTGTCGGACTCCATAACCGCAGGCGTCGGCGGAATGGTTGTAGTGTCCTCCGGGGTGATGGTCAGGCGCTCGGTATTGTTGTTCCCGACCACGACGTCGAGGTCATTACCGGCGGAATACGCCAGCGTCACCGCCAGTGCTGCCTCGTTCACACGCTGACGCCAGATAACCTCACGGTAGGCGTTTTCCTGCAGCAGCTTAACAATCGGCTCTGACTCAAGCGCGAGCGTCCGGGTAATGGCCTCCTGCTGGTCTTCGGGATAAAGCGAAATCAGCGTCGCTTTGCGTTCTGCAAGGATGGTTTCATAGTCCAGTACCTCAACCACATCGGGAACGGGTAACTGACTCAGGTCAACAGTTGCCATAGTGATTTAACTCAGTGGAATGGTGATGGAAATTGGCTGGCCTGATGTCGAGCGCGTGCCGGTGATATCGACATACAGCCCGCCGTCAGTGTCTGACCGCTCAAAAGCAATTGATGTCAGGGTGACGCGCGGCTCCCACTTCTGGATCGCGGAATAGCACGCGGCCATAATCTGCAGGCGCAGCGCCGGTGTCTGCGGCTGGTCAATCAGTGCCGACAGGAGAGAGCCGTATTCACGGCGCATGACGCGCGAGCCAATCGGCGTGACCAGAATGTCGCGCACGCTTTGCCTGATATGCTCGACCTCAGAAATACTGAGCCCGGTCTGGCTGCTCATGCCCAGATAACGCACCGTCATTGGATGCCCTCCGTCCAGCTCCCGCCTTTTTCAACACCGCCGTGGTTGTGGTCATCCACCTGCACGCCGTTAGAGGTGAATTTCCCGCCGGTGTGCGTGATATTCCCTTTCATCGTTCCGCCTTTCTGCACTTCGAGGGAGCCGGTGATCAGCTTGTTGGTACACACCACCTCGGGAGTGTCGAGCGTGATGCGGGTCGAGGCTTTGACCAGCACTACCGGCACGGTGGCGGTAACGGAATCCGACGCGGTGACGTCGGCGGTTTTGATGCCGGATACGGTGAGCGACCCGCTTTCGGGTTCGTACTCGATAACCGCCCCGTCAGGAAAGGACACATGAAGCGCATCAGGCGAGGCTGACGGCGCGGGATTGTCATCCGAGAAAATGCCCGGCAGCACAAAGGCCGTATCGAGTTCCCCGCCGATAGCCAGCAAAAGCACCTGCTCACCGACCGAGGGAGCCCACCACACCCGCGAGCGACCGGCGCGACAGGTGAGCCAGTTCAGCCAGGTAGTTTGCATTCCGCCGGTCTGGACACGACACAGCCCCTCGACGAGGTCGATGTCGGTTACGATGCCAGTGCGGATGAGGTTGCGGATCGCGCGTGCGATCTCCTGCAGAGAATTTAAATTATTCATGGGGAAAGGATGCCGCCGAGCAAGGACCGCGGCAATGAAACGGGGTTCAATGGTGTCTCAAACAACAAGCCATTGTTAAACATGTTCTGAGTTGATGACTCAATCTTTTTTTATTTTTTTACAATAAGAGTTCGGCTTACAATCACGCTAATTCGGACATAAAAAGGATATGAACATGGCTTTGACTTGGATAGATGTCACTGATAATGCCGTTAAAATTGGCCTAGGGTCATTGATAGCACTGGCTAGCAGCTGGCTCACTCTAAAACTCTCTCAGAATCATGAAAATAAAAAGCTCGTTCTTGCTCAAATCAATAAAGACATTGAAGAAAAAACCAAAAAGTACGTTGACTTCTTAACAACCTCTCAATCGTTAATGCAGAAATATCTTTTTTCACAATGCGATGGTAGCAGCGATGACTATCTTAATTATTTAAGACTGCATAACGAAATCAGTATCACATCTGATGATTTAATACGTAATCATGCTTTCAAAGTACAACATGCCGTTTCATCCTTTATTACTTATAACAAAAATGGTGATATTGAATTAATCACTAAACTTCGAGACAACGGTCGAAATGAGGCTTCGAAGTTTCAATACCTTGCCTTTGTTGAATTAGAACAGCTAAAAACGAAAACTCGAGAAAAGAAAGTTATATCGCAAATTGTCTTTGGTTGGTTTAAACGACGCTTTACGCTCTGGAAAATCAAGAAAATTGGTGGGAATTCATAATTGGTTATAGCAATGGCGATGACGCAAAGGCCATCATCGCCAGTAATTCAATCTAGATGTGTTATTATTAGTGTCTCGACAAGCTGTTTATCTGCCTGGCTAAATCCGAGTAGCTGGCGCTCTGCATACTGCACGTCCTGTGCGTGCACGTTTGGCCGGTCTTTAAGTCCGTACTGATGAACGCGCGCGATACGCTGCACTTTCCCGGTAAATTCCACCACAGCACTGTTTTCACGCCCACCGGCTTTCATGTAACGGCTCGTGCGCAGCTTCTGAAACATCGCCCTTTTGATTCGCCCGGTCTTTGCCCTGAGCGGCTGACGCCTACGCGCCTGATAGGGTGAACCGTCCGGGGCTTTTTGCTGTTTAATCCGTTGCTGCTGTGCCGTTCTGAGCTGTTTCGCAATCTCACCGGAAAGCTGTCGACGGCCTGCAGGTGACAGGGCAGCAAGCAGCCCGGCGAGCTTATCGTTAAAGGGCTTTAAGTCACTCATCCCATTTACTCACCAGTTCGCCGTTGATATAGAGCGCTTTCGGACGGGTGACAGGCTCAGGCAGTGGCGGCTCGGGGGCATAGCTCACATGCAGTACGCCGTTTTCCTCCCTGATGATGGTGCGCTCGGTCAGCTGCAGGCTGATACTGATGTCGACATTATCCCCGTCGTTTAAATCCATCTGGAAACGGTAGCCCTTTTTGCGTCCCTCATCGAGCGTGCAGATATCCGGCTGGTTTTCCCTGAGCCACGCGGCCACCGGCACGAAAATCAAATCAGGGTCGCCCACAAAATCACACACGATCACATTGAGGGTGTATTTTTTTTCATGGGACAGTGAGGCCGCGAGACGCGCATCGATATTCCCCTCATCGGCAAAGATGCGCATCATTTCGGGATTGGTTTTAAGCTGCGGGACGGCGTCAGTTAACGCTTTGCGCAGGCTGATGGCTTTCTTCATCGAGTTTATCCTGACAGTCTTTGACGGTTTCAACCTGCAGCGCGCAGGCGGCGAGCGCGTGCTCAAGCCTGCGAATATCTGCACTCAGGTCGCCATTAGTGACCGGATTGCTTTCCGGCATCGGGCAATAGCTCACCTTCGGGCACGCGCTGTAAACAATGACCGGCGGAGGCACAACCGGCGCGGGTGTGCAGCCTGCGCACAACATCAGGCAGCTTGTCGCCATACCAGCGGCGTAATGTTTCATTCTCATTTAACAGCCTCGTAATGGTCTCTTCACGCCGCACTGCCATCGCACCGGCGGCAATCAGTTCACCGCGTAAACTGACCTGCGCGGTTTCGTTTGCCCTGGCAATTCCCTGCGAAACGGAAAGCTGATTTTTCAGCATGCCGATCACGTTTTTTTGTTCACCGGCGACCCTGTTCGCCCGTTCAAAAGAGCGCGTGAGGTTGCCGTTTTCGTGGCGCTGCCAGAGCACAACCGCAACCAGTGCAGCCAGTAAAAACAACATCATTTTCATGGCACCCCCTTGATGCAGTAAGCACGCTCACGCGCGCGGCGGTTTTCCAGCCCGGTGCTGACTTCGCCTTTCACAAAAACCCAGCGGGTGAGCTGGTCGCACGCCTGCCACCACTGCTGGCGTTTGATATACGAGACCAGCGTCGACCGGCAGGCCGCGCCGGTTCCCACGTTGAATGAGAAGCTGACCAGCGCGTCGTAAATGCGCTGCGGCATTTTCACCGGTACGCAGACCGCGAGACGCTTCTCGACGTTCAGCACATCCGCGACAAGGTTCGCCGCCGCCTGTCGCTCGGTGATATCCCTTTTCGGGACGACGCCTGCAGTGTGGCCGATGCCAGACGTCCACACTCCCGCGCTGCACTGGTAAGGCGTCAGGCGACATCCTTCGAGGTCGGCAATCAGCGCCAGCCCCCCGGGCGAGGTGTTAAGCAGACGAAAGTCAGGCATCAGCGCCGCCAGCGCCAGCACTGCGGCCACACTGCAACGTTTAATGATTGAGCTCACGGATCGCCCCCTTATCGAGTCCGAGTGACGTCAGGTAGCGGTACGTTTTGCGCTTAAACCAGTAGTTCGTCAGCGCGGTAAAAATGGCGCACCCGCCACCCACATAAAGCGCCACCTTTTCGGGCGACATCGCCCCGAGATAGGCCAGCGCGACGGCCAGCCAGTAGGCGATAAACGTGGTGATTTTTTCCATACTCAGTCCCATAGATTCACCGTTTCGGTTTTGGCCGCGCTGTCGGTATCGGGCAGCTCGATAGCCGTTCCGTGCGGCAGAATGACGCCGAGCTCAGACAGACCGGGATTAGCCTTTAACACGGTTTCGACGACTCCCCCGGTGCGCCCGTAATACCGCGCGCAAATCGCGTCGAGGGTGTCGCCCTGCAGCGCATACGCTTTCATCAGATTTGCCCCACAATGCAGCGCGCTTTGTCCTGAATACGCGCCACTGACCAGCGCATATCCCGCCACATTTCATCGATAGTGCTGTCGATGCTGTCGGCCTTTTTGTCCCCTTTGGCGGTCGCATCCACGCCGCGAAAACGCTCATAAAGCGTGGCCGTCGTCATCGAACACACGGCGTTGAAGTAGTGGAAAACCCGCACACTCTCGCCGTCGAGCTCGTCGGTCGGGACATCAGCCAGCGTGGCGTAACCGGCATCGAGCTGACGCTCGCGCCATTCGCCCAGCTCCGCGTTAGTCTCCGCGATGGCGGTCTTAATCGCCCGGCGCAGGCGCACCGGGGAAACGGTCTGTTCAAGGCGCATTTCTTCCCGCACGCGCTTCGGATCAACATCAGGGTAAAACGGGGTGTTTTTGATTACCGGCTCGCTCACGCCCGGCGGCGGTATCACCACGCCCGGCACGTCCTGCGGCTCTTTGTTTTGCTCAATAATCAGCGTCGTCATGACAACCTCGGGTAATAGGTTGGGCGGTGGACGCCGGTCGCAGTCAGGGCAATTGATACCCGCATTGACCGCCGTGCCGCCCGGCTCGGGGAGCGCTCGGTTAACCTGCGGCTTTTACCGCCTTTGGTGGACGTCCACGCCGTGCCGCCGGTTTTTCGGCGGGTTTGCGCACACGCGGTTTAATCGTTTTGGTTTTCGGCTCGGGTTTTGGCCTGAGCTGGCGCTCTAACTGCTCGATGTCTTTACGCACACCGATAGCGCCCTCTAACTGGATCGCACGCTGCAGGTGCGCCAGCGCCTCGGGCAATTGCTCCGCATCACGCAGCACGTAGCCGGTGATTTTGTGCAGTTTGGCGCGCACGATGTCCGGCATATCAGCACGCTCAGTCAGCGCGAGGGTGTCGAGCAGGTTCGCCAGTTCGACCGGCTGTTTAGCGCTGCGCAGGCGCTGCGCGGCAAGTGCCACCTCTTCGGCCAGCAGGTAAGGCGTCGGACGGCGCCCGGTCGGCATGGTCAGGCCATAGGTCATGGCATAACGGGCAATTTCCAGCGCCCCGGCGATATCGTCAGCATCGAGACGCCACAGCATGACCGTCATGACAACGTCATCCTGCGCACCCTTGCCGTTCGCGAGGACGCCAGCCACCCACGGCAGATAGAACGGCAGCAGCTCGCGCTTTTTATCTGCCTTGCGCTCATTGGATCGGATTTGTTTTAGCGTGCGGTTGTCTGCGGCCAGCTTAACCAGCATCTGCTCATAGGCAGTTGCATTGCGCAGCGGGACAGCAGCCCGCCGCGCTGTTTCAGAGGCCGAGACCCGCATCATGTGACGCGCTGCGGGACTCGTCATGGCTTACTCTCCGCTATCCGGTGTTTCAGGCGCAGTGAAGTCACCAAGCGTGATGTTTTCAACCAGGCAACCGGCGGCGTAAGCCTCGACCACATAGTCAATATTCATTGACTCGTAGTTTTCGATGCGGTCTTTTTTCGGCTCTTCGATGATGGCGCGACGGTGTGCATCATCCATGAAGTAAATCGACAGGTTATCGAGACGTGTCACCATCAGGGCATTAGCCGGGAAGTACGGGACGCGCACGGCTGGCAGGTTGCCGATGCGCTTCTGGCTGATGATGATGTCAGCGGCCAGCGACTCGCTGTTTTCCTGCGTCTTGTTGACGATAGGGAAATATTTATCCGCCATCAGCTTACGCCCGGTGATAACGACCAGCTCCGGGTCATCCTGATAAATCTCATCAATCAGGTTGCCGGTGGCATCCATGACCAGCGCATCGAGGTTCGCATAGTCGCCATTTTTACCCACGCGGATCACGTCGGAAATTACCGCGCCCTCATCGTCAGTGATTTTTGACATCACGCGCGCTGGCGCTTCGTTGCGGTACTTCTGCAGCCAGCCGGTCGCCACGTCCTGCAGCAGCGGATTTTGTTTGCGGTCTGACGTCGCCGCGCGCTCGATGCCGTTGAAACCGGCCATGATGAAATCAAGCGACTGACGTTTGATAATCGCGTCACGGATACGGGTCTGGAAGTCCTGGAATCGCGCCCACAGGTCGAGTTGTTTGTAACGAATATGGAAATCAAAGTTAATCTGATCGCACTCGTATTTGTTGGACTCCAGCGCGGTGAAATCCGCGGTCTTACGCTCATCATCCCCGGCGGTGTCGGCAGTGCTGGCAATCGTACCGTTAACACCGACGCCAACTTTTTCGCCTTTCAGCTCGTCGACCGGCACGATGTTAATTTTTGTCAGAAACGCGGATGACATCTGCAGGGTGGTCATCAGGGTTTGCGTGACCGACGGCTCGACGGTGAATTTCTTCGCCACGTCATCGGTGGAAACACCGTTCAGCTCCGCGACGCGGGACAGGTAGGCATTGAATTTGAAACGGGTATCTTTACGCATGGTTATTCCTGTTCAGGTAATAGGTATCAGGCCGGGCAGCACGCCCGGCGGATTATCAGCAGTTGGTCAGCAGCTCGTCGCCGGTACCGCCTTTTGAAAGTTCGCGGCGCGGCTGGCGCTGACTTTCGGTGTTATCGAGGGAGTGTTTCAGGGAGGTAAACGCCTGTGCGTTTTCTTCGGTCGTGCGGGTCACGTCCTGCTTAAGCTGTGCAAAAGCGGTCTCCAGCCCGGTGAGACGTTTGTCGGTCTCGGTCAGGTTGGTCTGTACCTGCTCGGTGACGGTGGTCACCGCCTCATGCACATCTGCGAGACGCGCGTCATCGCTGGCCTGCTTACGGCTGAAAATGGCTTTGACCTTGTCGGTCAGGCTGTTGAGCATGGTGTCGGGAACGTCTTCAAACTCCAGCTCAGCCAGTGAGGCCACAGAGAAAACGTCACCCGGCTGGTCTTTTTTACCGGCGAGCGGGTTCTGCGTGGCACGGCTGCAGAATTCGAGGTATTCGGTGCCGAGGCTTGCCGGGTCATCGGTCACGGCCAGCCCGATGAGATAGCACTTGCCGCTGTTGGCAAAGTTCGGGCGGATCTCCATAGAGGTGTAAACCTTCTGACCGGCCTTAACCATGCTGACCAGCTCGTCGAGCGGCTGAATTTTGCCAAACAGCGCTTTTTTGCCGTTAAGCGCTGAGTCATCGCTGATGGTTTCGGCTTTGACTTCGATAACGTCGCCGTAGCGTTTAAACGGACTGTCAGGCATCAGCCCCCGGATATGTTCGAGGTTGATACGACAGCCATAGACACGCGGGTCGAACGTGTCGGCCATATCCTGAATATCATCGCCACTGATTACGCGGCCATCGCAGGTGTCACCCTCGACGCCAATGCGAAACCATTTAGAAATTTTCTTTGCCATTGTTCAGGTGTCCTGATGTTGGGTTTTCGGGTCGGGGTTAGTTTCCCGACTCCGTCCCGCATCAGCCACCGGTTACAGAAGTGCAACCCCTGACACAACAGGGGTTTAGCGATAACGCCCTGCCATTTCCTTAGCCTTGCCTTGTGACATCAAAACGAGGCAAACATGACCATTTCAACTGACCTTTCACTGCTCAATGACCCGCGACGACAGGCGCGGCTGCTGTACTGGCAGGGGTTCGCCGTGCCGCAAATCTGCGACATGCTGCAGCTCAAGCGCCCGACCGTGCAGAGCTGGAAACAGCGTGATGGATGGGAGGAAACCGCGCCGATTAACCGCGTGGAGTCGACGCTTGAGGCGCGGCTCATCCAGCTTTACGCAAAGCAAGACCTCACCGCGCATGACTTCAAAGTCGCTGATTTTCTGTCGCGTCAGCTGGAGCGCCTCGCGCGCGTGAACCGCTACAGCCAGACCGGAAACGAGGTCGATTTAAACCCCAACATTGCGAGCCGCAACAAGGGGGATCGCAAAAAGCCGAAACGTAATTATTTCAGCGAGGAGGCAATTGAGAAGCTGGAAGAGATTTTCCTCGACCAGTCCTTTGCGTATCAGCTCCACTGGCATAAAGCGGGGCTGGAACATCGGATCCGCCACATCCTGAAATCGCGCCAGATTGGCGCAACGTTCTACTTTGCGCGCGAGGCACTTCTTCGCGCCCTTAAAACCGGCCAGAACCAGATATTTTTGTCAGCGAGTAAAACGCAGGCTTACGTTTTCCGTAAGTACATCATCGCCTTTGCACGTCTGGTCGACGTCGACCTGTCAGGCGACCCGATTGTCATCGGCAACAACGGCGCAGAGCTGATTTTCCTCGGTACCAACTCCAACACCGCGCAGAGCCATAACGGCGACCTGTATGTCGATGAAATTTTCTGGATCCCCAATTTCCAGCGCCTGCGCAAAGTGGCCTCGGGTATGGCTTCGCAGTCACACCTGCGCACGACCTATTTCTCGACCCCATCCACGCTGGCGCATGGTGCTTACCCGTTCTGGTCAGGCGAGCTGTTTAACCGGGGGCGCAGTAACCGCGACGAACGTGTCGACATCGATATCAGCCATCAGGCGCTTGCCGGTGGCGTGCTGTGCGGGGACGGCCAGTGGCGGCAGATTGTCACCATTGAGGACGCGCTTTCCGGTGGCTGCACCCTGTTTAACCTCGACCAGCTCAGACAGGAAAACAGCGCGGATGACTTCCGCAACCTCTTCATGTGCGAGTTTGTCGACGACAAAGCGTCAGTATTCCCGTTCGAGGAGCTGCAGCGCTGCATGGTTGATGTGATGGAAGAATGGGAGGACTTTGCACCGTTTGCCGACCGCCCGTTTAACTGGCGCCCGGTCTGGATTGGCTATGACCCGTCACACACCGGCGACAGCGCAGGCTGCGCGGTACTGGCTCCGCCACTGGTAGCCGGTGGCAAATTCCGCATCCTTGAGCGTCATCAGTGGAAAGGTATGGACTTTGCCGCGCAGGCCGAGGCCATCCGCTCACTCACCGAAAAATACACCGTCGACTATATCGGCATCGATGCGACCGGTATCGGCCAGGGTGTTTACCAGCTCGTGCGCTCGTTCTTCCCGGCGGCGCGCGCCATCCGCTACACGCCGGAAATGAAGACCGCCATGGTGCTGAAAGCGAAAGACACAATCCGACGCGGGTGTCTGGAATACGACACCGGTGCAACCGACATCACTCAGTCATTTATGGCTATCCGTAAAACCATGACCAGCAGTGGCCGCAGTTCCACCTATGAAGCCAGCCGCAGTGAAGAGGCCAGCCATGCAGATATCGCGTGGGCGACCATGCACGCCCTGTTAAACGAACCGCTTTCCGCCGGTAGCGGGATGCAATCAGCCTCAATTCTGGACATTAACTAATATGAAAAAACGTCAAAAGAAACAACCACAACAGACAGCCAGCATGACCGCCAGCGCGCCGCAGAAAATGGAGGCGTTCACCTTTGGTGAGCCCTCCCCCGTTCTGGATCGCCGCGATATCCTCGACTATGTCGAGTGTATCAATAACGGGAAATGGTACGAGCCGCCGGTCAACTTCTCGGGGCTGGCGAAAAGCCTGCGTGCCGCCGTACATCACAGCTCCCCGATTTACGTTAAGCGCAACATCCTGACGAGCACCTATATTCCGCATCCATTGCTGTCACGTCAGGATTTTAGCCGCCTTGTACTCGATTATCTGGTCTTTGCAAACGGCTATCTTGAGAAGCGCCTGAGCGTTACCGGCCAGCTCATGAAGCTGGAAACCTCCCCGGCCAAATACACCCGCAGGGGTGTCGAGGATGATGTTTACTGGTACGTGTCGAGCTTTACTCACCCGCACCAGTTCGCCCCCGGCTCGGTGTGCCATTTACTTGAGCCCGATATCAATCAGGAGCTCTACGGGATGCCGGAATACCTGAGCGCGCTGAATTCAGCCTGGCTGAATGAATCCGCCACGCTGTTTCGTCGCAAGTATTACCAGAATGGCGCGCACGCGGGTTACATCATGTACGTGACCGACGCGGCACAGAGCAGCACTGACGTCGAGTCGCTGCGCTCCGCGATGCGTGACTCGAAAGGGCTCGGGAATTTTAAAAACCTGTTTTTCTATGCGCCCAACGGGAAACCGGACGGCATTAAGATCGTGCCGCTGAGTGAAGTCGCCACGAAGGATGATTTTTTCAATATCAAAAAGGTGAGCGCCGCCGACCTGCTCGATGCGCACCGCGTTCCGTTCCAGCTGATGGGGGGCAAACCTGAGAATATCGGCTCAATGGGTGACATCGAGAAGGTGGCGCGGGTATTTGTGCGTAACGAGCTGACGCCGCTGCAGGAGCGTTTCAAGGAAATAAACGACTGGTTAGGAATGGAGGTGATCCGCTTTAAGGATTACAACATCGACACCGATTAACCCCGCCCAAAATGCCGCCTCCGGGCGGCATATCCTCAGAGCGCACCAGACGCCGCGTACGCTGCGCAATCCCTCGCACACCTCATCGCCCGACCTCACAGCACAGCACCCCGCCACGACGCGCACAGACGCGCAAAATAAATCCCGCCACCACGTCTGGCGCGCAGTGCTATCCCCGCCTCGCCTGCGCGCTTAGCGGGTCGCTTTCAATGCAGGTGCATCAGGAGCCCCGAGCCGCGCCAGCATTAGCGCAGGCTGGCAAAACCGGAAATAAAAAACGAATGCAAACTCATGCACCTACTGCATGCATGACTGAAAAAAAGAAAACTCACGAAAAAATGGCATAAAAAAACCGGCATTCAGGGTGCCGGCTTGATTGATTAGATAATCACCATTATTTGGAAAACTTGTTTTTGAGGTAGTTTATCATGCCCATAATTAACTCGCTCAAAGGCGTCGCCAACTCAATGTTATCCGTAGTTTTCTGTCCGTTAAGGTTTTTGTCAGTAGGATGATGGAACGCCGACTTAAGGAGAGTCAAAATTAGAGTCAACCCGACACCAAGTATGAAAGCTACGATTGCAATCAGTGAGCTAGCTGACAACCAATCGGTAGATAAAGGAGGGATAGTGCTTTCATTTTTGTCAGTTGATGGCGTGGATTGGCTGGATTTCTTAGGGTCTTCAGACTCAACACATTTAGTTGATGGCTGACAGATCTCTTTTTCACTTTTTTTAGTTAACACTTCAACGATGCTGCTCTTAGCTTGCAAGAGCCCATTCCCAACCTTAAGAGCGAAAAAAAGTCCTTGCCATAAAAACATAACGGCAAAAATCAGTACGGTTATAGATAGAATCAAGCGCATGCCACGCCTTTCCATACCATCCCTAACGTCCCTACGAATTAAAATGTCAGGATCATTATCGCTAGGTGGTGTAGTTGGGGGAGTTAAACCAGAGGGCGGGGGCGTTTGCTGTGGTTGAGCCGGAGATTGCCCAGACAAATCAATACTAGACATAAAAAAAATCACCATTATCAATAGGAATAATGGTGATTTTAAACTGGTTTAAGAAAAATTAAAGGGCTATCAGTAAGCCATACCTAAACCTTTGAGGCGCCAGTGCATAGCGGCTTCAGAAACGTTAAATATGTTCGCCAGACGTAAAGTGCTATCGACACCTTCACGGGACACTAACTGACGAATTGCATCTTCGGGCATTAGCAGTTCTGCTGCAAACTGGTTAGCTTCAATTTCACAAAATTCATGTGTACCAGTAGAGTAGTTACCGATGCTGTCGCGATGGTACTCTCCATCTTGTGTATGACCCAAAACGTGATGACCAAGCTCATGCGCTACAGTAAACCGCTGACGGTTATAGTGCTCAGTTGAGTCATAATAAATTCGTGGTACACCGTTTTTAATTACGGCCAAACCGCTTAACCCATCGTTGTTATACGCCGATTCCCTGAGTGCCTCCACTCTTGCTCCCCATGCCGTGGCGAGCTTAAACGGATCGACAGGTAGTCGGCGGTCCCAAAAATGATTAAGCAGATTTTTCGCTGCAAAGCTCATGGTTGCCTCCTACGTTTGAAGTTAAGGGATTACAGCCTTACCATAAGTGTAATTTTATGTCAAGCTGGATTTTTCAGCCATTAATATAACACTAATCCCGGTTTTCCCATAACACTTTTCATGCAAATTGCGCTACATGAGCCTATTCAAATCTCCAACTGTAAAAGTTACAGGATGTATAACTGTTTGCTAATCTTAGACCGATCTATAACAAGCGATTAGATGTTTTTCCCAACAAATCACCTCAAATATGACTTAAAAATCATCATTACAATCTAACGCCTCGCCTGGCTCGTTGTTCAACGCCACCGGCAGTGAAAGCGAGTTTCACCGCCGGTGGCGTTCTTATGGTCGCCGTGGTGCTGGCTGGATCACATTTGATTTCGGAGTGCTGATATCGTTATATTTGCGATAATTATTCCGGACAACATCGGCACACACGACCAGCTCGTCAGGGGTCAGGTTTTCGTTAATCATTATTTGCTGTAGGCGGTGCACGACGGCCATCAGCTTAACATTTTTAGTGGTATGCACAGGCGGCGCTGGCATCATTCGCGGATAGCTCATTTTGCTACGTTCTCCTCTGCCACTTTTGCACACGTGAAATAAACATGGCGGGAGAATTTATCCACCTGATTCGACCATTTTTGGCCTGCCTCCTGACAAGCTTGTTTATCGCTCAGCTCTGCCGTTGCTACTGATACCCCATTGGTTGAGATGAGAGTCATTATCAAAATAAAATTAATCATTTTTATTTAACCCCAAGAATCAGATAATCTTTCATTAAGCCCACTCCGTTTGAGTTGAATCGCCCGGCCACTCATCAGCAGCCGGATATTTGAATTTTTTATCGCCATACATAACCGTTGCTCCACGCGCCAACACATCGAGCTCCCACCGTTCCGGCGTAATACCTTCCTGAGCCAAATCGAAACGAATTTTCGCCACGCGATCCCTTTCGGGTTTTGTCATCCTGGCTGATGGCGCTTGCTCGCTGGTTTTGAGCGGCAAATTGCTTCTTTGCTGCCGATGTTTGCGCGGTGCGCAAGCTTTTAACGCCCCGTTAAGCACCTTCACGACGTCCGGCTCATTCCAGCCGAGGACCCCGCGCTCAATCAGATTTAACACCGCTGCGGCTTGCTCAGACGGTGTGGGTGTCAAAACTGGATCGCCACCTCCGGTGAGCTTTCCACAGTTATTGACAGGACTCCGAGGCGCGGCAGAGCCGCTTTTTAAGGTCAAAGGCTCAACGGCCAACACCTTTGGAACGATTCGCCATTCGGCTGTACGGGTTACATGAACGCGGTGCGCCCCGAGATGAGGGGCATAAATACCGACAACCCTCTCAATATCTTCCTCGTACTCGTTAACCTCATCCGTCACCTTACGGGCGACCCTGACGGCCTGCGCATCACGCGGCATGTTTGCGCCGCCCTGCGCGATGATGTACCGCTCAAAGTCACCCTCATCAGCAGCAGCTCGCGCGGCCTCGACCCGGTCGTCAAACTCGCTGGCAATACTCACCCCGCACGGCAGTTTGCGCAGTTCGCGATAAGCACCCATCGTCGGGAGGCCAATCGGTTTAAACTGAGGGATGCGCCATGTAGACGCCCATGCGGTGACGGCTGCAGCCGTATCTTTCAGGGGCTTGCCGGTATCGTGATCGAGCTGGCCGTCGAGCGCGTAGCCGTCGATATTTTTGGCAATGTATTTAGCGATATAACCCGCCGCGCCGCCCTGATTAAGGTGACGGGACTCAAAGCGCTGTTTAGCTGCACCCTTCTCGTGTCCGTCCTCTTTAAGGGCATAACGACGCATAATGTCGTTGATGGCTTTACGCTGACCGGGTTTGCAAAACAGCATCATGTGCCAATGCGGCGTGCCGTCGTGATGAGGCTCGACAACGCGCATCCCGTAAACCTCTAACTCGTTATCTTTGAAAGCGGTACGCATCAGGCTCCAGATTCGGCACAGATAGCGCTGGCCGTCTTTAGGGGTGTATGCGGTTTCGTTCCAGCCATGATTGAACTGCACCGTTTTACTCTCGCCTTTTCCGACCTGACGAGTCGGGTGATACTTTGACGGGGTGGTCAGCGTGATAAACATCCCCACGTCACCAACGCTGACCGCGTAGCGCTCAATCCCGGCGATTGTATTCATCAGCTCCATGCGACGGATTTCAGGGTTTGAAATACTCCCCATAACCTTGCTGATGAGGTCGATACGTTCGCCGGTAACTTTGTTTTCGAGCTCGCAGGATTTCAGGTATTCGAGATTAGCCAGGCGGCGCGCGTGAACATCGCGGATCGCCATTTTGCTGGCGTAAGGCGAACGGTCTTTATTGACCTCACCGGCAGCGATGAGCAGCGCCTCGCGCCAGCGCATACGCTGCGCCTTGAGCTGGTTAACCCACCACTCATCCTTAATCAGACGTGAGATAGCGGAAAATGCCATGCGGATCGTCATCAGACCCTTACGGTATTTTTTCCAGTAAATCGGGGTAAGGTTGAAAGCGCGCGCAATACCGGCTACCTGACCGTATAAATGCGCCTGCGCCTCATCGGTGAATAGTGATTCTTTCCCGCCGTGCGCCTCCGCCCAGGCGTCGCTTAAATCCTCGTATTTGTTCCAGAGCTGCGAGGCAATTCTGGCCGCAAATTTCCTGAGCTCTTTGTCATTCATATCAGGCAGGCGCGCATACTGGTCACGCTCGGACAAAAAGCCAATCGTGGCGGATTCATTCATACCGCACAGCTCATTGACACGCTCAAGACGTGGCAGCAGTTTGCGCTCAAATGTATTTTTGAGGAAATACAGCCCACCCAGAGGGCTCTTTGTGCGGCGGATGAAGTTATAACGCGAGGTAAATAGCGTTTGCAGGAAAAACGGCAGGCGGTCAATCCGGTTTAAAACACCTTGCACCTGACGGAGTTCGGCAAGTGTAAGGGGTCTGTCGCGGCCTATGGCCTCTTTGCTGGCTTTATTCCACGGATAAGCACCGACGAAAGTCTCACCGGTGCTTTTTTGTAGCGGGGGTGGTGGCGAGGGGGCAACGCGCCCCCGGGTCTCAACGGCCATTAGCGGTGAATGCCTCCAGGCATTTTTCGCCTAACTGCTCAATCTGCTTTTCAAGGTCTGAGAACTGACGAGCCTCACCGTTTAAAATGTTATGCAGCGCCAGTGCGGTAACGAGCTTAGAAATAGTTGGGTAAAAGCCCACGATAGCAAGCCACTCTTTACCGGCATTTTTGCCAGATTTAGCGATTTTCTTTTCCTGCAAAACAAATTGAAGCGGATCGCTTGTAATCACGTATTTATTATCGATAACAATGTTAACGCTCATATATCCCCTTATTACTTTATTGTTGATTCAAAATAGAGTTGTGCAGCTTTTCGGATTCCTGCCCTAACAGCTCAATGATTTCCGTTCGGTTCATTTCAGACTTACAAATGTGAGCTATCAGAGAGTCAAGCGCCGACGCGAAACGGGTCGCGGTGACTAGCTGCGCCTCAATCGTGGCCTGCGCTAACAGGGCTTTCATATTGCTGCGAGGTACTGATAATTCTTTATTCATTCATCCGGCTCCAGACAAAAGAATGTCCCACGCATTCAAGCGCGTAAAAAAGTTCGGCTATTTAATTAATGCAAATATTGCTCAGGCTTTACCGAGGTTAAAATAGTTGGGGCATATTCAAACAAGCTAAATAATTCACGTAGCGCCCTGAATAATTGTTCACGCCAATAACAGGAATCTTCATTAATTCGCCAGTAAGGCTGATTAAATTCAAGCTCAGTTAATCCCGCATGAAGGAATAAAGTGCGACGCTGACTGACCGTCAGGAAACTGATATATGCCTGCTCACTCGCGCCTACCTGGCGACGTTTAGAAAATGCCCCGCGCAGCTCATCTATCGCGCAGGCCAGACGCTCCCGATCAACATCGTTCATTTCTTCAAAACGCATGGTCGCGTGACGCTGTTTAAGCTGTGCATGGAAACAGACCGTCAGGCGGTCGCGCTCCATCATCTGATTGTAAAAATCGCATGAGTCCTGCCAGCGAGGCTGCGCAAGATGCTTACCGATTATCACGCGCAGGCCTGCAGGTTGTTGCTGGACTAACTCAAGGGTCATTACAGCCATTTTGACACCCCTTTCACTTTGATGATGCGTTTAACGGCGGTCAGAATGCCTGGCTTACGGGTGCGGATAATGATGCCTTTGCGCCCCCGACCGTGGGTGATAGTGAAGTTAATCGGGTTCGGGCTTTCATAGCGGAGTAACTGAGCGATGCACCGAGGTTCATTCATAGTTAGAGCCCCATCCATAAAAGCCAGGCGTCACGCTGCTCAGTCGGTCGGTTGTAAAATGCCTCGCGTACGCCGCGATTGAACTCAGGAATGAAAACCAGTTTGTCGCCTGCACGTGCATTCGGCTTAGTCGGATCGCGAAACTCAACAACCGGCAGTTTATTAGCTTTGAGCATTTCAACGACTGCAGTACGCGGCTTTCCTAGCAATTCTGCGAACTTATCAGGGTGTACCGCATCAATCGGGTACTGAATTACATAGTTATTTGCGTCCATAAATCACACCTCCCATGCTAACCTTGTTAGATCCAGCCCTTTCAAAACCGTTCAGGAACGTTTCTGACAGGCTGGCCTCACGCCTCGAAAGGTTTCCCAATGGGTACCTTTCGAGGCAAATATAGTCTCCATAAGGAAACCTTGTCAAATGAAAACATCGGAGAAGCTCAGGGCAATACGGAAGGCCGAAGGACTAACGCAGGTAAAATTCTGTGAAATCAGTGGAGTAGCTTTAAGCTCACTTAAGAATTACGAAGGAGGCCATAAAGAACCGGGCTTTCAGATTGTGAAGCAGATCGTAAACGTCCCGCTTTTCAAGAAGTACACGCTCTGGATTATGACCGATGAGGTTGCGCCAGAAGCCGGACAAATTAGTCCGGTCGTCGCACACTCTGGGCAAGACGAAACAACCTCGTCACACTCAGGCCGCAAAACTGGCTAACGATTCACCGGAATTACATGCATTTTAAGTGCATGTTACTGGCCGAAAAATACGCGTCACATAAGCACAAAAAGCTAAACAGCACGAAAACAAGTATTCATCGGAGGGCTTTATGAGTATCAAAAAGCTCGATGATGGACGCTACGAAGTGGACATTAGACCTCGCGGTCGCGATGGAAAACGCATCCGCAGGAAGTTTGAAAGAAAAGCTGAGGCCGTAGCATTTGAGCGATACACAATCGCCAACGCAAGCCAGAAAGAATGGGCAGGCCAGCGAGCCGACCGCCGCACTTTATCGGAGTTGCTGGATGTTTGGTGGAGGTATCACGGACAAAACCACGAGCACGGCACAAAAGAGTTTAACCACTTGCTCAAGACTATCAGCGGTATAGGGGATATGCCGGTGAGCCGGATGAGCAAAAGGGCACTGATGGATTATCGTTCAGCACGCCTGCGTGATGGTATCAGCGCCGCAACGATAAATCGTGATATGTATCGATTTTCAGGCATGTTCACCAAGTTAATTCAGTTGGATGAATTTTCCGGGCAGCACCCGATTCACGGACTGCCGCCGTTGGCAGAGGTCAACCCGGAAATGACGTTCTTAGAGAAATCAGAAATCGAAAAATTGTTAAGTGTTTTGGTTGATGATGACTTACTGGTCGCGCTTTTGTGCCTGAGCACCGGCGGAAGATGGACGGAAGTTGCGACACTGAAACCAGCGCAGATAACAAGCGGCAGGGTCACCTTTTTGAAAACCAAAAACGGTAAAAAAAGAACCGTGCCAATTTCTGAGGAACTGGAGAAGAAGGTAAAAGGGGAGGCCAGCGCTAAATTGTTCAAGGTCGATTATGAGAAGTTTTGCGGGATTTTACGCAGAGTGAAACCTGATATACCAACCAATCAGGCAACCCACATTCTACGCCATACTTTCGCAAGTCATTTCATGATGAACGGGGGCAATATAATTGCGTTACAGCAGATTCTCGGGCACGCGAATATTCAGCAGACGATGGCCTACGCGCACCTTGCCCCTGACTATCTTCAGAACGCTGTCGCTCTGAATCCTCTTAACGGTGGAGTAGCGTTATAAATTACCTCTTTGGGTGTCCACATTGCGTCCACACTCAGGGAATTTTAAAACCGCTCAACACCTTTAGGGCTTTTTCTAAGTGGCTGTATTTACTTAGAATTACATGTAAGTGATTGATAAAAAAAACCCCCTCATCATGAGGGGGAAGACAGGGATGGTGTCTATGGCAAGGAAAACAGGGTTTACTGGTTACTACGGGTGTTGCTACTAAAAAGCGTCGATTCAGCGTTCTTCTGCATCCGTGCAACCTCGCGCAACTGGTCCATACGTTGCTGGTGTTTCTGGTTTAAAACCGCTTGCTGCTCTGGCGTTAGCAGGTGAAACATCTGGTTGCGGACCCGGGCCATTTCGACCTGGCGGGCAACCTGTTCCTGCGCCATTTTGTTTGCCTGAGCGCGCACAGCGTTTTCGTCAAAATTTTCTGCGGTGACAAGGCGGTGCATTGTCTCTATTTCGCTAACATTAACAGGGGGCTGGTCATGACGAGCCCGCTGCATCAGATCTCGCATCTGTTGACGCTGATGTTCGGTTAAACTTATGCCGTCGAACATATGGCCCTGGCCACTCTGCTGCGCGATGCCCTCCGATGAAGGACGGTTATCGCCGGTGATGACTCCAGCCGCCTGGCTAAATGCACTAAACGCCAGCGTTGAGGCCATGACGGCAGCGGTAACTATGCGCATCACTTACTCCCAAAATCTTTCGTGTCGCGATTCAACGAGAACCAGTCTACGATTCAGGCTGCAAACATGCGTCAGGGGGTGTAAAACAACGTAAAGTCATGGATTAGATAGCCTTGATGACGTAATTTCTGCCTCGGAGGTATTTAAACAATGAATAAAATCCTGTTAGTTGATGATGACCGAGAGCTGACATCCCTTTTAAAGGAGTTGCTCGACATGGAAGGCTTTGACGTGTCGGTTGCCCATGATGGGGAGCAGGCGCTGAGCCTACTCGACGATAGCATCGACTTGCTTTTGCTCGACGTCATGATGCCGAAGAAAAATGGTATCGACACCCTTAAAGAGCTGCGCCAGACACACCAGACCCCCGTTATTATGCTGACCGCGCGCGGCAGCGAACTTGACCGCGTACTCGGCCTTGAGCTGGGCGCTGATGACTATCTGCCAAAACCGTTTAACGACCGTGAACTGGTAGCGCGTATTCGGGCGATCCTGCGCCGTTCCCACTGGAGCGAGCAGCAGCAGAACACCGACAACGGTTCCCCTACCCTGGAAGTGGACTCCCTGAGCCTCAATCCAGGCCGCCAGGAAGCGAGCTTTGACGGCCAGGCGCTGGAGCTGACCGGCACCGAATTCACCCTGCTTTACCTGCTGGCGCAGCATCTGGGCCAGGTGGTATCGCGTGAACATCTGAGCCAGGAAGTGCTGGGTAAACGGCTGACGCCGTTCGACCGCGCCATTGATATGCACATCTCGAACCTGCGCCGTAAGCTGCCGGAGCGCAAAGATGGTCACCCGTGGTTTAAAACCCTGCGTGGACGCGGCTATCTGATGGTTTCCGCTTCATGATAGGTAGCTTAACCGCCCGCATCTTCGCCATTTTCTGGCTGACGCTGGCACTTGTTTTAATGCTGGTTTTGATGTTGCCAAAACTCGACTCACGCCAGATGACGGAGCTCCTCGACAGCGAGCAACGTCAGGGTGTGATGATCGAGCAACACGTAGAAGCAGAGCTGGCCACCGATCCACCCAATGATTTGATGTGGTGGCGCAGGCTGTTTCGCGCTATCGAAAAATGGGCGCCTCCCGGACAACGCCTGCTGCTGGTGACCAGCGAAGGTCGCGTGATTGGTGCGGACCGCAATGAAATGCAGATCATCCGTAACTTCATTGGCCAGGCAGATAACGCCGATCACCCGCAAAAGAAAAAATATGGTCGGGTAGAGATGGTGGGGCCGTTCTCCGTCAATGACGGGGAGGATAATTACCAGCTCTACCTGATCCGCCCGGCGAGCAGCTCCCAGTCCGACTTTATCAACCTGCTGTTTGACCGCCCGCTGCTGCTGCTGATTGTCACCATGCTGGTGAGTTCACCGCTGTTGTTGTGGCTCGCATGGAGCCTGGCGAAGCCGGCGCGCAAACTGAAAAACGCCGCGGATGAAGTGGCGCAGGGCAACCTGCGCCAGCACCCGGAACTGGAAGCCGGGCCGCAGGAGTTCCTGGCGGCAGGGGCCAGCTTCAACCAGATGGTGACGGCGCTGGAGCGGATGATGACGACCCAACAACGTCTGCTCTCTGATATCTCCCACGAGCTGCGCACCCCGCTGACGCGTCTGCAACTGGGCACCGCCCTGCTGCGCCGCCGCAGTGGTGAGAGCAAGGAGCTGGAGCGTATCGAAACGGAAGCCCACCGTCTGGACAGCATGATCAACGACCTGCTGGTGATGTCGCGCAATCAGCAGAAAAACGCGCTGGTCAGCGAAACGATGAAGGCTAACCACCTCTGGGGCGAAGTGCTGGATAACGCCGCCTTCGAAGCGGAGCAGATGGGTAAATCGTTCACCGTTAATTTCCCGCCGGGCCCGTGGCCGCTGTACGGTAACCCGAATGCGCTGGAAAGCGCGCTGGAGAATATCGTCCGTAACGCCCTGCGCTACTCGCATACCAAAATCGAGGTGGCGTTCTCGGTGGATAAAGACGGCATCACCATTAACGTGGATGACGATGGTCCTGGCGTCAGCCCGGAAGATCGCGAGCAGATTTTCCGTCCGTTCTACCGTACTGACGAAGCCCGCGACCGTGAATCTGGCGGCACCGGGCTGGGTCTGGCGATTGTCGAAACCGCCATTCAGCAACATCGCGGCTGGGTGAAAGCGGACGACAGCCCGCTGGGTGGGTTGCGTTTAACCCTCTGGCTGCCGTTGTATAAGCGTTCGTAGTTATTATGCCGGGTAGTGGCTTCGCCTTACCCGGCCTGGTTTCCCCACAATCTGCGGGAATTATTCTCGATCTTCCCGCTTAAACGCCGTTTCTGCATGGTTCTGGTCCAGCTTGTCGACAGGCCCGCCGCCGCCAGCAGACGCTGATACTGTTCGTCGTCAAACGGCATATGCCAGGCGATAGCGCAGGCATCCTGTACCGATACATCGCTCAGGCGTGACGCCAGCTCCAGGGGCGCATCCGCCGATACCTCTCCTGCCAGCACCACCCGATAGAGCCAGCCGGTTTTCGCCGCGTTCTGCATCTGCGTAGCCATATCGCTGATGCCGAAATGGAAGTTGAGTTTGAAGCACGGCGAGCGTGGCTGGGTCACCTGGATCAGGGCATCCCCCCAGCGAAAGATGTCGCCGATAAAGACGTTCTCCTCCGTCAGCCCCTCGGTTGAGAGGTTTTCACCAAACGCCGGGGCGACAAAGAGATCGGCCTGAGCGGGAAATTCCCTTGCCCAGTGCTGATAGTGCTCTCGCGGATAGTGGCACAGCGCGCGATCGGGCCCGCCGTGGATCTTCTTTTCCGCCTGCTCGTCACCTGCCAGTCCAAGGTCGGTTAAGGTCAGCTCACCGTCGACCTGCACTTTAGCAATTGCGCTCGGGCGGCTGCCGTCGTAGTCCCTTACCTTGCCTGTAAACACGTTCACCGGGTAATGCATCTCTACTCCTTCAGATACAAAAAAAGCGAGTCATCAGACTCGCTTCTCACAGAAGGCTTTGCAACCTTATTTTTTAGCAGCGAAACGTGCCGCAGCTTCGTCCCAGTTGACGACGTCCCAGAAGGCTTTGATGTAGTCCGGGCGACGGTTCTGGAATTTCAGGTAGTAAGCGTGTTCCCACACGTCCAGGCCCAGGATTGGGAAACCGGATGCGCCAGAGATCGCTTCGCCCATCAGCGGGGAGTCCTGGTTAGCCGTAGAGACTACCGCCAGTTTGTCGCCTTTCAGAACCAGCCACGCCCAGCCGGAGCCGAAACGGGTAGCAGCCGCTTTTTCAAACTCAGCTTTGAAGTTCTCAACGGAGCCGAAGTCGCGCTCGATAGCGGATTTCAGGTCGCCCTGCAGGGTAGTACCGGTTTTCAGGCCTTTCCAGAACAAGCTGTGGTTAGCATGGCCGCCCGCGTTGTTGCGCAGTACGGTTTTCTTGTCGGCTGGCAGTTGATCCAGTTTGGTGATCAGCTCTTCAACCGGCAGGCTCGCGAATTCTGGCAGGCTTTCCAGCGCCGCGTTGGCGTTGTTAACGTAAGTCTGGTGGTGTTTGGTGTGATGGATTTCCATCGTCTGCTTGTCGAAATGCGGCTCCAGGGCGTCGTAAGCGTACGGCAGGGATGGCAGGGTATAGCTCATAATCATCTCCATTATTGTCGGGCGGCAAACGTGTTAATGCCGCGTAAGCAGTTGGTTCATTATAGTTAATTAAATGATATTGAAAATGTTTATCAATGCCGTAGTTTTAATATGGTTATAACTTTTCGTTATGTCACTGATCTGGCGGGGGCTGCGGAGAAGTCAGGGGGAGAGCCGGGATTCTATTACGCGGCGTTATGGCTGCGGTGGCGCCACTGAACCGGGGTCATCCCCACTTCGCGGTTAAACACCACCGAGAAGTAGTTGCTGTCCTCAAAGCCGCACTGCATCGCCACTTCGCTGACCATCAGCTCGGTATGTTGCAGCAGATACTGGGCGTGGCAGATCCGCAGCTGACGCAGATAGTGGTTCACCGTCATGCCGGTCTGGGTGCGGAACTGCTGGCGCAGGGCGCGCTCGCTGCACTGCTCCTGCTCGCAAAACTTCTCCAGCACAAAGCTGCGGTTCAGGCTGCCAGACAGCGCGGTGATGAGCTTATCCAGCAGCGCTTCCGGCTCGCTGGCGGTCGGGTTGTCCGGGGCGTAGCGGTAGCGTTTGAGCATGATCGTCAGCTGGGCAAACAGCAGCTCGGCCATGTCGAACGCGTGGGGATCGTTTTTCAGGCTCTCCTGCTCCAGCTGGGCGATCACCGGGCGCACCTGGGCCATACCGTTGCTGCCCAGCCGCCAGTGCGGTGCCCCGCGGGCGTTCATAAAGCCGGGGATGTTAGCTCCCCAGTCCACGTTGAGCTTCAGCCGGTCGGGACAGTAGATGATGTTCTGCAGCACCAGATCGTTCACCGAGGCGTAGGAGTGTTTGTCTTCCGCGCGGATGTAAAACAGGTCACCGCGGGTAATACGGTAGGGGCGATCGTTGAGGATATGCAGGCCGTTGCCGCGCCACACCAGCACCAGCTCGCAGAAGTCGTGGGTATGTTCGGCAAAGACATTCTGCGGATAGCGATCCGCCACCGCGACGGCCTGAGCAGCGGATGCGAAAAAATCGGCTCTGCGAAGAATCAACTGTCCTGCCACGTCACAACCTCACCGGGGAATAACCTGACATTATTACCCGCTTTGCGGCAATAAAACGGTGATTTTCCTCGCGTTACTGAAGTGAAGCATCCCGGCCCTGACGAATATCGCGCGGCGACCAGCTAAACTCCCGGCGAAACAGGGTCGAAAAGTGGTTACTGTCGCCGAAACCGCAGCGATAGGCGATATCGGTGACGCTATCATCGGTATGGCGCAGCAGATGCCGCGCTTTAATCAGCCGCAGCCGGTTCAGGTAGCGCTGCGGCGTCTGCCCGGTGTGCTGTTTAAGCTGGCGATGCAGGGTGCGCAGCGAAAGAGAGAAGTTATCCGCCAGCGTCTCCCAGCAGACATCCTCCGCGTAGTGATCTTCCAGCCAGGCCATCAGCTGGTTGAGACGGGCGTCGTTATCCGCCGCCCCTTCGACCAGGCTGCCGCGGCGCAGCAGCACCAGCAGCTGCATAAAGAGGATTTCACGGCTGGCGAGGGCGTGGGTCTCCTGCCCCTCTTCAGCCTGCTCCATCTGGCTTACCAGCTGGCGCACCTGTTGCAGCGTGGCCTGGTTCACCCGCCAGTGCGACGGATAGTGCCCGTCCTGCTCCTGGGGCAGCAGCTGATTCAGTCCCGACAAAAACTGGAACGCCTCCGGGGAGCGATAGAGCACGTTGGTCAGGCACAGGTTATCGGTATGTTCATACATGTGCCGGTCATGATCGCGCACGAAACACACCGTTCCGCCGCTGATGGTGTACGGCTGGCCGTTGAAGACATGGATACCCGTACCGTGCTCCACGATCACAATCTCATGAAAATCATGATGATGTTCCGGAAAGGCAGCCTGGGGCAGCCGCGGCTCAATCGCCACAGGCGAGTGGCCTGAAGGAAAAAAATCCACGCTGTGCAGTACGGTCATAACGGGTCACCAGATGATAAGAGTTCTCAAAATAGTAATTTAGGGCTCCCTGCCTCACCTTAAATTTTCGACAGCAAATGGCGCAAACCCTGTCGCTTTTTCAAGAAGCGGCGGGAAAGATCTGGAAATGCGGTCACCGTCACATCGCCTGCAAGAGCCGTTAAAAACAGAAAATGTGAACTCTCTCACGTTCATCTTTGATTTCTTGCCAGCGCCGGAAATGCGCTGTCAGTGGCAAGAAGGTCGCCTTCCCTTCCCTTTTTTACACTGTCTGGCAATGACTTCAGGAAGGACCGGACCATGACTTTTCGCCATTGTGTGGCTGTCGATTTAGGCGCATCCAGCGGCCGGGTGATGCTGGCAAGCTACCACCGCGAGGCGCGCACGCTTTCGCTTCGCGAAATCCACCGTTTCGTTAACTGTCTGCAAAAGCGGGACGGCTTTGACTGCTGGGATATCGACACCCTGGAAGCGGAGATCCGCACCGGGCTGAATAAGGTTTGTGAAGAAGGCATTCGCATCGACAGCATCGGGATTGATACCTGGGGCGTGGATTATGTGCTGCTGGACAGCCACGGCCAGCGCGTCGGCCTGCCGGTCTCCTACCGCGACAGCCGCACCGACGGGGTGATGACGCACGCGCTGGCGCAGCTGGGCAAAGCGGAGATCTATGGCCGCAGCGGCATCCAGTTCCTGCCCTTTAATACCCTCTATCAGCTGCGTGCCCTGGTGGAACAGCAGCCGGAGCTGGTGGCGAAGGTCGCCCATGCCCTGCTGATCCCGGACTACTTCAGCTACCGCCTTACCGGCCAGATGAACTGGGAATATACCAACGCCACCACCACCCAGCTGGTGAACATCAATTCCGATACCTGGGACGAGAACCTGCTCAACTGGACCGGCGCGCCACGCGACTGGTTTGGCAAGCCGACCCATCCGGGTAATGTGATCGGTCACTGGATTTGCCCCCAGGAGAATGCCATCCCGGTGGTGGCTGTCGCCAGCCATGACACCGCCAGCGCGGTGATCGCCGCCCCGCTGGCCTCAAAGGATGCAGCGTATCTCTCCTCCGGCACCTGGTCGCTGATGGGCTTTGAGAGCAAAACCCCCTACACCAGCGATAGCGCGCTGGCGGCCAACATCACCAACGAGGGCGGCGCAGAGGGCCGCTACCGGGTGCTGAAAAACATTATGGGGCTGTGGCTGCTGCAGCGGGTACTGAAGGAAAAAGGTATCAGCGACCTGGCTGCCCTGATCGCTGAGACGGAAACCCTGCCGTCGTGCCGCTTCCTGATCAACCCCAATGACGACCGCTTTATCAATCCGACCAATATGAGCGCCGAGATCCAGGCCGCCTGCCGCGAAAGTGCGCAGCCGGTGCCGGAGAGCGCCGCCGAGCTGGCGCGCTGCATCTTCGACAGCCTCGCCCTGCTCTATGCCGAGGTGCTGCACGAGCTGGCCACCCTGCGCGGGAAGCCGTTCAGCGAGCTGCACATTGTGGGCGGCGGCTGCCAGAACCAGCTGCTCAACCAGCTGTGCGCCAACGCCTGCGGCATCACGGTATTAGCCGGGCCGGTCGAGGCCTCCACCCTCGGCAATATTGGCATTCAGCTGATGACCCTCGACGAATTGAACAACGTCGACCAGTTCCGCCAGGTGGTGACCGGCAACTATGGCCTAACCACCTTTACCCCTCATCCCGATCATGAGATTGCCCGCTACCGGGCGCAGTTTCAGCAACAACGACCGACAAAGGAGCTTTGCGCATGACCACTCAACTTGAACAAGCCTGGGAACTGGCTAAACAGCGTTTCGCCGCCGTGGGCGTGGATGTCGAGGAGGCTCTGCGTCAGCTCGACCGTCTGCCGGTCTCTATGCATTGCTGGCAGGGTGATGACGTCGCCGGTTTTGAGAACCCGGGCGGCGCGCTGACCGGCGGTATTCAGGCCACCGGTAACTATCCGGGCAAGGCGCGCAACGCCGCCGAACTGCGGGCCGATCTGGAGCTGGCCCTGAGCCTGATCCCGGGCCCTAAGCGCCTGAACCTGCACGCTATCTATCTGGAGTCTGACGAGCCCGTCGAGCGTAACGCCATCAAACCAGAACATTTTAAAAACTGGGTCGAGTGGGCAAAAGCCAACAAGCTGGGGCTGGATTTTAACCCCTCCTGCTTCTCGCATCCGCTGAGCGCCGACGGCTTTACCCTCGCCCACGCCGACGACGAGATCCGCCAGTTCTGGATCGACCACGTGAAGGCCAGCCGCCGCGTGTCGGCCTGGTTTGGCGAGCAGCTTGGCACCCCATCGGTGATGAACATCTGGATCCCGGACGGGATGAAAGACATCACCGTTGACCGCCTCGCCCCGCGTCAGCGCCTGCTGGCGGCGCTGGATGAAGTGATTAGCGAAAAGCTGAACCCAGCGCACCACATCGATGCCGTGGAGAGCAAGCTGTTTGGCATTGGCGCCGAGAGCTACACGGTTGGCTCCAACGAGTTCTACATGGGTTACGCCACCAGCCGCCAGACCGCGCTGTGTCTGGATGCGGGCCATTTCCATCCGACTGAAGTCATCTCCGACAAGATCTCCGCCGCGATGCTCTATGTGCCGCACCTGCTGCTGCACGTCAGCCGTCCGGTGCGCTGGGACAGCGACCACGTGGTGCTGCTGGATGACGAAACCCAGGCCATCGCCAGCGAAATTATCCGCCATGACCTGTTCGACCGGGTGCATATCGGCCTCGACTTCTTTGATGCCTCCATCAACCGCATCGCGGCGTGGGTGATCGGCACTCGCAACATGAAAAAAGCCCTGCTGCGCGCCCTGCTGGAGCCCACCGCCGAGCTGCGCGCGCTGGAAGCCGCGGGGGATTACACCGCGCGTCTGGCCCTGCTGGAAGAGCAAAAATCACTGCCGTGGCAGGCGGTATGGGAAATGTATTGCCAGCGCAACGACGCCCCGGCGGGCAGCCAGTGGCTGGATAACGTCCGGGCGTATGAGCAGGACGTATTAGCCAGTCGCACGTAAATAACATTGCCGGGTGGCGCTTCGCTTACCCGGCCTACGTTTAGTTGTAGGCCCGGCAAGCGAAGCGCCGCCGGGCATTTTCAAAGGAATCAAAAAATGCAGACCATCACTCAATCCTGGTTCGTCCAGGGCATGATCAAAGCCACCTCCGACGCCTGGCTGAAAGGCTGGGACGAGCGCAACGGCGGCAACCTGACGCTGCGCCTGGATGACGCGGATATCGCCCCGTTTGAAGCGGATTTCCACGCCAAACCGCGCTATATCGCCCTGAGCCAGCCGATGCCGCTGCTCGCCAACACGCCGTTTATCGTCACCGGTTCCGGCAAATTCTTCCGCAACGTGCAGCTCGATCCCACCGCCAATTTAGGGGTGGTAAAAGTGGACAGCGACGGCGCGGGCTACCACATTCTTTGGGGGCTGACTGACGAAGCGGTGCCAACTTCTGAACTGCCGGCCCACTTCCTCTCCCACTGCGAGCGCATCAAAGCCACGGGGGGGAAAGATCGGGTGATCATGCACTGCCACGCCACCAACCTGATCGCCCTGACTTTTGTGCTGGAGAACAACTCAGACGTTATCACCCGCCAGCTGTGGGAAGGCAGCACCGAGTGTCTGGTGGTGTTCCCGGATGGCGTGGGCATTCTGCCGTGGATGGTGCCGGGTACCGACGAAATCGGCAGCGCCACGGCGGTGGAGATGCAAAAACATTCGCTGGTGCTGTGGCCATTCCACGGCGTGTTCGGCAGCGGCCCGACGCTGGACGAAACCTTTGGCCTGATCGATACCGCCGAAAAGTCTGCGGAAGTGCTGGTAAAAGTTTATTCAATGGGTGGCATGAAGCAGACCATCACCCGGGAAGAACTGATTGCGCTGGGTAAACGCTTTGGCGTCAACCCGGTGCAGTCAGCGTTAGATCTCTACAAATAAGAACATCGCGCCCCGCTCATTGAGACGGGGCGAACCTGCACCTGCAAACCCTACAAAACTCAATTAAGTGGAGTAAAAGCAATGAAAATAAAGACAAGCTTGATCCTCACCGTTGCCGCCCTGGCGTTGTCCGGTTCTGCTTTAGCTGAAGTGAAAATCGCCCTGGTGGCGAAATCCTTAGGTAATGGCTTCTTTGAAGCGGCAAACGTGGGTGCCCAGGAGGCAGCTAAAGAGTTGGGGGATGTAAAAGTCATCTATACCGGCCCGACCACCACCACCGCAGAAGCCCAGATCGAAGTGCTGAACGGGTTGATCGCTCAGGGTGTCGATGCGATCGCCATCTCCGCCAACGATCCTGACGCCGTGGTGCCGGTGCTGAAAAAAGCGATGCAGCGCGGGATCAAAGTGGTCTCCTGGGATTCCGGCGTGGCGAAAGCCGGGCGCCAGATCCACCTTAACCCTTCTAATAACGCGCTGATTGGCGAGACCAACGTCAAGCTGGCGGCCGACGCGCTGAAAGCGCTGAATGTGGAGAAAGGCGACGTGGCGGTGCTGAGCGCTACCCCTACCTCCACTAACCAGAATACCTGGATTGCCGAGATGAAAAAGGTGCTGCCGCAGTACCCGTCCGTCAATCTGGTGACCGTGGCCTATGGCGACGATCTTTCTGACAAGAGCTACCGCGAAGCGGTTGGCCTGCTGAAAACCTACCCGGATCTGAAAGTGATCGTCTCCCCGTCGTCAGTCGGCATCGTGGCAGCGGCGCAGGCGGTAAAAGATCAGGGCAAGATCGGCAAAGTGTACGTCACCGGCTTAGGGTTGCCGTCTGAAATGGCGGGCGCGGTGAAATCCGGCGCCAGCAAGAGCTTCGCCATCTGGAACCCTATCGACCTCGGGTATGCCGCGACTTACTTAGCGGACGATCTGGTAAAAGGCACGGCGACCAAAGACGAAGCCAGCATGGGTAAACTGGGCAAAGTGAAGCTGGATGCCGACGGCAACGGCGCGATGGCTGAGCCGTTCGTTTACGATGCCAGCAACATTGATAAGTTCTCGAAAATCTTCTGATGCGTTTTGTAGGCCGGATAAGCGTAGCGCCATCCGGCCTACAAAATCCCCTATGGTGGAGAACTATCATGACCCCATTACTGGCACTCAACGGCATCACCAAGGTTTTCCCTGGCGTGCGTGCCCTTGAGAATGTGCAGCTTGAACTCTGGCCCGGCAAAGTCACCGCGTTGATTGGTGAAAACGGCGCGGGCAAATCGACGCTGGTGAAAGTGATGACCGGCATCTACCAGCCCGACGCGGGCGAAATCCTCTATAAAGCGATCCCCATTCAGCTGCCGACCCCTGACGCGGCGCACAAGGTGGGGATTACCGCCATCCACCAGGAGACCGTGCTGTTCGATGAGCTGTCGGTCACCGAAAATATTTTTGTCGGCCAGTACCTCTATAAAGGCTTTTTCAAAAAGCTCGACTGGCCGGAGATGCACCGCCGGGCGCAGGCGATCCTCACCCGTCTGGAGGTGCAGATTGACCCGCGCGCCACGCTGAAAACCCTGAGCATCGCCCAGCGGCATATGGTGGCCATTGCCCGGGCGCTCTCCTTTGACGCCCAGGTGGTGATCCTCGATGAGCCCACCGCTGCCCTGTCACAGCATGAAATTCTCGAGTTCTATCAGATTGTCGAACGCTTAAAGCAGGAGGGAAAAGCCATCCTCTTTATCTCCCACAAATTCGACGAGATTTTTGAGCTGGCGGATCACTACACCATCCTGCGCGATGGCGTATTTGTCGGCGCCGGGGCCATCAACGACATCACCGAAGAGCGGATGGTGGCGATGATGGTGGGTCGCGCCATTACCCAGACCTTCCCAAAAGTGGAATGTGAGAAGGGCGACATCGTCCTGGAGGTGCGGGATCTCTGCCACCCCACCGAGTTCGCCAATATTTCTTTTACCCTGCGCAAAGGCGAAATCCTCGGCTTCTATGGCCTGGTAGGTGCCGGGCGTACCGAGCTAATGCAGGCGCTCTCCGGCGTCTCGCGCCCCTCCTCCGGCAGCATTGTGCTGAACGGCAAAGCGCAGCATTTCCGCCAGCCGGCGGACGCCATCAGAGCCGGGATCGTCTGCGTGCCGGAAGAGCGCCAGAAGCAGGGGGCGATTATTGAGCTGTCGATTGCGCAGAACATCAGCCTGCCGCAGCTCAGCAAGCTCAACGCCAGCGGCGTGCTGAACGACGATCGCGAGTGGCAGCTGGCGGATGAATATGCGAAGCGGCTACAGGTGAAAGCCTTTAGCTGGAAGCAGGCGGTGGAAACCCTCTCCGGCGGCAACCAGCAGAAAGTGGTGATCGGCAAATGGCTGGCGACCCACCCGGACGTCATCATCCTCGATGAACCGACCAAAGGGATCGATATCGGCTCCAAAGCGGCGGTGCATCAGTTTATGTCCGAGCTGGTCGGTCAGGGGCTGGCGGTGATCATGGTCTCCTCCGAACTACCGGAAGTGATGGGCATGGCCGACAGGATCATCGTCATGCATGAAGGGTTAATGGTGGCGGAGTATCAGGCGGGGGGCGCGACGGCGGAAACCATCGTCAGCGCCGCCAGCGGTGCCAGACAGGAGGCCGCATAATGGTGCAACAACTGCTTAAACACCGCGAGGCGCTGCTGGCGGCGGTGATTGTGCTGATGGTGCTTGCCATCGGCACCCGCGTCCCGTCGTTTATCGCGCCGGGTAACCTGGTGGAGATGTTTAACGATACCTCGATTCTGATCATCCTCGCTCTCGGCCAGATGATGGTGCTGCTCACCAAAGGCATCGACCTGTCGATGGCGGCCAACCTGGCGCTGACCGGGATGATTGTCGCCCTGATCAACTTTAACTACCCTGAGGTGCCTGTCTGGGTGCTGCTCATCCTGGCGACGGCCCTGGGCCTGCTGATGGGCGTTATCAACGGTCTGCTGGTGTGGAAGATGGGCATCCCGGCGATAGTGGTGACGCTCGGCACCATGAGCATCTACCGCGGGATTATCTTTCTGCTCTCCGGCGGCGGCTGGGTCAACTCCAACCAGATGGGTGCCGATTTCCTCGGCCTGCCGCGTGCGTCGGTGCTGGGCTTGCCGGTACTGAGCTGGTGCGCCATTGCCGCGCTGCTGCTGGTGGGTTACTTCCTGCGCTACAGCCGCACCGGGCGCGCGCTCTACACCGCAGGCGGTAACGCCACGGCGGCGTACTACACCGGCATCAACGCCGGCAAAATGCAGTTTGTCAGCTTCTGCCTCTCCGGGGCGTTGGCTGGCTTCTGCGGCTATCTGTGGATCTCGCGCTTCGCGGTGGCCTATGTCGATGTGGCGAACGGCTTTGAGCTTCAGGTGGTGGCGGCCTGCGTGATCGGCGGCATCAGCACCATGGGCGGTACGGGCCGGGTATTAGGTTGCCTGTGCGGAGCGCTGTTCCTCGGGGTTATCAACAATGCCCTGCCGGTGATCGGCGTGTCGCCGTTCTGGCAGATGGCGATTTCCGGGACGGTGATTGTGATTGCGGTGCTGCTCAATGAACGCGGCAACAAGCGCAAAGGACGGCTGATCCTGCGCGATGCGGCGCTGGCACGTCAGAAACAGGCGGTGAGATCATGAGTAAAGTGATGACCTCTGAAGAGATGAAAAATACCCCGGCTCGGGCAGGCATTTTCCGGCGCCTGCTGTGCTGGGAGAGTTTTCTGCTGGCGGTCACCCTGGCGGTGTTCGTGGGCAATGCCCTGGCTTCCCCGTACTTCCTGAATATCTGGAACCTGTCGGATGCGACGTTCAACTTCACTGAAAAGGCGATCATCGTGCTGCCGATGGCGATGCTGATTATCGCCCGCGAGATTGACCTGTCGGTGGCCTCCACTATCGCCCTGAGCTCCACGGTGATGGGCTTCTGCGCGGCGGCGGGGCTGGATACACCGTGGCTGGTCTGCGTGGGGTTAGGGGTTGGCCTGCTGTGCGGGCTGTTCAACGGCCTGCTGGTGACCCGCTTTAACCTGTCGTCGATTGTGATCACCATCGGCACTATGAGCCTTTACCGCGGCATCACCTACATTCTGCTGGGTGACCAGGCGCTTAATACCTGGCCGGAGAGCTTCGCCTGGTTCGGCCAGGGATACGTCTGGGGCGCGCTGTCGTTTGAGTTCGCGCTGTTTATGGTGCTGGCGGTGGTGTTTGCCTTCGTGCTGCACAAAACCAACTTCGGGCGTCGCACCTACGCCATCGGCAATAACCCCACCGGGGCATGGTATTCCGGCATCAACGTCAAGCGTCACAACCTGATCCTCTTTGCCCTGGTGGGGCTGATGGCCGGGCTGGCCTCGGTGCTGCTCACCTCGCGTCTGGGCAGTACCCGCCCGACCATCGCGATGGGCTGGGAGCTGGCGGTGGTAACCATGGCGGTGCTTGGCGGGGTCAATATTCTTGGCGGGTCCGGCAGCATGGTGGGCGTGATTATCGCCGCCTTCCTGATGGGGCTGGTCACCTTCGGCCTGAGCCTGCTCAACGTGCCTGGCATCGTGATGTCGGTAATTATCGGCGCGATGCTGATTGTGGTGATCTCCCTGCCGATCATCACCCGCCGCCTGATGCAGCGAAGACGGATCTAGTGCCGGGTGGCGCTTCGTGCAAGCGCAGCGCTGCCGGGCATAAAAATCACCATAATTAAGGAGAATTATCATGAGCTTTATGTTGGCGCTGCCGAAAATCAGCCTGCACGGCGCAGGCGCAATCGGCGATATGGTTAAGCTGGTGGCGAACAAACAGTGGGGCACCGCACTGATTGTCACCGACGGTCAACTGGTGAAAATGGGGCTGCTCGACAGCCTGTTTTCCGCCCTCGACGCAGAGCAGATGTCGTATCAGCTGTTTGACGCGGTCTTCCCGAATCCGACGGAAGAACTGGTGCAGCAGGGCTTTGCCGCTTTCCAGGATGCGCAGTGCGATTACATCATTGCCTTTGGCGGCGGCAGCCCGATCGACACCGCCAAAGCAATTAAAATTCTCACCGCCAATCCTGGCCCGTCTACCGCTTATTCCGGCGTCGGCAAAGTGCTCAACCCCGGCGTGCCGCTGGTGGCCATCAACACCACCGCAGGTACGGCGGCAGAGATGACCAGCAATGCGGTGATCATCGACTCGGCGCGTCAGGTCAAAGAGGTGATTATCGACCCGAACATCATCCCGGACATTGCCGTGGATGACGCCAGCGTGATGCTCAATATTCCGGCCTCCGTCACCGCCGCCACCGGGATGGATGCCCTGACCCACGCCATCGAAGCCTATGTCTCTGTCGGCGCTCACCCCCTCACCGATGCCAACGCGCTGGAGGCGATTCGCCTGATTACCCACTGGCTACCGGAGGCGGTCGACAATGGACATAACCTGGAGGCGCGCGAGCAGATGGCCTACGGCCAGTATCTGGCAGGTATGGCCTTTAACAGCGCCGGGCTGGGGCTGGTGCATGCCCTGGCCCACCAGCCGGGGGCCACACACAACCTGCCGCACGGCGTGTGCAACGCCATCCTGCTGCCGATCATCGAAAACTTTAACCGCCCGAACGCCGTGGAACGCTTTGCCCGCGTGGCCCAGGCGATGGGTGTGGACACCCGCGAGATGAGCGACGAAGCGGCCAGCATGGCGGCGATTAACGCCATCCGCGCCCTGAGCACCCGCGTCGGCATTCCGTCCGGCTTCAGCAAGCTGGGCGTCACCAAAGCCGATATCGAAGGCTGGCTCGACAAAGCCCTCGCCGACCCGTGCGCCCCCTGCAACCCGCGCAGCGCCAGCCGCGACGAGGTGCGCGAACTCTATCTGGAGGCATTATGATCCGCAAAGCCTTTGTGATGCAGGTGAACCCTGACGCACACGAGGAGTATGAACGTCGCCACAACCCCATCTGGCCCGAGCTGGAAGCGGTGCTGAAAGACCACGGCGCCCACCATTACGCCATTTATCTGGATAAGACCCGCAACCTGCTGTTTGCCACGGTAGAGATCGAGTCGGAAGAGCGCTGGAACGCCGTAGCTAACACCGACGTCTGCCAGCGCTGGTGGAAATATATGGGAGAAGTGATGCCCGCTAACCCGGACAACAGCCCGGTGAGCTCCGGGCTGAAAGAGGTGTTTTACCTGGCCTGATGTGTTAACGCTGCCGCGTTCGCGGCAGCGATCTCCCGCTTACTGCTCAACGTAAAGGCCGACAGCACCGTCACCGCCAGCACAAAACAGCCCAGCATCAGGTAGGTATCCTGGAAGCCGATCCGGTCATACATATTCCCGGCGAAGGCGGAGAGAAAAATCGCCGCCAGCTGTTTGGCGAAGTTGAAGCCAATCAGGTAGATGGTCGCGGAGAGTCGGGTATCGAACACCCCCGTAATGTACTTGAACGCCCCCACCAGCAGGAACGGCACTTCCAGCGCGTGGAGCATCTTCAGGGCCACCACTTCGACGGCGGTGGTGGCAAATGACGAACCGATAATACGCGTCGCCATAATCACCCCGGCAATCAGCAGCGTATTTTTCGCGCCAATGCGGTTAATGATCCACGGTGAGCAGAACATGATGATGGCGTTGCAGATCTCTCCGGCGGTGGTCGCAAAACCGAACGCCCGCGTGCCCGCCTCCGGCGTGGCGAAGAAGGTTTTAAAGAAGGTGGCGAACTGCTGATCGAAGACGTCATAGACGCAGGCCACGCCAATCACGTACAGAATAAACATCCACATTTTGCGCTGGCGGAACAGGTTGATGACGGTTTTGACGGTGATCTGCGGCTGGTTCGCGCCGAGGGCATTCATCACCTGCGCGGTCTGGTTGGGCTTCGGTTTGGCTACTACCAACAGCACCATCAGCACCAGCGCCGCGGCGGAGCCCATCCAGAAGACATACGACGGATCGATGCCAAACAGGATGCCGCCCGTCAAGGCGCACAGGCCCCAGCCGAGGCAGCCAAACATGCGCGCCTTGCCATACTCAAAGAAGCTGTTGCGGCTCACGCGCTCAATATAGGCCTCAATGGCGCCCGATCCCGCCGAGAAGACAAAGCCAATGTAGACCCCACCGCTCAGCGCCCCGAGCCAGATGTTGGTCTTCAGCAACGGAGCGAAGACGTAGAGGAAAAAGGGCGCGAAGAGAAACAGCAGGACCGCGATGATCCACAGCAGGTGTTTCTTCAGCCCCAGCTTGTCCGACACCACCCCCAGCACCGGCTGGAACGAGATGGCAAACAGCGAGATGCAGGAGAAGACGATCCCGGTATGGGTTTTATTCAGACCGATGATATCCGACAGCCAGATCGGCAGGAACGGAAAGCAGGTGGCCATGATGAAGAAGTAGAGAAAGAAGAACGACCCGAAGATCCAGAAGTTCGGGTTGTCTTTATGGGTACAGGCAGTCGTGTTCATTATTTTTATCCTCAACTCAGGGCCGGTTGCCCGGCCCGTTGGCCTTATACGCGTTCAACGCCAATCAGAATGGCGGTTTCCGGATCCAGAACCGGCAGGGCCAGCCCCGCCTGCATCAACCATTCGCCGCTCACCGTTTGCGGCGTCTCCATCCAGGCCGGCAGTTTGCGCATGGTGTGCCCACCCTCTCCGGTCAGGCGGATATTGGGGTGATCGAGCAGCGTGATGCGGTACCGGGCGTTGGCCGCCAGCCCCGGCATACGCAGCGGCATCATCAGGGTGTAGTCCGGCATCGCCATCTGGCTGACAATAAACAGCCCCTGACGCTGATCCGCGCTCACAATTCCCTGCGCCAGGGTGGTGCTGTCCGGCATATCCACCCGCCACTGGGTGCCGTGGTGGATCACCTCGCGCCACTGCTTATGCAGGGCCGCATAGTGCCGGTAGCCTTCGCGCTCCTGCTCATCCACGGCGAGGGGATCCAGCTCCAGCCCCATATGGCCGAACAGCGCCGTCAGGCCCCGGAAGGCAATACTGTGCTGGCGGAAGGTGGCATGGCATTTATGATGACCGATATGCGCGCCCATCACCTCCGGCGGGAAGAAGTAGCTCATGCCACGCTGGATAGTATTACGTTCCAGCGCGTCGTTGTTATCCGAGGCCCAGAAGCGATGGCAGCGGGTCAATACCTCATAGTCGATACGCCCGCCGCCGGAGGAGCAGGATTCAAACTCCACGTGCGGGAAGCGTTCGCCCAGGGTATCCAGCAGGCGGTAGAACTGGCGGGTCTGGGCATCGGCCGCGGCCTTACCGTTATGGCCCGGCTGCACCAGCTCGCGGTTCATATCCCACTTCACATAGTCAACCTGATGCTCACCCAGCAGCCAGCTCATGCGCTCCAGCAGGTAGTCGAAAGCGGCAGGAATGTTGAGGTTCAGCACCCACTGGTGGCGACCGGTGGCCTGTTCATAACCCGGCAGGGCCAGCACCCAGTCCGGGTGGGCGCGACAGAGATCGGAGTTCGGGTTAATCATCTCCGGCTCAACCCAGATGCCAAACTCCATGCCGAGACGTTTGACGTGGTTGATCACCGGCGTTAAGCCGTTGGGGTATTTCTGCTCGTCGAGATACCAGTCCCCCAGCGCGGCATGGTCGTCGTTGCGGCCTTTGAACCAGCCGTCGTCAATGATAAAGCGCTCCACCCCCAGCGAGGCCGCTTCATCCGCCATCCGCATGATGTATTCCGGGTCGTGGTTAAAGTAGATCCCCTCCCAGGTGTTGAGATGCACCGGGCGCGGTTTGTTCTCCGGGAAGCGGATGATGTTGGCGCGCAGATAGCGGTGGAACTGCTGGCTCATGCCGTTCAGCCCGTGCGCGGAGTAGCTGGCGTAGAGGCGTGGCGTCCACAGGGTTTCCCCCTCCTCCACCGCCATTTCCCCCGGCAGGTAGAGCGCTTCGGCCTGCAAATAACGGCGGCCATCGGTTTTGGCCTCCGCGCGCAAGCGATGGTTGCCGCTCCAGCCCAGATGCACGCCCCAGACGTCACCCTGCATTTCGCTAAAGCCCGGCGTGCCGCCGATCAGCGCCGGGAAGTGCTCGTGGGAGCTGCGGCCCCGGCGGTTCTCAATCACAAAGCTGTCGTGCTCCAGCAGCAGGCGATGCGGCTGAAATTCGCGGATCCAGCGGCCATGAAAGGCCATCACTTCGCGGGCACGTTCCGCCAGCGGCAGAGTGACGGCCAGGCGCTCCACCTGCCACGGCTGGCTTTTGAGGTTGGTCAGGCCGTGGCGAACCGCCAGCACGCCGCTGTCATCAAGGGCGATCTCGCTGGTCAGACGCAGGCCAGCGATCTCATCTTCGGCGGTGAGAGTCAGGGCTTGTCCCTGCTGCGCGACTGCCACGGTACGGAACCGCGGTGAACCATCCAGCCCCTGACGGTGGCCCTCAATACCCGGCGCGCCAAACAGGCCGTGGGCCAGCTCCGCCATCAGCGTCACCGGCGAGTCAACGTCCAGTCTGCCGTTAGCAATCGGGCGGGAAAGCGTGGCCGCATCCTGCGGCGAAAAGTGGCGAAGGTGTGGCCCCCAGTAAAGAATTTCGGCGAACGGGCGAGTTTTGATCACCACATCCACCGTTTCGCTCGCGAGTCGTAAAATAGCCTCTTGCATCGGACATCTCCTGTCATCGGGATATCCTGAGTGTTGATCCGAAACGTTTCGGATATAAACCAAAACGTTTCGGATTTGTGATCGGGTTTAGAAATTAGGGAGAATTATGCCGTCTGGCCCGGAGAGAATTCCGGTTGCCATAACACCTGAAGCTGGCTTATTTCGCTGCCATTGATCAGCTGCAGCACCATATCGGCGATCTGCTTACCCACGCCCTGACGGGTGGACTGGATCACCGCCGCCACGTCGATATCGACAATGCTGTCCTGCGGCAGGCCGTCATACACCACCAGCGACACGGCATGCTCGCCGGTTAAGCGTCCCATCTGCGCCAGCGCCATCGCCGCACCGTCGCCGTGAGTGTTGCAGTCGGTGACGATCGCCGTCGGGGGCGCATCCAGCGCCAGCAGTTGTTGGGTAGTGGTAAAGCCCGCGCGGCGTGAAGGGGGCATGGTGCGCAGCCATTCGCTGGAGAGTCCGGCCTTTTTCAGGGCATCGAGATAGCCCTGACGGCGCTGGGTGATAAAAGCCTGATTATGGCTTTCGCCCAGATACGCGATGCGTTGATGCCCGCGCGCAATCAGGTGCTGGGTGGCGGTATGTGTGCCCGCATAGTTATCAAAGTCGAACCAGGCATAGGGCTTTGGCAGATGGCTGCGCCCGAGCGCCAGGAAGGGGAACCCGGCGGCCTGCAACTGCTCCAGACGCGGATCGTTATCCAGCGTATGGGCCACAATCAGCGCATCCACACGGCGGCTCTGCACCATCCGCATATAGCTGTGTTTATCAGCCAGATCGTCGTCGGCAATGAGCAGTAAGTCGATCTCATGTCGCGCTAATTGGTGGCTAATTTCGCCGACCATGTCCATAAAGACGCTGTTATTGAGCGGAACGGGATGAACCGGAAAGACCAGCCCCACGGCGTCGATCTTGCCCATCTTCAGACGCCGGGCGAAGGTGTTCGGGCGATAGCCGCGCCGCTGCGCTTCAGCCTCCACGCGGGCCCGCGTCTCGCTGGAAACGTCATAATAGCCGTTGAGGGCGCGGCTTACCGTCGTTACCGACAGTCCCAGTTCTTTAGCAATGGCTTTAAGCGACATGATTATCCGTGTCTTTGGGTTAGTTTTGTTCCGCCACCATGAGCGCATACGTATCGGGCTCAAGGGCTTTGAAGAGATGCGGCTGGTCGGCAGGATAGCAAATATAGTCCCCTGGCCCCAGCTCCTCGGGCGATTCGGTCAGGCCAATCAGCGCCCGCCCCTTCATCACAATAATATGCTCAACCGAACCCGGCGGGTGCGGATGGGAGATACGGTCCGCGCCGGGCTGGGCCATCAAAATATAGATATCGCGTCGGGCGCCCGGCGGGCATGCCGCCAGTAAAATGGCCTCATAGTTTGCCTGTTCCGCAATCACTTTTGTGCCTTCACCCAGGCGGATCACCTGGGTGGCAGGCTGCTGCGGTTCAAGCAGACGGGCAAACGGAATATCCAGCGCTACGCAGAGCGACCATAACGTTTCGAGGCTGGGGTTGCCGTTACCGGACTCCAGCTGGGAGAGCGTGGATTTGGCGATCCCGGCACGGCGGGCGATCTCTGCCAGTGAAAGCCCGGTCCGCGTGCGCTCTCGCACCAGACTTTTGGCGATCACGCTAATTGGCTGCGTCATAAAACGATCTCATACACTGTTAAAACGAACGATTCGTTCATCTTGATAAACGATATTATTGCGTTCATTATAATGGATACTCGTTCGATATGGCTAAATTTGTATGAAGCACACTTTCTCTTGTCTGCAAGGCGACACGGTCAAAGCCATCATCCTGGTCTGTCTGGCGGTGGGCGTCGTGGGGATGTCCTACGGCTCGCTGGCGATGGCGTACGGTTTTCCGCTGTGGGTGCCGTTTGTTCTCTCCATTTCGGTGCTGGCGGGCGCCTCGGAATTTATGTTTATCGGCATTGTCGCCAGCGGCGGTAACCCGCTTGCCGCGGCGGCGGCCGGGCTGCTGGTCAATGCCCGCCACGTGCCGTTTGGCGTAACGGTGCGTGAACTGGTGGGCAAACGCGGCGCCAGCTTGCTGGGCTGCCACATTATGAATGACGAAAGTGTGGTCTTTGGCCTGTCGCAAAAAACGCCGGAACAGCGCAAAGCCGCCTACTGGCTCTGCGGCCTGGGGGTGGCTATCATCTGGCCGCTGGGTACTCTGCTGGGGGCGATGGTCGGCAAACTGCTGCCGGAGCCGGAGACCATCGGGCTGGATGCGGTCTTCCCGGCCATTTTGCTGGCCTTAGTCGTGCCCGCCTTTAAGAACCGCACCACGCTGATTCGCGCCTGTAGCGGGGCGGCGTTGTCCTTGGCCGCGGTGCCGTTTGCGCCGGTGGGCCTGCCGGTGCTGCTCTCCCTGCTTGGCCTCGCAACGAGGAAGAAATAATGGAAAACATGACCGTCTTTATTCTCGGCATCGCCCTGCTTTCCGCAGGCACCTATCTGATGCGTCTCGGCGGGGCGAAGCTGGGCAGCCGGTTAGCGCTGTCTGAACGTTCGCAGGCGCTGCTGTCGGATGCGGCAACGGTGTTGCTCTTTTCGGTGGCGCTGGCGACAACCTTCTATGAAGGAGAACATTTCGCCGGGATGGCGCGGGTGCTGGGTGTGGCCTTTGCGGTGTTCCTCGCCTGGCGCAAGGTGCCGTTGATTTTCGTGATCGTCGCAGCGGCGGTGGTTACGGCGCTATTACGTCTGGCGAGCATAAACTAAAAAAGCGCCCCGGGGGCGCTCTTTCGACAGATGCTGTGTGCTTATTTGTTCAGTTCAGCGGTCATGTGTACACGGTTACCGGAGAAGGCCTGGGTAATGGTGTAAGAGGAGGCGCCGGCCTGCTCAGCCTGAGCGGCAATTTTCGCTTCCGCGCCATCAATGGTGCTGGCGGATGCGGTAACGGACTGGGCAGCGAAAGAACCGAAAGAAGTAGCCAGAGCGATAACAGCGACAAAAGTTTTGATGCTTTTCATGATAGTGACCCTTTCAATAAGTTGTTGGTGTAAGGCGCCGTGCCTTGATGTGATAAATAATAGGCCTCATCACCGACAACTGATAGCGGAAGGATTTGCTTACTTTTTTCAAAATTACTGATCAACAATCAACCGCTGCGGATGGGTATAGACCGTGGCTCTTCCCGGCTTGCAGAACCCCACCAGCGTCAGGTTGCAACGCTCGGCCACCTCAACCGCCAGGGTGGTAGCGGCGGATACCGCAAAGAGGATCTCCACCCCACACATTGCCGCCTTTTGCACCATCTCGTAGCTGGCCCGGCTGGAGACCAGCGCGGCCCCCTGCTGCCAGGCGACGCTTTCTCCCACCCGGCGGCCCAGCAGTTTATCCAGCGCCACATGGCGGCCCACATCTTCATGCCCGCCAGCAATCTCACCCGACGGCAGGACCCAGGCGGCGGCGTGCGTACATCCACTCAGATTGCCCACCGGCTGTACCGAGTTGAGATTTTGCAGCGCGATATCAAGGTTCGCCAGGGTGAAGGTCTGGCTGAAGGGCAGCGGCGTGATGGGCTTACCGATGTCGTTCAGCTGCTCCACGCCGCATACGCCGCAGCCGGTGCGCCCGGCCAGCGCACGGCGGCGTTCCTTAAGAGCCATAAAGCGTCGGCTGGAGAGTTCAATCTGCACTTCCATCCCGTTGCAGACCGACACCACATCCATCCCGTAGATCTCCTGCGGGTGGTCGATAATCCCTTCCGAGAGCGAAAAACCGAGGGCAAACAGAGGCAGATCTTTAGGCGAAGCCATCATCACCACGTGCGAAATACCGTTATAAACCAGCGCCACAGGCACTTCCTGTGCCAGCCAGTCGGGAATGGGCTGGTTAAGCTGCGGAGGTCTGCGCACCTCACAGGCTACTACACCAACGGGCTGGGAAGGGTTATCACGGTTTTCTTTTGACACGACATCATTCCTGGGCAACTTCGCAAATAAGGGCGCTATTGCAGCATAAATAGCAGCGTTTAGCGCCGGAGATGGATCAATTTTTCAGTGAAGGAGCGGTTAGCTGGCTTTACTCCCTGCGGGGGAGCCCGGCGAACAGGTTGCTACACCCCTGTAACACGCAGGATCAATAAGGTGATCTGGTTCACAATTTTAAATTAGCACGCTTAGATTCCGTTCACTTTGTTTTAACTACATTCAAACAAGCCTACCGACAATGTGGTATTCTGCCCCCTTATCCCTCACGGAACCGAGGGAATCCAAAATCCCATCCCTTTACGGTTATTTTGTAACCGTAAAGTAAAACTATATGTACCTGAATAAGGCGCGTTGCAGAAAGCGGCAGAACGCCCCTGCGACACGCCCTATAAAAGGTAGCAATGTCGAAACAAGGAGTGACCCATGCAGGTCAGCAGAAGGCAGTTCTTTAAGATCTGCGCTGGCGGTATGGCAGGCACCACGGCAGCAGCACTGGGCTTTGCGCCCGGCGTCGCGCTGGCGGAAACACGGCAGTACAAACTGCTGCGCACCCGCGAAACCCGTAACACCTGTACGTACTGCTCCGTCGGCTGTGGGCTGTTGATGTATAGCCTCGGCGACGGCGCGAAAAACGCCAAAGCATCTATTTTCCATATCGAAGGTGACCCGGATCATCCGGTCAACCGCGGCGCGCTCTGCCCGAAAGGGGCCGGTCTGGTGGATTTCATCCACTCAGAAAGCCGCCTGAAATTCCCGGAATATCGCGCGCCAGGCTCCGACAAATGGCAGCAGATTAGCTGGGAAGAGGCGTTCGATCGCATCGCTAAGCTGATGAAAGAAGACCGCGATGCCAACTTCATCGCGCAGAACACTGAAGGTACCACCGTTAACCGCTGGCTCTCCACCGGGATGCTGTGTGCCTCTGCTTCCAGCAACGAAACCGGCTATTTAACCCAGAAATTTACGCGCGCACTCGGTATGCTCGCGGTCGACAACCAGGCGCGTGTCTGACACGGACCAACGGTAGCAAGTCTTGCTCCAACATTTGGTCGCGGTGCGATGACCAACCACTGGGTCGACATCAAGAACGCCAACCTCATTGTGGTGATGGGCGGTAACGCCGCTGAAGCGCACCCTGTTGGGTTCCGCTGGGCGATGGAAGCCAAAATCCACAACGGTGCGAAACTGATTGTGATCGATCCCCGCTTTACGCGTACTGCGTCAGTGGCGGATTTCTACACCCCTATTCGTTCAGGTACTGACATCACTTTCCTGTCAGGCGTACTGCTGTACCTGATGACTAACGAAAAATATAACCGCGAATACACCGAAGCCTATACCAACGCCAGCCTGATCGTGCGTGAGGATTACCACTTCGAAGATGGTCTGTTCAGCGGTTATGACGCCGAAAAACGCAAGTACGACAAAACCAGCTGGAACTACGAGCTGGACGAGAACGGCTTTGCGAAACGCGACACCACGCTGCAACACCCGCGCTGCGTGTGGAACCTGCTGAAAGAGCACGTTTCCCGCTATACGCCGGAGGTGGTCGAAAACATCTGCGGGACGCCGAAAGCGGACTTCCTGAAGGTGTGCGAGATGATCGCTGAAACCAGCGTTCATGATAAAACCGCGTCGTTCCTCTATGCCCTCGGCTGGACGCAACACTCCATCGGCGCGCAGAACATCCGTACCATGGCGATGGTGCAGCTGCTGCTCGGCAACATGGGGATGGCAGGCGGCGGCGTGAACGCCCTGCGCGGCCACTCCAACATTCAGGGTCTGACCGACCTCGGCCTGCTGTCACAAAGCCTGACAGGTTATATGAACCTGCCAAGCGAGAAACAGACCGACCTGCAAACCTACCTGACGGCCAGCACGCCAAAACCGCTGCTCGAAGGCCAGGTGAACTACTGGGGCAACTATCCGAAGTTCTTCGTCTCGATGATGAAAGCCTTCTTCGGCGACAAAGCGACGGCGGAAAACAGCTGGGGCTTTGACTGGCTGCCGAAGTGGGACAAAGGCTACGACGTTCTGCAGTACTTCGAGATGATGCACCAGGGCCAGGTTAACGGCTATATCTGCCAGGGCTTTAACCCGGTTGCCTCGTTCCCGAACAAGAATAAGGTTGTGGCATCCCTGTCAAAACTGAAGTTCCTGGTCACCATTGACCCGCTCAATACCGAGACCTCGACCTTCTGGCAGAACCACGGCGAATCGAACGACGTCGATCCGTCGACGATTCAGACCGAAGTGTTCCGTCTGCCATCCACCTGCTTCGCGGAAGAGAACGGCTCTATCGTTAACTCCGGTCGCTGGCTGCAGTGGCACTGGAAGGGTGCGGATGCCCCGGGCATCGCCATGAACGACGGTGAGATCCTGGCCGGTATCTTCTTACGCCTGCGTAAGATGTACGCGGCTGAAGGCGGCGCGAACCCGGAACCGGTGCTGAACATGACCTGGAACTACTCGACGCCGGAGAATCCATCCCCGGAAGAAGTGGCGATGGAGAGCAACGGTAAGGCGCTGGCGGACATTATCGACCCGGCTACCGGTGCGGTTCTGGCGAAGAAAGGCGATCAGCTGAGTACCTTTGCCCATCTGCGCGACGACGGCACCACCTCCAGCGGCTGCTGGATCTTTGCCGGTAGCTGGACGCCGAAAGGCAACCAGATGGCTAACCGCGATAATGCCGACCCATCGGGCCTTGGCAATACGCTGGGCTGGGCATGGTCGTGGCCGCTGAACCGCCGCATTCTCTATAACCGTGCCTCTGCTGACCCGCAGGGCAACCCGTGGGATCCGAAGCGTCAGCTGCTGAAGTGGGACGGCGCGAAGTGGGGCGGCGTGGATATTCCGGACTACAGCACCGCGCCTCCGGGCAGCGATGTCGGGCCGTTTATCATGCAGCCTGAAGGGATGGGACGCCTGTTTGCTATCGATAAGATGGCGGAAGGGCCGTTCCCGGAACACTACGAGCCGTTTGAGACGCCGCTGGGCACTAACCCGCTGCACCCGAACGTGGTCTCTAACCCGGCCGCCCGTATCTTTAAGAGCGATTTCGAGGCGTTGGGCAAAAAAGACAAGTTCCCGTATGTCGGCACCACTTACCGTCTGACCGAGCACTTCCACTACTGGACCAAGCACGCGCTGCTGAACGCCATCGCGCAGCCGGAGCAGTTTGTGGAGATCGGCGAGAAGCTGGCGAACAAGCTCGGCATCGCCCATGGCGACACCGTGAAGGTCTCCTCTAACCGCGGCTACATCAAGGCCAAGGCGGTGGTGACCAAGCGTATTCGTACGCTGAACGTTCACGGCCAGCAGGTGGATACCATCGGTATTCCGATTCACTGGGGTTATGAAGGCGTAGCGAAGAAAGGGTTTATTGCCAACACCCTGACGCCGTTCGTCGGCGATGCGAACACGCAGACGCCGGAGTTTAAGGCCTTCCTCGTGAACGTGGAAAAGGTGTAACGGAGACGACTTATGGCTTATCAATCGCAAGACATCATTCGTCGTTCCGCGACTAACGGGTTCACCCCCGCGCCCCAGGCGCGGGACCACCAGCAGGAAGTGGCGAAGCTTATCGACGTAACCACCTGTATCGGCTGTAAAGCTTGTCAAGTGGCCTGTTCAGAGTGGAACGACATCCGTGACGAAGTGGGTCACAACGTCGGGGTGTACGATAACCCCGCCGACCTGACCGCCAAGTCCTGGACGGTAATGCGCTTCTCGGAAGTGGAGCAGAACGACAAACTGGAATGGCTGATCCGCAAAGATGGCTGTATGCACTGCGCGGATCCGGGCTGCCTGAAGGCGTGTCCGTCGGAAGGGGCGATCATTCAGTATGCTAACGGCATCGTCGACTTCCAGTCTGAGCAGTGCATCGGCTGCGGCTACTGCATCGCGGGCTGCCCGTTCGACGTGCCGCGCATGAACCCGGAAGACAACCGCGTCTACAAATGCACGCTGTGCGTCGACCGCGTTAACGTCGGCCAGGAGCCGGCATGCGTGAAGACCTGCCCGACCGGCGCGATCCACTTTGGCTCCAAAGAGGATATGAAAACCCTGGCGGGTGAGCGCGTAGCCGAGCTGAAAACCCGCGGCTACGACAACGCGGGTCTGTACGATCCGGCCGGTGTTGGCGGTACGCACGTGATGTACGTGCTGCACCACGCCGACAAGCCGAATCTGTACCACGGCCTGCCGGAGAACCCGGAAATCAGCGCGACCGTGAAGTTCTGGAAAGGTATCTGGAAGCCGCTGGCCGCGGTGGGCTTTGCTGCCACCTTCGCCGCGAGCATCTTCCACTACGTGGGTGTCGGTCCGAACCGTGCGGAAGAGGAAGAGGACAACCTGCATGAAGAGAAAGACGAGGTGCGCAAATGAAAAGACGTGACACCATCGTGCGCTACACGGCGCCGGAACGTATCAACCACTGGGTCACCGCCTTCTGCTTCATGCTGGCGGCGATAAGCGGGCTGGGGTTCTTCTTCCCCTCCTTCAACTGGCTGATGCAGATCCTGGGTACGCCGCAGCTGGCGCGCATCCTGCACCCGTTCGTGGGTGTGGTGATGTTTGCCTCGTTCATCATCATGTTTTTCCGTTACTGGCACCATAACCTAATCAATCGGGATGATATCTTTTGGGCGAAGAATATTCGTAAGATCGTCGTCAACGAGGAAGTGGGTGATACCGGGCGTTATAACTTCGGCCAGAAATGCGTATTCTGGGCGGCGATTATCTTCCTGGTCCTGTTGCTGGTCAGCGGCGTGATCATCTGGCGTCCGTACTTTGCGCCTGCTTTCTCAATCCCGGTGATCCGATTTGCGTTAATGCTGCATTCATTTGCCGCAGTAGCGTTAATTGTGGTTATCATGGTGCATATTTACGCCGCCCTCTGGGTGAAAGGCACCATTACCGCGATGGTGGAGGGCTGGGTTACCAAAACGTGGGCGAAGAAACATCACCCGCGCTGGTACCGCGAAGTCCGAAAGACAACGGAAAATAAAACTGAATGAGTATTCGCATAATCCCGCAAGATGAGCTGGGTTCGAGCGAGAAACGCACGGCGGAAGTGATTCCGCCGTTACTGTTCCCCAGACTAAAAAACCTCTACAACCGCCGCGCGGAACGCCTGCGTGAGCTGGCTGAGAGCAACCCGCTTGGCGACTATCTGCGCTTTGCGGCGCTGATCGCCCACGCCCAGGAAGTGGTGCTGTATGACCATCCGTTGCAGATGGACCTGACCGCGCGCATCAAAGAGGCGAGCGAGCAGGGCAAACCGCCGCTGGATATCCACGTTCTGCCGCGCGATAAGCACTGGCACAAACTGCTGCATTCGCTTATTGCCGAACTGAAGCCTGAGATGAGCGGCCCGGCGCTGGCGGTAATCGAGAATCTTGAGAAAGCCTCCGAGCAGGAGCTGGAGCAGATGGCGAGCGCGCTGTTTGCCTCTGATTTTGCCTCGGTCAGCAGCGATAAAGCCCCGTTCATCTGGGCTGCCCTGTCGCTCTACTGGGCGCAAATGGCGAGCCTCATCCCGGGTAAAGCCCGCGCTGAATATGGTGAAGCCCGCCAGTTCTGCCCGGTGTGCGGTTCAATGCCGGTCTCCAGCATGGTGCAAATCGGTACCACTCAGGGGCTGCGCTACCTGCACTGCAACCTGTGTGAAACCGAGTGGCACGTGGTGCGCGTGAAGTGCAGCAACTGTGAACAGACCCGCGATCTGCACTACTGGTCGCTGGAAAATGAACAGTCCGCGGTGAAAGCCGAGAGCTGCGGCGACTGCGGCACCTACCTGAAGATTTTGTATCAGGAAAAAGACCCGAAAGTGGAGGCCGTCGCCGACGATCTTGCCACGCTGATACTGGACGCCAAAATGGAGCAGGAGGGCTTTGCCCGCAGCTCTATTAACCCGTTCCTGTTCCCGGGTGAAGGGGAGTAATCTCCTGTGAGAGTGCCGGGCGGCGCAAGCTTGCCCGGCCTACAGTTGATAGGGCGAAACCACCCCTGCTATACCTGCAAAATCTTTGGTATTGCGTGAAATTAACGGGCAGTTTCTGCTCTGAGCTGTGGCCAGAATAATGGCATCAGGAAGTTTCATCCCATGCTTCTCGCGGAGCAATACACTTCTTTCAGCAATCTCACGTGTAATATCGATAATCTCGAAAGCGCCCATAACTGCCGCCGTTTTCGCCTCATGACCGTGCCTACGAGCCCCAACCATGACTTCCATCCAGGTAATTAAGCTGATAGCACGATGCGCTGCGGTACGATCGATCGTATCCGCCGCTTCAACACGATTGTTAAAGAGATCGATGAGAATATTGGTATCAAACACTGCCATGTGTTCCACAATTACCACTCCTCGCGCAGCTTACGCTCATACTCCAGCCCATCCTCTTTGCGATCTCCCCACAGGCCAAGCGCATCGCGGATAATCGAAGAACTCTGTTGGTCGAGGTACAGCTCTATGGCTTCCCGCAGCAGTTCAGCACGCGGCTGATTTTTTAGCTGCTTGAGGTTATCCAACCGTTGAATCACGTCATCAGACAAATCGATAAGTATTCTGCCCATATCAAGTTCCGCCAAAACGCTCATATATCACCTTAGTATATCACCCGCGATTAATTTTCAGGCAAAGTACGCTTAGCGAATCCAGGGTTAAAGAACAATTTGGAAATGGCGAGCGCTTTTGCGAGTCGTCTTCCAGAACCCGGACACTACTCCTCCTCGTTCCCCCCCTCCTCGTACGCGCCATACGGCTTCGCAGGAAGAACGATATAGGTTCCTTCAAACACCGCGCCCGGTGTTTCATCGCCGAACAGTTCGACCTGCATCTGCACACGTGCCTTGCGGCCTCGTGCCAGGCGGTCGAGATCGCCACCCAGGGCACCCAGGTCGGCGACTGCGCTCGGCTTGCCGCTGATCGGCGCGCTGTAGCGAATATGGGCGTCGGCCAGAATAATGGTGCCGCCCAGATGGCGCTCGCGCAGCATGAGCCAGATAAGCCCCCAGCCGGTGAGCGTCGCCAGCGAGAAGAGGCTGCCGGCAAACAGGGTGTGGTGCGGGTTCTGGTTGCCGATCTCCGGCATGGTGGTGATAAATTTTTGCCCGGTGTACTGCTGAATGCGCACCCCCATCTTTTCGCTCAGGGGGATGTGCTGATACCAGGCCTGCTGTAGCTGACCGCACCAGTCGGCGCGGTGCAGAATATCATCCAGCGAGGCGATGGGTTTGATCATCAAAAAATGACGAATCGGAGTGGTTTGCGGGGTGGTGATTTCGCCCTGGTTTATAAAACCCAGCTTGGCAAAAAACTCTACCGCGTCTTCGCGCGCGCTACAGGTGACGCGCTTAACACCCTCCTGGCGGGCTACGGACTCCAGAGTCATCGCCATTAATGTGCCCAGACCTTTATCCTGCACGGAAGGATGCACCGCCATAAAGCGGATAGAGGCTTCATTATCGGCATTGATATAGAGTCGCCCCACCGCGACAAGATTGCCCTCTTCATCCATCACCATCTGGTGATGCGCCATCGCGTCCCAGGCGTCGCGTTCCGACCCTTTCGGCTGATGTAATGGCTTACGTAACATCTCCCAGCGGAACTGGTAGTAAAGCGCTAACTCTTCTTCTGTCTGCGGTACTCGAAGGTGATACATAGCTGTACTCTCTCTGGTTACCCGCGGCCATACCGTCAGCTCACTCATATCTGGAGCCAGAAAGTGACAGGGCCATCATTTACCAGCGAAACCTGCATATCCGCAGCGAATCGTCCGGTCTGTGTATGCATCTCTTGCTGGCGGCAACGCTCAACAAAGTATTCATAGAGCGCTTCTGCCCGATCCGGCGCCGCCCCTTTAGAAAAGCTGGGGCGCATGCCGCGCTCAGTATCAGCTGCCAGCGTAAACTGTGACACCACCAGCACGCTGCCACCCGCCTGCTGGACGTTAAGGTTCATCTTGCCATCCGCATCGCTGAAGATGCGGTAACCCAACACGCGCTCGCATAAGCGGTTGGCTTTTTGCTCGTCGTCATCCCTTTCGACACCTAACAGGACTAAAAGTCCCGGACCAATTTCACCCGTCACTTCCCCCTCCACGGTGACGCTGGCACGGGTTACGCGCTGAATCAATGCAATCATGGTTGGTCTGCTTCTCGTTGTTTTTCGGCTTCTGCTGCTTTTTTTAGCTCGCGGTATACCCCGAGAGTGACAGTAATTTCTGCGCCAAGCAAGACGATACACCACGTCCAGTAAACCCAGAGAAACAAAATGGGGATCACCGCCAGCACGCCATAAATCAGTTGATAGGAGGGGAACATGGTGATGTAAAGCGCGAATCCTTTCTTGCCCAGTTCAAACAGCAGAGCGGCAACCAGCGCGCCCACCATCGCATCCCGGTTAGGCACGCGCGTCGTCGGCACAATACTGTATAGCAGCCAGAAAGCGAGCCATGAGAGGAACAGCGGAAAGATCCGCAGCACATCGTCAATCACGCTGTTGAGATCGCTGGCCCAACGCAAAGAGAGCAGATAGGAACTGATCGCCAGACTGGCCCCAGCCAGCAATGGCCCCAGGGTCAGGATCATCCAGTAGACCGCAAACGAGTAAACTTTAGGCCGTGCGCGGGTACTGCGCCAGATAGTATTCAGGGCACTATCAATGGCATACATCAGCAACAGCGCGGTGACAATAAGGCCCACCGCCCCGACCGCCGTCATCTTGCTGGAGTTAGCAACAAACTGCTCAATGTAGTTCTGGATGACATCCCCGGTTGCCGGCATAAAGTTAGCAAAGACAAAATGCCGCAGCTGCAGGCTGACATCCGAAAACATCGGAAAGGCGGCGAAAAGCGCAAAGATGACCGCCACCAGCGGCACCAGAGAGAGCAACGACACGTAGGCAAGGTTGCCTGCCAGCGTGGTCATGTTGTCCTCATCGATGCGGTGCCAGAGGAGTTTTAGCCACGCACGCAGCGGCCTGGTATGGTGGCTGGCTTTTTGATGAACGTTTTTTAGCATAACTGCTTCGCAAAGTAGTCGGGGATCGTCTCTTTTCCGGTCACCAGAATTGACGTGATACCTGCCTGGTTAGCTCCCTCTATATTATCGACGTTATCGTCAAAAAAGACGGCATCGGCGGCAGAGAATCCTTCCGCCTGCAGAACGGCCTGATAGATGCGCGCCTCCGGCTTACGCATTCCCATCTCCTGAGAAAGATAGATCTTGTCCGCAGCCGCTTTCACTTCGGGATACTCTTCCGGCCAGAAGGTGGTGTGCAGACGATTGGTGTTGGAAAGCACCACCACCCGATGCCCCTGCTCGCGCAGTTTGTGCATGATGGCAATCACTTCAGGGCGGATACCGACAAAGACCGCCTGCCATCCATGGGAAAATTGCTCGTAACTGAGGGGGAGGGCCATCTCATGGCAGAGCTTTTCGGCAAAAACCTCATCCGAAATCTCGCCGCGCTCATGCTGATGAAAAGCCTCGCCCATCGTAAAACTTTGTTTAAGCGTCGCCAGCGGCACGCGACTGAAATTACTCCAGGCGCCCAGCACGCGATTGAAGTCGATATCGACAATTACGTTTCCTAAATCAAAGATATAGAGCATTTATCTCTCCTTGTTTGCCGTGAAAAGTAACTGTAGCGGGAAAGGAGATGTTTGGCTATGCGCCAGCTTCAGCTTACAGAAAGGAACGGCCCGACGATCACCGTCGGACCGGGAGAGGGTTAACCCGCCTGCTGTTCGTCGTTTGAATTGACTTCAATGACTTCAACTTTGCTTGATTTAAGGTGCGTTTGCAGCGCGGAGCCGGGTAGCTCGTCGGTAAAGAGCGCCGTCGTCTGCGCGACGTTACCAATTTCAACCGCAGCAGAGGCGTGATATTTCGTATGATCGGCCGCCAGTAAGATGTGCCGGGCGTGGGCCATCATGGTTTTCACCACGCTGGCTTCATTAACATCGAACTCCATCATCGCGCCGTCTTGCTCGATCGCGCCGACGCTGGTCACCAGATAATCTGCACGAAAGCCAGAGACGAACGCCGTGGCGGCAGGCCCGATAATGCCTCCATTGTGCGGGCGCAGCGTGCCGCCGGGGACCATCACCTCAAAGCGCGGGTTCTTATAAAGAATGTGCGCCACCCGCAGGCTGTTGGTGATGATGCGCAGATGATTATGGTTGAGCAGCGCCCGGGCAACGTGCTCTACCGTCGTGCCAATGGTAATAAAAATGGTCGAGCCATCGGGAATGTAGTCGGCAATGGCTTCGGCTATCGCCCGCTTCTCTTCGGTCATGGAGACTTCGCGCTGCTCGAAGGCGGTGTTAACTACGCTGGATGCCCTGCCCGCACCGCCATGATGACGCGTGATCAACCCCTGCTGACTCAGCTTGCGAATATCCCGGCGCACCGTTTGCGTGGAGACATCCAGCAGTTGCGCCAGTTCATCAATGTTCATATAGCCACGGTCGGCAATCAGCGTTAGCAGCTGATCGTGACGCGGGTTGCCGGTCAGTTCGGTAAGGCTCATGGGCTGTCCTCTGAAAACCATCACGCCCCGCATTTTATACAAAAAGTGACAAAAAAGAGCGGGTTTGATCACAGTCGGGTATACCAGCCCGCCCGCCAGGCTTCGTGCATTTCAGTGCCGCAACAGCGCTGGCGAAGCGTACCGCTTCCGACGGAGATTGCTTTTGCCCCAGGCTTACCGCCAGCGCACCGTGGAAAACATCCCCCGCCCCGGTGGTATCAACCACCTCTACCTCAAAGCCAGGCTGATGACATAGCGCGCCATTCTCCAGCCAGAAGCAACCGTCTCGCCCCTGGGTGACATACACATGTCCATTTGTGAGCGTTTGTGCTTTTTTCAGCGCCTCTTCGACTTCATCCCGCTGCGTTAAACGCCGCAGTCCCGGCGCAGAGAAGGCTGCGTGATCGCTTAAGGTAATCAGCTCCGCGATATCCTGCGGGGTGACATCCGCATCAAGCAGGGTCGGCACGCCCTGCTGGCGGGCAAGGGTAAACGCCTCTCTGGCCCCCTCATGCCAGCGCACGTCTGCTAATACGACATCCCACTGAGAGAAGTCGATTTCATGCAGCCAGTCTGCCGCGGCAGGGAGATCCGGGCTGGGATAGTTGGCAATAACGCGTTCCCCGCCTGCATCCACCAGCACGGCGGACTGGGACGAGCGGGCACCTTTCACGACGCGCGTATAGCGGGTATTCACCCCCAGGGATTCCAGCTCCGTGAGCAATCTTGTCCCGGTATCATCGTCCCCCACCCGGCCAATAAAATCCACTTCCGCGCCCAGTTTTGCCGCCGCCACCGCCGCGGTTGCTGCCGGGCCGCCGCCCACTTCCGTATAATTTTTTGCGACATATTTCCCACCTTCCTTCGGTAAATCATCGAGATACCAGATGCGATCCAGCACGGTGATGCCGACACAAACGATGCGAGTCATGGTGATTCCTTCTGCGTTTTCTGTTGCGCTCATTTTAATTTCACCAAATGTTTAAAAAGTGACCCATGTCTATTTTTTGACTATAAATTACAAATACGATCAAAAACAGACAACATAAACGCGCAGAAATTGACACGATATGACAGGAGAGAGGCATGTCAGCAATCGCATTTATCGGTTTAGGGCAGATGGGCGCGCCAATGGCGAAGAATCTGTTGAAGCAAGGCCACCAGCTTCAGGTCTTTGATGTGAACCCACAGGCGGTTCAGGCGCTGGTTGCAAGCGGTGCCCAGGCAGCGACTACGCCCGCGCAGGCTGCAACGGACGCCGAATTCGTTATCACCATGCTGCCCAACGGTGACCTGGTGCGCAGCGTACTGTTCGGCGAGCATGGCGTGTGCGAAGGATTATCCCGCGACGCGCTGGTGATCGATATGTCCACCATTCATCCCCTGCAAACCGACGCGCTGATCCGCGACATGGCCGAGCGCGGCTTCAGCCTGATGGATGTGCCCGTCGGGCGCACGTCAGACCATGCCATCGCCGGCATGCTGCTCCTGCTGGCAGGCGGTACGGCGCAGCAGGTTGAGCGCGCCACCCCCGTCTTAATGGCGATGGGCAATGAGCTGATTAACGCCGGCGGGCCGGGCATGGGCATCCGCGTGAAGCTCATCAATAACTACATGAGTATCGCCCTGAACGCCCTCTCCGCCGAGGCGGCCGTGCTGTGCGAAGCCCTCGGCCTCTCCTTTGACGTGGCGCTGAAGGTGATGAGCGGCACCCCTGCGGGCAAAGGCCATTTCACCACCTCCTGGCCGAACAAGGTGCTGAAAGGGGATCTTTCTCCCGCCTTTATGATCGACCTAGCACATAAAGATCTGGGGATCGCCCTGGACGTGGCCAACCAGCTCCACGTCCCGATGCCGCTGGGCGCGGCTTCCCGCGAAGTTTACAACCAGGCACGCGCCGCCGGACGCGGGCGCGAAGACTGGACAGCCATTCTCGAACAGGTTCGCGCATCCGCCGGGCTGAAAAAATCACACTGATACGAAAGGACTGAGGAATGACGATGTACACCCTGAAAGATATCACCCGACCTTCCGGCGGTTTTGCCATGCTGGCCGTCGATCAGCGCGAAGCGATGCGCCTGATGTTTGCCGCGTCAGGCGCGCCGGTGCCGGTAACTGACCAGCACCTCACGGATTTTAAGGTCAATGCCGCGAAAATTCTGTCGCCATACGCCTCTGCGATCCTCGTCGACCAGCAGTTCTGCTATCGCCAGATCGTGGAGCAGCAGGCGGTTGCGAAAAGCTGCGCGATGATTATGGCCGCTGACGAGTTTATTCCGGGGAACGGTATTCCTGTCGACAGCGTGGTGATCGACAAGAACGTCGACGCGCAGGCAGTCAAACGCGATGGCGGCAAGGCGCTGAAGCTGCTGGTGCTGTGGCGCAGCGATGAAGATCCGCAGCAGCGTCTGGAGATGGTGAAGGCGTTCAACACGCTGTGTCACGACAACGGTCTGTTGAGCATTATCGAGCCGGTAGTGCGTCCGCCGCGCCGCGGTGACGCGTTTAACCGCGAGCAGGCGATTATCGACGCGGCCAAAGAGCTGGGAGACAGCGGTGCCGATCTCTACAAAGTGGAGATGCCGCTGTTTGGCAAAGGCACGCAGCAGGCGCTGCTGGCGGCCTCGCAGAAGCTCAACGAACAGATCAACATGCCCTGGGTGATCCTCTCCTCCGGCGTGGACGACAAGCTCTTCCCGCGTGCCGTAAGCGTGGCGATGCAGGCGGGGGCATCGGGCTTTTTAGCCGGTCGCGCCGTCTGGTCATCGGTAATTGGCCTGCCGGACACCGAGCTGATGCTCCGCGATATTTCTGTACCGAAACTACAGCGTCTGGGCGAGATCGTCGACGAAATGATGGCCCGCCGTTAAGAGAGGATCCGAATATGAAATGGTTTAACACCCTGAGCCATAACCGCTGGCTCGAACAAGAGACCGACCGCATTCTCGACTTCGGCAAAAACGCCGCCGTTCCCACCGGCTTTGGCTGGCTGGGCAATAACGGCCAGGTTCGTAGCGATATGGGCACCCATCTGTGGATCACCGCCCGTATGCTGCACGTCTACGCGGTGGCGGCCAACATGGGACGCCCGGGTGCATACGCCCTGGTTGAGCACGGCATCAATGCCCTGAACGGTCCGCTGCGCGACAAACAGCACGGCGGCTGGTACGCCTGCGTTAACGATGAAGGGGTGATGGATGCCTCCAAGCAGGGCTATCAGCACTTCTTCGTGCTGCTCGGCGCAGCGAGTGCCGTTACCACCGGACACCCGCAGGCGCGCAAGCTGCTGGACGACGCCATTGAGGTAATTGAGCGCTACTTCTGGAGCGAACAGGAACAGATGTGCCTGGAATCCTGGGACGAAGCCTTCAGCAAAACGGAAGATTACCGTGGCGGCAACGCCAACATGCACGCCGTGGAAGCCTTCCTGATCGTCTATGACGTCACCCACGATCGCAAATGGCTCGACCGCGCCCTGCGCATCGCCTCGGTGATTATTCACGACGTGGCGCGCAAGGGTGAGTACCGCGTTAACGAGCATTTCGACACCAACTGGAACCCGATCCGCGACTACAACATCGATAATCCCGCCCACCGTTTCCGCGCCTACGGCGGTACGCCGGGACACTGGATTGAGTGGGGCCGTCTGATGCTGCATCTGCGCGCCGCGCTGGAAGCCCGCTTTGAAACCCCGCCAGCGTGGCTGCTGGAAGACGCAAAAGGACTGTTCCACGCCACCATCCGCGATGCCTGGGCGCCGGACGGGGCCGACGGCTTCGTCTACTCCGTCGGCTGGGACGGTAAGCCTATCGTGCGCGAACGCGTGCGCTGGCCGATCGTCGAGGCGATGGGCACGGCCTATGCCCTCTATACCGTGACCGGCGAGGCGCAGTACGAAGCCTGGTATCAGAAATGGTGGGATTACTGCATCAAATACCTGATGGATTACGAGAACGGCTCCTGGTGGCAGGAGCTGGATGCCAATAACGAAGTGACCACTAAGGTCTGGGACGGCAAGCAGGATATTTACCATCTGCTGCACTGCCTGGTGATCCCGCGCTTACCACTGGCGCCAGGGTTAGCCCCAGCCGTTGCCGCCGGCTTACTGGATAGCCAGGCCAAATAATAAAAACGGAGATCTTATGCGTACCCTACACAATATTGATTTGAAAACTCACGATCGCGGTTTCACCCTGCACTGGCAGGATCGCCTGATTTTATCCCATTCGCCCGAGGCCCCCTGCCTGTGGATCGGCGCAGGCGTTGCCGATATTGAGATGTTCCGCGGCAATTTCAGCATTCAGGATAAGCTCAACGAAAAGATTGCCCTGACCGACGCGACCGTCACGCAGCAAAAGGCGGGCTGGGCGATCCGCTTCACCCGTGGCGATGCGGTAAGCGCCACGCTGCTGGTAGATCTTGATACGGAAGGCCGCCTGACGTTAAAGCTCAAAAACGATGCCACCCGCCATAACCGCATCTGGCTGCGGCTGGCGGCACAGCCTGAAGATCATATCTACGGCTGCGGGGAGCAGTTCTCCTACTTCGACCTGCGCGGTAAGCCGTTCCCGCTGTGGACCAGCGAACAGGGGGTGGGCCGCAATAAGCAGACTTACGTGACCTGGCAGGCCGACTGCAAAGAGAACGCGGGCGGGGATTACTACTGGACCTTCTTCCCGCAACCCACCTTTGTGAGCACCCAGAAGTACTACTGCCACGTGAATAACAGCTGCTACATGAACTTCGACTTCAGTGCGCCGGACTTCCACGAGCTGGCGTTCTGGGAAGATAACGCCACGCTGCGCTTCGAATGTGCAGAAACCTATGTCGATCTGCTGGAAAAACTCACCGGCCTGCTGGGGCGTCAGCCGGAGCTGCCGGACTGGGTTTACGACGGGGTGTCGCTGGGTATTCAGGGCGGCACCGACGTATGCCAGCAGAAGCTCGACCTCATGCGCGAAGGCGGCGTGAAGGTGAACGGCATCTGGGCGCAGGACTGGTCCGGCATCCGCATGACCTCCTTTGGCAAACGCGTGATGTGGAACTGGAAGTGGAACAGCGAACTCTATCCGCAGCTTGATGAGCGTATTGCGCAGTGGAAACAGGAAGGGGTGCAGTTCCTCTCCTATATCAACCCCTACGTCGCCAGCGACAAAGATCTCTGTGAAGAGGCGGCAAAACACGGCTATCTGACCAAAGACGCCGACGGCAAGGATTACCACGTCGAGTTCGGCGAGTTCTACGCGGGCGTTATCGACCTGACCAACCCGGAAGCCTACGGCTGGTACAAAGAGGTGATCAAAAAGAACCTGATCGAGCTGGGTTGCGGCGGCTGGATGGCCGATTTTGGGGAATATCTGCCAACCGATACCTTCCTGCACAACGGCGTCAGCGCGGAGATCATGCATAACGCCTGGCCTGCCCTGTGGGCGAAATGTAACTACGAGGCGCTGGAAGAGACCGGCAAGCTCGGCGAGATCCTGTTCTTTATGCGCGCAGGTTACACCGGCAGCCAGAAACACTCGGTGATGATGTGGGCGGGAGATCAGAACGTCGACTGGAGCCTGGACGACGGTCTGGCGTCCGTCGTGCCTGCTGCGCTCTCGCTGGCGATGACCGGCCACGGCCTGCATCACAGCGACATCGGCGGCTATACCACCCTGTTCGAGATGAAACGCAGCAAAGAGCTGCTGCTGCGCTGGTGCGATTTCAGCGCCTTTACGCCGATGATGCGTACCCACGAAGGCAACCGCCCTGGTGACAACTGGCAGTTCGACGGCGACGCTGAAACCATCGCGCACTTCGCGCGCATGACCACCGTCTTCACCACCCTGAAACCGTACATCAAAGCTGCCGTCGCGCAGAATGCGAAAAGCGGCCTGCCGGTGATACGTCCGCTGTTCCTGCACTACGAGGACGACGCGCGCGCCTACACGCTGAAATACCAGTATCTGTTTGGCCGCGATCTGCTGGTGGCGCCCGTGTATGAAGAGGGACGCCATGACTGGTCGTTCTATCTGCCGCAGGACAGCTGGGTGAATGCGTGGACGGGTGAAACCTGCCAGGGCGGTGATGTGACCGTTGAGGCCCCGCTTGGCAAACCGCCGGTCTTCTATCGCCAGCAAAGCGAATGGGCAGATCTGTTTAGCACCTTACGTCATATCTGATAAGGCTCGCCCGCGGGGAGACCTGCGGGCAGACGGAGAACAATAATGAGTCAACATACTTCTGATCCGGCAACCCTGCGCCTGCCGTTTAAAGAAAAACTCGCCTACGGGATGGGCGATCTCGGCTCTAACATCCTGCTGGATATCGGCACGCTCTATCTGCTGAAGTTCTACACCGATGTGCTGGGCCTGCCGGGGACCTACGGCGGGATCATCTTCCTGATTGCCAAGTTCTTTACCGCCTTCACCGACATGGGGACCGGGATCATGCTCGACGCCCGGCGCAAGATCGGCCCGAAAGGAAAATTCCGCCCGTTCGTACTGTATGCCGCCTTCCCGGTGACGCTGCTGGCGATTGCCAACTTCGTCGGCACGCCGTTTGAAATCACCGGCAAAACGGTGATGGCAACGGTGCTGTTCATGCTGTACGGCCTGTTCTTCAGCATGATGAACTGCTCTTACGGCGCGATGGTGCCCGCCATTACCAAAAACCCGGACGAGCGCGCCTCGCTGGCCGCCTGGCGTCAGGGCGGTGCCACACTTGGCCTGCTGCTCTGTACCGTGGGCTTTGTCCCGGTAATGAACCTGATTGAGGGCAATGACCAGCTTGGCTATATCTTTGCCGCCACCCTTTTCTCGCTGTTCGGGCTGTTCTTTATGTGGTGGTGCTATAAGGGCGTGACCGAGCGTTACGTCGAGACGCAGCCTGCTAATCCGGCGCAAAAACCGGGACTGTTGCAGTCGTTTCGCGCCATCGCCGGGAACCGTCCGCTGTTTATTCTCTGCATCGCCAACCTGTGCACGCTGGGTGCCTTTAACGTCAAGCTCGCCATTCAGGTCTACTACACGCAGTACGTGCTGAACGACCCGATCCTGCTGTCGTACATGGGCTTCTTCAGTATGGGCTGTATTTTTATCGGCGTCTTTATGATGCCCGGCGCGGTGCGGCGCTTCGGCAAGAAAAAGGTCTATATCACCGGGCTGATGATTTGGGTGGCGGGCGATCTGCTCAACTACTTCTTCGGCGGCGGCTCCGTGAGCTTTGTGACGTTCTCCTGCCTGGCGTTCTTCGGCTCCGCGTTTGTGAACAGCCTGAACTGGGCGCTGGTGTCCGATACCGTGGAATACGGCGAGTGGCGCACCGGCGTGCGCTCCGAGGGAACGGTCTATACCGGCTTTACCTTCTTCCGTAAGGTTTCCCAGGCGCTGGCGGGCTTCTTCCCGGGGATCATGCTCACGCAGATCGGCTATGTGCCCAACGTGGTGCAATCCGCCGGAACCGTTGAAGGGCTGCGGCAGCTGATATTTATCTACCCCAGCCTGCTGGCGGTCATCACCATTGTGGCGATGGGTTGCTTCTACAACCTCAACGAGAAGATGTATGTGCGCATCGTGGAAGAGATCGAGCTGCGCAAACGTACGGCATAACTGACTTGAGCGAGCGCCCTGCGGGGCGCTATGAGGATCGACCATGACACACACTCCTGATCCGTTAACCCTGAAGTTGAGCCTGCGCGAGAAGTGCGCCTACGGGATGGGCGATTTTGGCTCTAACCTGATGCTGTGTATCGGCACGCTCTATCTGCTGAAGTTTTACACCGACGAACTGGGCATGCCCGCGTTCTATGGCGGCATTATTTTTTTGGTGGCGAAGTTCTTTACCGCCTTTACCGACATGCTGACCGGCGTGCTGCTGGACTCCCGGCGAAATATCGGCGCACGGGGAAAATTCCGGCCCTTTATTCTCTATGCTTCGGTACCGGTCGCGCTGGTTGCCGCGGCGCAGTTTATGGCTAACGACTTTAGCCTGACGGTAAAAACGGCTATCGCCACCGTGCTCTTTATGATGTTCGGCCTCTGCTATAGCCTGATGAACTGCGCCTACGGTGCGATGGTGCCTGCCATCACCAAAAACCCGAACGAGCGCGCGCAGCTTGCGGCGTGGCGCCAGGGCGGCGCAACGGTGGGATTGTTGCTCTGCACCGTCGGTTTTATGCCCATTCAGGCGCTGTTCGTCAGCCAGCCCTCCCTCGGCTATCTGGTTGCCGCTCTGGTGTTTGTCACCGGCGGGCTGCTCTGCATGTGGTGGTGCTACAGCGGCGTGAAAGAGCGTTATGTGGAGGTCACACCCGATCATCATAAACCCGGCATTCTGAAATCGTTCTGCGCAATTTTCCGCAACCCGCCGCTGCTGGTGCTCTGTATCGCCAACCTCTGTACCCTTGCCGCCTTTAACATCAAGCTGGCAATTCAGGTCTATTACACCCAGTACGTACTGAACGATCTGCACCTGCTGTCGTGGATGGGCTTTTTCAGCATGGGCTGCATTCTGGTCGGCGTGTTTCTGGTACCCGGCGCGGTTAAGCGTTTCGGCAAAAAACCGGTTTACCTGGGCGGGCTGACGCTATGGGCGGTAGGCGACGTGCTGAACTTCTTCTGGGGGAGCAACTCCCTGCTGTTTGTGCTCTTTTCCTGTATGGCCTTTTTCGGCACCGCTTTCGTCAACAGTCTGAACTGGGCCCTGGTGCCGGATACCGTTGATTATGGCGAGTGGAAAACCGGCATTCGCGCCGAAGGATCGGTTTATACCGGCTACACCTTCTCGCGCAAAATCTCCGCGGCCCTCGCCGGTTTCTTGCCTGGCATTATGCTGACCCAGATCGGTTACGTGCCCCATGCGGTGCAGAGCGCAAGCACGCTGCTGGGGCTGCGCCAGCTTATTTTTCTCTGGCCCTGCGGCCTGGCGATTATCGCCGCCATCACGATGGGACTCTTTTATAAACTCAACGAAGCGCGCTTCGCCTTTATTATTGAGGAGATTGCCAAACGAAAAAAACCATCAGCGAATACCCCTGAGATAACCACCAACGATAAAGCGTCAGCAGTCACTTTATAACAATAAATCTGGCCATGAATCCCTTCCCATTCCACGGGAGGGGCGGCCTTTCTTTATCTGATACATGGATAAGTTATGAAAAGAATCATTACTGTACTGATCGTGTCGTCTGTCTCCTGCCCGGTATTTGCCGGGGCGTATGTCGAAACACGAGAAGCATACAATACGGCCTCCGAGCTACATGAGGTGATCCTGCGAGCTGGCTATAACTTCGATATGGGCGCGGGGCTGATGTTCACCAACGCTTATAACGTGGGGAGATGGGATGAGCTTAAGCATAGCTATAACGAAATAGAGGGGTGGTATCCGCTCTTTAAACCAACCAACAAACTCACCTTCCAGCCGGGCGGTTTAATTAACGACAGCAGCGCAGGGTCGGGCGGCGCTGTTTATTTAGATACCAACTACAAATTTACGGACGGGTTCAACCTGACGTTCCGCTATCGCTATAACCACAACAATTACGATACGCCGGACTATAACGGGCAGATGGATAAGAACGACACGCACGAGTTTGCCAACTACTGGAATTTTAAAGTGACGGATGCGTTTTTCTACACCTTTGAGCCGCACTTTTTCCAGCGGGTAAATGATTACCACAGTAAGAATGGCAAAGATCACCACTGGGAAATAACGAACAAGTTCAGCTATAAGATCGACAAAAACTGGTTGCCGTACCTCGAACTCCAGTGGCTGGACAGATGGAATGATTACAACCGCGAGCAGTACCGAATCCGTCTGGGCGTACGGTACGCGTTCTAATAAAAAAGCCGCTGATCGCTCAGCGGCTTTTTACCCGCCGGGTGGCGCATGCGCTTACCCGGCCTACAGACTGACTGTATTAATCTTCTTTTGAACCGCGCATTGCACGTTTACGATCGTTTTCAGTCAGGTGACGTTTACGGATACGGATAGACTGTGGTGTTACTTCTACCAGTTCGTCGTCATCGATGAATTCCAGAGCCTGCTCCAGCGTCATCTTAACCGGTGGAACCAGAACCGTTGCTTCGTCAGTACCGGACGCACGCATGTTGGTCAGTTTCTTACCGGTCAGGCAGTTTACCGTCAGGTCGTTAGAACGGCTGTGAATACCGATGATCTGGCCTTCGTAAACTTCTGCACCGTGACCCAGGAACAGCTTACCGCGATCCTGCAGGCTGAACAGGGCGAACGCAACCGCTTTACCCTGACCGTTGGAGATCAGCACGCCGTTGTTACGCTGGCCCACTTCGCCCGGACGAACGTCGTCGTAGTGGCTGAAGGTGGAGTACAGCAGACCGGTACCAGAAGTCATGGTCATGAACTCTGAACGGAAGCCGATCAGACCACGGCTTGGGATCACGTAGTCGAGACGTACGCGGCCTTTGCCATCTGGATTCATGTTTTTCAGGTCGCCTTTACGCTCACCCAGAGCCTGCATTACAGAACCCTGATGCTGCTCTTCAACGTCCAGCGTCACGTTCTCGAATGGCTCTTGTTTACGGCCATCGATTTCACGGAAGATAACTTTCGGACGGGAAACCGCCATTTCGAAACCTTCACGACGCATGTTTTCGATCAGAACAGACAGGTGCAGCTCACCACGACCAGAAACGCGGAATGCATCAGCATCTTCGGTTTCTTCAACGCGCAGCGCAACGTTGTGCACCAGCTCTTTGTTCAGGCGGTCAAGGATCTGACGGGAGGTAACGAACTTACCTTCTTTACCACAGAACGGAGAGGTGTTGACGTTGAAGAACATGGTTACGGTCGGCTCATCAACAGACAGCGCTGGCAGCGCTTCCACATTCTGCGGGTCGCAGATGGTGTCAGAGATGTTCAGCTCGCCCAGACCGGTGATAGCGATGATGTCGCCAGCTTCCGCAATGTCGCTCTCGATACGCTCAAGGCCCAGGTGAGTCAGCACTTTACCGACTTTACCGTTACGGGTTTTACCTTCGCTATCGATGATAGTGACCTGCTGGTTTGGCTTCACTTTACCGCGCTTGATACGACCAATGCCGATTACACCAACGTAGTTGTTGTAGTCCAGCTGAGAGATCTGCATCTGCAGGGTACCGTCGAGATCGACGTTTGGTGCCGGAACATGGTCAACAATCGCCTGGTACAGCGGGGTCATGTCTTCAGCCATGTCTTCGTGGTCCAGACCAGCGATACCGTTCAGCGCAGACGCATAAACGATCGGGAAGTCCAGCTGTTCGTCGGTTGCATCCAGGTTAACGAACAGGTCGAAGACCTGATCAACAACCCAGTCAGGACGCGCGCCAGGACGGTCAACTTTGTTGATTACCACGATTGGCTTCAGGCCATGGGCGAATGCTTTTTTGGTTACGAAGCGCGTCTGCGGCATTGGGCCGTCAAATGCGTCAACCACCAGCAGCACGGAATCCACCATGGACATCACGCGCTCAACTTCACCACCGAAGTCGGCGTGCCCTGGGGTATCAACGATGTTGATACGGTAGTCATTCCATTTGATCGCGGTGTTTTTAGCGAGGATGGTAATCCCACGCTCTTTCTCCAAATCGTTGGAGTCCATCACGCGTTCTTGAGTTTCGGCACGCGCATCGAACGTACCGGATTGCTGCAGCAGCTTATCAACCAGGGTAGTTTTACCATGGTCAACGTGCGCGATGATGGCGATATTACGCAGATTTTCGATCACAACTTTGCCTCAGGCATTAGAAATAGCGCGTTATTGTACACGGATTAATCGCACTACAAAACAGGATCACAAACATCCCCCGCAAACAAGTATCGCAGAGATGCTTTGTGATCGCTTTCACGGAGCGGTAAAAGGGCACTTTAACGTAAATTGCACCAATATGGTGCTCAATGTTCACATTGAAGCACTATAATGGTGCAACAAAACCACCGTGGTGCAGCCCTTTTGCACTACGGTGCGCATGATAGCGCCTTTTTGGGGTGTTTTAAAAGTTGGCACAGATTTCGCTTTATAAAAAATACGGCAACAAAAGGCACCACCGCCTGCCTTATACAGAATTTGAAGACCTCGTTACCACGACGACAATGACCAATCTGGAGAGTTAAGTATGTCCGCTGAACACGTTTTGACGATGCTGAACGAACATGAAGTGAAGTTTGTTGATCTGCGCTTCACCGATACCAAAGGTAAAGAACAGCACGTCACTATTCCTGCTCATCAGGTGAATGCCGAATTCTTTGAAGAAGGCAAAATGTTTGACGGCTCCTCGATTGGTGGCTGGAAAGGTATCAACGAATCCGACATGGTTCTGATGCCTGACGCATCTACTGCCCTCATTGACCCGTTCTTCGAAGAGTCTACCTTGATCATCCGTTGCGATATCCTCGAGCCAGGCACCCTGCAGGGCTACGACCGCGACCCACGCTCTATCGCTAAACGCGCTGAAGAGTACCTGCGCTCCACCGGCATCGCAGACACCGTTCTGTTCGGGCCAGAGCCAGAGTTCTTCCTGTTCGACGACATCCGTTTTGGTGCGACCACTTCCGGTTCCCACGTTGCTATCGATGATATCGAAGGCGCATGGAACTCCTCCACCAAATACGAAGGCGGTAACAAAGGTCACCGTCCAGCCGTTAAAGGCGGTTACTTCCCGGTTCCACCGGTTGACTCTTCTCAGGACATCCGTTCTACCATGTGTTTGATCATGGAAGAGATGGGTCTGGTTGTTGAAGCCCATCACCATGAAGTTGCAACTGCTGGCCAGAACGAAATCGCCACCCGTTTCAACACCATGACCAAGAAAGCGGACGAAATTCAGATCTACAAATACGTTGTTCACAACGTTGCGCACCGCTTCGGTAAAACCGCGACCTTCATGCCAAAACCAATGTTTGGCGACAACGGTTCCGGTATGCACTGCCACATGTCCCTGTCCAAGAACGGAACTAACCTGTTCGCTGGCGACAAGTATGCGGGTCTGTCCGAGCAGGCACTGCACTACATCGGTGGTGTTATCAAACACGCTAAAGCGATCAACGCCCTGGCGAACCCAACCACTAACTCTTACAAGCGTCTGGTCCCAGGCTACGAAGCGCCAGTAATGCTGGCTTACTCTGCCCGTAACCGTTCTGCTTCTATTCGTATTCCGGTGGTAGCTTCTCCGAAAGCACGTCGTATCGAAGTGCGCTTCCCGGACCCGGCTGCTAACCCATACCTGTGCTTCGCAGCACTGCTGATGGCGGGTCTGGACGGTATCAAGAACAAGATCCACCCGGGCGAAGCGATGGACAAAAACCTGTACGACCTGCCGCCAGAAGAAGCGAAAGAGATCCCACAGGTTGCCGGTTCTCTGGAAGAAGCACTGAACGCACTGGACGCAGACCGCGAGTTCCTGACTGCGGGCGGCGTGTTCACTGACGAAGCGATCGATGCTTACATCGCACTGCGTATGGAAGAGAACGACCGCGTTCGCATGACTCCGCACCCGGTTGAATTCGAACTGTACTACAGCGTCTAATCTTCAATCCCTGTCGCGCGGCCTTTTCCGCGCGAGATTGATAGCCGTTTTTTTTGTTGCCGTGGAAACTTTTCAGCCCATCTTCGGATGGGCTTTTTTCACCGCCAACAAGCTGATCTGACGCGTTTTTCGCCGTAAAAACGCTATACTGCACTAAAATAGTGCAAACAACTCCAGGAGACTGCTGAATGGCAACTGGCACGCTGCCCGATGCTGGGCAGATCCTCAATTCTCTTATCAACAGCATTTTACTGGTCGATGACGATCTGGCGGTGCATTACGCCAATCCCGCGGCCCAGCAGTTACTGGCGCAAAGTTCACGCAAACTGTTTGGCGCGCCGCTGCCCGAGCTGTTGAGTTATTTTTCCCTGAATATCGGCCTGATGCAGGAGAGCCTGCAGGCGGGGCAAGGCTTTACCGATAACGAAGTGACGCTGGTGATCGACGGACGCTCGCATATTCTGTCGCTGACCGCACAGCGGCTGCCGGAAGGGCTCATTCTGCTGGAGATGGCGCCGATGGATAACCAGCGTCGCCTGAGTCAGGAGCAGCTCCAGCATGCTCAGCAGATTGCGGCCCGCGATCTGGTGCGCGGCCTCGCCCATGAGATCAAAAATCCGCTCGGCGGCCTGCGCGGTGCGGCACAGCTGCTCACTAAAGCCCTGCCCGACCCGGCGCTGGCGGAATACACCAACGTCATCATTGAACAGGCCGACCGCCTGCGGAACCTGGTGGATCGCCTGCTGGGACCGCAGCAACCCGGGATGCATGTCACCGAAAGCATTCATAAAGTGGCGGAGCGCGTCGTCAAGCTGGTGTCGATGGAGCTGCCGGATAACGTCAGGTTAATTCGGGATTACGATCCCAGCCTGCCGGAACTGCCGCACGATCCCGACCAGATTGAGCAGGTTTTACTGAATATCGTGCGCAACGCCCTGCAGGCATTAGGGGCGGAAGGCGGAGAGATTATTCTGCGTACCCGCACCGCCTTTCAGCTGACGCTGCACGGCACGCGCTACCGTCTGGCGGCCCGCATTGATGTGGAAGATAACGGCCCGGGCATTCCTTCCCATTTACAGGACACGCTGTTTTACCCGATGGTCAGCGGCCGTGAAGGCGGGACCGGGCTTGGCTTATCGATTGCCCGTAATTTGATAGATCAGCATTCCGGCAAAATTGAATTTACCAGTTGGCCGGGTCATACCGAGTTTTCGGTTTACCTGCCAATCAGGAAATAGAGGGTTAGGTTATGCAACGAGGGATAGTCTGGGTAGTTGATGACGATAGCTCCATCCGCTGGGTGCTTGAACGGGCGCTTACCGGAGCAGGTTTAAGCTGTACCGCTTTTGAGAGTGGGGCCGATGTGCTTGATGCACTCACCACCAAAACCCCGGATGTGCTGCTGTCCGATATCCGTATGCCGGGAATGGATGGGCTCGCGCTGTTAAAACAGATTAAGCAGCGTCATCCGATGCTTCCGGTCATCATAATGACCGCCCACTCCGATCTGGATGCTGCCGTCAGCGCCTACCAGCAGGGGGCGTTCGATTATCTGCCAAAACCGTTCGATATTGACGAAGCGGTGGCGCTGGTTGAACGCGCCATTAGCCACTATCAGGAACAGCAGCAGCCGCGCAATGCCCCGGTTTTCGGCCCTACCACCGATATCATTGGTGAAGCCCCGGCGATGCAGGATGTGTTTCGCATCATTGGTCGCCTTTCACGCTCCTCCATCAGCGTGCTGATTAACGGCGAGTCTGGCACCGGGAAAGAGCTGGTCGCGCATGCCCTGCATCGCCACAGCCCGCGCGTCAAAGCCCCGTTTATCGCCCTGAATATGGCGGCGATCCCTAAGGATTTGATTGAGTCCGAGCTGTTCGGCCATGAAAAAGGGGCCTTTACCGGCGCCAACACCATCCGTCAGGGCCGCTTTGAGCAGGCCGACGGCGGGACGCTGTTCCTGGATGAGATCGGCGATATGCCCCTCGACGTTCAGACACGTCTGCTGCGCGTGCTGGCGGACGGCCAGTTTTACCGCGTGGGCGGCTACGCCCCGGTCAAAGTGGATGTGCGTATTATCGCCGCCACTCACCAGAACCTGGAGCTGCGCGTCCAGGAGGGCAAATTCCGTGAAGACCTGTTCCACCGTCTGAACGTCATTCGCGTACACCTGCCGCCGCTGCGTGAGCGCCGGGAAGATATCCCGCGCCTGGCGCGTCATTTCCTGCAGGATGCCGCCCGCGAACTGGGCGTGGAAGCCAAGCTGCTGCACCCGGAAACCGAAGCGGCGTTGACGCGTCTGGCCTGGCCGGGCAACGTGCGCCAGCTGGAAAATACCTGCCGCTGGCTTACGGTCATGGCCGCCGGCCAGGAAGTGTTGATTCAGGATCTGCCGCCCGAGCTTTTCGAAACTCATGTTCCGGAAAGCAGCACCGGCCAGAGCCTGCCCGACAGCTGGGCGACACTGCTGGCGCAATGGGCCGATCGCGCCCTGCGCTCCGGTCATCAGGACCTGCTCTCCGAGGCGCAGCCCGAAATGGAGCGCACGCTGCTGACCACCGCGCTGCGCCATACCCAGGGCCACAAGCAGGAGGCGGCACGCCTGCTCGGCTGGGGGCGCAATACCCTGACGCGTAAGTTAAAAGAACTGGGGATGGAGTGATCGCCTTCCCCCTGTGTAAAGAGAGTTAATTAAGCGCAAAGTGGTGCTATTTTGCGCTTTACTGTACTGATGAGTTGAGTATGATCTTGCCCGGAAAAATGGGGGGGCATCATGCTGGAATCAATCGTGAATTTGTTGACTAGCGGAGCAGTCGAAAGCCATACGCCGCAAACGGCAGTTGCAGCTGTGCTGTGTGCGGCGCTGGTGGGGTTGTTTAGCTAGCACTTCGCTTACCCGGCCTACAAAGCGCGAAATGTAGGCCGGGTAAGGCGAAGCCGCCACCCGGCAATGCGGCTTAAATCACCCGCGAGAACTGCTGCATACGGGCTTTCTGCCGCAGATAGGCATCGAAGCACATACAGATATTACGAATCAACAGGCGCCCTTTCGGCGTAACCTCAATCGCACTCTCCGTCACCTCCACCAGCCCATCTTTCGCCAGCGGCGCCAGCAGCTTCATGTCTTCCACAAAGTAGTCTTTAAAAACGAGATCCCACTGCGCTTCCACCGCGCTGAAGTCGAGACGGAAGTTACAGATCAGCGCCTTGATCACGTCCCGGCGAATACAGTCGTCGCGGGTTAACGCGATGCCGCGCCACAGCGCATTGCCGGTCTCATCCACCTGCTGATAGTAGAGCTTCAGCTCTTTCTGGTTCTGCGCATAGCAGTCGCCAATCATGCTGATGGCCGATACGCCCATCCCCAGCAGATCCGTATCGCCCTGGGTGGTGTAGCCCTGGAAGTTACGATGCAGAACGCCCTCGCGCTGGGCAATCGCCAGCTCGTCATCCGGGCGGGCAAAGTGATCCATGCCGATGAACTGGTAGCCGGTCTGGGTCAACGACGTGATGGTTTCCTGCAGGATATCCAGTTTTTGCTGCGCGGAAGGCAGATCGGCATCTTTGATTTTGCGTTGGGCAGCAAACAGCGTCGGCAGATGCGCATAGTTGAAGACGCTCAGGCGGTCCGGGTTGAGTTCCGCCACGCGCTTTAACGTATAGGCGAAACTGTCTGGCGTCTGCTTCGGCAGGCCATAAATCAGATCGATGTTGGTGGAGGTGAAGCCAATCTCCCGGGCATGGTTTAACAGAGCAAAAATGAACTCTTCATCCTGTTCGCGATTCACCAGCCGCTGGACCTCTTTATTAAAGTCCTGCACGCCCATACTCAGGCGGTTAAACCCTTCGGCACGCAGATGATCGAGCACATCCAGCTCGATTTCCCGCGGGTCTACTTCGATAGAGATTTCAGCATCGCCATTGAAGCGGAAGTTATTCCGCAGCAGGGACATCAGACGGCTGATTTGCGCTTTATTCAGGTAGGTCGGTGTACCGCCGCCCCAGTGGAGCTGGCTGACGTGACGACCGGCAAACTGCGGCGCACGGTGCAGGATCTCCTGCTCAAGCGCATCCAGATACTGATCCGCTTTATGCTGCTGGCGGGTCACAATTTTGTTGCAGCCACAGAAATAGCAGAGCTTGTGGCAGAACGGGATATGAACATACAGAGAGAGCGGGCGGTCAGGGTAACGCGCCACCGCCTGCTGGAATTGGCTATCACCAAAAGCGTCGGAAAACTCCAGCGCAGTGGGATACGAGGTATAACGCGGCCCGGAATAGTTATATTTCTGGATCAGGGCCAGATCCCAGTCGATGGTTGCTACAGACATGCTCACTCCTTCCGTTGGTGTCGCGTTCGTATACGGCGGCCCGTTCTGCCCCCTGTGCGGGCCATGAATCGGGTGCGCAGCCACTTCTGTCGCCGCGACAACCGCCGTAGTTTAACGAATAACCACACCAGATAACATATAACCGGAAGGGTTATTAGCAGGACAATAGAACCTGCCGGGTGCAAATGTTAGTTTCCACCTTTCAACAGGCGCATCATATCTTCCTGTTTCTCTTCTTCTTCCTCTTCGTCTTCATCGTCGTAAGAGAGGCCAAGCTTCTGCATCAGTTCATCGATGCGATCCAGTTTGGCATCCACCCATGACTGCTCTTCGGCATTCAGGGTTTCACCCTCTTCAAGACGTTCCAGCAGCGCGTCCAGGCGCTCATCATTCTCCAGCAAATCCAGCTCAGCCTGCGGTGAAAGCATAGGTTTCTCGCTCTTCGGTTTGTGCTGCCTGGTGACCGGGGCATCGGTCACGCCTAATGGAACCGGTTTTTTACTGCCGATACGCGGGTCTTTCTGCTGCTTGTTATTCGCAGACGCGCCCGAAGTACCGCCACTCGCGCGGCTACCCGCAGCATGACCACGATGTTTTTTCTCGCGTTTGCGATCGCGCGCTTCCTGATTCAGTTCTTCGCGCGTTTTGCGGCGTGCTTTAGCAGGACGTTTAGCGCCTGCAGCGGAGGTCGGTTTTTTCATGGTGTTTTGTCTTTAAGTCGTTTTCTTGAGTATAGAATTGCGGCGAAATCTAGCAGAAAGCAAGCAAAGAAAAAAGGCGACAGAGCAATCTGTCGCCTTTTTTCCTGACTCACAACCCGTTACGGGTCTGACAATCCTTGTTTGCTTACGACTAACCCTGTCTATCCCTTAGCAGGTACCGTCCGTGATAGGTTCCATTTCCTTTTTTAACGCCTCCAAGGCGTTCGTCTTCCTGACTTTCCTGTGTCTTCGCCTCCTGGCGCTCCTGACCCTTGTCCTTAAGTCCGGTTCCTGTCGGCATCCTCGCCGTTGAACGCTACTTTACCGTTTCAGGCTGAACTCACAAGCCACAAACGGCCATTTTCCGCGACTTTCAGACTAAGACTAACCGTTAATAGTTTGATTTTAATCGTTTTGATTTTTTAAAGCGCTGCGATTTTTCTTAAATATCCCATAGTTAAAATGGCAGATCTCTCACAAAGCCCAGGGTTTTTACTTACAGCCGGGTTGCCGATGGGAAAAGCCTTTTCTCTCTGTTCAGGTATAATCCCCCCAACGTTACGAATTTCTGGAGACAACCACGTGACCAACCTGAATTATCACCAGACGCATTTTCTCCTCAGTGCGCCTGATATTCGCCATTTACCCGCCGATACGGGTCTTGAAGTGGCATTTGCTGGCCGGTCCAACGCGGGGAAATCCAGCGCTCTGAATACCCTGACCAATCAGAAAAGCCTGGCGCGTACCTCTAAAACGCCTGGCCGCACCCAGCTGATTAACCTGTTCGAAGTCGCACCGGGCAAGCGCCTGGTTGACCTGCCAGGCTATGGCTATGCAGAAGTTCCGGAAGAGATGAAACTCAAGTGGCAGCGCGCGCTGGGGGAATACCTGGAAAAACGCCTGTGTCTGAAGGGCCTGGTCGTCCTGATGGATATTCGCCATCCGCTTAAAGATCTCGATCAGCAGATGATCCACTGGGCCGTAGAGAGCGGGATCCAGGTATTGGTACTGCTCACCAAAGCCGACAAGCTGGCCAGCGGCGCGCGTAAAGCGCAGGTGAATATGGTGCGTGAAGCCGTGCTGGCGTTTAACGGCGACATCCAGGTAGAGGCGTTTTCTTCGCTGAAGAAGCAAGGCGTGGACAAACTGCGTGAGAAACTGGATATCTGGTACAGCGAGCTGGAACCCGCGTCAGAAGCGGATGAGTAATGATGAGCGCGGCGATGTCCGCGCTTTTTTTTGCGCTGAACTTTTCTTTGCCGCAATAAAAAACGCCCCAGTCATTACTGACTGGGGCGGCTAAAATATTCAGCCAAATCCGATTACGTGAAGTAAAAGGTCTGAAAGATAGAACATCTTACCTCTGTACCCTACGCGAATAACTCTACCCTTTTTTAGACTATAGACAAAGCACTTTTTGTAGTTTTTTTTCATTCTTTACATAGGGAATTCTAATGATCGTCACAAAACGTTCATGGATATGTTGCTTACTTACAGAAAGTGTTCATATCCCAGAAAGAGTTAGTGAGCCTGATCCCAGTTTTCTCCCTGACCGACTTCTACCAGCAACGGCACATCCAGTTTGACGCTGTTCTCCATCAGTTCATGGATCTTTTTCGAGACCGGTTCCAAATCGTCTTTATGCACCTCAAACACCAGTTCATCGTGCACCTGCATGATCATCCGCACCCGCGGCTGCTCTTTCTCCAGCCAGGCATCAACGGCGATCATCGCACGTTTAATGATATCTGCCGCCGTCCCCTGCATCGGGGCGTTGATTGCCGCACGTTCGGCACCGGCACGGCGGGCCGCATTGCTGGATTTGATGTCCGGCAGATAGAGGCGACGCCCTTCCAGGGTTTCGACATAGCCTTTTTCTTTCGCCTGGGCGCGCGTGTTCTCCATATATTGCAGCACGCCCGGGTAGCGCTCGAAATAGAGATCCATATACTTCTGCGACTCTTTGCGCGGAATATTGAGCTGGCGGGAGAGGCCAAAGGCGCTCATGCCGTAGATAAGGCCAAAGTTGATCGCCTTCGCGCTGCGGCGCTGTTCCCCGGTGACGCTCTCCAGCGGCATACCAAACACTTCGGCTGCCGTGGCCCGGTGAATATCCTGCCCTTCCGCAAAGGCGGTCAACAGCCCTTTATCCCGGGAGAGGTGCGCCATGATACGCAGCTCAATCTGTGAATAGTCAGCAGAGACAATGACGTAATCCTCTGGCGCAATAAACGCCTGACGGATACGGCGCCCTTCTTCATTACGCACCGGAATGTTTTGCAGGTTAGGATCGGTTGAGGAGAGTCGCCCGGTAGCCGCTACCGCCTGATGGTAAGAGGTGTGTACGCGGCCCGTTTTTGGGTTGATCATCAACGGCAGCTTATCGGTGTAGGTCGATTTCAGCTTTGCCAGCCCACGATACTGAAGGATCACTTTTGGCAGAGGATAGTCCAGCGCCAGCTCCTCAAGCACCTCTTCAGAGGTGGAAGGCGCCCCGCCCGGCGTTTTTTTCAGTGGCTTGATACCCTGCTTTTCAAACAGGATGGTCTGCAGCTGTTTAGTGGACGAGAGATTAAAGGGCTCGCCGGCGATCTCATGCGCTTTTTGTTCCAGCTCGTGCAGACGCAGGGCGATCTCTTCTGAGTGCTTGTGCAACACAGCCGGATCGATTTTCACGCCGTTGCGCTCGATGCGGGACAGAACCGGCACCAGCGGCATCTCAATATTCTGGAACACGTTCAGCGGCCCGGCGTGTTTTTGCAGCTTCGGCCACATCTTTAAATGCAGTTGCAGCGTGACGTCAGCATCTTCTGCCGCATAGTGTCCCGCTTCTTCCAGGGCGATCTGGTTAAAGGTCAGCTGATTCTTACCCTTACCGGCGATCTGCTCAAAGGTGACGGTTTTATGCTTCAGCCAGCGGTCGGAGAGCGAATCCATATCGTGACGACCGGCGACGCTGTCGAGGATATAGGACTCCAGCATGGTATCGAACGCAATGCCGCGCAGCTCAATACCATAGTTCTGCAGGATACCGCGATCGAACTTCAGGTTTTGCCCCACCTTGAGTGCTTTTTCATCTTCAAGGATCGGCTTAAGGAGTTCGAGCACGCGCTCACGGGCGATCTGTTCAGGCGCGTCCAGATAGTCGTGGGCAACCGGCACATAGGCGGCAACGCCCGGCTCTGTGGCAAAGGAGAGGCCCACCATATTGGCGGAGACATTATCGAGGCTGTCGGTTTCGGTATCGAAAGCGAATACCGGTGCCTGCTGTAGCTTTTCAATCCAGCGTTGCAGCTGCGCTTCATCCAGAATGGTTTCGTAATGCTCAGAAGAGAGCACGCTGGCTTCTTCTTCCGGCTCCTCTTCTGCATCGATCACCAGGGTTTCTTTTGGCTTAGCCGCCGGTTTAGCCCCTTTCGCCTGCAGCCATTTCCCCGCTTCGACATCGGTTATCCAGCGTTTGAACTCGTACTGCTTAAACAGGCCTAGCAGCTCTTCGATGGCTGGTTGCTGCACTTCCAGCTGTTCACAGGTCAGATCCAGTTCGACGTCTGTTTTGATGGTTGCCAGCTGATAGGAGAGGTAGGCCACCTCTTTGTTTTGCTCAAGCTTAGCGGCCATGGTTTTGGCACCGCGGAAGGTCAGCCCGGCGATTTTATCCTGCTCGCTATACAGCGTATCCAGCCCGCCCAGACCTTGCAGCAGCGCCTGGGCCGTCTTTTCGCCCACGCCCGGTACGCCAGGAATGTTATCGGAGGAGTCGCCCATCAGCGCGAGGAAGTCGATGATCAGTTCCGGCGGCACGCCATACTTAGCGACGACCTCTTCCGGCCCAAGAATGGTATTGGTCATGGTGTTAATCAGGGTGATCCCCGGCGTGACCAGCTGAGCCATATCTTTATCGCCGGTGCTGATCAGGACCGGGCGGCCCATTTTCTCAGCTTCACGCGCCAGCGTACCGATAACATCGTCCGCTTCTACGCCCGAGACGGCCATCAAAGGCAGCCCCATCGCTTTTACCATCTTATGCAGAGGCTCAATTTGCGCGCGCAGATCGTCCGGCATCGGCGGACGATGAGATTTGTAATGTTCGAACAGCTCATCCCGGAAAGTTTTGCCTTTCGCATCGAAGACCACGGCGGCATGGCTTGGCTGATACTGCATGATCAGGCTACGCAGCATGTTCAGCACACCATACATTGCGCCCGTAGGCTCTCCCGCACTGTTAGTCAGCGGAGGAAAGGCGTGATATGCCCGATAGAGGTAAGACGAGCCGTCGACGAGAATAAGCGGATTTTCGGGGATCTGAACCATAATGTCCGTGCCTTTAAGTAATTTATGAATAAAGGATGCCACAGAAGGATGAAAACATCAGTTTTTCACGGCCAATACAGCCAAAGATTTTGTGATCCTGAGGATCGCTCGCAAATTAAAACTGTGGATAAGTTTGTGAATATTTTCTGTAACTTGGATTAAATGTGCTTAATAAGGATCGATGAGATAATTATTAACATTAATAATCAATGAGTTGTGATTTGATCACGATCTCATATTTTCGATTGATGACAATTTACTCCATGTGGATATAAGCCACGCAGGATCGGCATAACAGGATTTTTCTCCACAGCGCATACAAATCAGCTTTCCCGCCAAGTTAAAGCGCCATCCTTTAACCGTTTTCTGGTAAAATCAGCGCCCTGCGTCTGTTTATCAGGCGCCATTCATAGCTAACCACCTGAAAAAATTCATCATGTCTAGACTCCTGGCTGCGATCACCCTCTTCTTAAGTATCGCATTAACTATTCTGGTCACCATCGCCTGTTCTGTGCCGATCATCATCGCCGGAATAATTAAACTGCTATTACCGATCCCCGTTGTCTGGCGTGCCGTATCTGCATTCTGTAACGTTATGATGTACTGCTGGTGTGAAGGTCTGGCGGTGCTTCTGCGTCTTAATCCACATCTGAAATGGGATGTTCAGGGTCTGGAAGGGCTTAACAAGAAAAACTGGTATTTGCTTATCTGCAACCACCATAGCTGGGCCGATATCGTGGTGTTATGCGTACTGTTCCGCAAACACATTCCGATGAATAAGTACTTCCTTAAACAGCAGCTCGCCTGGGTACCCTTTATTGGGCTCGCCTGTTGGGCGCTGGATATGCCGTTTATGAAGCGCTATTCCCGTAGTTATCTGATCCGCCACCCTGAACGCCGCGGCAAAGATGTCGAAACGACACGCCGCTCCTGCGAGAAGTTTCGCGCGCACCCCACCACCATCGTCAATTTTGTGGAAGGCTCTCGCTTTACCGAAGAGAAAAAGCAGCAAACCCGCTCACCGTACAGCAACCTGCTGCCGCCAAAAGCGGCGGGGATCGCCATGGCGCTTAACGTACTGGGCCAACAGTTCGATAAATTACTGGACGTGACGCTCTGTTATCCGGAGAACGACAAGACGCCGTTTTACGATATGCTCAGCGGCAAGTTAACCCGGATCGTGGTGCGAATTGATCTGGTGCCTGTGGCGGAAGAGTTACATGGGGACTATGTTAACGATAAGAACTTTAAGCGGCGTTTCCAGCTCTGGCTGAACACGCTGTGGACGGAAAAAGATGCGCTAATCGACAGGATTAAAGCCCAATACAACAACGCCGGTCATTGACCGGCGTTTTCTTTATTACTTCTTCTCAACCAGATACTTCACAGTGTCGGCATACTGCTGCACGAAGATGTCCATGCTGCTGGTATCCATACCCTGCATATTCAGCTGGTACTTACCGTTAACATACATGGCTGGAACGCCACGCAGTTGCAGATCGGCGGCCGCTTTTTCCTGCTGTGCCACGAGAGATTTCACGACAAAGCTGTTCCAGGCTGCATCGTATTCTTCGCCCTTAACGCCTGCATCGACGAATACCTTACGGATATCAGCAGTGGTCTGTACAGACTGGGTTTTCTGCACGGCTTCAAACATCGGTGCAGTGATTTTGTCTTCCACGCCCAGGGCCATAGCGACTGCCCACGCCTGCGTTAAGTCTTTGCCCAGCGGGCCAAGGAACTCAACGTGATACTTGGTCATTTTGGTGCCTTCAGGCAGCTTCTTCTTCACGTTTTCGGAAACATGCAGAACCTGCTCGAACTCATAGCAGTGCGGGCAATAGAATGAGAAGAACTCCAGTACCTGAGGTTCTCCGGCTACAGGTTTGTCGAGGGTAATATACTGTTTACCATCGGTGAACTGTGCAGCCGAAGCGCTAAATGCCAGAATCATACCTGCCAGCGCCAGCCATATTTTTTTCATGATCAACTCTCTCCTGGATGTGTTCGATTAATACATTGGCGTTAATTGCAAAGGGGGTTCCTGCAGAACCTTTACCTGTTCAATAAATGTGGATATCTGGTTACGCCAGTAATCTTCTCCGGTAAGCCACGGGAAGTTTCTGGGGAAAGCGGGGTCGTCCCAACGCCTGATTAACCATGCAAGATAATAAACAAAACGCATGGCGCGTAAAGGTTCGATTAATGCAATTTCGTCTGAATTAAAAGGGGTGAACTCTTCATAGGCTTCGATAATCGTCTCAAGCTGCATTCGCTGCTCAGCCTTATCGCCATTCAGCAGCATCCAGAGATCCTGAATCGCTGGCCCCATTCTCGCATCATCGAGATCGACAAATAATGGCCCGTCGCGCCAGAGGATATTTCCGGCATGGCAATCACCGTGCAGGCGCAGCGTTTTAACGTTGTTATCCCAGCGCGCTGTGACAGCGTTAATTAAATTATCCGTTGCGGCCAGAAATTCAGCTTTCAGCCCTGAGGGGATGAGCGTGGAGGTTTCAAATACCTGACGCGGTTCGAGCAGATATTCCGCAATGCCGATTGTGGGACGCGAAGAAAAGACGCTCTTCTTTCCCGTCTGATGAATGCGCCCTAAATAACGGGCAACCCATTCCATCTGATCGATATTATCGGCTTCAAATTGCCGGCCACCGAGGCTTGGGAAAACGGCAAAATAAAAACCCTGATGCGACAGCAGCGTCTGACCATTGAATTGCAGAGGTGCGGCAACGGGAACGTCATCGGCTACCAGGTCGAGGGCGAACTGATGCTCTTCCTCAATCTGATCGGCTGACCAGCGCTGCGGACGATAAAATTTCACGACGAAGCGCTGACGATCCTCATCCTGAAACTGGTAGACGCGGTTTTCATAGCTGTTTAATGGGGTCAGACCTGAGTCCACCCGGATGCCCTGCTCAAACAGAGCATCCATAATGGTATCCGGGTGTAAGGTCTGGAAAGTAAAGGCCTGGTCGTTCATCCGATCATCCGGAAATTATACGAATGATTGAGGATATCATTTAACGGCGATTTCGGTGGCGCCTCTTACAAGCTTTTACTCTTTAATTACGCCACGTGCGCGCAGCAGGGCTGTTTTGAAATCCTCTTCGTAATCTTTCTGAATACCGGGGATGACAGCATCTTTACCGGAATCGCGCATTTTCAGGTGATAGATCAGGATGTCATCGGAAAGGTCGGCCAGTTCGCCTTCATAACCTGACTCCTGCGCCAGTTTCTGTAAGAATTGCACGAGGTTAAGCTCTGGCTCTTTTTGCCAGGCTGGCTGGAGAAGTTCAATAACTTCATTCAGACGTTTACATTTCATGGTAATACTCCTTTCATTGAGAGTGACACGTTAGCAGGGTCAATCCCACAATAAAAGAGGCGATATTGTTGAGCCAGATAAGCACGATCACGGGTGTGGTGTTAGCCGGCGGCAAGGCATCCCGCATGGGGGGAGTCGATAAGGGCCTGCAGACGTTGAACGGCACACCGTTATGGCAGCACGTGGCACACACGCTGAGTAAACAAGTGAGTACGCTAGCCATCAGTGCTAACAAAAACCTCGCCGTTTACCGGGAAAGTGGACACCCCGTCTATCCCGACTCGCTGGCTGATTACCCGGGGCCGCTGGCGGGCATGCTTTCTGTTATGCAGCAGTGCGATGCCGAGTGGTTTCTGTTTTGCCCCTGCGATACACCGTTTATCCCCGATTGTCTGGCTGAGCGCTTTGTTAAATACAGGGAAACGTCAGCGGTTGTCTGGGCGCATGACGGCGAACGCGATCATCCAACCATTGCGCTAATGCACCGTCAGCTGATGCCGGAATTAAAGAACTACCTGGCGGCGGGAGAGCGTCGGGTGATGGTCTTTATGCGACAGGCCGGTGGACATTCTGTCGATTTTAGCGATATGAAACAGGCGTTTATTAACATCAATACTCTCGAACAGATAGACACTATGCAGAGGCACAAATGATACCTGTTTTAGCGATCGCCGCCTGGAGCGGTACGGGGAAAACCACCCTGTTAAAAGCCATTATCCCGGCGCTCTGCGCCAGAGGTGTACGCCCCGGGCTTATCAAACACACTCATCACAATATGGATGTCGATATTCCTGGTAAGGACAGCTATGAACTGCGCAGAGCTGGCGCGGCACAAACCATTGTTGCCAGCAGTAAACGTTGGGCCTTAATGACCGAGACACCGAACGAGAAGGACCTTGATCTGCCTTACCTTATCAGTCGGATGGATCATTCGACGCTGGATCTGGTCCTGGTAGAGGGTTTTAAGCATGAACCGGTGGCAAAGATCCTGCTGTTTCGCAGTGATACCGGACATGGGATTAATGAATTAACGCTTGATGAACATGTTATCGCGGTGGCCAGTGATATTTCACTGTCGCTTCAGGTACCGGTCCTGGATATCAATAATGCGGAGGAGATCGTCGGGTTCATTCAACAATGGATGAGGTCGTAGTAGGCCGGGTAAGGCGAAGCCGTCACCCGGCTTTTCTGACGCCCAACGCAAAAAGCCCATCCGTGAGGATGGGCTTTTCACTTGTTTGATGCCTGGCAGTTCCCTACTCTCGCATGGGGAGACCCCACACTACCATCGGCGCTACGGCGTTTCACTTCTGAGTTCGGCATGGGGTCAGGTGGGACCACCGCGCTACAGCCGCCAGGCAAATTCTGTAATCTGTATCAGCTGAAAATCTTCTCAAACCCACCGAAACAGCTTCGGCGTTGTAAGGTTAAGCCTCACGGTTCATTAGTACCGGTTAGCTCAACGCATCGCTGCGCTTACACACCCGGCCTATCAACGTCGTCGTCTTCAACGTTCCTTCAGGACCCTTAAAGGGTCAGGGAGAACTCATCTCGGGGCAAGTTTCGTGCTTAGATGCTTTCAGCACTTATCTCTTCCGCATTTAGCTACCGGGCAGTGCCATTGGCATGACAACCCGAACACCAGTGATGCGTCCACTCCGGTCCTCTCGTACTAGGAGCAGCCCCCCTCAATTCTCCAGCGCCCACGGCAGATAGGGACCGAACTGTCTCACGACGTTCTAAACCCAGCTCGCGTACCACTTTAAATGGCGAACAGCCATACCCTTGGGACCTACTTCAGCCCCAGGATGTGATGAGCCGACATCGAGGTGCCAAACACCGCCGTCGATATGAACTCTTGGGCGGTATCAGCCTGTTATCCCCGGAGTACCTTTTATCCGTTGAGCGATGGCCCTTCCATTCAGAACCACCGGATCACTATGACCTGCTTTCGCACCTGCTCGAGCCGTCACTCTCGCAGTCAAGCCAGCTTATGCCATTGCACTAACCTCCTGATGTCCGACCAGGATTAGCTGACCTTCGTGCTCCTCCGTTACTCTTTAGGAGGAGACCGCCCCAGTCAAACTACCCACCAGACACTGTCCGCAACCCGGGTAACGGGTCCACGTTAGAACACCAGCCATTAAAGGGTGGTATTTCAAGGACGGCTCCATGCAGACTGGCGTCCACACTTCAAAGCCTCCCACCTATCCTACACATCAAGGACCAGTGTTCAGTGTCAAGCTATAGTAAAGGTTCACGGGGTCTTTCCGTCTTGCCGCGGGTACACTGCATCTTCACAGCGATTTCAATTTCACTGAGTCTCGGGTGGAGACAGCCTGGCCATCATTACGCCATTCGTGCAGGTCGGAACTTACCCGACAAGGAATTTCGCTACCTTAGGACCGTTATAGTTACGGCCGCCGTTTACCGGGGCTTCGATCAAGAGCTTCGCCTTACAGCTAACCCCATCAATTAACCTTCCGGCACCGGGCAGGCGTCACACCGTATACGTCCACTTTCGTGTTTGCACAGTGCTGTGTTTTTAATAAACAGTTGCAGCCAGCTGGTATCTTCGACTGATTTCAGCTCCACCCGCAGGGGCTTCACCTACATATCAGCGTGCCTTCTCCCGAAGTTACGGCACCATTTTGCCTAGTTCCTTCACCCGAGTTCTCTCAAGCGCCTTGGTATTCTCTACCTGACCACCTGTGTCGGTTTGGGGTACGATTTGATGTTACCTGATGCTTAGAGGCTTTTCCTGGAAGCAGGGCATTTGTTGCTTCAGCACCGTAGTGCCTCGTCATCACACCTCAGCGTTAAAAGGTACCGGATTTACCTGGAACCTCCGCCTACATGCTTAAACCGGGACAACCGTCGCCCGGCCAACATAGCCTTCTCCGTCCCCCCTTCGCAGTAACACCGAGTACAGGAATATTAACCTGTTTCCCATCGACTACGCCTTTCGGCCTCGCCTTAGGGGTCGACTCACCCTGCCCCGATTAACGTTGGACAGGAACCCTTGGTCTTCCGGCGAGCGGGCTTTTCACCCGCTTTATCGTTACTTATGTCAGCATTCGCACTTCTGATACCTCCAGCATGCCTCACAGCACACCTTCGCAGGCTTACAGAACGCTCCCCTACCCAACAACACATAGTGTCGCTGCCGCAGCTTCGGTGCATGGTTTAGCCCCGTTACATCTTCCGCGCAGGCCGACTCGACCAGTGAGCTATTACGCTTTCTTTAAATGATGGCTGCTTCTAAGCCAACATCCTGGCTGTCTGTGCCTTCCCACATCGTTTCCCACTTAACCATGACTTTGGGACCTTAGCTGGCGGTCTGGGTTGTTTCCCTCTTCACGACGGACGTTAGCACCCGCCGTGTGTCTCCCGTGATAACATTCCTCGGTATTCGCAGTTTGCATCGGGTTGGTAAGCCGGGATGGCCCCCTAGCCGAAACAGTGCTCTACCCCCGAGGATGAATTCACGAGGCGCTACCTAAATAGCTTTCGGGGAGAACCAGCTATCTCCCGGTTTGATTGGCCTTTCACCCCCAGCCACAGGTCATCCGCTAATTTTTCAACATTAGTCGGTTCGGTCCTCCAGTTAGTGTTACCCAACCTTCAACCTGCCCATGGCTAGATCACCGGGTTTCGGGTCTATACCCTGCAACTTAACGCCCAGTTAAGACTCGGTTTCCCTCCGGCTCCCCTATACGGTTAACCTTGCTACAGAATATAAGTCGCTGACCCATTATACAAAAGGTACGCAGTCACACCCGAAGGTGCTCCCACTGCTTGTACGTACACGGTTTCAGGTTCTTTTTCACTCCCCTCGCCGGGGTTCTTTTCGCCTTTCCCTCACGGTACTGGTTCACTATCGGTCAGTCAGGAGTATTTAGCCTTGGAGGATGGTCCCCCCATATTCAGACAGGATACCACGTGTCCCGCCCTACTCTTCGAGTTCACAGCATGTGTGCTTTCGTGTACGGGAGTATCACCCTGTACCCTGCGACTTTCCAGACGCTTCCACTAACACACAAGCTGATTCAGACTCCGGGCTGCTCCCCGTTCGCTCGCCGCTACTGGGGGAATCTCGGTTGATTTCTTTTCCTCGGGGTACTTAGATGTTTCAGTTCCCCCGGTTCGCCTCGTTAGCCTATGTATTCAGCTAACGATAGTGTGACGAATCACACTGGGTTTCCCCATTCGGACATCGCCGGGTCAAGGGTTCATATCACCTCGCCGGCGCTTTTCGCAGATTAGCACGTCCTTCATCGCCTCTGACTGCCAGGGCATCCACCGTGTACGCTTAGTCGCTTAACCTCACAACCCGAAGCTGTTTCACTTCGCGTTGTGAAAATTTGAGAGACTCGAACACACCTTCATCTGTTCTTATTACGGAGAACAGACACAGCGTGTCGTTTCAATTTTCAGCTTGATCCAGATTTTTAAAGAGCAAAACTTCGCAGCGCACCTTCGCAGGTACACTCTGAAGTTTTCAGGTTGTGCAGTAAAGATGGTGGAGCTATGCGGGATCGAACCGCAGACCTCCTGCGTGCAAGGCAGGCGCTCTCCCAGCTGAGCTATAGCCCCATCGTGGCAAATCTCTTCAAATTTGCATCGCAAATTTGGTAGGCCTGAGTGGACTTGAACCACCGACCTCACCCTTATCAGGGGTGCGCTCTAACCACCTGAGCTACAAGCCTGCAGAGATTTTTTACTGCTAATTTTCATCAGACAATCTGTGTGAGCACTACAAAGGCAGGTTCTTTAAGGTAAGGAGGTGATCCAACCGCAGGTTCCCCTACGGTTACCTTGTTACGACTTCACCCCAGTCATGAATCACAAAGTGGTAAGCGCCCTCCCGAAGGTTAAGCTACCTACTTCTTTTGCAACCCACTCCCATGGTGTGACGGGCGGTGTGTACAAGGCCCGGGAACGTATTCACCGTAGCATTCTGATCTACGATTACTAGCGATTCCGACTTCATGGAGTCGAGTTGCAGACTCCAATCCGGACTACGACGCACTTTATGAGGTCCGCTTGCTCTCGCGAGGTCGCTTCTCTTTGTATGCGCCATTGTAGCACGTGTGTAGCCCTACTCGTAAGGGCCATGATGACTTGACGTCATCCCCACCTTCCTCCAGTTTATCACTGGCAGTCTCCTTTGAGTTCCCGGCCTAACCGCTGGCAACAAAGGATAAGGGTTGCGCTCGTTGCGGGACTTAACCCAACATTTCACAACACGAGCTGACGACAGCCATGCAGCACCTGTCTCAGAGTTCCCGAAGGCACCAAGGCATCTCTGCCAAGTTCTCTGGATGTCAAGAGTAGGTAAGGTTCTTCGCGTTGCATCGAATTAAACCACATGCTCCACCGCTTGTGCGGGCCCCCGTCAATTCATTTGAGTTTTAACCTTGCGGCCGTACTCCCCAGGCGGTCGACTTAACGCGTTAGCTCCGGAAGCCACGCCTCAAGGGCACAACCTCCAAGTCGACATCGTTTACGGCGTGGACTACCAGGGTATCTAATCCTGTTTGCTCCCCACGCTTTCGCACCTGAGCGTCAGTCTTTGTCCAGGGGGCCGCCTTCGCCACCGGTATTCCTCCAGATCTCTACGCATTTCACCGCTACACCTGGAATTCTACCCCCCTCTACAAGACTCAAGCCTGCCAGTTTCAAATGCAGTTCCCAGGTTGAGCCCGGGGATTTCACATCTGACTTAACAGACCGCCTGCGTGCGCTTTACGCCCAGTAATTCCGATTAACGCTTGCACCCTCCGTATTACCGCGGCTGCTGGCACGGAGTTAGCCGGTGCTTCTTCTGCGAGTAACGTCAATCACTGCGGTTATTAACCACAATGCCTTCCTCCTCGCTGAAAGTACTTTACAACCCGAAGGCCTTCTTCATACACGCGGCATGGCTGCATCAGGCTTGCGCCCATTGTGCAATATTCCCCACTGCTGCCTCCCGTAGGAGTCTGGACCGTGTCTCAGTTCCAGTGTGGCTGGTCATCCTCTCAGACCAGCTAGGGATCGTCGCCTAGGTGAGCCATTACCCCACCTACTAGCTAATCCCATCTGGGCACATCCGATGGCAAGAGGCCCGAAGGTCCCCCTCTTTGGTCTTGCGACGTTATGCGGTATTAGCTACCGTTTCCAGTAGTTATCCCCCTCCATCAGGCAGTTTCCCAGACATTACTCACCCGTCCGCCACTCGTCACCCGAGAGCAAGCTCTCTGTGCTACCGTTCGACTTGCATGTGTTAGGCCTGCCGCCAGCGTTCAATCTGAGCCATGATCAAACTCTTCAATTTAAGTTTGATGCTCGTGAATTAAACTTCGTAATGAATTACGTGTTCACTCAGAGACTTGGTATTCATTTATTGTCCGAAGACATTAAGAATCCATGTCACTTTGAGTGCCCACACAGATTGTCTGATAAATTGTTAAAGAGCAGTGCAACGCAGCTTTCGCTCACCGTTGCGAGGTCCCGTATATTACGTTTTCCTCATTCAGAGTCAAGCGATTATTTTCGCTTTTCTCTGCCGGGTATTCATCGCTGAACCCCGCTGACCCGGCGGCTTGCGTGCCGTTGTTCCGTGTCAGTGGAGGCGCATTATAGGGAGTTCTTCAGCGCTGACAAGCGTAAAATTAAAAAAAACTACCAACCGTGTTTTTTTTCGCCAAAAGCCTCATCTTTTAGCCAGAAACGGCGCTAATTGCTGTTTTCGCCACCACAAGCCGCCTGCAGGTGGCATACTTACTGGCATCAAGATTTAAGGAATATGCTTTATGCCTTTAAGCGCGCAACAGCTGGCGGCACAAAAAAACCTTTCCTATGTGCTGGCAGAAAAACTGGCACAGCGGATCCTGGCAGGTGTTTACACGCCTGGCAGCATCCTGCCGGGTGAACTGGAACTGGGGGAACAGTTTGGCGTGAGCCGAACGGCCGTTCGTGAAGCCGTGAAAACGTTAACCGCGAAAGGGATGGTGCTGCCCCGTCCGCGCATCGGTACGCGCGTGATGCCCCAGGGCAACTGGAACTTCCTCGATCAGGAGCTGCTCTCCTGGTGGATGACGGAAGATAACTTCCAGCAGGTTATTGATCACTTCCTTGTCATGCGCAGTAGCCTGGAGCCGCAAGCCTGCCTGCTGGCCGCAACGATCGGAACGGCAGAGCAAAAAGCGCGGTTAAATACTCTGATGGATGAGATGGTGCATCTGAAAAAGCACTTTAACCGGGAACGCTGGATAGATGTGGATATGGCCTGGCACGAGCATATCTATGAGATGAGCGGTAATCCGTTCCTGACCTCTTTTGCCTCGCTCTTTCACTCTGTCTATCACACCTACTTTACCTCTATTGCCCAGGATGAAGTGGTTAAGCTGGATTTACACCAGGCCATTGTCGATGCCATTCAGGACAGTGACGGGCCACGCGCCATGGCAGCCAGCCAGGCGCTGCTTGCCCCACCAGCACGGTAGCCATAACAACAGGAACTCGAATGACAGTAAAAAAAGCACGCAGTATGGCGGGCCTGCCGTGGATAGCGGCAATGGCCTTCTTTATGCAGGCCCTGGATGCGACCATCCTCAATACTGCCCTTCCCGCAATAGCCCAAAGCCTGAACCGTTCTCCGCTGGCCATGCAGTCGGCCATCATCAGTTATACCCTGACCGTTGCGATGCTGATCCCGGTGAGCGGCTGGCTGGCCGATCGCTTCGGCACCCGCCGTGTCTTTATGCTGGCGGTAACGTTATTTACGCTGGGCTCGCTGGCCTGCGCACTCTCCAGTTCTCTGGGAGAGCTGGTTGTTTTCCGGGTGATCCAGGGGATAGGCGGCGCGATGATGATGCCGGTTGCGCGCCTGGCACTGTTACGGGCCTATCCGCGCAGCGAACTGTTGCCGGTGCTGAACTTCGTTACCATGCCGGGCCTGGTCGGGCCGATCCTCGGCCCGGTGCTGGGTGGCGTGCTGGTCACCTGGGCCAGCTGGCACTGGATATTTCTCATTAATATCCCAATAGGGATCGCCGGGCTTTTCTATGCGCGCAAATTTATGCCGAATTTCACCACCCCACGGCGCAAATTCGATATGGGCGGGTTCTTCCTGTTTGGCCTGAGCCTGGTGCTCTTTTCCAGCGGCATGGAGCTGTTCGGTGAGAAATTGGTAGCAACCTGGCTGGCCGTCACCATCATTTTCAGCGGCATTCTTCTTTTTCTTCTTTATATACGTCATGCGCGTCGCCATCCTACGCCGCTTATTTCGCTGTCGCTGTTTAACACGCGCACCTTCTCGGTGGGTATTGCCGGCAACATCGCTTCACGGCTGGGCACCGGCTGTGTTCCCTTCCTGATGCCGCTGATGCTGCAGGTCGGGTTTGGTTACCCGGCACTGATTGCAGGCTGCATGATGGCGCCTACGGCGGTGGGCTCGATCCTTGCCAAATCCGGCGTGACGCAACTTCTGCGTCGGCTGGGCTACCGCAGGACGCTGGTTGGCGTGACGATATTTATCGGCGTGATGATTGCACAGTTCTCACTGCAGTCGGCGGCGTTGCCGGTATGGATGCTGATCCTGCCGCTGTTTGTGCTGGGGATGGCGATGTCCATCCAGTTCACGTCGATGAACACCATTACCCTTGCCGATCTCAATGACGAGAATGCCAGCGGCGGTAACAGCGTGCTGGCGGTGACGCAGCAGCTGTCGATCAGTCTGGGGGTGGCGGTAAGTGCGGCAGTACTGCGTTTTTATGAAGGGTTCGACAGCACAAATACTGTCGAACAGTTTCACTCCACCTTTATCACCATGGGCGTGCTGACGGTGATTTCGGCGCTGGTCTTTATGCTGCTAAAACCGAAGGATGGTCGTAACCTTATTAAAGATCGGCACAAACCTAAACAGACCCCCGTTCCATCAGAACAGGAGTAAGCTGCAGCCGCTGTTGTTGCAGGGCGGGCTGGGCGATACGGTGGATCAAGACATCAACCGCCAGCTCGCCCAGTTCATCTTTTGGCTGATGAATAGTAGTGAGCGGCGGCGTCATATACTGCGCCAGTTCGATATCGTCATATCCCACCACGGCGATATCGTCCGGGATACGCAGTCCCGCCTGATAAAGCGCCTTGTAAGCCCCTACCGCCATCGCATCATTACCAATAAAGACCGCCTGCGGGCGCTCCTTCTGGGCGAGTAAGGCCTGCATCGCCTCAAACCCGCCGCTAAATTCAAAGTCACCGGTGATTTGATAGCCCTCAGGCACCGGCAAACCAGCACGCGCCATCGCCACCAGGAATCCTTCCAGCCGCAGGCGGGCGGGGGTTTTATCCAGCGGACCGGTAATACAGGCGATGCGGGTGTGGCCTTTATCAATCAGATGCTGCGTCGCCATGTCCCCGCCCAGCAACGAGTTATCCTGGATCAGATCGCTGGTACCGTCGAACGGCGCCCAGTCCATCATCACCGTGGGAACGGAGGGGTAGCGCTGCATAATCTCCGGGGAGGGCTGGTGCGTTTCGGTGCACAGCAATAGCAATCCGTCGACGCGCTTTTGCATCAGCGTCTCCAGATTGCGGTTCATGCGCTGTTCATCGCCTTCGGTATTGCATAACACCAGGCTGTAGCCACGCTCAAAACAGCTGCGCTCAACGCCGCGCACCAGCTCAGAGTAAAAGGGGTTGGTACTGGCCGTAATGAGCATGCCAATGGTGCGCGTCTGGTTGAGTTTCAGACTGCGCGCCAGGGCGGAAGGCGCATAATTGAGGGATTTAACGGCAGCCTCGACCTTCTCCCGAATCGCGTCGCTGACGAAGCGATCGTTATTGATGACGTGGGAGACCGTCGAAGTAGAGACGCCCGCCATGCGGGCGACATCTTTCATTGTGGCCAAGCGTTACCTCTGCTGACTTAAAAATTCATCGATCTCATTACGCCATGGTACAGAAGGCTGTGCACCTGGACGGGTCACCGCAATGGCCGCCGCCGCATGGGCAAAGCGGATTGCGTCATCCAGTTGTTCGCCTTCCAGCAGCGCCGTCACCAGCGCACCATTAAAGGTGTCGCCCGCAGCGATGGTATCGACAGCTTTCACCTTAAAGCCAGGAATGCGACGCCCTTCTCCCTCAACGCTGGCCCATACGCCGCGGCTACCAAGAGTAATGATGACCGTGTGGATGCCTTTGTCGTGCAGGGCTTTCGCCGCGCGAGCTGCATCCTCATCGTTTTCAACGCGAATGCCCGTCAGCTTTTCAGCCTCGGTTTCATTGGGGGTGATGATGTCCACCAGCGCCAGAAGCTCGTCTGATAATACACGGGCTGGCGCGGGATTTAGTACGACAGTGGTATGATTTTCATGAGCAATTTTCGCTGCCGCCAGCACGCTTTCTACCGGGGATTCCAGCTGCATCAGCAGGGCGTCGGCACCGGCGATAAGCGCATGTTGCGCCGCCACTCGCTCAGGTATCAGCGCCGCGTTTGCCCCCGCATGAATACCGATGACATTCTCACCTTCTCCGTTGACAAAAATCAGCGCCACGCCGGTTGATTCACCGTCCACCACGCTCACTGGCGCAATATCGATGTTGTCACTTTCCAGCTGCTGGCGAACGCGCTCCCCGGTATCGTCATCGCCGGTACAGGCGATAAAGGCGATGTTCGCCCCGCTACGTCCGGCGGCGACCGCCTGGTTCGCGCCCTTGCCGCCAAAGGCGACCTGGTAGCGATGACCCGTTACGGTTTCGCCCGGTGTCGGGAAAGCGTCAAGGTTAAGAATGTGATCGGCATTAATACTGCCAAGGACGACGAGCTTACCTGCGGTTTTCATAGTTGAAGTGTCCATCAGAGAGTGCCACCGGGATGCCCCGGTGGCGTATGCCACTCTTTTCTTTATATGTTGTCCCTCAGGCAGCCTGCGACTGCCTGAATCGCATATTACTGCTTGATGACCAGTTTCAGGTCAACAGGGTATTTGGCCTGAACTTTCTCGCCCTTCAGCACTTTGTCAGCAGTCTGTACGCCAGTGGCGCCGATCTGCTCCGGCAGCTGAGCGATGGTCGCAGCCAGTTTGCCATCGTTTACCGCTTTTTCACCATCAGGCGTGCCGTCAAATCCAACCACCATCACATCAGATTTACCCGCAGTCTGCAGCGCACGCAGCGCGCCCAGCGCCATTTCATCGTTCTGTGCGAATACCGCTTTAACGTCCGGGTGTGCAGTCAGCAGGTTCTGCATGACGTTCAGGCCCTTCGTACGGTCGAAATCTGCCGGCTGGCTGGCCAGTACGTTGAATTTGTGGGCAGCAACCGCCTGCTGGAAGCCTTCGCCACGCTCACGCGCTGCGGAAGTCCCGGCGATACCCTGCAGTTCGATAACTTTAGCGCCTTCGCCCGCTTTCTTGGCGATGTAGTCACCGGCAATTTTGCCGCCCAGCACGTTGTCAGAGGCAATGTGGCTCACCACGTCGCCTTTATTCGCCTGACGGTCAAGGGTGATCACTGGGATGTTAGCCTGGTTCGCCATCTTCACTGCGTTACCTACCGCATCGGAATCGGTCGGGTTGATCAGCAGAATTTTGGTGCCGCGAACGGTTAAGTCCTGCACGTTAGCCAGCTCTTTTGCCGGGTTGTTCTGGGAGTCGAGGATCACCAGGTTGTAGCCCAGTTTGTCGGCCTCTTTCTGCGCGCCATCCTTCAGGGAGACGAAGAACGGGTTGTTCAGGGTAGAAACCACCAGCGCGATGGTATCTTTCGCCATGGCGTTTGCACTCACGGTTGCGCTCAGCGCGACAGCAGAAACCAGGGTAGCCAGTTTTTTCATGTTCATATCAAAGATGTCCTGTAGTGTCGTCAGTTACTGTTTTTTGTTGTCTACCAGTACCGCCAGCAAAATCACTACCGCTTTGACGATCATCTGGTAATAGGAAGAAACACCTAACAAATTCAATCCATTATTCAGGAAGCCGAGGATCAGCGCACCGATCAGCGTACCGACGATACGGCCTTTCCCCCCGGCCAGGCTGGTGCCGCCCAGCACGACCGCGGCGATGGCATCCAGCTCATAGCCCGTACCGGCGGTCGGTTGTGCAGACGAGAGACGCGCCACTTCGATAATCCCCGCCAGCGAAGCCAGCAGGCCGCTCAGGGCGTAGACGATAACTTTGACTTTATTGACGCTAATACCGGACAGACGGGTCGCCGCTTCGTTACCCCCCAGGGCATAGATATAGCGGCCCAGGCGGGTGTGATGCAACATGTACCACGCCGCGAGGAAGACCAGGCCCATGATCCAGACCGGCGTCGGGATACCCAGCGGGCGGCCAATACCGAACCAGCCAAACAGATCGGCGTTATCGGTAAAGCCGGTGTTGACCGGACTGCCGTTGGTGTAAACCATGGTCACACCGCGCAGCAGCAGCATCATCACCAGGGTGGCAATAAACGCCTGAACACGACCTTTCGCCACAATAACACCGGTAACAGCCCCAATAGCCGCACCCAGCGCCAGCGCCGCTGCAACGGCCACCAGCGCGTTGACTTCAATCCCTACAATTGAAGCAGCAACCGCGCCGGTGAGCGCCAGCAGGGAACCGACGGACAGATCGATACCCGAGGTCAGGATCACCAGCGTCATGCCCACCGCCATAATGGCGTTCACGGACGTCTGTTGGAGGATGTTGAACAGGTTATTAACGGTAAAAAAGTTCGGGCTCATGGTAGAGACAATCGCGATCAGCACCAGCAGGGCAATCAGCGATTTTTGTTCCATCAACCATGCCTTCGTGAAATAACGGCGTCCAGAAATAGCCTGGGTAGTCATCTTCTTACTCCTGATCCACGCGATTAAGCTTGCCCACAGCGGCAGCCATCAGAATTTCCTGGGTGGCCTGCTCGCGACTGAATTCACCGCCGAGATGCCCTTCATGCATGACGATAATGCGATCGCTCATGCCTAATACCTCTGGCATCTCGGAAGAGACCAGAATGATGCTTAGCCCGTCAGCCTTAAACTGGTTAATGAGCTGGTAAATCTCTTTTTTGGCGCCAACATCCACGCCGCGCGTCGGTTCATCAAGGATCAGTACCTTCGGACGGGTCATCAGACCGCGGGCAATCGCCACTTTCTGCTGATTCCCGCCGGAGAGCAGCCCGATAGCCTGTTCCATCGACGGGGTTTTAACATTAAAGAGGCGGATAAAATCGCTGACCGCCTGCTGCTCGTCTTTATGCTTCAGACCACCGCCGCTGCGGCTGAAGTAGCGTAGCGCGGTTAAGGACATGTTCTCTTTCACCGACATGCCCAGCACCAGGCCATCGCGCTTACGATCTTCGGAGATATAGACGATACCGTTCGCCAGGCCATCCTGCGGAGAACGGGTGACAACTTCATGACTATCAAGGGTGACATAGCCGCTGGTGCGCGGGTTGGCGCCATACAGCACCTTCATCAGCTCGGTACGCCCGGCGCCCATCAGCCCGGCCACGCCGAGGATCTCCCCCTGACGCAGGGTAAAGCTGACATCATGCACCCCAGGGCCACACAGATTGTCGACCTTCAGGCGGATCTCGCCCGGCGCTTTATCGATACGTGGATACTGGTCTTCCAGCTTACGTCCCACCATCATCTCAATTAGCGTATCTTCGTTAAGCGTCGCCACTTCACGCTCGGCAATAAACTGCCCGTCGCGGAAGACGGTGACGTCATCGCAAATCTCGAAGATCTCTTTCATGCGGTGGGAGATATAGACAATGCCGCGCCCCTGCGCTTTCAGCTCGCGGATCACGCGGAACAGGGAGTCAGTTTCGGTATCGGTGAGGGCGTCGGTCGGTTCATCCATCACGATAACGCGGGATTCGAAGCTCAGCACCTTGGCGATTTCGACCATCTGCTGATCGCCGATAGAGAGTTCGCCTACCAGACGATCGCTCTTAAAGCGCAGATTCAGCTTCGCCAGCAGTTTGTCGGCTTCGGCATACATCTGCTTCCAGTCGATTTTGCCAAAGCGGTTAACAAACTCACGCCCCAGGAAGATGTTCTCCGCGATGGAGAGCTGCGGGATGAGGTTCAGCTCCTGGTGGATGATGCCGATCCCGGCTTCCTGAGAGGATTTCGGGCCATTAAAGGTGGTCTCTTTCCCCAGCCACAGCAGCGAACCGGCGTCGCGCTGATAGATACCGGTCAGCACTTTCATCATGGTGGATTTGCCTGCGCCGTTCTCACCCACCAGCGCCATCACGCGTCCGGCGTAAACATTCAGCGCGGCACCGGAGAGGGCTTTGACGCCCGGGAACGATTTATCGATCCCTTTCAGTTGCAGGAGTGCGTCCATGATGGCCTCAGAAGGTGACGCCAGCACAGAGAATGATATTCGCATACGGGGAACACTCCCCGCTGCGAATCACCGCCTGGCTGTCAGCGGTATTTTTCTTGAACTGCTCGTGCGTTATGTAGCTTATTTTTATGGTGTTTCCCTGGCATTGTTGCAGTTGCTTGATATGGCCAAGCAACGTTTCGTGGAGCTGCGGATTATGTTGTTTGATTTCCGTTGCGAGAATGGCTTCCTCAACCTGCATCTCGGTTGTCACCACATCCAGCACCTGCATAAACGTGGGTACGCCCTGCGTTAATGCCAGATCAATACGCGTTGTGCTGTGGGGAATGGGTAAACCCGCATCACAAACCACCAGCGTATCGGTATGCCCGAGACGGGAGATGACCGATGAGACTTCAGAGTTGAGTACCGTGCCTTTCTTCATTTTCTTGCTCCACTAGCGAAACGTTTCGCTGACATCAGTTTTATCTTACCGATGCGCAGAAAACCACCATGACGTAACAGATTTGTGATCGTTGTCGAAACGTTTCGCTAAGTGAAATGGGGAGACAATTATGGCGGTCAGGGAGGAGTTTTGTAGGCCGGGTAAGCGAAGCGCCACCCGGCATTTTCAGGAGGGATTAAATCTCGACTTGCGTCCCCAGCTCAATCACGCGGTTAGGCGGGATCTCGAACTGGTCAGGCGCGCGCAGGGCGTTACGCTGGAGAATAAGATAGAGCTTCCCACGCAGGCGCAGGTACCACGGGCGTTTGCCGATGATCAGCGACTCGTGGGACATAAAGAACGAGGTCTCCATCATCCGGCAGCTTAAACCCTCCAGACCGCAGCGGTGGAACACCTCTTCCACGTTCGGGGTTTCACGCCAGCCGTAGCTGGCCACCACCCGCCAGAAGGTGGGCGACAGCTGCTCTATCTGCACCCGGCGGACGTTATGCACATAGGGCGCATCCTCGGTACGCAGGGTCAACAGGATCACCCGCTCGTGCAGCACTTTGTTGTGCTTGAGGTTGTGCATCAGGGCAAACGGGATCACGTTCAACGCGCGCGACATATAGACCGCTGTGCCGGGTACGCGCACCGGCGGAGATTTCTCCAGCGAGGCAATCATCGCCTCCAGAGAGTTACCGTGTTCATGCATCCGGCGCAGCAGGCGGAAACGCTCGCTCTTCCAGGTGGTCATCACAATGAACATCACCAGACCCAGCGTCAGCGGCAGCCAGCCGCCGGAGACAATCTTGTCGAGGTTCGCGGAGAACAGCGGCACGTCAATACAGAGGAAGCCGACCAGAATCATGCCCACAAGGAATTTATTCCAGTGCCAGTTCCGGTACGCCACCGTGGTAGAGAGGATCGAGGTCAGCACCATCGTACCGGTAACGGCAATACCGTAGGCCGCCGCCAGGTTACTGGAGTGCTCGAAGCTGACGATAACAATTACCACCGCGACATAAAGCAGCCAGTTAACGAAAGGAATGTAGATCTGGCCCGACTCCATTTCGGAAGTATGGATGATACGCATTGGCGACAGATAGCCCAGACGCACTGCCTGGCGGGTCAGGGAGAAGACGCCGGAAATCACCGCCTGAGAAGCAATCACCGTCGCCAGCGTCGCGAGGATCAGCATCGGCACCAGCGCCCAGTCCGGCGCCAGCAGGAAGAACGGGTTTTTAATCGCTTCCGGGTGTTTGAGCAGCAGCGCCCCCTGGCCGAAGTAGTTCAGCACCAGCGACGGCAGCACCACTAAAAACCAGGCCACGCGAATAGGCAACTTACCGAAGTGGCCCATATCGGCATAGAGTGCTTCAACACCGGTAATAGAGAGCACCACCGCGCCCAGCGCGATAAACGACACGGTTTTGTATTCGAGGAAGAAATGCACTGCCCACATCGGATTCAGGGCATGCAGCACTTCCGGGTTAGCAATGATGCTGCGTAACCCCAGCGCCGCCAGGATCAGGAACCAGGAGAGCATAATCGGCGCGAAGAGTTTGCCCACCAGCCCGGTACCGTGTTTCTGAATCACAAACAGCAGGGTCAGAACAAGTATGGCCAGCGGGACAACCCACTCATCAAGATGCGGCGCGATAATCTCCAGCCCCTCTATCGCCGACAGCACCGAGATAGCAGGGGTGATCACCACTTCGCCATAGAAGAAGCTGCCTCCCACCAGACCGATGATGACCAGGAACGAGGTCATTCTGGCGGACGTATTGCGCCCGGCAAGCGACATCAGGGTCAGGATCCCACCTTCACCGGCGTTATCTGCACGCATCACGAAGGAGAGATATTTAACAGAAACCACCAGGATCAGCAGCCAGAAGATCAGGGACAAAAAACCAAACACAGCGTCGCGTTCAACGCCAAATCCAAATTGACCGGACAAACATTCGCGCAGCGTATAAAGCGGGCTGGTGCCGATATCACCGTAGACAACGCCGATCGCCGCGAGCGTAATTGCGGGTAATGATTGCTTATTATCAGTGCTCATAGACTAGTCTTTTCGTTTAAATAACAAATGTGTGCTTAGTCCCTTGGCCCACAAAAAGCGCACAGTATGCACGATTAATCTTAGAATCGTACCCCTAAATGCCACCTCATTAACGTAGCGCAAAGAAAATAGCACCGTGGTTCAGTCTATTACCAGCCCGGAACGAAACGTCTATACTCGCTTCAATTAGCCGGGGGTACGGCGAAAGGATGCAAAAACAATTATGGCTCACACTCATTTATTAGCAGAAAGAATTTCCCGTCTCAGCGGTGCACTGGAGAAAGGGCTTTATGAACGTAGCCACGCCATTCGCCTCTGTTTACTGGCGGCGTTGAGCGGCGAAAGCGTATTTCTGCTGGGGCCGCCCGGCATCGCAAAAAGCCTGATTGCCCGCAGGCTGAAATTCGCTTTTCAGCACGCCAGGGCGTTTGAGTACCTGATGACCCGCTTTTCCACGCCGGAAGAGGTCTTTGGTCCGCTCTCCATCCAGGCGTTAAAAGATGAAGGGCGGTACGAACGGTTAACCACCGGCTATCTGCCGGAAGCGGAAATCGTCTTTCTCGATGAGATCTGGAAAGCCGGCCCGGCGATCCTGAATACCCTGCTTACCGCCATTAACGAACGCCGGTTCCGCAACGGCGCGCATGAGGAGAAAATCCCGATGCGCCTGCTGGTGGCGGCATCCAACGAACTGCCCGAAGCCGACAGCAGCCTCGAAGCCCTGTATGACCGTATGCTGATCCGCCTGTGGCTCGATAAGGTGCAGGACAAAGCGAACTTCCGCTCGCTGCTGACCAGCCAGCAGGATGAAAACGATAACCCGGTGCCTGCCGCATTACAGGTGACGGACGAGGAGTATCAGCAGTGGCAACAGGACATCGGTAAAATCACCCTGCCTGATGCGGTGTTCGATTTGGTCTTTATGCTGCGCCAGCAGCTTGATGCCCTGCCGGGAGCGCCTTACGTCTCCGATCGCCGCTGGAAGAAAGCCATCCGCCTGCTGCAGGCCAGCGCGCTGTTCAGCGGTCGCGATGCGGTGGCGCCAATCGACCTGATCCTGCTGAAGGATTGCCTCTGGCACGACGCCAGCGGCATGAATCTGATGCAGCAGCAGCTGGAAATATTGATGACCGGACACGCGTGGGGACAGCAGGAGATGTTGAACCAGCTGGGAGCCATTACCCAGCGCCGCCTTCAGCTTCAGCAGCAGCAGAGCGACAAAACCGCCCTGCGCGTTATCCGTCAGAGCGGCATGTTCGCCCGTCGCCCACACTACGAATTACCGGCAGAACTGAGTGATACCACCCTGACGCTGCTCCTCCAGCAGCCGCTCAAGCTCCACGATATGCAGGTGATTCACATCACCCTCGAGCGGGAAGCGCTGGCGCAGTGGCTGACCAAAGGCGGCGAGATCCGCGGCAAACTTAACGGCATTGGTTTCGCCCAGCCGCTCAATCTGGAAGTGGACGGCAGCCTGCATCTGGTGATCCGCGACGTCAGTTTGCAGGGATCGCGTCTTGCGCTGCCCGGCACCGCGTCGGAAAGCGTGCCGGAAGAGATCAAACAGCAGCTGGAAGCGCTGGATAACCAGTGGCACCTCCAGCACACCCGCTTCAGCGAGCAGCAAAAATGTCTGTTCATTCATAGCGACTGGCTGGGGCGGATTGAAGCCAGCCTGCAGGATGTAAGCGCGCAGATCAAACAGGCGCGTCAATGCTGACGCTGGATACCCTTAACGTCATGCTTGCCGTCGGCGAGGAGGGCATGATCGAAGAGATCATCCTGACCCTGCTGGCCTCGCCGCAGCTGGCGATCTTTTTCGAAAAATTCCCGCGCCTTAAAACCGCCATCACCGACGATCTTCCTCGCTGGCGGGAAAATCTCCGCAAAAGGCTGAAAGATACCCGCGTCCCGCCGGAACTCACCGAAGAGGTGATGTGCTATCAGCAGAGCCAGTTACTCTCCACGCCCCAGCTGATCGTCCAGCTGCCGCAGATTTTAACCCTGCTGGACAAGGTTCACTCCCCATTCGCTGGCCAGGCGCGGCAGCTGGTGGTGGATAACGCCACCTTTACCCCCGCCCTGCATACCCTCTTTTTACAGCGCTGGCGGCTGAGCCTGGTGGTGCAGGCCACCTCCCTGAATCAGCAGTTACTGGAAGAGGAGCGCGAACAGCTGCTCAGCGAAGTACAGGAGCGGATGACACTGGCCGGGGCGCTGGAGCCGGTACTGGTGGAGAACGAAAATTCCGCCGGTCGCCTCTGGGATATGAGCGCCGGTCAGCTCAAGCGGGGGGATCATCAGCTTATTGTTCGCTACGGCGATTTTCTGGCGCAGCAGCCGGAGCTAATGCAACTGGCGGAACAGCTGGGCCGTTCGCGGGAGGCGAAGTCGGTGCCAAAAAAGGATGCCCCGCTGGAAACCTTCCGCACCCTGGTGCGCGAACCGGCGACGGTGCCGGAGCAGGTGGACGGTCTACAGCAGAGCGATGACATTCTGCGCCTGCTGCCACCAGAGCTGGCGACCCTCGGCATCACAGAACTTGAGTACGAATTTTACCGTCGGCTGGTGGAGAAGCAGCTCCTTACTTACCGTCTGCAAGGCGATGCCTGGCGGGAGAAGGTGAGCCAGCGCCCGGCGGTACATCAGGATTTCGACGAACAGCCCCGCGGGCCATTTATCGTCTGCGTGGATACCTCCGGTTCGATGGGAGGATTCAACGAGCAGTGCGCCAAAGCCTTCTGTCTGGCCCTGATGCGCGTGGCGCTCGCCGACAGAAGACGCTGCTTTATCATGCTGTTTTCCAGCGAGGTGGTGGGCTACGAACTCTCGGGCCAGCACGGTCTGGAGCAGGCGATCCGTTTCTTAAGCCAGCGCTTTCGCGGTGGTACCGATCTCGCCAGCTGTTTTCGCGCCATTATCGAGCGGATGCAGGGCGGCGAGTGGTATGACGCCGACGCGGTGGTGATTTCAGACTTTATTGCCCAGCGGCTGCCGGAAGAGGTGGTAAGTAAGGTGAAGGTACTGCAGCAGGTCCACCAACATCGTTTTCATGCCGTTGCGATGTCCACACATGGAAAACCCGGCATCATGCGCATCTTCGATCATATCTGGCGCTTTGATACCGGGTTGCGTAGCCGCCTGCTGCGGCGCTGGAAACGCTAATTACAGCAGGGCGTCGACGCTGTCACGAACCTGCTGCGGCCATACGCCACACTGCACCTGGCCGATATGGGAGAGCTGCAGCAGTAACATGGTCAGACGAGACTGGCCGATACCGCCGCCGATGGTCTGCGGCATCTCGCCACGCAGCAGCGCCTGGTGCCACTCCAGCTTAAGGCGATCTTCATCACCGGTAATAGCCAGCTGGCGCTTCAGCGCCTCGGCATCCACGCGGATCCCCATGGAAGAAAGTTCAAACGCATCTTCCAGTACCGGGTTCCAGACCAGAATATCGCCGTTCAGACCCGCCAGGCCGCTCTCGCCTTCGCTGCTCCAGTCATCATAATCCGGCGCACGTACATCGTGACGCTGACCATGAGACAGCTTGCCGCCGATCCCGATCAGGAACACGGCCCCTAACTCTTTGGCGATCGCACGTTCACGCCCTTTGGCATCGAGATCCGGGAAGCGGCTCAGCAGCTCCTGGCTGTGGACAAAGTGGATCGTCTCCGGCAGGAACGGGGTCAGGCCAAACTCTTTGCTGACCGCCGCCTCGGTGGCTTTGATCCCGGCATAAATGGCTTCTACCGTCGCTTTCAGCGTACCGGTATGACGTTCGCCATCACCCATGACGCGTTCCCAGTCCCACTGGTCAACGTAAACAGAGTGAATCGCGGTAAGGCGGTCTTCATCGGGGCGAAGGGCTTTCATGTGCGTGTAAAGCCCTTCGCCCGCGCTGAAGTCGTGTTGTCCCAGGGTTTGACGCTTCCACTTCGCAAGGGAATGGACCACTTCGAACTGGGCATCTGGCAGTGTTTTCACTTTCACCTGAACCGCTTTTTCGCAACCAGACAGGTTGTCCTGCGTCCCGTCGCCCACACGGCTTAAGATCGGTGCCTGGACTTCAATAAGACCAAGCTTCTCTTCCAGCTGGCGGGAAAAGTGGGATTTAACGAAACTGATCTGGCGTTGTTGTGCGATGTAAGCGGTTTTCATTATTTATACTCCTGCGTCCTGTTGGCATTGATTAAGCAACAAAAAAGAACCTCTTTCAATAATCCAACAATAAAACTCCCGACTCACTTTTAAATCGATAAAATTACCCGCTAAAATAGAGTGATTCATTAATCTTCATAAGAAAAAGCTATGGAAAATTATCAGATCGACAATCTGGACCGCGGCATTCTCGAGGCGCTGATGGCCAATGCACGTACTGCCTACGCAGAACTGGCAAAACAGTTTGGTGTCAGCCCGGGGACCATTCACGTGCGCGTAGAGAAGATGAAACAGGCGGGGATCATTACCGGCGCCCATATTGATGTCAGTCCGAAACAGCTGGGGTATGACGTCTGCTGCTTTATCGGCATCATCCTCAAGAGCGCCAAAGACTACCCCTCGGCGCTGGCAAAGCTGAATGCGCTGGATGAAGTGACCGAGGCCTATTACACCACCGGCCACTACAGCATCTTTATTAAGGTGATGTGCCGCTCGATCGACGCCCTGCAACAGGTACTTATCAACAAGATCCAAACAATCGATGAAATTCAGTCCACCGAGACGTTGATCTCCCTGCAGAACCCGATCATGCGTACCATCCGCCCGTAACCGGGCAAAATAATTACCACATTTTCCACAGGTAGATCCCAGCTCGTTCACAGCGTACAATGTCCTCCTGTTTATCTGAGCGAGCGATCAATGGCGGACATTACTCTTATTAGCGGCAGCACCCTTGGCGGCGCTGAATATGTCGCGGAACACCTGGCCGAAAAGCTGGAAGACGCGGGCTTTTCTACTGAAACGCTGCATGGACCGTTATTAGAGGATCTCCAGCTCGACGGGATCTGGCTGTTGATCACCTCCACTCATGGTGCGGGGGATCTTCCGGATAACCTTCTTCCTTTATATGAAGAGTTAAAAGAGCAGCAGCCCGACCTGACGAACGTCCGGTTTGGTGCCATTGGTATTGGCAGCCGGGAGTACGACACCTTCTGCGGTGCCGTTGAGAAGGTCGAGACCGAACTGAAGTCCTGCGGGGCACAACAGATCGGTGAAACGCTGAAGATCAACATCCTCGATCATGATATTCCGGAAGATCCAGCCGAACTTTGGCTGGCGGAATGGAAAAATTTACTCAAAACAGATTAAAGATCGTGCGATCGGATGTGGATAACTCTGGTTAAAAGCTTGGATCAACCGGTAGTTATCCAAAGAACAACCCGTGATGACTTTTTGTGCTGTGTATAACATCGCGATCTGATCCCAGCTTATACGTCACAGGATCACCGATCATTCACAGCAAACGATCCTCTCTAAGCACATGATCTTCTTTGGGAGATCCGGCTTATCCACAGAAACCCGCGATCCTAATAAGAGATCACAATAAAACAGATCTCTAAATAAAAAGATCTTCTTTTTAATAGCCAGGATCCCAGTGCTTTCTCGAACGACTAAAGTTGAGTAGAATCCACGGCCCGGGCTTCAATCCATTTTCTTACCGCTTTACGCGAGGCAGACCACCATGTTTTATCAGGATCCTTTTGACGTCATTATCATTGGCGGGGGTCATGCAGGCACCGAGGCCGCAATGGCCGCGGCGCGAATGGGTCAGCAGACCCTGCTTTTGACACACAATATCGACACGCTAGGACAGATGTCCTGTAATCCGGCGATTGGCGGCATTGGGAAAGGACACCTGGTAAAAGAAGTGGATGCACTTGGCGGCCTGATGGCAACCGCGATCGATCATGCGGGTATCCAGTTTAGGATACTAAACGCGAGCAAAGGCCCCGCCGTTCGGGCGACCCGTGCTCAGGCGGACCGCGTGCTCTACCGCCAGGCCGTACGCACCGCGCTGGAGAATCAACCGAACCTGATGATCTTCCAGCAGGCGGTTGAGGATCTGATTGTGGAAAACGATCGTGTCGTTGGCGCTGTGACCCAGATGGGTCTGAAGTTCCGTGCCAAAGCCGTCGTGCTGACCGTCGGGACCTTCCTTGACGGCAAAATTCACATCGGACTGGACAACTACAGCGGTGGCCGTGCTGGCGATCCGCCATCCATTCCCCTTTCACGCCGTCTGCGCGAGCTGCCGCTGCGCGTCAGCCGCCTGAAAACCGGTACGCCACCGCGTATCGACGCCCGCACCATTGATTTCAGCGTGCTGGCCCAACAGCACGGCGATAACCCGATGCCGGTCTTCTCGTTCATGGGCAGCGTGGATCAACATCCGCGCCAGGTGCCGTGCTATGTCACGCACACTAACGAGAAAACCCATGACGTGATCCGCAGTAACCTCGATCGCAGCCCGATGTATGCCGGTGTGATCGAAGGGATCGGCCCGCGCTACTGCCCGTCGATCGAAGACAAGGTGATGCGCTTCGCCGATCGTAACCAGCACCAGATCTTCCTGGAGCCGGAAGGGCTGACCTCCAACGAGATCTACCCGAACGGTATCTCCACCAGCCTGCCTTTCGACGTGCAGATGCAGATCGTCCGTTCCATGCAGGGGATGGAGAATGCGAAGATCGTCCGTCCGGGCTATGCCATTGAGTATGACTTCTTCGATCCGCGTGACCTGAAGCCAACCCTGGAGAGCAAATTTATTCAGGGTCTGTTCTTCGCAGGCCAGATCAACGGCACAACCGGTTACGAAGAGGCTGCCGCTCAGGGGCTGCTGGCTGGTCTGAACGCCGCGCGCTTCTCGGCCGAAAAAGAGGGCTGGGCGCCGGGTCGTTCTCAGGCTTACCTGGGCGTGCTGGTGGACGACCTCTGCACCCTCGGCACCAAAGAGCCGTACCGCATGTTTACCTCCCGCGCGGAATATCGTCTGATGCTGCGTGAAGACAATGCCGACCTGCGCCTGACCGAAATCGGTCGCGAGCTGGGCCTGGTGGATGATGCACGCTGGGCGCGCTTCAACGAGAAGCTGGAGAACATCGAGCGTGAACGTCAGCGCCTGAAGACCACCTGGGTCAACCCAACCGCCGAGTCTGTAGACGAAGTGAATGCTCACCTGTCGGCGCCGCTCTCCCGTGAAGCCAGCGGGGAAGATCTGCTCCGTCGTCCGGAGATGACCTACGAGCAGCTGATCCAGATGACGCCGTTTGCGCCGGGTCTGGAAGACGTGCAGGCCGCTGAGCAGGTCGAAATCCAGGTGAAATACGAAGGCTATATCGCTCGTCAGCAGGATGAGATCGAGAAACAGCAGCGTAACGAGAGTACGATCCTGCCCGCCACACTGGATTACCGTCTGGTTAACGGCCTCTCCAATGAGGTGATCGCCAAGCTGAATGACCATAAGCCGTCATCCATCGGCCAGGCATCGCGAATTTCAGGCGTCACGCCTGCGGCCATCTCCATTCTGCTGGTGTGGCTGAAAAAACAGGGTATGCTGCGCCGTAGCGCTTAATTGTAAGAACTGCCCGGTGGCGCTGCGCTTACCGGGCCTACAGAATTCCGTAGGGCGGGGTCGCGTAGCGCCACCCGCCAGCACCTATCTCAACAGGTATTCACCGTGCTCAACAAACTCACTCGTCTGCTGGAACAAGCCGGTATTTCGCTCACCGATCACCAGAAAAATCAGCTGGTGGGGTATGTCGATATGCTGCACAAATGGAACAAGGCCTATAACCTCACCTCGGTTCGCGATCCGAACGAGATGCTGATTCGTCACATCCTCGACAGCATCGTGGTAGCGCCGCATCTCAAAGGGGAGCGTTTTATCGATGTGGGAACGGGACCGGGTCTGCCGGGCATTCCGCTCTCTATCGTGCGTCCTGAGAGCCATTTCACGCTGCTGGACAGCCTGGGCAAGCGCGTACGCTTCCTGCGTCAGGTTCAGCATGAACTGAAGCTGGAAAATATTCATCCGGTGCAGAGTAGGGTAGAGGCATTTCCCGCCGAACCGCCGTTTGATGGCGTGATCAGTCGGGCCTTTGCCTCCCTCAATGACATGATCGACTGGTGTAAGCACCTGCCTGCGGAAAATGGCCGCTTCTATGCCCTGAAAGGGGTGCTGCCGGAAGAAGAAATCGCGCAGATGCCTGAAGGTTTTGAGATGGAAGAGGCGATTAAATTGCACGTTCCTCAGCTGGAAGGCGAACGTCATCTGGTGATTGTTAAGCCAAAATCTTTTTAAAAATATAATAAAAAATGTGGAATTTGTGCTGTTCTTAGTATGTTAAAAATTACGCGTCAGGCTAAGAAGTAAACAGGGCTAATTTAACCGCTTTTTTACTGTGGATTTTCTTTGGGTTAACCTGGGCGTGTAGTTAACCCAAAAGATAATAAACACCGAAAATATCAGCTTGCTAAAAGTAGGGAAGAGTAATCAGATTTTAATGTTAAATATTTATTAAAAATGTCAATAAAAGGTTTTTGTTGTATACAGGGCTGTTTTGAGAATAGTTGCTGAAATTAATCTTTAATATCAGAAAGATGAAATATAACGTTTTACCGCTTTAATTTATTCGACCTTATCGTAAATGTCTATTTTGTGATCTCGTGCACGCTTTATCGTCAACGTTTCCGCGTTGTTTGCAGTTTTGACGCGCCATTCATTGTTTGGCGAAAAGTTAAGAAATAGCGCCGGGGAAAAATATTTAAACATTTATTCACCTTTTCGCTACTTATTGTTTGAAATCACGGGGACGCACCGTATAATTTGTCCGCTTTTTGCTGCTTGACTCTGAGCCTTAAAGAACGTTTTATACGACACGCGACATACCTCGAAGTGAGCAGGAGTAAAAACGTGATATCAGTGTCGCTCTTGAGTCGAAACGTTGCTCGTAAGCTTCTGTTCATTCAGTTTCTGGCGGTGATAGCAAGTGGATTGCTGTTCTGCCTCAAAGACCCCTTCTGGGGCATCTCTGCGGTAAGCGGAGGTTTGGCAGTGGTTGTGCCAAACATGTTGTTTATGATTTTTGCCTGGCGTCATCAGGCGCATACACCTGCCAAAGGCCGCATGGCCTGGTCCTTCGCCCTCGGCGAAGTGTGTAAGGTGTTGTTGACCTTTGCCCTCCTGGTGGTGGCGCTGGCGGTTTTTAAAGTGGTATTTTTGCCGCTGATAGTGACGTGGGTTTTGGTGCTGGTGGTACAAATTCTGGCGCCAGCTGTAATCAATAACAAAGGGTAAAAGGCATCATGGCTTCAGAAAATATGACGCCGCAGGATTACATAGGTCACCATCTGAACAACCTTCAGATCGACCTGCGTACATTCTCGCTGGTGGATCCGCATAACCCCCCAGCCACCTTCTGGACGATCAATATCGACTCCATGTTCTTCTCGGTGGTACTGGGTCTGTTGTTCCTGGCCATTTTCCGCGGCGTTGCGAAACGTGCGACCAGCGGCGTTCCAGGGAAATTCCAGACGTTCATCGAAATGATCATTGGCTTCGTTCACGGTAGCGTCAAAGACATGTATCACGGTAAGAGCAAGGTGATTGCACCGCTGGCGCTGACCGTCTTTGTCTGGGTCTTCCTGATGAACCTGATGGACCTGCTGCCGATCGACCTGCTGCCGTTTATCGGCGAGCATATCTTCGGTCTGCCTGCGCTGCGTGTGGTGCCGTCTGCTGACGTGAACATCACCCTGTCTATGGCGCTGGGCGTATTCATCCTGATTCTTTTCTACAGCATCAAAATGAAAGGTGTAGGCGGCTTCGTGAAAGAGCTTACCCTGCAGCCGTTCAACCACTGGGCGTTTATTCCGATCAACTTGATTCTGGAAGGCGTTAGCCTGCTGTCCAAACCGATTTCCCTCGGTCTGCGACTGTTCGGCAACATGTATGCGGGTGAGCTGATTTTCATTCTGATCGCGGGTCTTCTGCCGTGGTGGTCACAGTGGGTTCTGAATGTGCCGTGGGCCATTTTCCACATCCTGATCATTACGCTGCAAGCCTTTATCTTCATGGTTCTGACGATCGTCTATCTGTCGATGGCGTCTGAAGAGCACTGATTCTTTACCAACACTACTACGTTTTAACTGAAACAAACTGGAGACTGTCATGGAAAACCTGAATATGGATCTGCTGTACATGGCTGCCGCTGTGATGATGGGTCTGGCGGCTATCGGTGCTGCGATCGGTATCGGCATCCTCGGGGGTAAATTCCTGGAAGGCGCAGCGCGTCAGCCAGATCTGATTCCTCTGCTGCGTACTCAGTTCTTTATCGTTATGGGTCTGGTGGATGCTATCCCGATGATCGCTGTAGGTCTGGGTCTGTACGTGATGTTTGCTGTCGCGTAGTAAGTCGTTTAAACCCTAAGCCACAGTTGTAAATTTAAAGAGGTATTGTGCTGTGAACATGAACGCAACAATCCTCGGCCAGGCCATCGCGTTTGTTATCTTTGTCTGGTTCTGCATGAAGTATGTATGGCCGCCTTTAATGGCTGCCATCGAAAAACGTCAGAAAGAAATTTCTGACGGCCTGGCTTCTGCAGAACGCGCTAAGAAAGATTTGGACCTTGCACAGGCCAACGCGACCGACCAGCTGAAAAAAGCGAAAGCGGAAGCCCAGGTAATCATCGAGCAGGCGAACAAACGTCGTTCTCAGATCCTGGACGAAGCGAAAGCTGAAGCAGAACAGGAACGTACTAAAATCGTGACACAAGCGCAGGCAGAAATTGATGCCGAGCGTAAACGTGCTCGCGAAGAGCTGCGTAAGCAGGTCGCGATTCTGGCTGTTGCTGGCGCCGAGAAGATCATCGAACGTTCCGTGGATGAAGCTGCTAACAGCGACATCGTGGACAAACTTGTCGCTGAACTGTAAGGAGGGAGGGGCTGATGTCTGAATTTGTTACGGTAGCTCGCCCCTACGCCAAAGCAGCTTTTGACTTTGCTATCGAACACCAAAATGTCGATCGCTGGCAGAACATGCTGGCGTTTGCCGCTGAGGTAACGAAAAACGAACATATGGCTGAGATGCTTTCTGGCGCCCTGGCGCCTGAAACGCTCGCCGATTCGTTCATCGCCATTTGCGGTGAGCAGCTGGACGCCAACGGCCAGAACCTGATTCGGGTAATGGCAGAAAATGGTCGTCTTAAAGCGCTCCCGGATGTTCTCGAGCAGTTTGAGCACCTGCGTGCCCTCAGTGAAGCCACTGTTGAAGTTCAAGTAACTTCTGCGACTGAACTGAGTAACGAACAGCTTGCGAAAATCACCGCCGCGATGGAAAAACGTCTGTCACGCAAAGTGAAGCTGAATTGCAATATCGATAAGTCTGTAATGGCAGGCGTAATCATCCGTGCGGGTGATATGGTCATTGATGGCAGCGTACGCGGCCGTCTTGAGCGCCTTGCAGACGTCTTGCAGTCTTAAGGGGACTGGAGCATGCAACTGAATTCCACCGAAATCAGCGAACTGATCAAGCAGCGCATTGCTCAGTTCAGTGTTGTGAGTGAAGCTCACAACGAAGGTACTATTGTTTCTGTAAGCGACGGTGTTATCCGCATCCACGGCCTGGCCGATTGTATGCAGGGTGAAATGATCTCCCTGCCGGGTAACCGTTACGCTATCGCACTGAACCTGGAGCGCGACTCCGTAGGTGCAGTTGTGATGGGGCCTTACGCTGACCTCGCCGAAGGCATGAAGGTTAAGTGTACTGGCCGTATTCTTGAAGTTCCAGTTGGCCGCGGCCTGCTGGGTCGCGTGGTGAACACCCTGGGTGCGCCAATCGACGGTAAAGGTCCAGTTGATAACGATGGCTTCTCGCCAATCGAAGTTATCGCACCGGGCGTAATCGATCGTCAGTCCGTCGACCAGCCGGTGCAGACCGGTTATAAATCCGTTGACGCCATGATCCCAATCGGCCGTGGCCAGCGTGAGCTGATCATCGGTGACCGTCAGACCGGTAAAACCGCGATGGCAATCGATGCGATCATCAACCAGCGCGATTCCGGTATCAAATGTGTGTACGTGGCTATCGGCCAGAAAGCGTCCACCATCTCTAACGTGGTGCGTAAACTGGAAGAGCACGGCGCGCTGTCCAACACCATCGTTGTTGTGGCGACCGCTTCTGAATCTGCTGCACTGCAATACCTGGCACCGTATGCCGGTTGCGCAATGGGCGAATACTTCCGTGACCGCGGTGAAGATGCACTGATCGTATACGATGACCTGTCTAAACAGGCTGTGGCTTACCGTCAGGTTTCCCTGCTGCTCCGTCGTCCACCTGGACGTGAAGCATTCCCGGGCGACGTATTCTATCTGCACTCCCGTCTGCTGGAGCGTGCGTCCCGCGTTAACGCGGAATACGTTGAGAACTTCACCAAAGGTGAAGTGAAAGGCAAAACCGGTTCTCTGACCGCTCTGCCGATCATCGAAACCCAGGCGGGTGACGTTTCTGCGTTCGTTCCGACCAACGTAATCTCCATTACCGATGGTCAGATCTTCCTGGAAACCAACCTGTTTAACTCCGGTATTCGTCCGGCGGTTAACCCGGGTATCTCCGTATCCCGTGTAGGTGGTGCAGCACAGACCAAGATCATCAAGAAACTGTCCGGTGGTATCCGTACCGCACTGGCACAGTATCGTGAACTGGCAGCGTTCTCCCAGTTTGCATCCGATCTTGACGATGCAACCCGTAAACAGCTTGACCACGGTCAGAAAGTGACCGAGCTGCTGAAACAGAAACAGTATGCCCCTATGTCAGTCGCACAGCAGGGCCTGGTACTGTTCGCAGCAGAACGTGGTTATCTGGGGGATGTAGAACTGGCGAAAATCGGTAGCTTTGAAGCCGCACTGCTGGCTTACGCTGACCGTGACCATGCTCCACTGATGCAAGAGATCAACCAGTCCGGTGGCTATAACGACGAAATCGAAGGCAAGCTGAAGAGCCTGCTCGATTCCTTCAAAGCAACCCAGTCCTGGTAACGTCTGGCGGTCTGTCTTAGGGCAGACCGCAAGGCATTGAGGAGAAGCTCATGGCCGGCGCAAAAGAGATACGTAGTAAGATCGCAAGCGTCCAGAACACGCAAAAGATCACTAAAGCGATGGAGATGGTCGCCGCTTCCAAAATGCGTAAATCGCAGGAACGTATGGCGGCCAGCCGTCCTTATGCAGATACCATGCGCAAAGTGATTGGTCACCTTGCGAGCGGTAATCTGGAATATAAGCACCCTTACCTGGAAGAGCGCGACGTTAAGCGCGTGGGCTACCTGGTGGTGTCTACCGACCGTGGTTTGTGCGGCGGCTTGAACATTAACCTGTTCAAAAAGCTGCTGGCGGATATGAAAGCATGGTCCGATAAAGGCGTTCAAAGCGATATCGCGATGATCGGCTCTAAGGGCGTCTCTTTCTTCAATTCCGTAGGCGGCAATATTGTCGCCCAGGTGACTGGTATGGGTGATAACCCGTCCCTGTCCGAACTGATCGGTCCGGTTAAAGTGATGTTGCAGGCCTATGATGAAGGCCGTCTGGACAGGCTGTACGTTGTAAATAACAAATTTATTAACACCATGTCCCAGGTTCCGACCCTCACTCAGCTGCTGCCGTTACCGGCATCAGAAGATGAAGAGTTAAAACATAAAGCCTGGGATTACCTGTATGAACCGGATCCAAAACCGCTGCTGGATACCTTGCTGCGTCGTTATGTTGAATCTCAGGTTTATCAGGGCGTGGTAGAAAACCTGGCTAGCGAGCAGGCCGCACGTATGGTGGCGATGAAAGCCGCTACCGATAATGGTGGCAGCCTGATCAAAGAGCTGCAGTTGGTATACAACAAAGCTCGTCAGGCCAGCATTACTCAGGAACTCACCGAGATCGTCTCGGGGGCCGCCGCGGTTTAACCAGGTTTACGAATTACGTAGAGGATTCAAGATGGCTACTGGAAAGATTGTCCAGGTAATCGGCGCCGTAGTTGACGTCGAATTCCCTCAGGATGCCGTACCGCGCGTGTACGATGCTCTTGAGGTTCAGAATGGTAACGAAAATCTGGTGCTGGAAGTTCAGCAGCAGCTCGGTGGCGGTATCGTGCGTACCATCGCCATGGGTTCTTCCGACGGTCTGCGTCGTGGTCTGGAAGTAAAAGACCTCGAGCACCCAATTGAAGTACCAGTAGGTAAAGCAACCCTGGGTCGTATCATGAACGTCCTGGGTCAGCCGATCGACATGAAAGGCGATATCGGCGAAGAAGAGCGTTGGGCTATCCACCGCGCAGCACCTTCCTATGAAGAGCTGTCCAGCTCTCAGGAACTGCTGGAAACCGGCATCAAAGTTATCGACCTGATGTGTCCGTTTGCGAAGGGCGGTAAAGTTGGTCTGTTCGGTGGTGCGGGTGTAGGTAAAACCGTAAACATGATGGAGCTGATCCGTAACATCGCGATCGAGCACTCCGGTTACTCCGTGTTTGCGGGCGTAGGTGAGCGTACTCGTGAGGGTAACGACTTCTACCACGAAATGACCGACTCCAACGTTCTGGATAAAGTATCCCTGGTTTACGGCCAGATGAACGAGCCACCTGGAAACCGTCTGCGCGTTGCGCTGACCGGTCTGACCATGGCTGAGAAATTCCGTGACGAAGGTCGTGACGTACTGCTGTTCGTCGACAACATCTACCGTTACACCCTGGCTGGTACAGAAGTATCTGCACTGCTGGGTCGTATGCCATCAGCGGTAGGCTACCAGCCGACCCTGGCGGAAGAGATGGGTGTTCTGCAGGAACGTATTACCTCTACCAAAACCGGTTCTATTACCTCCGTTCAGGCGGTATACGTACCTGCGGATGACTTGACTGACCCATCCCCAGCAACCACCTTTGCGCACTTAGACGCAACCGTGGTACTGAGCCGTCAGATCGCGTCTCTGGGTATCTACCCGGCCGTTGACCCGCTGGACTCCACCAGCCGTCAGCTGGATCCACTGGTAGTGGGTCAGGAACACTACGACACCGCGCGTGGCGTACAGTCCCTGCTGCAGCGTTATCAGGAACTGAAAGACATCATCGCCATCCTGGGTATGGATGAACTGTCTGAAGAAGACAAACTGGTGGTAGCACGTGCGCGTAAGATCCAGCGCTTCCTGTCCCAGCCGTTCTTCGTAGCAGAAGTATTTACTGGTTCTCCGGGCAAATACGTTGCGCTGAAAGACACCATCCGTGGCTTTAAAGGCATCATGGAAGGCGAATACGATCACCTGCCGGAGCAGGCGTTCTATATGGTGGGTTCCATCGACGAAGCCGTGGAAAAAGCCAAAAAACTTTAACGCCTTAATCGGAGGGTGATATGGCAATGACTTACCACCTGGACGTCGTCAGCGCAGAGCAACAAATGTTCTCTGGTCTGGTCGAGAAAATCCAGGTAACGGGTAGCGAAGGTGAACTGGGTATTTTCCCGGGTCACGCCCCGCTGCTCACCGCCATTAAGCCTGGTATGATCCGCATCGTTAAACAGTTCGGTCATGAAGAGTTTATCTATCTGTCTGGCGGCATTATTGAAGTGCAGCCTGGTAGCGTGACCGTACTGGCTGATACCGCAATTCGTGGCCAGGATCTCGACGAAGCACGAGCTCTGGAATCGAAGCGTAAAGCAGAAGAGCACATTAAGAGCTCTCATGGCGACGTGGATTACGCTCAGGCGTCTGCAGAGCTGGCCAAAGCGATCGCGAAACTGCGCGTTATCGAGTTGACCAAGAAAGCGATGTAACACCGGCTTGAAAGCACGAAAGCCAGTCTGGTCTCCAGACTGGCTTTTTTTATGGATCCGTTTCAGAAAATCTGAAACTAAAACGATGTTTTATTATTTTGTGATTTAGATCACAAAAAGATTGATCGGCAGAATAGTCAGGAGTAGACTTCGTTTTGTGATGAATATCACATAACTGAACTCCAAAAATATCAGGATGCCATCATGAAAACGATCAACAAAATCATCGCCCTTTTCAGCAACATGAACGTCTCTTTCGGTACGTTCAACCACTAAGTGCTGATATGCCGGGTGGCGCCACGCTTACCGTAGTGTGATAAGCGAAGCGCCTCCCTGGTACCTACATTTTTACCTGCGTTTTATCCAGTTCTTTCCCTTCACTGTTCACGCTTTTACCCTTCTTGATAAAGTAGTTCGTGTTATCAATGTTTCCTGTTACCGCATCGTCGTACTCGCCTGGCTTATTACGGATCGATACGTTTCCGGTAAAGGTTCCCTGAGTTGTCACATCGCCATACGGGCTTGGACGGAAGATATAGTTAAAGCGCTGGTTATCCACCGCGATATTATTCTCCACCACCAGCCTGCCGGGGTTAAAGTTATCGGTGAAGCCGTCCAGGTGATTGCCCGTGGCTTTGCTGTTGCGGATCTGATGCGCCACAGGCTGCCCTTCTCCGCCGAGCTTAAAGCCGTTACTGGTATTGTTGCTGGCAACCGAGTTCTCGATCACGACCACGCCGTTTGCGCCATCTTCAATCTTGTTGAACAGGTCAAAACCGTCGTCGATATTGTCGTGGGAATAGCAACGCTCCAATCGGTTACCTTCCCCCACCCGCATTTTCACCGCGAAGCCATCGGCGTTAATCTTGCCGGGATCTTCATTGGCGTAAGATTCAGAATCCACAACCCGGTTATAGCTTGCCCATAATGGCCGGCCAATTTTTTCCGGGGAGGAGATCTGGATCCCGGTATCATCGTTGCGGTAGGCCGTGACGCGCTCGATCAGGTTATGGCTACCCTGGACGCGCAAACTTTTGCCGGTCACGTCGATACCGTTGATATGCCAGTAGCTGGCATCAAGCAGCAGGCCGTGGATAACCACTTTACCGTCTGCCTGCAGGGTTTTGAGTTTATCGCTGCTGCCGCTGGCAGCGACGGGGATCTCACTCTGCGGGTAATCGCCGCTTTTCAGCACCAGCTTGCCGCCGGGCGCCAGCAGGGCGATAGCGGTGGCGAGATCCAGTGGCGCATCGGCGGTGCCTTGTGCATCCGCTTTTCCGTCCGGAGCGGCATAGAGGTGCGTCGTATCTCTGTCCGCAATGCGTTCGACGGTGAGCTGCTGATTCACTGGCGTGCCATGAGCAGGCGTAAAGGTCACCGTGAAGGTGCTGGTCTGCTCCAGTCGGGCTGGCAGGGTGTACATCTCGCCTGCTTTCACCGCTTTCTCATTACCGATCACCACTTCGTTTTGTCTTACGCTAAATACCCCGTCCTCATTAGCGCGCGCCTGCAGCAGGTAATCTGGCGAAGCGCTGACCGTACCGGACGCCAGCTGCACCACGACCGGCAGTGGCTCTGCCTGCCAGGGCTCCGAAGGCACGGTATGGGCGCTGGTGGTGGTGAGCGAGGCGTTAGTGACCGTAATTTTGGCATTGCGGGAGGCAAAAAAGCCGACGTAATAGTGGTCCTTATTCTGTACCGAAATCAGGTCAGCGCGCGGCACGCGCTTGCTCACCCAGGTGTCGCTGTCCAGCGGGGCCCAGGCGGTAATAAAGCCGTCGTCGGTGCGCTGGAGTTTCAGGCGAAATTCCGGCGTCTGGCTCAGATCCACCTCTTCCTTATAACTCTGCTTCTTAATGGCGGCTCCGGCATCACCCCACGGATGGCTGATCCCCTCCCGGGTGATAGCCTGCATTTTTACTCGCTGATGGTCTTTTTTATCCTGGGTCATGATGGCGTTCATCACCTGATTCGATGCCGCCGGAAACTCTTCATAACCCGTTTTTAGCGGTTGCTGGCGCGGGTTGCCGAGGACATCGCGCACCAGCAGTCCGGCGCCCTCCTGCGCGGCAGGTTTCGCGCCATTCTCCGGCCCAAACTGGTCGACCCGGACAGTGGCCTGCAAAACGAAATTTTCTGCCGTTGGCAGCTCGGTATAGAAAAACGTTAAGCCGTCGTGGGAGTTGGCGATTTTGCCGCCCCGGCTTTCCAGGGTGATGGCTTTCGCCAGGTCAGCGCTCTCCTGGGGTGAGAGCTTTTTCCCGTCGATGGTCACATCATTGACGCCGATTTTTTCGGGCAGCACGTTGGAGGAAAAATTCAGATCCGTTGATTGCCCAAAGGCGATGGCTTTCCAGACATGAGGTTGTTCTGTTGCCATAGCGGAAAAGGCGCTACACATCATCAGGGCCAGAGGTATTTTAGACTTCATCTTATTCTCCTGAGTAATAATTGAGCGCTATTATCATCAGAATAAAACAGCGTTTCTTTTTTGTGTGTCACACATTCAGATAATTAAAACAGTGTTTTGCTTATAACAGGCTTTATTAATAGAGCGAAAAAATAGCTAACATGTTGGGAGGGCTGGAGAGTTCGCTAAAGGGCGCTATATTTCACAGGCAAAGCCCTTTAATCTGCGGTAAAAAGGACCGTTAATTTGCCCGAAACAGGCAACGTTGTGCGTTTTACCGTCACTCCATTTTTTGGCGCAAAATATGTAGAATTTTCAACGCCAAAGGGTTTTACTTTTCACTCAAATTACAGTCAGGACGTGTATGTTGAACACTGCAATGAGCGTGGTCATCCTTGCCGCAGGCAAAGGCACCCGCATGTATTCCGATCTTCCTAAAGTGCTGCACACCCTTGCAGGGAAAGCGATGGTGCAGCATGTCATTGATGCCGCTAACGATCTTGGCGCCAGCCAGGTGCATCTGGTCTACGGTCACGGCGGCGATCTGCTGAAGCAGACGCTACGTGATGACAAACTCAACTGGGTGCTGCAGGCAGAACAGCTGGGCACCGGCCACGCCATGCAGCAGGCCTCCCCGTTCTTCTCTGACGACGAAGACATCCTGATGCTCTACGGCGACGTGCCGTTGATCTCCGTTGAGACGCTGACCCGCCTGCGTGCTGCAAAACCGCAGGGCGGAATCGGTCTGCTGACCGTTAAGCTGGACGATCCAACCGGTTATGGCCGTATCACCCGTGATAACGGCAAGGTGACGGGCATCGTTGAGCACAAAGATGCCACCGAGGCACAGCGTGAAATTCAGGAAATTAACACCGGCATTCTGATCGCCAACGGCGCGGACATGAAGCGCTGGCTGTCACAGCTGAACAACAATAACGCCCAGGGCGAATTCTACATCACCGATATCATCGCGATGGCGTATCAGGAAGGCCGCGAGATCGCTGCCGTTCATCCGGATCGCTTAAGCGAAGTGGAAGGGGTGAACAACCGTCTTCAGCTGTCCCGTCTGGAGCGCGTATATCAGTCCGAGCAGGCAGAAAAGCTGCTGCTGGCGGGCGTAATGCTGCGCGATCCGGCACGTTTCGATCTGCGCGGAGTGCTTAATCATGGGCGCGACGTCGAGATCGATACTAACGTTATTCTGGAAGGCAACGTAACGCTGGGTAATCGCGTCAAAATTGGCGCCGGTTGTGTGATCAAAAACAGCGTCATTGGCGACGACTGCGAAATCAGCCCTTATAGCGTGGTTGAAGATGCTCATCTGTCCGCCGCCTGCACTATCGGGCCGTTCGCCCGCCTGCGTCCGGGCGCTGAGCTGCTGGAAGGCGCACACGTCGGCAACTTCGTCGAAATGAAAAAAGCGCGTCTGGGCAAAGGCTCGAAAGCTGGCCATCTGACCTATCTGGGCGACGCAGAGATTGGCGATAACGTGAATATCGGCGCCGGGACTATCACCTGTAACTACGATGGCGCGAACAAGTTTAAAACCATTATTGGTGACGACGTGTTTGTGGGATCGGATTCGCAGCTGGTGGCACCCGTGACGATTGGTAAAGGCGTAACCATTGCGGCGGGCACGACCGTTACCCGCAATGTGGCGGAGAACGAGCTGGTGTTAAGCCGTGTGCCGCAGGTGCATAAGCAGGGCTGGAAACGCCCGGTGAAAAAGAAGTAAGCGGATTATTTCCTCTCCCCCTCCGGGAGAGGATTCGGGATGAGGGGATAACATAATCCCCCGCCCATCAGCAGTACCCATAAATATAACCCCACTCTCTACAAGGCTCGGGGCGCCCGGAAAGGGCATAACAGGTCAGCGACAACGCAGGCGAAAGCCTCTATTCGGAATCTAAAACTATGTGTGGAATTGTTGGCGCAGTCGCGCAGCGTGATATTGCTGAAATCCTTCTCGAAGGTTTACGTCGTCTGGAATACCGTGGTTATGACTCTGCCGGTCTGGCAGTGGTTGATGCTGAAGGGAATATGACCCGTCTGCGTCGCCTCGGTAAAGTAAACATGCTGTCACAGGCCGCGGAAGAGAACCCGCTGCACGGTGGCACAGGTATTGCCCATACCCGTTGGGCGACCCACGGTGAACCTTCGGAAGGCAACGCGCACCCGCACGTCTCTGAACACATTGTGGTGGTGCATAACGGCATCATCGAAAACCATGAACCGCTGCGTGAAGAACTTATCGCGCGTGGTTACACCTTCGTCTCTGAAACCGACACCGAAGTGATTGCCCACCTGGTTCACTGGGAGCTGGAGCAGGGCGGTACGCTGCGTGAGGCCGTACTGCGTGCGATCCCACAGCTGCGCGGCGCCTACGGCACCGTGATCATGGACAGCCGCGACCCGTCTACCCTGCTGGCAGCCCGCTCTGGCAGCCCGATGGTGATTGGTCTGGGGATGGGTGAGAACTTTATCGCCTCCGATCAGCTCGCGCTGCTGCCGGTGACCCGTCGCTTTATCTTCATGGAAGAGGGCGATATTGCAGAAGTGACCCGCCGTGACGTCAAAATCTTTGATAAATCTGGCGAGCCGGTAAAACGTCAGGATATCGAATCCAACCTGCAGTACGACGCGGGTGATAAAGGCGCTTACCGTCACTACATGCAGAAAGAGATCTACGAGCAGCCGAATGCCATCAAAAACACCCTGACCGGGCGTATCAGCCACGGCGAAGTGGATTTGAGCGAGCTGGGGGCTAACGCCAACGAAATGCTGGCAAAAGTTGAGCACATTCAGATCGTGGCCTGCGGCACCTCCTACAACTCCGGTATGGTTTCCCGCTACTGGTTTGAAGCGCTGGCAGGCGTGCCGTGCGACGTGGAGATCGCCTCCGAGTTTCGCTATCGCAAATCAGCCGTGCGTCGTAACAGCCTGATGATCACCCTGTCCCAGTCCGGCGAAACCGCTGATACCCTGGCGGCGCTGCGTCTCTCCAAAGAGCTGGGCTATCTGGGCTCGCTGGCGATCTGTAACGTACCGGGCTCCTCGCTGGTGCGTGAGTCTGACCTGGCGCTGATGACCAAAGCCGGTACCGAAATCGGCGTGGCCTCTACCAAAGCGTTCACCACCCAGCTGACAGTTCTGCTGATGCTGGTGGCGAAACTGGCCCGTCTGAAAGGTCAGGATGCGGCGATTGAGCACGATATCGTGCACGGTCTGCAGGCGCTGCCGAGCCGTATTGAGCAGATGCTCTCCCAGGACAAGCGCATTGAAGCGCTGGCGGAAGATTTCTCCGACAAGCATCATTCCCTGTTCCTGGGTCGTGGCGATCAGTATCCGATTGCTCTGGAAGGCGCGCTGAAGCTCAAAGAGATCTCCTATATCCACGCTGAAGCCTACGCGGCAGGTGAGCTGAAACACGGCCCACTGGCGCTGATCGATGCGGATATGCCGGTAATCGTGGTGGCACCGAACAACGAACTGCTGGAAAAACTGAAGTCCAACATCGAAGAAGTCCGCGCCCGTGGCGGCGTGCTCTATGTCTTCGCGGATCAGGATGCCGGCTTTACCAGCAGCGACAACATGCACATCATCGAGATGCCGCATGTGGAAGAGGTGATTGCGCCAATCTTCTATACCGTTCCGCTGCAGCTGCTGGCTTACCACGTTGCGCTGATCAAAGGCACTGACGTCGACCAGCCGCGTAACCTGGCGAAGTCCGTTACCGTAGAGTAATCCTCTCAGGCTCCACCTTCGGGTGGAGCTTTTTTTATCCTTTCTGCGCGTTTTTTCGCCTGCTTTTTTACCCTGCGTTCTATGACAAACTGTCATCTTCGGCTATTTTTTTCAGTGTCACAGAAAGAAAATTTACCTGAAATCAATCTGTCATATTTCAATATAACTACTTGATAATGATAGATTATTTTGCTGGTTTTTCTGCGCGATTTTCGTTGTCATAAAACTGTCATAATTCGTACATTTATCTGTCACCTCTTTGTCCTATTTTGCTCATCGTAGCCACTAAACAACGATTTACGAAAATCTTGCAGGAGACATTATGAAAGTTATGCGTACCACTGTCGCAACTGTTGTCGCCGCGACCTTATCGATGAGCGCGTTCTCTGTATTTGCAGAGGCAAGCCTGACTGGCGCTGGTGCAACCTTCCCTGCGCCGGTGTATGCCAAATGGGCTGATACTTACCAGAAAGAGACTGGTAACAAGGTGAACTACCAGGGTATCGGCTCCTCCGGTGGCGTTAAACAAATTACCGCAAATACCGTTGATTTCGGCGCATCTGATGCTCCGCTGTCGGATGAGAAACTGAATCAGGAAGGCCTGTTCCAGTTCCCGACCGTTATCGGTGGTGTTGTGCTGGCGGTAAATATCCCTGGCCTGAAGTCCGGCGAACTGGTGCTGGATGGCAAAACCCTGGGTGATATCTACCTCGGCAAAATCAAAAAATGGGATGACGAAGCCATCACCAAACTGAACCCGGGCGTTAAGCTGCCTTCGCAGAACATCGCTGTGGTTCGTCGTGCTGACGGTTCCGGTACCTCCTTCGTCTTCACCAGCTACCTGGCGAAAGTGAACGAAGAGTGGAAATCTAAAGTCGGTTCCGGCTCTACCGTTAACTGGCCGACCGGTCTGGGCGGTAAAGGTAACGACGGTATCGCCGCGTTCGTACAGCGTCTGCCTGGCTCCATCGGCTACGTAGAATACGCTTACGCCAAGCAGAACAACCTGGCGTACACCAAACTGGTTTCTGCCGACGGCAAACCGGTCAGCCCGACCGAAGAGAACTTTGCTAACGCAGCCAAAGGCGCTGACTGGAGCAAATCTTTCGCTCAGGATCTGACCAACCAGAAAGGCGACAATGCATGGCCAATCACCTCTACCACCTTCATCCTGGTCCACAAGGATCAGAAGAAGCCAGAGCAGGGTGCTGAAGTGCTGAAGTTCTTCGACTGGGCATACAAAAATGGCGGCAAACAGGCTAACGACCTGGATTACGCCAGCCTGCCGGACAGCGTGGTTGAGCAGATTCGTGCTGCATGGAAAACCAACGTGAAAGACAGCAGCGGTAAAGCGCTGTACTAACAGGATATTTTTGACGAAGATGGCGGGTAGCGCTGGCGCTAACCCGCCCTACGGTTCCGACTGTAGGCCCGGCAAGCGTAAGCGTCACCGGGCATATTCGTAAGACGTCTCAAACAGAAGAGTAATTTATGGCTGCAACCAAGCCTGCATTTAACCCTCCGGGTAAAAAAGGTGACATGATTTTCAGCGCGCTGGTAAAACTGGCTGCGCTGATTGTGCTATTGCTGCTGGGCGGCATTATCGTGTCCCTGATTTTCTCCTCCTGGCCGAGCATCCAGAAATTTGGTTTCTCCTTCCTGTGGACCAAAGAGTGGGATGCACCGAACGATATCTACGGTGCGCTGGTGCCTATCTACGGCACGCTGGTGACCTCGTTTATCGCGCTGCTGATTGCGGTGCCGGTGAGCTTCGGTATCGCCCTGTTCCTGACCGAACTGGCGCCAAACTGGCTGCGACGCCCGCTGGGTATTGCCATTGAACTGCTGGCGGCCATTCCAAGTATCGTTTACGGCATGTGGGGTCTGTTTATCTTCGCTCCGCTGTTCGCGACCTACTTTCAGGAGCCGGTAGGTAACGTCCTTTCCGCCATCCCGTTTGTGGGCGCGCTATTCTCCGGTCCGGCTTTCGGTATCGGCATCCTGGCGGCAGGCGTGATCCTCGCCATCATGATTATTCCGTACATTGCGGCGGTCATGCGCGATGTCTTCGAACAGACCCCGGTGATGATGAAAGAGTCGGCCTACGGCATCGGCTGCACCACCTGGGAAGTGATCTGGCGTATCGTCCTGCCGTTCACCAAAAATGGGGTGATTGGCGGCATCATGCTGGGTCTGGGCCGCGCGCTGGGTGAAACCATGGCCGTGACCTTTATCATCGGTAACACCTACCAGCTCGACAGCGCCTCGCTCTATATGCCGGGTAACAGCATTACCTCGGCGCTGGCAAACGAATTCGCCGAAGCGGAGTCGGGCCTGCACGTAGCTGCGTTGATGGAACTGGGCTTAATTCTGTTTGTTATCACCTTCATTGTTCTGGCGATCTCCAAACTGATGATCATGCGCCTGGCGAAAAATGAGGGGGCACGCTAATGGCTACGCTCGAAATGCAAAATACCGCGGAGCTGGCGGAATCCCGCCGCAAAATGCAGGCGAAGCGCCGCATGAAAAACCGCCTCGCCCTGACGCTCTCCATGGCGACGATGGCATTTGGTCTGTTCTGGCTGATCTGGATCCTCTTCTCCACGGTAACGCGCGGTATCGACGGCATGTCGCTGGCGCTGTTCACCGAGATGACCCCACCACCAAATACGGCGGGCGGCGGTCTGGCAAACGCCCTGGCGGGCAGCGGCCTGCTGATCCTGTGGGCGACCGTGTTCGGTACGCCACTTGGCATCATGGCGGGTATTTACCTGGCGGAGTATGGCCGTAAATCCTGGATTGCAGAAGTGATCCGCTTCATCAACGACATCCTGCTCTCTGCTCCATCGATTGTGGTCGGCCTGTTCGTCTACACCATCGTGGTGGCGCAGATGGAACACTTCTCCGGCTGGGCGGGTGTGATTGCGCTGGCGCTGCTGCAGGTACCTATCGTTATTCGTACCACCGAGAACATGCTGAAACTGGTGCCGGACAGCCTGCGTGAAGCGGCCTACGCACTGGGTACGCCAAAGTGGAAGATGATTTCTGCCATCACCCTGAAAGCCTCCATCTCGGGGATCCTGACAGGTGTGCTGCTGGCCGTTGCCCGTATCGCCGGTGAAACGGCACCGCTGCTTTTTACCGCGCTCTCAAACCAGTTCTGGAGCACGGATATGATGCAGCCGATCGCCAACCTGCCGGTAACGATCTTTAAATTTGCGATGAGCCCGTTTGCCGAATGGCAGTCACTGGCCTGGGCCGGGGTACTGATTATTACCCTGTGCGTACTGTTACTGAACATTCTGGCGCGCGTTATTTTCGCGAAGAAGAAACACGGTTAATTATTGACGGCGTGGCACGCTGCGGCGCCGGATGAGGAAATGAGTCAATGAGTATGGTGAATACTGCTCCGGGTAAACTTTCGGTTCGTGACCTGAACTTCTACTACGGTAAGTTCCATGCCCTGAAGAACATCAACCTGGATATTGCTAAAAACCAGGTGACGGCATTCATCGGTCCGTCTGGCTGCGGTAAGTCCACGCTGCTGCGTACCTTTAACAAAATGTATTCGCTCTATCCCGAGCAGCGCGCCGAAGGCGAGATCCTGCTGGATGGCGACAACATTCTGACCAATACCCAGGATATCGCCCTGCTGCGCGCGAAAGTGGGCATGGTGTTCCAGAAACCGACGCCGTTCCCGATGTCGATTTATGACAACATCGCCTTCGGTGTGCGCCTGTTCGAGAAGCTCTCCCGCGCCGATATGGATGAACGCGTGCAGTGGGCTTTGACCAAGGCCGCATTGTGGAACGAAACCAAAGATAAACTTCACCAGAGCGGGTACTCTCTCTCCGGTGGTCAGCAGCAGCGTCTGTGCATTGCGCGCGGTATCGCCATTCGCCCTGAAGTGTTGCTGCTGGATGAGCCGTGCTCAGCGCTGGACCCGATCTCCACCGGGCGTATTGAAGAGCTGATCACCGAGCTGAAAGCGGATTACACCGTGGTGATCGTGACCCACAACATGCAGCAGGCTGCCCGTTGTTCCGACCACACAGCATTTATGTACCTGGGCGAGTTGATTGAGTTCAGTAAAACGGACGACCTGTTCACCAAGCCTGCGAAGAAACAAACAGAAGACTACATCACCGGACGCTACGGCTGATTCAGGAGTGCGCAATGGATAATCTCAATCTTAATAAACACATTTCCGGCCAGTTCAACGCAGAGCTGGAAAGCATCCGCACCCAGGTGATGACCATGGGCGGAATGGTCGAGCAGCAGCTTTCTGACGCGATCACCGCAATGCATAACCAGGACAGCGAGCTGGCGAAGCGCGTGGTGGAAGGCGACAAACATGTCAACATGATGGAAGTGGCGATCGACGAGGCCTGCGTGCGCATTATCGCCAAGCGTCAGCCGACAGCGAGCGACCTGCGCCTGGTGATGGCGATCATCAAAACCATCGCCGAGCTGGAACGTATTGGCGACGTGGCGGACAAAATCTGCCGCACCGCGCTGGAGAAATTCTCCCAGCAACACCAGCCGCTGCTGGTGAGCCTGGAGTCGCTGGGGCGTCACACCGTGCAGATGCTGCATGATGTGCTGGATGCCTTTGCGCGTATGGATCTGGATGAAGCGGTACGTATTTATCGGGAAGACAAGAAAGTCGACCAGGAGTACGAAGGCATCGTGCGCCAGCTGATGACCTACATGATGGAAGATACGCGAACCATTCCAAGCGTTCTGACCGCACTGTTCTGCGCTCGTTCTATCGAGCGTATCGGTGACCGTTGCCAGAACATTTGCGAATACATCTTCTACTTCGTGAAGGGCCAGGATTTCCGCCATGTGGGTGGCGACGAGCTGGACAAGATGCTGGCGGGTAAAGATCCGAAAGAGTAATATCACCCTCTCATCACGCCAGTACTTACTGGCGTGATTATTTCTGGTGCAATCACATTATTTACCTTCATCCGTTGCCTGACGACCGAAACGCGCTAACGTGGGACGAAAAACAGCAAAGGATGGAACATGAAAAAATCATTAGCATGCCTGGCTATGGCAATCAGTATTGGAATAAGTACTGGAATGCCGGTTAACGCCGCCCCCTTTCCTGCCACACCCGATCCGGCGATGCCGGTTAGCCACTATGTCACGCAGGTTAATACGGATAAAAGTATTACCTTTCGCCTGTTTGCACCTGCTGCGAAGCGGGTCTCCGTGGTGACGGGATCGATGCCGGAAACCTGGGTTTCCCATGATATGACGAAAGATAAAAACGGCGTCTGGTCATGGAAAAGCGAGCCTATGGCTCCGAACCTGTATGAATATTTCTACGATATTGACGGTTTTCGCTCCAGCGACACGGGCAGCCGCTATCCAAAACCCCAGCGCCAGGTCAATACCAGCCTGATTCTGGTCCCCGGCAGCATTCTGGACGATCGTCCGGTTCCCCATGGCGATCTGACCACCCTGACCTGGCATTCGCAGGCGCTCAATGCTGAACGCCGCGTCTATGTCTGGACCCCGCCGGGTTATAACGGTAAAGGCGAACCGTTACCGGTTCTCTATTTCTATCATGGTTTTGGGGATACCGGCCTTTCGGCTATCGATCAGGGCCGCCTGCCGCAAATCATGGATAACCTGATGGCCGAGGGTAAAATCAAACCTATGCTGGTGGTCGTGCCCGATACGGAGACCGACATTCCGGAGGCGATTCCTGAGAACTTCCCGCCTGCCGAAAGACGCAAAACCTTTTATCACATCAATGCTAAAGCGGCAGATCGAGAGCTGATGAGCGAGATCGTTCCGCTAATTGATACCCGCTTCAACGTGCGTAAAGAAGCGGAGGGCCGCGCGCTGGCGGGTCTGTCGCAGGGGGGATATCAGGCGCTGGTTTCCGGAATGAATCACCTGGACAGCTTTGGCTGGCTGGGAACCTTCAGCGGCGTTACCACAACTACCGTACCGGACGAGGGCGTAGCCGCAAGATTTAAGCAGCCCGATGTTATCAACGGACAGCTGCATAATTTTACGGTAGTGGTAGGGGAGCATGATTCGGTAACCGGAAAAGATATCGCCGGGCTGAAAGCGGAGCTGGAAAAGCAGGGCATTAAATTTGACTACAAGCTGTATCCCGGACTGAATCACGAAATGGACGTCTGGCGTCCGGCCTATGCGGAATTTGTACAAAAACTCTTTAAGTAAAAATATCAGCCCTCCCCATAGGGGGAGGGCATTTGCTTAGCGGGTAATATTCCAGCCGCGCGCTTTCCACAATGCCGGCAGCTGCGCCAGATCGGTAAAGGTTGTCACCTTCGGATGGTCGAGCGGCGGGTTGTGCGGATCGGCGCAGAAGTAGAACACCTCCATGCCCGCGGCGATCCCCGCCTGCGCGCCTGCGCTGGAATCATCCACCAGGATGCAGTTCTCGACGTTGACGTTCATCGCTTTCGCCGCATGGAACATCATGGCCGGATCGGGCTTCCAGCGCTGAATATCGTAGCCGCTGAACAGTTTTTCCGGGAAATGGTGCAGCATCTGTAACTTGCCAAGGGAGTGCTGCATTTTGCTCACCGGGCCGTTAGAGACCACGCACATCGGCACCGCCATGGCATCCAGCAGGGCGCTGGCCCCGGCGATCGCTTCCAGTTCCGAGTCGAAAAGGCGTGCGACCTCGGCGCGGTAAACAGGCTCCAGATCCGCTTTCGCGAGGCTGACGCCGTGTTCGGCATTAATGATGTCGATGATCTCGTAGAGCTTCACGCCCTTAAAGCGTTTGAAGGTCTCTTCGAGATCGAGCGTGATACCAAATTCCTGGAACATGGTGACATACGCCCGGGAACAGATGACCTCACTGTCGACCAGCGTACCGTCGCAGTCGAAAAATACCGCATCAATCTGAGACATGCCTTTCCCTTTCTTAACAAGTTTAACGTTTACGTTATGCATAACGGTGTGACGCAATCGTTGCCGTATAAGCAGATGCAATGAAAAAAAGTACCTCACAACCGCCCTTATTGTCGCATTTTGGTATAGGATAGCGACGGATTTTCCCTCCCTGTTCGGAAATAGATAATGAGTCAACAACACACTACCCAGTCTTCTGGCGCGGGTTTGCTTGAGCGCGTGTTTAAACTGCGCGAGCACGGCACGACGGCACGCACCGAAGTGATCGCCGGTTTCACCACCTTCCTGACGATGGTCTATATCGTTTTCGTGAACCCACAAATTCTGGGCGTTGCTGGCATGGACACCAGCGCCGTCTTCGTTACGACCTGTCTGATCGCCGCCTTCGGCAGCATCCTGATGGGGCTATTCGCTAATCTGCCGGTTGCCCTGGCACCGGCGATGGGCCTCAACGCCTTCTTCGCCTTCGTCGTGGTTCAGGCGATGGGCCTGCCGTGGCAGGTGGGGATGGGCGCTATCTTCTGGGGCGCGGTCGGTCTGCTGCTGCTGACCATTTTCCGCGTGCGTTACTGGATGATTGCTAATATCCCGGTCAGCCTGCGCGTAGGTATCACCAGCGGTATCGGTCTGTTCATCGGTATGATGGGGCTGAAAAACGCCGGTGTGATCGTGGCGAACCCGGAAACGCTGGTCAGCATCGGTAAACTGACCTCCCACAGCGTGCTGCTGGGTGTGCTGGGCTTCTTCATCATCGCAATTCTGGCCTCACGCAATATCCACGCGGCGGTGCTGGTGTCGATTATTGTCACCACCCTGCTGGGCTGGATGATGGGCGATGTGCACTACAACGGCATCGTCTCCGCGCCGCCAAGCGTCTCCACGGTGATTGGCCATGTCGATCTGGCGGGCTCGCTGAACCTGGGCCTGGCCGGGGTGATCTTCTCCTTCATGCTGGTGAACCTGTTTGACTCCTCCGGGACGCTGATTGGCGTGACCGACAAGGCCGGTCTGGCGGATGAGAAGGGCAAATTCCCGCGCATGAAGCAGGCGCTGTTTGTGGACAGCATCTCCTCCGTAACCGGCTCCTTTATCGGTACCTCCTCCGTGACCGCCTACATCGAATCCTCTTCCGGGGTCTCCGTGGGTGGCCGTACCGGCCTGACCGCTGTCGTCGTCGGCCTGCTGTTCCTGCTGGTGATCTTCCTCTCTCCGCTGGCCGGTATGGTGCCGCCCTACGCTGCCGCAGGCGCGCTGATCTACGTGGGCGTGCTGATGACCTCCAGCCTGGCGCGCGTGAAGTGGGATGATCTGACCGAAGCGGTGCCAGCGTTTATCACTGCGGTGATGATGCCGTTCAGTTTCTCCATCACCGAAGGCATTGCGCTGGGCTTTATCTCTTACTGTGTCATGAAGGCGGGGACCGGGCGCTGGCGTGAAATCAGCCCGTGCGTGATGGTCGTTGCGCTGCTGTTCATTCTGAAGATTGCGTTTATCGACGCGTAATAAAAAAAGCCCTTTTCTGAGAAAAGGGCTTTAATTTTTGTTTCTTCTTTTACGCTTTAACCCGCTGAATATACTTCCCGAACGCGCTCAGCTGTCCGCTCAGGTGATCCAGCGTGCTCTGGTCAATCACTTCACCCGTCTGCGGGTCGACCTTGTTCTGAATCACGCCACCCATAAATTCCGGCTTGTTCATTACCATCGCGTCGAGGAAGACCAGGATCTGGCGCAGATGATACTGGCAGCGCGCACCGCCAATCGCCCCCATTGAGCTGGTCTGGATCAGCACCGGCTTACCTGCCAGCGGCTGCTCCGGCAGACGAGAAAGCCAGTCGATAGCATTCTTTAAGCCACCCGGCACGGAGTAGTTATATTCCGGAGTCACAATCACCACGCCGTCAGCCTGGCGGATCTGTTCTGCCAGCGCTTCTACGGCAGCAGGGAATCCCTCTTCCTGTTGCACATCTGCGTCGTACAGTGGGATATCGCCGATCGACGGCAGGGCGGTAATTACCATCCCTTCAGGCGCCAGCTTCGGCAGAGTGCGGGCAACCATGCCGTTAAATGAACCTTTGCGCAGGCTTCCCAGTAACGTAACAACATTCAACGTATCAGACATCACTACTCCTTCTTCATCATGATGGCCCTGCTGAAGGGTCAGGTAAGGGTAATCGCTTTCTCCGCCGGTAAACTGGTGAGCCGCATCAGGCGGGCTGCCGGTTCGTTGGCGCGGGCAGGAACATCCGGCAGACCGTTCCATCCGAGACGGCTGTCGAATGACCAGATTTTTAGCCGTTCAATAACCGGGGTGACGGCAATCGACCAGATCAGCACATCTTCGGCATCGCTTAAGGCTTCCACCTGCGCGGCTCTGGACGCCCGCAGACGACCGGAACCCGGTAACAGTTGCAGCAGGCTGGCGCAGTCATTGGCGTCGCCTGACAGTTTACGAATGCTCTGGCGCAGGGTAATGAGCTGTGCTCTGGCTTCGTTGGGGTCGTGCTGATTACGCACCCATAAGTTCTCGTTGCTGGATAACGGGTAGGTGTCATGAGCGTGGGTACCATCCATGCTGCGAATGGTCCGCTGCAGCTCCATATCCAGACCGCAGTCGCCTTCCGTGGTCAGCGCCAGACCCACAATATTGCCGGCGTAGGCAATGGAAAAACGGGGGAGTTCAGGATCGGCAAAAACCGGGCGACCCTCAGGTTCGGTAATTACGTCCGGCAGCTCGCTGGTGCCGTAAAGCATAAACATCAGTTCAGCGAGCAGCGATCGGGAAGCCAAAAATCGCGCCCGACGATGTTCCGGAAGCTTCCGCGCTTCGATATGACAGGATGGAGAGAGTCTGGTCGAAACCAGCCGCCCCTCGGTCAGCGTCCCTCTTGCAAAATGCGTTGCCATTTTTCGCTCCATGATAATGGTCAGTAGACGGGTTAAACGTTTACATCATTATCGCTTAACTTATCTACTGTTTTAATGGCTAAATGGGGGTAAGGGAAGGTTTGCAGCGGAACTTTACATTTGCTTAGCCAAAAACCGGGCAATTAACGTAATGGCGAACCATACAGCGCTTTAATGGTTTCTCTCAGCCAGAGGATTTTGGGGTTGTGGCTGTTACGCTTATGCCAGATCAGGGTGAAGGGGACAGTGAGCTTTTGCGCCTGCGCTTCATCGATGGGGATCGGCAGGGCAACCAGCTTCCGCTGGTGGAGCTGATTATAGTGATGGCAATAGTGCGGCGCGGTAGCAATGTAGTTATGGCCCGGCTGCGCCGCCATAAACATCGACTGCTCGAATCCGGGCAGGCTCATGGCGATATTACGTGTACGCCCCATCTCTCTCAGCACTTCATCCAGCGCCCAGGTGTCGCTCCGCTCCCAGAAGATGCTGATATGCGGATAGCGCAGGAAGGTCTCCAGATCCCACGCCTCCTGAAGGGCAGGATGGTCCTCACGCAGATAGACGCACGGCCGGTCGCTGAAGAGAATTTCGTAGTCGATAAACCACGGCATCAGCTTCAGTAACTCCCGGGAGCGCGGGTGCGTTTCACGCCCGGTAAAACCGAGATCGACCTCCCCGCGGGTAATGGCGTCCAGCGAATCGTAATCCCAGTGGCGCATCTTCACGGTCGCCTGTGGGTAACGCTGATTCACCTGTTCCAGCAGAGCGTTAAAGCGGATCAGCATCAGCGGCGTTTCCGCCGCCAGCTCAAAGGTCAGGCCGCCGGGAGAGTCATGGTGGAATTTATCGAGGATCTGGTTGCCAATCTGCATCCAGTCGGCCAGATCCTGTTCCAGACTCACCGTCAGCGGGGTGGGCAGCAGCCCCAGAGGGGTCTTCACAAACAGGGGATCGTCAAACCAGTCGCGCAACTTCGCCAGCGATTTACTCACCGCGGACGGGGTAACGTTCATCCGTTTCGCGGCTTTGGTGACGCTGCGTTCTTGCAGCAAAAGCTGCAGGCACAACAACAGGTTAAGATCGAGACTGCTGAGGGGCTTCTTCATGATGTGCTGCGGGCCGGATGACCATAAGTAGGGTGATGCCGAGCATGCTACAGCCAATCAGAACCCCGATCAGCATATTCAGTGCATTCAGCCCGATTATCGCCGCCAGCCAAATCCACAGCGACGAGCCGCAGACCTGAGTAATACCCAGCACCGAGCTTGCCACTCCCGCTCGCAGCGCAAACGGGCCTAATGCCTGACTCATCGCCACACCAAACCCCATAGAGAACCCGGCACAAACCAGAGTGATACCCGCCAGCATCAAGGTTGGGGAACTGGCTGTCGCCAGCACCACGCCCGCCGCCAGGAACAGCACCTGGGAGGACAGCATCAGCGTGCGCTGACTGAAAATATTCAGCGCAAACGGCGCCGAGAAGGAGACGGCCATGCTGACCAGCGCGGTTAACGCCATTACCGTGGAATACTCGCCGCGATCAAAACCCATGATTTCCATTAATAATACCGGGGAAGCGTTTACATAGGTCAGGATCACCGCCACGCTCAGGGTGGTGATCAGCAGCCGGCTGATGAAGAAGCGGTTAAGCAGCGTCTCCTCCGGCGGAACCGACGCGGTATGAGTGTGGTTTTGCGCCCCTGGATGGGTCTCTTTCAGCACCGTAATAGAGAGGATAAAAACCAGCATTCCCATCGCCGCCATGGCCCAGAAGAGGCTCTGCCATGGAAATTGCAGCATGATCAGGTAGCCCACCACCGGCGCCAGCACCGGAATAATGCAGGTGATACCGTTTATCATGGAGAGTACTTTGGCGCGTCGCTGGGTGCTTAAGGTGTCGCGCAAAATCGCAAACGCCACCACGTAGCAGCCGCCCGCGCCGATGCCCTGGATAAAGCGCCCGGCCAGAAACAGCGTGCTCTCCTGCGCCACAGAACAGAGCACCGATGCCAGGGCAAATATCACAGCCCCGGTAATGGCGACGGGCTGACGCCCGGCTTTATCGGCAATCTTCCCGGCAAACACCATCGATGACGCCATCCCCGCGAGGTAGGCTGAAAACGCGATATGCAGCTGCGCTTCGCTGGCGCCCAGATCGCGGGCAATATGCGGCAGCCCCACCAGATACATATCAATGCCCGATGGATAAAGCAGCACCAGCGCAAAACTACAAAACAGAAAACGAGCCATAAACCCCCCATAAATGCAGGCATGAAGCATAGGGGGAGAAGAGAGGTTTAGCGAGTTGCCATTTGGACAAAGGTGATTTCCTGGCAGGAAAGCCACCTCAGCGAGAGGTGGCTTACGGGAACGCAGGCAGGATCAACCGAAGCGCGGCAGGAAATTAAAGGTATTACCGAACCAGCAAAAAATGACCACGACACCGAAGAGGATCACCAGAGAAGGGATCGCCATCCCTCCCCAGACGGTGAAGATCTTATCCGGGAATTTCTGTCTCGCTTTCAACGCGAGCAGGGCCGGGACAATGACCGCCCATAGGGTTGCACACAACCCGGCACCGCCAATTCCGTAGATAAAGCCGTTCGGGAAGATAAGGTAGAGCAAAGTGGGCGGCAGGAAGGTCAGCATGATCGTCTTCAGACGACCGGAGGGGGAATTATCCAGTTTAAAGAGGTCGGCAAGATAATCGAACAAGCCTAGCGTGACGCCAAAGAAGGAGCTGGCGACGGCTAAATTGGAGAAAACCAGTAAACAAAATTCGATGACCCCATGCTGCCGGGTGCCAAGGAAAGACTTCACCAGCGAATCGACGTTGCCCCCTGATGAGATGATCTCATTGAAGCTGTCGCGGGTGATATTCCCCATCGTGCAATACAACCAGAACAGATAGATAAAAAGTGCCAGCAGCGAGCCAAACACAAGGCTTTTGATCAGCTTATCTTTCCGCTTCCCATAGCAGATGATCAGGCTGGGAATGTTGCCATGAAAACCAAACGACGCCAGGCAGACGGGCAGGGCCATAAAGATATAGGGGAAGTAGGTGGTATTACTGGCCGAGGTAACGTTGCTGTCTCTTAATATCGAGTAATCAACCTGAAAGAAAAATGACCCAAAAACAACGATAAAGGCGATGATCTTAATGCCTAAAAACAGCGAGGTAATCCTGCTGGCGGCTAATGAGCTGAACCACAATACCGCCGCGACAAAGAGCGCCGTACTGACACCCACAATGCGCGGGTTCACATGCGTGCCCTGATTCATGGCGATGGTTTCACTTATGATTGCGCCGTTGGCCGAGATATAGGCATAGGTCAGAATATAAAGCACAAAGGCGACCGTGAAACCACTTACGATATTCCATTTATTGCCAAGCAGATCTTTGGTGACCGTATTAAAACTTGAACCGACAGGATAGTTTAAATTTGCTTCCAGCAATAACAACCCGGAGTGAAGCATTGAAAACCAGGCGATAATTAAAATAAACGCACCCCAAAAAAACCATGCCCCTGCCAGATCCACGGGTAAAGCAAACATCCCCCCGCCAATAACGGTACCTGCTATAACCATGACACCCCAAACCGAAGAGTGTTTAGTCTCTAATTCTAAAGCATTATCCATGGTGCCCCCATCAATTATGGTAAGCCTGATGTTATTGATATATTTACTTTGCGGGTGGCTAACATTATTTAGCCACCCGGGGACAGAAGGTTAAACTTCTTTGAGTTTTGCAGTGAAGTGGCGTAATACTTTAGGTTCGTAGGTGAAGGTTAATCCCTTTATATTCTTCGCATTTTCTTTAACGTGTTTAAAGGCTTCGACGATGAAATCCATGTGCGATTGCGTATACGTGGCCCGCGGAATGGTTAAACGCAACAGTTCTGCCGGGCAAGGTAATTGTTTACCGGTTTTCGGATCGCGGCCTAATAAGAACGAACCGATTTCCACTGCACGAATACCCGCTACTTTATAGAGCTCACAGGCCAGCGCCTGCGCCGGGAACTGTTCTGCTGGAATGTGCGGCAATAACTTACCCGCATCCACAAAGGCAGCATGGCCCCCCGCCTGCTGGCAAACCACCCCGATGGCTTCCAGGCCGTCAACCAGGTACTGCACCTGATTAATCCGGTACGCCAGCCAGTCCTGGCCCATGCCATCATGCAGGCCGACAGCCAGACGCTCCATCGCGCCACCTTCAAGGCCACCGTAAGTCGGGAACCCTTCCTGGACGACGCACAACGTTCTGCACTCGGTGTAGACGTCGAAGTAGTCATCGTTTTTGATGCACAGCAACCCGCCCATTGGCACCATGGCATCTTTCTTAGCGGACATCGCCAGCATATCCGCATACTTGTACGTTTCACGGGTTATTTCCGCGATAGTCCAGTCTTTATATTCCGCTTCGCGTTTTTGAATAAACCAGGCGTTTTCTGCGAAGCGCGCGGAATCCATGACGACCGGGATCTCGTATTTTCTGGCGATCGCGTACATCGCTTTCAGATTCGCCAGCGACACTGGTTGCCCACCGGCGGAGTTGCTGGTGATGGTTGCGACAATATAAGGCACGTTACTCGGCCCCACTTCTTCGATGCCGTTTTCCAGGCCCTGCAGGTCAAAGTTGCCTTTAAAATCGTAACGGACGCCGGTATCGAATGCTTCCTTAATATAGACGTTGCGCACGGTGCAGCCATTTATCTGGCTATGACCCTGTGTGGTATCAAAAAAGTAGTTAGAGAAGGCGACCATTTTTGTGCGGTCTAATCCCTTCTCCTGCTCGCGTTTTTTGATTAACACAGGAATATAGATCTGCTCCGCGCCGCGCCCCTGATGGGTCGGGATAGTATATTGATAGCCGAAAATCTCCTTCACCGCGTCAGACAGCGCGTAGTAACTCCGGCTTCCACTGTAGGCTTCGTCACCGCGCAACATGGCGGCCTGCATATTTTGTGTGACCGCGCCGGTGCCGCTGTCGGTCAGTAAATCAATAAATACGTCTTCGCTATCCAGCAGGAAAGGGTTCATCCCCGATTTAATAATAGCGTTTTCGCGATGCTCCCTTGTGGTGCGTTTAACCGGCTCAATAACTCTGATGCGAAATGGTTCTGGTAAATGTTTGAAGTTTTCCATTATATAATTCCTGTTTTTATCGCAGCGGTGCTGGTGGCTATTTCAATAACCATTAATTCAGGCATGCCCGGGCCTGCCATACTGCTACGCAACCGGGAGAATATATTCCACCGACAGAGACGTGCAGAGGCACAATTGCAGCCTTACGGGCGCAATGATTTCAGGCATACCGGATAAATAGAGTGTTAATCTATTCAGGTTGCATAGAGAATGAGAAGCGAAGGGAGATTAAGGATGGTGATTGACAATTTTATTGTCAATATTGAACCACTTAGAGGTGATATATGTATTTAAGATAATCATCATTGATTTATCCTCATTAGACACGCTACTACACTATTCGAATGAGAATATTTGTCTATGCGCGATGATATTAATTGTGATTGTAATCACAGAGAATATAACAGGCGTATTTGGTATTTATTCAGGTAATATGGGAAAAGAAAAGCCGCAATAACAGCGATGCTATTGCGGCTTTTTTGCAGTTAACTGCAACGGGTTTATTTCCCGATGCAGAAGCTGGAGAAGATGCGACCCAGCAGATCGTCCGAGGTAAACTCCCCGGTGATCTCGCTTAACGCCTGCTGCGCCAGACGCAGCTCTTCCGCCAGTAACTCTCCGGCCCAGGCGCCGAGCAGCTGGGCTTTACCCTGATCCAGATGCTGTGCCGCCTCTTCCAGCGCCTGCAGATGGCGACGACGGGCGAGGAAGCCGCCCTCCATGCTGGTATCAAAGCCCATGCTCTGCTTCAGATGGTTGCGCAGCTCATCCACACCCTCGCCGGTTCGTGCCGACAGACGGATAAGTGAGTGACCATTCACATCGCTGATACCCAGCGTTTCGCCGGTAACGTCCGCTTTGTTGCGCACCACGGTGATCGGCAGTTTTGCCGGCAGGCGGGCGATAAAGTCCGGCCAGATTTCGGCCGGGTCAACGGCGGCGGTGGTAGTCCCGTCTACCATAAACAGCACCCGGTCGGCCTGCTCGATCTCCTGCCAGGCGCGCTCGATACCGATACGCTCCACTTCGTCGCTGGCATCGCGTAAGCCCGCGGTGTCGATGATATGCAGCGGCATACCGTCGATATGAATATGCTCCCGCAGTACGTCGCGGGTGGTACCGGCTATGTCGGTGACAATCGCCGCTTCACGCCCCGCCAGGGCATTCAGCAGGCTCGATTTCCCGGCGTTCGGGCGACCGGCAATGACCACCTTCATCCCTTCGCGCAGCAGGCTGCCCTGACGCGCCTCGGCACGTACCGCGTCGAGATCGTTCATCACCTCGTTAAGCTGGGCTTCGATTTTGCCATCGGAGAGGAAGTCGATCTCCTCATCCGGGAAATCAATGGCTGCTTCCACGTAGATGCGCAGGTGAGTAAGTGCTTCCACCAGATGGTTAACGCGCGCGGAAAAGGCGCCCTGCAGCGAGTTCAGCGCCGAGCGCGCGGCCTGCTCGGAGCTGGCGTCGATCAGGTCGGCAATCGCTTCTGCCTGGGCCAGATCCAGCTTGTCGTTCAGAAACGCCCGCTCGGAGAACTCGCCCGGTTTGGCGATGCGTACGCCCGGCAGGGTCAGAATGCGTTTCAGCAGCAAGTCGAGGATCACCGGCCCGCCGTGGCCCTGCAGTTCGAGCACGTCTTCGCCGGTAAAGGAGTTCGGGCCCGGGAACCAGAGTGCGATGCCCTGATCCAGCGCCGTTCCGTCGCTATCTTTAAAGGGCAGATAATCGGCATAGCGTGGCTTTGGCAGTTTACCCAGCACCGCTTCTGCCACCTCGCGCGCCTTCAGGCCGGAGATACGCAGAATGCCCACACCACCGCGTCCCGGTGGGGTTGCCTGGGCGACGATAGTGTCGTTATGGCTCATGGTTTGTCTCTTCTTAACGCAATAAAAAAGGCGGTCTGATGACCGCCTTTATTTTAGCTACAGCCTACTTGGGATCAGGAGCTTTTCTTTTCGCGGCTATGCAGGCCACGTTTTTCCAGACCACGGTAGATCAGCTGTTGCTGAAGGATGGTTACCAGGTTGCTGACGATATAGTACAGCACCAGACCTGACGGGAACCACAGGAAGAACACGGTGAAGATGACCGGCATAAAGGTCATGATCTTCTGCTGCATCGGGTCGGTCACGGTGGTCGGCGACATCTTCTGGATGAAGAACATCGTCACGCCCATCAGGATCGGCAGGATGTAGTACGGGTCCTGTGCTGAGAGGTCATGGATCCACAGCGCGAACGGCGCGTGGCGCAGCTCAACGGAGCCCATCAGCATGTAGTAGAGCGCAAGGAAGATAGGCATCTGGATCAGCAGCGGGAAGCAGCCACCCAGCGGGTTCACTTTCTCGGCTTTGTACAGGGCCATCATCTCCTGGCTCTGACGCTGTTTGTCATCGCCCAGACGCTCACGCATCGCCTGAATCTTCGGCTGCAGCATACGCATCTTCGCCATGGAGGTGTACTGCGCTTTGGTCAGCGGGTACATGATGCCACGAACGATAAAGGTGATAACGATGATGGAGAAGCCCCAGTTACCCAGGAAGCTGTGGATCCACTTCAGCAGCTTGAACAGCGGCTGAGAGATGAACCACAACCAACCGTAGTCTACGGTCAGGTCCAGGTGCGGCGCCACGGCAGCCATTTTGTCCTGGATTTCCGGGCCGACCCACAGGGTGCTGGCCAGCGTACCGGTTTGACCCGGCTGAACCAGAACCGGCTGAGACTTATAGCCGATAGCGGCAACACCGTTACCCAGGTTCGCGGTATAGAAGTTGTTGGTACCGTCGTTATTCGGGATCCACGCGGTAGCGAAATACTGCTGCAGCATCGCAACCCAGCCGCCTTTGGAGCTGACGTTCAGGTTTTCGTTATCGGCGATGGTGTCGAACTTGTATTTCTCATATTTCGCGTCTGGCGTAGAGTACGCTGCGCCGCGGAAGGTGTGCAGCGCGAAGTTGCTGCTTCCGGTGTCGCGGTGCGACGGCAGATTGATGGACTGCTTCAGCTGACCAAAGGTCGACACTTCCAGCGGCTTCGCACCGGCGTTCTGTACGTTATAGCCCACGTTTACCGCAAACTCACCGCGTTTCAGGGTGAAGGTTTTGGTGAAGGTGTTACCCGCGGCGTCGGTGTAGGTCAGCGGAATGGTGATTTCGTTCTGACCATCGGCCAGCACGAAGGTATCGCTGTCTACGTTATAGAGCGGACGCGCACCGTTAGCCGGGTTATCCGGGCCATCACGACCGGTCAGGCCGCTCTGTGCCTGATAGATAAACTCAGGCGTGGTTTCCAGCAGCTGGAAAGGTTCGGAAGACTTCAGCTCTTTCGGGTAGGTCAACAGCAGCGCTTGCTCAATATCACCACCACGGGTGTTGATAGTCAGCTCAAGCACATCGGTCTTAACCGTAATCTGTTTCCCCTGGCCACTGGCCGGTACGCCCTGGTCGGCGGCGCTACCCGCTGCGGTGGTCGTTGTCTGCGTGACCTGCTGCTGAGGTTGAGGATTTTTGTCCTGCTCCCAAGCCTGGAAGATCATGAAAGACACGAACAACAAAGCGATGATAAGAAGATTGCGTTGCGAATCCATCGTTAGTGTTCTCTGGTATCAAAAGGTCCTGGAGGGACGGGGTCGTCTCCACCTGGGTGTAAAGGGTGGCATTTTAATACGCGTTTCACCGTCAACCAACTGCCTTTTATCACTCCAAACCTGCGCAATGCCTCAATTCCGTATTGCGAACAGGTCGGTCTGAAACGACAGTGTGGCCCGAGTAGCGGACTAATCAGGCGTTGATAGACCCGGATAAGGCCGATCAGGACCCGTGAGCCAGGCGACAGTGGCGGCGCCATAATTTTTCCAACGCTTCCGAGAGAGCACGGTTATCGAGGTCGGCAACCCCTTTTTTAGCCACCACCACGAAATCCATAGAAGGCAGTTCATGTTGACGTAAACGGAAGCTTTCACGCGTCAGACGTTTAATCCGATTGCGTTCATGCGCACGCTTAACGTTTTTCTTGGCGACAGTGAGACCGATACGGGGATGCCCCAGCGAATTTTGGCGGCCGAGAATGGTGATTTGCGGCGTGCCAGCCCGTTGTGGCTGCTGGAAGACGAAAGTGAAATGAGTGGGAGTTAACAAACGTAACTCCCTGGGAAATGCTAGCTTAACCACTCAGGGGTTAGCTTAATTACTTGGAAACGGTCAGACGTGAACGGCCTTTAGCACGACGACGTGCCAGAACCTGACGACCATTTTTAGTAGCCATACGAGCACGGAAGCCGTGAGAACGGTTGCGCTTCAGTACAGACGGTTGAAAAGTGCGTTTCATGGCGATTTCTACCTAAACTTGAATAAATTCAATGACTTTTTGTGGAGTCCGAACGAATAACGAACGATGGACGCCGAAGCCATGGGTGATTAAAGAGGCCGGATTGTAATAATTGTACACTCCGGAGTCAATTCTCTTTCCTTATTTCCCGCGTCTTTCCGCACGTTTTTAGCGTGCAAATTGAGCAGCGTCAGACGCAGGAAATCGAGTCCCACGCGCCGGGTGGGGAATTATACGGGCTCCAGGGCAAATCGCAAGGATCGTCCAGGATCTTCGTTAGATCATTTAAGCAAAAAATTGTCGCTACTCATTAATTTTTCCAATATGCGGCCTAAATCG